>CAWHEX010000011.1:592500-1129021 GCA_963828625.1 uncultured Alphaproteobacteria bacterium | reverse complement strand
GCCGCCTGATGACCGAAATTACGCGTAAACGACACGTAGCGGATTGCCGGATCGCGCGCGGCCGCGCGGATCGCCGCGAGCGTGCCGTCGGTCGAGCCGTCGTCGACGAATACGATCTCGTAAGAGCCCTGCCGGGCCATCCCCTGCGTGATCGCGGCCGCGATGGCCGCAATATTCTCGGCCTCGTTATGGGCAGGCAGCACGATCGATATTTCCGGGCCCCCCGCGGTCACGACTATTCCGTTATTCTTGCCGGTTGACGGCAGGCGCCCGCCCGGTCTCTCATCCCGACGGCGACGCAATGTAGAGCATTTTCCGGAAGCGTCCACGTCCGCAGAAAATGCCGAACACTGGAGAGGCATGTCCGACGTCGCCCACGCATCCGCCTCGCGGCTTTCCGCGCTGGTGGACTATGCGCGGCGCGAACCGGGCCGATGCCTTGCCGTGCTGCTCGGCCTGCATCTCGTCATCTGGACCGCCCTGCCGGCGCTGCTGTCGCACAATCTCCAGCTCGACCTGGTCGAGGATCTGGCCTCGGGCGCGAGTGGCAGCTCGGCTACTGGAAGCATCCGCCGCTGCCGTGGTGGGCGGCCGACGCGATCTATCGCGTCACCGGCTCGGTATACGCGGTCTATCTGCTCGGGCCGCTCTCCGCCGCCGCCTGCATGTATGTCGTGTGGCTGCTCGGGCGCGACATCGTCGGCGGCTTCCAGGCGCTGATCGCGGTCGCGGCGCTGGAGGGCATCCACTTCTTCAATTTCTCGGTCCCGAAGTTCGCGCACGACCAGATGCAGCTGCCGTTCTGGGCGCTGACCGGCCTCTTCCTCTATCGCGCGATCACGCGCGGGCGCGTCCCCGACTGGCTGCTCGCCGGCGCGGCGCTCGCGCTGTGCTTCTGGTCGAAGTATGCGGCCTTCGCGCTCGCCGGCAGCTCGGCCTGTTCATGCTGTTCGATCCGGGGCGCGGCGCACCTTGCGTACGGCGGGGCCGTGGCTGATGGCGCTCGCGTTCCTGGTCGTGATCGCGCCCAATCTCAATTGGCTGGTCGAGACCGGCTTCATGCCGCTGCGCTACGTCGATGGGCGCGCCAAGCTCGCGACGCACTGGTATCACGTCGTGACCTATCCGCTGCAGTGGACCGCGAGCCAGCTCTTCTTTATCTCGCCCGCGATCGGCCTGATGGCACTGGCGCTGTGGGGCGCGCGTCGTCCGCATCGAGCACGGACGGCTTCGCGCGGCGCTATGTCACCATGCTGGCGCTCGGGCCCTTTCTCGTGACCACCGCGTCGCGCTCGTCGCCGGCCGCCTGCCGGTCGCGATGTGGGGCTATCCGCTCTGGTCGTTCGCGCCGCTCGCCGCGCTGCTCTGGCTCGGCCCCGTGAGCGAGCCCGTGCGGCTCCGGCGCTTCGCCGCCGGCTTCATCGCCGTGTTCCTGGCCATGCCGCTCGCCTATGCGATGGTCGAGGGACTGGAGCCCGCGTGCGCGACCGCCCGAAGGCGACGCAGTTTCCCGGCCGCGCGCTCGCCGAGAAGGTCACGCAGAAGTGGCACGCGAAATTCGCGACGCCGCTCCCCTACGTCGGCGGCGGCGAATTCGCCACCAACAACATCGCGGTCTATTCGCCCGACAGGCCGCGCGTGATCGTGCACGCCGACCCGACGATCAGCCCGTGGGTCGATCGCGACGCGTTGCGCCGCCAGCGGCGCCGTGATCGTGTGGGAGGACGGGCAGATCGATGCCGCCGGACTTGCGCGGCTACGCATCGACTATCCGGGCCTTGACGTGCAGGAGCCGATCAGTCTTCCGCGCCAGAGCTTCGTCAATCGCGAGCGCGCTAAGCCCGTGCGGGTGCACTTCGCCATCGTCCCGCCGCGGCCACAATAAAGCGGAACTTTCGCCCTCATCCCCGGCTTACTTCGCTTGCGGCTCGCATCGCGGCCGGTCCATCGTCCGGCGGCGTCAGTTGAGTTGCGAACACGCGTCGATCTCAAAAGAGAACGCACCCAAGGAGCCACCATGAAGACACTGATCGCTGCCGCCATCATCGGCTTCGGCGCCCTGAGCGCCGCGCAAGCCATGCCCGTCGCCCCGGTACAGTCCGACGGCCTCACGACGCTGGTTGCGCAGGGCTGCGGACCCGGCATGGCGCGTAACGCCAGGGGCCGTTGCCGCCCGGCGTTCATGGCGCGCCCCTGCCCGCCCGGAATGCGTCGCAATGCGATCGGGCGCTGCCTTCCGAACCGCTGACGCGACCAATCAACAACGCCGTGGCGCGGCCCAGCCCGCCGCCACGGCCTCGCCTTCGATCTCGACCTTGAGATCGGGCCCCGCAAGACCCGCGATCACCAGATAGGTTGAAGACGGATTGGCGTCGCCCAGCTTGCGCGCGCGGATGTCGCGCGAGAGCTTCAGCGCCTCGGGCGACTTGTCGGTGGTGAAGTATGTGATCTTCACCAGATCGCCCGGCCCCATGCCCTCCGACGCCAGCACCGCCAGCAGATTGTCGTAAGCCTGCTCGATCTGTGCGCCGAGATCGCCCGCGAGCGTGCCGTCCGGCTTGATGCCGACCTGCCCCGCCATGACGAGGCGTTTGAGGCCGTTGCCCAGCGGGTGAACGGTCGCGTGATGATAGCGCCCGAGCGGCGGATGCACGGCGGGCGGATTGGTGCGGCGGATCGACGACATGGAGAACTCCCGGTGATGGTGCCGGGAGTGTAGCAAAGAAAGCCCGCCGACATTTTGGTCCAGGCCTAGTTCGGACTTTGAGCGGGTCGCGGCGGCGCAACGACGATTTCCACCGCGTGCCCCTGCTTGATCGCGAGGCTTGCGGGCGCGACCGCCGCCTCGAATGCGGCCTCGCGCGTCACGTAGGGGCCGGCGGTTTCGCCGTCATGCGCCACGCCCCACTGTCCGTCGAACGGCACCACTGAATATTTCGCCGCGTCCATGCCTGCCTCACGATTTCTTCTTGCGCTTCTTCGGAACCTTCTTGCCTTCGCGGCGGGCTTCCGAGAGCCCGATCGCGATCGCCTGCTTGCGGCTCTTCACTGTCTTGCCGCTGCGGCCGCTCTTGAGCGTTCCGCGTTTGCGCTTGTGCATCGCGCGTTTGACTTTCTTCGCTGCACCTTTCGAATACTTTCGTGCCATCTCGCAGGTCCTCGTTTGTCTCCCGGCGCGCCTGAACGGCGCTGAAGCACCGGCAGCGCCTTGGCGGTCGCGACCGGCCCGGCCTTTCGCAGGCCTGTTCGGGCTGAAAAGTCGGGACCGCGCGGAAAAGTTCCTGACGCGCGCGGGAACAAGACCAGCCCGGCTGGTATTTCCTTGCCGAAGGATGAGACACATGGGCGAAGTCGTTCAGTTGAGACCGCACCGCGCCGCCGCAGCGCCGGACCCGGTGCTTGCCATCGGCCTTGCCTACCAGCAGGCCTCCGCGCGCTTCGCCGTGATGCAGCCGCTCGCCCCGCATGACCGCTCCTGCCGCATGCTGCTGGAGCGGATCGTCGACAGCGCCGGGCGCGGCATGCGCGATGTCAACCAGTTGCGCGACGACGCGCTCGCGCACCTCATGGACCTGATGTCCAAAGCGGGCTGAGGCTCTCCCGGCGGCCCGAAGCCCGATCAAAGATGCTTGCCTGATCAGCGCTGCTCGTGGACAGTCAGGACCATGGGCGGGCTGGCGATTCGCGGGCCATTTTTTCGGCGCGTCGGCATGCAAAAGCAATTTGGCGGACCTTGGGGTCGGACATGGGGCGCCTGAGCGCCACGTTTGTTGCGTTCTGCATGGTGGTGATCGCCGTTTCGGCGGGCATCGTGACCTACCTCACGTTCGGGTTCACCGGCATGGAGGCGGCGGTCACCGGCGTCGCGGTGATGACCGCGCTCGTGATGGTCAACTCGATCACCAGCAGCCAGCGCGACCGTTTCGACGTCGGCAGCCAGATCGCCGACCTTTCGCGCGCCACCGCCGACATCGGCCGGCAGGTTTCCGAACTCGACCGCCGGATCGTCGGCGATGGAGGGCGAGGTCGCCTCCGCGGTGGACCGCACGGGCCAGATGACCGAGCCGCTGGTCGGCGAGATCGACGAACTCGGCCAGTTGGTGAAGGAGCTCGCCGACGCGGTCGCGGCCCACGAGCAGATGCTCGAGAACATGACCTCGCACGCGCCGCCCTCGCGCGCTGCGCCGTTCGGCCCGGTGACCGGGCCCGCGCTTGCGCCGGAGTCGTTCTTCGACCGCGCCGAAGCCGAACTCTCGGTGCCGTTGCCGCTGGAGCGGCCGGAGAGCGGCCCCTTCCAGGGTCTCGCGCCGAGCGAGATCGTGGAGCAGATCTCGCGCGCGATCGATGCGAACAGCGTGGACCTCTACCTGCAGCCGATCGTCACGCTGCCGCAGCGCAAGGTGCGCTACTACGAGGCGCTCACCCGCCTGCGCGGCGATGCCGGCGTGCTGCTCGCGCCGGAGGATTTCGCCCAATACGCCGAGCGCGGCGGACTGACCGCGGCGATCGACAATCTGATGGTGTTCCGCTCCGTGCAGGTGGTGCGGCGGCTGTCGAGCAAGAACCGCGAGGTCGGGCTGTTCTGCAACATCATGGGATCGACGCTGACGAATGCCGCGGTGTTCCAGCAGATCGTCGAATTCCTGCAGGCGAACCGCGTGCTGACGCCCTATCTGGTCTTCCAGTTCTCGCAGGGCATGCTGCGCCGCATGGGGGCGATCGAGCAGGAATGCCTCGCGACCCTCGCCGACATCGGCTTCCGCTTCTCGCTCGACCAGATGACCGATCTGCGCATCGAGCCGCGTGAGCTGAGCGACCGCGGCTTCCGCTTCGTGAAGATGCCCGCACGGCTGCTGCTCAGCCGCGTAGCCGGGCCGCACGGCGATATCCATCCGGCGGACTTCTCCGACCTGCTCGGCCGTTTCGGCATCGACCTGATCGCCGACCGGATCGAGAGCGAGTCACATGTCGTCGATCTGCTCGACTACGATGTGCGCTTCGGACAAGGGCTGTTGTTCTCGCCGCCGCGTCCGGTGCGCGCCGAGGTGCTGCAAGGAATTGCGGACCGCCAGACCGAACGCACGGCGCCCCCGGTGCGAACCAACGAGCGCCCCGTGCCGGTTGCCGATGCGCCGGAGGAAACGCCCGAGCCCAAGGGCTCCGGCGCGCGCAACGCGAGCGCGATGGCGAAGATCGCGCGCGGGGCTGGACGCCGCGCCAAAGGGTGACGGCGCGTCCCGGATCGTCTAGACGATCCCCCCCGCATTCGAGTTGCCGATGACACCTGTCCTGACCGATCACTTCTCCACGCTTGCGCCCAGTTACGACGCGGTGCTCTCCGACGTGTGGGGCGTCGTGCACAACGGCGTCGCATCGTTTCCGGCGGCCTGCCAGGCGCTCACGCGGTTCCGCGAGAAGGGCGGCAGCGTGGTGCTGATCTCGAACGCGCCGCGCCCGGGCGATCAGGTGATCCGCCTGCTCGACCATCTCAACGTGCCGCGCTCGACCTACGACGGCATCATGACCTCGGGCGACGTCACCCGCTCCGAGGTGAACAAACGCGCGGGCGAGAAGGTCTTCCTTATCGGGCCGGAGCGCGATCACACGATCTTCACCGGGCTCGATGCGCCGTTCAGCAGCGCCGAGGAGTCCAAATACGTCGTCTGCACCGGCCTGTTCGACGACGAGGTGGAAACGCCGGACGACTATCGCGACCTGTTGAACCAGTTGCGCGCGCGTAACCTGTTCATGATCTGCGCCAATCCCGACGTCGTGGTCGAGCGTGGCGACCGCCTCGTCTATTGCGCGGGCGCGCTTGCCGACGCCTACAAGGAGCTTGGCGGCGAGGTCTACTACGCCGGCAAGCCGCACCGGCCGCTCTATGAACTCGCGCTCGCCGAAACCGCGAAGGCGCGGCGCGCGCGGTCGCTGCCTGCCGATGTGCCGCTCGACCGTGTGCTTGCGATCGGGGATTCGGTGCGCACCGACCTGAAAGGCGCGCACGATCTCGGCGTCGATTGCCTGTTCGTCACGGCCGGCATCCATGCCGAGGAGCTCGGCCACCGCGACGATCCGGACCTTGCGGCGCTCGGCACGATGTTCGCCGCCGCCGGACACGCGCCGAAGGCAGTGACGAAAAAGCTGGTGTGGTGACGCGCCTGATCCGACGCGTGTGCCCGTCGCGGACGAGATGTGCCGCCGGCCCTACTCGCCGAACACCGCTTCGATCTTGGTCTTCAGGGTGTGCGCGTTGAACGGCTTGACGATGTAGTTGTTCACGCCGGCTTTCTTCGCCGCGATCACGTTCTCTTTCTTCGATTCCGCCGTGACCATGATGAACGGTGTCTTCGTCAGACCGGGATCGGCGCGCACTTCCTTGAGCAGCTCGTAGCCGGTCATCGGCTCCATGTTCCAGTCGGAGATGATCAGGCCGTATTTCTTCTCGCGCATCTTGTTGAGCGCGGCCGAGCCGTCCGACGCATCGTCGACGTCTTCGAAGCCAAGCTGCTTCAGGAGATTGCGGATGATGCGGATCATCGTGTTGTAGTCGTCGACCACGAGAACCGGCATCGACATGTCGATAGCCATTTCCTGCTCCCCGTGCGCGTTGCGGACGCGCACGCGCCCGCCGTCCCTCAGCGCCGAACCGTTTGGAGGGCGTTCACCCCAGCTCCCCAAGAGCCCGGACGCTACCAATAGCGGTTGAATATCCGGTTAATCCGTGTGTTTTTCGGGGGTTACGGGTACACCGCGCGGGCAGGCAGGAGGCACGCCGCTGACGCCGGAAAGCACGCAGGTTCAGCCCGTTAGACCCCCGCCGCCGAAAGTCCTATTGCGAAGGGTCCGTGGATCGAGGCCCTCTCGTCCGCGTTAAGACTTGGTCAATCCCGCATGGCCACTCCGCACCCCGTCGTCGACCCGCGCATGCTGCGGCTCCTCTCCTTTGAGGACCTGCATGTCGGCATGCGCGAAAGCCTGATGAAGTCGGTGATGGATTCCGACGTGGTCGGATTTGCCCGCCTGTCCGGCGACGACAATCCGCTGCACCTTTGCGACGTCTATGCGGCCGATACCCGCTTCGGGCAGCGGATCGCCCACGGGCTCTACACCGCGAGCCTGATCTCGGCGGTGCTCGGGACACGCCTGCCCGGCCCCGGCGCGGTCTACCGCTCGCAAACCCTCAACTTCCACGGGCCGGTCAAGATCGGCGACGTGGTGGAGGTCGTGGTCGAGGTGGTCGAGCTGATAACGAAGGGCCGCATCGTGCGCCTGCAATGCGAAGCCCGCGTCGACGGTAAACTGGTGCTGGATGGCGAGGCCGTCGTCTCGGTGCCGCCACGAGCGGCCGCGCCCCGTACGTAGTCCTCCGGATATATCGCGCCCCCTCCACTGCTAGATTCTCAGAGTCAGACGCCGGAGCGGCCGCAATATCGCGGATCCGCATGCTGGCTGAAGGAAGTCGCTCGCTCCGGCGGGACAAGTTATGGCAGGCGCAGCTATCGCAGCCATCGAGCCGGGTGCAGCCCCGTCGCCACGCGAGGACGTCAGCGCGGTGTGGCGCGTCACCCAGGCGCAGTTCGAAACCTTCGTGCGCAACGCGCCGATGATGGCTTCGCTCACGGCCATCGACGGGCGCTTCGTCTTCGCCAACCGCGCCTTCGCGACTTTCACCGGTCAAAACGAGGAAAAGATCCTCGGCAGAACCATCGCTGAGCTTTACCCGAACGAACATTCCGAAGAGATCGTGGCGCAGGATCGCACCGTCATCGAAACGGGGCGCGCCGGGCAGTGGGAAATGGCAATCCCTCTTGCCGACGGGCCGCGCACGGTGCTGGTGCAAAAATTTCCGGTCTTCGGCGAAGCGAACCGCGTCGTGCTGGTGGGATCGATCCTCACCGACATCACCGAGCGGAAAATTTGCCGAAAAACGGCTCGTCGAGGCGCAGCGCATCGAGGCGCTCGGCCACCTCACCGGCGGCATCGCACACGACTTCAACAACCTGCTGACCGCCATCCTGCTCAACGCCGACGTGCTGGTCAGCCTCGCCGACGACAAGACGCGCCCGCTCGCCGAGTCGTTGCGGACGGCCGCCGAGCGCGGCGCGGACCTCACGCGCCGCCTGCTGGTCGTCGGCCGACGCCAGATGCTGGAGCCGCATCCGACCGACGTGCGCGACCTGCTGAGCAAGATGGAATCGCCGATCCGCCGCACGCTCGGCGAACAGGTCGAGATCTGGTTCAAGCATCCGGGCAGTCTCTGGTCCGCCAAGGTCGATCCCAACCAGCTCGAAAACGCCGTGCTCAATCTCGCCCTCAATGCGCGCGACGCGATGCCGAACGGCGGACGGCTTATCGTCGAGACGGCGAATGCCGACATCGGCGCCGAAGACGCCGCGCGCGATCCCGAGATCAAGCCCGGCCGGTACGTCATGATCTCGGTCAGCGATACCGGGACCGGCATGCCGCCGGAGGTCGTCGCACGCGCGTTCGAGCCGTTCTTCACCACCAAGGACGTCGGCAAGGGGACCGGCCTCGGACTGAGCATGGTCCACGGCTTCGTGACGCAATCGGGCGGTCACGTGCGCATCGCCTCGAAGGCCGGCGCCGGAACGGAAGTGCGGCTCTACGTGCCGCGCTCCGAAACCGCGTCCGTGACCGCGAGCGCCGCGCCCGCGCTCGCAGCCGATCTGCCCGCCGGCAGCGAAACCATCCTGTTCGTCGAGGACGACCCGATGGTGCGCAAGCACACCGGCATGCAGATCGTCGGGCTCGGCTACGCGGTGGTGGTGGCCGAAAACGCCACGGAGGCGCTGTCGCTGGTCGAGAACGGCTGCGTGCCCGACCTCCTGTTCACCGACGTGGTGATGCCGGGCGGCATGAACGGACGCCAGCTCGCGATGCGGCTGCGTGAGCGGTGGCCGAGGTTGCGCGTTCTCTACACATCCGGCTATGCGGCGGGCGCGCTCACCATCGACGGCGAGGCGGTGCCCGCCAAATACATGCTCGGCAAGCCCTACCGGCGTCGCGACCTCGCCGCCAAGCTGCGCGACGTGCTCGACGAGCCGGTCGAGGCGCAATAGTCCGCGCCCAGCCTTGACTTGAAGCCGCCCGCAACGGCACGTTCGCCGCGCCCCGTGATGACGCCCGCCTCACACACCCGATGACCAGCCCGTCCGCGCAACCCTTCGTGGTGGTTCGCGACGACGCGCCGCGCGTCAGCCAGTTCAAGGGCGCCGTCGCGGCGATCGGGAATTTCGACGGCGTGCACCGCGGCCACCGCGCCGTCATCGATACCGCGGTCGCGCGCGCTGATGCGCTCGGGACTCCGGCGATCGCCGTCACGTTCGAGCCGCATCCGCGCAAGACCCTGCGCCCGTCCGACCCGGTCTTCCGCCTGACCGACGAGACGTCGAAGCTGCGCCTGCTCGCTGCGACCGGCCTGTCGGGCGCGCTGGTGCTGACCTTCGATGCGGCATTCGCGGCGTTGTCGGCGGAGGATTTCATCACGCGCATTCTGGTCGGGCGGCTCGGCATCCAGGGCGCGACCATCGGGTTCGATTTCCATTTCGGCCACGAGCGGGGCGGCTCGCCCGCCTTCCTTGCCGAACAGGGCGAGCGCTACGGCTTCACCGTCGAGACTGCGCCGCCGCTCGAGGACGAAGGGCGACCGGTCTCATCGTCCTCGATCCGCGCCGCACTGGCCGAGGGTCGCGTGGTCGAGGCGGCGGAACTGCTCGGCTATCCGTGGTTCGCATCCGGCCCGGTGATAAAGGGCGACCAGCGCGGGCGCGAACTGGGTTTCCCGACCGCGAACATCGCGCTCGATCCGGATTGCGGGCTCAAGCACGGCATCTACGCGGTGCGCGTCGGGATCGGCGGAATGACCCTCGACGGTGTCGCGAGCTTCGGCACGCGGCCGACCTTCGACAACGGACCGCCATTGCTGGAAGTGCACGTCTTCGATTTTTCGAACGACCTCTATGGCGCACCGCTCGACGTCGCCTTCATCGGCTGGATCAGGCCGGAACTGAAATTCGATTCCGTCGAAGCGCTGGTGCGCCGCATGGATGACGACGCGCGGCTTGCGCGTGCGGCGCTGGCGCGCTCGCCCGGCGCGTTTCCGGTATTCGGCACCGTCGTGGGCTAGCGCCGGACCAGCAGAAAGCAGACGAAGGCGACAGCGGCGAAAGCCGCCGCGACCGCAAGCGCGGCCGGATCGGATGCGCGCTCCGCCACGAAGGCGATCACCACCGGCGCCACCGCCGTGACGATCAGCGCAGGCCCCGCGATGCGGCCAATGATGCGGCCGTAACCCACCGCGCCGAACAGCGCGAGCGGCACCGCACCGCGCGCAATCGTGATCAGTCCATTCGCGATGCCGAACATGATCGCAAACGCCACCGCGGCGGGCGTCGAAAACCCGAACAGCGCCAGCATCGCGAACGATGCGACCAGCATGCCGACCGCGAAGCGCGCCATCATCAGCGGATGGACGTTGCGCGCGAAGATGAATTCGCACAGCCGCGCCGCGACCTGCGCGGGCCCGAACAGCATGCCGATCATGACGACGTGCTGCGGCTCGATCCCCGCGCGCAGAAAGATCGCCAGCAGATGCGCGGACATGCTCGAGGGAACGAACGCATAGGCCGAGAAGGCCGCCAGAACGAGGAGGAAGACCATGCCGGCTGCCGGGCGGATCGCCGGCGCAGGCGGCGCATCGGGATGCGCGGGCTGGATATCGGTGCTCGCACGCATGCGCGGCAGCGCGAAGGCATGCAGCGGAGCGGCCACGAACGCGAGCGCCGCCGCATAGACCAGATAGGTCCCCTGCCAGCCGACGTATTTCATCAGCACGAACGTCGCGGGCCAGCTCACCGTGGAGGCAAAGCCTCCGGCGAGCGTCAGCACGGTGATCGGCTGGCGCGCCTTCGCGCCGAAGATGCGGCCGAGCGTCGCGAAGGCCGGATCATAGAGCGAAGCCGCCATCGCGGCGCCGAGCAGCATCCAGACCGCGAGATAGGCGACCGGATGGCTCGCGACCGTAAGCGCCGCGAGCCCGGCGGCGCCCGCGAGCGAGCCGAACGGCATCACGCGATGCCCGCCGTATCGGTCGATCAGGCCGCCGACGGTCGGCGCGATGAAACCCGCGACGAGCAGGCCCGCGGTAAGCCCGCCCATCGCGAACGTGGTCGAGAAGCCGCGCTCGGCGGCAATCGCCGGGACGGTGAGCACCGGCGGGTAGAAGACCGCGGCCCAGGCGAGAATCTGCGTGAGGCCGAGCACCGCGACGGCGCGCCAGGGACCGAGAATGACTTCACGAAAGGACGGCATGCGGGCGGGATCACCTGAGCCGCGAGGCTAGCACGCGGCGGCTAGCCGCCGAACAGTCCAACGGACCAATAGAACAGCGCGCTGACCAGCGCCGCGGCCGGCATCGTGATGACCCATGCGAAGACGATGTTGGTGGTCACATTCCAGCGCACCGCGGAGACACGCCGCGCTGCGCCGACGCCGATGATGGCGCCCGTGATCGTATGCGTGGTCGAGACCGGGATGCCGAAATAGGTGGCGATGAACAGCGTCATCGCGCCGCCGGTCTCGGCTGAGAAACCCTGCACCGGCGTCAGCCGCGTGATGCGCGAGCCCATCGTCTTGACGATGCGCCAGCCGCCGAACAGCGTGCCGAGCCCCATCGCGGCCTGACACGTGAGCACCACCCAGAACGGCACGTGGAATTCGCCGCCGAGGTAGCCCTGCGAATAGAGCAGCACCGCGATGATGCCCATGGTCTTCTGCGCGTCGTTGCCGCCGTGGCCGAGCGAATAGAGCGACGCGGAGACGAATTGGAGATTGCGGAAGGTGCTGTCGACCGCATAGGGCGTGAACCGCACGAACGTCCACGACACGATCAGCGTCAGCAGCAGCGCGAAGAAGAAGCCCGTCAACGGCGAACCGACGATCGCGAGCGCGGTCTTGATGACGCCTTCCCAGACGATGGCGCTGAGAGCCGGCCTTGGCGAGGCCCGCGCCGATCAATCCGCCGATCAGCGCGTGCGAGCTGGAAGACGGGATGCCGTAGTACCAGGTGATCAGGTTCCAGGAGATCGCGCCCATCAGGGCGCCGAAGATCACGCGCGGGTCGGCGACAGTCGCCGCGACGATGCCGCGGCCGACCGTTTCGGCGACATGCAGCCCGAAGAACAGGAACGCGATGAAATTGAAGAACGCCGCCCAAAGCACCGCGTATTGCGGACGCAGAACGCGGGTCGACACGATGGTGGCGATCGAGTTCGCCGCATCGTGCAGGCCGTTGAGAAAGTCGAATACCAGCGCGATGACGATCAGCGCGACGAGCACCGGCAGCGCGAGCGAAATGGCGCTCATGAAAGCGCTCCGTTCTTCCGGGACATGGTCCTGCGCTTAAACGTGGTCGATGACCACGCCGTGGATGCGGTTCGCGACGTCGTCGAAGCGGTCGACCACCTTTTCAAGATGGTCGTACACCTCGTTGCCCGTGATGAAGGTCATCGCGGAGCCCTGCACGCTCGCGAGATAGAGGTCGCGCAGACCTGAATCGTGCAGGTCGTCCGCCTTGCCTTCGAGCGCCGAGATTTCCGCCGTGATGTCGGAAAGCCGCGTTGCCTCGGTGTTGATCGATTTGAGCAGCGGGATCGCCTCGCGCACGAGGTTGGCGCATTTCACGATCGCGTCGCCCATCTCGCGCATGCAGGGCGTGAAGGTACGCTGGTCGAACAGCATCACGCCCTTGGCGGTCTTCTGCATCTGGTCGATCGCGTTATCCATCGAGGTGATGAGGTCCTTGATGTCGCCGCGGTCGAACGGCGTGATGAAGGTACGCCGCACCGTGATCAGCACCTCGCGGGTGATGTTGTCGGCGTCCTGCTCGCGATCCATGATGGTCTTGTAGTGCTGCGGCACGCCCTCGCCGCCGTCGAGCAGCGCGCGCAGCGCTTCGGCGCCCTTCACCACGACTTCGGAATGCTGCTCGAACAGCTCGAAGAATTTCTCTTCGCGCGGCAGCAGCTTGTGGAACCAGCCGAGCATGCGGGATCGGTCCTTCGCAGGCGATTCGGGCGCGGGCCATTATAAGCGCCGGGCGCGCTGCACCGTTCCCGAATGGGGCGAACGCACCGTTTTGATTTGAGAGGGAAAATCCGCCCGGCCGAGGGACTTATGCGGATTTGCGCGCAAGCCGCTTCATCGCGCGGCCGAACACCGGCGGCACGCGATCAGGACAGGAGTTCAGATCGAACTGGAGCCTCAGACCTTCTTGGCGGCCTTCGGCGCGCTCTTCCTGGGGGCCGGTGCGATCTCCGCGCCACAGCGCACGTAGACGCTGGTACCGTAACGCCCCGCGACCTCGGGATCGGTAAAGCGCGTCACCAGCACGCGGCCGTCGAACCCGACGATCTCGCGGTCACGCTGGCCGCCGGCAGGTTCTCCGGCAGGCCCGATGTAGTTCTTGCCGTCCGGACCGCCCTTGAGGCTCAGCTCGGTCGGCTGCGCCTGATCGGGCAGATGCATGATCACGCCGCCGGTCGGACCGCGCGCGATATTGTAAGGCTGGCGGCACTGGCCGCGCGCCGCAGCCTCGGTGCGGGCGCGGTCGTCTTCCTTGTGGTAGGCGGCAAGCCCCCAGCGCCCGACCAGATCCTGTGCCGGAATGCTTGCAGGCAACGGCGCGGCCGCCATCGGGGCCGGTTGCGGATCCGACGATCCGCCGAGCCCGCCCCAGGAAATCTGCTGGGAGGCGCAGCCGGACATCAGCAAGGCCGCCGAAATGGCCAGCGTCGCGGCATGCGACGGATCGCAAGCAAACGGACATCAAGCGACCCCTCCTCGATTTCGCGCACCTCTGGGCGCGCCCCTTGCGCGGCACAAGCCGCACCAAGCTACGCACCAGCTGCGCCCGGGTTCTGCCCAACCGCGAATCAGATCGGGCCGATCAGCTTTCGCCGTTAACCTATCCCTCACCCGATAAAGAGACGTAAACGCGGCAGCATCGCAGGAAATCGCTCGCCCGCCAGCCCAGTATGGTTAATCCGACACGGACCGTCGGCTTGACAGGCGCGGCGTGAGGCCATATTCCCCATACGGCTGCTGGCACTCGTGTTAGCGAGTGCTAACTGCCTATCCAGACACAGCTTTCAGTCCCGGCGCGACAGCATAATGCGCGCGTCGAAGCGAGTGCCCAAAGAGGAAAACATGGCCAAATCCAAGTTCCGTCCCCTGCATGACCGCGTGGTTGTCCGCCGCATCGAAGCTGACGAAAAGACCAAGGGCGGCATCATCATTCCGGACACCGTGAAAGAGAAGCCGCAGGAAGGCGAAATCGTCGGCGTCGGCCCCGGCGGGCGCGACGAAGCCGGCAAGCTGATCCCGATCGACCTCAAGGTCGGCGACCGCGTGCTGTTCGGCAAGTGGTCCGGCACCGAGGTCAAGCTCGACGGCGAGGATCTCCTGATCATGAAGGAGTCCGACATCATGGGCGTGATCGCCTGATTCAATTGAGAGAGCAGGAGTAGAATTCAAATGGCTGCCAAGGACGTGAAATTCTCAACCGACGCGCGCGACCGCATGCTGCGCGGCGTCGACATTCTGGCGAACGCCGTGAAGGTGACGCTCGGCCCGAAGGGCCGCAACGTCGTGCTCGACAAGTCGTTCGGCGCCCCGCGCATCACCAAGGACGGTGTGACGGTCGCGAAGGAAATCGAGCTCGAGGACAAGTTCGAGAACATGGGCGCGCAGATGGTGCGCGAGGTTGCCTCCAAGACCAACGATCTGGCGGGCGACGGCACCACCACCGCGACCGTGCTCGCACAGGCGATCGTGCGCGAAGGCGCCAAGTCGGTTGCCGCCGGCATGAACCCGATGGACCTCAAGCGCGGCATCGACATCGCGGTGACGGCGGTCGTGAAGGACATCGAGAAGCGCGCCAAGAAGGTCGGCTCGTCGGCGGAAGTCGCGCAGGTCGGCACGATCTCGTCGAACGGCGACGCCACGATCGGCAAGATGATCGCGCAGGCGATGCAGAAGGTCGGCAACGAGGGCGTCATCACGGTCGAGGAAGCCAAGTCGCTCGACACCGAGGTCGAGATCGTCGAGGGCATGCAGTTCGACCGCGGCTACATCTCGCCCTACTTCATCACCAATGCCGAGAAGATGATCGCCGAGCAGGAGGACGTCTACATCCTGCTGCACGAGAAGAAGCTCTCGGGCCTCCAGTCGATGCTGCCGCTGCTCGAAGCGGTGGTGCAGACCGGCAAGCCGCTGCTGATCATCTCCGAGGACGTCGAGGGCGAGGCGATCGCGACGCTGGTCGTCAACAAGCTGCGCGGCGGCCTCAAGGTCGCGGCCGTGAAGGCGCCGGGCTTCGGCGATCGCCGCAAGGCGATGCTCGAGGACATCGCGATCCTCACCGGCGGCCAGCTGATCTCGGAAGATCTCGGCATCAAGCTCGAGACCGTGACGCCGGCCATGCTCGGCCGCGCCAAGAAGGTCGTGATCGAGAAGGAGAAGACCACGATCATCAACGGCGCCGGCAAGCGCAAGGACATCGAGGCGCGCGTCGCCCAGATCAAGGCGCAGATCGACGAGACCACCTCCGACTACGACCGCGAGAAGCTGCAGGAGCGGCTGGCCAAGCTTGCCGGCGGCGTCGCGGTGATCAAGGTCGGCGGCGCGACCGAGATCGAGGTGAAGGAGAAGAAGGACCGCGTCGAGGACGCGCTCAACGCAACCCGCGCGGCGGTCGAGGAAGGCATCGTGCCGGGCGGCGGCGTCGCGCTGCTGCGCGCCAAGAAGGCGGTCGGCAAGATCACCAACGACAACCCGGACGTCCAGGCCGGCATCAACATCGTGCTCAAGGCGATCGAGGCTCCGATCCGTCAGATCGCCGAGAACTCCGGTGTCGAGGGCTCGATCGTGGTCGGCAGGATCATGGAGAACAAGTCCGAGACCTTCGGCTTCGACGCGCAGAACGAAGAGTATGTCGACATGATCGAGAAGGGCATCGTCGATCCGGCGAAGGTCGTGCGCACGGCGCTGCAGGATGCGGCTTCGGTCGCGGGCCTGCTCGTCACCACCGAGGCGATGGTCGCCGAAATGCCGAAGGACAAGGCGGCCGCGCCGGCGATGCCGGGCGGCGGTGGCATGGGCGGGATGGACTTCTAGGTCCGTCTTCCAGAGCAACAAGAAACGAGGGCGCGGCTTCGGCCGCGCCCTTTTTCGTTCCGGCAGACAAACAAAAACCCCGGGTCGCGGCCCGGGGTTTTGCTTTGCGCGTTCGTCGCGATCAGTAGCGCGCGACCACCGGCCCGGCGACCGGGAAATGATAGTTGAGCCCCACGCGCGCGATGTGGTCGGTGATGCGCGAGTTCATGCGCGCACCGATCGACGTCGGCGGAACATCGAAGATCACGGTGTTATTGAAGGTGCCGAGATCCATGTAGAGGTATTCGACCTTGCCGGTCCAGTTGCCGCCGAGGTGCGCCTCGATGCCGCCGCCGACCGTCCAGCCCGCATGCAGTTCCTTGCTCGAGAAGGCCGCGCCGACCGGCGCGCCGAACGCGTTGACAGTCGCAAGTGTGCCATCGCTCTTCACCGAGCCGTAGGCGAGTCCGCCGGTGACGTAAGCGAGGACCGACGGCGTGAACAGCATGCCGACGCGCGCGCGGAATGTGCCGAACCATTCGATCTGCTGCGCGAGCGTGACCGTCGTACCGACAAGGCCGGGCGGCAGGAACGTCAGGCCGGGAACGCATGGACCAGGACCGACCACCGCGCCGACAACGGCCGCACCGCCCGCCGCGCAGAGGAACGCGGTGCTGCCGCGCTCGCCCGACCACTGGGCGTCGGCCTCAAGGCCCCAGATCCAGTTTCCGGTCTGCCAGTTGTAGCCGATCTGCCCGCCCGCGATCGCGCCATTGAGCTTGAAGTCGCTGTTGTTGGTCGAGCCGGCGGGCGGCACGATCAGCGCACCGGTCACGGGGTTGAAGTAGTCGACGGTCGTGCGCGAACGTCCCCAGCTGTAGCCGGCGTTGCCGCCGATATAGAAGCCCGTCCAGTTCCAAACCTCGACGGCGGCCGGCATTGGCCGCGCCTTCATGGGAATATCGGCCGCAAGCGCCGGCGTGCCGGCAGCGGCGAGAAGGCTTGCGATCAGAAGTGCGCGTTTCATGGCCGACCCCCTGTAGTCCGTGTTGCCCATTTATCCCGCTTTGCTGGCAGGGGGATCAATCGCCCGTACGCCGCACGCAGCGGTTTGTTTCGGGCTGATGTTCGCGTGCAACAGACGGCCACTACAGACGGTACAATTGCACCGTAAACGCCGTGGAAATCCACATACTGCGGTGCAGCAGCCTCAGCGCAGCGGAAAATCTAGTTCGTTGCCAGACGGAATCGCAGCGGCTTTGCGCCGCCATTCAGGGTGACAACATCGCCGCGCTGGCTCCAGCCAGTCACTCCCGCGAGGGCCGCGAGCATCTCGTCATCGGCCTGCACGCGATCGGCCGTGCACGGCTCATCGTTCATCGTGCCGACCACAATCGTTATCGCATTAGCGGCGATCGACGCCTGCCCTTCGCCGCGCTTGCACCACAGATCGATCTGCGCACGCCCGTCCGCGCCGATCGCCAGCACCGGCACGCGCTTGCTGCCGCGCATCGCACGCGCGTCGAGAACTAGGTCGCGGTCGAACGGGAATGCGGACTGCGCCAACGCGACGTCCATGCCTCCGAACAGCGCCGCGCATGCAAGCACCACGCAACAGAACCACCGGTGCATCATCGCTCCGTCATCGAAGACATGCTGTGGGAAGACACTCGCAGCGGCGCAAGCGCCGTGTCAGTTGCCGTAAAGATAGTTCGGCAGCCAGAGCGTCATGCCCGGCCAGATATACATGATGATCATGCACAAGATCACGATCAGCATGTAGGGCATCATGCCGGCGAATATCTGATTGAGCGTGACGTGCTTCGGCGCGACGCCCTTGAGATAGAAAGCCGACATCGCGACCGGCGGCGACAGGAACGCGGCCTGCAGGTTGACGAACACCAGTACGCCCCACAGCACCGGGTCGATGCTGTAGTGCTTGAGCAGCGGCAGGAAGATCGGGACGAAGATGATGATGATCTCGGTCCACTCCAGCGGCCAGCCGAGCAGGAAGATGATGGCCTGCGACAGGATCATGAAGCCGACCGGCGAGAGGTTGAGCGCGAGCACCCACTTCTCGATCAGCGCCTGACCGCCGAGAATCGCGAACACAGCCGAGAAGATCGCCGAGCCGACGAAGAGCCAGCACACCATCGCGGTGGTCTTCGCGGTGAGGAACACCGCTTCCTTGGTACGCTTCCAGTCGAGGGTGCGGGCGTGAAACGCCAGTATGAAAGCACCCGCGGCGCCGACCGCGGCCGACTCGGTCGCGGTCGTGATGCCGAACAGAATGACGGCGAGAACCAAAACCGTGAGGATGCCGAGCGGCATCACCGAAGACGTCAGCAGCTTGATCAACTCGAAACGATCGCCGGTCATGCGGACGTAGGAACGCGTCATCCATGCCGCGCACACGAGCGCGATGACGCTGAACCAGATGTAGAACTGGAGCGGCGGCCCCTGGTCGGCGGCCACTGCCGCAGGCGCCACCGCACCGCCGAGCGGCTGCAGGCCCTCGATCTCCGCCGCGGCGGTGACCTGCTGGTGGATCACGACGTACCACCACACGAGAGCAAGCGTGCCGGCGGTGAGCAGAAACGGCACGAGTGAAATGATAAAATTCTGGACCAGCGCCCAGTAGTTCGCCGGCTTGCCATCGATCTCGAGGCCCTTCGCCTTTGATGGCGAGACCAGCGACTTGAGCAGCGCGACGAACATATTGCGCGAATAGAGCTCCTGGAAGCGCACGATCCAGGGCGGCACGGGTATCCTGGTCTGCTCTTCCGGCAGGACCGGCGCAATCTTCGGATTAATCATCGCCCAGCCGACGATGTAGACGAGATAGAGCAGCGCGAGGAAGAAGCCGGGAAACATCGCAGCCGCATAGAGCTTCACCACGGACTGTCCGGCGACTGCCGCGTAGACGATGATCATGACCGACGGCGGGATCAGGATGCCAAGCGTTCCGCCCGCCGTGATGACGCCGGACGCGAGCTTCACATCATAGCCGGCGCGCAGCATCGGGTTGAACGCGATCACGCCCATCAGCACCACCACGGCGCCGACCAGACCCGAGGCGATGCCCCAGAACGTGCAGACGATCAGCGTCGCGACCGCGAGCGAGGCCGGCACGCGGCGGAATGCGAGCTGAATCGAATAGAACATCTTGTCGACCAGCGCGCCGCGCTCCATCACGTATCCCATCAGCACGAACAACGGGATCGAGATGAGGACGTCATTGGTCATCGCCCCGTAGGTGCGATGAACCATCAGGTCGAACACGCGGTTCTGCCACCAGTGCTCGGCTGGATTGAAGAACGCGATGTAGCCGAAGAAGATTCCGAGCCCCATCAGCGTGAATGCTGTTGCGAAGCCCATCATGATCACAACCACGATGAGCATCAGCATCAGCAGCCCAAGCATGGGTTCGCTGATCATGTTTGCAGGTCCCCGCCCATGCCGCGCTGGCGAGCGATCTCGTCGATCTTCTGCGCGCCTTCAATCGCGATCTTGCGCGACTCCTCGTCGACGTACTCGCTGTGGGCAAGCTGCTCCTCGACGACGTCGATTTCGGAGACGTCCTTCAGGCGGCTCGGCCACTCGCCGGTCTTCAGGCAGACGATGCAGCGCACGATCTCGGCGACGCCTTGCAGCAGCACCATGGCGCCCGCGATCGGGATGACGGTCTTGAAATGGTAGACCGGCGGCCCGTCCGCGGTGACGTTCGAGTGTTCCGCGATGCGCCAGCTATCGGCAGCGTAGTCGGTGCCTGCGTAGACCAGCGCCGCGATGCCCGGGATAAAGAAAACGAAATAAAGAATCAGGTCGAGGGTCGCCTGCGTGCGCGGCTTCATCGAAGAGTACAGGAAGTCGCCGCGTACATGCGCGTTCTGCGCCAGCGTGTAGGCGCCACACATCATGAACAGCGTGCCGTAGAACATGTTGCTGGCGTCGAAGATCCACGCCGTCGGCATGTTCAGGATGTAGCGCTTGAAGACCTCGGCGCAGACCAGAAGCATTAGCCCGACGATCAGCCAAGCGCAGGCCTTGCCGACCCACGTGCTGATGCCGTCGATGGTGTGAAGGAATTTCTCGACTGTCATAGGCCGCTTACGCGTGAACGAGACCTTCTACCAAAGCAAAGCACCATTCGGAAGGGTCCGAATGGTGCTGAGCTGACTTCAGTAATGGCCGATCAGATCGGCTTCGGACGATTTGGGCCCCAGTAGTGGTCGAAGGCCATCTTGCGGCTCACGACCGTGTCCTGCTCCCACTGCGTTGCGCGCTTGGCGAACGCGAGCTGCGATTCGACGATCTCCTTGAACAGGGGATTTTCCGCCGCCTTCTTCTTCGCCACCTCGTCGAAGATTTCCAGCTGCCGCTTCAGGATCGCGTCAGGCGTCTTGTAGAACTTGACGTTATCCTTGGTCTGCAGCTCGACGTAGTCCTTCGAGTAGCGGTCGATCGCCTTCCAGGACATGTCCTGCGAGGCCGCTTCCACGGCGTTCGCGATGATCGCCTTCATCTTCTCCGGCAGCGCGTTGTACTTGTCCTTGTTGAACATGATCTCGAACTGCTCGGCGTTCTGGTGATAGCTCTGCAGCATGCAGACCTTCGAAACGTCGGCGAAGCCGAGGATGCGATCGGACGTGGCGTTGTTGAATTCCGCCGCGTCGAGCAGGCCGCGGTCCATCGCGGCGACGATTTCGCCGCCGGGCAGCGCGTTCACCGCGGCGCCCATGCCGGAGTACACGTCAATCGAGATGCCGACGGTGCGGAACTTGAGGCCCTTCACGTCGTCGAGCTTGGTCACGGGCTTCTTGAACCAGCCGAACGGCTGCGTCGGCATCGGTCCATACGGGAACGACACGACGTTGCCGCCGATCGAGGCGTAGAGCTTCTCAAGCAATTCCTTGCCGCCGCCGTACTTGTGCCAGGACAGCAGCATGTTGGCGTCCATCGCGTAGCCGGGGCCCGAGCCCCACAGCGCGAGCGCGGTCTGCTTGCCGTAGTGATAGACGAGCACGCCGTGGCCGCCGTCGAGCGTGCCCTTCGACACCGCGTCGAGCAGCTGGAACGCCGGAACGACCGCGCCGGCCGGCAGCACGTCGATCTTGAGATCGCCGCCGGTCATGTCGTTGACCTTCTTGGCGTAGTCGAGTGCGTATTCGTGGAAGATATCCTTCGACGGCCAGGTGCTCTGCCAGCGCATGCTGATCGGGCCCTGCGCACTGACGACGCTGGGCGCGGCAACGGCCGCGGCACTTGCACCCGCCGCGAGCATGAAGCGGCGCCGGGTTGCAACTTTTGATGTGGATGATTTCTCGGCGGACATAAGTATCCCTCCCTCGTCCGATTGGGCGGCTTTTTGGAAACCGCTCTCACTGATGAACCACTGGAGCCCGGTTGGTATTCCAGCGGCAATGACCTACTTTGGACAGGTCGGAGAAAATCCACAAGCCTCGAATTGCCGCAGAACCCCCGCATTTCGGATGAGATTAATCCGCAATGCCGTTGCGGCAGCAACTAAATCCCCGGCCGCCATCCCACGATCCGACGACAGGAGCATCCCTTGACCGGCATCCTCGCAACGCTCGGCACAATCTGGCGGCTCGCCGTGCCCTACTTCCGCTCCGAGGACGCTTGGCCAGGGCGCGTCCTGCTCGGCACGGTGCTCGCGATCGAGCTGGCCGTGGTCGGTGTCACCGTATTGCTCAACCAATGGAATGCACGGTTCTACAACGCGCTGCAGGAGCGCAACTGGGACGTCTTCACCAAGGAGCTGATCTTCTTCTGCGTGCTCGCCGCCTCGCTCGTCGTGCTGCGCGTCTACCAGCTCTATCTCAATCAGTGGCTCCAGATACGCTGGCGGCGCTGGATGACCGCGCGCTACATCGGCCGCTGGCTCGAAGGTCCCAATCATTACCGCATGCAGCTGCTCGGCGACGCCGCCGACAACCCGGACCAGCGCATCGCCGAGGACATCAAGCAGTTCATCGAACTCGGCCTGTTCGTCGGCGTCGGGCTTTTGGGCGCGATCGTCTCGCTCGGCTCGTTCGTGGTGATCCTGTGGGGACTGTCCGCCGCCGCACCGCTGACGATCTACGGCGTGGCGTGGAATATCCCCGGTTATCTCGTTTGGGCCGCGCTCGCCTATGCGGCGGCCGGCACGTTGCTGACGCATCTGGTCGGGCGGCCGCTGATCCCGCTGAATTTCAATCAGCAGCGCTACGAAGCCGACTTCCGCTTCAGCCTCGTGCGCGTGCGCGAGAATTCCGAGCAGATCGCGCTGCTGAACGGCGAGAGCGCCGAACGCGGGCGGCTGCTGGAGCGCTTCCGCGCCGTCGTGGAGAACTGGATGCTCATCATGTCGCGCCAGAAGAAGCTCACGTTCCTGACCGCGAGCTACAATCAGGCGTCCGTGGTGTTTCCCTTCATTGTGGTGAGCCCTGCCTACTTCGCCGGTCACATCCAGCTTGGCGCGCTCACGCAGACAGCGAGCGCCTTCAACAGCGTGCAGAGCGCGCTGTCGTTCTTCGTCGATACGTATGTGCGCATCGCCGAATGGCGCGCCGTGATCGAGCGTCTTTCCGGCTTCGAGACATCGATCGCGAATGCGCACGCGCTCACGACCGGCGCGCAGACCGTCAAGGTCGCCGGCACGGCTGCGAAAGAGCTCCAGCTCGAGAACGTCGAATTGACGCTGCCAGCCGGCAAGCCGCTGGTGGCGGCCGACGGCGTTTCGATCGCGCCGCGCGAGCAGGTGCTCGTTACCGGCCCGTCCGGGTCGGGCAAGTCGACGCTGTTCCGTGCCATCGCCGGCATCTGGCCGTTCGGCAAGGGGAAGATATCGGTGCCGGCGGACGCAAAGCCGATGACGTTACCGCAGCGTCCTTATCTGCCGATCGGGACGCTCGAAGGCGCGGTGAACTATCCCTCGGAGCCCGGCACATTCGGCGCGGACCGCATCCGCGAACTGCTCACCGCCGTTGGATTGCCCGCGATGGCGGACCGGCTGGCGGAACGCGCGCACTGGAACCGGATGCTCTCGCTCGGCGAGCAGCAGCGTCTCGGCATTGCGCGCGCGATCCTGCACGCGCCGGATTTCCTCTTCCTCGACGAGGCGACCGCCTCGCTCGACGAGCCCGCCGAAGCCGCGCTCTACAAGCTCCTGCGCGAGCGGCTGCCGAACGCGACCATCATCTCGATCGGCCACCGCTCGACGCTCGCGGCCTTCCACACGCGCGGGCTGACGCTCGCACGCGACGGCGAACGGTTCAGGCTGAAAGAGGCGGTTCTCGGCGCCGCGCCGACCTAGTCGCTGAACACCGCAACCGCGCGGATCGGCGAGCCCGTTCCGCCGCGCCACTTCAGCGGCAGGCAGATGAACTGGAATTCGCCCTGCCCGAGCAGCGTTTCGAGATTGCACAGGCTCTCGATGTGCGTGAAGCCGAGTTCGAGGCATGCTTTGTGCACCAGCGCGTTGACGACGCCTTCGGGTCCCGGCCGCATCGAGTCGATGCCGAAATGCGCGATGCCTGTGCGCGCGAGCCATTCGGTCGCCGCGACGTTCACGCCCGGATTGTCGTTCGTATAAGCGGGCGTCGGAAACGTGCGCGCATGATGGCCGGTGCAAAGCAGCACCGTGCCGCCCTTCGGTATCGGCAATCCCGATTTCTTCACAGCGGCCTCGAGGTCGGCGGGTGTGATCTCCGCACGCGGTGCGATGTGGCGCAGGTCAATGCAGATGCCCTGCACGATGCAGTTCTCCAGCGGATACTCGTCGATGGACATTCCCGTCTTGCCGAAATGGCGCGGCGCATCGATGTGCGTGCCGCCGTGATCCGGCATGGAGAAATACATCACGCTGTTGCCGTGCACGTTGCCGGATTCCGCGAACGCTTCCTCGTGCGTCTTCCATATGCCGTGAATGATCGGCGGCTGTCCCGGATAGCTCGGCGTGCGGTGATAAAGCTCGCGTGACAGATCGATGATGCGCATTGCTTGCCTCTGCTGCCGTGCTACGGTCGCCCATCGCATACGCAAAAACCCATCGAGGTCAACGCATGATCAGGCGGCGTGCCTGCTTGCCGTCTCGGTGTTGAGCGTTTCAGGGAGCATGCCTTGGCGGACATTCACGTAATGAGCGGCGGCGCGCCGAAGGAAGTCCTGACCGCACTGGCGCCGGAGTTCGAGACGAAAACCGGCCACAAGGTGAACATCACCTACCTCGTCATCAGCGCCATGCAGCAAAAGCTCAACGCCGGCGAAAAGCCAGAGATGGTGCTGATGCCGGTGCCGGCGATCGAGGCGCGCGTGAAGGATGGCTCGTTCCGTCCCGACGCTTGGGCGAAGCTCGGCATCGTGAGCGTCGGCCTTGTGGTGCGCGAGGGGGCCACGAAGCCGGACATTTCATCGCTCGAAAAATTCAAGACCGCGATGCTAAGCGCGAAGTCCGTCGTGCACGCCGATCCGGGCGCGACCCCAAGCGGCGCGCATCTCGGTAAGATGTGGGAGCAACTCGGTATCGCGGACGCGATGAGAGCGAAGGTCACGCACCGCAACGCGCTCGATGGCGGTGTCGCGGCGATCGCCAAGGGCGAAGCCGAGATCGGCCTCTATCCGCTGAGCGAAGTCATTTCAGAGAAGGGTGTCGCCGCCGTCGGCCTGATCCCCGCGGAGGTGCAGCTCAACACGGTCTACGGCGCGGCGGTGCTCGCCGCCAACCCGGCGCCCGAGCCCGCCACCGCCTTCGTGAGATTTCTCGCGGAGCCGGCGAACGCCCACCACTGGAAAGAAGCGGGCTTCGCGCCGGCGAACTAGGCCTTACGCCGCCGCCTTCTTGCGGTTCGCCTCCAGGCGCCGGTCGACCAGCGCGACCTGCGCGTCGATCGCCGGATGGGAGAGGCCCTTCTGCTTGGCGATCAGTTGCACCAGCTTGTCGGCCCGCTCGATGTTCGGCACGCCGTTCTGCAACGCGCGCGCCGCCGACGCCGGACGCACGAGTGATTGCGCGGCCGCCGCGTATTTCTCGAACGGCACGAGATCGCTCGGGGAAGCGCCGAGCTTGACGCACAGGTCGAACACGAAATTGTAGACCGACTTCGAGGTCTCGATGTCCGAGTGCACGGCCTCCTGCGCGGTGCGCATGCCGTCTTCGGTCACGCAGCGGTAATTGCCGGCGAGCAGCATCGACCACTTGGCGAGCGGCACGAACAGCGAGTCATAGGCGCGTAGCTTCACCGGCAGCTCGGTCTTAGTTCCGTCGCCCGCATCGAAGCGGATCGCGTCGATCTCCTGCTCGAGCTGACGGACGATCTTGTTGCCGCGCTCGTCTTCGAACTTCGCGACCTTGAAGTTGGTCGGCAGCGTGACCAGTAGCTCGTTGGCCTTGCCGTCGGGCGGACGGATCGCCTGCGGGTCCGGGCTGCACAGCGTGAGATTGGCCGGATCGAAATTGTCCCACACGCTTGCATCCGTGTAGGCAGGCTTCAACGCCTCGTAGTCGAGGCCCGGAATGCGCTTCACGTACGGCAGCGGCGGCATGTTCATGATCGACATTGTCGGCACGCGCGACTTCGCAACCGCATCGAGCAGTTCGCGCACGCCAGGCGAGCGGTACTGCGGCTCCTGCATCGCAAGGCCGATCAGGTCGAAATGCTTCGGGCTCACTTCCTTCGGGCCGGATGCCGAGACCTTGCCGGGCAGATTGCGCGTGTCGAGGAGAACCGGGTCCTTGCGGCCCTTCACCGGCAGCTTCACGCGGAAGCCTTCCGCGTTGATGAGGTCCGCCTCTGCCGGAAGACAGACATGGTGCACATGGTGCCCGCCGAACAGGATCTTCGAGCCCAGCAGCGAACCATAGGCCGCGCCCAGGATGAGAATGTTGTACGCCATGCCACGTGCTCCGTTTCTTGGATGAATGGTTATGACGGGCCGGCGCGCAGCCGTCCCTCCCCAGATGGCGCGAGATTATGAGGCCGGGCGGGACGATGCAATCAGGTTCGCTTGCCCACCTTGCGGGCCGCTTCACACGATCAATTTGTAAGCCGGTATCGTGAGAAACTCCACGAACTCGGGCGCGAGTGAAATGTCGCGGAACAGCGCGATCGCCTCGGCGAACCGCCCGCCCGCGTAAGCCTCCGCGCCGGCTTCCTCCTTCACGCGCTCCATCTCCTCTTCCAGCGCGCGCTCGAAGAACTTCGGCGTGACGACAATGCCGCCTTCGAGCTCCGCCTCGTAGCGGATCCATTGCCAGATCTGCGCGCGCGAGATTTCCGCGGTCGCGGCGTCTTCCATCAGATTGTAGATCGGCACCGCGCCGCGCCCGCGCAGCCACGCCTCGATGTATTGCACGCCGACGCGGATGTTGAGGCGAAAGCCTTCCTCTGTCTTGGTGCCGTGGTGGATCTTCAGCAGGTCCTCGCGCAGCACCCGCACATGCGCGCGCACGCGGGTGACCTGATTTTTCTCCGGCAGCATGCGCTCGAACACTTCCTTCGCGACGGGCACCAGATCGGGATGCGCGACCCACGTGCCGTCATAGCCGTCGCGCACCTCGCGCTCCTTGTCGGCGCGCACCTTCGCGAAAGCCGCGTCGTTCGCAGCGGAATCGTTCTTGATCGGGATTTGCGCCGCCATGCCGCCCATCGCGAAGGCGCCGCGCCCGTGACACGTCTTCACCAGCAGCGCCGCGTAGGCGCCGAGGAACGCTTCGCCCATCACGACCTGCCCGCGATCCGGCAGGATGTAGTCCTTGTGCTTTGCGAGCTTCTTGATGAACGAGAAGATGTAGTCCCAGCGGCCCGCGTTCAGCCCGGCGATATGGTCGCGCAATTCATAGAGGATCTCATCCATCTCGAACGCGGCGGGCAGCGTCTCGATCAATACGGTTGCACGTATGGTGCCGTTCGGGATGCCGAGGCGTTCCTGCGCAAACACAAAGACCTCGTTCCATAGCCGCGCTTCCTCGTGCGTCTCGAGTTTCGGCAGATAGAAATAAGGCCCGGTGCCGGCCGCGATCTGCGCCTGCGCGTTGTGGAAGAAATAAAGTCCGAAATCGAACAGCGAGGCGGAGACCGGCTCGCCATCGACCGTCAGATGCTCCTCGACGAGATGCCAGCCACGCGGGCGCACGATCAGCACCGCGGGATTCTCGCCGAGCGAATAGCGCTTGCCGGATTCCTTGTCGGTGAAATCGATCTTGCGGGCCCAGCGGTCCTTCAGGTTGATCTGGCCTTCGAGATTGTTCGCCCAGGTCGGGGAATTCGCGTCCTCGAAGTCCGCCATGAAGACATGCGCGCCGGAATTGAGCGCGTTGACGATCATCTTGCGATCGACCGGCCCGGTGATCTCGACGCGCCGGTCCAGCAAATCCTCCGGGATCGGCGCGACGCGCCAGTCCGGATCGTCGCGGATCACCTTCGTGCCGGCGCGGAAATCCGGGAGCTCGCCTTCGTCGTAGCGCTGCTGCTGCTCGGCGCGCGCCGCAAGCAGGCGCTCGCGCGCGGCCTCGAACTCGCGATGCAGTTCCGCAAGGAAGCGCAGTGCCGCCGGCGTGAGGATTTCGGTGTAGCGCGCTCCGAGCGGTCCCTTGATGGCGACGCCCGGAACGCGCGGCGCACCGCGCGCGGGCTTCGCCGCCGGCCGTCGCGGGCTGACCCTTCCCCGCGCCGGGCCACGGCCCTCGGTCTGCTTGGAGCGGCGGCCCGCGGCGCCAAGCAACGCGAGATGCCGCCGGTCCGTGCGGTTGACGCCAGCGCGCGCACTGAGCTTCGGCTTCGGCCTTGCCGGCTTCGCGGACTTCTTGCGCGCGACCGCTTTTGCGGCGGCTTTCTTCTTTGGCTTCTTGAGGCGGCGCGCGGGTTTCTTGCCGCGCGCCTTCACGGCCTTCTTGGCCGTGCGCTTCTTCGTCTTCTTGCCGGATGTTTTCTTTTTCCTAGGTCTTGTTGTCATCCGGACTGCTGTCTCCCGCCGGCTCACCGAACGGGCGATAGGTGATCGGGCTCGGGTCCGCGGCGGGTGGCGCAGGTGGCGCGACAGGCGGCGGGGGTGGCGGAGGCGGAGCCATCGCGGCGGCCGGTGCCTGCGGCGCGGGCTTGCTCGCGACAGGCTTCCTTCTGGCAACGGCCTTTTTCTTCGCGACGGCTTTCTTTGGCGCAGCTTTCTTCTTCGCGACGGTCTTTTTCGCCGCGGCCTTCTTGGCTTTCTTCTTCGGTGCGGACTTCATCCTGCGCTTTGCGCCGGATCGCTTTTTCATTGTGGCGAGCTTCTTCGCCTTCTTCTTGCTCTTGGATTTCTTCGCTTTCTTCTTGCGAGCAGCCATGGATGTCCTCCTGACATGTCACGCACGGCCATTGTGCCGGAGACGGCGCGCGCGAATGAGCCGTCGTTGCGGCCGTCGCATGCATTCTATGTCGCGATTATGATTCAGCGCGAGTCATTCGCGCGCGCGACGCACAGACTTCAACGCATCCGGCATCGGTCCGCCGTGCGCCCAGTCGAGCAGCTCGACCGTATGAACGACGGGAAGCCCGATCGCGGGCGCGAGCTGCGTCATGCAGCCGATATTTCCGGTCGCGACGATGTCCGCGCCGGTGCGCTTGAGGTTCGCGGCCTTGCGGTCGCGCAAAGTGCGCGCGATGGCCGGCTGCATGATGTTGTAGGTTCCGGCCGACCCACAGCACAGGTGCGCCTCGGCGGACTCGCGCACCTGTGAATCCAGCATCGGCCAGCAAGTCTTTGGGTTGCCTGTGAATTTTCTGTCCGTGCTGGAGCGAACAGGCGGACTGATAGGCGACCGTCGGAAGATCCGTCCGCGCAGGCGCGCCCAGGCTAAGGCCCGACAGATACTCGGAAATATCCTTCGCCAGCGCGGACACGCGGGACGCCTTGTCCGCATAGGCCGCATCCGTGCGCAGCATGAAGCCGTAGTCCTTGATGGTTGTCCCACAACCAGAAGCGGTTACCAGGATTGCATCGAGTCCGCCGTCTTCTATCTCGCGCATCCACGCATCGGTCGCAGCGCGCGCCTGATCGAGCGCCTGATGCTCGCGGCCCATGTGATGAACGAGCGAGCCGCAGCATCCCTCGCCCGCCAGCACGACCTCGATGCCGTGTCGCGTGAGCAGGCGGATCGCCGCCGCGTTGATCGAAGGCGCGAGCACGGGCTGCGCGCAGCCTTGCAGCAGCGCGACGCGCCCCTTGCGCGGCCCTTGCGCCGGGAAAAACGGTCCGCCCCTGGACTGGCCCGGCGGGCGGACGTGCCGGCACCAGGCTCAGCATCGCGGCGAGGCGGGGCAGCACGCCGGTCCATCCCGGCGCGACCGGCTCTCCCTTGCGCCGGCCCGGCGTCGCAAAGGAGGTCAGCAGCTTCACGATCTGCCCGGGCAGCCACCCGGCCCAGAGCGCCGCACGGAAGCGGCCCGGATACGGCAGCACGTTCGCCAGCAGCGCACGCAGCGCACGGTCTGGCCATGACCGCGCGTACGTTTCTTCAATATGCACGCGGGCGTGATCGACCAGATGCATGTAGTGCACGCCTGACGGACAGGTCGTCATGCAGGCGAGGCACGAGAGGCAGCGGTCGATGTGCTTCACGACCTCCTCGGTCGCGGGCCGGTCGTTCTCCAGCATGTCCTTGATCAGATAGATGCGCCCGCGCGGCGAATCGAGCTCGTCGCCGAGCAGCACGTAGGTCGGGCAGGTCGCGGTGCAGAAGCCGCAATGCACGCAGGCGCGCAGAATCTTGTCGGCTTCCGCGACATCCGGATCGGCAAGCTGCGCGAGGGTGAAGGAGGTCTGCATCTCAAGCCGGTCCGATCTTCGCCCGCCGGCCGAGCGTCGCACGGTCCATCAGGTAAAGCGCATCGCACAGTTCCGCCGGCAGGTGTCCGGGGCCGCGGCAGCGCCGCGCCGCTTCCGCGCCTGCCGCGCCGAACACCGCGAGCGCCGCGACGGCCGCGGGCAGCGGCTCGGCGACCGCACAAAACGCCGCCGTGACGGCGCTGAGCGAACAGCCAAGCGCAGTGGACAGCGGCATCATCGCGTCGCCGCCTTCCACGCGGAATTCCGTGACGCCGTCGGTCGCGTAGTCCGACTCGCCGGTGACCGCGACGACGCCTTCCGTGCGCCGCGCCAGCGTGCGCGCCGCGGCGAGCGCGGCGTCCGAACTGGCGGTCGAGTCGACGCCCTTCGGCCCCTCCCCGGTCGCGCCGGCGAGGCTCATGATTTCGCTGGCATTGCCGCGAATGACGGTCGGGTGGAACCCCGCAAGCTCGGCGGCGGTGTCGGTACGATAGCGCGTCGCGCCGCAGCCGACCGGATCGAGCACCCAAGGCTTGCGCAATTGATTGGCGGTGATCGCAGCGCGCCGCATGGCGTCGACCCAAAGTGGCGAAAGCGTTCCGATGTTGACGACGAGAGCGTCAGAAATCGCGACGAAATCCTCGACCTCCTCGACCGCGTGCACCATCGCGGGCGAGGCACCCACAGCGAGCAGGACGTTAGCCGAAACCGTCATGGCGACGTAGTTGGTGATGTTCTGCACCAGCGGCCGGCGCGCACGCAGCGCGTCGAGCATGGCAGCCACATCGATCGTCGGAGCGGTGTTGTCGGTCATCGCGGTTCCTCAGACGCCCGCATACATACGCCCCGGCCCGAGTACGCCTTTCGTATCGAAGCTTTCCTTCACGCGCCGGTTCAGCGCTGCAAGGCCTGCGTCCTGCGGCTCGAACACCGGCACGGCGGCACGGATCGCGGCCGGCGCACGGATCAGCGTCGCGTGCCCGTTGCCGCCGAGCGCCTTGCGCACGCGCGCGGCCCCTCCGTCGTCTTTCGCCTGCAAGTGCCGCCCAGATCAGCCCGCCCGCCCAGTCATAGAAATACTCCGCACCCTCCCCGATCGCAGCTGCGACCTGATGCCCGCGCGCCGGCGCGACCGAGATGCGCCAGAGCGCGCGGTCATCGTTTGCGAACGGCCGCGCGTCACGCACGATCCGCCACAACGCCCGCGAAGGTCCTTCCTGAAGTGCCGCGATCTCGCCAAAAGATTTCAGCAACGTTTCGAGTGCGCGGCGGCGGTGTTGGACCGAGGGCGAAACACCTTCGATGCGCAACGCGGTCAACGCCGTCCCGGCCTCGGCTTGCACGGTCGCGGCAAGCGGCGCCGGAATATGCGCGGCGCCGGACACATCGTTCGGCGAGTTCATCGCGGCACTCATCGCACGCGCGGCGCTCGCATCGTCGAGGCCAAGGATCAGCAGCGTCTGCTCGGTCTCGGCACGCGGCAGCACCTTCACGGTGACATCGGTCATCGCGGCGAGCGTGCCCCACGAACCCGCCAGCACCTTGCACAGGTCATAGCCGGTGACATTCTTCACCACGCGCCCGCCCGACTTAAACGTCTCGCCGCGTCCCGACACCGCCGTGAACCCGAGAAAATGATCGCGTGCTGCACCCGCCTTGATGCGGCGTGGACCCGAGAGGTTCGCGCCGAGCGTACCGCCGACCGTGCCGCGCCCCGCAGGCTTCCCGAACAGCGGCCCATAGTCGATCGGCTCGAAAGCCAGTTCCTGATTGCTCGCGGCGATCAGCTTCTCGATCTCGGCCATCGGCGTGCCGGCCTTCGCGGACAGCACCAGTTCCTCGGGCTCATAGAGCGTAACACCGGACAGGTCCGAAAGGTCGAGACTCAGGTCCCATTGCGCCGCGCGGCCGATCGCGCGCTTCGAGCCCTGCCCGACGATCTCCAGCGTCTTGCTCTCGGCGAGCGCCCACTGGACGGCGGCTTCAACGTCCTTCGCGTCCCGCGGTTTGAGAATGTCAGTCATCCAGTAACTAGAACCGCGGAATGTCCGGGAACGCCACGCGCCCGGCGTGCACGTGCATCCTGCCGAGTTCGGCGCAGCGGTGAGCGTTGGAAACACCTTGCCCGGGTTGAGCAGGCCCTTCGCGTCGAAGGCGCATTTGACACGCTGCTGCTGGTTCAGATCGATCTCGGAAAACATCGTCGGCATCAAGTCGCGCTTCTCCACGCCGACGCCATGCTCGCCGGTCAGCACGCCGCCGACCTCGACGCACAGCTTGAGAATCTCCGCGCCGAATTGCTCCGTGCGCTCCAGTTCGCCCGGCTTGTTGGCATCGTAGAGGATGAGTGGATGCAGATTGCCGTCGCCCGCGTGGAACACGTTGGCGACGCGCAGGCCGAATTGCTCCGATAGTTCGCGCGTGCGCTTGAGCACCAGCGGCAGCTTCGCGCGCGGAATCGTGCCGTCCATGCAATAGTAGTCCGGCGAGATGCGCCCGACCGCCGGGAACGCGGCCTTGCGTCCGGCCCAGAACAGCAGCCGCTCGTCCTCGGAATTCGAGGCGCGGCACACGGTCGAGCCGCACGAGCGCGCGATCTCCTCCACGCGCACGAGCAGATGATCGACCTCGGCGGCGGGCCCGTCGAGCTCGACGATCAGCAACGCCTCGACATCGAGCGGATAGCCCGCATGCACGAACTCCTCGACCGCGTGGATCGCGGGCTTGTCCATCATCTCCATGCCGCCCGGAATGATGCCGGCGCCGATGATCCGGCTCACGCATTCGCCGGCCTCCTCGGACGACGCAAAGCCGACCAGCACCGCGCGCGCGGTCTCGGGCTTCTTCAGGATGCGCACCGTCACCTCGGTGACGACGCCGAGCAGCCCTTCGGAGCCGGTGATCAGCCCGAGCAGGTCGTAACCCTCGCTGTCGAGGTGCTTGCCGCCGATGCGCAGCACCTCGCCGGTGATCAGCACGATCTCGCAGCCGAGCACGTTGTTGGTGGTCATGCCGTACTTCAGGCAATGCACGCCGCCGGAATTCTCCGCGATGTTGCCGCCGATCGAGCACGCGATCTGCGAGGACGGGTCGGGCGCGTAGTAGAACCCCTCGTGCGCGACGGCTTGCGAGATCGCCAGGTTGGTCACGCCCGGCTCGACGACCGCGACGCGGTTATCGAAATCGATCTCGCGCACACGGTTGAACTTGGCGAGGCCGAGCAGCACACCGTCCGCAAGTGGCAGCGCGCCGCCGGAAAGCGAGGTTCCCGCGCCGCGCGGCACCACGCGGATGCCGTTATCGTGGCAATAGCGCAGGACGCGCGACACCTGCTCGGTCGTCTCCGGCAGCACCACGACGAACGGAAGCTGGCGGTACGCCGTGAGCCCGTCCGACTCGTAGGGGCGCATCTCGCGCTCTTTCGAGATCACGCCCTCGCCCGGAACGATGACCAACAGCGCGCGCACGATCTCATCGCGCCGCGCCAGCACGGCGGCATCGGCATCGGGCATTTTCAGCGTCATCGGCGCACTCCGGACACCGTCATAGCGCGCGAATATCTGTCGCGCAGATTTGCCGTAGCATCATTCGAACCATTCCAATATATCGGATCGAACGGCGGGCGTCCGCAATGAAGGAGTTCGACATGAAGGCTTTGGCCTTGGAGACTTGGGCAATCGCGGCAGTCATGATGGCTGCGGTGGGAAGCGCATCAGCGCAGGATCTTGCCGCAGGCGAGAACTCGTTCAAGAAGTGCCTGCCCTGCCATTCGGTCGGCGCCGACGCCAAGAACAAGGTCGGGCCGGTGCTCAACGGGCTGGAAGGCCGCAAGTCGGGCACCATCGAGGGCTACAATTACACCGACGCGAACAAGAATTCCGGCATCACCTGGGACGAGAAGACGTTCGGCGAATACATCACCGATCCGCGCGCCAAGATCCCTGGCACCAAGATGGTGTTCGCCGGCATCAAGAGCGAAAACGAGAAAGCCGCGCTTTGGGCCTTTCTCAAGCAGTTCGACACCAAGGGCGAGAAGAAATAAGCGTCTCGCAAACGGACACGCGATCGTTCTACCGCATTGACGGCCCGTGCGCGGTTGCGCAAATCGGAGATATGCCGCCGGACCTCGACGCCCTCGTCCACCATGACGTGCTGCCCGATGGCACGCGCGTCCTGATGCGGCCGCTGCGCGCCGAGGACGCGGCGCTCTATCCCGACTTCGCTCGGCACGTCACGCTTGGAAGATGCGCGGCTGCGTTTCTTCACCGCGATCTCCGAACTGTCGGACAACCGCATCGAACAGCTCACACACCTCGACTACAGCCGCGCGATGGCCTTCATCGCCATCGACGAGGCGACGGGCGGGATACTCGGCGTCGTGCGGCTGCATCTCGATGAGGACACGCGCGACGGCGAATACGCCGTGATCGTGCGCTCGGCGCTCAAGGGACACGGACTCGGCTGGCTGCTGATGCAGCGCATCATCGAGTACGCGCGCATGATCGGTCTCGCGCGCATCCACGGTCAGGTGCTGGCCGAGAACACCACGATGCTGCGCATGTGCGAGCATCTCGGCTTCGGCATCGCGGACGACCCGCACACAAGCGGCATCAAGGTCGTCACGCTCGACCTCCGCCAATAGCCGTCAGTAGTGTGGCGGCCGCTCGTCCACGGGCGAGGACGGCCCCGTGTCCTCGACCTTCTGCAACCGGTCGCCGAACCGGACGATCTGTTTGGTCAGGGCGTCGATCTGCTTCCACTGCCCGGTCACGGTCGTGTTGAGGTCTTCGATGGCCCGCTCCTGATGGGCGATGCGCGTCTCCAGCGCCTCGAAGCGCGCGCGTGTCTCCTCGTCACTCATGGCCTGCTTCCTAACGCGCTGCACTCAAAACCCGAAAATCTTCGGCAGGAAGGTCGAGAGCGGCGGGATGTAGCTGATCAGGATCAGCACCACGATGTTGGTCAGGATGAACGGCCAGATGCCGGCGACCACCGCCTCCATCGGCCGATTCAGCGTCGAGGCCGCGACCGCAAGATCGAGCCCGAGCGGCGGCGTGATCATGCCGGTGCACACGTTCAGCGTCACCACCATGCCGAAGTGCACCGGGTCGATGCCGAGCGCGGTCGCGATCGGGAACAGCGTCGGCAGGAAGATCACCATGATGGAATTCGGATCGAGGAACATCGCGCAGGTCAGGAACACGATGTTCACGATCAGCATGAACACGATCCAGTGCACGCCGATTTCGCGCACGACGCCGAGCACCTGTCTGGTCGAGGCCCGACAGCGTGATGAAGTAGGCGAGCAGCGCGCCCATCGCCAGCAGGATGAAGATCACGCCGGTCGAGACCGCGCTGTCCTTGGCGATGTCGAACACCTCGCGCCAGCCGAACGCGCGGAAGATCAGCACCTCGACGCCGATCGCGTAGACGACCGATACGGCGGCGGCTTCGGTCGCGGTGAAGATGCCGGAGAAGATGCCGACCAGCAGGATCACCTGCATCAGCAGCGCCCAGAACGCCTCGCGGAACGCCTTCCATCTGCGCGGCGCCGAATAGCGCTCGCCGACCGCCGCGCCGACGCGCCAGGCTTCGATCGCGACCAGCACCATGAAGGCGAGGCCGAGCACGATGCCGATGATCAGGCCGGCCGCGAACAGCGCGGCGATCGAGGTGCCGGTGAGCCAGCTATAGACCACGAAGGTGATCGAGGGCGGGATCAGCAGCGCGCATTCGGCGCTCGACGCGATCAGGCCGAGGCTGAATTTCTCCGAGAAGCCCGGCGCGCTTCAGCTCCGGGAAACGACAGCCGGCCCATCGCGGCGACGGTCGCGGGCGCGGAGCCGGCGGCCGCGCCGAACACCATGCAGGTGACGACGGTCGAATGCCCGATGCCGCCGCGGTAGTGCCCGACCAGCGCGCGGAACAGGTCGGCGAGCTGCGCCGCCATGCGGCCGCGCGCCATCAGGTCGGAGGCGAACACGAAGAACGGGATCGCCAGCAGCGTGACGACCTCGACGCCGCCGACCACGCGCTGCCCGATGATCAGGTCGGGCATGTGCGGGTGGAAGATGTGCTTCGCCAGCACCGCCGGAATGCCGATGACGAGAAAGATTTCCGCGCCCGCGATCAGCAGGCCGACGGCGAGCACGATCAGGAGAAGGATGATCATGATGCGCTAGAGATGGTGCATCGGATCGATCTCGATCGCGAAGCGATCAGCCGGCGTGACAAGCTCGATGAGATAGCGCAGCGCGAGCAGGCCGAAGCCGAACGGCATCACGATGTAGAGCCAGAGCATCGAGATGTTCAGCGTCGGGCTGCGCTGGCCGGAGTTCGCCACGAAGACCGTGATGTCGTAGCCGATCTTCGCCAGATAGGCCGAGAACACAAGCCCCGCGAGATTGATGATCAGCTTCGCGGCGCGCTGGCTCCCCGGCGGCATGCGCGTCAGCACCATGCGCATGCCGATGTGGCGCCCGCCTTCGAGCGCGAGCGCGAGGCTGAGGAAGATCATCCACACGAGGCCGAAGAGGCAAAGCTCCTCGATCCACGCGAGCTTCGGCGCGTACGAAGGTACAAGGTCGCGCACCAGCACGTTGAGCGTATAGGCGAACGACATCGCGAGCATGATCGCGCCGAGCACGAAGCCCTCGATGCCGCGCAGCAGCTTTCATGGGAGGGCGCTCAGAAGCCGAGCTTCTTGCGCTCCTCGTCGTAGGCGGCGAGCACCTTCTGCCCTCCGCGCCGGCGCGTTCGAGTAGCGCCGCGCGCGCCTTCGGCGCCATCGCGTCGCGCCATCGCCTTGCGCTCGGTCTCGTCGGCGACGCGCACGTTGAGCTTCGCAGCCTTGATGGTCTCGAGCGAGGTATTCTGCACCGCTTCTTTCATTTCCTCGACCTGCGGGCGCACCTCTTCGAACGCCTTGGTGACGATGTCCTTCTGCTCCGGCGCTCAGCCTGTTCCAGAAGGCGTTGCTGAACAGCACGATGTCTTCCATCACGCCGTGCTCGGTCACCACCATGTGCTTCTGCACCTCGTGGAATTTCATCGTCGTGATGGTGTCGAGCGGATTTTCCTGCCCGTCGATCAGGCCGGTCTGCAGCGAGGTGTAGAGCTCGCAGAAATTGATCGGCGATCGCGGTCGCGCCGACCGCGCCGAACTGGTCGATCAGGATTTTCGAATCCATCACGCGGAATTTCTGCCCCTTGAACGACGTCGAGATTGGCGAGCGGCTTGTTCGAGGTGAGGCTCTTGCGGCCGTTCGGCCAGATCGAGAGCGCGTGCACGCCGCGGGTCGAAAAGCTCGCGAGCAGCGCCTTGCCGAACGGCCCTTCGCGCAGCTTCTGCGAAACCGCGCGGTCGGTCGGGTAGAGATACGGGATATCGAGCACCGAGATCACCGGATTGAAGCCGCCGAGGAACGCGGCCGGCATCACGGTGCCCTCGATGCCGCCGAACTGCGTGCTCTCGATCATCTGGCGCGCGTTGCCGAGCTGCGAGGACGGAAACAGCTGGATCTCGATCGCGCCCTTGGTGCGCTCCTTCACCAGCGCGGCGACCTTCTCCAGCCCCTTGTGGCGCGGCTGGGTCGGCGCTTCGAGATGGCCGATGCGCGCCGTGATCGCGCCTTGCGCCTGCGCGACGCCGGTAACGCCGATCGCCGCGGCCGCGACGCCGAATTTCAGGACAGTGCGCCGGTTATGAAACATGAAACCCTCCAAAAAGCGGAATGACCCCGGAATTGCGGGCATTGTTCATGACTTGGCCGCGCGCTTCAATCGCACAGGCGCAGCCTTGTGGAAAGAAACGCCGGAAGCGCTCAGGTTGAAACGAGGCCGATCTCGCGAGCCTTGATCTGCAGCGCGAGATATTTCGAGTAGATGCGGCACTGCGCGAAGCTGCCGCCGATGAACCAGAGGCCCGGCTGCGCGGTCGGCACATAGGTATTGCGGATCTCCTGCTGCGCGTCGAACCCCCAGATCGGCCCGACGCGCGCCGCGACTGCCTCGCCGAACAGCTTTGCGACGAGCTGATCCTGCGTCCTGTAGCCGGTCGAGAGCACGATCAGGTCGGCGGGAAGCGTCTCGCCCGAGCGCATGCGTGCACCTTCCGCGGTGAAACCCTCGATGTCGGAGAATTGCGCCAGCGCGATCTTGCCCTCGACGATCATGTCGGAGGCGCCGACGTTGAAGTAATAGCCGCCGCCGCGCTCTAGGTACTTGAATTGCCAGCCCGAGCCGTCCGCGCCGAAGTCGAGCCGGAAGCCCTTTGCGCGCGAGCGCATCGAGCAACGGCTTGTCGAGCTTCTTGCCCTGCTCGGTGAGCATGATGTGGCTCTTGCGCGCCAGCGCGATCGGCATCGATGTCACGATCATGTCGCAGTCCTCGAGCGGCGGGCCTTCGTCGTAGAGCGTGTAGGCAAGCTGCGCGCTCGGCTCGATGTTGACGACCATCGTCGGGCTGCGCTGCACCAGCGTGACCTGCGCGCCGCTCGAAGTAGAGATCCTGCGCGATGTCGTGCCCGCTGTTGCCGGTCCCGATCACGATCGCGCGCTTGCCCGACCAATCCTCGCCGTCACGGTACTGGCTCGAATGCAGCACCGGCCCGCGTGAAATTCTTCAGCGTCGGAATGTCCGGGATGTTCGGGATGCCGCTGACGCCGGTCGCGATGACGATGTGGCGCGGATGCATCTCGCGCGTCGCTGCCGTCCGCGCGCCGCAACGTGACGGACCAGCGGCCGTCCTTCTCATCGTACGTGCCGCTTTCGAGCGCCGTTTCGGTCCAGTAGTTCAGCTCCATCGCCTCGACGTAGGCCTCGAACCAGTTCGCGACCTTGTCCTTCGGGATGTAGGTCGGAAACGTTCGGCGGAAACGGCATGTAGGGCAGATGATTGACCTGCACCTGATTGTGCAGCGTCAGCGCGTGATAGCGCATGCGCCAGTTGTCGCCGATGCGCGGCTCGCGGTCGACGATCAGCGTGTCGAGCTGCAACGCGCCGAGGCGCGCCGCGAGCCGAGAGACCGGCCTGCCCGCCGCCGACCACCAGCACGTCGGGATCGCGGTCCGCATAGGCCGTGGCGGATTTGCGCTGATCGAGCCAGTTCGGTCCGCGGAAATCGCGCGAGTAGGATTCACCCTTCGCGGCGCTCCTTGCCGATGTGCTCCTCGTGACCTTTTATGGTTCTCGAGCGTGGTGCCGAGCGTCCACGCCTTTGCTCGGTCATCGCGATCCGCCGAAAGGCGCAGCACGCCCGAACCGCGCCCGGTCGCGGTCTCGAACGAGAAAATCGCCTCGATGGATTTCGTGCCGACGCGCGTAACCTCGCGCGGCGCGGTGCGGGCCGGATCGAGGCTGAAATTTTTCGGCGCCGGCCTTTCGCGCAAGCGCTTTCAATTCGCCCGCGATAGCATCCGCGCCATGGACGGTGCGGATCGTCCAGGTGAACGCCAGCACGTCGCGCCAGTAGCTGTCGGCGTGGAACAGGCTCTTCAGTGCGGTGGCATCGTGCGCGCGGAGCGTGTGCTCGAACCGGTCGAGCCAGTCCCGCACGCCCGTGTCGATGTCATCGTCGGTTCCGGCGCGGTCTTTGGTCTTGTCCAGCATGGGCGCGGCACGTTCCGTTTTGCTCGCCGCAGAGCCTATGCGTTTTGCGGCGGTGGCGCGAGAGGCGGCCGCTACCGCCCGACCGCGTAGGCCTGCATCAGGCGCGGCGTTGCGGCGGCGCGCAGAAGGCCGCCCCAGCGCCCGACCGCACAGATGCGCCCGAGCGCCCACGGGCCCTCGACTGCGATGCGATGTCCGCGCGCTTCGAGCGCCGCACGCGTCTCCGCCGGGAAGCGATCCTCCATCATGACGAGGCCCGACTTGAACGCGCGCGGGTGAAACGATTCGACCATGTGCTTGGTCTGGAACATGGGCGCATCGATCGCCTGCTGCAGGGTCATGCGGTGGTGCACGAGCCGCAGGAAGACCGCGAGGATCCACTGCTCCTGCTGATCGCCGCCGGGCGTGCCGATCGCGAGATAAGGCTCGCCGTCGCGCGTGACGAGCGTCGGGGAGAGCGTGATGCGCGGCCGCGTCCCCGCCCGCACGGTCGAGGGATGACCTTCTTCAAGCCAGCAGATTTGTCCACGCGTCGAGACCGGAAAGCCGAGGCCCGGCACGACAGGCGACCCTTGCAGCCAGCCACCGGACGGCGTCGCCGAAATCATGTTGCCCGCCGCATCGATGACATCGAGATGCACAGTGTCGCCCCATTCGGGCGGCAGTGGCGCAAAGGTCGGCTCGCCGGCGCCAGGGCCGATGGGCTTTTCCTTGCCGGCCATCGCCAGCACGCGCGCCATGCGAGCCTTCGCATCGCCGATGTCGCCCGGGCGCATCTCCATCGAGGCCCGCTCGCCGATCAGCTTGCGCCGCGCGTCCGCGTAATCATTCGACAGCAGCGTTTCGAGCGGCACATCGACGGCATCCGGATCGCCATAGAACGTGTCGCGGTCGGCGAAGCCGAGCTTCAGCGCTTCGACCAGTGTATGCACAAAGTCCGCGCCGAGCGGGTCCATCGCGGCGATGTCGTAACCGGCCAGCACCTGCAGCGTTTGCAGCAGCAGCGGGCCCTGCGACCAAGGTCCGAGCTTGTGCACCGTGAGGCCGTGGTAATCGACCGAAGCCGGTTTCTCGACATGCGCCGCATAGCGCGCGAGGTCGTCACCGGTGAGCAGGCCGCGATGGCGCGTGCCCGTCGAGTCCATCAGCTCGGACCTGTAGAAGCGGTCGATCGCCTCCGCGACGAAGCCCTTGTAGAAGGCATGGCGCGCGGCCTCGATCTGGCGAATGCGGTCGCCACCCGCGGATTCTGCCTCGGCGAGGACTCGCTTGTACATCGCGGCAATCGCGGGCGTGCGGAACGGCTTATCGGGATGCGGCGGCTTGCCGTTGACGAGCCAGACTTCGCCCGAGCTTGGCCATTCGGTCTGGAAATATTCGACCGCCGGAATGATTGTCGCCACGATGCGCGGCACCAGCGGAAAACCGTTCTCCGCATAGCCGATTGCGTACGACAGCACGTCCCGCAGCGGCAGCGTGCCGTAGTCACGCAGCAGCAGCATCCATCCGTCGAACGCACCCGGCACCACACCCGGCAGCAGGCCCGTGCCGGGCATCTGTTCGAGACCCATTCCCCTGAGCCGCGCAGACGTCGCGGCGGCGGGGAACGTCCCCTGCCCGCAGATGACCTCGGGCGCGCTCGCGCCCGCGCGCATCACGATGGCCGGGAGTTCACCGCCCGGGCCGTTGAGATGCGGCTCGACGATCTGCAGCACAAAACCAGCAGCAGCAGCAGCATCGAATGCGTTGCCGCCGCGCTCCAGCACCGCCATGCCGGTCTGCGTCGCCAGCCAATGCGTCGTCGCGACCGCGCCGAAGGTGCCGCGGATATCCGGCCGTGTGGTGAATGTCGGTTGCATCGCTCCTCCGCGGCTTGCGTGTATAATGTCCGCCCATGACCTGGTCCATCATCGCACGCGATCCATCCGGCGCCTTCGGCGTCCTGGTCGCCAGCAAGTTCTTCGCAGTCGGGGCGATCTGTCCGCATGGCGAAGGCGGCGTCGGCGCGCTCTCGACGCAGGCGCTCCCCAACCCGCTCTGGGGCTATCGTGGCATGCGCCTGTTGCGTGAAGGTATGGCGGCGCAGGCCGTGGTCGATCATCTGATTACGCCAGATGCGGGCGCGCAGCAGCGCCAGTTCCACGTGCACGACGCGAGAGGAGGCATTGCGGTCCACACGGGGAAGAACTGCGTCGACTGGTGCGGACACGTCGTGCGCGCGGACGTTTCGGTTGCCGGCAACATGCTGGCAGGCCCCGACGTAGTCGCCGCGACCGCACACGCCTTCGAGGCCTCGCAGGAGAAATCCTTCGCGCGCCGCCTGATCGCCGCGATGAATGCGGGCGAAGCGGCAGGCGGCGACAAACGTGGCAAGCAATCGGCCGCCCTCATGATCTGGACTACGGAGGAATACCCGGCCGTCTCGCTGCGCGTCGACGACCACCCCGATCCGCTGCGCGAGCTTGCGCGGCTCGAAAGCGTCGGCCGCGAGCGGCTTTTTCACTACGTGAACTTCATGCCGTCACGCCAGAACCCGAATGGCACACTCGACCGCAACGTGATCGAAGCCGGAATAGCCGCTGCGGTTGCGGAGCAGGACAAGGCGTAAGACAAGCCGCGCTGAAATCGCCTTTCACGCTGTTCGCCGCCCCTCTCCACCGGTAAGCTTCCCGCCTGCCGCATAGCCTCGGAGGTCTGCCTTGAAGGCTCGCACCGCTCTCATCGCATCGCTGTTCGCCGCAACCATCGCGTCGACATCCGCGCTCGCGCAAGGCCACCTGCGCATCGGTCTCGCGGAAGATCCCGACAATCTCGATCCAACCACGGCGGGTTCGTACGTCGGCCGCATCGTGCTCGCCTCGCTGTGCGACAAGCTGTTCGACATCGACGGCAATCTCAACATCGTGCCGCAGCTCGCGCTCTCGCATGAGACGTCGGAAGACGGGAAGACCGTCACCATCAAGCTGCGGCCGAACGTGAAATTCCAGGACGGCGAACCGTTCGACGCCGAAGCCGTGAAGTTCACGCTCGACCGCCACATGACGGCGCAAGGCTCGTTCCGCAAGGCGGAGCTTGCGCAGATCGACAAGGTCGAGGTCGCCGACCCGCTGACGGTGCGCCTGCTACTCAAGGCGCCGTTCTCGCCACTGATCGCCCAGCTCACCGACCGCGCCGGCATGATGGTCTCGCCGAAGGCCGTGAAGGAAGCCGGCGACAAGTTCGTGCAGAAGCCGATCTGCGCGGGCCCGTTCAAATATGTCGAGCGCGTCGCACAGGAACGCATCGTGCTCGAGCGCTTTGCCGACTACTGGGACAAGGGCCGCATCCATCTCGACCGCATCACCTATTTCTCGATTCCGGACAGCACCGTGCGGCTCGCCAACCTGCGCGCCGGCGCGCTCGACATCGCCGAGCGCGTGCTGGCAACCGACATTCCCTCGGTGCGCAGCGACGCGCGGCTGAAGCTGGTGCTGCCGAGCCCGCCGATCGCCTACACGGGCATCACCATCAATCTCGCCAACACCGATCAGGCGAAGAACCCTGTGGGCCAGAACGCCAAGGTGCGTCAGGCGCTCGATCTCACCATAGACCGAGACGCGCTCAACAAGGTCGTGTTCAACGGCGACTTCACCCCGGGCAATCAATGGTCCGCGCCGTCGAACCAGTATTACGTCCAGAAATTCCCGGTCCCGAAGCGCGACGTCGCGAAGGCGAAGGCGCTCATCAAGGAAGCCGGCGTACCGACGCCGGTCGCCGTCGACATGATGGTGCCGAACCAGCCCGATCTGAAGCAGGTGGCCGAGGTGTTGCAGGCGATGGCGGCCGAAGGCGGCTTCGATCTCAAGATCCGCCTGGTCGAGTTTGCGACGTCATTGCAGGAAGGGACGAAAGGAAACTTCCAGACGTACCTGATCGGCTGGAGCGGCCGCATCGATCCCGATCAGAACGTGATCAATCACCTTGGCTGCAACACGCCGTTCAACTGGGGCAAGTATTGCAACGAGACCACGCAGGCTGCGCTTAACGAAGCCCGCACGGTCAGCGATCCGGCCAAGCGCAAAGTGGCCTACGAGAAAGCACTGACGCAGATCGAGGCCGACAAGCCGCTGATTTACCTCTATCACCAGTCGTGGATTTTCGCGCACACGGCCAAGCTTGAAAACTACAAGCAGGCGCCGGACGGCATCATCCGTCCGCAGGACCTGAAGCTGGCGAAATAGGCTCCGCCGCGATTACGCTGATGCGCGCAGCCGCGTGAACTTCTGCAGGCTGCGCAGCGGCTTCGGCACCGGCTCGCCCGGAAAGAGCGAGGGCCATGCTGTCACGGCGACCTCGCCGACATAAAGGTCACCGCGCGAATCCGCTGCGAGACCATGCGGCGAAAGGAATTGTCCCGGCTTGGTCCCGGCGAGCGGCTCCTTGCCGAGCCGTGCCAGCACGTTGCCCTTGTGATCGAGGACGGAAACGCGCGGCCCGAGGTTCGGCGCGCCGCGGTTGAAGCCGTAGTACGGGCCGACCTCGCCGATGTAGCAGACCGGACACTTGCCCGGGCTCAGATGCAGGCCGCTCGGCCGGTGCAGATTGTGCCACTGGCACTCGAACTTGCCGTTGCCGTCGAACACCTGCACGCGATGGTTCTCGCGGTCGGCGACATAGACCCATCCGTCCGCATCGCAGCCGATGTTGTGTGGCAGATTGAATTCGCCCGGCCCAACGCCGGGCGTGCCCCACGCCATCAGTCGCTTGCCGTTCTGATCGTACTTGTGGACGCACGCATTGCCGTAGCCGTCCGAGATGTAGATGTCGCCGCCGGGTGAGAGCGCCGTATGCGTGCAACGGTTGAACGGCGCGCCGCTCATGAACGGCGCCGGACGCCCCGGGATGCCGATCTCGAGCAGTACCTTTCCGTCGAGCGTGCACTTGCGCACCGTGTGGTCGCCGTCGTCGGTGCAATAGATCGTATCGTCCGGCCCCATGCTGATGCCGTGCGCGCGCCGGAAAATTCCCTCGCCCCATGACGTGATGAAGTTTCCTTCGCGATCGAACACGCACATCGGGTGTTCGCCGCGATTGAACACATAGACGCGGTCCTGCCGGTCGATGCCGACCGCGCCCACATCGCCGAACTCCCAGCCGGTGGGCAACTTTGCCCAGTTTTCCTCCACCCGATACACGTATTCGCCGCTTCCAACCGTCACGCTCACGCTGAAATCCTCCGGCTTGCGTGCGGATCATGCGCAGCGCGCCCGCACCGCTGCAAGTTACGCGGCCCTCGGCGCGTGCAGAGCTGGGAAGCGTTACGGAATGAGATCGCGCATCGCGCGCAGGGCGGCCACATAGCCCTTCGCGCCGAGCCCCGCGATGATCGCGGTCGCGACCTTCGAGACCAGCGAGTTGTGATACATCGACTCGCGCTTGTGGATGTTCGAGATGTGCAGCTCGATGATGGGGCCCGGAAACATCTTCAGGGCGTCGAACAACGCAAGCGACGTGAACGTATAGGCCGCCGGATTGATGATGATCCCGGCGCCGTTATCGATTGCCTCATGCACCCATTCGATCAGCTGGGTCTCGCTGTTCGTCTGGCGAAATTCGATCGGCTGGGTGCCGGCTTCCGCCCGGCACATTTTCTCGACGTCGGCGAGCGTCGTGGTGCCGTAGATGTGCGGCTCGCGCGTGCCGAGTCGATTGAGGTTCGGCCCGTTGAGCACATAAATCGGCTTTGCCATGTTTCTTTTGTTCCTGTTGTCGACGGGCCGATGCTCAGCCCTTGTAACCCATCATGCGCGGCAGCCAGAGAACCGTTTCCGGGATGAAGGTGATGATCGCGAGCGCGACGATCATCGCGATCACGAACGGCATGGTGTCACGGATGATCGATCGTAGCGGCGCGCCGGATATCGCCGAAATAATGAACAGCAGCAGTCCATAGGGCGGCGTCACCAGCCCGATCATGATGTTAAACACCGCGACCACGCCGAAGTGCACGAGATCGATGCCGAGCGCCTTAGCGGTCGGGATGAAGATCGGCAGCACGACGAGGATGATGGTCGAGCCTTCCAGCAGACAGCCGAGCACCAGCAGGATGATGTTGACCCAGAACAGGAACGCCCATGCGGTGAAATCGTATCCGGCGAGCAGGCCCTTCACGGTGTTAGGGATCTGTTCGACCGTCACCACGTAGTTGAACAGGAGCGCGCCCGCGATCAGCATGCCGATCGAAGCGGTGGCGCGTGACGAGTTGAGCACCGCTTTGTAAGTGTCGGCCACGGTGATGTTGCGATACCACAGCACCGCAACAAGAAACGCGTAGGCCGCCGCGACTGCCGCCGCCTCGGTCGGCGTCATGATGCCGCTGTAGATGCCACCGAGCAGGATCACCGGCATCAGCAGCGCGGGCAGCGCGATCCAGGTGATCATCGGCCATTCGCGCAGCGGGATCGGCGGCTCGACCGGGTAGTTGTTCCGGTGCGCCATCATGGTGTTGATCACCATCTGCGCCACCGCCATTAGCAGGCCGGGGATGATGCCACCGAGGAACAGATAGCCGACCGACGCATCCGAGATCAGCGCATAGAGCACCATCGGAATCGACGGCGGAATGATCGGGCCGATCACCGCGGATGCAGCCGTGACCGCCGCCGCATAGCTCACCGGGTAGCGGTTGTTGCGCGTCATCATGTCGATGCTGATGCGCCCCGTGCCGGCGAGATCGGCGATCGCCGAGCCTGACATGCCGGCAAAGATGATGCTCTGCACGATATTGATGTGGCCCAGTCCGCCGCGGAAACGTCCGACCAGCATGTCGCAGAAGCGCAGCAGATGATCCGTCATCTTGCTGACGTTCATCAGTTCGGCGGAGAACAGGAACAACGGCACTGCGAGCAGCACGTAGCTGCTGTAAAGGCCGTTGAGGATCTGTTCGGCCGAAGTGCCGAGGTCGAGGCCCGCGAGCAGCAGGTAGAGGATCGAGCCCGCGATCATCGAATAGCCGATCGGTAAGCCAAGCAGGCCAAGCGCCAGGATTGTGTAGAGGCAAAGCGCGAACGGCGTGATCATAGCGCCGAGCCCTGTCCGAGCTCGATGTCCGGCGCATGGCCGCGGATCGCGCGCCAGGTCAGCGCCGCGTAGCGCACAATCACGCCGACCGAGAAAATGATGTAGATCGAATAGAGATAGTCGAGCCGGATGCCGAGATAGGCGGACTTCTCGACCTTGAGGAACAGCACGTAGCTGATCACCGCGGGCATTGCGATCCCGAACAGCACGATCGCCGCGATGCCGGTGATGATCGTGAACACGCGGCGGGTTTTCTCGCTCGCGGTGCTGTAGATGAGGTCGAAGCGGACCTCGTCCCTCTCGCGCAGCACGAATACCGCGCCCCACAAGGTGCACCAGATCCAGCACAGCACGCTGACTTCGTCGGTCCAGCCGAGCGGGTAATTGAAGACGTAACGCGCGACGATCTGCAGGATGAAGCAGAGGAACATCGCGAGCAGCAGGAATGCCGAGACGTTCTCGGCACGGCGGCGCAGCCAGCGCGCGGCAGCGACAAGCCTGTCCCAGTCCATCCCCAAACCTCATGAAAAGAAGTCCGTCCGCCGATCTTGTGCAGACGGCGGACGGACCTCTCGACGAGCCCCCCGGCCCGTTATTTCACGGCGTTGACGCGCTCGATCGCGCCCTTCGGCCACTCGCTGGCGTATTTGTCGAGATACTTCTTCTGCGCGAACGAGCGGAAGGCGTTCTGGTCAGGCGCGTAGACCTGCTTGCCTTCCTTCTTGAAGAACTCGATCGCTTCCTGCTCCTGCGCGTTGTACTTCGCGGCGCTCGCGTCGAACGCCTTGTCGGCTTCGGCGCGCAGCTTTGCCTGCTGCGCCGCGCTCAGGGTCGACCACGCCTTCTTCGAGACCGCCAGCATGTCGTAGCCGAGCACGTGGTTGGTCAGGATGAACTGCGACGTCACCTCGTAGAACTTCATCGAGCGGCCGGAGACGAGCGGATTGTCCTGCCCGTCGACCGCGCCGGCCTGCAGCGCCGTGTAAAGCTCCGCGTAGGCGACCGGCGTCGGGTTCGCACCGAGCGACTCGCCGAGGAACTGCCAGAACTCGCCCGGCGGCATGCGCAGCTTGACGCCCGCAAGATCGGCCGGCGTGTTGATCTTCTTGGTCGGTTTCAGGTTCACCTGACGGGCGCCGAAGAACACCGGACGGATCAGCTCGATGCCGAGCTGGTCGCGCGCCATCTTGATGAACTCCTGGCCGACGTCGCTCTTCGAACGTCTTCTTCAGGTGATCGTAGTCGCGGAACAGATACGCCGAGGTCATCAGCGACCAAGCGGGGATCTGCTTGGAGATATCCGCGGGCGCGAGATTGCACAGCTCGAGGTTCTCGCGCTGGAGCGCGACAAGCTCGGTGCCCTGCTTGAACAGCGTGTTGTTCCAGTAGGGCTCGAGCTCGAGGTCGTCCTTCATCGCCGCCGCGAAAGCCTTGTAGCCCTCGGCACGCAGATCGGTTTCGGGGAATGCGCAGGAGAAGCGCATCTTCGGCTTGCCTTGCGCGAATGACGTTTGCGTTGCTGCACCGAGTGCGAGCGCGCTTGCGCCTGCCGCCATCAGCGACCGGCGAGTGATTTGTGCGGTCATGAATTCCTCCCTCTTGTTGCTCTCATTCGAGACGCGTTCCTGCCCATCTATCGCGTCGTGCCCAACACAAATCAATAGGCAAAATCATTTTCATATGAGATTTTTGCTTTTCTATGATATGGAGCGGGCCGGGCGCGGCTGCGCTACCATGTTCGTGCGGGGTGCAAGCCCCAGAGGGAAATCGAGATAAATCAACGCCATGCTGACGAGGACGTCTGACTACGATTCGGTCAGCGAAAAGACCTACCGCCAGGTCCGCACCGATATCATTTTCGGCAAGCTCGTTCCCGGCGAGAAGCTGAAGCTCGACCGGCTGCGCGAGGCCTATGGGGCGAGCGTCGGCACGCTGCGCGAATTGCTGAGCCGTCTCGTATCCGAAGGACTGGTGGTCGCTGAAGGCCAGCGTGGCTTCGAGGTCGCGCCCGTCTCGGCGGAAAATCTGCGCGAGATCGCCGCGCTGCGGCTGCTGCTCGAGTCGCATGCGCTCAAGCAGTCGTTTCGCGCCGGCGACATGGATTGGGAGGGCCGCGTCGTCTCCGCCTATCACAAGCTTTCGGCGATCGAGAAGAAGCTGGTCTCCAAGGATCGCGCCGACCCGGAAACATGGAAGCGCTACGACTGGGAATTCCACCACGCGCTCATCTCGGCGTGCGGATCGAACGCGCTTCTGGAAACACATGCGCCGGTCTATGACAAGTATCTGCGCTACCAGATGATCGCCGGCATCTTCCGCGGCGAGATCGCGGCGCGCGAGCACCAGCAGCTTCTCGAATGCGCACTGTCGCGCGATTCGAAGACCGCGTGCGATGTGCTGATTACGCACATCGAGGCCTGTGTCGACTTCACGCTGGAAAACGGCAAGTGGCCGTTCCGGCAAGGCGCGTAACCGGACACCTCGTTCGGCCCTACACCCTCACCTGCACCACCAGCCCGCGCGCGCGCGCATCCGCGACACCGACCGCGCGCAGCGAAAACAGCGTCACTGTTTGAACGGCATCGCGCATGCGCGCCGCGTCGCCCAGTTCGAACGCAAGCGGGCCGATTAATCCCTCGATCAGCGCACCGGTGAGCGCGGGCGCCGCGACCGCGATGTCCTGCGGTGGCGCAAGACCCGCGCCGATCGCGGCGGTCAGGCGCCTGCCAAGCTCGCCGGTCAGCGCCGTGCGGAATTTCAGCCGCGCCTCGTCGGCGGCGGCATCGACCGGCTCGGCGATCAGCGCGAAGGCGAGCCTGCGGTTCTCCAGCGCGCGCGCCGCGAATGTCGTGATCGCGGCCGCAAGCGCCGAAAGCGGACCGGGCGCCGCATCGGCGGCGCGGCGCATTGCGCTGATCTCACGCTCCGTGACGGCGGCGGCGAGTGCGCCGACAAGATCGGTCTTCGACGGGAAATAGCGGTAGACCGTGCCGGTCGCGACGCCCGCGCGCTTCGCAACGGGGCCGATCTGCACCGCGTCGATACCGCCTTCGGTCGCGAGCGCGCCCGCGGCCGTGACGATTGCGTCATGGCGCGCCGCGAGGCGGCGGATCACGTTCTCGGTGCGGCGATAGGGCATTCCGACTCACCTCTGACAAGAAGTGAGCCCAAGTTCACTCCAACGCGCAAGCGCTGACTATCAGCCCTTCTGCGCCGCCATCGATTTCGCGCGGATCGCATCGAGTGTGGTCGCCGGGCTGATCGCCTGCGCGTCGACGATGCAATGGATGATCGACGGCTTGCCCGACTCCTGCGCCGCCTTGAAGGCGGCGGCGAAGTCTTCGGTGCGCTCGACGCGCGCGCCGAAGCCGCCGAACGCGCGCGCATACGCGGCGAAGTCCGGGTTCTTCAGCGCAGTCGCGATGATGCGGCCGGGAAATTCGCGCTCCTGATGCGCACGGATCGTGCCGTACATGCCGTTGTCCATGATCAGCACGATGATCGGCAGATCGTATTGCACGGCCGTCGCGAACTCCTGCCCGTTCATCAGGAAATCGCCGTCGCCGGCGACGCACACGACCGTGCGCTCCGGATAGACCCGCTTCGCGCCGACCGCGGCAGGCAGCCCGTAACCCATCGAGCCGGACGTCGGCCCGAGCAGCGTGGCGAATTTGCTGAAGCGATAGAAGCGATGCATCCAAGTCGAGAAATTGCCCGCACCGTTGGTGAAGATCGCGTCGGCCGGCAATTGCCCGCGCAGCCACACCATGATCTCACCGAAGTTGACAGCGCCCGGCTGCTTGGTCGGCTGTTCGGTCCAGGCGAGGTAGTCCGTGTGCGCCTCTTTGGTCCACGCCCGCCAGCGGATCTCGTTCGGCGGTTGCAGCCCTTCGAGCGCCGCCGCAAATGCGGTCGGCGCCGCGTTGATCGCGAGGTCGGGGCGATAGACGTGGCCGAGTTCGTCCGGGTCCGGATAGACGTGGATGAACTTCATCTGCGGATTCGGAATGTCGAGCAGCGTGTAGCCCTGGCTCGGCATTTCGCCCATCCGCCCGCCGACCAGCAACACGAGGTCGGCATTCTTCACGCGCGCGACGACCTTCGGATTGACGCCGGTGCCGAGATCGCCCGCGTAGGAGGGATGCAGAGCCGGAAACAGATGCATGCGGCGGAACGAGGTGACGACCGGCAGGTCGAACCGTTCCGCGAAACGCACCGCCGCCGCGCACGCCGCCTCCGACCAGCGGCTGCCGCCGACGATCATGACCGGCTTCTCGGCCGCCCAGAGCATCTTTTGCAGATGCGACATGTCGGTAAGGCCGGGCCAGGTCTCGATCATGTCGGCCGCGAGTGCATCGCCAACCGAGACGCGCTCCATCAGCATGTCCTCGGGCAGCGCGATCACGACCGGGCCGGGCCGGCCGTTCATCGCCATGTGGAAGGCGCGCGACACGACCTCGGGAATGCGCGCCGGATCGTCGATCTCGGTCGCCCATTTCACCATCGTGCCGAACACCGCGCGGTAATCGAGCTCCTGGAACGCCTCGCGGTCGCGCATCTCGCGCGCGACCTGACCGACGAACATGATCATCGGAGTCGAAGTCCTGCTTGGCGATGTGCAATCCGGGCGAGCCATTGGTGGCGCCCGGTCCGCGCGTCACGAACGCAATGCCGGGCCGGCCGGTGAGCTTGCCGTGCGCCTCCGCCATCATCACGGCGCCGCCTTCCTGGCGGCACACGGTCACGGCGACCTCGCGGTCATGGAAGGCATCGAGCGCTGCGAGATAACTCTCGCCCGGCACGCAGAACACGTGGCGCACGCCGTTCACCAGAAGCTGGTCGACGAGAAGCTCGCCGCCCGAACGCATATTGTCTTTGCCGCGCATCGATCCACCCTGACGTTTCTTGCGGGATCACCTTAGCATCGCGATGCAGGCGGGTGAACGTGGGCCGGACAGCATGCCGCGCAAGCGAAACAAGCGCCGCACATACCGATCAGTCTTGTGGAATTGCCGCGGTGGCGGAACAGCCGCCGCCCTTGCGAGACCGCAGCGTTACTGCGGGCGCTTTGCGATCTGCTCGACCAGATCCACGACCGAGCGCCGCAGATTGGGATCCTCGATCTCCGCGTAGGAACGCAGCAGCCGGAATGCACCGGACACCGTCAGCAGCTTGAGCGGCGATGCCGCGTTGGCATCCGTGCTTTTTTCGGATTCCGGCACGTTGCTGCCGGAGAAGAAGGTGCCGACGTTGACGCCGAGCACCTCGGCGATCTTGGTCAACCGGCCGGCGCCGACGCGGTTGACGCCCTTCTCGTACTTCTGAACCTGCTGGAAGGTGACGCCTAGCTTGTTCGCCAACGCCGTTTGAGAAAGTCCGCGCGACAACCGTTCAATTCTGATCCGGTGGCCGACTTCGATGTCGACCGGATCAGGCCTTTTCACAGACATCCAACGCTCCTCGTCAACTCAAGCCCTACTCAGGTACGCCCGCGGGCGCGGCGTGACGTTCGCCGGAGTAGGCGACGCGCGCGCACGCTAACAAGAGTTGTTGAATCGTGCGAGCGCGGCGTCAGTCCGGATCACGCATAGCCGTTATGCTCACAAAAAAATGAATCAGTTAACAGGCGCGAATAATTTTCAACGACCGATGAAATTTTTACGCACGGCTTCTTCAGTTGAGCAGTCTTGCCGTATCGTCAGTTTCGTCCGCGGCCATGTGCCGCGCGAGTGCGGCACTTTGCGCGGCGCCTGCGCAAGCAATGGTCAACACGCCGCGCGCATCGAGATCGACGGCTGCCGATTTCACATCACCCGCAAGCGCAATGAACGCCTCGATCGCGGCCCGCGCCTCCTCGGACATCGAAGCGATGCCCCGAGTGATTTCCATCAGGCCCGGCTCTTTGCTCCAGTAATAAAGCTCCAGCAGCCGGGCGGGATTGTCGCATACCGCCGCGAGCGTTCTGACCAACGACTCGGACTTCTGCTTCTTCATCCGCTCGCTCTTCCTGGACGGAAACGGCTGCGCACGATTCATTGGCGATCCCCAAACCGCATGGCGTTCCGCTTTGGGGATGTGCCGCTCGCTTGAGCAACAACGCGCGGCCGGATCGCGCAAAGCGACCGGCCACAGTTCTCATGCGCGACGCTGACCCCCCAGCGGCACTCTATTCACATTACCGAGAAGTGGAACGCGGCGCGCAAGGCTTTTGGTCGACGATCCCAGAAAATGCAACTGCCGCGAGGACGCTGGACCAGAAGCCGATCCGAAACGGCTACCTGGGCTGCCTGTGTCGGATCGAATTCGGAACGCCGATACTTGTCAGACATGCATCAGACCGATTCCCAGGAACAGTCTTCGCGCTCTTGAGCGACCGCGCGACGCACGGCGGCGCGAGCGTGCGCCGGATCGACACCCACGCGGCGTCCGTTTTCCTTGCGGGCGAGCGCGTCTACAAGGTGAAGCGCGCGGTGAAGTTTCCATTCCTCGACTATTCGAGTCTCACGAAACGCAAGACGGCGTGTGAGCGCGAACTCGAGGTCAACCAGCCGTTTGCGCCTGATCTTTATCGCCGCGTCGTCGCCATCGCCCACGAAGCCGATGGCCGCCTCGCGCTCGACGGATCGGGCGAACCGGTCGAATGGGCGGTCGAGATGAACCGCTTCGACGAGAACGCGACGCTCGATCGTCTCGCTGAGCAAGGAAAGATCGATCCGGCGCTGGCGGACGCGCTTGCCCGCGCAGTCGCGGCCGCGCACCGCGACGCGCCAGTTGTCGATGCCGAGCCCTGGCTCGAAGCGCTCGCGCGGTTCATCGAACAAAACGACTCGGCGTTTCGCGACACGCCGGATCTTTTCCCCGCCGGGGATGCCGAAGCGCTGACGCAGGCGAGCCGTACTGCGCTTCAGCGCCTGCTCCCGTTGCTGCGCAAGCGCGGCGCCGAAGGATTGATCCGCCGCGGTCACGGCGATCTGCACCTGGGCAACATCGCGCTGATCGACGGGCGCCCTGTTCCTTTCGATGCCATCGAGTTCGACCCGCTGATCGCGGCCGGAGATGTACTCTACGATCTCGCGTTTCTGCTGATGGACCTGACCGAGCGCGGACTGAACGCCGCCGCGAACGTCGTGCTCAACCGCTATCTCGCGGAAACGAAACGCGACAGCGATCTCGATGCGCTGGCGGCGCTGCCGCTGTTCATGTCGGTGCGCGCCGCGATCCGCGCCAAGGTGACGGCGGCGCGGCTCGAAAGCGCGAAAGCCGAAGAACGGCCCGCGATCGACAGGGCGGCCAAGACCTACTTCCGCTGTGCCCGCACGTTCATCGCGCCGCCCGCCCCGACGCTGGTCGCGGTCGGCGGCCTCTCCGGCACCGGCAAGTCGGTGCTGGCGCGCGCACTCGCCGCAGACCTCCTGCCCTCGCCCGGCGCCGTAGTCCTGCGCTCCGACGTCGAGCGCAAGACGATGTTCGATGCCGGCGAGACGGAACTGCTGCCGCCCGAAGCCTACAGCGCGGACGCCGGCGCGAGGGTCTATGCGGCGCTGGCCGCCAAGGCGCAGCGCGTCATCGCGGCGGGACATTCGGCGCTCGTCGATGCGGTCTATGCGCGTCCCGAGGAGCGCGCGGCGATCGGTGCGATTGCGGCGCGCGCGCGCTTGCGCGGCCTCTTCCTCGTCGCCGACCTTGCGACGCGAACCGCCCGCGTCGGCGCGCGCCGCAATGATGCCTCCGATGCCGACGCGAATATCGCGCGCGAACAGGAAACCTACGATCTTGGCGAAATGGACTGGACCGTGATCGACGCCTCCGGCACACCAGAGGACACGTTGCAACGAGCCAGGGCGGCGCTCGCATCATGAGCCAGGGATTTCGTCGCGCCGCCGTCGGCATTCCGGGCTTCTGCGCGTTCTTCAATCTCTACGGCCCGCAGTCGCTGTTGCCTTCGCTGGCGCAGGAATTCTCCGCGAGCCCCGCGGAGATCAGCCTGACCATGACGGCAACCACGCTCGCGATCGCGATCTCGGCGCCGTTTGCGGGCGCGATCGCCGACGTGCTCGGCCGCAAGCGTGTGATCGCGGCGGCGATGATCGTCGCGACGATCCCGCTCATCATGATCGCGCTCGCGCCCGGCCTGCACGCATTGATCTTCTGGCGCTTCATGCTCGGCCTCGCGCTGCCGCCGATCTTCACGGTCGTGATCGCCTACATCGGCGAGGAGTGGCCGCCCGGGCAGGCGATGGGCATCACCGGTTTCTACATGGCGGCGACGAGCGTCGGCGGCTTCGCCGGCCGGTTCGTGTCCGGACTGCTCGCCGACACGGTCGGCTGGCGCACCGGCTTCATGGCGACCGCTGCCATGACGCTCGTCTGCGGGCTTGCGGTCGCGGCGATCCTGCCGCGCGAGCGCAACTTCACCCGCTCCGAAGGGCTTGCCGCCTCCGGACAACAGATGCTGCGCCACCTGCGCAATCCGCAACTGCTCGCGACCTATGCGGTCGGCTTCGGCACGCTGTTCACATTCGTCGCGCTGTTCACCTACGTGAACTTCCTGCTCGCCGCGCCGCCGTTCAACCTCTCGCCGACGCTGCTCGGTGCGATCTTCGTCACATATCTCGCGGGCGCGGTCGCGGTGCTGGGACTGGGCCGCGCCATCGCGCGCTTCGGGCGGCGGCCGCTGGTCATCGGCGCGATCGTGTTGTGGACCTGCGGCGCGCTGCTCACGCTCGTGCCGTCCTTGCCGATGATCGTCGTGGGGCTCGCGGTTGCGGCATGCGGCGGGTTCATCGTGCAGGCAACCTCGACCGGCTATGTGGCGCTCACGGCGGAGAGCGGCCGCACGTCGGCAGTCGGGTTCTATGCGACGACCTATTATATCGGCGGCAGCATCGGCGCCGTGCTGCCCGGATTGACGTGGAGCATCGGCGGATGGTCCGCCGTCGTCGCGATGGCGATCGCCATGCAGATCCTGATGGCGACGGTGGTCGCGATCTTCTGGACGCGTTGACGCGCTACAGCCCGAATGCGCGGGCGAGCGACACCGACGTGAGCCCGAGCGCGACAGCGAGAAATTCATTGCGTCGCAGGAACATGCTGGCGAGCGTGACGCCGATGCCGATCACGCCCGGCATGCCCGCCTTGGCGACCAGCGGCGCGACGGTTGCGACCACGATCGCGCCGGGCAGCGTTTCCAGCATGCGGCGCACGCGCAACGTCACCGGCACGTGCCCCATCAGCCAGAAGCCTGCGAAGCGCGTGAGATAGGTCGCGAGCGCCATCGCCATGATGCCGGCGAACGGCCCGTAAAGATCACTCGGCATCGTCGACGAAGCCTCCGACGATGCTGCCCGCGACCGCGCCGATCACGATGAACCACCAGCCCGCGATGAAATAAGCCGCCGCCAGCGCGACCACGCCCGCGACTGCCCAGCCGATCGCACGGCGCGATCCGCGCCACAGCCCGACCAACATCGCGGTGAAGAACACCGGCAGCGTCAGGTCGAAGCCGAAGCGCGATGGATCGGTGATGAAGGCGCCCAGCAAATAACCGGGGATCACCGCCGCAGTCCAAAGCGCCCACAGCGCGAGGCCCGCACCGAGATAGATCGACGCATCGCTCCCGCCCTCGGCGCGGTAGCGCATGCCGACGATCCACGTCGCGTCGGTGGTGAGCAGCAGCGCCGGATAGACCTGCCAGGCGGGCAGCGGCCCGAGCCACGGCCGCAGCGAGGCGCCCATCAGCACGAAGCGCGCGTTGACGATCGCGGTCAGCACCGCGACCGATGCGATCGTGCCGAGCGTGAGCGGCTCGGTCCACACCTCGATGGCGACGAGTTGCGCCGCGCCCGCGAACACGATCGCGTTCATCAGCACGGTGTCGGTGAGGCTGATCCCCTTCTGCGCCGCGAGCGTGCCGAACACCGCCGCGAAGATCACCGTGCCGGGCAGCAGCGGCGCGGAGCGCCACGCGCCTTCGGCGATGCCGGGTAACGACCAGTACGGCGCCTGTGCGCTTTTTGCCGGATCGGTTGTCATGGGATGCGGTGCGCGGGAGCACTAGCAAAGCGCCACGCGATCGGCAATGTTGCGGGCCGCAAACGAGAGGAACGCCATGGCCGCGACGCTGAGCAAAGAACAATTCGAATTCCTGCAATCGATGGACACCCCGACGGTGTGCAACGTGCTGGAGATGGTCGCGCCCGAGCGGCGCGGGCACGGCTATACGGTCAAGCACCTGTTCTGCCCGTTCCCCGACCTGCCGCCGATCGTCGGCTTCGCCAAGACCGTGACGGCGAAGGCGAAGGACAAGGTCTCGTCCGGCGACTACATGGCAAAGCGCATGGACTATCTCGACTACGTCGCCTCCGAGCCGCGCCCGAGCATTTCGGTGATCGAGGATCTCGACGACGAAGTCGGCTACGGCGCGTTCTGGGGCGAGGTGCAGTCGAACATCCACAAGGCGCTCGGCTGCCAGGGCGTCATCACCAACGGGTCGATCCGCGACATTCCGATGATCGCGCAGGGCTTCCAGATGCTGGCCGGCTCGCTCTCGCCCTCGCACGCCTATACGCATGTGGAGGACTTCGGCACGCCGGTGACGGTGCACGGCATGAAGGTGAATAGCGGCGACCTCATCCATGCGGACCAGCACGGCGCGGTCGTGGTGCCGCTCGAGGTCATCCCGAAGATGAAGGCCGCGCTCGACGACCTGAACGCGCGCGAGGCGCGCATCATCAAGGCCGCGAAGGAAGTCGGCACGGTCGCGGCCATCAAGGCGGCGATCAAGGGAGGCTGACATGCTGGCGCTGCGCCCGAACTGCGAATGCTGCGACCGCGACCTCCCGCCCGCTTCGCAAGACGCGATGATGTGCTCGTTCGAGTGCACGTTCTGCAAATCGTGCGCCGAGGGCGTGCTGAAGGGCAAATGCCCGAACTGCGGCGGCGAACTGGTGCGCCGTCCGGTGCGTCCGGCCGACAAGCTCGCGAAGTTTCCGGCTTCGACCGAGCGCAAGGTGAAGGCGGGCGGCTGCGTCGCGGCGTAACTCTCTCCGCTCATGCCCGCGAAGGCGGGCATCCAGTTCTTTCTTTGCTTGGCTCTGGGTCCCCGCTTTCGCGGGGACGAGCGGAAGGAGCATTATTGCGCACTCGGATGCCATTGCGGCTTGTAGCCGGCTGACAGCACGCCAACGATGCTTGGCGGCGTAAGGACATTTGCGGCGCCACGCGGGCGCGCGATTTTTTCCACGTAACCGTTCTCGCTCCAGCGCAGCAGATGTGCGCCGCGCACCGCGCAGGCGATATCGTCGCGTGCCACGAACGCGCCGTCGGGCAAATTCTCGAAACGCGCCTCGTGCGTGCGCTTCTTGCGGCCGTCGAGCCGTTCGGCCTGCAACACGCGATCCATCTCGTCGACGTAGGGAAAATCTGAGTTCTTCGTCTCCGCCCACTTTTCCGCGAACGCATTCGCGTCGGCGCGGCGGCATTCGAAGCACGGGCGGTGGCCGGCGGCGAGCGCCGTCACCTCGTCGAGAAAAAAGAGCCCCGTGTAGCGTTCGCGCCAGACCGGATGCCGCCGCCCCTTGAACGAAAGCACGCAGCAGATCCATTGCCGCGAGGCCCAGCGGCGCGCGCCCAGCGTCTGATCGTCGCGATGAAATTTCCCGCCGCGATTGCCGTACATCGTGCCGCGCGCGGGCGTCGCGATCAGCTCGCCGAACGGCGTGACGCGGTTTTGCAGCGCCACGTTATTTGTCGCGCTGCTTTTTCTGCGGCTTGTGCACCGGCTGGGTGGCGGCCGGGGGGTCGGAGGCCGGGAAGGTGTCTTCGAGTCCTTCCTCAAGCTCCTCGTTCACCTCTTCCCCGGTCAGGTCGCCGGGGACGGGCTTCGCCTGCTTGCCGTTCATGCGCGCCTCCATCGCTCAACAGATGGGTGCGCGGAGCGGCCGGATCAATCCGGTTTGCGCGGCTTCGGCGCGGGCGGCTCGGGCTTGGTCGGCTGCGTGCTCGACGGCGGATCGGAGGCCGGGAAACTGTCGTCCAGCTCGTCGCCAAGGAGCTTTTCTTCCTTGTCCTCGGACTTGGCCTTCGGCGGCACACGCGCCCCGTCCGGGTCGCCGCCGCGCGTCTTGGTCGGGTCTGCCTTGTCCATGTCGTTCTCCTGGCTGAGCCCGGAAAACGCCCCGATCCGCGAAAAAGTTCCCTCCGGGTTCCCTACCGGCTGTCGAGGTACGACACCGGCTTGAACGTCAGCGGCGTCTCGCTGCCCGACTGGAGCACGAAGCCGGACGCGCGCGCCGCCGAGGCGACCCGCGCCGGGCGATCGACCTGCACCATGAACTGGTTCGCGGGCTTGGGATCGAGGCCGTACACGTCGTTGCGGAAATTGATCGTGCCGTCCGGGCTCGCCCAGCCGGTGAGATAGATCCACGCGACCGGAATGCCGCGCGCGAGCTTCACGGTGGTGCGCTTGCCCGTCGCGATCTCGGCATCGATGTCCTTGCGGGTCCAGTTCGGATTGTCCTTCAGGATCCACGCCGCGAAGTCGCGCACGTCGTGCACGCGCGTGCAGCCCGAGGACTGGAAGCGATAGTCCGCCGAGAAGCCTTCGCGGTGGTTGGTGTCGTGCATGTAGACCGAGTGCGGGTTCGGCATGTCGATGCGCAGGTTGCCGAGCGCATTGCCCTCGCCCGAGATCCTGCCGGACCGTGAAGTTCGGCGTGCGCTCCGACGACCAGTCGACCGAACGCGGATCGAGTTCGTTGCCCGACCCGTCGAGCACGCGCATCTTCATGCGCGAGACGTAGCCCGGGTCCTTGCGCATCTTCGCCGCGATGTCCTTCTTCAGGATCGACAGCGGCACCGTCCAGGTCGGATTGAGATTGACCGCGGTGATCTGCGTGGTGAGCGTCGGCGACGGGCGATCGACCTTGCCGACCACCGTCACGTAGCGCCGCGTCACCTTGCCGTCGTCGACCGCTTCCGCGACCGCGGCCGGAATGTTCACCACCACGTAGCGCTGGCCGAACGTGAAGCCCATGCCGTGCAGCCGGTCGAGCGAGGCCGCGAGCTGGCGGATGCGCGTCTTCACCGGAACGTTCAGCGCCTCGATGGTCTGCGGGCCGACCGAGCCGGTCTCGGGCAGGCCGTGGCGCGCCTGGAAGCGCTTCACGGCTTCGGTCAGCATCGTGTCGTAGGCATCGCCGTCGGCGACTTCGGCCGGCAGGTCGTCCGTGATGGCGAGGCGCTGGCGCAGCCGTTCGACATCCGGGCCGGACGCGCCGGGCGCGAGATTGAGCTTGGCGACCATCGGCCAGCCGCCGCGCACTTCGATCGCCGAATAGGAGAGCATCGCGGCGTTGATGCGGTCGTAGGTGCGTTCGTCGAAGGTCGGCTCGGCCGAGGTCCAGAAGCTCGCGACGCCGCGCTTCACGGGCTTGGCCTGCGGCACGGGCACCGCCTGCGCGGCGGCTCCGGGCGCGGCGGGCTGCGCGAGCGCCGGCGAAACGATGAGGCCGAGCGTGGAGGCAAGCAGAATTGTGCGGAGTCGCATCGCGCCCTTCCCGAACATTTTCCCCACCCGGACGCACATTGATGCGAGCCGGATGGCGAATCCGTGGCGGCGCTGAACGCGCCCCCTTCCCGGTCATGAGTCGCACGAGTCGGGTAAATGGTTCATTGGCTTGCGAAAAAACATGGGTTCCCCTTCCCGCGGCGCGATGCGCCCGGGTTTGGGGGCATTCCTTTCGCTCCCGAAACGAGGGGAGCGGAGCGCCGGGAAACGCCGGGGCCTGCGAAACCCCGTGGGCGGCCGGCGAAGCCACCCGGCACCTTGAGGTGCCGCGCCTCCTTGCGATCGGAGACGCGCGCCTCCCGGCGCTCCACTGGCGGCATTTTTCGGCTCCGGTCCGCGCTTCCTGAGACGCGCATTGGCGCGCGTCCCCATGCAGCGAGCTCCTCGCGCAGGGGCCGTAGTACCCCCAGGGCGGGTCCCGAAGCCGCCCGGGTGCCCGGCTGACGAAGCCGAACGCGCAGGCGCCGCACAAGCGGACCACTGGTCCGCCCGGAAGGCCCGGCCCGATCTCCGGCCGCACCTTCCGCTTGCTCCATCATCCGAACGTCACCGGTGACGCCCCTCAACGAGCAAGGTAAAGTGGTATATATTCCTGCTATGGGATTGAGTCAAGCGTGCGTCGACGCGCGGTCGATTTGTTCGCTGGCCGCGCAACGCGCTCCTCTTTTCCTCTCCCCGTTTCACGGGGAGAGGGTGGCGCGACGTCGCGCGTCGCGCCGGGTGAGGGGCAAACGCTACTCGGCACGAAGTGCGGCGAGGATCGTCTCCAGCACCCCTTCGCGATTGCCCAACACGTCGTTGTTCCAGAACCGCATCACGCGATAGCCCTCGCGCACAAGCTGAGCATCGCGTGCGGCATCCTTGGTGCTTTCAGAATGCTGCCCGCCATCGACCTCGACGATCAACTTCTGCTCGCGACAGACGAAGTCCACGACGAAAGAACCAATCGCCTCTTGCCGCACGAATTTGAACCCATCGAGCCGCCGGTCCCGTAACGCGAACCACAGCTTGCGCTCCGCGTCGGTCTGCGCGCCGCGCAGCTTGCGTTCGATGGGGACAGTTTTTCTATCCGGGCCGCGCATTGCCCACCCTGCTCATCCAATGCAAATTGCCCAAGACATTAATCTGCTACTAGCGACGCGTCCTAAAGAAGGAAGCGACGATGGAATATTACCATGTAGCGCCGACCGGTCTCGTGAACGAGTTCTGTTGTCGAGCCTGGATCATGGGGCCGACAGGTTCGTCAGTTTGCAGCCGACGGACGACAAATCGACAGTCACAAAGACGCAATAATCTTGATGTGGGATAGCCGCACTCGAAGCAACGCGTCGAAGGACCAGACGCAAGGCACCGTCAAGATTTCACTGCGTGTTCGCGTGCCTCACGCTGGAAGACGCTATTAATTTTCGTACCAAATTTCGGCAAGGGTCAAGCGTCTACAGGGTGAGGCCCGTAGACAGAAAAGCACGCACATTTATCGGAGACTACGACGTCATCAGCCAAGAACAGACAGGGGCGTTTATCGGATTCGATTTCGCAGGGCGCGATACAATATTGGGTCCGTAAGCCAAGGGTGCGAGAGAAGTCTTGATCAGAAGCGCAGTGAAGATCGTTTCTCTGTGCCCGACGGACTGACGCGCACGGCAGGTGGCTGACTTGCCCCTCACCCGCCTCGCATTCGCTCGGCACCCTCTCGCCCGCTTCGCGGGGCGAGGGAGAGAAAGCCGTCCGATCAGCGCGCGCCCTCACCCATAAATCTTCTCATACAAATTCCGCAAAATCCCCGCCGTCACGCCCCAGATATAGCGCTCGCCGAACGGCATTTCGTAATAGTGGCGCGTGACGCCCTTCCAGTCGCGGCTTTTGCGCGCGTGGTTCGCCTCGTCCATCACGAACGCAAGCGGCACCTCGAACGCGTCGGCGACCTCGGACGCATTGACCGTCAGCTCGTAGCTCGGGATCACGCGCGCGACCACGGGAAGGATGCGGAAGCCCGTGAAGGTAAGATAGAGATCGAGATAGCCGATGGGCTCGATCAGCGCGGCGTCAAGCCCGATCTCCTCGTCGGCCTCGCGCAAGGCGGCGGCGAGCGGCGTCGCATCGCCCGGATCGATCTTGCCGCCGGGAAATGCGATCTGGTTGGCGTGGCTCGGCAGGTCCGAGGTGCGCATGGTGAGCAGCACGCCGGGCTCGGCGTGATCGACCACGCCCACCAGCACGGCGGCAGGGCGCGTCGCCTTTACGCCCGCCTCATCCCACGCGGCCGGATCGCGGTCGAGATCGCCGCGCGGGAAATCGGTCAGTGTGAGATCGGTGAGTGCTGCCGGCACGTCGAGCGTGAGCCGCGCCTTTGCGCGTTCGAAGAAATCGCGCCCGACGATGAGCGGCGGCTTCGACGCGTCCATCAGCGCAGATCCCTTCAGCGTGTCGGCCGGCGCCATCGCGTAGAATGCGCCGCCCGACGCGACGCCGAACATGCGGCGGCCCGCGACGTCGCGCTCCTCGCCGAGTTCGACCAGATCGTAGAACAGCGCGCGCGTGACCAGCGCCCACAGGTCGCGCCGCACATGCAGATACGGCTTGAGCCCGCCGGTTTCTTCCTCGGGCTCGAAGCGCAGCGCATGGCCTTCGCCGCACGTCACCCAGTCGTCCGCGTTGGTGCGGAACGAAAGCGTGCGCGCCGCGCCCTCGCCCTCCTGTCTTCATCTCGACCGCCGTGAACGGCGCATCGTCGACCGTGATGCCGACCTTCTCGACCGGCGTCTTGAGGAAATACTTCGCGCCTTCGCGCCAGAGCACGGAAGAAAACAGCTTCACCAGCGCGTGCCGGCCGATTGGCGTTTTCAGATAGAACCAGGTGCCGTCCGCGGCGATGCGCATGTCGAGGTCGCCGCAGAACGGCGGGTTCCACAAATGCACGGGCGGCGGCCCCTTCTTGCCCGCCTGCGTCACTGCGCCCGCGATCGCGTCGAGCCCTGTCTTTGCGTCAGCCATGGGCGACAACTTGCCCTTCAACTTGCTCATGATTTGGCCATTGTCCAAAGCCTACGGTACCAGAATCCGCTGACGTGCTCGCGCGAACGTGATTGTGCATACGGGAATCGCGGGAGCCGAAAAATAGCGTAGACTCCAAGCGGATAGGAGAATCAGCGCGGGGGCGCATCGTGCGCGTGGCGCGATGCTTGCATCGTTTCGAGGCAAGAGGCTCGGCAAAGTCCCCCGAGGCTGCGTAGATGGTCACCAGAACAAAACGGACAGGAGCTGTCATGGCGGTCGAGGGTCTCGAGAAATTCGAAGACATGGTGGTCCGCGCCGCCGAGACGACGGCCGCGCACGCCCGCGCCGCCAGGGCCGCGATCGGCGCCGTCATCTTCGGACAGGAGCGCGTCGTCGACCGCGCGCTGATCACGGTGCTCTCTGGCGGCCACGCGCTGCTGGTCGGCGTGCCCGGCCTCGCCAAGACCAAGCTCGTCGAAACGATGGGCATCGCGCTCGGCCTCGACGCGCGCCGCATCCAGTTCACGCCCGACCTGATGCCCTCCGACATTCTCGGCACCGAGGTGCTGGAAGAGTCGCCGGGCGGCAAGCGCTCGTTCCGCTTCATCTCCGGGCCGGTGTTCGCGCAGCTCCTGATGGCTGACGAGATCAACCGCGCCTCGCCGCGCACGCAGTCCGCACTCTTGCAGGCGATGCAGGAGCATCACGTCACGGTCGCGGGTGCGCGCCACGATTTGCCCGCGCCGTTCCATGTGCTCGCGACGCAGAACCCGCTGGAGCAGGAAGGCACCTATCCGTTGCCCGAAGCGCAGCTCGATCGCTTCCTGATGGAGATCGACGTCGATTATCCGGACCGCGAGGCGGAGCTGAAGATCCTGAAGGACACCACCGGCGCCGAGGAAACCAAGGCGAAGGCCGCGATGACGGCCGACGACCTGATGGCGGCGCAGCGCCTCGTGCGGCGCCTGCCGGTCGGCGAGTCCGTGGTCGACGCGATCCTCGCGCTGGTGCGCTCGGCGCGTCCGGGGCCGGAAGGCGGCGAGACCGCGAAGTCGATCGCCTGGGGTCCGGGCCCGCGCGCCTCGCAGGCGCTGATGCTCGCGGTGCGCGCCCGCGCGCTGCTCGACGGACGCTACGCGCCCTCGGTCGACGACGTGATCGAACTGGCCGAGCCGGTCCTGAAGCACCGCATGGCGCTGACGTTTGCGGCGCGCGCCGACGGCGAGACGATCCCTTCGGTCGTCGCCAAGCTCAAGTCGCGCATCGGTTAACCGAATGGACGCCGAGCATCGCGCCCTCGAGGCCGAAGCGGCACGCCGCGCATCCGGCGCGGGGCGGCAGCTTTCGGTCACGATGCCGCGGCTCATCCTTGAATCGCGGCGCGTCGCCGCGACCGTGATCCACGGCCTGCACGGCCGCCGCCGCGCCGGCACGGGCGAGAATTTCTGGCAGTTCCGCCGCTTCGTCTCGGGCGAGCCTTCTTCGCGCGTCGACTGGCGGCGCTCCGCGCGCGACGATCATCTCTATGTGCGCGAGCAGGAATGGGAAGCCGCGCACACGGTGTGGATCTGGCCGGACCGTTCGCCCTCGATGGTGTTCGCCTCGCCGCTGGTGTGGGAGACGAAGCTCGAACGCGCGCTGGTCGTGGCGTTCGCGCTTGCCGAGGTGCTGGTCGAAGGCGGCGAGCGCGTCGGCATTCCGGGCCTGACGCGGCCGAGTTCCTCGCGCAACATCATCGAGCGCATGGCCGAGGCGATCCTGCACGACGCGACCGCGCGCGCGAGCCTGCCGCCGACATTCGCGCCCGCGCCGCAATCCGAGGTGCTGGTGCTCTCCGACCTGTGGAGCCCGATCGAGGAGGTGCACCGCACGCTCGCGCAACTCTCGGCGAACGGCGCGCACGGCCATCTGGTGCAGGTGGTCGATCCCGCCGAGGAGACGTTTCCGTTCTCCGGCCGCGTCGAGTTCATCGATCCGGAGGACGGGCATTCGATCACGGTCGGCCGCGCCGAAGCGTGGCGCGAGGATTACCAGAAGCGGCTTGAGCGCCACCGCGCCGAGATCCGCGCCGAGACCGACCGGCTCGGCTGGAGCTTCATCATCCACCGCACCGACCGTCCGGCGAGCGAGCTTCTGCTCAAGGTGCACACCCAGATGGTCGCGGGCGCCAGCGTGAGCGGCATCGCGCGCTGGCATGCGGGGGCCGCATGATCGGTGGCCTGCCGCTCGGATTTGCGCAGCCGCTGGTGCTGCTCGGGCTGCTCAGCCTGCCGGTGCTGTGGTGGCTGCTGCGGCTCGTGCCGCCGCGCCCGCGCCAGCAGAAGCTCGGCTCCGAGCGGCTGCTGCTCGACATCCTGCCCAAGGAAGAAACGCCCGCGCGCACGCCGTGGTGGCTGACGTTGCTGCGTCTCACGCTCGCCGCGCTGCTCATCATCGCGGCCGCCGGCCCGCTGTGGAATCCGCCGCTCGCGACCTCGCAGGCGTCCGCGCCGCTCGCGCTGCTGCTCGACGACGGCTGGGCCGCGGCCGGCACCTGGGACATCCGCGTGCGCACCGCCGAAGACCTGATCGCGCGCGCCGAAACCGACGGCCGCGGCGTCGCGATCATTCCGCTCTCCGAAGTCGGGCGCGACATTTCGCTGGAAACGCCGGGCGCCGCGCGCGTGCGGCTGCGCCAGTTGAAGCCGAAGCCGCACACGGTCGAGCGCAGCGAGGCGCTGCCGTCGATCACGCGCTTCGTCACAGCGACCCCGTCCATCGAGGTGCTGTGGCTCTCCGACGGCGTCGACGTCGCGAAGAGCGCGGAGTTCGTCGCCGAGCTGGGCAAGCTGTTGCAAGGCAAGTCCATCACGGTGGTCGAGGGTGGCGTTGCGCCCGCGCATGCGCTCACCGCCGCCGACAACGCCGCGAGTTCGCTCACCGTGAAGGTGCTGCGCGCGGGCGTGCGCGACAATGACAACGGCATCGTGCGCGCGCTCGACCCGAAGGGCCTGCCGCTCGGCGAAGCGACGTTCGCCTTCAAGGGCAACGAGCGCGAGACCGAGGCGACGTTCGACCTGCCCGTGGAAATCCGCAACGACATCGCGCGGCTGGAAGTCTCCGCCGAGCGCTCCTCCGGCGTCGTGCAGCTGCTCGACAAGCGCTGGCGGCGGCGCTCGATCGGCGTGATCACCGGCTCGACCGCCGACACCGCGCAGCCGCTGCTCGCCTCGACCTTCTATCTCTCGCGCGCGCTTGAACCCGTTCGCCGACGTACGGCTCGCCGAGCGCGGCTCGCCTGCCGAATCCGTGCGGCAATTCCTCACGCAGAACCTGCCGATGCTGATCCTCGCCGACGTGGGCAACGTCGCGGGTGATGCGCGCGAGCGGCTCGCCAAGTGGATCGACGAAGGCGGCGTGCTGGTGCGCTTCGCGGGGCCACGACTCGCGGCAGCCGACGACGATCTCATTCCGGTGAAGCTGCGGCGCGGCGGACGCACGCTCGGCGGCTCACTCTCGTGGGAGCAGCCGCAGCAACTGTCCGGCTTCTCGCGCGACTCCCCGTTCAACGGCATGGCGGTGCCGAGCGACGTCACCGTGACGCGTCAGGTGCTCGCCGAGCCCGACTCCGGCCTCACCGAACGTACGTGGGCGACGCTCGCGGACGGCACGCCGCTCGTCACCGCGGCGCGGCGCGGCAAGGGCGTGATCGTTCTGTTTCACGTGACCGCCGACACGCGCTGGTCCGACCTGCCGCTGTCGGGCGCGTTCGTCGACATGCTCAAGCGCATCGTCGCGCTGGCCGGCACTGGCGCGAATGTCGAGAAGACCGAGCCGCAGGGCGCGCGCGAAACCGTTCCGCCGACGCGCGTGCTCGATGGCTTCGGCGCGTTCGGCCCGCCGCCTTCCACCGCGCGGCCGGTCGCCGCAGGTTACAGTTTCCGCGCAACCGCGGATCATCCGCCCGGGTTCTATGGCCCGCCCGAAGGATTGCTTGCCGTGAACACGCTCACGCCCACCGACCGGCTCAACCCGATCGACTACGCGCCGCTCTCCGCGCGCATGGAGGCCTATCGGCTCGGCGAGCCGAAGGACCTGCGCGGACCGCTGTTCCTCGGCGCGCTCGGATTGCTGGTCATCGACGCGCTGGTGGTGTTCTGGCTCGCCGGCGGTCTTTACCGACTGATGCCGCGCCGCAGGCTCGCGACGGGCGCGATTGCGCTCGCGCTTGCATCAAGTCTTCTCTTCGCGGCGACCGACGGCTTCGCGCAAGGCACAAGCACGCCAGCGCAAGCGCCCAACCCGATCGCCGACGATTTCGCCCAGAAGGTCACGACCGAAACGCGGCTCGCCTACATCATGTCGGGCGATGCCGAAGTGGACGCCGTCACCAAGGCCGGACTGCAGGGCCTGACGCTGTTCCTCGCACAGCGCACCGCGCTCGAAGCCGGCGACCCCGTCGGCGTCGATCCGGCGCGCGACGAGCTCTCCTTCTTCCCCTTGATCTACTGGCCGATCGTGTCGACCGCGGCGCGCCCGACACAGGAAGCGCTGACCCGCATCGACGCCTACATGAAGCAGGGCGGCACCGTGTTGTTCGACACGCGCGACGCCGTCATGGCGCCCCCCGGCCCCGGCGGAGAGTCGCGCTCGCCCGGCATGCTGAAGCTGCGCGAGATCCTGAACGCGCTCGACATTCCTGAACTCGAACCGGTGCCGCGCGATCACGTGCTGACCAAGACGTTCTTCCTGCTGAAAGACTTCCCCGGCCGCTTCTCGTCGGGATCGCTTTGGGTCGAGGCGACCGCGCCGCCGAACGACGACGAGCCCGAGCGCCCCGCGCGCGGCGGCGATGGCGTCTCGTCGCTCCTGATCACGTCGAACGATTTCGCGGGTGCCTGGGCGCAGCGTCCGGACGGCCAGCCGATGCTGCCGATGGTGCCCGGCGAGCCGCGCCAGCGCGAGTTCGCGTTCCGCGCCGGCGTCAACATCGTGATGTACACGCTGACCGGCAACTACAAGGCCGATCAGGTGCACATCCCGGCGCTGCTTGAGAGACTTGGACAGTAGATGGGTTTCGGAATCACATTCGCGCCGCTGGTACCCAACGAGATCCTCTGGGCCTCGATTGCGGTTGCGGCGGTCGTCGCCACGATGCTGGTGGTCATCAAGAGCCGCGGCGCGTGGCTGCGCGTCGTCGCGCTCTGCTTCGGCGCGCTCGCGCTCGCCAATCCGTCGCTGACGCGCGAGGACCGCGAGGCGCTGCCGTCCGTGGCGGTCGTCGTGATCGACAAGAGCCCGAGCCAGAATTTCGGCGACCGCGAGAAGCAGACCGAAGCCGCGCGCGCGGCGCTGACGCAGCGTCTCGGCCGCATCGCGGGCCTCGAGGTGCGCGTGGTGGAGGCCGGTCACGCCGACGGCGAGACCGACGGCACGCGGCTGTTCGCGGCATTGGGCGCGGCGCTCTCCGACGTGCCGCCCGACCGCGTCGCCGGCGCCGTCATCGTCACCGACGGACGCGTGCATGATGTGCCGGCGGAAGCAGCCCAACTTGGCTTCAACGCGCCGGTTCACGCGCTGATCACCGGCCGGCCGGGCGAACGCGACCGGCGCATCCAGCTCATCACCGCGCCGCGCTTCGGCATCGTCGGCCAGTCGCAGACCATCGTGCTGCGCGTCGAGGATCAGGGCACGCGGCCCGGCCCCGCGCGGCTTACCATCCGGCGCGACGGCGAATTGCTCGAAACCCGCAACGTGATGGCGGGCGACACCGTGCGCGTGCCGGTGCAGATCCCGCACGCCGGGCAGAACATCGTCGAGATCGATGCCTCGCCGCTCGACGACGAGCTCACCACCATCAACAATCGCGCGGTCGTGGCGATCGACGGCGTGCGCGACAAGCTGCGCGTGCTGCTCGTCTCGGGCGAGCCGCATGCGGGCGAGCGCACCTGGCGCAATCTGCTGAAGTCCGACGCCTCGGTCGATCTCGTGCACTTCACCATCCTGCGTCCGCCCGAGAAGCAGGACGGCACGCCGATCAACGAGCTGTCGCTGATCGCGTTTCCGACGCGCGAGCTGTTCCAGCAGAAGATCAACGAATTCCACCTGATCATCTTCGACCGCTACGCCCGCCAGGGCGTGCTGCCGGTGATCTATTTCGACAACATCGCCCGCTACGTGCGCGACGGCGGCGCCGTGCTGGTCGCGGCCGGCCCGGACTACGCGAGCCCGACCTCGATCTGGCGCACGCCGCTCGACGTGGTGCTGCCCGCCGAGCCGAGCGGACGCACCACCGAAGGCGCGTTCCATGCGCGCCTTTCCGATCTGGGCAAGCGCCACCCGGTGACGCGCGGGCTGGAAGGCGGCGAGAGTGACCCGCCGCAATGGAGCCGCTGGTTCCGCCTCGTCGATGCGCGCACCGAAAAGGGCACGCCGGTGATGCAGGGGCCGGACAACAAGCCGCTGCTGCTGCTCTCGCGCGAAGGCGAAGGGCGCGTCGCGCTGCTGCTCTCCGATCACATCTGGCTGTGGGCGCGCGGCTACGAGGGCGGCGGGCCGCACCTCGATCTGCTGCGCCGCCTCTCGCACTGGCTGATGAAACAGCCGGACCTCGAGGAAGAGGCGCTGCGGCTCGGCGTGCGCGGGCGCGATATCGAAGTGCGCCGCCAGAGCATGGCGGACGAGGTCGCGCAGGTGACCATCACGACGCCGACCGGGCAGACGCGGCAACTCACGCTCGACAAGTCCGAGCCCGGCGTGTGGAAGGCGATCACGCAGGCGAACGAGCTTGGCCTGTGGCGCGCCACCGACGGCAAGCTGAACGCGATGGTCAATGTCGGACCCGCGAACCCGCGCGAATATTCCGAGGTGACGTCGGCGACGAACGTGGTCGGTCCGCTCGCCAATGCGACCGGCGGCGAGGCGCGTCGTCTCGCGGATGCGTCCGGCAATGTAACGATCCCGCGCATTCTCGGCGTGCGCTCGACCGACACCTACAAAGGCGATGACTGGCTCGGCCTGAAGATGCGCGATGCGAGCGTGGTGCGTGGCATCGGCGTCCTGCCGCTGTTCGCCGGCATGCTCGGGCTCTTGCTGCTGATCGGCTCGCTCGCCGCGACGTGGATGCGCGAAGGCCGCTGAGCGGCTTCGGAGCGCGACGGGCGCAAGCGCTCTATCGGATGCGCGAAGGTCGCCAGCCCTCGCCAACACTTCTTCACATCGACAAAAAGAAAGCCCCGCCGGAGCGGGGCTGACTTGACGTGATGTGAAGCGTTACTGCTTCGGCGCCGTGGCGGGCGGTGTCGTCGGCGGCATCGGGGCCGGCGTCGTCACCGGCGCGGTTCGTGTCACCGGCGTTTCGTTGTTGTTCGCGGCCGTCTGCGTGCGGTCGCCGCTCGAGGCGAACAGGAACATGCCGCCGATGATCAGCACGATCGCCGCGACCGCGGCCGGGAGACCCCAGCCGGCGCCTTCATCGTTCGGACGTGCGCGATTGACGTAATAGGGATCATTGCCCAGCGGGCGGTTCGGATCGTTCGGGTCCATCGTCATGGGGCTCCTCCATGGGTTTCCGTAAGGAGGAAACGCCCGGATTTGCCTGAAGTTCAGATGGAACCCGGGTAACATTTCTGAAAACTCAGGTACCCATGATCGCGCAAACCGCGCTTTTCGCGCGCCGGACCGCGGATGCGCAAATCACCCCTGCCGATTCTGCATGATGCGGCACTTTTGCGCATCGTCGCGCACGTCTACGCGCCCCTGAGCTTGCGCTGCAACGCGCGCATGATGGGCTTCTCGAACGCCAGATAGCAGACGACCGACGCGGCGATCGCCGCCGCGTACGCGATCGCGGCGTAGAGCCCACGGCTCGCCCGAGAAATCGATCCAGCGCCCGAGCGTCCAGCGCACCAGCGGAAACGTCAGCGGGTGCACGAGATAGAGCGAGTAGGACGCATCGCCGAGCAGGCCGAAGAAGCGCCCGGCCGCGCCCGGCTGCCAGGTGGCGCGCGCGAGCACCGCGGCAGCAACCAGCGCCGCGCTGGGCAATCCCCAGAACAGGCAGCGCCATCCGGCCCAGCGTGCGGCGGATTCCACATCGCCGCATAGCCTGCGCACGCCGCGATCCCGAGCCCCCATGCGGCGGCAGGCGGCAGGCGCACGCCCTCGCGATACGCGAGCGCGAGGACCATGCCGAAGCAGAATTCCCAGATGATCGAATTCGCCCAGAACGAAAACGGCAGCGGCAGCGGACGGCGTTCGGCCAAGGGCGACCAGCGCGAGCAGCACGAGCGTCACCGCCGCGACCGCGAAGCGGCGCGGCAGCACGATGGCGGCGGCGAACACCGCGTAGAAAAACATCTCGTAGTTCAGCGTCCAGCCGAGCAGGTGCACCGGGAACGCGAAGCCGTCGACGCGCGGATACGGCCAGAACAGGAACGACGCCGACGAGGCTCGCCGGCGTGTAGATGTCCCACAGCTTCGCGCCGTGCACCGCGTAGATGTAGGCGATGATCGCGACCGTCACGGCCCAGTAGAGCGGCGTGATGCGCACCAGCCGGCGCAGGAAGAATGTCCGCGGCGCGCCGGCCGTCCGAACAGGGATTCGGACGAGTAGACCATCACGAATCCCGAGATCACGAAGAACAGATCGACGCCCGCAGCGCCGAGCAGGAAATTCTTGAACGGTCCGGGCTCGCCGCCGAGGAACGAGACCTTCTCGGTCGCGGCATGCAGCGTGAGCACGCCCAGCGCCGCGATCGCGCGCAGAACCTGGATCGATTTGAGCTGCGGCGAGGCGCCTGCCGGAGGGCGTCGCCGACTCAGGCAAGCATCACCTCGACCAGATACGGCCCCTTGTGGGCGAGCCCGCGCGCCAGCGCCGTGTTGAACTCGTCCATCGTGTCGACGCGCTCGCCCGGCACGCCCATGCCGCGCGCGAGACCGACGAAGTCGAGGTCGGGGCGCGACAGGTCGAGCATGTCGAGCGCCTTGCGGCCGACATTCTGCGCGCCGACGTTCGCAAGCTCCTGGCGCAGGATCGCGTAGGAGCGGTTGTTCAGCAGCACCGTGGTGATGTTGAGGTTCTCGCGCGCCTGCGTCCACAGCGACTGGATCGTGTACATCGCGCTGCCGTCGGCCTGGATGCTCAGCACCTTCCGGTCCGGGCACGCGACCGCCGCGCCGGTCGCGAGCGGCATGCCGATGCCGATCGAGCCGCCCATGTTCTGCAGCCACGTATGCGGATGCGCGTTGCGCGTCGCCGGAAAGAAGCCGCGCCCGGTCGAGACGCCCTCGTCCACCACGATGGCGTTCTCGGGGATCAGCGCGCCGAGCGATTGCGCGAGCGTCAGCGCCTCGATCTTGCCGGTCGCGGGCGGCATGCGGGCCGTACTTCGAGGGCTCGATCGGCTGCTGCGCGGCGCCGAGCTCGTCGGCGAGCCATTCGAGCGCATGCACCGAATCTTCCTCGATCGTGGACAGCATGGTGAACTGCGTGTCCTTCGGCGCGAGCAGGCGACGGCTTGTCCGGATAGGCGAAGAACGCCACCGGGATGCGGCTGCCGACCAGCACGATGTGCTTCGAGCCCTTCCAGCGTCTTGAGCGCCTGATCGACCGGATAGGGAATGCGCTCGACCGAAACGCGCCCTGCGCCGCGCTCCATGCGGCGGTTGAAGGTCTGCGCCATCATCTTCGCGCCGGTCTTCGCCGCGATGCGGCCGCAAGCTCCAGCCCCTTCTCGCGCAGCGCCAGGCCGGTGAGCAGCAGCATCGCGGGCTCGCCCGAGCGCAGCACGCGCGCGGCCTCCTTCACGGCGTCTTCGCTCACCTTCGCGCGCGCCGGGATCGCCGGCACCTTCGCGGGCCCGCTGCCCTCGTCCCATGCGGTGTCGCCCGGCAGGATCAGCGTCGCGACCTGTCCGGGCGGCTTCATGGCGGCGGCGATCGCGGCCGCGCCGTCCTCCGCGACCGTCTTCGCGGTCGGCGATGTCTTCACCCAGCCGGAGAACGGCTTCGCGGCGGTCTCGATGTCGGAGGTGAGCGGCGAGTCGTAGTCGCGATGATAGGTCGCGTGATCGCCGACGATGTTCACCACCGGCGTCGCGGCCTTCATGGCGTTGTGCAGGTTGGCGAGACCGTTCGCGAGGCCGGGCCCGAGATGCAGCAGCGTCGCGGCGGGCTTCTCGGCCATGCGCGCATAGCCGTCGGCCGCGCCGGTCGCCACGCCTTCGAACAGCGCGAGCACGCAGCGCATGCCGTCGACGCGGTCGAGCGCGGCGACGAAATGCATCTCCGATGTGCCGGGATTGGAGAAGCAGACATCGACGCCGCCGCCGACAAGCGTACGCACCAGACTTTCAGCGCCGTTCATGCTGGTTTCCTTTTGATCGTGTCCCAGTCCGGCCGGATCACGCCGCTCACACCGCTAAGCGCGCCCTCGACCAGTTCGACCGCCAGCATCCGCGCCGGATCGACCGGCCCGTCATGGTGATCGCGCCCTTCGGCGCGCGCTTGAAGCCGACGCGCGCGTAGTACGGCTCGTCGCCGACCAGCACCACGAGCTTGTGACCCTTGGTCCTTCGCGTCCTTCAGCGCGCGCTCCATCATGACCTTGCCGATGCCGCGATCGCGGAACGGCGGCTCGATGGTGAGCGGCCCCAGCAGCAGCGCCGGCGTGTCGCCGATGCGCATGGCGGTGAGGCGCACCGAGCCGACCAGCAGCGTGCCGATGCGCGCCGTGTAGGAAAGGTCGAGCCGGTGGCGAAGCTGCTCGCGGATGCGGTAGGCGGTGCGCGCATAGCGGCCGGGCCCGAAGGTGCGCTCGTGCAGGCGCTCGATCGCCGCGGCGTCCTCGGGCCTTTCGGTCAGAATGGTGAGGGAAAGGTCGGTCATCTGGCCTGCGCCGATTAGCATTTGGGCCGCGCGAGGTCCATTGCCGCGCGGCGTTGTGGTGATTAGGTTACGGGTAGCGAAGGAGAATTTGATGGCCCACGGCGAGATGGTTGACGGTGTCTGGCACACGCGGTTTCACAACACCAAGGCGACCGGCGGGCGCTTCAAGCGCGGCCAGCCGAAATACCGCAACTGGGTGACGCCCGACGGCAGCGCCGGCCCGAGCGGAACGGGGGGATTTCCCGCCGCGCGCGGGCGCTATCATCTCTACGTCTCGCTCGCCTGCCCGTGGGCGCACCGCACCGTCGTGTTCCGCAAGCTCAAGGGCCTCGAGGACGTGATCTCGATGACCGAGGTCGAGCCCGTGATGGGCGACGAGGGCTGGCAGTTCGGTCCGGACGCCGACGAGGACACGGTCAACGGCAAGAAGCACCTGCACGAGATCTACACGCTGGTCGATCCGCACTACTCGGGCCGCGTCTCGGTGCCGATTCTCTGGGACAAGGAGACGCGCACGATCGTGAACAACGAGTCGCCGGAGATCATCCGGATGCTCAATTCGGCGTTCGATGCGTTCACCGACAATCGCACCGACTACTATCCGGCCGAACTGCGCGGCGAGATCGACGCCGTGAACGAGCTCGTGTTCAAGAACGTCAACAACGGCGTCTACCGCTGCGGCTTCGCGACCACGCAGGAAGCCTACGAGGAAGCCTTCCTCGATCTGTTCGGCACGCTCGACCAGCTCGAGGAGCGGCTGTCACGCCAGCGCTATCTCGCGGGCGCGCGGATCACCGAGGCGGACTGGCGGCTGTTCACCACGCTGCTGCGCTTCGATGCGGTCTATGTCGGGCTGTTCAAGTGCAACCTGCGCCGCATCGCCGACTATCCGAACCTGTCGAACTATCTGCGCGAGCTCTACCAGGTGCCCGGCGTCGCCGGCACGGTGAACATGGATCACATCAAGCGGCACTATTACATGAGCATGCTGCACATCAATCCGAACGGCATCGTGCCGCTCGGACCCGCGCTCGATTTCGAGGCGAAGCATGATCGGGGGCGGTTTGCGTGAGCGTCACGCGCTGGCGGGTCGCGCGCGTACGTACCGTCTTCGCCGCGAGTCCTCTTGGGAGAGTGGTGAAGTCCGCGGAGCTCGCGTCGCAGCTTCGCTTCGCTCGGGCACCTCGCGATGCAGGGAAGGAAGCTACTCCACCTGAATGCCGAGCTTCTTCACCTCGGCGCCCCAGTAGGCGACATCCTTCTCGATCTGCGCGCGGAAGGTCTTCGCGTCCTGCGGGCCGTAGACGCCGTTGGCGGAGATCTTCTCCCACACGCCGGGATTCTTCACGACGTCCATGATGGCGGCTTCGAGTTTCGCGACCGCGTCGGGCGGTGTCGCGGCCGGCACCAGCGCGCCGTACCAGTTCTCCATGTAGACGCCCTTGAAGCCGGCCTCGCGCGGCGGTCGGCACGTCCGGCAGCAGCTTGGAGCGCTCGTTGCCGGCGACCGCAAGCGCGCGGATCGTGCCCTGCTTCACCAGCGGATAGAGCACCGTGATGTCGCCGTTGAGGAAGTTGATGTGCCCGCCCATGATGTCGTTCAGCGCGGGCGCGATGCCGCGATACGGCACATGCGTGATCTTGGTGCCGGCCGACGCGTTGAGCTGCTCGGCCGCGATATGCATCGTGGTGCCGTTGCCGGCCGAACCGTAGCTCAGCTTGCTGTCGCTCTTGGCCTTGGCGATGAGGTCGGCCAGCGACTGGATCGGCGAATCCGCCTTCACGATGAACAGCGTCGGCGCCGCGCCGATGCGCGCGACCGGCGCGAAGGATTTCAGCTGGTCGTAGCCCGCCTGCGGCTTGAGGGCATTCGTGATGACGAATGCGCCCACGCTCGCGAACAGGATGGTGCGCCCGTCGGGCGGCGAGCGCATCGCGCGGTCGACCGCGAGCAGGCCGCCGGCGCCGCCGATGTTCTCCACCACGACATCCGTCTGCAGGCGCGGCGCAAGCTCGGCCGCCAGAATGCGCGCGAGCGCATCGACCGGCCCGCCGGCCGCGAACGGCACGATGACCTTGACGGGATCGGCGGCGTGAACCGGAGCCGCGAGCAGCGTGACGGCGGCGAGCGCGGCGAACAGACGTTTCATGAATTCCTCCCGATCGGCTTTTCGTTGGCGTCATGCTGCCATCAATGAGAGCCTGAGGAAACAGGCTCACCAGCGCTCGGACATCGTGACGCCGTCGAGCACTTCGGCGAGGCGCGCACGCGTGCTGCGTGTGGTGTCGGCCGGCAACGCATCGCGCGCGAAGAAACCGCAATCCACGATCTCGCGCGGATGACGCGGGCCGCCGTCCTGCCGGAACGCGCGGATCACGTACACGGCCACATGATCGCGCCGCGACGCGCGGCTGTTGAAGAACACGCCGTGCAGCGCGGGCTGCTCCAGCGCCGTGAGGCCGCCCTCCTCCAGCAGCTCGCGCCCGAGCGCCGCCTGCAGGGTCTCGCCCGTCTCGACGCCGCCGCCCGGCAGATGCCAGCCCGCTGACATAGCTGTGCTTCACCAGGAAGATGCGGCCCTGCGGGTCGATCACCACGGCGCGCACGCCGAGCGTCAGCCCGCGCGCGAAACGCCAATAGAAATGCAGCACCCGCCGGAGCGCGGGCTCGACGGCGCGGCGAAGCGAGTCGAGAGCCATTTCCAAATGTTATCAGAGTGTTACCGGCGAGACTGCCATTGATGCATGGCAGACCACCGGGGTTCCGGCTTGTTGCGGCGCGGCTGCGAGGCGTACTTGTGCATTGCACAATAACGCTGACCCGGTGACCGCCATGCTTCCCTTCATCATCTATTTCCTCAATCGGAAGAAGGGCTTCGTCTGGAAGCCCTGCGTGGACCTGAGCGATCCCTACATCGCGGCCGCGCTCTCGCCCGTCACCCACAACTAGCATCGCGGGCGGCCGGCGTTCCTCCCAACGCCTGTCGTCGCACGGCGCCCCCTCGGGGGCGCCGCTTTGCTTTCCGGACGCCCATCTGCCGCGCCTTTACGTGATGGCGCCGTGGCGCAGGCTATAACGGCGCGATGTTCACGCTCGCCCATTTGTCCGACCCGCACCTCGGACCGATCCCGACGCCGCGCCTTGCCGAGATCCTGAACAAGCGCGGGCTCGGGCTGATCAACTGGTATCGACGGCGCCACCGCCATCACCGCGCCGAGGTGCTCGACGCGATCGTTGCCGACATGAAGGCGCAGGCGCCCGACCACATCGCGGTGACCGGCGACCTCGTGAACATCTCGCTCGACACCGAGTTCGCGCGCGCGGCGGCGTGGCTCGACACGCTCGGCGCGACCGCAGGACGTGACGCTCACGCCCGGCAATCACGACGCCTACGTCAAGCGCGTGGCCGGTCACGCCGCGCAGCACTGGGGCGACTTCATGCGCGGCGACGACGGCGCGGAGTTTCCCTTCGTGCGGCGGCGCGGGCCGGTCGCCATCGTGGCGCTGACGACGTCGCTGCCGACCGGGCCGTTCATGGCGACGGGGCGTCTGGGCGGCGAGCAGCTTGCGCGGCTTGCGGAGATCTTGCTCGCGCTGTCGCGCGAGCCGGTGTTCCGCGTCGTGCTGATCCATCATCCGCCGGTGCCGAACCGCGGCCACTACATGAAACGGCTGATCGATGCGCCGGTGCTGCGCGCGCTTGTTGCCGAGCACGGCGCGGAGCTGGTGCTGCACGGGCACAATCACGAACAGCAACTGGTCTGGCTCGACGGGCCGAAGGGCCGCATTCCGGCGGTCGGCGTGCCGTCGGCATCCGCCATCGTCTCAACGCACGACGAGCCGGCGGCCTATAATCTCTACCGGATCGCGGGCGCGCCCGGCGCATGGGAATGCGAGATGACGGTGCGCGGCTACGCGTTCGGCCGCGAAGGCATCGGCGAACTGAAGAGGCAGAAGCTCACATGAACGCGTTGCCGCCGAGCGCACAGAAGGTTCAGGACGCAGCGGCGGCGCTCGGGCTTGCGATCGAAGTGCGCGAGATGGCGCAGCAGACGCGCACCGCAGAAGAAGCCGCCGCCGCGTGCGGCGTGACCGTCGGGCAGATCGTGAAGTCGCTGGTGTTCACCGGCGCGGCGAGCGGCAAGCCGTATCTGCTGCTCGTGTCGGGCAGCAATCGCGTGAATGAAACGGCAGTTGCGGCGCATCTCGGCGAGGAATTGAAGCGCCCCGACGGCCGCACCGTGCGCGACGCTCACCGGCTACGCGATCGGCGGCATTCCGCCGTTCGGCCACGCCGCGCCGCTTGCGACCTATCTGGACCGCGACCTGTTGGCCTACGACGTGATCTGGGCGGCGGCCGGCACGCCGAAGGCGGTGTTTCGCACCGAGCCGGCGAAATTGCGCGACGCGACCGGCGCGATCGTCATCGACGTCAAATAGCGCCTACAGCAGCCCGCGCTTCGCGAGATTGCGCATCAGGTCGCCGACGCCGAACGTCCACTCCGGCGCCTGATCGCTCGTCGTCACCACGTTGGTCAGCGCGCCGAGCTTGTCCGCCGCGATCGTCACCACGTCGCCCGGATGATGCGTGAAGCCCATGCCGGGCGCGTCGCGATCCTTCACGGGCGCGAACATCGTGCCGAGGTACAGCACCGCGCCGTCCGGATACTGGTGATGCCGCCCGATCATCTGCCCGACGAGTTCTTCCGGATCGCGGCTGATCTTGCCGACATCGCTTGAGCCTTCGAGCACGAAGCCGTCCGTGCCCTTCACCGACAGCGTGACGGTCGTGCGGCGCACATCGTCGAGCGAGAAGGTCTTGTCGAACAGCCGGACGAACGGACCGATCGCCGTCGAGGCGTTGTTGTCCTTCGCCTTGGAGAGCAGCAGCGCCGAGCGGCCTTCGACGTCGCGCAGGTTCACGTCGTTGCCGAGCGTCGCGCCGACGATCTTTCCCTTCGAGGTGGCGACGACGACCACCTCGGGCTCCGGGTTGTTCCAGGTGGACGACTTGAGCACGCCGATCGACATGCCGGTGCCGACCGCCGCCATCACCTGGCTCTTGGTGAAGATCTCGGCGTCCGGCCCGATGCCGACTTCGAGATATTGCGACCACAGGCCCTTCTCCTGCAGCACCTTCTTCAATTCGGCGGCCTGCGGCGAGCCGGGCTTGATCTTCTCGACCGAGCCGCCGAGCGCGGCCTCGACATCGGCACGTGCCTGCGCGGCGCGCGCGGGCACACCGCGCGCCTGCTCCTCGATCACGCGCTCCAGCAGCGAGATCGCGAAGGTGACGCCCGCCGCCTTCACGGCCTGCAGGTCGACCGGCGCGAGCAGCCAGGGCTTCGACGTGTCGCGCTTGCTCTCGACGGTGTTGGCGAGAAGCGCCGCAAGATCGCCGACCCGATCGGCCTGCGCGCCCGCAACGCCCGCGGCCGGATCGGGCGCCTCGCACAGATCGCGCATCGTCGAAAACGAGCGCGAGATGTCGTAGACGCCATCCGCGCGGATCGCGACGACCGAGGGCCCGGAAAGCTCGGGACGCCAGACGCGCCCGACGAGCGTGCCGGCGGTCCCGTCGGCGGGGAGCGTGGAGGTGGGATTGAGGGAGAGAGTCATGAGCTGCCTTGCTTGCTTCCCCTCTCCCGCTTGCGGGAGAGGGTGGCGAACGCCGAAGGCGTGAGCCGGGAGAGGGCCTTTTGCCCGACGGGAAACACCCTCTCCCCGCCGCTTCGCGGCGACCCTCTCCCGCAAGCGGGAGAGGGGAAAGAAAGGTACGCGTTCGCGCTCGGCTTACGTCCCGCTGCCGAACGCCTCGGGGAAGAACATGTCCTTCCAGTCCTTCGGCGGGTTCTTCAGCGAGCCGGTCTTGGCCATGAAGTCCACGAAGGCCTTAATGCCGCCGACGCGGTTGTTGTACTGGATCTCCTTGTCGGCCAGCACTTCCATGATGTCGTCCACGCTCGTCTTCTCGCCCGATACCTTGAGATAAATCTCCGCGCCCTTGCGCTTGTCGGTGTTGATGATGGAGGTCGCCTCCTTCATCGCCGCGACGAAAGCCGCGAACAGCTTCGGATTCTCGGTGCGGAACTTGGTGCTGGACGCCACGACGTTGAACGACATCGGATCGTCGCGGAACAGGTCGGCCGAGTTCAGCAACAGCTTGTTGTTCGGGTTCTTGAGCTGCCGGTACTGGAACGGCGCCGAGGAAAAGTTCGCCGTGATCTCCGCTGCCCCGCCGAGCATCGCGGCGGTCGCGTCCGGGTGCGACATCGACACGGTGAGCTTGTCGAGCTCGGCGTATTTCGCCTCACCGAATTCCTTGGCGGCCGCCATCTGCAGGATGATCGCCTGGTTGGAAACCTTCACGGCCGGCAGCGCGATGCGGTGATTGTCCTTGAAGTCCTTCAGCGACTTGATGGCGGGGTCGCGCACCACGAGCATCAGCGGCGAGATGTTGAGGCCGAGCACGCCCTTCACCTCGTTCGCGGTGCCCTTGGTCTTGGAGTTGATGGTGATGATGCCGGGCACGCCGAGCGAGACGAAATCGACCGAGCCGGAGATCAGCGCGTCGTTCATCACGTCGGAAGAACGGAACGTCGCCCATTCGCTGGTGACATCGAGGCCCGCCGCCTTGGCGTGCTTCTCGACGAGCTTGAGCTCCTGCATCACCATGTATTGCATGTAGCCGACGCCGAATTGCTTCGCGACGCGCACCACATTGGCCTCGGCGCGCGCGGCCCCGGGCGAGGCGAGGCAGGCCGCAAATGCAACAAGCACGATCAGGCGACGCAGCATGAAATTCCTCCTGTGAAAGCTTTTCTTGATCGACGATACACCACCGGCTAGGCACGGCGAAAGCATCGCGGCATTATTGCCGCGAAACAGGGGGATGCATGCCCGGGGAGTCGAGCGTTCAGGCGGCAGGCCGTGCACCGTTGCTCGCGGTGGACGACGTGACGCTGCAGTACAAGACCGAGCATCATCTGGTCACCGCCACTTGGCGCGTCGGCTTCGAGGTCTACGAGGGCGAGCGGTTCGTGGTGCTCGGCCCCTCCGGTTGCGGCAAATCGACCTTGCTCAAGGCGGTCGCGGGTTTCATGCAGCCGGTCGAGGGGCAAATGCGCCTCGACGGCAAGCCGATCGACCGGCCCGGTTCCGACCGCATGATGGTGTTTCAGGAGTTCGACCAGCTGCTTCCCTGGAAGACCGTGCTGGCCAACGTACTGTTCCCGCTGATGGTCAACCGCAAGATGCCGAAGGAACAGGCGGTCGAGCACGCGCGCTCCGTCATCGCCAAGGTGAATCTCACGAAGTTCGAGAATGTCTATCCGCACATGCTCTCGGGCGGCATGAAGCAGCGCGTCGCGATCGCGCGCGCGCTCGCGATGGAGCCGAAGGTTCTGCTGATGGACGAGCCGTTCGCCGCGCTCGACGCGCTGACGCGGCGCAAGATGCAGGAAGAGCTGAAGGCGCTGTGGGACGACGTCGGTTTCACGGTGCTGTTCGTCACGCATTCCATCGAAGAGGCACTGCTGGTCGGAAGCCGCATCCTCGTGATGTCGCCTCACCCCGGCCGCGTGAAGGCTGAGCTGAACGCCGACCATCTTGGCTTTGGCGACATCGGCACACCCGCCTTCGAGAAAGTGCACCGCCGCATCCACGATCTGTTGTTTGCCGACAGGGTCGAGACCGCGCTCGCACCGGAGACGCACTGATGACCGATACCGCACAACGTATCGCGAGGATGGAGCCGCCGCGCCGTCCCGAGCGCATGGTCGAACTCGACACCATGCACGCCGTCGGCGATGCGGCGCGGCCGCTCTCGACCGCCGAACGGCTGTTGCAGATCACCGGCGTGCGCCGGCTGATCGTGGTCCTGGTGCTGTGCCTCGCCTGGCAGCTCTACGCGACGTGGCTCCAGAATAACCTTCTGTTCCCGACGCTCGGCGAGACGCTGGAAGCGCTGTACGACGCCGTGGTCAACGGGCCGCTGGTCCAGCGCACGCTGACCTCGCTGCAGATCCTGCTGATGGGCTACGCGTGCGGGCTCGCGCTCGCCGGCATCTTCACGACGCTCGCGATCACGACCCGCGTCGGCACGGATTTCCTCTCGACGCTGACCGCGATGTTCAATCCCCTGCCCGCGATCGCGCTCTTGCCGCTCGCGCTGCTGTGGTTCGGCCTTGGCGCGAAGAGCCTCGTGTTCGTGATCATCCATTCGGTGCTGTGGGCGGTCGCGCTCAACACCCACTCGGGCTTCACCTCGGTCTCGCCGACGCTGCGCATGGCGGGGCAGAACTGCGGGCTGCGCGGGATTTCCTACGTGGCGTTCCTGCTGGTGCCGGCCGCGTTCCCGTCGATCCTCACCGGCCTCAAGATCGGCTGGGCGTTCGCGTGGCGCACGCTGATCGCGGCCGAACTGGTGTTCGGCGTGTCGTCGCGCTCGGGCGGGCTTGGCTGGTTCATCTTCGAGAACCGCAATCAGCTCGAAATCCCCTCGGTGTTCGCCGGGCTGTTCACCGTGATCCTGATCGGGCTGTTCGTCGAGAGCGTGATCTTCCGCTCGATCGAGAACGTGACGATCCGGCGATGGGGAATGCAGAACTGACGCCGCAGGCGTCACTTCACCCACTGCCAGGGACTCCAGGCCGCGCGCGACGGCCTGATGACCGGCTTGACGAAGACCGCATGTCCGCGCGGTTTTGAGATCCATGCACGCGCCGGCGCAGGCTGTTCGCCCGACTGCAACGACCAGGCGCGCGCGAGCCGCACGCGCTTTACCGGCACGACCGGCTTCCACCGCCGCGCCAGCAGGCGAAACAGCGACACGCGCTCCGGTGTTCGATCGCCCTTGATCCCGCCCAGCATCGGTTCCTCGTGCGGCCCTCGCTCATGCGGGGCCGACGCGGGAGCGTGCGCTCACCGCTTGAAGGTGGCGCTAAACCGGGCGTCCGGATTTGAAGCGGAGTTTAGGCGAATTGATTCAACTGCCCGCCGACGCGCCTAACCGATCCCGTAAGGCTTTCCCCACACCAGGCTGTCGGTCGTCGGCCCGCCGGGGCCGTATTCGGCGCCGACCCAGCCCTTCCAGCCCATGTCGTCGATCGCGTCGAAGATCACCGGGAAATTCAGCTCGCCCTTGTGCGGCGGCACGCGCGCCGGAGGACCGGCGAACTGCACGTGCCCGATCAGCGGCAAATGACGCTCCATGCGCTTGAGCACGTCTCCCTGCATCACCTGCACGTGGTAGAAATCGTACATGATCTTGAGGTTCGGCTTGCCGACCTTCGCGATGATGTCGGCGATGTGCTCGATGTGCGAGACGAAATAGTCGGGCCGGTCGCGGTGGTTCAGCGGCTCCAGCATCAGGAAGATGTTTTTCGCCGCCGCCTCATCGCAGGCGCGCATCAGGTTCGCGACGATCACCTTCTCGGCGGCGGGCCGTTCGTGCGGCGGCACCACGCCCGACAGCACGTGGATCGACGTGCCGCCGATCGCCACCACATAGTCGAGCGCCTTGGTGAACAGCGCGGCGAAATCCTTCTCGCGCCCCGCGACCGCCGCAAGCCCCGGCTCGCCGCCCGGACCGTTGGGCGAGTTCACGTTCAGCATCGTCAGGCCGTGCTTGTCGATCTCGGCTTTCACGGCTGACGGTGGCAGCTCATAGGGAAGCTGAAGCTCGATCGCCTTGAAGCCGGATTTCGCTGCCGCGCCGATGCGCTCGATCAGCGGGAGTTCGACATAGAGATGGCCGAGATTGGCCGAGAAGCGCGGCATGCGGGCCTCGATGGGTTGGTCGGACACGCCGATCTTGCACGAATGCCGGGCTGTTGCGGAATGGCCTTGGCGAACTTGCCCACTTGAGGCTAAATCTGTGGGCAAGTGCCCGCAAATCTGCGCCCAGCCATGCACCAGCGTTGGGACAAACTCCCGATTATGACCGGATAACTGGCATACCCACGAAGTCTGCCCACCTATCTGGTGGGACCTTTTGTGGTTGACCGAAACGGCGGACGGCAGGACGCTTCACACAAGGCTCCGTCACGAATGAGCCATCGGGAAGCGCGCCATGAACGATGTCATCCTGCAGGAAATCTCCGAATTCTGCCGTCAATCCGGCTTGGCCGAATCCACGTTCGGCCGCCGCGCGGTGAACGACGGCAAGCTTGCGACGCGGCTGCGCAACGGCGGCCGCATCACCACCGAAACGCTCGACCGCATCCGCGGCTTCATGGCGAGCCATCAGGGCAAGCCATCGCTCGCACGGCCGCTGGTGATCGAGCGCCAGCCGATGCTGCGCGCGCCGCAGCCCTCGGAGGGGCCGATCGCGATCGGGCATCCGCCGCGCTCGGAGGATCCGCAGCGCAACTTCCGCTTCTTCGACAACCGGCAAAAATACCTGCTGTTCGTCAACACCTGCTCCGAGAAATGGGTGGTGGCGAGCCGCGTCGCGCTGGAGCTCGGCAACATCCATCCGCGCCCGCCGGCGGTGCGCGTGTTCGACGCCGGCGTCGGCGACGGCTCGGTGCTGTCGCGCGTGATGCGCTCGATGCACGACCGCTTCCCCAACATGCCGTTCTACGTGGTCGGCAAGGAGATCAGCCTCGAAGACATCCGCCTCACCATGCAGAAGATGGCGGATCGCCTGCTCGAGCATCCGCAGTCCGTCGTGGTGCTGACCAACCTTGCCTACGCGGATGCGCCGTGGCTCGCCGTGAAGTCGCTCAGCGCCGCCTCCAGCATGGTGTGGCACGAGGTGCCGCTGACCGGGAACACCGCGCACAAGTTTGAATCCCAGATCATGGATCTGGAGCCCTTCCTCGCCGAGAACTGGAAGGCGGGGGTCAGCCCGAAGACCGGCAATCCGGTGTACGAGCGCCCGGTCGTGCTGGTGATGTATCGCGAGGACCACAAATTCCTGCTCGACCCGATCATCCCGAAGCCGGGCGGCACGGTCGCCAACTACGACCTCGTCATCGCGTCGCAGCCGTATCGTGCGCGCGCCTCGGTCGACTTCAAGGCGAAGCGCGTGATCGCACCGCTCGCGCGCGCACTCGGGCCGGGCGGGCGGCTGCTCGCGATCCACTCCTACGGGCACGATCCCGGCATGGAGATCATCCAGAAGGTCTGGCCGGGCGACAATCCGTTCACCACCGACCGGCACCAGATTCTGAAAGCCGTGAAGCAGGAGCTTGGGCCCGGCGGGCGCGACCTCAACTTCAACGCCTATGCGGATAACCGCTCGCTGTTCCGCTACGAGATGCACACGCTGCCCTCCGAGGTTTCGGAATCGATCGGCACCTCGACGGCGTTCGCGGCATGGAACGCGGCGATCTACGTGGCGCAGGTCGAGGACGACCGGCTCGGCAGCGTGGTGAGCGACGGGCGCTATCTCGACGCGACGCGCGAAGTGCTGCGCAAGCACGGAGGCTTGTGGTTCTACGACGAGTCCTACGTGATCTCGCGGCGAAGAGATTAATCATGCTCGCGCCCGACAAGGCACGGGCCGACCGCGGCCGAAACGGTTGCCGAGATCGCGGCGTTCATGCGCGGCTGCTCGATCGAGGCGACCCGGCCGAGCGCGCAGGACATCGAGGCGCTCAGGCAGGCCGCGCCGCGCCGGCACGCCGGTTTATCTCAGCGCGATCCCGACACGGCCGCAGGATGACCTGATCGGGCAGGCCACGCTCGTGCGCGCGGCCGGGCTCGAGCCGGTGCCGCATCTGGCGGTGCGCAACTTCGCGTCGGCCGACGCGCTACGCCATTTTCTCGACCGGCTTGCGGGCGAGGCGGGCGTGCGCCGCCTGCTGGTGATCGCGGGCGACCGCGCCGAGCCCGCCGGGCCGTTCCGTGGTGCGCTCGAAGCGATCGACTCCGGCCTGATCGCGCGCAGCGGCATCACGCAGATCGGCATCTCGGGCTATCCGGACGGCCATCCGCGCATCGCAGGCCATGAGCTTGAGCGGCTGCTCGCCGCCAAGCTCGAAGCCGCCGCGCAGACCGGCCTTGCGGCGGAGATCGTGACGCAGTTCTCGCTCGATGCCGCGCCGATCATCGCGTGGGTGCGAGCGGCTGCGCGATCAGGGCGTCGATCATCCGGTGCGGATCGGCCTTGCCGGGCCGACCAGCCTCACCACGCTGATGCGCTATGCCAAACGCTGCGGCGTGCGCGCCTCGACGCAAGGGCTCGCGCGCAATGCCGGGCTGCTCAAGCACATGCTCGGCGCCGCGGCGCCCGACGCCATCATCCGCGCACTGATCGAGGCCAATCGCGACGGCGACCTCGGCGAGATCGCGCCGCATCTGTTTTCCTTCGGCGGCATCGGCGCGACCGCGAAATGGGGCGCCAACGCCGCCGCGGGGCGGATCACGCTCGATCGCGACGGATTCAGCGTGGAGGCGGGGTAGCGAGCGGGCCTATCGTTCGTGACGTGATGCCGGACCGGCCTACGGCAGGCACCGCAATCGCCCGCGCTTCGCCGGTCACTTCCAGAATGTGCAGGCCGGTATTGGCGCGGTCCACCACGTAGATGTAACCGCGATCGTCGGTCTCGACGTTGTTGCTCTGGATCGCGATCTTGCAGCGGTCCTGACCGTCCACCTTCACGCAACGCTTGTCGGTGGCTTCGGTGATCGACGGAATGAAGTAGCCGGCTTCCTTCGGCTGGTACGGATTGCGGATGTCGATCGCGCGAACACCCGCATTGAAGAACGTCACGAAGGCGAGCTTGCCGAAGAACACCGGCGCCATGCTCTCGTTCGACGAATGCGCGCCGAAGCGCCCGCCGCGCGCGCAGAAATCCTTCGCATCCGGCGTGTAGTTCGACACGACCATCGGCTGCTTCTCGATCGTGGCATCGACGAACCACACCATCTGCCGCGTCTCGCCGCTGCCGCACTCGTTCACCAGCGACTCGTCCACGATCATCACCATGTCGCGCTCGGCGCCGAACTTGTCGCCCGCGAATTGCGGGATCTTGATCTTGCCGAGCGGATAGACCGTGTGCGCGCCGACGAGCGGCGACATCTGCAGCTCACCGATCACCGGCGCGCGCAGATTGTCCGGCGTCGGCGCCGCTGGCCCCGTGATGAGCTTCTCGCGGTCGAGGATCTGCAGCACGCCGCCCTTGTTGGTGCCGTAGCCGAGATAGACGCGGTTGCCGCGCGGCCCGGTCGAGATGCCGCCATGCAGTTCGGTCGGGATGGCGGTGACGGTCGCGCCCGGTTCCTGCCCTGGAATGCCGAAGTCGCGGATGTGCCTGGGGCTCGCAGGATCGCTCAGGTCGTAGACCTGCGTCATCCGTCGCACGCGCCAGCCCGAAATGCCGGAGACGAGGTAGGCGATGCCGGTGTCGCACTCCCACCAGTTCTTGTGCGTGTCGCGCCCGCTTTGCATGCGCGCGAGCAGCTTCGGATCGGCCGGTTCGCTTACGTCCCAGACCTCATGCGCTTTCCCGCCGAACACGCGCAGCATGTAGGTCTTGTTCGGGTCGCCCTTCGGCAGGCCGCGCCCGTCGCATACGCGCACCATCTGCGCGCCGCCTTCCTCGTAATTCCCTTCGAGGCCCGGCAGGTGCTTGAGGTATTTCGGATTGGCAGGGTCGGTGACGTCGAGGATCGAGGTGCCGTTGAACTCCGCCTCGCCGGTCATCTTGTTGACCGGCTTCGGCACGTCCGGCGTGCCGCCGTGGTGGCCGATATAGGCGATGTAGCGGTCGCCCTGTTTATGGATGGTCGGCTGGTAGGCGCTGCGCGCCTGCAGGTCGCTCATGCCGACGAGCCGCATGTTCGAGGCTTCGGGCGGATCGCCGACCTTCTGCGACTGGGCGAAAGCGGGCGAAACGACCAATGTCAGCGTGAGCGCGAGGGCGTGACGCGTCATGGCTTCCTCCACGAATTTCGTTGTTGTGCGCGATTCTATTCCTCCGCTCATTCCCGCGAAAGCGGGAATCCAGTTCTTGACCAAACACTGGGCCCCCGCTTTCGCGGGGACGAGCGGAGCCAAACTTTCGGCCTGCGAAAATCAGCTCACGTATTCACGTTGCCGCCATCCACCGCGATCATCTGCCCGGTGATGAAGTCGCTGTCGGCAGACGCAAGGAACACCAGCGTGCCGCACAGATCCTCCGGGTGCGCATCGCGCTTGAGCGCGCGCGACTGGACGGCGCGGTTGCGCGCGGTTTCGACGTGGCCGGGATTCTGCTCGACGATCGAATCCGAGAGCGTGAAGCCCGGCATCAGCGTGTTGACGCGGATGCCGTCGTCGCCGAGTTCGCGCGACATCGAGCGCGTCATCGCCATGATGCCGCCCTTGCTGGTGGAGTAGTGCATGATCCACGGGATGCCGCGTACGGCCGTGCCCGATCCGATGTTGATGATCTTGCCGTATTTGCGCTTGGCCATTTCGGGCGCGACGTGCTTGGCCATCAGGAACGGCCCGCGCAGATTGACCGCCATCACCTTGTCCCACAGGGCGACGTCGATCTCGGTGAACTTCTGCTCGTGCAGCGGCGCATAGAGCGCCGCGTTGTTCACCAGCACGTCGATCTGGCCGAAGCGCGCGATCGTCGCGGCGACAAGGCGCTTCACGGCGGTCTCGTCGCTCACGTCGCAGATTTCGCTCGCGACCGAGTTCGCGCCATGCTTCGCGGCGATCTCGGCCGCAAGCTGCGCGCCGTCCACGATGTCGGCGATCATCACGCGCGCACCTTCGGCGGCGAGCGCGAGGGAATAATGTTTACCGATGCCTTTCGCGCCGCCGGTCACGATCGACACGCGTCCGTCCAGCCGTCCCATCATGTTCTCCGTTCGCGCATCATACCGAGGCCGTCATCACCCGCGAAGGCGGGTGATCCAGTAGCCAAAAGTCAGGCCGTTGTGTACTGGATGCCCGCCCACGCGGGCATGACACCGGAGAATGCGGATGGATGCCACCCTCAACGACCGCCTCACCATCCGCCAGCTTGTCGAGGACTGGGCGGTGCTGCGCGACGCGCGGCAGTGGGAGCGCTTCCGCGGGGTCTGGCACGAGGACGGGCGCATGATGGCGACCTGGTTCCAGGGCTCGCGCGACGAGTTCATCAAGGTGAGCGAGGAAGGCTACGCGCGCGGCGTTCGCATCCTGCATTTCCTCGGTGGCTCGACCATCGATGTATCCGGCACGCGCGCGATCGCGCAGACCAAGATGACCATCTCGCAGCGCGCCAAGGTGGACGACGTGTTGTGCGACGTCGTGTGCACCGGGCGCTTCTACGATTTCTTCGAGAAGCGCGGCGACCGCTGGGGCCTCGTGCTGCGCCAGCCGATCTACGAGAAGGATCGCCTCGATCCGCTCGACCCGTCGGCCAGCCTCGCGCTCGATCAGGAGCTGCTCGCGCGCTTCCCCGAGGGCTACCGCCACCTCGCCTACCTGCAGACCCGCATCGGCTACACGGTGAAGCCCGACATGCCGGGCCTCGACGGCAAGGAGGTCGAGGCGCTTTATGCGCGCGGCGCGACGTGGCTTGAGGGCGGCGCGCTCTAGGTCACTTCCCGCTCAGCTTCCTGATGAACTTCTCGAATCCGGCAAGCTGCTGCTTGATGAAGTTGATCCCGGCCTCGTCCTTGAACTCCAGTGACTTCTCGTCGAATTTGCTCGGCGCCATGCCGATGAAAACTTCCGGCTTGTTGAACGCGAGCGCGTCGAGGAATACGCATGCCTGGCGCATCTGATACTGCATGCGTGCGCCGCCAAGCGGTCCGCCGGTGACCGACTGGATCGCGACCGGCTTGCCGATGAACGGCTGATCCTTCAGCCGCGACAGCCAGTCGATCGCATTCTTCAGTCCGCCCGGAATGCCGTAATTGTATTCCGGCGTCACGAAGACCACGCCGTCGGCCTTGCGCACCGCGGCGGCCAGCGCCTCCACGTCGGCCGGGAAGCCGCCCGCGTTCTGGTCGTCCGCGTTGTAGATCGGGAAACCCGCCCACGAGGGCGAAGCCGAAATGCTCATGCCCTCGGGCGCCCATTGCGGCAGCTGGCGCGCCAGCGCGGCATTGTACGAGCCCTTGCGCAGCGAACCCGTAATCGTGATCACGTTCAACTTGTCGGCCATTTTCAAATCCCCAAACCCGTTCAGCCCTGATGACTCCCGGGGTGACTATCACGCGCGCGCAAGGCTTGCGAGCCTGTCCGCCTGCAAGGAGACCTTGCAGGAATGGCGGTGCCTTCGCGCGGTTGAAGCACCTATCCCTCCATGTTACTGCCGCGTCAGCACGAGGAGGCGTTCAAGATGGCGGACAACACCCAACGCATCGGCTGGATCGGCATGGGCCGCATGGGATTTCCCATGGCGGAACGGCTGCTCAAGGCCGGGCACGATGTGTCGATCTGGAACCGCACGCGCGCCAAGGCCGAGCCGCTCGCGAAGTCCGGCGGCAAGATCGTCGACAAGCTCGGCGATCTCGCGAGCTGCGACGTGGTGTTCTCCATCGTGTCGACCGGCAAGGACCTCGAGGAGGTCTACTTCGGCGAGCAGGGTGTGGTGCACGGACGCAACGGCAAGCTGCCGTCGGTGTTCGTCGACTGCTCAACCATTGCGCTGGAGGAATCCGCCGCGATCCGCGCGCGGCTGAAGGAACTCGGCTCGGACTTCCTCGCCTGCCCGGTGAGCGGCAACGCCAAGGTGATCAAGGCTGGACGACTCTCGGCGGTGGCGTCGGGGCCGGAAGGGCTGTTCCGCGAGGTCGAGCCGCTGATTGAGGTGTTCGCGCCGCAGGGCGTCTCTTACGTGGGCGAAGGCGAGCTCGCGCGCGTCTGCAAGATCGCGCACAACGTGATGCTCGGCGTCGTGATCGAGAACCTGATCGAGATCATGCTGGTCGCCGAGAAGGCCGGCGTGCCGCGCCACGCCTTCCTGGCGTTCATGAACAACGGCGTGATGGGCTCGATGTTCACGCGCTACAAGTCGCCGGCGCTGGTCAACCTCGACTGGACCACGACGTTCACGCCCGAGCTGCTGCGCAAGGATCTCGACCTCGGCCTCTCGCTCGGCACCGATCTCGGCGTGCCGATGCCGGTGACGGCGGCGGCGCGCGAGGTGCTGCAGCAGCACTTCGGCGCGGCTCAGATCAAGCCCGATCCGGACAAATATCTCGCACAGGATTTCGCCGCGCTCTTGGAGACGATGGCGATCGGCGCCGGCGTGAAGCTCAAGAGCGAAAACAAGCAGGTCCCGACCGGGCTGGAGTGATTCGCTCCGTCATCCCGAGCGGCGACTGCTAATCGCACGTCTCCCAGCGGCCGTATCCGAGATCGATGGCGCAACCCGGCATGTTGCCGCGCAGCGCAAAGCCCGGGTCCTCGAAGCCGCGATAAGTCGCGTTGTAGTCGATATACGGAGCACGCGGTGGCGGAGCGGTTACGACGCGCTGGCGTTGCGCACGCTGATCGCGGCTGCGTTCCTTGGCCTGCGCGGCCTCGACCCGCACGACATCGCCTGACGCTGCGTTTTGCAAAGCCGCTGCGGGCATGGCGCCCGCCGCGGCGATCCCTGCACCCGACATCGTGATGCCCCCGAGAACGAGAGCGGCCAGCAGCGTCGTCTTCATGGGGTTTTTCCTTCGCCGTGATAGTCCGCAACACAGCATTTATGCTGCGCTCGCGCCAGTGCCAAAGCGGCGGTTCAGGCCGCCCGCTCCCACCTGACGTCGCCCAGTTCCTCGCGGAACGCGAAGCGCTTGAGGTGGTCGATCACCACGCCCTGCGTGCGTTCGAGCGTGGCGTCGTCCGCGGCTTCGATGCGCAGCTTCAGGACGTCCGGTGCGGCGTCGAGCGTGCACAGGCGCGTGCCGTCGAACGGGATGGTGCCATGCTGCGGCGTGAACTCGACCGCGAACTTGTGACTCCAGTGCTTGCAGAGCTGCTGGAGATAGCGGCTGGCGGAAACGGTCGGGATGGCGGCGTGCGATGCGGGCATTTCGGGGACTCTCTGTTTGCTGTCCCGGATATAGGCACGAAAAGGCCGCGCGCATCGCTGCGCACGGCCTGATTACGCGAATTCAAAAGTATCAGCGGCGGCGATGACGGCGGCCGTGACGCTTGCCCTTGCGCGACTTGCCGACCTTCGTCTTGCCGCCGCCAATCTCGGCGCGGCAGGCAGAGGACAGCTTCGGCTTGTTCTTGAACAGGCACGACGCGACCTTGGCGCGGTCCGGGATGAATTCGCTGCAGATGCGCTGCGCATCGCCGGCGCACGGATGCCCGCCGCCGCCCTGCCCGGCCTTCATCTCGTCGGAACGCTGCGCCGCGGCGGGCGACGCCACCAGCGCCAGACCGAGCGCGACGGCGGCCAGTCCGGATGTCCACGATGTCATTTTCATCTCGAAGCCTTTTCCTTGGGTGGATTTAACGCCCGGCCGATCGGCCCGGTTCGGGCGCCCTTCTAGCAGTCAGCCGCCGCGCTTGAAATACTGCACGGCGCGTTCGTGCTTCTCGGCGGCGACGCGGGACGAAAACGTGCCCAGATTGCGGCGTCTCCCGGTTTTCGGATTTTTCTTGCGCGAATAGAGGCGGTATTTCCCGGTTGCGAGCTTGCGGATCATGGCGGGACCTCCGGCCGCAGCCGGAGGACGCCCGGACTGCGCCTCTATCAATACCGATTGGCGATGGGGAGTTCCTCGGCGGGGAACAGCGTGATCACGCGGCAGCCCTTGTCGGTGACCACGACCTCTTCCTCGATGCGCGCAGCCGAATAGCCGTCCTTCGCCGGGCAATAGGTTTCGAGCGCGAACACCATGCCCTCCTTGATCTCGGTTGGATGATCCATCGAGATCACGCGCGAGATGATCGGCCGCTCGTGGATCGCGCAGCCGATGCCGTGGCCGAACTGCAGGCCGAATGCGCTCGTCTCATCGGGGAAACCGAACTCTTCGGCTTTCGGCCACACGCTCGCGACCTTGTCGGTGCTCACACCCGGCTTGATCAATTCGATCGCCTTGTCGAGCCAGTGGCGCGCCTTCTTGTAGGCGTCGTGCTGGCCCGGCGTCGCGCGGCCGACGTTGAAGGTGCGGTAATAGCAGGTGCGATAACCCATGAAGCTCTGCAGGATGTCGAAGAACGCCTGATCGCCGGGCCGCAGCATGCGGTCGGTGAAATTGTGCGGATGCGGATTGCAGCGCTCGCCCGAGATCGCGTTGATCGCCTCCACGTCGTCGGAGCCGTGCGAATAGAGAAACTGGTTCACGTTGGCGACGATGTCGTTTTCGCGCACGCCCGGCTTGAGCTGCTCGTAGACCAGATGATACGCGCCATCGACCATCGCGGCGGCGCGATTGAGCAGCGCGATCTCGTCGGCCGACTTGATCTCGCGCGCTTCCAGCATCACCTGCTGGCCGTCCGCGATCTTGAGGCCCGCCTTCTGCAACTCGAACAGCATCGGCGGCTCGACGATGTCGAGGCCGACCGGCATGTCGATCACGCCGGCCTCGCGGATGATCGACGCGATCTCGCCCGCGTGCTTCGCCATCAGGCCGAACGACGGCGAGACGGTGCCGCGCAGACCGAGCAGGCCGGCCTTGCAGTTCTCCGGCTTGAGCCAGGGCGCATAGAGCCTGTGATGCACCGCGGCCGAGCCGAAATCCCACAGGATCGGGTCAGGTGAGGAGCGCGTCAGCAGCGCCCAGCGGCAGATCTTGTCACGCTCCCACTCGCCGATCTTGGTCGAGGTGAGATAGCGGATGTTGTTGACGTCCATCACCAGCAGCGCGCCGAGCTCGGATTTGTCGAGCGCCTGCCGGGCGCGCGCGAGGCGATAATTGTGCAGGCGGCGGTAATCGACGCGCTGCTCGAAATCCACGCCCATGGCGCCGAACGCCGGCAGCGCGCGCTCCCAGTTGTAGCGCGGGTTGATGTCCTCGGCGGTGATCTTGCGGACGGTATCGTCCATGGGGTGTCTCCCTTTATTCGTTTGGTGCGCGTGGACGCAGTATAGCAGGTCAGGCGACCTTTTTGCCCCACAGCCGTTGCGATGCAAGGTCTGCGCCCTCGCGCAGGGTTTTCAGCTTCGGCCACACGATCGAGGCCGCGACCCATTCGCGCCCCGCAAATGTACCGAAGCCGCAGTCGGTCGAGGCGATGACGCGCTCGCGGTCGCCGATCGCCGCGACCGCCTCCTCGATGCGCCGCGCAACCACCTCCGGATGCTCGACGAAGTTCGAGGTCGACTCGATCACGCCTGGAATCAGGATCTTGTCCTTCGGAAACGGGTGCGCCTTGAATGCCGCGTATTCGTGCTGGTGGCGCGGGTTGGCGAATTCGATGGAAAGCGCGCTCGCGGTCGTCTGGTAGAAGACCGGCAGCACTTTCGCGAGCGCGATGTCGTAGACGTGCGGGCCTTCCCAGTTGCCCCAGCAGATGTGCAGCCGCCAGCGGTCTGCCGGAATGCCCTCACAGGCCTTGTTGATCGCCGCGAGATGCATCTCGGCGAGCTTGACGAAACCCTCGTCGGTCTCGTCCTGGAACATCATCACGCGTTCCATTGCGAGATCGGGCGCATCGACCTGCAGGATCAGCCCGGCCTCATGGATCGCGCGGTATTCCTTCGCAAGCTGCGTCGCGAGCGCGTTCACATAAGCCTCGTGCGAGTCGTAGTGCGCGTTCATCAGCGTACAGGCGACGATGCCGGGCGACGGCGCGGTCATGAACTGCTCGGCGAACGCGCCGGAGGCATGCTTCTTGAAGCGTGCGATCTCGTCCTTGATCGGCGCCATGTCGGTGTATTTCACGTCCGCGATCGCCTGCGGGGCGTTGGAGATCTTGGCGCGATGCACGAAGCGCCGGCCAAAGGTCGCCACCAGATCGGGATGCTCGAGAAAGTCCTTGCCGACGCGGCGCTTGCTCTCGCCGCCGTAGCCGGACATGCGCGCCGCCATATAGGTCTGGAATGCGACACGCTGCTGCTCACCGTCGTTGCCGATGTCGATGCCGGCATCCTTCTGCCGCTTCACCACCTCGGCGACCGCGCGATCCAATTCGTCCGACATTTTTTTCGGATCGACCTGCCCATCCGCCTCGCGCTTGATCAGCAGTTCGGTGATCGTCTCGTTGCGCGGCAGGCTGCCGACATGCGTGGTCAGGATGCGGTCGCGGCTGGTGAGCATGTTTCCTCCGTCGTTCTTGGCGTCGGGGTTATAAGACACGGATGCCCGGGACAAGCCCGGGCATGACGGCGTGAGCACCGTCCCAACGCTGCCCACTCACGATTTGAGGAAAAACCCCGCGAGCTTTTCGCGCGCGGCGCGGCCCTGCGCCAGGTCGAAGCAGTTCACGATCGCAAGCCGGAAGCCGCCCGGCGGCATTGCATGGCTCGCCGGCGGCTGGTTCTCGTGAAACGTGATCTGCACGCTCGACACCGAGCGCATCGCGCGCACGTCGTCGACCAGCGCCTGCGGCGGATGGCGGTAGCGCGCCCCGTGCGGGCCGAACAGCACCACGCTGTAGCCGTCGCGACGATCCGTGTCGGGATAGTCCCAGCGCTCGTGCTGATAGAGCCGCACCAGCGCCTCGACCCAGCCCTTGCCGTAAAGGTCCGGCCACTGGTCGGCGAAACGCAGATGCGCCTCGATGATGCGCCCGCCGATGGTTTCGAGATTGAGCATGCCGGTGTAGCCGGCGAGATGCTGCCCGATCCAGCCGCCGCAACGCGCCTCGATCTCCGCGTCATGCGCGGCGTGCAGCACCCAATGGTCGAACGTGCCCTCGGGGCCCGGATGGCCGGTCGCGTGCCGCCACCATTTCGGTTCGCCGTCGAGCACCGCAACGTCGGACGACACATGACGGCCTTCGAGCAGCGTCATCCACATGTGGCCGGGCGCATAGTGGGTCGCGTAGTCGGCGGCCGAGCGCAGCACGCGGCTGCCGACGCCCATGCCCTTCAGGTTGGTGATCGGCTTGGAGAACACCGGAAAGGTCTTCGGATCGACGCCGTGCGGCGCGGCCTCAAGGTCCTGTGAGAGCGCGACTGCGACCTTGTCGTAGACCCAGCGGTGGCGCGGATACCAGGTCCAGCTATCGGCGTCCTCGGTCGAGATCAGCACGTCGGCCGGACAGGCGACATGCTCGAAATACTGCATGCGCCAGGGATCGACTTCGCAGATGGGCATGGGTCAGGCGGGGCACGCGGTCATCGGATCACAACGTTAGCCGTCATGGCCGGGCTTGTCCCGGCCATCCACGACTTGCGCGGAAACGAAAACGTGGATGCCCGGCACAAGGCCGGGCATGACGGAGCGAGATCACAGCTTCAGCGCATGCACCGAGAAATGATCCTTCTCGTCGGTCCATGTCTTGGCGGTGCGCCAGCCTGCGGCTTCGGCGAGCGCGCGGAAAGACTCCACCGTGTACTTGTAGGAGTTCTCGGTGTGGATCGTCTCGCCCTTGGCGAACGAGAACGTGTGCCCCGCGACCGTCACCGTCTGCGCCTTCAGGCTCTCCAGATGCATCTCGATGCGGTGGTCGGCGGCATTGTAGAAAGCGCGATGGCGGAATGACGCGAGATCGAAGTTGCCGCCGAGTTCGCGGTTCATGCGCGTCAGCACATTGAGATTGAATTTCGCCGTGACGTCCGCCGCATCGTCATAGGCGGCGTTGAGCACCGCCTCGTCCTTGATGAGATCGACGCCGACGATCATCGTGGCGCCCTGCCCCAATATCCGTCCCGCCTGTCGAAGGAATTCCGCCGCATCCTCGGGCTCGAAATTGCCGATGGTCGAGCCGGGGAAGAAGCCGACACGCGGGCGCGAACGGATTTGCGCCGGGAGATCGAAGTCGCGGGTGAAATCGGCCGCGACCGGCAGCACCGCGATCCACGGAATGTCGCGCCGTACCGCCGCGGCCTCGTGCGCGAGGAATTCGGCCGAAATATCGACCGGCACATAGAATGCGAGCTGAGGCGCCGCCTCGATCAGGATGCGCGCCTTTTTCGTCGAGCCGGTGCCGAATTCGACGAGTGCGGCAGAGAGCGGCACATAGCCCGCCATCTCGCCCGCGTAGCGGTTCAGGATCGAAAGCTCGGTGCGGGTCGGGTAATACTCCGCCAGCTCGGTGATCTGTTCGAACAGGTCCGAGCCCGCCGCATCGTAGAAATATTTCGCCGAAAGCCATTTCGGACTGTCGCTCAACCCGTGAACGACGTGCTCGGCAAAGCTCTCGGAGGCCGCTGCCTCGTGACGCGCCGAATAACGCAAAACGGATCGAGCAAGCGCGGCCATCGGTTTGTTCCTTCGACGTCAGGTGAGCGAGAAGCGTTCGGCGTAGTCGGCAAGGCGCAGGCCGGTGAACTGCCAGCGCGCCTGCGGATAGAAGAAGTTGCGGTACGTGACACGCGAATGACCGTCCGGCGTCGCGAGCGATGAGCCGCGCAGCACCATCTGGTTGATCATGAATTTGCCGTTGTACTCGCCGAGCGCGCCGTCGCAGGCGACAAAGCCCGGATACGGCGAGTACGCGCTGCGCGTCCACTGCCACACGATGCCGTAGGCATCCGCGAGGTGTCCGCCGCGCGCCGCGACCTCCCACTCCTGTTCGGTCGGCAGGTGCTTGCCGGCAAAGCGCGCGAAAGCGTCGGCCTCGTAATAGCTGATGTGCGTCACCGGCGCGGCCGGATCGATTGGCTTCAGCCCGCCGAGCGTGAGCTGATGCCATTCGCCGTCGCATTCCTGCCAGTGGCCGGGCGCCTGCCAGCCTTCGTTCTGCACCGCGGCCCAGCCGTCGGAGAGCCACAGCATCGGGTTGGCGTAGCCGCCGTCCTTGATGAATGCGAGCCACTCGCCGTTGGTGACGAGCGAACGCGCGATGCGCACCGGGCCGACCAGAACCCTGTGGGAAGGTCCCTCGTTGTCGAAGCAATAGCCGTCGCCCTGATGGCCGATGGTATGGATGCCCTCGGGCAATTCGACGTAACCATCCTTCGGGCTCGGCTTCGGCGGCTGCCAGCTTGCGTCGTAGGCCGGATTGGTCGGGTTCTGCGCGAATGCGTGCAGGATGTCGGTGAGCATCAGCTCCTGATGCTGCTCCTCGTGGTTCAACCCGATTTCGAGAATGCGCGCGATCTCAGGCCATGCCGCCGCGCTCGCCTCGCCGATCAGCTTTTCCACCGCCGCATCGACGTGCGCGCGAAACGCCGTCACCTCATCGGCGTCCGGCCGCGTGATCAATCCGCGTTTCGGCCGCGCGTGACGCGGGCCGGCCGCGACGTAATAGGAGTTGAACAGGAACGCGAAGCGCTCGTCGAACACCGTGTAGCCGGGGACGTTCGCCTGCACGAGGAACGTCTCGAAGAACCATGTCGTGTGCGCGCGATGCCACTTGATCGGGCTCGCGTCCGGCATCGACTGGATGACCTGATCCTCCGGCGAGAGCGGCGCCGCACGCCGCTCGGTCTCGCCGCGCACGCGGCGGAACGCTTCGATCCAGCGCGCGCGTTCGGACTGCGGGAGTTCGGTTTCCTTCAGGGCGGCAGGCATCACGGTCTCCGCGGAGATGCGGAGAAGCCCCCCGCGCCGCATTTCTCATACCCGATTGTGTCAGCGATGGGCCGCATGCCGCGGAATCGAAATTTCGTGATGGATGCCAGTGCGATATCACGGTGACGTGAAGCAGGATTAACGTGAGATAGCCGGTCATTGCGTGCGCCTCAGCCTTGTTCGCACAACGCGCGAGACGGCCCGGAGTTCACGCGCCGCCGCCCGCGCTGGCATAAGATAGTCGAATGAGTGCCCTGCCCGAACGGCTCCAGCGCATTGTCGAGGCCGAGTACCCGCGCTTCTCGCCGGCCGAGATGGCGCGGCGGCGCGGGGCCGTCGCGGCGCTGCTCGCCGACGCCAAATGCGAGCATCTGGTGTTCTGCGGCGCGAACCGCTTCGGCTCAGGCGTTCAATGGCTCACGGGCTGGCCGGTGACGGCTGAGGCGGTTGGCGTGCTGTCGCCGGGCAGGCGCGACACCCTGTTCGTGCAGTATCACAACCATGTCCCGCAGGCGGCGCGGCTCGCGAGCGACGCGGATGTCGCATGGGGCGGGCAATCGTCCATCGGCGCGGCGATCGATGAACTGAAGAAACGCGGCGCGCGTACCGGCACGGTGGCGACGCTCGGACCGCTCGGCGCCGAGCAGCATGCGGCGCTCACGGCGGCGTTCGGCAAGCTCGCCAGTTTGAACAAAGGCTATGTGCGGCTGCGCATGATCAAGTCGGCCGAGGAGCTCGACTGGCTGCGCATCGGTGCGCACTTTTCTGATCTGGGCATGACCGCGCTGCGCGACGGCTTGCGCGCGGGATTGAGCGAGCGCGAGCTCGGCGACCTCGTGGAGCGTGCATACGGGGGCCTCGGCGGCACAAACGTGATCCACTATTTCGGCGTCACGCCGATGCATGCGCCACAGCTGGCGGTGCCGGCGCAGTTTCCTTCGGCGCGGCGCGTTCAACAGGGCGACATCGTGTTCGCCGAGATCGCGGCGGCGTTCTGGGACTATCCGGGACAGGTGCTGCGCTCGTTCGCGTTGGGCGAACCGGCATCGCTCTATCGCGACCTGCATGCGGCGGCAGATGCGGCGTTCGACGCGATCGCCGCCGTGCTGCGCGACGGCGCGCTGCCGCGCGACGTGATCGAAGCCGCGCGCGTGATCGAAGACGCAGGCTTCACCACGATCGACGATCTGCTGCACGGCTACGGCGGCGGCTACCTGCCGCCGATCCTCGGGAGCGCGAGCCGTCCGGCGGGACCCGTGCCGGACGAGCCGTTCCGCGCCGGGATGACAGTGGTGATCCAGCCGAACGTCGTGACGCAGGATCACCAGGCGGGTGTGCAGACCGGAGAGATGGTGCTGGTGACCGCGACCGGCATCGAGCGGATGCACGCGGTGGAGCGCGGATTCGCAGTGCTAGGCTAGCTGCTCCTTGAGCCAGTCCGCGCTCTGCGTGCGCCAGCGATAGGCGCGGTTGTTGGCGACGTGGTTGCCGTCCTCGATCAGCAGCAAGGTGCACGGCCCCTTCACCTCGCTGGCGAGCCGCTGCGCGTGCTGCCACGGGATCAGCCGGTCGAGCTTGCCGGTCATCACGAAGATCGGACAGGTGATGTTCTGCGCAACGCCCTTGAGCGACAGCGTTTGCGCGTGGCGCTTGGCGTCGGCCTGCGTGGCGCAATGGCTGCGCACGCGGAACGCCTCGCGCGTCAGCTCCGGCAGGCTGTCCCAGCTGGTTTCCCAGTCGTAGGGCCCGCCGAGCGCAATGCACGCCTTGACGCGCTTCTCGAACGCAGCCGCGCGCGGCGCGTAGTAGCCGCCGAGGCTGACGCCCCACAGCCCGATGCGCGCCGTGTCGATATCACTGCGTGCCATCACGGCATCGACCACGGCTTTCACCGCGACCTCATAGTCGCCGCGGATCGCGAAATCGTATTCGCCCTCGCCCTGCCCCGGTCCGTCGAACACCAGCGTCGCGATGCCGCGATCCAGATACGGCCGCTCGTAGGCGTCGGTCTCTTCCTTCGCCGAGTCGAGGCCGACCGCCATGATCAGCACCGGCGGCTTCGTAATGCCTATAGGCTTGCGCAGGATGCCGTAGAGCGCCTTGCCCTCGTACGGGATCGTGACGCGCTCGCCCGGTGGATTGAGGTGCGGCAGCGCGAGATCGCGGCACGCGACCGCCTTCATGTGCGCGGCCTTCATCTGCGGCACGTCATGCACGAACAGGAATTTACCGAAGTGGTAGTAGACGCCCGCGCGCTGGAGATGCTCGCCCGCGCTGATGAATTTTTTCGCCGCCAGCGCCGCGCGGCCCATCGCCTCATGCACGGCGGCCTTGTCCGACCACGCGCCGCACCAGTCGTTCCACGTCGCGATCGATGCGGTGACTTCCTCGAAATCGGTCAGCGCCACGCCGTTCGCGACGAAGCGCGGCGCCCAGTGCGCGATCGCAGACTTGACGAGATCGTCCATGCTGGCGGGCGTGCTACTCCGCCGCCTGCGTTTGCGGCGACGCCGGTTTCTTCGCCCAGTAGTCGGCCTGCGCCTTGGAGGTCTTGAGCGCGTCCATCGTCTCGAAGCCGGGCGCCATCGAACCGTCCTGTCCGGCCAGAATCTCGTGGTGCTCGATGTTCAGCGTGCGCAGCCAGCGCTGCTGGCCCATCGTGATCGCGATGAAATACCCGATCTCGACCAGCTCGGGTTCGCTGAAGTGCTTGTGCAGGCGCTCCCAGACGGCGTCGGTCGCCGGCAAGTCCCAGGTGATCATTTCGGCGTAAGCGAGCGCGGCCTTCTGCTTGTCGTTGTAGCGCGTCGAGGATTCGAAATTGATCAGGTCCATATAGTCGTCCTCGACCGTGCCCGCCTTGGCAGCCTTGATCGAGCGCTGGTTGCCGCAAAATTCGCACAGCACCGAGCGTGAAACATAAACACGGCATAGCTCCTTGATCGCATGATCGGCGACGCCGTTGCGGAACACCTCCTGCCAGGTATTCGCGAAGCTCCAGAACGTGGCCGGCACATGCGCGCGGATTGCCTGGCTTTCCGGGCGGGGCGTACCTTCGCGGGCGCAACGGTCGAATTCGGCGAGCATTTTCTTGTCCGTGACACTCGACGGCTGCACGTAGCTGATGCGCGGGCTCATGATTCCTCCGGCTCTGTCTGATTTGGCGCGGATAATGCCACAGGGCGCGCGAGCGCCGCAAATCGGAATGGCAGAATTGCCGTGAAAATCCATTGTGGCGGAAAGCGCCTCTGGCTATGCATTTCGGCGGGGCGCTGCCCACCGCAGCCCGAACAATCCTCGCCAGCCGGCGCATGGGGGAATTTCAAGGATGGACGACGTTCGCGAGCGTTTTCAGAACCTGCACGAGTTTCTCAAGATCGCGCGGTTCAGGCTCAACCGGAACAATTGGGATTACATCGTCGGCGGCACCGAGACCGAGACGACGCTCGCGCGGAACCGGCAGTCGCTCGATTGCATCGCGTTCAAGCCGCGTGTGCTGCGCAACGTGCAGAACGTCGACTGCTCGACCGAACTGTTCGGCCGCAAGATCCGGCTCCCCGTCATGATCGCTCCGGTCGGCGGCTTGCAGAATTTCTGGGCGGGCGGCGCCGCGACGGTCGCGGCGGCGGCGGGCGAGTTCGGCATTCCGATGTTGCTCAGTTCAGCAACCGAGCCGGGCCCCGAAGGCGTTGCGAAAGAAGCTCCCGACGCCTTCAAGATCTTCCAGCTCTATGCGCGCGGCGACGACAAATACATCGACGACTTCTACAATCGTTCGCAATCCTCAGGCTTCGCGCCGCAATTCTGCTTCACGGTCGATCTTGCGCATTACTCGCGGCGCGAACGCGACACGGTGAAGCGCCACGATCGCATTGCCAACCGCAGTGCCGAGGAGCATCGCAACCTCGCGGGGCTCGACTGGGGCACGCTCGAACGTTTCCAGAAGCGTTTCCCGAAGGCGGAGATCGTCATCAAGGGCATCCAGACCGCCGAGGATGCGAAGCTCTGCCTCGATAACGGCATCAAGGGCATCTACGTGACCAACCACGGCGGACGCGCGCTCGATCACGCGCGCGGCGCGATGGACATCCTCCCCGAGGTCGTCGAGGTGGTGAAAGGCAAGGTGCCGGTCTTCGTCGACGGCGGCTTCTATCGCGCGACCGACGTGCTGAAGGCGATCGCACTCGGCGCAACCGCGGTCGGCATCGGCCGCCTCTACTGCTATGCGCTGGCCGCCGCGGGCCGCCCCGGCATCGTGCGCATGCTGGAGCTCCTGGAAGACGAAATGAAGCGCGACCTCGGCTTGATGGGCTGCGAGAGCGTGCGCAAGCTCGACAAGTCCTACGTCTGCCAGGTGCCCCCGGTGCGGCAGTCGGACGTGTTCAGCGCCTACCACCTCGGCGACTACAAGCACGAGCCGTATTGATCGTCCCGCCGGACCCGCGTGCCGTCATCGCCCGCGCAGGCGGGCGATCCAGTAAACGCCGTTGTCGTTGGGCCGCATTGCGCCCGAATAGCGATTCGGTGATTACTGGATGCCCCGTCTTCGCGGGGCATGACGACTGAGGGATCGATGCGCCCGTTTATCCTTGTGGCGATGGCCGCTGTGACGCTTTTCTCCGTTGCCTCCCCCGCGCTCGCGCAGCGCGCGACGTGCCACAAGGGCGCGTCGTTCGAGCAATGGCTCGACCAGTTCAAGCGTGAAGCCGTGGCGGATGGCGTCTCGCAGCGCGCGATCGCGTCCGCGTCGCACCTGATGGTCTATGACCAGACGGTGGTGAACAAGGATCGCGGGCAAAAGGTCTTCTCGCAGACCTTCCTCGAATTCTCCGACCGCATGGTGGCGAAACACCGCATCGATGGCGGCATCCAGCGCATCGCGAAGAACCGCCCGCTGTTCCAGAAGGTCGAGCAGCAGTTCGGCGTGCCCGGCCCGGTGATCGCGGCGTTCTGGGCGCTGGAAACCGACTTCGGCGGCTTCATGGGCAACCTGCCGACGATCAAGTCCGTCACTTCGCTGGCCTACGACTGCCGCCGCCCGGACCTGTTCCGCAAGAGTTTGCTTGCGGCGCTCAAGATCATCGATCGCGGCGACCTCACCGCCGACCAGATGATCGGCCCGTTCGCCGGCGAGCTTGGGCAATTCCAGTTCCTGCCGGCGCACTATTTCGATTACGGCGTCGACTTCGACGGCGACGGACGGCGCGATCTGATCCGTTCGGCGCCCGACGCGGTCGCATCGGCGGCGAATTATCTCTCCAAGATCGGCTGGAAGCGGGGCCAACCGTGGCTCGAAGAAGTGCGCGCGCCGCAGCAGATGGACTGGGCGCAGGCCGATCTCACGATCCAGCATCCGCGCTCGCAATGGGCGCGCTGGGGCGTGACCAAAGCTGACGGCTCACCGATTGCCGCCGACGCGCAGGCAGCTTCGCTGCTGCTACCGATGGGACGCTTCGGACCCGCGTTCCTCGCCTATCCGAACTTCCAGGTCTTCCTCGAATGGAACCAGTCGATCGTCTATTCGACGAGCGCGGCATATCTCGCGACCCGCATCGCGGGCGCGCCACCGATGCATCGCGGCAGCAAGCAGATCGTGCCGTTCGCCTCGGCGCAGATCCGCGAATTGCAGACGCTGCTGGCGCGGCGCGGGCATGACGTCGGGAAGATCGACGGATTCCTCGGCCTGAAATCGCGCGCTGCCGTGAAGGCCGAGCAGGTGAAGCTCGGACTGCCGGCGGACAGCTATCCGACGCCGGAGCTGGTGCAGCGGCTGCAGGGGCGGTGACGCCTTCTGCGTCATGGCCGGGCTTGTCCCGGCCATCCACGTCTTAGAGAAGCAAGAAAGTCGTGGATGCCCGGCACAAGGCCGGGCATGACGAATGAGGGAGTGGTGACGGCTACTTCTCGAACACCGCCGTGATGTCGCACACGATGAGCTGACCGCCTTCCAGCGCCGTCTGCGAGGTGTGCCGTGCGGGCCGCGAATGCGGATCGGGAAACATCTTCACCCACTCGGCATTGAGCAAGTCGCGGTTCGAGCGGTCCTTCATCCAGACGCTCATCTTGATGATGTCGTCGGTCGAGCCGCCCGCCGCCGTCATGATCGAACGCACATGATGGAAGATATTCGCGACTTGCTCTTCCAGCGTATCGGCGAGCTTGCCGGTCGCAGGATCAGTGCCGGTGATGATGCCGGTCATCAGCATGTTGCCGACACGCGACGCCGCCGGGATCGGGTTCTTGTGTTTGAAGCCTTCGATCTCGATGCTTTTGCGCTTGTTCATGATCACAGCTTTGCGAAATCGATCGGCTTGGTGCGGTCGAGCGTCGCCGTCACCTTCGGCATCGGATACTTCAGGCCCGTGGCGCAGTTGAACAGCACGCAGCGGTCGGTCTTCTTCACGCGCCCATCGGCAAGCGCTTCCTTGTACGCCGCATAGGTCGCGCCGCCTTCGGGGCACATCAGGAAACCTTCTTCCTTCGCGACCTCATCGACGCCGGCCTGAATCGCAGCGTCCGACACCGCGATGGCGAAGCCGCCGCTCTCGCGTACCGCGCGGAGAATGAGAAAATCCCCGATCGCCTGCGGCACGCGGATGCCCGACGCGATGGTGTGCGCGTTCTCGAAGCGCGGCGCATGCTCCTCGCCCTTCTCCCAAGCGCGCACCATCGGCGCGCAGCCTTCGGCCTGCACCGCGACCATGCGCGGGCGCTTCGATCCGATGAAGCCGATCGCCTCAAGCTCGGCGAAGGCCTTCCACATGCCGATCAGGCCGGTGCCGCCGCCGGTCGGATAGAAAATCACGTCGGGCACGTCCCAGCCGAACTGCTCGGCAAGCTCCAGTCCCATCGTCTTCTTGCCTTCGATCCGGTACGGCTCCTTCAAGGTGGAGGTGTCGAACCAGCCTGTCGCTTCGCGGCCCTGCCCCACCAGCTTGCCGCAGTCGTCGATCAGGCCGTTGACGCGGTACGTCGCCGCACCTTCGAGCGCGATCTCGGAGAGATTGATCTCCGGCGTGTCCTCCGGACAGAAGATCGTCGTCCTGATGCCGCAGCGGCTGGCATAAGCAGCCATCGCGGCGCCCGCATTGCCGTTGGTCGGCATCGCCATGTGTTTGATGCCGAGTGCCTTCGCCATCGACACCGCCATCACGAGGCCGCGCGCCTTGAACGAGCCGGTCGGGAGGCGGCCCTCGTCCTTCACGATGATCTCACCGCCGCCGAGCTTCCTGGCGAGCTTCGGCAGCGAAATCAGCGGCGTCTCGACTTCGCCGAGGCTCACGATGTCCGCGCATTTGCGCACGGGAAGCAGCTCGCGCCATTTCCACAGACCGTTCGGGCGTTCTTTCAGCGCATCCTTGGTCAGCGCCTTCTTCACGCCCGCGAGGTCGTAGCGCACGAGCAGCGGCTTTCCGGCCTTGGACAGATTGTGCAGCGTGTCCGCGTCGTAGCGGTCGCCGTGCATGGCGCATTCGAGATGCGTGACGAAGGTTGGACGTTCGGTAGTGAGATTTGAGTTCATGGCCGCACTTCGCCCGGCGGGCGCCGTTTCGTCAACGCTCCAGTTCCCGGCGCACGATCGCCGCGCCGGCAACCATCGCCTGCATCTTGCCGAACGCGACGTCGCGCGGCAGGTATTTCAGCCCGCAGTCCGGCGCGACGATGATCTGCTCGGCCGAATGATGCGGCAGCGCGCGGCGGATGCGCGCCGCGACCACCTCGGGCGTTTCGATCGCCATATCGGAAAGGTCGAGCACGCCGAGCAGGATGGTCTTGCCCGGCAATTTCTCCAGCACCGCACAATCGAGCTTCGATTGCGCGGTCTCGATCGAGATCTGCTTCACGGCTGAGTTCGCCAATTCCGGCAGGAACGAATAGCCCTCCGGCCGCACGTGGATGATCGCCGCATAGCCGAAGCAGATGTGCACCGCCGTCGCGCCCGTCACGCCGTCGAGCGCGGCGTTGAGCGCCTTCAGGCCATACTTGCGCGCCTTGTCGGGCCGCGCCTGCATGTAGGGTTCGTCGATCTGCACCACGTCGGCGCCGGCAGCAAACAGGTCCTTGATCTCGGCATTGACGGCGGCCGCGTAGTCGAGCGCCATCTCCTCCTCGTCGGTGTAGAAATCGTTCTGCGCCTGCTGCGACATCGTGAACGGGCCGGGCACCGTCATCTTGATCATGCGGTCGGTGTTGCGCCGCAGGAACTGCACGTCGCGCACTTCGACCGGATGCTTGCGCCGCACCTTGCCGGTCACGCGCGGCACCGGATTGGGATGGCCCGAGCGATCGAGCGCCGTGCCGGGATTGTCGATATCGACGCCCTCGAGCGCGGTCGCGAAGCGGTTGGAATAGCTTTCGCGCCGCATCTCGCCGTCGGTGATGATGTCGAGGCCGGCGCGCTCCTGCGCGCGGATCGCGAGCAGCGTCGCGTCATCCTGCGCGGCGTCGAGGAATTCCGGCGCGACGCGCCACAGCTCCTTGGCGCGCACGCGCGGCGGAAAGCGGCCCGCGAGTTTTTCCCGGTCGATCAGCCACTCGGGCTGGGCGTAGGAGCCGACCAGTGTGGTCGGCAGCAGCCGGTTCATGCGCGTCCTCCCCGTTTCCCGTCACGATAGCGCAAGTCGCCGCACGATGAAGCTGCCCAGCCAGCGCAGGGTGGGCATGCGCGAGGCGTGCGGCCTTTCCGAGTGCGGCATGCCTCTGCTAACCGTAGACGAGCAGACAATCGTACGCGGGAGGATCATTTGTCCGGTAAGGAGCTTGGTTTCATCGGCGTCGGCCGCATGGGCATTCACATGGCGGGGCGCCTGCTCGAAGCCGGATATTCGGTCACCGTCTACGACACCAACGAGACCGCGATGCAGCGGCTGGAGCAGCGCGGCGCGAAGCGCGGCACATCGCCGGCGGATGTCGCGTCCAGGTGCGAGACCGTGCTGGTGAGCCTGCCGACGCCGGACATCGTGAAGGCGGTCGCGCTCGGCAAAGGTGGCGTGATCGAAGGCGGCAAGGCGAAAACTTTCGTCGATCTCTCGACCACCGGCCCGCGCGTCGCGAAGGAAGTCGCCGCGGGGCTTGCGGCCAAAGGCATTACGGCGGTCGACGCGCCGGTCAGCGGCGGCCCGACCGGCGCCGAGAAGGGCACGCTCGCGATGATGATCGCCTGCCCGAAGGCGCTCGCCGACGAGCTGCGGCCGGTCATCGAGGTGATGGGCAAGTTCTTCTACGTCGGCGAGGAGGCCGGCCTCGGGCCAGACCATGAAGGTCATCAACAACCTGATGTCGGCGACCGCCATCACGATCACCGGCGAGGCGATGGTGATGGGCGTGAAGGCGGGGCTCGACCCGGAGGTGATGCTCAGCGTCATCAACGCTGGCTCCGGCCGCAACACCGCCTCGGCCGACAAGTTTCCGCGCTGCGTGCTGCCGCGCCGCTTCGACTTCGGCTTCACTACCGCGCTGCTCTACAAGGACATCAAGCTCTGCCTCGACGAGGCGGAAGCGCTCGGCGTGCCGATGGTCGTCGGCAATGCGGTGCGGCAGACGATGGCGATCGGCAAGGCCGCGCTGGGCCCCGACGCCGACATCACCGAATTCGTGAAGCCGCTCGAACGATGGGCCGGCGTCGAAGTCGGCAAGAAGGCCTGAGCCTCCCAATGAAGCGCATCGCGCTTCATTGGTGAATGGAAGCGGTACGCGTTACCCAGCGACGTGGTCGAGCGCCTTCAACAGATACGGCCGGAAATCCGCGTAGTTCTCGACCATCGGGAAGTGCCCCATGCCCTTCATGATGGTGAGCCGCGAGCCCGGAATGCTCGCCGCGACCTTCTCGCTCATCTCCGGCGTGCAGGAATAGTCGTATTCGCCGGTGAGCAGCGCGACCTTGCAGCGGTTGGTGTCGATGCGCTTGATGTCTTCGCGCCCGTCCCAGTCGTTCGAATAGAAATGCACGTCGCCCTGATAAACCCCGGGCCCGGACTGCGAATAGTACCACCAGTTCTCGCGCCGGCTTTCCTCCGGCGAGGACGGCGCATTGAGCCCGTAGGTGTAGCTCGCGGCGAGCTCGCCGCCGTGGATTGCCGGATGGTGCAGGAGCTCGTTGTAGCGCCCCGGCGCGTAGGCCGAGCTTTCCAGCCCCACGATGCCGGTCAGTTCCTCCTGAAATTCGGCCGCGACCTTGAGCACGATCGCGCCGCCCATCGAGCAACCCATCACGACCGGCTTGTCGAGTTTCAGCTTGAGCCACACCGCGCGGATCATCGCCAGATAGCTCTGCGTCGTGAGGCGATACTTCTTTAACCACCAGCCGTCAGCCGGCGTCGAGCGCCCGTGGTACGGCAGGTCGAACGCGATCACGCGAAACTTGTCCGTGACCGCCGCATCGTTGAGCAGGTGGCGGTATTGTCGCGAGTCGGCGCCCGCGGTGTGCAGACACAGCAGCGGCGTGCCCTGCCCGGCTTCCTCGACATGCACGCGATGCGGCGCGCCGTCGATCTCGACGGACAGGTAGCGGCCCACGATCGGCTCGAAGTCAGACATTGGGCGTCCCCGTCTCGCGCATGATGTTCATCATCCGGTGCAGCGCGCGTGCGTTCTGCATCGCCACGAGGCTGTCGCCTTCCAGCACGAATTCCGGTACGCGCATCAGCATGGCGAAAAAATCATGAAACAGCGGCGGCGGGTTCGCGCTCAGGAACTTGCGCCACACCGCAACCGGCGCGCGGAAGCCGAACGGCGTGCGTGTATCGAGCTTCGGCGTCACGATATCGGTGATCTGCCCCTTCTCGACCTTCACCGCATAGCGGGTATCGCCGAAGGTGAGCCCGAACGTGGTTGTGAACCAGTCGCCGATGACCTTTAATTCGGCGTCGCCATTCACCCGTTCGCGGTAGCGCGCAAGCCACGCGGCTCCCGGATAGTCACTCATCAAACCTTCCTCCCGTTTCTTATAAGCAAGGAGAGCCTAGCATGGACAAAGACACATTGGAGACCGGCCTTCGCATCCGCGCCGAGGTGTTGGGCAAGGAGTACGTCGATAATTCGATGAAGAACGCGGACGACTTCAACCGTCCGTTTCAGGAGTTCGTCAGCGAGTACTGCTGGGGTGCAGGCTGGGGCCGCCCGGGTCTTTCCAAGAAAGAGCGCTCGATGCTCAATCTGGCGATGATCGCGATCCTCAACCGCCCGCATGAATTGAAACTGCACGTGCGCGGCGCGCTGACCAACGGGCTCACCAAGGACCAGATCCGCGAGATCTTCATCCACATGTCGATCTATGCGGGCGTGCCGGCCGGCGTCGATGCGTTCCGCCAGGCGCGCGAGGTGTTCGCCGAACAGGCAAGAAGTAGCATTCGATCCGCTCGTCCCCGCGAAAGCGGGGACCCAGAGTCTTGAAGTTAGGCCGCTGGATTCCCGCTTGCGCGGGAATGAGCGGCAAAAAGTTAGAGGAAAGCAAATGGAAATCGGCTTCATCGGTCTCGGCAACATGGGCTATCCGATGGCCCGCCGCCTCGTGGAGGCCGGCCACAAGCTCATCGTCTACGACACCAACGGGCAGATGGTGTCGCGGCTGACCAACCTCGGCGCGGTCGCGGCGAAATCGCCCAAGGATGTCGCCGATCAGGTCGAGACCGTGATGGCGAGCCTGCCGACGCCGGACATCGTGATGGCGGTCGCGGCCGGCAAGGACGGCGTGATCGAGGGCAAGAAGGTCAAGCGCTTCCTCGATATGTCCACCACGGGCGCGCGCATGGCGATAAAGGTCGCCGACGCGCTCGCCGCGAAGAACATCATCAGCATCGACCTGCCGGTCTCCGGCGGCGTCGGCGGCGCCGAGAAGGGCACGGTCGCGGTGATGTATGCGGGTCCGCGCGCGGGCTTCGACGAACTGAAGGACATGCTGTCGGTGATCGGCAAGCCGTTCTTCATCGGCGAGAAGCCCGGCATGGGGCAGACGATGAAGCTCTGCAACAACCTGCTCTCCGCCGCCAACATGGCGCTCGCCTCCGAGATGATGGTGATGGGCGCGAAGGCGGGACTCGATCCGCAGGTCATGGTCGACGTGATCAACGTCTGCTCGGGCGCGAACACCGCGATCCGCGACAAGTTTCCCAAGTCCGTGATGCCGGGCACCTTCGACTACGGCTTCTATACGGGGCTGATGTACAAGGACGTGCGGCTCTGCTGCGAAGAAGGCGAGGCAATGGGCGTGCCGATGCCGCTCGCCGGCGCGGTGCACCAGATGTGGGTGATGGCGAATGCCGTGAACGGTCCGGGCTCCGACTTCACCGAGATCACCAAGATCATCGAGAAGTGGGCGGGCGTCGAAGTGCGGGCGAAGAAGAAATAGCGCGGGGGAAACACATGTCCGATATCCACGAAATTTTCGCGATCAAGTACGGCACGCACGACCGTCCGAAGGCCGACAACTACATCGGCGGTACCGACCCGCACGACGTGCGCGAGCCGATCGATTACTTCGTGTGGGCGATCACCGGACCATCCGGCAACTTCGTGGTCGACACCGGCTTCGACGCCGCGATGGCGAAGAAGCGCGGGCGCAAGATCTCCAAGCCGATCGCCGAGGGGCTGAAGGCGATCGATGTCGCGCCGGACAGCGTGAAGAACGTCATCGTCTCGCACCTGCACTACGACCACTGCGGCAACTACGACACCTTCCCCAACGCGCGCTTCCATGTGCAGGACACCGAGATGGCCTACGCCACGGGCCGCTGCATGTGCCATCAGCACCTGCGCATCCCGTTCGAGGAAGAGGACGTGGTGGCGATGGTGAGGAAAGTGTTCGCCGGCCGCGTCCAGTTCCACGACGGCGCGAGCCAGGTCGCGCCCGGCATCACGGTGCACAAGATCGGCGGGCACTCGAAGGGCCTGCAATGCGTCGTCGTGAAGACGAAGCGCGGCCCGGTCGTGCTCGCCTCCGACACCACCCACCTCTATGCCCACATCGAGAGGCGGCAAGGTGTTTCCCATCACCTACAATGTGGGCGAGGTGCTCGACGGCTACGAGACGATGAAAAGGCTCGGCGGAGGCCTCCGCAACGTCGTTCCGGGCCACGATCCGCTGGTGCTGGACCGCTATCCGGCCGCGCGCGCGGGCCTCGAGGGGTGGGTCGCACGGCTCGACGTCGAGCCCAAGGCGTAAGAGTGGGCGCGGCAGCGTGAAGCAGCGAAACCGCTTTTGCGCCGCAACCGCAATGTGTTGAGATAGAGTACCGGCCAAGCGGCGAAGACCGCGCGCGGAACGAAAACGACAAACGGGGCAACGGGGGAGGACATCATGACGTTATTCACCAAGGGCCATTCGCGGCGGCGCGTGCTCGGCTATGGCGCGGCCGGTGCGGCGGCGCTTGCCATGCCGTCGATCGCGCGCGCGCAGGCGCAGGTCGTGCGCATCGGGCTGCCGACCAAGACCTACTATCCGACCATCATCGCCGAGACGGCGCTGCGCCAGAAGCTGTTCGACAAGGAAGGCATCAAGGCGGAGCTGACGATCTATCGCGGCGGCGCGGAAGGCTACGAGGCGATGGCGGCGGGCGCGGCCGACGTGATCCTGAATTCGGCATCGTCGGTGGCGGCCGGCATCAAGAAAGGCGTGATGGCGAAGAACGTCGCGGGCGCGGCGCTCGGCTACTACGGCTGGCATCTGGTGGTGAAGAACGAACTCGCCGATCAAGGATGCGAGCGAACTGGCCGGCAAGAAGGTCGGCATCACATCGGCAGGATCGGGCACCGACATTCTCGCGCTGTGGACGCAGCAGAACCGCAAGATCACATTCACGCGCGTGCCGCTCGGCGGCGGCGGGCTGGTGCCGAACCTGCTCACCGGCAACATCGATGCGAGCGTTCTCTACTCGCCGCTGACCTACAAGATGTTCCTCGACAAGTCGGCGCGCAGCCTGATCGATTTCGGCGCCGCCGTGCCGCCGAACATGACCGGCGCCTGGATGGCGACCGACAAGTTCATCAAGGACAAGCCGCAGGTTCTCCAGAAGACGCTGAACGCGCTCTACGGCGGGCTCGCGTTCCTGCAGGATTCGAAGAACCGCGGCGCAGCCGTCAAACTGATCGCCGAGATCGACGAGATTCCCGACAACATCGCGGAGGCCGAGCTCGACGGCAACATCCTCAAGCTGTCGAAGACCGGCGAGATGCAGAAGGACTGGATGAATCTGGCGCTCGACATGGCGCGCATGATCGGCATGACCGACCTCGCGCCGGTGGAGGATATCTACACGACGCAGTTCCGCCCCGTGCCGACGATGGCGTGAGCTTGCTTTCTTCCCCTCTCCCGCTTGCGGGAGAGGGTGCCCGAGCCAGCGAGGGCGGGAGAGGGATTTGAGTATGCCGCACGTCCCCTCTCCCGCCGCTTCGTCGGCGACCTCTCCCCGCTTCGCGGGGCGAGGCTGAGAAAAGAAAAATGACCCGCTTCCAGCTCATCGCCATCCGGCTGCTGCTGCTCGCGCTTGTGCTCGCCGCGTGGGAGACGCTGCCGCGCAACGGCGTGATCAATCCGGTGCTGCTGCCGCCGCTCACCGACGTGCTCAGCATGCTGGTGCAACATCCTCGGCCGGCCGCAGGTGCATGAGGCGATCGCCGTCACCGCCGCCGAGGTCGTCGTCGCCTTCATCATCGCGGTGCCGCTCGGCGCGGTGATCGGCGTGCTGCTCGCCGAGAGCGACTATCTGGGCGAAATCTTCAAACCGCTGCTGTTCTACGTGTTCAGCGTGCCGAAATCGATCTTCCTGCCGATGTTCATCCTGATCATGGGCATCGGCTTCCAGCAGAAGGTCGCCTATGCGGCGTTCTCGACGCTCTTCGTCGTCATCATGAGCGCGACCGCGGCGGTCGAAGTCCGTCAAGGCCGACCATGTGCTGGTGGCGCGCTCCTACGGCGCGACGCGCATGCAGATCCTCACGCGCGTCTACGTGCCGAGCATGCTGCCGATCCTGCTCGAGACGCTGCGCATCTCGATGATCTTCAACTTCACCGGCGTGATGATCGCCGAGATGTATGCCTCGCGCACCGGCATCGGCCACCTGATCGCGAACTGGGGCGAGAACTTCCAGCTTCCGCAGCTGTTCGCCGGCGTGATCCTGCTCGCGACCGTCGCCATCGCGTTCAACGAAGCCGTGCGCTTCCTGGAAGCCAGATACAGCGTATGGCGAACATGAGCGCCAATCTCAGCGTCGTGAGCGAGGCGCCCGCGAACGCGGCGCTTCGTGTCGCGGACCTCAGCCATATCTACGCGGGCCGCGAGGGCGCGGTGCCGGCGCTGGAAGATATTTCGCTCACCGTGGGCGCCGGCCGCTTCGTCGTGATCGTCGGCCCGAGCGGCTGCGGCAAGACCTCGCTGCTGATGATGATGGCCGGCCTGCGCCACCAGACCTCCGGCACGATCGACATTCAGGGCCGCCCGATCGATGCGCCCGACCCGAACCGCGTCGGCGTGGTGTTTCAGGAGGCGAGCCTGTTCCCCTGGCTCTCGGCGCTCGACAACATCGAGTTTCCCCTCGCGCTGCGCCATGCGCCGAAGGAAGAGCGCGCGCGGCGCTCGAACGACATGCTCAATCTCGTCGGCCTGCAGGGCTTCGGCGCGCGCTTCCCGCACGAGCTCTCCGGCGGCATGAAGCAGCGCGTCTCGATCGCGCGCGGGCTGGTGCAGGACCCGCCGGTGCTGCTGATGGACGAGCCGTTCGCGGCGCTCGACGAGCAGACGCGCATGACGATGGGCCACGAACTGCTGCGCATCTGGTCGCAGACCGCCAAGACCGTGGTGTTCGTCACGCACTCGCTCACCGAGGCGGTGTATCTGGCCGACGAGGTGCTGGTGATGTCGGCGCGGCCGGGCCGCATCATCGACCGCATCAACGTGACGCTGCCGCGCCCGCGCACCTACGAGATGATGGGCACCGAAACTTTCGCCAAGCTGCGCGACCGCATCTGGCAGCAGATCAGAAAGGGCGAATGATGAAACGCCCTGCCCCCGCAACCGTACGCTGGCTGATCCTTGCGGCGTTGCTCGTGTTCTGGGAGCTGTTTCCGCGCACCGGCATGATCCCCGAACTGTTCCTGCCGCCGCTCTCCAAGGTGATCGCCGTGCTGGTGAAGGACTGGCGCGAGTATGCCTCCGAGCTTGCCGTCACGCTCTACGAGGTCGGCTTCGCAATGCTGATCGCGTGCGGCCTGGGTATCCTCATCGGTGCGCTGGTCGGCGGCATCGCGCTCCTGCGCGATCTGCTGCTGCCGGTGTTCTCCAGCATGTACGCGGTGCCGATCGTGATCCTCTACCCGATCTTCACCGCCTGGTTCGGCATCGGCTCGCAGTCGAAGATCATCTTCGCGGGCGTGTACGGCTTCTTCCCCGTGATGCTCTCGACGGCGGCCGGCATCCGCACCATCGACGCGCAGCTGCTGCTCGCCGCGCGCAGCATGGGCGCGAGCCTGCCGCAGCAGATCACGCGCGTCATCATCCCGGCCTCCATCCCGACGATCCTCACCGGCCTGCGGCTCGGCGGCGCGCTGACCATCATCGGCGTGGTGGTGTCAGAGATGCTCACGTCGGCGGCCGGTATCGGCTATCTGGTGACGCGCTATCGCACCATTCTCGACAGCGCGCACGTGTTCGGCGCGATCGTGATGATCCTGCTGCTGTCGATCCTGTTCGACACATTTGCCCGCGCGATCGAGCGCCGCACCATGGTGTGGCAGACCGCCGGGCGGCGGCAGAAGGAAGGCGAGCCGGAGCCGATCGCGACTCCGGCACCGGCGCCGGTGTAATCCGGCCCCTCATCCTGAGGAGCGCCCGCAGGGCGCGTCTCGAAGGATGGCGACAAACCCGGAGTATGAGGCCATCCTTCGAGACGGCGGCTATGCCGCCTCCTCAGGATGAGGGCTGCAAGAAATGTTCGACCTCACGCTCTCATTCGACAATGGCCCGACGCCGGACGTGACGCCGCTCGTGCTCGATGTGCTGGCGCGGCGCGGCGTCAAATCGACGTTCTTCGTGATCGGCGAGAAGCTCGCGCACGGAGACAATCGCGCGCTCGCCGAGCGCGCACACGCGGAGGGTCACTGGATCGGCAATCACACCTGGAGCCATTCGCTGCCGTTCGGACTGATGACGCCCGACGACGCGAACGCCGAATTCGACCGGACACAGGCGGCCATCGGCGCCGTCGCCCACTCTCACCGGCTCTTCAGGCCGTACGGACAGGGCGGCAATCTCGACAATCGCCTGCTGTCGAAGCCGGTGCTGGATCATCTCGCACGGGAGCGCGCCACCATCGTGTTGTGGAGCGCGCTGCCGCGCGACTGGAACGATCCGGACGGCTGGGTCGATCGCGCGCTCGATCAGGTCGGCGCGCAGCCGTGGAGCCTGATGGTGCTGCACGACCTGCCGACCGGCGCGATGCGCCACCTCGATCGGTTTATCGGACTGATCCAGGAACGGGGCGGACGCATCCGGCAGGACTTCCCGCCGGACTGCCTGCCGATGATCGACGGCAAGATCACGCAGCCGCTCGATCGCTACCTTGCACCCGGAAGCTAGATCTTCACCAGCGGCAGTTCGCGCAGCGACTTTACGTCCTCGAGATTGTTCAGCTTCTCGAACAGTTCTTCCGCCTGCCTGCGGCCGAGCCGCGTTTCGGTGCAGTCGAGGAACTTCTCGCGCAGTTCGGCTTCGGTCAGCGGCTTCTGCCAGTGGCCCTTCGGCCGCACCACCGGCTCGTGCTTGAGCTCCTGGCCGCTCTTGAGGCGGATGCTGACGCGGTCGTCCGGCGCGAACGGCGGCATGTCGGCAATCCGCTCGGTCGTGGTCGAGCGGGTCACCTTGCGCATTGTCTCCACGATGTCGTCGCGGCGCACGAACCCGTCGTCCAGCTCCTTCAGCCCGACCTTGCGTGCGATCAGCGCGGAGGCCATCGCGAACTCCATAGAGAACTTCGCCTCCAGCGCGGTGGTCGGCGCACGGTTGCGCAGCATGATGTCCTGGGCGTCGCCCATGCGGACGTGGATTTCCTCGATCGCGTCCGGCGAAAGATTGTGCTCCTCCGCAAGATCGAGCATCGCGTCGATCGCGCGATGCGTGCCGTAGCACATCGGATAGCGCTTGATGTTGATGCCCATCTTGGGCAGGCGCCAGTTCTCGCCGAGGCCCCACTCGCCGCGCGTCACCGCCGGCTTGCCCGAGTGTGAATGTGAAGCCATGAAGCCGGCCTTGTGCTCCAGCACGTCGGATGACGCCGTGAAGCCGGATTTCGCAAGCCGCGCCGCCAGCACGCCGGACTGCGCCGTGCGCCCCGCGTGCAGCGACTTGGTCATCGTGCCGAAATTCGCGACCGTGCCGGCCGCAAGCGAAGCCGCGATCGCGATGGCGTTGGTGGTTTCCTCGGCACTGAGCCGATTGAGCCGCGCGCAGGCTGCGGCCGCCGAAAGCGTTCCCCAGATCGCGGTCGGGTGAAAGCCGCGCTCGTGCAGCGCACCGGGCTCGAGCTCCTGCAACAGCGCCCAGACCTCGTAGCCCGCAACGTAAGCCGCAACGGCCTCCTCGCCGCTCGATCCCAGCGTCCAGCCCTCGGCGAGAATCGCGGGCGTCAGCGCGGCGCTCGGGTGGCCGTCCATGCCAACGTCGTCGTAGTCGAGCACATGCGCCGCCACACCATTGACGAGCGCGGCGTCGCCAGCCGAGAGGTTGCGTCCGCCCGGGATTTCCGGTGCGCCGTCATTGCCGGTGTAGGCCGGCACGATCTGCGCGACGAGCCGCACCGCTTCCTCGTTCGCGCCTGCGATCATCGTGCCCACGCAATCGAGCATCCCGATGCGCGCGCCGAAATTCGCGCGTGGCGGCATGGCGCCCGCGTCGATCGAAGCAACAAAGGCGGCAAGGTCCGTCGTCAACCCGGTCATGAAGCGACTCCCTGATAGCGCAAGGCGCCACTATGCGATTGCTCGTCGCGAAACGCAAAGGGATGGTGGGCGCGCGGTGGGCAGATCAGCCCTGCAATATTTCTGATTTCACGATCGCGCCTGCGCAACCGCGACACATTTCCCCTACCTGAAGCGCACGCGCTTGCGCTTACACTTGGGCCTCCCCGCCATGCCGGAACGATCCTGAAGAGATCGGACGGGCGCCCAAGGACACGGTAACGGATGGACGACCTCTACTGGCGCGTCGTGGACTTTCTGCAGGCCCTTGCGGCGGGCCTCCTGGTCGGCGGCACCTACGGGCTGATGTGCGTCGGCCTCGGCATCATCTTCGGCGTCATGCGCGTCGTGAACTTCGCCCACGGCGATTTCATGATGCTCGGCATGTATGCGGCGTTCTATCTCGTGACCGGGTTCGGCACGCTCGCGTTCCTCGGGCCCTATGTCGGACCGGTAGTCGGCGCGCTGCTCGCCGGCCCGATCGTGTTCGTGATCGGCTGGCTGCTGCACAAATACCTGATCGCGCGGGTCACCGGCGCGCGCGTGATGTCGGCCGAAGCCGAAGGCCACTACGCCCAGATCATCCTGACGCTCGGCATCGCGCTGGTGCTGGCGAACGGCGGCCTCATCCTGTTCGGCTCGACGCCGCTCTCGGTTCAGACGCCGCTCTCGCGCGAATCCTGGGAGATCGGCGTGATCTTCTTCAATCAGGCGCGCGCCGTCGGCTTCGTCATCGCGGCGCTGTGCGCGATCGCGCTTTACATCTTCCTCACGCGCACGTCGCTCGGCAAGGCGCTGCGCGCGGCCGCCGACAATCCGATTGCGGCGGCCTATGTCGGCGTCGACGTCGATCGCGCGCATCGCATCGCGTTCGCGCTTGGTGTCGGCATCACGGGGATCGCGGGCGGGCTGTTCGCGATGTCGCAATCCTTCCAGCCCTACATCGGCTTCGACTTCGTCATCGTGATGTATGCGGGCGTGGTGCTCGGCGGCATGGGCTCGATCCTCGGCGCGTTCTGGGGCGGCCTCACCATCGGCCTCGTGCAGCAGATGTCGACGCTGATCCTGCCGTATCAATTGCAGAACACCGCGATCTTCGTCGTCTTCCTCATCATCGTCTTCTTCAGGCCCCAGGGCATGTTCGGCCGTGTCTGGGAGCGGACGTGATGAAGCGGAACGCGTTCCTCAAGCAATACGCCGCGATCGCGATCTTCGCGGTCGTCTATCTGGCGATCGGATTCCTCGTCCGCAATTCCTACTACCAGCTGATGATGACGCTCGTGCTGATCTGGGCGATCATGGGGCTCGGCTGGAACATGCTGTCCGGCTACTCGGGCATGATCTCGTTCGGCCATGCGGCCTTCTTCGGCCTCGGCGCCTACACCGTCACCATCGCGTTCGTGAAGTTCGGCATCACGCCGTGGCTCGGCGTTCCGATCGGCATGGTGGTCGGCGTGATCGCGGGCGTGCTGATCGGCATTCCGACGTTCCGCCTGCGCGGGCACTACTTCGCGCTCGCGATGCTCGCCTATCCGCTGGCCATGCTCTACGTGTTCGAGTGGATGGGCTACCAGGAAGTCTCGCTGCCGATGATGCGCGAGAATCCGGCCGCCTACATGCAGTTCAACGACCAGCGCGTCTACATGATCATCGCGATGGTCGTTGTGGTGGCCTGCATGATCGTCTCGCTGCACGTCGAGCGCTCGCGCTTCGGCCGCGCGCTGCTGGCGATCAAGCAAAACCTCGCCGCCGCCGAGGCCGCGGGCATCAACGCGGCGCGCTGGCGCATGTACGCGATGATGCTTTCCGCCGCGATGGCGGCCGCCGCGGGCGGCATCTACGCGGTGATCCTGCTGGTGGTGACACCGCAGACGGTGTTCGGCGCGCTGACGTCCGCGCAGGCGCTGATCGTAACGCTGTTCGGCGGCGTCGGCACGTTCTGGGGCCCCGTCATCGGCGCGGCGATCCTGATCCCGCTCGCCGAAACGCTGCACGCCGAACTCGGCCACATCCTTCCCGGCATCCAGGGCGTGGTGTACGGCGTTGCGATCATCGGCATCATTCTGGCGGCGCCCGACGGCATCTACTGGAAGGTGCGCGACTGGATCATGGCGCGGCGCGCCGCGTCGGTGCCTGCGCCGAAAGCCGACGCGCAACCGCGCATCACCGAGAACGTTCCGCTCGCGGCCGACGCACAACCGGATCGGAAATTCGGCGCGCCGATCATGCAGCTTGACGGGGTCTCGCGCGCGTTCGGCGGCCTCAAGGCGGTCGACGAGGTTACGCTGAGCGTCCCCGAAGGCATGATCTACGGCATCATCGGACCGAACGGCGCCGGCAAGACCACGCTGTTCAACGTCATCAACGGCTTCCTCGCCGCCGATAAAGGCACCATGCGCTTCGCCGGCCAGGAGATCGGCGGGCTGAAACCGTATGAAGTTTGCGCGCGTGGCGTCGGCCGCACGTTTCAGGTGGTGCGCGCGTTCCCGCGCATGACCGTGCTGGAGAACGTCGTGATCGGCGCATTCGTCGGCGCGAAGACCGACGACGAGGCCGGGCAGCTCGCGATGGATGCGCTGCGCCGCGTCGGCATGGCGGACGCGCAGGCGCACATGCTGGCGGGCGGGCTGACCACCAAGCAGCTCCGCCTGATGGAGCTTGCGCGCGCGCTGGCGCCGAAGCCGAAGCTGCTGCTGCTCGACGAAACGCTCGCCGGCCTCGGGCAGAACGAACTCGACGACGTGCTCCCCGTCATCAGGCAGGTGAACCGCGAGGGCGTCACCATCGTGATCATCGAGCACACCATGCATGCGATGGTGCGGCTCGCGGATCATTTCAGCGTGCTCGACCACGGCCGCCTGATCGCCAGCGGCCCGCCCGCCGAAGTCACCAGGAACCCCGCCGTGATCGAGGCCTATCTCGGCAAGAAATGGATGGACCGTGCTAAAGATCCGGTCGCTTGACGTCGCCTACGGAGGCCTGCGCGCGTTGAGCGGCGTATCGCTCGACGTGGAACGCGGTCAGTTCGTCGCGGTCGTCGGCCCGAACGGCGCGGGCAAGACCACGCTGTTCAAGACGATCTCCGGCGTCGTCACGCCCACCGGCGGCGAGATCAGCTATAACGGGCAGAACCTGCTCACCGTTCAACCCGCCGAGCGCGCACAGCTCGGCATCGCGCATGTACCGGAAGGGCGGCAGGTGTTCGCCTCGATGACGGTGATGGAAAACCTCGAAATGGGCGCCTACACGCGCAAAGGCCGCGAGCGCTGGGGCGAATCGCTGCCGATGATCCTTGCGCTGTTTCCCATCCTGTCCGAACGGCGCGATCAGCTCGCCGGCACGCTGTCGGGCGGCGAGCAGCAGATGCTCGCGATCGGGCGCGGACTCGCCTCCGCGCCGGAGCTTCTGATGCTGGACGAGCCCTCGATGGGGCTCGCGCCGACCATCGTGGACGCGATCTTCGAGCGCATCCATCAGATCCACAAGAACGGCCTGACGATCCTGCTGGTCGAGCAGCGGGTCGCCGAGGCGCTTGAATCCTGCGACCACGGCTACGTGCTCGAAACCGGACGCGTTTCCATGGAAGGCACGCACAAGACCCTGATGTCCGACGAGCGCGTGCGCAGGGCCTATCTCGGAATGTAGATTGCGGACTGGAATGCGGCGCGGGTGCGCCGAAGCAGAGCGACACAACAAGAGACCATCGGAGGAAGTCATGACGACACGACGTACAGTGATCAAGCACGGCGCACTCGGCGCCGCGACACTCGCCACCACCATGATGCCGTGGAAAATGCTTCGCGCGCAGCCCAAGCCCGTCAAGGTCGCGGTCATCGCGCCCCTGAGCGGACCCTGGGCCCGCCAGGGCACGCTGGTGAAATGGGGCGCCGAAACCGCGATCAACGAGATCAATGCGACCGGCGGCGTCAAGTCGATGGGCGGCGCGAAGCTCGAACTGGTGCAGATCGACGCGGGAGACTCGGCCGAGAAGGCAAAGAACGCCGCGCAGCGCCTCGTCGCGCAGGAACCGGACGTCGTCGGCGGCTGTGGCGCCTGGCTCTCGACCTTCACGCTCGCCGTAACGGAAGTCACCGAGCGCGCGCAGATCCCGTGGCTGACGCTGTCCTACGCGGACTCGATCACGGGCCGCGGCTTCAAGTACGTCTACCAGAGCTCGATGCCGGCAGGCTTGCAGCCGGAAGCCTCGCTTCCGACCATCATCGAGCTCGCCAAGGCCGCAACCGGCAAGGCGCCGGCAAGCGCCGGCATTATCGGCGACAATACGGCCTCGCCCGTCGCGTTCCTCAAGCCGATGCGCGAAGGCGGATTGGAGAAGCTCGGCATCAAGCTGCTGATGAACGAGACCTTCACGCCGCCGCTCTCCGACGCGACGCCGCTGATGCAGAAGGTGCGTTCGACCCGGCCGGAATTCCTCGTCTACGTCACGACGACGATCTCGGACGTGAAGCTCGGCCTGGAAAAGCTGAACGAGTTCCGTCTCGGCAAGGGCGCGATCCCGATCATCGCCAACGGCGCGCACATGGGCGCACCCGAAGTGCTCAAGAACGTGTCCGCCGACCTGATCGAAGGCCTGATGTTCATCGTCGCCAACTGGGGCATGAAGGGCCACGAGGAGATCGAGGCGCTGTTCAAGAAGCAGTCCGGCGAGCCGTGGATCACGCAGGACGGCCTTGCGGGCTACGGCCACACCTGGATCCTCAAGGAGGCTCTGGAGAAGGCCGGCGTCGCCGACAAGGTCAAGGTCAACGACGAGATCAAGAAGCTCGATCTCAAGACCGGTCGCGCGGCCGACACGTTCCCGGGCGGCGTGAAGTTCGACGAGGCCGGCCGCCGGGTCGGCGCACCGGTCTGCATCGTGCAGTGGCAGGACGGGAAGCCGATGACGGTCTTCCCGACCGAGCGGGCGACCGCCAAGGCACGCTGGCCGAAGTCGGCGTAACGTTCTCTTGCCTTCCCTCTCCCCGCAACACGGGGAGAGGGAAAAGGCAGGGCCCGCATGGATACCATCGCCTTCATCGGCTGCGGCGCGATGGGTGCTCCCATCGCCGAGCGGCTGATCGACGCCGGTTACAAAGTCCGCGTGTTCGATCCGCGCGCCGACGCGATGGCGCCGCTGGTTACGCGCGGCGGGATCGCGGCAAAATCACCGCGCGATGCCGCGGACGGCGCCGCGACCGCATTCGCGTGCCTCCCCTCGCCTGAAGTCAGCCGCGCGGCTGCGTTCGGCACGGACGGCGTGATCCATGCGGCGTCGCTGCGCACCTATGTGGAGATGTCGACCATCGGTTCGGCCGCCATCAAGGAGATCGCCGCCCGGCTCGCGGAGAAGAACATCGTCACGCTCGACTCCCCGGTGAGCGGCGGCCCGCGCGGCGCACGCGCCGGAACGCTCGCCACGATGGTGGCGGGCGAACACGCGGCGTTCGAGCGGACGAAGCCGATGCTTCAGGCGCTGGCGCGCAATGTGTTCTACGTCGGCGACAAGCCCGGCATGGGCCAGGTCGTGAAGCTCGCCAACAACATGATCTCGGCGGCCGGAATGCTGGCGGCCTTCGAGGCTTCCGCGATGGCGGTGAAGGCCGGCGTCGATGCGCGCACGCTGATCGACACGGTGAACGCCTCGACGGGCCGCAATGCGACCACGCTCGACAAGTTTCCGGCGTCGATCCTGACGCGCAGCTTCGACTACGGCGGCAAGGTCTCGACCATGTACAAGGACGTGTACCTCTGCCTCCAGGAGGCAAAGGACCTTGGCGTGCCGATGTGGCTCGGCGCCAACGTGGTCGAGATGTGGCACATGGGCATGGCCGAAGGACGCGGCGACGACGACTTCACCGCGCTGATCCAGATGATCGAGAAATGGGCCGGCGTCGTGGTCGGCGGCAACGAGTCCGGGCCGGTGAAGCCGTGATGTTATCGCTTCCGCTCGCTGATCTGCACATACACGTTGCGCCGGAAATTGATGAACTGCGGCTCCAGCCGCGTCGTCCACGCCGACTTGCCCGCGCCGGTGATCTGCCGGTAGGGCGCGGACTGAAGCACCTCGGGCGACTCCAGATCGTAGAGCGCGAGATATTTGGGCCCGCCCTCCAGCGCCTGGAAGCGCCGCGCGTTGATGAAGCCCGGGATCGCCATGCGCTCGTCGAGATGCTCTTCCTCGTACCAGCGATTGAAGTCGGCCTCGTTCGCGGGATCGATGTCGGTCGTCATCAGCAGCAGGCCGTTCGGCATTCCTAGGTCCTCCATCAGGGGTTCGTCATGACAGTTGAACTGAACTATCGCATCGACGGCAGCGGTCCGCATGTCCTCTTGCTGCACGCGGTCGGCATGGACCTGACGCTGCTCGATGCGCTGGCGGCGATCATGGCGAAGGAGTTTACCGTGCTGCGCGCGGATGCGCGCGGGCACGGCAAGTCGCCTTACGCGCCCTCGAAGAGCCTCGAGGACTACGCCGACGACGTCCACGCGCTGCTGACGAGACTCAAGTTCGCGCCCTGCGCGGTCGCGGGCTTCGCGATGGGCGGCATGATCACGCAGGCGCTGGCGGTCAAATATCCGCAGGACACGCGCGCGCTGATGATCGCCTCCTGCGCGCACGAACAGACGGCGGAGAGCAAGGCTGCGCTCCTCTCGCGCGCCGAAGGCGTGCAGCGCGACGGCTTTGCGAAGAACCTCGACGAGACGATGCAGCGCTGGTTCACCGATCCGTTCATCGCGCGCGGCGGCGACAAGGCGGTGCGAGCGCGCCTGCTCGCGAACGACATGCGCGGATGGATCGACGCGTTCAACGCGATGGCCACGATCGACAGCGCGCCCAAGCTCAAGAACATCAAGGTGCCGACGCTCTGCCTGTGCGGCACGGTCGACAAGTCGACGGCGCCGCCTGTGGTCAAGGCGATCGCCGATGCGATTCCGGGGGCGCGCTTTGTCGAGCTCCCCGGCGGGCCGCACATGCCGTTCGTCGAGATGCCCGAAGAGGTGGCGAAGATCGTCGGCGGGTTCTTCAGGGACGTGCTGAAGTAGCGCCGTCCGTCACGACCTCGTAGCCGAACTCGGCGGCCGACGCGGTCAGCCACGACCAGAAACTCCCCGCCGTACTGCGCGGCGTGGTGAGCTGATAGGCCGGCGCCGCGTCGAGCATGTCGAGTTGCACGTTCATGTAGGCGATAGTCGTGTTCGCCACATCGCCCGGCTTGAACGCCTTGGGATGCAGATCGACCGGCACGCCTTTCGCCAGCACGTCGCGCGCGCGCGGACCGCTCAGGCGCAACGCAAGCCGCGCGTCGGACTGATCCGTCACGGCCGCGAAGATCCCGACGCGGGCGCGCAGGCGCGCCGCGAAGCCCGTCGTCTCCGCGCCGTCCGCACTCGCGAGCCATTGATCGGACCCGATCCCGGCAAATGTCAGCGCGCGATGGGTCGCGCGCCGTGGCCCGACCGGCAGCACGAGGCCGTAGGTTGTCATCAGCGCGGCTTTCAGCGCGCCGGCCTTGCCGCGCCGCGCCGTGACGCTCGCGAACGCGATGTCTGTCCGGACCGCGATCACGAGCCCAGCCGGGCCGTCCTGACGACCGTATCGACCCGGCTGCGCGATGCCGTGCAGGGGCGAGCGTTCCGCCTGCGCAAAGCTAGCCATGCAGCCGTACTCCTTCGGGGTCGAAGAACGCGGGCCTGCAGATCTCGACCTCGACGTCGTTGTTGCGCACCGGGTCAAAGGCACGCATGCGTTCGCCAATGCGCTGCGGCCCGCGCGCGAGCAGGCCGAGGCCGATCCAGTGGCCGAGCGTCGGCGAGTGCGCGACCGCCGTCATGTATCCCTCGTCGTTCGCAATGACCGCCGTAGCGCCGACCGGAATGAAATGCGCCCCGGCGTGCAGCCGCGCCTTGCGGTCCACCGGACGAAAGCCGACCAGCGCGGGCCGGTCCGGGGCGATCAGCGCGGGGCGATGCGCCAGCACGCGGCCGATGCAGTCCTTTTTCTCCGACACCATGCGGCCGAGGCCGAGATCGCGCGCGGTCGTCTGCCCGTTCATCTCGCTGCCCGACACATGCCCCTTCTCGATGCGCATGACGCCGAGCGCCTCGATGCCGTAGGGCGCAATGCCGTATTCGTCGCCCGCCGCCGTGATGGCGCGGATCGTGGCATCGCCGTAGCGCGCCGGAACCGCCAGCTCGAAAGCAAGCTCGCCCGAAAACGAGAGACGATAGAGCCGCGCCGGAACGCCGCCCGCGATCATCATTTCGCGCACCGCGAGGTGCGGGAAGTCCTTGTCGGAGAGGTCGAATTGGGCGTCGACCAGCTTGCGCACGACATCACGTGCGCGCGGCCCTGCGACGGCGAACTGCGCCCATTGCTCCGAGACGGACGTGATCTGCACGTCCAGCTCCGGCCACAGCACCTGATGGCAGAACTCGAAGTGCTGCATCGTATGCACGGCGTTCGCCGTCGTGGTGCTCATCACGAAGCGTTCCACCGAAAGCCGCGCCGTCGTGCCGTCGTCGAGCACGAAGCCGTCCTCGCGCAGCATCAGCGTGTAGCGCACCTTGCCGACGGGCAGCGTCGAGAGCTTGTTCGCACAGACGCGATCGAGGAACACGGCCGCATGCGCGCCCTCGAACTCGATCTTGCCGAAGGTGGAGACATCGCACACGCCAACGGCGGAGCGCGTCGTCTTCACCTCGCGGTCCACGGTCTCGAGCCAGCCCTTCTCGCCCGCGCGCGGATAGTACTGCGCACGCATCCACGCACCGCTCTCGATGAACACCGCGCCCTGCTCCTGCGCCCACGCGTGCGAAGGCGTCAAACGGATCGGGCGGAAATCGCGACCGCGATGATGCCCGGTCATCGCGCCGAAGCTCACCGGCACGTAAGGCGGACGATAGGTCGTGGTGCCGACCTCCGGAATCTGGCGGCCGCTGGCCTCGGCAAGGATCGCGAGTCCCGTCACGCTCGACAGCTTGCCTTGGTCGGTCGCCATGCCAAGCGTGGTGTAGCGCTTGAGATGCTCGACTGCGCTAAAGCCTTCGCGGTCCGCGAGCACGATGTCTTTCGTCGTCACGTCGTTCTGGAAATCGACGAACGCCTTCGCGCGGCTTGCCTTGACGTGCCACAGCGGCGTGATCGCGGTTGGGTCATCGTCTGCGCGCGGCACCGCAAGCGGCGCAATCGGATAGCCGCACTCGACCGCCGCGAGCGCGCCCGCCGCGACGCCGCCGATGAGGGATCGTGCGAGCGTGAACGAGCCGGTCACCGCGCCCGCCACGTTCATGCCGGGCGGTAGCGGACCGGGCGTGAAGGCCGAGATCTGTGCGTTCCATGCGGGCTTGCCGCCGAGGTGACAGGTCAGATGCACCGCGGGATTCCACCCGCCCGAGACGGCGAGCGCATCGCACGCGATCCGCTGTCTCCGACCCTGCGCATCCATGACAACGATGCCACTGACGCCTTTCCCGCCACGCACGCGCGAGACCTGCGTGCCGGTCAGCACCCTGATGCCGGACGGCCGCGGCAGCGGCGGCTCCGCGCGGGAATCGACAAGCGCCGCGATCTCGATGCCCGCGGCCTGCGCGTCGATCGCGGTGCGCCAGCCGTCGTCGTTGTTGGTGAAGATCGCGAGCTGCCGTCCGGGCGACGTGCCGAAGCGGTTGATGTAGGTGCGCGCCGCACCCGCCATCATCACGCCGGGGCGGTCGTTGTTGCCGAACGCGATCATGCGCTCGTGCGCGCCGGACGCGAGCACCGCACGCTTCGCCACGATCTTCCAGGCGCGCTGGCGCGGCGCGAACTCCGGCGGCGCCGCCACGTGATCGTTCACGCGCTCGACCGCGCTGTATTGCCCGTGATCGAACACGCTGGTGACCGTCGTGCGCCGCATGATCCGCACATCGGGGAGCGAGACGAGTTCCGCCTCGACCTCGGCGACCCATGCGGCGCCGGACTTGCCGTCGACCTCGTGGCGCTCCGCGAGCAGCCGCCCGCCAAGGCGAAAATCCTCCTCGGCGAGGATCACGCGCGCGCCGGCGCGGCCGGCCGCGAGCGCCGCGACGAGCCCCGCCGGCCCGCCGCCGATCACCAGCACGTCGCAATGCGCGTAGGCTTTCTCGTAATGATCCGGATCCTCCGCGCCGGCCGCGCGCCCGAGACCGGCAGCGCGGCGGATCAGCGGCTCGTAGACCGCCTCCCAGAACCGCGCCGGCCACATGAAGGTCTTGTAGTAGAAGCCCGCGACGAGAAACGGCGAGAGCCGGTCGTTGATCGCCGCAAGATCGAAGCCGAGCGACGGCCAGCGGTTCTGGCTTGTGGCAGCCAGTCCTTCATAAAGCTCTGCGGTCGTCGCGCGCGTGTTGGGCTCGCGCCGCGCGCCCGTGCGCAACTCGACCAGCGCATTCGGCTCCTCCGAGCCCGCCGTGAGGATGCCGCGCGGCCGGTGATACTTGAACGAGCGTCCGACGAGACTGCACGCCGTTCGCCATCAAGCGCCGAGGCAAGCGTATCGCCCGCAAAGCCCGAGAATGTCCGGCCGTCGAACGTAAACGCGAGCGCCTGCGCGCGGTCGATCAGCCCGCCGGCGGGCAAGCGATGAGAACCGCTCATCGGTTGCCCTCTTTGGCGAAGGACACGTCGCCGATCTCATGGGTGCGCGTGTTGCGCGTCACTACCAGCCACGCGCGGCAGCCGCCGCGGTGATACCAGAGCTCGCGGTGCACGCCCGACGGGTTCTCGCGCAGGTAAACGTAATCGTGGAAAGTCTGCTCGGCGTCAGGCAACGCAGGGTCGGGCCGGCGTACCTTGGCATCGCCCAGGTAGCTGAACTCGTCGTTGCCGCGCGGGCCGCAATAGGGACAAGGAATTCGCAACGCTGCCTCAATGCATGTTCGGCTGGGCGCCCGCGCCCTTCTCGTCGATCAGCGCACCGCTGACGTAGCGGTCGAGCCGCAAGGCGGCGGCGACCGGATAAGGCTCGTCGCGCGCGATCAGGTGCGCGAAGCACCAGCCGGACGCGGGCGTTGCCTTGAAGCCGCCGTAGCACCAGCCGCAATTGAGATAGAGGCCGTCGACCGGCGTCTTGTCGATGATCGGCGAGCCGTCCATCGACATGTCCATCAGCCCGCCCCACTGGCGCAGCATGCGGACGCGGCCGAGGCCGGGCCAGATCGCCATCCCCTCTTCCATCACGTCCTCGACGACCGGCAGATTGCCGCGCCACGCATACGAGTTGTAGCCGTCGATGTCGCCGCCGAAGACGAGCCCGCCCTTGTCGGACTGGCTGATGTAGAAGTGCCCCGCGCCGAAGGTGACCACCTGATCGATCGCCGGCTTGATGCCTTCCGACACGAACGCCTGCAGCACATGGCTTTCGATCGGCAGCCGCAGGCCCGCGAGTGCGCCGACGCGCGAGGTGTTGCCGGCGACCGCAAGGCCGATCTTCTTCGCCTTGATCGCGCCGCGCGTCGTCTCGAGCCCGATCACGCGGCCGTCGAGCGATGACGATGCCGGTCACCTCGCAATTCTCGATGATGTCGACGCCGCGCATATCCGCGCCGCGCGCATAGCCCCACACCACGGCATCGTGGCGCGCGGTGCCGCCGCGCCGCTGCAGCAGGCCGCCGTGGATCGGGAATCGCGCGTTCTCGTAGTCGAGGAACGGCACCATGCGGCGCACCGCCTTCGCGATCGAGCAACTCGGCATCGACGCCATGCAGCCGCATCGCGTTGCCGCGCCGCGCATAGGCGTCGCGCTGCGCGTCCGAATGATAGAGGTTGAGCACGCCGCGCTGGCTCACCATCGCATTGTAATTGAAGCTCCTGCTCCAGCCCCTCCCAGAGCTTCATCGACCATTCGTAGAATGCCTCGTTGCCGGGCAGCAGATAATTCGAGCGGATGATGGTGGTGTTGCGGCCCGCATTGCCGGAACCGATGTAGCCCTTCTCCAGCACCGCGATATTGGTGATGCCGTGCTCGGTCGCCAGATAGATAGGCGGTCGCGAGCCCGTGCCCGCCGCCGCCGACGATCACGACGTCGTATTCGGCTTTCGGCTCGGCCTTGCGCCAGGCAGGCTTCCAGCCCGTGTGGCCGCGCAATGCCTGCCCGCAGCAATGAAAAGACGGAGTATTTCATTCGACTCCCCTAGCGCGGTAAGCGTAGCCGACCGCGAAAGCCGGTGCCACAATCGCCTGATGACGCACGAGCGCAAGCCCATCCTCCGCAGATTCGCTCGCCGGGCTTGAGGCGCGGTTTCGGCGCGACCTCGAATTGCTCACGCTGCCGCCCGCGAAGGACTGGCTCGAGCCGCGCGTCCATCCCGCAGTACGGGCCGGTGCTTGACGTTGCGATCATCGGCGCCGGCATGGCGGGGCTTGCGGCCGCATTCGCGCTGAAATGCCTTGCGGTGCGCGAGCCTGCGCGTCTTCGACCGCGCGCCCGAGGGTTTCGAGGGGCCGTGGGCGACCACCGCGCGCATGGAAACGCTGCGCTCGCCGCCGGAGCTGGCCGGACCGGCGTTCGAGTTTGCCAGCCTCACGTTCCGCGCCTGGTTCGAGGCGCAGTTCGGCGCGGACGCATGGCGCAAGCTGCACCGCATCCCGCGCCTGCAATGGATGGACTACCTGCGCTGGTACCGGCGCATGATCGACGTGCCGGTCGAGAACGGGACCGAGCTGATCGACCTCGGCGGCGACGGCGACTTGGTGCTGCTGACGCTGCGTTCGGCAGCCGGCATGCGCAAGGTCGCGGCGCGGCGCGTGGTGCTGGCGAACGGGCGCGACGGGCTCGGCGGACCCTACACGCCGGACCTGTTCCGCGGGCTCGATCCGCGCTTCGTCATGCACTCGCTCGGCGACATCGATTTCTCCAGCGCTGCGCGGCAAGACCGTCGGCGTCATCGGCGCCGGTTCGACCGCATGCGATTGCGCGGCCGAAGCGCTCGAGCACGGCGCCGCACACGCCGCGATGCTGGTGCGGCGCGCCGACGTGCCGCGCATCAACAAGAACATGGGCATCGGCAGCGCGGGCTTCTGGACCGGCTTCCACAGCCTCGCCGACGCGCAGAAATGGGAGATCGTGAACTACGTCGACGAGCAGGCGGTGCCGCCGCCGCGCGACTCGATGCTGCGCTGCAGCCGGCACAAGAACTTCTCCATCCTCGCGCGTTGCGCGGTGCGCGCCGTCGAGGTTCGCGATGGCCGCGTGCTGCTCGACACCACGCGCGGCAGGCTCGCGTTCGATCGTCTCATTCTGGCGACCGGGCTTGCGGTGGACTGGAACCAGCGGCCGGAATTCGCGGCGCTCAAGCCGCACGTCCAGCTCTGGCGCGATCATTTCATGCCGGACGGGACACGCCGATTATGCGCAGGCCGAGCATCCCTATCTCGGCGCGCACTTCGAATTTCTGCACGCGCGACGGCGCGCGCATCTGGGTGAACCGCATCCACTGCTTCAACTATGCGGCCACCATGAGCCACGGACCGATCTCGGGCGACATTCCGGCGATCAGCATCGGGGCGGAGCGCGCCGCGACGCGGCGTCGTGAACGCGCTTGTTCGCCGAGGATTATGACGCGCACATGGCAGCGGCTCACCGGCTGGAGCAATCCGGAACTGCGCGGCGACGAATATGTGCTCGACGAAGACGTGAGCAAGTTCCTGGCCGACGAGCCGGCGGAGGCCAAGACATGAGCGACGGAAATCCGACGTGATGGATACGCTCGCGGGCATCGCCGCCGGCTCGCCGCTTGCCGAGCTGCGCCGCCAGCGGCCGGACGTGGTGAAGCATCTCGCAGGGCAGCGACGACGCGATCTTCGCGCCCGCAGGACGACGGCGGCCTGACGCGCGCCGAACGCGCCGCCGCGGCGCTGCGCGTCGCGACGCTGCTGCGCGACGGCGCGCTTGAGCGAGCACTACCGCGCGCGCCTTGCCGCGCTCGATCCGGACGGCACGCTCGCCGAAACCGTGGAGGGCGGGGCGCGGATCACCGAAGTGCGCTGGGACGCGATCCTCGCGCATGTCGATCTCGTCACGCGCGGGCCGGGCAGCGCCGAGCGCAAGGACATCGACAATCTGCTGGCCGCCGGCCTCTCGTCGCATGCGGTCGTGTCGCTGTCGCAGCTCATCGCCTATGTGAACTTCCAGTCGCGCGTGCTCGCGGGCCTGCGCATGCTCAAAGGTGCCGCATGAGCAAGCGATGCGCGATTTCACCGCAGGCGAGCTCGACTGGCGGCCGTGGGTCGCGCCGCTCGACCTCACCACGGCGACGCAGGAGCAGCTTGCCGCGCTGAAGATCACGCCGTCGAACCGCGCGGTCGGCGCCTATTCGCTGGTGCTGGCGCATGACCCGGAAGCGCTCGACCAGCGCTCGCCGCTCTACAACGCGCATCATGTTCGGGCCGAAGGGCCTGCCGCGCGCCGAGCGCGAGCTTGGCGCGGTCGCGGCCTCGCGCATCAACGGCTGCGCCTATTGCGCCTCGGTGCACGCCAAGCGCTTCACCGAACTGACCAAGGACGCCCGAGGTGATGGAGCGCATCCAGGCTGATGGCGTCGAGGCCGCGCTCGAGCCGCGCCAGAAGGCGATCCTCGATTATGCGGCGAAGCTCACGCGCGATCCGGCCGCGATCGCGCCCGCCGACGCGGCGCCGTTGCGCGCACAGGGCCTGAGCGACCTCGAAATTCTCGATCTCACCCATGCGGTCGCGATGTTCGCCTGGGCGAACCGGCTGATGCAGACGCTGGGCGAAGCAACGACACCGGCACGCGAGGGCAATCCGCTATGATCCCGGTCGTCTTCCTGCATGGCATCGGCGGCGGCGCGCGACTCGTTCGCGCCGCAGATCGCGAGTTTCGCGGCGGCCGGCTATCAGCCGGTCGCGCTCGATCTGATGGGCTACGGCGACGCGCGAGCCGATCGAGGCGATGAGCTTCGAGGCGCTTGCCGAGGACGTGGAAGTTCGCGATCGGCGAAGCAGCGCGCTCGAGCAGCCCGTGCTGGTCGGCCATTCGATGGGCGGCATGGTGGTGCAGACGATGCTGCGCCGCGCGCCGGACGACTATCGCGCCGCCGTGCTCTCCTGCACCTCGCCGGCGTTCGGCAATCCGGCCGGCGACTTCCAGAAGAAGTTCGTGGCGGATCGCCTCGCGCCGCTCGATGCCGGCAAGACCATGGCGGATATCGCGCCGCGGCGCGGCCGACGGCATCATGGGCGCCGAATGCCGACCCGGCCGGGCGCGCGCTGTTCATCGAGAGCTACGCGGCGGTGCCGGAGGCGACCTATCGCGCCGCCGTGCAATGCCTCGTCACCTTCGACGAGCGCGCGCAACCTGCCGAACATCAAGGTGCCGGTGCTCTGCCTTGCGGCCGAGCATGACCGCAACGCGCCGCCGCCGGTGGTGGAGAAGATGGCGAGCAAGATTCCCGGCGCGCTACTACTTCTGCATCGCCGGGCCTCGGCCACATGCCGAACCTCGAAGCGCCGGCCGCGTTCGATGCCGCGATCTTCAGCTTCCTCGACCATGCGCTCGCCGGCGAAGCCCTGATAGTCTTCGCCGCATGAACCATTCGCCATCGACATCACGACCGCGACGCACCGATCTTCGCGCCGGACGCCTTCCGGCTCGGCGACGAAGAAGCCGCGCTGATCGACAAGGCACGCCGCTTCGGCGCGCGCGTGCTCGCGCCCCGCGCCGCGCAAGCACGACCGCGACGCGACCTTCCCGATCGAGAATTTCCGCGACATGCACCCCGAAGGGCTGCTGCGCATCTGCGTGCCCAAGGAACATGGCGGGCTCGGCGCCTCGTTCCGCACCTACTGCCTCGCCGCCGCCGAGCTTGGCCGCTACTGCGGCGCGACCGCGCTCTCCTGGAACATGCATGTGTGCTCCACGCTGTGGACCGGCGCGCTCGCCGACGATCTGGAGATGAGCGCCGCCGAGCGCGCCGAGCACAATGCGGCGCGCGGCACGCACTACCGCCGCATCGTCGAGAACGGCGCGATCTATTCGCAGCCGTTCTCCGAAGGCGGCGCGGCGGCCGCGGGCGCGGCGGCGTTCGGCACCGAGGCAAAGCCGGTCGACGGCGGCTTTCTGGTCAACGGCAAGAAGATCTTCGCCTCGCTCTCGGGCGCGGCCGACTACTACGGCATCCTGTGCACCGAGCGCGCCGAAGGCGAGGAGGCGAGCCGCCGCAACACGCTTTATCTCGCGGTCCCGGCGAACGCGCCGGGCGTCAGCGTCGTCGGCGACTGGGACCCGCTCGGCATGCGCGGCACGGTTTCGCGCACGCTGCTGATGAAGGACGTGTTCGTGCCGGAGAGCGAACTGCTGATGCCGCACGGCGTCTATTTCCGCGCCGCGACCTCGTGGCCGCACATGTTCCTCACGCTCTCGCCGACCTACATGGGCCTCGCGCAGGCGGCCTACGACTTCACCGTCGCGTATCTGCGCGGCGAGGTGCCCGGCACGCCGCCGGTGAAGCGGCGCATGTTCCCGACCAAGCAGATCGCGGTCGCCGAGATGCGCGTGATGCTGGAGCAGACCAAGGCGCTCTGGTTCCAGGCGGTGAGCGAGGCGCGCGCGAATCCCGACCAAGGAGCAGGTGCTGCGCGCCTACGCGGCGCAGCACACCGTGATGGAGAACGCGAACGCGCTCGCCGCGAAGGCGATCCGCACCTGCGGCGGGCAGTCGATGCTCAAGTCGCTGCCGCTGGAGCGCATCTATCGCGACAGCCGCTGCGGCTCGCTGATGCTGCCGTGGACCGCCGAGATCTGCATCGACCGGCTCGGCAAGGAGACGCTGTACGAGCCGGGCGAGAAGGACGACTGAGGTCATGGACCTCGCCGACCTGATCGACCGCAATGCCGCGTTCGCGCCGGACAAGCCCGCGATCCGGTTCGGCGGCGCGACGCTCACCTATGCGGCTTTCGCGCAGCGCATCGCCGCGGCGGCGCGCGCGCTGAAATCGCAGCTCGGCGTCGGCGCGCGGCGACCGCGTCGCGATCCTCTCGCTCAATCATCCGGACTATCTGGTGCTGCTCTATGCCTGCGCGCGGCTCGGCGCGATGCTGGTGCCGCTCAACTGGCGGCTCGCGGTGCCGGAGCAGGTGTTCATCCTGTCCGATGCGTCGGTGAAGGCGCTGGTGGTCGAGAAAGGCTTCGAGGCCGTCATCGAGCCGCTGAAGGCAGGCGCTGCCCGACGTGCGCATCGTCGGCCTCGATTTCGCGCCGACGGTGCACGTTCGATGACCTGCTCGCGTCCGGCAGCGGCGACGGCCGCAACCCGCATGTCGATCTCTCGGCGCCGCTGCTGATCGTCTACACCTCCGGCACCACCGGGCGGCCGAAAGGCGCGGTGCTGCGGCAGGAGGCGCTGGTCTGGAACGCCGTGATGAGCCAGCACATGCACGACATGACGGCGGCGGATCACATGCTCACCGTGCTGCCGCTGTTCCATGTCGGCGGGCTGAACATCCAGACCACGCCCGCGCTGCAGCTCGGCGCGACCGTCACGCTGCATCGCGCGCTTCGCGCCGGATGCGACGCTCGACGCGCTCGCGCAGCGACAGGCCGACGCTCACCGTGCTGGTGCCCGCCACCATGCAGGCCGTGATCGAGCATCCGCGCTGGGACGCGACCGACATCACCTGCCTGCGCGCGCTCACCACCGGCTCGACGCAAGTGCCGCAGGGCCTGGTCGATGCCTTCACGGCGCGCGGCGTGCCGGTGCTGCAGGTCTACGGCTCGACCGAGACCTGCCCGGTTGCGGTCTACACGCGCGTGGGCGGCGACCAGCGCGCCGGGCTCGACCGGCCTGCCCGGCCTCGTGTGCGAGGCGCGCGTGGTGGACGACGCCGGCACACGAAGTTGCGCCGGGCGTCGCGGGCGAGGTCGTGGTGCGCGGGCCGAACGTGTTCTTCGAATACTGGGGCAATGCCGCGGCGACCGCCGAGACGCTGCGCGACGGCTGGTATCATTCGGGCGACATCGGCACGCGCGACGCCGACGGGCATTTCTTCATCCACGACCGCAAGAAGAACATGATCATCTCGGGCGGCGAGAACATCTATCCGGCCGAGGTCGAGCGCGTGCTGGTCGCGCATCCGGACGTCGCGGAGGCCGCCGTGATCGGCCGCGCCGATCCGAAATGGCAGGAGGTGCCGGTCGCCTATGTGGTGCGGCGGCCGAACGCGGCGTGCGACGCACGCGCGCTGGAAGCGCATCTGCTGACGCAGCTCGCGCGCTTCAAGGTGCCGCGCGAATACGTGTTCGTCGATGCGCTGCCGCGCAACGCGATGGGCAAGGTGCAGCATTTCGTGCTGCGCGAGACGGGACGCAGCTGATGCGCATCGCAGTGCTCGGCGGCGGCAATGGCTCGTTCGCGGCGGCGGGCGACATGGCGCTTGCCGGTCACGACGTGCGGCTGTGGCGGCGCGACGTCGAAGCCGTGAAGGCACACAACGCGGCCGGCGGCATCATCACGGTGAAGGATTTTCGCGGGCGGCACGAGGCGAAGCTGTCGCTGGTGACGAACGACATCGCCGCGGCGGTGCGCGACGCCGAACTGATCCTCTGCCCGGCCCCCGCGACCGCGCAGCACGATATCGCGCGCGCGCTCGGCGCCGCATCTGAGCGGACGGACAGGTCGTGTTCCTGCCGCCCGGCACGTTCGGCTCCTACATTTTCGCGAAGGCCGCGCGCGACGCCGGCAACCGCGCCGATGCGGCGTTCGCCGAGACCGGCACGCTTGCCGTGGCTCACGCGCAAGCACGGACCGTACGAGGTCGCGATCACGATCCGGGCGAAGCGGCTGCCGACCGGCGTGCTGCCGCTGCGGCTGAAGGATCACGCGCTCGCGCGTCATCGGCCGCGCGTTTCCCGGCGTGATCGAGGATTGCGGCGATGCGCTCTCCGGCGCGCTGATGAATGCCGGGCCGATCATCCATCCGCCGCTGATCACCATGAACGCCGCGCCGCTGGAGCATTTCGAGCGCTGGGACATCCACAAGGAAGGCACGCAGCCGTCCGTGCGCCGCGTCACCGACGCGCTCGACGCGGAACGCATCGCGGTGCGCGAGGCGCTCGGCTACGGCGCGCCGCATTTCCCGCTCGCCGATCATTACGCGCGAGACGGGCGACGAATGGATGTATGGCCGCGGCTCGCACGACAAGCTGACCGACTCGGGCGACTGGCGCGAGCACATCGTGCTGACGCAGCATCGCTACATGCTGGAGGACGTGCGGATCGGGCTGTCGTTCCTCGTTTCGTGCGGCGAACTGGCCGGCGTGCCGACGCCGCTCGCGCGCGCGTTCCTGTCGATCGGCGGCGCGGTGTGCGGCGAGGATTTCATGCAGACGGGGCGGACGCTGCGAGTCGCTCGGGCTTGCCGACTGGACCGCAAGGCGATCCAGACAATGCTCGCCGAGGGCCTGCGCATGAGAGAAGCCGATCGCCTGTCTCGGCGCGGGGCGCATGGGGCGCGGCATCGCGGTCGTGTTCGCCTATGCGGGACATGATGTCTCGCTGGTCGATTTCAAGGCGCGCGACGAGGCGGCATTCGAGAAGCTTGTCCGCCGATGCGCTGGACGAAGTGCGCAATACGCTCGCCACGCTCGCGGGCTTCGGCCTGTTCGATCCGGCCGCCGTCGAAGCCCTGATGGCGCGCGTGTCGGTCGTGCCGGAGAGCGACGCGCAGGCCGCGCTCTCCTCCGCCAGCATCATCTTCGAAGGCGTGCCGGAGGTGCTCGACCTCAAGCGCGAGGCGCTGGCGCGCGCCTCGAAGCTCGCGGGCCCGACGCCGATCATCGCGTCGACCACGTCGACCATTCTGGTCGACGACCTCTCCAGCGCGGTCGACCACCCGGAGCGCTTCCTCAACGCGCACTGGCTCAATCCGGCGTTCCTCGTGCCGCTGGTCGAGGTCTCGCCCGGCAAGCACACCGATCCGGCCGTCACCGCGCGCGTGAAGGCGCTGCTGGAAGTCCGTCGGCAAGGTGCCGGTCGTGTGCGCGGCGCGGCCGGGCTACATCGTGCCGCGCATCCAGGCGCTCGCCATGAACGAGGCCGCGCGCATGGTCGAGGAAGGCGTCGCCAGCGCCGAGGACATCGACAAGGCGATCAAGTACGGCTTCGGCTTCCGCTTCGCGGTGCTCGGCCTGCTCGAGTTCATCGACTGGGGCGGCGGCGACATTCTCTATTACGCGAGCCGCTATCTGACCGGCGCGCTCGGCAGCGAGCGCTACGCCGCGCCGGAGATCGTCGAGCGCAACATGAACGAGAAGGCCGCCGCGGCCTGCGCGACGGCGCGGGCTTCCTCAATTACGAAGGGCTCGATGTCGAAGCCTACCGGCGCGAGCGGCTGAAGGCGTTCGTCGCATTGCTCGGGCACTTCGGGCTGAACCGCCCGCCGGTGCTCTGAACCGTCGATCCTGAGCGATGCCGGCTCGCGCGGCCGCGTCTCGAACGGATGGCGGGCGACGCTCGGTGTTTGTGGCCATCCTTCGAGACGCCTCGCTACGCTCTGCTCCTCAGGATGACGGTATCGAGTTTCTAATATCCTGCACCACCCCGTCCTTCACCACCACACGTCCCATCCACCGTGATCGTGGTGCGCATCACCGGCAGGTCGAAGTGCCCCGCCGTGTAGCGGCCGGCGAATTCGTTCGCGCCGGTGGAGAACAGGAAATTGCCCGCGACCGCGCGGATCTCGGTGCCGTTGGTGTCGCGCTGGTCGTACATCGTCGAGCGCCTCGTAGCGCGCCTTCGGGTTCAGCCCGAAGCCGACATGCGACACCGCATAGGCGTTCTTGTCGCCCCACGCCGCCAGATACGAGCGGAACAGCTCCGCGTCCGCGCCCTCGCCTTCGATCTTCGTCACGTAATCGCTTTCGAGCGTGAGCCGCACCGGCGCTTCGAGATAGCGCTTGAAGGTGAGGTTCACGTCGCCGCGGTCGAGCACCAGCGTGCCGTTGACGCCGCCCGCCTTCGGAAAGCTCACCACGATGCCGCCCGGCCAGTGCGCGAGCGTGCCGGGCTTCTCGGTCCAGCCCCAGATGCCGACGGTCGGCGCGCCCGCCATGTCGACGTCGAGATTGCTCCCGCCCGGCGACGTCACGGTCATGCGCTTCGCGCCGCGCAGCATTTTCGCCGCCGCGCGCACGCGCGTCTCCAGCGCATCGTCCGGCGCCATGCGTTCGAGCGCTTCGGGATGCTCGTTCGAGATCACCTGAATGCGCGCGCCGGCCTTCAGGATCGCGGGCGTCTCGGGCGCATGCATCAGGCCCTCGATGGTGCAATCGACCACGAAGCCGGCCGCGCCGAGCGCGCCGACCACAGGCGCAAGCCCGCCGATCGCCTCGCTCGCGCCGGTCGAGCGCACCGGCACCGGATGCCGGTTGCGCGGCGTCGGCAGCACGATGTGGAACGGCTTTGCGCCGAGCCGCAGCAGCGCCAGCTCGGCAAGCTGCACGTTGAGCTGCCGCGATTGCGTCTCGGAGAGGATCGCCGCCGTGTCGCCGCGCTTCACCGCGCAGCGCTCGAACACCTCCGTGAAGGCGTCGATCCACTTTCCCTCGATGCGGTCGGCGAGCATGCGCTGTTCTCTGCTCCGTGGCGTCCGTGTCCGGTGTTGTACAGGGAAAAAGCCAAAGCCGCGCCGGCCCGGTTGGCAGGGGTGGGCGCCCCGTCGTGGTCCGCGCTCCCCGGTGAGGGGAGCGGAGCGCCGGAAAACGCCGGGGCGTGCGAAGCCCCGTGAGCGGCCGGCGGCCGCCCGGCACCGAGGTGCCGCGTCCCGTTGCGATCCGGGACGCGCGCCTTCCGGCGCTCCACTGCGGCATTTTTCGGCTGCGGGCCGCGCTTCCTGAGACGCGCATTCGCGCGCGTCCCCATACAGCGAGCACCTCGCGCAGGGGCCGTAGTACCCCCAGGGCGGGTCCCGCAGCCGCCCGAGTGCCCGGCTCGTGAGGCCGGACCCGCAGGCGCCGCATCCTATCCCACCTTTAAGGCACCCCTAGAAAGCGCCCCTCATGGACAGGTTAAAGGAATATAAGCATAGGCTTAAACGCCTGTCAACGGGACTTAGTGTAGAAATCTTGCTCGAACCGGCTTGGATCGAGGAAGTATAGAGAGCGGGCTAAATTCTCTTCGGGGCTGCATGAGACAAGTCCCGATGTGCGTTGGCAATTGTGCTCTCTTCCCCATGCTTGAGACGGCCGCGAGAAGACGCTGCCTCGTGTTCGAGTGTTGGCGCGGATAGCGCTTTTCCTTAAATTCGACCGAAGGGAATCGCATGGAGAACGGTTTCATCGTCGGGCTCGGGGTATCAGGCGTCTCGTTCTTTCTGCGCTACGCTATGCCAACATTGCCCCAACCGTTGGCTTGTTCGGTGTTTTCATTGGACTAATGATGATGGCCTTGGGTGCAGCACCTCACGAGTTATGGCCAAAGCCAGCAATTCTCGTTGCGTTTCTTTTGGGTGTGACGCTCCTAGGAGGTTCAGCGTACTTTTATGTGAAGGACATTTCAGAAAGTCGGAAGGTCGTCCCGACTGCGATAGCGGCGGAATTCAGAACTGCGATCTTCTACGACGCCGACGGTCTGCTAAGTCCTTTCATGGCAGTGTATCAATCGACGCATGGCACCACAGCTTCGCCACTGTATTTTCTTTTCTATCTGCAACTTACCAATCGCAGAGACACCCCTCGAAAGATAAACGCTTATTCGGTTGCCATCTCCGGCCATGAAAGCGGACCTTGGAAGCCGCTCCGATCCGTCAGCTTGATCAACACAAAGCCATTTTATATCGGGACCAACGCTGGAGACGCACCCGAAGGTTTCCGTCACTCAATTCATTATGGACGAGGAACCTACCGCTTGGGAACGAAGCCGGATGGCGAACTACTAAAGAAGTCGGTTCAACTCAATTTTCAGTCCATATTTGATCTGAAAGTACAGGATCAAATAGCTCCTCACGGCACCCTTGAGGGATGGATCGCGTTTGGAAGATCAGATGATTTTTTCGAAATCAAGGAGCAGATTTTTTACAAAATAACTATCCGAGATAGTGCGGGTAACAGTGATTCCGTCGTCATTCGTCCGCCTCGCCCTCCTGAGGGAGAAACGGATACCGGCATGGCGTCAATGACACCGATTGGTCCAACTGTCGATTTGAGCAGGGCATTTCTGAAATTCTATGGTGAGTAATCGAGACGAAACATCCACAATGACCATCACCATCACCGCCTTTGAACGCTCACCCGATGGCGGCAAGGGGCTGGCGCGCGACACGCGCGTGCGCTGGGCGCTTGAGGAAGCGGGCCAGCCCTACGAGGTTCGCCCCGTTTCGTTCCGCGCGATGAAGGAGCCGCGCGCATCTGGCGCTGCATCCCTTCGGCCAGATCCCGACCTACGAGGAAGGCGATCTCGCCCTGTTCGAGACCGGCTCGATCGTCCTTCATATCGCCGCAGCGCCATGCGGGCCTGCTGCCGGATGATGCCAATGCGCGGGCGCGCGCGATCGCCTGGATGTTCGCCGCGCGTCAACACGGTCGAGCCGCCGATCCTCGAATTCGTAACCGCGAAATTTCTCGAAGGCGACAAACCCTGGGCCGGGGAGCGCCTGCCGCTGGTCATGGAGCGCGTCCGCGACCGGTTGAAGCAACTTGTCCGCGCGCCTCGGCGATGCCGACTGGCTCGACGGTGCGTTCAGCGCGGGCGACCTGATGATGGTGTCGGTGCTGCTCAGGCTGAGATCGTCGGGCATTCTGGACGAGTTTCCGAACCTCGCCGCCTATCTCGCCCGCGGCGAAGCGCGGCCCGCGTACCAGCGCGCGTTCGACGCGCAACTGGCCGTCAACACCCGCAAGCCGACGGCCGGCTGACCGACTCCGTCACTGCGGCATGGCCGACCGGTGGAAATGCACGATCTTCCACTCCGGTCCGCGCTTGGCGATGACGAATGTCACCCGGCCGGGATTGCTGAAGGTCTTGCCATCCAGAACGCCGGTCGAGGTGTTCAGCCCGGCGACGACGACGGTGCTGTCCGACAACACCATGACCTCCGACGAGCTGATGGGAGCCGCGCGGGGCTTGCGGGTGAGCAGCGCGTTCTCGAAGTATTTGCGGATGTCGGCCGGATCGGTCACGACCGTCTTGCTGCCGGTGCCCATGAACAGCGCATCGGGCGCGTTCAGTTTGACGATGGCGTCGACATCCGACGCCGCGAAGGCTTTGACCCATTCGTCCACGACCGCGAGAGCCTCCTCTTTCGGGCCTGCAATCGCGGCCGATGACAGCGAGGCGAGAAGGCAGCCTGCCGATAGCACTGTGCGCATGTGTCCCCCTTAGATAAAGCCGGCTTTAGCTTACACCGGGCACGCGCCGGCGCACTCACCCCTCCTCGGCAAATCCCCGCAGCAGGCAAGCGCGCAACGCGTTGAACGCCGCGTTGAGCGTCAGGCCCAAAATCGAGATCGAGATCAGCGGCACGAACATGTCGACGGTCGCGAAGTTGCGGCCCGCGCGCACCAGCAGGTAGCCGAGCCCGTCGGTCGACGTGATCATCTCGGCGAGGAACACCACGATGCACGAGATGATCAGCCCGATGCGGCAGCCGGTGAGCACCGAGGGCATCGCCGCCATCAGCACCACCGTGAACAGCGCGCGGCGCGGCGAGCAGCCGGCGGCGCGCGCCGACCAGACGAGCTTCGGCTCGACCGCGGACGTGCCCTGATAGGTCGCGAGCAGAATCGGGAACACGGCGTCGGCCACGACCAGCGCGATCTTCGAGGCATCGTCGAAGCCGAGGATCAGGATCATCGCCGGATAGAGCGCGACCTTCGGCAACGGCGCCAGCACGCGCACCAGCGGCTTGACGATCCCTTCGACGAACTTGCTGCCGGTCGCGGCGACGCCGAGCGTGACGCCGACGACGAGCGCGATGGAAAAGCCCGCGAACAGGCGGAACAGCGTGACGCCGGCATGCGTCCAGTATTCGTAGGTGCCGAACTGCTGGATCAGCCGCGCGAACACCGCGGCCGGCGGCGGCAGCATCACGGCGGGCGCGATGCCCGACACCGAGATGCCGTGCCACAGCGCGATGATGAGCGCGATCGGCAGGATGCCGATGGCGATTTCGCCGGTGCGGCGCGCGGCGGTCATGTCGACCCCACCGCGGCGATCTCGTGCGTCGGCTCGGCCCAGGCGACGAGATGCGAGCGCAGCCGCTCGAAGCCGACATCGATCACGAAGCCCATCATGCCGATGATGACGATGGTGGCGTAGACGGTTTCGTATTGCGCCATCGCGAGCGCGTTGAACAGAATGTCGCCGACGCCCTGCTTGCGGGCGATCATCTCGCTCGTCACCATCGTGATGAGCGCGAGCACCAGCCCGGTGCGCATGCCGACCATGATCTCCGGCAGCGCCGCGGGAAACACGATGCGCAACAGACGCGCGCGTGCGCCCATGCCCATCGCGGCGGCGGACCACAGCATCTTCTCCTCGACGGCGCGCGCGCCCTGATAGCTGTGATAGATCACCGGCAGGCTGACGCCGAGGAAGATCACCAGCGTCTTCGACGCGTCGCCGACGCCGAGCCACAGCATGATGATCGGCATCAGCGCGGCCTTCGGCACCGGATAGATGATCATCAGCAGCGGATTGAAGAACGCCGCGACCAGGCGCGAGCGGCCCATCATCAGGCCGACCGGCATGGCGAAGGCGAGCGCGAGCGCGAAGCCGACCAGCATGCGGCGGATCGAGGCGAGGATATTGAGCAGCGACTCCTTGTCGGTCAGGATCGCCGGCACTTCGCGCAGCGCATCGCGCGCCGGCGGCAGGCCGGAGATATCGAACATGTGCGCGGCGAGTTCCCATGCGGCGAGCAGGCCGAGCGCGGCGATCAGCGGCGGCAGGCCGGGGATGGCGGAGAGGCGCGGCATCATGCGCCCGCCCCCGCCGGATCGTCCATCAGCCGCTCGATGTCGACCACGTATTGCTGGTAGCGCCGGTCGACCAGAAGCTCGGCGCGGCGGCGCGGGCGCGGCAGATCGATGCGGATGATCTCCTTGATGCGGCCGGGCGAGCGCGTGAGCACCACCACGCGGTCGGAGAGGAACACCGCCTCCTCCACGCTGTGCGTGACGAACAGCACGGTCTTGCGGTCGCGCTCCCAGATCTCCAGCAGCTCGTGCTGCATGCCGGTGCGCGTGTGCGCGTCGAGCGCGCCGAACGGCTCGTCCATCAGCAGGATGCTCGGCCCGTAGGCGAGCGTGCGCGCGATCGCGACGCGCTGCTTCATGCCGCCGGACAGTTCCTTCGGATAGAAATTCTCGTAGCCCTTGAGATGCACCATCTCGATCAGCGCGCGCGCGCGTGCCTCGGCCTTCGTGCGCGGCATCCCCTGCTCGATCAGCCCGTACATCACGTTGCCGAGCACGGTCTTCCACGGAAACAGCGCGAACTCCTGGAACACCGGCCCGCGATCCGGACCCGGCCCGGTGACCGGCGCGCCCTTGACCCGCACCGCGCCGTCGCTCGGCGTGACGAAGCCGCCGACGATGTAGAGCAAGGTCGACTTGCCGCAGCCGGACGGCCCGAGGATCGAGACGAACTCGCCATCCGCGACGTCGAGCGAGATCGCGCTCAGCGCCAGATGGGACGTGCCGCGCGCGCTCTCGAAGCGCTTCGACAGCCGCTCGATGGAAATCATGCTTGCCAAATTGCGTCCCGGCGCTCGCAACCAGCCTCTGCCTTCGCATAGACTAAACGGTCACGCAAACGCCGGAAGCCCATGAAAATCGCCAAAGTCACCGCCATTCCGCTCAACGTTCCGCTGCATGTCACGCTCGCCGGCGCCGACCGGCATACCTCGCTCGCCTGCTGCCATGTCGAGGTCGAGACCGACGACGGCCTCATCGGCCACGGCTTCACGGCGATCACCGAGGAGGACGTGATCGCGCAGATCGTCAACGGCGTCGCGGGCCCGGCGATCATCGGCGACGACCCGATGGCGCACGAGGCGATCTGGGAGAAGCTTTACTGGAAGACGATGCCGCGCGGACAAACGGGCTACGCCGCGCATGCGGTCGCGGCGATCGATCTCGCGCTGTGGGACATCAAGGGCAAGGCGCTGGACCAGCCGGTGTGGCGGCTGCTCGGCGGCGCGCGCAACCGCGTGCCGGTCTATGCGACGTTCGGGTTCGGCTTCTTCGACCGCGAACAGCTCGCCGCCGCCGCGAAGCTGTGGGTCGCGCAGGGCTTCAAGCGCCTGAAGATGACGGTCGGCAACGAGGCGCTGCGCCGGCGCGACCAGCGCGCGCTGCATGACGTGATCCGCGAGGATGCGGCGCGCGTCGCCGCCGTGCGCGATGCGGTCGGGCCGGACGTCGAGCTGTTCGTCGACGCCAACTGCAATCTCGACCTCTATCACGCGACGCAGCTCGCGCAGATGATCAAGCCGCTCAACATCAGCTTCTTCGAGGAGCCGCTGACGCAGAACGACGCGCGCCAGATGGCCGAACTGCGCCGCGCGACCGGCATGCCGCTCGCCTGCGGGCAGAACGAAGGCCTGCTCTATCGCTTCCGCGACCTGCTGCTGCACCAGTCGGTCGACTACCTGCAGCCCAATGTGGCGATCAGCGGCGGCATCACGCAGTGCCTCAAGGTCGCGGGACTTGCGGCGGCGTTCAACGTGCCGGTCGAGAACGGCGGCGCCTGGCCGTTCCACAACATGCACCTGCATGCCGGCCTGATGAACGGCGGCATGGTCGAGCATCACTATCTCGCGGTGGAACTGTGCAAGCTCCTCTATCGCGGCCTGCCCATGCCGGAAAACGGCTGGCTCACATTGCCCAACGCGCCCGGCCTCGGCTTCGAGCCGGACCGCGACGCGATCCGCGAGATCGCCAAATTGCCGCTCTCCGGCGGCAACGCGAAGGGGTGACGCCGCCGCCTCGTGAGCGTCATACTGGCTCGGGGCGCGTCGAGCAGCGACGGCGAAAAGCCGCGTGAGATTGGGAGGAAGCCATGAACGGTCCATCGCGCCGCGATGTGCTGAAAACCGGCAGTGCGCTCGCGCTCGGCGCGGCGCTTGGCTCACCCGCGCAGGCGCAGGCGCGCGACGTCACGGCGCGCGAGAAAGAGCTGTACGAACTCGCCAAGAAGGAAGGCGAGGTCACCTGGTACACGGCGCATTCCAACGACACGACCGCGCAGGCGCTCGGCCGCGATTTCGAGAAGGCGTTTCCCGGCATCAAGGCGAATGTCGTGCGCACCACCGCGCAGGTCGCCTACCAGCGCCTGACGCAGGAGCAGCGCGCCAGCGCGATGCAGGTCGACGTGTTCTCCTCGACCGACATCGGGCACTACGTGGCGCTGAAAGAGAAGAACCTGCTCGAGAAATACGTGCCCGACAACGCCAGCAAGGTGATCGACGTCTACAAGAACTACGATCCGGACGGATTCTTCACCGTCACCTCCGCGGGCCTGATCGCCATCAGCTACAACACCGCGAAGCTGAAGGAAGCCGACGCGCCGAAGAACTGGCCCGACCTCACCGATCCGAAATGGAAGGACAAGATCGCGCTCGGCCATCCGGGCTTCTCCGGCTACGTCGGCACCTGGGTGGTGACGCTGAAGAAGCTTTACGGCTGGGACTTCTTCGAGAAGCTCGCCAAGAACAATCCGCAGGTCGGCCGCTCGATCAACGACACCGTGACCATGCTCAACGCGGGCGAGCGTATCGTCGCGGGCTCCGGCCCGAACGGCACCGCGATGGAAAGCGCCGGCAAGGGCAATCCGCTGGCGATGATCTATCCGCCCGACGGCTCGGTGCTGATCATCGCGCCCTCCGGCATTCCGAAGGGCGTGAAGCACCCGAACGCCGCGAAGCTGTTCATGGAGTATCTGCTCACCCGCGAGGCCTCGCAGATCTGGGTCGAGCATTTCAACGAGTTGATGCGGCCCGAGGTGAAGGCGGTCGGCGGCGCGAAGTCGGCGGCCGACGTGAAGACGATCCGGCCGAGCATCGACGAGATCACCAAGGGGATACCCGAAGTCATCAAGCAGTGGCGCGACACGTTCGGCGTGTGACGTAGTCCGCACGATGACCAGCGCAGCCGAGGGACTCACTCCGGTCGCCGCGCAGGGCGCGTTCGCCCGGCGGCTGCGCTTCGTCGACCCGAGCATGGTGCTGTGGCTCCTGCTCATCGCCGTGCTGGTCTTCCTGATCGCGAGTCCGATGGTGCGGCTCGTCGTCTCGAGCTTCCAGGAGCCTGACACCGGCCGGCTGACGCTGCAGAACTTCGTCGAGGCCTACGGCCGCGCGCGGCATCTGCAGGCGCTGTGGAACACGCTGCAGTTCGGCGCGGGCGTCGCGGCGCTCTCGTGCATCTTCGGCGTGCCGCTCGCCTGGGCGATCTCGCGCACCGACATGCCGGCGAAGGGCTTCATCCGGCTGATGGTGTTCGGCGCGTTCATCATCCCGCCCTATCTCGGCGCGATCGGCTGGATCCTGCTCGCCGGACCGAACGCCGGCTGGCTCAACAGGGCGTGGATGGCGCTCACCGGCGCGGACGCCGGCATCTTCAATGTCTATTCGATGACCGGCCTGATCGTGGTGGTGGCGGTCACGTCGTTCCCTTACGTGTTCGTGTTCACCAATTCGGCGCTCGATCTGGTGTCGTCCGAAATGGAAGACGCGGCGAATATCCTGGGCGCCGGCACCATGCGCACGACGTTCCGCGTGACGCTGCCGCTGGTGCTGCCTGCGATCGTCGGCGGGCTGATCATCTCGTTTCTCGAAGCGATCGCGCTGTTCGGCGCGCCCGCGCTGATCGCACTCCCCGCGCGCTTTCAGGTCGTCTCGACACAGCTCTGGCAATTCTTCGAATACCCGGTGCGCGTCGAGCAGGCGGCCGCCTATGCGCTGCCGCTGCTGCTGATCACGCTGTTCATGTTCTGGCTGCAGCGCTCGGTGCTCGGGCGGCGCGGCTACACCACGGTGAGCGGCAAGGGCGGCGAGCGCCGCCTGATCCGGCTCGGGCCGTGGCGCTTCGTGATGCTCGGCTACGCGCTGTTCGTCTGCGCGCTCGCAGTGTTCCTGCCGATGATCGTGCTGATGCAGGCGGCCTTCTCGAAGGCGTGGGGCCGCGGCTTCTCGCTCGACAACCTCTCGCTCCAGCACTTCCACTACATCCTGTTCGAGCAGACGCAGGCGCAGAACGCGATCATCAACACCTTCGTTTATTCCGGCCTCACCGCGTTCGCCGCCATCGGGCTCGCGCTCGCCATCGCCTATGTGGTGACGCGCAGGCTGGTTCCGTGGAGCAATGTGCTGGCGTTCCTCTGCATGGCGCCGTTCGTCATTCCCGGCATCGTGCTGGCGATCGGCTTCTATGCCGCCTATGCGCCGCCGCCGCTCGCGCTTTACGGCACCGGGACGATCCTCGTCCTCGCCTACACGACGCGCTTCCTGCCCATCGCCTACACGGCGAGCGCGGCCGGCATGCGCGCCATCAATCCCGAAATGGAAGAGGCGGTGCGCATCCTCGGCGGCGGGAGGCTGATCGCGATCCGCAAGGTGCTGGCGCCGCTGCTCAAGCGCTCGCTCGCCGGCGCATGGATTCTCGTGTTCATCCCGGCGACGCGCGAACTTTCCTCGGCGATCTTCCTCGTCGGACCGAACACGCGCGTCATTTCGGTGATGCTGTTCGACCTGTCGGAGGAAGGTAATTTCGAGGTGCTGTCCGCGCTCGGCATGATCCTGCTCGTCGCCACGCTGATCATCGCGGCGATCGGCTTCAAGGCGATCGGCCGCGACTTCATGGTGCGCTCCTCATGAGCAAGCTCAAGCTGCGCGGCATCGAGAAGCGCTACGGCGACACGGTCGCGGTCGCGGGGCTCGATCTGGAACTGCAGGAGGGCGAGTTCGTCTCGCTGCTCGGGCCGTCCGGCTGCGGCAAGACCACGACCTTGCGCATGATCGCGGGCTTCATCGAGCCGAGCGCCGGCACGATCGAGATGGACGGCCAGGTGCTCTCCTCGCCCGCGGGTGCGCTGCCGCCCGAGAAGCGCGGCATGTCGATGATCTTCCAGTCCTACGCGGTGTGGCCGAACATGACGGTGGCGCAGAACGTCGCGTTCGGGCTGGAGCTGCGCAAGCTGCCGCGCGAGGAGGTGCGCAAGCGCGTCGCCGAGATGCTCGATGTCGTGCACATGGGCCATCTTGCGGCGCGCTATCCGGCCGAACTGTCCGGCGGGCAGCAGCAGCGCGTCGCGCTCGCGCGCGCGATCGTGATCAAGCCGCAGGTGCTGCTGCTCGACGAGCCGCTGTCGAACCTCGACGCCAACCTGCGCGAGGAAATGCGCTTCGAGATCCGCCGCCTGCACGACGAATTCCGCATCACGACCGTGTACGTCACGCACGATCAGGCCGAGGCGATGGTCACCTCCGACCGCATCGCCGTGATGAACGCGGGGCCCATCGAGCAGGTGGACGCCCCGCATACGCTCTACAACCGGCCGAAGACGCGCTTCGTCGCGGGCTTCATCGGCCGCACCAATTTCATCGACGGCGACCTGCAACGGCAGCGAAGCGCGGTTCGGCGGCTTCGCCGTGCCGCTTTCGGCACTGGCCGACGCGCCGCGCAGCGGGAAGGTCACGTTCTCGGTGCGACCGCAAAGCATGCGGCTTTCGCGCGCACAATCAGCCAACGGACAGCCGCAGGCCGCGGTGACGATTGCGGAGCGTGCCTATCTGGGCGAATTCTGGGATTATGTCGTCGCGTCGGAAGGCGTGCGCCTGCGTGTGACGGCGCCGCCGCTTGAGATCTTCGATGTCGGCGAGAACGCGTGGCTCACCTTCGATCCGAAACAGATGACGCCGATAACATGAGGAAGACAATGAAACGCCTGCTTGCCTCCATTCTCACGCTGATGGCACTTGCCGCGCCCGCCACTGCCGAAGTCAACGAGATCAAGATCGGCAAGCAGTACGGCCTGCCCTACATCCAGTTCGTCATCATGGAAGATCAGGGTTTGCTGGAGAAGCATGCGAAGCTTCAGGGGCTCGGCGACTTCAAGGTGACGTGGGCGACGCTCGGTGGCCCCGCGCAGCTCAACGACGGCATCATCTCGGGCGCGATCGACGTTGCCGGCGTCGGCCTGCCGAACCTGATCACGATGTGGGAAAAGACGCGCACCAACGTGAAGGTGCGCGCGATCGCGGGCCTCAACTTCATGCCGCTGATCCTTTTGACCCGCGATCCCAAGATCAAGGCGCTGAAGGACTACACCGAGACGGACCGCATCGCGGTGCCGTCGGTGAAGATCTCGATGCAGGCGATCCTGCTCGAAATGGCGGTGGCGAAGCAATTCGGCGACACGAACTACGAGAAGCTCGATCCGCTCACCGTCTCGATGGGACATCCCGACGCGGTCGTGGCGCTCACCGGCCAACAAGGAAGTGGCGAGCCACTTCTCGTCGGCGCCGTTCCAGTACCGCCAGCTCAAGCAGCCCGGCTACACGCAGGTCGTCTCGTCCTACGACATCATCGGCCCGCACTCGGTGAGCGCCATCTCGATGACGACCAAATTCCACGACGAGAACCCGAAGGTCATCGCGGCGCTGCTCGGCGCCCTGAAGGAGTCGACCGCGTGGATCAAGGCGGACAAGAAGGCCGCCGCCGAGGCCTATCTGCGCGTCACCAAGGACCGCATGCCGGTCGAGGAGCTGATGGCGATGCTGAACGATCCGAACATCGTCATCACCATCGAGCCGAAAGGCGCCGACAAGATCAGCGAATTCCTCACCAAGGTCGGGCGCGTGAAGGTGAAGCCGGACAACTGGAAGGACTATTACTTCGGCGACGTGGACAAGCTGAAGGACTGAAACAATCTCCGCTCATTCCCGCGCGAAAGCGGGAATCCAGACCTTTGGCCATGCACTGGGTCCCCGCTTTCGCGGGGACGAGCGGAAATTACATTCAATGCTCGCGTAAATTGTCGTCGCGCCGCAGTCGCGGCGGTGCGGCGCATTGACCCCGGATTGCCGCCGGGTTCATCATTGGCCGAACGCGCCCGGCGCCAGCCGGCAATAACCAACAATCCCGCGTTCGGTCAGGGAGACGCACGTGACGCCTCGCCTCTATATCGGCACGGCAGGGCTTTCCGTCTGGTACTCGGACGACCTCGGCGAGACGCTGAACCGCTTCTGGGGCACCTCCGGCATGTATTCGGAGACCCGCGTGTGGGCGCTTGCCGCCCATCCGCAACGCCCGGACGAACTTCTCGCCGGCACGGATTCGGGCATCTACCGGCTCGACATCGCGAGCGGGAAATGGACCCACCTCCCCTCACCGATGGACGATCTGTGCATCTGGTCGGTCGCGCGCTCGCCGCACGATCCGGACCTGATCCTCGCCGGCACGCGTCCGCCCGCCCTCTTCCGCTCGACCGACGGCGCAAAGACATGGGAGCGCGTGAAGGCGCCGCTGCCGGAAACCTGCCCGGCCGTGCTGAAGCCGCGCGTGACGCGCGTCACCTTCGATCCCGACGATCCCGACCTAGTGTTTGCGGGCCTCGAGATCGGCGGCGTCTGGCGCTCGACCGACGGCGGCAAGTCATTCGAGAACGCCTCGGCCGGGCTCGTGTCCGAGGACATCCATGACGTCGCGGTGGTGCGCAACGGCTCGCGCCTGCTCTACGCCACCACCAACATGGGCCTGCACGTCAGCAAGGACGACGGCCGGTCGTGGACGCTGAAGCCCCTCGACTCGCCCTCGCAGTACACGCGCGGGATCACGCCACGCGCCGACGGCTCGGGCTTCGTGCTGCTCGGCAACGGCGACGGCCCGCCCGGCTCATGGGGACGGCTGATGCGCAGCCGCGATCACGGCGCGCACTGGGAAGACGCGAAGCTGCCGGGCAAGCTCGAAAGCTCGGCGTGGGTCGTCGCGACCAACGCCGCCGATCCGAAACTCATTTTCGTCGCGACCGCGCTCGGCCAGTATTTCCGCTCGGCCGATGGCGGGGAAAACTTCACGGCGCTGCCGCGCCGCCTGACCGAGACCCGCGCGCTGGCGTGGGTGCCCGTCTAAAGGAGCCGAGATGGATACCTCCGACACGCCGATGCGCTATCCGGGTCCGCTCGACCTCGCGCGGGCGCACACCAGGCTCAACCATGTGGTCTCTTCGGAGGCGGCGTTCCAACAGGACGGCCCGCGCGCCGACAATGAGTACCGCGACCTCGGGCTGTCGGAGGCGTCCGGCGGGCGCATCGGCGCCAAGCACATCCGCGCGATCCGCCCGTTCGAACAGCCGACCGGCTGGCACTGGCACGACATGACCGGGCACTTCGTGGTGATCCTGAAAGGCTGGATCACGTTCCGCTTCGCCGGCGTCGAGGGCGACGTCACCGTGAAGGCCGGCTCGTGCCTGTCGCAGCCGGCGGGCGTCGCGCACAACGTGATCGCGCGCTCCGACGATCTGGAGCTGATCGAGATCAACCTGCCGGCCGACTACGGCACCAAGGACCTCGGCGGCGCGAAGGACGCGGCGCAGCCGTGAGCATCGCCGCCGCCGATCAGCCGGCCAGCACGCGCGGCGCAAGCCTCGGCGTGTGGCTGAAGCGCCGTGCCGCGCCGCTGATCGTGTTCGCGCTGCTGTTCCTGGCGTGGGAGTTCGCGGTCCACCTGACCGGCGTGAAGGAGTACCTGCTGCCGCCGCCCTCGAAGGTGTGGACCGAGTTCCTGAAGCGCTATCCGACCGTGATGGACGGCGCTTGGGTGACGACGCAGGAAATCATCGCGGGCTATCTGCTGGCGATCGTGGTCAGCATTCCGCTTGCGCTTGCGGTCGCCTATTCGCGCTTCGTCGAGAACGCGATCTATCCGGTGGTGGTGTTCCTCCAGATCGTCCCCAAGATCGCGATCGCGCCGCTGTTCATCATCTGGTTCGGCTTCGGCTTCACGCCGAAGCTGCTGCTGGTGTTTCTGCTGTCGTTCTTCCCGATCGTCGTCGCCAGCATCGCCGGTTTCAAATCGGTCGATCCCGAGATCATGGATTTCGCGCGCACCACCGGTGCGGGCGGATGGAAGATGTTCTTCAAGATCCGCCTGCCGCAGGCGCTGCCGGACATCTTCACCGGCCTGAAGGTCGGCGCTGCGCTCTCCGCGACCGCCGCCGTGGTGGCGGAGTTCGTCGCGTCGGATCGCGGGCTTGGCTATCTGCTGCTGCAATACAACGGCAATCTCGACACGCCGATGGTGTTCGCCATCATCGTGCTGCTCAGCCTGATCGGTCTCGCGGTCTATTACGTGGTCGAGATCATCGAGCGCATCGCGATCCCGTGGCATGTCTCGCAGCAGCCGGCGGATGTGACGATCACGTGAAAATAGAACGAAAATCGAGAGGGAGACGGACGATGAAATCCAAGATGATGCTGGCCGCGCTTGCCATTCTGGCGGCGTCCTCCAGCGCGATCGCGCAAGATGCCGTCAGCCTGCGGCTCAACTGGTACTTCGGCGGGCTGCACGTGCCGTTCTACTACGGCAAGGAAAAGGGCTTCTACAAAGAGGAAGGCATCGACCTCACCATCAACGAAGGCCGCGGCTCGGGCAACACCGTGCAGGTGGTGGCGGCCGGCTCCGATACCTTCGGCCTCGCGGATTCCTCCAGCGTGATCGCGACCGCCGCGAAGGGCGCCGAGATCAAGTCGGTGATGACGGTGCTGAGCTCGACCGGCTATTCGGTGGTTTCGCTTGCATCCGCCGGCATCAAGACCCCGAAGGACCTCGAAGGCAAAAGCTTCGCGGTTTCGCCGGGCGACCCGCTCGGGCAGCTGTTCCGCGCGATGGCGGCGCACAACAAGGTCGACATGGACAAGGTCAAGTTCGTGCAGGTCGATCCCGGCCGCCAAGGTCGTCTCCGTGCTGGAGAAGCGCGTCGATGCGCTGCTCGGCGGCGCCGACGACCAGTTCTTCCTCATCAAGTACAAGGGCGAGACGCCCGCCGCGCTGCGCTACGCCGATCATGGCGCCAACATCGTCGGCATGACGATCCTGACCCAGGAAGCCACCATCAAGAACAAGGCCGACCTGGTGCGCCGCTTCGTCAAGGCGACCGCGCGCTCCTGGGAGGAAGCGAAGAAAAACCCCGAAGGCGCGGTCGACGCGACCATGAAGGTGAAGCCGGATCTCAACCGCGCTTCGCAGCTCGACCAGCTCAAGGTCGACATCGAACTGATGGACTCGGAGAACACGAAAGGCCGCGTCGGCTTCGGCGCGCAGAAAGACTGGGAGCAGACGCTCGCATTGCTGAAGCAGTACCGCGACGTGCAGACCGACAAGCCGTGGACCGCGTTCCACACCAACGAGTTCTTGCCCAAGTAACTGCACAAGTAACCGCAAGCGTAACGTGGACCGCGCCTCTCTCCGTCTCGTGTCGGACGTGCCTGCCCGCGCGCAGGCGCGTCCCTACATCGAGGTCAAGAACGTCAGTCAGGTGTTCCGCCGCGGCGGAGCGACGACGCACGCGCTCGACCACATCGACCTGACGATCCGGGCGGGCGAGTTCGTCGCGATCGTCGGGCCGTCGGGCTGCGGCAAGAGCACCCTCCTGCGCATCATCGCGGGCCTGCTGCGCCACACTTCGGGCGACGTGCAACTGGATGGCCGAGAAGTGGCGGGCGCGCAGACCGGACTCGGTATCGTGTTCCAGAGCCCGGTGCTGCTCGAATGGCGCAACGTCATCGACAACGTGCTGTTGCAGCTCGAACTGCGCGGGATCGATCCGAAGCCGTACATTCCGCGCGCGCACGAACTGCTGGAAAAAGTCGGCCTCGCCGAATTCCACGACCGGCGGCCGCGCGAACTCTCCGGCGGCATGCGCCAGCGCGCCGCGATCGTGCGCGCGCTGATCCACGATCCGCCGCTGCTGCTGATGGACGAGCCGTTCGGCGCGCTCGATGCGCTCACGCGCGAGCAGATGCGCATCGACCTGGAAGATCTGTGGATGCAGACGGCCAAGACCGTGCTGTTCATCACCCATTCGATCGACGAGGCGGTGCTGCTCGCCGACCGCGTGATCGTGATGACGCCGCGCCCCGGCCGCATCGAGCAGGTCTACGACATCGCGATGCCGCGCCCGCGCGGGCTCGCGGCGCGCAGCCACCCGCTGTTCATCGAGGCGACGGCGAAGATTACCGACCTGTTCCTGTCGAAGGGCGTGCTGCGCGGGGATGCGAAGCGTTGATGCCGCTCGTCCCCGCGAAAGCGGGGACCCAGTCCTTAGCCAAGCACTGGATGCCCGCGTTCGCGGGCATGAGCGGAAGGTAGGAGCTACACCCTCCCCGGCGTCTTCATCCGGCAGAACTGCAGCGAATAAAGCCCGCGCTCCATCTCGGCGCGCGCGCCGTACTTGACCGGATCGGCCGCCAGCAATTTGTCGCACGCCGCGTCGGCGGCTTCCGGCGTCGAGGCCTCGATCATCACGATCCAGTTCGGAATATCGACCTTGCGGTCGCCGCGCTCCGTCGTCTTGATGTCGCTTCCCGCGCGGTCCGCGATGGCGAGATGCACGCCGACGACCGACACGATGTCGATCAGCGGCGGCAGGATGACGTGACGCAGACGCTTCTCGAGGTCTGCGTCGCGTCCCTCCTCGGCGCCGAAGCGCAGCGTGAGCATCCAGCCGCCCTGCCCATGGCCGAGCGACAGCTTCACCCGGCAGATGCCGCGCGCGGTGTCGCGGAAGTAGGTCGGCGGGACGAGCTGCGTCCACGGCGTCGGATTGTTCAGCCGGTTGAGATAATCCTGGCCCACCAGCACCTCGGGGCTGTCGGCTTCGTACAGCGTGAAATACTCAGGCGTTCCATATTTCGCGATGTAACGCCGCCCGCGCCGGAAGCCCGGAATGCCGACGCGCTCCGGCATGTGCTCGCGATTGTGCCATTCGTAGAATTCGGTGCGGCCCTCCGGCGCGATGCCGTTCCAGATCGCCACCACCGCCTGCCCTGCGAGACTCATTCGGTCACCCATTTTGGTTTGCGTTTTTCGAGGAATGCCGTGACGCCTTCCTGCCCTTCCGGTCCGCGCAGGCAGGCCGCGAAGGCGTCGGCCGATTGATCGAGCAACGCGTCGCGCGGCGTCGTGCGGCTGGCCAGCAGCAGGCGCTTGATCGCGGCGTTCGCGCCGGGCGCGCAACGCGAAATGTCGGCGAGCGTTTCGCCAAGCGCTGCCTCCAGCGCAACCGTGTCGGCGCAGGCCCGGTCGACCAGCCCGATCCGCTCGGCCTCGCGGCCGTCGAAGCGCGCGCCGGTCAGCGCAAGCCGCCGCGTGCGCGCAACACCGATACGCGCCGCAACGAACGGCGCGATCTGTGCCGGCGGGATGCCGAGGCCGGTTTCGGAGAGCGCGAATTTGGCGTCGGCCGCTGCCAGCACGACGTCGCCCGCGCACAGGAGCCCGAGTCCGCCACCGAAGGCCGCGCCCTCGACCACCATCACGATGGTCTGTGGCAGCGCCTCGAACCGCGTCATGAACGTGCCGAACTCGCGGTTTCCCAGCGCCACCGTGTCGCGCTCGCCGGCCTTGGGCGGCGGCGACTTGAACATCGCCATGAAGCCGCGGATGTCCCCGCCCGCGCAGAACGTGCCGTTCGCGCCGCGCACCACGACGACGCCGGTTTCGCGGTCGTTCTCCAGCAGGCCCGCGATCGTCGCGAGATCGCGCACCATGTCGCGGCTGATCGCGTTGCGCGCGTCCGGCCGGTTCAACGTGATGTGCAGCGCACGGCCTTTGCGCTCCAGCAGCAGTGTTTCGAGACGCGACAAATCGCCCGGCATGAGCGTCAGTGGTTCTTCCGCTGGCCGGGCAACGTGCCCATGCCCTTGCAGATGATGCCGAGCATGACCTCGTCCGCGCCGCCGCCGATCGAGGTGAGCCGCGAGTCGCGATACATGCGCGAGATTTCGCTCTCGGTCATGTAACCCATGCCGCCCCAGTATTGCAGGCAGCTATCCGACACTTCGCGCAGCAGGCGGCCGGCCGTGAGCTTCGCCATCGAGGCAAGCTGCGTGACCTCCGCGCCGTTGATGTATTCCTCCACCGCGCGATAGACGAGCGAGCGCAGCAGTTCGACCTTGGTCTCGAGTTCGGCCAGGCGATAGTGCACCACCTGATTGTCCAGGATGCTCTTGCCGAAGGCCTGCCGCTCGGCGGTGTATTCGACCGTCATGCGGATCATGCGCTCCATCTTCATCAGGCCGGCGCCCGCGGCCCACAGCCGCTCTTCCTGAAACTGGCGCATCTGATAAGTGAAACCCATGCCCTCTTCGCCGATCAGATAGCGCTGCGGCACGCGCACGTTGTCGAAGTGGATCTGCGCGGTGTCGGAGGCGCGCATGCCGAGCTTGTCGAGCTTGCGCATCACCTCAACGCCCCTGGTCTTCATCGGAAGGCAGATCAGCGACTTGTTGCGGTGGACCTGCCCGTCGCCGGTGTTGGCGAGCAGGCACATCCAGTCGGCCTGCGCGCCGTTGGTGGTCCACATCTTGCCGCCGTTGATGACGTAATCGCCACCGTCCTTCTTCGCGGTCGTCTTGATCGACGCGACATCGGAGCCCGAGCCGACCTCGGACACGCCGATGCAGGCGACGTATTCGCCCGAGATGCTCGGCTTGAGGAATTCCTCGCGCAGTTCGTCGGAGCCGTAGCGCGCCAGCGCCGGCGTCGCCATGTCGGTCTGCACGCCGATCGCCATCACGGAGGAGGCGGATTTCGACGCGCCGACGGATTCGCAGAACGCCATCTCGTAGGAATAGTCGAGGCCCTGCCCGCCGAACTTCTCCGGCTTGTGGATGCCGAGCAGCCCCTGCTGTCCCATTTTCTTGAACAGCTCGTGCGCCGGGAGCATGCCCGCCGCTTCCCATTCCTCCGCGTGCGGATTGATCTCCGCCTCGATAAACTTCGTGACGGAGCGCATCAGCTCACGGTGCTGTTCGGTGTAAAGCATGCGGTTTTCCGTCCCTGCCGGTCCGGGATTCCTACGGGATTGCAGCACCATATTCCACGCATTTGCGTTTACCAAGCATTTGCTTGGTAAAGCGCCGCGAGCCTGCTAAACCTTGCACAGACCGCTGTTTTCGAGAATTGCGACGACGATGGCCGGCTCATTTCAATCCGTCTTTCGCGCGGGCCTGTTCGCGGGTCAGGCCGGCATCGTGACCGGCGCCGGCAGCGGCATCGGGCGCTGCACCGCGCATGAACTGGCGGCGCTGGGCGCGCGCGTCGCGCTGGTCGGCCGCAAGATCGAGAAACTGGAAGCCGTCGCGCGCGAGATCGCGGACGCGGGCGGCACCGCGCGCTGTTACGTGGCCGACATCCGCGAGGAAGACCGCGTGCGCGAGGTCGTCGCCGCGGCGCTCGCCGACTTCGGACGGCTCGACTTCGTCGTGAACAATGCGGGCGGACAATTCGCCGCTCCGCTGGAGAAAATTTCCGCCAAGGGCTGGGACGCCGTCGTGCGCAACAACCTGACCGGCGGATTCCTGGTCGCGCGCGAAGCCTATACGCAGTGGATGAAGCAGAACGGCGGCGCGATCGTGAACATGCTCGCTGACATGTGGCACGGCATGCCGAACATGGGGCACTCCGGCGCGGCGCGCGCCGGCATGCTCAATTTCACCGAGACCGCGGCGTTCGAATGGGCGCCGGTGCGCGTCAACGCCGTCGCGCCCGGCTGGGTCGCGTCGTCCGGCATGGACCAGTATCCGGTCGAGCTGCACGAGCGCATCCGTTCGCTGCACAAGCGCGTGCCGCGCGGGGCGGATCGGCACCGAGTCGGAAGTCTCCGCCGCGATCGTGTTCCTGCTCTCGCCCGCCGCGGCGTTCATTTCCGGCTCGTGCCTGCGCATCGACGGCGCCGCGCCGAACGTGAAGACAAGCTATCCGCTGGTGCAGCGCGGCACGACGGCGGAGTTCGACGGTTTTCATCTCGCCGCCAAGCCCAAAGTGCTGGAGTGATGCGTACACTCTCACTCGCTCATTCCCGCGCAAGCGGGAATCCAGTTCTTTCTTTGCTTGGCCCTGGGTCCCCGCTTTCGCGGGGACGAGCGGAGGGTTGAGCCCGTGCCCGCATCGAATCGAAGATCGATGTGAACGGCGAGGCCTTCGCCCGCAACCGCGAGCACATGCTGGGGCTGATCGCGCAGTTGCGCGCGCTCGAAGCGCGCACGGCGGCAAAGTCCGCGCAGGCGAAACCGCGGTTCGACAAGCGCGGGCAACTGTTGCCGCGCGAGCGCGTCGCGCGACTGCTCGACATCGGCGCGCCGTGGCTCGAACTGTCCTCGATCTGCGGCTACGGCCTCGACACGCCAGAGCTTGAGAAATCCGTGCCCGGCGGCGGCATGATCGCCGGCATCGGCTACATGTCCGGCGTGCGCTGCCTCGTGGTGGCGAGCGACTTAGGGATCGATGCCGGCGCGATCCAGCACATGGGGCGCGAGAAGCTGCTGCGTGCGCAGGAACTGGCGTTGAAGAACAAGCTGCCGTTCGTGCATGTGGTCGAGTCCGCGGGTGCGAACCTGTTGCGCTACCGCGTCGAAGGCTTCATCCACGGCGGCGCGATCTTTCACAACCTCGCGAAGCTCTCCGCCGCGGGCGTGCCCGTCATCACGGTGGTGCATGGCTCGTCCACGGCAGGTGGCGCCTACATGCCGGGCCTGTCCGACTACGTCGTCATGGTGCGCGGGCGCGCCAAGGCGTTCCTCGCCGGGCCGCCGCTGTTGAAAGCCGCGACCGGCGAGATCGCCACGGATGAAGAACTCGGCGGCGCCGTGATGCACACGCATGTGTCGGGGCTTGGCGAATATCTCGCGGAGGACGACGCCGACGGCGTGCGCTTCGCGCGCGAAGTGGTCGCGCGGCTGAACTGGGGCGCCGCTCCCGTGCCGCAAGGCAAGCCGCCGCGCCACAGCGCCGAAGAACTGCTCGGCATCATGCCGCCGGACCGCAAGACGCCGGTCGACATGCACGACGTGATCGCGCGCTTCGCCGACGACAGCGACTTTCTCGACTTCAAGCCCGACTACGGCCCCGCGACCGTATGCGGCCACGCCGCCGTGCAGGGCTTTCCGGTCGGCATCGTGACCAACAACGGCCCGCTCGATCCCGCGGGCGCAACGAAGGCGACGCACTTCATCCAGACATGCTGCCAGGCCGGCCTGCCGATCCTCTATCTGCAGAACACCACCGGCTACATCGTCGGCAAGGCGTCGGAGGAAGCCGGCATGATCAAGCACGGCTCGAAGATGATCCAGGCGGTGTCGAACGCGAACGTGCCGCAGATCACGCTGATGTGCGGCGCGTCGTTCGGCGCCGGCAATTACGGCATGTGCGGGCGCGCTTACAATCCGCGCTTCCTGTTCTCGTGGCCGAATGCGCAGACCGCCGTGATGGGCGCCGAACAGGCCGCCCTCACGATGGCGAACGTGATGGAAGCCGGAGCGCGGCGGAAGGGACAGGAGCCAGACACCGCGCAGATCGACGCGCTGAAGAAGAAGATCGTCGACAATTTCGAGAGCCAGAGCAGCGCGTTCGTCACCTCGGCGCGCATGCTCGATGACGGCATCATCGATCCGCGCGACACGCGCAACGTGCTGGGCTTCACCCTATCGATCTGCCGCGAGGCCGATACCCGCACGTTGCGGCCCGTGCAGTTCGGCGTGGCGCGGCCGTGAACCTGCTGATCGCCAACCGCGGCGAGATCGCGCGCCGCATCGCGCGGTCCGCGCGCGACCACGGCTGGCGCACCGTCGCGGTCTATTCCGAAGCCGACCGCAACGCGCTGCATGTGCGCGAGGCTGACGTTGCCGTGTGCATCGGCAGTGCTGCGCCGCGCGAGTCCTATCTGAATATCCCGGCGATCATCGCAGCGGCGAAACGTACCGACGCGACCGCCGTGCATCCGGGCTACGGCTTCCTCGCCGAGAACGCCGACTTCGCGCAGGCGGTGATTGACGCCGGACTGCTCTGGATCGGCCCCTCGCCTGCCGTGATCGCCCAGATGGGCGACAAGGCCGAGGCGAAGCGCATCGCCGAGAAGGCGGGCGTGCCGATCGTGCCCGGTGGCGAGGCCACAATCGAGGCCGCACGCGCGATCGGCTTTCCGCTGATGATCAAGGCGATCGCCGGCGGCGGCGGGCGCGGCATGCGGCGCGTCGCGAGCGAGGCCGAATTCGAGACCGCGCTGCAATCGGCGCGCTCCGAGGCCGAACATGCGTTCCGCGACGGACGGCTGATGCTGGAGCGCGCGATTCGTGGCGCGCGCCACATCGAGGTGCAGATCCTCGCCGACCAGCATGGGCACATCGTGCATCTCGGCGAGCGCGACTGCTCGGTGCAGCGGCGGCACCAGAAACTGATCGAGGAGACGCCCTCCCCGGCGGTCGACGCGGCGCTCCGCGAGAAGCTGGGCGCCGCCGCGGTCGCGCTCGCGCGCGCCGTTGAATACGAAGGCGTCGGCACGGTCGAATTCTTGCTCGGCGCGGACGGCGAGTTCTACTTCATGGAGATGAACACGCGGCTGCAGGTCGAGCATCCGGTGACCGAGGCGGTCGCGCGGATCGACCTGGTGGAATGGCAATTGCGCATCGCATGCGGCGAGCCGTTCATGCCGCGGCAGGAGGAACTGCGCTTCCACGGTCACGCGATCGAAGCGCGGCTGTGCGCCGAAGATCCCGCGCGCGATTTTCTGCCGCAAGCAGGCCGGATCGCGTTGTGGCAACCCGCCGAAGGCGTGCGCACCGACCACGCGCTGGAAACCGGCAGCGAGGTCGCGCCGCACTACGACTCCATGATCGCCAAGGTGATCGCCTGTGCGCCGACGCGCGATGCCGCGCGCCAGCAGCTTGCGAACGCGCTCGACCGCACCGTGCTTCTCGGCCTGCCGACCAACAAGGCGTTTCTTGCCGCGGTGCTGCGCGATGAAGCGTTCGCCAAGCATGGCGCGACGACGGATTTTCTCGGCAGCTTCTCGCACACCGCCGCACAGGCGGATGCCCGCACGCTCGGCACCGCCGCGATGCGGCTCGCGCAGCAGGCGCATTACGGCGAATGGAATTCGTGGAGCAACAATCCCGCGCGAGCGATGCGGCTCCGGCTCGGCGAAGATGATGTCGCGCTGACCTGCGAACGCGGCACATACCGCGCCCGCGTGCGCGGCGAGGAAATCGAACTCGACGACGACGATCGCTTCGTCTGCGCCGTCGAGCCGGAAGCCGTGCATCTGGCACGCGGCGGCGAAAGCTACCGGTTCGACATCACGACCCACGCGCCGCCCGCGAGGCAGACCGCGGGCCCGAGCGATGGGCGGCTCGTGGCGCCGATGAACGGCCGCGTCGTCGCCGTCAACGCCAAGGCCGGCGCGACCGCCGAAGCAGGCCATGCGCTGGTCGTGCTCGAAGCGATGAAGATGGAGCACGCGCTGAGCCTGCCCGCGCCGGCGCGCATCAAGGCGGTGCATGTGGCGGCGGGCGCGCAGGTCTCGCCCGGCCAGCTTCTGGTCGAGCTGGAGCCTGCGCAATGAACCGCGCCGCGCGGCAGCCAGGGTGGTGAACATGGCGACGGACCAGAAGACCGCCGAGGCGAAGCTGCGGCATGTGTTCGAGAACGCCGTGCCGTTCAACAAGGTCGTCGGGATGAAGGTCGAGTCGATCGATCCCGACGCACCGAAGCTGCGCTTCGACATGCGGCCTGAACTGATCGGCAACGCGAGGCGCGAGATCCTGCACGGCGGCGTGATCTCGGCGGTGCTCGATGTCGCGGCCGGTTTCGCGATCCACCTGGCCGTGCTGCGCAAGAAACTCGAGGAGCCGCAGGAGGGCCATTTCCCCACCATCGGCACGATCAACCTGCACATCGACTATCTGCGGCCCGGGCGCGGCAGTTACTTCATCGCGACCGGCCGCGTGGTGCGGCTGGGCAACCGGGTCGCAGTCGCGCAGATGGAGCTGGTGAACGATACAGACGAGCTGATCGCGACCGGCAACGCCGCCTACATGATCTCGTCGTCGTAGCGACCATCCTCATCCTGAGGAGGCCGCCATAGCGCGTCGAAGACGCGCGTAAACGCGCTTATGGCGGCCGTCTCGAAGGATGGCCACAGATACCGAGCGAGCGCCCTCGCCCTTCGAGACGACAACCGCCGCAATCGCGGCGGCTGTCTCCTCAGGGTGAGGGCTTCAGAAGATCAATTCGTCAGATACTCCGACACCGACTTCCACTTGCCGTCCTGGATCTGGCACAGCATCGCGCGGTCGGAGCCGAGCCGCTTGGTGGCGGAGAAAGTCTGCTCGTCGGCGCCGAACATGTCGGCCGGGAACTTGGTCGTCTCGATCGCCTTGTTGAGCGAGTCGGGCGTCAGGTTCTGGCCCGCCGCCTGCGCCGCGGTGGCGAACATGTTGATGATCTGCCAGCCGTAGGCCGAGAACACCGTCGGGTCCTCGTTGAACTTGCCCTTGTAGGTGGTGAACCATTCGCGGACCTTCGGGTTCGCATCGTCCGCGTACGGGTTGTTCACCGTGCAGGTCGAATAGAAGCCGTTCACCGCCGCGCCGCCGAGCTTGTGGATGATCTCCGAGTAGCTCGCGGTCGTGCCGACGAACACCGGATTCCATTCGAGCTTGCGCGCGGTTCCGATCACGCCGATCGTCTCGCGGATGATCGTGCCCATCACGACGGCGTCGCAGCCGGCTTCCTTCATCTTGGCGACCTGCGAGGAGAACTCGGTCGCGCCGCGCTTGTAGGTCGTGCGCTCGACGTAGGCCGCGCCGATATCCTTCAGGCCCTGCTCGGCGCCGCGCATCACCTCAAGCCCGAAATCGTCGTCCTGATAGACGGTGCAGACCTTCTTCAGGCCCTTGTCCTTCACCAGCCGTTTGATGCCGGAGCGGATCTGGTCGTAATAGGGCGCCGCGAACGAGAACTTCAGCGGCGCTGCCGGCTCGAACATTTCGCGCGCGCCGGAGAGCGGGAACAGGTGCGCGACCTTGGCGTCGAGATAGATCGCCATCGCCGCCATCGCGGTCGCGGTGCCGATCGAGCCGAGCGAGGCGAAGATCTTGTCCTGCTGCACCATCTTCTGCGCGGCGAGCACGGCCTTCTTCGGATCGTAGCCGTGGTCTTCGACCACGAGGCGCAGCTTGCGGCCGTGGATGCCGCCGGCGGCGTTCACCTCGTCGACGCGCATGCGCATGCCGTTCACGGCCGCCTTGGAGAAGTTGACGATCGGGCCGGACAGGTCCTGCGCGGTTCCGATGACGATCTCGTTCGCGGACACGCCCTGCTGCGCGAGCGCGGGCGAGGCGGCGAGCAGCGCGAGCGCTGCGATGGCGAGGGATTTCATGAGTGGTTCTCTCCCGAATTTATCCGTGGCCGCGCCTAAGCCCTTGGCCGGTCACGATTTGACGTTGCAGGCATTCTAGAGGGGCCGCCGCGCCGCACAAGGCGGGGCATGACGGCAGTGCGGCGTCACGCCGCTTCCTCGCGCGTACATGGTCTCGATCAGCGCGCGGTATTTCTCGTTCACCAGCTTGCGCTTGAGCTTCATCGTCGGGGTCAGTTCCTCGTCCTCGGCGGTGAGCTTCTGCTCGATCAGGCGGAACTTGCGCACCTGCTCGACGCGGGCGAACTTGGCGTTCACCCGTGCGATCTCGCCTTCGATCAGTTCGAGGATTTCCGGGCGGCGGCACAGGCTCTGGTAATTCGAGAACGGGATCGACTGATCCTGCGCGAACTTCTCCACGTTCTCGTGGTCGATCATGACCAGCGCGGTGAGGAATGCGCGCCGGTCGCCGATCACCACCGCGTCGGTGATGTAGGGCGAGAACTTCAACTGGTTCTCGATCTCCGAAGGCGTGATGTTCTTGCCGCCCGCCGTGATGATGATGTCCTTCATCCGGTCGGTGATGTAGAAATAGCCTTCATTGTCCATGCGTCCGACATCGCCGGTATGCAGCCAGCCGTCGCGCAGCGCCTCGGCGGTTTTCTCCGGCTGGTTCAGGTAGCCCATGAACACCGACGGGCTGCGCACCAGCAGTTCACCTTCCGGTGAAACCTTAACTTCCGTCTGCGGCAGCGGCTTGCCGATCGAGCCCGGCTTGTTGCGGCCGATCGGATTGGCGGTGGAGATGCCGCCGGACTCGGTCTGGCCCCACACCTCGACCATCTCGAGCCCGAGCGCCGCGTACCAGCGGATCAGGTCCGGCGAGGTCGGCGCCGCGCCGGTGACCAGCAGCCGCGCGCGATGCACGCCGATCGCCTTGCGGATGTTGTTGAGCACGAGCACGCGCGCGAGCCAGAACGCGGCGGAAAGATGCGGCGGAACGGACCTGCCCTCCTCGCGCAGCGCCGCGACCTTGTAGCCGGTGGCGATCGCGAGCTTGTAGGCGAATTGCGCGAGGCGCGTTGCCTCGCGCACGCGGATCGTCACCACCGAGTAGAATTTCTCCCACACGCGCGGCACCGCGCCGAAGATGGTCGGCGCGATCTCGCGCACGTTCTCCGGCACCGTCTCGGGGTTCTCGACGAAGTTGAGCCGCGTGCCGGTGAGAAAGCCGGTGTAGACGCCGACGATGCGCTCCGCCACATGGCAGAGCGGCAGGAAGCACATGCGCTCGTCGTCGGCGTGCTGCTCGAAGGCCTGCGCGTAGAGCTTCATCGAATGCAGGATGTTGGCGTGCGACAGCATCGCGCCCTTCGGCCTGCCGGTCGTGCCCGAGGTGTAGATCAGCACCGCGAGGTCGTCCGGCTTGCGCGACGCGAAGCGCTTCTCCCATTCGCCCGGATGCGCGGCGTCGTATTCGCGGCCGATCACGCGCAGCGCATCGAGGCTCATCACCTGCGGATCGTTGAAGTCGCGCAGGCCGTCCATGTCGAACACGACGATCTTGCGCAGCTTCGGCAGGTTGGCGCGCACTTCGAGCGCCTTGTCGAGTTGCTCGTCGTCCTCGACGAACAGATAGACGGTGCTGGAATCCGCGCAGAGGTATTCGACCTGCACCGGCGCGTCGGTCGGATAGACGCCGTTCGACACGCCGCCCGCGCCGAGAATGCCCATGTCGGCGTAGAGCCATTCGCGGTTGGTGTTGGAGAGCACCGAGGCGCACTCGCCCGGCTCAAAGCCGAGCGCCACGAGCCCCATGCCGATCTCGCGCGCGATCGCGCCGAATTCCGTCCAGGTGACGCTCTGCCAGATGCCGAAATGCTTCTGCCGCAGGCTCACCTGCGCGCCGCGCGCGGTGACGCCGGCCCAGAACATCGCCGGAATGGTGTCGCGTCATCGCCAGAGCTTCTTGCGTTTCCATCGCCGCGCCCCTCTCGCGCCTGCGGCCTTCATGCCGAGGTAGAACTCGCGGATATCGTCCTTCTCGGCGAGGCGTGCGCCGGTATCTTCCATCACGATGCGCCCGACTTCCAGCACGAAGCCGTAATCCGCGATCTTCAGCGCCATGTGGGCGTTCTGCTCGACCAGCAGGATGGTGACGCCGCGCTCGCGATTGATCCGCACCACGATATCGAAGATTTCCTTGGTGAGCTTGGGGGAAAGGCCGAGGCTCGGCTCATCCATCAGGATCAGCGACGGCCGCCCGAGCAGCGCGCGCGCGATCGCCAGCATCTGCTGCTGGCCGCCGGAAAGCTGACCGGCCTCCTGCTTCGCCCGCTCGCGCAGGATCGGGAAATAGCCGAACACGGCGGCCAGATCCTGCGCCACGCCATCGGCATCGCTGCGCGTGTAGGCGCCCATGCGCAGATTGTCCTCGACGGACAGCAGCGGAAAGACCTCGCGCCCTTCGGGCACATGCACGATGCCGGCGCGCACGATCGCGTCGGGCGACGCGCCCTGAATTTCCTTGCCCTTGAATTTCACCTGACCCTTGAGCGGATCGATGATGCCCGAGATGGTCTTGAGCGTCGTCGTCTTGCCGGCGCCGTTCGCGCCCAGCACCGTGACGATCTTGCCTTCCGGCACCGACAGGCTGACCCCGCGCAGCGCCTGCACCGGACCGTAGTTCGATTCGACATTGAGGAGCTGGAGGATGGGCGTGGTCATTCCCCTCCCCCAGATACGCCTCGATCACCGCCGGGTGCGACTGCACCTGTGCGGGCGTGCCCTCGGCGATCACGCGGCCTTCGTTCAGCGCCAGCACGCGATCGGAGACGCGCGAGACGAGGTTCATGTCGTGCTCGACCATCAGCACCGTGATGCCGAGCTCCTTCTGGATGTCCTCGATCCAGAACGCCATGTCGTCGGTCTCGTCCGGGTTGAGACCGGAGGACGGCTCGTCGAGCAGCATCAGCTTCGGCTCGGTCGCAAGCGCGCGGCCAAGCTCGATCACCTTGCGCACGCCATAGGGCAATCCGGCCACGAGGCTGTCGCGATAGTGTGCGAGGTCGAGCAGGTCGATCACGCGCTCGACCGCCTCGCGCTGCGCGATCTCGGCGCGGCGCACGCTCGGCAGGAACAGTAGTTCTTCCGCGAGGTTGGTCTTGCGGTGACGGTGGCGGCCGATCAGCAGGTTTTGCAGCACGGTCGCGTGCTCGAACAGCTCGATGTTCTGGAACGTGCGTGCGATGCCCAGCTCCGCAACGTTATGCGGCGCACCCTTGACCTCACGGCCCTCGAACGTGATGCGGCCCGAGGTCGGCGGATAGATCAGCCCGATCAGATTGAAGATCGTGGTCTTGCCCGCGCCGTTCGGTCCGATGATCGTATAGACCTCGCCCGGCTCGACCGCGAAGCTCACGCCGTCGACCGCGACCACGCCGCCGAACCGCACGCCGAGATTTTCCACCGCGAAGAAGCTCATCGCAGCCGCTCCGAGCGCAGATACGAGCGCTGGCGGCGGAACGTGCCGCGGCGATAGAACGGAAAGACATCGAAATAGGTGCGGATCTTCAGCCAGCGTCCGTAGATGCCGTACGGCTCGAAGACGATGAAGCCGACGAGGATCAGGCCGAACACGACCGATTGCAGCCCGGCCTGCGGGATGGTGTCCGGCAGCCAGCCTTTCGCGATCGAGATGCCCTGCGGCAGCATGATGATGAACGCCGCACCGAGCACCGCGCCGTGCAGCGAGCCGACGCCGCCGATGATCACGATGGTGACGAGCTCGATCGACTGGATCAGCGTGAACTGCTCGGGCGAGATGAAGCCGACCTTGTGGGCGTAGAGCGCGCCGCCGACGCCGGTCAGCGCGGCGGAGAGCGCAAACGAGATCGTCTTGTAGTACGCGAGGTTGATCCCCATGCAGCTCGCGGACACTTCGGAGTCGCGGATCGCCACGAACGCGCGGCCGGTCGGCGAGCGCAGCAGGTTGATCATCGCAAGGCAGGACAGAACGGCGAGGACGAGGCAGACGTAATAGAAGCTCTCGCCGCTGCCGAGCCGGTAGCCGAAGATCTCGATCGCCTTGAGCAGCTTGCCGCTGTTGCCGCCGGTGACGGATTCCCAGCGCGTGATGATTTCCTCGATGATGATGTTGAACGCGAACGTCGCGATCGCGAGATAGATGCCCTTCAGCCGCAGCGCCGGCAGCCCGACGATGATGCCGACCGCGGCGGAGAACAGCGCCGCGCTCGTGAGCGAAACGACGAACGGCATGCCGGCGGCCTGCAGCAGCGCCTCGGTGTAGGCGCCGGTCGCGAGGAATGCCGCGTGGCCGAGCGAGATCTGCCCGGTGTAGCCGACCAGCAGCATCAGCCCGAAGCCGACGATCGCGTAGATGCAGATGAAGTGAAGCTGCGAGAGAACGTAGCCGCTCACGAGATAGGGCGCGGCGAGCAGCACCAGCAGCAACAGCCCGTACCAGAAGACCTGCCCGCCGTGCTGGAACAGGCGGATGTCCTGCGCGTACTCGGTCTTGAAGATGAACCGCATCAGCTTCGCCCGAACGAATTCGATGTTTGTCCGCTCGTCCCCGCGAAAGCGGGGACCCAGAGTTCAGAAAACAAAGAACTGGATTCCCGCTTGCGCGGGAATGAGCGGAGCATGAGTTAGACCTTCTTTCTTGCGGTCTCGCCGAAAATGCCGGACGGCATGAACAGCAGCACGACCAGCACGACCACGTAGGCCGCCGTATCCTTGAAACCTTCGGGCAAATAGAAGCCCGCGAGCGCCTCGACGATGCCGATGATCAGCCCGCCGACGATCGCGCCCGGCACGCTGCCGAAGCCGCCGACGACCGCGGCCGGAAACGCCTTCAGCCCGATGAAGCCCATGTTGGAATGCACGAACGCGACCGGCGCGAGCAGAATGCCGCCGAACGCCGCGACCGCCGCCGCCAGCCCCCAGATCAGCATGTTCACGCGCTGCACCGGGATGCCCATGTAGTAGGCGGCAAGCTGGTTCTGCGAGGTCGCCTGCATGGCGACGCCGAGCTTGGCGAAGCGGAAGAAGAGATAGAGCACGAGGCACAGCGCCGCGGTGAGCACGATGGTGGCGAGTTGCTCCACGGCGAGGATCACGCCGCCGAAGCGCAGAACGCTGTCGCCGAACGGCGTCTTGAGCGAATAGGTCTCGGTGCCCCAGCCCGGCACCATGGTGACGACGCCGCGCAGGATGTAGCCGACACCGATGGTGATCATCACCACCGTGAAGGTCGGATAGCCCAGCACCGGGCGGATCACGATGCGCTCGATCAGCATGCCGACCGCCGCCATCACGATGATGGCGAACAGGATCGTCGCCCAGTACGGCCAGCCGAGGACGGTGCTCGCGGTCAGCCCGAAGAAGGCGCCGAGCATCATCAGGTCGCCCTGCGCGAAATTGACCGTCTCGGTCGCCTTGTAGATCAGTACGAAGCCGAGCGCGACGAGCGCGTACACGCAGCCCTGCGCGACGCCTGCGAGGGTGAGCTGCAGGAACTGGCTGAACAAGTCCCCTCCCCGGTTCTCGCGCGGGTTCTCTCCGCGCGTCATGCCCCGCGCGATGGCGCGCACCCAGTAAACGCGAACCAACAGCGTTTCGCAAGCATCGCTGCTTGCTGCACTGCCGCGTGCGCGGGCGAAGCACGACGGCGCGCGGACAGCGTACCAAGCATTTGCTTTTTCGAAACCGCGCCCTTACCGTTTTGCCCATGAAATCGGTCCGCATCGGCGCCGGGCTCGGCTTTTACGGGGACTCCTGGCGGCCGGTGCGCGCCTCGATCGAGAGCGGCGGCGTCAAGTACATCGCGTCCGATCATCTCGCGGAACTCACGCTCGCGATCCTGCAAAAAGACCGCCAGAAGGACCCGAACGCGGGCTACGCGCGCGACTGCGTGCCGATGCTGCTCGAACTGTGGCCGCTTGCCGCGCCGCGCGGCGTGAAGTTCGTGATGAATGCCGGCGGGCTCAATCCGCACGGCGCGCGCGACGCGGTCGCGCGCGCGTTCCGCGAGAAGGGCTTCAAGGCGAAGATCGCGGTCGTCACCGGCGATTCCATTTCCGACCGCATCGACGAGTTGCAGGCGAGCGGCGAGCCGCTCGCCAACATGGACACCGGCGCGGACATCAAATCCATCCGCGAGCGGCTGCTGTTCGCCAATGCGTATCTCGGCGCAGCGCCGATCGCCGAAGCGCTGGCGCAGGGCGCCGACATCGTCATCACCGGGCGCGTCGCCGATGCGGCGCTTTCGCTCGGCCCGCTGATGCATGAACTGAACTGGCGCTGGGACGACTGGGACAGACTCGCGCAGGGGCTGACCGTCGGCCATCTGCTCGAATGCTCGGGCCAGGCGAGCGGCGGCAATTTCGGCTCGGCCGGCGAATGGGCGAAGGTGCAGAACTTCATCGGCCTCGGCTATCCGATCGCCGAAGTGAGCGAGGACGGCTCCGCCCTGCTGACCAAGGCGGCGGGCACCGGCGGGCGCGTCTCGTTCGACACGCTGCGCCAGCAGCTTCTCTACGAGGTGCATAACCCGCACGCCTATTACTCGCCCGATGTCGTGCTCGACATGGGCACGCTGAATTTCGACGACCAGGGCAACGACAACGTGCGCATCACCGGCGCGTCCGGCGCGAAGCGTCCCGACACGCTGAAGGTCGTCGCCGGCTATCACGACGGCTGGATGGGGCTGGGGCAAATCGGCTTCTCGTGGCCGGACGCGTATCTCAAGTGCGAGACCTCGGCGAACATCATCAAGGGGCTCGTCGAGGAACGCGGCTGGAAGCCCGACGAGATCAACGTCGAGTACATGGGCTACAACGCGCTCCTTGGCGCGAACGCCGACGCTTCGCAGCGCGACAACCTGAACGAATGCTTCCTGCGCATGACGGTACGCACGCAGGACAAGCGCATCGCCGAAGGCTTCAGCCGCCTGTTCCCCTGGCTCGCGCTCTCCGGCCCGCCTTATGCGGGCGGCCTGCGCGGATCGGAGCGCTCGCGCGAGATGCTCGGCATCTGGCCGACCCTGGTGCGCCGCGATCTGATCGAGCCACGCATTGCGATCGACGTCGAGGCGGTCGCATGAAGGTCGGGCTGTGGAAGATCGCGCACGCGCGCTCGGGAGACAAGGCCGACCGCGCCGACATCGGACTGTTCGCCTATGACGCACCGACCTACGAGGTGCTCAAGCGCGAGGTCACGCGCGAGCGCCTCGCCGAGCATTTCGCCGCGATGTGCCAAGGCTCCGGTCGAGATCTATCCGCTCGACAATCTGCTAGCGCTGAAGATCGTGCTCAATGCCGCGCTGCAAGGCGGCGCATCGCGTTCGCTGCGCATGGACAGCCTCGGCAAGTCTGTCGCCGCGCAATTGCTGCGCATGGAAATCGAGGCGCCCGCCTAACCTTGCCCCGGCTCGCGCGCGCATGAGCGAAGCCAAGCGCAAGCCGCGCCAACGCCGCAACAACGAAAGCAACCGCCGCGAGGAGTTGCTGCGCGTCTCGGCGAAACTCTTCCGCGAGAAGGGCTTCGACGGCACCACCATCCGCGACATCTCGAGCGCGGCGGGCATGCATTCGGGCAGCCCGTTCTATCACTTCAAGACCAAGCAGGACATTCTGGTCGCCGTGATGGAGCAAGGCCTCGCCGAAGGCCTGCGCAAGACCGAAGAGGCGATGGCGCTGTCGTTGCCGCCCGACCAGAAGCTCGTACGCCTCATCCGCGCGCAGCTCGGCACCATCCTTGAGGACGGCAGCGATTTCATTCCGGTGCTGCTGCACGACTGGCGCTCGCTCACCGCTGCCAACCGCCGCCGCATCGTCGAGCTGAAGGATCGTTACGACGCGCTGTGGCAGCAGGTGATCGATGATCTCCAGCGCATGGGTCACATGCCGGGCGACGCACAGCTCGTGCGGCTGCTCATTCTCGGCGCCGTGAACTGGACCGCGCGCTGGTATCGCCCGGGCGGCCGCCTCTCGCTCGACCGGGTCGCCGAGGACACCGCGCGGCTGTTCCTGCAAGGACCGCGATGAGCCCGCAACCGCGCCCCGTGCGCCTGCCCGTTTTCTACGGCTGGATCATCGTCCTGATCGCGTTCATCACGATGGGCATCGGCGTCAATGCGCGCACCGCATTCTCGCTGCTGGTTCCGCCCATCATCGCCGAATATGGCTGGGACCGCGGCCTCGTCGCAGGCGCGTTCTCGTTCGGCTTTCTGGTGTCGGCTTTCGTTGGCCCGTTCGTCGGACGCCTGATGGACATCAAGGGTCCGCGGGTTGTTGTCGAGATAGGTGTCGTCTTCCTGGTGCTTGGGTTGGGCCTTGGCGCGCTCGCGCGCGAGCCGTGGCATTTCTACCTGACGCTCGGATTGCTGGTTGGTCTCGGCGGCAATTTCCTTGGCTACGGCATCCACTCGCAGTTTCTGCCGAACTGGTTCGTGCAACGGCGCGGCCTTGCGATCGGAATCGCCTTCTCCGGCGTGGGGCTCGGATCGATCATCCTCATGCCGTGGATGCAAATCGTCATCGCGGGCGATGGCTGGCGGCAGGCTTGCCTGTGGTACGCACTGCTCGCCGCGGTGGTTCTCTTCCCGCTCAACCTGCTCTTAAGGAAACGCCCGCAGGACATCGGCCTGTTGCCGGACGGCGAGGCCACGGCCGGCGCGACGGGACACGTAGCGCGCCTCAGCAACATCGTCGACCCCGCCTGGGCGGCGACCGAGTGGACGCTTGCGCGCGCCCTGCGCACGGCACGCTTCTGGTGGATCTCGCTCGGATATTTCTGCGGGCTTTATGCCTGGTACGCCGTGCAGGTGCATCAGACCAAGTACCTGACCGAGATCGGCATCGCACCGACCGAAGCCGCGTGGGCGTTGGGGCTCGTCGCGCTCGTCGGCGTTCCGGGGCAGATCGTGTTCGGTCACGCGTCGGACCGGATCGGGCGCGAATGGGCGTGGGCGATCGGCTGCCTTGGTTTCGCGATCTGCTTCGCGGCGCTGATCGCGTTGCAGGCTGCGCCGACCCCCGTGCTGCTCTACGCGATGGTGCTGGCGCAGGGCTTTCTTGGCTATTCGCTACACCTCGGTGCTCGGGCCGATCGTCGCCGAGATCTTCGAGGGGCCGCATTTCGGCACGATCTTCGGCACCGTCATGCTGGCGGCCGTCGCCGGCGGGGCCGCGGGCCCGTGGATCAGCGGGCTCCTCTACGACCGTCTCGGCAACTACAATCTGGCGTTCTGGATCGCGCTGGCGCTCTGCTTCGTCTCGGCCTTCGCCATCTTCATGGCGGCGCCGCGCAAGGTGCGCGTCGTCGCCGGACAGATGCCGAAAACAGAATGAGCGCCTTGCGGCGCCCACCTTTACAACGCTTCGGAAATTGGTAGCGGGGGAGGGACTTGAACCCCCGACCTACGGATTATGATTCCGCCGCTCTAACCAGCTGAGCTACCCCGCCAAGGGCTTTCGGAGAGGGCATTTGGCATAGGAAGTCCGGGCCTGCAAGGTGCGGCCGTGCCGGATTCATCACGTTCGCAGGGAACACGGGGTTTTCGGCGCGCCGCGCACTATATTCGAGGTGGGCGTGCGCGTCCCGACGGAGCTGCCGATGTCCGATTGCCTGCATTGCGATATCAACGAGTTGATCCGCCAGCACATCGAGGGCAACGAGGGCGCGGACGTCTCAAAGATCGCCGCCATGATCGTGGAGAGCCTCGCGGAGCTCATCCTGTCCGTCGAGCCCGAGGCGGAGCAGGCCAAGCTGATGGCCGACGCGCTCGCGCATTTCGGCACCGTGTTTCTCGACAAGGGCGAAGGCACCGAACTCGGCCCGCACGGCGCGCACTGAACGGCGCGCGTCCTAAGCCGTCTCGACTTCGCCGGTCACGTCGAACGTCAGGTTCACGCCGCCGATCGTGAACGTCGCCTTGGCGGGCAGCGCGCCGGACTTGAGCTTGCCGGCGGCTTCCGCATCGCGCACCGCCTGCTCGATCTCGCGCTGCGCCGTCACGCCGACCTTCTTGAGAAACTTGCGCACGCTCATGTTGAATGCGTCTTCGTTCATGTGAGCCTCCTTTAAGCTTGATGCGCGCCGCCATTGCTCTTGCCGTAGCGGATCAGCGAAAAATGACCGAGCGGCGGCATCGGCTTGCGCTCGATGAAGTGAATGCCGGGCGCGCGGTCCATCCACGCGGTCAGTCGTCCCCACGGAAACTCCGGACGCCAGCCGAGCCGGCGCGCGACCGGCGCGAACGCCAGCTCGAACGCCTTGCGCGCGCCGCTCTCGGCGCCGATGTGGTTCACCAGAACGATCTCGCCGCCCGGCTTGAGCACGCGCGTGAACTCGTCGAGCGTCGCCTCCGGGTCCGGCACCGCCGTGATGACGTATTGCGCGACGATCACGTCGAACGCGCCGTCGGGAAACGCGAGATGCTTTGCGTCCATCACGGCGAGCGCCTCGACATTGCTCAGGCCGTATTCGGCGACGCGCTCCTGCGCCTTGCGCAGCATCGGCGCCGAGATGTCGATTCCGACGAGGCGATTGGTGCGCGCATAGTCGGGCAGCGAGATGCCGGTGCCGACGCCGACCTCGAGAATGCGCCCGCCGACGCGCTCGGCCGCCGCGATCGAGGCGCGGCGCCCGCGCTCGAACACCTTGCCGAAGACCAGATCGTAGACCGGAGCCCAGCGCGCATAGGCCTTTTCGACCGCGCCCCGATCGAGAGTGTCCGCCATACGCCCCCTCGCCTCACGCAACCCGGTCAGACGTGCGCCGCAACAGCTTCCGTTCGCGTATCCGTCGCGGCCATCGCCTGCGTGGCGCGGATGAAACCGCCGCCGAGCACGCGCGCGCCGCCTTCCGCCGAGTCGTAGAAGACACAGGCCTGTCCCGGCGCGACGCCTTCTTCGCCGTCAACAAGCTCGACCGTCACGCCGTCGCGTTCCGTGCTCAGCCAGGCGGCGCGCGGCGGGCGCGTCGAGCGCACCTTCACGAACACCTCGCGGCGCGGCGCATCGCCGAGCGCGCCTTCGCCGATCCAGTTCACGTCGGTGAGATCGATCGCGCGCGTTGCCAGCGCGGCGCGCGGGCCGACGATCACGCGGTTCGCCGCCGCATCGAGCCGCACCACGTAAAGCGGATCGCGCGCGGCGATCTTCAGGCCCTTACGCTGGCCCACGGTGAAATGGATGATGCCGTCGTGCTGCCCGAGCACCTTGCCGGAGAGGTCGACGATGTCGCCCGGCGTCGCAGCGCTGGGCCGCAGGCGCTCGATGATGTCGGCATAGTGCCCGGTCGGAACGAAGCAGATGTCCTGGCTGTCCTGCTTGTCGGCGATCGCAAGACCGAACTTGTGTGCGAGCGCGCGCGTCTCGCTCTTCGGCAGGCCGCCGAGCGGGAAGCGCAGCACATCGAGCTGCGCCTGCGTGGTGGCGAACAGGAAATAGCTCTGGTCGCGCTCGCTCTCGTGCGCGCGATAGAGCGCATGGCTGCCGTCGGGCAGGCGGCGATTGACCACATAGTGGCCGGTCGCGAGCACGCGCGCGCCAAGCTCGCGCGCCGTGCCGAGCAGATCGGCGAACTTGATCGAACGGTTGCACTCGACACACGGCACCGGCGTCTCGCCCGCCGCGTAGCTCTCGGCGAAGCGGTCGATCACCGCCTCCTTGAAGCGCGCCTCGTAGTCGAGCACGTAATGCGGAATGCCGATGCGCTCCGCGACCGCGCGCGCGTCATGGATGTCGCGTCCGGCGCAGCACGCGCCCTTGCGGTGGGTCGCCGCCCCGTGATCGTAAAGCTGCAACGTCACGCCGACGACGTCGTAGCCCTCGGCCTTGAGCAGCGCGGCCGTGACCGACGAGTCGACGCCGCCGGACATCGCGACAACGACGCGCGTGTCCTGCGGACGGCCCTCAATATCGAGGCTGTTGAGCATGCGGTTATACCTATAAGGCGGCCTCTCCCGGCGCAATGAACGCCGATGCGTGCGTCACCGGAACCGTGCGCGGCAGTTCTTGCCGCTTGTGCAGCAAGGGATGCCGGGAACCGGGTTCCGCTGATACACGACCAAAATCGAACTAAGATATTGAAAATACAAATTTAATCGCTCTCCAGCGGGCATGGCCCGCTGCTTGCAAACCTTCTCGGCGCTCCCGTGCGCCCATGAGGGTTTGTGCCTTGCCTAATGTCGCGTCAGATCCGGTTGTTTCACGGTCCATGCGTCCCGAGCCAGTTGCGGGGCGCGCGGGAGCGCGTACTGCGTCGGAGTCGTTCGAAGGAATGCTCGACGGCGCGCCGGCTGAGCCGCGCGCCTCTCGTTCCGAGCGCCACGAGCCGCACCCGCGGCACGGAGCGCACCGATCAGACCCGCCCGGCCGACGATCGCACCGAGTCCTCGACAGAGGCGCGCCCCACCCGCGGTTCCGAGCGGAAGACCGCATCCAGGCCGACAAAGTCTGCCGAGCCAGAGGCAAAGCCGCAGGTGAAGGACGGCCAGCCGTCCGCCCCGCAGGAAGCGCCGGCCGATACCACCGAAATCGCAGAGACCGACGCGGCGCTCGCAATCGTCGCCACGCTGCTCACCGCAGAGGCGCCCAAGGCCAGTGTCGGCGGCGATGCGCCCGAGACCATCGACGCCGAGACCGCCACTGCGCCCGAACAGACCGCGGATACCGGCGACGCACCGGAGTCAGCCGATGCGGCGACGGTCGATGTTGCGGCTGCGCTGATCGTTCCGGTCGCGGCACCCGCCCCGGCTCCGGCCAATACCGTCGCGCCCGCGGCAACCGACGCAGAGGCTGTCGCCGCGGTCGAGACTGCCATCAACGCCGCCGTCCCGCCGAAAGCCCTCCGCCACCGCGCCGGCTGAAACCGCAGACGCGCCGGTCGCCGCCGACACCGCGCCGGTTGAAGAGAAGCCCGCCGCGACGCCTGCCGCTGCGACCGCTGCCGGCAAGGCGACTTCCGCCGACAACACGCAAAAGGCCCCTGCCCCGCAGGCCGCCGAACAAACCGAGATACCCGCACCGATACCGAAGCTTGCGGCGCCCACCGATCAGAAGGCCGACCCGGCAAAACTCAAGGCCGAGCACGCGGCGAACGCCGAGCGTCCGGCCGAAGCGCAGAAGCCCGTCGACGCGGCACGACCCGCCGACGCCGTGGAGCCGACCGAGCCGGCTGAGCCGAACGCACCGGTCGCGCATCAGGCGCAGCGATCAGAACACGCCGCCGCTCCGGCGCGGCCAGCACCGGCCGACGCGCGCAGCGACACGACGCCGACCACTGCGGCACCTGCGCAAACCAGCAACAACACGCCCCCCACGCCGTTTCTCGCTCGCCACGCATGCACCGCTGCCGACCCTCTCGCCGCTGACCGCGTTGCGGATCGACGCGCGCGCGGACAACACGGTGCCGGTCGCCGGCCTCGCGGTCGAGATCGTCTCGCGCGCAATGGACGGCCATCGCCGTTTCGAGATCCGCCTCGACCCGCCGGAGCTTGGGCGCATCGATGTGCGGCTCGATGTCGATCACGGCGGCAAGGTCACGTCGCGGCTGATGGTAGAGCGCGCCGACACGCTCGACCTCCTGCGCCGCGACGCCCCGCAGCTTGAGCGCGCGCTGCAACACGCCGGCCTCAATACCGAGGGCGGCATGGAGTTTTCGCTGCGCGATCAGAATTCCGCCAACCGCGACCAGGCGCCGCGCGAAATCGCGGCGCACCTGATCGTTCCGGACGACGAAACCGTTGCGGCCGAAGCCGCGCGCCGCGGCTATGGCCGGATGATCGGCCTCGGCGGCGGCATCGACATCAGGGTGTGAACCATGGCTGACACGCTTGCATCGATCGCCAATACGATCACGTCCGCGACCGGCACCGCGCCGTCCAACACGTCCGGCGTGACGATCAAGTCCGACAAGGACTCGACGTCGCTCGCGAAGAATTTCGAGGCGTTCCTGACCTTGCTGACGACGCAGCTCAAGAACCAGAACCCGCTGGAGCCGCTCGACACCAATCAGTTCACCCAGCAGCTCGTCCAGTTCACCCAGGTCGAGCAGCAGATGAAGATGAATACCCAGATGGCGTCGCTGATCGCCATCGAGCAGGCGGCGCAGTCGACCGCCGCGATGGCTTATCTCGGCTCGACCGCGACGGTGGATGGCGCGACCGCGAAGCTCGAAAGCGGCGCCGCGAAATGGAGCTTCGTCTCCGACAAGCCGGCGGCCGCGACCATCAACATCAAGAATTCGGCCGGGTCGCTGGTCTATTCCGGCAGCTACACGGTCCAGGCCGGCATGCAGAACTTCCAGTGGGACGGCCGCAGCGCCAACGGCGTGAAGAATGCGGACGGCAATTACACGATGGTGATCACCGCCAAGGACACGAGCGGCAATGCGGTGGCGATCTCGACGCAGGTTTCCGGCATTGTCGACAGCGTGGACCTGAACGCGACCCCGCCGACGCTGCAGATCGGCGGCCAGAGCTTCACGATGGACAAGATCAAAAAGGTCGTGCGGCCGGGGCCTTTAAGTGGCTTCGTTGCCGTGCCGAAGGCGGTACCTCGGTAGGATATTTGTTTCCTATTTCACTGCGACGCTTAGCTAAATTTTAAACCCGCATGTCTATTCTCACACCGAGTATCAGTTTGTGCGTGTGAGTGTACCAATGACCGAACCTCATCGCCCGAGGGTCAAGTATGTCATCGGGCCGGATGGCAGCCCGCTGACGATCGCCGACTTGCCGGCTCCCGGCACGCGGCGCTGGGTCATCCGTCGCAAGGCGGAGGTCGTTGCCGCGGTGCGCGGCGGGCTTTTGTCGCTCGAAGAGGCTTGCACCCGCTACACGCTGACCGTCGAAGAATTCCTCGCCTGGCAATACTCGATCGATCGCCACGGCCTCGCCGGGCTGCGCACCACGCGCATCCAGCAGTATCGTCAGTAAGCCAAAGCTTGCCGATCCGTTAACGCGACGCCGGCCGCAGGGCCGGCGTTTGTGTTTTCAGGATACCGGCGCAGGCGCACCGCTCGCGCCGGGCGTCACCGCGATCGAGCCGATGTAGAAATCGAGCATCGCGTTCAGCGACGCGGGATTTCGCCGCAGGCGGCTGCGCAGCGCGGCGCCCTCCCAGCAATCGACCAGCAGGTCCGCCATGTTCTGCACGTCGTACGCGGCGGGGATGTCGCCTTTCTGCCGCGCCTCTTCCAGACATTTCGCCATGCGTTCGGCGATGGACGAGAGGCACCAGTCGATCTTGCTGCGGAAGACCTCGCTCGCGCCGGACAATTCCTGGCCAAGCCCGCCCATGAGACAGCCGAGATAGCCTTCCGCCTCATACGCCTGACGCGTCGTTTCGAAAAAGCGCCGGATGCGCGCGAGCGGAGGCAGCGTCTGATCGAGCAGGCACGCATCGAGGCCCGCATGGACGCTCACCATGTAGGCGTCGATCACCTGAAGGGCGAAATCCTCCTTGTCCTTGAAGTGATGATAGAAGGAGCCCTTGGGCGTGTCGGTCGCATCGAGCAGCGCCTGAATGCCGAGGCTGTTGTAGCCCTGCTCCAGCAGCATGCGCAGGCCCGCATCGATCAGCCGCTGTTTGGTTGAATGCATCACGGGAAGCGTTCTCGTTCCTGTCGTGGACGCGCGATGATTCCGGCGCCCGGAAGATTACCTTTTCCGGACGCCGGCAAGCGAGTCGGGTGATTAGCTCTTTCGTCAGGCGTAGCCGTTCACCTTGTTGAGCATGTGATTGATGACCTGCGTGTGCTCGTGCTGCGGGCTGAACATGACGATCTCGGAATCCGCGATGACCTTCACGTTGTGCCCGGGCGGCCAATAGAAGAGGTCATTGGCGCCGACCGTTTCCTGATTGCCGGCCGCGTCCGTCGTCGTGATCTCGCCGCGCAGCACGAAGCCCCAATGGGGACACTGGCAGAGATTGCCTTCGAGCCCTTCGAACAGCCGGCGGTATCGACCCCGGCCGCGAGCGTGAAATACTCGCCGCTGATCTTCCCGTATCCGCTGACGTCACCGAAGTCCGTGCGCTGACGGATGACGGCGCCCGGGATCTGCATCTTGGTGTCGACTTGGTCCTTGGCAACGCGCATTGGCGGCTCCCTTGGTGTTTTCCAGCCTACTAGACCGTTCGGTCTATATGCTAGACCGATCGGTCTAGTCAAGCCGTCCAGCGGCGCCGTAGCGATCGCCCGGCCCGTTCCGCGTTAACCGGATCGAAACCATGAACCCGGCAAAACTTGCCGGGTCGGGCGCCTGTCGCGTCCGGGGGCAATCGCTGGGGCACAATGCAGGGTCTCGTCGAGTTCGTCCGCACGCTTGGCGCGGCGCGTCTTGGCGCGATGGCGGCCGTCACCGCGGCGCTGGTCGGCGTCTTCGCCTTCATCATCCTGCGCGTCACCGCACCGCAGATGTCGCCGGTGTTCACCGACCTGACGCCGGAAGATTCCGCCGCGATCATCAAGGATCTCGAACGCCAGGCGATCCCCTACGAGCTGAAGAACGACGGCGCCATCGTGATGGTGCCGCGCGACCGCATGACCCGCGTGCGCATGAAGCTCGCCGAAGGCGGCCTGCCCAAGGGCGGCGGCGTCGGCTACGAGATCTTCGACAAGTCCGACACGCTCGGCGCGACCTCTTTCGTCCAGAACATCAATCACCTGCGCGCGCTCGAAGGCGAGCTTGCCCGCACCATCAAGGCGATCGACCGCGTGCAGGCCGCGCGCGTGCATCTGGTGCTGCCGGAGCGCCCGCTGTTCTCGCGCGACAAGGTCGAGCCGTCGGCCTCGATCGTGCTGCGCGTGCGCGGCGCGCTGGAAGCCAAGCAGGTGCGCGCGATCCGCCACCTCGTCGCATCCGCGGTGAATGGCATGAAGCCGCAGCGTGTTTCGGTCGTCGACGAAACCGGCAACCTGCTCGCCGACGGCGCCGCCACCGGCACCGCGGCGATCGGCAGCACCGGCGAAGAACGCCAGGCCGGCTACGAGCGGCGGCTGAAGGACCAGATCGAATTGATCGTGTCCTCGGTGGTCGGTCCGGGCCGCGCGCGCGTGCAGCTCTCGGCCGAATTCGACTTCAACCGCATCACCGAGACCTTCGACAAGTTCGATCCCGAAGGCCGGGTGCTGCGCTCCAGCCAGACGCGCGAGGAATCCTCCGCGCAGCGACAGCAAGGAAGGCCAGGTCACCGTCGGCAACGAATTGCCCGGCGCGGCGCAGAACCAGCAGCCGCAGCAGGGCGCCCAGACGCCGCGCGACAGCGCCAAGAAGTCCGAGGAAATCGTCAACTACGAGATTTCCCGCTCGACCAAGACCGAAGTCACCGAAGGCGGCCGCATCAAGCGCGTCTCGGCGGCGGTGCTGGTCGACGGCAGCTACGCCAAGAACGAGAAGGGCGAGTCGGTCTATCAGCCGCGCGCCAAGGAAGAGCTCGATCGCATCGCCGCGCTGGTGCGCACCGCGGTCGGCTTCGACCAGAAGCGCGGCGACCAGATCGAGGTCGTGAACCTGCGCTTCGCCGAAACGCCGGCCGCGCCGATCCAGGAGCCGACCGGCTGGATGACGTCGCTGCAGCCCACCAAGGACGACATCATGCGGGCGATCGAGCTCGCCGTGATGGGCCTGCTCGGCCTCGTGGTGCTGCTGTTCGTGGTGCGGCCGCTGGTGCGGCGCATCCTGACGCCCGAGAGGGGCGGCCGATGAGCGCCCCCGCGCAAGGCATGCCCGCGATCGCCGGCCGGCACCGCGCACGCCGCACTTCCCAGCGCACCGATGCCGCGCCACGTCGAGCCAGACCGCCAAGATGATCGACATGGCGCAGGTGCAGGGCCAGGTGCACGCGCAATCGATCCAGAAGGTCGGCGAACTCGCCGAACGCAACCCGGCACGAAACCGTCGCCATTGTCCGCCAGTGGCTCCACGAGGCGCCGGCGTAAATCATGGCCGCAACCGCCGCAAAAGCCGCACCGCGCAGCAACGAGATCGCCGATCTCGTCGCAACGCTCGCGGGCCGCCAGAACACCAACGGCTCGGGCCGCCAGCTTAAGGGCCCCGAACGCGCGGCCGTGCTGATGCTCGCGCTCGGCGAACAGCACGGCGAGAAGGTGTGGAAGCTGCTCGACGACGACGAATTGCGCCAGCTTTCGGTCGTGATGTCGACGCTCGGCACGGTCGAAGCCGAATCGGTCGAAAGCCTGATGCTCGAATTCGTCGGCCGCCTCTCGGCCTCCGGCGCGGTGCTCGGCAATTTCGAAGCAACCGAGCGGCTGCTGGTGCAATACCTGCCGCCCGAGCGCGTTTCCAACATCATGGAGGAAATCCGCGGACCGGCGGGTCGCAACATGTGGGAGAAGCTCTCCAACGTGCAGGAACAGGTGCTCGCGAACTACCTCAAGAACGAATATCCGCAGACCGTCGCGGTGGTGATCTCCAAGATCCGCCCCGAGCACGCCGCGCGCGTGCTGGCGATCCTGCCCGAGGAGCTCGCGCTCGATGTCGTCGCGCGCATGCTCAAGATGGAAGCCGTGCAGAAGGACGTGATCGAGCGGCTGGAAAACACGCTGCGCATCGAATTCATGTCGAACCTGTCGCAGACGCGCCGGCGCGACGCGCACGAGGTGATGGCGGAAATCTTCAACAACTTCGACCGCCAGACCGAGACGCGCTTCATCACCTCGCTGGAAGAGCAGAACCGCGAGGCCGCCGAGCGCATCAAGACGCTGATGTTCACCTTCGACGACCTGATCAAGCTCGACGCCGGCTCGGCGCAGACGCTGATGCGCCATGTCGACAAGGACAAGCTCGCCGTCGCGCTCAAGGGCGCGAACGACACCGTGCGCCAGTTCTTCCTCGGCAACATGTCGACCCGCGCCGCCAAGATGCTGGTCGACGACATGCAGGCGCTGGGCCCGGTGCGGCTGCGCGACGTCGATGAGGCGCAGGCGCTGCTGGTCAACCTTGCCAAGGATCTCGCCGCCAAGGGCGAGATCATGATCTCCAAGAACCGCGGCGACGAGGAACTGGTCTACTGATGGGCGCCCCGGTCAAATTCCTGTTCGAGGACGACTTCGCGTCCGGCACTTCGGCCGCGCGACCGAGCGCGGCGCACGAGGCCGCGCTCGCGCGCGCCGAAGCCGAGGCGCACCGGAACGGGCTCGCGGCGGCGGAAGCCAAGATCGAAGGCCGCACCGCGGCCGCGTGCGAACGCATCGCGCAGGGCGTCGCCGCGCTGGCGCAGGGCCTCGCCGCGATCGAGGCGCGGCTTGAGGCCGAGTCGGTCGAGGTCGCGGTCGCGGTCGCGCGCAAGCTCGCGCCGGAGCTGATCGCCGCCGAGCCGCTCGCCGAGATCGCGGCGCTCGCCGCCGGCTGCTTCCGTCAATTGATCGCGGCGCCGCACGTCGTCGTGCGCATCGCGGAGCCGATCTACGAGGCCGCGCATGCGCGGCTTGAAGAGACCGCGCGGCTGCACGGCTTCGACGGCCGGCTGGTCGTGCTGGCCGAGCCCGACATGGCGCTCGGCGACTGCCGCATCGAATGGGCGGATGGCGGCCTCGTGCGCGACCGCGCCGCGACCGAAGCCGCGATCGGCGAAGCCGTCGGCCGCTACGTCGCGGCGCGCACCGGCGCACCGGAACAGGAATTTGGAGGTGAGTGATGAGTGACAACGGTAAGGTTCCGCTCCCCGATCTCGATCGCGATGCGGACGTCGTGCCGCGCGCCGAGGAAATCCCGCTTGCGCCGGACGAAGGTACATCGCGCAACGCCGCGGACCTCGAGGCGGTCTTCGACGTGCCGGTGCAGGTCTCGGCCGTGCTCGGCCGCGCCAAGATGGATATCGCCGATCTGCTGCGGCTCGGCCCCGGCGCCGTGCTCGAACTCGACCGCAAGGTCGGCGAGGCGATCGACATCTACATCAACAACCGGCTGGTCGCGCGCGGCGAAGTCGTGCTGGTCGAGGAAAAACTCGGCGTGACCATGACCGAAATGATCAAGGCGGAACGGACCTGACCGCTTTCCGATACCGAGAAGGATACTGAGAGATGCGCCTCCTGATCGTCGGCACGCTGCGCGGCCAGCTTACGCTCGCCACCAAGCTCGCCATGGAGAAAGGCGCGACCGTCACCCATGCCGACGGCGCCGAGATGGCGCTGCGCGTGCTGCGCGCCGGGCGCGGCGCCGACCTGCTGATGGTCGAAGTCGCGGTCGATATCCGCGACCTGATCACGCGGCTCGAAGCCGAGCACATCACCGTGCCGGTGGTCGCCTGCGGCATGTCGACGGATGCGCGCGCGGCGGTGGCCGCCATCCATGCCGGCGCGAAAGAATACATCCCGCTGCCGCCCGATCCGGAACTGATCGCCGCCGTGCTCGCCGCAGTCGCGGACGATCACCGCGACTTCATCTATCGCGACGACTCGATGGCGCATGTCGTGAAGCTCGCGCAGCAGGTCGCGCCGAGCGACGCCTCGGTGCTGATCACCGGCGAATCCGGCACCGGCAAGGAAGTGCTGGCGCGCTTCGTGCACGCGAAGTCGAACCGCGCGCGCGCGCCGTTCATCTCGATCAATTGCGCCGCGATCCCCGAGCACCTGCTCGAATCCGAGCTGTTCGGCCACGAGAAGGGCTCGTTCACCGGCGCGATCGCGCGCCGCATCGGCAAGTTCGAGGAAGCGACCGGCGGCACGCTGCTGCTCGACGAGATTTCCGAGATGGACGTGCGCCTGCAGGCGAAGCTCCTGCGCGCCATCCAGGAGCGCGTGATCGACCGCGTCGGCGGCACCAAGCCGGTGCCGGTCGATATCCGCATCATCGCGACCTCGAACCGCAATCTGGCCGAGACCGTGAAGGCCGGCACGTTCCGCGAAGACCTGCTCTATCGCCTCAACGTCGTGAACCTGAAGATCCCGCCGCTGCGCGAGCGGCCGGCCGACGTGCTCGAACTCGCCGACCATTTCGTGAAGATGTACGCGAGGGCGAACGGCTGCTCGCGCGTGCTCTCGACCGAGGCGCGCGCGCAACTGATCGCCAACCGCTGGCCCGGCAACGTGCGCGAACTCGAAAACGCCATGCACCGCGCGGTGCTGATCTCGCCGAGCGAAGCGATCGGCCCCGAGGCGATCATCGCGCCGGACGGCGCGCGGCTCGAAGAACAGCGCGCCGCGCCCGCGGTCGCGCATGCGGCCTTCGCGGCCGAGACGGTCACGCGCGCGCTGGTCGGCCGCACGGTCGCGGATGTCGAGCGCGACCTGATCCTGGAAACGCTGAAGCATTGCCTCGGCAACCGCACCCATGCGGCGACCATCCTCGGCATCTCGATCCGCACGTTGCGCAACAAGCTCAACGAATACGCGGGCGACGGCCTCGCGTGCCGCCGCCCGGCGGCGGCGCCGAGCTCGCTTGCGGGCTACGCCGCTCAGCGCCAGAACGACTTCTCGCTTCGCGCGGCCTCGACGCGCGTGACCCGATATCGCGCAGCATGTGATCGTCCAGCCGCCAGCGCCTGCGCTGGCGCGCGCTCGATCCAGCGCGCGACACGCCGATTGCGCACCGGATGATGGCTCCGGCATCCCGGTGCCAGGTCGAAGGCCTGCGGCGGCAGTTCGAAGGTCGGCATGGCTTCTCCTCAGTTGACGGAGAACATGGCGCCATCGCGCGCGGATGTTTCGGGCCGCCGAATGGCACGCATACTTCGGCGCGGCCGAAGCATTGGCGTGCCGCGCGCCCCGCGCTATATCAACGCATGAGCAAGTTCTCGACATCGCCGCCATCGCGGCACTGGTCGGCGATCCGGCGCGCGCCAACATCCTCGTGCGCGCTGCTCGACGGCCGCGCGCTGACCGCGAGCGAACTCGCCTACGCGGCGCATGTGACGCCGCAGACCGCGAGCGGCCATCTCGGCAAGCTCTCAAGAGCAAGCCTGATCGTGCCGGCGCAGCAGGGCCGCCATCGCTATTTCAAGCTCGCGGGCCCGCATGTCGCGGCGATGATCGAGAGCATCTCGGCGGTCACCGCGATCGCGCCCCCGCGCCTGCGGCCGATCCGCATCGACGACACCATGCGGCAGGCGCGCATGTGCTACGACCATCTCGCCGGCCAGCTCGGCGTGACCCTCGCGGATTCGCTGCGCGAGCATGGCCACGTCGAATTCGCCGACGATGGCGGCCTGGTCACGCCATCGGGCGAAGCCTTCTTCGCCAAAATGGGCATCGACCTCTCGGCTTCGCGCCAGAGCCGCCGCGTGTTCTGCCGCCCCTGCATCGACTGGAGCGAGCGGCGCGCGCACCTCGCCGGCGCGGTCGGCGCCGCGATTGCGACCCGGCTGATGGAATTGCGCTGGATCGCGCGCAAGCGCGACACGCGCGCGCTGACCATCACGCCGATCGGCTGGAGCAAGATCGAGCGCACCTTCGGCTGCTCGCTGCACGATCATTCGGTGCATGCGCGGCCCGCGCTGCGTGTCGTCGCCGGCTAGCGGCCGAGCTTTCCCACCACTCGCGCCGCGATCTCCTCCGGCGTCGCGTCGATCGGCACCGCGAGCGCATGCTCGTCCGCGGCGGGTTCCTCCAGCGCGTCGAACTGGCTCTTCAGGAGCGCCGGCGGCATGAAGTGGCCCTTGCGCGCCTTGAGCCGCGCCTCGATCAGGCTCGAAATCGCCCTTCAGATGCACGAGCCGCACGTCCGGCCTTTGCTTGTCGGTCACGATGTCGCGATAGACGCGCTTGAGCGCCGAGCAGGTCACCACGCAGACCGTGCCCGCCGCGCGATGCTCGGCGATCCAGGCCGCGATCGCGCGCAGCCACGGCCAGCGATCCTCGTCGGTGAGCGGCGCGCCGCGGCTCATCTTCTCGATGTTCGCGTGCGGATGAAAACTGTCGGCGTCGCGAAACGCACAACCGAGCCGCGCGGCGATCAGCTTGCCGACCGTCGACTTGCCCGCACCCGAGACACCCATCACCACGATGGCGGCGACGACCGGGAACCGTGCCTGCCACTATTTCGGCTCCTGATGGCCGCCGAAGCCCTTGCGCATCGCCGAGAGGATCTTCTCCGCGAAGGTATGATCCTGGCGCGAGCGGAAGCGCGCGTAGAGCGCAGCCGACAGCACGTCCGCCGGCACCGCCTCCTCGATCGCCGCCTGGATGGTCCAGCGGCCCTCGCCGGAATCCGCGACGTGGCCCGAATAGGACGCAAGCTCGCCGTCCTCGGCGAGCGCCGCCGCCGTGAGGTCGAGCAGCCACGAGGTGACGACGCTGCCGCGCCGCCAGACTTCCGCGATGTCGGCGACGTTGAGGTCGAGCCGATGCTCCGCCGGCAGCGCGGCGTCGCCCGCGTGCTTGAGAATATCGAAGCCCTCGGCGTAGGCCTGCATCATCCCGTATTCGATGCCGTTGTGGATCATCTTCACGAAATGCCCGGCGCCGCTCGGCCCCGCGTGGAGGTAGCCTTGCGCCGGGCGCGGATCGCCCGTCGCGCTTCGCGTCGCCGCGATGTCGCCCGCCCCGGGCGCAAGCGCGCGGAAGATCGGATCGAGCCGCTCGACCACCTCCTTCTCGCCGCCGATCATCAGGCAGTAGCCGCGCTCCAGCCCCCACACGCCGCCGCTGGTCCCGACGTCGAGATACTGGATGCCGCGCCCGCGCAAGGCGGCCGCGCGCGCGATGTCGTCCTTCCAGAACGTGTTGCCGCCGTCGATGAGCGTGTCGCCCGGCCGCCATCAGGCCTGCCAGTTCGTCGACCGCCTTTGCGGTCACCTCGCCGGCCGGCAGCATCAGCCAGACCACCCGCGGGGCCTTCAGCCGCTTCACGAGGTCCTGCAAGGCGGCGGCGGACTTCGCCCCTTCCCGGCCGAGCGCCAGGCTGGCATCGAGATTGGCGTCGAACACGACGCATTCGTGCCCGTTCCGCATCAGCCGGCGGGCGATATTCGCGCCCATCCGGCCCAGTCCAACGATTCCGATCTGCATCCGGCGCTCCTTGTCCGCCATACCTATCAGCGCGCCGGTTCCGCGTTAACCAGCCGGTAACCATGAACCCGGCAAGAATTGCCTGCTGGGGTGCTTTGCTTCCGTAATTTGTCGCATGGCGTCGCTTCTACGTGGCCGCAGGCGCGCGGCCGCGCGCGAGGCGTCATATCCCCCCGTTGCGTGGAATTCGCAGTCACAGACAGGCGGCGCGAGCATGACCGATGTCACGGCAGGACAAACGTCCGCCCGGCTTCTCGCTCCCGGGCATCGGCTCGCATGAGCGATCTGTTCAAGCGCGGCGACATCGCGCTCGCGATCGGCGTGATGACCATCCTGGTCGTGCTGATCCTGCCGCTGCCGCCGGTGCTGCTCGATTTCGCGCTGGCGATCTCGATCATCCTCTCGGTGCTGATCCTGATGACGGCGCTGTTCATCCACGCGCCGCTCGAATTCTCGTCGTTCCCGACGATCCTGCTCATCGCCACGATGCTGCGGCTCGCGCTCAACCTCGCCTCGACGCGCCTGATCCTCGCGCACGGCCACGAAGGCACCGCCGCCGCCGGTCACGTGATCGAGGCGTTCGGCAATTTCGTGATGAGCGGCAATTTCGTGATCGGCATCATCGTGTTCACGATCCTGGTGATCGTGAACTTCGTGGTCATCACCAAGGGCTCCGGCCGCATCGCCGAGGTCGCGGCGCGCTTCAACCTCGACGCCATGCCGGGCAAGCAGATGGCGATCGACGCCGACCTCTCGGCCGGCCTGATCAACGAGCAGGACGCGCGCACCCGCCGCAAGGCACTGGAGGACGAAAGCTCCTTCTTCGGCGCGATGGACGGCGCCTCGAAATTCGTGCGCGGCGATGCGATCGCAGGCCTGCTGGTCGTGTTCATCAACGTGATCGGCGGCATGATCATCGGCATCGCGCAGCAGGGCATGCCGTTCGCCGAGGCCGCGCGCACCTACACGCTGCTCACCGTCGGCGACGGCCTCGTCACGCAGGTGCCGGCGCTGATCGTCTCGACCGCGGCCGGCCTGCTCGTCTCCAAGGCGGGCGTCGGCGGCGGCGTCGACAAGGCGCTGCTCAAGCAGCTGTCCGGCTATCCGAAGGCGCTCGGCATGTCGGCGTGCCGTCATGATCATCATGTCACTGCTGCCCGGCATTCCGATGCTGCCGTTCCTCGCGCTTGGCGGCGGCGCCGCGATGCTCGCCTTCGTGGTCGACAAGCGCACCCGCGTCGACGGAGGCCGCAGCGGCGACGCAGGCCGACGCAGCACAACATCCGCCGCGCCCGCCGAAGAGCCGATCAGCACCGCGCTCAAGATCGACGATCTCAAGATCGAGCTCGGCTACGCGCTGCTGCCGCTGGTCAACGCGCCCGACGGCTCCGACCGCCTCACCGAGCAGATCAAGGCGCTGCGCCGCTCGCTCGCGAGCGAAATGGGCTTCGTGATGCCGGCGGTGCGCATCCTCGACAACGTTCAGCTCGACGCCAACGCCTATGTCATCAAGCTGAAGGAGGTCGACGCCGGCCAGGGCCGCATCTGGCCGAACCAGCACATGGTGATGGACCCCTCCGGCTCGCAGGTGAACCTGCCCGGCCTGCACACGACCGAGCCGACCTTCGGCCTGCCGGCCACGTGGGTCGATGCGTCGCTGAAGGAAGAAGCCGCCATCAAGGGCTACACGGTGGTGGATGCCGCGACCGTGCTCGCCACGCATCTGACCGAAGTGCTCAAGAACAACATGTCGGAGCTGCTCTCCTATGCGGAGGTGCAGAAGCTCCTCAAGGACCTCTCCAAGGAGCAGGCCGAGCTGGTGAAGGACATCGTACCGGCGCAGATCACGGTGTCCGGCATCCAGCGCGTGCTCCAGTTGCTGCTCGCCGAGCGCATCTCGATCCGCGACCTGCCGACGATCCTCGAAGGCATCGCAGACGGCCTCGCCTTCACGCGCAATCCGACCTACCTCGTCGAGCATGTGCGCACGCGGCTCGCGCGCCAGATCTGCGCGCAATACACCTCGCCCAACGGCTACCTGCCGCTGATCGCGCTGTCGCCGAAGTGGGAACAGGCGTTCGCCGAGTCGATCGTCGGACAGGGCGAGGACAAGAACCTCGCGATGCAGCCCTCGCGTCTCTCCGAATTCATCACGCTGGTGCGCGAGCGCTTCGAGGATGCGGCGCGCGAGGGCGAGGCCCCGGTGCTGGTGACCTCGCCCGGCGTGCGGCCGTTCGTGCGCTCGATCGTCGAGCGCTTCCGCACCCAGACCTCAGTGCTGTCGCAGTCGGAAATCCATCCGCGTGCGCGGCTCAAGACGGTCGGCGGAATCTGACGCTCGCGCATTCTCTCGGGCATCACCCGGCCGCGCGCAAACCGCGCCAGCGCCTCTCTGTTAATCTCGATCCCCAGCCCGGCCCGTCGGGCACGCGCACGATGCCGCCGACATGCTCGATCGGTTGCGTCAGGATCGCCTGACGGATCGGATGCTCGGTGCGGTCGAACTCCAGCATCGGCTCGATCGGCGCCAACGACGTCGGCGTGTGCGACGGCAGCACGGCGAGAAGCTGGAGCGAAGCCGCGATCGCGATGCCGGTGCCCCAGACGTGCGGATTGTAGCGGACGCCGAATGCCTCCGACATGTCGGCGATCTTCTTGCATTCGGACAATCCACCGGCCGCGCAGGTGTCGGGCTGGATGATGTCGGCAACGCGTGACACGAGCAGCTCGCGAAAGCCGTAGCGCGTGAACTCGCACTCGCCGGTGGCGATCGGGATCGACAGTGCGGCCTTCACGGCGCGGTGGCCGGCCAGGTCCTCCGGCGGCACCGGCTCCTCGAACCAGCCGATGTCGTGCTCCTCGATCATGCGGCCCAGCCGAATGGCGGCGACCGCATCGAACGCATGGTTCGCATCGACCATCAGCGCGACGCCGGTCCGATCGCCTGGCGCACGGCGCGCGTGACCGCCGCATCCTCGTCGATGCCGAAGCCGACCTTCAGCTTCACGGCCTTGAAGCCGTCCGCGACATAACCCGCGGCCTCCTCCGCCAGATACTTCAGCGGGTCGCCCGATTTGCGCCGGTAAAGTCCGGTCGCGTAGGCCTGCACTTCGGTCCGCAACGGCCCGCCCATCAGCCGATGCACCGGCGCGCCGAAGTGCTTTCCCTTGATGTCCCACAGCGCGATGTCGATGCCGCTCAGGCCCTGGATGACGACGCCCTTCTGGCCGTGGTCGCGCAGTCTCGCGTAGATCATTTGCCACAGCGCATCGGTGCGCAGCGGATCCTCGCCGATCAGCCACGGCGCGATGCTTCGGACGACCGCCGCCGTCATGCGCGCGGGGCCATAGCACTCGCCCCATCCGGTCAGCGCCGGCGTCGGTTTCGATTTCGCACGATCATCGCGGTGCGCGTGTCGTACCAGGCGCGCGAATAGGCGAAGGGCTCGGACAGCGCCGCCTCGAGGACATGCGCGCGCACGCTGGTAATTTTCATCGGACGTTGCTCCCCTTTCCGACCGCGGATGCCGTTCCGGCTAACCGGCTTTTAAAGGTTCCGCGCTACCTTCCGATCACGCCCGCGCGACCAGACGTGACCCAGGCGCCACGCGCTTGTGACCCAGTCTGTGTTGTTCCGGGCCGTGCCGGAACCCATATCCGTCAATGACATAGCCGACCCCGAACCGGACCGCCCGGAGGCTCCGCGGCGTCTGGCCACAGTCAAACGAAACTTTCGAGAGGGAAGCGCGTTTCTCGATTGAACCAACCGCCCGGTCGCAGCGACCAACGATCAGGACCGGGGAGAGATCCCATGAACCATTCTCTCGTTACCGCAGATCGCACGACCCACCTGAAGATCGTGGCCGTATCGCTGGTTGCAGCGATCGCCGTGATTCTGGTCGGCATGACCGCCCGCATCACCGACACCGGCAATGCTTCCGCCAACCTGCAGGCCCATGGCCCGGTGGTGAAGGCCGGCAAGCCCGCCGCCGTGACGCGCGCGCGACGGAAACACCATTCAGTAAGTGTCCCTTTCTCTGAAGTGACCTCCGCAAGCCCCCTTCGAGCGCCCTTTGGGCGCTCGTTTTTTTATGGCCGAAAGGAACGGCCTACGGGGTCTGCGGCGGGGTGACCTGCAGCAGCTTGGCGTGGATCACCGGCCCGGTCGGCTGGCCGGTCGGCGAGCCGCCGAGCGGCTCGAGCGAAATCCCGAAAGTCGCATTGTTGATCACGGCCGGGTCGTAGCGCGGCGAGCGTTGCCCTGACGGTAAAGTCGTCCTGCTGCTCGATCACGCCGAGCGACTGCGGCGCGGAGCCCGGCTGAGGCGCAATCCACAACTGATAGGACTTGTCGGCGAGGCGCTCGGCGGCGACCTGGCGCACCGTGACGACACGCTTCTCGATGTCCACCGACATCAGGAATGCCGGCGACTGCTCGTCCTTCTGGAATACCGCGACGAACTGCGCCGGCCGCGCCGAGGGCACCTCGCGCACCACTTCGCGCACGACCTCGACCGGCTTCTCGACGACGCGCTCGACCACCTGCTGCTTCGGGCGCCAGTCGGCGGGCAGGACGTCGGGACGGTACTCGCGCGCAAGCACGATGCCGACGAAGCAGGCCGCCAGGGTGCCGGTGATGACGGTCAGGCCGCGCCAGCGCCGCATGCGCTGGGTCAGATCGATGATCTCGGCACTCGGCGCCGGTGCCTGACGGGCGCAGCCGACGGCAGCCACTTCGGGCAGGTGAATCGGCTCGCTATGGCCGGCGCTTCGGCGAGCCAGGCGCGATCCGGTCCCACACCGGCGCCGGCGGCTCGACCGGCGCGACCAGCACGTTGAGCTCGCCGAGGCGGCGCTCCCACTGCCGCACCGCGGCGGCGAAGTCGGTGTCGACCTGCAACAGCGTATCGGCCTGCGCGCGCTCGTCCGCATCGAGCGTGCCCAGCACGTATTCCGCCGCGAAGCCGTCTCTGTCTTCGTCCATGGTCATGATCCGAGGCACTCCCGGATCTCCAACAAGGCTGCGCCGCAGCCAGGTCTTGATCGTATTCGCAGGCGCCGTCGAATTTCACCGCGAGCTGCTCGCGGCTCCATCCGCTGTAGTAGGCGAGCAGAACCATCCGCCGCCGATCTTCCTCAAGCTGCCCCAGGCAGCGCGAGCAGCCGGCGAGCTCCTCGGTCATCTCGCGCCGCGCCAGCGGGTTCGGCTCCTCTCCGGCCGTCTCCATGGCGGCCGGCTCGTCCTCGATCGAGACCTCGGTCTTCTTGCGGATCAGGTCGAGCGCACGATTGCGCGCGATCGCCACCATCCAGGTGATCGGAGTCGCCAGTTTCGGGTCGAAAGTGCCGGCATTGTGCCAGATTTTCAGATAGGTCTCCTGTATCACCTCGTCGGCGAGGTCGCTTCGCCGCAAGATACGCAGCACCACGCCGTACAGTTTCGCCCGGGTGGCGGCGTACAGCCGCTCGAACGCCGCCTGATCGCCTTTGGCGACGGCGGCCATCAGCCACACCAGTTCCGGCGGCGTCAGCATTTCGGACGTCATGCCCTTGGGATCCCCATCCCCATCCCGACGATGGCCGGGACGCTGCGTGAATGCAACCGCCCGGCCGGAACAGCGTGAACGCGACGCAGAGGCCCTGCGCCCGGGGGCGCAGCCTCAAGTCAGCTACGGATCAAACTCGGAAAAAGTTGAGCTTCAGGCCCGCACGGCCGCGCCGACACGCATCGCGCCGATGCGGTCGAGTTCGGCCTGCTCGCGCGCATTGTCGGCGACGCGTTCGCGCACCTGATCGCGCTCGTCGAGCAGCTCGACCTTCTTGAGCTCCTCGAACGCTTCGGCGAGCGCCATGCGCGCTTCCTCGAGCTGGCCTTTGAGTTCGTCGGCCGAGCGCTTGAGATTGTCGCGGCGTGCGATCGCGGCCTTGGCATAGGTCGGATAGGCGAAATGCGTCGGATCGTGGATGCCGGCGCGTTCCTGCTCGGTCGTGATCTCGCGATCGAGGTCGGTCGCCATGCGGTCGAAGTCGGCGACCATGCTTTCGATCTGCGCGACCCGGCGCCGCTTTTCGTCGACCTGGAACTTTCTCAGACGAATGAGCGTCTCACGCGACTTCATCGACTCATACTCCCCAGAAGCCCCGAATACCCCTTCGGGTCAGGACGGGAGCGGCCTCGGCGTACTGCCGCGCTCCCGCCGTGATGGGAATGTGGCAGCACAACGTTAGTTTTCGGTTTCCGCATGTCCGAGGATTTGTTCGAGCCGCATATAGGCTTCGGTAAGAGATGTTGATTCTTCCTTACCTTGCGCCGAGAAACGCCTCGAGCGGTCCGTGCAGGCCGGATCGCCTCATCGACTTCCGCGCTGGATCCCGCCCGGTAGGCGCCGAGCCGGATCAATTCCTCCATGTCCGCGTAGGTCGCCATGATCTTGCGGGCGCGGTTGATCACCGGCAGATACAATCGGGTCGCGGCGCGCGGCATGGTGCGCGAGACGGACTTGAGCATGTTGATCGCCGGATAGCGCCCGCGCTCGGCGATCGCGCGCTCCATCACGATATGGCCATCGAGGATGGAGCGCACCGCGTCGGCGACCGGCTCGTTGTGATCGTCGCCGTCGACCAGCACCGTGAAGATGCCCGTGATGGTGCCGTCATCGGTTCCCGGGCCGGCGCGTTCGAGCAGGCGCGGCAGCTCGGTGAACACGGTCGGCGTGTAGCCCTTCGCGGTCGGCGGCTCGCCGGCAGACAATCCGATCTCGCGCTGCGCCATCGCAAAGCGCGTGACCGAGTCCATCAGCACCAGCACGTCCTTCGCCTCGTCGCGGAAATACTCCGCGATCGCGAGCGTCAGGTATGCGGCCTGCCGGCGCATCAGCGCGGGTTCGTCCGAGGTCGAGACCACCACGACCGAGCGCGCGAGACCGTCTTCGCCGAGATCGTCCTGCAGGAACTCCTGCACCTCGCGGCCGCGCTCGCCGACAAGCCCGATCACCGAGACATCGGCCGCGACGTTGCGCGCCAGCATCGAGAGCAGCACCGACTTGCCGACGCCGGAGCCTGCGAACACGCCCATGCGCTGGCCGCGGCAGGCAGGTGAGGAAGGTGTTGAGTGCGCGCACGCCGAGATCGAGCGGCGCACCGACACGGCGGCGCGCATGCGCGGGCGGCGGCGGATTGCGGAATGGATAAGGCGACGGGCCGGGCGGCAGCGGCCCCTTGCCGTCGATCGGCTCGCCCATCGCGTTGACGACGCGGCCGAGCCAGCCGGCCGACGGCCGCACGGCGGCCGCGACGGACGTGACCAGCGCGCGGCAGCCGCGCCGCACGCCTTCGAGCGGCGCGAACGGCATCAGCAGCGCGTTCGGCCCGGTAAAGCCGACGACCTCGCAGGGGATGGACGCGGCCCGCCGGCCTCGATCATGACGCGCGCCCCGACCGACATCGCGTGGATCGGCCCCGCGACCTCGACCATCAGCCCGCGCACGCCGACGACGCGGCCGTAGATCTCGACCTCGTCGAGTTCGGCGATCTGTTCGGCCAGCGCCTTCATCGACTCATTCGCTGATCCGCCTGCAACTACGGAGGTTCCCTTAACCGGGCGTTTACCCGCTTCGTTAATGATTGCCTCACCGTCCTTGGGACAATCGCGTCTCGCCTTTCCAGGACGGCAGGGGCGAGTCGCGGGAGTCGGTTACCGCCGACTCTTAACGTAGAACGTGAAGCAGGCCAATTGGTAGGAAAACCCCTCTACTCCAGCATATTACGGCGATTTTATCGTTTTCGCACAGTAAATGCTTGCACTGGAGAATCAGGTTTTGTTAACCATTGGCCCGTTAGCGTGCCGAATCGATTGTCCCAAGGCGTTCTGAACGGGCCCCTGTGGGCCTGCCGACCTGAGCCCAGAGGGCGTGGAAGGGGACTGGCATGCGCGTTCTGCTGATTGAAGACGATAGCGCGACCGCGCAATCGATCGAATTGATGCTGAAATCCGAGAGTTTCAACGTCTACACGACGGATCTCGGGGAAGAAGGCGTCGATCTCGGCAAGCTCTACGACTACGACATCATCCTGCTCGACCTGAACCTGCCCGACATGTCGGGCTACGAGGTTCTGCGGACGCTGCGGGTCTCCAAGATCAAGACGCCGATCCTGATCCTCTCCGGCCTCGCCGGCATCGAGGACAAGGTCAAGGGTCTCGGCTTCGGCGCCGACGACTACATGACCAAGCCGTTCCACAAGGACGAGCTGGTCGCGCGCATCCACGCGATCGTGCGCCGCTCCAAGGGCCATGCGCAGTCGGTCATCCAGACCGGCGATCTGGTGGTCAACCTCGACACCAAGACCGTCGAGGTGAACGCGCGCGCGCGTGCATCTGACCGGCAAGGAATACCAGATGCTGGAGCTGCTCTCGCTCCGCAAGGGCACGACGCTGACCAAGGAGATGTTCCTCAATCATCTCTACGGCGGCATGGACGAGCCCGAACTCAAGATCATCGACGTGTTCATCTGCAAGCTGCGCAAGAAGCTCGCGAACGCGTCGCCGGGGAAGAACTACATCGAGACGGTCTGGGGCCGCGGCTACGTGCTGCGCGAGCCGACCGAGGTGGAAGAGCGCATCCCCGCCTAGACGAAGTTGCGTCGAGCCCTGTTCGGGCTCTCTCCTCCCAACTTCGGATCATTCCGGACCCCGCCAGAAATGGCGGGGTTTTTGTTTTTACCGTGCCTCAAGTTCGCCTAACGGCGCTGCCAAGAGATGGAACCCGGATCGGACCGGCCCGTTAGCTGCTGCGAGCGGCGGACAAGCGCGCATAAACCGTCCTTCCGCATAAAAAACATCAACTTCAGAGGGTTAGGCCTTGCGTCGTCGTGATCTTTTGGCTGCCGGCCTGGCGCTGCCGTTCGCCGGGCGGCCGTTCTACGGACGCGCATGGTCCCTGCGGCATTTGCGCAGGAGAAGGGCGCGCCGTTCGAGGCCGCGACGGTGCGCGCGCTCGCGCGCGATCTGGCGCAGAAGCCCTACAAGGCGCCGGAGAACAAGCTTCCGGATGCGCTCAAGGATCTCACCTACGACCGCTACCGCATGATCCGCTTCCAGCCGGAGCACGCGCTCTGGCGCAGCGAGGGCCTGCCGTTCCAGCTCCAGTTCTTCCACCGCGGCTTCTACTACGCGAACCGCGTCGACATCTTCGAGGTGAAGGACGGCGATCGCGACGCCGATCGTCTATTCGCCCAGCGATGTTCTCGTTCGGCGATGAGCCGCCGCCGGACATCAAGAGCAATCTCGGCTTTGCGGGCTTCCGCATCCACGGGCCGATCAACCGGCCCGACTATTTCGACGAGATCGGCGTGTTCCTCGGCGCGAGCTATTTCCGCGCCGTCGCGAAGGGGCAGACCTACGGCCTCTCGGCGCGCGGGCTGTCGCTCAACACCGCCGATCCGAAGGGCGAGGAATTCCCGAACTTCCGGACCTTCTGGGTCGAGCGCCCCGCAAAGGGCGCAAACTCGATCGTCGTGCACGCGCTGCTCGACAGCCAGAGCGCGGCCGCGGCCTATCGCTTCACCATCCGGCCCGGCGAGACCACGATCTACGACATCGAGGCGACGCTGTTCCCGCGCGTGCAGATCGAACAGATCGGGACTGGCGACGCTCACCAGCATGTATTTCTTCGGCGCCAACGATCGCGTCGGCGTCGACGACTTCCGGCCCCAGGTCCACGACTCCGACGGGCTTGCCATCCAGAACGGACGCGGCGAGCAGATCTGGCGGCCGCTGAACAATCCGGCCGACCTGCAGGTCAGCGCCTTCGTCGACAACAATCCGCGCGGCTTCGGGCTGATGCAGCGGCAACGCGACTTCCGCAACTATCAGGATCTCGAAGCGCGCTACGAGAAGCGCCCAAGCGCATTCATCGAGCCGATCGGCGACTGGGGCGAGGGCTCGGTCTATCTTGTCGAGATCCCGACCAGCACCGAAATCAACGACAACATCGTGTCGTTCTGGCGCCCGCGCGCGCCGACCCGCGCCAAGGGCGAATACGTCTACACCTACCGCATCCACTGGGGCGCGCGGCTGCCGAAGCCGCTGCCGCTCGCCGAGGTCGTCGCGACCCGCATCGGCGCAGGACCGGAAGAAACGCGCCTCGTCGTGATCGATTTCGCGGGCGAGAACCTGAAGGCCATTGCGCCGGCCGAGATCAAGGCCACCGTGTCGGCGGACAGGGGCAAGATCCGCAACGTCGTATCGCACACCAACCCGGAGATCGGCGGCATCCGCGTCAGCTTCGAGCTTGCGCCGGGCGGCGAGAAAACCAGCGAGCTGCGCGCGCAACTGATGCGCGGCGACGATCCGGTCTCGGAAGTCTGGATGGATCGATGGACGCCGTGAGGCTGGCCGCGGCCGATGCCGCGCCCCACACGCACTATCTGCCCGCCGAAGCACCGCTCGCGATGCCGGTGCAGTCGCTGACGGACGCACCGAGTCGCGCCGCCTGCCCGCCTTCAGATTGGCGCGATCGATGGCGCGCCGTCTCTTCGTGTTCGGCGCGGCGCTCGCGCTGAGCGTGCTCGCCGCATGGCAGATGTATCTGGTGCTCGCGGTCGGCGGGCTGACGGTGCTGGAAGGCGTGATCCTTGCGCTGTTCGTCGATCCTGTTCGCCTGGCTCGCGTTCTCGTTCGCCAGCATGCTGGGCGGGATGATCGCGCTCGCGAGCGGCCAGATCACCCCGCTCGGCCTCGATGCCGAGGCTCCCCTGCCCGCGCTTTCGACGCGCAATGCGCTGCTGTTCCCGACCTACAACGAAGATCCCGGATCGCGTGCTCGCGCGCGTGCAGGCGATCGCCGAGTCGGTCGCGGCGGCCGGCGGTGCGGATCGCTTCGACATCTTCCTGCTCAGCGATACGACCGACCCGGACATCTTCGTCGCCGAGGAGGCCGCGTTCCTTGCGCTGCGCGCACGGCTGCCGGACGCGCACATTTATTATCGCCATCGCCCGAAGAACGACGCCAAGAAGGCCGGCAACATCGCCGAATGGGTGCAGCGCTTCGGCGGCTCACTACGCGCACATGATCGTGCTCGATGCGGACTCGCTGATGACCGGCGAGACGCTGGTGCGCCTCGCCGCCGCGATGGAGCAGCATCCGGACGCCGGGCTGATCCAGACGTTCCCCGTGATGGTCAATGCGTCCACGCCGTTCGCGCGCGTGCAGCAGTTCGCCGGGCGGCTCTACGGGCCGCTGATCGCCTACGGGCTTGCGTGGTGGCACGGCGCCGGACAGCAATTACTGGGGCCACAACGCGATCATCCGCACGCGCGCCTTCGCCGAGAGCGCCGGCCTGCCCGTGCTGAGCGGGCCGCGCCCGGTCGGCGGGCATATCCTGAGCCACGATTTCGTCGAGGCCGGACTGATGCGGCGCGGTGGCTGGGCCGTCCTGATGGCGCCCGCGCTCGGCGGCTCATACGAAGAGTCGCCGCCCTCGCTCACCGAATACGCCGCGCGCGACCGGCGCTGGTGTCAGGGCAACCTGCAGCACATGGGCGTGCTCCCCGCGCGCGGCCTGCATTGGGCGACGCGGCTGCATCTTGCTCATGGGCATCGGCTCTTACGTGGCGGCCCCGCTGTGGCTCCTCTTCCTGTTCACCGGCATCCTCATTTCGTTGCAGGCGCAGTTCATCCGCCCGGAATATTTCCCGAAGACCTTCACGCTCTACCCGCAATGGCCCGCGCAGGATCCGGTGCGCGCCGCCTACGTGTTCGCCGGCACGATGCTGCTGCTGCTGCTCCCGAAGCTCGTCGGCTATCTCGCGATGCTGGGCAACCGCGCGGCGCGCCGGGGGTTCGGCGGCGGCTTCCGCGCGCTTCTCAGCATGCTGGCCGAGGTCGTGATCTCCGGCCTGATCGCGCCGGTGATGATGCTGATCCAGTCGATCTCGGTGCTGCAGATCCTCAGCGGGCGCGACAGCGGCTGGCAGGCGCAGCGGCGCGACGACGGCACGCTGCCGTGGCGCGCGACGATGCGGCGCTACGGCCGGCCCGACGATTTTCGGACTGCTGCTCGCTTTCGCCGCCTACGAAGTGTCGTACTCGCTGTTCGCCTGGATGACGCCGGTGATCGGCGGGCTGATCCTGGCGATCCCGCTCGCGCAATGGACCGCAAGCCCGTCGGCCGGGCGGCGGATGCGCGCCATGAAGCTCTTGCTCACGCCGGAGGAAAACAACCCGCCGGACATCCTTCAGCGCGCCAACGCGCTTGCGGCCGAATTCCACAGCGAGGACCCGCGCGGCGCACTGGAGCGGCTGCTCGCCGATCCGGCGCTCCTCGCCGCGCATCGCGCGATGCTGCCCGGCACCGCCGCGCGCAAGCCCGGCGAGGTCGACGTCGCCCTCGTGGTCGGGCTCGCGAAGCTGGATGACTGCGCGACCGTGCGCGATGCCGCCGCGGTGCTGACGCGCGCGGAGACGATTGCGATCCTCTCGGATGTGCGCGGCATCGACCGGCTCGCCGCGCTCGATCGCGCGCAGCCGGCACTGAAGAACGTCAAATAGGGATTAGCGCACGCCCGCGACGGCGAGCGGACGGATCGGCGTGACCGCGCCGAGAGCGGTACGCCTGCTCGCATCCTTGTTCGGCGCATAGAGGCCGCGCTTGTCGGGCACCGGCTTGAACGCGTCGGTCAGGCCGACAACGGTTTCGGCAGCGCCGAGCACAAGATAGCCGTCCGACGCGACCACCCTGGCGATGCGGTTGAGCACGCTGATCTTGGTGTCCTGGTCGAAATAGATCAGCACGTTGCGGCAGAACACGAGATCGAAGCTGCCGAGGCTGGAAAAATCCGGCAGCAGGTTGAGCGGCCGGTACTGCACCATCGCGCGGATTTCCGGCGCGATCTGCCAGGTGTCTCCGGTCTGCGTGAAATACTTCACCAGCATCGTGATCGGCAGGCCGCGCTGCACCTCGAACTGGCTGTAGATGCCGGCCCTGGCCTTCTCCAGCACTTCGGTCGACAGATCGGTCGCGAGAATATCGATGCGCCAGCCCGAGAGCTTGTCCTTCATCTCCTTCAGCATCATGGCGAGCGAGTAAGGCTCCTGCCCGGTCGAGGCCGCGGCGCTCCAGATGCGCAGGCGGCGCTCCTTGGCGCGCGCGGCCAGCAGGCCCGGCATGATCGCGTCGCGGAAATGATCGAACGGAATCTTGTCGCGGAAGAAGAACGACTCGTTCGTGGTCATCGCCTCGACGACCTCGACGGTCAGCCGTTCGTTGCCGGCCTTGAGCTTCTGCACCAGTTCGCCGAGCGACGGAATGCCCGCCTTGCGGGCGAGCGGGCTGAGCCGGCTTTCGACCAGATACTGCTTGTCCGCCGACAGCATGAGGCCGGAGCGCTCCTTCAGGAGCTTGCGGAGATAATCGTAGTCGAGGGGCGTCACGACCGGTCCCCGTGAAACAGCCGGCCGATCTTTGGCGCGATGGCGTCGAGCGGCAGCACCGCCGAACACACACCGGTGTTCGCCGCCGCGCCGGGCATCCCCCACACGACGCTTGAGGCTTCGTCCTGCGCGATCACGCTGCCGCCGGCGGCGGCGATCGTCTGCGCGCCGCGCGCGCCGTCCGATCCCATGCCGGTCAGGACCACGGCGAGGACTGCGCTGCCCCAGACCTCAGCGGCCGAGTCGAACAGTGGATCGACGGCCGGGCGGCAGAAATTGACGAGCGGCCCATCATTCAGCGCGATCGCCGGAACGCCGTTGCGGCGCGCAACCGTCATGTGCCGGCCGCCGGGCGCGAGATAGATCGTGCCGGGAACGATCGGTTCGCCGTCGATCGCCCTCGTGCGCGTTACGGCCGCTCGCGCGTGTCAGGTGCTCGGCAAGGATCGTGGTGAACGTCGGCGGCATGTGCTGGGTGATCAGCACTGGCACGCGATCGAGCATGGGAGTCGAGATGATCGATCAGCGTCGTCAGCGCCTGCGGGCCGCCGGTCGACGCGCCGACCAGCAGCACGCGCGGCAGCGTGACCGCGAAAGGCCGCAGCTTGATCTCGGCGGATTGGCCGGCCGCGGCCGGGAGGGGACGGCTCTCGGCGAGAGCGAGGCGCGGGCGCACGAGCACGGACGGCGTGCTCGATGCCGGAACGCGTATCCCTGCGCTGCGCTCTGCGCCGTCCGCCGAGCTGGCGCACCTTTTCGATCAGGTCGCGCCGGAAGCTCGCCGAGGTCGTGACCTCGCGGTTGGTGGCGGGCTTCGGAATGTAATCGGCGGCGCCGAGCGCAAGCGCTCTCAGGCTGATCTCGGCATTCCGGCGCGAGAGCGAGGACGCCATGATGACGACCAGGTCGCGCTTCTTTTCGAGCAGGAGCGGCAGCGCCTCGATGCCGTCCATGTCCGGCATCTCGATATCGAGGAGCACGACGTCGGGATCGTGCCGCAGCACCTGGGCGACGGCGTCGCGCCCGGTGCGCAGCGACGCGACGATCTTCAGGCCCGGTTCGGCATCGATCCAGCGCGAGACGAGACCACGCACCACGACCGCGTCATCGACGATCATGACGCGAATAGGGTCCTGCGCCGCGGTGGAGGCGGCAGGCGCAACTGTGGCGGCAACGCTCATACGCGGCTACTCGGTACTCGATACGCAACGCTACTCAGACGCAGACAACAGAACGGCAGAAGATCAGATCAGGCCGACTTCCTGGAACTTGGCCTCGACGATCTCCTTGTCGAACGGCTTCATGATGTACTCGTTCGCACCGGCGCTGAGCGCGCGAGCGATGTGAGCGACATCGTTTTCGGTGGTGCAGAACACGACCTTCGGCGCATCGCCACCGGGCAATTTACGCAGCGCCTTGAGGAAGTCGTATCCGTCCATCACCGGCATGTTCCAGTCGAGCAGCACGGCATCGGGGAAACCGTTGCGGCACTGTTCGAGCGCCTGCTGTCCGTCCTCGGCTTCCGTGATCTTGAAGTCGAGACCTTCGAGAATGCGCCGCGCCACCTTACGAATGACGCTTGAATCGTCGACCACCAAACACGTTTTCATCGCTCCACTACCTTCCTGAGCGCGGCAGCGTCTGCCGGCTCTCTCCATTCACCCTATGCCGCCACCGACTCCGCCGATGCGGTCAGCACCTGATCCACATCGAGAATGACCATCAGTTGCCCATCGAGGCGGTGAACGCCGCCGGCCACGCGCGCCAGGCGCGCATCGAGATTGACCGGGTTGGCTTCACGCGTGTCCTCGCCGAGCTTCAGCACTTCACCGACCGCATCGATCAGCAGCCCGTAGGACTCGCCCTTGAGCTCGATGCCGACCGCCATCAACGGCTTGGCGTCCTGGCGCGGCGGCATTTCCAGACGGCGGCGCATGTCGATCGCCGTCACGATGCGGCCGCGCAGATTGAGCACGCCCGCGATCTCGGGCGCCGCGAGCGGCACGCGCGTGATGCGGTCCGGCATGAAAACATCCTGCACGCGCGCGATGGGCAGACCGAAGAGCTGGCCGCCGATCATCACGGTGACGTATTCGATGAGACGTTCGCTGGCGGTGTTGTCGTTGCTCATGTTCTCTTCCTCAGGCCGCCTCAGAGAACTCGACGGTCGATTCCTTCAGCGCCGCGATCAGGCCCTGACGGTCGAACTTCGCAACAAAGTCATGGAAGCCCGCCTGACGGCCGCGCTCGATCGTGGCCGGCGAGGTGATCGAGGAGAGCGCGATGATCGGAATGTGCGCGCTGCGCGCGTCCGCGCGGATCGCCTCGGCAAGCTCGAAGCCGTTCATGCCGGGCATTTCGATGTCGGAGACGACCACGTCGAACTTCTGGCCCTTCTTGATCAACGCCAGCGCTTCGCCGGACCCCGGAACCGCGACCACGTCGTAGCCGGCGGCTTTCAGCACCGGGACGAGCATGTTGCGGAAGAAAGCGGAGTCGTCGACGAACAGGAGCGAGCGCGTCAGCGCCTCGGCGCCCAATTCCTTGCGGCGGAACCAGTCTTCGAAGGCGAGCGGCAGGAAATGGCCGATGTCGATGATCTCGGTCGCCTGCCCCTTGATGACCGCGGAGCCGAGAATGCCCGTGGTCTCGCTGCCGACCTGGATATCGAGCGTGTCCTCGACGATATCGACGATCTCGTCGACCACGAGGCCCATCGAACGTCCGGAATCCGAGAAGACGAGCAGCGGTTGCGCGCCTTCGGTGCGCACGCGGACCTCGTCGCTGACGCGCACCAGCGGCATCAACTGCCCGCGGTACTGCACGAGATGGCGGCCGTTGGAGAACTCGATCTTCTTGCAGTCGATCTCCTCGAGCCGCGTGACGAGCGAGAGCGGCACCGCCTTCGGCTGCTGCGAACCGGCGCGGAACACCAGCAACGAAACGGTCTTCTCGGCCTGAGCGGCCTGCTGCGTGTCTTCGGTTTCGCTGGCGACCTGCGTGCCGGCCGAGCCGACCGTCTGCGCGATGCCGTTCGGATCGATGATCATGATCACCGAGCCGTCGCCGAGGATGGTGTTGCCGGAGAACATCGCGATGTCGCGCAACCTGCTCGACATCGGCTTCACGACGATTTCCTCGGTGTGGAACACGCCGTCGACCACGATGCCGAAAGTCTGGCTGCCGACCTGCGTCACGACGATGAAGCCGTTTTCCTGATCGACTTCGGCCGCGCCTTCCATCTTCAGGAGCTTCTTGAGATGGATGAGCGGCAGGAGCTTGTTGCGGAGCCGCAGCACCGCCGTGTCCTTGATGCGCTCGATGCGGTGATCGGAGTTGGCCTGCGCGCGCACAAGCTCGACGACCGCGAGCTGCGGAATCGCGAAACGATCGCCGCCCGCTTCGACGATCAGCGCCGAGACGATCGCGAGCGTCAGCGGAATCTTGATGGTGAAGCTCGATCCTTCGCCGGGCACCGACTTCACGTCGATGGTGCCGCCGATCTGGTCGATGTTGGTGCGCACCACGTCCATGCCGACACCACGGCCCGAGACGCTGGTGATCGCCGCCGCGGTCGAGAAGCCCGCCGCAGAAGATGAACTTGTAGACCTGCGCTTCGGTCATCTTCTCAAGCTCGGCCTCGGTCGCGAGGCCGTTCTCGAGCGCCTTCTGCCGGATGCGCGCGGTGTTCAAGCCGCGGCCATCGTCCGCGATCTCGATGATGATGTGCCCGCCCTCGTGATAGGCGGAGAGACGGATCGTGCCCTTCTCGGGCTTCCTGGCGGCACGGCGCTGCTCCGTGGTCTCAAGGCCGTGGTCCGCCGAATTGCGCACCATGTGCGTGAGCGGATCCTTGATCAGGTCGAGCACCTGCCGGTCGAGCTCGGTGTCGGCACCGTGCATCTCCAGCTCGATGTCCTTGTTCAGCTCGCCCGCAAGATCGCGAATGATGCGCGGCAGCTTCTGCCAGGCATTGCCGATCGGCTGCATGCGCGTCTTCATGACGCCTTCCTGCAGTTCGGCGGTGACGTTCGAAAGGCGCTGCAGCGGAACCTTGAACTCGGAATCGTCGTGCCGGCGCGCGATCTCAAGAAGCTGGTTGCGCGTGAGCACCAGCTCCGAGACCATCGTCATCAGCGACTCGAGCGTGTCGACGTTCACGCGGATCGACTGGTTGGCGATCTTGGAGTCGAACTTCTCTTCGTCGTCGGCCTTGCGTTCGGCCTTGGCGGGTTTCGCTGTTGCTTCTGCTGCTGTTGCGGCCTGCGGCTTCGGCGCTTCCGCCTTCGGCGCGACAGGCGTGATGATCTCAACCGCCGTCTCGCGGAACGCACGCTCCAGTTCGTCGAGCGAGACTTCGCCCGGGCGCAGCGGACGCTCCAGCGTCTGCGCGACCAGCGTGCCGGATGTCGCGGCCTTTGCGGGCTTCGGCTGCTCCTTCGGCATTGCCGCGACCGCGGTCGCCATGCGCTCCAGATCGCCGATCAGGTCCTTGTCGTCGCCTTCCGGCTCCAGTTCGTTCTGTTCGAGCCCGCGAAGCACTTCCTTCAGGCGGTCGATGGTCGTCAGGATGAGCGTGACGGCATTGCCGGTGACCGGCATGCCATCGCGGAATTTGCCCATCAGGGTTTCGGCGGCGTGCGCCAGCGCTTCGAGCCGCGGCAACCCGAGGAATCCGCAGGTGCCCTTGATGGTGTGAACGAGGCGGAAAATGTTGTCGAGGATCTTGGCGTTGTTCGGCTCCTGCTCGAACCGGACGAGTTCGACATCGACCGTGTCGAGGCTCTCGTTCGTCTCGGTCAGGAACTCGCGCAGCAGGTCGTCCATCGGGGCAATGACCTTCGTCGCCAGGAACGGCCTGTCCGGCCGCTGCCTTTCGGAGCAGGGTCAGTGTCGTGTGAAAGCGTTTAAGGATTGGTTGCGTGGGACGCTGCGAAACGGAAAAATAACCGCACTGCGCAGTTCTACGGACGTAAAGATTCCGCTGTATTTGCAATCAATTGAGTCAGTCCGCGCAACGGCAGGCAGCCGCGTCAATTCGCGCCGCCACACATCTTAACGCGCGGTTAACACGATCGTGTCGCCCTCGGGCGCAAGCGTCACGGTCATGCCGCAGGTGCGCGCGAGCAGGCCGGTGAAGAACGGCTGGATCGCGTGCGCGTCGACCGGATGACCGCCGGTATCGCCCGCGACCAGCGCGGGTATCGTCTGGGGAATGCGCGAATTGAGTCCCGAGGACGTGATCTTGAACCCCATCGCGTCGCCCTCGCCGACCGGCTCGATCACCAGGCTGCCGCCGCGCGGGATCGTCCCACCCGCCATCAGCAGCAGATTGAGCAGCAGTTTCACCTTATTCTTCGGCAGCAGCACCCGCGGCAGGCTCCAGGTCAGCTTGGTCTTGTCGTCTTCCATCATGCCGCGCGCGACGCCCTCGGCATCGCCGAGGTCGATCGAGGCCCCGGCCGAACCCGCCGCGCCGAACGCGATGCGGCAGAACTGGAGCCGCTTCGAGGCCGTCGTGGCGCTCTTGCGGATCAGTTCGAGCGCGAAAACCTTGGTTTGCTCGTCCGCATTGTCCTCCATCACCTCGATGCCATTGACGACCGCCCCGACCGGGCTGATCAGGTCGTGGCAGACACGCGAGCAGAGCAGCGCCGCGAGATCGAGGCCTTCGAGGGTTACGGGCTCGGCCATGACAGGGTCTCCACAGAACCGGTTGGGGCCGTGCCGCGCGGGGGCGACTCAGCTTGAATCAGGCTGGCGGGCGGTTGATACACCGCTGCCGGACGACCGCCAACACACGGCTCGGCCCGTTCCGCGCCGCCGGAAAGCAGCCACGTGACACGATCGCCTGAGGCGACAGAGAGCGACCGCCGGCTCGCCGAGGCCCTGACCGGGATCGCGATTCAAGCGGCGGCGGCAATCCGCGGTTTCGACAGCGGCACCGTCGCGACCCGGCACAAGGCCGATCGGTCGCTCGTCACGGCCGCCGACGAAGCCGCGCAGGCCGTCATTCTGAAGGGACTGGCGCGCGCACTGCCCGGCGTTGCGGTCGTCTCCGAGGAAGCGCCCGGAACCACGCGAGAGCTGGCCCACGAATTTCTTCTCGTCGATCCGCTCGACGGGACGGTCGAGTTCCTCGCCGGGCGCGACGAATACACCGTCAACATCGCAATAGTGCGCGACGGCGCCCCGGCCGTCGGCGTCGTGGCAGCGCCGGCGCTTGGCATCGTGTGGCGCGGCTTTCCGGGCCGCGCCGAACGGCTGCGGTTCTCCGAGGATGGCGTTCAGAGCAAGGTCGAACCGATCAAGGCGCGCGCCTGGCCGGATGCTCCGATCGCTGCGGTGAGCCGTTCGCACTTCGATGCCGCGACGGCGTCGTTCATCGCGGGACTCGGAAAGATCGAGACCGTCTCGCACGGCTCGGCGCTGAAATTTTGCCGCATCGCCGAAGGCGCGGTCGACATTTATCCGCGCCTCGCGCCGACGTCGGAATGGGATGTCGCGGCGGGCCACGCGCTCATCGTTGCGGCCGGCGGCGCCGTGATCGCGCCGAATGGCGGGCCGATGTCCTACGGGCAGCACGCCGGCAGCTTCCGCGTGCCCGGTTTTCTCGCGTGGGGCGATCCCGCCGCGGTAACCCGCGTCATCCGCTAGCGTACTACTCGGCGAGTTCGCTCTGCACGTCGGCCCAGCGCGCCGCCGCCGCCGCGATGACGGCCGACGGATTGGCGATGAACGTCTGCCGCGCGTTCTCCGAATAAAAAAGATAGATGCGCTCGTCGTGCACGACCCAAAGGTCCGGATAGCCGGCCGTCGAGAGGCCGCGGCTGACGCCGACCGGATCGTAGCCGCCGAAGCGCGGTGTATAGACCTGAGGATCGCGCGCGAACGCCGCCCGGTTCCCTTCGTTCTCGAAGCGCCAGATCGCGCCCGCATGGCGCAATTCGAAGTCCGCCTTCCCGACGACGGGTCTGCGGTCGGTGAAATACCCCACCGGGTCGATGCCGTAGATCGCAAGCCCGGTATGGCGGTCCACCACGATCCGTTCGGTGGTCGCGGCGCCCAGGGAGCCAAGGCTCCCCAGCGCCAGGGCAAGGCCCAGCGCAACCGGCAGCCAGAAAGAACGCCGCTTTCGCGATCCTCGCGCTCCCGTCATAGTTCCTGCCAAATGTCGCCTGATTCGGGGCCGGTTTCGCCAATATGCGAGGCCGTCGTGTGCAACGCGTTAAGCCGATCCGGCTTTCCTTATGGAGCTGCCATGCGCGCCCTCCGAAGCATCGTCCTCGCTGCCCTGCTGATCGGCGTCACCGCCGGTTCCGCCTTCGCGCAAACGCCCGAGCGCTACAGCTCGAACGAAATCCTCGATGCCGGGCATCGGCTTTTCGGCGGCGTGTCGCGCGGGCTCGCGAGCGTGATCGAACGCGCGTTCTCCCAGTGGGGTCAGCCGAACGGCTACATCCTCGGTCAGGAAGGCGGCGGCGCCTTCATCGGCGGACTGCGCTACGGCGAGGGCACGCTCTACACCAAGAACGCCGGCGACCTGCGCGTCTACTGGCAAGGACCGACGCTGGGTTACGACATCGGCGGCGAAGGCGCGCGCACGATGATGCTGATCTACAGCCTGCCGTCCACGCGCGCGATCTATCAGCGCTTTGGCGGTGTCGACGGCTCCGCTTATCTCGTCGGCGGCGTCGGCATGACGGCGCTGACCTCCGGCCGCATCGTGTTGGTGCCGATCCGTTCCGGCGTCGGTCTGCGGCTCGGCGCGAACGTCGGCTATCTCAAGTTCACGCCGAGCGCGACCTGGAATCCGTTCTGAAAACTGCTGCGGAAAAGACGGCTGCACAAACAAGCGGCGTCATCATCCTGACCCGATCGCCGGTTTAGGTTAACGAACGCGCGCGCTGGAGTCGGACAGCCTCGCGTGGCATTCTCAGCGGCGAGGCTCCATGCGGATGGAGTCGGAGGCGTCTTCATGATCGAACCGATCATGTTCTTCGGGCTCGGCTTTTTGGCCTCGAGCCTTGTGGGACTTATCATCCTGCCGTTCGTGCACGGCCGCGCGGTGCGCCTGACGATGCGCCGGCTCGAAGCCGCAACCCCCGTTTCGATGGCGGAAATCCAGGCGGACAAGGATCAACTGCGCGCCGAGTTCGCGATGTCGACGCGGCGGCTCGAAATGAGCGTCGAGCAACTCAAGGGCAAGAGCACCGGCCAGCTCGCCGAACTCGGCAAGAAGAACGATGTCATCAACCGGCTCAAGATCGAGCTCGGCGAAAAGGCCGCGACCATCTTCGCGCTCGAAGCGCGCGACCGCGGCATCAAGGATCAGTTGCGCGCGACCGAGGACGAACTCGAGGTCAAGACCAACACGCTGCGCGAGACCGAACGCAAGCTCGCCGACAAGGAGGCCGAGTACGCCAAGGCAAGCTCGGAACTCACCTCCACGTCCGCGACCTCGGACAGTCAGCGCGTCGAGATCGTCGCGCTCAAGACGCAGGTCGACAACCTGAAGGACCAGGTCAGCGGCCTCGACCGCGATGTGAAGGATACGCAGAGCCGTTACGACCGCGAGAAGGAAACCTCCGAGAAAGCCAGCAAGGAACTCGCCGACGAACGCGGCAACGTCGAGAACCTCGGCTCGCGCATCGGCCAGCTCGAGCGTCAGCTCGCGACCCAAACCAGCGAAGCCGAGATCATGGGCCGGCGCATCGCCGACATGGAGATGCGTCTCACCGAACAGTCGCGCCTGCTCGCGGACCGCGAGCGCGAGCGTGACCAGCTGCGCGTCGACGTCGATGCGGCACGCAAGATCGAGAACGACCTGCGGCAGGAGCTTGGCACCATCGAGCGGCGCCACGGCACCGCGACGGAAGCGCTGCGCGCCGAGAAGACGATGGCCGAGAGCCAGCTCGAACGCGCCCGCGAGGACCGTGCCAAGCTCCAGCGCGAACTCACCCAGATCAAGCGCGAGGCCGAGGCCACCTGGGCCTCCGAGCGCGTCGAGAACGCGCTGCTGCGCGAGCGCATCAACGATGTCGCCGCCGAAGTCGCGCGCCTGACCTCCGTGCTCGAAGGGCCGGGGTCGCCCATCGACACGATCCTCGCCGCACCCGAGCATCCGCCGGGCACCAACGGCTCCGGCGTCAAGCCGGTGGTGGCGCAGCCGGCGAACACCAACAGCGAGGAAGGTGGCAAGGGCAGCCTCGCGGATCGCATTCGTGCCCTTCAGGCGCGCTCCTCGCGGCTCACCTCCGCGACGTGACGCTGCGGCGCTTGACGAGGGCTGCTCTCCGCCTTGGCGTCCTGATTGCGGCAGTCAGCCTCGCGGTCACCGCGCACGCCGAAGACCGCGAAGTCTCCAAGCGCCGCGCCGCCGAGCGCAAGACGTTCACCGACGCTGAAATCTTCGACGGATTTTTCAAGGTCGCGTTCGGCGCCGAGATGCGGCTCGCCGGACGCGTCGACGGAATCCGCAAATACGACGGCCCCGTGCGCGTCTTCGTGGAGAACCGCGCAAAGCCGGACCGCACCGCGCAGATCGCCGACGTCGTCGCCGACGTCAAGGCGCGCGTGCAGCATCTCGACATCGCGGTGACGGCGGATCGCACATCGGCGAACGTGTTCGTGCGGCTGTTGCGCGAGCGCGATCTGTTGCCGGCGCTGCGCGCCGCCTACGGCCGCAGCCGCGTGCGCAGCATCCAGAGGTCGCTCGCACCCGCAATGTCTCTCCGGATTCCGCAAGGATGCCGAACTGCGCATCGTGCGCTCCGACGTGTTCCTCGTGGCCGACAAAGGCGAGTTCATTTTCCTCGACTGCGCCTACGAGGAGCTGCTGCAATCGCTCGGGCCGATCAACGACGACCCGTCGGTGCCGTGGACGATGTTCAACGACGCAGTGCGGATGGGGTTCTTCGGCGTCTACGACCAGTACGTCCTCAATATCCTCTATCATCCGCGCGTGCGGCCCGGCATGACGGTCGCGCAGGTGCGCGCGCTCTTGCCCGAGGTCATGCCCGACGTGCGGACATGGGTCGCGAAGGTAAACGATCTGCCGAACTAGGCGTTACGGTTGCGTTCTTGCGCTCGCCACAAAGTCGTGCTCATTCAGGGCAGCATCATCCAACGCGGTCGGAGCCAATGACTCGGATTTTCCTGATTGCCGGCACGTTCGCGATCGCCGCCCTGTGCGGCGGCTGGGCCGGGGACCGGCAGGGGCCGTACTGCCTCTACGAACACGACTCCACCAATTGCGGCTTCCCCTCGTTCCAGGCCTGCTGGGCGTCGGCGAGCGGCGTCGGCGGCTTTTGCGCCGAGAACCCGCGCTATGTCGCGGCGGCGGAGCCCCGGCAACCGCGGCGGCAACGCAACTACCGCTGACCGCCTTACGCGGCGCTCTGAAGCTGCGTCTCGTCCGCGATCGCTTTGCGCACGGCGGGACGTTCCGACATGCGCCGGAAGTGATCCGCGATCTTCGGCGTCTTGTTGATGTCGACGCCGTCGGCGTCGAGCCATTGCGACAGCGTGAAGAGATACGCATCGCAGATCGTGTAGTTCGCACCCATCACCCAAGGCCCTGCGAACATCTCGCGCTCGATCAGCGCGAAGCATTCGCCGACTGACTGCGGCACCTTCTTCTTCATCGTCTCCATCGCGGCCGCATCATCGGTCCAGCGATAGCCGCGCATCCGGTGCGCGTGCGCCACATGAACGGTCGAGCACAGATAGCTGTTGAATGCCTGCACGCTTGCCAACGCGAAAGCATCGTCGAGCGGCGCAAGCTTTGCGGCCGGAAAACTCTGCGCGATGTAGAGCAGAAGGGCCGGCGTCTCCGTGATGGTGCCGCGGTCGGTCACGAGCGAGGGCACGCGCGCCTTCGGATTGACCTTCAGGTACCCGGGCTTCTTCTGGTCCTCGCTCTTGAAGCTGAGCCGCACGGTTTCGTAGGTGGCTCCGGCTTCTTCCAGCGCGATGTGCGAGGCGAGCGCACAGGTGTGCGGCGCGTAGTAGAGCCTGAGCATCGAAGCCTCCGTGACGAAACGTTTTTCTCGCATCGGAGCGTAGCCCGCGAGGCGCGCAGGCGTCATGCGGCCGACCGATGAATTGTTCTGATCGGCCTGCATGCGTCGCCACAAAGGCCATGGCGCGGTCTGGCGCGACGGGCTGGCGATGAGCTTGCGGGCCTTGCCGGGGTTCCTCGCCCGAAAATCGCGCATCGAGGGGCCGCCGGCGCGTTTCCATGCGGCGCCGGGCCACGGCGGGCCGCAATCTCTGGGATGCCAGAGGATGTGCTTCCCGAATCGGCACAGGCGTTGCGCCGCTGCATCAGCAATTCGCGATTATGAACCAAAGGCTTGACGGGTATTCCCTTCGCCTGCGTCGCATGCAAATCTCCGCCTGTCCCGGTGGAATGGGGTTACGTTGGGGAGGCTGCGGGCATGATTGCCGGCAGATGCCGCCTGCTGGCGGTTCTGGCGTTCGCGCTGCTCCCGGTCACCGCGGTTGCTCAGAGCGACCAGCTGGGCCGGGAGCGTGAACGATTCGTCGAACCGCAGGCACCGCGCGCACAGCCGACCGGCCCGACGATCACCCTCCCCTCCACGGTCGCACCCGCCGGCGCCGAGGGCATTCGCCTCTCGATCAGCCGGATCGTCATCACCGGCGCGACCGTTTACAGCGATGCTGACCTTGCCCCGCTCTATGCGGACCTGCTCGGCGGCGATGTCAGTCTGGCGGCGGTGTACGAGGTCGCGCGCCGCATCACGGCGAAATACGGCGCGGCGGGTTACGTGCTCTCGCGCGCCGTGGTGCCGCCGCAGAACCTTTCGCCGCGCGGCGCGGTGATCCGCATCCAGGTGGTCGAGGGTTACGTCGACAGGGTCGTGTGGCCGGAGAAGCTGACGCGCTACAGGGACTTCTTCTCCGACTACGCCGCCCGCATCGTGGCGGACCGCCCGGCCAACATCCGCACGCTCGAGCGCTATCTGTTGCTCGCGAACGATCTGCCCGGGCTGAAATTCGTCACGACGCTGAAGCCCTCGCCGGCGCACCCGAACGCCTCGATCCTGATCGTCGAGGTGACCGAGAAGCCGATCGACGGAATGGCGCGCGTCGACAATCGCGGCACCGAAGCGCGCGGGCCGTGGCAATATCTCCTCTCGGGAACGCTCAACAATACGGTCGCGCGCGCACACGAAGCCTTCACGGTCACCTACGCGGGAACGTTCCAGCTTGAAGAGCTGCAGTTCATCCTGTTCGGCTACAAGCAGGTGCTCAACAGCGAGGGCCTCACGTTCTTCGCCAATGCGAGCTACGGCGTCGGCACGCCCGGCACGGACGTCCTGCGCCAGCTCGATTACCGCTCGCGCAGCCTCGTGTTCGAAAGCGGCCTGACCTATCCGGTCATCCGCACGCGCGAACTGAACCTGATCCTCACCGCACTCGGCTTCGTGACGAACGACTACGCCTACGAGTTCGGCGCGCTGTTCACCCGCGACCGGCTGCGCGGCTTCCGCCTCAAGGCCGACGCCGACTGGGCCGACAGCTTCCTCGGCATCAATCAGGTCAACGCGACGTTCAGCCAGGGCATCAACGGCCTCGGCGCGACCGACAACCCCGATCCGGCGAACAACTTGCTGCCGACGCCTTCGACCAATGCGGGCCGCGTGGACTTCAACAAGGTCGAGATGACGGTGAGCCGGCTCCAGCCGCTGCCGTGGAATTTCTCGTTCTTCGCCGCCGCCTACGGGCAGTACGCGTTCACGCCGCTGCTCGTGTCGGAGCAGTGCTCCTACGGCGGACGCTTCTTCGGCCGCGCATTCGATCCCGCGCAACTGCTCGGCGACCATTGCTGGTCGCTGCTCGGCGAGCTGCGCTACGACATTCCGACCGGCATCAAGGAGCTCACGCGCGCGCAGCTCTATGCGTACGCGGATCACGGACAGACTTACCTGATCGATCCTGCCGCCGGCACGCCGCGCACGCAGCACGGCACATCCGTCGGCGTCGGCGGACGTGCCGAGTGGATGGGTCTCTACAGCGCGGATCTCTCGGTCGCGAAAGCGGTCGAAGGCCCGCGCGACGACTGGCGTGCCTTCCTTGTCCTCGCGGCAAAGCATTGACGGAGCCGGCCATGCAGCGCTTCCGCAATCTGCTCCTGATCGCCACGGCGCTGACGCCGCTCGCGCTCACCAGCGCCACGGCAGGCCCCGATGGTGGCGTCGTGGTCGGCGGCCACGCGCAGATCAACAATCAGGGCAGCGCGAACGTCACCGTCAATCAGTACACCGACAAGGCGATCATCAACTGGCGCATGTTCGACATCGGCGTCGGCGAGCGCACGACCTTCGTTCAGCCGAACTCCAGCTCGATCGTGCTCAACCGCGTGACCGGCGGCATGGGCCCGAGCCAGATCCTCGGCAGCCTCGACGCCAACGGCAAGGTGTTCGTCGTCAACCGCGACGGCATCATTTTCGGCGCGGGCGCGGTGATCAACACGGCGGGCTTCCTCGCGACCACGAGCGACATCAAGAACGAAGACTTCATGGCCGGCCGGTTCAATTTCCAGATTCCGGGCCGGCCGGACGCCTCGATCGTCAACAGCGGCACCATCACGGCTTCGAGCGGCGGCTTTGCCGCACTGGTCGCGCCGGGCGTGCGCAACAGCGGCACCATCACGGCCAATCTCGGCACCGTGGTGCTCGGCGCCGGCAACACGTTCACCGCCAATCTCGATTTCTACGGCGACAAGCTGATCACGCTCGGCGTCGGCGACCAGATCGCCACGCAGGTGAAGGACGTCGCGACCGGGCAGACGCTGAAATCGCTCATCACCAACGAGGGCAAGCTCAAGGCGAACGGCGGACGCGTCGAACTGACCGCATCCGCGGCGCGTCACATCGTCAACTCGGTCATCAACACCTCCGGCGTGATCGAGGCGAACTCGGTCGGCACGCGCAACGGGCAGATCGTGCTGTCGGCCGCGACCGCGGGTCCGGCAAGCGCGGGCCTGCCGCGGCAGACGGTACGCGTCTCCGGCACGCTGTCGGCGGCCGGCAAGCGCAAGGACACCAAGGGCGGCAGCATCGTCGTGACCGGCGAGAACATCGAGGTCGCGGGCGCGACCATCGACGCGTCGGGCCGCGCGGGCGGCGGCAAGGTGCTGATCGGCGGCGACTGGGGCGGCGGAAACCCGAACAAGTCGCTCGTCTCCAATCAGAGCGCGCAGCTTGAAACCTACGCGATCGCGAACGCCACGACGGTGAGCGTCGATGCCGCGACGCGGATCGACGCGTCCGCGAAGGATCGCGGCGACGGCGGCAAGGTCGTTCTTTGGGCGGACGACAAGACCTCGTTTGCCGGCACCATTCTGGCGCTCGGCGGGCGTGACTTCGGCAATGGCGGGTTCGCCGAAGTATCCGGCCATCGCACGCTCAGCATCACCGGCACCGCGGACCTGCGCGCCGCGAACGGCGCGGCCGGAACGCTGCTGCTTGATCCCGCCGATACCTACATCGATCCGGTTGGCGGCCCGACACGCCCGGGTGGCGCAACAGTCCTGACGAATGTGTTCGTGCAGAACCAGTTGCTGCTCGGAAACTTCATCGTCGCGACCGATAACATCAATAATCCCGTCGGCCAGAATGGCGATATCTTCGTCAACGCACCGGTCACCTGGAACAACGCCAATACACTCACGCTGAGTGCTTTCCGCGATATCCGTGTCGCGTTTACCGGCTCGGGCGTGATGTTCTCGAACACGGGCGGCGCAGCGGGCAATCTGATCCTGCGTTCGGACAGCACCGGAGCCGGCACGGGCCGAGTCACGCTGGACGCAGGCACGTTCGCCAATCGCATCGATTGGTCGGCAAGCACCGGCAAGGTTTCGATCTACTACAATCCGCCGGGCGGTTACGGGACCCCGACCAACTATCTGACCGGGTCCAACACCACTCTCAGCGGCAGCCCCGGCGGCCTCGTCACTGTTGCGTCGTCGAGCCAGCTCTCCGCCTACATGCTGGTCAACAGCAAGCCCGATCTGACCAACATCGGCGTCCTCAATCTCGCCGGCACCTACGCGCTCGGCAAGGACATCAACGCGACCGGCGGCGCGATAGCCCCGATCGGCTCGACGCAATTCACCGGCATCCTCGACGGTTTCGGAGGGATTGGCGCGAACCACACGATCAGCAACCTGATCGTCGCGCCGAATTTCGGCCTCACCAATGTCGGCATGTTCGGAGCGATCGGCGTCGGCGGCGTCGTGCGCAATCTCACCATCACCAACGCCGCCATCACGGCGGATTCGGTGACGTCCGGACCCGGGCAGTTCGTCGGCATCCTGGCGGGATCGAACGCCGGCACGGTCAGCAACGTGACGGTGAGCGGCACCGTCTCGAACGGGTCGCAGCAGAACGGCGTGGTCGCGGGCGGCCTTGTCGGCCAGAACGCCATCTTCGGTCCCGGCGCCGGCCTCGGCACCATCACCGGCTCGAACGCGACCGGCGTCAGCGTCGCGGTCGGCAACGCGACCACCGGCTCATCCGGCAACAGCGCGGGCGGGCTCGTCGGCGACAACCCCGGAACGATCACCCTCTCCACCGCGACGGGTCTCGTCACCGGCGGCAAGAACAGCAACGTCGGCGGCCTCGTCGGGCGCAACGAAAACACCGCCTCGATCACGACCTCCACCTCGGGCGTCAACGTGAGCGTCTCCGACTCGACCGGCACCACCGTGGGCGGCCTCGTCGGCTTCAACTTCGGCGCCATCAACACCTCCGGCGCGACCGGCACCGTCACGGCCGGCAACGGCACCAATATCTTCCAGGCGGGCGCGGTCGGCGGCCTTGTCGGCCTCAACGATATGGCCGGCGTTATCACGACGTCGGTGCGCGACCGGCGCCGTGAGCGGGGGCACGAACACCTCCGTCGGCGGCATGGTCGGCTTCAACAACGGCACGATCACCGGCGGCGGCGCGAGCGGCAATGTCTCCGCGACCGACAACTTCGCGGGTGGGCTCGCGGGCTTCAACGCGGTGACCGGCACCATTACGGGCTCGGTCGCGGCAGGCAACGTGAGCGGCGGCGGCAACGAGACCGGCGGCTTCGTTGGCGGGAACCTGGGCAACATCGTCGGATCCATCGCGACCGGCAATGTGATCGACACGAACCAGACCAAGGACAACAGCGTCGGCGGGTTTGTCGGATCCAACGAGGGATCGATCAACGCGAGCTTCGCGTTCGGCAACGTCACGAGCTTCAACAACGCGGGCGGCTTCGCCGGCAGCAACGACTTCAACGGCGCCATCTCCAACAGCTTCGCGACCGGCGCGGTCGCTGTCGGATCGGACGCAACGGCCGGCGGCTTCGTCGGCGGAAACGCGGGCGTGATCGTCAATTCGAGCGCCACCGGCAACGTGACGGGTGGCGGCAATACGGTGCTCGGCGGCTTCGCGGCCGGCAACCTGCAGGGCTCGATCAGCGACTCCTTCGCGACGGGTCAGGTCACCGCCAACGGCGTGAACAGCATCGTCGGCGGCTTCGTCGGCCTCAACACCGCGCCGATCACGCGCGTGACGTCCTCTGGCGCCGTCAGCGGCGTGTCGGAGAGCTATCTGGGCGGACTGGTCGGGCTCAACTTCGCGAAGATCAAGGACTCGAATTCCTCCTCGTCCGTCACCGGCAGCGGCGCGCACAACATCGCAGGCGGTCTCGTCGGCGTGAACTTCGGCGACATCGATCCGTCGGGCTCGACCGGCAACGTCTCGTCCGGCGCCGACAGCGTCGTCGGCATGCTGGTCGGCGCGAACGCGGCGATCCGCTTCCCGGACGGCACGCAATTCGTCGGCACGATCTCACCCGACTCCACCGGCAGCGGCACCGCGAGCGGCGGGCCCAACAGCAGCGTCGGCGGACAGGTCGGCCAGTCCTATCCGCTGTCCGGCTTCCCCGAGCTTCCGACGGCGCCGTGCGACGGCAACAATGCGGGCGTCGCGACGTGCGGCGGCACGCTGTTCAATCCGAACGGATCGAACGGCGGCGACCGGCCGCGCGAGACCGCGCCGCTGATCAATCTCGTCTCCACGCTGATGACCGAGTTCGTCGAGAAGAAGCAGGACGAGGTCGTCAAGACGAGCACCAATTCGACCGGCAGCGGCAACAGCGGCTCACCCGGCGGACAGAAGGGCGGCGGCCAGAACGGCGGTCGCCCGCCGGCCTTCGGCCCGGCGCCGTTCGGCCTCGGCCCGCTGCCGAGCGGCATGCCGCCGCTCAGCGAGACGCGCTTCCGCAACGACGAAGTCGTGTTCCAACTCGGCGGCCGCCTCTCGCCGAGCGAACTGAACGCGCTGCTGCGCCAGCTCAATCTCGAAGTGCTGTTCCAGGAAGAGGTCGGCCTGCTCGGCCGCACGGTGCTGCGCCTGAAGCTGCCGGCCGGCGCGACGGTGCGCGGCATCATTGCGGCGCTTGAGAAGAAGGGCGCGAACTTCTCGGGGCAGCCCAGCTACCAGTACGAAATGGTCCAGAGTGTCGCGCAATCGGGTGCTGCGCCCGCCGACACCAACCGCAAGGGCGACTCCGCGCAGTACATCGTCGAGAAGCTCGGGCTCGTCGAAGCGCACCTCATCTCCACCGGCAAGGGCGTCAAGGTTGCGGTGATCGACTCTGGAAATCGACGCCAAGCACCCCGACCTCGAAGGCGTGGTGACCGGCACCTACGACGCGCTGCCGTCCGACGACCAGACGCCGCATCCGCACGGCACCGGCATGGCGGGCGCGATCGGCTCGCACAAGCGCCTGCTCGGCGTCGCGCCCGGCGCGCAACTGCTCGGCGTGCGTGCCTTCGGCGTCAACACCGGCGGCGCGCAGGGCACCAGCCTGAACATCGTCAAGGGTCTGCAATGGGCAGTGGACCAGGGCGCGAAGGTCATCAACATGAGCTTCGCCGGCCCGCGCGATCCGATCCTGCAGCAGGCGATGAAGCGCCTGACCGACCAGGGCATCATCCTGATCGCCGCCGCCGGCAATGCCGGACCGAAGTCGCCGCCGCTGTTCCCCGGCGCCGATCCGAACGTGATCGCGGTGTCGGCGACCGACGTCGACGACAAGACCTACAAGAACGCCAACCGCGGCAAGTACGTCGCGATCGCGGCGCCGGGCGTCGACATCCTCGTGCCGGCGCCGGACGGCGGCTATCAGCTCACCACCGGCACATCGGTCGCCGCCGCGCACATCAGCGGCGTCGTGGCGCTGATGCTGGAGCGCAACAAGGAGCTCAAGCCCGCGGAGGTGCGCAGCATCCTGAGCGCGACGGCGAAGAACATCGGCGGCGCAAAGACCGATGTCGGCGCAGGCCTCGTCGATCCCGTGCAGGCGATGTCGAAGGCGGGACCGAAGCAGGCGCGGCTTCACTAGGATCGGAAGCGTCCGGCCAAACGAAAACAGGCGGAATACCGCCTTCGGTCGCGCGCGGCAGCGGCCTTGACCCTGCGTCGTCACTGCGTCGGCATGCCGCGCCATTAACCGTTAATGCGAGCCGGAATTGCCTCCTCGCGCAGGGTGGGTGTTAGTTACCGCTGACCGCCGACGGGACCTTGGCCGCGCGGATCAATTTCAATTCCGAAGCCTCGCGAAGACTCAAACGACAAGGAGCTCTTTCGGATGAATCTCTTCTCTTCGCCGGAATTCCTCGGGGCGATCGCGGATACCTACTTCAAGGGCCGCAGCGCGACCGTCGAGGATGTGCGCGTTGGGAGCGAGGTTCTGCGTCTGCTCGTGGTCGACAAGAAGGATGTCATCACCAACATCCGCTTTCTCGATTATCACGTCCCGGTCGCCGGAGCGCAGGCTCACGATATCGGACGGAAAGTTTCCTCCGCGCCATTCGTCGTGAGAGGCGCGGTCGATCTCGCCGCGTGGGAGTCCGGTTCAAAGGACAAGCTTCTGCCTGCGCCCTATCTCGACTGGTCGCTCTTTCCCGCGTTTGACGACTACCGGAAGTTCATCAAGGGAAGACGGCGGGACTCCGTGCGGAAGCTGGAGCGACTGCGCCGCCGCATGACGGAAAAGTTCGGTGAGCTGCAATTCCGTGCGGACGATACGCAAAGTGACGTTCTCGCATTTGCCGGGCGCTGGAAAAGCCAGCAATTGCGTGCGACCGGCGAAGCCGACTACTTCGCGGATCCAAAGACGATCGAATTTTTCGAGTTGCTGCGCGCGAGGGGCCTTCTTGCGTCATCGAGCTTGCGCACCGCCGATGGGCAACTGCTCTCGGCCTGGCTCGGCGCCATCCACGACAATGTCTGGTCGGGCTGGATCTTCACCTACGACCACACGCCCGAGATCGCGTACTTTTCGCCCGGGCATCAGCTGGTCCAGTCGATGCTTGAAGAGAGCCATCGGCGCGGACATCGGGAGTTTGATTTCTCGATCGGCAGCAGCGAGTACAAGTGGATGTATGCAAGCCACGTGCGGCTGCTCGGCTGGCTCGGCCAGCCGCCACTGACGCAACGGATCCTGGAGCACACGCGCTGGCAGGCCAGAAAGTATGCGTCGAACAGTCCGACGCTGCGCAGCGTCGCGCGATCGGTGAAAAGGATCGTGCAGAGCTACGCGGGTCCGGCATAGGCCGCGCGCAAACGCGCGGTTGCGCGAGCGGTTCAGCCGAATGAGGCTCGCCGCGTGAGAAACTGGATACTTCGGCCTACCCGATCAGCATCGCAATCACGGATGCCAGTCCCGACTACTTCAGGGCCAAGACGACCGGACCGGCGACTGGATCCGTAACGCCAAGACCCCCGCCCAGATCATCGAGGGTATCGCGGAAGGAATCGAGAGTCGCGATCATGTTCGGGCGCGCCTTCGCAAGCGCATCCATGTCCGCCCACTCCGCGATGATGCAATAGGAGTGGTCACCGGTCTTGATGATGTTGACGTGCATCAAGCCCGGCCAACTTGTCTCGATATTCCGATGAGCGTCCAAGAACTCCTTGTCGCGCCCCGGCTTCACGCGAAAGCGCACGGCATTGAAAGCGGTCATGGCCTATCTCCGGTCGGCAATCGGGAAGCCGAATGATGCGCTACCTCTGCAAGGCCGCGCAATATGGGGATCGCGATCCCTTTTAGGAACATGACGGCCTCAGTGAGAGCGAACCCGCCCATAGGCCATCCTGGACGCGCCTGCCTCTTACGGCACTACTTATTTCTGAAATAGAACGCCTCGGCCGGGAGCGAGCCATAGGTGAACGGCTCCTGCTGCCGCTCTGTCGTGGAGAAGACTTCGTCGCGTACCTTGCGGAAAAGGAAATTCACTTCCAGCCCCGGTGTATCGATGTACTTGGCGATCGCGGTGGCGAACGGACTGTTCGCGCCGCTCCCGTCGAGAGCGACCTGCCCTGCCTTCGCGGCGAACGCAACGAGCGTCGCGCCGTCGGGTTCAACGCCCGCGAGCCCGCGGCCGACCGAGCGCGATGCCACCGAGCGCTTCATGGTCTGGCTGAAGGGGTTATCGCGGCATGCGTCGAGAATAACGAGACGCAATTTCCGTGCGCCCTCCACGGCGAGCAACGCATTCTCCAGCTCGACTGCCTCCAGAGGCACATCGCGATCCGATCCCAGCTTGGCGTCCACCGGGATGAGGTAGTTGATCCCGCCGATCTCGAGGCCGTGACCCGCGTAGTAGACGACCGCCCAGTCCGCGCTTTCGGCCTTGCGGGCAAAGTCACGCAGCACGGCGATCAGTTGTTCGCGTGACAAATCCTCTTGCGTTGTAACGACGGTGAACCCGATGCGCCTCAGCGCTTCCCCGAGTACTTTCGTGTCACGCTTGGCATTCGTCAGCGGCGCGACTTTCTTGTAGCCCGCGTTGCCGATCAGCAGAGCGATACGGGTTTCCGTCCCGCCCGCCCTGATCGTGGGGACGGTTTCCCTGATCTTGCGCTCGAGACGCTGAATCCGTTCCGCCGTGACGGTGTTTCCGGGGCGTAATGCCAACACGGCACGGAAGTCCGCCAAAGCGCGATCGAGCTTCCCCTGCGCCTCCAGCAACATGCCGCGATTCACCAGCGGCTGATGGAATTTCGGATTGAGGCGGATCGCCTCGCTGTAATCGGCGATCGCGCGCTCCATGTCTCCCTTGTTGCGCCAGGCATTGCCGCGGTTGTTGTAAGGAAAATGGCCCTTGGGATTGAGCCGCAGGCTTTCGTTGCAGTCCGCAATGGCCGCGTCAGGTTCCCTTTTGACGGTGTACGCCCAGCAGCGATTGTTGAAAGCCCCCGTCAATTTCGGATTGAGCTGGATTGCCTGATTGCAATCTGCAATCGCGCGCTCCGCGTCCTTCTTCAGAAGCCAGGTTTCACAACGGCTGATGTAGCTATTTGCAAATTTCGGATTGAGCGAAATGGCCTTGTTGCAATCCGCAAATGCCTTTTCCAGTTCGCCGCGCTTGTTCATCAGCCAGCAGCGCGTATTCAGGAACGAGGCCGAGTTGGGATTGATGCGAACTGCTTCGTTGCAATCCGTCAGCGCGCGATCGAGCTCGGCGCGCTGGATCAAGATGATGCAGCGACCCCGATGGGCGAACGCATATTTCGGACTGATCCTGATCGCCTCGGAAAAATCCGCGAGGGCGCGATCATTATCGCCCATGCGTTCCCATATGTTGGCACGAAGGTGAAACCCCTGCGCGAGGTTTGGATCGCGGCGGATTGCTTCCTCGCAGTCCGCAGAGGCGCGATCGAGATCGTTCTTGTTGAGGTACGTCCAGCAACGGTTGGCGAGCGGCACCAGATAGTTCGGATCGATCTCCAGGGCCCTGTCGCAATCCGGAAGCCCGCTGTCCGGGTCACCCTTGTGATTGTAGGCGGCGCAACGCCGGTTATGGACGACCGCGAGGGCGCGTCCCTGAAGTTTGCCCGCGTCGATCAGCCGGGTGCATGCCGCGACCGCGTCGACATGCTCCACCTTGGCGCAGCCTTCAGCATCGTCCGCGCGAGCGGGCGTGCCCGTCAGCCAGCCGAGCGCCAGCGCAAAGACAACAGACCAGCGGATCAGATCGCAATTTTTCATGGAAACATGTCCGATGGGCGCCTCACGGTATCGTCGGCTATCCAACACACCACCCCTGAACATTGCAACAGAGTTCACAGCCCTCGCGCGGAGGAGCTCGAAACGCGCCAGCGGCGAGAAGTACATGCCTGCGAAGGCCTCATCGCGGAACAGGGATCGTCGGCCGTCTTTGCCGTTTGCCGCTGTGAAACGGGTGATCAAGTCAGTCATGAGGACATCGCGCAAAGTGGACAATGTTGCTTCGCGGTAGAACAGCGGGCCGCCGATCCCAGCGAACGCCCTGCCCCGCCAATGCCGTGCCTCGAAATTTCTGATGCTCGCGCATGAGCTGACGCAGGCTCGCAACGCGGAAAGAGTTCCATTGCTGACTAAAATGAACCTGGTCGGACGCGTATCAAATCATATCAATCAGGCCGATTTGGCCGCAGGCCTCATCGTGCCCATGACGCTTTTTCTCTTTCAGGGCCCTGAGACCGCCGATAAGCTCCATCTATTGGCTGATTGGCTCCGGCTGCTGCGCGGCTTGTTCTGGTGAACGTCTTGCAATCTGGTCCAATGATCGGAACGATTGGTCTGAGAACCTTCGCGGTCGCACGGCTGGCTCTGGGTCTTGCTCTTTGTGTGCTTGCCTACGGCGGCTGGCAAACTGCAGCAACGGCACAACAGGCTCCCTGCCAGTATTACAAGGTGCAGGCGAACAGCCTGAATGTCAGCAAGGACGCGCGCAGCGATTCCGTCTTCATCGACATGCTCGACAAGGGTGAGGTCGTTTGTGTGACCCGCTCCGAGAAAGGGGGCGGCAAGGACTGGGCCTACGTCGCCACCAAGGTCTTGAAGCTCAACGAACGGCCGCCCGTTGGCGGATGGACCGAGTTACGGCAACTCCAGCCGCTCTCTCCGGCCGAGGTTGCGTCTATCACCGGAACGCCAGCGCCCGCTGCTACCGCGTCTCCTCCGCCCAATGATGATGTGCTGCGCTTTTCGCAGCCGGTGCCGTTCGGGCCATTTCCCGTCAACGGGAGCTCGATCGAGAAACTTGCCGAAGGCATTCCGCAGTTCGCCCCTTTTGACGGCTTGGAAGAGAGCCAGTGGAAGAAGAATTGTTCGACCTGCCACAAATGGGACCGCCAGGCGCTTTGCGAACAAGGCGCCTCCTACGCGAAAAATCCACGAAACGCGCTTCGGCATCCGCATCCGTATGGCGGCGCCTACAAGTCGGCATTGATGCAGTGGGCGAAGAGTGGGTGCCAGTAAGGTCTCGCGCCACAGCAACCCGGACAAGCGAACCGGAAATGCAAAAGAGGTAAGGATGCGTCGATATCTTGCATGCGCGGTGCTTGGCGCAGCGATGCTCGCCGGCAGCATGGGATTTGCGCGAGCCCAGGACTGGCTGCTGAATCCTTCCGCGTCGCATTTCTACATGCAGACCGCAAAAGCGAATGCGGTCATCGAAACCCATCAGTTCACCGGCCTCGACGGCGGCGTCAGCAAGGATGGCGATGCCATTGTGAAGATCGACCTCATTTCGGTGAAATCCGGCATCGACGTGCGTGACGTGCGCATGCGCTTCCTGCTGTTCGAAACATTCAAGTTCCCGCACGCGGAAGTGACCGCCAAGCTGGATATGGCGAAGCTGCAGGAACTCGTCTCGACCACCCGGATCAGCTACCCGCTCCGGTTCAAGCTCAATCTTCACGGTGTGGAACGGGAAATCGAGACGCCTGTGACGGTCACGCGCATCACCGACAAATCCGTATCCGTGGCAACAGCCCAGCCGATCATCGTCACGGCGGAAAGTCACGGGCTGGCCGCCGGCGTCGTCAAGCTGTCAGAAGCCGTCAATGGAACGCCGATCGTGTCGGCCGCATCGATTACATTCGACCTGGTGTTTGAGACCGGTGAGAAGATCCCGGCGATCGAAGCGGCACGCGCCGAGGCCGCGAAGCGGCGCAACGCCGAAGAGACCGCCGCGATCTCGACGGAGGCTTGCGAGACGCGCTTCAGCGTCATTTCGACAGCGCAGGCCATCTACTTCAAGACGGGAAGCGCCGAACTCGACAGCAAGAGCGAGCCGCTGCTCAACAGCATTGCCGACATCGCCAACCGCTGCCCCGCCGCCAAGGTCGAGGTGGGCGGACACACCGACTCGATCGGCAGCAAGCAAGCAAATCGGCAACTCTCGGAGAGCCGGGCCCGTTCCGTCGTCACTTATCTGGCGAAGCAGGGAATTCCCGCGTCGCGGATCGACGCGACAGGTTATGGCGACACGCAACCGATCGCGGCTAATGACAACGAGGAAAATCGGGCGAAGAACCGACGCATCGAATTTCGGGTGAAGGCGAAGTAGGCAAGCCTGCTACAAAGAGCGGGCCACCCGAAAGCCAACGCCCTTCGCGCGGTTGCCCGGCGCAAATCCGTTCCGCGCCGCAGCGCGCAAGGCATTCGGACCATCGGTGAACGATCCGCCGCGTAAGGTGCGGCCGCCGCATTCCGTTTGCGTACGAGCGGATCCGTCGGCGGGCGCGTCGATCGAGGGATGGCCGCCAGCAATCCTCGGTCCAGTCGGCCACATTGCCGTGCACCTGGTACAAGCCGAATGCATTCGGCGCGAAGAAATCGACTGGAAACAGGCGTTCGCGGAACTCGCTTTTCTTGCCCGCGCCGTATGCGATGGACCCGTCGTAGTTGGCTTGTTTGGAAGAAATCGTCGTCCCGAACCAGAAGGACGACGTCGTACCGGCGCGGGTGACATATTCGCGCTCCGCTTCCGACAGCAGGCGGTAGGGTTTGCCCGTGGTGTTCGACAGCCACGCGACATACGCCTTGGCGTCGTCCCAGGACACGTTCACGACGGGATGGCGGCCGCGCCTTCCGCCCTCGTCGGCGGGCATATAGCCATTGCAACCGCCCCCGGCGACGCACGCCTCCCATTGGTCGAATGTCACCGCAAACCGTCCGACGGCGAAGGCCTTCGCGATCGAGATCGTGCGCTGGGGTCCTTCGTTTGCGCGGCGACCTGTTTCGCTCTCCGGCGATCCCATCGTGAAACTTCCGGACGGCACCACGATCATCTGGGGACAGTTGGGACATTCTTCGAATGTGTCTTGCGGCTTAAGCGCGCGTTCCTGCGCGGGACTGAGCGGCTGCGCGCTGGTGCGCGGATAGACGCCGACCGCCGGATCGGCGCGATTGGGTGCGGGCGGCAGCGGTGCAGGCGGAACGACTGCGGCGACGTGCGGGCCGGAAGGCGCCGGCGAAGTCGCCATCTGTTGCGGTTCGCCGCGCGTCGTGCCCGGACCGGTCGCGGCGGCTACCTGCGAGCGGTCTCGCCTGATGGCTTCCAGATGTTCGCGCGCCATTCCGGCATAAATGCTGTCGCCATGACGCCCAAGGAACTGCTCGAACGCGGATCCATCCTTGCTGTTTTGTATCGCGATCCACGCCTGCGCGGATTCCATGGCGGTCGGCGGTTTGACCGCAGGCGGCATGGCCGCCGCCGGCTGCGAGGGCCTTGTGGCGCTCGCTACCGGGAACGGTGAGACAGGCGCCGTGACGCCCGGTTGGCCCCGCCGGGATTTTTCGACTTCGTCCAGTCTGGCCTGCGCAAGGCCGGCGTAAAATGTGCCACCAAACTGCTGGATATATGCTTTGAGCAGGGCCGGATCGCTGCTGTCCTTGGCGGATGACCAGGCCTGCGCCGCCTCACTGAGGCCCGTGGGTCCAGCGGCAACCGCCGGCGCTGCACGCGGTTCAGACAGATAAAAGTCTCCCGACAATTCATGATAAAAGGCGGGCCGCTGATCGAACTGAATGCTCGACGCCAGCGTTTCAACCTGGCTGCGCACGCGCTTCGCCAGATCGGTGACCTCAAGCCCCGGTTCTTTCAAAAGCGGAAGCAATGTCCGGGTATAGACCGAGTTCGGATTATTGTCGGTCGGCGACAGCGCATCGAGCGCCCCTTGGCCGGTCCCCGCCGACATCATTACGAGGGTCCCCTTCGGCGGCTCCTCTCGCTTCAGTCCACGTGTGCTGCCGACACTGCGCGTGCCGCGGCCCGCATAGGGATTGTCGCGGCACGCATCGATAATCCACACGGCGACCTGGGGACCCTGCTCGCGCAACCGCTCCATGAGCGATCCAACGCGGATCGCGCTTCCGCGCATTACCTCTTCGCCGTCGTCAGGGCGCGGAACGTCCCGCGGGAGCAGGAAGTTGGTGCCATTGAGTTCAATCCCGTGCCCCGCAAAGAAAACCGCAGTAACGTCGCCGGGCTTCACGGTGTCCAGGAAGCGCTGCCATGAGCGCAGGAAGCTCGTACGGGTTGCGTCTTCGGCGGCGATGACCTGGAAGCCGACATCTTTTAACGTCGCAGCGATGGCGCGCGAGTCGTTCACCGCCTTGCGCAGTTGCTGTTCGGCATTGAGATTATCGTATGCATTGATGCCGACGACGAGCGCCACGCGCTTTGCGTCAGCGGCGCTTACCCACAAAGCCGATAGCGCGATCAGCGCGATGAAAAATCCAAGCCGAGGCATTCGTACCGCTTCGCTGGCACTCTCCAGGTAGCGTTATAGCGCGGTTGCATCCCCATTGGTATGTGGCAATCGCACGGTCACGCGGGCGGTTCCGGCAACCTTGCACCGTCGACGCCGCAAAAGTCTGCTCGACCGCTATTGCACAAAATCGGGCGGCCAGGCCGCGCAAGCGCGTGAATTACTATTTTATGATTAGAAAAATTGGCGCTCCCTAGGGGAATCGAACCCCTGTTTCAGCCTTGAGAGGGCCGCGTCCTAACCGCTAGACGAAGGGAGCGTGGCGTCTGAAATAGCCTCGATCAGCACCTCGCGCAAGCGCGCGGGAATCGCGCGCGAGGCTCAGGGCGTCGCGGAGAAATTCAGCCGGCCCGCGGGCTGCAGCGTGTTCACGTCGAACGTCCGCACCTCGATCTTGCCGCCGACGTCGAGCGTGATCACCAGCCGGTCACCCGCGACAGCACTATGCACGACGCGCGCGCCACGCGGGATCGCGAGCGTCACGTCGGCGGGGGCCGTGGCGGTTTCGGGAAGCTTGTCGGCGGTCTTCGCCGTCATCCCTTCGTTCTTGTAAACCCGGTAGCCGATGAAGCCGAACACCGAGCCGACGGCGATCAGGGTCACCGCCATCGACACAAGCATCAGCTTGCGCACCTTGGCGATGACGCGCGCCGCATCGGCGTCCGGCGCCGGATGAGGTTCTTCCAGCGCGACCGGAGCCGCCGCGAGCACGGGCGTGCGTTCGCTCTTCTCTTTCGCTTTTTCCGGCGGTGGGCCGAACGGCGAAACATCCGGCGATGGACCGAATGGCGAAGCGACCGACGGCTTGTCCGCAGGCGCGACGGCGTTTGCGTTCGCGGGCTCTGACGGAGTCTCCGCGCGCCCGCGCGGAATCTGCTTCGCGGCCGCGAACAGTTCGGCCTCGAGCTCGGCGATCGCCTTGTCGGCATCCGCCTTGTATTGCTCCGACGTCGGGTCGGGCGGCAGTTCGTTGTGATGCTCGAGCGGCGGAATGAGATCGTCCGCCGGATGCGTCTCGGCAGGCTCCGCGGCTTTCACCAAAACCGGGGCGGGCAGCTCCACGGGAGGCGGCTCAGCGGCCGCCACCGGCGCAAGGGCCGGCCGCACCGGAGCAGGCTCCGGCACCGGATCGAGCGCGGGCTTCGGGGGCGGCTCGATCGATTGAACGGGCGCGGGCGCCGGAGGCTCGGCGACAGGTACGGGCGGCTGCACCGCACGGGGAAGCGGCTCGCCGACGGCAGCCACGGGTGCGGGAACCAGGCGGACCGGAGGCGGTTCGGGAACGGGCGCGTTCGCCGCCTTCGGCGCCTCGAACGGCCGCGTCAGCTCCTCAAGCGATTGCGCGAGCAGCTCGGAAAGCCGCGTTGCGGGATCGACCGGCTTGCCCGCGCCGGGCGTCCGATCCAAAGAAGTACCGTATCTCTCGTTGGCAGCACTCATGACCGATCGGGTCCGTCATCACGCATTGCACATCGCCGCCGCCGAGAAGGGCGAGCGGCTCGACCGCATCCTGGCCGTGCGCCTGGACGACCTCTCGCGCTCTCGCCTGAAAGCTCTCATTCTTGCAGGCGCGGTCGCGATGGATGGGGCCACAGTCCGCGATCCAGGCCATCGCGTCAATGCGGGCGAACGCATTGAAATCACGATCCCGCCTGATGAGCCCGCAGCGCCACAGGCCGAAAATATCCCCCTCAATATCGCCTATGAAGATGACGCTTTGATCGTGATCGACAAGCCGAAGGGGCTCGTCGTGCATCCGGCGGCCGGAAACCACTCCGGCACACTGGTCAACGCGCTGATCGCGCATTGCGGCGCGAGCCTTTCGGGCATCGGCGGCGTGAAGCGCCCCGGCATCGTTCACCGGCTCGACAAGGACACCACCGGCCTGATGGTCGTGGCGAAGACCGACCGCGCGCATCGCAGGCTTTCCGCGCAGTTCGCCGATCACGGCCGCACCGGCCCGCTGGAGCGGGCCTATCTCGCCTTTGCGTGGGGCGCGCCGGATCGCCCGAAGGGTACGATCGACGCGCCGATCGACCGCCACCCGAAGGCGCGCGACAGGCAGGCCGTGCGAACGGGCGGGCGCGAGGCGATCACCCACTGGGAGCGGCTCGAAACCTATCCGGGCGCCGACAAAAAGCCGGTCGCCAGCATGATCGCCTGCCAGCTCGAGACCGGCCGGACGCACCAGATCCGCGTCCACCTCGCCCATGTCGGCCACCCGCTGCTGGGCGACAGCGTTTACGGCCCCGGCTTCAAGACCAAGGCGACTTTGCTGCCCGAAAAGGCCCGCCAAGCCCTTGAGGCCCTTGGAAGACAGGCCCTCCATGCCCATATCCTGGGCTTCCAGCACCCCGAAACCGGCCAGACCCTGCACTTCAAATCCCGCCTGCCGGACGACCTGGCACGGCTCCGGAACAGCCTGAAGGACGGTGCGACGTAGCGCCGCCCGGTCGGCTGACCCCTGCCGAAAGCCAAACAAATACAGCGGCTTGACCGCCGCTTTCCGCCAAAATCACAATGCCATCAAGGCGTTGTGACGTCCCTCAACTTCCATCGACCCCACAAATCCGTGTAAGGTCCCTGCAACTGCGATCGAGCTTCGCAGTTGCACATATGCGTTCGGTCTCCGGCTCCGGGGGAGGGGTGACGCGAACGGCCCGCCGCGAAGGGGGCAACTTACGAAAGGGCGCTACCATGGCCCGTGCCACGGCCTTGCCGCTGATATCTGCTGAATCTGGACTATCCCGCTATCTTGAGGAGATCCGGCGGTTCCCGATGCTGGAACCGCAGGAGGAGTACATGCTCGCCAAGAGCTGGCGCGAGCATGGCGACCGCGATGCAGCACATCGCCTCGTCACCAGCCATCTCCGCCTCGTCGCCAAGATCGCGATGGGCTACCGCGGCTACGGCCTGCCGATCTCCGAGGTGATCTCGGAAGGCAACGTCGGCCTGATGCAGGCGGTGAAACGCTTCGAGCCCGAGAAGGGCTTCCGCCTCGCCACCTATGCGATGTGGTGGATCAAGGCGTCGATCCAGGAATACATCCTGCGCTCGTGGTCGCTCGTGAAAATGGGCACGACCGCGAACCAGAAGAAGCTGTTCTTCAACCTGCGCAAGGCGAAGAGCAAGATCTCCGCGCTCGAGGAAGGCGACATGCGGCCGGATCAGGTCAAACTGATCGCCAAGCGCCTCGGCGTGCCGGAGCAGGACGTGATCGACATGAACCGCCGCCTCAGCGGCGACGCTTCGCTCAACGCGCCGATCCGCGAGGACGGCGATGCGGGCGAATGGATGGACTGGCTGGTCGACACCAACGGCGTCAGCCAGGAGACCCGTATCATCGCCGACGAGCAGGCCGACAATCGCCGCAAGGCGCTGGGCGATGCGCTTGTCGGTGCTGAACGAACGCGAGCGGCGCATCTTCGAGGCGCGCCGTCTTGCCGAGGATCCGATCACGCTCGAAGAGCTCGCCGAGGAATTCGGCGTGTCGCGCGAACGCGTGCGCCAGATCGAGGTGCGCGCCTTCGAGAAGGTGCAGAAGGCGGTGAAGAATCGCATCGCCGCGATGGAGAGCCCGCCGACGCAGCCCGCGCTTGCGGTGCACTGAGCGAGAGATTTATCGGACAAGAAGTCTGGAACGCCGCGGAGCAATCCGCGGCGTTCTGCGTTCCGGCGATCACGCCCCGCGCTTCGCCAGATACTCGCGCCCCTCGATCATGTCCTGCAGCGAGCCGAACGCGTTCATGTAGTGGCCCTTGAAGCCGAGTTCGTCGAGGCGGCGGAACACCATCGCGAAGTCGATGTTCCCCTCACCCGGCCGCAGGTGCTCTTCCTTGGTGCCCCAGCAGTCCGCGAGCCGCACCTCGTCGCAGCGCGACAGGTCCATGCCGGTGAGGAAGCCCTCGATCCCTTCCGGCACCAGATGCGCGTGGTTCACCGTGAAGGCCCAGCGCAGGCGCGGTGACTTCAGCGCATCGAAGAAATAATGGCACTCCTCGAGATTGTGCCCGAGGTAATGCACCTCGGCGTCGTTCGGCTCCCAGTTCATGTTTTCCAGCAGCAGCGTGAGCCCGATCTTCTCGGCACGCTCGCTCAGGCGCGCGAGCCGATCGCGCGCCGCCTCGCGCCGCAGCGCGACGTCCGCGGTGAAGTGATAGCCGGCGTGCACCACCATCCATTCGCCGCCGAGGCGCTTGCAGGCATCCATGTGGCCGTCGAGATAGCGGTCGACGCCGTCGCGCACATGCGGCGCAATCTCGGCGACGTTGACGGCCGAGAGCGTGTGGATGCCGACGTGGATGCCGTTCTGGTCGCAGATGCGGCGGATGTTGGCGACGCGCTCGTCGGTCAGCGTTTCGATCGCGTTCGGCGCGACGTCGATCTTCAGGTCGAGATAGCGCACGCCATGCTTGATGGCGGCCTCAAGCCCGTCCTCGATCCGGTTGCGCTGTCCGAGATCGATGCCGATGCGCTCGCGCAGATTCATGCGGCCTTCCTTTCGTTGAGCATGATCTTGTCCGAAAACCGGTTCCCACTTTTCGGGATCATGCTCAGAATTTCCAGTGCGCCGGAGGCACGCCGGCAACCGGCGAGCGGAACGTGACGAGATGCGGACTGAGGATCGATCCCATGTGCGCGGTGCGCAGGTCCGGCCCCGCGAACGCGAGACTTGAGATATTGCCGAGCGTGCGGTGATGGTTCTCGTGCACCATCGTGCGCACCAGCACGCCCTTCGCGTTGGCGGCGATCGCGCGCGCCATGTGGTCGGGCTCGTAGTCCTCCACGATCGTCTGCATCCGGCCGTCTTCGGTCGACGCGGATCAGCCGGTTCGACACCACGCAGGTGATCCACGCGCCGCCTTCGACATCGAAGGTCAGCCCGTCCGCATAGTTGCCCGGCCCCAAGCTCCGCGACGATTTCCTTGTTCGTCAGGCTGCCGTCCGGCCCAAGCCGGAAACGCGAGAGCCGCGAGGCCCAGGTCTCGTTGACATACATGTGCGTGCCGGACGGATTGATGCGGCACTCGTTGGTCCAGACGATCCCGCCGCCGGCGATGCGCGCGCCGCGCTTGTCCACCAGCGCGACGAAGCCGTCGGCGCGCGTCGGGCTGAATTCGTAGTCCGGCTTGTGCACGGTGCTGATCGAGACCCAGACGCGGTCCTGATCGTCGAGCAGCACGAAATTCGTGCGCGGCAACGTGATGCCGTCGACTTCGAGCAAAAATGGCTCGACCTGCCCGTTGCGGTGCAGGCGCCACACGCCCCCTTCCCGCCCGTCGCCGCGATTGGCGATGAGGAACGAGCCGTCGCGCAGCATCGCAAAGCCGTTCGGATGCAATTTGCCGCCGCCGGGAATCTGGCCCGCGATGAGTTGCTGCTTGCCGTCGGGATGAATGTGCACGATGCCGCCGCGCGCATCGCTGGTGAAGAGATCGCCGCGCTCGGTCGCGAGCACGCATTCGGGCCGGTCGAGAGCGGAGCCCGTGAACGTGAGGTCCGACAGTTTCAATTGAAAGTCGTGCATCGAATTGCATCCCCGGCGAGCGCGCGCACCATAAAGAGTTTTGGCGCGCCGCGTAATGCCGAACTATGATGCGTGCGCGGCCATCAAGAGCCGTGCAGCCGTGCGTTGCCGCGCGCGATCGTTCCGCGTGTTGCGGGATTCGCCGCTCAGGGAGAGAAACGATGAGGGATCGCTCAAGCGCGCGCCGCGCAATCGCATTCGCGCTTCTGGTTTTCGTCTCGCTCGTGAGTCCGGCGGCTGCGCAGGAATGGGCGCCGACGCGTCCGATGCGGCTGATCGTGCCGTTCCCGCCGGGCGGCACCGCCGACCTGCTCGGGCGGCTGCTCGGCCAGCATCTCTCCGAAGCATTGGGACAGGCGGTGGTGATCGAGAACCGCGGCGGCGCCGGCACGTTGATCGCGACCGAAACGCTGATCCGCTCCGCGCCGGACGGCTACACCATCGGCCTGATCGCGAGCCCGCACGCCTCGAACGCGACGCTCGCGAAAAACCTCTCGTTCAATCCGATCACCGACATCCAGCCGATGACGCTGGTGGGGCGCACGAGCCTGCTGCTGGTGGTGAATCCGGGCGTCAAGGCGAACACCGTGCAGGAACTGGTCGCGCTGGCGAAGTCCGCGCCGGGCTCGATCCAGTACGGCTCGTCCGGCATCGGCATGGGCAACCAGATCGCGGGCGAACTACTCAAGCTGAAGACGCAGGCCGACCTCGTCCATGTGCCGTACCGCGGCGGCGGCCCCGCGATGAACGATGTCGTTGGCGGACAGATCTCGATGATGTTCAACGCGTTCGCCTCCACGCTGCCGCTGGTGCAGGCGGGAAAATTCCGCGCGCTCGCGATCACCGGCGCGAAGCGCTCGCCGATCCTGCCCGACGTGCCGACGATGGCGGAAGCGGGCGTGCCGGATCTCGAAATCTACGAATGGTTCGGGCTGGTCGGCCCCGCCGCCATGCCGCCCGAGGCGACGAGGCGCATTCACGCCGAGACGATCCGCTTCCTGCAGCGGCGCGGACATCAAGGCGCGCCTCGTCGATCAGGGCGTCGAGATGGTCGAGCAGACGCCGGATCAGTTCCGCGATTTCATCAAGCAGGAAATCGAGCGCTACCGCGACATCATCGTGCGGGCGAACATCCAGGCTCAGTAGCGGCGATCTTCCGCATCCGCGCGAGCGGCGATCTCGCTCAGCGAAGCGAAGTTGCGGATCAGGCGATCGCCCATGCCGCGATGCTCGTCGCTCAGTCCGGCGTCGGCGAGCAGCCGAGCGTCCAGGTGCGCGATGCTGCGCGAGAGACGCCGGCGCTTCGACCACGCCGCCAGCCGCGATCGCAACGCGATCCCGGCTGCCCCGATGACGGCGGCGAGTGCGCCTTCCCGTGGGCGGGTGCCGGGTACGAACATCCCGGCGGCGGGCATCGTTCGGCTGGTCATGGTTTGCTTCCTTGTGAACGGGTGTCCGTCTAGCGGCGGGGCTCGCCGAATGCCGAGCACGACACGCGCTCCATCAGTTCGCGCTCGATACTGTCAGTGAGGCGGCCGCCCGAACGGGCGAGATAGCCCGCGATATCCTGCTCGGCGCGGCGCAGGCGCGAGTTGAAGATCGCATCGAAAATCCGCCGGAAAATGCCGCGGCCGGCGGCCGTGTGCGTCTGCGGGGCGGCGTGGATGAAGTCCAGATGGTCGGCTGCGTAGGCCATGGTGTTCTCCTTGGGTGGCAGCGATGTTTGAGGGTATCTCACGCATCGACTGCGGCATGGTTTGAACTTGATCCTCAACAACAACTGTGACAAAGGATTTTATCTCTACCGACGCTTGAGATTTTCTCGTGCATAGACCCATGCCGCCGCTCAACGCCCTGCGCGCCTTCGAGGCGGCCGCGCGCCATCTCAGCCTGACCAAGGCGGCGCGCGAGCTGAACGTGACGCCGGGCGCGCTCAGCCATCAGATCCGCGGGCTTGAAGAGCTGCTCGGCCTGAAACTGTTCGAGCGCGGCGTCCGCTCGATCGCGCTGACCGCGGCCGGCCGGCAGCTTCATCCCGGCCTGCAAACCGGGTTCGTCCATATCCGCGATGCGATCGCCGGCCTTGGGGTCGCGGGCGACGAACGCGTGCTGGTGATCAGCACGCCGCCGGGCTTCACCTCGAAATGGCTTGCGCCGCGCCTCTATCGCTTTTCGAGCGCCAATCCCGAGATCGACACGCGCATCACGTCATCGATGACGAGCGCGAATTTCGTCACCGACCGCGTCGATGTCGCGGTGCGCAACCTGCAAACCGGCGCGACGCAGGATCCCGCGCTGCTGGTGGAACAGCTGCTCGAACTTTGCCTGGTGCCGGTGTGCAGCCCGAAGCTGATCGACACGCACGGTCCGTTCACAACGCCGGACGTGCTGAAACGCGTGCCGCTGATCCACGACGATACGCTCGCCAGCCGGCCTGAGGTTCCGACCTGGGACGACTGGTTCGAGGCTGCCGGCGTCGCGGGCGCCGATGTCAGCCGCGGCCTGCGCTTCAACGGCGCCGACCATGCGCTCGATGCCACGCTCGAGGGTGCCGGCGTGCTGCTCGCGCACGACGTGCTCGCCTACGACGAGTTGCGCACCGGGCGGCTGGTGATTCCCTTCCCGCTCACGCTGCGCGCGGGACGCGCCTATCATGTCGTCTGCCCCAAACGCGACAGCGAGCGCCCGATCGTGCAGGCGTTCCGCCGCTGGATCAAAGAGGAAGTCGCGGCGCTCGACTGGAGCAAATGGCGCAGCGGCCTGCGATCGGTGCGCCCTAAGCGGCGCGGATCACCGGCGCCGCGATGCTCTCGGTCATCACGTTGATGCAGGCGGGCTTGCCGCTCGCGAGCGAGCGCTCGATCGCGCCCGGCAAATCCTCGGCGCGTTCGACCAGTTCGCCGTGGCCGCCGAGCGCCGCGACCGCGAGGTCGTAGCGCGCGGGCGTGAGATCGCAGCCGTGCATGCGCTCGCGGCCGTACTCGCGAAGCTGGATCTGGCTCTCGGCATTCCACAGCGCGTCGTTGCCGAGCACCGCGACGAAGGGCAGCTTGCGCCGCGCCGCGGTTTCGAACTCGGAGAGATGGAAGCCGATGGTGCCGTCGCCGAGCACGGCGAACACCGGCGCGTTCGGCTCGGCGAGCCGCGCCGCATTCGCGAACGAGAGCGAGCCGCCGATCGAGCCGGCGACGCCGTTGATCATGCGGCGGCGCACCGGAAGCATGCTCTGGCCCCATTGGGCGAACTCGCCGCCGTCGCAAATGAGAACCGTATCGGGATCGCGCTCCACGTAGGGGCGCAGCGCGCGAAACACCTGCGCCGGGTGCAGGCGGCCGGGCGTCTGCGACGCGATCGCTGCGTCCACGCAGCGGGGCGGTTGTCGAGCGCGGCGCGCGCTTCCGCAGCCACGCGCCGTCGCGCGGCTTCATCACGCCGGCACGCGCGATCAGCGTCTCGGCGGCGCCGCGAATGTCCGCGATGGCGCCGAGCACCAGCCGCCCGTCCATCTCCTTTGCGGCGCGCTCGACCAGCGCGGCTTCCGGATCGATCGCGATCAGCCGCACGGCGGGATCGAACGCCGGCGCCGCTCGCCCAGCGCGTGGTGAAATCGAGCGCCTTGCCGAGCAGCACGATCAGGTCGGCGCGCGGCACGAGGTCGGAGAATGCGCCGAGCGTCGCATCCGCGATGCCGCGCGGGCTTTCGAGGATCACGGCGGGCGCCTGCGTGGCGGCTTCGAGCTTTGCCAGCAGCGCGCGGCCGCTGACGTTGGACAAGCTGCGGCGGCGCGAAGATGATCGGCCGCGCCGCCGACGCGATCGCGGCGAGCACGGCGTCCGCGACGCGATGCGGGCAATGCGGGCGCGGAGCGACGCGCGCCGCGTCCGGCCAGACGATCGCGTTGCTCTCGACGCGCTCCTCCAGCAGATCCGACGGCAGGCTCAGATGCACCGGTCCGGGCCGGCCCGATGTCGCGATGCGGATGGCCTCGCCGATGTCGCGCCCGAGGTTCGCGGCCGACGTCGCGGTCCACGACGCTTTCGAAACCGGCGCCGCCATGTCGGCCTGGCGGATTTCCTGAAAGCCGCCGCGGCCAAGCTCCCATGTGGCGGCGTGGCCGGAGAGCAGCACCATCGGGGATTCCGCGCCGAGCGCCGTGTAGAGCGCGCCGACCGCGTTGGCGTGGCCCGGCCCGCCCGTCACCATCGCGATGCCGGCCTCGCCGGTCAGCCGGCCCCACGCATCCGCCATGTGCACGGCGGCCGCCTCGTGGCGCACATGCACGAGATCGAGCTTCGCCTCGATCGCGGCGTCGAAGATCGACATGATGTGATTGCCCGAGAGCGTGAACACGCGGGTGCCGCCGAGCCGCGCGAGCGAACGCGCCACGATGTCGGCGCCGCGCAGCGCCTTGCCGTCGTCCATTCCAACGCTCCGGTTGATGCCGTCTATAACCGCTTGAACGAGTTATAGACGTTCTTGGTGTGCCCCGCCGCATGCGCCGGATTGTTGCCCCACGTCGCGTCGAGATCGGCGAGCGGCTTTGCGGCGATCACCTCTTCCTCGCTCTTGCCCTCGTCGAACAGCTTCTTGATGCGGTCGTGCGAGGTCACCAGCATGTCGCGGAACACGACGAGGTCGGCCTTGGTGGCGAGCGCGCCGTGGCCGACCACGATCTTGGTCTGGTCGTTCGACGCCTTGATGTAGGTGTCGAGCGCGCGGATCATGCCGCGGATATCGCCGCCGTTGCTGTAGTCGATGTTCTGGTAGCGCTGCAGGTTGTTCGCGGTGTCGCCGGTGCAGAGCACGTTGGCGTCGGCGAAATAGACCCAGGTGTCGCCGTCGGTGTGCGCGTTGGCGATGTGCGTCAGCTGCGCCTTGCGGCCGCCGACTTCGAGCGCGATCGAGCCGCCGACATAGGTCTGCGTCGGCAGCGCCTCCGGCGGGCGCGGCGCGACCTTCGCGCCGGTCAGGCCCGAGACCGTGCCGGCCGCGAGCCGCACGCGGATGTTGTCGTGCGCCACGATGATCGCGCCGTCCTTGGCGAAGTTCTCGTTGCCGCCGGTGTGATCGCCGTGGAAATGCGTGTTGACCAGATATTTGATCGGCAGCGGCGAGATCGCCTTGATCGCCGCCTTGATCTTGTCGGAGAGCGGCGCGAACTGGCCGTCCACCATGATGATCGCGTCGGTGCCGACCGCGACCGTGATGTTGCCGCCCTGCCCGGCCAGCATGTAGGTGTTGTTGCCGAGATCGGTCGCCTTGATCTCGATCTTCGCCCAATCGATCATGGGCGGCGGTGGAACGGGCGCCTGCGCGGCAGGCTGCGCGAAAGCAGCAGTCGCGAACAGAGTTGCCACAGCGGCGATGACGATTCTCATTGTCTCCTCCCTCTATCTCCGTTGGACCGTTGAGCCGGCGCGGTCACGCCTTCGCTAGCGCGACGATGTCCGCCACTTCAAGCACCTTCTTCGGCGCGCCGGAGCGCGCCGCGTTGATCATCGCCTGCGCGACTTCCCGCAACGTGCAGAAATTCGCAGGCGACAGCGCCCGGCCGATCGGGAAGATCCAGGCGAGCATTCTGTAGAGCAGCTTCAGGTTCTTCTGCCCCGGCACGGCCAGCATCGCGGCGGGCCGGAACATGACGGCGTTCGGGAACAGCCGCAGCAGCGCGTTCTCGGTCGCGCCCTTCACGCGCGCCCATGCGACTTTGCCCTGCTCGCTGGAGTCCGTGTGCTTGCCGGTGACGTAGCAGAACGTCATGTCCGGACTGATGCGCGCCAGCGTTTGCGCGAAGCCCAGCGTGAGGTCGTAGGTCACGCGCCTGTACGCGTCCTTGTCCATCCCGACCGACGAAACGCCGAGACAGAAGAAGCAGGCGTTGTATCCGGCGAGCTGCGGCGCGAGCGGCTCGATGTCAGAGAGGTCGGCGTGGACGATCTCGCGCAGCTTCGGATGCGATACGCCGCCTGCCTTGCGATTGATCACCAGCACCTGCTCGACATCCGGCTGGCGAGGCATTCGAGCAGAACGCCCTCTCCGACCATGCCGGTCGCACCCGTGATGATCGCCCGCACCGCCACAACGCGTCACCCCACCCTGTCAAAGCCATACAGCGCTTCCGGATTGCTCACCAGAATGCGCTGACGTTGCGCGGCGTCCGGCGCCCATTCGGTCAGCAGGTCGAACAGCGTCGCGTCGTTCGGCTTGTCCTTCTCGGTCGGGTGCGGCCAGTCCGAGCCCCACACCACGCGCTCGGGCGCGGCCTTGATGTAGGCCTGCGCGACCGCGCGCTTGTCCGCATAGGCCGGCGCGCCGGAATTCGTGTCCATGTAGGCGCCGGAAAGCTTCATCCAGGTTTTGCCCTTTTCCATCATGCGGCGGATGATGCCGAAGGCCGCGTGCTCCAGCGGCGCGGGCTGCGGCAGGCGGCCCGAGATGGTCGAACACCACGGTCGTCGGCAGGCCTTCCAGCAGCGCGGCATTCTCGACGATCTGGTCGGCGCGCATGTGGATCTGGAGATGCCAGCCGAGGCCCGCGACGCGCTTCGCCAGCGGGTCGATCATGTCGATCGAGACCGCGGCGGAGCGCGGATCGAACACCGTGAAACGGATGCCGCGGATGCCGCCGTCCGCCATCGCCTTCAGCTCGGCGTCGGTGACGGTCGGATGCACCACCGCGACGCCGCGCGTGTTGGCCTTGCCGAGTTGCTCGATGCCGTCGAGCGTGACGCGGTTGTCGGTCACATACGCGGCGGGCGTGACGATGACGGTGCGCGTCGTGCCGTTGCGCGCTTGCAGCAGGCGATATTGCGCCACCGCCGCGTCGCTCTGCATGCGCGACTGCGGCCCCGGCCGCGCGGGCGGGAAGCGGTCGCCGTCATAGATGTGCATGTGGCAGTCGCAGGCATTGGCCGGAGCCTTCAGCTTCGGCGCCTCGGTGCCTTCGGAATTCGGAACAGCTTGCGCGTTTGCGGATGTCGTGCCGGTCGCAACCAATGCCGCACTCCCCGCCAGAAATGTCCGGCGTTCAATCATGTGTCGCCTCCCCGCGCGGCGCTTATGTCGCGCGCCGCCCGGCCTCAACTCTATAGCAAAACGCGGCCCGCACGCATGCCCGCGCGATGGGCTGCTTGACCGCTACCGCATGGGTCCGCAGCCCCTCACAGGGAGAGCGAGCCCACCGCGTTCGTTGCAAAACTACTGCGGCTTGATGCCGATGCTGGCGATGATGCCGCCCCACTTCTCGGCATCCCGGCGCATGCGCTCGGCAAGTTCTTCCGGCGTCGATGACGCGAGCTCGACCGCGATGTCGTCCATGCGCTTCTTCACGTCGGGAATGACGAGCGTGCGGGCGATTTCGGAATTGAGCTTCGCCACGATGTCCTTCGGCATGCCGGGCGGACCGAACGCGCCGTACCACACCGTCATCTCGTAACCCGGCACAGTCTCACCGACGGTCGGAACGTCGGGCAGGAACGGCGAGCGCTTCGCCTCGGTGACGCCGAGCAGCTTCAGCCGTCCCGCCTTGACGTGCTCGAGGCTCTGCGTGCCGGCGGTGAAGAAGAGCTGCACCTGCCCGCCGACGGTGTCGGCGACGGCCGGCGCGCCGCCGCGATACGGCACGTGCACCATCTCGATGCCGGCCATCTTCTCCAGCATCGCGGCACACAGATGATTGGTCGAGCCCGGACCCGACGATGCGTAGTTGATCTTGCCGGGATTGGCCTTCGCGTAGGCGATGAACTCCGGCACCGTGTTCGCCGGCACCGACGGATGCACCACCATCGTGTTGGTCACGTAGGCGAGCAGCGTGATCGGCGAGAAATCCTTCACGCCGTCGAACGGCATGGCGGCGATAAGCGCATGGTTCATCGTGTGCACGCTCATCGTATTGAACAGGATCGTGTAGCCGTCGGGCGTTGCGCGCGCGACCGCGCCGGTCCCGATGTTTCCCGCGCCGCCGGTGCGATTCTCGATCACGACCGGCTGGCCCATCGATTGATGCAGGTGCAGCGCAACGATGCGCGCGAGGATGTCGGTCGATCCACCGGGCGCCCACGGCACCAGCAGCGAGATCGGACGGGTCGGATAATTCTGCGCAAAAGCGGGCGTTGCCGCGAGAGCGGCGAGCGATGCGAGCGCGGCGCGGCGGGTCAGGTTTGTCATGCCGCGACTGTACCACGCAGCCGCGGACGCGCGACTCCGCCGCGGGCGAAATTCGGAATTGACGGTCGGAGCGTGAGGCCTACAGCGCCTGCGCGACCTGATGCAGGCCCATCACGTGCGCCATCTGCTTCACCTTCTGCTTCTGCTCGTAGGAGAGGCGCGAGATGAGCGGCGCTGCGGCCCAATAGAGCCGCTGGATGGTGTCGTTGTCGAGGTTGAGGCGGCCGTGAGACTTGTTGGCCTTGAGGGCCTTGCCGAGCTCGCGCAGTTCGCCCGCGATCGCCGGCCAGTATTCTTCCTGTTCGGAGGTCAGCGCGAGCGCCGTGCGCATGCGCTCGATGCCGGCGGCGCCGAGCACCTCGCCGTCATCCGGCGCGCCCTTGCGGGTCGCGGCCGAGATCGCCATCGCGCCCGCCTTGCGGGCGATCGAGTCGATGGCATCGGAAGACATCGCCATCACGGCGGGCGCCGAAGCAGGGCGCGGACGCGGGAGCGGCACGGCGGCGGTGCGGTCGAGTGGCGCGCGTTCCGTGGCGGCCGGCGGCTCGTCCACCGCCTCGCGGAACACCATCGGGATGGTCTTGACCTTCACCTGCCCAAGATCGACCGGCGTGGAGGTGGTGGCGGCGAGCGCGTAGTGCGTGGCGGGCTGCGCCTCTTCGGCCGGCGTCGCTGCGGCCACCACGATGCCCTTTTGCGGCATCGGTAAAACCAGATCGAGTGCCGCATTGGCGGCCACGCCGAAGGCGAGCGCTCCGCCCACGCAAGCGAGCGAAACCAGACCGATTCTGGACAATTTCATTGCGATTCCCACGCTCCCCCTCAGATCAAAAGTGCGGGATCAGAGTGAATAAGAAGTTACCGGATCGCCCAGCAATAAGGCGATCTGGTGGCGAAATGCCCTGATCCCGTTGGACTACGTAGATTGGTTTCGCCTCCAACCGTGAATTCATACGATTTTGCCTAGTTTGGCCGATCCCACGGCCGTAGCGTCGCCGAAGTCGCGACGCCGCCGAGCACGCATGGGATGCCGAATTCGACCTGGCCGGCGGGCGCCGCCGCCATGCAGCCGATCGCGAGCCTGCCCTCCCCGACCTGCGCCCAGAGCGACAGGTCGCGCTTCATGCCCGGCCCCTTGCGCTTGGTTCTTCGATCGCGGCGAGCGCGTCGTTGCGCAGCCTGGCGCGCGGCCAAGGCGGGCGCGCAAACGAGGACCGCGGCCAGCGCGACAGCAAAACGCATGAACTCTCCCCGTGCCCGGACCGGGCCCTGAGACGGAGGCTCGGCGCGGCGCGGGGCAAAATCAGGGCGAGATCGGCGCGCCATCAAGCCAAAAGCTTGATTTCTTGTCGGCGGTTAACTCTTTCTGCCGCGAATTTTATCGCGTAGCCTTCTGGAAAATATCGGAGCGAAAAGCTCCACGATCAGCGGGGAAACGCCATGGCAACGATCGTCCGGATCGCGGCGCTTTGCGCTGCATTGTTCGCCGCAACCACGGCATTCGCTCAGCACTACCCGAACAAGCTCGTGCGCATCATCGTGCCGTTCGCGGCCGGCGGACCGACCGACGTGATGGCGCGGCTGATCGCGATCAAGCTCTCCGAACGGCTCGGGCAGCAGTTCATCGTCGAGAACCAGCCGGGCGCTGCCGGCAACATCGGCATGGGCGCCGCGGCGCGCTCACCGGGCGACGGCTACACGCTCCTGTTCGTGTCATCGAGCTACGTCGTCAATCCGAGTCTCTACAACAAGGCGCCGTACGATCCCGACAAGGACTTCGTGCCGATCACCAAGGCGGCGGCGGCAACGCATGCGCTGATCGCGAACCCGGCGGTGCCGGCGCGAACCGTGCAGGAGCTGGTTGCGCTCATCAAGGCCGATCCGGCCAAGTACAGCGTTGCGTCGCCCGGCACGGGCACAACGCCGTCGCTCTCGATCGAGCTGTTCAAGCAATCGCTCGGCTTGAACGATCTGCTGGTCGTGCCGTTCTCCGGCGGCAATCCGTCGATCCAGTCGGTGGTGGCCGGTCACACGCCGCTCTCGTTCCAGGCGATCCCGCCCGCGACCGCGCTGATCCTCGAAGGTAAGCTGCGCGCGCTCGCCGTCACCTCGCTCAAGCGCGCCGCCGCGCTGCCCGACGTGCCAACGCTCGACGAACTCGGCATAAAGGGTCAGGAAGCCGAGACCATGCAGGGCGTGCTCGCGCCCGCCGGTACGCCGAAGGAGATCGTCAACCTGCTCCAGCGCGAGATCGCCACGATCCTCGCGCTGCCCGACGTGAAGGACAAAGTCGCAGCGCTCGGCTTCGAGGCATCCGGCATCACGCCCGGCGAGTTCGACAGCTACATCAAGGCCGAGATCGCCAAGTGGCGGAAGGTGATCGAGGACGGAAAGATTCCGAAGATCTGAGGAAAACACGGCCGCACGCAGGTCACGACGCCGATCGGTTCCGCCCGATGACATTGTCATGAGGGCGAAACTCCCTCACGAGGTGTTGCAGCAGCGTATTGATGCGCGATTGGGTAGCTCTCGACTTGCGGTAAATCGCCACGACCGGCAAGCCACCGAGACAGTCCCAATCCGGCAAGAGCTGTAACAAGGCACCCGACCTCAGTTGGTCGGCGATTTCCCACGCCAGAACCCTGATCACCCCGCAGCCCGCGAGCGCCGCTTCACGCAGCGCCTCTCCGTCCGCAATCAATCTCGGTGTGAACTTGATCTTCTCGCGCCTGGTCTGCCGGACGAATTGCCACTCGTCCTGGACATCACGCTCCAAGGTCAGCAATGCGGTGCACGCGTGCGCCGCAAGGTCGGCGGGCATGCGCGGGACACCCGCGCGCTTGAGATACGCGGGCGATGCAGCCGTCACCATCGGCGAATAGAAAAGTTTCCGGACAATCAGCCCTTGCTGCTGCTTATGCTCACCGCCGCGCTGGCGCAGGCTGCGCGGGCGGACGAACACATCGATGCCTTCGTCAGCGACCTGCGCTGGATCGTTTACGCTGATGAGTACGAGGCGCAGCTCCGGGTGAAGAGCCTGGAACGACGAGACCGCGCGCAACATGACCGGACGGGACAGTGCGGGCCCCATGCCAACCTTGAGCTGACCGCTCAGCGCTGTATCGGCGCGGAATTGATCGATCGTGTCGTCGAACCGCTTCAGGATCTGCGCACCCTCTCGATAAAAGCGCGCGCCTTCGGTGGTCAGCTTCAATGCGCGCGTCGAGCGCGTGAAGAGCGAGATTCCGAGATCGTCCTCCAGCCCTTTAATGGCCCGACTGACCGCCGCCGGATCGATCAGCAGGCTACGCGCTGCCGCGACGAAGCTCCCGCTCTCGACGATCCGAACGAAAATCTCGATGGCGCGCATATTCGCAGGCATGTCGGTCTCGGCGTTTCTGAAGATTATTGACTATACCTCAATACTGTCTTGCGAATTCTGGCGCTTGTCGATCCCGGGGTGCGGCGGCTTACTGCGCGGGCTTGGGCAAACGCCAGGCATCGCAAAGGACGAACGATGAAAAGCTCTCGCCGACAATTTCTGCGTCTTACGGGAGCAGCCGTTGCGCTCCCGTTCATTTCACGCCGTGCGGCAGCGCAGACCTATCCAGCCCGTCCGGTACGCATCCTTGTGGGGTTTGCGGCCGGCGGCAACTTCGACATCGTTGCACGTATGATCGGTCAGGCGTTGTCGGATCGACTCGGACAGCCGTTCATTATCGAGAACAGACCCGGCGCGAGCAGCAATCTGGCAACCGAAGCGGCCATCCGCTCGCCGGCGGATGGTTACACGCTGCTGCTCGGCGGCGCGGTGAACGCCGTTAACGCGAGCCTTCTCGAAAAACTCAATTTCGATTTCGTCAGGGACGTCGCACCGATTTCCGGCGTCGTTCAATTCGCCAATGTCATGACGGTCGGCCCGTCGTTTCCGGCGAAATCCGTTCCCGAATTCATCGCCTACGCGAAAGCGAATCCGGACAAGATCAATCACGGCTCTTCCGGCAATGGAACGACGCAGCATCTCGCCGGCGAGCTGTTCAAGATGATGACCGGCGTCAGCTTCACCCATGTGCCCTATCGCGGCGCCGCGCAGGCCATCACCGATTTGCTCGGCGGGCAGGTGCAGGTCCTGTTCGAACCGCTGCCCGCGTTGATGGAACACATCAAGGCGGGCAAGGTTCACGCCTTGGCAGTGACGACGGCGAAACGCTCGGAGGCGTTGCCGGACCTGCCGGCGTTAAGCGAATTCGTGGCCGGCTACGAGGCGAGCGGCTGGAACGGGCTATGCGCGCCCGCCAAGACCCCGGCCGAAATCGTCGAGAAACTGAGTAGCGCCGTCAAGGCAAGCCTTGCCGATCCGACAATAAAAGCGCGGTTTACCGATCTGGGCGCCACGACGATTGCAGGATCGCCGGCCGAATTCGGCAAATTAATCACGTCCGAGACTGGAAAGTGGGCAAAGGTCATTCGCGGGGCGAATATCAAGGCCGGATAGGCAGCGACCGGGTAACCGTTTGCCCTACTCCGCCGCGAGCGCCTGCAATCCCCACTCGTGAATCCGGTCAGGCATGTGCAGGTACTCCTGCCATGCCCGCTCGGCCCGCTCCATGCGTTCGGCGGGCCGGCCGGTCTCTCCGTGGATACAGGTCGCGCCGAATTCGCGCGCACGCGTCACGATCCAGTCGCCCGCGGCCTTGCGCGTGCGGCCGTAATGCGCGAGCGCCGCTTCGATGCTCGAATGGTCCTGCAGCGCACCGGCAAGACAGGCGGCGTCGAGCGCCGCTTTGGTGACGCCCGCGCCGACATGCGGCCGCGCCACGAAGGCCGCATCGCCCATCAGCACCGCACGCCCGAACACGAGCTCCGGCGCCGCGAGATCGTAGATCGCCTGAAAGGTCGGCCGCGGCGTAGCAACGAAGATGTCGGCCAGCGACGGCGCGATCACATCGCGCGCGGCTTTCTTCACGGCGTCGATCACATCGCGGCGGATCAGCGGCGGCGGAATCTGCTCATGCAACTTACCTGACTCGTCGGTGTTGAGATCGGCGAGCGTCGCCTCGTCGGCCGGGCGGTACCACACGATATTGTAGTCGCGCTTGCCCGGCGTGATGTCGCCGTCGCGCGAGGGCACCGGATACGACACCCACAGTTCGCCGTCCGGAATGCAGAAGGCGTTGCGCGCGTACAGAAGCTCGCGTTGCGCCTCCGTGGCTTCGGCCTCGGGGATCAGCGCGCGCCACGCGATGTAACCTACGTACTCGGGTTTTGCCTGCGGCGCGAGTTGCGTGCGCACCGCGGAGCGCGATCCATCCGCGGCGACCAGCAGATCGCCGGTCGCGCGCGTGCCGTCGGCGAAGATGGCGGTGACGCCGCGCTCATCCTGCTCGACGCGGGTCAGCGATTTCGCCGGATGGAAAAGCTCACCCGGCAGCCGGTCCTTGAGCGGACGGTAGAGCCGCGACCATGCGGTCATCATGCGCGGACGCGGAACGTCCGCCACCACGCCGCCGGCCTTGTCGAGCCACACATAGCGCGGGATCGGGACGCCCATCGGCGCGCTGGTGTCGATGCCGATGCGCCGCATGAGTGCCAGCAGCGCTTCGTGCGTGCCAAGCCCGGCGCCGCGCCCGGCCAGGTCCTCGGTGCTGCGTTCGTACACATCGACGCGCCAGCCGGCGCCGCGCAACAGATGCGCGGCAAACATGCCGCCGAGCGATCCACCGATGATCAGCGCGTGGCCACCGCTTGCCATACGCAAGTCCGTGTCAGGAATAGGTGCGCAATTCGTACAGGATGAAGTCTTCGATGAAAATCGACTGCGCGCCGACGCGGTGGGCCGAGAAGTGCGCCTGATGAATCAGGCGGCCGAGCAGTTCGAGATCGCTGTCGGACGACAGCAGGAGATACATCACGCCGCCCGGCGCGAGACGCTCGCGCGCCTGCTCGAACAGCGCCTTGATGTCGCGATACTCCGGGCCCGCGTGCCAGGCGCGATCGGCAAGATCGCGCGGCTCGCCCGCGAACGACGGCGGGCTCGATATGATGACGTCGAACGTCGGCTTCGGCGCGATGCCCGACATCAGGTTCGACGCGACGCCGCGCACGCGGTCGCCCAGCCCGTTGTCGCGCGCATTGTTCGAGGCCGCGTTCGCCGCATTCGGATTGATGTCGATCGCGATCACGCGGTCAGCGCCCGCCCGCGCCATCGCGAGCGAGAGGATGCCGCTGCCGCAGCCGACCTCGGCCACCGTCTTACCCGCGAGATTGAGATTGCCGAGGAAGTTCGCGAAATATTTCGAGGTGAGGAACACCTTCGGGTGAAACACGGTCGGCGGCACGGTCAGGCGGAATCCCGCGACCTCCGTCACCGTCGTGCGCTTGCTCGCGAGGAACAGGTGATAGGACCAGAAATGAATGAAGGCGCGGATGAAGCGCCTCAGCAGGCCCTGCTTCGTACCGTCACGGCCAAGGCCATTCGCGTAGCCAACTGTTTCGAGCACCAAACCCCCGCAAGTTTCTTGAGAGCCGCTATTACACGGTTCCAGCCGCAGTGACCACCCGTGGGGAACGGGCAGGTGCGGCATCAGGTCCGCAGGGTTAATGTCTTGATCGGCAACGGGTTCCGCCGTTTCGTGCTAACGCGAAATCGCCGCCCGCGACGATCAGCGCAGCCAAAAGCCGAAAGGCTCCAGGTGGGCAACGTCCGCTCTCTGAAAATGTCAGACGAGTTCCGGCCACGGCACGATGGTGGACTTCACGGTCTTCATCGCCATCGCGTCGGCGACCGCGTCGGCCACGCCCTTCTCGGTGAAGGGATAGAGCGTCTGCATGTCGAGCCACGGGTATTTGTCGCGGCAGCGATAGAGCATGTCGACGCCGAGCGGCAGGTCGTTCGCGGTGAACGCCCATGAGCCGAGTACGTTGAGGTCCTTGGCGCAGATGCGATGCCATGAGGTCGCGATCGAGCCCGCGTCGGTGAACTGGCCCATCTCGACGTAAGTGCCGCCGTCGCGCAGCATCTCGATGCCTTCGGGGCCAGCGCTCGGATGGCCGGAGCAATCCATCACCAGGTCCGCGCCGAAGCCGCCGACGATATCGCGCACCGCCTTGATCCGATCTTCGGGCGACTTCACTTCGTCGATGTTGACCGTCGCCTCGGCGCCGAACTTGCGCGCGAGCTTGAGCCGCGGCTCTTCCGGCGCGCCGACACAGATCACGCGGCCCGCGCCCATCTCCTGCGCGGCCGCGACCGCGAGAATGCCGATCGGGCCCGAGCCCTGGATCACGACCGAGTTGCTCCACTTGAAACGGCCCGCCTCGATCGCGCGGTTGAACGCGCGGATGCATGAGGTCAGCGGCTCGGAGAGCGCGCCGAGGCGCAGGCTCATGTCGTCGGGAAGCTTGTAGACTTTCGTGCCCGGCAGCATGCCAAGATCGACGTACACGTACTCGGCCCAGCCGCCCCACAGGTGCGGCGCCTTGTCGAAGCCGAGATAACGCCCGTAGTAGACCGGCGTCAGGCATTTGTTGGCGTTCTGCGGATAGTGGACGCAGTAGTAACAGGAGCCGCACGGCATCAGCGGCGGGATCATCACCTTCGAGCCGACCTTCAGCGGCTTGCCCATGAAGTCTTCGGTGAATTCGTCGCCGCATTCGACGATGACACCGCCCAACTCATGGCCGAGCGTGAAGGGCCACGGCAGCGGCTTCGGCCAATGACCTTTCAGGATGTGCTGATCGGTGCCGCATACGCCGCACGCGCCGATCTTGATCAGCGCGGCCTTCTTCGGGACTTCGGGCCAAGGAACCGTACGGATGACCGGCGGCGCGCCGGGACCATCGAACGTCGCGACGCGGATCGCCTCACGCGCCACTCATTGCCCCCAGGCCTTGAACACGTCTTCGAAGGCACGCTCGCCCGGGTTGCCCTTCTCGATCGCAAGGATCGCACGGCGCCCGTTGTTGTAGACGATCGGAATATCGAACCAGGAGCGCTCCTTGAGGAGCTGGAGATTGCGCTGCATGTCGCCTTCAACGGCGGAGAGGCCGACGAGGAAGAAGCCCGACGTCACCTTCACGGCGAGCCCCGCAAGCGGTGCGCCGCGTGTCTGCTCCGCCTGCTTCATCAGGATGCCGGGAACGTTCTGGATGCCGCCGAACGGGAAGTCGGCCGGAAGATTGAACGTGATCTCGATGGTGTGGCTCGCCGGCAGCGCCTGATCGGTGTTGCGGCGGAGCGAGAACGTCATCGTGATGCGCCGGTCGGGAATTTCGAGATCGGCGCGCACGGCGAGATCGGGCGGCGCGCCCGGACCCGTCGTGACGTTCTCGGTGCGCCAGATCGCGGAGCCGACATAGCGCTTGCCCTGCGGCTCGGCCGGATCCTCCTCGTAGAGCACGACGCGCTGTGCGACGGCCGCGGCCGGCGCGGCGCTCGGTGCCGTCGAAGATGCAGCGGAGTCCGACTGGCTTGGCGCCGGCTGGCCGATCCGGTCGGGAATCTTCGAGGGCACGGGCCCCGCATCCTTCTGAGCCTGTTTCGCCGGCCCGCGCACGACGTTGACCAGCGCGGCGATGCGGTCGCGCTGCCAGTAGGCGGCGGCGCCGAGCCCGAGGATGAGCAACACCGTCAGAATGGCGGCGACCAGCCCAACGCGCGAACGCGGCGGCAACTCGTCGATGTCATCGGCCGAAGGCTGGCGCATCGTCGTTGGCCGCGGTGTCCCGGGCCGCGGCTCGATGGTCTGCGCGGGCGCAGGCTCCGGCGGCCATGATGGCGCACGAGATTCAGGCGCGGGTGCGCGCAACTCCGTCGCGCGGGGCTCGGGTCGCGCGCATCTCGGCGCGCGCCGTCTGCTCGGAGGAGCGGCTGGGACGGATTGGCGTGCGCAGACCTTCCGGCTCGATGCGCGGCTCCACACGCTCGATCGGCTCGCCGCTCGGCGGCGTCGCGGCGAATGCTTCGCGCGCGGTCTTTGCGCCCTGCGCCGTCGCCTCGCCGAGGTTTTCGGCCTCGGCGATCACGTCGCGAAAGCCTTTCAGGCCCTCGTCGGCGACGCGGCGGCTGGGCGCACGCATGCGTTCGGCGGCGGGCGCCGCGACCGCCGCCGACGAAGGCAAGGCGCGCGCGGAAGCGGAAGGCGGAGACGGAGGTGATGGCGCGGGGTGTTGGGGGTGGTGAAGGCGGCGGCGGCGCGGGCTGCCGCTGCGATCCGGGCTGCAGCACCGCGTCGAGATCGCGCATCGAGTCGGCACCCGATGACGCGGCCGGCTTCGGCGCAGGCTCGGTGCGCGCACGCCGCGCCGATTCGCCCTCGACCTTGCGGATCGCTTCTTCGAGCGCGAGACGCTCGCGCGTGATCTCGGCTTCGGTGAGCGGCGGCTCGCTCATGCCGCGCAATTGCGCGACCAGCGCCGTACGCGCGCGTTCATAAAGCGCACGCCGGCCTTCACCGGTGTTTCTTTCAAGCCCGGCGACGGCCTTGGCAACGAGCGGGTAATAATCGGCCATTCGCTAGCTACGTTCTCCCACCCCGCCGGTTTGGCTCACGCCTCGAAGGGGTTCTGCACCAGGATGGTGTCTTCCCGCTCCGGGCTGGTCGACAGCAGGGCGACCGGACAGTCCACCAGTTCCTCGATTCGGCGTACGTATTTTATTGCCTGCGCGGGCAGTTCCGCCCACGACCTTGCCCCGGCCGTGGCACTTTTCCAACCCTCAATGCTCTCATAAATCGGCTCGACGCGGGCCTGTGCACTGGCGCTTGCCGGCAGATAGTCGATTTTACGGCCATCCAGCATGTAGCCGACGCCGACCTTGATCTCGTCGAAGCCGTCGAGGATGTCCAGCTTTGTCAGCGCCAACCCGTTGATGCCGCTGGTGCGCGTGGTTTGCCGCACCAGCACGGCGTCGAACCAGCCGCAGCGCCGCGCCCGGCCCGTGACGGTGCCGAACTCGCGCCCGCGCTCGCCTAGCTTGCGGCCAATGTCGTTGTCCTGCTCGGTCGGGAACGGCCCCTCCCCCACCCGCGTCGTATAGGCCTTGCAGATGCCGAGCACGTAATCGATCGCGCCGGGCCCAAGCCCGCATCCGGTCGCCGCCTGCCCGGCCACGGTGTTGGACGAGGTGACGAACGGATAGGTGCCGTGGTCGACGTCGAGCAGCGTGCCCTGCGCGCCCTCGAACAGGATGCGCTTGCCCTCGCGGCGCTTCTCGTCGAGCAGCGACCAGACGGTGTCCATGAACGGCAGCACCTTGGGCGCGACTTCGGCGAGCTCCTTGTGGAGCTTCTCGCCGTCGATCTCGGGCAGGCCATTGCCGCGCCGCAGCGCATTGTGGTGCGCCAGCAGCCCGTCGATCTTGGTGCCGAGCGCAGTCGAGATCGGCGAGGTCCATCAGGCGGATCGCACGGCGGCCGACCTTGTCTTCGTAGGCCGGGCCGATGCCGCGCTTGGTGGTGCCGATCTTCACGCCCGCGTTCGAGGACTCGCGCTGCGCGTCGAGTTCCTGATGCAGCGGCAGGATCAGCGCGACGTTCTCGGCAATGCGCAAACTCTCGGGCGTGACCTTCACGCCCTGGCTGCCGAGCCGGCCGATCTCCTCAAGCAGCGCACGCGGATCGAGCACCACGCCGTTGCCGATCACCGAAAGCTTGCCGGGACGCACCACGCCCGACGGCAGCAGCGAGAGCTTGTAGGTGTTGCCGCCGATGACGAGCGTGTGGCCCGCGTTGTGACCGCCCTGGAAGCGCACGACGACGTCCGCCTGCTCGGACAGCCAGTCGACGAGCTTTCCCTTGCCTTCGTCGCCCCACTGGGAGCCGACCACGACCACGTTCGCCATGAGGACCCCTGAAAAGGACGCGCGGCGGCCCGCACGGACGAAGAACCCGGCCCGGGGATATCGGATGGCGCAGGGGGTGGCAAGCCATTGGGCCGTCTCAATTAACGGCTCAATGGCTTATGTTGTGCCGGGTTATCGCCGGTTCGCTCAGGGACGGCGCGGCTCGTAGGCGACGACCTTGTCGCCGGGCCAGCGCATGCGCCAGCCGAGCTTGATCTCCTTCGCCTCGCCGGGTGCCGCCTCGAAATTCCACGCAAGCACGCCACGCCGGTCGCGCACGTCGCGTTCGCTCGGCGGCGTGGTGACGGGCAGCATCTCGACCTGGATGTCGGAGGTTTCGCTCGCCGGGATCTGGTCTTCGATCACCATCTTCACGGGCCGGCTGTGCCCGCTGCGCAAGGTGATCTTGAACTCGCGCTCGTCCGTCTTGGACGACGAGATGATGCCCGCCGAACCTTCCAGCTTGCGGATGAGGACGCGTGCGACTTTCACTTTCTCGTCCGCCCCGAAGCCGAGCCGCAGGATTTCATCCTTCGGCGTCAGCGTCATCTGGCCGCGGCCGACGAAGATGCCGTCGCGATAGAGCGCGACGCGCCCCGGCAGCAGCGGCGCCTCGTCGCTGTTCTTGAGCGAGGCTTCGAGATAGGCGGTCTCGTCGAGCGCCGGCGCGGCGCGCACGAGAAGCTCCGGCGCGATCGTCGCGGTGGAGATGCGGAGGCTTTTCGCGCCTTCGTTTCCCGCAACCGTCACGCGTCCGGGCACGCGGAAGAGCGCCTGATAGCCGCCGCTCTCGATTGTCGCTTCCTGTTCCTGCGCGGGCACGGGTGTCGTCGTGACCACCTTCAGGTCGTCCGATCGCTCCTTGTAGGCGGAAGCAGCCTCGAAACGCTGCGGAGACAAGCGGTCCGGCATGATCTTGGGGCGCGATTCACGGATCGGCGCCGCCGGTTCGTAATAGCGCACGACGAGCGGCTTGAGCTCGGGACCGCTGCCGCCCTTGGCGGTGCGCACGGTGGAGACGGACAGCGCGACGTCGTTCCAGTCCTCGCCGGTCTGCTGCACGATCTCGGCGCGGCGTACCAGTTCGAGCGCGGGCTTGCGCTCGCGCGTGCCGGTATCGAGCCGCGCATCGTAGAGCGGCGACCAGCGCGCGCCGCGCACCGTGTAGCTCACGCGGAATGTCCCGCGCGATTGCGCATCGGCTGCGAGGTCGATGCGGACTTCCATCTTGCGCGGCGGATCGGCCGCCAGCGCCTGATTGACGCGCGCGATCTCTTCGTCGATCTCGCGCTGCTTCAGCTTGAGCGCACGGATCGCGTCATTGGCGGAGCGGATCTCGTCCGCGACCGCACCGAACGCCGCGCGCCAATCCGAAATCGGACGGGCCTCGCCCTTCTCGCCGAGCCCGAACGGCGTCTCGGAGGCGAAGCGCTCGGCGAATTTCTTGCGCGCGGTTTCGGCGGCGATCTGGTCGTCGATCGCCACGCGTTCGTCCTTCAGCGCCATCCAGCGCTTCTCGAGTTCAGGTGCGGTCGGCGGACGCTCCGCGCGCGGCGGCCGCGCATCGATCGCGCCGATGGTGACGCGCGCGCCCGTCTCGCCTTCGACGCGCAGCGATGCGGCATCGAGGCCCGGCGGGAAGTCGCGCGCGATCAGCGTCGTGTCGCCCTGCGGCAGATCGACGGTGATGAGCCGCGTCACGGTTGCCCCGTCGGGATAGACCGTGACGGCATCGATTGCGGATTTGACATCGAGCTCGGCGGCGCCGAGCGGGACAATTCCAACGAAAATCAAGACACAGGCGGCGGGCAACGCCGCGGACGAGCGCTTCATGGCGCGGATTCCTCTGGAGGCAGGCGTCGTCCCTGTTCCAATGGAACCCGAGAATTCGGTTTACGTTAGGCGAGGTTCCGGCGGCATTCCGGCAACTTCGGGCCCAAATTCGCCCCTCACCCCGGCCGCATCTCACTTCGCTCGAGGCGCGCCACCCTCTCCCCGCTTCGGGACGTCGGAGAAGAAGGAGGAAGCGGGTCGAACTTCAGCGTCTTCGCCGACTGCACCTGCGGCAGCGCCTGAACCTTCGCCAGCACATCGCCCGGCAGATCGCCATCGATCTCGATCAACGCGATCGCGTCGCCGCCCGGCGCCTCGCGGCCCACGTGGAAGGTCGCGATGTTGATGCCCGCTTCGCCGAGCGTACCGGAGAACGTGCCGATGAAGCCCGGCTTGTCGAGATTGGTGATGTAGATCATCGAGGGACCGAACTCCGCGTCCATGCGGATGCCCTTGATGTTGACGATGCGCGGACGCCCGTCCGCGAACACCGTTCCCGAGATGCTGCGCGATTGCCGCTCGGTCTCGACCGTCACGGTGATCAGGCTTTCGTAATCGCAATCGCCTTCGCGCGTCACTTCCTCGACCACGATGCCGCGCTCCTTGGCGACGCCCGGCGCCGACACGACGTTGATGTCCTGCAGCATCGGCCGCAGCAGGCCGGCGACCGCCGCGGAGGTGAGCGCCTTCACCTTCATCTGTGCGACCTGGCCCTCGTAGGAAATCTGAACCTTCTTCAGCCCGGTCTCGGTGAGCTGCCCGGCGAACGAGCCGAGGCGCTCGGCGAGCGCGATGAACGGCTTGAGCCGCGGCGCCTCCTCGGCGGTGATCGAGGGAAAGTTCACCGCGTTCGAGATCGCGCCCTGCAGCAGATAGTCCGACATCTGCTCGGCGACCTGCAGCGCGACGTTCTCCTGCGCCTCCGTGGTGGCCGCGCCGAGGTGCGGCGTGCACACGACGTTCGGATGGCCGAACAGCGGATTGTCCTTCGCGGGCTCCTCGGTGAACACGTCGAACGCCGCGCCCGCAACCTGCCCGGAATCGAGCGCTTCACGCAGCGCCTGCTCATCGACCAGCCCGCCGCGCGCGCAATTGACGATGCGCACGCCCTTTTTCATCTTCGCGAGCGCGTCCGCGCCGATGATGTTGCGCGTCTTGTCGGTGAGCGGCGTGTGCAGCGTGATGAAGTCGGCGCGGCGGAACAGCTCGTCGAGTTCGACCTTGTGCACGCCGATATCGGCGGCACGTTCCGGCGACAGGAACGGATCATAGGCAATCACCCGCATGCGCAGGCCGAGCGCGCGGTCGACCACGATCGACCCGATGTTACCCGCGCCGATCACGCCGAGCGTCTTGCCGGTGATCTCCACGCCCATGAACTTGTTCTTTTCCCACTTGCCCGCCTGCGTGGAGGTGTCGGCCTGCGGGATCTGGCGCGCAAGCGCGAGCATCAGTGTGATGGCGTGCTCGGCGGTGGTGATCGAATTCCCGAAGGGCGTGTTCATCACGATGATGCCCTTCGCGGTCGCGGCCGGAATGTCGACGTTGTCGACGCCGATACCGGCGCGGCCGATCACCTTGAGTTTCTTCGCCTGCTCCAGGATCTTCGGCGTCACCTTGGTGGCCGAGCGGATCGCAAGCCCGTCGAAGCCACCGATCAGCGCGGCAAGCTTTTCCTTGTCGGCGCCCAGCTTGGGCTGGAAATCGACCTCGACGCCGCGATCCTTGAAGATCTGCACGGCGGCGCTCGAAAGAGCATCGGAAATGAGTACGCGCGGCGCCATCGGCCTGCTCCTGCTCGTCTTGTGTTTCGTTTCGTGCGGGCCGGCATGGCCCGATCAAGTTCAGCGCACCCAGCGCAGCATGTGCGGATAGGGCTCAACATCGGCAGCAGCCTGCCTCGGCTCAACCGACATGCCGTACCAGTGCAACATCGGCACGCCGACGTAGCGGCCGGCATTGAAGTTCTCGACCATGTTCGGACCGTCGCCCTTGAAGGCGTCGTGAAACACGATGGCCGGGTCTATCCCGATCTTGCGCGCGGCAGCGTAAGACCACGCGCTCGCCGCCATTTCCTCGCCGGGATCGGTGGAGACCGGCGCGGTGTTGCGCGTCGCGGGATCGGACACCGCGATGTGTCCGGCCTCGTGCAGGATGTCACCCGGATAGGTCAGGCGTGCCTCGTCGATCAGCAGCGCGCCTCCCCTGATTTCCAGCCCGGGCAGGAACGTGTCGCCGAGCTCGGCGGTATGCACCGCGATCCCGACGCTACGAACGAAGACGGCGAGCTTCTCCACCAGCGGGTCGGCGAACACGTCACGCCGCCTTCGACAGCGCGACTTTCGCTTGCTCGAACGCCCAGTCGATCCACGGCGTCAGCGCCGCGACGTCGGAAGTCTCGACGGTGCAACCGCACCAGATGCGCAGGCCCGGCGGCGCATCGCGGTGGGTCGCGATGTCGTAGGCCGCGCCTTCCTTCTCGATCAGCGCGACAAGGTCCTTCACGAAGGCCCATTGCGCATCGACCGAGAGCGACGTGACGGCGGGATCGACGATCTTCAGGCACACGGAAGTGTTCGAGCGCGTCGCCGGGTCCTCGGCGAGGCTCGCGATCCACGGCGTCTTCTCCGCCCAGTCGTGGATCACCTTCGCGTTCGCATCGGCGCGTGCGCGCAGGCCCTTCAGCCCGCCCGCGGCCTTCGCCCACGCGAGTGTGTCGAGATAGTCCTCAAGCGCGAGCATCGAGGGCGTGTTGATGGTCTCACCCTCGAAGATGCCGCGGTTCACCTGGCCGCCCTTGGTCATGCGGAAGATCTTCGGCAGCGGCCAGGGCGGCGTGTAGCTCTCAAGCCGCGCGACGGCGCGCGGCGACAGGATCAGCATGCCGTGCGCGGCTTCGCCGCCGAGCGCCTTCTGCCACGAGAAGGTCACCACATCGAGCTTCGACCATTCAAGCGGCTGGGCGAAAGCGGCCGAAGTCGCGTCGCAGATCGTGAGGCCTTCGCGGTCGGCCGCGATCCAGTCGGCGTTCTTCACGCGGACGCCGGAGGTCGTGCCGTTCCAGGTGAAGACGATGTCGGAATTGGGATCGATCTTCGATAGGTCGGGGAGCTTGCCGTAGGGCGCCGTGATGTTGGTCACGTCCTTCAGCTTGAGCTGCTTGGACACGTCCGTGATCCAGCCTTCGCCGAAGGATTCCCACGCGATCATGGTGACGGGGCGCGCGCCGAGCATCGACCACAGCGCCATCTCGACGGCGCCGGTGTCGGAGGCCGGAACGATGCCGATCAGGAAATCCGCCGGGACTTCCAGCACCGCGCGCGTTTCTTCGATGGCGCGCTTGAGCTTCGCCTTGCCGCCTTTGGCGCGGTGCGAGCGGCCGAGAAATGCGTCTTTGAGGGCCTGGAGATTCCAGCCGGGGCGCTTGGCGCAGGGGCCGGAGGAGAAGTGCGGAACAGCCGGCCGCACGCCGGGCTTTGCGATCGCCATGACCTACCCTTCCAGATAGATGCCTCTCGTTGGGGAGAGGTGTCCCGCCGGCGGACATAAGGAAGGGCAATCGTGGCGTCAAGAAAAGACTTGCGCCAAACGACAACGGCGCGGGCACAAGGCCCGCGCCGCCGGTATCAGCAGACGTGATGGTTAGAACTTGAGGGCCGCACCGATGCGCGCGTTGTGGATATGCGCGTTCAAGCCCTGGAAGTCCGGAAACTGCACATACTCGTACTCGGCGCGCAGGAAGAGGTTCGACATCAGAGAGAAGTCGACACCCACGCCCGCCGTCCAGCCGTAGCCGAACTGACCGTTGAGATTTTCGCTGACCGGAGTCGGCGCCGGCACGAACGTGCCGGGCGGAGTGCCTGCGGTCGCCGCCGGCGTGATGAGGACCGTGCGGGTGATGTCCATGCGTCCAACCGCCAGGCCGAACGTCGCGTAGGGCATGAAGAAGCTGTCGGTCGCCCAGCCGCCGCGGACGCGCAGTGTCCCGTAGTCGATGATGCGCGCCGTAACCGAGCCGGCCCCCGTATAGACGAGTTGGTCACCCGGCGTGCCAAAGCTTCCCGTGATGGTATTGGTCGCGGTGATCGACTTGTTGAGCGAGCTATAGCCAGCTTCCAGGCTGACGATCGCGCCGTCCCATTGCGTGTTGTAGCCAATGAAGCCGCCGAAATGCGCGTTGGTGGAGTCCTGATTTCCGAGCGGCGAGACGGTCCGGCTCGCGATCGGCGTCATGGCGGCAAGTGCGCCAACCATGGGCGTGTTGTTGGTGAAGTCGATGCCCGGCACGCTGTAGCCGAGGTGCCCGCCGACATAGAAGCCTTCCCAGCGAACGCCGCCGCCCGGGGCCGAAATCACGGTGTTCGAACCGCGCAGAAAATCCGACATGTCGGCCGCACTCGCCTGCGCCGACGCCAGTGCCGCAATTCCGCAAATCAAAAGACGCCGCATGACCCTGATCCCCGCTGAACGACAAATCCGCGGCGATCATCAGGCATTAACCTTAATGAGGCGTTAGCTTCGCGCTTTTTCCCGAGGGCCTCGCCGGCCGAAACGCCGCGCCCTGCCCCGCCTCAACACGGTCCCGCTGGCCCCAAAAAAGAAAACGGCGCGGGGGTTGCCCGCGCCGTCGTCCCACGTCCGTGTGTTTGAAGGTCAGCCCTTGCGCACGAGCGGCTGCGGTGCCGGCTCCGGCTGGAGCATCCAGCGCACGCCGAGCTTCACGTCATGCGAGTCGAATTCGCGGAACGTGTAGTAGGCGCGAGGACCGGCGCCGGTGGAGCATCCACCGTTGGCGCAATCGATGATGGAGGTGTTGACGTTGCCGAAGTTGAGGTAACGGTACGCCAGTTCCATCTTGAAGTTGTTGGTGACGTTGTAGGCGAGACCGGCGTGGACCGCCCAGGCAAACTTCCACTCGGCGAAGTCGTTGTTCGCCGCGTAGCCGAAGCCGGTGGTGCCGTCGGAGATGTAGCCGGTATCGCTGAAGCCCGAGACGGCGTGACGTGCATAACCGACGCCGGCGCCGACGAACGGCGTGATGCACATCCAGGTGCCGAGATCGATGTAGGCGTTCGCCATCACGACCAGAGCCGAGTGGCTGCCGTCGTAGACGTCGAAGCAGCGGCCGCCCGGACAGAACTCGGTGTAGCTGCCGATCGTCTTGAACTTGGTCTTGGCGCGGTATTCCGCGGTCGCGTCAAAACGCAGCCAGGAATTCCACTGGAAGCCGATGCCGCCGCCGGCAAACATCGCGTCACCCATGTCGCGCTGATCGATGGTCCAGCTCGCCGGCCAAACGAAGGCCTGATTGGTCTGGGTGTGATCGAACTCCTTGAAGCGCTGCGAGCCGACACCGATGTCGCCACGCAGATACCAGCCGCCCATTGATTCCTCGGCGACCGGCTGGCCGCGCGGCGCCATGATGGGCGGAAGATCGGCGGCGTTTGCCGCGGTAAAGGCCGACGCGAGAGCGGCGCCGGCGAACAAAGCTACTTTGAAACTGCGCATGACTGCATCCTCTGAGACCCGCCAGACCAACGTCACGTTGGTCCGACACACGGACGATGGGCGGATGCTGCCAGCCAATATTTAAGCGCGGCTTAACGTTAAAACTTAACCCTGACATTTCCTTGATGCGTGTGGCGCGCGGAAGGCGCGCCACGAGTGCTCTGTTGCGAAATTGTCACGCATGACGGCGCAGAGATTAACGTAAGGGCCGCAGAGGTTAACGCGGATGGCCCAATTAAGACTCTATTAACCATAAGAGGACGAAGCGCCACATTTTGCGCCCGCTCTTCAGCGCGGAAATTTTTCAAAGCGCGTGGAGCCGTCGCGTGCGATTCGGGGGAGCAGATCGGTTTCCCACGCGAGATATTCCGCCATCGCCTCGCGCACGCCGTCGGGACGCTCGTAGGGCTTGAGCCACGCGTCGATCGGCTCGTCCGCCATGCGAGCGTTCTCGGTGGTGAGCGGAAAGCCCGCGTCGCGCCAAGCGGCGTTGCCGCCCGCGAGGTAGCGGACCGGCAGCGGCGTGAACGCGCGCGCTTCGTCTACCGCAAGGCCGGCAAGGACACCGTCCTCCGACGTCAGCACCAGCGTGGCGAGCAGCGGTGTCTTCTGGATGGCCTGCCCGAGCCGCGAGCGGATCGCGAACCACGCGCCGTCGATGTGCGCGCCAGCGTAGTCGCGGCTCAGCGACAGATCGAACACCGTAGCCTTGCGGCCCTCCAGCAGGACGGAAAGCTCGGCGGGAACTCATTTCGGCGTCGCGCGGCGGAGCGCCCAGCGCCCGCGCCTCGGGAACGCCCCTCTCCTCGCCCGCGGCGACCAGCACATAGACCTCGCCCCAGCCCATCTGGCGCAGCCACGAGGCCGTCATCATGGCGCGCACCGCCTTGTCGTCCACCAGGACGATGCGGGCGCGCAGCGTAGCGGCGTATTGATCCGTCGCCTGCACGAGTTGCCCGCCCGGCGCCGAAAGCGCGCCCGGCACATGACCGGCGGCGTATTCGGCGGGATCGCGCACGTCGAACAGATATGTCGTGCGGTTCTCGTCGGCGCGAAGCCCCTCGAGCGTTGCCTCGTCGATCGAGCGGATGCCGAGCTTGCGCGCGACGTTCTCGGCGGCGGCTTTCGACCATGCGAGCGCGCCATGCGAGACCTCGCCGGCGCGGCGCGTCCGGCCTGAATCCGGTTTGAAGCCCGCGAGATTCCAGCCCATCGTGCCGTTGCGCAGCGCCACCACCTTGTTCGGCACGCCCGCGTTGATCAGCGACTGCGCGCCGATGATCGAGCGTGTGCGGCCGGCGCAATTGACCACCACCAGCGTCTCCGGTTTCGGCGCGAGATCGTGCACGCGCAGCACCAGTTCGGCGCCGGGCACGTTCACGCCGGTCGGGATCGAGACGCGCGAATATTCGTCGAACGGGCGCGAGTTCGAGCACCACCATGTCGGTGCGCGCCTGCATCAACGCGTTCAGCTCTTCGGCGGAGATACTCGGCGTGCCGCTCTCGTGCTCGACGAATTCGCCGAACGCCTTGCTCGGCACGTTGACGCCGGAGAACAGCTCGTAGCCGGCCGCCTCCCACGCGATCAGGCCGCCGTCGAGTATATGCAGATCGGAATAGCCGCCTTCGCCGAGCACCTCCGCGGCGCGTTCGGCTAGGCCACCGCCGGCATCGACCAGCACGATGCGTGTCGTCAGCCGCGGCACAAGGCGCGCGATCCTAAGTTCGAGCCGGCTCAGCGGCACCGAGCGCGCGAACAAGAGATGGCTCTCGGAGAAGATGCGCTCCTCGCGCACATCGAGAAGCGCAAGCTCGTCCTCGTCGAGCAGCATCGCACGCAGCGTGGGCGCGCCGATGGAGCGCACCGCGCCGGACATTCAGGTCGCCTGCTGCGGCGTCATCTGGTGCACTTCGCCAGTCTTGAGGTCGAAGCGCACGCGATTGATCTTGTCGAGGTTGGTGCCGGTCACGCGGATGAAGCGGGCCTGGTCCGGATAGTCGATCGAGTGGATCTTGCCGTCCTGATAGATGCCCGCTTCGCCCGGATTGAGCCGATAGCGTTTCGCTTCCTTCAGCTGCGCATGCTTGTCGTCGCCGCCGACGCGCTCCCACTCGATCATGTCGGTGTATTTGGTCGCCTGGCCGTAGATCGCCCACGAGTTGCCGTGATCGTGCGGCGGCGACTTGCGCGCCTTGTCGTTGACGTGCGCGAGGATCTGGAAGCCGAGTTCCTTGTCCTCGTAGAGCACCTTCAGGCCGGTGGGCGCGTCCTCGCCGCAGGTCCCGGCGACGAAATCCTTGTTGCCGAGCAGGCGTTCGAGATTGGCCCGCACGGCTCTCGCGGCCCGCGGGGCCCGGATCGCGCCGCAGCGTCGCGCGGCAATCGGTGACGAACTGGTCGAACTCGTAGGCCATGGCGCACCTCCGTGTTGTCGTGATCCTGACAAATCGGAGGCCTTGGCGAAAGAGTATCTAGGCGGCCGCCTTCGTGAGGGCATCGACGATGCCGTCGACGATCTCCTCGATCAGGGGCTCGTTCTCGCCCTCGACCATCACCCGGATCACCGGCTCGGTGCCGGAGGCGCGCACGATCAGCCGTCCGTGGCCGTCGAGCCGCTGCACCGCGTCCTGGATGGCGGATTTCACCTTGGCGTCCTCAAGCGGCCGGCCCTCGCGGTAGCGCACGTTCTTCAGCACCTGCGGCAGCGGCTCGAAGCGATGGCACACTTCCGACACCGGCCGGCCGTGCTTCTTCACCACCGCCAGCACCTGCAGCGCCGCGACGAAGCCGTCGCCGGTCGTCGCGTAGTCCGACATGATGATGTGGCCGGACTGCTCGCCGCCGAGATTGTAGCCGCCCTCGCGCATGTGCTCGAGCACGTAACGATCACCGACCGGCGTGCGCTCAAGCCCGAGCCCAAGGCCTTTCAGGAAGCGCTCGAACCCGAGGTTCGACATCACCGTGGCCACCACGGCGGGCTTGGACAGGCGGCGGTCTTCCTGCCAGCTTTCCGCCACCACGGCGAGGAACTGGTCGCCGTCGACCACGTGACCCTTCTCGTCGACGATCACCACGCGGTCGGCGTCGCCGTCGAGCGCAATGCCGATGTCGGCGCGCATTTCGCGCACCTTGGCGGAGAGCGCGGCGGGGGCGGTCGAGCCGCATTCCTTGTTGATGTTGAAGCCGTCCGGCTCGACGCCGACCGTGAACACCTCCGCGCCGAGCTCCCACAGCGCCTCGGGCGCCACGCGATAGGCCGCGCCGTTCGCGCAGTCGATCACGACGCGCATGCCGTCAAGCTCCATCGCGCGCGGCAGCGTGCGCTTGGCGAATTCGATGTAGCGGTCCTGCACGCCGTCGATGCGTTTGGCGCGGCCGATCTTCTGCGAATTGGCGAGCCGCTTGGTCAGGTCGGAGTCGACCAGTTCCTCGATCTGCTTCTCGATCTCGTCCGAGAGCTTGTAGCCGTCCGGACCGAACAGCTTGATGCCGTTGTCGTCGAACGGATTGTGCGAGGCCGAGATCATCACGCCGAGGTCGGCGCGCATCGAGCGGGTCAGCATCGCGACGCCGGGCGTCGGGATCGGACCCGTGAGCAGCACGTCCATGCCGACCGACGTAAACCCGGCGGTGAGCGCGTTCTCGATCATGTAGCCGGAGAGGCGCGTGTCCTTGCCGATCAGCACGCGGTGGCGGTGGTCGCCGGTCTGGAAAATGAGACCCGACCGCCTGCCCCACCTTGAGCGCGAGTTCGGCCGTAATGACGCCGTTGGCCCGCCCGCGAATGCCATCGGTGCCGAAATACTTGCGAGCCATCAATCCCCTCTGCGGTTCTGGGCCCTGTCCGGGCCTTCGCGTTGGCGCCGCCTTGCGGCGCACCCCGATTGTAGTTCGAACGCCGTCTTAATGCCTTCAAAAATTGTGAGAGACATTAACGGGCTGAATTCCAGTTGGGTTGCCGCAACGGCGGGCCATCCCTACGATACCAGCCGACGAATCCGGCCGTTTCGGGAGCTTCCCATGCTGCGCCACGCGACCCTCGCCCTCCTGATCTGCGCCAGCACCTTTGCGTCGGCTGCGCGGGCGGACGACTGGACGGTGTGCAAGGACGAGAACGCCGCCGCCGATCCCGCGATCGAGGCCTGCACCCGCATCATCAAGGCCGGCAAGACCAAGGGCGCCGACCTCGCGGTGACCTACTACAACCGGGCGATCTCGTACCGGCAGAAGAAGGACAACGATTCCGCGCTCGCGGATTACAACGAGTCGATCCGCATCAACGCGAAATACGCCAAGGCCTTCAACAACCGCGGCAATATCTGGAAGGACAAGGGCGATCTCGACCGCGCCGTCGCCGACTACAACGAGGCGATCCGGCTCGACCCGAAATTCGCCCTCGCCTACGCCAATCGCGGCGACGCCTGGGACGACAAGGGCGACAGCAACCGCGCCATCGCCGACCTCGATCAGGCGATCCGCTTCGATTCGAAATATGCGCGCGCATACAACGTGCGCGGCGTGGTGTGGAAGAAGAAGGGCGATCTCGACCGCGCCATCGCGGACTTCACCGGCGCGATCAGCAACGACCCGAAGTCGTCGATCGCCTATGCCAACCGCGGCGACGCCTGGGACGACAAGGGCGATCAGGAGCGCGCGATCATCGACCTGACCGAGGCGATCCGGCTCAATCCCGATTACGCGCGCGCCTTCAACATCCGCGGCGTGATCCACCGCAACCGCAACGACCTCGACCGCGCCCTCGCCGACTACACCGAGGCGGTGCGCGCCGACCCGCAGTTCAGCCTCGCCTTCATCAACCGCGGCAATGTCTACAAGGATCGCGGCGATCAGGACCGCGCCATCGCGGACTATGGCGAGGCGATCCGCATCAACGGGAAGTCCGATGTCGCCTACATGCGCCGCTCGGAAGCCTGGCTGAAGAAGGGCGACAACATCGCGGCGTTGCGCGACGCCGATCAGGCGGTCAACCTCGATCCGAAGGATGCGGCGAACTACGCGAACCGCGCAGCCGTGATGCGCGCGCTCAATCGCAGCGACGACGCGATCGCGGACCTCAAGAAGGGCCTGACGCTCAACCCCAGCGAAAACCGCAAGCGCGAGATCGAGGCCGCCCTGAAGGCGCTCGGCGCAACGCCGTAAGCGGAGCATTCATGGCGAGGCGCCGTTTTGGCTGAGCAGCTCCTCGCGTTTGCACGAGGATGGGAAGGCCTCGGCGTCCTCGGGCTGGGCGCGCTTGCGCTCGTCTTCCTGCTCGGCACGCTCACCTTCATGCCGCGCTTCACGTTCTATTCGATCGGCGGAGCCGTGTTCGGGCTCGCCGCGATTCCGGCCGCGATCGCAGGCTCGCTGATCGGCGCCGCGATAGCATTCTGGCTCGCGCGAACGTGGCTGCACGGCGCCTTCCAGCGGCAGGTCGAGAAACGCCCGAAATGGCGCCGCTTTCTCGACGCGGTCAACGCCGAGGGCTGGCGGCTCGTCGTGCTGACGCGCTTCACCTCGCCGCTGCCCGGCGGCGCGATCAACTACGTGTTCGGGCTGACCGCAATAAAGTTCGTGCCCTACATCGTGGCGACGGCCGGCGGGCTGCTGCCGCCTGTCGCGGCGTTCACTGCGCTCGGCATGCTCGGACGTGTCGCGCTGTCGCCGGGTGCCGAGCCTTCACGCGCCGAAGCCGCGATCTCGCTGGCGAGCCTCGTGGTGATCGCCGTCACCGCCATGCTGATCGTGCGCCGGATGCGCGCCGCGCCGAAGCCGGTACCTTGAAACAAAAACGCCCGCCTTGCGGCGGGCGTTGCTGGTATCTGCGAAACCCTTACGCCTGCGGCGCAGGCTGCGGGTCGAGCGGCGCGTCGGGCCGCGGCGGGCGGCCCTTGCCGGCGGACGGCACCGCGGACGAGCGCGGCGTCGTCGGCTCGATGATCGACTCGCGCACCGGCCGCTTGCCGGCGATCAGGTCGATGATCTCGTCGCCGGTGAGCGTCTCGAATTCGAGGAGCCCGCGCGCGAGCGTCTCGAGATCGGCGCGCTTCTCGTTCAGGATCTTGTCCGCTTCGGCATAGCCCGCCTCGACGAACCGCCGGATTTCGGCGTCGATCTTGCGGCTCGTCTCCTCGGAGATGTTCTGCGTGCGCGCCACCGAATAACCGAGGAACACCTCTTCCTGGTTCTCGCCGTACGCGACGGTGCCGAGCTCTTCCGAGAGACCCCAGCGCGTGACCATCAGCCGCGCAAGCTTGGTCGCCTGCTCGATGTCGGAGGATGCGCCCGAGGTGACGCGTTCGCGTCCGAACACGAGTTCTTCCGCCACGCGTCCGCCCATCATGATGGCGAGCCGCGAGGTCATCTGCTCGAGCGACATCGAGAGCTTGTCGCGCTCGGGCAACTGCATGACCATGCCGAGCGCGCGGCCGCGCGGGATGATCGTCGCCTTGTGCACCGGATCGGTGGCTTTCACGTTGAGCGCGACGATCGCGTGTCCGCCCTCGTGGTAGGCGGTCAGCATCTTCTCTTCTTCGGTCATCACGAGCGACTTGCGCTCGGCGCCCATCATCACCTTGTCCTTGGCGTCCTCGAACTCGGCCTGCGTGACCATGCGCTTGTTGCGCCGCGCCGCCATCAGCGCCGCCTCGTTGATCAGGTTGGCGAGATCCGCGCCCGAGAAGCCGGGCGTGCCGCGCGCGATGGTGCGCAGGTTCACGTCCGGTGCGAGCGGCACCTTGCGCACGTGAACTTTCAGGATCTGCTCGCGGCCGACCACGTCCGGGTTCGGCACCACGACCTGTCGGTCGAAGCGGCCGGGACGCAGCAGCGCCGGATCGAGCACGTCCGGACGGTTGGTGGCGGCGATCAGGATGATGCCTTCGTTCGCCTCGAAGCCGTCCATCTCGACCAGCAACTGGTTGAGCGTCTGCTCGCGCTCGTCATTGCCGCCGCCGAGGCCGGCGCCGCGATGACGGCCGACCGCGTCGATTTCGTCGATGAAGATGATGCACGGCGCGTTCTTCTTCGCCTGCTCGAACATGTCGCGCACGCGCGACGCACCGACGCCGACGAACATCTCGACGAAGTCGGAGCCCGAGATCGTGAAGAACGGCACGTTGGCTTCACCTGCGACCGCGCGCGCGATCAGCGTCTTGCCGGTGCCGGGCGGGCCGACCAGCAGCACGCCGCGCGGAATCTTGCCGCCGAGGCGCTGGAATTTTCCCGGATCGCGCAGGAATTCGACGATCTCCTGCAAATCCTGCTTGGCTTCATCGACGCCCGCGACGTCCTCGAACGTCACGCGGCCGTGTGCCTCGGTCAGCAGCTTTGCGCGCGACTTGCCGAAGCCGAGCGCCTTGCCGCCCGCGCCCTGCATCTGACGCGAGAGGAATATCCACACGCCGATCAGTGCGATGAACGGGAGCCAAGAGACGAGCAGCGACACGAACCACGGCACGTTCTCGCCCGGCGGACGCGCGGTGATCTGCACGCCCTTGCCGTAGAGACGCTGCACCAGCGTGTTGTCGTTCGGCGCATAGGTGTTGAAGGCGCGGCCATCCGTGTAGGTGCCGTGGATCTCCGGCCCCTGGATCGTGACGTCGCGCACGCGCCCTGAATCGACGTCGGTCAGGAGCTGCGAAAACGAGATGTCCTGCGCGGAGGAGCGCTGACCCGGATTCTGGAACAAAGTGAAAAGGGCGAGCAGCAGCAGGACAATGATCACCCAGAGGGCGAGATTGCGCAGGTTGGCGTTCATCCCAAGTCCTTAAACGACCGGACCGGGCGCACGCGTCCGGGGGTCAGTTGGCGGCATTTTGTGAATCGCGGCAGCGGCTCGCGTCCCACTCCGGCACAAGATAGGTTCGGGCATCCCTTCTGCCAAGGGAATTGGCCGAATATGCGTCCTTCTACCGTAGCTTGGTGAACACACCTTTGCGGTTGGATTTGCTTGATTTTTGAGCGGCCCGGCGCGGGGGCGCGCGCTCGACGGTAAGTTTGCCGGCCGAAAGGGTGATCATCGCACCTGCGAGAGTACGTCGCAGGCGATCGGCCGGCTTGCCGCGCCAGACCGGCGCACCCGCCGTGCGGAGCGCTGCGTTCAGCACTTCGAGTTGGCTGAGTTCGGCAACGCCCTCGTTCCCGGCGACCTGGATCATCCGTCCCAGGAGACGCAGAGAGATTTCCTCGGTCAGTGCCAGAAACGCCGCGGCGTCGACCGTGACCGGCATGCCGTGCCGTAACCGGCCGCCGGGACAGACCGCGCGCTGCGCGTCGTCCACCGCGCGCCCGATTGCGTACTCGGCCCGGCCGACGCGCGCCGCCAGTCGCGCGAGCCGCTCCGTCGTCAGGCCCTCGCGGGCAAGCGCCGGCATCAGGGCGCGCAGCCGCGGGCGGGTGAAGTGCGGGTCCGCATTGGACGGGTCGTCCGCGTACGCGATCTTATTCGCCGCAAGCGTCGCGATCAGGCGCGTCTTGGGAATGGCAAGCAGCGGCCGCGCGAGATGACAGGAACTGTCCCAGATGCCCGGCACAAAGCTGATCGCCCCCATTCCGGAAAGCCCGCTGACGCCACTGCCGCGCATGAGACGGAACAACACCGTCTCGGCCTGATCGTCCTGCGTATGCGCGGTGACGATGTGGGTTGCGCCGGCTTTCTTCGCCGCAGCGCCGAGCAGGCGATAGCGCGCCTCGCGCGCCGCTTCCTGGATGCCGGTCTTTGGCTTGCGCCCGGTCCAGCGCAGCGTGCGGTGCGCGACCTTGAGCTTGCGCGCGAGCTTTTTGACCGCAAGCGCTTCGCGCGCGCTCTCCTTGCGCAGGCCATGATCGACCGTGACAGCGATCAATGCCGGTGCGCGTTTCAATCCGTCGCGCCAGCGCGCCGCGAGCCACAAAAGCGCGGAGGAATCCGGACCGCCCGAGACGGCCAGCACCAGCGCAGGCGCGCGCGCCAGATCCGCGAGGAGTTGCGCGGCCTCGATCTCGGAGATGGGTTGGTTCGGCAGATCGCTAGCCATGCACGCAGCCGTCATCGCCCGCGTGTGCGGGCGATCCAGTAATCACAAAATCGGGTGATTGATAACTCGGGGCGGCGACCGATGCCCGCTTTGGCGGGGCATCAAGTCCGCGCGAAGCCCTACAGGCAGCCGGCCCGCTTCTGCTCCTGCGACGCCGCCTGCTTCAGATTGGCGGACGCCTTGGGATACTTGCGCGGGATTTCGCCGAGCGTCGCGCAGGCGGCTTCCTTTTCCTTCAACGCGGCGAGCGACTGGCCGAGCCGCAGCAGGGAGTCCGGCGCCTTGGCGGCGGTGTCGAACTTGCTCGAGACGGTGAGGAACGACTCCGCGGCCTCGCGATAGCGCTGGCGCTGGAACAGGCTTTCGCCAAGCCAGTAATTCGCGTCAGCGACGAGATGATCCTTCGGGTGCTTCTTGAGGAACGCCCGCAGGCCTTCCTCGGCGAGCGCGTAATCCTTGCGCAGCACATAGCCGTAGGCGAGATCGTATTCGTCGCGCGGTGAATTCGTCGGCGCCATCACCATCTGCTGCGCGCCGGTGCCGCTCGGATTGCGCGGCGGCGGCGCGGGCAGCGCGCCTGGAATATTGCGAACCTCACGCCGCGGTGGCGGCTTGTTGGCGGCTTCCTCAGCCATGTTGGCGATGTCGAGCGGCTCGCCGGCCTGACGCCCGCCCGGCGCGCCGACATAGGGCGGCTCGTCGCTTTGCGTTCCATCGATCGGCGGCGCAGCCGCGATCGTGCCCGGACGCCCGAGCGTGCGTGGTGCGCCCGGCGCATTCGGATTGGCGCTCGGATCGAAAGCATCGCCACGGCGTCCACCGCGCGGCGGCGGCGCAGGCTCCGGCTCGGGCTGCATCACGCCGGTCTGCGGATAGGCTTGCTGTTGCGGATAAGCCTGTTGCTGCTGCGGGTACGACTGCTGCTGCGGATAAGCCTGCTGTTGCGGCGGATAGTTCTGCGGCGGCTGCGCATGCTGTGGCGGCTGCGCATACTGCGGCTGGGCCTGCGGCGCCGCCGCGCGTTGCGGCGGCGCGCTCGGTGCGCCGCGCGCGAGCTGCTGCTCAAGCTGCTGGTTGCGGTATTGCAGCTGCTCGACCGTTCCGGTGAGTTGCCGCACCATGCCTTCGAGACGATTGAGCCGCGTCACGAGTTCGGACTCGGACATCTGCGCGCGCGCCGGCGACGCAACGATCACGCCTGCCAGCATGGCCGTCAGCAAAATACCGCGGAGAAAAAGAGTCATGTTGGACCGCCCTGACCGGCGCTGCAGAATACGAATCGCTGCGTCTAAATTGTGACTGAGGCGTTTAGGAAGAATTAACTACGCGCCGCCGTTTGCCCGGCGCTGTGCCGGGCATCCGCGACTTCGCGCTCGGCAGGCAGGGCGTTGGTGGCCGGGCGTTTATGGCCCGGCCATGACGATCAGGAGCGCTACGCTGCCTTCGCCTTGGCGGGCTCGTCACGCAGCATCCGCCGCAGAATTTTCCCGACTGGCGTCTTCGGAAGCTCGTCGCGGAATTCGATGAACTTCGGTCGCTTGTAGTTGGTGAGCTGCTCGGCGAGGAAACGCTTCAGTTCGTCTTCGGTCAGCGCCGGATCACGCCGCACCACGAAGGCCTTTACGGCTTCGCCCGACGCCGTGTCCGGCACGCCGATCACCGCGCATTCGAGCACGCCCGGATGCATCGCCAGCACATCCTCGACTTCGTTCGGATAGACGTTGAAGCCCGAGACCAGCACCATGTCCTTCTTGCGGTCCACGATCTTGAACACGCCCTGCTCGTCCACCACGCCGATATCGCCGGTGCGGAAGAAGCCATCCTTGGTCATCACCTGCGCGGTTTCTTCCGGGCGCTGCCAGTAACCCGCCATCACCTGCGGGCCCTTCGCGCAGATCTCGCCGGGCTGGCCCATCGGCACTTCGTTGCCGTCATCGTCGCGGATGGAGATTTCGGTCGACGGCACCGGGAGGCCGATCGTTCCAGTGAACTCTTTTGTTTCCGGCGTGCAGGTGAGCGTCGGCGAGGTTTCCGAGAGTCCGTATCCCTCGACCAGCGGCACGCCGGTTGCCTTCACCCAGCGCTCCGCGACCGCGCGCTGCACCGCCATGCCACCGCCGACGGCGACCTTCAGCTCGGAGAAATCGACCTTGCCGAAATCCGGATGATTGAGCAGCGCGTTGTAGAGCGTGTTCACCGCCGGGAATTTGTGCACCTTGTACTTCTGCAACTCCTTCACGAAGCCCGGAATGTCGCGCGGGTTCGGGATGAGCAGGCACACACCGCCGGCGCGCATCGCGAGCAGGAAGCACGCCGTCAAGGCGAAGATGTGATAAAGCGGCAGCGCCGTGACGACCAGCAACTGCTCGATCTTCGGCGGCTTCGACAGCGAAGGCTGCAGCCACGCATCGTTCTGCAACACATTCGCGACGATATTCCGGTGAAGCAGCGTGGCGCCTTTCGACACGCCCGTGGTGCCGCCGGTGTATTGCAGGAATGCGACGTCGTCCGGCGTGAGCTTGCGCGTATTCAGCGGCTTGCCCTTGCCGGCCGCGAGCGCGGCCTTAAACTGGATCGCCGACGGCAGCGAATAGGCCGGCACCATCTTCTTCACCTTGCGAACCACAAGGTTGACGATCGCGCCCTTCGGGAAGCCGAGCAGGTCGCCCATGTTGGCGAGGATGACGTGCTTCACGCGCGTGTTCTTCAGCACCTTCTCAAGCGTGCTGGCGAAATTCTCCAGGATGACGATCGCCTCCGCGCCGGAGTCGTTGAGCTGGTGCTCAAGCTCGCGCGGCGTGTAGAGCGGATTGACGTTCACCACCGTCATGCCGGCGCGCAGGACGCCCGCGGTCGTGACCGGATATTGCAGCACGTTCGGCATCATGACGGCGACGCGGTCGCCGAATTTCAGGCCGGTGCTTTGCAGGTAGGCGGCGAAGTCGCGCGACATCGCGTCGAGCTCGCCATACGTGATGGACTTGTCCATGCAGATGAACGCCTTGCGGTCGCGGAATTTGGCGAAGCTCTCCTCGAGCATCGCGACCAGCGAGGAATACTGCGAGACGTCGATCTCCTTGGGTACGCCCGCCGGATAGTTCTTCAGCCAGATCTTTTCCATGCGTTTTCCCCCGTTCGGCCGCGACAGCCGATTTGGCGGCCATTGTGACCTTGCCGCGCGATTTGTCACTATCGGGAGACGCCGAAAGCCGCGTCACTCCGCCGCCACGGCTTTCGCAGTGCGGTTCTTGCGTGCTTTCGTTGACCGGCGAGACGCCGGTACCGTCGGCCCTGAGATCGGAAAAACCTCCCGCACATAGTCGGCCAACATTTCGCAGAAGGCGCTCGCGTACCGCGGGAGCGGTCGGCGCTTGTCCCAATAGACGGCGAGAGGCTCACGCAGTCGGCGGCCCTGATAGGTCAGGCCATAGACCCGAAGCGCATATCGCCGAATGCGCAATGTTGACGGAACGATTGCGACACCGTGTCCGCTCTCTGCCATGGACAGCAGGGTATGCGGCGTCTGGCTCTCAAGGCTGATGTTCGGCTCGACGCCGGCAAGACGGCACGCCGAGTCGAAGGTCCGGCGAAACATGGACTGCCGGTCCGTGACCAGCAGAGGATGGTGCACGAGATCGCTGATTTCGATCGTGCTTCCCTTGCTGAGCTTCATCTCCGGCCGGCTGACGGCGAGCAAGTCCACGTAGTCGATCGCATGGCGCGCGAAGCGCGTTTCATCCGCCGGCGCACGGGCGAGGTTCTGCCCGAGATGAACCTCACCGCGCTCAAGCATCTCGGCGAAGGGAGACCAGCCGATCACCTCGATCAGTTTTACCTGCACACCCGGATAGCGCCTTGCGTAGCGATGCAGAAAGTCGCCGAAAACCCCTTCGATGAACTGCGGCGAGGTCGCGACCTTGAGCACCCCGACATCGCCACGCCGCAGCAACTGCGCCCGCTCGCCAAGGGCGCTCGCTTGGCCGAGCAAGGCACGGCAGTCGCCCAGCATCTGCTCGCCGTCGCTCGTCAGCACGAGACCCCGACCGACCCGGTCGAAAAGCTTCAGTCCGAGTTCCTGCTCAAGCGCGCCGATCTGGCGCGATAGCGCGGGCTGCGCGATGCGCAGGCGCAATGCCGCCTTGGAGACAGTGCCGAGCTCGGCAACGGTGACGAAGGTTCGCGCGTGCCGCAGGTCCATGCGCTCTTCTATGCCGAGTAGGCATTGGTTTCCAGATAATTTATATATTGGACGGAAGGCACCCGCTTGCGCACGACTGCCCCTGCAGCAACAAGCGAGGATGTCATGCGACCAAGGCACCTGATGTCACTGACCGTGCTTTCGCTCGTTTTCGCGAGCGTCAACGCCGAGGCTCAGACGTGGCCGACGAAACCCCTGAAGGCTATCATACCGATCGCTGCGGGGAGCATCACCGACATCGTTCCGCGCATCGTTTTCGAGCAACTGTCGGTCCAACTCGGCCAACCTGTCGTTGTTGAGAACCGGCCCGGCGGGGCGCTGACGATCGGAACCGCTGCCGTCGCGAAGGCCGACCCGGACGGCTACACATTGCTTGCCAATTCATCTGCACACGCAATCACGCCCGCGCTTCACTCCAATTTGAGTTACGACCCCGGGCGGGATTTTGCCGCTGTCATCCCGCTCGGTGTAGTGCCGAGCGTCCTCGTGGTTCACCCAGCGCGGGGATACAAGTCGGTGGCTGATTTCGTCGCAGCCGCGAAAGCGAAGCCCGACACGATGAACTTCGCGTCCGCGGGCGTCGGCACTGGAACACATCTCGGCTCCATCCGGTTGCAGATGAGCGCCGGCATGCGCGCCGTGCACGTACCGTTCAAGAGCGGACCCGAGGCGCTCACCGAGGTGATCGCCGGACGTCTCGATTTCTTCCTGGTGCCGGTCGGGGTTGCACTTCCTCACATCAAGGAAGGCAAGCTCACGGCGCTCGTGGTCAACACGCCCAAACGCGCGGCCGCCCTCCCCGACGTTCCGACCGTCGCGGAAGCCGGTCTCACCAATGCCGAATATCCGTTCTGGCTTGGCGTCTTTCTTCCGGCGAAGACACCGCGCGACATCGTCGAGAAGCTGAACCGTGAAATCGACAAGGCTCTGCAAGAGCCCAAGGTGCGGGACAAGCTTGCGGCGCTGGGAGTCGAACCGATGACGATGAGCGCCAGCGAGTTCAATGCCTATGTGGCCAAGGAGATCGTCGACAGCGCGGCGCTGGTGAAGGCCGCCGGACTGACGCCGCAGTGACGAGTACGGCCACATTAGCGTTCGTCGCCGCTGATGGCGACGGCTACGAACGGCAGATGGGGCGATGGAGCCGCAGGCTTGCGCCGCTCTTCATCGCCTTCGCCGGTATCGAACGCGCCCGACGCGTGCTCGATGTCGGATGTGGTACAGGCAGCCTGAGCTTCTGTCTCGCGCAAGATGCGCGGCTCGCCGGCGTTCACGGGGTCGATCTCTCACCCGAATATATCGCGCATGCCGTGCGCCATAATCGCGATCCGCGCGTCGCGTTCGATGTCGGCGACGCCCGCGCGCTGCCATTTGCCGACAGCACGTTCGATCATGCTCTCTCGATGCTGACGCTCCAATTCGTCCCGCAGGCGGCCCTCGCGGTGCGCGAGATGCGCCGCGTCACGCGTCCGGGCGGGACGGTCGCGGCGACGACATGGGACGCGCGCGGTGGCCTCGTCGCGCAGCGGATCGTCCTCGATACCGCGGCCATGCTCGATCCGAACGGAAGCGACCGGCGCGCGCAAGCCTTTACACGGCCGCTCAGCCGGCCCGGCGAGCTTGCCGCCGTCTGGCGCGAGGCCGGTCTCCGAAATGTCGTGCAAGACATGATCACGATCCGCATGGAGTTCTCATCCTTTGCGGATTTCTGGACGCCAAACGAAGGCAAGGACGGGCCGCTCGCGGACTATGTCCGCACGCTCGACGTCGCAATGAAAAACAAGCTGCGCGATGCGGTCGCGCGCGCCTACCTCGACGGCGAAGCCGACGGCCCCCGCTCCTATGCGGCGACCGCGTGGGCCGTGAAGGGCACGGTGCCGGAGTAACGCGTCACTCCGCCGCCACGGGAGCGCCCTTGGGCTGCTTGCGCGCCTTGAGCCATTCCTCGAAGCGCTGGAACACCACGAACAGCGACGGCACGAACAGCACCGCGAGGCAGGTCGAGGCGATCATGCCGGTGAACACCGTGATGCCGATCGACTTGCGCGCGCTCGCGCCCGCGCCCGTGGCGATCACCAGCGGCACGACCGAGAGGATGAAGGCGATCGAGGTCATCAGGATCGGCCGGAAGCGCGTGCGCGCGGCCTCCACGGCCGCCTGCACGATCGGATGCCCTTCCTTGAGGCGCCGTTCGCGCGCGACCTCGACGATCAGGATCGCGTTCTTGGCCGAGAGCGCGATCAGCAAATCAACCCGATCTGCACATAGAGGTTCGCGTCCACCTTCAGGCCCAGCAGCACCGATGCCGGACCGACCAGCGCCAGCGGCACCGAGAGCACGATCGAAAGCGGCGCGTACCAGCTGTCGTACTGCCCAGCGAGCACCAGATAGACGAGCAGGATGCCGAGGCCGAACACCAGGTACATCTGATTGCCGACCAGCTTCTCCTGATAGGAGAGCGCGGTCCATTCCGAGCCTGTGCCCGGCGGCAGGATGCGCGCCGCCATCTGCTCCATCAGCACCATCGCCTGCCCCGACGAGACGCCCTGCACCGGAATGCCGATGACAGTCGCGGTCGGGTAGAGGTTGTAGAGGCTGATGAGCGGCGGGCCGGTGGTCGGGACGACCGATGCGAGCGTGCCGATCGGCACGGTGTTGCCCTGGCTGTTGCGAACCGTGAGCTGCGTGATGTCTTCGGGGCTGAGGCGAAATTTCGCGTCCGCCTGCACATAGGCCTGGAAGGTGCGGCCGAACTTGTTGAACTGCACCACGTAAGTCGAACCGAGGAACGTCTGGATCGTCGAGAACACCTGATCGACGTTGACGTGCAGCGTCTGCGCCTTCACGCGGTCGACATCGATGCGGTACTGCGGCGCGTCGGCGCGGAACGTCGTCATCACCCGCTGGAAGCTGCTCTGCCCCGTTCCGGCCTCGACCATCTGGGTTGCAAGCGTCTGCAGCTTGGTGAAATCGAAGCTGCCATCCCGCAACTCGAGCTGCATGGTCGCGCCGGACGCGTTGCCGACACCCTGAATCGGAGGCGGCGGCACAACGAGCACGCGCGCGTCCGTCACCGCTTCCATCGCCTTGTTCATGCCGATGAACAGCGACAGCAGATCCTCGCCCTTGCCGCGCTGGCTCCACGGCTTCAGCGTCACGTAGGCGACGCCGGCACTCGAGAGCGACGCCGAATTGTCGAGCGGCGAGATGCCCGAGACCGTGACGAACTGATCGACTCCCGGCGTTTTCTTCGCGATCTCGCCGACCTGATCCATCGCTTTCTGCGTACGCTCCAGCGATGCGCCGTCCGGCAACTGCACGGCGACCACCAGATAACCCTGGTCCTCGATCGGGATGAATCCCGACGCGACGCGCGACAATCCATAGAGCCCGCCGGCGACGATCAGCAGTGCGATCACGACCGACACGGCGCTCGCCGAGACCATGCGGGTGATGAGGCGCGTGTAGCCGCGCTCGATCGCGTAATAGATCCGGTTGAAAAACCGGTAGGCGAAGTTGCGTTTATCGACCGGGACCGGCTGGCGCATCCAGAGCGCGGCTTGCGTGGGCTTGAGTGTCGCGGCGTTGACGGCGGAGAGCAGCGCGGTCGCGGCGATCACGAGGGCGAACTGCGAATACATCTTTCCGGTCAGGCCCGGCATGAACGCCGCCGGAATAAACACCGACATCAGCACCAGCGTGATGCCGATGATCGGTCCGAACAGTTCGTCCATCGCCTTGATGGCGGCGTCATGCGGCGTCATCCCGCGCTCGATGTGGTGCGAGACGCCCTCCACGATGACGATCGCGTCGTCGACCACGATGCCGATGGCAAGCACGATGGCAAACAGCGTCGAAAGATTGATGGAGAAGCCCAGCGCCGCCATCGCGGCGAACGCGCCGATGATCGTCACCGGCACGGTGGTCGCCGGGATCAGCATCGCGCGCCAGTCCTGCAGGAAGATCAGGATTACCGCCAGCACCAGGAACGCGGCCTCGATCAGGGTCTTGTAGACCTCCTTGATCGCCTCATCGACGAACTTGGTGGTGTCGAACGGAATTTCGAACACGAGCCCCTGCGGAAACTCCTTCGCCAGCTCCTTCATGCGCTTGTCGACAGCGGACTGAACGCTGATCGCGTTCGCCCCCGGCGACTGAAACACCGCGATGCCGGCGGCGGGCTGGTTGTTGACCTTGAAGGTCTGCCCGTAACTCTGCGCGCCGAGTTCGACCCGGCCGATGTCCGAGACGCGCGTGATCGCCGCGCCATCGCTCTTCACGATGACGTTCTCGAACTGCTCCGGATCGGCGAGCCGCCCCGCGACGGTCACGGTGTACTGGAATGGCTGTCCGGCTTCCGTCGGCGGGCCGCCAAGCTGGCCGGCCGCAACCTGCTGGCTCTGCTGCTGCAACGCCTGCGTGACGTCCGAGGCGGTCAGCCCGCGCGCCTTGAGCTTCTCCGGATCGAGCCAGACGCGAATCGAATACTGCCCCGCGCCAAAAATCTGGACATTGCCGACGCCCGGAAGGCGTGCGAGTTCATCTTTCAGCCGAATGGTGGCGTAGTTCGCCATATAGAGGCTGTCGAACTTCTTCTCCGGCGACACCAGCGTGACGAACGACAAGATCGCGGTCGACTGCTTCTGAACGTTGACGCCCTGCTTCTGCACCCCGTCGGGCAGCGACGAGAGCGCGGCCGACACGCGGTTCTGCACCAGCACCTGCGCGAAATTGAGGTCGGTCCCGATCCTGAACGTGACGACGAGCGTATATGTGCCGTCCGACGTGCTCGTCGACTGCATGTAGATCATGTTCTCGACGCCGTTCACCTGCTGCTCGATCGGCAGCGCGACGGTGTCGATCAGCGTGCGCGCGCTCGCGCCCGGATAGCGGGTCTGCACCTGCACGGTCGGCGGCGTCACGTCGGGATATTGCGCGACCGGCAGCGAGAACAGCGCGACGCCCCCGATGACGATCATCAGGATCGCCAGAACGTTGGCGAGGACCGGCCGCTCGATGAAATACTTCGAGATCATGGGCGGGCGGCTCTACTTCGCCGCTGTCTGCGTCTGCGGATCGACCTTCTGGCCCGGAACGGCGCGCAGCAAGCCCGACACGATGACACGATCCTCGACCTTGAGGCCGTTCTCGATCACCGTCATGTCGCCGACCACCGGACCGGTCTCGACCTTGCGCTGCTCCACGATATTCTCGGCGTTGACGACCAGCACGTAGCGCCCGCTCTGATCGCTCGCCAGCGCGACCGACGGCACGAGCACGGCCTGCTGCGCCTCAAGCGGCACGCGCACGCGCACGAAGAAGCCCGGCAGCATCAGGCGCTGATTGTTCGGCAATTCGGCGCGCGCCGCGAGTGTGCCGGTACCCTGGTTCACGGTCGGCGCGATGTAGTTGAGCTTGCCTCTGTGCGGGTAGCCCTGATCGGTCTGCAGCCCGACCTCGACATCGGTGCCGAGCAGATCGTTCGCGCGCTGGCCGCGCTTGTAGAGCAGGTCGCGCACGTGCAGCACGTCGCGCTCGCTCGCATTGAAATTCACGTAGATCGGATCGAGTTGCACGATGCTGGCGAGCACCTGCGTGCCGCTGCCGCCGATCAGTTCGCCGACCGAAACCTGCCGCGCCGTCACGATGCCGTCGAAAGGCGCCACGACCCTGGTGTAGTCGAGGTTGATCTGTGCCTGCTGGGTGTCGGCCTGCGTCTGCAGCACCTTGGCCTTGTCATTGTCGCGCTTGGCCTGCGCGGCATCGAACGAGGCCTTCGAGGCTGTCTGCCGTTGCAGCAATTCCTGCTGGCGCTCGAAGTCGCCTTCGGTCTGCTTCGCGCTCGCCTGCGCGGCTTGCTCGGCCGCCTGCGCCTGCTGCAGCTTGAGCTGATAGGGCTCGGGCTCGATGGTGAAGAGATGCTCCCCCTTCTTCACCGGCGCGCCGTCGGTGTATTTGATCTCGGTGAGGAAGCCCTGCACGCGCGCGACGAGGTTGGCGGAGTTGATCGCGGCGGTGTTGCCGGTCGCCTCGAAGTAGCGCGTCACCTTCTGTTCGGCGGGTTTGGCGACCACGACCTTGGGCGGCGGAGGCGCCTGATAGGTGTTCTGCTGTCCGCAGGCCGCAACGAGCAGCGCAACGCCTGCCGTCGCCAGACGCAGATCAGGGACGCGCATCGGGATTCTCCTGCCGCCAGAGGACCCGTACAATCAAATGTTCCCGGTTCCATGACAAGGCGACCGGAGGTCAAATGTGCGGCAGCGACGCCCCACCGCGACGTAGCGGCAGGCCCAAACGAAAACCGGCGCCCAAGAGGGGCGCCGGCTGCTCAGACAGAAATCTTTGAGAGCGATCAGGAGCTCGCGTTGAGCACCGTGACCGAGCGGCGGTTCTGCGACCAGCACGAGATGTCGTTACACACCGCGACCGGACGCTCCTTGCCGTAGGAGATCGTGCGCATGCGATTGGCCTGCACGCCGCGCGAGGTCAGGTAGTCGCGAACCGCCTGGGCGCGCCGTGCGCCGAGCGCGATGTTGTATTCGCGCGTGCCGCGCTCGTCCGCGTGACCTTCGACCGTGAAGGCGTAGCGATCGTAGCGGCCGAGCCACTGGGCCTGCCGGTCCAGCGTTGCGGTCGACTGCGGGGTGAGCTCGGAGGAATCCGACTCGAAGAACACGCGGTCGCCGACATTGACGACGAAGTCCTGCGCGCTGCCGGGGGCAGCATTTCCAGCGAGGCCCGCATTCGCGCCGGCCATCTGGTCGGGTTTGTTGGCGCAAGCCGCCAATGAAAGGCCCGCGACGATCATCGCCGCGAACTTCGCTCCACGCATCAGACGCATCACACTGATCATTTCCCGTGCCTCCTTATCCGCACGATCGGGCATGCCACTGGTCTAACGGGCGATCGTTAAGCGAACGTTCTGTCAACCTTGACGCACCCTTGCGCGCACCGCTTCAAAACGCCCAACGGCCGTAAACCGGCTCGAATGGTTAATGCAGCGTGAACGCGGCGGAACGGCGGCAGCGAAAGTTCCCTGCGCATCCGTCCTCGCAATTCTCATTTCAGCAGCGGCGACCAGGCCGGATCGGATGCATACGCCGGCGTCGGCACGCGCTGCTCGTTCCGTCCCGTGACGTCGATGGTGTAGAGCGACGGCCCCGCGGCCTGATCGCGGAAGAACATCACCACGCGCCCGTTCGGCGCGAAGGTCGGACCCTCGTTGTGGAAACCGGAAGTGAGCAGCCGCTCGCCCGAGCCGTCCGGCTTCATGATGCCGATCGAGAACTGCCCGCCGCCCTGCTTGGTGAAGGCGATGAAATCGCCGCGTGGCGACCACACCGGCGTCGAGTACGAGCCGTCGCCGAAACTGATGCGCTGCGCGGTACCGCCGTTCGCACCCATCACGTAGATCTGCGGCCGTCCGCCACGGTCTGACTCAAAACAGATGCGCCCGCCGTCCGGCGAATAGGACGGCGCCGTGTCGATCGCCGCGGTGTCGGTCAGGCGCGTGGTGCGCTTCGACTGCAGGTCCATCACGAAGATGTTCGAGTTCGGACCCTGCTGCAGGCTCATGATCACCTGCTGGCCGGTCGGCGAGAAGCGCGGCGAGAACGTCATGCCGGGGAAATTGCCGACGATCTCGCGTTGCCCGTTCTCGATGTTGAGCAGGAACACGCGCGGGTCTCCCTGCCCGTACGACATGTAGGTGATGTCTTGCGTCGACGGCGAGAAGCGCGGCGTGAGCACAAGGTCCGCGCCTTGCGTCAGGTACTTCACGCTGTCGCGCCAGCCATCCTGATCCATGATGGTCAGGCGTTTGACCCGGCGCTCCTTCGGACCGGTCTCGTCGATGAACACGATGCGCGTATCGAAATAACCCTTCTCGCCGGTCAGCCGCTCGTAGACTGAATCCGAAACGATGTGTGCGATGCGCCGCCAGTTGTCGGGCGCGGTGAAATACTGCTGGCCGGTGAGCTGCTGGCCCGAGGTGACGTCCCACAGGCGGAATTCAACCTTCAGCCGTCCGTCGCCCTGGCGCGTGACGCGGCCGGTGATGAGCGCCTGCGCGTTGATCGCCTTCCAGTCGGGAAAGCGCGGCAGCGTGTCGAAGCTCGCGACCTTCTCGATGTAGGCCGCGGGATCGATCGGCGCGAACAGTCCGGAGCGGCGCAGGTTCGACGTGATGACTTGGGTGATGCCTCGCGCTACTTCCGTATCGCCCGGCGTGCCGCCGACGAACTCCGGGATCGCGATCGGGACCGGCGCCACGTTGCCTTGCGTGACGTCGAGGCGCGTCTGCGCGGCCGCGGGCCACGCGAACATTCCGCTCGCGGATGCGGACGCGCCGAGCGCGAGCAAGCGCCGGCGCGTAAAGGCGAAGCGAGCGTTGGTCATTGGATCAGGCGTTCCCACAAGCTTGCGATCTCTCAGCCGCGGAACATGTCACGCGGATCGAAATCGACGATGACGTCCTTCCAGGCCTCGTACTTCGCCACCGGAAGGAACGAGAAGGGCGCACACGAACGCACCGCACGCAACGCACTCTCGGCGGCAACCTGGAACGCCGGATGGTTTCCGCTGTTCATCAGCCGCGGATCGGACTGCAGGCTTCCGTCCTGCCGGAACTGGATGCGCACCGTCACGATCAGATCGCGCGCCTCCGCGACGCCGACCGGCACGTTCCAGCATTGGCGCAGCCGCGCGCGCAGCGCGTCGAGTTCGTTCTGCGACAGCGTCGCGGCGCGACCGGTCGCGGTGCCGAGCGAGGGCGTGGTGCTCAAGGTATCGCCGGTCGCGGCCTGGCGCTGCGGCGCGCGCTTGTCGAGCAGCGCCGCGATGCGGCCCGCGTCGAACGCCGGCTGCGGCTTGGCCGGCTCGACCTTCTTCGGCGGCGTGTCGGCCTTCTTCTGCTCCTGATGCTGCTTCTTCTGTTGCTGCTGATCTTTCTTCAGCGCCTCCGCAATCGGATCGATCTTCGGCTCGGGTTCCTTGGCGAAGGCCTGCTTCGGCTCGGGCTTGGGCTGCGGCGTCGGCACCGGCTTCGGCTCGGCCTTCTTCTTCTCGGGCTCGGGCGGCTTCGGTGGCGTGACCTGATCGACGGTCGGAACGATCTCGGGCTTCTTGTCGACGACCTTCGCGGTCGGCTCCTCGATCGGCTTGGCCTCGGCGACCTTCTCGACCAGCGGCTTCGGCGTTTCGGCCTTCGGCGCGGTCTTGATGCCGTTGGTAATCTGCGAGAAGTCAGCGGCCGAAATGATGTCGGTCGAAATGAACTCAGGCGGCGGCGCGGAGAGCGGCTTGGTGGCGAACGCGACAAGGCCCCACGCGAGCACCGCTCCGTGCATGGCCGCCGATATGGTCCATCCGGCCTTCATGCGTTCACGTGCCCTGCTCGACCTCCGTGACCAGCGCGACGCGGCGGAAGCCGGCCGCCGAGAGCCGTCCCATGACGCGCATCACTGTACCGTAATCGACCTTCCTGTCGCCACGCACGTAGATGCGCTCGTCGTTGCCGCCGCGCGCCTGCGTGATCGCCTGAAGCTTCGGCACCAGTTCGTCGATCTTGATCTCGGAATTCTGCAGGTAGACCTCGCCCTTGGTGTTGACCGTCACCGTGAGCGGCTCCTTGTCCTGATCGAGCGACTTCGCCTGCGTCTGCGGCAGGTCGATCGGGACGCCGACGGTCAGCAGCGGCGCCGAGACCATGAAGATGATCAGCAGCACCAGCATCACGTCCACCATCGGCGTGACGTTGATCTCGGACATCACCGGCTTGCGGCGATGCCGCCGCTTGCCGACCGCCACGCCCGTGCTTGCTCCGCCCGCTCCCATTGTCCCCTCAGGCCGCTTCGTCGATCTGCCGCGACAGGATCGCGGCAAACTCGTCGGCGAAGCCCTCAAGCCGCTGCGCCTGCTTGTTCACCTCGGAGACGAACTTGTTATAGAAAATCGTCGCCGGGATGGCGGCAACAAGGCCGATCGCGGTCGCGAACAGGGCCTCGGCGATGCCGGGCGCCACAACCGCTAACGAAGTGTTCTTCGAGGCCGCGATCGACTGGAAGCTCGTCATGATGCCCCAGACCGTGCCGAACAACCCGATGAACGGGCCGGCCGAGCCGACCGTCGCGAGCACCAGAAGACGCCGCTCAAGCCGCTCGATCTCGCGCGCGATGGTGACGTCCATCACCTTCTCGATGCGCATCTGAAGCCCGCCGATCGCGCGGCTGGTGCCTTCGAACGAGCGTTTCCACTCGCGCATCGCGGCGACGAACAGCGCCGCCATCGAATGCGCCGGGCGCGCCGACTGCGTGCGGTAAAGCTCTTCCAGCGACTGGCCGGACCAGAAGGTCTGCTCGAACCGATCCATCGCGCGCTTGGTCCGCGCGTAGAGCAGGAACTTGTCGATCGCGATCGCCCAGACCCAGATCGAGGCAATCAGCAACCCGAGCATGACCGTTTTGACGACGATATGTGCCGACCAGAACAGGCCCCAGATCGACAGATCCGCCGACGTGAGCGGAGCCGCGCCCGGAGGTGGTGCGAGCTCAACCGATTGCTGCGCGAAAACGAGTGTGATCGGAACCGCAACAAACAGCGCAACAAGCGCAATCCGGATCAGATGGCGAAGCACCGACTGCGCCAGGTCGGTCGAATTCATGTGCTCGTCCTTTCAATCCAAGTGCGGGCGTGACCGGGCCAGGCGCCGCACTCGGCGGATGAAACGGAATGTGGCGGCTGGCGATGGCGCGCCGCATCACTTCCCAAAGCGTTTGGAATCCGCGCCGTCCACCATCGGCAGGCCACGGATTCCGCGTCAAATCTGTCCAAACTAGGGCACCTGACCGGTCTTATCCCGGCTTAACAGGCCCGATTATGGTTAAGGCTTTGTTACTGTTTCGGACTCACGCACGTGCATGAAAAACATCGGGCCGCCCGCCTCGCTTGCGAGGTGAGCGGCCCGGAACGCAGACGCGGCTGCGGGGGAGTCAGCTTTGCGGCTGCGGAACCTGCGGCTCGGGACGATTGCGCCGGTCGGCCATGAACTGATCGAACTCGGCCTTGTCCTTGGCGAAGCGCAGCCGGTCGAGAAAGTCGCGGAACTCGCGCTGCTCGTCTTCGAGTCGGCGCAGCGTTTCGCTGCGGTATTCGTCAAAGGCGTGGTTGCCGGTCGAGGGCTGACCCTGCCAGCCGCCGCCGAAGCCCTGCATGCGATCGCGCATGCGGCCCATTTTCTCTTCCATGCGCTGCATTTTCCGCTGCCAGCGCTCGCCACCGTAACAACCCATATTTCTGCTCCAGAAGATGAAGGCGAGGATCGCGAGACCGATCGGCCACCAGAAGACGAAGCCGAGCACCATCAGGATGATCCAGCCCGGATGCATCATCCGCCACGAAGGGCCGTAGCCGTGGCTATGCCAGCGCTCGCGGGGATCGTCGTAAGTGCGTTCAGCGGTCGACATGGATGCCTCGCCGGTGTGAATGTAAATAACATTTACATAATTAGAGAAGGCCGCCCTTCCTGTCAAGCGGCGGCCTGCCGCAGCCGTTCACGAAACCGTGGGGGCCCCTTCGAAGCCGAGCCCGCGCAAATAAACCAGCACGGCGGCTTCCAGCAGTTCCTCGGCCGACATCGGAAGCTTGCGCCGGCCGGCATCGCCGCGCGCAAACAGCGACGCGATGCCGTGCGACAGCGACCAGATGTGCAGCGCCATCATCAGCGCAGGTGGACGTCGCGCCGCTGGCATCTGCGCGATCAGCGTCTCCGAAGCCGAGCGGATCGCCGCGAACGCGCGATCGCCGGCCGCGGTCAATTCCGCGCTGATGTCGAGCGGAACGCCGGCCTCGAACATCGCCGAGTAGTACGCGGGCTCGCTGCGCGCGAACGCCAGATACGCCTTGCCGAGACGCTCGAACGCCGCGAACGGATCGGGCTTGCCGCCATCCCAGGCGCGCTCGAGCGCGGTCGCGAACAACTCGAAGCCGCGCCGCGCGACATCCGCCAGCAATTCGTCGCGATCGCGGAAATGCCGGTACGGCGCCGCCGGACTGACACCAGCCCAGCGCGCCGCTTCGGCAAACGTAAAACCCGCGGGACCCTTCTCGGCGATCAGTTCCAGCGCCGCACGCACGAGCGCTTCCTTCAGATTGCCGTGGTGATAGCCGCGCGGGCCGCCTCTCGACCAACTCATGTGAAGGGCATTTACATGACTCCCCGGCCCGCGTCACGCGGCGTTGACGCGCCCCCTCCCCGGCTGCCTTGATTGCAGGACAGCACGGAGCGCATTCAGACGTGATAACAGCAGCCCAGACCGCCAGCACACCCGTGACGCTTTCGCTCGCCGCCGAAACAGACGTCGGCGTGCTCGGCATCTTTCATCTCAAGCGCTACTGGTCGCGCATCATGCTGGCGCAGCAGGGACGGGCGGCACCCACCAGCCGGCGCGAGCGGCATCGCGATCGTCTCATCCTCCACGCGACGGGTCTCGGCCTCGAACAGACCGCAAGCTACCTCGGACGCAGTGCGCCGAGCTTCGAGGCATTCGAGCGCTGGATCGTGGAGACGACCGGCGGCGTTTCGCCCGAGCGGATCGCGCGGATCAACGCGGTGATCGGCGGCAGCGAATATCCCGACGCGATCGCGCGGGAGCTCGCCGCCGTCGAGGCGAGCGAGCCGGTGCTGTCGAAGGACGACCTCGCCTTCTGGGACGAGCATGGCTACGTCGTGCTGCATGATGCCGTTCCGGCGGAGAGCCGCGAGGCGGCCGCGCAGGCGCTGTGGGATCATCTCGGCGCCAGCCCCGACGATGCCGAAACCTGGTACCGCCGGCGCAATCAGGGCATCATGGTGCAGCACTTCCAGCACCCGGCGTTCGAGGCGAACCGCCGCTCGCCGCGCATTCACAAAGCTTTCGCGCAACTCTGGGGCACGGCCGATCTTTGGGTTTCGACCGATCGCGTCGGCTTCAACGTGCCGGAGCGCGAGGGTTGGGCGTTCCCCGGCCCCGACCTGCACTGGGACGTGAGCCTCAAGACGCCGATCCCGTTCAGTGCGGCGGGCATCCTCTACCTGACCGATACGCCGCCCGAGCAGGGCGCGTTCACGCTGGTGCCAGGCTTTCACCGCCGCGTCGAAACCTGGCGCGCGAGCCTTCCGCCCGGTACCGACCCGCGCAGTCAGGATCTGCATGCGCTCGGATCGCAACCGATCGGCGGGCGCGCGGGCGATCTCGTTATCTGGAATCAGGCGCTGCCGCACGGCAGCCGTCCGAACCGCGGCACGCATCCGCGCATGGTGCAGTACATCGCGATGTATCCGGCCGAAGTCGACGAGCAGGACGAGTGGATCTGAGGGCTGTCGCGGCGGTCGCGTCAGCCGAGCTTCTCCTGATCGGCCTTCATGGCGATGCGCAGCGGCTTCGGGATCGGCCGCGCGCGACCCTGCGAGATGAATGCGACGCGCACATGCGCTTCGACCAGAAGCTCCTCGCCGCGCCAGCATTGCTGCAACAGCGTGATGGAAGCGCCCTTCACTTCCTCCGGCGCGGTCCGGATGTCGAGCACATCGTCCATGCGCGCGGGCTTGAGCCAGTCGATCGCCATCGAGCGCACAACGAACGCGAAGCCCGGCGCTTCCTTCTCGGTCGCCTCGAACAGTGCGCGATGATCCGCACCGATCAGACGCAGGTAGTTGGTGCGCCCGCGCTCCATGAAGCGCAGATAGCTCGCGTGATAGACGATGCCGGTGAAATCCGTGTCCTCGTAGAACACGCGCACCAGCATGCTGTGACGGCCATCGACAATCGCGCCATCGAGCGAGCGATCCATCACGCGATCCGCGCCAGCGGCAGAACGTGATCGCGCGTCAGCGGCGCGAGCGGAATGTCGGGCGGCGACGCCGGATCGATCCAGAGGATCTCGTCGATCTCGGCGCGTGCCGCGATCGCGCCAGTGACGTCGACCGCGTAGACCGCCGCGTGCACCTGACGGTCCGTTTCGTTCGCGGCTTGGCATTGGAAGACCCCGAGCGATGCGATCGAGCCGGGCACCACGCGGCAACCCAGTTCTTCGTCGAGCTCGCGCGCGAGCGCAACTACATCGCTCTCGCCCGCATCGCGCTTGCCGCCCGGCTGCATGAAGGCGGCCGTCCCGCGCTTGCGCACCAGCAGCACGCGGCCCGCCGCGTCGCGGATGAGCGCGGCAACGATCTTGATCGGCTCGCTCATTCGTCGTTCTCGGTGAACAGCCCGAATTGTCCGATATCGCGCGCGGGCTCCGTGAGCCCGAGGTGACGGAAGGCGTGGCCGGTGAGCAATCGCCCGCGCGGGGTGCGTTGCAGGAAGCCCTGCTGAATCAAAAAAGGCTCGATGATCTCCTCGATCGCGTCGCGCGGCTCGGAGAGCGCAGCCGCGATGGTATCGACCCCGACAGGGCCGCCGCCGTAGTTGAGCGCGATGGTGGTGAGATAGCGCCGGTCCATCGCGTCCATGCCGGCCGCGTCGACCTCGAGCGCGAGCAACGCCTGATCCGCCACCTTGCGGTCGATCGCGGTCGCGCCCGCCACATGCGCGAAATCGCGCACGCGCTTGAGCAGGCGGCCCGCGATGCGCGGCGTACCGCGCGCGCGCCGCGCAATTTCGTCCGCGCCATCCGCCGTGACCGAAATGCCAAGCACGCGCGCGCCGCGCGTCACGATCAGTTCGAGCTCTTCCTTGGTGTAGAAATTGAGCCGCACCGGAATGCCGAAGCGGTCGCGCAGCGGCGTGGTGAGAAGGCCCGCGCGCGTCGTCGCGCCGACCAGCGTGAAGCGCGCGAGATCGATCTTCACCGAGCGCGCCGCCGGGCCTTCGCCGATGATCAGGTCGAGCTGAAAATCCTCCATCGCGGGATAAAGGATTTCCTCCACCGCCGGATTGAGCCGGTGGATCTCGTCGATGAACAGTACGTCGCGGTCTTCAAGGTTGGTGAGCAGCGCCGCGAGGTCGCCCGCCTTCGCGATGACCGGGCCCGGAGGTCGCGCGGAAATTCACGCCGAGTTCGCGCGAGACGATCTGCGCCAGCGTGGTCTTGCCCAGCCCCGGCGGGCCGACGAACAGCACATGGTCGAGCGCTTCCTTGCGCGCCTTCGCGGCCTCGATGAACACCGCGAGGTTCGCGCGCGCCTGCTGCTGGCCGATGAATTCGGAGAGCCGCTGCGGACGCAGCGAGACCTCCGCGTCCTCTTCGCGGCGCTCGGGGGTTACGAGACGGCGGGGAGTGGTGGTCATGTGTGTGCGCGCCAGCTTCGCACAAATCGCCAACGAGAAGGGCCGAAACAACAAACAGCATCACAACGAAAAGCCCGATGACCAGTCCGCTAGAATACACGAGTGAAACCTTGACCCTCAAGAACGCGGCAGAATTGCGCCAAACAGAGCTCCAGTGGCCGCAAGATGCAGCCACGATGCTCGCGGGAAGCATGTCAATTGAATGCTGATGGAACACCAAAGATCGACGCGTACACGACGAGCATAGGAACCGTGAAAACGAAGAAAGAACCGGACGGCAATGTCAGCGCAAGGGCAGTGCCCCAACAACGAGAGCCTACGATGACTGACATCAGCAACATGGAAAGAAAGTTGAAAATGGCAACGAAGGGGCGGAGCGCGCTCACTTCGCCAGCTCCTTCAACCCGAGCCGAATGAGTTGCGCCGTCTCGGCGGCCTCGCCCGCCTCGCGCGACGCTGCCGCGATCGCGGCGGCCGCCTGCGGCTGGCCATAGCCGAGATTGACCAGCGCCGAGACCGCGTCCGCGACCGGGCGCGGCGCACGTTTCTCCTCCACCTGACCTGCGAGCCGCACCACTGCCGGATCGAGGTCGGCGTATTTCGGCGCCTTGTCCTTCAGTTCGGTGACGACGCGTTCAGCGACCTTCGGCCCGACGCCGGGCGTGCGCGCCACCGTCGCTTTGTCGCGCATCGCGATCGCGCTCGCGAGTTCGGCGGGCTTCAGGGTCGACAGGATCGATAGCGCGACCCGCGTGCCGACGCCCTGCACGGTCTGCAACAGTTTGAACCACTCGCGCTCGATGTCGCTGGTGAACCCGAACAGCCGGATCTGGTCCTCGCGCACATGCGTCTCGATCGCGAGCGACACCGGATCGCCGACCGGCGGCAGCGATTGCAGCGTGCGCGCCGAGCAATGCACCACGTAGCCGACGCCGTTCACGTCGACGACGATATTATCCTCGCCATACGAGTCGATGATGCCCTTGAGCTTGCCGATCATCGCATCGCGACCTTCAGCTTCAGCAACATGCTTGACCGGTGATGCGCGTGCGTCACCGCGATGGCGAGCGCGTCGGCCGCGTCCTCAGACTGCGGGTCGGCCTTGGGCAGCAGCACGCCGACCATCAACCTGATCTGCGCCTTCTCGGCGTGGCCCGCGCCGACGATCGTCTTCTTCACGAGGTTCGGCGCGTATTCGGCAACCGAAATGCCAGCCTTCGCGGGGACCAGCAGCGCGATGCCGCGCGCCTGCCCGAGCTTCAGGGTCGCATTCGCATCGCGATTGACGAAGGTCGCCTCGACGGCCGCCTCGTCCGGCCGGAACTCATCGACGATACGCGCAAGCCCGTCATGGATCGTGACGAGCCGCTCGGCGAGGCTCAGCTTTTCGTTCGACTCCACCGAACCGCAGGCGAGATACATCAGCCGGTTGCCCTCGCAGGCAATCATGCCCCAGCCGGTGCGGCGCAGCCCCGGATCGATGCCGATGATGCGAATCGCGTTTGCCATCCCGCCCCATTGATACCATGCTCGCCGCCCAGCCTGCTGCCGCACAGCGATTCCCGTGATCGACCTTCCCGCCGCCGAGACCTTTTCGGCCATCGTTAATGACCCGCGGTTTCCGCTCGCGCTCGGCATTTCGGTGCTGTCCGGCGCGGTACGCGGCTTTTCGGGCTTCGGCTCGGCGCTGATCTACGTGCCGATGATGAGCGCGCTTTACGGGCCGAAGGTCGGCGCGGCGAGTTTCCTGCTGACCGACTTCGTGACCGGCATCGTGTTCTCGGTCGGCGTGTGGCGGCAGGCCGTGTGGCGCGAAATCATTCCGCTCGCGATTTCCGGGGCGATCGCGGCGCAATTCGGCGCGCTGATTCTTCAGTACGCCGATCCCGCGCACCTGCGCTGGGCGATGGCGGCGCTGGTGCTGGTGATCGTCGTCGTACTCTCGACCGGCTGGCGCTATCACGGCAAGCCGATGCTGATCGTGACACTCCTGATCGGGACGGTGGCCGGCCTCATGGGCGGCGCGGTGCAGATCTTCGGTCCGCCGGTCGTGCTGTTCTGGCTCTCCTCGATGGCGAGCGCCGCAGTGGTGCGGGCGAACTTCGTGGTGTTCTTCGCCATCATGGCGGCGGCGCTGGTTGCCACGTATCTGTGGTTCGGCCTGCTCACCCCGGACGTGATCGCACTCGCGGCGTTTGTCGCGCCCGCACATATCCTCGCGATGTTCGCGGGCGCGAAGCTGTTTCGCTTCGCCTCGGAGACCGCCTACCGCCGCACCGCCTACACGATCATCACGTTCGCGGCGCTGGCCAGCATGCCGCTGTGGGACGGGTGGCTGCGCTGAGCAGGGTTCCGAAAAAAGCTACGCGCTCATCTTCGCCACGAGCGCGTCCGACACCTCGAAGTTCGCGAACACGTTCTGCACGTCGTCATTGTCGTTGAGCGCGTCGATCAGCTTCAGCACCTTTTCGCCCTGCTCATCATCGACCGGCACGGTGTTCTGCGGCTTCCAGACCATCGCGGCCTTGCGCGGCTCGCCGAATTTCACCTCCAGCGCCTTCGCGACATCGCGCAGCGATCCATCGGTCGTATAGACCTCGTGACCGTTCTCGCCCGACACCACGTCTTCGGCCCCCGCCTCGATCGCGGCTTCCAGCATCGCATCGGCATCGGCGACCTTGGCGTCGAACTCGACCAGGCCGAGATGATCGAACATGAACGACACCGCGCCGGTCTCGGCGAGGTTGCCGCCGGCCTTGGTGAAGCTCGCGCGAACTTCGCCGGCCGATCGGTTCCTGTTGTCGGTCAGCACCTCGACGATCACCGCCACGCCGCCCGGTCCGTAACCCTCGTAGCGCATCTCGTCGTAGCTTTCGGCATCGCCGCCGGTCGCCTTCTTGATCGCGCGGTTGATGTTGTCGTTCGGCATGCTTTCGGCGCGCGCCGCAATGATCGCGGCGCGCAGCCGCGGGTTCATCGCCGGATCGGGCAGACCCAGTTTGGCCGCAACCGTGATTTCGCGCGCCAGCTTGCCGAACAGCTTGGACTTGATCGCGTCCTGCCGCCCCTTGCGGTGCATGATGTTCTTGAATTGGGAATGGCCGGCCAAGTCTTCCTCCGGAAATCGCGTCACTCCGAAATTGCGGCGCGCGTTATAGGACCGCGCGGCGCGGAAATAAAGTCAGCGCCTATTCCCAGAATGCCGGCCGCGCCTCGGCGAGTTGCCCCCCGAGCCGCACCGGCGCGATGCGCCTGGCTAGGCCCGTCGCGTCGTCGGTCTCGACCGCGACCGCGCAAAAAGTCGCGGGTCCGCTCGCGGGCTCGAACTTGCCCGACGGGATGCGGCGCACGAAGCGCTGCAGCGGCTCGGCCTTGTTCATCCCGATGATGGAGTCATGATCGCCGGTCATGCCGACGTCGGTAATGAACGCGGTGCCACCCGGCAGCACACGGTGATCGGCCGTCTGCACATGCGTATGCGTGCCGACGACGAGGCTCGCGCGGCCATCGCAGAAATGGCCCATCGCCTGCTTCTCGCTCGTCGCCTCGCAATGCATGTCCACCACAATGACATCGGCCGCGGTCTTGAGCGGGCACGCGGACAGCTCGCGCTCCGCGAGCGCAAACGGATCGTCGAGCGGATCCATGAAGACGCGGCCCATCAGATTCATGACCAGCACGCGTGCGCCGTTCTTCGCCTCTATCAGCACCATCCCGCGTCCCGGCGTGCCGGGCGGATAATTCAGCGGACGGATCAGCTTCGGCGCGCGCTCGATGAACACCAGCGCCTCGCGCTGGTCCCACGAATGATTGCCGCCGCTGATGACGTCGGCGCCCGCCTCGACCAGTTCGTTGTAGATCGCCTCGGTGATGCCGAAGCCGCCGGCCGCGTTCTCGCCATTGACGATCACGCAATCGAGCTTCCAGTCGCGCCGGAGCACGGGCAGCCGCTCGATCACGGCCGTCCGGCCGGACCGTCCCACCACATCGCCGACGAACAGAAGGCGCATTACTGGTTTCCGCGGAAATCGATCGTCTCGCGTTCCGTTAGCACGAGATCGAGGCGCGCGTCGCGCGGCGTGACCGGAACCGCGTCGATTTCCTGCGCCGCAAAGGCAATGCCAACGGCGATCACCGGCTTGATCTTGCGCAGCGCCGCGATGGTCATGTCGTAGTAGCCGGCGCCATAGCCAATGCGGTGACCTGTTCGATCGAAGGCAAGCAGCGGCACCAGCAGGATGTCGGGCGCGACTTCGCGCGCTTCGGGTTTCGGCTCGCGGATGCCCCATTGGCCGGACGCCAGTTCGTCACCGAATGCGTAGGCGCGCATGATCAGCGGCTTGCCGCGCGCATCGATTGACCGGCAGCGCAAGCTCCGCACCCTGCGCCGCGAGCTTGCGCATGAGCGGGATCGGATTGATCTCGGTCTTCAGCGGAAAGAAACCCGAAACGGTCAAGCCCGACTCAATCCTGAGCGGGAACGCTCTCGCTGCGATCGTCTCCGCCGCCTGCGCGCGCGCATCCGCCGGCAGCGCGTCTCGCCGGATCATCGCGTCTTTTCGAACGACGGATTTCAGTTCGGAGATGGCGTCAGACATAGCGGGCTCGTCATCGCCCGGGCAATGACGCGAATGGGAGGAAAGTGCGGAGCCACATGAGCCGTCAGACTGCGACCCCGGGAACCTACATAAGTAGGTGGGCGCCATATAACCGGACCCACGGGTCCGGCCAGGGACAGCTCCCTTCAGAGTCGTAAGGCCCCGGGAGTATTTATCCGACGCACTCCGCAGCCCCGCTTCGGCAATGTAGTGGCTGCGCGCGCCAAACGCTACCCGATCCCGACGCCCTCGCCGCGGGTCTGATTGAGGGCGCGCGTGACGCCCTCGATCCGCTCGGATGCGGAGTTCAGCGCCGCCGCAATCGCGGCCTGCGTCGCCTGCGCGCGCTCGCTCGAATTGACGCGTGCGTCCTGCAACGCGGTCAGTTCTTCCTCGAGCCGCCGCACACGCTTCGCCGCCTCGGACAGTTCGTCGGCCACCGTAAGCGCCGCCATCACGATCAGCCGCATATCGCCGATCGCACCGAAGTTGCCCTTGAGCTGATCGATGCGCTGGTCGAGGTCCTTGGCGAGGCGGCGCAGGTGATCCTCCTGCCCCTCCTCACAGGCCATGCGATACTGCCGGCCGTGGATCGTGACGTTGACGTGGCTCATGACTGGGTCTCGATCACCTGACGGATCGTGTCGATCGCAACGTCGAGGCGTTGCGCGATCTCGCGGTTGGTCGCCTCAAGCTGGCGCGAGCGCGCGGTCGCGGCATCGAGGTCGGAGGCGAGTTTCGAGCGGTCGGTTCCGAGCGCGTGCACCTGCTGGACAAGCGCGTTCTCGCCCCGGTCGGTGTCGTGGCGGTGCTCCAGCGCCGCTTCCAGCGCATCGAGGGCTGCCGCCAGCCGCCTGGTTGCGGCTTCGATCGCGCTCGCGTCAGTCATTGCCTCCTCATCGCGCGCGCCGACCGCCCCGCCGCGTGCGCCATGAAATCCGTGAAGCGCCAAGGATTTGAGACGAGAATCTTACGTTGCGCCCCACCACGCGTCAACGCTCGCGAAACATGCGGGCAAAACAATGTCGTGCTGTGGGCAAGTAGATGGTGGATAACTTTCGCGTAGCTCGCCAAGACGCGGACGGCGGCTTCACGCCGCCGCCGGTTACGACTGAACGCGCAGCGTTACGGCAACACTGTCCTCGGCTCGCGGCGTCCGAACCGCAACGGCGGCGCGAACTCGTTGTCGCGATGTTGTCCGCCCGCGCCCGCGGCGAACCACGCAGCCGCTGCTGCGGCCGCGAGAGCAGCCGCGGTGGCAAATCCTAGGATCACGGCGCTGCGCCGGGTCTGCGACGCCGCATTGCGCGCCTCGGTGAGCACCTGGATCGTCCGCCGCTCGGCTTCCGGCGCCTGCAATCCCGTCGCGCCCGCGACAAGGCGATTGAGATGCGCGCGATCATCCGACGGCAACTCCTGCCGTCCCATGCCCTTCATCAGGATGCGGCTCGCCTCGGCGCGCACATCGGTCGCGACCGGTTCAAGCCGCCGCTCCGAGCGGAACAGCCGATCGAGTTCGTAGGCGAGGAAGCCCGGCGCGCCCGCAGGATCGCGCTGCGGATGACGCGGCAGCGTTCAGGCCCGTCACCGTGGCGGCGGTAGCCCAGAGCAGCGCGACGCCGAGAACGACGCCGAGCGCCCACACGAGCAGTCCGTGCGCACCGTCCCGGAATTCGACTTCGTCGGACGCCGCCTTCCAGCTCGAACGGACCCGGCCCGCCAGATAACCGCCGAGCGCGAAGCTGCCGACCGTCACGACGATGATCCAGAAACCCGACAGGATCGCGAGCCAGACCGATGTGTCGCGCCAGGTCGGCGACGGCGATGCGATCATCAGGCCGATGGCCGACGCAAACGTCATCAGCACGAAAGACGCCGCGGCCGCCACGACCGCACCGGCAATGACCGGTCCCCAGTGGATGTAGGACAGCGGGCCGCCCGGCGTCGCGATCGGGCCGGGCGCTGCCGGATAGGTCTGGACATCGGTCATGTGCGGGCTCCTCAGCGCAGGCCGAGGAACGAAAAAATCGCCATGATCACTACGATCAGGCCGATCAGATAGATGATGCCGTTCATGGGTCGCCTCCTCCGGGCCGGCTGCGCGGCCGGCATTTCGCTGCCCAGTGAACCGGGGCCTAACGGAATGGTTCCGCAGCGATATTCGGCGGTGTCCTACTGCCGTTCCGGCAATCCACGAGAGTTTTCCGCCGCGCCTTTGACTCAAAGGTCGCAGGTGCTATCCACGCCGTAAATTCAAGGGAAAAGCCAATGACGCCACCGGCCGCCGCAATGCGCGAAACCGAGGCTTTGCCGCAGAGCCGCGCCGAGCATGACCGCATGGCGAACGCCATCCGGGCGCTCGCGATGGACGCGGTCGAGCAGGCGAAATCCGGCCATCCGGGCCTGCCGATGGGCGCGGCCGACATCGCGACCGTGCTGTTCACCCAGTTCCTGAAATTCGATCCCGCCGATCCGAACTGGCCGGACCGCGACCGCTTCGTGCTCTCGGCCGGGCACGGCTCGATGCTCGTCTACGCGCTGCTCTACCTCACCGGCTACGAGGCGATGACGATCGACGAGATCAAGCGCTTCCGCCAGCTTGGCTCGCTCACGCCGGGACATCCGGAGAATTTCATTACGCCGGGGATCGAAACGACCACCGGGCCGCTCGGACAGGGCCTCGGCAACGCGGTCGGCATGGCGATCGCCGAACGGCATCTGGCCGCCACGTTCGGCGACGTCGTCGATCACCACACCTACGTGCTCGCCTCCGACGGCGACCTGATGGAAGGCATCTCGCAGGAAGCGATCGCGCTTGCCGGACATCTCAAGCTCAACCGGCTGATCGTGCTGTTCGACGACAACGGCATTTCCATCGACGGCCCGCTCTCGCTTTCCGACTCGGTCGATCAGGTGAAGCGCTTCGAGGCCGCGGGGTGGAACGCCTCGCACATCGACGGCCACGACCCGCAGGCGATTGCCGAGGCGCTGCGCGCGGCGAAGAAGTCCGACAAGCCGACGATGATCGCCTGCAAGACCACGATCGGCTTCGGCGCGCCGACCAAGGCCGGCAAGTCGAGCTCGCATGGCTCGCCGCTCGGCGCCGAAGAGATCAAGGGCGCGCGCGAGAAGCTCGGCTGGACCTCGCCGCCGTTCGAAATCCCCGCCGACATTCTCAACGCATGGCGCGCGGCCGGTCAGCGCTCGAAGTCCGCGCACAAGGCGTGGGACCAGCGCCTTGCGGCATTGCCGACCGACAAGCGCGGTGAGTTCGCGCGACGCATCAACGGCGATCTGCCGCTCGGCCTTGCCGCCGCGGTGCGCGGCGCAAAGGAGAAGCTTGCCGCCGAGCCGAAGGACATCGCGACGCGCGTGGCGAGCGAGAACGCACTCGGCGTGCTGACCGCCGCGGTTCCGGAAATGATCGGCGGCTCGGCCGACCTCACCGGCTCGAACAACACGCGCACCAAAGCGCAGAAGGCGATGTCGGCGTCGGATTACGGCGGCACCTTCATCCATTACGGTATCCGCGAGCACGGCATGGCGGCCGCGATGAACGGCATGACGCTGCATGGCGGCATCATCCCGTACTCCGGCACGTTCCTCGTGTTCTCCGATTATTGCCGTCCTTCGATCCGGCTTGCCGCGCTGATGGGCGAGCGCGTGATCCATGTGATGACGCACAACTCGATCGGGCTCGGCGAAGACGGCCCGACGCATGAGCCGGTCGAACAGCTCGCGGCGTTGCGCGCGATCCCGAACCTGCTCGTGTTCCGGCCCTGCGATACGGTCGAGACGCTGGAGTGCTGGCAACTTGCGCTCGAGAACAAGGACCGCCCGAGCGTGCTGGCGCTGACGCGGCAGAACCTGCCGCAACTGCGCAAGGCGTTAGACGCGGAGAACCGCTGCGCGGGCGGCGCCTATGAAATCTCGCCCGCGGACGGCAAGGCCGAAGGCAAGGCCGACGTGTCGCTGTTCGCCACCGGCTCGGAGGTCTCGATCGCGGTCGAGGCGCAGAAGCTTTTGAAAGAGCGCGGCGTCGCGGCCCGCGTGGTGTCGGTGCCGAGCTTCGAACTGCTCGCCGCCGCGGACGAGACGACGCGCCGCGCCGTGATCGGCAGCGCGAAGGTTAACGTCGCCGTCGAAGCGGCCGTGCGTCAGGGCTGGGATGCGATCATCGGCTCGGACGGCGTGTTTGTCGGGATGACCGGCTTCGGCGCCAGCGCTCCCTACAAGGACCTCTACCGCCATTTCGGGATCACCGCCGAAAAGGTCGCCGAGGCGGCGTTGAGCAAGCTCGGCAAGTAAGATAACAAGCGGCCACGAATTCAGTTTCCGTCATGCCCGCGCAGGCTGGGCGACCCAGTAAACACCACGGCCCTTGGGGCACAGACGTGCCTGGATCCGCACTTTCGGTGATTACTGGATGCCCCGCCTTCGACGGGGCACGACGCGATCGATATTTGGAGAGTGAGACAATGTCCGTCCGGGTTGCCATCAACGGGTTTGGCCGCATCGGCCGCAACATCCTGCGCGCCATCGCCGAGTCCGGCCGCAAGGATATCGAGGTCGTGGCGGTGAACGATCTCGGCCCGGTCGAAACCAACGCGCACCTGCTGCGCTTTGACTCAGTGCACGGCCGCTTCCCCGGCACCGTGACGGTCGAAGGCGACTCGATCTCGCTCGGCAACGGCAAGATCAAGGTCACGGCCGTGAAAGATCCATCGACGCTTCCCTGGAAGGATCTCGGCATCGATATCGCGCTCGAATGCACCGGCATCTTCACCGCGAAGGACAAGGCCTCCGCGCACCTGACCGCCGGCGCGAAGCGCGTGCTCGTATCCGCGCCCGCCGACGGCGCCGACCTCACGGTCGTCTACGGCGTCAACCACGACAAGCTCACCAAGGATCACCTGGTCGTCTCGAACGCCTCGTGCACAACGAACTGCCTCGCGCCGGTCGCGAAAGTGCTCAACGACGCGGTCGGCATCGAACGCGGCTTCATGACGACGATCCACGCCTACACGGGCGACCAGCCGACGCTCGACACCATGCACAAGGATCTCTATCGCGGCCGCGCGGCGGGACTCTCGATGATCCCGACCTCGACCGGCGCCGCGAAGGCGATCGGCCTCGTGCTGCCGGAGCTCAAGGGCAAGCTCGACGGCTTTGCGATGCGCGTGCCGACGCCGAACGTCTCGGTGGTCGATCTCAAGATCGTCGCCAAGAAGGCGACCTCGGTCGAGGAAATCAACGGCGCCGTGAAGCGCGCCGCCGAGCAGCAGCTCAAGGGTATCCTCAATTACACGACGAGCCCGAACGTATCGATCGACTTCAACCACGATCCGCACTCGTCCACGTTCCACATGGACCAGACCAAGGTGATGGACGGCACGCTGGTGTCGGTGCTCTCCTGGTATGACAACGAATGGGGCTTCTCCAACCGCATGGCGGACACCGCCGTTGCGATGGGGAAGCTGATCTGATCGCGGCGCCGCGATGACGATTGAAACGATCCTCGGCATTGGCGCGTTGATTGTGCTGGTCGTCTTCGCGGCTTTTACGCTTCGTCAGGGCACTAAGGTGAAGAAACCGCCCGAAGGCGTCCCACCAGAGCGATTCTCAGGCGGCTAGCCGCGTCGCGCCGCAGGACTTCGCGACCATGACGATTGGACAGTGGGTAGGCACGATCGGACTGGCCTTCTTCACGGTCGTCCTGATCTGGTCGCTGGTGCAGTGGCACAAGTCGCCGCCGGAACGGTGAGTCAACATGAGCAGCGCATTTCGCACGCTTGATCAGGCTGAGGTTTCCGGCAAGCGCGTGCTCGTGCGCGTCGACCTCAACGTGCCGATGGAGAACGGCAAGGATCACCGACGTGACGCGCATCGAGCGCGTCGCGCCGACGATCAAGGAGATCGCCGACAAGGGCGGCAAGGTGATCCTGCTCGCGCATTTCGGCCGCCCGAAGGGACGCGATCCGAAAGAGTTGCTCAAGCCCGTTGCCGCGACCGTCGCGCATGTCATCAACCGCAAGGTCGCGTTCGCGGACGACTGCATCGGAGAGGCGGCGGAGTCCGCCATTGCCGCGATGAAGAACGGCGACGTCCTGCTTCTGGAGAACACCCGCTTCCACAAGGAAGAAGAAAAGAACGATCCGGCCTTCGTCGAGAAGCTCGCGAAGCTCGGCGACATCTTCGTCAACGACGCGTTCTCGGCGGCGCACCGCGCGCATGCATCGACCGAAGGACTCGCCCGCAAGCTGCCGGCCTACGCGGGCCGCACCATGCAGGCGGAGCTCGATGCGCTCGGCAAGGCGCTGGAGCATCCCGCACGTCCCGTGGTCGCAATCGTGGGCGGCGCGAAAGTCTCGACCAAGCTCGAACTTCTGGAAAACCTGATCACCAGGGTCCAGGGACTGGTGATCGGCGGCGCGATGGCCAACACGTTCCTGTTTGCGCAGGGCGTGGGCGTCGGAAAATCGCTCGCCGAGAAGGACATGGCCGACACGGCGCGGCGCATTCTCGCCAAGGCCGAGGACGCAAGCTGCGCCATCATCCTGCCGGTGGACGCGACCGTGGCGTTCCATTTCGAGGCGAACGCGCCGTCGCAGGCCTACGGGCTCGACGCCATCCCGCATGACGGCATGGTGCTCGACGTCGGCCGCCAGTCGATCGAGCGCATCAAGGGCGCGATCGACGACGCCGCGACGCTGGTCTGGAACGGCCCGCTCGGCGCATTCGAGATGCCGCCGTTCGACACCGGAACCGTCGCGGTCGCGCGCTACGCCGCCGAACGCACCAAGTCTCACGGATTGATTTCGGTCGCGGGCGGCGGCGACACGGTCGCGGCGCTCAATGCCGCGCACGTGGCCGACAGGTTCACCTACGTGTCGACCGCCGGCGGCGCATTCCTCGAATGGCTGGAGGGACGAAAGCTCCCCGGCGTCGAGGCGCTGCGGGCAAAGTAGTTGCGCTCGTTCCCGCGGGGGCGGGACCCAGTTCTTCCTCAGTTCCTGGCCCTGGATTCCCGCTTGCGCGGGAATGAGTGGAGATTGCGTTACCTATACCGGCGGCTTCATCAGTCCGGCGGAGGTCAGCGCCTTGGTGATGATCGCCATCACGTCGATTGCGCCTTCGGGTCGCGCGCCTTTCATGTTCGGCGCATCGCTCTTCGCGTCGAGAATTTCAATCCGGTCGTCGGGAATGATCTCGACTTCGTCCGGCGCAAGCGGCGCGCGATCGGTTTGCGCGTGAGCCGGAGCGGGCTTGCTCGCGCTCGCGCCACCCGTCAGGCCGAAGAACGCCGCGATGTGATAGGACGACGAAATCCCCACTTCGAGCAGGAACGGCCCGGCCGCACCGCCGTGCATATCGCTCGCGAGCGGCGTGCCGTGCGCCATGCCGGTGATGGTGTAGGACTCGATCACGTCGACGCCGTCGCGGCGCCAGACCTTGCGCGGATAGCCGTCGACCTTGTCCTCCGCCGGAGCTGCAGCGAGCCCGTGCACATTCGTCCATTGTGCGACGAGCGCATCCGCATTCATCGGCTTCACGGTCGCGTCGCGATCGCCATGCCACACGGATACGCGCGGCCACGGCCCGCGATGTCGCCGAGGCACCCCGCACCAGATCACCCCACTCATTCGCCGGCCGTGTCCTTCCCTGAAACATGCTTTCGAAGGCCTGCTGAACATTGCCTGCCGCGCCGTACGGCAGGCCGGCGATGATCGCACCCGCGGCGAACACCTCCGGATAGACGCTAAGCATCGCGGCCGTCATCGCGCCGCCCGCCGAGAGACCGTTGATGAACATGCGCTTGCGGTCGATCCCGTGCGCGCCGATCGTCTTCTCGATCATCTGCCGGATCGAGAGCGCTTCGCCGCGGTCGCGCGCGGTATCGCCGGGCAGAAACCAGTTGAAGCAGGTCTTCGGATTGTTCGCCGCCGTCTGCTCGGGCAGTAGCAGAACGAAACCATACCGCTCCGCGAGCGTGGACCAGCCCGCGCCGAGATCGTAGCTCGCGGCCGATTGCGTGCAGCCATGCAGCACCACGACCAGCGCCGCGGATGGAGCGATCTTCCTCGGCACGTAGGTGAACATGCGCAGCGCGCCGGGGTTGGAACCAAAGCCGGTCAGTTCGGTCAGATGGGTTGGAGCCCCGGTTCCGGGCGCGGCCCGGCCGCTGCCGGTCGACTGCATCAGCGTCGACCAGTGCCGCCGGTGCTGGGCGAGCCTGGACAGGGTTTTCCCGAGTTTGCGCAATGGGGTGCTCCTAGGTTGCGGACTTGAACGCGCGGACGCCCGATAGGTTGCTGCGATGCAATAGATAATGCTGCAATGCAATATATAGGGTTGGTTGAACGGATTGCGACGTCAGCGCTGCGAATGAGCGGGGATAGTCAGCCCGTTTGGGCTTGCGCTATGAGGTGCCCCGATTTAGCCGAAGCAAGAAAAACAAGGAAGGGGCGCATGAACCTCGCGGAACTTCACAGGGTGGCGGCGGCGATGGTCGCGCCGGGTCGCGGCATTCTGGCCGCCGACGAGTCGTCCGGAACGATCAAGAAGCGCTTCGATACGATCGGTGTCGAGAACACCGAGGACAATCGCCGCGACTACCGCGAGATGATGTTCCGCACCAACGAGGCGATGTCGAAATACGTCTCCGGCGTCATCCTCTATGACGAGACCATTCGCCAGAAGGCGAAGGACGGCACGCCGCTGGTGAAGATCATCACCGGCGCCGGCGCACTCCCCGGCATCAAGGTCGACAAGGGCATCAAGCCGCTGCCGTTCTGCCCCGGCGAGACCATCACCGAGGGGCTCGACGGCCTGCGCGAGCGGCTTATTGAATACCGCAACCTCGGCGCCAAGTTCGCCAAGTGGCGCGCCGTGATCGACATCGGCGCCGGCATTCCGAGCTACACCGCCATCAAGGCGAATGCGCATGCGCTGGCGCGTTACGCGGCGCTCTGCCAGGACGAGGAGATCGTGCCGATCGTCGAGCCCGAAGTGCTGATGGACGGCGATCACGACGTCGACCGCTGCTACACGGTCAGCGAGTGGGTGCTCAAGGCGACGTTCGAGGAGCTTTACTACAACCGCGTCGCGCTCGAAGGCATCGTGCTCAAGCCGAACATGGCGGTCGCGGGCAAGAAGTGCGCAAACCGCGCCTCCGTCGAGGAGGTCGCCGAAAAGACCGTGCGGCTCCTGAAAGCCTGCGTACCGGGCGCGGTGCCCGGCATCGCATTCCTCTCCGGCGGCCAGTCGGACGAGGAGGCAACCGCCCATCTCGACGCCATGAACAAGCTCGGCCCCCTGCCTTGGTCCCTCACCTTCTCGTACGGACGCGCCCTGCAGGCCGCACCGCAGAAGACATGGGCCGGCAAGACCGAGAACGTCACGGCCGCGCAGCGCGCTTTCGCCCACCGGGCGCGCATGAACAGCCTTGCGGCCCTCGGCCAATGGAAACAGGACCTGGAGAAGAAGGCGGCTTAAACCATTTTGCCGCATTCTCCGCGGCGATGAACAACCATCGCCGCCATTCCGCCAGAATGGGGTCGCATGCGAGCGACATGGAGACCTCGACGGCGCAACGACGCGACACGCCGCGTCTCTACCTGGTCACGCCGCCGCTCGGTGATCCCGCCGCGGTCGCGGACGCGCTTGCCGATGCGCTGAATGCCGCCGACATCGCCGCCGTGCTGGTCCGGTTCGAACCGGCGGACGACCGCGCGCTGATCGAGCGTGTGCGCGCGCTGCGCATCCTGATTCAGAGCAATGGCGCAGCACTCCTGCTTGACGGTAACGCGGCGCTCGTCGCCGAGGCCGAAGCCGACGGCGCGCATCTCACCGGCACCGATGATTTCAAGGCAGCCGCGCCTTCCCTGAAGCCCGCCCGCATTGCGGGCTGCGGCGGCCTCAAGACACGTCATGAGGCGATGCTCGCCGGCGAGTCGGGCGCGGACTACGTCATGTTCGGCGAGCCGGACCGCGATGGCCGCAGGCCTACTTTCGAGGCGGTGCAGGAGCGCATCGCCTGGTGGGCGGACGTGCTTACCATCCCCTGTGTCGGCTACGCGGCGAGCCTGGACGAAGTCGGGGCGCTGGCGCGCGCCGGGGCTGACTTCGTCGCGCTCGGCCCGGAGGTTTGGCGAGGCGCGCACGGCGCCAAAGCGGCGGTTGCCGCTGCGATCGACCGCCTCGCGGTTCGAGAGCCCGCACAATGATGCGCCGGCTGCTCACCTCCAGTGCCGTGCTCGCGATCCTGATCGCGGGCAGCGCGCACGCGCAGGCGCCGCTGCAGATCTCGCCGACGCCCGCGCGTCCGCCCGCGAGCGTTCCGGCAAAACCCAAGCCGAAGGCCGTAAAGCCGGCACCGAAACCGAAGGCCGCAAAACCGACACTCAGACGGTCGATCGCCGCGCCCGCGCCGCGCAAGCCCGCTCCGCCTCCGCCGGCACCCACGTCGGGCCCGCCGTCCACCGCCTACGCGCCCGAAACCATTCCGGCCGCGCCGTTCACGGCGCCGGAAAAAGGACGGCCCACCTCGCAGCAAGCCGCGCTGCAGCCGCAGTCCGGCCCCGGCGCGACGGGCGATGTCGCGTTCGGCGCATTCCAGCGCGGCTATTACCTCGAAGCCTTCCGGGAAGCCTCGCGTCGCGCGAGCGAACAGGGCGACCCCGTCGCGATGACGTTGCTTGGCGAGCTTTACGCCAACGGCTACGGCGTCGCGAAAGATGAACAGAAGGCGCTCGCCTGGTTCTCGCTCGCCGCCGATCGCGGCGACCGCCAGGCGATCTTCGCGCTCGCGATGTTCCGCTTTGCCGGGCGCGGCGGCACGCAGGATCAGGCCGAAGCTGCGGCGCTGCTGGAGAAGGCCGCGAAGCTTGGCCATGTCGCCGCCGCCTACAATCTCGCGCTGCTCTATCTGGAAGGCCAGCAGGTGCGCCAGGACGTCGCGCGCGCCGCGGAATTGCTGCGCAGCGCGTCCGATGCCGGCAACCCCGAGGCGCAGTACGCGCTCGCGACCCTCTACAAGGAGGGCAACGGCGTCGCGAAGGATCCCGCCGCCGCCGCGCGGCTCCTCGCTGCCGCGGCGCGCACCGGCAATGTCGCCGCCGAAGTCGAATACGCCATCGCGCTGTTCAACGGGACCGGCGTCGCGAAGGATGAAAACGCCGGGGCTGCACTTTTCCGCAAGGCCGCCACCAAGGGCAATGCAGTGGCGCAGAACCGCCTCGCGCGCATTCTGGCGACCGGCCGCGGCCTCACGGCCGATCCGGTCGCGGCCACCAAGTGGCACACCATCGCCAAGGCGGGCGGCGCGTCGGATGTGTGGCTTGAGAATTTCATGCAGACGATCAAAGCCACCGAGCGCTCGGCCGGCGAAGACGCCGCACGCCTCTGGCTCGCGCACGCGCAACCGCGCGGCTGAGTTGACATTTCGGCTGTAATCGCCGGTATCAGCGGTAAATTCGTCTTCACCACCCAGCCAGCGCCGATTGACGGCGCGCGGAGTAGCTCGTGCCCGTTCAGTCCGCTCTCATCAACGTCATGATTGCCGCCGCGCGCAAGGCCGCGCGCAGCCTCAAGCGCGACTTCGGCGAGGTCGCGAACCTTCAGGTCTCGCTCAAGGGCCCGGCCAATTTCGTCTCGGCGGCCGATCATCGCGCCGAGGAAATCCTGCTACGCCGAATTGATGAAGGCGCGGCCGGGCTACGGCTTTCTCGGCGAAGAGGGCGGCATCAAGGAAGGCAGCGACAAGACCCACACCTGGATGGTCGATCCGCTCGACGGCACCACGAACTTCCTGCACGGCATTCCGCACTTCTGCATCTCGATCGCGCTGGTGCGCGAGGGCGTGCCGGTCGCAGGCGTGATCCACAATCCCGCGAATGACGACTTCTTCCTCGCCGAGCGCGGCAAGGGCGCGTTCCTCAACGACCGGCGCATCCGCGTCGCGGCGCGCCAGCGGCTCGTGGATGCCGTCGTGTGCTGCGCGCTGCCGCATCATGGGCGCGGCGACCTTGCGATGTTCCGGCGCGAGATGGCGGCGATCCAGGACAAGGTCGCGGGACTGCGGCGCTTCGGCGCAGCGGCGCTCGATCTTGCGTACATCGCGGCCGGGCGGTTCGACGCCTATTGGGAACGCGGCCTCTCGGCTTGGGACATCGCAGCCGGTGTGCTGCTCGTGCGGGAAGCCGGCGGCTTCGTCACCGACCTCGACGACGGCGAACGGACCATGGAGGCGGGCGACATCATCGCCGGCAACGAGACGATGCATCGTCAGCTGCTGACGCTGTTGCGCGAGGCGTCGAAAGGCTAGAACACGCCGATGCAGCGGGATTCGCTGATGATTCCCTTCTGTCACTGCGCGCCGCGGCTGTGCCATATTGGCGCCCGAGCATTGGCTTAAGCGCGGACCCGACATGGCGCGAGACCTCGACCCCTTCAAACTGTCCTCTCCCCGGATCTTCCTCGTCCGGATGATGGTGTTTCTGATCCTGTGCGGCCTGATCATCGTCGTGCTGCACAAGCAGATCATCGTGGCGTTCATGGCCAATCCGGGCCTCAACGCGCTGATCATCGGCGTGCTGGTGATCGGCATCCTGCTCGCATTCCGCCAGGTGATCCGGCTTTTCAACGAGGTCGCGTGGGTCAACGGCTTCCGCCTGGCCGATCCGGGACTTGCGGTCGCACGCCCGCCCGTGCTGCTCGCGCCGATGGCGACGATCATCGGCGAGCGCGCCGGCCGCATGGCGATCTCGCCGACGACGATGCGCGGATTGATGGACTTCGATCGCGACTCGCCTCGACGAGGCGCGCGACATCTCGCGCTACATGACGAGCCTGCTTGTGTTCCTCGGGCTGCTCGGCACGTTCTGGGGCCTGATCGAAACCGTCGGATCGGTCGGAGGCGTGATCCAGAACTTGAAAGTCGGTGGCGAAGCCGGCGCCGTGTTCGACTCATTGCGCGAAGGCCTCGCGGCGCCGCTCAGCGGCATGGGCATTTCGTTCTCGTCTTCGCTGTTCGGTCTTGCCGGCTCGCTCGCGCTCGGCTTCCTCGACCTGCAGGCGGGCCAGGCGCAGAACCGCTTCTACATGGAGCTGGAAGACTGGCTCTCGACCACGGTCAGCGACCTTGGCGTGGGCGGCGATACACGTCCGGTCGCGGCGGCCGCACCAAGCGGCGAGATGCGCAGCGCAATCGAGAAACTGAAAGAGGCCGTCGCCGAGACCGGCACCAACCGCGCCACCACCGCCGCGATGGCTAACCTCGCGGAGGCGATCCACGGGCTCGTCAGCCACATGCGCACCGAGCAGCAGATGATCCGCGACTGGGCCGACGCACAGGCCGCGCAGGGCCGCGAGATGAACCGCCTGCTCGAGCGAATCGCCGGTGAGGAGCCGCGGAAGGACGAACCGCGCAAGGACGAACTACGCAAGACCGTGAGATAGCATGGCGCTCGCCCGCAGGAGCCGCGAACGCGGCATCGATTATTGGCCGGGCTTCGTTGATGCGCTCTCGACGCTGATCCTGGGCATCGTGTTCCTGCTTTCGGTCTTCGTGATCGTGCAGTTCTTCCTGTCGCAGGAAGTCACCGGCAAGGACACCGCGTTGCAGCGGCTCAACGCGCAGCTCGCGCAACTCACCGAGCTGCTCTCGCTGGAGAAGGTCGGCAAGGCCAATCTCGAGGACACGCTCGCGTCACTGCGCGCCAATCTCGCGCTGGCGGAGACCGAGCGCGACCGGCTCAAGTCAACCAATGAAGGGCTGGCGAGCGGCGGCAGCCGGACAAACGAGCTTACCGCCCAGCTCGACTCGCAAAAGAACCTGACCTCGCGCGCGATGGCGCAGGTCGAACTCTTGAACCAGCAGATCGCCGCGTTGCGCCGCCAGCTTGCGGCGCTCGAAAGCGCGCTGGAAGTCTCCGAAAACAAGGACAAGGACGCGCAGGCACGCATCGCCGATCTCGGCCAGCGGCTCAATCTTGCGCTGGCGCAGCGCGTGCAGGAATTGTCGCGCTTCCGTTCGGAGTTCTTTGGCCGCCTGCGCGCCATCCTCGGTGACCGCCCGGATATCCGCGTGGTCGGCGACCGTTTTGTGTTCCAGTCCGAAGTCTTCTTCGATCCCGGTCAAGCGGTGCTTCAGCCCGGCGGACGCGCCGAGCTCGACAAGCTCGCCGCCGCGCTGGTCGAACTCGACAGGCAAATTCCGAAGGACATTGCCTGGGTGCTGCGCGTCGACGGCCACACCGACGTGCGGCCGATCGCGAGCGCGCAGTTTCCCTCCAACTGGGAGCTCTCATCGGCGCGCGCGATCTCGGTGGTGCAGTATCTGATGAGCCGGGGCATCTCGCCGCAACGCCTCGTCGCGGCGGGCTTCGGCGAATTCCAGCCGCTCGACACCGCGACGACAGACGACGCCTATCGCCGCAACCGGCGCATCGAGCTGAAGCTCACAGAGCGGTGATCCCTACCCCGTCTGGAATTGCAGCTTCGCGAGCCGCGCATAGAGACCGCCCGCCGCGCTGAGCTGCGCGTGCGTCCCCTGCTCCACGATGCGGCCCTGATCGAGCACGAGGATGCGGTCGCACGAGAGCACGGTTGCGAGACGGTGCGCGATCACGAGCGTGGTGCGACCCTCCATCAGCCGTTCGAGCGCGGCCTGCACCAGCCGCTCGCTCTCGGCATCGAGCGACGAGGTCGCCTCGTCCAGCAGCAGCAGCGGCGCATCGCGCAGGATCGCGCGGGCGATTGCGATGCGCTGGCGCTGCCCGCCCGAAAGCGTGACACCGCGTTCGCCGATCGGAGTCTCGTAGCGCTGCGGCAGCCGCTCGATGAAATCGGCGGCAGCCGCAAGCTCGGCCGCGCGCTTGATCTCCGCGTCGCCCGCCGCGGGATCGCCGAAGCGGATGTTCTCGGCAATCGAGGCACCGAAGATCGCCACGTCCTGCGGCACCAGCGCAATGCGACGGCGCACCTCGCCGGGATCGGCAGCGCGAACCGATACGCCGTCGAGCGCGATCGTGCCGGCGTGCGGATCGTAGAAGCGCAGCAGCAGATGAAACACCGTGCTCTTGCCCGCGCCCGAGGGGCCGACGATCGCGATCCGCTCGCCCGGCCGCACGTGGAACGACACGCCGTCGAGCACGACGCACATCGGGCCGCGTCGGATAGGCGAAGCGCACCGCGTCGAATGCGACCTCACCGCGCGCCGGCTGCGGCAGCGCAACGGGTTTGCCGGCGTCTCGATCTCCGGCCGGACGGCGAGCAGTTCGGTCAGCCGCTCGGCCGCGCCGGAGGCCTGCGAAAGCTCGCCCCACACCTCGCTCAACTGGCCAAGCCCGCTCGCCGCGAACACAGCGTACAGAATGAACTGTCCGAGCGTGCCCGGCGTCGTGCGCCCCGCGAGCACGTCCTGCGCGCCGACCCAGAGGACCACCACGACGCTGCCGAACACCAGGAAGATGATAATCGCGGTGAGCAGCGCCCGCGCGCGGGTGGAATCGCGCGCCGCATGAAAAGCGCGCTCTACCGCCGCGCCGAAACGCGTTTGCGCGAGTTTCTCGTTGGTGAATGCCTGCAGCGTGCGGATCGCGCCGATCAGCTCGGCCGCATAGGCGGAGGCGTCCGCAAGCGTGTCCTGCGCGGTGCGCGAACGCGCCCGCACCAGCCGCCCGAATGCGACGAGCGGCAGCACGATCACCGGGATCGCGACGATCACGTAGAAGGAGAGCCGCGGGCTCGTCACCACCATCATGGCGGACGAGCCGGCGAACAGCACGATGTTGCGCAGCGCGACCGATACCGACGAACCGACGGCGCTCTTGATCTGCGTCGTATCGGCGGTGAGCCGCGAGGTGATCTCTCCGGTCCGGGCGGTATCGAAGAAAGCGGGAGAGAGCTCGGTGAGATGCGCAAACACCGCCGCGCGAAGGTCCGCGACCACGCGCTCGCCGATGAGTGTCACGAGGTAGTAGCGTGTGGCGCTCGCTACGGCGAGCACCGCCGCGACCGCAATCATCACGGCGAAATACTGGTCGATCAGTCCGATGCGTTCGGCCGAGAAACCGAAATCGATCATCCGGCGCACGGCGAGCGGAACCGCCAGCGTAGCCGTCGCGGCGATCAGCAGCGCGACCATCGCGGCCGCGACCTGCCCGCGATAGCGCATTACATAGGGCAGAAGGGCGAGCAGCGGCCGCACGCGGACGCTCCGCCGGGCCGGTTCCGCGGCTGCGGCGACCGGCGCCGCGGCGTCAGCCTCCCCGGCTTCGCTGCGCGTATCGTTCATCGGGCGACATTGCATCGTGGCCGGGGCATAGACAATCGGAGGCCGCCCGCGGCTTGTTTCGCCGCAATTCGTGGGCTATAGACCCGCAACTTTTGCAGCCATCAGCGCGCCATTGGCGCAGGAAACCGCGTTATGAAAGCCGACATCCACCCGGATTATCACACCGTCAAAGTCGTCATGACCGACGGCACCGAATTCACCACCCGCAGCACCTGGGGCAATTCCGGGGATAAACTGCAGCTCGATATCGACCCGAAGTCGCACCCGGCCTGGACCGGCGGCCAGCAGCATCTGCTCGACCGCGGCGGACGTCTCTCGCGCTTCCAGAAGAAGTTCGGCGGGCTGGGCAAGAAGTAAGCCCCGCCGCAGCGGCGAAAACCAAAAACCCCCGCGCAGGCGGGGGTTTTTTGTTGCGCGATGTGTTGCGGTACCTACCGCGCTTCGCGCTCGAATGCCGCCTTGAGCAGGCCCAGCTGGCGCTCGACCGCGTTATTCACCGGCCGCTCGGCGGCGGGCGAGTGCATCGTGGCGTCAAGCCGCCGCACCCGGTCGAGCAGGCCGAGCGAGCGGTCGATCAGGTCACACAACTGTTCGGGCAGCAGGTCCATGGTGTCGCGGTCGGCACGGTCGCCGAGCGATAGCTTCACCTTGGTCTTTTCCTTGTTGGCCTGGGCGAGCGACATCTCGCCTTCCTTCACGGCGCGGTGCAGCAATAGCCATGAGGCAAGCTGCATCAGCCGCGTGGTCAGCCGCATGCTTTCGGTCGCATAGGCCAGCGCTGCGGAGCGTTCGAGCTTCTTGGAATCCTGCCGGCCGGGGCCATCGAGATAGCTTGCGGTCTCCTCGACGAGCGCCATGCCTTCCTTGAAAAGGCCGGCAAACGCTTGCGAACTCGCAAGCTTCTCACTGAACAAAACGGGTCCAGCGCCGAGGACCGGCTTTTCCGACATACGCTACGCCTCACACACGCACTGGTTTGAATATCGCGGAGCGGGGCCGGGCTGTCTAGCGCCCACCGGACACACTTGCCGACATAGTTTCCGCGAAGGTCAGCCGATCTCCGAAACCTCGGATCTGCCAGCAAAATCAGGCGTAGAGCCACCAAGACAAAAAAAGGAGCCGCCGTCGCCGGCGGCTCGAAGGTGATAACAGGGAGGCGTCAAACAGAGTGGACAGGAGCCACTCGACGTCCAAAGATTGGACAGTCTCAGTAATGAACCGGAAAGCTTAACGAGACGTTAAGCCGGTACCGACATTCCGCTATTTTTCACGAGGCTGACAGGCGCGGCGTCAGGCCGGCGCGCAGGCACAGTGAAGCGGAATTCGGCTCCTGTTTTCTTCTGCGCCTTGGGTTTTTTCAGCTTTTTCGTCTTGGCGGAATGGTGGTGGCCTTCGTGTGCCTGCACCGGCGGCGATGCGCAGCAGAGCGCCGTCGCGATCGTCAGCGCGGCAAATATCCGGAATGTCATGTCGGGTCCTTTTGCGTTGAGTAGATTTCTAGCGATGTCAGTGTTGGGCGGGCTCTGCCTTCGTGGCCTTTTCGAACGCTCCCGTCAGAACGCATAGGCGAGGCCGGTGAGCACCCGGTAGCTGGTCTTCGCTTGCAGCCCGTTCATGTCGTTCACGATCGGAATGCCGACCGACGCGAAGCCGGAGAAGGCGCCGCGCGCGATCCGCAGCCCAGGCGACAGCAGCACGACATGACCGCCGGAGTTGGGCTCCCGCACGCCCGCCGTGCTCTCGAAGTCGTGCCACTCGCCGTTGACTTCGAGCATCACGTCGACAGTCCATGCGGGCGGCGCAGGAATCTTGTCGAGCGGATGCGCGTGGCGATGCGGCACCGGACCATGCGACATCGCCGACGACGGCAGCGACAGCGACGCGTGCTGCTCGGTCGGCGCATAGCCAACCACCCTGTAGGACAGCGCGGCATTATACTGGAAGCGGTCGCCGAGCTTGGTCCCCTGCGTGCCGCGCCCCGCGAGCACGCCGAGCACGTTCGCGTCGAACGACCACGCGCCGAAGCGCTGCGTGAACGCAGCGCCCAGCATGAAGTCCCACGATCCCGAGCCCGGCTGGAATTCGGCTTCGAACAATCCTCCGAGACGGTCGATGCGGTCGGTCGCTCCGGTCGGCGCCTTCACGCCGAACAGGAACGCGGCCTCGGTGCGCGACGCCCGATTGTTGAGGAAGCGGTATTGCCCCATGAACGTGACGTCGCCGAAGCCCGAGGCATCGCCGCGGTAATCGACCGTGTTGTTGACCACGCCGCCCGCGAGATGCGCATGGTGGCCTTCGCGAATGTCGGTGCGGTTCACCCACGGCACGCGGACCGACACCATCAGGTCGTCGGTGACGCCGTACGCGGCGTTCGCCGAAGCGGTCTGGATCGTGCCGATGCTGTGCGCGTGGATGTGCTTGCCGGCGGCGTCGATGAGCGCCGCATCGCCAAGCCCGCCGAACTGCAGATACTCGTAAAGAAAAGCGACGGCGCCGTGCCCGGTTTCGGGCGTCGAGGCCGAGATCGTGTTGATCGGTCCGGCGCCGCCGGTATTGGACGCGCCGCCCGGATGATGCGCGAATGCGGATGTAGCGAACGTAAGCGCGAAAGCGCCCGTGAAGATTGCGACCCTGCGGGTCATCGTGCCCTCCATGAAATGCCTGACAGCGCCCGCGCCGCGGGCGACCGGTTCACAAACCGTTGGAAGCGTCAGGCTGCGGGAGGAGCGCGGCTGCCGAGGCCGTCCCGGCGCAGAAGATCGAACGCGCCGGCCGGCGTGGCGTAGGTGACGTGCGTTACGGTGAACGACGGGAAGAAAGCTGTAGCGACAGCCACTGCGGCGGCCGGCGGCGTGCCGTTCGCGACGGCATTGCAGTGAATGGCGCAGCTCTCATGCTGGGCATGCTTGCCGGCCGGGATCGGCGCGCCGTCAGGATCGGTGAGGCAGATCTCGAAGCCGTGCGCGGCGGAATTCAACGCAGCCGACTGCGTCGCGACGACGCCTGCCAGAACGGCATGCAGCACGAGCGCATAGGCGGCGATCCAGCCGATCAGCCGGCGCCCCATGCCCATTCGCTTTGATCGAGATCGCGCCACCCGCCCCTCACCAACTTGCGGGCGCAGTCTAGCGCCGCGCCGGGACACGGCAAGCCGCAATCGTGCGCCGGTCAGCGCTTGAAGAACTGATCGGCAGCGGAGCGCTGCGCCTGCTTCTTCGCCTTGTCGGCCTGGAGCCGCGCGATCTCTTCGTTGAGCAGCGCGACGCGCTCGTCGAGCTCCTTGACCGACAGCAACGTCAGGTCCTGCCCAATCTCGTGGGCGATCTTTTTCTTTGGACGTTCTTCCTCGTCGAAGGCCGGCATGTGCTTTTCTCTGCGCGCGTAATGTTAGCCAGCACGGCGCGGGTTGTCACACCCGCCTGCGCCGACTATGCAAACGGCCGACCACCGAGGAACCCCAGCATGGCAATTCCCGCCCGCATGACGGCGATCGCGATCCGCGAACCCGGCAAGCCCGAAGTCCTGGTGCCGCAAGAGCGCGATATCCCCGCGCTCAAGGCAGGCGAAGTGCTGGTGAAGGTCGCCGCCGCGGGCGTGAACCGGCCGGACGTGATGCAGCGCGAGGGCAAGTATCCGCCGCCGCCCGGCGCACCCGACATTCCGGGCCTTGAGATCGCCGGCGAAGTGGTCGCGCTCGGCGACGGCGTGCAGCGCTGGAAGGCAGGCGACAAGGTGACGGCGCTCGTTCCCGGCGGCGGCTACGCCGAATACGCCGCCGTGCACGAGACGAATGCGCTGCCGGTGATCCCGCAGCTCTCGATGGTCGAGGCGGGCGCGATCCCCGAGACGTTCTTCACGGTCTGGCACAACGTGTTCGAGCGCGGCGCGCTCAAGAGCGGCGAGACGATGCTCTGCCACGGCGGCTCGTCGGGCATCGGCACCACGGCGATCATGCTGGCGAAGGCGCATGGCGCACGCGTCATCGTCACGGTCGGCTCGGACGACAAGGCGGAAGCCTGCCGCAAGCTCGGCGCCGACGTGGCGATCAACTACAACACGCAGGACTTCGTCGCCGAGACCAAGAAGGCCACGGCCAACAAGGGCGCCGAGCTGATCATCGACATGGTCGCGGGCGAATACATCCAGCGCAATTACGAGGCCGCCGCGATGGACGGCCGCATCGTGCAGATCGCATTCCAGCGCCCGCCGAAAGTGACCATCAACTTGCTGCCGCTGCTCACCAAGCGGCTCTGGCACACCGGCTCCGGCCTGCGCCCGCGCCCGGTGCACGAGAAGGCCGCGATCGCGCGCGCGGTCGAGGACAACGTCTGGCCCCTGATCGCCGCCGGCAAGGTGAAGCCGGTGATCTTCAAGACCTTCCCGCTGCGCGAAGCAGCCGCCGCCCACGCCCTGATGGAGACGAGCCAGCACATCGGCAAGATCGTGCTGACGAACTGACGCGGGCGCCTCACCGAAACCGCCGCAAAGCTCTCATCTTCTCGCCGCAAAGCTGCACGCAACTGGCGCGTCCCTGCCGGACGCTCGCGATCCGCACATTGCTGTTTCGCAGCGCCACGGCGTAAACGCTGACCCGATGCCGCTTCGCCTCGACCTTGCCCTGACCGTTGTCCGCATCGCGCTGGTCGCCGGCCTGCTGCCGCTCGTCATCGGCTGGCGCACGCCGCTGCTGACGACGTGGCGTCCGATCGCGCTCGCTGTCCTGCTCATCGTGCCGCTCGCGGTCATCGCCGCCGAGGCGTGGACATTGCGGCGGACGTGGTCGCGCTCGCGTTTGCTGCGGCTCATGTGCGTCGCATCGCTCGCGCTCGCGGTATTTGCTTTCGGCACGACTGCCGCGATCGAGCTTCGCTTCCAGTCCATGCGCCGCATGGTGCTGGCAGCCGATCCGGGCGAGCTCGAAAAGCTCGGCGCGCATATCGTCGTCGGTTATCGCAGATCGTCCGACCTGCAGGCCCTGATCGAACGGCGCGCCATAGCGGGCGTGTTTCTCAGCACGCTGAATGTCGAGCGCAAGACGCCGGACGAAATCCGGCAGACCGTCGAAGGCTGGCAGGCGGCCCGCCACGCGCAGGGATCTTGCGCCGCTCTGGATCGCGACCGATCAGGAGGGCGGCGCGGTCTCCCGGCTTTCGCCGCCGCTTGGCCGCATGCCGCCGCTCGCCGAGGTCGTGACGCTGCATCGCGATCCCGCCGAGCGCCTGATCGCGGTCCGCCAATACGCGGCGCGGCAGGGACGCGAACTTGCGGCGCTGGGCGTCAATCTCAACTTCGCGCCGGTCGTCGATCTCAACCACGGCGTGGTCAATCCGGAGGACAAGACCTCGCGCATCTCGACGCGCGCGATTTCGCGCGACCCGGCGCTCGTCGCCGAGGTTGCCGCGCTTTACTGCGCGACGCTGATGATGACCGGCGTGCATTGCACGCTGAAGCACTTCCCCGGGCTTGGCCGCGTGTTCGAGGACACGCACAAGCTGACCGCGGACCTCGCAGCGCCGACGCAGGAGCTGGAGGCATCCGACTGGATTCCGTTCCGCCGCCTGAAAGAAGACGGCTCAGCCTTCACGATGCTCGGGCACGCGCGGCTGACCAGCATCGATGCCGAGCGTCCCGCATCGTTCTCGAACGCGGTGGTGAAGGGCCTGTTGCGCGAAGCGTGGGGCCATCAAGGCATCCTGATCACCGACGATTTCAGCATGGGTGCGGTCACGCTGAGCCATGAAGGCCCGGCCGGCGGCGCAATCGCGGCGCTCAATGCCGGCGTCGATCTGATCCTCATCAGCTACGACCCGGATCAGTATTTTCCCGTAATGTACGCTTTGCTCCAGGCGACGCGCAGCGGGCAACTGCACCCCGGCGCGCTCGAAGCCAGCAAGACGCGGCTGGCCAAGGCTTCGGGACACACTACGGCCTCGCTTTCGTTGCGTTATGCGCCTCGCGGCCCTTAGCCATACCGACCGGCCGCATTTCTTAAGGCCCTGAAATCCTTGCACTTGCCGCCCTGCCCGGCTACTTCTGCGTGCCTTGGCTGGCGGGGAATCGCGTAACGCCGGGAGGTTGTCGTTTTGCGTCTGTTGCGCGCCGTGCAAGCGGTTGCTGTCCTGCTCGGCGTCGCGCTCGGCGGTCCTCACGCGCGCGCCGTGGACGCAATCAACGTGCGCGTCGACGCCTCCGCGATCGATCTCACCGAAGCTGTCGAACGGCCGAAGTCCGAAGGCTCGAGCCTCCAGGTCTCGACCGCGCCCGGCGCCGACGGCATCGTGCGCCGCATGAGCGTGCCGGTGCGCGAGACCGGCTCCAACTGGGCGGTGTTCGCGCTTGCCAACAATGGCGACGAGCAGATCGACCGGCTGATCGTCGCGCCGCATTACCGCATGGTCGGCTCCGGACTGATCTGGCCCGACCTCGGCCTGCAACGCATCGCCTACATCACGCCGAGCGCGGGCGACCAGCCCGAGCGGCAGGACAATCCGATCGCCGACATCTTCCGCATCACGCTCGATCCCGGAACGGTCATCACCTACGTGGTCGAGCTGCGCACCGACAAGCTGCCGCAGATCTACCTGTGGGAGCCGGAGGCGTACAAGGACAAGATCAACTCGTTCACGCTCTACTACGGCATCGTCATCGGCATCGCGGGACTGCTCGCGCTGTTCCTCACGATCCTGTTCGTCGTGAAGGGCAGCATCATGTTTCCGGCCGCGGCCGCGCTCGGCTGGGCGGTGCTCGTCTACATCGGCACGGACTTCGGTTTCTGGGGCAAGGTGTTCGATCTCTCGGCCGGCACCGAGCGCGTCTGGCGCGCATCCGGCGAGGCGATCCTCGCGGCGACGCTGGTCGTGTTCCTGTTCGCCTATCTCAACCTCAATCGCTGGCACGTGCGCTATGCGCACATCACGGCCGGCTGGCTCGTCTTCCTCGGCGCGCTCACGGCGGTCGCGGTATTCAACCCGGCGGTCGCGTCCGGCGTCGCGCGCATCTCGCTCGCCATCGTGTCGGTCGCGGGCCTTGGCCTCGTGGTCTACCTCGCGGCGCACGGCTTCGACCGCGCCGTGCTGCTGATCCCGACCTGGCTGCTGCTGGTCGTGTGGGTGTTCGCCGCAAGCCTTGCGGTCAACGGCATCGTCACCAACGACATCGCGGCGCCCGGCACTGCTCGGCGGCCTCGTGCTGATCGTGATGCTGATCGGCTTCACCGTGATGCAGCACGCCTTCGCGGGCGGCGCCGCGATCGCGATCGTCTCCGACATCGAGCGGCGCGCGCTCGCGCTGACCGGTTCGGGCGACATGATCTGGGACTGGGACGTTCCGAACGATCGCGTTTTCACCTCGCACGAAACGGAATCGCTGCTGGGCCTGAAGCGCGGCGCGCTCGGCGGCTCGGCGGCAGACTGGCTCGAACTATTGCACCCGCAAGACCGCGACCGCTTCCGCGCGACGCTGGACGGCGTGCTCGATCAGCGCCGCGGCCGGCTGTTTCTCGAATTCCGCCTGCGCACGCTCGACGGCCATTACATGTGGTTCGCGCTGAAGGCCCGCCCGGTGGTGGCGGCCGACGGCGAGGTGGTGCGTCTGGTCGGCACCGTAACCGACGTGACCGAGTTCAAGACCTCCGAGGAGCGGCTGCTGCACGACGCCGTGCACGACAACCTCACCGGCCTGCCGAACCGCGAACTGTTTCTCGACCGGCTCGACGCCGCGCTTTCGTTCGCGCGCGCCGACTCTACCATCCGTCCGACCGTGATGGTGATTGACCTCGACCGCTTCAAGCAGGTCAACGATTCCGTCGGCATCGCGGTCGGCGAACTCGATCCTGCTCACGCTCGCGCGCCGCCTCGGGCGGCTGCTCAAGCCGCAGGACACGCTCGCGCGGCTTTCCGGCGATCAGTTCGGCCTGCTTGTCCTCTCGGAGCGTGAGCCGCCGCGCATCACGGCGTTCGCCGACACGCTGCGCAAGACGCTGCGCGCGCCGATCACGTTCAACGACCGCGAAATCCTGCTCACCGCGTCGATCGGGCTCGCGCTCGCGGACGGCACGACGCAGCGCAAGGAAGACCTGCTCAAGGACGCCGAGCTTGCGATGTATCACGGCAAGCGGATCGGCGGCGATCGCATCGAGGTGTTCAAGCCCGCGATGCGGACCCGCAAGAACGATCGCCTCACGATGGAGACCGATCTGCGCCACGCGATCGAGCGCGACGAGCTCGCGATCGTGTATCAGCCGATCATCTGGCTGGAGGACCGCTCGGTCGCGGGCTTCGAGGCGCTGGTGCGCTGGGACCACCCGAAGATGGGCCGGCTGCCGCCATCCGAATTCATTCCGCTCGCCGAGGAGACCGGCCTGATCGTCGACCTCGGGCTCCAGGTACTCGACCGCACCGCGCGGCAGCTTGCGACGTGGCAGCGCACCACGCGGCTGCGCTATCCGCTGTTCGCGAGCGTCAACGTCTCGTCGCGCCAGCTGCTGCGCCACGATCTCATCCAGGACCTGCGCGCCGTGCTGTCACGCTCCGCGGTCGCGCGCGGCACGCTCAAGCTGGAGCTGACCGAGTCGCTGGTGATGGAGAACCCCGAGTACGCGGCGCAGATGCTGACTTGCATGCGCGAGCTTGGCGTCGGCCTCTCGCTCGACGATTTCGGCACCGGCCACTCTTCGTTGGCCTATCTGCAACGCTTCCCGTTCGACACGATCAAGATCGATCAGTCTTTCGTGCGCACCAACGGCAAGGGCTCGCGGCCCGTGATCCTGCGCTCGATCATCGCGATGGCGCATGACCTGTCGATGGATGTGATTGCCGAAGGCGCCGAGCAGGAAACGGACGCGAACGAGCTCTATCAGCTCGGCTGCGAGTATGCGCAGGGCTACGTGTTCGGTGAGCCCATGTCGGCCGAGAAGGCTATCGCGATGGTCGGCCACACGCAGAGCGAAAGCCGTCAGGCCGCCGAAGCGCGGTCGACCACTTAAGCGTGCCCCGCTTCGCTTGAGAGCTTGCCGGGATCGATGCCGATCTTGCGCATCGCCTTCTCGTACTTCACCTCGGTGTCGGCGCCGAAGATCAGCTCAGGGTCGGCGTCGCAGTTAAGCCAGCCGTTCTCCTGGATTTCGCTCTCGAGCTGCCCCGGCGCCCAGCCCGCATAGCCAAGCGCCAGCACGGCGCTCTGCGGACCTTCGCCCTGCGCGATCGCCTTGAGGATATCGAGCGTCGCGGTCAGGCAGACGCCCTTGTCGATCGGCAGCGTCGAATTCTCGATGAAGAAATCCTCCGAGTGCAGCACGAAGCCGCGCCCGGTCTCGACCGGCCCGCCCTTGAGCACCTTCACGGTCCCGGCCTTGCGCGGAAGCTGGATGATGTCCGTGGAGGGGATGACATCGAGCTGCACCAGCAGATCGGGAAACTTGATGTTGGCGGCGGGCTGGTTGACGACGATGCCCATCGCACCGTCGGACGAGTGCGCACACACGTAGATCAGCGAGCGCGCGAAGCGTTCGTCGCGCATCGTCGGCATGGCGATGAGCATCTGACCGTCGAGATAGCCACGGCCCGCCCCCCCGCCTTTTCGTCGTGTCGCTTTCATGCGCCAAGATTACTCCCTGCTGCGATTCATGGGAATGAAAACTTGCCGCATGTGGTTCCGTTCACAACGAATTCAATGGCGCTTTGCGGGCACCCTCGTTACATCGCGAATATGACGATTGCCCAATCGGCGCGCATTGCCGGCCTGCTCGGTGCCAATTTTGTTCTCGTTGTGGCGCATGGGCCGGCGTTCGCCGCGGATGCGTCGCCCTGGGACGGCAGCGAACGCGGGGCCGTGCGGCTGATCGCGGGCGCACCACGGGCAGCCGTCCATCGCGCCGGCGTCGAGATACGCCTCGCGCCGGGATGGAAAACATACTGGCGCTATCCCGGCGACTCCGGCGTTCCGCCGCGTTTCGATTTCTCCGCCTCGCGCAATGTGAAGTCCGTGACGGTGCGTTACCCCGCGCCACATCGCTTCACCGACGAAAGCGGCACGTCGATCGGCTACAAGCAGGGCGTGATATTTCCGCTCGACGTGGTGCCGCAGGATGCGTCGCGGCCGGTCGTGCTTTCGCTCAAGGCCGACTACGCGATCTGCGAGAAGATCTGCATCCCGGCTGACGGCAAGGCCGAGCTTGCACTCGACGGCAAGGCGGGCGCGCAGGATGACCGACTGAAGAAGAGCGAATTGCTCGTGCCGAAATCCACCGCGATTGGCGGCGAAGGCGCATTCGGAATCCGTGCAGCCCGGCGCGATGGCGCGCGCATCCTCGTGGACGTCGCCGCGGCCGCGCCGGTCGATCTCTTCGCCGAAGGGCCTACCACGGACTGGGCGCTGCCCCTGCCTTCCCCTGTCGCAGGCGCACCCGCCGGCCAGCAGCGGTTTGCCTTCGAGCTCGACGGGCTGCCGCCCAATACCAGGCCCGATGGCGCGACTTTGACGCTCACGGCGGTCGCAGGCGAGCAGGCGATCGAGGCTGTCTACCGTCTCGACTAATCCGCGCCAGCCGCTAAGTTACCGCCACGAATTCAGAACCCAGACCCGAACCCCGAAAACGAGAGAGGAAGCACCATGGCCATCAAGGTCGGCGATCGTCTGCCCGAAGCGAAGTTCCGCGTGATGACGGCGGAAGGTCCAGGCTGGAAAACCACGGACGAGGTTTTCAAGGGCAAGAAGGTGGTGCTGTTCGCGGTGCCCGGCGCGTTCACGCCGACCTGCCACAAGAACCACATGCCGGGCTTCGTCACCAACTTCGACAAGATCAAGGCCAAGGGCATCGACAGCATCTGCGTGACGTCGGTAAACGACATCTTCGTGATGAGCGAATGGAACAAGGCGAGCGGCGCCGACGGCAAGGTCGATGTGCTGGCCGACGGCGCGGCCGAATTCGCCAAGGCCATCGGCCTCGACAACGACATGTCGGCTGGCGGCATGGGCGTGCGCTCGAAGCGTTACGCGATGGTGGTCGATGACGGCGTGGTCAAGACGCTCAACATCGAGGACGCACCCGGCAAGGCGGAGGTTTCGGGTGCCGACAATCTGCTCAAGGGCCTTTGATCGCGCGCCGCGCCCCCTTCAAACGTACCGGAACGGCCGGGGCCTGCCCCGGCCGTTTTGATTCCGGCGAAGTGCCTGTTCCCAAGCCCCAATTCCGCCCGCGGTTAATCCGCATTTAACTAAAAGTCGCCGTAATGGCGGCTCGCGGGCCTGCGACACGTCCGGTTCCAAGGGACGGTGCAGGCGCTAGGCGCGTCGCAGGAACGGGGTCGTTGGTGGCGGACTACGGGGACGGGAGCGCCGAATCGCCGGCGCATCGCGATGAAATTGTGCCCGCGAGGGCGAGAGCTCCCCAGAACGTCATCGGCGGCTGGGCGCTGGCAGGGTTCGCCCTCTCATGCGGCTGGGCGCTGTATGCCAGCGTCGTTGCCATCCGCCCGGTCGATATCGTAACCGCGCCGACCGTCACGGTCCTCGTCGCGAAGCCGGCAGCGCCGGTCGCCGCACCCGTTCTGAGGAAGTCCGTGGCGATCACGGAACCCGATTTCCTGCGCGCCCCGCAGGTCGACGCCAGCATGTTCGGCGCGGATGCGCTCGGCCTTCCGCCCGGCATCTACAGCCAGACCGTGCCGCTCGCGAGCACGCTTCAGCGGCCGCTACCGCCACCGCGTGTTGCCAGCATCCCGATGCCCGCGCCCCGGCCGGCCGAAGCAGAGCGGCGCACGCCGCCGCGCACAGCCACCGCGTCGCGCGGCGGGTTCTCGCTCGCTTCGACCGGCAGCATCCCGGTCGTCGGCACCGTGTTCGAGAAGATCTTTGGCAAGCCCGAGCGCCCGAGCGGCGCGCTCGCCTACGCGTCGCACGACGGCGGCGTCTCCAACGATGGCCTGAGCAAATCGCCCGGCAAGCTTCCGCCCGTCGACGGCACCACCGCCGTTTACGACATCACGGCGCGCGTCGTTTACATGCCGGACGGCACGCAGCTCGAAGCGCATTCCGGCCTCGGCGGCAAGATGGACGATCCGCGCTACGTCAACGTGCGCATGCACGGCGCGACGCCGCCGCACACCTATGACCTCACGCCGCGCGAGGCGCTGTTCCATGGCGTCGAGGCGATCCGCATGACCCCGGTCGGCGGCGCAAGCGAGATCCACGGCCGCACCGGCATTCTGGCGCACAGCTACATGCTGGGCCCGAACGGCCAGTCGAACGGCTGCGTGTCATTCAAGGACTACGGCGCGTTCCTGCGCGCGTTCAAGGCGGGCAAGGTGACGCGCATGGTGGTCGTCGCCCGCGGCGGCCGCGCCACGATGCTGGCCGAGAACACGGCCAACTGATCCTACTTCGCGTTCCCGATCATTTCGGCGCGGGCTTCGTGCACGAGCGCGTCCGCGCGTTCGTTGAACTCATCGCCCGAGTGGCCCTTCACCCAATGCCAGTGCACCGTGTGACGGCCGCGCGCGGCATCCAGCCGCTCCCACAGGTCCTGATTTTTCACCGGCTCCTTCGCGGCGGTACGCCAGCCGTTTTTCTTCCAGTTGCTGATGTACTTCGTGATGCCGTCGCGCACGTACTGGCTGTCGATGTGCATGTCGACCTGCGAAGGCCCATGGAGCGCTTCGAGCGCCGAGATCGCCGCCATTAATTCCATGCGGTTGTTGGTCGTGTGCGGCTCGCCGCCCTTGAGCTCCTTGAGGTGCTTTCCCGACCGCAGCACCGCCGCCCAGCCACCGGGCCCCGGATTGGTCGGGGCGCATCCGCCGTCGGTGTAGACGACGACGTGCGGCCGTGCACTGGACGCTTCGCTCATGGATCGATGCCGTAGTCGCGCGCACTGGCGACCGCCTGATGGAAGCGCAGCTTGCGGAAATATTCGAGCGGGTCCTTCGGCCGCACCAGCGCGCCGGGCGGCACGTTGAGCCAGTCGACAAGCCGCGTCAGCAGGAAGCGCAGCGCCGCGCCGCGCGCGAGCAGCGGCAGGCAGGCGCGCTCCTCGGTCGAGAGCGGGCGCGCCGAGGTGTAGCCCTGCAACAGCGCGCGCCCCTTGGTGACGTTGTAGGCGTGGTCCGGCTCGAAGCACCAGCAGTTCAGGCAGATCGCGACGTCGTAGGCGAGCGTGTCGGTGCAGGCGAAATAGAAATCGATCAGGCCCGAAAGCTTGTCGCCGAGAAAGAACACGTTGTCGGGAAAAAGATCAGCGTGGATCACGCCGTCCGGCAGGCCGCTCGGCCATGCGCCTTCCAGCAGCGCCAATTCCTTCTCGATCGTCTCGCGCAGGCCCGGCTGCACGCCGTCCGCGCCGGATGCTGCCGTGACGTAGAGCGGGCGCCAGCCGTCCACCGAAAGCGCGTTGCGCCGTTGCATCGGAAAGTCAGCGCCCGCCAGATGCAACTTCGCCAGTCCCTCTCCGACCGCCATGCAATGCGCCGCGCTCGCCCGGCGCACCGAGATGCCGTCAAGCACGGTGACGATCGCGGCGGGACGGCCCGCGACCCACCCGATCATATGGCCGGCGCGGTTCTTCACCGGCTGCGGGCAGATCAGTCCCCGCGCTGAGAGGTGTTCCATCAGGCCAAGGAAGAACGGCAGGTCCTCCGGCGCGACGCGCTTCTCGTAGAGCGTCAGGAAGCAATAGCCCTTGGTGGTGTGGACGAGGAAATTGGAGTTCTCCACCCCCTCGGCGATGCCCTTGTAGGACAGAAGCGCGCCGAGATCGTAGCCGGCGAGGAAATCCGCCAGATCTTCGGCCGAGACGTCGGTATAGACGGCCATCGCGCGACCTTTTGGGGCGATTCTCGAATGAAATCCGTTGGTTCCGGCGTGACTTGGGCCGCGCCGCCCTGCCCTGTCAAGCACAAGACCAATGGACAGCACAGGCCCGGATAACTATATTCCGGCCATTCCCGTCATCCACGATGACAAAGAGGCTTCGCCCAAAGGGCGGGCGGAGCGCAGAGGAGATTTGCCATGGCGACCACGCCGCTGATGCCGAAGGCGACCGCCGTCTGGCTCGTCGAGAACACCGCACTGTCGTTCGACCAGATCGCCGATTTCTGCAAGCTGCACCCGCTTGAGGTGAAGGCGATCGCCGACGGCGACGCCGCGCAGGGGATCAAAGGGCTCGACCCAATCCTGACCGGGCAGCTCTCGCGCGAGGGGATCGAGAAGGCCGAGAAGGATCACGATTTGCGCCTGCTCATTTCCGATCCGAAGGTGCGCCTGCCCGAGCAGAAGAAAAAGAAGGGCCCGCGTTACACGCCCGTCTCACGCCGCCAGGATCGGCCGAACGCGATCCTTTGGCTGGTGCGCAATCATCCCGAGCTGAAGGACGCGCAGATCATGCGCCTCGTCGGTACCACCAAGTCGACCATCGCGGGCATCCGCGACCGCACCCATTGGAACGCCGCGCAACTTCAGCCGCTCGACCCGGTGACGCTCGGCCTGTGCTCGCAGATCGATCTCGATTTCGAGGTGCAGCGCGCCGCGAAGGAAAAGCCGGTGCCGCAGGATCGCGGCGCGACGCTGCTTCCCGCCGCCGTCACCACCGCAGCGGCGGAGGCGAAGGAAGCCGAGCAGCAGGCCGCCAAGAAACCCGGCGACGAGCTCAACGTCGATGCGGTGTTCGCCAAGCTCAAGCAGCTCGGCGGCAAGCAGGAAGACAAGGACGAGTAAACGCGTCCCATCGCGTTTGACTTTTCAAGCCGCGCGCATGCCACATGCGCGCGGTTTTTCATTGTCGCACTATTCCGGGACCGGCACGGTGTAGTTCAACGCAAGCCGGCCGCCGTCGACGTAGATCGTCTCGCCGGTGAGATAACTCGCTTCCTTTGAAGCAAGGAACGCCGCGACCGAGGCGATCTCGTCCGGATCGGCGATGCGGCGCAGCGGCGTGCGCGACAGCAGGCGATGTTCCGCAGCCTTGTCGGCCGCAACGCCCTTGAGAATGTCGGTCATGATCGAGCCCGGCCCGATCGCGTTGACGCGGATGCCGTACTGCGCAAGCGACAGCGCCATCACCTTGGTGAGCTGGTCGACGCCGCCCTTCGAGACGCAATACGGCACCTGATTGGGGATCGCGACGCGCGCGTTGATCGAGCTCATGTTGACGATCACGCCGGGTGGCTTTCCGGCCTTCACCTGCGCCACCATCTGCTTGGCGGCGACTTGTCCCACCAGAAACATCCCCTTCAGATTGACCTTCAGCACGCGGTCGAAATCCGCCTCCGCGATGTCGAGAAAATCCGCCGTGTGGATGATCCCGGCATTGTTGACGAGGATGTCGAGATCGCCGTCGACGCCACAAGCTTCCGAGACGACATTGCGTGCGTCACCCGCCGCGCCGACGTCCGTGCGTACGAACCGCGTCGCGTTGCCGAGCGCTGCGACCGCCGCCTTGCCGGTACCCTCGTCGATGTCCGCGATGACGACGCGCGCGCCCTCGGCAACGTAGCGTTTCGCGATCGCAAGCCCGATCCCGCGCGCCCCGCCCGTCACGATCGCGGTCTTGCCGTCCAACATTCCCATCGTCCCCTCCTGCCCACGGCTTGCGCGGCCGCCGATTACCGGCCAAACCCTAGCGCCGAAAGCAATCCAGCGAAACGTCCCGGAGAGAAACGATGCGTGCCGTCGGATACAAGCGCTCGTTGCCGATCGATCAGGCCGAGTCCCTCATCGACCTCGAGATCGACAAGCCTGCAACGCAGGGCCGCGATCTTCTGGTTCAGGTCAAGGCGATCTCGGTCAATCCGGTGGACACCAAGGTGCGCATGCGCGGCGGGCCCAAGGACGGCGAGCCGCCGAAGGTGCTCGGCTATGACGCGACCGGCGTCGTGGCGGCCATCGGTCCCGGCGTGACGCTGTTCAAGGCCGGAGACGAGGTCTGGTACGCGGGCTCGATCATCAGGCCGGGTACCAACAGCGAATTCCATCTGGTCGACGAGCGCATCGTCGGCACGAAGCCGAAGTCGCTCGACTTCGCGGCGGCTGCCGCCCTTCCCGCTCACCTCGATCACCGCATGGGAAATGCTGTTCGACCGCTTCGGCATCGCGCGCGGCGGCGGCGAAGGCAAATCGCTGCTGATCGTCGGCGGCGCGGGCGGCGTCGGCTCGATCACCATCCAGCTTGCCCGCGCGCTCACCAAGCTCACCGTGATCGCGACCGCGTCACGTCCGGAGACGCAGAAGTGGTGCAAGGATCTCGGCGCGCATCACGTGATCGATCATTCCAGGCCGATGGGCGAGCAGCTCAAGGCCGCCGGGCATCGTTTCGTCGATTACATCTTCGGCGTCACCCACTCCGACCAGCATTTCGATGCCATCGCGGATGCCATCGCGCCGCAGGGCAAGTTCGGCCTGATCGACGATCCGAAGCCGTTCGAATACGCCAAGCTGAAGGGCAAGAGCGCCTCGCTGCACTGGGAGGCGATGTTCACGCGCTCGACGTTCCAGACCGCCGACATGGACGCGCAGCACAAGCTGCTGAACGAGGTCGCCCGCATGGTGGACGCCGGGACGATCCGCACCACCGTTCAGGAGAACTTCGGCAAGATCAGCGCCGCGAATCTCAAGCGTGCGCATGCCCAGATCGAAAGCGGGACGACGCGCGGCAAGATCGTGCTGGAAGGCTTTTAGCGGCTACGCGCGGCCGGGAGCGGAGTTCACGGCTCGCGCGGCTTCTCAGCCCTTCCGTCCGCCCTGCGTGAGCAGCCGGTGCAGATTGCGCAACTCGGACAACGCCTCGCCTGCTTCGCGGATCTGCTTCTCGAAGAACGCAATCTGCTCGAGGCATTTTTCGGCCGTGAGCTTGAGCGCATGCGTGCTCGCGCGACCCCCATGCGCCTCGACCATCTGGCCGATCTCCGCGATGGTGAAGCCGAGCTTCTTGCCTTGCAGGATCACCGCGAGGCGCTCGCGGTCCGCACCGGTGTAGATGCGCTTGCGTCCGTCGCGGTGTGGCGCGAGCAGGTCGCGGCTTTCATAGAAACGCAGCGCGCGATGCGTGATGCCGAATTCGCGCGCAAGTTCGGTGATGGTGAAGCTGGTCCTTCTCGCCCGTCGGATTGTTCGCGTCGTCGCTGCGGCCGGCCGCGAGAACCGCGTCCTGCGTCGAAATCGAAAAGGGATTGCACGAATGCACTTCACGGCCTCGTCAATGTGGGGGATTGCGCCGATTGGCGTTGCGGAAAGCAATGCGTGACGCAGCGGCGGATCGGGAGAAACTTACGGTAAACTGCGAGACGTTCGCAGGCACGGCACGGCCGCGTGAATCTTCGTTTACGTGCGCCTATGTGAGCCCGGCCGCTGCGAAATCGCGCGCAAGCCTGTCCGCGATCCCAATTGCGGTGACCAATTTGCCGATTTCGCGCCGTGCATCGGCCTTCCAGTGCGGCTCCGACGACAAGATCGCCTCAACGGTACTCCGTGCTTCTTCGGCGCGGCCATCGCGATGCGCGACCAGCGCGCGGGCAAGCTGCCCGTAGATGTGCGTGCCGCTTGTCATCTGGCCCGCGTGGAAGCGCGCTTCCGCCAGTTCGTCGCGCAGGTAGTGCCCGAGGAAGAGATAGAAATGCGTCCAGGCCGGTAGGATCGCACCGAACGGCACCGTGTCGTGCAGAATGTCCATGCCCCTGTCGAGCTCGCCCGCGAAGATCAGCCGTCCGCCATAGTCGGCGCGGATCGCGACGTCGTAAGGATTGAGAGCGAGTGCGTTCTCGGCGGCCGCGCGCGCGGCTTCGTTCTCGCCGCGCAGGAACAGCACGACAAACAGCACGTGATACGCGAATGCGCTCTGCGGCTTGAGCTCGACGCCGCGCCGCGCGGCCTTCAGCGCGCGATCGAGCGCGCCCGCATCGCTGGAGTCGCCGAACCCGTGCACGTACTCGACCGCATAGAGGATCGCCAGATACGAGAACCCGACCGCGAAGCCCGGATCGATTCCGGTGAGCCGCTCCAACTCGCCGTGTACGCGCGCGTAGGCCTCCCGGTCGAAGGCGCGCAACGCGTCCGCGGCCGCGATCAGCACGCGGTAGCGTGGGTCGCCGACGCCCGGCGCGAACTGCCGCGCGCGGTCATGCGACCAGATCACGCCGAAGCGCTGCGCAATCGTCGCGGTCAGGTCGAGCGTCACCCGGTGCTCGAACGCGGCGGCGCTCTCGCCTGCGGCGAGCGGGCCGAAGGCGCGCGACCAGATGACGGTCTCGTCGCCCTTGTCGACCAGCTTGAAGCGCAGGCTCGCGCCGCCGTCGCGATATTCGATCGCGCCGTCGAGACGGTAATCGTAGCGCCCGCCCGACGTCGCAGGCGCTGCCGCCACGACGTTGATCAGGTCGAACAGCGCGAATGCATCGCACAGCTTGCCGCTCAGCGTCTCGCCATCGATCAGGCGACGATCCGGTGTGCCGATGACGACGAACGGCGCGACGCGCAGCGTCGGCAATCCGTTGCCGGGCGGCAGCGCGTCGGGCGTCGGCGCCGGCGCGACCGCAGCCGGCAGGGCGCCAGCCGTACGCGCGCGCCAGGCGATGCGCGGCACATAACCGCCGCGCGGCAGGCTGATGGCAATCAGGTCGTTCGCGCCGGGCCCCGCGTAGTAGCGCTCCAGCGCGCGGCGCAGCCGGGTCGCCTCCACGCGTACGATCGGATCGATCTGCGGATCGAAGCTCGACGTCGCGGCGCAGCACCTCCACGCCGATGGTGTAGCCCTTGAGCCGCTCGCTCTGGCCGCGCAGCACCGCCTCGACGACGAACACCAGGAACGAGACAAGTTGCGGCGAGTTGTTGAAAACGTTGCTCGCCGTCATGCGCTGGACCTGCGCACGGATTTCCTCGGCACCTGGGCCGTTTTTTGCGTTCGCTGAAGCCTGCATGACATTCCGCATCAAAGCGGCCGCACCGGGCCATCCGTTCGCGCGGCTTGCCGCTGCGCAGGTTGACCTCGGCCCGTGACCCCTTACGTGTGGGAATTTATCGCAGATGGAACCGTAATCACAGCAACAATATGGATACGTCACGGCTGTGTGACCACACGACACGCAACTTCTGCTCGACGCGTCTCATTCTGACGCAAAGGCAGCGCGCTTGATGCACGCGCGCCGATTGCGCAAGGGTCTCCCCGGAAACCGAACGATGCATGAAACGGACGTAGTGGTAATCGGTGCGGGCGCGGCAGGCGTCGCGGCCGCGCGAGGCTGCATGACGCGCAGCTGCGCGTGGTGCTGCTGGAGGCGCGCGCGCGGCTCGGCGGGCGCGCGTGGACGCAACGTGCGGACGGCGATGCGCTCGATCTCGGTTGTGGGTGGTTGCACTCGGCGGACACCAACGAGTGGGCCGCGCTCGCGCCCACGCTCGGCTTCGAGATCAACGATCATCCGCCGCCGTGGGCGCGCCCGGCGTGGGAAGGCAATTTCTCCGCCGCCGAGCAGAAGGCCTACTGGGACGCGTGGCATCGCTTCTACGACCGCGTCGATGCGCTGGCGGAGGAAGACGGCGCGCGGACGATGTCGGACTGCTTCGAGCCAGGCGGACGCCACAACGCCATGATCGGCGCGACGGTGACCTACATCAACGGCGCGGAAGCCGACAAGATCGTGCTGTCCGAATACGCAGTCTATCGCGACAGCGAGATCAACAAGCGCGTGCCGCGCGGCTATGGCGCGCTGATCGAGGCTTATGCGGCCGGCCTCGACGTCCGCACCGATTGTCCGGTCACGCTGATCGATCACGCCGGACCGCGCGTGCGTATCGTCACGCCGCGCGGCGAACTTTCCGCACGCACCGTGGTCGTCGCGGCGCCGCCCGGCGTGATCGCGAACGAGACGCTGCGCTTCGCGCCCGCGCTACCGGAGAAGCGCGAGGCCGCGCACGCGCTGCCGCTCGGCGTCGCCGACAAGGTATTCCTGCGCCTCGCAAACGCCGACGACCTGCCGAAGGACACGCGCGTGTTCGGTTCGCTCACCACGATCGAAACCGGCAGCTACACGCTGCGCCCGTTCGGCCGCCCGATCATCGAGGGCTATTTCGGCGGCACATTTGCGCGTTCGCTCGAAGGCCAGATCGCGCCGTTCGCCATCGACCAGATCTGCGCGGCGCTCGGCAACGACATGCGCAAGCGCCTCGCGCCGCTCGCCGAGTCCGCTTGGGCGCGCGACCCTTATGCGCTCGGCTCCTATTCGTACGGCTCGCCGGGCGCGCACGCCGCGCGCGTGGCATTCGCGCAGCCCGTGGATGCGCGGCTGTTCTTCGCCGGCGAACATTGTTCGGAGCAGGATTTCTCGACCGCGCACGGCGCGTATCGCTCAGGGATTCACGCCGCGAACGCGGCGCTCAAGGCACTGCAAGCTCGGCCGGCGTGAGCGCCGCAAGGCCGTAGCGCTGCCGCGCGATCACGCAGGAATCATCGCCCGGCTCGCACGCGCGGCACACTTCGGGCCGCAGCGCATAGATCGCGCAGGCCGTCGCGACGCCGATTTCGCCCTCAAGCGCGACGCAGCGGTTGCCCGTGCAACGCATCGTGCCGCGCGCATCGTCGACGTATTCCTGCGGGATCGCCTCGAAGTGTTCCTGCGTCTCGAGCGCGAAGCGCGGCCAGTCGGCCGAGTACGCGCAGCAGGCGCCGCACGTCTGGCAGGCGCCGGCCATTTATTTTTCGTCCAGCTCTTCGAGCATCGGGACGCCGCCGGCCTCTTCGGCCTCGCCGGCTTCGGCCTCGGTTTCAACCTCGGCCGTCTCGTCGGCCTCCGCGTCCGCGTCTTCCTTCGCTTCGTCGGCGACGCCGGGCGCATCGGCTTCCTTCAGCGTGCCCATGTGCCCCGTCTGCTGCGCGGCTGGATCGTAGCTACTGCGCGGCGCGTAAGCGCGGCCACCGCGCGGCGGCGCAGCCTTCGCAATGACGTAGACGGTTTCGCAGGTCGGGCAGACGATCGGGTCCTTGCCGAGATCGTAGAATTTCGCGGCGCATCCCGAGCAGATGCGCTTGGTGCCAAGTGATGGATTTGCCAATGGGTTTCCTTTGCCGGTCGTTCCGGCGCGTGTGCCTTACAGCATCAATGGAGCTTTGCCTAATATAGGGAGCCCAATGCTCCGCCGCCCGTTTTGGCGCGGGCGCGGGTTGCCCTTTCCCGGAGAAAAATGGAGCGCCGGGAGGCGCCAGAGGCTTGCGAGGCCCCACAACGCCCCTTGCGATCGGGGCGTTTCGCGCGCCGCGGACGCGCCGGCCTTGAGCCAGCCCGCCCGGTTTTTCAGGACGGGGTTGCGAATCCCGTCCCGAGGCGCGCGCGTCCCGCGATGGCGGGTTTGCGAGGCCCGCCGCCCGGACGCTGCGCCTCCCGGCGCTCCACCGCGAACCGCATTGCCGGCGGCCCGCCCCTGCCGGCTCCCGGATCGCGTCATGACAGCGATCCCTTGGCGGCCCGGATACGAGGAGTGTAAGGGCGGTTTTCAGAGCGGGGATAACTTATTTTCTGACGCGTCGCTTCGTACCGCGGTCACGCTTGTTCCGCAGCAAAGCGCAAAGGCCCGCGCGGTCTTCGTATGAGTTTGAACCGTCTGCGTCGTCTCAACGACCAAGACATGCATGAGATTTCAGCCGGGGCGCCAAGCGTCGGCCGACCCCAAGTCGGTATCCCAAGGACCTTCGTTATGACGTCAATTCTGCGGGGCACGCTGGCGGCTTTGGCATTCACGTCGACCGTCTGGCTGGCGGCTCCGGCCACTGCGGCCGACGATCTCGATACGTGCAGGCACGCATCTGGCGACCAAGCCATAGCTGCGTGCACCCGTGCCATCAACTCCGGCCGATACAGCGGCCGTCAGCTTGCCGTGCTTCTTACAAACCGTTGCGCCGAGTGGCCCGCAAAGCAGGAAAACGACAAAGCCATTGAAGATTGCAGCCGAGCGATCCAGCTCGATCCGTCCAACGCGGAAACATTCAGCGGCCGCGGTCGCGGTTACTACGGCAAAGGCCAATACGACCGCGCCATCGAGGATTTGAACCATGCGATCCGGCTCAAGCCGGACGACGCAGATTTGTTCAACAACCGCGGTCTCGCGTACAGTGACAAAGGCGAAAACGACCGCGGCATTGAGGATTTCGACCAGGCGATCCGGTTAAATCCCGACCTCGCGGATGCGTTCTACAACCGCGGCAGAGCCTATATCTTCAAGGACCAATACGACCACGCCCTTGAGAACTTCAGTCAGGCAATCCGTCTTAAATCGAACTACGCATACGCGTTCTATTTCCGCGGTCTATTATTGGAACTGAAGAGGGATCTGCAACGCGCATTGGCGGATTACAAGACGTTCGCCGAACTGGTCCCATCCGATCCCGACGGTCCAGAAGCAATTGAGCGCGTCACAAAGACGATGAGCGGTGGACGGTCGATATAACGCGATAAGCCGACGACCAATAGACCGCCTGCGATGGCAAACGGCCGATGTCCGGCGCCATCTCAGGTCGGTTGGGAACGCTATCGAAAAAACCAATCGGACAGAGAATATGGATTTCGGCGTTCTGATGACCCTCTCGCTTGCTCTGCCTTTCGGCTTTCCCGCCGTGCCATGGGTTTTTGGTGCGCGATGGGGGACGAGAGGAGTTTGGCTCAGTACGGCTGCCGCGGTGATCCTGCTGGGCCTTTTTCCGATGTTGTTTTGGGTTGCCTGCGGTGACTGTGGGCAGGGCGCGATAGCCCTCTTTTTTCTGGTGCCGATCTGGATTGTTTCGGCATTGTTTACCGTCATTTTTGCGGTGTTCGCTTACAAGAAATTCGCGCGCTGATTTCCGCAAGACCGCGAGGGCGTGCATGCGGCCGCGCGGCGGGCTCGGCACGCAAGACCTCCTGTTGCGCGGCGCGCTATGCGCCCACGCCCTTCTCCTTCAACGCCCCGCCGATCTCGTCGAGCACCTTGGGGTCCTCGATCGTGGCCGGCATGGTCCAGCTTTCACCGTCGGCGATCTTCTTCATCGTGCCGCGCAGGATCTTGCCCGAGCGCGTCTTGGGCAGGCGCGGCACCGTGATGGCGAGCTTGAACGCCGCCACCGGGCCGATCTTCTCGCGCACCAGCGCGACGATCTCCTTCTCGATCTCGGACGGCTCGCGATTGACGCCGGCCTTGAGCACGATGAAGCCGCACGGCACTTCACCTTTGAGCTGGTCCGCAATGCCGATCACCGCGCACTCGGCGACGTCCTGGTGGCCGGAGAGCACTTCCTCCATGCCGCCGGTCGAGAGGCGATGGCCCGCGACGTTGATGATGTCGTCGGTGCGCCCCATGATGAACAGGTAGCCGTCCGCGTCCTTGAAGCCGGCGTCCGCGGTCTTGTAGTAGCCGGGGAATTCGTTGAGGTAGCTCTCCCTGAAGCGCTCGTCCTGCTGCCACAGCGTCGGCAGGCACGACGGCGGCAGCGGCAGCTTCACGACGATCGAGCCCATCGTGCCCGCGGCCAGTTCCTTGCACTGCTCGTCCACGATGCGCACGTCGTAGCCCGGCATCGCAACGGTCGGCGAACCGTGCTTCACCGGCAGCATGCCGAGGCCGAGCGGATTGCCGGCGATCGCCCAGCCGGTTTCGGTCTGCCACCAGTGATCGATCACCGGCACCTTCAACAGGTTCTCGGCCCACTGGATCGTGTCCGGGTCGGCGCGCTCGCCCGCGAGGAACAGCGTGCGGAAACGCGACAGGTCGTATTGCGCGAAGAACTTGCCGTTCGGGTCTTCCTTCTTGATCGCGCGGAACGCGGTCGGCGCGGTGAACATCGCGGCGCATTTGTGCTCGGAGATGACGCGCCAGAATGCGCCCGCGTCCGGCGTGCCGACCGGTTTGCCCTCGTAGAGGATCGTGGTGCAGCCGTGGAACAGCGGCGCGTAGACGATGTAGCTGTGGCCGACCACCCAGCCGATGTCGGAGGCCGCCCAGTAAACCTCGCCCGGCTCGATGCCGTAGTGGTTTCGCATCGACCAGGCGAGCGCGACCATGTGCCCGCCGTTGTCGCGCACCACGCCTTTCGGAATGCCGGTCGTGCCGGAGGTGTAGAGGATGTAGAGCGGATCGGTCGCCAGCACCGGCACGCAGGGCGCAGTCTTGTTCGCCGCGAACGCCTTGTCGCGCAGGCTCGCCCAGTCGTGGTCGCGGCCCGCAGTCAGCGGCGCTTCGCATTGCGGGCGTTGCAGGATGAGGCAGGCCTCGGGCTTTTCCTTCGACAGGTCGATCGCCGCATCGAGCAGCGGCTTGTACGGCACCACGCGCGCGACCTCGATGCCGCACGACGCCGAGAGGATCAGCTTCGGCTTGCAGTCCTCGAGGCGTGTCGCAAGCTCCTTCGCGGCGAACCCGCCGAACACGACCGAATGGATCGCGCCGATGCGCGCGCAGGCATACATGGCGAACAGCGCCTCGGGCACCATCGGCATGTAGAGGATGACGCGGTCGCCCTTGGTGACGCCGAAATCCTGCAGCACGGCGGCGAGCGTCGCGACCTCGCGCAGCATCTGCGCATAGGTGATGGCGCGCTTGGTGTTGGTGACCGGCGAGTCGTAGATGATGGCGGGTTGATCGCCGCGCCCGCGCTCCACATGGCGGTCGATCGCGTTGTAGCAGGTGTTGCACACAGCGCCGGTGAACCAGCGGCCGTAGACGCCGGCGTCCTTGTCGAACACGCGCCTCGCCGGTTCGTACCAGTCGATCGCCTGCGCCGCCTCGCCCCAGAATCCTTCCGGGTCGCGCATCGCGCGCGCGTAGACCTCGGGGTAGCGGCTCGTGCGGGCGTCCATTCGATCCTCAGAATGCGATTTTGCCGATGAGTATCTGCCAGTACATTTTCCAGTCGCCCATGAAGCTGTAGAGCGGCTGGCGGAACGAGGCGGGCTGGTTCTTCTCGAACACCAGATGCCCGACCCAGGCGAAGCCGTAGCCGCACGCGAGTCCCGCGAGCAGCCACCACGGATTGCGCGTGACGATCAGCGAGACGAGACACATGAGCGCGAGCGTCGAGCCCGCGAAGTGCAGCCGCCGGCAGATGGGGTCGGCGTGTTCGCTCAGATAGAACGGGTAGAACTCGGCGAAGCTGCCGTACTTCCGCGCCGCTCCCTTTGCGACGTCGCTCATGGGGCCCCTCCCAAGGCTCTCGTTGTCGGCGCCATTTTGCGCCACCCCGCGGGCCTTGAGAAGGCGCGCCGCCGCGACAATCCCGCCATGCGCAAAACAGCACTGGCCGCGCGCGGGGCGCTTTGATCTAAGTCGGGCGCCTTCCCCTCACCCATTTCCGGTCCGTGTTCACCGATCCCGTCTTTCTCGTCACCGCATTCATCGCCGTACTGCTGGTCGGGCTCGCCAAAGGCGGCTTTTCCGGCATCGGCATGGCGGCGACGCCGCTGCTCGCGCTCGCGGTCCCGCCGCTGCAGGCGCTGGCGATCCTGCTGCCGATCCTGCTGGTGCAGGACGTGGTGTCGCTCTGGTGGTACCGGCGCGACTGGGACGGCTGGAACCTGAAGGTGATGCTGCCCGGCGCGGTGGTCGGCGTCGGCGCCGCGTGGGCGATCGGATCTGTCGTGTCGGACGACGTGGTGCGGCTGATCATCGGCATCATCGGCACGGCCTTCGTGCTGAACACATGGTTCGGCAAGGTGCCGCCGCCTGGCCGGCCGAGCACGCTTAGCGGCGTGATCTGCGGCGCGGGCTCGGCCTTCACCTCGACCATCGCGTCGGCCGGCATGCCGCCGTTCGCCATCCATGTGCTGCCGCAGCGGATGGAGAAGATGAAGCTGGTCGGCACCATCACGGTGTTCTTCGCGATCGTGAACCTGATGCGGGTCGCGCCCTATTTCGCGCTCGGCCACCTGAATTACGAGAACCTGAAGATTTCCGCAGCGCTGCTGCCGCTCGCGCTCGCGTTCAACTTCCTCGGCTTCTGGCTGGTGCTGCGCGTTCCGACCGAGCTGTTCTATCGCATCTCCTATGCGCTGATTTTCCTGATCTCGGTCGCCATCATGGCGCAGGGCGTTACCGGGCTGTTGCGCGGCTGGGCTATGCTGCCTGCATGAGGCTTCTGGCGATTGCGATGATGCTTGCGCTAACGGCGCAGCGCGCACGCGTTCGACAGCCAGGGCCATCGCGGCGCACGCGGGCTTGCGCCCGAGAACACGCTGGAAGGCTTCGCGCTCGCACTTTCGATCGGCGTGACAACGCTCGAACTCGATCTCGCGATGACCAGGGACGACGTGCTGGTCGTCAGCCATGACCGGAGGCCCAATCCCGACCACACGCGCGGGCCGGACGGGAGATTCCTCGACCGCGAAGGCGCGGCGATCCGCGCGCTGACGCTTGCCGAGGTGAAGCAGTACGACGTCGGGCGGCTCAAGCCCGGCAGCGCCTATGCGGCGAGCTTTCCCGGAGCAGCGCGCGGTCGACGGCGCGCGCATTCCGGCACTGACCGAGCTGTTCGATCTGGTGAAGCGCCTCGGCGCCGATCACGTGCGCTTCAACATCGAGACGAAAATCACGCCAACCTCGGGTGCCGAGACACCGGACCCTGAAGTATTCGCGACTGCGTTCGCGAGGACCGTACGTGAGGCGGGTTTCGCGTCGCGCGTGAGCATCCAGTCGTTCGACTGGCGCACCCTGATGGCAATGCAGCGGATCGCGCCCGAGATCGAGCGGGTGTGCCTGACTGCCGAAGCGTTGAATTTTGACACGATCAAACGCGGCGAGTCCGGTCCCTCGCCCTGGCTCGCGGGACTCGACATCGACGATTTTGCGGGCTCGGTGCCGCGTCTGGTCGCGGCCGCAGGCTGCGCCGTCTGGTCACCGATCTATCGCAATGCGAAGCCGGACGACGTCGCCGCCGCGAAGGCGCTCGGGCTGAAGGTCATTCCGTGGACCGTGAACGAGCGCGCCGACATGGAGCGGCTGATCGCGCTTCGCGTCGACGGGATCATCACCGACTATCCGGACCGGCTGCGCGCCGTGATGGCGGAGAAGAAGCTGCCCCTGCCCCCGCAGGTGAAAGCACAATAACCCTCGGCACCGCCGGCATTTGCTTGGCGGCCATCCGATTGGCTACCCTGCCTGAAATTTCAGGCAGGAAGCATGGCCAACCCTTACGACATCGATCTCGACCGCAACGCAGCGAACTTCCAGCCGCTGACGCCGCTGATGTTTCTGGAGCGGGCGGCGGCCGTGTATCCGAGACATACTGCGATCATCCACGGCCCGCTGCGGCGCACGTACGCGGAGTTCTACGCGCGCACCCGCAAGCTCGCCTCGGCGCTGGCGAAGCACGGCATCAAGCGCGGCGACACGGTATCGGTCATGCTCGCCAACACGCCCGCGATGCTCGAGGCACATTATGGCGTGCCGATGACGCAAGGCGTGCTCAACACGCTCAACACGCGCCTCGATGCGAGAACGATCGCATTCTCGCTCGACCACGCCGAAACAAAAGTGCTGATCATCGACCGCGAATTTTCCGAGATGGCGAAGGAAGCGCTCAGCCTCGCCAAGGTCAAGCCGCTGGTGATCGACTACGACGATCCGGAATACCCAGCGAGCGGAGATCAGCTCGGCCAGATCGAATATGAGGCGTTCGTCGCGCAAGGCGACGAGACCTTCGCATGGAAAATGCCGGACGACGAATGGGACGCGATCGCGCTCAACTACACGTCAGGCACGACCGGCGATCCGAAGGGCGTGGTCTATCACCATCGCGGCGCGCAACTGCTCGCGCTCGGCAACATCGTCACCTGCCACATGGGCAAGCATCCGGTGTATCTGTGGACGCTGCCGATGTTCCACTGCAACGGCTGGTGCTTCCCGTGGTCGATCTCGGTCGTGGCCGGCACGCATGTGTGCCTGCGCGCGGTGCGCGCAATCGCGATGTATGACGCAATCGCGGCCCACAAGGTGACGCACCTGTGCGGCGCGCCGATCGTGATGGCGACACTGCTCAACGCGCCGGAGAACGAGAAGAAGCCGCTGCCGCATGTGGTCGAGTTCTTCACCGCCGCGGCACCGCCGCCCGCAGCTGTGCTCGCCGCCATGAAGGAAGCGGGCTTCAACGTCACGCATCTTTACGGCCTGACCGAATGCTACGGCCCGGCGGTGGTGAACGACTGGCATACCGAATGGGACGCGCTGCCGCTCGCCGAACAGGCCGAGAAGAAGTCCCGCCAGGGCGTGCGCTACGGCGCGCTCGAGGCGCTCGACGTGATGGACTCCAGACACGATGAAGCCGGTGCCGCACGACGGCGCGACGCTCGGCGAGGTGATGATGCGCGGTAACGTGGTGATGCGCGGCTACCTGAAGAACAAGAAATCCACCGAAGCGGCGTTCGCGGGCGGCTGGTTCCACACCGGCGATCTCGGCGTGATCCATCCCGACGGCTACATCCAGCTCAAGGACCGCTCCAAGGACATCATCATCTCGGGCGGCGAGAACATTTCATCGATCGAGGTCGAGGACGCGCTCTACAAGCATCCCGCCGTGCAGGCCGCCGCCGTCGTGGCGAAGCCGGACGACAAATGGGGCGAGACGCCCTGCGCGTTCGTCGAACTCAAGCCCGGCGCGAGCGTGACCGCCGCCGACATCATCGCGCACTGCAAGGCCAACCTCGCGGGCTACAAGGTGCCGCGCCATATCGTGTTCGGCGAAGTGCCGAAGACCAGCACGGGGAAGATCCAGAAGTTCAAGCTGCGCGAGATGGCGAAGGGGGCGTCGCGATGAACACGTACGATCCGCTCCAACATTTTCTTCAGCGACAAGCCGCGTCTCGGATCACTTTAACTTTCGACGAAATAGGCCGACTGATTGGGCAGCCTTTGCCGGAATCAGCCAAGAATTATGATGCTTTCTGGGCCAATGAAGAAGCAGAAAGTACTCGACACTATCACTGTCGCGCTTGGCGGAACGCCGGGTTCAAAGCGAAAGCAGATCGGGACAAGGGACTGGTAGAATTCAGTAGAGCATAGGCAAGGCCGATCACCACAGCCCGCTCTTCTCCCACATCTCTTCCGGGATCGGCTCGCCGACCTTTACGCTGAACGCCTGCACCTTCATGTGGTCGGAGGTCGTTTCGCAGCGGAACGAGAACTGGATCCACTTGCCCTTGCTCTTGAAGGCGCCGCCGGTGCCGGTCATCGTCGAATTGCGGATTTGCGGCGTCGCAAGCGCGCCGACGATCGAGCGCTCCGGCTTGTAGGCCTTGTCCCGGCTGATGTGCCGCATCGCTTCGAGGTCGCACACCTGCTCGAAGCGCGCGTCAGGGTCGAGCCGCCGAAGCGACTGCTCGACCTTGTCGTTCGCGCTCGCTATCGCGACCGGGGCGAGAAACGCCAACGCCAAAACCGCACGACGCAACGTTACCGTCTCCCTGCAAGCGCGCGCCCCGCGCGCCATGTGCCCGATCGACGCTGAATCGGCAAGCGAACGAAGCGCGATCAAACGATGATGCGACTCCAGATTTACAATTGATTGCGTTGCCGCGCGCCGGTTGCAGTTCCAGCCCTCGGGATCATGCGGTAGCGCGCGCGTCCTGCAGGATCATGTCCGCGCCCTTCTCGGCGATCATGATCGTCGGCGCATTGGTGTTGCCGGAGACGAGATCCGGCATGACCGAGGCATCGACGATGCGCAGCCGCTCGAAGCCACGCACCCTGAGTCGCGCGTCGACCACCGCGGTCGGATCGTCGCCCATGCGGCAGGTCGAGGTCGGGTGATAGACGGTCGAGCCGCGCCGCCGCACGTAGTCGAGCAGGTCCGTCGTCGCTGTCGCAGTCCCGGCCCGGCTCGTGCTCGGCTCTCGATGAACGGCACCATCGGCGGCGCCGCCATGATGCTGCGCAGGATGCGGATGCCGGCGACCGTGGTGTCGCGGTCCTTCTGTGCGGTGAGATAGCGTGGCGCGATCGCGGGCGGCTCGCGCGGATCGGCCGATTTGATGTGCACGGTGCCACGGCTTTCCGGGCGCAGCACGATCACCGGACAGGTGACGCCGGAGAACGGATGCAGCGCCCCGCCGATGCTGTCGGCCGAGAACAGCATGATGTGCGTCTGCACGTCGGGCGTCTCGACCGCCTCGTTGGTGCGCAGGAAGCCGCCGACGTAGCCTGCGCCCATCGCGAGCAAACCCTTGCGGCGCAGTATGAAGTTCAGCCCCGCCGCGAGGCCGCGCAGCCGGTTGGTGAAGAAGTCGTTGGCCGACACCGGCTGCGTCGCGCGGAAGATCAGCCGCGCGTGATAGTGGTCCTGCAGGTCTGCGCCGACGCCCGGCATGTCGGCGATCACCTCGATGCCGTGCTGGCGCAGCAGCGCGGCAGGCCCGACGCCCGAGAGCTGCATCAGTTGCGGCGAGTTGAACGCGCCGCCCGCGAGAATGATTTCAGCCCCGCGTGCGGTGTGTTTCGTGTTGCCCTGTAGATATTCGACACCGACCGCGCGCCTTCCCTCGAACAGCACGCGCGTCGCGAGCGCGTTCGAATGAACCGTGAGGTTGGCGCGCTTGCGCGCGGGCTTGAGATAGCCGACGGCGGTCGAGCAGCGCCGCCCGTTGCGCGTGGTGAACTGGTAGTAGCCGAAGCCTTCCTGCCGCGCGCCGTTGAAATCCGGATTGCGCGGATAGCCGCATTGCTCGGCGGCTTCGATGAACGCGTCGCAGATCGGCAGGTCGCCGAGATCGGACACGCTGAGCGGCCCATCCTGCCCATGAAACTCGTCCGCGCCGCGCTGCTGGTGCTCGGCCTTGCGGAAATACGGCAGCACGTCGGCATAGCTCCAGCCCGCATTGCCGAGCTGGCGCCAGCGGTCGTAGTCCTCGCGCCTGCCCGCGCACGTACATCAGGCCGTTGATCGAGGACGAGCCGCCCATCACCTTGCCGCGCGGCTGGATGACTTTCCGCCCGTCGCACTCCGCCTCGGGCTCCGTCTCGTAGAGCCAGTTCACGTTCGGGTTGGTGAAATGCTTGCCGTAGCCGAGCGGAATGTGCAGCCAGATGTTCGTGTCTTCGCCGCCGGCTTCGAGCAGCAGCACCTTGTGGCGGCCGTCGGCGGTCAGCCGGTTGGCGAGCACGCAGCCCGCGCTGCCCGCGCCGACGATGATGAAATCGAAATCGCTCATGCGGCCTTCGCGGCCGGCTTCGCTTTCGCGTCCTGCAGGATCATGTCGGAGCACTTCTCGCCGATCATCACGCAGGCCGCGTTGGTGTTGCCCGAGACGACCGTCGGCATGATCGAGGCATCCGCGACGCGCAGGCCTTCGAAGCCGTGCACGCGCAGCCGCTCGTCCGTCACGGCCTTCGCGTCGGAGCCCATGCGGCAGGTCGAGGTCGGGTGGAAGATGGTCGTGCCGGTCTCGCGCGCGTAGGCGAGCAGGCCCTCGTCCGTCGTCACGTTCGGGCCCGGCAGGCGCTCCTCGGCGACGTACCGCTTGATCGCCGACTGCCCCATGATCTTTCGCGTGAGGTGCATGCCGCGGATCATGCAGTCGCGGTCCGCCGCCGCCGTCATGTAGCGCGGCATGATTGCGGGCGCCTGCGCGGGATCGGCCGACTTGATGTGCACGAAGCCGCGGCTCTCGGGACGAAGCTGGCACACCGACACGATGAAGCCGGGGAACGGATGCAGGTTTCCGCCGATCTTGTCGGCCGAGAAGATGATGAAGTGGAATTGCACGTCCGGCGTCGCGACGTCCGGGCTGCTCTTGAGGAATGCACCCGCGTAGCCCGCGCCGATGGTCAGCATCCCCTTGCGGAACAGCATGTAGCGGATGCCCGCCGCGATCTTGAGCGGCAGCGAGTTCACGGTGTCGTTCATCGTGATCGCTTCGGTGCAGCGGTACGCCATGCGCACCTGGAAATGATCCTGCAGGTCGGCGCCGACGCCCGGCATGTCGGCGATCACCTTGATGCCGTGCTTCTGCAGCAGGTCCGCGGGGCCGACGCCCGAGAGCTGCAGCAATTGCGGCGAGTTGAATGCGCCGCTGGAAAGGATCACCTCGCCGTTCGCGCGCGCCGTGTGGGTCGCACCGTCCTTGAGGTACTCGACGCCGACCGCGCGGCGTCCCTCGAACAGGATGCGCGTGGTCAGCGCGTTCGACACGATCGCGAGATTGCCGCGCTTGCGCGCCGCGCGCAGGAAGCCGCGCGCGGTCGAGACGCGCCGACCGTTGCGCGTCGTCATCTGGAAATAGCCCGCGCCTTCCTGCACCGGCCCGTTGAAGTCGTCGTTGCGCGGATAGCCCGCCTGCTCGCAAGCGTCGATGAAGGCATCGCACAGCGTGTGCGGCTCGCTCACGTCGGAGACGGCGAGCGGCCCGCCGGTGCCGTGCAGGTCGTCACCGCCGCGCTGCTGATCCTCGGAGCGGCGGAAGTACGGCAGCACGTCCGCAAAGCTCCAGCCCGTGTTGCCGAGCTGGCGCCAGTGGTCGAAGTCCTCGGCCTGCCCGCGGATGTAAAGGAGCCCGTTGATCGATGACGAGCCGCCGAGCACTTTGCCGCGCGGCTGGATGATCGAGCGGCCGCCGAGCTCCGGCTCGGGCTCGGAGGTATAGAGCCAGTTGTGGCGCGCATCGGTGAACAGCTTGGCGTAGCCGATCGGCACGTGGATCCAGACGTTGCGGTCCTCCGGGCCGGCTTCGAGCAGCAGCACGCGGTGGCGTCCGGATTCGGTCAGCCGGTTGGCGAGCACGCAACCCGCCGAACCCGCGCCCACCACGATGTAGTCGAACGATCCGTCCACGGCGTGTCCTCGTTATTGTTTCACGTGCTTGGCCGCATGGAACAACATCAGGGCGAGGACGCACAAGAGCATCATGGCGGCGGCGAACAGCGCGGGCGCCGCAGCACTTCCCGACAGATCGCGCGCCAGACCCGCCGCACCGGGGAGCACCGCCATCGCGGCGTAGTAGCAGGTGAAGTAAATGCCCATGCCGCCCCCGCGCGATTCCGGCCGCAGCACCTGCGCGGGCAGCGCCATGATCAGGCCTCCCGACAACCCGATCGCGAGCGCAACAATTCCGAGTGCGACGGTCGGCGCGTTCGTGAAGGGCAGCGCGGAGGCGGCCGCAGCGGCGATCAGGAAGCCGCCGGCCATGAAGGCGCCGGACCAGCCGACGCGTTCGACCAGCATGCCGGTGAGCGGGATCAGTGGAATCAGCGTCCATCCGATGACGCTGACGATCGCGCTTGCCTCGGGCAGCGAGTAACCGCGCGCGGTGAACAGGTCCGGCGCAAAACTGATGAGGACGATGTAGGCGACGTTGAACAGGCCCCAGATCGTTCCGGAGATCAGCACCAGAAGCCATTCGCGCCGGGACAGCCCGACGCGAAAGCTGCCCGACGACGCCCCCGCGACGCCCGGCGGATCCCGATAGACCAGCGCGACCAGCGCGAACGCCACGATCGCCGCGATCGCGCCGAAATACATCACCGCGCGCCAGCCCGACGCCGTGGCGAGCGCGCCGTAGGTCACGAGCCCGACGGCGAGACCGAGCGGCCAGCTCACGATCACGATCGACATCGCGGTGACGATCTCGCGCCCGGCGAACCAGTCGGTGACCATCTTGGAAATCAGCACCGTCACCAGCACGGCGCCGGTGCCGCTGATGACGCGGCCGGCCGCCGCCATCGCGAACGACGAACCGAACCCCATCATCGCGCCGCCGACCGCCATCAGCGCGAGCCCGACGAGCACGACCCGTTTCGCGCCGAAGCGCTGGCCGAGCATGCCGCCCGGCAAGGCGATGACGACGCCGGGCAGCATGAACAGGCCGATCAGCGCGCCAAGCGAGGCAAAATCGATCGCGAGGGCATCGATCAGAAACGGACCGGTCGACGCGACGGTCTGGAATTGCAGCGCCATCGCGGTGCGCGCCACGAAAAGCACGGCCAGCATGACCCAGCGATTTTGGATGGACGGAATGTCGTGCCCCGGCGTGGAGGTGGATGTTGGGGCCGGATGATGCCGCAGTTCAAGGGGCGATCAGCGCGTGCTGATTTCCTCGCCGTCGCCGAAGATCCGCTCGCCCAGTTCGGCGAGCGCACCCTCGACCGGCCTGAACTCGAAGCGCAGGCGGTGGCGCCCCGGCGTCACCTCGACGGCGCGGAACAGCACGTTCGCCTTGAGGATATCGGCGGCTTCACCGTCGACCGTCGCGCTCCACCACGGATGCCACATGTCGTTGAGCACGACATAGCCGCCGCACACGGAGTCCGCGTCGATCTCGACCACCGTGTTCTCGTAGTGGACGAGCTGCGCCACCGCGCGCGGGCATTCCGCCCGCGAGCGCATGGGTGGCGGCTCGACGCCGGTGTCGGCCTCCAGCAGGACCGTGCGGCGCGGATCGAACTCGGGCCACTGGCCGAGCTCGATCAGCCAGTCGAAGTCCGCCGCGAGCCAGTTGGTGGCGAACAGCACGCGCGGCAGCGCGCGCGGATTTTCGTAGACGTATCCATCCGCCGTGCGGCCGAGCAGCCGCAGATCGCCGGGCTTGAGGCTGTCGTCCACACGCCCGACCGGCACGCTGGAGACGATGTAGCGCAGGCCCATCATGTCGGCGAGCAGCGAGCGATACGAGGGAAACAGCGGACTGAACACGCGCTGCTCCGGCCCCGCGATGTAGTCGCGCGCGCCGGTCGCAGCCGACATGTCGGCCATGCGCAGCGGATTGTAGCCGAGCGTGTGATCGAAGCCGTGCACGAGCGGCGCGTTCGGCCATTCGAAGCCGACGCCGAGCAGCTCGACGCGGTCGCGCCGGTCGGACGGCAGCGGCTGGCTGAGCAGCCGCTTGAGCAGCAGGATCGTCTCGTTCTTGGTATCCGGATCGAGCATCGCGAAGCGCCCCGGCGGCAGCGCGGTCGACTCGCTCGGCCCGTTGTTGAGCGCGAGATCGGCGGTCATCAGCGGCGCGACGACCAGCAACGCGAGTGCCGACGAGCGCGGTGCGAACTGCCGCAGCAGGATCAGCGCGAGCGCGGCGGCACCGACCCAGCCCGCCGCCTTGGCGAGCGGCGCAAGCGCGTCGTGCAGATGCCCGGCATGGAACGCGACGGCGACCGCGGCGGCAAACCACACCGCGACAAGCGCGAGCGCAACGCCGATGTGCCAGCGCCGCACCGCGGGCGCGGTGCCGCTCGCCACGCGATGCACCAGATAGCCGCCGAGGATCGCGGCAACGCCGCCGATCAGGAACGTGGCATCGGCCGGACGGCGGAACGCGTTCACGCCCGGCAGCAGATCGAGGATGACGCGATAGGCCGGCGTATAGCGGCCGAGCGCATAGACGATGAGCGCGGCAAGCGCGATCGAGAAGAAGCGGACCTCGCGCGTCCATGCGAGGCCGCGCGCAACACCGAGAACGAGGATCGCCAGCACGGGAAGCGTGCCGGCATAGACCTGGCTCATGTTGGGCGAGAGGAAAAGCTGCTTCGGGTCCCACGACTCGCTGTACGGGCCCCAGTACGGCACCGCGTAGTCCGGACTGAACAGTCCGCCGATCAGCATGGTGAGCAGCGAGGCCGGGTGGAGCGAGCCGCGCGTCGCGCCCGTGTAGCCGAATGCGGCGCGGTCGCTCGATTCCGCGAACAGCACCGTCAGCAGTACCGGCACCGCGATGATCACAACGCCCGCGATCGTCGCGGCAGCGAGCGGCTTGACCGAACGCCGGAACGTTTGGCGCAGCGGCGGCTGCGACAGCCAATGGTCCGCGACGTAGCCTGCGAGAAACAGCGCGCCGAGGAACGCCACTTGATCCGGCTGCACCAGCATCAGGCCCGCCGCGACACCGGCGAGGATTCCATACCCGAGCGAGGAGCGATCGAGTGCGCGCGCAAGCAGCACCAGCGCAATTGCGAGGAACACGAAGCTTTCGATCTGGCCGATGTGCTGGATGCGCCACGCCGCCGACGCGCCGAACACGAAGGCGAGCGCCGCCACGAGGCCGCCGGCCGGATGCCAGCGCCGGTCGCCGAAGAACACCAGCACCGAAAGGCCGGCGAGCGCGAGCAGCACGAACACCGCGACATCGAGTGCATGGAAGCTCGGGTGCGGGACGATGAGCGCCAGCAGCACCAGCGGCGAGAAGATCAGCGATTGCGGGTCGGCGATCTGCGGCATGCCGCCGAACACGTTCGGCGCCCAGAACGGCGATTGGCCCTGATGGATCGCGTTGGCGAGGAATTGCAGCTCGGCCTGAAACAGCGCCTTGGCGTCATACGGAATCGTCACCGCGCCGGAGAGCCACGGCCACGAGAACACCAGCCATGCGAGCAAGAACAGCGCGATCGTCAGCAACGACCGCCGATGCGACTCCACCCCGGACTCCCCAACAGCTTATTTTTGCGGGCAGTCTAGGAGGGAACTTTCGTTTAGAGACATTAAATCTGGGAAAGGTTGCGGTACCCGTCAGTCCGGATTGCGCGGGTATTTATTGAATTCGCCACGGCAGACCGCGTACCAGACGTTGTGCCAGATGCGGTCGGCGTTCGACGGATCGGTCCCCGGAATTACGGTGACGAACGCCTCTGTATCCTCCGTTGTCCTCGTCCTCTCGATCGTGACCCCCGTTGGTCGGGCAGCGCCGGCCTGGCAATGGGCGATGTAGCGCCACTCCAAACGACGGACCTGTTCGGGTTGTTGGAAGATCCGCACAAAGCCGATGCGCAAGTCACCGGTTCGTCGTGTCTCCCGCATGTATGTTCGAAAGCTATGTCCATTCTCGGTTCCACTCTCGAGAAGTTTGCCGTTGCGTGCTCGCGCGTGCGGCGACGGCGCAATCTGGCACCATTGCCGCCGCGATCAGACAGAGTGCAAGCGCCCGGATCATTCAACCTTCAGATTGAGCTTGCGGATCAGGGTCGACCATTTGGTTTCTTCCTGATCGATGTCCTTGGCGTATTCCTCGGGCGTCGAGGTGAGCGGATCGCCGCCCTCCGCGTGAATGCGCTTCTTCACTTCGTCGGAATTGACCAGCGTGCGCAGCGCGGCGTTGAGCTTCTCGACGATGGGGCGCGGCGTCCCGGCGGGCGCAAGCACGCCGTAGTGCAGCGTGGATTCAAACCCCGGCAGGCCGGACTCCGCCGCGGTCGGCACATCGGGCAGCCCGCTGAAGCGCGTGTCGCTCAACACCGCGATGACGCGCAGCGTACCGGACTGGATGTTGCCGAGCGCCGGCGGCAGCACGCCGAACGCAACCGGCACGTGGCCGCCGAGCAGATCGTTCATCACGCCGCTCGTGCCCTTGTAGGGCACGATCTGCGCGTCGATGCCGGTCACGGACTTGAACAGCTCCGCCGACATGTATCCGCCGGTGCCGACCGCCGAGGTGCCGAGATTGTACTTGCCGGGATTGGCCTTCAGCAGCGCGACGGCCTCGCCGATGGTCTTCGCCGGAAACGAGGGATGCGCGATCAGCGCGACCGGCATCGAGGCGATGAGTCCGATCGGCGCGAAATCCTTGCGCGGATCGAACGCCGCGTTGGCGTAGAGGCTGGGATTGATCGAGATCGAGCCGGTGTGGCCGAGGAACAGCGTGTAGCCATCAGGCGGGCTCTTGATCACGGCGCGCGTACCGACGAGACCCGAACCGCCGCCGCGGTTGTCCACGATCACCTGCTGGCCAAGTGCGGCGGAGAGCTTGTCGGCGACGATGCGCGCCATCGCGTCCACGCCGCCACCCGGCGGATAGGGCACGACCAGCGTGACGGTGCGCGTCGGGTAGGGTTGCGCGTGTGCAAGAGAGGCGAACAACGCGAATATCAACCCGAGAACCAGTCTCATCGGCATTTCCTCATCGCTCATCCTCATCCTCATCCTGAGGAGCGCCCGCAGGGCGCGTCTCGAAGGATGGCCTCAAACACCGCATATGCCGCCATCCTTCGAGGCTCGCCGCAAGAGCGGCTCGCACCTCAGGATGAGGACTGATGTCACTCCACCTTCGCACCCGACACCTTCACGACCTTCGACCACTTCGTCTCCTCGCGGTCGATGTCGGCGGCATATTCCTGCGGCGTCATCGCCATCACTTCGGCGCCGTCCGCCGCAATGCGCGCGCGCACGTCCTCCTCGGCGAGCGCCCCCTTCAGCGCGGCGGAGAGCTTGTCGATGACCGGCTGCGGCGTACCCGCCGGCGCCACGATGCCGTAGTGCAGCACCGCCTCGTAGCCGGGGAGTGCGGCTTCGGCGACGGTCGGCAGATCGGGCAGGACGGCCGCGCGCTTCGCGCCCGTGACGCCGAGCGCGCGCACCTTGCCTTCCTTGATCAGCGCGATCGCAGGCGGCAGCGAAGAGAAATAGATCGCCACATGCCCGCCGAGCAGGTCGGTCAGCGCTGGCGACGAGCCCTTGTAGGGAATGTGCGTGAGCTTGATGTCCGCCATCGTGGCGAAAAGCTCCGCGCCGAGATGGATGCCGCTGCCGACGCCCGCCGAGGCATAGTTCAGCTTGCCCGGCTCGCGTTTCGCAAGCGCGATCAGTTCGCCGACCGATTTAGCCGCGACGTTCGGATTGACCAGCACGACCAGCGCGCTGGTGGCGATCAGCCCGACCGGCGCGAAGTCCTTGCGCGGGTCGTAGCCGACATTGGGATAGAGCGTCGGATTGATCGCGAGCGTGCCGGTGCCGCCGAGGCCGAGCGTGTAGCCGTCGGGCGCGGCCTTCGCGACCTGCCGCGTCGCGATCGAGCCCCCTGCCCCGCCCTTGTTCTCGATCACGATCTGCTGGCCGAGCGACTTGCTCATCTTCTCGGCGACGATGCGCGCCATCACGTCGTTGCCGCCGCCCGCCGCATACGGCACCACCAGCGTGATCGGGCGCGACGGATAATCCTGCGCGAGCGCGCTGGCGCCCGCGAGCAGGAACACGAATGCCGCAAGACACGCGCGTTTTGTCACGCAATCCTCTCCCAAATGGTCTTCAATTCTAGCACCAAAAACGAAACCGCCGGCTTCCCGTGAGCCGGCGGTTTGCAAAATAACGCGACGCCACTCCGCGGCGCAGCCGCGGTCCCCAATGATGGCCGTCTCTAGTGCACGCTCGTCGAGACGTCGTGCGAAAGACGGGCGATCTCATCCTTTACGAGCAACTTGCGACGCTTCAGTTCGGCGATCGTTGAGTCGTCGACAGACGGATGCGCCATGGCGTCGGCCAGCTCTTGTTCCAGCGCCTGGTGCTTTCTCTCGAGTTCCGCAAGGTGCGATTGCATGGACATCGATGGAGCCTCCTGTGTCAGATTCCTGACGGTTCGAGTTTGCCAGAAGCGATGCACCAAGTCGACGCCGCCGTGCGGTTGCGTCGCGACAAATCCCCGCTATCGTTCCTTTTTGGTTCATGGCGCGGCTTGATGGCGTGTCGGTAACGCGCGATACTTGTTGAAGTTTCGGGCGCCGTTTTTCGAGGGCGGCGGCGCCCTCAACCGTTGCGGCAGATGACACGGGACGAAGAACGCGAGCTCCGCGCGCAACTGTCGCGCCTCCTGCAGGAGCACCGCGACCTCGACGCCGCGATCGAGGCGCTGCAGGTATCCCCCGGCTCCGATCTGTTGCAGGTGCAGCGGCTGAAGAAGCGCAAGCTGTTCCTGCGCGACCGCGTGACCTTCATCGAGGATCAGCTCACGCCGGATATCATTGCGTGAGAATTTTACCGGCTTTGTGGTAGCCGGCTCCCCTTCCGCTCGGCCTTGCGCGCGTACATCGCGTGGTCCGCCTTGGCGAGCACGTCGGCGAGTTCGTCCGTCCCGCCCATCATGGCGAAGCCGATCGACGCGCCGACGGACAGCGGCTCGCCTTGCCAGTCGATCGCGGCTTCGCCGATCGCGGCCTCCAGCGACCACGCTTTCGCGGTGGCATCGCCCTCGCCCAGATTCCACAGGATCAGCCCGAACTCGTCGCCGCCGAGCCGCGCGACCGTGTCGGACGCGCGCACGCTGGCGCTGAGCTGCGCGGCGACCGCCTTGAGCACCGCGTCGCCCGCCGCGTGGCCGTGGCGGTCGTTCACCGGCTTGAAGCCGTCGAGATCGATGTAGAACAGCGCCGCGCGCGTGCCGTAGCGCTTCACGTAGGACAGCGAGCGCTTGAGCTCGCGGTCGAAGCCGCGCCGGTTGAAGACCTCGGTGACGGCGTCGATGTCGGCGGTCGCCTCGAGCTCCTTCATGCGCGCGCGGGTGGCGGCAAGCTCGGCCTGCAGGCGCTGGACCTCGTCCAGCAGCGTGATCAGTTCGGAGGGGACGTTGCGGGCGGGCGATGCGGCGCGCGGCTCGATCCCGTCGCGGAAGGGCCGGGCCTGCGGCGCGCGCGGGCGCACGGGCGCGCTCACCCTCGCCTTCGCCTGGCCTTCCTTGGGCATGATCCGACCCGAAAATCCTGTCCCAGCATGGGACGACAAGGTTAACGAGGCGTATCGGCTTGCATCGCGGGGGTGGATTCCGATAAATCCGCGCCTTCCCGGCGGCCGGGTGCCGTATAAAGGGCGCGAATGAGCAAGCCCGTTGCGATCATCATGGGCAGCCAGTCCGACTGGCCGACGATGCGGCACGCCGCCGAGACGCTCGACGCGCTCGGCGTGCCTTACGACAAGCGCATCGTCTCGGCGCACCGCACGCCCGACCGGCTGGTCGCATTTGCCAAGGGCGCGAAGGCGGCCGGCGTGAAGGTCATCATCGCGGGCGCGGGCGGCGCCGCGCACCTGCCCGGCATGGCGGCCTCGATGACGACGCTCCCGGTGTTCGGCGTGCCGGTCGAGTCGAAGGCGCTGTCGGGCGTCGACTCGCTTTATTCCATCGTGCAGATGCCGCCCGGCGTGCCGGTCGGCACGCTCGCCATCGGGAAATCCGGCGCGATCAATGCGGCGCTGCTCGCCGCAAGCGTATTGGCGCTCTCCGATGCGGCGCTCGCCACGCGGCTCGAAGCGTGGCGCAAGCAGCAGACCGACGCGGTCGCCGAAAGCCCGAAGGACGACGCGTGACCGTGCCTCGTCCGGGGCCGCTCGGGCCCGACGCCACCATCGGCATCCTCGGCGGCGGACAATTGGGACGCATGCTGGCGCTTGCCGCCGCGCGCCTCGGCTTCAAGTGCCATGTGCTGTGCCCCGACGCGCATTCGCCCGCCTTCGAGGTCGTGCGCCGCGTGACCGAAGCCGACTATCTCGACATGGCGGCGCTCGACCGTTTCGCCGCGGACGTCGATGTCGTCACCTACGAGTTCGAGAACGTGCCGGCCGAGACCGCGACGTTCCTCTCGGCGCGCAAGCCGGTGCTGCCCGACCCGAAGGTGCTGGCGATCACGCAGGACCGGCTCACCGAAAAGGAATTCGTGACAGGCGCTCGGCATCGGCACGGCGAAATTCGCCGCGGTCGATTCACCCGATGGCCTCACGGCCGCGCTGAAATCGGTCGGCCAGCCGGCCGTGCTGAAGACGCGGCGCTTCGGCTACGACGGCAAGGGCCAGTTGATGATCCGCAACGGCGGCGACCCCGTCGCGATGTTCAACGATCTCGGCGGACAGGCGCAGATCCTCGAAGCCTTCGTGCCGTTCGAGCGCGAGATTTCGGTGGTGGCGGCGCGCGGGCGCGACGGCGCGATCGAATGTTTCGACGTGATCGAGAACGCGCATCAGGATCACATCCTGAAGACCTCGCGCGTTCCCGCCAACGTCACGCCTGCGGTCGCGGCGGAAGCACGGCGCATCGCCGAGAAGATCGCCGAGGCGTTCGACTATGTCGGCGTGCTCGCGGTCGAGATGTTCGTCGTCAAGGACGGCGCCGGCCATGCGGTGCTGGTCAACGAGATCGCGCCGCGCGTGCACAATTCCGGCCACTGGACGATCGACGGCGCGTCGGTGTCGCAGTTCGAGCAGCACATCCGCGCGGTCGCGGGACTTCCGCTCGGAAAGCCGATCCGGCGCGGGCGCATCGAGATGACCAACCTGCTCGGCGACGACGTCGAGGACACCGCGAAATGGCTGGCAACGCCCGGCGCCGCGTTGCATCTTTACGGCAAGACCGCGGTACGCCCCGGCCGCAAGATGGGGCACGTCACGCAGGTGTTTGCCGAGTAGTGCGATGAACGAGATCGTCGGCCAGCGTCCTTTCGAGGAGAAATTTCCCGACCGGCTGCGCTTGCCGCTCTCGTTCGACGCTGCCCTGCTCGCGCGCGATCTCGCCACGCTCTCGGCCACCGCCTGGGTCGAGCATTACGTCCGGCAGAATTACGAGGGCGACTGGTCGGTCGTGCCGCTGCGCGCGCCCGCGGGCGAAACGCACCCCATCCGCATGATCAGTGCGGACCCCTCCTGCCGCACCTTCGTGGACACGCCGCTGCTCGATGCCTGTCCCTACATGCGCGAGGTCGCCGCGGCCTTTCAGGCGCCGCTGCGCACGGTGCGGCTGATGCGCCTGACCGCCGGCTCGGTGATCAAGGAACACAACGATCTCGACCTCTCCTTCGAGGACGGGACGGTGCGGCTGCATATCCCTGTCGTCACCAATCCGGACGTCGATTTCCGGCTGAACGGCACGCGCGTCGTGCTGGAGGCGGGAAGCTGCTGGTACCTGCGCCTCTCCGACCGCCACAGCGTGGCGAACCGTGGAACCGAGGATCGCGTGCACCTCGTCATCGACATGGAGACGAACGACTGGGTCGGCGGCCTGTTCGAGGCCGCGATGCAGCCGGCGTGAATTGATTTCGGCGGGCTGTCCGCCTTGGCTATGATCGATTAACGGGCCCGTTCTAAGGTAGGCGCATGGTGCGAAAGGCCTTTCTCGTCGTCCTGCTGACCGCCTGCGGGCTGGCTTTGTCCGGCTGCGGCCCCTGCGGCTTCGACTGGCGCTGGCCGAACAGCTGCCGCAGCGAGCCCGCCCCGCCGAGATAGCCCCACGGCCGGCTGGCCTTTGGTGGACTTGCCCGCCCCTTTCTGGTATTTGCCCGCAGCCCGGCATGGATTCGTCCGCTCCGAGTGGCGGCTTTGCCGGTACCCAATTCCAGACCCGATCCGATCACGAGCTAGAAGGAACTCGATCTTTGCAGGTTCTTGTCCGAGACAATAACGTCGACCAGGCCCTCAAGGCGCTCAAGAAGAAGATGCAGCGCGAGGGCATTTTCCGCGAGATGAAGCTTCGCGGCCATTACGAAAAACCCTCCGAGAAAAAGGCACGCGAGCGCGCCGAGGCGATCCGCCGGGCACGCAAGCTCGCGCGCAAGCGCGCGCAGCGCGAAGGCCTCATCCCCGGCAAGCCGAAGCCCGTGATGGGCGGCCCCGGCGCACGGCCGGGCGGTCCGGGCGGCGCACGGCCGGGCGGCTTCGGAGGCGGTGGCGGTGGTGGCGGCGGCGGGTTCAGCCGCGGACCGCGCTGACGCGGTTCCACATTCGGGTTTGATCTGCGGCGCGGGGGCATCTCCCGCGCCGTTGTCGTTTGACGCTATGCTGATCGCATGATGCGCACGCCGACGAGGGTCTTCTCGCGCGCCGCAATCCTCGGCGCGGCCGGAATGCTCGGCGCCTGCGGCGCCACGCTCGGCAACCTCGGCACCACCGACACGCAGGACGATCCCGCGCAGGCCGCGTCGCCCGCGAACATCGCGTCGCTGTCCGAGGTCGTGCAGCGCAATCCGAACGACGCGCAGGCCTTCAACATGCGCGGCAGCGCGCTCGGCCGCGCCGGACGCAACAAGGAAGCGCTCGCCGACTTCGACCGCGCGATCGCGATCGACGCGAACTACGCGCAGGCCTACGCCAACCGCGGACAGGTGCATCGCCAGACCAACCGGCCCGACCTCGCGCTCGCCGATTACAACAAGGCGCTTTCGCTCGACCCGAATTATGCGGCGGCCTATCTCGGGCGCGGACAGGTCCATCGCGCACAGGGCAAGGCGCTCGATGCGCTCAACGACTACAACCGCGCGATCCAGATCAGCCCGAACAACGGGCAGGCCTACTACAATCGCGGGCTGCTCTATCAGGCGCAGGCCCAGCACAAGTTCGCGGTCGACGATTTCACGACGTCGATCGGGCTGATCCAGGGACAGGCCGAGCCGTACATCGCGCGAGGCTTGAGCCAGCTCGCACTGGGAGACCCGAAAGCCGCCGCGGGCGATCTCGACGAGGCCGTGCAGGCCGAGCCGCAAAGCCTCAACGCATGGACCAGCCGCGGCCTTGCCTACGAGCGGCTCGGCGACAAGGAGAAGGCGGCCGGCTCCTATGCGCGGGCGCTCAACCTCAACAAGGACCACGACCCCGCGAAGAAGGGCTTCGTGCGCGTCGGCGGCAAGACCGGAACGGTCTATCAGACGTTTTGAGCTTACGGCTGGCTGAGAAACTTCAGCGCCTCGTCCGCAGCGCCCAGCCGGTCGAGATCGCTGTGCCAGCCGCCCTTGAAGCGGATCATGCGCTTCTCGCCCGGAATCATCGCGAGCAGCCGCTCGCCGTAACGGATCGGCACGATGGTGTCGGCATCGCCGTGCAGGATCAGCACCGGCGCCGTCACGTTCTTGATGCGCAGGTCGGAGCGGAACTGATCCTTCATGAGCCAGCGCACCGGCAGAAAGAAATAAAGGTCGGCCGCGACGTCGAGTGTCGATGTGAACGGCGCGTCGAGAATGACGTGCGTGACCGGCTTCTCGGCGGCGATCGCGACCGCAACGCCGGTGCCGAGCGACTCGCCCCACACCGCGATGCGGCCCGGATAGCGCTCCGCCGCGTACGCATAGGCGGCGCGCGCGTCCGCGATCAGGCCATCCTCGGTCGGCTTGCCGCTCGAGCCGCCGTAGCCGCGATAGCTGAGCGCCAGAAGCCCGAAGCCTTGCGCGGCGATCTTCTGGAAGCGGTCAACGCGCAGGTTCAGCGCGCCGCCATTGCCGTGGAAATAAAGGATCACCGGCTTGGCGCCCTGCGGCGGCACGTGCCAGGCGATCACCCGCTCGCCGTCCGCGGTATCGAGCCAGACCTCCTGCGCCTGCGGAAATCCGGCGGCGGCAGGCGGCGTGCGCGCACGGTCGGGGAAATACATCATCGAGCGCTGTGCGAAATACATCAGCGCGCCGAGGCCGAGATAGCCACCGGCCGCGACGATGAATATCCATTTAACAAGCGCCATCGGAAGTCTTTGAACCTGCTGGCGAATACGCGCAACTAACTAGGCAAGTGAACGGAACAAACAATAACAAATGCAGACCCTGCCAACCGAACGTCTGAACGCAGATGCTCCAGTGCCCCCCGAGGGCATGGAGCAGGCTGCGGATCAGGCGGTAAAGCAGCCGCCTCCCGCCGAGACAAGCGCGCTGGAAACGGTGTCGAACGTGATCGACGGAATCGGCACTGTCGCCGACGTGGCAACGTCGGTGCTCGACATTTTCAGCTGACGGATTTGCGTCAGAACGACACGCAGGCCGGCCGCGTGACGATGCCCACCGATTTCTGCGCGAATTGCGTCTTGTAGGCATCCGCCAACGCGCCGATCTTGTCGCGCGCCGTGTCGACGGGGACGATCACGCGCAGCACGCGGCTTTTCTCGCGCGTGATCTTTTGCGTCGCCGGATCGCGCCATTGGCCGGAGGTCTCGTACACCGTCAGCCCATCGGGAAAGCGCGGCGTCACTTCGGTGGAGAGGAATGCGCGCCACTTTGCCATGCTGCCGCTGTGGCCGAGCAGAAGCTCGACATCGAGCATGGCGGATTGCGGCGGCGTGCAGGCGATTTGCGCGGCGACCGGCGCCGTGGAGGCGGCGACAAACGCGCCCGCGCTTGCGAGTAACGAACGGCGATCGATGCCGGCCATGCGAGCGCCCCCGGGCTCGGCTTTACAGCGCCTTGACGATCTCTTCCGTCATCTTCTTGGCGTCGCCGAGCAGCATCATGGTGTTGTCGCGGTAGAACAGCGGGTTGTCGATGCCGGCGTAGCCGCTCGCGAGCGAGCGCTTGATGAAGAACACGGTGCCGGCCTTCCACACCTGCAGCACAGGCATGCCGTAAATCGGCGAGGTCTTGTCTTCTTCGGCAGCCGGATTGGTCACGTCGTTCGCACCGATCACGAACGCCACGTCGGCCTGCGCGAATTCCGAGTTGATGTCCTCGAGCTCGAACACGTCGTCGTAGGGCACGTTCGCCTCGGCGAGCAGCACGTTCATGTGGCCGGGCATGCGGCCCGCGACGGGATGGATCGCATATTTGACCTCGACGCCCTCGGCCTTGAGCTTGTCGCCCATCTCGCGCAGCGCATGCTGCGCCTGCGCGACCGCCATGCCGTAGCCCGGCACGATGATGACCTTGCTGGCGTTCTTCATGATGAAGGCCGCGTCGTCCGCCGAGCCGAGCTTGACCGGCCTCGCCTCGCCGCCCGCCGCGGGCCCCGCGACCTCGCCGCCGAAGCCGCCGAGGATGACCGAAAAGAAGTTCCGGTTCATCGCGTTGCACATGATGTAGGAGAGGATCGCGCCGGATGAGCCGACCAGCGCGCCCGTGATGATCAGCGCCGAATTGCCGAGCGTGAAGCCGATGCCGGCCGCGGCCCAGCCCGAATACGAGTTCAGCATCGAGATCACGACCGGCATGTCGGCGCCGCCGATCGGGATGATGAGCAGGATGCCGAACAGGAAGGACGCGAGCGTGAGCAGCCAGAACGCGAAATAGCTCTCGGTGCGCACGAACCAGATCATCAGCAGCACGATCGCGATGAACAGCGCGAGATTGATCGCGTGGCGCATCGGCAGCATGATCGGCGCGCCGCTCATGCGCGCGGACAGCTTGAGGAACGCGATCACCGAGCCGGTGAACGTGATCGCGCCGATCGCAACGCCGAGCGACATCTCGACCAGGCTCACGCGGGAAATATCGCCCGGCACGCCGATGTCGAACGCGCGCGGCGCATAGAGCGCGGCCGCCGCGACCAGCACCGCCGCCATGCCGACGAGCGAGTGGAACGCCGCGACAAGTTCCGGCATCGCGGTCATCGGCACGCGCCGCGCGATCACCGCGCCCGCGCCGCCGCCGATCCCGAGCCCGATGAGGACCAGCAGCCACGAGAAGAAGCTCGCCGGCGGATGCGACGCGAGCGTCACCACGATCGCGATCGCCATGCCGATCATGCCGAACAGGTTGCCCTGCCGGCTCGTCGCCGGGCTCGACAGCCCGCGCAGCGCGAGGATGAACAGGACGCCGGAGATCAGGTAGAGGAGCGCGGCGAGATTCTGGCTCATGCGCGCCTCAGACTTTCTTCTTGTACATCGCGAGCATGCGCTGCGTGACGAGGAAGCCGCCGAAGATGTTCACCGAGGCGAGGATGAGGGCGAAGAAGCCGAGGATGCGCGCCCAGATCGGGCCGCTGTCGCGCGCAAGCTCCACGCTCACCGCGAGCAGCGCGCCGACCACGATCACCGAGGAGATCGCGTTGGTGACCGACATCAGCGGCGTATGCAGCGCGGGCGTCACCGACCACACCACGTAGTAGCCGACGAACACCGCGAGGATGAAGATCGAGAAGCGGAACACGAACGGGTCGATCGTGTAGCCGGTCGCCGTGTGAACGCTCGCGGCCGCAAGCGCCGCGGCCTGATCGGCATATTGCTGCGCGGCCTCGGCGGCCTGGCGCGCCATTTCGGCGGCCGACTGCGCGGCCTGTGCTGCTTGCTGGGGACCTGCGGTGGCCATGAGGTTTCCTTCGCGCCCTGAAAACTATGCCGCGCTTTTCGGCTGGAAGTTCGGATGGACGATTGCGCCGTCCCGGGTCAGCACCGTCGCCTTGACGATCTCGTCGTCCCAGTTGACCGCGAGCGTCTTCTCTTTCTTGTCGACCAGGATTTCGAGGAAATTGTAGAGGTTCTTGGCGTAGAGGCTCGACGCCGAGGCCGCGAGCCGGCCCGCCACGTTGGTGTAGCCGACGATCTTCACGCCGTTCACGTCGGCGACCTCGCCCGCCTTCGCGCCCTCGACATTGCCGCCGCGTTCGACCGCGAGATCGACGAGCACCGAGCCGGGCTTCATCGAGGCCACCATCCCGGCGGTGACCAGCCGCGGCGCCGGCCGTCCCGGGATCAGCGCGGTGGTGATCACCACATCCTGCTTCTTGATGTGCTCGGCGACGAGGGCTGCCTGCTTCGCCTGGTACTCCTTCGACATTTCCTTGGCGTAGCCGCCGGCCGTCTGCGCGTTCTTGAATTCCTCATCCTCGACGGCAAGGAATTTCGCGCCGAGGCTTTCCACCTGCTCTTTCGTCGCGGGGCGCACGTCGGTCGCGGTCACGACCGCACCGAGGCGGCGCGCGGTGGCGATCGCCTGCAGGCCCGCGACGCCGACACCCATCACGAACACGCGCGTCGCCGGCACGGTGCCGGCCGCCGTCATCATCATCGGGAAGGCGCGGCCGAATTCCGCCGACGCGTCGATCACGGCGCGATAGCCCGCGAGGTTCGCCTGCGAGGAGAGAACGTCCATCACTTGGGCGCGCGTGATGCGCGGCAGCAGTTCCATGGCGAATGACGTGACGCCGGCCTTCGCCATCGCGGCGAGCGCGGCGTCGTTGCCGTATGGGTCCATGATGGCGGCGACGAGCGCGCCGGACTTGTAGTCGGAAAGCTCAGCTTCGGTCGGGCGGCGCACCTTGAGCACCACGTCGGCATCGCGGACCGCGTCGGCCGCGCTCTGCGCAATCGTCGCGCCTGCCGCCTCATAGTCGGCATCGAGCACGCCCGCCTTCACGCCAGCGCCGGCCTGGATCGCAACGTCGGCGCCCAACGCCTTGAGTTTTTTGACGGTATCCGGAGTGGCGCCGACCCGCGGCTCTGCCGCATCGACCTCCGCGGGGATCGCAATCTTCATGATGCCTCCAGACCCCCGGACGTCCGGCCAAGCCGGGGAAGGTCAGACCAGAAAATAGGCCATAAAAATCAGCAGTGCGATCACGAAGCCCATGGTCCACTTGGTCAGCGTGATGAACAGCTGATAGGTGCCCTCATGTTCCGCGTAGTCGTTGCCGTCAGCGGTCGCGTATTCGACCTCGCCGTGGTCGGCCATCTTGGTCCTCCAGACCGGAATGAGTTCTCGCAGCGGGATTAGCGTAATTGGCCCTAGAGGGCAACGGCGCGCGGCTAGGCAGCGTCGGCCTCGCTCGGCACCGCGCCGCGAGCGATTGCCGCAAGCAAAAGAGCCTCCCGGCGCACCTGCCGGGAGGCTCTTTTCTGGTCATCGCGCGCCGGACGGGTGGTCCGGAACAAGTCCGAGGATCAAGCCGCTTCGGCGGTCTGGGCGTGAAGATTGACTTCGCTCTCCGCAAGCTTCGTCAGCGCCGCATCCGTCCTCTTCTCTTCGTTGAGGGTCGCGTCGAGAAGCTTGACGGCGTCGTTGTAGCCAAGCTCGCTCGCCCAGCACTTCAGCGTCCCATAGCGCGAGATCTCGTAGTGCTCGACGGCCTGCGCGGCGGCAAGGAGCCCGGCATCGAGCGCGGGCATGTCCTTGTATTCGTCCATGATCTCCTTGCCCTCCTCAAGGAGACCCATGATGGCATCGCAGGTCTTGCCCTTGGGCGTTTCTCCGATCGACTTGAACACCTGCTCGAGGCGAGCGACCTGCTGTTCGGTTTCGTCTTCGTGTTTCTGGAACGCGGCCTTGAGATCCTCCGACTGCGCAGCCTTGGCCATCTTCGGCAAGGCGGTGAGGATCTTCTTTTCCGCGAAGTAGATGTCCTTGAGCGTGTCGTGGAAGAGTTCGCTCAGGTGTTTTTCCTTGGCCATTCTGGTGTCCCTTCTGAAATTGAACGCGGAACCCCGGCCACAATGGCCGGGGACCCGTTTCGACCGGCAGTGCCTTACTTGTTCTGATCGTCGCGGCGCTGACCGCCCTGATCCTGCTGGCCACCCTGACCGGGCTGCTGGTTCTGCTGGCCCGGCTTCGGCTGCTGGCCGCCCTGCTGCTGGCCGCCACCTTGGCCCGGCTGCTGGTTCTGTTGGCCGCCCTGGTTCGGATTGTTTTGGTTCTGAACTCATGGACGTCTCCTGTGCGTGCCTCCCGGGAACGCAACAGGCTGCGCCGCGATCCGTTCCGCCGAACGGCGCGATGCACGGTGAAATTGTCCGGCAATGCGTCTTTTGACGTCGCTTCGCGCTGTGCGCGACGACAACGAGCGTCAGGCCGCGTCGGCTTCCGAGAGTCCGACCTTCTTCAAGGCCGCGGCCTGCCGCCGCCCGACCTCCGTGGCGGAGAACTTCTCGATCGCCGCATTGAACAGCCGGTAGAAGTTCAGCCGCGCGTCGAGATGCAGGAACACCGCGCCGAGCCCGATTGCGGCGCGATCCATAAACACGAACTCGCGCGGCACCCGCACGCGGCCGTGCTTCCGCAACCCCTGATGCACCCGGAACGCCTCGCGCCGGCCGTATTCGGAGGGCTTCACGCCGTCCGCGATGGTGCGCTCGCGGTCGTCGAGCAACGGGCCGTAGATGAACTTGGCCCAGATGTTGAGGATGTCGATCACGTCACGCGATAGACCCGTGAAGCCCCAGGTCTCGTAGGCATGCACCACGAGATCGTCGTCGCCCTTGAGCAGACCGTTATAGAGATCGACCACGCCGCCGACGAACTTCGGCGGGAAGATGCGGATGCAGCCGTAATCGAGCAGGTTGATCCCGGCCGGCGCGCCACCCTCGGCGAACACCGTGTAATTGCCGAGATGCGGATCGCCGTGGATCACACCGTGGCGGCTGAACGGCAGCCACCAAGCAGTGAACATCGCCTGCCCGATGCGATTGCGCTCGGCGAGCGGCGCGCTCTTGTGGCTGAGCAGCTTGGTGCCCTCGAGCCAGTCGAGCGTGAGCAGCCGCCCGGTCGAGAGTTTCGGCCACACCGCCGGCACGCGCACGAGATCGACGCCGTCGAGCATCGCCTGATAGAGCGCGACGTGCTTCGCCTCACGCAGATAGTCGAGTTCCTCGCGCACGCGCGCCGCGATCTCCTTGGCGATTTCGGTGGTATCGATCACCGGATCCATGCGGCGGTGGATCGCGAACAGCCAGTCGAGCTGCTTGAGATCCGCTTCGACCGCCGACTGCATGTCGGCATACTGGAGCTTGGCGGCGAGCGGCTTGCCGTCGCGCGAAAGCGCGCGATGCACCTGACCCAACGACGCGGCGGCGGCGGGCTTGTGTTCGAATTCGGCAAATTTCTCCTGCCAGCCTGCGCCGAGCTCCGCCATCATGCGCCGCTTCACGAACGGCCAACCCATCGGCGGCGCGTCGCTCTGGAGCTTCTGCAATTCCTCGACATACTCGGGCGGCAGCAAATCCGGGACCGTCGCCATCAGCTGTGCGACCTTCATGATTGGGCCTTTCAGCCCGCCGAGCGCCGCCGCCAGGTCGGATGCGTTCTTGCCGCGATTGAGCGCGACGCCGAATAGCCGGCTCGCCGCAAACTTCGCCGCGACCCCACCGACATTGGTGCCGACGCGCGCGTAGCGCGCCGCGCGGGCGGAAAAACGATTGCGCTCGGAGTCAGCCATACGGGTTACTTAGGCGCACGCAGGCGGGGCAGCAATGCGGCGCAACGCGTGTAACGGGCCGGCTTGCCGCAGCGCCTCCTCCCTTCGGCCTCTCATCACGAACTTTGGAACACTGGCGGCGTGACGGGGTCGGCTCTTCATGTACTCTCCCGGTCCGTATGGCGCCGTCGCGCTGGCCTAGGGAGAGAACGACAACATGTGCGATCAGGATCATTTCGACCACGACGAAGAAGAATTCGAGAAACGCGGGCTCGTGACGCGCCGCCAGTTCGGCGTGCTGCTTGGCGCCGGTGCCAGCATGATGCTGCCGGCCGTCGCCAACGCCCAGGCCATCACCGAATCCGATGTGACGATCACGACGCCGGACGGCACGGCCGACGCGTACTTCGTGCACCCGCTCATCGGGCACGGCGCCCGGCATCCTCGTGTGGCCGGACATCTTCGGGCTGCGCCCGGCGTTCCGGCAGATGGGCAAGCGGCTCGCCCAGTCCGGCTACTCGGTGCTGGTCGTGAATCAGTTCTATCGCGTGAAGAAGGCGCCGATCGCTGAGCAAGGCTCACAGACGCCGATCCCGGACCTGATGCCGCTCGCGCGCGCGCTGAACGAGACAACACACACGACGGACGCGAAGGCGTTCATCGCGTGGCTCGACAACCAGCCGTCCGTCGCGAAGAACCGCAAGATCGGCACGCAGGGCTACTGCATGGGCGGCCCGATGGCGTTCCGCACGGCGGCGGCGGTCCCCGATCGCGTCGGCGCGGTCGCGTCGTTCCACGGCGGCGGCCTTGTCACCGACCAGCCGAACAGCCCGCACCTGCAGGCGTCGAAGACCAAGGCGCAGTTCCTGATCGCGATCGCGTCGAACGACGACCAGCGCGCACCGGGCGAGAAGGACGTGCTCAAGGACACGTTCGCGAAAGCGAGCCTGCCGGCCGAGATCGAGGTCTACTCCGGCGCGCACGGCTGGTGCCCGCCGGACTCGCGCGTCTACAACGAGCCCGACGCCGAAAAGGCCTGGACGCGCCTGCTGGCGCTCTACGGCAAGGCGCTCGCCTAGCCACGCTCCGGTTCTGTCAGGGCGATCCATACGCGGAACGCCCTGACAGACCTCGGGTCCTGCATCGCGGTCACGCCCCGAGCAACGCCTCGCGCACCGCTTTGACGCCCGCAACATCGTCGGAGAATCGGCGGGTCACTGGTTCCGCTCCGTTAAAGACGCAGATGTCATCGTCCCCCGACAGCAGCCGGTAGGCGATGTGGAAGCCGAGAGCCCGATACACCTCGAATTGTTCCTCACTGAAGAACTGATCGCCCGTGCTCTCGTGCGGAAACTGTTCGTAGCGGCGCGCATAGTCGCGCACGTAGTCGTTCTCGTCGCCGCTCAGTGACGACTTGATGTAGAGCAACCAGCCCGTCTCTCCGCCATCGTAATCGATGAGGCCGATTGCGGCGTGCGGACCGCCAGTGCGAGTCGGCGGCTTGTCGTCCTTTTCGGCTGCCGTGCCGCCGTAGCCCATCCAGCCGGTTGTCGACCGCCGGATTTCGTCCCACGGCATGGAAATGCGCGCGCCAAGATCGATACGCGCGTAGCGTTGCAATGCGATGAAAGAGGGCATCCGCATTGCGGGATCGGCTTCGGCATCGACGACCACAATGACCTTGCAGCGGCGGCGCAGCAGCTCATAGACGCCGAGATTCTCGATGTGCCCGCCATCAGTCAGGTAGACGTCCGGGCTGTCCTCATAGAGCCGGCCGGTGATCTCGGACCAGAGATAGAACGTCGAGTCGATGCGCCGCTTTATCTCCTTGCCCGGCGCGCCGAAGCACGGATCGACGGACAGCGGGTTCTTCAGCCAGTAACCGGTTCGCACATTGAGCAGCGCCAGCGTCGGGGTGAACGCCCGGATCGAGCTTGATCCCATGTTGGATGAAAACGCCGCCCCGGAAATCGCCATCGCGGTCGGCAGATCGAGTTTCGTCGCCTCTTCGATCGTGCGCGTGTCTGCGTAGTTCGTGGCCTCACTGCCCACGAACAGCGGCGAGAAGAGGAAGAAGTCCGCGTTGCGCGCGCGGCGATTGGCATAGTCCGAACCCTGGATGTTCAGCGCCGTGTTGATCAGATGATAGGGCGCATAGGGCGTTCCGTCTTTCGGCGCGAGATCGCTCAGGCGCATCGTGTCGAGCGGCAAGAAGTCGCGGCCGAGATCGACGCTGCGTGATCCGCCTGAACGCTTGTCGGGATCCGGATCGAACAGGAAAGCCTTGCTGAGCCGGTCGCGATAAAGCCGGTGCAGCGAATTTGCGTTCGGCCTCAGGCACCACGAGAAGAAAAACAGCAGCAGCGCAGCGGTCAGATAAAGAAGCGCTACCGGACGGGCGGCGAGACGCTCGGCAAAAAAGCTCTCGACCTTCTTGCTCTCCGTGTTCTCGAAGATTTTCTGGAAGGTCATTCCAAAAAACCAGGTCGACGTGTTGAGCAGCCACCCCGGCGTATGCGCCCCGTAACCCTCGCGGAACCGCGTCCGCCACGGCCGCGTTTGTCGGCGCGGCCGGCAACACCTTGGATTCAGATGAGGCTTTGGATTCAACGCCGACTTGGATTCGGGCGGCGCTGCTGCCTGATCGAACGTGCAGACGAGGCGGCGCGACTGCTGCATGTCCCGAGCAATGCCCGGCTTCTCATCGTCCCTCAACGGGCCGCATTGGTTCAGGATGCCCCAGTAGCTCAGATAGAGATAGCTGATCCAGATCAACAAGGGGACGGCGGCACCCGCGAGCCACACCATGCCCATCGCCACATAGGCCGCCACCTTGGCGCTGATGGCGGACCCCTTCGTGATCGACTTCAGCAGGGTCACGACGTGCTGGCGAAACAAGGTCACGGCCGCGGCGATCGGCGCAGCGACAGCGGCAAGACGCGTGATGAAAGCCGTCAGGAGCGAATGATCGTCTCCGGGCGTCCTGGCTGCACTCTCGGCGAGATCGAACATCCCGGCGATCAAGAAGGGCTGCAGCTCGCAGAAAAACGTCACCGCGACCAGCACCACACAGCCGGCACCGACTGTCGGCGCCCAGGTACGAAACTCCGACTGCCGGTCATCGCTCAGGGTCGAGCGATAAATCGACCAGCAAAGGAAAAACAGAAACGCGAACAGGGCCACAAGAAGCGTGATGCCGAAGCTCGTCACTTCGAGCCACTCAAGCTTGATCCCGAACACATTCGCCTTGAGCAGATCGAATCTGTTCGGATTGCTGAGCACGGTGATGGAGGCGAGCAGGAGAACGACGGGCAGCACCATCACGACATTGGAAACGAGGCCGCGAAGAATAATTGCAATCGCAGTCAGGAAATCGCGCAGGCCGAACGGGATGAGATAGTTCGAATAGTTGCGCACCTGCCCAACCGCTGGCGTGTCCTTGACGTCGCTCGCGCCGGAGCCGGCGTGCTTGCCGGTGGTCTCACCGAACGCGAAGCCGCCCTTCGATACCGTCATGCTGGCGGACAGCGCCGAGCCCATGTAGCCGCCGCCGGACACGGTCGACAGATAGTCGATCCGCGGGAGCACCTTGTGCTCGTTCAGCGCCTGCAGCACGCCCATCGCGAATGACGCCGAACGGATGCCGCCGCCGGAAAGCGCAAGCGCTGTCGCGTCGAGCGCCGGAGCGTTAGGCCCCGCAGCCGCAACGACAAGAGGTGGGCGCTTGAGGTCCGGATCGCGCGCGTTCAACGCCGCGCGGCGGCGGTTGATGACCTCCGCCTCGGCCGCGACGATGTGCTTGAGATGGAGTTCGGGTTTCCACTCTGCCGCCGACATGACCCCAGCCTCCGACTACGCGCCTGTGCCGGGACGATCATATCCCGGGTTGTGCGCATGTCACGACGAGGCAGGCGAAGAAGCGCCAACAGTGTGTGAAGCCGATCTCGCGATATTGATGCGAAAAATGCTCACCGCTTCCGGTCGAGCGCTTCCAGTTCGCCGATCATCCGCTCGATGACGCTCAAGCCGCCCTGCCAGAACTTCGGATCGCGCGCGTCGAGGCCGAAGGGCTTGAGCAGCTCGGAATGATGCTTGGTGCCGCCGGCCGAGAGCATCGCGAGATAGCGCTCGGCGAAACCCTCGTGCGATTTCTCGTAGACCGCATAAAGCGAGTTCACCATGCAGTCGCCGAACGCGTAGGCATAGACGTAGAACGGCGAATGGATGAAGTGCGGGATGTAGGCCCAGAACACCTCGTAGCCGGGCTTGATCTCGATCGCGGGACCGAGGCTTTCGCCCTGCACGCTCAGCCAGATCTCGTTGAGCTTGTCGGCGGTGAGTTCGCCGTTGCGCCGCTCGGTGTGGACCTTGCGCTCGAAGGTATAGAACGCGATCTGCCGCACCACGGTGTTGATCATGTCCTCGACCTTGGCGGCGAGCATCGCGCGGCGCTGCTTCACGTCCGTGGTCTTCGCGAGCAGCGCCTTGAAGGTGAGCATCTCGCCGAACACGCTCGCGGTCTCGGCAAGCGTCAACGGCGTCGGCGCCATCAAGGCGCCGTTCGGACCCGGCGAGCACCTGATGCACGCCATGACCGAGTTCGTGCGCGAGCGTCATCACGTCGCGCGGCTTGCCCTGATAATTGAGCAGCACATACGGATGCGCCGACGGCACGGTCGGATGTGCGAACGCGCCCGCCTGCTTGCCGGGACGCGCCTCCGCGTCGATCCAGTTGCGCACGAAGAAGCGCTCCGCCACCTCCGCCATGCCGGGTGAGAACCCCGCATAGGCGTTGAGCACCGTGTCCTTCGCCTCGCCCCAGCCGATGGTGCGCGTCTCGATCTTCGGCAGCGGTGCGTTGCGGTCCCAGTGCGGCAGGCGTTTTACGCCGAACCACTTCGCTTTCAGCGCATAATAGCGATGCGACAGCCGCGGATAGGCGGCGCGCACCGCCGACACCAGCGCATCGACCACTTCGGGCTCGACGCGGTTCGAGAGATGCCGCGCGTCAGCGATGTCCTTGAAGCCGCGCCAGCGGTCGGAGATTTCCTTGTCCTTGGCGAGCGTGTTGGTGATCAGCACGAAGGTGCGCAGATTGTTCTTGAAGGTCTTCGCCAGCGCCTCCGATGCGGCACGGCGCTTGCGCACGTTCGCGTCCTGCATCAGCGAGAGCGTCTGCTCGATCGCAAGCGTCTTGCCGTCGATCTCGAAGCGCAGCGTGCCGATGGTCTCGTCGAACAGGCGGTTGAAGGCGCCCGCACCGGTGACGGACTTCTCGTGGAACAGTTCTTCGACGCGATCCTCGAGCTGATACGGCTTCTCCTTGCGCACGTCCTCGATCCACGGCCGGTAGTAGCCGAGCGCGGGATCGGCCATCGCGGCGTCGAGCGCGGCATCGTCGAGACGGTTGAGTTCGAGCGTGAAGAACAACAGATGCAGCGACGCCGCCGTGATGCGGTCCTGCATGTCGCCGTAGAACTTCGCCCGCACCGGATCGGTCGTGTTGCCCGCGTAGACGAGGCTCGCGAATGAAACGAGCCGGCCAAGCAGATCGTCGAGCGCCTCGTAGCGCTTCACCGCCTCGGCGAGCCTGGCGCCCGCGTCCGCACCGCTGGCGAGCCCCGCGAGCTTGCCCTTGTAGGCCTCCTCGAACGCCACGCTGTCGGCGGCTCCCCGGTCGAGATCGCGCTTCACCTCGGGCGCGTCGATCGCCGGATAGAGGTCGGTCAGGTTCCATTCCGGCAACGGGCCGAGCGCGGGCAGCGTCGCGGGCTTCAGGGCGCGCTTGGGCTTTGCTTTGGCTTTCGCGGCGGGCTTCGGGCGTCTTTTGGCGGCGGGCATGGGAATCCTCAATGACGGCCGGAACATAGTCAGGCCGGCGTCCCGATCAACCACGCCGCCGCGACACGTCCACGACCCTTCGCTATCCGCGAGACTTAACAGTGCGTTAAGCGGCCTGCCTCATGGTGCGCCCCAAATCGGCACAACCGGAGCCACCATGGCGGAAACGATTCTGATCGTCGACGACGACCCCGTGCAGCGCCGCCTGCTCGAAGGCATGGCGCGCCGCTTCGGCTATGAGGTGATGGTGGTCGAAGGCGGGGACGCGGCGGTCGCGGCGGTCACCGCACCGGACGCACGCGTCGACTGCGTGGTGCTCGACCTGGTGATGCCCGACCTCGACGGCTACGGCGTGCTCACGCGCATGCGCGAGGCGGGCCTCTCCACACCGGTGATCGTGCAGACCGCGCATGGCGGCATCGACACGGTGGTGTCGGCGATGCGCGCGGGCGCGGCCGATTTCGTCGTGAAGCCGGTCGGCGCGGAGCGCCTGCAGGTTTCGCTGCGCAACGCACTCTCGACGAGCGCGCTCGAAACCGAATTCCAGCGCATGAAGCGCAGCCGCACCGGCACGCTCAGCTTCAAGGACATCGTGACGCGCAATGCGCGCATGCAGCAGGTGCTGCGCACCGCCGAGAAGGCGACCGCCTCGCTCATCCCGGTGCTGATCGAGGGCGAGTCCGGCGTCGGCAAGGAGCTGATCGCGCGCGCCATTCACGGCTCGGGCGAGCGCCGCGCCAAGCCGTTCGTCGCGGTGAACTGCGGGGCGATTCCGGAAAACCTCGTCGAGTCGACGCTGTTCGGCCACGAGAAAGGCGCGTTCACGGGCGCCACCGAGAAAGCACACCGGCAAATTCGTCGAAGCCTCCGGCGGCACGCTGTTCCTCGACGAGATCGGCGAACTGCCGCCCGCCGCGCAGGTGAAACTTCTGCGCGCCATTCAGGACGGCCAGGTCGATCCGGTCGGCGGGAAAAAGCCCGTGAAGATCGACGTGCGCATCATTTCGGCCACCAACCGCAATCTGATCGCGGACGTGAAGGACGGCCGTTTCCGCGAGGATCTGTTCTATCGGCTGCACGTCTTCCCGATCACGGTGCCGCCGCTGCGCGAGCGCCCCGAGGACATTCCCGATCTGGTGCGCCACTTCCTCGTCCGCTTCGCCGCCGAGGAAGGAAAGCGCATCCGCGCGGTCGCGGCCGATGCACTGCGCACGCTCAACGCCTACCCGTGGCCCGGCAACGTGCGCCAGCTTGAGAACGCAGTGTTTCGCGCGGTCGTGCTCGCCGAGAGCGACGAGATCGGCATGCAGGAATTCCCGCAACTCTCGCTTGGCACCATCACCCGGATGACCGCGCCCGCGCTCGCACCGGCGGCGGATACGATGCCGCAACAGATGCACGCGGACGCATCCGCGCCGATGATCCTCGACGACGCGCCGGCCACGAGCCCGCATGAGAGCATTCCGGCGGCAGCGCACAGCGACGCGCTCGCGCTGACCGATGCCGGCGGCAACGTCCGGCCGCTCGAGGAGATCGAGGCCGAGGTGATCCGGTTCGCGATCGCACGCTATCGCGGGCAGATGTCGGAGGTCGCGCGGCGGCTGCGCATCGGGCGCTCGACGCTCTACCGCAAGCTCGACGAAATCGGGCATTGGTGCAGTGCGGTCCGGCGAGGCAAGCGAAACCGTGGCGACGGAGTGACAGGTCAGCCCAATTACGCCGATGTGATGAACCCTGCGGCTTGTTGGCGGTTGATTTCGTTAGAACTTTAGAGTCACTTCGGCATCAGGGTGGGGATTGAGCGCGGCTTTCCCCGGCCGCGCGGAATTGGGGTCGTGTTGCGTCCTCCTCACGGGGATTTCGAGGATTTGCTGCATGCCAAGCCGGGCTTTTGACCGCATTTTGACCGGAACCGCGGTCGCACTGATTCTCGGGCTGTCCGCCGCGACCCCGGTGCTCGCCCAGAGCCAGCCGGCGATCGAAGCGCTCGTCCCGATGCCCGAACCCGCCAACGTCCCGCCCCCTTCGGCGGCCGATGTCGCGGACAAGGGCGAGACGACCGGTTCCACCCCGTCCGCCGCGATCAACCTGCCCGATCCGCCCGATTTCCCGCCGCCGACCTTCAAGGACGTCGCGGCCCCGGCCGTTGCGCCGGCGCCGGCCCCAACGGTTGCGACACCCGTGACTGCGCCCACGCCGGCCCCGGTCGTCGCCGCCAACCCGGACCAGCCGCTGCGCGATGCGATCCGCGAACTTGTGTCGGCCAAGGCGCTGCGCTTCGTCGACCGCAAGAACGACCGCACCGCGGTCGAGGCGTTCTACTCCTCGCGCGACTATGCGCCGCTCTGGATCACCGACGGCGCGCCGAGCGAACGCGCCAAGCAGGCGATCGCGCACCTCAACAGCGCCGATGCCGACGCGATGGACCCGACCGACTATCCGACGCCCGCCATCAAGGCCGGTGCCGACGCGGCCGCGCTCGCCGATGCCGAGATGCGCCTCACGGCGTCCGTGCTGACCTACGCGCGCCACGCAACGGTCGGCCGCGTGCACTATTCGCGCGTCAGCGGCGACATCACGTACAATCAGGTTGCGCCGGACTCGCTCGACGTTCTGTCGAAGCTTGCGAACGGCAAGAACGCCGCCGCGGTTCTCGACACCTATCAGCCCCCGCATGCGCAGTACAAAGCGCTGCGCAAGAAGCTCGCGGATATCCGCGGCCACAAGGGCGAAGCGGGCCCCGAGAAAATCCCCGCCGGTCAGATCCTCAAGCTCGTGACCGACAAGAAGGGCCACACGGTCCTGATGCAGGACGAGCGCGTGCCGGTGCTGCGCGCGCGGCTCAATCTCGAGCCGGTGAAGGACGACCTGTTCTACGACAAGCCGCTCGCGGACGCGGTTTCGGCCTATCAGAAGGGCAAGGGCCTGCCGGCCAACGGCCAGCTCACCAACGCGACGCTCGACGCGCTCAACGGCAAGCGCCACGACCGCGAAGACAACATCATCCTGGCCAACATGGAGCGTTGGCGCTGGGTGCCGCGCGAACTCGGCAAGGCCCATGTGGTGCTCAACATTCCGGACTTCTCGCTGCGCGTTTTCAATAACGGCGCAACGGTCTGGCAGACGCGCGTGGTGGTCGGGAAAACCGGCACGCCGACGCCGCTCCTCTCGGAGACGATGAAGTACATCACCGTCAATCCGACCTGGAACGTGCCGCCGTCGATCGTCTACAACGAATACCTGCCCGCGCTGCAGCAGGACCCGACCGTGCTCAAGCGCATGGGCCTGCAGCTGCAGCAGCGGCCGGACGGCTCGGTGCACATCTCGCAGCCGCCGGGCGAGGCGAACGCGCTCGGCCGCATCCGCTTCAACTTCCCGAACAAGTTCCTCGTCTACCAGCACGACACGCCGGACAAGAACCTGTTCGCGCACGACCGGCGCGCCTACAGCCACGGCTGCATGCGGGTGCAGGACCCGGCGAAATACGCCGAGGTGATCACCTCGCTCGCCATGCCGGCGACGCCGTACAGCGCCGAAAAGATCAAGAGCATGTACGGCCACTCCGAGATCGACCTGCGCTTCACCAATCCGATCTGGGTCCACATCACCTACCAGACGGCCTTCGTGGACGACGCGGGCAAGTTGCAGATCCGCGACGACCTCTACGGACGCGATCAGCGCCTGCTGGCCGCCCTCAAGACCGAGGACCGCCGGGTCGCTGAAATCCCGGTCGAGCGGTCCCAGCCGAACTACAGCCGGCCCTCGGTCCGGCTGCCGAACGGCGTCGCGGGCGGCAGCAATAACGACTGGAACGGCGGGCAATCCTTCTTCGACCGCCTGTTCGGTAACCCGATCCGGCAGGAGCCCCCTGCCCCGATCAAGCAGCGCCGGGCGAGCCGCACCACCACCCGGTAGGGCGGAAAATCGTTACAAGTTCTTAACCACGCTGGAAGGCTCTGGCGGAAAAGGGCTATTTTTCGCCATACTCCCCCCGTAGGCAGTGACCATAGGGGGGACGGGACGACGCTAATCTTGCGTTAACCCTTCCCGACAAGAGTGACTTGGCATTCGCATGCGGCGGGGGACACGCCGCGATCAAGCTCTGTCGAGACGTGTAACGCAGGATTTGACGTGGCGAGACGCATCGCGCGCCCGGCTTCATCGTTGATCATTTTGTTGCGTGCCGCCTGCTCGGTCGGCCTTGCGACCTTTTCGCTCATCGTGAGCTGCGACACGCTGCAAACCGTGGTGGCGAACGGCGACACGCGCACCATCAACCTTCGCCACACCCACCGCGACGACGACATCTCCGTCACGTTCAAGCGTAACGGCCGCTACGACGAAGACGGCCTGAAAAAGCTCAACTATTTCCTGCGCGACTGGCGCAACGACGACCAGACGCGGATGGACCCGCAGCTGTTCGACATCCTGTGGGAAGTTTCGCGCGAGGTGGAGGCCAAGGAGCCGATCCACATCGTCTCGTCGTACCGCTCGCCGGCCACCAACGCGATGCTGCGCCGGCGCTCGCGCGGCGTCGCCCAGTTCAGCCAGCACATGCTCGGCAAGGCGATCGACTTCAAGATTCCCGGCGTTTCGGTCGAGGAGCTGCGCGTCGCAGGCCTTCGGCTCCAGCGCGGCGGCGTCGGCTTCTATCCGGGCTCCTTCGTCCACGTGGACGTCGGCAGCGTGCGCCACTGGCCGCGCATGACGCACGACCAACTCGCCCGCGTGTTCCCGAACGGCCGCACCGTCCATGTCCCGTCCAACGGACAGCCGCTCGCCGGCTATGCGCTCGCGCTCGCCGATATCGAGAAGCGTGGCTCCTCGGGTCCTTCCGGCACCTCGCTTGCCGCCGCCCGCAATTCCGGCGTGATCGGCGAAGAGACGCGCGTCGCCTCCGCCGCCAGACCGAAGAAGGGCGGCATCCTGTCCAAGCTGTTCGGCTTCTCGACCGACGAAGACGAGGACGAGGAGACCGCCGCCCCCACCGCCACGAGCAAGCTCGCCGCCGCAAAGACCGTCGAGGTCGCGCGCATACCGATGCCGCAGGCGCGGCCGGCCTCGCTCGACGCCCGCAACGCCAAGCCCGCCGGCGGCTTCGCCCTCGCCTCCGCGACCTCGATCCCGGTCACGCTGCCGGCGCGCAACGTTCCGCGCCCGCCGGCCCCGATCGGCGACGCGTCCGAACTCAGCGCCGCGCGCGCCGAAATGAAGGCCAGCATCACCGAGTGGCTGAGCGAGGCCGATCGCGCCGCCAAGCCGGATCGCGTCCCGACCGACGTGGCGCTCGCCTATGCGGCGAACGCGATGCCGGACCAGCCGCGCTCGACGGCCGCGGCCGCCGCCCCGATGGGATCGGCGCGGACCGCACCGGCAAGCTCCGGCATGAGCCAGATCGCGCGGATCCCGCCGCGCGCCGGCCAGCACTACAACGATCCCTGGATGCGCAGCATCACGCTGGCGACCAGCGTGCACTACGCGATGAACGTGAGCGTCTACGGCAAGCTCGACGTGCGCCAGGTGCGCATGATGATGATCAAGCCGTCCTCGAGCCTCACGCTCGGCTTCGGCGGCGACCCGTACGCGGGCATGCAGACGCTGAAATTCGCGGGCAGCGCCGTGACGTTCCTGCCGACCGTCACGTTCGCGCAGCACCACGCGAGCCTGCAGTAAGCGCCACGGCGCGGTGCGCGGAAAGCCGCTCGTCGGTTAGCGACCTTATTTCAGCCGAGTGCCGTCGCCACCCAGCCGCGGAACGAGAAGGCCGCATAGAAGAGCTCCACGTCGGAGAATCCGGCCTCGCGCAGCAGCGCTTCCTCTTCGGCAACAGAGAGTAGCGGCAAGCGCGTCATTCCCTCGGCCGCCGCCCTGGCCTTCTCCCAATCCACGCCGGTGCGGTCCGCAAAGGCCACCGAGCGCGTCAACCAGCGTTCCGCACTTTCGGTCGGCACGCTGTGATGGGCGACAACAAGGCGTGCGTCTGGTTTCAGCCGGCGATGGATGTTCTTCAGCGTCAGCAGCCGCTCGCTCTTGTCGAGAAAGTGCAGCGTCAGCAGACACACCGCTCCGTCGAACAAGTCCGACGGTGCCGCGTCGACGGTACCCTCCCTCAGCTCGATCCGATCGCCGAATGGTTCGATATTGCGGCGCGCGAGATCGAGCATGGCGGCAGAGGGATCGACGCCGGTGAAGACCCATTCCGGCTGGGCTTCAGCCATCGCCTTCAGCTCCATGCCGCCGCCCGCACCGACCACGAGAATCCGGGCCGCGTGCTTTGCCCGCTCGCTCAGGAGCAGCATCGCCATGCGATGGAGATCGGCCAGCCCCGGCACCTTGCGGGCGGCTTCCACCGCGTAGTTCGCGATGGCGGCCGGATTTGCGAAGGGGTTGTCTTTCATTGCGCCTCCGTCCCGAAAACCGGCGAGCGATGGATCGCCGGCGCGGGAATGAGCGGAGCGCGGTTCAGCGCCTGGCGAGCAACGTTAGTTCAGCATCCCCAGCGCTTGAAGGTATGTCTCCAGGATCGCTTCCTGCTCCTTGCGCTCGTCGACGTCCTGCTTGCGCAGCCGCACGACCTGCCGCAGCGCCTTGACGTCGAAGCCGTTCGCCTTCGCCTCCGCATACACGTCGCGGATATCGTCGGAGAGCGCCTTCTTCTCTTCCTCCAGCCGCTCGACGCGCTCGACGAACGCCTTCAGGTGATCCTTGGCGAAACGGTGGGCGGTGGCTTCGTCCTGGACGGCGGCTGCGGTGGCCATCGGGCAACTCCTGACGCGACTTGATTGGGAAATCGAGACGAACGTTTCGGAGCATGGGCCTCCCGGGTCAAGCAGCGCGCGCGGTCATCCACAGCAGTACACAGTCCGCCGTCATGGCCGGCCCTGTCGCGGCCATCCGTGGCGTTCTTTGCTTGACAGTTGAAAGACGTGGACGCCCGCGGCACGCGCAGGCCTGAAGAAAATCTAGTGCTTGTGGCTTTTGTCGAAGGCCGCCTTCTGGTCGGGCGAGGCTTCCTTCTGGTACTTCGCCTTCCACTCGGCAAACGGCATGCCGTACACCGCCTCGCGGCTCTCGTCCTTGCTGAGCGCAACGCCCTTGGCGTCGGCCGCGTCCTTCATCCAGTTCGACAGGCAATTGCGGCAGAAGCCCGCGAGATTCATCATGTCGATGTTCTGCACGTCGGTGCGCGCGCGCAGGTGCTCGACCAGCCGGCGGAATACCGCGGCTTCAAGCTCGGTCTGGGTCTTCTCGTCGAACGGCATGATGAGGTCCTCGGATCGGCTCGCCGGAAACATAGGCATCCGCCGCGCGTCTCGCCAGCGATGTTCAGTCGATCTTCCATCGGCAGCCCGACGTAGTTTTCCGCGATGGTCTGCCGGCCGGCGCGCGAGGACAGGAGATATTCCAGTTCGCCGAGCTGCACGTTGCGCTCGAACGGCGTGTGGGTCGGGAAGCGATGCAGCAACGAGGTCATGTAGCAGGAATAGCGTACGACCTTCCACACGCGGCGCAGGCATGTCTCCGAGTAGCGGTCGAGCCGCTCCTCGCTGCCTGTGCGGAAGAACGCCGTGAACGCGCGCGCGAGCACGCGCACGTCGGCGACCGCGAGGTTGAGCCCCTTGGCGCCGGTCGGCGGCACGATGTGCGCCGCATCGCCCGCAAGAAAGAGCCGCCCGTAGCGCATCGGCTCGGCCACGAAAGCGCGCACTGGCGTCACGCCCTTCTGGAAGATCTTGCCCTCGACGATCTCGCTGCCGCCCGCATCGTTCATGCGCGTATGCAGCGCGTTCCAGAAGCGGTCATCGGACCAGTTCGCCGCGTCCTCGTCGGCCGCGACCTGCACGTAGTGGCGCGAGATCTTCGGCGAACGGCGGCTGCACAGCGCGAAACCATCGGCGTGATTGGCGTAGGTCATCTCCTTGATCGGGGGAGATTCCGAAAGGATGCCGAGCCAGCCGAACGGAAACACATGATCGTAGGTGGTGAGCTCGCTCTCTGGAATCGCCGGACGGCATACCCCGTGGAAGCCGTCGCAGCCCGCGATCACGTCGCAGGTCAGTGTGTGCTCGGTGTCGCCCTTGCGGTAGCGGATCGCGGGCCGGTCGCTCTTGAGCCCGTCGATCCCGATCACTTCGGCATCGAACTTGATCGGCGCGCCGTCCGCGAGGCGCGCGGCGATCAGATCCTTCACGACCTCCTGCTGGCCGTAGATCGTCACCACCTTGCCGGCGACCAGTTCGGGGAACGGCACGTGGATCAGCTTGCCGCCGAAGCGGATGTCGATCGCCTCGTCGATCATGCATTCGCGCCGCAGCCGCTGATCGACGCCAAGCTCCGCCATCAGGTCGACCGTGCCCTGTTCGAGCACACCGGCGCGCACGCGGTCCTCCACATAGGCGCGGCTGCGCGCCTCGAGCACCACGCACTCGATCCCCTCGCGATAGAGCAGATGCGCAAGGAACAGCCCCGCCGGGCCCGCGCCGATGATTCCGACCTGTGTGTGCATTGCGTCTCCGGACCGTCCCACTTGGGACGGCCCGCGCGATCTTTTCAAGTCCCGGCGTCGCGATAGCGGCCGCCACTGGGACAATTTCGGGAGCGCGGCCAGCGACCTAGAACGGAAGCGGCATCCGTGGCAGATCAGGACACAACTTTGGCACGGAGCGCATGACGGCCGCCGGGATCGCCACCGAGGAGAAACGCCGCTTCGTTGCATTCACGGCGCTGGTGCTCGGCGCCGTCGCGATGGGCGCGTCCGTGCTGTTCGTGCGCTGGGCTGATGTTGGCCCTTACGCGAGCGCGTTCTGGCGCGTGTTCCTGGCGCTGCCGTTCCTGTGGGGCTGGATGCGCGTCGAGCAGCGCCAGAACGGCAAGGCGCGTCTCCCGCTCGACCGCGCCGTGCTGCTCGCCGGCCTGTTCTTCACCGGCGACCTGTTCTTCTGGCATCTCGCGATCCTCGGCACGACCGTCGCGAACGCGACCTTCCTCGCCACCACCGCGCCGGTCTGGGTCGCGCTCGGCTCGTGGCTCGTTCTCTCGCAGGCGGTCGAGCGCCGCATCCTCGCCGGACTGGCGTTCTGCATGCTCGGCGGCTTCGCGCTGCTCGGCGAGAGCTACGGCTTCGTGCCGCAGCGGCTGATGGGCGATCTCTACGGGCTGGCAACCGCGGTGTTCTTCGGCGCCTACGTGCTCGCGGTACGCGCCGCGCGCACGCGGCATGGCGCAGCCGAAGTGATGTTCGTCTCGACCGCGATCACTTCGGCCTGCCTGTTCGTCATCGCGCTCGCATTCGAGCCGCGCATCCTGCCGCAATCGATGCCCGGCATCGGCGCGCTGCTGGCGCTCGCGATCGTCTCTCAGGTCGGCGGACAGGGGCTCGTCGCGGTCGCGCTCGGCACCCTGCCCGCGCCTTTTTCCTCGCTGGTGATTTTCCTCGAAGCCGTCGCGGCCGCCGCGCTCGGCTGGCTGCTGCTCGGCGAAGCGCTGGGGGCCGCGCAGATGCTCGGGGGCGTGCTGATCCTGATCGGCATCTATGTGGCGCGCCCGCGCAGCGGCGAGCGGCTTGAGGCGGGACCATGAACGCACGCACCTTCCTCGAAGACCTGTTCGCGAAGGCGGTCGCGGCCGCGCATCCGGCGGGCTCGCTGCCGCCGCTCCTGCCCGCGCCGCCCGCCGCCGGGCGGCTGATCATGCTCGCCGCCGGCAAAGCCGCGGGCGCGATGATCGAGACGGCCGAGCGCCATTATCTCGATGCCGGATTTCCGGCGGACCGCATCGCAGGCATTGCGGTCGCGCGCCACGGCTACGGCCGGCCCACGCGCATCGTGCCGATGATAGAGGCGGGGCATCCGATCCCCGATCAGGCCGGATTGGACTTCGCCGCCCGGGCGCTCGCGCTCGCCGAAGGCGCGGGCGCGGACGACCTCGTGCTGGTGCTGATGTCGGGCGGCGCATCGGCAAACTGGATCGCGCCCGCCGGCATCACGTTTGCCGAGAAGCAGGCGGTGACGCGCGCGCTGCTGCGCTCCGGCGCGAACATCGGCGAGATCAACACCGTGCGGAAGCATCTCTCGGCGATCAAGGGCGGACGGCTCGCGCGCGCCGCACACCCGGCTCGCGTCGTCACGCTCGCGATTTCCGATGTACCGGGCGACGATCCGGCGGTGATCGGCTCCGGGCCGACCGTGCCCGATCCCTCGACGCTGATCGACGCCCGCGCGATCGTCGCCAAATTCAATCTCGATCTGCCGCAGGCCGTCGCAATGGCGCTGAACGACGCCGCGAATGAAAGCCCGAAGCCCGGCGATCCCGCCTTCGCCCACTGCGAATTCCATCTGGTTGCGCGCCCGGCCGATGCGTTCGGAGCAGCGCGGGCGGCCGTCACGGCCGCGGGTTATGAATGCGTCTTTCTCGGCGAACGGCTCGAAGGCGAGGCGCGCGCGGTTGCCGCCGAGCACGCGGCGCTTGTGCGCGCATTGCAGGCGCAGGGCCGCCGCGCCGTCATCCTTTCAGGTGGTGAACTGACGGTGACGATTCGCGGCAAGGGGCGCGGCGGGCCGAATCAGGAGTACGCGCTCGCGCTCGCGGAAGAGCTTGCCGGCACGCACGGGATCGCGGCGCTCGCGGCCGATACCGACGGCACCGATGGCGGCGCGGGTTCGGCGAGCGACCCCGCAGGCGCGATCGTCGATGGCGCAACGGCCGCGCGCGCGCGAGGGTTGGGCCTCGATCCGGCCGCGTTTCTCGCCGACAACGATTCGACCGGTTTCTTCGAACGAACCGGTGATCTGTTGCGCCCCGGCCCCACTTTCACCAACGTCAACGACTTTCGTGCCATCGTCGTTGACAGGCCCGCTTAAACGAGCGCGAATCCAAGTTCCCATGCGTCGTTCACGTTCATCGAGAACCTGGCATTTCGGCGCCCGCGTCCCGCGCGGGTGGATCGCGTTCGCGGCGGCTGCGTTGACGATGATGGTTTCGACCGCACCCGCATTGGCTGATTTCCGCCTGTGCAACAACACCGGCAGCCGGGTCGGCATTGCGATCGGCTACAAGGATCAGGACGGCTGGACCACCGAAGGCTGGTGGAACCTGTCGGCGCGCAGCTGCGAGACGCTGGTGAAGGGCTCGTTGGTCGCGCGGTTTTATTACGTCTATGCGATAGACTACGACCGCGGCGGCGAATGGTCAGGCAAGGCCTTCATGTGCACGCGCGACAAGGAATTCACCATCAAGGGCATCGAGGACTGTCTCGCGCGCGGCTTCGACCGCACCGGCTTCTTCGAGGTCGACACCACCGAGCAGCGCTCGTGGACGGTGCAGCTCACCGAATCGACCGATCAAGCACCGCAGCAGCCGTTGCCGCAATACACACCCCCGGCCGGCGCGCCGGCCCTGCCGAAGCAGAACCGATGAGACGGCTGCGCCGCACCAAGATCGTCGCGACCCTTGGCCCGTCCTCTTCGGATCAGGCGATGATCGCGCGCCTGTTCGAGGCCGGCGCCGACGTCTTCCGCATCAACATGAGCCACACGTCGCATGACGCGATGCGCAAGCTGCATGCGGCGATCCGCGCAGTGGAGAAGGACTTCGGCCGGCCGATCGGCATCCTCGCCGACCTGCAGGGGCCGAAGCTGCGCGTCGGGGCGTTCAAGACCGACGGCGGCGTGATGCTCAAGAAGGGCGCGACGTTCGTGCTGGACGACGACAAATCGCCGGGCGACGAGACGCGCGTGCACCTGCCGCATCCGGAAATCCTCGCGGCGCTCGAAGTCGGTCACACGCTCCTGCTCGACGACGGCAAGGTGCGGCTCACCGCGATCGAGACCGCGCCGAACCGCGCGGTCACGCGCGTCGAGGTCGGCGGCAAGCTTTCGGCGCGCAAGGGCGTGAGCCTGCCCGATACGACGATCGGCTTTTCGGCGCTGACCGACAAGGATCGCTCGGACCTCGAAGCCTGTCTCGACACGGGAGTCGACTGGGTCGCGCTCTCGTTCATTCAGCGGCCCGAGGACATCGCCGAGGCCAAGAAGATCACGCGCGGCCGCGCGGTCGTGATGGCCAAGATCGAGAAACCGCAGGCGGTCCAGCGCCTCTCTGACATCATGGATTTCACCGACGCCCTGATGGTCGCGCGGGGCGACCTCGGCGTCGAGATGCCGCTCGAAAAAGTGCCCGGCATCCAGATGCAGATCACGCGACTCGCGCGCCGCGCCGGCAAGCCGGTCGTGGTCGCGACGCAGATGCTGGAATCGATGATCACCAATCCGGTGCCGACGAGGCGCCGAGGTGTCCGACGTCGCCACCGCGATCTTCGAGGGCGCCGATGCGGTGATGCTGTCGGCGGAATCCGCGGCCGGGCAGTATCCGGTCGAGGCGGTCGCCACCATGAATCGCATCGCCGAGGAGGTGGAGACCGACCCGTACTATCGCCAGATCCTCGATGCGCAGCGCTCACCGCCGGAGCCGACCGGCGCCGACGCGATCGCGGATGCGGCGCGCCAGATCGCCGAAACGCTCGACCTTGCCGCCATCGCGTGCTGGACCTTCTCGGGCTCGACCGTGTTTCGCGTGGCGCGCGAGCGGCCGCGCTCGCCGACCGTGGCGATCTCGCCGAATGTCGCGACCGCACGAAAGCTTTCGCTCGCCTGGGGCGTGCACTGCGTCGTCGACGAGGATGCGCGTGATCTCGACGACATGGTGGACCGCGCCTGCCGCATCTCCTTCCGCGAAGGGTTCGCCAAGGCCGGTCAGCGCATCATCATCGTGGCGGGTGTGCCGCTCGGCACGCCGGGCGCGACCAACATGGTGCGCATCGCGTTCGTGGGATCAGAAGTCACGAGCGATTGAGCGTTCGAGCGTATCCTCCGCCAGCCTATTGATTTCGGTGACCGCAAGTTCCGCCGCGACGTGCTGCACCGCGTGCCCGACGCCGGGCAGCACGATCAGCGTGGCGTGCGGAAGCGCTGCGGCAAGCGCGCGCGAATGGATGTCGGTCGACACGATCGTGTCGCGGTCGCCCGCGATGATGACGGTCGGCGCCTTGATCTCGCCGTAGCGCGGCGACTGCCGGGTCACGCTCTCCTTCAGCCGCGCGACATCGCGTGCATTGGCGACGAAAGCGGACGGCCGCAACAGCAGCGCCAGCGCGGAGCGGCGCACATAATCGTCCGGCATCGCCTGCGGCGCGAACACAGCGCGCGCCAGCGTACCGAGAAGCGGGAACGCCGCAGGCAGCGTGACGGTCCGCGCGAACAGCGGCCCGATCACCGGCGTCGACGTGAGCCGGTAGAACCACGCGATGTCGCCCGGCCACGGATGGGTCACGGGCGCCAGCAGGACGAGGCCCGCGACGCGCTCCGGGTGATCGAGCGCGAACGCCGTCACGATGGCGCCCGCGAACGAATGCCCGACGATGATCGCGCGCTCCATGTTCAGCTGGTCGAGCACCGCGGCGATCTGCGCGGCCTGCTGCGCCGGCCACGCGGAATTGTCCGCGCGCCCGCTCCAGCCATGCCCGGGACGATCGATCAGGATCACGCGGTGGCGCGGCGCGAGGCGTTCGGCGAGCGCAAGGCGCATGTCGTTGAGGTTTCCGCTCGCGCCATGCAGCAGCACGACGGGCGGCGCGCCGGAGGCCTGCTCGCCAAGCTCAAGGACATGCAGCCGCCCGCCCGGCACGGGCACGAAGCGGCCGGATGGCGGATGGCTCCGCTCGATCGCCCATGCGCCGATCGCAGTCACGGCCGCGAGCAGCAGCAGGACGAGTGCGAAGCCGGCCACGATGTTGAGGATCATGCGGAGAACGCGGGACACACTGGAATACGAACTCCGGGAGCCCGGAGTTTCAGATATCCCGCCCCTCGACCTTCTCGGTCAGGGTCTTCACGAAATCCGGCACCTTGGAGAGATGCGGGTTGACCTCGAGCGCCTTGCGGAACGCCTGCAGCGCGAGCTTGTCCTCGTTGAATTCCTGCATGATGACGCCGAGCCCGGTGAGCGCACCGAAATGGCGCGGCTCGCGCGCCAGCACCTGGCGGATATCGGCGAGCGACTTGCCGTAGTCCTTGTTGGCGAAATGGATCGTGGCACGCCGGTTCCAGCCCTCGACATATTCGGGGCGGAGCGCGACCACGGCATCGAGCAGCTCGACCGCGAGCTTGGTGTCCTTGCCTTCGGTCGCGGTCTTCACGCGGTTCATCAGCAGATCGGCGGTGTCGCTGCCGGAGGCGAGCCAGAGCGCCCAGATGCGGCTCTCGACCAGCTTGGCGGCATCGGCATCGGGCGCGGCCTTGAGCGCCTCGAACAGGAAATCGAGATTCTTGATGCGGTCCCCGCGCGCCGCACGCGGCAGCTTGTCGGGCGCTTCGGGTAGAGGCGCGGCTTGCGGAGGCGCGGGCGAGTCCTGAGCGGAAACCTGAGGCGCGAGCAGGACCGCCGCGGTGAGCGCCGCCGGGAGCGCGAGGGATACGAGTCGCAGGCGCATTTGCGGATTCTACGTTTTCCGAGCTGCGGCGCAATAGCGGCGCGCCGGCGCTCCGGTCAAAGCACCGTGAAAACGCAGCGATCAGAGAAGGTTCAGCCCTGCCGCGCCTTGAAGCGCTTCTGCGTCTTGTTGATCACATAGACGCGGCCCTTGCGGCGCACGATGCGGTTGTCGCGATGGCGGCCGCGCAGGGATTTCAACGAATTACGGACTTTCATGGGACGGGTTCCGAGGGCGCAAGCGCCTGACTGATCGGGGTTGGCCGGGTTCTTACGGGGGGCTCCGAACCCTGTCAAATGGTGGGCGCGACAGGGATCGAACCTGTGACCCCCTCCATGTCAAGGAGGTGCTCTCCCGCTGAGCTACGCGCCCGTATTAAGGGGTGGCACCCTATAACGGCTCGATCCGGGACCCGCAAGGACCGGGGAAATCAGGCCGCCAGCATCTTCTGGACCTCGTTGACGAGGTCGCGCAGGTGGAACGGCTTGGACAGGACCTTGGCGTCGCGCGGCGCGGCCGAGTCCGGATTGAGCGCCACGGCCGCGAAGCCGGTGATGAACATGATCTTGATGTCGGGGTCGAGTTCGGCGGCCCGGCGCGCAAGCTCGATGCCGTCCATCTCGGGCATCACGATATCGGTCAGCAGAAGCTCGAACGGCTCCTCGCGCAGCCGCCGGTAGGCCGACATTCCGTTATCGTAGTCGGTCACCTCGTAGCCGGCGTTCTCCAGCGCCTTGACCAGAAACCGGCGCATGTCGTTGTCGTCTTCCGCCAACAAGATTTTCGGCAAATTTGGCTGCGGCTTTGTCATGGAATGGACGCGTTACCTTGTCATTGACCACCCCATAAGCCGCACGGGCGGTAAATATGGGGTGAACCCCACTCTCATCTTGGCAGAGCCGTGCCCGCGTGGAAATGTAGCCTTGGGAACGACTCCTGAATCCGGCGGAAAGGCGCATCTTTGGCAATGAACGGCCCCTTGGAGGCAGAACTCGACCCTCCGTTCGAGATTCTAGAGCCGGTAGAATGCAGGGGGCCGGTTGTTTTCAATTCGCCGCACAGCGGGCGGACCTATCCGCGGGCCTTCCTGTCAGCCGCCAAGCTCGATCTCGCCACCTTGCGCCGCTCGGAGGACAGCTTCGTCGATGACCTGATCGCGGGCGTGGTTCCGCGCGGTCACCCGCTGGTGCGCGTGCACTTCCCGCGCTGCTATGTGGACGTCAACCGCGAGCCCTACGAGCTCGATCCGCGCATGTTCGATGGCCGCCTGCCCTCGTTCGCCAATACGCGCTCGATGCGCGTCGCAGGCGGGCTGGGCACGGTTGCGCGCGTCGTCGGCGATGCGCAGGAGATCTATCACCAGCGCATTCCGATCGACGATGCGCTGCGGCGGATCGAGGGCCTGTACAAACCCTATCACCGCGCGCTGCGCCGCCTGCTGACGCGCGTTCACCGCGATTACGGAACCGCCGTGCTGGTCGACTGCCACTCGATGCCCTCGACCGCAGGCAAGGACGACCGGCCCCGCGCCGACATCGTGCTCGGCGATCGCTACGGCACGAGCTGCGTGCCGATCGTGTCCGAAACGATCGACGCGACCTTCCGCGAGCTTGGCTATGTGGTGAGCCGCAACAAGCCTTACGCGGGCGGCTTCATCACCGAGCATTACGGCAATCCGGCCGCCGGGCTGCATTCGATCCAGATCGAGATCAACCGGGCGCTCTACATGGATGAGCGGCGCTATGAGCGCTCGGCCTCGTTCGGGCGGCTCGCCGCCGATATCATGACCCTCGCGGATCGGCTCGCCGACATCCCGGCCGAGGAACTCAAGCCCTACCGGGCGGCCGCCGAATAGGTCCGGAACGGACTACCGTCAAAAACGCAAAGAAAAAGGGCCGCTTCAAAGAAGCGGCCCAAGTCTAGGGAGGAAACGCCCAAGGAGGGCGGCGGGATGTGACGCAAATCACATGCCGCGCTGCAATAACGTACACCGCACTGCACAAAAGACAAGGGGCGCTCCTGAAAAAAAGATCAGCCCTGTGTACGGTGTGTCGTTACCGTCACACCCCCTTGTCGGCAACGTTTGGGCGTCCTCTCCGCCGGACTTGGTTGCCCTGCCCGCCTCTCTCCGATAGGCCCAACGCCCGGCCGGGATGACCTCATGACCGCCATCGATTTTGTCGCCTTCGTCGACGAGCTTGCGAGCGCATCAGGCGACGCGATCCTGCCGTTCTTCCGCACCTCGCTCGGCGTCGAGGACAAGGGCTCGGCCGCGGGTTTCGATCCGGTCACGGCCGCAGACCGCGCCGCGGAGGCGGCGATGCGCGCGCTGATCAAGCGCAATTTTCCCGAGCACGGCATCATCGGCGAGGAATACGGCAACGAGCGCGCGGATGCCGAATACGTCTGGGTGCTCGATCCGATCGACGGCACGAAATCATTCATCTCCGGCATGCCGATCTGGGGCTCGCTGATCGGGCTCACTCACAACGGCAACGCCGTGTTCGGCATGATGCATCAGCCGTTCGTGCGCGAGCGCTTCACCGGCGACGGGCGCGGCGCGAAATCGCGCGGCCCGTCAGGCGAGCGCGTGCTCAATGTGCGTCCCTGCGCGCGCCTCGCCGACGCGATGATGTTCACCACCAGCCCGCAACTCATGAACGACGCCGACCGCGCGGCCTTTTCGCGCGTCGAAGCGCAGGTGAAGCTCTCGCGCTACGGCGGCGACTGCTATCCGTACTGCATGGTCGCGGCGGGCCACGTCGATCTCGTCATCGAGAGCGCGCTGAAGCAGCACGACATCGTGGCGCTGATCCCGATCGTGCAGGGCGCGGGCGGCGTCATCACCACTTGGGAAGGCGAGAGCGCCGTGAAGGGCGGCCGCATCGTGGCGGCGGGCGACAAGCGCGTGCACGAAGCCGCGATGAAGCTGCTCAACGGCGGCTAGGTTCGACTAGAACAGCGGCGTCCCGGGCACGAACGCGTCGAACGCCGCCCAGAACTGCTCGCGGAAGCGATCCTGCTCCATCAGGATCTCGTGGCGGGCACCCGGAATGACCAAGTGCGAGCCCGTCCGCAGCCGCCGCGCAAACGCACCGATGGCGGGCGTCGAGACGATGCGGTCCTGCCCGGCGGCGACGAGAAGCAGCGGCTGGCGCACACGGTTCGCAAAGCTCGGTTCGGCGAATTCGCGCATCGCCCGGAACGCTGAATCCACCCAGGCGACCGTCGGCGATCCGATTCCGAGCGTCTGCTCGGCCTCGAGGATCGCGGTCGTGCGCGAATAACGCACGGGGTCCGAGGTGAGATTGTTGCCGGGAAACGGCAGCGAATTGACCGGCGTGCCGCCGCCGCCCGGAATGTAGGAATTGCCGAAACCCGCGAGCCGCATGAACTGCGCGCTGCGGCGCGCAACGCGTGATCCGGCCGCGCCGGCAAGATCGATCATCGGCCCGGTCAGCACCATGCGATCAAACCAGCGGTGCCCGTGGTAGGCGGCGCGCAGCAGCACGGCCGCGCCCATCGAGTGCCCGAGCGCGAACAGCGGCGGCGGACAGTCCGGCAGCACGACTTCCTTCACGAAGGCTTGGAGGTCGCGGTCGTAGTCGGAGAAGTCGCGCACGTGACCCTTGCGCGCATTACCGAGCGCGCGCTCGGAAAGTCCCTGCCCGCGCCAGTCGAGAATCGCGACCGCGAAGCCGCGCGCACGCGCATCGCGCACCACCTCGAAATATTTCTCGATGAATTCCGCGCGGCCCGGAAAAATGCAGAGCGTGCCCTTGCGCCCCGCCGGCGGCTCGAAGCGCGCAAAGCGCAGCACCGCCCCGTCGGACGATTTGAGATTGGCGACGGACGCGCCGTCGGGAACCGGATTGGCCGGAATGGAGACGAGATTCATGGAGAAACTGGAACCCGCGATGTCGGCCTTATAGCAGGCGAATCGGCCTCGAAAGGCACCCGTTTCGGCCCTCTTGCGAAGTTATGGAACCGTTCCCACATCGTTGTTTGCGCAGGCCATCCGGCTGCGCATTCCCCGGTCCGGCCCTGACGGGCGGATCTTTCTGCATGTCGCTCAAGGAGGATATGCCATGCGAACTTTCGATCTTGCTCCCCTCTATCGTTCGACCGTCGGCTTCGATCGCCTGTTTTCGATGCTCGACAACGCCACCGGCTTCGATACCGCGCCCGGCTACCCGCCCTACAACATCGAGCGCACCGGCGATGACGCCTATCGCATCTCGGTCGCCGTCGCGGGCTTTGCCGAAGGCGAGCTTTCCATCGAGGCGAAGGAAAACACGCTGACGATCCGCGGCGAGAAGCAGGAAAAGGCCGACGAGAAGCCGGGTGAGGTGCTCTACCAGGGCATCGCGGCCCGCGCGTTCGAGCGCCGCTTCCAGCTTGCCGACCACGTCCACGTCAGCGGCGCTTCGCTGGTGAACGGGCTCCTGCACGTCGATCTCGTGCGCGAGATTCCGGAGGCGAAAAAGCCCCGCCAGATTCCGATCGGCAACGGCAAGCCGGCCGCGCAGGTGCTCGACGCCAAAGCGGCGTAACGCTGCACGCAGCGACGAATGAGATGGGGCGCCCCGCTTTGCGGGGCGCTTTCTTTTTGCAGCGGCGAATTATTCCAGCGGCGCGACGGGCGTCATCTGCGACGGCGCGGGCTTCGCGGGCGTCGGTCTCCGATGGCGCCGGTGCGGGCTTGGCCGCCAACGGCTCGACGGACCCCGCAGTCTCCTGCGGCGCTGCCGCGGGCCGCTTGCGCGGCACGGGCGCGGCGTTGGCGGACTTCGTCGCGGGGCGCGGCGCGGCTTGCGGTGCCGCCGGAGCATGTGCGGCAGGCGGCGCGTGAACGGTGCGGGCCGCGGTATTCGGTGGTGTGCGCGACCCCATGATCGAGCCCGGCCCAGCAATCGAGCGCGACGGAGCGCTGTCGAAATCGTCATCGTCGAGCGCGTACGGTCCGGGACGGCCGTAGCCGCGTGGCGGTCCGTAAACAGGGCGCGGCCCATACATGCCGCGCACCGTGCCGCCCTCGACTGCCATCACCTGCGAGCGTCGCGGGTCGACAGTGACCTGCAACAGGCGGCCGTAGTCGTCGCGCGCGCTCACCACGAAGAACGGCCCGTTGCGCGCGGGCGTGCCGACCGGCTCGAGGCCCATCGCCTCCACGATCTCGGCGGCATCCTGCGCCGACGAAGCGCTGACCGGCATAGGCGGGCGCGGCGGCCCGTATTGCGCGAACGCAGGCGCCGCGCCCAGCAACAGTCCGGCGAACGCCAGTCCGACGAGCCTCATGGCAAACCTCCAACGCGGCGCGCGTCAACGCGCCCATACCCGCCGCCCGGTCGCAGCCTCGTCAATGAATCAGGCGGAGCTTGGGCAACGGTGCGGCGTCACTTGGCGCGCACCAAGGCGAGGAACTTGTCGACGTCGCTCTGCGTGGTCTGGAACGAGGTGACAAGCCGCACCAGCATGCGGTCCGCGCCGACGTCAGCGGCGGGCCACGGGTAATACATCGCGCCCGCCGCTTTCAGCCGCTTGTCGGCGTCGAGCGTGATCGGCGCGAATATCTCGTTTGCCTCCACGGGCCACACCGGCTTGCATCCGGCTTGCGTCAGACCGGCCGCGAGCGCGTCCGCCATGTCGTTCGCGTGCCGGCAGAGCTTCAGCCAGAGATCGCCCGTCAGATAAGCCTCGATCTGCGCCGCGATGAAGCGCTGCTTCGAGGCGGTCGCGCCGCCGCGCTTGCGCCGCCCCGGCATGTTCGCGCCGTTCTTCGGGTCGAAGAAGATCACCGCTTCGGCGCCCATCGTGCCGCCCTTGGTGGCGCCGAACGACAGCACGTCGACGCCCGCCTTCCAGGTCAGCTCCGCGAGCGAGACATTCATGCGCACGAGCGCATTGCCGATGCGCGCGCCGTCCATGTGCAGCGCGACGCCGTGCTTGCGCGCGACGTCCGCCATCTCCTTCACCTCGGCGACGCGGTAGATCGTGCCGCATTCGGTCGCCTGCGAGAGCGAGAGCACCGCGGGCGTGACATGGTGCGGCCCGCCCCATGCGCCGCCTTCCAGCGCGGCGCGGAGCGTCGCGGCGGAAACCTTGGCGGCCTCACCCTTCAGTCCGATCAGCTTGATGCCGCCGCCGAAGAACTCCGGCGCGCCGCATTCGTCGGTCGCGATGTGCGAGTCCTCGTGGCACAGCACCGCGCCCCACGGCGGCGTCAGGTGCGCGATCGCGAGCGAGTTCGCGACGGTGCCGGTCGGCACGAGGAACACCGCGACTTCCTTTTCGAACAGTTCGCAGAAGCGCTGCTCGACCCGTTTGGTCCATTCGTCGTTGCCGTAGCCGAGCGCGTAGCCGGTGTTGGCCTTGGCCAATGCATCGAGGATTTCCGGCGCCATGCCGGCGGTGTTGTCGCTCGCGAAATACATGCTTGTCCTGCCCGGCAGCAGCGCCCGGAATGCAATTCTGTTGCGCCGCACTATGACCCGTGTTCTTCTTGTTACGTGCCCGAAAGGCGCCGGGCAACAAACGGCAAGGAAGACGTTGAAACCGGACGGTTTGCGCTTGCGTCCGGAACCGGGCTTGGGCATATTAGGACAGCATTGCTGTCCCAATCGGCGGTGCGCCGCCAAATGGCGGCCGAAGCTGCCAAGGACAGGGAAACGAACGGTCCCGTGAGGGACCGGCAGGCGGCATCAAAGCCGCCCCCTCACGCGAGGTTGAAGGATTTGCGTCGCGGCGGAAGCGCCGCGCACGAGAAAGGTGCGCCAAGGCCGGCAGGCCAGAACGCGGAGACGACGATGGGCACGCAGCGGTTCGATGTGGGAGTGAGCGCTTCTCCTGCGGAGCGGGCCGTGAAAGATTCCGCGCTCATGTTTCCGCTCTGGCCGCATGTACCCGCCGCGCACGGCCTGTTCGATCCGCGCCACGAGAAGGATTCCTGCGGCGTCGGCTTCATCGCCGACATCAAGGGCCGCAAGTCGCACAAGATCGTCGAGGACGCGATCGACATCCTGTGCAATCTCGAACATCGCGGCGCGGTCGGCGCCGATCCCGCGCGCTGGCGACGGCGCCGGCATCCTCACGCAGATCCCGCACAAGTTCTTCGTCCGCAAGACCGAGGAGCTCGGCATTCATTTGCCCGAGCCCGGCTACTACGCGGTCGGCGCGGTGTTCATGCCGCACGATCCCGAATGGCGGAAGGTCATCCTCGACGCCTATGCGGAGAAGATCCCGCAGGAAGGGCTGACGCTGCTCGGCTGGCGCGAGATACCCTCGGACAATTCCTCGCTCGGCGAGACGGTGAAGCCGACCGAACCGTTCCACATGCAGGTGTTCGTCGGGCGCGGCCCGACCATCAAGTCCGAGGACGAGTTCGAGCGCCGCCTCTACATCCTGCGCAAGGTGATTTCCGACACGATCTATCGCAAGCGCGAGCGGCGGCTGTCGAACTACTACGTCGTGTCGCTGTCGTGCCGCACGATCATCTACAAGGGCATGTTCCTCGCCGACCAGCTCGGCAAGTACTATCCCGACCTGCACGAGCCGGACTTCGAGACCGCGCTCTGCCTCGTGCACCAGCGCTTCTCAACCAACACGTTCCCGTCGTGGCCGCTCGCGCACCCGTATCGCATGGTCGCGCACAACGGCGAGATCAACACGCTGCGCGGCAACGTCAACTGGATGGCGGCGCGGCAGGCATCCGTCTCGTCCAAGCTGTTCGGCGACGACATCACCAAGCTCTGGCCGATCTCGTATGAAGGCCAGTCCGACACAGCGTGCTTCGACAACGCGCTCGAATTCCTCGTGCAGGGCGGCTACTCGCTCGCGCATGCCGCGATGATGCTGATCCCGGAAGCCTGGGCCGGCAACCCGCTGATGGATGCCGAGCGCAAGGCCTTCTACGAGTATCACGCCGCGCTGATGGAGCCGTGGGACGGCCCCGCGGCGATCGCCTTCACCGACGGCCGCCAGATCGGCGGCACGCTCGACCGCAACGGGCTGCGCCCTGCGCGCTGGCTCGTCACCGCGGACGACCGCGTCATCATGGCGTCGGAGGCCGGCGTGTTGCCGATCCCCGAAGAGCAGATCGTGCAGAAGTGGCGTCTCCAGCCCGGCAAGATGCTGCTCGTCGACCTCGTGGAAGGCCGCATCATCGCGGACGAGGAGATCAAGGCGCAGATCGCCAAGAAGCATCCTTATGCGAAGTGGCTGAAGAAGACGCAGCTCGTGCTGGAAGACCTTCCGGCGCTGCAGCCGCGCAAGGCGCGCACGAACCTGTCGCTGCTCGATCGCCAGCAGTGCTTCGGCTATAGCCAGGAAGACCTGCAGATCCTGATGGAGCCGATGGCGACCACCGGCCAGGAAGCGGTCGGCTCGATGGGCACCGACACGCCGATCTCGGCGCTCTCGGACAAGTCGAAGCTGCTCTACACCTATTTCAAGCAGAACTTCGCGCAGGTGACGAACCCGCCGATCGATCCGATCCGCGAAGAACTGGTGATGTCGCTCGTGTCCTTCATCGGGCCGCGGCCGAACCTGTTCGACGCCGAGGGGCTCGCGAAGAAGAAGCGGCTCGAAGTGCGCCAGCCGATCCTCACCAACGAGGACCTCGAAAAGATCCGCTCGATCGCGCATGTCGAGGAGCAGTTCGACACCAAGACGCTCGACATCACCTATCTGTCCGAGCAGGGCGCGCCCGGCATGAAGGACGCGCTGCTGAGCCTGTGCGAGCGCGCCGAGGCCGCCGTGAAGGGCGGCTACAACATCATCATCCTGTCCGACCGGCAGGCCGGACCCGACCGCATTCCGATCCCGGCGCTGCTCGCGACCGCGGCCGTGCACCATCATCTGATCCGCAAGGGCCTGCGCACCGCCGTCGGCCTCGTGGTCGAGACCGGCGAGGCGCGCGAGGTGCATCACTTCGCTTGTCTGGCAGGTTACGGCGCGGAGGCGATCAATCCCTATCTCGCCTTCGAGACGCTGATCGCCATGAAGGAGGAGATGCCGGAGAAGCTCGACGACAAGGAAATCGTCAAGCGCTACATCAAGTCGATCGACAAGGGCATCCTCAAGGTGATGTCCAAGATGGGCATCTCCACGTACCAGTCCTACTGCGGCGCGCAGATCTTCGACGCGGTGGGGCTGAAGAGCGACTTCGTCGGCGATTTCTTCTTCGGCACCGCGACCCGCATCGAGGGTGTCGGGCTCGCCGAGATCGCGGAAGAAACCGCGCTGCGTCATCGCGATGCGTTCGGCGACGTGCCGGTGCTGCGCCATGCACTCGAAGTCGGCGGCGAATATCTCTACCGCGTGCGGGGCGAGGCGCATGCGTGGTCGCCCGAGACGGTCGCGACGCTGCAGCACGCCGTGCGCGGCAACTCGCGCGACAAGTACCGCGCGTTCGCGAAGATCATCAACGAGCAGGCGGAGAAGATCCTCACCATCCGCGGCATGTTCCGCATCAGGTCGGCGGAGGAAGAGGGCCGCAAGCCGGTGCCGCTGGACGAAGTCGAGCCCGCCAAGGAGATCGTCAAGCGCTTCGCGACCGGCGCAATGTCCTACGGCTCGATCTCGCGCGAGGCGCATACGACACTGGCGATCGCCATGAACCGGATCGGCGGCAAGTCGAACACCGGCGAAGGCGGCGAGGAATCCGACCGCTTCAAGCCGATGCCGAACGGCGACTCGATGCGCTCGGCGATCAAGCAGGTCGCCTCGGGCCGCTTCGGCGTCACGACGGAATATCTCGTCAACTCCGACATGATGCAGATCAAGATGGCGCAGGGCGCAAAGCCCGGCGAAGGCGGACAGTTGCCCGGCCACAAGGTCGACGCGACCATCGCCAAGGTGCGCCACTCGACGCCCGGCGTCGGGCTCATCTCGCCGCCGCCGCATCACGACATCTATTCGATCGAGGACCTGGCGCAGCTCATCTACGACCTGAAGAACACCAACTCCGCGGCCGACGTGTCCGTGAAGCTCGTGTCTGAAGTGGGCGTCGGCACGGTCGCGGCCGGCGTCTCCAAGGCACGCGCCGACCACGTGACGATTTCGGGCTTCGAGGGCGGCACCGGCGCCTCGCCCCTCACCTCACTCAAGCACGCGGGTTCGCCGTGGGAGATCGGCCTTGCCGAAACCCACCAGACGCTCGTGACGAACCGGCTGCGCAGCCGCATCGCCGTCCAGGTCGACGGTGGATTGCGCACGGGCCGCGACGTCGTGATTGGCGCGATGCTCGGCGCGGACGAATTCGGCTTCTCGACCGCGCCGCTGATCGCGGCCGGCTGCGTGATGATGCGCGTGTGCCACCTGAACACCTGCCCGGTCGGCGTCGCTACGCAGGACCCGGTGCTGCGCAAGCGCTTCGTCGGCCAGCCCGAGCACGTCATCAACTATTTCTTCTTCGTCGCCGAGGAAGTGCGCGAGATCATGGCCGAGCTCGGCTACCGCACCTTCGACGAAATGGTCGGGCAGATGCAGATGCTCGACAAGCGCAAGCTGGTCGAGCACTGGAAGGCGAAGGGCCTCGACTTTTCCGGCCTGTTCACCCGCCCGGATGTGCCGGCGAGTGTCGGCATCTTCCACAGCGAGATGCAGAACCATCATCTCGAGCGCATCCTCGACCGCAAGCTGATCGAGGAGGCGCGCGCCGCGATCGACCGCGGTGCGCCGGTGCGGATCGAGACCGCGATCTCAAGCGTGAACCGCACCGCGGGCGCGATGCTCTCGGGCGAGATCGCCAAGATCTACGGCCACGCCGGCCTGCCGGACGATACCATCCACGTGAAGCTCAAGGGCACCGCGGGCCAGAGCTTCGGCGCGTGGCTGACGCGCGGCGTCACCTTCGAGCTTGAGGGCGAGGCGAACGACTACGTCGGCAAGGGCCTCTCGGGCGGGCGGCTGATCATCTATCCGCCGCGCGAGTCCAGGATCGTGCCGGAAGAGTCGATCATCGTCGGCAACACGGTGCTGTACGGCGCGGTCGAGGGCGAGTGCTATTTCCGAGGCATCGCGGGCGAGCGCTTTGCGGTGCGCAATTCCGGCGCCATCGCGGTGGTGGAGGGCGCGGGCGACCACTGCTGCGAATACATGACCGGCGGCGTTGTGGTCGTGCTCGGCCGCACCGGGCGCAACTTCGCGGCCGGCATGTCGGGCGGCATCGCCTACGTGCTCGACGAGGACAAGAGCTTCGAAAAGCGCTGCAACATGTCGATGATCGAGCTTGAGCCGGTGATCGAGGAAGAGAACGCGAGCTGGGCGCACTATCACCAGGCCGGCGATCTCGACAGCCACGGGCGCGTCGACGTGATGAGCGACATGAGCCGCTACGACGGCGAGCGGCTGCACCAGCTCATCGCCAACCACGCGCGCTACACCAATTCAAAGCGCGCGAAGGACATCCTCGCAGCGTGGAACGAATACCTGCCGCGCTTCCGCAAGGTGATGCCGGTCGAATACCGCCGCGCGCTCGCCGAGATGAAGGCGACCGAGGTCGCGATCCCGCCGATGGCCGCGGCGGGAGCCTAAGAGAAGCAAAGAAGAAGTATGGGCAAGGTCACGGGGTTTCTGGAGATCGACAGGCAGGACCGGCGTTACAAGCCGGCGGCCGATCGTATCCGCCACTACAAGGAGTTCATGATTCCGCTGTCCGAAGAGGCGGCGCGGAGTCAGGCCGCGCGCTGCATGAACTGCGGCGTCCCGTACTGCATGGGCAACGGTCAGCTTGCCCCCGGCACGCCCGGCTGCCCGGTGAACAACCAGATTCCCGACTGGAACGACCTCGTCTATCGCGGCGACTGGAAGAACGCGCTTTACAATCTCCACTCGACCAATAATTTTCCCGAATTCACCGGCCGCGTGTGCCCGGCGCCGTGCGAGGCGTCCTGCACGCTCAACCTGATCGAGACGCCGGTCACCATCAAGACGATCGAATGCGCGATCGTGGATCGCGGCTGGGACGAAGGCTGGATCGTGGCCGAGCGCCCCGCGATCAAGACCGGCAAGAAGGTCTCGGTGATCGGTTCAGGTCCCGCCGGCATGGCCTGTGCGCAGCAGCTCGCGCGCGCCGGCCACGAGGTGCATCTGTTCGAGAAGTACGCGCGTGCGGGCGGCCTGCTCACCTACGGCATCCCCGACTTCAAGATGGAGAAGCGCCACGTCGCAAAGCGCGTGACGCAGATGGAAGCCGAAGGCGTGGTGTTCCATTTCGGCGCGCATATCGGCGTCAGCATGCCGGTCGAGCGCGTGACCGAGGGCTTCGACGCGGTGGTGTTGACCGGCGGCGCAGAAGCCTCGCGCGACCTGACGATCCCCGGCCGCGAGCTTGGCGGCATCCATTTCGCGATGGACTTCCTGCCGCAGCAAAACCGCCGCGTCGCGGGCGAGCCGGTCAACGACACGCCGATCAGCGCGGCGCGCAAGCATGTCGTCGTCATCGGCGGCGGCGACACCGGCTCGGACTGCATCGGCACCGCGATCCGCCAGGGCGCGCTCAGCGTGACCAACTTCGAGATCATGCCGAAGCCGCCCGAGAAGGAAGACAAGCTGATGACGTGGCCGAACTGGCCGCTCAAGCTGCGCACCTCGTCGAGCCACGAGGAAGGCGCCGAGCGCGACTTCGCCGTGCTGACGCAGAAATTCACCGGCCAGCACGGACAGGTGCAGAAGCTGCACTGCGTGCGCTGTGACGACAAGTTCAAGCCGATCGCCGGCACCGAGTTCGAGCTCAAGGCCGACCTCGTACTGCTCGCGATGGGCTTCGTGCATCCGGTGCACGAGGGCATGGTGAAGACGCTAGGGCTCGATCTCGACGCGCGCGGCAACGTGAAGGCCGACACCGAGGGCTATCGCACCTCGAAAGACAAGATCTTCACCGCGGGCGACATGCGGCGCGGACAATCGCTTGTCGTGTGGGCGATCCGCGAAGGCCGTCAGGCCGCGCATTCGGTCGACAAGTTCCTGATGGGCGCGACCAACCTGCCGCGCTGACCGCCCTCGTTATGAGGCGCGGGCCGGTAATGCGCGGCTCGCAATCGCGATGCCGAGCGCGAACACGATCAGCATCTGCCGCGACCGCGAACGTGACCCGCATGCCCGTGGCCACCGCTTCGGGCTGCGCCATCGTGATGTCGATGCTCGCCGATGCGAGCGCGAACACCGCGCCCATGACGGACGCGCCGGTGACGAGCCCGAGATTGCGCGACAGGTTGAGTACGCCCGAGATGACGCCGCGCTGATCCTGCGGGATGTCCGTCATGACGGCGGTGTTGTTGGCCGTCTGGAACAGCGCATAGCTGGCAGTGATGAGGACGATGGGGACGATGTAGCCGGGGATGCCGAAGCTGGCCGGCATCACGGACAGCATGAACGAACCGGCCGCGATTCCGGCGAGCCCAACGATGGTCATGCGCTGCGCGCCGAGACGATCCACGATGCGGCCGGCCGGTACACCGGTCAGCGCCGCGACGAGCGGACCGGCCGACATGACAATCCCGACCCGCGCAGCATCGAGCCCGAGCGCGCCGGAGAGATAGAACGGACCGACCACGAGCGTCGCCATCAGCACCGCCGAGACGAGTGCGCTGGTGGCAAAGCCCGCGCTCAGCATACGATCGCGGAACATCGCCAGCCGGAGCAAAGGCGATGCTGACTCTCGCCTCAGTGAGCAGGAAGAGGCCGGCGCCGAGGACTACGGCCAACAGCAGGGCCACGTTGAGCAGGCCGAAACGGCCGCGCCCGATCGTCATGGCGAGCGCATACGCGGCGAGGGTCAGAGCAAGCAACAAGCGTGCCCAAGCCGTCGAAACCGGCCCGATCTGCCGTCGGATTCGGGCGATCGGCGGGCAGCGCCCGATACGCGAGCACAAAAGTCAGAATGCCCAGCGGCACGTTGACGAGGAAGATCGCGCGCCAGCCGAACACGGCGATCAGAATGCCGCCGAGCGACGGACCGAGCGCGGTGCCGATCGCGGACATGGTTCCGAGCAGCCCCATCGCGCTGCCGGTCTTTGCCTTGGGCACCGTCTCGCCGACGAACGCCATGGTGAGGGCCAGCATGATGGCCGCGCCGACACCCTGCGCCGCCCGGGCGGCAATCAGCAGCCAGAGCGTGGGCGCAACGCCGCAAAGAACCGAGGCCGCCGTGAACACGACGATTCCGGCGAGCAGCAGCCGCCGGCGTCCCGCGATGTCACCGAGCCGTCCAACGCTCACGATCAGCGTGGTGATGGCAAGCAGATAAGCCAGCACGATCCATTGCACCTCCTGGAAGGAGGCGGCGAACGCCTGCGCCAATGTCGGCAACGCGACATTGGCGATGCTGATGCCGAGCGAGGACAGCAGCATCGCGAGCGAAAGGGCGGCGAGCGCCCACCGGGCCGAAGGTGTCAGCCGGTCGCTTCCGGCGACGGGCGCATCTGGTCCTGCAATGGCTGGCTTGAACATGAATTCCATTCTCCGAGAGCCGCGAAATGGGGCTGCCGCAGACGTAGTCCCTTGCGGTGACATGGCGGAACGCGCACCATTTGCACTTTATTCGTGCGTCTGACGCCATATCTCGCTATGGCTGGTGCATGCCGGGCCCGGACCTCAACCTGCTTGTCACGCTGGACGTGCTGCTTGCCGAAGGCAGCGTCGCGCGCGCCGCTCGACGGCTGCGGCTGAGCCCTTCGGCGATGAGCCGCGCGCTGGCGCGATTGCGCGAGACGACGGGCGATCCGCTGCTGGTGAGAGCCGGGCGCGGTCTCGTTCCCACGCCGCGGGCGCTGGAGTTGCGCGGGCAAGTCGGCCCGATTGTGGAAGGTGCGAAGGCCGCGCTTCGTCCTGTCGAAACCCTCGACCTCAAGCAACTCGTCCGAACATTCACGCTGCGGACAAGCGACGGCTTTGTCGAGGGCTTCGGACCCGGCCTCATTGCGCGCATCAGCAGGCAGGCCCCGCGCGTGCGGCTGCGCTTCGTGCAGAAGCCCGACAAGGACAGCGCGCCGCTTCGCGACGGCACCGTCGATCTCGAAACGGGCGTCGTCGGCAAGGTCACCGGCCCGGAGGTGCGTACGCAGGCGTTGTTCCGCGACCGATTTATCGGCGTCGTGCGAAAGGGCCATCCGCTGAGCAAGGGCAAGATCACGCAACGGCGCTACGTGGCCGGCCGACACATCCTCGTGTCGCGGCGCGGCCGCGATGCGGGACCGATCGACGAGGCGCTGAAGCTATTGGGCTGGAACGCGAGATCGCGACGATCGTCGGCGGCTTTTCGACGGCGCTGGCTTTGGCGCGCGCGTCCGACCTGATCGCCAGCGTTCCCGAGCGGCACACCGGAAACCTGCGGGCCGGAATGCACAGCTTTCCGCTTCCGGTCTTAGTGCCGGAGATCACGGTTTCGTTGCTGTGGCATCCACGGCTGGACGGCGATCCGGCGCATCGCTGGTTGCGCGGATGCGTTCGCGAGATCTGCGCGGAGCAACTTGCCGATTTATCGAGGCGCGGAAGAGCTACCGAAGGCTGACGCGAGCGCGCAGGCTCACCACCGTCCGCCGCCGAACAGTCCGCCGAAGAAACCGCGCTGCTCCTGCGGCCGCGTCTCATAGGGACGCGGACGGCCGAGCCAGCCCCAGTTGTTGTCGGTCTGCTGCGGATCGCGGCGCGGGCGCTGTACCGTGACCTGTTTCGGCTGCCCCGGCAGGGCGCCAGGCATTGTCGTCGTCGTGGCGGTCGCGACCGACGGCGTCGGCGGCTCGACCGGATCGGGCGGCAGCACGCCGGTCGCGGTCACGATATCGCGGCGCGGCCAGGCGAAGTCGTCGGCACGTCCTGCGGGCGCGACGATCGGCTCGCCCTTCACCAGCACGCGCGTCGCAACCGAGTCGCCGCCGCTGGCGCGCACCGGCGTCGCGCCGAGCAGCGCCTCGCCCGCGCCCTTCGGCGCGGTGAGCGACATCACGGGGCTGGCGATCGGGCGCGGCGGCAGGCCGGGCGCGGCGGCGGTCGGCGGCGCTTTCGCGTCGGGCTCGGGTTCCTGCGGCAGCGGCGTTGCGACCGGCGCCGCGCGCGCGAGCATCACGCGGCGGATTTCGCGCTCGACATAGTGCGCGAGCTTGCGCGCACCCGCGCGCGTGAAGTGCACGCCGTCGCCCGCGCGCAGGCGGCGCGTCTGGCCTTCGAAGTCGGGGCCGTAATTGTTGTAGGTGCCGCCCTCGTCGACGAAGCCGTCCCAGATGTCGACATAGGTGATGCCGGACTTCTCGGCGCGGCCGCGGAAGAGGTCGTTGAGATAAACGGCTTCGGACGTGGCGCGCGTGCCGCGCACCGACGGCAGCCCGACCCAGAACACCGGCACGTTGCGCGCCTTCAGCACGCCCATCATCTCGTCGATGCGGCGCGCATAAAGCTCGCCCCATTTCTCCGAGCGGAATTCATGCACCACCGTTCCGGCGACCGCGCCCTCCGGCGCCATGATGTTCGGCTGCTCGGAATCCTGCGCGGCTTCCTGCTGCGGCGAAGCCTCGGCGTCGGCGGGCTTCGCGGCGGGGTCCGGCTGCGCCGGGTTCGCGGGCGCGGCCGGCGTGCCGGGCTGCTGGGCCGGAGGCGTCGCCGCCTGCTTCTGGCCGGCGGGCGGGCGTGCGGCTTGCTGGCGGATGGTTTCGCGGATGCCGCGCCGGTCGTTGAGGCCGAGCATGATCACGACGAAGTCCGGCTTCTCGGCATTGAGCATGTCGCGCGCCGCGCTCGGCCAGTCGTAGGACTCGCCGCGCTGCTCGGTGCGGATCAACCCGGTGTTGGGGCGCGGCTTGCGGGTGACGCCGATCTCGGGCGTCTCGGCCAGCGCCTCCTCCAGCCCAAAGCCGAGCCAGTCGGCCAGCGAGTCGCCGAACACCATGACGTTGGTGGTCGGCGCGACGTCGGGCCGCCGCGCCGCGGGCGCGCGCGTAGAATCGACCGGCGCCTGACGCGGCTGCTGCTGGTCGCCCCAGCCCGGCTGCTGCCACTGCGGTTGCTGCCACTGCTGCTGCCGCCGCCGCCGGTCCTCCAGAAACGGAAACCGGTCGTCGATCTGCGCCGCGGCGGGCGGCGCAAACGCAATGACGCCGGCCGCCACCTCGGCAAGGCCGAGCAGCACCAGAGCCGTCCATCGCGCGAGGCCGAATTTCATCGCCGGGCCTTCAAATACCGCATGCCGGGCCGACACCCGAGCCAACCCGCATCAGCCCCGGAAAAATGTCAACTTGAAGATCGCGACAGGGTTGCCGAGGTGCGGTTTTCCGCGCGATCCGCCCCGAAAACCGGGTCCTTGCGCCCTACCGGGTCCGCAGCCGTTCCAGCAGCGCCACCGTGGCAAATCCGTCCGGAACGAGCCCGGCGCGTGCCTGGAAATCGCGCACCGCAGTCCGCGTCTTGGTGCCGAGCCGCCCGCTCGGCTCGCCGACATCGAACCCCTGCCGGGCGAGATGCTGCTGCAGCTCCAGCCGCTCGGCGCGCGTGAGCACCCGCTCCTCGCGCGGCCAGGGTTGCGCGATCGGCCCGCCGCCGCGCAGCCGGTCGGCGAGATGCCCGATCGCGAGCGCGTAAGCCTCGGCCGGATTGTATTTCATGATGGCGCGGAAATTATCGAGCATCAGGAACGACGGCCCGCGCGCACCCGCCGGCACGAACAGAGAGGCCTTGTCGTTTCCGCGCGGGAAGGCTTGCGCGTTCGCGCGCGTGACGCCGAGCCGCGCCCATTCGTGCATCGTGAGCCGCCGCGCGGGATCGGCCTGCATGTAGTTGAAGCCTTGCGGAAGCACGACCTCGTAGCCCCACGTCTGACCCGCGACCCATCCGGCCTTCTGCAAATGATTGGCGGTCGAGGCGATCACGTCCGGCACCGAGCCGACCACGTCGCGCCGCCCGTCGCCGTCGAAATCGACCGCGTAGCGCTTGAACGCCGTCGGCATGAATTGCGTCAGCCCGAACGCGCCGGCCCATGAGCCTTTCAGTTGCTCGGGCCGGATGTCGCCGCGATGCAGGATCTCCAGCGCGGCGAGGAACTCGTCCTTGAAGTAGGCCTGCCGCCGCCCGACGCAGGCGAGCGTCGCGGTCGAGCGGATCACCGGGCGTTCGCCCGCGACCGTGCCGTACTTCGTCTCGATGCCCCAGATCGCCGCGATGACGTAGCGATCGACGCCGTACGCGCGCTCGGCGCGCTCGAACGCCGCCGCATGCTGCGTGAGCAATTCGCGCCCGCGCGTGATGCGCTCGTCGGTGACGAGCAGATCGACGTAATCCCAGAACGCCTTGGTGAACTCCGGCTGCGCATCGACGAAGTCCATGATCTTCACGTCGGGCTCGAGACCGGCGGTGAAACGATCGAAGCTCGCGCGCGTGATGCCGCGCCGCGCCGCCTCCGGCCACATGCGCTCGACGCAGTTCTTGAAGTCCGCGACCGCGGTGAGGATCGCGTCCGGCGTCATCTGCGGATGACCGGAAGCGCCGGGCTCGCCGCTCCATTTGTCGCTCTGCGCCGGGACCGAACCGGTCGCCGCATAGGGCAGCGACTGCGGAAAGCGGTCGTCCGTCGCCTGCGCGCAGGCAGCGGCGGAAAGCGCCACGAGCGGAACGAGCGCCCGCGCGACGCCGGAGAAACCCCGCATGATCGATCCCAGTCCCAAGGTTGCCGCCATATAGGGCACCAGATAGGCTTTCCCGGTTCTTAACGCACGCAGTATAGAGCCGCCACACGCGGCGAAGTGCCACTCACGAAGGCTCCATGAAAGCGATCCGCAAAGCTGTGTTCCCGGTTGCCGGTCTCGGCACGCGCTTCCTGCCCGCGACCAAGGCCATCCCGAAGGAGATGCTTACGATCGTTGATCGCCCGGCGATCCAACTCGTCGTCGACGAGGCGCGCGAGGCAGGCATCGAGCATTTCATCTTCGTCACCGGCCGCGGCAAGGAGGCGATCGAGAATTATTTCGATCTCCAGTACGAGCTCGAGCAGACATTGCGCGGGCGCAACAAGCAGGCCGAGCTTGCGGTGCTCGCCGAAGCGCAGCCCGCCGCGGGCGCGACGTCGTTCACGCGCCAGCAGGCGCCGCTCGGTTTGGGCCACGCGGTGTGGTGCGCGCGCGAACTCGTCGGCAACGAACCGTTCGCCGTGATCCTGCCCGACATGCTGATGATGGCGAAGCCCGGCTGCCTCCGGCAGATGATCGACGCCTGGCAGGGCCTGGGCAACGACGCGAGCGTGATCGCCGTGGAGGAAGTGCCCGCCGACCAGACGCACATGTACGGCGTGGTCGGCGTCGGCAAACAGAAGGGCAAGGCGTTCGAGATCAGCGGCATGGTGGAGAAGCCGCCGCAGGGCAAGGCGCCGTCCAACCTCATCATCTCGGGGCGCTACATCCTCCAGCCCGACATCTTCGCGATCCTGGAAAAGCAGGAGCGCGGCGCGGGCGGCGAGATCCAGCTCACCGACGCGATGATCGCGCACGCGAAGAAGGCGCCGTTCTTCGGCTACAAGTTCGAGGGCCGCACCTACGACAGCGGCAACAAGCTCGGCTTCCTCACCGCGAACGTCGCCTACGCGCTCACGCGCGACGACATCGCGCCGGCGTTCCGGGCGGAATTGAAGAAGCTGCTCGGCTGACCGATCAGCGCTGCAGGCGCAGGCCGACCAAGAGAACCGTGGCGGTATAGTCGACGCCCGGGATGGTCGAGTTGAGCCACTCCTGCCGTACCTCGCCCTTGAGCGCCATCATGCGGTTGAGCTTGTAGGTGAGCGTGCCGGCGACCGCATAGCGGTCGTCCTTGCGCGCCGAGCCGACGTAATCGTCGATTCCGTAGTTGAATTTCACCGCGCCGATCAGCCAGCGGCGGAACGCGTGCTCGACCTCGACGCCGGCGTTGCGCGTCAGGATGCCGGCCGTGCCCGGAACCGTCGTCTCGCCCGCGACCGTTTGCGCGGTCAACTTGATCTTGGTCAGCGCGCTCATCGAATAGATCAGCGAGGCGTCGAACAGCAGGCCGTTGAGTTCCTGCAAGGACGGATCGGTGTACTTGCGCTCGATCCAGCCGAGCGCGACCTCGCCGGTGAGCTTGCGCGAGAACTCGAAGGTCGAACCGGCCTTCGCGGTCCAGCCGGTCGAGTCGCGCTGCAACCCGAAGCGGTCGAATTGCAGATCGTGCTCGCGCGTGTCGGCGACGACCTCGGCAAAAGGCTTGAGCCCCGGCATCACGTCGTAGCTGACGCGCAGCGTGCCGGCGACGCGGTTGAAGTCGCGGTCGGCATTGCTGGCCGTAACGCCGTTGGTGAATTCCGACTGCTGAAACTCGGTGCGTTCCACCGTCCCCTTCGCGGTCACTTCGAGACGATTGAACCGCTGCGTGATGCCGAACGTGCCGCCAAGCGTGGTGTAGATCGGAAAGCGCGAGAGCCCCGCCTGCACGTTCGGGCTGCCCGGATTGTCGGTGCCGACGACGAACGTGCCCTCCCCGATCAGCGACGTGTCGCGCAGCACATCGAGGCGGCCGGTGATCTTGCCGTCGAACGCCGGGCGGTCGAGTTCGGGCGTCTGGCCGTAGGTGGTGTAGCTGCCGCGCAAGGTCGCGGTGACTTCGTGGCGCTGCCAGTCGGAGCGCGCGATCAGCTCGGGCGAGACGGTGAGCAGCGATGATGCGCGTCCGCCCGGCGTGCGCGCCGGATTGGTGTCGTAGCCGCCCGTCACCTCGACGGCCGGGCAGGATGACAAACGCGCCGGCGCGCAGCCCGAGTTGAGCGTATGGGTCTTCGTCCACCGCGGTGCGGCGGCGCAGCAGCGTCGCGGATCCCGTCGTCAGATGCGAGGTGCTGACCGTTCCGGCGGTGCCGCCGGCCGGCGTGCCGTCCGGGATGCGCACCAGCGACGGCCGCGACGTGATGGGCGGCACGACGTCGGCGGGCGCGGCGATGCGCGCCGACGCGCTCTTCGTCTGCGCCGAGGTGCCCGAAGCCGTGGAGCGCAGCAATGTGGACGTCGCGTTGGTGCCCGGCGCGGTCAGCGACAGCGGCGGCGTGAGCAGGCTTGCCGGCGCGGTCGTGCTCTTGCGCTGCGCGTCCTTCGCGGGCCGCCGTTTGCTGCTCGTTGAAACGAATCCCGTCTTGCTCGCGCCCGAGCCGGACGGATTGCCGTAGCTCGGCAGTTGCGTCGATTCCGGGTTGCCGAAATTCGGGAGCCCTCCGGCGGGCCGCGCGTCCTGCTTGGGCGGGGCGCGGCGCGCCGCGTCACGCGGATCCTCGCTGTCCTCGTAGGACGGGCGAAGCGTCGGTGCCTGCCGGGTGGACGGCTGCGCGTATCCGTGCGCGGCCGCAAGGACGGCCACGATCGCGCCGGCTCCCGCGGGCGCTAGAATTCCTGAAGCCAAGATCCGCCGCACGTGGAACATCCTCGCAGCCGCGGCAGGCGCGGCTTATGGTTAACGGATGTAAAACGAGGATAGTTAATGTCGCGTTGCGGTTCGCCTCGGCGGCGTTCCGTGCTAGTCCTGACGCGGTCCCAAGAAGTTAACGAATGGCAAACGCGAAACCAGAACCGGGCGCGGCGAACACCAGCGCGCTGATCGAATCGGCGCTGCGCACGCTCGATACCGAGGCGGGCGGCATTGCGGCGCTCGTTTCCGCCATCCAGAACGGGCTGGCGCAGCCGATCGTCGCAGCCATCGAATTGATCGCCCAGGCGCGCGGCCGGCTGATCGTGACCGGCATGGGCAAGTCGGGCCATGTCGGGCGCAAGATCGCCGCGACCTTCGCCTCGACCGGCACCCCCGCCTATTTCGTGCATCCCGGCGAGGCGAGCCACGGCGACCTCGGCATGATCACCAAGGACGACGTCATCATGGCGCTGTCCTGGTCGGGCGAGACCGTCGAACTGAAGGACCTGATCGATTATTCGCGCCGCTTCGGCACCGGCCTGATCGCCGTCACGGCGGACGCCGAGAGCACGCTCGCGAAGGCCTCCGACGTGGTGCTGCTGCTGCCGCAGGCGCGCGAGGCGTGCCCGCATAATCTCGCGCCCGACGACCTCCTCGCTGATGCAGCTCGCGCTTGGCGATGCGCTCGCGGTCGCGCTGCTGGAAAGCCGCGGCTTCACGGCGCTGAAGTTCCGCGAACTGCATCCGGGCGGCCGGCTCGGCGCGAAGCTGCAATTCATCCGCGACGTGATGCACACCGGCGCGTCCGTGCCGATGATCGCGCTCGGCACCGCGATGTCGGACGCGATCGTCGTGATGACGGCGAAGGGCTTCGGCTGCGTCGGGATTGCGAAGACCGACGGCAGCCTCGCCGGCATCATCACCGACGGCGACCTGCGCCGCCACATGGGCCCCGCCCTGATGAGCGCGAAGGTCGACGACGTGATGACGAAAAATCCGAAGACGGTCAGCAGCGATCAGCTCGTCAGCGAGGCGCTCGAACTGCTCAACTCGTCAAAGATCACCGCCGTGATCGTGGTCGATGCCGGCAAACCGGCCGGCATCGTGCATCTGCACGACCTGCTGCGCGCGGGCGTCGCCTAGCCGCCACCCAATCCCGGAAATCACGCGCTGACCGGCTCGACCATCAGCGTCGCGGAATCCGCCCGCACGACCTTCACGCGGCTGCCGCCCGGGCAGTCGGGCCCGGCAAGCCGCCAGATCGTATCGTCGATCCGCACCGTGCCGTTGCCCGCCACGATGGGCTTCTCCAGCGTGAACTCGCGTCCGACGAACGCGTCCGCGCGGCGATTGAGGAACGGCTGATCGCCCGGCTTCTCGACCCGGTGCGCGAAGCGCCGCCACAGCGGAATCGAGATGAGCGCGAACACCGCGAACGCGACGAGCTGGAATTGCCACGCCCAGTCGACGGCCAGCGAGATGATGCCGACGAGCAGCGCGGACAGGCCGAGCCACAGCATGAACGAGCCCGGCGCGACCAGTTCGATCGCGAAGAACACGGCGGCCAGAACGAGCCAGTTCCATTTGCCGAGCGATGCGATGAGATCCATCACCATGACGTTTCTCGCTTACGTCTTCGGCGGCGTGTAGCCGGCCGTTGTAAAGCCCGACGTCGGGCCAGTCGGCTTGCGCGGCGCGGGTGTCGTACCGCCTCCACCGCCGCCGTCGCCGCTGCCGAACGTCGCCTTGGCGATCTCGCCGATGCCGGCGAGCGAGCCGAGCACGCTTGTGGCTTCCATCGGCACGATCAGCACTTTCTGGTTCGGCGACGTCGCGAGCTTGCCGAACGCCTCGATGTATTTCTGCGCCACGAAGTAATTGAGCGACGCGACATCGCCGCGCGACACCGCCTCGCTCACCATTTCGGTCGCCTTCGCTTCCGCCTGCGCGAGACGCTCGCGCGCCTCGGCGTCACGGAACGCGGCCTCGCGCCGGCCTTCGGCCTCGAGGATTTGCGACTGCTTCTGACCCTCGGCCTTGAGGATCGCCGACTGACGCTGGCCTTCGGCCTGCAGGATCTCGGCGCGCTTCTCGCGCTCGGCCTGCATCTGCCGGCCCATCGACTGCACGAGGTTCGCGGGCGGCACGATGTCCTTGATCTCGATGCGGTTGACCTTCACGCCCCACGGCCCGACCGCGGCATCGACCACGCGCAGCAGGCGCTCGTTGATCTCGTCGCGATGTGAAAGCATCTGATCGAGGTCCATCGAGCCCATCACCGAGCGGATGTTGGTCATCGTCAGTTTGATGATGGCCTGATCGAGATAAGCGATTTCGTAGGATGCCTTGGCGGCATCGATCACCTGGAAGAACGCGAGCCCGTCCACCGTGACGGTCGCGTTGTCCTTGGTGATCACATCCTGCTGCGGGATGTCGATCGCCTGCTCCATCATGCTTATCTTGTGGCCTATGCGATCGATGAACGGCGTTATGACATTGAGGCCAGGCTTCAGCGTTCCGGTGTATTTGCCGAAACGCTCGACGGTCCAGTTGTAGCCCTGCGACACAGTCTTCACGCCGGCGAACAGCGTGAGCACCGCAAGAACGACGATGACGAGCACGAAGATGTCGAAGCCGAAGAACACGGCGATCCTCCCGTGCGGGCCCGATTCCCGCTTGGATGCAATGTGGGAGAGACGTGACCCCGCGGCAAGCCCGCGCGATACAGGCGAAAAGATATAGTAAATCAGCGACTTACGCGAACCCTCGAAGGGCGTGCGAATCGGTCACGCGTACTCGGCAAGCTCGCGCATGACTTGCTTCGGCTTCGCGACGATGGCCGCGAAGTCGCTTCCGATGACGCCCGCACTCTCCAGCGTTTCCTCGAACGTCGCGATGGTACGTACCAGCGCGACATCGGCTTCGTCGTTTTCGTCGAAGTTGCCCATGATGCCGGAGAACAGCATGTGCATAATCGCGCCGCCGTAAGGCCGGTACTCGAGAATATCGAAATACATTTTCAGCGTGCTGATGATCTCGCCGGAACGCACCGCCTCGGAGGGATCGTGCTTCTCGAAATGCTCCACGGGGGACGGCGCATAAGGATAGATGAGGCTGCCGTCGTTCGTGAACAGGCTTTTGCGGTATTTCTCCGGAAGGATGTCGCGCAGCTTGTTGATCAGGCCCGTCACTTCCGGCGCGCACTGGAAGCGGCTCGGCCCGATGTATTCGTCGAGAAACAAGAGGCCATGCGGCTTGAGCGCCTTGCGGCACTGGCGAAACAGGTTCTCCAGCCGGAACACATGATGCGCCGACGACAACGCGAAGATCGCGTCGTAGCTCGCAGCCGGCAGCGCGAAGTCGTCGAGATTGAGTACGCTGTATTCGATCTTGTCCGCGAGGCCCGCCTGCGCCGCACCTTCGCGCGCTTTCTCGATGGCGCCGTCGGAGAGATCGTTGGCGTGGAATTTCCGCGTGATGCCATTGTCGATTCCGAACCGCTCGAAACCGCCGAAGCCGCAGCCAAGCGACAGCGCAAGCTCCACCGGCCGCTGGAAATACTTGTTCCTGAACCACCACATCGTCGAGACCTTCGGATCGCCCGAGACCCGGCGGTTGACGCATTCGAGGATGGTCGGATGCTCCAGCCAGCTCCTCCGCCGGTCGCCGGCACGGTCCACGGCCCAGTATTCCGACGCGATTTTTGCGGCATCACTCATGGTGGTTCACTTCTGTCCCCGTCGGCGCAGCATATCCGCCCCGCCATAGAGCGTCACGCGCGCCTCAAATCCAGCCCTGCAATTCACGCCGTACGACATGCGCGATCACGCGCATCCCCTCCTCGCTGTCGTTGAGGCAGGGAATCGCAGCGAAATTCTTGCCGCCGTGGTGGTGAAAGATCTCGGCGTTCTCGCCGGCGATCTCCTCCAGCGTTTCGAGGCAATCCGCCACGAACCCCGGCGTGACGATCGCGAGATTCTTCACGCCCTGCTCCGCCAGCGCCTTCACGGTCATGTCGGTATAGGGCTGGAGCCATTCGGCGTTGCCGAAGCGCGACTGGAACGTGAGCCTGAATTTGTCTTCGGAAAGACCGAGCCGCGCGCCGAGCAACCGCGCGGTCTTCTGGCAATGGCAATGATACGGATCGCCCTTGAGCAAATAGTCCTTGGGCACCCCGTGGAACGACGCAAGGATCACCTCCGGCTTGAAGGCGAGCTTCGCGAGTTCCTCTTCCAGAGAGGCCGCAAGCGCATCGACATAGACCGGATCGTCATGCCACGGCGGCGCGATGCGCACTGCGGGCTGCCAGCGCACCGTCTTGAGCACATCGAACGCCTTGTCGGCGACGGTCGCGGTCGTCGCCGCCGAATACTGCGGATAGAGCGGCACGATCAGGATGCGCTCGCAGCCCGCGCGCTGCATCGCGTCGAGCCGCGAGGCGATCGACGGATTGCCGTAGCGCATCGCCCAGTCGACGGTGAGCCGTGCGTCGACTCCCGCAAGCTGCTCGCCGAGCTTTTCGGCCTGCGCGCGCGTGATGGTCTTCAGCGGCGATTCGTCACGCTCCCGATTCCAGATCTTCGCGTAGTCGCGTCCCTTCCGGCCCGGCCGGATCGTCAGGATCACCAGATTGAGCGCCAGCCACCAGATCAACCGGTTCGTCTCGATCACCCGCCGGTCGGAGAGGAACTCCTTCAGGTAGCGCCGCATCGACCAGTAATCGGTCCCGTCCGGCGTGCCGAGATTGACGATCAGCACGCCGATGCGCCCGGAGGCGACCGGCGGATGACCGGCGGGCAGCATTACGGGGCTGATGAGGAGAGTCATTCATTGCAATTGAGAACTTGTCCGCATTCCACAGTGGCGGCCCCTATTATACGCATGTTAAGGGGCGGCAAGTGAGAACACGAAAAATCATGCTGAACCGCCGCTCATTCCTGGCTTCGCTCGCGTCCACGCTTGCGCTGATCGCCGCATGGCGCCCCGCCCGCGCGCAGGCGACGCACACGGCCCGCGTCACGTTCGTGCTGTTCAACGATTTCTACCTGATGGGCGAGCAGGCGATGGCGGATGGCAAGACCCGCGGCGGGTTCGCCCGCCTTGCCGCCGTGGTGAAGGCCGAACGCGGGAAGGCGCGCGCCTCGGGCGGTCACGTGATCGTGGCGCACGGCGGCGATACGCTCTCGCCCTCGGTGATGTCCGGGCTCGACCGCGGCGCGCACATCGTCGCGCTCACTAACATGATCGCGCCTGACATCTTCGTGCCGGGCAATCACGAGTTCGATTTTGGCAAGGCCATCTTCCTCGAACGCATGGCGCGAAGCGAAGTTCCCGCTCTATGGCGCGAACTTGCGCGATCCGGCGGGCGGCGCCCTGCCCCGCTTCAAGGACCGTTCGTTGCTCACGCTCGACGGCGTGCGCCTCGGCCTCACCGGCCTCGCCTACGAGCAATCGCCGCGCATGTCCTCCTCGGAAGACCTGCGTTTCGCGTCCACCATCGACGCCACGAAGGCGCAGGCGGCGGCGCTGCGGACCGAGGGCGCGGATTTCGTCTGCGCGGTCCTGCATTGCAATCGCGGCGACACGATCAAGCTGCAGTACGAGCAGGCGGCGGAGCTTCTGCTCACCGGCCATACGCACGACCTGTTCATCAATCATGACGGCAAGTGCGCGGCGGTCGAGTCGGGCTACGACGCGCACTACGTCACCTGCGTGGATGTCGCGATCAACGTGCGCGAGGACAATGGCAAGCGCGCGACAAGCTGGTGGCCGCAGTTCCGCGTGATCGATACCGCGACCGTGACCCCCGATCCGGAGGTCGCCGCGGCGGTCGCACGCTACGAGACGCAGTTGCTCGACAAGATGACCGAGACGATCTGCGTCACGACGGTCGCGCTCGATTCAAGCACCGCGATCGTGCGCACGCGCGAGGCCGCGATCGGCAACCTATTCACCGATGCGATGCGCGCGGGCACACGTGCCGACGCCGCGATCCTCAACGGCGGCGGCATCCGCGCGGGCAAGAACTACGAACCCGGCGGGCGCATCACGCATGGCGACATTCTCTCCGAACTTCCGTTCAACAACCGCGTGGTCACGGTCGAGATCGCCGGGCGCGAGCTCAGGCGCGCGATCGAGAACGGTCTCTCGCTGTTGCCGCGTCCGAGCGGCCGCTTTCCGCAGGTATCCGGCATCGAGGTGCGGTTCGATCTGGCGCGCAATCCGGGCAGCCGCGTGACCGGCATGAAGGTCGGCGGCAGACCGCTCAACGATGCAAGGATCTATCGCGTCGCGGTGGTCGATTTCCTTGCGCGCGGCGGCGACGACTACACCATGTTCCGCGACGCGCGCCGCATCACGCCGGACAACGACGCGCCGACGCTCGTGAACGAGGTGGTGGAGTATCTGCGCAAGATCGGAACCTCCCGCACGGGCGTCGAGGGGCGGCTGGCGGCGAAATAGCTAGCCCACCGGCCGTTCGTCGGCGATCACCTTGCCGTCGTTCGGCAGCGAGCCGGGCGCGACCAGCTTCACGGCGCCCTTGAGTTTCGTCACCGCCTGAAGGGTCTCGGCGATCGTCTGCTCGAAGCCATCGCTCGGCGTCGCACACTCGGCGTGCAGTGTCATCGCATCCTGCTCGCCGTCACGCGTCACCGCGAGGCGCACGCGGACAAGCTCCGGGTGGCGCTTTGCGACTTCGGCCACCTGCTCGGGCCGCACGAACATGCCCTTCACCTTGGCGGTCTGGTCGGCGCGGCCCATCCAGCCCTTGATGCGCATGTTGGTGCGCCCGCACGGCGATGCGCCGGCCAGCACCGCCGACATGTCGCCGGTCGCGAGGCGGATCATCGGATAGTCCGGATTGAACGTCGTGACGACGACCTCGCCGACTTCGCCGTCCGCCACCGGATCGCCGGTGCCCGGCCGCACGATCTCGAGGATCATGTCCTCGTTGACGATCATGCCTTCGAGCGCCTCGGACTCGTAGGAGATCACCCCGGCCTCGGCGACCGCGTAGCACTGCTTCACGGCGACGCCGCGCTCAGCAAGCTCCTTGCGCAGCGAGGGCGGCAGCGCCGCGCCCGACACGAGCCCGCGCTTGAACGACGATGCGTCCTTGCCGGCCTTCTCTGCGGCGTCGAGCAGGATCTTCAGGAAGTCCGGCGTGCCGACATAGGCGGTGGGCTTGAGCTGCGCGATCGCATCAAGCTGCGCCTCGGTGTTGCCGACCCCACCGGGAATCACCGCGCAGCCGAGCGCGTGCGCGCCGGCCTCGAGGATGAACGCGCCGGGCGTCAGGTGATACGAGAAGCAGTTGTGCGCGATGTCGCCCGCGCGGATGCCAGCGGCGAACAATGCGCGCGCGGCATTGTAGTCGCCGCCATGGCCCTCGGGCTCGAAGATCGGTCCGGGCGACATGAACAGCCGCTTCGCCTTGCCGGGCGCGACCGTGTTGAAGCCGCCGAACGGCGGCGTTTCCTTCTGCAGGCCGAGCAGCGCGGACTTGCGCAGCAGGGGCAGCTTCGCGAGCGCCGCGCGGCTGGTGACGGATTTCGGATCGATGCCGGCAAGATGCTTCGCCCAGCCGGGCGCCGTCAGCGCGCGCGCGATCTGCGCGGGAAGACGCGCGAACAGGTCTTTCTCGCGCGCTGCGGGATCGCGGGTTTCGAGGGAGTCGAAGAATTCTGCCACGGAGCGCTCTTGTCTAGAGATGGGGCTCGCCGAGACTGCCTTCGGTTTTCGCGCCGGTGAATGCGTAGCCGAGCAGCAGAAGGAGCAAGCCCGGCAATCCCGACGCGACGATGAAAGTCACGATCAATCCAGCGTATGAAACCAGGGTCGTCCTGTCTCCGGGACTGCCGGTAACGTAGACATAACCGGCGAACAACAAGAGGGAACCCGGCAACCCGGCCATCAGGATCCAGCCGAGCCTCTTGAGCATCGCGCCGCCGCGGTTCATCGGCGATCGGCGCTCACGCGAGCCATCGCTTCCGGCGCTTGTAGTGCTTCACGTCGCGGAACGATTTGCGCTTGCCCTCGGCGATGCCGAGGTAGAATTCCTTTACGTCCTCGTTCTCGCGCAGCGCCTTCGCCTCGCCGTCCATCACGACGCGGCCGTTCTCCAGGATGTAGCCGTACTTGGCGTACTTCAGCGCCTGGAAGGTGTTCTGCTCCGCGAGCAGGAAGGAAACGTCTTCCTTTTCGTTCAGGTTGCGCACGATCTCGAAGATTTCCTCCACGATCTGCGGCGCGAGGCCCATCGAGGGCTCGTCGAGCAGGATCATCTTGGGCCGCGCCATCAGCGCGCGCCCGATCGCGCACATCTGCTGCTCGCCGCCGGAGGTGTAGCCGGCCATCGAGCCGCGCCGTTCCTTCAGGCGCGGAAAATACGTATAGACGAGGTCGAGGTCGGCCTTGATCGCGGCCTTGCCGTCGCGCCGCGTGAAGGCGCCGGTCAGGAGATTTTCCTCGATGGTGAGATGGCCGAAGCAGTGGCGGCCCTCCATCACCTGCACACAGCCGCGCCGCACCAGTTCGTTGGGCGAGCGCGCCTGCACTTCCTCGCCGTCGAACACGATCGAGCCCTTGGTGACCTCGCCGCGCTCGGAGTGGAGCAGATTTGAGATCGCCTTGAGCGTGGTGGTCTTGCCCGCGCCGTTCGCGCCAAGCAGCGCGACGATGCCGCCTTTCGGCACGCCGAGCGACACGCCCTTCAACACGAGGATCACGTGATCGTAGATCACCTCGATGTTGTTGACGGAGAGGATCGCGTCGGCTGCCGGCACAACAGCAGCAGAAGCAGCAGCAGTCGTTTGAGCGGCGGCTGACATCAGGAACTCCGTTCCCTCTCCCCGCGTGCGGGGAGAGGGTGAAGCAGGAGAGAGCCCAAGCTCAGCTCGACTTGTCGCAGGGCTCGGAGCGCTTCGGCCAGCCGGCGTTGGCGCCCACGTAGTCCTTCGAGGCCTGGTCGATCAGCGGATTGACCTTGTCCTTCAGCGGCTCGATCCAGTCGGAAGCCTTGACGTACTTGGTGCCGTCCCACTGCGCCATGAAGGCCGCGTTGTGACCGTTATGGTCGGCGCACGACACCTTCATCGGCGCCATGAAGCCGTCGGCACCGATTTCCTTCAGCCGCGCGGCGCTGATTTCGAGCGTCTCGAGACCGCGGCGCATGTCCTCGCCGGTGATCTCCTTCTTGCCCGAGATCCGCTGCGCGTTGCGGATCGCTTCCGCGATGATGATCGAGTTGACGACGCCGCGATTGTACAGCGTCTCGCCGACCTTCTCCTTCGCGATCAGGCTTTTGCCCTTGTCGACGATGTGCTTGAGGATGTCCTTCATGATCGGCGCCTCGGTGCCGGTCTGGTTGAAGGACAGCGCCAGATAGCCCTTCGCCTGCGGACCGCCCGGACGCGCATCGTCATCGCCGCCGGCCCACCAGTTACCGACGAACTTGTCCATCGGATAGTTGATCTTGATGGCTTCCTTCACGGCGGTCGGGTTCATCGCGCCGAAGCCCTGCATGTAGATCCAGTCGGGGCGATCGCGGCGCACGTTGAGCCACAGCGACGACTGGTTCTGCATTTCGGAGGCCGGGACCGGGTAGTACTTCATCTCGAAGCCGTAATCCTTCGCCAGCGCTTCGAGCAGCGGGATCGGCTCCTTGCCGAACGGCGCGTCGAGATAGACGAGGCCGAGCTTCTTGCCCTTGAGCTTGTCGAAGCCGCCTTCCTTCTGCGCGGCGTACTTCACGAACATCGAGGCGCCGTCCCAGTAGGTCGCCGGCGGATTGAAGATCCACGGGAAGTTCTGCCCGTCCGCCGAGGCCGAGAGGCCGTAGGCCATCGAGAGAACCGGGATTTTGTCGACCGCGGCCTTCGGAATGATCTGCAGCGTGATGCCCGTCGAATACGGATTCATCACGATCGGGTTCTTGCCCTTCACCTGCTCGTAGCACTCGACGCCCTTCTTGGTGTCGTAGCCGGTCTCGCACTCCTCGACGATCAGCTTTACGCCGCCGATGCCGCCGTCGCGCTCATTGAGCATGTTGAGATAGTCGGCCATGCCGGAGCCGATCTGCACGCCCGACACCGCGAAGCCGCCGGTGCGATAGGTGAGCAGCGGAATGTAGATGCCGCCCTGCGCGTTCGCCGGCAGCGCCGACACGAGCGTCGACACGGCAAACGCCGTTCCCAACAGAAGATGCTTGAGCTTCATTCGCGTTCTCCCTTCTTTTACGGCGATTCCCGCCGATCTTGGTCCGGCGCTGCGACAGGCCGGAGTTAGGTTCAGTTTCGCACGTTTAATAAGGAAATGGCCACACCCTCAGCTTTTGCTTGGCGATCTGCCACAGGCGCGCAAGGCCGTGCGGCTCGACGATCAGGAAGAAGATGATCAGCGCGCCGACGATCAGGAACTGGAGATTTTCGACCGTGGCGGCCTGAAGCGGCAGCCCGATGGCTGGCGCGATGGCGCGTAACGCGATCGGCAGAATGAAGATCAGCGCGGCGCCGAAGAACGAGCCTGTGAGGCTGCCGAGCCCGCCGATGATGACCATGAACAGGATGAAGAAGCTCTGGTTCACGTCGAACACGGCCGCTTCCGCGCCGCCGTACCAGAAGAACACCATCATGGCGCCGGAGACGCCGCAGTAGAATGACGAGACCGCGAACGCCAGAAGCTTGGTCGGCAGCAGTCGGATACCGATCAGCTCGGCCGCGAGATCCATGTCGCGCACCGCCATCCACATGCGCCCGATCCGGCCGTGCACGAGGTTCGAGGCGAACCACGTCATCACGACGACGATCGACAGGACGATGAGGTAGCGCGTCTGCGGCGTCGCGGTCGCGCCGGTGATCGGCACGCCGAACAGGTAGCGCGAGGGCACCTCGATCGCACCCGAAACGTTGTTGTTGTAAAGCCACGGGATGCGGATGAAGCACCACGAGAGAAAGAACTGCGCCGCGAGCGTCGCGACCGCGAGATAGAAGCCCTTGATGCGCAGCGACGGCAGGCCGAACAGCGTGCCGACCGCGGCCGAGAAGATGCCGGACGCGATCACCAGAATGATGATGTTCACGTGCGGGAAAAGCGTCGTGAGCTTGTAGCAGGCGAACGCGCCGACCCCCATGAACGCGCCGGTGCCGAGCGAGATCAGGCCGGTGTAGCCGGTGAGAATATTGAGCGCGATCGCGGCGAGCGAAAACACCAGAAACGGGATCAGCACCGCCTGCAGCATGAAGTCGTTCGACACGAACGGCACCACGCCGAACGCGAGCAACAGAATGACGATAAGCCCGATACGATCCTCGCGCAGCGGAAAGACCGATACGTCGGCGGCGTAGTTCGTCTTGTACTGTCCGGCCTCGCGGTAAAGCATGCTTCAGATCCGCTCGATGATCCGCTCGCCGAACAGGCCCTGCGGCCGGTACAGCAGGAACAGCAGCGCGATGACGTAGGCGAGCCAGCTCTCGATGCCGGAGCCGAGCAGCGGACCCCAGTAGAACTCGCCGATCTTCTCGCCGATGCCGATGATCAGTCCGCCGACGATCGCGCCGGGGATCGACGTGAAGCCGCCGAGGATCAGCACCGGAAGCGCCTTCAGGGCGATGATCTCCAGCGCGAAGGACACCTCCGAGCGCGCGCCCCACATGATGCCGGTCGCGAGCGCCACGATGCCGGCCGCGAACCAGACCACGATCCAGATCTGTTCGAGCGAGATGCCGACCGAGAGCGCCGCCTTGTGGCTGTCGGCGACTGCGCGCAGCGCGCGGCCGATGCGCGTCTTCTGGAAGAACACCGCAAGTCCCGCCACCATGATCGAGGCGATGACGGCCGCCGCGATATCGATCTTCTGCAGGTTTACGAATCCGCCGAACATCTTGAACTCGACGGCGCCGCTCGGCAGGTAGAGCTCCTGCGCGATCATGATCTTGGACTCGCCGCCGAACACGATCTGGCCGAGGCCGATCAGGAAATAGGTCAGCCCGAAGGTCGCCATGAACAGGATGATGTCGGGCTGGTTGACCAATGGCCGCAGGACAAGCCGTTCGACCGCGACCGCAAGGGCGAACATCACGCCGATGGTGAGCGCGAGCGCGATGAACGCCGCCAGATGGCCGACGAAGCCCCATTTGCCGAGCAGTGCGTAAAGCCCGACCAGCGTGAGCGCCGCGAACACCACCATGATGCTCTGCGCGAAGTTGAACACGCCGGACGCCTTGAAGATCAGCACGAAGCCGAGCGCGATCAGCGAATAGAGCACGCCCGCGACGAGGCCCTCCCACAGCGTCTGCACCAGCAGATCGGGCGCCTGCCCCATCTGCATGAAGGGATCGATGAAGATCTTGTAGAGAATGTCCATCAGTGCGCCACGCCGAGATAGGCGTCGATCACCGCCTGGTTCGCCTTCACCTCGTCGGGCGTGCCGTCGGCGATCTTGCGGCCGTAGTCGAGCACCACGACGCGGTCGGAGAGATCCATCACCACGCCCATGTCGTGCTCGATCAGCGCGATCGTGGTGCCGTAGAAATTGTTCACGTCGAGCACGTAGCGCGACATGTCCTCCTTCTCTTCGAGGTTCATGCCCGCCATCGGCTCGTCGAGCAGCAGCAGGTCCGGCTCCATCGCGAGCGCGCGGCCAAGCTCGACGCGCTTCTGCAGGCCGTACGGCAGCACGCCGACCGGAACCTTGCGGATATGCGCGATCTCGAGAAACTCGATGATGTCCTCGACGCGCTTGCGGTGCTCCACTTCCTCGGTCATCGCAGGCCCGTGGCGCAGCAATTGCCAGAAGAAGTTGCTGCGCATCCGCAGCGAGCGGCCCGCCATGATGTTGTCGAGCGCCGTCATGCCGCGGAACAGCGCGACGTTCTGGAACGTGCGTGCGATGCCGCCGGTCGCCGCCTCGTGCGGGCGCATCTTGGCGCGCGTCGCGCCCTTGAACATGATGCGGCCGCGCTGCGGCGTGTAGAAGCCGTTGATCACGTTGAGCATCGAGGTCTTGCCGGCGCCGTTCGGCCCGATGATCGCGCGGATCTCGCCCTTGCGGATGTCGAACGAGACGTCGGTGATCGCTTTCACGCCGCCGAACGCGAGCGACACGTTCTCGACCGCGAGAATGGCTTCGCCGGCCGCGATCTCGCTCCCGGTCGGAGACCTCACGCGGCTTGCTCCAGCGGCTTGGCCGGCACCGGATGGATTTTCATGTCGCGGATCGCGACGCGCGCCGAAAGCTTGCCCTTGCGCCCGTCCTCGAAGGTCGTCTCGGTCGCAACGTCGGCGATCTCGGAGCCGTCGTAGAGACCGCTCACCAGCGCGCCGTAGCGGTCCTCGATCAGGCCGCGGCGCACCTTCATGGTGCGCGTCAGTTCGCCGTCGTCGGCGTCGAGCTCCTTGGGCAGCACGAGGAAGCGCTTGATCTGCGCGTTCGCCATCACGCCTTCCTCGACCAGCGACTTGTTCACCTCGTCGATGTGCTTCTCGAGGATCTCGTAGACGCGCGGGTGGCCGGCGATCTCCTGATAGGAGCCGTAGACGACGCCGTGACGCTCCGCCCAGGAGCCGATCGCGACGAGATCGATGTTGAGCATCACGGTCACGTCGTCGCGGCCGTTGCCGAGCGCGACCGCTTCCTTGATGTTCGGATAGAACTTGAGTTTGTTCTCGATGTATTTCGGCGCGAAGAGCGTGCCGTCCTTCAGCCGCCCGACGTCCTTGGCGCGATCGATGATCTTCAGATGCCCGGTCTTCGGATCGAAGAAGCCCGGCGTCGCCCGTGTGCACCCAGCCGTCGGGCGTTTTGGTTTCGGCGGTCTTCTCCGGGTCCTTGTAGTAGCCCTGAAACACGCCCGGCGACTTGAACAGCACCTCGCCGTTCTCGGCGATCTTCACGTCGACGCCGATATTCGGCTTGCCGACCGTGTCGGCGTAGATTTCGCCGTCCGGCTGCGCCGTGATGTAGACCGAGGCCTCGGTCTGCCCGTAGAGCTGCTTCAGGTTGATGCCGAGCGAGCGATAGAAGCGGAAAATCTCCGGCCCGATGGCTTCGCCCGCCGTGTAGCCGACGCGGATGCGGTTGAGCCCGAAGCGGTTCTTCAGCGGGCCGTACACCAGGAATTCGCCGAGCCGGTAGACCAGCCGCGCGCCGAGCGGGACCGACTCCTTGTTGAGGATCTTCTCGCCCCACTTGCGCGCGTGATCGATGAAGAAGTGGAACATCGCGCGCTTGAGCCGTCCGGCATCCTCCATGCGCACCATCGTGAGGGTGAGCAGGTTCTCGTACACCCGCGGCGGCGCGAACGCGTAGGTCGTTCCGATCTCGCGGCGATCGTCCACCACGGTCTCGCCGGCTTCCGGGCAATTGACGCAGAAGCCCGCCACATAGTGCTGCGAGTAGGAGAACAGGTGATCGCCGACCCATGCGAGCGGCAGGTAGGCGATGACTTCCTCTTTCTCGTCGAGCGCGTCGAACAGGTTTCCGTTGCGCGCCGAGATGATCATGTTGTCGAAGGACAGCATCACGCCCTTCGGGCGACCAGTCGTGCCCGAGGTGTAGAGCATCACCGCAAGGTCCGAGCCCTTGCCTTGCGCGACCGACGCGAGCCAGCGCGCGGCGCGGCCCGGGTCCTGCGCGAGCTTCTCGCGCCCGAGCTTCTGCACGTCGTCGATCCACGTGAGTTTCGAGCGGTCGTAATCGCGCAGCCCGCGCGGCTCGTCGTAGACCATGTGGCGCAGCGTGGTGAGGCGCTCCTGGATCGACAGCACCTTGTCGACCTGCTCTTGATTCTCGACCACCGCGAAGATCGTCTCGGCGTGTTCGAGCACGTAGGCCATCTCTTCGGCGACCGAGTCCGCATAGACCGGCACCGGCACGCCGCCGATCGCCTGCGCGGCCGCCATCGCCCAATAGAGCCGCGGACGATTGGCGCCGACGATCGCGACCTTGTCGCCGCGCTTGAGCCCGAGCTCTTCCAGTCCGATCGAAAAGGCGCGGATTTCCTCGAGCATTTCGGCCCACGTCCACGCGTGCCAGATGCCGAGATCCTTGTGCCGCATCGCGACGCGGCTGCCGAACGATTCGGCATTATGAATCAGGAGCTTCGGACAGGTGTCCGTCTCGCCGGCGCGCTCGTTCGCCACGACGCCGTTCCCTTCTTTAGGCCGCGCACCCGGCGGGCACGTGTTGCTGCTCTCCCACGCCGCCTTCAGTGGGCGACCTTTTCCGGCATATGAAAGGAGCGGCCCAAGAGGGTCAAGCCTACGCGCCTGTTAACGAATTGGCCTTTCGTCACATTGCCGGTTATCGCAGTGCGAAACCGGCGAGACACAGCCGTCGCGCGCGATATGACGCACAGGAGGCGCCATGAGCTGGTCCGCGACCCAGTACACCAAGTTCGAGGACGAGCGGACGCGGCCGGTGCGCGACCTGATCGCCCACATTCCGAACGCGGACGTGAAGACCGCGGCCGACATCGGCTGCGGGCCGGGCAACTCGACCGAGTTGTTGCGCGCACGATTCCCGGCCGCCGCCATCACCGGCATCGACAGTTCGCCGGACATGATTGCCGCTGCGCGAAAGCGCCTGCCCGATCTTCGTTTCGAGCTCGCCGATATTTCGGCTTGGCGTGATCCGGGTCCCTTCGACGTGCTGCTCGCGAACGCGGTGCTGCAATGGGTGCCCGATCACGCGGCGCTGTTTCCCGCGCTGATCGGCAAGCTTTCCCCCGGCGGCACGCTTGCCGTGCAGGTGCCCGACAATGCCGACGAGCCGGCGCACCGGCTGATGCGCGAGATCGCCGCGGATGGGCCGTGGGCGAAGAAATACGCCGGCACGGTCGAGCGCTTTCACCGTCAGAGCGCCGCCTGGTACTACGAAAAGCTGCGCGGCGCGGTCACGCGGCTCGATGTCTGGCGCACGACCTACTTCCATCCGCTCGCAGGCAGCGCCGCCGTGGTCGAGTGGTTCAAGGGCAGCGGGCTGCGTCCCTATCTCGACCGCTGAACGAGGGCGAACGGGGCGAATTCCTCGCCCGCTATCAGGCGGGCATCGCGGCCGCCTATCCGGCTTTTCCCGACGGCACCGTGTTGCTACCGTTTCCGCGCCTGTTCATCGTGGCGACGCGCTGAACGCCCTCTCCTGCTCTCAATTCAAGAACAAGGAAACGCCCGTGACCAACGCCGACATGACGATCAAGGACGTGCGCGTGACGACGCTGCGCATGCCCTGGGCCAACCCCGAATGGATCAAGGGGCACGCGCTCGGGCCGGATCGCGGGCTCCTCATCGTCGATATCGAGACCGCGGGCGGCATCACCGGCATGGGCTATCTGTTTCACTTCCGGCCCGGGGCTGAAAACCATCGCGACGTTCATCGAGGAGTGTCATCGTCCCGCGCGTGATCGGCAAGGACGCGACGGCCGTCGAGGCGATCTGGAAGGACCTCTGGGATTTCACGATGACCTACGGCCGCGGCGGCATTGCCTGCATGGCGATGTCCGCGCTCTGGACGTCGCTCTGTGGGACGCGGTCGGCAAGCGCGCGAACCTCCCGCTGCATCGGCTGTGGGGCCACTACCGCTCGAAGATCCCGATCTATGGCTCGGGCTGTTTCCGCGGCGCGGGCGGCGACGGGATGATCGAGAAGGCGCTCATCTTACGTGAAGCAGGGCTACAAGGCGATCAAGATGCAGGTCGCGCACGTGCACACCCTGCATCAGGACGTCGAGAATGTGCGGCGCATGCGCGAGGCGGTTGGGCCCGACATCGACATCATGATCGACGTCAACATGGGGTGGAGCGCGGACGTCGCGATCGAGATGGGGCGCAAGTTCGAGGAGTACGGCATCTACTGGCTGGAGGAGCCGGTGCCGGCCGACGACTTCGCAGGCTACCAGCGCATCGCGGCCGCGCTCGACATGCGCGTGGTCGGCGGCGAGACGCACTTCACGCGCTACGACCTGCGGCCGTTCTTCATCAATCCGTGCCTGCCGATCCTGCAGCCGGACCCGATGCGCGGCGGCATGACGGATTTGCGGAAAATTGCGACGCTCGCCGACACCTGGGGCATCACGATCGCGCCGCATCTGTTCCCCGAGCTCAACGTGCATTTGCTCGCCTCGATCCCGAACGGCATCTGGGCCGAGAACATGGGGCTGCTGGACGACTTGTGGGTCGATCCGCTTGCAGATCGCCGATGGATTCATCACCGCGCCGGAAAGACCGGGGCATGGGCTGCGGTTCAAGGACGAAGTGCGCAAGGACTTCGTGCAGAAATAGCGTGCGCGCCGTCACCGGGTACCACAAGCAGTGTTCGCACAACTGAGGCGCGCGCGCCGTGAACGTGCGCGTCACCGCGACGCTTCCACAACCTGTGGACGTTTGCTAGCCTGATCTCCATTCCAATCAAGAACGGGAGGCCACCCAGATGCCGCTGCCGCAGATCACCGACGCCCACGTGAAGCAAGTCTCCAAGCATGCGACCTCGACGATCATCAAGGGCATCGTCAGCAATCAGAAAGCCATCGAAGCAGGCGGCATCGATACGCCGTTGCGGCTTTGTCACTTCATGGCGCAGCTCGCGCACGAGAGCGCGCATTTCACTGTGACGCGCGAGTTCGCCTCCGGCGCCGCCTATGAGGGCCGCAAGGACCTCGGCAACACGCAGCAGGGCGACGGCGTGCGCTTTCGCGGCCGCGGCCTGATCCAGACCACCGGCCGCGCCAACTACAAGGAAGCCACCGCCGACATGAAGACGATGGACCCGAACGCGCCGGATTTCGTCGCCAATCCGCTCGAGCTGGAGAAATTCCCCTGGGCGCTGCTCGCCGGCATTTCCTACTGGCGGCGTCGCAAGATCAATGCGGCGGCCGACAACGACGACGTCGTGAAGGTCACGAAGATGATCAACGGTGGAAAGAATGGGCTTGCCGACCGCATGCAGTATCTGGCGACCGCGAAGAAGATCTGGCTGACCGGCGCCGCACCGGCGGCAAAGCCGCCGACTCCAGCGGAGGCCGCCAAGACGAATCCGGTGCTGAAGAACGGCTCCGAAGGGCCGGACGTGGTCGAGTTGCAGAACGAACTGATCGAGGCCGGGTTCAACGTGCGCGCCGACGGCGATTTCGGCGATCATACCGAAGAGGCCGTGAAAGCCTTCCAGTTGCAGAAAGGCCTTAAGGACGACGGCGTCGTCGGCGAAACCACCTGGGCCGAATTGCTGAAGGACAACGCCTGACGCTGGCATGTTTGGGTTCACGCGGGCGGCCATCGCCCGCGTGGCGCCTCATTTCAGGCCTCTAACGTCCTGATGACAATCCGCACTTTTGTATATCCGGCGCTAGCCAGTGCGTTGCTGGCGATGGTCGCGCTTTGCGCCACCGTTGTCGCGTCCGAGGCGCGACCAGCGCGCTGTTTCACCACCGATGAAGGCAGCTATCGGTGCGATTTCCGTTCGACAGGATCGGACGGAAGCTTCGAGATTTCAGCGCGAGGCAGGCCGACCTATAGTCTCGTGATCGACTCGCCCGACGCCGCTTTCGGCTACGTAAAACTCGGCGGCCGCAACACGGCGCTGCCGGGCCGCTATAAGCGTGATCCCGCGGACCGCGCCTGCTGGATCAACGACGCGACTTCGGCGAAGATCTGCGCGCGCTGAACACCGCTCCGGAATTCCGACCGCGGATCGCCGGGCCGTCATCAGCAACCCGTTGACGGCGCAAGGCTCGTCTGCGCGCAGGCCCCTCCCCGCTGCCGCTTCGCATGCTATGCCTCCCGCAAAGGGAGGAACTCATGACCGCCGTAGGCTTCGACTTCACGCCTTTGCTGACGCCCAACCTGCCGCCCGCGGCGGTGCGCTGGACCGGGCTCGCGAAGTACAATTTCACCGGCGGCAACAACGACGCTGACGAAGTGCCGGTCGACGGCCTGCTCGCCGCCGCGAATGCCTCGCTGCAGCGCGAGGGGCGCAATCTTGCGACCTACGGGCTTGCGCATGGGCCGCAGGGCTACCGGCCGCTGCGCGAGTTCCTCGCCGCGAAGCTCAAGCGCGACGCCGCCATCGCCTGCACGGCGGACGACATCCTGATCGTATCGGGTTCGTTGCAGGCACTCGATCTCGTCAACGGCGCGCTGCTGTCGCGCGGCGACACGGTGATCTGCGAGAAAGACAACTATCAGGGCACGCTACAGCGCTTTGCGCGGCTCGGCGTGAATGCGATCGGTATTCCGCTCGACCGCGAAGGGATGCGCATGGACGCGCTCGCGGCCGCGCTCGCGGACTGCAAGACGCGCGGCGTGCAGCCGAAGATGATCTACACCATCCCGACGGTGCAAAATCCGACCGCAACGATCATGCCGGAGGCGCGGCGCGCCGAATTGCTGCGGCTTTCCGAGCAATACGGCGTGCCGGTGTTCGAGGACGACTGCTATTCGGACCTGATCTGGGACGGCAAGCGCCCGCCCGCGCTCTACGCCATGAGCAAGAGCCAGAACGTGATGCATTGCGGCTCGTTCTCGAAGTCGATCGCGCCGGCGCTGCGCGTCGGCTTCCTCGTCGCGCCGTGGGCGATCATGTCGCGCATGCTGCCGCTCAAGACCGACGCGGGTTCGGGCGCGCTCGAACAGATGGTGCTCGCCGAATACTGCGCGCCGCATTTCGCCACGCATGTGCCCGCGCTGCGCAAGGCGCTGCGGAAAAAGGTCGAGACGCTGATGGAAAGCCTGAACGAGCAGTTCGGCACGTCTGCGGAGTTCGAGGACCCGAAGGGCGGCATCTTCCTGTGGGTGAAGCTGCCCGACAACGTCGACACGATGAAGCTCTATCAGGCGGCGCTGAAGGAAGGCGTTGCGATCAACCCCGGCAACGAGTGGTCGACCGACAAGCAACACAGCAGCTCGCGCCTGCGCATCTGCTTCGCGAGCCCGACGCATGAGCAGATCCGCGAAGGCATCGCGATCCTCGCCGAGGTATGCCGCAAGGAATTCGGCGTGCCGACGCGCAGCGCGAACGTGGAGCGGGCACGCGCCTGATGTACGTCACCGTCAACGGCGCGCGGCTCTACTTCGACGTCGAAGGCGCGGGCCTCGTGCCGGACGGGCCGCGCATGCGCGAGAAGCCGACCCTCCTGATGCTGCACGGCGGGCCGGGCTTCGACCACACCATGTACAAGCCGGCGTTTTCGCAGCTCACCGACATCGCGCAGGTGATCTATCTCGACCAGCGCGGCCAGGGCCGCAGCGGCGGCGAACCGGAGACGTGGACGCTCGCGCATTGGGGTGACGACGTGAAGGGCTTCTGCGATGCGCTCGGGATCGAGAAGCCGATCGTCTATGGCGGCTCGTTCGGTGGGTTCGTCGCGCAATCCTATGCGACGCGGCACCCCGAGCATCCAGGCAAGCTCATTCTCGTCAGCACCGCCGCGCGCATGGACTACGAGGCCGTGTTCGCCGCCTTCGAGCGCATCGGCGGCAAGGAGGCCCGTACGCTGGCCGAGGCCCATCTGCTCAAACCAACGATGGAAACCCGCAAGGCCTATTTCGAAAAAAACCTCCCGCTCTATCGCGTGAAGCCGTCCGATCCGGACGCGCGTGAAACGCGCGATCCTGCGCCACGATGTCGGGCTCAAATTCGCCGGGCCGGACAACGAATGGGGGCAGATGGATTTCCGCGCCGATCTTGCGCGCGTGCGTTGCCCGGTGCTGATCCTGTCCGGCGACCGCGATCCGATCGCACCCCCGGAATTCAGCGAAACCATTGCGAAATGCCTGCCACCGCACCTCGCGCGGCTCGAACGCTTCGAGAATTGCGGACACGGCGTATTCGGCGACGATCCCGAGCGCGCGTTCCGGGTCCTGCGCGAATTTATTCTCGCCTAGGCCCTACTCCGCGGCGGTCTTGGCCGGCCCGTAGCCCAGCTCGGCGAAAATCTGCTCGTTGTGCTCGCCGAGGCCGGGCGGCGGCGTCTCGATGCTCGGGCCGCCATGCGCGAACTTGAACGCCGCGAGCGGGACGCCGAAGCCGCCTTCGACGCCGGCCGCGCCGGTGTGCTTGTGCAGAATGCCGCGCGTGGCGATCTGCGGGTCGGCGACGGCCTCGCCCATCGTGCGCACGCGGCATGCCGGAACGTGGTTGGCCTGCAGGAATGTCTCCCACTCGTCGGCGGTGCGCGTCAGCATGACGGCTTCGAGCAGCGCGATCTCGCGCGCGTGGTCGGCGTCGCGCTCGTCGTTGTTCTTCTTCACCATCTCCGGATGACCGAGCAGCAGCCACAGCCGCTTCTGCTGGCGCACGTTGCTGGCGCCGATCATCACGATGCCATCCTTGGTCTGGAACGCGCCGTTGGTGGCGTGCGGATGGCGGTTGCCCTTCGGTTGCGGATGCACGCCATTCCTCAGATAGCCGGTCAGATGCGAGCTCATCAGGATCATCGCGACATCGAGCATCGCCATGTCGATGCGCTGGCCCTTGCCGGTCTTCTCGCGCTGATAGAGCGCGGCGGAAAGCGCGAAGGCGCCGGTCATGCCGGTCGCATAGTCGATCGCCGGTGAACCGAACTTGATCGGATTCACCTCCTTGGTGCCGGTCATCGCCATGATGCCGGACGTCGCCTGGATGACGTGATCGTAGGCGGTCTGCTTGCCGCGCGGGCCTTCCTGACCGAAGGCGGAGAACGATGCGTAGATGAGTTTGGGATTGATCTTCGACAGGTCCTCGTAGCCGAGGCCGAGCGCCTCGAAAGCACCGGGCCGGTAGTTCTCGACGAACACATCGGCGGTCTTCACTAGCGCTTTCAGGATTTCGCGGCCGCGTTCGGTCTTCAGGTCGAGCGTGATGGCGCGCTTGTTCGAGCCTTGCGTCAGGAATCCGGTGCCCATGTGGGCGTGGTTGAGCGCCTTGTCGGTGCCCATCACCCGGCTTTGATCCGGATCGTTCGGATCGTCCACCTTGATGACGTCGGCGCCGAGCACCGCGAGCTGGTAGGCGGCAAACGGCCCCGCCAGCACATGCGTGACGTCGATCACCCGGATGCCCTCGAACGGCCGCATGGCGTGCTCCCTTTGCGTTGTTGCGGCGAGCATGCCACGTTTTGCCACCCGCCTGAACTGCGTTTGGAGGCACCATGTACGACGAAAAATTCATGCGCCGCGCGATTGAAATTTCGGCGCAGGCGCTGGAGAAGCCCGGCGCGCGGCCCTACGCCGCGGTGATCGTGAAGGACGGCAAGATCGTCGGCGAAGGGCTCAATCACGCGGACGGCCGCTTCGATCCGACCTCGCATGGCGAGGTGGAGGCGATCCGCGATGCGTGCCGCAATCTCAAGACGCTCGATCTCACCGGGTGCGATCTCTACACCTCGGCCGAGCCGTGCTCGATGTGCGTCGCGACCATGCTGATCTCCGGGATCGCGCGCATGTACTACGGCGCATCCGTCGCGCAGTCGGACCGTGTGTTCCCGCGCCTGCCGCGGGCGCAGACCTCGCTTGTGCGCTCGCAGATCGCATTGCCGGTCGAGAAGCGCGCGATGCCCGCCGAGCAGAAGCTCGATGGCGAAGCCGTCGCTGTGCTGGAAGCGTGGAAAGCCCAACGGCGGTAATCCGATCCGCCGCGTTTTTGCGATCCGGTTAGGCTTTCTTTATCTGTCCGGGAAAGAACAGCGCCGCCGATTTACACTAATAAATGCCTCGTGCGTAGTCTGCGAGGAGCGGAGGAGCGCGCGATGCCAGAGGCCACCAAGAAGGCCATTTATGACCTGATCTCATCCCCCACCGGCGCGCAGTCGTCGGACGGGATCGTGAAGCGCGCGCTTCACGCGATCCGCTCGCATCTCGGAATGGAAGTGGCTTACGTCTCCGAGTTCGTCGGCGACCGCGCGGTGTTCCGCGAGGTCGATGCGCCCGGACTGGAAGCCGTGATCAAGCCCGGCGACTCGCAATCGCTCGACGATATCTTCTGCCGTCACATTCTCGAGGGACGCCTGCCGGAGATCATTCCCGACACCTCGGCCGAACCGCTCGCGATGTCGCTGCCGATCATGCAGAAGGTACCGATCGGACGGCACATGAGCGTTCCGATCCGCATGCCCGACGGCAGCCCCTACGGGATGTTCTGCTGCCTCGGCTTTGCGCCCGACCACTCGCTGCACAAGCGCGACCTCAGCATGATGCGCGTGTTCGCCGATCTCGCGGCATTCGAAATCCAGCGCGACCTTGCGGTCTCGCGCGAGACGGAAGAAAAGCGCGCGCGCATCCAGCAGGCGATGGATGGCGATGGCCTCACGATCGTCTATCAGCCGATCTACGATATCGAAACCGGAAAGCCGGTCGGACTCGAAAGCCTCTCGCGCTTCTCCGCAACGCCGTTGCGCACGCCGGATCTGTGGTTCAAGGAGGCCGCCGAGACGGGCCTTGGCACGACGCTTGAGCTTGCCGCGATGCGCCGGGCACTTTCGGCGCTGCCGGACTTTCCGCAAACCGTTTACCTGTCGGTGAACGCCTCGCCGGAAACGATCCTCTCCGGGGACATCGCGGCAGCGATGGAAGGTGTCGATCCCGACCGCATCGTGCTGGAGATCACCGAGCACGCGCAGGTGGAGAGCTATGCGCGCCTGAACATGGCGCTGGCGCCGTTGCGCGCGCGCGGCCTGCGCATCGCGATCGACGACGCGGGCGCGGGCTACGCGAGCCTGCAGCACATCCTTCAGCTGCGGCCCGACATCATCAAGCTCGATATGGGCCTGACGCGCAGCATCGATCTTGATGCGGCGCGGCGCGCGCTCGCGATGGCGCTGATCGGATTTGCCTATCAGTTGAACGCCACGATCGTCGCAGAGGGCGTGGAGACCGAATCGGAACTGAAAACCCTGCGCACAATCGGGATCGAGGCCGCGCAGGGCTATCTGCTGGCGCGTCCGATGCCGCGCGCGGAGGCGGTGGCGCTGTTCGCAAGCAATGCGCCGAGCGCGATGGTCGCTTGATCTCGCGCTACTCGGCGGCCTTGAGGATCGGCGTCCCGCCCGCGCGGAACTGATCGAGCAGCGCGGCCTCATCGGCCTTGGCAGCCACGAGATGGCGCGCCTTCACGTGGCCGAAGCCGCGGATCTTCTCCGGGATCGCCGCCAGACCCACCGCGACGTGATGATTGTCGGGCGTCAGCTTGACCACGATCTCGTCGAGCAGCGCCTCGTAGTCGGCGATCAGCTTGCGCTCGGTGCGGCGTTCTTCCGAGTAGCCGAAGATGTCGAGCGCGGTGCCGCGCAGGAACTTGAACTTCGCCAGCACGCGGAACGCCGGCAGCATCCACGACCCGAACGTCATCTTCTTGGCGACACCGGTCACCGGGTCCTTCTTCGCAAACAGCGGCGGCGCGAGGTGGAACTTGAGCGTGAGGTTCTCGCCCGCGACCTCGTTCTTCACCTGTGCGAGGAATTCCGGCCCGGCGTAAAGCCGCGCGACCTCGTATTCGTCCTTGTAGGCCATCAGCTTGAACGCATAACGCGCGACCGCGTCGGCAAGCCCGGTCTTGCCGGGCGCTTTAGCGGCCTCGGCGGCCTGCGCCTTGCCGACCAGCGTCTTGTAGCGCGCCGCATACGCGGCGTTCTGGTAGTCGGTCAGGAACGCAACGCGCCGCGCCACCGTCTCGTCGAACGATTGCGATAGCCGGCGCGCATCGCTTGCGGCTTCCGGCGCGGGCTTCACCAGCGCGTCGACCGAGGCCGCGTCGTGCGCGGCACGGCGACCGAACTGGAACGCCGCGAGGTTCATCGGCACCGCCTCGCCGTTTAACTCAATCGCCCTCTCGATCGACTCTGCCGAAAGCGGCAACGCGCCGAGCTGATAGGCGTAGCCGACCATGAAGATGTTCGCGCCGATCGAATTGCCGAGCAGCGCGGTCGCAAGCCGCGTCGCATCGACGAAGCGGGTCTTCTCCGCGCCCGCCGCGGTCTTGATCGCGCGCTTGAGCCGTTCGGTCGGCAGCGAGAAGTCGGCGTTGCGGGTGAAGTCGCCGGGCAGGATTTCGGCGGTGTTGATCACCATCGTGGTGCCGCCGAGCTTTGCGGTCGAGAGCACCTTCTTGTTGCCGACCACCACCATGTCGCCGCCGAGCACGAGATCGCACTCGCCCGCCGCGACGCGGATGGCGTGAATATCTTCCGGCTTCTTCGCGATGCGGATGTGGCTATAGACCGCGCCGCCCTTCTGCGCGAGGCCGGCCTGATCGATGATGCCGACGCCCTTGCCTTCGAGGTGCGCCGCCATGCCGAGCACGCCACCGATGGTGACGATGCCGGTGCCGCCGACACCGGTGACGATAATCGAGAACGGCCGCGCGATCTCGGGCTGCTTAGGCTCGGGCAGCGCAGGCAAATCCTTCGGCGCCTCGATCGCCTTGCCGCGCTTGAGCTTCGCGCCTTCGACCGTCACGAAGGACGGGCAGAAGCCCTTCAAGCAGGAAAAATCCTTGTTGCAGCTCGACTGGTCGATGGTGCGCTTGCGGCCCCATTCGGTGTCGAGCGGCTGCACCGACACGCAGTTCGACTGCACGCCGCAATCGCCGCAGCCTTCGCAGACGAGCTCGTTGATGACGACCCGCTTGTCGGGATCGGGAAACTGGCCGCGCTTGCGGCGGCGGCGCTTCTCGGCCGCGCAGGTCTGATCGTAAATCAGCACCGAAAGGCCCGCCACGTCGGCGAGGCCGGTCTGCACCGTCATCAGGTCGTCGCGGTGATGGATCGTGAGGCCCGCCGGCCACTCGGTGTTCTTCGGATATTTCCACGGCTCGTCGGTGACGACGACGATCTTCTTGGCGCCTTCCGCCGCGACCTGCCGCGCGATGATCGGCACCGTGAGGCCGCCGTCGTTGCGCTGGCCGCCGGTCATCGCGACCGCGTCGTTGAACAGGATCTTGTAGGTGACGTTGACGCCGGCCGCCGCCGAGGCGCGGATCGCCAGATAGCCGGAGTGATTGTAGGTGCCGTCGCCGAGGTTCTGGAACACGTGCTTGCGCTTGGAGAACGGCGCCTCGCCGATCCAGTTCGCGCCCTCGCCGCCCATGTGGGTCCAGCCGAGCGTATTGCGGTCCATCCACTGCGACATGAAGTGACAGCCGATGCCCGCGTAGGCGCGCATGCCCTGCGGCACGACGGTCGATGAGTTGTGCGGGCAGCCCGAGCAGAAATACGGCGTGCGCGCCGACACGTCGGTCATCGCCGCGACCGCGCTCTGGCCCTGCTTCATCCGCGAAACGCGGTTCGCCAGCTCGTCATTGTGCCCGCGCGCGAGGACGCGCTCGCCGACAGCGATCGCAATGTCCTGCGGATCGAGCGCGCCCTTTACGGGAAACAGCCATTCTTCCCGCTCGTTGCGCTTGCCGATCACGACCGGCGGATTCGGGATGCCGTAGAGTTCTTCGCGCACCTGCACTTCAATCAGTGAGCGCTTCTCCTCGACCACGATGATGAGTTCGAGCCCCTTGGCGAAGTCGCGCAGCTCCGAACGCGCGATAGGCCACGGGCAGCCGATCTTGAACAGCCGGATGCCGAGGTCGTTGCACTTCACCTCGTCGATGCCGAGCTGATCGAACGCCTGGCGCACGTCGAGATAGCTTTTTCCGACCGTGATGACGCCGATCTTCGCGTTCGGCCCGCCTGACGTGATAACGCGATTGATCTTGTTCGCCTTCACGAAGGCCAGCATCGCATCGCGCTTGTAGTCGTGCAGGCGCGCTTCCATATCGAGGATGCCGTCGACCAGCCGGATATTGAGCCCGCCGGGGGGCATCTTGAATTCGTCGTCACCCGGAATGACGATCTTCAGGCTGTCGAGCCCGGCCTGGACCACACCGGTCGACTCCACCGTCTCGTGCATGCATTTGAGCGCCACCCACGAGCCGCAATAGCGCGACATCGCCCAGCCGTAGAGCGCGTAGTCGATGAATTCCTGCACGCCCGCTGGGTTCAGGATCGGGATCATCACGTCGACGAAATGGAATTCGGACTGGTGCGCGGTGGTGGAGGATTCCGCCGTGTGGTCGTCGCCCATCAGGGCGACCACGCCGCCGTTCTTCGATGAGCCGGCGAAATTGGCGTGGCGGAAGACGTCGCCGGTGCGGTCGACGCCCGGCCCCTTGCCGTACCACATGCCGAACACGCCGTCGTACTTGCCCTCGCCGCGCAACTCGGCCTGCTGCGTGCCCCAGATCGCGGTGGCGGCGAGATCCTCGTTCAGGCCGGTCTGGAAGAGGACGTTGTGCTTGTCGAGCACGCCCTTGGCGCGCATGAACTGCTGGTCGAGCCCGCCGAGCGGCGAGCCGCGGTAGCCCGAGACGTATCCGGCGGTGTTGAGGCCCGCGAGCCGGTCACGCTCCTGCTGCATCAGGGTCGCGCGGATCAACGCCTGATAACCCGTGACGAACACGCGGCTTTGCGAAAGATCGTATTTGTCGTCGAGGGTGACGTTCTTCAGCGTCATTTCGGCCTCCGCCAGGCAGTGTGGCGCGGCGGCCCGGCAGCCGCCAAGGGGACAACGTCGCCCACCCGCAATCTAGGCACCGAGTTGCAAGAATAAAAGCGTCAGTAATGCTGACATTTCAACGCCGAGGGGTCAATTTCGTTTCGCGTTGGGATGCCAGCAGGAAGTTGCAGCCGCGAGGCCGCGCGCGACATTTGGCGCAACGCAGCACTCACGCCTTCGCGCTCGGCCGCGCCGAGACGGCCGCGTGCCAGCGAAGCAGGTGCGGGCAATCCTCCGGAATGGCAAGCTTGACCATCCCGACCGCCATGCCGGTGAGCACCATCGTGGAGATGTCCGCGATGGTGTACCGGCTGCCCGCGACAAATTCCCGGTCCGCGAGCCGCGCGTTCATCCCCTTGAAGAAGTGCCCGATGCGCGCACGCCCGCGTTCGGCCAGTTCGGGAATCTGCTCGTAGTCGTGCGGCCCCGGCAGCGCGCGTCCCTTCAATCCCTTCGCCACGTTGCGGAACGCATCCATGGCAGCAAAAAAGCCATCGCGCTCGATCTGGCGGTTAAGCGCGGTCACGACGGCGCGCTCTTGGGGGCTCGCGCCGATCAGCGGCGGCTCAGGATGCAACTCCTCGATATAGCCGCAGATCGCGACCGCATCGGCGACCACGGTGCCGTCGTCGAGAACGAGTGCCGGCACGGTGCAATCCGGATTGATCGCGCGGAATGCGTCCGTGAACTGCTCGCCGTTGCGCAGGTCCACCTGCACGGTCTCGATGCTGATGCCCTTCTCGGCAAGGAAGATGCGCACCCGGCGCGGGCTCGGGGCGGTCGCGCAGTCATAGAATTTCATGTCCGGTTCCTGTGTTTGCCACAGATGACAAGGAATGGCCGCGAGCCTATCTGCTAGCGCACACGCAAACGAGGCCATCATGGCTCCCTTCGATCCTGTCTCGGCCGCGGCCGGCGGCGCACTCATCGGGCTTGCGGCGACGCTGCTGATGTTGCTCTCCGGCCGCATCGCCGGCATCGCGGGCATTCTCGGCGACCTGGTCGATCTCGCGGGCAGCGACCGCGTGTGGCGTCTCGCCTTCATCTCCGGCCTGATCGCCGCGCCGCTGGCGATCGCAGTGATCGGCGCTCCGCTGCGCGCGCCGGCGATGCCGGGCTGGATCGTGGTCGTCGTCGCGGGCCTGCTCGTTGGGTTCGGCACGCGGCTCGGCAACGGCTGCACTTCGGGGCATGGCATCTGCGGGATTGCGCGGCTCTCGCCGCGCTCGATCGCCGCCACCATGACGTTCATGGCGGTCGCGATGCTGGTCGTCGCGCTCACCCGCCACGCGTTGTGAGGTGCACCATGCCGATCCTCGCAGCCCTCATCTGTGGATTGATCTTCGGCGCAGGACTTGTGATCTCCGGCATGACCGACACGGCGCGCGTGCTGGGCTTCCTCGATGTGCTGGCGATCCCGAAAGGCGGCTGGGACCCGACGCTCGCGATCGTGATGGCGGCGGCGCTGATCGTGTCGATCCCCGGCTTCTGGCTTGCGAAGCGGCGCGGCCGGCCGGTGCTCGTCGAGGTCGCCGCCTGGCCGACGCGCGCCGACATCGACCGGCCGCTGATCGCGGGCGCTGCGCTGTTCGGCGCCGGCTGGGGACTGGTCGGCCTCTGTCCGGGACCGGCGATTGCGAACATCGCGACGCTGTCGCCGATGGTCCTGCTGTTCGTTGCCGCGATGATCGGCGGGATGGTGGCGCACGATGTGTGGAAGCGGCGCAGGCAGCTTGCGCAAACGGCCGAGGCGGCGCTCGCCGCTGACGGCTAAGCGCCGGTGATCGTCAGCACCTGTCCGCCGTCGACCACGACGGTCGAGCCCGCCATGAACGCTCCCGCATTCGAGCACAGCAGCAGCAGCGCGCCGTCGAGGTCTTTCGTCTCGCCGAAGCGTCCGACCGGGATGTTGCGCGTCATTTCGGGACGGCTCTTGAGGTACTCGTCGTTGATCTCGGTGACGATGAAACCCGGCGCGATCGCGTTCACGCGCACGCCACGGAACGCAAGCTCGATCGCGAGCGCCTTGGTGAGTTGCACGACGCCGGCCTTCGCGACCGAATAGGCCGCCACGCCCTTCGCGACGTTGAAACCGAGGATCGACGCGATGTTGACGATCGCGCCCTGCTTCTTGGCGGCGATCATGCGCTTCGCGAAGCCTCCTGCGCCCAGTAGAGCACCGCATCGAGATTGGTGCCGAGCACATTGCGCCACGTCTCCTCGGGCATTTCGTAGGCGCGGTCCGCATGCGTGATGCCGGCGTTGTTGACCAGGATCGTCACGGTGCCGAACGCCTTCTCGGCGGCGTCGAACGCGCGCACCATCGCGGCGCGGTCGAGCACGTCGGCCTCGGCCACGATCGCCTGCCCGCCCGCCGCCTCGATTTTCTTCCTCAACGCCTCAAGCCGGTCGGCGCGTCGTGCGACCAGCACGACCTTCGCGCCGTTTTCGGCGAGCGTCTCGGCGAAATGCACGCCAAGCCCGCTCGATGCGCCGGTGATCAGCGCGACGCGGCCTGAAATGTCGAAGAGCTGTGCGGCTTTCATTGATGCGTTCCGGGCGCTTTCTCAGCCGCCATACAGCACTCGTGGAAGCCATGTCGCAAGTCCCGGCGCGAGCCAGAGCACGATCAGCATGACGAGCTGGATCAGCACGAACGGAATGATGCCGACGTAGATGTGCCGCGTGGTGATCTCGGGCGGCGCGACGCCACGCAGGAAGAACAGCGTCGGGCCGAGCGGCGGATGCATGTAGGAGGTCTGCAGGTTCACCGCCATCATGATGCCGAGCCAGACCGGATTGACGCCCTCCATCGCGAGCAGCGGCGGCGCGACGATCGGCACCACCACGAAGATGATCTCGAACGCGTCCATCACGAAGCCGAGCAGGAACATCGCGGCCATCACGGCGAGGATCGCGCCGGTGGCGCCGCCCGGCAGACCCGTGAGCGCGCGATGCACCATCTCGTCGCCACCGAGTCCGCGGAACACGAGGCTGAACAGCGTCGCGCCGATCAGGATCGTGAAGATCATCGAGGTCATCTGCGTGGTCTTGGTGACGGTCGGTGTCAGGGTGCCGGCGCGCCAGACCGCGCGCAGCGCCAGCAGGAGCCCGTAGGCCAGCGCCGCCAGCAGCAGCAGCGCGAGCGTGAAACCGACGCCGTCACGCAGGTCGAAGATCGCGCGCGCGAACATCAACGCGGCGAAGACGCCGAGACACAGGGCGACCGGCCGCTGCGCGCCCTCGGCACGAAACGCCGCGAGCAGCACCGCGCCGACGGCACCGACCGCGGCGGCTTCCGTCGGCGTCGCGAGCCCGATCAGGATCGAGCCGAGCACCACGACGATCAGCAGCACCGGCGCGATCAGCGCCCTGAGCACCCGCGCGAACAGGCCATCGGTTTCGCTCGACTGCGGGATCGGTGGAACCGCCGCGGGTCGTACGATGGCGACCGCAATGAGGAACAGGAGATAGAGCAACACAAGAGTCAGCCCCGGCACGATCGCGCCGGCGAAAAGGTCGCTCACCGACACCGTCTCGGGCGCGAAAATTCCCTTCGAGAGCTGCGCCGCCTGATAGGAGTTGTTGAGCTGATCGCCGAGCAGCACCAGCACGGTCGCGGGCGGCAGGATTTGCGCGAGCGTCGCGGTGGCGGCGACGGTGCCGGCGGCGATCCGCGGATCGTAGCCGTGGCGCAGCATGGTCGGCAGCGTGATCAGCGCGATGGTGACGACGGTCGCGCCGACGACGCCCTTGGCGGCGGCGAGCAGCACGCCGACCAGCACGACCGAAATGCCCAGCCCCCCCGGCAGCGAGCCGAACAGCCGCCCCATCGTTTCGAGCAGATCTTCCGCGATGCGCGAGCGCTCCAGCATCACCCCCATGAAAATGAACAGCGGGATCGCGAGCAGCACCGTGTTGGTCATCACGCCGAAGATGCGCTGCGGCAGCGCGTAGAGCAGTCCGAGGTCCATCGCGCCGAGCACCTGGCCGAGCACCGCGAAAGCGAGCGATACGCCGCCGAGCGTGAGCGCCACCGGATAGCCTGCGAACAAGCAGGCCGCACACCGCGACGACCATCATGACGGCAAGGATTTCGGGAAGCGGCACTAGCGTGCGTCTCCGCGCAGAACCGCGAGCGCCCTCGCTGCCTGCGCCACGCCCTGCAACGCGAGCAGCAGCGCGAAGACCGGGATCAAGGTCTTGAACAGGAACACCAGCGGCAGGCCGCTCGTCTCGCGCGAGCGTTCGAAGATTGCCCACGAGCGTCCCACATAGGGGAGCGCGAACCAGAGGATCGCGAGCGTGAACGGCACGAGGAGGAAAAGCGCACCCAGCAGATCGATCCACGCCTTGGTGCGCGTCGAGGCGCTCGCGTAGAACACGTCGACCCGCACATGCCCGCCCTCTTTCAAGGTCCAGGCAGCCGCGAGCAGGAACAGCGCGGCATGCGCGTAGAGGATCGACTCCTGCAACCAGATCGAGCCGAGGCCCAGCACATAGCGCAGCAGCACGACCGCGAAGCCGATCAGCACGATGGCGAGCGCACACCACGAGGCTGCGCGCCCGACTGCCGTATTGAGGCGGTCGATGCGGTCCGCAAGGCTGGTGAAATGCGCCATCGCCATGCGCTATACTAGCGCAAAAGGAGCCTCGCATGGCCCACGACCATGACGATCACGACCACGATCATACGACCACGAGCACGGCTCGGAATTGTCCGAGATGCAGATTCGCGTGCGCGCGCTCGAGTCGATCCTGACCGAGAAGGGCTACGTTGAGCCGGCCGCGCTCGATGCGATCATCGAGGCCTACGAGACCAAGATCGGCCCGCACAACGGCGCGCGCGTCGTCGCGAAGGCATGGACCGATCCGGCCTTCAGGCAGGCGCTGCTGGATGACGCCACCAAGGCCGTCGGCACGCTCGGCCATGTGGCGCGCACCGGCGATCATCTCGTCGCCATCGAGAACACAGCCTCGCGCCACAACATGGTCGTTTGCACGCTGTGCTCCTGTTACCCGTGGGAAATGCTCGGCCTGCCGCCGATCTGGTACAAGGCCGCGCCCTATCGCTCGCGCGCCGTGAAGGACCCGCGCGGCGTGCTCGCCGATTTCGGCATCACGCTGCCGAAGGAAACCGAAATCCGCGTGTGGGACTCCACCGCCGAGACGCGTTTCCTTGTGCTGCCGATGCGCCCGAAGGGCACCGAAGGCTGGAGCGAGGAGCAGCTTGCCGAACTCGTCACGCGCGACTCGATGATCGGCACGGGATTCCCGAAAACGCCCGGCGCGCCCTCATGAACGGCGTCCACGACATGGGCGGCATGGACGGCTTCGGCAAGGTCGAGGCCGAGCCGAACGAACCGGTGTTTCATGCCGAATGGGAAGCGCGCACGATGGCGCTGGTGCGCGCGATGGGCGCGGCCGGTGCGTTCAATATCGACACGTCGCGCTTCTATCGCGAGGCGCTGCCGCCGCACGTCTATCTGTCGAGCTCGTACTACAAGAAATGGCTGCTCGGGCTGCAGGACCTGCTGGTCGACAAGGGTTATGTCGCGCCGGACGAGGTCGAGGCCGGCCATGCGCTGACGGAAACGAAGGCGCCGCCGCGCGGCAAGCTCACGCTCGACCAGGTCGAACGCGTGATGGTGCGCGGAAAGTTCGGCCGCCCGGCGCAGACGCCCGCGAAGTTCAAGCCGGGCGACCGCGTGCGCTGCAAGAACATCCATCCCGCGACCCACACGCGCCTGCCGCGCTATGTGCGCGGGCACGTCGGCGTGGTCGAACTCAATCACGGCGCTCAGGTGTTTCCGGACTCTGCCGCGATCGGCGCGGGCGACGATCCGCAGTGGCTCTATACGGTGGTGTTCGACAGCGCCGAGCTGTGGGGCGCGGACGCCGACCCGACGGTGAAAATCTCCATCGACGCGTTCGAGCCGTATCTGGAGCTCGCCTGATGGACGTCGCTGCGGCACGCCGCGCCACGCAGGAATTACGCAGCATCCCGCAGGACGCCGAAGGGCCGGTGTTCCGCGAGCCGTGGGAGGCGCAGGCCTTTGCGATGGCGCTCGCGCTGCACGAGCGCGGGCTGTTCACGTGGCCGCAATGGGCGGCGACGCTCGCGGACGAGATCAAGCGCGCGCAGGCGGCGGGCGACCCCGACACCGGCGAGACCTATTACGCCCACTGGCTCAACGCGCTCGAACGCCTCGTCGCCGAGAAGGGCGTCACCGATCAGGCGGCGCTCGCGCGCTACCAGCACGCGTGGGACCACGCCGCCGACCGCACGCCGCACGGCGAGCCGATCGAGCTCCAGCCGCAAGACTTCCATCATCACGACTAGCGCGTGATCCCGAAAAGTGGGTACCGGTTTTCGGATCAAGATCACGCGTCCAAAAAAAGGGCAAGACACGCATGACGACCGCAACCGTGGGCGCCGCCAAGATCACGCGCATCGAGGAGACCTACGATTTCTTCTTCGAGGCGAAGAAATTCTTCGCCGACTGGCGCGACGAGGTCGTGGCCGAGCACATGCACTGGATGGTGCCGAACCACTACAATCCGGCCACCGGCTATCTCAAGCTCAGCATCCACTCGTGGCTGCTGGAGATCGGCGGCAAGAAGATCCTGATCGACACCTGCGTCGGCAATCACAAGTCCCGCAAGCACCGCCCGTTCTGGGACCAGCTCGACACGCCCTACATGGAGCGCCTCGCGGCGGTCGGCGCGAAGCCCGAAGACATCGACATGGTGATGTGCACGCATCTGCACGTCGATCACGTCGGCTGGAACACGCGGCTCGACAACGGCCGCTGGGTGCCGACCTTCCCGAAGGCCAAATACATCTGGAGCAAGACGGATTTCGACTACTTCTCAGGCATCGACCGCGATCCCGAGAAGGGTCCGGCCATCGGCGGCGCGTTGCGCGACAGCGTCTTCCCGATCGTCGAGGCGGGGCTCTGCCAGATGGTCGACGACCGCCCGCAGGCGATCGACGAGCATCTCGCGATCGAGCCTTCGCCCGGCCACTCGCCGGGGCATTTCGTCATCAAGCTCGACTCGCAGAGCAAGGCGGCGTTCTTCTGCGGCGACGTGATCCATCACGCGATCCAGGTCTATCACCCGGCGTGGAACAGCTTCGCGTGCCTCAACCAGGACGACGCGCGGAACTCCCGGCGCAAGGTGCTGGAAAACTGCGCCGGGTCGGGCGCGCTGCTGATGCCGCAGCATTTCGGCGCGCCGCACATCTGCCACGTCGACCACAAGGGCGGCGGCTTCGTCCCGCGCTTCGTCTAGCGCGTCACATCAACCGCTCGCTCGCCATGTAGCCGGCGAGCAGCGCGACGCCGAACGCCAGCACCACGACGGAAGCCGCGACCTCGATGCCTCTGAGCGCGAGCGAGCCGTAGCCGGTGCGCGATGCGGCGAGCCGCGCCGCGAAGGCGGTCGCCGTGACGGTGAGCGTCGCGATCGCCGCGACCGTGATGGCGGTGCCGAGCCCCATCACGAAGGTGGCGGCGACGCCCGCCCAGAAGATGCCCTGCGCGAGCGCGAACACCAGCACGAGGATCGCGCCCGAGCACGGCCGCAGGCCGACCGCGACGATCGCCGTCAGCCCGCGTTTCCAGCCGCCGGGGCCGGCGAGTTCGTCCGGCGTCGGGCCGTGCGAGTGGCCCGAATGGTCGTCGTGGTCGTGATGGGCATGGCCGTGGTGATCGTGCGCATGGCCGTGATCGTGGTGCATGCGCATGATCGTGATGATGGTCGTGGCCGTGATCATGATGATGCGCGTGCGTCGCCGCTGCGCCGACGCTCTTCGGCGCGCGCATGGCGGCGAACTCGCGCCAGAACGCCCTGCCCTTCACCCACAGGAGCCGCGCGCCCATCGCGGCGATCAGCACGTAGCTGATGACCTCGATCCACCACACGGCGTTGTTCATCGTCTTGGCGGTTGCGCCGAGCAGCGCGGCGGCGATGCCCACCACCGCGACCGCGACCAGCGCCTGCAGGAGGGCCGACGCGAACGAGAGCGTGATGCCGCGCTTCCAGGTCTCCTCGTTGGCGACCAGATAGGACGAGATCACCGCCTTGCCGTGGCCCGGCCCGGCGGCGTGGAACACGCCGTAGGCGAACGAGATGCCCATCAGCAGCCACACCGCGCTGCCGTCGGTCTTGGCCGAACGGATGGTGCCGGACAGCATGCGGTAGAACTCGGCCTGCTTGGCGAGCAGCCAGCCCACGAAGCCTTCGGCTTGCGGCGGAGGCGCGGCCGGGCGCGGCGCACCGAACGGACTTTGCGCGATCGCATCCGCGATGCCGAACGCCAGCAGCGCGCCGAGCGCGAGCAGCAGACAGAGAGTGGCGTTGCGCCGGAGCCCCGAGACGCCCGGAGCGCTCACGGGCATTTCACCGAGATCTTGTTGGAGAACTGCGCGCCGAAATTGCTGCCGGGCGCGAGATTGTTGAAGAACGCCTCGCCCGGCTTGCCGGGAGCCGCAGCGCCGCCCTCTCCGGGCCGCGCGACCGCGAGCGTGCATTCGCCGGGCGCGCCGACGAGCCGCACCGGCTCCTTCTCGGCGAACGAGAAGTCGACGAAATAGAGACCGTCATAAACCTCGACGTCGAGGCTTTGCGTCTTGCCGGGCGTCTTGAGCGGCAGCGTGAAGTGCAGCGTGAGCAGGCCGTCGGTGAATTCGAGATAGTAGTCGGCAGGCGGGCTGAACTCGGCGTTCTTGCCGTTCATCCGGAGCTTGGTGAAGTAGTCGAACTCCTTGAGCGACTCGATATTGACCTGCGCGAGCGGCGCCAGCTCCTCGCGGGTGAATTTGCCCTTCTCCTTGCTGTCGAGCCCCTGCGTGGCGAAGGTCGAGAACATGTCGTCGAAGGTCCAGGCGTGGCGCACGCCGGTGGCCGCGCCGTTCGCCCCGTAGACGACCTCGCTCTTCATCGTCACCCAGACATGCGGGTGCGCCTGCGCGGCGCTTGCCGCCAGACAGGCGAACGCTGCGATCAAAAGCCGTCCGAGCAAAGTCATGATCGATTCCAGAGGCGAATTCGCGCCGCGAACATACCACCGACTGGGGCGGATTGGAGGCCACTTCGGCGTGATGCGGGGCCGCGCCGGGGCGATGCAACTCTTTTGGCCCCCACGAGTTTCCCCTGACGAATCCCGCATCCGGAGGGCTTTATGGCGAATTCCAGTTTCGAGACGTTCAAGCAGGGCGGTCAGGCGATCGACGAGGCCGCCCAGAAGACCGGCCAGCAGGCCGCCGGCGTTTACGAGCAGGCGAAAGACGCGGCCTCCGACGCCTACGACAGCGCCAGCGAATATGCCTCCGACGCCGTCACGCGTGTACAGGACGGCGTGGCTGACCTTGACGACGTGGTGAGCGAGCAGGTCGGCCGGCATCCGAAGGCGATGGTTGCGCTCGGCGTCGGCATCGGCTTTGCGCTCGGAATCCTATTCGCCTCCTCCCGTACGCGAGAGCCGAGCTGGCGCGATTACGCGAAGTGGTGACCTGGAGCTACACGCCCGCAGCGCCGCCATCGGCGCGCGGGTCGTGCACGCCTTCGAGCGTGCCGTCCGGATGCAGCACCACCGCCCCGGCGTGGCCCATGGTGTCGGAATAGGCATCGGGCAGCACCTCGACATCGTGACCGGCCGACATCAGCCGGTCGATCAGCCCTTCATCGAAGCGTGACTCGAGCCGCAGGTTGGTGTGCGTCGAGCCCCATGTGCGGCCGAGCAGCCAGCGGGGGCGGTCGACCGCCTGTTCGAGCGGCTGGCGGTAGAGAACATGCCGGGTGAAAAGCGCGGCCTGCGTCTGCGGCTGGCCGTCGCCGCCCATCGTGCCGTAGGCCATGATCCGCCCGTCTCGCAGCATCGCGAGCGCGGGATTGAGCGTGTGGAACGGCCGGCGGCCCGGCTGGAGCGGGTTCACGGCGCCGCGTTCCAGCGAGAAGCTGGCGCCGCGGTTCTGCATCAGCACGCCGGTTCCCGGCAGCACGCAGGCTGAGCCGAACTCCCAATAGAGCGACTGGATGTAGGAGACGACGAGGCCGGAGGAATCCGCCGCGCCCATCCAGATCGTGTCGCCCTCGCCTTTCGGTGCAGGCCAGCGCGCCGCCTTGCGCCGGTCGATCTTGCCGGCTTCGGCATCGAGGAATGTCTTGTCGAGATAGCGTTCGGGCGGACCGGCCAAGCGCTCGGGATCGGTCACGGTGCGGTCGCGCACGCGGAACGCCCGCTTGGTCGCCTCGATCAGCCCGTGGACATGATCGAAGCTCTCGGCCTCGGGCACGCGCAGCCGCTCGAACAGCGCCAGGATGATGAGCGAGGCGAGCCCCTGCGTGGGCGGCGGCGTGTTGTAGAGCGTGCCCGCCTGCACGGCGACGCTGAGCGGCTCGGCGACGACCGCCTCGTAGCGCTCAAGGTCGGCCCGCGTCACCGGCGAGCCGATCCGCTCCAGATCGGCGGCGATCTCGCGGCCGACATCGCCGCGGTAGAAGTCGGGCAGTCCCGCGTTGGCGAGTTGATCGAGCGTCGCCGCCAGCGCCTGCTGCTTCAGCGTCGCGCCCTCGGCCGGCGGCTTGCCGTCCACCAGGAATGCCGCCGCGAAGCCCGGCGCGTCGCGGCACTCGGCAAGCTTCTCGGCCGTCAGCCGCGCCTGGCTGCGCGTCACCACATAGCCGTCGCGCGCATGCCGGATCGCCGGCCCGAGCAGCACATCGAGCGGCATTTGCCGCCGTAGGCCTCGGCGGCCTGCAGCGCGAGCATCCATGTGGCGACCGCGCCCGGCACGGTGAGCGCCGCGAGCGGCCCGCGCGGCGGAATCTCATCGAAGCCGTGCTCGCGATAGAGCGCGGCGGTTGCCTTGGTGCCCGCCGGTCCCGCCCCCATGAGGGCGCGCACGCGCCCCGACGGCTCGCGCACGAGCCAGAAGCCGTCGCCGCCGATGTGGTTCATGTGCGGATAGACGGCCGCGATGTCGGCCGCCATCGCGACCATCGCCTCGAGCGCGTTGCCGCCTTCCGCCAGAATGGCGCGGCCGGTCTCGGCCGCCGCGTGATGCGGCGCCGCGACCACGCCGCGGCGGTGGCCGGCTGTGTGCAGGTTCATGCCGGCTTCGCCGACGAGCCCGCGCCGCTTCAGCAGCGCATCGACCGTCGGCATCCGGCCGCGGAAGGCCTTGTAGGCCTCGGACGGGTCCCGCGCCCCGCCCGCCGCGTAGACATGGTCGCGCAGCCGCTGCGCCACCGCCGGATCGAACACGTCGCCCGTCTCGACGAAGGCGTTGAACGCATCGGCGTCGAGCACCTCGGACCACAGATAGCTGTAGTAGCCGGCCGCATAGCCGTCGCCCGCGAAGATGTGCTGGAAGTGCGGCGGACGGTGGCGCATCACGACCTCGTCCGGCATCTGCATGCGGCCCCGCGTCTCCTTCTCGACCGCGCGCGCGTCCTTGGCGCCGCCGAGATGGAAGTCGAGGTCCGCGTAGGTCGAGCCGAGATATTCGGTGGTGGAGAAGCCCTGATTGAAGGTGCGCGAGGCGATCAGGCGGTCCATCAGCGCCTGCGGCATGGCCTCGCCGGTTTTGTAATGGCGCGCGAAGCGCGTGAGGATTTCCGGGCGATCGAGCCAGTGCTCGTAGAGCTGCGAGGGCAGTTCCACGAAATCCTGCAGCACGCCGGTGCCGGAGATCATCGGATAGGTGACGTCCGACATCAGGCCGTGCAGGCCGTGGCCGAACTCGTGGAACAGCGTGCGGGCGTCGTCGAAGGAGAGGAGCGTCGGCTCCCCCGGCGCACCCTTGTTGAAGTTCATCACGTTGAGGACGAGCGGCCGCACCTCGCCGTCGAGCTTCTCCTGCTCGCGCAGGCCGGTCATCCACGCGCCGCTGCGCTTGGAGGGCCGCGCGAAATAGTCGCCGAAGAACACCCCGACATGCCGCCCGTCGGGGCCGCTCACCTCCCAGACGCGCACGTCCGGGTGATAGACCGGCACGTCGGCGCGCGGCGTGAAGGTCAGGCCGAACAGCCGGGTCGCCGTGTAGAAGGCCGCCTCGATGATGCCGTCGAGCGGCAGATACGGCTTGATCTCGCTCTCGTCGAGATCGAAGCGCGCCTTGCGCAGCTTCTCGGCGTAATAGCGCCAGTCCCACGGCGCGAGGGCGGAAGTTCCCGCCCTCGGTCGCCGCCAGCTCCTGCAACGCGTCGCGCTCCGCGGTGACGCGCCGCCGCGCCGGCGCCCAGACGGCGTCGAGCAGGCCGGTGACGGCCTCCGGCGTCCTCGCCATCGTGTCGTCGAGCTTGTAGTGCGCGAAGCTTGGGTAGCCGAGCAGGCGCGCCTTCTCGTCGCGCAGCGCCGTCAACTCGGCGATGACCGGCGCATTGTCGGTCTCGCCCGCCTCGCCGCGCGCGATCCAGGCGCCGAAGATCTTCTCGCGCAGGTCGCGCCGTCCGGAGAACTGCAGGAACGGCTCGACGCTGGACCGGCCCAGGGTCACGAGGTGGCCCTGCTGGCCCCGCTCCTCCGCGGCGCCGCGCGCGGCGGCGCGCACGAAATCCGGCAGGCCGGCGAGGTCGCCCTCGCCCAGCGCCATCGTGTAGCTCTGCTCGTCGGCGAGCACGTTCTGGCCAAACGTCGTGCCGAGCGTCGCGAGCCGGTCGCCGATCTCCTTCAGCCGCTGCTTCGCCGCCGCCTCGAGCCCGGCGCCGGCGCGGTGGAAGAGTGCGTGGTAGCGCTCCAGCACCCGGCCCTGCTCGGCCGTGAGGCCGAGACTCGCCGCCTTGCCGTGCAGGGCGTCGAGCCGGGCGAAAAGTGATTCGTTGAGGTGAATCTCGTTCCAGTGGCGCGCCAGCCTCGGCGCCATGTCGCGCTCGATCGCCTGGATCGCCTCGCTCGTGTGCGCGCCGGCGAGCACATAGAAGACGCTCGACACCCGCGCGAGCAGCCGGCCCGAGCGCTCCAGCGCCGCCACGGTGTTGTCAAAATCCGGCGCGGCCGCCTGCCCGGCGATCGCGCCGATCTCGGCGCGATGGTCCGCGAGCGCGCGCTCGAAGGCCGGGGCAAAGTGCGACGGCGCGACGCGGTCGAGCGGCGGAACGCCGAAGGGCGCGCTCCATTCGGCGAGCAGCGGATTGGCGGCGTTCGGGGCGGTCATGTTGTCGGGAATCTCCAAGGCTGCCCGCAATGTAGTGCGCTGACGCGGCAAGGCCAATCGAGCGACAAAGGCTTGATTTGACGCGCTGTTTCGTATTCATTGCGCCGCATGCTCGACGCCACCAACCGCCCCCGCCGCATCAACTGGATCAACGTGTCCACGGTTCTCTCGGCCGCGATCCTGATCGCCGCCGAAGTGTTCGGCGCCGCCTTCGCGGGCGGCTGGGCATTCGGAAATCTGTTCGGGCTCGGCGAGTACGGCACCATCATTCTTCAGGTGCTGTTCTTCGTCGGCGGCATCGCCGTGATGGCGGCGTTCATCCGCGCCGGCATGCGCATCGAGCCGTTCACGACGCGCAACTGAGTCGCCGCGCACTCACCCTCGCAGATCATTCGTCTACATTTCGCTAACCGCTTTCGCGCGCGCGGTAAAAAAAATACTTGCATCTCGCGCGCGATTTTCTTATTTCCCGATTGCCCAATTTCGCACGTGCCTGTGGCCGCGTGTCAGTTGGTGGGCATCCGGACAAGAGGCCGGACAGCCGCCTCGGGAAGAACCTGCTTCCCGAACCATGCAACTGGCAGCCGGAGGCGAAACCGGCGCACCCCGCGCTCAACGGGGGACGCGGCTTAAAGCAACGACGGAGCGGGCTTTTTTGGCAACACCGGCGTCAATGCCGGACGTGACTGAAAAGGCTTGTCCTTCTTTGCCAACAGTGCGGAACGGGTTCTTCCCTCATCCGGACTAAGGCAGCAATCGGTGTGGTGAGAGCGTGTCCGCTCAGCGAGCGGCTGCGCGAATCACCGACATCAGGTTCACCTTAAGCCGCGGCCGTGCCGCGCACACCGGATAGGGAATGCTTCGGAATGACAGCTCGCATTCGTGACTTCCTGCGCAACCGCACCGACGAAGGCCCCTGCCTGGTCGTCGATCTCGACGTCGTGCGCGACAACTACCAGACCTTCGCCAAGTCGCTGCCCGATACGCGCGTGTTCTACGCCGTGAAGGCGAACCCGGCGCCGGAGGTGCTCTCCCTGCTCGCCTCGCTCGGCTCCTGCTTCGACACCGCCTCGGTCACCGAGATCGAGATGGTGCTCGCAGCCGGCGCGACGCCCGACCGCGTCTCGCTACGGCAACACGATCAAGAAGGAGCGCGACATCGCGCGCGCCTACGCGCTCGGCATCCGCCTCTTCGCGGTCGACTGCATCCCCGAGGTCGAGAAGGTCGCCCGCGCGGCGCCCGGCTCCAAGGTGTTCTGCCGCTTCCTGTTCGACTGCGCCGGCGCCGAATGGCCGCTGTCGCGCAAGTTCGGCTGCGAGCCCGCCATGGCGGTGGACGTGCTTGAGCACGCCCACAAGCTCGGGCTGGAGCCGCACGGCGTGTCGTTCCATGTCGGCTCGCAGCAGAAGCAACCAGCACGCCTGGGACCGCGCGCTTGCCTCGGCGGCGGCGATCTTCCGCGAGTGCGGCGAGCGCGGCATGAACCTGTCGATGGTCAACCTCGGCGGCGGGTTCCCGACCAAGTACCTGAAGAACGTCCCGACGGTGAAAACCTACGGCACGGCGATCTTCCGCGCGCTGCGCAAGCACTTCGGCAACGCGATCCCGGAGACGATCATCGAGCCGGGCCGCGGCATGGTCGGCAATGCCGGCGTGATCGAGGCCGAGGTCGTGCTCGTCTCGAAGAAGAGCACCGAGGACGAGGTGCGCTGGGTCTATCTCGACATCGGCAAGTTCGGCGGCCTCGCCGAGACGATGGACGAGTCGATCCGCTACCCGATCAAGACGCACGCGTGACGCCGATGAGCTGGGCGCCTGCGTGATCGCCGGCCCGACCTGCGACTTGGCCGACGTGCTGTACGAGAAGGCGCCCTATCAGCTCCCGGTGAGCCTGGAGATCGGCGACAAGGTGCTGATCGAGGGTACCGGCGCCTATACGGCGACCTACTCGTCCGTGGCCTTCAACGGCTTTGCGCCGCTGAAGACGGTCCACATCTAACCCCACCCTGAACCCCGCGAAAGCGGGAGAGGAAAGCCGGGAGCTGGCGGTAACGCCGGCTCCCCTTCCGTCGCTGTCGTGTGCCCTCCCGAGGAGGGCTTGGAAGGAGTTGGCCATGGTGACCATCCGCAACGAACGCTCGACCGACATCGCGGCGCGCGAGCGCCTGCTCGACGCGGCCTTCGGGCCGGCGCGCTTTGCGAAAGCCTCCGAGCGCCTGCGCGAGGGGCGGTTCGCCGCCGAAGGCTTGTCCTTCGCGGCGATCGAGAACGGCCGCCTCGTCGGCACCGCGCGGCTGTGGAACGTCAGCGCCGGCATCGGGCGCCCTGCTTTGCTGCTCGGGCCGCTCGCGGTCGCGAGCGACGCGCGCAACCGCGGCATCGGCGCGAGCCTGATGCAGCGCGCGCTGCGCGAGGCGCGCCGCCTCGGCCACCGCGCGGTCCTGCTGGTCGGCGATGCGCCCTACTACGGCCGCTTCGGCTTCTCGACGGACAAGACCGGCGCGCTGCGCCTGCCCGGGCCGTTCGAGCCGGAGCGCTTCCTCGGCCTCGCGCTGAGGGCAGGCGCGCTCGATGGCGCACGCGGGCTCGTCCGCGCGACCGGCGATCGGCTGCCCAAGGGCCTGCCCGACTTCCTCACCGGCGCGACCTACGCGCCGGCTGCCCTAGCTGCCTAAATATGAAGCCGAAATGACAGTGGACGCCGTGCCCTGCCGGCGCGGCGTCCTCTTCCGTTTGCATGACGCTGCGGATATCACCCGCGCAAAATCGGAGGCGTTTGAATTATGACCCAGTGGCCGGTGCACGCCCGTATCGACGGGCCCATCGTGATGATCGGTTTCGGCTCGATCGGCAAAGGCACGCTGCCTTTGATCGAGCGGCATTTCAATTATGACAAGTCCCGCTTCGTCGTCATCGATCCCGAAGACAAGGACCGCAAGCTGCTCGACGAGCGCGGCATCCGCTTCGTCCACGAGGCCGTCACCAAGGCCAACTACCGCAAGCTCCTCAGCCCCCTGCTGACCGCCGGCGGCGGACAGGGCTTCTGCGTGAACCTGTCGGTCGACACGTCCTCCGTGGACATCATGGAGCTCTGCGACGAACTCGGCGCGCTCTACATCGACACCGTCAACGAGCCGTGGACGGGCTTTTACTTCGACACCAAGAAGGGCCCGGAAGAGCGCTCGAACTACGCGCTGCGCGAGGTCACGCTCGCCGCCAAGCGCAAGCGCAAGCCGGGCTCGACCACCGCGGTGTCCTGCTGCGGCGCCAATCCCGGGATGGTGTCCTGGTTCGTGAAGCAGGCGCTGCTCAACATCGCGGCCGACACCAAGACGAAGCTGAAGGAGCCGGCGACGCGCGAGGACTGGGCGAAGCTTGCCAGGAAGCTCGGCGTGAAGGGCATCCACATCGCGGAGCGCGACACGCAGGTCGCCAGGAAGCCAAAGCCGATCGAGGTGTTCTGCAACACCTGGTCGGTCGAGGGGTTCCTGTCGGAGGGAATGCAGCCGGCCGAGCTCGGCTGGGGCACGCACGAGAAGTGGATGCCGAAGAACGGCTTCAAGCACAAAAAGGGCTGCAAGGCCGCGATCTATCTGACGCAGCCGGGCGCCAACACGCGCGTGCGCTCATGGACGCCGACCGCCAAGGCGCAATACGGCTTCCTCGTCACGCACAACGAGTCGATTTCGATCGCGGACTATTTCACGGTACGCGACGGCGCCAAGGCTACGTACCGCCCGACCTGCCACTACGCCTATCACCCCTGCAACGACGCGGTGCTGTCGCTGCACGAATTGTTCGGGCAGGCGGGCGAGCGCCAGCCCGCGATTCACATCTGGGACGAGCACGAGATCACCGAGGGCATCGACGAGCTCGGCGTCCTGCTCTACGGTCACAAGAAGAACGCCTACTGGTATGGCTCGCAGCTTTCGATCGACGAGACGCGCGATCTCGCGCCCTATCAGAACGCCACCGGCCTGCAGGTGACGAGCGCCGTGCTCGCCGGCATGGTGTGGGCGCTGGAAAACCCCAAGGCTGGCATCGTCGAGGCGGACGAGATGGACTTCCGCCGCTGCCTCGAGGTGCAGATGCCTTATCTGGGCCCGGTGATCGGCACCTACACCGACTGGACGCCGCTGACCGGCCGCCCCGGCATGTTCCCGGAGAGCATCGACAAGCGCGATCCGTGGCAGTTCAAGAACGTGCTGGTGGGATGATCGGCCCCACTCACAACGGCAACCAACACGACGACAAGGCGAGCCCGTTCAGCGTGCTCGCCTTTTTCTTGTTCTGCGTCGCATGATAGAGCTTCGGCGGGCAGAACGGGACGGCGTCGAGAGCTCGTGAGGCTGCGTATGAAATTTCTTGGCGTTCTTGTGTTCCTTGCTTCCCTGAGCGCTCTCGCCTGGGCAGCTCCCGCTGACCAGCCCGGCGCCGCCGGCCTGTGGGAGCAGGTCGATGACAAGACGGGCGCCGCCGAAAGCTGGTTCAGCATTGCCGAAAAAGACGGCGTCTACACCGGCATCGTCGTGAAGATGTTCCAGAAGCCTGGCGATCCGCCGCCCGAGTCATGGCGCTGCACGAAGTGCGAGGGCGCGGAAAAAGACGCCCAGGTGCTCGGGCTCGCCCTGATCAAGGGAATGAAGCGGAACGGCCTCAAGTACGAAGGCGGGACGATCACCGATCCGCGCGACGGCACGGTCTATCGTGCGCTGATGGAGGTCAGCCCGGACGGCAAACAGCTCGAGGTGCGCGGCTATCTCGGGATCGCGCTGCTCGGTCGCAGTCAAAAGTGGAAGCGCCTTCCTGACAACGCGATGGATCCGCCTCCGGCCGCACCGCGGAATCTCAAGAAGTAATTCCAGCCGGCGTCACGCGAGGTCGGCGATCCCGGCCTCGCCGTCTTCCGTCCCGAACGCGAGCTTCGCGCCATCGGCGCTCCAGCCGAGCGCCGAGACGGCGGCCGCACCCGGCTTCTTCGCCAAGATCTCCGCGCCGTCCTCGATGCGGCAAAGCATCACGAGTCCGTCCTCGAACCCGGCTGCGATGATTTCCTGCGCGGGATGGCATGCGACCGCGACCACGCGCTTGTCGTAGGGCGCGACCATGCGCGGCTGCTTGCCCATCGGGCCGTCCTTGGCGCCGAACGGCCAGAGGATGAGCTGCTCCGACCCGGAGGTGGCGAGCCATTTGCCACCCGCCGTCCACGCCATCGAGCGGACCTTGGCCGAGTAGCCCGACATGCGCATGTCCTTCGCGTCGGCGAGCCGCCAGCCGTGCAAGGTCGGCTCCTGCATGGCGGTGACGAGGAAGCGCCCGTCCGCCGAGAACATCACGTCGAGATGCGAGCCCTTCCAGGCGAACGTTTCGGGCTTCGCCTGCGCGTTCGGAAACCACAGCGTGACACCGCCGTAGTGCGAGACCGCGAGCCGCAGTCCCTTCGGCGAGAACGCGAGCCCGCCGACGCTCGACGGCAGGTCGAGCGATTTCGTCTCGCCCTTGGCGTTGCGCACGAAGGCCTGTTTACCGATCGACCACGCGACCACGCCGTCCGGTCCAAGCGCGACGCGATCGATCCAGCGGCGCTTTTCATCCGCGGCGAGTGTTTCGGTATCGCCCTTCGCGCTGGTCACCGCGACCTTGCCGTCATCGCCGCCGGTAAGGATGCGCGTGCCGTCGCTCACTGCCGCCAGAATGCCGCCCGCATGCGCGGCGACGCGCTGCTCGGCGCCGTCCGGCGCAACAAACAGCAGAGCCTCTTCGCCGAGCACGAAGACAGCCCGCCCGCTCACGAAGTGTATGGCGACGACCGGCGCGCCCGCCGCAACGGGCGTCACGCGCTCGGTCACCGAGGGAATTGCGCCGTCTGTCGTGCTCATCGGCCGAGGCTCATTCGGCGACGGTGCTCTCGAAGCCCTTGCGGATTTTCTCCTCCGGCAAGTTGCGGCCGATGAACACCACGCGGCTCGTGCGCTTCTCGCCGTCGTTCCACGGGCGCTGATGATCGCCGTCGAGCATCATGTGCACGCCCTGGAACACGAAGCGCTGCGGATCGTCCCGGAGCGAGATGATGCCCTTGCAGCGCAGGATGTTCGGGCCCTCGGCCTGCGTGAGGTTCTGGATGAAGGGAAAGAACTTGTCGGGATCGAGCGGCTGGTCGGTCGAGAGCGCGATCGATTGCATCTCCTCGTCGTGATAGTGCTTCAGTCCGCCGTGCGCATGCGAATGGCCATGCCCGTGATCGTGGTCATGGTGATGATCGTGGTCGTGCGCATGATCGTCGGCATGGAGGAATTCCGGCTCGATATCGAGGATGCGCTCGAGATCGAACGCATTGCGCCCCAGCACCTCGTGGAGCGGAATCTGCGCGCGCTGCGTGCGGTGCAGCTTGGCGTAAGGATTGATGCCGCGGATGCGCGCTTCCGTCTCGCGCAGCTCGGCATCGGTCACCAGATCGGTCTTGTTGATCAGGATCACGTCCGCGAACGCGATCTGGTTCTTCGCCTCGGGCGCGTCCTTGAGGCGGTCGCGCAGCCACTTGGCGTCCGCCACCGTTACCACCGCATCGAGCCTGGTGTTCTTGCCGACGTTCTCGTCGACGAAGAAGGTCTGCGCCACCGGCGCCGGATCGGCGAGGCCCGTCGTCTCCACGATGATGGCGTCGAACTTGCCCTTGCGCCGCATCAGCCCCTCGATGATGCGGATCAGGTCTCCGCGCACCGTGCAGCAGATGCAGCCGTTGTTCATCTCGAACACTTCCTCGTCGGCGCCCACGATGAGGTCGTTGTCGATGCCGATCTCGCCGAACTCGTTGACGATCACGGCGTATTTCTTGCCGTGCGGCTCGGACAGGATGCGGTTGAGCAGCGTGGTCTTGCCGGCGCCGAGGTAGCCGGTCAGCACCGTGACGGGGATTTTGTCATTGTTTGCTTGGGTCGCGTCGGACATCTGGGCACTCCGGGAGCCCCAGATATAGGCAATCGGGCATCAAGGGCAACGCAGCCGAAAGCGGCCCCGGCGCGCGCATGCGCCGGGGCCAACGCCTATCCGGTTATCCCTGTGGGCTTCTTCTGCTGAGGCTGACGGTGCGGGTTCCAGAACGCACCGTTACGAGCCACCACTCCACCTCTCGCATCGTCCCCCTTGTGCTCAGACGCGGCTGCAACATGCGGCCGCCAAAAAGGGTTCCGGCGCCTCGGAAAGCATGGTGAACGCGAGGTTAGCTCGTCAGCGCGGCCGAGAGTTGCCGCACGTTGTGCCGCATCATGTCGATATAGGTGGGCGCCGCGCCCTTCTCGTCGGTCAGCGCGTCGGAATAGAGCGTGCCGCCGATGCGCGCACCGCTCTCCTGCGCGATGCGGCGGAGCAGGCGCTCGTCAGTGACGTTCTCGAGGAACACCGCCGGGATTTTCTGCTTCCTGATCTGCGTGATGATCCTGGCGACGTCGCGGGCCGAGACTTCGGCCTCGGTCGACACACCCTGCGGCGCGACGAATGCGACGCCGTAGGCGGCGGCGAAATAGCCGAACGCGTCGTGCGTCGTGATGATCCTGCGCCGGTCGGCCGGGATTTTCTCGATCGCGGCCTTCACCTCGGCGTCGAGCGCATCGAGCTTCGCCAGATACGCGGCCGCATTCGCCTCGTAGGCGCCTTTGCCGGCCGGATCGGCGGCGGCGAGCGCGTCGCGGATGTTCGCGACATAGAGCTTGACGTTCTCCACCGCCTGCCACGCATGCGGGTCGGCATCGCCATGTCCGTGGCCATCGTCCGCCGCCTTGCGCGGCTTCACGCCCTTGGTAGCGATGACCATCGTGGCCTTGGTGCCCGACGCCTTGATCAGCCGGTCGATCCAGCCCTCGAAGCCGAGTCCGTTGGCGAAGATCACCCTGGCGTCGGCCAGCGTCTTCGCGTCGCCGGGCGCAGGCTGAAACACATGCGCGTCGCTGTTGGGACCGACGAGCGCCCTCACCTCCACGCGGTCGCCGCCGACGTTCTTCACCAGATCGGCAAGGATCGAGAAGGTCGCGACAACCTTCAGCTTCTCCTGCGCGCTGACAGTGCCGCCCGAAGCGAGCAGCAGCGCGGCCGCGACCAGGAAAACGCGTCGTGTCAGCATCAAGTCACGCCTCCAGATGCCGCCCTGAGAACACACCGCTCAGCACGCCGCCGACGCGTCCGAACAGCAACGAGACGATGTAGAGACCACCCGCGACGAGGATGATCGCAGGCCCGCTCGGCGCGCCCGCGTGGAACGAGAGCAGCAGGCCCGCGTAGCCGGAGACCGCGCCGCTCGCCGCCGCGATCAGGATCATGGCGGTGACGTCGCGCGCCCAGAACCGCGCGATCACGGCCGGCAGCATCATGATGCCGACCGCGAGCAGCGTGCCGAGTGCATGGAAGCCGCCGACGAGGTTCATCACCACCAGCGCGAGGAACGCGATGTGCGCAGGCCCGCCGGCGCGGCTGACCGAGCGCAGAAAACCCGGATCGACGCATTCCAGCACCAGCGGCCGGTAGATCAGCGCCAGCGCGGCGAGCGAAAGCGTCGTGATGCCGGCGATCAGCAGCAGCGTGTGATCGTCGAGCGCCAGCACGCTGCCGAACAGGAAATGCAGCAGGTCGATGTTGGTGCCCTTGAGCGACACGATGGTCACGCCGACCGCGAGCGAGATGAGAAAGAACGCCGCGAGCGAGGCGTCCTCCTTCAGTTCGGTGAAGCGCGCGACCACGCCCGCACCGACCGCGATCACGAAGCCCGCGATCAGCCCGCCCGCCGTCATGGCGAACAGCGACAGGCCAGACACAAGAAATCCGATGGCCGCGCCGGGCAGGATCGCGTGCGCCATCGCGTCGCCGACGAGGCTCATGCGGCGCAGCATCAGGAATACGCCGATCGGCCCGGCGCCGAGCGCGAGCGCCAGCGTGCCGACAAGCGCGCGGCGCATGAAGGCGAACTCGACGAACGGACCGATGAGGGTGTCGTAGATCACGCGGCGCAACACTTCGGCGTGCTCGTCGAACGCCTCGCACATGCGCCGGGCCTTGAGCAGGTTCTCGGCGGTGAGCACATCTGCGGTGCGGCCCCACGCAACGGGCTCGCGGGCGAGCAGCAGCGCCTCGGGGAACAGCGAACGGACCAGATCGAGATCGTGCAGCGCCGCGATCACGGTGCGCTTCTCGGCATGCCAGCGCATCACCAGATCGCACAGGTCGGCGGCGGTCTTGGTGTCGATCGCGTTGAACGGCTCGTCCAGCACGATCACGCGCGCGTCCTGCAACAGCAGCCGGGCGAACAGCGTACGCTGCATCTGCCCGCCCGAGAGCGTGCCGATCGGCCGATCCTCGAAGCCCGAGAGGCCGACGGCCGACATCGCGATGCGCACCTTCTCGCGCTCGGACTTGCCGATGCCGCCGAACAGGCCGGCGTCGCGCCACAGCCCCATCGCGACCATGTCGTAGACGCAAATCGGAAACGTACGGTCGATGTCGGCGATCTGCGGCAGATAGGCGATGTCGCGCGCGTGCAGTCCGCAAAGGTCGATGCCGCCCGCGAGCGGCTTGAGCACGCCGACGATGCCCTTGAACAGCGTCGACTTGCCGGCGCCGTTCGGGCCGACCACGGCCATCAGCGCGCCGGCTTCGATCTTGCCGTGCAGATGATGCACCGCCGGGTGGCGGTCATAGCCGAGCGTCACATCGTTGAAGGCCAGCGCCGCACTCATGATGTCATCGCCCAGAAGACCAAGACCCACAGCGCGGCGATCAGCACCGTCACGGCCGCGAGCCGCTCCAGCGCCGAGAGGCGCAGGATCGAGGGCGACACCGTCGCGGGCGGATGCGTGTGGCCCAGATGATGGTGGTGATGCGGCTCCATGCGAATGTTATATTGTAACACAACATAGCTGTCCAGCCACTGCGCTTGTCCACGCGAGAGCGACTGTCACAGAAATATAAGTAATTATAGATACTTACCGATGCCCGTCCGCTCTGACGGCCCTCAGCAAGACCGCATCTATGTCCCCAGCAGGCTTGCCAACCACTCGGGGCGGAAATTCCAGCCCGCAAAGCCCGCGGTTCCGAAGATGAGCCCCATCATGCCGCTGGCCCAGCCGAAATAGAGAAGCGCGAAATTGTCCACCAGCGCGGCGACCGCGGACACCGCGATTGCGATCGAGAGAAATACGTCGGACATGTCGAACTGGTCGTCGCGGAAATTCAACCGCTCGTATTCGGCTTCGAGCCGCTCCGCCTTCGCACGTGTCTCCTTCGAACGGCCTTCGTATTTCTTGATGTCGGCTTCGTATTCGGCCGTCTGCTTGGCGGCGAGATCCTTGTTCACCAGCCCGGTCGTTTCCAGGAGCCGAAGCTGGTGCAGCCCGTTCTCGTCGACATGCAGCTTCACGCGCGCGAACTGGTATTCGGCCCAGGCGTCGACGGAGTCGGCCTTCGCCTTTTGCATCGCCTGATTGATGTTGTCGTCCTTGGTCTTCGAGATCGCCATGAACACCGTGAGGATCACCACGGTGACGGCGACGAGATCGTTCAGCGACTTGCCGAAACGCTTTTCTTCCTTCGCGGCCCCGCCCGCTCCGGTATCGATCGCGCTCATGTGTCACCCCCGTGCGTGTGAGTCGCCAGGCGATTGTAGCACCGGCAAGTCAGCCGAGAGGCCCGGGCGCGAGGCCATTGAGGTCGAATTTTTGCACGTCCCGCAGCAGCGCCACGAAGGCCCGCGCGCCATGATCGAGCGCCAATTCGCCTTTTTCAGCGGTCGCGAGCGTCGCATCGCCCAAAGCGCCAGAGGGGTGCAGATCCTGCGTCATCCAGCCGAACCCGGCGGGAAAATCCGCGCGCAGGTGCTTGTAGTCACGCTCCATCGCATAGGTGGCGGGCCGGAAATCCGCGATCTTCTCCCGCCGCACGAGATCGGGATACGCCGCGAGCATGATCGAGGTCTCGATATCGCCGCCGTGAATGCCGTGGGTGCGCTCGGCCGCCGAGAACAGTCCCTCCGGATAACCGAAGCGGCCCCACGAGGCGTGCACCGCCAGCATGGCGTGACGCACGCGCAGCTGCCGCGCCGCAAGATCGATCAGCGCGATATTACCGCCGTGGCTGTTGATGACGATAAGCTTGCGGATACCGGCGCGCGCGACGCTCTCGCCGATCTCGATGAACGTCGCGAGCGTTGTTTGCGGCGAGAGCGTCAGCGTTCCACGGAACGCGCGGTGCTCGTCGGACGCGCCAATCGCCTGCACCGGCAGAAACACCGCCGGCACATCCGGCGGCAGCAGCGCACGCACGCGACCGAGATAGGCCTCCGCGATATAGGTATCGACGCCGACCGGCAGGTGCGGCCCGTGCTGCTCCACGGCAGCGACCGGCAGCACCGCGATGCGATCCGCGCCGAATTCCTCGGTCGTCAGCGAAAGCCAGTCGGCCACGTCTCTCTCCGGCGTCACGCCTCGCGCAGGCGCGGCATCCAGTAAGCACAAATCTCAAGCAATGTTTACTGCTCACCCGCTTTCGCGCGCGACGACGAGCGAATATGGTCCGCGCGAATTTCAACCCATCGGAGCCTTGAATGCTCGTCTCCCTGACGCGCCGCGCGTTCGCCGCTTCGGCGCTGACGCTCCTCGCCGCGCCGGCGCACGCCCAACAACTCGACAAGGTTTCGTTCGGCACCAACTGGGTCGCGGAGGCCGAGCACGGCGGCTTCTATCAGGCGGTCGCGGACGGCACGTACAAGACGTACGGCCTCGAAGTGACCATCGTGCCGGGTGGCCCGCAGGTGAACAACCGCCTGCTGCTGCTCGGCCGCAAGATCGACTTCTTCATGAGCGCCAATTCGCTGCAGAGCTTCGACGCGGTTGCGCAGAACATTCCGACGATCGTGGTCGCGGCGAGCTTTCAGAAGGACCCGCAGGTGCTGCTCGCGCATCCGGGCACGGCGGAAAAATTCGAGGACCTGAAGAACCTCACGCTGCTGATTTCGTCCGAAGGCCAGCAAAGCTATTTCAAATGGATGCAGGCCGAGTTCGGCTTCGCGCCAGAGAAGGTGAAGCCCTACACCTTCAATCCGCAGCCGTTTCTGGTCGACAGGAACAGCGCGATGCAGGGCTACGTGACGTCCGAGCCCTACGCGGTCGAGAAGGCCGGCGTGAAGCCGAAGATCTTCCTGCTCGCCGACCACGGCTTCAACACCTACTCGACGCTGATCGAAACGCGCCGCGAAGTGGTGGAGAAGCGGCCCGATCTGGTGCAGCGCTTCGTCGATGCTTCGGCGATCGGCTGGTACAATTATCTCTACGGCGACAACAAGTCCGCGAACGAGCTGATCCGCAAGCACAATCCGGAAATGAGTCAGGAGCTCATCGATTATTCGATCGCCAGGATGAAGGAATACGGCATCGTCGACAGCGGCGACGCGCTCAAGCTCGGCATCGGCGCGATGACCGACGCCCGCATGGCGAGCTTCTTCGACAAGATGGTGAAAGCCGGCGTGGTTAAGCCGACTGTCGACTTCCGCAAGTCGTACACCCTGCAGTTCGTCAACAAGAGCGCAGGCGTGGAGTTGCGGCCGAAATAGCTCAGCCGAGCGCGTATTTCACCGCGACGCCGAGCGCCGCCATCACGGCGACGGTCTCGATCAGGCTGCGGTGCAGGCCGAACGCCAGCACGGCGGCAATTGCGGCGAGTGCCGCCGCCTTCAGGTCGAGCGAGAGCGGATCGAACGCAAACCAGCGCAGCCACCCCGCTCGCACTTCCGTCACCCGGCCGAACAGCACATGCAGCGCGAACCAGACCGTGAGGTTGAGGATGACGCCGACGACGGCGGCGGTGATCGCCGCAAGCGCGCCTGACAGCCGGCGATTACCGCGCAGTTGCTCGACGAACGGCGCGCCCGCGAAGATCCAGAGCATCGAGGGTGTGAACGTCACCCACGTGGTCATCGCGGCGCCGAGCACACCGGCCATCACGGCTGAGAACGGTGCGGCATCGCGGAACGCCGCGAGGAAGCCGACGAACTGCGTCACGAGAATGAGCGGCCCCGGCGTGGTCTCGGCCAGGCCCAGCCCGTCGACCATTTCGGGCGCGGTCATCCAGTGATGCGTCTCGACCGCCTGCTGCGCCATGTAGGCAAGCAACGCGTAGGCACCACCGAAGCTCACCACCGCCAATTTAGAAAAGAACGTCCCGATGGTGACCAGCACATGGTCCGGCCCGAGCGCCAGCGCCGCGAGCGCGACCGGCGCCCACCACACGATCAGTCCGACGACTGCCGCGAGAAAGAACTGCCGCCAGCGGTCCGGCGCGGGCGGTGTCACCTCGATGGCTTCGTTCTTCAGCCCCATCTGCTCGGGGCGCGTACGCGCCACGAGATAGCCGATCAGCGCTGCGGCGGCGACGATCAGCGGGAACGGCGCGTTGAGAAAGAAAATGCCCGCGAACGCAGCGCCAGCGAGCGCCATCAGGAGTCGCGTCTTGAGTGCGCGCCTTCCGATGCGGATCAACGCCTCGACGACAATCACCAGCACCGCCGCCTTGATGCCGAACAGCACACCTTCGACCCACGTGACACCTTGCCCCAGCGCATAGAGCAGGCTCAGGCCCAGCATGAACAGCGCGCCCGGCAGCACGAACAGGATGCCGGCCGCGAGCCCGCCGCGCACCCCGTGCAGCGCCCAGCCGATATAGGTCGCGAGTTTCTGCGCCTCTGGGCCCGGCAGCAGCATGCAGAAATTGAGCGCGTGCAGGAAACGCGGCTCATCGATCCATTTTTTCTCGTCGACCAGCATGCGGTGCATCATGGCGATCTGCCCGGCCGGCCCGCCGAAGTTGATGCAGCCTATTTTCAGCCAGACGCGGAACGCCTCACCGAAGGTAGGCGCGGCCGCGGCTTCCGCCGGCACAGTTTCTGTTTGCACCGCCATCTTACGCCGCCCGGTCTTGCGCGGTCTTGGGCCAATTGTGCCGCTCCGACGCGGCGTGTCGCGCCCAAGCGAACAGCGCATCGTAGACCATGAAGCCACGCGCGATCATCCCGTGATCGTCGTCACCCGCGAGCGCCGACAGGCCGAGCGAGATCGCGTGCAGACCGGCGGCTTCAGGCGCCAGGTCATTCCGCGCCGTGTCGGCGCCGCGCACGATCAGCGCGAGTCGCGCAAGGTGCGGGTCGCTCTCCAGCCCGAAGACCCTGAGCATCGTGTCGAACGAGCAGCGCTCGCCCTCGTGGCTGATCTCGATATCCTCGATGTCGAACGGGATCGCGCCGATGTCAGCCGCTATGTTTTTGACTTCCGGCGGGTCGACAAAGAGGATGCGCGCCTGCGGATCGATGAAGCGCCGGATCAGCCACGGGCACGCCACGCGGTCGATCTTCGGCCGCCGGCGGGTCACCCACAGGCTTGGGCGTTTCGGCACAAAGCGGTCGAGCGCCACCTTCGTGATCAGCGGCAAACCAGCTTCGCTCCAGGCCACGCGGCCGCCTTCCAGCACCTGCGCTGACACACCGCGCCCGCGCAACTCCGCGGCGATCATCTGGCTCAAATTATGCCCATAACGGCAGGCGAGCACGATCGGCCGATCGATCGGTAGGCCGGGCAGCCAATCGAGATAGGTTTCGGGCTGCCGCCACTGTGCTGTCGGAATCACCCCCGGACCTTCATCGTAGATTTGCCGGCGGCACACATCGAGAATCATCGGCGCGTCGGGGGTGCCGATACGCGACCAGAGTTCATGGGGTGTAACGAAATAGCTCGCAAGCATAGGGTCTCCTCCTCTCGGGAAGGAGACGGCGCTTGGGCCTTGCGAGCCTGTCGGGGCGACCGTCGTGAGCCCCGTACGCAAACATTATTCGATGGCGCTCAGTTCAGCAAGGATGTCCACCGCATCACGCTCGGCACCATCAGCGAAACGCCGGACGCAAGCAGCAGGACCAGAATCACGCGGCGGAACGCCGTGTCGTCGAGTTTGCCGTAGAGCTTCAGCCCGGCCCAGATGCCGATGACCAGCGCGGGAAGCGCCAGCGCATAGAGCTTCATGGCTTCGACCGTGTACACGCCCGCAATGCCAAGCGAGACGGCCGCCATCGCGAAGGTCGAGAACATCACCGGCTGGAAGATCGCGCGCTGTGCATCCTTCGGCCCGCCGCGCAATTGGCACCAGATGGTGATGGCGATGCCGCCCAATCCGGTCAGCCCGCCGATCAGCCCATTCGTTATCCCGACGCCAAACTCGGCGGGAACGCCGCCCCGCACCGGTCCAAGCGCCGGCCGCAGCAAGCCGTAAAGGCTGTAGAGGATCAGCAGCACGGCCATCGTGATGCGCAGCGTGCCTTGATCGATCGCCGTCAGCAGCGCAGTGCCGATGGCGACGCCGATCGCTCCACCAACAATGTATGGCGCAACGGTGCGCCAGTTGATCGCGTGACGTACGCGCCAGATTCCCGAGCCTTGCGTGACCAGCCCGCACAACACGATCAGCAACGCATTCTGTTCCGGCGTGATGATGTGCAGCCACACGCCGGACACCACGAGTCCCATCGCGAAGCCCGAGAGCCCCGAGACGAGGCCGCCGAAGAACGCCGCCGCGAGGAAGAGGCCGATTGTCACTGCGTCCATGACCGCCGCCTCACTCACGGCACGGGCATGGCGCGATGCCGGTGAGTGCGTAGCCCTCGACGGCTTCGTCGGCCCAGAAATCAATCGAGACTTCCACTGCGTCAGGCTTCCAGGTGAACTGCTCGATGAAATCCACCTCAGGCCCGTTTTCCTTTTGCCGCGAGAACAGAATCTCGAAGCGTCCGGACGGCGTCGTGCAGCGCGAGGCGTCGACCGACAGGAGCGCGGTCCAGCGGCGTTCCATCGTCTCGGGCTGGGTGTCGGAGAACCGGACATCCTTGAAGGCGAGCGCCGGTTTGCAAAGCGGAGCCGCAGCAGCGCTCATCGGCGACGTGCCGAAAACGAACACAAAGGCGGCAAGCGAAAGCACGGCTATAGAAGAAAAATGGCTCGCAAACATAGGTCTCCTCCTCTCGGGAAGGAGACGGCACTTGGGCCTTGCGAGCCTGACGGGGCGACCGTCGCAGGCCCCGCAAGCGGACGATTAGAGGAAATCCGAAGCTTCTTCAACCCCGCGTTCCACAGTCCACCCCTGACAATTCGCCTCTCGCGTGACCTAATGACCTTCGGTAGTTATGCCGCGCCAAACCGGGGAAATCCGCCATGCCCAACAAGATCGATCTCGCCAACCGCAACGCCGTCGTCACCGGCGGCGCGCAGGGCATCGGCCGCGCGATCGTCGAGCGGTTCCTCGATTCCGGCGCGACGGTCGCGATCTGGGATCGCGACAAGGCGCTCGCCGAAAAGACCGTGGGCGAACTGAACAACCGCGGCAAGGCGATCGCAGTCGCCTGCGACGTGACGAACCTGAAGGACGTCGAGCGCGCGCGCGACGACACCGTGAAGGCGCTCGGCCGTGTCGACATTCTGGTCAACAACGCCGGCATCGCGGGCAAGAACGCCACGACATGGGAGTATCCGGTCGAGGAATGGGCGCAGGTGATGCGCATCAATCTCGACGGCCCGTTCCACTGCTGCCGCGCGCTGACGCCCGGCATGATCGCGCAGAAATACGGCCGCATCGTCAACATCGCGTCGATCGCCGGCAAGGAAGGCAACCCGAACGCCTCGGCCTACTCGGTGTCCAAGGCCGGCGTGATCGCGCTGACCAAGTCGCTCGGCAAGGAACTCGCCGGCCACGACATCGCGGTGAACTGCATCACGCCGGCGGCCGCCAGAACCGCGATCTTCGACCAGATGAAGCAGGAGCATATCGACTATATGCTCTCGAAGATTCCGCGCGCACGGTTCGTCAAGGTCGAGGAGATCGCATCGCTCGCCGCCTGGTGCGCGTCGGCGGACAACTCCTTCACCACCGGTGCGGTGTTCGACATTTCTGGCGGACGGGCGACGTATTGACGCCACAGGAGCGAACGCAACGCGACAGGCTGACCGGTATCGCACTGATGTGCGCAGCCGTGCTGCTGTTCGCGTTCAACGACGCGGTCGCGAAATATCTCAACGACTTCATGCACACGATGCAGGTCGTGTGGGCGCGCTACATGGCGGCATTCGTACTCGCCATCGCGCTCGCGAACCCGATCGGCAACCCAAAGGTCATGCGCACGTCGCGGCCGTGGCTTCAGTTCGGCCGCTCCACGCTATTGTTCGTCTCGACGGCACTCAACTTCTTCGCGTTGCGCTACCTGCAGCTCGACCAGGCCATCGCGATTATCTTTTGCACGCCGTTCCTCGTGGCGGCGCTCGGCGGACCGATCCTTGGCGAATGGATTCACTGGCGGCGCTGGACCGCGATCATCGTCGGTTTCTGCGGCGTGCTGCTTGTGACGCGCCCGGGCGCGGGCGGCATCCATTGGGCGGCCGGCCTCTCGGCGCTCGGCGCGGTTTGCTACGCGATCTACTCGATCTCGACACGCATCCTCTCGCGCCACGACAGCACCGATACGACCAACTTTTATTCCAATCTGGTGGGCGCGATCCTCGCCACAATGATCCTTCCGTTTATCTGGACGCCGCAGAGCGACTGGCGGGTCATTCTGCTGATGTGCTCGATGGGCCTGTTCAGCGGGATGGGCCACTATCTGCTCATCATCGGCCATCGCCTCGCGCCCGCCTCGGTGCTCGCGCCGTTCATCTACACCGAGATCGTCTGGATGATCGCGCTCGGCTATATTGTGTTCGGCGACAAGCCTAACAATTGGACGCTGTCCGGCGTCGCGGTCGTGATCGCGTCCGGCCTCTACCTGCTCTACCGCGAGCGCATGGTGGGACCGCGGCGAAATCCGGTTGATTGATTTCCCCTGCCCCCCTGTTACAAATCGCTGAGCCAAGAACCCCCTAGAGGTCCCCGAAATGGCGAGGAAACCTGCCCGTCCGCCTGCGCGCGTGGCTGCCCGTGCGCCGGCATCGAACGGCCGCCGTCCGAACGACGACATCGGCGAGGAGACGCGGCTGAAGCTGTATCACTCGCAATTCCGCCTGCGGCAGGCCGAGCAGCGCGCCTACGACCTGTTCCTGCAGAACCTCGTCAAGGGCACGAGCCACCTTTCTCTCGGGCAGGAAGCGATTGCGGCAGGTTTCGGTGACCGCCATGAAGAAAGGTGATCACACGTTCTGCACATACCGCGGGCACGCACACACACTTGCGCGCGGCGTCCCGATCGAAAAAGTGCTGGGCGAGCTGATGCAGCGCGACAACGGACTGATGCGCGGCAAGGGCGGCTCGATGCACCTCACCTCCGCCGAGCATGGTGTGATGGGCTCCTACGCGATCATCGGCGCGCACCTGCCGATCGCCTGCGGGGCGGCGCTGCGCGCGCAATACAAGGGCGACAAGGACGTGACCGTCTGCTTCTTCGGCGACGGCACCACCAATATCGGCGCTTTCCACGAGGCGCTGAATTTCGCCGCGATCTGGAAGCTGCCGGTCGTGTTCGTGTGCGAGAACAATTACTACATGGAATACACGCCGATCGGCGACATCACGGCGGTCGAGCATCCGGCCGGCGACCGCGCCTCCGCCTATGGCTTGCCGAAGATCGTCATCGACGGCAACGACGCCGACGAGGTCTACCGCACCGCGCAGACGGCGTTCGCGAAGGCGCGCGCAGGCGACGGACCCTCGCTGATCGAGTGCCTCACCTACCGCCACAGCGGCCATTCGCGCGCCGATCCTGGCGCCTATCGCCCCAAGGGAGAGCTGGAGCGCTGGAAGAAGGACAAGGACCCGATCAACATCTATCGCGAGCGGATGAAGCAGTTCGGCATCACGGGCGACCAGATCGGGAAGATCGAGGCGGACGTGAACCAGGAAGTCGAGTCCGCCACCGAAGCCTGCAAGGCCGCGCCCAATCCGCCGATGGATATCCTGTTCACCGATGTCTACGCCGATGGAGGCTGGGCATGGCGGAACTGACTTATCGCGAGGCGGTCGCCCGCGGCATCGCGCAGGAGATGAAGCGCGATCCCGACGTCATCTTCTTCGGCGAGGACGTCGGCAAGGCCGGCGGCGTGTTCAAGTCGACCGTCGGGCTGTTCGAGCAGTTCGGCGAGCGGCGTGTGAAGGATTGCCCGATCTCCGAGCAGGCGATCCTCGGCGCCGCAATGGGCGCCGCGATGACCGGCCTGAAGCCCATCGCCGAAATCATGTTCTCGGATTTCTTCGCGGTGTGCTTCGACTACATCGCGAACGAGTTTCCCAAGAGCCGCTACATGAGCAACGGCCAGCTCAAGTGCCCGCTCGTCGTGCGCACCGCGAACGGCGCGGGCTCGCGCTTCGGCGCGCAGCATTCGCAGAGCGTTGAAAACTGGGCGATGATGATCCCCGGCCTGAAGGTCGTCGCGCCCTCGACGCCGCGCGACGTGATCGGCCTGCTCGCCGCCGCCGTGCGCGATCCCGACCCGGTGATCTTCTTCGAGCACAAGTCGCTCTATCCGATGAAGGGCGAGGTGCCGGACGGCGAGATCGTCGACACGCTCGGCACGGCGAAGATCCTCCGCCCCGGCAAGGACGCCACCATCCTGGCGCTCGCCCTGATGGTTCCGCGCGCGCTCGAAGCCGCCGAGAAGCTGAAAGCGGAACACGGCATCGATGCGGAGGTTGTGGACGTGCGTTCGCTCGTGCCGCTCGACACGCAGACCATCATGGGTTCCGTCGGCCGCACCCACCGCTTGTTTACCGTGGAGGAAAACCCACGTTTGTGCGGGTGGGGCGCCGAGATCGTGTCGATCGTCGCCGACGAAGCTTTCTACGATCTCGACGGCCCGCCGGTGCGCATTACGACGCCGCATATTCCGCTGCCCGCCGCCGACGCGCTGGAAGATGCCGTGCTGCCGACGGTCGATCGCATCGCCGAAACAGTGCGGCGCTCGCTGCAAAGCTGAAGGATTGCATCATGGCCATGTACGACAACCTCCTCGCCAACGTTCCGACCGACCTCTGGATCGGCGGCAAATGGCGCAAATCCTCCGACGGCGCGCGCTTCGACGTGATCGACCCGGCGACCGAGAACAAGATCGCTTCCGTGGCGAGCGCGAGCGTGGAGGACGCCAAGGCTCGCGATCGACGCCGCGCAGGACGCGTTCGAGGGCTGGGCCGCGCGCAAGCCGCGCGAGCGCGCCGAAATTCTGCGCAAAGCTTTCGAGCTCATCGTGCGCGACGCCGAGCGCTTCGCCAAACTGATCACGCATCGAAAACGGCAAGGCGCTCTCGGATTCAGCAGGGCGAAGTGCTCTATTCGGCGGAGTTCTTCCGCTGGAACGCCGAAGAGGCCGTGCGCAACATCGGCCAGATCTACATGGCGCCCGCGTCCGGCGCGCGCATCGTTGCGCAGCACAAGCCGGCCGGCGTCGCCGTGCTGGTGACGCCGTGGAATTTCCCCGCCGCGATGGCGACGCGCAAGATCGGCCCGGCGCTTGGCGGCCGGCTGCCCGGTCGTGCTCAAGCCCGCGTCCGAGACGCCGCTCACCATGCTGGCGCTGATGCCGCTGCTGGAGGAAGCCGGCGTGCCGGCGGGCGTCGTCAACGTCGATCCCGTCGCGCCGCTCCGGGCCTGTCGGTCAGCGCGATGCTGCACGATCCGCGCGTGCGCGTTGTGTCGTTCACCGGCTCGACCGAGGTCGGCCGCAAGCTGCTGCACGAGGCCGCCGACAACATCCTCAAGCCGCGATGGAGCTTGGCGGCAACGCGCCGTTCATCGTGTTCGAGGACGCCGACATCGACGCCGCGATCGAGGGCGCGATGATCGCCAAGATGCGCAACATGGGCGAGGCCTGCACGGCGGCGAACCGCTTCTACGTGCACGAGAAGGTGCACGACGAGTTCGCCAAGAAGCTCACCGACAAGATGGCGGCGCTGAAGATGGGCAACGGGCTCGACGACGGCGTCGCGCTCGGCCCGCTGGTCAACGAAGAGGGCCGCGACAAGGTGATCGAGCTGGTCGACGACGCCGTGCAAACGGGCGCCAAGGTGCTCACCGGCGGCAAGACGCCGGACGGGCCGGGCTATCTTCTATCCGGCGACCGTGCTCGACCAACGTGTCCGGACGGCGCCAAGATGCTCAACGAGGAGATTTTCGGCCCGGTGGCGTCGATCCAGACCTTCAAGTCCGAGGACGAGGCGATCCAGCGCGCCAACGACACCGAGTACGGCCTCGTCGCCTATCTCTACACCAAGGATCTGTCGCCGCGGCATGCGCGTGTCCGAGAAACTCGATTCGGCATGATCGGCCTCAATCGCGGCTCGGTCTCCGATCCGGCGGCGCCGTTCGGCGGCACCAAGCAGTCCGGCCTCGGGCGCGAAGGCGCGCACGAGGGCATGCTGGAGTTCCATGGAGACGCAATACGTCTCGGTGATCTGGTAATCGCCGGACGCGAAAGGGAGACCGCGATGGACGTCCTGATGCCGCAGCTCGGCGAGACCGTCGCTGAGGGCAAGATTTCGAAATGGTTCGTGTCGGCCGGCGACGCCGTTAAGCCGGGCCAAAACCTGTTCGAGATCGAAACCGACAAGGTGTCGATGGAAGTGCCGGCCATCGCGGCCGGCACGCTCGCGGCCATCCACGTGCAGTCGGGCGAGACCGCGCCGGTGGGCGCGGTGGTGGCGATCATTCAGGGCAAGGGCGAGGCGGTTTCGACGGCGAAGCCTCAAGCGCCCGCAACCCCGCAGGCTCCGCTCATGCCCGCGAAAGCGGGCATCCAGAGCCAGGAAAGAACTGGGTCCCCGCCTTCGCGGGAACGAGCGGAGGTAGTGCCGAATGCGTCACGGTGCCAGATGGAGCCCTTCCGCGAAGTCCGCTCGCCCGAGCGCAACTTCGGCCCGGCGCGGCTTGCGGGCGGCACCGTCGTCACGCCGCTGGCGCGGCGGCTCGCGGGTGAAGCGGGAATCGATCTCACAAACGTCAAAGGCTCCGGCCCGCACGGCCGCATCGTGGCACGCGACGTCGAGACGGCGCGCAAGGCCCCTGCCCCCGCGCAAGCCGCTGCGAGCCTCGTACTCACGGCGGACATTGCGCTCGCTGAGGCGCTTGCGCTGTGCACCGAGCGCAAAGGGAATCGAGCTGGCCGACGTGATCGTCAAGGCATGGGCGACCGCGCTACAGCGCGCGATGCCGGACGCGACGGCCGACATCGCGCTCGCCGCTGCGGACGCGCCCGTGCTGATCCGCGATGCCGCATCGCAGCCGCTCACCGCGATCGCGTCGGCGCGGCGCGATGCCGCCACGGCTGCCGACGCGCGGCGCGCATCGACAGCGGTGTTCATCGCCAGCAGTGCCGGGCATCGCGTCGGTCGCGCTCGCGGTGCGTCCGCCGCAGACCACGATGCTGAGCATCGGCTCGCGCCGCCGCGCACCGATCGAGGCGCCGGACGGCTCGGTCGCCTTTGCCGAGACGGTGACCGCGACGCTCGCCTGCGATCCGGGCGCGGTCGACGCCGCGCGCGGCGCCGAATTGCTCTCGATCTTCAAGGGATTTGTCGAACGGCCTGTTACAATGATCGTGTGATTCTGGCGCGGGAGGGCGACATGACTCGCAAATGCATCATTTCCGCCGTCGTGATGTTCGTGATGGCGTGGGCGCTGAGCTTCGTGATCCACGGCGGTGCTGCTCGGACCGGATTACGCCGCGACGCCGGGCATGCGCCCGCCCGCCGAGGCGCAGAAGATCGTCTACTTCATCATCCTGGCGCAGGCGATCTTCGGCGCCGCGTTCGCCTGGGTCTATTACCAGGGCAAGGAAGACGGCAAACCCTGGCTGATGCAGGGCATCCGCTTCGGCATCGCGGTCGCGTGCCTGACCGTGATCCCGACCTATCTGATCTATCACGTGGTGACGCCGATCGCGCTCGCCGTCGCGATCAAGCAGATCGTGTTCGACACCATCCGCGTGGTGCTGATGGGCATCGTGCTGGCGTGGATCAATAAATAGCGCGGCGTACCCGCCGCTCCGGCGAAAAGGTCAAATCGCCTTTTCGCTCTGCGCGTCGAAAACATGCAGCCGCGACGGGCGCATCGCGAGGCGCAGCGTATCGTGCACCTTGACTTTGGTGCTCGGCTCGACCGACGCCACCATCATGCTGTCGCCGACCTTCATGTCGAGCACGATCTCGGAGCCGAGTTGCTCGATCACCTCGACGTTCGCGTCGAAGACAAGCTCATCGGCATGACCGGTCGCCAGCGAAATGTCCTCCGGCCGGACGCCGAGCGTGATCTCTTTCGTGCTGTGGCCGTTCAGGCGCTGCTCGACCTCGGCCGGCAGCCTGACCTTGAGGCCCTTGTTCTCCGCATAGAGCGCGCCGTTCGACCCGCTCACCGTGACGTCGACGAAATTCATCGACGGCGAGCCGATGAACCCGGCGACGAACTTGTTGGCGGGCGAATTGTAAAGCTCCAGCGGCTCGCCGACCTGCTGCACCCAGCCGTCCTTCATCACCACCACGCGGTCGCCAAGCGTCATCGCCTCGACCTGATCGTGGGTCACGTAAATCGCTGTCGTGCCGAGCCGCTCATGCAGCTTCTTCAGTTCGACGCGCATCTGCACGCGCAGCTTGGCGTCGAGGTTCGACAGGGGTTCGTCGAACAGGAACACCTTCGGGTCGCGCACGATCGCGCGGCCGAGCGCGACGCGCTGGCGCTGTCCGCCGGAGAGCTGGCGCGGCTTGCGCTCCAGCAACCCGCCGATGTCGAGAATGGCAGCGGCGCGGTCAACGCGCTTCTTGATCTCGACCTTGTCGAATTTGCGCATCTTCAGGCCGAACGCCATGTTGTCGTACACGCTCATGTGCGGATAGAGCGCGTAGTTCTGGAACACCATCGCGATGTCGCGGTCCATCGGCGGCAGTTCGTTGACGATGCGGTTGTCGATCAGGATGTCGCCGGAGGTGATCGCTTCAAGCCCCGCCACCATGCGCAACGTCGTGGTCTTGCCGCAGCCCGACGGGCCGACGAACACCATGAATTCCTTGTCGCGGATCTGCAGGTTCACGTCCTTCACGGCGTGAACGTCGCCGTATTTCTTGTTCGCGTTGCGGATGACGACCTGCGACATGAATCAACCCTTCACTGAGCCGGTAAGGCCGGACACGTAGTGCTCGACAAAGAACGAATAGGCGATCGCGACCGGGATGGAGCCGAGCAGCGCACCGCACATCAGCGCGCCCCAGAAGAACACGTCGCCGCGGATCAGCTCCGACACGACGCCGACCGGCACGGTTTTCTCCTGCGGCGACGAGAGGAACACGAGCGCATAGATGAACTCGTTCCACGAGAGCGTAAACGCGAAGATGCCCGCCGACAGGATGCCCGGCACCGCGACCGGCAGGATGATGTAGAGCATGGCCTGCCAGCGCGCCGCGCCGTCGATGCGCGCACACTCCTCAAGCTCTTTGGGGATCGCCTTGAAGTACCCCATCATCAGCCAGGTGACGAACGGGATCAGGAACGTTGGATACGTCAATATCAGCGACCACGGCGTATCGCCGAGCTTCAGGTTGCGGATGATGTCGGCCAGCGGGATGAACAGCAGCGTCTGCGGCACCAGATAGGTGACGAAGATGCCGGTGCCGAGGCTTCCGGCGAACGGGAAGTTCAGCCGCGACAGCGCGTAACCGGCGAGCACGCCGCACACCAGCGAGATCGCGGTCGAGACGAGCGCGATGAACATCGTGTTCCAGAGCCACTTACCGAACAGCGTCTCCTCGAACAGATAGCGGTAGTGATCGAGGGTCGGCTTCCAGGTCCAGAACGGCGAATTGTTCACCGCATTCCACGGGCGATATAATTCACCGTCCGGACGCACCGTGGTGATGATCATCCAGTAGAACGGAAACAGCAGGAACACGATGAACAGCGTGAGCGGCAGGTAGAAGAAGACCCACTTCCGCCAGATTGCACCTTCGATCATCAGCGGGTCTCCACGCGGCGGATGTAGAAGAGCTGGAACAGCACGACCAGGAACAGGATCGGGAAGATCGCCAGCGATATCGCGGCGCCCTCGCTCAACAGGCCGGTGCGTATCCCTATTTGATAGGCGTAGGTGGCGAACAGATGTGTGGCGTTCGCGGGCCCGCCTTCGGTCAGCACATAGACAAGCTGGAAGTCCGCAAACGTCTGGATCACCGAGAACAGCACCACCACCATGGTGACGGGCAACAGCAGCGGCCACGTGATGTACCAGAAGCGCTGCAACGGCTTGGCGCCGTCGATGGCGGCGGCCTCGTTGAGTTCGGGGCTGATGGTCTGCAGCCCGGCGAGCAAACTGATCGCGAAGAACGGCACGCCGCGCCAGATGTTCACGATGATGATCGACAGCATCGCGAGATCGGGATCGCCGAGCCAGTTGATGCGCGTCGAGATCAGCCCGAGCTTGAAGAACGTCCAGTTGAGGACGCTGAACGTCGGGTCGAACATCCATTTCCACGCGAACGTGGACAGCACCGTCGGGATGATGAACGGCAGCAGGATGAAGGCACGCACCATCGCTTTGCCGCGGAAGTGCCGGTTCAGCAGCATCGCGAGCCACAGCCCGAGCGCGAGCTTAAAGATCGTCGTAATCACCGTGTAGAACACGGTGTTGTAGACCGCCGTGCGGAAGATGCTGTCGTTCCAGATCTTGACGAAGTTCGCGATGCCGACGAACTCCCCCGGCACGCCGACGCGGGTGTTCGTCACCGACAGCTCGATGCCCTTCACGAACGGATAAGCAATGAACAGCGCCAGCAGGATCAGCGCGGGCGCCATCAGGAGGAACGCGAGCCAGCGCTCGTCCTCCAGCGGCCGCCACTTCGGGCGCGGCGCCTGCGGTGCGTAGGCGACCTGGGCTTCGGCTAAGGCCATGTACTCGATCCCCGCGGGCGCGTTGGTTGATTCCAGCGCTTGCTGAAGGCTTCTGCCGGCTCGCGCCGCCTCCGGGTGGAGACGGCGCAGCCGATCAAGCGCCTGTCCGTTCGTGCGGTTGCGCAGCCGCAACCGCACGCATCGCGTTGCGGCTCAGGTGTAGACCTTCTTCAGCTCCGACTCGGCCCACTTCAGCGCGTCCTCGGCCGTGCCGCCCTGACAGGCCTTCGCGTACATGTCCGTGATGATGTACTTCGAGAGCACTTCGGCGGCCTTGCGGTTCGAGGGTCCCGAATGGCCCACGGCGAGGCCGAGCTTGCCGGCGACCTTGTAGGGCTCCATCACCGGATCCTCGGTCCACACCTTGTGCTTCTCCCACTCAGGCGTGCCCGGCGTCGCGAAGCCCTTCTGCGAAATGAACCACTTCTCGTAGTTCGCCTTGGTATGCATCCACTTCAGGAAGTTCTTCGCTGCTGCCTGGTTCTTCGAGTAACTCGGCAGGCAATGCGAGTGGTAGGTGTGCATTGCGAACTGTCCGGCCGGGCCCTTCGGCAGCGGTGCGTGCAGGACGTCGGTCTTGAGCTGCGCGTTCTTCTCGGTCATGTACCGGTCCGGATTGCGCAGCGACTCGATGTAGATCGAGGCGCCGTTCAGTGTGGCGCTGATGGTCTGCGAGAGGAACGCGCGGTTGTTGTTGGAGTCGTCCCAGGCGAGGCCGCCCTCGTCGTGCGCGTCTTTCCAGAACGCCTGCATGAACTTGACCGACTCGAGGACTTCCTTGGTGTTGATGTTGACGGTCTTGCCATCCTGCTCGACTTCTTTGCCGCCCCACGACCACATGTAGGGATACGTGAAGGTCGGACTGTCGCCGAAGGTGTGGCCAAGCGTCTGCCCGATCGGGCGGCCCTTCGCCTTCAGCTTCTTGCCGACCTCGCGGTACTGCTCCCAGGTCTCCGGGAACTTCGGCGAGCCGACTTCCTCGAACCAAGATTTGCGGTACGCGATCATCGCGCCGATGATCGAGAACGGCATCGACAGCCATTTGTCGCCCGCCTTGGACTGCGCTCTGCACAGCGCATAGTGCTCACCCTCGGCCTTCGCGAGCGGCTCAGCTATTTCGGAGAGATCGACGAGGCTCTCGGCGTAGAGCTGCGGGTGATTGTTGTTGAGCATGAACAGGTCGGGGCCGGAGCCCGACTGGATCGCCGCCGTGATGCGCGGCTGCAGATCGTTCGCGTTGACGGTTTCGAAGTTCATCTTGATGCCCAGCGCCTTTTCGGCCTCGGGCAGCAGTTCGCGGCGCAGCAGCTGGTCGGATGCCGGCACGAAGTCGTTCCAGCGGATCCAGTGAACCGTCGAGCCTTGCGCAAACGCCGGCGCGCGGCCGGTCGCCAGAATGCCGGCCATGCCGCCGACAAGCGCGGTGCCGCCCTTGAGCGCCGTGCGTCTCGTGATCTTCTTCATTCCTATTCCTCCCTTATGAAATCGTTCTGGTGTGATGCTTGCTGCCGGTTCGTATGCCGGCTTGTTCGCTTTTCTTGTGTTCACGCGTTCAGTCGCTTGCCCGTCTCCCCATCGAAAAGATGCACGAGCGTCGGGTCGGGCCGCAGCCGCACCCTGTCGCCGGGCTCGAACCTGTGGCGCTCGCGGAACACGGCGACGACTTCCTCGCCGCCGAGCTTTGCGAACACCTGCGTCTCCGAGCCGGTCGGCTCGACCACCACGATCTCGGCCTCCGCGCCGTCGTCCGCGATGGTGAAGTGCTCGGGCCGCACGCCGTAGACCGCCGGCCTGCCGTCCGAGTTTGCTGGCGCGCCGCCGAGCGGCAGCCTGACACCATTCGGCCCCTCGAACCCGGCCGTGCCGTTCACCTTCAGCTTGCCCTTGAGGAAATTCATCGACGGCGAGCCGATGAACCCCGCGACGAACTGGTTGTCAGGCTTGTCGTAGAGATCGAGCGGCGTTCCGATCTGCTCCACGATTCCGTCATGCATCACGACGATCTTGTCGGCCATCGTCATGGCCTCGATCTGATCGTGCGTGACGTAGACCGTCGTCGTCTTGAGCCGCTGGTGCAGCTCCTTGATCTCGGTGCGCATCGCGACGCGCAGCTTCGCGTCGAGATTGGAGAGCGGCTCGTCGAACAGGAACACCTGCGGATCGCGCACGATCGCGCGGCCCATCGCGACGCGCTGGCGCTGCCCGCCAGAAAGCTGGCGCGGAAAACGTTCGAGATACGGCACGAGACTGAGGATCTCCGCCGCGCGGTTTACGCGCGTGTCGATCTCGCTCTTCGCCGCGCCGCGCAGCTTGCAGCGAAAAGCCCATGTTGGCGCCGACCGTCATGTGCGGATAGAGCGCGTAGTTCTGGAACACCATCGCGATGTCGCGCTCTTTCGACGGCACGTTGTTCACGACGCGATCGCCGATGCGGATTTCGCCGCCGGTGATGTCTTTCGAGGCCCGCGATCATGCGCAGCAAGGTCGACTTGCCGCAGCCCGAAGGGCCGACCAGCACGACGAATTCGCCATCAGCGATGGAGATGTCGACGCCGTGAATAACCGGCGTCGAACCGAACACCTTCTTGACGTCGCGGATTCCGACCGACGCCATTCAGTGAACTCCTCCCAAGTACGCGGCCCTTGACATGTTAGTTTTATGGGCTGCGTCGAGTCATCCGCCGTGGGCGGACCGTAAGTCAATGCTAGCGCAGATCGGCAGCCGGGAAAATCGCCTTCCGCCCGTGGGCAAAGTTCAGGCAATGGGCGCTGCGACTTTCGCGCTTGACGGGCGGTCGGCGGATCGAGGACTCTGCGCCCGGCCGCGACGCGCCCTGCGTCTCGCGCCGGTTCCGTTCATCGAGGAGAAGCGTGCATGCCCGGCGATAAAGCCGATGTCGCGATGTTCGGCCCGAAGCCGATCATCGAAGAGGCCCTGACCAAGGCGGGTTTCGAGGTGCACAAGGCTTGGGCAGCGCCGGATCGTGACGCCTTTGTCGCCTCGATCGCGCCGCGCGTGCGCGCCATTGCGGCGGTGGCCGGTCATGGATCGGTCGACAGCGCCATCATGTCGCGGTTTCCCAAGCTCGAGATCGTGTCGAGCTTCGGCGTCGGCTACGACCATATCGACGCGAAATGGGCGGGCCAGAACGGCATCATCGTCACCAACACCCCGGACGTGCTGAACGAGGAAGTGGCCGACACCGCGCTCGGGCTCACGCTCTGCACCGTCCGGCATTTGCCGCAGGCCGAAAAATACCTGCGCGCCGGCAACTGGCCGAAGCACGGCGACTATCAGCTCACGCCGTCCCTGCGCGATCGCACGGTCGGCATCGTCGGCATGGGCCGGATCGGCAAGGCGATTGCGCGCCGCTTCGACGCGATGCAGGTTCCGGTGGTCTATCACTCGCGCCGGCCGGCCGACGTACCCTACAAGCACTATCCGAACATCCTCGACATGGCGCGCGACGTGAACCTGATGATCGTCATCACGCCGGGCGGGGCGGCGACGAAGAATCTCGTCAACGCGGACGTGCTCAAGGCGCTTGGGCCCGAGGGCATCCTGATCAACGTGGCGCGCGGCTCGGTGGTGGACGAGCAGGCGCTGGTCAAGGCGCTGAAGGACAAGACGATCCTCTCCGCCGGCCTCGACGTGTTCGCGCAGGAGCCGCAGGTCCCGCAGGAACTGATCGACATGGAAAACGTCGTGCTGCTACCGCACGTCGGCTCCGCCTCCCATGCGACGCGCCGCGCGATGGACGAACTTGTGGCGAACAACATCATCTCGTGGTTCGCCGGCAAGGGTGCGCTGACGCCGGTCGCCGAGACGCCGGCAAAGAAGCCGTAATGATGCGGCAGGTGGCGGCATGATGCGATTGCTCGTCGCCTTCCTGCTGGCGCTCGCCTCCCCTGCCCTCGCGCAGACGCCCGCGCCGCGCAGCAGCCCGCAACCGAGCGACGCCGCGCGGGCGCTGGTCGGCGTGTGGGAGTTGTCCAACCCGGATCGCGACCGGCGCTGCACGCTCACCTTCAAGCTCGATGCCGCCGCGCCCGGGCGCTCGGTGACGCAGGGCGCGACCTGCGCGGCCGCGTTCCCCGACCTGCGTGTGGCCGCCGCCTGGACGATGGGCAGCGACGATGCGCTCAAGCTGATCGACGCCAAGGGTGTCGTGCTGCTCGAACTCACCGAAGTCGAAAGCGGCATGTACGAGACGACGCCGCGCTTCACCCACTATTTCCTGCAGACGCTCGCCGCGACCGGCCAGGAGCGCATCACCGACGACCTGTTCGGCGAATGGCAGATCACGCGCGGTCCCGGCCGCGCTATCTGCGCCCTCACGCTCGGCAACACCGCCCACGATGCCGACAGCTTCGTGCTCACGCTCAAGCCCGGCTGCGACCAGACCATCACGCGCTTCAACCCCGTGTCCTGGAAGCTCGACCGCGGCCAGTTCGTGGTGCTCGCCGCCAACGGCCAAGCGTGGCGCTTCGAGGAGAACGAAGCGAACATCTGGAGCCGCATCCCGGCCGCGCGCCCGCCGATGCTGATGGTGCGGCCTTAAGCGGCGTCAGAACGCGGCGGGCTCGTCCGAACGCTTCTTCTTTTTCGACCGGTTCCACACCACGCCCGGATAACCTTTGAGCGGGACGAGCGCCTCCCCCGCATAGGTCCAGTCCTGCATCTCGTCGATGCCGACATGATAGAGTGGCTGGCGGCCGGTGCGGCTCGCAAACAGAGCGCGCGGAATGTTGACCATGCGGCGCGGCCCGGAACGTTCGTAAAGCAGAGGCGTGCCGCAGCGCCGGCAGAAGCTGCGCGTGCTTCCCTTCGCCTCGTCTTCGTAGCGCGCAATGTCGTCCTCGCCAGCCGTGACACGGTATTTCTTGCGCCAAGTGCCGACATAGGTCGCATAGGCCGCGCCATGCGCGAGGCGGCTTGCGCGGCTGTGGTCATGCCACGCCCAGAATGCCGGATAATCGATTTCAAAGTGCACCGAGCCGCACAGGCATTGCCCGGTGGCGGTCGAGGGATTTGAAAATTCCCGTCGTTTCATAGATTGAAGGGCCATGTCTGCTCCGCAGAGTTGCTTTTTCCAGTCGCAAGGTCTGAGGCTCCACTATGTGGATTGGGGCAACGAAACCGCGCCGCTGATGCTTCTGGTTCACGGCGGCCGCGATCATTGCCGCAGCTGGGATCATATCGCGCAATCGTTGCGGCCGCATTTTCATATCCTTGCGCCGGATCTGCGCGGGCACGGCGATTCCGATTGGACAAAGGGCGGCAGCTACGCCCTGACCGAGTACGTGTACGACCTGTCACGGCTCGTGCGCGGCACGACGACGGAACAGGTGACGATTGTCGGCCATTCGATGGGCGGGATGGTCGGGCTGATGTTCTCCGGCACGTTCCCCGAACAGGTAGCGGCTCTGGTCGTGCTCGACGGCGTGACAGTCCTACCGAATGCGAAGAGAGCGCCGGCGCACGAACGAATTACAAAATGGATCGGCCAGCTTGACGCATTGGAAGAACGCGAGCCGCGCCGTTATCGCACGATCGAGGAGGCGGCCGCGCAGATGCAGGCGCACAACAAGCGGCTGCCGGATGCATTGGCCCGGCACCTCACGACCTTCGGCGTGAGGCGAAACGCAGACGGCACCTACAGTTGGAAGTTCGACCCCTACCAGCGTGCGATGGCGCCGAACCGGCTTCTGCCTGACGACCACGTTTCCCTCTGGTCGCGCATCGCTTGCCCGACGCTGCTGCTGCACGCCGACGAGAGCTTCCTCAAGGTTTCGGAAGCCGCCGGATTGGTAAGCTATTTTCGGGACGCCCGGGCCGAAACGATCACCGGCGCAGGACACTGGCTGCATCACGACAAGCCGGACGACGTTCTCGGCCATATCCGGACGTTTCTCCGGCTGGCCGGTTAGAACAGCCGCAGCCCCTTCAGGCTGGCGTGGCCTTCCTTGCCGACGATGATGTGATCGTAGAGCTGCACGCCGAGCGGTTTCGCGACACTCGCGATCTGCTTGGTCATGTCGATGTCGGCCTGCGAGGGCGTTGGATCGCCTGACGGATGATTGTGCACCAGGATGATGGCAGTCGCCGACAGTTCGAGCGCGCGCTTGACCACCTCGCGCGGATAGACCGGCGTATGATCGACCGTGCCTTCCTGCTGCACTTCGTCGGCGATGAGCTGGTTGCGCTTGTCGAGGAACAGGATGCGGAACTGTTCCTTCTCGGCAAAGGCCTGCGCGGCGCGGCAATAGTCGAGCACCGAATGCCATGAGGAGAGCGCCGGTCGTTTCTTGACCTGCCCGCGGGCGAGCCGGTGCGCGGCCGCCTGTACAACCTTGAACTCCGTGATGGCCGCTTCACCCAGCCCCGCGATCTCCGCAAGGCGCTGCGGTGATGCCGAGATCACTTCGGCGAACGAGCCGAACTTCGCCAGCAGATCCTTGGCGAGCGGTTTCACGTCGCGCCGCGGCACCGCGCGAAAGAGAATGAGCTCCAGCATCTCGTAGTCGGCCAGCGCCTCCGCGCCCGCCTCCATGAAGCGCGCGCGCAGCCGCTCGCGGTGGCCGTGGAAGTGCGGCGGCGCTTCCGCGAGGCCGGGCTGTGCCGAGGCTGAGGTGGAGGACGTGCGGCGTGAACGCATCAATCAACCTGCTGGCGCTGCCTTGCGGGTTGCGCCGGAGCTACAGGATGACGGTAAACCGCAGAATTGCAATCCTTGGGCGAAGCAGGTTGTGGGCGCGCCGCGGCTAGACGTAAGGCGGCTTGTGGCGCCCGCCCGGCGAGATCGTGAACACCTCGCAGCCATCCGGCGTGACGCCGACGGTGTGCTCGAACTGCGCCGAAAGCGAGCGGTCGCGCGTCACCGCGGTCCAGCCGTCGGATAGCACCTTCACGTGCGGCCGGCCGAGATTGATCATCGGCTCGACCGTGAACAGCATGCCGGGCTTGAGCACGATGCCTTCGCCGGGCCGGCCGATGTGCACGATGTTCGGCTCGTCATGGAACAGGCGGCCAAGCCCATGCCCGCAGAAGTCGCGCACGACGCTCATGTGCTGCGGCTCGACGAAGCTCTGGATCGCATGGCCGATGTCGCCGGTGGTGCGGCCGGGCTTCACTGCCGCGATGCCGCGCATCATGGCGTCGTAGGTGACCTCGATCAGGCGCTCGGCTTTGCGCGGAACTTCGCCGACCGGATACATGCGGCTGGAGTTGCCGTGCCAGCCGTCGAGGATCAGCGTCACATCGACGTTGACGATGTCGCCTTCCTTGAGCGGCTTCTCGTTCGGGATGCCGTGGCAGACCACGTGGTTGATCGATGTGCAGGTCGACTTGTTGTAGCCGCGATACATCAAGGTCGCGGGCCGCGCGCCGTGATCCATCGCGAAGTCGAACACGAACTTGTTGATCTGCTCGGTCGGAACGCCGGGCTGCACGATCGGCGCAAGCTCGTCGAGGCAAGCGGCGACAAGCCGGCCGGCCTTGCGCATGCCGGCGAAAGCCTCCGGCCCGTAAAGCTTGATCTGTCCGGTCTTGCGCAACGGCGCGAAGGCCGCATCGATGTAGTTCATGGAAGATAGGCCTGATTCACCGGCAATTTAGTCATCGAAGCGCCGGAAGCAAGCTCCCGGTTACGCCGCGATCCGGCCCCCCAGTTCGTCGTCGACATGGACCCGGATGATCTCCTCGAATGTGTCCTCGACCTTGAACCCGAGCGCCCTTGCGCGCTTGGCGTCGAACCGCGTCGGCCAGCCCGACACGATCTTCATGATCGCGGCGTCCGGCTCGCGGCGGATGCGCGCCACGACGTTGTCGCCCGGCCACGCGGCCGAGCGCCCCGATCTGCTCGCCGACCGTGCAGGCGACACCCGGCATGGTGAGGTTGATGCGGGGCCCGAGCGTCTCGCGCGACAGCGAGGCCGCATGCATCAGGAAGCCGACCGCGGAGCGCGGGCTGGCGTGCCAGTGCATCACGCTTTCCTGCACGGGAAGCACCGCTTCGTGCCCGGCCAACGGCTCGCGGATGATGTTGGAGAAGAAGCCCGAGGCCGCCTTGTTCGGCTTGCCGGGCCGCACGCAGATGGTGGGAAGCCGGATGCCGACGCCGTCGAGAAAGCCCTTGCGCGTGTAGTCGGCCAGCAGAAGTTCGCAGATGCCCTTCTGCGCGCCGTAGGAGGTGAGCGGCGTGTGATGAAAGTCGTCGGGAATCTCGCTCGGGAACGGCGCGCCGAATACCGCGATCGATGACGTGAACACCAGCTTGGGGTGATAGCCGCCGCCCGCACAACGGATTGCTTCGAGCAGTTCGTGGAACGGCACGAGGTTGATGCGGTAGCCCTTCTCGAAATCGGTCTCGGCCTCGCCCGAGACGACCGCCGCGAGATGGAAGATCGCGTCGGGCCGGCCGGCGACGAGCTTGCGCCCGGTGCCCTGCACCGCGATGTCCATCGCCTGTGCGTCGACCTTGCCGGAAAAGCCTGCCGGCGCGTCCGGCTTCACCACATCGACCAACGTGAGCTTGTCGATCGGCGCCCCGTTCAGGCCGCTTCTCGACCAGCCGCTCCGTCAGCTTGCGCCCGACCATGCCGGCCGCCCCGGTAATCAGAATGTGCATGAAGACTCTCTCCAGAAGCTCGATGAGACTCTCTCCCCTGAAGGGAGAGCGTGGTCGATCCGAAGACGGTTTTATCAACCGAACGCGCGGCCAGATACCCCCGCTCGCGTCGCTCCTCAGGCGAGAAGGTTGCGCCGCGCGGACGCGTCACTCCACGCGCGAGAAGAACCGCGAAAGCCGCAGGCCCGCGGGCCAGCTCCACAGCGGATCGTGCCGCACCGCCGGGTCCCATGATCCGAGGATCGCATCGACACGCCCGACGAGATTTTCCACCGGCACCGTCCCGACCCCGCCGTCGCGCGGCGCGACGCGGCTGTCGAGCGAGTTGTCGCGGTTGTCTCCCATAACGAAAATCTGGCCGGGCGGGACCGTGAACACCGGCGTGTCGTCGAGTTCGCCGTTGCGGCGAAGCTTGAAGATCGGATGCTCGTGCCCATTCGGGAGCGTCTCGACAAAGCGCGGCGCCGTAACGTCGCCCTCCGCGAGGCCGCTGCCGTCGCGGCGCAGCGGCAGTATCGCACCATTCACCCACAGCCGCCCGTCGCGCATCTGCACGCGGTCGCCCGGCAGCCCGACCACGCGCTTGACCCAGGTCTGGTCCGGATCGCGCGGCAGGCGAAACACCACGACGTCGCCGTATTGCGGCAGCCGCCCGAGCAATCGCTCCTCCGACGCGGGCGCGAGCGGCACCGGCATCGAATAGCGGCTGTAGCCGTACGGGAATTTCGAGACCATCAGCTGATCGCCGATCAGCAGGCTCGGCAGCATCGAGCCGGACGGCACGTAGTAGGCCTCCGCCGCCACCGTCTTGATCAGCAGCACCATGACGACGATGGACGCGAACTGGCCGAGCAGGCCGACGAAGCGTGATCGGGGTTTCTTTTCGCCGGTCATGGAGAGGCCTCCGCGTTGGCCGCATAGAAGTGGGGTCAACGCGGCGGAATTGCGACGTGCACAATCACGCTTTCGCTACAGCGCAAACCCGCCGTCCGCGAGGTGAATCTGCCCCGTGGTGTAGCTCGACTTATCCGACGCGAGGTAAACCGCCAGCGCCGCGATCTCCTCCGGCGTGCCGAGCCGGCCCATCGGCTGGCGGTCGACGAACTGCTGACGCACGATTTTCTCGGACGCACCGGTCTTCTTGGCCAGCGTCTTGATGCGGTCGTCGAGCGAGGGCGAAACGATCGTGCCGGGGCAGATCGCGTTCACCCGGATGCCCTTGCGGATGTAGTCCGCCGCGACCGACTTGGTGAGCCCGATCACCGCGGCCTTGGTGGTGCCGTACACGTAGCGGAACGGAATGCCGCGCACCGACGATGCGCCCGACGCGATGTTGACGATCGAGCCTTTGCCCTTCTTCAGCATCGCGGGCAGCGTCGCCCTGATGGTGCGGTCCATCGAGCGGACGTTGAGATCGAACGCGAAATCCCATTCCTCGTCGGTGGAGTCGAGCACGGTGCCGTGGTGCACGTAGCCCGCCGCGTTCACCAGCACGTCGATGGTGCCGACCTTCCGGCTCATCTCCTTGACCAGCGCGTTGACGTCCTTGGTCGAGCGCGCATCGAGCTTGGCGACCGTCGCCTTCTTGAGGCCCTTGAGTTTCTTCACGTCGAGGTCGGTCGCGATCACCTTCGCGCCCTCGGCGACGAACGCCTCCGCGATCGCGCGCCCGATCCCCTGCCCCGCCGCCGTCACCAGCGCGACCTTGCCCTTCAATCTTCCCGCCAACTCCGCCTCCTTGGTTTCTTCAAAGCTGCTTTATCAGATGCACGATGCGGCGGTCACCCATGTCCTCGATGCGCTCGTGCGCGTAGCCGTGACGGCCGTACCACGCGATGTTCCCGGTGAGCGGCTCCCCGGTGTAAAGCCGGATGCAGGGCAAACCGACCTCGCGCGCGCGTTGCTCCGCGAAGGCCAGCATGCGGTTGCCGACGCCGGTTCGTTGCGCGGCGGGTGCGCTCGCGACGCTCCAGATCAGCAGGTCGCCGGCGCGCGGCTCAAGGATCAGCACGCCATCGAGCGCACCGTCGCGCTCCGCGAGCCAGACCTCGTAATCGGCAAAGACCTGCGCGTAGTCGGCGAGCAGCGGCAGCGGTTCGACACCGAGCAGCGGGCGATTCTTCGCGTAGGCCGCGCGTTGCAGCGCCGTCACGGCAGGCAGGTCAGCGATCGTCGCACGCCGCAGCGTCACGCCGCGTTGAGCGAGGACAGGCTCGCCTTCTGCTTGCCCTGCGCGTCGAAATTATCCGGCGCGAGCCAGCGCTCGAACGCGGCCTTCCGCGCCGGCCATTCGGTATCGATGATCGAATACCAGGCGGTGTCGCGGTTGTGGCCCTTCACCACCATGTGCTGGCGGAAAAGCCCCTCATACTTGAAGCCGAAGCGCAGCGCCGCGCGCTTGGAAGGCTCGTTGCAGATTGTTGCACTTCCATTCGTAGCGCCGGTAGCCGAGGCCGAACCCGTAGTCGCCGATCAGATACACCGCCTCGGTCGCCATGCGGGTGCGCTGCATCGATGGCGAATAGGTGATCCAGCCGACCTCGAACACGCCCTGCGCCGGGCGGATCTCCATGATCCACATGTGGCCCTTGGCCTTGCCGTCTTGTTTGTCGATCACCGCGTAGGGGCAAATGGTCGTGTTCTCGACCATCGACTTGAGCAGCGCATCGTATTCGGCGCGATCCTTCGGCGGCGGCGCGGGCAGATAGTCCCACACGGAATTTGCGCCCTGCATCGCCGCGGAAATGTCCGCGCCATGCTTGCCGACATCCAGCGGCTCGAGGCGGCAGTAGCGGCCTTCCAGCACCTTGCGTTCGGGAAACGGAACGCCTTTCCAGTTCGTCAGGTCGCTCATGCTTCGCGCGCCGCCTTGTCCTTGGTGAAGAAGCCGTTGAGTTCGCCGCCGCTGGCCGCGTCCTTGAAGCCCGTGAACGTGCCCTGCTCGGCGATCTCCTTCGCCATGCGGGTGAAGCCGCCCCAGGCCGAGCGCGCGAGCGCGCCGCCGACGCTGATGCGCCGCACGCCCATGCTCGGCCAGATCGGACACCGAATGCCCGAACGCCGCGCCGTTGAGGAAATTCACCGGCTTCGGCGCGACCGCCTTGCACACCGCCTCGATCTGCTCGCGCGTCTTGATGCCCGGCGCGTAGAGGCAATCCGCGCCCGCGGCCGAATACGCCTTGAGCCGCGCGATCATCTGTTCGAGATCGGGCACGCCATCGATGAAGCCCTCGGCGCGGCCGGTGAGGAACACTTCGCCGCCCGCCTTGTCGATCGCGGCGCGCGCCGCCTTCATGCGCTCGACCGCGAACGGAATATCGTACAGCGGCTTGTCCTTGTTGCCGGTCGAATCCTCGATCGACAGGCCCGCGACGCCGGTCTCGCAACAGCGCGTGACGTTCTTCGCGACGCCCGCCGGATCGTCCGCGTAGCCGCCCTCGAAATCGGCGTTCACCGGCACGTCCGTCGCCGCCACGATCTCCTTCAGATGCCCAAGCACCATGTCGACGCCGACCGCGGTGTCCGCATAGCCCTCCGACCACGCATAGCCCGACGATGTCGAAGCGAGCGCCTTGAAGCCGAGCCCCTGCAGCCAGCGCGCCGAGCCCACGTCCCACGGGTTCGGGATCACCCAGCAGCCGGATTCGTGCAGCTTGCGGAACGTGCGGCGCTTCTCGGCGACGGATGGGCGAGGCATGGCGTTTCTCCCTGAGTGCCGTTAAGTGTGCGGCAATCCCCGCCGATGTGACAATGCAATTTCATTGATAGGTGCCATGAAAGAACTCGCTCCCACCGGAACGCTGCGCGTCGGTCTCGTGTACGCGCCCGTCATGTCGACCTTCTTCGTGCTCAAGGAGGGCGAAGGCAAAGCGCGCGGCGTCACCGCCGACATCGGCGAGGCGCTGGGCAAGAAGCTCAACCTGCCGGTCGAGTTCGTGCTCTATCCGAATTCCGGACAGGTGACCGATGCGGTCGAATCCGGCGCGGTCGATGTCGGCTTCATGCCGGTGGACGAACAGCGCCGCAACCGCCTCGCGGTCGGACCGGACTATGTGCGGGCGGCAAGCACCTACATGGTCACCGCAGCCTCCGGCGCGAAGACCGTCGAGGACGTCGACAAGGCCGGCATGCGCGTCATCGGCATCGCCAACACCACGACCATTCGCGCCGCGGAACGCACGTTGAAGAACACCACCATCTCGGCGGTCACCTCGGTCGACGAAGCGATCGCCGCGATGAAGGAAGGCCGCGCCGACGCGTTCGCGCTCGGCCGTGGCGATCTGCCGGCCTACGTGAAGCAGGTGCCCGGCTCGCGCATGACCGACGGCCACTTCCAGCAGATGGGCGTCGCGATCGCGGTGCAGAAGGGCAAGCCGCAGGCGCTCGCCGCGATCACCGATTTCATGAACGCGGCGAAGAACGACGGCACCGTGCGCCGCGCGCTCGACAAGCACGGGTTCGACGAACCGGTCGCGCCTTAAGCATCAAGCGCGAACGAAATCAAAAGCGCCCGTCGTTGAACGAGCGGAAAAACCCGTCGAACAGGCCGCGCGGCCGGACGTAGGCGCGCGGCGCTTCATCGTCGTCGTCAGCATCGGCTTCGGCCTGCTTTTGCCGCTGCGCCGCGCGCATCTCCTCGCGGCGCGCAAGCTCCTGCTCCCGGCGTTCGGCCGCGAGCTTGCGCCGTTCCTCTCGGCGCTGTTGCGCGCGCCGGCGCGACTCCTCGCGGCGGGATAGCGAACGGTTCTCTTCAACAGGCTGCACGAGCGCGACCGGCTTCTCGGGGCCGAGCGCAGGAGCATCGGCGGTCATGCGCGGCTGTGGCGCGGGTTGGGGGCGCGGGAGCGTTTGGACCGGTTGCGGCTGCGGCTCAGGCGCAGCTTGCGGCAGCGGCGCGCTTTCCGGCGAAGCCGTGACCGGCTGCGCGGGCGAAATAACGCGCGGTGCGGGCGCAAGATCGGGAACCGCTGCGGCCTGCGCCGGCACTGCCTGCAGCGTGGGTACGACGGGCGTAGCCGCGATCACGGGCGAGGTTTCAGGCTTGCTTGATTTTGCGGCCTGCTGGCGTTCGAGCTTGTTCGGGTTCGTGTCGTTCCCGGACATCACGCCGCCCATCATGGCGCCGCCACCGAACCCGAGCGCCAGAATGCCGAAAACCGTCGCGATGCCGATGAAGAATGACCGGATGTCGATCGCCATGACATGCCTCCATTTCCGAAAACGTGGAAACGGGGCTCGCGTTCCCGGCCGGGAACTCGCGAATCGAAATGCCGAGCGGCGGGAACCCGCGGTTCAGTGATTGTCCCGCGGCACGCCTGAGAGCTGCGCGACCTTCTGGTACTTGACCGCCGGCTTGAGGACCATGCCGTCCGAGAGCTGATCGACCATCGACCGCTGGATTTCCTGCCACGGCGTCTGGCTCTTCGGGGACTGGTAGCCGCCCCTTTTCTGCAACGCGGCCTGGCGCGTCGCGAACTCCGCCTTCGAGATCAGGATGTTCGCCGTGCCCTTGTTGAGATCGATGCGCACGCGATCGCCGGTTTTCAGCAGCGCGAGTCCGCCGCCCGCCGCGGCTTCCGGCGACGCGTTCAGGATCGAGGGCGAACCGGATGTGCCGGACTGCCGTCCGTCACCGATGCACGGCAGCGACAGGATGCCCTTTTTGATCAGCGCCGCTGGCGGCTGCATGTTCACGACCTCGGCGGCGCCCGGATAGCCGATCGGCCCGGTACCGCGCACGAACAGCATCGTGTAGGCGTCGATCTTGAGCGACGGATCGTCGATGCGGTGGTGATAGTCCTCCGGGCCGTCGAACACGACGGCCCGGCCCTCGAAGGCATTCAGGTCCTTCGGGTTGACGAGATAGCGGTTGCGGAATTCATCCGAGATCACCGACAGCTTCATGATCGCGCTATCGAACAGATTGCCCGACAGCACCTTGAAGCCCGCGTTCTCCAGCATCGGCTTCTTGTAGGGGCGGATGACGTCCTCGTCCTCGATCTTCGCCCGCCGGACGTTCTCGCCCATCGTCTTGCCGTTCACGGTGAGCGCGCCTTCGTGCAGGCGCTTGGCCTTTCGCAACTCGTTCATCACGGCGGGCAGGCCGCCCGCGCGGAAATATTCTTCGCCGAGATACTTGCCCGCAGGCTGCATGTTGACGAGCAGCGGAACATCGAGCCCGATTTTCTCCCAGTCCTCGATCGTCAGCTTCACGCCGATGTGGCGCGCGATGGCGTTGATGTGGATCGGCGCATTGGTCGAGCCGCCGATCGCCGAGTTCGCCACGATGGTATTCTCGAACGCCTCGCGGGTGAGGATGTCGGAGGGCTTCAGGTCCTCCCACACCATCTCGACGGCGCGGATGCCGGTCTCGTAGGCGATCTGCGCGCGCTCCTTGTAGGGCGCCGGAATCGCGGCGCAGCCGGGCAGCGACATGCCGAGCGCCTCGGCCAGCGCATTCATGGTCGAGGCCGTTCCCATCGTGTTGCAGTGACCGACGGACGGCGCGGAGGCCGCCGCGATGTCGACGAACTCCTGCGTGTTGATGCGGCCGGCCGCCAGTTCCTCGCGCGCCTTCCACACGATCGTGCCGGAGCCCGCGCGCTCGCCCTTCCACCAGCCGTTCAGCATCGGACCGCCGGAGAGAACGATGGAGGGGATGTTCACGGTCGCGGCCGCCATGATGCAGGCCGGCGTGGTCTTGTCGCAGCCGGTCATCAGCACGACGCCGTCGAGCGGATAGCCGTAGAGGATTTCGACGAGGCCGAGGTATGCAAGGTTGCGGTCGAGCGACGCGGTCGGGCGCTTGCCGGTCTCCTGGATCGGATGCACCGGAAACTCGAACGCGATGCCGCCCGCGCCGCGGATGCCTTCGCGCACGCGGCTCGCGAGTTCGAGGTGATGCCGGTTGCAGGGCGAGAGGTCGGAGCCCGTCTGCGCGATGCCGATGATCGGCTTGCCGGAACGCAGCTCCTTCGGCGTCAGACCGAAGTTCATGTAGCGCTCGAGATAGAGCGCCGTCATGCCGGGATTTTCCGGGTTGTCGAACCAGAGCTGCGATCGGAGGTTCTTGCCGCGCGGATGGGGGGTTTTGAGTTTTTTGCTTTTCTTCGCCATAGGTGATCCTCCCCGAAGGCGCGCGGACGCCACATTGGAATGCTTTGATTTCAGTGTGACAATGCGCTGAACTCAGCGCTCATTGCAAGGGAGCTTCGCCGCCGACATGTGGGTTCAACTTCTCGCCGGCGGCTTCATCAGCTTGCTCAATTTCGGCATCCACGCGCTGGTGACCGGCGTGGTGATCGAGGTGACGCGGCGCACCGCCGCGCGCACCGATCACCTGCATGCCTTCATGCGCATGGTCGCGCTGCTCACCGTCACGATGGTCTGCCTGATGATCGCGCATGTGTGCGAGATCGCGGTCTGGTCGGCCTACTACGGCGCGATCGGCGCAGCGCCCGCGGGCGTCACGCCGTTCGAGTTCGCCTTCGAGAACTATACGGCGCTCGGCTACGGCGAGCCGTCGGCGCCGGCGGGCAAGCGCCTGATCGGCCCGATCACGTCGCTCAACGGGCTGCTGCTGATCGGCTGGTCGGTCGCGATCATCTTCGAGGTGATGCGCATGGCCGAAGTGCAGGTCGGCCGGCTCACCGAGAGGGACGAGAGCTAGCCTCTCCGGCCCCCACCCGCTATACCGCTGCCAACAAAGTCGAACGAGGAAATGCCATGCTGAAAACTGTCGCAAACTTCGATCGCATCGGCGAGGAGAACGCCTTCGCGGTGCTGGCGCGGGCGAACGCGCTCGCCGCCCAGGGGCGCGACATCATCAACCTCGGCATCGGCCAGCCGGACTTCAAGACGCCCGCGCACATCCAGGAAGCCGCCATCAAGGCGATCCGCGACGGCCACCACGGCTACACGGCGGCGAACGGCATTCCGCAGCTGCGCGAAGCGGTCGCGGCCGACCTCGACAAGCGCTTCAAGGCGAAGGTGTCGCCCGACGAAGTCATGATCATGCCCGGCGGCAAGCCCACCATGTTCATGTCGATCCTGATGTTCGGCGAGCCGGGCGTCGAGATCATGTATCCGGACCCCGGTTTTCCGATCTACCGCTCGATGATCGAGTACACCGGCGCGAAGCCGATCCCGATCCCGATCCGCGAAGAAAACGGCTTCGCGTTCTCGGCCGACGAGACGCTGAGCCTCATCACCGACAAGACGCGCCTCATCATCATCAACTCGCCCGCGAACCCGACCGGCGGCGTCACGCCGAAAGCCGAGGTCGACAAGTTCGTCGCCGGACTCGAGAAGTGGCCGAACGTCGCGGTGATGTCGGACGAAATCTACGACCAGCTCGTCTATGACGGCGAAACGCACGTGTGCCTGCTCAACTATCCGTCGATCCGCGACCGGCTGATCCTGCTCAACGGCTGGTCCAAGACCTACGCGATGACCGGCTGGCGGCTCGGCTATGCGATTTTCCCCGGCAAGCTTTACGACTACGCGCGCAAGCTCGCCGTGAACCTGCACTCGTGCGTCAACGCACCGACGCAGTTCGCCGGGCTCGCCGCGCTGCAAGGCCCGCAGGACGCCGTGCACCACATGGCGCGCGAGTTCGACAAGCGCCGCAAGATCGTTGTCGACGGGTTGAACAAGCTGCCCGGCGTCTCGTGCATCATGCCGAAAGGCGCGTTCTACGCGTTCCCGAACGTGAAGCGCACCGGCTGGAAGGCGAAGGCGCTCGCTGCCTCGCTGCTCGACGACACCGGCGTCGCGCTGATCGGCGGGCCGGACTTCGGCATCCTCGGCGAAGGCTACATGCGCGTGTCCTACGCCAACTCCACCGAGAACATCCTCAAGGCGCTCGACCGCATGGGCGAGTTCTTGTCGACCCGCAAGGCGGCGTAACGGAACAGCGATGACGCCCCTCCGCACCGGCCTTGCCGTCGCCGGGCTGGTGCTCGGGATGGGAAGCGCTGTCGCAGAAGCCCAAGCCCCGACCGAAACGCGCGGCGCGTGGCGCATCGCCGCCACCGAACAAGGCTTCGCGTTGCTGGCGCAGGCGGCGGACGCACCCGACACGAGTTTCGGTCTTGCCTGCCGCAAGGAGATCGCGGTCTACGCGTTCGAGATCAGCAGTCCCGCTCTCAAGTCCATCCCGCGCGGTGAGGATGTCCGCATCGCCCTCCAGTTCGGCAGCGACGACCCGGTGCGTTTTGTCGTGGCGGCCGGCGCGAATGGCGTCGTGCAGGTCATCGAACGCGTCCACCACACGGCCTTCGTGCTCGTCCTCTCGTCGCTGAATGCCAGCACCGCGCAGCACCTGACCGTATCCGCTGGCGAGCATCAATGGCGCTTTTCGCCGGAGGGTTTTGCCGCGCTGGTGGAGCCGCTGAAGCAACGTTGTGGCTTCGCCCCATCAGGGCCGTCGATGCGCTAGCTCGCAACGCCGCCTGTTCGTAAGCTGGCCGCCGGTAACAGGAGCGGTCGATGAGCAGCGGGCTTTCCGAAGAACAAACCTTGATGCGCGCCTCGTGCCGCGCGTTCGTGGATGACGCCGTCATCCCGTTCATCCGGGCGAACTGGCAGCGTGAGTGGGACATGAACCCGGACGGCCGGCTGCCCGGCGCGATCCTCGAAGGCGCCGACAGGATCGGCATTCGCACGCTCGGTGTGCCGGAGGAATTCGGCGGCATCGAGCTCGAGCCGGGCAGCGAGGTGCAGACCTTCGCGCTCATTTCCGAGGAGATCGCGCGCGGCGATTCAGGTCTGGCCGACAAGCTGGTGCAGAACTGGAAAGTGTCCGTGCTGCTGCGCAACCTCGCGCCGCGCCATCTGCAGGAAAAATGGTTTCCCCGCCTCGTCGGCGATCCGCAATTCCTGCTCGCGCACTGCCTGACCGAGCCGCGCGGCGCTTCCGACCGCTGGCTCCCCTACAACGTGCCCGAGGCCGCGATGCAGACGCGCGCCGTGAAGGACGGCGATAGCTGGGTGATCAACGGCCGAAAGCAATTCATCTCGAACGGCTACGACGCAAGCCTTTACGTCGTTTATGTAAACACAAAGCCCGGCACCGGCATGCTGCAAGGCACTTCGAGCTTCCTCGTGCCACGCGACACGCCCGGCCTCACCGTCGCGCGTTGCAACGAGACGATGGGCTGCCGCTTCATGAACAATGGCGAGCTCGTGTTCGAGGACATGCGCGTGCCCGCCGACCATCTGCTGGTGGAGAACGATTCACTCGGCAAGGCCGGCATCTATTTCCGCCCCGGCAAGATCATCCAGGCCTCGAAAAATCTCGGCGTCGGCGTGCGTGCCTTCGAGGTCACTTCCGATTACGTGCAGAACTACGTGCAGGGCGGGCGCATCCTGATCAAGCATCAGGCGGTCGCGCTGCGGCTCGCCGACATGGCGACGCGCATCGAGGCGGTGCGTGCGCTGCTCGGGCGCGCCGCGCAGGCGGTCGACGAGAATGCGCCGGACGCCGACACGCTGTGCAACATGGTCAAGGTGTTCGCCTCGGAGGAGATCTTCAAGGTCGCGCAACACGCGATGGAGCTGCACGGCGGCAACGGCGTGATGCTCGATTTCGGCGTGGAGAAGCTCTTCCGCGATGCCGCGATCTTCCTGCACATGGACGCGACCGCGGATATCTCCAAGCTCAAGATCATCAAGTCGATGTTCCCCGCGACCGCCGGGAAATATGCAGGCGCCGAAGCCTAGTTATCCTTTGAGCACGACCTTGTCCGAAAGCCGGTTCCCATTTTTCGGGGTCATGCTCTAGCGCTTCATCACCAGCCGGAAGCCGACCGCCACCACGGCCAATCCGGCAAGCTGAATCAGCGTCGGCCATTCGCCGAGCGCCAGCACGCCGATCAGGATCGTGAACGCCGGCACCAGTGCCGAGAAGGTCGCGCCGCGCCCGGTACCGAGCACACTCGCCGCGTATGCGGAGAAATAGGTTGCGAGCGGACCCGACAGGATGCCCTGCGCGAAAATCTGCAGCAGGTTCTCCTTCCATCCCACCGCCGCCATGCTGCCGAAACCGAACAGCACCGCATGCAGCGGCGCGTAAATCAGCAGCGAAAGCACGCTGATCACGATAGTCGCGCGCACGCTATCGATCCCGCGCAATCGCAGGATCGTCAGCATCGACGCCCAGCACAGCCCGGCCGCAACGAACAGCGCATCGCCGCCGAGCGCATGCGTGCCGATGTTGAGCAGCGCATCGATGCCCATCAGCGCCAGGCCAGCGACGATCACGAATGCGCCGGCGATGCGCGCCCGCGAAGAATGTTCGTGCAGGATCAGCGTGGCGAGCAGCAGGCCGCCGAGTGTCGCGACGGAAGGCTGGATCACGGCGCCATGCCCGAGCGGCGCGAGGATGAAGCCCGCGTGGCTGAAGATCGACAGGCCGGGCCCGCCGAGCACCATCAGCACGGTGCCGACGCCCCAGCCGACGCCGCCGAGATCGCGCAGGCCGAAGCGCCATGCGAACGGCAGCATGATCAGCCCCGACCACATGAAGCGGTGGAACGCGAGGTCCATCGGCGTGAGGCCGATCGCGATGCCGTGGCGCGCCGCCGTGAGGCCCACGGCCCAGCAAGCCGCGGCACCGATCCCGCACGCGACAGCAATGAGTTTCGCGTTCGGCCGCGCGGCCGATGCCGGACTTTCAGCGGTCATGGATTGCCTTTGTTGGCGCGGAGATACGCGAGCGGCCGCGGGAACGCACGCCGCAGCCGCGCATGACCGCTATGCGCCCCACTTCACCGGCAGGTTCTGCAATCCGCGGAACGCCCAGCCGGTGACGCGCACCGGCTCGCGCGCATCGAGCGTCAGGCCCTTCAGCCGCGCGAACACGCTGGGCAACGCCACATCGGCGATCATCGCGCGCGACGCCGCCGCGCCCGCGCAGAAATGTGGGCCCGCGCCGAACGCGATGCTCTTGGCGGTGTCGCGCGTCAGATCGAACGTGTCGGCATCGGCGAAGTGCGCTTCGTCGCGGTTGGCCGAACCGAACATCAGGAACACGCGATCCTCCGGCTCGAAATCGACGCCGTTCACGGTCGCCGCCTTGGCGATGCGGCGCGGCGACATCCCGATCGGCGAAATCCAGCGCGCGAATTCCTCGAACACCTGCAGCCACGACACTTGGCCGTCGCGCACGCGCGCGAACTCATCCGGATGCGTTAGCAGCGCCCAAATGCAGCCCGCGATCGCCTTGCGCGGCTCGTTCTGCCCGCCCGAGATCGTCAGCTTGATGTTGTGGCGCACGTTTTCTTCCGGCATGCCGCCGTGGATCATCACGCTGAGCAGCGAATGGTTCGGCACCTTGCGCACGACGGGCAACATGTCGTCGATCGCCGCATCGATGCCGGCGGTCGCCGCATGGCAGCGCGCCTCGATCTCGCGGTCGCCTGTGTAGTTCGCGATGCCCTCGATCATGCCCTGCGACCACGCATCCATCTCGGAAAAGCGGATGTTGGTGAGCCCCGTGACGGACTTCAGGCACTCGCCCGACAGCGGTAGCGCGAAGTCCGAGAGCAGGTCGGCGCGGCCCGTCGGCGCGAGTTCATCGAGAATGCGGTCCGCATGCGCCTGGAATTCGGCGAGCCAGTGCGCCCGCACGGCGCGCGGCGACACGGCGGGAAAGAAGACCGAGCGCTCCGCCATGTGCGCGTCGCCGTCCTTGCGCATCATGTTGTGGCCCATCAGCTTGACCATCAGGCCGGCTGGCTGGTCGGACGAAAATACGTCGATGCGCTTTTCGGAGACGAAGATATCGTCGCGCCGCGTCAGCAGCGTCGAGCCGAGCTGTGGCACGAACGCGATCGGCGCCTCCCGCCGCATCCGCGCGAACGCCGGATAGGGATCGCGCCAGAAATCCTGCACGTCGATCGGGAAATGCGGCGCGGTGGACATGTCGCAACGTTGCCATGTCCGCGCGCCATGCGGTAGGCGGCTTCCCGCCCGCAGTTGAGAGCGGGGGCTACTTCTGCCCGCCCTGATCGCTCTGCCGGTTACGCTCGCCGGGCTTGTATTGCTCGCGGCCGCCCTGCTGCTGCTGCTCGTTATGCTGCTGGCGGTCGCCGCCACCGCGCTGCTGCTGTTTCTGCTTCTCTTGCTGCTCGTCGTCGGGTTTGCGGTTCATGGCTCTCCCCTAGCGAAGGACGGTCATGGGCTGGTCGGGCCAGCGGCTCGCGAACGTGGTCGGCGTCGGTCGCCGAGACGGAACGCTCCGCACTGACCATATGCACCGCGCCGACGCCGAGCAGCGTGCCGACGATAATCGGCAACGCTACCGCCGCCGCGATCAGCGGCGCGAACAGCCAGGCATCGCGGGCGGTGATGTCCTCATCGAGGACGAGCGGCTCGCGGTCGACCGGTTGAGGGATGTCGATCACGACGAGGTCGCGGAACGAAGAATAGGGGCTCATGGCAATCTCCCTTCGGCGGAGAACGTTTTGCGCCCGCTTGGGGTTCCCCATGCGGCAGTGGCGGGAACCGAATGTCTCGCTGCCCCAATGACAAGGCCCCTCCCCCGTGCTTCATTGCGCCGCTTGGAACCCGGTGAGGCATGGCAGAAGCAAGAAATCGCGTGATCTGCGTCGGCGAAGTGATGATCGAGCTCGCGCGAGGACCGAAGAATCGTTATGGGCTCGCCTTCGGCGGCGACACGTTCAACACCGCCGTCTATCTGGCGCGCGCCGACATTCCGACCGCGTACGCGAGCGCGATGGGCGATGACCCCTACTCGGACCGGCTGATGGCGCTTGCCGCAGCCGAAGGCGTGAACACGGAACTGATCATGCGCGTGCCGGGGCGGATGCCCGGCCTGCATCTGATCGAGACCGACAAAAAGGGCGAGCGCAAATTCTACTACTGGCGCGATACCTCGCCGGCACGCGACCTGTTCGAGCTGCCGAACTGGGCGGTGGTCGCCGAGGCGCTCCTCTCGGCGCGGGTCATCTATTTTTCCGGCGTCACGCTGTCGCTTTATTCCAACACCGGGCTCGGCCGTTTCCTCGCCGCGCTCGAGCTGGCGCGCAAGCAGGGCGTGCTCGTCGCGTTCGACGGCAATTTCCGCCCGCGCGGCTGGAAGGGCGATCTCGCGCGCACCCGCACGGTGTTCGGCGAAGCACTCAAGCGCGTCGACATCGCACTTCCCACATTCGAGGATGAGGCGGTGCTGTGGGGCGACGCCAATCCGGAGGCGACGGTCAACCGGCTGCAGGCCTTCGGCATCGGCGAGATCGTGGTGAAGAACGGCTCGGAGAACGCGATGGTGGCGGACAAATCCGGGCGCGAAAGCGTGCCGGTGCCCGAAGTGGTCGAGCCGGTGGATACGACGGCGGCGGGGGATTCGTTCAACGCGGCCTATCTCGCGGCGCGGCTCAGCGGACAGGCCCCGGTCACGTCGGCCGCGCTGGCGCACGGCCTCGCCGCGCAGGTGATCCGCCATCGCGGCGCGATCATGCCGCGCGCTGCGGCGGCGATGCACTAGTACCGACCGCGGGAAAGCGGGAACCGTTTCCACCTGCCATCGCCGCAACGGTAGAGACCTACGGGCGACCCACAATCATCGCGGCCCACGCCGCGAGAAACGGCAGCGGCAGCGAAACTGCGACGCGCAGCCACACGACGCGCGCCGGCATCGCGGCGATCTCGAACGTAAGCAGACGCGGCAGCGCGAACAGCGCCCAGGCGATCGTGTAGGCAATGATGTGCGGTGCCCCTGCCCCGCTTTTCAGCGCGGCAGCCGCGATCGCGAAACCGACCACCGGCCCGCCCGGCGTCAGCGTGCCGGCGATGGTCGCGAACAAGAGGCCCGCAACGCCGCTTTCAGGGCCGAGCAGCGACGGGATCAGCTCCTTCGGCAAAATCTCCGCGATGAAGCCCGAGCCGATCATGCCGATTGCGATGCGCGGCAGAAGCGCGAAGAATTCGCGCCGCGCAAAGCGCAATGAATCGGCGAACATCGGCTGATCGCGCAGAAACAATGTCGCGCCGAGCGCGACCACGATCGTCCAAAGCGCGATGTCGATCGCGAGATTCATGGCGTCGCCGGCCGGAAGAAGCGCCACGCGTAGCGCGCCAGCAGGCCCGACAGGATCGGCAACGGCAGCGAGAACAGGACGCGCCAGGTGACGAAGTCGAGCCCGAAGAACGGCAGCTCCCACACGATCGCGCGCGTGTAGCCGATCAGCGTCCACGAGATCACGAACGCGCAGGCGGCGCCGACATCCGCACCCGCGATCAGGAACGCGCCCGCGACCGGATAGATGGTGAACGGCCCGCCCGGCAGGATCGCGCCCGCAACCGTGGCGACGAGAATCCCGGCGAGGCCGGACTCCGCGCCGACCCATTTGACGATCGTCTCGCGCGGCAGCAGCAGCGTGACGAAGGCGCCGATCAGCGAGCCCGCGAGAACCTTCGGCAGCATGGTGCCGAACAGCCCGAGATCATCGAACAGGATCGCGAGGAAACGCGTCTGCCCGTCACGGAAGAAGACGATTGTCGCGGAGGTCAACGCAAGCACCGCGATGACGGCCGCCGACCAGTCGAACGCCCGCCGCTTGCGCGCCGGTCGGTTCATGCGGCGCGGGCGCGAGAGCGGGATGCCTCGCGCGCAAGCTCCATGATGCGCGCGAAATCGCCGGCCGCGATCGCATCCTTCGGCGCGACCCACGAGCCGCCGGCCGCGAGCACGTTCGGGCAGCCGAGATAGGCGGCGATATTTTTCGCGTCGATGCCGCCGGTCGGGCAGAATTTAAGTTCCGGCAGCGGCGCGGCGATCGATTTGAGCCACGCGATACCGCCGGAAGGTTCGGCGGGGAAGAATTTCAGCACCTTGAAGCCGCGCGCCGCCAGCGCCATCGCCTCGGAAACGGTTGCGCAGCCGGGCAACACGGGCACGGGCGAATCCGCAAGCGCCGCCGCGAGTTCCGGCGGCGTGCCGGGGCTGACGAGGTATTTCGCGCCGGCCGCAATGGCTGCCGCGATGTCGGACGCCCGCGTCACGGTGCCGACGCCGACGACGCAATCCGGCACCTGCGCGGCGATCGCCTTCACGGCCTCGATGGCCGCCTTGGTGCGCAGCGTCACCTCGATCACGGGCAATCCGCCCGCCACCAGTGCGCGCGCAAGCGGCACCGCATCGGCAGCGCGCTCGATGGTCAGGACCGGAATAACAGGCGTTTGCGCGACAAGTGCAGTCGGATCGGCGGGCATAGGCCCGTCTTATTCCGCCGGCTGCACCGCCGCAAGGCGCGCGGCACGGCGCTCTTCGCGCTTCGCCCGGCGCCGGTCGCGCCACGCCGCCAGGTTCGCGATCGACATCAAGGCGGCGGGCGTCACCACCAGCGTCAGCACGGTCGCGAAGCCAAGGCCGAACACGATGGCGGTCGACAGGCTGATCCACCACTGGGTCGCCGGCGCGCCGACCGTGATCTCGCGCGTCATAAACTCGATGTTCATGCCGAACGCGATCGGCAGCACGCCGAGGATCGCCGCGACGGCGGTGAGCACCACCGGCCGCGCGCGCTCGCGACAGGTCTCGATGATCGCGTCGTAGGCGGCGACACCCTCGCGTCTGAGGCGGTCGTATGTGTCGATCAGTACGATATTGTTGTTAACGATCACGCCGGCGTTCGCGATGACACCGATGCCGGTCATCACCACGCCGAAAGGCTGGCCCATCACCATCAGGCCGATCAGCACGCCGATGGTCGACAGCACCACCGCGGTGAGAACAAGGGCGACGGAGATGAACCTGTTGAACTGCGCCAGCAGGATCGCGAAAATCAGGAACAGCGCGGTGCCGAACGCCTTCATCAGGAACGCGCCGGCCTTCTCGCGTTCCTCGTCCTCGCCCTTGAGGCGGAACGTCACGTTCTGACCGAGATCGGCCTTGGCGAGATCGGCCGCGATCGCCTTCTGCACGTTCGCGCTCTGCACGCCCTCGGTGACATTGGACGACACCGTGATGACCCGGTTGCCGCCGATGCGGTTGATGTTGCCGACGCGCTGCGCCGGCACGCGCGAGACGAAGTTTCCGATCGGCACATGGCCGACCGGCGTCTGGATGCGCAGCTCGTCGATCTGGTCGAGGCTGCGCCGCTCGGGCGGGAAGCGCACCAGGATGTCGACGGCCTTGTCGTTGTCGGAGGGCCGGTACTCGGTGACTTTGGCGCCGTTGGTGACGAGTTGCACGCCGGTGCCGACGGTGTTGACGTTGGCCTGATACTTCGCGGCCTCCGCCTTGTTCACCTCGATGCGCCAGTCGATGCCGGGCAACGGCAGCCCGTCGTCGATGTCGCGCACGTCGGGTCGCGTCGCCAGCAGCGCGGCGACTTTCTTGGCGGCGGCGGGCAGCAACTCCGGATCGAGCGCCGAGAGCTGGACCTGCACCGGCTTGCCGGTTGGCGGACCGGCGCGCGGTGCGGTCACCTCGACCATTATGCCCGGAATGTCCGCGGTCTTCTCGCGGATCGCGTCCATGATCTCGTGGCCCGGCGGGCGGGTCTGCCAGTTGGCGAACTCGAACTGGATCACGCCGATCGTGTCCTCGCCGATCTCGTTGGACTGGCGCGGCTGTTCGCCCGCGCGGGTGTACACCGTCTGCAGGCCGGGGAACTTCAGCACGCGGTCCTCGACGGCGCGCACCAGACGGTCCTTCTCGTCGAGCGCGAGGTTGCCGCGGCCATGGATCACGACCTGGCCATAGTCGGGCTCGACCTTGGGGAAGAACTCGACGCCGCGTCCGAGCTTGCCGTAGGCCATCTGCACGCCGATCAACAGCAGCAGCGCCAGCAGCAGCGTCATGCCGGGATGGCGCAGCGCCAGCCGTACCGTCCCCATATAGAGACCGCGATCCTTGGCGCGCTCGTCATGCGGCACGGGCGAGGCGCGGCCGAGCAGCGCCCCGAGCGTCGGCGTGAAGAACAGCGCGACAATCAGCGAAGCCGACAGCGTCGCAATCAGCGTGATCGGCATGTACTTCATGAACTCGCCGACGATGCCGGGCCAGAACAGCAGCGGCGAGAAGGCGGCGACGCGTGTGGCGGTTGCCGAGATCACCGGTGCGGCCATGCGCTTGGCCGCCATCGAATAAGCCTCGCGCGGCGGCATGCCCTCCGCCATGCGGCGCTCGGCGAATTCGGACACGATGATGGCGTCGTCGACCAGCATGCCGACGGCAAGGATCAGCGAGAACAGCACCACGATGTTGATCGTGAGACCGGCGAGTTGAAGTCCGAGCACGCCCGCGAGGAACGACGCCGGAATCGCGATGCCGATGAACAGCGACGCGCGGAAGCCGAGCGCGAAGAGAATGATGATCGCGACCAGCAGCACACCGGTGATGACCGAATTCTGCAGATCGGCCAGCATCTGGCGGATCGTCTTGGATTTGTCCTGCGTGTAGGAAACCTGAAGCGCCGCCGGCCACGTCTGCTTCAGGTATTCGACGGTCTTCTTCACCTGATCGACCGTTTCGATCAGGTTCGCCCCGGTACGCTTCGACACCTCGATCGTCATCGCGGAGCGGCCATTGACGCGGGTTATCGAAGTTGCGTCCTTGAAGGTCGGGCGCACCTGCGCCACGTCACCGAGCGTCACGACCGCGCCCGCACTCGCCGCGATCGGGATTTGCAGCATGTCCTGCGGACGCTCGATCAGCGCCGGCACTTTCACGGCGAAGCGCCCGGTCGACCCTTCGAGGGCGCCGGCCGCGATCAGGCTATTCGATTGCTGCGTCACTGCGATGAGTTGATCGAGCGATACGCCGTAGCTCTTCATCAGCATCGGCTCGGCGACGATCTCGACTGCCTCGTCGCGTGCGCCGCGCAGTTCCGCCGTGATGACGCCCGGCACCTGCTCGATGGCGGTCTTGGCGCCGCGCGCGATGCGCAGCAGCGTCCGCTCCGGCAGATCGCCGGAGAGCGCCACGACCAACACCGGATAGAGCGAGAGGTTCACCTCCTGCACCTGCGGCTCGTCCGCATCGCGCGGCAGGTCGCGCTTGGCCTCGTCGACCTTGGCGCGCACGTCGGCCAGCGCCGACTTGGAATCGAAACCGGCCTGGAACTCGAGGAGCACATAGGCGCCGCCCTCGTACGCGGTGGCGCGCATTTCCTTCACGTTGGCGACCGACTTGAGCCGCGTCTCGACCGGCTTGACCAACAACCGCTCCGCATCCTCGGGGCTGATGCCGCGCTGGGTAAGCTGCGTGTAGACGATCGGTATTTTGACGTCGGGCTCGGATTCCTTCGGGATCGTCACATACGCAACGAAGCCCGCGACCAGCAGGAAGGCCAGCGCCGAGAGGGTCAGCCGCGAATGACTGATGGCGAAGTCGACAGGATTGGCCATGACGCTATTTCCGCGTTCTCTAATTGATCTAGCGCGCTGCGGTCTTGGCGGCTTCGGCCTCGGTCACCTCGACGGCTTCGACCACCTGACCTTCGCGCACGAAGTCCTGGCCCGCGACGATCACGCGCGCACCGGCGGCGACACCACCGACCGACATCAGTTGCTGCTCGTCCTCGACGACCGTGACAGGCACGAAGGCAACCTTGTTCGCCTGGTCGACGATGCGCACACCGAGTTCGCCGATCGACGAGAACGTGAGCGCCGAGCGCGGCACGCGCGTCGCGGGCACCGGCGCGAGCGGGATCGTCACCTCGGTCGTGATACCATCCGGGATGTAGCCGTCGGCATTGGGAATCTCCACGTCGACACGGTAAGTGCGCGTCGCCGCACTCGCGGTCTTTGAAATGAATCGGATCTTGCCCTTCGCGGTATGTCCGGTGACCATGCGAATCTCGGCCTGATCGCCGAGCTTCAGGCCGTGGAGCTTGCGCTCCGCGACCTCGACGACCGCGAGCATCGGATCGAGCGATACGATCTGCGCGATCTCCTTGCCCTGCATCGAGAACGCCGCCTGCCCGACTTCGACCGGCACGTCGTTGACCACGCCCGACCACGGCGCGCGCACGAAGCCGCGCTCACGCTCGGCCTCGGCAGCGGCCAGCGCCGCTTCGGCCACCTTGTATTGCGTTTCGAGATTGACGGCCTCGAGCTTCGGCAACGTGCCCTGCTCGACCAGCTTCATGCGCGCCGCCAGTTCGGTCTTGCGCTGCATCAACATGGCGCGCGCCTGCAGCACGCGCGACTCGCGCGCCTCGTCGGAGAGCACCGCGATGACTTCGCCTTGCTTCACGAACTGTCCGCGCCGGATCTTCAGCTCGGTGATCGTGCCGTCGCCGCGCGCCGTCACCATCATCTTCTTGTCGGCTTCGGTGCGGCCGGACAGAACGAGCTTGCGGCTGCGCTCTTCGACCTTGGCCGGGATCACCGATACGCGGAACGCCTTCTCGGTCGCGGCCTTGGTCGCACCGACGGCCGCCTTGCTCTCCGCGGTCTCGTGCGGAAACAGGTGGCCCGATGCGATCCACGCGACGGCGGCGACGACGATGCCGACGGCAGCGAAACGTGCGGCTTTCATTGCTCTAGGCCCCGACCCGATTTTCTTTTTGCGTTTGCGGATGAACGAGAAGGCACTCGACCATGTGCAGGACGAGTGGCATCACGGCTTCGGCGTTGAAGCTCGGCTCGACGGCGCGCCGCCACGACAATCCGTCCGCCAGAGCGAACAGCACCGTCACGGTCCCGTCGAAGTCGATGTCGCGGCGAATCTCGCCACGCTCGGCCGCCGTCTTCAGCAATGCGATGAAGCGCGCCCGCACGTCCGCCTCGATGCCCTGATAGATCTGGGCGACGGCGGGATTGCGGCGGCTCTCGGCCATGATTTCGGCGCAGAGCGCGACCTCCTCGAGGCTGCGCTCGACCAGATGCTGCTTGGCGAGCGCCGCGAGGCCCTCGAAGAAGTTTCCCTCGCCGACCGCCGCGAAATGCTGCGCCGTATCGGCGCGGTCGCGCTCGGCGATGCCCGCGATGATGTCTTCCTTGGAGCGGAAGTAGCGATAGAGATTGCCCGGGCTCATCCCGGCCTCGGCGCAGATCTCCTGCATCGAGGTCTGGTGGAACCCGGCGCGCGCGAAGCAGCCCTGCGCGGCTTCGAGAATCTCGCTGCGTCGATCAGCCTGAAGCTGGGCGTTGGCCCGGCGCATTTGTGCCCTGCAATAATGAAAGAGCGAACGTTCATTCGCAAATAGGTGGGAACCGGTAAAGAAGTCAATAACGGGGGGTCGGATCGTGAGCCAATACAGAGGTCAAACCATTGATCCAATATATCAATTTCGTGTCTATGGATTATTTACATGGATCGGACAATCGAAACGAATGCGGCTCATTCGCTCGCGAGGCTCAGAAATTCTTCATAAGGCCGCTGGATTATCAATACGCGTAGCTCTCACTTTCACAATTTTCGTTTGCAGACGGCCACAGCCTGCGACGGATAGGGCGCATTTCATTCGGCGATGAGCGATTCCAACTCGCGTAAAACCATGTGGAAACTGGCGGGCATTGCCGCAGCGACTGCAGTCGCGTTCTACCTCGCGGCAGGTTGGGTGTTTCCATCAGGCACGGTGCGGTACCGGCTGACGATCGACGTCGAGTCCGACCGTAAAATCCACACTGGCTCGGGCGTGATCGAGGCCCGTTACGATATTCCCGGGCCCTGGCTACTTCCTGCAAACCGTATCGCCGAGAGTGCTAAAGGTGAGGCCGTTGTCGTCGACCTCGGCACACGCGGGTTGTTCTTTGTTGCTCTTCAAGGTGAGCCAATTCGTACACATGGCGCGTACAAGGCAGACCCCACAGCAATTCCGATCAGAGAGTTCAATCTTGCTCCTTCAATCGGAGCGCTGAAAGAAGAAACCGTAAGAAATCTCGGACGGCTGAACGCACGCGCAGAAATTCCGCTCTCACGCTTACCCATGATGGTGACCTTCAAGGATATCAATGATCCACGAAGTGTCGCATTGGTCCGACCCGACGATCTTTCTGCCTCGTTCGGGCAGGGCGTGCGGCTGGTTCGCGCTACGATCGAGACTACACGGGATGCCGTAACGACTGGGATCGGAACGCGATTACCGTGGCTACGGAACCATCGCGGAAGCCTAAACAAAGACCCGATGCTTCCTTACGACCACTTCGCCAAACAGCTAAATGAAAGCTCCTTTTCGATTGGGATGAGTAGCCCCTGAGATAGCGTTAGCTCTTGCGTGGCTACTCCGCCGGAACAGCCTTCGCGCCGATCTGCATTGAGGCCTCGGGCGCCTTCTCCTCCATGCGGCTGAGCGCGAAGAAGAAGGCCGCCACCATCGCGTAGGCGAGCGCCACCGAGGGCGTCACCGCGAAGCCGACCGTCTCGCCGTGCATGAAGCCGAAGAAGGTGAGCACCGCGCCGGCCGCCGCGAAGTACGCATGCCTCGGCGAATTTCTTGTCGACCACGAACGCGCCGATCGCGCCGAGCACCATGCCGCCGAGGATCGCGCCGCCCGCGAGAACTTCCAGCCCGTGATAGAGCACGCCGACCTGTCCGAGCTTGTCGAGCCCGACCGCCGCCGCGTTCGTGCCGGCCGCGCCGAGCGCTGAGTCGATCTGCAGCTTGCCCCATGCCGCGATGTTGGGGATCAGCGCGAGCACGATCGCGGGCGCATGATGCCGCGGCGTCTCCTGGAACGCCTGCGCGCCGATCAGCATGCCGATGTAGAGCAGGATCGGCGAGATCGCGACCAGCGGGATCAGCGCCGACATCACCGCGATGACGCCGAACCACGACGAGCACGATCACCATCACGCCGGTCGCCGCCGAATAGCCGATGCGCCCGCCCATCGCCTTCCAGCCCGGATGGCCGATGTAGACCGCGTTGATGAACGGGTTGCCCATCAGGCAGCCGATCAGGCTGACGACGCCGTCGGCGGTGAGCACGCGCGTCGTCGGATAGACGTCGCCCGCCGCCTCCGCGCTCTCGACGTTGTCCATCGCCTCGACGAGATCGTAGATGCCGAACGGGATTGCCGTCACGAGAATGACGCCGAGGAATTCGAAGCCCGAGAACACGACGCCGAACGCCGGCAGCGGCACCGAGAAGCCGAAATTCGCGAACGCACCGCCGAGCTTGGCGAAACTCATCCCGCCGTAGCTGGACCCGAACAAGGTCGCGCCCCACGCGATCAGCATGCCGGCGGCGATCGCCACCAGCCCCGCCGGAATGCCCTTCGGGTATTTGAAGCCGCCGAACCAGCTCACCAGAATGATGGCGAAGCACAGCAGGCCGATCGCCGGCGTCATGAACATTTCGAGCGCGGGCCGCATCGAGATGAACGTGATCGAGATTCCCGCGAGTGCGCCGAGCAGGGCCGCGCGCGGCGTGATCTTGCGGATATACGGCGCGATGAAGCCGCCGAGCATCAGCACGAAGCTCTGGAAGAACACCCAGACGAGACCGGCCGACCAGCCCTTGAGCGGATCGCCGGTCTTGATCGTGATCGGCAGCATGATGACGAACGTGACGACGAACATGTGCGGCACGGACACGCCCGAGGGCAGCGCGCATACATCGTCGCGGCCGGTCTGCTTCGGCCAGGCGATAGGCAAGCCACGCGTAGTAGAAGGTCGAGAGGCACATCATCAGCCCGAGCGCGGGCAGGATGCGGCCGAACACGATCTCGTCCGGCATCTTCAGCACGAAGCGCAACAGGCCGGTGAGCACCAGCATGTTCACCAGGATGTTGGTGCCGAAGCCGAAGAACGCGTTCCAGTCGCCCGGCGTCCAGATCTTCGGTTCGAACTTCGCTGTCGTGGCCATCGTCATGACCCGCTCCCTTCGCGTGCCCTTAGCTCTTCACCAGCCGCAGCGCCGGAGGCTTGAGCGCTGCGAGTGCGCTCGCCGAATCCGACACCCAGCCGAAGATCGCGCCCTGCGCCTTGATCATCGCGAGGCCCATCTCGTGGAATTCCGGAAAGTAAGAGGCGCAGCAGTCGGCAAGCACGACGCAGCGATAGCCGCGGTCGTTCGCCTCGCGCACCGTGGTGTTGACGCAGACTTCCGTGGTCACGCCGCAGACCAGCAGATGCAGGATGCCGTAGTTGCGCAGCAGCGCATCGAGGTCGGTCGCGTAGAATGCGCCCTTGCCGGGCTTGTCGATCACCGGCTCGCCCGTGACCGGATAAAGCTCCGGGATGATGTCGTGGCCGGGCTCGCCGCGGATCAGAATGCGCCCCATCGGGCCCGGCGCGCCGATGCGCATCGAGGGATGTCCGCGCTCGACCTTGGCCTTCGGCGCGTCGGAGAGATCCGGCCGGTGGCCCTCGCGCGTGTGGATCACGAGCAGTCCCGCAGCCCGCGCGGCATCGAGCACGGCCTTGCAGGGCGCGACCGCAGCGCCGAGCAGCGACACGTCGTTGCCCAGCGTCTCCCCGAAGCCGCCCGGTTCGAGGAAGTCGCGCTGCATGTCGATAATGATCAGCGCGGTGCGCGTCAGATCGAGCGGCACCGCCTCCGGTTCGGCCTTGATGATGGTCGGCAAGCGCTTGTCCCCGGCCCCACAACCCCTGCGGCTGAAACAGCAAGATCGAGGCCACGCGGCGAATCGCTGCTAAGGTGCGGACCGCAAAGGGAATCGGGCGTCGGCTGCCGCTGCTTGCCGTGACGCGCCCGCGCCCAAAATTTGGGCGGCCGTGCCGCCGAAACGGACAGGAGCGCCGGAGGGTTCGCGATGGGATTTCTGATCGTCTTCCTCGGCGGCGGGATCGGGGCGGCGCTGCGCCACGGCGTCAACCTCGCCTCGGCGCGCCTCCTCGGCACGGCGTTTCCCTACGCGACGATGATCGAGAACGTCACCGGATCGGTGGTGATGGGACTGCTCGCGGCTTACTTCGCCTTCAAGGGCGATGCCTCGCAATCGTGGCGGCTTTTCCTCACGACCGGGATTCTCGGCGGCTACACGACGTTCTCGGCCTTCTCGCTCGACGCCGCGCTGCTCTACGAGCGCGGCGAGCCCGGTCTTGCGGCGCTCTACGTCGTCGGCTCGGTCGCGCTCTCCATCGGCGGGCTGTTCGCGGGCCTCGCGCTGGTGCGCCACTTCTCCTGAACAACCGTCCTTGGGGCCATTTCGCCCGGGACAAATCGGCGTAGACTCCGCCTGCTTTTAAGCCGGGGGAGGCAAGCCATGATGACGACAGTTCAGGCACTGATCTGGTCTGGAATTCTCACTTTTGCGATGCTCATCGTTGGGCTCCTGTTGCGCACGCAGGCGTGGTCGCCCAGCGGCATGATGGTCGCATTCGGTGATCGCGAAGGCGTGGTCGCATCGCCTGGGATCGGCGGCCGCGCGGATCGCGCTGCACGCAACCAGATCGAAGCGATGGCGATGCTTCTGGCCGTCGTGCTGGCAGCGCAGGTCGCCGGCAAAGCACGCGCAGGCAGCGTTCGGAGCGACCATCTTCTTCTGGGCACGGGTCGTCTACTGGCCGCTGTATCTCGCCGGCATCCCGGTGGCGCGCACGTTGGTCTGGCTCGTCAGCATCGTGGGGCTGGCACTGATCGTGAAGGAAATCTGGTAGGCGCTACGTCAGCGTCTCCAGCAGGCCTCGCATCAGGCGGGTGCGCGGCTCGATCGACGAGATCAGGCCGTGCTCCCATTCGGTATGCGCGCCGTCGCCGTCGATGCCGAGGCCGTCGAGCGTCGGCACGCCGAGCGCTGCCGTGAAGTTGCCGTCGCTGCCGCCGCCGGTCATCTCGGTGTGCTCGAGGTCGAAGCCGATATCGCGCGCGACCGCCTGCGCGTGGCGGAACAGCACGTCGATCGCGGCTGATTTCTCGAACGGCGGGCGGTTCATGCCGCCGGTCACCTCGATCTTCACGCCGGGATCGATCGGCGCAAGCCCGAGAATCTTCGCCTCGAACTCCTCGCCCGCCGCAACGTCGCGCACGCGCAGGTCGACCGTGATGTGGCAATGCTGCGGGATCACGTTCGGCGCGGTGCCGCCCGCGATCATGCCGACGGTCGTGGTCACGCCGCGCGCGTAATCGGTCATGCCTTCGATCGCCAGCACCTGCCGCGCCATCTCCTTGATGGCGCTGCGGCCGTCCTGATGGCGCGCACCGGAATGCGCCGGCACGCCGATGGTCTTCAACTCGAAACGGCCGACGCCCTTGCGCGCGGTGACGATCTTGCCGCCGTCGCGCGCCGGCTCGGTCACCAGCACGTAGCGCGACTTCTTCGCCTCGCTCTCGATGAGCGCGCGCGAGGTCGGGCTGCCGACTTCCTCGTCGGGCGTGAACACATAGGTGACCGGCAGCTTCGCGGACTTCGCCTTCGCGACCTGCCGGAATGCTTCGAGCGCCAGATACGCGCCGCCCTTCATGTCGAACAGGCCGGGCCCATAGAGCCGGTCTTCGTCGCGGCGGAACGGCAGCACGGTGCCGAGCGTGCCGATCGGATGCACGGTGTCGATGTGAGAGAGGATCAGGATGCCCTTGCCCTCGCCCGCCGCAGAGTTGCGCACGATCAGGTTGTCCGCGTAGCCGTCCTTGCCGGCCACGCGCTCGACCGTCACGCCGAGCCCGCCGACATCCGCCTGAACGATATCGACCATGCGGTTGACGGCCGCCTTGTCGCTTGTCGGACTCTCGGTTTCCACCCAGCGCCGGATGCCGCCGATCATGGCGGCGACGTCGATCGAATGTTCGCGTTGCATAATCGTCATCGAACCATGTTCGCGCGGCTCCGTCGACCCGCGGCGGCGCACGATTTGTTGAGCATATTCAATGGAACGTTTGCCGAATCCGGTCACGCGGAAAGGGCCGGAAAGAACCGGAAAACACCGGCGAGAGCCACGGAAAGTCTCTTCGCGTAGGACCGGCATCAGTCGCCTCACCGACATCGCCCGGAGACCGTCATGGAAACGAAGATCAGCGAAATCGCCGACGGCATCTATCGCCTCTCAACCTACGTGCCGGACATCGCCCCGCCCGCCGGCTTCACCTTCAACCAGTTCCTCGTGCTCGGCGACGAGCCGCTGATGTTTCACACCGGCCTGCGCAAGATGTTCGCGTCGAACCGCGACGCACTCAAGCGCATCATCGCGCCGGAGCGACTTCGCTGGATCGCGTTCGGCCATTTCGAGGCGGACGAGTGCGGCGCGATGAACGAATGGCTCGCGGTGGCGCCGCATGCGCAGCCCGCGCACGGCGCGACCGGCTGCATGGTTTCGCTCAACGATTTCGCCGACCGCACGCCGCGCGTGCTCGCGGACGGCGAGTCGATCGACCTCGGCGGCAAATGGGTGAAGTTCATCGACACGCCGCACACGCCGCACGGCTGGGATGCCGGCGTACTCCATGAAGAGACCACCGGCACGCTGATGTGCGGCGACCTCTTCACCCAGCTTGGCGATGGCCCCTCGCTCACGACCGGCGATGTCGTGGGGCCCGCGATCGCCGGCGAGGACCTGTTCCGCTACTCCAGCCTCAATCCCGGCATGGGCGCGACGATCCGGCGGCTCGCGACGCTGAGCCCCCGCACGCTCGCGCTGATGCACGGTCCCTCGTTCGCGGGCGACGGCGCGGCCGCGCTGCGCGCGCTTGCCGACAACTACGACCGCCGCGTCGGCAATACGCTGGTCGACTCGCGCTTCGCGGCCGCCGCCTGACGCGGCCACCTGGACCTGACGGGACCCATCCGATATGCAACAGCTCGCGCTATCCCAGTGGACGCACGACATCCGCAACGCGCTCAGCACCATCGCGCTCTATGTGGATACGCTGGAGCGTCCCGACAGCCCGCACAGCATCCGCACCGTCGCCAGCACGCAGGCCTTGCTGGCGAAGATCGCCGCGATGTGCAGCAGCGCGGCGCGGCAACCGGCCGAAGGCGTGCCACCTGCCGCGCGCGCCCGCTTCGACATCACGCGCACCATCGCGCAGGTGTGTGAGCTCATCGGCACGATCCTGCCGCCGGGGGTGTCATTGCATGTCGAAGCGAAAGGCCCGGCCTTCGTGATGGCGGACGCGCAGGACGTGTTCCGCGTGCTGTTCAACCTGCTGCACAATGCCGCGACCGTCGCGCGCCGCACCAACACGCTACGCACCATCCGCGTGACGCTGCAACGCGAGGACACGATGGCAACGATCGCGGTGTCGGATGACGGCCCCGGCCTTCCGGAGCCCGTGCGCAAGCGGCTGTTCCTCGGCGGCCATGCGTCCACCGGCGGGACCGGGTACGGCCTTGCGATCGCGCGCGAGCTTGCGGAGCGTAACGGCGGCACGCTGAAGCTGGCCGACGCGGACAAGGGCGCGACGTTCGTGGTGGAAGTGCCGCTCGATGAACCGCCCACGGACCGCATCGCAACGCTCTATAGCGCGCGCGATCGCCGCTCCAAGACGGAGCACGCCGCCGCTTAAGGCCCGCGCGCCGCGCGGTCCTTGTTGTTCACGGCGCGGATCGCCTCGCGCGCTTCCTTCCACTGCGCGTCGCCCCATTCGCGCAGATCGTAGAAGCCGCCGGCCGAGACGAGATGCTGCGCGCCGTCGACGGTGATCATCTCGCCGTTGAGCCAGTCGCAGCCGGGCGCGAGCAGGAACGCCGCGAGGTTCTGCAATTCGGACATCTGCCCGACGCGGCCCATCGGATTGACTTTGCGGGTGTGCTCGCCCGGCTCCTCGCCGGGCCGCAGCCGCTTCGCGGCGCCCTCGGTCGGGAAGACGCCGGGCGCGATCGCGTTGAGGCGGATGCCGTAGCGGCCCCACTCGACCGCGAGCGAGCGCGTCATCGTGGTGACCGCCGCCTTGCTCATCGCGGAGGGCACAACGAACGGCCCGGAGTTGGCAACCCACGTCACCACGATCGACACCACGCTGCCCTTGTGCTTGCCGGCGATCCAGCGCTTGCCGACCGAATGCGTCACGTAGAACGTGCCGTGCATCACGATATTGGCGACCGCGTCGAAGCCTTTCGACGAGAGGTCCTCGGTGCGCGAGATGAAGTTTCCCGCCGCATTGTTCACGAGGCCGGTGAGCGGGCCGCCGCGGAAAATGTCCTCGACCATCTCGTCGACGGCGGCGGCGTTGCGGATATCGACGCCGTAGCTCGTGACCTGCCCGCCGGTCCTGTCGGCCAAGTTCCACAGCCGTTGCGTCGCAGACCGACTTGCGGCGGCCGCAGATGAACACTTCGGCGCCGAGCTCCAGAAACTTCGTCGCCATCTCCTTGCCGAGGCCGGTGCCGCCGCCGGTCACCAGAATGCGTTGCGATTTGAGCAGGCCATCCTTGAACACGATGCGGCTCCCCGTTGCGGCTTGTGATTTATCCCCGCAGTATCGAGCCGAACGGCGGGCGATGAAAGCCCCGAGGGAGGACAGGCATGGCGTCAGCACTCGACCGCTTCCGTCTCGACGGCCAGGTGGCGATCATCACAGGCGGCGCGCGCGGCATCGGCCGCGCCACGGCGGAAGCCTTCGTTGCGGCCGGCGCACGGGCGGTTCTGGTCGATCGCGACCTCGACGAGGCGAAGAAAGCCGCCGCCGCGCTGGGCAACGCCGAAGCTCACGCGCTCGATGTCACGCTCGAAGCCGAGGTCGACCGCTTCTTCGACGATCTCGCGGCGCGCACAGGCCGCATCGACATTCTCGTGAACAACGCCGGCGCCTCGATCCGCAAGCCGACCACCGAGCTGTCCAAGGCCGAATGGGACACCGTGGTCGCCGTCAACCAGAGCGCGGTGTTCCTGTGCTCGCGCGCCGCCGCGCGGCACATGCTCAAAAAGAAGAGCGGCGCGATCGTGAACCTCGCCTCGATCATGGGCTCGTCGGGCGGCGGGCTTTATCCGAACATCTCGTATCAGGCGAGCAAGGGCGCGGTCGTCAACATGACGCGCGCGATGGCGATCGAATGGGCGAAGGACGGCATCCGCGTGAACGCGGTCGCGCCCGCCTGGGTACGCACCGGCTTCATCGCGCCGATCCTGGCGAAGCCCGAGCTGGTTCAGCGCGATCGAAGGCGTGACGCCGATGGGCCGGCTAGTCGAGGTCGAGGAGGTCGCTGCCGCGATCCTGTATCTGGCGAGCCCGGCGGCCTCGATGACCACCGGGCACATCCTCGCGGTGGATGGCGGATATCTGGCGCAATAAGCATCGTCCCGAAAAGCGGGAACCGGTTTTCGGAATAGACGATGCTCAAAGCTAAGACTGCGATCGCCTCGATCTCGAACAGCGCGCCCGGACGTGCCAGCGCCGGCACGCCGACGGCCGTGCTCGCGGGCGGCGCCGCCATGTTGAGATACTGGTCGCGCACCTCGCGGAAGGTGCCGATGTTGGCCGGAATGTCGACGAGGTAGTTGTTGATCTTGACGACGTGCTTGAACTCCGCGCCGACGGCCGCAAGCGCGTTCTTCAGGTTCTCGAACGCCTGCACGGTCTGGCCGCGAAAATCTGGCGCCATCTTGCCCGACGGATCGATGCCGAGTTGTCCGGCGATGTAGATCGTACGGCCGGGTCCGGTGGTCTCGACCACATGTGTGTAGCCCGGTGGCTTGGAGATCGTCGGCGGATTGATGAACCGCGTCGCCATGATGCGCTCCCTTTCTTCTTTTATGGTCCGGACCAGGCGTCGAGCACGGCGCGCTTCGCCTTGCGCTGCTCGTCCGGCGATTTCTTGAAGTCGTGATCGAACGTCGCGCGTCTCGAACGAGCCGTAGGCCGGGTTCGCCAGCATGATCCATTCCCTGCCCCAGCGCGCCCGGTTGTCCTCGAAAATCTTGAGCCGCTGCGTCTCGCTGGTCTGGTAGTCGTCGACGAAGTCGCCGAGATTGTCGCCGAGCATCAGCAGCACGCGATAATCCTTTGCGACGAATGCGCGGCGCGTGCCCTTGGCGGATTTCCAGTCCGGCTTCTTGTTCTGCAGCAGGAACGTGTCGACGTTGCCGCCCATCGGAAAGCCGAGGCGCTCGACGTTCTTGCGCGTGCCCTCTTCTTCCACGTCCTTCCGGTTCGAGACGTAGAAGAGCTTGACGCCTTTCGAGTCGGCGAACTTGAGGAAGTCCAGCGCGCCCGCGATCTCTTCGGCGATCTGCGCGTTCACGAACTTGGTCCAGTTCGCGGACGAGAAGCGCTCGTCCTTCAGCACCATCCAGGCCTGGAAGCGCGAATTGTCGATCAGCGTTTCATCGAGATCGAGGATCAGCGCGGGCGGGAGTTTCTGGTAGTTGCCGGTCTGCTCGACCGGCGCCGCGGTCCAGTTCTCGTCGGCCAGCGCCTGTTCGAGGCGCATCTTAGCGAGCGCGAAGATCGCCAGCGAATTGGCCTTGTATTCGACCGCGCGCTGCATCCACAGCGTCGCATTGAGAAGATCGTGCTGCGGCGTCTGCGCCAGCGCGGCCGGCGCGGTGAACGCGAGCAAGGACACCGCGAGCGCGGCGCGTGCGAACGACACAATCGTCATGGTCCGTCTCCCTCAACCCTGCGCTGAACCTAGCACGGCAAGGCGCGTGCGGCTCACGCCGCGAAGCAGTCTTTCCCGTGCGCGAGCGGCGCGATCCCGAGGTGGCGCGCAACCGTCTGGCCCATATCGGCGAAGCTTTCGCGCCGTCCGAGATCGCGCGGCGCGACACCCGGCCCGAACCAGAGCATCGGCACCGCCTCGCGGGTGTGGTCGGTGCCGGTCCAAGTCGGGTCGCAGCCGTGATCGGCGGTGATCAGCGCAAGATCGCCGGGGCGCAGGCGCGCGCGGAATTCCGGCAGCCGCGCATCGAAGGCTTCGAGCGCGGCCGCATAGCCGGGCACGTCGCGCCGATGGCCGTAGAGCGTGTCGAAGTCGACGAAATTCGCGAATACCAGCGCGCCGTCAGGAGCGCTCTCTGCCTCCGCCAGCGTTGCGTCGAACACCGCCATGTTGTCCTTCGCGCTCACCGCGCGCGTGATGCCGCGCTGCGCGAAGATGTCCGCGATCTTGCCGACCGACACCACCGTGCCGCCCGCCGCGGTGACCCGGTCGAGCAGCGTATCGGCATGCGGCGGTGTGGTGAGATCCTTGCGGTTAGCGGTGCGCTGGAAGCTGTCGGCGCTTTCGCCGACGAACGGCCGCGCGATCACGCGGCCGATGTTCAGCGGCTCGGTCAATTCCTTCGCGACCTTGCAGACCGCGTAGAGCCGTTCGAGACCGAAATGCGTCTCGTGCGCGGCGATCTGGAACACCGAATCCGCGGAGGTGTAACAGATGGGCTTTCCGCTGCGGATGTGCTCCTCGCCGAGGGCGCGGATGATCTCGGTGCCGGAAGCATGACAGTCGCCGAGGATGCCGGGCAGACCGCAGCGCGCGATCAGCGTGGCGACCAGATCGGGCGGGAAACTCGGCTGCGTGCGCGGAAAGTAACCCCACGCGAACGGCACCGGCAGGCCCGCGATCTCCCAGTGCCCGCTCGGCGTATCCTTGCCGGCGCTTTGCTCCACGGCGCTGCCGTACGCGCCTTCGATCGCGAGCGGGCTGCTCCAGCGCGGGCACGATGCGCCCGAGGCCAAGCCGCGCGAGGTTCGGCAGGCGCAACGGCCCGGCGCGCAGGCCCTGCCGGTCGCCGCGCCCTGCGCGCGCAGGCCTGCGCGATGTGCCCGAGCGTGTCGGCGCCGGCATCGCCATAGCGCGCCGCATCCGGCGCCGCGCCGACGCCGACCGAGTCCAGCACCAGGATGAACGCGCGGCTCATGCGACCTTCGCCTTGGCGGCATCAGCATCGATGCGTGCGCGCACGACCGGCTGCGGCGCGGGCGCGGTGTCGGCGATGCGGATCGCGCCGCGCAATGCCGCGACGGCGGCGTCGGCATCCGCTTCGCTTGCGGCATGCACCATCGCGAGCGGCTCGCCGGCCGCGATCGCGACTGCCGATCGCCGCGAAATTGCGTGAAGCCGACCGCCGTGATTGATCGGATCGGTGGCGAGATGCCGCCCCGCACCGAGATTGACCGCCGCGATGCCGATCTGGCGCACATCCATCGCGGCGACGAATCCCGAACGCTCCGCCGTGCAAGGCCGGACCACGCGCGCCTTGGCAAGATGAGCATCGCTGCGCGTCATGAAATCCGCCGGGCCGCCGAGCGCCGCGACCATGCGGGCGAATGTCTCGGCGGCGCTGCCGTCAGCGAGCCGCGCCTCGGCCTTGGCGCGCGCCTCGGCGATGGTCGGCGGCGAGCCCGCCGAGCACCAGCATTTCGGCGGCGAGCGCCAGCACCACCTCGTGCAGGCGCGGCTCGCGCGCCTTGCCGGCGAGATAGTCCACCGCCTCGGCGACTTCGAGCGCGTTGCCGGCCGTGGTCCCGAGCACCTCGTTCATGTCGGTCATCAGCGCGACCGTCGGCACGCCTGCGCCGGTCGCGATCGCCACAATGCTCTCGGCGAGTTCGCGCATCTTCCCGGCGTCGGCGATGAACGCGCCCGATCCGGCCTTCACATCCATCACCAACCCGTCGAGGCCCTCGGCAAGCTTCTTCGACAGGATCGACGCCGCGATCAGCGGGATCGACTCGACCGTCCCCGTCACGTCACGGATCGCGTAGAGCCGCCGGTCCGCCGGCGCGAGATCGCCGGTCTGCCCGATGATGGCGCACCCGACCTCGCGCACGACGCGCCGGAGCGTCGCGATATCCGGATCGGTGCGGTAGCCCGGAATGGCCGAGAGCTTGTCGAGCGTGCCGCCGGTGTGGCCGAGCCCGCGGCCCGAGATCATCGGCACGAAGCCGCCGCACGCCGCGACCAGCGGCGCCAGCATCAGGCTCACCTTGTCGCCGACGCCGCCGGTCGAATGCTTGTCGAGCACCGGTCCGCCGAGGCCGTCCCATCGCAGCACGGTGCCGGACGCCGTCATCGGCACGCGTGAAGGCGACGCGCTCGGCCGCGGTCATGTCGCGGAAGAACACCGCCATCGCGAACGCCGCGATCTGGCCCTCGCTCAGCTCCCGTCTGCGATGCCGCGCACCATGAAGCCGATCTCGTCGGCCGAGAGCGCATCGCCGTCGCGCTTCCTGCGGATGATCTCCTGCGCCAGCATCGCTAGCCCTTGGGCATTTGCGCGACAAATTCATTGAGCAGGCGGCGCACCGCGTCCGCCGCCAGCCGCGAGGTCGCGAGCGTCGCCTCGTGGCTGAGCTTTTCGTCGCTCATGCCCGCGGCGAAATTGGTGATGACCGAGAGCGCCGCGACCTTCATGCCGGCGTGGCGCGCCAGGATGACCTCCGGAACCGTGGACATGCCGACCGCATCGGCGCCGAGCCGTTCGGCGGCGCGGATCTCGGCCGGCGTCTCGAACGTCGGACCGGCGAACCAGATGTAGACGCCCTTGTGCAGCGTGATGCCCGAGCGCGGCCGCGACGTCGCGTGAGCCGCCGCGCACCTTGCGGATCGTACGCGTCCGACCATGTCGACGAAGCGGTCGTTGCCGGTTTCGCCGAACAGCGGCGACTGGCCGGCGAAATTGATGTGGTCGGTCACCAGCATCACGCTGCCCGGGCCCATCTCGCGCCGCAGGCTGCCGGCCGAATTGGTGCAGATCAGCGTCTCGCAGCCGAGCCGCGCGAGCGTGCGCACCGCCACCTTCATCGCGTCGGCGCGGCCGTGCTCGTAATAGTGCGCGCGGCCTTGCAGCACCGCGACCGGCGTTCCGCCGATGCGGCCGAGCACGAGCTTGCCCGCATGGCCCGCGACGCCGGGCGCCGGAAAGCCGGGCAGTTCGCCATAGGAGAATGGTCGCGACCGCCTCGACCTGGTCCGCGTAGCTCCCCAGTCCCGAGCCGAGCACGATGCCGGCGCGCGGCCTGAACTGCGGCGCGCGCGCGGCGATCAGGCGGACGCATGTCGTCGACTTCGGTCATGGCGTCGCCTTCCCCGCGAGATTGTCGGGGCCGAACGCCAGCGGCAGCAGTTCGCCGAGCGTCACGGTACGGCGCAATCCTTCCGGACCGCACACATGGATCGGAACCGTCGTCGGCGGCGAACTCGCGCAGCCGCTGGCGGCATCCGCCGCACGGCGTCACCAGCGCTTCGCCGCCGCCCATCACGAGAACCTCGACGATCCGCCGCTCGCCGTCCGCCACCATCGCGGCAATCGCCGCCGTCTCGGCGCACAGGCCCGAGCGGATAGGCGGCGTTCTCCACATTGCACCCGGCATAGAGCTTCCCGTTTGCGCCGCGCAGCACCGCGCCGACCGCAAACCGCGGAATACGGCGCATAGGCGCGCCCCATCGCGCTCGCGCGCCAGCTCGATCATGTCGTCGGCACGGCCACCTAGTGCTCCTTCTCGTAAGGCACGCCGATCGCCTTCGGGGCGATCGCCCGGCCGATGAAGCCCGCGAGCAGCACCACCGTGAGCACATAGGGCAGCACCTGAATGAGTTGCACCGGCACCTCGCCGAAGCCGCCGATGCGCACGCCCTGAAGCCGGATCGCAATCGCGTCGAAAAAACCGAACATCAGACATGCCCCGAACACCGGCCACGGCTTCCACTTGCCGAAGATCAGCGCGGCGAGCGCGATGAAGCCCTGCCCCGCCGTCATGTCGCGGCTGAAGGCGGCGCTCTGCGCGATCGACAGATATGTTCCGGCAACACCCGTCATCAACCCGCAGATCAGCATCGCACGATAGCGCAGCCACGCAACCGAGATGCCGGCCGCATCGACGGCGAGCGGCGCCTCCCCGACGGCGCGCAGACGCAGGCCGAAGCGCGTGCTCATGACGACCCAATGCACGACCGGCACCGCGAGCAATGTCGCATAGACGATCAGGTTATGCCCGCTGATCAGGTTTGCGTAGAGCGGACCGGCGAGCGGCACGTCGCGCGCGGCGTCCGCGCCCGGCCAGACGATCGGCATGAAGCGCGCGTCCGGCGGCAACGGCGGCGTCTGCCCGCCCTGCCGGAACCACGCGATGCCGAACACGATGGTGAGCCCCGCCGCCAGAATGTTGATCGCGACGCCGCTCACCACCTGATTGCCGCGATGCGTGATGCAGGCAAAGCCGTGCAGCAGCGCGAGCACCTGCGCGACCAGAATGCCGGCCGCGCAGCCCGGCGAGCGCCGAGCCGGTCACCGAGGCGGCCGCCGCCGCACCGAAAGCCGCCGCCAGCATCTTGCCTTCGAGGCCGATATCGATCAGCCCCGAGCGCTCGCAGAACAGCGCGCCGAGCGCACACAGGATGAGCGGCGTCGCGACACGCAGCGTCGCGGCGAGCATCAGCAGCGCGACGGCGATCGCGTCTTCCATCGTCACGCCCCGCCCGCAGCGGCGAGCGGACGCCGCCGCGCAAACAGCCGCGCAAACCAGGGGCGCGGCATGTTCGCGAGCGCGCCGCAAAACAAGATCACGAGCCCCTGGATCACCACGACCATTTCCTTGGTGATCGCCGGAATCTCGAACGCAAGCTCGGCGCCACCCTGATAGAGCGCGCCGAACAGCAGGCTCGCCAGAATGACACCGACCGGATGGTTGCGGCCCATCAGCGCGACCGCGATGCCGCCGAAGCCATAGCCGGCGGTGAAATTCAGGATCAGCCGGTGATGCACGCCGGCGATTTCGTTGACGCCGACGAAGCCCGCGAGCGCGCCCGACAGGCACATCGCCAGAATGACGGCGCGGCGCGGCTTGACGCCCGCATAGACCGCGGCCTGCGCATTGTGGCCCATCGCGCGCAGCTCGAAGCCCCACGGCGTGTGCCAGAGAAAGGCCCAGACGAACGCGCAGGACAGAGAGCGCGAGGAAGATCGAAGCATTGAGCGGCGAGCGCGCCATCGCGATGCCGGCGAGCGCCAGCAGGTCGTGGATCGCCGGCATCCGGCCCGCCTCGCCGAACTCGCGCGTTTCGGGCGACATCGAGCCGGGCGCGATCAGCACGTTGACCAGCAGATAGACCATCAGCGCCGCAGCGATGAAGTTGAACATGATCGTCGTGATGACGATGTGGCTGCCGCGATAGGCTTGCAGATAGGCCGGGATCGCGGCCCAAGCGGCGCCGAACGCCGCCGCCGCCACGATGGCGAGCGGAATCAGAAATATCGCCCGGCAGGATCGTGTCGAAGGCCAGCAGCACGAGGCCGACGCCGAGCCCACCGATATAGGCCTGCCCCTCCCCACCGATGTTGAACAGCCCGGCATGGAACGCGATCGCGACCGCAAGCCCGGTGAACATGAAATTGGTCGCGTAATAGAGCGTGTAGCCGATGGCTTCCGGATATCCGAGCGCGCCGTAGACGAGAATGCGCACCGCTTCGAGCGGGTTGGCCCCGACCGCGAGCACGATCAGCCCGGCGAAGAAAAATGCGATCAGCACGTTCGCGATCGGAACCAGTCCGATCTCGACCCAACGCGGCAGCGGCTGGCGGGCCGTGCTCATGCGGCGGGTGCGCCGGTCGCGTGCCGCGCGATCGGGCGGCGTCCAGACATTCGCCATCATCAGGCCGAGCGTGCGCTCGTCGGCTTCCGCGCCGCTGACCTCGCCGACGATGCGACCGCCGAACATCACCACGATGCGGTCCGCGAGCGCCATCACCTCGTCGAGTTCGACCGAGACCAGCAGGATCGCGCAGCCGGCATCACGGATCGCGACGAGCTGGCGATGGATGAACTCGATCGCGCCGATATCGACGCCGCGCGTCGGCTGTCCGACCAGCAACACGCGCGGCGCGGGCGCGATCTCGCGCGCCAGCACGAGCTTCTGCTGGTTGCCGCCGGAGAAGTTGGCGCTGCGCAGCGCCGGACGGCGCGGGCGGACGTCGAACTGCTCCATCAGCCCGGCGCAATGGTCGGCGATCGCGCCATGATGCTGCAGCAACGCGCCACTGAACGGCGCATCGTTGTGATAGCCGAGCACCGCGGTCTCGTTCGCGGCGAATGCGCTGACCAGACCGCAGCGCAGCCGATCCTCCGGCACATGCGCGACGCCGAGCCCGCGCATCGCCGCAGGATCGGCGGGCCGCAACGCCGTGATCTCGCGCCCGCCGATCGTGAGGCGGCCTGCGGTGGGCGGCCGTATTCCGGCGAGCACATCGAGCAATTCGCTCTGCCCGTTGCCCGAAACGCCCGGCGACGCCGACGATCTCGCCCGCGCGCAGCGTGAGGTCGATCCCGTCGAGGACCATCACGCCGCGCCCGTCGCGCAGCCCGATCCCCTCCGCGACAAGCACGGCGGCGCCCGGCCGGGACGGCGCCTTGTCGAGCTTCAGCCGCACCTTCCGGCCGACCATCAGCTCGGCCAGCTCCTCGCGCGTCGTATCGGCGGTGCGCCGCTGCGCCACCACTTCGCCGTGGCGCATGACATAAACCGTGTCGGTGATCGCCATGATCTCGCGCAGCTTGTGCGTGATGAGGACGACGGTGACGCCGCGTGCGCGCAAGGTTTGCAGGATGCCGAACAGCTGATCGGTCTCCTGCGGCGTGAGCACGGCGCTCGGCTCGTCGAGGATCAGGATGCGCGCGCCGCGATACAGCACCTTCACGATCTCGACGCGCTGCTGCTCGCCGACCGGCAGGTCGCCGACGAGCGCGTCGGGATCGACGCGCAGCCCGTAGTCGCGGCCGAGCCGCTCGACCTCGCTGCGCGCTGCCGCGAGGCTGTGGCGCAGCAGCGGCCCGGACTCGGCGCCGAGCACGATGTTCTCCAGCACCGTGAACGTGTCGACCAGCATGAAGTGCTGATGCACCATCCCGATGCCGCACCTGAGCGCATCGCGCGGGTCGCTGATCGCGGCGGGCTTTCCGTCGATGAGAATCTTCGCCGCTGTCGGCCTGAAACAGGCCGTAGAGAATGCTCATCAGCGTCGATTTGCCCGCACCATTCTCGCCGATGATGCCGGTGATCGACCCGCGCGCGATCGTCATCGAGACGGCACGGTTCGCGCGCACCGGGCCGAATGACTTGTCGATCGACCTGAGTTCGATTGCCGGGGGTTCCGCGTCCTTCGCTTCGGTCAGCATCGGCACGCGATCAATAGGCGCAGGTGTTGTTGCTCATGTAGTCGTGCACCTTGATCTTGCCGGCGATGATGTCGGCCTTGGCCTGCTCGACCTTCGCCTTCATCTCGGGGCTGATCAGTTTCTCGTTGTGCTGGTCGAGCGCCCAGTCGACGCCGCCTTCCTTCAGGCCGAGCACCGAAATGCCGGGCTGCCAGCTGTCGTTCATCGCGGCCTTGAAGCTTTCGTAGGCCGCGAGATCGACGCGCTTGATCATCGAAGTGAGCATCGTGCCGGGATGCAGGTGGTTCTGGTTGGAGTCGACGCCGATCCCGAACTTGCCGCGATCCTTCGCGGCCTGCAGCACGCCGTTGCCGGTCGCGCCGGCGGCCGCATAGATCACGTCGACGCCGCGATCGAACTGACCCTTGGCGAGTTCGCCGCCGCGCGCCGGATCGTTCCACGCCGCGGGCGTGGTGCCGGTCATGTTCTGGATCAGCTCGGCTTTCGGATTGGCGTACTTGATGCCCTGCTCGTAACCGCAGGCGAATTTGCGGATGAGCGGAATATCCATCCCGCCGACGAAGCCGACCTTGCCGGTCTTCGACGCCATCACGGCGAGGAGGCCGACGAGGAACGAACCCTCGTGCTCCTTGAACAGCACGGACTGCACGTTCGGCAGCTTCACGACGCCGTCGATGACGGTGAACCGGACCTTGGGAAATTCCTTCGCGACCTTCTCGACCGCGTTCGCCTGATTGAATCCGACGCCGACGATCGGGTTCTGTCCGCGCTGCGCGAAGCGCCGATGCGCCTGCTCGAACTGCGTTTCGTTCGTCACCTCGAATTCCGCGTAGCCGACCTTGGTTTCGGCCTTGAAGCGCTCGGCGCCGTTGTAGACGCCTTCGTTGAAGGACTTGTCGAACTTGCTGCCGAGGTCGAACACCACCGCGGGCTTGATGTCGGCCGCCACCGCCAAGGAGGCAGCGGCAGCAATCGCGAAGGCGGCCGCACCGATGACCAACCGTTTCATGGCCCGCACCCCCTCATCGCGCCGACTGGCTCACGCGAGGGTAGTTCTGCGGCACAACGCGCGCCAGTGGGCGCATCGGCGGCAACGAAAAGCCCGGCGAGCGAGGCGTAAGCACCTGATCTAGCGAGCCAATTTGGTTGAGGCGTGGGGCTGGCGCCTAACAATCTCCAGCCAGCAGCGTTCCCTCCGCTGCGTACGTTGAGATCGACGCAGTCAGACGCCACCGATCGTCAGGTGCTATAAATAAGCGATTGGAATCGGACACATGGAGCTTCCCGTCTATGGGGGAGATACTCACGACACGTCGAGCGATTGCGCTGGGGCTCACGTCGAGCGTCACCTTGGTTGCGCTTGTCGCGGCTTGGGCAGTCCTGTATTCGCCGCAAAACGAACCCGCGTTGTCACCTTCCGATGCTGCATTTCAGGTCAAGCCAGCCGACAAATCCGCAGCGCCCCGCGCCCCGGAGCCGTCTATTGATAAGCAGGCCGTCAAGGAGGCGACATCGGCTATCGAGGCATTGACCAAGACTCTTGAACCGTCGCGCATCAAGCCGTCCGACAATTCGGGAGGCGCGCCTGTTTTCGACGTGGCCCGCATTGGTCCGAAGGGTGACGCAGTGATTGCCGGACGTGCCGCACCGGGCGCGTCGATCGAACTGTTGCGTGATGGAATTGTTCACGACAAAGCCGTCGCGGATCGGTCCGGCGAGTTCGTGATCGTTCCTGGTCCATTACCGCCCGGAGATTACTCCCTCACGCTGCGCGCGACGCAATCGGACGGCACGGTGCTGACTTCGAAAAGCTCGGTCGCGGTGTCGCTTCACGCTGACAAAGCTGGTGAGCCGGTTGCGGCGCGTCCCGAACCGAAAAAGCCCGCGAGCGAGGTCGCAAGCGGTGAAACGCGCAAAAGTGCCGAAATTCGAATTGTTGCCGTCGAGTCTCAAGGGAGCGGCAATCTCTATGTTTCAGGCCAAACCGAACCCGGCGGGACCGTCAGGCTCTATCTGAACGGCTCATACATTGCCTCGGCCACCGCCTCGCCGGCCGGCCTTGTGGCATTCGCGATCGAAGTGGCGTCGTTCCGGGTGACTACCGCGTGCGGCTGGATCTGGTCGACCGAGCCGCCAGCGTTCGCTCGCAGGCCGAACAATCATTCAGTGCACCTGCGATAAATGCCCCTGCCTCAATTGCGTCAGCGACGCCACCGAAGCCCGATACTCCTGGAGCCCGCGGCGGCCGATCCCAAGTCGGCCGACGCCAAGCCGACGACGCCCAGCCATTCCACCTCAGCGGCGACGAATAGCGCCGCACAAGCCGCGCCACCGCCGGCACTGCCCAGCGCGCCTCCAACCGGACCCACGACCCCTGCCCGCGTCGAGGTCGCACCCGAGCCCGCAAGCCCGGCGCTCAAGCCCGCGACGCCGCAAGCAGTAGAGAACCTCGTACCTACGCCAGCTCCGAACCCGACGGTCGCCGGACAACAACAATTGCCGGCGTCGGAAGCAGCGCCACGTGTCTCCGTCCCGCAGGTTGATTCCCGCGACGTCGTCGTGGTGCCAAGCATCGACACTGCTAACGTTCGCCGCGGCGATAATCTTTGGAATATTAGCCGGTCGACCTACGGGGAAGGCGTGCAGTATTCAAAAATCTACGACGCGAACCGCGACCAGATTCGCGACCCCGATCTTATTTTTCCCGGGCAGATATTCGTGCTGCCCAAGGCACTTCCGGGCGAGCGATAGCCGGGGCAACGCTTCGAGTACCACACCAATGCCGCCTGCACCGACAAGACCGAGCACGGCGCTCTCGCGAATATTGATATCCCACCGGAACAGCGCGACCGACCAGAAGCTCGGCTCGATCTGTGGCCAGTAGCCTTTCAGCAAAACTGACGAAAGAGGCGCACCCGTCGCCGTGATCGCCGCGACCGGCCCTGCGTGCGCTTCTTCGATCGCCTCGGCGAGCAGTTTTCCGACGAAGCCGACGGAGCGAAATGCGATTGCCAGCACGCCGGCAAGCGCACCCGGGCCGAAGATCGCGACGAAAAGCAACGCCCAGATCAGCGAATTCACGGAACGCGAAGACACGAAAATGAAAGTCGCAACGAGATTGAGAACGCGCGAGCGCGTGATATTTCGCGCACCAAGCAGCGCAATTGGAGCAGCCAGAAGAACCGACAACAGCGTTCCAAGTGTAGCGATGTGAAACGTCTCCACGAGCGACGCATGGATGGCGCGCGCATAGTGCGCCCAGTCGAAGGGCCACATGCGGCGGAACAGGTCGACTGTTTGTGCGGGTGCATCCGCGAGAAATTCCGGAATGATTTCCACGTATCGTCCGGACCAGACGATGGCGGTGACCGCGAAGACGTACACCGCGTACCGCGCAAGACGCTGGAGCGGCGAAAAGCGCCGCCACTCGCGCGCAGGTCTTGCGATTGTGCTCTGCGTGCTCACTGGAAAATCTTCCGAAGTTGAGCAGACACCACTTCGCTTACCATTATTAGCGCAATGATCACGATGAGTATCGTCAGCACGAAGTCGTAGTCATACCGCTGATAGGCGGTGAACAAAGTCGCGCCGATGCCTCCGCCGCCGACGATGCCGACCATCGTCGAATTCCGCAGGTTGGAATCGAGCTGGTAGGCGGAAAACCCGACGAACCGTGCCATCACCTGCGGCATCACACTCATGATCAGCATGTTGGCGAAGCCGGCGCCGGTTGCGCGCACCGCCTCGACCTGACTCAGGTCGATTTCCTCGATCGCCTCGGCGAGCAGCTTCGACGACAAATCCCATCGAGGCGACGATGAGTGCCAGAATGCCTGCGAGCGCGCCAAACCCGACAGCTTTCACGAACAGGATGGAGACGATGACCGGATGGAAGGAGCGGCAAAGCGCGATCGCAATGCGGCCGGCCCATGAGATCCACGCCGGCATCAGATTTCGTGCGGAGAGAAGACCGAGCGGAACGGACAAAACGACGCCCAGCGCCGTCGCAAGAATGGCGATCTGGATCGACTCCACCATGCCCTCGCCACATCAATTCGAGCTTGGAGCGCTCCAGATTGGGCGGCCACATCCGGGCCAGAAAATCGCCGCCATGACTGAGCCCGCGGATGAAGCGTTCGGGCGTGATCTCCAGCGTGGAGAGTGCATAGAGCGTGTAAGCTGCGAGCGCGATCCACGCGGCGCGCCGGCCCCAGTGCGGCGGGAACGCAACTGGCGCGATCTTGCGGCCGTCGTGCGTGAGCGCCGTCATTCCAGCCAGTTCTCGCCGCCGTAGATCGCCTTGAGATGGCTCTCCTGAAGTGCCGACGATGGGCCGTCGAAGACGACCGCTCCGCGCGCCATGCCGATGATGCGGTGCGCAAAGCGCTTGGCCAGCTCGACGTTGTGGATGTTGATGATGACGGGAATGCCGCGCGCGCCGGCAAGCTCGGCCATCAGGCTCACGATCTCGACGGAAGTCTTCGGATCGAGCGACGACGTCGGCTCGTCGGCGAGCAGAAGCGCCGGTTCCTGCATCAACGCCCGAGCGATGCCGACGCGCTGCCTTTGGCCGCCGGAAAGCTGATCCGCCCGGCGCTGGGCGTAGTCTCCAAGTCCGACCGCGTCGAGCAAATCGAAGGCGCGCGCGACGTCTTTGCGGGGGAATTTGCGGAGCCAGGCGCGCCACGCCGGGACGTAACCGAGTCGGCCGCACAGCAAGTTCTCGATCACCGAGAGCCGTTCGACCAGATTGTGCTCCTGATGCACCATGCCGATGCGCCGCCGCGCTTCGCGCAGCGCGCGGCCCGAGAGCTTCGTGAGGTTCTGACCGTCGAAAACGATGTCGCCCGATGTCGGTATCGACCAGCCGGTTGATACAGCGGATCAGCGTCGACTTGCCGGTGCCGGAGGGGCCGATCACCGCGGTGATTCCTCGCCCCTCGATGGTCAGCGAGATATCGTCGAGAACCGGCGTTTCGGGGACATAGGATTTGCGCAGATGACGGATGACCAGCGACGCGCTACCCGCACCGCTGCCGCTGGTCACTTGACCTTCGTTCATCTCACTGCTTCGGAGCGCCACCCTGTTGTTGCTCCTGCTTCTGCTGCTGGCGGCGTTTGGCGGCTTCTTCCTCGCGCTTTGACTCAACGTCAAAGGTCGCGCGCGTGAACGGGGCGCCGGTCTTCTCGGCGACCTCGCGCACGACGGCCCAGCGGTCCTTGTAGTTCACGGGCACGAAACGGTCTTCGCCGTTCCACTCCTTCTGTAGTTCGGGCGGGAACGTGTAGTTGAAAAAGCATTGGCGGATCTTGGCGGCGAGCTCCGGCTTCAGGTCATGCGCGTGCACGTAGCCATTGGTCGGAAATATGTCGCTCGTGTAGAGAACGCGGAAATCTTCCGCTTTCACGTTGCCGCGCGACACCATGCGTTCGAGAACATCGGAGGCGATCGCGGCCATATCGTAATCGCCGCGCGCGATACCGAGCACCGACTTGTCGTGCCCTCCCGACATCAGCGGCTTGTAGTCCTGATCGGGAGTCAGTCCCTGCGGCGGGAACAGCACGCGCGGCGCCAGATTGCCCGAGTTCGATGACGGCGACGTGTGCGCGACCTTCTTGCCCTTGAGGTCGGCGAGCGTCTTGTAGGGGCTGTCAGCCTTGACGATCGCGACCAGATTGTATCCGCGAGGCCCTTTCGCCGATCCACCCGCGGCGAAGGGCACCGCGCCCGCGAGATTGACGGCGAAGGCGGTAGGCCCCGTCGAGAACCCGGCCATATGCAGGCGCCCCGAGCGCATCGCCTCGATCTGCGCGGCATTCGACTGCACGGCATAGTGCACCGTGCGCTTGCCGGTGCAGGCCGTGAGGTGGTCGACGAAAGGCTTGAGCATGTTGACGTAGATCGCCGGGTCTTCGACCGGCGTGTAGGCCCAGATCAGCGTCGAAGGGTCCTTGAGCTTCGCCGGATCCGTCGGCGCGTCGGCCACCATGTCGCCGTCACGGTCGCAATAGATGTCATCGAGCTGACCGCGAGAGCAATTTTCCTGCGCTTTCGCAGCGCTCGCGCCGAACGCGAGAACGCCCGTCCCCAGCACGATCACAATCGTATTTTTCCAGGCTGAGCCCATTCCAGTCCTCCCCATGCGGATTTGCGAAGCAAATGAGCGAAGCGGCTCGGCGCTGTCAATCGTGCGCGACACCGGCACCCTTCCACGGCGGGTGGTAGAGTCCCATTACACTGAATCGCATAAGTGAAATCAATGAAGTCTAGACGCCGAGATATCGCTGCAGCACTTGCGGTCGCGCCCTGATCTCGCTGGTGGGGCCTTCGTGCGCGATATGGCCGTTGTTGATGATGTAGGCGCGCTGCGCCAGCGTCAGGGCGGCAGCGAGATTCTGCTCCACAAGAATGATGGTCTGTCCGGCATCGGTGAGAGCCCGGCAGGCTTTGACGAGATCGTGCACGATCACCCGGCGCCAACCCTTCGAACGGCTCGTCGAGCAGGATGATCTTGGGATCGCGAATGAGCGCGCGCGCGATCGCGAGCATCTGCTGCTCGCCACCTGAGAGCGCGGTGCCGCGGCTTCCCCGCCGCTCCTTGAGGCGCGGGAACATCTCGTAGATGCGCTCGAGCGGCCATCGGCTCCCGGCAGTGAGCCCGGCCAGCACCAGATTTTCCTCGACGTTCAGGCTGCCGAAGATGCGCCGATCCTCGTGCACCAATTGCATGCCGGCGCGTGCGACGGCGTGGCTCTTCTTGCCTGCGATATCGGTGCCGTCGAACATGATCGAGCCGTTCCGCGGCGCCACCACGCCCATCAGGCTTTTCAGCGTCGTGCTCTTGCCGGCGCCGTTGCGGCCAAGCAGCGCCACGACCTCGTTCCGTTCGACGCGCAGCGCGACGTCAAACAGGATGTGGCTGTCCCCGTAGTAGGTATTGAGACCCGTGACCTCGAGCAGGCTCATTCGGCCGCCAACACGCCATGCACGCCGCCGAGATAGGCGTCCTGCACTTTGCTGTTGCCCTTGATTTCGTCCGGCGTGCCGTCGACCAGCACCCGGCCCTCCTGCAGAACGGTGACCCGCTCGACCAGTTCGAACAGCGAGTCCATGTCGTGATCGATGATGATCATGGTGCGGCCGAGGGCGATCGACTTGAGCAACCGCACCGTCTCGACGCGCTCGCGCGGGCTCATGCCGGCGCCGGCTCGAGAGCGGGCACGCACTCGCGACGTCGCCGAGCCTCTTGCTGCTCGACGAACCGCTCGCTTCTCGCCGTAGGCGAGGTCCGAAACCGGCGTGTCGGCGCGATCATGCGTGCGGCGCGCCCGGCCTTGACCGGTCTGATTGCCGATGACCTAGAATGTCGATCAACCGATGGACGGAGGCTTGAGCCATGGACATTCGATCGGCGCTGACGGAACTGTGCGACGCTTTCAACGCGCACGATCTCGATCGCATCATGGCGCTTTTTTCTGACGATTGCGTCCTGGAGATGCCGAGGGGAAGCAAGCCTTGGGGTTCTCGTTTCGAGGGCAAGCAGAACGTACGAGAAGCGCTCGCAACACGGTTTGAAGGCCTGCCTGACGTCCACTATGGCAACGAAGAGCATTTCGTTGATTCGGCCGCCGACACCGGCATGTCAAAATGGACTCTCACAGGCACCACGCGTGACGGGGAGAGAAAAGAAGTCCGGGGCTGTGACTTCTACACGTTTCGCGACGGCAAGGTGATCCGCAAGGACTCCTACTGGAAGATCGTGGACCCTAAATCCCCTACCTAGTACCTAGAATCGCGCGCCATGCTCGACGACAAAACAGCGATCATTGCCGCCCGCGATGAGATTGCCCGCCAGTACGGCCCGTGGACGGGGCACAAGATCATGCTGGCGGATGGCGTGAGCACGTGGGACGTCGGCCATTCGTCGCAATCGCGCGTGTCTCAATTCGCGGACCTCATCCGCAAGCACGCCGGGCCGCTAGAGCGCCAGCGGATTCTCGATCTGGCGTGCCTGGAGGGCTTGTTCGCGATCGAGTTCGCCCGCATGGGCGCCGAGACAGTCGGCGTTGAGATCCGCGAGGCACATCTCGCAAAAGCAGAGTTTGCTCGCGAGACAATTGGCTTACAGAATTGCCTCTTCGTGCAGGGCGATGTGCGCGCGATTCCCGCCGAACTTGGCCAATTCGACGTGATCATCGCGGCCGGCATCCTTTATCATCTCGATTTTCCCGACTGTGTGCTGTTCCTGCGCCAGATGGCAGCGCGAGCGCGCCGCGCACTCATCATCGATAGCCACTTTGCCTATCGCAACATCACGGAATTGGCGATTCCGCTTGGCCCGTTGCGGGAGTGGGAATGCGATGGACGGATCTATTGGGGACGCCATTACACCGAACACGCCCCAAATCTGTCCGAAGACGAGAAGCGAGACACGAACGTCTGGGCATCTATCGACAACGACCGTTCCGTCTGGTTGACCGAAGGATCGGCTATTGCCGAATTGAAAAGGTCAAAATTCTTCCTTGCCGACCAGATTCCAAATCCGCAAGGCGGCCGTCCGGTTCTACTGTTCCGCCGCAGCTCCCTTAATTCGGTGCCGGACGCGCCTGCGTGGTGATGAGCTAGCCGACGGCACCCGAAAATTTCAGGCGCCAAGGCGGCGCATGCGGCTCCGGCAGCGCGACCGAGGCGACTTGCTCGCTGGAATGACGGGTGAACGTCGGACGCCTCCAAAACATCCAAGCCCAGCGCGCGATCGCTGCCTGCTCCGTGAGGTTTCTGCACATCGTTGGCTATGGAAGCTGCGAGGCGCGATCCGCGCACCGGCCGGAATCGGTAACGCTGGCGTCGAAAGGTGCTCTCGGCCAGGTTAGGGAGTCCGCGAACCAAACCAACGCAGACGATTCCCGGCCCTTTTCAGGGCCAGGAGCCGTTCAGATAACAATATCAACAAGATAGTTGGTTGCGGGGGCAGGATTTGAACCTGCGACCTTCAGGTTATGAGCCTGACGAGCTACCGGGCTGCTCCACCCCGCGGAAACCGGTTACGGCGCGTGGGCGCCTTGCAGCGCGGCTTATGTAGCAAGCGCCCGGCGGCTTGGAAAGGGCGCAAGTGCGCATCAAATCACGAAAAATCGGCCCATAGGCGGCGAATCCGGCGCCGGACGTGCCGCAGCCGCATGGACGGCCCGGAATCGTTAGATTGTGACAAGGCCGCGTCATAGAAGCCTCACATGACCGGGAAACCCGCCGTGCGTACGGATGCTGCGGTCGGCGAGGCTCTCCGCGCCGTCGCGCGCGATATCCTGTCCGAAGCGCGCGCCGTGCTCGACGACCGGAAGAAGCCGGACGCCGCCGCGGTCCACGACTATCCGCAAGGCGATGAAGCGCTGGCGCGCGCTGCTGCGGCTCATGGAACCGCATCTCGGCGAAGACGGCGCAGCGGCTGCGGCACGAGGCGCGCGACCTCGCACGCGAACTTTCGGGCGCGCGCGACGCGCAGTCCGCCATCGAGGCACTCGACGATCTCGCGGAAGCCGAGACGGATTCTGCCGCGGCGAACGATCGCGTCGCTGCGCGGCCGGCTCGATGCGATCCGGCTCGCTACCGAAGCCGCGACCCTGAGGAAAGCAAAGCGGGCAAAACTCGCCGCCGCGCTGGAACGTGCCGCTGCCGCCGTCAACTCCTGGGCCCTCAAGGCGCTGAGCTTCGACGACCTCGCGCGCGACCTCGCGAAAACCTATCAGAAGATGCGCGACGATGCGCCGAAGGACTGGCGCGCGGCCGATCCGGAAGTGCTGCATGACTTACGCAGCGTCGTCGTCGCGCATCGCTACCAGATGGAGCTGATCGAGCCGCTGTGGCCGAAATTCGGAGAGCTCTGGGTGGCCGAAGCGCAACGTCTTCGCGACCGGCTCGGCGCGTTTCAGGATCTCTCGGTGCTGCGTGGATTACCGCACCGCACGCGCCGCTCGCGCGCTGGCGCTCGCGGATCGTGCCGCTGATCGGCGCGCGGCAAGCCGCGCACGCAAAAGCCGCGCAGCGGATAGCCCGGCGGCTGCTGGCCGAACGGCCGAAGGCGTTCCGGCGGCGTCTCGAGGCATTGTGGGCGTCCGGCCGGAGTTGATCGCAACGCGCACGACGCCGACGATTTGATTCAATCTCCTTACGCAGCGCGAACTCATTCCGGACAATGTTACCGCTCGGACTCGACGGTCTGCGAATTCTTGCGAGTTGATTTGAATTATGCCAAACGGCACATTCAACCGCCGTGGGGCGCGGCGTCGATTTGACACGTGACGAGGCTGGGGACGAGCGGGCAACAGGTCTTGGATATCCGGCCTCAACGGCCGGCTGCCTGATTTTCGAACGAGCCTTTCTGCGGGAGCGACAATGCTTCGAGCCGCCCTTTGGTTTTCAGTCGTTTTCTTTTGCGCAGGCGTTACGCCCGCGCTCGCCTACATCGATCCGGGCATCGGCAGCCTGTTCCAGCAGGGCCTCGTGGCCCTGGTAGCGAGCGGCGCGGTGCTTTTCTTCTCGTTCCGCGACCGGCTCGCACGCTTGTTCGGGAAAAGGAAGGACCAGTCAGAGAATGCTGGCGGCCCCAAGGATTGATCCGGCTTCCTTTCGTGATCCCATCGGACGCGTGCTGCATGCTGACAATAGAATTTTTCGCGTCCTCTCGCCTCAGGGACGAGCCTGGCTCTCGCAGGTCTGGGATTTGGGAATCGTTGCGCGGCTGACCGAGGCCGGACTCCTGATCGAGACGCGGCGGATCGCAGACAACGAGGCCGCACAACATCTCCTCAATGGCGGCGTCGCGCGGTGCTGGAGCACGAACGCCTCCCGCTGGTGAGCTACCCCTATGAATGGACATTCGCGGGCCTGAAGAAGGCCGCACTGCTGCACCTCGACCTGCATCTCGCGCTGCTGAATGAAGAGCTTCACGCTATCCGACGCGACGGCGTTCAACGTGCAATTCCGCGGAACGCGGCCGGTCTACATCGATGTTCTGTCGATCGCGCCGTATCGCGAGGGCGAGCCGTTCGCGGGCTACGGCCAGTTTCAGCGCCAGTTCCTCAATCCGCTCGTTCTCGAAGCCGAATGCGGGGTTTCGCCGAACGCGGCCTGGCGCGGATCGCTCGACGGATTGTCGAGCGAGGACATCTGGGGCCTGCTCCCGCTCCGCAAGAAGTTGAAGCCCGCCTACTGGACGCATATCGGACTGACCGCGCGCTATGACCGCAAGAGCGCGTCCTCCGCCTCGCAAGATACGCCTGCACCGCCGCACCTGCCGAAGGCGCGCCTGATCGCGCTGTTGCGGCATCTGCGCATCATCATCGCGAGCCTCACGCCGAAGTCTGCGCGCAACTCGATCTGGACCAACTATGCGGCCGACTGCTCCTATTCGTCCGACGAGACGGCAGCGAAAATGTCCGCGATCGCGCGTTTCTGCCAGGCCGTGCAGCCACGCTGTCTTCTGGACGTCGGCTGCAATGTCGGAATCCATGCGGCGCACGCGCTGGCGAACGGCGCCGCGTCGGCGGTCGGAATCGAAAGCGATCGGGGCGCCGCCGAGATCGCGTTCGAACGCGCCGAGAGGGCACGCCTGAATTTCCTGCCGCTCAATGTCGACTTCGCAAACCCCTCCCCTTCGCAAGGTTGGGGTAATGTCGAACGCGCCGGACTTTTCGAGCGGCTGCGCGCCGACGCGTTGCTCGCGCTCGCCGTCATCCACCATCTTTGCATCGGCCGGAATATCCCTTTGGCGGACGCCGTTACAACGCTGGTCGACCTCGCGCCGCGCGGCCTGATCGAGTTCGTGCCGAAGCAGGACTTGCAGGTGCAGCGCCTGCTCCGCTACCGGTCCGACGTGCGCACGGATTATTCCATCGAGAACTTCCGCGCGGCGTTGGCCTCGCGCTCGAAAATCGTTGGCGAGACCGAGATCACGTCGAGCGGCAGAAGGATTTTCGAATATGCCGCAGCCTGACCGGCGGAGCCGCCCCGGCGCAATCCTCACGCTGGCGGCATCGTGGTCCGTGCTTGCCGCGATCCTGCTGCCGCCGCTCTCCTATGTGGGCTATCCGTTCTATTCGCTCGAATATGGCGCGGCCGTGCTCTGCACCCTGGTGCTGGGCGGGTTGTTCCTCCTGTTCCGCCCCATCGCTTTCATCCGCAGAGTTCTGGTTTTCATCGTCGTCGTATTTCTCTCGCTGCTCTATTTCTATGGGCTTGCCGAACCCTATGGCTGGCTGGCCCTCCCCGCCGGCACCGCGTTGGCGGCGGCGCTCGCGGCGCTTCTCCTGTTCGAGGAGAAGATCGCGCTGCGCGTCGTTGCGGCCGCGTGCCTTGCGCAAGTCGCCCTCGCGGCATCGGCCACCGCGCCGACTACCATTCTCGCCTGGGACGAGAGCGCGCCGAAGTTTGATAACCGACCCATCGTCCACATTATCCTGGATGAACATCCGGGACTTGCGGCCGCGCCCCGTGAGGCGCTGTACGCCGAAGCCGTTCGCGAACTTGAGCAGCGATATGTGTCCGCCGGATTTACGGTCTTTCCCAAGGCTTATTCGGCTTACAACGAAACGCGCTTGTCGCTCGGCCGGCTGTTTAATCCAGATGTTTCCGAGGTCTGGGACGTCGTCGGTCAAAAGGCAATGTACAAGCGGGCGGCCTTGCTCGAGCAGATCGGGCGCAATCGCATGCTCAGCATGACCCAATTCGACTACGTCCAATTTGACCCTTGGTTGCTACGCAATCGCATACCGGTGGCACGCCTCCGGGTGATCAATGCCGCAAACTCTTACCCCGGCATTGTCCGCTACGAGCTTCGCGCGGTCGACCGCTTGAAGTTAGCGGCGAGTAACTTCTTGGGATGGGCTCAACTATCTTCCGGATTTCCGCTCATACGATGGTTGATGACGAATACCGATACCGGCAAGGAGCTTGCTGATCGCATCCACGTGACGAGAGCGACCTACGGCTACGTCGCGCGCGATGCACTGATCGACTACCGGCGCTGCTGTTCGTTCAGAGGCTTCTATTATTTCTTGCACACATATTTCCCGCATCACCCTTACATCTTTGATCGGGAGTGTGTTCCCCGCACGGTCAAGGAATGGGAAACCATCACCCCGATCGCAAGGACGGATACCGCCGCGCACTACAGATTGCGCTGGGCGATGCTTCTCGATCAGTCGCTCTGCGCAAGTCACGACGTCATGCACATCGTCAAGGCGCTCGACAGTCAGCCGCACATGAGGGACGCCATGATCATCATCCACGGCGACCACGGCGCCCGGATCGAAACCAAGAGCGCTGCGGTGCGCACCGAGTTGGGACAGGACCGTGCGGCGCTCAATCGCGATCAGCTCGGCACCTTCCTCGCCATTCGCGACGGCCAGAAGCCGGGTTCGGTGATCGAGGATGATGTACGGATCGACGCCGTGTTTAAGGCGCTGGTCGACAGCGACTTTGAAGGACTCGATTTGAGCCGCGTTCGCCGCCATCCCGACTCGCCGTATGCAATTCCCTGAGGTGAAGCTCGCAGGTGTTCTTCAGCAGGAAGGCCAAAGACGATGCGTGACGGTCAGGCGCGACGCGCGAATGCGGTTGTGACGCTGACCGCCTGGTGGTGCCTGCTAGCGTCCTTCATGCTTCCGCCGCTGTCGTATCTGGGCTATCCGGCGTATTCGCTGGAGTACCTGTCGGCAGGGTTGCTCGCGCTTGCGCTCGGCGGCCTTCTCTTTCTTTCCCGACGCGTACCGCTGCTTCACAAGCTGCTGCTGTTCACGATCGTTTTGTTTCAGTTGCTGATCTTCTACTACGCGCTCGCGGACGATTACGGCTGGCTTTCTCTCACGGCTGCGATTCTGCTTGTTGCATTGATCGTTGCCCTTCTGATTTTCGACGAGCGAACGGCGGTGTGGCTGATCCTCGCCGCTTGCGCGGTTCAGATCCTCGTTGCGGCGCTCACGGTGCCGGCCGAGATCGTGCAGCAATGGGACAGGGGTGGCGTCAGACCCGACCGCAGACCGGTGGTGCATATCCTGCTGGATGCGCACGCCGGCCTTGGCGCCATTCCACAGGAACCGCGGTATGCCGAAGGCGCGGAGACGCTCAAGCAACGCTACCTCTCCGCAGGCTTCACGGTGTTTCCGCGCGCCTATTCGGTCGCAGACGAAACCAAGGCTTCGCTGAGCAAGCTTTTCAATCCGCAGTCCACGTCCATCATCGCCGGCAGTGGCGGTATGTTGAATCGAGCCGCTGCGCTCGAGCGCGTCGCGCGCACACTGGCCATCGACGTCACGCAGTTCGAGTATTCGCGGATGGATCCCTGGCTATTGGCCAACGACCTCTCTGCGTCGCGCGTACGGATCGTCAACCCAAACGCGGCCTACTCGGGCATCGTGCGTTTTGGTGCGAAGCTTCCGGACCGGCTGAGAATTGCGACCGCCGGCGGGCTTTGGTGGGTGTACCGCTGGACTGAATTTCCCCTCGTGTCGTGGATCATGACCTCCACGGCGTTTGGCCCGAGCGTGGTGGAACGGATCGGCGTGCTGAAATGGCCATTCGTCTACTCCGCGCGCGGTGAGCTGATCGATTTCCGTGCGCGGCTTGATTGTTGCGGCAAACGTGGCACCTATTATTTCTTCCATACTTATTTCCCGCATGGCCCCTTCATTTTCGACCGGAATTGTAGCGCGAAGTCGACCAGGCTGTGGGAAGCCACCGAATCCGGCACGGCCGAGGCTTATCGGTTTCGCTACGATCTCTTTCTCGATCAGGCGCTGTGCGCGAGCAGCGACGTGATGGACCTCATCAAGGCGATCGACAGCCAGCCCCAGCTCAAGGACGCGATGATTATCGTCCACGGCGACCATGGCGCGCGGATCACGGCCGAAACGGACGTCTCGCGCGCCGATCTGAATTACAGCCCGCAGCGCCGCGAGCGCGACATGCGCGCGACATTTCTCGCGATCCGCGACGGCCAGAAGCCGGGCTCGGTGATCGAGGATGACGTGCGCATCGACGCCGTGTTTGAGAATCTCGTCGAGAACGACTTCGCGGGCTTCGATCTCGGCAAGGTCCGGCGCTATCCCGACTCGCCTTATGCTGCTCCGGCGAAGTGACGCGCGCGAGCTATTCGGGCTGAATGCCCGCGGCTTTCACCAGTTCACCACGCACCTTCAGGGCTTCCTTCACGATCTGCCCCAGCTCATCCGGCTTGGCGGGCGCAACGACGAGACCGAGGTTCGCGAGTTTCGCCTTCACGTTCTCGGCCGTGAGCACCTTCGCGATGCCTTCGTTGAGCTTGGTGACGATCTCCGGCGACGTTCCGGCCGGCGCGAACAGGCCGATCCACGAGGACATCTCAAAGCCCGGGACCGTCTCGCCGATGGTCGGAATGTCCGGCATCGCGGTATAGCGCGCCTTCTCCACCATCGCGACGATGCGGATCTTGCCGGTGTTGATGTGCGGCACCGCGGCCGAGAGGCTGAGGAACGCCATGCCGATGTGGCCGCCGAGCAGGTCGTTCACCGCCGCGCCGCCGCCGCGGTACGGCACGTGTTGAATATCGATGCCCGTTTTCTGGCCGAGCAGCAGGCCGGCGAGATGGTGCGGCGAGCCGGTGCCGGACGTCCCGTAAGCGAGCTTGCCGGGATTTGCCTTCGCATACGCGATCACGTCCGCGACGGTCTTGATCGGCAGCTCCGCGTTCACCGCAAGGCAGATGATGTTCGCGCCCACGTAGGCGACCGGCACGAAGTCCTTCACCGGGTCGAAGCCCGCGTGCTTGTAGAGATGCGTGTTGCTCGCCATCTGCGCGTCGGTGCCGGTCATCAGCGTGTAGCCGTCGGCCGGCGCGCGCGCGACGAACGCCGCCCCGATATTGCCGCCGCTGCCCGGCCGGTTGTCGACGATGAAGGTCTGTCCCCACGCCTGCTGCAATCCGTCCGCGATGGTGCGCGCCGCGAGATCGGACACGGCGCCCGGCGTGTAGCCGATCACGATGGTCACGGGCTTGGCCGGGAACGTCTGCGCGCCCGCAAGCTGCGGCACGAAGGCGAGCAACGCACCGATGAGTGCACGACCAACAATCCTGCGCATGACGTTTCCCCAATTTTGGCAGGCCGAAACCCGCCTTGAGCCGAAGCTAGCCAACATTCGCAGGCCCGAACAGGCGGAATTTGGGAACGCGCCGAGATGCCGCTGGAACCCACGCGCGCCACGGGCTTTGAGCCAGCGGGAGGATGCCGATGATCACATGGGATGACGTACTGCTGCGGCTTGGCGCCGCGACCGTTGCTGGTATCGCCATCGGCCTCAACCGCGACCTGCACAACAAGCCGATCGGCATGCGCACGCTCGCGCTGGTCTCGCTCGGCGCCGCGGCCGTGACGGTGGCCGCCGTGCAGTACGACACGATGGCGCAGAATCCGGACGCGCTGAGCCGCGTCGTGCAGGGCGTCATCCAGGGGATCATGGCAGGCATCAGCTTCATCGGCGCGGGCGTGATCCTGCGCAATCAGGACAAGGGAAGCGTCGAGGGGCTGACGACGGCCGCGACCGTTTGGGTGAGCGCGGCACTCGGGATCGCGTGCGGCCTTGCGGCATGGACCGTGATGGCGGTCGCCATCGTGCTCGCGCTCGCCGCGCTCGTCGGGCTGCATTGGCTCGACCGGACGATGGGGCTGAAGAACGACTAGCGTATCAGCGCGCGAGCTGAAACCGCTCGAAGCGGTGCAGCGCTTCCTCGATCTGCTTTGCGACGCACCGCGCGGCCGCCTTTGGCGAGCCAGGTCCATTTCTGCATCAGCAGCTTGCCGCGTTCGCGGTCCGTCTTGAGATCGAGCACCGCCACGATCTCGTCACCGATCAGCACGGGCTGCGAGAAGTAGCCGAAGATGCGCTTGGCCTTCGGCACATACGCCTCGAAGCGGTGGTCGTAGCCGAAGAAAAGATTGAGGCGCTTGCGCTGGATGACCAGTGGATCGAACGGATTGAGGATGTGGACGATATCGTCGACCGGAGGCAGGGCTGCTTCGAGAAATTCGGGGGTAGTCCAGTGCTCATGCCGGGAACCATCCAGCGCAACGGGCACGAGTGCCTTGCGATGCACGCGCGAGCGGATGATCTTGTGGATCGCCGCCTTGCGCGGCGCGTCGAGGTGGCAGATCGAGTTGAGGCTCACGATGCCCTGCGACCGCAGCGCGCGATCGAGCAGATAGGCCATGCGCTCGCCTTCGGGCACGGGCTTGGGCAACCGCTCGAAATCGAAATGGCGCGTCATCAGCTCGTAGGTCTTCAGCATGCCCTCGCGCCGGCTGACCGTCAGCACACCGCGATAGAACGCAAGCTGCAGCGCACGCTTGGACGGCTTGCGGCTCGCCCATTCGTGGTCCTTTTCGCGCAAGTCGTCGTCGTCGATATCGCGGATCGTGAGCGCGCCGTTGCGCTTGATCCGGCCGAGCACCTTCTGCAGTTCGCCGCGCGTGACGTTGGCGTACCAACCTTTCGGCGTATGCCGCTCCTCCTTCATGGTACGCACGAAGTAGCGCATGTCCCGCGCTCGGCACGTAGGACAGTGCGTGCGTCCAGTATTCGAATACGGACTTGTCGACCGACTGCGCCTGTCGCAGGTGCTCGCGCTGATACGACGGAATGCGCGTGAACAGGATCTGGTGGTGGCAGCGCTCCACCACGTTGATGGTGTCGATCTGCACATAGCCGAGATGCTCGACCGCTGCGGGCGTCGCCTGCGCGCCCTCGCCGAACGGCGCGGCCTCGTCGAGCCGCTGCGCGCGCAGCCAGATGCGGCGGGCACGGGCGTTTTCCAGCGCGACAGGTTTGGTGCGCGGCATGTCGTGAGACTTAGAAAAACGCGAGCGATTCGCATCCCGTCCCGGCGGCGAAGCTCGTCTTCCATTTGCGCGCCGGAACGTCGATCACGTGCACCGAGCCGTCGCCCTGGCAGCCAACGAACAGCTCGTCGCCGACGGAACGCCATGTCCATCGGCTGGCTGCCGACCGCGATGGCGGTTTGCCGTGCGAAGGACGGATCGATCAGGCTGACGGTGTTGCTGTTCAGGCTCGACACGCCGAGCACGCTGAAATCGTCGCTGTAGCGCGCGATCTGCGCGGCCTTCGGCACGCCTTCGAGCGGCACGGTGCGGACCTGCTCGCTCGCCGTATCGATCAGGAACAGCGCCGGTTCCACATCGTCGACCGCCACGACGGTGCGGCCGTCCGCCGAGATCGCGATGCCGGCGAGCGGGCGCGGCGTCGTGATCTTGCCGAGCAGCTTGCGCGCCGGGAGGTCGATCACCGACACGGTCGCGTCCTCCTCGTTCTCCGTGTAGAGGCGCTTGCCGTCGGGCGAGATGATCAGGCGATGGCCGTTGGTCGAGCCCGAACTCGATCGCGCCAATGACCTTGTTCGTGGCCGGATCGATGATCGCCACCACTGCGCTGTTCTCGCAGGTGATGTAGATCAATCCGTCCGGTCCAAGCTTGAGCGTGTGCGGCGCGATGTAGGGGCGCAGGTCGATGTCCGCCGCGCGCGTGCGCTTGTGCAGGTCGATAACATGCAGCGTGTGGCCGGGGTTCGGATTACGGCCATGAATGCCGTCACCGAAGATCGGCACGTAGGCAAGGCCCGCTCCGGCAGCACGAGTAGCTCGTGCACGGTGCGCTGGAAGCCGTCGAGAACCGTTTCTGTCGCGTACGTCTCAGGGTTCAGGAAGAGAACCTTCCCGCCCATCTTGTCGACCGCGATCAAGCCATTCGTCACAACACACTCCGCTCATGCCCGCGAAAGCGGGCATCCAGTTGTTGGCCAAAGTGCTGGGTCCCCGCTTTCGCGGGGACGAGCGGCTGCGGGCTCATGCGAGCAGCGCGGCGATCGCCTTGCCGGCGGCTTCGGTGTTGGCCGAGCCGCCGAGATCGCGCGTGCGGGTCTTCGCGTCGGCGAGCGCCGTCTCGATCGCCTTCACGATCGCGGCCGCGGCTTCCGGCTCGCCGAGATGCTCGAGCATCATGGCGGCCGACCAGATCTGCCCGATCGGGTTGGCGATCCCCTGCCCGGCGATGTCCGGCGCCGAGCCGTGCACCGGCTCGAACACCGACGGGAATTTGCGCTCCGGATTGATGTTGCCCGACGGCGCGATGCCGATCGTGCCGGTGCAGGCCGGCCCGAGGTCCGAGAGGATGTCGCCGAACAGGTTCGACGCGACCACGACGTTGAACGTGTCGGGCTTGAGCACGAACAGCGCCGAGAGAATATCGATGTGGAACTTGTTCCACTTGATGTCGGGGAAGTTCTTCGCCATCGCCTCCACGCGCTCGTCCCAGTACGGCATGGTGATCGCGATGCCGTTCGACTTGGTCGCGGAGGTGAGGTGCTTCTTCGGCGTCTTCTGCGCGAGCTCGAAGGCGAACTTCAGCACGCGGTCGACGCCGACGCGGGTGAGGATCGTCTCCTGCATCACGATCTCGCGGTCGGTGCCGGGAAACGCGCGCCCGCCGATCGCCGAATATTCGCCCTCGGTGTTCTCGCGCACGACCCAGAAATCGATGTCGCCCGGCTTGCGGCCCGCGAGCGGCGACGGCACGCCCGGCATCAGCCGCACGGGGCGCAGATTGACGTACTGGTCGAACTCGCGCCGGAACAGGATCAGCGAGCCCCACAGCGAGATGTGGTCCGGCATCTTCGCCGGCCAGCCGACCGCGCCGAAGAAGATCGCGTCGTGCTTGCCGATCTGCTCCTTCCAGTCCTCCGGCATCATGCGGTCGTGCTTGGCGTAGTAGTCGTAGGAGGCGAAATCGAACCAGTCCTGCCGCACCTCGAAGCCGAACTTCTTCGACACCGCCTCGAGCGCGCGCACGCCCTCCGGCACGACCTCCTTGCCGATGCCGTCGCCCGGAATGACGGCGACACGATAGACGCGGTTGGTGTTGGGCATCGGCTCTCCCCGGATTTGTGGATTG
>CAWHEX010000011.1:0-585000 GCA_963828625.1 uncultured Alphaproteobacteria bacterium | reverse complement strand
AGAAGGGCGAGTCCGCGAGCACGATGCTGCGCGACCTTGGCGCTTCACAGGACGACATTCGCGCGCTGACCTCGGTGCTCGGCGCGCGTGGCCGCGATGGCGGACTGCGCGAGGGACAGAAGCTGCGCGTGCTGTTCGCGCCGGACGCCGGACGCCTGCGCGTCGTGCGGGTGATCGTGGTCGGCGACAATGCGGCGGAAGCCGTCGTGGCGCTCTCCGACACCGGCCGCTATGTGGCGGTCGACGTGCAGAGCCTCGGCGGTGGCACGACTACCGAAGTCGCCGAAGCCGACGAAGACGACGAGAACGACAGCACCGCGGTGCGGCTCTATCAGAGCATCTACGAGACCGCGCTGCGCAACTCAGGTGCCGCGGCCGGTGATCGACGATCTGGTGCGCATCTATTCGTACGACGTCGACTTCCAGCGCAAGGCGCAGCCGGGCGACTCCTTCGAGGTGCTGTATTCGGGTGAAGACGATGCCGCCGATGCGCGCAATGAGGTGACGTTCGCGGCGCTGACGGTCGGCGGCGAGACGAAAAAATTCTATCGCTATCTCTCGACCGACGACGGCGTGGTCGACTACTACGACGAGACCGGCAAGAGCGCGAAGAAGTTCCTGGTGCGCAAACCGGTCGGCGCCGGCATCATGCGCTCGGGCTTCGGCTTCCGCCGCCATCCGATCCTCGGCTATTCGAAGATGCACACCGGCGTCGACTGGGCGGCGGCCTACGGCACGCCGATCTTCGCTTCCGGCAACGGCACGGTCGAACGCGTCGGATGGGAAGGCGGCTACGGCAAATACGTCCGCGTGAAGCACAACAATGGCTATGAGACCGCGTACGGCCACATGTCGGCCTTCGCGCGCGGCATCGAGCCGGGCAAGAAAGTGCGCCAAGGCCAGGTGATCGGCTTCGTCGGGTCAACCGGCCTGTCGACCGGCGCGCATGTGCACTACGAAATCGTCGTCAACGGCCGCTTCGTCGACCCGATGCGCATACGCCTGCCGCGCGGCCGCGTGCTCGAAGGTCCGATCCTCGCGTCCTTCGAGAAGGACCGCGACCGCATCGACGGGATCATGTCGCGCAAGCCGGGCACGCCGGCAAGACTGGCGCAGCAGAGCGGGAATTAAGCGCCAATTCAAACGCTTCTTGGCTGCGGCAAATTCTTCCATACGCACGACGGTCATCGCCCGCGAGTAAGCTCGCCTGTGATGCGTGATGAAATTGCTCTCAGAGATCGAAAGCTTGCAAGCATGCCGTCAGGTCGGGCAACGAGGCATTGCAAACGGGCCAGCTATCGCTCGGGTCTTAGCTTAGCACGTCATACGTTCTATTTTTATGGATTCTTTCTTGTGAAAGTAAGGTCCGATGTCCCATCGCCGTTGCTCGTGATCACAAGATCAAACTCGTCCTCTTCCTCGGTTTCCGCCTTGATCTCTGGAATGTCCGCATCCGGAACATTGTGATGGGTGAACTTGTTCGGCAATTCAGGCATCGATCGCTCCTTTGCGAAGGGGCATTTCAGCTTTCAGATCCAGCTCGCAACCTTTGACGTCGCTAACGCGCCGCCACTCATTCTTTACGGAATTCCCAAGGCATCAATAATCGCCCTGTGCAACGGCGCATTCTCGGATCTTATGAAAACAGCGAATGGCATCCCCTGAGCATTCTGCCGCAGCCAACCTCGCACCGCGACCTTGTTTGCGGAGCTCGATTTCCAGAATGCCTGAACTCTTCGACCGAGCGGAGTGATCGGCGCAAAATTGACAGTGACGGCCGCAATCTTCTTCGCCTCGGCGCCTTTTGCTTCTTCGCTGACCGTCTTCTGAATCTCGATCAGAGCACCCGCAATCGTCCCCGCGGCGTAATATTCGTCCACATCGCCAAGCGCCATCGGCAATGGATACTCTTCAAGGGTCAGCGTCCGCATTTTCACAACGATGTCGGCCGCCACACCGTCGCGCCGCGCTCGCATTTGCGTGGCCAGCACCTGAACGGTCTTTTGAAAAAGCACCTCATCGCTGAATGCCTTGGTGGCGCCCTGCAGCCCGCTCGACGCGGCGCCCAGAATGTTTTTCGTCCCCTCCGCATAGACCAGCGGGACCGCCCCCGAGAGCCCGATGCTGACGATCGAGCTGAGAAAGCCCAGTTGCTGCCGTTCTCGTATCAGCGACGCCTCGAATTCATAATAGTTGGAATCGATTGCGCGCATCCGTGAGGCAATAATTTCGTTCCGGTTTGCAAGAGTTTGTGCGGAGCGACCGAAATAGGCACTCTCGCCGTCGACGAGGCGAACGCGGGCCACCGCCGACTCTTCTGCGACCGAGAACAAGCGGGTTGGCCCGCCATCCACGCTCGCCAGGCAACCAGAGGTCAGAAGTGCAATGAGCAGGCTGGCGCCTCTCATTGCGAAACTCACTGGCTTGCATTTACCCGCACCAGCCCGCATCACACGCCCCCTTAACCCATCGTTAAGGAGTGTGACGCAACCACAGCGGGTCCGCTACCTCATATTGAGGGAGCGGCGAAATGCCCTGTGAAGGCGTGTCTGATTTACAACACTATCGCCAGTTGCGGCGGCCACCGGCTACCTACGCCGCCTCTTGCGCTGCCTGTTCGCCGTTGAACGACAGCGCTTTCTTGCCCGCCGCGACCGACACTTTCACCGTCTCGCCGTCCTTCACCTTGCCGGAGAGGATCAGTTCGGCGAGCGGGTCCTGCACCGCCTTCTGGATCGCGCGCTTGAGCGGGCGCGCCCCATAGGCCGGGTCGTAGCCCTTGTCGGCGAGCCATTCGCGCGCCGCCGGATCGAGCGCGAGCGTGATCTTGCGTTCCTCCAGCAGCTTCGAGAGGCGCCGCAGCTGGATATCGACGATGCGGCTCATCTGGTCGCGCTTCAACCTGTGGAACAGGATGATCTCGTCGACGCGGTTGAGGAATTCCGGCCGGAACGCCGAGCGCACCACGGTCATCACAGGCTCGCGCACTGCGTCGGTGTCCTGTCCCTCGGGCTGGTTCACCAGATAGTCCGAGCCGAGGTTCGACGTCATCACGATCAGCGTATTGCGGAAGTCGACCGTGTGGCCCTGTCCGTCGGTCAGGCGGCCATCGTCGAGCACCTGCAGCAGCACGTTGAACACGTCCGGGTGCGCCTTCTCGATCTCGTCGAACAGGATCACCTGATAGGGCCGCCGCCGCACCGCTTCGGTGAGCGCCCCGCCCTCCTCGTAGCCGACATAGCCGGGAGGCGCGCCGATCAGCCGCGCGACCGCGTGCTTCTCCATGTATTCCGACATGTCGATGCGGATCAGCGCCGTCTCGTCATCGAACAGATATTCGGCGAGCGCCTTCGTCAACTCCGTCTTGCCGACGCCGGTCGGCCCGAGAAACATGAACGAGCCGATCGGCCGGTGCGGGTCCTGCAAGCCGGCGCGCGCGCGCCGCACCGCGGTCGAGACCGCCGCAACCGCTTCGGCCTGTCCGATCACGCGCTTGCCGATCATCTCCTCCATGCGGAGCAGCTTTTCCTTCTCGCCCTCGAGCATCCGGTCGACCGGCACGCCGGTCCAGCGCGAGACGACCTGCGCGATGTGGTCGGCGGTCACGGCTTCTTCCATGACCGCGCCTTTGCCGTCGCCTTCGGTCGTGGCGAGCTTCTTTTCCAGATTCGGAATCGTATCGTAGGAGAGCTTGCCGGCGCTCTCGTAGTCGCCCTTGCGCTTGGCGTTGTCGAGTTCGATACGCGCGCGCTCCAGATCGGTCTTGAGCTTCGCGGCGTCGGAGAGCTTGTTCTTCTCCGCCTGCCAGCGCGCGGTGAGGTCAGCGGACTGCTTCTCCAGCGCGGCCAGTTCCTTTTCGAGCGTCTTCAGCCGCTCCTTCGAGCCGGCATCGCTCTCCTTCTTGAGCGCCTCCTGCTCGATCTTCAGCCGCACGACCTCGCGATCGATCGAGTCCAGCTCCTCGGGCTTGCTGTCGACCTGCATCTTCAGCCGCGCGGCCGAACTCATCGACCAGGTCGATCGCCTTGTCGGGCAGGAATCGATCGGTGATGTAGCGGTTCGACAGCGTTGCGGCGGCGACGATGGCGGAGTCGTTGATCCGCACGCCGTGATGCTGCTCGTACTTGTCCTTCAGGCCACGCAGGATCGAGATCGTATCCTCGACCGTTGGCTCCGAGACGAACACCGGCTGGAAGCGCCGTGCGAGCGCCGCGTCCTTCTCGACATGCTTCTTGTACTCGTCGAGCGTGGTCGCGCCGATGCAGTGCAGTTCGCCGCGCGCCAGCGCGGGCTTGAGCAGGTTGGACGCGTCCATCGCGCCGTCGGCCTTGCCGGCGCCGACCAGCGTGTGCATCTCGTCGATGAACAGCACGATGCCGCCGTCCGACGACATCACCTCGTTCAGCACGGCCTTGAGCCGCTCCTCGAACTCGCCGCGATATTTCGCGCCGGCGATGAGCGCGCCCATGTCGAGCGCGAGCAGCTTCTTGTCCTTCAGGCTCTCCGGCACGTCGCCGTTGACGATGCGCAGCGCGAGGCCTTCCACGATGGCGGTCTTGCCGACGCCCGGCTCGCCGATCAGCACCGGATTGTTCTTGGTGCGGCGCGACAGCACCTGCACGGTGCGGCGGATTTCCTCGTCGCGCCCGATCACCGGATCGAGCTTGCCGTCGCGCGCGGCTTGCGTCAGGTCGCGCGCGTACTTCTTCAGCGCGTCGTAGGCCTGCTCGGCGTTCGCCGAATCCGCGGTGCGGCCCTTGCGCAGCGCCTCGATGGCGGCGTTCAGGTTCTGCGGCGTCACGCCCACGCGCTGCAGGATCTTGCCGGCCTCGTTGTCCTTCTCGACGCTGAGCGCGAGCAGCAGCCGCTCGACCGTGACGAAACTAGTCGCCCGCCTTCTCGCCGGACTTCTCCGCGGTGTCGAACACGCGTGCGAGCGCCGGATCGAGGTAAAGCTGCCCTGCCCCGCCGCCTTCGACTTTCGGGCGCTTGGCGAGCGCCGCCTCGACCGCGCTCAGCGCCTCGCGCGAGCGCCCGCCGGAGCGGTCGATCAGGCCCGCCGCGAGCCCTTCCGGGTCGTCGAGCAGCACCTTGAGCAGATGGTCGGGGGCGAATTGCTGGTGGCCCTCGCGAAGGGCCAGCGATTGCGCGGACTGCACGAAGCCGCGGGCGCGGTCCGTGTATTTCTCGATATTCATTCCTCACTCCCTCGGCCTGTCCCGGCCGCCCCGAAGGCGCGGCGAAGACATCGTCACTGGGTTCTCAACGCTCTTCCGGCCCCGGAGGCGCCCGACAGGCTGGATATGGGAACAATCACGGCCGGCGTGAAAGAGGGTTTTGCCGGATTTTCATGCCCGCCTTGCGCCGGCGCGCCGCCTGGTTAACAAGGCCCCGATGGCCGTGCTCCAGTCGATCTACCGCTACCCCGTGAAGGGGCTGAGCCCGGAAAGGCTCGACCGCGCGCACCTGAAGCCCGGCGAATACTTCCCCGGCGACCGGCTCTTCGCGATCGAGAACGGCCCGTCCGGCTTCGACCCGGCCGCGCCGGTACATCAGCCCAAGACCAGGTACCTGATGCTGATGCGCGACGAGCGCCTCGCAACGCTGCGCACCCGCTACGACGACGCGACCGGCACGCTCGCGATCGAGCAAGACGGCCGGGAGGCCGTGCGGGCCGACCTCGCCACCAAGGAAGGCCGGCTCGCGGTCGAAGCTTTCTTTCGCCGCTTCATGCCGAACGATCTGCGGGGACCGCCCAAGGTGCTCGCCGCGCCCGCGGGCTACCGCTTCACGGATTCGCGCACCGGCTTCGTCTCGATCATCAGTCTCGCATCGGTGGCGGCGCTGGAAACCGTCATCGGCGCGCCGGTCGATCCGCTGCGCTTCCGCGCGAACCTCTACGTGCAGGGCTGGCCGGCGTGGAGCGAGTTCGATCTGGTGGATCGCGAATTCACCGTCGGCGGCGTGCGGCTCAAGGGCCTCAAGCGGATCGTGCGGTGCGCCGCCACCAACGTCGATCCCGACACGGGCGCGCGAGACCTGACGATCCCGAATACCTTGATGAAAACCTACGATCACATGGATTGCGGGATCTACGCTCAGGTGATTGCGGGCGGCGAGATCGCGGCGGGACACGAGGTTATTGTCCCGGACAGCCCGAAGGGCTGACGCGGCAGGCAGATGGTCTTCAGCAGTCCGACATTCATCTGTCTGTTTCTTCCGCTCACGTTCGCACTCTATTTCCTGCTTCCCAAATCGGCAAACAACCTCGTGCTCGTCGCTGCGAGCATCCTGTTTTACGCTTGGGGCGACCCGGTCGCGGCGGCCGCGCTGATCGTTCCGTCTGTCGTGCTGAACTTCTATTTCGGCCGCCTGATCGGCGCGGCCGAAGGTGCGAAGCGCCGCAAGCTGACGGTCGCGGCCATCGCGTTCAATCTCGCCGTCCTGATCGCATTCAAGTACAGCCGCTTCATCGTCGAAAATCTCAACGATGTGCTTCCGCTCGTCGGAGCGCCGGCATTGCCGGTGCCGAACATCCCGTTGCCGCTCGGCATCTCGTTTTTCACCTTTCACATCCTGTCCTACCTGATCGACATCTATCGCGGCGTGCTGCCGCCGCAGACGTCTCTGTCGGCCTTCGCGCTGTACATCGTGAATTTTCCGCAGCTCATTGCCGGGCCGATCATCCGCTACCGGCAGATCGCGGATCAGCTCGACTCGCGCACCGTGGGGCTTGGCGACGTCGAGCACGGCGTGCTGCGTTTCGTTACCGGCCTTGCCAAGAAGCTCCTGATCGCCGATCCGATCGGACAGGTCGCGGACGTCATCTTCGGCGCCGGCGCGCACGAGCTGTCGGTCGGCGCGGCCTGGCTCGGAGTCATCTGCTACGCGCTGCAGATCTATTTCGATTTCTCCGGCTACTCGGACATGGCGATCGGGCTCGCGCGGATGTTCGGCTTCCGCTTTCCGGAGAACTTCAACTATCCCTATGCGGCGACCTCGATCCAGGACTTCTGGCGGCGCTGGCACATCACGCTGTCGGCGTGGTTCCGCGACTACGTCTACATCCCGCTCGGCGGCAATCGGTTCGGCGCGTGGACGACCGTCCGCAATCTCTGGATCGTGTTCTTCCTGACCGGCGCCTGGCACGGCGCGAGCTGGAATTTCATCATCTGGGGCCTTTGGCACGGACTGTTCCTGTCGCTGGAACGCCTTCCCATCGTCGCAACGTTGCTCGACCGAACACCGCGCGTGCTGCGCACCGGGTACGTGCTGCTGGTCGTGCTGATCGGCTGGGTGTTCTTCCGCGCGCCCACACTCGACGCGGCGCTGCACTACCTCGGCCGCATGTTCGGCATGGGCGCACAGAGTGACGCACCATTGCGCGCGCTCGATCTCGTCACCATGCAGACGCTCGCCGTCATCGCGATCGCGTTCGCTCTCTCGCTGCCGCTTTGGTCCGCGCTGAAGGCCCGGTTGAGCAATGGCGCGGCGACCCGCTCGCTGCGGCTTGCCTCGTCAGCCTACGTTGCCCTCATCCTGATGCTCTCCTTTGCCGCCATGGCCGGCCAGGAGAACAGCCCATTTCTCTATTTCCGCTTCTGACCCATGCGCCTCTTGAAACATCCAACCATCGTCCTGTTCTTTGCGCTCGCGCTCGCGCCGGCGGTCCTGATCGGAATCAACGGACCGTGGTTTGGCGGTGGCGAAGGACCTTATCTGCGGGCCCCCTCCGCGTTTCCCGCAAGATTCACACCCGAGACATTCCGGCGCGTGAGCACATGGTTCAACGACCGGCTCGGCATGCGCTATCCGCTGATGGTGCTCGACAGCCATTGGCGGCTGCGCGTGTGGCACCTGCGTTTTCGTGGCGACGTCCTGTTCGGAACCGGCTCGTGGCTGTTCTTCAACGACAGCCCACCCCTGCCCGCGGCGCACAGCACGGACCTGCGCGGTTCACTGCGCATGGCGGACCCCGATATCGCGCGTCTCGACCGGCAAATGGCCGCCACACGGACGCAGTTCACCGCGTGCGGCAAGACAGCATTTGTCGCTATCGCTCCGAACAAGCAGAGCATCTATCCGGAGGAGTTGCGGGATGGCGGCGCGTACCGGGACAGCCGACTCGATCACGTACTCGCGCATCTGGGTCCGGAGGCGCGCCCGATGTTCATCGATCCCCGTTCCGAACTGCGCGCGAACAAATCACGCCACGGCGTCCCGAATTATCGTCCGACGGACTCCCACTGGAACGACCTCGGCGCGTTCATCGCGTACCAGAAGATCGTCTCTGTTCTCGCTCAGAACAGTGCGATCGACCGGCCGGAACTCGCGACGCTCGAAGGCGTCAGCATTCGCGCTGAGAACGCGGCCGGAGGCGATGTCGCCGTCCGTATGCTGTACCTGCCGTGGAATTTCCCCGATCAGAATGTCGTCTTGGCTGGCCTGCCGAGCCTTCCCCTGTCGCTCGACGTTCAGCGCGACCGGGTGGTCATCACCAACCCCCAGGGTAAGCGAAAGCTTCTGATCCTCGCGGACTCTTTCGGCCCGCCGCTTGCGACATTCCTCGCGCGGCATTTTGCCGAAGTCGAGATGCTCTCACGGCCGACATGGCTGGCGGTTTTCGACGGCGAGATGGCCGCGGCACGCAAGGCCGACGTCACAATTCTCGAAATCGCTGAGCGCAGCCTGCCTGAGCTGTTGCAGCCGCCGTTGCGACCCGAGCGCGCGTGCGGCCGGACCTAGATGGCGGCTAATCGGTAAACGCCAGCGGCCGCGCGACCTGCTCCAGCGGCTTGCGCTCGGCGGCAACGCCCCAGCGCCACATCACGCCGGCGGCGAGCACCATCAGCACGGCACCCAGCAGATAGCCACCGAACAGGCTCATGCGCGAGCCGGTGTCGATCAGCGCGCCGAACAGCAGCGGCCCGATCACGCCGCCGATGCCGGTACCGATCGCATAGAAGATCGCAATCGCCAGCGCGCGGATCTCCAGCGGGAACGTTTCGCTCACCGTCAGGTACGCCGAGCTTGCCGCCGCCGAGGCGAAGAAGAAGATCGCGCTCCACGCCAATGTCTGCTCGCGCGCGCTCAACATGCCCTGCGCGAACAGCCAGCCGGTGATCGCGAGCAGGACGCCCGACATCGCATACGTGAACGCGATCATCGGGCGGCGGCCGAGCGTATCGAACAGCCGCCCGAGCAGGATCGGCCCCAGCACGTTGCCGGCGGCGAAAGGCAGGATGTACCAGCCGACATGCTCCGACGCGATGCCGTAGAACGTGGTCAGCACCAGCGCATAGGTGAAGAAGATCGCGTTGTAGAAAAACGCCTGCGCGACCATCAGGGCGAGCGCGACCAGCGTGCGCTGGCGATGCATGTGGATCAGCGTGTGCGCGACATCGGTGAGCGGCGTATGGGTGCGCGCGCGCAGCCGCACTTTCGTGAGCGGCACGTCTGGAATTGCATGCCCCTCGGCGCGCAGCCGCGCCTCGATTCCCGGCAACGACTTTCTCGGCCTCGTCCGCGCGGCCATGCGTCATCAGCCAGCGCGGGCTCTCCGGCAGCCACAGCCGCATGAAGAACACGATGCCCGCGAGCAGCGCACCGATCAGGAAGGCGGCGCGCCAGCCGTGCTCGGGATCGATCACCGCCGGATCGAGCAGCACGATCGCGCCGAGCGCGCCGAGCGCGGCGCCGACCCAGAAGCTTCCGTTGATGACCAGATCGGTCCAGCCGCGCACGCGCGCCGGGACAAGCTCCTGGATGGTCGAATTGATCGCCGCGTATTCGCCGCCGATCCCCGCGCCGGTGATGAAGCGGAAGAGAAGGAAGCTCCAGAGATTCCACGAGAACGCCGTCGCGGCGGTGGCGAGCAGGTAGACGGTGAGCGTGATGAAGAACAGCGTCTTGCGGCCGAGCCGGTCGGTGAGCCAGCCGAAGAAGAGCGCGCCGAGCACCGCGCCCGCGAGATACGCGCTGCCCGCGAGCCCCACGTCCGCGTTGGAAAATCGCAGCACCGGGCTCGCCTTGAGCGCGCCCGCGACCGTGCCGGCGAGCGTGACCTCAAGGCCGTCGAGGATCCAGGTGATCCCGAGCGCGACGACCACGAGCGTGTGGAAACGCCCCCACGGCAGCCGGTCGAGCCGGGCCGGAATGTCGGTTTCGACGATCGGCGATTGATCGGATCGTGCAGTCGCGTCGGGCGAGGCGCGCATAAGACATAGAACGCGCGCCGGCAGCGCTTGGTTCAGGCGCTCAGGCGAAGACCAGGTCGCCCGCGGCTGCCGTGCCGGTCAGCGGCACGCCCAGCGTCTGTTCGACGAGGTCGTAGCTGTCGCAGATCGCGCGCATGTCGACGATCTTTCCATCCCGCCAGCACGAGAATTGCGTGGTCCGCACGCTCATCCGCCTGCCGGTCTCGCGCACGATCGCGGTCAGCCGGATCATCGCCGCCGCGCGATCACCGTCGACCAGAAGGACCTCGACCACATAGCCGGTGACGTCCAGCTTGTCGGCAATCTCGCGATAGCCTTCGAGCACGGCCGGCTTGCCGCGGCGCTGCCCGAAGAACGCGAAGACGTCGATCGGACCCTGCAGGATCCAGTCGACCTTCTCGTCGATGAAGCTCGTGGCCTGATCGACGTCGCGTCTGGCGGACGCCTGATAGAACGCTTCGACGAGCGGACGGATGGAGTCGGTCATGCAATGTGATCCCCCATAAGCAAGAACACATGCTTACGATTGAGATTTCGTTTACATGCCACTGACGTAACGTCAGTCAACGCCTCCGGGGCAACCGGACAGGCGCAGCCTGTCTACGCGGCGTCCTTGCCGATCAACGCCGGCGTCGCCCCGATCTTTGCCACCTCGAACGGCGTGGTCTGGTAGAGCTCGTTGATCCAGTTGCCGAACAGCAGATGCGCGTGGCTGCGCCAGCGGTTTTCCGGCTGGCGGGTCGGATCGTTCTTCGGAAAATAGTGGCCCGGCATCGCGATTGGCTTGCCGGCCGAAAGATCTCGGAAATACTCGTCGGCAAGCGAATTCGAGTCGTACTCGATGTGATTGAACATGTGCAGCGCGCGATGCACGGGATCGTGCAGCATGCAAAGTCCGGTCTCGTCCGACTCCATCAAAACCTGAAGCCCGCTCGCTTCCGGAATGTCAGCGCGGCGCACCTCGGTCCAGCGCGAGACCGGAACCGAGAAGTCGTCGGAAAAGCCGCGCAGGTAGGGAGAGGCGTGTGCCAGATTCCGGTGGCGGTAGACGCCGAACGCCTTCTCGTGAAGCGGATATTTCGGCATGCCGTGAAAATGATGCACGGCCGCCTGCGCACCCCAGCAGACATTGAAGGTCGAATGCACGTTGGTGAGCGTCCAGTCGAACACCCCGCACAGTTCGTTCCAGTAGGTCACGTCCTCGAACGGCATGGTCTCGACCGGCGCGCCCGTCACGATGAAGCCGTCGAACTTCTCCGCGCGGATATCCTCGAAGTCGCGATAGAAGGAGATGATGTGGTCGCTCGGGGTGTTGCGGGCGACATGATTGGTCATCTTGACCAGCGTCAACTCGACCTGCAGCGGCGTCACGCCGAGCAACCGGGCGAACTGGGTTTCGGTTCTGATCTTGTTCGGCATCAGGTTGAGCAGGCCGATGCGCATGGGGCGAATGTCCTGACGCACCGCGTCGGCTTCGCGCATCAGCATGACGCCTTCGGCTTCGAGAGTCGTGCGGGCAGGAAGCTCGTTCGGAATCTTGATCGGCATCGGCTCATCTCACGCTGCCGCGGCCGCCGGCGCCTCGGGTGCTCGCCAAACAAAAAACCCGGCGAGCCGATGTGCCAGCGCCGGGTTTCGAACACCCCGGCCTTTTAGCAAGTTGTTTAACGTGGCTTGCAAGCCGACCGGCTCAAATTGACCACGACGATAGTCGTCAGATAAGGACACCGGGGACGCCCCGTCAAGCCCGGACTGGCGCGGTGCGCCCCTTCTTTGATTTCGCCTGATGGCCCAAATAGAACCGCTCCATCATGGCTGACGCGCCCAAAGCCCCGCCCACCCTCGCCGACCTGCGTCGCGAGATCGACCGCATCGATGAGGCGATGCATCGCCTGCTGATGGAGCGCGGCGACATCATCGACACGCTCATCGCGACGAAGAAGACCGCGGACTCCGGCTCGGCATTCCGTCCCGCCCGCGAGGCCGACATGATGCGCCGCCTCGTCGAGCGGCATAAGGGCATCCTGCCGCTCGATACCGCCGAGAGCATCTGGCGCGTCATCATCGCGACCTTCACCTATGTGCAGGCGCCGTTCGCCGTGCATGCGGACTTGTCCGCCGGCGAAGCCGCGATGCGCGACAGCGCGCGCTTTCATTTCGGCTTCACGGTGCCGTTCGTGGCGCATCTCGGCGCGAGCGGCGTGGTGACGGCAATCGCGGCCTCGCGCGGCGACCTTGGGCTGGTGCCCGCGACCGGCGCGTCCGGCACGTGGTGGACCGCGCTCGAGGGCAGCGACGCGCCGAAGATCATCGCGCGGCTGCCGTTCGTCGAGCGCGTCGACCATCCGGCCGCCTTGCAGGTGTTCGCGATCGCGCGGCCGAACCCGGACGCGGTCGTGACCGACGTGGAAACCTGGAGCATCCGCGTGGCGGGCTGGGGCCCGGCGGTGTCGCGCGCGCTCGATTCATCAACGGAAGTGATCGCTGTGCCGGACCGCGCCTTCGACGGCGCGGCGCTGCTCGCCTCCGTGCCGAAAGGCGGGATCGACGCGCTGACCGCGACCCTCGTCAAAGCCGGCGCCTCGGTGCGCTCCAAGGCTCTCGTCGGCAGCCATGCGACCCGTTATACCGTCACCGCCGAAGGCGCGGTCTCGGCCGGCCGCTGAAGCGTTTCTCCTCCGGAGTTGTCAGAATGTCCGTGCTAGAGCGTCCGCAACCGCGTCCCGGCGTGCTCGACATCAAGGCCTACGTGCCGGGCAAGAGCAGCGCCCCCGGCGTCGCGAAGGTCTTCAAGCTCTCGTCGAACGAGACGCCGCTCGGCGCGAGCCCGCAGGCGGTCGAGGCTTACGCGGCGATCGGGCGGCATCTGCAGGATTACCCGGACGGCGCATCGACCGAGCTGCGCGAGGCGATCGGCCGCGCGCTCGGCCTCGATCCGGCCCGCATCGTTTGCGGCGCCGGCTCCGACGATCTGCTCAACCTGCTGGCGCGCGCCTACCTGAAGGACGGCGACGAGGCGATCCACACCACGCACGGCTTTCTGGTCTACCCGATCGCGACGCTCGGCGCGGGCGCGAAGCCTGTCGTGGCCCCGGAGAAGGAATTCACCGCCGACGTCGACGCGATCCTCGCGTGCGTGACCGAGCGGACGAAAATCGTGTTCCTGGCGAACCCGAACAATCCGACCGGGACCTACATCCCGTTCGACGAGGTGAAGCGCCTGCACGCCGGTCTGCCGAAGCATGTGCTGCTGGTGATCGACGCCGCCTACGCCGAATACGTGCGGCGCAACGATTACGAGTCCGGCATCGAGCTGGTCGCGACGTCGGACAACGTCGTGATGACGCGCACGTTCTCGAAGATCTACGGCCTCGCGGGCCTGCGCCTCGGCTGGCTCTATGCGCCCGCGCATGTCGCCGACGCGCTCAACCGCATCCGCGGGCCGTTCAACGTCGGCGCGCCGTCGATCGCGGCCGGCGTCGCGGCGATCCGCGATACCGCGCATGTCGAGAATGCGCGCCAGCACAACGAGAAATGGCTCGGCTGGGTCACGGACGAAATCCGCAAGCTCGGACTGACGGTCACGCCGAGCGTCGGGAACTTCATCCTGATCCATTTTCCCGAGACCAAGGGCAAGACCGCGAAGGACGCCGACGCGCTGCTCACCTCGCGCGGCGCCGTGCTGCGCGGGGTCGGCGCGTATGACCTGCCGAACGCGCTGCGCATGACCATCGGCACCGAAGAGGCGAACCGGCTCGTGGTGGCGACGCTCACCGAGCTGATGGGGAAGAAGGGGTGAGCCCGGTCATCGATCGCCTCGCGCTGATCGGCGTCGGGCTGATCGGCGGCTCGATCGCGCGCGCGGCGCGCGAATACGGCGTGGTGCGCGAGATCGTCGCGACCGCGCGGTCGGCTGCGACGCGCAAGCGCGTGGTCGAGCTCGGCATCGCGGACCGCGTGGTCGAGACCAACGCCGAGGCCGCGAAGGACGCCGACCTTGTCATCGTGTGCATCCCGGTCGGCGCAAGCGGGCCGGTGGCGGCGGAGATCGCGGCGTCGCTCAAGCCCGGCGCGATCATCTCCGATGTCGGCTCGGTCAAGGGCGTGGTGCTCAACGACATGGCGCCGCACATGCCGAAGGGGACGCACCTCATTCCGGCGCACCCGGTCGCCGGCACGGAGAACTCCGGCCCGGATTCAGGGTTCGCCGAGCTGTTCGTCAACCGCTGGTGCATCCTCACGCCGCCCGACGGCGCCGACAAGGACGCGGTCGAAAAGCTGCGCGCGTTCTGGAGCGCGCTCGGCGCGAACGTCGAGATCATGACCGCCGAGCATCACGACATGGTGCTGGCGATCACCAGCCACCTGCCGCATCTCATCGCCTACACGATCGTCGGCACCGCGGAGGAATTCTCCACCGTGTCGCGCTCCGAGGTACTGAAGTTCTCCGCCGGCGGCTTCCGCGACTTCACCCGCATCGCCGCCTCCGACCCGACGATGTGGCGCGACGTATTCCTGCACAACAAGGACGCCGTGCTGGAGATGCTGGCGCAGTTCAGCGAGGACCTCGCCAAGCTCACGCGCGCGATGCGGCGCGGCGATGGCGACACGCTGTTCGAGCATTTCACGCGCACGCGCGCGATCCGCCGCGGCATCGTGCAGATCGGACAGGATTCGGCCGCGCCCGACTTCGGCCGTCCGCATGCCGGGAAAGCCAGTCGCGCCGCTGCCGCGCCCCTATGCGGCGGACACCGAGTAATCAGCGCCGCAGGTCGCGCAGGATTTCCCGCGCCGCATTGTGCCCCGGCAATCCTGTAACGCCGCCGCCCGGATGCGTGCCCGAGCCGCACATGTAGAGGCCGGAGATCGGCCCGCGATAGTCCGCGTGCCCGAGCATCGGGCGCGCCGAGAACATCTGCCCGAGATCGAGCGCGCCGTGGAAGATGTCCCCGCCGACAAGGCCGAACGTGCGTTCCAGATCGAGCGGCGACATGATCTGCCGCCCGAGCACGGACGCCTTGAAGTTCGGCGCATGGCGGTCGACCGTGTCGATCATCAGATCCGCGACCGTCTCGCGATGATCGTCCCACGACGATCCGTCCGGCAGTTGCGGCGCGACATGCTGGCAGAACAGGCTCGCGACATGCTGCCCCTTGGGCGCGAGCGTGTCGTCGAGCGCGGACGAGATCACCACCTCGACGATCGGCTGCCGCGACCAGCCATGCGTGCGCGCGTCGAAATAGGCCCGCTCCATGTAGGCGAGGCTCGGCGCGATGAGGATGCCGGACGTGTGATGCTCCGGCGAGTTCGCGGCCCGGCAGGCAGGTGAAATCCGGCAATTCGGACAGCGCGACATTCATGCGGAACGTGCCCGAACCGCAGCGCCATTTTTCAATGCGCTCGGAAAATGCCGCGGGCAGCGCCGCGCGTTCGATCAGCGATCCATAGAGCAGCTTCGGATTGAGATTGGAGATCACCGCACGGGCGCGGATCGTCTCGCCCTTCTCCGTGACGACGCCAACCGCCCGCCCCTTCTCGACGATCACCTCGCGCACCGCCGCATCGGTGCGGATGTCGGCGCCGATGCGCGCGTGCCGCCTTCGCCATCGCCTGCGTGATCGCCCCCATGCCGCCGATCGCATGGCCCCATGTGCCCTTCTTGCCGTTCACCTCGCCGAAGCAATGATGCAGCAGCACGTAGGCCGAGCCCGGCGTATAGGGGCTTGCGTAATTGCCGACGACGCCGTCCCAGCCGTAGACGGCCTTGATCGGATCGCTCTCGAACCAGTGATCGAGGTAATCACCGGCCGAATTGGTGAAGAGATCGAGCAGTTCGCGCTGGAGATCGAGGCCCAGATGCCGCAGCCGGTTCGCGATCCTGCCGGACTTGATGAGTTCCGAGATCGCCGCGAACGGGTGCCCCTCGACCACATTCGGCGGCGTCTCCAGCGCGAGCGCGCGCAGCACGTCGGCGACCGCGTCGAGCCGTGCCTGATAGGCATCGAGCCGCCCGGCATCGCGGGCTGAGAATTTGGCCACTTCGTCATGCGTCTTGCCGCCGCCGGTCTTCAGGTATCGCCCGTCATCAAGCGGCAGGAAATTCGCGATCCTTCGCTCGACGATGCGCAAGCCGTGCTCGGCGAGCCGCAGATCGGCGATCACCTTCGGATTGAGCAGCGAGACCGTGTAGGTCGGCGACCGAATTGCGGAAGCCCGGATGAAATTCTTCGGTGACGGCGGCCCCGCCGACCACGCCGCGCCGCTCCAGCACGACGACCTTGTGCCCGGCCATCGCCAGATAGGCGGCGCAGACGAGGCCGTTGTGCCCGCCTCCGATGATGACGGCGTCGTACATGATCTTATTGTAACGCGATGCCGGACGGAAAACCGGTGTCCACTTTTCCTGGCATCGCCCTGTCTAGAACGCGGGCGGCACTTGCCCAAGCGGGATCGGGCCGAGCGAGGCCGCACCATCCGTGAAGCGCACCGCGAGCGTGACGCCGCGCTTTCCCTCGATGTCCGCCGGCTGGCCGAGCAGCGACAGCAAGCCGGCCTGCAGCGCCTGCTGCTTCGGCGGCGCGATGCGCTGGGCCAGTCCCGGCAAAGCGCGATCGATCGCGCCAAGCGCAGGCGCAACACGGTCGAGCCCGAGCGCCGGGCCGCGATCACCGCCGATCGTCGGCAGATATTTCTCGAATCCCGCCGCCGTCACGCGCAGCGTGCCGTCGAGCCCGCCGCGCTGGGTCAGCGCCAGCGTGCCGGTCGCATTCGCCAGCGCATCGGCCTGCGCCAGCCGCGCGCTCTGGATTTCCAGCCGCCCGCCCGCCGCCTGCCACTCGCGCAGGCGTTGCGGCGTCGTCATCGGGCGAAGGTCCTTCACGCCATGCAGCACCGCCAGAATGTCGGCATCGAGTGGCTCGCGCGTATAGGGCCCGAGATTCGGCGCGGTCGCGCCGGCAAGCTTCACCGCGAGATCGATTGCCGGATTGTGCGGCCATGAGCCGAACTGCACGCGGGCATGAAACTCCACGTGCTTTGAATCGAACAGCGGCGCGCGGGAAGCCGCGCCGTCGAGCTTGAGATTGTCCACCGCGAGCGAGGCGCGTTCCGGCACCGAGGGCGTGCCGCGCACGCTTGCCTGCGCGAGCGTCCAGTTCGCCGTGATGTGCGGCTGCTGCCCCAGTTCGGCGGCCGACAGCGGCCCGGTGAATTCCGCGATCAGCAGCTTGGGGTCCCACACCTGCGCGATGACGAGGATTTCCTTCAGCCGGATTGCGAGCGCCGGCTGCGTGTCCTTCAGCGAGACCGCCACGTTCGTGCAGCGCACCTCGATGCGGAACGGAAAGCCGCCGAGTTCCTGCTTGCCGCAGGTGAATTCGCGTCCGGCCTTCGCCTGCTGCGTCTGCCAGTCGTTGATCCGCACCTCGGCCTGGCCGCGCGCGTAGAACCACACGCCGCACCACGCGGCGGCGAGCAGCAGCACGACAATGAGCGGCGTGGCGATCAGCCAGCTTCTGCGGCGCGGTCGAAGTTCGTCGTGAAGGGTCATATGGCGGCTGCTTGGCGTTCCGATGTGGCTCTATCAAGGCGGATTGCGCGCGGGGCGCGGGATTGCTAGGCGAGCGGATTGCGCCTGCCCTGTCAACGTCTTACCCCGTCCCATATGCAACTCAACCTCGACGATCTGCCGGATGACCTCTGGGTGTTCGGCTATGGCTCGCTGATCTGGCGGCCCGGCTTCGACTTCGTCGAGCGCGCGGCGGCGCGGCTCATCGGCGCGCATCGCGCGCTGTGCGTGTTTTCGTACGTGCATCGCGGCACGCCGGAGCGGCCCGGCCTCGTGCTCGGCCTCGACTACGGCGGCGCGTGCCGCGGCGTCGCCTACCGCGTGGCGCGCAAGAAGCGCGTCGCGACGGTCGAATATCTGCGCGGGCGCGAGCAGGTCACCGCGGTCTATCGCGAGACGCTGCGCGCCGTGACCTTGCTGACCGAGCCGACACCAGCGCGTGAACGCGCTCGTCTACATGGTCGACCGCGGCCACAAGCAATATGCCGGACGGCTCGATCTCGCCGAGCAGCTTCATCTCGTGCGGCAGGGCCATGGCCAGTCCGGGCCGAACCGCGAATACGTGCTTTCCACCGTGCAGGCGCTCGAGGCGCTCGGTCTCTACGACCGCGACCTGCATCTGCTGGCGGAGAAGCTGCGCGGCGCGCACGAGACCCACGCCTAGCGCAACTGCCGCTCGCCTTCGGCGAGAAGCCGCGCCATCGCGGTTTCGATCTCCTGTTCGAGGCGCGCCGCGAACGTCTCCTTGTCCAGTCCCGGCGGGATCGGGTCGAGCACTTCGAGCACGATCGTGCCGGGATAGCGCATGAACTTGCGGCGCGGCCAGAACAGCCCGGCATTGAGCGCGATCGGCAGGCACGGCACGTTGGTGCCCGCGTAGAGGTGCGCGATGCCATGCCTGTAAGCCGGCGGCGCGCCCGGCGCGGTGCGCGTACCCTCGGGAAAGATGACGATCTGGCGGCCGCGCGGCGAGCGCTTCGCGCGCGCGATCCATCATCCCGGCCATCGCGCCGCCCTTCGCGCGGCGGTCGACCGGCACCTGGTCGGCCTTCCAGAGATACCAGCCGAAGAACGGAATCCACATCAGCTCCCGTTTGACGATGAAGGCCGGATCGTCAAACAGCGTGAGCAGCGTGAACGCCTCCCAGAACGATTGATGCTTCGAGGCGACCAGCAGCGCACCGGGCGGAATTTTCTCGCGGCCGCGCAACTCGACGCTGATGCCGCGACGGCGAGCAGCGTATTGCTCGTGCGCCCCATGATTTCGCGATCGCCATGAAGGCGCGGCGTGGGAGTACGAAGGTCGGGATCGCCAGCAGGATGTGCAGGACGAGGTTGAGATAGAACAGGACGTTGAAGGCGACCGAGCGCAGCGCCTGCACGGGCTTCTCAGCTCTTCGCGCCGATGCGCCCGCCCGATGAGTCGCTCAGCGCGGGCGGAAGCTCCATGCGCATGCGCATTTGCGCGACGACGAACTTCGCGTACTCGGAGATGATGAGCTTCGCGGTCGACCCGCGTCGCCCACCACGGCGTGTTGCGCAGCTTCTCGGTGACCACCGGGAACGGCACCAGCGCGATATCGGGCATCTGCTTCTCAAGCTCCGCCATCGTGCGCGGCATGTGATAGGACGACGTCACCACGATCAGCGATGCGAAGTTGCGATCCTTCACCCAGCGCCGCGTCTCGATCGCGTTGCCGGTCGTGTTGATCGCCGAATAGTCGAGATCGACGCAGCACGTCACCAGCCCTTCGTAACGCGGCGCGATGCGGGCGATCTCGGCCGCTGTCGTCGCACGATGCACGCCGCTGATGAGCAGGCGCTTGCCGCGCCCGGCGGCGAGCAACTCGATCGCGTCCGCAATGCGTGAGGCGCCGCCGGTGAGGACCACGATGCCGTCGGCGTTGCGGTCGAGCGCGACCTCCTCGCCCGGCACATGCCAGATGAACCACACGAAGCCGCCGCCTGCGATCAGCGCGGCGGTGCAGGCCACAAGCAGCAGCGCGCGCCAGGCCCGGCGCAATCCGTGTCCGGAGGCCAGCAGTGTGGGTGGCGTTTCCGGCGCAGCGACCATGCTCACATTCCGGCGCGGATCATAGCGCCGGGCGCGCTCCGCGGCGATTCGCAATCATACCTGTTCCATCGCCTTCAGGGTGCGGTGGACGGTGAGGCGCGAGGTGCCGGCCGTGACCACCGCGACGAGGATCACGAGGCCGATCATGGCGCCATAACCCTCCGCCCCGATCTGCATGTTGCCGAACAGCATCGACTGGCCGTCCGGTCCCCTGAACCAGCTCGCCCAGAAGCCCGAGAGCGCGAACAGCACCATCGCGGCGCCGCCGCCGAGTGCCGCGCCCTTCAGGCCGAGCAGCAGGAAATGGCGCTGGAATTCCCCGGCGATGAAGCCTTCCTTGGCGCCGACCACGTGCAGCACCTCGATGATCTGCCGGTTGGTCGACATCGCGCCGCGCGTCGCGAACATCACCGACAGCATGGTGGCGGCGAGCACCAGAGCGAGGACGGCCAAGCCCGAGCAGCACCGCGCGCCGCGCCACCGAGCGCATGCGGTCGATCCAGCCGCGATGATCGTCGAAGCGTCGCGTTCGGCACCTGCGCGGCGAGCTGCTGGCGCAGCGCTTCAAGGTCCGGCGTCTCGCCCGGCATGGTACGGATCACGATCATGCGCGGAACCGGCAGCTCGTCGATCGCGAGCCCCTTGCCGAGCCACGGCTCGAGCAGGCTCGCGGATTCTTCCTTGCTGAAGGCGCGGGCCGACGAAATCCCCGGCGTGGACGATGCCAGCGCCACGGCATTGCGCACGTCCGCCTCGACCTGATCGGACGCGCGGATCTGGATGGTGATCTCGCGCGCGACCGCCGACTGCCATTCGCCCGCCGCGGAGCGCACCAGCACGACGGCGCCGAGCGTCAGCGAGGCAAGGAACGTCATGATGGCGACCACGGCGAGCAGCGCGCGCACCGAGATCGAATCGGCCGGAACGATCGAGGCGTCGCCGCGCGGCAGCGCGTCCGCGACCACGGCGCGGACCGGCGTCCGCTCCTCCTCTTCCGCCGGTAATATTCGGTCTGCGCCGTCATCCCGTCGCTCACTCGTAGACCTGCAGCCGGCCGTCCTGCAGCACCAGCCGCGGCGCATCGTAAAGATCCATCAGGGCGATATCGTGCGTCGCGATGACGACCGACGTGCCCGACTTGTTCAGTTCGATCAGCAGCCGCAGCAGGCGGCGCGCAAGGCTCGGATCGACGTTGCCGGTCGGCTCGTCGGCGAGCAGGAGATGCGGCTGCGCGATCACGGCGCGCGCGATCGCGGCGCGCTGCTTCTCGCCGCCCGACAGGATCGGCGGCAGCGCCGCCATGCGGTCGCCGAGCCCGACCCACTGGAGCAACTCGATCACCTCGATTGCGGTACGCCGCCTCGTCGCGCCCGATCACGCGCAGCGGCAGCGCGACGTTCTCGTAGGTGGTGAGATGGTCGAGCAGGCGGAAATCCTGGAACACCACGCCGATGCGCCGCCGCAGCGTCGCGAGCGCATCCGGCGACAGAGTCGCGACATCGTGGCCGAACAAATTGATCAGCCCGCGCGTCGGCTTGAGCGCGAGAAACAGCATCCGCAGGAGCGAGGATTTGCCCGCGCCGGACGGCCCGGTGAGAAACTGGAACGAGTGCGGCTCAAGCCGGAAGCTGACATCGCGCAGCACTTCCGGGCCGATGCTGTAGCGCAAACCGACGTTTTCGAAGCGGACCACGCTTCCTCCGAATCGGCCCTGGACGGGCATCGAGCCCGCGCCGGGCCCCTTGTCACGCCTGCGGCATTAAGAATGCATTAACGATATCGGGCGCGATCATGGCCAAGTCACGGACGCCGGCCACATTTATGGTTTCCGATTCGTTAACGGACGGCTGATACGGACGGTCCACCACGTTCCCAGAGCGCGCAATGCTGATCGTCTGCCCGAACTGCGAAACCTCCTATCAGATCAAGGCCCAGGCGCTCGGCACGGGCGGACGTTCGGTCCGTTGCGCCCAGTGCAAGGAGACCTGGTTCGCCACCCCCGAAAGCGCGATCGTGGAAACCGCGATGGCGCTGGCCATGGTGCCGAACCGCGCGCCCGAGCCCCCCGCCCCACCCCCGCCGGACGATCTCCTGACGGGAAACAACTTCTCGGTCGATGCGGTCATCCCGCCGGGCGAGAAGATCGAGGGCGAACCAGTCCTGGTGGCCGAAGCGCCGCCGCTGGTCCCGCAGAGCCCGGTCGAAGCGCCGGTCGATGTCTTCCCGCCCAAATTCGAACCCGGAACACCGGACGACGCCGACACCATGGCGGCCAAACGGATCCGCCAGAAGATCGCGGACCGCAAGAACAAGCCCAGCCTCGCGAAGCGGCTTGTCAGCCTGCCGATGCTGATCGTCGTCATGCTGGCGATCGTGCTCGGCGCGCTCAACTGGCGCGCCGCGGTCGTGCGCTACTTCCCGCAGACCGGCTCGCTCTTTGCGGCCATCGGACTGCCGGTCAACCTGCGCGGTCTCACTTTCGAGGGCGTGAAGAGCACCAGCGAAGTTCATGACGGCGTCACGGTGCTGGCGATCGAGGGCACGATCATCAACCTGACGCGCCACACGCTCGATGTGCCGAAGCTGCGCTTTGCGCTGCGCAATCCCGCCGGCCACGAGGTCTATGCCTGGACCGCGCCGCCGCCGAAGGCGACCGTCGGATCCGGCAACGGGCTCCAGTTCCGCGCCCGTCTTGCCTCTCCCCCGGCCGACGGCCGCGATGTTATCGTGCGCTTCTTCAACCGGCGCGATGTCGGCGCCGGCTCCTGAGAGAGCGCCTTGCCGAATTCCAGTAACACGACGATCCGGGTGCTGTTCGACGCGCAGGCGATCGCGCAGCGCAATTCCGCGCTCGCGCTTGAGATCAAGGCCGCGGCGCCGCAGCAGTTGCTCGTGGTCGCGGTGCTCAAGGGCAGCTTCATCTTCGCCGCCGACCTGATCCGCGCGCTGCACGACGCAGGCCTCGCGCCCGAGGTCGAGTTCATCTCGCTGTCGAGCTATCGCGAGGGCACCGTTTCGTCCGGCACGGTCCGCATCCTCCACGACGTCGAAAGCGACGTGCATGGACGCGACGTCATCCTGATCGACGACATTCTGGAGTCCGGCCGCACGCTCGCGTTCGCCAAGGATCTATTCGCGGCGCGCGGTGCGCGGCGTGTGCTCACCTGCGTGCTACTGGAGAAGCCCGGCAAGCGCGCGGTCACGCTCAACGCGGATTTCGTCGGGTTCGAGTGTCCGGACCTGTTCGTGGTCGGCTACGGCATGGACGTGGCGCACGCCTTCCGGCAATTGCCGTTCGTCGGCTTTGTCGAGAAATCTGGCTAGGGCATGCCGCGCATCCTGATCGCCGAGGACGAAGAGCCGCTGCGCGTGCTCACCGCGCGCGCGCTGACCGGTCTCGGGCATGAGGTGGTGACGGCGATCGACGGCGCGGATGCGGTGGAAATCCTCGCGCGCGAAAGCGGCCGGTTCGATCTCTTGCTCACCGACATCAAGATGCCGCTGATGGACGGCATCGCGCTCGCGCTCGCGACCGCGCGCGACCATCCGCACATCATCATCCTGCTGATGACCGCCTATGCCGACCAGCGCGAGCGCGCCGCGAACCTCGAAGCGCTGATCCAGGATGTGGTGCTCAAGCCGTTCACGCTCGCCGAAATCAAGACGGCCGTGACGGACGCACTGGCGGCGCCAAGGCGCACGCGCTGATCAGAAATCCTTGAGCAGCCGCTCGATGTAATCGAGTTCGAGCTGCGGCCGCAGCGGATCGGCAAAGCGCTTGCGCAGCTCTTCGAGGATGCGGCGCGCGCGCTGCACGTCGATCTCGCCCGGCACTTTCACCGTGACGTCGTCGCCGTAGTCGCGCCCGCGCAGTGGCCGGCCGAGCGGGTCGGTGTCGTTGTTGGCGCGCGCTTGGCCCTGCCGGCCCGGCTGGCCCGGTCCCTGACCCTGGCCCTGCCCTTGCTGCATCTGCTGCGCGAGGCTCTGCGCGCCACGGCGCAGCGCTTCGAGCGCGCGCCCCTGTGAATCGACCGCGCCGTCGCCGTTGCCCTGTCCGAGCTGGCCCTCGGCGTCGCCCATCGCGCCGTCGGCCTGCCCGAGCCCTTCGCCCGGGTCCTGACCCTGCTGCCCCGGCTGCTGGCCCTGCCCCATCTGGCCGCGCTTGCGCATCTCCTCGAGCAGTTTCTTGAGCTGCTCGCGCAGCGCCTGCTGGTTCTGCCGCAATTCGCCGAACTGGCTCGGATCGCCCTGCTGGCCCTGCTCGCCTTGCTGACCCTGCTGGCCGCGTTGCCCGCGCTGGCCACGCTGTCCCTGCTGCTGGCGCCGCTGTTCCTGGCCCTGCCGGAACGTCTTGTCGCGCAGGTTCTGCTGCTCGCGGATCATGTTGCCGAGCTCATCGAGCGCCGACATCATGTCGTCGTCCATGTCGTCGCCGCCCTGCTGGCCCGGGCGCGCCATCTGCAGGTTTTCCAGCATCTGCTGCAATTCATCGAGCAAGCGCTTGGCAGCGTCCTTGGCGCCCGAGCGCGCCAGCTGCTCGAGCCGGTCGATCATGCTCTTGAGATCCTGCGGCCGCAGCATGCGCGTATTCGGATCGAGCGAACGCGCCATCTGGTCGGGATTCTTGCGCATCTGCTCGGCGAGCGCCTGCATGAAGCGGTCGAGCGCCGCTCGCAGCTGGTCGGTGAGCTTCTTGATCTCCTCGTCGGTCGCGCCGCGTTCGAGCGCCTGCCGCAACGCCTCCTGCGCGGCACGCAGTGCCGCTTCGGCGTCCGACAGCCAGCCGTCCTCGATCGTCACCGCCATGCCCCACAGCCGCGCGACGACGTCGCGCAGGTGATCGTCGCTCTTGGCGTGGGTGAGCTGCCAGTAGATCGAGCGCAGCCCGAGGAAATGCGAGAGCTCCGGCGTAAAACGATCCGGCGCGATGGAGAGCGCATCGAGCGCCTGCAGCAGGCGCGGCTTCGCCTCGGCGTCGAGCGCCAGATTGCGCCGCTGCTCGATCAGCGCGCGCGCAAGCGGCTTCACGAACACCCGCTCCGGCAGCTTGAACTCGAATGGCTCGCTCGATCCCTCGTTGCCGGCCTCGTCGCGCGCCGTGAGCGTGAGCGTCACCTCGGCGCCGGCCCACGGATGATCCGAGAGGTCTTTGGTGGTCTGGCCCGCGCCATTGCGCGTGCGCAGCTGCGGCAGCGTGAGCGGGAAGTCCGGCGCCCCATAAAGCGGGCGCGGCGTGCGGCCGTCGGAACCGGTCTTCTGCTTGAGTGCGAAGATCGCCTGCGCGCCGATGACGCCGTAGTCGTCCTCGATCTTGTAGGCGAGCTGGAGCGAGCCGCGCGCCTGCGGCTCGGGGTCCTTGGTCAGCGAAATCGTCGGCGCGCGATCCGGGATCGCCGCGAACGTGAACGTCACGTCGTCGTCGAGCACGCCTTTCAGCGTCGCGGTACCGCGATCCGTGATGACGTAGCGATGTTCCTCGGTACCGGCGGGCGGCGTCGGCGCGCCTTCGCGGCTTGCCTCGGCGAGACCGCCATTGGTGACGACCTCGAGCCGGCTCGCGCCGCTCGCGCGGATGACCAGCACACTGCCGGTCGGCACGGTCTGCACGAGCGCGGCCTGATGCGGCTCGCCGGCGCGAATGCCCGGCAGGATGACCGGCGGCTTTCCGGTGTAGGTCGGCGGCGTCACCCAGGCATCGACGCGGAAATTCTTCGCCTGCACCACGCCGGCCCAGTCGAAGGCCGCGGTTACGCGCTTCACGCGTTCGCCGGATGCCGCGAAATACGTCGACGCGACGAGCAGCACGACGAGCGCGCGGATCGCGACGGGATCGAACATCGGCAGCCGCGGGCTCGGCGTGCCGGCTTTCAGCGCATTCGCGGCGCGCAGCGCCTGCTCGACATGCGCGCGCCAAAGCGCGACGGAAACCTGATCCTTCTCGCCGGCCGCAAGCTCGTCGGCCAGTGCGGTGGCCGGGCGGTGCGCGAGGCCGCTGCCGCGATCGAGACGGCGCAGGCCGTCGAACGTGCTCGGCAACCGGAAACGGAACAGCGGAACGGCCGCGATGGCTACCAGCACGATGAGGGCGAACAACGCGATCGCGCGCCCCATCGGCGGCAGCACGAGCCAAAGGCCGGCCCATGAAACGGCGAGGAAAATTCCGACCGCGGTTGCGACCGAGGCGAGCGCGGGCCACAGCCGTTCCCAGAGAATCACCCACCAGGCCCGCCGCAATGCGCGCGCGAGCTTGGTATCAGCAGCTTGCTCGTCGATCGGTCGAGCGTCTGCCGGGAATTCGGACGGCCGGTCGTTCACCTGCGTCTCCGTTGCCAGCCTTATCCTGATTTGGCTGGGCCGAACAAGCAACGGCCAGAAAGTAAGCAATATTCGGGCCGAAATGTTCCTTTTGGGCCACAAGGCGCGACATGAGAGCGCGGCTCAGCGGCGACTCACAGCCAGTTCGGCATCCGGTCGAGCGCGATCAGCGCATCCACCTCGACGCGGGGCCGCACCAGCGCCCACTCGGCGTCCCGCACCAGCACTTCGGGGACCAGCGCCCGCGTGTTGTAGGTTCCGGCCTGCACCGCGCCGTACGCGCCCGCCGTCATAACGACGAGCAGGTCGCCCGGCTTCGGCTCCGCGATGTCGCGGTCGAGCGCGAGGTAGTCGCCGGTCTCGCACACCGGCCCGACCACATCGACGACGATCCGCGCGGCATTTGCCGCAGGCTCGCGCACCGAGCGGATTTCGTGATGCGCCTCGTAGAGCGTCGGACGGATCAAGTCGTTCATCGCCGCATCCACGATCACGAAGTGCTTCGCCTCGCCGCGCTTCACGTAGAGCACGCGCGTAACCAGAATCCCGGCGTTGCCGACGATCATCCGGCCGGGCTCGAAGATGAGCTTGCAGTCGAGGCCGCGCGTCGCGCGCTTCACGATCGCCGCATAGGCGGCAGGATCGGGCGGAGGCTCGTTGTCCTCGCGGTACGGAATACCCAGGCCCCCGCCGAGATCGACATGCTCGATGGCGTGGCCGTCCGAGCGCAGCGTGCGCACGAACTCGGAGAGCAGCGCGAACGCGTCGTCGAACGGCTGCAGATCCGTGATCTGGCTGCCGATGTGCATGTCGACGCCGGCGACGCGCAGGCCCGTGAGCTTTCCGGCATGCGCGTAAACTTCGCGCGCGCGGCTGATCGGGATGCCGAACTTGTTCTCGGATTTTCCCGTCGCGATCTTGTGGTGCGTGCGCGCATCGACGTCCGGATTGACGCGGATCGAGACACAGGCCGTGCGCCCCTTCGCGACAGCAATTCCGGCAAGCAGGTCGAGCTCGGACTCGGACTCCACATTGATGCAGAGGATGCCGGTATCGACCGCGGTGGCGAGTTCGTCGGCGGTCTTGCCGATGCCGGAGAACATGATCCTCTCGGGCGGCACGCCCGCCGCAAGCGCACGCTTCAACTCGCCACCCGACACGACGTCGGCGCCCGCGCCAAGCCGCGCGAGCGTCGCGATCACCGCCTGATTGGAGTTTGCCTTCATGGCGTAGCAGACGAGCGCCGGCACGTCGGCGAACGCCTCGGCGAACACGCGGTAGTGCCGCTCCAGCGTCGCGGTCGAATAGCAATAGAACGGCGTCCCCACGGACGCCGCAATGTCCGCAAGGTTGACCCCCTCGGCGTGCATTACGCCGGCGCGATAGGCGAAGTGGTGCATGGTGGCCGGCCTAGTCGAGGAGCAGATCGATCGGCAGGCGTTTTTTCTCGCCGGGAGGGGCAAGCGGGCGGCCCTGCGCGTCGAGTTCGACCGGACCTTGCGGCGTGTTGACGACGCCCGGCGGCGGATCGAGCGGCCCGCGCCGTCCGCACGCCGACAGCGTCAGGCCGAGCGCGAGAACAAGCGCGCTGGCGACGGCGGCACGGACAACCGGACGGCTGGAACGGATCACGAAGCACCCCACGAACGGCGACACATACAACAGATCGAGTGCGGCAAGCGAGTGGCAGGCCTGCCGGCGTGCTCAGCCTGCCGCAGAAACGTTACTTTTTGCCGAGTTTTTTCAACCACTTCGTGGCCTCGCGCCGCACGTTCGCGGGCGCGGTTCCGCCGACGCTGGTGCGGCTTGCGACCGAGCGCTCGACCGACAGCACGTCGAACACCGCCTTGGTGATGCGCGGCTCGATCGCCTGCATCGCGGCGAGCGGCAGCTTGTCGAGCGGCACCCCGGCGCGCTCGGCCGCCGCCACGATCTGCCCGGTGACGTGATGCGCGTCGCGGAACGGCAGCTTCAACGTGCGGACGATCCAGTCGGCGAGATCGGTTGCGGTTGCGTAGCCCGCACCGGCCGCCGCCTTCATGCGCGCCGCATCCGGCTTCATGTCGGCGACCATGCCGGCCATCGCGGCGACGCTAAGCATCAGCGCCGAGAGCGCATCCATCGCGCTCTCTTTGTCTTCCTGCATGTCCTTCTGGTAGGCGAGCGGCAGCCCCTTCATCACGACCAGCAGCGCCTGCAGCGCACCGAAGATGCGGCCCGTCTTGGCGCGCACCAGTTCGGCCGCGTCCGGGTTGCGCTTCTGCGGCATGATCGAGGAGCCGGTGGTGAACTTGTCGGACAGCCGCACAAAGCCGACCAGCGGCGAGCACCACAGCACGATCTCTTCGGCAAAGCGCGACAGATGCACCGCCGCGATCGACGCGGCTGCGAGCGTCTCAATCACGAAGTCGCGGTCGGAGACCGCATCGAGCGAATTCGCCGCCGGCCGGTCGAAGCCGAGCGCCTTCGCGGTCATCGCGCGGTCGAGCCGGAACGAGGTGCCGGCGAGCGCCGCGCTGCCGAGCGGGTTTTCGTTCAGCCGCTTGCGCGCATCCGCAAAGCGCCCACGGTCGCGCCCCGCCATCTCGACATAGGCGAGCAGATGGTGCCCGAAGGTCACCGGCTGCGCGGTCTGCAAATGCGTGAAGCCCGGCATGACGGTGCCGGCATGCGCCAGCGCCTTTTCGGCGAGCGCGCGCTGATAGGCGGCGAGCGCCTCGTCGATCGCGTCGATCGCGTCGCGCACCCAGAGCTTGAAATCGGTCGCGATCTGGTCGTTGCGCGAGCGCGCGGTGTGCAGCCGCCCTGCCGCCGGGCCGATCAGCTCGCCGAGCCGCGACTCCACGTTCATATGGATGTCTTCGAGCGCGCGCTTGAAGCGGAACTTGCCCGAATCCATCTCTGACAGGATCGTGTCTAGACCGCGAGCGATCGACTTGGCATCGTCGCGCGAGATGATGCCCTGCTTCGCCAGCATGGCGGCGTGCGCCTTGCTTGCTGCGATGTCCTGGCGGTAGAGACGGCGATCGAAGTCGATCGACGCGTTGATCTCCTGCATGATGGCGCCGGGACCAGACGCGAACCGCCCGCCCCACATCTTGTTGCTCATGACCCGACCGCCAACCTGCCTATGACCAAACCGACCGCCCAGAAACGCCCTGCCTCGCGCCGGCTTGCCGTGATCGTTCTCGGCGGGTTTGCGGGCGTCGCGGTCGGGCTCGCGGCGGTATACGGGATCGGCGCGATGCAACGCAATGCGCCGGATGCGGCTTGCCGCCCGGCCGCCGAGCTGGCCAAGCGCATCGCGCCGCTGGCGCGCGGCGAAGTGGCGGGCGTGAGCATCCCGTCCGGACCGCGCCGCCTGCCCGAACTGACGTTCAGCGATGCCGACGGCAAGCCGCGCACCCTGGGCGAATTCCGCGGCCGCACCGTGTTGCTGAACCTGTGGGCGACCTGGTGCGTGCCGTGCCGCAAGGAGATGCCCGCGCTCGATGCGTTGCAGACCAAGCTCGGCGGCGAGAAATTCGAGGTGGTGGCGATCAACATCGACACCCGCAATCTCGACCGGCCGAAGGCATGGCTGCAGGAGGTCGGGATCAACCGGCTCGGCTATTACGCCGACCCGAGCGCCAAGGTCTTCCAGGACCTCAAGGCCGCCGGGAAGGCGATCGGCATGCCGACCACCCTGCTCATCGACCCGCAGGGTTGCGAGCTTGGCGTGCTCGCGGGGCCCGCCGAATGGGCGAGCGATGACGCCGTGAAGCTGATCGAGGCCGCGCTCGGACGCGCGTCGTAGCTATTTCCAGATCGCCCACCAGGGCGGCTTCGGGCACGGCGACACATTCGCCACGATGCGCGCGAAGCGATCGCGGATCGGCGCCGGCGCGAGCGCGCCGATGCTGCCGCGCTCGACGGCGGTGAGGTAGCCGGCGCGGATGAGCCCCTCGATGCCGGTCAGCACCTTCGGGTCGTGCGTGAATTTCAGCGACGCCAGCTGCTGCATCGCCGGCGTGTGCCCCAGTTCCGCACTGACCGCCGCGAAGCGCGGATCGACCTTCATCTCGGCCACGACATTCTTGATCGTCGCGTTCGCCTGATCGACGCCGCGGAAATAGCTCGCGACCTCCGCGGCGATCATCTGACGCTGGCGCACCGAGCAGTAACGCGCGGGTGCCTCGGTCACGAGGCACTGCATCAGCGCATCGAAGTGCTTCATGCCGTCGACGCTGGCGAACTCGGAGGAATCCTTGTTGCTCAGGCGCGGTGTCTTCGATGCGTGCGGCTGCGCCGCGTGCGCGCGCTGGAAGCACACATCGTCCGCGATCTTGCCCATCTCGTCCGCGGTCTTGCCGGTGTAACGCGCGGGATCTTCCGGCCGCGCTACCGCGGGCGCCATCTCGCCCCGCGTTTCGGCCTCGATGCGATCGCGCGTTTCCTGGAAGGTCGGGAGAGCGGCGGTGCGCTGCACCGAATAGATGCGCGGCGTAAGCAGCACGACGGCGAAGCCGACAACGACCGCGCACACCGCGACGACCCAGAATTTCACGTTCTTGCCCTCGCCCTGGCTGGGCAAGCGCTGCTCGCGCGCTTCGCGCAACTGGGCGCGAATGTCGTGCATGTCGGTGGCGCGGCGAGCACTCATTCCAAGGCTGGCCCTGCGTTCAGACCGAGATGTCGAGGTTCTGGCCGATCCCCGCCGCCGCATTGGCGAGCTGGCCAAGATTCTTCTGCGCGGCTTCGATCACCTGAATGATCGCGGCTGCGTTGTCGGCGTTCATCTTCATCATCTTGGCAGCCGCGGCCATTTGCACGCGACCGAGCTGGGCACCCACCATGGCGCCAGCAAGCGACGAGACGTCCATCAGACAGGCTCCCTACCGGCGCAACCTGACATAGCGGGGTTAATTTTCGCTTCGGCGCAAAGGAAAGTGGCGGGGGCGAAAAACGCAACTAGGCCGTGAGGTTGACCCCTCTTGCCGAGGCCTGGAGGGATGCCCCGGCAGCCTGAATGCGGGCGACGGCCGCCTGCCCGGCGAGCGCCGCAGAACCCGTGATCTGGTTGTCCCGCGCCGTCGCAAGCGCGGATTGTATCGTCTGGCTGTCGCTGAGGTAGCTCTGCACCTGCGCGCGCACGCGCGAGCGCCAGGCATCGTTCATCTGCCAGGCGGAATACTTCCGCACGTAACTAAAGCCGCCCGACTTGGTGATCGGCATCGCTTGTCCTCGCCCACAGCATTTCGCCTCACGATTAATGAAGCGTTAGTGCCGCGACGGCGTCGCGCCGCACGCGGTTAACGAAAGGTAACGGACGCGGGTTTCGGGTGGCAGCGGCCGCGCGCCCATGCTGCATGTGGCGGCCAAGCGAGAACCCGACCATGCCGTCCGAACGCCTCACAATGTCAGCGACCGACTGGGCGCTGCTCGTCAGCCTGTCGATCCTGTGGGGCGGCTCGTTTTTCTTCGGCAAGATCGCGGTCGCCTGAATTGCCGCCGCTGACGGTGGCGTTCGGCCGCGTCGCAATCGCGGCTGCGATTCTGGTTCTGCTCGCGCGCGCGACCGGCCTCGCGCTGCCGGCGAGCCTCTGCGCATGGCGTCCGTTCGCCGTGATGGGCCTGTTGAACAACGCAATCCCGTTCGGCCTGATCCTGTGGGGCCAGACGCATATTCCAAGCGGCCTCGCCGCGATCCTGAACGCCACGACGCCGCTGTTCACCGTGCTGGTCGCGCACTTCGCGACGCGCGACGAAAAGGTCACGCCCGCGCGCTTCATCGGCGTGATGGTCGGCCTTGGCGGTGTCGTGGTGATGATCGGCCCGGACCTGCTGCGCGATCTCGGCGCCGACGTGGCGGCGCAGGGCGCATGCCTGCTCGCCGCGATCTCGTATGCGTTCGCCGGAATCTACGGCCGGCGTTTCCGCGGCGAGCCGCCGTTGCGCGTCGCCGCCGGACAACTCGTCATGTCGAGCGTGATGCTCGCGCCGCTGGCGCTCGTGCTCGACCGGCCGTGGACCCTCGCAGCCGCCGAGCATGGCCGCATGGGCGGCTCTCATGGGCACCGCGATCCTTTCGACCGCGCTCGGCTATCTGATCTATTTCCGCGTGCTGGCGCGCGCCGGCGCGACCAATGTGCTGCTGGTGACGTTCCTGATTCCGGTCAGCGCGATCCTGCTCGGAACGCTGATCCTCGGCGAACAGCTCGCGACGCGTCACATCGTGGGAATGGCGGCGATCGCGCTTGGCCTTGCGGCGATCGACGGCAGAGCGATGCGGCTTTACCGCGTCGGGACGGGCTTGTCGCCGCGATAATCGTAGAAGCCGCGGTTCGCCTTGCGGCCGAGCCATCCGGCCTCGACGTATTTCACCAGCAGCGGGCAAGGGCGATATTTCGAGTCCGCCAGTCCCTCGTGCAGCACCTGCATCACCGAAAGGCAGGTATCGAGCCCGATGAAGTCGGCCAGCTCCAGCGGCCCCATCGGATGATGCGCGCCGAGCTTCATCGCGGTGTCGATCGCCTCGACGTTCCCGACGCCCTCATAGAGCGTGTAGATCGCCTCGTTGATCATCGGCAGCAGGATTCGGTTGACGATGAAGGCCGGGAAATCCTCCGCGACCGCGATGGTCTTGTGCAGCTTGGTGACGAACTCGCGGCAGGCGTCGAATGTCGTGTCGTTCGTCGCGATGCCGCGGATCAGCTCGACCAGCTCCATCACCGGCACCGGATTCATGAAATGAATGCCGATGAATTTCTCCGGCCGGTCGGTCGAGGCGGCAAGCCGCGTGATCGAGATCGACGAGGTGTTGGTGCCGAGGATCGCATCCGCCTTCAGGTGCGGGCAGAGGTCGGCGAAAATCTTGCGCTTGATGTCTTCCTTTTCGGCCGCCGACTCGATCACGAGGTCGCAGTCGCCGAGCTTGTCGAGCGTCTCCGCCCCCGCGATGCGCGTGAGCGCGGCCTGCCGGTCCTCCTCGGAGATCAGCTTGCGCGAGACCTGACGGGTGAGGTTGCCGTTGATGGTGGCGAGGCCCGCGTTGATGCGGTCCGCCGAAACATCGTGCAGCAGCACGCTCATGCCGGCGAGCGCCGAGACATGCGCGATGCCGTTACCCATTTGACCGGCGCCGATCACGCCGATCTTGCCGATTGAAAACGCCATTTTCTCCGCCTGGCCGCTGCTGCGCGCCGCTGGCCGCTCCCTGACGTGGGTCATCGTTGCCATATGGCCTTTTTACGACGATCTGCGGCCGGATGCTACCGGCGCGCCGCGTCGTGGTTATTGACCGCGCTTCCCCAATTCCTCGGCGAGTTCGGGCAGCGCCTGATAGAGATCGGCGACGAGGCCATAGTCGGCGACCTGAAAGATCGGCGCCTCCTCGTCCTTGTTGATCGCGACGATCACCTTGGAGTCCTTCATCCCGGCGAGATGCTGGATCGCGCCCGAAATGCCGACCGCGATGTAGAGTTCCGGCGCCACCACCTTGCCGGTCTGTCCGACCTGCCAGTCGTTCGGCGCATAGCCGGCATCGACCGCAGCGCGCGAGGCGCCGACCGCCGCGCCGAGCTTGTCGGCGACCGGCTCGATGTATTTGGTGAAGTTGTCTCGTGCTCTGCATCGCGCGGCCGCCCGAGATGATGATCTTTGCGGACGTGAGTTCGGGGCGCTCGGACTTCGACAATTCCTCGCCGACGAAGCTCGAAATGCCGGGGTCGGCCGCGGCGGTCGCGTTCTCGACGGACGCAGAGCCGCCTTCGCCGGCCGCCTGGAAGGTCGAGGTGCGCACCGTGATGACCTTCTTCGCGTCCTTCGACTTCACGGTCTGGATCGCGTTGCCGGCATAGATCGGCCGCTCGAACGTGTCGGGCGCCACCACCTTGGTGATGTCGGAGATCTGCATCACGTCGAGCAATGCGGCAACGCGCGGCATCACGTTCTTGCCGGTCGTGGTCGCGGGCGAGACGATCGCATCATAATTTCCGGCGAGCGACACGATCAGCGCCGCGATCGGCTCGGCGAGCGCATGCTCGTAGGCCGGCGCGTCCGCGAGCAGCACCTTCGCGACGCCGTCGAGCTTCGCGGCGGCATCCGCCACGGCCTTCGCGCCGGAGCCCGCGACCAGCACATGCACGTCGCCGCCCATCGCCTTGGCGGCGGTCAGCGCCTTGTTGGTGGAATCCTTGAGCGACTTGTTGTCGTGCTCGGCGAGCAGGAGCGTTGCCATCTAGAGAACTCCCGCTTCGTTCTTCAGCTTCTCGACCAGTTCGGCGACCGTCTTGACCTTCACGCCGGCCTTGCGCCCCGAAGGCTCGGTGGTCTTCACGACCTCCAGCCGCGGCGCGACGTCGACGCCGTAATCGGCCGGCGTCTTGTCGGCGATCGGCTTCTTCTTCGCCTTCATGATGTTCGGCAGCGAGGCGTAGCGCGGCTCGTTCAGCCGCAGATCGGTGGTGACGATCGCCGGGCCTTTCAACTTTATGGTCTGCAATCCGCCGTCGACTTCGCGCGTCACGCTCACGCTCTCGCCGTCGATCGCGAGCTTGGAAGCGAACGTGCCCTGCGCCCAGCCGAGCAATGCGGCGAGCATCTGGCCGGTCTGATTGCAGTCGTCGTCGATCGCCTGCTTGCCCATGATGACGAGGCCGGGCTTCTCCTCCTCGACCACGCCTTTGAGGATTTTCGCGACCGCGAGCGGCTCGGTGACGCCGTCGACCTTCACGAGGATGCCGCGGTCCGCGCCCATCGCGAGCGCCGTGCGGATGGTCTCGGCTGCCTGCTGCGGACCGACCGACACGGCCACGATTTCGGTCGCGACGCCTTTTTCCTTGAGCCGGATCGCCTCTTCGACGGCGATCTCGTCGAAGGGATTCATCGACATCTTGACGTTCGCCAGTTCGACGCCGGAACCGTCAGCCTTGACGCGAACTTTCACGTTGAAGTCGACCACCCGTTTGACGGGCACCAAAATCTTCATTGCTGGAGCCTTTTCGCAGTGCGGCGGGCAAACTATGGCCCACCCCCACAGGTGTCAACGCGATCCCCAGCGCCGATCTGCTTCAGGTATCGCGATCCGCGCCACGACGGCATCGCCCGGGCGCATGCACTCGAACAGGATGACATCGGGCCGCCGGAACAGCGGTGTCAGCGCGGCGCCGACCAGCAGTCCACCGATGTGCGCCCACCAGGCGGTGTCGCCCGCCGCCGCGCTCACGACGTTCCAGATCTGTGCCAGCGCCCAGAAGCCGAGCACCCATGCGGAACCGAGCCCGAGGGGGATGAAGCCGAACAGCAGCACGGTGATCCGCGCGCACGGCCGCAGCATCAGGTAGGCGGCGACCACGCCCGCCACCGCGCCCGACGCGCCGACCAGCGGGCGTCACCGAATTCGGATCGCTCAGCAGATGCGCAATCGCGCCGGCCGCACCGCACAGCATGAAGAAGAAAAAGAAACGCACCGATCCGAATGCGTCCTCGATGTTGTCGCCGAACACCCAGAGGAACAGCATGTTGCCGATGATGTGCGACCAGCCGCCGTGCAGGAACTCGTAGGTGAAGGCGGACCAGATCGGCGGCAGGCTACCGCCGAGCTCTACGCGCCCGATGATCGCTGCCGGAATGAACGCGAAGTCGCGCACCATCGCGACCTCGGCGTCAGCCGACGCGCCGAGCTGGATGAAGAAGACGACGATGTTCAGCGCGATGAAGGTCCAGGTGACGAACGCATACGGATTCCGGTCGAGCGGATCGTTGTCGTAGATCGGAATGACCATTCGGGAATCCTATGCTTGACGCTAGCGATTGGCGCCCGGCACCCACAACACATCGCGCGCGCCCTTGTCGTTGAGATAGCGGCTCGCGACGAACAGGAAATCCGACAGGCGGTTGATGTAGCTCGACACTTCGGCCGAAACGCTCTCGCCAGAATCCTTCAACTCCACGATCACGCGTTCGGCGCGCCGGCAGATCGTGCGCGCAAGGTGCAGATACGCCGCGGACGGCGTGCCGCCCGCCAGCACGAACGTGCGCAGCGGCGCGAGCTCCGCGTTGAGCGTGTCGATCTCTTCTTCCAGCCGCTTGACCTGCTGCGCGTTGACGGCAAGCCGCTCGCCGCCCGGACCCTTGCCCTTGTCGGGCGAGCAAAGGTCGGCCGCGAGATCGAACAGGTCGTTCTGGATGCGCGCCAGCATCGCGTCGATGACCGGCGACTCGCCGGTATGCAGGCGCGCGACGCCGATCGCCGCCGTCACCTCGTCCACCGTCCCGTAAGCGGAAACGCGCAGGTCATATTTCTTGCGCTGCTCGCCGTTGCCGAGCATCGTCATGCCTTCGTCGCCGGCGCGCGTATAGATGCGGTTGAGCACCACCATTGGCTTACCCTGTCGGTTCCGGCGGCTTTTTCGATTCTTCCCTGTCGGCTATCCTAGCGTATTGTAGCCCGGAACCAACGAGGGAGGTTTGAGATGCGCCTCATCGCGATTCTCACTGCGGCGGCGTTTCTGATGCCGGCGACGATCACCGTGAGCCCGGCCGCGTCCGGCGTTGCGGCCATGCAGTCGACCGACCTTTCGGCCGCGAAAAGGAAGAAGCTCTCGCGAAAGAAGCCGAAGGAAGAATATCTCAAGGCCGCGCCGGGCGCCGGACCGAGCGGTCCCAAGCAGTAAGCGGCTTTGTTAGCGCATGATCCTGTCCGAAAACCGGTCCCGTTTTCGGGATCATGCGCTAGCGGCTCATCGCCCAGACGGTGATCATGATCACCACGACGGCGACGAACTGAAGCAGGACGCGCAGGCGCATCAGCCGCTGCGATGTGTTGGGCGAGCCGCCGCGCATCATGTTGACGAGGCCGAGCAGGAGCACGACGCCGACCGCGCCGACGGCGAGCGGCACCGCGTAACTCGCAAGAAAATTCCCCATCGCGTTCCTCGTGATTGCGCGCACCCCGCATATCGCGTCGCGGCGGCGATTTTACAAGCCGCCTGCGGTCTGGTGTGATCGCGCCCGGGAGAATTTTGCATGGCCGACAAGCCGGAGACGCTGAAGCCGCGCACCATCGCGGCGCAGGCACTGGGCGCGATCGATCCGGCCACGAAGGCAGTCGCGCTGCCGGTGCATGTCTCGACCACCTACATCCGCGATCCCGACAACCAGTACCGCACCGGCTACGTCTACGGCCGTCCCGACAACGCGACCGCGCGCCAGACCGAAGCCGTGATCGCCGCGCTCGAAGGCGCGCACGAGGCGCTGCTGTTCGGCTCCGGCATGGCGGCGGCGACCAGCGTGGTGCTCGCGCTGCCGCCCGGCAGCCACATCCTCGCGCCGCAGGTCTGCTACTGGGGCCTGCGCGACTGGCTGGTGAAGGAAGCGCCGCTGTTCGGCTATCGCGTCGATCTTGTCGACATGTCGGACCTCGCGGCGATCCGCGCGGCGCTGAAGCCCGACACGAAACTCGTCTGGATCGAGACACCCGCGAACCCGCTGTGGGGCGTCACCGACATCGCGGCGGTCGCCGAAATCGCGCACGCCGCAGGCGCGGCGCTGGGCATCGACTCCACCGCCGCGACGCCGGTGTTCACGAGGCCGCTTGCGCTCGGCGCCGACATCGTGATGCATTCGGCCACCAAGTATCTCAACGGCCATTCCGACGTGATCGCGGGCGTGCTCGCGACGGCGCGCGACGACGCGCTGTGGACGCGCATCAAGCAGGTGCGTTCGCATCACGGCGCGATCCTCGGCGGGTTCGAGGCATGGCTGCTGCTGCGCGGCCTGCGCACGCTCGAAGTACGCGTGCGCGCGCAGGCAGAGAGCGCCGCGCTGCTCGCGCACCGCTTCGCCAGTCACCCTTCGGTTTCGAGCGTGCTCTATCCCGGCCTGCCGACGCATCCGGGCCACGCCATCGCGGTCAAGCAGATGTCCGGCTACGGCGGCATGCTGTCGATCCGCCTCAAGGGCGGCGAGCGCGCCGCGATCGATGCGGCGGCGCGGGTCGAATTGTGGAAGCGCGCCACATCATTGGGCGGCGTTGAAAGCCTGATCGAGCACCGCGCCTCGATCGAAGGTCCAACCTCACCCTGTCCGCCGGACTTGTTGCGACTGTCGGTTGGTTTGGAAGACGTCGATGATCTCTACAATGATCTCGACCGCGCCCTGCGGGCCGCCAACGCCTGACCGCTTACCCCATCGGGTATGAAAGTCGCCGCAATGCTGAAGTCCGCCGTCTTTGGCGCCATCCTGAGCGCCGCGTCGATCGCGCTGTTCGCCGCGACCGCGAACGCGCAGACGACACTCGAACTGATCAACGAATACCCGGCGAGTTCGATCACCGGCGAGGCCGACGCGTTCTTCGCCGACACCGTGAAGACCAGGACCGGCGGCCGCATCGTCATCCGTCTGCTGCCGAACGCCGAGTCGAAGCTGCGCACCCATGAACAGCTCAAGGCCGTGACCGAAGGCCGGTTCGCGATGGCGACCAGCTTCGGCGGCGCACTCGCGGCCGAAAGCCCGACATTCCTGATGTCGTCGCTGCCGTTCGTCACGCCGACGACGCGCGACCAGCGCGCGCTCTACGAGGCGGCGCGGACGCAATACGAGGCGCTGTTCGCCGAGCGGAAACAGAAGCTGCTTTACGCGGTGCCGTGGCCTGCTTCCGGCATCTGGTCGGCAACGCCGCTCGCCGGCGCCGAGACGCTGAAGGCCCTCAAGATCCGCACCTACGACAAGACCAGCACCGACGTGCTCGCCAAGGTCGCGGCATCCGCCACGCTGATCTCGTTCAACGATCTCAACGCCAAGCTGGAGTCGGGCGAGCTGAATGCCGTGCTGTCGTCCGGCGATGGCGGCGCGGGCCGGGGCTTGTGGAAGTACTTGCGCAATTTCTCGGCGGCCGGTTACGCCGCGCCCTTGAGCTTTACGTCGATCTCGCTCGATGCGTGGGACAAGCTCGACGAGGCGTCGCGCACGGCTTTCGAGGAAGCCGCACGCGAAACCTACGCGCGCCAGTGGCCGCTGCTCGACGCGCGCGTCGCACAGAATTACGCGCGCATGCGCGAGAACGGCGTGACGATCGACGAGAACCCGCCGGCCGGCGTGATGGCGGCGCTGCATGCTGCCGCCGACACGACGGTTGCGGACTGGCAATCTCGCGCGAGCCCGGACGCGCGGCGCGTGTTCGAGGCCTATCGCGCGCAGCGGCGCTGATCAGTTCGAGCCGTCCAGCAGCCTGCGCGCAATGACATGCGCCTGTATCTCGGCCGCGCCCTCGAAAATATTCAGGATGCGCGCGTCGCACAGCACGCGCGACACCGGGTATTCCATCGCGAACCCGTTGCCGCCGTGGATCTGCACGGCGTTGTCGGCTGCCGCCCACGCAACGCGTGCGGCGAGCAGCTTCGCCATGCCGGCTTCCAGATCGCAGCGCCGGCCTGAATCCTTCTGGCGCGCCGCGTAATAGGTGATCTGCCGCGCCACCATGATTTCGACCGCCATCATGGCGATCTTGTCGGCGACGCGCGGGAAGGCAAACAGCTTCTCGCCGAACTGCACCCGCTCCTCGGCATAGCGCGCCGCAAGCTCCATCGCGGCCTGCGCGACGCCGACCGCGCGCGCCGCGGTCTGGATGCGCGCGGACTCGAAGGTCTGCATCAGTTGCTTGAAGCCCTGCCCCTCTGTTCCGCCAAGAAGATTGTCGGCCGCCACCTCGAAGCCGTCGAACGCGATCTCGAATTCCTTCATGCCGCGATAGCCGAGCACCTCGATCTCGCCGCCCGACATGCCCTTCGCGGGAAACGGATCGGCATCGTCGCCGCGCGGCTTTTCGGCGAGCAGCATCGAGAGGCCGCGATAGCCCGGCTCCTTCGGATCGGTGCGCACCAGCAGCGTCATCAGGTCGGCGCGGACCGGGTGCGTGATCCAGGTCTTGTTGCCGTGGACCTTGTAGACGTCACCCTCGCGCGCGGCGCGCGTGCGCAGCGAGGCCAAGTCAGAGCCCGTGTTCGGCTCGGTGAACACGGCGGTCGGCAGCACTTCGCCGGATGCGATCTTCGGGAGCCATTGCGCTTTCTGCGCGTCGGTGCCGCCGCCGAGGATCAGTTCGGCGGCGATCTCCGAGCGCGTGCCGAGCGAGCCGACGCCGATATAGCCGCGCGACAATTCCTCCGAGACGACACACATCGACTCCTTGCCGAGCCCCATGCCGCCGAATTCTTCGGGAATCGTCAGCCCGAACACGCCGAGTTCCGCCATGTGCGCGATCACTTCGAGCGGAATGTAGCTGTTGGTCAGATGCCATTCGTGCGCGTGCGGCACGACTTCGCTGTCGGCGAACTTGCGCATCTCCTCGCGGATCGAATCGAGCGTCTCGTCGAGCCCGCAATCGCCCGCGGTCGCGCCGTGACGCTCGCGCATCAGCGCGACGAGACGCGCGCGGTTTTCCGCGGTGTTGCCGGTCGCGATCAGTTCATCGATCGCGGGCGTGACGCGTGCGCGAACCTTGTCGGGCGCAAGTCCGAGATCAGCGGGGCGAACCACCTCGCCCTGGCTCATCGGAATGCCGCCGAGCATCTGTGCGAGGAATTCGCCGAGCCCGATGCGGACGAGCAGATCCTCAAGCTCGCCGAAGCGCCGTGCGCCGTTCATGCGCTCCGCATAGGCGGCAAGCTGGCGCACGGCTTCGACGTAGGTGGCGAACCACGCGAGCCCATGCGCGGCGCGTTGCTCGCGGTCGAGGAGTTTCGCGGAGACACGGCCGTCCTTGGTCACCCGGGCGCCGACCGCGCGGGTCGCGTCCGCCAGCAGGGCCTCGACGGCCGCGACCGCTTCGCCTGCAAGGGCGGCGAACCCCGAGCCCGCGCTGGAAGGCATTGCGGCGGTCGACATGCTGCCTCCGTAAAGTGCTCACTTCAGCGAGTTAACGCACTGCAACACGAAATTGGTGCATCGCACAAGATCAAATTCCGCCGCGCTCGCGCGCTACGCGAGCCACGCCGGTGCGCGGCCGTCAACATCCGGCAGCGGCACCCCGAGCCGTGCCGCGATCCCGGGCGCCAGGTCCTCGATATGCACCGCGGACAACGCCTTCCCGGTCGGGATGCCGGGTCCGTAGGCGAGCAGCACACCATGCTCGCGATGATCGCCGGTGCGCCAGTGCGTATAGGGCGCGTGCACGACGCCGATCTTGGCCGACCAGATCGTCTCGATCGGCGCGCTTCGCTCCCAGTCGATGAACAGGTCCGGCATCTTGTCGCGCGGACCGCGGCGATACCAGCGGTCGGAGCGGATCACGTCGCGCACGATGGGTCCGCCGGTCTCGACATTGACCAGCGCGAAGAGGTCGTCGGTCAGCCGCTTCACCACCGCATCGATCTCGTCCGGCTGCACGCAACCGTTCGGCTCGCGCCCGACGATGTTGAGGCGCACGCCGCCGTAGACGTAGTTGTTCGGTTCGAGGAAGAAGGTCTGGCGCGCGCGGTCCTCCGCCTCGACGTACTCGCGCGCCCGCGGCGGCGGGTTGCCGTCGAGCCGCCCGCGCAGCACCGGCATCGCGAACGCCGTGATGCGCTGCTGCATGCGCCCCGGCAGCGCGCGCGTCGCGCGCTTGAGCACGCCGCGCAGTCCCGTCTCGTCGGGTGGCGCGCGATCGAACGCGTCGATGCGCGCGAGCACTTCGTCGAGCAGGCGGCAGCCCTCGTTCTGCGGGCCCATGCCATGGCTGAGCAGCACCAGGACTGTCGCATCGTCGCGCGCCTGCGCAAGCATGTCGCCGAGCGACTCGTCCAGCTCGCCATAGAGCCGCGCGACGGGATCGCCGCCGATCGCAGCCGACGTACGCGGGATCGTAGCGGCGATGGGTCGTATCGTGCAGGTGCCATTGCTGATGGCCGACGGAGTGGCTTTCGCCGAGTATCGAAACGACGAAATCGAAGCCGCCCTCGCCAAGGATCTCGCGCTTGATCCGCCGCTTGGTGCGGATGCCCTGCACCAGCCCGTCGAACAGCGCGCGATCCTCTTCGAGCGTGCGCAGTTGGCCGGCGCGATGCACATAGTCGTCGGCGGCAAATTCCCGCGTCGCATAGCCGTCGATCCCGAGCACCGGATGCAGACCGAACGCCGCGTCGATGTCGGATGCGGCTTTCGGCGGCCAGGTGCGGAAGCCGAAATGGCGGTCGTGACTGCCCCATTCCGTCAACTCGAAACCGTTGACCGGCGCGCCCGCCTTCAGGTGCGGCACGTCGAACGCCGCGATCTTGCGCCCGGCATCGCTCAGCGCATGCCAGAACGGCACATCCTCGCCGCTCGGCCGGGTGAGCCGGCGCAAATAGGTGTCGACGTCGATCTCGTCCCAGCAATGAAAGCCGTGGCGATCGGCGCGCAAACCCGTCGCAAAACTCATCCATATCGCGCCGACGAACAGCCCAACCGGGTTCCGCAATTCGCATCGCGCCGCGCTATCGAACAGCCGCCGCAGCGTCGGCAGCTTCCCTTCCATCGCGAGGCGGTGCGCGATCGCGGGATCGCACGCGTCGAGCCCGATGACCACGACGGGACCGCGTTGAGTCATCGCTTGTTTTTCGCACGCACCGCGAGACTGTCGGCGGCGAACGTCGGACCGTGGCTCAGCCGGTTCGGCGCGTCGGTGCCGTAGAAGCACGCGATCGCAGGCAGCGCGAGCGGTGGAGCCTTGCGCGTGAGCCGCAGGAACAGGTCCCAGTCGCCCATCTCGCGCAGGTTCTCGTCGAAATGCCCTTCCGGCAGGCCGGCCCGGTGCGCGATGCACCCCATGTCGGCGATGTTGTTGTGCGCGATGTCCTGGTGGTCGTAGGGAAAGAAGTAGAGCTGCGGAAGATCGCCGCGGCCCTTCTGGTCGATGCGCGCAGTGTCATCGACCACGAACCCGCCGTACAATATGGTCGCTTCCGGCCGCTGCTCGAAGCCCCACACCACGGACTTGAGCCAATACGGGTGCATGGTGTTGTCGTCGTCGAGATAGGCGAGGATTTCGCCGCGCGCTTCTCGCAGTGCGACGTTGCGCGCCGCGCAAGCGCCTCGGCCGCTGCACTGGAAATGACGCACGCGATCAAGGTTCAGCCCCGCGAGATAAGAGGCGGTGTCATCCGTGCTCGCATCATCGACGATCAGCAGCTCCCAGTTCGAGTAGGTCTGCGCCTCGACGGACGCGACCGCGCGCTCGAGAAACGGCCTGCGGTCCCGGGTCGGCAGCACGACGGTGACCAGCGGGTGGGTGCGCAGCGCCGCCTGCGCGATCCAGTCCATGACACCGCGCACCTGAAGGAGCCGCCGGTGCTCGTCGAGCGTGGCGGTGACCACCTCGACCTGCGCCATCAGGCCGGCAAGCTCCGCCTCCAGCGCCAGAACTTGCTCCCGCGACGCCACAGGGGCGGCTTCTGCGGGCTCGTTTGCCGGCGCGCGGGGCGCTCCGGACGGCAACCACGTTGTCACGGGGGCCTGCATCCTCTGCTGTCGCCATTCCATAGCCCCGCGCCGCCCGGCGGCGTCAAGCCGGACCGGGAGTTGCACCGGGGCGCCCACGGGCCCGGTGGAGCCCGCCGGATGGGCTAATCCTGCGGGTTCTAACGGATTTGTTAACCATTCCGGGGTTGCATGGACCCTGTATTTTCACGTCCAGCGCTGCTCCGGAGTGGCCATGCTGCTGTCTCGCTTCAGCACCGACTTGTCGGTGCGCACGCGCCTGATCGTGCTGTCGCTGATTCCCGTGGTCGGCTTCGCCGCAATCGCGCTTGCCTACATTTCGAGCGAGCGCGCCGTGGATACGGCCTTCGACAGCGTGCAGCAGTCCTCGCGCCTCGCCGACGCAAGCCGCGTGTTCAAGGAATCGCTCACCGGCATGCAGGTCTACGCCAAGGATTACGTGGCGCAGCCGCAGCTCGGGCTGGTGGCGCGTTTCTCCGATGCGCACGGCTCCGCGATGGAGAGCCTGAACACGCTTCAGGAGCTTGCCGGGGCCACCGACAAGCCGACGCTCGCGGCGTTGCAGGGCCGCGTCGCGAACCTGAAGACGACCTTCGCGGCGCTGACCGCCGAGCAGGAAGAACTCGGCCTGACCGAGTTCGAAGGCATCCAAGGCAGCCTGCGCGACGGCGGCAACCTGATGGAGCGCACCGTCAACGAGGACATGTCGTGGCTCTCGGAAGCCGACCAGCGCAAGATCCTCATCCCGCTGATGCTGATGCGCCGCTACGAGGTCGAATACCGCCTCACGCGCGCCGAGCCGGTCTACACCTCGTTCAAGCAGGAACGGGCCGCGTTCGAGAAAGCCTTCGCGGGGATCATCGCGGCCGCGGTGATGAAGCAGCACCTCAGCGACCAGGTGAAGGTCTACACCGACGCGTTCGCCAAATGGATCGCCAGCACCAGCAAGCTCGTCACCTCGACCGTGATCATCTCGGCCGAGACGCGCCAGATGCTCCCGGCGGCCGACGAGATCATCGCATCGGCCGGGCGCAAGGCGGCGGCCGCCGCTGACGGCGTCGCGGACTCGCAGGAGCGCACCAAGCTCCTGATCTTCGGCATTGGCTTCGCCGTGGTCACCTTGGGGCTCATCTTCAACTGGCTGATCGGACGCAGCATTACCAAGCCGCTCGGTCGTCTCTCGCGCGCGATGGAGCAGCTGGCGGCTGGAGACAGCAGCGTGGAAATCCCCGCGACCGACACGAAGGACGAGATCGGCGTCATGGCGCGCACCGTGATTGTGTTCCGCGACAACGCGATCGAGCGCGAGCAGCTTGCCGTGACGCAGCAGAAATCCGTGCGCGAGCGCGAGCGCCGGTCCGAGACCATCGCGGCGACCATCGCGCGCTTCGAGAAGACCGTCGAACAGGCGCTCGCAAAGGTGCGCGGTGCGGCCGAACGGCTGGAGACCGCCTCCACCGCGCTGAATAGCGCGGCCGACGCCGTATCCGCACAGGCGAGCGCCGCCGAGGGACGCGTCGGCGCGGCCTCGCTCAACGTCACGTCGGCGGCAAGCTCGGCGGAAGAACTCGCGACCTCGATCGGCGAAATCGCCGGACAGGCCGCGACCTCGACCGAGGTCGCAAGCCGCGCCGTCACCGAAGCGCAGCGCACCGTCGCGACGATGTCGCAGCTCGCCACCGCCGCGACGCGCATCGGCGAAGTGATCGGCCTCATTCAGGCGATCGCCGGACAGACCAACCTGCTCGCGCTCAACGCCACCATCGAGGCCGCGCGCGCGGGCGATGCCGGCCGCGGCTTCGCGGTCGTCGCTTCCGAGGTGAAGAGCCTCGCCGGCCAGACCGCCAAGGCGACCGAGGAGGTCGCGACGCAAATCGGCGCGATCCAGTCCGCCGCGGGCGACGCAACGACCGCGATCCAGCAGGTCAACAGCATCATCTCCGAGATGTCCGGCATTGCGGCGCGGGTCGCGGCCGCCGTCGAGGAACAGAACGCCGCCGTCGCGGCGATCGCGGACGGCGTGAACCGAGCCTCCGTGGAGGCGCGTTCCGGCGCCGAGGCGATGACCAGGGTCGCTGACGCAAGCGCCGGCGCCCGCACCACCTCGGACGACGTGAAGGCGCTCGCCGAGGCGCTCGCTGCCGACGCCGAAGGGCTCGACGCCGAGGTGCGCCACTTCCTGAGCGAAGTGCGCGCCGCCTGAAACACCTTGCCAACCGCGCCGTTATTCGCGAATTGAAGTCGTTCTCTTCCGTTGGGGGCGGCCGCTGCAGTTCCTGCGAAAATGCCTGCGCATCGCGATCGATGCCGCCTATGCGTTCGGCGAGGATGACGGCTGGGCGCTCGCGAGCCACGTCGCGCTCTCCGCGCTGCTCGCGCTGTTTCCGTTCCTGATCGTACTGACCGCCCTTGCGGGCTTCGCCGGCTCGAAGGATGTCGCGGACAACCTCGCGACGCTGTTGCTCGATACCTGGCCGCGGCAGGTGGCCGAGCCGCTCGCGCGCGAAATCCACAACGTGCTCGGCACGACGCGCGGCGGCGTGCTCACCATCGGCGTCGTGCTGGCGATCTATTTCTCCTCCAGCGGCGTCGACTCCCTGCGCATCGCGCTCAACCGCGCCTACAACGTCTCGGAAACGCGCTCGTGGTGGCTGCTCAAGCTGGAGTCGATCGCCTACGTGCTGGTGGCCGCGATCGCGCTGCTCGCGCTCGGCTTCCTCATCGTGCTGGCGCCGCTCGTGTTCGCGACCTGGCTCAAATACGCGCCGTGGCTCGCGCCGCTGGAGCAGCAGTTTACCTACTGGCGTTACGGCATTGCCGGCACCGTCATCGTGATCGCGCTGGTGGTGGCGCACAAATGGCTGCCCGCCGGCAGGCGGAGCTTCACCGACATCGCGCCCGGCCTGATCGTCACGATGGTGCTCTGGCTCGTGTCCGGCGTTTATTTCGGGCGCTATCTGGCCGAGTTCGCCAACAACTACGTGACGATGTATGCGGGGCTCGCGTCGGCCGCGATCGCGCTCGTGTTTCTCTACTGGACCGCGACGATCTTCGTTTACGGCGGCGAGCTCAACGCCGCGATCCTGCATCAGCGCGCCCGCAAGCTCGCCGAGGAGGAAGCCGCGCGCGCCGCCGCAGCCGCGCAGGTGGCGTTGCGCGAGCGCAGCCTGTTCGAAAAGACGATGAGCTGGCTCGGTTACGAGAAGCGCCGGCGCTAGATTTTTAGCCCTGCACCGAGAATCCGCCGTCGACCGGAATCGCCGTGCCGGTGACGAAGTCCGACGCCGGGCCCGCCAGAAACACCGCGATGCCGGAAAAATCCTTCGGATCGCCCCAGCGTCCCGCAGGCGTGCGGCCGAGCACGCGATCGTGCAGGCCGTCCACCTCGCGCCGTGCGTTCTTGGTCAGGTCAGTGTCGATCCAGCCCGGCAGCACGGCGTTGACCTGGATGTTGTCCTTCGCCCAGGCGGTCGCGCAGGCGCGTCCGAACTGCACGATGCCGCCCTTGCTCGCCGCATAGGCCGGCGCAAAGCCCGCCGCGAAGATCGACATCATCGAACCGATGTTGATGATCTTGCCGCCGCCCGCTTTCTTCATGTGCGGATATGCGGCGTGCGAACACACGAACGCGCTGGTCAGGTTGGTGTCGATCACCGAATGCCATTCGGCGGCGGTCAGCACGTCCGGCGGTTTGCGCACATTGATGCCGGCGTTGTTGACGAGAATGTTCAGCTTGCCGTGCTTCTTGGCAACGCCGTCGATCAGCGTGCGGCATGACTTCTCATCCGTCACGTCGACGTTGGCGAATTCGGCGGTGCCGCCCGCGGACTTGATCCGCTGCACGGCCGCGGCCCCCTTGGTGGCGTTGCGGCCCGCGAGCACGACCATCGCGCCGGCCGACGCGATCCCTTCCGCCATGCCGAGCCCGATGCCGCCGTTGCCGCCGGTGACGATCGCGACGCGGCCGGACAGATCGAACATACTCATGCCTTCCCCCGATAGCTGTCATGACAATGGCCGGCGTGGGCCGGCCATTGAGCCCAGCCTAGAGCATCGCGCGTGGCGCTGCTATTGGTGGGCCATGAATTTCGACGACTCCCTGAAGCACTACCTGCCGCGCGTCTGGTTCCGCCTCAAATTCCTCAAGTACAAATATTTCCGCCGCGGCGAGCCGGAGTTGTGGCTGATCCGCGAACTCGTCGCGCCCGGCACCACCGCGCTCGATATCGGCGCGTCGATCGGCATCTACGCCGCCGAGATGGCGCGCCATGCGGCAAAGGTGATCGCGTTCGAGGCGAACCCGCAGGTCGCGGCCTTCACGGCGCGCGTCGCACCGCGCAACGTCGAGGTCGTGAACGTCGCGCTCTCGTCCGCGCCGGGGCGCGCGAGCCTGAAGATTCCGCTCAACCCGAAGGGCGCTGCGATCAGCGAGTTGGCCACGATCGAACCGGGCAACCCGCTGCACGCGGGCGCTATGGCGAGCGCCGACGTCGAGATGAAGCGGCTCGACGATTTCGCGATCACGAACTGCTCGTTCATCAAGATCGACGTCGAGGGCCACGAGGAAGCCGTGCTCGATGGCGCATCGGCGCTGATCGCCGCGCAGCGGCCGGCGCTGATGGTCGAGCTGAACGAGGCGTTCAATCCGGGCGTCGTGCAGCGCCTCGCGGCGCGCTACGCGGCGCTGAACTATCGCTGTGTGTTTCTGTCACACGGAAAGCTGCATCCGGTTTCGGACTTCGATCCGGCGCGTCACCAGAATGCCGCGACAACCTCAAGCCGCGCCACAAGCTTCCGCGCGGCGCCGAGTTCATCAACAACGTGCTGTTCGTTCCGGAAGAGAAAGCCGCGCGGATGTTGGCGCGGCTCTGATCACTCCTCGCCCGGCTCAAGCACGTCGTCGAGCGTGCGGCAGCCGGGACGCGGCGAATTCACCAGCACCGCCATGTTTCCCGGCGGATGCTTGTTCTCCATCATCAGCTGATGCGCGGCCGGGATCTTGTCCCACGTGAAGGTCTTGCTCAGGCACGGATCGACGCGCCGATCGAGCACGAACTGGTTCGCGGCCGACGCCTGCTTCAGGTGCGCGAAGTGCGAGCCCTGAATGCGCTTCTGGCGCATCCACACATAGCGCGCATCGAAGGTGAGATTGTAGCCGGTCGTGCCGGCGCAGAAGACCACCATGCCGCCGCGCTTCACCACGAGACACGACACCGGGAAGGTCTGCTCGCCCGGATGCTCGAACACGATGTCGACGTCGCGCTTGCCGGTGATCTGCCAGATCGCCTTGCCGAAGCTGCGCGCTTCCTTGACCCAGTCGTTGTACTCGGGCGTGTTCACCGTGGGCATCTGGCCCCAGCACTTGAACTCCTTGCGATAGATCACGCCCTTGGCGCCGAGGTTGAACACGTACTCGGCCTTGCTCTCGTCCGACACGATCGCGATCGCGTTCGCGCCGGAGGCCGCGACAAGCTGCACGCCGAACACACCGAGCCCGCCGCTCGCGCCCCAGATCAGCACGTTGTCGCCGGGCTTGAGCGTGTGCGGCGCGTGGCCGAACAGCATGCGGTAGGCGGTCGCGAGCGTGAGCGTGTAGCAGGCCGACTCTTCCCAGGTGAGATGCTTCGGCTTCTCCATCAGCTGGCGCGACTGCACGCGGCAGAATTGCGCGAACGAGCCGTCCGGCGTCTCGTAACCCCAGATGCGCTGCGAAGGCGAGAGCAGCGGATCGCCGCCGTTGCAGTCTTCGTCGTCGCCGTCGTCCTGATTGCAGTGGACGATGACTTCGTCGCCGACCTTCCAGCGCTTCACCTTGTCGCCGACCTTCCACACGAGGCCCGACGCGTCGGAGCCCGCGACGTGATAGGGATTTTTGTGTCCGTCGATCGGCGAGATCGGCTGGCCGAGGCCCGCCCACACGCCGTTGTAATTCACGCCCGCCGCCATCACGAGGACGAGCACCTCGTCGTCGGCGATCTCCCATGTCGGGAGCACCTCGACCTTGAAGGATTCCTCCGGCGGGCCGTGGCGCTCCTTGCGGATCGCCCACGCGTACATTTTCTCCGGCACGTGCCCGAGCGGCGGGATCTCGCCGATCTCGTAGAGCTGCTTCAGCGGCGCTGCTTTCGGAGCGGCCGCGTTCGGCGTTGAGAGTTGCACCACGGTCGACATGCCCGGCCTCCGGCGCTGCGCTCGCCTTGCGCGTCTAGCCAAAGTCTGCCGCAACTCATGTTGCATTGCAACAGGACCACGCTGCGGCGCACAGACAAAGGCTCTGACCACAGCAAATGTTCCCGCATGAGGGCTCGCCGCTGGTAACGGATTGCACTGAGGCGGTATTTTTCCTCTTGCACGATGCGCCGGGGCGCTCCGTGCACGGGGAGGCACATCATGGTCGAAAGTCTGATTGCTTGGCTGATCGTCGGCGCGATCGCGGGCTGGCTCGCTGGCCTGATCGTGAAGGGCTTTGGCTTCGGCCTGATCGGCAATATCGTCATCGGCATCATCGGCGCGGTGATCGCGGGCTGGCTGTTGCCACGCCTTGGAATCGCGCTCGGTACCGGCATGGTCGCGGCGATCATCAACGCCGTCATCGGCGCGGTGATTCTGCTGGTGATCATCGGGCTGGTCCGCCGGGCGGGCTAGCGCCGCCCAAAAGCCCGCCGGGACGCCCGCAAGGCATTTGCGTCCCGGCTTTTTGCGGTGCACAATAAGCGTCGGTCCGCGCGGCACTTTGCCGCCGGAGTGGCGCCATGACGCAAGACGCACCGCGACGCGACAAACCCTGGATTTTCCGCACCTATTCGGGGCATTCGAACGCGCGCGAGTTGAACGCGCTTTACCGGAAGAATCTCGCCAAGGGTCAGACCGGCCTGTCGGTCGCCTTCGATCTGCCCACCCAGACCGGTTACGACTCCGACCACATCCTCTCGCGCGGTGAAGTCGGCAAGGTCGGCGTGCCGATCTCGCACCTCGGCGACATGCGGACGCTGTTCGACAACATCCCGCTCGCCGAGATGAACACCTCGATGACCATCAACGCGACGGCCGCATGGCTGCTCGCGCTCTACATCGCGGTGGCGGACGAACAGGGCGCGCCGCGCACCAAACTGCAGGGCACGACGCAGAACGACATCGTGAAGGAGTATCTCTCGCGCGGCACCTACGTGTTTCCGCCCGCGCCCTCGATGCGGCTGATCAAGGACACGATCCTGTTCACCACCGCCGAGCTGCCGAAATGGAATCCCGTCAACGTGTGCTCGTATCACCTGCAGGAAGCAGGCGCGACGCCGGTGCAGGAGCTTGCGTTTGCTTTGGCAACCGCGATCGCGATCCTCGACACCGTGAAGGCCTCGCCCGAGGTGAAACAGGAAGACTTCGGCGAAGTGGTCGGGCGCATCTCGTTCTTCGTCAACGCGGGCCTGCGCTTCATCACCGAGCTGTGCAAAATGCGCGCCTTCTCGGAGCTATGGGACGAGATCACGGCGCAGCGCTACGGCGTGACCGACGCGAAGCAGCGCCTGTTCCGCTACGGCGTGCAGGTGAACTCTCTCGGCCTCACCGAGCAGCAGCCGGAAAACAACGTCTACCGCATCCTGATCGAGATGCTGGCGGTGACGCTTTCGAAGTCCGCACGCGCGCGCGCCGTGCAGCTTCCCGCGTGGAACGAGGCGCTCGGCCTGCCGCGCCCGTTCGACCAGCAGTGGTCGCTGCGCATGCAGCAGATCCTCGCCTACGAGACCGACCTGCTCGACTACGGCGACATCTTCGAAGGCTCGGGCGAGATCGCCCGCAAGGTCGACGAACTCAAGCGCGAGGCGCGCGACGTGATGGACGACATCGCGAAGCTTGGCGGCGCGATCGCGGCGGTCGAGATGGGCTACATGAAAGGCCAGCTCGTCGAGAGCAATTCGAAGCGCGTCGAGGCGATCGAGCGCGGCGAGCAGATCGTGGTCGGCGTCAACAAGTTCATCGAGAGCGAGCCTTCCCCGCTCTCGACCGGCGAAGGCTCGATCCTCACCGTGCCGCCGGAGGTCGAGGTCGAGCAGATCGAACGCCTCAAGGCCTGGCGCACGACGCGCGACGGCAAGGCGGTCGACGCATCCCTGCGCGATCTGCGCGAGGCGGCGGCCTCGGGCCGCAACATCATGCCGGCCTCGATCGATGCCGCGAAAGCAGGTGTCACCACCGGCGAATGGGCGCTGATCCTCCGCCAGTCGTTCGGCGAATACCGCGCGCCGACCGGCGTCGGGCGCGCCGCGCGCAACGAAAGCCCCGCGCCGGATGACGTGCGCGCCGAGATCGATCGCGTGTCGAAGAAGCTCGGCAAGCGCCTGAAATTTCTCGTCGGCAAGCCCGGCCTCGACGGCCATTCCAACGGTGCCGAGCAGATCGCGGTGCGCGCGCGCGATGCCGGCATGGACGTCGTCTACCAGGGCATCCGCCTCACGCCCGCCGAGATCGTCAACTCGGCGCGCGACGAAGGCGTGCATGTGGTCGGGCTCTCGATCCTGTCGGGCTCGCACGTGCCGCTGGTGAAGGATGTCGTGGCGCGCATGCGCGAGGCCGGGCTCGACGTACCGGTGATCGTCGGCGGCATCATCCCGCCCGAGGATGCCAGCATGCTCAAGGCGGCGGGCGTCGCGGCCGTCTACACGCCGAAGGACTATGAGCTCAACCGCATCATGGCGGACATCGTGCGCATCGTGGACGACGGCGCGGGCGAAGAGGCGGCCTGAGCCTCAGCGAACGAAGCGCGCCAAGGTCTGCGCCAGCACCGCGGGACTGACCGGCTTCGGCAGAAACGCGTTCATGCCGGCCGCCGTCGCGGCTTCTTCCTCGCTCGGTTCGGTGCGCCCCGAAATGCCGATGACCGGAATGTTCGCCGCCGCGCCGTGCAACGCGCGGATCGCGCGCGTCGCCGCAAGGCCGTCCAGTCCCGGCAGCGTCACGTCCATGAACACCACGTCGTAGTCCGCCGCCCGCGACTGCCACGACCGCAGCCTCGCCGGTCCCGGCGAAATCGAGGCGGTGGCCAAGCTCGGTCAGGATCGTGTTCAGCACCACGCGCGCGTAGGGATTGTCCTCGGCGCACAGGATGCGCAGGCTCTTCGCGCCGGTAACGGCCTGCGTGGCAGGTCCCTCGGTTCCGGCGCGCGCGCTTTCCGGCGCGGCCGCGACCGTCACCGTCAGGCGGAACGTGCTGCCGCGCCCCGGACGGCTCTCGACCTTGAGACCCCCGTCCATCGCCTTGGCAAGACGCTGCACGAACGCAAGGCCAAGCCCCGCGCCGCCGAAACGGCGTGCGACGTCCGCGTTGGCCTGACTGAACGGCCGGAACAGCCGCGCGACTTCTTTCGGCGAGAGACCGATCCCGCTGTCGGTCACGGTGAAAATGAGGCGGTGCTTTCCGCGTGACGCCGCGCGTGCTTCGGCCATCAGCGTCACGCGCCCATTCTCGGTGAACTTCACTGCATTGTCGGCGAGGTTTTCCAGCGCCGCGCGCAGCCGCACGCGATCACCGGTCACCAGATCCGGCCAGTCATTCGCGATCGTCACTTCGGCGGCGAGCCCCTTGGCTTGCGCGCGCGCCTCGAGCGTCGCGCCGACCGCCTCGGCGAGCGCGCGCGGCCGGAACGGCTCCGCGTGCAACACGAGCCCCCGTCTGCCGGCACGCGCGCCGTCGACCACCAGCGTCGCGAGCTGCGTGAGATGTTCGGCGCCACCCTTGATGAGCTTCGCCCATTGCCGCTCGCGCTCGGGGAGTTCGCCGGCCGCGATCAGTTCGCTCAGCGCCAGGATGCCGTGCAGCGGCGTGCGGATTTCATGCGCCAGCGTCGCCAGTGCGAGTTCGACCGCGTCCGCCGGCGTACGCCGCCGGGGCGCGCGCACCGCCTTGCGCCGCCGCTTCGCGGACTTCGCACTCTTGACCTTACGCATCCCACGTCCCAACCCGCGCGCAGCATGCCACGGGCGCTCGATCCGGCCAATTCGCACAGCGCCGGATGTCGGATTATGGGCCGGACGGTGTCGCGGTAGCGGCAAGTCCCACGATGCGGCGGATGTCCGCCAGCGTTCTGCCCTGTGCGCGCAGTTCGCGCAGCGCGGTTGCCTGCGTCGACTTCGATAGCTTCCTGCCCTCGGCATCGAGGATGAGGCGATGGTGGTGATAGAGCGGCGCGGGCAATCCAAGCAGCGTTTGCAGCACGCGGTGCACGCTCGTCGCCTTTTGCAGATCCTGCCCGCGCACGATGTGCGTGACGCCCTGCAGCGCGTCGTCCACCACGACCGAAAGGTGGTAGCTGGTCGGCGTCTCCTTGCGGGCGATCACCACGTCGCCCCACGTTTCGGGTTCCGCCATCAGCGTGTCGTGATCCTGTTTCGGATTGGCCCCGGTCTCGACCCAGGTGAGCGTGCCGGTGCGCTCCAGCGCCGCGTTCATGTCGAGGCGCAGCGCGTAAGGCTCGCCCGCCGCGATGCGCCGCGCGCGCTCGTCCCTGCTCAGCCGCTTCGCGCTGCCCGGATAAAGCGGCGCGCCATCCGGATCATGCGGCCACGGCGCGTCCGCTTCGCGCTCCGCCACGAGGCGCGCGATCTCGCCGCGGCTCTCGAAGCTCGGATAAACAAGGTCCTGCGCTTCCAGCTTCGCCAGCGCGTCGCGGTAGGCGGCGAGATGCTCCGACTGCCGCCGCACCGGCTGTTCCCATGCGATACCGAGCCAGCGCAAGGTCCTCGATAATCGCCTGCTCGAATTCCGGGCGGCAGCGCGTCGCGTCGATGTCCTCGATACGCAGCAGGAAGCGCGCGCCGACCGCGCGCGCCATCTCGAAATCGGTGAGCGCCGAGAGCGCATGTCCCAGATGCAGATAGCCGTTCGGCGAAGGCGCGAAGCGGAAAACGGGCTGCTTCATGCGTCCAGCATCCTCCGATGTCATCATCCGCGAAAGCGGATGATCCATATCACGCCGGGCTTGCGATCAAGCCGCCGATCTCGGAGTTTACCGGATGCCGCGCCTGCGCGGGCATGACGCACAATACGAATGACCACGCACATCCACACCGAATCCGACCTGAACGCCGGCATCGCGGCGTTGATCAAGCTCGACCCGCGCTGGCAAGCGGTGCTGGAGCGCGCGGGCCAGCCGCCGCTGCGGCGGCGCGAGGGCGGGTTCGCGGGCCTCGCACAGATCATCGTCGGACAGCAGGTCTCGACCGCCAGCGCCGCCGCGATCCACGGCCGCCTCGTCGCGATCGCCGATCCGTTCGACCACACCTGCGTGCTGCGCGCGCGCAAGGACAAATTGCTGCGCGTCGGCCTGTCGAACGCCAAGGTGAAAACACTGAAGGAAATCGCCAGGGCGATCCAGGCGAAGCACATCGACCTTCATGCGCTGGCCGACATGCCGGCCGACGATGCGCACGCCGCGCTGGTCGCGCTGCACGGCATCGGCCCGTGGACCGCGGACGTCTACCTGCTCGCCTGCATCGGCCACGCGGACGCATGGCCCGCCGGAGATATCGCCCTTCAGGAAGCGGCGCGCGTGGCCTTCGGCCTGCGCACGCGCCCGACCACCAAGGAGATGATCCCGCTCGCCGAACGCTGGCGGCCGTATCGCGCGGTGGCGGCGCGGCTGTTGTGGACCTACTATCGCGCGGTGAAGCGCCGCGAAGGCGTGCTGATCGAGACGAAACCAAAACCCGCTGCGCCGCGCGCGAAGGCAGCGGCGAAGAAAGCAGACAATGGCCGGCGACCTGCCAGGACTTGACGGCCCGCGCCTTGCGCCGGCGCGCGGACCCGCGCGTCAGCTCGTCGTGTTCGTGCACGGCTACGGCGCCGACGGCAACGACCTGATCGAGATCGGCAAGGCATGGCAGGGCATGCTGCCCGACGCCGCGTTCGTCTCGCCGCACGCACCAAACCCGTGCGGGCAGGCGCCGATGGGGCGCGAATGGTTTCCCCTCACCTCGCGTCATCCGGACGAACGCTGGGACGGCGTCAACGCCGCAGCGCCTGCGCTCGACGCGTTCCTCGATGCGGAGCTTGCGCGCCACCAGCTTGCGCCATCGGCGCTCGCGCTCGTCGGCTTTTCGCAGGGGACCATGATGTCGCTGCACGTCGGCCTGCGCCGCGCGGTCGCGCCGGCCGCGATCGTCGGCTATTCGGGCATACTGATCCTCAAGGGCGACACCGACGTCGAGGGCTACCAGCCGCAGGTGCGCGCGCGCCCGCCGGTGCTGCTGATCCACGGCGACGCCGACGAACTGATTCCCGCGGAGGCTTTGTTCCATTCGGCGCAGGCGCTGTCCGCGCTCGACGTGCCGACCGAGTGGCACATGTCGCCGGGCATCGGCCACGGGATCGACCCCGAAGGCCTGCGCCACGGCGGCGAATTCCTCGCCCGCCGCCTGCGCGCCGCCCGCTGAACACACAGGCCGCCGTAACCGCCTCTCCCCGCTTCACAATCCCGTCACGGTGCCTATAGAATATCCGCCATCGCCGCGGTGCGGCATACAGGAGGACGGGGAAATCAGGCCGTGAACGCGCACGTGATGAACGGCGGTTTTCCCGCACTTGTTCTCAACGCGGACTTCCGCCCGCTCAGTTATTACCCGCTGTCTCTCTGGTCGTGGCAGGACGCCATCAAGGCCGTCTTCCTCGAGCGCGTGAACATTGTCGCGCAATACGACAAGGCGGTGCACTCGCCGAGCCTGGAGATGAAGCTGCCGAGCGTCGTCTCGCTCAAGACCTATGTGAAGCCTTCGACCCACCCGGCCTTCACGCGCTTCAATGTGTTCCTGCGCGACAAGTTTTCCTGCCAGTTCTGCGGCTCGCGCGACGACCTCACCTTCGATCACCTGCTGCCGCGCTCGCGTGGCGGCCTCACGATGTGGGACAATGTCGTCGCGGCCTGCTCGCCCTGCAATCTGCGCAAGGGCTCGATGACGCCGAACGAGGCCGGCATGTATCCCTCGCAGATGCCGTTCCAGCCGAGCGTGCAGCACCTGCACCGCAACGGGCGGCTGTTCCCGCCGAACTATCTGCACGATAGCTGGCTCGACTATCTCTATTGGGATACCGAGCTGGAGCCGTGATCCTGGCGCGGGCCACGCCCGCGCACGATGATCAGCCGCGTTTCAGCGCCGACCGCGCACCGAGCAACGCGACCGCCGCGAGCACGGCCGAGATCAGCGCGTTGTAACCGGCAAGCGAAATCCCGAGGAAACGCCACGCCGCCTCGTCGCAGCGCGTGATGTTGATGTCCTGCAATCGATTGAGGAAGCCGCCCGCCGGCCCGAGTTGCGGCGCGCCGGAACATTCCTGCGGCCCGATCCAGAACTTCCACTCGATGCCGGCGTGAAAGACGCCGAGATAGACGCCCCACAGCATCAGTCCGGCGAGCGCCAGCAATCCGCCGATCACCAGCGCGCGCGGCGCCCCGCGCCAGGCCGCGAACGCGACGATCGAGCGCGAGCGGAATGCCGATGTAATACGGCACGCGCTGTTCGAGGCAGAGCGGACAGGGATTGAGCTTCACGACCAGTTCGAAGAACCATGCGCCCGCGATCGTGGCCGCGCCAACGACTGCGACGATCAGCGCCGCCGCGGCGGCAGGATTCGCGCGCCAGAAATTGCGCGCACCGGAAGCAATGCCTTGATCGGGCGACGGAGCCAGCATGGCGGCTGAATAGCGCCCGGCTTGGCCCGTGTCGATTGTTGTCGTCTATTTCGACTCTCAACAATCGTTGACCGGCAGCCTCGCGCCGCTATGATCCGCCCCGGTTAAGCCCCTGTGGCGGAATTGGTAGACGCGCCTGACTCAAAATCAGGTGGTGGCAACATCGTGCTGGTTCGAGTCCGGCCAGGGGCACCAATTTCGAAATTTCCGCGCCCGCCCGCCAAATAGCGCCGCCCGCTCTACACCCCGCGCGACAGCAGCGTCTTGAGCAGGATCCGCAGGTCGAACCACGGCGACCAGTTGTCGATGTAATAGAGATCGTGGTCGACGCGGCGGCGCATCTTCTCGTCGGTGTCGGTCTCGCCGCGGAAGCCGTTCGCCTGCGCCCAGCCGGTGATGCCCGGCAGCACGTTGTGGCGGCGCGCATAGAGCGCGATCTTGCGCTCGTATTCGCGGTTGTGCGCGAGCGCGTGCGGGCGCGGGCCGACCAGCGACATGTCGCCCTTGATCACGTTGATGAGCTGCGGCAGCTCGTCGATGTTCCACTTGCGCAGGAAACGCCCGACGCGCGTGATGCGGCGGTCGGCGCGCGTCGCCTGGCGCACCACATCGCCGTCGTCCTGCGTGGTCATCGTGCGGAACTTGATGATGCGGAATTCCTGCTGGTTGAAGCCGTAGCGCCGCTGGCGGAAGAACACCGGCCGGCCGGTCTCCAGCCAGATCGCGAGCGCCACGACGGCAAGCATCGGCGCGAGCACGACGAGCACGCCCGACGCAATCGCGAGATCGAAAATGCGCTTCTGCGTCAGCTCGAACCAGGTGAGCGGCGCGCGCGTGAGCTGCAGGCTCGCCATCGGGCCGTGCTTGGCGATGCGCACATTGTCGAAACGGTCGAGAATGCGCTCCGGCCCAAGATGAATTTCGACCGGCATCTTGAGGAATTCGTCGACGCAGGTATCGATCGTCGCGGTCTGCGACCACGGCGTCACGATGTAGACCGCGTCCGGCTGGAGCGTGCGCGCGCTCTCGACCGCCTGCCGCAGATCGGCTGTCGAGCGCCTCGCGGTGTTCGTCGCTGGTCGAGAACGAGATCGAGCCGGGTCAGCGGCGCGGCGCCCACGGTATGCAGCCCGTAATTCCACGGCTGATAGCGGCGCACGAAGCCCGAGATATCCTCGCTCGAGCCGATCAGGAACACGCGTTGCGCGGCGACGAGCCCGACCTTGCTGCCGAGCACGACGGTCGAGACGAGCGCATAGCGGCCCACCAGGATCGCCGGCAGCCCGGCGAAATAGAACAGCACCATCGAGCCGCGCGAATAGTCCTCGGTGATGCGCGTGAGGAACGCGATCGCGAGCAGCACCACGAACGTGCCGTTCCAGTAGTTGAACGCCCGCCGCAGATGCGGCCGGAAGCGGAGGTAGTGCGTCAGCTCGTACTCGGCGCGGAAAATCCCCGGCAGGATGAAGACCCCGGCCGCGATCGCGCCGATGCCGAGGAAGGCGCGCATCGGGCCTGCGCTGCCGTAAAAAGCCTGGTGATAGGCAACGCCCATCAGCATCGAGATACCGATGATGGCGATCGCATCCCCGACGACGGCCGCAACGCTGATCGTGTGGCGCGCGAACGTCGACCACCAGCGCGCCGGGCGCGCCGCCACCAGCAGAGAATGCGGCATGAAGGTCATGGCACGACACCCACCGTCCCGATGCGGGACAGACTCGAAATCACCCGTGTTCGATTTCGCGAAAAGCGTGCCAGAGCGATGTGCGGACGCGGGAGCGGCTCCGCACGGTTAACGCGGGATCAGAACCGCCGCGCGTTGGACGAGCCGTCGATGCATTCGAGGCGCCCGGCGCGATTGAGCGTGTGCAGCCGGCGACCGGGCCACAGCGGTCCGGGCCGCAGGATCGTTTCGACCGTCTGCGCGAAGCCCTCGTCGTCCAGCCGCGTGACGCGCGCGAGCCCGAGCGCCGCGCCATAGCCCTCGCGGCAGTCCTGCACCGGCCGGATCAGTGCACCGTTGCGCTCGACCATACGGCCCGCGGGACGCGCGCTCGCGATATCGACCAGCAGCGGATTGCGCTGATGCGGCTGCCACGGCCCACGAAAGTCCGGCGCCGACCAGAGGTGCAGCGCGTCCGAGAATGCCCCGCCGCCATCGCGCACGGTCGCGAACATCCACCAGCGGCCGTGCTGTTCGAACAGCGTCGCATCACTCGCGACCACGCCGGACACCAGTGTCGCTTCCTTCACCCAGCGGTCCGGGAACGCGGCCGCGCGGTAGAGGTCGATCGTCCCGGTCGCACCGGTTTCCGGCACCATCCAGACATCGCCCTCCTCCGCGAACACGAACGGATACGACAGATGCGTGCCGGTATCGAGCACCGGACGCGGCGTGCCGACGGGGCCGTTCGCGTCGAACTCCACGGCGGAAATGACGCCATAGCCGAGCGCGTGGGCGAAATCCTCGACCAGCATGACCATGCGGCCGCCGTGTTTGATCGGAAACGGATCGGCATAAAAGCGCTTGCGATCGTCCGGCAATTCGCGCCAGCCGGATGCCGGATGCGTGCGCAGGTCGATAAGATCAGGACCGTCGACGTAGCGCCAGCCGACGCGCCAGTGCGGCGCGTTGTAGCAAAGGTGATAGAGCCAGCGCACCGCGGATCGCGCGAGCGATTTTGCCGCGAACCGCATCAGCGGTGCGGTCGCGAGTGTGGATGGCGTTTGTCCGGCTTCGGTCCGCGCGCCGGCGCCGTCGAGCGCCGCCACGATCAGGGTCGCGGTGCGCGCCATCACGTCGCGATACGCGAGCGTCACAATGCCGGCGAACTCCGTGCCCGGATGTCCGCCCGCGATGACGGCGTTGGTCGCCGCATCCGTGATCGCCACGATGGGCGTGCGATGTTCGGTCAGCGCGGCGAGCGCTGCGGCTTCGTCCGCCGCGCCGTCGAATGTGACGCGCCATGTGCGCGTGCCGGCTTGCGCCGCCGTGCCGGTAAAATCCAGCACAAGGTCCGCCGCACCGTCCGCCGTGAAGCGCGCAAAATCTCCCCGCGCCGCAGCGACTTCCGCACCCGGCGGCAGGCCATGCACCAACCGCTCCAGCCTGAGCAAGAGATCGACCGCGCCCGGCAGCGGCTCGGCGCCCGCGGTGAATTCCACCGCGACACGCGTGTCCGCGCGGCGCGCGAGCCGTTCGGCGAGGCCGACATGCCAGCGCCGCAGCCGGTTCGGATCGAGACGCAGTGTGAGTTTCATCTGTCCCGGATCAGTGCAGTCCAAACGTAGCCAGCCACGGCGGCCCAGCTTCGCTGATAATCCGATTCCCGCGACCGCGCGCGCGTGATGTCGCGGTAACCTTGCCGGATTCTCAGCATATTTACGCCGTCGTTTAACCACGGCGCGAGATTCGCAGTTAACGCGCGGCCGTTAACGCTGCCATTCGTGGCCGGCGCTTTCTCTGGTCTTTATCTTGCGACGTCAAATCCGAAGGTGCGCCTGTGTTTCGAAATGGTGCGCGCCGCCCGAGCGTTGCGAGGTGACTCGATGTTGCAAGAAAAAATCCAGATGGTGCACAGCACGCCGGTGCGCGCACGTCCGCAACCCGCTGCGTCCGCGCCCGACGCCGAAGATCCGCGCATCGATCTGAAAGACCTGATCCGCGTGATGAAGCGCCGCCGCAGGACCATCCTGTGGACCGCCGCCATCCCGGTTCTCGCCGCGCTCTTCTACGGCGTGTTCGCGACGCCGCTCTACACCGCTTCGGTGCAGATCCTGATCGATCCGCGCGACCGCCGCATCGTCAGCAACGAGGTGACGCCCGAGACGCTCGCGGCCGACGGCGGCGTCGCCGTGGTCGAAAGCCAATTGCTGGTGCTGACCTCCGACACGGTGCTGCGTCGCGCGATCGCGCGCCTCAACCTCGACGCCGATCCGGAATTCGGCGGCACACCGGACGGCCTGCTCGGCCTCGTGAACAAGGGCCTGATGACCGTCGGGATCGATCTCGGCGGCGGCTCGGATGGCGAACTCAAGGCGCTGCGCCAGTTGAAGCGGCGCATCGGCGTCAAGCGCGCCGACAAGGCCTTCGTGGTCGACGTGTATGTGACGACCGAAGCGCGCGACAAATCCGTGCGGCTCGCCGACGCGGTCGCGCAGGCCTACCTGCAGGATCAGTTCGATGCGCGCGCCGCCGCTTCCGGGCGCGCTTCCGCGGCACTGGGCGGCCGGCTTGATGCCTTGCGCACGCGCGTGCAGGAAGCCGAGGACCGCACCCTCCAGTACAAGGAACAGCACAAGATCCTCTCCTCCGGAGGCGTGCTGGTGAACGAGCAGCAGCTCAACGAGATGAGCGCGCAGCTCAACGCCGCGCGCGGCAAGACCGCCGAAGCGCGCGCCCGCTACGAGCAGATCACCCGCGCGCGGCGCGGCGGCGTCGAGAACGGCGCCATCCCGGAGGCGGTGCTGTCGCAGACCATCGGACAGTTGCGCACGCAGTACGCCGAGGTCGCGCGGCAGCGCGCCGAGCTTGGCGCGCTGGTCGGGCCGCGCCATCCCTCGATCGTCAATCTCGATGCCCAGGTCCAGGGCGTGCAGAAGCTGATCAACGAGGAGCTCGGCCGCATCGCGACCGCGGCGCGCAGCGAGCTGGAGCGCGCACAGGCGGGAGAGCAGGCGATCGAGGCCAACCTCGAGGCGCTCAAGCAGAATGCCATCACGACCAACCAGGCCTCGGTGCGCCTGCGTGAGCTGGAGCGCGAGACCGAAGCGAGCCGCGCGATCTATCAGGCCTTCCTGACGCGCGCGCGCGAGACCGGCGAACAGCAATCGATCGACAACACCAACGCACGCATCATCTCGAGCGCGACGCCGCCGCGCGACAAGAGCTGGCCGCCGCGCCTGCTGCTGCTCGCGGTCGCGCTCGTCGGCGGGCTCGGAATCGGCACCGGTGCCGGACTGATGCGTGAATACTTCGACGAGCGCATTTATTCGGCGCGCGTGCTGCAGGGCCTCACCGCCCTCCCCGTTCTCGCCGTGGTGCCGAAGCTCGCGCAGCGCGCGAGCCGCTGGAACCTGCTGGCAGGCGCCGCGCGCAAGCGCAGCCGCGTCGCGGACGCCGAGAGTGCGACGCAGAGCCAGACCGAGATCATCATCGCGGCGATGCGCCGGCTGCGCGATGCCCTGTTCGCCGTCGAGAAGCCGCACCGCGGCCACAGCCTCGTGGTCACGTCCGCGACTTCGGGAGAAGGACGCACCACCGTCGCGCTCAATCTTGCGCTCACGGCCTCGGCCAGCGGCTTGCGCGTGCTGCTTGTCGATGGCGACATCGCGCGCGCCACGCTTTCCAAGACGCTCGACGCCGCCGGGAATGCCGGCCTGCTCGACCTGCTCGAGGGCCGCGCGACGCTCGCCTCGGTGCTGCTCACCGACACCGACACGGACCTCAGCGTGCTGCCGCTCGGCAACGCCACCGACGCCGGAAGCCGCAATCCGGACCCGAAGGCGCTGGTGCAGAAACTCGCCGGCGCGAATTTCGACCTCGTGATCGTCGACAGCGGCGCGGTGCTGGCCAACGACTATGTGCGGCCGTTCTCCGACTTCGCCGACGATCTCATCGTCGTCACGCGGGCCGGCGGCCCGAAGAAGGACGAGGTGATGGCGGCGCTCGCCGCGCTCGGCCCGAACGCCCGCAAGGTGCGCGGCACGGTGCTGACCGCGGCCGACGCGGACGTCGGGTAAGCGCGCCGCGATGAGCGCGGTCGCACCAGCGGCAGCCGGGTTCGCCCCGCGCCGTGCGCGCGGGCCGGCGACCGGCCCCCTCGTGCACGCGCTCATTGCGGGATCGTTCCTCGGCATCGTCCTGCTGATGTTCGCCGTTCCGTCCGGCCTGCTGTGGGACCTCGGCATCAACTACAACGGCGTCACCGGCGCGATGGCGTCGAAGATCCACCCGTCGACCTATCTCACCGTCTTCACGCTCGCGCTGCTGATCGTCGCGCGGCGCAATCCGGCGTCGTTCTTCGTCACGCTGGTGACGCGCCATCCGGGCACGCTGATGCTGCTGCTCACGACGCTGATGCTCGCCGCCTACATCGTGTTCGACGGGCGCAAGGGCATCGCCACCGTCTTCGACACCTATCTGCTGGCCGTGATGGTCGCGCTGATCGCGGCCGAACTCGACTCGCGCGCGTTCGCGCGCGTCGAAAAGCTGATCCACGTGATATTCGCCGTCAACGCGCTGCTCGCTCTGTACGAATACGCCGCCGATCACAGCCTCTTCCCGTCGCGCTTCGAGGGCGTCGCGCTCGAACTCGACAAGCGCTCGAACGGCCTGTTTGGCCATCCGCTCGAAAACGCGCACCTCACCGGCATCTATATCCTGACGCTGCTCGGCGGCGGCGGCAGGCAAATCCCGCCAGCACTGCGTCCCGCCGCGGTGTTGCTCCAGCTTGCCGCGATGGTGCCGTTCGGCGGCCGCACGGCGCTCCTGCTCACGCTGCTCATGATGTCGCTGTGGCTTGTCCCGCGCATCGTCGGCGTGCTGCGCGGCGCACGCATGTCGCTGCCGGCCTTCGCGGCCATCGCGATCCTCGTGCCGGTGCTGGCGCTCGGCGTCGGGCTGATCGCGTTCGGCGGCTTCTTCGACGTGATGCTCGACCGCTTCGCCGACGACGGCGGCAGCGCGAGGACGCGCATCGAGATGTTCGAGATCTTCGGCATGCTTCCGGCGCGCGACATCCTGATGGGCGCGAGCAACGACATGATCGACGCGATGCGGCTCTCGCTGGGGCTCGAATGGGGCATCGAGAACCCGGTCGTGCGCCTCGTGCTCTATCAGGGCGTCATCTTCGCGGGCTTCCTCATCGTGGGCCTCACGCTGTTCCTGATCGAGATCGCGCGCCGCCTGCGCCCCGGCTACGCGATGGCGCTCATTTTCTTTCTCGTCGTGACCAATTCCTACGAGAGCATTTCGAACAAGTCGCTCGTGCTCCCGCAGTTCGTCATTTTGATGCTGGCGATGTTCCGCAAGCCGGACGCCGCAGCCCCAACGCAGCAAGCCTGGAGTCACCATGAGTAAGCCCCTGGAGGTCGCGATCATCGGAGCCGGGCCTTACGGCCTTTCCATCGCCGCGCACCTGCGCGAACGCGGCGTCGGCTTTCCGCATCTTCGGCAAGCCGCTGCACAGCTGGCGCGCGCAGATGCCGAAGGGGATGTTCCTCAAGTCGGAAGGCTTCGCGTCGAACCTGCACGACCCGCAGGGCGCGTTCACGCTCGGCCAGTTCTGCGCCGAACGCGGGCTCGCCTATGCGGACATGGACCAGCCTGTGCCGCTCGACACCTTTGTGGCCTACGGCACGGCGTTTCAGCAGAAGTTCGTGCCCGAACTCGAAGACGAGATGGTCGTCGCACTCGAACCCGCGCCGGACGGCTTCCGCCTCTCGCTCGACAACGGCGAGACGCTCGATGCGCGCCATGTCGTCGTCGCGGTCGGCCTGAGCGACTTCCGCCAGATTCCGCGCGAGCTTGCCACGCTCCCGACCGGCACCCTCTCGCACAGCGCCGACCATCACGACCTCGGCGCCTTCTGGGGCCGCGACGTCACCGTGATCGGCGGCGGCTCCTCGGCGCTCGACACCGTGGCGGCGTTGCGCGCGGCCGGCGCGCAGCCGCGGCTCGTCGCGCGGCGCGGTGCGCTGCGCTGGAACATGCCGGCGCAAGCCCATCCGTGGCGCTGGTATCCGATCGGCGGCCTCGGCGGCGGCTGGCGCAATGTGTTCTTCGAGCACGCCCCGATGGTGTTCCGCCGTCTGCCGCAGGATACGCGTATCCAGATCGTGCGCCGCTGGCTCGGCCCGGCGGGCGGATGGCCGGCGCGCAAATATGTCGAACAGAGCCCGGTGATGCTCGGCCAGCAGTTGCGCGGCGCCGAGTGGCGCGGCGGGCGTGTCGAGCTCAATCTCCTCGACCCGGACGGGCGCGAGAGCACGGTTGCAACGGACCACGTGATCGCCGCCACCGGCTACAAGGTCGACCTGCGCCGGCTGAGCTTCCTCGACGGCAGGCTCGGCGCACGCGTGCGTACGGCCGTGAACACGCCGATCCTCTCGCCGAATTTCGAGTCCTCCGTGTCCGGCCTCTATTTCGCCGGGCTGGCCGCGGCAAATACCTTCGGCCCCGTCATGCGCTTCCTCATCGGCGCGCGCTATACGGCGCGGCGGCTGAGCCAGCACATCGCGTCCGCGAGCACGTAAGAGAGCGGCATGCTCGACCGCACCACCGCTTCACGCGACCGTCCGCCCGGCGCTGCGGCGGCGAAACGCGTTGCGGCTGTTGTCGTGGGCGGCGCCGACAACGGCGGCGGGCTTGGGCTGGTGCGCAGCCTCGGCCATGCCAATGTTCCGGTGATCGCGGTCGATCGCGACCCGATGGCGCCGGCGCTGTACTCGCGCTACGCGCGCCGCGCCGTCATGCCGGAACTGAGCGGGCCGTCCTTCGTCGATGGACTGATGCGGCTCGGATCGTCGCTCGGCTCCAGGCCCGTCCTTTATCTTACGACCGACGAAGCCGTGGTGACGGTTTCGGAGCATCGCGCCGAGCTCGAGACGCGCTATCGCATCCGGCTTCCGGCGCACGATCGCCTCCTCGCGCTGATACGCAAGAGCGCGTTCCAGCAATTGGCCGAAGCGCACGGTTTCGCTGTGCCGCGCTCCGCACGCCTGCGCACGATAGCCGATGTCGCGGCGCTCGCAGGCTTGCGCTTTCCGCTCGTCATCAAGCCTTCGGTCAAGACCGAGGACTACCTGGCGCAGCAGTTCGGGCGCGGCTATCGCGTCGCGTCGATCGCGCAAGCCGAAGCGGTGTGCCGCGACGTCCTGCCCGTGCTGCCCGATCTCGTCGCGCAGGAATGGATCGAGGGGCCCGACACCGCGCTTTACTTCTGCCTGCAATATCGCGGCGCCGGCGACGCGGTCGCGTCCTTCACGGGCCGCAAGCTCAGCATCTGGCCGCCGGACATCGGCACCACGGCGAGCTGTATCGCGGCGCCCGAAGCGCATGGCGAACTGCACCGGCTGACCGACGCATTCTTCAGCGCGGTCGAATTCACCGGCATGGGCGGGATGGAATTCAAGCGCGATCGCACCGGCAAGTTCTTCATGATCGAGCCGACCGTCGGGCGCGTCGACTGGCAGGAGGAAGTCGCGACGCTCAACGGCGTCAACATTCCACTCGCCGCGTACCTGCATGAGACCGGCGCCGATGCGCCGTTCGTCACCGTCGCGATGCCGCCGACGATCTGGCGCGACACGGGGCGGCACTGGAAATCGCATGCGGTGGACAAAGAGACAGCGAGAGCGCGCGTGTACGATGCTTACTGGCGTCTCGACGATCCGCTGCCCACACTGGTCCACGGACTTGGGCTCGGGATGCGGCAGCTAAAGCGCAGCCTGCAGCGCGGCGAACCGCCGCTCTCCGGCAAGGCGCTCGGAAAAGCGTAAATCAGCCGCGCAGGCCGAGCGCTTCCATGATTGCCGGATCGAACCGCCGTGACGCGTCGTCGGCCGTCAGTCCCATGCCGTCGAACAGGTTCCAGAACGCCCACGGCATGCCGGCCGCCTCGCACACCTCACGCACATCGCGGATATAGCGCGCGCGATCGGGCGCAAGCGCCGCCAGATAGCGCTCGTCGGTGCGCAGCGCGCCGAACTCGCCGAGCAGGATGCGGCTGCGCTCGACCCCGTGACGCTCCACCCATGCGGTCACGCGCGCGAAATATCGCTCGATGAAGCGCCGGTCCGGACGCGCATCGAAATACTGCGCGAGCACGCGCTCGATGGTCGCCATGATCTCGCGCTTCTCCGCCTCGGGCGTCACGCGGTCGGCCGCCATGCGCGCCGCCACGGCGGCGAGCGTCTGCGGCTTCGATCCGGCGGAGGACGGCCACGGCACCGCGTTGAGATAGCGGTACATCGGCTCGCCGCTCATCCACGGCGCGCCCTGATGGCTGAACACATAGGGCTCGTAGAAATGGAACGTGTAGATCACGTTGTCGCCGAACGGCGCGGGGTCGAGCGCTTCGAGCCCTGCGATCATGCTGCCGCAGGCGCCGGTCGCGACCAGCGTGAGTTGCGGTGCGGCAAGCCGCGCAGTACGCAACAATTCGGATTGCATCACTGTCCAGTCGGCTGAACCGCAGCTTTGCGGCGGCTCATTGAGCGGCTCGAACGCGATGCGTGTGGGATCGAGGCGCGTAAGCCGCGCCGCGATGTCGCGCACCAGGGAGAGATATTGCGTGAACAGCGGCGCGTCGACGCTGCCCACGAGATTGTGGGGATTCCAGTGATGCGTCGCGGCGTTCGGATGCAGGTTGACGACGACCGAAAGACCTTCGGCCAGCGCCATCTCCACCGCGCCGAAAATGTCGCCGATCAGCCGCTCGCGCTTCTCTCGGACGAACGCCAGCAGCGGGCCGGGATCTACCGGGAGCCGCACGAAGTCGATGCCGGCGCGGCGCAGCGCCGCGAGATCGTCACGTGTGGGGATCGCGCGATCCGCCTGAAACGGCGGCCAGTCGTAATCGGTGCGCGGCGCGGGAAACTCGCGCGTCAGCGAAAACCACGGCCAGAGATTCATGCCGCGCCGCAGGTGCAGCGCGGGCGAAGCCGCGCGTACGATCGCCGGCATCGCGATGGCGCCGGCCAGTCCGGCGATGAGTTGACGGCGGTCGAGGCTGCGCCGCGCCGGCATGTCAGGCCTGACGCGCCGTACCGGCGGGTCGTCTGCTCGGCCTCGCGCGGCGCAAGCTGGTAGCCGCCGAGCTTCGCAAGCTCGCGCTCGTAGGCGCCGAGCACGTCGGGCCAGTTGAAATCCGCGGCCGCGCGCAGCCGCGCCGCACGCGAGGCACGCGCCACCGCGATGTCGTCGGCGAGGATGCGCTCGATCATGCGCGCGCACTCGTCCGTGTCGGAGAAGAAGAACTGTTCGAGCCCCGCGGTCCATGCGTTGAACGGATTGCGATGCGCCAGCACGGCGTTGCCGCACCACAGCGCCTCGACCAGCGACGGATTGGTGCCGCCGACGCTGTGGCCGTGGCAATAGGCGCGCGCATGGAAGCGCAGCGCCTGCACCACGGCCTTGTCGTAGATCGCGCCCGGGAACAGCACCTCGCCGCTCGCCATCGCGCGCACCTCCGCGTGATACGGATTGTCCGGGTCCAGCCGCCCGAGCACGACAAGGCGCGCGCGGCGCGGCTTGCGCGAGAAGGCCTGCACCATCGGCAGGATGTTGTTGTCCGGCTCGATGCGCGCGACGCAGAGCAGGTAATTTCCCGGCACCAGCCCGAGGGCGGCCACAGGCGCCGCGGGCGCCGTCGTCACCTCGTCGCCGCCGTAGGGGATCATCGTGATCGCGTTGCGCAGCCGCCGCGTCGCCACATGGTCCTCGATCGCCGGATGATCCGCGACGAGCCGCTGCGCGAGCCACGCGCCGGCCCATTCGTTGAGCCAGAACCACGCGCGGACCGGCAGGCTCCATTTCGGCCGCCGCCACTCGACCCCGTCCATATTGAGCAGGATCTTCTTCTTGTGCCGGCGCAGCACCGCGAGGAACGCCGCCGTGTTGTAGCCGAGCACGAGGCATACGCCGTCCTGCGTCGCCGCATCGCGTACCGAATGCCAGTCGAACGCGATCGTCCCGCGCGCGCCCTTCTGCGAAACCTGCACGTTGACGCGCTGGATGCCGCGCCACATATCGAACGCGAAGCGCTGCGTCACCGCCGCCACATCGTTTTGGCAATAGACCGTGACGCGCCAGCCGCGCTCCACCAGGAACAGCGCAAGCTTCTCGGCGAAGCTCTCGAACCCGCCATGCGCGGCCGGCACGCCGCGCGTTCCGAGGATCATCACATGCGGTTGAATTTGCGTCATGGCGCGCGACCTGAATCGGCACAGCGCCCGTCCCGGGACAGGACGGATCGCGCGCCTCACACGCATGAATCGCAAGCGCCGTGCCTGCACGGCTGCATCGTTAATGGACGCCGCGACGCGGCATTAACGACGCCGTCACAAAGGCGTTGCCCGCCCCCGCTATTCGTGGACCCTCCGCATGGGGCATTGGGGCAAGCGGCGGCTATTCACGCGTTCGGCAAGTGCGGGCCATGCGGATCGTTTGCGTCCATCAAGGCTACGAATTGTACGGGTCCGACCGGTGCTTCATCGATTCGGTCGCAGCGCTGCGCGATGCGTGGCCGCAAGCCGACATCGAAGTGGTCCTCTCGCGCGATGGACCGATCGTGGCGCCGCTGCGCGCGTTCGCGACGCGCATCGTCATCGAACCGCTGTTCGTCCTGCGCCGCCGTGGATTTGCCAGCCTGCTCGCGACCGCGCCGTTGCGCTTCCCGCTCGCGCTGTGGCGCGCGGTCCGCCGCATGCGCGGCGCCGATCTCGTCTATGTGAACACCGTCATGGTGGTCGACTATCTCGTGGCGGCGCGTTTCTTCGCCGCGAAGACGCTGGTGCACGTCCATGAAATTCCCGACGGCGCGAAGCTGACGCTGTTCCGCGCGCTGCTGCTTTGGACCAACGCCGAAGCGATCTTCAATTCGCGCGCGACGCGCGCCGCCTTCGCGCTTCCGCAAAAGCGCGCGCAGCATGTCGTCTACAACGGCATCGCGGCCCCCGCCGCGACAAGCGACAGCGGCTATGACGGCACGCGTCCGCTGCGCCTGCTGATGCTCGGTCGCATCAACCGCATCAAGGGTCAGGACCTGCTGATCGACGCGCTCGCCTTGCTCCCGCCCGCCGTCGCGCGGCGGCTCGAGGTGCGCATCGTCGGCGACACCTTCGAGCAGGACACCGCGCGCGAAGAGGCGCTGCGCGACGCCGTGCGCGCCGCCGGCCTGCGCGCGATCGTGCGCTTCGAGCCGTTCCATGCCGATCCCGCGCCGCTCTATCGCTGGGCCGATGTCGTGACCGTGCCGTCGCGCCTGCCGGAATCGCTCGGCCGCGTCGCCATCGAGGCGATGGCGCATTGCCGCCCGCCGCTGGTCGCGCGCATCGGCGGCCTTGCCGAGATCGTGGAGGACAACGTCACCGGCTGGGTCGTGAAGCCGAACGATTCCGTTGCGCTGTCCCGCACCATCGCGGCGATCGTCACCATGCCGGAGACCTGGCGCGGCTACGGCGCCGCGGCGCGCGCGCGTTTCGACGCGACATTCGCCGCACCCGCGATCGCGCGCCAGTTCCAGTCGATCGTGCGCGCCCGCCTCGCCCCCGATCAAGGCGCGCCCGCGGCGCGCTCGCTTGCGCGGGCCCGCTAGCCATGCGCCGCGATTTCATCCAGCTCGGCCGCAACTTCCTGCTCTCGCTCGGCGGCGAAGGGCTGCAGAGCGGCTTCCATTTCATTCTCACGCTGCTGCTCATCCGCCTGCTCAGCCTGCACGACTTCGGCATCTTCGCGATCGCCTTCGTGCTCGGCGGCATCGCGCTGACCTATGGCAACGCCTTCGTCACCGTGCCCGCCACGGTGCGGCTCGCGCGGCTGAAAAGCCGCGGCGCGCTCGATTACCTCGACGTCGTGTTCGGCTCGATCGCGCTGCTCGTGTCCATAGCGGCTACCCTCCTCGCGGCGCTCGCGCTCTGGCTCACCACCGGGCACGGGCTGGAGGCGCTCGCGGGCGGCGCCTTCGCCGGAACCTGGACGCTGCGCAATCACGTCCGCACCGTGATGTTCGCGCGCCGCGCCATGGCGGCGTCCGTCGCGTCCGACTTCAGCTATTCGGCGAGCGGCATTGCGTTCGTGGCGGCGCTGCTGTGGCAGAACGACATCTCGGTCACGACCGTGCTGTCGGCGCTCGCCGCCGCGAACATCGTGGCGATCGGCGTCGCGCTGCGCGCGGTCTCGCGTCCGCGCGTGAGCTTCCGGCCGCGCACGCGCCGCCACTATGGCGCGATCTGGCCGGACGTGCGCTGGTCGCTTGTCGCCGCGACCACGTGGAACGTGCAGAGCCAGGCGCTGACGTTCCTCGTCGCCGCCATCGCGGGGCCCGCCGCCTATGCGCCGGTCGCCGCCGCCATCGTGCTGTTCAGTCCGCTGCGGCCCGCGATCTCGGCCGTGGTCAACGTGTTCCGTCCGGATTTCGCCGCCGCGTTGGCAGCGCGGCAATACCGCCGCGTGAGCCTCACGCTCTATTCGCTGTGCGCCGTCATCGCGCTCACCTGCGCGGCGGTCGGGCTCGCCATCTGGCTCGGCTGGCCGCTGATCGAGACGTATGCGTTCGCGGGAAAATTCTCCGGCACCGCGATGCCGCTGATCGTCGCGCTCACCGGCCTCTCGGTGCTGATCTATTCGACCTACAACGCGCCGCTCGCCTTCATCCAGGCCGCCGGCGAGTTCAAGCCGGTCGCGCTCGCGACCACGTTCGGCGGCCTCGTCGGGCTCGTCTCGGTTTCCGTTCTGCTTGCCGTCACCTCGGTCGCATGGTCATTGGCGGGCGTGGTGGCCGGCGAAGCGGTCTGCTGGGCCTATCTCTGGATCGCGGCGCAGCGCGTGTTGCGCGAGCGCAGTCCGGCGCGGCCAGCGGTCGCATCGCGGCCGGTCAATGCGGCAACGAGACTGAGCGGATGACGGCGCAGAAGATCTTCCAGATCGCGGCGTGGTTTTGCTTCGCCGCCATCGTCGTGCTGTCGCTGGTCAGCCCAACACTGCGCCCCGTGACGTTCCTGCCGCACAATTTCGAGCATGCGGCGATCTTCGCGCTTGCAGGCCTCGCGGTCGGTCTCGGTTATCCCAACCGGTCCGCGTGGCACATGGCAATGCTGGCGATCTTCGCCGCCGCGATCGAGCTCGCGCAGTTCTACGCGCCGGGGCGGCATCCGCGCCTCATCGATTTTGTTGTCGATGCGCTTGCGGCCTGCGCGGGTGTCGTGCTCGCCGCGCTCGTCACGCGGCTGTTCGCGCGGCCCGCCTAGAGAACGAGCGGCGCCAGCAGCGTCACTTCGATCAGCCAGCCGAGCCAGATGCTCGGCGCGAGAAACAGCCCGAACGGAAATTTCGCCGCGGTGTCGAGCGTCTGTCCGCCCGCGAAGTAGCGCACCGCGAATACCGCGATCGCCGCGAGTGCCGCGATCTCGATCGCGATCGGTGCGGTCATCCAGTCGAGCCATGCGCCCGCGACCGCCGCAAGCTTGACGTCGCCGAGCCCGAGGCCCTCGCGGCCCCGCACACGCCGGTAGAGCGCACGCAGCCCGTAGAACAGCAGCCCGAGCACCGCGCCGCGCAGCAGCGCGAAGCCGGCCGCGCTCCACGCCTCCGCCGGCGCGAGCACCGCGGCGTTCACCAGCGCGAGCACGAACGCGGCCGCCGACAGCTCGTTCGGGATGATGAAGAAGCGCATGTCGATCACGGCGATCGCAATCGCGATGAGCGCCAGCGCGCCGCCGAGCCAGCCGGGAAGTCCCGGCGCCGCCACGAGGCTCACGGCAAATGCGGCGAGCGCGAGCAGCACGACCGCGAGCGCCGCAAGCGGGCGCTCCCGCCAATGCAGGCGGTCGACGAGCGAAATCCACGCCATGTCGGAAACGCTATTGCTTGCGATAGTTCGGATCGCTGGTGCCGATCCGCCCGCGCAGCTTGGTGCGCATCTCCTCGGCGACGCGCATCGCATCGACGCCGTCGCGGATGATCTGCGGCCGGATGAAGATGATCAGTTCGGTGCGCTGCGCCACCTTGGTGTTGCTGCCGATCAGCTTGCCGAGTTCGCCGAGCTGGTCGATCAGCGGAATGCCGCTGCGGCCGCTCTCGTTCCGCTCGCTGATCAGGCCCGCGAGCAGCACGGTCTGCCCGCTCGCGACCGCGATCGAGCTTTTCACCCGGCGCTGCGACACCGTCGGAGTCAGGCTGCCGGCCGAGCCCGCCGCGACGTTGGAAATCTCCTGCTCGATGTCGAGCAGCACGTTGCCGTTCGCGTTGATGCGCGGCACCACGCGCAGGATCACGCCGGTGTTGCGATAGTCGATGGTGTTGACCACCGGCGCGCCGGTGCCGGTGAGCACGGTCGCGCTCGCGGTCGCGACCGGCACCTGATCGCCGACCTGCAAGGTGGCGGTCTGGTTGTCGAGCACCACGACCGACGGCGTGGAGATCACCTTCACGTCGGACACGGCGCGCAGCGCATCGAGCACGACGCGCGGCTCGCTCTCGGGTCCGAGCAGGAAGTTGAAGCCCGGAAGCGCGCGGCTGATGAGCGCGCTGCCGGCGCGGCTCAGGCCCGCCGAGCCCTTGTCGGCGGAATACCCGACGTCGCTGCTCTTGAAGAAGAACTGCACGCCGTAGCTCAGGTTCTCGTTGAGCGTGATCTCCGCGATGGTGGCGTCGATCGAGACCTGAAGCTGCGGCCGGTCGAGCTGCTTCAGCGTCTGCTCGATCAGGCGGTACTGTTCCTGATTGGCGTAGATCAGCAGCGTGTTGTTCACCGCATCCGCCGTGATGCGCACGTTCGGCAGGATCGCTTGCCCGCCCGCCGCCCCGGTGCCGCCGCCGAGGCCCGTGCCGCCGCTCGCGCCGAAACCGCCGGCCGCGCCGCCGCGCCCGAACGGCCCGCTGCGCGACGCGAACGTGTCGGCTCCGCCGCCCGCTCCCGTTGCGGGGATTGCCGGATTGGTGGTCGCGCCGCTCAGCCGCGAGTCCGAGGACGATCCGCCCGGCTGCGTGCGCGCGCCGCCGATGCGCAGCCCGCCCTGCTGGATCGCTTCGCTGGTGCTGGTGGCGACGCCCGCGCCCGGCGCGATCTGGTTGGTGGCGCTGTCGATCGCGCCGCCGCCGCGCCCCGCGCCGAAGATGTCGTTGAGCAGCCCGGCCATCTGGCGCGCATCGCCGTAGCGCACCTGATAGACCTTCACGCCGGTCGAGGCCGTGTCCGACTTGTCGAGCCGGGTGATCCACATCGCGGTGGTGCGCAGCAGCGCCGGCTTGGTGGTGATCACCATGATGGCGTTGAGCCGCGCGACCGGCTGCAGCTTGACGAGGCTCTGGCTCAGGCCGCCCTCGCCCGTATCCATGATGCGTTCGAGTTCGCTGATCACCGGCTCGGGCGTCGAGTTGCGCACCGGATAGATGCCGACCGACTGGCCGCGCATCCAGTCGACGTCGAAGTTGAGCACCGTATCGACCGCGTTGCGCCGGTCGGTGCCGCTGCCCTGCACCAGCACGAAATTGCGCGTGGTATCGACGCGCACCGTGCCGGGCTTGAGGGCGAAGCTGTCGATCAGCTTCGCGAGCGTTGCGGCCGAGACGTATTGCAGCGGCACGACCGTGATGCCGAAGCCCGGCTCGGCACGGCTCGCCGTATCGATGCTGCCGGTCCCGATCGCTTCGGCGGCGGGAACGATGATGTAGCCGCGCTTGTCGCGCACCAGCGCAGCGCCCGAGAGGCGCAGCGCGCTTTCCAGCACGAACGGCAGGTCCGCCTTCGACACCGGGCGGCCGGACGCGAGCGTGACGGTGCCCTGCACGCGCGGATCGATCAGGTAGCCGACGCCGAGGATGTCGCCGAGCACGACCTTGGCGACGCCGGTCACCGGCGTGTTCTCGAAATTCAGCTCGTAGCCGTCGCCGTTGGTCGCGGGCTGCGCGCCGTTGACGTGCGAGACATCGCGCGCCGCGTTGCCGCCGCCTTCGGCGCCGGGATAAGTCGCAGGCCGCACGCCGTCGCCGGTCCCGGTCTGAGCCACGCCGGTCGGCCGCGGGAAGCGCGGCAGCAGGTCGATCGAGCGCACCTTGTCGAACACGTCCGGTTCGCGGCGCGGGTTGTCTTCGGTTGTGAGGAGATTGCAGGAGCCGGCAAGGGCCGCGATCAGCACGGCGCCGAGCACCGCACGCGTGCGCGTGAGGGTCCGGCCGTGACGCAACGCCCAGCGACTGTTCAGCACTGCCCACCCAACAACATTAGTGCGTATACGAGCCGACTAATCCTTCGTAGCATATCGGAGAGTCGAGGCTGTGCAAATTGACACCGCTTCTCGTCGCATGATAAATATTCACAATCTTAGACAAGCAGGAACTTCTATCCACAGTACGACGAAACCATGGACCTTTGCATAGAACGATCATGTCCATGAGCACAAATATTGTAGACGAATTTGTGGATTACTTGTCACAACGGCATTTCAATGCTGACGGCTTACTAGCAAAGCTCAACTCCACCCCGCGCCGAAACGGCGAAAGAACGCTGCGAGACCTTTGGGAGGCGAGCGATCTTTCGGCGAACGACTTCGCCGACGAGGTCGCGGGCTTCTACCGTCTTTCGCGCATCGGCCTGCCACAATTGATCGCCGCGCCGTCGCTGGCGCCGAAGTTCTCCCGCCGCTTCCTGCGCGAGACGCTGGTGTTCCCCTACACGGGCACGGACGGGCGCGCGCGCCTCGCGCTTGCCGATCCGAACGATGTCGCGGCGCTGCGCGCAGCCGAGATCGTGCTCGGTACCCCGGTCGGGATCGAGATCGCCTCCTACGAGGACATTGCGACCGTATTGACCAGGCGCGTCGGCGAAGATGACGAAGCGTCGCCCGAGGCGGATGCGGGATCGCTCGCGCGCGAAGACGACGACGTGGAATCGCTGCGCGATCTCGCGAGCGGCGCGCCGGTCGTGCGCGCCGTCAATGACCTGCTCGAACGCGCCATGGAGCTGCGCGCGACCGACATCCACATCGAGCCGTTCCGTTCCGGCCTCGTCGTGCGCATGCGCGTCGACGGCCTCCTGCGCGCGGTGCCGACGCCGTCCGGCGTGCTCCCCGCCGCGCTGATCTCGCGCATCAAGATCCTCGCCGGCCTCAATATCGCGGAGCGCCGCCTGCCGCAGGACGGCGCGGCGCGCGTGCGCGTCTCGCGCGCCGAGTTCGACGTGCGCGTCGCCACCATGCCGACGCAACACGGCGAATCCGCCGTCATCCGTTTGCTGCCGCGCGACCGCGGGCTGCTGGAGATCGGCAAGCTCGGGCTGTCGTCGCCCGACGAGACGCTGCTGCGCAAGCTGCTGATGCTGCCGCACGGCATGATCGTCGTCACCGGCCCGACCGGTTCGGGCAAGACCACAACGCTTGCCACCATGCTGTCGATCCTCAACGAGACGACGCGCAAGATCCTCACCATCGAGGATCCGGTCGAATACGAGATCCACGGCGTCAACCAGAGCCAGGTGAAGCCCTCGATCGGGCTCAGCTTCTCCAATGCGCTGCGCGCCTTCGTGCGTCAGGACCCCGACGTGATCATGGTGGGCGAAATCCGCGACGCCGAGACCGCGAACATCGCGATCCATGCGGCGCTCACGGGCCATCTGGTGCTCACCACGCTGCACACCGAGACGGCGGCGGCGGCCGTGCCGCGCCTGCTCGACCTCGGCGTCGAGGGCTTCCTGATGAAATCGACGTTGCGCGCCGTGATCGCGCAGCGGCTGGTGCGGCTCCTGTGCGACCGCTGCCGCGTCGAGAAGCGGCTTTCGCCCGGCGATCTCGCGGTCGATCCGCGCTACGGCATGCTCGGCTTCAAGGCCGGCGACAAGGTGTGCGAGCCCGGCGGCTGCGAGCGCTGCGGCGGCACCGGCTATCGCGGCCGCTCCGGCGTGTTCGAATGCCTCGAAATGACCGAGCCGGTGCGCAAGCTGATCGGCGCGAGCACCGACACCGGCGTGGTCGAGGAAGCCGCCGTGAAGGCCGGCATGACCACGATGATCGAGGACGCGGTCGCCAAGTGCCGCGCGGGCGTGACGTCGGCCGCCGAAGTGTTGCGCGTCACGACGATAAGGTAAGCATGATCCCGAAGAGTGGGTACCGGTTTTCGGGCCAGATCATGCGTGAGGAAAGCTAGCGTGCCCAGTTTCCGCTACAAGGCGCTCACGCAGGCAGGCGAGATCGTCACCGGTCAGATTTCCGCGCCGACCTCCACAGAGGTCGCGCGCCGCATCGAATATCTCGGCCTCGTGCCGGTCGAGACCGTCACCGAGGAACGCCCCGACAGCGGATCGTCCTTCTTCACGCTCGGCAAGCGCGCCAAGTCCGAGGACGTGACCGTGTTCACGCTCGACCTCGCGCTGCTGCTGAAAGCCGGCGCGCGGCTCGACGACGGGCTCGAACTTCTCTCCAGCGACGCCGATGTCGGCGGCCTGCGCCGCACCGTCGCGAAAGTGCGCGGCAGCATCATGTCGGGCGAGAGCTTCGGCGAGGCGCTGTCGCATCACCCTTCCCTCTTTCCGCCGATGTACATCGCGCTGGTGCGCGTCGGCGAAGCCTCCGGCACGCTCGGCGAAATCCTCGAAGTGCTCGCGGCCGAACGCGCGCGCGCCGAGGCGCTACGCCGCAAGCTCGGCGATGCGCTGCGCTATCCGGCCTTCGTGCTGCTTGCCGCGATGGCGGTGCTCACCTTCTTCCTGCTGTTCGTGCTGCCGCAGTTCGCCGCCGTGCTGCGCGACTTTAACGCCAAGCTCGATCCCGTGGTGCTGACCTTCATCGGCCTGTCGGAATTCCTGCGCGCGCATGGCGACGCGATCGGCGTCGTGCTCGTCCTCGCCATCGCGGGCGTGTGGCTCCTGCTGCGCCGGGAAAAGCCGCGCGCCACCCTGTTCGGACTGTTCGCACGCCTGCCGCTGATCCATCCGATGCTCACCTACCACCGCACGACCCTGTTCTGCCGCAATCTCGGCGTCCTGCTGGCGAGCGCGGTGCCGCTCACCACGACGCTGCGCATCCTGGTGGACATGATGTCGGCAACGAGCGACCGCGCAGTGTGGACGCAGATGGTCGAGCGCGTGCGCCACGGCGGGAAGCTCACCGACGCGCTGACCGACACGGCCGCGCTCCCCACGATGGCGGTGCGCATGCTACGGTTGGGCGAGGAAACGGGGCAGTTGCCGATGCTCGCAGGGCGCGTCGCGGAATTCTATGAGGCGAAGCTGCAGCGCAGCCTTGACCGCGTCGTCGGCGTCGCAGGCCCGGCCGCGATCATCGTCATCAGCATCATCGTCGGCGGGCTGATCGTGTCCGTCATGACCTCGCTTCTGTCCGTCAGCCAGATCGTCGGGTGAGCATGCGTAACTTTGGCCAATTCAAACGGGCGCGCCGCAGCGCAGAGCGCGGCTTCACGCTGGTCGAGCTTCTCGTCGTCATCACCATCATCGCGCTGATCATGGGCATCGTCGGCCCGCGCGTGCTCAACTACCTGACCGAGTCGAAGGCCAAGGCGGCCAAGATCCAGATCGAAAGCTTTGCGAGCGCGCTCGATCTCTTCTTCCTCGATACCGGCCGCTATCCGGCCGGCTCGGAAGGGCTTCAGGCGCTGGTGCGGCGGCCGGGCAATATCGCGTCCTGGAACGGGCCTTATCTCAAGGGCGGCGTGGTGCCGCCCGATCCGTGGGGCAACCCGTATGTCTACCGGGCGCCCGGACAGCACGGCACCTACGACCTCCTCTCTTACGGTTCGGATGGGACAGAAGGTGGAACAGCCGCCGCGCAAGACATCACGAGCTGGCAGCGCTGACCGCGCTGGTACGGCCGGCTTCACGCTGCTCGAAGTCGTCTGTGTCGTCGCCATCGTCACAATGCTGGCCGCGATCGTGATCCCGGCGCTGCCGCGCGGCACCTCGCGCGTGCGGCTGGAATCCTATGCGATCGAAGCCGCCGCGATGCTCAAGGCCGACCGCAACGCCGCGATCCGCAACCGCACGCAGGTCATCACCGAGATCGACGCGCCGTCGCGCGTGATCCGCTCGGGCGCGACCGGCCGCGTCATCAAGGTGCCGGACGATGTGGCGTTCGACGCTCTGCTCGCGGCGCGCTGCAACCAGCGCGCGGCCGGCAGCACCATCCGCTTCTTCTCGTCAGGCATGTCGTGCGGCGGCGCGATCGCGCTGACGCGGCTCGGCGTCGGCTACGAGGTTCGCGTCAACTGGCTCACGGGAGGCGTCGAGGTTGTTCCGTTCGAGCGCATCTAGCAGGAAGGCGGCGGCGGGCTTCACCCTGATCGAGGTGCTGGTCGCGCTCGCGGTCGTCTCCATCTCGCTCTCGGCGATCGGCTCGCTCATTGCCGTGACGGTGCGCGGCGTGCGCTCGATCGGCGGACACATGACGCTCGTCGAAACGACGCGCAGCATCGTCACCGGATTGCCGGACCGCGATCAGCTGCGGCCCGGCAGCCTCACCGGCGAAGCCGCCGGCCACCGCTGGCGCGTCGACGTGCTGCCGTTCCAGGCGAACTTCATCGATCCGCGCGCGACCGACTGGCTGCCGCAGACCATCGTGGTGCGCGTGCAGTCGCCGACCGGCCCGATCCTTCAGGTGAACACCGTCCAGTTGCGCCGGACACCGCCGCAATGAGCGCACGCCGCCGCATCGCGGGCTTTTCGCTGGTCGAGGCGCTGCTCGCGACCGCGCTGATGGGCGCGATCCTCGCCGCCATCGCGACCGTGACGGCGCAATGGCTGCCGAACTGGAATTGCGGCTTCGAGCGCGTCCAGCGCAGCGAAGCACTCACCGCCGGCCTCGAGCGCATCGTCGCCGATCTCGCATCCGCCGAATTCATCTCGGCCGGCGCCGGATTACGCCAGCCGGTATTCGACGGGACGGAGCTGTCCGTCACTTTCCTGCGCACCGCGATCGGACCGAACACGCGGCCCGGCCTCGAACTCATCCGCATTCAGGAGATCGGCGGCGAGAAGGGCCTGATGACGGTGCGCCTGCGCGCGCCGTTCCTCCCCATCGGCCGCGACGGCATCAATCCGCAGGCGATCCCGCGCGATCCGGTCGTGCTGGTGCGCGCGCCCTATCGTGTTTCGTTCGCCTATGCGGGGCCCGACCGGGTGTGGCGCCCCACCTGGCGCGGCGAAGGCGTGCTGCCGGCCGCGATCCGCGTGCAATTGCGCGATGCCGTCACCGACCGCACGCTCTCGGTCTCCACCGCGACGCTGGTGCATGCCGACATGCCGGCCGACTGCATTTTCGCCGAAGTGATTGCCGACTGCCTCAATCGCCTACCGACCCCCGAACAGCCGCCGAGCTCGGGCTAGGCGATGAAGACCGCATTTGCATCGTTCGTGCGCAAGGCATCGAGCCGCGAAGGCTTCATCGTGGTCGCGGTGCTGTGGATCCTCACCGCGCTCGCGACGCTTGCGACGATCTTCTCGGTCTACGTCATCAACACCGCGGTCGCGTTCGCGGTGCATGACGAACGGCTGCAGGCAGAGGGCCTGATGCGCGCCGCGCTGGAGCTGAGCGCCTATCAGGTCATCGTCAACACGCAGGGACCACCCAGCAGCGGCACGCTGGTGTTCCGCATCGGCAACGCGTCCGTAAACGTCGCGTACAAGTCCGAGACGGCGCGCATCGATCTCAACGCCGCGCCGAAGGACGTGCTGTCCGGCCTGTTCGTGACGCTCGGGGCGGCGCGCAACGCCGCCGACTATTACGCCGACCGCATCATCGGCTGGCGCTCGCCGCCGCAGGAAGGCACGCCCGACACCGAGGCCGGCGTCTATCGCGCGGCGGGGTTGCCGTACGGCCCGCGCGCTGCCCCATTTCCGCACACCGGCGAGATTGGGCTCGTTCACGGCATTCCCGATTTTCTCGTCGAGCGCGCGCTGCCGTTCCTCACGGTCTACAGCGGGCAGCCGCAGATCAATATTTTCGATGCGGAACCGCAGGTGATCGCCGCATTGCCCGGAATGGACGCCGAACGGCTCAATGCCGTCCTTGTGCAACGCCGGGCGGGGCCGCAGAATGCCCAAGGGTTGCTGGCGATGCTCGGTCCCGCCGCGGCCCTTGCGACCGATCGAGGCAACAAGGCGCTGCGGGTCACCGCCCGCATGGCGTTCGACAGTGGACAGCGTATGACGTCCGAAGCCGTGATCTTCGTCCTCGATGGCGGGTCGAACCCGTATCGCATCCTGACGTGGCGCGACGATGCCGACGATCCGACGGCGACGCGCGGCGGAGTACGCTGATGGGCCTCGGCGACATCAACGCACTTCTGGCGCGCTGGATCGACGCGACCGCGACGGCCATCGTCGGGGCGCTCACGTCGGTGAGTGCGCGCAAAAAAGTGCAGGTGATCGAGGAAGACGACGGCACCTTCGTCATCGAGGGGTCGGGAAGCGCCGAGCGCGTGCGCATCGCCGACGGACAGGTCGCCGGCGCGAACGCAGCGCACATTGCGTCCATGCTCGACGGCAGCCGCGCCGAACTTCAGTTGCGTCCCGCCCGCATGCTGTTCCGCCCGCTCGAACTGCCGCAGCGCGCGACCGAATTTCTCGACGGCGTGGTGCGCGCGCAGATCGACCGCCTCACGCCGTGGACCGCGAGCGAAGCCGCGTTCGGCTGGAGCGCGCCCGCGAATGCCGGCGCGGATCGCATGGTGATAACGGTCGCCGCCACCGCGCGCGCGCTGGTGCTGCCGCTGGTCGAGGCGCTGGCGTCCGCCGGCGCCGAAGCCGTCACCGTTCTGGCGACGCCGCCCGGCGCCGCGCCGATCATGGTGATGAACCATCAGCCGCGCGGCGCGCTCGACATCGCGCGCGTGCGGCGTGCGCTCGTCGCGCTGCTGCTCGGCGCCGGACTGGTCGCGGGCCTCTCGCTCAGCGCCGCCTCGATCGTCGGCTACAGTCTCGGCGGCAAGCAGGACGAGCTTGCGCTGCGCATCGCGGAGCGGCGCGCCGCGATCCGCACCGGACGCGACGGCCCGCAGGTCGCAACGCCGCTGCGCGCGCTCGAGCGGCGCAAGTATCAAAATCCGTCGAGCGTGATCGTGCTCGAGGTGCTGTCGCAGATCCTGCCCGACCACACCTATGTGACCGAGCTGCGCATCGAGGGCGACAAGCTGCGCGTGATCGGCATGACGCGCGACGCGCCCGGCCTGATCCGCCTGATGGAGCAGTCGCCCAACTTCACCCGCGCCACCTTCTTCGCCCCGACCACGAAAGCGCCGTCCGATCCGGGCGAGCGCTTCCACATCGAGGCGCAGATCGAACCCGTCTTCGCGTACCGCTCATGAGCACCGCAATCGCGAAACGCACGTCTTCCCTCATGCCGATGCTGGCCGTGCTCGGCTATGCGGCGGCGGTCGCCGTGCTGCTGGTCGCCGCGTGGAGCGGTGTCGCGGACATTCTGGAACGCCGTCAGCACTCGCCGCCTCGTCCGATCTCCTCGCGCAGCTCGAAGGCCGCAAGCCCTCGCCGCTTGCGCAGGCGGGCGCGAGCGCGACCGGCATTCCGTCGGGATCGCCGTTCCTTGAGGGACAGACGCTCACCGTCGCGGGCGCAGCCCTGCTCCAGCGCGTCGCCGACGCAGTGAACAAGGTCGGCGGCAGCGTGCTGTCCTCGCAGGTCGACGTGCAGGGCGTGCAGGCGAAGGATGGCTTCGTGAACGTGCTCGCAAGCTGCGAGGTCGACTACACGGTGCTGCAACGCCTGCTCTACGATCTCGAAGCCGGCATGCCGTTCCTTTTCATCGAGCAGTTTGCCGCGCAATCCTCGACCGCCGCGGCGGCCGAAAGCGGCCGCATGCGCCTCCTGCTCTCCGTATCCGGCCGATGGCAGGGCGATCGATGAACGCCCGCATCACATCGATCGTGCTGTTCGCGCTGCTCGGCGCGCTCCCGGCGCGCAGCGCCAACACGCCGAGCGCGCTCGATCTGCCGCCGAGCAACGTCGTGCCGGCGCCGGTCGACATGAGCCCGAACACACCGCAGCGCACGGTGCAGAACAGCCCGAGCGGCAATCCGCTGTGGGCGATCCCGCTCTCGGCGCTGACGGCGACGCGCGACCGGCCGCTGTTCCTGCCCTCGCGCCGTCCGCCCGCGCCCGCCGTCGCGGGCACGCCCGTCATTGTGGCGCCGCCGCCGCCGATGGCTGGGCCGGCGGCTGAGGAGCAACCGCCGCTGACGCTCGTCGGCGCGGTCGCGAACGAGCACGAAGGCATCGCGGTGTTTCTCGATCAGGCGACCAACAACGTGATCCGCCTCAAGACCGGACAGGATCATTCCGGCTGGGTGCTGCGCGCCGTGAGGGGCCGCGAGGCGGTGCTGCAAAAGGATCAGCGCACCCTGACGCTCGCGCTGCCGGTTCCCGGCATACTGTCGACGCCGGGCGTTCCGGGCCAGCCTCTGGCGCCGGGCCAGAAAGAACCTGAGCTTTAAGACTTATCGTTCGGGCTTCGGCACCCAGGCGCGCGCGAGATATTGCGCGTCGGCGAGCTGGCCGAGACTCATCTTGGCGGCGACCGCATCGCGCAGGCGCACGTTGTCCTCATGCGCCGCACCCTTGGTGCGCGACGCCGCGAGGTTGAGCCACAGGTACGCGAGCACGTGGTCGGTCATCACGCCCATGCCCTTGTCGTACAGCAGGCCGAGCAGATTCTGCGCCGTCGGATTTCCCTGCTCGGCGCCGCGCCTGTACCAGTAGACCGCGAGCCCGTAGTTCTGCGGCACGCCGCGCCCGTACTGGTACATGAAGCCGAGATAGGCCTGCGCGCGCGCATCGCCGCGCTCCGCGGACGGACCGATCTTCTTTGCGGCGCGCGGAAAATCGCCGCTGCGGTAGGCGCCCTCGCCCGCCGGTTGCGCCTGCGCGGCGGCAGGCGCGACGAGCGCCAGAGCAAGAACGAAGGCGTATCCGATCTTTCGCACGCAGCACCGCCGGAAAAGGGTTTGTCGGGCCGCCACTCTAGGCTCATTTCAGACGTAAATTCAACGGCTTGGGCGGAACCTCAAGCTTACCCAATCGTCACAACGGTTTATTGAGGGAAATCGGGGAGACTTCGCGACCTTTTTCAACAGATTGAAGCGAGCGAAGTTGGCACAAGCGGCGGAAATCGTTCATCCACGCGCGGCTCTCCATGCGGAGACACGCACGAGTGCAACCGTGCGCGCCGCACCCGAGCGCGCCGCCGCGCCGAAGCAGGCGATCAACCTCTCGGTTCACACCGATCTCGCATCCGTCGAGCAGGACTGGCGCGCGTTCGAGCAAACCGCCGACTGCACGCCGTTCCAGACCTTCGACTGGCTCGACGCCTGGCAGCGCTGCATCGGGACGCTCAATCGCGTCACGCCCGCGATCGTCATCGCGCGGCAAGGCGAAGCGATCCTGTTCATCCTGCCGCTCGCGGTACAGCCCGGCACGCTCACGCGCCGGCTGAGCTTCCTCGGGCAGGATTTGTGCGACTACAACGCGCCGCTGCTCGCGCCGGAATTCTCAGGCGTCGTCGGGACGAATTTCGCATCGCTCTGGCATGAGATCCGTGCGCTGCTGCAGGCGACACCCGCGCTGCGCCACGACCTGATCTCGCTCGCCAAGATGCCCGAGACGATCGGCGCGCAGAACAACCCCCTGCTCTGCCTCGATACGCGGCTCAATCCGAGCGGCGCCTACGAGACCGCGCTCGGCACCGACTGGGAGCAGTTCTATACGGCCAAGCGCTCCTCGGCGACGCGACGGCGCGACCGCACCAAGCTCAAGCGCCTCGGCGAACTCGGCGACGTGCGCCTGGTCCATCCGCAGGACGGCGCGGAACTTAGCGCAACGCTCGACCTGCTGATCGTGCAGAAGTCGAAGTCGTTCGCCCGCATGGGCGTGCCGAACATGTTCGCGCGTCCCGGCCACACGGCGTTCTATCGCGCGCTCGCGACATCGCCGCGCCTGCGTCCGCTCGTACACCTGAGCCGCCTCGACGTCGGCCCGACATGGGCCGCGCTCAACCTCGGGCTCACGTTCCGCGATTGCTACTTCCACATCCTCGCGAGCTACGACGACGGCGAGGCTTCGCGCTTCGGACCGGGCGCCGCGCATCTGCGCGATCTGCTGCGCTTTGCGACCGAACGCGGAATGAAGCGCTTCGACTTCACCATCGGCGACGAGCCCTACAAGCGCGACTGGTGCGAGACCGAGCAGCGCCTGCACGACTATTCGGCCGCCGTGACGCTGCGCGGCTGGCCATCGGCCGCGCTCTCGCTCGGCTGGCGGCGTTTGAAGCGCGCCATCAAGCAGACCGCGCCATTGTGGAACGCCGTGCAGCGCACGCGCAGCATGGTCGCATCGCTGCGCAAGAAGCCTGACGCCGACTCGGGCGCGTCCTCATAAAACACGGCCTGCTCTTCCGAAGAGAAACGGTGTCTGCTCTTCGCAAAGAGCGGACATTTCGTGCGGCGGCCCGCATGTCCGCTTTGGGCCAACAGCTGACTTCAAGCTCCAGCGGCCTTTCTGCCTACGACGATGACTGTCAGCGGGTTTGGCGAGAAAGTCTCGACCTGTTCAAACCCGGCGGCCTGAAGTTGACCTTCGGCCTCTGGTGGCGTCCACGCGTAGGTCCCGTGCCGCGCGAGCTTCAGAGCTGCGAGCGCTTGGCCAAGTGGATCGGGCATGGCTCCGAGCAGCGACAAGACGAGCCAGCCGCCGGGGACGAGTGCCCTGTGGAGGTTCTTGAGAGCGACGGGCATGAGCGCGACCGGCACGAATGGCGGCAACCAGGCAAGCGTAAACACCTCAAGTTCGTCGAGTCTGCTCGACACCTTGCGCACGCAACTCGACACGTTCCTCCATTCCGGCTCCAGCCAGGTTGGCGCGCGCGAGTTGCAACGCCGGTTCCCAGACATCGATGCCGACGCAGCGCAGCGCGGGCCAGGCACGCGCCGCTTCGATCGCAAGCCATCCGACACCCGTCCCGACATCAAGAAATGCGCCCGGCCGTGCAATACGCGCCGCAAGTCAGGCCGTCGCTCGGCCAGCGCGTCGATCGCACGGACGAAGCGGCGTGAAGCCTGCCCCTGTCCCTGCAGGATCGTCGGGTCTTCATGGCGCCAGCCCGGCGGGCGAGCAGGATCCGCCGAGAAGATCGGCGGCCTGACCGATCGCCGACTGAATGACGACAAGCGCGGCTTCTTCCTGCTCCACCGTGAGATCATCGAGCAGGGTCGGATCGATGGCGCGAATGACGTCCGTGAAGACTCCTGGACGACCTGCGGATCGGCAGACAACCCCTCGCGGCGGATGCGCAGTTCCGCGCCAAGGACAGCCAGCGCTTCCGCCGAAGCCTGAAGGCGTTGTGCCGTCACCATCAACGACGCGAAGCTCATGGCTCACCTCGACGGTCGATGCGCCGGCGGCAACGGCTTCACTCCGCCTTGATGTTCGCCGCGCGGATAACCTTGGCCCATTTGTCCATCTCGACTTTCAACTGCGCGGAGAATTCCTCGGGCTTGGTGCCGACGGACTCGAAGCCAAAAGGCACCATGCGCTCCTTGATGTCCGGCAGCTCGACGATGTTCTTGATTGCTCGGTTGAGCAGATCGACGATTTCCCTGGGGCTGCCGGCCGGAAGGAGGACGCCGATCCATCCGTCTCCTTCCAGGTCGGCATGGCCCGCTTCCGCGGTCGTGGGCACATCCGGAAGCATCGGCGAGCGTCGCTTGCTTGCAACCGCAATCGCGCGCAGCTTGCCGCTCTTGATGTGCGGTGCAGCCGCGGTCAAGGCCGTGAACGCGATCGGCACATGTCCGGCAACGACCGCAGCGACCGCAGGTCCGGAACCGGTGTAGGGTATGTGCGCGAGGTCAAGCGACAGCGACGTGCGGAGTAGTTCACCAAGGAGATGCGACGGCGTGCCCACACCTCCGGAGGTGTAATTGTATTTGCCGGGATTGGCGCGGATCAGCGCTACGAGTTCGTCGAGGGTATTCGCGGGTACTGATGGATTGACCGATAGGCCGGTGCTGAAAGCGACCGCCAGCGTGACCGGGTCGAAGTCCTTGTGCGGATCGTAGGGGACGCTGGCATAGAGCGCAGGATTGATAACGAGGCTATTGACCGCCACGAGGATTGTGTAGCCGTCTGCCGGGGCTCGCGCAGCCTGGCCGGTGCCGATATTGCCACCCGCGCCGCCGAGGTTCTCGACGAAGAACTGTTTGCCAAACTGCTCCGACAGCTTTTGCGCAATGAGACGGGCGAACACATCGGTCGGCCCGCCTGGCGGATACGGGACGATCATCCGCACCGGCCGCGCCGGATAGCTGTCGGCCGCAACGGTGCCCGACAGAACCGGCAACACAGCGGCACTTGCGGCGACTTGCAAGAACTTGCGGCGCGGAAGCCTCATCGATCCCTCCAGATCCGTTGACCAGCGTTCGTGCGGCAACCCTGGCTCTCCGCGTCGCGTGGGTAAATCATCCTGACGCACCAATCATGACCCGGTACTTTGGTACTGTGCCATAATGTCTCGGCGGCTCGGAGGACTCCTTGGCAAAGCGACCCGCGATGGATGATGCCTCGGCGACACCTGCGGCTCTGGGACTGACGAGCCGGCAGATCGACGTGCTTGCGCTTGTGATGCGCGGGCAGAGCAACAAGGCGATCTGCCGCACGCTCGACCTCGCCGAACCGACGGTGAAGAACCATGTCAGCGCGATTCTGAAAGCGCTGAACGTCGCGACACGTACCGAGGCCGTGGTCCGGGCCGGTGCGCTCGGCTGGCATCCGGCCTCCGTCGGCGCGAGCCCATCATCAGTTGCAAACGAAACGACATCGATGCTCCTCAGCCTGCCGGAGAGGCCGTCGATCGCGGTGCTGCCGTTCACAAATCTCAGCGGCGATCCGGCGCAGGACTATTTCGCCGACGGCATGGTGGAAGACATCACGATGGCGCTCGGCCGCTTGCCGTGGCTGTTCGTGATCGCGAGCACGTCTGCCTTTGTCTACAAGGGCCGTATTGGAGATCCGCGCCAGATCGGAGCGGAACTCGGCGTCCGATATCTTCTCAGTGGCAGCCTCCGCAAGGATGCAGATCGTGTCCGGATTGCGGTCCATCTCGCCGACGCGTCACATGGGTCGGCAAATTTGGACCGAGCGTTTCGAGGGCGAGACTCGATGATATCTTTGCGATGCAAGATCGAGTGGCGACCCAGGTAAGCGCAATGATCGCGCCCACGCTCCGCTCGAAGGAGGTCGAGCGCGCGCGCCACAAGCCGACTGAAAACCTCACCGCCTACGATCTCTTCTGGCGCGCGCTTCCGCCCCATCGGGATAGCCTCGCACAAAATCAGGAATCATTGAGGCTCTTGTACAAGGCAATCGAACTCGACCCCTCCTTCGCCGCCGCTTACGGCATGGCGGCGTGGTGCTATCAGGTGCAGACCGTCTTCTGGATTCCGCTTTCCGAGAAGCTGATCACGGAAGCATTGCGTCTCTCCGCTCTCGCGGTCGCGCATGGCGAACGTGATCCTGAGGCGCTTTGGATGGCGGGGCGCGTCATCGCGGCTCTTTCTGATCAGAAAGATGCCGGCCTTGCACTGATCCAGGAATCCCTGTCACTCAATCCCAACGGCGCGAGGGCCTGGTGGGCGAGCGGCATCGTCCGCGCCTATCTCGGCGACCGGGAAATGGCGATCGAGCATCTTGAACAGTCGCAGCGACTCAACCCGCTCGACATGTCCCGGCATGCCCACTGGACCGCGATTTCTGTGGCGCATTTCTTTGTCGGGGCTTTCGAAGAGGCCAGCGGGGCGGCCGGCGAGGCACTTCGCATGTGGCCGCAATCGACGCAGGCCTTGAGGCTCAGGGCGGCGACCTGCTCCTTGCTTGGCAACTTCGACGAAGCTCGCGCCTGCGCGCAGCAGCTTCTGGCGATCCACCCTGATGCGACGGTGGCGAACATCAGCGCGCAGTTCGGGCTACAGGTGCGGAATAATGCGCACTTGAAAGATTTTGAACGAGGATTACTGCAAGCGGGTCTGCCCGAGGGTCGGTCGGTTTGACCAAGCGGAATGTCGGCTTCGGGTCAAAAGGCGACAGCACGACATTCTCGAGCTACGTCCGCTTTACTCCCGAAAGCAGACACTCCGGCGCATTCATAAGTGCACGCCCTAGCACTACTTCAGGAATTCCGGCGAGATCAGCGCGGGCAGGAAGAGCGACACCTTCGGCCACACGATCACCAGCGCCAGCACCATCAGCATCGGCACCAACATGATCATGGTGTCCTTGATGGCGTCCCGGACGCGGATGCCCGCGACCGAACACGCGATCATCAGGCACAGTCCGTAAGGCGGCGTGACAAGGCCGAACGCCAGCGACACGATCCCGATCATCGCGAAGTGCACCGGGTCCATCTGCACCGCCTTGGACAGCGGCTCGAGGATCGGCGCGCAGATGATGATCGCCGGGATCGCGTCGAGGAAGCAGCCGACCACGAGGAACACGAAGGCGATGAAGAAGCCGGTCGCCGCGAAGCCCATGCCCCAGGCGGAGACGCCGGTCAGGATCGCCTCGGGAATCTTGTAGTAGGCGAGCAGCCAGCCGAACATGCTCGCCGTCCCGACGCAGAACAGCGCGATGCCGGCGAGCTTGCCGGTGTCGAGCAGCGCCGCGTAAAGGCCCTTCAGGTCCATCTCGCGATAGACGAGCAGCGACAGCACGCCCGCATAGAGCACCGCGATGCAGGCGCTCTCCGTGGCGGTGAACCAGCCGAAGATCTTGCCGCCGATGATGATGCCCGGCGTCATCAGCGCCGGCACCGCGATCCAGGTGGCGCAGACGAGCTGCCGCCAGGTTTCGCGCGGATAGGTCGGATAGCCGCGCGACTTCGCATAGGCGTGCACGGTCGCCATCTGGGCGACGCCGATCAGCAAGCCCGGAATGATCCCGGCGAGAAACAGCGCGCCGATCGACACGGTCAGAATGCCGCCCCACACGATCATCAGGATCGAGGGCGGGATGATGACGGCAAGAACCGCCGACACCGCCGTGATGGCGACCGAGAAGGAAAGGTCGTAGCCCTCCTTGGTCTGCGCATCGATGAAGATCTTCGACTGGCTCGCGGCATCCGCCGTGGATGAGCCCGAAATGCCGGCGAAGAAGATCGACAGCACGACGTTGATCTGCGCGAGGCCGCCCGGCCAATGCCCGACCATCGAGCGCGAGAGCTTCAACAGCCGGTCGGTCGTGCCGCCGATGTTCATCAGGTTCGCGGTGAGCAGGAAGAACGGCACCGCCAGCAGGATGAACGAGTTGTAGGCGTTGAACGTCTCCTGCATCAGATTCATCGTGTCGAGCCGCGGCTCGATCGCGAGGATCGGCAGGCAGGCGAGCGCAAGCGCGAACGCGACCGGCACCCGCATGATCATGAACAGGAAGAAGCAGCCGAACATGATCAGCGCCGCCATTCCCGGCGACAATACGGAGCCGGTCACGCGCTTCTCCCGAAAACGATTTTCAGATCGTTCAGCACAAGTTCGCCGAGGAACACAAACCAGCTCACGCCGGTCACCGGCCACGCGACATGGATCCACCACAGCGGCAGGTCGGCAAGTTCGGACGTGCGCTTCCAGGCGAAACGCGTGAACTCGATGCCCGCGTAGGTGAAGACGAAAGCCGCGACCAGTATGCCGAGCCGCCCGAGAAGTCGCGCAAACGCCTCGCCGCGCGGCGGCAATTGCGGCAGCAGGTCGACCTCGAAATGCGTCGACTCGCGCACGCCCACCATGGCGCCGATCATGATCGTCCAGATGAACATGAAGCGCGCCATTTCTTCCGTCCAGATGTAGGACGGAATGAGTTCGGTATAGCGCGAGAAGATTTGCAGGCTCACCGGAATGATCAGCAGCCCGACCGCGATGGCCATCAGCGCCGAAAGGAAATCCGCGTAGAGCTTGGTGAAGCGCCGCCACGGGCCGACAGGAGCGGCGGTCTGATCGGTATGGGTCATGCGCAGTCTGCCGTCGGGAAGAAAGCGGCCGGGAAACGCTCCCGGCCGCCGTCAGTTGAAGCGTATGTCACGCATCTATTTCATGTCGTTGATGGCGGCGAAGATCTTGTCCGCGCCGATTTCCTTGGCGTAGGCCGCCATCACGGGATCGACCAGCTTCTTCATCGCATCGCGATCCGCGAACGGCACGCGCTTGAGCTTGCCGGCCTTTTCCAGCGCGTCGAGCTTGGCGGTGTCTTCCGAAGACTCCACTTCGCGGCCATAAGCGCCCGCTTCCTTGCCGGCCTTGATGATCGCGTCCTGCAGGTCCTTCGGCAGGCCCTTGAACGTCTTGGTCGAGAAGCAGATCGGCCGGATGGTGATCGCATGCTCGGTCATCGCGAGATGCGGCGCGACTTCGTAGAACTTCATCGATTCCACGCCCGCCGCCTCGTTCTCGCCCGCCGCGATCACGTTGTTCTGGATCGCGTTGTAGACTTCGTTGTAGGCGATGACGGTCGGCGCCATGCCGGCAGCCTGGAACGTGCGGCTCCAGATCGGCGCGCCCTGCACGCGCACTTTCAGCGCCTTGATCTCGGCGAGATTGTGCACCGCCTTGTTGACGAAGATGTTGCGCGTGCCGCCGCCGGCGTAGCCGATCAGCATCACCTCGGCCTTCTCGTTGATCTCGTCGGCGACCGGCTTGAGCAGGTCGGCGTCGAGCACCTTGTTCCAGTGCGCGAGGTCGCGGAACAGGAACGGCGCATCGATGAACGGCGCGGCCTTGGAGAAGGTCGACATGTGCGCCGGCGATACGATCGCGTAGTCGACCGCTTTGCCCTGCGCCATGTACTCGAAGTACTGCTTCTCCAGCCCGAGCGACGAATTGCGGTGCAGATTGAAGTTGATCGGCTTGCCGTAATATTTCTTGACCAGTTCCTCGAACTTCAGGAGCGCCTTGTTGAAGGCGTGGTCGTCGTTGAACTGCACGGCGCCGTTGAGCGTGATGACCTGCTGGGCCTGCGCAATCGCTGTGGATAGGCACAAAGCCGCGGCGAGCGCCAAGATTCGCGACACGAATCGCATACACTTCCTCCCTCGATGATTGCGGTGGATTTCTCTCCACCGTCTTTTGCAGGCTAACATGCTAGCGCGCGCTCACACCGGGTGGCAAGGCGACGCAGTGATGACGGTGTTCGATCCGAACGATCTCCACACGTTGCGGCCGTGGCTGCTCGACCACGTCTGCCGCTACTGGCTCGCGCGCATCCATGATCCGGCCGGGGGCTTTTTCGAAAACATCGACGCGCTCGGCGCGCCGGTGGCGAACCAGCGGCGCGCCACGCTGGTGCAGGCCCGCCTCGCCTATGTGTTCAGCCACGCCTGCCTGCTCAACGGCGATCCGGCTTTCCGCGAGGCCGCCGCGCACGCCATCGCGTTTCTGGTGCGCGCCGCGCGCGCGCCCGACGGCGGCTGGTTCCGCGCGGCCTCGGTGGAAGGCGCGACGCTCGACAACACGCGCGACGCCTACGACCACGCCTTCGTGCTGTTCGCACTCGCGTGGTACTTCCGCGCCACCAACGACGCGAGCGCGATCCAGCTTGCCGACGCGACGTGGCAATCCATGAAGGCGCAGCTTGTGGACGCGCGGCATGGCGGCTTCCACGAGGAATTCGCGCCGGGCCGCGCGCAGATGAAGCTGCCGCGGCGGCAGAACCCGCACATGCACCTGCTCGAAGCGCTGCTCGCGCTGCATGTCGCGACCGGCGAGAAGAACTGGCTGCGCCGCGCCGGAACGGTGGTCGAGCTGTTCAAGCGCCGGTTCGTCGATGCCGAAACCGGCGCGCTGATCGAGTTCTTCACCGAGGACTGGTCGCCCGCGCCCGCCGACGCAGGGCGCGCTGCGCGAGCCCGGCCACCAGTTCGAATGGGTGTGGCTGCTGTTCGAGTATTACCGCCACACGCAGGATGAGAGCATCATGCCTTATGCGGAGCGGCTGTTCGCCTTCGGCGAGAAGTTCGGCCGCGATCAGGGCAACGGGGTGTCCGGCGCGGTGTTCGACGGCGTCGATGCGGGCGGCGCGCTCGTCGCCGGCACCAAGCTGCTCTGGCCGCAGACCGAATACATCAAGGCGTGCGTCGCGCGCGCGGAATTCCTCGACGACGATACCGCGCGCCGCGCGATCGGCGCGCACCTTGCGCTGATCGCCAGGTCGTTCATGCGCCCGGACGGCGCAAGCTGGCACAACCAGCTCAGGCGCGACGGCACCGCCATCGCGGCGCATACGCCCGCGCGCGTGCTGTATCACCTGTTTCTGTGCGTAGCCGAGGCGGATCGGTTGGCCACGACCGCGCGGCCAACACCGGCGTCATCCTGAGGGTGACGACCTACATCCCCGCCATCGCCTTCCGGTAATAGCTGAGATCGACGTACTTCTCCGGCGCAGGCGGCGTGCCGCCCCACGTGCCGAGGTGCGCCGCGCGCAGCTTCAGCACGTTGCGGAAGCCTTCGAGGTCGAGCGCGCTGTCCTTGGCAAAGCCCTCCGGCCCGGTCGCGAACGCATAGGCCGCCGTCGCGACGTCTTCGGCAAGCCGCAGCCGGTCCATCAGAAACTTGATCGCATCCGCCTTGTTCGCCGGATCGAGCGACCAGCGCACGCCGTCGACATAGGCCTGAAGATATTTAACCAGCGTCTCCTCGTTCTGTTTCGCCCAGGCGCGCATCACGAAGCCGCCGGTCGCCTGATACGGCCCGACCACCTTCACGGCGGAGCCCATGTTCTTCAGCCCGGCCTTTTCGGCGAGCACCGAGAACGGCGGGTTGAGCATCGAGGCCGCGATGGTCTTGTCGTCGCGGATCGCCTCAAGCCGCTTGAAGGTCGCGCCGACAACCTTCACCTCGTAGTCGCCCTTCTTCAGCCCGCTCTGCGCCAGCATCTCGTAAAGCTGCAGCGCATAGGCGGTGTTCGGCGCGTCCACGATGACGGTCTTGCCGCGCAGGTCCGCGACCGCGCCGATGCCGGGCTGCACGATCAATTGATTCCAGCCGTTGTCGCCGCCGTTCACCACCGCGATGTCGGCCTTCGCGACCTCCGCCATCGCGACCGCGTTGTCGATCGCGCCGTGCACGATCTGATAGCGCCCTTCGGCGAGCCCGTTGCGCATCTCGTCAGAGGTCGGCGCAATCTTGATCTCGACCTCGAGCCCGCGCCGGGCGAAGAAGCCCTTGGTCTGCGCGGCGAAAAGGGGCAGGTTCTGCACGCCCTGGAACACCATGATGGTCAGTTGCGTCTGCGCTTTCGCTGGCGTCAGCAGCACCGAAATTGCAAGACCGAGCAGCAGCGCCTTGAGCATCGCGCGCATTCTTTCCTCCATGTCTTTATCTCGCTTCCCGGATTAACACAGGGAGCGATCACACATTCCGCCGCCCGAACGCCGCTTCCATCTCGCGCCGCACCTTCACGGCGCTATCGTTCGCATCGAACTCGACATCGGCCCATTTGAGCTGTTCGCCGAGCGCGATGTCGCGCTTGAGCTTGATGTTGTGCGCAAGCCCGAGCGGCAGCAGCCCTTCGTCGAGCGAGCGGTCGGCCGGCGTCTGCTTGCCCCAGACACAATAGCCGCCCTCGCCGTCCAGCATCTCGCCCTTCTTGAGCGCGCGCTTCGCGGTCGCCACGACGTCGGAGCGGAAGCCGTTCGGCGCGCCGGTCGGCTCCTTGCGCAGCGCCGCGCTCGCGACCGAAATGCCGAGCTCCAGTCCGATCATGTGGATCGGCCGGTAGAGCGCCATGTGCTCGAACGTCTCGTCCGGCAGCATGTTGTATTCCTGCGCGCAGCGCCGCACGTATTCGTGCCCGCACTTGATCACCACGTAAGTGCCGACCTGCAGATGGTTCTCGACCGGCGACTTGTCGCGATGAAGCGACGAGACCACTTCGGTCGTGCCGCCGATGGCGAGCTTGCCGCCCGCGGACTTCGGCTTGCACACCTTGGCGAGGTCGTAGACCGACGAAGGCGGAAACGAGAGCCCGTCCGGCTGCGGCGTCAGGCCGGTCGCGTTGCACACCGCCGTCATCTCGATGCCGGACTTGGTGCCGTCGATGAACGAGTTGAACATCTTCGGATTCATGCCGCCCTTCGCCACCACCTCGGGCGCCAGCCCGAAATTGTCCCACACGGTGTCGGGCGTCGATTGGTGGAAGGTCGGGTGATAGCGCGTGCCCTTGCCGGCCGAGACGACCTCGAAGCCGGCGGCGCGCGCCCAGTCGACGTGTTCGCAGATCAGCGCCGGCTGGTCGCCCCACGCGAGGCTGTAGACCACGCCCGCCGCGCGCGCCTTCGAGGCGAGCAGCGGCCCCGCCACCACGTCGGCCTCGACGTTGACCATCACGATATGCTTGCCGTGCTCGATCGCCTTCAGCGCATGCGCGATGCCGGCCTTCGGATCGCCGGTCGCCTCGACGATCACCTCGATGTCGGGGAACGCGATCAGCGCACTTGAGTCCTGCGTGAGGTGCGTGCGCCCGCTCTTGAACGCGTCGCCGAGCGAGGCCGCGCGATACTGCTGCTCATCCCAGCCGCACGACGACAGCGCCTTGGCGGCGCGCTCGGCCGAGAGATCCGCGATGCCGACGAGGTGCATGCCGCGCGTGCGCAGCACCTGCGCCAGAAACATGGTGCCGAACTTTCCGGCGCCGATCAGGCCCACGGTCACGGGCCGGCCGGCGGCTTCCCGTTCGAGCAGCATGGCATGGAGATTCACGAGACACTCCCACTTGCGTCATCGCCCGCGAAGGCGGGCGATCCAGCACACACCAAGTATCGATGATCCGCAGCGCCGGAGTCTACTGGATGCCCGCCTTTGCGGGCATGACAGAGCGCGCCTATTGGCAGAGCGCGCGCGAGACGAAGGATTCGTCGACGCATTCGGTGGCGTTCGGCGCGCGGCCCTCGCGCCACATCTGCGCCGGGCACTTGAACGCGGAAGTGATGTCGAGACTCTGCCCGCGCTCGAAGCCCTTGGTCTTGCACAACGCGACGCTCGCCCCGCCGCAATCCGGCGCGCCGTTCGGCGCCGCCGTACAAAGCTCGTGGCCCGACACGATGTTGGTGGTCGGCAGCCGCGCGACGGTTCCGGCCGCGCTCCCGACACCCTTCGCGATCTCGCCCGCCGCATTGGTGGTCGCGCCGAGCGTTTCGCCCGCACCCTTCACGCCCGCGCCGACGTTGGAGATCGACTGATCGAGCAGGCGGCCGATCGCGCCGAGCACTTCGTGCGGCGGCGGCAGAACGCCGCTCGCGGGCGGAGCGGGCGGCGTCGCCTCGATGACGGCGGGCGGATCGGCCGAGAGTTCAGTGCGCTGGTCCTGCGCGCGCGCATCCGCGGCGAGGAAAAATATCGCCGCCAGCGCAAACGTGTGCGCGCCAAGCAGACCGCGTTCGATGAAAATGCCTGTCATGTTTACAACCAGGCGAAAGCGTTACGGACTTGCGCGCCGGACGTGGCGAAAATGAGGACGCAAAATACGTCTTCAGAAGACCCCGTAGACGATCAGGAACCCGCCAACAAGGCCGGCCGCGCCGATCGCGGTCCACAATCCGAGCCGCTTTTCAATGATTTCGCGTGCCCACGGTCCGTAGCGATGCAGCAGGAACGCGAGCAGAAAGAAGCGTGCGCCGCGCGTGATCATCGACAGCACGACGAACCAGAGGAAATTGTAGCCGGCGAATCCCGACGTGATCGTCACGAGCTTGTAGGGGATCGGCGTCAGCCCCTTGAGCAGGATGATCCATGCGCCCCATTCGGCGTAGGCCGTGCGGAACTGCTCGACCTTGTCGCCGTAACCGTAGAGCTGGATGATCCACTGCCCGAGCGAGTCATAGAGGATCGCGCCGATCATGTAGCCGACGACGCCGCCCGCGACCGAGCAGAGCGTGCAGATGAACGCGTAGTGATACGCCTTGTCCGGCCGCGCGAGCGACATCGGAATCAGCATCACGTCGGGCGGGACTGGAAAGAACGAGCTTTCGGCGAACGAAACGGCGCCGATCATCCAGGTGGCGTATTTCTTCTCGGCCGCGCGAATACACCAGTCGTACAGGCGTCTGAGCATGGGGCGCCTGATAGCGGCGGTGATCGGGATTGTCTATGCGCGTGAGAGACGCGTCAGCGCCGCTTGCGCAGGCGGCGGCTTTCGAGCGTCACGACCTTGCGGCGCGGATCGGGCTCGGCTGCATCCTTCGGAAGCTTTTCGGCGATGCCGAGAAGGCGCTCGCGCCGGTCCATTTCCTTCCAGACTTCCTTCGGCTGCACGCCGGAGGAGACCCAGAGCACGGTGAGATTGTAGATGAGGTCGGCGCTTTCGCGGATCACCGCTTCGCGGCTGCCGTTCATCGCGTCGATCACGACCTCGACGGCTTCCTCGGCGAGCTTCTTCGCGATCTTGGCGCGGCCCGCGCGCAGCAGCCGCGCGGTGCGCGACTTTGTGGGGTCGGCATGCCGTGCGGCGAGAACACCGTCATAGAGGCGTTCGAGCGAATCACTCATGCGCCGACCATAGCGCAACTGAGTTTATTAGTTGTTAACGCGTGAATTTGCGACGCAACATGTGGCTTCGCACAAAAAAGCGGCTGCACCGGAGTGCCGCCGCTTTGCACGCAACGCAACTGGATCCTTAGTTGCTGCCGCCAGTGTATTGGCTGTGCGTCGCCGCCGGTGCGGGCGCCGCGACGGCCGGTCCGGGCACATGATAAGCGGGGCCGCCCCGGTAATTGGCCGTGCCCGGCACGTTCACGCTGTAACCCGGCTGCCCGCCCGACCCGCCGTGATGCACCCGCGGCTGGTGATAGTGATACGCGGGCGGGCCGTCGTAGTGGCCGTATGCGGGTCCGCCGTAATACGCGCGCGGCGCGTAGTGCCGGCGGTCGTAGTACTCGCGCTCGCGGTTCGCCGCCGCCACGGTCGCGATGGTGCCGACGATCGCGCCGAACGCCGCAAGCGGGATCGCCGGATTGACGCCGCGCCGGCGCTTGCGTTGCGCGCTGAATTCATCGGCGCCGGCATTCTGCTTCACGATCGCAAGGCCGCCTTGCGGCGCGGCCGCGGCGGGGCGCAGGTCGAAGCTCGTCAGCGCGATCGCACTCGCGGTCGCGACGATGAGCGCGGATTTGATGGTCATGATGTTCTCCCAGACTGTCTCCGGCGCTTGCAGTTGAGCGATGCCGGAGAACGGAGAAGTCGCTCGTCTTGATAACGTGCGGCAGAATGCGCGAGTTCCACTGAACGAAGATTGAATGGGCGCGCGGCGTTGATGAATGACAAAAGCGTAATGTTTATCGGGCTAAATCGCGCGTCCGCGCGAACGCCACTGCGGCAGAAGGCGATCTAATCGCTGTCCGCCAGCAGGCTCGCGTTGCCGCCCGCCGCCGCGGTGTTCACCGTCACGGTCTGCTCAGTGGCAAAGCGCCGCAGATAGTTCGGGCCGCCGGCTTTCGGTCCGGTGCCCGACAGCCCCGCCCCGCCGAACGGCTGCGTACCGACGACCGCGCCGATCATGTTGCGGTTCACATAGACGTTGCCGTTCTGCGAGCCGCCGGACGACATGCTCGGCGGTGTCGTCGATGCGCGAATGGATGCCGAGCGTCAGGCCGTAGCCGTTGGCGGCGATGTCATCGAGCAGCCGGTCGAGCTCGCTCGCGCGCCAGCGCACCACATGCAGCACCGGGCCGAACACCTCCTCGGTCAGATCGCGCGCGCGGTCGAGCGCGATGATCGTCGGCGCCACGTAGGTGCCGCCCGACGGCGCACCCGCGTGGCGGAAGATCACGCGGCCCGCATGCGCGGCGATCCACGCGTCGAGCTTCTCCTTCGCTTCCTGCGTCGATCACCGGCCCGACATGCGTCGCGATATCGCGCGGATCGCCCACGACGAGCGCGCGCGCCGCGCCTTCGATCATCTCGACGATGCGGTCCGCCACATCCTCCTGCACGCAGATCAGCCGCAGCGCCGAGCAGCGCTGACCCGCCGAGCGGAACGCCGACGTGATGACGTCGTCGGTCACCTGCTCGGGCAGCGCGGTCGCGTCGACGATCATCGCGTTGATGCCGCCGGTCTCGGCGATCAGCGGCACGATCGGGCCATCCTTCGCGGCGAGCGCGCGGTTGATCAGCCGCGCGACCTCGGTCGAGCCGGTGAACGCGACGCCCGCAACGCGCGCATCCGCGACGAGCGCAGCGCCGGCCTTGCCGTCGCCCGGCAGCAGATGCAGTGCGGTGGCCGGCACGCCCGCCTCGTGCATCAGCCGGACCGCGCAGGCGGCGATCAGCGGCGTCTGCTCGGCAGGCTTGGCGACGACCGCATTGCCGGCGACAAGCGCCGCCGCAACCTGCCCGGTGAAGATCGCGAGCGGAAAATTCCACGGGCTGATGCAGACGAACACGCCGCGCCCGCGCTGCACGCAGATCGTTCGTCTCGCCGGTCGGGCCCGGCATGCGCTCCGGCATCAGCGACGTGCGGGCCTGCGCCGCGTAGTAGCGGCAGAAATCCACCGCCTCGCGCACCTCGGCGAGCGCGTCGTCGAGCGTCTTGCCGCCTTCCTGTTGCAGCAGCGCGAGCAGCGTGTCGCGATTGCGCTCGAACGCCGCCGCCGTGCGTTCGAGCATCACGGCGCGCATCGCCACCGGCGTCGCGGCCCATCCGGGAAACCCGGCCTGCGCGGCCGACATCGCGGCCGTTGCGAGCGCCGCATCGCCTTCGGTGACGTGGCCGACGATCGCGCCATCGATCGGCGAGATCACGGCCCGCTTGTTACCGTCGCGCGCGATGCCATTCACCAGCGGCACGGCCGTCGCGGCCTTCGGCATCGCGCGGTGCACGCCCGACACAAGTTCGGCAAGCGCCGCGCGGTCGCCGAACTCGACGCCCGCCGAATTCTTCCGCGCCGGCGCATAGAGATCGCGCGGCAGCGGAATGCGCGGATGGCGGGCGTGGCGCGCATCCGCGATCCAGTGCTGCGGCCGCTTGAGGATTTCCGAAACCGGCACCGCCGGATCGGCCGCGACCGAGACGAACGAGGAGTTCGCGCCGTTTTCCAAGAGTCGCCGCACCAGATAGGCGAGCAGGTCGCGATGCCCGCCGACCGGCGCATAGACGCGGCAGGCGACGTTCGTGTCGGCGATCAGCGCCTCGTAGAGCGCCTCGCCCATCCCGTGCAGGCGCTGGAACTCATAACCCTCGACGCCGCCCGCCTGCTCGATCACGCTCGCGACGGTCAGCGCATTGTGCGTGGCGAACTGCGGATAGAGCACCGGCCGCGCGGCGAGCAGCTTCGCGACGCAGTCCATGTAGCAAAGGTCAGTCATCGCCTTGCGGGTGAACACCGGATAGTCGGCAAGCCCACGCTCCTGCGCGCGCTTCACCTCGGTGTCCCAGTAGGCGCCCTTCACCAGCCGCACCATCATGCGGCGGTCGAGCGCGACCGCTGCATCGCGGACCCAGTCGATCACCGCGCCGGCGCGCTTCTGATAGGCCTGCACGGCGAGCCCGAAGCCATCCCAGCCGGCGAGCGAAGGATCGGCCAGCACCGCGCCGATCACGTCGAGCGAGAGTTCGAGCCGGTCCGCCTCCTCGGCATCGACGGTGAAGTTGAGATCATGCGCCTTCGCCTTGCGGGCAAGCTCCAGCACGCGCGGCGTCAGTTCGGTGAGCACGCGCTCGCGCGCGGTCGCCTCGTAGCGCGGATGCAGCGCGGAGAGCTTCACCGAAATGCCCGGCCGGTCCGGCAGCCGCGCATTGCCGGCGGCCAGTCCGATCGCCTCGATGGCGCGCGCATAGCTTTGAAAGTAGCGCTCGGCGTCCGCGGCGGTGCGCGCGCCCTCCCCGAGCATGTCGTAGGAATAACGAAATTCGCGGTGCGCGGACGCGCGCCCGAGCGCTTCCTCGATGCTCTGCCCGAGCACGAAATGCGAGCCGAGCAGCCGCATCGCCTGGCGCGTCGCGCCGCGCAGCGCCGGAAGGCCGAGCCGCTTGCCGAGGCTTTCGAGGATGTTCTCCGGCGTCTCGCCCGGCTGGATGATGCGCGCCGAAATGCCGAGCGCCCAGGCCGACGCCGACACCAGCAGCGCGCTCGACTTGGTCTCGTGGTGGGTCCAGTCGCCGGCCGAAAGCTTGTCCTCGATCAGCCGGTCGGCGGTTGCGGAATCCGGCACGCGCAGCAGCGCCTCGGCCAGCACCATGAGGGCGAGGCCCTCGCGGGTAGAGAGCGAATACTCGCGCAGGAAGTCCTCGATGCCGCCGAGCCCGCCACTCTCGGCCCGGATCGCCTCGACCAGCCGCGTCGCGCGCGCATCGATGCGCGCCTCGGCCTGCGGCCCGCGCGGCGCCTCGGCGAGGAAGCCCGCCGCGATCCCCTCATCCGGCGGCGCGTAGGGCGCGGCGAATTGCGGCAGCATCCGGCCCTCCGGCACGCGCACAACCTTCGCCGTCATGGGCGGACCTCCGGGCGACTCGCGGTGCCCATTCTATCCGACTGCGTGGGCCGTCGCTGGCCGCGCCGGCCCAAGCCCTCCGATGCGGCACGCTGCCGCGCGCTTAGGCATGATGCGATGAAATAGGCGCTTCCGGCTTGCACTTTGAGACGGCATGCTCTTTGCTAAACATCACTTGAAACGTCATGCGAAGCGCGAATTCGCGCGGGCGGCCTGCGGGTGCGGACAGGCGGCTGGAGCCCCAAGGAAAGGAACAAAAATGCCGATCAACCTCCTCCGGCTCGGCCGGATCGGACTTCTCGCCGCCGCATCGGCGCTCGCCGCCACCGCAGCCTCGGCGCAGCAAGCCATCAAATTCTCGCTCGATTTCAAGTTCGAGGGCCCCGCCGCCCCGTTCGTGGTCGCGATCGACAAGGGCTACTTCAAGGCCGAGGGCCTCGACGTCACCATCGACACCGCGGGCGGCTCGCTCGAGCCGATCAACCGCGTCGCCTCCGGCACCTATGACATGGGCTTCGGCGACATCAATTCGCTGATCAAGTTCCGCGACGCCAACCCGGGCACGCCGATCAAGGCCGTGTTCATGGTCTACAACAAGCCGCCGTTCTCGATCGTCGGCCGCAAGAGCCGCGGCGTCTCGGCGCCGAAGGATCTCGAAGGCAAGAAGCTCGGCGCACCGCCGCCCGACGGCGCCTACGCGCAATGGCCGATCTTCACGCAGGCGAACGGCATCGATCCCGCCAAGGTGCAGATCGTGTCGGTCGGCTTCCCGGTGCGCGAGCCGATGCTCGCGAGCGGCGAGGTCGACGCCATCACGGGCTTCTCGTTCTCGTCCTACATCAACCTGAAGGACCGCGGCGTGCCGGCGAACGACATCACGGTGCTGCTGATGGCCGACTACGGCGTGAATCTCTACGGCAACACCATCATGGTGAACCCGAAGTTCGCCGCCGAGAAGCCGGAGGCCGTGAAGGCCTTCCTGCGCGCCTTCACCAAGGGGCTGCAGGAGACGGTGAAGAACCCGGCCGCGTCGGTCGAGTCCGTGCTCAAGCGCAACGACGTCGCCAAGAAGGACGTCGAGCTGGAGCGTCTCCAGATCGCGCTCAAGGACAACATCGTGACGCCGGAAGTGAAGAAGAGCGGCTACGGCGGCGTCGACATGGACCGGCTCGACAAGTCGGTCGACCAGATCGCGCTGACCTACCAGTTCAAGAACGCCAAGCCGAAAGGCGCAGACATCTTCGACGCCTCGTTCCTGCCCGACGCGGCAGTGCGCAAGGCGGAGTAACGTTGGACCTCATCAGTTGAGCCGCGCCCGCCTCTCCGCTCGTCCCCGCGAAAGCGGGGACCCAGTACTCAAGGCCAAGATCTGGATTCCCGCTTTCGCGGGAATGGCGGGAGAGTGATGTGACCGACGCCTTCGTCGCGCTCGACGACGTCAGCCATGTGTACGGCGGGACCGGCGGTACGCTCGCGGTCGACGGTCTCTCGATCCATGTGAACCGCGGCGAGTTCGCCGCCGTCGTCGGGCCGTCCGGCTGCGGCAAGTCCACCCTGATGAAGCTCGCGACCGGACTGCAATTTCCCTTCAAGGGAACCATCGCGGTCGCGGGCGAGCGCGTCGCGAAGCCGGTGAAGATCGCCGGCATGGCGTTTCAGGCGCCGACGCTGCTTCCGTGGCGCACGACGCTGGAAAACCTGCTGCTGCCGCTCGAAATCGTCGAGCCGCACCGCGGCCGCATGCGCCGCCACAAGGCCGAATACGTCGCGCGCGCCGAGGCCCTGCTCGCCTCCGTCGGCCTTGCCGGACAGGGCGACAAGTTTCCCTGGCAGCTTTCCGGCGGCATGCAGCAGCGCACGTCATTGTGCCGCGCACTGATCCACGAGCCCGACCTGCTGATGCTCGACGAGCCGTTCGGCGCGCTCGATGCGTTCACGCGCGAGGAACTGTGGTGCGTGATCCGCGACCTGCATGCGATGCGCAAGATCACCATCGTGCTGGTGACGCACGACCTGCGCGAGGCGGTGTTCCTCGCCGACCGAATTTTTGTCATGTCGGCACGGCCCGGCCGCGTCATCACCGAGCGCATCGTCGACATTCCGCGGCCGCGCGACCTCGAAGTGACGTTCTCGCCCGAGTTCGGCGGGATCGTGCATGAGTTGCGCGAGCACATCGTGAAGGCGCGGCAATGAAGCCGACGCTCGCCATCCGCCTCGCACCGTGGCTCGCGACCGTCGCGCTGTTCGTCGTCTGGGAAGCGGCGGTGCGGATCTTCAAGATCCCGCAGTTCTTCCTGCCGCCGCCGACATTGGTGTTTCAGGCGGTCTATGACTACTGGCCGGCGCTCTACAAGCACTCGCTGTTCACGCTTTCCTCCACCTTGGTCGGCTTCGCGCTGGCGGTTGGCTTCGGCCTGCTGCTCGGGCTTGCGGTCGGCTGGTCGCGCGCGATCTACGCCGGCGTCTATCCGCTGATGATCGGCTTCAACGCGATCCCCAAGGTCGCGGTCGTGCCGATTTTGGTGCTGTGGTTCGGCATCGGCTTCATCCCGGCGGTGCTCACCGCGTTCCTGATCTCGTTCTTCCCGATCGTCGTCAACGTCGCGACCGGGCTTGCCACCATCGAGCCGGAGCTCGAGGACGTGCTGAAAGCGCTCGGCGCCTCAAAGCTCGACATCATGCGGAAAGTGGGCATTCCGCGCGCGCTTCCGTACTTCTTCGGCTCGCTGAAGGTCGCGATCACGCTCGCCTTCGTGGGCGCGGTGATCTCGGAGAGCGTCGCGTCGAATGTCGGCATCGGCAACCTGATGCTGCAGGCGCAGGCGCAGTTTCAGGTGCCGCTGATCTTCGCCGGCCTGCTCGCCCTCGCCGTCGAGGGCATCGTGATGTACTGGCTGATGGCGATCCTGGAGATGCGCATGACCGGCTGGGCGCAGCGCTCCGGCTTCGCGCAAGGCTGAACGACCGACACGGCTGAGCGATCAGACGACCTGCGCGCGCGCTCCAGCAAATGCCTCCGCATCGTCCGCGATGATCGCGTCGGCGATCTCGCCGGCGAGCGCCACGTATTCGGAGCCATGCAACGAGTTGCGCAGGAACACGCCGCCATGCACCGGCGGCAGCCGCGGCAGCCGCGGGCCCTCGTCGATGATCTTGAGGCCGGTCTTGAGAAGCGCGCGCCTTGCGAAATTCACAACGCCGAATCCGGCGGCGACCGCCGCGAGCATGCCCGACACGCTTCCGCCGATATAGGTGATCCGGTACTCGCGGCCCGCCTCCTCAAGCGCTGCCGCCGCCATGCGGTGCGTCAGGCCGCTTTCGTTCAGCACGACGAGCCGGACCGGCTGCGTGGGATCGCACTCCGATCCGGGTGCCGCCGCCCACGCGGTCGGCTCGATCCATCGACGCACCGCGTTCTGTGGCTCGGTCTCGGCGGCGCCGAGCACGAGGTCGTAGTCCCCGTTGCGCAGGTCGCGCATCAGCGCATCGGAGCGATTGGTCTCGACGCGCACCTGGATGTCGGGCCGGTTTTCGCGAAAGCGCGCGATCGCTCCCAGCGCCGCGCTTTCGAAATAATCACCGAGGATGCCGATGTGCAGGTGCGTCGAAATCGTGCGATGCGAGGAGAGATCGACCATCTGGTCGTTGATCGACAAGAGCCGCCGCGCATGCGTCACGAACAGCTCGCCCTTCGGCGTCAGCGTGACGCCGGGCGCGCTCTTGTCGAGCAGCTCGACACCCAGAATGGTCTGCAGGCGCTTGATCTGCGCGCTGACGGCGGGCTGCGTGATGCCGAACGCCTGTGCGGCGCGCGTGAAACTTCGAACGTCCGCGACGGTCACGAAAGTCCGCAGCAGATCTGTGGGAATATTTGTCATTCTGTAGTCTTGGCGGTCCCCGGCTTCGGACCTCCACTCAATTACGGATTGAGTGAAGGCGAACAACAACTTAATATTCACGCGATTCCTGTGTTGTTTGGAATAGTTACACACATTACGCAACCAAGACCTTCGCTTCTTTCCCCATGTGATACCGCAGACCAGCCAGTATTTGTAGACATGCCTGCGATAACCAGAAGTTGAAAATAAAGATTCGGCGGAATGTAGTTGAATTCTCATTGTCTTGGAGGTTCCTCTCCGCGGAACCACGGGTCGCAAGCGCCGTTCTCACCAACGCCGCGATGTCCGGCGGCGGGCATTTGCGCTCGTTGCGGGATACCGCCCTTCCGCTAAAGTCCGCCGCAACCGACGATCCTGTGCATGAACTTCCTCAAACTTTATAGCCGCGTGCTCGGCCTGCTCGGGCCGGAGGCACGGCTTGGCTGGATTCTCGCGCTCGCGAACATCGCGCTGGCGGCGGCGCAATTCGCCGAGCCCGTGCTGTTCGGGCGTATCATCGACGCGCTGGTGAAGACGCAAGCCGCCAACACCCAGCCCGACGCCACGGTCCTCACACCATTGCTCGGCGCGTGGGTGGCGTTCGGCCTCTTCACCATCGGCTGCTCGGTGCTCGTCGCGCTCCATTCCGACCGTCTCTCGCATCGCCGCAAGCAGGCGGTGCTGACGATGTATTTCGAGCACGTGCTACAGCTTCCGATCTCGTTTCACGGCGGCACGCATTCGGGCCGGCTGATGAAGGTGATGCTCACCGGCGTCGATGCGCTGTGGGGATTGTGGCTGTCGTTCTTCCGCGAACACTTCGCGGCGTTCGTCGCGCTGTTCGTGCTGCTGCCGCTGTCGCTGTTCGTCAACTGGCGGCTCGCGTCCGTTCTCGTCGTCCTCTGCGTCGTCTTCACCGGCCTCACCGCGCTGGTGATCCGCAAGACCGAACAGCTGCAGGGCGCGGTCGAAGGCCACTACACCGCGCTCGCCGAGCGCACCTCCGACGCGCTGTCGAACATCGCGCTGGTGCAGGGCTTCGCCCGCATCGAGGCCGAAGTCTCCAGCCTGCGCGGCGTGGTGAACAAGCTGCTCGCCGCGCAGATGCCGGTGCTCTCCTGGTGGGCGATCATCGCGGTGCTCACCCGCTCGGCCACCACGATGTCGATGCTGGCGATCTTCCTGCTCGGCATCTGGCTCAACGCGCAGGGCCTCGCGACCATCGGCGAAATCGTCACCTTCATGAATTTCGCCGCCCTGCTGGTGATCCGGCTCGAGCAGGTGGTCGGCTTCTCCAACCGCGTGCTGATGGACGCACCGCGGCTGCGCGAATTCTTCCAGGTGATCGACACCGTGCCGGCGGTACGCGACCGCGCCGACGCGGTCGATCCGGGACGCCTGCGCGGGCTGATCGAATTTCAGGACGTCTCTTTCTCCTATGACGGCAAGCGTCCTGCGGTCGCGGATCTCAATTTCACCGCGCTGCCCGGCGAGACGATCGCGTTCGTCGGCACCACCGGCGCCGGCAAATCGACCGCGCTCGCGCTGCTGCATCGCGCCTTCGATCCGCAGTCCGGCGTGATCAAGATCGACGGCATGGACATCCGCGCCATGAAGCTTGCCGGGCTGCGCCACAACATCGGCGTCGTCTATCAGGAAGCGCTGCTGTTCAACCGCTCGATCGCCGAGAACCTGCGCGTCGGCAATCCGGATGCGACCGACGAACAATTGCGCGAGGCCGCTGCCCGCGCGCAGGCGACCGAGCTGATCGAGCGCCACCCTGAAGGACTGGACGGCTCGGTCGGCGAGCGCGGCCGCTCGCTCTCCGGCGGCGAGCGCCAGCGCCTGTCGATCGCGCGCGCGCTGCTGAAGGACCCGCCGATCCTGATCCTCGACGAAGCGACGAGCTCGCTCGACGCCACCACCGAGCGCAAGGTGCAGGCCGCGCTCGACGAGGTGATGAAGGGCCGCACCACCTTCGTGATCGCGCATCGGCTGGCGACCATCCGCAACGCGACGCGCGTGCTGGTGTTCGATCAGGGCCGCATCATCGAAGCCGGCACATTCGACGAACTGGTCGCGAAGGGCGGCCGTTTCGCGGACCTTGCCGCGGCGCAGTTCCTCGCCGCCTCCCGCGCCCGCTCTGCCCGCGCCGCAAGAGGAAGCGCCCGCCGCCGCCGAATGATTGACAATCGGTCGCTCACCCCTATTGTCGCGGCGTTTTCGAGTGGACCGGCATGACCAAGCAAGAAATTTCCGCGTTCTGCGTCGACCAACTCGCCGAGATCCTGCGGATTCCCAAGGACACCATCGATACCAACGCGAAGTTCGCGCGGCTCGGCCTCGACTCCGCGATGACGGTCTATCTGCTGATGGAGCTTGAGGACAAACTGAACCTCGAGCTCTCGCCCGAGACCTTCCACGACCATCCGACCATCGATGCGCTGTCGGCGCACCTCGTCGAAAAGAGCGCCGCGCAGGCTGCGCGCTGACGCGCGATGCAGACGTTCGCCTCACTGGTCGATATTCTGGAGCATCGCGCCGCAACGCAAGGCGACGAGCGCGCGCTGGTTTTCCTCACCGACCGCGGCGCCGAAGATTCTTCGCTCACGTTCCGCGAACTGCACGATGCCGCGAACGCGGTCGCGAAGCGCCTCGCCGCCGTGGCGAAGCCGGGCGATCGCGCGCTGCTGGTGTTTCCGCCCGGGCTTGAATTCGTCGTCGCGTTCTTCGGCTGCCTGATCGCGCGCGTGATCGCGGTGCCGATGATGGTGCCGCGCCGGCAAAGCGCACGCGACTCTTCGGCCAGCATCATGGCGAACTGCAAGCCGGTGCTCGCGCTCACCAGTCCGACACTCGCGCAGCGCGACGATCTCGTCGGCCGCTTTGCGGGCCAAGACCTGCAATGGCTGACGATCGACATGACGCCGGGTGCGCGCGGCGCGATCGCGCTGCCGCGTCCGCAAGCGGACGACATCGCGTTCCTGCAATATACCTCCGGATCGACCTCCGATCCGAAAGGCGTTGTCGTCACGCACGCCATGCTGCTCGCCAACATGGCGATGGCGCAGGAATATCTCGGCACGGACAAGCATTCGACCTGCGTCAACTGGGTCCCGCACTATCACGACATGGGACTGATCCTGAGCATCGTCGGGTCGATGTTTCTCGGCGCGCTCTGCGTGCTGCTCTCGCCATCCGGCTTCATGCAGCGGCCGCTCACCTGGCTGCGCGCGATCAGCCACTACCGCGCCGTGATCTCGGCCGCGCCGAATTTCGCCTATGATCTTTGCATCGCGCGCCTGCGCGCCGACCAGATGGAGGGCGTCGATCTCTCCTCGTGGAAGATCATCCTGATCGGCGCCGAGCCGATCCGCGCCGCAACGATCGAGAAATTCATCGAGACGTTCGCGCCCTACCGCTTCGCCGCGACGTCGATCAATCCGGGCTTCGGCATGGCGGAGGCGACGCTGATCGTCTCGATGAGTCCGGTCGGCGCCGGCCCCGATACGCGCGCGGTCAGCCGCAGCGCGTTGCAGCAGAACATCATCCGCGCGCCCGACAATGCCGCCGACGCGCATGTGCTGGTTGGCTGCGGCTACGCGATGCCCGGTTCGAGGCTCGCCATCGTCGATCCGCGACACGCTCGAGCGCCTGCCGCCCGACACTGTTGGCGAGTTGTGGATCATGGGGCCGCATGCGGCGCGCGCCTATTGGGAGAATCCGCAGGCGAGCGAGGCGAGCCTGCGGGCGCGCATCGAGGGCGAGAGTGACGACTGGCTTCGCACCGGCGACCTCGGCTTCCTCGACGCGAAGGGGCAGCTGTTCGTCGACCGGCCGCATCAAAGACATGATCATCGTCCGCGGCATGAACCACTATCCGCAGGACATCGAATTGACCGTGCAGCGCGCGCATCCGGCGCTGCGCCAGAACGGCGGCGCGGTGTTTTCCGTGCCGGACGATCGCGGCGAGGAAGCGCTCGTCGTGGTGCAGGAAGTCGAGCGCACCGCGCGCAACCGCATCGATCCGGACGAGATCACCGGCCTCATCCGCGAGGCGGTCGCCGAAGCAGCACGAGGCGTTCGCGCGCCACATCGTGCTGATCCGCCCGAATACCTTGCCGAAAACAACGAGCGGCAAGGTGCAGCGCTCGCTCACGCGCAAACTGTGGCTGGAGAAGAAGCTGGATTATCTGACGGCGGAGCCGGCGGCGTAGCGACGCCGGCTTCTCAAAATTCGATCTTCGCCTTGTCGCCGAGCTTGATGCTCTCCGCGATCGCGGTCTCCATCCGGCGCGCGATGGCGGCGCGGTAATGCCCGAAGTCCATGAAATTCGCACGGTCGCGCGTCAGCGCATTGTCGAGCCGGAAATCGATGAAGTTCGAGCGCGCCCGTCCGGCGACGATCTTCTTCAGCGCGGTCTTGCAGGCCGCTTCCTCCGCGGCCGCGAGCGAACCCGCCTTCGGGATCATGGTGTGGAACGCGGGCGGCACGAACAGCACGACCGGCACATCCGCCGGCAGTTTGCGGATCGCGGCGCCGAGCAGCGCGACGCCGGGAAAATCCTCGCTCACGTTCTGCGGCGCGGGTCCGCCGTCATCGCGCGGCACGATCACCGGCTGGAACTCGCTCGGGCCTTCGCGCTCGTAATCCCAATAGCCGTCCGGCGCACTGCGCTGGCGCAAGCCGAGCCCGATCAGCACACGCTGCCATGTCAGCCGCAGCGCGCGCGAGGAAAACAGCTTGCCGAAATAATCGAGCCTGCTCTCGCCATAGAGCCAGAACGGAAATGGGTGCTGCAGCGGCAGCGCCGCATCGCGCATGCACCAGCCGGAATCCGCCGTGACGACCAGCGCGCCGGGGCGCGGATGATGGCGCACGAAGAAGTCCATGATGGCGATCTGCTCGCGCGGGCCGGTACCCGGCACGGTGAGCTGCACGAAGCGGTCGCCGGTCAGCCGCGACAGTTCGGCCGGCTTGATGAGCTGTCCGGTCGAATTGCCGATCACGGCGGAATCGAATTGCGCATCGCGCGCGCGGCTCGCATTCGCGGTGCGCGGACTTGCGTCGCGCACGCCGGAAATGCCGAGCACGCCGGCCCGCCCGCTGTCGTAGGGATCGACCGCAAGCACTAGCGCGAAAATAGCCACGCAGCCGAGCGCGAGCGCGCCGAGGAAGGTGGCGAGCCACCCTCCCCACGCGGCGCTGTCCGCGCCCGCGATCTCAGAACTGGAAGTAGACGAACTCATACGCCTCCCGGTCACCCAGTTCGACCAGCACCGCAACCACCACCAGCGCCAGCGCCGCCGCCACCACCTTGCGCGGGCGCTCGTTCAGCCACGCCACGATCTCCTGGCTCGGCGGCAACGTGAAGGCGATCAGCCCCGCCACGATGATCGGCAGCGCGCGCCCGACCGCGCTCCAGCCGGGCGCGATCGCGAGCCCCTGATAGACGTGCCAGGCCGCTTCGAGCGAGGGCGCGCGGAAGATCGGCGTGGTGAGGATCGCGAACGCGAAGACCAGCGCCCATCCGGCGAGATGCGGCAGCGGCCGCCCGTAGCGCCGCCACAGCGATACGGTGACGACGCCCGCGCCGTGCAGCACGCCCCACAGCACGAAGGTCCAGCTCGGCCCGTGCCACAGTCCGCACAGCGCCATCGTGACGATCATCGCGCCGAAGTGCTGCAACAACCGGTGCCCGCGCCCGAAACGCGCATTGGCAAGCGGATGAAACAGGTAATCGCGCAGGAACGTCATCAGCGTCATGTGCCAGCGCTGCCAGAAGTCCTGCAGATTGTTGGAACGGAACGGCGCGGCGAAATTGTACGGAAGCTGCACGCCGAACAGGAGCCCGACCCCGATCGCGATGTCGGAATAACCCGAGAAGTCGAACAGGATCTGGAACATGAAGCCGAGCGCGAGCCACGATTGTCCGTCCGGCACGGGGCCGAGCCTCGCCTGCGCGTAGATCGGATCGATCAGCCGGCCGATCGGATCGCCGAGCAGCGTCTTCTGGATCAGCCCGAGCGCGATGAACGTGAGGCCGAGCGCAAACTGGCGCTGCCAGCCGGGCGCGTAAACCCTGGCGCCGAACTGGTGCATCACCTCGTGCCAGCGCGCAAGCGGCCCGGCGATCGCCTGCGGGAAGAACGAGATGTAGAGCGCGTAGCGCGTCAGCTCGTAGGTGCCGGTCCTGCCGCGCCGCAGATCGACCAGGTACATGATGTGGTGGAAGGTGAAGAACGAGATGCCGAGCGGCAGCACGATCGCGAACGGCCCGATGGGCAGCGCCGAAAGCCGTGAACGTCTCGGCGAAGAAGTTCATGTACTTGAAGAACGCAAGCGCTGCGAGATTGAGAACGATCGCCGCCGTGACGACGCCGCCGCGGTTCGTCGCGACGTACCACTTCGCCGCCAGCCAGTTCGCCAGGATCGACACGATCAGCAGCGGCAGGAAGCGCACGTCCCAGTAGCCGTAGAACACGAGCGACAGCGCGAGCACCACCGGCATCCGCGCGCGCGGATACGGATCGGCCAGCGCATAGATGATGAGCGCCGCCGGAAGGAAGACGAGCAGAAAGGCGTAGCTGTTGAAGAGCATGTGCGGCCAAGAAGTCCCGGACAGAACCCTATCCGGGTATCGGCATCAGGCCGGTACGGCAACCCTTTCGAGCGGCACGCGCGGCATGGGCACGACCGGCGCAGCGGCAGCGGACAGCATCGGCTCCCAGAAGTGCCCCTGCTCGTACATGTAGCGGACCTGAGCATACTGGAACAACGCACCCATGATGTGCGGACCGGCCGCCGGGTTCTCCGGAAACATCTTCAGGATATTGCCGAGCATCTTCTTCTCGGCGGCGCCAAGCCGGCTGATCCGGCGGATCAGAGTAGCCGAATCCGCATTGACGGAACGCATGACGGAGACCTGCTCGTCCTTTTCGGCACGCGGATAGTTACGCCGCCGTCCGAATGTCGCGATCACCTTGGCCACGCGTTCCTCGAAGGCCTCCGGCCGGTAGAGTGAATTGCACAGCCACTTCACGCCTTCGAACAGCTCCTGCGCGGTCATCATCTTGGGCCGGATGTTCGTGTTCCAGGGCGCAGCCGCAACTTCCGATCCGTCTTCGATCACGCGGCCTTCCTTGACGAGGCGCGCATAGAGCGGCGTCGCCGGCGGCGCGACCAGCGTGCCGAGGCTGAAGACCGGAACGGACGACGCCATGGCAAATCGGTATTGCCGGGAAAAGATGCTCTGATCGTCGCCGTCGAAGCCGACGATCATGCCGCAGTCGACACCGATCCCGAAGTCGATGATCCGCTGGATTTCTTCGACCAGATCCTTTTTCAGGTTCTGCCGTTTTTTGGAGTCGCGCAGACTGTCTTCATTCGGCGTCTCGATCCCGATGAACACCTGCGTCAGACCGGCATCGGCGCAATGCTCAAGCAATTCTTCGTCACCCGCCGCGTCGATCGAGATCTGCGTCTTGAACCGGAAGCGTCCACCCGCACGCCGCGCATTCCAGTCGCGGATCGCGACGAGCAGCTTCTTGGCGTGGGCGCGGTAGACCGTGAAGTTGTCGTCGGCCAGAAAAACCATTCGATAGCCGAGGTCGTAGAGCTGATCGAGCTCGGCAATCACCTGCTCGATTTGCTTGTGGCGCTGCTTGCGGCCGAGATAGGCGATCACGTCGCAGAAGTCGCATTCGAACGGGCAGCCGCGCGAGGTCTGCACGGTGCCCATGAGGGCGCGGTCATTCGGATAGAGGTCCCAGCGCGGGATCGGCGACGTGCGCAGATCCGGCCGGGTGCCGACGTACTCGTTCTTCCAATCGCCGCTTTCGAGATCGGCGAATATCGTCCCGGAGATTTCCTCGATCTCGCCCTGGACAAGGATGTCGCAATGCGGACGGACAGCCTCCGGACTGAGCGACGCATAAGGGCCGCCGATGAGGACCGTCTTGCCGCGCCGCCGGAACTCCGCGGCGATGCTCTTCATGTGGCCCCATTGGCTCACCTTGCCGGTGATGCCGATGTAGTCCGCCGCCGTGTCGTAATTGACCGGCATGAAATGCTCGTCGCAGAGCTCAACGCCAAAGCCCGCGGGAGCCATTGCGGCAACTGTCGCGATGGACAGATCGGCTGTCGAAACAGCGGCCGGCAATCCGCGCCCGCCCATAACCTCGGCGCTGAAATAGCTGGGCATATCCGCCGCCGGATTGACCAGATAAATGGACTTGGACACGCCCCGCACCCCTACACAGACGCAATTCCCCAACGCCCGCCAGATTACTCCGGGACGCGCCGGAGAGTTGAGCGAACGCCGCTACGTAATACCCGCCAAATGTGTATGGAACCCTAGCGAATCCGGCCTCGAATACCGCTATTTGATGCGTTCGAGCACGCTGACGTAGTTCGCGACCGCCGCGCCGCCCATGTTGAAGATGCCGCCGAGCCTGGCGTCCTTCACCTGGATGTCGCCCGCGCTGCCGCACAAGCTGCATCGCCGAGAGCGCGTGCATCGAGACGCCGGTCGCGCCGATCGGATGGCCCTTTGCCTTCAGCCCGCCGGACGGATTGACCGGCAGCTTGCCGGTCTTCTGCGTGATGCCTTCCGCGATCGCGCGCGCGCCCTGCCCTTCCGGCACGAGACCCATCGCCTCGTACTCGATCAGCTCGGCGATCGTGAAGCAGTCGTGCGTCTCGACGAACGACAGGTCGGTGAGCGCGATGCCCGCCTGCGCGAGCGCGCGCTGCCACGCCTGCGTGCAGCCCTCGAACTTGAGGATGTCGCGCTTGGCCATCGGCAGGAAATCCGAGACGTGCTGCGCGGCGCGGAACGCGACCGCCTTGTTCATCTGCAGCGCAGTCTCGACGTCGGCCAGCACCACGGCCGCCGCGCCGTCGGAAACAAGCGAGCAGTCGGTGCGCTTCAAGGGTCCGGCGACGAACGGATTCTTGTCGCTCGTCTGGCGGCAGAAATCGTAGCCGAGGTCCTTGCGCAGCTGCGCATACGGATTGCCGACGCCGTTCTTGTGGTTCTTCGCCGCGATCATCGCGAGCGCATCGGACTGGTCGCCGTATTTCTGGAAGTAGGCGCCCGCGATCTTGCCGAAGATGCCCGCAAAGCCGCCTTCGGTGTTGGCCTCGTCCTTCACGTACGACGCCTTCAACAGGTTCCGTCCGATCTCCGGGCCCGGCGTCGTGGTCATTTGTTCCACACCGACGACGAGCACGATGCGCGCGGCCTTCGCTTCCAGCGCGCGCAGGCCCTGATGCACCGCCGCCGAACCCGTCGCGCAGGCATTCTCCACGCGCGTCGCGCGCTTGAAGCGCAGATCGGGCGACGCCTGCAGCACGAGCGAGGCGGTGAAGTCCTGCTGCGAGAAGCCCGCGTTGAAATGTCCGAGCACAATTTCGTCCACATCCGACGGCGCAATGCCCGCGTCCGCGATCGCATCCGTGGCAACACGTACGATCAGGCTCTCCACCGTCTCGGTATCGAGCCGTCCGAACGGCGTGTGCGCCCATCCAACGATGCAGCCGGTCATGACGAACTCCTTGCCGAATTCTCGCCGCGTTCATTAACAAATATGCAGCTTGTGAGCCACAGATAGTGACGGCTGTGCATTCGGGCAATCTGGTGCTTTGCCTTCGCGGCCCGATGAGGTTAGATACCTCATCACCGCCAGGAACCGCTGCCCGTTCCGCAAGGCCCGTCGAACCAAACCGGACCGCGATGCGTCATTTGCCGACCCCGATTTTCCGTTCGCTGGCCCTCGGGGTCGCACTCTTCGCCACCGCTCTCATCGGTGCGCGTCCCGCCGCGGCGGTTGAAGCCACACTGATCGTTGAAGCCGATAGCGGCAAGGTGCTGCACGCCGAGCACGCGACCTATCCATGGTATCCGGCCTCCACCACCAAGCTGATGACGATGTACCTCACGCTCAAGGCCGTGAAGGACAAGCGTCTCACCCTCGACACGCTGCTCGCGGTGTCGCCGAACGCGGTCGCGCAGGCGCCCTCGAAGATGGGTTTCCGCACCGGCACGCTGGTCAGCGTCGACAACGCACTCAAGATGCTGATGGTGAAGTCCGCGAACGACATCGCGGTGGTGCTCGCCGAAGGCGTCTCCGGCTCGATCGAGAAATTCGCCGACGAGATGAATTCGGCATCGAAGCGCCTCGGCATGACGCAGTCCACCTGGGTCAATCCGAACGGCCTGCCGGCCGACGAGCAGATCACCTCGGCGCGCGACATGGCGATTCTCGCGCGCGCGATCCTGCGCGAAATTCCCGAATACGAACTCTACTGGCACATCCCGGCGATCAAGTTCGGCCGGCGCGTCATGCGCAACACCAACGGACTGATCGGCCGCTATGCCGACGCCGACGGCATGAAGACCGGCTTCATCTGCGCGTCCGGCTTCAACGTGGTCGCGTCCGCGACGCGCAACGGCCGCAAGCTGATCGTGGTGGTGTTCGGCTCGCGTTCCGGCATGGTGCGCTCCGAGAAGGCCGCGCAACTGTTCGAGAAGGGCTTCAACTCCGGCGGCCTCGGCTGGCTGATGCCTTCGCTCGGCACGGTCGATGCACTCCAGCCGATCGCCGCGGCGCCGCCGAACCTGCGCGACGAAATGTGCGGCAAGCACCGCCGCCGTCCCGCCGCCGAAGAGGCGGACGACGAAGAGGAAACGCTGGCGAGCAGCACGACCGACCAGAGCTCGGCCTATGCGGTGACGATGCAGGGCATGCGCGGCCGCGCCGCGAAGGGCCCGATCCTGAGCGACTACGCGATGATCTCGCCGCCGATCCCGGTGTTCGTCGGCAGCGGCGGTCCCAAAGCGGACGAGCCGGTGCAGGTCGCCAAGCGCAAGGGCAAGAAGGGCAAGCCCGAGACCGCCGTTGCGGCAGCGCCACCGCCTGCCGCCAAGCCGGAAGAGGCCAAGCCCGCGACCGCGAACGCATCGGCCGGTTTCAGCCTGACGCCGCTGTTGAACCGGCTCAGCACCGGGACGTTCGCGCCCGCGGCGGCCGAGAGCAAACCGGCGCCGGCCCCCGAGCCGGACAAGAAGAAGACTGCTGCGAAACCCGCGGAGAAGAAGACCGCCGCGAAGCCGGCTGAAAAGAAACCGGCCGAGAAGAAGCCCGCTGCTGCCGCCGCCGCCAAGCCCGATCCGAAGGCCAAGCCTGATCCGAAGGCGAAGACCGCCGCGCGCAAGCCGGACGCGAAGCCCGCCAAGCAATGAGCGCCGCGGCCGCCGCGCGGCCGAGCGGCCCGGCCGCACCCATTCCCGATGACCGTGCTGACCGGCTTTCTCGGCGCCGGCAAGACGACGCTGCTCAACCGCCTGCTGAAAGACCCGGCGCTGAGCGACGCCGCCGTCATCATCAACGAGTTCGGCGAAATCGGGCTCGATCATCTGCTGGTCGAGCACGTCGAGGACGGCGTGATGCTGCTCTCGACGGGCTGCCTGTGCTGCACCATGCGCGGCGATCTCGTGCAGACGCTGGAGAAGCTGCTGCGCGGCCTCGACAACGGCCGCATGAAGTTCAGCCGCGTCATCATCGAGACGACAGGCCTCGCCGACCCGGCGCCCGTGCTGCACACCGTCATGGTGCATCCCTACATGGTGCTGCGCTTCCGCCTCGACGGCGTCGTGACGGTGGTCGATGCGGTGAATGGCTTTGGCGACGCTCGACGCGCATCAGGAGGCCGTGAAGCAGGCCGCGGTCGCGGACCGCATCGTGCTCACCAAGACGGACCTGATCGATTCACCCGAGACGAAGGCCGCTTTGCTGCGCGCGGCTCAAGGCGCTCAATCCCGCCGCGCCGGTGATCGAGGCCGCGAACGCGAGCGTGCCGCAGCTGATCGAATGCGGCCTCTACGACGCGGAGCGGAAAATCCCCGACGTGAAGCGCTGGCTGTCGGAAGAAGCCTACGCGGCACAGCACGGCGACCATCACCATCATCACGACGTGAACCGGCACGACGACCGCATCCGCGCCTTCACGCTCGCGAGCGATCGCGCGATCCCGTTCTCGGCGTTCGAGATGTTCCTCGATCTCGTGCGCTCGATGCACGGGCCGAACCTGCTGCGCGTGAAGGGCATCGTGAACCTCGCCGAGACGCCGGACCGTCCGGTGGTGATCCACGGCGTGCAGCATGTGTTTCATCCGCCGGTGACGCTCGACGCCTGGCCCGACGCGGACCGCCGCACGCGGCTGGTGTTCATCGTGAACGGCATTCCGGAAGCGCGCGATCCGCGACCTGTTCAACGCCTTCCTCGGCCTCGCGCAGGTCGACCGGCCCGACCGCGCCGCCGTGATGGACAATCCGCTGACGCCGTTCGGCGGCGCGGATCATCTGCGCTAGGGTTGCTCGTCCTCATCGAAGATCGCGTCAACGTCGCGACGCCCATCGAGAACGCGGACGATCTGCGGGACGCCGCCCTCAGCGACGCGATAGAAGATCACATGCGGTGCCTTGGCTATCGACCTGAGCCCGAGGCGGACCTCATCGCGCGCCCTTCCGCCGTGTGGATGATCTTCGATGAATTGTGCCGCCTCAGCGACTGCGCGGGCGATCCCGTCGGCGGTGCGCTGCCCGGCGACTTCCGCGTAGTGCTCCCAGATATGGAGAAGATCGGCTTCTGCCTCGGGCGACCAGAGCAGGCGCCTGCGGCTCACTTCGTGCTGGCCCGCCGCAGGAAATCCTCAATATCGAGCGGCCGGCCGCGGCCGGCATCGAGTGATTGCACACCCGCATCGATGTCGCCGCGCAGTTCGCGCAGCTTTTCGACGTGGGACAGGAGCTTGCGGCCGATCTGCTCCTGATCGGCATCCGGAAGTTCCGCGACCTTTGCGATGGCTTGTTCCAGCGCCTTGACCATGATGCACTATAGCATACGTGGTGAGAGCGATGCCAACGAGCCCAGACACAATTGCCAACGCCGACTCCATTCTCGCCTTCTGGCGCGATGCCGGCGAGGACAAGTGGTTCAAGCGCGACGACGCGTTCGACGCGGAGATCCGCGAGAAATTCCTCGCCACCCACGAGGCGGCGGCAGCCGGCAAACTCTCCGACTGGGAGATGACGCCGGAAGGCGCGCTCGCGCTGGTGATCGTGCTGGATCAGTTTCCGCGCAACATGTTCCGCAACGATGCGCGCACCTTCGCGACCGATCCGCTCGCCCGTGCGGTCGCCAATCGCGCGCTCAAGCGCGGCTACGATCAGGACGTGGTGGAGGACATGCGCGGCTTTCTCTTTTTGCCGTTCATGCATTCCGAGGACATGATCGACCAGCTGCGCTGCATCGAGCTTTACCGCGCGGCGGGCCACGCGAACCTGAAATACGCCGAGCAGCACGCCGACATCATCCGCCGCTTCGGCCGCTTCCCGCATCGCAATGCGGTGCTCGGCCGCGCGACCACGCCGGACGAGCAGGCGTTTCTCGACGGCGGTGGATTTAAAGGCTAAAGCGCGCTTACGCGCGTCTTCAGGAGGCCGTGCGCTGAGGCTGCGGCGCGGGCGTTTCGCCGCCCGGCGTGAACGATCCCGCAATATGCGCGGCCGCGCGCGTCACCGGCGCGATCGCAAGCTCGCCGAACGAGTGCATGTCGGCCTCGCCCGCCTTCACGCCGAACGTGAGCGGCTCGGGCTCCTTGCGCGGGATATGGAGCGTGCCGAACAGCCAGTCGAACACCGCGAGACAGCTTCCGAGATTCTTGTCGAAGTGCACCGGGTTGTCGGAGTGATGGATCTGGTGATGCGCGGGCGACAGGAAGATGCGGCCCGCCACGCCCGTGAATGCGATCCACAGATGCGTGTGCTGGAGATGCACATAGATGTGCACGAACAGCACCAGGATGATGTTGGTGTCGTCGATCGAGTAGAGCAGCACCGGCTTGCCGAACGCATAGTTGGCGACGCCGTTCGCGACGCCGAGGCTCAGCGCGAGGATGTTGGAGAAGATCAGCCCGTCGAGCGGATGGATGCGGAACACGGTCAGCGGGGTCAGCACGTTCGCGGTGTGGTGCACCTTGTGCAATTCCCACAGCGCCGGCACGCGATGCTTGAGGTAATGATCGACCCAGTAGCCGAACTCGTAGGCGAGGAAGAGCGTGAGCGTGATGACGACGCGCGCCAGCATCTCGTGCTGCGTCGGCGCGACCGTGCCGAAGCTCGCGGTCAGCCCATCGCTGACGACGCCGGAGAGGAATTTGTACGACAGGATCGCCCAGCCGAAGATCAGGCCGTAGACGAACACGTTGAAGCCGAAATACGCGATGTCGGCGTGCAGCGAGGCGTGGCGCACCAGCCAGCCGGGAAACAGCCCGCGCATCAGCGTGCCGGCGCGCAGGCGCCGGTTGCGCCGCATGCGCCGCCACGCGATCACCAGCGCGCAGACGACGAGCGCGGCGCAAAGCGAGGTCAGCGAAAACCCGGAGCCCTGCGACAGGAACACCTGCGCGAGCTTCTGCGGGAAATAGAGAAGACCTTCCATCCCCAAGGAGTTAGGCCAAATGGGTAAACGGCGGCTTAGTGGGGGCCGGCAAAACCGCCGTTTCGGGAACCCCTTGCCGCCCCGCGGCGGCGCGTGACACGCTGCGCGCCAGCATCATCAGCCGCCGAGAGCGCCATGTCCTGGGAATTCCTCATCACCTCGCTGATCGTCGTCGTCTCGCCCGGAACCGGCGTGCTCTACACGCTGGCGACCGGCCTTTCGCGCGGGTCGCGCGCGAGCGTGATCGCGGCGTTCGGCTGCACGCTCGGCATCGTGCCGCACATGGCGGCCGCCATCATGGGGCTGGCGGCGCTGCTGCACACCTCGGCGCTCGCCTTCCAGACGCTGAAATACCTCGGCGTCGCGTATCTGCTCTACATGGCGTGGAGCGCATTGCGCGAACACGGCGCGCTCTCGGTGCGCGAGCAGCAGGGCTCCCGCTCGGCGATGCAGATCATCGTCGAGGCGATCCTCCTCAACATCCTCAACCCGAAGCTCTCGATCTTCTTCCTCGCCTTCCTGCCGCAGTTCGTCAGCGCCGAGGAAGCGCATCCGCTCTCGCTGATGCTGATGCTCAGCGGCGTGTTCATGGCGCTCACCTTCGTGGTGTTCGTCGGCTACGGGCTGTTCGCCGCCGCGATCCGCAGCCACATCATCACGCGCCCGCGCGTGCTCACCTGGATGCGCCGCACATTCGCCGCGGCCTTCGTCGCGCTCGGCGCGAAGCTCGCGCTTGCGGAGCGCTGAGCCACCTAGTGGGCGTGCGGCGCCAGCGCCCCGACGGCGCTGCCGCGCAACTCGCGCCATGACTGGCGCAAGATCTGCGACGCCGAGTAAAGAAACAGCCCCGCCATGATGGCGGCGACCGCGAGGTCCGGCCACTTGGTCGCCGTGCCCCACACGCCGGCGGCCGCGAGCATCACCGCCACATTGCCGATCGCGTCGTTGCGCGAGCACAGCCACACCGAACGCACGTTCGCGTCGCCGTCCTTGTAGCGCATGAGCAGCAGCACGCTCGCGACGTTCGCGGCGAGCGCCAGGAAGCCGACCACGCCCATCACCTCGGCGCGCGGCACGCCCAGCACCAGCACGTGATAGGCGGTCGCGCCGAACACCCACAGGCCCATCAGCATCAGGCTCGCGCCCTTGGCGAACGCCGCCCATGCGCGCACGCGCAGTTGCGCGCCGATCACCGCGAGGCTGATGCCGTAGGTCGCGGCATCCGCGAAAAAGTCGAGCGCGTCGGCCTGCAGCGCCTGCGATCCGGCGAGCGCGCCCGCGCCCATCTCGACGAAGAACATCGCGGCGTTGATGGCGATCACCGCCCACAGCCGGCGGCGATAGTCGTCCGAGAGACCCTCGAAGGTCGCGTGAGAATGTCCGCAATGCGCGCTCATGCGGCAGATATAGGAAACGCACCGCGCGTTACACAATCACGCAAAGCGGATGTTATAGCGGCACGCCGCGGCCCCGGCCGCTCACGGCCGGTCGGACTTGTTCTGCGCCTTGCTGTCCTTGCCGGGTTTCGGCGGCTTTTCCTTCTCGCCCTGCGTCTGGGGAAGGGTTTCGTCCTTTTTCGTCTCGCCCATGGGTGCCTCGCGCGGGTGTCTCACGCCCTATAACGCGCGAGCCGCCAAGAAGATCGCCCCTGCCCGCCCCGTGCCTTGGCGGCGCCGCAAAGCGGCGTTTCGCTGAAGGCGCCACCTGGGGGAATTTGCCGATGCGCGTTACGTCTTGCGTTGGAGCGATGGCGCTGTCCGTCCTGCTGCTGGCGGGCTGCGCGCCGCAGCAATTGTCGAGCGACTTTGTTGAGGGATCGAGCGCGCCATCGGCGGCGCGGGGCCAGAACAATCCAAACCCGAATGCGAACGCCCACCTCGCCGTCACGCACCGCTTCACGCTGCGCGTACCGAGCGCCGAGACCGCGGCGATCCAGCGCAGGCATCTCGATCAATGCGCCAAGCTGAACTGCACGGTTCTGACCAGCTCGATCGACCGCCAGAACGAAGGACGCACCAACGGCCGCGTCACGGTCCGCATCAATCCCGAAGGCTACAATATTCTCGCCGCGTTGCTCGCCATTCCGCCCGCCGAGATCGCGTCGCATACGCAATCCGCCGAGGACCTCGCGACGCCGGTCTTCGATGCCGAGAGGCGCCTCGCCGTGAAGGTCGCGCTGCGCGACCGCCTCACCGCGATGCTCAACGATGCGAGCATGAAGACCGCAGCCGACCTCATCACCATCGAGAAGGAACTGGCGCAGGCGCAGGGGGATATCGAGACCATGACGGCGCAGCGCGACCAGTTGCGCACGCGCACCGACAGCGTGCGGGTCGAGATCTACTATTCCGGCGTGGCGGCGCGGATCGGCGGCATCGATCTCTCGCCCATCCATCAGGCGGTTCGCGGCGTCGGCCAGACGTTCGTCGGCTCGATCGCGTGGCTGATCTCGTTCGTCGTCGCCGTGGTGCCGTGGCTCCCGCTCGCCGCGCTGCTGATCTGGGGCGTGCGGCGCACGCTGCGCCGCTGGCGCGCCAAGAAGACGCAACCGCAAACGTGGTGGCCGACGCCACCGCGCAGCGGGGCGTAGCGGGCGTTATCGAAAGCCGGACATCACTGCGTCACGGCCGCGTCTGGGCTTTAACATCACCTTAAACTACCGCGCCTAGGCTTCACGCATTCCGGGGAACACATGCCGGGCGCGTGGATTTTCGCGATTGTGCTGTTCGCATTGTCCATGACCTCCTTCGGTCAGGGACTGGCGTTCGTGCTCGGCTCCTTCGCCTTCATGGTATCGTCGGTCGTCTGGATGCCGTTCACGGGGCCGGGCTTTTCCGTCGCAATGTTCTGGGTTCACGTCGCAATCTTTGTCGCGGCCGTCGGCACGGCGATAGCGCGCATGGATAAAGCGTCATTCTCGATCGAGAGTAGCGGGACGATCGTGTTGCTGTCGCTCTGGGGCTATATCGTGTTCGGACAGGCCATTCTGGTTGCGCCGCACGGACGACTGCTACCCAATTTCCCGGGATTTTCTTAAGGCCGTCCCCGCATCGTCAGCGTCCTGCATCCGCATTCGGACGCCATCTTCTTCCGCCGCGCGGGAACACGCACCGCGTCAGCGCACCTGCGTCATCGTCATGTGGGCGACCTCGATCAGCGAGCCGAGGACGAAGACGAGGATGCCAAAAGCCAGCGACCACGGGCGGCGCAGCAGGCCCGCGCGTCCCTGTCCCACGGGCGCAAAAGCCCACGCGATCAGCGCAATTCCGCCGAACGTCACAAGCTTGGCGATCAGGGAAACATCCATGGCGGCGACGTACGCTCGCTTCATCCAATCTCTATTTTAAACTAAGGCAAAGCCGCGGTCGTCGTAGTTTGCGGGATTTTCGGCAAGTGCACCAACATCGCCGCAACAGCACTGCGTGACAGCCCGACAATGTTTAGAGCTTCATCCGGCGTCAGCGCCGCCTCAGGATGAATGAGCGGGTTTCTGTGTAGCTCATTCATTTGCTTAAGAGCGGCAATAACCTTCGCGTCACCGACGCCCCTTCGCATAAAGGCGGCAATATAAACACCCAACGAGCGCACTTTGGGATGCGCGTCGCCGCTGGTCGAAAAACTCCAATAGCGTCGCACGACGCTTTCCGTCACGCGGAAGGCATGGAAGCCGCAAGCGGTGGCTGCATCGTAAGCCAAGCATTTGCCAGCCTCTTGAGCGTCGAAGATTGCTTCGGGGACTTTCTCACGCATATCGCTGGGGTACAGAGTCTCACCCTCGTACAAGAGGGCATAAACTTCATGCGAACCCTTTCGCGTGACTTGGTATGACCCCATCGCACTGAACGCACCCTGCAACACGTTGCGATACAATTCGTACCGCAATTTGATTTCCCTCAGCGTCTCGACCGGAATCACTCGGCCGGCGGTCAGGTTTTCTGATTCCTCTTGAAGAAGCCGAACCAGGAACTCCCCAGCCGTATATGCCGTGCGCAAGCCGGGGGCGTAGACCGACTCCGAGCCGTGGAGACCAATCATCGTTTGCCGAGCGTCCACGATGAGGCCAGCTACGACCTCTATCGGGGTGTCAGCATCAGGCAGCAACCGAAGCCTGTCTAACGTGCTCGAAACCGTAAAAAGATACGGCAAAGAGATGTGGAGCATAGGCGGGCGTCCCCATAGACGGCGAGCGATCATAGCTCGCCCCCTACGTCTTGAGGCGGGTACGCGAAGTGCAATATTCCTGTGCTTCGCCCCCTTATAGTAATCTTGACTTATCCTATTTCGTGACTATATTCCTCTACACTCCATCCATCCGCGGGGCATTGTCATGAGGTGTCTTGAGAATGGGATGGAGGCGGCCCCTGCGGATGCGCCTCACAAGCGCGTCCCCGGGCGGCTTCGGGAACCGCCCTGGGGGTAATACGGCCCCTGCGCGAGGAGCTCGCTGCATGGGGACGGCGCCAATGCCGTCTCAGGAAGCGCGGCCCGGAGCTGACAAATGCCGCGGTGGAGCGCCGGGAGGCGCGCGTCCCGGATCGCAACGGGGCGCGGCACCCCACGGTGCCGGGCGGCTCGCCGGCCGCTCACGGGGCTTCGCAGGCCCCGGCGTTTCCCGGCGCTCCGCTCCCCGGTTTTGGCCGGCGGAGCGTGGAACCAAAGCAAGCCTCCGGCGGCCTTGCCGCGCGGAGCCAAAGGCGCGCGCCCGCGCCCATAACATCCTGATTAACCATCGTTTTCAGTCCTGCGGCATTTCGCGCCGATTGCGCGCGCTCTCCGAACCGAACGTTAAGCAGGCCTTGCTAGGACTTCCCCGATGGGACGGCGACGCGGAGCGTGGACGTGGCGTTGACGGAGAGCAGCGATCGCGGCGCGGCGCGCGTGATGACGCGCGCGAGCGACATGCTGCGCGCCTGGCTCACCGACCATTCCGACCGCACGCGCGCGCAGCGCGCCGCGGGACTCGCATTCGCGATCCGCGTTTTCTCCGCGGGCCTCGTCTATCTCACGCAGGTGCTGCTCGCGCGCTGGATGGGTTCGTTCGAGTTCGGCGTCTACGTCTATGTGTGGACCTGGGTGCTGCTGCTCGGCGGCGTGATCGATTTCGGCCTCGCCTCCTCGGCGCAGCGCTTCATTCCCGAATACACCGGCCTCAAGCAGTTCGACCTGCTGCGCGGCTTCCTCTCCGGCTCGCGCTGGATCGTGCTGGCGCTCGCGACCGTGTGGGCGATCATCGCGGCGGCCGGCGTGTGGGCGTTCGGCTCGTTCTTGCACTCCTACGAGGTGGCGCCGCTCTATCTCGCCTGCGTGTGCCTGCCGCTGTTCACGCTCGGCCGCATGCAGGACGGCCTCGCGCGCTCCTGCGACTGGATCAATCTCGCGCTGATGCCGGCCTACATCGTGCGCTCGGTGCTGCTGATCCTCATGATGGCGGCGGCCTATGCGCTGAACTTCGCGACCGACGCCTCGACCGCGATGTTCGCCGCCGTGGTCACCACCTGGATCACCGTGGTCGGGCAGACGCTGGTGCTCAACCGCCGGCTCAAGAAAAAGGTCGCGCCCGGCCCGAAGACGCACGCGCCGAAGCTGTGGCTTGCGGTGTCGCTGCCGATCTTCATGGTCGAAGGCTTCTACATGCTGCTCACGTATGCGGACATCATCGTGCTGCAGCAGTATCGCTCGCCCGAGGAAGTCGCCGTCTACTACGCGGCCGCGAAGACGCTCGCGCTCGTCGCCTTCGTGTACTTCTCGGTCTCGGCCGCGGTGGCGCACAAGTTTTCCGAATATCACGTCGCCGGCAACAAGGAGGCACTCGCGGCCTTCTTCGCCGACTCGATCAAGTGGACCTTCTGGCCTTCGCTCGCCGCCACCGGCCTCATCCTCGCGCTCGGCAAGCCGTTCCTCTGGCTGTTCGGCCCGCAGTTCGTCGAGGGCTACTACCTGATGTTCATCCTGGCGATCGGCCCGCTCGCGCGCGCCACCGTCGGCCCGGCCGAGCGGCTCCTCAACATGGTGGGCGAGCAGCGCGTCTGCGCGCGCGTCTATGCGGCGGCGTTCATCACCAACATCGGGCTGTGCGTCATCCTGATCCCGCGCATGGGCGTTTCCGGCGCCGCGATCGCGATCTCGGCCGCGATGGTGCTCGAGGCGGTCGCGCTGTTCCTGGTGACGCGCCAGCGCCTCGGCCTGCACGTCTTCATCTGGCGGCCCCGCTCCGCCAAGACGCCATGAGCACGAGCGCCGCGATCGGGCTTGCGCGCGAACGCGCCGATGCTGCGCCGCGCCGCATCGCGGCCGGCCGCACCGAGTGGAAGGATCTCACGGCCTTCAGCGAATGGCGCATCGAATGGCGCGAGCTTTCCGCGCGCGCGCTCGAGCCGAACGTGTTCTACGATCCGGCCTTCGCGCTGCCCGCCGCGCCGGTGTTCGGCAATCCCTCCGGCGTGCTGGTGTGGTCGAAGACCGGCCGGCTGATCGGCTGCTTCCCGGCGCGCATCGAGCGGCGCTACGGCGTGCTCGCGACGCTCACCGGCTGGACCCACCCTTACGCGCCGTTCGGCGTGCCGCTCATCGATCCCGACGAGGCGGAGGCCGCCGTCGCGGGGTTTCTCGATCACGTCGAGACGGCCGACAAGCTGCCCCAGCTCGTGCTCCTGCCGCTGATCCGGCGCGACGGGCCGTTCGGCACGACGCTCGCGCGCGTGCTCGCGCGGCGCGGCGGCGCGGCGGTGGAATACGGAACGCATGCGCGCGCGCTGCTGGCGCCCGAGGGCGAGCGCACGAAGTATCTCGAAAACATCGCGCACAAGAAGCTGAAGGAGCTGCGCCGCCAGCGCCGACGGCTCGACGAGAAGGGCGCGGTGGCGTTCGTCTCCACGCGCGAGCCCGACGCGATCGCGCCCGCGCTCGCCGACTACCTGATGCTGGAGGCGGCGGGCTGGAAGGGCCGCGGCGGCACCGCCGCGCGGCAGAACAGGGACGTGCTGCATTTCATGCAGAGCGCGATCGCGGCGCTCGGCACCGAGGGCCGCGTGCGCATCGACCGGCTCACGCGCGGCGACAAGCCGCTTGCCGCCGGGATCACGCTGCGCGCCGGCGACTGCGCCTGGTTCTGGAAGATCGCCTACGACGAGGAGGCCGCGCGCTATTCGCCGGGCGTGCAGTTGTCGGTCGACCTGACGAACGATCTGCTCGCGGACGCGAGCCTTGCGCGCGCCGACTCGTGCGCCACCGCCGACCACCCGATGATCGATCACCTGTGGGGCGAGCGCCTCACGCTGACCGACCTGCTGATCGCGCCGAGCAGCGCCGCGCTCACGCAGTTCCGGTTCGCGCAGCCTCTCGAAACGCTGCGCCGGGCCTTCATCACGAGCGCGAAGACGGTTCGCGACAAGATGAAGGGCGCATGATCCTATCAAGGCTGATCGCGCAGCAGGCGCCGGATGATCTTGCCGGTCGTGGTCATCGGCATTTCGGTGATGAACGACACCTCGCGCGGATACTCGTGCGCCGACAGCCGCGTCCGCACGAAGTCGCGCACCTCGCCGGCGAGCGCGTCGGAGGCCTGAACGCCAGGCTTGAGCACGATGTAGGCCTTCACGATCTCGGTGCGCACCGGGTCGGGCTTGCCGATCACGGCCGCGAGCGCGACCGCCGGGTGCTTGATCAGGCAATCCTCGATCTCGCCCGGCCCGATGCGGTAGCCCGACGACGTGATGACGTCGTCGTCGCGCCCCACGAAGGTGATGTAGCCCTCGTCGTCGACGCTGCCCTGGTCGCCGGTGGTCATCCAGTCCCCGATGAACTTCTGCGCCGTCGCCTCCGGCCGTCCCCAGTATTCGAGGAACATCACCGGGTCGCCCCGCCGCACCGCGATCTGGCCCAAGCTCACCCGCCTCCGCGCGCGAGCCGTCGGGGCGGATCACCGCCACGTCGTGGCCGGGCACGGGCTTGCCGATCGCGCCGGGCTTGCTCACCCCGATCATGTGGCAGGAGGAGAGCACCAGGTTGCATTCGGTCTGGCCGTAGAACTCGTTGATGGTCAGCCCGAACGCCTCGCGGCCCCACTCGTAGGTCTCCGCGCCGAGCGACTCCCCGCCCGACCCGAGCGTGCGCAGGCGGATGTCATGCCGCCCCTTCGGGGAGGCCGCCGAGCGCAGCATGCGCAGCGCCGTCGGCGGGATGAAGGCGTTGCGCACCTCGCATCGGGCGAGCAGCGCGAAGGCTTCCTCGGGATCGAACTTCTCGGTCTTGCGCGCCACGACCGCGACGCCGTGATGCAGGCTCGGCAGCAGGCAGTCGAGCAGGCCGCCCGCCCACGCCCAGTCGGCCGGCGTCCAGAACCGGTCGCCGCCTTGCGGGAAAAAATCGTGCGGCATCTCCACGCCCGGCAGATGCCCGAGCACGACGCGGTGCCCGTGCAGCGCGCCCTTCGCCGGGCCCGGTGGTGCCGGAGGTGAAGATCATCAGCGCGGGATCGTCCGGCGTGGTGGCGGCGGGTGCGAACTGATCCGACGCGCGCGCGATCGTCTCGTGCAGGCCGAGCGCGCCATCGCCCGCGCCGTCGACGGAGAGAACAACCGCCAGGTCCGGCAGCTCCTTGCGGATCTCGGAAAGCTTCGCGAGCCCCTGCGCGTTGGTGATGGCGGCCCGCACGCCCGCGTTCTGCAGCCGGTAGCTCAACGCATCGACACCGAACAGGATCGCAAGCGGCACCGCGACCGCACCGAGCTTGTAGATCGCGATATGCCCGGCGGCGGCTTCCGGTGTCTGCGGCAGCAGCACCGCGACGCGGTCGCCGCGCACAATGCCGTGCGCCGCGAGCGTGTTGGCGAGCCGGTTCGATTTCTCGCGCAGCCAGCCGAACGTGATGTTCTCGATGCCGTCCGCGCGCACGTTGAGGATCGCGAGCCGGCCCGGATCGGCGTCGGCCCACTTGTCGCAGACATCGACGCCGATGTTGTAGCGGGCAAGCTTCGGCCAGCGGAATTCGCGATAAAGCCTGTCGTAGTCGTGAATCGGTGGAAGCATGTTGAACCCGGCGCGCGCGAACCTAATCTGCTATGGACGTGACGGCAAATCGGGGAACAGGCACGACATGGCGAAGGCGATCCAGATCCGCATGGGGGGCTACGGCCCCGCCACCACGGGCTTTTCCAAATCGCTGAAATTCATCGGCGACCGGCTGGAGAAGCAGTTCGGCGATCGGGTCGAGGTGAAGTACCTCTGGAACGTCATGGATTTCGGCTACCGCGCCGAAGAGATCCTGTGGCTGGTCGAAAGCGGCGTGCTGACGCTTGGTTATCAGTCGTCGAGCTATCTGACCGAGCGCGTGCCGGAACTCGGCTTCGTCGATCTGCCGTTCCTGCTCGCGCGCAACGATCAGGCGCGCAGCGCGATGGACGGCGCGCTCGGAGATTTCCTCGCACGCAAGATCGAGGAGCGCGTGAACTATCGCATCCTCGGCTGGTTCGAGAACGGCTTCCGCCAGATCTCCAACCGCGTGCGCACGATCCGCACACCCGGAGACATGAAAGGCATGCGCATCCGCGTGCTGCCGAGCGAGGTGCAGGCGCGCACGTTCGAACTGCTCGGCGCGGTGCCGCTGCGCTGGGACCTGACCGAGGCGATCGCCGCCATCAAGGCCGGCACCATCGACGCGCAGGAAAATCCGTTCGCCAACACCGTCACCTACAGCGTGCACAAGTTTCATCATTATCATTCGGTGACGAACCACTTCTACATCTCGCGGCCGATCTTCCTGAACCGCACGGCGTTCGAAGGATGGCCGAAGGACCTGCAGGACGCGATGCGCGAAGCCGTCACGGCCTCGATCGCGTTCCAGCGCGGACTTGCCGAGGAAGAAGATGTCGCGTCGCGCAAGGCCATCGTGGACGAGGGCTGCGAGATCGCCGACCTGACGGCGCAGGAGCTTTCGGCGTTCTCGAAAGCCGTGCAGCCGCTCTGGGCGGACGCGCAGAAGATGTACGGGAAAGAGATGTTCGCGATGGTGCCGGCGTAACGCGGAGAACCTAGCCGCGCTTGTCGTCAGGCGCCGCGAGGATCAGCGTCCAGAACACCTTGTACTTCGACTTCGACGAATAGATCGCCGCGATGCCCATGCGCGTCACGCCCTTGTTGAGCATGTTGGCGCGGTGCGGCGGGGAATCACGCCAGCCGGAGAACGCTTCCGCCAGCGTGTGATAGCCGGCGGAGATGTTCTCCACCGCGACCTTGGCGTCGAAGCCCGAGTTGCGGATGCGGCTCTGGAACGCCTTGCCGACATCGTGGTCGAGCTTGTCGCGCGCCGCCATGTTGCGCGAGTGCTCCTCGGCGAGCTTCATCAGTTGTGGGTCGAGCGTGACCGCGCCGAGCCCGTTGTTCCCCCGGTACCCAGAGATCATCGACTGCGCGGAAGCTGGATCGAGCTGACCGCCCTGCGCGAGGTTGCGATAGAACGCAGGCTCGCCGGTTGGCGCGGGCGCATCGCTCGCGCAGCCCGAGACGCCGAGCAGCGCCAGCGCGGTAACGATCCGCAGCACACATTCGGCGATCAGCGTGCCGGCCATTCCGTCTTCCCCGTGAAAAACCTCGAGCCGCGATAACGCCGGGAAATGGTAACTGAAAGATGAATGCGGCGAAGATTGGCCCGGAAAATCAGGAGGTTTTCGCCGCGGCAGGCGCCGGCCCGCCGCCGATCAGCCGCACGTCCTGCGCCGGCGTCATGTCGATGCCGGACGCCCGGAAGGCCCGCAGGATCGCGACCTGGATCTCGCTCTTGACCCGCCCGCGCTGGGTGAGGTCCGGCACGATGCAGAAGATCTCGAACACCAGCGCGCTCGACCCGAACTCGGTGAGCAGCACGGCAGGCGGTGGCTGCTTCAGGACGTCCGCGTGCGCGGTGGCGCAGGTCTGAAGGATTTCGATGACCTTGTCGGCATCGCAATCGTAGGACACCGTCAGCCGGATATTGAGCCGCCCGAGCGTATTGGCGTGGGTCCAGTTCTTCACGACGCCCGTGATCAGTTCCGAGTTCGGGATGATGACGCTCGCCTTGTCGAACGTCTCGATCTCGGTCGCGCGCACGCTGATGCGGCGCACGAAGCCCTCGTCGCCTTTCACGACGATCTGGTCGCCGACGCGGATCGGCCGTTCGGCGAGCAGGATCAAGCCGGAGACGAAATTCGAGACGATGGACTGAAGCCCGAAGCCGATGCCGACCGAGAGCGCGCCGGCGACCAGTGCGATCTTCTGCGGATCGATGCCGATCTCGCCCAGCGCCACCACGACCGCGACGATGAAGCCCAGATAGCCGATGATGGTCACGATCGAGAGCTGAAGACTCGACTCGATCGCGGTGTGCGGCATCACCTCGGATTCGAGCCAGCGCTGCAGCAGACGCGTCAGCGCCACGATCACGACGAACAGCGCGATCGCGCCGAATATCGCGCCGAACGACAGTGTGAAATCGCCGATCCGGACGCCGAACGAGAAATTGCGCAGCGCATCGAGCAGGTCGCCGGCCGCGACTTCCCAGCGCCCGATCGCGAGCGCGACGATGACCAGAACGAACAGCGCACGCACGATGCCGGACGTGAGCTTTCCGAACAGGCCGAGCCGGCGCGGATCGATACCGATCTGGCGCGCGAACCGGCGTCCGCCGGTCGACTCCGGCGACATCGTGCGATTGATCGCCGCGTCGGTAACGATGAACAGCAGGTAGAGCGTCGCGATCAGCGCCAGCGTGAAGACGACGCGGCCAGCGATGAACGACCCGAAGCGCGCATAGCCGGCAAGCAGCGAGCCGACGATGACCGCGACCACGAGCCAGGCAAGCAGCCGCACACCCGGAATGCGCCGCGGCCCCCGCTCATCGTCATCGCGTTCGCGAACAAGGAGATGCACGAGCATCGCCACGATGGCGAGCGCGAAGATCATGCGCGCCGCGGCGCCGATGGTTTCCGGCGTGCCGATCGTTCGTTCCAGCGCCCGCAGCGCGAGGAAAAATCCGAACAGCCGGCCACCCCAGACGAGGTGGCTGGAATGCCAATGCGCGCTCGTGTCGTCGAACGCGACCTGACGGCGGCGCGGATCGTCGGGCGCGAGCACGCTGGTCGCGGCGGCGCGGGCGAGCGACGCCATCGCGACACCGAAGACGAGACCGGCCACGAACCGATCGTATTCGTCGGGGACGAGCTTGAACTGATCGAGCAACTCGAAAATCACGAATACCGCGAGCGGCGCCGTCAGCGCGCGGCGCAGGAACACGGCGAGCGAGGCGATCGCCATGCCGTAGCGCGCGCCGATCTGCGCGATGAAGGCGTGGCGCCGCCACCAGCGGACAAAGCCGATCGCGAAGACGAGCAGGCCGGCGAGCGCGATGGCCGCCGACGTGATGCGCGCAGGGCCCGCGTTTTCGCGCGCATGCACGATCCAGTCCTGCACGAACTTCACAAAGCGCTCGCCCTCGTCGGGCAGCGCAAGCGCGACGTCGTACCAGAAATAGGGATCGAGCAGGTTCGGCGAGCGGCGGAACATCGTCTCCGCGTAGGCGGCGCGGCGCCGGTCCGAGAGCATGGTGGAAAGTTGCGTAGCGCGCGCCTGCAGCAACTGTGCCTGCTTCACCGCCGAGTCGAGCTCGTTGCGCTGCTGCGTGAGCCGCGCGCGTTCGGTGGCGATCGCGGGATCTTCCGTACCGGTGGCCGGCACGGCGCCGAGCCCCTTGAGCCGCGCGTCCATCTCGGCGAGGCGCGGCTCGAGATCGGCGATCTTGTCGCGCAGATCGTCGCGCAGCGGCGCGATGCGCTGCGACAGTTCCGTCAGGGTGTTCACGCTCAGCGTGCTGCGCCGCGCCGCGGTTTCGACCTGATCGAGGATCGCGCGGATCGGCTCGATGCCGACCATCGGGGCCTGCTGGGCAACAGCAGCAGTAGAAGCAGCAACAGCAGCAAGAACTGCGAAAGCGAGCGCAAGCACGAGGCCCAAACGCCGCACCACGGTCGCGAATCGGAACATGGCGGCCCCTTTTTGCAGGAGCGCGATCTTTCGTGCGCGGCCGCGCATGTCAAGCAGCGGGAGGGTTGTGCAGGCGCGTCAAATCCGGATGCGCGGGCGCGGCATCAGCATTGCAATCACTACTCGGCGGCCGCGACCTGCCGCGGCGTCAGCGCGAAGCCCTCGTAGCCGTTCGCCACGGCCTCGTCGCAGATGCGCCGGTAGGCCGGAATGCCGCCGATATACGGCAGGAACACGCGCGGCTTGCCGGGCACATTCGCGCCCATGTACCAGGAGTTCGCCTGCGGATAGAGCGTGGTGTGCGCCACTTCGTTCACGTGCGCGACCCACTGGTCCTCCGCGCCTTGCGTCGCCTCGATCGTCTCGATATTGCGCGCGCGCAGATACGCGAGGCAGTCCGCGATCCAGTCGACGTGCTGCTCGATCGACACGATCATGTTGGAGAGCACCGACGGCGAGCCCGGCCCCGCGACGATGAACATGTTCGGGAAATCCGCGACCATCAGGCCGAGATAAGTCTTCGGCCCCGCGGCCCATTTCTCCTTCAGCGTGCCGTCACGCCCGCGAATGTCGATCTTGGCGAACGAACCGGTCATCGCATCGAACCCGGTCGCGCAACACGATCGCGTCGAGTTCGTACTCCTTGCCGCCGGTGACGACGCCGTTTTCGGTGATCTCGTCGATCGGCGCCTTGCTGATGTCGACCAGCGCGACGTTGTCCCGGTTGAACGTGTCGAAATAATCCGTGTCGATGCAGATGCGCTTGGTGCCGATCGGATAGCCCGTCGGCTGCAACAGCTTCGCCGTCGCCTTGTCCTTCACGATCTCGCCGATGCGCTCGCGCACGAACTGCGCCGCCGTGTCGTTCGCGGCCTGCTCGAAAATGAGATCGTTGTACGCCGTCATGAAGGTGAGCCCGCCGCGCGCCCAGCGCGCGCGATACATCGCCTCGCGCTCCGCGTCGCTGACTTCGAGCGCGCTCTTCTGCGGCACTTCGCTCACGATCCCGTTGCGCATCTCGCGCGCGCGGGCGCGCCGCGCCGCGTAATCCGACTTCCATTCGCGCTGATCGTCGGCGGTGAGCGGCCGGTTGTCGGCCGGAATGCTGTAGTTCGGCGTGCGCTGGAACACGGTGAGATGTTTTGCCTGCGCGGCGATCACCGGGACCGCCTGGATGCCCGACGAGCCGGTGCCGATCACGCCGACGCGCAGCCCGGAAAAGTCGACGCCCTCATGCGGCCACTGGCCGGTGTGGTAGATGCGGCCCTTGAAACGCTGCGCGCCCTTGAATTCCGGCATGCGCGCATTCGACAGCGACCCGTTCGCCATCACGAGGAACTGGCCGAACACCGTCTCGCCGCTGTCGAGCGTCACGCGCCAGCGGTTCTGGCTTTCGTCGAACGCCGTCGAGACCACGCGCGTGTTGAACTGGATGTCGCGCCGCAGGTCGAAGCGGTCCGCGACGTGGTTGGCGTAGCGCAGGATCTCCGGCTGGCCGGCGTAGCGCTCGCTCCACTCCCACTCCTGCTGCAGCGGCTCGGAGAACGAATAGGAATACTGCACGCTCTCCACGTCGCAGCGCGCGCCCGGATAGCGGTTCCAGTACCAGGTGCCGCCGACGCCCGAGCCCTGCTCGTACGCGCGCGCCGGACAGGCCCAGCGCGCGCAGCCGATGCAGCATGTAGAGGCCGGAGAAACCGGCGCCGATGATGATGGTGTGGTGTTGTTTCACTCGTCCAAGCCCTGCCTCTGACATCAACCAGCGTAGGCGGGCGGATCAATGACCTCAAGGCCGAGGGCTTCGAAGGTGCACAGCGAAAGGCCGCGGGCGCAACCCGCGGCCTTGGCCGATTTCGCTTCCGACGATCGGTTAGCGGCGATCACACGATGAGAAGCGGCCGTAGCCTTCGTCGAAGAAGCACTGGTTCGGGCCGGCCCAACGCGGACCGGCAGTGCGTGCGTACACCGGCGCGGACCACATCTTTCCGTAGTGCTGGTGATGGTGCTGATAGTGCGTATGGCGCTTGTAGTGCATCGAGGAACCGGCGCTTGCCGCAGTCGCGGCGAAGGTCAACGCGACAGCGGCGGCGAGGAGAGTACGAAGCATGTGGAGTTCCTTTTTTGTTTTCCTGTGAATCAGAAACGCAGGAACTCCCGCGGCGTTTCAAAACCCGGCATTACGAATTCGTCATCCGCAACGGTTCGGCCTACGCGTTCTGAATGGCCGACCGCTGCCCAACCAAAGGCCCGAAAACGGCGTGCGCGAAGCGGTCGGCCCGCGCGCGGCCGCGCAATTGGCTAGGGAAAGCTCGGTCCGGTTACTTCCAACCGATCGAAACGAAGTTGAGGGGGCTCTCCTGCACCAGGGATTTTGTGAAGCGGCACCTTACTTGCGCGTGGTGCTTCGCTCCGTCGCGAGTGAAAGAAATCCACAACCAGACAAGAGGATCGACGAAGGGCTCTGTATAGCCCCCCATCGTGGACCACCCTCTGTTCCATCCATTGACATGCTTTCTAATCTCGAATTCCGAAATGGAAGACGCTTGAGCGGATTTCATGAACTCGTTCTTGCAGATCTGTTCAAGATCGTCGAGTTTGTCACGCCAAATCTCAATCGCCGCGCTAAACAGCAGCAAAGCAAAAATAATAAAGATCGTCATTTGAGCGTAGCGGTGCAGTTCGAACCGCCGGCAAACCGCGCGAATAATGAACCAAAGGAAAGCCAAGACGCCAACGACGATGACGAGCAAGATCGCGAGAATTACCCACCGCGATACAGGATCGGAAAATCCTAAGATCATTTGCTCGCTCGGCTCAACACGGCTTGGCGGTCCCGGAGGGAATCGAACCCCCGACCTTCGGTTTAGGAAACCGCTGCTCTATCCGGCTGAGCTACGGGACCGGTGACCTCGCGCCGCGCGCGGCCGATGTCGCGCCATTTCATAGCACGACCTCACATCTCGATTCAATTGTCAAACAGCCAACGCTCCGCCGCCCATTCGGCAGGGTGCGGGTACACCCGTTCCCGATTTTTCCGCCTCGCCGATGTTTTGGCGGGCGGGCCCTTCCCTCTCACGAGGGAATGGAGCGCCGGGAGGCGCCAGGGGTTTGCGAGGCCCCTTTCACGCCCCTTGCGATCGGGGCGTGCACGCACCGACCGGACCGGGGTTGCGAATCCCGGCCCGAGGCGCGCGCGTCGCGAAGAGCGGGTTTGCGAGGCCCACCGCCCGGACGCTGCGCCTCCCGGCGCTCCACCGCCGTCGCGGATTTCGCCGCTTCGGCCCCGGGTGCGGCTGGCCTGATCTCCGGCCCCGCTGCCCGGCCTGCCCGCTTCCCGTCCGCCTCATGAGAGCGGCGCAGGCAGGCGACCAGTGATGCTGGTAAAGATAAGAGCGGATTTTGGCGCGGGGATTACTTTTTTCTGGACGGCGTGCGTGGCCATCCTTCGAGACGCCGCATTCTGCGGCTCCTCAGGATGAGGACTGAGTTATTTGGTGGCCCGCAACACGCGTGGTCCTCATCCTGAGGGCCTGCCGACGCGCCAGCGCAGGCAGGCGTCTCGAAGGATGGCCGCACACAAGCTCCGCAGCACGCACCTCTATCGCGAGAAGAGCACATAACGCCACGGCCACAAGTGCGTTTCGCCTTTGTTCGCAAACGCTTGACCGCATTTTTACCCCGTCCCGGCAAAATCGCGGTTTGCTTGACTCTCGCCCTCCCCGGTTCAGAGTCCGGCCTTCGCCCCGTGCCTGTTGTGTGAGGAGTATCCCGTGGCGCCGCGTCCGTACTGGAAGGGCTATCTCAAGCTCTCGCTCGTTGCCTGCCCGATCGCGCTGCACACCGCCACCAGCGGGTCCGAGCGCATCGCGTTCCGCCAGATCAACAAGCAGACCGGCAACCGGCTGCGCCAGCAGCTCGTCGACGAGGTGACGCGCGAGCCGGTCGAGGCCGCCGACAAGGGGCGCGGCTACGAGTATTCCAAGGGCGCGTTCATTCCGGTCGAGGACGAGGAGCTGGACGCCGTCGCGGTCGAGAGCAACCACACCATCGAGATCGACAAGTTCGTGCCGCACGCGCAGATCGACGAGCGCTATTTCGACTCGAGCTACTACGTCACGCCGAACGACGATGTCGGACAGGAAGCCTTCGCGGTGATCCGCGACGCGATGCGCGGCAAGGAGATGGTCGGGCTCGGCCGCGTCGTGCTGGCGAAGCGCGAGCGCGTCATCATGCTCCAGCCCTGGGAAAAGGGGCTGATGGGCACGACGCTGCGCTACGCCTACGAGGTGCGCCCGGCCGCCGAATATTTCGACGACATCGCCGACATGAAGATCTCGAGCGAGATGCTCAAGCTCGCCGAGCACATCCTCGAGACCAAGTCCGGCGAGTTCGATCCCGCGACCTTCGTCGACCACTACGAGGAAGCGGTCGTGAAGATGCTGCAGAAGAAGCAGTCCGGCATGGCCGTGCCGAAGGAGCGCGACGCGCCCGACGCACCGCGCAACGTCATCAACCTGATGGATGCGCTGCGCCGCAGCGTCGCTTCGGGCAAGGGCAAGGCGCCAGCCGCCGAGAAGGCCGCGCGCGAAAGCCGCCGCAGCCGCGCCGAAGAAGGGCAAGAAGCGCGCGGAAGGCCAGCGCGAGATGCTCCTGCCGATCGCCGGAAAGGGCCAGGGCAAGGCCGCAAAGGAAGCCGCGAAAGAGAGCGCGAAACCGGCCGCGCGGCGCAAGGCGGGCTAGTTCATTTTTGCGGATTCGGCCGCGCGAAGTGAAGCGTGCCGGCCGACTGTGTCACCGGCACGGCGCGTTCCGCGCCCACGGTACGCGAGAGGTTGCGCACCCTTCCGGTCATGCCGCGCATCAGGAAGCGGCCCCAGCGCCGCACCGTCCAGGCGAAGCTTTGATCCATCGTGAGCGAGCGCAGGTGGAACGCCTTGTGCGCCGAATGCGCATCGTAGGCGCGCTTGACCGGATCGTCGTAGAACGCCGCGATCTTCTCCGCGCCCATGCCGTCGGTCGCGAACCACTTCGGAATGTAGATGTTGCACAGCCGTTCGACGTCGGTGAACACCTTGCCGGTGCCGGTGCCGGCAGCCGGGCATGATGTCGCGAACGCGTCGCCGACGAGCACCACGCCGGCCTTGTTGACGCCTTCCGTCACATAGAGATCGGCGGGCCGGATCTTGAGCGTGCCCGTCACCTCATACGGACCCGCGATGTCTGCCAGTCCCGGCATCACGGCATGCAGCGTCTCGCGCGGATTGGCGCGCAGTTCGCGCACCCACGGATCGTCCATGTCGCGATAGAAGCAGAGGTTCGCGCGCATCGCCTGCTGGATCGGAAACAGCGTGATGTAGGCGGTGCGGTCGGCGGGCCGCTCGCCGTAATAGGTCATCGCGCCAAACGGAAAGCTCGGCCGCCCGGCGGGCACGAGATCGAAGCAGGCCATGATCGAGTGGCACTTCGAGATGTCGCGCCGCTCCATGCCGAGCTTGTGGCGCAGCCCGATGTTCAGGCCGTTCGCCACGACGACAAGACGCGCGGAGATTTCCTCGCCGGTCGAAAGCGTGACGAGCTGACGCTCGTCGCTGGTCGCGACGTCCGTCACCTTGCCGGCGATGAAATCGACGTTCGCGGGAATCTCGCCGCGCAGCGCGTTGACCATGTGATCGTAGAGAATGCCGTACTGGCTCTGCGGCCGCCGGTCGACGATGCGGCCGAAGCGCGCCACCCAGCACTCGCTGTCCGGCGTCGCGGCGCGCAACACGGCTTCCGAAACGCCGGTCCTGCGCAGGATCGCGGCCTGCGCCTCGTCGATCTTTTCGGCGCGGAAGTCCGGCGGGTAGACCTCGTGCGGATCGACCATCGCGACCGAAAAGCCGGCGCGGCCGAGCATGGCGGCGGCGGTCGAACCAGCCAGTCCGCCGCCCGCGATGACGATGTCGTGCGACCGCATGACGCAACTCCTTGCAGCCCCCATCCATGCGGCGAAAGGGGTGAACGGAGCTTTAAGCAAGCCTCTCGATTGCGCCGGATCACATAGGCTTGATGATTGATTTTACTGGAGAATCCGGCGCGGACGACCGTCCGCTTTAACCGATCCGCAAGGCTGAGTGCGGAAGATTGCCGCTGGGTCCGCGGACCGGAGAATGCGCAGGATGATTTCCGTCGAAATCCGCTCGCCCGACCTCGCCATCATGGAGCATTGGGAGGCGCTCGCGGCGCGCGCCGGCGCGAACGTGTTCATGCATCCGGAGGCTTTGTGCGCCGCGGCCGCCGCGGGGTTTCGTCATCCACATGATGCTCGCCTGGCGGAACGGCGCGCTCGCCGGCCTGTGGGCGCTGCGCGAGCGGCGCATCGGGCCGTTGCTGAATTTTCTCACGGCGCCGCCCTACGAATATGCCTTCGTGTCGAGCCCGGTGGTCGATCCCGATCATGCGGGAGCCGTGATGGGCGCGTTCTTCGATGCGATTGCGCAGGACAAATCGCTGCCGAACGTGATCCGGCTCGGCGCGCTCGACGGCGAGAGCGAAACGTTTCGCGCGATGACGAACGCGCTTAACGCACGCAAGGGCCCGACGCTCACGCTGTCGGAGCGCACGCGGCCGTTTCTCGCGCGAGGAGTCGGAGCGCAAGCGCGCGGGCTCCACGGGCAAGAAGCTGCGGCAGGACTGGAACCGTCTTGTCCGCGCTCGGCAGCGTCGACATCGCAAACGACCGGACGGCCGCGTCCACACGCGAAGCCTTCGAGGTGTTTCTCGTTCTCGAAGCGAACAGCTGGAAGGGCAAGAGCGGCACCGCGCTTCTCTCCGACGACCGCGACGCGGCGTTCACGCGCCAGCTGATCGGCGCGCTGGCCGGGCGCGGCCAGGCTTCGGTCGCGCTGTTGCGCCTCGACGGCAAGCCGATCGCCGCGCAGGTCCTGCTTTACTCCGGCACGATGGCCTACACGTGGAAGACCGCGTTCGGCGCTGAGTACGCCAAGTATTCCCCGGGCGCCCTGCTGATCGACAAGGTCAGCGACACGCTGTTCGCGGGCGGCATCCGGCAGATCGAATCCTGCTCGCCGGAGACGAGCTTCATGACGCACCTTTGGGCCGGGCGGCGCGCAACGGTCGACATGCTGATCGACGTGGGCGCGCAACGATCGCTCGGCTTTTCGCTCTGCGCCGCGGGTGAGCGTGTTCATGATTTCCTGCGGGAACAGCGGAACAGGCTGCGCGGACTTTCCTGGCTGCCTCTCAACAGGCGAAAAAGTCTCGCTCCGACACGCGGTTAAGCGGGCGTGGCAGCGTGGCGCAGCGCGCGCCGCAGTGCTGCCGCATTACCCCGCTTCGCTTCCGATCGGGGTCACTCTTTGGGGGCGGGCGTGTCCGCTATCCGGTATTTGTGTGTTGTGGCGCTTGTCGCATCGGCGCTGCCTGCGCGCGCGCAGGATGAGTGCAAGTTCGTCGACATTGGAACCGCGACCGTGCGCGCGGCGGGCGATAGCGACATCGCGCTCGACGACGGCCGCACCCTTCGCCTTGCCGGGATCGACGCGCGCCTCGACGCGCGCGAACTGCCCGCCGGAACCACGCTCGCGCTCAAGCGCATTGCGACCGTGGCGGAGACCGACCGCTACGGACGGCTTCAGGCCCATGCATTCGCGGGCGAAGCCGGCGCGCAGCGCTGGCTCCAGGCCGATCTCGTGAGCCGGGGCTTTGCGCTTGTTTCATCCCGGGTCGGTGATACCGCCTGCGCCAAGGTCCTGCTCGCAAAGGAACAATCGGCGCGCGCCGCGAAGCTTGGCCTGTGGGGCGAACCGGTTTATGTCATAGGCAAGGCAGAAGACCCGGCGGGGGTTCTGCAAAGCCGCGGCCGGTTCGCGGTGGTCGAGGGAACGGTCCTGTCGGTGCGCGAAAGCGGCGGCACGATCTATGTGAATTTCGGGCGGCGCTGGTCGGAGGATTTCACCGTCACCATCGCCAAGCGCAATGAGCGCGCTTTTTCCGCCGCAGGGCTCGAGCCGAAGTCGCTGAGCGGACGGCGGGTAAGAATTCGCGGGTGGATCGAGGAGCGGGGCGGCCCCTGGGTGGAGGCGGCACGTCCCGAGCAGGTCGAGGTCGTGCAATGATCCCGAAGAGCGGGGACGGCTTTTCGGAATGACTGCGCGATGATGGGCAACTGAGGGCGGAAGTTGTGAGTACGATGCGGGTGTCCGGCTTTTCGGCACGACGGCTGCTTGCGCCGTCGCTGTTCGCATTGCTGCTCGCGGGTTGCGCCACCGATCTCAGCCAGATGGGCGTAACGCAGGTCAGCCTGCCCGAACCGCCCAAGGCTTCCGATGCGCAGCCGGCGCAGCGCGAGCACAACCGCATCCTCGCGGCCTATGGCGGCGCCTATCAGGATCCGCGGCTCGAAGGATTGATCACCCAGACGGTCGACAAGCTCGTCGCGGCCTCCGAGCGGCCCAATCTCAAGTACAAGGTCACGATCCTCAACTCGCAGGCGATCAACGCCTTCGCGTTGCCGAACGGCCAGCTCTACGTGACGCGCGGCCTGCTCGCGCTCGCGAACGACACCTCGGAGCTTGCCTCGGTTCTTTCACACGAGATGGCGCATGTGATCGCGCGCCATGCGGCGATCCGCGAGGATCAGGCGAAGCAGGCCGCGCTGGTGAGCCGCGTCGCGTCGGACGTGTTCAACGATGCGCAGATGGGCGCGATGTCGCTTGCGCGCTCCAAGATCGCCTTAGCGAGCTTCTCGCGTTCGCAGGAACTGGAGGCCGACGGCGTCGGCGTCGGCATCTCGTCGCGCGCGGGCTTTGATCCCTACGGCGCCGTGCGCTTCCTCACCGCGATGGGCCGCAACGCCGAACTGCGGCAGGTCAACAACAACGGCGTCGATCCGCGCTTCCTCGACTTTCTCTCCTCGCATCCCGGCACGCCCGACCGGCTGAAGATCGCGCGCGCGAATGCGCGCCAGTACACCGCGCCCGGCGATATCGCGCGCGACAAGGACAGCTACCTCGGCTCGATCGACGGACTGCCCTACGGCGAGGACCCGAGCGAAGGCTACGTGCGCGGCCGGCGCTTCCTGCACCCGCGGCTTGCCTTCACGTTCACGGCGCCGGATCGCTTCACGCTGGAAAACACCGCGCAGGCCGTGCTCGGCGTGCGCGACAGCGGCAATCTCGCGCTACGCCTCGACGTCGTGCGCGTGCCGGGCGAGCAGACGCTTGCGCAATATCTCGCATCGGGCTGGATCGAGAATGTCGACGACAAGTCGATCGAGGAGTTCGACATCAACGGCCTGCCGACCGCGACCGCGCTCGCGAAGGGCGAACAGTGGTCGTTCCGGCTCTACGCAATCCGTTTCGGCGACGAGGTCTATCGTTTCATTTTCGCCGCGAAACAGCTCACCCCTGAGGCCGACCGCGCGTTCCGCTATTCGGTCGGCACGTTCCGGCGCATGACGCAGAGCGAGATCGATCAGGCGCGCCCGCTGCGCCTGCGCGTCATCGCGGTAACGCCGGGCGACACGGCCGAGCGTATCGCGGGCCGCATGCCGCTGGTCGACCGCCCGCTAGAGCGGTTCCTGATCCTGAACGGGTTCAATCAGGGCGATCCGCTCAAGCCCGGCGACAAGGTCAAGATCGTGACGGAGTAACTTCGCTCCGATCGGCCGGGAAAGTTCCGCCGATACGCACGATACACTTCATAGCCGAACCCTATCGCCTCCTGTCTCGACCAACCCAATGGCCGGGGCGTGCTTCTTTCAGGAGGCTCTCATGCGAAGATCCATTACCATTGCTGTTGTGGCTTTCGTCGCGGGCGCAGCGTCAGCCTGGACGATGAGCAATACGGGTGCGATCGCGCGCGACAAGATTGCGGGCGTCACGCAAACGATCGATACGCTCGCAATCACGCGCGCCGCTGCGACGATGCCGAGCCAGCAGTTCGACTCACACTGATTTATCGGCTGGCTTTCAAGACACGATGGCCGGGTCCGCCCGGCCATCCCTTCGCCGTTCCGCGACAAGGCGGTCCATAAGCCGCACGATCGTCCGCGCTCCCGCTTCGACGGAGAACCGGCGGATGAACTGCTCATAGCTGTTGCGCGACAAACGCCGCCACAGTCGGGGATCGTCGTACAGCGCGACGATGCGATCCGCGATCACACCGGGCGCGTCCGCGATCAGGATATCGCGACCGTCACGCAGCGCCATGCCTTCCACTGCAATCGATGTGGCGACCACCGGCACGCCGTGGCTCATGCTTGAGACGATCTTCCCCTTTACGCCAGCGCCGTAGCGCAGCGGCGCGATGCTAAGGCGGCAGGAATCAAACAGCGCCGCGAGATTGGCGACGTAACCGCGAATGTCGATCGTGTCGGACGCCAGCGCGGAAAGCTCGGGTGGAACATCCGGCCCCACCACGATCAGGCGTCCGGAAAACCCTTTCCGGAGAACCAGTGGCCATACATCGCGGCAGAACCAGAGCATCGCGTCGATGTTCGGACGATGCTCGTAGCCGCCGACAAAGACGATATCGCGCCGGGAACCGAGCGGCGGCACATCATGCGCGAGCGCCCGCCCGATCCGGCCAAGCACGCCGGGCAGGTGCGCCAATCGGCGTTGCCATTGGGGAACACCGGCCGGATAGGGCGGAATCTCGCGCAGAACCGGAATGCATCGCACCCGTGAGGACGGCAACACCTCGTGCAGGATTTTCTCTTCGTATCGGCTCACCACTATCGTGGCGTCAGCGCGCCGGACGAGGTCAAGCTCGGTCCGCCGCATCTCACGCGCAACGCCCATCGCCGCATCGTCGCCCGTGAGCGCGGCTTCGCGCTCCATGCGCAGAAAGTGCAGGTCCACGGTGTCGAACAGGATCTTCGTCGCGGGCGCGACGCGCCGGGCGTGGCCGAACACTTGCGAGGCGACTGGTGCGCGAGACAGGATCAGCACATCAGTGCGCGGCGCGCAGGCCTCGATGACGTTCTCAAGCGAGGTCCAGCGCGGCGCCGCAAGCGTCGTGATGCCGAGCGCGTTCAGGGCTTCGGTGTATCGGCCGTCATGCGTGAGCGGAGCCGGCGCGAACGTGACGTCGAAGCCGGCGCGAACGAGAATTTGCAGCAGCAGGAATGCGCTGGCTGATCCGCTATCGCGGTCGGGCCTGGGCGTCGCATGATCGATGACGAGAACCCGCCCGCGCATGTGCGTCACGTCACACGGTGACCGCGCGCAGCCCGCGGCCGCAAAGGCGTTCTGGAATCCAATTTGGAATGATGGCCGGCGCAGAAAAAGTTTCGCCGGCGGCTTGTTCGATAAAACCCATACTGACCGTCACGCATGAACGCTGGACTATGGAGTTTTCATAGACGCATGCAGCAGGGATTGCCAATCAATGGAAGGTTGCGCGGCGGCGAAAAGCGCAATGGCGTATGGCAACGCGCAGCAAAAAGGCCCGGTCTTGCGACCGGGCCTTTTGTATTTTTCTATCGAACGAAGGAGCGTTACGCCGCCTCGTCCTCGACCACCTCTTCGGCGGCTTCGTCGGCGGGCTTCGGACCGCGGCGCGGGCCCTTGGCGAGCGCGGCCTCGATCTCCTTGATCGCCTCGGTCTCGGTGCAGCGCTGCACGGCCGAGATCTCGCGCGACAGCCGGTCGAGCGCGGCTTCGTAGAGCTGACGCTCGGAGTAGCTCTGCTCCGGCTGCGTGTCCGAACGGAACAGGTCGCGCACGACCTCCGCGATCGCGACGATGTCGCCCGAGTTGATCTTGGCTTCGTATTCCTGCGCACGGCGCGACCACATGGTGCGCTTGATGCGGGCACGGCCCTTGAGCGTCTCGAGCGCGCGCTTCACCAGCCCGCCTTCGGCGAGCTTGCGCATGCCGACGCTGGCGATCTTGGTCACCGGGACGCGCAACGTCATCTTGTCCTTGATGAAATTGATGACGAACAGTTCGAGCTTGTAGCCAGCGACTTCCTGCTCCTCGATCGCGAGGATCTGGCCGACACCGTGAGCCGGGTACACAATGTACTCATTGATCTTGAACCCGTGGCGCTGCGTCGCCTTCACGGCCGGACGCTGCTCCACCACCGCGACGACGGGCCGCTGAGTGGCAGGACGGGGTGCAGTCTTCTTGGAAGTCATTCCTCGGGGTGCTCCTTGTCGGCTCGCTTTGCGAACCGGCTTCTGTTTGGTGCCGCGCGCGGCACTGCGGGACGACGACACCCTCCGGCGCGAACCGGCGGAAGTCTTCTTGCTAGCGCTCTTTTTCAAGCGTTGACGCGTTTTTCCAGCCACTGCTTTCGCGTGGAACTCACGCTCCCTGACCCCGGTTCCTCGATTAAGTCCCGAAAAAATAAGCTCCCCAAGGGGAGCGGTTTCGGGTTTTTAGCGCACTGTGGCGTTAATATAGCACATTTTCCGCCAAAATCAATGCCTTGGAGCAATGCAACGAGGCAAAACGGCCCCGTTTGGTCGGCATTTTTGCCGAAATCGTTAACGCGCTCACGTTCCGCGCGAGCTAGTCGCCCTCACCCGGATTCGGCGAAAAATGCTCGATTTTGCCGGGCTTGCCCTCCCATTCCTTGTGGTCGGGGGGCGGTTCGCGCTTGATCGTGATGTTGGGCCAAACCTTGGAATAATCGGCGTTGATCTTGAGGAATTCCTCCAGCCCCGGCTCGGTATCGGGCTTGATCGCCTCGACCGGACACTCCGGCTCGCACACGCCGCAGTCGATGCATTCGTCCGGATGGATGACGAGCATGTTCTCGCCCTCGTAGAAGCAGTCCACGGGGCACACCGAGACGCAATCCATCAGCTTGCAACGGATGCAGCTGTCGTTGACGATGTAGGTCATTCGAACTCCGGCGAACGCCCGGATTTGCTAACCCAACCAACATGGGCACGCAAGGCTTGGCATTCCAGCCTATTCGCGCCCGAGCAGCCGATCGATCGCACGCCGCTCCTGCTTGGTCGGGCGGCCGCTGCCGGGATCGCGTTCCGCGGCGGCAGGCTCCTTGGTGCGGGGCTCCGGCGGCGGGGTCAGATCCTCGAACAGCACACTGGCGGCCTGGGCATCGCCGCGCCGTTCCGCGAAACCCGTCACCTTCAGGATGCGCACCGTACGATCCAGCGCGATCGTGACGACATCGCCCGCCCGCACGAGGTGGCTCGCCGCGGTGACGCGGCCGCCGTTGAGCCGCACGTGGCCTTCATCGACCAGCGAAGCGGCGGACGTTCGCGTACGCACCACACGCGCGTGCCACAGCCATTTGTCGATGCGCTGGCGATCGATCAACGTTCTTTGTTCGCCTCAAGCTGCTCTTTGAGAGCGGCGAGTTTCGCAAACGGCGAATTCGGATCGGCTTGCCCGCGCCGTTCCTTCGGGTCGATCCACTCGCGCGCCTCGCCGCGATCGCGATCCTTGAAGTCGCGGCGGCCGCCCTCGCGACGGGGGGGACGGCCACTGCGTTCGGAATGTTCGCGATCCGGGCGTTCGCCCCCGCGCCGCTCGCGCGCGGCGGGACGGCCCTCGCGCTGCGGCCGGTCGGCCTGTCCGGCGCGATCCTGGCCGTGGCGCGGCCGGCGATCCTGCCGATCGGGCTTCGGCGCGTCGGTCGTCGCCGCCGCGGCGGTATCGCCCGCGGGCGGAGCGACAGCCTGCGCGCCGTCCTGCGGCGCGGCCGGAACAGTGGACTGCGGACGCGGACGGTGTTCGCGCCGTTCGCCCTGCGGACGGGCCGGGCGCTGGCGGCGCTCCTCGGGCGGACGGCCCGGACGCCACACCTCGATCATCTCGGGTTCGGCGGGCTTTGCCTCGGCTGCGGGTTCCGTCGACGCGGCGGCTTCACCTTCGGGCGACAACCGGCGCGACCGCGGCGGCAACCGGCGTGTCGGATGCGGCTTCGATCGCGGCGCTCGGTTCAATGGGCGCCGCGGACCGGCTCCGGCGGAGCCTCGGCGACCGGCGCAATCGCAGCCTCGACCGGCGTGGCTTCAATCGGCGCAGCCTCAATCGGCGCGTCAGTCACGGTTTCGGCCGGCGCCGCGTCGATCGTCTCAGCAGGCGCATCAGCCGGACTGCGGCAGCATTCAGCCGGCGCCTCAGCGGCGGCCGGTGCGGCCTTCGGCGCTTCGGCAGGCTTCGGCTTCTTCTCCATCCGATAGCCGAGCGAGCGCAGCACGGATGCGAAATCCTCGCCCGACGAGCCGGTGAGCGAAGTCATGTTCACCGTCACGGTGAATCCGCCGCCCTCGACCGCGCCGGGTGGCTTCTGCGCGGACGAACCCGCGCGCCACGCGATCGCCGGACGGATCAGATCGGCGAGCCGCTCCAGGATATCCACGCGCACCGCGCGTTCGCCGCACACCCGATAGCCGAGCGTGCGATAGAGCGCCTTCGGAACGTCCTTGTCGGCCGGAAACGACGTGCGACCCGACGCCGCCAGATGCGGCACGGTGTCGAGACCCTTGGTGTCGGGCGTCGCTTCCTTCAGCGCCCAGAGCTGCACCGCGAGTGCGCGCGCACCGGGCTTGAGAAGTTGCGGAAGGTAGATGTGATACGCGCCGAAGCGCACGCCGTATTTGCGCAGCGCCGCGCGCGCGGGCTGGTCGAGACCCTTCACTTCCTCGGCGACGCGATGGCGCTCGAGCACGCCCAGCCCTTCGGTGAGCTGGAACGCGACGCCGCGCGCGATGCCGGTGATGTCCTCGGCCGACGAGAGCGCGAACAGCGGGCCGAGCAGCTTTTCCAGATGCGCCTTGAGCCACAGATCGAGCCGCGTCTGCACGGCCTCGCGCGACGCGCCGGACAAATGATCGTCGGACAGGATGCGCACGCGCGGGCGCAGCATGTCGTCGCCCGCCGTCAGCTTGCCGACCGGCTCGCCGAGCCAGCGGATGCTGCCGTCGGAGGCGAGCACGAACAGATCGTCGTTCGCATGGCCAAGCCGCGCGGCGCGCGCGTCGATCTCGCCGGCGAGCGCCTTCTGGGCGGCGGCGCGCAGCGCCTTGCCTTCCGGTCCGGCGGAGGCGGAGTCAGGCGCGAACTGGAATCCCGCCAGCCGCCCGATCGGGTGGCCTTCGACGACAACTTCGCCTGACTTGTTGATTTCGGTTTCGAGCATCGTGTTCTCGCGCAGCCGCCGCATCAATACGCTGGTGCGGCGGTCGACAAAGCGCTCGGCCAAACGCTCGTGCAGCGCGTCGGACAGCTTGTCCTCCACGCCGCGGGTGATGCCTTGCCAGTGTTCGGGGTCGGCGAGCCAATCCGGACGGTTTGCCGCAAAGGTCCAGGTCCTGATGTGGGCGATCCGGTTCGCGAGCGTATCGATATCGCCGTCGGTGCGATCCGCCTGCGCGACCTGCGCGGCAAACCAGTCAGGCGGGATTGTACCCTCCCGCATCAGGAAACCATAGAGGGTGGCGGCCATCTCGGCGTGCGCGGCCGGCGAGACCTTCCGATAGTCGGGGACCTGGCAAACCTCCCACAGCCGCTCGACGGCGGCGCGCGATGCGGCAAGGGCGCGCACCTCTTCGTCGCGCGAAACATGCTCCAGGACCTGAATATCTTCGGCAATCGGTGCGCGCGTGAGCCCCTGCTCGGTCGGCGTTTGCGCAAGTGTCGCAGCCAGCGCGCCGAGCGACGCGAAGTCGAGCGCAGTGTTGCGCCATTGCAGCACCTTCACGGAATCGAAGCTGTGACTCTCCAGCGCCTGCACGGTTTCGGGATCGAAGGGCGGACAGCGGCCCGTTGTGCCGAAGGTTCCGTCGCGCATCGCGCGTCCCGCGCGGCCGGCGATCTGGCCAAGCTCGGCAGAGTTAAGTTTGCGGAACTGATATCCGTCGAATTTTCGGTCGGCCGCAAACGCTACGTGGTCGACGTCGAGATTGAGCCCCATGCCGATCGCATCGGTCGCGACCAGATAGTCGACGTCGCCGGACTGGTAGAGCGCGACCTGCGCGTTGCGGGTGCGTGGGCTAAGCGAGCCGAGCACGACGGCCGCGCCACCACGCTGGCGGCGGATCAGTTCGGCGATGGCGTAAACCTCATCCGCCGAGAACGTGACAATCGCGCTGCGCCGCGGCAGCCGCGTGAGCTTCTTCTCGCCGGCGAAATTCAACGTGGAAAGCCGCGGGCGGCTGAGGATGTTCGCGCCCGGAAGCAGCCGCTCCACCATGCTGCGCATGGTGGAGGCGCCAAGCACGAGTGTTTCCTCGCGGCCGCGCCGGTTGAGCATGCGATCGGTGAAGACGTGGCCGCGCTCGAGATCGGCGGCGATCTGGATTTCGTCGATCGCCACGAACGCCACATCGAGGTCGCGCGGCATCGCCTCCAGGGTACAAACCCAGAAGCGTGGACTTTGCGGCTTGATCTTCTCTTCGCCGGTGACGAGCGCGACCTGCTCGGGACCGACGCGCTCCACGCACTTGTTGTAGACCTCGCGCGCGAGCAGGCGCAGCGGCAGCCCGATCATGCCGCTCGAATGCGCGAGCATGCGCTCGATCGCCAGATGCGTCTTGCCGGTGTTGGTCGGCCCCAGCACGGCGGTCACGTTCGCACCGCGCGCACGCGCGTCGCGGGAGACGTTCGAAGAAAAAGAAATGGGCATCAAGCGTCCGGAGACAGTTCAACAATCAGCGGATGAGGCGAACGATCGCCCTCAAGCGTCCAGGAATGACAGGTGATGGGACGTGCTTGGCACATAGGCGTAAGGAGCGCAATCACAAGCGGGGAACCAGCCAGCCGCGATAGGCGACGACCAGACCGGCGAGCGGAAGGCGGATCTCGACGTGGAAATGGAAGCGGCCGTTCTCGGCAAACTCATAGGCGTCGCCGCGCGGCGCAAAGGCAAGCGGCAGCGGGATTCCGAACACGCTCCAGCGGCGCACGATCAGCCGCAGGCGATCCTCCATCGCGCACCAACGCCATGCCGGCATTGACCGGGCCGAAGCGCTCGCACACCAGCCATTCGAAGCGCCCGCGTCCGGCTTCCTGCGTGGAATGAAACGAGCGCCCCGCGAAGGTCCGCGTCCAGCGCTCGCGTCCGTTCTCGGCCTTGAAGTCGACGCGCACCGGCACGTTCTCGCCCGCCTGCGGAAATCCGATCAGCGTCGCGATCAGGCGCGCGAGCCAACCCGTGCCACGCGTCACCGTCGCGGTGCCTTCGGCGACCATCGCGCCCTTCAGGTCGTGCAACGCTTGAAGCGGCGCAGGCAGCAATTCGTACACCTCGCCGAGGAGCCGCCGGTAGAGCGGCAGCGCGCTTGTCCTGAGACGGGTCTTCGCGGATGCCGGAACAGATCGCACGGCGCGCGAACAGCTTCTCGTAGTCTTCCAGTTCAAGATCGCCGGTTGCCGGCCGCGCGCCAGCTTTCGGCGCCCGGCCGTCGACGCAATGGCGGACGATCGCCTCGCACGCCATCGACGGAATCATCGGGCCGTCGTCGGCTTCGGCCGTCATGTGCCAGGCGCGCACGATGCGCGTGCCGTCCGCCGCCGTGCCGGCGACTTCGACGAACATGCCGCCGCGATGCTCGCCCCAGCGCACGACGTTGATCGCGCGGTGCATCAGGCCGGCGAGCGGCAGCAGCGAGGGAAACAGCCTTAGCCGCACCGCCGACGCGCAGAGGTTCAGCACGCGGTGCAGGATTTCCGGCACCGGCCCCGCGCCCATCCAGATGTCGCGCAGCGACGGCCACAGTGCGGGAAGCACCTGCAGGTCCGGCACATCGACCAGCGAGAAACGGATGCTGCCGAGCGGCACGCCGCCGGGCGGCGCAATGGTGTAGCGCCGCGATTCCGTTAGCCCGTACGCGACCGCGCCTTCGCCGTTGCGCACGAGTTTCACCGGCTTGCCCGCATAACCCGCAATCGCCCGGATGACGTTCTGCCCGACGCCCGCGTAAGGCGACGGCGCGATGCCGCCGAGATCGACAAGACGCGCGCCATGCCGTGCGAGAGACGCCGCGTCACCGCCGCGGTGAGCACCGGAAAGCTCGATACGCCGGAGAGCACGAACACGCCGCGCTCGCGCGCCTGCGCGTCGAACTGCGCGACGCCGTTCACGAAGTCCGAGCCGTCCGCGAGATCCAGATAGGCGATGCCGTGCGCGAGCGCGGCCCGCACCACGCGATATGGGTCTGCGTAGCCCTGAAATGGCCCGCTCGCGTCCACCACGATATCGGGCGCGAGCGCGGAGAATTGCGCGTCGAGATCGCCTTCGCGATCGAACGCCGCGGGCAGCAGCGTCGCGCGCGCAGGGCATGCGGCGCAGAATGCCTCGGCCTGTTTGAGCGAGCGTCCCGCAACGATCAGCGTCAGGCGCGGCTCGTCGGCAAGCAACCGCACGAGGCGTCCGCCGAACGTGCCGTAACCCCCGAGAATGATGACGCGGAGCTTGCTCATGCGATGAACCGCTCCGCGAAGCGCGGCTCCGGCCGGTAGCAGGTGCTACGCTTGCCGAACCAGCGCAGCCGGTTGCGCGCGACCGTATCGTAGAGCGTGTCGCGCCAGCGCATCGGCAGGACGCGAAACACCGCCGCGAGCGACCAGGGAAAGCCGAGACCCTCGGCCATGCGGATCGAGCCTTCCGACTTGAACCAGGCGCGGCCTTCGCCGAGCAGGATGTTGGTCTCGTAGTCCTGCGGGTCGAGGCCGTAGTGCCGGTAGAGCGCCTGCCCGAGCGGCGATTGCGCCGACAGCAGGCGGAAGCGTCCATCCGGATCATGGCGCAGCACGAAAGCCGCCCAGCCGGAACACAGCGCGCAATAGCCGTCGAAGATGATGATCGGCTTGTCGTCCGGAAAACTCGGAACGGCGCTGTCGTCGCGGTAGCTGTAGGGCGGCCGCATGAGATTCATGTCGGCCGCATTGCCCCGGAATGCAACACACGCGCTGTGCAAAACCTGCCGTCACGGCAAAACCGAACAGGCACGGAACGAACCGCGCCCGAAATCGGCTCTGCGCGATTCGCACGGCCGAGACGTTAAAAATTCTCTCCGCCGTTATTTTCGGAGCGCGGCGCGCGAAAGAGCACTTCGCGATCCGAGCCGAATGAGAGGCCCGGACGACCGACGTGAGAGGGTTGCTTCAAATTGCGACGCCGCCGGCACGCAAGTGCCCGCCGAATCGATGCTTGTCGTAACATCTGGAACGAGTCTCGAACGAAACGCGCCCGAATCGGCACTCGCGAATACCTTCGCAAGCGCTCGCGATAACCGCCGGGAAAAACACAAGATCGGGTAGGTTCTCGCGCGACTCGCGAGCGAGCGCGCCGCCGAGCGGTTAATGCGGGACGGACTCCGACGGACCAAAGAGTCAAGCAGCACTTGCCCGCCGTCCCGTGGATTCGTTCAGGCGGCGGCAGGCCGTGCCGCCGTGTATCATCGGCGCAAAGCACCCGAGGGAGGATCCATGCGCGGTCTGTTGCGATGCCTTGCCGGCCTGTGTCTCGTGATTGCGGCAAGCGCCGCGAGCGCGCAGCCCTATCCGAGCAAGCCGATCACCATCGTGGTGCCGTTCGCGGCCGGCAGCGGCACGGACTCAATCGCGCGCATCATCGGGCAATATCTGCAGAATGCGCTCGGCCAGAGCGTCGTGATCGAGAACAAAGTCGGCGCGAGCGGCGTGATCGCCGCGACCTACGTGGCGCGCGCGGCGCCCGATGGCTACACGCTCTTGATGGCGACGAACTCCACGCACTCGGCCAACCCTCACCTGTTCAAGACGCTCTCCTACGATCCCGTGAAGGACTTCGCGCCGGTCGCGCGCGCGGGCTCCTACGTGTTCATGCTGGTGGTGAACAAGGACATCCCGGCGAAGACGCTGCCCGAGCTGGTCGCCTACGCGAAGGCCAATCCCGGCAAGCTCACTTATGCGAGCGGCAACACCACCGGCATCGTTGCCGGCGAGACGCTCAAGAGCAAAGCCGGCATCGACGTGCTGCATGTGCCGTACAAGAGCACGCCGCCCGCGATCAACGACGTGCTCGGCGGGCGCGTCTCGATGATGTTCATCGATCTGGCGCCGGGTCTCGAACACGTGCGCGCCGGAAACTTCCGCGCGCTCGCCGTGACCACGAAGGAACGCAGTGCGCTGCTGCCCGACCTGCCCTCGCTCGCCGAGGCCGGCATCCCGGGTTACGACGTCACGTCCTACGCGGCGCTGTTCGCGCCGGCCGGTACGCCGAAGGAGATCGTCGACCGCCTCAATGCCGAGATGCAGAAGATCATCGCCAATCCTGAGGCGAAGTCGCGCATCGCGGTGACGGGCTTCGATGCATTCTCCGGTCCGCCCGAGACGCTCGCGGCGTTCGTGCAGTCCGAGTTGGTCAACTGGGGCAAGCTGATCAAGGACGCCGGGATCGAGCCGCAATAACGAGGTCATTTCTTCCGCAGGATTTTGTCCATCGCCTTGCCCCTCGCGAGCTCGTCGATCAGTTTGTCGAGGTAGCGGATTTCCCGCATCGTCGGCTCCTCGATATCCTCCACGCGGATACCGCAGATCACCCCTGTGATCAGGGCGCGCGAAGGATTCATTTTCGGGGCCTTCGCAAAGAAGGTTTCAAAGTCGGTCTGCTTGGCGAGTTGCGCTTCCAGTTGCTTCGGACTGTAGCCGGTCAGCCACGATATGATCTGGTCGACCTCCGTTTTCGTGCGGCCCTTTCTTCTCCGCCTTCGCAACATAGAGCGGGTAAACCTTCCCGACGCTGATCGAGTAGATGCGGTGTTTCGCCTTCACTCCCGGTTTCATGTCCCTCACCTCCTGGCTTCTCGCCCGCGCTGCGTTCGGGAACGCCAAGCGCATCGGCAAGCCGCGTCTGCGCAGAGCCGGGCCGCAGCGGCTTCTGCTGGCTCTCGTGCGGCGCCCAGCCCGACAGCCACACGATCTCGAACGTCGCGCGGATTTTCCCGTCACGATCGGAGAAGCGCTGCGCGTAGATCTCCGCCATGCGGTTGAGGGTCGCGCGCCGCAGCGGCGTGCGGCGCCGCTCGGCAAGCGCATTGGTCGCGCCCATCCGGCGCAATTCGGCCATTAGCGCGAACGGCGAGGCGTAACGCGCAGTCACGCGGTCGATGTCGGTGACCGGCAGCGCGAAGCCCGCGCGCTGAAGCAGCGCACCCATCTCGCGCACGTCCGCGAATGGCGCGACGCGCGGCGAGACGCCGCCCTCAAGCTCGCTCTCGGCAGCGGCGAAGGACTGACGCAGTTCGGTGAGCGTCTCGCCGCCGAGCAGCGCGGCGAGGAACAGGCCGTCCGGCTTGAGCGCGCGGCGAATTTGAATGAGCGCGCCGGGCAGATCGTTGACGAAATGCAGCGCGAGCGCCGACACGACGAGGTCGAGCGAGGCATCGCGGAACGGCAGCGCTTCCTCGTCCGCGACGACCGCGACGCCTTCATGCGGCGATGCGGCGCACGCCGATCATCCGGCCGATCGCGGCGTTGCCGGCGAGCGCCGCGCGCACCGCATTGCTTGGCGTCCCGAGATCGGCCGCCACATCGAACCGGCGCAGCACCGCGCCGAGCCGCTCGGCGAGGTCGGACGCGACGCGATCGATCAGGAATGTCTCGGGCCCGAGCGTACGCGCGCGCCGCCAGCGGCGGCGCAGCAGCGCGCGATCGAATACGATGGGGCTTTGAGCCATGACGGTCGCCCAAATCTCCGCTCATCCCCGCGCAAGCGGGAATCCAGAACTGCTTTCACGATTATCACAGAACTGGGTCCCCGCTTTCGCGGGGACGAGTGGATGAGCTACCCTTGCCGCATGGATAACGCCGCGACAGTGCAGCCCTCGCGCCTGACGCGCTTCGCGCAGGGCTTGCGCGCGAGCCTGCGGCTCGGGCTCGACGTGGCGCTGCCGCCGCTGTGTCCGGCCTGCCGCGATCTCGTGACCGGCAGCGGGCTTTGCCCCGCGTGCTGGGGCAAGCTCTCCTTCATCGCGCCGCCGTACTGCCCTCGGCTCGGCATTCCGTTCGCCTACGATCCGGGTCCCGGCATCCTGTCGATGCAGGCGATCGCCGATCCTCCGGCCTACCAGCGCGCCCGCGCGGCGGTGCGCTACGACGACGTCGCCGCCAAGCTGGTGCACGCCTTCAAGTACGGCGACCGGCTCGACCTTGCGCCGATGCTCGGACGCTGGATGGCGCGCGCGGGCGAGGAACTGCTGCGCGAGGCCGACGCGCTCGTGCCGGTTCCGCTGCACTGGCGCCGCCTGTGGGCGCGCCGCTTCAACCAGTCGGCGGCGCTCGCGGCCGCCATCGCAAAGGAAAGCGGCATCGCGATCGCACACACGCCGTTACGCCGCGTCAAGGCGACCGCGCAGCAGGTCGGGCTCTCGCGCGCCGAGCGCGCCACCAACGTGCAGGGCGCGTTCCGCGTCGATGCCGCCGCCAAGGGCGAGGTCGCGGGACGCCGGCTGCTGCTGATCGACGACGTGCTCACCTCGGGCGCAACATCGGATGCCTGCGCACGGGCGCTGTTGCGCGCGGGCGCGGCGCAAGTCGATGTCCTGGTCCTCGCCCGGGTTGTTGACGCGGCGAAAGACGCCCATATAGTGGCCTCATCCTCCTTTTAACGGCTCGTAAGTGATATGGCTGAGGTCGTGATCTACACGCGGGATTTCTGCTACTATTCGGACGCGGCGCGGGAGTTGCTTACACGCAAGGGCGTGGCGTTCCGGGAAATCAACGCGACCGGCAATCGCGAACTGCGCGAGGAAATGATCGAGCGCGCGAATGGCAGCAGGACGTTTCCGCAGATCTTCATCGGCGACACGCATGTCGGCGGCTGCGACGACCTCTACGCGCTTGAGGAAGCCGGCAAGCTCGATGCCATGCTGGCGGCTTGAAAGCGGGGAACCATGACGGGCTCGACATTCCGCGTCGGCCTCATCCAGATGCGCTCGGGACGCACCCCGCAGGCCAACATGGATGCGGCGGCGAAGCTGATCGGCGAGGCCAAGACCGGCGGCGCCGACTATGTGCAGACGCCCGAGATGACCAACATCCTGGAGCGCTCGCGCGAGAACCTGTTCGCCACCATCGTTCCGGAAGAAAACGACACCACGCTCGCGACCTTCCGCGAGCTGGCGCGCGCGCTCGGCATCTTCGTGCATGTCGGCTCGCTCGCCATCAAGGCGTCATCCGACAAGGCGGTGAACCGCGCCTTCCTGATCGATCGCCGCGGCGACATCGTCGCGCGCTACGACAAGATCCACATGTTCGATGTCGATCTCAAAGGCGGTGAGAGCTATCGCAAGTCGCGCGCCTACCGTCCGGGCGATCTCGCCGTGCTCTCCGACCTGCCGTGGGGGCGGTTGGGGATCACCATCTGCTACGACCTGCGCTTCCCGGCGCTCTACCGCGCGCTCGCCGAGGCCGGCGCGACCTTCCTTGCCATCCCGTCATCGTTCACGCGCCAGACCGGCGAGGCGCACTGGCACGTGCTGATGCGCGCGCGCGCGATCGAGAACGGCTGCTTCGTTTTCGCGGCCGCGCAAGGCGGCGACCATGAGGACGGCCGCGCAACCTTCGGGCATTCGCTCGTGGTCGATCCGTGGGGCCGCATCCTCGCCGAAGGCGGCACCGAGCCCGGCGTTGTGTTCGCCGACATCGATCCCGCGGAAGTATCCCTCGCGCGCGGGCGCGTCCCGTCGCTGCAGCACGGCCGGCGCTTCGAGATCCTCGAGCCGATGGCAGAGCCGACGCATCTGCATCTGGTCGGAGGCGACGCGTGATCCGCTACGCGCTCGCCTGCGACAAGGGCCATTCTTTCGAAAGCTGGTTCCAGAATTCCACCGCCTACGACAAGCAGGCGAAGCGCGGGCTCGTCTCGTGCCCACTGTGCGGCTCGGCCAAGGTCGATAAGGCCATCATGGCGCCGCGCCTCACACGCACCGGCAAGAGCGGGCCGGTCGCGGCGCCCGTCGAAGAAACCGTTGCGGCGGCGCCCGAACCCGCGACACCGGTCGCGATGATCTCCCCGCAGGAGCGTGAATTCCGCGCGAAGTTGAAAGAGCTACGCGATCATCTGACGTCGAACGCCGACAATGTCGGGAAGAAGTTTCCCGAGGAAGCGCGCAAGATGCACTACGGCGAGAGCGAGCACCGCTCGATCTACGGCGAGGCTTCGCCGCAGGACGCCAAGGCGCTGCACGAGGAAGGCATCGAGTTTCATCCGCTGCCCGTGCTGCCGGAAGAGCGGAATTAATCACACCGGGCGGACGGGTCAGTTCGCGAGCTTCTCGCGCGCGTGCCAGAAGCGGATCACGCGTTGCGCCGACGACTGCGCGAGCTTGCGGTATTTCTTCGCTGCCTCGTAGGAGCGCGCTTCGTGCAGCTCGGACAGGCACAGCCGCGTCGCCAACATCGATGACACCACCGGCCAGTCGAGATCGATCGACTTGCCGAGCAGCAACAGCGGATCGTCCGACGGGTCATCGAGGAAGCGATCGATCACGTCGACCGGCACCGCGGTGAGATGCGAGAGCACGACCACCATCTCTTCCAGCTTCTGCTGCCTGGCAAGCTGATAGAGGTTGGCGACCGCAAGGTTCCCGCGCTTCTGCATTTCCGAGATGGTGCGCTGCGCCGCATCATAGTTGCGCGCCGGCAAGGTCTTCTGCTCGACCTCCTGCGAAATCTCGGTGAGGATCATGTTGATCGCCTTGGCGGTCGCGGGCTGCGCGCCGTCGAGCAACCGCTTGCGCACCGTGTCGGTCGCATGCGAGAGCAGCTGGCGAAACATCGGCGCGGGAAGTTCGCGCCGGCGCGCGACCGCGGTCGCGAGATCGCCATCGTCGCCCGCGCGATCGACCAGGCTCTTCAGCGCGACTTCGGTGAAGCGCGCGCCGTTGTTGGCCGCCACCTTGCGGGAAACCACCATGTCGCCGCGCTCGACCAGAACGTCGGTCACGGACTCGTCGAGCTCGGCGCGTCCCGCGATCGCCGCAAGATGCGCCTGGCTCTTGGTACGGGCGATGGAAACAAGCTCCTCGTCGTCGAGCCGGCGCGAGCGCGACAGCACCGGACCCGAAATCTCGATCGCGTCGTCATGCGCGAGCTGGCGGATGAGCCGCTCCGGCGCGTGATCGACCGACGACATGCGGTCGCTCAGCTCGAGCACCGCCTTGAACTCGATTTCCTTGATGAGCTGCGAAAACACATCGTCGAACACGCCGGCCTGCGCGTCGTTGATGTTGGGCGTGCCGATGAACAGATCGGTGATCCGGCGCAGCATAGCGGTACGCTGCTCGCTCGACCCGCTCTGGATCGCCGCTTCGAGCTCGCCCAGAAGAGAGGGTTGCGCTGCTATTTGCATGCGGAAATGACGCCTGAACCTGACGCTACCGTCCGCACGATAGGCAAAATTTGTTAACGCCCGTCGCGGTGGGCACGCCTTGGCGCCAGACCGGATACCGATAGCGTGTATTTTCCGTCAACGCTGCGGGATCGCGGCATGGAACCCGCACCCGCCGGGCCGGAACCTCAGGTCTGGTGGGCCCAGATCAGCACGATGACGCCGACCACGATCATCGCCATGCCGACCCCTTCGCGCGGGCTCGTCGGCTGCTTGAAAATGAACGCCGAGATTGCCTGCGCGAACAGAACCTCGACCAGCGCCAGCGTGCGCACGCTCGCGGCGCTCGCGATCGCGAAAGCAAGGAACCAGAACTGCGAGGCCGTCGCGCCCATGAAGCCGGCGAACAGCGAGCGGCGCCACTGTCCCACGATGGCGGTAAGCACCGCGCGGTCGCGTAGCGCCAGATAGGCGGTCAACAGCGCGGCCTGAAGAACGAGTCCGCACGCGAGGGTATAGGTCGCGACCATCACGAAGTTCGGATGGTTGAGATCCAGAATAGCGCCGCGATAGCCGATCGCCGAGAGCGCGAACATGGCGCCGGAGATCAGCCCGATGACGGTCGGCTTGATGCCGCCGGTCAGCCCGCCGGGCTTGTACGACATCACGAGCACGCCGACCGTCGCGATCACGATCGCGACCATCATCGGAAGGCTGACGAGGTCGCCGAGAAAGACTGCGCCGAAGATCGCGACCTGAATCGGCTCGGTCTTGATGTAGGCGACGACGGCCACGAACGAGCGCTGCCCCATCGCGGCCAGCATCGTGGCGGTCGCGCCGATCTGGAATAGCGCGCCGCACAGGAGCCACGGCACATAGTTCAGAGTCGGGCGCGGCAGGGCCGCGCCGGTTGCGAGATAAACGCCGAGCAGGAAAAGCAGCGCGAACGGAAAGCCGAACAGGAAGCGCACATGCGTCGCGCCGACAGTGCCGAGCGTCGCCGTCAGCTCGCGCTGCATCGCGTTGCGCACGGTCTGCCCGCCCGCGGCGAGCAGCGTGAAGACGATCCAGAGCCAGCTTGTATCGATCACGGCGACTTCCCCCCAGACGTCACGCCCGCGACGGCGGGGAATCCAGTAGCCGCAAATTGTGGAATTGGCCACGGCATGACAGCCATGCCCGAGGGGTCAGCCCGCCTTCTCCGCCAGCACCATGTAGTTCACGTCGGTATCGGTCGAGAGCTCCCAGCGGTCGGCGAACAGATTGTAGATCACGCCGCGCTCGTCGGTGGTGGCGAGGCCGGCGCGCTCCATTGCGATTTCCAGCTCGTCCGGCGTGACGAACTTGTCCCACTGGTGCGTGCCGCGCGGCAGCCAGCGCAGCACGTATTCGGCGCCGACGATCGCCAGCGCGAAGCTCTTCATGGTGCGGTTGAGCGTGGCGGCGATCATCAGCCCGCCCGGCTTGACCATCTCGGCGCAGCGGCTAACGAACAGCGGCATGTCGGACGACGTGCTCGACGACTTCCATCGCCAGCACGATGTCGAAGCGTTCGCCCGCGTCCGCCAGCGCTTCGGCGGTCGTCGCGCGATAGTCGATCGCGAGCCCGCTTTGCTCCGCGTGGAGCTTCGCGGCCGCGACGTTGCGTTCGACCGGGTCGGCCCCGACCACCTTCGCGCCCAGCCGCGCTAAGGGCTCGCTCAGCACGCCGCCGCCGCAACCGATGTCGAGGATGCGCAGACCTTTCAGACTGTCGAGAGCTTTCGGGTTGCGATCAAAGCGCTTGCAGGCGGCATCGCGGATGTAGGCAAGGCGCACCGGATTGAACTTGTGCAGCACCGCCATCTTGCCGCGCGGGTCCCACCATTGATCGGCCCAGCTCGCGAAGCGCGCAAGCTCGGCCTCATCGACGGTGCTGGCGCGCGCGTCGGCCATCAGGCGGTTCTCGCCACGCGGCCTTCGATCGGATAGGCGGGATCGTTGTAGCCCGCCGATACCGCGTGGCCGGTGACGACGAGATCGTTGATGAACGCCTCGTCCTCTTTGGTGAACTTGAAATCGAGCGCCTTCATGTAGTCGTCCCAGTGCGCTTCGGTGCGCGGACCCGCCACCACGCCGCTGATCAGCTTGTTGTTGAGTACCCAGGCGACCGCGAAGTGATTGGGCGCGACGCCGCGGCTCGTAGCGTAGGCCTTGACCTTTTGCGCGGCCTCCAGCGTCTCCGGGCGAAACTCAGTCTGCATCATGCGCCGGTCGGCGCGTCCCGCGCGCGTGTCCTTCGGCGCTTCGGCGCCCGGCTGATATTTTCCGGTGAGCACGCCGCGCGCGAGCGGCGAGTAGCTGACCACGCCGAGGCCGTAGTACGCGCACGCCGGCAGGTGCTCGACCTCGGCCACGCGATAGAGCGCGTGATAGTAGGGCTGGCTCACGAGCGGCCGGTCGATGCCCATGCGGTCGCACAGATTGCAGATCTCGGCGACGCGCCAGGCCCGGTAGTTCGACACGCCGAAGTATCGGATCTTGCCGTGCACGCAGCAGGTCGCCGATCGCACGCACCGTCTCGGCGAGCGGCGTCGCGTGGTCTTCCTTGTGCAGGTAGTAGATGTCGATGTAGTCGGTGCCGAGCCGGCGCAGGCTTTCCTCCGCGGCCTGCAGCACCCACTTGCGCGACAGCCCGCCGCGGTTCGCGCCCTCGCCCATCTGGTTGGCGAGTTTGGTGGCGACAACCCAGTCGTGCCGCTGGTTGCCGATCGCGCGCCCGGCGATTTCCTCGGACTTGCCGCCCTGATAGGCGTCCGCCGAGTCGATGAAGTTGATCGCCCTGCTCGCGGGCCTTGGCGACGATCCGGCCCGCGGACGCTTCGTCGGTCGGCCCGCCGAACGTCATGGTGCCAAGACAGAGCGGCGAAACCTTCAACGCCACTGGCGCCAAGCTTGCGGTATTCCATGGACTTTCCCTATGCGGTTCAACGTTCTAGCGCGCTCTTGACTCCGCGCGTCAATGAGAACAAAAAGAGAACATGCTTTCGACGCTGGAGAAGCTGGCGATTCTGGCCGACGCCGCGAAGTACGATGCCTCCTGCGCGTCGTCGGGCGCGGAAAAGCGCGACTCGAAGAAGGGCGGGCTTGGCTCCACGACCGGCTGCGGCATCTGCCATTCCTACACGCCGGACGGGCGCTGCGTCTCGCTGCTCAAGGTGCTGCTGACCAATGCCTGCATCTTCGACTGCGCGTACTGCATCAACCGCCGTTCCTCGAACGTGCGCCGTGCGCGCTTTTCCGTGCAGGAGGTCGTCGACCTCACGCTCAACTTCTATCGCCGCAACTACATCGAAGGGCTGTTCCTCTCATCAGGCATCATCCGGAATTCGGATTACACGATGGAGCTCATCGTGCGCGTCGCGCGCGCGCTGCGCGAGGAGCACGGCTTCCGCGGCTACATCCATCTCAAGAGCATCCCGGACGCCGACCCGGCGCTGATCGCCGAGGCCGGACGTCATGCCGACCGGCTGTCGATCAACGTCGAACTGCCGACCGAGACGGGCCTCAAAACGCTCGCGCCCGAGAAACGCACCGCCTCGATCAAGTCTACGATGGCGAGCCTGCGCCTGCACATCGCGGAAGCCGAAGCGGACAAACGCGCGCCGCGCTTTTCGCCCGCCGGTCAGGGCACGCAGATGATCATCGGCGCCGACGGCGCGAACGATGCCGAGATCGTGCGCACGAGCGCCTCGCTTTACGCGAGCTACGACCTCAAGCGCATCTACTACGCGGCGTTTTCTCCCATTCCGGATTCGAGCCGCCTGCTGCCGGTGAAGGCCGCGCCGTTGCAGCGCGAGCACCGGCTCTATCAGGCCGATTGGCTCTATCGCTTCTACGGATTCTCCGCCGCCGAGATCGCCGGCAGCCTGGACGGCGGCATGCTCGATCTCGACATCGATCCGAAACTCGCCTGGGCACTGCACAACCGCGACCGCTTCCCGGTCGACGTGAACGCGGCCTCGCGCGAGCAATTGCTGCGCATCCCGGGCCTCGGCTCACGCACCGTGGACCGGATCATCGCGACGCGCCGCCATCGCTCGCTGCGGCTCGACGATCTCGCGCGGCTCTCGGGCGCGATCCGCCGCGCGCGGCCCTTCATCATCGCGCAGGACCACCGGCCTATTGCCGAGCACACGTCCGCGCAATTGCGCGCGGCGCTTGCGCCACGGCCGCAGCAACTGTCGTTATTCGGATGAATCGCCATTTCCTCGACGAGAAGCTCACGCGTGCGGTCCTCACGCGGGAGGACGCGTTCGAGGAATTCCGCGATATCGCCCGCACGCTCATCGGCGCAGGCGTTGCACCGCGTGACGTGACGTGGCGCGTCAGTACGCCCGACCTGATCGGCGGAAAGCCGCCGCCGCAGGGCGCCGGCGCGTTCAGCGTGCCGGCCGCCTACGTGCGGCTCGCCGAAGCTGCCGTGTGCCACCGCGACCGCGAGCGCTTCGCGCTGCTCTACGAACTGCTCTGGCGCATCACGCATGGGGAGCGCGAGCTCTTGTCGATCGCGTCCGACCCGCTGGTGCATCGCGTGAGCCGCATGGAAAAGGCGGTGCGGCGCGACATGCACAAGATGACCGCGTTCCTGCGCTTCCGCCGCATCGAGGATGAGGGCGGCGAGCACTTCGTCGCGTGGTTCGAGCCGGAGCACTTCATCCTGCGGCGCATTTCGGATTTCTTCATCGGGCGCTTCGCCGCGATGCGCTGGTCGATCCTCACGCCGCAGGGCGCGATGCACTGGGACGGCAAGGAACTGACGTTCTCGGCCGGCGTTTCCCACAAGGATGCGCCCGCCGCCGACGCGCTGGAGGAATGGTGGCGCACCTACTACCGCGCGACCTTCAACCCGGCGCGCGCGAACGCCGGGGCGATGCGAGCCGAGATGCCGAAGAAATACTGGCGAAACATGCCAGAGGCCGACCTGATCCCCGGCCTGCTCGCCGAAGCGGAGAGCCGCACGCGCGACATGGTGGCATCGCCGCCGACCGCGCCGCGCCACGCGAAAGGCGTCGACATGCCAAAGCCCGAGCAGCACGAAGGGCCGGACTATCGCAGCCTAACCGCGGCCCGGAAGGATGCCGAGCACTGCACGCGCTGCCCGCTCTACAAGCATGCGACGCAGACCGTGTTCGGCGAAGGTCCCGTACACGCGCGCCGTCGTGTTCGTCGGCGAACAGCCGGGCGATCAGGAGGATTTGCAGGGCAAGCCGTTCGTCGGGCCGGCCGGGCAGATGTTCGACCGCGCGCTCGCCGAGGCCGGGATCGACCGGTCGCGCGTCTACGTCACGAACGCCGTGAAACACTTCAAGTTCACGCCGCGCGGCAAGCGCCGCATCCACCAGAAGCCGAACAACAGCGAGATCGAGGCCTGCCGCTGGTGGCTCGACAACGAGCTTGAGCTGATCAAGCCGCAGGTCACCGTCGCGCTCGGCGCGACCGCCGCCCGCGCGCTGACGGGCCGCGACACCACGATTTCGCGCTCGCGCGGCCGCCTGATGCCGCTGCGCGAGGGCCTCGAGGGCTTCATCACGGTGCACCCCTCGTTCCTGCTGCGGCTGCCCGACGAAGCCGCAAAGGCGCGGGAATACGAGAAGTTCGTAAATGACCTGAAGCTGGTGGCGAAGCACCTGCCGGAGATCCGGAAGGCGGCTTAACCCTTTTCTTTCCCCGCTCCCCGAAAGGTGACGAGGGCAAAGCAGGCACCGGTTGCTCTCCGCGCACCCCGTCGCTAAAGGATAGCCCGCTTTTCCTCGGGGTTTCCACGCGCACATGGCCCGTCTCGTCATGAAGTTCGGCGGAACGTCGGTCGCCGATATCGACCGCATCCGCAACGTGGCGCGCCACGTCAAGCGCGAGGTCGATGCCGGCCATGAGGTCGCCGTCGTGGTGTCCGCCATGGCGGGCACCACCAACGAGCTGGTCGCCTGGGCGCGCGAGGCAGCGCCGCTGCATGACGCGCGCGAATACGACGCCGTTGTCGCCTCCGGCGAGCAGGTGACCGCGGGCTGCTCGCGATCGTGCTCGAGGGAATCGGCGTGAACGCGCGCTCCTGGCAGGGCTGGCAGTTGCCGATCCTCACGTCGAATGCGCACGCGTCTGCGCGCATCGAGGACATCAACGGCGCCGAGCTGATCAAGCGCTTTCGCGAACGCAAGCAGGTTGCCGTGATCGCCGGCTTCCAGGGCATGCACAAGGACACCGACCGCATCACCACGCTCGGGCGCGGCGGCTCGGACACGTCAGCCGTTGCGATCGCGGCCGCGATCCAGGCCGACCGCTGCGACATCTACACCGACGTCGATGGCGTCTATACGACCGACCCGCGCGTGGTGCCGAAGGCGCAGCGGCTCGACAAGATCGCGTTCGAGGAAATGCTGGAGCTTGCCTCGCTCGGCGCCAAGGTGCTGCAGGTGCGCTCGGTCGAGCTCGGCATGGTGCACAATGTGCGCATCTTCGTGCGCTCCAGTTTCGACCGGCCGGAGGACATCGATCCGATGTCGAACCATCCGCCCGGCACGCTCATCTGCGACGAGAGTGAGATCATGGAACAGCAGGTCGTCACCGGCATCGCCTTCTCCAAGGACGAAGCGCAGATCTCGATCCGCCACGTGCCCGACAAGCCGGGCGTCGCGGCGGCGATCTTCGGCCCGCTCGCCGAGGCCAACATCAACGTCGACATGATCGTGCAGAACGTCTCGGCCGACGGCTCGACCACCGACCTCACCTTCACGGTGCCGTCGGCGGACTACGAGCGCGCCAACGTGGTGGTGAAGAAGTCGAAGGAGCGATCGGCTACGCCCATCTCGACGGCGCGACCGACGTCGCCAAGGTGTCGGTCATCGGCATCGGCATGCGCAGCCATGCGGGCGTCGCCGCGCAGGCCTTCAAGGCGCTCGCCGAGCAGAAGATCAACATCCGGGCGATCACCACGTCGGAGATCAAGTTCTCGCTGCTGATCGACTCCGCGCGCACCGATCAGGCGGTGCGCACGCTGCATTCGCTTTACGGGCTGGATAAATAGGTCGCGTGCCCTCCCTCCCCTGTCCTACGCGCAGCGCTTCGAGGACTTCCATCTCTGGCGCGCGCTCGGCGAAATCGAGAACGGCTTCTACGTCGATGTCGGCGCCGGGCATCCGGTCTACGACAACGTCTCGTTCGCCTTCTATCTCGCGGGCTGGCGCGGCATCACGGTCGAGCCGAACCCGGCGCTGGCCGAACTCGGCCGCGCGGTGCGCCCGCGCGACCAGCTCTACGAAGGGCTGTGCGGCGCGGCGGCGGGCGAGGCGACGCTCTACCTGCAGCGCGAATTCCACGGGCTTTCGACCACCGTCGCGGAGCATGCGCGCGCCGCCGAGAAGGAAGTGTCCCGGCAATCCGAAGCCGTAACGCTGCCGATGACGACGCTCGCGGCGTTGTGCGCGCAGCACGCGCCGCCCGTGTTCGAATTTCTCAAGGTCGATGTCGAAGGTGCCGAGGCCGACGTACTGCGCGGCGCGGATTTTTCAAAACATCCGCCCCAAGATCATCGTCGTCGAGGCGATCAAGCCGCTGACTCTGGCGCCCGCCTGGGACGAATGGGAGCCGCTGCTGGCGCGGCACGGCTACAGCTACGTGTGGGACGACGAGCTGAACCGCTATTACGTCGCCGAGGAAGCGCGCGAAATCGCATCGCGCCTTGCGGCTGGCCCGAAGTGGTACGCCGACGGTCCGCAGATCGGAAATCACAAGCCGGCGGCCGACGATCCGACGCACCCGGACCACCGGCTCGCGCTGCTGCTGCGCGGCGCCGACATGGCGCGGCTGCCGCTCGATCGCGCCGCGCTTGCTGGCACCGCTGACCGCCGGCCTGCCCGGCCTCGACCGGCCTGCGACCGCGGCCGACATCGCCGACAATCGTCGGAACGGCTGTTCGGCCCTTCTGCCGCAGTGCAGCAGATCGCCGCGCAGCCGGACGAATCCATTCGCGATGTCTATCGCCGAATCATCGATTCCGATGCCTTTCGCGCGGCCTGCGGCCGCATCGCGGCAAGCTACGCCTGGTGACCGGCGCTTTGTCTTTGCCCCGACACACGCCATTCGCTATACGGCGTGAAGAACCGCGACGTTCTCGCGGATAAGCGACATAAGCCGATCCTGGGGACGTTCCGCCGGGCCCAGATCGACAAGGATCGAAGCGATGCGTGGCGCGCTCGGCGGTCCACGCGTGCTGTTGCGCCGGCTCCGCGAGGTAATGGCGGAACCGGTCAGCGCGCAGGAACGCCTCAACAAGATCGTGGTGCTGATCGCCGCCAACATGGTGGCGGAGGTTTGCTCTGTCTACGTGTTGCGCGTCGACGGCACGCTCGAACTGTACGCATCCGAAGGTCTGAAGCCCGAAGCCGTCCACGTCACGGTGCTGGGCCAGGACGAAGGCCTCGTCGGCCTCGTCTCGAGCGAGGCGAAATCGCTCAACCTCTCCGACGCGCAGCACCATCCGGCCTTCTCGTTCCGGCCGGAGACGGGCGAAGAAATCTATCACTCGTTCCTCGGCGTCCCGATCCTGCGCGCCGGCAATACGCTCGGCGTGCTGGTCGTGCAGAACCGCGCGCGCGCGCTCCTATTCGGAAGACGAGGAGGAAGCGCTCCAGACCACCGCGATGGTGCTCGCCGAGACGATCGCGTCGGGCGAACTCTCCGCGCTCGCGAAGCCCGGCCTGGAGCCGGCCGCGCACCGGCCGCTCCAGCTCGAGGGCCTGTCGATCTCCGACGGCATCGGGCTCGGCCATGTGGTGCTGCACGAGCCGCGCGTCGTCGTCACCAAGATCATCGCCGACGATCCGCAGAAGGAGCTTGCAGCGCATCGACGCCGCGCTCAACACGCTGCGCGCCGATCTCGACCGGCTGCTCGAACGCCGCGACGTCGCCGACGGCGGCGAACATCGCGACGTGCTCGAAGCCTATCGCGATGTTCGCGAACGACCGCGGCTGGACGCACAAGATGCACGAGGCGGTGATGACCGGCCTCACCGCCGAGGCCGCGGTCGAGCGCGTGCAGTCGGACAACCGCGCCCGCATGCTGCGCCAGACCGATCCTTATCTGCGCGAGCGGCTGCACGATCTCGACGATCTTGCGAACCGGCTGATGCGCCAGCTTGTCGGCCGCGACCACGCGCCCACGCGCGAGCAATTGCCCGACAACGCGATCCTGGTGGCGCGCGCGATGGGTCCGGCCGCGCTGCTCGACTACGACCGCAAGAAGCTGCGCGCGCTGGTGCTGGAGGAAGGCGGGCCGACCTCGCACGTCTCGATCGTGGCGCGCGCGCTCGGCATTGCGGCGGTCGGACAGATCGCCAACGCCACCGGCATCGTCGATCCGGGCGACGCGATCATCGTCGACGGCACGATGGGCCACGTCTATGTGCGCCCGACCGCCGACGTGGAGAAGAACTACGCGGATCGCGTGCGGCTGCGCGCGCGCCGTCAGGCGCAGTACGCGGAGCTGCGCGACAAGCCGTGCGTCACCAAGGACGGCGAGAAGATCGCGCTGATGCTCAATGCCGGCCTGCTGGTCGACCTGCCGCACATCGCCGAAACCGGCGCGACCGGCATCGGGCTGTTCCGCACCGAATTGCAGTTCATGGTCGTCGCACGAGATGCCGCGCACTGAACGAGCAGTTGCGGCTCTACCGCAGCGTGCTCGACGCCGCCGGCAAGCGCCCGGTGACGTTCCGCACGCTCGACATCGGCGGCGACAAGGTGCTGCCCTATCTGCGCTTCGAGGACGACGAGGAGAACCCGGCGCTCGGCTGGCGCGCGATCCGGCTCGGGCTCGACCAGCCGGAGCTCTGCAGCACGCAGATCCGCGCACTGCTCGACGCCGCCGCAGAGCGCGAACTGCGCATCATGTTCCCGATGATCACGACGGTCGATGAGTTCGATCAGGCCAAGGCCGTGGTCGAGCGCGAACTGACCGGGTTGCGCCGCGACGGCCATTCGCTGCCCGCGCGCGTGCATGTCGGCGTGATGGTGGAAGTGCCGGCGCTGCTCTATCAGCTCGACGAACTGGTCGCGCGCGTCGACTTCCTCTCGGTCGGCTCGAACGATCTCGCGCAGTTCATCTTCGCGGCGGATCGCAGCAATACGCGCCTCGCCGGCCGCTTCGATCCGATCTCGCCGGCGTTGCTGCGCCCGCTCAGGCTCATCGCCGAAAAGGCGCGCGCGGCCGGCAAGCCCGTCACGCTGTGCGGCGAACTTGCCTCGCAGCCGATCGGCGCGCTCGCGCTCGCCGCGATCGGCTACCGCTCGATGTCGGTTTCGGCCTCCGCGGTCGGCCCCGTGAAGGCGATGCTGCTCGACCTCGACACGAAAAAGGTGGCGGCGCTCGTCCAGCCGCTGCTCGACGGTACCGGCCAGAAGGGTACGGTGCGCGAGAAGCTCGAAGCCTTCGCCGCCGCCGAAGGCCTGCAGATCTGACCATGATGCTGCCCGCCGCAAAGCTCGATGCGCTGGTGAACCGTCTGCGGACGGTTGAGGCCGATCTCGCGGCCGGCCCGGATCGCGACACCTATGTGAAGCTCTCGCGAGAATTCTCCGAGCTTCAGCCCATCGTCGAAACCATCAAGTCCTTTCGCGCAACCGAAAGCGAAATCGCCGACCTCGACGCGATGCTCGACGATCCGAAGACCGATCGCGAGATGCGCACGCTCGCCGAAACCGAGAAGCCGGCGCTGCAGGCGCGCCGCGAAACGCTCGGACAGAAAATCCGCCTCGCGCTCATCCCGAAGGACGCGATGGACGAGCGCAACGTGATCTTGGAAATCCGCGCCGGCACCGGCGGCGACGAAGCCTCGCTGTTCGCCGGCGACCTGTTCCGCATGTACGAGCGCTTCGCCGCCAGGAACGGCTGGAAGGTCGAAATCATCTCGGCCAGCGAAGGCACCGTCGGCGGCTACAAGGAAATCGTCGCCGAAGTGCGGGGGCGCGGCGCTTTCGCCAAACTCAAATTCGAATCCGGCGTGCATCGCGTGCAACGGGTTCCGAACACTGAAACGCAAGGCCGCATCCACACCTCCGCCGCCACCGTCGCGGTGCTGCCGGAAGTGGAAGAGGTCGACATCAAGATCAACGACAGCGATCTCAAGGTCGACACCATGCGCTCTGGCGGCGCGGGCGGACAGCACGTCAACAAGACTGAATCCGCGATCCGCATCACGCATCTGCCGAGTGGCATAGCGATCGTGGTGCAGGAGGAACGCTCGCAGCACAAGAATCGCGCCAAGGCGATGGCGACGCTGCGCGCGCGGCTCTATGACGCCCAGAAGCAGAAGCTGGACTCGGAGCGCGCGGCCGCGCGGCGTAGCCTGGTTGGCTCGGGCGACCGCTCCGAGCGCATCCGCACCTACAATTACCCGCAAGCGCGCGTCAGCGATCACCGCATCAACCTCACGCTCTACAAGCTTCCGCAGATCCTCGAAGGCGAAGCGCTCGGCGAGGTCATCGATGCGCTGGTGCAGGAGCGCCAGGCCGAATTGCTGGCGGCGGAGGATGCGTGAGACGTTGCGCGGCGCCACGGTCGCGCAGACGCGGCGCGCGCTGACCGAGCGCTTCCGCGCGGCGGGCATCGAATCGCCCGAACTCGACGCACGCGTCCTGATCGGCCATGCGCTCGGACTGGACCATGCGGGCCTCGCCTCAGGTGCGGCGCAACCGGTTGCCGATGCCGCCATCGCTCAAATCGAGCAGTTCGCCACACGCCGCCTCGCGGGCGAGCCCGTCGCGCGCATCGTCGGCGAAAAGGAATTCTGGGGCCTCGTCGCTTGCCGTGACGCCGGCCGTGCTGGCGCCGCGCCCGGACACCGAAACGGTGGTCGAGCTTGCGCTGGAAATGCTTGATCGCAACGGCCCGCGCACGCGCGCGTTGCGGCTCGCCGATCTCGGCACCGGTTCGGGTGCGATCCTGCTCGCGCTGCTCCGCGAACTTCCGGATGCGCACGGCATCGGCACCGACATCGATCCGCATGCGCTCGCGGTCGCGCGCGCGAATGCACAACAGTTGCGTCTCGATGATCGCGCATCGTTTCGTGGAATCAAACTACGGCGCGGCGCTCGCCGGCCCGTTCGATCTCGTGGTGTCGAATCCGCCCTACATCGCAAGCGCCGACATCGCGACGCTTGCGCGCGAAGTGCGCGAGCACGATCCGCGCCACGCACTCGACGGCGGCGAAGACGGACTTGCGGCGTATCGCGCAATCATCGCGGATGCGCCGCGCTTTCTGTCGTCGAACGGTCATCTCGTCGTCGAGATCGGCGCCGGACAACAGACAGATGTCGAGTTCCTGTTAACCAGTCGGGGACTTGCAATCGCGAGCGTCAGGCACGACCTGTCGGGCATTCCGCGCGCAATCGCCGCCCGTCGGAACGCATAGGTGGCATTACGGATGAGCGTGTGCGGCGAGCCAAAAAACCGCTTGGAATGTCGCAAAATACCCATTAGGGTCGCTTCACGGAATCGATCCCAGATTGGGTGTCGCACTGCCACGAGATGAGGCCCGGAGCGAGGCTCCGTGAGGCGGTGGTGCGGACAGGGCGAATGAGGAAATTTCCGTCTTCTGAGGAAACGACGCTTCGCTGAACGGGATTCGAGAAAGCTTTCACCGGTTGAGCGCAGACCGGGCCTAGGCCCGCCGCGCATGACAGAGGGTGAGCCATGCTGCGGCCGAGCCGCAGCGGACGAAGGATGTTCAGGCACACGCGACGAGACCGTCGTCATGCGGCGTTCGGATGGAGCTTCCGCCAGCAGCGGAAAGCCTTGGATGATTTTTGGTGCCGGCGGCAGAGGCCGGGTCGTTGAGAACGGGATCTAGCGGGTCAGAGCCGCGGCAAATCAGGAGACGTTGAACAACAAGCCATGAGAAACGGTCAGCAGCACCACCATAACAACAAGCGCATGCGCGGCGGGCGCAACAACAACAATAACAACAACCACAATAACAACCGCCGCAACCACAACCCGCTGACGCGGGTGTACGAATCCAACGGCCCCGATGTGAAGATTCGCGGCACGGCCAATCATGTGGCGGAGAAGTATCTCCAGCTTGCCCGTGATGCCCAGTCGTCCGGCGATCCCGTCTCGGCGGAAAATTATTTCCAGCATGCCGAACATTATTTTCGGCTGATCGCGGTGGCGAACGAGCAGTTCCGTCAGCAGAACCCGAATTTCCAGCCGCCGCGCCCCGAAGGCGGCGGCAACGACCAGCAGTTCCAGCCGCGCAACGAAGGACAGTTCGAGGACGGCGACGATGGCGGCGACGGCGACGGCCAGCCGTTCGCCAACGAACAGGCCTTCGGGACGCGCGAGCCGCAGCCTTTCATTCCGCCGAATGCACAGCCGTTCGTGCAGCGCGACAACCAGCCCTATCAGCCGCGTGAACAGCGCGACGGGCAGGAGTTCCGCCAGCCGCGCATGCAACCGCCAGCCGAGCAGAGCGGCAACGTCGATGCGCTGCCCGCTTTCATCACGGGCGGCGCGCCGCAGCAGCCGCCAGCGCCGCAGCAGGCGAACGGACCGAACGATCAGGAGAACCAGCCGGATCGGTTTCCGCTGCATCGCCGCCGCCGCCGTCATCGCGGACCGCGTGGCGATTTCCAGGGCGCCCCTCAGGGCGGCGATCGTCCGGACGACAACGGTTGAGCGGAGCGATGCCAGGAAAAGTGGCCACCGGTTTTCCGTCCGGCATCGCGGCCAAAATCTAACCTGAACGCGCTGCGCCGCCGGTCGACGGCGCAAGCACCGGCTCGAGCGCCGGCACGAGGCGGCGCTTCTCCCGCCGCGCCGGAATTGCGCGATAGACCTGCTTGGTCGCTTCCACGATGTGCACGCCCGCGAACGGCGCCGACAACGTCGCGCCGGTGCGCTCCCACGCGGCGGCCGATCGCAAGAACCAGCGGCGCGTGATCGGCGGCACGTACAGCGCCTCGCCCCATCCGGTCGGCGTGAACCAGGTCTCGCGCAACAACGTCGTGATCTGCGAGCGCGAATACGGCCGCCCGTGGCCGAACGGCGTGGTGTCGGTGCGCGCCCATACGCCGCGCCGGTTCGGAATGATCGCGAGCAACCGCCCTCCGGCCGCGAGCACGCGCCACACCTCGCGCAGCATTGCTTCGGCGTCCTGCGACATCTCCAGCGCATGGATGAGCAGCACGCGGTCGACCGCGGCGTCCGCGAGCGGAAGGTCCAATTCCTCGACCAGCGAGGTCAGCGTCGGCGACGCGGACGGCCATTTCACCACGCCCTGCGCGGCCGGCATGAAGGCAAGGCAGCGCTCGGCCTCCTCGCGGAAAAGCCCCAGATAGGGCGTCGCGTATCCGATCCCGGCGACCCGCTGGCCGCGCGTATCGGCCCAGCGCTGGCGGATGCCGCGGCTGACGAACCGGCGCGCAACCGTGCCCAGCGGGTGGGCGTAGAAGTTGCGCAGATCGACAACGTCCAGCGACATCGGAAGCAGCAACTCCGCAACAGGTGCCCCCGGGAACCGGGCGGCAACGTTCAGGTGGACAGCGCAAAATCCAGCGTCGAGCGCCAAAAAGCCGTGGTAGCTTGCCGCCGCCCCGCAGGAGTAGCAAGCGACCCATGCCGGCCCAGACACACCTGTTCACCTGCCTGAAGGACAACTACGGCGTCCTGATCCACGATCCCGTCACGGGAGCGACGGCCGCGATCGACGCGCCGGAAGCCGCGCCCGTCGAGGCTGCGCTCGCCGCAACGGGATGGAACCTGTCCGACATTCTGGTGACGCACCACCATGCCGACCACACCGCCGGCATTGCGGAACTGAAAAAGAAGCATCTCTGCCGCGTGGTCGCGCCGCGCAAGGAATCCGCGAAGATTCCCGAGCGTCGACCTCACCGTGCGCGAAGGCGACCTGGTGCAGGTGGGCTCGCTCACCGGGCGCGTGATCGAGACGCCCGGCCATACGGCAGGCCACATCAGCTACTGGTTCAAGCAGGACAATGTCGCGTTCGTCGGCGACACGCTGTTCTCCGTCGGCTGCGGCCGCATCATCGAAGGCGATCCCGACATGATGTGGGAATCGCTCCTCAAGATCCGCAACCTGCCGGACGAGACGCTCCTGTTCGTCGGCCACGAATACACCGCCGCGAACGTGCACTTCGCGCTCACCATCGAGCCGAAGAATGCGGCGCTGCGCGCGCGCGCCGAGGAAGTCGTGCGGCTGACCGAAGCCAAGAAGCCGACGATCCCGACGACAATCGAGCAGGAGAAATCGTTCAACCCGTTCCTGCGCGCCGACATTCCATCCGTCGCGGCCGGCATCGGGATGGCGGACGCCGAGCCCGCCAAGGTGTTCGCCACGATCCGCGCGCGGAAGGACAAGTTCTAGTTCGCGGCCTGCGCAAGCCTGGCCCAATCCGCAGCCTTCACACGCACGACCGCGCGAAAGCCGTTGCCGTCCGGCTTGAACACCGAGGCTTCGCCTTCCGAGACGTCGAACCATTCCTTGCCGAACGCATCCATGATGTTCGGCTTGTGCGACACCAGCACCACATTGGTGCCGGCCGGCGGCACCGTCGCGGCAAGCTTGCGCATCGCGGCCGCGCGGCGGTTGTTCTCGTTCGGCGTCACGACCTGTCCGCCTTCGGTGATATCGGCGGTCGACGTCACCGCGCCGAAGCCGAGCAGCGTGCCAGTCTCGACCGCGCGGTTGAACTGGCTGGTCATCACCGGCCCGACCGGGATTTGCAGCTTGCGCATCGCCTCGCCGATCTCGCGGGCAAGTGCGCGGCCCTGATCGTTGAGCTGGCGCTGCTTTGCGATGTTGGTGATGTTGAGCGGATCGGTGTCGGCCTGATCGGCGTGGGTCGCGCCGTGGCGAAACACGATGACGTGCCCGCCGCCGCGCAGCGCCTTCATGGCCTCCATCATGCCGGGATCGACCTGCGCGGTTGCAGGCAGGATGAAGGTGAGCAACAAGCCGAGCCACAAGATGAGACGCATCGATGCCTCCTCCAGGTCGCTAGCCCAGTCCCAATTCAGATTAGACCCGATGCCGGGCGAGTGACAATCTGGGCGTGTTATCGCCCACACTGTCAGGACACCCATGCCGACCATTTCCGCCGCCGACGTGATCCGCCGTCTCGACCTCAAGCCGCACCCCGAGGGCGGGCACTTCCGCGAAACATTTCGTGATACGCGCGCCGACAACGGCCGCGCCGCATCGACGGCGATCTACTTCCTGCTCGCGCGCGGCGAGCGCTCGCACTGGCATCGCGTTGACGCGGTCGAGGTCTGGCACTATTACGCGGGCGCGCCGCTGGTGCTGGAAATGGCGGGCGAGCAAGGCGTTCGCCGCGTGAAGCTTGGGCCCGACATCGCGATGGGCGAACGGCCGCAGGGGATCGTGCCGGCGGGTATCTGGCAAGCCGCCGAAAGCATGGGCGACTGGACGTTGGTCGGCTGCACGGTCGCGCCGGGATTCGACTTCGCGGTCTTCGAGCTGGCGCCGAAGGACTGGGCGCCGCCGCGCTAGCGTCTCGCGATCATGTCCTTGGCGGCGAGGATGCCGCCGCCCGCGACGAGCACCGCCGCAAGCACGAGCGAGAGGCTCGCGGTGGCATAGCCCGTGAGCACGAGAAACGCGGTCGAGAGCAGCGGCGCGATGTAGGACGCGACGCCGAGAAAGCGGATATCGCCGCGCTTCATGCCCACGTCCCAGACGTAGAACGCCGCACCGACCGGCCCGATACCCATAGCGGCGATTGCGAGCCATTGTCCGGTCGTCTGCGGCCAGTGCGTCTCCTCAAGCGCCAGATGGAAGACCGCAGCCAGCGCGGCGGTCGCGAGGCAGAAGCCCACGATGGTGTCGGTCGGCGCCTGCGCGAAGCGGCGCGACATCACCGAATAGAACGCCCAGGTGAACGCGGCCACGAACGCCGCCGCAAACCCAGGCAGATAATTCTGCGCGAAAGTGATCCCGCCGCGGCCGAAGAACAGCACGACGGTGCCGGCAAGCGCGATCAGCGCGCCCGCGACGTGATGCCACTTGAGCCGCTCGTTCGGGAGGAACGACGAGCCGAGCACGATCAGCAGCGGCCAGAGATAGTTGACGAGCTGCGCCTCGGCGGGTGGCGCAAAGCGCAGCGCGATGAAGAACAGCGCGTGATAGCCAAACAGCCCGCCGACTCCGAGCGCCCACACCGGCCACGGCTGTTTCAGCGCCTGCGCGGCGCCCGGGCGAAACGCCCAAGTGGCGGCGCCGAGCGCGCCCGCGATCGCAAAGGTCATCGCGGCGAGCTGGAACGGCGGCACCTTGCCCGACGCCACGGTGAGCAGCGACAGCAGCGACCACATCAGGATCGCCGAGAAGCCGATCAGGGTCGCGGTGGATGATGTCACTCTGCCGCCAGCGGGCGCGCCGCATCCTCAACGTAGCCGTCGCGGGTCTGCGGCAGCTTCCAGCCGAGCATGCGCGAGGCGACGAGCGTGCGCAGCACCTGCGCGGTGCCGCCGCCGATGGTGAACATGCGCACGTCGCGCGCCATGCGTTCGAGCGGCAGATCGCACGAATAGCCGCGCGCGCCGAACATCTGGAGCGAGTCGTTGACGATGCGAATGGCGGCTTCACTCGCGAAGATTTTTGCCTGCGCGGCGAGCATCGGATCGGGGAACGCCGAGCCCTCGCCGCGCGAGCGCGCCGCCTGATAGAGCATCAGCCGCGACGCTGTGAGCTGAGTCTGCATGTCGGCGAGCATCCATTGCAGGCCCTGAAACTCGCCGATCGGCCGGCCGAACTGTTCGCGCTCCTTCACCCACTCCGCCGCCAGATCGAGCGCGCCGGCCGCGATGCCCATCGCCACCGTGCCGGCGCCGACGCGCTGCGAATTGTAGGCATTCATCAGGTCGGCAAAGCCGCGCCGGAAGCCGGACGGCGGCAGCACCGCCATGCCGGCGGGAATTTCCATGTTCTCGAAGACAAGCTCGCCCTCGGGCATGCCGCGCAGACCCATCGTCTTCTCGCGGCGAACGACGCGCAGGCCCCTCGTCTGGTCACGCACCGCCAGAAAGCCGCCGATGCCGAGGTCGCGGCCCGCGTCGTCGAAGACGCGCGCGAAGATGAGATGCAGCCATGACACGCCGCCGCCGGTGATCCAGTGCTTGCGGCCGTTGATGACGTACGTCTCGCCGCGCTTCTCGGCGCGCGTCGTCATCGCGGTGGTGTCCGAACCTGCGTCAGGTTCCGTGATGCAGATCGCGGGCTTGTCTCCGGAGAGAACCATCGCGGCCGCGAGCTGCTTCTGCTCCTCGCTGCCGTAAGCCATCACGGTGGAGACCGCGCCCATGTTGGTCTCGACCACGATGCGCGCCGTGACGGTGCAGCACTTCGCCATCTCCTCGATGACCAGCACGGCATCGAGATACGAAAGCCCCTGCCCGCCATAGACCTCCGGGATTGTCAGGCCGACGAAACGCGCATCGGTCAGCGCCTTCACGATGTCCCACGGATATTGCTCGCTCGCGTCCACCTCGGCGGCGCGCGGCAGCACGACGCTGCGCGCGAACTCGCGGGCGCGTATTTGCAACGCCAGCTGGTCGGCGGTGAGTCCGAGTTCCATGCACGCCTCCGGCGCCGCGACGCGGCTGGCGGCAATCCTACATCATGTACTGCCCGCCGTTCGCCGACAGCGTCGAACCGGTGATGAACCCGGCCTCGTCCGATGCCAGGAACACGACGGCGCGCGCGATCTCTTCGGGTTCGCCGAGGCGGCCGACCGGGATCAGCGGCAGGATGTTCTTCTCCAGCACGTCCTTCGGCACCGCCTGCACCATCTCGGTGTTGATGTAGCCGGGGCAGATCGCATTCACGGTGATCCCGCCGCGGGCGCCTTCGAGCGCCAGCGCCTTGGTGAAGCCGAGATCGCCCGCCTTGGCGGCCGAATAATTGGCCTGGCCGAACTGGCCCTTCTGCCCGTTGATCGAGGAGATGTTGATGATGCGGCCGAACTTGCGCGAGCGCATGCCTTCCCAGCACCGGACGGCTCATGTTGAACAGCGAATTGAGGTTTGTGTTGATGACCTGATTCCATTGGTCCGCTGTCATGCGATGAAACGGCGCGTCGCGCGTGATGCCGGCGTTGTTCACCAGCACCTCGACCGGACCGAGATCGGCCTCGACCTGCTTCAGGCCCGCGGTGCACGCGTCAAACGACGACACGTCCCACTTGTAGACGTTGATGCCAGTGTCGGACTTGAACTTGTTCGCGGCCTCGTCGTTGCCGGCGTAGTTCGCCGCGACCTTGTAGCCTGCGGCCTTCAGTGCCTTGGAAATCGCCGCGCCGATACCACGCGTGCCGCCAGTCACCACCGCAACCCGGGCCATGTCTCACTCCCCACTTTTGAGTGGTCGCGCACGGACCCGTGCGGCCACGTTTGTCCAGCTAGCTTAAAGACGCTGAAGGCCGGGACAAGCCCGGCCCTCACACCATCGTTCAAGACTTTGGTGGATTAGCGTTCCACGCCTCGTGCGCGTTCGCGTGGCTTAGCCGCGCTCCACGCACATGGCGATACCCATGCCGCCGCCGATGCACAGCGTCGCGAGGCCCTTCTTGGCGTCGCGCTTGGCCATTTCGTGCAGCAGGGTGACGAGCACGCGCGCGCCGGATGCGCCGATCGGGTGACCGATCGCGATCGCGCCGCCGTTCACGTTGACCTTGCCGGTATCCCAGCCGAGATCCTTGTTCACCGCGCAGGCCTGCGCGGCGAACGCCTCGTTCGCCTCGATCAGGTCGAGGTCGCCGATATTCCAGCCGGCCTTCTTCAGCGCGGCGCGCGAAGCGGGGATCGGACCCGTCCCCATGATGGCCGGATCGACGCCGGCATGCGCCCACGACACGATGCGGGCGAGCGGCTTCTTGCCTTCCTTGGCGGCCTGCGCGGCGCTCATCAGCACCACGGCGGCGGCGCCGTCATTGATGCCCGACGCGTTCGCGGCGGTGACGGTGCCGTCCTTGGAGAAGGCCGGACGCAGCTTGCCGATCCCTTCGACGGTGACGCCCGCCTTCGGATACTCGTCGGTGTCGACCACGATGTCGCCCTTGCGGCCCTTGATCGTCACGGGGACGATCTCGTCCTTGAACTTGCCGGCCTTCTGCGCGGCCTCGGCCTTGTTCTGCGAGGCCGTCGCGAATTCGTCCTGCTGCGAGCGCGTGATCTGGTATTTCGTCGCAACGTTCTCGGCGGTCGTTCCCATGTGATAGCCGTTGAAGGCATCCCACAGGCCGTCCTTGATCATCGTGTCGACCAGTTCGACCGGTCCCATTTTCACGCCGTTGCGCAGATGCTGGCAGTGCGGCGCCATGCTCATGGACTCCTGGCCGCCCGCGACCACGATCTCCGAGTCGCCGTTGAGGATCGCCTGATAGCCGAGCGCGACCGCGCGAAGGCCCGAGCCGCAGAGCTGGTTCACGCCCCACGCCGGGCTTTCCACCGGGATGCCGGCCGCGATCGAGGCCTGGCGGGCCGGGTTCTGGCCCGCGCCGGCGGTCAGGATCTGGCCCATGATGACTTCGGACACCCGCGCACCCTCAATTCCGGCGCGCTTGAGCGATTCCTGGATCGCCACCTTGCCCAGTTCGTGCGCCGGCAGGTTGCCGAACGCGCCGTTGAATGCTCCGACCGCCGTGCGCGCCGCGCTAACGATGACAACGTCGTCCTGCATGAAAATCTCCTTGATCCGTGGCCTGCCTGCGGCGATCCGCCCGCCATTCGGGTCATCCTTGATAGCCCTTCGGAAGGCTGTCAATAAGACCATGCGTGCATGGCCGTATTGCGCGGCACCATGAGTTTAGCGGTGCGGCAACAGGCTTTTTTGGCAGATATGCCGCCCCGCACAAAACGGTAGCCGCCTTCACCTAAAAGTGCTTATGCTGGTGCGAGTTACCGCGCAAAACCTCTCGTGAAGGCGCTTCGCATGGCCAAATCCGAAGGACCGGTCGCGATCAAGAAATACGCCAACCGGCGGCTCTACAACACCGGAACCAGCACGTATGTGACGCTCGAAGACCTCGCCACGATGGTCAAGAACGGCGAGGACTTTACGGTGTCGGACGCCAAGACCGGCGAAGACATCACGCGCTCGGTGCTCACGCAGATCATCTTCGAGCAGGAGAACAAGGAAGGCGGCGAGAACCTGCTGCCGATCAAGTTCCTGCGCCAGCTCATCGGCTTCTACGGCGGCTCGATGCAGAAGTTCGTGCCGTCCTATCTCGAGATTTCGCTCGAGTCCTTCACGCGCGAACAGGAAAAATTCCGCCAGCAGATCACGCAGGCTTTCGGCGCGACCCCGTTCGGCCCACTGGTCGAGGACCAGGTCCGCCGCAACATGGACATGTTCAAGCAGGCGTTTTCGATGTTCACGCCGTTCGCGCGCCAGGGCGAAGCCGGTGCCGCCGAGGGCGACGCGCCGGCGTCTGCGGGCAGCGACCTCGACGAGCTCAAGCGTCAGCTCGCCGAGATGCAGAAGAAGATCGAGAAGCTCGGCGACGGCGACAAGTAGCCTAGCGGGCGGCGCTTTCCGGCGACGTCGGATTCGCCCACGGCCGCTCGAGCGTGGCGCGGCCGATCAGCGAGCCCTGCAGATAATCGCAGCCCCACTCGGCGAGCACATCGGCGGCCGGTTCGTCCTGCACCCATTCGGCAACGGTCTTGAGCCCGAGCGAGCGCCCGAGATCGATCAACGTGCGCACGAACGCGCGGTCGTCCTCCGAGCGCGGCAGGTTCTGCACGAAGGCGCCGTCGATCTTGATGACGTCGACGCCAAGCCGGCGCAGGTTGCGGAACGACGTGTAGCCGGCGCCGAAATCGTCGATCGCAATGCGGCAGCCCAGGTCCTTCGCACGCGACACGAAGCCAGCCGTGTCGTCGATGTTCTGGATCGCGGCGGTCTCGGTGATCTCAAGTGTCATGCGCTGCGCGATACCGGGACGCGAGCGCAGCTGCGCGGCGAACGACGACCACCAGTCGGGGTCGGTGATCGAGTCGGGCGAGACGTTCACGCTCGCCTTCAGATTCGGCGTGGCGACAAGCTCCGCCGTGACCAGCTCGATCACGCGATGATCGATCAGCCGCACCAACCCAAGCTGCTCAGCGACCGGGATGACGGCGCTCGCCGACACGATGCTGTTGTCGGCGCGGCGGATACGCATCAGGCATTCGTAGAAGACCGGCTCGCGCGTCGTCGTCGACACCACCGGCTCGAAGGCGAGCAGGATGCGCCGCTCGTTCAGCGCGTTGATGATCTTGTCGGTCGCCTGCGCATTCTCGCGGCGCAGCGCCTCGCGTTCGATGTTCGGCCGGTAGGCCACGAACGTGCCGCGCCGTTTTGCTTTCGCGGAGTCGAGCGATTCCTGCGCGTGCGCGATCATCTCGGCGACGGTGCGCGCGTGGCGCGGCGCCGCGACGCCGCCGATCGTGACGGTGGCGGCGACCGGGCCGTGGACCGTCTGCACGACGTCCTCGCGCACCGAACTGAGAAAGCGGTCCGCCGCGGCGGTCAGATCGTCGGGTGTGCAGCTCGCCAGCACCACGCCGAACTTGTTGCTGGAGAAGCGGCCGAGCATATCGCCCCCGCGCATGCGGCTGCGCAGGCGGCGGCCGACCGAGGCGATCACCTCGTCGGCGACGCCGAAGCCATAGGACTCGTTGATGCGCGCGAGATTGTCGACCGCGATCAGCATGAGGCCGCAGGAACCGCGAAACTTCAGCGCCTCGTCGAAGGCGGTGGTGAGCGCATCGGTCAGCGCGTTGCGGTTCATCTCGCCGGTCAGGCCGTCGAAGCGCGACAGGTACGACAGCCGCTGCTCGTGATCGTGGCGCTCATTGACGACGCGCACCACGCCATGCGCGCGCGCGGGCCGGCCATCGGGACCGGCGAACCAACGCCCGTTGTCCTCGACCCAGAGCTTCGCTGCGCCTTCGGGTCCGGACTGGATGCAATATTCGGTTTGGTAGGGAATGCCGGCACCCGAGTCGCGGCCCGCCGTCTGCATCACGGCATCGTAACGCGTCGAGGCGTTCTTCGGATCGAGCAGGCCCGCATAGCCGCGCCCGGTTGCGATGCGCGCGAGGTCCTTCACGTGCAGCACGTCGCCGGCGTTCGCGCCCCACGTCAGCGCGTCGGTGTCGATGCGCCAGTCGTAAGGAACCAGGCCTATCGAGGCGAGGATACCGGCCGGATCGCCCGGCGAAATATCGTTGGAGCCGTGGGGGGAGGCGGAACGAGAATCACGCGTCACGGCCGGTCCTATTCTGGGAAGTACGCGGGGCTGGCGATGGGGCCGTAATCTGTCTGGAAAATCTTAAGGATTCGGCAATTGAACCCTCTCGATTTCGCGCTTCGCGCGGAACGCGGCAGTCGGCACGCGGGTTGCGACTTGGGGTCTGGGAGCGGGCGCATTGTCCCGTTTCGAGACAGGAGGCGGCCATGCGTATCGTTGGCGCCAGTGGACCCACAGGCAACTTCACTTCGGCCGCGCGCCGCGGCACCGAAGAGCGCGACCCGCAGGCGCCCGAGACCGGCGCACGCGCGCTGATCCCGATCACCGCGTCCGTCGCAGGTGACGGCTCGCCGTCGCTCTCGCGCCATCCCGCAGCACCGTTTCTCGCCCAGTTGATCGCCACGCAGATGCAGGCGCCGCAGACGCGCGCCCGCCGCCGCGCCGCGCCAGAAGATGCGATTGCGATCTATCGCTCGATGACCAAGCCGGTGTCGCAGCGCCGCCCGTCCGGCAAGCGCGCCTAGTATCCGAGCGCGCAGCCGTCCTTGCGCGGATCGGAGCCGCCGATCAGCATGCCGCGCTCCCAATCGATCACGACAGCCTGACCGCCGCCGAGCGGCGCCGGGCGCAGCTGCACGTCATGGCCGCGCGCTTTCAGGCCCGCGACCGTTGCGGCCGGCACGCCGCGTTCGACCTGCGTGATTTCGCCTTCGTAGAACATGCGCGGCGCGTCGATCGCAGCCTGCACGTCCATGCCGTAGTCGACCATGTTGCCGATCACGTGCGCGTGGCCCATCGGCTGATAGTCCGCGCCCATCACGCCGAACGGCATCTCGCAGCGTCCATTGCGCATCGCGAGCGCCGGAATGATGGTGTGCATCGGCCGCTTGCCGGGCTCGATCGTGTTGGGATGACCCGGCTCCACCACGAAGCCCGAGCCGCGATTGTGCAGCATGACGCCGGTCTTCTCGGTGCAGATGCCGGTACCGAACGCCGAGTAGAGCGAGTTGATGAACGACACCGCGGTACGGTCGCGGTCGACCACCGTGAGATAGACCGTGTCGCTGCCGGGCGTCGGCGCTTTCGGCAGCGCCGCGCGCTTTGCCGGATCGACCAGCGCGGAGAGTTTCTTCGCGAAGCTCTTGTCGAGCAGTCCCGCAACGGCCTGACGCATATGCGCCGGATCGGCGAGATGCGCCTCGCGCACGCCGAACGCGAGGCGCGCCGCCTCGAGCATGAGATGCAGCCGCTCTGGCCCGTTCGGATCGAGCTTGGTGAAGTCGAACTGCTCCATGATGTTCAGGAGAATGAGCGCGATCATCCCCTGCCCGTTCGGCGGCAGTTCGACGACGTCGAGGCCGCGATAATTCGTGCTGATCGGCGTGACCGCTTCGCCCTTGTGACGCGCGAGATCCTCGACGGCGAGCAATCCGCCCGCGGCCTGCACGGTCGCGGCGATATCGGCCGCAATCGCACCTTCGTAGAATGCTTTCGCGCCGCCTGATGCGATCGCTTTCATCGTAGCGGCGAGCGCGGGCAGTTTGACGGTGCTTCCGATGTCCGGCGCAGCGCCGTTCGGCAGATAATACTTCGCCGAGCCCGCATGCGGCTTGAGCTTTCCGACCTGCTCGGCCCAGTCGGAGCCGACGCGTGGCGCGATCGCGAAGCCATCATCCGCGTAGCCGATCGCGCGTTGCAGCGCGCGATCGAGCCCGAACTTGCCGTGCGCCTTGAGGATCGCCTCCCAGGCTTCGACCGCGCCCGGCACGGTGACGGCGTGCGGCGAGGTCGCGGGAATCTTGCGGCTCATGCCCTGCGCGAGCAGCTTCTCGGTGGTGACTGCCGCCGCGGCGCGGCCCGAACCGTTATAGCCCCACACCGCCTGGCCCTGTTTCGCCACAAGACAGAAGCAGTCCCCGCCGATGCCCGTCATGGCAGGCTCGACCACGCACAACACGGCGACTGCCGCGACGGCCGCATCAGCGGCGGTGCCGCCGGCCTTCAGTGTCTCGACTGCGGCGAGGCTTGCGAGCGGGTGTGAGGTCGCGGCCATTCCTTCGCGCGCATAGACGGGCGAGCGGCCGGGCAGATGGAAGTCGCGTATGGGCATGTGTGAGGGGGTCGCGGTGGAAGGAACGCGACCTTAGCTCACGGCTCGACCTTTTGCACGGGCTCGACCTTCACGACCGGCGCAACTTCGGCGCGGGTGAAAGGCTCGCTGCGGGCGGGCTCGACGCGGATCGGCTCGGCGCGCGGCGGTGACGGCGCCACGACGACCGGCTCGTCAATGACGACGACCTTCCGCCGCGCGCGGCGCAGCGAAGCCGCAAAGCCCGCGAACAGATCGACGAAGCAGATGACGATGAAGATCGCGAAGGTGGAGTTCACGATCGGCGCGATCGTGCCGGCTTTCATGATCTTGGCCGGATCGAGCATGACGAATTCGGCGGTCGCACCGCCTGCGAGCAGCAGCGCGATGAAATGCTCCACCAGCGACTTGCCGTGACGGGTCGACTTGATGAACTCGAACATCAGCAGCAGCAGCGAGAATGCGATGAACGCGTCGCCGGCCGTCATGTCCCAGGTCAGCCCGGACTTCAGCGGGAACGTATAGAGCTTCGTCCCCCAGTCGATCGGGGTCAGGAACGCGACCATGTTGTAGATCGCGAACGGAATGATCAGCAGCGGGAATCCGATCACGGGCCCCTCCGAGTTCGGCGCAGGATACGCATTTCGCTATCCAGCCACTAAGGCAAAATAATGCGCGCCGGCCTTGGGGACCGGCGCGTCATCCCTGCGGAGACCGGGCTCAAGCCTCGGTCTTGACCTTCAGCACCTGGCGGCCGCGGTACATGCCGGTCTTGAGGTCGACATGGTGCGGGCGGCGCAGTTCGCCCGAATCCTTGTCCTCGACATAGGTCGGCTGCTTCAGCGCGTCGGCCGAGCGGCGCATGCCGCGCCGGGACGGCGAGGTTTTTCTCTTCGGAACGGCCATCGAACTCTCCTGAAACGGCGCCCGCGCCAGGCGCTGGTCGCTCAAATCCTTGGGAAGGCGCGCTTATAGAGGATCGGTCCGCCCAAGGCTAGGGGCCCGGTCAGCGGCCGATGCAGTCCGAAATCCCTCCGGAACGGCTTGCACGGCCTTCATAAATCCCCGCGAGCCGGCGCACGCCGGGACCGGGCCGGGCGGCGTTCCGCCGGTGCGGGTTCGGCAGGACCGAGGCAAGCAGCGCCGCCTCCCGGGCCGAAAGATCGCGGGCGGACTTGGCGAAGGCGCGGCGTGCGCCCGCCTCCGCGCCGAACTCCCCGTTCGGCCCCCATTCGGCAATGTTGAGATAGATCTCCATTACGCGCCGCTTGCCGAGTACGAGGTCGATCCAGAGCGCGAGCGGGAACTCAAGCGCCTTGCGCACCACCGAGCGCCCCGGCCAGAGGAACAGGTTCTTCGCGGTCTGCTGCGCGATGGTCGAGCCGCCGCGCATCTCGGAGAGATCGTCGGCATCCCCGATGGCCTCGCGCAGTTCGGTGAAATCGACGCCGCGGTGGGTGCAGAAGCGCGCATCCTCGGAGGCGATCACGGTGCGCGGTAGCACCGGCGCCATCGTGGCGAGCGGCACCCAGGTGCGCTCGACCCGGGCTCCCTTCGCCCAGCGTCCGAGCATCAGCGTCGAGACGGGATTTGCGACCAGATAGAGGAGCGTGAGCAGGTAAGGCAGCAGCAGGACGGCCAGCACAACGATCAGCACGGCCCGGATCAGGCGGAACGGGAAGCTGCGGCGCTTCTGGCTCATGGCGACAAGCTAACCACGCCTGTGGCGCAAAATAGACCGAAGTTCTGCGCGCCCTGCTTGACGGTCGGCCGGAATGTCCCTCGACTCCCTGCATGGCCAAGAAGCCGCGCACACCGCCGGGCCCCGCGAAGCATCATCCCTGGATCGTGCGGCTTCTGCATTTCCACATCAGGCTCGTTGTCGCGATCATCCTTGGCGGCATCGCCTATGCGGCTCTTCCCGGAGACTGGTCATCGGTGACGCGCATGTTGACCAGTTGGGACATCGCGGTCGCAAGCTATCTCGGCGCCGTCGTCTGGATGATGGTACGGGCCGCGGACCATCACGGGCTGAAGCAGCGATCCGACACGCAGGAGGACGAAGGCGCGGGCGCCATCCTGTTCCTCACTGTCGCAGCAGCCGCCGCGAGCCTTGGCGCGATCTTCGCAGAACTGGCGCAAGCTTCGTCGGGCGAGCCGGGCTACGGCTATCATGTGGCACTCGCGGTCGGCACCGTCCTGCTGTCGTGGGCGTTCACGCACATGATCTTCGCGTTGCACTACGCTTACGATTTCTACGGCGACGGCCGGCGCGCCAAAGGCCTCAAGTTTCCCGAAGACCCCACGCCGGACTACTGGGACTTCATCTACTTTTCGTTCGTGATCGGCATGACGTTCCAGGTCTCCGACGTGCAGGTGACCAACAAGGGCATCCGCCGGCTGGTGACGGCGCACGGGATGGTGTCGTTTCTGTTCAACACGACGGTGATCGCATTGACGGTCAACATGGCGACCGACGCGTTCTGATCGTCGCCAAGCGGGGGAGAAGCATGCCGAACCGGAAATCTCCTCTCGAGATGGCACGCGCCGCAACCGCCGATGCGCGTGCGGCCGCGAACCTGCTGCCCGAGGCGACCGAGGATCTGACCCCGCGTCTGTCCAGGCTCTACACCGGCGTGGTGCACGATGTGATGCGCGGCATGGGGCTGAAAGACTTCACGCTGCCGCACACGCTCCATCCGGTTACGGTCGCGCGCAGCATCGCGGGCCCGGTGTTCACGTTGCGCGGCAAGGTCACGCCCAAGGCCGATCCGCATGAAACATTGCTGGCCTGGACCGGGTTTCTCTCCAAGGCGAAGTCCGGCCACGTGGTGGTGATCGAGGCGAACGACGATGAAGTCGCCCACATGGGCGAACTCTCGGGCGAGACGCTGATGCGCAAGGGCGTGCCCGGCGTCGTGATCGACGGCGGCTGCCGCGACGTCGAATTCCTGATCGAGATGGGGTTTCCGGTCTATGCGCGCTACGCGACGCCGCGCGACATCGTCGGATACTGGATGGTCGACGCGATGGATGTGCCGATCACGATCGGGCCGGTGAAGATCGCGCCGCACGATTACCTGCTCGCCGACCGCGACGGCACCGTCATCCTGCCGCGCGACCGCGCCGCGGAGATCGTCTCGGCCGCCGCCACCGCGATGGGCACCGAGAACCAGATCCGCACCGCGATCCTCGGCGGCATGGACCCGCAGGAGGCGTATCTGAAGTTCGGGAAGTTCTAGGCCGAGCAGCCGGCGGCTGGCGGGCTTCAGCCACTCCCCTCGCCGACGAAGATCGATTGCGGTCGCGCCTAGAATGGCCTGTCGATGATGTACTTGCGTGTGTTGGGCGGCACGGTTTCGGGCTTCAACTGCCCGCCGGCCAGCAGCGTATTCCAGAACGTATAGTCGGCCTGATGCACGATCATGCATTCGAGGCTTCTGACCAGCAGCTCGCCTTCGCCCGAATGTGCCATGGCGATGTGGGTGACCTCCTCCGGCAGACCGACCGTCAGGCAGATGTGAGCGCCGAACGCCGGATGCCGGATCGACGGCCGCCCGGTCTGCTTCTGGATTGCCTTCCAGCGCTTGCGATTGACCGGATCGAACTCCCACGCCTTGCCGACATCGTGGACCAGCCCGCCGGCCACGATCACGTCCATGTCGATGGCGAGGTCGGGATAAGCCTTGCCCATCTCTTTTGCGATACCGACGGCAAGCCGTGTCACCCCACGCAAGTGGTCCGTCTGATCGCCGCGCTTGGCTTCATTGGTATCCGGGTTTCCGGCCGGTGGAATTTTGCGAATGGACTTGAAGCTCGAATGGGCGAGCGCAAACGCCCAGGCCTCGACGACCTTCTGCCGCAACGCGGCGTCGGTGATTTGGGCGACCTCGGGCAGCTCTTCGCGGACCTGTGTTCTCAAGGCGTCAGTGATGGCGCGCGGCTTGAGGTAGGGAATCTCGAACGCGGGCTTCTTCGGCATGAATTCCTCTTCGATTTGGGCGAAGGCTTCCAGGCGGTATCCGCCACTGGCCGCCCCCGTTCAATGCGCAGCGCGGCTGCCACGGTCACACTGGCTCGCTCTCCAGTCTCGGCGTAGCATGGCAACAGTTCGGCCACGGGCTGCCTCGAACTGCGGACGTCAGGAGGGGGAAATGGCGAAATCCAAGCGCAAGGCGAAATCCAAGTCGAAATCCAAACCGAAGTCAAAGCCGGTCACCGTTGCGGCGCTCAAGCGTGCGATCGAGGGCCGCAAGGGCTCAGCGTTTGCGGGTATGTATGCCGACGATGCCGTTCTTCAGGTGATCGATCGTGACAATCCGCCGAGCAAGCCACACAGCCTGCAGGGCAAAGCTGCCATCGCCTCGTATTTTGAGGATGTCTGCGGGCGCGACATGACGCACAAGATCGAAGCCGGCGTGGCGGTCGGAAACCGCCTCGCCTTCACGCAAAGCTGCGCGTATCCCGACGGCACGAAAGTGTTCTGCTCGGCGATGATCGACCTGAAGGGCGGAAAGATCGCGCGCCAGGTGGTCGTGCAGGCCTGGGACGGCTGAGCGCACCAGACCCGCTTCGCAGGCATTGCCGATCACGCCGGCGGGATGAACTCCTGTTGGATCGTCCGGAACACCGGCAGCGCCTCGCAGCGCTTCGCGTGCGCATCGAGCGCCGGAAAATCCGCCATCGTGATGATGCCCGGATGCGCGTCGCCGATGAAGCGCAGCGCGACCGCCACCGCGACATCGGCGTGGCCGATCGCGTCGCCGAACCAGTAGGCGCTCTTGCGCGCGGCGCGATCGGGCTCGAGCGCCGCAAGCGCGCCGGAAATCTGCGTGCGGCAGCGATTCGCCCACACGTCGGACGCCGTGACCTTGTGCAGAGCCCGTTCGTAGAAAAGGCTCACCGCCTTCTCGGCCGTGTGCACGCCCATCGTAGTCACTTTCAAGGCGCGATGCCGCGCGGGCTCGGTGCCAGGCAGCATGCGCTTTTCGGCGGGCATGAGGCTGTCGACGTAATCGATGATCGGCGTTGAATCGATCAGCACGTCGCCGTCGTCGAGCACCAGCGTCGGCACGCGGGTGAGAGGATTGTACAGCCTGATCTTGTCGGCGTCGCCGAACGTCGACCAAGGCTTGTGCTCGAACGACATGCCGTAAAGCGTCAGCGCGATGCCGACGCGGCGCACGAAGGGCGAGTCGTACTGGCCGATGAGGATCATGAAAAAGCTCCCGCGTCAGGCGACGCGGGAGCTTGAAACTGTCACCGTTACAACATCCAACGAATTCTGCTGATGGATGTTGTTCGCGCCGCTGATGGCGCGTCAGTTTTTGTAGTCCGGCTCTTTCTTGTCGAGAATCCGCTTCATCGCCTCGAAGTGCCAGACGTGCGGCTTCTTGTTGCCGTACAGCGTCGCAGTCTTGAACTCCGCAATCGCATCGTCGATCACGTGCTGCGGCAGGATGTTGAGTTCGCGCCCGGTCTGCATCGCGTAGATCTGCTGCTGGGCGGCGCGCTCGGTGTAATAGAGCAGGTCGAAGGCTTCCGAAATCGTCGGCGTGATGGTCGCGACGCCGTGGCTCGCCATCATCAGGATTTTCTTTTCGCCGAGCAGGCCGGCAAGGCGCTCGCCTTCCTTCGGATCGAACGCCGGACCGCCGTAGCTGTTGTCGTAGGCGGTGTGCATTCCGATCGCGATCTCGGTCTGGCCGATCGGCAGGATGCGCTGGTCCTTCAGCCGCGTCAGCGCGCTCGCGAACGGCATATGGGTGTGGAACACCGCGCCCGCATGCTGCGCGAGCTTGTGGATCGGCGCGTGGATGCAATAGCAGGAGCGCTCGATGTCGCCCTCGCCCGAGAGGCGCTCCCCGTCGTAGCTCACTTCCATGAAGCAGCTTGCCGTCACCTCGGACCAGTAGAGGCCGAACGGGATCTGGTAGTAGCGGTCGTTCGTGCCGGGCACGCGGAATGTCAGGTGATTGAAGATGCCCTCGTTGAAGCCGTGCATCACGCACATACGGTGTGCGGCGGCGAGATCAACGCGGGCCTGCCAGCGTGCGGTTTCGAGGTCTACGCCCTTGTCGATCGTTTCCTGCAGCATGGGTCGCCTCCCTGGAGCGGATTCGTCTCTAGATTCGGCCAGAGCCGCCGTTACGTCAATGCGGCCAAAACGCAATGCTGGGATGTGATTTCCCTTACTCCGGCTGAAAATTCATCGCCACGCCGTTGATGCAATAGCGCTGGTGCGTGGGTGGCGGGCCGTCCGGGAAAACGTGCCCGAGATGGCTGCCGCAGCGGCTGCAGTGCACTTCGGTACGCTCCATGCCGTAGCTGCGGTCGACGGTTTGCTCGACCGCGCCCGCTTCCGGGTCGTTGAAGCTCGGCCAGCCGGTGCCGCTCTCGAACTTCTTCTTCGACGCGAACAGCTTCTGCCCGCAGCCGGCGCAACTGAACGTGCCGGAGCGCTTCTCGAAGTTGAGCGCACAGCTTCCCGGCCGTTCGGTGCCGTGCTCGCGCATGATGTGGAATTGCTCGGGCGTCAGAATCTTGCGCCACTCGGCGTCGGTGTGGGTGACGGGATAGGTCTTCACATCCATTGCTCGGCTCCTTGTTCTCGCCCGCCTATATGGTCATTGCGGCTTGATGTTGCCTTCCTTCACGACGCGCCCCCACTTCACGATTTCGTTTTCGATGTATTTCGAAAACTCCTCCGTGGTCATGGTCACGGCGGACGCGCCTTCGCGATCGAAGGCGGCCTTCAGCTCGGGCGAAACCAGCGTCGTCTGGATGTCCTTGTAGAGCCGGTCCGCGATCTCCTTCGGCAAGCCGGCGGGCGCGACGATGCCCCACCAGTTGTCCGCCACGTATCCGGGCACGCCCGCCTCCGCGATGGTCGGCACGTCGGGCAGCACCGGATTGCGCTTTACGCCCCCGGTGCCGAGCGCACGCAACTGGCCCGAATGGATGTAGGGCGTGGTCTGCACCAGCGAGGAGAACATCACCTTCACGTGCCCGGCGATCACGTCGGCCATCGCGGGCCCGCCGCCCTTGTAGGGCACGTGCTGCAGGTTCACGCCCGCGACGAGCTTGAACAGCTCGGCGCCGAGATGCTGGAAGCTGCCGACGCCGGCCGACGCATAGTCGAGCGAGCCGGGCTTCTCCTTGGCGAGCGCGAGCAGCTCGGCGACGTTCTTCACCGGAAGCGACGGATTGACCGCGAGCACGTTCGGCCCGGTCGCCAGGATCGAGATCGGCGTGAAGGATTTGATCGGGTCGTAGTTGAGCTTGTAGAGCGCCGGGTTGACCGCATGCGCGATCGAGATGATCAGCAGCGTGTAACCGTCGGGCGTCGCCTGCGCGGCGGCCTCGGTGCCGAGCACGCCGCCCGCGCCGCCGCGATTGTCCACGAACACCTTGTGGCCGAGCTTTTCGGAAAGCTGGTTCGCCACCAGCCGCCCGACCACGTCGTTGCTGCCGCCCGGCGGGAACGGAATGATCAGCCGCACCGGCTTGTCGGGATATTCCGCCGCCGCCGGCGCGCACAGCGCCAGCAGCAGCGCGACCGCGGCGAGGCGGCGCATCATTTGATCCCGCGCTCCAGCACCTCAATCGAGACGCCTTCGGGGCCGCGCACGAAGCAGATCTTGATGCCCGGCCGCGGGGAATTGAGTTCCATGGTGAACTCTGCGCCCTTGGCTTTCAGGTCCGCCACCACCTTGTCGATGTCCTTCACGCGCAGGCCGAAATGGTCGAGCCCCTGATACGGCGTGACCGGTGGCGGGTTGACGTTGCTCTTCTCCGGCACCGGCGCGATGAACACGTCCTGCCCGCCGATCTTCATGTCGATGCGCGTCTGGCCTTCCTGCACCGTGCGGATGATCTCGGCGCCGAACATGCGCTCGTAATAGGCCGCGGTCTTCTCCGGGTCGCGGCTGCGGATATGGATATGATCGTAGGTGAAGGTAGACATCGTGCCTCCTTGATCGCTTTCTTGGTTCTGATGGGGTGAGCGTAGCGCGGTTGGATGTGAAGCGAAATCGCCCCCGTGAGGGCCCGGCCGGATACGCAGCGCCAAGCCTGCCCACAATCCCCGAAGTGGACTTGACCTCGCGTCCCGCCTAGGGTCAGCCGTGCGGCGTACCGGCTGCATAGTATTGGAACTTTTAGCGTGCCAGCGATGCAGTCGACAAACGTGCTCCTGGCCTACCCGCGCTTTGCGACGGGCGCGTTCTGGAATTTTCAGGCCGCCTGCGAATTGTTTGGCGCGAAGTATCCGACCGCGCCGCTGGGGCTCATCACCATAGCGGCGATGCTGCCGCCAAGCTGGACGGTGCGCCTCGTTGACTGCAACACCGAGAAGCTGAAGGACGCCGACCTCGATTGGGCCGACCTCGTCATGACCGGCGGCATGATCCCGCAGCACCTTGATGCGGTCGAGATCATCGACAGGTGCCGCGCGCGGGGCAAGCCGGTCGCGATCGGCGGGCCGGGCGTGACCTCCGTGCCCTACGCGTTCACCAGCGCCAATTTCCAGATTCTCGGCGAGGCGGAGGCTGTGATCGACGCGTTCGTCGCGGCCTGGAACGGGGGCGCGCGCGAAGGGATATTCGAAGCGCCGAAATTCACCATCGACGTCACGAAGACACCGATCCCGCGTTTCGATCTCCTGAAATTCGACGACTATCTGTATGTCGGCGTACAATTCTCGCGTGGCTGCCCGTTCACCTGCGAGTTTTGCGACATCATCGAGCTGTATGGCCGGGTGCCGCGCACGAAGACGGCGCCGCAGATGCTTGCCGAGCTCGACCGGCTGTACGAGCTTGGCTATCGCGGCCATGTCGATTTTGTCGACGACAACCTCATCGGCAACAAGAAGGCGGTGAAAGCTTTCCTCCCCGAGCTGAGAAAATGGCTCGAGGAGCACGACTATCCATTCGAGTTCACCACCGAAGCCTCGATCAATCTCGCCGACGATCCTGAATTGCTGCAGCTGATGAACGAGGCCAACTTCGTCGGCGTGTTCGTCGGCATCGAAAGCCCCGATCCCGAAACGTTGCGGCAAATGAAGAAGAAGCAGAACACGCGCCGCAGCATTCCGGAAAGTATCCATAAAATCTATGCGGCAGGCATGTTCGTGACCGCCGGCTTCATTGTCGGCTTCGACAACGAAAAGGTTTCAATTGCCGATGCGATGGTCGAGTTGATTGACGATGCGTCGATCCCTGTCGCGATGGTCGGCTTGCTCTACGCGCTGCCAAACACGCAACTGACGCGCAGGCTGACGCAGGAAGGCCGGCTCCATCCGGTCCCGAACGCCGCGCCGAAGGAAGACCAGTGCACGCATGGACTCAACTTCGACACCAAGCGCCCGAGGCGCGAGATTCTTCAGGACTACCGCGACATTCTTGAGAAGGTCTACGATCCGCTCGCCTATGCGGGACGCCTCAACCGCCTGATCGACATGCTCAACAACACGAGCCGCGCGCATCAGATGAAAGGCAGCGATTCCCGCAGCCGGGGCGGCGCCGGCAACATGGAAATGGTGCAGCGGCTCGTCGCCAAACTCCCCGAGCCGAAGCGCATCTTCTGGGAAGCGTTCACGCGCTGCGTTGCGACGAATCCGAAATCGGTTCGCTATATCGTGTTGTTGCTGGCGTTCTACATGCATCTCGGTCCTTTCTCGCGATACGTCATTGATCGCATCGACCAGATGATCGCGGAACTGGATGAACCGCACCTTCCGGTGCACGCGATAGCGCACGAAGCGCAACGACCGACGCTGGTGAATTGACCCCCAACGTCGCGCGGATCAGCGCCGAAGCGAAATCCATCCCTGACGCACAAGCGCCGCGATTTCGCCATCCGCGAACGGCATGCGGATGCGCTCACAAGGAGCGGCGGGATGATCAGCAGGCGTGATTTTGCTCTCGGTGCCGGCGCGGCGACCGCGTTGGGCGTCGTCTGGCCCGCGCAGGCGCTGCCTTCCCTGCGCGAGGAGTTTGCCCGCATCGAGGCGAAGGCCGGCGCGCGGCTCGGCGTCGCGTTGCTCGACACGCGCGACGGAAGCGCGACCGGCTATCGACAGGACGAGCGCTTCGCGATGTGCTCGACCTTCAAGGCGCTAGCGGCCGGCGCGGTGCTGGCGCGCGTCGATGCCGGCAACGAGCAACTCGACCGGCGCATCCGCTACGACGCGAAGCATCTGGTGACGTATTCGCCCGTCACCGAGAAGAACGTCGCGACCGGCATGACGCTCGCCGAGCTCTGCGAGGCCGCGATCACGCTCTCCGACAACACCGCCGGCAATCTTCTGCTCTCGGCGATCGGTGGGCCGGCGGGTCTCACCGCCTTCGCGCGCACGCTCGGCGATGCCGTCACGCGCCTCGACCGGATCGAAACGGAGCTGAACGAAGCCACGCCGGGCGATCCGCGCGATACCACGACGCCGGCCGCGATGGCAGCGGACCTGCGTGCCCTCGTGCTCGGCGATGCGCTGTCGGAGAAATCGCGCGCGCAGCTGAAGACATGGCTCATCGACAGCAAGACCGGCGGCACGCGCATCCGCGCCGGCGTTCCGGCGGGCTGGATTGTCGGCGACAAAACCGGCGCCGGCGACCACGGCACCAACAACGATGTCGCGATCCTGTGGCCACCCGGCCGCGCGCCGCTGATCCTGTGCGTCTATCTCACCGAGACCAGCGCGTCGTTCGAGGCGCGCAACGCCGCGATCGCGACGGTCGCGAAGGCGGCAGCCCACGCAGTGTCCGGCTAAATCGCTGAAGAACGCGACGCCGCACGATCAGCGGCACTCGGCATAGAGCGTCGTCGTGGGCAGGACCGGAGCAGCGATCCTGCGCACGCGTGGATCGCGCGGCCTGCTCTGCCCCAGCGTCGTTACGGCGAGCAGGCGCCTCCCGTCCACCGTCTCCAGGTGCCAGAGCGAACGCGTGCGCCAGCGCATGCCTTCGCCGCTGCAGGCAAGATCGGCCGCAACGCTCACCGGCTCTCGCTCGATGGAGTGGCGCGTCGGACGCACGGAGACAACCTGGCACTCGGACTCGTAATAAGTCACGACGCCCAGCCTGACGACGATGTGGCCTTCCGCCGAGCCTTTCACGTCGGCCGCGCGGCACTGGCTATCGGTCGGGTTCGTGACCCGCCACGTGCCGAGGAATGCCGCCGGCAATTCGGCCGCACTTGCCGCGAGCGGGGCCATCGCAACAATGGCGGCGATGAGAAACGCCCGCGCCCTCGTCAAACCGGCCGTTCGCCCTTGACGGTGACGCGATTGCCGGAGCGCGTGTGCGGCCAGTAGTCCCACATCGCGCGGTGCTGCGTGCAGCGGTTGTCCCAGAAAGCGATCGCGTTCTCGGTCCAGCGGAAGCGGCACTGGAACAGCGGGTTCTCGCAGTGCTGATAGAGGTAGGCGAGGATCGCGTCGCTCTCGTCGCGCGGGATGCCGAGGATATGCGACGTGAAACCGCGGTTGACGTAGAGCGCCTTGCGGTTCGTCATCGGATGCGTGCGCACCACCGGATGTTCGGCGCGCGGATAGCTGGGTTTGTCCGCGACGCCGTGGTTCGCATAGAGCCCGCGATAGGCCGGCTCGCCATCATGCAGCGCGGTCAACCCATCGAGATAAGCTTTCATGCGGTCCGACAGCGACTCGTAGGCCGCGTACATCGAGGCGAACAGCGTGTCGCCGCCGCGCGGCGGGCACTGCTTGATGTAGAGGATCGAGCCCATCGGCGGCTCGACATCGCACGACACATCCGTGTGCCAGCCCTCGCCGTTCGCGCGCGGTGAATTCTTGTCGGCGTAGATCTTCATCAGCGCCGGCTCGCCCTCTTCGTGCGGTGCGGCCGGATGGATGTGCAGCTCGCCGAATTTCTGCCCGAAGGCGAGATGCTGCTGCGGCGTGATCGCCTGGTCGCGGAAGAAGATAACGGAGTTTTCCGCGAGCGCGCGATGGATCTCGTCCATCTGCCGGTTCGAGCGATCGTCCGAGACGAGCTTGCCGAGATCGACGCCGGTGATCTCTGCGCCGATGATCGGGGTCAACTTCTCGACCGAAATGGTCTCGTACGGCTCTTCCTCACCGGCCGTGTGGCGATAACGCGGGCCCTGCTTCGAGGCGAGCGAGCTCATGAGCGACCTCCTCAGATGCCTTATTTGCCTGCATTTTCATGAAAAGCGCCTCTGCTGTCGAGGTCGGCCGGCGCAAATGCCATCGAGATGGTAACGAGGACGAAAGCCTGCCGCCTTATTGTGGGCCAATGAGGCAGCAAAGAAGGCGCGCACGCGGGACAGTTGCCGACATGGCCACGAACGACGGAACTTGTTTTGGGCCAGGCCGTCCCCTGACGATTTCATGATTGCGCGCGGCATCTCGCTTCCACGTCTGCTTCTGATGGTTTTCGCGCTGATCGCCCCTGCCGGCTGCGCTTCGCTCCCGCGCGTGCCCTTTACCAAGGAGCAGCAGTCGGTTGCGACGATCCCCGGCATCCCGAATGCGCGGGTGTGGTCGGACGACCGCGCGGACACGCTGCTGGCGCGGGCGCGCTCCGAAATTCTTGCCGACCGCACCCGCACCGTGAACGTGCTGGCGATCTCGGGCGGCGGATCGAACGGCGCTTATGGCGCTGGCCTGCTCGCCGGCTGGACCGAGCGCGGCGGACGGCCCGATTTCGCGGTCGTGACCGGTGCGAGCGCGGGCGCACTGATCGCGCCGTTCGCGTTTCTCGGGTCCGCGTACGACGGCGTGCTCAAGAACCTGTTCTCCGAAGGCATCGGCGAGGAACTGCTGCAGATCGACGGCCTCTCGGCCATCTTCGGCGCGGGCGTGTTCAAGACCGAGCCGCTCAAGCGCCTGATCGCGCGCTATGTCGATGACGCGCTGCTCGAGCGCATCGGCACCGAGTACAAGAAGGGCCGCCGGCTGCTGGTCGTGACCACCAATCTCGACGCACAGCGCACCGCCGTATGGGACATGGGCGCGATCGCGGCGAGCGGCGCACCCGGCGCGCTCGATCTGTTCCGCGATGTGCTGGTGGCGTCCGCGAGCGTGCCCGGCGTCTATTCGCCCGTGCTGATCAATGTGGAAGGCGAAGGCCGCCGCTTCGAGGAGATGCATGTCGACGGCGGCGTGCGCGCCAACCTGCTGGTCGTGCCGGAATCGCTTCTGCTCTCCAGCGTTCCGCCGCCAGCCTCCGGTGTGCAGCCGCGCGTCTACATCGTGATGAACAACAAGCTGGAGCAGGATTTCGAGATCGTCGAAGGCAAGGCGCTCACCATCGTGTCGCGCTCGTTCACCACCGCCGTGAAGGCGAACACCCAGAACACGCTGATCGCCACTTACGATTTCGCGCGCCGCAACAAGTGGGACTTCAACCTCGCCTCGATCGACGCCGACTATCCGACAACGACCGCGATGGGCTTCGACCGCGGCTACATGCAGCAGCTTTATCAGTACGGCTACACCCAGGGTCTCTCCGGATCGCCGTGGCGCAAGAGCCTACCGACGACCTACACGGTGCCGACGGCTTCGGTGCAGCGCATGCCGGCGCCGCGCATCGTCCCGGCGCGCGCCGTGACGCGCTAGGTCACGGCACCGGGCTTCGGCAACGGCATTTCCCGCCACGCGCCGGATTTGAGAATGTCCTCCAGCGCCACGACCGCATCGAACACATCGACGTAACGCACATAGAGCGGGGCGAAGCCGAAGCGCATCACGTCCGGCGCGCGGAAATCCCCGATCACGCCGCGGGCGATCAGCGCCTGCATCAGCGAAAAGCCTTCCGGGTGCGTGAGCGAGACATGATTGCCGCGCCGCGCACCGTCGCGCAGCGACGCGATGCCGACGCCGAGCGGGCAAGACGCTCGTCGGCCAGCGCAATCATCAGGTCGCCGAGCGCGCTGCCCTTGTGTTGCACGTCCGCCATCGCAATCCCGTCGAAGGCATCGAGCGCGGCCTCGAAAGCCACCATCGAGAGCATCTGCGGCGTCGAGCACAGCATGGCGCGGATGCCGTCCGGCACGTTGGAAGTCGTCGCCGAACGCAAACGGCGCGGCATGCGCGAACCAGCCGGTGAGCGGCTGGTCGAGCGACTCAAGATGCCGCTCCGCCACATAGACATGCGCGGGCGCGCCGGGCCCGCCGTTGAGGAACTTGTAGCCGCAGCCCACGGCGAAATCCGCACGGTCTCGGTCGAGATGCAGTTCTACCGCGCCGCTCGAATGCGCGAGGTCCCAAACGATCAGTGCGCCTTTGTGATGCGCGGCCTTCGTGATCGCCGCCATGTTCTGGATCTCGGCGGTGCGATAGCTGACATGGGACAGCTCGACCACGGCGGTGTCCTCGTCGATCGCGTTCGCGATCTCGGAAGCCGCGACGAAGCGCGGCGTCAGCCCCATCATGCGCGCGACGCTCTCGACGATGTGGTTGTCGGAGGGAAAATTGCCGCGCTCGGCGAGGATGGTCTTTCGACCCGGCCGCATGCGCGCGGCCGCGACGAGCAGCTTGAACAGGTTGACCGAGATCGTATCGGTGACGACGACCTGATGCGGCGCGGCGCCGAGCAACGGCGCCAGCTTCGCTCCGATACGTCCGGGCGAGTCGTACCAGCCGGCCTCGTTCCACGAACGGATCAGGCCCTCGCCCCATTCCGCTTCGATCGTGTGCGCGACGCGCTCCGCGACGCCCTTCGGCCGCGCGCCCAGCGAATTGCCGTCGAGATAGTTCACGCCGTCCGGCAGCACGAAGCGCGAGCGTGCGTGTGCGAGCGGATCGGCAAGGTCGAGAGCGAGGCAGGAGGCGCGGGCGAGCGACATCTGCGGTGCTTATCTCGGGAGAGGAGGTTAGCCAACTATGCCCATACTCCAGCACGGGTTGCGCCTTGGTCTCGCCGTTGTCGATCAGCAGGGTCTCGCATTCGGGCGGCGCTATCGCCGCATCTTCAAATTCAAATCCTGATCGCTGCCGCCATCGGGCGCGTCACGCGGCGCTGATACAGGTCGGGATTCTTCGCGGCGAGATTTTGCAAGTACGCTTCCGGCATCGGCGTAACTACGGTGATGAACTTGCTTAGTATCCCTGGCTGCCGCTTCGTGCTCGGGAGCCGCAGACTGCCGATGTCGACGACCTCGCCCGGCAGGACCTTGAATGTCGCCATCGGCTTGTCGAAGGTCGCGCCGCTGCCGTCCCAGATGCTGCCGCGAGTCAGCTGTTTGACGTAATAGGTGCGCCTCGGCCCCTGACATATCAGACGGACGATGCCGTATTCACCGGCGGTGAGCACGAACTGGCTGGGGAGCTGCTTGGGATCGAGCATTCCCTTGATCGTCATGCGTTCATCGCCGCGCACCCACTGGCCCGCGTCATCGCGCTGCGCCAATGTCATTTCGATGAGTCCACAATTCTCATGGAGCGAGGTGTGCAGCAGCACGACTGATTTGTTGTCCTCGTGCAACTTCGCCTGCGGAACGTCGTCACCTTGTCTCGCCGCCATTGTCGTGCAGCCTGACAACGCGATCAGCGGCAAAAGTGCCAAGAAGCGAAGCATGTGGAGTCCCCGAACCCAAGGGGACAATAGCGGCCGATCGTTGCGCCGCAACTCTAAAGTGCTGGAATTCAGAGCAACACGTAGCGCGGAACTTTGCGCCTCTACTCCGCCGCGGTCCTTTGCCCGGCGCTCGCGGCCCCATACCGCTTCTCGATATAATCGATCACCATCTTCTTGAAATCCGCCGCGACGGTCGCGCCGCGCAGGGTCACGGCCTTCTTGCCGTCGATGAACACCGGCGCGGCCGGCGTTTCGCCGGTGCCGGGCAGCGAGATGCCGATGTCGGCGTGCTTGCTCTCGCCCGGGCCGTTCACGATGCAGCCCATCACGGCGACGTTGAGCGACTCCACGCCCGGATACTGCGTCTTCCACGTCGGCATCGAGGTGTGGATGAAGTTCTGGATGTCGCGCGCAAGCTCCTGGAACGTGGTCGAGGTCGTGCGCCCACAGCCGGGACACGCCGCGACCAGTGGCACGAACACGCGGAAGCCCATCGTCTGGAGGATTTCCTGCGCGACCTTCACCTCGAGCGTGCGGTCGCCGCCGGGCTCGGGCGTGAGAGAGATACGGATCGTGTCGCCGATGCCCTGCTGCATCAGGATGCCGAGGGCGGCGCTTGAGGCGACGATGCCCTTGCTGCCCATGCCGGCTTCGGTGAGCCCGAGGTGGATCGCATAATCCGAGCGGCGGCCAAGCTCCTGATAGACCGCGATCAGGTCCTGCACGGCCGAGACCTTCGCCGACAGGATAATTTTGTCGCGCGGGAGACCAATCTCTTCCGCGCGTGCACCGGAGATGAGCGCGGACTGCACCATCGCCTCGCGCGTAATCGCGCGCGCATCCTGCGGGTTCGGCGAGGCGGTGTTCTCGTCCATCAGCTTGGTGAGAAGCTCCTGATCGAGCGAGCCCCAGTTCGCGCCGATGCGCACCGGCTTGTTGTGCTTGATCGCCATCTCGACGATGGAAGAGAACTGCGTGTCCTTCTTCTTGCCGAAGCCGACGTTGCCGGGATTGATGCGGTACTTGTCGAGCGCCTCAGCGCACGCCGGATAGTTCTGCAGCAGCGTGTGGCCGATGTAGTGGAAGTCGCCGACGAGCGGCACGTCCATGTTCATCTTCAGGAGCTTTTCCTTGATGTGCGGCACCGCGGCCGCCGCTTCGTCGCGGTCCACCGTGATGCGCACGATCTCGGAGCCGGCGCGATTGAGCGCCGCAACCTGTTTGACGGTACCGTCGATGTCGGCCGTATCGGTGTTGGTCATCGACTGCACCACGATGGGTGCGCCGCCGCCGACTTTCACGTTGCCGACGTTCACGGGAACCGACTGGCGCCGCTCGCTGGGGGCTGCGGACTGGGTCATCTTGGAACTTAGCTCCTGAGGTCGGGCGGATGAGTGCCAGACCCGCATGTTTCCGTCAATTTATGCGGTGTTTGTGACACTTGCGAGGTGCGCGAACCGTTAATTCGGGCGGTTCACCAGCACCAGTCCGCCCACCACCAGCGTTACCGCCAGCGCAAAGGCCCACGAAATAGGTTCCCCGAGCACGAAATGGCCCGAAGCGACGCCGAACAGGGGCGTCAGGAAGGTAAACGCCGAGAGCCGGCTCGCCGAGTAGCGCTGCACCATCGCGAACCACACGGCGTACGTGAGGCTCACCACCCAGAACGTCTGGTAGGCGAGCCAGCCGATCGACCATGCGGACGGCATGGCGGCCATACGCTCGCCCATCAGGAGCGCGCCGGCGCCCAGCATCGGGATCGAGACGAGGAGCTGATAGGCGAGCACCTTCTCGGCGGGTGCGGAGCGCAACTTCGTCGCCTTGATGATGAGCGTGGTCGCGCCCCAGGCGGCGCCCGCGCCGACCATCATGATGTCGCCGAGCAGTTGCTTGCCGTCGCGCGAGGCATCCGGCACGCCAAACGCCACGACGAGCCCGGCGAACGAGCACAGCAATCCGAGCCACTGGATCGCGCGCAGCTTTTCGCCAAGCAGGAAGCCCGAGCCGAGCGCGACGAAGAACGGCGCCGTGTAGATGAACAGCGTCGCGCGGCTCGCGGTGGTGAATTGCAGCGCCGGAAAGATCAGCAGGAATTCCAGCCCGAACAGCGCACCCGCGAAGAGGCCACCCGCAAGCGTGCCGTCGCGCGCCGTGAGCGGCACGCCGCGCCAGCGCGCCCACAACCAGATCACCAGAAATGCGCCCGTCGAGCGCACGGTCGCCTGAATGAACGGCGGGATCTCGGGGAGCGCGAGCTTTACGGAGACCTGGTTGAGGCCCCACGAGAGCGTAAGGCCAAGCATGATCAGCGCCGCAACGGCGTCGAGCGAACGGGAGGTGGATTGATTCACGGGCGGCTTATGCTTCCCGGCAATGCTTGCACACGCCGGTGATCTCGATCACCGGCGACTTCGCCACGAAGCCCGCGCTCTTCGCCGCGGCATTCAGGCTCGCGCCGACGGCGGCTGACGGCGCTTCGCCGACCGCGCCGCAATGCTCGCAGATAAGAAACACCACCGGCGCGTCCGCGGCGTGATTGTTGATGCAGGCGAGGAACGCGTTGCGGCTCTCGATGCGATGCACGAGCCCCTGCGCGGTGAGGAAATCGAGCGCGCGGTAGATCGTGATCGGCGCGGGGCGCGGGCCGCGCGCCGCCACCAGATCGATGATCTCATAAGCGCCGAGCGGCTTGTGGCTGCCGCTGAGCACTTCGAGCACGAGGCGGCGCATCGCGGTCAGCCGTTCGCCGCGCTTCACGCACACCGCCTCGGCGTGTGCGAGCGCGTCAGCCGAGCAGCGGTCGTGATCGTGGTCCGGGGCGGGGAAAACAGCGGGCATGGGGGCTTCTACACGATTCCGGCCGCCCTCGCGCATTCGTGACAGGCGCGGATTGACCTTTATGTTGCGGCGCAGCAATGGTGGCTCAATATCCGATATAAGGGCTAATTCCGAAAGGTCACGCCATGCTCACGGGAAAATCCGTCGTCGTCACCGGTTCCACCTCCGGCATCGGGCTCGCGATCGCGCGCGCGTTCGCCAAGGAGGGCTGCAACGTCACCATCAATGGCTTCGGCGACGCGGCGGCCATCGAGAAAGAGCGCGCGGGGTTGGAGAAGGAGTTCGGCGTGAAGGCGATCTATTCGGGCGCCGACATGACCAAGCCGGCCGAGATCGCCACGATGATCGCCACGACGGAGAAGGCCTTCGGCTCGGTCGATGTGCTGGTGAACAACGCCGGCATCCAGTTCGTCGCCAAGGTGGAGGATTTCCCGATCGAGAAATGGGACGCCGTGATTGCGACCAATCTCTCCGCCGCGTTCCATACCGCGCGTGTCGCGCTGCCCGGCATGAAGAAGCGCAAGTGGGGGCGCATCATCAATATCGCTTCCGCGCACGGCCTTGTGGCGAGCGGCGAGAAGGCCGCGTACGTCGCCGCGAAGCACGGCATCGTCGGCCTCACCAAGGTCATCGCGATCGAAGCTGCGAACGACGGCATCACCTGCAATGCCATCTGCCCCGGCTGGGTGCTCACGCCTCTCGTTGCGCAGCAGATCGAGGCCCGCGCCAAGGCGGCGGGACAAACGTTCGACGAGGCGAAGAAGGCGCTCGTCGCCGAGAAGCAACCGATGCTGGAATTCTCCTCGCCGGAAAACATCGGCGCGCTTGCGGTGTTTCTCTCGGGCGACGCGGCAGCGACGATCACGGGCTCGTCCTACTCGATCGACGGCGGCTGGACCGCGCAGTGAAGGCGCTCAAGAAGCCGCGCGGGGACGACACCGGGAAGCCGAAGCCAGACCACAAGAAGATCAACCTCGCGCTTCAGGGCGGCGGCGCGCACGGCGCCTTCACGTGGGGCGTGCTCGACTTCCTGCTCGAGGACGGCCGGCTCGACATCGAAGGCATCTCGGGTGCGTCCGCCGGCGCGATCAACGCCGTGATGCTGGCCGACGGACTCGCGCGCGGCGGTGCGGAGGAAGCACGCAAGCGGCTCGCGGATTTCTGGCGCGCCGCAAGCCTCGACGGCAAGCTCCCCGGCCTCCAGCGCGCGGTGTTCGACCGGCTTCTGTCGTTCACGCCGTTTCAGGGCACGCCAGCGCAAGCCTGGTTCGACGCGATCTCGCGCTATATCTCGCCCTACGACGTCAATCCGCTGAACATCAATCCGCTGCGCGACGTGATCGAGCGCTTTGTCGATTTCGACGCGGTGCGCGCCTGCAAGGACGTGCAGCTCTTCGTCTCGGCAACCAACGTGCACACCGGCCGCCTGCGCGTTTTTCCACAGGACAAGCTCAACGCCGACGTCGTGATGGCCTCGGCCTGCCTGCCGTTTCTCTTTCACGCGGTCGAGATCGACGGCGTGCCGTACTGGGACGGCGGTTACATGGGCAATCCGGCAATCTTTCCGTTCTTCGACGCAACGCAGACCGAGGACGTGCTGATCGTGCAGATCAATCCGATCGAACGGAACACGACGCCGCACACGCAGGCCGAGATCATGAACCGGATCAACGAAATCACGTTCAACTCCTCGCTGCTTTCGGAATTCCGCGCGATCGATTTCGTGACGCGCCTGATCGATCAGGGCCGCCTCCCGCACGGGACCCAGAAAGGCGAGTACCGGCGCGTCAACGTGCACCGCATCGCGCTCGACTTGACCTTCAAGAACCTCTCGGCGAGTTCGAAGCTCAACTCGGATTTCGATTTCTTCGAGTCGCTGCACGATGGTGGCCGCAAGGCGGCGCGCAATTTCCTCAGTACGCATTTCGACGATATCGGTACGCGCAGCACGGTGGACCTCGGCGCCGAGGCGAAGGCCGAGTGGGCGTGACGCTTTCTTTCCCCTCTCCCGGCACGCGTTCGCTCGCCACCCTCTCCCCGCTTCGCGGGGCGAGGGATAAAATGAGAGAATGAGCGCTCCCCTCCTCACCTTCTCCGTCGGCGCCGCGACGTGCGACATCCTCGTCGCCGACATCACGACGCTTGCGGTCAACGCCATCGTGAACGCCGCGAACCGCGCGCTGCTCGGCGGTGGCGGCGTCGACGGCGCGATCCACCGCGCAGCCGGGCCGGAGCTACTGGCCGAATGTCGCACGCTCGGCGGATGCGAAACGGGATCGGCGAAAATTACGCGCGGCTACAAGCTACCCGCGAAGCACATCATCCACGCGGTCGGCCCCGTCTGGCACGGCGGCGGCTCGAACGAGGACGCCCTGCTCGCGTCCTGCTACCACGTCGCGCTCGATCTGGCGGCACAGCAAAAGCTTACCTCGATCGCATTCCCCGCCATCTCAACCGGCGTCTATGCGTTTCCGGCCGAACGCGCCGCGCGCATCGCGGTGGGCACAGTTGCGGCAGAATTGCCAAAGCGGCCATCCATCACCCGCGTCGTGTTCTGCTGTTTCGCTGAGCAATCCGCGCGACATCATCAGCAGGCAGCCAACGATCTGGGCCTCCTGTAACGGAAGCCGTCGCCAATCCGGATTTCTTTCACTAGTCTTCGCCGCCTTGTCGTCTCCGAGAGGCTTCCTCGATGACCTCAGACAATCGCCCAGCGCGCCTTGCCGTTCTTATCGACGCCGATAACGCATCCGCGCGCATCGCAGACGGCTTGTTTGCCGAGATCGCCAAGCTCGGCGAGGCCAGCGTGCGGCGCATCTACGGCGATTTCTCCAGCCCGCGTCTAAAAGGATGGGCCGATATCCTGGCGAAGCACGCAATCATCCCGCAACTGCAATTCGCCTACACGGCCGGCAAGAATTCATCGGACATCGCGCTTGTCATCGACGCGATGGACCTGCTCCACACCGGACGGTTCGACGGATTCTGCCTCGTCTCGTCGGACAGCGACTTCACCCGTCTGGCCGCGCGTATCCGTGAGCAGGGCGTCGATGTGTTCGGCTTTGGCGAGCAAAAGACCCCCGAGAGCTTCCGCCAGGCCTGCCGCCGCTTTATCTTTACGGAAAATCTTCTCAAGACCCCCGCGCTTCACGCCAACACAACACCCACTGCGCAACCTCTCCAGCCTCCGAGCGCCGCTGTCCCGCTGCTGAAGGAAGTGATTGCACAGATGGAGAGCGAAGACGGCTGGGTGAATCTCGGCACGGTCGGACAGGGACTGAACAATTTCCGCGCGGATTTTGACCCGCGCACCTATGGCAGCGCCAAACTGAGCGATCTGGTCCGCAAGACCAACGCCTTCGAGGTCGAACATCCGAAGGGCAAGAGCACGCGCATCCGTATCAAGACGGCTGACAAGAAGAAGACCGCCAGGCCGGCGAAAGCCGGGCGCGGCGCTCCGGTTGCCGGTTGAGCCTGCTCACCGGCGTTTCTTGGCCTTCTTCGCCGCGCCATGCGCCCACGCGATCCGCAGCGCGTCGTGCAACTCCGCCTTGCTCAGCTTTGACAGCACAGCCGTCGTCCAGCCCTGCCTTCCCCATCCGTTCGGGATTGCCGTGAAGGCGTTGGGCGCGAGCAGACACTTGAACTCCTGCTCCTCGGGGCTGAACTTGAAGTTCGCCGTGCGGCCATCGGCCGCGAGCGTCACGTAGATGCGCACGGCCTTGAACGCCGCGCGGTCGAAATGCGGGCTTTCAGTCGTCCCTTCGAGCGCAAGCGCGGCGCGGCGCAAATCTGCGGCAGTGGCCATGCGTCAGTGTCCTGCTTTTCAGGCTTTTCACACGCGCGTTCGCCCGTCTACATTCGCCCGACGATAGACAAAGAGAAAAGGGAGGCACGATGGCCAAGAAGAACAAAGTTATCATCACCTGCGCGGTAACCGGCTCGATCCACACGCCGTCGATGTCGCCGCATCTGCCGATCACGCCGCAAGAGATCGCCGACGCCGCGATCGGCGCGGCGGAAGCCGGCGCCGCGGTGGTCCACCTGCATGCGCGTGACCCGAAGGACGGCCGGCCCGACCAGTCGCCCGAGGCGTTCGCGCCGTTCCTGAAGGTGATCAAGCAGCGCTCGGGCGTCGTGGTGAACATCACAACGGGTGGCGCACCCACGATGGCGATCGAGGAGCGCGTGCGCCCGGCCGCGACCTTCGCGCCTGAGGTCGCCTCGCTCAACATGGGTTCGATGAACTTCGGCCTCTACCCGATGATCCCGCGCTACAAGGGCAAGTTCAAGCACGACTGGGAGCTGCCCTACCTCGAAGGCTCGCACGACCGCATCTTCAAGAACACCTTCAAGGACATCGAATACATCCTCACCACCTGCGCCAACAACGGCACGCGCTTCGAGATCGAGTGCTACGACATCGGGCATCTCTACACGCTCAAGCACTTCCTCGACCGCGGCGTGGTGAAGGCGCCGCTGTTCGTCCAATCCGTGTTCGGCATTCTGGGCGGCATCGGCCCGCACCCCGAAGACGTCATCATGATGAAGCGCACCGCCGACCGGCTGTTCGGCGCGGAGAACTATCACTGGTCCGTGCTCGGCGCGGGCGCGAACCAGTTGCGCATCGCCGCGCAGGCCGCCGCGATGGGCGGCAACGTGCGCGTCGGCATGGAGGACTCGCTCTGGATCGGCCCCGGCCAGCTTGCCAAGTCGAACGCCGAGCAGGTCGCCAAGGTGCGACAGATCATCGAGGGTCTGGGGCTGGAGATCGCAACGCCGGACGATGCGCGGGAGATGCTGGTGCTCAAGGGCGGCGACAAGGTGAATTTCTGATCGAAACGCGCAACACGCACAGGCGTCATCGCCCGCGCAGGCGGACGATCCAGTAGTCACCGCGTCAGCATCAAGCACGGCGGCGACTGGATGCCCTGCCTTCGCGGGGCATGACGGCGGAGAAAACCGAGGACAACAGCATGAACATCACCGTCAACGCCGCCGCGGTCAAAGAGGCGTCGCAAAAGCTCTCCAACTGGGGCAAGTGGGGCAAGGACGACATGAGCGGCACGCTCAACTACGTCGAGCCGCACCACATCGTCGAAGCCGCCAAGCTGATCAAGAAGGGCAAGTCGTTCGCGCTCGGCATTCCACTCGATCGCACGGGTCCGCAGAGCGGACTATTCGGCGGGCGCTTCAATCCGATCCACCAGATGCTCGCGACCGGCACCGACGCGCTCGCCGGCCAGCAGGACTGGAACAAGCTGCGTTACGCCGACGATACGCTGATGCTGTGCGTGCAGGGCGCGACGCACTGGGATTCGCTCGGCCACATCTTCTACGAGGACAAGGCCTACAACGGCCACTCGCCCAAGCTGATCAACTCGCGCGGCCTGAGCGTGCTCGGCATCGAGCACTCCAAGGACAAGATGAACGGGCGCGGCGTGCTGCTCGACATCGCACGCTTCCGCGGCGTGCCGTGGCTGAAGGATGGCGAAGGCATCGGCAACGACGAGCTCGATGCGTGTGCGAAGGCGCAGGGCGTGAAAATCGGCCGCGCGGACTTCGTGATTATCCGCACCGGCCAGATGGAGCGCTGCCTCGCCGAAAAGGAATGGGGCGGCTATGCGGGCGGTGACGCGCCGGGCGTCAAGTTCGAGAACTGCTACTGGTGCCACGAGAAGGAGATCGCCGCGATCATCACCGACACCTGGGGCTGCGAGGTGCGTCCGAACGAAACCAAGGACGCGAACCAGCCGTGGCACTGGGTCGTGATCCCCGCGATGGGCCTGTGCATGGGCGAGATTTTCTATCTCAAGGAGCTCGCCGAGGATTGCGCCACGGACAAGGTCTACGAGTTCTTCTTCTGCGGCCCGCCGCTGATCATTACCGGCGGAACGGGAAGCCCGATCAATCCGCAGGCGATAAAGTGACGAGTGACTGCGAACTCTGCCGGCTTGAGCAGGTACTTTTCGAGGAAGCGGAGGCTTATGTCCGCTTCGACAACAATAGTCTGTCGCGCGGGCATGTCCTCGTGATCCCGCGCCGTCACGTCGCAAGTTTCTTCGACATGACGGCGGCCGAGAAGGCGAGCGTGATCGCGCTACTCGACCGCGCCAAGGCGCACATCGATGCCGAGTTTCATCCCGACGGCTATAACATCGGCGTCAATGTCGGCCGCGCGGCGGGCCAAACGCGCATGCACGTTCACGCGCACCTGATCCCGCGCTATACCGGCGACGTCGCTGATCCGAGCGGCGGCGTCCGCTGCGTTTTGCCGAAGCGGACTGCGTCATCGCATTGATCGGCGTGCGCGCCGCAGGTTGATAGGAGTTTTCATGCCCACGTTCCTCAAACGCGGAATGGACGCCGGCGCGATCGAGGAAGCCGACGCGAAGGTGCGCGCGACCGTCGAGGGCATTCTCGATCAGATCAAGACGCGCGGCGACGACGCGGTGCGCGATCTCTCGCAGCAGTTCGACAAGTGGTCGCCGGCGAACTTCAAGCTTTCGTCCGCAGGACATCGAGAAGGCCATCGGGCAAGTCGCCAAGCGCGACCTCGACGACATCAAGTTCGCGCAGGCGCAGGTGCGCGGCTTCGCGCAGAAGCAGCGCGACAGCATGAAAGACATCGAGGTCGAGACGCTGCCCGGCGTGATCCTTGGCCACCGCCACATCCCGGTGAACTCGATCGGCTGTTACGTGCCCGGCGGGCGCTATCCGATGGTTGCCTCCGCGCACATGTCGATCGTCACGGCACGCGTCGCGGGCGTGAAGCGCATCATCGCGTGCGCGCCGCCGTTCCGTGGCGGGCCGCATCCCGCGATCGTCGCCGCGATGCATTTCGGCGGCGCGGACGAGATTTATGTGCTCGGCGGTGTGCAGGCCGTTGCCGCGATGGCGCTCGGCACCGGCACGATCCAGGCCGTCGACATGATCGTCGGGCCGGGCAACGCCTATGTGGCGGAGGCCAAGCGCCAGCTGTTTGGCCGCGTCGGTATCGACCTGCTCGCGGGCCCGACCGAAACGATGATCATCGCGGACGACAGCGTCGACGGCGAAATCTGCGCGACCGACCTGCTCGGCCAGGCCGAGCACGGGCCGACATCGCCCGCCGTGCTCATCACCAATTCGGAAAAACTTGCGCGCGACACGATGGCGGAAGTCGAGCGGCTGCTGAAGATCCTCCCCAGCGCCGATCTCGCCGGCAAGGCGTGGGCCGACTACGGCGAGGTGATCGTGTGTGCCGACGAGGCCGAGATGATCGCCGAGGCCGACCGCATCGCCTCGGAGCATGTGCAGGTGATGACGCGCGACCCGGACGTATTCCTCAACGGCATGAAGAACTACGGATCGCTGTTCCTCGGGCCGCGCACCAATGTCGCCTACGGCGACAAGGTGATCGGCACCAACCACACGCTGCCGACCAAGAAGAACGCGCGCTTCACCGGCGGCCTTTGGGTCGGCAAGTTCCTGAAGACCTGCACCTATCAGAAGGTGCTGACCGACGAGGCAAGCGCGATGATCGGCGAATATTGCTCGCGGCTGTGCATGCTGGAAGGCTTTACTGGCCACGCCGAGCAGGCGAACGTGCGCGTGCGCCGCTACGGCGGGCGTAATGTGCCGTACGCGCAGGCAGCGGAGTGATGGTCGAGCTCCACGCCGCCCCCTCGTTCCGACTCGACGGCAAGCGCGCGCTCGTGTCGGGTGCAGGGCGCGGCATCGGGCTTGCGGCAGCGTCCGCGCTCGCGGACTCGGGCGCGCACGTGACGCTGCTGTCGCGCACCGCGACCGAGATCGAAGAAGCCGCGGCCGCAATTCGCGGGCGCGGGCAGCAGGCCGACACATTGGTGCTCGACGTGACCGACTTGGGCGCCATGCAGAAGGCGCTCGCGGCCGCCGAGCCTTTCAACATCCTGATCAACAATGCCGGCACCAACCGGCCGAAACCGCTGATGGACGTCACCATCGAGGACTTCGACGCGATCATGGGACTGAACGTGCGCGCGGCTTATTTCGTCGCGCAGGCGGTGGCGCGGCGCCTGATCGAGGTGAAGCAAAGCGGCTCCATCATCAACGTTTCGTCGCAGATGGGTCATGTCGGCGCGGCGAGACGGACCGTGTACTGCGCCAGCAAGCACGCCATGGAGGGCTTCACCAAGGCGATGGCGATCGAACTGGCGCCGCACGACATCCGTGTAAACTCTCTCGGGCCGACCTTCATTGAGACGCCGCTGACGAAACCGTTCTTCGAGAACGAGGCGTTCCGCAAGGAAGTGCTGAGCAAAATCAAGCTCGGCCGCATCGGGCAGATGGACGAACTCACCGGCGCGATCGTGTTTCTGGCGAGCGATGCCTCGCGGCTGATGACCGGCTCGGCGCTGATCGTCGATGGCGGCTGGACCGCGGAATAGCTACTCCGCCGCCTGTCTTCCCTTGCCGATCGCCGCATTGACCTGCGGCAGCACCTTCTCGGCGAGCAATTCCATGTTGCGCCGTCCAAGCGTGCGGTCCTTCCAGTCCTTGCCCGCCAGCAGGAGCGTACCGAAATCGCCGACCTCCTCGCGGAACGCGAGGATCTGATCGGCCACGCGATTGGGCGAGCCCCAGAACACCAGCTTCTCACACACGGCATCGAGCGAGACGTCCTTGTCGTCCTGCTTCGGATCGGTCTTGAACGCGATCGCACGGCCGCCGCGCTGCAGCTTCTTGAGCAGCTGGCTGTAGTAGTAGCGGTACGGCCCATTCGGATCGTTCGCGTAGCGCTCGGCGGTCTTGTCGTCGTCCGCGACGAAAATGGATTTCGCGACGCGCCAGTTCGAAGGACTCGCGGGGCGCCCGACGCGCTCGCAGCCCTCGACGTATTTCGGCCAGTGCGACTTCACCCACTGCGGCATCAGGAAGTTCGCCGAGATCGGATCCCAGCCGCGCGCCGCGGCTTCCGTCACGCCCTTGGAGAACGGCGCGACCGCCGTGACGACGATCGGCGGATGCGGCTTCTGCAAGGGTTTGGGCATGTGGCCTTGGCCCAAGTCGAGCATCAGCTGCTTCTCGAGCACGATGTTCCAGTACTTGCCCTTGATGTTGTAGGGCGCATCGCTCGCCCAGATCTCCAGCACCTGGTTGATGCATTCGAGGAACATCGCGTTGCGGTCGGCGTCGAGATTGCCGAATACCTCGGCGTCCGACATCAGGCCGCCCGGCGAGATGCCCATGATGAAGCGGCCGTCGAGCATGTGGTCGAGCATCGCAACATTCGCGGCGAGTGCGGCCGGATGATTGTTCGGCATGTTGAGCGTGCCGGTGCCAAGCTTGATGCGCTTGGTCGCCTCGATCAGCGTGCAGATGAACATCATCGACGACGTGATGTTCTCGGCGCGGTCGGTGTGATGCTCACCGACGTATCCTTCGGTGTAGCCAAGCTCGTCGGCGAGGATAAACGCCTCGCGATCCTCGCGCAACGAAACGCGCCAGTCCTTGTCGACCGGATGGATCGGCATGGTGAAGAAGCCGAGATTCATAAGCGTCTCCGACCTTCAACTAACTCCGTCGCACAATGAAAGACGTGGATGGCCGGGACAAGAGGACGTTTACGCCCGGCCACGATGAATACATGCGGCGACGCGCCTTTCACATCATGCAATATCGCGCCAGGCGCCGCTGTGTTCCGCCGAGTCGAATACGGCTTCCAGCGCCGCAACGGTGTGGACGATTCCCGCATCGTCGATCTGGAACTTAGCCGTTCCGAGCGCCGCGGCGGCAAACGAATCCAGGTTTGCGCCGACGTGGTTGGTCTGCGGCATGTCGAAGGTATCGGGCTTGCCGTCCTTGCGGCAGATCGTGACCTTGGTTTCCGACAGCGACTCCACCCACATCTCAGACCCGTAGACCGCGAGCCGCCACACGAAGCCCGGCGTCTTGAGCGACGTCGCGATGGTGGCGCTTGCGCCGTTCCGGAACGACAGCATCGCCTGCGTGGTGTCGCCGCTCTCGAACGGCAGGATGCGCTTGGTCGACAGCGCGCTCACGCGTGCCATCGGGCCGATGAGGAACGAGAAGCCGTCGAGCAGATGGATGCCCATGCCGGTCATGCCGCCGGCCTTGGTTTCCTGCGGCGCGGAACGCCAGTTGTCGAGCGGCGTGTTCGCCAGAATGTCGTGGCTGTAGTTGCCCTCGGCGAACATGACCGTGCCGAACGCTTTCGACGACACGACCTCCTTCAGCTTCACCATCGAGGGCCAGAGCCGCCGGTTATGCCCGACGCCGAGCGCGACCTTGGCTTTGCGGCACGCCGCGATCGCGGCCTGCGCGTCCTCAACCGTGAGCGCGAAAGGCTTCTCGCAGAAAACGTGCTTGCCCACGGCGGCCGCCGCCTCGACTTGCGCACGATGCCGCGTGTGCGGGGTCGCCAGCACCACGGCGTCGATCGACTTGTCGGCGAGCACATCCTCGTACGACGTGCCGAGCGCGATGTTCATTTCCTTGGCGAAATCCCGCACGGTGTCGGGCTCGAGCGTCACGCCGCGCGTGAAGCGCATCAGCTTGCTCTCGCGCTGCGCGCGGACAAGCTCCTTGCCCCACCAGCCCAGCCCGATCATTGCGGCGTTCAGCATCAACTCTCTCCTTCGTCATGCCCGCACTTGTTGCGGGCATCCACGTCTTGCGCGCAAGAGACAAGACGTGGATGGCCGGGACAAGCCCGGCCATGACGGACCATTAGTGACTGAGGCTCGCCGGCGCGCCGGGTTGCTTCAGCGGATGCGCCTTCGCGAATGCGGGCAGCTCCATGCAGCTCGTCGCGATGCGCATCACGGTTGGGAACGGCGCGACATCCACCTTGAAGAAACCCGCGCCGGTGACCTGCGCGGCAACGCAGATGTCCGCCATCGTCACGGCATCGCCATGCGCGTACTTGCCGGTTTCCTTGTCGCGCGCGAGGTGCCCTTCCATCGCGGCGAGCCCCTCCCCGATCCAATGGCGGATCCATTTCTCGCGCGTCGGTTCGTCGAGCTTGAGCTCGTGCTCCATGAAGTTGCGCACGCGCGGCACCATCAGCGGGTGCGAATCCGCCGCGTTGATCAGCGCAAGCGCGCGCACGCGCGCGCGGCCGCGCGGATCGGCCGGCAGGATCGGCGGCTGCGGATGCGTCTCGTCGAGGTATTCCATGATGGCGATGGACTGGAACAGAATCGCGCCATCGCCGTCGACCAGCGCCGGCAGCAGCATCTGCGGGTTGATCTTCTTGTATGCGTCCTGGCGCTGCTCGCCCTTGATCAGATCGACGTTGACGATCTCGTCCGGCACGATCTGCTTGATGTTCATCGCGATCCGCACCCGAAATGCCGCGAGCGAACGCCAGAAGGAAAAGAATTTCAAAGCAACCTCCCTCGAAAATTTTGCGGGAGCATAGGAGGGATGCCGGGACTTGTCATTGCCCGCGCAAGCGGGCAATCCAGTAGCGTCGCCTTCGGTTCAATGAGGAAACGCCATGCCCCGCCTCCGCCCGCTTGACCCCGAGACATTTTCACCAGAGCAAAAGAAGGTTCACGCGGCGATCGTATCCGGTCCACGCGGGCGCGTGGTCGGCCCGATGGAGGTGTGGCTGCACAATCCCGGCCTGTGCGAGCACGCGCAGGCGCTCGGCGCCTACTGCCGCTTCGGCTCCAGCCTCCCGCCGCGCCTGTCCGAACTGGCGATCTGCACCACCGGCGCTTTCTGGAAGGCGAACTACGAGTGGTTCGCGCACGCACCGCTCGCCATCAAGGCCGGCATCGATCCGGCCGCCATCGAGGCCATCCGCACCGGCGCGAAGCCAAACCTAACGAAGTCCGACGAGCAGGCGGTCTACGATTTCGCCAGCGAGATGGTGAACACGCGGCGCGTCTCCGACGCGACCTTCGAGCGCGCCAAGAAGGAAATCGGCGAAACCGGCGTGATCGATCTCGTCGGCATCATCGGCTACTACGGGCTCGTCTCGGTGACGCTGAACACGTTCGAGATCGCGGTACCGGACGGCAAGCCGCCGTTCGGAAAGTAGCGGCGCTAGGCCCCAACCGCGCCTTTCAGGTCCGCCGCCTCGATGCCTGCGAGGGCGCAAACCTCGTCCTGATCGGACGTGGCGCCGGAAACCCCGACCGCGCCCAAAACGTTGCCGTCCGCATCCTTGACCAGCACGCCGCCCGGCACCGGCACCAGCCGCCCCTGGCTGACGTTCGCGAGTACGCCGAAGAACAGCGGGTTCTTGGCGGCGCGGTCGCTGAGCTCGCGCGAGCCGAAGCCCATGCCGAGCGCGCCCCAGGCTTTGCCGTAGGCAATGTCGAAGCGCAGGATGCCCGACTTGTCCTCGCGCTTGAACGCCACGAGATGCCCGCCGGCATCGAGCACCGCGATGGTCAGCGGCACGCAATTCAACTCGCGGCCCTTCTTGAGCGCGACGTCCACGATGGTCGAGGCCTGCGCGAGTGTAACGGACATGAACTCTCCTATTTCTTCGCCCAATAAACCGAATGCGAGGCGGCTTCCTTGGCCCCGAGTTCCTCTCGATGCCGACTCTTCCATGCAGGCGAGCGTCATCTGGACAAGCGGCAGCGTGAGGCCCCGCGCCTTACCCTCCGCCTGCATCGATTGAAGGTCCTTGATGCAGCCGTCGAGGTCGAACATCACCGGCCCGATGTCCTCGTCCCTTAACAGCTTCGCCACGACCGGCCCGCGCGTCTTGAGCATGTTCGGCCCGCCGGAGGAGTCCGCGATGATGTCCATCAGCCGCGCGGGCTCGAGTCCAATGCCGCGCGCCATCGACAGCGCCTCGCCGAGCGCCTGATAATAGATCATCAGCGGCATATTGATGGTGAACTTGGCGAGCGCGCCGTTGCCGACGGGGCCGACATGCTCGAGCCGGCGGCAAAGCTGGTCGAGGATGGGCTTGGCGAGCGTCGCATCGCCCGGCTCGGCGCCCATGAAGCCGAACAGCTTGCCCTGCCGCGCGGGCCCCGTGGTGCCGCCGACCGGGCATTCGACGAAACGCGCGCCGCTCGCGCGCACGACCTTGGCAAGCGCGATCTGCATCTCCGGCCGGACCGTGCTCATCTCGATGAACACCTTGTCGGTGACGTCGCCGCTCAGGAGCCCGTGCTCACCGTTGTAGACGTGATCGATCGCGTCGGCGTCGGTCAGTATTGTGATGATCGCTTCGCTGTGCTCGGCAAGGTCTTCCGGCGTTGCGGCGAGCTTCGCGCCCGCGTCGATCAGCGCTTGCGCCTTGCCCGGCGTGCGATTCCACACGACCAGCGTGTGGCCGACCTCCATCAGGCGCGCCGCGATCGCGGCACCCATGCGGCCGAGGCCGGCAACTCCGATTTGCATGAGGGACCTCCGCTGATACCGTCTGCGCCTTGCGTCATACTACGACAATGGCGCGCGATTGGGAGAGAACATGAGCCCTGCAGGCAAGGGAAGCGTCGGCATCGTCGGGCTCGGCATCATGGGCGGCGCGATCGCGAAGAACCTCGCCGCCGCAGGCTGGCAGGTGATCGGTTTCGACATCGAGAAAGCGCGCTGCGACGAGGCGAGAGCCGCGGGCGTGGAAATCGCGAAGGATGTCGCCGCCGTCGCCGCGAAGGCGCAGCACATCCTGACCAGCCTGCCGAAGCCCGAGGCGCTGACCGCAACCGTCGAGGCGATCGCCGACGCGAAGTTGCCGCGCCGCACGATGGCGGAGCTGTCCACCTTCTCGCTTAACGACAAGGCCGCGGCCGAAGCCGCGCTGCGCGCGGCCGGCCACACCCTGCTCGATTGCCCGCTCTCCGGCACCGGCGCGCAGGCGCGCACCAAGGACCTCGTGGTCTACGCCAGCGGCGACGCACAGGCGATCAACGCCCTGATGCCGGTATTCGCGGATTTCTCGCGCGCCGCGCATGATCTCGGCGTCTTCGGCAACGGCATGAAGATGAAATTCGTCGCGAACCTGCTGGTTGCGATCCACAATGTGGCGAGCGCCGAGGCGATGGTGCTCGGCATGAAAGCAGGTCTCGACCCGGCGCAGATCTTCAAGCTGATCCAGACGGGCGCGGGCAACTCGCGCGTATTCGAGCTGCGCGCTCCGATGATGGTCGAGGACCGCTACGACGGCGACAACCTCACCATGCGCAACTCGACCTGGCAGAAGGACATGAAGGTGATCGGCGAATACGCTGCGAGCGTCGGCTGCCCGACGCCGCTGTTCTCTGCGAGCGAGCCGATCTACCGCGCGGCGATCTCCACCGGCTATGCCGATCAGGACACCGGCGCGGTCTGCGCCGTGCTGGAGGCGATGGCGGGCGTGAAGCGATAGCGTGGGAGAAGGCGTCCCACCCCGCCTCTCTTCGTTTCAGATGCCGAAATCATCGCGCGAACGGCCCATGCTGGCCCAACGCCTGCGCTGATTTTGATCAGCGCATCCATCCGAAGGCAGTTGCGCCCGGTGCGACTTTGAAAGAGCATTGGGCATCAAGAAAAATTCCATGGGAGGAACAGCATGAGCTTCAATCGCCGCACTGTGCTCAAGGGCGCGCTCGCCGCCGGCGTTGCGACATCCGCGCTGAAAGTCCCCGCCGCGGTCGCGCAGGCCGGGCCCATCAAGGTCGGCTTCCTCACCGTGAAGTCCGGCGCGCTCGCCTCCGGCGGGCTGCAGATGGAACAGGGCATGCTGACGTTCTTCAAGGAACGCAACAATCAGCTTGCCGGCCGTCCGGTCGAACTGACCACTGCCGACACCACCGGTAACCCCGCGGTCGCCCGCACCAAGACGCAGGAGCTGGTCGAGCGCTTCAATGTGAATGTGATCATCGGTCCGCTCGCCGCATTCGAAGCGCTCGCGATCGACGATTACATCAAATCGTCGCGCACCCCGATCCTCACCGTCGCGGGCGCAGAGGACATGACCCAACGCAAGCCGAACCCGTGGCTGGTGCGTCCGAGCTCCACGTCGGCGCAGCCGAGCCATCCGATGGGCGACTATGCGGCGAAGGATCTGAAGCTGAAGCGTGCGATCGTGATCGCGGACGATTTCGCCTACGGCCACGAGAACGCCGCGGGCTTCCAGCGCGCGTTCGAGGATGGCGGCGGCAAGGTGATCCAGAAAATCTTCACGCCGCTCAACGCGCCGGACTACGGCACCTACGTGTCGCAGTTCAAGAACGCGGACTGCCTCTACACCGGCCACGCCGGATCGAACGGGCTCAAGCTGGTGCGCCAGATCTCCGAGTACGGCCTCAAGGGCAAGTTCACCATCGTGGGCGGCTTCACGCCGATCGACGAGTTGGTGCTGCAGCAGATGGGCGAGGACGGCGTCGGCTGCTACTCGGGCTGCTGGTACTCGGCCGCGCTCGACAATCCGATCAACAAGAAGTTCGTCGAGACGATCCAGCGCGACTATAAGGTCGATCCGGGCGTCTACGCGGCCGAGACGTATCTTTGCGGTGAGGTGCTCGATCACGCACTCAAGCAGATCGGCGGCAAGGTTGAGGACAAGGACGTCTTCATGAAGGCGTTGAGGGACGCAAAAGTGCCGGCCACGATCAGTGGGCCGATCAGCTTCGACGAACTCGGTAACGTCGTGTCGAACATGTACATCCGCAAGGTCGAGAAGAAGGACAACAAGTTCGTCAATACGGTCGTGAAGACCTATCCGAACGTCAGCCAGTTCTGGACCTACGGCAAGGACGAGTTCCTCAAGAGCCCGGTCTACTCGCGCGACAATCCGCCGGCGAAGAACCTGGAGTAGTCGGCCGCATCGTGCGGCGCGTCCGTCCTCTCCGTCTTTCCCCTCTCCCGCTTGCGGGAGAGAGTCGCCGCGAAGCGGCGGGGAAAGGGCCTTTATTGAAGCTCGTCCCCTCTCCCGCCTCGCTTCGCGAGGCACCCTCTCCCCGCTTCGCGGGGCGAGGGGAAGACGCGCGCTAGGCACGGTCGATGCTCTACGACTTCATCGGCTTTTTTGCGTCCAAGACTCTTCAATTCTGGATCATCCAGACGCTGAACAGCATCGCCTTCGGCGGCCTGCTGTTCCTGCTCTCGTCCGGCTTCTCGCTCGCCTTCGGCCTGATGCGCATTCCGAACCTCGCGCACGGCGGCTTCTTCATGCTGGGCGCCTATTTCGGCGCGACCATCACGCATTTCGGCGGCAACTTCTGGCTCGCGGTGCTCGGCGCCGGTCTCGGCGTCGGCATCGTCGGTATCCTGTTCGAACGGCTGATCCTGCGCCGGCTTGCCGGTAACGTGCAGGGCCAGGTGCTCGTCACGCTCGGGGTCTCGTTCATCATCGCCGATCTCTGTCTGATGATCTGGACAGGCGACCCGTGGACACTGCCCGCGCCGGCCGAGTTGCGGCCGCCGATCCGCCTCGCCGGCTTTGCGTTCCCGACCTTCCGTCTCGTTGTGCTCGGCATCGCGCTGGTCGTCGCGGTCGCGCTCTATTTCCTCATGGACCGTACGCGGCTTGGCGCGATGATCCGCGCCGGCGTAGATGACATGGAAATGGCGCGTGGCGTCGGCATTCCGGTCTCGTTGCTGTTCACCGTGGTGTTCTGCCTCGGCGCGGTGCTGGCCGGCCTTGGCGGTACGCTCGGCGCACCGATGCTCAATGCCTATCCGGGTCTCGATGCCGATATGCTGCCGCTCGCGCTGATCGTCGTGATCCTCGGCGGCGCAGGATCGCTGCTCGGCGCGTTTGTCGGCAGTTTCGTGGTCGGCTTCCTCTACAACTTCGGCATCGCGCTGTTCCCCGACCTCGCTTACTTCATCCTGTTCCTGCCGATGGTGCTGGTGCTGGTGTTCATGCCGCAGGGCCTGTTTGGCCGGGTGCAGACGTGAAGCGTGGGCTCATCGCCCTCATCGTGATCGCGGCTGCGCTGATCGCGATCCCGCTCGTCATCCGCAACGAGTTCTACCTCAACCTCGCAAGCCAGATCCTGATCTACGCGCTGCTCGCCGTCAGCCTGAACCTCCTGCTCGGCTATGGCGGCATGGTTTCGCTCGGCCACGCGTCGTTCCTCGGGCTGACCAGCTACACCACCATCCTGCTGTTCAACGCCGGGGCCGGGCAACTCGGCGCCGCGGTCCTGGCGATTGTCTTCTCGACACTATGCGGCGGATTGTTCGGGCTTCTCGCACTGCGCGCCTCGGGCATCGGCTTTCTGATGATCACCCTTGCGCTCGGGCAGATCGTGTGGGGCATCGCGTATCGCGCCAACAGCCTGACCAACGGCGACAATGGCTTGCGCTTCGCCGAGCGACCGAAGCCCTTCGGCATCGATATTGCGAGCGCCGCGAACTTCTACTGGTTCACGCTGATCGTCTTCGCGATCGCGCTATTCTTCATCTGGCGGCTGACGCGCTCGCCGTTCGGCGCCACACTGCAGGGCGCGCGCGACCAGCCGCGCCGCATGCGCATGCTCGGGCATAACGTCTGGCTGGTGCAGTGGCTCGCCTTCGTGCTCGCCTCGTTCTGGGGCTCGGTCGCGGGCCTGCTCTATGTCTACTACAACCTCTTCATCTCGCCGCACGCGATCTCGCTGCAGCAGTCCGCCGAAGTGCTGCTGATGGCGATCCTCGGCGGCGCATCCACGCTCGCCGGACCGGTCGTCGGCGCGGTCATCATCACGCTCGTGAAGAACGTGGTCTCGACCTATGTGGACCGCTGGAACACGCTGCTCGGCGCGATCTTCGTGATCGTCATCATGTTCATGCCGTTCGGCATCGTGCCCGGCGTACGGCAATTGTGGGCGCGCTGGAAGCGGCCGACGAAAACCCCGGAGGGCGCCGTATGACGCCCGCGCTCGAGGTTCTGGGCCTGAACAAGCGGTTCGGCGGCCTGCCGGCAACGAAGGACGTTTCGCTCACCGTGATGCCGGGCGAGCGGCGGCTGATCATCGGGCCGAACGGTGCGGGCAAGACGACGCTGTTCAATCTCGTCACCGGCGATCTCACCCCGGACGCCGGCTCGGTGAAGCTGTTCGGGCACGAGCTCCTGAAAATTCCGACGCAGCAGCGCGTGCATCTCGGTCTCGCGCGCACCTATCAGATCCTCACGCTGTTCCCGAAAGAAACGCTGACCCACAACGTACTGCTCGCGCTGCTCGGGCTCGATCGCCTGCGCTGGAACCTGTGGACGTTCCTCTCCGGCCGGACGCAGCTCTACGCGGCCGCACGCGAGGCGCTCGCGATGGTCGGCCTCGCTGAGGCCGCCGACCGGCCCGTGTCCGAAACGTCGTACGGCGAAAGGCGCCGCCTCGAAATGGCGATGGCGCTGGCGCAGAAGCCGAAGGTGCTGTTGCTCGACGAACCGCTCGCGGGTCTTTCCCAGCAGGAACGCCAGCAGGTGCGCGACCTGCTCGCGCGCATTCCGCGCGACGTTACCATCGTGATGATCGAGCACGACATGGATTCCGCGTTGGCCTTCGCGGAACGCATCACACTCTTGCATTACGGCGAGGTGATCGTCGAAGGCACGCGCGCCGAAGTCGTCGCCGATCCGCGCACCAAGGAGGTGTACCTTGGCGAGTGAGGCGCTGCGCATCCGCGATGTCGACACCTACTACGGCGACAGCCATGTGCTGCACGGCGTCGGCTTCGCGCTGCAGCCCGGCCGCCTGCTCGGCCTGCTCGGCCGTAACGGCGCCGGCAAGACGACCTGCATGGCGACCATCATGGGATTCCTGCGCCCGCGCCGCGGCGCGATCGCGTTGTTCGGCGAGGAGGTCGCGGGGCTTGCCCCCGAGGCCATCGCCCGCAAGGGCATCTGCCTCGTCCCGCAGGGGCGGCGCGTGTTCCGCTCGCTCACGGTGCGCGAGAATTTGGAAGTCGCCCGGCTGGCACGCGACAACGGCGCATGGTCGCTTGAGCGCGTGTTCGCGCTATTTCCGCGCCTGAAGGAACGCCACGCCCAGGTCGCGGGCTCGCTCTCAGGCGGCGAGCAGCAGATGCTCGCGATCGGCCGCGCCCTGATGGGCAACCCGCGTGTGCTGCTGATGGACGAGCCGTCCGAAGGGCTCGCGCCGCAGATCGTGGCCGAAGTAGGCCGCACCATCGCGCAATTGAAGGCCGAAGGGCTCTCGATCGTGCTGGTCGAGCAGAACATCAAGCTCACCCTCGACCTTGCGGACGACGTGGTGATCGTGAATACCGGCGCGGTGGTGTTTTCCGGCACCTCGGCCGAAACGCGCACCAACGACAAGATCATCGCGCAGCATCTGGGCGTATTCTGAAAGGGAGCAAGAAACGTGACCGACACCAATCGCTACGGCCCGAGCGCCGCGCGCCCGCAGGGCAAACCCGGCCGCGAGATCCGGCCGAAGTCGACCACCATCGATATCCATTCGCATGTCGGCGTGCCTGCGGCGGCGGCGATCGCGCAACCGCACATCGATGCCTCCACCATTCCGCTCGGCCATTTTGCGACTCCCAACGTGAAGGCGCTCAACGCCAAGCAGGAAGCCGACCGCCGCACTCGCATGACAGGGCTGCAGAACGGCCTCGACGAGCGCCTCAAGGACATGGACGACATGGGCCTCGACATGCAGCTCGTCATGCCGCCGCCGCCGCAATGCTATTTCACCGTGCCGACCGAGATTGGCGTGAAGGCGATCCGCGTGCTCAACGACGGCATCGCCGAATATGTCGCGCGCAAGCCGGACCGTTTCGTCGCGCTCGGCACCGTGCCGATGCAGGACGGCCACGAGGCCGCGAAGGAGCTTGAACGCTCGATGAAGCAGCTCGGCTTCAAGGGCTGCCAGATTCTCACCAACGTGGCGGGGCGCGAGCTCTCCGATCCGGCCTTCGCGCCGTTCTGGGCCAAGGCCGAGGAACTGGGCGCGCTCGTCGTGATCCATCCGAACGGCTTCACGCAAGGCGACCGCTTCGCGCGGCTCTATTTCTCCAACGTGATCGGCAATCCGCTCGATACCACGGTCGCGCTGCACTACCTGATCTTCGATGGCGTGCTGGAGCGTCACCCGAACCTGAAGATCCTCGCCGTGCACGGCGGCGGCTATCTCGGCGGCTATTCGGGCCGCATCGATCATGCCTGGGGCGCGCGGACCGACGTCGCCAACAATCTCCCCAAGCCGCCGACCGAATACCTGAAGCGCATCTACTTCGACACGATCGTGTTCACGCCGCACCAGCTTGAATATCTCGTGAAGGTGTTCGGCGCGGACCACATCATCATGGGCACCGACTATCCGTTCGACATGGCGGACTACGATCCGGTCGGTCACGTCGCGGGCACGGAATCGCTCGACGCGAAGACCGTCGCGGCGATCTGCGGCGGAAACGCGAAGAAGCTGCTGGGATTGTAGGGCGAAGAAGCGAAGCGCCTTCCCCGGCGCGCCGCAAATTACCGCCAGGCAAACACCGGCTGCTCCAGATCGGCGACGCGTGTGTCCCGTCCCGCGAGCACCTCGCGGAATTGATAGATCATCGCCGCAGTCGGTGCGTGGATGGTGCGGCCCTGCACGTTCAGCCGCACGACGCGCCGCGCGCTCTCCGGGATGCTGTCGAATTCGACCGCGTCCTCGCGCGCGATGTCGGCGAGCGCAATGCGCCGGATCGAAGCGACCTCCTGCGGATTGAGCCGCAGCGGCGGATGATGCCCGCCCCACACCACCACCGGCGTGATGAGATAGCCCGAGCGCGTCGGATAATCGTCGAGCGCGCCGAGGATATCGTCGGGCGTCAGTTCGAGCCCGATCTCCTCGGAAAGTTCGCGTAGCGCTGCGGCAACCGGCGTTTCGCCCGGATCGATACGCCCTCCCGGCATCGCCCATTGTCCGCCGTGGGAGCGCAGGCCGGAGACGCGGCCGGTGAGGATCAGCGCAGTTTCGCCCGTGCCGTCATCATTATCGACGAGCGTGATCGCGACAGCCGCGTGCTTGAGCTCGGGCGACGGATCACCCGGCACGCGGACAAACGCCGCGCATCGTTGCGCGATCAGCTTGCGTGTGGCATCGCCGAACGGAAACATTGAGACTCAAAAATCCATCATTGCGGTTTCGGCCAGCACCGCCTCGGGCGTGCGGTGGCGCGCGGCGTATTCGCGCTCAGCTTCGGTGCGCAGGTCCGCCTGCACGTAGGCGCCAAGGTGGCGCGCGCGCGCGATGATGCGCTCACCCTCGGCGATACGCGACCGCTCGAACTGTTTTAGCGCAGCCTCCACATCCTTGTTCGCATCGAGAGACTGAGCAAGCGTGAGCGCATCCTGCGCGGCCTTCGCGACGCCCGCGCCGACGTGCGGCCGCGCCACGAACGCCGCATCGCCGAGAACCGCCACACGGCCGAACGCCATGCGCGGCACTTCAAGATCGTAGATAGGCTGCAGAAACGGCTGCTCGCACAGGGCGACCATCGCGTCGAACTGCGGGGCCAGCACCTTCGCTGCCGCTTCGCGCATCGAAGCGATCACCTCGCGTGCAATCAGCGGCGGCGGGATCGAGAGCACGTGCGTGCGGCCGGAATCGTCGGTGAGCAGGCGCGGCAGTTCGCGCTCCTCGCTCGCCGGCCGGTACCAGACGAAATTGTAACGCCGATGGCCCGGCCGCAGATCGTTGTCCGGCCCCGCCACCGGATAGCCGAGCATCTGTTCGTTGTCGGGGAGGCAAAAGGAGAATTGCTCGAACAGCTCCGCGTGCAGCGCCGGCGGAAACACACTTTCGGCGACCAGTCCGCGCCACGCGGTGTAGCCCGCGTAAAGCGGTGCGACCGCGGGAAGAAACTGCTGCCGCACTGTCGAGCGGATGCCGTCCGCGCCGACCAGAATGTCGCCCTGCGCCGTCGAGCCATCCGCGAAGTGCGCCGTGACGCCCGCCCCGTCCTGCTCCACGCGACGCAGTTCCTTGCCGCGATGGTAGTTCGCCTCGGGCAGCGCTGCTTTCAGCAGGAAGAACACGCGGTCCCATGCCGTCATGGTCTGGGCGATCGGCACCTTGTGCGTCACGCGCCCGTCGCGCGCGAACATCAGCCGGTCCGCCACCTCGATCCCGAGATCGCGGTCCGCATCGAGCCCTAGCGCGCGCAGGATCGTCTTGAGTTCCGGCTGCGCCACGATCCCGGCGCCGCGCCCGGCCAGCGGCTCGCCCACACGCTCATAGATCTCGGCCTGCCAGCCGTGCCGCCGGAGCGCGAGGGCGGCAAGCAGCCCACTCATCGAGCCGCCGATCACCAGCGCGCTTCGCACATTCGCCAAACGCAGTCCTCCGGGCATTCCGCCGCAAACCGAAACTTGCTATAGCCTAGCCCATATCCGCAGGAGGAATGCGATGGCGATGTCCATGAAGGAAAAGACCTCGAACAGCCACGTGAATGTGGAGTGGTCGCCGGCGCTGAAAGCCGAATTCGCGCGCGAGGCCGAGAAGCCGAACGGCTGCGTGGGCTCCGAGCTTCTGTCCGAAACCGACAAGCTGCGCGTGTGGACGATCCGCCTCAAGCCGGGCGAGCGCATCGGCTTTCACCGCCACGTGCTGAACTATTTCTGGACCGCGGTGAACGGCGGGCGCGGCCGGCAGCACCTGATGGACGGCACGACGGTCGAATACTCGTACCATCCGGGCGAGACACGCCACGAGACCTACGGCGCGGGCGAGTTCAAGGTGCACGATCTGGAAAACCTCGGCGACCAGGACATGATTTTCATGACGGTCGAGTCGATCGAGGGCTCGGCCAACAAGCCGCTGCCGGTACCGGAAACCGTGCGGCTGAAGGCGGCCTAAGTCGCCTTCAGCCGTTCTGCGTCATGAAGCCGTCGAAGTACGCCGCGAGTTCCGCGTAGCCGTCGAGCGGCAGGACATGCGCGACGTACTGGTCCGGCCGCACAATCACCATGCAGCCGCGCGCGCGATCGATGCCGCGCGTTGTGAAGATGTCATTGCCGCTCTTGAGATCGGGACTGAAGATTTTCTCGTAGTCGCAGAGGCCGAAGCGCCCCTTGCGGGGCAGCAGCAATGACGGCATCGCCTCGACGGCGAGCTCTTGATGGCTTTGCTGGAAGATCGCACGAACGTCGATCACCGCGTCGATGTCCTCGCCCGCCGGCGTGTATTTTTTCACTGGCGACTCGCGCGCCTCGGCAAGAAAATCGCACAGCCCGCGGATGCCGGAGCCGGACGCTGCAGAGTCCTGCACGCCCGCAAACGCGAAGACGCGCCAGCGGCCGTCCGCCTTGACGGCATGGCCGAGATGAACGGGTTTCGCGTCCGCAACGCGGATGACGGGCGCGGAGTGAAAGCGCATGCCGATCGTCAGCCCCGCGGCGAGATGCTGATGGGTCGACTCGCCGGTCAGGAGCGACGGACGGTAATGCGCCGCCGTTCCGGCGGTGTAGCGGCCGTGCCTGACGAAATATTTCTGCGTCTCGGCCGCATCGAACCCCTTGCTTGAGGCAAGCAAGGCCGCCCATTCGCGATCAAAGTCGATCAGCTCCTTGGCGATGGCCTGGCGTTCCGCCGAGTAGCTATGCAGCAGGTGCGGCGCGCATCGCTTGCGCAGCACCGACGCCAGCTTCCAGCCGAGATTGAAGCCATCCTGCATGGACACGTTCATGCCCTGCCCGGCTTTCGGTGAGTGCGTGTGGCAGGCGTCGCCGGCGATGAACACACGCGGCAGACGCTGCGCGACTTGCTCTTCCGGTACGTCATCGAATTTGTCGCAGAGGCGCTGGCCAATCTCGTAGACCGACCACCACGCAACCTCCTTCACGTCGAGCGTATGGGGATTCAGAATCCGCCGCGCGCCGGCGATTAGATCGTCCGCGGTGATGTTGCGGTTTGAAACCCGTTCGCCCGCGCCGAGCTTGTCCAACTCGATGTACAGGCGGAAAAGATAACCGCCTTCCCGCGGGATGATGATGATGCTGCCGTGGTTGGCGGACTGGATCAGAGATTTGAAGCGAACATCCGGGAAATCAGTGACCGCCAGCACATCCATCACACCCCAGGCGTGATTGGCGGAGTCGCCGTGCAGCGTACGTCCGATGCTCTTACGCACGGTGCTGCGCGCGCCGTCGCAACCAACCACGTAGCGCGCCTTGACCGTCTCGGTTTGCCCTTCGTGCTCCGGCGTGAGCCGATCAAGCCGCGCGGTCACCTGATACGGATCGGCATTGTCGCCGGAGGCTGTCTCGTCGATCTCAAGATCGATGAGACGTCGCGCATAGTAGGGCTCGAGCGCTGCCGGAGATTTGCGCATGACGTCCAGATAGAAGTCATGCACGCGTGCCTGGTTCAGAACGACATGCGGAAACTCGGACAGTCCGTCTTCGACGTCCTGCACGCGTCCGCTGCGCACGATGTTCTCGCGCTGCTTGTCGTCCGGCTTCCAGAACGTCGTCTCGTTGATCCAGCAGGCTTCCTTCAGCACGCGCTCGGCAAAACCATAGGCCTCGAACATCTCCATCGTGCGGCAGGCGATGCCATCGGCCTGTCCGCGACGCAGCGGACCTTCCTTCTGCTCGACGATGCAGGTCTTGATGTCGGGAAAGGCGGACAGTTGAGCCGCCAGCGTCAGCCCGGCCGGTCCACAGCCGACGATGAGGACATCGACCTCCTCCGGAAGCGAGCCGGTCGATCCCGGCGTGGGATAGCGCTGTGACCGGTCGGAAATCTCCGGGTCGCCGGGCTCGAAGCCGTTCAGATGAAATTGCACGAAGCCTCCCGCAACGGACACCTTTCGGGCGATTAGGATTTGGACCAGAGGAGCGCGCTTATCTCAAGCGTCGACGCGGCCCCTGCCAACGCCATCGCGACAACGCCTCTACGGCGAGTTTAAGAACGAGCCGCAGATCGCCGCAAAGTTGCGTGCCGTCGTCTCGCGGCGCACCCGCCCGCACTTCTCACCGAGTACTACCGACTCCCTGCGGGCAGCGGGCCAAATCGCCAAATTTTCTTGTATTTGAAGAGATTTCGCCCGCCGAAATGAGCCGGGAGGCACCGGGGCAGGAGCGACAAAATCGGATAAATTGCCGCACCGTCAGTCGTTTAGCGTGCGCCGCACCAATTCGACACGCGCCGATCTGATTCCACTTGCTTCTTGGCATACTTTATAATCGACTAAAGGAGACGGGATTTTGCCCACGCCAGAACAAGGCGCGGGCAGGCCCGCTAAGCCGGCGACAGCCCGGCGGGGACGACAAAATTTCTATGGGGAGAGACGCATGAAAATCCCGTTTTCCGGAAAGAACAGCCATCGGTTGTTTGCTGCGACGCTCGGCGCCGCAGCGCTGACAGTCTCCGCGGCACCCGCAATGGCTGCGTGGGAGCCGACACGTCCCGTCGAGTTCATCGTGCCGGCCGGCACCGGCGGCGGCGCCGATCAGATGGCGCGCGTCATCCAGGGCATCGTGACGAAACACGGCCTGATGAAGCAGTCGATGGTGGTCATCAACAAGGCCGGCGGCGCCGGCGGCGAAGGCTTCCTCGACGTGAAGGGTTCGCGCGGCAATCCGCACAAGCTCATCATTACGTTGTCGAACCTGTTCACCACCCCGCTCGGCACCGGCATTCCGGTCAACTGGAAGGATCTGACCCCGGTCGCCATGATGGCGCTCGACGAGTTCATCCTGTGGGTCAACGCCGAGACGCCGTACAAGAGCGTGAAGGAATACATCGACGCCGTGAAGGCCGCACCGCCCGGACAATTCAAGATGGGTGGCACCGGCTCGAAGCAGGAAGACCAGATCATCACGGTCGCGGTCGAGAAATCCACCGGCACCAAGTTCACCTACATTCCGTACCGCGGCGGCGGCGAGGTCGCGGTGCAACTCGTCGGCAAGCACGTCGACTCGACGGTCAACAATCCGATCGAGGCGGTCGCGCAATGGCGCGGCGGGCAGTTGCGCCCACTCTGCGTGTTCGACGGCCACAAGCTCGAATACACCGACAAGGTCGCCGGCGATCAGGCGTGGAGCGACATTCCCACCTGCAAGTCGCAGGGCCTCGACATGGAATATCTGATGCTGCGCGGCGTCTTCATGACGCCCAACGCAACGCCGGACCAAGTCAGCTTCTACGTCGACCTCTTGAAGAAGGTGCGTGAGACGCCGGAGTGGAAGGACCTGATGAAGAACGGTGCGTTCAACCAGACCTTCATGACCGGCGCCGACTACGCCAAGTGGGTCGAGAAGGAAGAAGCGCGCCACCGCGACCTGATGAAGGACGCAGGCTTCCTCGCCGGCACCAACTGATATCGCATCACGCGTGACCGGCGGGCCAGGCCCGCCGGTTGCGCGCGCGCATCCGGAGCCAAATCATGTCCGATAGCACTCATTCCAGCGGCGCCGGGCCGTCGCACCGGTCCGTCGAGATCGGCGTCGCGCTCGTCATTCTGCTGTTCGCCGCGATCGTGATCTACGGCGCATGGATCGCCGGCATCAATTGGGGCGCGGAAGGCCCGCGGGCCGGGTTCTTCCCGTTCTACGTCGGACTGTCGATCCTGATCGCGACGCTGTTCAATCTTGCGCGCACGTTAAAATCCGACGGAACGGCGCTGTTCGCCGAATGGGGACAGTTGCGGCAGGTCGCCGTCGGTCGTCATCCCGACCGCGATCTATGTCGCGGCGGTTCCGTGGCTGGGACTCTACGTCGCCTCGTTCCTGCTCATCGCCGGTTTCATGAAATGGCTCGGGCGCTACAGCTGGGTGCTCACGCTCAGCGTCGCGCTCGGCGTCGTCGTGCTCGCGTTCCTGATGTTCGAGAAATGGTTCCTCGTTCCGCTGCCGAAGGGACCGCTCGAAGACATGCTCGGGCTCTAACAAGACAAGAAACCGCGCTGCCGTCGCACTTGGGGAAGACGCCGCAATGGAAGAAATCGCCAATCTGTTTCAGGGTTTCGCCACCGTACTCCAGCCGTTCAATCTGCTGGTAATGGTGATCGGGATCCTGCTCGGCGTGATCATCGGCGTGCTGCCGGGACTCGGCGGCGCAAACGGCGTCGCGATCCTGCTGCCGTTGACGTTCTCGATGTCGCCGACCTCCGCGATCATCATGCTCTCGTGTATCTACTGGGGCGCGCTGTTCGGCGGCGCGATCACGTCGATCCTCTTCAACATACCGGGCGAGCCGTGGTCGGTCGCGACCACGTTCGACGGCCACCCGATGGCGCGCGCCGGCAAGGCCGGCGAAGCCCTGACCGCCGCGTTCACGTCGTCGTTCGTCGGCGCGCTGTTCGCCGTCATCATGATCACGCTGGTGGCGCCGCTGGTGGCGAAGTTCGCGCTCCAGTTCGGTCCCGCAGAAAAATTCGCGGTCTACTTCCTCGCCTTCTGCTCCTTCGTCGGCATGAGCAAAGAACCGCCCACAAAAACCATCGCCGCGATGATGATCGGATTCGCGCTCGCGGCCGTCGGTCTCGATCAGGTCACCGGCCAGCTTCGCCTGACCTTCGGCATTCCCGAATTGCTCACCGGCTTCGACTTCCTGATCGCCGTCATCGGCCTGTTCGGCATCGGCGAGATCCTGCTCACGATGGAAGAAGGCCTGAGCTTCCGCGGCGGCTACGCGAAGATCAACCCGAAGGTCGTGTTCCAGACCTGGGTCGAACTCGGGAAATACTGGGCGACGTCGCTGCGCTCCTGCATCATCGGATGCTGGATGGGCATCACGCCGGCCGGCGCGACGCCTGCCTCGTTCATGAGCTACGGCATCGCCAAGCGCGTCTCGAAGAACGGCCACAGGTTCGGTCAGGGCGAGATCGAAGGCGTCGTCGCGCCGGAAACCGCGGCGCATGCCGCCGGCACCTCGGCGCTGCTGCCGATGCTCGCGCTCGGCGTGCCCGGTTCGCCGACCGCTGCGGTTCTGCTCGGCGGCCTGTTGATCTGGGGCCTTCAGCCCGGCCCGATGCTGTTCGTCGAGCAGAAGGAATTCGTCTGGGGCCTGATCGCCTCGATGTATCTCGGCAACTTCGTCGGCCTCATCATCGTGCTGACCTGCGTGCCGCTCCTTGCCGCGATCCTGCGCATCCCGTTCTCGATCATCGCGCCGGTCATTCTCGTGATCTGCGCCATCGGCGCCTACACGGTGCACAACTCGGTATTCGATGTCGTGCTGATGCTGGTGTTCGGTGTGATCGGCTACGCGCTGAAGAAGTGCAATTACCCGCTCGCGCCGCTGGTGCTCGCGATCGTGCTTGGCGACAAGGCCGAGGAAGCATTCCGCCAGTCGCTGCTCGGCTCGCAGGGCGGGCTCGGCATCTTCTTCTCCAACGGACTGGTGAGCACGATCATGGCTCTCGGCCTGATCGCGCTGTTCTGGCCGCTGATTGCAAACGCCTGGAGCCGTGTGCGCTTCGCCACGGCCGCCTGAGGAAAACGACACGGCTCAGATTGATCTGTGTTTCAAAGGTGCGCTAGTATGGAATTATGTATACCAGAATCTCTGGTGGAACGGAGGGCATCGTGAGCGACGCACCTGCCCCAAGGGCAACCGCGGCGCGCATCGTGCTCGCGCCGCTCGAAGATACCTCGACCTTCGCGGACCGCGCCTACACGGCGCTGAAGGACACGATCGTCACGCTCAACGTCTATGAGCAGCCGGGTGAAGTGCGGCTCGATGAGCGCCAGCTAGCGAGCGACCTCGGCATTTCGCGCACGCCGGTGCGCGAAGCGATGGCGCAGCTCGAGCGCGAGGGTTTCGTGCGCTCGGTGCCGCGGCGCGGCATCTATGTGGTGCGCAAGTCGAAGCAGGAAGTGATCGAGATGATCACCGCCTGGGCGGCGCTCGAAAGCATGGCGGCGCGGCTGATCACGCAGAACGCCACCACGGACGAGATCGCCTCGCTGCGCCGCATGTTCGCGACCTTCGAGAACGGCGAAGCGCGCGCGCATCTCGACGAGTATTCCGAGGTGAACATCGAGTTTCATCAGACGATCATCCGCCTGAGCAAGAACGGCGTGCTGATCGATCTCGCGGCGAACCTGTTCACCCACATGCGCATGATCCGCCGCAAGACCATCGGCGAGCAGGATCGCGTCGACCGCTCGATCCGCGATCACATCAACATCATCGAGGCACTGGAGGCGCGCGAGACCGAGCGCGCCGAGGACCTCGTGCGCAATCACGCGCTCGGCCTTGCCGACCACGTGAAGAAATACGCCGACTATCTGGATTGAGTTTGGGGTTTTGAGGAGGACTTAAAAGATGGCCGAAGCCGCCGTGAAGGAAAAACCCGCAGAGGCCGCCGAAGAGCGCGAGCTGACCGACGGCTTCAACCTCATCATCGATGCGCTCAAGCTGAACGGGCTCACCACGATCTACGGCGTGCCCGGCATTCCGATCACGGACTTCGGCCGCATGGCGCAGGCGGCGGGCATCCGCGTGCTCTCGTTCCGCCACGAGCAGAACGCCGGCTATGCGGCCTCGATCGCGGGCTTCCTCACCAAGAAGCCCGGCATCTGCCTCACCGTGTCGGCGCCCGGCTTTCTCAATGGCCTCACCGCATTGGCGCACGCCACGACCAACTGCTTCCCGATGATCCTGATTTCGGGCTCGTCCGAGCGCGAGATCGTCGACCTCCAGCAGGGCGACTACGAGGAGATGGACCAGCTCGCGATCGCCAAGCCGCTGTGCAAGGCGGCGTTCCGCGTGCTGCACGCGGCCGACATCGGCATCGGCCTCGCGCGCGCGATCCGCGCCGCGGTCTCGGGCCGTCCGGGCGGTGTCTATCTCGATCTGCCGGCCAAGCTGTTCGGGCAGGTGATGGACGCCGAAGCCGGCAAGAAGTCGCTGGTGAAGGTGATCGATGCGGCACCGGCGCAAATCCCCGCGCCCGACTCGATCAAGCGCGCGCTCGATGTGCTCAAGTCGGCGAAGAGGCCGCTGATCATTCTCGGCAAGGGCGCGGCCTACGCGCAGGCCGACGAAGCGATCCGCGCGCTTCGTCGAGAAGAGCGGCGCGCCGTTCCTGCCGATGAGCATGGCCAAAGGTCTCCTCCCCGACACGCATCCGCAGTGTGCGGGCGCGGCGCGCTCGACCGTGCTGGCACAGTCCGACGTCGTGATGCTGATCGGCGCACGCCTCAACTGGCTGCTCTCGCATGGCAAGGGCAAGGCCTGGGGCACCGAGCCGAAGAAATTCATCCAGATCGACATCGAGCCGAAGGAAATGGACTCGAACGTCGAGATCGTTGCGCCGGTCGTCGGCGACATTGGCTCGTGCGTCTCGGCGATGCTCAACGCGAAAGGTGAGGATCCCTTCCCGCTGAAGGTGGCGGACTGGATGAAGACGGTGACCACCAAGCGCGACGAGAACGTCGCCAAGATGGCGCCGCGCCTGATGAACAACAACGTGCCGATGGACTATCACGGCGCGCTCGGCGTGCTGCGCACCATCGTCAAGGAACGGCCCGACGCCATTCTGGTGAACGAAGGCGCCAACACACTCGATCTCGCGCGCGGCATCATTGACATCTACCAGCCGCGCAAGCGCATCGACGTCGGCACCTGGGGCATCATGGGTATCGGCATGGGCTATGCGATCGCCGCTGCGATCGAGACAGGGAAGCCGGTGCTCTGCGTCGAGGGCGACTCCGCGTTCGGCTTCTCCGGCATGGAGGTCGAGACGATCTGCCGCTACAACCTGCCGGTCTGCATCGTCATCTTCAACAACGACGGCATCTATCGCGGCACCGACGTCAACAAGGTGAGCGACGATCCCGCGCCGACTGTGTTCGTGAAGGGCTCGCGCTACGACAAGATGATCGAGGCTTTCGGCGGCGTCGGCGTGAACGCGACCAGCCCCGACGAGCTCAAGCGCGCCGTCAACGAGGCAATGGACAGCGGCAAGCCGACCCTCATCAACGCGGTGCTCGATCCGGCGGCCGGCAGCGAGTCCGGCCGCATCGGCAATCTCAATCCGCAGAGCAAGCTGAAGAAGAAATAGAGCGAAATTTTCCGGAGGAATCGAAATGGCCAAGGCAAAGAAGAAGGCGGCCAAGCCCGCGAAGAAATCAAAGGCGAAAGCGCCGGCCCGCAAGGTCGCGGCGAAGAAGGCCGCGCCGAAGAAAAAGAGCGTGCTGGCGAAAGTCGGTGCGAAGGTCACCGCCATCGCGTCGCGGCTCACCGGCGCGAAGAAGAACGGCAACGGCCATCCGAAGCCTTCGAACAAGCCGCAAGGCCAGGCCGGCAAGGCGCTCGACGGCGTGCGCATCCTCGACTTCACGCACGTGCAGTCGGGCCCGACCTGCACGCAGCTCCTCGCCTACATGGGCGCGGACGTCATCAAGGTGGAGCGCCCCGGCGTCGGCGACATCACGCGCGGCCAGTTGCGCGACGTGCCCAACGCGGACTCGCTCTACTTCACGATGCTCAACGGCAACAAGCGCTCGATCACGATCGACACCAAGCACCCGAAGGGCCGCGAGATCCTCGATCGCCTGATCAAGCAGTGCGACGTGCTGGTGGAGAACTTCGCGCCCGGCGCGCTCGACCGCATGGGGCTCACCTGGGAGCACATCCACAAGCTCAACCCGCGCATGATCGTCGCGTCGGTGAAGGGCTTCGGCCCGGGCCCGTACGAGGACTGCAAGGTCTACGAGAACGTCGCGCAGTGCGCCGGCGGCTCGGCCTCGACCACCGGCTTCCGCGAAGGCCCGCCGCTCGTCACCGGCGCGCAGATCGGCGACTAGCGGCACCGGGCTGCATCTCGCGCTCGGCATCGTGTCGGCGCTCTATCAGCGCATCCGCACCGGCCGCGGCCAGAAGGTGCTGTGCGCCATGCAGGACGGCGTGTTGAACCTCGCGCGCGTCAAGTTGCGCGACCAGCAGCGCCTCGCGCATGGGCCGCTGAAGGAATACAGCCAGTTCGGCGAAGGCGTGCCGTTCGGCAAGGCGGTGCCGCGCGCCGGCAACGACTCCGGCGGCGGTCAGCCGGGCTGGATTCTCAAGTGCAAGGGCTGGGAGGACGATCCCGACGCCTACATCTATTTCATCACGCAGGCGCCGGTGTGGGGCGAGATCTGCGACCTGATCGGCAAGCCCGAGTGGAAGACCGATCCGGATTACGCGACGCCGAACGCGCGGCTGCCGCGCCTCAAGTCGATCTTCGGAACGATCGAGGAATGGACCAAGACCATGACCAAGTTCGAGGTCATGGATAAGTGCAACGCCGTCGATATTCCGGTCGGACCGATCCTGTCGATGAAGGAGATCGCCGAAGAGAAGTCGCTGCGCGACACCGGCACCGTGGTCGAGGTCGATCACCCGACGCGCGGCAAGTACCTGACCGTCGGCAACCCGATCAAGCTGTCGGATTCGCCGTGCGAGGTGGAGCGTTCGCCGCTGCTCGGCGAGCACACCGAGGAAATCCTCGGCAAGGTTCTCGGCTATTCGGCGAGCGAAGTGGCCGAGATCAAGACCTCGGGCGCGATCACGCCGCCCGAAAAGGGCGCGCGCGCGGAAGCGGCGTAAGAAACTCTTCCCGCCGATCGCTCTCGCGCGAAAGCGGGAGGTGCCCAGACGCCAAAGGTCTGGATGCGTCCTTCGTGCGCGCCGCGCCTGAGCGGAAGAAGCGATTGGAGGAAGCAATATGCGTATCGTGGTTCACGGCCAGCAGGCGTTCGGCAAAGCGGTGCTGGAAGCGCTGCTCAAGCGCGGCGAGAACGTCGTCGCGGTCTATGTGGCGCCGACAAAGCCCGGCGCGAAGCCGGACCCGCTGCTCGAAGCCGCGATGGCGGCAAGCCTGCCGGTCTATCAGCCCGAATCCTACAAGAAGCCCGAGGTGTGGGAACAATTCCGCGCGCTCAAGCCCGACCTGCAGGTGATGGCCTTCGTCACGCTGTTCGTGCCGGAGGATTTCCTCAACATTCCGACGCACGGCTCGATCCAGTATCACCCCTCGCTGCTGCCCGCGTATCGCGGCGCGAGCGCGATCAACTGGCCGATCATCAAGGGCGAGAAGGAAACCGGCCTCTCGATCTTCTGGCCCGACAACGGGCTCGATACCGGCGCCGTTCTCGTCCAGAAGAAAACCCCGATCTCCGCCACCGACACGCTCGGCACGGTCTATTTCGACCGCCTGTTCCCGATGGGCGTCGAGGCGATGCTTGAGAGCGTCGATCTGGTGAAATCCGGCAAGGCGCCGCGCATCAAGCAGGACGACAGCAAGGCCACCTACGAAGGCCGCTGCGGCCCCGGCAATGCCCGCATAGACTGGGGCAAGCCGTGGGAGCAGATTGACCGTCTCATCCGCGGCTGCAACCCGGCGCCCGCCGCATGGACGACATTCGGCGACAAGACCATCAAGGTGTTCGACGCGAAGCCGATACCGGCCACGAGCCCGAAGGGGATCGCCGGCAAGCTCGGCGAGATCGTCGCGGTCGAAGCCGACGGCATCACGGTGGTGTGCGCCGACGGGCGCTTCAAGGTCACGCGCGTGCAGGCCGATGGGCCGAAAGTGGGCGCGGGCGAATGGGCCAAGGCCGCGAACATCGCGGCCGGTGCCAAGTTCGGTTGACGCTTCCCTCGCACGATTTTCTACGCCATCTGGTCTAGGCCATCTTGGCGCGTTTCCCTCCTGACGGATCAAAACACATGCCCGCCTCGCAGCATCAGTCACCGAAGTCCGATATCGAAATCTCCCAGGCCGCCAAGCCGAAGCGCATCGCGGATGTCGCCAAGGACAAGCTTGGTATCGCGCTGGAAAACCTCGAACCCTACGGCCACTACAAGGCCAAGGTGTCGATGGACTTCATCAAGTCGCTTGGCGGAAAGAAGGACGGCAAGCTCATTCTGGTGACGGCGATTTCGCCGACCCCGGCGGGCGAAGGCAAGACCACCACGACCGTCGGCCTTACCGATGCGCTCAACCACATCGGCAAGAAGGCGATGTGCGCGTTGCGCGAGCCCTCGCTCGGTCCCTGCTTCGGCGTCAAAGGGGGCGCGGCCGGCGGCGGCTACGCGCAGGTGATCCCGATGGAGGACATCAACCTCCATTTCACGGGCGACTTCCACGCCATTACGTCGGCGCACAACCTGCTTTCCGCGCTGGTCGACAATCACATCTACTGGGGCAACGCGCTCGGCATCGACTCAGCGCCGCGTCGTGTGGCGCCGCGTGATGGACATGAACGACCGCGCGCTGCGCGAGATCGTGTGCTCGCTCGGCGGCGTCGCGAACGGCTATCCGCGCGAGGCCGGCTTCGACATCACGGTCGCGTCGGAAGTCATGGCGATCTTCTGCCTCGCCAAGGACCTTGAGGACCTGAAGACCCGCCTCGGCAACATCATCGTGGGCTACACGCGCGACCGCAAACCGGTACGCGCCAGCGAGCTGAAGGGTCACGGCGCCATGACGGCGCTGCTCAAGGACGCGATCGCGCCCAACCTCGTGCAGACGCTCGAAGGCACGCCGGCCTTCATCCACGGCGGCCCGTTCGCCAACATCGCGCATGGCTGCAACTCGGTGTCGGCGACGACCGCCGCGCTGAAGCTCGCGGACTACGTGGTGACCGAAGCCGGCTTCGGCGCGGACCTCGGCGCGGAGAAATTCCTCGACATCAAGTGCCGCAAGGCCGGGCTGAAACCCAACTGCGTCGTGATCGTCGCGACGATCCGCGCGCTCAAGATGCATGGCGGCGTCGCCAAGGGCGACCTGAAGAAGGAAGACCTCAAGGCGCTCGAAGGCGGCATGAGCAATCTTCAGCGCCACATCGAGAACATCAAGAAGTTCGGCCTGCCGGCCGTCGTCTCGATCAACCGCTTCTCGGCCGACACCGATGCCGAGATCGCGCTGGTCAAGGAAAAGTGCAAGGCGCTCGGCGTCGAGGCGCTGATGGCCGACCACTGGGCGGAAGGCGGCGCCGGCGCGGCGGACGTCGCGAAAGCGGTCGTGAAAATCTGCGACGAAGGCAAGGCGAACCTCAAGCTGCTCTATCCCGACGAGATGCCGCTGTTCGAGAAGATCCGCACCATCGCTAAGGAGATCTATCGCGCCGACGACGCGACCGCCGACAAGGCGGTCAAGGACCAGCTCAAGACGTGGGAAGAGATGGGCTTTGGGAAGCTGCCCGTCTGCATCGCCAAGACGCAGTATTCGTTCTCGACCAATCCGGACGCCAAGGGCGCGCCCACCGGCTTCAATATCCCGGTGCGCGAAGTGCGCCTCTCGGCCGGCGCGGAATTCATCGTGGCGATCTGCGGTGAGATCATGACCATGCCGGGCCTGCCGAAAGTGCCCTCGGCGGACTCGATTGACGTCAACGAGCAAGGTAGGATTGTGGGTCTGTTCTAAGTCCAGCCCGCTCATCCCCGCGAAAGCGGGGACCCAGAAGCAACATTCGCATTGCGGATCAGGCGCTGGATTCCCGCTTGCGCGGGAATGAGCGGAGCATGACGTAGCGTTCAGTTCAACACCAAGAGGAAACCAATGCTCAAGTTCTACTACTCAGGCGCGCCGAACCCGACCAAGGTCGCGCTGATGCTCGAGGAAACCGGCCTGCCCTACGAGCCGGTCCCGGTCGACACCCGCAGGGGCGACCAGCACAAGCCGGACTTCCTCGCCATCAACCCGAACGCCAAGGTGCCGGCGATCGTCGACGGCGACGCGACCGTGTTCGATTCCTCCGCGATCCTGCTCTATCTCGCCGAGAAGACCGGCAAATTCCTGCCCGCGAAGACCGACAAGGGCCGCGGCGAGCTGCTCTCCTGGCTGTTCTTCGTGGCGTCCGGCGTCGGCCCATACGCGGGCCAATCGGTGCACTTCCGCGTCTATGCGCCGGAGAAGCTCCCCTACGCGATCAACCGCTATGCCTACGAGGCGGAGCGCCACTTCGGGATCATCAACGAGCGCCTCGGCAAGAACAAATACATGCTCGGCGACACCTACACGATCGTCGACATGAACATCTGGGGCTGGGCGCGGCTCATCCCGAACGTGCTCGGCGAAAACGGCTGGGCGAAATTCCCCAACCTCAAGCGCATGGCCGACGAGATCAGCGCGCGGCCCGCGGCGGCCCGCGCCCTCGCGCTGAAGGACAAGCACAAGTTCAAGACCGAGATGGACGACGAGGCGAAGAACGCGATGTTCAAGCACTTCACCGTGAAGGTGGCGTAGCTGCTTTCCCCTCTCCCGCTTGCGGGAGAGGTGCTGACGAGCGTCAGTGAGTGAGGCGGGAGAGGGCTACAGCGCCCTCCCCGCTTCCTCAAACCCCGCATAATCCATCGTGATCTCCTCGCCTGCCGCGATATCGCGCAGCGCGACGTCGAGGCCATGCGGATCGCGCGCATAATCCGTCGCAACGTTCGGCGCGTCCGAGTGATTGACGAAGCGCGCATCGTCGAAGCACAGGATCAGCCGGTTCAGGTTGCGGTCGACGTAGCCGTAGCGGGAGAAGAACGCGCGGACGTGTTCGGGGAAACGTCGCCACGATGTCCGGCGCGAACTCCATGTCGAGGCCCTTCTCGAAGCGCCAAACCGCCGTCCCCTTCGCGATCGGCGCCACAGCGAAAACACCAAGGCCATGAATTGGGCTCGGACCAAGCCGCGTCGGAACGAGCAGCATCATTCCACCTTCGCGGCGGCCAGGCCCGGCTCCAGCGTGCGCGCAAGCCGCCTCGCCTCGGCGACCAAGGCATTCGCGAGCGGCGTCATCGGCTCGCGCGACGGCACCACGAGCCCGATGGTGTGCACGGCCTCGGGCTCGACGATCGGGATCGCGCGGATCGTGTCGGTGAGCCCGAGCGTCTCGGCGAGCTTCGACGGCATCACGCTCGCCCAGCGTCCGGTGCGCACATGCGCGAACAGCACGATCATCGAGTTCGACTCGAGCGTCGGCTGCGTGGCGCCGCCCGCACCGCGCAGCAACCCGTCGATGATGCGGCGGTTCTGCATGTTCGGCGTCAGCAGGCAGAGCGGCACGCGCGCGACCTCCGCCCAGGTGACGCTCTCGCGGTTGCCGAGCGGCGCATCGGCGGCGGTGAGCAGCCGGTAGCGCTCGCGATAAAGCGGCACGGCGGTGACGCGCCCGAGCGGCTCGTTGTCGAGATAGGTGACGCCCGCGTCGATCTCGAGATTTTCCAGTTGCTCCAGCACCTCGATCGAGGTGCGCGACAGGATGGTGAACTGCACGTTCGGATGACGCTGGCGGAACGGCGTCGTGAGGCTCGCCGTCATCGCGAGCGCGGTCGGGATCGCGGCGATCGCGAGGCGGCCGGTCAGCCCGTGGCGCAGCTCGTTGATCTCCGCGCGCATCGCACGCTCGTCGCCGACGATGCGGCGCGCCCACTCGAGCACCTTCTCGCCCTCGGGCGTGAACGAGCGGAAGCGCGAGCCGCGATTGACCAGCAGCACGCCCATCTGCGCCTCGATCTGCTTCACCCCGGCTGAAAGCGTTGGCTGGGTGACGCCGCAGGCTTCCGCCGCGCGGCCGAAATGGCGCTCCCGGGCCAAGGCAAGAAGGAATTCAAGTTTATCTATCAATGTGTTAGCCTCGGATCGGGCTGCCACGCGCGCATGCCATCGAGCGATAGAGATTCTCGATCAAACGATTGCAGTTACGGGATTGTTTTTTATCAACTAATTCAGTCTTTGTCTAAAGAAGAGAAGGCCTTGAATGGACGCGCGTACCCCCACCGATCACGGCGGATCCGGCCGCAAAAAGAACCGGCCGCGCCGCACCCCGAAGGGCCGCCAGACCGAGCCGGCGGCGCTCGATGAGGTGCGTGCGTTGCTCGGCGACAGGCCGCGCCGGCGCGATCTCCTGATCGAGCATCTGCATCTCATCCAGGACCGTTACGGGCACCTCTCCGCCGCGCATCTCGCCGCGCTCGCCGCCGAGATGAAACTCGCGATGACCGAGGTGTATGAGGTCGCGACCTTCTACGCGCATTTCGATGTCGTGAAGGAAGGCGAGATCCCGCCTCCGCCGGTGACGGTGCGGGTGTGCGACTCGCTCTCATGCGCGATGGCGGGCGCCGAGCATCTGCTCGACGCGCTGCCTGCGAAACTCGGCCCCGGCGTGCGCGTGGTTCGCGCGCCCTGCATGGGCGCCTGCGATCGCGCGCCGGTGTGCGCGGTCGGGCACGTGCAGGTGATGAAGGCCGACGAGAATTCGGTGAGCGCCGCCGCGCGCAAGAGCGCGCACGCCCATCCGCACAAGCCGCAGGTCGATTTCGCCGCCTATCAGGCGTCCGGCGGATACACGCTGCTGCGCGATTGCCTTTCCGGCAAGCGCACGCGCGAGGACGTCATCAAGGGCGTGGACGACGCCGGCCTGCGCGGGCTTGGCGGCGCGGGCTTCCCGACCGGCCGCAAGTGGACGCTGGTGCGTCAGGCGGCCGGGCCGCGCCTGATGGCGGTGAACGGCGACGAAGGCGAGCCCGGCACCTTCAAGGACCGGCACTATCTCGGGCTCGACCCGCATCGCTTCATCGAGGGCATGCTGATCGCCGCCTGGGTGGTCGAGGCGGCAGACATCTACGTCTACATCCGCGACGAATATCCCGAACTGATCGCGATGCTGCACGAGGAATTCGCGCGCGTCGGGCAGGCCGAACTCTCGCCGCACGCGCGCATCCATCTGCGCCGCGGGGCCGGTGCGTACATCTGCGGCGAAGAATCCGCGATGATTGAATCGATCGAGGGCAAGCGCGGCCTGCCGCGCCACCGCCCGCCTTACGTCGCGCAGGTCGGCCTGTTCGGGCGCCCGACGCTCGAACAGAATGTCGAGACGCTCTACTGGGTGCGCGACATCGTCGAGAAAGGCGCGGCGTGGTTCACCGGTCACGGCCGGCGCGAGCGCAAGGGCTTCCGCTCGTTCTCCGTCTCGGGCCGCGTGAAGAAGCCGGGCGTGGTGCTCGCGCCTGCCGGCGTCTCGGCGCGCGAACTGATCGAGGAATATTGCGGCGGCATGGCCGACGGCCACGCGTTCAAGGGCTACCTGCCGGGCGGCGCCTCGGGCGGCATCCTGCCCGCCTCGATGGCGGACGAGCCTTTGGATTTCGGCACGCTGGAAAAATACGGCTGCTTCGTCGGTTCCCATGCGGTTGTCATCCTGTCCGAGAAGGACGACATGAAGGCCGTGGCGCTCAACCTGATGCGCTTCTTCGAGGACGAAAGCTGCGGCCAGTGCACGCCCTGCCGCGCCGGAACCGAGAAGGCCGTCAAGCTGATGGCAACCGGGCCGTGGGACGAGTCGTTGTTGACCGAGCTCTCGACCGCGATGCGCGACGCCTCGATCTGCGGCCTCGGACAGGCCGCGCCGAACCCGCTGACGTGCGTGTTCAAGTATTTCCGCGACGATCTCAGCAAGCCGCTGGGGAAGTGGTGACGCCATGAACGACAAGACGAACGGATCGAAGCCGATGGGCTACGGCCACGACGCCAAGGGCGCGGCCGGCGGCGCGAACAAGGGCGAGGGCAAGCCCGCCGTCGCGCACACCGCACCCGCCGACAAGGTCGCGGGCGAAGGCGATGGACCGAAGACGATCGCGTTCACGCTCGACGGCGTGGAAGTGCAGGCGCGCGAAGGCGAAACCATCTGGCAGGTCGCCAAGCGCCAGGGCACCGACATTCCGCATCTTTGCTACGCGCCGGAGCCCGGCTACCGGCCGGACGGCAATTGCCGCGCCTGCATGGTGGAGATCGATGGCGAGCGCGTGCTTGCGGCCTCGTGCATCCGCACGCCGTCGCCCGGCATGAAGGTGAAGTCGGCCTCGGACCGCGCCAAGACGGCGCGCAAGATGGTGTTCGAGCTTCTCATCTCCGATCAGCCGGACCGCATCACGCTGGCGCACGATCCGGACTCGAAGTTCTGGAAGTGGTCCGACCAGCTCGGCATCTCGCACAGCCGCCTGCCCGCGCGCGCGAAAGAGCCCGCGCCCGACCGCAGCCATGTCGCGATGGCGGTCAATCTCGACGCCTGCATCCAGTGCAATCTCTGCGTCCGCGCCTGCCGCGAAGTGCAGGTCAACGACGTGATCGGCATGGCGGGCCGCGGCCACAACGAGCACATCGTGTTCGACTTCGACGATCCGATGGGTCAGTCGACCTGCGTTGCCTGCGGCGAATGCGTGCAGGCCTGCCCGACCGGCGCGCTGATGCCGTCGACGATGGTGGACGAGAACAACATCTATCTCGGCAAGCCGGACCGCACGGTCGACAGCGTGTGCCCGTATTGCGGCGTCGGCTGCCAGCTCACCTACCAGATCAAGGACGACAAGATCGTCGCGGTCGAGGGCAAGAACGGCCCGGCGAACCAGCAGCGCCTCTGCGTGAAGGGCCGCTTCGGCTTCGACTACGTCGCCAATCCGCAGCGGCTGATGAAGCCGATGATCCGGAAAGAGGGCGTGCCGAAGGTCCCGCACGAATTCATCGATCCGTCGAACCCGTGGACGCATTTCCGCGAGGCCACCTGGGAAGAGGCGCTCGACGCCGCGGCGAACGGCCTGAAGAAAATCCGCGACCGCGACGGCCCCGATGCGCTCGCGGGCTTCGGTTCGGCGAAAGGCTCGAACGAGGAGGCCTACCTCTTCCAGAAGCTCATCCGCACCGGCTTCGGCACCAACAACGTCGACCACTGCACGCGGCTGTGCCACGCGTCGTCGGTGTCGGCGCTGCTCGAAGGCGTCGGCTCGGCCGCCGTCACCGCGACCTTCAACGAGTGCAAGAACTCCGACGTCATCATCGTCATCGGGGCGAACCCGACGGAAAATCATCCGGTCGCCGCGACCTTCTTCAAGCAGGCGGCCAAGCGCGGCGCCAAGCTCGTCATCATGGACCCGCGCGGCACCGCGATGAAGCGCCACGCCTGGAAGATGATGCAGTTCAGGAACGGCGCGGACGTGGCGATGCTCAACGCCATGCTGAACGTCATCGTCACCGAGAAGCTTTACGACCAGCAATACATCCAGACCTACGTCGAGGGCTTCGACGCCTGGAAGGAAAACATCAAGGACTTCACGCCCGAGGAGATGGCGCCGATCTGCGGCATCGACGCCGAGACGCTGCGCGACGTCGCGCGCGCCTACGCCCGCGCCGAAAGCGCGATCATCTTCTGGGGCATGGGCGTGTCGCAGCACACCCACGGCACCGACAATGCGCGCTGCCTGATCGCGCTTGCGCTCATCACCGGCCAGGTCGGCCGCCCCGGCACCGGACTGCATCCGCTGCGCGGGCAGAACAACGTGCAGGGCGCCTCCGACGCCGGCCTCATCCCGATGTTCTTCCCCGACTACAAGTCGGTGGAGAATCCGGAAATCCGCGGCCAGTACGAGAAGGCCTGGGGCGTGAAGCTTCCGCCCAAGCGCGGCAAGACCGTCGTCGAGATCATGGACGCGGTCCACGCCGACGAGATCAAGGGCATGTACATCGAGGGCGAGAACCCCGCGATGTCCGACCCCGACCTCAACCACGCGCGCCAGGCGCTCGCGCATCTCGAACATCTCGTGGTGCAGGATCTCTTCCTCACCGAGACCGCCGTCTATGCGGACGTCGTGCTGCCCGCGTCCGGCTGGCCGGAAAAGGACGGCACCGTCACCAACACCAACCGTCAGGTGCAGATGGGCCGTCAGGCGATCCCGCTGCCGGGCGACACGCGCCACGACATCTGGATCATCACCGAGATCGCCAACCGCATGGGCTGCGGCTGGAACTACAAGAGCGTCGGCGAGGTCTTCGACGAGATGGCCTCGATGATGCCGGCGCTCAACAACATCACGTGGGATCGCGTCGACCGCGAATACGCCGTCACCTATCCGGTCGACGGTCCGGACGTGCCGGGCCGCGATGTGGTGTTCGACACCGGCTTCCCGCGGCCGGGCGGCTTCGCCAAGCTGGTCGCCACCAAGCTGCAGCCGCCGGACGAAGTGCCGGACGCGGAGTATCCGTTCATCCTCTCGACCGGCCGCCAGCTCGAGCACTGGCACACCGGCTCGATGACGCGGCGCGCCAAGGTGCTCGACGCGCTCGAGCCGACCGCGAGCGCGCAGCTTTCGCGCGGCACGATCGAGAAGCTCGGCATCCAGCCGGGCGACATGGTGCGCGTCACGACGCGGCGCGGCACCGTCGAGCTGTGCTTCGCGTCAGGACGAGGCGGTGCCGGACGGCGTGGTGTTCATCCCGTTCGCCTACGTCGAGGCGGCGGCGAACCTGCTGACCAATCCGAAGCTCGATCCGTTCGGGAAAATCCCCGAGTTCAAGTTCTGCGCCGCAAAGGTGGAACGCGCCGAGCCGCATCGCGAGGCGGCGGAGTAGTCATCTCGGCCGTCACCATCCACTGAATGCTTGTCGGCCGCCTTCGCGGGCATGACGCCGAAGCGCGTCACCGCGTCGGCACCTTCACGGTCACCTCGATCGCCGCGTAATAGGCCGCGAGGTCGGCGACGTCCTGATCCGAAAGCTGCTGCACCACGACCGTCATCATCTCGTTCTTGCGGTCGGCCTTGCGGAAGGCATTGAGCTGACGCACGAGATATTGCTCGGGGCTGCCCGCGATGTTCGGCGCCTCCGGCATCTTCGAGAGCCCGTCGAGGCCGTGGCAGGTCTGGCACTGCATCGCCTTCTGGCGTCCGGCCGCGACGTTGCCGGCCGCGAGCGCAGGCGCACTCACGAGCAATGCGAGCATGACAAAGAAAAAGCCTCTCCCCGCGCGGCGGGGAGAGGCCCGAAGCAAAGCGTTACCGACCATCATACCAGATGCGATAGAGCGCTCCGGCGAGATCGTCCGACACCAGCAGCGACCCGTCGGGAAGCTGCGCGACATCGACCGGACGGCCGAGATATTCGCCGTTATCGTTCCAGCCCTCGGCGAACGGCTCGGTCTTGTCCGCCGTGCCGTCCTCTTTCAGGCTCGTGAACATCACGCGCGCGCCGACCGCCACCGTGCGATTCCATGAGCCGTGCTGCGCCGAGAAGATGCCGCCGCGGTATTTCTGCGGGAATTGGCGGCCCGAGTAGAACGTCATGCCGAGGTCGGCGGCATGCGCCGCCATCTCGACCTGCGGGAAGGTCAGCCCGTCCGGCGGCGTCTGGTCCTTGTATTCAGTCGTGCGCGTCTTGCCGCCACCGTAGTACGGGAAGCCGAAATTCATACCCGGCTTGTCGGCACGGTTGAGTTCACCCGGCGGAATGTCGTCGCCCATGCCGTCCACCTGATTGTCGGTGAACCAGACGCTCTTGTCCTTCGGATTGATGTCCATGCCGACGGAATTGCGGATGCCCCACGCGAACACCTCGCGATCCTTGCCTTCGCGCGACATGCGGACCATCCCGCCGATGCCGGTCTTCTTGTAGAGCTCCATCTTCTCGGGCGCGAACACGTTGAACGGCTGTCCGAGCGTGATGTAGAGCTTGTCGTCCGGTCCGATGCGGCAGACGCGCGACGTGTGGTTATAGGATTCTTCTTCCGGCGGGATCAGTTCACCCTGCTTCACCACCTGGAACGCCGCGACGTCCGGTCCTTCGTAGAAGAACTCGGCCGCCGGGAACACCAGCACGCGATTCTGCTCGGCGATGAACAGGAAGCCGTCCTTCGAGAAACACACGCCGTTCGGAATCTTGAAGTCGATCGACGGCGCGAATTCCTTCACCTCGTCGGCGACGCGCGTCTTGGCGCGATCGGTGACCGACCACACCTTGCTCTTGCGCGTACCGACGAAGGTCACGATCCCTTGCGGTCCGACCGCGATGTGCCGCGCGTCGGGCACGAGTGCGTAAAGCCCGATCTTGAAGCCGCGCGGCAGCTTGATCTTGGTAAGCGTCCGCTTGATCGCATCGGCCTTCGGGCCGGTCTGCGGGATGTGCGCCATGTCGGCGGTCCCGGTCTGCTGGAAATTGCCGAGCTTTTCGAGATTGCCCGCTGAAGGCTGCGGCTGCGCGAATGCCGGCGAGGCTAATGCAAGTGCGAGCGCCGAGATGGCGCCGATACCGATCACTCTCATGGTTTCCTCCTCGCGTCCTTTTTCCGCCGGACGCTGCGCCAACTATTACACAACCTCCGGCAACTGTCCTGCGACGGATGCGCAACGCATGCGAATGGGAGCAATGCCGTGGGCGCGCGGTTCGGCCGCGGCGATTGAAATGTGGGCAACGCGTGGGCCGCGTTACCGGGAAAATTCTTCTCTCATTGCAAACAAAAACAGCCGCCGCATCCCTCGATGCGGCGGCTGTTCGCTTCTCGCCTTCTTGCGATCAGAATTCGGCCGGCAGATAGCCGTTGATCTCAAGGCCGATGCAGATTTCAACAAGCGTCGGTGTCGTCCAGGCCATAGTCTTCTCCTCCTGCATTTCCGCTCATGAAGTTAAACGTACTGGAACCGCGATAGTTTCATTTCAGCCGCGCCAGGTAGTGCGACAGGTCCACGATGTCGGCATCGGTGACGGCGCGGATCACCTCGTCCATCGTGGCGTCGTAGCCGGGGCGTGTCGCGCCCTTGTAGTCGCGCAGCGACTTCAGCAGATAGTCCTCGCGCTGCGCAGCGAGCCGCGGCATCTGCTCGCGGCCGGAGAAATCCGGGTTGTGGCATGAACCGCAGTGGTTCTTCGCGATCACCGCCTGCGCACGCGCGGCGATCGCCGGATCGGCGGTCTCCGTTGCCTTTGGCGGGGCGAGCTTTGCGAAATACTGGGAGAACTTGCGCAGGTCGTCGTCGGTCATGTCCTTGGCAAGATCGTTCATGATCTCGACCTTGCGCGTGCCCTGACGGAACAGGAACAACTGGATCAGCGTGAAATCGGCCGGCATTCCGGCAAGCGAGGGGACTTCGCTCGTCTCCGAGATGCCCTTCTCGCCATGACAGGCGAGGCATGTGGCGAGCTTCTCGTCATAGGTCATCGCCGGCGCGCCGGTGGCGAGCGCGGCCATCAGCAACATGGCGGCGAGAAACGTCCGCGTCATTTGTGGCAAGTCCGCAAGTGGAGCGAGGGCGGCTTGCGCCGCCCCCGCGTGCGCGCCGTTACTTCTTGGCGGCGCTCTTCTGGTTGCCGTAGGTCACGCGCCAGACCGCGCCGTTGAAGTCGTCCGAGATCAGCATCGAGCCGTCCTTGAGGAACAGCACGTCGACCGGGCGGCCGATGTAGTTGTTGTCCGCGCCCAGGAAGCCGGAGATGAAAGCTTCGATGCTCTTCACGGTGCCGTTCGGATTGAGGAACACCGCAAGGATGTCGCCGCCGTACTTCTTGCTGCGATTCCACGAGCCGTGACGCGCCATGAAAATCGCATTCTTGTACTTCGCCGGGAAATTGCCGCCGGTGTAGAAGCGCATGCCGAGCGAGGCGGTATGCGGGCCGATCTTGGCGACCGGCTTCTCGAACTCGTCGCACGAGCGGCCCCAGCCGAATTCCGGATCGAGGAAGTCGCCCTGGTAGCAGAACGGCGAGCCGAAATGCTGGCCGACCTTGGTGACGCGATTGAGTTCGTCCTCCGGGAAATCTTCGGAGCCCAGTCGCGGCAGTTGTCGGTGAAATAGAGTTCCTTCGACACCGGATGCCAGTCGAAGCCGACCGTGTTGCGCACGCCCTTGCGCGACCACTTCCATGCCCGAGCCGTCGAGATTGATGCGGCGGATCTGCGCATGCGTGTCGGGCGGCAGGCAGTTGTTGCAGGGCTGGCCGACCGGAATGTAGATCTTGTTGTCCGGGCCGATGCCGATGAACTTCCAGCCGTGCGCCTCGTCCTTCGGCAGGTCGGAATAGATTTCGACCGGCTTCGGCGACTTGTCGAGATTGTCCTCGACCTTCTCGATCTTGGAGATCTTCGACAGCTCCGCGATGTAGAGCGTACCGTCCTTGAAGGCGAGGCCGTTCGGCCGATAGAGGCCGGAGACCAGCACCTTCACCTCGCGCTTGCCGCCGCTGTCGGTGATGTAGTGGACCTTGTCCTGCAGGCGGCTGCCGACGAACACGGTGCCCTTTTCGCCCTGACGCATCGAGCGCGCGTTCGGCACGTTGCCGGCATAGAGCTCGATGTTGAAGCCCTTCTGCAGCTTCAGCTTGCCCGGAACGGTCGCGAGCTTTTCGGCGGTCGCCGGGATCGGCGGCGGCGCGACCGGCGCGAGCTTCATCGCGCCTTCGGTGCTCGGGCGGCCGATCAGCGGCGAGCCGGGCGGCAACGGTGCAGGCGCGGCGGCGGCCGGAGCCGGCGCGGGTGCCGGCGTTTGCTGGGCAACGGCCGGCCAGGCGGCGATTGCGAGGGTACCGAACGTGCCAGCGAGCAGCAGTGCTCGCCGGGTCGAGAACCGGAATGTCATATGAATCCTCCCTAGATCCGGGCCTTTGTTCCTCGCCGCATCCCCGCATCGCTTGCTGCGCGGACACCGCGGGCCAAGCCCGGTCGCGGCGGAGTTTCCGACTTTTGTCCACCGGGTGCAATCGCAGAAGTGGCAGACATCTCATTCACATTCTGTTGTTTCGTGCGATATTTCGCCCTCGAAAACTCCGAGGAAGCCGCCATGCCCGAAGCCTTCATTTGCGACGCCGTGCGCACACCGATCGGCCGCTACGCGGGCGCGCTCGCCAAGGTGCGCACCGACGATCTCGCGGCCGTACCGCTGAAGAGCCCTGATGGCGCGCAACCCCAAGGTCGACTGGTCGAAGCTCGACGAGGTCTATTTCGGCTGCGCCAATCAGGCGGGCGAGGATAATCGCAACGTCGCCCGCATGGCGCTGTTGCTCGCGGGCCTGCCCGGCAATGTGCCGGGCGTCACCCTCAACCGGCTCTGCGCCTCGGGGCTCAATGCGGTCGGCGCGGCCGCGCAGGCGATCCGTTCAGGCGACATCGATTTCGCGATCGCGGGCGGCGTGGAGTCGATGACGCGCGCCCCGTTCGTGCAGGGCAAGGCGAGCGACGCTTTCTCGCGCACGGCGGAGATCTACGACACCACGATCGGCTGGCGCTTCATCAATCCGCTGATGAAGAAGCAATACGGTGTCGACGCGATGCCGGAGACCGGCGAGAACGTCGCGGAAGAATTTCAGGTGAAGCGCTCCGATCAGGACGCATTCGCGTGGCGCTCGCAGCAGCGCGCCGGCAAGGCGATCGCCGCCGGCTATTTCGCGGAGGAGATCGTGCCGGTCGACATCGCCGGCAAGGTGCCGGTGAAGGTCGAAAGCGACGAGCATCCGCGGCCCGAGACCACGCTGGAAAATCTCGCCAAGCTCAAGACGCCGTTCCGCGATCCCGGCACCGTGACGGCCGGCAATGCGTCGGGGGTGAACGACGGCGCGGCCGCGATGGTCATTGCGAACGAAGCGGCCGTGAAGGCGCACGGCCTCACGCCGCGTGCGCGCATCGCCGGAATGGCCTCGGCCGGCGTGCCGCCGCGCATCATGGGCATCGGACCGGTGCCCTCGACGCAGAAGCTGATGGCGCGATTAGGCCTGAAAATCGGGGATTTCGACGTGATCGAGCTGAACGAGGCGTTCGCCTCGCAGGCGCTCGCGTGCCTGCGCCAACTCGGGCTTCCGGACGATGTCGAGCACGTCAATCCGAACGGTGGGGCGATCGCATTGGGCCACCCACTTGGTATGTCGGGTGCCCGCTTGGCGATGACGGCGGCGCATCAGCTGGAAAAAATCGGTGGCAAGCGCGCGCTTGCCACCATGTGCGTCGGTGTCGGCCAAGGCGTGTCGCTGGCGATCGAACGCGTGTGAGTTAGTGCAGCCGCCGCCAGCGGTCGATCGAATAGGGCCCGCCGCCCGCGACGAACAGCAGGCAGAACGCACCTGCGATCATCATATTCTTCTCGAAGTGCGCCATCTGCATCATGCGCGCATCGGGCGGCGCTTCCCAGAAACGGTGCGCGATGAACGCCGCGACGATCGTGAATGCGAGCAGGAACACGCTCGCCCAGCTGGTGGCCAACCCGAGCACGATCAGCAGACCGCCGACCGTTTCGACGCCGGCGCCAAGCCATGCGAGCATCGGCGCGAACTGTTCCGGAATGCCGTTCTTCACGAGGGACGCGGCAAACTGATCGAGCCCCATGAGTTTCTGCGTCCCGCTCATCAGGAACAGGCCGCCGAGGATGACGCGCCCGAGCAGCCAGATCACGCCGCCGCCGGGAACCCGGAATGCGAGTGCCGGTGACACGTAATCGCGATTTTCAGTCCAGTCAGCGTTTGCGTGGGTCATGGCACACCTCAATCAAGTGCTTGCAATCAATCCTGAAATGGCCTGAAAGGTTCCGGCCGCCGGAGACGCACAATGCCGATGAGTGCAGGCTATATCCCGTTCCATCCGAACCCGTCGAAGCCGAAATACCGGCCGCCGGCGGGCGCGGTGGATGCGCATTGCCATGTGTTCGGACCGGAGGCGGTGTTCCCGTTCGCGCCGAAGCGCAAGTACACGCCATGCGACGCGCCGAAGGAAAAGTTGTTCGCGCTGCGCGACTTCCTCGGCTTCGACAAGAACGTCATCGTGCAGGCGACCTGTCACGACACCGACAACCGCGCGCTGGTCGACGCGCTGGTCAGTTCCAACGGCAGGGCCAAGGGCGTCGCCTTCGTCGGCGAGGAGATCACCGACGCGGAATTGAAGGCGCTGCACGACGCCGGCGTGCGCGGTGTACGTTTCAACTTCATCAAGCGGCTGGTCGATTCAACGCCGCGCGACGTGATGCAGCGCATCGCCGCGCGCATCGCGAAGCTCGGCTGGCACATCGTGATCTACTTCGAGCACGCCGACCTCGACGAGATGGGGCCGTTCCTGAAATCCCTGCCCACCACGCTGGTGTTCGATCACATGGCTTGCCCCGACGTGAAAGAAGGCGTCGAGGGCAAGGCGTTCCAGAACTGGCTCAAGGCGGTCGACGCCAACAAGACCTGGATCAACAAGGTCACTTGTCCGGAGCGGTTCACCGTCGCGGGCGCACCCTATGATGACGTGGTGCCGTTCGCGCGTGCGATCGTGGAGCGCTTCCCGGACCGCGTGCTCTGGGGCACCGACTGGCCGCACCCGAACATGAAGAACGAGGCGCCGGACGATGGCGTGCTCACCGACATGATCCCGAAGATCGCGCCGACCGCCGAGTTGCAGCGCAAGCTGCTCATCGATAACCCGATGCGGCTTTACTGGGGCTAGCAGCAAACTCAAACTTAGCCGAGAGTACCCGTTCACGTGCGGGACACCGCGCGGCATCAGAACAGCCGACTGTTGCGATCAAGAAACGAACCCGCCACGGAGGAATTCCTACGATGACGATCATTGATTCCCAGGTTCATGCGTATGAGGCGAACACGCCGAAGCGCCCTTGGCACAGCGTGCCGAACTGGCCCGACCATGTCACCGGCGACGAGATGGTCGCCGAGATGGACAAGGTCGGCGTCGACGGCGCGATCTTCATCTCGTCGTTTTCAATGTATCAGTACGACGCAAGCTACGCAGTGGACGTTGTGCGCGCGCATCCCGGCAAGTTCGGCATCGTGAAGCCGGTCAATCCGGACGATCCGGCGGTCGCCGATGTCGTCGCCGAGTGGAAGAAGATTCCGGGCACGGTCGGCATCCGCATCATGGTGCCGGAGGGTTCGCCGCGGAAGGCGGATGATCCCGGTCTCGACCGCGTCGCGCGCGCGGCCGTCAAGTACGACTTCCCGGTCAACATGCTTTGCTGGGGCAACCTCGACATGGGCACCGCGCTAATCGACCGCCATCCGGATACGCGCTTCATCATCGATCATCTCGGCATCATGCAGCCGCGCACGCCGCCCGCGCCGGACAAGCCGTGGGCCGACCTTCCCAAGGTGCTGGAGCTCGCGAAGCGCAAGAACTGCGTGATCAAGGTTAGCGGCGCCTGCACGCTGTCGAAGGAACCGTATCCCTTCAACGACATCTGGGATCCGCTCAAGCGCATCTTCGACGCGTGGGGTTTCGAGCGCTGCCTCTGGGGCACGGACTGGACGCGCGCGTTCGCGGTCGTCAACTACGAGCAGGCGGTCAAGCCGTTCCTCGAAACGAAACACCTGAGCGAGAGCGAGCGTGCGATGCTGATGGGCGGCGCCTGCACCAAGGCTTATCGCTGGTCGCCGAAGTAAAGGGCCAGGTTCTTCACCGGGTCGTCTGCTGGAATGGGATTGGCGTCCCTCTGACATGTCAGCGCTGGCCATTGCGCGGGAACGGATGGCCCGGCGAACGGCGGAATCAGAACAATTCCAGCCACTCGGGCGTTGACAGGCCAAGCGTTGCCAAGCTGCCCCACGCCGCGTATTGAAACGGCGAAATTTCACCGACGCGGGAACGGGCGCCCCGAGGGAGAAACGCCGATGGCTCCGGCTAAATCCAAAGAGAAAGAATACGACGACATTCCGGGCACGTTCGTGTTCGACGCCGACCGCTCGCGCAAGGGCTACGGCATCAACATGTTCTGCATGTCGCTGATGAAGGCCGAGAACCGCGCGGCCTTCAAAGCCGATGAGGCGGGGTATCTCAAGAAGTTCAACCTCACGCCCGAGCAGACCGATGCCGTGCTCAAGCGCGAGTACAATCGGATGCTCGAGCTCGGCGCCAACATCTATTTCACCGCCAAGCTCGGCGCGACCGACGGGCACTCGTTCCAGCATCTTGCGGCGGTCATGACCGGATCGACGCAGGAAGACTACGCCAAGATGATGCTGGGCGGCGGGCGCTCGATCGAGGGCAACCGCAGCAAGTCCGGCAAGAACGAGAAGAAACCCAAGGCCAAGGCGCGCAAAAAGACAGGATCAAAACGTGGCTAGGATCATCGCAGGAGCGACCTCGTCGCACGTCCCCGCCATCGGCGCGGCCATCGACAACGGCAGGACCGAGGAGCCGTACTGGAAGCGTGTTTTCTCCGGCTTCGACAAGTCGAAGGAATGGTTCGCCAAAGTGAAGCCCGACGTCGTGATCGGCGTCTACAACGACCACGCCTCGGCGTTCTCGGTCGAACTGGTCCCGACCTTCGCGCTCGGCTGCGCGGCGGAATTCCCGCCGGCCGACGAGGGCTGGGGCCCGCGCAAGGTGCCGGTGGTGAAGGGTCACCCCGATCTCGCCTCGCACATTGCGCAATCGGTCATCCTCGACGAGTTCGACATCACCATCTGCAACAAGATGGAAGTCGATCACGGCCTGACCGTGCCGATGAATCTGATGATGGGCGTGCAGGACGGCGCATGGCCCTGCCCGGTCATTCCGCTCGCCGTCAACGTTGTGCTGTTCCCGCCACCGACCGCGCATCGCTGTTTCATGCTCGGCAAGGCGATCCGCCGCGCGGTCGAATCCTATCCTGAGGACCTGCGCGTCGTGATCTTCGGGACCGGCGGGATGTCGCACCAGATTTCCGGCCCGCGCGCCGGCCTGATCAATTCGAAGTTCGACAAGTCATTCCTCGACACGCTCGCGCGCAATCCGAAGAAGCTCGCGCAGATCAAGCACATCGACCTGATGCGCGAGGCGGGCGCCGAAGGCATCGAACTCGTGATGTGGCTCGTGGCGCGCGGCGCGCTCGACGAGAAGGTGAAGGAGGTCTACCGCTTCTACACGGTGCCGGCTTCCAACACTGCGGTCGGCCACATCATCCTTGAGAACGGTGGCAAGGCCGCGAAATCCGCGGCGCGCAAGAAGGCCCCTGCCCGCAAGAGCGCCGCAAAGTCGAAGAAGTCCGCCAAGAAATCGGCAAGGAAAGCCGCATGAAGATCTGCGTCGCCGGACAGGGCGCGTTCGGCCAGAAGCATCTCGATGCGCTCAAGCGCATCGACGGCGTCGAAATCACCTCGCTGGTCGGCGGCAATCAGGATTCGACGGCGCAAGTTGCGAAGAAATACGGCATCCCGCACCACACCGGCGACCTGTCGGAAGGCATCAAGCGCGCGGACGCCGTGATCCTCACGACGCCGACCAAGATGCATTTCCGCCAGGGTGAGCAGGTGATGCGCGCCGGCAAGCATGTGCTGGTCGAGATTCCGGTGACCGACTCGGTCGAGGACGCCGAGAACCTGGTGAAGATCGCGAAGGAGACCGGCGTGATCGCGATGGGCGGCCATGTACGCCGCTTCAACCCGAGCCACCAGTACGTTCACAAGAAGATCGTGAAGAACGAACTGAAGATCCAGCAGATGGATGTTCAGACCTATTTCTTCCGGCGCAAGAACATCAATGCGGCCGGCAACGCGCGCTCATGGACCGATCATCTGCTGTGGCATCACGCCGCGCACACGATCGACCTATTCCAGTACCAGACCGGTGAAACGATTACGGACTGTTACGCCGTGCAGGGCCCGGCGCATCCGGAACTCAAGATCGCCATGGACATGGGGATCGTCGCCAGGGTGCCGTCGGGTGCGATCCTGACGCTCTCGCTGTCGTTCAACAATGACGGCCCGCTGGGCAGCTTCTTCCGTTACATCTGCGACAACGGCACTTTCCTCGCCCGCTACGACGACCTGTTCAACGGCAAGAACGAGCCGATCGACGTCTCCAAGGTGGACGTCTCGATGGACGGCATCGAGCTGGAGGACCGCGAGTTCATCGCGGCGATCAGGGGAAAGCGCGAGCCGAACGGCAGCCTCGCCCAGCTCCTGCCCTGCATGCACGTGCTCGGCAAGCTCGAGCAGATCGTCGATCCGAAGCGGCAGGCGCACGCCTGACGCTGCGTCGCAGCAGGTGGTTTAGACCCCGCCTAACATGTCAGTTCCCGGCAAATGGCGGGCACTTCCCGGTTAATGGTGCTGCCTATTGGCGCTTCCCCGCGCTAATAATCCACGCTACGGAGAGGACGGAAAAGTTGGGCCCCCGCCCTTAACTGGCCGTTCCAAGAAACATCCACCCGGAGGAAACCAATGTTGCGCCGACAATTCCTTTCAACCGCCGCCCTGTTCGCCGCGGGCGCGTTGTTCGCCGGCCCCGCCGCCGCTCAGGACACCGTGAAGATCGGCCTCATCCTGCCGATGACCGGTCAGCAGGCATCGACCGGCAAGCAGATCGACGCCGCCGTGAAGCTCTACGTGGCGCAGCACGGCGCGACGGTCGCGGGCAAGAAGATCGAGGTCATCGTCAAGGATGACGGCGCGGTCCCCGACAACACCAAGCGAATCGCGCAGGAACTGATCGTCAACGACAAGGTCGCGGTCATCGCGGGCTTCGGCGTGACGCCGGCCGCGCTCGCCGCCGCTCCGCTCGCCACGCAGGCGAAGGTACCGCTTGATCGTGATGGCGGCCGGCACCTCGATCATCACCGAGCGTTCGCCCTACATCGCGCGCACCAGCTTCACGCTGGCGCAGTCCTCCGTGATCATCGCGGACTGGGCGCTGAAGAACAACATCAAGAAGGTCGTCACGATGGTGTCGGATTACGCGCCCGGCGCCGACGCCGAGAAATTCTTCTCTGATCGCGTGAAGGCCGCCGGCGGCGAGATCACCGCGGCGATCCGCGTGCCGCTCGCCAATCCGGACTTCGCGCCGTTCCTACAGCGCGCCGCCGATGCGAAGCCGGACGCGCTGTTCATCTTCGTTCCGTCCGGACAGGGCGGCACCTTCGTGCGTCAGTTCATCGAGCGCGGAATGGACAAGGCCGGCATCAAGCTGATCGGCCCCGGCGACGTGACCGACGACGATCTGCTCCCCACGATGGGCGACGCGGTGATCGGCACGGTGACGGCGCACATGTATTCGGCCGCGCACCCGTCCAAGATGAACAAGGACTACGTGGCGGCGTTCGAGAAGGCCAACAACTTCCGCCCGAACTTCATGTCGGTCGGCGGCTACGACGGCATGCACCTGATCTACGAGGCGCTGAAGAAGGCCGGCGGCAAGAGCGACGGCGATTCCCTGATCGGCGCCATGAAGGGCCTGCAGTGGGAAAGCCCGCGCGGGCCGATCTCGATCGATCCCGACACCCGCGACATCGTGCAGAACATCTACATCCGCAAGGTCGAGAAGGTGGACGGCAAGCTCTACAACGTCGAGTTCGCGACCTTCGAGGCGGTGAAGGATCCGGGCAAGACCGCGAAGTAGTCTGCCACTGGGGCGTTACTTCCTCCAACTGAGCGGCCTCTCCCCGGCGAACGGGAGAGGCTGCCTCACCGAAGCCCGCGCATGCTGACAATCCTGTTCGACGGTATCGCCTACGGCATGCTGCTGTTCGTGGTGGCGTGCGGGCTTTCGGTCACGCTCGGCCTGATGAATTTCGTCAACCTCGCGCATGGCGCATTCGCCATGGCGGGCGGGTACATTACGGTCATACTGGTCAACCGGCTCGGCCTGCCGTTCCTCGCCTCGCTGCCGCTCGCTTTCGTCTTCACGGCGATTGTCGGCGCGGTGTTCGAGCGCACGCTCTATGTGCACCTTTACCCGAGAAGCCATCTCGAGCAGGTGCTGTTCACCATCGGCCTCGTGTTCATGTCGGTCGCGGCGGTCGACTACGTCATGGGCTCGCAGCAGCAGTTCGTCTCGATCCCGTCGTACCTGCAGGGCCAGATCAACCTGTTCGGCGTCGGCATCGGCCGTTACCGCCTGCTGATCATCGCGGTTTGCGGCCTGCTGACCATCGCGCTGCAATTCTCGCTCGCGAACACGCGCTTCGGCTCGCGCCTCCGCGCCGCGGTCGATGACGCACGCGTCGCGCGCGGCCTCGGCATCAACGTGAACGCCGTATTCGCCGTGACCTTCGCGGTCGGATCGGGGCTGGCCGGACTTGGCGGCGCGCTCGGCGCCGAAATCCTCGGCCTCGATCCGCACTTCCCGCTCAAGTTCATGATCTACTTCCTGATTGTCGTGACGGTCGGCGGCACATCGAGCATCACCGGGCCATTCATCGCCTCGCTCGTGCTCGGCATCGGCGACGTCGCCGGCAAGTATTACGTGCCGCAGTTCGGCGCCTTCATCATCTACATCATCATGATCGTAGTGCTGATCTGGCGGCCGCAGGGCATCTTCTCGCGCGCGGTTTCCAAATGAGTGCGGTGGAGCACCGCGCTGTCGCGCCCGCGCTGGTGACGCAGGCGAGCTCGTTCCTGGCGTCACGCGGCCGCTGGGGACCGGCCGAGATCGTGTTCTGGCTTGTGGCGTTCGCGACGATCTTCCTGTTTCCGACCAAGCATCTCATCCTCACCGAGATCGCGATCCTCGGCCTGTTCGCCGTGTCGCTCGACTTCGTGCTCGGCTATGCGGGCATCGTCTCGCTCGGCCATGCGGCCTTCTTCGGCTTCGGCGCCTACGTAGCCGGACTGCTCGCGAAGCACGGGATCATCAAGGAGCCGCTGCTGGCGCTGTTCGCCTCCGGACTCGCCGCGGCGGTGCTCGGCTTCGCCAGCAGCTTCCTGGTGCTGCGCGGCTCGGACCTGACGCGCCTGATGGTCACGCTCGGCGTCGCGCTGGTGCTGCGCGAGATCGCGAACCAGCTTGCCATCACGGGCGGCGCGGACGGCCTGCAGGGCATCGTGATGGAGCCGCTGCTCGGCCACTTCCAGTTCGACCTCTACGGCCATACGGCCTACATCTACAGCCTCGTCGTGCTGTTCGTCCTGTTCGTGATCGCGCGCCGGCTGGTGAACTCGCCGTTCGGCCTGTCGCTGCGCTCGGTGAAAGGCAATCCGCTGCGCGCCTCGGCGGTCGGCATCCATGTCAACGGCCGCCTCGTTGCGATCTACACCATCGCGGCCGGCTACGCGGGCATCGCGGGTGCGCTGCTGACGCAGTCGACGCAGTTCGCCTCGCTCTCGGTACTCGATTTCGAGCGCTCCGCCGACGTGATGCTGATGCTGATCATCGGCGGCACCGGCTATCTCTACGGCGGCCTGATCGGCGCGGTCGTGTTCAAGTTCGTGCAGGACTACCTCGCAGCCGTGAACCCGCAATACTGGCAGTTCTGGCTCGGGCTGCTGCTCGTCATGATGATCATGTTCGGGCGCGTCTACGGCGCCGCGATGGCGGCGATCATCTTCGCGATCTGCACCTGGACCAAGCTGCCCTTCATGCAGAGCATCATCTTCACGGTCGTGCTCATGTTCGTTCTTGGGTTGGCGCGTCCACAGGTCCTTTCCTTCACGTCCGCGATCACCGAACGCGCGAACGCCATGCAGGCGAGCTTCAAGGCGCGGTTTGCCCGCAAGCCGAAGGCTTCGTGATGGCGCCGGTCCTGCAAACCAATGGCCTGACCAAGCAGTTCGGCGGCATCGTCGCGTCGAACGACGTGTCGCTGTCGATCGAGAAGGGCGCGCGTCACGCGCTGATCGGCCCGAACGGCGCGGGCAAGACCACACTGATCAACCTGCTCACCGGCGTGCTGCGCCCGACCGCCGGCCGCATTGCGCTCGACGGGCAGGACATCACCGATCTCGAGCCGCACAAGCGCGTGCAGCTCGGCATCGCGCGCACCTTCCAGATCAATCAGCTGTTCGCCGACCTGACGCCGATCGAGACGATCGGCCTCGCGGTCTCGGAGCGCATGGAACTTGGCAGTCAGTGGTGGCGGCCGGTGGGCTCGAAGTCCGTGGTGGTGGAGGAATCGGTCGATATCCTCGACCGCTTCCGCCTCGCCGACGTGATGGAAGAGCGCACCGGCAACCTGCCCTACGGCAAGCAGCGGCTGCTGGAGATCGCGCTGGCGATCGCCTGCCGGCCGCATGTGCTGCTGCTCGACGAGCCGGCCGCCGGCGTGCCCGAGGCAGAGCGGCACGACATCCTCAATGCGGTGGCGGCGCTGCCCAAGGACGTGACCGTGCTGCTGATCGAGCACGACATGGACATCGTGTTCTCCTTCGCGGACCGCATCTCGGTGCTGGTCAACGGCGCGCTGTTCGTCGAAGGCCCGCCCGAAGAGGTCGCGGCCGACCCGCGCGTGAAGGCCGTCTATCTCGGCGAGGAAGCGCATGGCTGACCTCCTCGCCATCGAGAAGCTGCGCACCGGCTACGGCGAGGCCGTGGTGCTGTCGCAGGTGTCGCTCGCGATACCGGAAGGACAGTCGCTCGCGCTGCTCGGCCGCAACGGCATGGGCAAGACCACGCTGGTCAATTCGATCGTCGGCGTGACGCGCTATTTCGGCGGCACGATCCGTCTTGCCGGGCGCGACATCACCGGCCTGCGCGCAGACCAGCGCGCGCATGCGGGCGTCGGCTGGGTGCCGCAGGAGCGCAACATCTTCAAGTCGCTGACCGTGGACGAGAACCTCACCGCCGTGGCGCGGCCGGGGCCGTGGACCACGCAGAAGGTCTACGCGATGTTCCCGCGCCTCGCGGAGCGCAAGCGCAATCTCGGCAACCAGCTTTCCGGCGGCGAGCAGCAGATGCTCGCGGTCGGCCGCGCGCTCATCCTCAATCCGCGCATCATCCTGCTCGACGAGCCGCTCGAAGGCCTCGCGCCGATCATCGTCGATGAGCTGCTTGCGGCGCTCAAGCGCATCATCCGCGAGGAAGGCCTGTCGGCAATCCTCGTGGAGCAGAACGCCAAGAAGATCCTCGGCGTGACCGACCGCGCCGCCATCATCGAGCGCGGCGCAATCGTGCATGAGGCCGAGAGCGCGGTCCTCGCCGCGAATCCTGCGATCCTTGAGAAATATCTCGGCGTCGCCGACAGCGACCGCCTGAAGCGCGGCAAGGCCAAGCACTAGGCCCGGCGCTTCACTGCCTCCGGCTTCGCGGCTTCCGGCGATTTCGCAAACAGGTACTTCTCCAGCGTCAGCGGATCGCCCTGCGCGTCCGGCGCCGTAACCTTCGCGCCGATCAGCGGCGAGCACTCCTCGAACCACGAGCGCGGCGGCGGCGGCCCCCAAAGATTGGTGTTGTTGCCCTTGAGGTCATGGCGCACCGGCTCGTCGTCGATGTCGATGACCTGCGCGGCGGGCAGCAACAGCTCGACTCGATGCCCGTCCGGATCGCGCAGGTACAGGTAGTACGAATGCCCGTGCCCGTGACGGCCGGGCCCGTGCTCCAAATTCTCCGCGAAGCCGAGATTGCCGGCGCAATCGAGCGCGCGCACGACGTGATGCATCTCGCCGACGATGAAGCCCGCGTGATGGAAGCGCGGGCCCGCGCGGTTCATGAACACGATATCGTGCGGGTTGCCCTTGCGATGCAGGAAGGTCGCGACCACCCGCTCGCCCACGCAGTAATAGTCCGACACACGAAATCCGAGCGCCGCATAAAACGCGGCCGTTGCGGGCACATCCGGTACCAGCACCTGAAAATGATCGAGCCGCAGCGCGCCCGCGCCCTTATGCTCGTGGGCGCGCGCGTGCGCACGCGGCAGCGTCTTCATCCGGGCGCAGAGTTCGAGTGGCGTTCCGGAGTTATCGCTGACGTGCAGCGTGCGGCCCTGAAACGGCACGTTGACGAACTTCGCCGGAATATCTGCCGTATCGAAATGCGCCTTCGCCCTTTCGAGGTCGTCGTCCTCGAACACCCGAAAGCCCAACCGCTCGCAGCCCGGCTCTTCCTTGGTGCGCCTGAGCGTGAGGCAATGATGCGCGCGCTCCTCGACCCCGCGCAGATGGATCGTGGTGGCGGTCTCGTCCGCCACCTTCAGGCCGATTACCTCGGTGTAGAAATCGCGCGATTTCGCAAGGTCGCGCGCGGTCAGCACGAGGTGACTCGCGCGCGTGATGTTGAACGGGGGACCGAAGTTGGTGGGCGGCAGGCTCATGGCCGCCCAGTATTCACTCCGCCGCCTGCGTGCGCCAGCCTTGATGATAGGTCTCGCGCGCCTGCGCCCCATAGGGCGTCGGGCCGACCACCACGTTGATCTCGGTCTGCTTGTGGCGCTCGACCGTGGTCTTCTTGGTGCCGCCGTTCTCCTCGCCCCACACCAGCGTGAGCTTGGTGCCGGGCTTGGCGTATTGCTCCTCGACGAAGCCGAGCGAGAGCATCTTGCGCTCGTTCCAGCTGAAGCCCGAGAACATCGAGGCGCCGGCGACCTTGCCGCCGCTCATCACCGCGTCGAACGAGCTCGATGCGTAGTTCGAGAGCGGAATGTCGATGTATTTGTAGTTCTCGCCGGGCGGCGCGAACATCGACGCCATCACCTTGCTGACGTCCGCGTTGTCCCACGCGAACGTCACCTTCTTGCGGTGCGAGGTCTTCTTCGCCATCTCCTGCAGGGCTTCCTTGCCGATGAAGTCGTGGTCGAACTTGGTGAAGCTGTCGTAACCGAGTTCCCACGGCGAGGTGTAATAGTCCTCGACGTTCTTCGACACGAAGCTGCCGCCGAGACCGGCGTTCGCCTCGTAGCTCGTGCCGGGCAGCCACTCGCGATAGGGCTTCTGCTTGGCGCCCGAGTAGACCGCCGGCACCGGCGAGGGAATCCAGCCGGACTCGAGCGTGTTGGTCGCGTAGGCGCGCGCACCGACCTGAACGATGCCGTGCTCCTTGCCGGCTTCGAGGATCGCGGCGCGGATCTCGTCGCCTTCCGCGTAAGGGCCCCACACTTCGAGGCCCGGCGCGCCCGCCATGCCGTGGCGCAGCGCGCGCACCTTGCGGCCCGCGATGGTGATGTAGCCCATCCGGAAGAACTTGATGTCCGGGAAGGTGCCGCCGTTGAGCTTCTTGATGACGTCCTGCGCGTTCGGTCCCTGGATCTGGTAGCGGTAGAACTTGCGGAACACCGGCTTGCCCATCGGACGCGAAGGCGAGCGATCGTCGTACTCGGTCGTGACGTCGTAGCCGCCGGTCTTGGCGTGGAACTCGATCCAGTTGGCGGCCGGGTTGCGGCCGACATACACCAGCTCGTTCTCGGCGAGATAGAACAGGATGCCGTCACCGATCACGTAACCGTCGTAGGTGCACGGCGCGAACTGCTTCGCCTGATCGACCGCGAAATTCTTGAACGAGTTCGTCGCGAGGTGAGACAGGAGCTTGAGCGCATCCTTGCCGCGCACGAACAGGTTCGACCATGTGGTGCGACTGGTCGAACAGCACGCAGGTCTCGGCCCACGCCCGCTGCTCGTCGCGCCAGTTGGAAAATTCGGGCGCAACCACCGGGTAAACGTAAGCGCCGATCTGCGAATTCCGCAGCATCTTGACCGGATCGCCCGCGGCTTGTAGCGCTTCCTCCAGGTTCTTGTAGGCCATGGCGACTGTTACCTCCGCCGATGATTTTCTTGCCGGTTACCGGCGCATGTTGGTCGCATAGATAAATGGCTGCATTCAAGTCCCGAACCGTCCACCCGAAATCATGGTACGAAAGTGGGCAATAGCCCGCCATGCATGAGGAAATGACGTCAATGGCCAATGCCCCGTTCCGCGCCGATCAGGTCGGCAGCATTCTGCGCTCCGCGCCCCTGAAGGAGGCGCGCGCCAGGCGCGAGAAAAACGAGATCACGGCGGACCAGCTCAAGGCCGTCGAGGACGCGGAGGTCGAGAAGATCATCCGCAAGCAGGAAGAGGTCGGCCTGCAGGCGATCACCGACGGCGAATATCGCCGCTCGTGGTGGCACTTCGATTTTCTCGCAGGGCTTGACCGGCGTCGAGCAATACGAGTCGGAGCAAGGCATCCAGTTTCAGGGCGTGCAGACCAAGGCGCGCGGCATCCGCGTCACCGGCAAGGTCGATTTCGCCGGCCACCCGTTCATCGACCACTTCAAGTTCGTCAAGGCGCACACCAAGGCAAACCGCCAAGATGACGATCCCGGCGCCGTCCGTGCTGCACTTCCGCGGCGGCCGCAAGGCGATCAGCAAGGAGGTCTATCCGGACCTCGATGCGTTTTTCGACGATCTCGCGACGACCTACCGCAAGGCCGTGAAGGCCTTCTACGACGCGGGCTGCCGCTATCTGCAACTCGACGACACCGTGTGGGCGTACCTGTGCTCCAAGAAGGAACTGGAACTGGCCAAGCAGCGCGGCGATGACCCGACGCGCCTCCCCGAGATCTACGCCGAGGTGATCAACGAGGCGATCAAGGACCGCCCGTCCGACATGGTCATCACCACGCATGTGTGCCGCGGCAACTTCCGCTCGACCTGGATTTCCGAGGGCGGCTACGAGCCGGTCGCCGAAGTGCTGTTCGGCAAGGTGAACTACGACGGCTATTTCCTCGAATACGACAGCGAGCGGGCCGGCGGCTTCGAGCCGCTGCGCTTCGTCCCCAAGGGCAAGAAGCAGATCGTGCTCGGCCTTGTGACGTCGAAGTCCGGCACGCTGGAGCGCAAAGAGGACATCAAGAAGCGCATCGGCGAGGCGCAGAAATTCGTCGCGCTCGACCAGCTCTGCCTCTCGCCGCAATGCGGCTTCGCCTCGACCGAGGAAGGGAACATCCTGGCCGAGGACGAGCAGTGGGCAAAGCTCCGGATGATCGTCGATCTGTCGAAGGAAGTCTGGGGCTGAGGCCGGCCAGGGCCGGCTCCGCGAGCCTTGACGTTCGCGGCCCGCAAAACCACTATCCGGGCAACGAATTCGGCGCCCCGAAGCGCCCTTTAATCGGGAGAGCCCCATGGTCTATCCGTCGGAAGAAAAGCACACCAAAGCGGTCCTCAAGCGCTTTGAGGACATCCCGGACCCCCGCCTGCGCGAGGTGATGCAGTCGGCGATCAAGCACCTGCATTCGTTCGTCAGCGAGGTCCGCCCGACCGGCGAGGAATGGTTCAAGACAATCCAGTTCCTCACCGCCATCGGCCAGAAGTGCGACGACAAGCGTCAGGAGTTCATCCTGCTGTCCGACACCATGGGCGTCAGCATGCTGGTGGACGAGATCAACAACCGCCGCGTTGCCGGCGCGACCCCGAGCACGGTCGAAGGCCCGTTCCACATTCCGGACGCACCGGAAGTCGCGCACGGCGCCAGCATGGCGGGGAGCGCACCGGGCATCCCGTGCTTCGTGTCCGGGCAGGTCCGCGGCCTCAACGGCAAGCCGATCGCAGGCGCGGTGCTCGACCTTTGGCAGACCGACGGCGAGGGCCTCTACGAGGAACAGCGCCGCACCGCCGAGCCTTGGATGCGCGGCATCTACAAGTCGCAGCCCGACGGCACATACTCGGTCCGCACCGTCGCGCCGATCAGCTACTCGATCCCGATGGACGGCCCGGTCGGCGCATTCTTCAACAACACCAACATGAGCCACATCCGCCCCGCGCATATCCACTTCGCGGTCTCGGCGCCCGGCTATCACTATCTGGTGACGCACCTGTTCGAGAAGGGCGACAAGTTCATCAACAACGATGTCGTCTACGGCGTGAAGGACGCGTTGATCGTCGAGTTCGTCAAAAAGCCGCCCGGCAAGGCGTCGAACGGCGAGATGGTCGACACTCCGTTCTACGAGGTGAAGTACGACTTCGTCATGGAAGAGAAGCAGGCGGCGCTTGCCGCCGCGGAATAGTCAGTCTTCCAGGTGCAGCGTACCCGGCCGCCCTTCCGGGCTGACCATGTCGGCAGCCTGCTCCGCACGGCGGCGCTGAAGGATGCGCGCGCAAAACGCGAACGCGGCGAGATCGACGCGGCGGCGCTCACCGAAATCGAGGATCGCGAGATCAAGGCGCTGATCGCCCGGCAGGAGGCGATCGGGCTCAAGTCGATCACCGACGGCGAGTATCGCCGCGAGTCCTGGCAGACCGATTTCCTGCGCGAACTTCCCGGCGTCGAGACATTCCTCGGCGACCGCAAGATTGCCTTCAAGGGCAGCAGCGGCGTGCAACCGAAGCAATGGGTTTCGCGCGTGAAGGAGAAGCTTGGGCGCTTTTCCGGCCATCCGCAGATCGCACACTGGAAATTCGTGGCCGATCAACACCCGGCAGGCCGCGAAGGTGACGATCCCCTCCCCGTCCGCGCTGCATTTCCGCCAGGGCCGCGCGGCAGTGCCGGAAGCGATCTATCCCGACATGGCGGATTTCTACCGCGACCTCGGTGCGCTCTACGCCAAGGTGGTGCGCGCTTTCGCGGACGCCGGCTGCCGCTATCTGCAGCTCGACGAGGTGAACCTCGCCTATCTGTGCGATCCGTCATTGCGCGAGCATGTGAAAGCGCGCGGCGACGATCCGGACAAGTTGCCGCTGACTTACGCAAGCATGATCAATGCGGCGATCGCGGACATTCCGTCCGACATGACGATCACGATGCATCTGTGCCGCGGCAATTTCCGCTCCAGCTTCGTCGCGAGCGGCGGCTACGAGCCGGTGGCCGAAATCCTGTTCAACACGATCAAGGCGCACGGCTACTTCATGGAGTACGACAGCGAGCGCGCGGGCGGATTCGAGCCGCTGCGGTTTCTGCCGAAAGGCAAGACGGTCGTGCTCGGGCTGGTCACGTCCAAGATGGGGCAGCTTGAGAGCAAGGATGCGATCAAGCGCCGTATCGACGAGGCCGCACGCTTTGCGCCGCTCGACCAGCTCTGCCTCTCGCCGCAATGCGGCTTCGCCTCGACCGAGGAGGGCAATACGCTTGCCGAGGATGAGCAATGGGCGAAGCTGCGGATGATCGTGGAGATCGCCGACGAGGTGTGGGGAAGCCAATGAAGCGCACCAGACCGCCGTTCCGTGCCGACCATGTCGGCAGCCTGCTCCGCCCGGCCGCGCTGAAGGACGCGCGGGCGAAACGCGCCAAGGGCGAGATTTCGGCAGCCGACCTGAAGGCCGTCGAGGACCGCGAGATCGAACGCGTCATCGGGAAGCAGGAAGAGGCCGGGCTTCAGTCCGTAACCGACGGCGAGTTTCGCCGCTCGTGGTGGCACCTCGATTTCCTCTGGGGCCTCGACGGGGTCGAAAAGCACGTGATGGACACCGGCGTTGCGTTCGCGGCCGTGAACACGCGCAACGAAGGCATCAAGGTCACCGGCAAGGTCGGCTACTCAAGCCATCCGATGATCGAGCACTACAAGTTCGTCGCCGCGCACACCAAGGTCACGCCGAAGATCACCATACCCGCGCCATCCGCGATCTACGGCCGCCCCACGCCGACGCCGATCGACAAGGCCACCTACAAGGACCTTGATTCTTTCTTCCATGATGTCGGTCAGGCGTACAAAAAGGCGGTGCGGGCGTTCGCAGACGCCGGCTGCCGCTATCTCCAGCTCGACGAAGTCTTCATCGCGATGCTGTGCGACGAGAAGTACCGCCAACAGATGCGCGACCGCGGCGACGATCCGGACAAGCTCGGGGAAATCTACGGCGATCTCATCAATGTGGCGATGTCGGACATTCCGTCCGACATGACGATCACGATGCATATGTGCCGTGGCAACTACAAATCCACCTTCATGGGCGCGGGCGGCTACGACGCCGTGCAGGAGATCCTGTTCAACAAGATCAACGTGCACGGCTATTTCATGGAATACGACGACGCGCGCTCCGGCGGGTTCGAGCCGCTGCGCATGCTGCCCAAGGGCAAGCAGGTCGTGCTCGGCATCGTGACGACCAAGACCGGCAAGCTCGAAAGCAAGGACGATCTCAAACGCCGTATCGACGAGGCCGCGAAGTACGCGCCGCTCGACCAGCTTTGCATTTCGGGCCAGTGCGGCTTCGCCTCGACCGAGGAAGGCAACATCCTCACCGAAGACGAGCAATGGGCGAAGCTGCGGCGCATCGTCGAAGTAGCCGAGGAAGTGTGGGGATAGAGAGGAAGTGTGGGGATAGACATGCAACGCACGAAACCGCCGTACCGCGCCGATCATGTGGGCAGCTTCCTGCGCACCGCGCCAATCAAGGACGCGCGCGCGAAGCGCGAGAGCGGCGCGATCACGGCTGAGCAACTGAAGGCGGTCGAGGACGCCGAGATCACGAAGATCGTCGCCAAGCAGGAAGAGTGCGGCCTGAAGCTTGCGACCGACGGCGAGTTCCGCCGCTCATGGTGGCATTTCGACTTCCTCTGCGCCCTCGACGGCGTGGAACTGAAGCAGATCGAGCACGGCATTCAGTTCGCCGGCGTGCAGACCAAGGCGGAGCGGCCCGACATCGTCGGCAAGATCGGGTTTTCAGGTCACCCGATGATCGAGCATTTCAAGTTCCTGGCCGCGAACACGCGCGTCACGCCGAAGATGACGATCCCCTCCCCGACGCTGCTGCATTTCCGCTTTGGCCGTCAGTCGATCCCGAAGACGCTCTATCCCGACCTCGACCAGTTCTTCGACGATCTCGGCACCACCTACGCCAAGGTCGTGAAAGCCTTTTATGACGCGGGCTGCCGCTATCTGCAGTTCGACGACACCATCTGGGCGTTCCTGTGCTCAGAGAAGGAGCGCGCGCAGTCGCGCCAGCGCGGCGACAATCCGGACGAGTTGCAGGGCAAATATGCGAAGATGATCAATCAGGCGCTGGCCGCAAAGCCCGCCGACATGACGATCACCACTCACATCTGTCGCGGCAATTTCCGCTCTACCTGGATTTCCGAGGGCGGCTATGAGCCGGTGGCCGAGGTGCTGTTCGGCCAGCTCAATTACGACGGCTTTTTCCTCGAATACGACACCGAGCGTGCCGGCGGCTTCGAGCCGCTGCGTTTCGTGCCGAAGGGCAACAAGCAGATCGTGCTCGGGCTTGTCTCGTCCAAGCTCGGCGCGCTGGAGAAGAAAGACGACCTGAAACGCCGCATCGACGAGGCCTCGAAATTCGTCCCGATGGACCAGCTCTGCCTCTCGCCGCAGTGCGGCTTCGCCTCGACCGAGGAAGGCAACGTGTTGAGCGAGGACGAGCAATGGGCCAAGCTCGCCATGATCGCCGCGCTGGCGGATGAGGTATGGGGCAAGCAATGACCGGCATGGTCGACGGCAAGGTCGCAATCGTCACCGGCGCGGGGCGCGGGATCGGGCGCGCCATCGCGATGCTGATGGCGAAAGAAGGCGCAAGCGTCGTCGTGGTCGACATCGGCGCGGCGCTGGACGGCTCCGGCGCGGATCAAGGGCCCGCGCAGGAGGTCGTGAACGAGATCAAGGCGGCCGGCGGCAAGGCCATCGCCTCGACGCTCTCGATCACCGAGCCGCAGAACGCCGAAGCCATCGTGAAGTCCGCGATCGACACGTTCGGTCACGTCGACATTCTGGTGAACAACGCCGGCATCCTGCGCGACCGCATCTTCCATCGCATGAGCTGGTCGGATTGGCACGACGTCATCAACGTGCACCTCAACGGCTCGTTCAACATGGCGCGCGCGGTCGCGAACCATTTCCGCGACCAGAACTCGGGCGCGATGGTGCACATGACCTCCACCTCCGGCCTGATCGGGAACTTCGGCCAGGCGAACTACATGGCGGCGAAGCTCGGCATTCACGGCCTCGCGCGCGGCATCGCGCTCGACATGGCGCGCCATAACGTGCGCTCGAACTGCATCTCGCCGTCGGCATGGAGCCGCATGATCGGCTCGATCCCGACCGAGACCGACGCCGAGAAGAAGCGCGTCGAACGCCTGAAGCAGATGACGCCGGACAAGATCGCGCCGCTCGCGGTCTATCTCTGCTCCGACAAGGCCGAGGGCATCAGCGGACAGATTATCGGCGTGCGCAACAACGAGATCTTCCTGTTTTCGCAACCGCGCCCGGTGCGCGTGCTGCACCGCTCCGACGGCTGGACGCCGGAGAAGCTCGACGCGCAGCTCAAGGGCGCCTTCAAGCAATCGTTCACGCCGCTGGAGCGCTCGGGCGACGTGTTCACCTGGGATCCGGTGTAATGGCGATCATCTACGACAAGCTGATGGCGCTGAAGATTCCGAAGTCGCCGCAAAAATACAACGAACGCGACGCGATCTTCTATGCACTCAGCCTTGGGCTCGGGCAGAACCCGACGGATGCGGACGAGTTGCGCTACGTCTACGAGAACGACCTGAAGGTCCTGCCGACGTTTCCCTGCGTGGTCGCGCATCCGGGTTTCTGGGCGCGCGATCTCGACACCGGCATCGACTGGGTGAAAGGCGTGCACGGCGAGCATCGCGTCGACCTGCACAAGCCGCTTCCGCCGAACGGCTCGCTGATCGGCCGCTCGCGCATCCTCGAGATCGTCGACAAGGGGCCGGGCAAGGGCGCGTTGATCTTCACCGAGCGCAAGGTGCACGACGCGGCGAGCGGCGAGGTTCTCGCGACGATCAACCAGACGAGCTTCTGCCGCGGCGACGGCGGTTTCGGCGGCCCGCAGCGCCCGACGCCCGCCCCGCACGCGATCCCGGATCGCGCGCCGGACGTGACATGCGACCTGCCGACACGGCCGGAAATGGCATTATTCTATCGCTGGAATGTCGACATGAACCCGCTGCACGCCGACCCGGCGATTGCGAAAGCCGCGGGATATCCGCGCCCGATCCTGCACGGGCTTGCGACCTTCGGCGTCGCCGGTCATGCGATCCTGAAAACGATGTGCGGCTACGATCCGGCGCGCTTCAATTCGATCGCCGGGCGGTTTTCCTCGCCGGTCTATCCGGGCGAGACGATCCGCACCGAGATGTGGCGCGACGGGCCGGTGGTGAGTTTCCGCGCGCGAATTATCGAGCGCGACGTGATCGTGCTCAACAACGGGCGCGCCGAGATCGCCAACTGATGGCAGCAACAACACGCGACAGCGAGGAGATCGCCAGCATCCGCGCGGCGGTGCGCGCGCTGTGCGCGGACTTTCCCGGCGAATACTGGCGCAAGCTCGACCGCGATCGCGGCTATCCGACCGAATTCGTCGAGGCGCTCACCAAGGCCGGTTTCCTCGCCGCGCTGATCCCCGAGGAGTACGGCGGCAGCGGCCTCACGATGTCGTCGGCCATCGCGATCATGGAGGAGATCCAGGCGGCGGGCTGCAATGGCGCGGCTTGCCACGCGCAGATGTACACGATGGGCACCGTGCTGCGGCACGGCAACGCCGACCAGAAGCAGCGCTACCTGCCGAAGATCGCGAGCGGCGAATTGCGCCTTCAGGCTTTTGGCGTCACCGAGCCGACGTCCGGGACCGATACGCTCGCCCTGCGCACCACAGCGGTGCGCGATGGAAATGAAAGCTATCGCATCAACGGGCAGAAGATCTGGACCTCGCGCGCGGAGCATTCCGACCTGATGCTGCTGCTTGCACGTACGACGCCGCGCGAGCAGGTGAAGAAGCGCACCGAGGGCCTTAGCGTTTTCCTCGTCGACATGAAGCTTGCTGGCGGCGAGAACCTGAAGATCAACCCGATCCGCACGATGATGAATCATGCAACAACCGAAGTATTCTTCGATGACCTGCGCGTGCCGGCCGAGAACCTCGTCGGCGAGGAGGGTCAGGGCTTCCGCTATATCCTCTCCGGCATGAACGCCGAACGCATCCTCATTGGCGCGGAATGCATCGGCGATGCCAAGTGGTTCATCGAGAAGGCGACGGCCTACGCCAAGGAGCGCGCCGTGTTCGGCCGCCCGATCGGGCAGAACCAGGGGATACAGTTTCCGATCGCGAAGGCTTATGCGCAGATGCGCGCCGCCGAACTGATGGTGCATGACGCGGCCTCGCTCTACGAACAGGGCAAGGACTGCGGCGCCGAGGCCAACATGGCGAAGATGCTCGCCGCCGATGCCTCTTGGGCCGCCGCCGATATGTGCGTGCAGACCCACGGCGGCTTCGGCTTCGCGGAGGAATTTGACATCGAGCGCAAGTTCCGCGAGACGCGGCTCTATTCGGTCGCGCCGATCTCCACCAACCTCATTCTCTCGTTTCTCGCCGAGCATGTGCTCGGCTTGCCGCGGTCGTACTAATGCTTCCGCTCGAAGGCCTGTTGGTCATTTCGCTCGAACAGGCGGTCGCGGCGCCGACCTGCGCGTGCCGGCTCGCGGACGCGGGGGCGCGCGTGATCAAGATCGAGCGGCCGGAGGGCGATTTCGCGCGCGGCTACGACAAGCTTGCAGGCGGCGAGAGCGCCTATTTCGTCTGGCTCAATCGCGGCAAGGAGTCTGTCGTCCTCGATCTTACCAAGGCGGACGACAAGGCGCTGCTGGAGCGCATGCTCGCCAGGGCCGACGTGTTCATCCAGAACCTCAAGCCCGGCGCCATCGGCAAGCTCGGCTTCGCGATCGACCGGCTGCGCCGCGACTATCCGAAGCTGATCTGCGTCTCGATCTCGGGCTTCGGCGAGAGCGGCCCCTACGCGACGCGCAAGTCCTACGACCTGCTGGTGCAGGCCGAGAGCGGGCTTGCCTCTGTCACCGGCGGGCCCGAGGCCCCTGCCCGCGTCGGCGTCTCGGTCACGGACGTCGCCTCCGGCATGAACGCCTACGAGGCGACGCTGGAGGCGATCATCGGGCGCGGCCGCACCGGAGAGGGTGCGGCGATCAGCGTGTCGCTGTTCGACGCTATGGCTGACTGGATGACGGTGCCGTTGCTGCATCACGAGGGCGGGCAGTCGCCGAAGCGGCTCGGTCTCTCGCACCCCTCGATTTCGCCCTACGGCGTGTTCAAGACGAAGGACGGTGCCGACATTCTCATTTCGATCCAGAACGACCGCGAGTGGCGCATTCTGGCCGAGAAGGTGATGGGCGATGCGACGCTCGCCGCCGATCCGAAATTCGCCAAGCTCATGGACCGGGTGAAGCATCGCGCCGACACGGACGGCAAGGTCGCGGCTTCGTTCGCCACGATGGATGCCGACACGCTGTCCGGAAAGCTCGAGGCCGCGGACATCGCATTCGCTCGTGTAAACGATGTGGCGGGCCTGATCACGCACCCGCACCTGCGGCGCATCAGCGTCGAGACGCCGAGCGGCCCGGTGTCCTATCCCGCCCCTGCCCCGGTCCGTGACACGCCGCGCAGCTACGGCCGCATTCCGGCGCTCGGCGAGCATACCGAGAAGGTGCGGAAGGAGTTCGGTTAGCTACTCCACCACCTCGACCGCGACTTTGCGGCCGCGCAGCGACGCCGTCGAACCGATCGCGAAGACGAACGGGATCGACAGCACGCACACGACCGTCAGCAGCATGAAGTCGTTCGCATAGGCCATGATGACGGCCTGCAACGTGATCATCTGGTCGGCGAGCGCACGGCCCTGATCGGTCGCGAAGTCGAGCCAGCGCGAAACGTCCACGTTGCGCAGCGCATCGTTGAACGGGGAGATGTGCTCGGCAAGCTGGCTGCGGAACGTCGTGGTGAGATTGGTGAGGTTCGCAATCACGACGGAGATCCCGGCCGAACTTGCGACATTGCGCACCAGCGTCAGCATGGCGGTGCCGTCGGTGCGATAGCGCGGCTCCAGGGTCAGGAACGCGACCGTGCTCAGCGGAATGAACACGAAGCCCATGCCGAAGCCCTGAACGAGACCGACGACGACGATCGTGTGGCTGGAGGTATCGGTTGTGAACCCGGTCGTCTGGTACATCGTCAGCGCGGTGAGCGTGAGCCCGAACAGGATCAGGTAGCGCGCCTCGACGAGGCGCAGCAGCCGCCCGATGATCGCCATGCCGACCAGCGTGCCTAGACCGCGCGATGCAAGCAGCCAGCCGGTCGTCTCGATCGGGTAGCCGAGCACGTTCTGGATGAACGGCGCGGACAGCGCCATCGACGAGAACAGCATCAGCCCCATGACCATCATGAAGAAGCAGCCGATGAGGAAGTTGCGGTCGCGGAAGATCGCGAAGCGCACGAACGGCTCGCTGGTGGTGAGCGAGTGAGCGAAGAAATAATAGAAGCCGACGACCGAAATGATTAGTTCGGCGATGATCTCGGGCGAGCCGAACCAGCCGAGCTGTTCGCCGCGGTCGAGCATCAGCTGCACGCCGCCGATGCCGGCCGCAAGCGCCAGAAAGCCGAACCAGTCGAAGCGCAGGTGCTCGTGGCGCTTCGTCTCATCCATGAAGACGAGCAGACCGAACACGGTCAGCACACCGACCGGGAGATTAACCAGGAACACCCAGTGCCAGGAGTAATTCTGCGTGAGCCAGCCACCGAGCGTCGGGCCCATGATCGGCCCGAGCATCACGCCGACGCCCCAGATGCCCATCGCCTGCCCGCGCTGCTCGATCGGGTAGGCGTCGAGCATCACGGACTGCGACAGCGGCACCAGCGCGGCGCCGCACATGCCCTGCATCAGGCGAAAGATGACGATCTGCTCGATGTTCTGCGCCAGCGCGCACAGCAGCGACGCGATCGTGAAACCGCCAACGCAGACGAGAAACAGCTTCTTGCGGCCGAAGCGGTCGGCGAGCCAGCCGACCGGCGCCGTCATCACGGCGGCGGCCACGATGTACGAGGTCAGCACCCAGCTGATCTGATCCTGCGAGGCGGAGAGCGAGCCCTGCATGTAGGGAAGCGCGACGTTGGCGATCGTCGTGTCGAGCGCCTGCATGATCGTCGCCGTCATGGTGCAGACGGTGAGCAGCGTGCGCCGCGCGGCGGGAGACAGGCCCGCGGCCGCGCGCATCATTTGCGCGACTCCGCCCGGCTGGTGAAGCCGAGGCCGGACAGCACCGTGTTCTGCCGGCCGGTATCGATCTCGACCGTGACGCTCATCCCGGCGCGCAGATCGCGCAGGTCTTCGTTCGGCGCGAACTCGACCCGCACGGGCACGCGCTGCACCACCTTGACCCAGTTTCCGCTCGCGTTCTGCGGCGGCAGGATCGCGAATTGCGCGCCCGTTCCGGGCGAAACTGCCGCGACCTTGCCGCTGAAGGCGCGGCCGGGGAACGTGTCGACGTAGATCGCGACCGGCTGGCCGATCTTGAGATGCGTGATGTCGGTTTCCTTTGGGTTCGCGTCGACCCAGGGCTTCGCATCGTCGATCAGGCTGAACACCGGCGTGCCGGCCGTGACGTAACGGCCGAGCTGGATGCTGGTGACTTGCGTTGCGATGCCGGCGATCGGCGCGCGCAGCACCGTATGGTCGAGGTCGCGCTTGGCCTGATCGAGCGCGGCCGCGGCCTGCGCATAGGGCGGATATTTCTCGATCGCGAGGTCCGGTTCACCGAGGAGCTGGTTGCGGATCGCTTCCTGCTGCTGCTCGAGCATTTCGAGCTGTGTCTTTGCCGTAACGACGGCGTTGAGCGCATTGTCGGTATCGACCTGCGAGCCCGTGCGGTTCGCGAGCAACGTGCTCTTGCGGTCGACGTCGCGCTGCTTCAGATCCACGGTCTCGCGCGCAAGCGTCATGCGCCGCGCGATCGACGCGTAATTGGTCTTCAGATTGGCGAACTCGGTGCGCACCCCCGCGAGCCGCGCTTCGGCTTGCGTCACCGAAATGCGGAACGGTTCGGGATCGATCTCGAACAATGCCTCGCCGGCATTCACGCGCTGCCCTTCGATCACCGCAACCTTGGCGATCTTGCCGGAGATGTCCGGCGTGATGAGCACCTTCTGCGCGCCCACATAGGCGTTGTCGGTCGAAATGTAGCGGCCGGAGATCAGGTAGAAGTACGAGCCGATGCCGAGTGCGATCAACGGCAGCACGACGAGCAGCACGAGCCGCAGCCGCGCACGCGAGCGCGCGGGTTTCGCGGTCGCGACGGGTGCCGCGACATCGTCCTGCGTCTTGCGAAGTTCGACGACTTTCTCGGCCATGATCTGCCTGCCTCAGGCCGCCACAGCGGCTTTTGCCGCCGGCTTCCTGGCGATGGCGGCTTTCAGATTTTCCTTCGCGTGCGAGAGTTCGAGGATCATCCGTTCGACGGTCGCGAGGTCGAACCCGTCGAGTACGGCTCCCATCATGTCCTGGCCGAGCGCCGCGAGCCGATCCATCAGCGGCCGCGCCTGCGCGGTGAGATAGAGGCGCTTGACGCGGCGGTCGTTCGCGTCGGCGCGCCGCTCGATCAGCCCGCTCGCGCACAGGCGATCGACCAGACGGGTCAGCGTGATCGGCTGGAGGTCGAGCATTTCGGCGAGTTCCGACTGCTTCAGCCCTTCGTTGGATTCGAGCCGGGCCAGCACCGCCCATTGGGCGCGGGTCATGCCGAACTGGCGCGCCCGCTGGTCCGCATGGGTGCGCAGCAGGCGCGCTACGTCACTGATAAGAAAAGCAAATTCACGGCGAGGGTTGCGGGGGCGCATATCGATTCCGGCTTTGAAAGGATCGTCGGAAAGATAAGCTGGCTTATAATATCCACAATACGCAGAAGCGCATATCTGGGGAGGCCTGAAGGCAGACCGGCCGCTCAGACCTTGCCGAGCGCCTTGAGCACCACGGTCGGCGTGATCGGCATTTCGGTGATCAGCTTGGCGCCGAGCGGCGCCAGTGCGTCGTTCACGGCGTTCATCACCGCCGCCGGTGCACCCGCCGTTCCCGCCTCGCCCGCGCCCTTCGCGCCGAGTTCGCTGTCGGCCGTCGGCGTCACCACGTGGCCGACCTCGATGTCGGGCATCTCGGCCGCCATCGGCACCAGATAGTCCGCCATGTTGCCGTTCAGCATCTGCCCGCGTTCGTCATAGAGGCAGTGCTCGAACAGCGCCGCGCCGAGCCCCTGCACCACGCCGCCGCGCACCTGCTCGTCGACCAAGCTGCGGATTGATCACCGTGCCGCAATCCTCCACGCACCAGTGCTTCAGCAGCTTGATGAAGCCGGTGTCGGTGTCGACTTCGAGCCAGCTCGCCTGCGCGCCGTTGGTGAACGAGAATGCCCATTGGCGCGGCACGTAGTGCCGCGTCGCCACCAGCTCGGCCTGGAAGCCGGGCGGCAGCGTGTCGGGCCGGAAGTACGCGATGCGCGCGACCTCATCGAGCCCGATGCGCTCCGTGCCGGTATCCCGGTCGACCACGACGCCGTTGCGGATGTCCATCGTGTCGGGCTTCGCCTGCAGGATGCTGCCCGCGACCGCCAGCACATTTGCGCGCAGCGCCTTGCCGGCCTGCCACGCGGCCTCGCCGCCGATGCCGGCCGCGCGCGACGCCCACGTGCCGCCGCCGTACGGCGTGTTGTCGGTATCACCGGTGACGACGCGCACGCGCTCGATCGGCACGCCGAACGAAGACGCCGCGACCTGCGCCATCACGGCCTCGGCGCCCTGCCCCTGCTCGGTCACGCCCGAGTGCACCGAGATGTTGCCCTGCGCGTCGAGCTTCAGGGTCGCGCCGTCCTGCGCGGAAATCTTCGCGCCGCCGACGCCGTAGAACGCGGCCGACGGGTTGGTCACCTCGACGAAGAACGCAAAGCCGATGCCGCGATAGATGCCCTGTCTGCGCAGGCGCTCCTGCTCGGCGCGCAATCCCGCGTAGTCCATCAGCGAGTCGATGTGCGCAAGGGTCTCGTGATGCGAGAGCTTCTCGAACTTGATGCCGGACGGCCCTTGCGACGGATGGGCGTCGTCGGGAATGAGATTGCGCCGCCGGATCTCGAGCGGGTCCATGCCGATCTTCATCGCAGCGAGATCGACGAGACCTTCGGTAACCGCGGTTGCGATCGGATGGCCGACCGCGCGGTACTGGCACATCACGTTCTTGTTCTGGAACACGACGCGGCAGCGCGCGCGATAATTTCCGCAGGTGTAAGGCCCGCCGGTCAGGTTCACGACCTGATTGGCTTCGATGCCCGAGGTGCGCGGATAGACCGAATACGGCCCGATGCCGGTGAGATCGTCGATTTCCCACGCCGTGATCGTGCCGTCCTTCTTCACGCCGATCTTTGCCGTCACGCGATGATCGCGCGCGTGAATGTCGGTGACGAAACTCTCCAGACGATCCGCGACGAACTTCACCGGGCGGCGCAGCAGCTTCGACAGCGCGACCGTCGCCATCTCGTCCGCGTAGGTATGCACCTTGATGCCGAACGAGCCGCCGACGTCCTTGGTGACGACGCGCACCTGCTGCTCTTCAAGCCCGAGATGCTTGGCGAACAGGTTCTGCATCATGTGCGGCGCCTGCGTCGCATGGTAGACGGTCATGCGCTGCTCGGCGGAATTCCAGTCGGCGATCACGGCGCGCGGCTCGTTGCACACACCGGTGTGGCGGCCGAACAGGAACGTGGTTTCGACCACCTCGTCCGCGTCGGCGAACCCCTTGTCGGGCTCGCCCGCCTCATGCTTGCGCTCGAAGGTCAGGTTGTCGCCGAGATCCGGATGGATCACCGGCGTTGCGGCATCGAGCGCAGTCTCCGGGTCGGTGACAGCGGGAAGCTCTTCGTACGTCACCTCGACCAGCTCGCAGGCATCCTCCGCCTGCGCGCGCGTTTTCGCCACGACCGCGCACACGGCCTCGCCCTGCCAGCACGCGCGATCCATCGCGATTGCGTACTGCGGTGCAGACTTGATGCCCTTGAGGTGCGTCAGCACGCCGACCCACGGGGTAATGACCTTCGCGAGTTCCGGCCCGGTGACAACCGCGACCACGCCCGGCGCCTCCTTCGCAGCCGCCGTGCCGATGCTCACGATGCGCGCATGCGCGTGCGGCGAACGCACGTAGGCCACATGCGCCATGCGCGGCAGCGTAACGTCGCTGACATATTGTCCGCGGCCTTCGGTAAGGCGCGTCAGGTTCGGACGCGGCACCGAACGGCCGATGTAGCTGTTCGGCCGGTCGAGCGCGGTGAGCGCGGATGGATTGTCTTCAACGATCTTCATCGCGCCCGCGCCGCCCTCACAGAAACCGGTTCGGCCACATCATGGTGCGCCACATGTGCGACGACGGGCTCGAGTCGAGGCCGAGTCCTTCTTCGGGTTGCCGGAAATTACGGCCGACGATATCGACGAAATCGTCGAGGTTCACCTTCATGTTCGGATCGAACGAATAGATGTCATTCACGCAGATCAGTCGCGACGTCATGTACCACTTGTGATTCCGCGCGCGCTCGTATTCGGCGACGATGTAAGGCTCCGGCTTGTAGTCGTCGCCGAACAGCTTGATGTACATATCCGGATATTTGTATCCGGCCGCCTCGTCGGGGAAGAAGCGCAACGCCTGATGCGTGCGCACCGCCCAGCTCACTTCTTCGTCCACGTAGGGCTCGATCATCTGGGCGCCCCAGTAGCCGTGGTCGCAGCGGATGAAACTCACCACGCCGATATCGTGCAGCAGGCAGGCCAGAATAACCTTCTCGTTGTGCCCGGCTTTCAACGCATGTGTCGCGCTTTGCAGCAGGTGCGCATGCGAGGCGAAGCGGTGCTTGAAGTAGTCGATCAACGTCGGCTTCTCGGGCATCCGCGGCAGGCGCGGGTCGGGGCCCATGTTGAACACGGCGCCGGGGTGCATTTTCCAGAGGTCGGCGCTCGAATCCATCTTCACCTCGCCGTCGGAGAGGTAATGTAGCGTGGACTTCGTCACCACGCGCTCCAGCTCGTGCATCATCTCCTCTTCGAGATGATCGGCTCGCTGCGCGATGCTTTGCGGGTTCAGGTGCTCGTTCATGGGATCACCCCTTTGCGCGCGTCTGCGCGACGGATTCGATCGCATCGACGATCGCATGATAGCCGGTGCAGCGGCAGTAATTTCCCGAAATGTGCTCGCGGATTGTGTCGCGGCTGGGGACGCCGCCGCGGCTGAGCAGTTCCTGCGCGGTGAGCAGCATCGCGGGCGTGCAGAACCCGCATTGCAGTGCGTTGCGGCGGCGGAAAGCTTCCTGCAGGTCGGCGATATCGCCCGAGTCCGATATGCCCTCGATGGTCTCGACCTTGGCACCCTCACACTGCACCGCGAGCGTGAGGCAGCCGCGCACGATCTCGCCGTTCACCAGCACCGTGCAGGCACCGCACACGCCGTGCTCGCAGCCGACATGGCTGCCGGTGAGGCCGAGCGTCTCGCGCACGAAAGTCGACCAGCGTTGTGCGCGGCTCGACCGGCTCCGCGACAGCCTCGCCGTTCACCGTCATGCGGACATCGAGCATGCTCATGGTTTCTCCATGAGCTGCTTCGCAACGCGACGCAGCAGCACGCCGGCGAGATGCTTTTTCACCGCGCCGGTTGCCTGGATGTCGTCTTGCGGATCGAGGTCCAGCGCATTCACGGCGTCGTCGATCGACCCGCTCGCCAGCGCCGCCTCGGCGTTGCGCGCGCGGATGGGCGTGTCGCCGACGCCGAAATAGCAAAGCCGCACATCGCTCAGTCCCTTGCCGCCCGCCTTCGCGGCGGCCGCCAGCCCGACCATCGCGTAGTCGCCGTGCCGCCGCGCCAACTCGGCGAAGGCCACGCGCGTATCCGCCGCGGCTGCGGAAAATCGTATCGCGCTCAGGACGTCATTCGCGCCGAGCGCCGTCTCGAACAGACCCTTGAAGAAATCGCCGGCTTTCACGGTGCGCTTGCCCTTCGGTCCGATGATGTCGAGCTCGCCATCGAGCGCCACCAGACACGCAGGCAATTCCGCGGCCGGGTCCGCATAGGCGAACGATCCACCGATCGTGCCGCGGTTGCGGATCGCAGGGTGCGCGATATGCGGCATCGCCAGCGCGATCAGCGGCGCATGTTTCGCGATGTCGGAGGAGCGCTCCAGCGTGACGTGGCGCGTCAGCGCGCCGATCTCGACCGTCCCGCCCTTGACCGAAATCCCGTCCAGCCCCGCGACGCCGTTGATATCGACCAGCAATGACGGGCTCGAAAGCCGCATGTTCAGCGTGGCGATCAGGCTCTGCCCGCCAGCCAGCAGCTTGGCCTCGCCCTTGTGCTCGCCGAGCAGGCGGATCGCATCGTCGAGCGTGCGCGCTTTCGCATAAGCGAATGCTGCCGGTTTCACGCGTCCTCCCGGTGCGGCTCGCTGTCCGCTTGTCTTGAACTCATCCAGATTGGCGGGAAATGGGGTATGGAAGTCAAGGGCTTGCCCGCCGCCGCCATGCGGGCGAATTTAGCGCCGCGAAACAACGGGAGACGCGCAAGGTGAAGCAGGTCGAGGTGGGTTGCATCGGTGTCGGCTGGATCGGCGGCCTGCGCGCCGAAACGCTCGCGCGCACCGCGCTGGTCGATAAGCTGCACCTCTGCGACATCAGGCCCGACCGCCTCGCCGAGGTGAAGGCGCTCTACAAGCCCGCGACCGCGACGCTCGACTACAACGACATCATCAACAATCCGAACATCTCGGTGGTGTTCGTCTCGACCACGCCGGAGGCAAACCACTATCCGATCGCACGCGATTGCCTGAAGGGCGGCAAGAACGTGATGCTGGAAAAGCCGATCGCGCTCGAGCTGTGGGAAGCCGACGAGCTGATCCACATCGCCAAGCAGAGCAATCTGAAATTCACCATCGGCTATTCGCAGCGCTTCAACACCAAGATCGCCTTCGCCAAGAAGAAGATCGTCGACGGCACGCTTGGCAAGGTGGTCTCCGTGCTGGTAAGCCGGCATCTGTCGCGCGCGCTCGGCAAGAAGATCGCCAAGCGCGTCCGCCTTTCGCCCGTCGTGATGGAGTCGACGCACGATCTCGATTTCGTGTTCTGGCTGCTGGAACCCGCGAAGCCGGTGCGGGTCTATTCGCAGGGCGCCTACGGCTACATGCAGCCGGTGAACGGCTCGCATGACGTCATGTTCACGACTGTCACGATGGACAATGGCGTGGTGGTGATGATCGGCGGCGGCTGGAATTTCCCCGAAAGCTATCACAATTACTGTTCGACCTGGATCGAGATCACCGGAACGGACGGCGCGCTCACGCTCGATGACACGCAGCGCGACAACTGGCTCAACACCGAGAAGACCGGCCAGGTGTTCCCGATGTCCACGATGCCGGGCGAGATGGTGGATCACGTGTTCGCCGGCGGCATCGGGCCGGAGACGATTTACTTCGTCGAAGCCTGCATCCGTGACACGCCCGTCATGGTGACGCCGGAAAGCGCGCGGCGCGTGATGGAAACCTACAGCGCGGCGGACCTCTCCGCCGACCTGAACGCACCGGTCGACCTGCCGCTGACCAACCAGACGATCTCGCAGATCGCCGAGTTCAAGCAGAAGATCCGCGCAGGATTGAATACGTGAGACCGCAGGCAAAGGAGCTTGGCGTCGCGATCATCGGCGGCGGACGCGTCGGGCTGTTCCGCGGCGAGGTCGCGAACCGCCACCCGGCGGTGAAATGGGTTGGCCTCGCAGAGAAGAATCCGAACCGCGCGGGCGAAGTCGCCGAAAAAGTCGGCGCGGATTTCGTGACGCAGAGCCATGTCGAACTGCTCCAGCGGCCCGAAGTCAATTGCGCGATCATCGCCACGGACGAGCATCTGCATGTCGCGCCGATCCTTGCGGCCGCCGAGCGCGGCATCCCGCTGCTGATCGAGAAGCCGCTCGCTACTGATCTGGCCCAATCCGCCAAGGTGCTGAAGATCATCAAGGACGCAGGGATTGATGCGGTCGTTGGCTACACGCAGCGCTTCCGCCGCAAGTGGCTCGCCGGCAAGGAGAAGGTGCGTTCCGGCGCGCTCGGCGACGTCACGCTGGTCACATCGCGTGCGTTCATGAACCGCCTCGTCGCGATCGACAACTACAAGCGCACCGACGATCCCTCGACCATCTCGCCGATGGTGATCTCCGGCACGCACGCGCTCGACATGTGCATGTGGTACCTCGAAAAGAAAACGCCGGTCGAATGCTACGCGCGCTCAATCGATAAAGTGCTCGGCCCGCTCTATCAGGGCATCGATGCGACCGCCGGCATGATCATGATGTCGGATGGCACGATCTATCACCTCAACATCTCGTGGGCGCTGCCCGTGACGTGGCCCGGCGCGGTCTACTCGCTGGAAGTCGGCATCACCGGCACTGACGGCGTGCTGACAATCGACGACACGCATCGCGACATGGTGCTCGCCGTGAGCAAGCCGCAGGGCGAAGGCTACGCGCCGGACCAGACGCGGCTGGTGGATTTTCTCGGGAGCTATCCGCCCGGCGACATGGCGCTCGGCGAACTGCGCGGCCCGATGGCGGACGAGACCGTGTCGTGGCTCAACCGCGTGGCGCTCGGCCTGCCGACGCCCGCCGCGACCGTCGAGGAAGCGCACAAGAACCTGATGCTGACCAAGGCGCTGGATCTGTCGGCGAAGACCAGGCAGCCGGTGAAGCTGCCGCTCGAGGCTTAGGCCGTCCTCATCCTCGCCAAGGCGCGTCTCGAAGGATCCAGCTCCGAGCCGCAGCCTTCTCAGGCTCGCTGCGCTCGCACCTCAGCGAGGTCTTCACGCTCGCCAGCTCCGCAGCCATCTTGTCGAGCTGCGCCACCAGCGGCGGCGCAAGCGGCACACCGTTGCGCAGGCGATCCTCGCGGCATTGGCGGCGGCGCTCGCCCGGCATGCGGATCTCGTCCACGCCCGGCAGGCGCTTCGACTCCTTCAGCTCGCGGACATGCCGGTCCACCTCGGCCTTGTACTCTTCGAGCGGCAGGAAGCGCGCCACGTCGAGCGCCACGATGAAATGCCCGGTATTGGTCTCGCTCGCATCGTCGGCGTTGAAATCCACCACGTCGCGCCCGAACACCGCGCGGTTGAGCGGCCCGGCGATCAGCCCGAGCATGATCGCGAGGCCCGAGCCCTTGTAGCCGCCGATCGGCAGCAGCAGCCCTTCGGCCGCGCGCTTCGCGTCGATGACGTCTTCGCCGGTCGCGGTGTTGACCATCCAGCCCTTCTCCATGGGCTTTCCCTGCAGCGCGTAGTTCTTCACCGTGCCGTAGGAGACAACCGTGGTCGCCATGTCGAGCACCAGCGGCCCCGCGCCTGACGGCACGCCGAACGCGAGCGGATTGGTCCCGAGCAGCGGATCGGCCCCGCCCCACACCGCCATGTGGTTGGCGTTCGCGACCGCCGCGTACATTCCGATCATGCCCTGCGCGGCCGGCATCTCGGCGTAGAGGCCCGCCGGCCCCGCGTGATTGGAGCGGCGCACCCCGACCCACGAGACGCCGGTCTCGCGCGCCAGCGCGATCGCGGTCTCGGCGGCGCGCGACATCACCAGATGCCCCATGCCGTTGTCGCCATCGACCAGCGCGGTCGCGGGCGCCGAGCGCGTCACCGTGATGTTCGGGTGCTTGTTGAAGCCGCCCGCCTTGAGCCGCCGCACATATTGCGGCAGGCGGAATACGCCATGCGCGTCCGCGCCGGTGAGGTCGGCCTCGCCCATCAGCCGCGCGGAGATCGCCGCGTCCGCGCGCGGCAGACCTGCCGCGGTCAGCGCATCCTCGATCAGGCTCCTGATCGCCGCGACCGGAACGCGGGCCGAATTCGAACTCATGCGATCCCCTTCAATGTGCCGCACGCATCCCATATCATCGCTCAAGGACCTCCCAATGAACCAGTCCCGCGTTGTCATCGTTGGCGCCGGCTTCGGCGGACTTTCCGCCGCGAAGGCGCTCGGCAACAGCGCTTTCGACGTCACGGTCATCGACCGCCACAATTATCATCTGTTCCAGCCCCTGCTCTATCAGGTCGCGACGGCCGGGCTTTCGCCGGCCGACATCGCGTCGCCGACCCGCGGCATCCTCGCGCCGTACAAGAACATCAATGTGATGCTCGGCAAAGTTTCGGGGATCGAGGCGCAGCAGCGCGCAGTCATCGCCGAAGGACGGCGTATCCCGTTCGACGTGCTGGTCCTCGCGACCGGCGCCGAACATGCGTATTTCGGGCACGGCGAATGGGCAGCCTTCGCGCCCGGCCTGAAGACAATCGACGACGCAACCTATATCCGCCGCCGCATCCTGCTCGCGTTCGAGAAGGCCGAGACCGAACCGGACGCTGATGAACGTGCGCGGCTTCTGAATTTCGTGATCGTCGGCGGCGGACCGACCGGCGTCGAAATGGCCGGCGCGATTGCAGAACTTGCGAACCGCGCGCTGGCGAAGGACTTCCGCTCCATCGATCCGCGCGCCGCGCGCATCATTCTGGTCGAGGCCGCGCCGCGCCTGCTCACGCCGTTCGAGCCGTCGCTGTCGCAGGCCGCGAAGACATCGCTCGAGCAACTGGGTGTCGAGGTGCGGCTCGGCACGGCGGTCACCGGCCTCGACGAGGCCGGGGTCTCGATCGGCGCAGAGCGCATCGAAGCGCGCACCGTTGTCTGGGCCGCCGGCGTGATCGCGTCGCCCGCGGGACAATGGCTCGGCGCCGAGACGGATCGCGCCGGGCGGGTGAAGGTGGCGGCCGACCTGTCGGTGCCGGGGCACCCGGACATCTTCGTCATCGGCGACACGGCGGCGCTCAATGACGCAAGCGGAAATCCCCTGCCCGGCGTCGCGCCGGTCGCCAAGCAACAAGGCATCTACGTGGCAAAGCTGCTCCTCGCGCGGCAGAAGGGCGAAACGCCCGCGCCGTTCCGCTATCGCGACTTCGGCTCGCTCGCCACCATCGGCCGCAAGCGCGCCGTCATCCAGATGGGGCGTCTCAGGCTGAAGGGCTTCATTGCCTGGGTGCTGTGGTGCTTCGCGCACATCTATTACCTGATCGGCTTCCGCAACCGCTTCGTCGTCGCGATCAGCTGGCTGTGGAATTACCTCACCTTCCAGCGCGCCACGCGGCTGATCACCGGCATGTCCGGCGCCCGGATGGAGGAACTGCCGGCCCCCGACCAGAAAAAGCCGCCCCTGCGCGGCGCCGCATAGTATCGTCGCCGGGCACAACATCCATGCGGGCGGGGAAACGGCCGTGAAGACCATCAACCTCGCGCTACAGGGCGGCGGAGCGCACGGCGCTTTCACCTGGGGCGTGCTCGACCGCATGCTGGAAGACCCGCGCGTCGAAATCGAAGGCGTCAGCGCGACCAGCGCAGGTGCGATGAACGCCGCAGTGCTCGCCCACGGCCTCGCGGCAGGCGGCCGCGACGGGGCGCGGCAGGCGCTGACCGATTTCTGGTGGCGCGTCTCGCGTGCCGCCTCGTTCGGCCCGCTGCAATCCTTCGACCAAATCACGCGCGGTCACTCGCCCGCACATATGTTCTTCGACATCTGGTCGCGCGTATTCTCGCCTTACCAGTGGAATCCGCTCAACATCAATCCGCTGCGCAGCGTGATCGAGCAGGTCGTGGACTTCGACCGGGTACGCGCAGATTCAACGGTGAAGCTGTTCCTCACGGCGACGAACGTGCGCACCGGCAAGGTCAAGGTCTTCACCAACAAGGAGATGAGTGCCGACTGCGTGCTCGCGTCGGCGTGCCTGCCGTTTCTGCAGCAAGCGGTCGTAATCGACGGCGAGCACTATTGGGACGGCGGCTACATGGGAAATCCCGCGCTGTACCCGCTGATCTATCATTGCGAGTCGCGCGACATCGTCGTGGTGCACATCAACCCGATGGAGCGCGCCGAAATCCCGCAGTCCGCCAGCGACATCATGAACCGCATCAACGAGATCAGCTTCAACTCATCGCTGATGCGCGAGATGCGCGCCGTCGCGTTCGTCACCAAGCTGCTCGACGACGGCAAGCTGAAGGACGACAGCCTCAAGCGCATGTTCGTCCACGCGATCGCGGCGGACGATGTCATGCAGGACCTGAGCGTCGCGAGCAAATTCAACGCCGACTGGGATTTCCTGCGGCAGCTATTTACGACGGGACGCGAGCGCGCTGACGCCTGGATCGAGCAGAGTTACGATTCGCTCAATGCCGCCTCGACCATCGACATCCGCGAGACGTATCTCTGACTACGCGCGCCACAGCTCGGCGCGCCAGCGCAGCGAAATCACCACCGTGAAGAACAGCCCGATCGCCGCATAAAGCGTGGCGGTGCCGCGAAATCCCATCAGGCCGATCAGCGGACCTGCCGCCAGCAGGCCGAGCGGCAGGCTGTAGATCGCCATCATGCGCACACCCATCACGCGGCCGCGGAATCGCTCGCCCGCCTCACGCAACAGCGTGATCTGCAGAGAGGTCATCGAAAAGCTTTGCATCGCGCCGGCAAGCGCGAGAAACACGATCGCCAGCTCCGGCGTCGGCATCTGCGCAAAAACAAGCAGCATGACGTACCAGAGCGAGGACGTACCCATCATCAGCCGGGTCAGCCGGATGCTGGAGGCAACATTGCTCAGCAGCAGCGAGCCGACGAACGCGCCCGCCGCAAAGCTTGCGACCAGATAACCAAGCCAGGTCTGGTCGACATGGAACACGTCCTTCGCCACGTACGGCATCAATCCCATGGTGAGCGGGAACGCCGTGAGGTTGGTGAGGAACGCCAGCGAAACGAGCGCGAGCAGGATCGGCGTATTCCAGATGCGCGTGATGCCTTCCTTCAGGTCGAGCCACGGCGACTTGCCGTGCAACTCTTCCGGCGTCATCGCGAGCGTAATCTGGCGTACCGGAGCGGTGTCGCCGAACATCAGCAGCGCTCCCGCAACATAGAAGACCGCGATGATCATGTACGCGGGCGTCATGCCGAAGAACGTCACGATGCCGGCACCAGCGAGCGCACCGGCGATGCGCGCAGAGTCCTGCGTCGTGCGCGAGATGCTGAGTGCGGCGGTGAGCGTACCCGCCGGCATCGACTCGGCGATCAGCGCGCCACGCACGCCAAGATCTGATGGGCGCACCAGCCCCATCAAGGTCGTCAGCGTCAGCACGACGACGGGATTGATGTGTCCCGTGATGATGAAGGCGAGCAGCGTCGACGCGATCACCGCGTAGGACGCGCGCATCCAGAGCAACAGCGACTTGTGCCCAAGCCGGTCGCCCGCGACGCCGTAGAGTGGTGCGATCAGCGTGCCAAGATATTGCGACGCGCCGAACAGCGTGAGCCAGAACACGGAGCCGGTCTCGACCAGCACGTACCAGCCGAGGATGATCGTCTCCATCTCGAACGCCCACGAGGTGAGCAAGTCCGCCGGCCATTGGTAGCGGAAGCTTCGCGTCTCGAAGGGCGCGAGCATGCCAAGACGCTTGCGCGGCGGCGCAAGAGTCTTCGGTTTGACGGGCGGTTCGGTCCGGTCGAGCATTTCCCAGCGCAAGTTCCGGCTTGTTGCCGCCGGACTGGCGCGACCCTATCGAATTTGCAGCGCCGCGAAACCGTCAATTGCGCATGGGCGGCGTGCGCCGGACGATGCTGCGCCGCAGCGTCACAACAGCTTCTCCTCGCGCAGCACATCGGCGGCGACGCGATGCGCCTCGTTCGCGGCCGGTATCCCGCAATAGAGCGTGACCAGCAGCAGGATCTCCTGGATCTGCTCGACGCTCACAGCCGTTCTTCAGCGCGCCCTTCAGATGCACGCGCAGCTCGTTCGCGTGCCCGGCCGCCGCCATCATCGCCACCATCGCGAGCGACTTCGTCGCGAGCGGCAGCGCCGAGCGCTGCCACACGTCGCCGTACGCATAGGCATTGATGACGTGCTGCAGCGGCTTGCCGAATTCGCCGAACGCCGCCGTGCGCTTCTCGACCGCCTCGCGGCCGAACATCTCGGTGCGCAGCGCCAGTCCGCGGTCGTGCAGCTCTTGCGTATCCATGATCGTGCTCTCCGTTGCCATGCCGCATCATGGCACGAACGGAGCGATCAGGAAGGACGGCGGCGGCGCACCATCAGCACGAGCACCACAGCGAGCGCGGAGGTCGCCGTGTACATCATGAAGGCGTTGAGATAGCCGATCATCGCGGACTGGCGCGTGATCTCGTTGGCGATCTTCGCAAGGCCCGGCACGGTGTCGAAGGTCCACAGCGCCGGTCATGTTCGGCATCGTCAGCGCCGGATTGAACGGCGTGATCATCTCGCTCATGCGGCTGTAGTTCGCCCCGGTGGTGCGCACGATCTCGGCGATCGACAGCGAGATGAAGAAGCTCGATCCGATATTGCGCAGCAGGTGAAACACCGAGGACGCCTCCGCGCGGTCTTTCGGCGCGAGCGTGTCGAACGCCACCATCGTCATCGGCACCCACACGATGCCGACCGCGAAGCCCTGCACGGCGCTGTTCATCACCAGAATGTCCATCGTGACATTGAGGTCGAACGACATCATCCACAGCCCCGCGACCGTTTGCAGCGAAAAGCCGAACGCCATGCCGATGCGCGGATCGACCCGTGTCATGAGCCCGGCCGTCATGAACCCGACCGTCATGCCGACACCGCGCGCGCCGATCACCTGCCCGACCAGCGCGTCGGAAAATCCGACATGCTGCTGCAGCAGCGGCGGCAGCAGCACCATCGGGGTAAAATTCAGCATGCCGTAGATCGTCACCAGCACGAGGCCGATCGCATAGTTGCGGTCGGTCAGGATCTTCAGGTTGAGAAACGGCGACGTCGTGGTGAGGCAGTGGAAGATGAACACATAGAATGCGACCGCCGCGATCACGCACTCCAGGATGATCTCCGTCGACTGGAACCAGTCGAGCCGCACGCCGCGCGCGAGCACGAGCTGGATCGAGGCGAGCGCCACCGAGAGCGCGATGAATCCGGTCCAGTCGAACCGTGCGTGCGCGGGAGGGCCGTCCGCGCGCAAGGTCAGCTGCATGCCCATCAGCGCCGCGACGCCGACCGGCACCAGCATGTAGAACGCCCAGCGCCAGCTATAGGCCTCCGCCAGATAGCCGCCGAGGATCGGGCCGAACACCGGCGCGACCGCGACCGCCATGCCGAACAGCCCGAGCACCACCTGATGCTGGCGGCGCGGAAACGTGTTGAGCAGGATGGTCTGCGACAGCGGCACGACCGGCGCGCCGGTGCCGCCCTGGATGATGCGCCAGAACACCAGCGTTTCGAGCGATTGCGACAGCCCGCACGCCATCGTCGCCATCGTGAACACGCCGATCGACCACACCATCACGCGCTTCTCGCCGAAGCGCGCCACCAGCCAGCCGGTCATCGGCGTCACGATGGCGGTCGCCAGGATGTTGAAGGTCATCGCCCAGGCGATCTCGTCCTGGGTCGCCGACATCGCGCCCTGCATCTGCGGCAAGATGGTCGAGGTGGTGAGCAGGGCCGTCCCGTAAAGGGACGAGGCCAGCACCACGGTCGCCAGCGTCAGGATGCGCTGCGTATTGGTGAGGTCGGATGCCGCACCCGGGTCGAAACTCGCAGCGGTGGTGGTCATGTGCTGGGCGCGGCCAAGTGATGCAATTGTAACCTAGCTTACTAATTCGCTCCCCGCTACAATCCCCGCATGCCCAATACCGACGATTACATCGGGGTCGTGATTTCCGACGTCGCCCGGCTCATCCGCACGGCCTTCGATCGGCGCGTGCGGGCGCTGGGAATCACGCGCGCCCAATGGCTTGCGCTAACACGGCTGCACCGCCATCCGGGCGTTTCGCAGTCGGATCTGGCCGAGATGATGGAAATCGAGCGGGCGAGCGCGGGCCGCATGATCGACCGGCTTGAGGCGAACGGCTGGGTCGAGCGGCGCGCGCTCGACGGCGACCGCCGGGTCAAGCGGGTCTATCTGACGCCGGAAGCCGAGCGGGTACACCGGCGCATCTGGCGCGTCGCCGAGGCGACCGTCGAGGGCGCGCTGCGCGATCTCTCGGCGCAGGAGGGCGCGCAGCTCATGCGGCTGCTCGGACGCGTGAAGAAAACACTTGTGGAGGATGGCAGCACGCCGGCAGCGCGGAACGGCGCCGCCAACGGCAAGGCGGCGCGTAACGGGCATCGTTACGCCGGGAGCGCGACGCCGTGAGAAACTTCCGTTCGCTCGCACTGATCGGCGTGCCGGTGCTGGTGCTGGCGGGCGCGCTGTTCTTCTGGCTTCAGGGCGGCCGCTACGCGACGACCGAGAATGCCTTCGTGAAAGCCGACATCGCGCAGATGGCGAGCGAGATCGCCGGCCGGATCGTGGACGTGCGCGCACGCGATCATCAGACCGTCGCGGCGGGCGATGTGCTGCTCCGGCTCGATCCGGAGCCCTATCGCCTCGCGCTCGCCAAGGCCGACGCCGAGGTCGATGCGGCGCGCGCAGCCGTCGAGGCGTTGAAGGTGAGCCTGCGCGAGACACGCGCCGACGCGAAGGAAAACGAGAACCGCCTCGTCTATCTCGAACTGCAGGCGAAGCGCCAGCGCGAGCTCTCCGGCCGCGGCGTCAGCTCGGCGCAACGCGTCGAACAGGCTGACAGCGAGGAGCAGCAGGCGCGCGACCGCGTCAGCATGCTGCAGCAACGCATCGCGCGGGTGGAAGCGCAACTCGGCGGCGATCCGGACAAGCCGACCGATCGCTTCGCGGCCGTGCGCGAGAAGCAGGCACTGCGCGACCGCGCCGCGTTCGATCTTACACACACCGAGATCAAGGCGCCGCGCGCGGGCACGATCCTCAATTTCCGTCTCCAGCTCGGCGAACAGGTGAAGGCGCAGACGCCGCTGTTCTCGCTCGTCGCCGACCGGCGGCCCTGGGTCGAGGCGAACTACAAGGAAACCGACCTGACCTACGTGACGGTCGGCCAGAAGGCGACGATCGTGCTCGACATGCACCCCGACGTCACGTGGGAAGCGGAAGTCGAAAGCATCTCACCGGCGACCGGCGCCGAGTTCGCGATCCTTCCGCCGCAGAACGCGAGCGGGAACTGGGTGAAGGTGGTGCAGCGCCTGCCTGTGAAGCTGCGCCTCGTCGAGCGGCCGGGCGAGCCGCCGCTGCGCGCCGGCATGACGGCCTATGTGAGCATCGACACCAAGCGCCAGCGCAGCCTCGCCAAGATCTTCGGCAGCGGCGACGCGGCGGCGCACAAATAACTACTGCTGCGCGATCCCCGCCGCCTCGCGCACCTTGCTCCAGCGCGCCAGCTCGTCCGCCATGAACGTGCCGAACGCCTCCGGCGTCGAACCCTGCGCCGTGACGCCGGCCTTGCTCAGCTTGTCGCGTACCGCTTCGTCCTTCAGCGCCTCGTTGAGCGCCTTGTTCAGCTTGGCAACGACCTCCGGCGGAATCCCGCGCGGCCCGAAGAACCCGTACCAGGTCGACACGTTGTAATTCTTCATCGCTCCCGACTCGGCAATCGCCGGCACGTTCGGCACGATCGGGAATCGGTCCTTCGAGGTGACCGCAATGGCCTTGAGCTGCCCGGACTGCACCTGACCGATCACCGCCAGCACGGTATCGAACAGCACGTCGACCTGTTTGCCGAGGACCGCCGTGACTGCCTCCGGCGTGGTGCGGAACTGCACCGACACCATGTCGATGCCCGCCATCTGCTTGAACAATTCTCCCGACATGTGCTGCGTCGCGCCGAAGCCGGGGCTTGCGACATTGATCTTGCCGGGGCTGGCTTTCGCCGCCGCGATGAGCTCGTCGACAGTGCTCGCGGGGAAATCCGGCCGCGCCACGAGCATCAGGCTGGCGGTCCCGACCATCGAGAGCGGCTCGAATGCCGTCGCGGTGTCGTAGCGCAGCGACTTGTTGATCGCGGCGGCGATGATCTGCCCCGCCGTCATCACGCCGATCGTGTATCCGTCCTTGTCGGCGCGCGCGATGAGCTCATTGCCGAGCGTACCGGCGGCGCCCGGCTTGTTCTCGATGACGACCGGCTGGCCGAGCTTCTCCTGTAGCGCCTGCCCGAAGATGCGTCCGACGATGTCGCCGCCGCCGCCGGGCCCGAACGGCACGATGATGCGGATCGGCTTGTTCGGATAATCCTGCGCCGCGGCGGGCGCGCTGAGCACGCAGGCCGCCAGCAATGCGGCTACCAGCTTGAGCATGGCATCTCTCCCACGCGCCATTCGGAGGCGCTTGGGATTCAGCATGCCGGGCGTGCGGCCGCGTGTCGAGTGCGTCAGTCGAGCTGTTCGATGCCGAGTTCGCGGATCATCGTGCCGGCTTCCTTCGCGGTGTCGGCGATGATGGCGGCGAATTCATCGATCGAGGACGCGACTGCGATCACCCCGGTCTTTTCGATCACGGTCTTGAAATCCGGCGACGCGACCGCCGCGCCGACATGCTTGTTCAGTGTCTCCAGGATCGGCTTCGGCGTGCCGGAGGCGGCGCACACGCCCCACCAGCCGTAATTCACGATATCGGTCCCCTGCTCTTTCAGGGTCGGCACGTCCGGCGCGATCGCGAGCCGCTCCGGGCTGGTCATGCCGATGACCTTCACCTTCTTCGTCTCGTGCAGCGGCATGGTGACGGCGAGCGGCCCGACCATGAAGTCGAGCCGCCCGGCCACGATCTCCTGCATGGCGGGGCCGGTGCCGCGGAACGTCACGCCGGTCATCTGGATGCCGGCGACCTTCTCGAACTGCTTCGCCAGCAGTTCGGTGACCGAGCCCGCGCCGACCTTGCCGTAATTCAGCGCGCCGGGCTTTGTCTTCGCGTGCGCGACGAAGCCCTTCAGGTCGCTCGCCGGATAGTCGGCCGGAATCGTGAAGGCGTAATAGGCCTTCTGGATCAGCGAGACCGGCGCGACGTCTTCGAGCTTGTAGGCGACCTTCTTGTAGAGCAGCGGATTGATCGCATCGATGTACGAGCACAGCAGCAGCGTGTGTCCGTCGCGCGGCTGCGCCAGCATGTCGTTGAGCGCGATCATGCCGGACGCGCCGGTCTTGTTCTCGACGATCACCGGCTGGCCAAGTGCGACGCGCAGCTTCTCGGCGATGATGCGTGCCGGCACGTCGCTTGGGCCGCCCGCTGGGAAGCCGACCAACATACGGATGGTCTTGTTCGGGAACGGCTCCTGCGCGGCCGCCGCCGACGCGAACACCATGAAACCAGCCGCCAGCACGCTTCGCATCGTTCCCCCATTCTTTGCCGCGCAACCTTATGCATTATAAGACCTGTCCTCCCGAGAGAAACACAGCGCCATGACGCCGCAGGAATTGAAGGCCGCCGTCCCACGCGGGATGCTCTCCTTCCCACTCACCGACTTCGACGCGAGCGGCGAGTTCGACGCGAAAGCCTGCGCGCGGCGGCTGGAGTGGCTGTCGGACTATCCGTCCTCCGCTTTGTTCATGGCGGGCGGCGCGGGCGAATTCTTCTCGCTCACGCCGGCCGAGTTCAGCGCCGTGATCGATGCCGCGGTGCAAGGCCTGCGGTGGGCGTACGCCCGTCATCGCGGGCTGCGGCTACGGTACGCGCACCGCGATCGAATACGCGCGCGAGGCCGAACGGCTCGGTGCCGACGGGTTGCTGCTGATGCCGCCCTATCTGGTCGAGGCGTCGCAGGAAGGCCTGCGCGCGCACATCACGGCGATCTGTCAGCGCAACGAAGCTCGGCGTCATCGTCTACAACCGCGCGAACTGTCGCCTCGCCGCCACGACGACCGCGCGGCTTGCCGCCGATTGCCCGAACCTGATCGGCTTCAAGGATGGCGTCGGCGATCTCGAACTGCTCGCCGCAACGCGCGCCGCGATCGGCGACCGTCTGCTCTTCATCAACGGCATGCCGACCGCCGAGACCTACGCGGCGGCATTCCGCGCGGCCGGCGTCGTCACCTATTCGTCGGCGGTGTTCAATTTCGTCCCGCGCACCGCGCTCAAGTTCCACGCCGCCATCAATGCGCGCGACGACGCGACCGTCGATGCGCTGATGCGCGATTTCTTCGTGCCGTATGTCCGCCTGCGCGCCCGTCAACCCGGCTATGCGGTGAGCATCGTGAAGGCGGGTGCCGACATCGTCGGGCAAAGCGCCGGCAAGGTGCGCCCTCCCCTGTCCGATTGCACGGCGGAAGAAATCGACCAGCTCAAGGCCTGATCGAGAAGCTGGGGCCGCAGGACTGAACCACGGCTGACTTGGCAGCGCCGCATCGCGGGCCGTAATATCGGCCCTGTCAGCAGACGAACCCAAACCCCATCTTTCCGGCAGGACGTGCGCCGCGAAGCGCGCGGAACACGGCCGTTTTTGCAATCGAGGAAGTCATCATGAAATTCGGCGTTGGCCAGCCCGTGCGGCGTTTCGAGGACCAGACCCTGATCACCGGCACAGGCCGCTACACCGACGATATTTCGCTTCCCAGGATGGCGCAGGCCCATGTGGTGCGCGCCCGCGTAGCGCACGCCAACATCCGCAGCATCGATACGGCAGCCGCCCGGACGATGCCCGGCGTGCTGCTGGTGCTCACAGGCGACGACGTGAAGGCCGACGGTCTCGGCGACCTGCCCTGCACCGCGCCACTGAACAGCCGCGACGGCAAGCCGCGTCACGACACGCCGCGCCCCGCGCTCGCCATCGGCAAGGTGCGCCATCTCGGCCAGCCGGTCGCGCTCGTTATCGCCGAGACGCTGCCGCAGGCGCAGGATGCCGCCGAGGCCATCGAGATCGACTACGAGTCGCTGCCTGCTGTCACCGATGGCCGCGCCGCGCTGGACAAGGGCGCGCCGCAACTCTTCGACAGCATCCCCGGCAACCTCGTGTTCGACTGGGACAACGACACGTCGGATTTCGCCGCGACCGACGCAGCATTCGCGAAAGCCGCGCACGTCACCAAAATCGAGATCGTCAATAATCGCCTCGTCTGCAATTCGATGGAGCCGCGCAACGCCATCGGCGATTGGGACGACGCGGCACAGCGCCCTGTGCTCTACACCGCCACGCAGGGCTCACACATCGTGCGCGACACGATGGCGGAGGCCGTTCTCAAGCTTCCGAAGGAGAAGCTGCGCGTGGTCACGCCGCCGAACGTCGGCGGCGGCTTCGGCATGAAGGCGTTCGTTTATCCGGAGCAGGTGCTGGTGGTGTGGGCTGCCGAAAAATTGAAGCGCCCGGTGCGCTGGCAGTCTGACCGCTCGGAAGCCTTCCTTTCGGACAATCAGGGCCGCGATCATCTCACGAAGGCCGAGCTGGCGCTGGACGCGAAGGGCAAATTTCTCGGCATCCGCGTGTCGCTGATCGCGAACATCGGCGCGTATCTCTCGCCGGCTGGCGCATTCGTGCCGACCCGCTCGACCGACCTGATCTCGGGGCTCTACACGACGCCCGCGATCGCCATCAACGTGAAGGGCGTGTGTACCAACACCGTACCGGTCTGCGCCTATCGCGGCGCGGGTCGTCCGGAGTCCTCTTACCTTATCGAGCGCCTTGTCGACGCGGCCGCGCGCGAGCTCGACATGTCGCCGGACAAGATTCGCCGCCTCAACCTCATTCCCAGGAAAGCGATCCCCTATACATCACCCACCAAACTCACATTCGACAGTGGGGAGTTCGTGGAGATCATGGATGCCGCGATGGAGAACGCGGACTGGAAAGGATTCAAGGCCCGCAAGAAGGAGAGCAAGAAGCGCGGCAAGCTGCGCGGCATCGGCATGGCGACCTACACCGAGCGTTGCGGTGGCGGCATGCCGGAAAGCGCCGGCATCGAGTTCAAAGGTGACCGCATCGATCTCGTGATGGGCAATCAGGAATACGGCACCGGCCTTGTCACCGCCTACAAGCAGATGATCTCCGACCGGCTCGGTGTCGATGCGGATCGCGTCGACGTCGTATACGGCGACAGCGATCGCTCGCCGCGCGGCCTCACCGGCGGCTCGCGCGCACTCCCCGTCGGCGGCTCGGCGATCCACGAGGCATCGCTGAAGGTCATCGAAAAGGGCAAGCAGATCGCCGCGAACCTGCTGGAAGCGTCAGCCGTCGACATCGAGTACGGCGACGGCGAGTTCCGCATCGTCGGCACGGACCGCCAGGTCGACCTGTTCGATGTCGCCAAAGCCGCGAGCGATCCCGCGAAGCTGCCGCCCGGCATGACGCCGGGCCTCGACATCACGCATGTGCAAACGCCGGCAGGCGCCACGTACCCGAACGGCTGTCACATCGCCGAGGTCGAAGTCGATCCCGACAGCGGCATCACGACGATCCTGCGCTACACCGTGGTCGATGACTTCGGCGTGACGATCAATCCGATGATGCTGGAAGGCCAGGTGCATGGTGGCGTTGCGCAGGGCATCGGTCAGGCGTTGCTGGAGGAGACCGTCTACGATGACGATTCCGGCCAGCTCGTTACCGGCAGCTTCATGGACTACGCGATGCCGCGCGCGGACCATCTGCCGAACTTCTCGTTCGCGACGCGCAACGTGCCGTGCAAGGCCAATCCACTCGGCGTGAAGGGTGCGGGCGAAGCCGGCTCGGTCGGCGCGCCGCCAGCGCTGATCAACGCCATCGTGGACGCGCTGCACGACAAGGGTGTGCGCCACATCGACATGCCGGCAACGCCCTCGCGCGTGTGGCAGGCGCTGCACGCGGCGAACTGACCGGCGCTGCGGCAAACGGCGCGCCCCAGCGATTTCTTCAAGATTTGGCCGGAAAGCGACCGTTCTCCGGACCGGTTTGCGCAGGACGTTGCGTGGCGCCGATAGACATTCGGTTCCCGCAAGGGCAGGCTTGTGGGCAGCCGTGACCTTTGACCTTGAGGGAGAACTCACATGACCTACATCACACGCCGCCAGGCGCTCGCACTCGGCGCCGGCCTGGGCGCCTTCGCGAGCATGCCCGCATGGGCGCAGCAGCGCTTTTTCCGCATCGGCACGGGCGGTACGGGCGGCACGTACTACCCCGTCGGCGGCATGATCGCGAACGCGATTTCCACCGACAAGATCAACGTCAGCGCGGTCGCCACCAACGGCTCGGTCGCCAACGTGAACGGCATCATCGGCGGCTCGATGGAGTCCGGCTTCAGCCAGGCCGACATCAATGCGTGGGCCTACACCGCCACCGGCCTCTACGAGGGCAAGCCGAAGATCGAGGAATTGCGCGTCATCGCCAACCTCTATCCGGAGAGCGTGCATATCGTTGTGAAGAAGGGCGCGGGCATCAAGTCGCTCGCCGACCTCAAGGGCAAGCGCGTCTCGATCGACGAGCCGGGCTCCGGCACGATCGTGAATGCGCGCGCGCTGCTCGCGGCCTACGGCGTGATGGAAAAGGACATCCGGCCGGAATACCTCAAGCAGGTGCAGTCGGCCGAGAAGTTCAAGGACGGCTCGCTCGACGCCTATTTCCAGACGACCGGCTATCCGCAGGGCACGCTGTCGGAGCTTGCCGCGACGAACGGCTTCGAGCTTCTGCCGATCGACGGCGCCGAGCGCGAGAAGATCATGGCGCAGTACAAGTTCTTCGCCAAGGACAAGATCCCCGACGGCACCTACAAGGACGTGAAGGGCGTCGAGACGCTTGCGGTCGGCGCGCAGTGGACCACGACCTCCAAGCAGCCGGACGATCTGGTTTACGAGATCACCAAAGCGCTGTGGAGCGACAAGACCCGCGCCGCAATGGACGCCGGCCACGCGAAGGGCAAGGACATCAAGAAGGAAACCGCGCTGCAGGGCGTCGGCATTCCGCTGCATGCGGGATCGGAGAAGTTCTACAAGGAGATCGGCTTGGTGAAGTAGCCGCCACGATCTGCGGGGGCGCAGCGGCTGTGGCAGAGCTCGACGAAGCCAAGATCCAGAAGCTCGAGGCCGAACTCGATCCGGAAATGCGATTCCGGCCGCTTTTGCCGGCGGCCGGATGGATCGTCGCGATCGCGCTGTTCGGCCTGTCGTGCTTCCACTACTACACTGCCGGCTTCGGTCTGCTGCAGGAAACGCTCCATCGCGGCATTCATATCTCCTGCGTTCTCGGCCTGATTTTTCTCGTCTTCTCCTGGAACCAGAAGGGTAACGCGAGGCCGCCGGTTGCGGGCGTCCTGACGCCGCTCGGCATCAGCATCATCGACTGGCTCTGCTGTATCGCGGCGGTCATCACCAGCCTCTACGTTCCGTACGTCTTCCACGATCTTCAGTTCCGCGTCGGCAATCCCGACCCGATCGACTGGATCATGGGCACAGTGATGATCGTGGTGCTGCTCGAGGCGACACGCCGCAGCGTCGGCTGGCCGCTTCCGATCATTGCGGTCGTACTGATCGTCTACGCGCTCTACGGTCCCTCGCTGCCGGGCATTCTCGCGCATCCCGGCAATACGTGGAAAAGCGTCGTCAATCACCTCTATCTCACGAGTCAGGGCATCTTCGGCATCGCGCTTGGTGTGGTCGCGACGTACGTTTTCCACTACGTGCTGTTTGGCGTGCTGGCGACGCGCGTCGGGCTCGGCCGCTTCTTCATCGACCTCGCCACCGCGCTGACCGGCCGCTTCTCGGGCGGGCCCGCCAAGGTCTCGATCTTCGGCTCGGGACTGTTCGGCATGATTTCCGGCTCGTCGATCGCGAACACCGTCACGGTCGGTTCGCTTACGATTCCCGCGATGATCCGCATCGGCTATGCGCGACACTTTGCAGGCGCCGTCGAAGCCGCCGCCGCAACGGGCGGACAGATCACGCCGCCGATCATGGGCGCCGCGGCGTTCCTGATGGTCGAGTATCTCGCCGTCCCCTATCAGACCATCGTCGTGGCGGCGATCGTGCCGGCGTTCATGCATTTCTTCGGCGTGTTCTGCCAGATCCACTTCGAGGCCAAGAAGCATGGCCTGCGCGGCCTCCCGCGGTCCGAACTTCCGGTCGCGCGCGAAGTCCTTCGCCGCGACTGGCCGACCGCGATGCCGCTCGCCGTGCTGCTGATGGTGTTGTTTTCCGACTTCACGCCGTATCTCGCGGCGTTCTGGGGCATCACCGGCTGCATCGTGCTCGGCCTCACCAACCGCAACCGCGTCGTCGCGGTCGCGTTCGTCGCCGTGATTGCGCTTGCCATCCGTCTCCAGATTCTCACCGAATGGGAAGGTCTCATTCCGATCATCGGCGCGTCGATCGCCATATCGGCGTGGTTCGTGCTGAGGGACGAAGGCGGCAAGGCGCGCTTCGCCGACATTCTCGATGCCTTCGTGGTGGGCGCCAAATACGCGATCAGCGTCGGCGCGGCGGCCGCCTGTGTCGGCATCATCATCGGCATCGTCACGCTGACCGGCGTCGGCTTCAAGCTCTCGACCATCATCACCGGGGCTGCGGCGGACATTTCAACGGTGCTCGGCGGCTTCGTGCCGGCGAGCCTGTTCGACGCCAAGGCGATGACGCTGTTCTTCACCCTGGTGATGACAGCAATTGTCTGCGTCCTGCTCGGTTGCGGCATCCCGACGACGGCGAACTATCTCATCATGGTGACGATCGCCGCGCCCGCGCTCGCGGTGCTCGGCGTGCCGCAGCTCGTCTCGCACTTCTTCGTCTTTTATTACGGCGTGCTCGCCGACATCACGCCACCGGTCGCGCTCGCCGCCTATGCGGGCGCCAGCATGGCAGGCGCCGATCCGTTCAAGACCGGCAACACGGCCTTTCGGCTGGGTCTCGCCAAGGCGATCGTGCCGTTCGTCTTCGTGTATTCGCCCTCGATGCTGCTGGTCACCAAGGGATTCACCTGGGCGGAATTCTTCGAGACGACGATCGGCTGCGCCATTGGCGTCGTCATGCTCGCGATAACACTCACCGGCTACGGCCTCGCGCGCCTGCCAAACTGGGAACGGTTTTGGCTTGGCGCCGCGTCGATCTTGGTGATCTCGCCGAGCCGCACCGCGACGCTGATCGGCCTTGCGATGGCAATCCCGGTCGCGATCCGGCAATATTCCGCCTACCGGGCCGCACAAGCGGCAGGCGGCAAAGCCGCGTAGTCTTACGCCGGCCGCTCGCTCATCACGCCGGACCAGAACTCTTCCGGTATCGGGTAGCGCATCGATGCGAGATTGGCCTGCACCTCGGCGGCCGAACGCATTCCGGTGACGACGCTCGCAACTTCCGGAAACCGCAGCGGGAATTGCAGCGCCGCCGCCGGCAGCGGAACACCGAACGCGGCGCAATGCGCCTCGATCACGCGGACGCGTCCCAGCATCTCGGCGCTTGCGGGCTGGTAATCGTACGTCGCGCCCGGCACCGCGCCCGTTGCCAGAATGCCGGAATCGAACGGAACTCCGCGCGCGCGGATTGATCGAGCAGCGTAAGGCGCGCCGGAACCATCACGCAGTCCACGTCGACCCGCTTCACGATGGCGCACGCGATATCGAGGTCCTTCGTGGCGGGACCGAATGCGCCGATCATACCCTGTTGGCGCATTTCGACGAGCGCCTTGCAGGCACCCGCGATTGCTTCCTCGCAGCGTTCGTGGACGCGCTCCCCGTGATACTTCCGGTTCACGTCGTGGATCAGCAGGATATCGACGCGACTGAGGTTCAGGCGCTTGAGGCTTGCGTCGAGCGACCGGCGCACGCCGTCGTACGAGTAGTCGTAGACGATCTCATGCGGCGGCGCCCCGACGAAGATGGACGGCGCCGACGCAGCGGCGAGCGGAACAATGAGCTTTCCAATCTTGGTCGATACGACGATGTCGTCGCGCTTCACATTCTGCAGCGCGTGTCCAAGCCGCTGCTCGGATAATCCACCGCCGTATTGAGGCGCGGTGTCGAAATACGAAAGCCCGGCTTCGCGCGCGGCCGCGACCGCGGACGTGGCATCCTGCTCGGAGGTCTCGCGCAGCAATCCGCCGAGCGGTGCCGACCCGAACCCGAGCCGGCAAACTTCCACGCGCGATTTGCCCACGCGCACTTTTTCAGTTCCCCGATCCATCCGTTTTGCCCCCAACCTTCAGCCCTCAGCACGCCGCCAGCAGCCCCCGGTCGTGAGTTCTACCGCGATCCACGTGTGACCCACGCATGACCGCGACTTGAGTTTCGCGCGAGCCGCCGTCCTGAGTCGATCCATCCCTTTGAGACCAATGGAGGATTTGGAACCGCTACTTCTGAGTGACGGGTGATTTGGAGGCGTTCCGGGCGGGGACGCGGGAGGACACGGATGGAACCCTGCGCATTGGACCGAGTTCTGCGGCGTGCTCTTTCCCTCGATGTACGGGGCGCTTTGTGGGCTTTGGACCGGATTACCAGCAATTGGCGGTCGCGCACCGCGAAGTTGCGCCGAAGCTTCGATGACAACTGGTATGACGACCACTATCGCCTTTCGGCCTCCGGCCTGCACGGGTTCGAGCACTACCTGAAGATCGGCGCGCGTGCGGGTTACTCGCCGAATGCGGTCTTCAATGAGCAGGCCTATCTCGCAGCCAACGCCGACGTTGCCGACGTCGTCGTCAAAGGCGTGTTCCGCTCCGGCTTCGAACATTACGTCACGCAGGGCGCGGCCGAGCTCCGCGAGGCCCGGCCGAAGGAATCGCCCACGGCCAACAACACGCGGGCCTGCCTCGCGCCGTTGTTCGACGAGGATTGGTACGACCAGCAATACGGTCTGGAAGGCGCGGCGCTCCGAGGGCTCGACCATTATCTGGCGGCGGGTGCGCGCGCCGGTTACTGCCCGAACGAAACCTTCGACGAAAAATTCTATCTCGCGTTCTATCGCGACGTCCGCGACGCGGTCGCGCAGCGCCGCTTCATCTCGGGCTTCGAGCATTATGTGCTCGTCGGCCGGCTCGAAGAGCGCATGCCGCGGCACCGGCTGGACAAGGCGATCGACGCGCGGTTTCCCGGCCTCACCACGCCTATTGGCGTCGGTCAGGCGGACGCCTTCAACGCGCGAATGCGCCCGCTCCCGGCCTGTCCGGCGGACGGCGACGAGGTCATCTGGTTCCTGCTTCCGGCATTCAATCCCGACATCTTCTTCGGCGGCTACAAGGCCGCGATCGAGCTGATCGTGGCCCTGCGCGAGCGGGGAAAGACCGTACGTATCGTGGTCTGCGCACAGGACGACGACGGAGACTACGCCCGCCACCTGCTCGCCCGTGATCCGCGGCTCCAGTGGGCATTCCATGAAGTGGCCATCCTGAACCGGGCAACCATTCAAGGCCGTCTGCCGATCTCGCGGCACGACAAGATCGTCGCCTATTCGACATGGGAGGCGCATCTCGCCCACGGGCTGGCGCAGTTCACCGACGCCAAGCAGTTCGCATTCCTGGTGCAGGAGTACGAGCCCGTCTTCCACGGGCATGGCGCCGAGCACGCCCTGACGGCGGCCGCGTATGACCTTCCGCACTACCCGATCTTCAACTCCACCGAGCTGGCGGACTATTTCCGCTTGCACTGCTACGGGATCTTCGCGGGTCCGCGCCCCCCCGTGCGCGGGATCGACTACGCGCTGTTCGACCATGTGCTGACGCCGATGGACGCGCCGAGCGCTGTGTCGCTTGCGAACCGGCGTATCAAGCGTCTCGCGCTTTATGCGCGGCCGGAAAGCCACGCCCAGCGCAACCTGTTTCCGCTCGCGCTGTCGGCCTTGAGAAATCTGATCCGTGCCGGGCAATTCGCCGGCTCGTGGGAATTCCACGGCCTCGGCGCGCTCAAGCCTGGCCTGGTCGATCTCGGCGGCGGCGAACAACTGTACCTGAATCCGAAGATGAGCGAACCCGAGTACCGCGCCTTCATGCGCTCCATCGATATCGGCGTGAGCCTGATGTACGCGCCGCATCCCGGCCTTGTCGCCTTCGAGATGGCGTCCACCGGCGCACGCGTGGTGACGAACACGTTCGAGAACCGCACCGGCGCGCACCTGCGTGCGCTGTCGGAAAACATCATCCCGTGCGCACCGACCATCGCGGGAATCGAGGAAGGGCTGACCGTAGCGATCACCACGATGGAGGACATCCCGTCCCGCCTGCGCGGCGCGCGCCTGCGGCGGGACGATCCCCTCCCGCGAAGCTGGGCCGAGGTTTTCGACGACGCCTTCTTCGAAAGCGACATGGCCGGGTACTTCGGCGAGCGCCACGAAACGCTCATCGAAGAACGGATGATCGCCTGAATCGAGGGAGGCGTACGTCATGAATACGCCCACGGACCGGTCAGGATACGGCTCGGCGGCACAACGGATCACGCGCACAACCGCGATGCTGACGCTGCTTCTCGCAGGCGCGCCGTCCGCTCACTCCACAACGGCCGGCGAAGTCGATCTCAGCACGCTACGAGACGGCAAAACGCACCAGGCGCGCCTGCTTGCGCGTACCGTGACCGATCCCGGATGCACGGCCCGGTACGAGCTCTCCGAGCTGGAGGGCGAAGGCGAGCACACCGTTTTCCGCGCCGTAGAGATGCCCGACGAAGTGACGTTCCGCCTGCGCGCGCGGGCCGTGTCGCGATACGGCGTTCACATTGGCTTCGCGTCGCACGACTGGACTTCCTATTCGTACACCGCCGTCAGCCTGATCTCGGGCGCTCACGTCGTCTTCGAAGGCGGGGTGCTCAAGTCGGTGCATTCGTCCGCCGAAGCGCGTCCGGACGGATGGGTCGACATCAGCTTCACCGTCGCAGACCGAAACCGGACGCCCGGCGGCACCGGCCCGACAGGGTTTGCCTTCATCAAGTTAACCGCCAACGGCGGCGCCAAGGCGTTTCCCGGCCGCCCCATCGAGGGTGTCGAGCTTTGCGCGATCAAGCAATGAGCCGGCATCATGGTGTTTAGCTCGGTCACCTTCATCTTCCTGTTTCTGCCACTCGCGGCCGCGCTTCACTTCGCCGCGCACCCGCGGCTGCGCGATGCGGTGCTCCTCTGTGCCAGCTTCGCCTTCTACTTCATCGGCGAGCCCAGATACTGGTGGGTGGTGCTGGCCTCGGTTCTCCTCAACTACGGTGCCGGGCTGCTGATCGCGTTTGTCAACGCAAGCCGGCGTTTTCCCCTCCTCGCCGCCGTCATCGGGGTGAATGTGCTTTTGCTGTTTGTCTTCAAGTACGCGCAATTCACGCTGGACAGCATTGGAAGAACGGGGCCTCTCGATGCGTTCCTGAAGGATATCGCGTTGCCTTTGGGAATTTCGTTCTTCACCTTCCACGGCATTTCCTACGTCGTTGACGTCTATCGCGGCCGCTCCCCGCCACAGAAGAACCTGTTGCGCTTCGGGCTCTATTTTCTCTTTTTTCCGCAGCTCATCGCCGGGCCGATCGTCCGGTATCATTCGGTGGCCGCGCAGCTCGATGACCGCCGGTCCAATCTCGATGACGTCTACGACGGCTTCCGGCGCTTCTCCGTCGGGCTGGCCAAGAAGGTGCTTCTGGCCAACCCGATCGGCAGCGTCGCCGACGCGATGTTCGCGGTCCCCGCGCATGAAATGGATTTCGTTTCGGCGTGGCTGGGCGCGGTCGCCTACGGACTGCAAATCTATTTCGATTTCTCCGGCTACAGCGACATGGCCATCGGCCTCGCGCGGATCTTCGGGCTGCGGTTTCCCGAGAACTTCAACTATCCCTACATTTCCCAATCGATCACCGAGTTCTGGCGGCGCTGGCACATATCGCTTTCGCTCTGGTTCCGCGACTACGTCTACATACCGCTCGGCGGAAATCGCCACGGCCCGGACCGGACGTATCTGAACCTCATCGCCGTCTTCCTGCTCTGCGGCCTCTGGCACGGCGCGAGCTGGACGTTCGTCGTGTGGGGTATCTACTTCGGCGTCTTTCTCACCCTGGAACGCGCATTCGCGAACCGGATCGTCACCGTGCCGGCTCCGCTGCGGCACGCCTATGCGATCGTGGTGATTACGGTCGGCTGGGTGATCTTCCGCTCGCCCGATCTCGCCACCGCCGGGAATATCATCGCCGCGATGGTGACACCTGAGCTGCGCGGCGGGCACATCCGCGCGCTCTACGCCCTTGAACCCGGCATGATCGTCATCTTTGCCGCCGCGATCCTGTGCAGCACGCCGCTGCCGCTGCGCCTCGCGACGGCGGCCGGCGCGATCCGTGTGCTGCCCGGCGCCGCCCGCGAATGGGCCATGGCCGGCATGGTCGTTTCGACGTTCCTGGTTTCGGTCTCCTTCGTCGTTTCGAGTTCGTACAACCCGTTCATCTATTTCCGGTTCTAGAGATGCTCACGTCCGCCGCCTCGCCCCGCATTGCCGCCCTCGCTATTGCGGCATGCATCATGCTGCTTCCCGCCGGCGGCGCGTTTCTGCGCCAGAGCTGAGCCCGACCTTGGCTACGAGAAGCGCAATCCGGCGCGCTGGCCGATCGGCATGTCGCTCTCAAGCGAACTGATGCGCGACTACCAGCAGTTCTTCGTCGACCGGCTGGGCTGGCGCGGCGACTTCATTGTGCTGCGCAATCGCATCTACGATGCGCTTGGCCTGTCGCCGAATCCGCTCGCGCGCGCGGGAAGTGAAGGCTGGCTGCACACCACGGCCAATTCGGCTCTGCTTGATCGGGCGGGCCTCATCCGCTTCGACGATGAAACGATCCGCCGGTTCAAGTCGCAGATTAATGCGCGCGTCGATTTCTGGCGCCGGCGCGGCGTCCAGTATTATCTCCTGCTCGGACCGGACAAGAGCTCGATCTATCCGGAGCGTTTGAGCAAGCTATTCCCGGTCGGCGAAACGGCTTTCGAGCAGGCTTACCGCGTTCATGGCACGGGTGTCTTCGGGCCGCATTTTGTCGATCCACGCGACGTGCTGCGCGGGGGAAAGTCCGAAGCGACCTATTACGAATCCGACAGTCACTGGAATGTGCTCGGCGCAAGGCTCGCCTATCGGCAGCTCATCGCCGCCATCGCGAGAGATTTCCCCAACGTCACTGCAGTTCCGGATTCTTCTTACTCGCTCGGCCGCGAATCTTTTAAGGGCGACCTGGTGCCCTACGGCCTGGAGGCGTCGTATCCCGAGCGCGGGCCGTTCATCGAGACTCCAACCGACGGGTGCGGTGCTCGGGCGGGCCTCGTGGCCGAGAACTGGCCGCGTGTCCGTCTCAGGACCGACTCGAGCATCACCAAATGCCCGGCACGCAAGCTGAATGCCTTGGTGGTGCACGACTTGTTTGGGCTAGCAGTGCAGCCGCTGCTGGCGCGGACTTTCGCAACGACGGTCTTCGTCGCGATGCCGGCGCTCGGCGATGTCCCGGGAGAGCTGGTCGAGGAGGCCGCGCGAATCGCTGGCCCGATCGACATCATTATCCAGATACGGGTGGAGCGCGCATTCATGACCGGACGCATGGAATGAGTCATTGCGTCACACACGTAAACGAAGAAGCGCCGAACTTATTCAAGCAAGCTGAATCTTAAAAGGTATTCCGGCACGGTATTCGGGTTGCACATCACGCGCGTGGATCACCGATCATTATCGGACATTACGCAGCGCGAAGGATGGAACTTATTATCGCTGAGTGACTTAGTGACCGAATAGGTCGGAAAACCTTGACGTGTATATAGGGATAACGTACTGCGGATTCGTGCAGATAAAAAATATCTGTTCGCAATTATCGGGACTGACGTTGGGGCCTGCTGTTGATCCAAAAAATAACGCCGCCGCCTTTTGGATGATTGGGGATTAAGCTGACCTGGTTTTCCCGAACGTCGAATTTAGATCACGGAACATTGACCGGAATTTGTATGCCGCCCCTCGTCCATTCGGACGAGCACAATCGCGTAAATCCCCCCACGATCCGTGCCGTGTCGACATGCGTCGAATACTCGACTTTCCGATCCTGTTTCCCGCTAAACCCGAGATGAGAGATCATAGATTACCGTAAACAACTACCGAACATAACAGTTACCGCCGATGTATTAGACTAAAGTTGCGTCACCGAACAACGCGCTGGAGGCAACGTACTGAAACAAGGGCCGAAAGGCCGCTCACAAAGGCTCTCCATGCTGAAAGTTAATATGCTCGGTACGCTGTCTTTTGAGCTCGATGGAGAGCTTTTACGGCTGACGCTTGGCGAGCGGGGATGTCTGCTCACCTGTTACATGGTTCAGTTCAAGGGCCTTCACAGACGCGACCACCTGACCGAGCTGTTCTGGCCGGACCTGCCGCAGGACAAGGCGCGCGCCGCCTTCAACAACGCGACGTGGCGGCTGCGAAAATTCCTCCATCTCGACCCGGCCGTCGGCGGCGACAAACTGCGCCGGATCGGCGACGATTTCCTGCTGGAGAACTGCGATCAGATCCGCGCCGACACGCACGAACTGAGCTGGGCGGCGAACCGGGTAATGCAGCACGAGAGGGGCGAGGCGCTGCGCCCGGACGAAGAGACTGCGATCGCGAACAGTGTCCTGAATTATCGTGGGCCGTTCCTTGAGGGTATCGATCTACCCTGGGTCCTGCCCGAACGCGCGCATCTTCACGAACTCTGCTCGCGCATCCAGAACCACCTGATCCGGGCGAGCGTGGCGCGCAAGGACTACGAGAGCGCACTCTTACAGGCGCGGCGCATGGCGTCGGTCGATCCGCTCAACGAACACATCCACGGGGATTTGATGCTGCTGCTGTTGCTGATCGGCCGCCAGGCCGACGCCGTCCGCTGCTACGAGAGGCTGCAGGTATCGCTGCGGACCGAGCTAGGCATCAAGCCGATGCCCGAGACCCAACGGCTCGCGGACCTGATCCGATCCGGCGACGTGTTCGATCAGATCGATACGCTGGTCGCGGCACGCTTCCGGCGCACGGCCGCAGGCGAAGGCCCGATGGTGGACGCCGCCTGAGGACTAGCTTCGTTGCGAAGAGTGATCACCGGCCTGCGCGAGCGCTGCCCAGATACGGTCCGGCGACGCCGGGAGGTCGAAGTGATCGATGCCGCGCAGGGCCAGCGCGTCGATGACAGCGTTCATCGCGGACGGGAGCGAACCCGCGACGCCGGACTCGCCGGCGCCCTTCACGCCGAGCGGATTGGTCGTACATGGAACGCTGTGATGTGCGGTCTTCAGCGCCGGGACGTCCTCGGCGCGCGGCATACGGTAGTCCATGAACGTGGCATTGATGAGCTGCCCGTCATCTGAGTAGCGCACGTGCTCGCCGAGCACTTGCCCCAGGCCTTGCGCGATGCCGCCGTGGGTTTGGCCGTCCACGATCACTTCGTGCACGATGTTGCCGACATCATCGACCGCCGCATAGCCGACGATCGAGACACTGCCGGTCGCGGGATCGATCTCGACCTCGCAGACGTGGCAGCCGTTCGGAAACGACATCTGCGGCGAGGTAAAGTCGCCGACGTTGTCGAGCCCGCCCTTCAGATCGTCCGGCAGGTCCGCGGTTTCCCGCGCCCGCTTGGCAAGTTCGAGGATCGGCAGCCGGATGTCGGTACCGGCGACCGAGAACGTGCCGCCGGCGAACTCCACGTCGTTGGCCGCAACCTCGAGCAGATGGCTCGCGACGCGCCGGCCCTTCTCGATGGCGTTGTCGCAGGCAACCGTCGAGGCGCTGCCGGCCATCATGAGCGAGCGCGACGCGACCGACGGCGTGCCGTCCGGCACTTCATCGCTGTCGCCCTCGATCAGTTTAATGGCCGTGATCGGCACGCCGAGGCGCTGCGCAAGGATTCGCGGCAGCGTCGAAAGATGCCCCTGTCCCATCGCCTGCACGCCGAGCCGGATCGCGACCGAGCCATCCGTCTCGAAACGCAGATCCGCTTTCTCGTTCAGAATGCCGCCCGCGACTTCGAGAAAGCAGCACATTCCGATGCCGCGAAGTTTTCCCCGCCTGCGTGCTTCGCCACGGCGTTTGTTGAACCCTTTCCAGTCCGCGAGCGCGAGCGCCTTGTCCATCGAGGCTTCGAACTCGCCGCTGTCGTAGACCGGCCCGTTCGGCGTCTTGTAGGGCATCGCCTTCGGCGGGATGAAGTTGCGCCGCCGCAGCGAGACGCGGTCTATCCCCATGCGGCGCGCCGCGCCGTCGATCAGGCGCTCGATCAGATAGATCGCCTCGGGGCGGCCGGCACCCCGATAGGGGCCGAGCGGCGCCGCGTTGGTCAGCACCATCTTCACGTCGAACGAAATCGCCGGAACACGATAGACGCTCGAGAGGCAGTTCTTGGTGTTCATTGTCGAGAAGATCGCGGCGTATTGCGTCGTGTAGGCGCCAAGACCGACCAGACCGCGCATGCGCAGCGCGAGGAACTTGCCTCTGGCGTCAAGCGCAAGCTCGCCTTCGAGAATACCGTCACGACCGGCCGAGTCGGAGAGGAAGCTCTCCATCCGAGTGTTGCACCACTTCACCGGCCGCCCGACTTTGCGCGCCGCGTAAAGGATCGCCGCATATTCCGGGTAGCACTGCGCCTTCATGCCGAAGCCGCCGCCGACATCGTGCGTGAGTACGCGAATCGTGGTGAGCGGCACCTTGAACACGCCCTCAGCGAGCAGCTTCCGCACCACCGCAACGCCCTGCGTCGAGGCGATCAGCGTGTAGCGCTGCTTGCCCTCATCCCACATACCGATGCCCGAGCGCGGCTCGAGCGAAACCGGCGCAAGGCGCGTGTCATCAAGCCGCACGCGCTCGACATGGGCAGCATTGGCGAAAGCGGCTTCAACCGTTGCGGCATTTCCATCGGTCCAGTCGAGCACGACATTGCCGGGCCGCGCTTCGTGAATTGCTGCTGCGCCGTCGGCAAGCGCGCTCTGCACGTCGGGTGCGGAGGAAAGCTCCGCGAAGTCGGTCTTCACCTGCTCGGCGGCATCGAGCGCCTGCGCCAGCGTCTGCGCCACCACAATGGCGACCGACTCGCCCACATAGCGGACGCGCTCGACCGCGAGCGGCGGCATCGCGGCAGCAAACATCGGCGTGCCGTCACGGCCGGGAAAGATCGCGACCGGCGGGATCGCGCCGAGCCCGTCATCGGCGAGGTCGCGGCCCGTGAACACACCGAGCACGCCCGGCATCGCGCGCGCTTCTCCCGTCACGACGCTGTGGATTTTCGCGTGACTCACCGGCGCACGCACGAACACCGCAAAAGCCTGTCCCGGCGCATTCAGGTCGTCGGTGAAGCGGCCCCGGCCGGTGAGCAGCGGCTCGTCTTCGCTGCGCAGCGTGCCATGGTCACTGCCAAAGCGTGCGGGTGTGCTGTCCATGCGTAGCCCGGTTCGGAAGGTTGCCTTGCTGCGATTTACAACGCTGACTGCATGCGGCGGAATCGCAGATCGGCTTGACACCGGCGAGGGGCGCCGATGAAATCGCCACAGGGGATCACAACTCCGATCATGGCGGAAGGCGGCGCGGCGAACAAGCATCCGCGATGCCGCGCCACATCCGGCGACAGACCGGATGCCATAACAAATACGAGAACGCTCAAGGGAGGGCACATGCTTTCGCTCCGGAAATTCGCGCGCGCCGCATCGGCCCTGGCCGCTGTCGCGTCGCTCGCAAGCTTCGCCGCCACCGCGCAGGCGCAGGACAAGGGGCCGATCCGCATCGGCTTCCTGCCGCCGATCACGGGCCCGCTCGCCTCGCCGGGGGCCGAGATGGTCAACGGCTTCCGGCTGTTCTGGGAGCAGGCCGGCATGATGGCCGGCGGTCGCAAGGTCGAAATCGTCACCGGCGACACCACCTGCAATCCGGATCAGGCGCTCACGCAAGCGCGGCGTCTCGTGCTGCAGGAGAAAGTGCACTTCATGGTCGGTCCGCTGTGCGGACACGAAGGGCCGGCGGTCGCGCAGGTAAGCAAGGAGACCGGTGTGCCACTTGTTATGGACGCAGCCGGCGCCGACAACGTGACAAAATGGGATCGCACGCCGACCGTGGTGCGTACCGCGATTTCATCAAGCCAGATCGGCCATCCGTTCGGCGAGTATCTCTATAAAGAACTCGGCCTGCGCAACGTGACCTTCATCGGGCAGGACTACACGTTCGGCCATGAGGTGACACTCGGCGCGATCGAGACCTTCAAGGCGCTCGGCGGCAAGGTTGCGCGGCTGATCTGGAACCCGATCGGCACCAAGGACTACGGCACCACGATCAATTCCATTCCGGCCGATACCGACGGCGTCGCCGTGATGGTCGTCGGCGCGGACCGCATCCGTCTGTTCGAGGACTGGTTCAACTTCGGCATGGACAAGAAGCACAAGATCTATGGCGGTTACTGGCTGCAGGAAGACATGCTGCCGCAGGTCGACGACCGCGCCATCGGCCTCATCAGCAACACGCTGCAATATGTCGCCGGTATCGACACGCCGGAGAACAAGGCGTTCGTCGATGCCTATGCGGCGAAGTACAAGCGGATGCCGTCGTGGTTCGCCGAGTCGGCTTATACCGCCGCCCTGTGGTCGAAGACGGCAATCGACTCGATCAACGGCAATGTCGAGGATCGCGAGGCGTTCCTGAAGGCGATGCGGAGCGCACAGATCAAGGCGCCGCGCGGCCCGCTGAAGCTCGATGCCTACGACAACCCGATCCAGAATGTGTATGTCGCAAAGGTCGAAAAGATAAAGCATCCGGTGCTCGGCGACGTTCTCGTCAACAAGCCGATCAAGACATACGAGGCGGTATCGCAGTTCTGGACCTGGAAGCCCGAGGAGTTCCTCGCGCGCGGGCCATACAAGCGCTGATCCTCAAGTGAACACGCCGGGCGGCGGCCGCGTGCCGCCCCCGGCGTCGTCTTGTCCGCAAACCTGATCGGCAATGTCCACCGCCGCCCTCCTTCAGGCCATCAACGGCATCTCGCTCGCAGCGCTGCTGTTCCTGCTGTCCAGCGGGTTCACGCTCACGTTCGGGCTGATGCGCGTCGTCAACATGGCGTACGGCGCGTATTACCTGCTCGGCGGCTATGTCGGCTATTCGGTGGTGCGCGCGACCGGCAGTTTCGAACTCGCCATGCTCTGCGGTGGCCTGACGATCGTGGCGCTGGGCTATCTCGTCGACCGCTTCCTGATCCGCCCGCTCGGCGCCAATCATTTGGCGCAGGTGCTGCTCACCGTCGGCGTCGCGTTCGTCATCGGCGAAGTGTGCCTCGCGGTCTGGGGCGGCGATAACCTGCGCGTCCAGACGCCATCCTATCTGCGCGGATCGATCGTGCTTCCCGGCGACATCTATTATCCGCGCTACCGCTTCGCGCTGATCCTGTTCGGCGTCTTCACCGCGCTGTCGCTGTGGCTGCTCTACAAGAAGACGCAGATCGGCGCGGTCGTGCGCGCGGGCGTCGACGATCGCGAAATGGTCAACGCGATGGGCATCAATGTCGATCGCCTGTTCGTGCTCGTCTCCGCGCTCGCGTCGTTTCTCGCGGGCGCCGCGGGCGTCGCGGGCGGGGCGTTCCTGACACTCAATCCCGGCGCCGAATGGGACATTCTGGTGCTGGCGCTGGTGGTCGTGATCATCGGCGGACTCGGTAGCCTGGAAGGCGCGATCCTCGGCAGCCTCATCGTCGGGTTGCTCGATGCTTACGGCCGCTGGCTGTTTCCCGAACTCTCCTACTTCATCCTGTTCGGCCCGATGGCCGTGCTGCTCCTGTTCCGGGCGACCGGAATTTTCGGCAAGGAACATTGAGCGATGGCTGCGCGTGCCGCATTCGCCGTCGCACTGGTCATCTTCGCGTTCGGCGTGCCGTTTTTCGCCAGCGAGTTCTGGGTCACGCTGCTGATGCAGATCATGATCTTCGGGCTGCTCGCGCTTTCGACGGACCTGCTGCTCGGCCACGCCGGCCTGTTCTCGCTCTGTCACGGGGCGTTCTTCGCGCTCTCGGCCTACACCACCGCGATCCTTCAGGTGCGTTACGGCTTCGGCACGGCGTCGGCTGCGCCGCTCGGAATCCTTGCCGGCACGGCGCTCGCTTTTGTTTTCGCCTCGGCGGTGCGCACGCGCGGCGTCTACTTCATCCTCATCACGCTCGCGTTCGGCTACATCCTGTGGGGTGTCGCGTATCGTTGGGCGTCGTTCACCGGCGGCGACAACGGCGTGACCGGCGTACCGTTCCCCGCGCTCGGCAACCTGCGCGTCACGGGTACCATCGGTTACTATTACGTCGTGCTCAGTGTGGTGTTGATCGTCGCCGCGGGCTATCGCGTGCTGGTGACATCGCCGTTCGGACTGACGCTGCGCGGAATCAAGTCGAGCGAGTCGCGCATGCGCAGCATGGGCTACAATGTCGGACAGCACCTCTATGTGGCGTTCGTGCTCTCGGGGCTGATCGCCAGCATTGCGGGCGTGCTTTACGTCTACTTCAATCGCTTCGTGAACCCGACCGCGGCGGGATTTCCGGTCTCGGTCGAGGCCGTGCTGATGACGATCGTCGGCGGCACCGGCACGATCTTCGGCCCGTTCCTCGGCTCGGGAATCATCCTCGTGCTGCGCAACTGGGTCAGCGGCTATTTCCACTATTACACAGCCGTACTCGGCATCGTGTTCATCGTCACCGTGCTGTGGGCGCCGCAAGGCATCATGGGTCTGATCGCACGCTGGCGCTCGGGTGACCGCGGGGAAGGCGTATGAGCGCGCACGCCATCTCGGTCGAGCGGCTCGCGAAGGTGTTCGGCGGTCTGCGCGCAGTGGATAACGTGTCGCTTTCCGTCGAACCCGGCGAGCGCCGCGTGCTGATCGGCCCGAACGGCGCGGGCAAGACCACGCTGTTCCACTGTATTGCGGGGACGCTTCAGGCCTCGGACGGACATGTTCGGATGTTCGGCGCGGACATCACGAAGCTGCCCGAGCATCGCCGCACCGGCCTCGGCATGGGGCGCACGTTCCAGATCTCCAATGTCTGCACCGACCTCACCGTGATGGAGAACCTCACCCTTGCGATGCTCGGCACCGATCGCCGCAAGTGGACGATGCACAAGCCCGCGCGCGTGTTGGCGGACCTGCGCGAGCGTGGAACGGCCGGGCTCTCGCGTGTCGGACTCGACGGCCGCGCCGATGAAACTGTGAAATTCCTGTCGTATGGCGAGCGACGCCAGCTCGAGCTCGCCCTCGCGCTCGCCTCAAATCCAAAGGTCGTGCTGCTCGACGAGCCCTGCGCGGGCCTCGCGCCGAGCGAGCGGCAGCGCTTTTCGGGCCTGATCCGCGAATTGCCACGCGACATCACGCTGGTGATGATCGAGCACGACATCGATATTGCGCTCGCGCTCGCCGACCGCGTCACCGTGCTCCACCGTGGCAACGTCATCCTCGACGGAACGCCGGACGAAGTGAAATCCAACGCTCAGGTGCGGGAGGTCTATTTTGGCCGCGTCTGAACCACTCCTCTCCGTGCGCGATGTGCACACCTATTACGGCGACAGCTATGTGCTGCACGGCCTGAGCCTCGAACTGCAGCGCGGCCGCATCGTCGTGATCCTCGGCCGCAACGGGATGGGCAAGACCACGCTGATCCGCACCATCGCCGGGCTGACGCCACCGCGCCGGGGCGAGGTGATCTTCGAAGGCCGTGCGTTTCAGAAAGAGCCGCCCTATGCGATCGCGCAGGCCGGCGTCGCGATCGTTCCGCAGGGCCGGCGCATCTTCAAGTCGCTCTCGGTGCGCGAGAACCTCGCGCTACCGACGAGTTCGCTCGCGGGGCGCGGACGTGTGCCGCCGGTCGCAGGACGCAAGCACTGGACGATGGATGAGGTGCTGACGGAGTTTCCGCAACTTCAGGAGCGGCTTTCGAGTGCGGGCGGCTCGCTCTCAGGCGGCGAGCAGCAAATGCTCGCGATCGGGCGCGCCCTGATGGCGAATCCGACGCTGATCCTGATGGACGAGCCGTCCGAGGGCCTTTCGCCGAAGCTGGTTCAGCGGGTCGAGGAAATCATGCGCCGCTTGCGCGAAAGCGGTCTGTCCATCCTGCTGGTGGAGCAAAACCTCGAACTCGCGCTATCCGTGGCGGACAGCATCTACGTCATTTCGTCCGGCAGCTTCGTGTTCCACGGGACGCCCGGCGAGCTTTCGGCGCGCAGGGATATTCTGGACAGCCACCTTGGCGTCGCGGCGCACGCGTAGTCTTCGAACGCGGACGCTACGGCTCACGCGAGAAGGAAATCGCGAACGGTGAGCGCGAAAAACTCCGGGCTCTCCAGATGCACATTGTGGGCGCAGCCGGGCGCGATGCAAAGCTGGCTGCCCTTGATCCCCGCCGAAAGCGCGACAGCCTGATCCAGTGAAATCGAGCGGTCGCGATCGCCGCAGATCACGAGCGTCGGCATCTTGAGTTCGCTCAGTCTGGCGCCAACGTTCCATGTTCCGAGCGCGGCGAGCGCCTTGTCCGCCGCGACCGCCTTCACGCCTTTGCCGGCCTCAAAGCAGAGGCCGAAATAGGGCGAGGCTTCCCCCTCGACAAACCAGGTTGGAACGATGCGCCGCGAGACAGCCTCGATGCCTTCCTGATGCAGGCGCGCACGCGAAGCCGCCAGCGTCTCGAACCGCTTCGGCAAATCGCCGAGCGATGCCGTGCCGTAGAGCACCAACTTCTGCACGCGTTGAGGATGATCGAGCGCGATCTGTTGCGCGACCATGCCTCCCATCGAATGTCCCAGCAGATGAAAATGCTCGACGTCCAGTGCGTCGGCGAGCGCCACCACGGCGCCGGCCATGCCTTCGATCGAATCCTGTATCGGCTCTTCGGCGCTGCCCGCGAATCCCGGCAGATCGGGCGCGACGACGTCGAAGCATTTTCCGAAGGCCGGAAATTGCGGCACCCAGTAGCCGCTTCCGCCGAGGAAGCCATGCTGCATGATGAGCGGCGTTCCTTTGCCGTATCGCCTGTAATGAAGCACCCGTCCTCCTGATTGTTTCGGAATGATCCTACTTGATGCGGTGGCCGAACAAGATATGCGGCAGCAGCAGCGAGATGTGCGGGAACACGGCGACGATCGCAAGGTCGACCGTCATGATCAGCATGAAGGGGATCGTCGCGCGCACGGCCTGTGCGTACGTCACGCCCGCAAGCCCGGTCGAGACGAACAGATTAAGCGCGACGGGAGGAACGATGCGGCCAGGCCCGGTATTGATCGCAAGCAGAACGCCCCAATGAATGAGATCAATTTCGGCGTGCGTGAGCAAAGGAATGAACGTCGGCAGGAAGCCGAAGAACAATCAGGCGATGAGGTAGATCGGGCTCGACCAGGCTTGATGCCCGTCGGCTTGCGTGACGCGCAGATAGACCGGCAGGTCAGCCTCCCCGGAAAATATCACGCGATGATCGAAGACGACGCGGCGGCTCCAGTCGGCCTCCGGAAGGCGATAGACGCTCAACTTGCGCCCCAGTCCGCCGCCGTCGAACGCGACCGCCTCGCCATTGAGGTCCGCGAGGTTCACCTTGCCTGACACGATGTTGGTTTCGATGTTAAGCGTGCCGGCGCGCGCATCCTCGAGCCAGAGGTCGATGCCCGCCATGTTGCCGGTGGTCACCGAATTCCACTCGAGCCCGCCGCCCGTCTCCTTCACCTTCCGCTCCGGATTGAGGAAATTGACGGGCGCAAAGCGCATGATGCGATTGTCGGCGAGCGTCAGCTTCCCCTGCCAGACCGTCTCGCGCCCGCGCCCACGATATTCCGCGCCCTGCCACAGCACGCGCACGCGCCGCCCGAGATCGGCGGCCTGATACGGCCGCACCGTCTGCGCAACGCGCGTCCCGTGCAGCACATCGACGCGCTCGATCGGCGCGGTACCCATGACTTCAACGGCAAGCTGCATCGGCACGTCGCCGGCGCGGACGATGTCGCCCATGAACGCTTCACGTACGGGCCGCTCTTGCGACGAACCGAGCTGCGGATCGTCGGAGAATCGGGTGACCGGCGCGTCGAAGCTGCCGGTGAGGTTGATCGAGAGCCGCGTGCCGGTCGTGCCGTAGTGCCGGCGCTGGCGTAGCGCGGCGAACAGCGCATCGCGCGTCAGCTCCGGCATCAGGTAGCAGGTGAGCCCGCCGATCGCACCGAAGGTTGATGCGCCCGGCCGCGTCGCGCCCGGCCGGCCCTTGTGGTCGTCGCTGTGGCACACGACGCCGACGCGATAGCCCTTGTCGAAGGCGTCGTGCAGCAACCACTCGAATGTGCCCCAGGTCGAGTGAACTTCAACGGCGCGCTCGAACTTTCCGTCGTGCGCCATCTTGATGTCGGCATAACGCCCGCCGACATGCGCGATCACCACCGCATCCTCGCCCTGCAGCGCACCGAACAGATCCTTCGCGGTGTAGCAATCCGCGTTGGCGAGATCCTGCCCGTCGACAAGAATGCGCGACGAGCGGAAGATCGGCCGGCCCTCGCGGCGATAGAAGATGTTTCGGTCGCCGCCCATGCCAGTGTTGCCGGACCATTCGTAGCCCGGCACGCACACGAACTTCCCCGGCACATCGAACTCGGCGGCGAGCTGGTTCAGCTCCTGCCAGAACGCATCGGTGATCTGGAAGTCGTTGCCCTGATGGCCGACGATATCGACGAAGGCCTTGTCGCGCGCGTAACCGAAATAACTGCGGGCAGGATTGGTGCCGACGGTCTCGCCGCTTTGGCCGTGCAGGTCGCCCCAGTATCGCTGCAGCGGCGCACGGGTGACCACGCGCATCGGATTGGCGCGCGCAAGCTCGACGCCGCTTTCGTCGCTCAGCCGCAACTCGATGTCCGTCGGCGCATCGACGACAAGATTGTCGATCACCAGCGGCCCCTCGCCGGGCTTCGCCGCGATCTGCTCGGGTAGATTCCGGATCGGCTCCGATGAAACGAGCGCGATGGGCCGCTCGCCGAGTGCGGTTGGATTTCCCCACGCATCCTCGGCAACGACCGCCAGCCGGAATGCCTCGCCGGCGACCGCGAGCGACGGCACAATCGCCTTGAACCGCTCCGCCGGCCCTGCCACCAGCGTGAAGCCGGGCGATACGGGGAGCTCGGTGAATTCATAGGTGGCGAACGCATCGACATAGACCTTGAGCGCGAAGTGCTCCTCGCAATTGGTTTGCAGCCGGATGCCCAGCGAGCCGCCGCGCCGATCGCCGAAACGCGCCGTGATGGTGTCGCCGGCGCGCAGGAAGCCGCGGCCGACGCGGATGACCAGCGTATTCACCCACGGCCGGATATTCAGCCGCTCGATCCAGTATTCGAGCTTCGCGCCGTTGCTCGCCTCGACCGTCGTGTAGTTCGGCGCAGCCACCTGCGTGAACTGCGGCTTCGCCATATCAGAGGTGGTGCGCCAGGAAATCTTCAGCATCCCGGTGTCGTCGATCCCGAACGTTCCCGCCGTGTAGACGAGCGTGAACTCCTCATGCGTGCCCGCCACGAACGGGCCGGACGGCGTGAGTTTGGCGGAGCCCATGTGCTCCGGCAGGTAGGTGGAAAACGGCATTGAAGGACACCCGGCTGCCGGTGCGGCAGGATTGCGCTTGTTAAGACGTTATAAGACGACCTATTATGACCTTCGGCATGGCGCCCGCAAGACGGAAACATGGACGCGTCCAGATCAAAGACGTCGCTTAGCCGCTCCAGCCCGGAGCCGCTCTATCGCCAGCTCGCGCAGCATATCGAGTCCGCGATCAGGAGCGGGCGATTGAAGCAAGGCGACCGCCTCGATTCCGAGAGCCTGCTGTCGGACCGCTTCGCGGTCAGCCGCATCACGGTGCGTCAGGCGATCGAAGAACTCGCGCGCAAGCAGATCGTCGTGCGCAAGCAGGGCAAGGGCACATTCGTCACGCAGCCGACCGTGAAGCACGATCTGCGCAGGCTGCACGGCCTGCTCGGCTCGCTGTTCTCGCAGGCCGAAGCCGCGAGCACGAAGCTGTTGCGCTATGAGCTTGCCAAGCCGCCGCGCGAGGTCGCCGATGCGCTCGGTCTGCGCGCCGGACAACAGGCGCTCAGCATCGACCGCCTTTATCAGATCGGCGGGCGCCCGGTCGTGCTGGCGCAAGGCTGGCTCGTGCCGGAGGTCGCCGCGCTGCCACGCGCGAAAGCGGAACTGCTTTCGACCGAGGACATGATGCGCGATGTCGATATCCAGATCACTTCGTCGCAGGTTTCGATCCGCGCGGAAGCCGCAGGCGCAATGGCGGGCCGGTTGCTGAAGCTGTCGGCGCGCGCGCCGGTGCTGGTGTTGCGCCGCAAGGCGATCGGCATCGACGGTCGCACGAAAGAAACTAATCGCGTCTGGTTCTGCTCCGACGCCTACGAGCTCGTTTGCGCGACCGGCAATGCGGCGTCTTCCGAAAGGCTCTTCGAGGTTCGCAACGTCGAGGAGCGTCTTTAGTCGTCAAGTCACTTCGATGAGTATGGGGGAAGTACACATGGCACGTTTCTTCATCAGAGCAGCGCTCGCCGTCATCGTTTGCGTGGCGAGCATCACCGCCGCCGTCGAGGCGTACGCGCAGGGCGCGCCGATCCCGGTGCGCCTCTCGGTCCAGCCGAAGACAGGCGTGACGACGCTTGTCGAGCTGGCGATCGAGAAAGGCTTCTTCAAAGAGGTCGGCCTCGACGTCAAAACCGAGACCGTTGCGCACGGACCGGCGGCGATCACGGCGCTGGCTTCCGGTACCGTCGATGTCGCGACCAACGCGCCCGAAGTCTTCATGGCGCTGGCCGGCCGAGGACAGGGATTGAAGCTGATCGCCGGGCAGACGCGCCAGGCCGGCGTATTCGCCACGCGCCCCGGCCTCGAGGTTCCGGCGAACTTCCCGGACTCGGTCAAGGCGCTGAAGGGCAAGAAGATCGGCGTCACGGCGCTGGCATCGGCGACGCATTACCTCGCGATCACGATGCTCAATTCCGCGGGCCTCGACGCCACCGACGTTCAATTCATCGCGGTCAGCTTCAGCGCGCCGCAGGCGCTGTCGGCCGGCCATATCGATGCCGCGATCCTGACCGGGCCCCAGATCGAGACCTCGCAGATGCTCGGCGCGCGCGTCATCATCGATCTTCGGTCGACCAAGAACTGCCCAGGCCAGCTACAGATCTGCGGCATCTCGCAGATCGGCATGTGGGCGATGAGCGACTGGATCAACAAGAATGGCGAGGCCGTGCGGCGCATCCGCAAGGCCATCGCCAAGGCCGACGTCTTCATCCACGACCCCGCCAATGCCGAGTTCGCGAAGCAGTTCATCGGCAGCCATGTGGCGGCCAACATGGATGCGAAGGTCCGCGAAGGCTACATCCAGGGCGCGCTCACCATTCTGGCGGCAGACTTTCCACGTGCCGACCTCGAGAAATGGGTCGCGATCGACTTCAAGAACGGCGTGATGCCGCGCGCGATGCCGGTCGACGAGGTGTTCGCCGAAGGCACGCCGGAAACACAGCAAGCCGTGAAGGAACTGGCACGCTGAGGCACGACCGTGGCCGTCGCGCAGGCTGACCCGACGGCCGCGGCGGTCGTCGCGAAGGACGTCCGGTTCACGGTGCCGGCAGGACCCGATGTCCTTGCCGGCATCGACCTGACGATCCGCGACGGCGAGTTCGTCGTCATCGTCGGCCCCAGCGGCTGCGGCAAGACCACGTTCCTCAACATGGTGGCGGGGCTGCAAGGCTACACCTCGGGTGACTTGCGCGTCGCCGGAGCGCCGCCGAAGGCCGGGCGGCGCGACACTGCCTATGCGTTGGCGCGCGACGCGCTGCTGCCGTGGCGCGACGCGCTCGGTAACGTCGAGCTGGCTTTGCAAATCCGCGGCGTCGCGGCCGAGGAACGCCGCCGCCGCGCCCTGGAGGCGCTCGGACGCGTCGGGCTTACGGATGCGACCGCGCGGCATCCGGCACAGCTCTCGCAGGGCATGCGCCAGCGCGTCGCGCTTGCGCGCACGTTCGTCACCGAGCCGCGCCTCCTGATCCTTGACGAACCCTTCGCGGCGCTCGACGCGCAAACGCGCATCCGCATGCAGGAATTGCTGCTCGCGCTGCTGCGGCAGTTTTCCGGCACGATGGTCATGGTGACGCACGACATCGGCGAGGCGATCATCCTCGCGGATCGCGTCGTCGTGTTCAGTCCGCGGCCCGCAACCGTGACCGCAATCTACGACGTCAACCTCGGCAACCGGGAGCGCAAGACCACCGAGCTGCGGGCCGATCCGGAGTTCGGACGGCTGTTCGAGCGCATCTGGCAGGACATCGAGCGGGAGTTCGAGCTGTGATCGCGCGCAGCGAAAGCCGGTCCGAGGTCGTCCGGGTCTGGGCAATCCGCGCGCTGATGGTCGGCGTTTTCGTGATCGTGTGGAAGCTTGCCGGAGCGACCGGCACGTTCAATCCGATCTTCATCGGCACACCTGAAGGAACACTGCGCGCGTTCGTCTTTCAGTTCCTGGAATACCGGATGCTCGGGACCGACCTCGGCTACACCGTCGTCGAAACGCTGCTGGGCTTCGCGATCGGCGCGGTCAGCGGAATGTTTGCCGCCGTCCTCCTGTTCCGCTCGCGCGCGGCGCGGCGCGCGGTCGCCCCGCTCGTTGTGGCGGCGAACAGCCTGCCGCGCATCGCGCTGGCGCCGCTGTTCGTCCTGTGGTTCGGGCTCGGCATCTCCGCCAAGGTCGCGCTGGTCGTGAGCCTCGTGTTCTTCGTGATGCTGACGACGACGCTCGCCGGACTGACGCAGCCCAATCGCGATCACGAGTATCTGGCGCGGAGCCTCGGCGCCTCGAGTCGCCAGCACATCCTCTATTTCGTCGTGCCGGCCGCTGTGCCGACCATCATGGCCGGGCTCGAGCTCTCGCTGACCTACAGCTTCCTCGGCGCGGTCGCGGGCGAGATCGTCGGTGGCACGTACGGCGTGGGCGTGCGGCTCACGGTCTACGCCAACTCGTTCGAGATCGACAAATTTCTGGCGCTGCTGCTGCTGCTGGTGATCGTTTCGACCATGACGGTGCAGGTCATGCGGCACTTCAGTGCGAAGCTGACGCACTGGCACGCCGCCGAACAGGGTGAGCCTGTCTGAGGTCAGGATGCAGCCGGGCGACATCCGCAAGATCAGGACGCCCGGCTCGGTCTCCCTGTCGCCGGACGGCGCACGCGTCGCTTTCGCGGTCAGCTTCATCGAAGGCTCGGTCTATCGCTCGGAAATATTCGTCGCGCCGACCGACGGTTCGGCGAAGCCCTCCCGCCTGACCGACGGCGCCAACGACAGCGCGCCGCGCTGGTCCCCCGACGGCGCGTCGATCGCGTTCCTGCGGCTCGACGCGGGCGGCCAGCGGCAGCTTTACGTGATGCCGGCGCAAGGCGGCGCGGCGCGGCAACTGACCACCCACCCGCTCGGCGTCGGCAGCCCCGTGACCGCGCGGCATGCGCGCGCGGCCTCCGCGCCGGTCTGGTCGCCGGACGGCACGCGCATCGCCTATACGGCGCGGGTGCCGAACGAGCGTGCGCGCGCCACCGTGGTGTGTCCAGCGCACAACGCGGCTGCGCTACCGCACCGACGGCAGCGGCTACACGGTCAACACGCCGTCGCACGTCTTCGTCACCGATGCCGTGTCGGGCACCACCACCCAGCTGACGGATGGCGATTGCGATCATTGGGACGTGTCGTGGCATCCGGGCGGCGCGCATCTCCTCGCCGCGACGGCGCGGCACGACACGCGCGATCTCGACGAGGCGCAGGACATCGTCGCGATTGAGCTCGACGGCCAGACGCGTCAGCTCACGCGCACCAGCACCACCGTCAACCTGCCGACCAGCTCACCCGACGGCGCGGCCGTCTATTTTGTCGGTATCGGCGACCTCGGTTCCAAACTGAACGATGCGCGCGGGCGAAATGTCTCGCTGTGGCGCGTGCCCTTCTCGGGCGGCGCGCCCGTGCGCATCACCGATCCTGAAACCATCGACTTCGATGACGGCCGCACGCGCCCGCTGGCTGTATCGACACATGACGTGCTCGGCGCAACGCTCGCCCGCGGCGCCGTCCACCTCGTCGCTGTCGGATCGGATGGCGCAGCGAAAACGCTGATCGGCGGCAAGCGGTGCGTGACCGACTATGATCGCGCCGGCAACATCGTCGCGGCGTGCGTCACGAACGCAGCGAGCGCCGGCGACGTGATCGTGGTGCGTGACGGGACGGAGACGACGCTGACCGACTTCGGGTCACAGATTGAAAGTGTCGGCCTGCGTCCGATGACCGAAATCACCGCCACCGCGCCCGACGGCTATCCGGTTCACGGCTGGCTGATGACGCCACCCGGCCCCGGCCCGCATCCTGTGTTGCTGCTGATCCACGGCGGGCCCGACTGGCAATTCCAGTATCACCTCTTCGACGAGGCGCAGGTCTATGCGTCGCGCTACGCGGTTGTTCTGGCGAATCCGCGTGGCTCGGCTGGCTACGGCGAAGCCCACGCGCGCTCGATCCGCGAGCGGATCGGTACGGTCGACGCCGACGATCTGATCGCGTTGTTCGATGCTGTTGCATCGCGCCCGGAGATCGACGCCTCGCGCGCCGGTGTTCTCGGCGGCTCCTATGGCGGACTGATGGCCGCATGGCTCGCCGCGCACCACGGGGCGCGCTTTCGCGCGGCGATCTGTGAGCGCGGCGTCTATGCGTGGGAGAGCCTCTACGCCACGAGCGACATTGGGCACACAATGACCAGCATGGTTGGCACCGATCCGGCAAAATGGCCCGCGCAGATGCCGCTCACCTACGCGGACAAAATCAATATCCCGACCTTGATCCTGCACTGGGAGGGCGACTTGCGTGTTCCCTTCGAGCAGGCGCAGCGGCTGTTCGCCGCGTTGCGCGCGCGCCGCGCGCCGGTTGAGCTTGTCGTCTTTCCCGGCGGCGATCACGGTGTGTCGCGCAACGGCCCGCCCGAACATCGCATCGCGCGATTCGAAATCATTCTCGAATGGTTCGCGCGCCATCTCGCGTGAGCAAACGAAGGGAGCAGCCCATGATCCGCATCGTGACCGCCCTGATGATGATGATCGCCGCACCGCTCGCCGCGCAAGCGCAGAGCTGGCCGAGCAAACCGGTACGCATGATCGTGCCGTTCGCGGCCGGCGGGTCGACCGATGTCGCGGCGCGGCTCATCGCCGAATATCTCTCGCGCGCGTTCGGGCAGCAGGTCTACGTCGAGAACCGCACGGGTGCGAACGGCGTGATCGGCATCGAGGCGGCGGGGAAAAGCGATCCGGACGGCTACACCCTGCTCGTCGCGCCGGATGCGATCGCCAGCAATCCGCACGTCTACAAGGTGAACTACGACGCGCTGAAGGACTTCATCCCGGTCGTGCAGCTTTCAAGCCAGCCGATCGTATTCGCGGCGCATCCCGATCTCGGCGTCAAATCGATCGCCGAGCTTGTCGCGCGCGCCAAGGCGGAGCCGGGCATGCGCTTCGGCACCGGCAGCGGCGTCGGCTCCTCACAGCACATGGTGGGAATGTGGTTCGCGCAGATCGCCGGCATCACGCTCGAGCAGGTGCCGTATCGCGGCGGCGGACAGGCGATCAACGACCTGATCGCCGGCCACGTAAAGCTCGGCTCGCTCGGCTCGACGCCGCTGATCCCGCACTACAAGGCCGGCAAGCTGCTGTTGCTTGCGCAGACGACCGAAGCGCGCTCGCAGAGCCTTCAGGAGATTCCGACGTTTCAGGAGGCCGGCATCAAGGGCCTCGTGCTCGATCAATGGCTCGGCGTGTTCGTCCCCGCCGGAACGCCGGCGCCGATCGTCACACGGCTGAACAGTGAGATCGGCAAGGCGCTGAACGAAGCAGCGATCAAGGCGAGCTTTGCCAGCTCCGCGCTCGATCCGATCGGCGGCAGCGCCGAGGCATTTGCGCGCCTCGTGGCCGAGGACTTCGCCAAGTACGCGCGGCTGGTCAAGGAGCTGAATATCAAGGCGAATTAGCATCCCGCGGCGCGGAACGTATCAAGGCGATTGCCTTCGATAGTTCTCGAAAATCGGGAACTCCGGCCAACTTGTTCCGTTAGGTAAAAGCCGCGAGATCGCGTCGCGTTGGAGAAAACGACCGCTCCGTTTCGCTCGGCAGGCAGCCTGCTCCAGGAGCCGGACATGCGCTGGACGATCGTCGCGTTGATTCTTGCCGTCGCCCTGATCCTCGATCAGCTGAAATTCAACGGCTACTACCGAATGCAGACATTCAACGTCGCGGGAAACGTAGCCAGTGGCGTGATGCGTTCTGTGCGCTAGCGGCGAGCGCCGCATTCTCCGCAGGCCGGCCGTTTACCGCTCCTTAACCATGCGCGTCACGCGAAGCCCGGCAGACGGGTTAAATTCCCTAACGTTAACCGATCCTCTCCAAGTTTAAATTCAAAATACCGCATTACGACCGCGGCTGCCCGGAAGGGCCGGCCGGTCAACCGCCATGCGCGAGGCAATACACCGCGATGCCCAGGATCTGGCTCGTGATCGACGCCGGCAACGCGAACCGGGTGGGGTAGGCTTATGCCAACCGTTCATCAGGCGCCGAACGTCGGCGTGGCGCGCGAAGCTGCACCGGCGAATGCGTCGCCGGCCGAGGCGCAGCAGCCTCTGCCTGACGAAGGGCCGCCGGGCATTCGCGAAATGCACAAGGCCTTGGGTGACGCCTTCGGAGCGCCACAGGCCGACGCCCCGCCGGCCGATGATGGCGCGGCGCCCCAGGATGCACCCAAGGCGCCCGGCATCTGGGGTTTCACGCTCAACCGTCCAATCAAGATCGCGGCGGCGCTTGCGCTGATCCTCGCGTTCGGCGCGTGGCCGCTCCAGACGTTGCTGCAGGCAGCCAGCGTCGATGCGGTCGTGAATTCGCGCATCGTCACCATCCGCGCGCCGATCGACGGCGAGATCGTCGCGGCGCCCACCGACTTCACCGCGTGGTCCGCGGTGAAAGGTTCACCTGCGTTGCGGATCGTCGATACGAACGCAAATCGCACGCGCTTCGATGAGTCGCGGCAGTCCCTCGCGCGGCTTGAGGACGACCGGCTGGTACTGGCGGAGCGCATCACCCAGACGCACGCACGTCTCGCGACACTCGAGGGGCAGACGAAGCAATTTCAGAACGGCCGTATCCGCCAGCTCGATGCGCGCATCGCCGCGCTCGGCGGCGATCTCGCCGGTGCGAGCGCCCGCGCCGAAGAAGCGCGGCTTGCAGAACAGCGGACCTCCACGCTCTTGCAGGGCGGCATCGTGTCGGAAGCCGAGGCGGCGCGGATCAACCGCAACAAGCTGGTTGCGGAGGCTGCCGAGCTTGCGTCGCGCCGGCGCCTCGATGAGGCAACCGTCGAACTGACAGCCGCGCGCGAGGGCTACTTTCTCGGCGACAGCTACAACGATCGGCCGAGCTCGGCCCAGCGCGCCGACGATGCGCGCCTGCGTATCGACGATCTTACGGCCGAGGCGCAAAAGCTCGATGCGCAGATCGCGCGCGCCCGCGTGGAGCTGAAGGACCAGACAGTACAATTTCAGGGCTTGTCGGACGTCGAGCTGGCGCTGCCGGCCAGCGGACGCATCTGGGAGATCATGACTGCGCCGGGCGAACACGTCCGGCGCGGACAAGACCTGATCCGCTTGCTCGACTGCTCGACTGCTGTCGTGACCGCGACTGTCGGCGAAACGGTCTACAACAAGCTGCGCATCGGCGGCGCGGCCAACTTCAAACCGGCCGACGAGCGCCCCGACTATGACGGCATCATCGTCAATCTGACCGGACTGTCCGCCGCCCCGGCAAATTTCGCGATCCAGCCGAAGATGCTGGCCGCGGACTCGTATCACGTCACCGTCGCACTGCCGAAGCTCGCCACGCACGGCGAATGCGCGATCGGCCGAACCGGCCGCGTGGTATTCGGCAAGTCCGCGCCTGACGCCTCTCCGGAGTCGCTGGCGTTCGGGCTGCGGCGGTGATCCGCACCAGCCTGCAGGAGGTCATCTCCGGCCTCGCGCCGGGCCTGACCGTAGCCGGCTTCTGCCTGCTGATGATGGGCACGCTCCAGCGTGAGTGGCCGGCGTCGCGCGTCATCATGATGGCGGTCGGCGCCGTGCTGCTGACGCGCTACTTTATTTGGCGCGTGACCTCGACGTTGCCGCCGATCGGCGATCCGCTGGACTTCACCGTCGGCGCGATCTTCCTTGCGGCGGAAGGCCTCACGGTCATCGCTTCGATCATCTCGCTTTTCTTCATGACGCGGACGAGAGATCGAACGCCCGACGTGGAGGCGCAGCTTCCATGGCTCGACGGGCTCCCGGAAAAGCCGCTGATCGACGTCCTGATCTGCACCTACAACGAAGAGGAGCCGATCATCGAGCGCACCATCATCGGTGCGACCGGCATGGACTATCCGAACTATCGCGTCTGGGTGCTGGACGACGGCCGGCGGCCTTGGCTTGAAAAGCTGAGCCTCGAACTCGGCTGCGGCTACATCACGCGCCCCGACAATCGCCATGCCAAGGCAGGCAACATCAACCACGCCTTGCTGCGCCTGGCCGAACTGCCGCAACCGCCGGACTTCATCTCCATCCTCGATGCCGACTTCGTCCCACGCCCGAGCTTTCTGCGCCGTGCGATGAGCCTGTTCCGCGATCCGAAGATCGGAATCGTGCAGACGCCGCAGCACTTCATCAATCCCGACCCGATCCAGGCCAATCTTCTCGCGACGCAGGCCTGGCCGGACGATCAGCGTTTCTTCTTCGATGTCGTCATGCCCGCACGCGATGCATGGGATGCGGCTTTCTGTTGCGGCACGTCATCGATCATCCGGTTCAAGCCGCTGGTCGCCATCAACGGATTTCCGACCGATTCCGTGACCGAGGACTACCTGCTGACGCTCCGGCTCAAGGAGGCGGGTTATGTCACCGCCTACCTCAACGAGCCGCTCACGCTCGGGCTCGCGCCGGAAGGCATCAAGGAGTACATCACCCAGCGCAATCGCTGGTGCCTCGGCTTCATGCAGATCGTGCGCGGCCGCAGCGGACCGTTTTCGTTTCGCACCAATCTCAAGCTCATCGACCGGCTTTCGCTCACCGATAGCTTCCTCAACTGGGCCGCGGTGTACCCGGCCCGGATGATGGGCCTTATCATACCCATTCTTTATCTGTTGTTCGGAATAAACGCCGTGCAGGCGCAACTGCACGAGGTCGCGAATTATTTCCTTCCGTATTTTCTCTGGACGATCATGTCGATGTCATGGGTGACGCGCGGCCGCGTCATGCCGATCATGTCGGATGTATGCCACTTCATCGCGGCGCCGGCCATCATCAAGGCCGTGGTCATGGGGCTCACGAAGCCGAAGGGCCACAAGTTCAAGGTGACCGCAAAGGGCGGCGACCGCAGCCGCGGCTTCGTCGAATGGCCGCTGCTGCGGATTTACGGCTCGCTGCTGATCCTCACCATTTTGTCGATCGCGGTCTCGTTCGGCCTCGGCGTGCGCGGCGATCGCGTGAATTTCGGCACGCTTGCGTTGGCTTGGAGCTGGTACAACGTGATCGTCCTGACGGTCGTGTGCGTTGTGTGCATCGAGCAACCCCGCCGGCGAAAATCAGAACGCTTCGCAACCAGTGAAGCGGTCGCGCTCATGATCGGCGATGCCGCACACCTGCGCCGGCTCGCCGATATCTCGATCACCGGCGCGGCATTCCGCGGCGAGACGCCGGCCCCGGCCGGCACGGCAATCGTCTGCCGCCTGCACGGGCAGAACGTACCGGGCGTCGTCGTGCGCACCCGGCCGGGAGGCTTCGCGGTCCGTTTCGATGCGTCGCTGTCAACGCGTGTCGCCGCCGTACGCCATTTCTATTCGCAGGATTACGTGCGCGCCTTCGAGCACGTCTTTGCGGCGGGCGTCGGCAAGGCCGTGTTCAAGCGGATCATTGGGTAGCAACGCGGGGCTGAGCCCCGCAAGAAAATTTCGGCGGCCCCTGCCCTTCTGTCGGTCATCCGGACTTGTGCTATCGTACCCACGGTATCGAAACAACGACCGATGGGGAGCCATATGCACGTCAGAAATCTTGCTGGCGCCGCGATCATTTCCAGCCTGCTGGGACTTGGCATGTCGCCGGCACTTGCGCAGGAAATCACGCTGCGCGCCGTCACGTCGTTTGCGGAGGGCACCCAGTTTTCCAAGAACTTCGAGCGCTTCGTCGAGAAGGTGAATGCGGACGGCAAGGGTGTGCTGCGCATCAACTACATTGGAGGGCCGCGCGCGATGCCGCCGTTCGAGGTCGGCAACGCGGTGCGCACCAAGGTGGTCGACATCGCGAACGTGACCGGCGCGTTCTACACCAACCTGATGCCGGAGGCAGACGGCTTCAAGCTCGTTTCGAAGCCGATGAGCGAGCAACGCAAGAACGGCACCTGGGAGTTCATCAACCAGCTGCATAACCAGAAGCTGAACGCCCAATATCTCGCGCGCCAGTTCCACAACGTGCCGTTCCACATCTATCTCAACAAGAAGCCCGACAAGCTCGATTTCACCGGCCTGAAGATCCGCGTGACGCCAGTCTACAAGGACATCGTCGAGGCACTCGGCGGCACAGCGATCACCACCGCGCCGGGCGAAGTGTACACCGCGCTCGAACGCGGCGTGGTCGACGGCTATGGCTGGCCGGTCACCGGCATCTTCGATCTCGGCTGGGACAAGGTGACCAAGTTCAGGCTGGAGCCCGCGTTCTACAGCGTCGAGGTGAACGTGCTGGTCAACCTCGACACCTGGAAGGCGCTGGGCGAGCCGCAGCGCAAGATTTTGACGGATGCCGCGCTGTGGCTTGAAGGACTCGATGCGGAGAACACTGGCGTGATCGCTTCCGAGCGGGACCGCCAGACCAAGGCCGGCATCCAGCCCATCGACTTCGGGCCTGACGAAGCCAAGAAATTCCTCGAGAAGGCCAACGAGGTCGCGTGGCAATCCGTGATCAAGCGGGCGCCCGAAACCGGGCCAAAGCTGCGGCAGCTGTCGGGAAATTGATCTTCCTTCCCCTTCTCCCCGCTTGCGGGGAGAAGGTGCCGAAGACCGAAGGTCTCAGGTGGATGAAGGGGACTCTCGTGACGCGCGACCGATGAAAGAGCCCGTCACCCGGCTCGCGTTGCTCCATAGCCGATGCCTCGCATCGGCGTTCTTGTAAGAAACGGCGGCGACCGCCGCCTATGCCTCTCCCCTCAAGCGGGGAGAGGTGAAAGAAGAATATGACCCGCCTCTCCTCCTTCCTTGGCCGCCTGTTCGATTTCCTCGCTGTCGTCGCCGCGCTGCTGTTGCTTGCCATGGTCGCCGTCGTCACGGCGGACATCGTGCTGCGCGGCGCACTACGGACCGGTTTTCCTTGGGCCAACGAAGTCACCGAGTACGCGCTTTATCTCACCACGCTTCTCACGGCACCGTGGCTATTGCGGCGCGGCCAGCATGTGCGCATCGACATGGTGCTGGTGCTCGTGCCGCCGCGCGTCGCATGGGTCTGCGAGGCGGCAGCCGACATTCTCGGACTTGCGGCGAGCCTCATGCTCGTGTGGTACGGCACGATCATGACGATGCAGAGCGCGCGACTCGGCTCGATCACGATCAAGAACCTTGTGTTCCCCGAATGGTGGCTGCTGGCGCCGCTGCCGATCTGCTTCGCGCTGGTCGCGCTTGAGTTCGTCTTCCGTTTTCATCGCCTCCTCGGCGCGCCGCGCGCGCGGCGGCTCGAAGCGACCTCGGTCGGCTGATGGGCTGGGCCGAGGCAAGCCTGATCCTGTTCGGCGGCCTCGTCGCCATCATGGGGCTCGGGCTGCCGGTGGCATTCGCGTTCCTCGCGCTGAACATCGTCGGCGCTTGGCTGTTTCTCGGCGGCGAGCCGGGCCTCGCGCAGCTTGCGCGCAACGCCGTGCAGTCGGTGACCAGCTTCTCGCTCACGCCGATCCCCTTCTTCGTGCTGATGGGCGAAGTGCTGTTCCACACCGGCGTGGCGTTGAAGGCGATCGACGCATTCGCGCTGCTGATCCGCCGCGTGCCTGGCCGCCTCTCGGTGATCGCGATCGTCGCCGGCACGGTGTTCTCGGCGATCTCGGGCTCGACCATCGCCACCACTGCGCTGCTCGGCAGCCTGATGCTCCCGACCATGCTGGCGCGCGGCTACGAGCCGAAAATGGCGATGGGCCCGATCATGGGCATCGGCGGGGTCGACATGCTGATCCCGCCGTCCGCGCTGACCGTGCTGCTCGGCAGCATCGCCGGCATCTCGATCTCGGGCCTGCTGATCGGCGGCATCGTGCCGGGCCTGATCCTGAGTCGACGCTGTTCGTCGGCTACATCATCGCGCGCGCCGTGATCGATCCGTCGCTTGCGCCGAACGAGGAATTGCCGCCCGCGCAAGGCCTCTGGCAGCGCTGGCGGCCGTTCCTGATCCACGTACTGCCGCTTGTCCTCATCTTCGCGATCGTGGTCGGCGCGATGACCGGCGGCTTCGCAACGCCGACCGAAGCCGCCGCGCTCGGCGCCGCGGCGACGATCCTGGCGGCGGCCTGCTATCGCGCGCTCACCGTGGCGAACCTGATGAAGGCGCTGACCGGTACCGTCGCGGTATCCGGCACGATCCTGTTCATCATTCTCGGCGCCACGACCTTTTCACAGGTGCTGAGCTTCTCCGGCGCCACCAACGGCATCGTGGCGCTGGTGTCGGGACAGGATCTCTCCGCGACCGCGATCATCATCGGCATGATGCTGATCCTGCTGTTCCTCGGCTGCTTCGTGGATCAGGTCAGCATGATGCTGATCACCTTGCCGTTCTTCATGCCGCTGGTGCAGCGTCTCGGTATCGATCCGATCTGGTTCGGCGTGCTGTTCCTGATCTGCATGCAGCTTGGGTTGCTGACGCCGCCGTTCGGCTTGCTGCTGTTCACCATGAAGGGTGTCGCCCCCGCGGGCATCACGATGCAGCAGATCTATGCGGCGAGCATACCCTACATCGTGTTCGGCGCTGTGGTGCTGGTCGCGATCTTCCTGTTTCCTCCGCTCGCCACGTGGTTGCCGGGCTTGCTGGGGAACTAGGCCGCCACCGGCTCTTTCATTTTCTCGATGGCGGCATTCAACGCCGCGCCGGTGTCATCCGCATTCGCGGCCTTGCGCAGCGCGGCGAGTTGCGCAGCGCCATCAGGCCGCTGCGCGAGCACGGGCAACAGGCTCATCAGCGTCTCGAAGCGCGCGCGTCCGCGCTCATGCGTGTCGCCATAACCCTTGACTAGATTGCGTGCGGCGGCGGCCTCGACGGCGAGATCGTAATGTGTCGCAGCGAGGCCTTGCACGGTCGCGAGCCAGTCTTCGAGATGCTTTTGTTCTACCGCGTAGCGCAGCGAGCGCGGGCGCAGCGGCTTGAATGACGCAACGAGATAAAGAAGCAAGAACCCGCGCAGCGACGTGTTTTCACCACGCGGCCCTTATGCGTCATCCGATCGATCAGACCGCGCACCCAGCCGGTGTTCGAGGATGAACCGGCCGAGCGGCGCCGGCAGCGTGTCGGCGATCTCCTGCGTGCGCGGATGCATGAACTCGGCGATCTCCAGAATCTGATTGTCGTTCACCTGCACTTCCTCACGCACCCGCTCGAAGCGCGAAGGCCGGATCTTCAGTTCGGCAACGCGGATCGTGTCCTCGTATGCCATGCCGAGCGCGAGCTGCCGCGCCGCCTCCGTGACCAGCCGGCCGTCCTTGTCCGCCGCGGCGATAGGCGCAAGCCGATTGAGATAGAGCTTGGCGTAGTCGAGCCCCTGATAATCCACGGTGCGCTCTATTCCCGCGCGGACGATTGCGCGCGCGCTCGCCGGAAATGTCTCGCTCTCGCGCAGCAACTCCGCTGGAATCGGCTTGTGTGGAGAAGGCGCAGTCGGCGTCTCGTCCGAATCCTGCCCGTCGAGCGTCGGCGGCGGCAGCACGGTGGCCGGCATCTTCACCGCCGCGACACCCGCGGTCGTTGCCTCGAACCCGGCCGTGAAGGCCGCGAGGCTTGCCTGGATGCCCTTGCCGCCGCGCTTGATCGCACCCTCGAACGCCTGGCGCGGGAACGGCAGCACGCCGGCGCCCGCGAGCGCGCCGAGCAGCACCGCGCTGATCACGCTACCGGTCGCTTCCGCCAGCGCCGCCATGTCGAACGCATGCATGGTCTTGGCGGCTGCACGGCAAGCCTCGGCGAGCTTGCCGTCGTCGACGCGACCGTCGGACATCGCGATCCGTTCGGTCATCGAGAACACGCGATTGGTCGAGGCGATCAGGGTCGTGCGGTCGGGCGTGATCAGTCCGCGCTGGATCGCGCGACCCGCCTCCATCAATTCCGACGCGATCACGATATCCACGTCGCCCGGCACCGGCATCAGCGCGAGCACCGGCTCATGCGCCGAATCCGCGATCGCCGCACGCGGGTAGATCTCAAGATAATAGATCGTCGCGCCGGTGCGTTGCGCCACGCCGGGCACCGAGGTGAGCTGCGCGAGGTAGCGGTTGTGTTCGGCGAGATCGACGATCCAGTCGGCGAGAACGCCGCCGCCCTCGCCGCCCATCGCGAGGATCGCGATGGTGATCGGGCGCTGGCGCTGCGGGAACGGCGCGTTCATGCTGACGCGAACTGGCGTCTGCGCGATGCGCCGCTGCAGGAAGCCGATCACGGCATTGCGCACGCGCGCCCTGAGGCGGTCCCAGCTGCTCGGATTGTTGATGATCGACGCGCGGTAGAACGACGGGCACAGCACGGCCGCGTGCGCGACCTCGCCGCACAGGCCGCAGCCGACGCACGAGTTGATCACCTTGGTCACCGGCTCCGTGCGCAGCGGATCAGGATTGGGCGCGACCGTGAGCGACGGGCAGCCCGACAGGCGGATGCAAGAGTGATCGCCCGTGCAGGTGTCGGCATCGACGCCGAAGCGCTCGCGCACGACACGTTCGCCGCCCTTGATCGCCTTCGCCATCAGCGGGCGCTCGCGGCGCTGCTTGTTCAGCATGCATTCCGATTGCGCCACGATCACCTTCGGGCCTTTTTCCTTCGTGGTGAGCGCTTCGCGCAACGTGTCGCGCATTCCGGCGACGTCATAGGTGTGCGTCAGCGTGCGCACCCATTCGACGCCGACGCCGCGCACGGCCTTCTCGATCGAGTTGTGCGTCTGGCGGATCTTGTTGTCGGCCGCGGAGGACGGAATGTCCTGGCCCGCCGGTCGCGGACGTGTAGCCGTTGTCCACGATGATGGTGACGTTGTCGGACTTGTTGAACACCGCGTTGCCGATCGAGGACGTCAGCCCGTTGTGCCAGAAGCCGCCGTCGCCGAGGAACGAGATCGCGCGCTTGTCGGCTTTCGCATTGAAGGCCGACGCGCCCGCGCCGCCGAGGCCGTAGCCCATGGTGGTCGCGCCGATGTTGAATGGCGGCAGGATCGAGAACAGGTGACAGCCGATGTCGCAGCTGACGTGATGCGGCCCGAGCTCGCGCTCGACCAGTTTCAACGCGGTGAAGATCGGCCGCTCCGGGCAACCGGTGCAGAACGACGGCGGCCGCGCATGCACGTTGCCCTCGGCTGCCTTTCGCGGCGGCGGCGAGCCGCACCGCGCCTTCGTTCGACGGCGGCGCGTCCGAGATGGCATCCGGACGATAAGCGCGCACAAACGCCTTCACGCCGTCGCGCACCACGCTGCCGGTGTACTCGCCCGCCATCGGCAGCATGCCCTTGCCTTCGATGCGGGTCTGCACATCGGCGCGGCGCAGGATAGTGTTGACTGCCTGCTCGATGAATTCCGGCTGGCCTTCCTCGACGATCAGGATGGCGCGCTTGCCGGTCGCGAAGCGGATCAGTTCGTCGTCGATCAGCGGATAAGTGACGTTGAGGACATAGAGCGGCACGCGCGAATGGCCGAGCAAATCCGCAAGGCCGCAAAGCTCCAGCGCACGCAGGGTCGTGTTGTACATTCCGCCCTGCATCACGATGCCGATGTCGGTCAAATCGCCATCGAAGAACTCGTTGAGCCGGTTCTCGCCGATGAACTCCACGGCGGCCGGCCAGCGCGTCTCGATCTTCTCCTTCTCATGCAGGTAGCTCGCGGGCGGCAGCACGATGCGGTCCGTCTGGCGGCGCGGATTCTCCATCGCGTCCTTCAAGGTGAACACTGGCCGCACGTTGTCCTCGGTGTCGAAGCGGCCATGCACATGACAGGCGCGGATGCGCACCTCGAGCATCACCGGGGTGTTGGTCGCCTCCGACAGCGCGAAGCCCTGCTTCACCGCGTTGACGATCGATGGGAGGTTCGGGCGCGGATCGAGCAGCCAGATCTGCGATTTCATCGCGAACGGGTGCACGCGCTCCTGCATGATCGAGGAGCCTTCGCCGTAGTCCTCACCGATGATGATGAGCGCGCCGCCGGTCACGCCACCCGAGGCGAGGTTGGAGAGTGCATCGGACGCCACGTTGACGCCGACGATCGACTTGAACGTGACGGCGCCGCGCAGCGGATAGTTGATCGAGGCCGCAAGGGTCGCCGCAGCGGTCGCCTCGTTGGCGCTGTTCTCGAAATGGACGCCGAGTTCGGTCAGGATATCGTTCGCGTCGGCCAGCACGTCCATCAGGTGCGAAATCGGCGCGCCTTGGTAGCCGGCCACATAGGACACGCCGGATTCGAGCAGCGCCTTGGTGATCGCGAGAATGCCCTCGCCCCGGAATTCGTTACCGGCGCCGAGCTTGAGTTTCTCGACCTCTTCCTTGAAGGACCGTTCGGCCATCCGTGCGTCCCAGCGTACTTTCGAGGCGACGCAGCGGTTGCGCACGTCGCCCGGAGTGACCGCGAGTATAGGCGCGGCCCGGGACAGTCACCAAGGCGTCCTGGCTGGGTAATGGATGAATGGCCGCGTCCGGCCCGTAGCCGGAAACGCCGCGCTTTCAGCGCCCTACAGCTCGCCCCATTGGCGCAGCAGGTTGTGATAGAGCGAGTCAGCGACACCAGCGACGGATGCTCGGGGTGGTCCGCGTTCAGCCGCATGATCGACATGTCGAGATCGAACAACAGCCGCCGATGCGTCACATCGCGCACCATGCTCTGCGTCCAGAAGAACGAGGCGATGCGTGAGCCGCGCGTCACCGGCTTGACGTGGTGCACGCTGTCGCCCGGATAGACGATCATGTCGCCGGCCGGGAGCTTCACGGCGTGCGTGCCGTAGGTGTCCTCCACGACAAGCTCGCCGCCGTCGTAGTCGTCCGGCGATGAGATGAACAATGTCGACGAGACGTCGGTGCGCACATAACCCGCGCCGCCGGGCAGCGCGCGGATCGCGTTGTCGACATGCGAGCCGAAGTTCATGGCGCCTTCGGCGTCGTAGCGATTGAACAGCGGCGGAAACACCTGCTTCGGCAGCACCGCCGTCATGAACATCGGATTGCGCGCCAGCGCCTCGCGCACGATCTTGCCGAGTTGCTCGGCCTCAGGCGATCGTTCGGGAAGTTGCAGGTTGCGTTTGACCTGCGCCGACTGGTGCCCTGCCGTCGCGCGGCCGTCGACCCAGTCCGCGCGCTCCATCACGGCGCGGCATTGCGCGACCTGCTCGGCGTTCAGCACCTGCGGGATATGCACCATCATGGCGGCTGCTCACTCGAAAGCCGAAGGGCCGGTGGCGAGCACCCGCCCTGGATCTTGCGCCCGAAAAGCCGCGGCCCGCGCGCCGGAGGTCGAGGCGAACGCGGGCCGCGGACGCTGGATCAGTGCGACGATCACCAGCGGACGCGAAGCGATAGCGACGCCGAGCGGCCCGCCGCCGGTACGGCGTGACCCGAATAGTACTGCGCGTAGTACAGCTCGTCGGTGATGTTGTAGACGTTCAGCTGCAGCAATGCCTTCGGGGCGATCTTGTAGCTCATCATGGCGTCGAACCGCCAAAACCCCGGCACGTAGGATACGTTCGTGGTGTTCACGAACGCATCCGACTGGTAGACGGCGCCGCCGCCGACCGTCCAGAGCGGCGTGACGTCGTAGGTGCTCCAGAACGTGACGTTATGCCTTGGCGTGCTCGGCAGTTCGCGGCCGAGCTCGGCTCGATTCGTCGTCTTGACGATCTCGGACTGAAGGTATGAATAGCCCGCCGTCACGCTCCACTCGTTCGTGATGCGGCCGGCCGCGCCCACTTCGACGCCATCCACCCGCGCCGTGCCGTCGAGCACGAGCACCGGTGTCGTCAGCGTCGGATCGTTCGGGATACGCAGGTTTTCCTTTTCGATCCGGAACGCCGCGGCCGTCAGGCTGAGCCGCTGGTTCAAGACGTCGACCTTCGCGCCAACCTCGATCGTGTTGTTCTTCTCGGGCGCGAGCGTGGCGCTCGCGGCGTTGTTGGTCGCACTCGAAAGCGTGCCCAGTTCCGCGGACGGATTGTAGGAAACGCCGTGTACCACGTAGATGCTGGAGTTCTTCGTCGGGTGGAAGATGCCGCCAACGCGATAGCTGGTCATGTTATCGACGCGTTCGAGGTGCCGGGCGGAGGGTGTCGCATTGCCGATGTCGTCGAACTCTGTCTTGAAGTAGTCGTGGCGGACCGAGCCCATGATCTCGAAGTAGTCGTTGATCTTGATCTGGTCCGAGACGTACGCCGCCACAGTCTTTGCCTCGGTGACGAGCGGGGTATTCCAGCCGTTGAACACGCCTCCGAAACTCGTATCGACCGGATAGTACAGGCTGGTGCGGCAGATGAGATGGGTCGGCGCGCAGAGATTGCTGGCATCGCCCGTCGGCGCCGTTCCGCGTGCACGCTGCTGGAAGCGATCCTCTTTCGCAAATTCAAGGCCGGCCGCGACGGTGTGGCGAAGGCCGAACGTGTTGAACTTCGCCGAGAGGTCGGTCTGGTTGATCAGCAACGCGTTGTCGGTCTCGGTCATGAAGTGCTGCCTGCCGATCGTCATCAGTTCGACCGGATAGCCCGGCGTCACGGCGGACGTGTTGTTCGCCTGGAACAGGCTGCGCGGAGCGGTTGGCCGCGCCATGCGATCCACCGACACGTAGCGCGTCGTGTTGGAGACCTTCACGTTGTTGGCGAACTCGTGCTCGATCTTGCCCGTCAGGATGTGCGTATCGGTCAGCACCCTGTCGTTAAGCGAGCCACCGACCACCCCGAACCAGTTGTTGCGCGGGATCGGCACAGGCGGCGTCGCCTTGCCGTTGCCGAAATAACCGCTGTTCGTGAGCGCGCCGGTGCCTGCATTGTAGGCCGGTGCCGGCAGGTAGGGATGGCCGTAGTCCGGGACGCTGTCCTCGCCCTGATAGACGTAGCTCAGCGTCACCTTGGTCTTGTCGGTGACGTCGGCCGACACGGAGGGTGCGACGCCCCAGCGCTTGGTGCCGACATGATCGCGGTCCGGCGTATCGATGTTCTGTCCCATCGCGGCGATGCGCGCCGAGATGTTGCCCATCTTGCCGCCCGCATCGACTTCCGCGCGCACGCCACGCGGTGTCGAGGCGGTTATGAGCGACTCAAGATAGGTCTGGCCGTTCGGCAGCTTCGAGATGGTGTTGATCGCACCGCCGGTCGAGCCGCGGCCGAAGGCAAACGCAGACGGACCCTTGTAGACCTCGACGCGATCGGCCGAGAACAGATCGCGCGTGTACCAGCCCGGATCGCGGATGCCGTCGCGGAAGATATCACCGCGCGCAACGAAGCCCCGGATGATCGGGCTGTCGCCCTGCTGCCCGCCTTCGCCTGCGTTGAACGTGATGCCGGGAATGCCGCGCAACGCGTCTTCCATCGAGACGATGTTGCGGTCCTGGATTTCCTGGCGCGTGACGACGTTGACGGTCTGCGGCGTGTCGATCAGCGGCGTTGGGATGCGCGATACGCCGGGCTGTGCCGCCTGATAGCCGGTGCCGGGTCCGGTCGCTTCGGTCTGGGTCGGCGCTCCGGGAGCGGGCGCCGCAGGCACCGGCGCGGGACGCGCGCGGCGTTGCGGGCGTGCCTGCTTTTGCTTGGCGCGCGGCGGCGGGTTGACCTGAATGGTCGGAAGATTGCCGGAAGAAGACGGCTGCGCGTCCGCGGAATCGGTGACGAGCATCAGTGAAGCGAGACTGAGAGCCGTCGATCCCCACGCCAATCTGGATGCTTCAGCAAGACTTGTTTGTTTCTCTGGCTGGCTGAACCCGCTGGCTGTTTCGACGACCCCGTAGCGCCCCATTTCTTCTCTCCTGTTTACTTCACACTATCGATCTAGTTAAGAAAAGTTCTTATTTTTCTTACTGTTCCGGCGATTTTTGCGTAACATGCCGGTATTCATGAAGCAATGCGGGATTCGCAATACTGATAATCATTGAATTGTAGTAATTCTAAACTATTTGAGTACGTTAGAATCGCTATTATCTAGCGTACTTGCTGCGTTTTTATGTTTTTTCGCAGCGCGATGCGCCCTATGAATACTTGCGTTCAAGGCCAATCAATCGCGCGCCGCTCGCGGGCGCGCGCATCCAAATCAAAAGAAAATGCAATGCGTTCCACCGTCCGCCGCCACGTCCCGCGCCTGCTCAGAAATGTCCTGAACCTCGTCATCGCAGCCGGCTTCGCGATTTCCGGCGGCCTTGCTCCGGTCCTCGCCGCAACGGCAAACGGTCCCGCGTCTGCGCAGCACGCAAGCCGGAGCGGCATGCGGCTGGCTCAATCGGTCGCACCCGCGCCGTCGCCGGCCGTGCCCACTGCACCGGACGCGCCAGTGGCTCCGCCCCCCGGCGATCCGTCTCATGAGATGCCGCAGATCGACGGCGAAGCGACGCTCCCGCGCGACCTTTCGCCGTGGGGCATGTTCATGGCGGCGGATCACATCGTCAAAGCGGTGATGATCGGGCTCGCGTTCGCCTCGGTGGTGAGCTGGACCGTCTGGCTCGCCAAGAGCCTCGAGCTTTTCGGTGCGAAGCGCCGCGCGCAGAACGGGCTTCGCACACTCGCGCAATCGCGCACGCTGCATGACGGCATCGAAAAGTTGCGCGGCCGCGGCGGACCGGTCGCCGCTTTCGCGCGCGCGGCGGAAGCCGAAATCAGATTGTCGGCGGATGCGCCCGAGAAGGACGGCGTGAAGGAGCGCGTCGCCTCGCGTCTCGAGCGCATCGAGGCTGCCGCCGGGCGGCGCATGAACCGCGGGACCGGGATTCTCGCGACCATCGGGTCGACGGGACCGTTCGTCGGCCTCTTCGGCACCGTGTGGGGCATCATGAACAGCTTCATCGGAATTTCCAAAGCGCAGACGACCAACCTCGCCGTCGTCGCGCCCGGCATCGCCGAAGCGCTGCTCGCGACCGCGCTGGGTCTCGCGGCGGCGATTCCGGCGGTCGTGATCTTCAACGTCTTTTCACGCTCGATCACCGGCTATCGCGGGCTGCTCGGCGATGGCGCAGCGGAAGTGATGCGTCTCGTCAGTCGCGATCTCGATCGCGCGCCGCTTATCCGGCCGCGCGGAACGCACGACTAACCAGCGCCGCAGAGTAGAAGCGATGGGTGTGAGCCTCAAAACGGGCGGCGACGACGACCTCGCTCCAGTCTCCGAGATCAACGTCACGCCGTTCATCGACGTGATCCTTGTGCTGCTGATCATCTTCATGATCGCGGCGCCGCTCGCGACCGTCGATGTGGCGGTCGATCTCCCGGCCTCGAACGCGCCGCGCGAGCCGCGGCCGAAGAAACCGATCTTCCTGACGATCAAGCAGGATCGCACGCTCGCGCTCGGCGAGGAGGGCGTATCGCGTGAAGCGCTTGCGCTCATGATCGATCGCGCCACCAGCGGCGACAAGCAGCAGCGGCTGTTCCTGCGCGCAGACAAGACCGTGTCCTATGGCGAGGTGATGGAGGTGATGAACCTCCTGCGCGCCGGGGGTTACCTGAAGATCGCGCTTGTCGGGCTGGAAACGACGCGATGAGCGAGATCGCGGAATTCGCCGAGGCTCGCGGCAAGCGCGAATTCCTGCGATGGGGCGTGTGTTTCGTGCTCGTCATCATGGCGCATAGCGCCGCCGCGCTGGCCATCTTCTACGAGCGCGAGCGCGGAGAAGTCAGCGACCAGTCGCCTGCCGTCATCATGGACTTCGCCGCGTTGCCGACGGTCGATGCGCCGTCACGCGACGTCGCCCCCGGCCTGATCGAACAGGTGCAGACCGAGGCCGCGCCGCCGCCGACCGAGGCGAAGCCCGATCCCAACCGCGAGGCCGAGCCCGAGAAACAGCCGCAGCCGGTCGAGGTCAGCGAGGTAAAGCCGGAACAGACAACCGAGGTCAGGCCCGTCGTCGAGGAGCCGGTCCCGGTCAAGGAACTGCCGCAGGTCGAGAACGCCGAAGTGACGATCGCGACCGTCGTGCCGCCGCCTCCGAAACCGGTGGAAGAGCAGAAGGAGGAGTCAGAGAAGAAATCCGAGGCCGTGACCACGCCGCCGCTCGCGACCGCTTCGGAGACGACGGCGCCGACCGCGGCCGCGGTGCGCAGTGCCTCGCTGGTGAGCTGGAAGCTGCGCATCTCGACGCATCTGCAGCGCTACAAGCGTTATCCACCCGCCGCAGCCGCGCGCGGCGAGCAGGGAACCGCGGAGCTGGCTTTCACGGTCGACCGCGCCGGTCAGGTCAGGGTGGCGAAGCTGCAGCGCGGCTCCGGCCATGCGTTGCTCGACGAGGCGACGATGGAGCTGATCCAGCGCGCGCAACCGCTGCCGCGCCCGCCGGGTGACGTGCCGGGCAACGAGTTCAGCTTCACCGTCCCCGTCAAGTTCGGTGGCAAATGATCCGTGCGCTCGCCAAATTCTTCGGCTCTGCGAACGAGCGCCGGATCAAGAACTACCGCCCGCGTGTTGACGCGATCAACGCGCTTGAGGGTGAGCTTGTCGGCGCTGACGGACGACGCGCTGCGGGCGCGCACGGAGGAGTTCCGGCAGCAGCTGGCGGCCGGCAAGACGCTCGACGACATCCTGGTGCCGGCGTTTGCGACCTGCCGGGAGGCGGCCAAGCGCGCGCTCGGCCAGCGCCACTTCGACGTGCAGATGATCGGCGGCATGATCCTGCACGAGGGCGCCATCTCGGAGATGAAGACGGGCGAAGGCAAGACGCTGGTGGCGACGCTGCCGGTCTACCTCAACGCGCTCGCCGGCAAGGGCGTGCATGTGGTGACGGTGAACGACTATCTCGCCAAGCGCGACGCCGAGTGGATGGGCCAGATCTACGGCTTCCTCGGGCTCACGGTCGGCACCATCGTGCACGGGCTCGACGACGAGGAGCGCAAGAAGCAGTACGCCTGCGACGTCACCTACGCGACCAACAACGAGCTCGGCTTCGACTACCTGCGCGACAACATGAAGTACCGGCTCGAGGACATGGTGCAGCGCGGCCATGTGTTCGCGATCGTCGACGAGGTCGACTCGATCCTGATCGACGAGGCGCGCACGCCGCTGATCATCTCCGGCCCGCTCGACGACCGCTCCGACTTCTACAACACCATCGACGCCTATATCCCCAAGCTCGAGAAGGCCGACTTCGAGATCGACGAGAAGCAGCGCACCGTGAACCTCTCCGAGGCCGGCATGAGCCGGATGGAGCAGTGGCTGCGCGACGCCAAGATCCTCAAGTCCGACTCGCTCTACGACGTCGAGAACGTCTCGGTGGTGCACCACGTCAACCAGGGCCTGCGCGCCCACAAGCTGTTTGCGCGCGACAAGGACTACATCGTGCGCAACGGCGAGGTGGTGATCATCGACGAGTTCACCGGCCGCATGATGCCGGGACGGCGCTACTCGGAGGGGCTGCACCAGGCGCTGGAGGCCAAGGAGCACCAGCCGATCCAGCCCGAGAACCAGACGCTCGCCTCGATCACGTTCCAGAACTACTTCCGCATGTACGCCAAGCTCGCCGGCATGACCGGCACGGCGCTCACCGAGGCCGACGAGTTCCTCGACATCTACAATCTGGAGGTTCTCGAGGTCCCGACCAACATGCCGCTCGCGCGGCTCGACGAGGACGACGAGGTCTACCGCACCACCACCGAGAAGTACCGCTCGATCATCACGCTGCTGGAGGAGTGCAAGCTTAAAGGCCAGCCGGTGCTGGTCGGCACCACCTCGATCGAGAAGTCCGAGCAGCTGGCCGAGATGCTGGTGAAGGAGGGCTGGGAGCAGCACGACTTCTCCGACCCGAACGCCTTTGCGGCGCTCTACACCGGCGACGAGGGCGCCAAGAAGACCAAGGTGTTCGCGGTGCTCAACGCGCGCTACCACGAGCAGGAGGCGTTCATCGTGGCGCAGGCGGGCGTGCCGGGCGCGATCACGATCGCCACCAACATGGCGGGCCGCGGCACCGACATCCAGCTCGGCGGCAACGCCGACATGCGCATCCGCCAGGAGCTTGCCGACGTCGAGGACTACCAGACGCGCATGAAGGACCCGCGCGCCGACGCGATCCGGACAGCAGGTGGCGCGGCTGAAGGAGACGGCGCTCGCGGCCGGCGGGCTGTTCGTGCTCGGCACCGAGCGCCACGAGAGCCGCCGCATCGACAACCAGTTGCGCGGCCGCTCCGGCCGCCAGGGCGATCCGGGCCGCTCCAAGTTCTTCCTCTCGCTGGAAGACGACCTGATGCGCATCTTCGGGTCCGACAAGCTCGACGGCATGCTGCAGAAGCTCGGCCTGAAGGAGAACGAGGCGATCGTTCACCCCTGGATCAACAAGGCGCTCGAGAAGGCCCAGCAGAAGGTCGAGGCCCGAAACTTCGACATCCGCAAAAACATCCTCAAGTTCGACAACGTCATGAACGATCAGCGCAAGGTCGTTTTCGAACAGCGCCTTGCGACGATGAGCGATGAAGCGATCGCCGACGTCGTGACCGATATGCGGCACGGGCTGATCGATGACCTTCTGGCGCAACACATGCCGCAGGGCACCGAGCCGGACGGCTGGAACTGGATCGCGCTCGATCTCGACGTGCGCGGCGTGCTCACGCTCGATGTGCCGATCCCGTCATGGATGGACGAGCACGGCATCACGCGCTCTTACGTGCGCGACTATGTCGTGCGGGTCGCGGATGGCTGGATGGCGGAGAAGACCAGGCGCTGGGGCGAGGAGCGCCTTCGCGTGGTGCAGCGGCGCGTCGTGATGGCGCTGCTCGACGATCTCTGGCTGCGCCACGTGCAGCGCATGGAGCTGCTGCGCCGTGCCGCACCGCTGCGCGCCCATGCGCGGCGCGATCCGCTGGTCGAGTTCAAGATCGAGAGCTTCCACCTGTTCGAGCTGATGCTGCGCCAGCTTCGCCGCAACGTGACCGCCGCGACCATGCGCGTCGGCTTCGAAGAGCAGGCGCTGACGCCGCAGGCCGAGACCCCCGATGACGAACACGCGCTGGTCCTGCCGGACCATCTCGTCAGCGTGCTGCACTGACCGGACCCAGATGCGTGCTGAGCAGGACACCAACAACGAACAAATGGTCGCTCGGAAGCCGCGCCTTCTGGCTGCGGCAGATGCGCCAGTGGCACTGGATCAGCGCGGCGGTTTGCCTGATCGGCATGCTGCTGTTCGCGATCACCGGCATAACGCTCAATCACGCCTCGCAGATCGAATCGAAGCCGGGCATCACGGCGCGCAACGCGACCGTGCCGCCCGATCTGCTGGCGCAGGTGAAAGCCGAGAAAGGCGCCACGAAACGCCCGCTTCCGGCGGCGTTACGCGCCTGGATCGGCGGCGCGCTTGCCGTGACGGTGGACGAACGCGATGCCGAGTGGTCGCAGGAGATTTACGTGTCGCTGCCGCGTCCGGGCGGCGATGCGTGGCTCTCGATCGATCTCGACAGCGGCGAGGCGCGCTACGAGCTGACCGATCGCGGCTGGATCGCCTGGCTCAACGACCTGCACAAGGGCCGGCACACCGGCCTCGCGTGGTCGTGGTTCCTCGACATCTTCGCGGTCGCCTGCGTGGTGTTCTGTCATCACCGGGCTCGTTCTGCTGCAGCTGCTCGCCGGGCAGCGGCCCTCGACCTGGCCGCTGGTTGCGCTCGGGCTCGTCATTCCGCTCCTGCTCGCGATCTTCTTCATTCACTGAGGTGACGATGCGCGTCCTGACATCGATGACGTTGACCGGAGCGGTCGTGTGGCCCGCGATGGCCGCCGACGCGAGGCTCTCAATCGAGATTCCGCGGCTGAATGTCGCCGAGTATCACCGGCCGTATGTCGCGGTGTGGCTCGAGAAGGCGGACCAGTCTTTCGTCGGCAATGTCGCGGTCTGGTACGACCTCAAGCTCAAGGACAATGAGGGCACCAAGTGGCTCAAGGACATGCGCCAGTGGTGGCGCCGTTCAGGCCGTGAGTTGACGATGCCGGTGGACGGGCTCTCCAGTGCGACGCGGCCACCCGGCGAGCACCAGATCCGCGTTGCGCTCGACAAGGCGCCGTTCGCCGGACTCGGCGCAGGCGAATACCAGATCGTGATCGAAGCGGCGCGCGAAGTCGGCGGCCGCGAACTGCTGCGCATTCCGTTCCAGTGGCCGCCGAAAGCGGACCAGTCCCTGAAATCTCCCGGTCAACACGAGCTCGGCGCCGTCGCGCTCGACCTGAAGCCTTGAAACGTCGGAGGTCGTCATGAAGCCGTTGAAGTGGTCGCTGCTTGCCTTGTCACTCTGCATCCCCGCCGGGGCGCAAGCGCATCGGGTGTGGATGCTGCCGTCCGCCACGATCCTGTCGGGCGATGACGCGTGGGTCACGGTCGATGCCGCGGTGTCGAACGACCTGTTCTACTTCGAGCATTTTCCGCTGCAGATCGCCAATCTCGGCCCGCGGGCAGAGGGTGCACGCGAGGCGCGCGGCCGGCCGGGCCAGCTCTCGATCACGGCGCCCGACGGCTCGAAGACCGCGGCGAAGAACGGCAGCACCGGCCGCTATCGTTCGACCTTCGATGTGCATCTGACCCAGAAGGGCACATACCGCATCGCCGTGCAGAACGAGGGCGTGTTCGCGAGCTGGAAGGCCGGCGGCGAGACCAAGCGCTGGCGCGGCAACGCCGATGCATTCGCCAAAGAGGTTCCAGCCGACGCGCAGGATCTGCGCGCTTCCCTGTCGCAGGGCCGGGTCGAGGTGTTCGTCACCTCCGGCAAGCCAACACGCGAGACGCTGAAGACGAGCGGCACCGGGCTGGAGCTCGATCCGGTCACGCATCCGAACGACCTTGTGGCAGGCGCCCCCGCGACGTTCCGCTTCCTGATCGACGGCAAACCGGCGGCCGAGCAAAAGGTCACGGTGATCCCGGGCGGCAACCGCTATCGCGACAAGCTCGGCGAGATGACGTTCACCACCGACAGGGACGGCAAGTTCAGCGTGACGTGGCCCGAGCCCGGCATGTACTGGATGGAAGCGGTGCACCGCGACGACAAGACCGAGGTTGCCGGCGTGAAGGAACGCCGCGCGAGCTATGTCGCGACGCTCGAGGTGCTGCCGCAGTAGCCGGAATACCGAAGAACAGCGCGCTTCCGTGCGCCGCGTTCTCGTTCCGCTCGATGTCGCGCCCGCGATCGTATTGCGGCCACGCGACGCTGAGGTCGCGTCGCTCGGTGGCGAGACGATGGGCACGACGTGGAGCGTGAAGCTCGTGCAGCGGCCGCAAATGCCGACGGCGGCGCTGCGTGCAGGCATCGAACGCGTGCTCGACGGCGTGATCGCCGAGATGAGCACGTGGATCGCGGATAGCGACATCAGCCGCTTCAATCGCGCGTCTCCCGGATCATGGCACGCGCTGCCGGAGGACTTCATGCGAGTCCTGCGTTGCGCGCTGGACGTCGCCGAGCGCAGCGATGGCGCCTATGACCCGGCCGCCGGTGCGCTCGTCGATCTGTGGGGCTTCGGCCCGCATGGAACGCCGGGCATCATTCCCGACCCCGGCGCGATCGAAGCCGCGAAGTCAGAATGCGGTTGGTCGCGCCTGGAGCTTGATGGCGCGCGGGCGCGGCAGCCCGGAGGTGCGAAGCTCGATCTGTCGTCGATCGCGAAGGGTTTCGCGGTGGACAAGGTGTCGGCCTATCTGACGAGCCGTGGCGTAAGCGACCATCTGGTCGAGATCGGCGGCGAGTTGCGCGGTCAGGGCATCAAGCCGGATGGCAGCCCGTGGTGGGTCGCGGTCGAAGGCTCCAACACCGTCGTCGCGTTGCATTACATCGCTATCGCCACGTCGGCCGACAGCCAGCGCTTCTTCGAGAGCAACGGCCGCGTGTTCTCGCATACGATCGATCCGCGCACGGGCCGCCCGGTGCGGGGCGATGTCGCATCGGTTACGGTTCTGCACCGATCGTGCATGTACGCGGATGCGTGGGCGACCGCGCTGCTGGTCCTGGGAGCCACCGCAGGATTTGCGCTGGCCGAGCAAACGAACCTCGCGGCGCAATTCGTTCTGCGTCACGCCGATCGGTACGAAGAGCGGCTGACGCCCGCATGGTCGGCAATGCTCGACTGATCCTTCGCGCGCTCAGCCGCGCGGCACTGTGAGTGCCGATAGCTGCGATACGTCCTGGCTCTTTTCCAGCGCCCAGATCGCGTCGATGAGCGGCGCGATGTCGTGCCGTGAATTCCAGCCTGCCGCAGCCGTTCTCAGCTTCTCTTCCAGACCGGCATCGCTCATCGGATTGGTTTCGCTGCCGCGCGCAGCCTTCTGGGACACCGCATGGGTCCTGCCGTCGGCGGTCGTGATCTCAACGGCGGCCGCGATGGTGGAGAACGCGGGATCGCGCACCACCTCGACCTTTCGGCGCAACGCCGCGACTTGCGGATCGCCGACGCACGCATCGCTGAACTGGTCGAGGCCGGCCTTGCCGGTCACCAGCGCGGTAGCGACGGCATGCTGCACGCTGACCTGTGACTCGCGGCCGCTGGAAATGTCCGGCCGGTCAGTGCGCTGACCGAGAAGCGGATTTCCGCGCACGACCACGCGGCCCACGCTGGCGTCCGGATTTTCGCGCCGCCAGTCGAGTACGCAATCGAGCACGGGATTGATGACGAAGCCACAGGGGTACGGCTTGTAGGTTGTCATCATAATCTCCCAGGTGTCGCCCAAACCTTTCGTGACCAGCGAAATATCCGGCGGCACGCCCATGGCGTTGTAGAAGCCCTGCACGCCGTTGATCGGCTCCGCTGGTCCGTCGAAGCCCTGCTCGGCAAGCAACGCCGACCACAGCCCGTTGCGTGCGCTGTTGCCGACGCTGGCGCTCTTGGACGCGGTGCCGAGGCATTCGCACAGGCCGGACGATTGGGTGGCGGCGGCGCCAAGCGCCCACACCAGATGCTCCGGTGCGAGCCCCAGCAACTTGCCGCTGGCGGCAGCCGCACCGAAGATCCCGCAGGTCGATGTGATGTGCCATCCCATCGCATAGTGCTTTGGCGAGATCGCCAGACCGATGCGCGTTTCCACTTCGTTGCCGAGAATGAGTGCGAGCAGCAGATCGGGGCCGCTGACGTGCCGCAATTCCGACAACGCCAGCAACGCGGGCGCGACCGGCGCGGTTGGATGGATCACGGTGGCGGTGTGGTTGTCGCAGAAGTCGTACACGTTGGCGCCGGCGGCATTGAGAAATGCTGCGCTCAAGGCGTCGACACGTTCGGTTCGGCCGACAACCGTCGCCTGGTCGCCACCGCTGAATCTCGCGAGCGAACGCAGCGCCGTCTCGACCGGGGCGGTGCGGCAGCCGGCCAGCGCGACGGCAAAATAGTTCATCAGCGAACGTTTCGCCTGATGCATCACCTGCGCGGGAATATCGACGGGCTGCGTCCGCGCGACGAATTCGGCCAGTCGCAGCGTCACGCCTTCCCGGTGGGTCATGTTTGTCCTCGCAAAAACATCGTCCGACGAGACGCCACTTATAGACCGCCGAATAGCAGCCATTGCGCTGCTGAATTCGCAATCCGCAGCCGCGGCGCTTGCTGAGAATTGATATTGCGCGCGGATCGGCCGGCAAGCAGCCGGGGCCGCAGCTCAATACAGCTCCATCAGCCGCGTGTTGTCGGAGAGTTCTTCCGGCACCGTGTCGAGGATGACCTGCCCGGCCTTCATCACGACCACCCGGTCGGAAATCTTCAACGCCTCGCGCACATTCTGCTCGACCAGGATCACCGCCATGTTGGCTTCGCGCTGCAGCGCGCGGATCGGCTGAAGCATGTCCTGAAACAGTTTTGGCGCAAGGCCAATCGAGGGCTCGTCCATCATCAGGCAGCGCGGCTGCGAGAGCAGCGTGCGGCCGATCGACACCATCTGCTGCTGACCGCCCGACAGGAAGCCGGCGCGCTTGTCGTAGAAACCCTTGATCGGCGTCAGCAGGTTGAGCACCCAGTCGATCCGCTTTTGCCGCTCGGCCTCGGCGATGTTGCCGGACCAGAGTGCGAGATCGAAGATTTCCCGCACCGTGAGGCCAGGAAAGATGCCGCGTCCTTCCGGCATCAGCGCGATGCCGTGCGAGGCGAGCACGCGCGGCACGTGATGGGCAAGCTCCTTGCCATCGACGAGGATCTTTCCCGACACCGGCCGCGTCAAGCCGAACAGCGCGCGCATCAACGTGGACTTGCCGGCGCCGTTGTGGCCGATCACGCAAAGGATCTCGCCGGCTTTGACCTCGATCGAGACATCGCTCAGCACCGGCCGTCCGCCGTAACCGGCGACGAGCGAATGCGCCTGAAGAACGGGAGCGGCCGTCATGACGCGCGCTCGCCGAAATAGATCGCCGCAAGCGCCGGATCGGAGAGGATCGTCTTCGGGTCCCCTTCGGCGAGCAGCTTGCCCTGATCGAGGAACGCGATGCGGTCCGAGATGCTCTGCACGATGTCGAGATTGTGCTCGATGATGCAGATCGTGACGCCGGACTTCACCTCGTTGCGCAGCACCGTCAGGAAGCGGTCGTACGAGCTGCGATCGAGGCCGGAGGCGGGCTCGTCGAGCAGCCACAGCCGCGCGCCCGACGCCATGATGCGCGCGATCGAGAGGAACTTGCGTTCCGCGTAGGAAAGATCGACCGCGCGCGTGTCGCGCTTGTGCTGAAGCTGGGTCGCGTCAAGCGCACGCTCGATGCGTTCGATGCGCGCGGCCTTGGAGGTGCGCCCGCCGGTCTGCCACAGCCATGAGCCGGACTCGGTCGCCGTGGTGACGTTCTCCAGCACCGTCATGTGCGAGAACAGCTTGAGGTCCTGGAACGTGCGCCCGACGCCGAGCCGCGCGACCTTCCAGTGCGGCAACCCGAGAATGCTCTTGCCGAGGAACGTCACCGCGCCCTGATCCGGCACGAGATGGCCGGTCATGGCGTTGAACAGCGTCGTCTTGCCTGCGCCGTTCGGCCCGACCAGCGTGGTGACGATGCCGGCGCGCAGCGCGAACGACACGTCGTTCACGGCCTTCAGGCCGCCGAAGGTCTTGCTGATGTTGTCGGCCTGGAAGAGGATCTCGCCGCTCATGGCTCGCTCCGCTTCTGCTGGTCCGAGCCGTAGCCCCACAGGCCCGACGGCCGGTAGATCATCAGCAGCACCATCGCGAGGCCGTAGATCATCTGCTGGATCGAGCCGATCTCGGTCGGCGGCAGATACGGCAGGTAGGTGAGCAGCGCAGGCAGCAGCAGCACGATCACTGCCCCGATCACCGGGCCGAGCAGCGTGCCGGTGCCGCCGATGATCACCATCGCGATGATCTGCACGGAGACTTCGAGAACGAAGCTCTCGACGTTGATGAATGACAGATAGAACGCGAACAGCGAACCCGCGACCGCGGCGAACGACGACGACACCAGCACGGCCAGCGTCTTCAGCAGCGCCACGTTCTTGCCGAGCGCGGAGGCCGCCGTCTCGTCGTCGCGGATGGCTTTCAGGCTGCGCCCGAAGCTCGAGCGCACCAGCATGCGGATGGCGATCAGGATCACCGCAAGGCAAGCGAGCGTCAGGCCGAGAAACAGCACCGGATCGCTGACGTCGAAGCCGAACAGCCGCACCGGCGGAATGCCGATCAGTCCGCCGATGCCGCCGGTGACCGACTTCCACTCCGAGAAGACCGTGACGGCGAGCATCTGCAGCCCGAGCGAGGCGGCGACGAAGTATTCGCCACGCACGCGCAGCGCCGGCAGCGCGAGCGCCAGCGAAATCACCCCGCTGATGGCCATGCCGGCAGCGGTCGCGACCGTGAAATCCGCGCCGAACTTCATCGCGGCGATCGCCGCCGTGTAGGCGCCGATGCCGAAGAAGATCGCGTGCGCGAGGGAGAATATCCCGGCGTAGCCGAGGATGAAGTTCAGCGTCACCGCGAGGATCGCGTTGATGCCGATCAGGATCGCGAGGCTGATGATGTAGGTGGTCATGCGCGGATCACTTCGCCGTCGTCGGGCTGCCGAAGAAGCCCGAGGGACGGAAGATGATGAACGCGAACAGCACCACGAACGTGACCGCCTCGCTCCACTGCGGATCGAGCTTCCAGTAGGCGAGATTTTCGGCGAGCCCGAGCAGCATCCCGCCGCACGCCGCGCCGCGCACGCTCCCGATGCCGCCGACGATCGTCGCCGCGAGGCTCACCAGCATCACATGGGTGCCGATCGCTGGATTGAGCCCCGCCGTCATTGCGGTGAAGATCGCGCCCGGCACCACCACCGCGGAGCCGATCACGAACGCCCATTGCGCAACGCGCCCGGGATCGAGGCCGAACACGCGCACGAGGTCGGGATTTTCCGAGAGCGCGCGCATCGCGATGCCGACATGCGTGCGGCCGAGGAAATACGACAGTGCCGTGAACACCACGATCGCGACAACGATCGAGATCACCGAAATCGGCGCGACGAACAGGCCATCCATGATCTCGACGCTGCGGCTGAGCGGCGTCGTCACCGTCTCCATGCCACGACCGGCCACCGAACCGATCAGGTTCTGGATGATGAGCTGGACGCCGAAAGCCGCGATGAACACCGTGAAGAACGATGCCTCATGGCGCTGGATCGGCCGATAGATGAAGCGCTCCATCAACAGGCCGAACACGGCCGCCGCGACCACGGCCGCGAGCGTCGCAATCGGCCACGGCACGTTGAGCTTCGAGGCAAGCCACCAGTAGATATAGCCGCTGATCGCGAAGGCCGAGCCGTGCGCGACGTGGAATATCTTCGTCGAGCCGAAGATCAGCGAGAAGCCGACTGCAGTCAGCGCGTAGATCGCGCCGAGCTGCAGCCCGTTCAGGAACAGCTGAAGAAGCACCATGACGGCTGACGTCGCGGCTCCGGCTACTTGACGAGCTTGCCCGGACCCGTGCCGTCGATTTCACGAATCTGGACCGGCGCCGCGACTGTGCCGTTCTGCTGGAACGTCATCTTGCCGCCGACCAGTTCGAAGGTTGGGCTGGCGCGGCGCTGCTCCAGCAGACTGGTGCCGGTGATCGGCTTGCCGGCCTTTTCCAGTTGCTGCGCCAGGATGCCGAACACCATGATGGCGTTATAGTAGTTCGCCACGTAGGCGTTTGCGTCCTTGCCGCTCAGCTCCTTGTATTCCTTGGCGACGCGCTGCCCGAGCGCGCTTGCGGTGAAGTCGGCGGACTGCGTCGTGTACCAGGCGCCCTTCGCCTCGGGGAGTTCCGCGATCGAGGGCGTCGACATTGCCGAATAGCTCATCAGCTGCTGCGTGACGCCGTTGTCGCGCAGCTGCTTGATGATCTGGTTCACCTGCGTGCCGAACGACGCGATGTAGATCGCGTCCGGCTTGAGCTGGCGAACGTTCGCGGCGATCGAAGCGAACTGCTGCGCGGCGCGCGGGACCTGCATCTCGCCGACCAGCTTTCCGCCCGCCTTCGGCACCTCGGCGCGCAGCACTTTCTGCACCGCCTCGCCGAGCGGATCGTCGACGAAGATCAGCACGATGTTCTTCAACCCCTTCTCCTTGACGACGAAGGGGATCAAGACCTCCGCCTCGAAATTCACGAGCGGAATCACGTTCCAGAAATAGTCGCCGAGTTCCGCGAGGTCAGGGCCGACCGCGCCGCCGTTGATGCTGACCACCTTGGCGCGGTCGCCGATCGGCGCGATCGCCTTCGACACCGCCGTGTAGGCGCTGAGCACGTAGGGCACCTTGGCGACGCTGACGAGCTTGTTCATCGCGACCACACCGCCCTGCGGCGTCGCCTGACTGTCCTCGATGGCGAGTTCGAGCGGCTTCGACAGCATCTTGTCGGTGTTGATGTGCTTCACCGCGATGCTGGCAGCGCGCGAGAAAATCTCGCCGAGTTCCGCGTTCGGGCCACTCATCGGAAGATTGGCGCCGACCTTGATCGTATCCTGAGCGGTTGCGCCGCCGGCCGCGCCAAACCACATGAGCGAGCCGGCAATTGCGGCAGCGATTCTCGACCTGAGCATTCCCATCCTCCCGTATGTCGCGCGCCTGAACCCGCACGCGATCCATTCGCCTTGTTGCGGCTTACGATCCAACGAACGCGCGCGCTTGTCCATGGGCTTGCGCTGCGCGTGCAGGATCAGGGAGGTCTACAACGTCACCGTGCGGCCCGGGCCGTACGAATGGCTCACACCATCAGCCCACCGCCGTCGAGATAGACGATTGAGCCGGTCGCAAAGCCGTTGTCCATGAAGACGAGGATCTGCTTGGCGATATCCTCGCCGAGGCCGACCCGGCGGACCGGCAGCGAGGCTGCGGTTTTCTCCAGCATGTCGCGGCGCGCGGCTTCCGGCATGGCGGCGCGGATCGGCGTGTCGATGACGCCGGGAGAGACGCAGTTGACGCGGACCGGCGCAAGATCGAGGGCCAGGCTGCGGGTGAGAGATTCGAGCGCGCCGTTCGCCGCACCGACGATCGCTGCATTCGGCCGCGGGCGGATGCTCAGGAAGCCGGACACCAGCGTGAGCGAGCCGCCAGCCTTGATCTCGGCAAAGCGCGCGCAGCGCCACGCGCCCCAGAACTTGCCTTCCATCGTCGAACGGACGTCGTCCATCGAGACGGACTTGAACGGGCCGGTCTTGAGTTGCGCGGCCGTGACCACGACGTGATCGACGGTGCCGCACTGCTTGAACAGGCTGGCGATGCTCTCGTCGCTTGTCACATCGGCCGGAATGCCCTTCACGCCGATTTTGCTGGTCGCCGCATTCAGCTTCTCGGCGCTGCGCGACGCGATGATAACCTCCGCGCCTTCCCTCTTTGCAAGTTCGGCGGTGGCGAGACCAATCCCCGACGAACCTCCGACGACAACGACCTTCTTACCTGCGAGCTGCATGCTGATTTCTCCGAACGGATTTGAAATGACGATCAGGCGGGCACGTAACGCGTGCCGATTGACGGCTTGCTCTGGCCGAGGCCCGGCAATTCCCACACGCCGGCGCCGGCCGGATTGATGTTCGCCGCGATGTCGACGTCGATCAGATACGGTTTGTTGGCCGCGATCCCCTTGCGCACGGCGTCCGCCAGATCGGCGGCACGATCCACGCGCACGCCTTCGACGCCGGCCGAGCGCGCCATCGCGGCGAAGTCCGGATTGTAACGCTGGCCGGTCTTCGGGTCGTGGAAGTCGGTCGCAAGCTCGCGGCCGCCGAGGTAGCCGCGCTGCAGGCCGCGGATCGACGCATAGGCGTAGTTGTTCCACACCACCCACACGACCGGCAGATCGTATTCGACCGCGGTGCCGAGCACGTTCGCGTGCATGAAGAACGCGCCGTCGCCGCACACCGAGACGCAAGGCCGATCGGGCGCGGCGAATTTCGCGCCGAGCACGCCCGCGACGCCGTAGCCCATCGCACCAAAGCCCATGCAGCCGATCAGCGAGTCCGGACGCCGCGGCTTGCAGTACCCGAGCAGCCAGTTGTGATGCACGCCGATGTCGCTGACGAGGATCGCGTCCTCGGGCAGCCCCTTGTCGATCTCGGCGGCGGCGCGCTGCGGGTTGATCGGCTGGCTATCGTCGGAAAAGCCCGGCGCGACCAGTTTGTCCCACTCCTTGCGATAGCCGTCGATCTCGCCGAGCCATTTCCTGCGCGCGTCGAGTTTCTTGTCGATGTCCTTGCGGCGGTCGAGTTCGGCCAGCACCTGGCGCAGGAAGGTGCGGACATCCGCCATCAGGCCGAGCGCCACCGGATAGTTGCGGCCGATCTCCTCCGGATCGATGTCGACGTGGATCAGCTTCGTCGGCGGGATCGTGAAGGAGTAGCCGGGAATCCATGAACTCGAGGTGCGGTCGTCGAAGCGCGCGCCGAGCGAGAGCAGCACGTCGGCCTGCCGCGTCGCGTGGTTTGCCTGATAGTGGCCGCCGCGCGCGACCATGCCGAGCGCGAGCGGATGATGCGTATCGATCGCGCCAAGGCCGCTCATCGATGCGGCGACCGGAATCTGCAGGCGTTCGGCAAGCGCGAGCAATTCAGCCGCCGCGCCACCATGGCGGATCGCCTGTCCGACGAACATCACCGGGCGCTCGGCGCTGAGCAGCATGTCCACCGCCTTGATGACGCCTTCCGGATCAGCGCCGCAGCGGCTTGAAATGTTGGCGCTCCACTCCTGCGGGTTGGGCGCCTCCTCGGCGGCCGCCTCCATGAACACATCGAACGGCACGTCGAGCACGACAGGCCCGGGGCGGCCCGTCACCATCGTCTTCCAGGCTTGCCGCACCGCGAGCGGCACCATCTCGCCGCGCGTCGGCTGGTAGACGCGCTTGCAGATGCTGCGCACGGTCGATGGAAAATCGGCCTGGCCCTGGCGGTACATTTCCTGAAACGCGCCGCGATTGAACTGGCTGGTCGGCACGTTGCCGGTGACGGCGAGGAAGGGAACCGAGTCGAGATAGGCCGTCGCCAGCGCGATCGGCAGATTGGCCGAGCCCGGCCCGCACGACGTGAACGTCGCGACCGGCTGGCCCGACACGCGGTAATACGCGTCAGCCATGAAGCCGCAGACACTCTCATGATGCGTCGAGATCGTCTTGATGTCGGACGAGCGTTCGTAGAGCGCGTCGATGAACTGGATGTTGCCGTGGCCGCACAGGCCGAACGCGTAGGGCACTTTCTGCTGGATCAGGTAGTCGACGATGACCTGCGCGCCGTTCATCTTGTTGCTCGCGGACATGCGTTCTCCTCGCGCGCGGCGTTCTTGGCTTATTGCGCGCGAAGCTATTTCTCACAATGATGCACGTCAATTGCTATTGTGGTATGACTGCACGCAACCGGGAGATACCGCCGCATGGCCGCTGAACGCAAATGGTTCATCCGCAACATCACCGAAGTGAAGTGGCGCGAGTTTCCTGATCATCATGGCGGTGCGCTCTCGAAGCCCCTGGTGATGCCGGAGACGGCGGGCGCGAAACACATCGACTATCGCATCTCGATGTATCAGCCGATGGCGCATGTGAAGCTGCACAAACACAAAGTGCAGGAGCAGGTCTATCATGTGATCGAGGGCGAGGGCCTGATGGAGATCGACGGCGGGAAGCATGTCGTGCGCAAGCATGACTTCATCTTCCTGCCGCCCGGGATCGAGCATTCCATCGAGAACACCGGTCTGGTCGATCTGGTGTTTCTCGTCGTCACGTCGCCGGTCACCGACACGGAGCAGAAGTGAGGACGCGCACAAAGGCGAAGACGGCGGAAAAGCCGGTCGCGAAGGCGAAAGTTGCGCGGCTCGTCGTGTCGCGCGCTGAAGACGATTCCGACGACAAGCAGCGCACGGGAATCCAGTCGCTGGGACGCGCCTTCTCCATTCTGGAAGTGATCGCGCGCCACCGCGATGGCATCGGGCTCGCGGACCTGAGCAAGCTGGTCGGCCTGCACAACTCGACAGCGTTTCACCTCGTCAAGACGCTGGCGACGCTCGGTTACGTCCGGCAGGACAAGGACAACAAGCGATACCGCGTCGGGCGACCGCTCTTCGCGCTCGCGGCAAGCTGTCTCGACGAGATCGAAATGGTGAATGTCGCAACGCCGGTGATGGAGGATCTTGCGCGCGAGACCGGGGAAAGCGCGCACTTCGCGGTGCGCATGGGCGATGCGGTCGTCGTCATCGCGCGCACGAGCGGGCCGGGCGCATTTCAACTCGCCGATCGTGTCGGCGTGGTGCGGCCTGCGCACTGCACGGCACTCGGCAAGATGATCCTCGCGTCGCTGCGCCCGGACCAGCTTGACCGCTTTCTGGCGCGCGCCGAACTGAAACCCTCGACGGAAAAGTCGATCACGGAGCGTTCCGTGCTGACGCGCGAGATCGAGGACGTTCGCCGCAGCGGGATCGCGTTCGATGACGGTGAGTTCAATGCGGAGGTCCGCTGCGCGGCCGTCGCCGTGAAGGACTTCACCGGCGCCGTGATCGGCGCGCTCGGCATCTCGGGGCCGGTGTGGCGGCTGACAATCCAGGCGCTCCAGTCACGCGCAAAGATCCTGCAAGCCGCCGCGGACCGGCTGTCCGGCGGATTCGGTTCTGCCGTTTCGAAATGATCTGAGAGCTGTCGCGGTTTTTGGCGTTGACAGAGTGGGCAGCGGCCCGGAATATCGTCCAACAATAAAGAACAGTCTCTCACCATGTGAGAGATGACGATCGCAGCCGGGAGGGAAAAAGCAGATGACCACCAACCGCAGACACGTTCTCAAAGCCGGTGCCGCACTCGCGGGCGCCGCGACCTTCGGGTTTCCGGCGATCCTGCGCGCGCAGGACAAGATCAAGATCGGCCACCTGACGCCGATGACCGGCTTCCTCGGCGCGCTCGGCGAATATGCCGTACTCGGCATCCGCATGGCCGAGGAAGAAATCAACAAGGCCGGCGGCGTCATGGGCCGTCAGATCGAGATCATGTCCGAGGACTCGATCAATCCCGCGACCGCCGCGACGAAAGCGCAGCGCATGCTGGAGCGCGACGGCGCAACCGTGCTGATGGGCGAGATTTCATCCGCTTCGGCCCAGACCATCATGCAGGTCGCGGCGCGCAACAAGAAGCTGTTCATGCAGATCGGCGCGCGCTCCGACGTGCTGCGCGGCAAGAACTGCAACAAGTACACGTTCCACGTCGACATTCCGAACACCGTGATGGTCAACGCGGTCGGCAAGGCGCTGCTGCGCGACAACCTGGTGAAGGGAAAGAAATTCTTCTCGCTCACCGCCGACTACGTGTTCGGCCATGACCTGCTGCGCGCCGCGAAGGCATTCTTCGGCGCGAACGAGGGCAACCTGATCGGCGACGAACTGGTCGCAACCGACGTGACCGACTTCAGCCCGTATCTCCTGAAAGTCCGGCAGGCGCGGCCCGACGTGCTGTGCTGCAATCTCGCAGGCAATCAGGTGACCAATCTGATCAAGCAGTATTCGGAATTCGGCCTGCCCTACCCGATCGTCGGCTTCAACCTCAACACCGCCGACGCCTGGGCGGCGGGTGAGGACAATCTTTCCGGCACCTGGCCGACCGTGTGGCATCACGACCTCGACACGCCGGCCTCGAAGAAGTTCGTCGCGGACTTCACCGCGAAGCACAAGAAGCCGCCGGAGAACCACGCCTGGATCGAATACGTCTCGCTGAAGATGATGGCGCAGGCGATGAGCGAGACGAAATCGACCGAGACCGACAAGCTGATCGAGTACTTCGAGAAGGAAACGCAGTTCGACGTGCTGAAGGCGCGCAAGGCGTACTTCCGCAACTGGGATCACCAGTTGATGCAGGAGGCCTATCCGTTCTCCGTGAAGAAGAAGGGCCAGGCGAAGGACAAGTACGACTTCCTTGCGCTCGGGCAGGCGGTGCCGGGCGCCAACGAGCCGCTCGAGAGCATCGCGCCGACCAAAGAACAGAACCCCTGCGTGTTCGCCTGAAGCGCCGCGCACCGCATGATCGCGTGATGGCGGCCTGATGGCCGCCATCTTCATCTAGAGCCCGCGCATGTTCCTCGTTGAACAACTGGTCAACGGCCTCGTGCTCGGCGGCTATTACCTGCTGATCGCGCTCGGCCTGTCGCTGATCTTCAGCGTCGGCGGCATCGTGAACCTTGCGCACGGCGCGTTCTACGCGCTCGGCGCTTATGCCTCCGTCGAGATCGCGAAAGTGCTCGGCTTCGGCGCCGCAGTGGTCCTGTCGCCTGTCGCGGTCGGGCTGCTCGGCATCTTGTTCGAGCGGTTCATTCTGCGCCGCTTCTATGAAGCCGACCCGATCCTCAGCCTGCTCGTCACGTTCGGCCTGGCGATGGTGGCCGAACAACTGATCCGCATCATCTGGGGCGCCGCTCCCCTCTCCGCTTCGATGCCGCGCGAGCTCAAGGGCTCGGTGATCGTCGGCGACTTCCTGTTCTCGCGCTACCGGCTGCTTCTTTTATGCGTCGTTGCGTTCATCCTCGTCGGCATCTGGCTTCTGCTGCAGCGGACATCGTTCGGCCGCGTCGTGCGCGCCGGCATCCAGCGGCCCGACATGGTTGCGGCGCTCGGCATTCGCCTTCAGCCGTACATGACAGCGATCGTGGTTCTCGGCGTCGGCATGGCGGCGCTCGGCGGCGCTTTCTTCGCGCCGATCACGATCGTGCACCCGGCGATGGGCGCGGAGATCATAACGGTGGCTTTCGTCGTCGTGGTGATCGGCGGGCTGGGGAGTTTCTGGGGCGTGGTGCTCGCCGCGCTGCTCGTCGGCGTCGTGCGCGGCTTCACCATTCACTTCGTTCCGGCGGCCGGCGAAGCCTCGATGTACGTGCTGATGTTTCTGGTGCTGCTGCTGCGCCCACGCGGCTTGCTCGGCGAGCGCATCGAGAAATTCGAATGATGTCCGCTAAGCACCGCACGCTTGCGATCGGCGCGCTTGCGCTGGTCGCGCTTCCGCTCGCCATGCCCGCCATCGGGCTGACGGTCAATTCCGCGACCGTCGTCGTCGCGCTTGCGATCTCCGCGATGGGGCTGAACCTGCTGGTGGGCTACACGGGCCTGACCTCGTTCGGTCACGCGGCATGGTTCGGCATCGGCGCCTATGCGGCGGCGCTGGCGCAGAAGCATGTATTCGGTGGGCAGATTTTCCTGCCGATCCTGCTCTCGATGGCGTTCGTTGCTGTCCTGTCCCTGATCGTTGGCTTCATGATCCTGCGCCGTCGCGGCGTGTACTTCTCGCTGCTGACGCTCGCGCTCTCGGCGCTCACCTACACGATCTGCTTCCGCTGGACCGAAGTGACGGGCGGTGAGGACGGACTCGGCGGGCTTGCACGCGGGCGCATCGGCCCGCTCGATCTCGACGACTCACGCATCTACTACACGCTCGTCGCAGTGATCGGATTCGCGGTCCTGTACGGCCTTCTGCGCGTGACACGCTCCCCCTTCGGCCATGTGCTCGTCGCGATCCGCGAGAACCAGTTGCGTGCGACGTTCCAGGGTTACGCGATCGACCACTACAAGCTTGCGGCGTTCGTTCTCTCGGCGGTCGTGACCGGGCTCGGCGGCGCCTTGCTGGGTTTCCAGAACTATCTCGTCTCCGCGGAGGCGGTGTCGGTCACGCTCTCCGGCGAACTTCTGGCGATGGTCGTCATCGGCGGGATGCGGCACATCCTTGGGCCAGCCGTCGGCGTCGTCTTCTATATCCTGTTCCGCGAGCTCTTCTCGATCTGGACCGCGAACTGGCTCCTCTGGTTCGGCCTCGTATTCGTCGGCTTCGTTATTTTCTCACCCAGCGGCCTGGTCGGCATCTGGGACACGCTGCGCAAGCGCTGGCGCCCGCCGCCGGCCGAAGCCGCCGCAATGAGCAAGCGCAAGATCTACGAAGGTCTGCCGCTGCCGTCGTTCCTTCGTCCGGCGATGCGCGACGGCCACGCGCTGGAGGTCGACTCCGTATCGCGGACGTTCGGCGGCATTCGCGCCGTCACCAACGCAAGCCTCGCGGTCAGCGCTGGCGAGATCCATGCGTTGATCGGTCCGAACGGTGCGGGCAAGACGACGCTGTTCAATGTCGTATCGGGGCTCTACGCGCCGCAAGGCGGCCGGGTTCGGCTCTACGGCGAAACGATCAACTCGCTGCCGCCGCACATGATTTGCCGGCGTGGCATCGCGCGCTCGTTCCAGATCACCAATCTCTTCAAATCGCTCTCGATCTACGAGAACCTGCGCCTCTCGCTCCAGGCTTGCGATCCCGGCCGCTTCAACGCATGGCGTGACACCGAGAGCTATTCCGCGGTCCACGCCGAGACGACGGAACTCGTGCGCTTCCTCGGCCTCGAAGGCATCGAGGCGGTCGAAGGCGGTGACCTTTCTTATGGCGGCCAGCGCCTAGTCGACCTCGGGATCGCGCTCGGGTCCAAGCCGCAGGTACTGCTGCTCGATGAGCCGCTCGCGGGCCTCGCGGCCGCCGAACGCGAGCGCGTGTCGAACCTCATCAAGAACATCGCCACGAACATGCCGGTGCTGCTCGTCGAGCATGACGTCGATCGCGTGCTCGGCTTCTCGCATCGCGTCACGGTCATGAATCAGGGCGAGGTGCTGATGGCGGGTTCACCCGAAGCCGTGCGCGCGGATGCGCGCGTGCAGGAGGTCTACACCGGGACCGGCGTGCCGCCGGTGACGGGCCGCGCCGCGGGAGCTGCGAGCAAAACGCGCGTGCTCCGCGTCGAGAACGTCAATACGTTCTACGGCAAGAGCCATATCATCAGCGATGTTTCGCTCGATGTGCGCGAGGGCGAGATCGTGGCGCTGCTCGGCCGCAACGGCGCGGGAAAATCGACGCTGCTGAAATCCCTCTGCGGGCTCGTGCCGCCCGCATCCGGCAGGATCGAATACGCGGGACGTGACATTGCGCGGCTGCCTGCGCCCGACATCGCGCGGCTCGGCATCGGCTATGTGCCGCAAGGCCGCGGCCTGTTCGCCGGAATGACGGTTGCGGAGAACCTCGCGCTCGGCCGTCTCGCACGCAAGACTGACGGCGGTAGCGGCGTCATCTGGAGCGAGGACGTGATCCTCGATCATTTCCCACGCCTGAAGGAGCGCATGCACGTCGCGGCCGACTATCTCTCCGGTGGCGAGCAACAGATGGTCGCCGTCGCGCGCGCGCTTTCCGGCAACGTGAAGCTTCTGCTGCTCGACGAGCCGTTCGAGGGCCTTGCACCCGCCGTCATCATGGAATTGTTCAAGGTGTTCGACCGGCTGCGCAGCCAGATCTCGATCGTGATCGTCGAGCACAATCTCGATCTGGTGCTCGCGCTCGCCGACCGCGTCTTCGCGCTCGAACGGGGCAAGGTTTTCCATGAAGGCCCCGCCGAGCAATTGCTGACGGACCTCGCGTATCGCAGAAAAGTCTTGTGGCTTTGATGAGCGAAACCGCGCTCACTCACCACGTCCGCACCTAAAGATGCCTGCCCTCGTCCACCGGCACGACAATTCCCGTCGAGCTGGTCAGATTGACGATGCAGGCGACGACCGCCCTTGCGACATCGTCGGGCGTGGTGACATGAGCAAGCGGCAGCTTCTCGGCGGTCTTCTGCAGCTGTTCGCGGCTCCGTCCGGGGACGAAATCCGTATCCACGCCGGCCGGTGAGACGGAGAACACGCGGATGCGCGGCGCGAGCACCTTCGCGAGCGCGATCGTGAGCGCGTCGACGCCCGCCTTCGCCGCCAGATAGGCGAGGCTGCTGCCCAGCCCCGTGCGGGCCGCGATGGATGAAACGTTCACGATCGCCGCCCCGCTGCCGCGTTCCAGCAACGGACGGAAGGCGCGCACCACCGCGAACGGCCCGCGCAGATTGATCGTCACGGTCCGGTCGAAGATATCGTCCGTCAGCTTGTCGAGATCGTTGACCGGCACAGGTGTCGTCGCGCCGCCGCAATTGATCAGCGCATCGAGCCGCCCGTACTGCTTGTCGACGGCCGCCACGGCCTCGGAGATCGAAGCGGGATCGTCGATCGCGATGCGCATGGCGAGATGTCCGGTGCCTTGCAGCCCGCCGACCACCTCCTCGGCCAGTGCGCGGCGGCTGTTGTAGCCGACCACGACAGCGGACCCCATGGCGGCAAGGCGCGCCGCGGTTGCGCGCCCGATGCCGCTGCTGCCGCCCGTGACGAGCGCAACCTTTGGGATCGACAGCGCCGGAATTTCGATGGCGGTCATGGCCGCGGCACCCGCGCTCGCTACATCTGGATCTTGGCGGCCTCGATCACCGGCCGCCACTTGGTGAGTTCGCCGGCGATGAACGCCTTGAGGTCGTCCGGCGAGCCTCCGACCGCCTGCAGGGAGTTTTGTTCGAGGACGGTCTTGCCCTTCTCGCTCTTCAGGAACGCGTTCACCGCGTTGTTCACCTTCATCACGATGTCCTGCGGCGTGCCGGTCGGCGCGACGACCGCGTACCATGCGGTTGCCTCGAAGCCCTTGAAGCCCGCTTCCTGCACCGTCGGCGTGTCGGGAAGCTGCGTGGCGCGCTGGCTCGTCGTCACCGCAAGCCCGCGGACTTTTCCGGCCGTCACCTGCGGCACGTAAGTCGGCATGAAGTCCATCGCGACGTCGACCTGTCCCGCCAGCAGATCCGTCAGCAGCGGCGCGGAGCCGCGGTAAGGAACGTGCGTCATCTCCACGCCGGCAAATTGCTGGAGCAGCGCAGACGTAATGTGCCCGAGCGTGCCGTTGCCCGGATGGCCGACGTTGACCTTGCCCGGGTTCTGCTTGGCGTAGGCGATCAGCTCCGGCAGTGTCTTCGCTGGGAAGTCGGCCTTCGCCGTGATGATGAGCGGCGACTTTGCGACGAGAATGACCGGGATGAAGTCCTTGTCGGAGTCGTAGTTCAAGCCCTTGTACATCAGCTTGTTCATCACGATCGGCGCCGGCGTGCCGAACAGGAACGTGTAGCCGTCGGCGGCCGCCTTCGCGGCCGCAGCGCCCCCGATATTGCCGCCGGCTCCCGTGCGATTGTCGACGATGAACTGCTTGCCGAGGCTTTCACCCATCATATTGGCGACGGAGCGCGCCAGCGTGTCGACCGCAGCGCCAGCCGGGAACGGCACGATGAAAGTGACCGGACGGCTGGGCCACTCTTGCGCGGTGGCGCCATGGAAAGGCGCAACGGCGAGTGCAAGACCGAAGAGGCCGAGAGAGAGCAGACGCATGTTTCCTCCAAATCGGTGGCGCGGATTTGCCGCGTGTTGATCAGGCCGTCTTTGATTCATGACAGCGACAGCATTTCGCGGGCCTGCGAGGCGGTCGCGATCTGTCCGCCAAGCGATTCGACAATGCCGCGCGCCTTCGTGACCATCGCGGCGTTGGACGGCGCGAGGACGCCTCGCTCCAGATAGACGGCGTCCTCCAGCCCGACGCGGACATGCCCGCCGGCCAGATAAGACTGCGCCACCATAGGAAAGGCCGAGCGGCCGGTGCCGAACGCGGTCCACACGGCGCCGGGCGGCAGCATCGCGCGCGCGTAGAACACAGTCTCGGGCGCCGGCTGGAAGCCGTACTTCACGCCCATCACGATCGAGCACAGGATCGGCCCGTCGATCGTGCCGTCGGCGAGGAGATCGCGGCAGAGCGCGATGTCGCCGGAATCGAACAGCTCGATCTCGGGCTTCACACCCGCCTCGCGGATGACCTTCGCCATGCGGCGGACGTTCGGCGGCGTGTTGATGACGACGTCCTTGCCGGAGTTCATGGTGTTGAGATCGAGCGTGCAGATGTCCGGCTTCAGGAGCGCAATATGCGCGACCCGGTTTTCGGGCCGCGTCAGCGTGGTGCCGGGGCCCGCGATCTTCGGATCTTCCGGATCAGGCGAGAAACGGCCGCCCGGCCCGGTGGTGATGTTGAGGATGACCGCGCTGTTCTTGGCGCGGATGCGCTCGACAACGTCGCGATAGTACTCGATCTCCATCGATGGACGGCCGGTCTTCGGATCGCGCACATGGATATGCACGGCGGCGGCGCCCGCATCGGCCGCGCCGAGGCAGGCGTCGGCGATCTCTTCCGGCGTGATCGGCAGATGCGGCGTCATCTCCGGCGTGGTCTGGTTGCCGGTCACGGCGCAGGTGATGATGACACGCGATTGCATCGGCTGGCCTCAACTCCCTTCGGCGCTTCCTGTTGCCGTGTTCCGGCAGCATCCCTGCCGGATTTTCTACAGTGGAAGCGACCGCAACTGTTCGCGGAATATACCGGCGTTCCGCGATACGGAATGCCAATTTGTCTCAGTGAGCATCCTTGTCGGGCGCGCCGTCCTGTTTGAGCAGGACGACGCTGGTCTGGATGTTCTTCGCCATCTCCTTCAGCGGAGGCACATATCGCGCGATCGCCTCCGCCTTGGGTATCGCCGTGGTGAAATAAGTCACGCCGACGGTGGCGAGCACCTTTCGTCCCAGCATCACCGGAACCGCGATCGTCGAGGACGACTTCGGCTCCACGGTGGCCGAACGCTCCGCAAAGCCGGCGCGCCGGATCATCGCCAGCAATGTCAGCGCCGCATCGCGGTCGCGCGCGGCTTGTGCTTCCGGATCGTCGGATGTCCCGAGCATATCGAGCAGCAGATTGCGCTCGTTCGGCGGACAGAACGCTATGTAGGCCCGCCCCAGCGCGCGCGACATCAGTTGCAGCCGCATGTTGATGGTCGCATGAAATGGCGAGACCGGGCTGTCGGGGATGGTGCTGAAGCGCACCACCACGGCGTCGCGGTCGAGGACCGCGATGGCGACCGGCCAGTGAAACTTGCGCGTGAAGGCAATCGCCCACGGACGCGCCGCCTCGACCACGAGCGGATCGCCGTGAAAGCCTGCGCTCAGCGAACGGACGAGTGACGTGACCTGATAGCCGCCCTGGCGGCGATCGTTGACCACGTAGCCAAGCGCGATGAGCGTATCCAGCAGGCGCACGATCGTGGGCTTCGGCAATCCGGTCGCGTGGTGCAGGTGGCGCACCGAACTCACCCGCTGCCGATTGAGCTCGTGCAGGAGATGGATCGCGCGGCGGACGGATTCGACAGGCGTTTCAGCCATGGATCAGGCAAGTCTTCCCTCGCCATTCCGCCTAATGGAATGCCCGAAGGGGACACTGGAGTGCGGGCCCGCCATTTGCAACCTGCATCGGTGGCCGGCTGCGGCCCAACAGGACGCGACACCGTGACGACGCCAGCACGCCCCTCCCCGTCCGCCTTCCGCGCGCGGTTTGCCGCGGCCGAACGCCTTGTCGGCACCTTCATCAAGACACCGACGACGCATGCGATTGAAATTCTCGGCGACCTCGGCTTCGACTTCGTCGTCATCGACGCCGAACATGCGCCGTTCAACCCGGAATCGATCGACACGGCGCTGCTGGCCGCGCGCGCGAGCGGCACGGCGGGTATCGTGCGCGTGCGGGACGCGACGGCGTCCGGCATTCTGGCGATGCTGGACTGCGGAGCGGTCGGCATCCTCGTCCCGCATGTTGCGACCGTCGAAATCGCGAAGGCCGTCGCGGCGGCCAGCCGCTATCGTGGCGGCAAGCGTGGCTACTCCGGCTCGGGGCGCTCCGGGCGCTACGGCAGCTCCAACGTGTGGACGAACGTTGATGCAGGCGACGCACAGACCACCGTCATCGCCATGATCGAAGACCCGGAAGCGGTCGAGAACATCGAAGCCATCGTCAAGGTGGATGGCGTGGACGGCTTCTTCATCGGGCGCGGTGATCTCACGGTCGCGTTCGGCGCGCCGTCCAACACCGCGCCGGTCATTCAGGATGCCGTCGCGCGCATCACGAGCGCGGCGCGCGCCGCCGGCAAGCCGGTCTGCGTGATGGTAAACTCCGCCGAAGAAGCGGAAGGTTTCCAGCGCCTCGGCGCGAGCGCGTTCATTGTATCATCGGACCAGGGGTTCATGCGCCGCGCGGCTGCGCAGGCGCTGAAGGATTTCGCCAAACCCGCAGCTTGACGCCGCATCCGGCCAAACACGACACAGGCCGGCACGACACAGGAGGAACGCATGTACCTGAAGTCCGATCCGCGCGCGGCGCTGGCCAGCCCGGCAGCCGCCAAGGCGCCGCAGGCGACCGAATTCGCCGCGGCCGAATACGCCAAGTTCTACGAAACCACGCCGCAGGAGGACGACGCCAACGGCAAGACCTGGTACGCGCGCGGCCAGAACTTCGTCATCGCCTACAGCGAGACGAAACCGGGCGCGACGTTCCAGCGCGTGGGGCAGATCGACGAGTACGTCGTGCTGCTGCACGACGCGCCGACCACGGCGGACATCACCGCAGGCGCAGAAAAGAAATCGATCGGCGGCTACACCGTCACGTTCGTTCCGCCCGGCGACAGCACGGTCACGCTGCCGAAAGGCGGCCGTCTCGTGCGCATGTTCACGACGCGCTCGGCCGACCTCGCGGCGAAGTGCTCGAATGCCTCCGCCTATGCGAAGCCGCATCCGAACATCCCGCCGTTCGAAGCCTGGCCGGAGCCGAAGGACGGCTTCAAGGTCCGCTCCTACAGCCTCGACCATCCGGCCGAGGAAGGCCGCTTCGGGCGCATCTTCCGCTGCACGACCTTCATGGTGAACTACATCGACCCGCGCAAAGGCCCGCGCGACGTCACCAAGCTCTCGCCGCACTTCCACGACGACTTCGAGCAGTGCTCGCTCGCGCTCGAAGGCAAGTTCATCCATGACATCCGCTGGCCGTGGATCCCCGACATGCGCCAGTGGCGCGAAGACGATCACGAACTCTGCGGCACACCCTCGATCGCCGTCATCCCTCCGCCGTCGATCCACACGACGCGCGCGATCGATCCCGGCACCAACCAGCTGGTCGATGTCTTCTGCCCTCCGCGCGTCGACTTCTCGCTGAAGAAGGGCTGGGTGCTGAACGCCGACGACTACCCGATGCCGGACGCGAAATAAGAACACGACAAGGGAGTGTGTGATGGCGACTGCCACGGATAATCGCGACGCAGAAATCTCCGCGCTCCTCGTCGGGGCCATCGACCTGCACTGCCACTCCGGGCCGGCCGCGATGCCGCGCGTGCTCGACCATCACGACGCCCTGATGGATTGCGCGGAAGCGGGATTCAGCGCGCTGCTCTACAAGGATCACTACTATCTTGGCGTCGCGCAGGCGGTGATCCTCGAGAAACTGTTCCCCGACACCGGCGTGCGCCTGTTTTCGGGAATTGCGCTCAACAACGCGAATGGCGGCATCAATCCGCATGCCGTCGACCACGCGGCCGCGATGGGCGCGAAGATCGTCTGGATGCCGACGCTCTCGGCCGAGAACCATATCGCTCAATCAAGCGGACAGGCGAAGAGCTTCCCGAAGACCAAGCGCAAGATGCTCGACCCCATCCCGCTCAGCGCACTCGATGCCAACGGAAAGATCTCGGACGCGACCAAGGCCTGCCTCGACATCATCGCGGAAGCCAACATCATCCTGGCCGGCGGCCACCTGCCCGCCAGCGAATTGCATCTGCTGTTTGACGAAGCGATCCGCCGCGGCGTGAAGAAAATGCTCGTCAACCATCCGACGTATGTCGTGGGCTGCAACGACGAGGACATCCGCCAGATGGTCGCGGTCGGCGTTTACATGGAACACTCGATCTGCATGTTCGTAAACGGCAAGGCGAAGAAGTTCAGCGCCGACGACCTCGCGCGTCTCATCACCGTTGCGGGCGTCGATCGCACGATCCTGTCATCGGACCTGGGCCTGCTCGACAATCCGCGGCCCGTCGAAGGATTTCGCCAGATCGTCCGGATGCTGCTGGACCTGCAATTCTCGGCGGCCGATATCCGCCAGCTCGTCGGCACAAACGCCGCCGGCCTGCTCGATCTCGATGTGAAGACCCTGCCCTCCGCATAGCCGCTTTCTCGGCCCTTTCCGGTCGCGGCGAGGCATGTACACTTCGATGAAGCCGCCCGGCGCGATGTGGCGGTGAGAATGACATTCGCGGGCGATGACGCGCCCCATGCGGTGCATTTCGCGGGCCGCACTTCACGTCCGAATTTCTTGGGAGAGAAGCGCATGAAACTTCCGCGCCGCAAATTCCTGCAACTGGCAGCAGGCGCCGCCGCGCTTCCGGCTTCATGGCACACCGCATGGGCGCAAGCCTATCCGGCGCGCGCAGTACGCGTCGTCGTCCCGGTCGCGGCCGGCGGTGCGAATGACGTCACCGCACGCCTGATCGGCCAATGGCTCTCGGAGCATCTTGGCCAGCAGTTCTTTATCGAGAACCGCCCGGGCGCCGGCACCAATGTCGGCACCGAGGCGGTCATTCGATCGCCCGCCGACGGCTACACGCTTCTCATTGCGGGCAGCAACGCCGCGATCAATCCGACCCTGTTCCAGACGCTCAACTTCAATTTCATCCGCGACACCGCGCCGATCGGGAGCATCGTGCGCGTGCCCCAGTTGATGCAGGTCAATCCATTGCTCCCGGTGAAAAGCGTTCCTGAGTTTATCGCTTACGCGAAGGCCAATCCCGGCAAAATCGCGATGGGCTCCGGCGGCAACGGTTCGCCCGCGCATGTCATCGGCGAGTATTTCAAACTGATGACCGGCACCGATCTCACGCATGTCCCCTATCGCGGCGCGGCGCCGGCCGTGACCGACCTACTCGGCGGGCAAATCCAGGTGGCGTTCACCGAACTGGCGACGTCGCTCGGGCACGTCAAATCCGGCAGCCTGCGCGCACTCGCGGTGACGACCGCCGCACGCACCGAGGCGCTGCCGGATGTTCCAACGCTCAGCGAGTTCATTCCGGGTTTCGAGGCGAGCCAGTGGGTCGGGCTCGTTGCGCCCAAGGACACGCCGCCGGCGATCATCGAGAAGCTCAACAGGGAGATCAACGCGGCGATTGCCGATCCCAAGATAAAGGCGCGCTTCGCCGACCTCGGCGGCATGGTGCTTCCGGGCTCACCGGACGACTTCGGCAAGCTCATCCGCGACGAAACCGAGAAATGGGCCAAGGTGATCCGCGCCGCCAACATCAAGGTGGAGTGATCCCGCGGGGATTTTCGACAAGCGATCCGGAGTGCAGCGTGCAGCAACGCATCGGCGCGGTGATCCGCGTCTACGAGAGCCAGGGATTCCATCGCACCGGGACTGACGTCGATCGCGTATCCGGAGACTGGCTCGCCAACGAGGTGCGCCAGATCGGCCCGGAGCCCGCGCTTGAGGAATTCTCGCTCAGCCGGGTCGATTCCGTCGCGGCGTCTCTCACGGTGAACGGCCGCACGATTGAAGGATTGCCGTTGTTTGACGGCGGCTTCACGATTCCGGCCGGCATCGCGGGGGTTCTCGGACCTCTCGGCAGCGACGCATCGCTCGGGCTTGCCGAGATTGCACCGAATGCCTCGGAGACCGGCGCACTGGGAGACGCACGCCGGCAAAGCCGGCATCAGGCGATTGTCGTCGTCACGCGCGGCGCGCGGCCGGGATTTTGCCCGAGCAACGCCGACAGTTTTCTGAATCCCTTTGGTCCTCCGGTGCTGCAAGTCGCCAGCGAGGAAGCGGCTTTCCTTGCCGGCTGCGTGCGTCAAGGCGCAAGCGCGGTGCTGACCGCATACGCGAAACGCACGCCGACCCAGGCGTTCAACGTCGTCAGCAGGGTTTCAGGAACAGACAAGAGCGCAGCGCCTCTCGTCGTGATGACGCCGCGCAGCGGCTGGTGGAGTTGCGCGAGCGAGCGCGGCGGTGGCTTGGCTTGCTGGCTCGAGATCATGCGCGCGATCCACGCCGCCAAGCCTGTCAGGGACGTTCTGTTTGTTGCGTCAAGCGGCCATGAGCTCGGTCACATCGGCCTCGATGCCTTCATGGAGCGCCGGCCGGGGCTCGTGCCGGCGGCGAAGGCGTGGATTCACCTCGGCGCCAACATCGGCGCCGCTCAGGGCCCGGGCAATATCTTGCAGGCTTCTGACGACGAGATGGAATCGATCATGGCTCTGGCGATGGCCGACGCCGGGCTGCGGATCGACCGGCGTCTCCCACGCGGCGCGGTGCCGCTTGGCGAAGCCGTCAACGTTCATCAGGGAGGCGGGCGTTTCATTTCCATCATCGGAAGCAACGCCCTCTTCCACAGCCCGGACGATCGCGGACCTGATGTGGTTGACCTTGACGTCATCGCGCGTTTCGCCCACGCGTTTGCGGCGGTCGCGACGTCGCTCGCGGGCTGAATTCTTCCGCCCACGCTCGCCTGCACCCAATACGCTCGTGTTGATTTCGAAGGACGCCGCGATGATCGAGGATCTAGGAGCACTTCTCTCGGGGCTGGGGAAACCCGGCCAACCGCATGCGACCTTCCACGCCGTCGACGTCCTGACGAAGCGTTTGGTCGGGCATCAGCTGTTCACCCTGCTCTATCGCGACGGCAACGAAGTCGCCCGCGTCTATTCAAACCGGCCGGCGGAGTATCCGGTCTCCGGCCGCAAGACGATGGGACCGACTCAATGGGGCGCGCTCGTGCTCGATCGATGTCAGGTCTACCTCGGCAAGGATAAGGAGGCGATCCGCTGGGCGTTCTTCGATCACGCGCTGATCGAAGGCATGGGGCTTGGCTCGGTCATCTGCGTGCCGGTCGTCTACGACGGCATATGCATCGGCACCATGAACCTACTTGATGCCGAATTTCACTACCGCGAGGAGCATGTGGCGCAAATTGCCCCGCTCGCCCCTGTTCTCATTCCGGCATTTCTGGAAGCGCGGCGGAACGCCCGCTAGTCGCATCCCGACCCAGCGATTGTTTTGGTGCGCACGCCAACCGTGGGTCGGTTGATATCGCAACTCCGCCAAGGCAGGATCGTTCTTTAACCCTGGATCGCCAATGCCCTGGATGATCGGTGTCGATGTTGGCGGCACCTTCACGGATTTTTTTGCGTTCGACGATACCGCTGACCGCATCGTCCTTCACAAAGTGGCTTCGACGCCGGCCAATCCGGCACATGCCGTCATCGCGGGCCTGCGCGAACTGAGTGCGCGTCATGGCATCGACCTCGCAGCGGTCACGCGGCTCTCGCACGGCACGACCGTCGCCACCAATGCGCTGATCCAGCGGCGTGGTGGCAAGGTCGCACTCGTGGTGACCGAGGGCTTCCGCGACCTGATCGAGATCGGGCGGCAGATCCGTCCACACGTGTTCAGCCTGCAGGAGGACTATCCGGCGCCGCTGGTGCCGCGCGAGCTGCGCTTTGAGGCGGCCGAGCGCATCACGGCGGATGGCAGCGTGGTGCGCGCGCTCGACGCGGCTACGCTACCGGCGCTGGTCAAGGCGATCGGTGAAGCCAAGCCCGATGCTTGCGCGGTGTGCCTGCTGTTTTCGTTCCTCAATCCCGCGCACGAGGCGATGATCCGGGATGCGCTGCGCGCCGCATACCCCGACATGTATCTGTCGATCTCGTCCGAAGTGCAGCCCGAATTCCGCGAGTACGAGCGGCTCTCGACCGCGGTTCTCAACGCCTACCTCCAGCCCGTGATCGATCGCTATCTCGGCGATTTCGCCAGGGGCGTTGCGGAGGCAGCGCCGAAAGCCGCGCTTGGGATCAACCAGTCGTCCGGCGGATTGATGTCAGTCGAGCGGGCGCGCCATGTGCCGATCCGCACCGCGCTTTCGGGACCGGCGGCGGGCGCGGTCGGCGCGATCCACATCGCGCGGCTCTCCGGCATGCCCGATGTGATCTCGCTCGATATGGGCGGCACCAGCGCGGACGTCGCGCTGATCCGCAATCATGCGGCCGGCACGACATTCAACAAATGGATCGAAGGCTATCCGGCACGTCTCGCTTCGCTCGACATCAACGCGGTCGGCGCGGGCGGCGGCTCGATCGCCTGGTTCGACCGCGACGGGCTGATGAAGGTCGGTCCACAGAGTGCAGGCGCACAGCCAGGCCCTGCCTGCTACGGGCGCGGCGGTACGGAGGCGACCGTGACCGACGCCAATCTCGTGCTTGGGCGTCTTTCGCCGAAGGGCTTGCTCGGCGGCGACATGGCGCTCGACGAAAGTCTGGCGCGCAAGGCGATTGCGCCACTCGCCGAGAAACTCGGCTTTACCGTCGAACGCACGGCGCACGGCATGCTCGGCATCGTCGTCGCCAACATGGTGCGGGCGATCCGCGCGGTGTCGGTCGAGCGGGGCCACGATCCGCGCAGCTTCGCGCTGCTTCCGTTTGGCGGCGCGGGCCCGCTGCACGCGACCGACGTGGCGAAGAGCCTCGGCATCCGCCGCTGCCTCGTGCCGCTCGCGCCCGGTATCCTGTGTGCGCAGGGCCTGATCGTGTCGGATCTGCGCGAGGTTTTCGTGCGCACGGCCGTCACGCCGCTCAGCGACGCGCGCCTGGCCGACGTGACCGCGCGCATCCGCGAACTCGAGGCGCAGGCCAGCGCGTGGTTCGACACCGAAGGTGTCGAGCCGAAAAATCGTGTGACCGATATCGTGCTCGACGCGCGTTATGTCGGCCAGAATTTCGAGCTTGCCATCGGGCTTGGGGATGCCGATCCGCTGCCCACCTCGGAAGCTATCAAGCAGCGTTTCTTCGCTGAGCACGAACTTGCCTACGGCTTCCACAACCCGGCCGATCCCATCGAAATCGTCAATTTCCGGCTGATCGCGGCCGGCAAGCTGCGCCAGCCGGCGGCGCAGCCGGGCGAGGCGCGCAAGAGCGGACAGGCGGAGGCAGCATCGCACCGGAAAGTCTGGTTTGCGTTCGACGTTGCGCAGGAAACGCCCGTCTATGATCGCGCGATGCTCATGCCGCGTGATACGATCGCTGGTCCGGCTGTCGTCGAGCAGCTTGATTCAACGACGCTGCTGTTTCCGGGCGACCGCGCCGTGGTCGACCCCCATCTCAACCTTGTTGTCGAGATCGCCGCATGACCGTCGACCCGATCACGCTTGAAATCATTTCGAACGGGTTCAAGTCCATCGCGGACGAGACCTACATCGCACTGATGAAAAGCGCGTATTCCACCAACATCAAGGAACGGCACGATCATTCGACCGCGATCATCGACCCGGCAGGCCGTCTCGTTGTGCAGGCGGAGAATTCGCTCGCGATCCATCTCGGTTCGATGATGGGCTTGATGAACACGCTGCTCGCCAAGATGCCGCTTTCCGATGTTCACGAGGGCGACATCTTCATCTCGAACGATCCCTACGCGGCGGGCGGCTCGCACCTGCCCGACGTGAACATGGCGATGCCGGTGTTTTCCGGCGGCAAGCTCGTCTGTTTCATGTGCAACATCGCGCATCACGCGGATATCGGCGGCATCACGCCCGGCAGCATGGCGGGCGGCACCGAGATCTATCAGGAAGGCACACGGATTCCGGTGATCCGGCTGTTCCGCGAAGGCGCGTTGCAGGGCGACATCCTCGATCTGCTGCTGCTCAACGCACGCGTTCCGGAGGAACGGCGCGGCGACTATTTCGCACAGGTCGCGGCGTGCCGCCTTGGCGTGCGGCGGATTGGCGAGATGATCGAGGCGCGCGGCGTGCCGATGCTGGAGGCCGCATTCGACGACATCATCCGCCGGACCCGCGAGCGGCTCCTTGAAGCGCTCGCGCGCATCGCGCCGGGCGAATACAGCTTCGAAGACATCATGGATGACGACGGCGTCGGCACCACCAACATTCCGATCAAGCTGAAGGTCACGGTCCCGCCGCACGGCAGCAACAAGAAGGTGCTGTTCGACTTCACCGGCACGGGTCCGCAGGTCAAGGGCAACATCAACTCGACCGTCACGGTCACGCTCGCGGGCGTGCTCTATTCGCTCAAGGCGCTGCTCGATCCCGACGTGCCGAACAATCAGGGCCTGATCGAGATCGTCGACATCAACGCGCCGCTCGGCACGCTGATCAATTCGAGGTTCCCGGCGGCGGTCGCGGCGCGTGCCAATACGGCGCAGCGCATCGTCGACGTGGTGATCGGCGCGTTGGCGCCCGCGATCCCCGAGGCCGCGGTCGGCGCCGCGAACGGCGCGAACACGACGGCGGTCTTCTTCGGCCATGATCCGCGCCATGACCGCGACTACGTCTATCTCGAAACGCTCGGCGGCGGCTTCGGCGGGCGCTTCACCAAGGACGGCAAGGACGGCGTACAGGTGCACATCACCAACACGTCCAACCTGCCGGTCGAGTCGATCGAGATGGAGTATCCGCTGCTCGTCGAGAGTTACGGCTTCGTCGAAGATTCAGGCGGCGCCGGCAAGCATCGCGGTGGACTTGGCTTGCGCCGCGTAGTCCGCCCGGTTGGGCATACGATGACGTTCTCCGGACAGGGCGAGCGCTTCGTGAACAGGCCGTGGGGCATCTTCGGCGGCGGCAGCGGCGGCACCGGCAAATTCGTGAAACTGAGCGGCGGCGCGGAAGTCCCGCTGCCGACCAAGCCGGCCAATCTCGCCGTGACATCGGACGAGGCGATCGTGGTCGAGACGCCGGGCGCGGGCGGATACGGCAAGCCGGCCGAGCGCGACAAGAGCGCGATCGAGAACGACCTCGCATCCGGCAAGTTCAGCCGGGCGTTCATCAGGAAGAACTACGGCGCGGAGCCGGGCAAGCGATGAGTTACGATGCGATTGTCGTCGGCGCGGGCATCAGCGGCGCGGCGACCGCCTATCACCTGGCGAAGGGCGGTGCGAAGACGCTGCTGATCGAGCGTGGCGAACCGGCCAGCGGCGGTACCGGCAAGAGCGCGGCGATCATCCGCCAAAGTTACTCGACGCCGCTGCTGGTGCGGCTCGCGCGCGCCAGCATCACGATGTTCGAAAATTCAAAAGCGGAGCTGGGCAAGGACGCAGGCTTCGTACAGGACGGCTACTGCTTTGTCGTCTCAAGCGAGATGCTTGACGGCGCGAAGAAGAACGTCGCGATGCAGAAGAGCCTTGGCATCGTCAACGAATGGTCCGAGGGCCCGGGGTTTCCGCAACATCTGCCCGAGATCAATCCCGACGGCATCGCTGGCATCGTGTACGAGCCGCACGGCGGTTATGCCGATCCCGTGCAGGCGACCGAGGCCTATGTGCATGCCTTCCAGAACGCAGGCGGTGAATTCCGCGCCCGCACGCCGGTGCGGCGCTTGCTGCGGCAGGGCGATCGCATCACCGGCGTCGAACTCGACAATGGCGGGGTAAGCGCCAATCACGTGGTCAATGCCGCCGGTCCCTGGGCGAAGCCGCTTGCCGAAAGCGCGGGCCTCGATCTGCCGCTGCGCTCCGTTCGCGAGCAGGATACGGTCTGGCAAATCCCCGCGGGGCGGAAAATTCCCAAGACATCGGTGTCGATGGGCGTCGATGCGACGTATTTTCGTCCGCTCGGACAGAACCGCTTCATCATCGGGCGCGGCTTCCCGAAGGAATATTTCGACGTCGACCCCTACAATTACCGGACGACCGCGGACGATGCCTTTGTCGGCGACGTACAGACGCGCGTCGAGCGCCGCTTCCCGGCCTTCGCAGGGATGAAGCTGATCGAGGCCTACGCGGCGCTCTATGACGTCACGCCGGACTGGTATCCATTCGCCGGCCCGCGCGCGGGTCTTGCGGGCTACGCGGATTTCTCCGGCGGCAGCGGTCACGGCTTCAAGATCGCGCCTGCAATCGGGAAGGAATTAGCCGACTGGCTGCTCACCGGAAATGCCGCCGCCGACTTCCGGCAGTTCAGTCACGATCGCGTCGCGGCGGGCCGCCTGTTCGTGCAGTCCTTCGGGGGCAACAGAGGTTAGACCTCATGGCGCTACTCGAGGTGAAAGGTCTGCGGCGGCGCTTCGGTGGCGTTGCGGCTCTCGATGGCGCGGACCTTGTCGTCGAACAGGGGCGCATCACCGGCCTGATCGGGCCGAACGGCGCGGGCAAGACGACGCTGTTCAACGCGGTCACCGGCGCGGTGCGGCCGAACGAGGGCACGGTTTATTTCGCCGGCATGGATGTGACCGGCTGGCGTCCGGACCGGCTCGCATCGGTCGGGTTGTCGCGCACCTTCCAGATCGCGCGCGGGCTTGCGCAGCTCACCGTGATCGAGAACCTGATGCTCTACGGCAAGCACCAGCCGGGCGAAACATTTTCCGCGGCCGTGTGGCGTAGCGCGGCGGCGCGCGCCCGCGAGGAAGAGCTGCGGGCACGCGCAATCGGGGTCGCGCGCGAGCTCGATATTCTCCACGTTGGCGACAACCGCGCGATCGAATTGTCGGGCGGACAGAAGAAGCTTCTCGAGCTCGGCCGCGCCCTGATGGCCGAGCCGAAGCTGATCATGCTCGATGAGCCTGCCGCAGGCATCAATCCGACGCTCGCGCGCCGCCTCGCCGAGCATATCCTCGCGCTGAAGGCGCGCGGCCTCACGTTCCTCGTCATCGAGCACAACATGGGACTGGTCGCGGCGCTGTGCGATCATGTGGTGGTGCTGGTGCAGGGCAAGCGTTTCACGGAAGGACGCTTCGCGGATTTGCGTGCCGATCCGCGCGTGCAGGAAGCCTATATGGGGCATCGCGCGTGATGCTCTCCGTCACCAGCGTGGTCGCCGGCTACGGCGCGCATGACGAGGTGCTGAAAGGTGTCGGCATCATGGTCGCCGAGCGCGAGTTCGTCGTGCTGATCGGCCCGAACGGCGCCGGCAAGTCGACGCTGCTGAAATCCATCGCGGGTTTTCTCAATCCCCGCGAAGGCGCGATCACGTTCGAAGGCCGATCGATCGCCGGGCTGCGCCCGCGCGAGATCACGCGGCAAGGCATTGCGTTCGTGCCGCAGGAGGCGAACGTCTTCCCTTCGCTCAGCGTCGAGGCAAACCTTGAAATGGGCGGCTATGTCGACCGCCGCGCCACCAAGGATCGCATGCGGGCGGCGTTCGCGCGCTTCCCGCTGCTGGCCGAGCGCCGCGCGCAGGAGGCGCGTACGCTCTCCGGCGGGCAGCGGCAGACGCTCGCGGTCGCGATGGCGCTGATGGCGGCGCCGCGCCTGATGCTGCTGGACGAGCCGTCGGCCGGGCTCTCGCCCGCGGCGGCGGGCGAATTGTTCACGTTGATCAAGGGCCTGCACACTGACGGCATCGCCATCGTTATGGTCGAGCAGAACGCGCTCGACGCCCTCCAGATTGCGGACCGTGGTTACCTTCTGGTCGACGGCTCCAATGCGCGCGAGGGCCAGGCGCAGGCTTTGGCGGCGGATGCGGAGGTGCGCCACGCGTTCCTTGGAGGCTGATCGCTGCTATCATTCATCCAACACAAGAAGGGGGAATTCATGTCTCACTCACGTCTGATTACACGCCGCAAGGCGCTGCTCACCGGCGCCGGCGCGATCGCCGCGCCTTTCGTCGTCACCACGCCGGGCTTCGGCCAAACCGGCCCGATCAAACTCGGCGGCCTCGTGTCGCTCACCGGCTCGGGCTCGCCGTTCGGGCCGAACAGCAAGCTCGCGCACCAGGCGGTCGTCGATCAGGTGAACGCTGCGGGCGGCCTGCTTGGGCGCAAGCTCGAATATATCGCCGAGGACGACACCACCAACGCCGAAGCCGGCGTACGCGCGGCGCGCAAGCTGATCGACGTGGACAAGGTCTCGGCGATCATGAGCGTTTGGGCGTCAGCGGTGGGTACGGCCGTGTTGCCGCTGTGCTGGGAGAACAAGGTGATGCTGCTGGGAATCTCGGCGGCGGACACGCTCGCCCTGCTGCCGCACCAGGGCTATTTCGTGCGCACGCAGCCGCATACCGAACTGCAGGGCAAGGAGTTCGGCCGCTTCATGCTCGCGCAGGGCGCAAAGAACGTCTACCTGATCATGCCGCAGACGCCGTTCACCGAAACGACCTTCAAGGCGATCCGCGAGACGGTCGAACCGAAAGGCGTCAAAGTCACGAGTGCGATCATCGACAACAAGAAGACGTCGTTCCGCTCCGAGATCGACGAAATGATGCGTGCGAATCCCGACCTGTTCATGATGGGCGGCTATCTGGCCGAGGACATCGTGATGGCGAAGGACGTCTTCCGCGCCAACTACAAGGGCAAGATCGTCGGGTTCGCTTACGGCATCACGCCCGCCTTCATCGAGGGCGCCGGCAAGGAAGCAGCCGAAGGCATCTATGGCTCAGCGGAACCTGCGCCTGCGGGCGGCTCGTCCGCCTATGCGAAGCTGAAGGAACTGGTGAAGCGCGACACGCTCGATACTTACATCTGCCAGGCCTACGACCACGCCAATCTGGCGATCCTCGCGATGGCGAAGGGCAAGGATGCCAGCGGCACCGGCATCCGCGACAACATCCGCAAGATCGCCAACAACGACAGCGCCATGAAGGTCGACAACGCGCTCGACGGACTGAAGGCGATCGCCGACGGCAAGGAGATCAAGTACTCGGGTGCATCGGGACCCTGCAAGTTCTCCGACATCGGCAACATCATCGAGGTGGCTTTCCGCACCACGCAGGTGAAGGACGGGAAGCTCGTCGAGGTGAAGATCTAGCTTGGAAAAGCTTCTTCAGCTTTCGCTGAACGGCCTGATGGCGGGCGCCGTGCTTGCGGTGCCCGCTATCGGTTTGACGATGATCTATGCGGTGCTCCGCTTCGCGAACTTCTCCGTTGCGGCGCACATGGCGGTCGGCGCGTTCGCGGGCTACATGCTCAATGCCTGGGCCGGCCTGCCGGCGACGCTCGCGGTGCTCGGCGCATTCATCGCGGCCGGAGGCATCGGGATCTTGAGCGATCACGTCGCGCTGCGGCCGTTGCGCGGCTACAGCGCGCTCACGCTGGCCATCGCGTCGATCGCCCTTAACGTCATGATCGAGAGCACCATCCGGTTTTTCTTCGGCGGACGTCCGCGCGACTTTGCCATCCCGCTGCGGCGCGACTGGAGCTTTGGTTTCCTGCATGTCGGGCCGCAGCAGGTGGAGAACGCCATCATCGCGGCGGTCGCGATGGTGATCCTGTTCGCCTTCCTGATGGTGACGACGACCGGAAAGGCGATGCGCGCGGTCGCCGACAATCCAATGCTCGCCGACTCCAAGGGCATCAACCCGGACGCAATGGCGCGGCTGGCGGTCGGCATCGGCATGGGGCTCGCCGGCGTCGGCGGCATGCTGGTCGGGCTCGATACCTCGATCGATCCGCTCGTCGGCTTCCGCGCGATCCTGTCGGTGTTTGCTGCAGCGGTCGTCGGAGGATTGGGGAGCATCCCGGGCGCTGTCGTCGGCGGTTTTGCGATCGGACTTTCCGAAGAACTCTCGCTGCTGGTGCTGCCTGCGACCTACAAGTCGGTGGTCGGATTTCTCGCCATTGCGCTGATCCTCACGCTGCGCCCGCAAGGGCTGCTGGGCACGAAAGCCGCATGAGGGCGCGATGACCAACTACCTCATCGCGATGGCAACGTTTGGCGCGATCTACGCGATTCTCGCGCTTGGGCTCAACGTGATGTGGGGCATGGCCGGGATGGTCAATCTCGGCATCGTCGGATTTTACGGCTTCGGCGCCTACATCACGGCGCTGCTGACCGTGAAGGCGGGCGCACCCATCGCGGTCGGCTTTCTTGCCGCGATGATCGGCGGCGCCGCGATGGCGGCGCTGGTGACGCTCGGGCTGACGGCGCCTGCGCGACGACTATCTCGCGATCGTTACGCTGGGGTTCGCGGAGGTCGTGCGGATCGTTGCCGAAAACGAAATCTGGCTGACGCGCGGCACTGACGGGATATCCGGCATTCCGCAACCGCTCAAGGCCACGCTCGGGCCGGATTTCAACGCGGCCTATCTGGTCTTCTGCCTCGCGATCCTCGCCATCGTGCTGTTCGTCCTCGAGCGCGTACGCACCTCGCCGTTCGGCCGCGTGCTACGCGCGATCCGCGAGGACGCACAGGTCGCGGCATTCGCCGGCAAGGACGTGTTGAAATTCAAGGTGAAGGCCTTCGCGATCGGCGGGGCGCTCGCCGGACTCGCGGGCGCGCTCTACGCGCACTACTCAAGCTACATCGTGCCGGAAATCTACGTGCCGCTGCTTACGATCTATATCTTTCTCGCGCTGACAGCCGGCGGCATCGGCAATAATTTCGGCGCGGTCATCGGCGCCTTTGTGGTGGTGTTCTTCCTGGAATCGACGCGCTTCCTGATCGGCGTCATCCCGTGGCTCTCGGCCGAGCAACTCGCGGCGCTGCGTGAATTCCTCATCGGGCTGGGACTTCTTCTTGTGCTGTTCTTTCGCCCGCGCGGTCTGCTACCCGAGCCGTTACCGCGCCTTGCCGGCAGGTAGCGGTCGGGGAATCAGCTGTCAGATCGAAGCAAGCGATGCGATCGCAGAAAAAAGGCAATTCCCGGCAAGAATGGTGGACTAGGAAATACGTCTAGCTGGCGGAGAGGGAGACCGAGCGAATAGGTCTCGCACCCCCTCGTACCCCCTCGTAGAACCCTTTGAAAAAACAATGGGTTAGCTCTTCCCTCCCCCTCGCCGTCACGCGATACTTCCCGCCGGCACTCGGGCCGAAAACGCGGCCACTTCGGGGGCTGGTTCGGTCTCAAATGGGAGAGCGTAATGGCGTGGGAAGACGAGCCGCCGCTATCGGTCAAGAAAATCCAGCGCATCGAGAGCCGCAAATCACGCGGCCGATACGCATTTCCGACGCTCGGACCTATGTCGGTCGTCGTAATCGACACACCTGACGTTTTGAAGTGCATTGAGCCGTTCTGGCCGACCAAGACGGAAACCATAAGTTGCGTTCGCGGCCGGATCGAGACTGTGTTGGGCTACGCGATCGTAAAGAAGCTTAGGCCGTCCGCCGACAATCCGGCGCGCTGGTCGAAGCATCTCGCGACGCTGCTTCCCGCGCGGGCTCAGATTGCGAAGGTGAAGCACTTCGCCGCGCTGCCGTACACCGAGGTCCCGGCATTTTGGGCGGCGCTGGTCGAGAGGGCCGCGCCAGCCGCGAAAGCCCTTGCCCTCATGTGATCAACGACAAGGTCGCGAATGGCCGCACCAGATTATCCTACCGACGTCGCAATGCGTCGGGCCGAACTACAACGTCATCCGCGACTTTTGCGCCCACCTTACGCTAGCCCCGCGCGGCCATTCAATCGTGAAGGACGACGCGTGGCATCACGTCTATTGCTTCGCGGAGCGCGAGCACGCCGAGAAATTTCAGGCGCGGTTTGGGGGCGAATGGTTCGATCCTGCGCGCCGGGGACGGGGGAAAGGGTGGATGAGGATGAATGCCTCAAAGCCGAAATTCTATTGAGTCCGCGTGTCGGGCAACCCGTGTCGCAACATAATGCCATCTGCCCGATACCGGACAGACGAAGTCAGTTTCGCGGCGCTAGATTATTCTATCACCGTGTAAGGTTGGGGCCAGCCGACGGTGGCTGAAAGTTCGGTAGCGCTCCCGCCTGAAGAAGAGCGAGTTCGCATGTCGATATCCGAACCGTCCGCGTCATACTTGGCTTCGATACCGCGTCCGCTGTGTCCAAATTGCAGAACGCTGATGCTGCTTGTTCGTGTCGAGCCCGAAAAGCCGGACCACGACCTGCGCACTTTCGAATGCCCAACGTGCGAGCACAACGAAAGCGCTGTCGGTAAGTACCAGTAGGATGCAGGACTATCGCGCCTACGTGCTCGACCAAAACGGTCACGTCACCCAGCGCCACGATTTTGAGTTTGTGGACGACGAGGCGGCGATCATCCACGCGCGCCGGTTTGTCGATGGTCATGACGTTGAGGTCTGGCAGATTGATCGTGTGGTCAAGCTGCTCAAGAGCAACGAATGATTGGTCAGCGTCAGCGTTTGCTGCCATCGGAACTGGTGGACGCGCGGTTCACCTGTTCGCGGATAACGTCATAGCATTCGCAGGCACTCTCCTTCAGTCCGTTACGATCGAGGATTTTGATGTTGCCGCGCGAGTATTCGATCAATCCTCTTTTCTGTAGTGCCGTCGCGCTCAACGACACGGCTGTGCGCTGCACGCCGAGCATATGCGATAAGAACTCCTGTGTTAGGGGGATAAGGTCGCTTCCGACAACGTCGCGCGATTGAAGAAGCCAGCGGCAGAGACGGGCTTCGACCGATGAAGCGCATGGCAAGCAGCAGACTGTTGGGCCTGCATAAAGATCACTGATTGGAATGCGTTCGTCGCTGACCGGAATGGTTCGCTCTCCCTGAATAGCCTCAAGAAGGCGTCACTCTTCAGCTGCCATGCCGCGCCCGGTATCTGTACCGTCGATTGACCAAACGAAAACGGACCGAAACTTCCAACCGACGCGCCAACCACGCCCTCACGACCAACAATGCCGGTCTCGATCTGCTCGCCGGTCTTCATCACCGCTAGCAGCGATATCATTCCGGCGGTAGGAAAGTAGACATGATTGATCGTCCCGCCGGGCTCATGAAGGATCGCGCCCTGGACCATGTCGAACTTCTTAAGGCTTGATTTGAGCCACGTCGCGTCGGCGGCGCTGAGCAGCTTTAATAATCGATTTTCCCCGAAGGGGACTGGGATTGTCATTGCGGTTCTCCGATGCCCCTCCGGTTGGGGGCCGAGACCGCGGACATTGATTATGCGACGCGCCGAACTCGCGTCTAATGCGGAGACTGATCAGCACATATAGGCGTTAATTGTGTTCGTCGTGTGCCCGGTTCCATACAGACAGGATGGGGCCGACCGAGAAAAGTGCCTTTCGGGGACCTTTGGGCACAGTGTGAAACAGGAGCGCCGTCATGGTGACCTTTCACTCCCATCTTGAAGGCCAAACTGCGTTCGAGCCGGAAGCGATCCGCGAAATGTCGCAAGCGTTCCAAGACGCATGTAACGCGCTGCGCATATTTGCCGGAGACGAACGCGGACGGCAGGTCATCGCGACACGCATCATCGATCTGGCGAGCATAGGAATGATCGATGCCAAGGCGCTTCGCGATCGTGTGCTGCGGGAAGCTCGCACGGCGGGGTGAGCCGTGGTAACGCCGAACGAAATGCGCACGTTCGCGCTGGATTGCCTACGTTGGGCCGAACTCACCGACAACGCGAGCCATCGCGATCTTATGCTCAGTGTTGCTAAGACGTGGATGAACACCGCGTCCGCGATAGAGCGGCGCGTGGCAGATGGCGCTGAGCTCGCGAGTGCGGACCTCAGAAGCAAGCTTGATTAAGTGCATTAAGCAAGATTACCGGTCGACCGCCGACCAACCAGACGCTCGAACAACCGCGTGCGCGAAGTGGTCGGCGTCCGCCGCTCGGCCGCGCAACGGGCGATGACGAGCTATCGCGGCTGATTACGAGCGGCGATCAGAGCGTCGAGACGTTCGGGGATTGCGGACTTGCTAGGGCAGAACGACGGTCGATCCACTTACGATAGACGTTCGACCTCGTAGCTCGCCCCGGGCTGCGCGGTGCCGGGCAAACGGATGAGATGACCGTCGGACGTGCGGATCAGAAAATCTCCGTTCGGATCATCTGATATCGAATAGCCTGGTTGAGCGACACCCAAGTCCCCAGCCTCGGGTGTCCCGGGCATCCCCCGTTTCGCGATCTTGTTGCCGCCCATGACAACGAAGGCGTCCTTGCCGGGACCGGCCCACGTTATCTTTATCGTCGGTCATTTCGGCATCGACTTTATCGACGCCGGGCGACTTTGCGTGGCGGATCGTAAAACGAATAGTGGTCAGTATCGACCGAGAGCTCACCACTGTCGATGTCGCCTGAGACTTCATAGGCAGGATCAACTGAGACCCATTGACCCGCTTCCTTCGGCGAACCGGCTGCGCCGGGGATCGCTACCACCTTTCCGTCCGCGATCACCATTTTGTTTTCGCCGTCGCTGACGACGAATGGCTCCATTTCCATGTCGCGAAGTATCGCTGCTCGAACCTCGATTGGGTCACGTCGCGCCCACGCTTCGGGGGCTTTCGGGAGACGGGTTTGGCGTTGCGTTTTTATAGCCAGCTTTCCAGCGTTTTTGCTCGCGGCCGTGACCGCGCTCGCGTCACGGATACGCTGAGTTGGGAAGTAGCAGCTGTAAAGCGCAGCTGGGTTTTCGTTTAGGCCGGACACGAGGTCTCGGTTGCCCCCAGCGTCGCTCTCGGATCGGGCCGACGCAAGAAGCTCGGAGTTGTATTGGCGCGGTGGGAACACGCCGGCATTTTGCACCCAACCAAATGGCCGCCCGCACCGGGTGAGCGCGAGCGGCCTGCCGTCCTAGTTCAAGTGCTTTGCAGCCTCACGCTTGAGCCGCTCGACCTCCGACAGGAAGAAGGAGGCTGTTTGCGAATAATGCTGAGGCTGAGGCGTGCCATCCGGCCCGTCCTTGAAGAGGCCCGGGATGACCTCGTCGCAATCGGTTAGCGACGAGAAGAAGTCCGACAGCCGCATCAAGCGGTAACACTGACCATCGAACAAGACGTTCACAAAAGGCTCTTGCTGCGAGGGATCCAGTGCGAATTCTCGCAGAGCACTGAACGCGCTCTGGAAGGCAGTGAGCCGGATTTCTTCCGAGACCGGCTGTCCGTCTATCATCAACATGAGTAGTTCTCCGGGTGTGGCGTTAGCGGCTCAATCGCCGCGCACCGACATTGGCAATGCGTTTGAAAACGAATAAGCGGCCGCGCGCGCGCCGGGATCGTTTCTGAGAGCGGATCAAGATGCGCGATTTTTTCGGTCGGATCGAGACTGCCGCGCGCATGTAGCCGAGGCCGGGAAACATGATGCAAGCGCCCGCCCGCTAGGTCCCCCTGCGCCGAGCGGAAAACACGCTGACGGCCACTAGAACATGGCGAGCACGAAATCGCTTCCGGTTCGGGGGCTAATCCGGACCGTACCCTTGCGTAATTCGATCTAACTTCATGAAAACGCTAAAGCGTTGGCGGAGAGGGAGGGATTCGAACCCCCGATACGCTTGCACGTATGCCGCATTTCGAGTGCGGTGCATTCAACCACTCTGCCACCTCTCCATCAGGGGCTGAGGACGGGTAAACCCGCAGCGCGCGGAGTTCTAGCGAAGCGCCTTCGCCAAGACAAGCCAGCGGGCTGGCTCATGACCTCAAGCCGCGCAAAGGCGCCAATTAACTTTGAGATTGAAAGCACCCTTGGATTGCAAATAGCATTCGGGCCATACTGACCCGGTCGTTCAGTCATCGAACCGGTTGTTGCGTAACGGGGGAATGCGCCCGATGAGTAACGGGACAATAGCTGGAATTCCGGGCGGACCGGAGGCTATCGTCAAGCTTCGATTGCCGCGACGCTGGACGCGCTGTTCGAGAACACCGTCAGCTATGTGCGGGATCGCATCGACTGGTACATCCGCAACAGCAGGAACCGCGCCCGCATTTCCAAGAACCTGCGCATTTCAGCGCTGGTCCTCTTTTCCATCGGTACCATCGCGCCGATCCTGGTGACCTTTCTGGTCAGACTGAACGCGTCCTATCCCGATTCCGCGTGTCTGAAGGTGTGAGCGCGGTATCGCCGCCGATCTGCGGCGCCGCCGCCCCGCCCCGAGGCCACGCGAACAGCACTGGCGGCCGCCGCAGGCGTGTGACGCCTGTATCGCCGCCAATCTGCGGCGTCGCGCGCGCTCGCCCCCTACTCCTTCCCGTTCTGCCGATTGGTGAAGCGCGCGTTGCCGAGCCCGGTGCCGATCGTCAGCACGCCCCAGCGTTTCACGTCACGCATGAACGGCACCTCGCTCAGGCCCTGCACCACGGCGTCGTTGTGCATCAGGATCGCCGTGTCGTGACCGTCGATCTCGGGGATCGCCTCGGCGAGCCGCGCCGGTAAATTGAAGCGGCTGCTCTCCCAGTTACCGGGAAGATTTTGTGCGCCCTTCGCGATTGCGCCGTCTTCCTCGATCTTGCCCGGACACGCGATGCCGATGAACGGCGCGAGGCTGTGTCCTTCTTTCTTGGCGCGCTTGATCAGGTCCTTGAGCATGCCGATCAGCTCATCGACCGCCTTCTCGCGGTTGAGCTTCTCTTCGTCGGCGTGTCGCCACTTCTCGGATTTCCACACCGCGGCCTTGGTCAGGTCCGCCGCCTTCGCGAGATGGGGCAGCACGACACCCGCGCGAATGTTTGTGCCCCCGATGTCGATTGCCAGGATGCTGTCGTGTCCCTTGAAGATCCACGCCGGCGCAAGATGCAGGCTTCCGATCAGCGCGGCTTCGTCGGGATCGTTGTGGATCGGCACCATGTCGACCTTGATGCCGTCGGCCTTGAGGATGAGGTTCGCGCGCGCGATCGCGAGTTCACCGATGCGGCTGTCGCGGAAACCGCCGCCCATCGCGATGCATTCGGTGTTCGCCCATGCCTTCGCCTTGAGGAAGCGCCGCACGACCAGCGCAAGCTCCTGCGCGTAGTCCTCGATCGCGCTCTGGATCAGCGCGGCCGCTTCCGGCTCGCCCTCCTTCAGCACCACGTCGAGCTTGGCGCGACTCAACTCGTCGGATGACTTGTCGCCGAACGGGTCCTCGCCGAGCTTGCGCAGCGGCTTGCGCCAGTTCTCCAGGATGTCGTGAAACGCCTGCCGGCTCGCGCGGTCGCCGAGAAAGCCTTCGTCGTCCTTCAGCTCGATGTTGTAGCTGTCCACCTCGACGGACGGGAGCTGCGTTGCTCCGTGCCTGCCGAGTGCTGGCGCCGTGGCGATGTCGGCCATGGGAACCCTCCGATCCGGGCCGACAACGTGCGGGATGGCGGAAATGTTTCAACCCCGCCAAGGCCTTGATTTTCAAGGAAATCCTGCGCCGTGCGCGTCCTTTCTTGACACCTGTTCCGCAACTCCTCATAAGCATCGCGACGTGCGGGCCTTGGCCCGCGCGTTTATGTTTTTGCCGCCATTCGCGGCCAAAACACTCAAACAAACCGACTGAAGAAAAAGCCGCGCGTCCGAGCGCGGGATCGAACACGAGGGAAAAATGTTCGCAGTCATCAAAACCGGCGGCAAGCAGTACCGCGTCGCCGCCGAGGATAAGCTGAAGGTGGAGAAGGTCCCCGGCGAGCCCGGCGAGATCATCCAGTTCGGCGAAGTTCTGGTGGTCGGCGGCGACACCGTCACACTCGGCACGCCGACCGTCTCGGGCGCGTCGGTCGCGGCCGAAGTGATCAGCCAGGGCCGCGGCGACAAGGTCATCGCCTTCAAGAAGCGCCGGCGCAAGAATTCGCGCCGCAAGCGCGGGCATCGGCAGGAATTCACGCTGATCCGGATTTCCGAGATCCTCATGGATGGCGCGAAGCCGACCAAGGGCGCGGCGCCGAAACGTGAAAAGAAGCCGGTCGAAGCAGCGGCTCCGGCCGCTGATGGCGACGAGGCGGCCGACAAGCCGAAGGCGAAAGCCAAAACCAAGGCGGCGGCGAAGAAGCCGGCCGCGAAAAAGCCGTCCGGCAGCAAGTCGGAAACCAAACGTCAAAAGAAGTGATGGATCATCGGCAATTCAGTTGATGCATTCATCGCTGAATCACGGTAGGTAATAACAGAGTTTCGGAGCGGACCTATGGCCCACAAGAAAGCTGGCGGATCATCGCGCAACGGGCGCGACTCAGGCGGTCAGCGCCTCGGCGTGAAGCTGTTTGGCGGCGAAGCCTGCGTGGCCGGCAACATTATCGTGCGCCAGCGCGGTACCAAGTGGCACCCCGGAAATAACGTGGGTGTCGGCAAGGACCACACCCTGTTCGCCAAGATCAATGGTCGCGTGACGTTCAATACGAAAGCCAAAGGCCGCACCTACGTATCCGTCCTTCCGATGACGGAGGCTGCGGCCGAGTAAACGGTGGATTTCAAGATCCGCCGGCATCCTTAAGCCCCGGCGGACCTTGAAACCAGACACGGGTTCCAAGACCGAGGGGGAGACGGGATGCCGGCTCCCCCTCGAAGCTTGAAAGGAGCCCGCTATGACGTGCCTGGACACCCTACCGCCGCCCCCACTGCGCGAAAGATTACTTGCCGTCCTCGAGACGCAGCGGTTGATTTTGCGTGCGCCGCAGCTCGGGGACGCAAAAGCCATTGCGGCGCTCGCGAATGACCGCCGTATCGCGGAGAACACCGCGCGCATCCCCCATCCCTACCGGCTGTCCGATGCCGAGAACTGGATCATCGGCGCCAACGCCGACATGGAGGGCGAGACCTATCTGATCACGCTGCCGAATGGCGGCGTCGTCGGAAGCTGCGGTTTCGACATGCGCGAAGGGCCGGCGCCGGAGATCGGCTACTGGCTCGGCACCCGCTACTGGGGCAAGGGCTACGCCACCGAGGCGGTGCGCGCACTGATCGACCGCGCGTTCACCGATCTCGAACATCCGGCGATGCAGTCCTGCGTGCGCGTGACCAATCCGCTCTCGCGCCGCGTGCTGGAGAAGTGCGGCTTCCAGTGGACCGGCGTCGGGCTGTGCCGCATCCGCGCGCTCGGCTCCTCGGTGCCGGTCGACCGCTTCCGGCTCGAACGCGGCATCTGGACCGCGCTCAAGAGCTGGGGCCCGGTGAAGCGGGTCGCGTAAGAACGAAAAAGATCGGGACGGAGAGTGGGCTCGCCGTCCCGATCGGTTCGTGATGATTGTCAGATTGATCTGATCACGGCAGCGGCTCCATCGTGGGCTCACGCCGCGCCACGATCTGCTCGCGCCACAGGATATAAAGTCCCGCCACGACAATGATCGCGGCGCCGGAGAGCGTGAAGGCGTCCGGCACGTCGCCGAACACCGCCCAGCCGAGCGCGACCGCCCACACGATCATCGTGTATTGATACGGCACCACCACGCTCGCGGGCGCGAGCTTGAGCGAGCGGTTGACGCAGGCAAACGCCGTCATCGCGACCACGCCGAGCACCATCATCAGACCGAAGTCGACCGCGCTCGGCTTGATCCAGCCAAACGGCGCGACGGCGCCGGCGACGATCAGCATCGAGAGAAACTGCCCGCTCACCATCACGACATCGGACGTGCCGCGCAGCATGCGGGTGATGATGAGGAAGATCGCGAAGAAGAAGCTGCCGACGATCGCAATCAGGGCCGGCAGCGTGAGCGTCGCCGCGGAGGGCCGCAGCGCGATCATCACGCCGACGAAGCCGACCACCACCGCACTCCAGCGCCGCCACCCGACCTGCTCTCCCAGAAACATCGCGGACAGCGCCGTCACATAGATCGGGGCCGCGAGATAGAACGTCACGGTGTCGGCGAGCGGCAGGTGCGTCACCGCAATGAAGAACATGATCGATTCGAGCGTCGAGAGCGTGACGCGGATGATCTGCAGCCACGGACGCGGCGCCGCAAGCACCGCCCTGCCCTCGTGCCACAGGAATGGAGAGAGGATCAGCATCGCCGCGAGGCTGCGGATGACCAGCATCTGCCACACCGAATAGGTGCCGAGCAGCCACTTCCCGAGCGCGTCGTTGCAGCAGAACAGAAAGATGCCGAGCACCATCAGGCCGATTCCGGCAAGCGTCGCGGAGCGCGGTTGCGGGCTCATGCGGGCGGCGGCGTGAATGTGGTTTCGCGCGCCGCCATCTGTTCGCGCCAGAAGATGTAGAGGCCGGACGCCACGATGATCGCGGCGCCGATCAGCATCGGCGCATCCGGCACGTCGCCGAACACCAGGTAGCCGAGCGCGACCGCCCAGATCAGCATCGTGTACTGGTACGGCACGACGACGCTCGCGGGCGCGAGCTTGAGCGAGCGGTTGATGCAGAACAGCGCCGCGATCGACACCGCGCCGAATGCCGAGAGGAAAAAGAAGTCGTACGGCGTCGGCGTGACCCAGACGAACGGCGCGGTCACGGCGCCGAACGCGAACGAGCCGAAAAACTGCCCGCTCATCAGGACGGTGTCGCTGGTGTCGCGCAGGATCCGGGTGACGATCATCAGGAGCGCGAAGAACATGCTGCCGATGAGCGCGATCAGCGCCGGCAGCGTGAACAGGGCCGCCGAAGGCCGCAGCGCGATCACCACGCCGGCGAACCCGACGAGCACCGCGGTCCAGCGCCGCCAGCCGACCTTCTCCTTGAGCAGCAATGCCGAGAAGGCCGTCACGTAGATCGGGCCCGCAAGATAGAACGTGATCGCGTCGGCGAGCGGCAGGTAGCCGACCGCCCAGAAGAACATCACCACCTCAGCGGTCGAGAGCAACACGCGCAGCACCTGCAAGCCGGGCCGCGGTGCGCCCGCGAAGGCCGCGCGTCCGGCGCGCCAGATCAGCGGAATGATCAGGATCATCGTCGTGCCGCTGCGGATCAGCATCAGCTGGCTGACCGAGTAGGTCGTAACCAGCCACTTGCCGACAGCGTCGTTGAACGAGAACAGGAACACGCCAAGCGACATCAGGCCAATGCCGGTGAGCGTGGGCGCGCGCAGCGATTGCGCCGTCATGGCATTTCCGTCGGCGTCGCGATCGGCGTCCGCGCCGTGATCCGCTCGCGCCAGAAGATATAGAGACCGGCCGCCACGATGATCGCCGCGCCCAGGATCGTGTAGCCGTCCGGCAGTTCGGCAAAAATCAGCCAGCCGAACAGCACGGACCACAGGATCAGCGTGTACTGGTACGGCACGACCACGCTCGCGGAGGCGAGCTTGAGCGAACGGATAACGCAGAACTGCGCCACGACGTTCGCAAAGCCAACGCCCGCAAGACATAGCAGGTCGAAGCCGCTCGGCGTGATCCAGCCGAACGGCGCGGTCACGAGGCCGAACGCGACAGCGCCGATGAAGTACGTCGTCATCAGCATGACGTCGTTGGTCTGGCGCAGCATCCGCGTCGTGAGCAGCACGAGCGCGTAGGTCACGCTTCCGGCGAGCGCGATCAGCGCGGGCAGCGTGAAGCTCGACGACGATGGCCGCAGTGCGATGACAACACCGCAGAAACCGACCAACACCGCGCTCCAGCGGCGCCAGCCGACGCTTTCGCTCAGCAGCAGTACGGAGAGCGCCGTGACGTAGATCGGACCGGCGAGATAGAACGTCGTCGTGTCGGCGAGCGGCAGATACGACACCGCCCAGAAGAACATCGCGACCTCGAGCGACGACAGGACAACGCGCAGCACCTGCACGCCGGGCCTTGGCGCATTCGCGAAGGCGGCGCGTCCGGCGTGCCAGATGAACGGGGCGAGGAACAGCAGGGTGAACGAGCTGCGGATCAGCATAAACTCGCCGACCGGGTAATTGGCGACCAGCCATTTCCCGACAGCACTGTTGAACGCGAACAGAAACACCGCCACCAGCATGAAGCCGATGCCGGAGAGCGCGGCGGAGCGGCCCGTTGCGGCCGAAGGTGTCGATGAAAGGGTGGTCATTTCGGTCCCGGCAGGGGCGCGAAAGCTAGAATTAGGAGCCATGCGCCGCAACCCGGCGGATTGCCGCGCGCGCGCATAGGCCTTAAGTCAGCGTCATGAAATTTCTTGATGAAGCCAAGGTCTACATCCGCTCCGGCGACGGCGGGAACGGCTGCGTATCGTTCCGCCGCGAGAAGTTCATCGAGTTCGGCGGGCCGAACGGCGGCGACGGCGGGCATGGCGGCGACGTGATCGTGACCGCCGTGAACGGCCTGAACACGCTGATCGACTATCGCTACCAGCAGCACTTCAAGGCGCAGAACGGCGGCGGCGGCATGGGCAAGGACCGCCACGGCGCGAACGGCAAGGACATGACGATGAAGGTCCCGGCCGGCACGCAGATCTATGAAGAGGACGGCGAGACGCTGCTCGCGGACCTCACCACGGTCGGCGAGACGGTGACGATCGCGCGCGGCGGCAATGGCGGCTTCGGCAATGCGCATTTCAAGTCGTCGACCAATCAGGCGCCGCGCCACGCCAATCCCGGCCAGCCGGGCGAGGAGCGCACCATCCGGCTGCGGCTGAAGCTGATCGCCGACGCCGGCCTCGTCGGGCTGCCGAACGCCGGCAAGTCCACGTTCCTCGCGGCGGTGAGCGCCGCCAAGCCGAAGATCGCGGACTATCCTTTCACCACGCTGCACCCGCAGCTCGGCGTCGTGCGCAGCGACCAGCGCGAATTCGTGCTCGCGGATCTGCCCGGCCTGATCGAGAACGCGCACGAAGGCGTCGGCCTGGGCGATCGCTTTCTCGGCCATGTCGAGCGCTGCCGCGTGCTGCTGCATCTGGTCGACGGCACCGGCGAGCACGCCGGGAAGGATTACAAGACCGTGCGGCACGAGCTTGAGGCTTACGGCGAAGGCCTCGCCGAGAAGCCGGAGATCGTCGCGCTCAGCAAGGCCGACGCGCTCTCCCCGGAGCTGCTCAAGGAACAGCTCGCACGGCTCAAGCGCGCCGCGAAGAAGACGCCGCTGGTCGTGTCGGCGGCCGCAGGCGCCGGCGTGCCGGACGTGCTGCGCGCGCTTCTCAGGGTGATCGACGGCGAGCGCGGCGGCGCCGAGGCCGAACAGGCCGAAGCCTGGCATCCTTGATTGCCCAAAGAATTGCCAACGCGTCCGGCTTGTGAGAACAGGTTCGGGCCGGAAGCCGACAATGCCCCAGAAAGCCCCATCGCTCGCTGATTTCCGCCGCGTCGTCGTCAAGGTGGGCTCGTCCCTGCTGGTCGATGCCGCGGCCGGCCGCGTCAACGAGACGTGGCTTGCCTCGCTCGCCGAGGACATCGCGGGACTGCACCGGGACAAGCGCGACATCCTGGTGGTGTCGTCCGGCGCGATCGCGCTCGGCCGCGCGGTGCTCAAGCTGCCGCGCGGGCCGCTCAAGCTTGAGGATTCGCAGGCTGCCGCCGCCGTCGGCCAGATCGCGCTCGCGCGCACCTGGGCCGAAGCGCTCGGACGGCACAACATCGCGGCGGGGCAAATTCTGCTGACGCTCACCGACACCGAAGCGCGCCGCAATTATCTCAACGCGCGCTCGACCATCGCCAAGCTGCTCGAATGGCGCAGCGTGCCGGTCATCAACGAGAACGACACCGTCGCCACCAACGAAATCCGCTATGGCGACAACGACCGCCTTGCCGCGCGCGTCGCCACCATGACGAGCGCCGACCTGCTGGTGCTGCTCTCCGACGTCGACGGACTTTACGACGCGCCGCCGCAGAACGGCGGCAACGCGAAACTGATCCCGCTGGTCGAGCGCATCACGCCCGAGATCGAAGGCATGGCGGGCGCGTCGGGCTCGGAGCTTTCGCGCGGCGGCATGCAGACCAAGATCGAGGCGGGCAAGATCGCCGACGACCGGCGGCATCCACATGGTGATCGCATCGGGCCGCGTCGAGCATCCGCTGCGCGCGATCGCGAACGGACGCTGCACCTGGTTCCTGACGCCGGCCAATCCGGTGACGGCGCGCAAGAAATGGATCGCGGGCTCGCTCGAGCCGAAGGGCACGCTCACCATCGACGCCGGCGCGGTCGCGGCGCTGAAGCGTGGCAACAGCCTGCTTCCTGTCGGCGTCATCCGGGTGGACGGCAACTTCGCGCGCGGCGACGCCGTGATCGTCCGCGGCCCTGACGGCGCCGAGGTCGGGCGCGGGCTTGTCGCCTACGACGCCGAGGATGCGGAGAAAATTCGCGGCAAATCCTCAAGCGATACGTTCATCATCCTCGGCATCGAGGGCCGCGCCGAGATGGTGCATCGGGATGATCTGGTGCTCGGGCACGCCTAGCGCGTGATCCCGAAAAACTTGGAACTTTCCCCGCGCCCGAGCGTCATCCTTCGGGCGGCTGACTTCCCAAGGCGAACCCTTGCGCGCAATCACGGTCCACCCCCTCAAGGCGAATTCCATCGAACTGCGCGACGTTCCCGAGCCATCGGCCAGCGAACGGCGCGCTGCTGGTCGAGGCGATCGCGCTCGGCGTCTGCGGCACCGACCGCGAGATCATCGCGGGCGACTACGGCGAGGCGCCCGGCGACGAAGCGCGGTTGATCCTCGGCCATGAGTCGCTCGGCCGCGTGCTGGAAGCGCCCGCCGATTGCGGTCTTCGCGCGCGGCGACCATGTGGTCGGCATCGTGCGCCAGCCCGATCCGGTCCCCTGCCCGGCTTGCGCAGCCGGCGAATGGGACATGTGCCGCAACGGGCAATACACCGAGCACGGCATCAAGGGGCTGAACGGCTTCGGCGCGGAGCGCTGGCGCATCGATCCGCAGTTTGCCGTGAAGGTCGATCCCGCGCTCGGCCTCCTTGCGGTGCTCATGGAGCCGACCAGCGTGGTGGCGAAGGCGTGGGATCACATCCACCGCCTCTGGCGTCTCGCCGAGCAACCGCCGCGGCGCGTGCTCGTCACCGGCGCGGGCCCGATCGGTCTGCTCGGCGCGCTGCTCGGCAAGCAGCGCGGCCTCGATGTTCACGTCTACGACTACAACAAGACCGGCATCAAGCCGGAGATCACCGCCGCGCTCGGCGCGACCTATCACTGCGACAGCGTCGATTCGCTGGAGAAGCTTGCGCCCGATGTCATCATCGAGTGCACCGGCGTGCCGTCCGTCATCGCGGCGCTGCTGCCGCAGGTCGCGCCCGACGGCCTGATCTGCCTCACCGGCGTCGGCGCGCCGCGCAAACACGAGTTCGATATCGGCCAGTTCAATCGCCGGATGGTGCTCAACAACGGCGCAGTATTCGGCAGCGTGAACGCCAACCTGCGCCACTACCAGATGGCGGCGCAGGCGCTCGCGCGCGCGGACGCCGCGTGGCTTTCGCGTCTCATCACCCGCCGCGTGCCGCTCGACCGCTACGCCGAAGCGTTCGACGGCCGCAAGGGCGACATCAAGGTGGTGATCGAGTTCACCGATGCCGCGCATTGAGGACTACGCCATCATCGGCGACTGCGAGAGCGCAGCGCTGGTCTCGCGCGAAGGATCGATCGACTGGCTGTGCTGGCCGCGCTTCGATTCCGATGCGTGTTTCGCCGCGCTGCTCGGCGCGCGGGAGCATGGCCGCTTCCAGATCGCACCGCGCGACGAAATCACGAACATCACGCGCCGCTATCGGCCCGGCACGCTGATCCTCGAAACCACATTCGAGACCCGGCGACGGCGCCGTCACGCTGGTCGACTTCATGCCGATGCAGGGCCGCAATCCGGATTGCGTGCGCATCGTCATCGGCAAACGCGGCCGCGTCGCAATGAGCATGGAGCTGGTGCTGCGCTTTGGCTACGGCGAGATCGTGCCGTGGGTGCGCAAGCTCCCCGGCACCGGAGCGTTGCGCGCCGTCGCGGGTCCCGACATGGTGGTGCTGCGCACGCCGGTGCATCTGCGCGGCGAGAACCTCACGACGGTCGGCGAATTTGTTGTCAGCGAAGGCGATCGCGTGCCGTTCGTGCTGAGCTACGGCCCGTCGCACCTTCCCGTGCCCGAGGAATTCTCCGCCGATGCGGCGCTGAAGGACACCGAGGCGTACTGGCAGGCATGGACGCAGCGGGGGCACGTCAACGGGCCGTGGTCCGAGGCGGTCACGCGCTCGCTGATCACGCTCAAGGCGCTGACCTACCAGCCGACCGGCGGGATCGTGGCGGCGCCGACGACCTCGCTGCCCGAATTCATCGGCGGCGAGCGCAACTGGGATTACCGCTACTGCTGGGTGCGCGACGCGACGCTGACGCTGCTCGCGCTGATGAATGCCGGCTACTACGACGAGGCGCAGCACTGGCGCGACTGGCTGACGCGCGTGGTCGCCGGACGGCCGGAACAGATCGGCGTGATGTACGGCGTCGCGGGCGAGCGGCGGCTGACCGAGTGGGAGGTCACGAACCTCCCCGGCTACGAGGATTCGCGCCCGGTGCGCGTCGGCAATGCGGCGCACCACCAGCTCCAGCTCGACGTGTTCGGCGAGGTGATGGACACGATGCATCAGGCGCCGGCGCGGCGGCCTGCCGTCGAGCGAGTCCGCCTGGGACGTGCAGATCGCGCTGCTCGAGCACCTCGAGGAAGATCTGGCGCAAGCCGGATCACGGCATCTGGGAGGTGCGCACCGCGCCGCTGCACTTCACCTATTCGAAGGCGATGGCCTGGGTCGCGTTCGACCGCACGATCAAGAGCGCCGAGATGTTCGGCCTGCCCGGGCCGGTCGAGCACTGGCGCGAACTGTGCGCCGAGATTCACGCCGATGTCTGCGCCAAAGGCTGGGACGCGACGCGCAACAGCTTCATGCGCTCGTATGGCTCGGAGGATCACGACGCGAGCCTGCTGCTGCTCGCGACGATCGGCTTCCTCAAGCCGGACGATCCGCGCTTTCGCGCCACCGTCGAGGCGATCGAGCGCTGTCTGATCGTCGACGGGCTGGTGATGCGCTACGACACCCGCCACGCACCGGACGGCCTGCCGCCCGGCGAAGGCGCGTTCCTGCCCTGCAGCTTCTGGCTCGCCGACGCCTACCTGCTGCTCGGCCGCCGCGATGACGCCGAGCGGCTGTTTCGGCGGCTGGTCGCGCTCTGCAACGATGTCGGGCTGCTGAGCGAGGAGTACGACCCGCGCGCCCGGCGCATGCTGGGCAATTTCCCGCAGGCCTTCTCGCACGTGGCGCTGATCAACACGGCCTTCAACCTGACGCGCGCCGAGAAGCCGGCCGAACAGCGCTCCGACCTGCCGAAAGGCACGGCGAAATCGGCCGAGAGCGCCCCGGCCTGACCCCAACCGCTTGGCCTCAAACGCGAATTTCGACCCCGCCCTGTTGCAAAAGAGTGACGGCGCGGCCGCAATCGGCCCGCTATTGTGGGGGACTATTTAAGGAACAGGCGGCAAGCTCGCCCGTTGAGTTGCCGATGAGGTCCACCATGCGCCTTGCGTCCCTGCTCGCTCTGTCCGCCGCGGCCGTCACGCTGACGGCGCTCGCCTCGCCCGCCGACGCGCAGAACCGGCGCGGCTATCGCGGCCAGCCGACCGAGCGCATCACCATCATCGACGAGACCGGCCGCGTCCGCACGCGCGTCACCGTGAAGCCGCGCAGCTATCTCGACGGCGGCACCGAGGTCCTGCCGGGCGAGCGCAAGTTCATGGATTACGCGCAGGCGCCGACCTACTCGTGGCTCGCGCCGACCAGTTCATGGGATCCGAACGGCACGCACCGCTGGCCGCTGCCGATGCCGTTCGAGCTGCCGGGCTACTCGCCGTATTCGTATTGTGAGCCGGCCGCTCGGCTCAAGCGCCGCCTTCTCCAGTTCGCGCGATGATCGCATCGCCCATCTGGGTGGTGCCGACGGTCGTCATTCCGTCCGACGCGATGTCGGCGGTGCGCAGGCCCTTGGCGAGCGCGGCCGCGATCGCCTTCTCGATCATGTCGGCTTCCTTGATCATCCCGAACGAGTAGCGCAGCGCCATCGCGAACGACGCGATCATGGCGATCGGGTTCGCCACGCCCTTGCCGGCGATGTCGGGCGCCGAGCCGTGCACCGGCTCGTACAGCGCGCGGCGCTTTTGCGTTTTCGGATCGGCCTCGCCGAGCGAAGCCGACGCCAGCATGCCGAGCGAGCCGGTCAGCATCGCGGCGATGTCGGAGAGCATGTCGCCGAACAGGTTGTCGGTCACGATCACGTCGAACTGCTTCGGGTTGCGCACGAGCTGCATGCCGCCGGAGTCGGCCAGCACATGCTCGAGCTGCACGTCCTTGAACTCGCGCGCGTGCGTCTGCGTGACGACCTCGTTCCACAGCACGCCCGTCTTCATGACGTTGCGCTTCTCCATCGAGGTGACCTTGTTGCGCCGCTTGCGCGCCAGCTCGAACGCGACGCGCGCGATGCGCTCGATCTCGTAGGTGTCGTAGATCTGCGTATCGATGGCGCGCTTCTGGTTGTTGCCGAGATCCGTGATCGTCTTCGGCTCGCCGAAGTAAACGCCGCCGGTCAGCTCGCGCAGGATCATGATGTCGAGCCCCTCGACCAGTTCGCGCTTGAGCGAAGACGCATCCGCGAGCGCCGGATAGGTCACGGCGGGGCGCAGGTTGGCGTAAAGCTGCAGGTCCTTGCGCAGCCGCAACAGCCCCGCCTCGGGGCGATGCTCGTACGGCACCTTGTCCCACTTCGGCCCGCCGACCGAGCCGAAGATCACGGCATCCGCGGCCTTCGCCTTCGCGACCATTTCGTCGGTGATCGCGACGCCATGCGCGTCGAACGCGCAGCCGCCGCACAGCCCTTCCTCGGTCTCGAACGTGCCCATGCCGTGGCCGTTCATCCAGGCGATGAGCTTCTTCACCTCGGCCATCACTTCGGGGCCGATCCCGTCGCCGGGGATGAGCAGGAGATTGTGGGTGGGCATGGGGCTTCCTGTTCGCTTCGTCATGCCGGCCTTGTGCCGGGCATCCACGTCTTGATCGTCAGTTGGAATAAAGACGTGGATGGCCGGGTCAAGCCCGGCCATGACGGATGAGAGAGTTGGCTCAAGCCGCCGCGGTCACCAGCAGCATGCAGCCGCCTTTGGTGCGGCCGACCGGGTGGTGCTCGCCGGCGCGGGCAAGGTGATAGTCGCCCGCCTTGAGCACCAGATCGTCGAACGCGAGATCGCCCGAAAGCACGTAGGATTCTTCGTCGTCCTCGTGTTCATGCGCCGGAAACGCCGCGCCTGCCTGCGCCCGGATCAGGCAGCGTGACGCGTTTGCGCTCCCGGTCGAAAGACAAGACCTTGCGCTCGATGCCGGGAACGAGCGGCTCCCAGCGTCCCTCCTCCGCCCGCACCGTGCGGCTGCCGGCGAGCGCGGTTTGCGGCTTCGCGCTCCGCGGCGATCTTCGCCTTGATGCGGTCGAACAGATAGGCCGGCGGCTCGACCTCGGGCACATCGAGCAGCAGCGGCGAAAGATCGCGGTCATGGCGCGCGATCTCGGCCGCGAGCGCGGGATCGGCCGCGGCGTCGCGCTCGACCTGCGCGCGCTCCTCGGCTGACAGCACGCCCAGCACGTAATCGGCGGCGCGATCCTTCTCGCTCATGCGGCGTTCCTAACATGACGGCGCGCGGAGCCGTCAGGTCCGTGCTAGGATCGTCCGCCGGACGTGCCAGATGACGGGACCGCCATGACCAAGACCACCTCCGGCAACTTCTTCGAGGACTTCCGGCTCGGCCAGACGATCCGCCACGCGACGCCGCGCACGATCACGCCCGGCGATGTCGCGCTCTACAACGCGCTCTACGGCACGCGCTTTCCGCTGCAGTCGTCCGATGCGTTCGCCTATGCGATCGGCTACCCCCAGTCGCCGCTCGACGATCTGCTCGTCTTCCATGTGGTGTTCGGCAAGACCGTGCCGGACATCTCGCTCAACGCGGTCGCGAACCTCGGCTACGCCGACTGCCGCTTCCTGCGCGCGGTCTATCCGGGCGATACGCTGACCGCGACCTCCGAAGTCATCGGCCTGAAGGAAAACTCGAGCCGCAAGACCGGCGTGGTCTATGTGCGCTCCTCCGGCTTCAAGCAGGACGGCGCGAAGGTGCTCGACTATGTGCGCTGGGTGATGGTGCGCAAGCGCGACGAGTCCGCGCCCGCCCCCGCCGATCTGGTGCCGGACCTGCCGAAGGTGGTCGATCCGCATTCGCTCGGCGATGCCTGCCCGATGGTGGTCGTGCGCGGCTATGACTTCGGGCTCGCCGGCAGCCCGCATCGCTGGGGCGACTATCAGGTCGGCGAGAAGATCGATCACGTCGACGGCATGACGGTCGAGGAAGCCGAGCACCAGATGGCGACGCGGCTTTACCAGAACACCGCGCGCGTGCACTTCAATCAGTTCGCGATGAGCAAGGACCGCTTCGGGCGGCGGCTGATCTATGGCGGGCATGTCATTTCGCTCGCGCGCGCGCTCTCGTTCAACGGGCTCGCGAATGCGTTCCATATCGCGGCGATCAACGGCGGGCGCCATGTCGCGCCGCTGTTTGCGGGCTGCACGGTGTTCGCGTGGTCGGAGGTGCTGGCGAAGTCCGAGCTTCCCGGCCGGCATGACGTGGGCGCGCTGCGGCTGCGCACCGTCGCGACGAAGGATCAGCCCTGCGCGGAATTTCCGCTCAAGCAGGACGCCGCCGACCATCCGGCCGTGATCCTCGATCTCGACTACTGGGTGCTGATGCCGCGCTAGCGGAAAACTTACGTAATTTCCCGCCGCTCCGCCCGCATGTGATCGACCAGTTGCCGTGCATAAGGCGGCAGCGCTTTGTAGTCGCGCATGCAGATGGTGAGATCGCGCAGCGCCCAGGGGTCGGTGAGTTCGACCGCGGTGATCGCCATCGTCTTGGCGGCCCAGTGCGCGGTCGTCTCCGGCACGATGCCGACGCCGACATTACGCTCGACCAGCCGGCACACGCCGTCGAACGAACGCAGCTGGATGCGCAGGCGGATCGGACGGCCGACGCGCGTTGCCTTGTCGGCGAGGAAGCGCTGCAACGCGCTCGCGCGATCGAGCCCGACGAAATCGTGCTCGAGCACTTCGGCGAATGCGATCCGCGTGCGGCGCGCGAGCGCGTGATCCTTCGCGACGACGAGCACGAAGCGGTCGCTGCGATACGGATAGGTTTCGAGGCCCTCCGGCATCGACCGTACCCGCCACCACGCCGATGTCGCCGACGCCCTCGGCGATCAGCCCGACGATTTCGTCCGACAGCCGCTCTTCCAGATCGACGCTGATGTGCGGATGGGCGGCAAGAAACGAGCTCAGCGTCTCGGGCAGGAATTCGGTGAGCGCATTGGTGTTGGAAAGCACGCGCACCTGGCCCGCCATGCCGCCCGCATAGGCGCCGAGGTCCTCGCGCAGCCGTTCGGCCTGCGCCAGCATGGTGCGCGCGTGCTGCAGCAGCGTGCGGCCGGCCTGCGTCGGCGTCACGCCCGCCCGGCCGCGCGTCAGCAGCATCGCGCCGAGCGCGCCTTCCATGTTGCGGATTCGCGTGCTGGCGGCAGCGAGCGCAAGATGCGCGCGTTCCGCGCCATGCGTGATGCTGCCCGCCTCGACGACATGGCGGAACAGGCTGAGATCGACCAGATCGAAGCGCACGGTGGTATACCAATCCTTCGCGTTTGACGAAGGCTAACTCCGCCAATTGCTCATGGATTTGAACATTTCAAAGCAATATTCTTCGCATCTGGCGAAGTAAAGAGGCGTCAGAACGAAACTGTGACAAGCTCTTGATGAACGTCCCCGGAGGCGTCCTGGTCGATTGCGGCCTCCCGGGAGTTTCGTTACGAACGACTCCAGAGTTCGCGCGGCGCGAAACGAACTGACCGGACAAGCAAGCCATGGCCGAGACCCGCGTCCCCGTTCAACGGCCGCTCTCGCCGCATCTTTCGATCTACAAGCCGATGCTGACGATGATGATGTCGATCGTGCATCGCATCACCGGCGCGTCGCTTTATTTCGGCACGCTGCTGCTCGTCTGGTGGCTGCTCGCGGCGGCGTCCGGCCCGAACGCCTACGCCAAGGTGCAATGGTTCATGGGCACCTTCGTCGGCCAGATCATCTTGTTCGGCTACACGTGGGCGCTGATCCACCACATGTTCGGCGGCATCCGCCACTTCATCTGGGATACCGGCCACGGCTTCGGCAAGACCGAGCGCGAGTGGCTGGTGCGCCTTGGGCTTGCCGGCTCGATCATCGTGACGATCGTCCTGTGGATCATCGGCTACATGGTGATCGGAGACGCGCGATGAGCCGCCAGCACGAGATCCGCACCCCGCTCGGCCGCGTGCGCGGCTACGGCTCGGCGAAATCCGGCACCACGCATTTCTGGCATCAGCGCCTCACCGCGATCGCCAACGTTCCGCTGACGATCGCCTTCATCATCATTCTGGTGTCGCTGTTTCGGCGCGGCCATGCGACGGTGATCCAGACCCTCGCCTCGCCGCTCGTCGCGATCCTGATGCTGCTGTTCGTCGCCTCGGCCACCTATCACATGAAGCTCGGCATGCAGGTGATCATCGAGGACTACATCCACGACGAACGCTGGAAGTTCCTCGCCGTGATCGCCAACACCTTCTTCGCGATCGCGATCGGCCTCGCGGCGGTCTATGCGCTGCTGAAACTGTCTGTCGGAGTTTGAGGATGGCGACCAACGGCAACGGTGCTGCTCCCGCGGTCAACGGCCGCGCCTATCCGATCGAGGATCACACCTACGACGTGGTGGTGATCGGCGCCGGCGGCGCGGGCCTGCGCGCGGTGGTCGGCTGCAGCGAGGCGAACTTGCGCACCGCCTGCATCACCAAGGTGTTTCCGACCCGCTCGCACACGGTCGCGGCGCAAGGCGGAATCGCGGCCGCGCTCGGCAACATGGGCGAGGACGACTGGCGCTGGCACATGTACGACACCGTCAAGGGCGCCGACTGGCTCGGCGACCAGGACGCGATCGAATACCTCTGCCGCAACGCGCCCGACGCCGTGTATGAGCTCGAGCACTGGGGCATGCCGTTCTCGCGCCGCGAGGAAGACGGCAAGATCTACCAGCGTCCGTTCGGCGGCATGACCACGCATTACGGCAAGGGCACCGCGCAGCGCACCGCGGCCGCCGCCGACCGCACCGGCCACGCGATGCTGCACACGCTCTACGGCCAGGCGCTCAAGCATCACGCGGAATTCTTCATCGAGTATTTCGCGATCGACCTCATCATGGACGAGGACGGCCGCTGCTGCGGCGTGGTCGCGCTCAATCTCGACGACGGCACGATCCATCGCTTCCGCGCGCAGATGACCATGATCGCGACCGGCGGCTATGGCCGCGCCTACCAGACCTGCACCGGCGCGCACACGCAGACCGGCGACGGCAGCGCGATGGTGCTGCGTGCCGGCCTGCCGCTGCAGGACATGGAGTTCGTGCAGTTCCACCCGACCGGCATCTACGGCGCGGGCTGCCTGATCACCGAAGGCTCGCGCGGCGAAGGCGGCTATCTCGTCAACGCCGAAGGCGAGCGCTTCATGGAGCGCTACGCGCCCTCCGCCAAGGACCTCGCCTCGCGCGACGTCGTCTCGCGCTCGATGACCATCGAGATCCGCGAAGGGCGCGGCGTCGGCAAGGAGAAGGACCACATCTATCTGCACCTCGATCATCTCGATCCGAAGGTGCTGCACGACCGCCTGCCCGGCATCACCGAGAGCGCGCGCATTTTCGCCGGCGTCGACCTCACCAAGGAGCCGATCCCGGTGCTGCCGACGGTGCACTACAACATGGGCGGCGTCGCCACGAACTATCACGGCGAGGCGCTGACCAAGAAGAACGGCGACCCCGACACGATCGTGCCCGGCCTGATGTCGCTCGGCGAAGCCGCCTGCGTCTCGGTGCATGGCGCCAATCGTCTGGGCTCGAATTCGCTGATCGACCTCGTGGTGTTCGGCCGTGCCGCGGCGCAACGCTGCGCCACGCAGCTCACGGCGGGCGAGAAGCAGCGTGAATTGCCGAAGGATTCAGCCGAGAAGTCGCTGTCACGCCTCGATCGCTTCCGCCATGCCTCCGGCGGCACGCCGACCGCTGAGCTGCGCACACGGATGCAGAAGGTGATGCAGAACAATTGCGCGGTGTTCCGCACCGGCGAGGTGCTCGACGAAGGCCACAAGCTGATCCACGACGTGTTCAACGGCGTCACCGACCTGCGCGTCACGGATCGCTCGCTGATCTGGAATTCCGACCTCGTCGAGACGCTGGAGTTCGACAACCTGATCGCGCAGGCGGTCGTGACGATGGACTCGGCGGTCAACCGCACCGAAAGCCGCGGCGCGCACGCGCGCGAGGACTATCCCGACCGCGACGACAAGGACTGGATGAAGCACACGCTGTCGTGGTTCGACGACGCGACCGGCAAGGTCACGATCGACTACCGCCCGGTGCACACCTACACGATGACCAACGACATCGCGTACATCGAGCCCAAGGCGCGGGTGTATTGATGCTCGTCGCACGAGCAGCATATTGCTCACCTTGCTGCCGCAGCCCGCGCTTGCGGCGGGAGATGACCCGGAAATCGCCGCAGCGCTCGGAGCGATAATTCTCGGAAGTTTGGGTGCGATAATGGGGTGCCTGCTGGGCCGCTTTCTGAATTTGGTGAGTGCGATCCTGATAGTCTCACTTCTTGTTTTATCTCTTGCGACGTGGATGTGGTCGAGCAACGCAGTTGCGGGAATTCCGAATATCGCTGCGGCATTGTCTGTGTGGTTCGTAACACTTGTTGCGATTTGCCTCGGTATCTTCTTTGGCCGGAAGATTTCCCCACACTATGCGACCCGCGCGTAATTGAAACGCTAACGGAAGCACAATGGTCGAACTCACTCTCCCCAAAAATTCCAAGGTCGGCGAAGGCAAGGTCTGGCCGAAGCCCGAGGGCGCGAAGGAAACGCGCGCATACCGCGTCTATCGCTGGAATCCCGACGACGGGCAGAACCCGCGCATGGACACCTATTACGTCGACACCGCCGACTGCGGGCCGATGATTCTCGACGCGCTGATCTGGATCAAGAACAAGATCGACCCGACGCTGACCTTCCGCCGCTCCTGCCGCGAAGGCGTGTGCGGCTCCTGCGCGATGAACATCGACGGCACCAACACGCTCGCCTGCACGCGCGGCATGGACGAGGTGAAGGACGAGACGATCAAGGTCTATCCGCTGCCGCACCAGGCGGTGGTGAAGGACCTCGTGCCGGACCTCTCGAATTTCTACGCCCAGCATGCGGCGACGCAGCCGTGGCTCAAGACCACGACCGCCGCGCCGGAAGCCGAGTGGAAACAGTCGAAGCAGGACCGCGACAAGCTCGACGGCCTCTACGAGTGCATCCTGTGCTCGTGCTGTTCCACCGCCTGCCCGAGCTACTGGTGGAACTCGGAGCGCTTCCTCGGCCCCGCGGCGCTGTTGCAGGCGCGGCGCTGGCTTGTCGACTCGCGCGACGAGGCGACCGGCGAGCGGCTCGACGATCTTGAGGACCCGTTCCGCCTCTACCGCTGCCACACCATCATGAACTGCGCCAAGGCCTGTCCGAAGAACCTGAACCCCGCCAAGGCGATCGCCGAGATCAAGGCGATGATGGTCGAGCGTCAGGTGTAGTCAGCAGGCTCGCGGCGTCTTCCGCCTGATTGGGCCAGCCCGACTGGGATTTCCGGTCGGCCGGTGCGCTCTGGATCGCCTCGCCCCTGGACTTCCGGCTCGCGCCATGCTGCTGCAGCGCCTGCGGGATATGATCGGTCCACGGAATCATTGTCCCTCCCTTGATTTCTTGTTGGCTCTCACGACGCCGGAAGTTAAGCGCGAACGGATTGCGTTGGTTCCGCGCGCGCCAGCGATGCCGCGGAAATTTTTTGCCGGCCGCTCCGGTCGCGGTTCCACCGTCGTTTGCGGTAAACTTGCGCAGCGGAAAGAGGATCATCCCATGATCGATCACGTCGGCTTCCCGATCTCGGACTACGCGCGTTCCAAGGCATTTTATGAAAAGGCGCTCGCGCCGCTCGGCTACGTCCTCATCAAGGAAGTGCAGCAGAACGAGCACGACGCGAAGGCCGCGGGCTTCGGCACGAAGGGCAAGCCGGACTTCTGGATCGGCGGCGAAGGCGGGCTGAACAAGCCGCTGCACATCGCGATCGCCACCAAGGACCGTGCGACGGTCGATGCGTTCTACAAGGCCGCGATGGCGGCGGGCGCAAAGGACAACGGCCCGCCCGGCGTCCGCGCGCACTATCATCCGAACTATTACGGCGCGTTCGTGCTCGATCCCGACGGGCACAACATCGAGGCGGTGTGCCACGCGCCGGCGTAATGCGTCCCGCCTAAGCCGGCCGCAGCATCTTGGTCTGCACGTCGAGCATCGCGGTCGCGAAGCCGTGCGTGTCGGCGACCATCTCGCGCCACACCGACATCGGTGTCGGATGCGCGGCCTCGACCTCGCCGACCACGCTGCCGAAATCGAAGGTCAGCTCCGCCTCGAACTTGCGCGCGAGATCGATCATGCGCTGGTTGTTCGCGAGGCACGCCATGTGCATCAGCTTGATGCCGCGATTGCGCGCCGCGAGCAGCGTGCGTTCGAGCAGCGCGCTGCCGACGCCGTGACTCTGCCACGGCTTCTCGATCGAGAACGCGGCCTCGGCCTCCTGCGACATTTCCCGCCCGAGCGGACGCAGCTCCGCGACGCCGCGCAGCACGCCCGTCGACGAAAAACCCGTGCATCACGATGTCGAGTCCGAGCGAAAGCTCGATGTAGTTGATGATGAACTCGTCGGAGACCGCGCCGCCGAAGCGGCTGCGGCGGCTGTCATTGTCCAGGCGCAGCAGGTGATCGCGATACGGCCCGGCGCGATCGATCCACAGCTTGCGGATCACGCCGTCGGTCAAGGGCTCGTGCATGGGCACTCCAGAACTGCGAATCTTCGTCCCCGGCCCGAATAATGTTGCAATGCAACGAGCGTTTGACAAGGAGGCGGCTGGAAAGTGTCGAAGTAATTGGTGAATCACACTTACCCTGCGCATAGCAGATATGCTGCAATGCAGCATTCTTGCGCAAATCGTGAGCTTTCAAACAAAAAAAGCAGCCGGCGCGAGGCCGGCTGCTTTCATCTGCGGCCCGACGTAGGGGAACGCCGGCCGCAGGACTGTTCAGGCGATTAGCCGCCGCAGGCGAACGGCGAGGACGCGCGGTCCATCACGTTGATCATGAGGTTGGCTCCCGGCATCGACGCATCGACAGCCGGAGCGACGCGCTTTGCGACTGGCTGCACCATGCTGACGTTCGTCGCGGCGCGCTTGGTGGATTTCGCGCGCATGCCGTCCTCGGCGAATGCGGCCGATGCCATGCTAGTCAGCAGCAGCGTGGCGAGTGCGATCTTCGTCCTGGTCATTGGTGGTCCCCGGTTGAGAGTGATCGGCTGCAGTCGTTTATCGCGCGCGCATCGACTCGACGCCAATCACGAGAGTTGGCGCGGGATCACGAGATGGGGAACGCGATGTGACCGGCACGAAAGAAGCAGCCGGCGCGAGGCCGGCTGCTTCTGGGTGCGATCGGCGCGGGGGGAAGACGCCGGTCGCGGGGGAACGTGAGCCCTTAGTAACCGCCGCCCGCGTACGGCGACGACGCGCGGTCGTTGCGGTCGACGTTGAACTCCGACGTCGCGCCGTAATTGCCGGGGACCGCGACGTTGCGATCCTGGCGCAGCCGCACCGGCGCGGACTGGAGCGCGCTCGGCGCTGACGCGCCGGCCGTCGCGTAGGCCGGGATAACGATTGCTCAGGTTCGGGTCGAAGCCGTCTTCGGCGGACGCTGCCGAAGCAGCGCCGAACAGAAGGACTGCGGCCAGTGCGATCTTGGTCTTGGTCATTGTCTTACTCCTCGATTTGAGAGTCATTACGGTTCAGTTTTCTTGAAGTCGTGTTGTTGTTCGCGACTCCTTTCGTCGAGGACAGATGCCCCGGCGGTGCACTGGACCTATGAACTGCAGTGCAGCATCGCCAGTCACGAGAGCGGGCGCGCGATCACGAATTCGGTGAATTAGATGTGATCGTGTCCGGCGCGAAAATTTTTGATCGATGCAGAAAAATTTCTGATGCGTGATGCGGATCGTTACCTCGCGCAACGGCACATCAGCGATGCTGATCTTTGCGCTCATGCGGATGGACGCGTGCATCAGTGCAAGCGCGCGCCGTTCTCAATCACGCCACAAAAAGGAAACAGCCGGCGGGGGGAGGCCGGCTGTTTCACAGGGAGAACCGATCGGGGGAAACCGGTTCGCGGGGGTCGCTTGAAGCTTAGAGGCCGCCGCCGGCGTACGGGTTGCTCGCGCGGTCGAAGGTCGGCGCCGACTGGAACGCAGGCGTGCGGACGATGGTCTGGTTGCCGGTCATCGCAACGTCGCTGCCCTGGAAGCGGGCGCTCGCCTGCGGATAGCGGTTTTCCAGGTTCGGATCGAAGTCCGTCGCCAGCGCGGCGGAGGCCGAAACGAGGACGAGAGCGGCGGTGAGTGCGGTCTTGATCATGGTCGTATCTCCTTTGTGAGAGTCTGGGTTGCGTTGTGAAGCCGAATATTTTTCTTCTTCGACTCCATCGTCGGAGACTTCGTCGCCCGACTGATGCACACGGAAATACGCGCCACTTCGATCAATAGGAAATCACGAGGCGTCGCCTGAGATCACGGAATCCGTGAACGGCTCGTGATCGCGGCGTGCGAAACTTTTCCCCGCCGTTTCGTACAATTCGTCTGTGTATCGGGACTGTATCGTGTGTGTCGCGAGAGCGCCGCGATGGCGGCAAAATGGACAGCCGCGGGGACATTTCACGGCCGCGCGCGGCCGTTCTTCCTTCCCGTCACGCGAAGCGACGCTTCGCGAACACAAAAACTTGAACGTCGCGGCCGCACGCGGCATACCTGCGCACCGTTCCTCCGTCCGCGCCGCGCCGCGCGATTCTTCAAACGATGGCTTCAACCGTCACCGAACGTTACGCCGCGCTGGTCAGCGATGGCGAAATCGAGCGCGATGCCGCGCAGTCCGCGATCGCGGCGCGCCTGACGCGGCTCGAGGAGCGGCTCGCGCAACATCGGCTCTCGCGCAAGTCGTCCCAGCTCGGCTGGCTGTTCGGCAAGAACAAGCCCGAAGGTCCGATCCGCGGTCTCTACATCTACGGCGACGTCGGGCGCGGCAAGACGATGCTGATGGATCTGTTCTTCGCGGCGAGCGCCGTGAAGCGCAAACGCCGCGCGCACTTCCACGAGTTCATGGCCGACGTGCACGAGCGCGTGCATGTGTTCCGCCAGAAGATCAAGGCGGGCGAGATCACCGACGACGATCCGATCGCGCTCACCGCGGCGGCGCTTTCCGCGGAAGCCTGGCTTTTGTGTTTCGACGAATTTCACGTCACCGACATCGCCGACGCGATGATCCTCGGCCGTCTGTTCACGCGACTGTTCGAGCATGGCGTCGTCGTGGTGGCGACCTCGAACGTCGAGCCCGACGAGCTTTACAAGGATGGCCTCAATCGCGCGCTGTTTACGCCCTTCATCAAGCTGCTGCGCGAGCGCATGGAGGTCGTGCGGCTCGACGCGCCGAAAGACTTCCGGCTGGAGAAGCTCAACGCGCAGCCGGTATGGTACGTGCCGGCCGACGAGGACGCCGACGTCGCGCTCGACAATGCGTGGCAGCGCCTCACCGGCACGCTCTCGGGCGAGCCGCAGGAAATCGTCGCGAAAGGCCGCGTGCTGCGCGTGCCCGAAGCCGCGATGGGCGTCGCGCGCTTTTCGTTCCGCCAGCTCTGCGGCCAGCCGCTCGGCGCGAGCGACTACCTGCGCATCGCACGCGAATTCCACACGATCATTCTCGCGGGGATTCCGGTGATGGATTTTCCCCAGCGCAACGAGGCGAAGCGCTTCATCGCGCTGATCGACACGCTCTACGACAACGCCGTGAAACTCGTCGCGTCGGCCGAGGCCGAGCCGACCGCGCTCTATCTTGGCGTCGAGGGCTACGAGGCGAACGAGTTCAAGCGCACGGCATCGCGCCTGATCGAGATGCGCTCGGAGGAATATCTGTCGCTGCCGCACGGCCACAACGTGCGCGGCGCGTCAGGCTCGACCGCAGGCATCGTCGAGACGTGAGGCCGCGCGGTGCCGCGAGCCGGCATCGCGCGACACGTTACGAAGCAATCCGCACGACCTCCGGATCGCCACGACCTTTCCGGATTGCTGCATCGCAATGATGAATCCCTCTATGCACCGCCGAAATTGCTGGCATAATGTATTACACACGAGACTGGAAAACCGTACCGCCGCAACAAAGGTCGTCTTGAGAAGGTCAAGGCTTTAGCGTTTAACCACGCGCGTCCGCTGTTCCGCGGCACCCATCAATCGAGGTCTTGTTCTCCATGGCGCGCAAGAAGATTGCATTGATCGGCTCGGGCCAGATCGGCGGCACGCTGGCCCATCTCATCGGCCTGAAGGAGCTCGCCGATATCGTGATGTTCGACATCATGGAAGGCATCCCGCAGGGCAAGTCGCTCGACATCGCCGAGTCCTCGCCGGTCGAGGGGTTCGACGCGAAATACCGCGGCGTCAACGCCTACGAGGGCATCGACGGCGCCGACGTGTGCATCGTCACCGCCGGCGTGCCGCGCAAGCCCGGCATGAGCCGCGACGACCTCATCGGCATCAATCTCAAGGTGATGGATCAGGTCGGCGCCGGCATCAAGAAATACGCGCCGAACGCGTTCGTCATCTGCATCACCAATCCGCTCGACGCGATGGTGTGGGCGCTGCAGAAGTGCTGCGGCCTGCCGAAGAACATGGTGGTCGGCATGGCGGGCGTGCTCGATAGCGCGCGCTTCCGCTACTTCCTCGCCGACGAGTTCGACGTGTCGGTGCAGGACGTGAGCGCGATGACGCTCGGCGGCCACGGCGACGACATGGTGCCGATGGTGCGCTACTCGACGGTCGCGGGCGTGCCGCTGCCCGATCTCGTCAAGATCGGCTGGACCACGCAGGCCCGCCTCGACGCGATCGTGGAGCGCACCCGCAAGGGCGGCGGCGAGATCGTCAACCTGCTCAAGACCGGCTCGGCCTTCTATGCGCCCGCGTCGTCCGCCATCGCGATGGCGGAGAGCTATCTGAAGGACAAGAAGCGCCTGCTGCCGTGCGCCGCCTATCTCAACGGCGAATACGGCGTGAAGGACCTTTACGTCGGCGTGCCGGTGGTGATCGGATCGAAGGGTGTCGAGCGCGTGCTCGAACTCGAATTCAACGGCGCCGAGCGCGAGATGTTCGACAAGTCGGTGACGGCCGTGCGCACGCTGGTCGACGCCTGCAACAAGATCGCGCCGAACCTCGGGAAGTAACGACAGCCCTCGGGAGGGGCGCCGGATGAATATCCACGAGTACCAGGGCAAAGCGGTTCTCGCAAAATTCGGCGTACCGGTGGCGCAAGGCCTTCCCGCTTTCACGGCGCCCGAGGCCGTGGAGGCCGCGAAGAAACTCGGCGGCTCGGTATGGGCCGTCAAGTCGCAGATCCACGCCGGCGGCCGCGGCAAAGGCAAGTTCAAGGAAACCAAGGCCGGCGACAAAGGCGGCGTGCGGATCGCCAAGTCGGTCGACGAAGTGAAGGAGTTCGCCGAGCAGATGCTCGGATCGACGCTCGTGACGCTGCAGACCGGACCGAAGGGCAAGCAGGTCAACCGCATCTACGTCGAACAGGGCTCCGCGATCGAAAAGGAGTTCTATCTTTCGATGCTGGTCGATCGCGAGACCTCGCGCGTCGCCATCGTCGCCTCCACGGAGGGCGGCATGGACATCGAGAAGGTCGCGCACGACACGCCGGAGAAGATTGCGACGATCATGGTCGATCCGGTCGCAAACATCTGCCCGCATCATGTGCGGCGTTTGTCGAAGGCACTCGGCCTCGATGCCGATCTCACCAAGCAAATGAGCCCGATGCTGACGAACCTCTACAAGGCGTTCGTCGAGACGGATATGGCGCTGCTCGAGATCAATCCGCTGATCGTCACCAAGGACAGGAAGCTCCTCTGCCTCGACGCCAAGGTCGGCTTCGACGACAACGCGCTGTTCCGCCATCCGGACATCGCGGCGCTGCGTGATGAAACCGAAGAGGACGCGAAGGAAATCGAGGCGTCGAAATACGATCTCAATTACGTCGCGCTCGACGGCGAGATCGGCTGCATGGTCAACGGCGCCGGCCTCGCGATGGCGACGATGGACATCATCAAGCTCTATGGGCTTGCGCCCGCGAACTTCCTCGACGTCGGCGGCTCGGCTACCACCGAGAAGGTTACCGCGGCGTTCAAGATCATCACCTCCGACCCGAACGTGAAGGGGATTCTCGTCAACATCTTCGGCGGCATCATGAAGTGCGACGTGATCGCCGAAGGCGTGGTGGCGGCCGTGAAGGAAGTCGGCCTGCGCGTGCCGCTGGTGGTGCGGCTCGAAGGCACCAATGTCGAGAAGGGCAAGGAGATCATCGCGAAGTCCAATCTCAATGTGACTTCGGCGGACGATCTCGACGACGCCGCGCAGAAGATCGTGAAGGCCGTGAAGGGCAGTTAGATGGATAATCGGCTACCGCCGATATTTCTTGTTCTCGCGACGCTCCCGATGGTCGTTCCGGTCGTCGTCGGATTGTTCTTCATCCGGGATATCGTTGTTCTTGTGCTTTACCTCTTGGGAGGCTGGGTGCTCGTGGCCATACTCACGGCGGCGGTGATCAAGTTTGCGGCGGCGTACTTCACAGACGATGTGACTTCGGCGGACGCTCTCGACGACGACGCGCAGAAGATTGTCACACCGGTCAAAGGCGCGTGATGCTCATGAGCGCGCCCGCCACGCAACGCGCTTCGTCGGCCATCGCGGCGGCGGCGTTCTGCGCGGCCGCCTCGTACGCCGGACCGGCACTCGCGCAACCAGACGCGGGAGAGCGCGCGATCAGCCGTTTCGATACCTACTGCGTCAAGAGCTTTCCCGATCTCGACAAGATTCTCGCCGTCGCCCAGCAGGACGGATGGAAAGCGCTGGTCCGCGCGTCGGAAAGCGATCGCAAGCGGCCGTTTTACTCGGAGATATGGGAGCTCGACGACAAGACCGGCGATCGCCCCGCGCTTGAAATCAAGTCCATCCACGGCATGGCGTACTGCGCGACGATTTCCAGCGTGAAGGAAGGCGTTCCGATCGAGCGGTTCGCCGCGCAGCACAGCTGGGTCGAGGACCCGAAGGCCGCCGCGCTCCTGAATGGAGATTTTCCGAAGAAGCGCTGGCGGGTCTATCTGACGCAGCAATACGGCAAGCGCGTCACCGTCTCGATGCAGACGGATGACAAAAGCACGGTGATCTCCATCACGCACATGCGTGCGACCGGCGCCGACCCGTAATGATCCTGATCCTGGCCTGACGTTCCCTTTTCGCCGCAACGCCGAGACAAACAATGTCCATCCTGATCGACAAGAACACCAAGGTCATCTGCCAGGGCTTCACCGGCAAGAACGGCACCTTCCATTCCGAAGCCGCCATCGCGTACGGCACGAAAATGGTCGGCGGCACCGCGCCCGGCAAAGGCGGCCAGACCCATCTCGGCCTCCCGGTGTTCGATACCGTCGCGGAGGCGAAGGAGAAAACCGGCTGCGACGCGAGCGTGATCTACGTGCCGCCCCCGGGCGCGGCCGACGCGATCGCAGAAGCGATCGACGCGGAGATCTCGCTGATCGTCTGCATCACCGAGGGCATTCCGGTCGCCGACATGGTGAAGGTGAAGCGCTCGCTCGCCGGCTCGAAGTCGCGCCTCGTCGGACCGAACTGTCCGGGCGTGATGACGGCAGGCGCGTGCAAGATCGGCATCATGCCGGGCAACATCTTCAAGCCCGGCAAGGTGGGGATCGTGTCGCGCTCCGGCACGCTCACCTATGAGGCCGTCTTCCAGACCTCGCGCGAGGGACTTGGACAAACCACCGCGCTCGGCATCGGCGGCGATCCCGTGAAGGGCATGGACTTCATCGAGGGGCTGGAGCTTTTCCTCGCCGACAAGCAGACCGAAGCGATCGTGATGATCGGCGAGATCGGCGGCTCGTCGGAAGAGAACGCCGCGCAATTCCTGATCGACGAGGCGAAGAAGGGCCGCAAGAAGCCGATGGTCGGATTCATCGCGGGCCGCACCGCCCCGCCCGGCCGCCGCATGGGCCATGCGGGCGCGATCATTTCGGGCGGCAAGGGCGATGCCGAATCCAAGATCGCCGCGATGGAAGCAGCCGGCATCAAGGTCTCGCCCTCGCCTGCGCGCATCGGAAAAACGCTGGTGGATGTGCTCGCCGGCAAGTGACCAAAAAGACACGCCGGGCGCGTTTATGTGGTTGCCAAAGCATTAACAACAGACCGCGCCGCACGCACCGCGTATCTATTTGAAAATACTTACTTTTTTACCACGCATTTGTTGGTGAATTTTCACTTAAAAATTGCACTGCGCTGGTCGGAATTCACTGTGCCTTTCAGGTGACATCATTCGCCGCGGCCTTGCACTAGGTTTGCCCTCGATAGCTTTTCCCAGGCGTCGCGGCGACGCCTTCAGCAAGTCCGAGGACAAAATGAAGAAGGTTCTTCTCTCCATCGCGGTCGCAGCCGGCTTCGCCAATGCGGCGGTAGCGGCCGATCTGCCCATGAAGGCGCGCGGGATGGCTGTGGCCCCCGTGATGGCGAACTGGACCGGCTGCTACGTCGGCGCCGGCGCCGGCTACGGCATGTTCAATCAGGAGCACCGCACGCTCGATCCGCTCGGCATTCCGTTCATCGGCCAGGTCGGCGACGTCACGACCGGCGGACGCGGCTGGTTCGGCACCGTGCAGGCGGGCTGCGACTATCAGTTCGCACCGCGCTGGGTCGTCGGCGTGTTCGGCGACTGGGACTTCGGTTCGATCAAGGGCAACATGAGCCCGGCCATTTCCAACAACAGCGTCCTCGGCGAAGAGCGCCTGAAGTACTCCTGGGCGGCTGGCGGACGTCTCGGTTATCTCGTGCTGCCGCAGCTCCTCACCTACGTCTCGGCCGGTTACACGCAGGCTCACTTCGATCCCGTGACCTTCGCGTTCAACCCGCTCGCCGGTCCTGCCCCTGTGACCACGATGGCTGCGCAGGACTACAAGGGCTGGTTCCTCGGCTCGGGCGTCGAGTACGCCATCGACTTCCTGCCGGGCCTCTACTGGAAGACCGAATATCGCTTCGCCCAGTACCAGACGGAGCGTCCTGCGCTGACCGGCCCGATCATCGGCGCGGTGCCGGGGCTGGTCGGCTTCGAGGAGTCGAAGAAGTACGTGCAGACCGTCCGCAGCGAGCTGGTCTGGCGCTTCAACTTCGGCGGCGGCCCGGTCGTCGCGAGGTACTGATCGCCGCAGCAACAACAGCAACAACGAGAAGGCCCCGGCATCGTCCGGGGCCTTTTTGTTTGAGCGGCGCGGCAGTCTGGAATGCGGTTAAAGAACCGAACTCAATTTCATTTCTTGTTCTTTTTCTTGTCTTCTCCATCCCCTAAATAGAGTACAACGCGCCGCCCACCGGGGAATGGGCGGATTCGGGGCCAATTCGACTTCTTCGGCGGACAAAAGCCGCCGAAACCACTCGGGATGCGGCAGATGTCACGTCAGGACGCGAACGCGGCTTTCGCACTCTCTTCCTTTCTTTACGGCGGAAACGCCACCTACATCGAAGACCTCTACGCCCGCTACGAAGCCGACCCGAACGCGGTCGATGCCGAGTGGCGCGACTTCTTCGGCAGCCTGAAGGACCAGGGCGCCGACGTCGCGAAGAGCGCACGCGGCGCCTCGTGGAAGAAGCCGCCGATCATCGCGCGCGACGAGACGCTCTCCGCGCTCGACGGCCAATGGGCCGAGACCGAAAAGAAACTCGGCGAGAAAGTGCGCGCCAAGGCGCAAGCCAGCCGGCGTCGAACTCACCGCCAGCGACGTGCAGCAGGCGACGCGCGATTCGATTCACGCGCTGATGCTGATCCGCGCCTACCGCATCCGCGGCCACTTCCACGCCGATCTCGATCCGCTCCATCTCGAGCCGAAGAAGGACGACGAGGAGCTCGACCCGCGCTCCTACGGCTTTACCGACGCCGACCTCGACCGCAAGATCTTCCTCGACTTCGTGCTCGGCCTCGAATTCGCGACCATGCGCGAGATCATCGCGATCTGTCAGCGCACCTACTGCCAGACGATCGGCATCGAGTTCATGCACATCTCGAACGCGCAGCAGAAGGGCTGGATTCAGGAGCGCATCGAAGGCGCCGACAAGGAGATCACCTTCACGCGCGAGGGCAAGCGCGCGATCCTCAACAAGCTGGTCGAGGCGGAAGGCTTCGAGAAATATTGCGACACCAAGTTCACCGGCACCAAGCGTTTCGGACTGGACGGCGGCGAGTCGCTGATCCCGGCGCTTGAGCAGATCATCAAGCGCGGCGGCAATCTCGGCGTGAAGGAGATCGTGCTCGGCATGCCGCATCGCGGGCGGCTCAACGTGCTGACGCAGGTGATGGGCAAGCCGCACCGCGCGCTGTTTCACGAATTCAAGGGCGGCTCGGCCGCGCCCGACGACGTCGAAGGCTCGGGCGACGTGAAGTACCACCTCGGCGCATCGTCGGATCGCGAGTTCGACGGCAACAACGTGCATCTTTCGCTCACCGCGAACCCGTCGCACCTCGAAATCGTCAACCCGGTGGTACTCGGCAAGGTGCGCGCCAAGCAGGACCAGCACGGCGCGACGCCGGACGACCGCACGATGGTGATGCCGCTGCTGATCCACGGCGATGCGGCCTTCGCGGGTCAGGGCGTGGTCGCGGAATGCTTCGGGCTGTCGGCGCTCAAGGGCTACCGCACCGGCGGCTCGATGCACGTCATCGTCAACAACCAGATCGGCTTCACGACCTATCCGCGCTATTCGCGCTCGTCGCCTTATCCGTCCGACGTCGCCAAGATGATCGAGGCGCCGATCTTCCATGTGAACGGCGACGATCCCGAAGCCGTCGTGTATGCGGCCAAGGTCGCGACGGAGTACCGGCAGAAATTCCAGAAGCCGGTCGTCATCGACATGTTCTGCTATCGCCGGCACGGCCATAACGAAGGCGACGAGCCGGCGTTCACCCAGCCGCTGATGTACAAGGCGATCCGGGCGCATCCTTCGACGCTCGAAATCTATTCAAAGAAGCTGATCGCCGAAGGCGTCGTCACCGAAGGCGAAGTCGAGAAGATGAAGGCCGACTGGCGCGCGCGGCTCGATGCCGAGCACGAGGCCGGCACCGGCTACAAGCCGAACAAGGCCGACTGGCTCGACGGCCAGTGGGCGAAGTTCAAGTTCGCCGACGACATCGACGATCCGCGCCGCGGCAACACCGGCGTCGCGGTCGAGAAGCTGCGCGACATCGGCAGGAAGATCACCTCGGTGCCGGACGGCTTCCACGTCCACCGCACGATCCAGCGCTTCCTCGATACCCGCCGCAAGGCGATCGACACCGGCGAAGGCATCGACTGGTCGACCGGCGAAGCGCTCGCCTGCTGCACGCTGCTGCTCGACGGCCATCGCGTGCGCCTGTCGGGACAGGACTCCGAGCGCGGCACTTTCTCGCAGCGCCATTCGGTGCTGATCGATCAGGAGAGCGAAGCGCGCCACACGCCGTTCAATCATCTCGCCGAGAAGCAGGGCAAATACGAAGTCCTCAACTCGATGCTCTCGGAAGAAGCCGTGCTCGGCTACGAATACGGCTACACGCTCTCCGAGCCGAACGCGCTCACCATGTGGGAGGCGCAGTTCGGCGACTTCGCGAACGGCGCGCAGGTCGTGTTCGACCAGTTCATCTCGTCGGGCGAGCGCAAGTGGCTGCGCATGTCGGGCCTCGTGTGCCTCCTGCCGCATGGCTACGAGGGGCAGGGGCCGGAGCATTCCTCCGCGCGGCTCGAGCGCTTCCTGCAGATGTGCGCCGAAGACAACATGCAGGTCGCCAACTGCACGACGCCGGCGAACTACTTCCACATCCTGCGCCGCCAGCTCAAGCGCGAGATCCGCAAGCCGCTGATCCTGATGACGCCGAAGTCGCTGCTGCGCCACAAGCGCGCGGTCTCGCGGCTCGACGAGCTCGGCGCCGACGCGACATTCCACCGTCTGCTGTGGGACGACGCGCAGACCAATCCAGACGAGAAGATCAAGCTCGTCGCCGACGACAAGATCCGCCGCGTCGTGCTGTGCAGCGGCAAGGTCTATTTCGATATTCTGGAAGAGCGCGAGAAGCGCGGGGTCGACGACATCTACCTGCTGCGCGTCGAGCAGCTCTATCCGTTCCCAACCAAGGCGCTGATGACGGAGCTTTCGCGCTTCAAGCAGGCCGAGATCGTGTGGTGTCAGGAAGAGCCGCGCAACATGGGCCCTTGGTTCTTCGTCGACACCTTCATCGAGTGGGTGCTGCGCCAGATCAACGCCAAGCATCAGCGTCCGCGTTACGCGGGCCGTCCCGCGATGGCGGCGACCGCGACCGGGCTGATGTCGAAGCACCAGGCGCAGCTCAAGACGTTGCTGGAAGAAGCGCTGGGGTAGTTGTTTGCGTCATGCCCGGCCTTGTGCCGGGCATCCACGTCTTGATTGCACAAGGCAGTCGTGGATGGCCGGGACAAGCCCGGCCATGACGGAAGAAGGAAAAGACACATGGCTGAAATCCGCGTCCCGACGCTCGGCGAATCCGTCACCGAGGCGACCATCGGCAAATGGTTCAAGAAGCCCGGCGATCCGGTCGCCGTGGACGAGCCGCTGGTCGAGCTCGAAACCGACAAGGTGACGATCGAGGTGCCGGCGCCCGCCGCGGGCACGCTCGGCGAGATTTCCGCGAAGGACGGCGAGACGGTCGCGGTCGGCGCCTTGCTCGGCATGGTGACGGAAGGCGCGGGCGCGCCCGCCAAGCCCGCCGCCGCGAAGGCAGCACCCGCTCCGGCCGCGGATGCAAAGCCCAAACCCGCGCCCGCCGCGCCGCCCAAGATCTCCGCCGCCGATGCGCCGCTCGCGCCTTCGGTGCGCAAGATGGCGGCCGAAACCGGCATGGACCCCGCGCAAGGTCGATGGCTCGGGCAAGGATGGCCGCGTCACCAAGGGCGACATGATGGCGGCGATCGAACGCGCCGCCGCCGCGCCGACACCGGTGTCGCAGCCCGCCGCCGCCATTCAGGTGCGTGCGCCCTCGCCCGCCGACGATGCCTCGCGCGAAGAGCGCGTGAAGATGACGCGGCTGCGCCAGACCATCGCGCGCCGCCTGAAGGACGCGCAGAACGTCGCCGCGATGCTCACGACCTACAACGAGGTCGACATGAGCGCCGTGATGCACTTGCGCAATCAGTACAAGGAATTGTTCGAGAAGAAGCACGGCGTGAAGCTCGGCTTCATGAGCTTCTTCGCGCGCGCCTGCATCCAGGCGCTCAAGGACGTGCCGGAAGTCAACGCCGAGATCGACGGCACCGACATCATCTTCAAGAACTACTACCACATGGGCGTCGCGGTCGGGACCGAGCGCGGCCTCGTCGTGCCGGTGGTGCGCGACGCGGACCAGCTCTCGCTCGCCGGCATCGAGAAGGCGATTTCTGCGCTCGGCAAGAAGGCGCGCGACGGCCAGCTCAAGATCGAGGACATGCAGGGCGGCACGTTCACGATCTCGAACGGCGGCGTTTACGGCTCGCTGATGTCGATGCCGATCCTCAACGCGCCGCAGTCCGGCATCCTCGGCATGCACAAGATTCAGGAGCGGCCGGTCGCGATCGGCGGCAAGATCGAAATCCGCCCGATGATGTACCTCGCGCTCACCTACGACCACCGCGTGGTCGACGGCCAGGGCGCGGTCACGTTCCTCGTGCGCGTGAAGGAAAATCTCGAGGACCCGGCGCGGATCGTGCTTGATCTTTAGTTTCTTCGTCATGGCCGGGCTTGTCCCGGCCATCCACGTCTTCGTTGCGAGCGACAGCAAGATGTGGATGCCCGGCACAAGGCCGGGCATGACTTGTGGAGAGTTCTGGAGCGTCTCATGCCCACTTACGACCTCACCGTTATCGGCACCGGCCCGGGCGGCTACGTGTGCGCGATCCGCGCCGCGCAACTCGGGCTGAAGGTCGCCGTCGTCGAGAAGGACGCGACGTTCGGCGGCACGTGCCTCAACGTCGGCTGCATCCCGTCGAAGGCGCTGCTGCACGCCTCGCACCTGTTCGAGGAAGCGGGCCACGGCTTCGAGAAGATGGGCATCAAGGTCCCGACGCCGAAGCTCGATCTCGCCACGATGCAGAAGTTCAAGGACGAGGGCGTCGCCGGCAACGTGCAGGGCGTCGCGTTCCTCCTGAAGAAGAACAAGATCGACGCCCACATCGGCCACGGCCGCATCGTCGCGCCCGGCAAGATCGAGGTGAAGGGCGCGGACGGCAAGACGCAGACAGTCGAGACGAAGAACATCGTCATCGCAACCGGCTCGGATGTCGCGCGCCTCAAGGGCATCGCGATCGACGAGAAGCGCATCGTGTCGTCGACCGGCGCGCTCGCGCTCGAAGCCGTGCCGAAGAAGCTGCTCGTCGTCGGCGCCGGCGTGATCGGGCTGGAGCTCGGCTCGGTGTGGCGCCGCCTCGGCGCGGAGGTCGTCGTGGTTGAATTCCTCGACCGCATCCTTCCCGGCATGGACGGCGAGGTCGGCAAGCAGTTCCAGCGCATCCTCGGCAAGCAGGGCATGACGTTCAAGCTCTCGTCCAAGGTCACCGGCATCGACGCGTCGGGCAAGACGCTGAAGGCAAGCGTCGAGCCCGCGGCCGGCGGCGCGGCGGAGACCATCGAGGCCGACGTCGCGCTGATCGCGATCGGCCGCGTGCCTTTCACCGAAGGGCTCGGCCTCGACGCGCTCGGCGTGAAGATGGAGCGCGGCCGCGTCGTCACCGACGCGCATTTCAAGTCGAGCGTCGACGGCATCTACGCCATCGGCGACGTGATCGCCGGGCCGATGCTCGCGCACAAGGCCGAGGACGAAGGCATCGCGGTCGCCGAAATCCTCGCCGGGCAAGCGGGCCACGTGAACTACGACGCGATCCCGAACGTGATCTACACGTTCCCGGAGGTCGCCTCGGTCGGCAAGACCGAGGAAGAGCTGAAGTCGGCGGGCGTCGCCTACAACACCGGCAAGTTTCCGTTCACGGCGAATGGCCGCGCCAAGGTGAACAACACCACCGACGGCTTCGTGAAGATCCTCTCCGACGCCAAGACCGACCGCGTGCTCGGCGTGCACATCGTCGGCGCCGACGCCGGGACGATGATCACCGAGGCAACGATTGCGATGGAGTTCGGCGGCTCGGCCGAGGACATCGCGCGCACCTGCCACCCGCATCCGACGCTGTCGGAGGCCGTGAAGGAAGCCGCGCTGGCGGTCGGCAAGCGCGCGATTCATATGTGACGCCGTCATCCCGTCTGCGCATCCGGCTTGCCGCCAACGGCCCTCGGCCTGGTCGCGATGCGCCGACCGGTGACGATTGCGCCGTGGCTTGAATGAGCCTCATCATGCGCCGCCTGCTCAAACCGCTCTGGATCCTGCTCGCGCTCGTCTTCCTGTTCGAGGCGTGGCTGTGGGAGCATTTGCGCCCGCTCGTCGGCTGGTTCGTCGACCTCATCGCGTGGGACAAGGCCAAGGCGCGCGTCGCCGCCTGCGTCGAGCACCTGCCGCCTTACCCGACGCTGCTCGTCTTCCTCATCCCGGTCATCCTGCTTTTCCGCTCAAGCTGCTCGGCCTGTGGATGCTGGCGCACGGCTCGTGGCTCGGCGCGATGGCGGTGCTCGCGCTCGCCAAGCTCGTCAGCATGGGCGTCACGGCGTTCATCTTCGAGATCACACGGCCGAAGCTGCTGCAGCTTCGGCTGGTTCCGCTGGTTCTACGAGCACATGCTCGTCTGGCTCGCGAAGGCGCACGCGCTGGTCGATCCGATCAAGACGCGCATCAAGCACGCCGTGCGCCGCTATGTCTGGCTGCTCAAGCCCGGCCGTCCGAGCCGCTTCCTGCGCCACATCGCGCGCATCCGCCGCCGCGTGCAGGCGCAGCCGGCGGAGTAACGCGCCCTAGTGGTGCCCGCCGCCGGCGAACAGCCCCTCGATCCAGTGCAGGATGTTGTGCAGCAGTTCCGGCACGAAGATGCCCGTGCCGGTCAGCACAGCCCCGAGAAGCCCGACGCCGATCGCCGCATAGGCGAGGCCGATCATGCTGGTGATGACGGCGGCTGACGCGAGCACGATGCCGATCTGGAACGCCGCCGAGGCGAATTCGAAATTGTGGTACTTGTTGAACTGAAGATCGCGCTCCTTTTCCTTCTCGAGCGCGCGGCGCATCAGTTCGCGCGTGCCCTCGCCCTTGCCGCCGCCGGCCTCCGGCTCGGACTGATAGCGTGCCGCGGTCTTGGTCCATTGTCGATTTGCTTCGTGAGCGCGGCCTTGCGGGTCTCGTCCGTCGTGGTCGCGGCTTCGATCTGCGGCGGCCTCGCCCTGCACGATCGTGAACGTGCGGCGGATGGTCTTCGCCTGCATGAAATTCCACAGGTTCGACGCTTCGATCTGAAGATTCAGTCCCGCGGTCTGCGCGCTCTTGCCGAACGTCTCGGAGAACGCGAGGAACAGCGCCAGCACCGAGATGATCAGCGCGATCTTCTTGTTGTTCTCGCCGCCGCCATGCGCGGCGTGCTGCGCGTGTTCGGCATGTTCAAGATTTTCGTGTGGCCCAGCCATTGCGGCCTCCCGTGTCGACCCCGCGCAGGATTGAACCCAGTTCCCGCGGCACCGCAAGGGCAAATCGGCGTTTGTCGCTGAAATGTCGTTATTGGTGGAGCATGATCTTGTCCGAAAACCGGTACCCACTTTTCGGGATCATGCTTGATCACGCGCGCGGGTGCGCGCTTCGATACACCTGTAAAAGCTGCTCGGTATCGACCGCCGTATAAATCTGCGTGGTCGAGAGCGAGGCGTGGCCGAGCAATTCCTGGATCGCGCGCAGATCGCCGCCGCGCGCCAGCAGGTGCGTGGCGAACGAGTGCCGCAGCGCGTGCGGTGTCGCGGTTTCAGCCAAACCGAGCGCACCGCGCAACCGCGCCATCGTGAGCTGCACGATGCGCGGCGAAAGCGGTCCGCCCTTCTGGCCGACGAAGATCCGGCTCTCGTCGGACAGATCGTAGGGACAGAGCGCGACATAGTCGGCGATCAGCTGCAGCACCATCGGCAGCACCGGCACCATGCGGGTCTTGTTGCCCTTGCCGGTGACGGTGATCGCGTCGCCTTTGCCCGGCGGCGGCACTTCTTCGCGCGTCAGCCCGAGCGCTTCGGAAATGCGCAGGCCCGAGCCGTAGAGCAGCGCCAGCACGGCGGCGTCGCGCGCCAGCACCCACGGCTCGCGTTCCTCGCCCGCGCGCAAATCCGTATCGACGAGACGTTTCGCCGAAGCTGCCGTGATCGGCTTCGGCAAGGTCTTCGGCACCTTCGGGGCGCGCACCGCGGAGAGCGCCCCCACCCGGCCCTTGCCGTTGCGCTCCAGAAAGCGCGCAAACGAACGCGCGCCCGCGAGCGAGCGCATCAGCGAGCGCGAGCCGATGCCCGTCGCTGCGCCGCGCCGCCATGAAAGCGCGCACGTCGCGCGGCTCGATCGCGGCGAGCGATTTCAGCGTCGGCGGCTTGCCGATGTGCTGGGTGAGGAAGCCGAGGAACTGGCGCGCGTCGCGCTCGTAGGCCTCGACGGTCTTCGGCGACATCCGCCGCTCGCTGCCCAGATGCGCAAGCCAGCGACGCAGTTCCGCCGCCACATCGGCGGCGGCGAAGACGATCTCTTCCTGCGTAACCGCCATTGCGTCACCGGTGTCTTGACACCCCGTGCATAATCCCCTGCGTTCCTTAAGAAGCCCTATCCGAGTCGCCCCGCATGGCACAGCGCATCGTCGACGTACTTGTGCCCGTGGCGCTGGATCATCCGTATTCGTATCGCGCGCCGGAAGCGCTCGACCTCCACGTCGGCGACATCGTCGCGGTGCCGCTCGGGACGCGCGAAGCGGTCGGCGTCGTGTGGGCCGACAACGTGCCGGTGCGGCCCGGCCTCCACAACCGCCTGAAGGACGTGGAGGCGAAGCTCGATTATCCGCCGCTCAGGGAGGAGTTGCGCCGCTTCGTCGACTGGGTGGCGAACTACACACTCTCCCCCAAGGGCATGGTGCTGCGCATGACCTTGCGCATGGGCGAGCTTGGCCCCGAGCGCGAGCGCGTCGCGGTGCGGCTCGCCGGACCTCCTCCGCAACGGCTGACGCCCGCGCGCCGCCGCGTGCTCGCGGCGCTTGAGGATGGATTGCTGCGCACCAAGTCCGAGGCCGCCAAGGAAGCCGGCGTCTCCGCCGGCGTGATCGACGGACTGGTGGACGAGGGCACGCTCGAAGTGGTTGCGCTGCCGCCCGAGCCGGTCGCGCGCCAGCCCGATCCCGACTATCGCAATCCCGAGCTCTCCGCCGCGCAGCGCATGGCGGCCGACATCGTGCGCGGCGCGGTCACGCATGGCGGCTTCGTGGTCGATCTGCTCGACGGTGTCACCGGTTCGGGCAAGACCGAAGTCTATTTCGAGGCCATCGCCGAAACGATCCGCAAGGGCCGCCAGGCGCTGGTGCTGATGCCCGAGATCGCGCTCACTGGACAGTTCCTCGACCGCTTCGCGCAACGCTTCGGCGTGCGCCCGGCCGAATGGCATTCGGAGCTTTCGCCGCGCAAGCGCGCACGCACGTTTGCGGCGGTCGCGGCCGGCGCGGTGAATGTCGTGGTCGGCGCGCGCTCGGCGCTGTTTCTCCCCTATGCGGACCTTGGCCTGATCGTGGTCGATGAGGAGCACGACGCCGTCTACAAGCAGGAAGACGGCGTGCACTATCACGCGCGCGACATGGCGGTGGTGCGTGGCCGCATGGCGGACATTCCGGTCGTGCTCGCGTCCGCGACGCCGTCGGTCGAGACGGTCGTGAATGCGCGGCGCGGGCGCTACCGGCGGCTCGCGCTCGCGCAGCGCTTCGGCGGGCAGCGCGAGCCCGCCATCGAGGCGATCGATCTCAAGCGCGAAGGCCCGCCGCGCGGGCGCTTCATCGCGCCGAAGCTCGCCGGCGTCGTGAAGACCGCGCTGGAGCGCGGCGAGCAGGCGCTGTTCTTTCTCAATCGCCGCGGCTACGCGCCGCTCACGCTGTGCCGCGCCTGCGGCTTCCGCCTCAACTGCCCGAACTGCGACGCGTGGTTGGTCGATCACCGCTTCAAGCGCCAGCTTGTCTGCCACCATTGCGGCTTCACCACGCCGCCACCCGCCGCCTGCCCGAAGTGCAAGGCGACCGAGAGTTTCGTTGCCTGCGGTCCCGGCGTGGAGCGGCTGGAAGAGGAAGTCGTCGCGCTGTTTCCCGACAAGCGCGTGCTGGTTCTCTCCAGCGATCTCATCGCCTCGATCGAGCGCATGCGCGATGAATTCCGCGACATCGCGGAAGGCCGCGTCGACATCGTGATCGGCACGCAGCTCGTCGCCAAGGGACACCATTTCCCCAAGCTCAATCTCGTCGGCGTGGTCGATGCCGATCTGGGCCTGGGCTCCGGCGATCCGCGCGCCTCCGAACGCACATTCCAGCTCTTGCATCAGGTGATCGGCCGCGCCGGCCGCGAAGAAGGCCACGGCGTCGGCTATCTGCAGACGCACCAGCCCGAGCATCCGGTGATGCAGGCGCTGGTCGCGCAGGACCGCGAGGCCTTCTACAATTCCGAGATCGCGGCGCGCGAGCGCCTGCACTATCCGCCATATCGGGCGGCTCGCGAGCCTCCTCGTCACCGGCGCCGACAAGCACGCGACCGAAGGCTTTGCCCGCAAGCTCGCCGCCGCAGCGCCGCTCAACGAGGACGTGCGCGTGCTCGGGCCCGCCGAAGCGCCGCTCGCGGTCATCCGCGGCCGGCATCGTTTCCGCCTGATGGTGAAGTCCGGGCGCAATTTCGATCTGTCGGGCTACATGCGCGACTGGCTCGCCGCCGCGCCGAAGCGCCAGGGCGACATCAAGCTCGATGTCGATGTCGATCCGCAGAGTTTTCTGTAACGCCTCTTCCGCTCGTCCCCGCGAAAGCGGGGACCCAGTTCCTGGCTCTGGATTCCCGCTTGCGCGGGAATGAGCGGAGCACGTGGCTCTACCGCCCCGGCAGCAGCACGCACACCGCGGCGGCGAAGATCAGCACATAGCCCACGACGTCCGCGGCGGTCGGAATCTCGCCGAGGAACAGCGCGGTCGAGACCACGCCGATCACCGGCGCGCTCAGCACGCCGAGCGAGGCGGTCATCGCCGACACGCGTCCCATGATCCCGAACCAGAGGAAATAGGCGAGGCCCGATCCCATCAATCCGGCGAACACCGCTGCGGCGAGCGCGCCCGGGCCCGCCTGGGTCAGATGCAGCCCGCCCTCGACGAACGGCAGGCAGATCGTGACGATGATGAGCGCAATGACGATCTGCAACGCCACGTTCGCGACCGGATCGCCGGTCATACGCACCCACTTCACGTAGATCGTGCCGGCGGCCCAGCTCACCGCGATCGTGACCGCGATCATGAGGCCGATCAGGCTCGTGGAGTGCATGAGCGGCCAGATCAGGATCGCCATGCCGGCGATGCACAGCGCGAGCGCGATGACGCGCGCGCGCGTCAGCCGTTCGCCGAGCACGAGCCACGCAAACAGCGCCGCCCAGATCGGCATCGTGTAGGCGACCATCGCGACGCGCCCGGTTCCGGCGAACATCATCGCGATCACGCTCAGGATCGAGAACGACAGGACATTGAGAATGCTGGAAACGACGAGATGTCCCACATTCTTCCAGCTCCCGACCGCGAGCGAGCGCCCCTGCAACTTCACGTAAACGAGCAGCGCGCCCGCGCCGAGGCCGAGCGTCAGCACCCGCATGCTGAACGGCGGGATCTCGTCCAGCGCGACGCGCATCGCCGGCCAGGTCAGCCCCCACGCGAAGCCGAGCGCGACCAGCATCAGCTTGGCGGTGGTATCGGCGGACTCGTGTTGGGTCGGCAGGGCGGGCATCTGCACGTCATGTGGGGATAAGCGGCCGGACGCGGCCAGCGCCGTTCTGAACGTCATTTCCCTGTCAGACAAGCTAGTGGCCCGATTCTGACATTCGCATCCCTGTGCGGCGGGCTCTGTTGCGAATGTTAGAATCTAAGGGCCACTAGCAGGCATAACCTGCTCGTGGAGCTTTGGATTTGACATTCGCTTCACGAGCTCGCGGCTGGTGGGTAGCGAATGTCAAATCCGCTCCACGAGGCATCGCATGTCAGCCATGCCCCGCCCCCTCCTGCGATTGTTGCGCTGCGGAACCAGCCTGCCCCTCTCGCGTTATTGCGGTGACGATTTGGAGGCAGCCATGAACCGCGACGTGCATCAGGCCATCGCCCGGAAACTGGAATCCGGAAAGATCGCCGGTTGGCTCTCGGACTATCTGGTGGCGTGGCACGGCCCGCGCGGCCTGCTCGAGCCCGAGGTGACGGTCTGGCGCAAGGCCGACCAGAACGAGGAAACCGTGAAGGCGTTTCTCGCCGGCCTGTTGAGCGACCTCGTCCCGGCGCGCGGCATCGTCATCGCGGACAATTAACGCTCGCACCGAGCCAAATCGCCTGCATCTCGCCCGGCGCGTTCCACCATGCTAAGGAACCGCCGCCATGACCGCGCCCCTGAAAACCATTGAAGGCACCGGCATCGCCGCCGCGATGGCCGATATCGGCCGCCGCGCGCGTGGCGCCGCGCGGGCGCTGGCGCTGAGCCCGACCGACCATCGCAACGCCGCGCTCGACGCGATGGCGAAATCGATCCGCGCCAGCGAAGCCGGCATCCTTGCCGCCAACGCCGAAGATGTCGCCGAGGCGAAGGCCTCCGGCGCGACCGCGGCCTTCATCGACCGGCTGTCGCTCGACGCGAAGCGCGTCGCCGCGATGGCCGACGGCATCGAGGTGGTGCGCAAGCTCGCCGATCCGGTCGGCGCCGTGATGGAAAGCTGGACCCGGCCGAACGGCATGACGATCGAGCGCGTGCGCGTGCCGCTCGGCGTCATCGGTGTCATCTACGAGAGCCGCCCGAACGTGACGGCGGATGCCGCCGTGCTCTGCCTCAAGGCCGGCAATGCCGTGATCCTGCGCGGCGGCTCGGAAAGCTTCCGCTCCGCGCGCGCGATCCATGCGGCGCTGGTCGAAGGCTTGCGCGTCGCGGGCTTGCCGGAAGATGCGATTCAATTGGTGCCGACGCGCGACCGCACGGCCGTCGGGCTGATGCTCGCCGGTCTCGACGGCAGCGTCGACGTGATCGTGCCGCGCGGCGGCAAGGGTCTCGTCGGGCGCGTGCAGGCCGAGGCGCGCGTGCCGGTGTTCGCGCATCTGGAAGGCGTGGTTCACGTTTACGTCGACAAGGCCGCCGACCTCGGCATGGCAAAGGAGATCGTGCTCAACGCGAAGCTTCGCCGCACCGGCGTCTGCGGCGCGGCCGAGACGCTGCTGGTCGATCGCGCGGCCGCGCCCGCGATGCTCAAGCCGCTGGTCGCGATGCTGATCGATGCCGGCTGCGAGGTGCGCGGCGACGCGCGACGTGCAGAAGGCCGACAGCCGCGCGAAGGCCGCCACGGAAGAAGACTGGCCGACCGAATATCTCGACGCCATCATCGCGGCGAAAGTGGTCGACGGCGTCGATGGCGCGATACAGCATATCGAACGCTACGGCTCGCATCACACCGACGCGATCGTCACCGCCGACCAGAACGCTGCCGACAAATTCCTGAGCGAGGTGGACTCCGCGATCGTGCTGCACAATGCCTCGACGCAGTTCGCCGACGGCGGCGAGTTCGGCTTCGGCGCCGAGATCGGCATCGCGACGGGGCGCATGCATGCGCGCGGCCCGGTCGGCGTCGAGCAGCTCACCACATTCAAGTATCGCATCCGCGGAACGGGGCAGATCAGGCCGTGATACGCCTGCCGCCGCACGCGCGCGGCCTTCGCATCGGGTTGTTCGGCGGCACGTTCGATCCGCCGCATGCGGCGCACCGCGCCGCCTGCCTGCTCGCGATGCGCCGCCTGAATCTCGATTTCGTGTGGTGGCTGGTGACGCCCGGCAATCCGCTGAAGGACACGCGCGGCCTCGCGCCGCTCGCCGAGCGCATCGCCGCCGCGCAAGACACTCGCGCACCATCCGCGCATCGTGGTGACCGGCGTCGAGGCGCAGATGCGCACGCGCTACACCTACGACACGGTACGCAGCGTCGTCGCGCGCTGCCGCGGCGTGCAGTTCGTCTGGATCATGGGCGCGGACAATCTGCGCAGCTTCCACCGCTGGCAGAAGTGGCGCGGCATCGCGGCGCTGGTCCCGATCGCGGTGGTCGATCGTGTCGGCCCGAGCCTCTACGCGACCGGCGGCGCGGCCGCGCAGGCGCTCGCGCGCTATCCGCATTCCCGAGGAGGCCGCGCGATCCCTGCCCCGCCGCCGCCCGCCCGCCTGGGTGTTCCTGCATGGGCTCAAGTCGCCGCTCTCCTCCACGGCGCTGCGGGCGGCACGCGGGCGCCGATGACCCTGCCGGCGCCAAAACTGTCACATAAAGGTCGCGCAAAGCCCCGAAAGTGGCCCTGCGGAACGTCTTCCGGGTTGAATCCTTTAACCGACGACGCATATCCTCAGTGCAGGCCCCGGGCAGGGTGCCCGGGGGTCTTGAACCGAAAGGACCAGAACCCCTGACCATCACTGCGCTCTCTCGGGCAGCCCGTTTGAAGCCCGAACCGGTTTCCAAGGCGCGTCCAAAGCCCGACGAAACCCTTCGCCTCATCCTCGCCAGCCTTGACGACATGAAGGCCGAGGACACCCTCACCATCGATCTGCGCGGCAAGACGGCTTTCGCCGACGACATGGTTGTGACCTCGGGCCGGTCCAATCGCCACGTCGGCGCGTGCGCGGATCGCGTGCTCGACGACCTGCGCAAGGCCGGCTGCAAGAACCTTCGCGTCGAAGGCATGCCGCATTGCGACTGGGTGCTGATCGACGCCGGCGACGTGATCGTTCACGTCTTCCGTCCCGAGGTTCGCGAATTCTACAACCTCGAGAAAATGTGGGCGCCCGGCGCCGCGCACCGCAAGCGCGTGAGCTGACGAGCATGATCCCCGAAAAGTGGGAACCGGTTTTCGGGACAGGATCATGCTCAATGAAAACGCCCATGTCCTCAAACTGAGGACGATGGTCTAGGCTGCCGCGATGCGGATCATCGTGGCGGCGGTCGGACGGCTCAAGCGCGGCCCCGAGCAGGAACTCGCCGAGCGCTATCGCGCGCGCGCCGCGAAGTCGGGCCGCGGCATCGGGCTTCGCTCCCTTGAAATCGTCGAGATCGCCGAAAGCCGCGCGCGCGATACGCAGCGCCGCATGCTGGAAGAATCGATCGCGCTCGCGAACGTCATCCCGAAAGGCGCCGCCACCGTCCTGCTCGATCCGCGCGGCGAAGCGCTCGACTCCGGCGCATTCGTGAAGCGCCTGCGCGGCTGGAACGACAACGGCCGCGACGCCGCGTTCGTCATCGGCGGGCCGGACGGCCTTGCGCCGACGCTATCCGAAAACGCCGACGCTCCATCTCGCGTTCGGCGGCCTCACCTGGCCGCACCAGCTCGTGCGCATCATGCTGCTGGAGCAGATCTATCGGGCCGTGACGGTCCTGTCGGGGCACCCGTATCATCGGGAGTAGGAGTGCCCCAATTGGCCGAGCATCTATCGTGCGCGGCGGATCTGAAACATGAAGAGCGGACATGAGATGAAGGAGATCGTCACCGCCACCGCCGCAAACGCCACGGCGAAAGTGCCGAGCCCCCAGTACATCGGTCCCGCGGCCGGATAGGTCCCAAGCCTGAGCAGCTGGTAGAACCTGTTGATCTCAAGCAGGACGGCGCCGGGGACGCAAACAAGAACCAACGCAAATATCCCGATCGCGATCGAGCCCCCGACCCACCACTTCATAAAATCCGGCCAGCTCTTGTTGAGCCAGGTGTCCTGAAGCTGTTCGTCCAGCATCCTGAGCCGGTCGAAAAATCGAACCACCCACTGGAAAATGCGCAGCATGACGCCATCCCCGGTTGACGAGCCCGTGATAGGGCCACGGCAAACCGAAGGGGGATGCGGTCGGAAAGCGCACGACGCTTTGCCGCACCGGTTCGTGCGCGGGAGCGGCTGGAACTATTGCGCGATCATGCGGGCGCCGGCGCCGCCACCGGCATCTTGCGCGGCAGGCACGTCACCAGCACGAGGATCACCGCCGCCGAGGCGGACAGCACGTAGAACAGCGTGTCGAAGCCCCAGCGCTCGTAGACGAACGAGATCAGCGGCAATGCGGCGGCGAGCGCCGTGAAGCTCACCACGTAGCGGATGCCGTAGACGCGCGCGCGCGCCGCCCCGCTCGCCATCTTGCCGATCATGAAATCGTTGATCGGGATCTGCCCGAACGCCCCGAGCATGAAGCCGAGCGCGATCACCAGCGCCCATCCTTCGCGCGAGCCCGCCATCAGGCCGAAGAACACGAGCTGCACCGCGGCCGCGCCCATGAACACCGGCCGCGCACCGAACCGGTCGAGCATGCTGCCGACGACGAGCTGCGCCATCGAGGCGATCGCAAACACCGCGAACGCAAACGCGCCGACCATCGTGGCGACGTCGGCGCGCCCGCCGAGGCCGTGGCCGCGCAGCCATCCGACGACCTCGCCCGACAGGCCTTGCAGCCGTTCGTCGAAAATCTTCGGCAGCGCGAAGGTGGTCGACTGGAAAATGATGCTGGAGACCGCGGTCGTCATGAACACGATCAGCGACACGCGCAGCAGCAGCCCCTTGTGATCGAAGGCAGCGGCGGCATTGCCCGCCGCGGATTTCGCGGTCGCGCGTTCGGCCGCGAACGCTTCGCGCCGCGCCAGCGCATACGCGATGCCGACCGACGATCGAGACAACGCCCGGAAGGATGAAGGCCATGCGCCAGCCGCCGTTGTCGATCAGGTAGCCGGTGATCAGCGCGGCGCTCGCGACGCCGAGATTGCCCCACACGCCATTCACGGCGAGGCGCATGCCGGTGTTCTTCCACTTCTGCGTCACCATCGCGAGGCCGACCGGATGGTAGATCGCGGCGAACACGCCAATCACGAAAAGCCCGATGCCGACCTGCAGCGGCGTCTGGGCAAATCCCGTTGCGATCGCCGCAAGGCCGATGCCGATGAAGAACACCACCATCATGCCCTCGCGGCTCCATTTGTCGGCGAGCCAGCCGGCCGGATAGGAGAACACCCCGAACGCGAAGAAGCCGGGCGTCGCGTATTTGAGCAGTTCGCCGTAGCCGAGCCCCCATTCGCGCGAGAGCGCGAGCGCCGCGACCGTCGCGAAGATGAGCGTGAACAGGTGATCGAGAAAATGCCCGATGTTGAGGAACAGGAAATGCGCGCGGTCGCGATTCATGGATGCCCCGGTCGTCCCCCGGCCGGCGCTTCGGCGCCTGCCTTAAATTCGGGCAAAGATAACCTTGCGGCCGGCGCGGCGTCTCGGCAAAGCGGATGCAGCCAGCGCAGACCTGCCCCGGCGGGCGGGAAGCCGGCGGGACGGGGCGTGTCACGGACATGTGACTCTCGGGCGGCCACACCCGCCGGTCGCTGTTTCGGCCGCTCCCGAAAGGTTAATGGTGCGTCAATGAACTTCAGGCGTACTTGCCCGCGATGACCCCAATTCCTGCACGCCGGATGGTCGCGGGCGCGTTTGGCGCCGTGCTGATTTTGCTGACAAATCCCGCCGCAGCCCCGGCGCAGCGGGTCGCCCAGGCGCCCACGCCCGCGACCGGCGTCACGGTCGCCCCCGAAGCCCTCAAGGGCGCGCGGCAGGAGGAACTGGACAAGATCCAGGCCGACCAGAAGCGCAATGCCGAAGCCGCCGCCAAGCTCAAGGCCGAGATCGACTCGATCGGCGAGGACCGGCGCAAACTCAATGCGCTGCTGATCGGCTCGGCCAGCACGATCCGCGCCGTCGAGGACCGGATCGTGGCCGCCGAAGGCCGCCTCGCGGCGCTCGGCAACAACGAGGTCGCGATCCAGCGTTCTCTTGCGGGCCGCCGCGCCGTGATCGGCGAAGTGCTCGCCGCGCTCCAGCGGGTCGGCCGCAAGCCGCCGCCCGCCCTGATCGTCAGCCCGGAGGATGCGCTGCAGTCGGTGCGCACCGCGATCCTGCTCGGCGCGGTGCTGCCGGACATGAAACGCGAGGTCGATTCGCTCCTCGTCGAGCTGTCCGAGTTCGTGAGAGTACGTAGTGAAATTGCGACCGAAAAGGATGCGCTCGGTCGTGATCTCGCCTCACTTTCACAGGAAAGAACACGGATGACCGTGCTCGTTCAGGAGCGCCAGCGCAAACAGGCTGAGACCGAAAAAGCGCTCGAAGGCGAGCGCGGCCGGTCGGTCCAGTTGGCCCGGCAGGCCGATAACCTTAAGGACCTGATCGCCCGCATCGAGCGCGACATCGCGACGGCGGCGCGCGCCGCGGCGGCGGCGGAAAAGGCAGCCGAGAAGCCGGAACCGAAGAACACGCTCGCCGCCCTGCAGGATCCCGGCCGGCTTTCACCGGCGATTGCGTTTGCGTCGGCCAAGGGCGCGCTGCGCCTTCCCATTAACGGTGTCCGGCTACGCGAATACGGCATGCCGGACGGCCTCGGCGGAACCGAAAAGGGCGTTTCGGTCGCCGCCCGGACCGGCGCGCAGGTCACATCTCCGTGCGATGGCTGGGTTGTGTACGCCGGACCCTTCCGTTCCTACGGTCAACTCTTGATCCTGAATGCGGGCGGCGGGTATCATGTGCTGCTAGCGGGGATGGAGCGGATTTCAGTCGATCTGGGCCAGTTCGTGCTGACCGGGGAACCGGTCGCGGTGATGGGGGGCGGCCCGCAGTCGGCGGCGGCCGTGGCGACAGGTTCGAGCCAGCCGATCCTGTACATTGAGTTTCGAAAGGACGGGTCTCCCGTCGATCCCAGCCCTTGGTGGGCGTCCGACAGCGAAAAGGTTCGCGGATGATACGCAAGACTTCCCTGGTCCTCCTTGGCGCGGCAGCCGGCGTCGCGATTACGCTCGCCGCAACCCAGCCGCGCCTCGCGTTGCTGGGCGCCAGCGCGAAAGCGGCCGCCGCCGACACCTACCGGCAGCTCAATCTTTTCGGCGACGTGTTCGAGCGCGTGCGCGCCGACTACGTCGAGAAGCCCGACGACGCCAAGCTGGTCGAGCAGGCGATCAACGGCATGCTCAACGGGCTCGATCCGCATTCGAGCTACATGGACCCGAAGAGCTTCCGCGACATGCAGGTGCAGACCCGCGGCGAGTTCGGCGGACTCGGCATCGAGGTCACGATGGAAGACGGCCTCGTGAAGGTCGTCACCCCGATCGACGACACGCCCGCCGCCAAGGCCGGCATTCAGGCGAACGACGTCATCACCCATCTCGACGACGAGCAGGTGCAGGGCCTCACCCTGAACCAGGCGGTCGAGAAGATGCGCGGCCCGGTCAACACCAAGATCCGGCTCAAGCTCATGCGCAAGGGCCAGGACAAGCCGATCGAAGTATCGATCACGCGCGACGTCATCCGCGTCCGCTCGGTGCGCATGCGCCTCGAAGGCGAGGACGTCGGCTTCGTGCGCATCAGCCAGTTCAACGAGCAGACCTCGGAAGGACTGAAGAAGGCGATCGCCGACATCACGGCGCAGATTCCGAACGACAAGCTCAAGGGCTATGTCCTCGACCTGCGCAACAATCCGGGCGGCTTGCTCGATCAGGCGATCTCGGTGTCCGACGCGTTCCTCGAGCGCGGCGAGATCGTCTCGACGCGCGGCCGCAACGCCGAGGAGACGCAGCGCTACTCGGCGCGCTCGGGCGACCTCACCAAGGGCAAGCCCGTGATCGTGCTGGTCAACGGCGGCTCCGCTTCGGCCTCCGAGATCGTCGCCGGCGCGTTGCAGGACCACAAGCGCGCGGCCATTCTCGGCACACGCTCGTTCGGCAAGGGATCGGTGCAGACCATCATCCCGCTCGGCAACAACAACGGTGCGCTGCGCCTCACCACCGCGCGCTACTACACGCCGTCGGGCAAATCGATCCAGGCCAAGGGCATCGTGCCGGAGATCGAGGTGCTGCAGGACGTGCCGGAAGACCTCAAGGCGCGCTCCGACACCAAGGGCGAAGCCTCGTTGCGCGGCCACCTGAAGACCCAGGAAGGCGAGGAGCAGACCGGCTCGCAGTCCTACATCCCGCCGGACGTGAAGAACGACAAGGCGCTCAACATGGCGCTCGAGCTCTTGCGCGGGACCAAGACCAATCCGGCCTTCCCGCCGACCGCCAAGGCCGCGCAGGCGCCGCAGTAAGCGCAACGCAATACGGCTTAAGCGCGGGGCGGCCTTCGGGCCGCCCCGTTCGTTTTGGGGCTTCGGGGCCTTCTTTACGCATGGCCTTGTCGAAAACCGGTACCCACTTTCGGGGCCATGCGGGCCGTTACGGTAAACGATCGGTTAACGCCTGCGGCTTAGGTTGTGCGGAACCAGGATTCCCGGAGCCTGCCTTGTCCGCCGAAACGCCAACCGACGACCTGCACAAGCCGCTCGGACAGACGAAGAAAAAGAAGAAGAACTTCGTGCTGCCGATGCCCGTGGTGACGCGCTCGATCGCGGCGCTGCTGTCGCTGTGCGTGGCCGTGCTCGCCGGATGGATCATGTTCGTCGACGATCCGTTCGGCGGCGAGCCGCGCGTGATCGTCAGCGCCGGCACCGCGCCGCAGAAGACCGCCGGCGCAGAGACCTCATCCGCAAAGCCAAGCGCCGCGCCGTCGACGGCCGCGGACGGCGACCGGACCTCACCCTCCAATCCGCGCACGGTCACGATCATCGACGGCTCGACGGGCAAACGTCAGGAAGTCACGGTCGGACAGACGGCTGAACCTGCGGCTCAAAAAAAAAGTGAACTGAAGACCGAGCCCAAGGTCGAAACGAAGATCGAGACGAAGGCCGAAACCAAGGCCGCGCCCCCGATCGACCCGCGCCTCGTCGACACCTCGCGCCACGGCGCGATCCCGAAGATCGCCGCCGACGGCGCACGCCCCGCCGATGTCTTCGCGCATCCCGTAACGGGCGAGGCCAACCGGCCGCGCGTCGCGCTGGTGATCCAGGGCCTCGGCGTCAGCGCGAACACCACCACCGAGGCATTCGCCAAGCTTCCGTCCGCCGTGACTTATGCGTTCGCGCCCTACGGCACAGATCTCGAACGCTGGATCGCGCGCGCGCGCCGCGAAAGCCACGAGATCCTGCTGCAGGTCGGCATGGAGCCGTTCGACTATCCCGACAACGACCCCGGCCCGCAGACGCTGCTCACCTCGTTCACGCCGGACCAGAACATCGACCGGCTGCACTGGTTCCTCAGCCGCTTCCAGGGCTATGTCGGCGTCGCGAGCCTGATGGGCGCGCGCTTCACCGCGACCGATCAGGCGTTCACGCCGGTGCTGCGCGAGGTCGGCAAGCGCGGGCTGATCTGGTTCGACGACGGCCGCTCGCCGCGCAGCGTCGCCGGGCAGGTCTCCGGCGCCGCCAACGTTTCGTTCGTGAAAGCGGACGCGGTGCTCGATGCGGTGCGCGACCGCGTCGGAGATCGACAACGCGCTCATTCGTCTTGAGGCGACGGCGCGCAACCGCGGCGTCGCGGTCGGCACGGCGAGCGCGCTGCCCGTCTCGATCGAGCGCATCGCCCAATGGGCGAAGGGCGCCGAGTTGCGCGGCATCCAGCTCGTGCCGGTGAGCATGGTGGCGAAGAGCGCGAAGACGAGCAGCTAGCGCGCGCTCGCATCTTCGGTTGTCGATCGCCCGCGAAGGCGGCAATCCAGTTATCATCACCGGACGGCGTATCGGGCGCTAGTCGTCCTATGCGATCCTGGCTCGGTGTCTACTGGGCGCCGCCTTCGCGGCGCACGACGAGATGACCGCCATGCCCCAACACGAATCCCTCCCCTATCGCCCCTGCGTCGGCGTCATGGTGCTCAATCGCGCCGGCCTCGTGTTCATCGGCCGGCGCACCGAGGGGCCCGAGCACGTCGACCTCACGCATGTGTGGCAGATGCCGCAGGGCGGCATCGACGAGGGCGAGGACCCGTGGCCCGCCGCGCTGCGCGAATTGCAGGAAGAGACCAACATCACGTCGGTCAGCAAGCTCGACGAAATTCCCGGCTGGCTCGACTACGACCTGCCGGAGGATGTCGCCAAGCACGCCTGGAAGGGCAAATATCGCGGCCAGACGCAGAAATGGTACGCGCTGCGCTTCACCGGCGACGAGAGCGAGATCGACATCGCGACGCCGGCCGGCGGCCACGAGCCCGAATTCGTCGAGTGGCGCTGGGAGCCGATGCGCAACCTTCCCGACCTCGTCATCCCGTTCAAGCGCGCCGTGTACGAGCGCGTGGTCGCGGCATTCGCGCATCTGGTGAAGCATGATCGAAGCATGCCCCGACGTGATCCGGGTGGGCACCGGTTTTCGGAACAAGATCATGCGCAATGTTGCAGGTTCGCTGGGGCGTCTGTCGCCTGCGATGATCGCGATGAAGCGCGTGATCCCGGCGATGCGCGAGGCGTCGAATGCCGTCGTTCGCCGGCATCGCGTCACGCGATCTTTCGCGCGCGCAGGCCGCCGCGAAGGAAGCCGGCATCGGCAAGGCGTACGGCTCCTACGAGGCGATGCTGGCCGATCCGGACATCGAGGTCGTGTACGTCGCGCTGCCCAATCACCTGCACATCGAATGGTGCCTGAAGGCGATGGACGCCGGCAAGCACGTGCTGTGCGAGAAGCCGCTCGCGATGACGGCGCGCGAGGCCGAGCCGCTGATCGCCGCGCGCGCGCGCAACGGCGTGCTGATCGAGGAAGCATTCCAAATCCGCAACCACCCGCAATGGGCGGCGCTGCGCGCGCTGATCGACATCGGCGAGATCGGCGCGGTGCGCGGCGTGCAGGCGATGATGTGCTACAACAACCGCAACCCGGACGACATCCGCAACAAGCCCGAAGCGGGCGGCGGCGCGCTCTACGATGTCGGCAGCTACGCGGTCACCGGCTGCCGCATGGCGTTCGGCGCGGAGCCGACGCGCGCGCTCGGGCTGATCGAGCGCGATCCCGATTTCGGCACCGATCGTCTCACCAGCGCGGTCCTCGAATTCCCGGCCGGACAGGCGACGATCCTGCTCTCCACGCAGGCCGGCCCTTCGACCGGCGGCTCGCACCAGTATCTCGGCCTGATCGCCGAAGGCGGCTGGGTGCGGATGGATTTTCCCTTCGCGCATTCGGTGCCGACGGCGTGCCGCCTGCTCGTCGGCGGCAAGACCAGCATCGGCTCGACGCCGGCGCGGGAGATCGCGTTTCCGCCGGTCAATCAGTACACGCTGCAGGCCGAGCGTTTCTCGGCGCTCGTGCGCGGCGAGAAAGCGCAGGCGTTTCCCATCGAGTTCGGCATCGCCAACATGCGCGTGCTCGACGCGCTGCGCCGCTCGGCTGCGAACGGCGGATGGGAAACCGTCTGATGGCCGCGACCCTTCCCTATCGTCCCAACGTCGGCGTCGCGCTGTTCAACGCACAAGGCCGCGTGTTCATCGCGCGCCGCTTCAAAGACGACGGGCCGGAGATCATCTATCCCGGCCTCGAATGGCAGATGCCGCAAGGGGGAATCGATCCCAACGAGGACCCGCGCCCCGCGTCGGTGCGCGAACTCTATGAAGAGACCGGCGTGACGAGCGTGGACTATCTCGGCGAGACGCCGGACTGGATGACCTACGAGTTTCCGCCCTACGACGGCCCGCCGCACCGCCTCAGTATTTTCCGCGGCCAGCGGCAGAAGTGGTTCGCCTATCGCTTCACCGGCGACGAACGCGAGATCGTGGTCACGGACTGGCGCAACGGCCAGGAGCCGGAGTTCGATCGATGGCGCTGGGAGCCGCTCGACAACGTCGCCGCGCTGGTCGTGCCGTTCCGGCGCGAGATCTATCGCTGGGTGGCGAAGGAATTTGCAAGATTTTCCCAGCCCTCATCCTGAGGAGCGCGAAGCGCGTCTCGAAGGATGGCAACAGCCGAGGAGTATGCGGCCATCCTTCGAGACGCCATGCTTCGCATGGCTCCTCAGGATGAAAGCAAGATCAGTGCAGCGCCGTGGTCTGCAGATGATTGTCGATCTGCTTGAAATGATCGAGCCGCTCGATCGCCTTGTCGAGCGCGGAGCCTTCCAGCTCCTTGACCTTCTCTTCCTGCGCGGTGATGCGCTCGGCGAGAACGTCGCGATTGAAGTCCTCGACCGAGTCCGCGAGGTCGGCCAGCACGGTCAGCTTGCCGTCGGCCGAGACTTCCGCGAAGCCGCCGAGCACGACCATCTTCTGCGCCTGCCCGCCGACGAACACCGTCATGATGCCGGGCCGCAGCGCCGACACCGTCGGCGCATGGTTGGCGAGCACGCCGAAATCGCCCTCGCTTCCCGGCACGTCGACCTGGTCGACTTCGCCGGAGAACAGCAGCTTTTCGGGAGACACGAGATCGAAGTGGAAGGTGGCCATGATCGCTCATTCGCCGCACATGCCTGGCGATGAGGAGGTCGAGAATGGCGACGATGCCGATCGCGCCGAGAACTCTCCTCCATCTCAGGCCGACCATCTCGCCGGCTACATCACGGCGGGTGAGGGCGAGACTTGCGCTTACGCCGCCTCGGCCGCGAGCTTCTTGCCCTTCTCGATCGCCTCTTCGATGTTGCCGACCATGTAGAAGGCGGCTTCGGGAAGGTGATCGTACTTGCCTTCCACCAGGCCCTTGAAGCCCTTGATGGTGTCGGCGAGGTCGACGAGCTTGCCGGGCGAGCCGGTGAACACTTCGGCGACGAAGAACGGCTGCGACAGGAAGCGCTCGATCTTGCGGGCGCGCGACACGGCGATCTTGTCCTCTTCGGAAAGCTCGTCCATGCCCAGAATCGCGATGATGTCCTGCAGCGCCTTGTAGCGCTGCAGCACCTGCTGCACCGAACGCGCGACCGCGTAGTGCTCCTCGCCGACGACCAGCGGCGAGAGCATGCGCGAGGTCGAGTCGAGCGGGTCCACCGCCGGATAGATGCCCTTGGCGGCGATGTCGCGCGACAGCACGGTGGTGGCGTCCAGATGCGCGAACGAGGTCGCGGGCGCCGGATCGGTCAAGTCGTCGGCCGGCACGTAAATCGCCTGCACCGAGGTGATCGAGCCCTTCGTGGTGGTGGTGATGCGCTCCTGCAGCGCGCCCATGTCGGTGGCGAGCGTCGGCTGATAACCCACGGCCGAAGGAATACGGCCGAGCAGCGCCGACACTTCCGAGCCCGCCTGCGTGAAGCGGAAGATGTTGTCGACGAAGAACAGCACGTCCTGGCCCTGATCGCGGAAGTATTCCGAGAGCGTCAGGCCGGTGAGGCCGACGCGGGCGCGCGCGCCCGGCGGCTCGTTCATCTGGCCGAACACCAGCGCGCACTTGGAGCCTTCGCCGCCGCCCTTCTTGTTCACGCCGGACTCGATGAACTCGTGATAGAGGTCGTTGCCCTCGCGGGTGCGCTCGCCGACGCCGGCGAACACCGAATAACCGCCGTGCGCCTTCGCGACGTTGTTGATCAGTTCCTGAATCAGCACGGTCTTGCCGACGCCGGCGCCGCCGAACAGGCCGATCTTGCCGCCCTTGGCGTAAGGCGCCAGCAGGTCCACGACCTTGATGCCGGTGACGAGAATCTGCGCTTCGGTCGACTGCTCCGTATAGGCCGGCGCTTCCGCGTGGATCGGCATCCTGGTTTCGGACTTCACCGGACCGGCTTCGTCGATCGGCTCGCCGATGACGTTGATGATGCGGCCGAGCAGGCCCGGACCGACCGGCACCGCGATCGGGATGCCGGTGTCGGTAACGGCCTGGCCGCGCACCAGACCTTCGGACACGTCCATCGCGATGGTGCGCACCGTCGACTCGCCGAGATGCTGCGCGACTTCGAGCACGAGGCGATTGCCCTGGTTGGTGGTCTCCAGCGCGTTCAGAATCGCCGGCAGATGGCCCTCGAACTGCACGTCCACGACGGCGCCGATGACCTGGGTGATCTTTCCGGTAGCTACAGCCATGTCGTCCTCTCAATCGAAACTTAAAGCGCTTCAGCGCCGGAGATGATCTCGATCAGCTCCTTGGTGATCATTGCCTGGCGCGTGCGGTTGTAGATCAGCGTCTGCTTGCGGATCATGTCGCCGGCATTGCGCGTCGCGTTGTCCATCGCGCTCATCTGCGCGCCGTAGAACGAGGCGTTGTTTTCGAGCAGCGCGCGGAAGATCTGCACCGCGAGATTGCTCGGCAGCAGTTCGCCGAGGATTTCGTCTTCCTCCGGCTCGTATTCGTAGTTCACCGAAGGCGCGGCAGCATCGGCCTTCGCCTCGACCACCAGCGGAATGATCTGCTGCGCGGTCGGTATCTGCGAGATCACCGACTTGAAGCGCGAGTAGAACAGCGTGCAGACGTCGAACTCGCCGGCCTCGAACATCGCGATGATCTTCTGCGCGATCTCGTCGGCGTTGCGATAGCCCAGCACCTTGACCGAACGCAGCTCGGTGTGGCCGACGATCAGCCGCTCGTAGTTGCGGCGAAGCTGCTCGTAGCCCTTGCGGCCGACGCAGAAGATCTTGACCTCTTTGCCGTCCGCCATGAGCCGCGTGATGTGCTCGCGCGCAAGCCGCACGATCGAGGAGTTGAACGCGCCCGACAGGCCGCGCTCGCCGGTGCACACCAGCAGCAGGTGAACCTTGTCGCTGCCCGTTCCGCCGAGCAGGCGCGGCGCATTGGCCGAACCCGCAGCGCCGGCCGCGATATTGGCGACCACCGTATCCATGCGCTCCGCATAGGGGCGCGCGGCCTCGGCCGCCGCCTGCGCGCGGCGCAGCTTGGAGGCCGCGACCATCTGCATGGCCTTGGTGATCTTCTGCGTCGCCTTGGTGGAGGCGATGCGGACACGCATGTCCTTGAGGCTGGCCATCGGCTTGGTCCTGCGGGCTTTCTACCGATGTCTTTAGGCGAACGCCTTCGCGAAACCGTCGACCGCCGTCTTCAGCTTTCCGGCGGTGGCGTCCGTCAGGTCGCCGGTCTTGCGCACGTCGTCGAGGATGTCGGTGTTCTTGGTGCGCACGAGCGACAGCAGGCCTTCCTCGAACGCGCGGACGCGGTTCACCGGAATGGCGTCGAGATAGCCGTTCACGCCGGCGTAGATCACCACGACCTGCTCTTCCATCTTCAGCGGCGAGAACTGCGGCTGCTTCAAGAGTTCGGTCAGGCGCGAGCCGCGCGCAAGCAGGCGCTGCGTCGTCGCATCGAGGTCGGAGCCGAACTGCGCGAACGCCGCCATTTCGCGGTACTGCGCAAGCTCGCCCTTGATCTTGCCGGCGACCTTCTTCATCGCCTTGGTCTGCGCCGCGGAGCCGACGCGCGACACCGAGAGGCCGACGTTCACCGCCGGACGGATGCCCTGATAGAACAGGTCGGTCTCGAGGAAGATCTGTCCGTCGGTGATCGAGATCACGTTGGTCGGGATGTAGGCCGACACGTCGTTCGCCTGCGTCTCGATGATCGGAAGCGCGGTGAGCGAGCCGGCCTTCTTCTCGTCGTTCATCTTCGCGGCGCGCTCGAGCAGGCGCGAGTGGAGATAGAACACGTCGCCCGGATAGGCTTCGCGGCCCGGCGGGCGGCGCAGCAGCAGCGACATCTGGCGGTACGCGACGGCCTGCTTCGACAGATCGTCATAGATGATCACGGCGTGCATGCCGTTGTCGCGGAAGTACTCGCCCATGGTGCAGCCCGCGAACGGCGCGAGGAACTGCATCGGCGCCGGATCGGACGCGGTCGCCGCGACCACGATGGAGTATTCGAGCGCGCCGTTTTCCTCCAGCACCTTGACGAACTGCGCCACCGTCGAGCGCTTCTGCCCGATCGCGACGTACACGCAGTAGAGCTTGATCTTCTCGTCGGTCTGCGCGTTGAGCGGCTTCTGGTTCAGGATCGTGTCGAGCGCGATCGCCGTCTTGCCGGTCTGGCGGTCGCCGATGATCAGCTCGCGCTGGCCGCGGCCGATCGGGATCAGCGCGTCGACCGCCTTGAGGCCCGTCGCCATCGGCTCATGCACCGACTTGCGCGGGATGATGCCCGGCGCCTTCACGTCCACCTGCTTGCGCGTGTCGGACTTGATCGGGCCCTTGCCGTCGATCGGATTGCCGAGCGCGTCGACCACGCGGCCGAGCAGGCCCTTGCCGACCGGCACGTCCACGATGGCGCGGGTGCGCTTGACGGTCTGGCCTTCCTTGATCTCGCGGTCGGCGCCGAAAATCACGATGCCGACGTTGTCGGTTTCGAGGTTGAGCGCCATGCCGCGCACGCCGTTCTCGAACTCGACCATCTCGCCGGCCTGAACGTTGTCGAGGCCGAAGACGCGCGCGATGCCGTCACCGACGGACAGCACCTGGCCTACTTCGGAGACCTCGGCCTCCTGGCCGAAATTCTTGATCTGCTCTTTCAGGATGGCGGAAATTTCCGCGGCGCGGATGTCCATCAGCGTGCCTCTTTCATCGCGAACTTGATCGAATTGAGTTTGGTGCGCAGCGACGCGTCGACCATGCGGGAGCCGACTTTCACTTTCAGCCCGCCGATGATCGAGGGATCGACGGTGACGTCGACCTGCACGTCCTTGCCGGTGACTTGCTTGAGCGCGTCACGAATTTCGTTCATGCGCGCATCGTTGAGCGGCTCGGCGACCGTGACCTCGGCGGTCACCTCGCCCTTGTGCTTGGCGACCAGCGCGTTGAAGCCGCGGATCATCTCGCGCGCCGCGAACAGGCGGCGGTTCGCCGCGACCACGCGCAGGAAATTCGCCGCCACGCCCTTGATGCCGGCCTTGGCGAGCACGGCGACCAGCGCGCGCGTCTGTTCGTCGGCCGAGAACACCGGCGAGCGCACGAGCCGCGCGAGATCCGGGTTCGCGCCGACCAGCGCGTCGAACGCCTTCAGGTCGGCCTGCACCTGCGCGACGGCGTTGCTTTCCTGCGCCAGATCAAACAGCGCAGTCGCGTAACGCCCCGCCATTCCGGAAACGATTCCGTCTTCGCCTGCCACGCTCGTCGCGCCCTGTTTTTGTGACGTTTTCCGCAAGCCCCGTGGCGGCGCAAGCCGCCCCATAAGCCCTTGGGATTGAAGGGACTTCTCTTACGGCCTGCGGATATTCCCGCGCGCCCGCCAAATTCGCGATTTTGCTAACACAGGGCTAGAGGCGGTGCAACATTGGGGCGGCGGAACACCCCTGTGGATAAGGAGATAGCGCGCGTCCTGGACGCGGCATCGCGCCGCGCCGCCACACAAAGCAAAACCCCCGCATCGCTGCGGGGGTTCGGCCGGATCGGAATGTCGTGCGTGGCTTACTTGGTCGGCGCCATCGCGGGCGTCGAGGACGAGTTGCCCGCCTTCGGGTTCTTCTTGGCACCCTTCACCTTGGCGTTCTTGCCCTCGCCTTCGACCTTGGCGGAGCCGCCGGTGCCGGTGGTCGGCGCCATGCTGGGCGTGCTGGAGGTGTCGCCCGGGGCCGGCGTCTTCTTCGCGCCCTTCACCTTGGCGTTCTTGCCGGGCGCCTCGGTCGTCGCCGCGCCGCCGGTATTCGGCTGCATGGTCGGATTCGAGCTGGACTGGGCATTGGCGGCGAACGCGCTAACGGCCAAAAACGCGGCCGCCAACGTCAATTTCCTGGCGAACATGGTTCACTCCCACAGGTTCCTGTGCGCAGGGGCTTCCCGGCGCTGCGTGCGACAACACGGGATGGAACCAATTGTTCCATTCCGGTCCCTCCCGCTACCACTCGGGACCTTATGGACCTCCTCCCGCCCGACCTTTCCACGCGCAGCCTCGCATTCCTGCTGGTGACCGCATTCATCGCCGCGATGGCGCGCGGGTTCTCAGGCTTTGGCGCGGCGCTCATTTTCCTGCCGCTCGCCGCCACGGTGGTGGACCCGAAGGTCGCCTCGCCGCTCCTGCTCGTCACCGACGCGGTGCTCGCGGTCGGCTTCATCCCGAACGCATTCCGCACCGCCGACAAGCGCGAGGTCTCCGTCATGGGGCTGGGCGCCGCGATCGGCATTCCGATCGGCACGGTGCTGCTGGTGCGGCTCGACGCGCTCACCATCCGCTGGGGGATCGTGGTTCTGGCGGGCGCGATGCTCGCCCTGCTGATGTCCGGCTGGCGCTATCGCGGGCGGCCGACGCCGCCGCTCTCGTTTGGCGTCGGCGCATTCGCGGGCGTGTGCTCGGGCGCCGCGCAGACCGGCGGCCCGACCGTGATCGCCTACTGGCTCGGCACGCCGCAGCCGCCCGTCATCGTGCGCGCCAACATCATTTTGTATTTCGCGATCTCCACCACCATCGCGATGGTCACCTATTACTTCGGCGGCGTGCTGACGCTGACGGTGCTCAAGCTCTGCCTCGTCGTCGCACCGGTCTATGCGCTCGGCCTGTTCATCGGCGCGCGCCTGTTCGGTGTCGCGGACGAGAGCGTCTTCCGCCGCATCTGCTACGCGCTGATCGCGGTCGCGGTGCTGGTGAGTTTGCCGCTGCTGGATGGGGTGGTGAGGTAGAAGCGGATTGCACAGCTTCGAATCGGACCTATGACTCCGGCCCAGCCAAGGTATGCTCCGTTAATACGGCTATAGGTATTGAGAATGGCGCTCGCCGGCTTTCCTCCTCGTAGAACAGTTATCGTTGGTGCAGGGGCCAGCAAGCCTTACTTGCTGCCCTTGGCCGGAGAGCTAATGCTCCAGAGTGCAATCCGAATTGATCGTCTTGATAGAAGACGCCGGGAATTGCGAGAGAAGTTTCTTCCTTCGGCCGCTATTCTCAAAATTATAGGACAAGAAGACGAGCTAAACGAGGCGCTGCTAAGAACAATACCTGATGAAGCAGCACTTGAGCACGTCGCAAGGTCTTTCCGTGAACATCTCGTCCAGCAAAATTTGGATGATTTTGTTCGCGATCATCCGTCACTAACGCCTGTTGTGTCGATGCTTATTGCGTTGACCATTTTTTACTTCCTTTACGGACGGAAGCAGGGGATTTGGGCGCTTCAGGATCAATTCAGAACTGCTGGATGGAAATCTTGAGAAAGATTGGATGCGACAATTTGTCGGAATAGCTCGCCCCCTTGCGTCCGCAAACAACAAGCTGTCGATCATTTCATTTAATTACGATTCCCTATTAGAACGATCAATGAAGCTGTATTGGGCCGGATCGGAAACTAAGTACGACACACTTGATGATTAGTAGAATTTATCTACCCCCACGGCAAATTCTCTGATTTGCCCAACGAAGTTCATAACGTAAGCCAGTATCTTCTAGAACAGTCGACCAAGATATTGGTCGGAAGAAATCGTGATGTTGCAGCGGGGGCCCGAGCAAGGGACACAATTGCAAACTCGACGAAGATCTTTTCAATTGGGTTTTCGTTTTCTGATTCCAACGTGGAGCTTTTGGGTCTGACCCCTGAGCATGCTGAAGGGCTGTTCGTTCAAAATTACAACAACGAAGACGTTCGGCTAAACCGAAAGCTCGACCAACTAGAGCACCGTTCAAAAAAACGAGATCCGGGCGATATGGATAAATTAATCCGGAACGGCTTTTTTGAACAATAGTGCGCTGCCCTCAATAACTCGGACGGCCAACCCAACCTGGGTGGAGTGAAGCGTAGTCCAAGCCTCATCCATCTCCCGGCTTTTTCCGCACACCCGCCTCGTGACGCGAGTTCCAGTAGTGGCGTCCGAATTCGGAGCGGGCGATCCCGGCGGCGAAACGCGCGCGGCGTTTTGTCTCCTCGTCATCCGGCTTCTCGTTTGAAGCCTGCGCAGGCTTCGCCGTTTCGGCCTCGGCTCTCCATGTCTCGCGCCAGCCAAGCGCCAGTCTTTGCTCTGTCGCGTCCGGTTCGAAATGTTTCTGTCGGCGTTGCGACCGGTCACGCGGATGGGGACCCACGTTCTCCTCCCTCGTCGATGAGGTCGACGCCTGCCGGTTGGCAGGCGCCCGCGCGCTACGCCGAAGACACACTTCGGCTGCGGGCGCGGACGGGGGAGATTTTTGGGGTGCGTCTCTCTGGGCGGCGACCGCGGCGATATTGCGGCCGCGATGCGTGCCCACCTCAGTACTTGACTTGTTCCTATTATAGGACTATACACCCCATCACCTCGCTCACTGAGGGGCGTCAACCGGTGACGTTCGGATGATGGGGCGAGCCGGGATGCGCGGCCGGAGATGTGGCTGGCGGTCCCGGGGCTGGTGACGGAGCGATCCGCCATCGGCTTGTGCGGCGCCTGCGCGTCCGGCCTCGTCAGCCGGGCACCCGGGCGGCTTCGGGACCCGCCCTGGGGGTACTACGGCCCCTGCGCGAGGAGCTCGCTGCATGGGGATGCGCGCGAATGCGCGTCTCAGGAAGCGCGGACCGGAGCCGAAAAATGCCGCAAGCGGAGCGCCGCGAGGCGAGCGCGCCTTCACCAGCGCGCCCACGCTTCGCAAGCGTGGATGGATACGTGGCGCCTCGCGGTGCTCCGTCCCCTCGCTTTTCTTCTAAGACGAGAACCGATCCGGGAATGGTCCGCGCGCGAAACGCGCAGCGGAAAAGGAGAACGCATGGCCAGATCACAGCGCAACACGGCAATCCCCAGCGCGAGCGCCGCACGCGACAGCGACATCGATTTCGATCCGCAATCCGAGAAGCTCGACGCCGCCTACGCGGCGTTTCACAAGCGCGCGAAGGCGCTGCCCGCGGCGGAGCGTGACGCGATCGAGGCGAAGTTCGCCGCGGCCTTCGCCGCACGCAAGGTTTCGGACCAGCGCCGCCTCAACGACATGTACCTTTTCTGGAAGGTGTGCCCGCAGAAAGCCTGCAGGCGGGTGGCGCGCTGCGCCGGCGAGCCGCAAGCCTGTTTCGAGCAGTGGTGGCCGTTCGTGCCGGAGCGCGAAAAGATCCTCTTCCGCTCCTTCATCACCAGGTCCGTCGCGGGCCTCTCGGACGCGGACGCCTGGAACGCCGCGCTCGCGGAGGCGGAGCGCTGCGCCGAGCACATCGCGCGCACCGACGCCGAGACGGCGGCGCGCTGGGAGGCGGCGAACGCTGCGCGGGCGGCGGCAAAACGCCCGCACACGGCCCGTTGAGCCGCACCGCGCCGGACGATAGGTTTGTTCTACCGGAACGGCCGATTCTGACGAGAATTGGCTGCAACAAGCCAAATCAGTGGGAGGGAGATCATGCTCCGACGCACCCAGGAAGAAACCGAAGCGCCGCCTGCGGTATTGTCTGGCGGCGAGACGCAAAGGCGCGACGCGAGCCGGCGCGGCTTTCTCGGCAGCGCAGGACTGGCCGCAATCGGCGCGGCGATCGGGGGTGGAATGCCGTTCTCCAACGACCTCGGGAGCCTGATCCCGCCCGCCAATGCGCAAACGCCGCCGAACTTGGGTTTGACCGCATCGCCCCCCGCCGCGGCGGCGGCACCGGCCGCGCCGAAGGGTCCGCAATTCCTGAAATTCCCCGGCAAGAACGAAGGGCTCGTCCTGCTCGGCGATCGCCCGCTCGTCGCCGAGACGCCCGAGAGCCTGCTCGACGACGACACCACGCCGATCGAGAAATTCTACATCCGCAACAACGGGCAGATTCCGGAGGCCGCGAAGGACCCGGAGAACTGGAAGATCGTCATCGACGGCGAGGTGGCGAACCCGATCACCATCACGCTCGCCGAGCTGAAGAAGAAGTACAAGGCGGTGACGCAGCGCATGGTGCTGGAATGCGGCGGCAACGGCCGCGCGGCATTCTCGCCGCCCGCGCGCGGCAACCAGTGGACCAACGGCGGCGCGGGCTGCGCCGAATGGACCGGCGTGCGGCTCGCCGACGTGCTGAAGGACGCGAAGCCGAAGCCGAGCGCGAAATACACCGCGCACTATTCGTCCGACCTGCACCTCTCGGGCAACGCCAACACGCCGACCATCTCGCGCGGCGTGCGCCTCGAGAAGGCGATGGACCCGAACACGCTGATCGTGTGGGCGATGAACGGCCAGCCGCTGCCGAACATCCACGGCGGGCCGGTGCGCCTCGTGGTGCCGGGCTGGGCGGGCTCGGCGTCGCAGAAGTGGCTCACGAAAATCACCATCCGCGACAAGGAGCATGACGGCCCCGGCATGACCGAGTTCTCCTATCGCGTCGCCATCAAGCCGATGGTGCCGGGCGACAAGGGCGACCCGAAGAACATGAAGATTTTCGAGTCGATGCCGGTGCGTTCGATCATCACGTCGCCGGCGAACGGCGCGAAGATCGCGGCGGGGACGAAGGAGCTGAAGCTGCGCGGCGCCTCGTGGGCCGGCGATCTCACGGTGAAGCAGGTCGACATCTCGACCGACTTCGGCGCGACCTGGCAGAAGATGACGCTCGCCAAGCCGAAAAACAAATACGACTGGCAGCGCTGGACCGGCAGCGTGAAGCTGCCGAACGACGGCTATTACGAGCTGTGGGCGCGCGCGACGGACTCCAAGGGCGTCTCGCAGCCGCACCAGGCCGGGTTCTGGAATCCGCAGGGCTACGGCGGCAACGCCATGCACCGCATCGCGGTGCTGGTGGGGTGAGTTGATAGTGCGCTGGTCCCGCGCGCTCGGCGCGTTCCCTCCCCCCTTGAGGGGGAGGGTTAGGGAGGGGGGTCACGCCGCCTTGCTCGCACTCTGCGTTGCGATTTTTTCAACTTCAGCAATCGCCCAGACCTTCAATCCGCGCGACGAGTTGCCGGAAGAGTTCATCGCAGGCGCGGGCCGCGACGACACCTTCTACGCCTGCACCGCATGCCACAACTTCAAGCTCGTGGCCGCGCAGGGCCTGACGCGCTCCGGCTGGGAAGACTTGATCAGCGTGATGGTCCGCCGCCACAACATGCCGCCGCTCGACGACAAGGACCGCAAGGTGGTGCTGGATTATCTCGAAGCCGCCTACCCGCCCCGCGCGCCGGCGGGCGGACGCGCCTGGCAGAATCCGTTCTCGAAGACAATGAATGTCTAGTAGCGACGATACGTGCTGCTCGGCGTCGACCAGCGCTGCGGCGAGGCCGGGGTTGCACGCGAGCGCGTGTCGGTCGTCTGCGACACCGGGATCGCCGAGCAGGTGGCGGGGCGCGCGGCCTGCGCGCGCATGAACGCATCCGCCTCCTTCGACACCAGGTCCTTGTTCATCGTCAGCTTGTCGAGCGTGCAGGCGAGCGTGGCGGCGGAGGGCTTCGCGCCGCTCGCGTCGCAGAACCAGCCGATCAGGTACACCGCGTTGGTCTCGAAGCGGCTCACGAACGCGAGGCACTGTTTCCACTGCCCGTCGCTTTCGAGGCGCAGCTCCTGCGCCCGCACCGGACCGAAGCGCGTTTCGAGATCGTGGTAGTTCGACAACATCGCGGTGCGGACGTTGTAGGGCATCAGGCTCGAGATCTGCGGCGCAATGGTGTGGCCGAGCACCGAGCCGGACGGCGGGAAGCCGATGCCGACGTTGAAATTCACATCGCGGTTGTGGAACGAGCCGTAGCTCAGGAGCTCGATGCGGCCGAAGCGTCCGCCGGTCACGACCTGCGAGCGCGGCGTGAAGCGCGCAAGATGCGATGCCGCGAGATGGAAGCTCACCTTCTCGTCCACCATGCGGGTGCGGCCCGAGTACATCGACATGATGCCGATCACGAGCAAACCCATCAGGACCATGCCGACCAGGTAAAACGAATAGCGGATGAGCGCGCCTGCGCCCGCCACTACGGCGAATACATTCGGCCGTACCTGCGACATGTCACTCATGGACGTTGCTCATCGCTCCGCGCAACGCGGGCGTCTCCGCGGCCTGCATCCATTCCGGCGCCGCGGCATGCTTGCCGCCCGTCACGCCCGCGAGCGTCGTCGCCTCGACGGCGATCAGCACCAGCGTTGCGAGCACCGCGCCATAGGCGATCAGGCGGATCAGCGTCGCGTGCACTTCGTGCGCGAACAGCCCGAGCATCGCGAGCGCAATCACGCCGCCGCGCGCGAGCCGACGGCCTGCGTGCATGCGCAGTCCGTTCGCCATTCCGGTTACCTGTTGCACGAGCGGGTGCACGCCCTTCCCCGAAGGTCGTTTCATTGTCCTCAGGTGTAGCGCGGCCAGGGCTAGGACACGGTTGCGGAGTACGGTTCCGCACGCCGATTTTTGCCAGTAACGTGAACGAGATATTACGCCGCTCGAACACCCATCAGGGCGCCGGATGGCGCTCATTCGCAGGATTTAATTGACTTTTCAGCCCGTAGAGGCATTTAACAGCGTACCGAGACGAGGTTCCGATGTACGCAGCGCTCACCAAACCGGCTCCGAAAACGCCGGCCGCCAAAGGCGGCACGACGCGCTGACGCTTGTCCTCGCTTCCGGGCCCCTTTCCCGGCGGGAGATGGGGACAGAAGGCCCCCACCCAGGGGCCAACAGCCCCGGGAAAGACCGAACCGACCAATTCAGAGCAGGAAGACCGTCATGGGCTACAAGGTCGCCGTCGTAGGCGCCACCGGCAACGTGGGGCGCGAGATGCTGAACATCCTCGCCGAGCGGGAATTCCCCGCCGACGAGGTCGTCGCGATCGCATCGCGCAAGAGCATCGGGCAGGAAGCCTCGTACGGCGACAAGACGCTCAAGGTCAAAGCGCTCGAGCATTTCGATTTCTCCGACACCGACATCTGCCTGATGTCGGCGGGCGGCGGGCCGTCGAAGGAATGGTCGCCGAAGATCGCGGCGGCCGGCGCGGTGGTGATCGACAATTCGTCGGCCTGGCGCATGGACCCGGACGTGCCGCTGATCGTGCCGGAGGTGAACGCCGATGCCGTCGCGGGCTTCCGCAAAAAGGGCATCATCGCCAACCCGAACTGCTCGACCGCGCAGCTCGTCGTGGCGCTCAAGCCGCTGCACGACAAGGCGAAGATCAAGCGCGTCGTCGTCTCGACCTATCAGTCGGTGTCCGGCGCCGGCAAGGAGGCGATGGAGGAGCTCTTCTCGCAGACCAAGTCGGTCTATCAGCTCAATGAGGTCGCGGCGAAGAAGTTTCCCAAGCGCATCGCGTTCAACGTGATCCCGCAGGTCGATGTCTTCATGGAGGACGGCTACACCAAGGAAGAGTGGAAGATGGTGGTCGAGACCAAGAAGATCCTCGATCCCAAGATCAAGCTGACCGCGACCTGCGTGCGCGTGCCGGTGTTCGTCAGCCACTCGGAAGCCGTGAACATCGAGTTCGAGGAACCGATTTCCGCTGACGAGGCGCGCAACATCCTGCGCAATGCACCCGGCTGTCTCGTGATCGACAAGTACGAGGACGGCGGCTACGTGACGCCATACGAGGCGGCGGGCGAGGACGCGACCTACATCAGCCGCATCCGCGAGGACGGCACGGTCGAGAACGGTCTCGTGATGTGGATCGTGTCGGACAACCTGCGCAAGGGCGCGGCGCTCAACGCCGTGCAGATCGCCGAGTGCCTGATCAATCGCAAGCTGATCGAGGCGAAGCGCAAGGCGGCGTAACTCAACGCCCGCTCGTCCCCGCGAAAGCGGGGACCCAGTGTTCGGCCAAGAACTGGATGCCCGCTTTCGCGGGCATGAGCGGAGTTAGGTTGCGATGCTAGCGAGCTTGCCGAGATCGACGTTGCCGCCGCACAGCAGCACGCCGACCTTCTCGTCCGCGCGCGGCTTGTAGGCGCCGCAGATCAATGCAGCGAGCGCGGCCGCGCCGCCCGGTTCGGCGGCGAGGCGCAGCCGGTCCCACAGCAGCCGCTGCGCCGCAACGATCGCATCGTCCGGCACCAGCACGACGCGATCGACATTCTGCCGCGCAATGTCGAACACGAGCTGTCCGGTATTGCGCGCGCCGAGCGAGTCCGCCGCGATGCTTTCGACCGTAACGTCGACCGGCCGGCCGGCTTCGAGCGAGGCGTGCAGCGCGCGCGAGCCCTCCGGCTCCACGCCGATGACCTTCACGCCGCGCGCATACCACGCCGCGATCCCGGCGATCAGTCCGCCGCCGCCGACCGCGACCAGCACGGTGTCCAGTTCCGGCGCATCCTCCTGCCACTCCAGGCCGACCGTGCCCTGACCAGCGATCGTCTCGGCGGCATCGTAGGCGTGCACCGACAGCGCGCCGCTTTTCGCAATGAACGAGTTGCAGGCATCGAGCGCATCCGCGTAGCGCGCGCCGCCGACGCGCGTATCCGCGCCGTAGCCCTTGATGCGCGCGATCTTCACCGGCGAGGAAACCTCCGGCACGAAGATCGCCGCCTTGTGACCGAGCCGCTGCGCCGCGTAGGCGACCGCAGCGCCATGATTGCCACCGGAAGCAGCAGCAACACCGGCAGCAGGCACCGGACGCGACAACAGATTGTTGAACCCGCCGCGCGGCTTGAACGAGCCGGTGTGCTGCAGCAGTTCGAGCTTGAGCACGAGCGGTGAGCCGAGCGTCACGCCGAAATCGGCAGCGTCAGTGCGCAGTAGCGGCGTACGGCGGATGTGCGGCTTGATGCGCGAATAGGCTGCGAGGATTTCGCTCGGTCCGGTCATATGATGTTCAATTCCTTCACGGCGCGACGCTGCGCGACACGCTCATAGCCGAACAGCGTGAGGTCGATCGATACAAACTTTTGATGAGTGATCAATTCGGCGATGGCGCGGCCCGTCGCGGGCGACTGCTGCAGACCGTGGCCCGAGAAGCCGTTGGCGAACAGGAAATTGGTGACTTCCGGATGCCGCCCGATGACGGCGTTCTGGTCGAGCGTGTTGTAATCGTAATGCCCGGCCCAAGCGCGCTGCATTTTCAAGGACTCCATCGCGGGTATGCGCTGCGCCAGCTCCGGCCACACGATGTCGTCGAATTGCGGATAGTCCACCTCGAAATCGGTGGCGCGCGGGTCGGTTTCTTCCGGCGGCGAAACACCGCAGATGTAGACCTCGCCCTCGGGGCGGATCCACACGCCGCTTGGATCGACGATCAGCGGCATGCCGGGCAGCGGTGTGCGGCAGGCGACGACGAACACGCTGCGTTTGCGCGGCTCGACCGGAAGCGCGATGCCGGCGAGCGCCGCCACATCGCCCGCCTGCGGACCCGCGGCATTCACCAGCGTACCGCAAGCAAGGCGCGCGCCGCTCGCAAGCGTCACGCCCGCGATGCGTGAGCCGTCGCGTTCGACACCGACGACTTCATCATGGATGCAACGCGCACCCTTCTGCCGCGCGGCGTTGCGCAACAGCGTGAGCAGCGAATGGGCATCGAACCAGCCTTCGCCCGTTCGCCCGAAGGCTCCAAGCGCGAGGCCCGCACCGTTCAGCCAGGGGAATTTCTCGGCAAGCGCCGCCGGGTCCAGCAGCACGATATCGGCGCCCTCGCCTTTCTGAATCGTGTGGTTCGACGCGAGCACGTCTCTGCCGCCTTCGCTCGCGAGCAACAGATATCCGCGCTCGCGAAACGCGATATCGGCGTCCGCGCCGAAGCGCACCTTCAGGGCGCGGAAAAACTCCACGCCGAAGCGGCTCATGCGGATGTTTTCCGGCGTGGAGAACTGCTGGCGGATCGAGGCGGCCGACAGCGTGGTGGCAGAATGCGCGTAAGTCGGGTCGCGCTCGATCACCGCGACCGAGCCCGAAAAGCCGAGATCGTGCGTCAGGAAATACGCGACGGAGGAGCCGACCGCCGCGCCGCCGACGATCACCACATCGTAGCTTTCGGAACTCACCGCTCCTCCACACCGCGCATGCGAAACAGTGGCATGCGCGATGCATGGCGGCTAGGGTTGCGCCAACAGGAGATCCCGATGACCATCCGCCCGCGCCGCAGCGTCCTTTACATGCCGGGCTCGAACGCCCGCGCGCTGGAAAAGGCCAAGACCCTGCCCGCCGACGGCGTGATCCTCGACCTCGAGGACGCGGTCGCGCCCGACGCAAAGGCCGCGGCGCGCGATCAGGTGGTGGCCGCCGTGAAAGCGGGCGGGTTCGGCACGCGCGAGGTGTTCATCCGCACCAATGGCTTCGAGACGCCGTGGTTCGGCGATGACCTCACCGCCGCGATGGCAGCCGCGCCCGACGCGATCCTTATTCCGAAGGTGCAGAACGCCGAGCAGCTCGAACTGATCGCGCAGCGCATGCTCAGCGTCCATGCAGATCATCGAACCCGCGTCTGGGCGATGATCGAGACCCCGACCGCGATCTTCAACGTGCGCCAGATCGCCTCGGCGGCGAAGGATGCCGAAACGCGCCTCACCGGTTTCGTGCTCGGTCTCAACGACGTCGCCAAGGAGACGCGCGCGCGCCAGGTGCCCGGCCGCGGCCCGATGGTGCCGTGGATCGCGACCTGCGTTCTCGCGGCGCGCGAATACGGCATCGATATCCTCGACGGCGTCTATAACGACATTTCCAACACCGAAGGCTTCGCGGCGGAATGCGCGCAGGCGCGCGACTTCGGCTTCGACGGCAAGACGCTGATCCATCCGAACCAGATCGAGGCCTGCAACGCGGCGTTCTCGCCCGCACCCGAGGAGGTCGCGCAGGCGCGCACGATGATCGCGGCGTTCGACCTGCCGGAAAACAAGAACAAGGGCGTGGTGCAGATCGACGGCCGCATGGTCGAGCGCATGCATGCCGAGATGGCGCGCCGCACGGTCGCGATCGCCGACGCCATTGCGGTGCAGACCTGAGTCCGCTCGTCCCCGCGAAAGCGGGGACCAGAGCACAAGCGAAGAACTGGATTCCCGCTTACGCGGGAATGAGCGCAACGGGCGCTGCCCTCACATCCACGGCCGCGCGGCTTTCACCTTGTCCTCGAACGCGGCGATCTTGTCCTTCTTGACCATCGTCAAGCCGACATCGTCGAGCCCGTTGAGCAGGCAGTGCTTGCGGAACGCGTCGATCTCGAACCTGACCACGCCGCCGTCGGGTCCGCGGATTTCCTGTTTCTCGAGATCGATCGAGAGCGTCGCATTGGAGCCGCGGTCCGCATCGTCGAACAGCTTTTCGAGATCTTCCGGCGAGACCTTGATCGGCAGAATGCCGTTCTTGAAACAGTTGTTGTAGAAAATGTCGCCGAACGACGTCGAGATCACGCAGCGGATGCCGAAGTCCATCAGCGCCCAGGGCGCGTGCTCGCGCGAGGAGCCGCAGCCGAAATTGTCGTCCGCCACGATGATCTTGGCGTTGCGATAGGCCGGCTTGTTGAGGATGAAATCCGGGTTCTCGCTGCCGTCGTCGCGATAGCGCTTCTCGGCGAACAGTCCCTTGCCAAGGCCGGTGCGCTTGATCGTCTTCAGGTAGTTCTTCGGGATGATCATATCGGTGTCGATATTGATCATCTTCAGCGGCGCCGCGACGCCATCCAGCTTGGTGAACTTGTCCATTGCTGCCCGTCCTTCGGATGGCGCTGATTTATCGCAAACGGCCGCTCACCGGAAGCCCGTGGAATCATGAAAGTTTGTCACGTCTGCTTCTCCAGCTTCCTGATGCCGTCGAGACCGGTCACCCACGGCCGCGCCGAACGCCACCAGATCTGGCGTTTCGGGGTCAGTTGCTCGCGCTGACGCAGGACTCCTACGCGCACGATGTACATCGCCTGCTGGCCCTCGCCGGGGGTCGTCGAATAGAGCGGTGATCCGCATGCCGGGCAGAAGGCCTGCGCGCGCGGGTTGCCGCTGTCGGCGGTGGTCTTGATGTAGATCGTCGGCTCGCCGGTGACGCGGAACGTCGCGCCGGACATCGGCGCCGAGATACGGAACGCTGTGCCGGTCCCGGTCTGGCAATCCGTACAGTGGCAGATCGTCACCGTCTCGGGATCGAGTTCTCCCTCGATCCGGATCTTGCCGCAGGTACATGCGCCGTCGACCTTCATCGCAATCCTCCCTCAATCCACGCTCGCCTCTCGATCGCCTCCATGTCGGCGTCCGACATGCCGAAATGATGACCGATCTCGTGCACCAGCACATGCGTGATGATCGTGCCGAGCGTTTCGTCGTGCTCGGCCCAGTAATCGAGAATGGGACGGCGATAGAGCCAGATCATGTTCGGCATGTGGGTCGGCGCGCTCTCGGAGCGGAACGGCAGGCCGATGCCCTGAAACAGGCCGAGGATGTCGAACTCGCTGCGCAGCCCCATCGCGTCGATCACCTCGTCGGTCGGGAAATCTTCGATCCTGATCACGAGGTCGGCGCACAGCGCGCGGAATGTCTCCGGCAGGCGGCGGAACGCCTCGATGGCGAGCACCTCGAACTGCACAAGGGAGGGCGCCGAAGCGCCGCGCCAGGCGAGCGGATCGTTGTCGGTCATCACTTCGCGAAATGGGTAAAGTAAAGATAGATCGCAAGCGCGATGAGCCCGACGAGGCTCAGCGCCCGCCCGATGCGCCGCCCCCAGAGCTCGATGCGGTCGACCGAACCGTCCTCGGTCACGGCGTCACGCGCGGAAAAATGATCGGTCGCGCGCCTTGCGGTACGCGCGAGCGTCGAGCTTGCGAACGTGTCGCTGTCGCGCAGCGAAGCGAGCGTCGCGAGCGCTTCGCGCCGCTGCTGTTCGTCGCGCTGTTCCGGACCGGCCATGCGCCAGCATAGGCCTGCGGCGTGCTCCGTTCCATCGTCAAGCGGTTGACGACGCCGCGCACGATGCGGGACCGTATCGGCCGCAAGCGGGAGTGGAGTACATGGTCAGGACGGCAACTGCCGCCGCGATGTTCGGGGCGCTGATGCTCGCGGCGCCGGCTTCGGGCGCGCCGGTTTCCCAAACCGTTTCGGCGGCTTCGGATGTGTCATCGCAATCGCGCCCGCCGCGGCTGCGCGTCTATCCGGGGCGGATGCTCTATCGCGACTGCGACTTCAGGCTCGTGCAGGTCAGCCGGCCGGACGGCACCTTCATCGTGCCGCGGCAACGCTGCTGGTGGGTGCGCGGCTGATCGCGCTTGGGAGCTTGAGGTTGCCGATGCGGCTCGCGGTCCTCGTTTTCGCAGTGTCTGTTTTTGCCGTGCCGGCGAGCGCGCAACGTGCGCCCGGCTCGGTCGATCCTGTGCCGGGACCCGCGCTACCGCCCCCTGCCGTCACCGCTCCGGTCGCACCGGCTCCGCCCGCCGTCGTTGCTCCCGCTCCGGCGCCTGCGGTCACGCCGCCGCCGCCGCCCGCGGCCACGACACAAACCGCGCCCGAGCCTTCCGCTTCATCGCCTTCGACGGAAAATGCCGACACGCCGCCAAAACAGGAGGCGAAGAAACCCGCGCGGCGCAAGCAGGCGCGTGCCCGCTATCACTACCGCTACGGCTCGCATGGCCCGTTCTTCTTTGCGCACCCGCGCTTCTGGCGCGGATTCTTTCCTTATCGCTATCGCTATTACCGCTACCCGCGCCGCTATGCGTACCGGCGCTATTACCGGCCGTATTACCGGTTCCGCTGGTAACCTTACGGTTCGTTCACGCACGGAACCGGGTTTCGTCCGCAACGATTCAGTTCCTCCAGCGTTTTCGTCGCAAGGGCGGCGATGGAGGAGAACACATGTCCAGGTTACTCGCGGGCATCGCGGCCGTGAGCCTTGTCGGCCTCGCCGCCATGCCGGTCACGGCGACCGCAGCGCAACGTCAAAGCGGCGTCACGACCAATCCAACGGCTCAATCGACGGAGCTGAGTTCTCAGCGGCGGCACTGGCGCCATCATCGGCACTACGGCTATCGCCATTGGGGCCCGCGCCGCTATTGGGGTCCGCGCTACGGCTACTACGGATATCCGGGTCCCTACTTACGGCTACGGCTATCCGTATTACCGGCCGGGCCCCTTCGTGTCGTTCGGCGTCGGTCCGTTCGGCTTCAGGGTGTTCTAGCGAAAGCTAGCGCCACTCGCGCACGTCGACGAACTTGCCTGCGATCGCGGCGGCAGCCGCCATCGCGGGCGAGACGAGGTGCGTGCGGCCCTTGTAGCCCTGACGGCCTTCGAAGTTGCGGTTCGACGTCGAGGCGCAGCGCTCGCCCGGCTTGAGCTTGTCGGGATTCATCGCAAGGCACATCGAGCAGCCCGGCTCGCGCCAGTCGAAGCCCGCCGCCTTGAAGATCTTGTCGAGCCCTTCGGCCTCGGCCTGCTCCTTCACGATGCCGGAGCCCGGCACGATCATCGCATAGACGCTCGCGTTGACCTTCTTGCCGTCCGCGATGCGCGCGGCCTCGCGCAAATCCTCGATGCGCCCGTTGGTGCATGAGCCGATGAACACGCGGTCGAGCGCGATGTCGGTGATCTTCTCGCCGCCCTTGAAGTCCATGTAGGCGAGCGCGCGCGACAGGGCCTCGCGCTGGTGTTCGTCGGTGGTTTCCTCAAGCGTCGGCACGCGTCCGGCCACCGAGACGACCTGTCCGGGATTGGTGCCCCACGTCACGATCGGCGGCAGCTTCGCGGCATCGAGCCTGATCTCGGTATCGAACGCCGCGCCCTCGTCGGAATGCAGCGCTTCCCAATAACGCACCGCGTTTTCCCATGCGCCGGCCTTCGGCGACTTGGGACGGCCCTTGAGATACTCGAAGGTCTTCTCGTCCGGCGCCACCATGCCGGCGCGCGCGCCGCCTTCGATCGACATGTTGCAGACCGTCATGCGGCCTTCCATCGACAGCGCGCGGATCGCTTCGCCGGTGTACTCGATGACGTGGCCGGTGCCGCCCGCCATGCCGATCTCGCCGATGATCGCCAGAATGATGTCCTTCGCGGTGACGCCGTACGGCAGCTTGCCGTCGACGGTCGCGCGCATGTTCTTGGACTTCTTCTGGATCAGCGTTTGCGTCGCCAGCACATGCTCGACCTCCGATGTGCCGATGCCGTGCGCGAGCGCGCCGAACGCGCCGTGCGTTGCGGTGTGGCTGTCACCGCACACGATCGTGGTGCCGGGCAGCGTGAAGCCCTGCTCCGGTCCGATGATGTGCACGATGCCCTGACGCGGGTCGCGCTCGCCGAAATACTCGATGCCGAAGTCCTTCGCGTTCTGCGCCATCACGGCGATCTGCTCGGCGCTCTCCGGATCGGGATTCGGCAGGTTGCGGTCGGAGGTCGGGATGTTGTGATCGACCACCGCGAGCGTCTTCTCCGGCGCGCGTACCTTGCGGCCCGACGTGCGCAGACCATCGAAAGCCTGCGGGCTCGTCACCTCATGCACGAGGTGCCGGTCGATGTAGAGCAGGCAGGTGCCGTCCGGCTGCTCGTCGACCACATGGTCGTCCCAGATCTTGTCGTAGAGGGTGCGGGGCTTTGCCATTGCTCTCGTCCTGTCACGCGGTCGCTACTCTTTAATCATTCGAAGCGGCGAGGAAAAGCCGCAAGACACCCGGGCCGGCGCATGCCCGAAATGCAGACGGGGGCCGAAGCCCCCGCATGAAGATCTCCAGACGCCGAGCGAAGGCCGCGGATTACTCCGCCGCCTCGGCGACGCCTTCCTGCTTCTCGGTGATGCGGGCCTTCTTGCCGCGCAGACCGCGCAGATAATAGAGCTTGGCGCGGCGCACCTTGCCGCGGCGCACGACCTTGATCGAGTCGACCATCGGCGCATAGAGCGGGAACACGCGCTCCACGCCCTCGCCGTAGGAAATCTTGCGGACCGTGAAGCTCTGGTTGATGCCGCTGCCGGAGCGCGCGATGCACAGGCCCTCATAGGCCTGCAGACGCGAACGCTCGCCTTCGACCACCTTCACGTTGACCAGCAAGGTGTCGCCCGGCGAAAAATCCGGGATTTCCTTGTTGGCGGTGAGCTTTTCGATCTGCTCTTGTTCGATCTGTTTCAACAGGTTCATGGATCATCTCCGGCGGCGGCGCCGCGCGCGGGGCGCTCTGGCGGTCGGGGGTCAATGGATTGGGGCGGGTTCTACTGGAAAGATTCGATCTTGTCACCCGCCCGTCACGGCTTTGATTTCGCGGGAGTTTGGCGCCCCGCCCAGAGGTCCGGACGCCGTTCACGGGTGAGCCGTTCCGCCTCCGCCCGCCGCCAGGCCGCGACCTTGCCGTGGTCGCCGGAGGTGAGGATTTCCGGGATCGGCGCGCCCTCGAACAGCGCCGGCCGGGTGTATTGAGGGTATTCCAGCAGTCCGTCCGAGAAGCTTTCCTCGGTGCCGGATGCCTCCTTGCCCATCACGCCCGGCAGCAGCCGCACGCAGGCATCGATCAGCGCAAGCGCCGCGATCTCGCCGCCCGAGAGCACGAAATCCCCGACCGAGACCTCCTCCAGCCCGCGCGCCGCAATCACGCGCTCGTCCACCCCCTCGAACCGCCCGCACACGATGACGGCGCCCGGCCCGGCCGCGAGCTCGGCGACCCGCCGCTGCGTCAGCGGCGCCCCGCGCGGCGACATGAGCAGTCGCGGCCTGCCCTCGCCCGCGTGATCAATCGCGCGCGCCAGCACGTCCGCCTTCATCACCATGCCGGGTCCGCCACCGGCCGGCGTGTCGTCCACCGTGCGATGTTTGTCGGTCGCGTGATCGCGGATGTCGAGCGCGTCGAGCGCCCAGAGATTTTTCTCCAGCGCCTTTCCGGCGAGACTGACGCCGAGCGGCCCGGGAAACATCTCGGGGAAGATCGTGAGAACGGTCGCGCGCCACATGGCCTATGCGTCCACCGGAGGCTCGACGACGATCCTGCCGCCCGCGATGTCCACGACCGGCACCGTGCTCTCGCTAAACGGCAGCATGATCGTCGTGCCGCCCGCCGGTTCGATCTCGATGAGATCGCCCGCGCCGAAATTATGCACGGCCTTCACGGTACCGATGGTCTCGCCGTTCTGCCGCGTCGCTGTCAGGCCGACGAGATCCGCATAGTAGAACTCGTCTTTCGCGGCCTTCGGCAGCTTCTCCCGCGCCACATAGAGCCGCAGGTTCTTCAGCCGCTCGGCGGCGTCGCGATCCGCCACGCCCTTGAGGCGCGCGACCAGAATATCCTTCGCGGGCCGCACCGCTTCGATCTCGAAACGCTGCTGGCCGTCCTCGGATTCGAGCGGCCCGTAGCGCGCCACGCTCAGCGGATCTTCGGTAAAGGCCTTGAGCCGCACCTCGCCGCGCACACCGTGCGCGGCGCCGATCTGCGCGATGCAGACGCGCGCGGTCACTTAGGTCGCGGGTGCGGCCGCGGGTGCCGCGCCTTCGGCCGGTGCGCCGGCAGCGGCTGCCGCCGCGGTGGCGGCTGTACGCTCCTGCGCCTTCTTCTTCGGCTTCGCTCGCGCCCCGCAGCGTCGTCATCGTCGGGGCGTCGGAGCGCTCCGCCTGGTCCGCAGGGTCGTTCTCCAACTTCGCCCGGCTGGGGTTCGAGGGTCAGGTGTATCTCGTCAACCGCAGGGGTCGCACCGTCCACGGACAGCTGGCACACCGGTCGTGCGCCGAGATCGGCGAGCAGGTCGACCTGGCCTTGCTGCTGGTGGCCGCCGAGGCTGTCCCGAACGCGTTGCGCGACATCGCTGCGGCGGGGATCCGCTTCGCTGTGGTGCTAGCCGCCGGCTTCGACGAGATCGGCGCCAACGGGCGTGCCGTGCAGCAGCAGATCACCGAGCTCGCTCTGGAGCTCGGGGTAACCTGCGTGGGACCGAACTGCCTGGGGTTCATTAACCTCGTCGACAAGGTGCCCGCTTGGTCGGGCCGGATGGCCGAGCTCACCACGGGCGGAATGGCGGTCGTGTCGCAGAGTGGCGCGACTGCGCACACTATCTCGGCCTTCGCGGCGCAGCAGAACATCGGCGTCAGCCACGTCATCTCAACCGGCAACGAGTCGATGGTCGACACGACCACGATGGCGACCATCCTGATCGAGGACGAGCGGGTCGCTCCGTGGCGATGTTCATCGAGTCGATCCGCGATGCCCGAACCTTCCGGGGTCTGGCGCGTCGGGCGGCCGGCTCGGCAAACCGATCGTGGCGCTCAAGGTCGGCTCGAGCGAGCTCGCTGCCGAGATCGCCCAGAGTCACACCGGTGCACTCGTTGGTGACGACCGTCTCGTCGATGCGGTGCTTCGGCAGTTTGGGGTCATCCGGGTCCGGTCTTTGGAGCAGCTGGTGATGACGGCTGGGCTGCTGTCGCGTACCGGTCCGCTGGCCACGGGTGACCTGGGCGTCGTGTCAATGTCCGGCGGCGCCTGCGACCTTGTTGCAGACCGGGCCGACGCATTGGGTGTCAGGCTTCCCGTCCTCGCGGATGCGACGAGGGCGCGGCTCGCCGAGTTGTTGCCGGAGTTCTGCACCCTGTGCAACCCGCTCGACTCGACGGGTGCGGCGTCGGCGAAGCCAGCGCGTTTCGCGTCTCGATTTTCGCGCTGGCCGATGATCCGTCGGTGGCGATCGTCGCTGCGATCCACGTTCATCCCATGGAGGAACGTGGCGGGCGATCAAGGAGCGGCTGCGGATCGATGCGCCTGCGCTCGCCGGTTCGGCCACGCCGGTGATCCTGCTCGACCAGACGATCGCGACGATAGACCCCGGGACGGTGCGCAATCTCGAGGAGCTTGGCATCCCGCTCGCCATGACTGGTCTTGACCACGTCGTCGAGGCGGCTGGCCATGCGATCTGGTGGTCGCGGTGGCTTCGCAAGGACCGCATGCCTATTGGGAGCGCACCGGATCTGTCCGACGTCGCCGGGTCCGGTGGGGTGTGGAGCGAGGTTGAGTCGCTGTCGCTGTTGGTCGAGCACGGTGTCCCAGTGGTTCCGTACGCCCATGTCAGGGGCGAGGAGGCCGCCGTCGAGGCGGCGGGTCGGCTCGGTTTGCCCCTCGTGGTCAAGCTCGTGTCGCCCGATATCGTCCACAAAAGCGACGTCGGTGGGGTCCTCCTTGGCGTGGATTCGGCCGAGGCGGTCCGGCGGGCGTACCGCCAGGTGCAGGCGGCGGTGCTGGCAGTGCCGGGCGCGCAGTCTGAAGGTGCCCTGATCGCATCGATGCGATCTGGAGGCGTGGAGATGATCGTCGGGGTCGTGCGTGACCAGCAGTGGGGGCTCACTCTCGCGGTCGGCCTCGGGGGTGTCCTCGTGCACGTCATCGACGATAGTGCGCTGCGGACCCTACCCGTGAGCGAGACCGATGTGCGGCAGATGTTGTCCGAGTTGCGTGGGAAGGCTCTGCTCGACGGTGTCCGCGGCTCCAAGCCCGTCGACCTTGATGCGTTGGTGGCTGCGATCCTCAAAGTCGCGAGCCTGGCCGAGCGGCTCGGCGACTCGCTCGAATCCATCGAGATCAACCCGTTCCGCGTGGAGGGCTCGACCGTCGAAGCCCTCGACGCATCGATCGTCTGGGCGTCCCAACGGCAATGCTCGCGACCGAGCGGAAGTCGGTGAAGCGGGAGACGGAGCGGCAGCGCGCCCGTGAGCTCCTCCAGCGGGGAGAGGCGCCTATCGCCGCCCTCCGAAGGCAGGCGCGAACGGGGTGACTCCACGGTACAGCCGACGATGAGCACGTTTGCGCGGCAACGTCAGTCGTCCCCGTCACCGGGTAATGAGATGCCGGCAGTGACGGTGTCAGAGGCGTGAGGTGTCCCGACAAGACGGTTTGCCAACCGAAGTGAGCCCAACAGCTACTGCGCTGCGAGTCGAGCGACATAGCGTCGTGAGTGAACTGGGGTCACTTCAAGCGATCAGGTGATTGACATCACGCCTAGACCCAACTAGGTTCAAACTGATTTCAGTTCAAGTCACAAGAATCATAGTGTCGATCGTTCACACGATGGCAGCCGACCGCTCTTGCAACTCCGGCGGACAACAAGTGTCCTTGGTCAAACGTACGTATACACGTCCCGATCATATTGCTGCACTGCTCAGGTCACTCGCGGAGTGGGCATACCTTCTGTGTGTGGCTCCCCGCTCCGTCCCGAATACGCAGGTTCGCATTCGTCGAGCCGATACGAAAGGGCTTTCATGCCATGAGAAGCGTGCCGATAAAGCTGATGGCCGTCGCGGTGGTCGCCGCTTTCGCCTCCGCCGCTTGCGGATCCAGTGGCTCCGATTCCACCGGTCCCGTGTCCGGCGGCTGGGAAGATGTCGTCGCAGCTGCCAAGGGTGAAGGCAGTGTGTTGATGTACTCGAGCCAGAAGCCCGCCAATCTCGACGCTCTCAAAGTTGCCTTCGAGCAGGAGTATCCCGAGATCTCCCTCGAATACGTCCGGGGAACCGATGCCGACATCAACCCGAAGGTCGAGGTCGAGAATCAGACGAAGCGCGGAACCGCCGATGTGCACATGCTAACCGACGCCGCCTGGATCGAGACTGCCGCCGAATCGGGCACCTACTCGACCGACCTTGTCGGCCCGGCATTCGATGCGCCGGAATACGAACCGCAGACAAGCGTCATCTCCGACAAGTTCTTCTTGACGAGTGCGGCGGTGTTCTCTCTCGGATGGAATACGACAGCGCTTCCGAGCGGTCTGCAGAAGCCCGCAGATATGCTTGATCCCGCGTTGAAGGGCAAGATCGGAATCGTAAACCCGTCCGGTATCGCCTCATACGTCGACCTCTATCGATTCTACGAAAAGAACTTCGGCGCCGACTATCTTCAGAAGCTCGCGGAGCTCAAACCACGCATCTACCCGAGTGCGCTGGGGGTCGCTCAGGCCTTGACCTCAGGGGAGATCGTCGCAACCCCTATGGTGCAACCCCTGGTGCGGGAAAAGGAATCGGGCGCACCGGTGGACTGGGCATTGCCGACCCCTCAGTGGGGAACTCCATGGTTCACACACGTCCTCTCCGCGGCACCGCACCCGAATGCGGCACAGGTGCTGGCGAGTTTTATGGTGACACCCGCGGGCCAGAAGGCGTTGTCGCTCGGCTACGCGAGCGCGCTTCCCAATATCGAAGGAAGTGTCGCCCGCGCCCAGGACATCGCGCTGCCCAACGCCACTGATCTCACGCCCGAAGCGCTCACGCAATACCAGTCGGACTGGGAAAAGCGATTCATCCAGTAGGCGCGCCTTCTTGCGCGATCTGATACGAGATCGCTCGCCTTGATCTACAGGTGGGGCGTCAGCGTTGCGTCGAACCTGGCATCCGGGGTGGGCCGATTGTCGGCCGGTATGGATCCACGGCAGACCAAGGTTGGGCCGGAAGAGAAGATTCCACCTGTCGGTCGTGGCGCCCAGCACGAGTTGAGGCACCCACGCAGCGGCAACATCGTGGTGCGCCCTTGCGAGTCGGTGATATTCCGTCACGGCATTCTGTTCGATGAAGCGAAATAGCTTTCAGGACTTAATGTTCAGATGTACGAGAGCTGCCGCGTGGCGGATGTGGGTGCGATTGCGTCTGTTCCGATCGCTGTTCAACTCTCGCGTCAGACTCACCGGCGTCGCCCTGGGCTTCAACTTGGCGACGATCGCGACCGGCGGCCAGCATCTCGTCACCGGCATACATTCTCGCAGAATCGTTCTCATCGGGTTGTTGACCCTGTTCAGCATCCGAACCGGCGGCGCCCGCCGCGAGTCCGCCTCCCACACGGAAACCGCTGCATCCGTCGCACGTCGCTGATGTCATTCCACCCGAATGACATTTCCGAACGCTGCGTCTTTGCGACACTTACTACAGGGATCGTCCGTCTCTACCGTGGCGGGGTGACGTGAAGGGGGCAACCATGGCCCTGGCAGTGCGTACATCGCGTGTCGTGCGCGGCATCGCCGCCGCTTCCAGCGCAGTCCTCGCGTCCTTCGGTATCGCGTTGTCCGTGACGTTAACTGCGCACGCTGCGCCAACCGACGTGCAGTTCTTCCTTCCGACATATGGTGTTACGGCTGCTCCGCCCTACATGTTGTCGTCGGCCGTCGGTGGATGGGTCATCGCGCAGACCGACCTTGAAAAACCGGGGATGACGCGATTTGTAAGCGATGACGCCAACTATTGCTTCTGCAGTATCCACTGGCGAAACCTATCGACGGGGAAGACCGGCATAACGCAGGTGGCACCTCGAAGCATGCTGAATCGGGGGTATGTACGGACAGGTCCGGGAGTGCTCGTCGCCTCAGTCGGGATTCCCGGGACTCCGAGTTTCACGTTGCTGCCGGGTGCCGGGGTGTGGACGGTTCCGTAGATCGCTGTCACCGCCCTGTGACAACATCCTCCGCATGAGTCCGATCGTTGACCCGCAGGATGAATCTGCGCTCTACCTCGCTGCCTCAGCGCACACCCGTGAGCAGGTATTCGCCAGGCCGTGCCCCGTTCCAGCGACTGCTGGTGTCTACGGCTGGTGGTTCCGGAAATTGCCGGCCGAGATCGACACCTCGGGGTGCGCGACGCGGGACGGGCTCACGCTGATCTACACCGGCATCAGTCCGAGCAAGCCGCCGACCAACGGCAAGGCTCCTAGGGTGTGTCTCCCAATGATTTGTGGTGTTGTGCTGCAGAATCTTCGGTGTGGCAGACGTTGTTGATCGGTTTGAGGTGTTGACGGACAAGCAGTGGGAGTTGCTCGCGCTGCTCTTGCCCAGTTCCGATGGGCTCCGGGGGCGGAAGTTCCGGAACAATCGTGTGGTGGTCGAGGGGATGCTGTATCGACTGCGGACCGGGGTGCCCTGGCGGGATCTCCCGTCGCATTTCGGGCCCTGGAAGACGGTGTGGAAGCGGCATCGCCGCTACGCCGGAGACGGAACCTGGGATCGGGTGCTGACAGCCCTGGTCGCGATGGCCGACGCCGGCGGGAACCTGGACTGGGCGGTATCGGTCGATTCCACGGTGGTCCGTGTCCATCAGCACGGCGCGAACGCCGCCCGCCACACAGGGGGATCTACCGAATTACACGAACCTGCGTGACGAGCCTGCCGATCACGGCATCGGCCGGTCGAGGGGCGGGTTGACCAGCAAGGCGCACCTGGCGTGCGACGGTCACGGGCGCCCACTGTCGGTGCTGGTCGGCCCCGGCCAAGCCGGTGACAGTCCGATGTTCGCCCACGTGCTGGAGGGTATTTGCGTCCCGCGGCTCGCCGGCGGAGCGCACCGCACGCGCCCCGACGAGGTCCGGGCCGACAAGGCGTACTCATCACGGGCCAACCGGGAACTGCTGCGCAGCAGAGGCATCAAGGCGGTAATCCCGGAGAAGACCGATCAGGCAGCGAACCGGGTGAACAAGGGCCGCGCGGGCGGGCGGCCACCGAACTTCGACCCGGAGTCCTACAAGGGGCGCAACGTGGTCGAACGGGCCTTCAACAAGGCGAAACAGTGGCGTGCGGTGGCCACCCGCTACGACAAACTCGCCCTCACCTACCGCGCCGGATTCCTGCTCGCCGGCATCGTCGAGTGGCTCAAACTATTAGGAGACATGTCCTAGGGGCAGTCCTCCCATCGGCCCGTTATGGGCGTTGTGAGAAGTAGATGGATCGGAGGGTGGTGGCAATCTGGGGGTCGCAGTCAGGCATCGAGATGACGTCGGCCAGAACTTCGAAGTATCGGGCCGCTGTCATGCCGTATCGGACGAAAATATCTTCCGTGGGCATCTTTCCGTAGGGCGCCCATGCCTGTGCGAAACGTATGAGATCAATGCTTTCGCTTGGTAGCTGACAGTATCGCGCTCGGCGTAGTTCGTCGGATATTCGTGCGCGGCGCTGGCGGCGGTAGGTTTTCAGCTGGTCGGTGATGGAATCTGCGGACAAGGGTGTGTGGTTTCCGGTGGGAGTGCTGCGTTCGGGATTTTCCGAACGGCTAGTCGATTTCGGTTGTTCGGACATGATCGTTTCCTTTTCGCCCGCATCTCGGCCTGGTTGGTGATGAGAATCGTGCCGAGCAGAGATGCACGCTGAGGGTCCTAGTCGATCGCGTGCCAACTCTTGTTTTCCGCGGTGTGTCCCGTTGGGGTTGTCGGCAGCGAGAATTGATGCTCGCTCTGCTTAATCGGGGATTGCTGGTCTTGAGGCGTCCAACTTGTGCTGGCAGAGTGTGATGATGCGTTGCCGGTCCGGTGGGTCCAAGCGTGGGCACGGTGGTGTCAGTAGGAGTGTGAGGAGTCTGCGGTAGTACATCGTTGGCTGCAGTCCGAACTCCGGCAAGATGTACTCGTCGAAGTCGGGGAGGGTGTAGTCGTTTACTGCAACTGTTGGGGCCCACCGTAGGGCGAATTCGACGAGTCGGTGATCGTCTCGGGTGCCGTGTCCGGGCACAGTGCCTGGGGTGTGTGCTGGCCCGTTCACTGTAGGTCCGAGGGGTCGAATCCGTCTTCCAGCCGCTGCCGGACGGTGGCGAGGTAGCGGGCGGCGTCGGCGCCGTCGACGATGCGGTGGTCGTAGGACAGTGACAGGTACGCCATCGACTTCACGTTGATCTGGAGTGCGCCGCCGTCACCGAGGGTGGGGACGAGGCGTTCGACGACGGCTCCGATTCCCAGGATGGCGGATTGGGGTTGGTTGATGATCGGGGTGTCGAAGAGTGCCCCGCGGCTGCCGGTGTTGGTGATTGTGAACGTGCCACCGGAGAGGTCGTCGGGGCGGATCGTTCCGGTCCGCACACTGGCGGCGGAGTCGGCGACAGTCCGGGCGAGTTCCGGGATAGGCAACGTATCGGCGTCGCGGATGACGGGCACCATCAGCCCCTTGTCGCTGTCGACGGCCATCCCGAGGTGTACTGCCCCGTGGTAGGTCACCTCGGTGCAGTCGGCGTCGAGCGAGGAGTTGATCACCGGGTGCTCGGCGAGCGCGTCGACCGCGGCGGCGACGAAGAACGGCAGGAACGACAGCTTCACCCCGGTCCGGCGGTGGAAGTCTTCCTTCTCCCGGTTGCGCAGCCGGGAGATCTCGGTGACGTCGACCTCGAGGACGGTGGTCAATTGTGCTGATGTCTGCAGAGATTCGAGCATCCGCTGTGCGATGGTTCGCCGAATCCGGGGCAGCTTTTCCACCCGGTCGCCCGCGGCTGACAGTGCAGCAGCCTCCGGGGTAGTCGGGTTCGATACAGGTGCACGTGCCGGAGCAGAAGTGGCGGCTGTCGGTGCAGGCGCGGGAGTTGCCTCGGCAGCGGGTGCCGGCGTGTCCTGGGTATCACTGCCTTGTGCGCTGAGGACGGCAAGTGCCGCGCCGACCTCGACGACAGCGTCTTCCGTGGCGATGATCTCGAGGAGGGTGCCTGCGGCAGGGGAGGGGACCTCGGTGTCGACTTTGTCGGTGGCCACCTCGAGCAATGGTTCATCCTGCTCGATGTGGTCGCCTGGGGTTTTGAGCCAGCGGGTGATCGTGGCTTCGGTGACGTTCTCACCGAGCGACGGCAGCACCACTGTGGTGCCTGTCTGTGTCGTGGTCATTCGTGGTGTCTTCTGGGTTCTCTGGGTTAGTCGACGAGGTCGAGCGCGGTGCGGACGATGCTGTCGGTGTCGATGCCGTGGTAGCGGTAGACGTCGTCGAGGGACCCGACCTGCCCGAATTTGCTGACACCGAGCGCGGCGCCGGGGACGTGGTTGATCCCGGTCAGGAACGCGAGGGTGTGCGGGTGGCCGTCGAGGACGGTGACCATCGGTGCGGCCCGGCCGGCGGGGAACACCTGGTCGAGGATCCACGACGGGCCGTCGGCGAGGCCGCGGCGCGCCTGCACCGCCTCGAACAACAACCCGGGACTGGTCACGCACACGACGTCGGCGGCGATGCCCTGTTCGGCCAACCGGTCCGCGGCGGTGAGGGTTTCGGTGATCATCGCACCCATGCCGACCAGCGTGACCACCGGATTGTCGGTGTGCCGCAGGGTGTACGCGCCGGCGACGACCTGACGGCGGCGACGCTCCCGGGCGGCGGGATCGGTGGGGACGGCGGCCAGGGTCTGATCGACCGGGCGGGTCGAGAGCCGCAGATACGACGAGGAGCCGTCCGGGCGGCCCAGGCGGGAGATGCTGTCGAGCAGCGTCCACTCGACGTCGATCGCGAACGCCGGCTCGTAGCTCACACACCCGGGCTGCTCGAGGCCGATCGACGGGGTCTTGATCGACTGATGCGCCCCACCCTCCGCGGCCAGGGTCACCCCGGACGGGGTGCCGACCAGGATCGACTGGCCGCCCGCATAGATGCCGTACGACCAGGGTTCGAGGGCGCGTTCGACGAACGGGTCGTACATCACCCCGATCGGGAACAGCGGCTGTCCCCACCGGCTCCAGGTGGCACCGAGCTCACCGATCAGTCCGACCAGGTTGGTTTCGGCGATGCCGAGTTCCATGTGCTGCCCGGTGGGCTTTTCCCGCCAGTGCATGATCGTCTCGGCGTCGTCGTCGAACCAGTTGCGGCGCTCGTTGGGTGACCACACCCCCACCTTGTTCAGCCACCCCGCCAGGTTGGTGGTGGAGCTGACGTCGGGGCTGACGGTGACCACCCGTTTCGCGGCGTCGGGGGCCTCGCGGGACAGGTCCAGCAGCGCCCGCCCCAGTGCGGCCTGGGTGGTGGACGTCCCCGTCGGGGTGCGGCCGATGTCGGCCGGGACCGCGGGCGGGGTGGCCAGGTCGACGGGGTCACGGGTGAGCCATTCGGCGGAGGCGGCGCAGACGCGCCCGGCGGTGCTGTCGGCGTCGAACCGGGCCCACGGGTTGGCCGGGTCCATGCCCAGTTCGGCGGCGAGCTGTTCGTACTGCTCGACGGTCAGCAGCGACGAGTGATTCTGCGGATGCCCCTGCGTCGGCAGGCCGCGGCCCTTGATGGTGTAGGCGATGATCACCGTCGGGCGGGTGTCGTCGATCTGCGCGTAGGCGGCGCGGAGGGCGTCGAGGTCGTGGCCGCCGAGGTTGCGGATCGCGTTGAGGAGGGTGTCGTCGTCGAGGCCGGCGATCAGCGACGCGATCGCGGCGGCGTCGGGGCCGTCCCCGGGCAGCCGCACCCGCACCTGCTCGGCGTCGCAGCGCAGCAGCCGCTGGTATTCGGGGTTGGGCATGTCCAGGATCCGGGTCCGCAGCGCCGCACCGCCGGCCCGGGTGAACAGCGACTCGAGCAGGGTCCCGAATTTCACGGTGATCACCTGCCACCCGGCGGCGGAGAACATGGCCTCGAGCCGGCCGGCGGCGATGTTCGGGCACCACCCGGTCCAGGGACTGCCGGTTCAGGTCGACGATCCACACGATCTCGCCGAGTTCGGACACGGAGGTGTCGAGGATCGCCTCCCACACCGCGCCCTCGTCCAGTTCGGCGTCACCGACGAGCGAGTACTGGCGGCCCGTGCCGGCACCGCCGATGGTGGTGTTCGACGTAGCGGCGGGCGATGGCACCCCAGATCGGGGCCGTCGCGCCGATGCCGACCGACCCGGTCGAATAGTCCACCGGATCAGGATCTTTCGACCGGCTCGGGTAGGACTGCAGGCCACCGAATTCCCGCAGCGTCGTCAGATACTTCTCGTCCAGTTCACCGAGCAGGTAGTTGATGCCGTGCAGCACCGGCGAGGCGTGGGGTTTGACCGACACCCGGTCACCCGGCCGGAGCTGCTCGAACCACAACGACGTCATGATCGAGACCATCGACGCGCACGACGCCTGATGGCCACCGACCTTCAACCCCGTCGGGTTCGGGCGAACCCGGTTGGCGTGGTGGATCATCGCGGTCGACAACCAGAGCACCCGGCGTTCGATCTCGCGGAGCACCTCAGGGGTCGGTGATTGTTCAGAAGGGGCGTGGAGATCAATCGTGCGAGTGCCGTTCATCATGTCCGTCCTTGCTGTGAGATCCTGGCGCCAACGTTGATCAGCATGCTCAGGGTGTGAGCGAGGCAAATCGTGTGGCAAAGGGAGCCGGACTTGGATGAGGCCGGTCCTGTCGATGACAGCGTTTCGAGCTACCCATCGCGAGGTGCGTTCCGGATGCGGAACTAGAGACAGTCCACCATCCGCATGTGCTTTCGGCAATACCGCTCGCAGAACTTGCGCATTCTGCGAATCATCGCCCACACAAGTGCAGTTGGGGGTTGGCAATATGCCCACCGGGAGCACTGTCGACTCCATCGACGCCTAGATCCTCAAGGCACTGACCGAGGATTCGCGGGCCACCGTCATCGCGTTGGCCGACATGGCCAGCCTGTCCCCCCGAAACACCGTGCAGGCCCGCTCGGCGAGCTCGAAAAACAGGGTGTGCTTCACCCGTTCGAACGCCGAATCGGACCTGGTCGCCCTCGGATACCCGCTGACCGCGTTCATCCTGACCGGTGTCACGCAGCGGAAGCCGACGCCCATCGCGGAGTCGCTGGACGGCATCCTGAGGTGGTCGAGGTGCACGGGACGCAGCGGTGTCACAGACATTCTCATCCACGTGGTGGCCTGCTCGCCCCATCGATGTCGAGGATCCGGCCCGCAATGCGGTAGAAGTCCGATGCGCCAGCTCGCTTACCGGCTGAACTCTCCGCTGGCATAGCTCGTCGACGGCCGTGACCGCGGCGGCGGCTCAAAGTGCTCACCGACGGTCTCGGAAAAGTCTCTGTCGCAGGCAGTCTGCTGAAGTAGTCACGGAGCGATTGGGGATCCGCCTTGGTTGATGCTGAATGCTCGTTCGCGTTTCCCGACCCGTAGTCGACACCATCCTCAGATCTCTAGGATGCGCGACAGGCAGCGACGTCGCACTCCGGATTACCGCCTCGCCGAGTCGCTCCCAGCGCTTTCGATTGCCACAGTGGATTCCCGTAAGCGTCCTGGCCCGTCTGCCAGCCCAATACATGGCACACCGCCTCACCCAACGCTCCCCGGAAAGTGGCAGCGGAGCTCAGTCAGTGGTGCGCTGGCTCGAAGAACTCGGTGTCGACTGCGTGTTCGGCATCCCTGGGGAGCCATTTTGCCGGTATACGGCCCGCTGCTCGAATCGACCCGCATCCGACATGTTCTTGTCCGGCAGGAGCGAGCCGACGGCCATGCCGCCACAGGATATGTGCAGGACGCTGGTAACGGCGGCGTCCACATGGCCACCTCCTGCCCCGGCGCCACCAATCTCGTGACCCCGGCTCGACGCACAGATGCACTCTGTTCCCCGCGTCGCGATCACCGGCCAAGTCTCCCGCGACCTCATCGGCACCGATGCCTTGTAAGACGCTGACATCCGCGGCATCACCATGCCAATCACCAAGCACAACTTCCTGATCACCGACCCGGCCGACTTCCCACGCACCCTCGCCGATGCCGTCCACATCGCCTCCAGCGGACGCCCGGGGCGGCACTCGTCGACATCGTGAAAGACGTTCTGCAGGCTGCAACCACGCTCTCGTGGCCACGAGAGAAGCACCTGCCAGGCTATCGACCACCTAACGTGCCGTCGCCCAAACAGATCCGTGCCGCAGTCACCATGATCGGCGAAGCCGAGAGACCTGTTCTCCACGGTGGCGGCGTGATCAAGGCAGATGCCGCGCACAAACTATGTCCCACGCGGTGCCGGGCGCCACCGACCGTGCAACAGCGCGGAAGATCTCAGCCGTTGATCATGTTTTGCAGTGAACTCCACTCCGCCTCACGCAGTTCGTTCTTGCGGATCTTTCCGGTTGAAGTTCTGGGAAGATCGTCGACGAACTCGACCGATCGTGGTGCCTTGTATGACGCGATACGCGATTTCACGTGTGCGATGACCTCGGCCTCGTCGATGTGCGCTCCACTGGCAGTCATCACGAACGCCTTTGGCCGTTCGCCCCACTTGTCATCAGGTGCCCCCACGACGGCGGCTTCGAGTATCGCCGGATGCGACAGAATAGCTTGCTCTACCTCGATCGTCGAAATATTCTCTCCCCCGGAGATCACGACGTCCTTCGCACGGTCGAGAAGTTGCACGTATCCGTCTGGATGCATGACGCCCAGGTCGCCTGAGTGGAACCAGCCACCCTCGGTTGCTTTCCGCGTACCGTCCTCGTCGTCGTAATAGCCTTTCATCACGGTATTTCCGCGCATGACGATCTCGCCCATCTCTGTGCCGTCTGCGGCCACGTCGGTCAACTCGCCCGCCGGTGAAAGCCCGGGACGCACAACCCGCAGCCGCTCGGCAGTGATCGTGCCGACACCTTGGCGCGCCGTGAGTTTCGCGTGGTCCTCGACATCCAGCTCGTCCCACTCGGGCTTGGGTTCACAGACGGAGTAAGGTCCGTAGGTTTCAGTGAGGCCGTAGATGTGCACTATCGATGCGCCCAGAGCGCGGATCCTGGCGATGATGGTGGGGCTGGGTGGCGCACCTCCGTTGCTGATGGTCAACGGTGTTGTGAGGAGGTGGGCCTGCTCAGCGTTGGCCAGGAGGGTCAGAACTGTCGGTGCTCCGTTGAGGTGTGAAATCTGGTGCTCGTCGATCAGCGACCACATGCTGTCGGCGCGCACCGCCCGGTAGCAGACGTGTGTACCGAGCGCGGCAGTGACCGCCCAGGTCGTGCACCATCCGTTGCAATGGAACATCGGCAGAGTCCACAGATACTTGGTGGTCTTACCAAAGCCTGAGTGTAGGATTCCGCCGAGCGAGTTGAGGTAGGCGCCGCGATGGGAGTACATGACTCCTTTAGGGCGGCCCGTGGTGCCGGAGGTGTAGTTGATTGCTATCGTTCGGTTCTCGTCGTCTATCTCCCAGCGTAGATCATCGCCGTGGCCGCGAGTCAGCAGCGAGTCATAGCTGTGAAGTTCGTTAGGTGCGGTGAAAAGACCTTCCACCGTAGGTAGTTCGATCCACGCGCCGACGGTCGCGAAATCTAGTCCGGCGTCGAGCAGCGGCTTCAGTAGCTCGATCTCACCGAAGAGCAGGTGCACACCAGCATGCCCGCAGATGTACTCGATCTCCGCCGCTGACAAGCGTGTGTTGATCGCGACGAGTACACCGCGCGCGAGGGGGACGGCGTAATGGGCGATGAGCAGCTCGGCGGAGTTGGTGGCCAGATACGCGACCCGTTCGCCATCCGTAATACCGGAAGCTCGGAGTGCCTTCGCGAGGGCCTGTACTGCGGCGCCGAATTCACGGTAGGTCCATCGGCGCTCGCCGTCGATGATTGCGATCTTGTCCGGCATGACCTCGACTGCACGTTCGAGGAAGCGAATGGGTGTCAATGGAATGTCGAGACCGGTCACGGATCCTCCAGGTGAAGCAGCGCTTCATACGAAGCGCTGGGCGAGTCGGGTGCTTGTTGCGAGTTTGCGGCGGCGACTACGTCGATGCCTCGAGGGGAAGTGGAGTTCTGGCTGCGGCGTTAAATTCGCGCCCACAGCTTTCGTCCCCCTGCCGCGGTTCGAGGCAGTCAGAGCGACGCGGCGGTCTTGTAGCCCGGATTGCGGACAGTCGGCGTCAGGTCGAGCGCGCAGGCCGACGTCGGGTTCTGACCACCCGGCCATCCGCACACCATGACCTTGGTGAACCCAAGGTGAGTGAGGATGGAAGTGATGGATCCCTGTGCCAGTTCGTGTCCCTGAACCGTGTACTGGTTGGCGGGCCGCGGGTTCGACCGCAAGTAGACGATGATCCCGCCTTCTGCGGCGATGTGGGCTCGACGGGTCTCGAACTCATGTCGGCACCCGCAGTCGGATACGAGCGGATCGCGGTGCGAACATTCGAAGACGATGTACACCGTCGGAGCTGCCGCAGGCGTTGTCGAACCGATGAAGGCCGTGTGGTGGGCACCGGTCAGTTCGTCGTCGAAGTCGACTACGCGCATGGACCTGTCTGGAACGTCCACAATCCGTGTAGCAGTCTGGCGAACCCGCCCAACGTGGCCGTCACCGTGATGTAGGCGGTAGTGCACCACATCCTGGAGCTGCACCACTGGAACACGCTGGACCCGGGCGAATACCGCGAGTTCGGTGCCCTGCAGCAGGGTTCCATCGTCACTCAGCAACGTGGCCGTCAGCGCTACTGGCGGAAGTCCGGCGATTTCGCACAGGTCGACCGCCGCTTCCGCACTGTTTCGGTGCTCGATCACTCCGCGTGGAGCTGTTCTCAACGGCAGGACGTGTCCCGGCCGCGTCAGATCCACTGGGCGGGTCTGCGGGCTGGCGAGCACCCGAGCGGTCCGCGACCGGTCGGTCGCACTGATACCGGTTCCGACGCCGGCAGCGGCGTCCACACCTATACCGAAGGCCGGAGTTGTTGCGCTGGAGCCGTTGCCCCGCACCATTGCGGGCAGTTCCAGGTCGTCTGCCCGGGTCGAGCGCATCGCCGCACACAACAGTCCGGAGGTGTATCGAACTGCCCATGCGGTCCACCGTGGGCTGGCGAGGGCCGCGGGAATCAGCACATCGGCGACTTCCTGATCGTCAGCCCCGCTGACGATCAGTACCGGCGCTCCGGTGGTCAACGCGTTTGTCGCGGATTGGATTCTTTGTTTCGGATCACAGACGTCGGTCATCACGACTCCTCACCGATCACGAGGGTGCGAAAACGGCTGTCATGAAAGACAAGGGGTTTCGCTGTCTCATTTACCGCGGAGCTGTTGACCTCCAGAAGTACAACATCGTGGTCCCCTGCGGGGATCGACGTTGAGATCCTGCAATCGAGCCATGCTGCGGCGTCGGCTAGGAATACTGCAGTGGATTCGCCTGCAAACCAGGAGATCCCGGCGAACCGATCGGTGTTCTTGGCCGCGATCTGGCGACTCGCCGCTTCGTGCGTCGATGCCAGGACCGAGATACCCAGATGGCCGTCCTTCGACAGAGTCGGCCACGTCGTCGAAGTGTGCTGCACGCAGATCGACACCAACGCCGGGTCCATGGACACTGGTGTGAACGAAGTAGCTACGATTCCCACCGGTCGTCCCTCCTGGAGCGCGCACACTGCCGCGACGCCAGTCGGGTACTGCCCGTACAGTCGGCGGAGCCTGGTGGTATCCCGTTCCGAGTCACCTGTCTTTACTGGATCGAAAGTCATCATGGCGTACCGCCTTGGCTGAGTGGTGAATTGATCTGCTCGTTGAACACACTGCATCGCTCACGGAGGTCGCCCTCCGAGTGGTGGAGGCGATCCGGGGACGACCGGTACGAAGTCGGGTTGAATGTCCCCTTCGTTGTGTGGGGACGATTGTATCGAGCGGACTTATCGGCGTCGGAGGATCGCGTAAGGGTTGCTCCCGTTTCGTGCATGTCAGGCACCCCGGGCACGCGCATGCTGGACGATGAGGGAGGTGACGGCATCGAGGCATGCCGCCCCGATGGATGGCGACGCGCCCGCAGGGTCTCCCAGGACACCGTTGGGCGATATCGAACTGATGCCCTCACGGAAGGCGCGATCGAGGAGTCCCTTGTCAACCATGCCCGAGTATCCGCGGGCAAAGCGCTCGACGCGAACCTTGTCCGGGTGAAGTGCGAGCATCACAGAGGTTTCTGCGACGTCGGCGTGCCCACCGACGTTGCCGCCCAGGGAGGCCATGTCCTCGGCGGCCCAGCGCCAGGCGTCCAGAATCGCTTCACTGTCGGTGAAGACGATGACCGACAGTGGTGCCAATTTGTCCGCCAGACGCAACTCGAAGTCGCGCATGACCGGGTAGTTGCCGATGTGGCCCGAGAACAGGACAATCCGCTCGAAACCGGACGCGGCCAGGTGGGCGCCGTAGTCTTCGCAGATCGCCTCGAGAGTCGACGCCCGGAGCGACAGTGTGCCGGGGAATCCGAGATGATGCGGCGAGTATCCGACACGAACGGTCGGCAGGACGAGCGCACCGCCGAGGTCGTTCGCGACCCGCACGGCAAGCTCGTCGGCGTGGTCGGCGTCCATTGATAGCGGTAGATGCCGGCCGTGTTGTTCGACTGCACCGAGGGGCAGGATCGCTGTGCGTGCCCCGTCTGCGATTGCGTCACCGATTTCGGCACTCGTCATGTATTCGATCCGAAGCTCGTTCATTAGTGGCACCTACTTGCGATCCGTCCTGGCAAATCGAGCCTGGCGGGCAATCTCGTCCTGCTCGCCGACGTCGTACATGTCGTCGACGAGATCGGTGAAGGAGGCGAGGATGTTGGAGCGACGGATGGTGGCTTTGGCCGTCAGCTCGCCCGCTGCTGCTGACAGCGCCCGCGGCAGAATCCGGAACTTCTTCAATTGCAGTGGACGGGCGAGTTCGGAGTTGACCTCGTCGATCCATCGGGTCAGAGCAGCATCGCGTTCGTGTGGAGTCATTGCCTGCGTCTCGTCGCTGACGCTGAGCAGTACCGTGAGGTATTTCCGGCCTTCGCCTACGACGATCGCCTCGTCGATGAGCGGACTCGCTTTGAGCCGTACCTCTATCGGCTGCGGGCTGACGCTCTTGCCGCCGCTGGTCTTGAGGACATCCTTCATTCGCCCGATGATCGTCACCTCGCCATCGGAGCTCAGCTCGACAAGATCGCCTGTGCGATACCACCCGTCCTCCAGAGCCGAGGCTGTGGCTTCCGGATTGTGCCAGTAGCCGTCGAAGAGACATGGGCTGCGCACCTGCAGCTCGCCTTCGTGGGATACACGGACAACCCACCGGGGATCGGGCATGGCCTTTCCGATGGTTCCTGGCGCCGGAAAGGCCCGGTCCCATTGGGCGATCACGGAGCCACACGTTTCTGTTGTACCGAAAAGCTCGCGAAGATCGAGACCCCACATATGCCAGAGCGCGGCGACGTCGGGGGTCATGCTTCCGGAGGCTGTCCAGCTGACCTTGATGCGGTCCATGCCGACCTTCGCCCGCAGTGGTAGGAAGACGCATTTCATGCACAATTCGTAGAGCGCTTCGAGGTACCTTGGCACCTGACGCCCACGCCAGCGTAGATCACTGACCTTGCGGGCGACCTTCATGGCAATCGAGTATCCGAGGCGGAAGGCTCTGCCGGACTCGGCAAGCGTCTGCAGCATTTCGCTGGCGAGCTTCTCGTGCATCCTCGGCGGCCATAGGACGGCAGTTGGCCGCACCCCGATGAGCGCTTCGACTCGCTGATCCATTGTGCAGTACGTGATGACGAGTCGCGTCATTATCGGCGCGAAGACGCCGACTAGAGCCGGCGCGACGTGTGATAGTCCGAGGAATCCGACGAGATCGTGCCGGGTCGTCCCGATCTCGGGGTAGGACATTGCGAAACCAAGTACGGAGTACTGGAGAGTGCGGTGCGTGTGTCTCACGCCCTTTGGCGCGCCGGTGGATCCAGACGTGTAAAACAGCGCGGCCAGCTGGTCTATGTCGCCCGCTTCGACAAGAAGCGTGAACAGTTCCGGCTCAGCCACAGCCCGTGCGCTTCCGACGGCGCGTAAGTAGTCCCAATGTACGGTTTTGACCGTTTCCGGCAGGTCCGCCGGCTCGGCATCGAACCCGATAGTTGCACGCAAATGTGGCAATCCGGCAGCGACCGCGCGGACCTTGGCGATGTCAGATGTGCCCTCGGCGAAAATAGCAGTTGCGCCGCTGCTTTCGAGCGCGTACTCAACCTCGGGGACCGAGCTGGTTGGATACACGCCGACGGGAACGCCGCCGACACTCAGGATGGCGAGTGCCGCCACGACCCACTCCCGGCGGGTAGAAGACATGATGGCCACCCGGTCGCCCGGCGCCACCCCGAGATCATGGAGGCCCAGGGTGGTCTCCCGCACTTCCTCCAGGTACTCGCTCCAGCTGGTCGGGCGGGCATCGCCGTCCACCCAACTGCAGAATGCGACCGTATCCGGTTCGCGCTCGGCGCGGTCGCACAGCATCTGAGCGAAGGTGCGATCCACGGCTTCGAATCCCGACACGCTGCGCAGCACGGGTACCCCGTTCCTGCCGCCTTCAGGCGAACTCTTTGAAACCATGTTCTCCATCTCCGTCCCCACGGTCACTGCAATTCCTCAGCCAGATCATTGATCTCGGTGCCCGTGTAGCGCTTGACTACCTGCCACTTCCCATCGACCACCTGATATACGCCGTAGTCGGGTGCGGCCGTGTTCGTCGAGTTGAAGTCGACGGGGCCGCTGGCACCGTGATAGTCGATCTTCTCATCTCTGGCCAGGAGATCCAGGCCCTCATCCAGGGAGAACACCGGCGCGCCGCCGGAATCAGTCACGTTGTGAAGATTCTCGGCAATCGCCGTGCCTGTAGCCTCGCCACCGGCCGCCATCGCCAAGAGTCCCGAAACGATCGCATCGTATGCCATGGCCGCCGTAGGCTGCTGAGCGATAGCCATGCCTTGCTCCTGGCCGTACTCCTCGATCAGCACATCGCGCATCCCCGAGACGGACGGCGAGTCTGCTGCGAACGCGGACTGCCCGTACGCGCCTTCGAGGTAATGGGCACCGACCTCGTCGAGTAGCACGGGGAAGGTCAGCTCGGCGATAAAGGACCATTTGCCAGGAATCCCTGACCGCGCCCACTCGCGCACGATCGGTACAGCAGGCTCGACGGAGCCGGCGAGAAACACCATATCGGGTTGGGGTTCAAAGGCACTGCGAACCTCCGGCAGATAGGAGCTCTGTCCCCCGTTGAATGCGACTTTCGCCACGACCTTGCCGCCAAGCCGTGTGTAGTAGTCCTCCAACCAGCTCGATGTGCTTCGTGCTGAGTCAGAGTTTTCGTAGAGTATCGATAGAGTCTTGAAACCGTTGTCCCAGATGTTTTTTGCAACCGCCAGGCCATCGAAAGTGTCCGGGCCAATGGTACGGAAGGTGTAGGGGTTGGCCTGGTCGTCGTACTCGACGATGCCGGCATACGGAGATGCGATGGCAACCTCGCTGCGTTCTGCCTGGCTGAGCGTCGCCATGAATGTCGATGACGTCGGACCCAAGATGAATTGCGCGTCATCTTTATTGATGAGCTTGGTGACGGCGCGGACTCCATCCTCGGCGTTGAACTTCTCGTCCTCGCTCACAACCTCGAGTGTAGTCCCGTTGATGCCGCCGCGTTTGTTGACATGGTTCACTACTGCTCGGGTGATCGAATCGACGGGCCCGCCGAAAATGGCGGCTTCACCCGATAGCGGCGCGGCCACACCGATCACCGTGGTTCCGCCGGACGCCCCTCCACCGTCGCCACAACTTGTGAGCACTGCCCCGGTCGCCATGACGACGCACGCGACTGACACCTTACCTGCTGTTGCTCTTAGTACTTTCATCCTCAAAATCTCCTGTGGGACTATTGCTTTGGGGAGGGCGGTAGACACTTCTTGGTAGAAGCAAGGAGAGTCAAACCGGTATTCTCTATCTGCGATCGCGTAAAACCATGCGTGGCGCTCACGCCTGTGGAATTCGGGCACCCAAAAACATCTCGGCGAAGCCCGGATCCGCGAGCAGTTGCGGCCCGTTCGCCTCGTGATGAATCTGGCCGGATTCCATGAGAAATACGCGTCCGCACAGCGGCAGGATTTGGCTGGGATGCTCTTCGATCACCCATAAGACGCCGGTCCCGCTGCGCTCGATAACGCAGATCTGCTCGATGAGTGAATCGACAATCTGTGGCGCTAGCCCGGTGGTGGGTTCGTCGAGGATCAACAGCCTCGGCCGCATGAGCAACGAGGAGGCGATGGCGAGCTGCTGGCGTTGCCCGCCTGAAAGCGTCCCAGATCGCTGCTTCCGGCGCTCGGCGAGGATCGGGAACAGCTCGAAAACCTCATCCACGCGGTCATGAGGCAGCCGCATCGCGCGCGTGACAACTTCCAGATTGTCCTCGACGGATAGTGCGCCAAAGACGTTGCGCAGCTGAGGCGTATATCCGAGGCCGCGGCGAGCTCGCTCGCGGGCGGGCATCCCATCGAGTGGCTCTCCACCAAGCTTGACGCTCCCGCCGCGCGCATCGACGACCCCGGCGATGGTCTGCACGAGGGTTGTCTTGCCGGCGCCATTAGGACCAATGATGGCTGTGATCGATCCTTCATCAGCAGCAAAAGTATATGCCACGGATGATGTTATTTCGACCGTACCCGCTGGTTAGGTTCTCGACATCAAGCAGTGGCACGGCGTACTCCCAAATAGGTTTCGATAACTAGGGGGTCGCGGATGACTTCCGCCGGTGGGCCGCTTGCGATGACATGGCCGTCGTGCATTACGTACAGTGCATCGGAAATCGCGTTCATGAACGACATGTTGTGCTCGATGACGAGCACCGTTACACCCTCGACGTCGCGCAGCTGACGCACTGTCGTCGATAGGCGGTGCTGATCGTCGGGGTTGAGCCCCGAGGAAGGCTCATCGAGCATCAACAGCGACGGCGGCTCCATGAGCAGTCTGGCAATCTGGAGCAGGCGCCCCTGGCCGATCGACAGATCTCCCGCGCGGGCATTCGCCAGTTCCGTCAATCCCAAGCGATCAAGCAATATCCATGCACGGTCGACCAAGCTGCGCTCACTCACCGAAATCTGCCGCGGAGACGTGAAGAGCCGTGACAGGCGCTCGCCTGGCACTGTGCGCACAGAGGTGAGCAGATTCTGCACGACCGACATGTCGGTGAAGTCGGCGGTGTTCTGAAATGTGCGCTTGAGACCCATCCGGGCAAGTTGATGCGTCGGAGCCCCTGTCACGACGCGACCGTCGAACAGGACCGTCCCCGCATCAGGCTCGAGGAAACCGGACACCGCGTTGAACAGCGTCGTTTTGCCGGACCCGTTTGGCCCGATGAGACCAGTAACCTTGCCTCGGCCCACTACCATGTCGACACCGTCGAGCGCCCGGAGCTGACCAAAGCTCTTCACAACGCCCTTCACTTCGAGCAAGGGATTCGGTGTAGTCATCAGCGACCACCTGCCGCAGAAGTGGCCAGCACAGCAGGCGCCACGGAGGCGGAGCGGGGTGGCGGGTAGACGGCCAGCCGCGGCCGGAAGAGACCACCCGGCCAGAACAGGAGTATCACAATGAGGACCAAACCCTGCAGTGCGTCCTGAAGACTGGCCAACAGCTCCGGCGTAATGAAGTCCACCTGGATGTATGTGAGGCCTTCGCGCAGACCCAACAGGACGACCGCACCAAGCACCGCGCCGGCATTGCTGCCTGTCCCGCCGATAATCAGAGCGATGAAGACCGTGAAGGTGATATTCACGTTGAAGAATGTCGGAGTAAGGATCGACAGATACCACACGTACATGACCCCGGCCAGACCCATGAAGAACGCGGCAAAGACGAAAGCCTTGAGCTTGACCGCGTAGACGTTCACACCGAGCGAGCGAGCGACTGCTTCGTTCTGGTTTATGGCGCGCAGGCTTCGACCGAAAGCCGATCGCGTCACACGCCGGAAGAGCAGGTAGCTGATTCCGAGAACAACCACAACGGCCGCGGCGACGAACAACGCCTGCGCTCGGCCCGGGATGATGTCGAGACTGGGCACCGGCGCGTTCAGCAGTCCGCGCGCCCCATTAGCGATCGCCGGTTGGTTGATGAACAGCTGGCGGATCATCTCGGCAAGCGCGAGCGAGACAACAGCGAGGTACTCACCACCGACCCTCAGTAGGCCGCTTCCGACAACGAACGCGAGTAGAGCTGATACAAGACCACCGATGATTGCGCCCGCCCACCACGGCAAGCCAAGCCCGAGGATATATGTGTAGGAGCCGGATGGAGCCGGCATGACAGTGAGTGCGTAGGCGTAGGCGCCGACACCGAAGAACGCCGCCACACCGAAGTTCACCATCCCGCCGACACCGAACTGAAGGTTCAGCGCTAGGGCTGCGACGGCGTAGATCCCCATAAGGGTGATCAGTCCGCCAAGAATCAGCAGAGTGCTCATGCGACACGCTCCTTCGGACCGCTGAAGAGGCCCTCAGGCCGGATGAACACGACCAAGGCGATGACCGCGAACACAACCATCTGGGTGTATTCGGACGGGATGACGAGGGTCGCGAGACTTGACGTGAGACCAACGAGGACGGCCGCGAGCATCACGCCGTAGATACTGCCGAGTCCGCCGATGATTGCGGCGGCGGAAATGATCAGCACCTGATCCCAGCCAAGCTCGGGGTAAATGCGTGCGGTGAAGGCGATGAGCGTTCCCGCCAGCGCAGCCAGCGCACTCGCCACCGCCCAGGTGAGGTATTGCAGATAGGAGGTGTTGACGCCGCGAATTTGAGCCAGCGCCTGATTGTTGGCCATCGCGCGCAACGCCCGTCCGCTGTAGGACTTCGACAGCCAAAAATGCAATGCCACAACCACCAGGGCGGCAATGATGACTACCGCGACCTGATCAATTCCGGCCACTGCAATCCCACCGATGCGGAAGGTCTCTTGCAGAGGGACGTTGAGCGTCTTTACGCCGTACCCCGTGAATACCTCGATCATTGCGTGAATGAAGAATGCGAGACCGACGGACGCGATCATCGGGATATAGTGCGGACGTCCGCGCATCGGCCAAAAGATCAGCCGAGCCGATACGACGCCCGCCACCGACGTGACCGCGATCGCCGCGAGACAGGAGACTATCCAGTGCAGCCCAAGCAGCACGTTGAATCCGTACGCACTGAACCCGCTGAGCACAATGAGCTGGGGAAGCGCGATATTGAGGAAGCCCTCCACCCGGCGCACGAGTTCAAAGCCCACTGTCGCGAGCAGCAGAACCGCGCCGCTGACAAAGCCTGCAACAACGACGGCTAACACGATTCCACCTTCATCCCTTTCCTCCTCGAGATCGGCTGCCGTTCCAGCTATCTCGCAATCCTCGGGCAACGGGGTCGTCGAAGTATTCGGCGGCAGACGCAAGTGTGCGCTGCAGAGAGGTTTCGTCGCGGGCGTCGTCTGGATCGTTCAGGCTGCGTTTCAAAGCGCCGTAGAGCACTGGTGCCTTTGCCCCGGCGAGTCTCGCGGATGCGACTGCCGCATCGACAAGCTCTGCGGGGTCCGCGAGAACATCGACGAGGCCGATCTCCAGTGCGCGCTCGACATCAAATAAGTCCCCCGACAAGAGCAGTTTCCTCGCTGCGCGTGCTCCGAGTAGTCGGGTGGCGCGCTGAATGCCCTTATCGGCCGGTAGGAGGCCATGATTGATCTCTGGGAAACCGAATCGCGCACCTTGGACGGCCAACACGGTGTCGGCGAACAGGGCAATCTCCATGCCACCGCCCACACAGTGACCATTGATCGCGCCGATCACCGGTCGCGGGTATCGGTCCATGGCCACGAGTAGCGCATGAAACTCCCGCATCCGGGCGTCCAGCTCTTCTTGGGCGGCTCCCTCGAGTTCTCTTATGTCGCCTCCGGCACAGAAGAATCGTTCTCCCTGACCTGTGAGGACGACCGGCGGCGCTTCACGCATCTCGCCGAGTTCGGCAAACAGCGCCGCGAGATTGTGAATGGCTGATCGGTTCAGTGCGTTTGCCGGCGGCCGGTCCACGGTGACGACCAGGACGCCCGCGCGGTCTACAGTGGTGAACCCAGCGGCCTGTCGGGTCTCAAGTCCTGACATGCTTCACCTAGCAACTTCTTGCGTCGCCGGGGAATCAAAGACGGAGTGGTTATCGCGGCGGGCGGAGGGGAATTGGGCCGGCCGGCCCTCGCGGAAGGCTTGTCGGGCCTCTGCGTAGTCCGCGCCGGCGAAATTGAGGGTCTCCAACGCCGCAGACAATTCCTGCTGAGGGAGGGCGTTGGTCAGCCAACCTGAGTTCAGCGATCGCTTCGTCCAGCGGATTGCCTGCTGCGAGCCCTGCGCAAGATCATCGGCGATCGCCAGGGCACGCCCGAGCACGGCGTCCTTCGGTTCGGTGAGGCTTACCAGGCCGATGCGCTCAGCCTCCGCGCCAGTCAGACTTGCTGAAGTTAGTTGGTAGTACTTCGTTTTGGCCATGCCGGCCAGCAGCGGCCAGATCAGGGAAGAATGGTCGCCGGCGACCACCCCGATGCGGGTGTGGCCGTCCAGGAGCAAGGCGTCCTCAGCGGCTACGCTGATATCCGCGAGCAGTGCCATCGACAAACCCCAGCCCACCGCCGGTCCGTTGATCGCCGAGATGAGTGGCTTGTCCATGTTCAGGAGGCTCATGATCCGTCGTCGTTCGTCCTCCATGAGTTCGATCGCGTCATCCAGAGTGGGGTCCGGTTGGCGCACGTCCATGCCCGTGCAGAAGCCGCGGCCGGCGCCGGTGATGACGGCGACTCGCGTCTGGGGGTCTCGGTCGACGTCCTCCCAGATTTCGGACAGGTGCTTGAACATCGGCATCGTCAGGGAGTTCAGTCGCTCGGGACGGTTGATGGTGATGAGGAGGACCCCGTTCGGCTTGCGCTCGATCAAGATCTCCTTCGGGTATCGGCTAAAGATGTCATCCGCGGCCAATGTGCTCATCGTGCTTCTCCTACCTCGACGGTGTTGCCGGTTGTTTCCTTCTGTGCACTTTCGAACGCTTCGAGCTCGGCGTAGTGGGCCGGTCGTGCGGTGCGAATGTCGTCCAGAATCGCCTCAGGGGTGCGCACGACAGCCTTGGGGTTCTTGAACTTGGGGATTACGTATTTGCCGAACAGTTCGATCGACTTCATCAGTTCCTTGTGGGGGAGCCCGTCGATGCGCATGACGAGGGAGTCGGCGCCCAAGTCGGCGAATCGCTGGACCTGGGCGACGCAGTCCTCGGGATCTCCTACGATGAAGCCGGACGACTCTTCGAACATGTAACGTTCGTCGTTGAAGTCGAGATGCTTGACGGCTCCCATGTACTGGTAGTCATCGGAGAGTTTCGAGAGGCGCTGGTATGCGTCCGTCGATAGTGCGACTGATTCAGTGAGGCCCCTTGCCCACTTGAGGGCTTCGTCCCGGGTTTCGGCGCAATGCATACCGCCGCCGACCGCGACGAGCTTTTGTGCCTGTCGTGGGTATGTGTGCGTCGCGCCGGCGAGAGCGTCGTCGTAGATGCGGAGCATGTTCTCGAGGAATTCGAAGCCGAGGTAGAAGCCTCCGACAATCGCGCCGACGCCGAGTTCGGCGGCAGTTCGAACAGATTCGGGACTTCCGGTGGCCATGTGGATCGGTGGATACGGAGTTTGAATTCCTTTGGGTACCAGACTTCGTGGTGGGATCTTGTAGTGCTCGCCCACGAACGAGAAGACATCGTTGTGCAGTGCGCGGCGAATGACTTCGAGCCCTTCAATCTGCTGCGCCTTGTTTTCCGTCGGCGAAACCTCAAAGGCGCGCAGTGCGAGTGTGGTATTGCCTCGGCCGACACCGAGTTCCACGCGGCCGTTGGACAGAATGTCTTCGGTGGCCAGCCTCTCGGCGACCCGAAGCGCGTGGTTGATGCGTGTGGGCAGCAGGGTGACCAGGTGCACGAACCGAATGCGTGTGGTGAGGGCCATCAAGTACGGATAGAGGACCTCCGGGGCGGATGTCGTCGCTGTGCCGATCGCCACGTGCTGCTCAGAAGTGCCGAACGCATCGAATCCCACCTCTTCGGCGAGGAGGACCTCGTCGACGAGCTCCCGGTAACGGTGCTCATGGGTATGCCCTGGGGGCGTTTCGCCCTCGCTCATGAAGATGAATCGCATAGCCACAACCTTTCGTGTGTGAATGCGCATTAACGTGAATGAGCATTAACGTAGAACGAGAGTGTGAGCTTGTCAACACTTGGCGGGCAATCCAGCGCCTTCATTGGGCCCGGCTAGCAACATGCCTGACCAGACGTGAAATCGTGGGGTCCCGCGGGGGAGTGTCGGCCCGCAGCTAACGACGGCAGGTGTCCGTCTGCTGTCCGATTGTGTTAATGAGTGTTACCATTGGTTGCATGGAACTGATCAAGATGGTTGGGCGCGCCGCCTGCGGGTGGTGTGCGACTCTTCATGCGCCGGTCCCTGATTTTTTGGGCTCTCCAGTTGCTGGTGTGAACCATGAAGACTGACCAGATGCCGGCAACGGCGCCAACGGTTCGCCCGTCACGCCGGGAGCTACTGCTAAGAGTCGCCGCCGATCTGTTCCTGCACAAGCCCTACGACTCGGTCACGGTCGAGATGATCTGCGCGAAGGCGGGAATCTCCGCTCCCGGGCTCTATCGTCACTTCCAGAACAAGCAGGCCCTCCTCATCGCAGTGGTGGAAAATCCGTTGGAGTTTCTCCATCAGTCCGCGCGGGCGACGGTGGAATCGGAGCCCGATCCGCGTGCTGCGCTGGACGCCATGGTCGACTTCCACATCAGGTCGGTGCTGTCTGCGGCTCCGACAACGCTAATTTTCCTCAAGAACGAGCACGCGTTTCCCGAAACGGATCGTCGGCGCATCCGACGAGCGATGAATATGTACGCCGAGGAGTGGATTTCGACAGTCTCGTCGCTGCGGCCCGAGCTGTCGGATCCGGAGGTGCGCCTGCTCACGCAGGCGGTGTTCTCGATGTTGAATACCGTACCCACCCTCAACAAAGGGCTTGACCAGGAGTCGATCGTCAAGACAATGTCGACTGCGGCGGTTCAGGCATTGATCTCGCCTCGAGCCGAGTGAGGTCGGACCCACCCGGATTGATAAGGTGCCTACGAAACGTCGCGATAGCAGCGGGTACTGGGCTGTGAGTCGATCCCCGTTCAATTAGATATCCTGATTGAACGGGGTTTGGCGTTTGATCGTCGTCGATCGGGCGAAGGCGGCTTCCGCCTGTGTCGGCCGCTTCAGTCTCGACCTCGAAGTTTCAAATGTGCTGTTGCACAATCAGTCTAGGCAGCTGGTTGATCCTCAATGCGGCATTTGCAACGGAACGACTTCATAGGGCCCGCCCGGGTGTCGCGCAATGACGGGATTCGCGCCCTTCCGTGCGGAAGTGTCTGGCCGGACCGGTAAACGTGGTGGTGCGGCGCCAGAAGGCGACGTCGTCTTCAGGGCAAACTATTACACCTTCGGCCCCGGGCGACGTCGACGAGGACGGTGCGACCGCCTAGGGGCGGACCCGGTATGGGTAGTCCGCTGCCATGGTCAGTCTTGGTGAGTGAGCGCCAGTCCGGCTCCACGCGCGTACGTCGCCGCGGAGACGATCACCGGCTTTGTGGACACCATCCTGCGCCGAGAATGCCCATGCCGAAACCGGAGATTTACTGCGGTGTCCCGCACGCTGCGAGAGGCGCCCCTGGGGTTCACGCCGGCGCCATTCAACTCTGGCTTAATCCAATGCGCATCGAGCCCGGGCCTTATCCAACGTTCGATGAAGCTACTCCGGGCGGGGCGCACGGCTACGTGCATGCGGACCTACTGACGACCGCCCGCGACGGCTTGCTTTACGAACTCGCCCTCGTTGACCGCCCGACGCAGTCCTGAGCGAGATCCGACACGGCAAGCGGCCGCGGGCGGCACGGGTCAGACGTACCGGTTACGTCCGGCCAAGGCGCCGGTGACGATTTGAACGGTGCACACCGCAAGAAACAGGATCCAAGAAGCGGTCCATCGATGCGTCAGCTCATGGAGAAGCCCGAAGAACAGGGGGCCCGCGCTGGCGATCAAGTACCCGAATCCTTGAGCCATTCCTGATAGCTGAACCGTTTCTCCCGTAGTCTTCGTCCGGAGGGCGATGACAGTGAGAGCCAGTGCAAAGACGCTCTGTCCGACACCGATGGCAATGCTCCAGATCAGTGGATGGGAGGCCGGGGCGACCATGGCCCCCACCGCGCCAATCACGCCGACCGTGCTGAGGCCGACGATCCACGCACTCTGGCTGCGTTTGCGCGCGGCTAGAGGGGCGATCACTAATGCAATTGGAACGCCGATCAATGCCGACATCCCCACGATTATCCCAGCCTGCAGTTTTGGCACGCCTGCATCAATAAAAACCTGTGGCAACCAACCCATTACGATGTATGCCATGAATGATTGACTGCCGAAGAACAGCGTGACGGTCCAAGCTAACCGGTTGCGAAGGAGCGATCGGCGCGTCTCAGACACTTGAGCTTGTACCCACGTAGCACCGTGTCGCCGCGCCGCCAGTACCCACACCACTAGGGCGGTGACTGCAAGTGCGGCCCAAATCGCCAGGGCAGGCCGCCATCCGCCCAGCGGTTGTTCCAGACCCGGGGTCAGCGCCGAGCCTATTGCTGCGCCGCCTTGAAGGGCTGCGGTGTAGATCCCTGTCATCAGGCCGATCTTGGCCGGAAACGAACCCTTGATAACGACTGGGATCAGCACATTCACCAACGCAATGCCGGCGCAGGCCACGAGGCTCGCTCCAAGAACCAAGGCCGGCCCGTCGAGGGCCCTCACGGCGAGACCGACTGTAATCATGACAAGAGAGCACGAGATCGCGCGACCCAACCCGAGATGGGTAGCCAGCCTCGGGGCTGCCAAGCCTGCGGCAGCGAAGCATAAGACAGGCAAAGTGGTGAGCACGCCTGCCCAGGCCGCCGAAACGGCTAAGTCCTGTTGCATGTCGCCCAGTAGTGGGGCCACGCTCGTCACCGCGGACCGCAGGTTTAACGCCGTGAGGATGACGGCTATGGCAAGCAAGGTGCCGCCAGCCAGCGCGGGCACGGGGCTCGCCCGCATCTCGATCGCACCGTCGATCTCCAGCGCCACGTTGTCGGCGTAGTCATTTTGTCGCTTTATTCGCTGCATCGGCCTCATTTTTGGTATCGTTGCATACATCCCATCATTGGATGAAAGGTTGTTTGTGTGGTGTTGAGCACCGTTCGACGAGCCGGTCTAGTCGACCAAGTCATCGCGCAGATCAGAGTGGGAATCACAAAGGGGGACTGGCCAGTCGGGCAACGCATCCCGAATGAAACAGAACTCGTACAGACTCTTGGTGTCGGCCGCAATACGGTGCGTGAGGCGGTCCGCGGTCTAGCTCATGCAGGAATCCTCGAGGTTCGGCAGGGCGACGGGACCTATGTCCGCGCCACCAGCGAGGTGTCCGGGGCGCTGGGGCGGCTGTGCGGCACCGAGCTGGAAGAGATTCTGCAGGTTCGGCGTGGACTGGAGGTCGAAGGCGCCAGGCTCGCCGCGAGTAATCGCACCGACGAAGAACTAGCCGAACTGCGCGCACTGTTGGCGAAGAGCCATCACGTTGCAGGCGGACCCCTCGATGAGGCTGCCGCCGCCGACGCCGAGTTTCACTTGGCCGTGGTGCGCTGCTCGCATAACACGATCTTGATTGAGTTATACCAGGGCTTAATTGAAGCCGTCGCGGCCAGTGTCGAGGCCACCGCAGACATCCCGGGGCATGAAGTCGTCCACACTGCATTGATCGAGCACATCGCCGCCGGCGACCACACTCGGGCCGCCCAGGCTGCGGGCACGCTTGTGGACCACATGCTGTTCGGGGTGAGACGACGCTAGGAAGGCACCGTTACGGCATCGGGGGCGGAAGATGAAGGAAGGGTGTCGAACTCGGTGTTGGTGAGCGCAATAGTCGTCGCTCATGCGCAGGATTTGTCGTACCGGCTGCGGTTGAAGCCGGGCACACGGTGATGACCATCTGTCTCAGTAACGGCGGGGTGCGTGCCGGCCCGACCCCGCCTGACTCCGTCACAAGGCCCGGAATGACCGAGAATTACATGGGAGGCACCGTTGAGCGAGCATGAAGTGCGAATGATCGTCCTGTCGACCGACAACTTGGACGAATCGATCCGGTTTTACTGCGAGACCCTGGGAATGCCGTTGAAGTTCCGCGACGGGGACCACTTCGCGGCCCTCGATGGAGGGACTGTCACTGTCGCGTTGGCGACTGCGGTGGACCATCCCATACCCGGGCAGGTTGTCGTCGGCATTAGGACAGTCGATGTCGACACTGCGGCGAAGGCCATAGAAGCCAGCGGTGGTGCCATTGTGGAAGGCCCGTATGACGACGGACATGAACGCCGTGCAGTGGGCTACGACAATAACGGCAACGGCTTGGTGTTCTACAGTCCGCTAACCCGATAAGATTTCGCCGCCACACCGGCGCTACGGACCGAGGTCATCTGCAATACTTCGCTGTGCGCGCACCGGCCAATTCGCAGATTAGCTATGCAACAAAGGTGAACAGACTCCGCGTCTCCTTCGGAGGCTGCGCTGTCTGCCCCATACCGCTTATGTCTGAAAACGCGAGGGAGTAACACGAGAGGATTGTCGGTACTCGAAACGCTGGTGGAAGGCGAGGACGGATGTCAGCGTCGCCGAAGTGATCGGAATGCCCACGAGTGCCGACCCTCGACGCGTTCGCATGACGACATGCGTCCACAGGATACTCGCGGAGCTCGCCGAAGCCAGTTGTGTACGACGGCACGGCCCCTGGGTCGAGTACACGTTTGACCGGTTCGTCTCCTGGGGCCCACGACACCTGTCCAACATCGGCGCAGTTGACCTTGCCGCGCCTCTCCGCGCAGAACTCGCGGCCGAAGCCCGCGGGCCCGTGCATTTCACGTGGTCAGCCCTGCACTACCCGATGGGTGTGGGTGTAGAGGTTCATGTTCTGGCCGCGAAGAAACCCCACGAGTGTTAGTCCTGTTTCGTCTGCGAGGTCGACAGCGAGTGACGACGGCGCGGAGACAGCGGCAAGTATGGGTATGCCTGCCATTGCGGCCTTTTGGGCGAGTTCGAACGAGGCGCGACCGCTGACCATGAGGATGCTGCCCCTGCAGGGGATGCGGTGTTGAGCGATTGCCCAGCCGACGACCTTGTCGACGGCATTGTGTCGGCCGATATCTTCGCGGAGGGCGAGTAACTGCCCGTACTGATCGAAAAGTGCGGCTGCATGTAAGCCACCGGTGCTGTCGAATACTTTCTGCGACTGGCGTAGCCGGTCGGGCAGCGTCGCCAGAACATCGACATGCACCGTGGTGGTGTCCTCGGCTGGGGAATGGACCGTCGCGAGGCGAACGGCGTCGAGCGATGCTTTCCCACATACTCCGCATGAGGAGGTTGTGTAGAAGTTGCGTTCGACACCGGGTTGAGGTGGGGGGATGCCCTCGGTGAGGGTGATGTCGAGGACGTTGTAGGTGTTGAGGCCGTTGTCGTCCACTCCGTCGCAGTAGCGGGCAGAAGCGACGTCGTCACCGCTGTTGATGACTCCTTCAGTGAGGAGGAAGCCGTGCGCGAGTTCGACATCGTGGCCCGGGGTGCGCATCGTGACCGCGAGCGGGGAGGCTCCGACGCGGATTTCGAGTGGTTCCTCGACAACGAGTGTGTCGGGCCGAGATGTGGAGTTCGGTCCACGCACGCGCACGATGGGGCGGCGGGTGGTGATGCGTCCCATCAGGGTCGGTGCTCGAGCCGAATCAGGACGGCTTTGCTGACGGGTGTGTTGGATTTGTCTGCGACGTGGTCGAGGGGAATGAGGGGGTTGGTTTCGGGGTAGTAGGCGGCGGCGTTGCCGACAGGCGTGGGGTAGGCGACGAGTCGGAAGTTGTCGGCTCGTCGTTCTTCGATGGACCCGCTCCGGTTCTTCCATTCGGAAATCAAGTCGACGTGGTCGCCGTCTCGGTATCCGAGTTTCTTGATGTCGCGGGTGTTGACGAACAGAACTCGCCGGCCGCCTTTGACGCCGCGGTAGCGGTCGTCGAGACCGTAGATGGTGGTGTTGTACTGGTCGTGACTTCGCATGGTCTGCAACATGAGTCGGCCAGGCGGAACAGGTAGCCACACGAGGTCGTTGACGGCAAAGTTCGCTTTCCCAGTCTTCGTCTGGAACGTGCGTGAGTCTCGCGGCGGGTGGGGGAGTCCGAACCCTTCTTTCTGTCGGACCTTGGTGTTGAAGCCCTCAAAGCCGGGCACGACGCGTGAGATCGAGTCCCGGATGAGGTCGTAGTCGGCGGTGAACGATGTCCACGGCACGGGATGGCCGGGGCCGAACAGCGTCTCGGCGATGCCGCAGACGATGGCGACTTCGGAGCGCATGTGGATACCCGACGGGGTGAGACTTCCGCGGGAACGGTGGACCATCGACATCGAATCCTCGACGGTCACGAACTGCTTGCCAGTCGCCTGGACGTCCTTGTCGGTGCGGCCGAGCGACGGCAGAATGAGTGCGGTGCGGCCGTGAACGAGATGGCTCCGGTTGAGTTTTGTGGACACCTGGACGGTCAGCGAACAGTTCCGGAGGGCGGCCTCTGTGACGTCGGTGTCGGGCGTGGCGGACACGAAATTGCCACCCATTGCCATGAACACCGAGGCTCGCCGTTGTCGCATGGCGCGGATGGAGTCGACGGCGTCGAGGCCGTGTTCTCGTGGTGAGGTGATGTCAAATTCGGTGTCGAGGGCGGCGAGGAATGATTCTGGCATCTTCTCCCAGATGCCCATGGTGCGGTCGCCTTGGACGTTGGAGTGCCCGCGGACGGGGCATACCCCGGCTCCGGGTTTGCCGATCATGCCGCGCATCAGCAGCAGGTTCACTGCTTCTTCGATCGTGGCCACACCGTGTGTTTGCTGGGTCAGCCCCATCGCCCAGCAGATGATGGTGGCGTTCGACTCGATCAGAGCCTGGGCTGTGTCGTGGAGTTGTTCGATTGTCAGGCCGGTGGCGTCGACGACCGTGTCGAGATCGACTCTGCGGATGTGATCGAGCCATGCGTCGAACCCCGCGGTGTGGCGGTCGATGAAGGGGCGGTCGAGGACGGTGCCTGGTGCGGCGTCCTCGGCGGCGACGAGCAGTTTGGCCAACCCCTGGAAGAGGGCCATGTCGCCGCCGATGCGGATCTGCAGGAAGTCGTCGGAGATCGCGGCTCCGTCGCCGATGACACCATGAACCTTCTGTGGGTCTTTGAACCGCAGTAGTCCGGCTTCGGGGAGCGGGTTGATGGCGATAACCCGGGCGCCGTTGGATTTGGCTTTTTCGAGTGTGGAGAGCATGCGTGGATGGTTGGTGCCCGGGTTCTGGCCGGCGATGAGAATGAGGTCGGCATTCTCGATATCCGGAACGGATACCGATCCTTTGCCGATGCCGATCGAGGCGGTCAGTGCGCTGCCGGACGATTCGTGACACATGTTCGAACAGTCGGGCATGTTGTTGGTGCCGAACGAGCGAATCAGTAACTGGTAGAGGAACGCTGCTTCATTAGACGTTCGGCCGGAGGTGTAGAAGATCGCCTCATGTGGGCTACCCAGCGCGTTCAGTTCGTCTGCGATGATGCGGTTCGCGTCATCCCATTCGATTGGTTCGTAGTGTGTGGTGCCTGGGCGTAGCACCATCGGGTGGGTGAGGCGTCCCTGCTGCCCGAGCCAGTACTCGGTGCGGCCGAGGAGATCGTCAACGGAGTGCGTGGCGAAGAAGTCTGGGCCGACGGTCCGCTTGGTGGCTTCTTCGGCGACGGCCTTGGCGCCGTTCTCGCAGAATTCGGCGTGCTTGCGGTGGCCGGGTGTTTCCGGCCAGGCGCAGCCGGGACAGTCGAAACCTTTGCGCTGATTGAGTTTGGCGAGAGAGGCAGCGGTGCGCGTCGCACCCATCTGTGACATGCCGCGTTGAAGTGATACGAGCACCGCCGGTACGCCTGCGGCGTACTGCTTGTTCTTCGTCACGACGATGCTGTGCTCGTCGTATTCGTAGTCGTCTCGACGAGCCATCAGCAGTGCAGCCTTCCCCAGGTTTACAGACAGTCGGTCGAGGGTGCACCACGGATATGGGTGGTGTCCAAGATGCCCGTCCTACTGGTCGATAGGCGTCGCCGATGATGTCTGGTCGAGGACCGAAGCCGTCGCTTCAAGAGCCTGAATGAGGAGGGACGACGGGTCTTCTGCGCGGGTGATCAACCCGACCACTGGAGCTGTGCGACCTTCGATGAGTGGAGTGGACCGGAGGCCAGGTGGTTCACCGAATACTTTGAACCACACCTGAGGTACCACGGCGGCCCACTGCCCGGTCTTGACGTGGGCATAGAGGGAAGCGATGGAATCGGTTTCGACTTGTGCGGTGTGGACTGCTCCGTCGTCGGCGAAATAGTCGTCGAGGATGCGCCTGCCGCGCATGATCGACGGCAAAGTGCACATCGGCAACGTCGACGCTTCGCGCCAGGAGATGTCGGCGCGGCGCGGGCGGGTCGGATCGTCGGCGGTCAATAGTGCGTATCGCTCGCGATAGAGCGGGAAAGCGTGGTAGCGCAGGGCGATGTCGTCGTCGAGGTAGGTGATGCCGCCGTCGAGCTCGAAGCGATCGAGCCGAGCTGTGATTTCGCTCGAAGACAGGTCTTCGGTGAGACGCACCGTGATGAGGGGGTGCCTCACACACAATGGGCTCGACAGGTCGGCGACTGTCGCGGATGCGGTGGGAATGACCCCTATTCGGAGGGTGCCGGTGACGCCCGACCGTAGGCTGGCGGCCTCGTGCAGGAGTGATTCCTGGTTGGCAAGAATTCTTTGAGCCCAACGTACGATCTGCTCGCCCTCCACTGTGAGGCCTTCGAACTTGTGGCCTCGAACGATCAGCGGCAGATCGAGTTCGATCTCCAGTTTGCGGATCGCCTCCGACAAGGCCGGTTGAGAGACAGCACATGCATCCGCTGCGCGAGTGAAGTGCTTCTCGCGCGAGAGAACGACGAGGTACTCGAGCTGCCGGAACTGCACAGCATAATCTTCTCATCCCGTCTCGCTCCCGGTGGAGGCGGCGAAGCTTTGCGGCCAGATAGCCAAGTATCGGATGCGTCGCTCACGCCAGGGAGGCATATCGGTCTGCATCTCGAAATAGATTGTTGTACAGGGTTTATCCGCCGCGATTGCATGGTCTACACACAGGAACCTCAGTGGAGACGGAGACGGTGAGTCTCGCGGTAAGCGGTCTTCGAATCAAACGTCCTGATCAACAGAGTGCGCACCTACCGCGAGTTAAAGCCCAGGTTGACTGCGTGCACAGGCTCGTGCAGGGCCTTGCGCATCAGTCGACCGACCGATCGATCGTTTGGCCTACCCGGCTGGATCGGAAATGCGGACCGTGTGCGCCGACAATCTCATCGGGGGGCGATCGTCGAGATCTGCCCCGACAGTGATCACGCGAGAAGAACCGGCGATCGAGAGGTCAGAGTGGCCTGAGCGCGAGCGCACCCATTGGTGTCAAGGCCATCTCTCGCGCATCGCTGGCCGTGGTCTACTCCCAGTCCAGTCTGGCCGTTTCGGGCATCGTGGTGACAGGGCTTCCCCTGGCGACTGCAACGGAACCAGACGGTCGGTATCGATGATTTGATCAACATAAGTGCCCGACTCGATGCCAGGTGGAGCTACCCTGAGTGCACATCATTGAGGGACAAGGAAATGCTGTGTCTTCGGGAGACCGTCGGATCGAGTGAATCGCCAGCTGCGCATGGCAAATGGTGATCCGCTCGAGACTCAGCGTGACGTGGCGTCCGCCGTCGTCGCGGAGTTGACCACGGCAGGGTTTGCGGAGGTCCATGCAATCGGACATGGCGGCTTCGGTCTTGTCTACCGTTGCGGGCAGCCCTCGCTGGACCGCACTGTCGCGGTGAAGGTCCTCACCGCCAACCTGGACGAAGACAACCGGGCACGGTTCTTTCGAGAACAGCGGGCGATGGGCCGCCTTACGGGTCACCCGAACATCGCTAACGTGCTCCACATTGGAACCACAACCAGTGGTCGGCCCTACATCGTGATGCAATACCACTCGCACGGATCGTTGGACACCCGAATCCGCCGGCAGGGCCGACTTGAATTAGACGAGGCTCTGCGATTCGGAGTGAAGTTGGCCGGCGCGCTCGAGACCGCCCACCGTCTCGGCATCCTCCATCGAGACGTAAAGCCGGGGAATATCCTGATCACCGACTACGACGAGCCGGCCCTGACTGACTTCGGCATCGCGCATTTTGCTGGGGGATTCGAGACCTCGACGGGCATTATCACCGGATCCCCGGCTTTCACAGCCCCCGAGGTCCTCAAGGGAGAGGAGCCGCCCAGCGCGGCCTCCGACATCTACAGTCTCGGCGCGACCTTGTTCTCGGCCGTGACAGGGCACGCAGCTTTTGAACGTCACAGCGGCGAGCAAGTAGTCGCACAGTTCCTCCGCATCACCACCCAACCTGTACCAGATCTCCGTGAGCAGGGAATTCCGGATGATGTCAGCGCGGCCATCGAACACGCGATGTCAGAAGATCCTCGGGAGCGTCCCCTCAGCGCGGCGCAGTTCGGTGACGAATTACGCCAGAGTCAGCTCGCTCACGATTTTCCGGTCGAAGAGATGGACCTGCTCGCCGAACCAGGCGCGAAGCGCTCCGAACAAGACCTACCAAGAGCCCGTCGCCGCTCCACTGCCGGCCTGCTCCACAATGCGATCCCGCCGTCAACACGGGGAGCGGCGGGAGATCTTCCCTTGGACCTCACTAGCTTCGTAGGCCGCCGTCGCGAGCTGACCGACGCAAAGGCGAAATTGTCTACTTACCGTCTGGTCACGTTGACTGGGATCGGCGGGGTCGGCAAAACGCGCCTCGCGCTACGCGTTGCGACGGACGCGCGGCGCGGGTTCACCGGCGGTGTGAGACTGGTCGAGCTTGGTGAACTGAACGAGCGGTCACTGCTCGTGGATGCGGTCGCTGCGGCGGTCGGCATACGCGATCGGTCGGCACGACCACTTGAACGCGTAATTGCGGAGTACCTCGCCACACGCAACCTTCTGCTCGTTCTCGACAACTGTGAGCGTTTGGTGGATGCAGTCGCCACGCTCGCCGGGAAACTGCTTCGGACCTGTCCCGAGCTTCGGATTTTGGCCACGAGCCGGGAGGCCCTCGGTATCGAAGGGGAAGCTGTGCTGCGCGTACCGCCGCTGACGATTCCCGACACGGACGATGAGTCGTCCCTGCGCGGGCTTCCCCAGTACGACGCCGTGACGCTGTTCATGGAACGTGCCGCCGCCGCGGTGTCCGGGTTCGAGTTGACCGAGGACAACCGGATTACGGTAGCGCACATCTGCCGTGCACTTGAAGGCCTACCCCTGCCGATCGAGTTGGCGGCCGCGCGGTTGCGGGCGATGTCCGCCGATCAAATCGCCGAACGACTGAATGACCGGTACAAACTGCTGACCCTGGGAAGTCGTGGAGCGCCGAGGCGCCAACAGACGCTGCGGTTGTCAATGGACTGGAGTTACGACCTGTGCAGTTCCCCGGAACAGCGGCTGTGGGAACGCTTGTCGGTATTCGCCGGAACCTTCGAATTGGATGCGGCGGAGGGCATTTGCGAGGGAGAGGTGGCTCCTGAGGATCTGCTCGACATGCTGACGGCGTTAGTCGACAAGTCGATCCTGATCAGGGACGCTCCGGGCGGAGTGGTCCGTTTCCGCCTTCTCGAGACGGTGCGTGACTACGGCCGACACAAAGCAGAGCAGTCCGGCGACTACCAGGCGTTGCGCTGGCGGCACCGGGATTGGTACGAGAAGCTGGCACTGACAGCGGAGGCGGAGTGGGTCAGTTCCCAGCAGTTGAAATGGATCGCACGTCTCGGGCGCGAGCAGTCGAATCTCCGTGAGGCGATGACGCTGTGCCTGTCCGAGGCTGGCGATACCGACACCGAGGCCGGGCTGCGGATCGCAGCCGCGCTCTATCCCTTCTGGCTTACCCGCGGCATGCTAACCGAGGGACGGTACTGGCTCGACCGCGCCCTAGCCTGCCATCCCCGGAAGTCCACCGCTACACGCGTAAAAGCCCTGTACTACAGCAGTGTGCTGTCCGAACTGCAGGGCGACATCCCCGCGGCGACCGCCCTGGTCGAGGAGGGGCGATCCGTGGCTGAGCAAATCGACGATCCGATGACGCATGCACTCGTCGCCCAAGCCGAAGGACTACTCGCGATCAACAACAGCGACCTTCAGCGCGCGAGCGGACTTCTGGAAGAAGCCCGCAATATTTACGCGACACTGAACGATGACCATCGGAAGGTTGCAGTTCTGTACCTGCTGGGTTTGGCATACGGACTGCGTGAGGACATTCCGCGGGCGATGGCATGTCATGAGAAGGTAATCGCGATGACGGAAAACCTGGGCGAGTCGATATATCGCTCGTATTCGTTGTGGTCCATGGGCGTTGGGGTGTGGCAGCAGGGAGATTCAAATCGTGCCGCCCGCTTGTTTGAACAGAGTTTGCGGCTCGGCCGACTGGCGGACGATCAAATTACCGTCACCGTGTGTCTGGAATCCCTCGCGTGGCTCTGTGACGAGCGCCGTGCAAAGCGTGCTGCGGTCCTTATGGGTGCCGCCGAGGAATTGGGGCACACCGTGGGCAGCTCGACGGTGATGTTCCCTCACCTCCTCGTCCACCATGAAGAGAACAAGCGCCGGATTCGCCATGCGCTCGGTGAGCGCGCCTTTCAGGCCGCCCACCGGGAAGGGCGGACGCTCGGAATTCAAGGTGCCATTGTTTATGCCCTGAGCGAGCCGCCCAGGGGCACGACGCCGCCCGCTGGTACCGCGACGAACCTGACCAAACGTGAATGGCAGGTCGCCGACCTTGTAGCCAAGGGATTGACCAACAGGGCGATCGCCGCCAGTCTCGTCATCTCGGACCGTACCGCCCAAGGCCACGTAGAACACATCCTGACCAAGCTCGGATTCACCTCACGAGCACAGATCGCGGCCTGGTTCGTTGACCAGACCCGACGCGAAGAACTCTGATCGTTCGAGCTCAATCAAGTTTGATGTGGGCGTGCAGGCTGCGGTTGAGACGGGAGCCCGAACAGGGGTGAGCGGTACAGGGGCGTCTTGGGAACGAATGGGGACGGCGGCGATCTTGGACAGTCCGTCCAGACCTCCGGCTTCGTACTGTTTGCGCCTGTCGTGACAGTTTGTCAGGAGACCTCGAACCGTTCGGGTACGTCGACGATGCGTGCGCCGTCACGCACCTCGGGGACGGCTCGTAGTCGGATCTCCACGGTCGGTGGCGCGTCCCGGTTACGGCATCTGGTACGGCGCCGTCAGTCCTCGCGGCGGGTTGGCCGAGGCGTTTCAGAGCGCCCGGGTGATCGACCGGCACCGCGGCGACCCGTATCTGACCGGGCTGCGATTCACCCGCCCGCTGAGACTGCTCGATGTGTCCGGCATCGGGGAGGGGGCGTGGGTGACCCGGGTCGGCGGCAACCACGCCCTCGACTCCGCCGCGCACGGCCGAACCCAGCACTGGGCCCGCACCATTCACCGGGCCCATGACGATCTCGATGGGATCGCCTACCGCGGCCGGTTCGCCGGCGGTGTCTGCATCGCGATCACCGAACGCGCCGCCGACGCGTTTCCTGCGCTGCCGGCGTTGTCGCTGCCGTTGTCGCATCCCGGGTTGTCCGGGCCGATCGACAGCGCGGCCTATCAGCTCGGCTACACCATCACCTGACGCTGCGACGCACGTGGGCGAACCGGTTGGGCACGCGGCACACGGCGTCCGGCGCCGGGGTCCGCGATGCTCACGCACGTGGCGCGGCGAGTAGGGCTCCCACCGCCACAACGCGAGTTCCAAGAGCAGCTCACGATGCACAACGCGATCCGTGCCGCAATCGGGGTAGTCCACTCACCCACGAAGGACCGAGAAAGCGGACCGTCGGCCGTCTGAGTCGAACTGTCCAGTATTTGAATCAGTTCGAGCTGAATGCGCCCACGCGGAACTATCCGACGGTGTCCGTTGTTGACGCATACAGCAGTGGCGAAGTGTCGCGGCACTCGACGAAGGAGCACAAGAGATATGCGCATCGGAATCATCGGAGCTGGTCAGATCGGTGGCACGCTGACACGCAGGCTGACTGCGCTCGGTCACGATGTGCGCGTGTCGAACTCTCGGACACCCGACACCCTCGCAGACCTCGAGGCGGAGACCGGCGCAAAGGCGGTACTGAACACCGAAGCCGCCGAGGGTGCAGACCTGGTGATCGTGAGCATCCCGCAGAAGAACGTCGTGGACCTTCCCGCCGGGATCCTCGCCGGCGCTGCCGATGGTGCTCCGGTGATCGAGACCAACAACTACTACCCGCAGCAGCGAGACGGATTGATCGCCGCCATCGAAGACGGTCAGGTAGAAAGTGAATGGGTGCAAGAACATCTCGGAGTGCCGGTGTTCAAGGCATTCAATGGAATCTGGTGGAAGCACCTTCTCGAGAAGGGCCTACCGGAAGGGTCGAGCGGACGGATCGCGATCCCCGTGGCCGGCGACGACGCATTGCAGAAGCAGGTGGTATTCGATCTGATCAATCAGCTCGGCTTTGACCCTGTCGACGCGGGCACCGTCGAAGATTCCTGGCGTCAGCAGCCGGGAACCCCGGTTTACGGCAAGGATTTTGATCGGGAGGCGACGTTGAAGGCACTGGCGCAGGCAACGCCTGAGCGCACGGACGAGTGGCGTGCTGTGGCAGAGTGAGCGTTCGGTGTCGAGTGGCGGTTCCGAATAGGAAGACGCCGCTCGGCCGTTAGTCCTGGTGCGGAGCGCGCGCCCAGGACGGCATCGGTATCGCGGCTGCGGGGCGCGGGCGCCTGGTCCGGTGTACGGCCAGCCGCTGGGCAGCGTGCGGCCGCGGTACTCATTTCGGTGGTTGTTGCGGGTGGCGGACCCGGATCGGGACCTGGTCGACGATTCGGTCCCGCTGGCTCCCGGGGTGGCCTGCCTGCACAACACCACATCGCGACCCGCGCTAGCCGCGATGTCCTGATTTGGCTCGTTGACGCACAACTTGTTGGACATGCACAATCGCTGAACGCCACTTCCGGTGCCGTCGCCCTCCGCAGCGCGTTCAAATACAAGGTCTGGCGCACTCGACTGCCCTTAATGCATACAGCTCCCAGGGACTCCACCAGCTCCCAGGCAAAAATCGGCCGGATACCCCTTGCATGCGTCGGAGGCTGTATCCCGGCTGCGCGGTGACGGGATACGAACCTCCGACTGAGGTGGCTTCAGAGGCGGGCTACGCAGTCAGATCGATGATGAGCTTGCCTGGTTGGCCGTGGGAGAACGAGTCCACGAAGGCAGCCGGCAGCTGCTCGAATCCGGGCAATACCGATTGCACGGCCTCCAACTGTCCGGAACTGATGAGTTCGGCGAGCGTGGCTTCAACCTCTGCCGCACGGTCCATGTAGTCGAGCACGACGAATCCCTGTGTGAGGATACGCTTGGTGAGAAGCTGTCCGAAATTTTTTGGGCCGGATGGTCGTTCGGTCAAGTTGTAGCCGTCGATCAGGCCACACAACGCGATGTGTGCGTGGTTGTTCAGCCGGGCGATCGACGCCTCGAACATCGGGCCCCCCGAGTTCTCGAAGAGGCGGTCGATGCCGTCCGGTGTTGCCGCCTCGAGCTGGTCCTGCCAATCAGGGGCCTTGCGATCGACGACGGCGTCGGCGCCCAGTCGAGCCACCATCGAGCACTTCTCGGCGCCTCCTGCGATGCCGACAACCTGTGCGCCCGCCTGCTTCGCGAGCTGGACTGCCACGCTTCCGACTGCGCCAGAGGCGCCGGAGATCAGAACGGTGTGCCCTGGTTCCGGCCGCAAGATGTCGCACACTCCGGCCCACGCGGTCAGGCCCGTCATCCCGAGGACGCCAAGGTAGTGCTCCAAGGGAACGACCTCGCGTGATGCGATCCGGTCCCAGTCGGTACCGGGCGAGCTGACGATCTGGTGCCGTTGCCAGCCGACGAAGCCACGAACGATGTCGCCCGCGGTGAAGTTGCTGTTGCGTGAGGCGGTCACGCGGGCCAGTCCGAAAGCGCGAACTGGCTCTCCGATTGCGACTGGCGGAAGATAACTCGGTCGGTCGTCGAGCCAGCCCCTGATGGCCGGATCGATCGAGATGAAGAGGGTCTCGAGTGCGACGTCGCCAGCCTTGAGTTCGGGCAGGGCGACGTCCTCCACGCGGAAGTCCTCCAAGCTCACGTGCCCGTGGGGGCGCTGCGCGAGGACGATCTGTTGTGATGAATTCACGGTGTGCTACTCCTTCGTCACCAACGACGGTAGAAGTCATGACAAGGCGAAACTTGGCCCTATGCGCACGGGAGTCGAAGAGCGCGCACAGCGCGCATCTCGAAGCCGAATGCGATGCGCCTGAGGAAAGCAGGTGCGCGCAAACAGCCAAGACGTGATGTCCATCACTTCATAGGGTCGGTGACAAATGGGCTTCGTGCCGAAAAGCCCTCCTGGTAGATCTGGAGTCAACGCAATGAATGACACACGCGCCGACCGACCTCTTAAGATTGCGGTCACGATCGATGACTTCGTCCTGTGGGACGGCGTTCCCATGCCGGACGACACGACTCCCACCGACATCACGCGGTCTGTGGCGAAAACGTTGAACGACTACGGACTCAAGGGGACCTACGGCTTCTCTCACACATACCGGCTCGAGAACGAGCCAGAGCAAATCGAGGCCTTCGAGGCGTGGGCCGAAGCAGGCCATCACCTGGGTAACCACACTCACCAGCATGCGCCGCTGCGCTGGATGCCCGAGGCGGCATTCCGACGCGATTTTGAGACGGCCGAGAAGTACATCGGTCATCTGATCGACGCCGCACCGTCGAAGTACTTCCGGTACCCCATGGACATGTCGTCAGGATCCGAACGACGTCGAGGGGAAGTCGAGAACTACCTCGCTGATCTCGGCTACCGCACTGCCCCGATCACCAGTTGGTTCAGTGATTTCGCGTTCATCATGCCGTACTTCCGCGCGATGACCCTAGGCGACAAGGACGTGCAGAAGCAGGTACGCGACCTGCACGTGTCGACCGCTGTTGACATGCTCTACCAGCACGCGGACACCGCGCATACCCTGTTCGGTGCCGACGCGCCTCTCATCTGGCTCGTACACGGCACCACGATCTCTCGTGACACCCTCGCTCCGATCCTCGAGGCATTCCTCGAGCGTGGCGTGGAGTTCGTAGCCCTCGATGAGGCGATGAAGCATCCGGTGAACTTCGGGAAGCCGCCGTGTAATGAGAGCTTCACCAACCAGCTTCAGAGGTTCGCGCTTGCTGCGGGCTTGCCGAAACCTGAACTCGACGTCGAGCGGCTTGCCGAGATCCTGAACCTCGCGCCCATTCCCGGCCTCGACACGATGGCGACTTACGAAGAGCGCATGTTCAAGCCGTTGGCGAAGCGGGTGGGAGCTGAGTACGACTGGGATTGGTCCTGAGTCGGCAATCCACATTCACAACGTCACACCGTCATTATCTGAAAGCAGGATCATGCTCAACCTGGCCACCATGCTTGCCGACACTGCTCGACGCACTCCCGGCAGAACCGCTGTCATCGAAGGTGACCGAACCCTCACCTTCGGTGAGATCGATGCGGCTGCGAACAGTGTTGCCCGTTTTCTTCTCTCACGGGGGTTGCGCCCAGGCGACCGCGTTGCCCTGACGATCGCGAATGTTGTCGAGTTTCCGATTGTCTACTTCGGCATCCTCAAGGCCGGTGGAGCCGTCGTGCCGCTCAACACGATGCTCAAGCGGGAGGAGGTTGCCTACCACCTCCGTGACTCGGGCGCGACGGTGTACTTCTGTACCGTGCTGGGGCTCGACGACGAGGCGTGGCGCGGATTCCAGGACGTCGAGTCCTGTGAGCATCTGGTCACCCTTGGCTCCGCAGTGCTCGATGAGCCAGGCGTGGGAACTACCTTGGCTGACGCATTGGCCGAACACCCCGCGGAAGAGGTCCTGCAGGTGACCGAGGCAACGGACACAGCGGTGGTCCTGTACACGAGCGGGACGACCGGCAAGCCGAAGGGGGCGGAGCTCACCCACGCCAACATGGTCCTCAACGCCATCGGGCATAACCAACTGCTCGACGCCCGCGCCGACGACGTACATCTGGTCACTCTTCCGCTCTTCCATTCGTTCGCACAGACCGTACAGCTGAACGCCGGCTTCGCAATGGGGGCCACCCTGGTCCTGCTGCCACGATTCGACGCAGCCGAGGCCCTGGCGTTGATCACGCAGCACCGGGTGACAGTCTTCGCCGGTGTCCCGACGATGTACTGGGCTCTGCTCAACAAGGCCGCTGACGGAATAGACGTTGACCTCGCCGGTCTCCTGCGAATCGCGCTTTCCGGCGCAGCTGCCATGCCCGTCGATGTGCTGGAGCGGTTCAGGGATGTCTTCGGTGTCGGGATCCGGGAAGGCTACGGACTCTCCGAAACCAGTCCCACCGTCACGTTCAACCCGCTCGACCAACCAAACCGGTCGGGATCGATCGGCAAACCGATCTGGGGAGTAGAGGTGAAGCTCATCGACGATCACTGGAACGAGGTCCCCGTCGGTGAACCAGGAGAACTCGCCGTACGTGGATACAACGTGATGAAGGGATACCTGGGGCGGCCCGAGGCGACAAAGGAAGTGATCCGCGACGGCTGGTTCCGCACGGGCGATATCGCAACGCGAGACGAGGACGGCTACTACTTCATCGTCGATCGCGCCAAGGACTTGATCGTGCGGGGAGGCTTCAACGTCTATCCGCGCGAGCTCGAGGAGGTGATCATCGGCCATCCAGAGGTCAGCCTCGTGGCCGTCGTCGGAATCCCCGATGAGCGAATCGGTGAGGAAGTGAAAGCCTTCGTCATCCGCGAGCCCGGATCGGAGTTGAAGGAGGAAGACCTGATCGGCTGGTCACGGGAACGGTTGGCGGCTTACAAGTACCCGCGCCTGGTGGAGTTCAGGGATACCTTGCCGATGAACGCGACAGGAAAGCTACTCAAGCGGGCTCTGCGATGATCGAGCCGTTGGCGTGGGCGCCGGCGCGCGCTAGCGTCGACGGTGGCACGAGTCGCAGTTTCGGCATAGCGGTGTGAGAAGGTGCTCTGACGTTGTATTCCGTCGATACGTTGCGCAGCAACGAGCACGACCAGCGCGAGCGCGGTGATTGGTGGCGCGATCAGGTCTCGTCGATCCACTGTCCGATGGCCTTCTCCCTTGCGGACAGCTACCAGGGAACCCTTCAGCATCAACATTCGGACACGTACCAGCTAGTTCGTTGGTGGGGCGAAGCGGAGGTCCTCTCCCGCACGGCAGCGGACATCCGTCGACATCCACATGGCGCCTACGAACTGCTCCTACCGGTCCGGGGCGAAGTGATCCTCGAGCAGGATCGTCGTGAAGCCACGATCACACCGGCGGTCATGGCTCTCACATCGCTGGACACCGCGACTGTTCTGCGCCATGGTGATGGCTTCTCTTCTGTTGCATTCGTGATTCCACGTGACCGGATCGAGGCGCGGGTGCCGACATTGCCGCACGCTGGCACCGTCCTCGATGCGACATCTGGACTGGGACGCATCGTTGTCGACGTGGTCAGTAGTCTGCGCAGGGAGCGGCACGAGCTCACCGGGAGTCAGTTCGATGCGATAGCCGACCGAATCGTCGATCTCGTGGCGCTCGCCTACAACGCAGACACGGCCACCCCCTCCGTCGATGTTCAGGAAGGGTTGGTCACCGCCATCCGGCGCTTTGTTCGAGAGAATGCGCACGACCCGAACCTCACAGGAGCCGTGGCAGCGGCGCGCCTCGGCTGGTCGCTCCGGCACGTTCAGGCCCAGTTGCAGCGGATTGGGACAACACCGTCGGATCTCATCCGAGAGGAGCGTCTGGCGTTGGCGCGGTTGCGTCTGCAGGACCGTGGCTGGAGCCACCAGAGCGTGACTCAGGTGGCATACTCCTCAGGATTCGGCGACCTCAGCACCTTCAGTAATGCGTACCGGCGGGCCTTCGGTGAGCGCCCTTCCGACACACGTTCTGCGGCATCCGCAAACGACTGAATCAGCGGCCCGCGGGCCTGCTCGACGACCGGGTCTGCGCGTGTCTGCTGCGCGCGATGCAAGCGAAGTGCGCTGCCTCCCAAGAGATAACGCCAATGTGGACCTAGCGTAGATGGCATGAATAGTGCAACCACCTTAGAAGTGCGACCGGCGCCCGACACCCTCTTCTCTGTCGCCGGGCGGACCGCCGTCGTGACCGGTGGCTCACGAGGGATCGGCGCCACGATCGCCCGCGGCCTGGTACTGGGTGGTGCCCACGTTGTCATCACCAGCCGAAAGGAAGAACAGTGCCGCGCGACGGCCGAAGCCATCAATGCCGAGGCAGACGCTGCGGGATCGGCAGGACGCTGCACCCCCGTCGCCAGTGACCTGTCGTTGGCCGAAGGGGTGACCGGTCTGGTCGAATGGCTTGGCGAGCACCTGACAAGCATCGACGTCCTGGTGAACAATGCCGGGGCCACCTGGGGTGCGCCACTTGAAGAGTTTCCCCTCATCGGTTGGACGAAGGTGCTCAACACCAACCTTGTCGCTCCGTTCTACCTCATCACGGGAACGCTTCCGCTTCTTCGCAATGCGGCACGCCCCGACCGGCCCGCTCGTGTCATCAACATCGGCAGCGTGGATGCCTTGGCTACACCTAGCTGGGAGAACTACTCCTACAGTGCGAGCAAAGCCGGGCTGCACATGGTCACCCGCCATTTAGCCAAGCAACTGGCTTCCGACGGCATCACCGTCAACGCGATCGCCCCCGGACCGGTCTTGACGGACATGCTCGGACACGTCGCGGCGGATCCAGAGGTCGAGGCAGAGCTGCTCGAGCGCGTCCCGCTGGGCCGCTACGGACAAACCGACGACCTGATCGGCACGGTCCGGTTCCTGGCCTCCCGTGCCGGCTCTTACCTGACCGGCACCATCATTCCGCTCGACGGCGGGATCTCCGGCTGCGCCGGCTGAACCTTCGCCTCCACCTTCTTCCACGTACAGCAATCACCGATTCGAGGAACAACCATGCCTGAAGTTGTCATCGTCGCCACTGCACGTTCGTCGATCGGAAGAGCCATCAAGGGCTCCATTGAAGGACATTCGGCTCGATGACCTCCCCGTCCAGATGGTCACGGCCGCGTTGGCGAATGTACCTGCACTCGATCCAAGCGCCATCGACGACCTCATGCTCGGTGTCGGCGAACAGTGACTGAACGTCAGCGGTGGGCCATCGCCATCGGCCACCCGTTCGGCATGACCGGTGCGCGGATCACCAGCACCCTCATCAACTCACTGCAGACGCATGACAAGCAGTTCGGCCTCGAAACCATGTGCGTAGGCGGAGGACAGGGCATGGCACTGATCCTCGAACGCTCTCCTGACCCGAAGTCACATCGATCCAATCCTTGAGAGGTACCCCATCTCGTGAACGCATCACCTCATCCCGAACACCGCCGTACCGCAATCGTCACCGGTGCTGCACGGGGAATCGGCGCCGCCGTCGCACGGCGGCTCGCCGCAGACGGCCACGCTGTCGCCGTCCTCGACCTCGAGGAGGCCGCCGCCCAGTACGTGGTCGACACGATCACTCAGGCCGGAGGCACTGCACTTGCTGTCGGCGCAGACGTCTCCAACGGAACTGGTGTCGAGAAAGCAGTGGATAAGATCACAACCGAGCTCGGAGCGCCGGTCGTTCTGGTCAACAACGCTGGCGTCACCCGCGACAATCTTCTGTTCAAAATGTCGGCCACCGACTGGGATACCGTCCTGAACGTCCACTTGCGTGGCTCGTTCCTGATGACGAGAGAGGTTCAGGGACACATGACTCAGGCCGGTTTCGGACGAATCATCAACCTCTCGAGCGTGTCGGCGCTCGGAAACCGCGGTCAAGCGAACTACGCCGCAGCCAAAGCCGGGCTGCAAGGTTTCACCAAAACCCTGGCCCTCGAGCTCGGCAAATTCGGCGTTACCGCCAACGCCGTTGCTCCCGGTTTCATCGAGACCGAGATGACAGCCGCGACGGCAGCGCGAATGGGAATGAAATTCGACGATCTCAAGAAGAGGGCGGCCGCCGAAATCCCCGTCGCCCGAGTTGGGGTCCCCGACGACATCGCACACGCGATCTCATTCCTTGCCAGTGAGGGAGCCGGATTCGTCTCCGGGCAGGTTCTCTACGTCGCCGGAGGGCCCAAAGTATGAAGACACTCAACGGAATCGATGAATTGCACGCGGTGGCGAACACCCCGATCGGCTACTCGTCATGGCACACCCTCACACAGGAGAAAATCGACGCGTTCGCTGACGCGACGGGTGACCACCAGTGGATTCACGTCGATCCCTCACGGGCTGCTGACGGACCGTTCGGTGCCACCATCGCCCACGGACATCTGCTGACTTCGATGATCCCGATGCTTGTATGGGAGGTCTACGTTGTCGACGGCGTCCGAATGGGAATCAACTACGGGTCGAACAAGGTTCGATTCCCGGCACCCGTTCCCGTCGGCTCGCGGATTAGGGCTGGGGTTGAAATAGCAGACGTTGAAACCGTTCCCTCGGGCGTCCAGGTTGTCACGGCCGTCACGATCGAACGCGAGAATGCCGACAAGCCGGTTTGTATTGCTGAGATTGTCAGCATCTACTTTCCGAATTAACGTCGCAACTTTGCGAAATCCCCACCGGATAGATTGCACGATGACAAATGATCGAAGGGGGCTGCACTGGCTCAGCGGGTCTTCTCGCTTGCGGCGACCACGTCGCGGCGGAAACTCTTCGGGGAACGGCTTCGGGATCGCGAAAGACTTCGGGATTTCCGAGGCGACCCTGCACAACTGGGTCAAAATGGGTCTCGGTGACGAGGGAAGTGGGGAGTGAGGCTCCGGTGAAGACGTCGCCGAAGGAGATTCGTGAGTGGGCGATCAGCGAGGGTCACGAGGTGTTGTCCCGCGGCGGATTTCGGCCGAGCTCGAGCGAGCCTTCCGTGATGCTCAGGTAGCGACGCCGGTCGCGTGAGTCGCAACATTGCCCTGTTCCAAAGTGTGGCCATCCTGCCAGGGAGGCTATGAGCCTGCGGGCCGATGATCTTCGGCGCCGTGCGGTGGCGGTTGTCCGCGTCAGCGGTGCCGGTGTCGGGTCTTCGCCGGCACCGGCGAGGCTGGTCAGGGCCGGGGTGGACTTCGGCTTCTCTCGGCGTGAACTCTGAGGGGGGAATCGACGGTTCGCCCACAAATTGAGCTGTGGTGGTGCGGTGTGGGTAGCCTGCTCCCATGTCGCAGCCTCCGCCTTTCAGTCCTACGGTCACGCTGCTCACGGTGAGCCGGGTGTGGGAGGCGGCATTCACCGACGGTTTGAAGCCGCTCGGGTTGACTACCCGCAAGTACGGGCTGTTGGGGCACATCCGCGGGACGCCGGGCATCTCGTTCAGTGAGCTCGCTCGGCGTTCCCGCATCACCGTGCAGAGCGCTCACACGGCGGTCGCGGCGTTCGTCGAGTCCGGGTTGGTCGACGACTCGACCGCGCACGCCGGGGCCGCCTCGACCCTGCGGATCACGGCGGAGGGCGAATCACTGCTGGCTCGCGCGGCCGAGGTAGTGGCCCGTCTCGATGACGAGTTCGCCGCGCAGCATCCCGAGCTGACCGAGGCGCTGCGGGCGCACATGGTGCGGGTGATGTCGGCGACTGACTGACACCTCACCCGCCAACCTTCAGTTAGGCTGAAGGTCATGGAATCGTTGTTGCTCTCCCTCCACGTCGTGGCGGGCATCCTCTTCGTGGGCCCGGTCGCGGTGGCCACCAGCCTGTTCCCCCGGCACGCGCCGGTGACCGCCACAGTGGGCGGTGCGCAGCAGATCGAGCGGAACATCAACACCGCCCGGGTGCTGCACCGGATCACCCGTATCTACGGCGTCCTGGCGATCGCGGTCCCGGTCGTCGGCCTTCTCCTCGCCACCGTGCAAGGCCGCACGAGCGAGGTCTGGGTTGTGGTCGCGATGGTGCTCACCGCGATCGCCGGTGGACTGCTCGCCCTGCAAATCGCCCCGCTCCAACAACAGGCGCTCACCACACCCGACGACGGAACCCAACTCCGGCGCCTCGGCATGGTGACCGGCCTGTTCAACCTGCTGTGGGTGGTCGTCGTCGTGCTGATGATCGTGCGACCCGGATCGAGCTACGTATGACCGGGTTGCTGCGCACGCTGGCCGTGCTCTCGGCACTCGAGACCGTCAGCGTCCTGGGGTTGCTGGCCAACCTCGGCACCGTGCACGACGCCGCGGTCGCCGGTGTCCTCGGCCCGATCCACGGTGCGCTCTACCTGTCCGTCGCCGTCACGGCACTGCTCGGTCGCGGCCTGACGACCCGGACCCGCATTGGTGCGCTCGTGCCCGTGCTCAGCGGCCCTCTCACGATGGTCAACCTGCGGCAGGAGGCGCGCAGCGCATGAGTCTCAGGCATTATCTGCGCCGACCGCCGGCGATCAGCGCCGCGGAGGCGGTCCGCCTCGTCGAACACGGTGCCCTCGTTGTCGATGTCCGCCGCCAGTTCGAGTGGAACCGGGTACACATCCCCGGCGCCGTGCACGCGCCACTCGAGGAACTGCTCGACCGCTGCCTGGAGTTCCCCGACGACCGTCTGCTCATCACCTTCTGTACCGGCGGAATTCGCTCGGCCGGGGCTGCGAACCTGCTGGTGGAGAACGGCTTCGATGCGGTGGACATGAGCGGTGGCCTCGTCCACTAGCGCGGTGTGGACGGGTCACTGACCGCCCGGTGAGAGGGTGGCACTCTCCCCGCGATCCCGTCCCTTGCGACACTGGTCGAGCTGGCACCCGGCCTGGGCGGATCGTCTAAGGGTGTGCGCCGCCCGCCCGATACTTGGTGTCATTCGCTCGATATGCAATGGGTGTCGACTGGAGTGACGCCATGTCCCGCAAGGGCGGAGTGGTGGTCCGCGCTGCGTTGTCGGCGTTCTGCTCGGCGCCACGCGGGAGGCATAGTTCCTACTCGCACTCCGCTGGGGTGGGATGCTAAGACCGTGAGCGAGCGAAACGTAGCCGACGTCGAGCGTGAGCTCGCCATGCTCGCCTACGTCCGCGACCGCCTCCGGGTCTCGGAGGGCACAGACTTACGGATCCCGACCACCGCCGTAGACCGGGTTCTCGATGAGCTCAACAGTCTCGAACGGGCGCCGCGGAAGCGGAACTGACCCCCGCCGGTGCGGACCGGTGGCGGGGCCTCGCATCTGAGGTGGCCGGCCGCGCACGGTTGTAGCGGCCTCTATGAGGTGGATCTACGCATATACCCCGCCGATGACCCACGACAGCGCTCGCGTTCCGGCTTTCTCGTTGCCGTCCACCGGTTTTTCGGGTCGGCCGCAGGGCAGGAGTGGTGCAATGAAGGTGTGTGACGAGGTGAGTGAGCGATGAAGCAGGTCCTGAAGGCGGTGCTGGTGTGCCTGGTGGTCGGCGCCGCGGTGCTGGTGGTGTGGGCGGTCGCGTCGCGGCCGGACTCGCCCGAGCCGCCGCGCCCGCTGCCCGATACCGCGGTCATGGTCCACGGCGGACCGACGACGTGCAGTGAACTCTTCGGGCAGCCCTGTGATTTCGGGTTGCAGTCCGCCTTCAACCGGTGGGGGACAGGCCTCGCTCCGTTCGTCGATTCCGGGGTCCTGGGCCCGTACGCCGAGCGGATCGGGTTCGTGGCGTCGGCGAAGCTGAGTCTGGACGCCTGCGCACTCTCGCACACCACCGGAAAGACGGTCCTCGAATTCGTCGAGCAGGCGCAACGGCAACACCCGGACGCCGGCAGCCCCGAGCTGTTTCCGTTCTGGAACCGGACCCGGCAAACCCTGTGCCCCCTGTGACCCGCACCGTCGACCACGGCACGACGTCGCGCGATTTTGACGCCGCATCACTTGTCGCAGGCGATACCGTCCTTGTCCCGGTCGAGTTTCGTCGAGTAGCCGGGCTCGCCTTGGTAGATCGGCGCCGCACCGGCTGCTTTTGCCTCGGCGCAGGACGCGAAGCTGAACCGTGTCGTCGAAGTCGTCGGCGAACACCGGTCGTCCCCTTGGACTGCGGAAGTATGTCGGGTTGCGTACAATTTCTTGTACGTAATAACGGAGGTGTGCTCATGCGAACCATGACCTACTCGGAGTCTCGCGCGCGGTACGCCGAGGTCCTCAACGCCGTCGTCGATGACCGGGAAGAAATCGTCATCACGCGGGCGGGTCACGAGCCGGTGGTGATGGTTTCGCTCGACGACTATGAGTCGTTGAAGGAAACGGCATACTTGCTCAGGAGTCCGGAGAACGCCCGCCGGCTGTTGGCGTCGATCGATCGGTTGGAGTCCGGCGGGGGAACTGTCCGGGATCTGGCTGAATGAAACTTGTCTGGGACGAGTCTGCGTGGGAGGACTACGTCTGGTGGCAGGCGCAGGATCGGAAGATCGTCAAGCGGATCGACACACTACTCAAGGATGTCGAACGCAACGGGAACGACGGAATCGGCAAGCCCGAGCCCCTCAAGCACGGTTTTCAGGGCTACTGGTCCCGGCGTATCACCGATGAGCACCGGCTGGTTTATAAAATTGTCGATGATCAGATCCGCATTGCTGCCTGCCGTTACCACTACGGACACTGATCGCGCTCACCACGGCGCGGCGGCTGGGCTTGTCGACAACGACTGCGGAATGGTTCTAGTCCGCTGGGCATGGCGCTCCGACTGTCCGCGTGTCGGGAGGGCTCGCAGTAGGCAGGATTGGTGGTTGAGGTGTGGCCGACCCGCCGAGTTGGGGGACGTCTTGGTGGCTGGGCTGGACGCCCTGACCGACCGCGGCCTGCTGACCCGTAGAACCGATCGGCAGCGTCTGCTGACGATCGGCTTCGACGACCTTCGGGGAATCCTGCACCACGCGAATCGCTGCACGGGCCATCACCTCAGCCGACGAAACGGCCTCCCCGCACCGACGCTCTCGCTGCAGCCAGCTGATGCGCATGGACGGCGTGTTTCGGCCGGCGAGGGGCAGGGTGCCCTTGACGGTCGTTTCCACGGTTCTGCCGATCACGGTCACCGCGATGACCCGGAGGAGCAATGTGTCACCGGCCGAGGAGGAACCGGCGACGAGCCGCGCCCTCGAACCCGGCGGCGCTCCACTCGCGGGTCCACTTCGCCCAATCCGATGCCGAGTGCGCGCCGGCCAGGATGAGCCCGGCGCCGCATAGAAATAGAATGGGGTGATACGAACGCCTTCGCTGGATCGGGCGAGGTGGTCCGCGGCGGGGCTGCTCGTGAGCCGACCCGTGGGAGGTGGCCATGCAACCGTCCGACCGGATGCGGGCGCTGCCGCGGCGGGCCCGGGTCATGATCATGGTGACGGTGGCGCTCATTGCGTTGCTGGTGATCGGGCCGCGTCTGGTCGTGGGGTATACCGATTGGCTGTGGTTCGGTGAGGTTGGTTACCGTCGCGTGTGGGGGACGGTCCTGGTCACCCGCCTGATCCTGTTCACGGCGGTGACGCTGCTGGTGGGTGCGGTGATCTTCGCGGCCGTGGTGTGGGCGTACCGGTCCCGCCCACTGTTCGCGGCCTCGGGCGCGAACACGGCGAAGGATCCGGTCGAGCGGTACCGGGAGGTGGTGTCGCGCCGTCCGCGGTCGTTCACGGTGGGGATCGCATTGCTGCTGGCGCTGCCGTTCGGGCTGCACGCGCAGGCGAGTTGGGAGACGGTGCAACTGTTCTTGCACGGCGGCGCGTTTGGCACCGTGGACGCGGAGTTCGGGTACGACATCGGCTTCTACGTCTTCGATCTGCCGTTCTACCGGCTGATCCTGGCGTGGCTGTTCATCGCGGTGTTCCTGGCGTTGTTGATTGGCCTGGGAACCCACTACCTGTTCGGCGGCATCCGGCTGGCACCGAGCAAGGACCACGTCATCGAGGTGTCCCGGCCGGCGCGCATCCAGCTTGCGGTGTTCGCGGGCACGTTCATCGCGCTGAAGGCGGCGTCCTACTGGCTCGACCGGTACTCCTTGTTGTGGAGCGGCCGGAAGGAGCCGACTTTCACCGGCGCCGGGTACACCGACATCAACGCGGTGCTGCCGGCCCGGTTGATCATGGTCGCGATCGCGGTGCTGTGCGCGGTGGCGTTCTTCGCCGCGATCGCGGTGCGGGACCTGCGGATCCCGGCGATGGCCACGGCACTGCTGGTGCTCTCGGCGATCCTGGTCGGCGGAATCTATCCGGCGCTGATCGAGCAGTTCTCGGTCCGCCCGAATGCCGCCGACCGGGAGAGTCCCTACATCGAACGCAACATCGCCGCGACCCGGCAGGCCTACGGAATCGGCCCGGACCGGGTCGACTACCTCGACTACCCCGGGGTGGGCACCCGGTCGCCCCGGGACATTCCCGCCGACGTCACCACGATCGCCAACGCCCGCCTGCTGGACCCGACCGTGCTCTCGCGCACCTTCACCCAGCAGCAACAGCTGAAGAACTTCTACGGCTTTCCCGAGCACCTCAACATCGACCGCTACACCATCGACGGACAACTCACCGACTACATCGTCGCGGCCCGCGAGCTCTCCCCGAACAGCCTCAGCGGCAACCAGACCCAGTGGATCAACCGGCACACCGTTTACACCCACGGCAACGGGTTCATCGCCGCTCCCGCCAATAGGGTCAACGCCGCCGTCCGCGATGTCGCCGGGCAGAGCGCGAGCAGTGACAGCGGGTATCCGATCTATGCGGTCAGCGATATCGCCTCCCAGGTGGGCGGCGACCAGGTGATCCCGGTCGAGCAACCGCGCATCTACTTCGGTGAGGTGATCGCGCAGGCGGACCCGGACTACGCCATCGTCGGAGGCCCGGAGGGTGCGCCGCCGCGCGAGTACGACACCGACACCGCCCAGTACACCTATACGGGCACCGGTGGGGTGCCGGTGGGCAGTTGGGTCAACCGGTTGGCGTTCGCCGCCCGGTACGGCGAGCGAAACATCTTGTTCTCCGGCGCCATCGGGTCCGAGTCGAAGATCATCTTCAACCGGGACCCGGCCGCCCGGGTTGAACACGTCGCCCCGTGGCTGACCACCGACTCCAACCCGTATCCGGCGGTGGTCGGCGGCCGGATCGTGTGGATTGTCGACGGCTACACCACCGCCGCGCACTACCCGTACTCGCAGGTCGGTTCACTCGCTGAGCCGGTCGTGAACGACGCCGGCCGAACCCTGGCCCGCGAGGAGGTGTCCTATGTGCGGAATTCGGTGAAGGCTACCGTCGACGCCTACGACGGCACCGTCACCCTCTACCAGGTCGACGAGAACGACCCGGTCCTGCGGGCGTGGATGAGCGTGTTCCCCGGCACCGTGCAGCCGCCGACGGCGATCCCGACCGAGCTGCGCGCGCACTTCCGCTACCCCGAGGATTTGTTCCGCCTGCAGCGGGACCTGCTGGCGAAGTACCACGTCGATGATCCGCGGGAGTTCTTCACCACCAACGCGTTCTGGTCGGTGCCCAGCGATCCGACCGCCGACACCGGTGGGGAGCAGCCGCCGTACTACGTTCTGGTCGGCGACGCCGGTACCGCGGCCCCGTCCTTCCGGCTCACCAGCGCCATGGTCGGCTTCAACCGCGAATTCCTCTCCGCCTACCTCTCGGTGCACTCCGACCCCGAAAACTACGGCAGGATCGACATTCTGCGGTTGCCGACGGACACCCAGACCCAGGGCCCGCGGCAGACCCAGAACTCGATGATCTCCGACACCCGCGTCGCCTCCGAGCGCACCCTGCTCGAGCGGTCCAACCGGATCTACTACGCCAACCTGCTGACCCTGCCGATCGCCGACGGCGGCATCCTCTATGTCGAACCGGTGTTCACCGAACGTTTGACCAGCACGCCCAACAGTTCCACGTTCCCGCAGCTGGCCCGGGTCCTGGTCAGCTACCGCGAACCCGGCACCGGCGGGGTGCGGATCGGGTACGCCCCCACCCTCGCCGAGGCCCTCGACCAGGTCTTCGGCACCGGCACCGGCGCCGTTGCCACCGCACCCGGCGGCGATGCCACCACACCACCACCTACCGGCGGGCAACCGCCGGCGCCGCCCCCACCGGGCGCCCCGCCCGCCCCGCCGCCGGCGGCATCGGACCAGCTGACCGCCGCGGTCCTCGAACTCAACGACGCCCTGGCCAACCTGCGCGAGGCGCAACGCACCGGCGACTTCACCGCCTACGGCGCGGCCCTGGACCGCCTGCAACAGGCCATCGACACCTACCTGGCCGCGGGCGGCACCCCGCACTGACCCATCCCCTCCGCGCGATCCGCGCAATGACGTTGTCCCGTATGGAAAATTGCGGATTCGGGCTGTAGACCGGTCAGGACCACCCGCCGGCCGCGCACGCGTTCACCATCGCCGTCTCTCCGCCCCCCTCGAACTGATCAAGATCGACGGCGGCGAACTCTCTGCCGATCCTCGGTCTGGTTGCGCTCCCGCTCATCGGGTAGCGACCCATCCTTGTGTCGTTACTCGGCGGCCCACACCAAGGTGGACACCCAACTGTGAGCACACTTGCGGGGGATATGTACATCCGCTCGCTCTCGATTGTAGGAGTCCCTGGTCCAGGCATCATTCCTACTCGAAGATGCTTTCGGGAAGCCAGTCTGCGTCGAACAGTCGGGCGAGCTTTCCGAACGCCCCGAGATCGCCATCGACACTGGCTGATGTCACCATGAGCCGATTGATCATGATCCGAGCCGCCTGCTCCTCCACCGTTCCGGCGGCGAACAGGAGTGACCACGAGCAAACCTGCCCGTCGCGATGCGCACGACCCATCGTTTGGCGTGCGGCAATTCCGGAGTAGCGAGGCTGGTGGAAGAACCCGATGCGACGTGCCGATGAGGCGCGGGAACCGTCGACCATCAACTCGGAGGCCTGCAGATTGATCGCAGATGCGGTGTTGAACACCACGACCGGGTTGTGGCCTCGCTGAAATCGAATGCGCTCCGTCTCGAGATCGCCGCCGCCGAAGATGCGGGAGACGCCAATGCCGTGCTCCTCCAAGAGGTTGGCTACCGGGTCGGCGGCCGTGGTGACCAATTCGACGGCGACGAGTACCTGGTAGCCGCGTTCGACGTGTGCGGCTACCAGCTCGGCGGTCTGCGGGGCTCGCAGCATGCCTGCCTTCTGCCGGAACCGCATCAGAGCGGCACGGCCGCGGGCGGTGTCGTTCCCCTGGCGGGCGATCCTCATCGCGCTGCGGAACTCACTCCAGTCCTGGTGGTACGCAGCCCATTGTGTGGCGGTGAAGTCGAGTGGCAGGCCGTCGATAGGTGGCGGCCCCCAGGGCGCGTCGCGATGCATCATGACGGGCGGGTCGCAGTCGGTCATCCACTTCCGGACGCGGGTGACGGCCTGATGCTGCAGCCGCTGAGAGCCTTTTGCTTGGTCGTTCCAGTCCCATTTGCCCTTGTCCCACCCGGGAGCCAGGGGAAGTCCATGCTCGACCAGTTTCTTACCGAGATCGGCCCACTCGCCCGGCGGGTCATCGTGCAGTTGCGCGAAAAGCGAAGACAAGTAGGTGTATTCGCCTGGGTGATGACCCGGCGTCGCCGTCACGGTGATCACGAACGGCGCCTTCTCTGGTGATGCGGAGAGGCGGTTGATGCGCCGCTGGTATTGGGTGCGCTGGGCCGTGAGGTGCCTGAATTGCTGTGCCTCGTCATTGATGATGAGGGAAAAGGAGTACTTCGGTTGGCCGTTGCGTCCGAGCAACTTCTTGAGCTGGTCCGGGGAGATGATCAGCCACCGATAGCCTCCGTCGCCGAACGCAGCGAGGGCGTCGCGCCACGCGGCGATGGTGATCTGGGCCGGCCGGTCCACGGTGATGAGTACGGTGTCGCCGCCCCCTAATTTCAGCGCAGCTTTCGCGCCGAGGATTGCGCTGCCGGTCTTGCCTACACCGGGCTCGTCGGCCAACAGGAATCCGCGCTTGCCGTGGTGAAAGGCCGTCGCGATCGCCTTCGCGGCGTCCACCTGTTCGGGCCGCGGTATCTTGTGGAAACCAGTAGCGCCCGGTTGCCGCACGCCGTTGAGGTCCTCTTCGACCCAGCGAGCGTACGAGTACGGTTTCGACGCGTAGACGGTGAGTTCGTCGGGCAATTGAGTGCCGATGTAGGCATACGCTTTGAGCGCTTTGTAGTACTTGGCACCGGGCGCGGATGCCCGATACGGGACGTCGAGGATCCAGATCTGCTCCCCGTGCCCCGGGGTGGGTATCAGCGGCGCGGCGCTGGCTCGTCTGGGCTTGGAGCGTCGCTGGGTGGTCTTCCGTGCGGCCATGAGTGCAGGCTATTCCCAAGGCGGATCGCCGGGGTCGACGACGTCGTCTGCGGCCGATGCGGCGACCGTCGCGGCGGCTGGCGCCGAGGAATCGCGTGCTGTCGCGGCGGGGCGCGGGGCCCGATGCAGGGCGATTATGTCCGTCGACAGTCTCGACAGCCTCAGGTTCGGCCGGCGGTTCCACTGCTCTCGACGCGGCGGTGCGCGCGGTGGCGTGGAGGGCGGCGGCGGGCGATAGAGGCGAGCGTGACGGACGGAACGAACGGACGGACGGGCCGCTGCGTGCATATGATGGGCCCCAGGGGGGTGTTCACCTATGGCGAGCAACGGTGCGGGCCTGGGTACCTCCACGAACTGACTTGGCGGTAATCACGCGTAAGAGGGGCTACTAATCACACCTGATTCCGCTGCTGCGGGCACGCGCACTCCATGCGAACGGGTGGTTGCTGCAGATCGTTCTGGTGGGCGCAGTGCCGGCGGGGGAGTGGAGTGAGTTCCTCACCGTCAGTGTCCGCAGCGTCTCGGCAAAACGCCAGCTGAGGACAATTTTTGCTCTGCAGATCGCTTTCGGAGCACCTCGACCGGCGATTCCGGGCAGGTGGGACGGAATATGCCGTGCCGAGGGTGTTACCACGGCACTCGGGCCGGCGCCGCGGTAACAGCACAGCTGGTGATCGCGAAGTTGATCTTGTGCGGACATTGATACTGATCGGAACGGCCCTCGGACTCGGCGCGGGCCTGGTGTGTACCAGCTTGTTCGCCTGGTGGTTGTCGTACCCGGTGCGCTTCACCACGGGGTACGTCGGGTCTGGCGCCGGGCGCATGGAATCGGTGGACCCCATCCCGTTCCTGGTGGCCGGCCTGATTATCAGTGCGTGCCTCGGCGCGGCCGCCGGTTACGCAGCCGCCCACCGCGGCTGGCGGCTGATACGACACGGCGCCTGACGTCCGTGTGCTTGATCCGGACATTCCGGTCCCGGTTCTGCGGGGTGACGACCCCGACCCGGGGCCGTCACGTCTACACCGGGCGCGGGGCTCCTTCGTGGGCGGTGAGCAATAGGTGGTCGAACTGGGTGCGCAGACTCGCGCCGGATTCGCACTGGCCGAATCCGGCGACGATCTGTTCGGCGAGGATGCGTAGCCGGGTGTTGGTCTGCTGGGAGCGCCAGATGAGGATGTCGAACGCCCGGTCGGCGGAGATACCGTAGACCAGCATCAGCGCTCCCTTGGCCTGCTCGATCACCGCCCGTGACTGTTCGAGTTCGGCGACAGCTTCGTCGACCGACTCCTTCACTTCGTCGCGGTAGGAGTCGGTGAGGTCGATGTAGAACCCGGTTGTGCCGACCACGGCACCGGTGTCGTCGCGCAACCGGTCGCCGACGACGACGACCTGGTGGACGTTGCCGGTGGTGTCGAGGATGCGGTGTGTGCTGCTGAAGGGTTCGGCGGCGCTGATCATCCGGTCCAGTAGCCGCGCGACATTCGGGTGGTCCTCGGGGTGTTTGTGGGAGAGCAGCAGTTCGGTGGTCGGGACGATCTCACCTGGCTGGTACCCGTGCATCCGGGCGACGGCATCGGACCATTCCCACCGCTGCCCGTCCAGGAAGAATCGAAAACTGCCCACCCGCTGCGGTTCCCCACCGAATACCTGCTCTGAGTTCACGTCCTATTTCTAGCGCATCGCGGTAGCCGGAGAGTTGCCGTGGTCCCGTGGCCGAGACGGCCTCCGGCCGCGTCGCGACTCGGCGGCGCAGAAGGCGTCAACTGTGCTGCGGCAGGGAAGGGTTGGCGCCGACAGGGTCGGTGAGGTACAACCTTGACAGCAGAAAATGTGAAGCGAGTCACATCACTGTGACGGAGGTGCACACCAACAGGGTGTGCCGAGTCCGCAGACACGATGAAAGGCAGGGCGCGCATGACCACAGCCTCGATGATTCCGGCGTCTTCGATCACCTCGCCGCCGCCGGTGCGGCGCAGCGGCGGCATGAGCACCGCGGAGATCAAAGCGAGGATCGAGGCCATGTATGCCGACGACCGACGACCGGTCCACCAGACGGGTCCACGCTGACACATTAAGGGCGACAAAATGAATGTGCTGCTTCTGCTGGGTTTGCTGATCACCGCGTTCGCTGTAGTGCTGGCGATGCAGACCGACGAGCAGTCCCGCTCTCGGCACTGACCGGCGTGAAATTATCGTGCCTAGTGCGCACACCATGAGTGACACGGAGCACTCGAGACCAGGACGAAGGTTTGTTGGAGGTGGTGTAGGTTCTCGAGTTCGATGTCAGTCGTCTCGATTTCGTGTCAGAGCGTGGCAGTTTCTCAAATTGGTGTCAGCAAGGATGTCTAATCCTGCAAGTTGGTTCAGGTCCGAGCGTTTCTCTGGTTGTCGACAAACGCCACGGTCGACCTGGAGGTCGAGAATATTGACGAGATCGCGGGATCCTCTGATAACCCGACCGTGAGAATCCGCGGTTCGGGCCATTCCGATTCCGGCAGAGCAGAGTTGACCAAGACCAGGTCGCCACTTGAAATTCTCACCCCAGGTCCAAGCGTCGGCTTTCAACGATTCGTTGGCGCAGGATACTCGGCGAGGAGGGTCGAGCCCTTCGTGATGCTGAAGTCCGGCAGCGCCGTCCGACGGGCAGGCGCTGACCGAGTACGCCAATCAGTACCGGCCGCTACAAGTCTCCCTGTACGTTCCACTGGTTGCCGAGCTCCCGAAGGGCGCCACCGGCAAGGTCCTCGAGCACGAACTGCGCCGCGGCTGAATTCGCTCCGGCTCATCGCCGCTACGGCGGAGAGATGAGCCGGATCACCCCATCGAGTATCAGCTCGATCTTGTCTGCGCCGAAGTTGTGGGGCTCGAGGGGGGCGATGATCGCCAACCCGTCACCCATCGCCCCGATTTGATCGACGAGGATCACCGCGGATACGTCATCGCGGATCGTGCCGCGCCGCTGGCCTTCCCGGACAACGTCGGCGAAGCGCGCACGATAACTCGCGTATCGCCGAGCGATGGTCTCCCGCAATTTCGCGTCGAATTGCGTATTGGCCAGCAGTTGCGACATCACATGGGAGAATTCCGGTTCCCCGACCGACATTTCCAGCCATTGCTGCAGCAGTCCACGAATGTCTGCCTCCGGTGCGACGGCGTCGAGCAGTGTGTCGTACCGGTCGAAGCGGCTTTCCGCGAGCGCGTGGACGAGGTCGCTCTTGTTGGCGAAATAGTAGGTCACCGCCCCCGTCGTATATCCAGCGCGTTCGGCGACTTTTCGAAGCGACGCTCTCGCGAACCCCTGCTCGGCGATGACGCTGGTTGCCGCTCTGAGCAGCTCCGCCCTCTTCTCCTCGTGATCGCCTACCGGGCGCCCGGGTCCTCGCATCGGGCGTGCCGTGTGTTCGGCACCATCCGGGTCGTTCGTCTGCGTCAGCATGGTCCCATCATCACATCGACGCCGCCCCGGATCGACCCGCAGGCATCTGCACGGTGCCGAGCAGCCTTCCAACGTGGTTTCGGTTCCTGGCGACTACGGGCCGCCGGGCCTTCCAGACCGGGCGGCCCGCTCGTACGCGACTGTGGTCAGTCGGCAGGTCGCAACTCGCGCGCCGAGACTTCTTCCAACGACTTGTTGGCCGTCTTCGGGCCGAACCCGAACACCGTGATCGCGGACACGATGTACACCGCGGCTGCGCTGATCATCAGGCCCGACCGGTCGAGACCCCATTCGTCTGCGCTGTAGATGGCGGCGCCGAGCACGCCCGAGAGAACGCCACCCAGTCGGCCGAGACTGAAAATGACGCCGGTGCCCAGACCTCGGGCCTCGGTGGGCATTGTTTCGGGAATGTAGGCGTAATAGGCGGAAAACACGACACCGGTGAGAATGCCCGCGGCGCCGCCCGCGATGGCGACCACGACATTGCTGGTAGCGAGGCCGAGCGCCAGGATCGGGAGCGCCGAAGCCGCCGACGACCAGAGAATGAGCGTTTTACGCTCCATCCGGTCGATCAGCAATACGGTGACTAGTGGAGTGAGCGCATACACGAGCGACCAGACGAATTGGAGTGTGTAGGCGTCGGTCTCGGAGTATTGCAGCGAATCGATTAGCACATAGACCGACCAATTCTGATACATGTAGAGCCCGAGCGTGGCGCCGAACCAACCGAAGCCGACGACGGCGACCAGCCGGAGCATTTTCTTGTTTCGCACCAGTTCGCGCAGGGTGTATTGGGTGCCGGTTTCGATGCGTACGACGGGCTCCGGCAGCGGTTTACCCGCGTGCCGGGCCCTGCCTTCGAGGTCGGCGACCTGCTTGTCGGCGGCGTCGAGATCTCCTTGGCCGACCTGCCAGCGCACCGATTCCGGGAGCAACAGACGGACGGCGGGGGCGATGAGCAAGCCGATTGTGCCGAATAGGAACAGGTAGCGCCAGGTTCCCGGCGCGCTGTTGGGCAGCATGTACAGCGACAGGGCGCCGAGGATGGGGGCAGTGAGAGTGAAGGCGATCGTGGCGATGGCGACGAAGCGTCCCCGCGATTTCGACGGGAACATCTCGGCGATGTACACGAGCAAGACCGAGGTCGCCGCCTGCACACCTATGCCGGTGATGATCCGGGAGACCAGGAGCCAGGAGTATTCGGGCATTGCCGCCGACATCAGTGAGGCGAGGGAGTAGACCACTGTCGCCCACACCAGCACCGTGCGGCGTCCGAACCGGTCGGCCAGTCGCCCGCCGATGAGCGCGCCGACGAGCATGCCGACGAAGAAAGCGCTGCCGATGGTGCCGATCTGGCCGGTGGTGAGATCCGCGTCGGATTGCAGTGCCGGTGCGATGTAGATGAAAAGCCCGTTGTCGTAATACTCGATCATCAAATTGATCGCGATGAGGGCAATCCACAGGATGTGTGGTTTCAATACCGGGAGCCGGTCCAGTCGGGCGACGATTTCGGGCCCGTACAGGGGTGGGCTGACACGGTCGGAAGTGGTGGGCTGCTGTGTCAAGGTGTGCTCACTGATGTCGATCACACCGTCGCGGTGTGATGGGGATGGAGGCGTCGACACGTGGGGGACGCCTGCGAGCGGAACGGTCTCCCTCGCCGGGGCTCCGGCCCTCTGCTCTTCGGGTGACGCACGCCACATTATCGACTCACCATGATTAACGCAACAGTGGTTATGTAAACTCCGAGTTGCCGGCCGCGGAGGCCGGCCCGTCATGAGCTGGTCGGCGGGCGGACCCTGAGAAAGTGAGCAGGTGAGGTGGATGGACACATCGCAGGTCATCGGAATTCCGTTGCGTTGGAACGACGTCGATGCCTATCGGCACGTCTCGCACATGGCCCTGGTGGCAATCCTCGACGATGGCCGCGGCCGCTGGCTCGACAGCGTCGTCGGCTCCCTGGTTCCAGGCTGGGGGTATGTCGTCGCCCGGCTCGAGCTGGACTTCCGGGCCCCCGCCTCACTTGGCGAACGGGTGCTCTGCGGCTCGTTCGCGGTGGAGCATGTCGGCTCGTCGAGCATCCGGCTGCACGAGCGACTGACGACCAATTCGGGCACGGTGGTGGTCGAAGCTGTCAGCGTGATCGTCGCCTGGGATCAGGACCAGGCGGTCGGCCGCCCACTGACCGGTGAGGAGAAGGCGGCGCTCACTCGCGAAATAGCGCCAGCTCACGGGCCCCGAAATTTCTGACGACATAGTTGTGCAAACCGTCCTGGTTTACCGCAGTGATCTGCGCACCAGGGATTCTGATTCGGTCGCCACGATGTGGGGCCGAACAATGACTGCCATCGCCGACCCGTTCTTTCTGCTGTCTGGGGGAGTTCACCGAAATCTTGTCCGACGGCACGGCGGTGATCGTGCGACTCACCGAGGAATTGGCGACCTCAGCCCTTCTCTCAGTTCGGCGCCGTAACACCGTAAATGTGTGGGTGTCGGGTTCGGGCGAGGTCGAACTCGCAGGCACCGGAGCCGATGCCAGCTGTGAGCCGTCGCTTCGGTCCCGGCCGATCACCGTTCAGCTCGGCTGCGTAGATTGTGCGCGATGTCGGCCGTGGCGCGCCCTGGGCTGCAAGGTGTCTGGTGGCCGACGACGCCGAGATGGCCTGGCGGGCCCCGCGCCGATCTGGTTGAGGTGATCGCGCCCGCCCACGGAGGTCGTCTGCGTGGAGCACGCGCTGTATCCGCTCGAGGTGTCAGCGCCTTCGACAGTGGGCGGGCCGGGACGATTTTCACCCCGTAGGCCATTTACAAAACGACTGTTGTGCAAATATTGCCTAGCGGTTAGCGTGGTCTGCGTCACCCGATAGGAAATTAGGAGACCCCCATGTTCGACGAATCCGTCAAGAAGGCCTTCTGGGAAGACGGCGCTACCGTTGTCCGCAACTTCCTCAACCCGGAACAGCTCGCGGAGCTGTACGAGGTCTTCAAGTGGAATGTGGCCAACCCGGGCCCGTTCGTCTTCCGTCGTCTCGACGGCACGAGCCTGCAAACCCACATCGACAACGCCAACCCGGCCGCCAAGGAACGGCTCGACGAATTGATGACCAGGCTTCCGTTCGGCGAATTCTTCGCCGAGCTGTGGGACTCCGAGCACGTCTGGTACTACGCCGAAGAGGTGTTCGTGAAGGAGAACGGCGCGAGCGGTCGCGGCCCATTTCATCAGGACACCTCGAATCTGCCGTGGGCGGGCCCGGACTGGGGCAACGCCTGGATCTCGTTCCAGCATGTCCCCAAGAAGAACTCGCTGGAAATCGTGCGTGGCAGCTGGAAGGGCATCGAGTACGACGGTGCCAGCTTCGCCAACGCCGACGATCCCACCGAACCGCTGTACGGCGACGGATCGCTGCCGCGGCTGCCGTGGATCGACAAGGACCTGGAAAAGGACCCGAACTCCTGGGATCTCGTCTCGTTCGAAGTCAACCCCGGCGACGTGGTGTTCCTGCACCCCCGCTCGCTGCACGGCGGCGCCGCCGTCGACGCCGAGTGCCCCGATCGCCACACCCTGGTGCTGCGATTCTTCGGTGACGACGCGACGTTCCGCGAACTGCCGAAGTCGAACCCGCGCTACGCGCGCAACGGCGTGCTGTTCACCGACGAGATGGCGAAGCTGAACGCCGGCGACGCGTTCCGCTCGCCGGTGTTCCAGCAGCTCGTCTAATCCATCCCAGAACAGGAGACCTTTCCCGATGTCGAAGCGTCAGAACTTCAATCCCGGACCGCGTGCAGAGCGTTACCACAATGACCTGCATTTCTCGACGGCCACCCGCGTCGGTGACCTGATCTGGGTGTCCGGTCAGGTCGGGATCGACCCGGCCACCTCGGCGCCCGCCGACGGCATCGAGGCCCAGGCCCGGTTCGCGTTCGACGGCGTCAAGCAGGCCCTCGAAGCGGCCGGGTCCTCGATGGACAACATTCTCGAACTGCTCACCTATCACACCGATATGGCCCGTGACGGTGAAACTTTCGGCCGGGTCAAGGACGAATACATCAAGGAACCGTATCCCTGCTGGACCGGCATCGGAGTCACACACCTCGCCCGCCCGGAGCTGCTGTGTGAAGTCCGCGTCGTCGCCTATGCCAACGACTGAGGAGCGGTAATGAATTCGACGCAGTCACGCCGGGTCGGACTCTACGGAACCGGACGCGCCGCCGCCCAGCTCGTCGGCGCCATCGAGGCGAGCCCGCACACGCTGACCACCGCCATCGTCTTCTTCGACGAGCAGGCCGGCCAGGACATCGGCACACTCACCGGGGGTCGAGCCACCGGGATCACGGCGACCACCGACCTCGAGGGCGCGATCCGCTCCGGCGACTTCGACGTCCTGGCCTACGCCGGCCTGAAAGGCAAAGTCCTGCATCGGGCGATGGAACTGTGCGCCGATGCCGGTGTCGACCTCGTACACGCCTGCTTCGTCCATCCCCGGGTCAAGCTCGATCCCGAGATGTACTCGCGGTTGCAGACGCGCGCCGAGGGAACCGGCGCGCGCATCGTCGGCACCGGCATGCTGCCTGGATTCTGGCTCGACGTGCTGCCTGCGCTGCTGAGCAGCGCGCTGCCCGCGCCGGTCTCGATCATCGGCGAGTCCTGCTCCGACATCGCCGCGTGGGGCCGAGGCGTCCTTGCCGACGAAATGGGCCTCGGCACACTCGCAGACGGTCAACCCGGTCCTGTGGGCGGGGTACTGCACGAATCCGCGGAGATGATCGCCGATGTCCTCGGCCTCACCGGGTACGAGTCGAAGGTGTACGGCGGATACGTCACAGCCGACGCCGCCACCGAGGTGGCGGGCATCCAGATCAGCCCGGGCGACAGGGTGGGTTTCGACGAGGCCGCGATGGTGGTCCACGACGGTCGCGAACGCGTCCGCATCGCATGGAAGGGACTGCCCAAGGGGTCTTTCGAGGGCTACGAGCGCTCGTTGACGGTCACCGCGATCGGCGGCGACGGCTCCGAGTGCACCCTGAGCATCACCCCGGCACTCGATCCCTACCCGGGTACCGCCGCACGCATCGTGCACGCCGTCGGCGCGCTCGGGGCGCTGCCGGGCGGCCAGCACACCCCCATGCAACTCGGTATCTGAACCAACAAGGTAAGGCGTGGGCGCTGTGCGCCGCGCGAACTACGACGACCACGAAGCCTTCGAAAGACCGCCCGCGCCTTCATCGACGCCGAGGTCGTGCCGGTCTTCGGCGAGTGGCTCGTCGCAGGCATCGTGCCGAGGGACTTCTATCGCAGAGTAGCCAAGGAGATGGCCAGGGCCGGAGTCACGTTCGGTGGATCGCCAGTGCACATCTGTGCCTGCCGTACATCACCGAACACGCCCGGCCGACGGCACACACCACGATTGCCCGCTCTACGCCGACAATCGCGGCGGCACCAGCGAAGTCATGCGCTCGATCATCGCCAAAGGCATGGGTCTCTAGGTTCCATCCGAAACACAAGGAGTGCATCATGAACGGGAGTTCGCTACCGGCCGAAGACGCCGACACCAGATACACCACTTTCACCGGCTGGGTCGACCGGCCCACCGACCTCACCGCACCACTGGACGCCACGATCAGCTGTGACGTCGCCGTAATCGGCGGCGGTCTCGGCGGCATGGCGACCGCGCTGCGACTGGCCGAGCGCGGCGTCGATGTCGTCCTGCTCGAATCGGATTTTTGCGGCTATGGGGCGAGTTCGCGCAATGCCGGACAGATCTCGGCCAAACCGACCGGTGAGCCCCAGATCCTGGCGAAGGTAAACCCGCAGCTGCTGCGTGACCTGGTCCGATTCGCCGGGTCGTCGGTGCAGTTCGCGGAGGACCTGATCAAACAGCTCGGTATCGAGTGCGACTACGAAGCGGTCGGCAATGTCGGGGCGGCAGTCACCAAGGGGCAGATGCGCAAGGCGCTACGCGACGCGCAAGCGCTGTCCGACGCCGGTGCGACACTGCAATTCGGGGACCAGCACGAACTCGGCCTGCCCGACACCTTCCTCGGCGGCCTGCTGACCCCCGCCGGCGGCACGATGAACCCCGGCATGTTCACCCTCGGTCTCCGGGCGGCCCTGCTGGAATCGGGGGTGCGGGTATTCGAGCAATCGCCCGCACAGTCGGTGGACGACATCGGTTCCGGCGCAACGGTGACTACCCCGCTCGGCCGGGTGCGCGCGAAGAAGGTGGTGCTGGCCAACAATGCGTGGGCGCCCGAACTCGCGATCACGCCGCAGCGGCTGTCGCGGCCGGTGTGGGTCAACATGATCGAGACCGCACCGGTCGAGCGCGAGCGTATCGAGGCGACCGGCTGGACGAGCCGTTCGGGCTTGGCGACCAAGCACAACGTAATGGAGAGCTATCACGTCACCCCGACCAACACGATCGCCGTCGGGGTGCGTCGGCTGCAGATCGGGAAGAACCCGATTTCCGACCGCATCTCCGATCCCGTAGTGGTGGCCGACCTCACCGATGCCTTCCGTGCGCGGTTCCCGTCGCTGCGTGATGTGCCCGTGACCAAGACCTGGGGTGGCTGGATCGCCATGACGTCCTCGCGGGCGCCCGTGGCCGGTAAGGCGTCGAAGAACGTCTACTACGCGATCGGTTGCAACGGTCACGGGCTCGGCCAGGCACCCTACCTCGGTAGCCTCCTCGCCGATCGCCTCACCACCGACGAAATCCACCCGGACATAATGCCGTGGTGGCAGTCGGAGAACCACTTCCCCCGTTCGCTGTACCTGCACAACCCGGTGCTGCGGGCGGCGTGGCTGGCGGACCGGATCGGCGACCGCCGCGCGGGCCGTTAGTGGATGGTCGTCGCGGGGCGGGCCCCCGAGCTCGCGACAAACCGAACCGGCTGGTCCAGAGGTCGCGACTGGGTCCATGCGTGGTGTTCGGCGCGCTGCGAGACTTGAATATCAGCCGTCGGCGGCGCTTGGCGTTGTGCCGCTGGCTGTCGGTCGGGTGACCGCGGCCCCAGTCGTCGACGACTAACCCCCGTCTCGGACCTCGCGCAGGTGCAGGCACACCTCGTCGATCGCTTGCTTGGCCTGAGCGAACGCGCCGATCTCGGTGACAAAGCCGTGGAAGACGCCGGCATACCTGGTCAGCGAGACGGGTACGCCGTCGCGCCCCAACTGTGCCGCGTAGGCCTCGGCGTCGTCCCTGATCGGGTCGACCTCCGCGGTCAGGATCAGGGCAGGCGGCAGACCGCGCAGCGACTCGGCGCGCATCGGTGCGGCGAGATGGTCGCCGCCCGAGTGGTGCTCGCCGACGTATTGCTCCCAGAACCAGCGGGCGTCCGCGGCGCTCAGCATCGGTGCGTCGGCGAATTCCGACCACGACGACGCGGTGAATGTCTCGTCGACGGCGGGGTAGGCGAGTACTTGCGTCACAGGGAGGGTGCTGTGCTCGTCGCGTCGGTACAGGCACAGGGCGGCTGCGAGATTGCCGCCCGCGGAGTCGCCCCCGACGGCGATGTAGCCCGGATCGATACCGAACTCCGATGCTGTCCGGCTCAGCCACGCGTACGCGTCGACGCAGTCTTCCAACGCGGCCGGGTAGGGGTTTTCGGGAGCCAGGCGGTAGTCCAGTGACACGACCGTCCATCCGGATCCGGCGGCGATCGCGCGGCACAGCTCGTCGGCCCCGTCCAGGGTCCCCAGGACGAAACCTCCGCCATGCAGGTAGACCAGAGCAGGACTGTTGCCCTTCGCACCGGCACTGTCCGCGCGGTACAGGCGAGCCCGGATCGAACCCGCACGGGTCGGCACGGTCAGTTGTTCGACATGGTCCAGCGGCGTGATCGGCTCGGCGGGCGATGCCGTGTTCAAGAGCGCTCGGGCCTGTTCCGGTCCCAGCTCACGAATGGGTTTCTGCAGCACGCGGGTGATGATCTGGGCCACGGTCTGAGCCTGGTCGTCGAGCAGATTCCACCAGGTGGGAGCGTCGTCGTTCAATGGGAAACCTCGCAAGTCGTTGACAAGTAGTGATCTGTGCCTCACCATCATAGTCACGTGATCCAGTCGTTTGACAGTGACACGTTTTCCATTGGGATCCGCTGCTGACGGGTGTACCGCGCACACGATCTCGTCGAATCGAAAGGACAGAAGGATGACCGAAACGACGATCGGCCACGCGACACGCGGGGCTGACGCGGTCGGTGGGCTCGACATTCGGATCGAGGACGATGCGAGTCCGATCGTCCGGCTGATCGGTCGGACCATCGCCGATTCCGTCCGCGCAAACGGTGCGGACTCCGTCGTGGCGACGGTGGCAGGCACTGTGGCCGTCCGCTCGCACGACACCCCGCAGGCTGCGACGATCAGCATCTCTGACGGTGTCGTCGCGGTATCGAGCGGTGTGTTCGTCGAGCCCGACCTCACGTTGACCGTCGACTTGAACGGCCGGTTCGCCCTGGTCGGTGAGCCTGTTGTCGCAGGCGACGACGATCTCGCTGCCGCGGCGCTGGCACTGCTGGCGCCGCCGCTGCCGGACTGGAAGGTCGCCGCGGATTCGTTCTGGGCCGCGGCCCGGTCGGTGCCGGGGATCCCCGACATGCTCGTCGCGATCACGGAGGGCCCCGAGGGGCTGGATCAGCACGTCGTCGGCGAGGGCGAGACCCACTATGTGATCGCCGGGCCACCGGAGCTGCTGGCCGGCATCTTCTCGGGCGCCGACGACCTGATCGCCGCCCTGTCCACCGGTCTGATCGGCGTGCGCGGCACGTTCTCTCAGCTGTCGGTGCTGGTCGCCGCATCCTGGAAGGTTCGTTACGATGTCTGAAACCACCTACACCGCAACAGAGCTCGAGACCCCCGTGCACACGGTCCGGCTCGAGTCCACCAACCACGACGGCAGCTTCCTCGGCAAGAATCTGGCACCCAAGAAGTTCGCCGCGAGCGCGGGCTCGGGCTTCGCGATGGCCGACCTCCTGTTCGGCCTCGACCTGGGCAACGCCCCGACCTTCGGCTTCGCCTTCCCCGAGTGGCGTGGGCACGTGTCCGACGTGCAGTTCCGGCCTGACATGTCGACGCTGGTGCAGTGGGAGCCGGGTCTGCAGTCCGTGATCGGTGATTACTGGCAGGCCGACGGCAGCCCCATCGGAACCTGTCCGCGCAACCTCGCCCGAAAGTTGGTCGACCGACTCGCCACGCGCGGTTTCACGGCAACCGTTGCGGTCGAGATCGAGGCGACTCTGTTCCAGGAGTCCATCCACGAGGCCCGGGAAAAGGGATATCGCGACCTGACCCCACTCGGCGGTTCAGCCGGAACCGCGTACCACCTCGCGAAGTCGAAGGACTGGATCGACTACATGTCGGCGGTCGCCCGTCGCCTCGACGAGATCGGCATCGAGTGGGAAGCGTGGAGCGACGAGGACGCGGCGGGTCAGGTCGAACTCAACCTGGTTCCCGGCGACCCGATCTCGGTCTGCGACAACTGGGCTCGCGCCCGGCAAGTGATGCGCGAGGTGGCCTTCGAGCGCGGTCACACCGTCACCTTCATGGCCAAGCCGACCGCGGGCTACGGCCAGGCCTCGCACGTCAACCTGTCTCTGCAGCGCGACGGGGTCAACGCCTTCTACGCCGAGGACGGGCCGTCGCCCACGATGCGGCACGCGGTCGGCGGACTGCTCGCGACCATGCGCGGGGCGGCATCGGTCATGCTCCCGCAGATCACCTCGTACCGCCGCCTGGTCGACTTGAGCGGCCCGCCGACGACGATTACCTGGGGCATCGCCAACAAGAGCACCGCGGTGCGCGCAGTGTGCGGTCACCCGGCGTACTCCCGCCTCGAATACCGCGTTCCCGGCGCCGACGCGAACCTGTACCTCGCGGTCGCGGCCATTCTCGCCGGTGTGATCGCCGGCCTCGACGGCGAGATCGAGCCACCCGAGCCGGTCAGCGACCTGGCGTGGTGTGTGCCCGACCTCGAGCGGCTGCCGAACACCATCACCAAGGCGGCCGCCGCGCTGGAGACCGACCTGATCCTGCGCGAGCAGCTCGGCGACGAGTTCGTCGACTACTGGGTCGGTACCCGGCGCTGGGAGTGGATGCAGTTCCACACTGCAGGCGGTGATCCGTTCGCCGAGCTCTCCGAATGGGAGTCGGCGCGATACTTCGAGTTCCCGTGAGCGGGGGGAACGCGACGCCGGGCGCGATCCGGCCGATGATCGGCATCACCGGCCGACGGGTCCGGCTGGGGCTGGTCGACGGGCTGGACAAGCGCTACGGTCACCTGCTCACTGACACCTTCATGTCCGACTTCTCGGACCGGATCGCCAGGGCCGGAGGGATTCCGGTGAACCTGCCCTACGATGCCGACCCGGAGGCACTCTGCCATTGGCTGGCGGGCGTGGTCATCACCGGAGGTCAGGATGTTCATCCCGCGTACTGGGGTGGGGATCTGTCGGTGGTCCGTGACGTGGATCCACGGGATAATCCGATGGTCCACGACCCCGAGCGGGACGAGTACGAGATCGCGCTCGTGCGTGCCGCACTCGCCAGACATATCCCGGTGCTCGGGGTGTGCCGGGGCCTGCAGGTCCTGAACGTCGCTCTGGGCGGCACGCTGATCGCGGACCTGCCGCCCGGCTCCGTCGGGCATCAGTCGAGTTCGCCCCCGCTCACCGACGGTGCCGACGACCACAAGGTGACGTTCGAGCCCGGCTCGATCGCGGAAGGTCTGTTCGGTGCCGGCGCGGTGACCAACTCGTGGCACCACCAGGCGGTCGACCGCTGCGGGACCGGCCTGGTGGTCACGGGGCGCACGGCCGACGGCGTCGTCGAAGCGGTCGAGCTGCCGGGGGCCGCGGTGCTCGGTGTCCAGTGGCATCCCGAGTGGATGGAACGTGACGATCCGGCGCTGAGCTGGATCGTCGCCGAGGGCAACCGGCGGATCTGACTCGGGGAAGACTGTCGGCCGCCACCGAAGGGTGGCGGCCGACAATTACTTTCAGGTCAGAGCGGTTTTCACTCGACGCTCACCCAGGACACGAGCGAGCGCATGGCTTCTTCGGGCGAGGCCGTCTTCGGGGCCGGGGCCGGGGCCGCAGGCGCGGGGGCATCGCCGAGGTGGGCGGCCATCCAGGCGTCGAGCACGCCGAGGATGAGTTCGATCTGTCGTTCCGCCGCTGGGGGGTCGGTGAACACCAGCCAGTTGAGCGCGAATCCGTCCGACAATGTGGACACGATGTACGTCAGTGCGTCGATGGTGTCCGGGTCGACCGGCCGGCCGGAAGCGGTCGCGGCGGACTCGAGGATCGCTCGCAGGGTCGCGGATGCCTCGTTGTACACCATCTCGGCCTGCTGGCCTTCCTGACGCTGGCCCCAGCTGATCAGCTCGACGATCGCCGCGCCGAAGTCCGGATTCGCCAGGTACCACTCCATCACGCCGCGTAACAGGGCGCGCGCGGTGATCGCCACGTCGCCATGGACATCGTTGCGCGTCAGCACCTCTCGATACTGTCCGGCGACGTGCTCGAAGACCGCCGCGAACAGCACCTCCTTCGTGGCGAAGCAGTAGTGCAGGGTGGCCAGCGGAGCGTTCGCCTCCTGCGCGATACGGCGGGTGGTGGCGCCGTCGACCCCATCGGCAGCGATCACGCGCACGGCCGCCGCCACCAGTTCGGCGCGACGTTCGGCGGCGGGAATGCGAGCCATGCCCTCTCCTGTCAACAGATCTGAACGGATGATCAAGTCGGTTCCACGCTACCAGTCGGAAAGGTAAGCGTGTTGCCATATTTCCCCGGAGAACCGCCGTCAGGTGCGGGCAACAACGCGAAGCAAATAGTCATATGCCTTGATCAAACGACTCACTTGGCTTACGGTATGAGCCGGATCACATTGGCGGGTCGGCGCACTCCGATGCGACCACACCGGTTTCGAAGAAACAGACCCGTCATGACCGACGAACTCACGTGTCTCACCCCCGACGCCACCACAGAAGCCATGGTCGACATGATCATGCGAGACGGCGGCGTGATCATCGAAGGAAGCAATTCATGACAGAGATCCACCAGCAATCCGGACCCGGCCATGCGGGGACTGCTCGCCCCGGGCCGAACAAGGCAGTGCTCATCGGTGTCGGCACGCTGCTGATCGTCCTGACCAACGCCGTCATCTTCATCCTGCCGCCGCTGTTGCCGATCATCCAGGCGCAGTACGGCCTCGCCACAGTGGCCGAGACGACGTGGCTCTACACGGCGCTGACCCTCGGCGGGGGAGCGGGCTTCATCTTGCTGCCGCGCCTCGCCGATCTGCACGGCGACCGTAACGCCGCGGTGGCGGCGTCCGCATTCCTTGCGGTCGGCGCGCTCGTTCCGGCTGCCGGCGACTCGTACTCGACCCTTCTGGTCGGCTGCATTCTCATGGGATTCGGGGGCGCGGCGCAGCTGCTTCCGCTCGGTTTCCTGCGCCGCAATCTCGGCGAGGACGGTATCACGGTGGGTGTCGCGGTTCTGGTCATCGCCACCGGTGTCGGCATCGTCGTGGGCATGATCGGCGGTGGCTTCATCGTCGAGAGTCTGTCGCTGCGAGGCTTTTTCATCATCCTCACCATAGTGTGCGCAGTGACGGCCATTGCGTGCTATGCCGTGATCCCCCACACCCCGCCTGCTGAGCGTTCCGGCCGCATCGCGGTACTCGGCACGGTGTGGATGATCGCTTGGGTCGCCGCGATCCTGCTGACTCTGACGCAAGGCCTCGTGTGGGGCATCGCGGCGCTCATTCCGTTGATGGCCGGCATCGTCGGGGGCATCGCCTGGGTGCGCGTCGAGCGCCGCTCGACCTCGGCGGTGTTCGACGTCGCACTGATGAAGGCGCCTTTGGTCACCGCGTCGTGCTTGTGTATCGCATTGTTCGCCGCGGTGAACTCGGCCTTCCTGCTGCTGCTCAGCACGTACGCCCAGATCACTCCCGAGGATCTTCGTCCCGCGGACGCCTACGGACTCGGGCTCAGCGCCCTGCAGACCGGCTGGCTCATGGCACCTTTCGCGGCGGCGTTCTTGATCCGCGGAACCGTACTCGACCGCGCCTTGTTCAACGGCCGTGGTGCGACCGTCTTCGTCATCGGAGCGCTCATCAGTGCATCGGGGCTGGCCTGGCTCGCCGTCGCGCACGACCAGCAGTGGCACTACCTGGTGGGCGCTGCCGTCATGGGTCTCGGGATCAGAATCGGCTACGCAGCGGGGTTCACCATGGTGCAGATGGCAGTGCCCGAGGAGAAAGCCGGGATGGCGGCCGGTATCGCCGGCACGTCCATGGCCGTGGGTTTCGCCTTCGGCACGGCACTGGTCAGCGCCGACCTCAGCGCCTCCCTGGTTCCGGTGGTCGGAACCGGTCTCGAGGTCGCTGCCAAGGGCCTCTACGGCATCGGCTACTGGTTATCGGGACTCCTCGCCCTGCTGGTCGTGGTGAGCGTGCTGGTCTCACGCGCCCGGTCCGGTCGGCGCGTCGGCGCGGCGGCGTCCTGAACGTGGCTGGGTCGATTGCCGTCCCCGACCTGGCGCGTTGATTCGTGCGGGCGGCCGCTGCCGTGGCGCTCACTATCACTCCACACTCACCCAGGACACGAGCTCGGCGGGGGAGGCCTGCGAGGGACGGGCCGCCGGTCCGGAGGTGTTGCCGAGGTGGGCGGCCATCCAGGCGTCGAGCACGCCGAGGATGAGTTCGATCTGTCGTTCCGCCGCTGGGGGGTCGGTGAACACCAGCCAGTTGAGCGCGAATCCGTCGGACAATGTGGACACGATGTAGGTCAGTGCGTCGATGGTGTCCGGGTCGACCGGCCGGCCGGAAGCGGTCGCGGCGGACTCGCGAGTTTCGTCCGTATGGTCGCGGATGCCTCGTTGTACACCATCTCGGCCTGCTGGCCTTCCTGACGCTGGCCCCAGCTGATCAGCTCGACGATCGCCGCGCCGAAGTCCGGATTCGCCAGGTACCACTCCATCACGCCGCGTAACAGGGCGCGCGCGGTGATCGCCACGTCGCCATGGACATCGTTGCGCGTCAGCACTTCTCGATACTGTCCGGCGACGTGCTCGAAGACCGCCGCGAACAGCACCTCCTTCGTGGCGAAGCAGTAGTGCAGGGTGGCCAGCGGAGCGTTCGCCTCCTGCGCGATACGGCGGGTGGTGGCGCCGTCGACCCCGTCGGCAGCGATCACGCGCACGGCCGCCGCCACCAGTTCGGCGCGACGTTCGGCGGCGGGAATGCGAGCCATGCCCTCTCCTGTCGACAGATCTGAACGGATGATCAGGTCAGCTTCGGCTACCAGTCGAAATGGACAATCAGGCCGCCATGTCGGCGAGATGACCACCTTTCGGTGAGTGATCCTACCGGTTCGTGGTCATATGCCTTGATCATTTGACTATGTTCTTCTAGGCTATGACCGAGACCACAGTCCGGCGCCATCGGTGATCGGAAGGTCCCGGGCCTCGAGCTCACCGCGGATGCGCCGTTACGACCAGAGATCGCGAGCTGCATCCGCATCGCACCCGACAAGCGTGAAGAGGATGACCATGACCGGAGTCGAATCAGTTCCCCGGGAACGCGCGATCGCACTCGATCGCATGGCTGTGGACCCGCCGATCGACACCGTCGTCGGCCTGCTGGCGATCCAGGCCGCCCGCTTTCCCGACCGTGAGTTTCTTCGGTTCGCGGAAGGATCCTGGACCTTCGGCGAGATCGACGACTGGACGTCACGCCTGGCGCAGCGTCTGGTCTCCGAGGACGGGATTGGCGCCGGCGACCGGGTCGCGATCATGCTGCCCAACGTGGTGCAGTGGCCGATCGCCTGGCTCTCGATCCTCAAAGCCGGCGGCGTCGCGGTGCCGGTGAACTCGTCATATCAGCGCGCAGACCTCGAATTCGTGCTCCGAGACTCCGGCGCCCGGGTGATGTTCACCGACGACGGTCACAGCCCGCTCGTCGACGAGGTGCGCGCCGCGAACGGCGATCTGGCCGATGTCCGTATCGTCGAAGCCGCGTCGCGCGGCGAGCTCGCGCAGTACCCGGCGGACAGGCCCGATGTCGCGATCACCCCGGACACGCTGGCCAACCTCCAGTACACCTCGGGGACCACCGGATTCCCGAAGGCGTGCATGTTGACCCACGACTATTGGGTCCGGCTGGGGTGGATCTGTGCGGGTGCGGCGGGCCTCGGGTCCGGCGACGTGGTTCTCACCTCGCAGCCGTTCTCGTACATGGACCCGCAGTGGAACACCTCTTTGTGCCTTACGGTCGGCGCGCCGCTGGTGGTGCTGCCCCGGTTCTCCGCCTCGGGTTTCATGGCGGATGTCCGTCGCCACCGGGCCACGTTCTGCTACGTGCTCGGCTCGATGCCCACGCTTCTGTTCAAGCAGCCGCCGAGCCCGGAGGACCGGGACAACGACCTGCGCCTCGTGCTGTGCTCGGCCATCCCCGTCGCGCTGCACGCGCAGCTCGAACAGCGTTGGGGCACGCCGTGGCGGGAGATCTTCGGGATGACCGAAAGCGGGGCCGACCTGGTCAGCCTCCCCGAGAGCACGGTCGACGTCGGCAGCGGACGACTGGGGCAGCCCGTTCCCACGAAGCAGGTCCGGGTGGTCGATCCGGAGGGCCGGGAAGTTGCCGCGGGAGAGTCCGGCGAGCTGATCACGTCGGGCAGGCCGATGATGCTCGGCTATTGGAACCGACCCGAAGACACCGCGGAGGTCCTCCGCGACGGCTGGCTGCACACCGGCGATGTCGCGGTCCGCGAGCCGGACGGCTACCGCCTGGTGGGCCGGATCAAGGACATGGTCCGCCGCGGCGGGGAGAACATCGCGAGCGCCGAGGTCGAACGCGTCCTCGAACACGACGACACCGTCGTCGCGACAGCGGTGGTCGGCGTCCCGGACGAGCTGTTCGGCGAGGAGGTCAAGGCCTTCGTTCAGCTGGCCCCCGGCGTCGAGGAGAGCCGCGCGACGGCAGAGCAAATCGTCGACGGCGCACGAACTCAGCTGGCGCGCTTCAAGATTCCTCGATACGTCGAGTTCGTCGCCGATTTCCCGCGCACCCCGTCCGAGCGCGTGTCGAAGCCGGCCCTGCAGGCGCGCTCCGCCGAGCATCCCGGCATCACCTACGACCTGCAGCCGCCGCGCACCGCCGGCAACGGCAACTGAGGAGCCGGACATGACCGACAGTTATCTGGACGTGCACATCGACGACGACGTCGCGGTGCTCACGCTGAACCGCCCGGCGAAGCTGAACGTGATGGACGTGGCAACGAGGGTGCGGCTCGCGCAGACCATCCGCCGGTTCGGAACGGGTGATCTCGTCCGCGGGATCGTGCTCACAGGCACCGGGCGGGCGTTCTCCGCCGGTGAGGACCTGCAGGCGGTGCCGACCACCTACGACGAGATCCGCGAGGCCTTCGCGACCTTCCACGACATCACCCGCGCGATTCTCGAGACGAAGGTCCCCGTGATCGCGGCCGTGAACGGGATCGCGGTCGGCGGCGCCTCGGAGATCACGTTGTGTTGCGACTCCCGGATCGGCACTCCCGCCGCCGAGTACTACCAGCCGGAGAACCACCGCGGAATCATCATCTCGAACGCTTCGAGCTTCCTCATGGGCCGCCTGGTACGCAACCACGCGATGCGAATAATTCTGGGCTCGAACCGGATAGGCGCAGGCGAGGCCCTGCGGATCGGGCTGCTCGACGAGATCGTGGCCCCGGAGGCACTGGTGCACCGCGCGGTCGAGGTGATCAGGCAATGGAACTCCGATCCCCGGACCACCGCGCTGCACCTGGGTCTGCTGCGGCCGCGCCCCGAAGACATCGAGGCCGCGTTCACCCGCGAAGACGACGCCGCCCGCCAGTCGTGGGAGTCCGGCGCCTTCACCGAAGGCATCGAGGGCTTCTGGGCATCGAAGAACGCGGCGCCGACGGCGCCCGCGCAGAGCAATTGAGATCGGAGACGATGATGATCACCACCGAGGCAGCGCTTCTCACCGCGCTGAACGAACCGCTCGAATTCACCGAGATCCAGGTCGACGACCCGGATCCGAACGAGGTCCGCGTCGCAGTCTCGAACGTGGGCCTGTGCCACAGCGACCTGCATTACATGACCGGCACCGTGGGCGCCGACCTACCCGTGGTTGTCGGGCACGAGGTGGCGGGCATCGTCGAGTCGGTCGGCTCCGCGGTGACCTCGTTGCGCCCGGGCGACCGCGTCGTCGGCGCCCTCACACCCTCGTGCGGGTTGTGCCGCAACTGCCAGGTCGGGCACTCGACGCAATGCCAGCGTGTCTCGCAGATCCGACAGCGCCCCCGCCCCGCTTTCCAGCTGCCGGGAGGCCAGGTCGTCGAACGGCTCGGCGACATCGGCGCGTTCTCCCGCCACACCGTGATGCGGGAGAACTCGCTGGTCAAGGTTCCCGACGAGGTGGGACTGCACGTCGGGTGCCTGCTGTCGTGCTGCATCGTCACCGGCGTCGGCGCCGTGTTCCGCGGCGCGCAGGTACGCCCCGGCGCCACCGTGGCCGTGATCGGCTGCGGCGGTGTCGGATCGGCCATCATCCAGGGCGCACGGCTCGCGGGGGCCTCGGCGATCGTCGCCGTCGATCTCGACGATGCCCGGCTCGCGGCGGCGCGGACCTACGGTGCCACGCACGTCGTGAACGGTGCGGCCGATGTCCCGGCCGAGATCCGGAAGGTGCTCGGCGACGGCGTGGATTACTCGTTCGAGGCCGTCGGTTCCGCCCGGACCGCGGCTACCGCGCTGGCGGTCCTCCGCGGCACGGGCACGGCATGCCTGGTGGGCATCGCGCCCGACGGCACCGACCTCACTGTTCCGGCGTCGGATTTCTTCTTCGGCGAGAAGCGCCTCATCGGTTCCTACATGGGCTCGGGCCAAGCGCACGAGGACATCACCCAGTTCGCGCGCCTCTACCTGCAGGGACACCTGTTGCTCGACGAGATGGTCAGCGACGTGATCCCGTTCCACGAGATCAACAAGGGCTTCGAGGCGATGAAGTCGGGCGAGGTAACCCGCATCGTCGCCGACCTCACCGCGTGATCACCCCGACCCCATCCACAATTGCGCACAGAAGGAGTCCGCAGATGTCGAATACGCAACTGCCTCAGCCGATCAACTACATCGCGGACGGGTGGTCCGAGTGCCGGGCACTTCCGGACGCGTGGAATCTCGACCCCAACACGGGGCAACCCATCCACCGGGCCGTCACCACCGGACCGGACGACGTGGAGCGCGCGCTGCGCCATGCCGAGCGGTCCTACGGCTTCGAACGCTGGGATGACGCGGCGAGCGAGGAACGCGCCGCGGTCATCGAGCGTGCAGCCGACATCGTCGAGACCCGGATCGAGGACATCGCCCGGACCGACGCCCTCACCAGCGGCGTCCCGATCGCGAAGGCCCGGCTGGTCGCGCAGTTCCTCCCGCACCGGATCCGCTCGTCCGCTGCGGATCTGCGGGCCACCCCGCGGCGCACCGCGCTGGCGGCCGGCGGCCGCGACGTGCGGCTGTACAAGGTCCCGTGGGGCCCCGCAGCCATCCTCACCCCGTGGAACGGCCCCAGTTTCATTCCCGCCGCGAAGATGGTGAGCGCCCTCGCCGCCGGCTGCCCCGTCATCCTCAAACCGTCGGAGCACGCGCCGAGCAGCGCCCAGATCATCGTCGAGTGCTTCGTCAAGGCCGGGCTGCCCGACGGTGCGCTGCAGCTCGTCCACGGCGGGGGAGACGTGGGCGCGGCGATCACCGGCGACCCCCGCGTGAAGATCGTCTCGTTCACCGGCGGCCCGAACGCGGGTCGTGCGATCGCCCGTGCCGCCGCGGAGGACTTCAAGGTGCTCCAGCTCGAGCTCGGCGGCAACAATCCGGCCCTCGTGCTGGACGACGCCGACATCGACGTGGCCGCCGACGGGATCCTGGACGGGATGACCAAGCTCAACGGTCAGTGGTGTGAGGGACCGGGAAAGGTGTTGGCGCACAAGAGTCTCGTCGAGCCGCTCCTGGACGCGCTGCTCGATCGCATCTCCCGCATCGAGATCGGGCACTCGCTCGACGAGAACTCCCAGCTCGGCCCGATCTCGAACGCCCCGCATTTCGCCACCCTGCAGAGCCGCATCGAGGGGCTGCGGGCCCACGGCGCGACGATCCATCAACCTGCGCAGCTGCCCGCGCTCGACGGGTTCTTCCTTTCGCCCACCGTCGCGTCGGGAGTCGACGCGTCGGTGGCGACGGCCGAGCTGTTCGGACCGCTCGTCAGTCTGCATGCCGTGGAGTCCGACGAGGACGCGCTGCGCGTTGCCAACGCCAACCCTTCGGGTCTGGACGCCTACGTGTTCGGCGGCGACCTGGATCGCGCCGTCGAGGTCGGATCCCGTGTGCTGTCCGGCGAGGTGCGCGTGAACGGTGCCAAGATCGCCGATCTCGCAGACGGTTCGGCACAGAGCTTTTGGGGCACTGCCGGAATCGGCGGTCACGCCCCCGGCGAGTCCGTCCGGGTGTTCTGCGGCGACCGCGTGGTCGGCGTCGATTCACCCGACCTCCCGCTGTAGCGATCGGCACTTCTTTCGCGTCACCCCTTGACTGTGACCGGGACCACTGGTCTACTGAACTAAGTCAATTGATCCAGTCAAATGACCAATTTAACGAAAGCGGCAAATTCCATGAACTTCCCCTCCACCTCGGATACCGGGATCGTCGATGTCATCGGCGTCGGCGCCGGCTTCTCCGGCCTCTACCTCTCGCACCGGCTCACCACCGCCGGGTGGACCTTCGCGGGCTTCGAGGCCGGACCCAGCGTCGGCGGCACCTGGTTCTGGAACACCTATCCGGGCGCGCGCTGCGACGTCGAGAGCATCTACTACTCGTACTCGTTCGACGAGGCGCTCCAGCAGGAGTGGACGTGGAGTCAGCGATTCGCGCCGCAGGCCGAGATCCTCAGCTACATCAACCACGTCGCCGACCGCTTCGACCTGCGCAAGCACTTCACGTTCGATACCCGAGTGGTCGGCGCGACGTGGAACGCGGCCGACCGGCTGTGGGAGGTGCAGCTGGACAACGGCGAGACGCGCCGCGGCCGCTACCTGATCTCGGGCGCCGGCGGTCTGTCCACCCCCAAGGACTTCGACGTGCCGGGCCTCGAGAACTTTACCGGACTCCAGGTGTCCACCAGCCGCTGGAACATCGCGCTCGACGACCTGGCGGGCAAGCGTGTCGCTGTGATCGGCACCGGATCGTCCGGCGTGCAAGCCATCCCGCTGATCGCGGAGGTCGCCGAGCACGTCACGGTGTTCCAGCGCACCCCGAACTATGTGATGCCCGCGCGCAACGCCGACCTCCCCCCGGAGCAGGTCGCCGCCGTCAAGGACGGCTACCCGGCGATCCGTGAGGAATGCCGGCACTCGCCCGGCGGCATCCCCGACCGCCCCGTCACCGACAACGCCTTCGACGTCTCGGACGAGGAGCGTCGGCGGCGCTACGAGGAGGCTTACGAGCGCAGCGGCTTCCAGGGCGTCGGCGCCGAGTTCGCCGACCTCCTCACCGACGCCGAGGCGAACCGGACCGCGTCGGAATTCATCCACGACAAGATCCGTGAGATTGTCGAGGATCCGGCCACCGCCGAGCTGCTGGTGCCCAGGTATCACCCTCTCGGCGCCAAGCGCAGCGTTTTCGGTACGGACTACTACGAGACCTACAACCGGCCGAACGTGTCGTTGGTGTCGCTGCGTGACGAGCCGATCGAGACCATGACCGCGAACGCGATCGTCACCTCGAAGGGCACCTACGAGGTGGATGCGGTGGTGCTCGCGATCGGGTTCGACGCCTTCACCGGCCCGCTGTACGGGCTGGGTCTCACCGGCGCGTCCGGCAAAACGCTGCAGGAGACCTGGCACGACGGCATCCGCACCTACCTCGGATTCATGACCACGGACTTCCCCAACTTCTTCATGGTGGCCGGTCCCCTGAGCCCCGCGTTGGCGAGCAACGTGGTGGTGACCATCGAGCAGGCCGTCGACTGGATCGCCGATCTCATCGAGCACGCCCGCGACTCCGGCGCCACGCTGATCGAGGCCACCCCCGAGGCCCAGAACGACTGGGTGGACATCACCGAGGGGACCGTCGCCCAGACGCTGTACGCCACCACCGACTCCTGGTACCGCGGCTCCAACATCGAGGGCAAACCCAACACCTTCATGGGCTATGTGGGCGGTGTGGGCAAGTACCGCCGGATGTGCACCGAGATCGCCAAGCGCGGTTACCCCGGCGTCGAGATCGACGGGGAGACACAGTCCCGCAACCTCGGCCCGATCCATCAGGAGATCTCATGAGCAGGACGGTGCACCGGCGCTATGTCGCCTTCTCCGACGCGCACTACGCCGGAAACCTGGTCGACGGTGCGTTCGCCCTGAAATTGTTCGGCGACGCCGGGACGAACCTGTCGATCGAGATCGACGGCCACGAGGGGCTGTTCGCCGGCTACTCGTCGGTCGAGTTCCTCGCCCCGGTCCGCGGCGGTGACGTCGTCGAGGCCGAGGCCCGGCTGGTGAAAAAGGGCAACCGCAGCCGCACGGTCGATTTCGAGCTCCGAGTGATCTGCCGCGGCTCCGACGACACCGGCCGCGCACAGGTCCTCGAATCGCCACTGGTCGCGGTGCGCGCTCGCGGCACCGCGGTCATCCCTGCAGACGAGACGGAGAAGTAGCCATGGAGCTGATTCACGACACCGGTTGGGCCGCACCGCCCGCCACCGTCGAACAACCCCTGACCGGTGACATCGACTGCGATGTCGTCGTGATCGGCGGCGGCGGGGGCGGCATGTCGGCCGCCATCCGCCTCGCCGAGAAGGGCGTCGACGTGGTGCTCCTCGAGGCGCAGACCCTCGGCTGGGGCGCCAGCTCCCGCAACGCCGGATACATCACGAACTCGGTCGCCGCCGATCCGGAGCTGTTGGGTTTTCTGCTGAAGCGCGAGCGGCTGCGCGACCTCTACCGGTACGCCGAAAACGCGGTGCACTTCGCCGAGGACGCCATCACCCACTACGGGATCGACTGCGGCTACCAGCAGGAGGGCATCGTGATGGCCGCCGTGTCCAAGGGGCAGCTGCGGCACGCGCGCCGCAATGCGAAGGTCATGGCCGAGGCCGGATCGGCGGCCGAATTCGTCGAGGGCCCCGCAGCAGGCCTTCCGGACGGCTTCCTCGGCGGAGTGCGCGAGGGTGTCGGTGGCACGCTCAACCCGGGTGAGTTCGTCCTCGGTCTGCGGGCCGCGACGATCGCGTCCGGCGTGCGTGTCTACGAACGCACCCCCGCCCGCGACGTCACGGACTCCGGCGACGGTGTCACCGTCGACACACCGGACGGAAGGGTTCGGGCTCGCAAGGCGCTGCTGACCACCAACGCCAACAGCAACGGCTTGTCCATCGCGCCGAAGAATCTCGCCAGCCCGGTGTGGACCTCCCTGGTCGAGACCGAACCCGTCGCACCCGAGCGACTCGACGCCATCGGCTGGACCAGCCGCGCCCCGATGGTCACGCTGCACATGATCATCGAGAGCTACCGCGTGACCCCGCGGGGCACCATCGTGTTCGGCACCCGCCGCGTACAGACCGGGCGGAACCCACTGCCGAACCGCACCCCCGCACGGAACGTCACCGACGACCTCGTCCGCGGATTCCACGACCGCTTCCCGGGCCTGCGCGACGTCAAGCTGCAACAGTCATGGGGCGGCTGGATCGGCATGAGCTCCACGTGGCTCCCCGTCGCCGGCGAGGCCTCCGACAACGTGCTCTACTCGCTCGCCTGCAACGGCCACGGGTTCGCCCAGGCACAGTACGTGGGCCATCTCCTCGCGGACCGGGTCGGCGGCGCGCCGCTGCACGACGACCTGGCCGCGATCTGGCACGGCCGCAAGCATTTCTGGCCCAGCTTCGTCAGCGGACCCGCGCTGCACGCGGCCTGGCTCGCCGACCGCGCCTCCGACCGCCTGGCAGCCCTCACGAACTAACCATCGGCGCAAGCCACCCTCCAAGGAGAAATCATGTCCATCAAAGAACTGCTCTTCGCGGTCGCGGACATCTGGATGATCGCCGTCGGATTCACCTACGGCATCAAATTCATCCGGAACTACAAGAACTACCTGCTCGGCATCGAGTGGATCATCGTCGCGACATCGGGTTCGAACTTCCTGATCTACGGCCTCGTCAAGGCTGGTCACGACAGCCCGATGTACGCCTTCGCCTACTTCCTGGACGCCTTCTCCCGGTCCGTCGGCATCACGCTGATCCTGGTCCTGGGGCTGATGAAGGTCACCCACCGGTACAAGCCGTCCGCGGCGGTGGACATCGGCGCGTTCGCCCTCGCGGGCGTGGTGGGCTTCCTCCTCAGCCAATTCGCCGTGGAGATCGGTCTGCCCGGCAAGATCTTCTACATCGTCGTCAACGTGCTCACCACGATCTTCCTGATCTACTTCGTCAAGCGCCTCTGGGGCATCGGCGAGCGCGGGCACGCCATCTCGGCCGCCGTCGCCACCGCCTGCGGCTTCGTCATCGCCGCGACCTACGACTTCGTCCACATCCCGGGCGACGACGCGGAGCACACGATCTTCTACATCTTCGCGCTGTCCACGTGGGGCCTGCAAATGTTCACGTACTACCGCGCCTACCGAGCGTTCGACGCCTACAACAAGCGCGTCGATGCGCAGGCGGTCAGCGGCAGCGCTCCCGCTACGGCCTGAGCCGCCGGACCTTCCTTGTGATCGAGAATCAGGAACCGAAAAATGACAACGCACGACGTGCATGAAGAGACCACCGAGGTAGTCGTTGTCGGCGCCGGAATGTCGGGGCTGATGGCGGCCACCACGCTGGCGCCGGAGACCGACGTGGTGGTGCTCGAATCCACCGATCGCACGGGCGGACGAGTCGAGACCGTCCGGCGGGGCGACTACTGGATCAACGTCGGCACCCAGTTCACCGAGGGCACCGGCACGCTGATCGATGCCCTCGACCGGCACGGCATCGAGATGGGCTCGCTCGCAGGCAAGAGCGTCGCGCTGTACTTGAACGGCGAGGTGGTCGACACCTCGAACCCCGTCGCGCTCATGTTCCGCACGCGGATGACCATGATGGACCGTATCGGCATGGCCATCGTCGGTGCACGCATCCTCTCGGTCATGCCGTTCCTGGAGTCGCAGAGCCGTATCGCGCAACGGGTTCGCGCCAAGCTCGACACCAAGCTGGCGTCATACCTGCTGAAGGGTGTCCGGTCGGAGTTGGCCGCCGCCGTCGTGCGGTCGTGGTCGGCGCAGTGGATGGGATGCGAGGTGGAGGAGACGGCCGCCACCCAGTTCGTCACGTCGGTGGGCCTCGCGCTGGCCGACCCGGAGAAGATCCCGAACTTCTCGCTGCCGGTGGGTGGCAATCAGACGTTGACCGACGTGCTGACCGAAGATCTCGGTGGCCGGATCCGGCTGAACTCGGTGGTGCGCTCGGTGCGGCAGGACGGGGACGGCGTGGTCGTCGACTATCACGACGGCGACCGACCGGTGCGGCTGCGGGCAAAGCGCGCGATCGTGACCGCACCCGCCGATGTCGCCGAGCGAATCATCCCGGACCTCCCGCAACAGCACCGGAATGCTTTCAACGACATCACCTACGGCCGGTACGTGATCGTCGGATTCTTCACCGACGAAGTCGGGCCGCAGCGCTGGGACGACTACTTCGCTGTCTCGACGCCGCAACTGTCGTTCCAGGCGATGTTCAACCACGCCGCGGCGATGCGGAACGGCGACGACCGTAAGCCGGGTGGAGCGCTGGCCTGTTTCGCCGGCGGCGCTCACGCCGACGCGTTGTTCGACCTCCCCGACGAGGAGATCGTGTCGCGGTACCAGCAGGACCTGCTCGCAGTGTTCCCCGAGCTGGAAGGGAAGCTGGGCGAGGGCATCGTGCGACGGCATCGTCGGGTCGTGCCCTTCTGGGCGCCCGGGCGGAGGAACTCGCTTCCGACGTTGCGTGATCCGCTCGGCACCACCTACCTCGCCGGCGACTACCAGCTCGATCTGCCGTCGCTCGCCGACGCAGCGACGTCGGGCGAGCGAGCGGCGAAGGCCGTACTGGCGAGCCTGAGCCAGGCCGCGAGAGAGAAGGACTCGGCAATCAGAGTTTGAGCAGTCGCTTCGCCAGCTTGCCGGAGGCGCGGGGTAGTTGCCGCGTGGTCCGGGCACGCCCTCAGCCGAACAACTCGGGGTCGACGCGATCGGCATCGACGGCTTCGAGTGCGCCGGACACCCCGGCGAGGACGACGTCCCGGGCTCGTGCTGATCCCCGCCGCGGCCCGGGCGCAGTCCGTCCCGATCATCGCGCGAGCGGCGGACTCGCCACCGGCGCCCGACCACCGGGCTACGAGACCAATTCACCACTGCTGCAACACTTCGAGGGAGAGGCCCCAGTGAGCTTCAAGAGCCCGTTTCCGGACGTCGAGATTCCGAACCTCAGTGTCTACGATTTCCTTTTCGGCCAGGTCGACACGGCCGATGGGGACCGGCCCGCGCTGATCGACGGTGCCTCCGGCGCGGTCACCACGTACCAGTCGCTCATCGCCCAGATCAACGGGGTGGCAGGGGCGCTGGCCGCGCGCGGTCTCGCCGTCGGCGAGGTGGTGGGTCTGCATTCGCCGAACGTTCCCGCGTTCGCGTCGGTGTTCCACGGGATCCTGCGGGCCGGTGGCGTCGCGACCACCATCAACGCCCTCTACACCGCCGAGGACATCGCCAAGCAGCTCACCGACTCGAAGGCGAAGTTCCTGTTCACCGTCTCCCCGCTGCTGCCGCAGGCCAAGGATGCCGCGGCCCGCGTCGGGATCCCGGTCGAGAACGTGATCGTCCTCGACGGCGCCGACGGGCACCCGTCGCTGAAAGATCTGCTGGCCGAGCGCGCCTCCGCCCCGGACGTGTCGTTCGATCCGGCGACCCAGCTGGCGGTGCTGCCGTATTCGTCCGGGACCACCGGCCGGCCCAAGGGGGTGATGCTCACGCACCGCAACCTGGTGGCGAATGTGTGTCAGATCAACCCGCGGATGGGCATCGGCGCCGACGACAAGCTCCTGGCGGTGCTGCCGTTCTTCCACATCTACGGGATGACGGTGCTGCTGAACGCGGCCCTGTACAACCGGGCGAGCTTGGTGACGATGCCGAAGTTCGACCTGGTCGAATTCCTGAAGATCGTGTCCGGGCAGAAGTGCACGTATGTGTTCATCGCCCCGCCGGTCGCGGTGGCGTTGGCCAAGCATCCGCTGGTCGACGATTACGACCTGTCGAGTGTGCATTCGATCTTCTCCGGTGCCGCCCCGCTGGATCAGGAGTTGGGCAAGGCCGTCGCGAACCGGCTGGGGTGCCGGGTGCGGCAGGGCTACGGGATGTCGGAGATGAGTCCGGTCTCGCATGCGATTCCGTTCGACCGTGACGACATCGCCCTGGATTCGGTGGGTCCGTCGATCGCGAACATGGAGTGCAAGCTGGTCGACCCGGGCACCGGCGAGGAGGTTGCCTACCCGACCGACGGGGTCAGTGAGCCGGGTGAGTTGTGGTGCAAGGGCCCGAACATCATGGCCGGGTACCTCGGCAACGACGAGGCGACCGCGGAGACCCTGGACGGGGACGGGTACCTGCACACCGGCGACATCGCGACCGTCGACTCCGAGGGGGTGGTGACGATCGTGGACCGGATGAAGGAGCTGATCAAGTACAAGGGCTACCAGGTGCCGCCCGCCGAGCTGGAGGCGTTGCTGTTGACGCACCCGCAGATCGCCGACGCCGCCGTCATCGGGGTTCTCGACGACGAGGGTGAGGAGGTGCCGAAGGCGTTCGTCGTCCGCCAGCCCGGTGCCGAACTGGACGAGGCCGCGGTCATCGCGTTCGTCGCCGAGCGGGTGTCGCCGCACAAGAAGGTCCGCAAGGTCGAGTTCATCGACCTGGTGCCGAAGTCCGCCGCGGGCAAGATCCTCCGCAAGGACCTACGCGCCGCCGAAACTGCCGGGAGGTAGGCCCTCCGACAAGGCACACATCGAACCGACCACTACCGCCACCCTCATCGACGGTGTCCTGCAGCTGCCCATCTCCACGCCGGCCGCAGGCACGTCGATGGATTTCACCCAGATCGACGAGGCCACCGAGGCCGTGCGCCTCGGCTTGCTCGACCAATTTGTCGCCGACGACGAGATCCACACCGAGCGCCCCAGAGCGCCACGCTCGACGGTATAAGGGCGCCGCCGCCAGCGTGAACGCAGCATCTGCGCTGCCACACGTGTTCGTGCAGCATCGAGTCTGTCGGTGTCGTGACGCGGTTCGAGGCTACCGTAGCCCGCATCGTTCAGGCTACCGTCAGCGATATCCTGGAAACACGTCGTCGAGAGGCTGAACGTGCAGATTTCATCGAACATATCGCGGACCGGATGAATCGATCCGGACGATGCCCGATATCGATCCGTTCGAGACCCATCGCGATGTGACCCCGTCAGTCGCGTCGGAACTGGCAGCCGACGGATTCGACGACGCCCGGGAGATCGGGCGTGGAGGCTTCGGTGTCGTGTACCGGTGCACGCAACCCGCACTCGACCGGACCGTCGCCGTCAAGGTGCTCACCAACGATCTCGCGGAGGAGAACCGGGAGCGCTTCTTTCGCGAACAGAGGGCGATGGGCCGCCTGACCGGCCACCCCAACATCGTCAACGTCCTCCAGGTCGGGGTCACCGACAGCGGACAACCATTCATCGTGATGCCGTACCACCCGCAGGGCTCCCTGGACGAACGTATCCGACGGCACGGCCCGTTAGGTGTGGACGACGTACTGCAGTTAGGGGTGAAACTGGCAGGTGCGTTAGAGGTTGCCCACGGCGAGGGCATCGTCCACCGCGACATCAAGCCGGCGAACATTCTCCTCACCGACTATGGCGAGCCGGCGCTCACGGACTTCGGGATCGCGCATATATCCGGCGGGTTCGAGACCGCTACCGGCATCGTCACCGGTTCACCCGCGTTCACTGCGCCCGAGGTCCTCGGCGGCGCCGCCCCGAGCCCCGCCTCGGACATATACGGACTCGGAGCCACCCTGTTCTGCGCAGTCACCGGCCACGCCGCATTCGAGCGCCGCAGCGGCGAACAGTTGGTCGCCCAATTCATCCGCATCACAAAGGAACCGGCACCGGATCTTCGGGATCACGGCCTCGCCGACGATGTCGCTACCGTGATCGAGCAGGCAATGGCCCGTCGCCCCGAGGACCGGCAACCCTCAGCCCTAGCGTTGGGCGAGAACCTGCGCGAGATCCGACGTCGCCGCGGGATATCTGCAGACGACATGGCGCTCCACGTGCGACCCGCCCCGGATACAGAACCAGCACCGCAGGAGAGGATTCACCTGAACCCTTCCCGCCACGAGAGGGGGAATCTCCCCCTGGAGTTGTCCAGCTTCGTCGGTCGCAGGCACGAACTCGCCGAAGCGAAGAATCTACTGACGTCGTCGCGCCTGCTGACATTGGCCGGAATCGGCGGAGTCGGGAAAACACGCCTCGCACTTCGACTTGCATCGAGCATCCGCCGCGAGTTCGCCGACGGCACATGGTTCGTCGAGCTCGACGAGGTCGATACCCCGTCCCGCTTGATCGACGTGGTGGCCGCAACCCTCGGTGTGCGGGACCAAACTGACCGGTCGCTACGCGAGATTCTGCTGGACTTCCTGTCTTCGCGAGAACTGTTGCTGATCTTGGACAACTGCGAGCAAGTGATCGACGCGGTTGCCGACCTCGCGACGGTTCTGCTTCAGCAGAACCCGAATCTGCGCATCCTCGCGACAAGCCGCGAACCCCTTGCAATTGCCGGCGAGGCAGCACTGCGCGTTCCCCCACTCACCGTCCCCGACCCCGACCGCGAGCCGTCCCTGCAGGGTCTGCCCCGCTACGACGCGGTGTCGCTGTTCACCGAACGCGCCACCACCGCGGTCTCGACCTTCGCGTTGACCGATGCCAACAAGTCCGCTGTAGCGCGAATTTGTCACCGGCTGGACGGGTTGCCCCTGCCGATCGAACTGGCGGCAGCGCGGTTGCCTGCGATGTCGCCCGAACAGATTCTGCAACGGCTTTCCGACCGCTATGCGTTGTTGACTCGCGGGAGCCGAGGCGCGCCGTCGCGCCAGCAGACGCTTCGGTTGTGCGTCGACTGGAGCTACGACCTGTGCACCCCGCGCGAACAATCCACGTGGCAACGGCTGTCGGTATTCACCGGCAGCTTCGAACTCGATGCCGCAGAACACGTGTGCGGGGACAATACCGGCGACCTGCTGGACTCGGTGGCATCCCTCGTCGACAAGTCGATCCTCATCCGCGAAGAGCACGGCACCGCGGTCCGCTTCAGGCTGCTCGAGACCCTCCGCGCCTACGGACGAGAAAAGGCCCAGGAAATCGACGACTACCACGACTTGCGCCGGCGGCACCGGGATTGGTACCGCCAGCTGGCTCGCACCGCCGAGGACGAGTTCATCGGTCCCAGGCAGCTCGAGTGGATGGAGCGACTCAGCAGTGAGCAGCCCAATCTGCGGGACGCGATGGATTTCTGCCTCGCCGAAAGCGATGCCGACGCCGGTTTGCAGATGGCCACACCCTTGTTGCAGCTCTGGGGGTCGCGAGGCCAGCTCAGCGAGGCGAGGCGCTGGCTTGACCAATTCCTGTCACTCCAGAAAGAACGCCCGACCATCACCTACATCCGGGCGCTGTACGCCGACTGCCTGATGTCCGAACAGCAGCAGGACCACCAGCGAGGTGCTGCCCTTGTCGAGCGGGCGCGGATCCTCGCCGATCAGATGACCGACCCGATAGCGCACGCGATCGTCGACCACGCGGACGGCATCGTCGGATTGTTCACCGGCGATCTCACACGCGCGGCGTCACGTCTGGAGCGGGCACAGCCTGTGTTGCGACATGCCGAGAACGAACTCGCACTGCGGATCGAGTCCCTGACGCTGCTGGGATTGACGTATCAACTGGCCGACACCCAACCCCACCGGGCAGTCGAATGCTACGAGGAAGTTCTCGCGATCACGGAAGCTCAAGGTGAATCCGTCTATCGGGCCTACGCACTGTGGGCCATGGCCGTCGCACAATGGCGACTGGGTGATCAGCGCCGCGCAACCGACCTACTCGAAGAAGGAGTGCGGCTCGCTCGACTCGTCGACGACCCGGTCAGTTGCGCGAACTGCGTCGAAGTACTCGCCTGGATCGCCGGAACCAGTGACCCTGAACGCGCCAGCACACTGATGGGGGCCGCGGAGACGCTCGGCCGCGCTGCCGGGAGCCCGTCCGTAATCGTTCCCGACCTGTTCGTTTATCACGAAGAATGCGAGCGGTCCGCCCGCCGGATGCTCACCGAACGCGCCTTCGAGCAACCCTGGCAACACGGCAGGGCAATGGATCTCACGTCCGCTGTCTCCTACGCACTCCGCGAGCAGACCCCGAAGACGAGTCCTCCAGATTCCACCACCCTGACGAAACGCGAAAAACAGGTCGCCGAACTGATCGCCGAGGGTCTGACCAACAAGGCGATCGCCGCCCGCCTCGTCATCTCGCAGCGCACCGCTCAGGGACATGTCGAACACATCCTCACCAAACTCGGATTCACCTCAAGAGCACAGGTCGCTGCCTGGGTTGTCGAAGAGAGACAATCGTCCTAATTTACGCTCAGCGTGACGGGGAGGCACGGGTCAGCCGGACATCGGACCCGCCTCCATCGAGCCATGGAAGGTTTCGTGGGTACTTGTGCTGGCCGTGTAGTCCACTCCTGAATGCCATCACCAAAAGCCGACTGCACACGGTCGCACGTGCCAGCTAGCGGTGCAGTCGCCGTTTGATATTGAAAGCGTGTTCCTAAAACGGTCGTTTATGAACCCTCGATCGGAACAGCGCACCTCCTGACGGAATCGACAGTGGTCGTGCGACGTTCGGGCCTTCAGCGCACTATGGGATCAAAGCGGCCGAATACGATCGTCTCCGACCCATGTGGGGTTCAGGGCGGCAACCACTGCTTCCTGAAATGACACGAAGGACAATACTCATGGTGAGTAGTCTTCGCGCACCGCTTATGTGCTGCTGACCACCTATCTCGACTTTCAAGATAGCTACGATCTGCCGATGCGTCTGAAAGAGCAACTACCGAGAGAGCTGGTTGCTGGATTGCGGCCGCTCCATTCTGGTTGCATGATGTGCGGTCAGGAGCCGTGCGTGGCGAATTCGGTTGCGGCAGCGAGCATGGTGTCGCGCACGGTGTCGAGGTTCGGTTCGCGGAGTAGCTGTGCGGGTGGTTGGTTGTCGAGTGCGGGGTTTCGTCCTTGGAACCAGGTTTGGATGACGGCGGGGGTGTCGCGCGCGCCGATTCGTCGTGCGGCGTCGAGGGCGACCTGGAGTCGGTCGAGGATGGCGTGGTCGGGCAGTGGGGTGGTGCCGTCCACCCATCCGTGGACGGTGGCGGTGTCGGGCGCTTCGGCCAGGTATGCAACGAGTTTCGCGCCCAGGAGTGACCGCAATTCGGTGATGAGGGTGCGCGCTGCCGTGTCGGGTCCGGTGCCTGTGTCGACCATTTCGCCTCTCCTCGGTCAGCCCCCGTGTGCTGTTCACGCTACTGCTGGAACGGCATCCGCAGGTCCGGGTAATCGGCGTCGGACAGGGTGATCGTGCGCCCGCACCCGCACGGTGTTCCCGATGTGCAGGAGGTGGTCGGGACGCTGTGCGGTGCGCGCATCGAGACGGGATTGTTCGGGCAGCGAACCCGGGCCGGAGGAACGGCGGGCCCGCGGTAACGCCGGGATCCGTCGGGTTGGCGGGCGCCGTGTGGGACGAAGGCGTAGGCCTGGCGGGCCTGGTGCCGGCGGTCGAGCCGCCCGCGCACGCTGGCGTCCATCTTGGTGTCGATCGGCTCGATGTCGTGCAGCCCCGCAGGAAGACTCGTCGGGTAGAGGGTGCCGTCGATCCAGAGGGTGTCGCTACCGTCGGGTCCGGGGTGTATGCCGCGCTGTTTGGGGTGCAGGTCGTAGATGGTGGTGTAGCCGAGCTGCCAGACCGGCAACGCGAACGTGTCGTTGGTGACGTAGTTGTAGGCGCGGTCGGCGATGAGCTGCCGCGGCTTGCCGATGGTGTCACCGAGCGCGTGAACGGCGGGCAGGCCACCGATGCCCTTGTGCGACCCGGCCGGGGAGAGGTTCATCGCCCGGGCCACGTGTACCACCGGGCCACGGCCGGGCACGGATGGCACATCGGTGATCACGTGCAGGCCATAACCGCAGAAGAAGATCGTTTCCTCGAACTCACTGCTGCGCCAGCCCATCCGCGCGTCCATGTCGGCCGTGCAGATGTAGCGGCGATCCGGCCCGGTCGGGGCGTCCGGGAGGTGGTGCCCGCTCCTGCGGGCATGCGGATGGTTCGGATCCGGCGGCGCGAGCGGATGATCCGGCGGCGGCGGCGAGTCGGGGTCGGCGTCGACGAGCGGTTTGCGGTGGCGCACCCGCCCCCACGTCGAGAGGTCGGTCGAATCCAGAGCCACGGCCCCGGTCGACGGGTGACCCCACAGGGAGGCATCGAGCAGGGCCTGCACGAAGCGATGCTCGTCCCACTCGGGATACCGAGATGATCGGCACGCGTTCATCAGTCACCGTAACGCATCGTTGATGGCCTTGTAACTGATGGGCACACCGTCCGGCAGCTCAAGTGCCGCGCGTTGCCGATCGGTCCATCCCCGCACCACCGTCGCGACTTTTGTCTGGTGCATCGGTAGGCCGAGCATCGGTGTGAGCAGGTAGGCGGCGAGGAATGCATCGGCGGTGAAATTGCGTTGAACGCCGCGATGGTGGTCGAACACCTCGTGGACGAACTCGCGTGCCTCACAATGTTCGATCACCGCGACCACCCCGGCTGGTGGTGAGCTGTTGGAGGGAGGTGTCCGTCTCGTCGGAGTCGGTGACTTTCGGTGCGTCGTGGTCGGTGGCCGTGTCTGTTGGTTTCTCGTGTTCTGGGTGTTCGGATCCGCCGGGCTATTGCTGCGCCTATGGGTGCTCGCCCCGGCTGGTGTGCGATGTCAGTTCTGTGGGTGTCCAGGCGGGCCAGGTGGCTTCGCCGACGAGGTGTCCGTCGGTGAACTGGGCGACGATGCGCGGGCCGGTGCTCGAGCTGTTGTCGTACACGCTCGCGTGATCGAAACGTGGGAACGCCTGAGCGACGAGGCCCCATATTCTTTGGTATCGCTGGCGGATCTTGTCTTCGGGCACGTCGTGTCCGCCGGCTTGCACCCGGCAGCGCACACGCTGGACCGCTAGTTCCTCGGGAATCATTAGCACATGCAAGACGACGGTGTAGTCGTGTGTGCGCGCTTGGTCGATCAGCTCCAGTTTCGACGCTTGGGAGAACACCGTCGCGGCGATGAACGATTTCCCCAGGGTCAGCAGGTGTGCTCGGGTCTTCGCGGCGATCTCCGCCGCCTCATAGGAGTGGATGGCCGGATCTGCCGGCCATCGTTGTGTGGCGATTTCGTCGGCATTGACGAGCGGGCTGGCTGGCAGCAGGGGGGCGAGGGTGAAGGCCACGAAGGTGGACTTGCCGGCGCCGTTGCAGCCGGCCACCAGGTCGAGTCGTTTCACTCGGGCAGGATTGTGCGCGTGCCGTCGGGACGGTACTCGATGATCTGACCGTCCTCGGACAGCGCGACGGTGGTGATTCCCTGGGCGGCGAGCGTAGAGCCGTAGTCGGTGGTGGCCAGTTGTTCCTCGATCGCCGCGTTGATCTCGGCGTTGAACACTGTGCCTTCTTCGGGTCCGAGTTCGCCGAGCGGCAACCGGCCGGCGAGGGCGTCTTCTACTCGGCGGCGGGCCGCGGTCTGTCGGCTCGAGACCGCACGTCCCACCCGGGCCCAGTGTTCGAGTTGTTGGCGTCCGGTGCGGTGTTGCCGTTCTCCCTCGGCCATGGCGCTGGCCACCAGGTCGGCTGCCAGGCGGGTGACCTTGTCGCCAGTGCTGTGCATCGCTTCACTCTCAGGTGGTGTAGCTACTTGCTACAAGTGTAGCTGATAGCTACAGGCGCTGTCGGGTTCCTGTTGTCGGGGTCCGCCCGAATCCCGCCGACGATCGTCGGTCCTCCCTTCGAGACCACGCCGCCGGGTGCGGTGAAGGTCCCCTAGACGACAAAAAGCCGCCCCCAACTGGCCATTGAGGTCAGTCCGGAGGCGGTTTAACGTGGAGGGTGCGGCCGTATCCCGTCGGGTCGAGACTTGGCATTCCGGGATACGACCCGCCGGGTTTGCTGACTCCTGCCTCCGCTGCGAGTCGCGTAGCTGAGCCGCTCTCGAACCATCCCTGAGCGCGGTGCTCCACGCATGGTTCGAGGGCGCAAGGGTAACTGGCCGAGATTCGCCAAGTCGCCTTACCGCGAAGTGGTCGCCCCGGGGTAGGTGGGACTCACGGCGGGGTTGGGTGATGCACCGTGCATCACGGTGGGCGGCGACCTGGCGGACGATTCTTCTGGTTCGGGCGCTGTTCTGCTGACTGATCAGAGGGGTGGGTCGGTCCGCCTGATCGCCGGTTCCGGTGGAGTGAGACGGGGAGGCTTGCGATGGGACTGAGGGTGCGGGAAGTCGGGGTCTGGGATCGCCGTCATGCGTCTCGGTCCGGCGGTTCCTCTAGGGAGTTCCTGCGGTCAGGATGCGGGACTTGATTTCCGGGGTGGTGGTGCAGACGGCACTGAAGGCGGCTTCCCGGACCAACCGCTCGGTGGGCTCACCGCGTGTGACCGATCGGCTCCCCGCGGCGGTGGCGACGTAGGTGGCGGCGGTGACGGCGAATTGGCTGGCCTGGGCGCGGGCGTTGTAGATGTCTCCGTCGCCTGTGGCCGCGTTGTTGAGTGCTGTGCGGATCGTGGTGTGTGTTTCCCACAGTTGCGGGCAGGGGTGTCCGATGCGGTCGGCTTCGGTCAGGCACGCTCGTGCCACGCCGAGGGCGAGGGAGCCGTTGATCCGGAGAATGGCGCGGTCCGCGATGCTGAGTCCGCCGCGACGAGCCTTTCGGACGTGGATGACCGAGGCGTGGGGGACTTCGTATCCGTTGAAGGTCAGTTCGACGGTGTTGGATGCGTCGGCCGCGGACAGGCAGATTCGGTTCGCGTGGACACCTCGACCGTCGGTTGCGTCCATGAGGAAGGTGACGGTTTTCTGGGCTCGGGTGTCGAATGCGGTGACGCCAATAGTGTCGACGAGGCCCCATCCGGTCACGAACGGTGCCTGCCCGGTAATGGTGTATCCATCGTCTGTTTCGGTCGCGACGATGACGGGGTTGTCCGGGTTCGCGTAGCCGCTGCCGGAGACCCCGGCGGTGACGGCGCCGCTGCGCAGGTCGGCGAGATAGCGGGCTTTGAGGGTGTTGTTCCTCGACATCATCATTCGGAGGAGGGTGCCGTGGTGTTGTGCCCAGACGAATGCGGTCGCCAGGCAGCCGCTGATGAGGATTTCGCCGACGTCGGCGAGGGTGTGGACGGGATCTTTGGTGGCGAAGGCGAGGCCGTAGAAGCCCCGGTCGCGTAGTGCGGCGAAGTGCGATGGCGGGATCTTCCCCGCCCTGTCGACCTCCGCCGCGGCGGGTCGCAGCACCTGGTCGGTGAGGTCTTGCGCTTGCTGCACCCAGTCCGTCATGGCTGACACCGTATCCACACTGCGCCGCACCCCGCCGACGCGCTCCAATGGTGGGCGGACGCCGTGAGACTCGTCCAGCTTCTGAGAACTCGCACCACTGCGGCAGCGGTCCGCTGCCGCAACTGTCGATCGAGATGTTCCCCATGATCGCGTCCGGTGTTGTTCCACAGCAATAACACTCGGTCCGTCACCTGAGGTGCGGCGGCTCGATGATGGTGGAGGACTACCCGCGAAACTGGTGAACGTCCCTCTGGGTGGCTCATCGGAGATCGACTCGGCGATGTGTGGTGTGACGCAGGGTCCGGCGGATCTGTGCGAGGGCGGCTTCCCGCTGCTCCGGGGTTGCTTGCATGGCGTTGCGATGGTGGATCGCGGTGCGGCGGGCGTGTTGTTCGCGGCGGCGCCGGGCGTCGGCAGCGGTGCGGTGCTGGCTGGGGGAGGGGCCGGTCCAGTCGATGTGGGTCAGTCGCCAGCGGAGGAGGGCGACCGGTGAGCTGATCCGGTCTGCTGTGGGCCAGGTCCAGCCACGTTCTGCGTGGTGTCGCGGTCGAGGGTCTGTGCGATGTCGTGGCCGGTCCAGCGGGTGGTGTCGATGCCGGCGGCCTGGATGGTGTCGCAGATGTTGCCGATATGGCCGCGGGTGAGAACGGGGGAGCGGGAGATGAGGGTGGCGGCGGCTCGTTGGAGGTGGAGTGGTCGGGGTTGTGGGGTGGATGTGGTGGGCCGCGCGTGTGCGCGTTGGTGAGTACTTCGTAACGAAAGAGTATGTGAAGGAACGTAAGTACCGGGGGATAGGGTGTCAGCACCGGTGGCCTGGGGATGAGTTGTGCTGGCCGCGGTGGTGGGTTGTTGGGGCCGGGTGCGGTGGCGTGCGAGACGTCGGGTGGCGCGGGTGCGGCGCGGACGCGGTGGGCGTTGTGGGGGTGGGGGAGTGGCGTCGACGATGTGTTTCGGGGAGCTGAGTGCCCAGACGGATGCGGCTTGGTGTTGTTGGCCGCCGTGGTGGAGTTCGGCTGCCAGGTATTCGTGGGTGCGGAGGGTTCGGCCACGTTCGAGTTCGACGCCCATGCTCAGGGTTTTGAGAACGCGGCGGGCGCGGTTGACGACGGAGAGTGAGACTCCGGCGTGGTGTGCGATGAGTTGCCGGGATGCGGTGACACCGCGGCCGGTGGTGGAATCCGCGAATCGGGCGTGGGCTGTGGCGACGGCCATCAGGCGTTCGATGCCGATGCTGTGGGCGGTGAGTGCGGCTTGGCCGGTGGTGGTGTGGGTGATGTGGTGGCGGAGTTGGCGTAGCCATTCGGTGCGGCCGGACCATACGGGGATGGTGGCTTCGCGTCCGGGTGTGGTGGGGAGGGTGAAGGATCGGCCGCGTTGCCCGGTGTCGCGGTTGTATTCGTGCAGTTTGTTGATGGCGTGGGTGGCGGCGTGGACGGAGGCTTCCCAGGTGTCGACTTCTGCCGACTGCGGAATGTGCGTACCGCCGTGGACGGATGACCGGATGTTGGTGGGCGAAACAGGTTGTGTAGGTGCTGATTCAGCGCATGCGTTAGTATCAGACGTACCTGTCACAGGTAAGTCCCTTCGGGGAATGCAGTACGAGCGTCGGAAGCGGGTAACTTCCGACACTCACCCTCAGAGAATGTGACGGCTCGGCAAGGCCTTCACCCCCTTGGTTGAGGAGGACCGGCAAGTCCTCCTCAACAACATGCCGCGGAGCGGTTCGTGAATCTGAAACCACCCCCACCAAGGGGGTTTTCGTGTTTCTGAGGGTCTGCTATGGAATTTGGGTTATCGGGTAGCGCGATGGTTACGCGGTCAGGGGCATCGCCTCGCTATGGGCGTGGGTGGGTGCCGATCCACTAGCGCGGTCACCGCGAACTGTGGAGGTTCGCGCGTGTCCGCTGAAGGGGACCGGGAAGGGTGGTTTTGGCCGCAGCCGTACCGGTTACGCCGACCGCGGTGCCGGCTTCACACCGAGCAACAGGTGCGCCGCGACGGCGACCTCACGGATCTGCTCAATCGTGGCTGTTTCGGGCTCCGATGCGACGAGGTCGACGACATCTACGAGCGCGTCGCGTGCTCCCGGGCTGAGACGACACCTGTCCGGTGCGAGGCGGATTGGGCCGTGCGTGTCGATGAGATCCGGAGCGGACATCACGGTCGGCGTCCTGGTGTCGGTGACGAGGAGTGCGCAGATGACGCTCTCTATCGCGATGATGTCCCACGTTCGCCCGTGACGGTCGGTGGCGGTAAGACCCCTCATGCGACTGCCCCTCTCGTCGAGGGACGGTGCAGTCGTAAATCCCATGCCTCGATGGCCGCGGCGACGCACGCCTCGGCAACAGAGCCCGGTTTGGCGGCGAGGTGCGCCCAGAACGCGGCAGCGACAGCTTCCGCACCACTGAACTGATGGCCACTCAGGTAGTCATGAGCATCGACGGAGGTATCGGCGACCGCGGACCAGGCGTAGAGCGCCGCCGACTGAGCGCGGCTGGCGCCGATCGCCCCGAGCCGGTGCACCGCATCCCAACGGGTAGCAAGGGAGTTGACCGTGCCGGTCGGCATATCGCGGCACAACATAGCGATCTCGCATCCCACGGATACGGAGAAGCCGGGAATGGTGACCAGACCCCACACCGGGTGGGAGTACATGTCAGCGAGCCAGTCCCCAACGCAGGGAAGCGGGCCCCTCGGTGCCGGGGCACTCGATCTCGCCGGTCGCCATGAGCAGGACGCGGTCGGAAAGACTGATCATGCCGCCGACCCCCGCTCGACTGCTCGTTGCCCTTCGACCTGGTTGCAGTACACCCGGATCTCACGATCGGTCGCGATCACCGTTCCGTCGTGCCGGCACACGACACCCGCCCAGATCATGGAACGCGGCGTGTCCCCCGCGGACACCACCGCCGCGACATCCGCGCGACAGGCCTCCAACCGCGGGCAGTGCGAGCAGTCACGCTTCACATCGAAGGTGACCCGATTGGGACCCCCAACCACATTCGACGCCAAGAGTTCGACATTAGTGGCCTCGTGGAGGCGGACGGGGTAGATCTGCGGCGCCGTCAAGATGCCCGCCCCGCTGGCGCCGACATCGTGTGCGGTACAGGTAGTGCGGTGACCGGCGACGTCTGCTTCTGGTCGCGCAGCCGGATGCCGTCCCGCGTTCGCACCCACGCGGACAGCCCGGAGATTCCGATCGGCTCGCCGTCGCGGTCGTAAGCCACCGCGGCCCACACCATCGATCGTGCCGGGCCTTCCTGCGCCTGTTCCTCGCAGGTCGCTAGGAAGGGGCAACTCTTGCACGCGTCGATGGCGGCCAAGAGTTGACCTGTGCTGGCGATGTCGGTGTCCCATCCGCGGGCATCGCGCGTGCACGGGAGTCGCTCATCGGTGGTCTGCGGCCCGTCGACGCGATCGGGAAGGTTTGTGCTGATTCGGCGGAAGAATGCTTCTTCATGCGCTGCTCGGTAAATCGCGCACCGCCCTGAACTTGCTAGGCATGCGCACATCGAGTCGTGGGCTTGGATGAACCTTCGGATTTGATGGTTCGACCACTCCAACACATCTGTTTCGTCGACACCCCCGTCGACGACGCCTATCGTTTCCATTGGCAGACCTCCAGTTCTGCTAGCTGAAGAAGCACGCTGATCAGGGCTGCAACCCTGTTCGGTACGGCCCCCGTCCGGCTGCAACCGGGCGGGGGTTTCCCTCTGTTAGGTCATGGCGTCCGTTCTGAGTCGGTGCTGGATCGTGGGAGGATGCATGTACACCATAATCTATATCCGCCATTTAAATCCGCCGTATGTGCGGATGTCAACAGAAGCGAGGCATCGTGACCGCTTATGAGAGGGAAGAACGTCGGCGGTCGAAGTTGACTCGGCGTGTGACGCGCGGCTTTCTGCCATCTGCGTTGACTGCTGCGCGTGAGACTGCTGGTATGTCCATATCCGACCTCGCCCGCAAGTCGGACGTGGGAGAGACGACGCTCCGGCGATGGGAAAACGGCGGTGGCACCCCCCAAATCGATTCGCTGCGCACCGTGCTCCGAGTGCTCGAGGTCGAAGATTTGGGGACCGTGGTCTCGGTGCCACATGACGAACGATTTCCAGGTGACTGGCGGACGTTGGCCAAGTTGACTCAATTCGAGCTTGCCGATGCCGCAGGAATCAACGTCGCGAAGCTCGGACGACTTGAACGTGGTGAGACCTGGCCGGAGGACCCCGGTGTGACAGCACGAATCGCTGCCGCGCTGAACATTACGGTCGATGACCTGCGAGCAGCCTACGTTCGTGCTCGAAACCGGCCCCCGCAGACCCCTGCGTAGACCGGTGTAGGTCAGTTCAGGTGCGAACTCGTGGGTGCTTGCGTTGGAAGAGATTCGCCGCGACGTGACTTGGGACCACCAGCCATCTCTCGGCGAGGTCGAGGGCAACATCAAGAATGAAGTCGCTCGACCAACCGCGGCATCTCGCAGCGTAATTAGTGGGTAGGTCGGCGAATTCATCGGCACCTCGCTTTTTCAAAACGGCATGGACAAGGGAGCGTCACGAATGACGCTCAACTCTCGTCCGGTACCGTCAGCGACCTGTGCCGGGAAAACGCATCGAGGATGCGTGAGTTACACGGATGCTATAAGGCTCATGTGGTGGCTCGCAACACGAACGGTCCTCTCATTCGAGGCCTGGGTGGCCGTCATCGGTCGGGGGTACCGGGTCAGGTTCATTGGACGTGCCGGTGACGTCGAACTGAACCAATGCCAGCAGAGGACCCTCTCCTGCCGTGGGCAACACTCCTCCGGAAGCGTCGACAACGGTCCAGCCGCCACCGAACCGGCGTAGTCGAATTCCTTTCACCTCACCGCGCGGGGTGTGGCCGCCGAAGACTTGCCCTGCGGTGTCGAAGATGCGTTGGACGTCGTCTGGATGGGGTGTGTCCCTGTTGTCGACCATGCCCTTCCACTGGATCTGTGGGATCGGATCGGTGATCCAGTCGATCAGTCGCATCTTGCCAATGTCCAGCAGAACGATGTGACTCTGCGATACGTGCCGCAGGGCGGCCAACGCACTTGACTCGAGACTCTGGGCCGGAGGGGTAGTGGTCGCGGAGACATCGTGTAGGACACCGCGCCACACTGCGCGGCCATCGGGAGATTCGTCCGATCCCACAACCAGTTGGGCGGCACTCTGGCCCAATGGCGTGAATACGGTCGCCAGCCCCACCCACGATTTGCCTGGCTCACGAGTGAGGATCGTGCGTATGAGAGACAGGCCGTCCGAAACCCTGACGAATCTGAGGGCTTCCGGGGCGGTGAGGCCGCGGCCGGCAGTGGCCCATTCGGGTCGTCCAAACGCGCCAGCGGCTGTCTCTGTAAGATCGACTAGCCGTCGGTCGGAATTCCACGTGAATCCGATGGCGGCCGACGGTTTGTCCGTCGGTGCTGTATCCGCTCCGACCCCCACCCACAGGTGGACAGCGTGAAGTGCATCGCCGGGACCGACAACTGGCCTTCCAATCACGCGCACAACACGGCCGTTGTCCAGCGTGACAGGCTTATCGAGGGGAACTAAATCTTGCCGCATCTCCGTGATGCGATCGTCGATCCACGCTGCAGCTTGCTTAGAAGGCCGGTTCCCTCCGATGTCCTTGACCTCTCGGAGGATTCCAGCGAATGAGGTTCGACCGCTGGGCTTTCGATCCTTTTCGATGACAGTCAAACGGTTCGTCTGCAGGGTCTCGACAAGCACCCATCCCGACGTAGACAACAGGTGGCCCCCTGAATGCGATCGAATCCAATGTCATTCGAGGAGACTACACAGGCCTATTGTTCTAGCGTGCAATGGCAAGTGGTCAATCGGCGTATACGCTGAGTTCAGCAAGCGAATAAGTGAGCCACGAGTGCCGCAGGGCGAGCTCCGATCGCTCCTTCGTCGGACGCAGTCGTGGCCAACGAAGAAAGACGTGGCGCATCGCTTCGATGGCCTCCGTCTCAGCGAGCGAGGCGCCGATGCAAAAATGTCGGCCCCGACCGAAGGCCAGATCGGGCCGTACACCTCGCGCTGGGTCGGTATTCGCCGAACGCAGCGATAGAATTACGGTCTCACCTCGGGGGATGGTGATTCCATTGACCGCGATGTCTTCAAGAGGAAATCGGCGCAGAGCATAGTTCACTGGGGCGACGTCACTGATGATCTCGCGCACGAGCTTTGGTAGAGATCCGGAGTCGGCGGAATCTACCGCCAAACGCGTCTCCGTGCTGCGAAATCGTACGGCTTCGTCAATGACGAGCGCGGTCAAAGCGGTGACGTTCTCGAATCCCCTATGATCGTCGCAAAGGCGAGGGAGATCAGTTCCTCCTCACTCAAGCAGTCCTCACCGTCCCGGGCAGCGATCCATCTCGAGAGCATGTCATCTCCCGGATGCTGTCGCTTGTCGTTGATGGCACCGGCGACCAGCATCAGCATGGCCCCGAGCGCCCCCTGAATCGCGTAGCCCTCCTCGGATGTGTCGATCGCAAACATGGGGCGGGCCGCGGTTTGGAACCGGTCCAGCTTGTTCACAGGAAGCCCGAGCAGAGTTCCGATCACACGCGGCGGCAAGGGCTCGCACAACCCGCTCATCAAATCCAGCTCACCGGAAGCCGGCAGACCGGCAATGAGTCTCTTCGCTGCATCGCCTGCGACGCGCTTGTGCGCAGCGTGATGCTCGGGAGCGAAGGCCGTAGTCGCGAGTCTCCGCACTCGCCGGTGCTGTTCACCGTCGATGTTCAGCAGGTTCATGTCCAAGGCTCTGGGTAGGTTCTGGCCGCGAAAATTGGTAGTAGAGTCTGTTTTGGCGGCCGACATGCGATGATCAGCAAGGAGATTCGTTACAGCCTCATAGCCACCGATAATCCAGACGGGGGAGCCGTCGGGAAGCTCGTCGCGGTGGGATCAGTATCTTGACGAAGACGGTCATGAATGCGGCCAACGGCATGGGTGCCAGCGGCAAAACGGGCACAGGCTCGAAGTCACACCGACAGTGTGCCCACTTGAGTGAGGAATTGATGGAGCCAAGGATCCTAAGTGCGGAAACGAACGATGAAGACCGGTGTGCTGAACTTCTTGCAGCCGCCTTTGCAAACGATCCGCTTATGGCCCAGATCTGGCCCGAGTTGGGGGAGCGGAAACGCTCGCTGCCACTCTACTTCCGTACATCTCTGCGTTCCCATCACCTGGCAGGTGGGGGAGTCGAAATCGCTGTCGGTCAAGACGGCGCGGCAACCTCTGTTGCGGTGTGGGATCCACCGGGCCACTGGCAGCAGCCCATCACCAGTACACTCCGGGCCGCTCCCCATCTCCTACAGGCACTCGGAACGCGAACACTCGCCGCGCTGCGAATCCGCCGCACACTCGACCATCACCACCCCAGAGCGCCGCACTGGTATCTCGTGAACATCGGGACACGACCAGCGCTCAGCGGACAAGGATTCGCAGGCGCTTTGCTGGATAACCGCCTCGCGGTGTGTGACGAGACGCAAATGCCTGCCTACCTGGTCTGCACCCGGGAAGAAAACCTCTCGCTGTATGAGAAGTACGGATTTCGGGTCACAGAGGTGTTCACTCTGCCCGCGTCCGGTCCCACGATGTGGTCGATGTGGCGGGATCCGGCAATGCCCTCCTGACAGTGCGAGCGGGACTAGGCCGGGCAAATCGAGCCAGCGGCCCAATGGACACATGTCGTTGCTGTCCTGCGTGTACTGCCTGACAACAGAATCCTCCTTGGCGCGCTTCTAACTGAGTTGGTCGTAGGCTGCACGTGCGTAGGGGAGTGCCTCGGTGTACGTGTTGCGAACAGTGTCCTCGGTACGGAAATCAGGCAGGTTAGCGTCGTAGGCTTCGCGGTCTTCGAAGTACACACGGCCACCCGAGTGGTCGGACAGTTGAATCGCTACGGCGTAGTCGACCGGGTCGTCGTTCTTTGCGGAATTCTCCGGGCTTTCCGCACCGGCATAGAAGTTCTCGATTGCGTCGGTGACGGCTCCGTCGTCGAGGGCAGGTCGGTTGTCCCACATCTGGCTCCAACCGAAGAGGTTCCGCCCTCCCGATCCGGAATGGTGAACCCGCCAGAATCCTTCAGCTCGTGAGGCGACGAGCGCCGCGATGATGGCGTTATCAGGCGCCTTCCGCTGGTTGCCGAGATCGATGATGCGGGTGACGGTTTCCTTCTGCTGTCCGTCGGCGGTGTCGTCGACGAAGGGATCGAGAACCTGGGTAGTGGCGTCGATCGCGGGTGCTGGTTGTGATGCGGTGTCTTCGTCGGAGTTGTTGCCGCACCCCGCGATCACCGCGGTGGCGAGCACCATGACCGTCAGAGCTGTGGTGATGCGGTAGTTCAAGGTTCCCCCTCGTTTGTTCGGTTGTGTTCAGTAGGTGAGGTTATCGATCAACCATCGGCCGTCTGCTTCGGTGAGGGTGAGCCAGACGGTGGTGTCGGGTTCGACGGGGCGGGTGGTGTCGCCGGTGACCGCGGTTTGGGTGATCGTGGCCACCCGGTGTGCGGTGGTGTCGGTGTCGGGTGGACAGCCGGAGCAACCGATGGCGACGTCGGCAATGACTCGGGCGTTGTCGTTGATCCATTGCTGCCATTGCAAGCTGGGTCCGCGCTCGTTTCGCACATCGGAGGTCAGGCGTGCAGACAGGGCCGGTGTGAACCATTGTGTCGCGCGACGGAATCCGCTGGTGGGGCTTTCGTCGGTGGTGGGGGCCCAGGTGAATGCGACGGTCATGGCTTGGCGGGCGACTTCTTCCGGCGTTGTCGGTTCCGGTCGCTGAGGTGCGCGGGTGCCCGTTTCCGGTGCAGGTGTCGGTGCGGTCGTGGTGCTCTGCGGTGTCGCGGTTCCTGAGGTGTTGGCGTTGTCGTGGGAGGAGTAGAGCAGTGCCGCGGCCGCGGCGATGATCACTGCGAGCACGATCAGGGCTTTTCGCATCGTTCCTCTCCTTCTGGGGTCACATACGGCGGGCGCGCATGCCTGCCATTACTGGTGCTTGGTTGACGACGTCACCGGCGGTGGGTGCGTGGACCATCTGACCGTTCCCGGCGTAAATGCCAACGTGGCCGGGGCCGCCGGCCTCCCAGGATCCGAAAACGAGGTCGCCGGGCTTGGTCTCGGACAGGGGGATTTCGGTGCCGACCGTCCACTGCTGTTCGGAGGTGCGGGGAAGGACGGTCTTGCCGCCGGTGGCCCGGGCGTAGGCATACTGGGTCAGTCCCGAGCAGTCGAACCCGCCCGCGGACGGGCCACCCGCGCCGCCGCCGCCCCACACGTACGGGGTGCCGAAATACTGGCTGGCCGCCTCGACGACATTGCTGCCGCCGGCGGTGGGGGAGGGAACGAACTCCCCGCGGCCGCCGGGCTGCTCGAACTCGGGAATGTAGGAGAGGACTTTCTGCACGTAGGGTCGGGTTTCGCTGGAATAGTCACCACCGGAGGGCATCCCACCGGCCTGCTTGATGGCCCCCTCACCGGCGTTGTAGCTGGCGATGTAGAGCGAAAGCGGATCGCCCTTCACGGAGCCGTCGGCGATCCAGCTGTCGACCGATCGCGCGATCTCGCAGAAGTATCTGCCCTGAGCCATCACGGCGTCTCCGACATCGCTTTGGGAGATCCGGCCGTTGCCGTCGTCGTCGCGGCCGTAGACGGCCCAGGTGCCATCCATGAACTGTGTATAGCCTCTTGCGCCTGCGGGGCTGGTGACAGCCCGGAAGCTGCTTTCGGCTTTGGTGTCCGCGGCCAGCAGCGCCGGGCTGATCTGCGGGCACAGCGATCCGCCCTTGCGGAACCATTCTTCGAATGCCGGTGGGACACTGCCGGGCTTGAGATCACCGCCGCCCGCGGTGCCGAAGCCCTTGCCGCAGTCGACGGGGGTGGAAGCGGCCATGAGATCGATATTCGATCCCGGTGCACTCGCCTCCTGTCCGGATGGTGCAGGGGCGCCGCCCAGCTTGGTGGTCGGGTCGATCGCGGTGCCGCCCTGCAGTCGGCCGCCGTCCCAGTACTCGAAGTGCAGGTGCGGACCGGTGGATCCGCCGGCGTTGCCGATCTCGGCGATGTGGTCACCGGCCTTGACGGTCTGCCCGGGCTTGACGTGGATGCCGTTGGCGTACATGTGCCCATAGACGGTGGAGACCGGGCGGCCGTCGACGACGGAGTCGATGATGATCCAGTTCTCGAAACCGACACCGGGTCCCTCCCCACTCGAGCCGGCGGCGGCGACGAGGCCGTCGAGGGCGGCGTAGATCGGGGTGCCGACCGGGCCGGCGAAGTCGACACCTTTGTGCATCGCTCCCCAGCGGGGTCCGAAACCGGAGGTGAACGTGGTGGTTCCCGGTGCGGTGGGTTGCTGGATCGGCCCGGACGGGGTCAGCGCCGCCGCCGGCCGATCATCGGGTGTGCTTTCTGCGCGCGTGCCCCCGGAATCGGAGTGGACGGGCCGGCAAGGTTTGGGCAGGTCGATGATCGCCCCGCCGGTGCAGGCGCTGGCCAGCCCGATAGTGAATGACGCGGCAAGCACAGCCGCAGTCAGACGTCGAGCGGTCATGCGATCGGGCCTGGCAAAGGTGTGTCGAGTTCGGGGATCGGGATGGGGCCGGGAACAGGGACGGGGATGCGGGCGGGGCTGGTGGCCTGCTGGGCGGGCGGAGCAGGCTCCGAAGACGACGGGGACTCGGGAATGCGCTGCGGGCTCGGTGCTGTGCCCGGGGACGGCGTGGTGGTGGCGGTTGTCGTGGTGGGCGCTGTGGTGCGCCCGGTGGTGGGAGTGGCCGCTGCCACGTCGTCGAGGTCGAGCGTCGGGAGGGGGGAGGCGACCTGCCAGCCGTCGTCGGTGTCGGTGACCGCGACCGTCATGGTCCCGGCGCTGGTATCGATCTCCACGGTCATTCCGGTGGTGCCGGTGCCCGGCAGCGTGCGGGTCGGCCCGAGAATCGACACCGGTGCGGTGGGCCGGGCCGCCGCGAGGGCGTCGTTGACGCGCTCGGGGCGGGTGACACGGCTGAGCGCGACCGCCCACTGAGTTGGCGATGCGGTGGTGTCGACGAACGCGTGCGCGTAATACATCGCCGCTGTCGCGGGGCTACGACCGATCGCACTGGCCGACATTGTCGCCACCGCGGTTTCGGTGACTTCTTCGGCTGCCGCAGGCGTCGAGGTCACTGAGGTGCTACTGGTGTCTGCGTCGTGGGCGCGCACGTCGCTTCCGCTGTTCTCTGCCCCGGTGACCGCGGTGACCATCAGGCGGGCGAGGTAGAGGACCGCGACCATGATCGCGATCCCGCTGGCGAGCCGGCCGGGACTGCGCAGGACCCAGCTGCGGATCGCGGTGGTGATCGGGTTGGCACCTGTTCTCACCAGTTCACTCCCAGGTCCCGATTCGGCCGGTCGAGCACCCCCGTCGACTGCGCCGCCGCGGTGTCCTCACGCAATCCCGCCCGGGGCAGATCACTGCTGACGGGCCTTGCCGACGACGAGGCCGGTGCGGGGCGGGTGATCGACACCCACGGACGCTGCGGCTTTCCGGACGCGTCGGGTTCCTCACTCGGCCGGTAGATGGTGGTCGGTGCGATGACCGCGTCCGGCCCGCCGTCCCACCGGTTCGCGTCCTGATGAGGAACGAAGACCTCACTGTCACCGGTGTCGAGGGACTCGAAACCGTCGGTGAAACCCGTTGCAGGGGTGTGTTTGCGCAGATCCGCGAGCCCGGTGCGCCCGGTGCCGTCGGCCGGGCTGGCAGTGAGGTTGACACCGGGGAGTCGGGTGCCGGACTCGGGCCCCTCCGGGGACGCTTTGCGCAGGTCCGCCAACGCTCCGCCCGCGCCGCCGCGTAGGGCGGCCAGCTGTGCTTGGCGGGCGCGGTCGCGGTAGTCATCGGTGCGTGCGGCCGACAGCGCGCGACCTTCCTGCCGGATGATCGGAGGCTTGTTGCCGCCGATCATGTCGGACCACTGCCGCCCTGCCGCGTTTGCGACGCCGTTTGCGCCGCCGGCGCGGACGAGTTCGAGGCTCTTCTCGGCCAGCCCCATGGCGGGGTTGGTGACCATCGAGCTGGCGGTGAGCAGTTTCTGCTTCCAGGAACCGTGCTTGTGCCGGTCCATCGCGCCGCCGATCATGCCGCGATGCGACTGGGTGATGGTTTGCGAAAGCCGCTTGAACGGACGCAACAACATCCAGAAGACGATGGTGAGGATGACCAGGAACCACAGCCGCCAGGTCCCGTCGACCGCATCATTGCGGTACAGCTTGATCAAGATCAGCAGGTAGACCGACATCAGCACCGCGGCACCGACCGCCCACAGGTAGATCCCACCGAGGATGCGCCCGACGCGGAGCAGGATCGATCCGGAGACGATGGCGAGCGGAACCCACACGGGGGCGGTGATGATCGCCAGCCGGATCGCCAGCAGCGCCGAGAGTTTCAGCACCGAGGACCCGATCCACAAGATGGAGGGCATCGACGTCTTGACCATCGACAGGAACCCGGTCGTGACCCGGCTCGAGTCTTTGCCCTGAAAGGTGTAGAACGAGAGCCCCTTGCTCTCCAACGGCTCGACGACCTCCCGCCGGAACTTCTCGGCCTTGGCCTCGTCGATCTCCTTCTGTGCGGCGTTGTCGGCCTTGATCCGGGCCTGCTCGTCGTAGGTGTAGGCGATCGACTCCCGCAACTTCGGCCACAGATCGTCGAGCGTCGTGTCGTTCGCGTTGGTGCCGAAATACCCTCGCTGCACGTCCGGGATGATGATCCGGTCGGTGATCACCAACCGCGGGTCATCGGTCATGCCCGCGGAGTTGAAGATCTCGCCCTGGGTCTTGGTGATCAGCGCGCTGAACGTGTCGTCGGAGATCTGGATCGCCTTCGCCGGGGCACCGACCATCAACCCGCCGATCGCCAGCGCGCCGGCACCGATCGCGAGCTGCCGGAACACCGCCGGGGCATCTGATCGCAGACCGCGGTAGAGGATGATCAGCCCGGCCACCCCCACCCCCAGCCCCAGCCACGGCCCGTAGACGGTCGGCCGCAGCGAGTCGGAGACCGCGAGCACGATCTCGTCGAACTGCGCGATCGCCCCCTGGCGGCCGGTCTCGCGGCCCTCGGCGGGGATGTTGGCCTGCTCGTCGAGCCAGAACGCCGCGGCCGCGAACGATTGCCCGATCGTGAGGAAGGTGTTTCCGACGTCGGTCTTGTTGCGCACCAGCGATACCCCGGTGATGTCCTCGCCGCAGCCGAGGTCGTAGATGTGCCACGTCAGACCGGCCCAGCCGTGGCCGCCGTACCCGGTGCCGGAGAGCTGGGATTCCGCGGGCTTGTCCACCGACCCGGAGTCGAAGAACGCCGGCGCCGCCGAGTTCGGGGACTGCGGTGCCGGCACGTCCTTGCAGTTGAAGCCTGCGGCGTGGGCGGTGGTCTGCCCGCACAGGGCACTGAGTCCGACCAGCATCATGACCGCGCACAGTTGGGTGATCCGCTGCAGCAGGTGTGCGGGCGAGCTGGTGGTGCGGGCGGTGGCGGGCATCGAGAATGTCCTTCCCAGAAGGGGGTCAGGCGGCGGTGGCCCGGGAGTTCAGTGCTTGCGCGACGTGGGCGATGTGGGTGAAGTTCGTCCAGTTCGCGCGCACCAGTTCGATGTCGCCGCCGAGGCGGACGACGTAGGTGCGGGCTTCGTCGGCGCCGGTCTTCGCGGCGCGCTGTTTGCGGGCATTGTTCGCGCGCGGGTCATAGGTGTCGTTGCGGCCCCCGCCGAGCTGGTTGGCCAGGATCGTCTCGTACCCCTCACCTTCTTCGAGGCCGAGGAGTTTGAGTGCGTCGGAGATCGCCCGTTCGGAGGAGCCGAGTCGGCCGATGATGATCTCGTCGGTCAGCTGTGACTGGTCCTGGTCGTCGGCGCCGTCCGCCAGCCCGAGGAAATCGCCGGCGAGCTGGCTGCATACGAGTGCGCGGGTGCGGAACTTGCGGGTGTCGCGGCCGAGCCGGACGTAGAGAGTGCGCCCGGCCCCGGATTGCTTGAGGTACTTGTTCTCGTCCAGGAACAGCAGTTTCGGTAGCGCGCGCGGCTTGTCGTAGACCAACCGGGTCGCCAACCATGCCGCCAGGTGGATCAGCGGCCCGGCCAGGCGTTGGCTGTCGGTGGCCGCACTTCCCTCGGCCTTGTCGTCGATCTGCAGGCCGGGCATGGTCAGGATCGTCAGTCGCTCGTCGAGGACCGAGTCGAACAGTTCGGCGGCGGCATCGTCACCGGCGGTGGCCGACGGGAACAGCACCCGGGCATCGCGCAGCTGCGACATCGTCCGCAGCATCGGCCCGATCCGGCCCGCGGCGGTGCGCAGTCCTTCGCCGATGACCGGAGTGCTCGCGGAGCCAGCTGGTCTGGCCGTTGGTCATGCCGTCGACGGCCCCGTGGCCGTTGGTGTAGACCACACCGGCAGCAATGTGATCGATCGCGTCGAGGACCTTGCCCAGATGGTTGGTCGGCTGACCCCCGACCATCGCCGCCGCCATCCGGACCACACTCTTGGCGTCCCGGTCGCTGCGGTCGTCCGTGTCGAGCATCGAGATCAGCACCCAGGACGCGAGCTGGACCCGTTCGGCATGGGCGGCACCGCGATCGTCCTCGTAGGCCGCTGCTGCGGCGGCTGCCGGGTCGGATTCGTGCGCGTACTCGGGATGGCCGGGGCGGTAGATCTCGTCGGCCGGGTCGGGCTCGGACACGACCCGGTAGACGTTGAGGACGCCGGGCTTGGCGCCGCGGCCGGTCAGCTCGTAGACGCGGGTGAACGGCTTGAGTTCAGGCAAATCGGCGAGCGCTCGCAGCGGCCCGGACGGATCCAAGATCACCCCGTGCGCGCCCAGGCGCAGCGCCTGATAGGTAATCATCCCGGCCCAATGAGTTTTGCCGGCGCCCTGGACGCCGACCAGCGGGGTCAGGCCACCCTTGTCGAAGAAGTCGTGGGCGGCGAACAGGTTCCAGGCGACCGGGCGAACCGAGATCGACGCGGTTTCGCCGAGGATGATGCCTTCCTCGTCACCGATCCGGTCGGCCGCCGCCCCCATCCCCGCCGACATGGCGAGGACGCTCATCCTGCGCTTGTGGGCGGTGTTGGCGAGCTTCTCACCGGGCATGAATTCTTTGAGCAGGTGGTACTGGCCGTTCTCGACTTCGAGTTCGACATCCGGCGCGTACTGCTGCTGCAGCTTCGAGACACGGTCCCGCACCTGCTGCGGGGAGGAACCGGACACGGCGATCCGCCACCACCCCGACCCCCGAGTGGCCAGTGCCCCACCGTTCGACATCTCCGTCCGCAGCCGCCGGGACAACCCGTGCTGCGCAGCCAACTCATCGGGTGGGGTTTCGTCGTGCTCGACGGTGTAGTGCCGGTACTGCGACTCGATCGCGTTGCGCTGCTTCTGGATCTCGCCGAGGGTTTCTTCCGGGGTGTGCAGGGTGATCCGCTCGGACCACTCCAAGGGCAGCCCAAGCTGGTCACCGAGCAGCTGCCACGGCATCTTCTGCTCGGGGATGGCCAGTGGTGCCATCCGCCCCACCGTCAGCACCGTCACGTACGACCGGTAAGTGCGGCCGGCGATGGTGCCCTCGACGACGGTGTGTCCGGCGCCGGGCGTGTAATGCATTTCCGTCAGGTTGCTCAGCGACAACAGATCGGACAGGCCCCACCCCGACGGTGCGTTCGCGGCCGCCGGTTCGGTCAACGGCATCCCCACCGCGGCCGAGCGGCGCAGCAGATAGTCCACCTGACCGCTGTCGGCAGGCAGGGCTTCGACACCGGGGGAGAGCATCACGCGCTCGATCTCCGCGATGTGTTCGGCCGCCGCGTCCTGCTCGGCGATCAGGACCTGCTCGGACCACTTCGACAACCGCGGCCCCACACCCTTCACCCCGGAGCACATGTCGGCCACCGCGACGATCGCCTGCGCGGTCATCGACCGCCGGGGCAGTTCGATGCCCCAGTAACGGCGCTTGCGGGTAGGGGCGGAGTCCAGCAGCGCGACTTGCTGACCGACGAGGTAGTCGTCCCACGCGAGGGCACCGGGAACGTCGGGGAGGCGGTCCTCGGCGAGCTGCGCGTGTGCGCGGCCCCATTCCTTGACCGGCCAGGGCTCGCGCACAGTGCGCCGATGGATACCGGAGACCCCTTTGCCGCGCAGTTCCGCCAGCACCAACGCTTCGTCACGGATGAACCGCGACTGATCGGCAATCGCCCGCATGCTCCACGTGCCGGGCGATTGCACGAACCACAACGTGGCGGTGTCGTCGGTGATGGTGACGTTGCCCAGCACCGCCCGTAGCCGCCACTTGGACTGCTTCCGCAACCGCGCCCTGCTCCCGCGTTCAGCGGCCGCATTGGTCGAGTGCCCCTGCGGGGCTGGTCGGGACTTCTTCCCGCGCCGCCTGCTGCCTTTGCTGTGGGTGGGTTCTGCGGGCACGTCCTCGACATAGTCGGGGTTGGTGACCGGGAAGGGGTCGGTGAGCACAGCATCACCCAAGCTCGCTTGTGGTGCGGCGGTGTGCGGGTCGGCGGTCTGCAGCCCGGCTTGGCGCGCCGCGCGCAGCCACGACTCGGGCAGCACCGGCGGCAGTGCCCCGGGGGGTGGGACGAGGTCGGCCGGGTCGAACCGGTTACCGGGATAGCTCATGACCTACCTGCTCGTAGTCGAAGAAGTCGTGTGACCGCCGGCGGCGGGGGCGAGGCGAACGCGCGCAATCTGATCGGTGATCGACACCGTCCGCGGCGTGTTCCGGATTTTCCTGTTGCGGCCGGCCGCGGATCGTGGGGAGGTGAGGTCGTTGATCGCGGACCGGGCCAGCGACCGGATGGTGCGTTCGTGACCGAGCCCGTCGACGATCCGTTTCGTCCCGAGATAGGTCAACCCCAGCACCACGGTGACGGACCAGCCGCTCCACGGCACCGACAGCACTCCCATGACGAGGATGTACGACAGCGCCAGCAACACCGCACCGATACCCACTGCCTGCCATCTGACTGGTCTCGGGAACGCCCGTCCCGGAGGACCTAGCCAGTGCTGATCCACCCGGTACAGGTCGTCATCGGTCTCGATCACCGCACGCCCCTCACCGGCGCTCGCTGATGGCGCGACCGATTGCGAACACGATGGCGGCGGCGATGACCACGCCGAAGATGATCGTCATGGCAGACATGGGATGAGGTCCTCTCGAAAAGGGTGAGTCCGAATGGGGCTGTGTCCGCTACCGGTCACACGCCGGGGACGATCAGCCGGATGAGTCCGGTGCCGACATTCATCGCCGCGTCGGGGTTCGCCGACAACCCGAACCAGCCCAACGCGATCAGGGACAGGCTGGCGATGGTGATGACGGCAGACCAGGACGAGCGAATCGCCTTCGCCAGAAGCACAATCGCTCCGACGCCGAGGATCGGAGGGACTACCTGCTCGCGGAGGAAATCTCCCACCCCGCTGGTCTCGATCCCCTCCTGTGCCAGGAACGTCAGCTGCGACGCAGCCTCGAAAGACTCATGAAGCATGCTCTCTCCCAAAAGATTCGCGGGCAACACCGAACGGTGACGTCAGAACATTGGCACAGGGCGGCTTCGGCACACGAAGACCCCCGCACGCGCTCGGGCGTGTCGCTGCGGGGTCCACTGAGGAGGGCCGGTTGGCGGTGGGTCCACGAGGACGGGTCGTATCGCGGCGGGGCACTGAGGGTGGGGACCGGTCGCTGCGGGGTCTGCTCAGGGTGGGGGCGGGGGTGCTGCCCTCCGGGCACGCTCTCTTCGGACAACCCTCGCGAAGAACGTGATTGACCCCATGTGGGGCACGTGTCGACGATTGGGGGATCGGTGATGCCTGCGCCCCCACTCCCTTCGGGAGACGCCTCCCCCCTACGGGGGGAGGCGAAGTTGAGAATAGCGCCCCGGACCGGTTTCAGCGAACAGTGGTTCAAACACCACTTGGCAGAGAGGTTTTGGAGATACCGGCGGAGTTCGCCTCACGGCGGCCTGGGACGCACTCGCAGGGGCTGCGGACGGGGCGACACGCCCGAGCGCGTGCGGGGGTCCTTGGTGAATCCTCCGGCGAGCGGATTCACTGTGTGCGCATCAGCACCACGCAGATGTCCGACCGAGAAAGGGTTTCCGCGATGCCGTCGAATGACCCTGTGGGCGAGTTCTTCCGGGATGTGTTCGGTCCTTCCGGTACCTCGTCGGCCGCCGGCGGACGCAGGCGGTCCGAGCAGTCGGGGGAGGAAGAGGCAGCGCGGTTCACCCCGTGGGTTCTTGTCGTCCTGGCCGTCACCATCGCCGTGTGGTGGGCGCCGACCCTGCTGGAGTCCGCTCAGATCACCGAGCTGTGGCCGCGTTCGCCGCTCTGGGCGCACTGGCTCATCGACTTTCGGCCCAGGCTCGTCGTCGCCGTTGCCCTCGTCGGTCTCCTGGACTTGAGCCGGTTCCTGCGGCACCGGCAGCGGCGAATCCTGTCCGCGGTGGTGCGACAGACCACCGGCCACATCCCCGTGCGGATCAGGCTCAGTGTGCGTACCGGGTGGCACAGCACCGCGTGGGCGGCAATCCGCCTGCCGCAGGGAGCGGTCGTCGATGCGAACCGTCAGGAGCGTCTGAATTCGGCAGTCAATGCGTTGATCGTCGGATCGCCGCTGTGGCACCGCGTGCGCGCCGCGTTACCGGCCCTCGCACCCACCCGACCCCTGCGATTTCTGCCGCGGAAGACGCCGGCGCAGATCCACAGCGTCCCGGCGGGCGAACCGGGACCCGACAGCCTGACACCCTCGACGCCGAAGGCGGAGCAATGAGCCGATTCCTCGGACCCACAGTCACCGACTGGAAGTACGTCACCGCCTTCCGGGCCGACAAGAGCACCATCACGATCACCCGCCGACCGGTGCTCCCGGACACCCGCAGCGCACGTCACCGCATGCTCGCCGAGCTGTTCTCCGACGGCAAGGCCCTGCAGGACGTGACCGTGTCGGTCGACTCCTACGCCTACGACGGAACCGAAGCCTCCTACCGCATCCACTACAAGCCCACGCTGGCCACCGGCATGGAAGCCAACCGGCACAAGCTCACCGAGGCTCTGCTCGCCGCCCTCGGCACCCACGAATCAGGGCAGCTGTGGCGAGTGGACTGGGCCCCGGAGAAGCCCATCATCACCCTCTCGCTCCGAAAGCCGCTCGCGACAATGGTGATGCATTCGCTGAAAATCCCGGCCGCCGACCTTCCTGTTCCACAACTCGACGAACGCGGAATCGCGCGACGCCAGCAGATGCCCTGGCCAGGAAGCGACCCCAGCGTGCCCGGGCAACGCCTGCATGTCCCGTACGCGTCCTGCGAAACCGATGCCGGCGTCGTCGACGCCTACTGGAACATCTCCGACGATTCGTCGGCACCGCACATGCTGGTCGTCGGACCGACCGGCGGCGGCAAAACGGTTCTGCTGACCACCGTGATCACCGAACTCACACTCCGCGGAGTCCCGGTGATCGGTGTCGACCCCAAACGCATCGAACTGCACCAATTCCTCGGCTACCCCGGGGTCCCCGCGATTGTTTTCGAACCCTTGCGGGCCGCAGAGTTCATCTACGCGCTGTGGCGCGAAATGCACGCGCGGACCAAGTACATGCAAACCCAGCGTCTGAAGGCACGCAACATGCCGCTACTGGTGGCGGTGCTCGACGAGTTCTTCATCCTCTCCGCGGCCTGGACACAGCTGGCCAAGTCCGGCACCGACGAGGAGAAGGAAGTCATCAAACGCTGCAACCCACTCGGGCGAATCGGCGAACTCGTCGCTCTGGCCCGCTCGGCAGGCATCCGCCTCGCCGTGGGAGTTCAACGCCCCGATGCGCACCTGTTCGGACGGGACTCCGGCAGTGTCCGCGACAACTTCCAGACCCGAGCAGCGCTTGCACGGTTGAGCAGTGACGGCGCCTACATGATGTGGGGTGAGACCACTGTCGGCCGCGACATCGACGCCAAGATCCGCGGCCGCGCCACGGTCAGTGACCCCTCCGGTGACCCCGCCCTCGCACAGGTGTGGTTCACCCCCACCATCGACGACCACCCCGCCGCCCGCAGCGACCTGTCCGCCGAGGAAGCACACGCCGTCGACAGCCTGCGCCCGACAAGGGATACCCCGGTGTACTGCTTCTCGGCCGAGCTGGCGCAGTTCATCGCCGACGAACAGCACCTGATCACCACGATGGCCGATGACGTCCGCGAGCCCGTCGCAGTCTCCGGGTCGTCGGTGACATCCCTGATCGACCACATCTCCGATGCGATCCCGGCTGGTGCCCTCGAGGAAGGCATGAACATCGTCCTCGGCCTCGACGACGAACCGGACCGCACCGGCACCGTCCTGACCGTCGAGACCATCCGCAAGATTGCCCGCGACAGCGACGGCACGGTCACCGAGGAGGGTCTGGTGCGGGTGGAGGTGTCAGTGGAATCCACCGGCCGCCGGCCCGAGGTCCTGATCCTCGAATACAGCGGACTCGACACCGTCTTCCTCGCCGCGGTCGACCTCGCTGCCGCCGTCTGACCCCTGATGTCCCGGCTCTATCCGCTCCACCACTGAAAACACGAGAGAGAGGCCACCGATGGCAGTCCGGCAGATCGAACGCGCAGTAATCCTCGAACCCGAGGACATCGAGGCCATGCACCGCCCATTCGTCAACAAGGGCAACTCCGACCCCGTCGTTCGCGCGTTCCGAGAAGCGCTACGGGCCTCCACACCCGGGTGGCTGGCCGCCCTGGACACCGAAAGCAAGACCGTCTCCCGCAGCCGTCTCGACGAGCTCCTCACCGCGATCGGTCATCGGCGCGACCTCGTGGGGGCGCTCCCCGACGGCGAGGTCAAGACCGAGGCACTCGATCAGCTCACCAGCCTCGACGAGCTGATCACCGAAATGCTCGCCCAGCTCGACGGCACCACCTCGGGCGCCGGGAATCTGTGATGTCCGCCCCGCAGATGACCGTCGCCATCGACGACGGAGGACGCCACGCTACGGCGTATGTGCCGTCGCAGGCCGCGACGCTCGACCTGCGAGGCGACACCGAGCAAGACCTGATGACCGCCGTGTTCGCGCAGGCCCACGCCGAAGCACGAAGCAGCGGCCGGACGATCACCGTCGCGGTCAGCGGCGGCGCCGACACCGCGCCGATGCGGCTCGAGGTCGACCCCGACCAGACCATCCGCCCCGCCCCGGAGCAGGCACCGCCGCAGGAATCCTCGCCACCCGGGAACGGCCCCAGCGCCGCCCGGCGGGCGGCACTCCCGTCGTCCGGATCCAGGACGAGGGCAATGAGCCCACGGTTGCTGTGCGGCGGCCGGCGACCGATCTGACACCCGCACGGGCAGCGGTATCCGCCGAGCGCGAAGGCGGACACGACCGCACACCCCCCGCCCGGCCGCGGCGGCCGGTATCGGGGCTGGCCGCCCCCGAGATCGTTCCCGGGACCGGTGAGCCTGCCCGCCTGGGTGTGCGAGGTCGACTCAACGCCATGCTCGGGTTGAGTCTCGCCCCGAAAGCGCAGTCGCCGGAGATGCGGCTGCGGGCCGCCGAGTCGGTGATCACCCGGGCGCTGCCCGATTTCTCGGTGATCACCGTCGCCAACCCGAAAGGCGGGGTCGGCAAGACCCCGTTCGCCGTGGCTCTCACCCAGACCTTGGCCGACCTGCGCGGCGCCAGCACCGTGGTGTGCGCGGATCTCGGCGAGGTCGGCGGCAGTCTCGCCAACCGGGTCGCCGTCCGCCCGTCGCCGGGCAACGACGTCCCCGCCTTCTGGCAGCACATCCCAACCCTGATGTCGCCATCCGACCCTCAGCGCTCTCGCAGCACCTGACCCGTCAACCGTCGGGTGAGGACATCATCGCGGGACGCCGCGGCGACACGACGTCCGTTCTGAACGAAGACCATGCGGCGCATCTGGCCGCGATCGTGGCCCAGCACCGCGACATCCTCGTCGCCGACACCGGCAACAACCCCCTCGCGGGAACCTGGCAGTGGGCAGTGGCGACAGCGGACGCCGTCGTCGTCCCCGTTCCCTTGCGCTGGGACGCCGCCGACGCCGCAGAAGAAATGATCACGGAATTGGCGTCGACCGCCACCGATGTTCTCCGCGCACGATCGTTGTCATCACCGCCGGCCCCGGGGACGCCCCGATGGTCGAACAGGACACCGTCGAAGCCCTCCGGGACCTGGGAGTACCGCTCGTGGCGCGCATGCCGTTCGAGCCGCTGTTCGCCTCCGGGGAACGCCTTGCACTCTCCCGGCTCCAACCCCACACCCGAGCAGCGCTGACCCGACTAGCCGAAGAAGTCGTCAAGACGATCACCGGCCCCTGACTCAGCCATCACCCACCGACCGAACACATCCTCACGCCACCCTCGACGGGCACATCCACCTTCGATTCGCATCTGACCACCCTTCTGGCCACTTCACGAAAGGCACACAATGAACAACGCCACCGGCGGCAACCGCGCCGCCCGCCGCGCCCGAGGCCCGCACCGCCGACAGAGCGCCACACAGGCAGCCACCGCGCTGGCAGTCATCACCGCCGCCCTGGCCTCCGGAATCGCCCTGTCCCCGTCCGCGTTCGCCGACCCGATCCAGGGCGGCGTCACCGGCGACAGCACCCAGGAAGGTGTCACCGGCGCGGACACCCCCAGCGCAACCACCGCCCCCACACCAGCACCCGAGACCGCCTACGTGCCCGAAACCCCCACGGAACCGGTGTACTGGGTCGAGCCGCCCGCCGAGTACCAGAACATCGAGTACCAGCCGCTCCCGAACTACGACTACGACACCAATGCGTATGTCGAGCCGGAGAACTACTCGATCGAGCCGGTGCAGTTCGACCAGCTGCACCTGCCCACGCCGGTGGAACCGACCGCCCCGTTCATCGCCCCACGCGACACCCTTCGCATCGGCGAAATCCATCTCAAACAGCCGAACTGGATCAGCGACGGCGACCGGGACCGCACCAACAACACCCTCTCCGTGGTCCAGGCCGGGGTTTCGACGGGTTGGCGCTCGATCGGTGTGGAAACGTCTCGGGCCGACCGGATCGCCGCCGCACAGGTCGGTGCCGGTGCCGCCGGGGCAGCGCTCGGCGCAGTCACCGCAGGCGGGGCGGCAGCCACCGCGGGCGCACTGGTCGGTGGCACCATCGGCGGCCTCGCCGGAATGACCGCAGGCAACGTCTTCCTTCCCGGACTCGGGTGGGTACCCGCCGGGATCGTCGGCACCGCCGCGGGTGCCGGCCTCGGTGCCGCGGTGGGTATCCCCGTCGCTGCGGCCGGAGCGGTCGTCGGCGGCGCGGCCGCCGTCGCGGCGGTGACCCCGATCGCTGCCGGCGACAAGGGAGAACCGCGCGAGATCGAGGTCCCGGACATCGACTCCGAAGCCGTGACCGCCCAGACCGAGACCGTGCTCACCGACTGGGAGAACTCCGGCCCCGTGGGGCAGGCGGCCGCCGACGCCGTACAGGACACGGTCGAAGCTGCGCCCGCGATCGACCAGCAGGCCCGCGATTTCGTCGCTGCCCAGCCCGGCGGCGAGCAGATCATCGAGCAGGTCGACACCGCCCTGAACTCGTTCTTCACCGACGCCACGCCCGGCCTGGCCGGAAACCTGTTGTCGGGCGCCATCGGCGGCGGCATTCCGGCCGCGAACTGACACCGAAGAAGGCGGGTGCACACCATGAAGAAGCCGACCCTCGGCCGATCGACGCCGCGGCATCCCGCCGTGATCGACCTTCTCGGCACCACACCCACCGCCGACCACCCGCCGGGCGCCCGCACCACGGCGCTCGGCGGCCCGGCCACACCACCGCCCCCACCCCGGTCGCCTCTACCGCCGGCCCGCGGCGGCCGCGGGCCGGGAAAGAAGACGATGGCCGCCGTCGCGGCGGTCGCCGTCGCCGTGGCCGCCGGGGTAGCCGTCAGCCAGCTGCGCAGCGGAGACAGTGAAACCGCGTCTACCGCGGCCACAACCAGCGCCACCGCAGCGGCTGAGGAGAACAGGCTGCCCACCCTCAACCTGCCCGAACCCGAACAGGTCGAACAGACATCCGCGTCGGACGGGGAGTGCCGGGCCGACCGCGGTGACCAGAAGAGCGGCGCGGGCGTGATCGCAGCGTTCAACCTTGCGTACTACAGCCTGCGCAACGGTGAAGCCGCCCGAGCGCTCGCAACACCGAGCTCATCAGTGCTGCCAGGCCCCGAGCTGCAGAAGGTCATCGACGCGGTCCCGATCGGCACCAACTATTGCCTCCGCACCGTCGAACTGTCCGACGGGGTCTACCTCGTCGATCTGTCCGTGATGCAGCCCGCCCAGCCGAGTCAAACGCGGCACCCAGACCGTCACCACCCACAAGATCGACGGGCGCTGGTACGTCGATGTCTTCACCTGAGTCCCTAGCTCCGAGGTGGAGTGCTAGCCAACGGACCCGAGCGAACAGGACGTATTCCGTGCAGAGCACGCGAATCATCGGCACAGCCGCGATTGCGTCGTGGCGCAGGAGTTCCGCACACGATGTGCTCGGCGCAGCGCTGACGAGCGGCGGGCCATCCCGTGCGCCAGAACGTCGTCGCCCCGCCCTCCGACGCACTCGACCTCGGACGGGGCCGTTGCTGGTAAATGGGCGAGCAATGCCAGCAGCGATAGCACGCGTTGCCGCGTGTGAAGTGGTGCCCGGCGGACAGTGCAACACCGCAAACACCCTCCGCAACACCGCAACGACCGTCCGCAATGCCACACAGGAAACCCACCGGCAGCAACCAGCGGGGCTAATCGAGTGGGAACCCGTGGAAGGAGACCCCGAGCATGATCGACCTCGATATCCGAGCAGCACGAATCCAACTTCACGCCCTGATCGCGGCCCTCATCGTTGCGATCGCCATTGCGATCGGCATCACCACAGGCGCCTTTGTACTGTCCTTCGCCGTGCAACGTGACCTGGCGTTGCAGGCGGGCATCCCGCAATACCTCACCTGGATCTTCCCGGCCATCGTCGACGGCGCAATCCTCGGCGCAACGATCGCGGTCGTTGCATTGAGCAAAATCGGCGGCAGCGCAACGGAAAACGGTTCTTCCTCTGCTCGCCGTAGTCGTGGTCTTCATCAGCGTCTTCGGCAACGCCTACCACGCACCCGCTCCGGGCAAGCCGCCGCGACCACCATTGCAGCCGGCATCGACCTCGGTTACGCCCCGCTGTCGCCGACCGGCGCCTCGCTCATTGCAATCATTCCGCCGTTGCTGGTGTTGGCCTTCACCAGGTGTCGGCATCCTCATCAAGGCCATCGGCACCGCCCACACCGAGTGCACCGCGGTCGTGCGCGACGCCCGACACCGTAAACAGCAGCGGTCCGACGAGGACACCGCGACCGACTACCGAATGCCGGCCCCAGGGCCGGTGTCGTCGGTCGATCGCAACGCCGGACGCATTGCGCCGTCCGTTGACCCGACCGTTGCACCCATCGTCTTCGCTGCGTCGGCATCCGATTCATCCGTTCTCGACGACCGTACGGAGACCACGACTCCGGAACCGGAGGGTCGTCTTCTGTTGCGGACGCCCCACAACCGACCACTGCGAAGCCTGGTGAACTCACCGATGTTAGAGCCCACGCCAAGGAACACGAGGAGCACCTTGCACGCAATGCAACGGACAGTGGCAATGCCCACGCGCCAGAAATCGGCAATCCGCCGAAGGGTTCGCAGGAGCGGTTCGTAATGCCGGATAAGGCCCAGACCATCGACAACCTCCTCGCCTTCATCGATACCTGCGCCGACTTCGAACCGGTAGTCAAGGAGACGGCCCGGCTGCGGATAACTGAGCAGCGCAGCTACGCCGAGATCGCCACGCTCACCAAAGCCAAGGCCGCGAGCACGGCAATGCGCCGCTTCGACAAGGTCGCGCAACGCGCCGTGGAGGCCGGTTTCCGGAGGCCTCCGTTGCCCGAGCATGAGGACATTGCCGAGGAACGCAATGCGGCAACGCTTGACCACCAGTACACCTTTGTGGGGCACGGTGATGACCTGCCCTGGTAAGTGCGGTGAGGACCAGTTCCTGCGCTGCAGCCTGAGTGCGAGAAGGCCGATCAATAGGCGACAGAAGAATTCCGCCGGCACCGGTGAACAGCGATCCGCAACACGTCCCGGAACTTTTGCCTAACGCGGGACGATG
>CAWHEX010000010.1:0-573463 GCA_963828625.1 uncultured Alphaproteobacteria bacterium | reverse complement strand
TGCGATTTTGTCAGCGTCCATGTCGATGAAATGAAAATGATCAAAGGGCGGCGCAACTCGCAGCGCCCGAACGGGGCTCCCGTCCACCAAGGCGCCCGTTGTTTTCGACAAATGGATGCCGGCGCCGCTGAACGAATTCACGTAGAATTTCTTTAGGGGCGCGTTCGCGAACGCTTTCGTATAGGCCGCGCCGTACTTCTCGACGATTTCGAGCTTCAGCTCTGACCAGCCACCAATTTCATCGAATTCAAATGGCGCCGTCACGCCCCGGCCCGTAGGTCGAGCTGCCGAGCATCATGTGGACGACGGTAGGGAAACGTACTCCACTCCTTCCCTTCAAGCAAGCGGCCGCCCGCTTTCGGCGATCGACCTCCCCACTGTTTGAAGAAAAACGGCACTTCCATCTTGAGGCATTGGTTGCGAATGTCGATCACCCACGCGCGGTCCATGGGGCGTGCGCGAGGCCCGCTTTCACCGCCGACGATCACCCAGTGAATGCCCGCAAGCGAGAGCTTGCCAACAGGCGCGAGCAGCGGCTCGATCGACAGGAAGCGAACGCCGGCGCGCGCCTTCTGCAGATGAGCGATGCGTGAGGTCGCCTGTTCATTTTCGACTGAAACGCCGAACCACATATGAGTTGGAGCGAGGCGATCTTTGTATCTGTCGTTGATGAATTTTTGCAGCAAAGAGCTGCGCTTCGTCAGCACTTGGTAGGTGTGCCAGTCGGCGCGCTCCATGGTGTCGAACACGGCGCTGACATAGGCGCGCGGTATCTGTTCATGCAAGATATCGCTCATCGAGTTCACAAAGATCATGCGAGGACGCTTCCAACCGAACGGCTGTTGCAATCGCTCCGGCTTGAGAGTCAGGTCGAACCCCGCCTCGAACGGGTGACCAGGCACGCCGCGAAAGCGCTCTGAGAAGCGCGCCGCGTAGCAGTGCCGACGCTGATCTTTGTGCAGCCGGTTACTGGATTCCAAGTAGCGTCAGTCCACTCGATCGCCGAACCGTCAGCCATCTTCATCCCTTTGGAACACAGGGGGATGTACCATGATCGGATTTGCTACCGGGAAGCGGTTTGTCTTCATCGGGCCTGACGGGCGAAAACCAGGCAACCTGATGTCTGCTAACGGTGCAGAAGCGGACTGACTGTCGACACCGCGCTTTGGTCAGCTTTGACCCATAGCCGACGTCGGCCGTGGCAGTGTCGCTCGCAGCTCCAGCTCAGCCCGGCTTGGCGCCGGAAAATTTCACCACCTTCGCCCACTTCTCGGACTCGACACCAATCAGCTTCCCGAAGTCTGCCGGGGAGCCGGCGAGTGGGTGCCGCCGAGGTCAGCGAGGCGAGCCTTCACCTTCTCGTCGGCGAGGATCGCGTTCATCTCCTTGTTGAGCGCGTCGACGATCTCGACGGGCGTGCCCTTCGGAGCGCCGAGGCCGAACCATCCGCTCGCCTCATATCCCGGCACGAATTCGCCGATCGGTCGGCACGTCAGGCAACGCATTCGGCGCGCGTGGTCGTCGTCACGCCCAGCGCGCGAAGCTTCCCGCTGCGAACGTATTCGACGGACGAAGGGATGAAGTCGAACATCATCTGCACCTGACCGCCCAAAAGGTCGGCGAACGCAGCTCCGGCGCCGCGATAGGGCACGTGAACCAGGTCGACGCCAGCCATCATCTTGAACAGTTCGCCGGCGACATGGGGCGTCGCGCCAATTCCGCTCGACGCCATGTTGATCTTGCCGGGATTTGCCTTCGCATAGGCGATGAACTCAGGAACCGTCTTGGCCGGAAGAGACGGACTGACCACCATGACAAGCGGCACGCTGATCATGCTCGCGACGGGAGTGATGTCGCGGACGAAGCTGAAGTTGAGGTTGTCGTAGAGTGCCGCGTTGACGACGTTGTAGGCGGCGGCCTGGAGCAAGGTGTATCCATCGGGAGCCGCACGCACGACAGCTTCGGTGCCGACTGTGCCGCCCGCGCCCGGTCGATTTTCGATGACGAATTGTTGCCCGAGCCGCTCTGACAGCCATTGGCCGGTCAAGCGCGCGACGATGTCGGTCGGTCCGCCGGCCGCGAACGGAACGATCAACCGCACCGGCCGGCTGGGATAAGTTTCCGCGAATGCAATTCGCGAGAAGGCCGGGAGTGCGGCGGCCCCAGCGGCCAGACGCAGAAATTCGCGACGGTGGACCTTCATAGTTCTACCCCGTGTGTGCGTGAATTTCCGACGTTGAGTATGCACACCGGCGTGCTGTTTCGCTTGAGGCGGCCGTCAATTTCTCCTTGTGGAAACGTCGATTTTTCCCCAATGCGCGCTGTGTTAGGCTCGGTGGTGGTCAGCCTTCCTGCGGATTGGTCAATTGCTCTACCGCTTCGAAGACTATGTTCTCGACACGGAGCGACGCGAACTGCGTCTGGGCGATACGCCTGTCGTCCTAGAGCCTCAAGTCTTTGATCTCTTGGCCTATTTGATCCAAAACCGCGAGCGCGTCCTTAGCAAGGATGACCTGATCAACGCCATCTGGAATGGTCGCGTTGTTTCGGAATCGGCTCTGAGCACGCGCATCAGTGCAGCGCGAACTGCGGTCAATGACAGTGGCGAGCAGCAGCGTCTGATCCGTACGCTTCCGCGCAAAGGCTTCCGGTTCGTTGGCACGGCGAGCGAAGTGCAAGGCCCCGCTGGCCGGAAACCTGATGAGCCCACAGCAACAGCGGAGAGGCCCGTACCTGTCCTCCCGGAAAAGCCGTCGATCGCGGTTCTTCCTTTCACTAATATGAGTGGAGATCCGGAACAGGGCTATTTCGCCGACGGCATGGCCGAAGACATCACGACCGCTTTGTCGAAGGTCTGGTGGTTTTCAGTTGCGGCACGCAACTCGGCCTTCGCCTACAAGGGCAAAGCCGTCGACGTGAGGGAGGCCGGCCGCGAACTCGGCGCGCGGTACGTGCTCGAAGGCAGCGTGCGCAAGGCCGGCAACCAGGTGCGGATCACGGCGCAGCTTCTTGATTCTACGACCGGGCATCATGTCTGGGCCGAGCGCTATGATCGCGAACTCGCCGATACGTTCGCTGTCCAGGACGAAATCACCGAGCAGGTCGTGGCAGCGATAGGCCCTCAGCTCTACGCGGCGGAGGGTTTGCGCGCGAAGCGCAAGGCGCCCGAAAGCTTCGACGCATGGGAATGCGTCGTCCGTGCCTTGGCGTTGTTGAACAGTCGTGCCAGGGCCGACATTCAGGCGGCGCGCGTTCTTCTGAACAAGGCCGTCCTGATCGATCCGGGTTACGCCAAAGCGCACAGCCTCTTGTCGTTTGCGATAACGCTAGGTGTCCACATGGGATGGGACAAAGCGGAGGATGTGCTTGGCGTAGCGTCGCTTACTGCGCACCGGGCCTTGCAACTAGATGCCAGCGATCCTTGGGGGCATCTGGCATTGGGGTATGTGTTTGCATGGAACCGACGGCCTGCAGAGGCAGTCCCGAAGTACGAAAGGGCGCTCGCGCTGGACCCAAGTTTCGCCACCGCGCATTGGCTTCTTGGACTCGCGCTGAACTACCTCGGACGTGCCGAAAAAGCGTTCGAGCACGCCGAGAAAGCGGCTAGTCTTAGCCCACGCGACCTTCTCGCACGCGGCAATGCTGGTGTGGCTAACAACCTTCGCTCCATGTCATGTTTTATTCGTGGGCAGTACCGCGAAGGAAGCGAGTATGCTCGTCGGGCCATCATAGAAAGTCCTAATCTCTCTGCCGCTTATCGGCCACTGGTCGTCAATTGCGCGCTCGGCGGTGAGTTGGAGGAGGCCGTGGAGGTGCTTGGCCAGTTGAAGCAGAGGTTCCTGCCCCATCTCACGCTGAAGTGGATCGACGACGAACTGCCGTACGTTCGTGCCGACGATCGGCAGAGATACCTCCAGGGATTTCGATTGGCAGGCCTCGAATAGCGCGAAGAAGCGGACGCCTGCCCTTGAGCCTGCGGCTGGTCCGCTCCTGGCCCAAAGCGGACGCGAAAGGGATCATACGCAATGTCTGTTTAATGAGGAGAAGCGGACACAAGTTGGATGCGAGTTGTTCTCGGTGCCCGCTCGAACCTTCGAAATGTACGGCAGGCCTCTCTCAAGAAAAGCAACTCAATTTCAATCACTTACGAAATCCGTACTAAATCGGCAAAGTCCTGAGGTTTGGAGAAACACGGGCGAAGAGAACGAATTCTACGTCTCGGCCGCGGCGTTGCAGTCCTGAGGTTTGCACGGCGAAGCCCCGCCGTTATTGGGCTTCTCTGCGCGCCTGCAAGCGCTCACGGAGAATGTTGGCGGCGAACGGGCTGGCGGAGGGAGTGGGATTCGAACCCACGATACGGTTTCCCGTATACACGCTTTCCAAGCGAGCGCCTTCAGCCACTCGGCCATCCCTCCGGCGGCCTTCTCTTGGGGCCATGCGGGGCTTTTTTCAAGTGATGCCTCGCCCGGCGCGGACATTGGGGCGAAACAGGCATTTTCGGCTTCCCACATCCTCCCCGCGTGCATTGAACACCGGGCGCACTCGGGCTAAGCGAAGGGCCTCCCGCGCGGCACGTGGAACGAGCCCTGAACATGATTCGCTTTGTCTTCCGCTTCTTCGGCCTGTGGATTCTGGCTGGCGGATTCGTCGCCCTAGTGCGCGACGGCACCAAGTCCATTGCCGGTAACGCGGTGTTCGTCACCAGATTGGGCGAGGACTGGAACAACATCCACAACGGCAGCCTCGATGCGCTGAGGGCACTGGCCGAGCGCTATCTGGGAGCGCCGGCGTGGGAACTGGTGACGCTCTATGTCCTCGCGGCTCCGACCTGGCTTGTCCTCGGCATCCTCGGCTCGCTCCTGATGCTGATCGGCCGAAAGAAAAAGCCGCTGATTGGCTACGGCCGCGACTAGCGGATCAGCGCCATGCTGCAAAGAAAAAGGCCGCGGCGTCGCCGCGGCCTCCGTATCGCGCGCCGCGAGACGCTTTACTTGATGGTCTCGGCCGCCGCCTTGCAGGCAACGCCGTCCTGCGCCCCGGTCGCGCCGGAGCAGCCGATCGCGCCGATGATCTTGCCGCCTTCGACCAGCGGGTATCCGCCGATCGACGCAACGAGTGTCGGATCGAGCGTCGCGAGCGCGGCGCCACCCGGATTTGCCATGGCGGTGGCAAAGGCCTCCGAGGCGCGGCGGAAGCGTGCCGCGGTGCGCGCCTTGCCGATCGCGATGCCGATGGAGGCGATCTGCGTCTGATCCATCTTCTGCACGGCGACGAGTTCGCCGTTCGGATCGACGACCGCGATCGCAAGCTTCCAGTTGCGCGGCGATTTCGAAGCCTCGGCGATCGCTGCCGCGATCGCTTTCTGCGCCTTCGCGAGATCGATCGACGCACCATAAGGGACATCGAAAGGCATCTGGTCGGGCACCGGAGCCGGCGCTGGTGCCGGTGCAGCCATTTCGGCCTGCGCGGCAGTCGCAAATACGGCGCCGGCAAGTGCGAGCGCCATCGTTGATCTACGCATGTGCATTCCTCCCGATTTGTGGTTTCTTCGGCGCTCATTGGCGCCATCTGCAGCTTTCGCGTTGCCAGCATAGAGCGGCGGCGTGCCGCGCGGTATCCCCGCGTACGCATCGCGCGACGCTCTCGCCTTCGTGATCGCATGGTGCCTGCGACCTGTTCAGGATGTGAAAACAAGAGCGATGCGCCCGGCCGCTGCTGCGCTTATATTGGGGCCACGTCGACAGGGAGATTCCCGATGTTCATGTTCAGGAAAAAGCTTGAGATGCCGTCCGCCGCCGACGCGCTGCCGGGCCGTTCAACCGCGATCACGACCGCCGCCGAACATTTCGTTCTGCACCGCCCGCTCAAGGGACCGTATCCGGCCGGCCACGAAACCGCGATCTTCGGGCTCGGCTGCTTCTGGGGCGCGGAGCGTGCGTTCTGGAAGCTCGGCGAGGGCATCCATGTGACGGCGGTCGGTTATGCGGCCGGTGTCACGCCCAATCCGACCTACGAGGAAGTCTGCTCAGGCCGCACCGGACACAACGAGGTGGTGCTGGTGGTCTACGACCCCGCGAAGATTTCCTACGAGAAGCTGCTCAAGGCGTTCTGGGAAGGCCACGACCCGACCCAGGGCATGCGTCAGGGCAACGACGTCGGCACGCAGTATCGCTCGGGGATCTACGTCACGACGCCCGCGCAGCGCAAAGCCGCCGAGGCTTCGAAGGCGATGTATCAGAAGGCGCTCGGCGGAGGCTTTGGCGCGATCACGACCGAGATCGTGGACGTCGGCGAGTTCTACTTCGCCGAGGACTATCACCAGCAGTATCTCGCCAAGAACCCGATGGGCTATTGCGGGCTTGGCGGCACCGGCGTGAGCTGCCCGATCGGGACCGGCGTCGCCGCCTGATCGGCCGTCATCCGTACGAAAGAAAAAGGGGCGCTGCGGCGCCCCTTTGCTGTTCGCGCGTCAGGTCGCATTCAATCCTTCGCGCGCTCGACGTAGCTTCCGTCCGCCGTCATCACCACGATGCGCGTGCCGACCGAGACAAAAGGCGGCACGTTGGTGCGCACGCCATTCGACAATGTCGCCGGCTTGTAGGATGACGACGCGGTCTGGCCCTTCGTGGTCGGCTCGGTATCGGTCACTTCCAGCACGACCTTCTGCGGCAGCACGATCGAAATCGCCGTACCTTCGTGCATGCTGAGCATCACCTTCATCTCGGGATGCAGATAGGCGGCTTGATCGCCGATAACGTCGGTCTGCATCGTGACCTGATCGTAGTTCTGCATGTTCATGAAGTGGAAGCCGTCGCCGTCCTGGTAGAGGAATTGATGCTCGCGTTCCTCCACGGTGGCGCGCTCGACCTGTTCGGTGGTCTTGTAGCGCTGCTGCGTCTTTACGCCGTCGCTGATCCGGCGCATGTCAACCTGCGTGGTCGGCGTGCCCTTGCCAGGGTGGAAGCTTTCGGCGTTGAGAACGACATAGAGTTGGCCGTCGAGATCCAAGATATTGCCCTTGCGCAGCGATGAAGCGATGACTCTCACGTTTGTTCCTCGAGATTGGTGGGCCGCACAGGGCCGATTTATCGGGGCGCACCATACTCATCTTGTGCCCGTATGCCAGCATTTTTGTACGGTATGGCCGGGCGGCCGGGGAGCGGAGAAATGAGTACGTCGGCTTGGTGGATGCCGCATGTTTACGCCGACCGGCGGCCGTTCCTGATGGCGCGCAACCGGATCACGGCAGCGGTGCGGGCATGGTTTGGCGCTCAGGATTTCGTCGAAGTGGAGACCGCCATTCTGCAGACCTCGCCCGGCAACGAAGCGCACCTGCACGCGTTTGCGACCGAGTTGATCGCATCGGACGAGAAGCGAACGCCGCTTTATCTGCATACCTCGCCTGAATTCGCAGCCAAGAAGCTGCTCGCCGCGGGCGAGCGCCGGCTCTTCACGTTTGCGCGCGTCTTTCGCAATCGCGAGCGCGGCGCGCTGCATCATCCGGAATTCACCATGCTCGAATGGTATCGGGCGAACGAGCCTTACGCGGCCTTGATCGGCGATTGCGCGGCGTTGCTTGCGACAGCGGCCGAGACGGCGGGCGCGAAGTGCTTTTCATATCGCGGGCGAGACGCCGACCCGTTCGCAAAGCCCGAGCGGCTGACGGTGGCGGAAGCATTTCGCCGCTACGCGCACGTCGACTTGCTGGCGACGCTCGACAACCGCGAGGCGCTCGCGGCCGCCGCGAAAGGGCAGGGCATTCGTGTCGCGGACGACGACACGTGGGCTGACGTGTTCAGCCGCGTGCTGTCCGAGCGGATCGAGCCGAACCTAGGGATAGGCCGCGCGACCGTCCTCGACGAATATCCAGTGTTGGAGGCAGCGCTTGCCCGCCCGGCCGCGCACGATCCGCGCGTCGCCGAACGCTTCGAGCTTTATGTGTGCGGCGTCGAGATCGCCAATGCGTTCGGTGAACTCAACGATCCGGCCGAACAGCGCCGCCGCTTCGAGAGCGAGATGGTGGAGAAGGAGCGCGTGCACGGCGAGCGCTATCCGCTCGACGAGGATTTCCTCGCCGCGCTCGGGTCGATGCCTCCGGCCTCCGGCATCGCACTCGGCTTCGACCGGCTGGTTATGCTGGCAACCGGCGCGCCTCGTATCGAGCAGGTGCTGTGGACGCCGGTCGTCGATCCACAGTAAACAGCGTGCTATGACGATCCGCCTTCCATCGGAACTGGTCGCGGCCGGTCTCGCGCCGGCCGAAAAGCTGGCCGACCTTGCGCGCGTCGCCGCGCGCTATGCAGTCGCGATCACGCCTGCCGTTGCGGATCTGGTGGATCAGGACGATCCGCGCGATCCGATCGCGCGGCAGTTCGTTCCCGACATCGCGGAACTCACCACCGCGCCGTTGGAGCGCGCCGATCCGATCGGCGATGACGCGCATTCGCCGGTCGCCGGCGTCGTGCATCGCTATCCCGATCGCGTGCTGCTCAAGCTCGTGAACGTGTGCGCGGTGTATTGCAGGTTCTGCTTTCGCCGCGAGATGGTCGGCCCCGGCAAGCAGGCGCTCTCTCCCGGCAAGCTCGACTCCGCCTTAGCGTACATCCGCGCGCATCCCGAAATCTGGGAAGTCATCCTGACCGGCGGTGATCCGCTGGTGCTCTCCGTGCGTCGGCTTGCCGATGCCATCAAGCGCATCGCCGCGATCGAACACGTGAAGATCGTGCGCATCCACACGCGGCTGCCGGTCGTCGCGCCGGAAAAGATCACGCCGTCGCTCGTGCGGGCGCTCAAGGCACCCGGCGTAACGACTTACGTGGCGCTGCACGCCAATCATCCGCGCGAGCTTACGCCGCAGGTGCGCGCCGCCTGTGCGCGCGTCGTCGATGCCGGCATCCCGATGGTGAGCCAGTCGGTGCTGCTGCGCGGTGTAAACGACGATGCCGCAACGCTGGAAGCGTTGATGCGCGCCTTCGTGGAGTGCCGCATCAAGCCGTACTACCTGCACCATGCCGATCTTGCGCCGGGCACATCGCACTTCCGCACGTCGATCGCGGAAGGTCAGGCGCTGATGCGCGCGCTGCGCGGGCGCGTGTCGGGATTGGCGCAGCCGACTTATGTGCTCGACATACCGGACGGGCACGGCAAGGTGCCGGTCGGCCCGCAATACGTCGACATGTGCGGTGAGGCGGGCGCCGTGGTCGAAGATATCCGCGGTGCGAAGCGCGCGTATCCCTAGAGCATGATCCCGAAAAGTGGGAACCGGTTTTCGGACAAGATCATGCTCCAGCAAAAAGCTACGTCTGCATCACGCGGCCCATCGTCCGCCAGATGATCACAGCGACCACAATGTTCGTGACGCCGAGCACCATGAACAGCGCCGGCAGCGTCAATCCGAGCACTTGCAGAACCGCAACCACCAGCGTGCCCGCCACGATATAGGCGGCGTTCAGCACGTTGACGGCGGCCACCACACGCGCACGCTTGTCCGGTCCGGCCCACGACTGCACGGCGGCGAACGACGGCACGATGAACAGGCCGCCCGCGATCGCAAGCCCCGCGAGATCGATCGCGACGCGGATGCCGCGGAATGACGTGAACACCGTGCCGACCCCGGCGGCCGCCGTCTCGCGAACGCCATAGGTCGCAAACCCGAGATCGATCGAGAACACCGCCAGCAGCACCGCGCCGATCAGCGTCGGGTAGAGCACGATCCGCCCGTGCGCGATCCACGCCGCAAGGCCCGAGCCGATCGCGATCGAGATGGTGAATATCGCGAGGAACGCGGTGACGACTTCCTCGGTCGCGCCGAGCGCATATTTGACGAGCGGCGGCATCAGCGAGAGCGCGACCGCCCCGACGAGCCAGAACCAGCTCGTGACGAGCCCGCCCCACCACAGCCGCGAATCCACCCACATGTCCTTGAGCAGCGCGCCGGTCGAGCGCGCGATGTTGGGATCGACATAAAGATGCGGCGCGCCTTCGCCGGTGCGCGGGATGAGCGTGCTCGCGCCCCAGCACATGAACGAAAACACCATGATCAGCGCGCCGAACAGCGCCGGGTGATTGCCGTCCGCGGCCGCGAGCCCGCCGACGATCGTGCCGATCAGGATCGCCATGAAGGTCGCGCCCTCGACCAGCGCGTTGCCGGCGGGGAGTTCTCCCTGCTTCAGATGATCCGGCAGGATGCCGTACTTGATCGGCCCGAACAGCGTGGCGATCACGCCGAACAAAAACAGCGTCAGGAACATCACCGGGATCGAGCGCAGCGCGAAGCCGATCACGCCGATGGCGGAGACCGCGATCTCGGCGAGCTTGACCCAGCGCGCCATGATCGCCTTGTCGAAGCGGTCGGCCATCTGTCCGCCGAGGCCGGACAGGAAGAAGAACGGCCCGATGAACGTCGCCGCCGTGAGCGTGATGAGGACTTCGCGGTTCTCGACGTTCGGCGCGAACAACACGAGGAAGACGAGCGCGTTCTTGAGGAAATTGTCGTTGAACGCAGAAAAGAACTGGCACCAGAACAACGGCGCGAAGCGCCGCGACAGCATCAGAGAATCGGACATCCGGTGATTCCTCGCGAATGCGGAATGGTAGCGGTTCCGGCTCCCGCCGTCGCCTCACCCGAAGCCGTCATGCCGGCCGTGGAAACAAAAATGCCCGGCGCGAGGCCGGGCATTTTCGGAATGTCTTGGCGGCAGCCTAGCGCTGCTGCACCGGCTGCTGTTGCGGCGGCGGCAGGTTCGATGCCTGCGCGGGCGGTGCGCCCGGCAGCACCACCACGCGGGTGCCGACCTGCACGCGGCTGTAGAGGTCCTGGATGTCGTCGTTCGTCAGGCGAATGCAGCCTGAGGAAACATACTTCCCGATCGTCGAGGGCTGGTTCGTGCCGTGGATGCGATAGAGCGTCTTGCCGAGATACAAGGCGCGCGCGCCGAGCGGGTTGCCTTCGCCGCCCGCCATGAAGCGCGGCAGATAGGGCTGGCGCTCGATCATCTCGGCCGGCGGATGCCAGTCCGGCCACTCGGACATCTTCGAGACGCGTTCCGCGCCCGCCCAGGTGAAGCCTTCGCGGCCGACGCCGATGCCGTAGCGCATCGCCTGCCCGTTGCCGAGCACGAGGAAGAGGTAGGTGTTTGCCGTATCGATCACGAGCGTGCCGGGCGGCTCGGGCGACTGGAAGGTCACGAGCTGGCGCTTGAACTGCGGCGGCAACTCGGCCTTGCCGTCTTCGGGCTGATCTTCGGGCGGAAGCGACGCGACCGTGTTCGGCCGCACCGCGCCGGTCGAATCGCGCGTGACCGCGCCCGGCGGACGCGCGCCGGGTGAAAGGTTCATCGGGCCCTGGCCGCCCTGCTGATCCTGATAGGCGGCCGGCGGATTTGAGCCGTAGGGCGGATATTGCTGCGGGACCGCGGCCTCGCGCGGCGCATAGCCCGGTTGCGGTCCGTAGCCCGGCTGCGAGCCATAGTTTGGCCGGGGCAGTCCCCCGTAGCTTTCCGGCTGTCCGCTGCCGACCTGATTGCGGCCGGGCGGCGGCTGATAGGCGGGCGGATACGGGTTCGGCGCGTCGGCCGACCGGTCGCCATAGACCACCGCCGGCCCGCGGCTGCCGTAGGTCGGCGCGGCGGAATTGCCCGGCGCCGGAAGAGCTTCACGCTGGACGCCGGGCCCGGCTTGGTTCGGGAAGGCGCCGCGGAAGCCCGGCGGTGGCGGGTAATTTCCAGGCGCCGCGCGCAGGTGCGGCGGCAGATCGTCATCGTCGTCGTCCGGCACCGCGGCGTTGGGAACCGGCCGGTACGGCGGATAGGCCTGATTTGCCGGCGGATAATAGTTCGGGGGATAGGGCTGCTGCGCGCCGGCGGGTGCGGCAAGCGCAAGCCCGCCCGCGAGAACGCACAGGCCGAAGGCCGACCGCAGAATCATGCTCGAAAACTCCCCAGTCACCGCCCAACCGGCGCAATCTATGCGGGTCAGTTGGGGCAGGATGAAGGCGCGACAGGCGGTTCCACGCCAGCGTGCCAAGGCTTTCCGCCGCCGTCCAGAGCATACGAATATGGCTAACGAATCGTAAACAAGGGAAGCGGCCGGCCGGCTGTCCCGAGGCCTCACCCCGCCTTGAGCCCGAACTCCTTCGCCAGCAATTCATACGAACGCTTCCGCGCCGCGTGGTCGAACACCATCGTGGTGATCATCACCTCGTCGGCCTTGGTCCGCTCCACCAGCGCTTCGAGCCGCGCGCGCACCTGGCTCGGCGAGCCCGCGATCAGGCGCTTGCGATTGTGCTCGATGCGCTGCCGGTCGATCGCCGTGTACGGATAGGCGGCGGCTTCCTCGGGCGAAGCGAGCGGCCCGTACACGCCGACGGCGCGGCGCGCGAAATGCAGGTCCGCGCTCTTCGCCAGCATGTCGGCCTCGGCTTCCGTGTCCGCGACGATCGCCGCGAGCCCGAGGATCGCGTAAGGCGTATCGCGCCAGGCCGAGGGCCTGGAAATTATTGCGATACGTGAGCATCGGGACCTCGGGCGGGAAATCCGAGAAGTGATGCGCGAAGGAAAATCCCGCGCCGACCTGCGCGGCAAGCTGCGCCGAATAATCGCTCGACCCGAGCAGCCAGATCGGCGGCAGCTTCACGTCGAACGGCTGCGCGCCGACCTTCGTGAACGGATGGTTCGGCGGAAAGCCGTTGCTCTCGAACAGGATGATCTCCTGGAAGCGGTCGAGGAAATCGTCCTGCTCGTTGCTGGTGTCCTGCCGGCGGCGCAGCGCCAGCGACGTAATCTGGTCGGTGCCCGGTGCGCGGCCGAGGCCGAGATCGATGCGGCCGGGAAACAGCGCCTCCAGCACCTTGAAGCGCTCCATCACCATCAAGGGCGCATGGTTCGGCAGCATCACGCCGCCCGAGCCGACGCGGATGTTCTTCGTGATCGCCGCCACCTGTCCGATCATGATGTCGGGCGCGGAGCTTGCGATGTTCGCAAGGTTATGGTGCTCGGCGAGCCACAGCCGCGTGTAGCCGAGCGCGTCGATCGCGCGCGCGAGATCGAGGCTGTTGTTCAGCGCCACGGAGGGCGGGGTCGCGGTGGTGACGGGGGAGAGGTCGAGAACCGAAAGGCGCATCGCACACAGGTAACTATTCGGCGCGCCTTCGCCAACCGCTTCCTTCGTGCCGTCCGCCATGCCAATTTGGCGCCATGTGGCGGAATGCATTGCTGACGGCATTGCTCGGCGCGGCGCTTGCGGCCTGCGCGAGCGGCGAGCGCGAGCTTGAGGGTGGCGTGGAGTCGAAGGGCGGTGTCGGTGTCAATATTTTCCCGGACCGCTACCGCGCCGAGATCATCTCCTATCAGCGCACCTATCTGAACGACCCGACCGGCATCCGTTCGGCCGCGATCACGCAGCCGGCGATGCGCAAGGTGGGCAGCGTGGAGCGCTATGTCGTGTGCGTGCGCTTCAACGCGAAGGCGGCCGGCGGCACTTACTCCGGCGTGCGCGACCACATGGCGATCTTCCTCGCCGGCAAGCTCGACCAGATGGCGGCGACGCGCGAGGAATGCCGCGATGCCGCCTATGAGCCGTTTCCCGAGCTGGAGCGGCTGACGCGCTAGAGCATGATCCCGAAAAGTGGGACCCGGTTTTCGGAAAAGATCATGCTCAAACAAACAACGAGAGCCTGACTCCGATTCAACCAAGAACGATCAGGCTCTAGTTCGCCCGCTCGCGCCCCGCGAACCACAGCTTCGGATCAGCGGCGCGCACGCGCGCTTCCGGCAGGCCGAGCTCCTTGCGCACGATGTTGGTGCCCTCGACCAGCGCGACGCATTTGTAGAACGCGATGCGGCGCGACAGGCCCTCGCGCCCGAAGCCGCAATCGGTCGAGATGATGAGCTTTTCCTTCGGGATGAATTCGAGCGCCTTGCGGATCAGCGCGGCGACCTTCTCGGCCGGCTCGACCACCGTGTCGCAGTGATTGACCACGCCGATCGCGATCTTCTTGTCGGTCTTGATGTGCTTGAACAGCGGCAGGTCCTTGCCGTCCGAGCTTGCGCATTCGATGGTCAGCACGTCGCCGTTGAGCTGCAACAGATGCGGCAGCGCACGCTCGTAGCTCGGCACATTGTAGTGCACGCGCTGCTGGTTCGGGTTGCCCCAGCAGGTATGCACCCAGATCTCGGCGTTGACGCCCTTGAGCTGGCGGTTGAATGCCTCGGTGAGAAATTCGAGGTCGGCGTCGGTGCACTCTTTCTGCTGCGCGCGCATGTGGTGCGGCGGCTCCTCGACCTGGATCAGCGGGCAGCCGGCGTCCGCCATGTCGCGCAGCTCCGCGTTCATGATGTCGCACAGGTCGAGCATCATCTCCTGATCGTTCTTGTAGAACGCGTTCCACAGCATTCCGGCCATCGAGGGCGCGCAGATCGCGCCGAACTTCAGCGGCCGGTCGGTCATGCGCTGTGCCACCTGCCAGATCGCCGCGTATTCGAGCGGACCGCGCGTGAGCTTCTCGCCGACGACGCCGGGCTGATAGGCCTCCTGCACCTCCCAGAGGATTTTTCCCGGCCGCAGGCCGTGGCGCGACATCCATCCGCGCGAGGTGTCGCGATGACCGGTGATCCCGCCGAGCCGCTCGATCGGATAGAAGAACCACGACTTGCCGCCGACGGTGAGATCGAAACGGCTGTCGCCGTCGGTGACGATGTCGAGCCCGGCGGTCTCCTGTTCGGCGATGATGCTCGCGACCGCGTCGAGATATTGCTCGCGGAACAGGGAATCGCCGAGCGCGGCGCGGAATGAGCGGCCGTCGAGATTGCGGTCGAACCAAAGCGGCCGCGGGTAGGAGCCCGTGATCGTGGTCGGCATGATCATGTCGCGCGTGACGGTGAGCACCGGGCTCCTCCCATTTTGTTATCGGGCAACGATAGCGCGGCGGCGCGCTCGCTCACCACCGGGATTCGAATGTGCAGGGCTGCGTTGCGGTGGGCAGCGCGTGACGGTGGGCCGTCGCTATTGCCGGTAGTTGTAGGCCTTGTTCCAGTCGTCGGTCCAAGCCCTGATGATCTTTTCGATCTCGGCGTCGTCCGGATACCAGGTCCTGATCGCCTTGGCGTCGACACCCGGCGGCATCGGCGCCGCCGTCATCGAGGAGAACGAGCCAAGCTCGACCAGCAGCGTCTGACCTTCGCGCGACAGCGACCAGTCCATGAACAGCTTGGCGGCGTTCGGGTGGGCGGCGCCCTTGGCGATGCCGGCGCAAAACACCGTGACGGGCACGCCCTCCGGCGCGAAGAACCATTTGATCGGCGCACCCTGCGCCGCGAGCGGAATGGCGAGAACGGTCACCAGCGGCGCAATGCCGATCTCGCCGCGGATCATCGCGTCGACCATCGGGGCCTGACTCGGAAACAGCTTGGGCTTCAGCGCCGCCTGTTTCACCCAGTAATCCTCGCCGAACATCGTGCGCTCGAACATCGCGCGCGCGAACGGGCCGCCTCCGGCCGCCACCACGGTTTGCCCCAGATGCATCTTGCCGAATTCCGGCTTCACCAGATCGGCCCAGGATTTCGGCGGGTCCTTCACGAGTTCGGAATTGTAAGTGATGGTCCAGGCGTTGCCTGAGCGCGGCCACAGCCGGTCGGTTGTGCGCGCAACGCCGGGATAGTCGGCGGCGTTCGGCGGCGCATAGGGCGCGAACAGATCGACCATCGCCCGCGCCTGCGGCCGGTCGGTGAAGTCGATGACGTCGGCGATCATCCGGTTGGCGGCCGCCTCGGTCTTGACGCGCGTGATCAGCGAACCGGTCGGCGCGCGCACGATCTCGATCGCGATGCCGGGGAAACGCTGGGTGAAGCGCTTCACCACCGCCTGCTCGGTCTCGAGGAAGTTCGCCGTGTAGAGGACGATCTTGCCCTCCTTCTTCGCCGCGGCGAGCAGTTCGGGCGAGGGCACGTAGTCGGGCTCGGCCGCATGCGCGGCGCACGCGACGAACAGTGCGGCGGCGATGATGGCAGCGCTGCCGGCGCCAAGGCAGCATGAAGGCTTTCATGGTGGCCGTTTCCCCGCTGCAGATCGTTGGGCCCAGCATCCCTCTTATTTCGGCGAGGGGAAAGCGCCTTCACGCCCGTCGGCGATCCGACGCACGAGCGCAGAGGAGGAGCGAAGCGTGTCTAGCGCGTCAGCACGATGAAGTCGGTGCCGCGCTCGCCGGTTTCGTGGCTGATGCCGAGGTCGGAAATGATCAGCGACGCGCCGGGCGACATCATGGCGGCGATGCGGGCGAGGGCGGTCTCCGGAATGGTGATGCGCTCGAGCGCCGCGTTCGGATCGCCGGGCTGCTGCATCTCGTAAACTGGCGGGCTCAGTTCCTTCCGCAGCTTCTCGCCGCGATTCATCGTTACGAGATACTTGCCCTGCTTCACGACGCGCTCGGTCGGCAGCGAGGCCACGTTCCAGCGCGCCACGCCGTCCTTCGTGTCGAGCGCTGTGAACACATGCGTGCCGAGCGGTTGATCGGCCTGCGCGATCGTCACCGGGCTTTCGAACACCGGCTCGAGGCCCTTGCGCACGAAAAGCTTGCCGAGCTTGCGGCTGATGTAAACCGTCATCGGCCCCGCGCGCAGCATCATGTCCTTCGGGCTCGCCGCCGTCTGGTCCTTGTCCGGCGGGCCGGGGAGCGCCGACTCTTCCGAAGCAACACTCTCGGCGTCGGCCATGCCGGCGCGCACCATCTGGTCGATCGCGCTTTCCACCGAGCCTTCGTCGCCGCGCGCGCCCGAGGCGTCGATCGAGCCCTTCAGCGTGGCATCCGAGATGGCCGCCGTCGCGTAACGCACTTTCGTCATCGGCCCGGCGTCGGCGAGGTTCGGCGCGGAGGTGAGCGCGGCGAGGCGCGGATTGGCGATCGCGGACAGCGCGACGTCGTCCTGCGCGATGATGACGCGCGCGCCGATCCTGGTGATGCCCCACAGCCGTTGTGCGAACGCGGCCGGCAGGCGGATGCAGCCGTGCGACGCCGCATAGCCGGGCAGCCTGCCTTCGTGCATCGCGACGCCCGACCACGTGATGCGCTGCATGAACGGCATCGGCGCTTCGCTGTAGATGTTCGATTTGTGGAAGCGGTTCTTCTGGATGATGCTGAACACGCCCTGCGGCGTCGGATGGCCCGGCACGCCGGTCGAGACCGGCGAGTGTGCGACCGGCACGCCGTTGGCATAGAGCGTCAGGCGCTGCTGCTTGATCGAGATGACGACGTGCAGCGTGCCGGAAATCTTCTCGGACGGCTTCGTCTTGCCGGCCACCATGTCGTGCTGCTGCGGCTTCTTCTTTGCGCGCGGCTTTGCCGGCGTGGTCGCGCGCACATCGGGCGCCGGCTGCACGGCGGGCCTCGGCTCGAACCAGCGTTCATAGGCGGCGGCGGGCGCGGCCGCGAAGATCGCAACGCCGGCGATCAGCACGCTCACGCAAACCGCACTTTGTCCGTTACGACGCAACCGCAACACACGTCCCCCAGGCCGAACGGGACTTCGCCCGTTCTTTTTTCCGCGACCGGGCCTGCGCGATCAAGCCGCCCGACCGTCGCGCACGATGATCATTGTGCGCCGTGCTTTCGCTGCAACATCCGGTTCGCGCTGTCGAAAACCGCGCGATGAACGCCGGATGAACGCCAAGTCACGGACATTAAAGGCGGAATTTCTCAACCAACCGTGAACCTCTCGACGGGGGGGCGGCGACCAATAGTCCGAAGCGACCAAACGCTAACAACCAACACTTCCAGGAGAGAGCTATGTTCAACATCCGTAAGTCCCTGCTGGCGCTGGCGGCTATCGCCTCGCTCGGCCTCGCGACCCTCGTGACCTCGACTTCTTCGGCAGACGCCCGCGGCTTCGGCGGCGGCTTCAGCCGCGGCGGTGGCGGCGGCCACGTCGGAATGCGCGTCTCCGGCCCGCGTATGGGCGGAATGCGTCACATCGGGATCCGCCACGTTGGCATCCGTCATGGCGGCTTCCGCCGGCATCACGTCGGTCACCGTCACCCGAACTGGTGCCGCTGGCACGGCCGCTGCCACGTCCACGTGCGTTGGCACCGCCCCTGGCTGTACGCCGCTCCGGTGGCTGCTGTCGCGACCTACGCAACGGCCCCGGCCGCTGCTCCGCGCTGCACCTGCCTGACCAAGGAGTACACCCAGGAAGGCCTCGTGATCTTCCAGGACACGTGCACCAAGGAGCTCGCGTCGGCGCCGCAAGGCACCACGGCACTCCCGCTGCCGCCGGCCAACACCACGATGCCGCAGTCTCAGACCGAGCTGCAGCAGCAGGGCCAGCCGCAGGTTCGCTAAAGTCTGAAGTTGCGTTGAGTGAAACTGAGAACCCCGGCTTCGGCCGGGGTTCTTTTTTTATCGTCGCGCGAAGCCGTCGCGCAGCGCGCGCATCCGCGGCAGCGCCTCGGCCCACTGGTCCTTGCGCGCCATGCCGAACATCTGCAGCACGCCGCCGCTCCCGAAGCGCAGCCATTGCACCATCACCAGCGTCTGCCTGGCCTGGGGATCTTCCGACTCGGCGACGATCTCGTGGCCTTGCACGCCGTCGAGCCGGACTGCCTCCGACGAGACGATGCGCACATCGGGCCGGTTCAGAAACGTCATCAGGGCAAGTTGCGCGAAGCGCTCGCGTTCGGCTGCGGGCGGCGGCTCGACCGCGCGCGGCGCGATCATGAAATACGGCTGCTCGGCGGGGAGTGTCGTGTCGTTCGGCCCGAAGGTCAGCGCAGCGGTGCCGTCGGGAGTGACGCGCAGCAGGCGGAAGCCGCCGAGATCCGCGAGGCGATAGGGCAGCACGGCCAGCATCTCATCCGTCGAAAGCTTCGCGCGGACGATGGTGGTGGCGAGCGCGGCACGCAGCGCCGCATCCGGATAAGCTTCGCGCGCGGCTTCCGGCATCGTGACGAGGACGATCGCGGTCATGTCCGCGGTGCGCGCGAGCAGCGCCCACTTGCGCATCGCGACGCCGTTCTCAACGTGCCGCGCGCCGACCAGCAACGCCGGCCCGCCCGCCGTCACGATATTTTCGCGCGTGAGCGGCTCCATGCCGCCGGCGCGCATCTGCGTGATCGCCGAAATCCTTCTCGACGCGCTCGTAGCTCTGCGCCGAGAGTTCGGTGGCGATAATCATCGCGTTGCGCGCGCGATCCTCGAAGCCCTGAAATCGCTCGCTCGCCGTCATTCCGGGCGGCGGCACGAGCCCGATGTGCGAGCCGGGCGGGAACACCGGATCGGCCGCGTGTGCGGATGACACCGATAGCGCGCAAATAACGAGCGCGAGTGCAAAGTGAGGCTGGAGCATGGTGGCGTTATAGCGCGGCGAATTCCCTGATCGCATCCGCGACAGTGATCACTTTTGCGACAGGGCGCAGGCCTTCGATGGCGGCATCATGCGTCTCGCGCGAGAACGCCGCGCAGCCGTCCGCGATCACCGTGCAGTGGAACTCGCGAACGTGGGCATCCCTGACCGTCGATGCGACGCCGCCACTCGTGACGATGCCGGTGAAATAAAGATGCTCGATGCCGCACTTCTTCAGCGCCCATTCGAGACGCGAGCCATGGAACGCCGAGTAGGCGATCTTCTCGACGTTCACATCAGCGGGCGCGAGTTCGTCGATGAGCTGCTGGCCCCAACTTGCGGGCGCGAAGTCGCCTTTCTTGAGAAATGGGCGCAGCGCCTTCAGATGCGGCGAGATGATCGGTTCGCCGCCGCGTCCGGGCACGAGCGTGAACAGTGTCGCGACGATGAGGATGCCGTTCTGGCGCGCGGCGTGAACCAGCGGCGCAAGGCGGGCGGGCAGGGCGGCGATGTCGGCGGCGCCCTGGCCCGCGCGGCCATAGGCGCCGTCCGGATGCAGGAAGTCGTTCTGCAGGTCGCCGAGAATGAGCGCCGTCGATTGCTTGCTCATGCGGGCTCCACGATGACGTTGCCGAGTTTGTCCACGCGGCCGACGTGGCCGGGCTCGATCACGGTCGTGGCGTCTGGCTGTTCGAGGATCGCGGGGCCTTCGATTGTCGCGCCCGCCGGCAGCGCGAGGCGCGACCAGACGGCGGTCTCGCGGACGCCGCCGTCGAACCACACCTTGGCGCGAGCCGGTCTTCGCTTTCTCAACGGCATTCGCCGCATCCGGCGCGAACACCGAGAAATCGAACGCCGGCCGCCGCCCGATCGCGGCGACACGCAGCGACACGATGCGAACGCTGAGGCCCGGCAGCAGCCGGCTGAACGACGCCGAGTAGCTGGTCTCGAAAGCCTTGCGCACGACGCTCTCGTTCACGCCCTTCGCGTCCGCACCGACCGGCAGCGGCACCGCAACCGTGTGCGTCTGCCCGAGATAGTGCATGTCGAGTTCGTAGAGCACATCGATGTGCTCGACCGGAATGTCGGCGGCCGTGATGACGGCGCTCGCCTCTGCGCCCGCCGTGCGCATGCGCGCTTCGAGCGACGCGGCATCGAAATTGTCGAGCATCAGGTTCACGGTCTGCACCATGTCGTGACGCAGGTCGGCGAGCACGCAGCCGAGCGCCGAGGTGATGCCGGGAAACCGCGGCACGACGGCGCAACGCAATCCGATCTCGCGGATCAGTGCGCCGACATGCAGCGCGCCGCCGCCGCCGAACGGCATTGCGACGAACTTCTGCGGATCATGGCCGCGCTCGATCGACACGAGCCGGATCGCGCCGGCCATGCGAGCGTCCGCGACGCGCACGATGGCGGCGGCGGCATCGTCCGTCGAGAGGTTGAGCGGCTTGCCGACATGCGCGTCGATCGCGCGCCGCGCCGCCGCGACATCGAGCGATTTCAACTCGCCGCCGAGCGGGCGCTGCGCGTTGATGCGCCCAAGCACGACCTGCGCGTCAGTGAGCGTTGGGCGCGTGTTGCCCTGGCCGTAGCACGCCGGACCCGGCACCGAGCCCGCGCTTTCCGGCCCCACCTGCAACAACCCACCGCGGTCGACCCATGCGATCGAGCCGCCGCCCGCCCCGATGGTGGTGATCTCGATCATCGGCGTGCGGATGACGAGGCCGAACTCGATGGTGGTCTGCGCCGCGACCGAAGCCTTGCCGTTCGCGATCACCGACACGTCGAACGACGTGCCGCCGAGGTCGCAGGTGATGAGATTGTCGAAGCCCGAAGCCTTCGCGAGCGCCGCGCCCGCGACCACGCCGGCCGCCGGGCCGGAGAGCGCGGTGCGCACGGGCAGGCGGCGCGCGGTCGCAGTCGACATGATGCCGCCGTTCGACTGCACGATGTGCAGCTTGCTTTCGTTTTCGAGCGCCGCCTCGAGCTTTGCCACATAGGAGGCGACGACCGGCTGGAGATAGGCGTTGATCGCCGCCGTGGACGAGCGCTCGAACTCGCGGATTTCGGAGAGCACATCGTGCGAGGCGGTGACGTAATCGTTCGGCCAGATCTCGCGAATGACGCCGAGCGCGCGGCGCTCGTTCTCGGCATTCGCATAGGCGTTGATGAAGATGATCGCGACCGCCTGCGCGCCTTGCGCGACGAGTTGCTTCGCGGCCGCGCGTACTTCATCGTCATCGACGGCGGTGCGGATCGTACCGTCCGCCAGCGTGCGCTCGCTCACTTCCAGCCGCATGTCGCGATCGGCGATCGGCGTGAAATCGCCCCACAGGCCCCAGGTGCGGCGCCGGTCGCGTCGTCGCATTTCCAGCACGTCACGGAAGCCGCGCGTCGTGATGACGCCGACCTTCGGTCCGCGCCGTTCCAGCAGCGTGTTGGTGCCGACGGTCGTGCCATGCACGATCGATCCTTGCGCCGCGCCGCCGACCGCACGCAGGCCGTTGAGGAAGCCTTGCGCCTCGTCGCCGCGCCGCGAAGGCACCTTGGCGGTCGTGAACGTGCGCGCCGCGGAATCGAAGCGGAACAGGTCGGTGAACGTACCGCCGACATCGATCCCGACGATCACGCTCATGCGCGCGCCTTATAGTCGCGCTTGGCCGCGGCCGCCGTGATGTAGCCGAGCCGCACGTCGCGCGCGACCTTCGCGGGATCGCGCTCCGCCGGATCGCCGAAACCACCGCCGCCGGGTGTTTCAAGCCGCACCTTCTGGCCGCGCCTGATCTTGACGTCGGTCACCTTCGAGACGAGCGGCGGCGTTGCTTCACCGTTGTCCGTTTCGAACACGAAGCGGTTGAGCGCCGCGCTGCCGCCGCCGTTCGCTCCCGGCGGTGGATACTTGCCGCGCTCGCCCAAGAGAAAGACTTCCGCGCCGCCATCCGCCAGCGCCTCGATCTCGTAGATCGCGCCGAGTCCGCCGCGATGTTTGCCCGGCCCGCCGCTATCGGGCCGCAGCGCCCATTGGGTGAACATCACCGGATAGAGCGACTCGAGAATTTCCAGCGGCGGAATGGTCGCGGTCGAGATCGGGTTGTTGCCGTGATTGAGCCCGTCGGTCTCCGGGTTGCCACCGAGCCCGCCGCCGAAGAAGCAGAACATCACCCAGCGCCGCCCATGCTCGCGCCATCCCGCCAACGAAAGGGCGTTGATCGTCGCGAATGGGCTGCCATTGGCGCGCTCGGGTGCAGCCTTCGCGAACGCACCGAAGATCGTGTCGATCACGCGCAGGATCGTCTCGGTGTAGCCGCCGACCGGGCGCGGCGCCGAGACGCCGAGCAGCGTGGTGTCGGGAATGACGAAGTCGATCGGCGCGAGGCAGCCGGCATTCGCGGGAACGTCGGTGAACAAATGCTTCAGCGCCACGTAGCAGCACGCAACGGTGGTCGAGCGCGCGATGTTGAGCGGCCCGTCGCAGGGCGGCGCGGAGCGCGAGAAGTCGAGCGTCATGCGGTCGCCCGCGATCGTCAGGTCGAGCGCGATCTTCAGCGGCTTGTCGGTGACGCCGTCATTGTCGAGGAAATCGTCGCACGTGTAGGTGCCGTCCGGCAGCGCCGCGATGTTGGCGCGCATCAAGGTTTCGGCGCGCGCCGCCAGCGCCGCGAGTGCGGACGTGATCGTCTCGTCGCCATACTCGTCGAGCAGCGTGTGCAGCCGCCGTTCGCCAAGATCGAGCGCGTTGAGCTGGCCGTTAAGGTCGCCCCAGTTCGACTGCGGCACGCGCGAGTTGGCGGCGAGAATGTCGATGATGTCCTGCTGGATCACGCCGCCGCGGATGAGCTTCACCGGCGGAATACGGAAGCCTTCCTGAAAGCTTTCCGTCGCCTTGGCGTTGAAATTGCCCGGCACGTTGCCGCCGACATCGAGCCAATGGCCGACCGAGGCGAGCCACGCGAATACTTTTCCCTCTCGCATTAGCGGGCGCACGAGCCGCACGTCGTTCAGGTGCGTGCCGCCGTCGTATGGATCGTTGAAGAGATAGGTGTCGCCCGCTTCCAACCCGCCGTCGCGCGCGACCTTGTCGATCACGGCCTTCACGGCGAACGCCATCGCGCCGACGAAGATCGGCAGGCCGGACGTGCCTTGCACCATCGTGGCGCCGGTCTGCGCGTGATAGAGGCCGTGGCAAGCGTCGTGCGCCTCCGCGATGATCGGGTTGAACGCCGAGCGGAACAGCGTCGCGTCCATCTCGTCGGCGATCTGGACGAGACGGCCGTTGAGCACGGCGAGCGTGACGGGATCGAGCGGCTTCATTGGGTTTCGTAGCGCTTGCCGAGCGCGATCATCTCCGGCGTGCCGACCACGCGGTTGATCTCGTCGAAGCCGAGCATGCGGTTGCGGTACGGCTCGGTGGTGCCGTTGCTGGCGAGCGAGCCGTAATACTCCGCCGCCATGTAGCCGAGCGCGCGCACGATGCCGCCGGGGAAGATCACCAGCGCGAAGCCGATCTGCTCCAGTTCGGTGGCGGGCAGGATCGGTGTCTTGCCACCTTCCACCATGTTGGCCATCAGCGGCACGCTGGGCAGGGCCTTCGCGATGCGCGCGAGATCGTCGCGCGACTTCGGCGCTTCGACGAACAGCATGTCGACGCCGGCCTCCTTGTAAAGAGCGGCGCGCTCGATCGCGCGCTCGAAGCCTTCCACCGCGACCGCATCGGTGCGCGCGATGATCAGCGTGTCCGCCGAGGCGCGCGTGTCGAGCGCGGCCTTGAGTTTGCCCACCATCTCGGCGGCCGGGATCAGCACCTTGCCGTCGAGATGGCCGCAGCGCTTGGGAAAATCCTGGTCCTCGAGCTGAATGGCGGTCGCGCCCGCGCGTTCGAATGCGCGCACGGTACGCACGACGTTGATCGCGTTGCCGTAGCCGGTGTCGGCATCGACGATGAGGTTCGCGCCGATGCGATCGCGGATCAGCGTGATGGTCTCGGCGACCTCGCTCATGCTGACGAGACCGATGTCTGGACGGCCGAGCCGCGTGTACGCGATGGCGGCGCCGGAGACATAAAGCGTGTCGAAGCCTGCCTGCGTGGCGACCAGCGCGGTGAATGGATCGTACACGCCGGGCGCGACCACGATCGGCTTCTGCGAGAGACGCGCGCGTAAACTCTCAACCATCTCACATTCCTAGATAGGCGCGTTTCAGGTTCGGATCGTTGCGCACGTCCGCGGCGTTTCCCTGCAGCACAATCGCGCCGTTGTCGAGCACGTAGGCGCGGCTCGCGACGTCGAGGCTTTGCACTACGTTCTGCTCGACCAGCAGCAGCGCGATGCCTTGGCCATTGATGCTCTTGATGAGCGCGAACAGCTCCTCGACCAGCAGCGGCGAGAGGCCGAGCGACGGCTCGTCGAGGATCAGGAGCTTCGGCTCCGCCATCAGGCCGCGCCCGATGGCGAGCATCTGCTGCTCGCCGCCGGAGAGCGTGCCGGCGCTTTGCGCTTGCCGCTCGGCAAGGCGCGGAAAGATGCCGAACACGCGTTCGCGGTTCTGCTCGCGGCGCGGCCGCGCGCGGCGATAGCAGCCGAGGTCGAGGTTTTCGCGCACGCTCATGTTCGGGAAGATGCGGCGGCCTTCCGGCACGTGGATCAGCCCGCGCGCGACGATGGCCGAAGGGCGCGCATGATCTATCGCGGCGTCGCCGAAGCGAATCGCGCCGCGCCAGGGCCGGACCACGCCGGAGATCGTGCGGTTGAGTGTGGATTTTCCTGCGCCGTTCGAGCCGAGCACCGCGACGATCTCGCCGTCGTTCACCGCAAGGTCGATGCCGCGCAACACCTCGGTTGCGCCATAGCCGGCGCGCAGTCCGTTGATGGCGAGCAGCTCAGCCATTGGCGCGCATCCGTTGCGACGCGCCGTGGCCGAGATAAGCCTCGACGACGCGCGGGTCGGCCGCGATGCTTTCCGGCGGGCCCATCGCGATCATGCGGCCCTCGGCGAGCACGAACACCTGTTCGGCGAGGCTCATCACCGCCTGCATGACGTGCTCGATCATCACGATGGTGATGCCGCGCGCGCGGATCGCCTGGATCACCGGCACCATGTCGCGCACTTCGGACGGGTTGAGCCCGGCCAGCACCTCGTCGAGCAGCAGCAGCTTCGGCTCGATCGCGAGCGCGCGGGCAAGCTCCAGCCGCTTGCGCCCCGCGACGGTGAGATTTGCGGCCGGCTGGTCGAGCATCGGCGCGAGGCCGACTTCGGCGGCGACGCTTTCCGCGGCCGCGAGCGCGGCGGCGCGCCGCTTGCGCGCAAGATGCGAACCGACCGCGATATTCTCGCGCACCGTCAATCCCGCGAACGGCTGCGCGATCTGGAAGGTGCGCGCGATCCCGCGCCGCGCCAGCAGGTGCGGCGGCGTCCCGGTGATCTCTTCGCCGTGATAACGCACGTGTCCTGAATGCGCATCGAGAAATCCCGTGATGATGGAGAACAGCGTCGTCTTGCCCGCGCCGTTCGGGCCGATCAGCGCGACGATCTGGCCTTCGTCGACCATGAACGAAGCGCGGTCGAGCGCGAGCAATCCGCCGAAGCGTCGCGAGATGTTCTGCACGAGCAGGAGTTCGTTCATGCGGGCGGCCTCGCCGGGCGGAAGTATCCGCGCACGCTGTCGAACAGGCCCGCGATGCCGCGCGGCGCGAAGGCCACGACCACGACCAGCACGCTGCCATAGATGACGAGATCGAGCCCCGGCGCGTCGCCGGTCGCGAGCTTGGTGGCTTCCCCGAGTGTCTTCACCACCAGCGCGCCGAGCAGCGGGCCGAATGCCGTGCCGATGCCGCCGATGATCGGCGCGAGCAGTGCCTCGACCGAAATCCACGGCCCGTACGCGATGCCCGCATCGAGGAAGAGGAAATACTGCGCATAGAAACACCCGCCGGCCGCCGTGATCGCGGCCGAGAGCGTCATCGCGGCGAGCTTCACGCGGAACACGTCGATGCCGGCGGCTTTCGCGGCGTCTTCGTTCTCACGCACGGCGACCAGATAAGCGCCGAAGCGGCTTTGCTCGAGCCGCCGCACGATGACGAGCGAGATCGCAACGAATCCGAGGATAATCCAGTAGAACGGCGCGCGGCTCTGGAACTGGAACGCCTCCCACCGCAGGTCGAGCTTGATCAGTGTGCCGACGCCCGCGCCGGTGACCGGCGCGACGCTCGCAACGATGCGCAGTACTTCGGCAAAGGCGAGCGTGACCAGTGCGAAATACGAACCGCGCAGGCCGGAGCGGAAGCTGAGCGCGCCGGTGATCGCGCCGACCAGCGTTCCGGCCGCGATGCCGAGGCCGAGGCCGGCCCACGCGTTCACGCCGTAGCGCAGTTGCAGGATGCCGGTCGTGTACGCGGCGGTGCCGAAGAACGCCGCGTGCCCGAACGAATACTGTCCGCCGTAGCCGCCGAGCACGTTCCAGCCTTGCCCGACCAGTGCGATCAGCAGCGCGATGACCATGAAGTTGAGCACGACATTCGACGTCGTGAGCAGCGGCACGCACGCCAGCAGCGCGACCACGAGCGCAATGGTGGCGTAGTTTTTCACGCGCGTTCACCGAACAGGCCGCTCGGACGAAACAGCAAGACGAGGATGAAGATAACGAAGATGCCGACCTGACCGAGGGATTCGCCGAGGTAAAGGCCGGAGAGGCTTTCGACGACGCCGATGATCAGCCCGCCGAGCAGCGCGCCCGCGACCGAGCCCATGCCGCCGAGCACCACGATGGTAAAGGCGACCAGCACGAAGGCATTGCCGGCGTGCGGATTGACGTAATAGGTCGGCAGCAGCAGGCATGCGGCGATCGCGAGGCACGCGGTGCCGAGGCCGAACGTCACCGCATAGATGTGCGCGACATTGATGCCGGAGAGTTCCGCGCCGAGTTTTTCCTTGGCGACGGCCCGGATCGCCTTGCCGGTGTCGGTGAAGCGCATCACGAGCCACAGCGCCAACGCGACAGCGAGCACCACGAAGAAGCCGATCACGCGCGGCACGCTCAGGAACGCGGTGCCGACCTCGATGACGTCGAACCCGTACGACAGGTTGACGGTGCGCGTGTCGGCGCGGAACGCGTAGAGCAGGGCATTCTCGATCACGACCGCGAGGCCGAGCGTGATCAGCAGGATGTTGCGGTCCTCGCCGTGCGCGGCCGGGCCGATCACGAAGCGCTGCAGGATATAGCCGAGGCAGAAGAATATCGGCGTCAGGCCGATGGCCGCGAGGTACGGGTCAAGGCCGAGGAGCTTGTGGGCGAAGAACGCCGCGAACATCGCGGCGGTCAGCAGTGCGCCGTGCGCGAAGTTGATGATGTGCAGCACGCCGTAGATCAGCGTGAGGCCGAGCGCGACCAGCGCGTAGACGGCGCCGGTCAGCAGCCCGTTGAGGATCGCCGGGACGAGGATGATCGGCGATAGCATGGCGTCGAATTCCGCTCATGCCCGCGCAAGCGGGCATCCAGATCTTGAGAACTGGGTCCCCGCGTTCGCGGGGACGAGCGGAATATCTATGTCCCGCACGCTCAAGCCGGCATCGGGAAGACCGGCTTCGCCGAGGCGAAGGCCGCCGGGAAGATCACCTGGATGTCGTTGCCGAGCACCTGCGTGTTCACGGGCGCGGCGCCCTGGTTCTGCCCATTGACGAACTTGGTCGGCCCGTAGGGCATCACGTGACCCGAGAAGGTCGAGCTCTCCAGCGCCGCGATGATCTTCGGGCGGTCCGCGCTCGCGGCGCGCTCCAGCGCGTCGGCCAGCAGCAGCACGCTCGAATAGTTCATGTAGACCTCGTAGGTGAAGAACTCGCCCTTCGCCTCGACCTTCTTCTTCAGCTCGAGCGCCTTCGGGTTCTTCGGATCGAACCAGTGATTGCAGTCCATGATGAACTGGGCAGCTTCGGGGAATTCCTTGACGAACTTGTACGACGAGGCCGCGCCGCCGAGGATCGAGTAGATCGCCTTCGGCCGCACCTTCTGCTGCTGCATGGTGCGGGCGAGCAGGACGTATTCGTTGTAGTAGTTTGCCGGGACCACGAGGTCGGGGTTCGCGGCGCGGATCTTGGTCACGACGTTATTGAAGTCGCGCGTCGGCGTCGGATGCGGGATCGTCTCGATCACCTGGAAGCCTTTTTCCGGAAGCTGCTTGTTGAGCAGGCCGGCGAGGCCGGAGCCGAAGGCCGAGTCCTCATGCACGATCATCACGGTCTTGGCGACCTTGTTGGCTCCGTCGTTCAGCGTGATCAGGTTGTCGATCGCCGCCTTGGAGATCACGCCGAAGCCGGGGCCGAAGCGGAAGGTGTTCTTCAGTCCGCGGGTCACGATCGAGTCGGCGACGCCGACGTCCACGATGTAGGGCAGGTCGTAGCGCGCCGCGGTCTGGCTCGCCGCAAGGCAGATCGACGAGACGTAGCCGCCGACCACCGCCGCGCAGCCCGCTCCGTTCATCTTCTCGACCTCGGCATTGCCGCCGTCCGGCGTCGACTGCGCGTCACCGAACACCGGCTCGATCTTCGCGCCGCCGAGCGACTTGATGCCGGCCGCGTTGATCTCCTCGATCGCGAGCGTCGCGCCGATGCGTCCCTGCTGGCCCGAATACGACATGGCGCCGGACGTCGGCTGCAGGATGCCGACCTTCACGGGCGCGCCCTGCGCGCGCAGCACGGCCGGCGCGGCGATCGCCGCGGCCGTGAGCGCGGAGGTTTGAAGAAACGTGCGGCGATTCCAGTGATGCTTTGCCATGTCGTTATTCCCCTCTGCTGGTTCCTGTTTTTACCTTGACGGCACGCCGCCCCGGCTTTGCCGGAGCCCAGGCGCGCCCGCTTCCGTCGGTCGAGCGTTCCAGTTCCATCTCAAGCGTGTAGCGGTCGGGCCGGTAGAGCGCATGCAGGTGCTCGACGCCGCGTGCGTCGCAATCATAAACCACGCGCACGAGCTCGATCAGCGGCGACCCGACGCGCACCTTCAGGGCGCGCGCGGTTTCGGGCGTCGCCAGCACCGCGCTGACGCGCTGCGAGGCGCGATCGATCCGCACGCCGGAGCGCTCCAGCAGCGCAAGCAGCGGCGTCGCGGCGAGATCGTCACGCGAATAATGCGTGCCGATGCGCTCGGGGACATGCGCCACGAGATACGAGAACGGCATGCCGCCGGTGGTGCGCACGCGCACGGAGCGCTGCAGCTTTTCGTCCGCGGCCGCGCCGAGCGCCTCGGCGATCGGGCCCGTCGCCGGCACGTAGGAGAAAGACAACAGCTTGCTCGCCGTGCGTTCGCCCATCTCGACCAGCGCCGCCAGCACGTTGGCGATGTCGGCGGTCATCGGCTTGGATGCGGGCTGATAGATGACGCGCGTTCCGCTGGCACGGCGGCGCTCGATCAGTTGCTCGCGGGAGAGCTCGGCAAGCGCGCGGCGGACCGTGACGCGGGAGACGCGATGGTAGCGCGCGAGATCGACTTCGGTGGGAAGGCGGGCGCCCGGCGCGAAAGCGTTGCTGAGAATGCGGTCACGCAGGACGAGATAGACCCGCCGCGCCTTCGCTTCACTCAGCCGTTCCGCCACTGCTCAACGCGCCTCACATTGAACGCTGTCCTTGGTATCATTTAGCAGACCAAGGGTGGCGTCAATCGCTAGCCACGCCTTCGTTGTCGCAGGCGGGGACGAGCGCGCGGCGGCTAGTGCCGCTCCTGAATGTTCTTCAGCTCCGCGTCGTCGGGCGTGACGTCGAGCCGCGCCACGATGCCGGCAAGCTCGGCGCTGGGCGGCGGGTAGAACTGCATCACCTTCGGGTCATGCCCCGGCACGATGTGCTGCGGGCTCGGCGCCTGCGCCCGCAGGGTGTCGAACGCTTCCAGCATCTCGCCGATGTGGAAGGCCGTCGTGAACGGTCGGCCCGTCATCATATTCTCGTAGAAATGCGTGACGTCGGACGCGACCACGACCCAGCCACGCCGGGTATGTACGCGCACGAATTGCAAGCCCATCGAGTGCCCGCCGACCGGGTGCAAGGTGATGCCGGGCGCAAGCTCCGCGCCACCATTGTAAAAGAGCACGCGCTTCGCGTAGTTCAGCCGAACGACACCGACTACGTCCTCCACCTCGAACGAATGCGAGAGCCGCGGATAGCGCATGTGGCGGCCGACCGCGTAGTGCAGCTCCGGCTCCTGCAAATGGAATTGCGCGTTCGGGAAGCGATGGAAATTGCCCACATGGTCGTAGTGCATGTGGGTGAGGATCACGTCCTCGACCTTGCCGGGATCGACGCCGACGAGTTTCAGCGCGTCGACCGGATCGCGCAGGAACGTGCGTTTGCGTTTTTTCGCTGTTTCCTCGGTGAAACCGCAGTCGATCACGAAGGTGCGCTCCGGGCCCTTCGCCACCCAGAGGAAATAGTCCATCGGCATCGGGCCGTCGTGCGGATCGCCGCCGATGAAGTGCTCGGTGCGCTTCGCCTCGCGCATCGCATAGCGGATCGCGAATAGCTCGTATTCCGGAACGGCGTTCATGAAAGGCACCGGGAGGAGGGGACGGCACTTTACCGCGCCGGGGCGGACGCACAAACTGCCTGCAACAACGAGAGGGAGGACAACGAGATGGCCAAGGCACCCCCGTCAGCCAGGCGCGACCGCATCAAGGCGTTCGTGCCCGCGCTGGTCGAATACACCGACGATGTCGTCTACGGCGACCTGTGGGAGCGCAAGGGCCTCTCGAAGCGCGACCGCAGCCTCGTCACCGTGGCGGCGCTGATCGCCACGTATCGCCCGGAACAGCTCGAGTCGCATCTCACGCGCGCGATCGGCAATGGCGTGACGCAGGAAGAGATCACCGAGGTGATCACGCATCTGGCGTTCTATGCCGGATGGCCGGCCGCGATGTCGGCGGCGCAACTGGCCTACACGGTGCTGGTCGAAAAACAGAAAAGCGAGTGAGGACACGATGGCGAACGAAACCGTTGGATTCATCGGGCTGGGCACGATGGGCGCCCGCATGGCGACCAATTTGCAGAAGGCCGGATACAAGCTCGTGGTGCACGACCTGCACCGCCAGTCCGCGAGCCACCATTTGCAGGCGGGCGCCACATGGGCCGCGACGCCGAAGGCGCTCGCCGAACAGTGCGACGTTATCTTTTCATCGCTGCCCGAGCCGCCGGATGTCGAGGCGGTGGCGGCGGGCGACGATGGCCTGGTCGCCGGCGTTAAAAAAGGTGCGGCGTGGTTCGATCTGTCGACCAATTCGCCCAGCGTCGTGAAGAGGCTCAACGCCGCCTTTGCCGAAAAGGGCGCGCACATGCTCGACGCGCCGGTGAGCGGCGGGCCGCAGGGCGCGGCCTCCGGCAGGCTCGCGATCTGGGTCGGCGGCGACAAAGGCGCCTACGACAGGTTCAAGCCGGTGCTCGACGCGATGGGCGACCGCGCGGCCTATATCGGGCCGATCGGCGCCGCGACCGTCGCGAAGCTCGTGCACAACATGTCGGGCTATGCGATCACCTGCGCGCTTGCCGAGACCTTCGCGCTCGGCGTCAAAGCGGGTGTCGAGCCGCTCGCGCTGTGGAACGCGGTGCGGCAGGGCGCGGGCGGGCGGCGGCAGACATTCGACATCCTCATCGACCAGTTTCTGCCGGGCACATACGACCCGCCGGCTTTCGCGCTGAAGCTCGCGCACAAGGACGTGTCGCTCGCGAATGCGCTCGGCCGCGAACTCGGCATGCCGATGCGCATGTGCAATCTCGCGCTCGCCGAGATGACCGAGGCGATGAACCGCGGCTGGGAGGGGCGTGACTCGCGCGTCGTGATGCTGTTGCAGCAGGAACGCGCCGGCGTCGAGATCGCGGTCGAACCCGAGCGCATGAAAGAGGCGCTGGCCGCGAAGGCGAAGGAGGCGAAGTAGTCAGAGCTTCGGCTTGCGCGCCTCGCGCTCAGCGATGGCGTCGTGGATCGCGAGCACTTCCTGCGCGCGCAGCACGACCGGCACATCCACCATCTTGCCGTCGACCGAGATCGAGCCGCGCCCGGCTTTCGTCGCCTCGTCATAGGCGGCGACGATCTTGCGTGCGGACGCCACTTCGTCGGCGGCCGGCGCGAACTCCTCGTTGAGAATCGGGATCTGCGCCGGGTGGATCACCGCCGCGCCGCGGAAGCCAAGCCTGCGCGAGCGCCGCACGGTCTGGCGGAACGCATCGAGGTCCTTGTAGTCCGCGACTGTGCCGATGAAGCCGAGCGGCAGCACGCCGGCGGCGCGCGCCGCGATGCAAAGCTGCTGTTTCGGCATGAACAGGCCCTCGGCAGTCGGCAGCATGCCGACCGAAAGCGCGAAATCCTCGCCGCCCAGCGTCAACGCAACGATGCGCGGGTCGGCTTTGGCGATCTCCGGCATACGGAACCAGGCATCGGCGGTTTCGACCAGCACCTCGAATTTGATCGTGCCGACCGCCATGCCGCGCTCGGCCTCAAGCTCGCTCACAACTTCGGAGACGAGCCGCACATGATCCGCGCTGTCGGCCTTGGTGACAGCCAGCGCGGTGACGCGCGGATGCACGGCGGCTTCGAGGTCGAGCATGGTCTGCCGCCACGGCCGGTTGATGCGTACGATCACGTCCGCGCCGCCACGCGCGACATTCTCTGCCGTCGCGATGAGGTCGCGTCGCGCTGCCGGGCGTTCGGCGATCGGCACGCTATCTTCCAGATCGACGATGATCGCGTCCGCGCCGCGCTTGTGCGCACCGTCGATGAAGCGCGGGACGTTGGCCGGCACGTAAAGCGCCGAACGCCAAACCGGGAGCTTGCGAGCCTCGCTCATATGACTTTCCGCTTCCTCAGGTCGTCGATCGCCGCAGCCGCGAGGCCAAGGCTACCCAGTATCTCGTCATTGTGCTGCCCGAGCACCGGCGCGGGCGTGCGGATTTCGCCCGGCGTGCCGGAGAGGCGCGGCACAACGGCGTGCATCGGCACCGTTGCCCATCTGGTCGTCGGGCAAGTCCGTCACGATCTGGCGCGCCTGCACATGCGGATCGGCGATGAACTGGCTGATGTCGTAGACCGGCGCGGCGGTCACCTCCGCGGCCTCGAAGATCGCGAGATTGTCGGCGAGCGTGCGCGCCTTGATGAACTCGGCGACCGGGCGTTCCGCTTCGTCGATGTTCTTCACGCGCTCCGTGTTGGTGCGGAAGCGCGGATCGTCGACCATGTCGCCGCGTCCGATCGTGCGGTAAAGCCGCTCGGCCATCGACTGGATCGACGCCGAAATCGCGATGAAGCGGCCATCGCTCGTCTCGTACACGTTGCGCGGCGCCGTGTTGTTCGAGCGGCTGCCGACGCGCGGCTCGATCGTCTGCGTGAGCTGGTAGAGCGCGGCCTCCGGCCCGAGAATCGAGAAGATCGGATCGAGCAGCGGCAGGTCGATCACCTGACCCTTGCCGCCGCGCTGCTCGATCTCGCGCAGCGCGATCATCACCGCCATCGCGCCGTACAGCCCTGCGATCATGTCGGCGAGGGCGAGCGGCGGCAGCACCGGCGGGCGGTCCGCGAAGCCGTTCTTCGCCGCGAAGCCCGACATTCCCTCCACGAGACTGCCGAAGCCCGGCTTGTCGCGATAGGGTCCGTCCTGTCCCCAGCCTGACACGCGCACGATGATGAGCTTCGGGTTGATGGCGTGCAGCGCGTCCGGGCCGACGCCCATTTCCTCAAGCGTGCCGGGCCGGTAGTTCTCGATGAAGACGTGCGCGGTCCCTGCGAGCTTGCGCAGCAGATCGAGGCCCTGCGCGTCGCGCAGGTTCAGCGTGACGCTCTTCTTGTTGCGCGCGTACACCTTCCAGTGGACGCTGATGTTGTCGGTGCGCCAGTCGCGCAGCGGATCGCCTTTGCGCGGGTCCTCGATCTTGATCACCTCGGCGCCGAAGTCCGCGAGTTGCAGGCTCACCATGTTGCCGGCGACGAGCCGCGACAGGTCGAGCACGCGGATGCCTTCGAGCGGCACTTTGGCGTCGGGACGGAAAGGGCGCATTCAGGAATGATACATCAGCGCAGATGACACGCCACAAGCTGCCCCGGCTTCACTTCGCGCAGTGCGGGAGTCTCGACCTTGCAGCGGTCGAACACATACGGGCAGCGCGTGTGGAAATGGCAGCCGGATGGCGGCTTCACCGGGCTCGGCACGTCGCCCTGCAGCACGATCTTCTTGCGCTTGATCGCGGGGTCCGGCACCGGCACCGCGGCGAGCAACAACTCCGTGTAGGGATGCTGCGGCGACGTGAACAGCGTCTTCTTGTTCGTGTATTCGACGATGCGGCCGAGATACATCACGGCGATGTGGTGCGAGATGTGCTCCACGACCGCAAGATTGTGCGAGATGAAGAGATAGGTCAGGCCGAACTCGTCCTGCAAATCCATCACGAGATTGAGGATTTGCGCCTGGATCGACACGTCGAGTGCCGACACCGGCTCGTCACCGATGATCAGGCTCGGCTCCAGCGCGAGCGCGCGCGCGATCCCGATGCGCTGGCGCTGCCCACCGGAAAACTGGTGCGGATAGTTGTCGACATGCTCGGCGCGCAGGCCCACGCGCTTAAAGATGTCGGCGACGCGCGCGCGGCGTTCCTTCGCGCTGTTGCCGACGCCGTGCACGCGCAACGGCTCGCCGACGATATCGCCGGCCGACATGCGCGGATCGAGCGACGAGAACGGGTCCTGGAAGATGATCTGCATCTGCCGGCGGTAGGGGCGCAGTTCCGCCTTGTTGAGGTTCGTGATGTCAGTGCCGTTGACCTTGATGCTGCCCGCGGTCGGTTCGATCAGGCGCAGGATCGCACGCCCGACCGTGGATTTGCCGCAACCGGATTCGCCGACCAGCCCGAGCGTTTCGCCCGCGTTGATTTTCAGCGAGACGCCATCGACCGCATAGACATGCCCGACGGTCCGGCGCATCAGGCCCTTCTTGATCGGGAAATGCTTCTTGAGGCCGTTGACCTCCAGCACGGTGCGCGGCTCAGGCATGGGCCGCTCCATACAGCCGCTCGGAATGCCAGCACGCCGCCCAATGTGCGGGGCGCTTCTCCTCATAGGCGGGCGCGACGGTGCGGCAGCGATCGTCCGCGAACGGACAGCGTGGCGCGAATGTGCATCCGGGCGGCAGGTTGGTGAGCGCCGGCACGATGCCGGGAATCTCCTGCAGGCGCGCTTTGGTCTCGCCCGTGCCGCCGCGCATCAGTTCGAGCCGCGGGATCGAGGCCATCAGCCCGTGCGTGTAGGGGTGCAACGGGCGGGCGAACAGTTCGCCGACCGCCGCTTCCTCGACCTTCTTGCCCGCGTACATCACGATCACGCGCTGCGCGGTTTCCGCCACCACGCCGAGGTCGTGCGTGATGAGGATGAGCGCGGTGCCGAGCTTCTTCTGCAGGTCGAGGATGATGTCGAGGATCTGCGCCTGGATGGTCACGTCGAGCGCGGTGGTCGGCTCATCGGCGAGCAGCACTTTCGGATTGCAGGCGAGCGCCATCGCGATCATCACGCGCTGGCGCATGCCGCCGGAAAGCTGGTGCGGGTATTCCTTCAGCCGCTGCTCGGGCTCCGGGATGCGCACAAGCCGCAGGATCTCGACCGCGCGGCTCAGCGCATCCTTCCGGCTCAAGCCCTCGTGCAGCAGCAGCGCCTCGGCGATCTGATTGCCGACCGTCATCACCGGATTGAGCGACGTCATCGGCTCCTGAAAGATCATCGAGATATCTTTGCCGCGCACGCGCCGCATCGCGGATTCGTCCAGCGCAATGAGGTCGCGGCCCGCGAGCTTCACCGAGCCGCTGACGATCTTTCCCGGCGGTTCGGGAATGAGCCGCATCAGCGAGAGCGCCGTCATCGATTTGCCGCAGCCGGACTCGCCGACGATCGCCAGCGTCTCGTGGGCTCGCAGCTGGAAGCTCACGCCGTCCACGGCCTTGAGGATGCCGCCGCGCAGGAAGAAATAGGTGCGCAGGTCCTCGACATCGAGCAGCACGTCGGTTCGCGTCTGGCTGTCGGTTTGCAGCATGATCAGTCGCGCTGGCGCGGATCGAGGATGTCGCGCAGCGCATCGCCCAGGAGGTTCGTGCCGAACACCGCGAGCGAAATCGCCGCGCCCGGGAAGATCACCAGCCACGGCGCGACGCGCACATATTCGGCGGCGGATTCCGACAGCATCCGTCCCCACGAGGGGTGCGGCTCCGGTACGCCGAGTCCGAGGAAAGAGAGCGCCGCCTCGACCAGAATGGTGGAGCCGAGCTGCGCGGTCGCGAGCACGATCAGCGGCGCGAGCGTGTTCGGCAGCACATGGCGCAGCGCGATGGAAAACTCGTTCATGCCGACCGCACGCGCGGCTTCCACGTAAGGCATCTCGCGCAGCATCAGTGTGTTGGAGCGGATCACGCGCGCGACCGTCGGCACCAGCGGGATCGAGATCGCGATGATGGTGTTTTCCAGCGACGGCCCAAGCGCCGCGGTCATCACCAGCGCCATCACCAAGCAGCGGCAGCGACTGCATCATGTCCATGAAGCGCTGCACGATGAGGTCGAACCAGCCGCCGAAATAACCCGACGTCAGCCCGATCGTGACGCCGAACAGGCAGCCGAGCCCGGTGGAGCCGATGCCGACCGCGAGCGAAATGCGCGCCCCGTACACGACGCGGCTCCACATATCGCGGCCCATGAAGTCGGCGCCGAACGGATGCGCGCCGCCCGGCGCGGCGAGCGAGACGCGCGAGTTGGTCAGTGTCGGATCGAACTGCGTGATCCACGGCGCAAAGATCGCCATCAGGACGAACAGCGTGACGATCACCGCGCCGGCCGCGCCGAGCGGATAGCGCCGCACGTAGAAGCCGAGCGTCGCAAGCCGGCTCTCGCGCCGTGCGCCCGTTGCTTCGATGCCAGGGTCGATCGCGGCCATTTATTTCTCGTACGCAATGCGCGGATCGAGCGCGAGATACGCCATGTCGATCAGGAAGTTGATCGACACCACGCATATCGCGATGAACATCACCAGGTTCTGCACGATCGGATAGTCGCGCGAGCGGATCGCCTCGACCAGGAAGCGCGCGACACCCGGAATATTGAATACGGTTTCGGTGACGATCAGCCCGCCGACCAGGAACGCCGCCTCGATGCCCACGATGGTGACGATCGGCAGCACCGCGTTGCGCAGCGCGTGGACGAAATTGACTTTGGCGTAGGACGCGCCCTTGGCGCGCGCGGTGCGGATGTAATCCTGGCGCAGCACTTCCAGCATGGAGGAGCGCGTGAGCCGCATCATCAGCGCCGACGAGCGGAAGCCGACGGCCGCCGCCGGGATGCTGAAGAGCAGAAATTCGTCCCAAAGCGTCGGCGGCGGCGCAGTGTAGATCGGGAGCCAGCCGAAATACCGCACGCATAGCATCAGGATCAGTAGACCGAGCCAGAATGACGGCAGCGACAGGCCGCTGAGGCTAATGACGCGCAGCATGTAATCGAGCGGCGTGTTCTGCCGCACCGCCGAGATGACGCCGAGTGGAATGCCGAACAGGATCGCGAACAGGAGCGCCATGCCGGCGAGCTTCGCGCTGATGGGCAGACGCGGCGCGATCTCCTGCCAAGTCGGCTTCTCGGAGATATAGGAATAGCCGAGATCGCCGCGCAGCAAGCCGCCGATCCACTGGACATACTGGACGACGATCGGCTGATCGAGGCCGAGTTCTTTCTCGATTTGCGCTTTGTCGGCCGGATTGATCATCCCGGCTGAACTGAACAGAATGTCCGCGATATTGCCGGGGACGATCCGCAGCAGCACGAAGATCAGCACCGAAATGCCGAACAGTGTGAGCAGCATCAGGAGAAAGCGCCTGACGAGATAGGCGGCCACCTGCTTCTCCTAGGGTTTGCTCCGCTCGTGCCCGCGCAAGCGGGCATCCAGCGCTTTGCAAAGAACTGGGTCCCCGCTTGCGCGGGGACGAGCGGGCGATGCGCTCACGGCGTCTCGCGCCTTACTTGTCCATCCAAACGTCCTCGTAGCGGTGGCCGTTGTAGGACGAGTTCGACATGATGGTGACGTTCTTCACGTAGGGCGCCCAGCAGGTGCCCTGACGCGCGTGATAGAGGATTGGACGTGCGACGTCCTCCTGCAGCTTCTTGTCGATCTCCCACACCAGCTTCTTACGCTTCGCCGTATCCTTTTCCTGGCTCTGCGCGTCGAACTGCGCCTGCAGGTCCTTGTTGCAATAGTTGGTGTAGTTGCGCTCCGAGCCGCAGCCGAAGTTCTCGTAGAAGGTCTGGTCCGGATCGTCGATGCCCGCGCCCGTGAGGTTGAGGCCGATCTGGTATTCCTTGCGCGCGACCTTCGCGAACCAGATGCCGCTCTCGATCACGTCGAGCTCGCCATCGATGTAGATGTCCTTGAGCTGGTCGATCAGGATCACGGCCGGATCGCGATAGACCGCGAGATTACGCGTCGAAACCTTCATCGCGAGCCGCTTGTTCGGCCCGAAGCCCGCCTTCTCCATCAGCTTGCGCGCTTCGTCGCGATTCTTCTTCACGTCGTCGCCGTAGCCGATCACGGTCTTCAGGTCCTCGGGCGGCATGCCCCACACGCCGGACGGCGGGGGCAGCATCGCGCCGCCGAGGTCCGAATTGCCCTCGAACATGATCTGCACGAACGATTTGCGGTCGAGCGACAGCGCGACCGCGCGGCGCACATCCGTGTTGTCGAACGGCGCGCTCTCGCGATTGATGATCAGGTTGGTGGCGACGTTGGTCTGCTCGAGCACGCATTGCGCGGTCGGCGCCTGCGCCTTCACGTCCTTCAGCAAAGGAATCGAAACTTCGGTCGGGAACGTGATGTCGAACTTGCCGGCGACGAAACCAAGGATCGCAGTCGAGCGGTTCGGGATGATCGTGTACTCGATGCCATCGAGATAGGGCAGGCCCTTTTTCCAGTAGTCCGGGTTCTTCACGAGCTTGATCAACTCGTTCTGTTTCAGCTCGACGAACTTGAATGGCCCGGTGCCGATCGGATTGGTGCGCTGCGCCGCTGCGCTGACGTGGCAGGCGTAGATCGGCGTGTATCCCGACGCGAGCATCGCGAGGATCGCGGGCTGCGGACGTTTCAGGTGGAACGTCGTCTGGAAGTCGCCTTCGGTCGTGACTTTCTCGAGGTTGAAGTACCAGTCCTTGCGCGGGTTCTTGCGGAAGCGGTTCTGCGATGTGCCGGCCAGCATCTCGAACGTGCACTTCACGTCCGCGCTGGTGAACGGCTTGCCGTCATGCCACTTCACGCCTTCGCGCAGCTTGAAGGTCAGCGCCTTGCCATCCGCGCTCCACTCCCAGCTCGTCGCAAGTTCCGGCACGATCGTGTCGATCGAATTCTGCGCCTTGTGCTGATCGTAGATCACGAGGTTCGAGTAGATCGGCATCGATGAGACGTTGACCGAATACGTCGCTTCCTCGTGGATCGACATGCTGGGCGGATTCTCGCGGTGGTACATCCGCAGGATTCCACCGCTCTTGGGCTGCTGTGCGTATGCGACCGTCGCGGCGGATGCGGCGATCGCCACGATCGCCAGGCGCACGAATCCGATTGTCATCGGTTCTTCCTCCCGTTCCTCAGAGCCGCCCCGCTCCGGTTTTTCTTGTGGGGGCACGCTAAAGCTTGTGCCGCAAGCGTTCAACCCGGACATACGGATCATGGCGGCCATTCGGGGCGCTCGCCTTGCCAACCGGACGGCTTTGGCCCAACCATTGCGCCAACGTGCCGCAAGGCGAAAGAGTTTGAGGAAGCGTCCGTGAGCGACAACTTCGTGGCCGATACCGCGGCGCGTATTTTTGCCGATCTGGCCGACCCGCAGGAGGTCAATCGGGCGCGCGACGATGGCTGGAAAGCCAGGTTGTGGAGCGCGCTGGCCGACAATGGGCTGACACTCGCATGGGTGCCGGAGGCGCAGGGCGGGTCGGGCGCCGAACTCGCCGACGGCTTCGCGGTGCTAGGCGTTGCGGGGCGCTATGCGGTCGCGGTTCCGCTCGCCGAAACGCTGCTCGCCGGATGGCTCTTGTCGCGCGCTGGATTGAAAGCGCCGCAGGGTGCGATGTCGGTCGCGCCGGCGCGGCCGGGCGATGCGATCACGCTCAACGCTGACGGAACGCTGAGCGGACGGGCGCGCGGCGTGCCGTTCGCCCGCGAGGCGGCGCACCTTGCGGTGCTGGCGGGTTCGTCGGTTGCGCTGGTGGAGACGAAGGATTGCCGTATCGGCGACGGCACCAGCCTCGCCAGCGAACCGTCGAATACCGTCACGTTTGATCGCGTGAAACCGCTCGCCGTCGCGAAGGCGGACGTCGATCAGACCGCCCTGATGCTGATGGGTTGTGTGGTGCGCGCGGTCGAGACCGCCGGCGCGCTCGAAGCGATCCTCGACTTCACGGTGCGCTACGCCAACGAACGCGTCGCGTTCGAGAAGCCGATCGGAAAATTCCAGGCGGTGCAGCACAATCTCGCGCGGCTCGCGGGCGAAGTCTCCGCCGCCATGACGGCGGCGCATTCGGCAGCCGACGCGATCGCGCGCGCCGGCGCATTCGACGATGCGATCTTTCTCGAAGCGACCGCCGCGAAAATCCGCTCGGCTGAAGGCGCGCAGGAAGGCGCCGCCATCGCGCATCAGGTGCATGGTGCGATAGGCTTCACCAACGAACACATCCTGCATCGCTACACGCTGCGCATGCTTTCCTGGCGCGACGACTTCGGCAACGAGAGCCACTGGGCGGCCGAACTCGGCAGGCGCGTGTGTGCGCGCGGCGTGGAGGAATTCTGGCCGCTCGTCGCGGCGCGCTGAAACGGACAACCGATGACCGCCGCACTGACCTTCGACCAGATCCGCCTGCCGCCCGAGTGCGACACGCTGCGCGAAGAAGTGCGTGCCTTCCTCGCCGACGAAGTTTCGCGCGGTACGTTCGATCCGAGCCGCGCTGGCCACGGGGACTCGCACTCGAAGGAATTCAGCCGCCGCATCGGCGCCAAGGGCTGGATAGGCATGACCTGGCCGAAGAAATACGGCGGGCGCGAGCGCAGCTTTCTCGAACGCTACGTGGTGACCGAGGAATTCCGCGTCGCGAATGCGCCGGTGCGGCTGCATTTCGTTGCCGACCGCCAGAGCGGCCCGATCCTGATGAAATACGCGCCCGAGCACGTGAAGATGGACGTGCTGCCGCGCATCTGCGCCGGCGAGGTGTGCTTCGCGATCGGCATGAGCGAGCCGGGCTCCGGTTCCGACCTGTTCGCCGCGAAGACGAAGGCGACGAAGACCAAAGGCGGCTGGCTGATCAACGGCACCAAGATATGGACCAGCAATGCGCACATCGCCGACTACATGATCGCGCTATTCCGCACCTCGCCGCCGACCAAGGAGAACCGCCGTCACGGGCTTACGCAATTCCTCGTCGACATGAAGACGCCTGGCATCAAGGTGAACCCGGTCTATCAGTTGACCGGCCAGCACGACTTCAACGAGGTCGTGTTCGAGGACGCGTTCATGCCGGACGACTACGTGCTCGGCGAGATCGACGGCGCGTGGAAACAGGCGACGAGCGAACTCGCCTATGAGCGCTCCGGGCCGGAGCGATTTCTCGAAACCTTCTATGTGCTGACCGGGCTGGTGCGCGCACTCGGCGAAAAGCCCGACATCCGCAGCGCCGAAGGGCTGGGCCGCCTCGTCGCGCAGCTCCACACGCTGCGGCGCATGTCGGTCTCGGTGAACGGCATGTTGCAGGCCGGCAAGGAGCCGGTGGTCGAAGGCTCCATAGTCAAGGACATGGGCACGCTGTGGGAGCAGAAGCTGCCGAACCGCGTGCGCGAGCTTGCGGCCTTCATCGAGGAGGAGGAAGGCAACCGCGCGACGCTCGAAGAACAGCTTCGCTTCGCCACCATGATCGCGCCGAAGCTCACCATCCAGGGCGGCACTACGGAAGTCCTGCGCGGCATCATCGCGCGCGGGCTGGGTCTGCGCTGAATGCCCGACATCCAAAAACTGCTGTGGCCGAAGTCGGTCGCCATCATCGGCGCGTCATCGGATACGCGCGGGCTGCGCGGCCGCATCGTGCAGATCCTGCGCAGCCATCCGTATCAGGGCGCGGTCTATCCGGTGAGCCGCAGCGAGACCGAAGTGCAGGGCATGAAGGCCTACAAGTCGGTCGCCGACCTGCCGCCGACCGATCTCGCCTGCATGATCATCCCGGCGAAGTTTGTGCCGCAGGAACTGGAGAATTGCGGCAAGGCCGGCATCAAGGCCGCGACCATCTTCTCGTCAGGCTTTGCCGAGGAGAAAGGCGAAACCGGTCCGGCGCTGCAAAGGGAAATCCAGGCGATCGCCAAAAAATACGACATGGCGGTGAGCGGACCGAACGGCGAAGGCTTTGCCAATACGGCCGCCGCGCTTTGCCCGACGTTCAGCCCCGCGATGGATGCGGGCGATGTGCCGCTGCTGCCGCCCGCCGAACGCACGCGCGGGCAGGTGGCGGTGATCTCGCAAAGCGGCGGAATGGGCTTTGCGTTCTTCGACCACGGGAGGCCGAAGGAGCTCTCGTTCCGCTACATCGTCACCACCGGCAACGAAGCCTGCCTCGAAGCGAGCGACTTCGTCGAGTTCATCATCGACGAAGGCAAGACCGACGTCGTGCTGATGCTCATCGAGGACATCAAGAATGTCGCGACCTTCGAGCGCGCCGCCGAAAAGGCGTTGCGCGCCGGAAAGCCGCTGATCGTGAACCGGCTCGGCGCTTCGCCCGCGGGGGCGCGCGCCATCGCGGCGCATACGGCGGCGCGGCCGGGAAATGACGCCGACTACCGCGCGCTGTTTGCGAAATACGGCGTGATCGAAAGCAACGACCTCGACGAGATGGTCGATCTCGCCGCCGCCTTCGTCAGCATGGGCAAGCGCCTGCCTGCCGGCAATCGCGTCGCGATCGCGTCATCCTCCGGTGGCGGCGGCGCCTGGGTGGCGGATGCCTGCGCGCTCGCCGGTCTCGACATGCCGATCCTCGACGATGCGGTGCGCGCGAAAATCGACGTGTACCTGCCGCCTTACGGCACCTCGCAAAATCCGGTCGACGTCACCGCGCAGGCGATCCACGAGCGCGGCTACGCGGTATTCGCGCGGCTTTCGGGGGAATCGACCAACGTCGACGGCGTGATCCTCGTGGTCACCGGGCGCCATCCGCGTTTCCTGCTGGAGGATCGCGATAACCTGCTCGCGCTCGGCCGCGATTCAAAGAAACCGGTGCTGCTGTGGAGCTACACGCGGCCGGCCGCGGTCTGCGTGGATTTGCTGAGCGAGGCAGGCCTGCCGCTGTTTACCAATGTGCACAACTGCGCCCGCGCGATGCGCGTCATGGCGGACTATCGCGTGGCGCGCGAAGAATTTCTGAAAGGATAAGACGATGGCCCAGTATCCTGATATCGGCATTGAGCGTTCCGGTTTTGTCGCGACCATCGAGATCCAGCGTCCGCCGCACAATTTCTTCGACAACGTGCTGATCAATTCGATCGCTGACGCGCTCGAGGCGCTCGACGCCGACGACTCCTGCCGCGCCGTCGTGCTCGCCGCGCAGGGTAAATCGTTCTGCGCCGGCGCGAATTTCGGCGATGGCTCGACCCTCAACAGGGAAGGCCAGCGGCCGGGCGAGGCGATGAACCCGATCGGACACCTTTACATCCAGGCGGTACGGCTGTTCCGGTCGAAGAAGCCGATCGTCGGCGCGATCCACGGCGCGGCGGTCGGCGGCGGGCTCGGCCTTGCGATGGTGCCGGATTTTCGCGTCGCCTGTCCGGAGACGCGTTTCGCCGCAAATTTCACGCGGCTCGGTTTTCATCCGGGCTTCGGCCTCACGACGACGCTTGCCGAGGTGATCGGCAAGAGCAAGGCCGCGATGATGTTCTACACAAGCCGCCGCGTCACCGGCGAGGAGGCGCTTGCGATGGGCCTTGCCGACGTGCTGGTGCCGCAGGACCAAGTGCGCGCCGCGGCGCAGAAGCTCGCCGCCGAAATCGCCGAGAACGCACCGCTCGGTGTGACCGAGACGCGCGCCACCATGCGTGCGGGCCTTGCGGATCGCGTGATGAAGGCGACGGAGCACGAGCTGAAGATCCAGACGAACCTTCGCGCGACCGACGACTTCAAGGAAGGCGTGAAGGCGATGGCCGAGCGGCGCGTCCCGGATTTCAAGGGGCGCTAGGCTGCCGCCTCCTGCTTGATCAGGTCCGCCAAGCGCTCCGCCACCATGATGGTCGAGATGTTGGTGTTGGCGCAGGGGATCGACGGCATCACGGACGCATCGCTGATGCGCAAGCCCTCGACGCCGCGCACGCGGCCCGATGGCGTGGTCACGGCGAGGGGATCGCCGTCGCGCCCCATGCGGCACGTCCCGACCGGATGCCACACGCCGTTGACCGACTTCTGCAGATAGGCGTCGAGCGTAGCGTCGTCGGCGAGCAGATCGGCGAGCGTCGTGCCGCTCGTCACCAGGGTGTCGATCAGCCATGAGCGCAGCATCGGCAGCGTGTCGAGCATGCCGGCGAAAACGCGCATCTGGACGGTGTTCTGCAATCCGGGCCGCGAGACCTTGCGCATGCGGTCCGAATAGTTGGCCGGGAAGATCTTGCTGCGAATGCCGTTCAGCTCGGGCGCAGCCGCGACCTCCGCGATGAAGCGGAACGCGTTGCGCAGCCGTTCGAGGTCGCGCCGGTCGGAAAGCATGCGGAAATCCACCAGCGGTTCGTCGTGCGCGTCGGCCGAGCGCAGCGTCACGTTGCCCTGCGAGTAGGCCTTGTTGACGAAGAAGTAGAGCGAGCCGACGCGCTGCCCAAGCGCATGCCAGCCCGATCGCGCCAGCACCGCGATGCACATATCGCCTTGCGGACATCCCGGCAGGCCCGACGAGAAACGCACCTGCGCCTGCGTGTGATGGCGGTCGAGATTGGTGAGGCGGCCCGCGCGGTCGAGATAGCAGGAGACGCTGACCGAAGGATGCTCGATCAGGTTGCGCCCGACGCCGGCCAGCGCAGCGACGACCGGCACGCCATGTTTCGCGAGTTCGTCCGCCGGGCCGACGCCGCTGCGCATCAGCATGGCGGGCGAATGGATCGCCCCGCAGGTGAGGATGATCTCGCGTCCGCGCACCGTCTCGTCCACGCCGCCGCGCGAAATCTCCGCGCCGACCGCGCGCGTGCCCTCGAACAGGATGCGGCGGATGAACGTCTCGGTGTGGATCGTCAGGTTCGGCCGGCGGCGCACCGCAGGCGTCAGATACGCCATCGCACAGGAGACACGCTGGTCATGCTCGTCGATCGAAGCCGGCACCGGCATCACGCCGTCTTGCCACTTGCCGTTCTGGTCGAGCACGATGGGCAGGCCGCGTTTGCCGAGCGCGTCGGCGACGGTCTTCATGAAGCCGGCCCACTCCTCGACCGGATAGCGCTTGATCGTGATCGGTCCGTCCTTGCCGTGATACTCGCCGCCGAAATCCAGATCGCGTTCGAGCTTGCGGAAATAGGGGAGCACGGAGGCGAAATTCCATCCCGTCGCGCCCATCTCCTCCCAGCCGTCGTAGTCGGTCGGCGCGCCGCGAACCGCGATCAGCCCGTTGATGCTCGATCCGCCGCCGAGAATGCGCGCCTGCTCGTAACGCGCGCTTTTGCGGTTTTCCGGATCGTTGGTTGAAGCGCCGCCGAGCAGCACGGTGAGGCCCGGCCAAGTGAAGTCCGGATTGAAGTAGGCGCGGCCCGGATAGCTCGCGAGCACATCGGCGGGCGCAGTCTCGGCTGTCACGTCCTTTCCGGCTTCGATCAGCAGGACGGTATTGCGCGGATTTTCCGAAAGCCGCGCCGCGAGCACGCAGCCGGACGACCCGCCGCCAAGGATCACGTAGTCATGCATGAAGCGCGCCTCTCCCAAAAGGCGCGTCAGCGCCGTCTTTCAGTGACGCGCATTGTCATGGCCGCGCCCATGCGCAAAGCTGAAGCACCAGGGGGCGAAGATCAACCGATGAAAATCATAGCGGCCGAAACGATCCTGCTCACCATTCCGTATCGCACCAGCGGCGGCTTGCAGGCGATCGCCGGGCGGCCGTCCGCCGGCCTCAACATGCTGCTGGTGCGGCTCGAGACGGACGGCGGCGTCATCGGCTGGGGCGAAGCCTTCGGCCACGGCGTGTGCCCAGCGAGCAAGACCGCGTTCGACACGCTGGTCGCCCCGATGCTGATTGGGCGCGATCCGTCCGGCATCGACGTGCTGATGGATGATCTGTCACGCACGCTGCATCTGTTCGGACGCAGCGGCGCCGTGATGTATGCGCTTTCGGGCGTCGACATCGCGCTGTGGGACATCGCCGGCAAGGTGGCGGGCAAGCCGCTCTACGAAATGTTCGGCGGCGATGCGCGTCCGCGCGAAGCCTACGCGAGCCTGCTGCGCTGCTCCGGTCCCGACGCGGTGGCGAAGAGTTGCGAGCGTGCGCTCGAGCAAGGCTACCGCCACATCAAGCTGCACGAGATCACGGTGCCGGCCGTGAAGGCCGCGCGCGATGCGACCGGGCCCGACGTGCCGCTGATGGTCGACACCAATTGCCCGTGGAGCGTGGACGAGGCGATCGCGATGGCGCAGGCGCTGCGGCCGTTCGATATGCTATTGGCTGGAGGAGCCGGTCTGGCCGCCCGAGGATCACGCGGGACTTGCGAAGGTTCGCGCTGCGGGCGCCGTGATTGCGGCGGGCGAGAACGCGGCGGGGCTGATCGAATTTCGCCGCGCATTCGAGCTTGGCGCGCTCGATGTCGCGCAGCCGAGCGTGACCAAGATCGGCGGCATTTCGGAGACGCGCCGCATCATCGCGCTCGGCAAGGAGTTCGGTGTGCGCGTCGTGCCGCATTGCCCGTATTTCGGCCCCGGCTTCATCGCGAGCCTGCATCTGATCGCGGCATTGCCGGCGGACGTGACGGTCGAGCGGCTCGCGGTCGATCTGGAAGCAAGCCCGTTCGGCGATTTCGTCGATCCTCGCAAAGGACGGCACGATGCGCGTGCCGCAAGGGCCGGGCCTCGGCATCGATCCCGATCCGGCGATGATCGCGCGCTACCGTACGCACACATCGATGCCCGCGAACGAATCATTCAAGTGAGGCACAGGAACAATGTCCGCCGTGCTCGAAGCGAAAGATGAGATCCGCGAACTGATGGCGACCTACGCGATGGCGATGGACGCCTGCCGTTTCGCCGAGGTCGGCGCGTGCTTTGCGTCCGATGCCGAATGGATCACCAACTACGGCGCGGCGCGCGGCCCGGACGAGATCGCGAAATTCATCGAAGGCATCGTGCCGCTGAAAGGCGAGGGGCCGCAGCGCAAGCACTACATCACCAACATCATCATCAAGGTCGATGGCGACAAAGCGAGCGCCGTCTCGGATTATCTGGTGGTGCGCGAATCCGACAAGGGCCTGCTCCCCGTGATGGGCGGCACCTATCGCGACAAGTTCGTGAAGACACCCGCGGGCTGGCGCTTCGCCCGCAAAGAGCTCGAGCATCACATCTGGGGCGACATGGCGCTGAAGAACGGGCGCTAGCGAATCGTCGCGCTGCCGTGCGGCAACACGAACGGCACGCCCGGCGGTGGCGTGCGCGACACCGCGCGCGTTACCTTGAACACGCGCGCCAGAAGCTCGTCCGTGACCGTGTCGACCGGCTTGCCCTCGGCGGCGACGCGGCCGCCATCGAGCACCACGATGCGATCGGCGGCGAGCGTCGCCAGATTGAGATCGTGCAGGATCGCCACGACCGCGACGCCGCGGCGCGCGCAACGCCCGACCGCCTCCAGCATGTCGAGCTGATGCTTGAGGTCGAGGCTCGCGGTCGGCTCGTCGAGCAGCAGCAGGCCCGGCCCGTGCGCGGCCTCGCCGCAGGCGAGCTGCACCAGCACGCGCGCGAAATGCGCGCGTTGCTGCTCGCCGCCGGACAGCGTCGTGATGATGCGGTCGCGGAAGGACGCGAGATCGACATCCGCGAGCGCGGTTTCGGCGAGGTCGTCGATTGCGCGGCCGTGCCGGTCACCCGCGCCCATGCGCACGACCTCGCCGACCGTGAACGGAAACGCCACGTGCGTCGCCTGCGACAGCACCGCGCGATGCAGCGCGAGTTCGCGCGGGCCGTAGGCTGTGAGGGGCCGGCCCTTGAGTTCGACCGCGCCCGCATTCGGCTTTAGTTCGCCCGCGAGCACGCGCAGCAGCGTCGACTTGCCGGCGCCATTCGGGCCGACCAGCGCCACGGTTTCGCCCGCCGCGACACCGAGCGATGCGTCGCCGAGCAGCGCCTTCGCGCCGGCGCGCACCGTGATGGCGTTTGCGGCGATGACGGTCATCCGACCAGCGCCCTTTGCCGCAGCAGCAGCGACAGGAAGAACGGCGCGCCGATCGCCGCCGTGACGATGCCGATGGGAAGCTCGGCGGGCGATGCGATCACGCGCGCGAAGGTATCGGCAATGAGCAGCAGGATCGCGCCGAGGCAGAGCGCGGCCGGCAGCAGCAGCCGGTGGCCCGGCCCGATCACCAGCCGCAACAGATGCGGCACCACGATGCCGACGAACCCGATCACGCCGGCGACCGAGACGGCGGCGCCGGTCGCGGCCGCGACCAGCACGATGGCGATGCGTTTCAGCCGTTCGACCGCGACGCCCATGTGGAAAGCCTCCGCCTCGCCGAGCACGATGAGGTCGAGGCCGCGCGCGATGAACGGCAGGCCGCCGAGCAGAAGCACGACGAACGGCGCAATCGCCGCGACCTTCGCCCATGTGGCGCCGCCGAGCGAACCGAGCAGCCAGAACGTGATGTCGCGCAGTTGCCGGTCGTCGGCGAGGAACACCAGAAAGCCGATCCCGGCATTTGCGAGCGCGCCGATCGCGATGCCGGCGAGCAGCAGCGTCGCGATCGAGGTGCGCCCGGAGCGCGTCGCCAGGCGATAGAGGATGATCGTTGTGATCAGCGCGCCGGTGATCGCCGCGACCGGCAATATCTCGAACGGCACGACGCGGCCGGCTTCCGCCATCAGCCGGTCGCCGACCACGATGGCGAGTGCGGACGCAAAGCCCGCGCCGGGCGAGATTCCGGCGAGCATCGGATCGGCCAGCGGATTGCGGAACAGGCCCTGCATCACGGTGCCGCCGGCCGCGAGCAGCGCGCCGACCATGATGGCGAGCACGATGCGCGGCAGCCGCACCGACCACAGCACCAGCTGATCGCGCGCGACCGTCGCGGGATCGCCCTGCGCGATGCCGAGCGCGGCGGGCAGGCGGTTGAGCGGAATGCCCGCGGCCCCGATGGTGGCGGCAATCGCAGCTGCGACGACCAGGACAACGAGCAGCGCGCCGATGACGAAAACGGGCGACCGCAGGCGCCAGCCGATCAGCCGCGCGTCGCCCGCGGCGATGGTCATCAGTAGCAGCCGTTCGGCTTGCGTTCGGACGGCAGCGCCTCGTGCCCGAGCGCCGGATAGAGCGTCTCGGCGAGGTCACGCGCCGCGGTCGCTGTGCGCGGGCCGAAGCCGAGCAGATAAAGCCCGTCCATCGCCACGAAGGATTTGCGCGCGGCGGCCGGCGTCATCGTGAAGGCCGCGTGCGAGAACACCGTCGCGGCATCGATGTTGTCGCGCCCGCGCTGCATGACCAGCACGGTGTCCGGGCCCGCCGCGATCACGGCCTCGTCGGAAATCTGCTTGTAGCCCTCGTAGGCGTCGATCGCGTTCACGGCGCCGGCCATGCGGATGATGCCGTCGGCGGCGGTATTGCGCCCCGCGACCATCGGCCTGCCGTTGAGAAACGAGATGACGAACATCACCTTGACGGGCTGCTTGATCTTCTCGCGCTGCCTGGCGAGCGCCGCGATGTCGGCGGTGACCTGCGTGGCGAGGCATTCGCCGCGGCCGTTCGCGCCGGTGGCGTCGGCGATCAAGCGGATTTTTTCCAGGATGCCGTCGGCGCTGTAGTGATCCGGCACGCGCACGAACGGCACGGCGGCGGCCTCGAGCACCGAGACGGTCTCCTTCGGCCCCGCGCCGTCGATCGCCAGCACCAGCGAGGGGTTGAGCCCCAGCACGCCTTCGGCCGAGAGCGCGCGGAAGTATCCGACGCTCGGCTTCTGCTTCAGCGCCTCGTCCGGAAAGAGGCTCGTGGCGTCGACCGCCACCACGCGATCGCTCAGGCCGAGCGCATAGAGGATCTCGGTGACGGCGCCGCCGATCGAGACGATGCGGCTCACATCGTTGACGTTCACGCTGCGCCCGCCCGCGTCGCGCACGGTCGCGGCGCTGGCGTGCCCGGTCGCCGCCGCCATCAGCGCCACGGCCGCAACCAGTCGCCGCGCAATCTCCGCTGTGGTGCCGGGGACACGCATCGCAACGCTCTTCGTTACTTGGTCAGGATCAGCTTGTTCTGACTGGTGAGGCGCAGCCGGTAAACCTCGCCGCCGTGGTGGATAATGACTTCGCGCGTTCCAATGAAGAGGTCGCGGCTGTCGATCTTGTGTCCCGCGATGCCAATCATGCGCGGTGTCGCGGAAGTAGACTGTGCCGATCCACTTTCCGGCTTGTCCTCGCTCTTGTCAGAAAGATGGATCACCTTGAAGCCGTTCTAATGTAAGACCAGCGTGTATTCTTAGTATTTCGCAGATACTTCTTACTTTAAAGTGATTTTAAACTGCGAATACTGGAAGTTTAGAGTCGTTTTAAGCTGCTTCTCTGTTCCTTGACTCACGTAATACATATCATCTACGAAAACAACACTATAAACGCGTCGAAAACGGCGCAGATTGCCAGCCAGCAAGCTCCCGCGTCAGGCCGCGGCCGCCCGCCAGCCAGGGCACCAAAGTTCGGGTCGGGGGCTATGATGGGTGGCTGGAAGGGGCTTCGCGCCCCACTCAACGGAATATCGCTCGCGGCGCTGCTCGTTGCAGCCGGAATGCCTACCGCGAACGCGCAAACGGTCCTCGATCCGATCACGATCGTGGCGACGAGAGTTCCGGAAGCCGCGATCGCGGCGCTCGCGGCGGTCAGCACGATCCGCGAGCAGCAGCTCGAACAGATCCTCCCGAAACGCCTTTCGGACATCTTCGTCGCGACGCCGGGCGTCTTTTTCCAGGATCGCGGCGACAATCCGGCGACCGCAGTCAATATTCGCGGCTTGCAGGACTTCGGACGAGTTGCGGTGGTGGTCGACGGCGCGCGTCAGAATTTCCAGCGCACCGGTCACACCGCGAATGGCGAGTTCTTCCTCGACAGCGAACTGCTCGCGGCGGCGGACGTCGTGCGCGGCCCGACAGCGAACATCTACGGTTCGGGCGCGATCGGCGGCGTCGTGTCGTTCCGCACCAAGGACGTCGAAGACATCCTGCGCCCCGGCGAGCGCTGGGGTGCGGTTGGGCGCACCGAGTTCGGCACGAACCAGGTTCGCGGCCTCGCGTCGTTGTTTGGCGCGGTGCGCGTCAACCCGAATGTCGAATTCATCGCGGGCGGATCGTATCGCGGCCAGTCCGACTACAAGGACGGCAACAACGAGGTCGTGGCGAACAGCTGGCAGAAGGTCGGCAGCGCGCTCGGCAAGCTTACGTTCCGTCCGGCGGACGGTCATGAGGTCAAGGTCGGCGGCACGTTCCAGGATTTTGAATACAACTTCGGACAGCCGAACCGCGGCCCGGTTCCGCCGACATCGAACCAGGGCACGTCGGTCTACGCGACGACGGTGCAGAATTCGACGGCCAGCATCGGCTACAAGTACGCGCGCCCGGAAGACAACATCTTCAACTGGGATGCCAAGGTCTACTGGAACCGCACCGATCAGGCGCAGACGAAGATTTCGCATAACTCCCCCCCGAGCGGCACTTCGGCATTGCTTTGCGGTGCGGGCATCGCCGGCAACAACATCACTGGCTGCGTCGGTGACTTGCGGACGCTGGTGCTCGACACGGTCGGCTTCGACGTCAACAACACGTCGCGCTTTGTGTTGGGCGATACGCGGCACGCGGTCACCATCGGCGGCGACAGCTTCAAGGACACGGTTGACATCAAGGACCCGCACGGCAACTCGAACGTGACGACGCCCGGCGGCGAGCGCACGGTTTCCGGCGCGTTCCTTCAGTACAAGTTCAACTACGCGACCTGGCTCGAGCTGATTACGGCCGGACGCTACGACCGGTACGAACTCAACGGCCTGGGCACGACTTCAAGCTCGGATCGCTTCTCGCCTAAGGTTACGCTCGCGGTCACGCCGGTTTTGGGTGTCACGCCGTACGTGACCTACGCGGAGGGCTATCGTTCGCCCGCGCTGACCGAGACGATCATCGCCGGCGCGCATGTCACGGGCGGGCCGGGCGGCGCGCCGCCCTTCTTCCTCTGCCCGGACGGCAACGTCGGCTTCTTCTGCTTCCGGCCGAACCCGAACTTGCGTCCTGAGGTCGGCAAGACCAAGGAAGCCGGCCTTAACCTGAAGTTCGACAACATCGCCAAGCAGGGCGACAGCTTCCGCGGAAAGTTCAATGTCTTCCGCAACGACATCGACGATTACATCGAACTGACGGGAACCGGTCCGTTCAGCGCCGCGCTCGGCGGCTTCCAGTTCTATCAGTACCAGAACGTCCCGCAGGCCCGCATTCAGGGCTTCGAATTCGAGACCATGTACGATTACGGTGAATGGTTCGCGGGCCTCTCCGGTACGTTCCAGGAAGGCAAGAATCTTACGACCAACGTCGGCCTCGTGACGGTGCAGCCGCGCCGCATCACCACGACCGTCGGCGTTCGGCTGTTCGAGCGCAAGATCATCGCCACGTTGTGGTGGGTGAATGCGAAGGCCAACACCGACATTCCGACGAATTACATTCCGGCGACGGACTACAATCTGGTCAACCTGTTTATCGGGTATCAGCCGACGCCCGACATTCTGGCTGGATTTGGCATCGACAACGTGCTGAACCAATTCTACCGGCCGTATCCGGTGCCAGCCACCACGCCGACGGACGCACAGCGTGATACGCTGTGGGCCTCACCGGCACCGGGCATCACCTTCAAGGGTTCGATCAAGATGCGCTTCGGTTCCACCTGACCGGGGCGATACGCGGAGGCGAATGAGCGTCAGGAAGCTACAGACAGGCGAACTGATCGCGCTGCGTGAACACGTCCGTGCCGAAGGTGGCGCGGACGTGGCCGTTCGCGCGTCCGACATCGCGCCCGGTGCCGACCTGCACAACGTCGTTCCATTCCTGCGCCGGCGCGCGCCCGACGCGCAGGCGCCTGACGTCGTCCTGCCGTCTGATATCGCGCGGCTGCCTGCCATCGGGCTGACGCGCGAGCGGGTGCGTCTGGCGGCTTTTGTGGCTCTGTCGCTCACGCTGCATGCGGGACTGTTCGCCGCGTTCTGGCGCGAGCCAGAGGCGCTCGCGAGCATCGGCATCGAGGTGATCTCGGTCGAGACTCGTCGTGGGCGCGACCGCGCCGGCCGGCGTCGCCGTCACGCCGGGCGAGCAGCAGGTGCAGGCCGCAGCCGCGCCCGATACCGAGGCAACCGAGGTCGACAGGGCCGACCAGAGAGCGACCACGCAGGCGCAGACCGTCGAGGTCGCGAAGCAAGAAACCGCGCCGGAGCAGAAGGTCGAGCAACCCAAGGCCGAACAGCCGAAGCCCGACGAGCCGAAATACGAGACCGCTGCCGCGCCGCAGGAGCCGACCCAGGCCGAACAGAAGCCGGCGGTCGCGATGGTCGAGACCCCGGCGCCCGACACCGCCACGGCCAAGCCGCAGGAGACGCCTCCGCCTCCGCCGACCGAGGTGACGCTGCTGCCGCAGCCCGAGGAAAAGCCGGTCGAGAAGAAGCCCGAGGCGAAGCCCAAGCAGGCCGCGCCGCCCAAGCCGATCAAGGACGCCAAGCCCGCCAAGGAGCAGCGCCGGATCGCTGCGCCGACGCGCGAGAATGCCGCCCGCGAGGCGAAGGCTTCCACGCCCTCGACCGCCGCCAACAATTTCGGTGTCGGCCGCTCCAGCCGGGACAGCAACTATCCGGGCATCGTTCGGGCGCATCTTGCGCGCTACAAGCAATCAGTCGGCAGCACCCAGGGGTCCGCGACCGTATCGTTCACGGTCGGAAGCAGCGGCGGCGTCGCCGGCGTGCGTCTGGCGCGTGCGTCTGGCGTTGCGGCAATCGACCAAGAAGTGCAAGCTATGGTCCGTCGCGCGTCGCCGTTTCCGCCGCCGCCCGACGGCCGGGCGCAGTCGTTCAGCGTCCCGGTGAGTTTCATTTCCCAGTAATACCGCAAGCCATATTGCCAGCGGTTCGCCAGGAGAACCTGCATGTTTATCGCTATGAATCGCTTTCAGGTGGTCAAAGGTAAGGAAGACGCCTTTGAGCATATGTGGCAGAGCCGCGAGAGCTATCTGCACGAGCTGAAGGGTTTCGTCGAATTCCACCTGCTCAAGGGCCCGGAAGCCGAGGACCACACGCTCTATTCCTCGCACACCGTTTGGGCGAGCAAGGCCGACTTCGAGGCCTGGACCAAGTCGGATCAGTTCCGCCGCGCTCATGCCCGCGCCGATAATGCCGGCTCGGCCGCGCCGCTCTATCTCGGCCATCCGAAGTTCGAGGGCTTCGAGGTGAAGCAGACGCTCGATCGTCACGGCAAGGCTGCCTGATGCAGGTCGCAGCGGCGAAGCCGGATCTGGCGAGCGCGCTCGCCGCCGATCCGGGCGCGGTGGTCGAGACCGTCGCGAAGGAGCACGGCGTCACGACGCGTGAAGTGGTCGAGGCGCTGCCCGCCGACATGCGCAAGTTCGCGCCGGCGAGCGCGTTCATCGACGCCATGAAGGACATCGCCACCTGGGGCGAGGTCACGCTGATCGTCCACACCGATGACGGCATCATGGAGTTCACCGGGCCGATTCCTCCCGGCGAGGTCGGGCGCGGCTACTTCAACCTGATGGGGCGCACCGGCTTCCACGGCCATCTGCGCCACGAGCGTTGCGCCGGGCTTTGCTTCATGGAGCGGCCGTTCATGGGCCGGCTCTCGGCCTCGGTGCTGTTCTTCAATGTCGACGGCGGCATCATGTACAAGGTGTTCGTCGGCCGCGACGAGAAGCGCGAGCTCAAGGCGGATCAGTTCGAGAAGTTTCGCGCGCTCGCGGAGCGGACAGGGGCGAAGTAACGCTCATCCTCATCCTGAGGAGCGGCCGCAGGCCGCGTCTCGAAGGACGGCAACGAGCGCGGTGTATGCGGCCGTCCTTCGAGGCTCGCTGCGCGCGCACCTCTGGATGACGTTAGAGTTGTTGCGCCGTCTCAGGACGAGGACTTCGCCAGGTCCTCGTATTCCTCATACAGCCGGGTGAAATCGACGTCCGCGAGGCCTTGCTCCATCGCCTTCGCCAGAATCTGCGCGGTCGCGGCCGTGTAGACATTCGCCGCGCCGAACTCGTTGGCGAAGGCATCCGCCATCGCCAGATCCTTCGCGAGGTTCGACACGGTCGAGCGGCCGTCGAATTTGCCGGACAGGATGTGGTTCGGGAAGCGCTGCTCCGAGATGTAGCTGCGCGCATTGCCGGCGTTGAACACCTGGATCGCGGTTTCGAGCGGAATGCCGGCGCGCTCGGCGAGCCGGCCGGCCTCGGCCACCACCATGAAATTGGTGTGGCACACCATGTTGTGCAGGAGCTTGATCGCGTGCCCGGCGCTCGATCCGCCGACATGCGTCACGGTTCCGGCGATCGTGTCGAACAACGGCCTGCACGCCGCGACCGCATCGTCCGCGCCGCCGACCATCAGCGCCATTTTCCCCGAGTCCGCGCCCATCGCGCCGCCCGACATGCCGCAGTCCACATAGGCGCGCCCAGTCGCACTGACGCGCTGCGCGGTCGCCTTCGTCTTTGCCGGATGCGAGGTGGTGAGATCGATCAGGGTCTCGCCGTCGTGCGGCCGCGCGAGCAGGCCGGGCAACATTTCCTCGATCTGCGCCGAGCCGGGCACGACGAACAGGATGAACTTGAGCCGGCCGAACTGGCTCGGCGGCACCAGCGCGACCTCGCTCGACAACTCCGCCGTCGTGCGCACGGCTTCCGCGATGTCCCATGCGGCGGCGAGGCGTCCCGCGCGATCGAGATTGCGCGCGATGCCGCGGCCCATGTTGCCGAGGCCGATGACGGCGGTGTCGCGCGTCATTTCCCGCTCATCTGCTGCGGCAGCCAGAGCGCCAGCTCCGGCCAGAAGATCACCATCGCCAGCACCACGAACATGATGAGGTGGAACGGAATCGTGCCGTACACCACCTCGCTCAACTTGCCGTCCCAGATGCTCTGGATCACGAACAGGTTGATGCCGATCGGCGGCGAGATCTGTCCGAGCTCGATGTAGATGACGAGGATCACGCCGAACAAAATCGGGTCGATGCCGTAGCGCCCGAGGATCGGGAACAGCAGCGGCACCGTGATGACGATCATGCCGAGGCTTTCGATCAGGCAGCCGAGCACGGTGAACAGCGCGAACAGCACGAGATAGAACTGCAGCTTCGAGAGCTGCAGGCCGACGATGTATTCGGTGAGTTTCTCGCCGATGCCCGCGAAGCTGATCGCGTAGGAGAACACATAGGCCGCGAAGATCAGGAACAGGATGTTGCCGGTGAAATTCACCGTCGAGTGCATCGCCTCGATCAGCTTCTTCAGCGTGAGGTCGCCGAACACCGCGCCGAGCAGGATCGACAGGAAACAGCCGATCACCGCGGCTTCGGTCGTCGTCACCACGCCGAAGTAGAGCCCGCCGAGCGTTCCGGCGATCAATATGACGAACGGCGCAATGTCGGCGAATGCGCGCAGCACCTCGCCGATGTTGCGCGCGCCTTGCTCCTTCGGCGAGACGCTCGGTACGAGCTTCGCATGCACGCCGATATAGAGCATGAACAGGGCGGTCATGATCAGGCCCGGGATCACGCCCGCGATGAACAGCTTCGGCACCGACGTCTCGGTGAAGGTGCCGTAGATGATCATCGGGAAGCTCGGCGGGATCAGGATGCCGAGCGTGCCGCCCGCCGCGAGCGATCCGGCCGCGAGCGCGCGATTGTAGTTGCGGCTGGTGAGCTGCGGCAGCGCCACGCCGCCGATCGAGGCCGCGGTCGCGATGCTGGAGCCGCTGACCGAGGCGAAGATCGCGCAGCCCGCGATGTTGGTCTGCAACAGCCCGCCGGGCAGCGGCGCCACCAGCTTGGCCAGCCCGTTGTAGATGCGGTTGCTCAGGCCGCTGACGCTCAGGATATCCGCCATGAACATGAACAGCGGCACCGCGGTGAGCGCGAACGTGTTCATGCTGCCCCAGCTCATCAGGCCGAGGCCGTTGAGCGACGTGAGGCCGCCCTGCAGCAGCAGATAGACCATCGCGGGGACCGCGATCGCGAACGGCACCGCCATGCCGGCCGTGAGCAGGCCGAGGAACAGCACCGTGACGATCAGGATCTGCAGTTCGGGACCGAGCATCGCTTCAGTTCCGCGGCAGCGCGCGGAAGCGCCGCACATGCGCCGTGAAGGTGCGGACGATCGAGAACACCAGCGCCGCGACGCCGATCGCCATCGCGAGCCGCGGAATCCATAACGGCGTTTCGAGATACGTCGGCGCCTTCTCGCCGAAGCGATAGGACGAGCGTTCGAGCTTGATCAGTTGCCAAAGCAACAGCGTCGCAAAGCCGAACGACAACACGTCGAAGATCGCGGCCGAGAGCGCACGCCCGCGCGGCCCAAGCCGCGCCTGCACCAGCTCGACCTGATGGAACGCGTTGTTGACCTGGCACACCGAGAGGCTGACGAACGTCATGACCACGAGCATGTAGCCGCCGAGTTCGTCCGCGACCTCGAACGAGAAATTGAGCAAGTAGCGCGTGAAAATGTCCGCGCCGATCACCACCAGCATGGTGATCAGCGCGGCTTCGCTCGCATACTTGCACAGTCGCTCGACCGGCCCTTCGCCGACCGGCGGCACCAGATGGCTCGCCGGCATTCCGTCGGCGGCGTCGGGCAGGCTCTGTCGTCACCGGCCGAGCGCCGCGCGCACCTTGCCGAGCGCCTCGACCACCACCGGCCCGCGCGACTTCGCCCAATCGTCCCAATAGGCCTTCATGGTGTCGGCGACCTTGGCGGCTTCCGCGGTCGGCGCGGTCGTCATCGTGTAGCCGGCGTCGGTCAGCACCTTCACGGATGCGGCTTCCTCGGTCTGCATCGTGTCCTGATTCCACTTCGCGGCGTCCTGCGCGGCCTTGCGCAGCTTGCCCTGCAGGTCGGGCGACAGCTTGTTGAAGGCGTCGGCGTTCGCGAGGATGTAGGAGTTGTTCCAGTTCACCGGAATGAGGAAGCCGAACTTCAGCAGGTCCTTCCACAGCACGGCGCCGACGCCGGCGGTGAAGATGCCGTCCACCACGCCGCGATCGAGCGCGGAGGGGACTTCCGGCGCCGAGATCGTCACCGAGGTGCCGCCGAAGCGGCGCACCATCTCGCCCTGCTCGGGCTGCGCGACGCGCAGCTTCATGCCCTTGATGTCTTCCAGCGAGGTGAGCTTCTTCTTTCCCCAGATCACCTGCAGCGGATAGGTGTAGTCCGCCAGCATCACGATGCCTTTTTCGGCGAAGGCCTTCTCGAGATACGGCCGCAGCGCATCCGCGGTCTTCCTGAATTCGTCGAGCGAGCGCACGAGGCCGGGCAGGCGCGGGATGCCGGCGACCGGAATGTTGCCGGAATTGAACAGGTCATCGGCAAGCTGCACCACGCCCTCGGCGACGGCCGGCGTGATGTTGTTCGGCGCGATCTGCAGGGTGCCCGACAGATGCAGGCGCGCCTTCAGTTCGCCGTTCGTCGCCTTCTCGAGTTCTTCGCTCAGCATCTTGGCGCCGCGCGAGGTCGCGAACAGCGGCGCGGACTGGTGATGATAGAAATTCCAGTCGACCGCGAGCGCCGGCGTGGCGAACGCGAGCGAGCCGGCAAGCGCAATTGCAATTTTCATCTTCATGGCATTCCTCCCGTGCAGTTTCTTTGATTCAGAACAGCCGCGACGACGCGAGCTTTGCACCCTCCGCCATCGACTTGAACTTCGCCCACACCACGTCCTCGGCGACGCGGCCGCGTCCCGCGATGGTCTCGAAGCCGCAATCGCTCCCCGCCATCACGCGATGCGGATCGCCGATCTGCTCCGTGACGTTCTCCAGCCGCTCGGCGATCACCTCGGGGTGCTCGACGAAGTTGGTGGTGGAATCGATCACGCCCGCCACGATGATCTGATCCTTCCCGATCAGGTCCTTCAGGTAGCGGTATTCGTGCGCGTGGCGCGGATTGGCGAACGGCAGCACGAAGCCGCCGACCTTCGCGCGCTTGAGGAACGGGATGATGACCTGCAGTTCGACATCGAGGTCGTGCGGGCCTTCATAGTTGCCCCAGCACACATGCAGCCGCACTTTTTCGGGCGGAATGTCGTGGATCGCCGCATTGATCGCGTCGATCACGCGGTTGCCGAACGCCATGAAGTCGGCGAGCGGACGGTCCGCGAAGGTGTTGTGCTTCTCGCGCGCGAGATCCGGGCAATCGAGCTGCAGCAGGAAGCCCGCATCGACGATCGCCTTGTATTCGACGCGCAATGCCGCGCCGAGCGCGCCGAGGAACGCTTCCTCGTCCTTGTAGTGCTCGTCGAACACGATGGCCGACACCATGCCGGGGGAGGGCGCGGTCAGGAACGGCTCGGTGAACGGATTGCCCGCGCTGTCGAGCGCGGCGCGGAAGTCCGCGCACTCGGCCTTCACGTCGCGCGCGTCCGGATAACCGATGGCGCCGATCGCCTTCGGCAGGCCGCGAATGTCGTCGACCGATTCCTGCCGCAGCGAAGCCTCGTAGGATTCCTTCTTGAAGATCGGATAGCGCTCGACATCGGCGCGCTGCTTGCGCTGCCATGAGCCGCCCAGACCCGAGAGGCGGTCGCGGATATAGAAGATGAACGAGTCGCGCTGCTGCTCGCCGTTGTTGCCGATGTCGACACCCGCGTCGACCTGCTTCGCCACGATGTCCTTCATCGCCGCATGGCCGGCGGCCGCAAGTTCGGCCGCATCGACCGGCTCGCCGCGCGCGCGGCGCGCATAGAGCCGCGTCAGTTCGAGCGGCCGCGGCAGGCTGCCGGTATGCGTGGTGAGAATCCGCTTGTCGCTGCGGCGCATTCCGCCCCCAATTGCCCTGCTTTGAACGCCGGCCGTTCGCGCCAGCATCGTTCAAGAGGGTGTCGAGTCAAGGCAAATCCGGTTTCGCGGCCCACTCTCGCCCACTAGCGCTTGCGCCGCCTGATCTCCTCGATCACCGCGGAATTATCGCGCTCGCCTTCGCCCTGTTTCACGCAGGCGTCGAGCACCGCGGCGTTGAGCGTCGCGAGCGGCATCTCCTGTCCGCGCGCGGCCGCCTGATCGAGGATCAGTTTGAAGTCCTTCAGCGACTGATGGATGAAACCCTGCGGCGAATATTCGCCGTTCACCATTTTTGCGCCCTTGATGTCCATCACCTGCGAATAGGCGGCCGATTGCTTTGCGACATCGAGGAAGCTTTTCGCATCGAGCCCGAGCGCCTGCGCGAACACAAGTCCCTCGGCAAGCACGAGGCGATTGAGCCCGAGCATGTGGTTGATCGCGAGCTTGGCGCGCCCGCCGTTGCCCGCCGCGCCCATGTAGAACCATTTCGGATAGAGCGCGTCGATGATGTCGGCGACGCTGTCGATCACGTCCTTGTTTCCGCCGATGAGGCCCGCGCCGTCGCCATTGCGCACCTGTCCGCTCGATCCCGACACCGGCGTTTCGATCAGCGCGATGTGCGGCGCGACCTTCGCGGCGAGCGCCGCGATGCGATCCGGATCGCAGGTCGAGGCGCACAGCACGATCTTCGGCACGCCCGGCGTGACGGCGGGAACGATCGCGTTCCCGACCACGTCCTCCACTTGCCTGGTGTCGAACACCGCGAGCAGCACGACGTCGCAGTGCGCGACTTCGTCGAGCGTCGCCGCGCTGCCGCCTGCTTTCGCGAACGCAGCCGTCTTCGCCGTATCGATGTCGAAGCCCTTCGGCGAAAACCCGTTGGTCAGCAGCCGGTGCGCCAGCGCGCTGCCGAGCAGGCCGAGTCCCGCGATACCGATCTGGCGCGCCGCCGTCATCCGGCGATCTCGCTGAAGATCGCGAGCAGGCCGAGCGGATCGGTGATGTGCGGATTGTGGCTCGCGTCGATCTCGTAGGTCTTCCAGCCCTCGCGCTTCGCCCGTTCGAGGAACTGGCGGAAGCCGTCATCCGGGCGCGCACGCTTGGCATAGATGTAGGTGCGCGGCGCGGACGGCTCGGCGGAAAGCTTGAGCTTGGTGTCGAATGTCTTGATCGGCTGCGGCTTGCGGCGGGGCGTGGCCCAGGCGACATCCTCCGGCGAGGTATCGGGCGGCATCGGACCCGTCGCCAGCCGCCAGCCGTCGCCGTCCTTCCTGGCGCGCCTCGCGCCGCTGCGCGACCTGTGCGGGCTGCTGCAGGTCGAATGCCGACTGCCCGTCCTTCGGCGCGAAAGCGTCGACATAGATGATGTGCTTGATGCGGTCGCGCGCGCGATCCGCGACGCCGGTCGCGACCATGCCGCCGTAGGAATGGCCGACGAGATAGACGTCGCGCAGGTCCTCGATGTCGAGAACCGCGAGGATGTCGCGGATATGCGTTTCAAGGTCGACGTCGGGCGTGGCGAGATGCGCGCGCTCGCCGAGCCCCGTGTAGGTCGGCGTCCACAATTCGTGGCCGGCCGCGCGCAACAGCGGGCGCATCTTCTTCCAGGCCCAGCCCGCCGACCACGCGCCGTGCGCCACCAGGAATGTCGCCATTGTCGCCCCTCACTCTTTCCACGCGTCAGCCAGATATACCGTCCGGCGGCAGACCGCAAAGCGCGGAAAACGGCGCATGCGCGCTGGAAAGAAAATTGCCGCCGCGGGCTGAACTGGCGCTGGCAATTCGCCATGACCCGGCGCATATGTGCGTCATGCTGAAGGACTTCGACCAGACCGACTATTCGATCGTCGTGAAGAACCGTGCCCCGCTGCCGAAGCCGTGGCGCTGGGAGATCTATTGCGCCGGCAAGCGCCAGCCGATCCAGCGCTCGGAGGTTTTCTTCGAGTCGCGCGAGAAGGCGAGCGCAACCGGCAAGGAGGCGCTCGCGCGGCTGCTGGAGAAGCTCGGCTCCTGAGCCCAGCCGCTACGCGGTTCCGGCCGGCGCCTGATGCACCTCGATGACATTGCCGTCGGGGTCGTAGAAGAAGATCTGGTGCCAGCCGCTCATCGCCCAGCCGCCGTAGTCCGAATACTTGATCCCCTTCTCGTCGAGCCGCTTCTTGAACGCCGCGATGTCGTCGGTGCGGAACGCGATGTGCCCGCGGTCGACCGGGTTGACCACCTGTCCGGTGCGGAAGCCGGTGCCCATGTCCTTCTCGGCGATATGGAACTGCGTCGTGCCGTCGGTGACGAATGAAACGTCGCCCGCATAGCCTTGCGTCTTGATACGCTGTTTCGCGAGCGTCGGCTCGATCTCCATGTCCATCACGCCGCGATAGAAATCGTCCATCGCCTCGACGTTCTTGGTGGTGAGATTGAGGTGATGCAGTTTGAGTTTCATGGATGGCGTCTCTATTCTTGTTGGCGCTTGCTGCCATTTGAGTAGCACAAGTGCGCCGGAGGGTCAGGTGCTCATGCACAATCCCCGTGACGATCAGGCGGCGCGTCCCGAGGTTATCGCGGCCGGGCCTTCGGATGCCGCGCGCGTGATCGACATGCTGATGCTCGCCTTCGCGGCCGATCCGCCGAACCGCTGGCTGTTTCCGGACGCGCACGACTACGTGCGCAACTTCCCGAAGTTCGTGCAGGGGCTCGGCGGCTCCGCGTTCGCGAACGGCACCGCATTCATGACGTCCGACTGTTCCGGCGCGATCTTGTGGCTTGCCCCCAATGTCGGCCCGGACAAGGAGGCGCTCTCGCGCCTCATCGAGGAGGACGTCGCGCCGGACAAGCAGGCGGACCTCGCCGGCGCGATCGACGAAATGGGCCGCTATCATCCGCAGGAGCCGCATTGGTATCTGCCGTTCATCGGCGTCGATCCCACGCGGCAAGGCGCGGGGGTTGGCGCCGCGCTGCTGCGGCCGATACTTGCGCGATGCGACGAGGCTGGCCTCCCCGCTTATCTGGAATCGAGCAACCCGAGGAATCGCCCGCTCTACCAGCGGCACGGCTTCGAGATCCTCGGCGAGATCAAGGCAGGAAGCTGTCCGCCAGTCACACCGATGTTGCGCAAGCCGCGCTAGCTTGCAGCGAGCCGCGTTCCGCGGGGCTAGGCGAGCTTCCTTGTCGCATCCTCGAACAGCTCATCGGCCGTGAGCGCGCGCGGAATGATCTTCTGCTCGACCGCATACTGATTGATCATCTGCAGCGGCTTGCGCAGCGCCTCGACGCCGAACGGGTGGAAGTCGATCGGACCGAGATCGCCCGCCGCGGCCTTGCTCTCCTTCAGCAGCCGGAAGATTTCCGCGATCACGTCCGGCCGTGCGTCGGCGAGGTCCTTGTCGACGCAGAACAGGTGATTGACCGGGACCGTGTTGTACTTGCGGTACCACTCGAGCGCCGCTTCCTTCGGATTCGGAATGAGCGGCGCGACGCGCGGATCGTCGAGGTTCTCGACGCCGAGGATCGCGCCGTCGATCTCGCCGTCGAGCAGCATCTGGTCGACTTTCTTTGCGTCCGGCGGCGTGCGCTCGACATTCGGCGGGTCCCTGAACTCGGCCAGATGGCCGTCGTCGTTGCACACCCACGTCACCTTGTTCAGGTCGACGCCGTACTCGTGCTTGAAGATGCCGCGCACCCAGATGCCGGTGGTCTGCGTGTAGGAGCGGATGCCGATGCGCTTTCCTTCGATATCGCCCGGCCCGAACGTGCCGCGCGCCGTCGAGCGCAGCGTATGGCCGTGCTGGAAGCGCCCCATCACGACGGCCGGCAGCAGCGTGACCGGCTTGCCGTAGGTCTTCGCTTCCAGAAACGTGCCGATCGCAAGCTCTCCGGCGTCGAACTTGCGCTCGCGCACCATCGTCTTGAAGCCCTGGTTGGCGACCTTCGGCCCGCAGAAATCGAACGTGACGAGATCGGATTTGACCGCGCCGCTCTTGATCGCCTTGGTGACCGGCGTAGTCCGCGAGGTTCGTGCGCAGCGTGACCGGGCCGGATTTCGGGTACGCGGGCATGCTTACTTCATTCCCGCCGCGGCGCGCGCCTTGTCGAGATGGCCGTAGGAGCGCGTCGGCGCGCACATCAGGAAGCGATAGCCCTCGCTGAGGATGCGCTCGCAGTTGCCGGCCTCCACATGCGGATGGCCGACGACGACATTGTGCTTCTTGCAGGTGTCGACCACGCGCTTCATCTGCTCCAGCAGCTTCGGGTTCTCGTACTGGCGCGGAATGCCAAGCTCCTGGCCGAGATCGCCTTCGCCGATCAGGATCGCGCCGATGCCCTTCACTTCTTTCAGCATCGCGTCGAGGTTCTCGACGCCGCGCATGTCCTCGATCTGCAGGATCGCGAAGATCTCGCCGTTCGGATCGAGCGGCCACACGTCGGCCTTGGCGTAATACTCCTGCTGCGACAGGCCCCAGTAGCGCACCGCGCCGTGCGGGCCGTCGCCGCGAATGCCCTGCGGCTCGAAGTTCGGCGCGGTCTTGAGGCGCGGATAGCGGCACGCCGCGACCGCGTTGTAAGCCTCTTCGACGGTGGAGATATGCGGGAACACGATGCCGTAGCAGCCGAGATCGAGCGCCTGCTTGGCCTGCCATTGCGCCTTCTCGACACCGTTGACCGGAATGCGCACCATCGGCGTCACCGCGGGCGCGACGTTGCCCGCCTTCACGATCTGCGCGCGATTGAGCAGATATTGCATCGCGTCACGCAACGCGCGCCCGTCCCAGGGATTGTGCTCCATCTCCCACACGACGCCGTCGAATTTCGTGGACTGCATCGCGTAGGCGCTGTCGACTTCGGGCACAGAGAAACACGTGAACGCGGGCCGTCCCGCTTCGAGCGCACGGATCACACCATTCAGACGCGGCAGGTCGGCCATTCCATTCCCCTTGTGCGGTAAGCTAAGGTAAGGATCGTAACAGACCCGCACACAGCCTCACAATCAGCGCGACGGACCTCATGATCATCGACTGTCACGGCCATTACACGACCGAGCCCAAGGATCTGCACCGCTTCCGCAAGGACCAGACCGAAGCCGTGAAGGCCAAGTCCGCGATGCCGCCGCGTGCCGGCCTCAAGATGTCGGATGATGAAATCCGCGAAAGCCTGGAGGCGAACCAGATCCGGCTGCAAAAGGAGCGCGGCACCGACGTCACGATCTTCTCGCCGCGCGCCTCCGGCATGGGCCACCACGTCGGCGACGAGGGCGTTTCGAGCGAGTGGACCCAGATCTGCAACGACCTGATCCACCGCTGCGTCACGCTCTACCCGAAGAACTTCATCGGCGTGTGCCAGCTGCCGCAATCGCTCAACGTGCCGCCGAAGAACTCCGCCAAGGAGCTCGAACGTTGCGTCAACGAACTCGGCTTCGTCGGTTGCAACCTCAATCCCGATCCGTCCGGCGGCTATTTCAACTCGCCGCCGCTGACCGACAAGTGGTGGTACCCGCTCTACGAGAAGATGGTAGAGCTCGATGTGCCCGGCATGGTGCACGTCTCGGGCTGCGCCAATCCGGCGATGCACACGACCGGCTCGTATTACCTCAACGCCGACACGATGGCGTTCATGCAGTTCATCCTGTCCGACCTGTTCAAGGATTTCCCCAAGCTGCGGCTGATCATCCCGCACGGCGGCGGCGCGATCCCGTTCCACTGGGGACGCTTCCGCGGGCTCGCGCTCAACAACAACAAACCCGAGCTGACCGAGATCATGGCGAGCAACATCTTCTTCGACACCTGCGTCTATCACCAGCCGGGCATCGATCTCCTGTTCAAGGTCGTGCCGGTCGAGAACATCCTGTTCGCGTCCGAGATGGTCGGCGCGGTGCGGGGCAACGATCCCAAGACCGGCTTCGGCTTCGACGACACCAAGCGTTATGTCGAGGGCACGAGTCTCTCGGCCGCCGACAAGGCCAAGGTGTTCGAGGGCAACGCCCGGAAGGTTTATCCGCGCATCAACAAGCTGCTCGCGAACTAGGCTCAACGCCACGCTGATTGAGAGGACCAGGTTTTTCGCGCCTATCGCCGGAGTTTTCCGGCTCCTTCCGAGGGGCCGAGGGGTCGCCCGAGCGGGCCGGGCGCAGGTCGATGATGGACGACAAGAAGCGGATTGCGGCTGAAATCAGGGACCACCTCGCGCGCCAACGGATTTCGCGCGAGCAGTTCGCGTTTCAGACCAAGCTCGGCAAGTCGACCGTCGACAAGCTGCTGACTGGCCTGTTCTCGGATCGCACGCTCGCCATCGTGGAAGGTCACACGGGCCTGACGCTGCGCGAAAGGCCGGGCGCCGCTCCTGCGGCCGCCGCCGCGGAGACGATGTCCGCGCCGGACAGGCCCTCGATCGCGGTGCTGCCGTTCACTTATTTCGGCGACAATCCTGAGCAGGACTATCTTGCCGACGGCATCACCGAGGACGTCATCACGGCGCTCGCGCGGCTGCGCTGGCTATTCGTGATCGCGCGCAATTCGAGCTTCGTTTACAAGGGCCGCGCCGTCGACGTACGTCAGGTCTCGCGCGAGCTTGGCGTGCGCTATGTGCTCGAAGGCAGCGTGCGCACCGCAGGTGGCCGCATTCGCATCACCAGCCAGCTCATCGATGCCGAAAGCGGCAAGCATATCTGGGCGGAGAAGTACGACCGCGAACTGCGTGACGTGTTCGCCGTGCTGGACGAGATCACCGAGCAGGTGGTGGCCGCGGTCGAGCCGCATCTTTATGCCGAAGAAGGCTTCCGCGCCGGCGGCAAGCAGCCCGAGAGCATCGACGCCTGGGGGCTGGTCGTGCGGGCGCTCAGCCTGACCAGCAAGGTCGACCAGGCGCAGAACGAGGAAGCGCAGGTCCTTCTCCGTCGCGCCATCGAGATGGACCCCGACCTATGCGCGCGCTCACGCGCTGCTCAGCTGGGCGACCTGGTGGGCTGCATTTTGCTTTTGGATGGATCGAACCGTTGGCTACAGCCAGGCCTTGGTGCATGCCGAGGCGGCGTTGGCGATCGATTCCAGCGATCCGTGGGCCCGCATGACGGCGGGATTGTCGCTCAGCCAACTGACGCAGCACGAACGTGCGTTGGAAGAACTGCGGAGCGCGCTGCAACTCAACCCGAGCTTTGCGCTCGGCCGCATGGTGCACGGCTGGGCGCTGACGCGCGCCGGCCAATTCGATGCGGCCGTCGTTGAGAGCGAGCGCGCGGTGCGCATGAGCCCGCTCGACAGCTTCTCCGGCTTCTACACCTCGATCCACGGCCTGACACTATTGGGGGCGCGGCGCTTCGAGGAAGCGCTGCCGTATCTGCGGGCGTCGGTCGCGGAATTCGTGAATTTCAGCGGCCACTACAATTCGCTGATCAGTTGCTGCGGCCATCTCGGCCTGCTCGAGGAGGCGCAGGGTTTCATCGCGATCCGCAGCCGCATGGGCCCGGACATGCGCCTGAGCGTCCTGCGCCAGCACATCCCCGCCCGGTTCGCGAACCGGGATATTCTGCTGGAGGGCATGCGCAAGGCCGGCGTGCCGGAGTAGCGCTAGTCCACCTGTGCGCCGGCGAACTTCACAGCCTTCGCCCATTTCTCGGTTTCGTCCGCGAGAAATTTCCCGAATGCCGCGGGCGTCATGACCAGCGGCGCCGAGCCCAGCTCGGCAAAGCGCGCCTTGATCTTCGGCTCGGCGAGGATCGCGTTGGTCTCGCGGTTGAGCTTCTCGACGATCTCGGCGGGTGTGCCTTTCGGCACGCCGATGCCCCACCACGTTCCGGTCTCGTAGCCCGGCACCGTCTCGGCGACGGTCGGCACATCGGGCAGCGTGTCGAGCCGCTCGCGCGACGTCACGGCGAGCGGCCGCAACGCGCCGGATTGCAGATGCCCGATCGACGACAGCACGTTGTCGAACATCACCTGCACCTGACCGCTGATCATGTCGGTGAGCGCAGGCGCCGAGCCGCGATACGGCACGTGCTGCATCTTCACGCCGGTCATCGCCATGAACAATTCGCCCGAAAGGTGGATGGTCGTGCCGTTGCCGGCCGATGCGAAGCTGACCTTGCCGGGATTCGCCTTGGCGTATGCGATGAACTCCGCGACGGTCTTCGCCGGCACGGAGGGATGCACCTCCATGACGTTCGGCCCGTTCGCGAGGCCGGCGACCGGCACGATGTCTTCGAGGAAATTGTAGGGAAGCTTCTTGTAGAGCGTCGCGTTGATGGCGTGCGGCGGCGAGACGAGCAGCAGCGTGTAGCCGTCCGGCGGCGAGGTGATGACGGCCTGCGTCGCGATGTTGCTGCCCGCGCCCGGCCGGTTCTCCACGACGATCTGCTGGCCGAGCCGCTCCGACAGCGACTGCGCCATGATGCGCGCCACGATGTCGGTCGGCCCGCCGGCGGGAAATCCGACGATCAGGCGCACCGCGCGGGTGGGATAGGGATCGGCCGCGCGCGACGGCGCGATGCCTGCCGCGAAACAAAGCGCAACCGCAACGAACCGCGCGATCATCGTCATGCCGTTCTCCCTAGTCGCCGCGCACGCCGGACGCCTTCACGGCCTTGCCCCAGCGATCGGATTCCGAAACGAGGAATTCGCCGTATTCCTTCGGCGTGAAGATCAGCGGGTTGGCTTCGAGCGTCGCGAAATGGGCCTTGAGCGTCGGATCGCCCAGCCCCGCGTTGATGGCAGCATTCAGCTTCTCGATGATGTCGGCCGGCGTGCCCTTCGGCGCCGCGAAGCCGTACCAGCCGTTCGCCTCGTAGCCCGGCACGGCTTCGGCGATCGCCGGAACGTCGGGCAGGGTGGCAAGCCGCGTGGGCGCCGTGACGCCGAGCGCGCGCAGCGCGCCGGACTGCGCATGCGGCCGGCCCGACGCGACGTCGGCGAAGATCAGCTGGATCTGCCCGCCGATCAGGTCGGTGTAGGCGGCGTTGTTGCCGCGATACGGCACATGCACCAGCTCGGTGCCGGTCATCACCTTGAAGAGCTCGCCGGCAAGCTGGTTCGACGAGCCGACGCCGCCGGAGGCGAAGTTGATCTTGGTCGGGTTGGCCTTCGCGTAGGCGATGAATTCCGGAATGGATTTCGCCGGGACGCCGGGGTTGATCAGCATCAGGTAGGAGATGCTCGCAAGCCCCGCGACCGGCGCGGCATCGCGCAGGAAGTTGAACGAGAGCTTGCTGTAGAACGTCATGTTGATGGCGTTCGCGGTCGACGTGACCAGGATCGTGTAGCCGTCCGGCGGCTGGTTGATCACATACTCGGTCGCGATATTGCCGGTCGCGCCCGGCTTGTTCTCCACGATGAACTGCTGGCCGAGCTTCTCGGTGAGATAAAGCGCCATGCGCCGCGCCAGGATGTCGGTCGGGCCGCCCGCCGCGAAGCCGACCACAAGACGCACCGGCCGGTTGGGATATTGCGCGGACGCCGTGCCGCATCCGGCGGCAACAAGCGCCGACAAGTCCGAGTGCGATCCGCAGCAACCTGTTCATGCGTCACCCTTTCAGAAATGCGCGCGTGCGATCGGCGGTGGTCTTCGCCCATTGCGCGGCCGTCGTTCCTTCCGGCGCCAGCGAAATCGGCAGCTCGACGCTGAGCGGAATATCGCGCGGCAGCGCGGCGAGCAGTTCGCGCAACGGCAGCGTGCCGTCGCCCGGCAGCGCGCGCATGCCGAAATCGAGCTTGCCGAACATCGCCGGATTGGGTTCGCCGGGGCCGACGTTTCCGTCCGAGAGCTGCGCGTAAGGAAAGAATTTCGGATCGAGCGCCTTCACGTCGGCCGGCGTGCCGCCGGAGCGCGCCAGATGCAGCGGGTCCATGCAGATCACGGCGTGGCGTTTCGACTCGGCGATCAGCTGAAGGGTCTGCGGCAAGGTCGCGAGCGGGCGGATCACGGCGAATTCGAGCGAGCAGGTGAGGCCGAACTGTTTCGCGAGGTCGCAGGTCGCGATGAACTTGTCGCGCTGGCGCGACCAGTCCGTGTCGTCGCCCATCACGGTCGCGTATTTCGCGCCGAACGTCGCGCCAAGCTCCATCGAGGGCGCGAACTCCGCGATGTCGGTCTCGGGCCGGATGTAGAAGCTGTAGAGGTCGAACACCGTGAGCCCGGCATCCGCGATGCGGCTCTTCATCTCGGCGAGCAGCGCGGCGTTTCCCGCGACGGGAAAGAACGGCAGGCCGGGCGAGCGGTGCACGCGCAGGCCGAGGCCGTCGTAGCCGGCCGCAGCCGTCGCCTCGATGTACTCGATCGGTGCTGAATCCTGCAGCGACGTCGGCGCGATGAAGAGCTTGTGCAAAGCGTTCCCCCGAGAGCGTTTCTTGGGGGAAGCTTAGAGCATGACGGCGCGCGCCGTAATGGGTGCGTCAGGCGAACAGGCTCGGCCAGATTTCCGGCGCGCTCCACCCGAGGAGGGCGATCGCGAGCGCGATGCATACCGATGCGTGTGCGTACACGCGGAGGTTCCCGGCGCGCGCGGCGTTCCGGTGATGGACCGGGAACGCCGCGCGGCCGCCGTTGCCGCTGCTGTTGTTGCTGTTGTTGTTGTTGGAGCGGCATGACTTCTCTCATTCCGGCATCGCGAGGGTGAGGTAGGGGGCGGTCGGCTTCTCGCTCGCGCCGCGGATCTCCGGCGCCTTGTTGGCGATCGGCTTCAGCTGCTTGAGATACGCGGCGAGCGCCTGTGCGTCCGCATCCGCGAGCCGTGCGTAGTTGTGGTACGGCATCACGGGAACGAGCTGCCGCCCGTCCGGCCGTGCACCGGTACGAACCGCTTTCACGATGTCGGCTTCGCTCCATGCGCCGAGCCCGGTCGCGCGGTCGGAGGTCAGGTTCGGCGGATAGAAGATGCCGAGCCCCGGAATCTGGAAGCCGACGTCCGAGCCCGCGAGCTGGCGCGCCATGTCCGGCTGGCCGCGCAGTGCGCCCGGCGTGTGGCACCCGGCGCAGTCCATGATCGTTACGAGGTATTCGCCGCGCGCGATCTTGTCCTGGATGCCCTTACCCTGCGCGAGCGCGGAGGGGCCGATCAGGGAGGCGGTCGCGAGCGCGCTGAGCGCGTAGACGGCCGCGTTGATAACTGCTTTGCGCATGGGGTTGGGCTCCGTGCCGGACAATCAATCTGGCACCGATATACGCCGCGGCTCTTTCCGCGGCTCTCGCCAGAGTTTTCCTGTTCTTTCCGGAACGGCTTTCCGGGCGCGTTGCGCTCATACGAGGGTTGCGTGCGCACGCCGGCTCGGTTGTGGACGGTATTGCAAAAGCGCACTATGGACCGGGCGTGATTGACGACGAGGCTCGCCACATGAGCGTGCAGGCACTGGGTTACATCGGGCTCCGCGCCAAGGATCTGGGCGACTGGGGAACGTTCGGCGTGAACTTCCTCGGCATGCAGCGCATCGACAAGACGCGCTCCTCGATGGCGTTCCGCATGGACGACCGCAAGCAGCGCGTCATCATCGACGCGGACGGCGGGCAGGGCATCGGTTTCTTCGGCTGGGAAGTCGCGGACGCTGCCGCCATGGAGGCGCTCGCCGCAAAGCTTGAAGGCGCCGGCGTGGATGTCGCGCGCGGCGCGCGTGCGCTCGCCGACGAGCGGCACGTGAAGGACCTGATCGTGTTTCAGGACCCGGCCGGCACGCGCATCGAGGCGTTCCACGGACCGGAGGTCGCGGGCACGCCGTTTCGTCCCGGCCGCAACATCTCAGGGTTTCGCACCGGGCCGCTCGGCATGGGCCACGTGGTGCTCCATTGTGAGGACATCGAGAAGATGACGGCCTTCTACGAAGGCCTGCTCGGCTTCCGGCTCAGCGACTATTTCCTGCGGCCCTATCCGGCGCGCTTCTTTCACTGCAATCCGCGCCACCATTCGCTCGCGCTCACCGCCACGGGCAAGAACGCGCCGCATCACATGATGGTCGAGCTCTACAGCCTCGACGACGTGGGGCAGGGCTACGACATCGCGCAGGGCAACGAAGGTCAGGTCGCGGTGACAATGGGCCGCCACTCGGGCGACTACATGACGTCGTTCTATTCGTGGAATCCGTCCGGCTTCATGACCGAATACGGCTGGGGCGGGCAGGTGGTCGACGACGCGACGTGGAAGCCATTCGAGCGGCCGTATGGCCCGAGCATCTGGGGCCATGAGCGTGCGTGGCTCAACGAGGAGCAGCGCGCCGAGGCGCGGCGCATGCGGATGAAGGCAGCCGAGGACGGCCTGCGCCAGCCCGTGCAGGTGATCGAGGGCAATCACAATCTGATGCCCGGCGCGTGTCCGTGGTGGGACGGCATGAAGCAGCAGAAGGCGGGCTAGCTACTTAAGACATACTCCGCTCATTCCCGCGCAAGCGGGAATCCAGGGACCAAGAGCTGGGTCCCCGCTTTCGCGGGGACGAGCGGAAAAGCAGAACAAAACTTTGGAGGACTCCATGAAGGCGGGCGTGTCATCGCCGAACGGCCTTGAGCTGCGCGACATTCCGCAGCCGGCGCCGAAGCCGAACGAAGTGCTGACCCGCGTGAAGGCGTGCGGGCTCAATCGCGCCGACCTCTCCGCCGCAAAGGCTTCGCTCGGTCACGGCGTGATGGGCGCGGCGCTCGGCCTTGAATGGGCGGGCGAAGTCGCGGCCGTCGGCAGCGACGTGAAGGACTTCAAGGTCGGCGATCGCGTGGTCTGCTCGGGCTCGGGCGGCTATGCCGAATACGCGGTGTCGGATTATGGCCGCACGATCGCGCTTCCTGCGGGCTTCTCGTTCGAGCAGGCGGCGGTGCTGCCCGTCGCGTTGCATACCTTGCACAATGCGTTGATCACGCAAGGACGGCTCAAAGCGGGCGAGAGCGTGTTGATTCAGGGCGCAAGCTCCGGTGTCGGCCTGATGGGCTTGCAGATCGCCAAGCTGAAAGGCGCGAAGCCCGTGATGGGCTCGGCCACCAACGATGGCCGCCGCGCGAAGCTGAAGGAGTTCGGCGCCGACGTTGCGATCGACACGCGCGACGAGAAGTGGCCCGATCAGGTGCTGGAAGCGACCGGCGGCAAGGGCGTCAACCTGACCGTCGACATGGTGTCCGGCCCGCTCGTGAACCAGATCATGAAGGCGAGCGCGGTGCTCGGCCGCATCGTCAATGTCGGGCGGCTCGGCGGCCAGAAGGCCGAGTTTGACTTCGACCTGCATGCCATGAAGCGCATCGACTACATCGGCGTCACGTTCCGCACGCGCTCGGCCGACGAAGTGCGCGAGATCGTCCGCCTGATGAAGGCCGACCTGTGGGACGCGGTCACCTCCGGCAAGCTCAAGCTGCCGATCGACCGTACATTCTCGCTCGATGAGTGCGTCGCCGCGCAGGCGCACATGAAGGCGAACCAGCACTTCGGCAAGATCGCCCTGGTGATGTGAATCTCCGCCCACCGGCCCGGAACCCGCCGGTGGCGAAAATTCAACCAGTGCGGCGCGAGTTTCATCCCCGTACAACGCAATCCTCCGCGACAATCAGGCCGCAAACATTGCACTTTGGTAATGTGCCGGGCCGCCATTTTCTGTGGTAGGCAAGGCATAACAAAGAGCCGCGCGCCACAACGTGCGGCCATCCGGTGGGGAGGACAGTGACCGCAGAAACCGCTGCACTGGTCGCACCGCGTGAAGCGCCCCGGCGCATTCCGCTCGGCTGGCTATGGTCGGCCTTCCTGCTCGTCATCCTGACCTTTTTGGTCATCTACCCGGTGTCGATGCTGCTGCTCGGCGCGCTGACCAACACCAACCCGGTGGTGGACGGGTTCGGCGTGTTCGACCTGTCGCTGACGAATTTCATCACCGTTCTCGGCAATCCGAACGTCCATCTCGCGCTCGCCAATTCGCTGATTGCCTGCGGCGGCGGCACGCTGCTCGCCGTCGTGATCGGGCTGACGTTTTCGTGGGTGGTGGTGCGCACCGATACGCCGTGCAAGCGCTTCATCGCGGCGGTGAGCATGATCCCGCTGTTCGTGCCGCCGCTGGTCGCGGCGGTCGCGTGGTCGATCCTTGCCTCGCCGAAGACCGGCCTGCTCAACACCGTGATCAAATGGGCAGGGATCGACTTTCGCTTCGACGTCTACACGATGGGCGGGCTGATCGCGATCTTCGGCATCTATTATGCGCCCTACGTCTACATGTTCACCGCGTCTGCGCTGCGCAACATGGACCCGGCGCTCGAAGAGGCGGCGGAAGTCTCCGGCGCGAGCGCGATACGCATCCTGTTCACCGTGACGTTCCCGCTGATCGCGCCCGCGATCATCTCCGGCATGCTGCTGTCGTTCATCGTGATGCTCGGCATCTACGGCATTCCGGCGGTGCTCGGCGCGCCGGGCGACATTCCGGTGCTCACCACCTACATCTTCAAGCTCACCAACTGGTCGCCGCCGCTCTATTCCACCGCGGCGTCGGTCGCGATCATTCTCATGATCGTCACCGGCTTCCTCGTCTACCTGCAGCAGAAGGTGGTCAGCGGGCGGAGTTACATCACGGTCGCCGGCAAGGCGTTCCGGCCGGGCGTGATGAGGCTCGGCGGCTGGCGCTATTTCACGCTCGGGCTGGCGATCGTCTATCTCGTCGTCGTCGTGGTGCTGCCGACGCTGGCGCTGATCGTCGCGGCGTTCCGCAAGTTCCTGTTCATCCGCAATCTCGAGAGCCTGTTCGACCTCAAACAGTATTCGCTGATCCATTTCGAGCGGTTGTTCGACAACCCGCTCGCCATGCGGTCGATCTGGAACACGATGGAGGTCGGCTTCGTCACCGCGATCGTCGGCGGCGTGTTCGCGTTCGCGATCGGCTACACGATCCATCGCACGCAGGCGGTGGGCCGCAAGAGCATCGACGTCATCTCGACGCTGCCGGTCGCGATCCCGGGCCTCGTGATCGGCGTCGCCTATCTGTGGGCCTGGATCGGATTGCCCGGCGGGCTCTACGGCACGATCTGGATTCTGGCGCTCGCCTTCATCGCGCGCTTCATGCCCGACACCATCAAGGCGCTGTCCACCTCGCTCCTGCAGATCCACAAGGAGCTCGAGGAAGCCTCATGGCTGTGCGGGAAGGGCATGCTCGGCACGATCCGCCTGATCGTGCTGCCGCTCGCGCGCCCCGGCGTCATCGCCGCGATGACGCTGCTGTTCGTTCTGGCGATCCGCGAGCTCGGTTCGTCGCTGTTTCTCTATACCTCGAACACCATGGTGATGGCGGTTCTGCTGCTCGACTACTACGAGGGCGGCAACGTCGGCATCACGTCGGCCTTCAGCCTCGTGCAGACCGTTGCTGCTCGCCGTGCTGATCGGCATCGCACAATTCCTGTCGCGCGGGGGCGCTGACACCTCCGGCGTCGGTCGCGCCGGATAGCTTCGAAGAAACGGATATGAGGAGAAAACGCTCATGACCAGGCTCATCACACGCCGGCAGTTTACCGCCGGCGCTGCCGCGACCGCGGCTGCTTCGTTCAGCATCACGAACGCCGAAGCGCAGAACTTCGGCGGCACCGAACTGATCGAAGCCGCGCGGAAAGAGGGCAAGATCGTCTACTACACCGCCGATTTCACCGAGCCAGAACAGGAACTCATCAAGGCCTTCAACAAGCGCTTTCCGTTCGTGAAGGTCGAGATGGTGCGCGCGCCGGGCGGCCAGCTCATCACCCGCATCAAGACCGAGGCGGCGGCCGGCAAGCTGCTCGCCGACGTGGTCAATCATTCCGATCGCGGCCTGATGAAGGGCATCGCCGATCTGTTCCAGGACTACGCGCCGCCGAACGCGAAGGACTATCGCGACGACGTGCAGATCGCGCCGCAGCTGTGGCCCAAGACGACGCTCGGATGGTCGATCGCCTACAACACCGAGCTTGAGAAGGATCCGCCGAAGACCTGGATGGACCTGTGCAAGCCGCAGTATGGCCCGAAGAAGATCGGTCAGGTGATCGCGCCGTCCGGCGGCACGACCTGGACCCGCATCATGTTCGAGCGGCAGACCTTCGGCGACGATTACTGGGCCAAGCAGGCCAAGACGCAGCCGATCCTCTATCCCTCCGGCGCGCCGACCTCCGACGCGATGGTGCGCGGCGAGTGCTCGATCGCGGTGCTGCTCTACAACATCGCCTATATCAAGAAGCGCGACGGTGCGCCGGTCGAGATCATCTTCCCGTCGGACGGCGTGCCGCTCAACTACTACGCGGCCGGCGTGACCAAGACGGCGGCGAGCCCGAACGCCGCGAAGCTTTTCCTCAACTGGAACATGTCCGAGGAAGGTCAGGCCGTGCACATCAAGGAGCTTGGCTATCTGACCGCGCTGAAGAAGCCGCCGTTCAATCCGCCGGGATACGATCCGGCGGTGATCAAGCCGTGGTCGCCGAACTTCGAGCAGTACGTGAAGCTTCGCGACAGCTGGGTCGAGGAGTGGAACAAGACCTACGGCTATCGGCAGTAGGACCCGGCTGCCTCTCCCGCCTTGCCGGGAGGGCACCGAACGCGACAGGAGGGGCGCATGACCCGGTCGAAATGGACCCGGCGCAAGGTGCTTGCGTCGGCCGCAGGCCTTGGCACGTTCTCGATCATCGGCGGCGCGCGCGGCGCGACGCCGTACAAGCCTTCCGACAGCCTCGTCGAGGCGGCGCGCAAGGAAGGCAAGTTCACCCTCTACACGGCGACCTTCACCGAGGTCGAACAGGAAGCCATCAACGAATTCCGCAAGAAGTTTCCGTTCGTTCGTATCGAAATGATCCGCGCGCCGGGCGGTCAGCTGATCCAGCGCGTGAAGACCGAAGCGGCGGCCAACAAGCTTGCCGCCGATCTTGTGCTGCATTCCGACCGCGGCCTGATGAAGGGCATCGAAAATCTTTTCGCCGACTACGAGCCGCCGAATGCGAAGGACTATCTGCCTGCGGCGCTCGTCTCGCCGAAACTCTGGCCGAACATCACGCCCGGCTGGTGCGTCGCCTACCACACGGAGCTGGTGAAGAATCCGCCCAAGACATGGATGGACCTCACCAAACCGGAATACGCAGGCGGGTCAGATCGCGCAGGTGATCGCGCAATCCGGCGGCACCACCTGGACCCGCATCATGTTCGAGCGGCAGGTGCTCGGCGAGGATTACTGGCAGAAGCAGGCCGCGACCAAGCCGAAGCTCTATCCTTCGGGCGCGCCGCTTTCCGACTCGCTGGTGCGCGGCGAGGTGTCCATCGCACCGCTCGTCTACAACATCATCTATCCGAAGGAGCGCGACGGCGCGCCGGTGAAGACCTTCTTCCCGCCGGAGGGCACGCCGATCGTGCCCTACGCGTCAGGTATTCCGAAGACCGCGCAGAACCCGAATGCGGCGCGGCTCTATCTCGAATGGCAGCTCTCCGAGGAGGGACAGATCTATTCGATCAAACAGCACGGCAATCTTACCTCGCTCAAGGTGCCGCCGATGCTGCCGGCCGGCATGACCAAAGAGACGAAGTTGTGGGTGCCGAAGTTCGAGGAATTCGAGGCGTTCTACGGAAAATGGATCGAAGAATGGAACAAGGTTTACGGGTATCGCCAATGATCACGCGCCGCGTCCTCATCGCATCCGCGCTCGCGCTTCTCCCGGTCGCCGCGCAACGCCCAGTTCGGCCCGCCCGAATTGATCGAGGCGGCGCGCAAGGAAGGCAAGCTCGTCTTCTACAGCGCGAACGTCGCCGAGAGCGAAACACCGGTGATGAACGCATTCAACAAGCGCTTTCCGTTCATCAAGATCGAGTTCCTGCGCGCACCCGGCAACCAGCTTCTGCAGCGCGTGAAGACCGAGGCCGCGGCCGGCAAGCTGCTCGCCGACGTCATCGACCATTCCGACCGCGCGCTGATGGCCGAGATCGAGAATCTGTTCGCCGACTACAAGCCGCCGAATGCCGACGACTACATTCCGGAAACGCGCGTGTCGGACAAGCTGTGGCCGCGCTCCACCGTCGTGTGGTCGATCGCCTACAATTCGGAGCTGGTGAAAAATCCGCCGAAATCCTGGATGGACCTCACCAAGCCCGAATACGGCAACAAGCAGATCGGCAACGTGATCGCGCCATCGGGCGGCACGACCTGGACGCGCGCGATGTTCGAGCGTCAGGTGGTCGATCCCGACTACTGGAAGAAGCAGGCTGCGACGCAGCCGATGCTGTTTCCCTCCAACGCGCCGACCTCCGACGCGCTGGTGCGCGGCGAGATCCATGTCGCGGCGCTGCTCTACAACGCGATCTTCCCCAAGCTGCGCGACGGCGCGCCGGTGAAAGTGTTCTTCGCGCCCGAAGGCGCGCCGCTGACGCCCTTCGCGGCCGGCGTCACCAAGACGGCGGCCAACCCCAATGCGGCGCGGCTCTTCCTCAACTGGTGCCTTTCCGAGGAAGGGCAGGCGATGATGATCAAGGAGATCGGCAACCTGACCTCGCTCAAGAAGGCGCCGTTCTATCCGGAAGGTTTCGACCCCGCCAAGGTGAAGGTGTGGGTGCCGAAATACGATGAGTTCGTGAAGCTGCAGAAGACTTGGCTTGACGAGTGGAACAAGACCTACAGTTACCGCCAGTGATCGGAAATTCCTGAATGTCCGCCGAACTCAACGTCTCGCATCTGCGCAAGCAATTCGCCGTCGGCCGCCCGGCGGTCGATGACGTGTCCTTCCGCGTCGCGGCGGGCGAGATCGTCGTGCTGCTCGGCCCTTCGGGCTGCGGCAAGACCACCACGCTGCGCTGTGTCGCCGGGCTCGAGCAGCCGACCGCGGGCGCGATCTCGATCGGCGGCGACGAGGTCGCGGCGCCGGAGCGCGGCGTGCATGTGCCGCCGCGCCTGCGCAACATCGGGATGGTGTTCCAGTCCTATGCGGTGTGGCCGCACATGACGGTGCAGCAGAACGTCAATTATCCGCTGCGCCACCGCAAGGTTCCGCGCGATGAAGCCGCGAAGCAGGTCGCGCGCGTGCTCGAACTCGTCGGCCTCACCGAGTACGCCACGCGCCCGGTGACGCAACTCTCCGGCGGGCAGATGCAGCGCGTCGCGCTCGCCCGCGCGCTTGTCTACAATCCGCGCATCCTGCTGCTCGACGAGCCGCTTTCGAACCTCGACGCGAAACTGCGGCTGCGCCTGCGCGACGAGCTGCGCCGCATCATCAAGGAAGCCAAGGTGACGGCGCTCTATGTCACGCACGACCAGTCCGAGGCCGTGGTGCTCGGCGACCGCATCGGCGTGATGGAAAACGGCAAGCTGATGCAGATGAGCCCGCCGGTCGAGCTCTACAACAAGCCGGAGAACCTGTTCGTCGCGAACTTCACCGGCGTGTCGAACCTGATCAAGGGCAAACTGGAGTCAGCCGGGACTGTACGCACGACCGACGGCGATGTGCTGCGCGTCGCACACACGAAGGCGAAACCCGGCGACGCCATCGTGGTGGCGGTGCGGCCGGAGAACATCCTGCTGCGCGCCAATGGCGACGCGGCGGATTCGGTGAACAGCTTTCCGGCGCGTGTGGTCGAAGGCCACTTCCACGGCACGCAGACGACCTACGCGATCGAAACGCTCGGGCACAAGCTGGAAGCGATCGAGCTCGGCACCGTGCCGCGTTTCAACGCGCAGGATTCAATCCGGATCGTGATCCCGCCGGATCACTCCTGGGTGTTTCCGCAGCCGAACTGAGCCGCGCTAGCGCACAGGCTTGAGGCGCGTCGACGGCGTATACTGCTCCTCGAAACGATTGGCGTGGCGGTGGATCAGTCGCCATTGTCCGTTCTCGAGCCGGAAGATATGGGTCACGCGGTTCGTCCACTCGGTCGGCTTGTCCATTCCCGCCATGTTGACCCGGAACGTCTCGACGTCGGTCAGGTAGGCAAGCTCCGGCGTGACCACGGTGGTCACGTTCTCATAGCTGACCGTGCCGCCCTTGAATTGCTGGCCGGCCCAGTCCCAACGGGTTGAAACGGCGTCCCAGCCTTTCTCGTAGCCGCCCCAGCCGTAGAAGCTGGTCGCATCGTCGGTGTGCGAATACAGCGCCTTGATGGCCGAGACGTCGCCGTTCGCGACCTTGGCGGTGGCGGCATGCAGCCGCGCGACGGCGGCGGCGAACGGCTCGGGCGCTTGTGCTGTCATGGTTCACTCCGCCTTGATCTTCGCGTCGCGGATGATCTGCGCGTACTTCGCCGACTCGTCGTCGATGTATTTCGCGAACTCCGCCGCGGTCGATCCGATCGGCTCGAAGCCGAGCACGCCGAGCCGCTGCCTTGATCTCCGGCTGCGCCAGCACCTTGGCGACCTCGGCCTGCAGCTTCGCGGCGATGTCGGCCGGCAAGCCCTTCGGTCCCCACAGCCCGTACCACGAGACGAAATCGAATCCCGTCATGCCGGATTCCGCGATGGTCGGAATGTCCGGCGCGGCCGCGACGCGCTTGATGCTGGTGACCGCCAGCGCCTTGATCTTGCCGGAGGAGGCGAGCGGCAGCGACGACGCCATCGGGTCGGCGATCAGCTGGATCTGCCCGCCCATGATGTCGTTGAGCATCGGGCCCGCGCCCTTGTAGGCGATCACCAGCGTGTCGACCTGCGCATCGCGCTTGAGCAATTCGACCGCGAGATGGCCGGCCGAGCCGAAGCTCGACGTCGCGAAGGTGTATTTGTCGGGCGCCTTGCGCACCAGATCGAACAACTCCTTCAGGTTGTTCGCCGGCACGCTCGGCGCGGTCGAGACGATCAGCGGCCCGGAGGCGACCAGCGACACCGGCGCGAAATCCTTCACGGCGTCGTAGGGGATCTTGCTGTTGAGAGAACGGCGTGATGATGTGGATCGAGGCGGTGAGCATCAGCGTGTAGCCGTCCGGCGCGGCCTTCGCGACGGCGTTGGCGCCGACCGCGCCGCCGGCGCCGCCCGCGCGGTTCTCCACGATGAAGTTCTGCCCCATGCTCTCGTTGAGCTTCTGCACCAGGAGCCGCGCCACCACGTCGACCGAGCCGCCGGCCGGGAACGGCACGATCACGCTGACGGTGCGGTTCGGATAGGGCTGCGCGCACCGCGGGCGAGGCGAGGGCGAGCAAGGCCGAGTGCGATCAGGGCCGATACGCGTTTCATGGAAGATCTCCCTTGGCCTAGTAGGTCCCCGGATAGCTTCCGCCGTCGATCAGCAGGTTCTGGCCGGTGATGAAGCCGGCCTGCGCCGAGCAGAGGAAGGCGCAATAGGCGCCAAGCTCGTGCGCCTGGCCGAAGCGGCCGGCCGGATTTGACGCCACGCGCGCGCTCCAGAGCTTCTCGAACGAGTTGCTCGCGTCCGCCATGCCCTGCACATGCTCGCGCTGCGCGTCGGTGTCGAACGGCCCGGGCAGCAGGTTGTTGATCGTGACGTTGTGCTCCACGGTCTGGCGCGCGAGGCCGGCCGTGAAGCCGACCAGGCCGGAGCGCGCGCCGTTCGACAGGCCGAGTTCGAGCTGCGGAATCTTCACGCTGCGCGAGACGATGTTGACGATGCGGCCGAAGCCGCGCGCCATCATGCCGTCGACGGTCAGCCGCATCATCTCGATGTGGCACAGCATCATGGTGTCGAGCGCCGAGATCCAGTCGTCGCGCGTCCAGGTGCGGAAATCGCCGGGCAGGCGGCCGTCGGCATTGTTCACCAGGATGTCCGGCGCCGGGCAGGCGGCGAGCGCGGCCTCGCGTCCCTGCGGCGTCGTGATGTCGGCCGCGACCGCCGTGACGGTCACGCCGAGCGCGCGGATTTCCTCCGCGGTGCGCTCCAGCACGTCGCGCGTGCGCGCCACGATGGTGACGTCGACGCCCTCGCTGCGCCAGCGCGAGCGCGCAGGCCTTGCCGAGGCCGCGGCTCGCGCCGCTCAGCAGCGCCTTGCGGCCGCGAATGCCGAGCTCCATGCCCTGATCTATCATGCGCCGCCGCGCGCGCGAAGTTGGGATGCGGCCCGCGCCAGCGCGGCAAGGCGCCTGTTGCCAGCGGCGGGAAACCGTGGTGCCTTGAGTGCCGACACAAGAAATCAGCCGGGAGGCACGAATGACCAAGGGTTGCAGGCTTGCGATGATCGCGCTGGCGTTCGCGCGCGCTGCCGCTTTCGGCACATGCCGAGGAGATCGTCGTCAGCAATTACGGCGTCACCACCAACGGCATGCCTTATGCGGTGGCGATGGCGAAAGGCTTCTTCAAGCAGCAGGGCGCCGACGTGACCGGCATCCTCTCCTCGGATGGCGGCGGCACCACGGTGCGCACCATGCTCGGCGGCAATCTCGCCTATGGCGAGATCAACCCGACCGCGACCGTGATCGCGATCCAGCAGGGCGCGGACCTCAAGATCGTCAGCGACAACGTGCAGACGGTCGCGGAATTCGTCTGGGCGGTGAAGCCGGATTCGCCGATCAAGACCGCCGCCGACCTCAAGGGCAAGAAGATCGGCTACACCAATCCGCGCTCGACCAGCCAGGCGCTCGCGATCCTGGTGCTGGAGAAGGCCGGCCTGAAGCCGGACGACGCCGAGCTGGTCAAGACCGGCGGCTTCGGCGAAGGCATCGTGGCGCTCGACCTCGGCGCGGTCGACATCACGCCGATCCCCGAGCCGCTGTGGTCGAAGAACAAGGACAAGTATCGCGCGGTCGTGAAGGCGAGCGATGTGCTGCCGCCGCTCGACAACGTGGTCGGCGTCACCACCGGCAAGGCCGCGGCGATCGCGCGGCGACTTCATCCGCGCCGTGATCCGCGCGCGCCGCCAGGCGGTCGAGTACATGTACGCCAACCCGGACGAGTTCGGCCGACATCATCGCCAAGGCCTACAACCTCGAGCCCGAGGTCGCGCGCAGCGCGGTGAGAACCTGCTCGCCAGCCACGACAAATCCGGCGTGCGCTACTGGAGCGGCGGCGAGATCAATCTCAAGGCCATGAACGAGATGATGCGCGCGCAGAAGCTCGTCGGCGTGCTCAAGGACGATCCGGACTGGAAGAAGATCATCGACGAGAGCTTCCTGCCCGACGATCTCAAGCGGAAAACCCAGTAACCGTGGCGGACGTCCACGTCGCGCTGCGCGGCGTCACGAAGGTCTTTCCGGCGACCGCGGCGCAGGCCGAGGTCAGGGCGCTCGGGCCGATCGACCTCGATCTGATGCGCGGCGAGTTCTTCGCCGTGGTCGGGCCGTCGGGCTGCGGGAAGTCGACGCTGCTCGAAATCATCGCCGGGCTGAACAGCCCGACCGACGGCAGCGCGACGCTCGAAGGCAAGCCGATCGCCGGCGAGGTGCCGGAAGGCATCGGCGTCGTGTTCCAGGAGGACGCGAGCTTTCCCTGGCTCAGCGTCACCGACAACATCGCGTTCGGGCTGCGCCAGACCAGCCTCGACAAGGCCGAGATCGCCGCGCGCGTCGACCATGCGCTGCGGCTGATGGGCCTTTCCGAGTTCGCCGCCGCCTATCCGGTGCAGCTCTCCGGCGGCATGCGCCAGCGCGTCTGCCTCGCGCGCACGCTGGTGCAGCGGCCGCGCGTGATCCTGCTCGACGAGCCGTTCGGCGCGCTCGACCAGCAGACGCGCTTTCTCATGGGCGACGAACTGCTGCGGCTGTGGCGCGAATCCGGCGCCACCATCCTGCTGATCACGCATTCGCTCGACGAGGCCGCGATGCTGGCCGACCGCATCGGCGTGATGTCGGCGCGGCCCGGCCGCATGCTGGAGATCATCGCGACGCAATGGGGCGAGGAGCGCGGCAGCCGCGTGGTCGCGACGCCGCGCTTCGGCGAGATCACGGCGCGGCTGTGGCAATTGCTGCGCGATGAATCGATGCGCGCGATGGCGGGCGCGCCATGACCGCCGGGCCGGGTCCGCTTCGCGCTCGCGGTCGCGCTGGTGCTGCTGCTCGAAGCGCTGTGCCGCTTCGGCGTCATCGACCGCTTCTCGATGATCCCGCCGAGCGAGATCCTCTGGCATCTCGGGCGGATCCTCGCCAGCGCGCCGAGATGTGGCCCGCGATCCTGCAAGACGCTGACCAATGTCGTCGTCGCCTGCGTCTCGGCGATCATCGTCGGCGTCATCCTCGGCACGCTGATCCATCGCTGGCGCGCGCTGCGCGAAACGCTCGATCCGCTGTTCGCCGCCTATTACGCGATCCCGGTCTATGCGTTCTATCCGCTGTTCATCGTGATCTTCGGCCTCGGCGACGTCCCGCAGGTGCTGATCGGCTTCATGCTCGGGCTGGTCGCCGTGATCGTGAACACGCTCAACGGCCTCGACCGCGTGCCGCGCGTGCTGCTCAAGACCGCGCGCATCCATCGCCTCGGGCCGGTCGCGACCGCGCTGAAGGTCACGCTGCCCTACGCGGTGCCGTACATCTTCACCGGCATCAAGCTCGCGGTCGCGTATTCGTTCATCGGCGTGATCGGCGCGGAACTGATCATGTCGCGCACCGGGCTCGGCTACGAGATCGGCTACGCCTACAACAATTTCGACAACGCCGTGATGTATCCGCTGATCGTGTTCGTGCTCGCCGTCGCGGCGAGCGTCAACACGATGTTCTTCCTGTGGGAGAAGAAGCTGCTGGCGAGGCGGCGCAAATGATCCGCGCCGCTGCGCGCCGCTCGTGCTGATCGCCGTCATGCTGGCGGCGTGGCAGTTGCTGTTCTGGTACGCGGGAAGTCGATCGCGCTGACCTCGCCGCTCGACACGATCGCGTACGCGGCGGAGCTGCTCGCATCGCCCAGGTTCTACCCGCACCTGATCGAAACCGCGCAAGCCTTCGCGGTCGCGCTCGGCATCGCGATCTCGTGCGGCATCCTCATCGGCTTCACGCTCGGACTCTATCGCTTCGCCGGCGACGTCGGAGAGCCGGTGCTGGTCGCGCTCTATTCCATCCCGAAGATCACGCTCTATCCGATCGTGCTGCTCGTGTTCGGCATCGGCATGCCGGCCAAGATCGCGTTTGGCGCGATCCACGGCATCGTGCCGGTCGCGATCTTCGCGCTCGGCGCGGTGCGCAATCTCAATCCGGTTTACCTGAAGGCCGCGCGCGTCATGCGCATGCCGCCCTCGCGCATCGCCAGCCGCGTGCTGCTGCCCGCCGCGATTCCGGAGATCTTCACCGGCATCCGCATCGGCTTCTCGCTCACGCTGATCGGTACGCTGCTCGGCGAGATGTTCGCTTCGCAGCGCGGCCTCGGCCACCTGCTGATCCAGGCGATCGGCCTGCACAACGTGCGCGTCATCATGGCGCTGACCTTGCTGCTCGTCGTCATTGCCGTCACGGCGAGCGCATTGCTGCTCGCCGTCGACCGCCGTATCCGGCGGCATATGTTCGGGGCAACTTAACCCCGCTCATGCCCGCGAAAGCGGGCATCCAGTTCTTGGCCAAAGCGCTAGGTCCCCGCTTTCGCGGGGACGAGCGGACCTAATCTGTGCGCTCCACATTGTCCTTCACGCGCTCGCGCAGCGCCGCCGTGTCGATCTGGTGCACGCTGCCCGCGCCCGCGAGATCGAGCGCATGCGCCGCCGCCGCGCCCATCGCGATGCACGGGCCCATCACGCGCACGCTGGAGAGCGCCGCCACGTCGCCGTCGATGCAGCGCCCGGCCGCGACCATGTTGTCGCATTCGTCCGACACGAGGCTGCCGAACGGCACATAGTGCAGGTGATCGTCGCCGAACGGCTCCCACACATGGCCCTGCGGCGTATCGTGCAGCTCGATCGGCCAGCCGGTGCGCGCGACCGCGTCGTCAAATTTGCGGCCCGCGCGCACGTCCTCGACGGTGAGCTGCTGCCGCCCCGCGATCCAGCGCGTCTGGCGGATGCCGAGCCCGCCGTAGCTGCGGGCGCGCGCCTTGCCGAACGCCGCCGGAAACTCGCCCTGCAGGAACGCGATGGCGCGGTCCGCCTGCTCGCGGCCTTCCAGCGATTTCTGCGACATCGCGACCGGATCGAGCGGCGTCTCGACATGCGTCATGTTCACCATCGCGGTGTTCCGCCCGGGAAACACGAACGCGATGCCGCTCTCGCGCGTCAGGCCATAATCCTTCGCCTTCGCTTTCAGCCGCGCCGTGATCTCGGCGCGCGTCGGCTCGTTGCTCTTCGTCGAAGCCCTCGATGATCGCGATCTGCGAGCCGTAGATTGGCCCGTCCGCCGCCTCGCGGCACGCGAGGCCCGCGTTCCAGGCGAGTGCCGCGTCGCCGGTCGCATCGACGAAGCCGGCCGCCGTTCACGCGCACGTCGCCGTAGCGCGTCGCGAGATCGATCGCGCGGATGCGCCGCCCGTCGCGCGTCACCTCGCGCATCACCGCGCCGAGCAGCACCGTGATCCCGGCCGCCGCGACTTGCCGCTCGATCCAGCGGGCGAGCGCGACCTCGTCGTACTGCACCACGATCGTGTTCGATGGCCCGCCGTGCCGGAAATGCAGCGCCCCCTGCGCGCCGAGATCGCGCAGGATGCCGTCGGCGATGCCGTGCACGGTCTGGTAGCCGCTGTAGCCGTTGGAGAAGAAGCCGCAGAACGTCCCGATCACCGAATTGACCGCCTGCCCACCGAGCGCGTGCAGCCCATCGACCAGCGCGACCTTGCGCCCGAGCCGCGCCGCTTCCAGCGCGGCCGAAATGCCCGCGCTGCCTGCGCCGACCACGCAAATGTCGGCCTCGATCTGCCGCGCCGCGGACGACCCACTGCGCCGCACGATCCGGGTCGCGGTCTTGATCGGGATGGGCGAAGCCACTGCGTTTCCCGCCTGTTTTTCTGCGTGCCTGTTCTATAACGTTCCGCCGTCACCGGGGAGTACAGCATGGCGCCGCGCAGCACCGACCGCTTTCTCACGACGCACACCGGCAGCCTGCCGCGTCCCGACGATCTGATCCAGATGATGTACGCCAAGGAAAGCGGCGTGCCGGTCGATCCGGAAGCGCTCGGGATGCGCGTGCGCGGGGCGGTCGCCGACATCGTGAAGAAGCAGGCCGACGCCGGCGTCGACGTCATCAACGACGGCGAGCTGTCGAAGCCCAGCTACGCGACCTACGTGAAGGATCGCCTCGAAGGCTTCGGCGGCACCGGCAATACCTTCGTCTACAAGGACCTCGCGGATTTCCCGAAGCTGCAGCAGCGCGTGTTCGGCGATCCCGGCCGCTCGCGGCGCAAAACGCCTGCCTGCAACGCGCCGATCAGCGGTGCGCGATCCGAAGGCCGCGAAGGCCGACGTGGACAATCTCAAGGCCGCGCTCGGCGGCGTGAAGGCGGCAGGCGGCTTCATGAGCGCGGCGTCGCCCGGCGTGGTCGCGGTGTTCTTCCGCAACGATCACTACAAGTCGCAGGAGGAGTATCTCTACGCCATCGCGGAGGCGATGCGCGCACGAGTACGAGGCGGTCGCCAAGGCGGGCTTCGTGCTCCAGCTCGATTGCCCGGACCTCGCGATGGGCCGGCACATCCAGTTCCACGACAAGGACCTCGCGACCTTCCGCAAGGCCGCCGCGATGAACATCGAGGTGATGAACGACGGCGACCAAGAACATTCCGCCCGAGCAGTTGCGCATGCATGTGTGCTGGGGAAATTACGAGGGGCCGCATCACCACGACGTCGCGCTCGCCGACGTGATCGATCTCGTGTTCAAGGCGCGCGCGACCTACATCTCGTTCGAGGCCGCGAACCCGCGCCACGCGCACGAGTGGACGCTGTTCGAGAAGGTGAAGCTGCCGGACGGCAAGGTGCTGATCCCCGGCGTGATCGAGTCGAAGTCTAACTTCATCGAGCATCCGGAGCTGATCGCGCAGCGCATCGGCCGCTATGCGAAGCTCGTCGGGCGTGAGAACGTCATGGGCGGCAGCGATTGCGGCTACGGCACGTGGGTGGGGCAGGCGGCGGTCGATCCGGATGTGGTGTTCGCCAAGCTCGCGGCGCTCGCCGAGGGGGCGAGGATCGCCACGCAAGGAGTTCTGGAAGTAGGGCTCACCGCTCATCCCCGCGAAGGCGGGGACGCCAGAGCCAAGCAAAGAAAGAACTGCGATGCCGCGCCTTCGCGGGCATGAGCGGAGTGCAGACGTCTACGCTCGACCTGCTCTTCGTCAGCGTCAGCGAATATTTCGCGTCCGCCGCAAGGCACTCGGCCTCGGGCAGGCCCAGTTCCTTGCGCACGATGTTGGTGCCGAGCACCATCGAGACCATCTTGTAGGCCGCGTGGCGGCGGCCCATGCCCTCGCGGCCCATGCCGCAATCCGACGAGATGACGAGCCGCTCCGCCGGAATGTGCTTGAGCGCCTCGCGGATCAGCGCGGCGACTTCGTCGGGCCGCTCGATCTGCAAGCGTGTGGTGATCGATCACGCCGATGACGATCTTCTTGTCCTTGATGACCTCGCCGATCGCCTTCAGGTCGCCCGTGCCCGACGAACACGTCTCGAACGTGAGCGCGTCGGCCTCGACCTTGTTCAGCGCGGCGAGCGTCGGCTGATAGCTCTGCACGTCGACGAAGATGCGCTGCTGCGAGGGATTACCCCAGCAGGTGTGGCACCACACTTCGGTCTTGTCGCGCAGGCCCTTCACGGTGTTGTTGAAGATCTTCACCAGATCGTCGACGTCGAGCTTGCCGAACGCCTTGCCGCGCACCGGCACCATGTGGATCTGCGGTTCTTCCATCTGGAGCACCGGACAGCCGGCATCCGCGAGCGCATTGAGCTCGTGATTGATCGCGTTCGAGAACGCCCAGGTGCGTTCGATCGGGTCCTTGTAGTGATCGTCCGCCACCGATGCGGCGAGCAGCTCGGGCAGGATCGTGCCGAACTTCACCGGCCGCTTGGTCATGCGCTGCGCGGTCTTCCACATCGCGGTGTACTGCAGGTTGCCGGGGCCGATCGGCCCGGTGATGCGCGGGAACACGCGCGCTTCGAGGAAGTCGTGCAGGATATGCCCGCGCGGATAGGCGACCGCGCCGACGTTGTAGACCGCCGGCTCCGCCTCGGCCGAGAAGCCGTCCATGTGGGTGAGCGGGTAGCTCTGCCAGCTCATACCGCCGACTTCTTCGTCGTAATGTGCGTCGCCGTCGGTGACGATGTCGAGGCCGGCGACTTCCTGCGCGCGCACGAAGCACGACACCGCGTCCTCGTATTGCTCGCGGTAGCGCGAGTTCACCATTGCTTCGAGGAAGCTCTTGCGGCCGAGCGCCGCCGTGTACCAGGAGGGGCGCGGCAGCGAGCCGATGATCGAGGTCGGCAGCATCACGTTGGCGGAGGCTTTGTACATTTGCTTGCTTCCCGGCGTGCAGAAGGGATGGAAGTCCCGGCGAATTGGCAAACGATTGCCAAAGCGGGGGCGCAGCCTTAGCATCCTGCCACAGACCCCGGCAAATGGGGCAGGGACGGGAGGATGATCGTGACCCACGCATTGACGCGGCGCGCCGCCGCGACGGCCGGCGCACTCGTGGCGCTCCTGATGGCGACGGGCGCCTACGCGGCCGATCCGATCCGGGTCGGCCTCAGTCTCAGCCTCACCGGGCCGACCGCTCCGGCAGGCAAGCAGGTACAGGTCGGGCTCGAAATCTGGCGCGATGACGTGAACGCGAAAGGCGGGCTGCTCGGCCGGCCGGTCGAGCTCGTCTACTACGACGATCAGGCGAACCCCGCGAACGCGCCGGGCATCTACGCCAAGCTCCTTTCGGTCGACAAGGTCGATCTGCTGATCGGTCCCTACAGCACCAACGTCATCGCGGCGGCGCTTCCCGCCATCATGCAGGCGAACCGCACGACCGTCGGGATCTTCGGTCTCGGCGCCAACAATGCGTTCAAGTATCCGAAATACTTCTCGATGAATTCGCAGGGCGGCAGCCCGCGCAACTATTCCGGCGGCTTCTTCGAGATGGCGAAGGGCCTCCAGCCGAAGCTCACGCGCGTCGCGCTGGTTGGCGCGGACGTCGAATTCTCGCGCAATGCGATCGACGGCGCGCGCGAGAACGCGAAGGCCATGGGCTTCGAGATCGTCTACGAGCGCAGCTATCCGGTCGGCGCCGACATGCTGCCGATCGCGCGCGCGATGCAGGCCGCGAATCCGGATATCGTCTACGCGGCGACCCTGCCGCCGGACACAGTCGGACTGATCCGCGCGTCGAGCGAAATCCGGTTCAAGCCGCAGCTCTACGGCGGCGCGTTCCTCGGCCTTCTCATCACCGGCATCAAGCAGCAGCTTGGGCCGCTCGCGAACGGGCTCGTGAACAACGAGTTCTACATTCCGGCGCCGAGCCTGCAATTTACCGGCACCAAGGAGTTCCTTGAGGCCTACCAGAAGCGCGCGGCCGGCGCCGGCGTCGATCCGCTCGGCTACACCTATCCGCCCTACGCCTACGCGGCCGGGCAGATTCTTGCGAAAGCCGTGAGCGAGACAAAGTCGCTCGACGACGGAAAGATCGCGGACTACATCCGCGTCAATACGTTCGACACGATCATCGGACCGATCTCGTTCGGTCCCGATGGCGAATGGACCAAGCCGCGCATCATCTATGCGCAGTTCCAGAACGTGAGCGGCAGCGACATGGCGCAGTTCACGGACATGAGCAAACAGATCGTGGTCTGGCCGCCGGAGCTGAAAACAGGCGAGTTGCTCCATCCCTATGAGAAGGCCGTGAAGTAGACGATGGCGCGCAGGCCCGTATCGTCAGGACGCGCATGAACCGGCGTCGCGCACCGCGCGCCACGCTTCGCGACGTCGCGCGCGTGGTCGGGGTCGATGTCTCGACCGTGTCGCGCGCGCTCAATCCGGATTCGCGCCATCGCGTCTCCGGCGCGCTGAGCGAGGAGATACGCAAGGCGAGCCGGCGGCTGAAATATCTGCCGAACGCCGCCGCGTCCTCGCTGCGCACCGCGCGCACCCGCACGGTCGGCGTGATCGTGCCGGACATCGCGGACCCGGCCTATCCGCCGATCATCCGCGGCATCGAGGACGGGCTTGCGGCGCACGGCTATGTGGCGATCCTCGCCAACACCGATGGCGACGAGCAGCGCCAGCAGCGCGTGATCGAGACGATGCGCGCCCGCGCGGTCGACGGGCTGATCCTCGCGACCGTCGCGCGCGAGGACGCGAAGCTGTCGCGCCTCGCCGGAAACCTGCCGGTCGTCACGGTGGTGCGCGCGAGCGACGACACGCGCATCGCGTCGGTGGTGCACAACGAGGACGACGGCATCGGCCGCATCCTGGCGCATCTCGTCGCGTGCGGTCACCGGCAGATCGCCGCCATTGCGGGACCGCAGGTGCTTTCGACCGGCTACCGGCGCTACCGTTCGTTTGTCCGCCAGCGCAAGGCGCTCGGGCTCGGCAAGGCAAAGCCGAATACGTCATTCGCGACCGCCTTCGACGAAACCGAAGGCGAGCGCTGTGCGGAGGAATTACTCGCGCGCGGCCAGCCGTTCACCGCGATCGTCTGCGCCAATGACCGCCTCGCGGTCGGTGCCATCGCGGCGTTGCGCCGCCACGGGCTGCGCTGCCCGGAGGACATCTCGGTCACGGGCTACAACGACATGCCGCTCGCGGACCGCCTTTCGCCCGCGCTCACCACCGTGCGGGTGCAGCACCAGAAGGGCGGGCTTGAAAGCGCCGCGCTGCTCGTGGAAATGATGCGCGGCGCGCAAGGCGGCGCGCGTCATCTCGTGCTGCCGGTCGAGATCGTGGTGCGCGGCTCGACGCGGCGCCTGCGGGATTCGAAGCGGCGCGGCGAATCCGAAGGATAGTGGAGGTCGATTTGGACGTCGGTTTCATCGGCCTCGGCGCCATGGGCGCGCTGATCGTTCCGCGCCTGATGGCGGCGGGACACAGCGTGACCGGGTGGAACCGTTCGCGCGAAAAGGCAAAGCCGCTCATCGATGCCGGCATGAAATGGGCGGATACGCCGCGCGCGGCCGCGCAGAAATCCGCGATCGTGTTCTCGATCGTGACCGACGGTCCGGCGGTGCGCGCGGTCGCGCTCGGCGATGACGGCGTTCTGGCCGGGCTGAAGCAGGGCGGCATCTACGCCGACATGAGCACGATCAATCCGGACGTGAGCCGCGAGGTCGCGGCGGAATTCGCGAAAGCTGGACGGTTCATGCTCGACTCGCCGATCTCCGGCAGTCCGGTGACCGTGGTCGCCGGCAATGCCTCCGTGATGGTCGGCGGCGAAGCGGCGGCGTTCGAGCGCGCGAAGCCCGTGATGCTCGCGATCGGCCCCAAGGTGACGCACATCGGCGCCAATGGCCTTGCGTGCCAGATGAAGATTGCCGTGAACCTGCTGCTGATGGTCGAGGTGATCTGTTTCGGCGAGGCGGTTGCGCTCGCCGAAAAGGGGGGCGTCGCGCGCGAGGTCGCGGTCGACGCCATCCTGAAGAGCGTGGCGGCTTCGCCCGTGCTCGGTTATCGCGGGCCGTTCATCCTCGAAGGCAAGATGCCTGCCGTGCCGCTCGCCGACGTCACCTTGCAGCAGAAGGACATGCTGCTCGCGCTCGATCTCGGCCGCAAGCTCGGCAGCCCGGTGCCGCTTGCCGCCGCCGCCAACGAGATGATGAATGCCTGCCGCGGCCTCGGCATCGACCATAACGATTTCGTGGCCGCGCATGAAGTGTACCGGCGGCTTGGAGGACAATCATGACATCGAAAGCCGAAATGTTCGGCGCGGCTTTGGGAAAAGCCGTGAAGAAAACGATGGCGACGCTCAACGAGGACAAGCCGGCGGCAAAAATGTACCGCACCAATCTCAAGGACGTGCCCAAGGTCGAGGGCCTGCCGCGCGACGACGGCTGGGTCGACATGCAGGTGCAGTTCCTGATCGACAAGAAGACCGCCGGCGCCGATCACGTCGTCGGCTGGACGGTGCTCAAGCCCGGCGCGCGCCACGAGAACCATCGCCATCACAATTGCGATGAGTTCTTCATCGTGCTGAAGGGCCACGGCCACATCTACACCGACGAAGGCCAGACGCCGTCGGGCGAGGGTGATGTGATCTATTCGCCGCGCGGCTGCTGGCACGGCTTCAACAACACCGGCAGCGAGGACGTGGTGCTGGTGTGGGGCTGGATGGGCGCGGGCTCGATCGAGGCCTCGGGCTACGAAGTCGATCCGGAGGGACACAAGTGACCAATGCCTGGGACGATCCGCGCATCGCGCGCGGCATGGAGAAGCAGCTTGGCCAGCGCCGCGCCCGCATCGCGGCCGGCGAAAAGCCGCTCGGCTGGAAAGTCGGCCTCGGTGCTCCGCCCGCGATGGAGCGGCTGAAGATCAAGGGGCCGCTGGTCGGCTACATGATGGAAAAATCGCTGCTGCCGAACGCCAGCACGGTGCCGGTCGGCACCTGGCACAAGCTCGTCGCCGAGCCGGAGGTCGCGGTCTACATGGGGCAGGATCTGCCCGGCGGCGCGAGCCGCGAGGCCGCGATCGCCGCCATCAAGGGCCTCTCGGCCGCGATCGAACTGGCCGATCTCAATCCGCCGCCCGACGACGTCGAGGCGGCGCTCGCCGGCAACATCTTCCACCGCAACGTCATCCTCGGTGACTGCGATACCGCGCGGGCGGGCGCGAAACTCGACGGCCTGACCGGCCATATTTTCCGCCGCGGCGCACTCGCCGCCAAACAGGACAATGTCGAAGCCCTGATCGGCGAGATGATCGGCATCGTGCAGCATGTGGCGGGCACGCTCGCGGCCTACGGCGAGCGCCTGCGCGCGGGCGATGTCATCATCACCGGCTCGATCGTGCCCCCGCCGTTCATCGAGCCGGACGAGACCGAGTTCTCCTATGCGCTCGAACCGGTCGGCGGGCTGTCGGTGAAGTTTACCCGTTAACCAGCGGCAATTTCGTCAAATTGACCCCACCGCTCAGGGTGCTACCGTCCCGCCCACAAGAAGAAGACGGGCATAAAAATCCAGGGAGGAATTACCATGCGAAACGCATTGGTCGCGGCGAGCGTGCTCGCCGCGCTGCTCGGTGCAAGCGCCGCGAGCGCGCAAGGCACCATCAAGGTCGGCGTCATCCTGCCCTATTCGGGCCAGTTCGCCGACACCGCGACGCAGATCGACAACGGCATCAAGCTGTACATGAAGCAGCATGGTGACTCGGTCGGCGGCAAGAAGATCGAGATCATCCGCAAGGACGTCGGCGGCATCGCGCCGGACGTCGCCAAGCGCCTCGCGCAGGAACTGGTCGTGCGCGACAACGTCGACATTCTCGCCGGCTTCGTGCTCACCCCGAACGCGCTTGCGGCCTGCGCGGTTTCGGAAGAAGCCAAGAAGCTGATGGTGATCATGAATGCCGCGACCTCGATCATCACGACCAAGTCGCCCTATTGCACGCGCACCTCGCTGACGCTGCCGATGGTGACCGAGACGCTCGGCGCGTGGGCGACGAAGAACGGCATCAAGAAGGCCTACACGATGGTCTCGGACTACGGTCCCGGCCACGACTCCGAAGGCGGCTTCATCCGCGCGTTCAAGGCCGGAAACGGCGAGATCGTCAGCTCGGTGCGCATGGCGGTCGCGAACCCGGACTTCTCGGCCTATGTGCAGCGCGCCAAGGACGTGAACCCGGAATCGATCTTCGTGTTCGTGCCGGCCGGCGCGCAGCCTGCCTCGTTCGCGAAGGCGCTCGCCGAGCGCGGCGTCAACCCGAAGACCATCAAGGTGATGGGCACCGGCGAACTGACCGACGACGCCGCGATCAAGCAGATGGGCGATGCGGCGCTCGATATCATCACGGCGTGGCACTACGACCACAACCACGACTCCAAGATGAACAAGGATTTCGTCGCCGCGTTCAAGAAGGACGCGAACGGCGTCAATCCGAACTTCCTCGCGGTCGGCGGCTATGACGGCATGCACCTGATCTACGAGTCGCTGAAGAAGGCGGGCGGCAAGACCGATGGCGAGTCGCTGGTGAAGGCGGGCGCCGGAATGAAATGGGAAAGCCCGCGCGGGCCGGTGATGATCGATCCCGAGACGCGCGATATCGTGCAGACGATCTATATCCGCCGCGTTCAGAAGGTCGGGAACGAACTCGTCAACGTCGAGTTCGACAAGATCGAGAACGTCAAGGATCCGGTGAAAGCCGCGATGAAGAACTGACTGTTCGGTGCCGGGTCGGAAACGGGCGGGCCAAAAGCCCGCCTGTTTTCATTTGGGCGCTCAGTCCTCCAGCGCCTCCAGCCGGTCGGCAAGCTGATTGAGCTGCCATTTGCGCGCGAGCGCGGCCGCCTTGTCCCATGTGGGTTTCTGGTCGCGCAACGCCGGTAGCGGCGCCTTCGGATTCATCGTCGCGATCGCGCGAAACAGCCGCAACTGCTCGGCAAGCTCCGGATAGCGCCCCGCCGCGAGCAGCTTTTCCAGCGAGCCGTATTTGCGCAGCAGGCCCGCGGCGCCTTGCGCGCCGACGCCGGGCACGCCCGGCAGCTTGTCGGAGGGATCGCCGCGCAGCGCGATGAAGTCCGGCACCTGCGCGGGCTCGACGCCGTAGCGCACGCGCACCTCGGCCGGATCGATCCGCGCCATCTCGCCCGCGCGCACCGGATAGAGGATCGTGGTCGCGGCGGATGCGAGCTGGAACGTGTCGCGATCGCCGCTTGCGACCAGAGCAGTGCCGCCACGCTTTTCCTCGCGCGCGACCGCCGCCGCGAGAAAATCGTCCGCCTCGTAACCCGGCTTCTTGGCGTTCGCGAACCCGCAGGCCGCGACGAGCTCCGGCAGAACTTTAAGCTGCTCGACGATCGCGTCGTCGAAATCGCGTCCGCTCTGGTAGGCCGGAAAAGCTTCGTGCCGGTACGTCTTGACGGTGAGCGTATCCCACGCGACCAGCACCGCTCGCGGCTCTTCCGCATGATAGAAGCGCAGCAGCATGTTGGCGAAGCCGAGGATCGCGCCGGCCGGCCGATCGCCCTTGCGCATGATCGACTTCGGCAGCGCGTGATAGGCGCGATGCGCGAAGGAATCGCCGTCGATGACAAGGAGTGGCCGCCGCGATGGCGGCTTGCGCGTCGGCCGGCCTGCGCGCGCCGCCGGCTTGCCGGGCTTCGACGTGCGCGCCTTGCTGCGTGCTGGCGCGGCGTCGGCCAGCTCCACCCACACCGGTGCGTGATCGCTCGCACTTGGCTTGCCGCGCACGTCGCGGTCGACGCCGGCCGCGGTGAGCCGCGCCGCCAGATCGGGGCTGAGCAGGATGTGGTCGATGCGCAGGCCCGCGTCGCGCGGCCAGCGGTTCCGCATGTAGTCCCAGAATGTGTAGATCGCGTGCATCCGGGTGCAGCGTGCGGATGGCGTCGGTCCAGCCTTGCCTGACGAGGCGCGCGAAGAGCGCGCGGCTCTCCGGCTGCAGCAGCGCGTCCTTGTCGTAGCTTTTGGTGGCGTAGATGTCGTTCGCGGTCGGCACCACGTTGTAGTCCCCGATCAGCGCGACCGGCACGCCCGCGGCCCTGAGCGACTTCGCGTGCGCGACCAGCCGTTCGAGCCACGCGAGCTTGTAGTCGAATTTCGGCCCCGGCTGCGGGTTGCCGTTCGGCGCATAGAGCGCCCCGATCAGGATGCCGTTCACCGCGGCCTCGATGTAGCGGCTCTGCGTGTCGGCGGCGTCCCCCGGCAGCGCGGTGCGCGTGACGACCGGCTCCATCCCGCGCGCCAGGATCGCGACCCCGTTCCAGGTCTTCTGCCCGCGCCACACCGCCTCGTATCCGGCGCGGCGCAGCGCCGCGGCCGGAAAGTCCGCGTCGGCCGATTTCAGCTCCTGCAACGCCACCACGTCGGGCTTCGCGGCGCGCAGCCAGCCGGTCAGGTTTGGCAGACGCTTGTTGACGTTGTTGATGTTGAAGGTCGCGATCTTCATCGCGCCACCCTGACCATCGCGCCGGCTGGAAACAAGGGCGGTGGGGCGCCGCCCATCCGGCGGCGCGATTAGGATTCGACCGCGTTCCCGTTCGCCGCTAGATTTCGCGCAACAAGATCAAGCAATTCGGAGGGATGATCGGATGCGTAGATTTCTGCCCGCGATTTTCGGCGCCGCCCTGCTTGCCGCCCCGGCAGCCGCGCAGGACACCATCAAGATCGGCGTGATCCTTCCCTATTCGGGCCAGTTCGCCGACACCGGCGTCCAGCTCGACAACGGCATCAAGCTGTTCATGAAGCAGAACGGCGACACGATCGCCGGCAAGAAGATCGAGGTGATCCGCAAGGACACCGGCGGCATCGCGCCGGATGTGGCCAAGCGCCTCGCGCAGGAACTCGTGGTGCGCGACAAGGTCGACATTCTGGCGGGCTTCGCGCTCACGCCGAACGCGCTCGCGGCCGGCGACGTATCCGCCGAGGCGAAGAAGTTCATGGTGGTGATGAATGCCGCGACCTCGATCATCACGACGAAGTCGCAGTTCATGGCGCGCACCTCGCTCACGACGCCGCAGGTCAACGCGCCGTTCGGCGCATGGGCCTACAAGAGCGGCATCCGCAAGATCTACATGATGACCTCCGACTTCGGTCCGGGTAACGACGCGGCCGGCGCTTTCGCCGAAGCTTTCAAGGAGGCGGGCGGCGAGATCATCGACTGGGTGAAGATGCCGGTCGCCAATCCGGACTTTTCCGCCTACGTGCAGCGCGCCAAGGACCGCAATCCGGAAGCGATCTACATCTGGGTTCCGGGCGGCGCGCAGCCGGGCGCGATCGGCAAGGCGCTCGCCGAGCGCGGCATCGATCCGAAAAAGATCAAGGTGCTCGGCCAAGGCGAGCTGACCGACGATCAGGCGCTCGCCAGCATGGGCGATGTCGCACTCGGGATCATCACGGCCTTCCACTACGACAAGACGCACGACTCGGCGATGAACAAGGCCTTCGTGAAGGACTACAACGCCGAGTACAAGCGCAACCCGGATATCTTCACCATCGGCGGCTACGACGGCACGCGCCTGATCTACGATGTGCTGAAGAAGACCGCCGGCAAGGCCGACGGCGATGCGCTCATCGCCGCCGCGAAGGGCATGGCCTGGGAAAGCCCGCGCGGCCCGATCTCGATCGATCCGGATACGCGCGACATCATCCAGACGGTCTACATCCGCCGTGTCGAGAAGGTCGGCGGCCAGATCGTCAACGTCGAGTTCGACAAGATCGAGAAGGTCAAGGACCCCGTTAAGGCCAAGATGAAGGCGAATTGACGCGTCCCTCGAATCTTTTTTCGATGTACGCTGGCCTTGCGGTTCCTCTCCCCACGCGCGGTTCGGCGCGTGGCGGGAGGGGCAGGGTGGGGAACTTGAGCCGTGACTGACGCGCCGACGCGCGTGCCGGATTCTTTTTCATGATCGGTCCCGTGATCGGCGTCCTGTTCGACGGCTTCGCCTACGGGATGCTGCTGTTTCTCCTGTCCGTCGGCCTTTCCGTCACGCTCGGGATGATGAATTTCGTCAACCTCGCGCATTGCGCGTTCGCGATGCTCGGCGGCTACGTCACCGTCACGCTGATGAACCGCTTCGGCTGGCCGTTCTTCGCGACGTTGCCGTTCGCGTTTCTCGCCGCCGCGCTGGTGAGCGTCTTCTTCGAGCGCACGCTCTACCGCCGCCTCTACCGCGCGAGCGATCTCGATCAGGTGCTGCTCACCATCGGGCTGGCCTTCGTGTCCGTCGCGGTCGCGGCCTATTTCTACGGCACGATCCAGCAGCCGGTGCAGATGCCGTCTTACCTGCGCGGTTCGGTGACGATCCTCGGGCTGACCTTCGGCGCCTACCGCCTCTTCCTTGTCGTCATTTCACTGGCGATCACGCTCGCGCTCGTCGGGGCGCTCGAATATACGCGCTTCGGCGCGCAGGTGCGCGCCGCGGTTGACAACCAGCGCATGGCGCGCGGGCTCGGCATCAACGTGGATGGCGCATTCGCGTTTACCTTCGCGCTCGGGAGCGGACTGGCGGGGCTTGGCGGTGCGCTCGCGATCGAGATCGTCGGGCTCGATCCGTCCTTCGCCTTCACGTATCTCATCTATGTGCTGATCGTCGTGTCGGTTGGCGGGCTTGGCTCGATCGGCGGCTCGTTCGCGGCAGCGACCCTGATCGGCATCAGCGACGTCGCGGGCAAATATTACGTTCCCGAGCTCGGCGCGTTCCTCATCTATCTGGTGATGATCGTGCTGCTGATGTGGCGGCCCGCCGGCCTGTTCGGGAGGCGATGATGTCCGTCGCTTCCGCACCGATGGTCACGCCGCACGCCTACCTGCAGGCGCAGGCGCGCTGGCATCCGGTCGAGATCGTGTTCTGGCTCGCGACCTTGCTGCCGCTCTGGTTCTTCCCGAACTATCTGGTGCTTGCGAGCCAGATCGCCATCACGGCGCTGTTCGCGCTCTCGCTCGATCTCATCCTCGGCTACGCGGGCATCGTCTCGCTCGGCCATGCGGCCTTCTTCGGCCTCGGTGCGTATACGGCCGGGCTGTTCTCGAAGTTCGTCTGGGGCGAGCCGCTCACCGGCCTGTCTGCTCGGCGGGCTGGTCGCGGGGATCGTCGGCTTTGCGGCGAGCTTCATCGTCTCGCGCTTCCGCCATCTTGCGCTGATCATGATCACGCTCGGCATGGGCCTGCTGCTCGAACAGGCCGCCAACAGCGCGAGCTGGCTCACCGGCGGCGCTGACGGCCTGCAGGGCGTGAAGATCTGGCCGATCTTCAACACCTTCCGCTTCGATCTCTACGGCAAGACCGCCTACGTCTATTCGCTGGTCGTGCTGTTTTTCGTGTTCCTCGTCGCGCGCCGCCTGATCAACTCGCCGTTCGGCCTGTCGCTGCGCGGCATCCGCGAGAATTCGCTGCGCATGCCGGCGCTCGGCGCGCCGAGCCGCGCGCACATCCGCAAGGTCTACACGATCTCCGCCGTGATCGCCGGCATCGCGGGCGGACTGCTCGCGCAGACCACCGAAACCGTCTCGCTTGAGTCGCTCGGCTTCCAGCGCTCGGCCGACGTGCTGGTGATCCTGATCCTCGGCGGGGCCGGCCGTCTCTATGGCGGGCTCGTCGGCGCGATCATCTTCATGGTGGCGCGCGACCAGTTCTCCGGCAACACGCCGCAGTTCTGGTACTTCTGGATCGGCACGCTGCTGGTGCTGGTGGTGATGCTGCTGCCGAACGGCATTCTCGGCGGGCTCGCGAAACTCACCGGCTCGTGGCGCTGGCTGTCGTGGCGGGGCGGGTCATGAGCGCGGCGCTCTCCACGCGCGGCCTCGACAAGAGCTTCGGCTCGCTGGTCGTCGCGAAGGACATCGCGTTCAGCCTGCCGCAGGGCGCGCGCTACGCGCTGATCGGCCCGAACGGCGCGGGCAAGACCACGCTCATCAACCTGATGACCGGAATGCTGCGTCCGGACGGGGGGCAGATCCTGCTCGGCGCAGACGACATCACGGCGCTCGCGCCGGAGAAACGCGTCACGCGCGGGCTGGTGCGCACCTTCCAGATCAACACGCTGTTCCCGAACCTGAACGCGCTCGAAGCCGTCACGCTTGCGGTGTGCGAGCGCGAGGGCGTCGCGCGCACCTGGTGGCGGCAGGTGTCGGCCTATTCGGCTGCCGTCGACGAGGCGCACGCGATCCTCTCGTCGCTGATGCTCGGGGCCGATTGCTACCGCGCGACGCGCGAACTGCCCTACGGCCGCCAGCGGCTGCTCGAAATCGCGCTCGCGCTCGCCACCCGGCCGAAAGTGCTGCTGCTCGACGAACCCGCGGCCGGCGTGCCGCGCGACGAAAGCGCGGAGCTGTTCACCGCGATCTCCAACCTGTCGCGCGACATCAGCGTGCTGTTCATCGAGCACGACATGAACTTCGTGTTCCGGTTTGCCAGCCGCATCATCGTGATGGTCGGCGGGCGCATCCTGCTCGAAGGCGCGCCGGAGGAAATCGCCGCCGATCCGCGCGTACGCGAGGTCTATCTCGGCAAGTCCCATCGCGACGGTGTGCGTCATGGCTGAGCCGCTGCTCGCGCTCGAGGACGTGCGCGCCGGCTACGGCGACGCGGTCGTGCTCGACGGCATCTCGCTCGAGGTGCCGGAGAACGGCAGCCTCGCGGTGCTCGGCCGCAACGGCGTCGGCAAGTCGACGTTGCTGCTCACCATCATGGGCTACACGCATGTGGCGCGTGGCGCGGTGCGCTGGCGCGGCCAGGAGATCACCACCCGCGCGCCGCATCGCCGCGCGCGCGGCGGCCTCGGCTGGGTCGCGCAGGAGCGCGAGATATTTCCCTCGCTCACCGTCGAGGAAAACCTCACGGTCGCGTCACGCCCCGGCCGCTGGGACCTGAAATCGGTTTACGGGCTTTTCCCGCGCCTCGCCGAGCGGCGCGCCAACATGGGCAATCAGCTTTCCGGCGGCGAGCAGCAGATGCTCGCGACCGCGCGCGCGCTGATGACCAATCCGGCGCTGCTGCTGCTCGACGAGCCGCTCGAAGGGCTCGCGCCGATCATCGTCGAGGAGCTGAGCGCCGCGATCGGCCGCATGATCAAGGATGAGGGCACGGCCGTGATCCTGATCGAGCAGCATGCCGAAGTCGTGCTGTCGCTCACGCAGAACGCCGTCGTGATGGAGCGCGGCGTGATCGTGCACCGCGCGCCATCGCAGGATTTGCTCAAGGATTCCGCGACGCTCGATCGCCTGATCGGGCTGCGGATCGAGGGTTGATAGTCCGCTCGTCCCCGCGAAAGCGGGGACCCAGCACTTTAGCCAAAGAACTGGATGCCCGCGTTCGCGGGCATGAGCGGATAACCGCTACCCCGCCAGCGTGACGATCGCGCCTTCGTATTGCTTCGTGCCCATGCCGCTGTCGGCGAAGATGCCGTGGTCGGCGATCCACTTGCGCGACTCCTCGAACACCTCGCGCGAATAGGTCTCGAACACGATGCGCTCGCCGGGGCCCCAGCGCCGCGTGTCCATTTGCGCGTGGAACTGCTCCGGAAATTCGTTCTTGTAGTAGTGCGTATAGAGCTCCGGCCGCACGTCGATGTCGCGCTGTGCGCGGCGCAGCGCGCGGAAGAACTTGCGCAGGTCTTCCGGGTCGGGAGTGCCGGTGATCATCGTGGCGATCATGAAGGTGTTGTCGATGATCTTGCGGAAGCCGAGCTGCTCCGCGAAGTAATACGGCCCCGAGAACAGCGCGCAGGCCGGCAGCTTGCCTTCGACCAGCAGCTCCATGCGCTTGAACAGCATGCCGTCGTTGAACGACAGGTTGATCTTGTCGGCCGGCAGATACTGTTCGAGCGCCTGGATGGTCGAATAGTGGCTGCCCGACTGGTAGCCGACCGAGATCGGCACGCCGGCAAGATCTTCCGGCGTCCTGATCTTGGAGTCGGCGGGCACGAACACGCCGGACGGCGCGACCGAGTAGACATCCGCGTAGAGCTTGCCGTGGCCGCTCGTCGCCGCGACGTTCACCGTCCAGTGGCAGGCGCAGCTCACGTCCGACTTGCGGCCTTCCTCGAAGGACTGGTAGGCGCCGACCTTGTCGCCCTTGTCGTGCACCTTGCCGCCGGTCGCCTTCACTTCCTCGCGGAATTCGTACTCCAGGCCTTCGTCGCGGAAGTAGCCCTTCTCCTCGGCGACCCATTCCTGCAGCCGGAAGTGCGGCTGGATGATGAATTTCTGATTGCGCATGATGTCCATTGGCGTCCTCCTCGTTTTTTCTCAGCAACAGTGATCGGGTTCGTCGTGTGCGTGCTCGGCGACGCGCCGCGCGCGGATCATCTTCACGTGGTCGTCCATCAGTCGCCGCGCGCCGGCGGCGTCGCGCATCTCGATCAGACTGGCCAGCTCGCGGTGCACGTCGAGCACGCGGCGCGCGACCTGCGGCGTCAGCGTGCGGTTCTCCGAAGGCCACGAGACGTGCTGCAGCGAAACGAGCTGCGTCACCAGCACGCGATTGTGCGAGGCCTCGGCGATCGCGAGATGGAAGTCGCGGCACGAGCGCGTGTAGGCCGGCGCGTCGTCGATGATCGCCTCGGCCTCGTCGAGCAGGCGCCTGAGCTTGGCGTGATCCGCCGCCGTCGCGTGCTCGGCGGCAAGCTCTGCGGCGAGCGTTTCGATCGCGCGCTGTGCGTCCATGATCTCGGCCGCGCTCACGCCGGTGAGATCGAGCTGCACGGCGAGCGCCTCGGCGAACAGGCGCGGATTGCCGCGCGACACGCGCGCGCCGCCGCCCTTGCCCATCCGGATGTCGGCGATGCCGAGCGCCTGCAGCGTGCGCAGCGCATCGCGCGCCACGATGCGGCTCACGCCAAAGCGCGCCGCGAGGTCCTTCTCGGTGCCAATGAAATCGCCGGGCTTGAGCTTCTTGGCGAACAGCGCATCGCGCACATTCGCGACGATCTGGCCGGAGAGCGACGCCGAGTGACCGCCGATGAAGATCGGCGCGGGCGCTTCCTGCGCGGTCGATAGAAGAGCCGGATGGACCGAGGACATTGCGCGGGTCCCATGGATCGATAGTAAAGATGATATCTTATAGGAGGATGTAGTCAATTCCGCTATAAGTCATTGAAATACATAAATGTATTGAGAGGAGTAGGATGCCCTCAATGGAAATTCCGGCCCTTCGGCATGACCCTGGCGGTCTGCGCGATGAATTCATCCGGGACGGGCGGCTTTTCCTTGAGCAGCGTGACCAGTGCGTCCCCCGCGCGCGGATGGCGATGCCGCTCGACCGGTGGACGGCGTCCTTCGTCTGCATGCGCGAGCGCGTCGACGTAACCGTTCTGATCCGAGAGCCGCCGCAGCAGCGGCGTCAGGTCCTCGATCTTCTCCGTCACCACATGGATCACGCCCGAGGCGTTCTGCAGCGGCCCGGTGACGGCGACGAGGCGCGCGCCGATCACGACGGGGCGGTATGTCTCGAACGTTCGCTGCCACACGATCGTGTTGGCGATGCCGGTCTCGTCCTCGAGCGTCATGAAGATCACGCCCTTCGCGGTGCCCGGCCGCTGGCGCACCAGCACCAGGCCGGCGACCGTGACATGGCGACCGGAGGGAATGCCCGGCAGCAACGCGTGCCGCACGATGCCGCGCCGGTCGAGGTCGTCGCGCAGGAACGACACCGGATGCGCCTTCAGCGAAAGATGCAGGTGGCGATAGTCCTCGACCACCTGTGCGCCGGGTGGCATCGGCGGCAGGGCAACATCCGGCTCCAGTTCGGGCATCGCGACGCGGGCGAACAGCGGCAGGTCATCCTTGTCGCCCGCGCGTTGCAGCGCGCGCACCGCCCACAGCGCGTCGCGCCGCGTCAATCCGAGCGAGCCGAACGCGTCCGCATTGGCGAGACGCTCCAGCACCGAGGGCGGCAGGCGCGTGCGCAGCCACAGATCGCGCACCGAGTCGAAGCCGCGGCCGCGCACGCTTTCGATGCGCTGCGCGTGCGCTTGCGAGAAGCCGTTGATCTGGCGGAAGCCGAGCCGCAGCGCATGCGTGGTGCGGATGACACCGTTCATCGCGGCGTGGCGCATCTGGAGAACACCATGCGGTGCAGGCTCGCTTTCCAGCGTGCAGTCCCAGTCCGAGGCATTCACGTCGGCGGGGCGCACCTCGACGCGGTGCTCGCGCGCGTCGCGCACGATCTGCGCCGGCGCATAGAAACCCATCGGCTGGCTGTTGAGCAGTGCGGCGGCGAAGACGTCGGGGTAGTAGCACTTCATCCAGCACGACACGTAGACGAGGTTCGCGAAGCTCGCCGCGTGGCTCTCGGGGAAGCCGTACTCGCCGAAGCCGCGGATCTGGTTGAAGCAGCTTTCGACAAAGGCCGGATCGTAGCCGCGCGCCTTCATCCGCTCATGGAACATGTCCTGAAAATTCTGGATCGTCCCCATGCGCCGGAATGTCGCCATCGCGCGGCGCAAGCCGTTGGCTTCGTCTCCCGTGAACTCCGCCGCCACCATCGCGATGCGCATGGCCTGTTCCTGAAACAGTGGAATGCCAAGCGTCTTGTGCAGGATGCTGCGCAGTTCGCCCTTCTTGTCGGGATAATGCGTGGGAAACGGGTAGGGCGGTTCCTCCTGCGTTTCGCGATATTTCTCGCGCCGCAGCAGATAGGGATGCACCATCTTTCCCTGGATCGGCCCCGGCCGCACGATCGCGACCTCGATCACAAGGTCATAGAATTCCTTGGGCTTTAGCCGCGGCAGCATCGACATCTGCGCGCGGCTTTCGATCTGGAACGTGCCGAGCGTGTCGGCGCGCTGGATCATTTTATAGACCGGTACATGCTCGCCGCTCTCGGGATTCTGCTTTTGCTCGTCGTGCTCCCTTTGCAGCAGGGGCCTGATCGCTTCCTTTTTTTGATAATGGATGCGCAGGAGATCGAAGCCGCGCCGCAGGCATGACAGCATGCCGAGCCCGAGCACGTCGACCTTCAGCAACCGCAGCGCATCAAGATCGTCCTTGTCCCACTCGATCGCGGTGCGGTCCTCCATCGCGGCGTTCTCGACCGGCACGATCTCGTCGATGCGCGAGCGCGTAATGAGGAAGCCGCCGACGTGCTGCGAGAGATGGCGCGGCGTGTCGATCAGCTCCTCGGCAAGCGTCATCACGCGGTTGAGCCGCGGATCGTCCGGATCGAGACCCGCCTTGCGCGCCTCCTGTTCCTTCACGCCGCTCTGCGACCAGCCCCACAGCATGCCGGCGAGCGCGCCGACCGTGTCGTCCGACAGCCCGAATACCTTGCCGACCTCGCGGATCGCGCTGCGCCCGCGATAGCAGATGACCGTCGCGGCGAGGTTCGCGTGATGGCGGCCGTATTTGTTGTAGATATGCTGGATCACCTCCTCGCGCCGCTCGTGCTCGAAGTCGACGTCGATGTCGGGTGGCTCCTTGCGTTCCTCGGCGACGAAACGCTCGAACAGCAGATCGACCTTCTCGGGATCGACCTCGGTGATCTCCAGGCAATAACAGATGACAGAATTCGCAGCCGAGCCGCGCCCCTGGCACAGGATGCCTCTGGAGCGCGCGTAACGCACGATGTCGTGGACGGTGAGGAAATATGGAGCGTAATCAAGCTCCGACGTGATCTTCAGCTCCTTGTCGAGCGCCTCGCGAACGTGCTTCTTCGCTCCATCCGGGTAGCGCTTCCGGTACCCTTCCTCGACAAGCGCGACGAGCGCTTCCTGCGGATTGGCGAAGCCTTCGCGGTTCTCGTCGGGATATTCGGTGTTCTTGAGCTCTTCGAGCGAGAAGCCGCAGCGATCGAGAAAGCGCAGCGTCTGGTCGACCGCTTCCGGTGCACGGCGAAACAGCCGCGCCATTTCCCGCGGCGACTTCAGATGCCGCTCGGCGTTCGCTTCGAGCAGGCGTCCGGCCTTGTCGATCGTGACGTGCTCGCGGATGCAGGTCATCACGTCCTGCAGCGCCCGCCGCTCTGGCACGTGATAGAGCGCGTCGTTCACGGCGATCAGCGGGATGAATGCACGCTCGGCGATGTCCTTCAGGCGCGCGAGGCGGCGCGTATCGTCGCCGCGATACAGCATGCCGGCCGCGAGGGTAACGACCTGCCGATTGGTGACCTTCAGCCGCCGCAGGAGATCGGTGAGCGCATCGGATTTGATGCGCGCCGGCGGCATCACGATGAGATTGAGCCCGGCGATGCGCTCCATCAGATCGTCAAGATAGAGAATGCACTCGGCCTTCTCGCCGCGGCTCTTGCCGACGGTGATGAGGCGCGTGAGGCGGCCCCATGCGGCGCGGTTCTGCGGATAGGCGAGGATGTCCGGCGTGCCGTCCGCGAAGCAAAGCCGCGCGCCGACGGCGAGTTTCACCGCCGGAAGGTCAATGCCCTTCTCCTTCTCGGCGAGAACGTGGTCGTTCCATTCGTCGAGCGCGCTGTAGGCGCGCACCACGCCCGCAACACTATTATGGTCCGCGATGCCGATCCCGGTGAGGCCGAGCGCGACCGCCTGCAGAATGAACTCCTTCGCGTGCGACGCTCCGCGAAGAAACGAGAAATTGGTCGTGACGGCGAGCTCCGCATAGGCGTGCGAAGGATCGGGCGGCGACACGACGAAGGTCTGCTTCGCCTTCTTCTCCTTGCTCGGGAAAGCGGGCGACACCCCTCATGCGAACACGCCGTGCAGGTACCAGCGCGTCGCATGCTCCGGCTCCTTCGGCCACGCGCGGAACAGCCAGACGCGCACGCCCTCGCGGCTTTCGACGTGGAAATAGTCGCGCATGAGCGTCTGGCCCGTCTCGTCGCGCCACCACTCCGTCGCGATGCGCTCAGGCCCCTCGACGTACGCAACTTCGTGCAGCACCTGCCGCCAGCGGAAGCGAACCGGTGGTCCATCCGGCACTTCGGCCATCGCCTCCACCGGCTCCGGCTTTGCGAACAGGCGGATCGGGCGGGTGGGGGAGAGGGAGTCTTGTTCCACATTCGCTCGTCCCCGCGAAAGCGGGGACCCAGAGCCAAGAACTGGATTCCCGCTTGCGCGGGAATGAGCGGCGCCTGACGCGGCTCCCACCGCCATCACGGCGAATTCCGGAATGTGCGTGTCCTGCGGCACGAGCCGCGTGACGCGGCGCAAACCGAAGCGCGCACCGAACCGGTCGATCAGGTGCGCGAGATCGGCCTCATGGTCGGGCGCGGCAAGCCCGGTCTGGCGCGGATCGCTCCGCTCGGTGACGAGCGCGCCGAGCCGGATCACGTCGAAACCGAAACCCGGGTCGCATTCATCCCCGATGACATCGAACCGGTCGGCGAACAGGCGCGCGATGCGGACAGGATCGTACAATGGCGCGCCGGTGCCGGCCTCGATGCGGAACACTTTCCCGTCGGTGCGGAACAGCGCCGCCTGCAACAGCCGCGCGCCTTCGCCGCGTTGCGTCAGCACGGCGCAAAGCCGCATGGCGAGCTTTTCGATGGTGCCGAGCACGTCGCGCTCGAGCGCGATCGGATCGGCGAAACGCTGCTCGGCGAGCGCGGCGGGTACCGGCAGGCGCGGCGTGATCGGCTCGTCCTCGCGCCCGAGCGCCTGATCGATGCGGCGCACGAATTGCGCGCCGAACCGCGCCGCGAGCGGTGCGCGCGGGCGATCGAGCACGTCGGCGATGCGCCTCAGCCCGACCTGCGCGAGCGCTTCGAGCGTATCGGCAGAAAGACGCAGGGCGGCGAGGGGGAGAGGGGCGAGGATGTCTCGCTCACCCCCTGAAGGGATGATCCCCGCAGGGTCGGAAAACCGCGCCGTCGCCCACGCACATCCGACCGTGCTCGCGCCAGCGACCCGCGCCTGTAGCCCGCGTTGCCCAAGCCGCCGTGTCAGATCGCGCGCCAGCGCGGCCTCGCCGCCGAACAGATGCGCGCAGCCGGTCACATCCAGCAGTAGTCCGTCGGACGGATCGCGCCCGACCAGCGGCGTGTAACGATCGCACCAGTCGGCCACCGCTTCGAGCAGCGCGAGGTCCGCGCGCTCGTCCGCATCCGCCACCGCGATTTTCGGATACATCGCGCGTACATCGGCGAGCGCCATCCCGACCTTAAGGCCGCGCGCGGCCGCCGCGTCGTTGACGGCGGAAAGCCGCAACGCGCCCTTGACTGGTGCGACGACGATGAGCGCTTCAGCCGGTGTGCTCAAGCGGTTCGCGATCCGGTCGGTCGCGAGCCGCCTCAGCCACACCGAGAGATAGCGCCGAGAAGGCGTGCTCATGGTGATCCCAGGCGAGTGTCCAGCCGCCGCAGGGGCCGCGGCGATTGCGGGTGAGTGAAAGTGCGAAAGCCGTGCGGCCAAGGCCGCCGAATTCATCCGGCACGCTCGGCGCCGCCGCGACCTGCCAGCGCGTGCAGGCGGCGCTCGGCGCGGGCGTTGCCTTGTGGCGCAGCAGGAGCCCGAGTGCGCCGCCTTCGCGCGCCGCGAGCGTGAGCCGCCGCGTCGCCGTCAAGTCGGAATCCTGGGTGAGCTCCGCGATCACGCATGACAGCGCGCGGCATTTGAGCGCTTCCTCCATGGCGAACAGCGCATCGACCGGCCGCGGCACGCGCACGATCAGCAGCCGATCGACCGGAAGCCCGATCAGGTCGAGGCCGGGGCCATAGGGCACGCCGGTTTCGAGCGTGCCGTAATCGGTCGCGATCCAGAGCGTTTCCTTTGCGGGCTCGCGCGCGCGCGCCGCGAGCGTCAGCGCAAAGCCCGCCACCGCGCCGAGATGGATCGGCGCCACCGCGCTCAGTTCATGCAGCGCCGCACACGGCAGCCCGCCGCCGAGCGCCGTGTCGATCTCCGCGATGCCGAGCGCGAGCGTGCGCGCGTCCTCGCTCAGCGTTTCGGCCGTGGCGATCGCGCGCCGCAGGCGCTCCAGCTCCGCCTTGGCAGGCTGCATGGGGGCATCCATTGTTCATGTTTTGTTCTTATTGATTCCGCTTGTGGAGGAGAGAGTCAAGCGAAGCCAAAGAGCCACCACAGGCAGGGCTAAGCGTCAGTCAACACACAATAATCGGTAGGGGCGACAGGGTATTCAGGTGTGGGCGATCAGCCCGCGACCGCCGTCACCTCGACCTCGACCTTGAACTCCGGCCGGGTGAAGCCCGAAACGATCACCAGGGTCGACGCGAAGGCATTGCCGGCCACGTAGCGGCTGCGCACCGCACCATAGACCGGGAAATAGGCGCGGTCAGTGACGTAGGCGGTGAAGCGCACGACGTCGGCGAAGGTCATGTCGGCCTCGGCGAGGATCGCCTTGATGTTCTCGAAGCACAGCACCGCCTGCGCCTCGGCATCCTCCGGCACCTTGTCGTCGGGCGAAACGCCAAGCTGGCCCGAGGCGAACAGCATGCGTCCGGCCGGCACCGCGACGGCGTGGCTGTATTGCGCGAACGGCGCGCGGATCGAAGAAGGATTGATCGGGCGTTTCATGTGAGAGCCTTAGCATATTCTCCGTCATGCGCGGGCTTGACCCGCGCATCCACGACTTTGAGCGCGCGCAAATTAAGACGTGGATGGCCGGGACAAGCCCGGCCATGACGAAGTAAAAAACAGAATGTCCTTCCTCACCATCCCGCCCGAACGTCACCTCCTACCGCCTCGCCAATGCGCGCGTGCCGGTGTGCCTCGTGGCAGATGCCGCGCAGCTGACGCCCGACGCCGACGGCCTCGCGCCCTGCGACATCGTGATCGACAACGCGCGCATCGCCGCGATCGGTCCGGCTGCCGCCGCGAAGGACGACCTGCCGCGCCATGATCTCGACAGCGGCATCGTGCTGCCGCGCCTTGTCGACGTGCATACGCACATCGACAAGGGCCAGATTTGGCAGCGCGCGCCGAATCCGGACGGCACGCACATGGGTGCGCGCATAGCCGTGATGGCGGACCGCGAGGCCCACTGGTCGCGTGACGATGTGGCCAAGCGCATGGATTTCGCGCTGCGCTGCGCTTTCGCGCACGGCACCGGTGCGCTGCGCACCCACATCGACAGCTATCCCAAGCAGACGCCGGTCTCGTGGCCGCTGTTCGCCGAGATGCGTGAAACGTGGAAGGGACGCATCGCCTTGCAGGCGGTCGCGCTGTTTCCGGTCGATTTCGCGCTCAACGACGCAGCAGGCTTCCGCACGCTGGTGGAGACTGTGGCGAAGCACGGCGGGCTGCTCGGCGGTCTCACGTTTCTGGGCGAAGCGCCGAACGCGAAGACCGATGCGGCGCTCGACCGGATATTCGAGGCCGCGATCGCGAATGGCCTCGATCTCGATTTCCATGTCGACGAAAGCGACTCACCGCTTGCGCGCTCGCTGCCGCGTATCGCGGACGCCGCGCTGCGCCATAAATTCAAGGGCCGGATCGTGGCGGGCCACTGCTGCGCGCTCGCGCTCGCCGACGACAACGAGCGCGCCACCATCATCGCGAAGGTCGCCGAGGCCAACATCGCGGTCGTCTCGCTGCCGATGTGCAACATGTACCTGCAGGACCGCACCGCCGGCCGCACCCCACGCTGGCGCGGCGTCGCGCCCTTGCACGAGCTCGATGCCGCCGGCGTGACCGTGATGGTGGCGAGCGACAACACGCGCGATCCATTCTACGCCTACGGCGATCTCGACATGCTGGAGGTCTATCGCGAGGCGACGCGCATCCTGCATTTCGATCATTCGGACGCGGCCGTGGCTGAAAACCGTCGCGGCGACGCCGGGTGAGGTGATGGGCCTGCCGCACGGCCGCATGGCGGTGGGCGCGCCGGCAGGCCTCGTGCTCACGCGGGCGCGCACGATGAATGAATTTTTGTCGCGACCGCAGACCGATCGCGTGGTGCTGTGCGCCGGGAAGCAGGTCGACCGGACGTTGCCGGATTACAGGGAGTTGGATTGATCTTACTTTCTTCCCTCTCCCGCCTGCGGGAGAGGGTCGCCGCGAAGCGGCGGGGAGAGGGCGCTTCTTTTTGACCCTCTCCCGGCTCAACGCTTCGCGTTTCGCTACCCTCTCCCTTTTCAGGGAGAGGGGAAAGAAAGAGCTACGCCAATCTGCTCAGCTCGAACCGCTCCACATCGCGCAGCAGTTCGATGAACCGCTCCGCCTGAAACTCCGCCCACTGCTTGCCCTTCTCGGCCGTGCCGAGCGAGGCATCGCCGGCGGCGCCGGCGGGGTGGATGTCCTGTGCGATCCAGGCGTGTGCGTGCAGCCCGGTCGGGCGCAGGAACTTGAATTCGTTCTCCATGCGTACCGACGACGGCACGAAGTTCGCGACCTTGTCCTTGCGCACGAGGTCGGGGCGCAAATGCAGCATCAGCGATGTCTCGATGTCGCCCGCATGGATGCCGTGCAGCGCTTCCGGGTCGGAGAACAGGCCTTTCGGTACGCCGAAGCGCCAGCCCGTCGTCACCACCAGCATCTGGCAATTGACGCGCAACTCGCGCGCGACGATGCGCATCGTATCCACGTTGCCGCCGTGCGAGGTCACGATCACCATCTTGCGCAGCCCTGAGCGCGCGACGCTCTCGCCGATCTCGGTCCACACGCGCTGCGCCGTCTCGGCCGTATAGGTGATCGTGCCGGGCGAGCGGATGTGCTCGTTCGACTTGCCGACCGCCTGAACCGGGAGGAACAGCACGGAGAGATCCTCCGGCAGTTTCGCGATCACGGTATCGACCATGCCCTGTCCGATGACGGTGTCGGTCGAGACGGCGAGATGCGGCCCGTGCTGCTCGATCGCGGCGATCGGCAGCACCGCGATGGTTTTCTCCGGATCGAGGGCGGCGAACTCCTCGGTGGTGAGCTGGAGCCAGTGAACCTTGCGCATGGTCAGAACCTTACCATCGCGGCGCGCACCTTGGCGACGAAGGCCTTGCGGGTTTCCTCGCTCGCGACGTTCATGTGATAGAGCGGATAATAGTCGACCTTCGCGCCCTTGCTGAAGCGCGGCATGTAGCGCGTCATGATCTTCTTCGGCGGATTGCCGACGAGGAGCGCGTTCCACCACGGCCGGCCGTAGGTGGTGATCCCGGCAATCCGCTTGAGGTTGGTGAGCATCGGAACCGCCATGTTGGGGTTCGACAGGTCGAACGCGACGCCGGGCATCAGCAGCCGGTCCATCCATCCCTTCAGCATCGCGGGCGGCCCGAACGACCACACCGGAAACTGGATCACCAGCGCATCCGCCGTCGCGCAGGCGGCGCACATAGTCCGTGACGCCCGACTGGTTCTTCGACAGGTCGTGATAGTCGCGGCGCTCCTCCGTGGACATCACGGGATCGAACTTTTCCGCATAGAGATCGCAGAGGTCGGCCGTGTGGCCGGCTTCTTTCAGCCCGGCCAGCGCTTCGTCGCGGATCGCCGCGTGGAAGCTTTCGGGGAGGGGATGGCAGTAGAGATAGAGGACGCGCATTAGGAGCGGCAATCTCTCAATTCGTCATGGCCGGGCTTGTCCCGGCCATCCACGACTTTCTTAACGCGCAAGGAAGCAAGGCGTGGATGCCCGGCACAAGGCCGGGCATGACGGAGAACAATCGCGCGCACGCGCATCAGTTCTTCACCGGCACATAGGTCCGCATCTTGCCGGGATTGAGCAGCCCGTACGGATCGGCCTCCGCCTTCATGCCGAGTTGATCCGCGCCGGTGGACTTGTGCCTTGTGCCGTCCTCCAGCGTGTAGACGTGCGGGTTGGCGATGAACACGCCGTTCTTCTCGTGCAGCGCGATGATCTCGTTCAACCGCTCCTCGGTGGTGAAGCGCACGATCGGCAGCGCCGAGCAGGTGATGCGCCCGGCGAAGCGGATGAACTCGGTGTGCGGCAGCACCTCGTCGGGAAACATCTCGGTCATCTGCTTGACCGACTCGAGCACGCGGTCGTGCGGAAACAGGCATTGCAGGTAGGTGATGCTGCGATCCTGCTTCAGCCACTGCAGTGTCGTGTGGTTCCAGGTGTATTCGTAGAGCGGCTCCTTGCCGGCTGAATCGTCGTGCGGCTCTTCAAACGTGATTTTGCCGCGCGTGCCGAGGATCGCCTTGAAGCTTTCCAGCGACGGCGCCGCGATCATCGCGAAGATGACGTGCTTGCCTTCCGGGCAATGCTTCTTCAGCGCCGGGAAGTGCGTCGGGATCGGCCATATCATCGGCGTGATCAGCTTCTTCACCACGCCGTCGGCGAGCGCGACCTCGTAGCCGACCTGCATCGCGGTCTCGAAATCGTCGAACGCCACGATCACGTCGACCCACGGAAACGCGGGCGCGAGCGGCATCTCCAGCGCCGTGATGATGCCGGTCGTGCCGTAGGCGCGGTTGACCTTTTGCGCCGCGTCGGTGCGCAGCTCGATCACGCGCGGCGTTTCTTCCAGCGTGACGATGCGCGCGCTCAGAATATTTCCGGGCTCGCGCAGGCCGCCATAGTTGATCGAGCCGATGCCGCCCGAGCCGCCGCCGACGAAGCCGCCGATCGTCGCCATGCGCTTGGTCGAGGGATGCATCCGCAGCTCCCAGCCGTTCGGCCGGGTCGCGGCGTCGAGTTCGTTCATCTTCAGGCCGGGCTCGCAGCGGACCATGCCGGGCTTCTGCCACTCGATCTTCTTCATTTCGGAAAGATCGAGCAGCACGCCGCCTTCGAGCGGCACTGCCTGCCCGTAATTGCCGGTCCCGGCGCCGCGGCAGGTGAGGGGGATGCGCAGCTTCGCGCACGCCGCCGCGACCGCGATCACGTCCGCCTCGTTGCGCGGCGTGACGACGATGTCGGCCGACTTGCCGTGCAGCCGCTTGTTGAGGACCGGCGAGTACCAGAAATAGTCGCGCGAGCGCAGCCGGACGCGCTGCGCATCGGTCGTGACCGGCACGTCGCCGACCGCCCGCATGAGGCCGTCGATGTCGTAACGGGCGTTGGCGGCAGCGGCGGTCGCGGGCATCGGGGTCTCCTTCAGAGCATGATCCCGAAAAGTGGAGACCGGTTTTCGGAAGAGATCGTGCTCCACTGACAGGTCCGAAACTGGCATCCGCCCCGGCGAAGCGCAATCGTGCGGGCTGGCGCTGTCCACGCAACCCCAAAGCGTGCCCCGCCGGGCGGCGACGTAAGGACGCAGAAGGGCAGGACCGCCGCTCTGCTGTGGGTTTTGCGGTCGTTTTGGCCCCTGCCACTTACCTGAGCATGGGAGTGCTGTATCCTTGGGCATGAAAGCGGGTCTGGCCTGTTTCAAAGGCCCGAAAACCCGGCATATCTGTTGCTAGGAAAGCTCTTGGTCTCGGTCGCCCGATCGGGCGCGTTTCGGTGAAAGGATTTGGCCCATGAACACGACGTATCGCATCGACCGCCGCAAAGCCCTTGGCCTGATGGGCGGCGCCGCCGCGCTGGTTGCGGTGCCGGGGAAGCGCGCCTTCGCGCAGGCGCTCGACAAGGTGAGCTACCAGACCAACTGGCGCGCGCAGGCCGAGCACGGCGGCTTCTACCTCGCGGTCACCAACGGCATCTACAAGAAGCACGGCATCGACGCCGACATCCGCATGGGCGGGCCGCAGCAGAACCCCTCGCAGCTCCTGCTTGGCGGGCGCGTCGACATGATCATGTCGAACTCTTTCGAGGGCATCAATTACGTGAAGGAAAACCTGCCGTTCCTGGTGATCGCCTCGATCTTCCAGAAGGACCCGCAGGTGATTATTTCCCATCCCGGCGTGGGTCACGACAGCTTCGAGCAGCTCAAGGGCAAGCCGATCCTGATCGGCGCAGGCGGGCGCACCAGCTACTGGCCGTTCCTGAAGGCGAGATTCGGCTTCACCGACGAACAGGCGCGGCCCTACACCTTCAACATGGCGCCGTTCCTGGCCGACAAGCAGATCTCGCAGCAGGGCTTCGTGTCGTCGGAGCCTTACGTGATCATGCAGGCGGGCGTGCAGCCGGTCGTGCATCTGATCGCGGATGCCGGCTTCGGCAACTACAACACCACGATCAACATTTCGGCGAAAATGGCGGCCGAGAAGAAGGACGTCGTGCAGCGCTTCGTCAACGCCTCGCTCGAAGGCTGGGCCGAATACATGAAGGGCGGTCCGGCGATCGAGGCCGCCAATGCACAGATCAGGAAAGACAATCCCGACATGACCGAAGACAAGATGGCCTATGCGCTCAAGGTGATGAACGAGCGCGGCATCGTGAAGTCGGGTGACGCGCTGAAGCTCGGCATCGGTGCGATGACCGACGAGCGCTGGAAGACCTTCTATGACCAGATGACGGCCGCCGGCGCATTCACCCCGGGCATCGACTACAAGAAAGCCTACAGCCTCGAGTTCATCAACAAGGGCGTCGGCGCGTGACCATTGCTGCGGTGGCGGGTGCGAGCACCCGCCCGCTCGTTTCGATCCGCAACGTCTCCAAGCAGTTCGCGAACGGCACCATCGCGATCCGTGGCGTCGATCTCGACCTGCGCGACGGCGAGTTCGTGAGCCTGCTCGGGCCGTCAGGCTGCGGGAAGTCGACACTGCTGCGCATCATCGCGGGCCTCGGCGCGCCGAGCGCCGGCACGCTCGACTGGCCGAGCGCGCCGCATTCGGCGGGCGGCGAGCCGCAGCCGGATCTGGGCTTCGTGTTCCAGGACCCGACCCTGATGCCGTGGTCGAATGCGCTGAAGAACACGATGCTGCCGCTGACGCTCGCAGGCGTCGGCAATGGTGAAGCCGAGACGCGCGCCGCCGAGATGCTGGCGCTGGTCGGCCTGAAAGGCTTCGAGAAATCCTATCCGCGCGAACTCTCCGGCGGCATGAAGATGCGCGTCTCGATCGCGCGCGCGCTGGTGACGCATCCGAAGATCCTGCTGATGGACGAGCCGTTCGCGGCGCTCGACGAGATCACGCGTCATCGTTTGAACGACGACCTGCTGGGCCTGTGGTGGCAGAACCGTTTCACGGCCGTGTTCGTCACCCACTCGGTGTTCGAGTCGGTATACTTGTCGCAGCGCATCGTCGTGATGGCGGCGCGACCGGGGCGCGTGATGGCGGACCTGCAGAACGACGCGCCGTATCCGCGCGATGCGCTGTTCCGCACCTCGTCGGAATACGCGCATCTCTGCCGCGTCGCATCCGAGACCCTGAAGCAGGCGATTGCCGCATGAGCGACATGTTCATCTCTCTTCTTTCCCCTCGCCCCGCGAAGCGGGGAGAGGGTGCCTTCGCGCAGCGAAGGCGGGAGAGGGGTATTATTGAGGTAAACGCCCTCTCCCGGCTCGCGCTCCGCGCTCGCCACCCTCTCCCGCAAGCGGGAGAGGGGAAAGAAGCGTGACGGTGGCGATGGCAAGCAACGCATCACACGACGGCACCGACGCCGCCGCGCGGCCGGTGTTCGCCGAGGAGCGCCGCATTCTCGGCGTCAAGGCAAGCTCGTGGCCCGGCATCATCGCGCCGCTGGTCATCGGGATCATCATGCTGACCGCGTGGGAGCTGGTGGTCCGCATCAAGGGCATCCCGCATTACATCCTGCCGGGTCCGCTGCTGATCGCGCAGACGCTGTGGAACGACTGGGGGACGCTGTCGGAATCGCTGCTCATCACCCTGCGCATCACGTTCGCGGCGCTGATCGCCGCCGTGACGGTCGGCGTCGCGCTTGCGATCATCTTCACGCAGTCGAAGTGGCTGGAGAAATCGCTGTTTCCCTATGCGGTGATCCTGCAGGTGACGCCGGTCGTCTCGATCGCGCCGCTCATCATCATCTGGGTCGGCGACATCAACCTGTCGCTGCTGATCTGCGCGTGGATCGTGGCGTTCTTCCCGATCCTGTCGAACACCATCCTCGGGCTCAATTCCGCCGACCACAATCTCGTCAACCTGTTCCAGCTTTACCGCGCGAGCCGCTGGCAGACCTTGCGTTACCTGCGCCTGCCCGCCGCGCTGCCGTACTTTCTCGGCGGCCTGAAGATTTCCGGCGGCCTTGCGCTGATCGGCGCGGTGGTGGCGGAGTTCGTCGCCGGCACCGGCGGCAGCGCGTCGGGGCTCGCCTATCGCATCCTCGAATCCGGCTACCGGCTGCAAATCCCGCGCATGTTCGCGGCGCTGCTGATGATCTCGCTCACCGGCATCGCGATCTTCTTCCTCACGAGCTGGATCGCGCATCTGTGCCTGCGCCATTGGCACGAGAGCGCGGTCAGACGCGAAAATTGAGCGATGCCAGGAAAAATGGACAACGGATTTTCCGTCCGGCATCGCGACCGAGAAATAGGCGTATGGATTTTTCGTTTTCGCAGGACCAGCAGGCGATCCGCGGCGCGATCCAGCGGATCTGCGCCAAGTTCGACGCCGAGTATTGGCTGAAGAAGGATCGCGAAGGCGGCTTCCCGCACGACTTCCACGCCGCCATCGCCGACGCCGGCTGGCTCGGCATCTGCATTCCGGAGGACTACGGCGGCACGGGTCTCGGCGTGACCGAGGCCGCCATCATGATGCAGACGATCGCGCAGTCGGGTGCGGGGCTCTCCGGCGCGTCCGCGCTGCACATGAACATCTTCGGGCTCAATCCGGTCGTGGTGTTCGGCACCGAAGAACAGAAGAGCGCGCATGCTGCCGCCGCTGGTCGCCGGCAAGGACAAGGCCTGTTTCGCCGTCACCGAGCCCGACGCGGGCCTCGACACGCTCAATCTCAAGACCAGAGCGGAGCGCACCAATTCGGGCTACGTGATCTCAGGCCAGAAAATCTGGATCTCGACCGCGCAGGTCGCCAGCAAGATGCTGATCCTCGCGCGCACCACGCCGGCCGACAAGGTGAAGCGCCGCACCGAAGGGCTCTCGCTGTTCTACACCGACCTCGACCGCAAGCACGTCGAGGTGCGCGAGATCGAGAAGATGGGCCGCAAGGCGGTCGACTCCAATCAGGTGTTCATCGACGCGCTGCCGGTTCCCGCCGAGGACCGCATCGGCGCGGAGGGCAAGGGCTTCGAGTACATCCTGCACGGCATGAACCCAGAGCGCGTGCTGATCGCCTGCGAGGCGATCGGGCTCGGCCGCGTCGCGCTCGAACGCGCCAGCGCCTATGCGCGCGACCGCATCGTGTTCGATCGGCCGATCGGGAAGAACCAGTCGATCCAGCATCCGCTGGCGCAATGCTGGATGGCGCTCGAAGCCGCGAACCTGATGGCGTTCAAGGCAGCCTCGCTCTACGACGCCAATCAACCCTGCGGCGCGGAGGCGAACGCGGCGAAATATCTCGCGGGCGAAGCCTGCTTCGACGCCTGCCAGACCGCCGTCATGACGCATGGCGGCATGGGTTATGCGAAGGAATATCACGTCGAGCGCTATCTGCGCGAAGCGCTGATCGCCCGCATCGCGCCGGTCAGCCCGCAGATGATCCTCAACTTCATCGCCGAGAAGGTGCTCGGCATGCCGAAGTCGTATTGATGCGCGCCGAAACGATCGCGGCAATTGTCGAGGCGCATCGCGCGGGAACTTCGCCCGCCGAAACGATCGCCCGCACTTACGCGCGCATCCGCGAGCGCAACGATCCGGCGATCTTCATCACGCTGCGCGACGAAGCGGACGCCCTCGCGGAGGCGCGCGCGCTCAAGGACAAATCGCTGCCGCTCTACGGCGTGCCGTTCGCCGTGAAGGACAACATCGACGTCGCCGGCATGCCGACGACCGCCGCGTGCCCGGCTTTCGCCTACACGCCGAAGGCGGACGCGACCTGCGTGGCGCGGCTGCGCGCCGCCGGCGCCATTCCGATCGGCAAGACCAATCTCGACCAGTTCGCCACCGGCCTCGTCGGCGTGCGTTCGCCTTATGGCGTGCCGCGCAACGCGTTCGACCCGAAGGTCATTCCTGGCGGATCGAGCTCCGGCTCCGCCGTCGCGGTCGCGGCCGGGCTCGTGCCGCTCGCGCTCGGCACCGATACGGCGGGCTCGGGACGCGTGCCGGCTGGGCTCGGCAACATCGTCGGCCTCAAGCCGAGCCTCGGCGTCGTCTCGACCGGCGGGCGTCGTGCCCGCCTGCCGCACGCTCGATTGCGTTTCGGTGTTCGCCTTAACGGTGGACGACGCGTGGGCCGCCTTCGCCGCGATGGCGGGGCCGGACGTCGCCGATCCCTACATGCGCGACCGCGCCGCCGGCACGCTCGGGGCGCTGCCGCCCGCGTTGCGCGATCGGCGTGCCGATCAAGGGCGAGCGCGTCTTCTTCGGCGATCAGGTTTCGGCCGCGCAATACGAGGCCGCCATCGCGCGCTTCGAGAAACTCGGCGCGCGCATCGTCGAGATCGACATCGAGCCGTTCTACGAGACCGCGCGGCTGCTCTACGAAGGCCCGTGGGTCGCCGAGCGTTATCATGTGGTGCGCAAGATGATCGCGTCCTCGCCGGAGTCGATGCACCCGGTGACGCGCGAGATCACGCTTAACGGCGCGCGCGCGACCGCCGCCGATGCCTTCGCGGCGTTCTACAAGCTCGAAGACCTGCGCCGCGTGCGCGATCACATCTTCCGCGCCATCGACGTGCTGCTGGTTCCGACCGCGCCGACCGTCTACACGGTCGAGCAGGTGCTGGCCGATCCGATCGCGCTCAACAGCCGGCTCGGCACCTACACCAATTTCGTCAACCTGCTCGATCTCTGCGGTCTCGCGCTGCCGGCGAGCATGCGGCCCGACGGCCTTCCGTTCGGCGTCACGGTGCTCGCGCCCGGCGGTCAGGATGCGCTGCTCGCCTCGCTTGGCCGCGCGTTTCACGCCGATACCGCGCTGCCGCTCGGCGCGCTCGGCATCGCGCAGCCGCCGCTCGCACCGCTTCCCGCCGCGCCCACGCAGGGCGAGATCGCGCTCGCGGTGGTCGGCGCGCACCTCTCCGGCATGCCGCTCAACGGTGAACTGAAAGCCTGCGGCGGGCGCTTCCTGCAGGAGGCGCAAACCGCGCCGGACTACCGGCTGTTCGCGCTCGACACGCAGCCGCCCAAGCCCGGCCTGTTGCGCGTCACGGCCGGGCAGGGCGCTTCCGTCGCGCTGGAAATATGGGCGCTCCCCGCCGACGGCTTCGGGCGCTTCGTCGCCGCGATTCCGGCACCGCTCGGGATCGGTACGCTCACGCTCGCGGACGGCCGCGGCGTCAAAGGCTTTCTGGTCGAGGCGAACGCGACGCAGGCGGCGCGCGATATTTCAGGCTTCGGCGGCTGGCGCGCCTTCGTTGCGCGCAACACGCCCGCCGGGAGGGTGGACGAGGCGCGCACGCTGACCTAGCATTTGACCCAGCGGCAAGTGCTCGGGGGGTTGGATGGCGTGGCTGTTGCGTGGTTGCGCGGGCGCAATGCTCGGCGCGGTATTTTTCGCGTTGCCGGCCGCGGGTCAGCCGGCCGCGAATGAGCCACTACGAAATCCGCAGGTCGTGATCGAATATGTGATGCCGCGCACGCCGGCGCTTGTGGAAGTCCACGAGCGGCTCAAGACGGCGCGCGTCCTCGAACTGCTGCAGGAATTTCTCTCTCCGCTTCGCCTTCCGCGCCAGCTTGGCGTGAGGCTCGCGGAATGCGGCGCGCTTGAGGTTGCGTACAATCCGCAGCAGGCCGTCACGATCTGTTACGAGTTCGTGCGCGAGGTCGAGGTCCAGGCGCCGGGCACGCGCGAGATACAGATCGGCCCCGCCCGCCTGACCCGGCAGTCGATCATCACCGGCGGTGTGGTCAACGTCGTGCTGGCCAAAGTCGCCTACGCGGTTCTCGACATGCTGCAGATTCCGGTCTGGGGCCGTCAGGAAGATGCCGCCGACACCGTCGCGGCCCTCGTGATGCTCGAGTTCAGCCCGCAGGCCGAAGTGATATGGGCGGCGCTCGCCGGGACCTCGTGGTTTCTGGCGCAGCGCAGCTTCTACGGCACCGGCAGTTTCAGCGACACGATCCGTCCGGTCGATGCGCAGCGCTTCTACACCTACGCATGCATGGCCTACGGCGCCTACAAGCGGCCGTTCGCATTCCTGGTTGCCAATGGCGATCTGCCGCAGGAACGGGCGAAGTACTGCGCGCAGGACTACCGCGCCGTGAAGCGCGCGTTCGCGCAGACGATCATGCCGCATGTTCATCTGGGAATGCTCAAGCAGGTGCGCGAACTCAACTGGGCGGCGCGGATGCAGCTCCCGCTCCTGCCGCAGCAAAAGTAACCGGGGATGCGATTGATGAAGACGTTGTTCGCCGCAGTGCTGTCGCTTCTTCTGTATGGCCTGACGCCTTCGCTGGCGGTCGCGCAGATCGCGTCGGTTCCCCGCAACGACAAGATCATTGTCGACTATATGGAGCCGCTTGATCCCGAAGTGTTCAGCGGCCTCGATCCGGCCGACCAGCGAAAGGAAGTTCAGGAAGAGTTCGAGCAATACGATGCCTTCAAGCGCATTCATGCCCGGATCAAGGAACGCAAGCTGCTCGAGCGGTTCGCGCAATTCCTGGCGCCGCTCAAGCTTCCGACGACATTGCGGCTGGTGACCAAGGAGTGCGGAAATCCGAACGCATTTTTCAGCCCGTCCGAAAACACGATCACGTTGTGCCTCGAATACGTCAGAAACTTCGAGCTCGGCGCGCCCGACGCCACGACGGACGAAGGCATCACGCGCGACGATGCGATCATCGGCGCGATCGTTTCGACGCTGCTGCATGAGACCGGTCATGCGATCTTCCACATTCTCAAGATTCCGGTTCTCGGACGGGAAGAGGACGCCGCCGATCAGGTGGCCGCATTCGTGATGATGCAATTCGGCGACCAGGTGGCGCTGACGACGGTCCGCGGCTCGCTCTGGAAGTGGCGCCGACCGAGCGTCCCGCTGGGGCGGGCGACGACAGCGCTCGTGCAGCGATCGATCTACTCGGATACGCACTCGACGTCGCAGCAGCGCTTCCTGACCTTCCTCTGCATCGCCTATGGCGGGAAGCCGAACGTCTTCCAGCCGTTCATCGACGCCGGGTTCATTCCCAGGTCGCGCGCGGCCGGGTGCCGCCGCGACTATGAGCAGGCCCAGCGGGCCTTCGAGAAGACGGTGCTGCCGTACATCGACCGCGACATGATGGCGAAGGTCACGTCGGCGACGTGGTTCTTCCCGCAGGACATGGGGTTGATCCCCGTCGAGACGCGTTAGGCGTTAAGCGGGCTTGGCCTCGTCGATCAGGCTGACGTGCGCCGCCACGACATGCCAGCCGTCGGGAAAGCGCACCCAGCTCTGCTGCTGCCGCCCGACCTTGCCGGGCACGGTTTCACGCCGGAATAGCGTCGACGCAACCGCGAAATCGCGGCCGTAAGTGGTGATGACGGTCCGCGCGATCGATCGCATCAGCCCGACCGGCGCGCGCGCCTGCCGGAAGCCCTTGATCTCTCCGTAACCGTAGAGGTTCTCGCCGATGCCGTAGCGGATCGTCTGCGGCGCATCGCGGAAGATCGTATTGAGAACGCCGAGATCGTTCGTGATCAGTGCCTTCTCGTAGCGGTCGAACGCGGCACGCACCTCCGCGACGACCTCCGGCAGATCGATTTCCATGTTCGCTCCCTAGCCAATTGCCGCTCGTCCCCGCGAAAGCGGGGACCCAGTGCTTTGTACAGAGCTGGATGCCCGCTTTCGCGGGCATGAGCGGGAAAGAAACATCACTCTATAGCGCCGGCCGCGGCGCCGCGCACACGCCCGCCTGCTCCAGCGCATACGCGATGCGCAGCGCGATGTCTTCGCGCCACGGCGCCGCGATCACCTGCACGGCGATCGGCATCGGCTTGAGCGGCACCGGAACGGCGGCGACCGGAAGGCCGATGAACGAGATCGGCTGCGTGTAGATGCCGATGTTCGGCCGGACGGGAAGCTCCACGCCGTCGAGCATGAAGGTCTTCTGCCCGATCGCCGGCGCGGTGCAGGGCGTCGCGGGCGCGAGGATCGCATCGACCTTGTCGAACAGCTTGAGCACTTCGCCGCGATACCAGCGGCGGAATTTCTGCGCGGCGTTGACCAGCGGCGCGGGCACCATCGCGCCCGCGATCAGCCGGTCGCGCACCGCGGGATCGAAATCGTTCGCGCGCGTGCGCAGCCGGTCGAGATGCAGGCTCGCGCCTTCGGTCGCCGTGATGATGTAGGCGGCCGAGCGCGCGCGCTTCGCCTCGGGAATCTCGATCTCGCTCGCGCGCAGCGCCCTGGCGACGCGGTCGACCGCCTCGATGGCTTCGGGGAATGCGCCCTGACGGAAATAGCCGCCCGCGACCGCGATGCGCAGGCCCTCGGTGCCGCGCGTCAGCGACGGCATGACGGGCTCGGCCGGCCGCTCGGCGCACACCGGGTCTTCGGGATCGTGGCCCTGCATCGCGTCGTAGGCGAGCGCGAGGTCGCGCGCCGAGCGCGCCAAGGGACCCAGATGATCGAGGCTGCCGACGAAGGGAAACGAGCGCGCGCGGGAAAGCCGCCCATAGGTCGGCTTCAGGCCGAACAGCCCGCAGAACGACGACGGCACGCGGATCGAGCCGTTGGTGTCCGAGCCGAGCGAGAGCGGCACCAGCCCGCCCGCGACCGCGCCGCCCGAGCCGCTCGACGAGCCGCCGGTCATGCGTGACGTGTCGTGCGGATTGCACGCATTGCCGTCGTGCGCGTTCTCGCCGGTGAAGTCGTAGGCGTATTCGCCCATGTTGAGCGCGCCGACCAGGACCGCGCCGGCGGCCTCGAGCCGCTCGATCAGCGGCTGGTCATGCACGGAGGGCGCAAGCTCGCGGTTGATCTTCGAGCCGGCGCGCGTCGGCAGGCCCTCTCACGTCGAACAGGTTCTTCACCGCGAATGGCACGCCCGCGAGAGGCCCGAGTGGTTTGCCCGCCGCGCGCGCCTCGTCGATCGCGCGCGCCTTCTTTTCCGCGCGCTCGGCCGTCACGTCGGTGAATGAATTGAACGCGCCGTCGCGCGCCTTGATGCGCGCGAGCGCATCCTTGACGACCTGCGGATGCCGATACGCGGCCCGCCGCGACGGCTTCCGCGATCTCGGCGGCGCTGCTCCAGGCTGTGTCCATCGTCAGGCCCGGAACACCGGCGCGGGCTCGGCATCGTCCGGCAATTCCTTCTCGGCCACGATCGCGGCGAGCGCGAGCGTGACTTCGAGGTTGGCGCGCACCGCCGGCTTCCAGTCGGGCTGGACGGTGAGGCCGAGCGCCTGCGCGGCGGCGTCGATGTAGGCGTCGAGATGGTCGGGTTTCGGCATGGCCGTATCCTACACCGGCGGATGCGGGATCGCCTCAAGCAAATCGCGCGTGTACTGCGCCTCCGGCGCGAACAGCACGCGCTCGGTCGGACCCTGCTCGACGATCCTGCCGGTCTTCATGACGATCACCCGGTCGCACAGCAGCCGCACCACGTTGAGGTCGTGCGAGACGAACAGGTAGCTCATGCCGAGCTTGTCCTTCAGGTCCTGCAGCAGATTGAGCACCACCGCCTGCACCGACACGTCGAGCGCCGCGGTCGGCTCGTCGAGGATGATCAGTTCCGGGTTGAGCGCGATCGCGCGCGCGATGCCGACGCGCGCCTTCTGTCCGCCCGAGAGCTGGTGCGGAAAGCGGTCGAGGAAATGAAGCGGCAGGCCGACCTGTGTGGCCAGTTCCTCGCAACGCGCCCGCACCGCGCCGCGGCCGCGCACGTCGCCGAGCCGCAGGATCGGGTCGGCGATCGCGCGCGCGGCGGTGAAGCGCGGATTGAGGCTGTCGGTCGGGTCCTGGAACACCATCTGGATGCGCTTGCGGTGCGACAGCCTGGCGAAATCCCGCGCCGGGATCGCGCCGATATCGTCGCCGCCGAAGCGGATCAGTCCGTCGGTCTTGTCGATCAGCCGCATCACCATCATCGAGGTGGTGGACTTGCCGCAGCCGGATTCGCCGACCAGCCCGACGCTTTCGCCGCGGTCGATCGAGAACGAAATGCCGTCGACCGCGCGGAACACCTCGGGCTCCGGCGCGGGCCCGCCGCGGAACAGCTTCGACAGCGATGTGGTGAGGCCCTGACGCGGATATTCCTTGATGAGCTTCTCGACCACGAGCAGCGGCTCGGGCTTCTTGTCTTTCGCCTCGCCCGCGGGGCGGCTGGTGGCGGAAACGCGCGCCGTGGGAGGGGCGGCTGCCAGCGGCGGCGTCTCCTCCGGCAGCAGGTCGCGCAGGCCGACGCCCGGGCGCGGCGTCGCGCGCATCAGCTTGCGCGTATAGGGGTGCGAGGGCGCCTTGAAGATCTTCGAGGAATCCGCCGTCTCGACGACGTGACCCTTCTCCATCACGACCACGCGGTCGCAATAGACCGAGGCGAGCCCGAGGTCGTGCGTGATCAGGATCGTCGACATGCCGCGCTCGCGCGTCAGCTCGGTCACGAGGTCCATCACGGTCTTCTGCGTGGTGACGTCGAGCCCGGTGGTCGGTTCGTCGGCGATCAGGAGCTGCGGCTTGCAGGCGAGCGCCAACGCGATGACCACGCGCTGGCACATGCCGCCCGACAGCTCGAACGGATAGGCGTGATAGCGCTCGCGCGGGCGCGCGATGCGCACCTGGTCGAGGATTTCGACCGCCTTGCTGGTGAGCGCAGCGGAATCCGCCTGCACGTGCTGGCGCAGCACGTCCTCGATCTGCCGTCCGACCTTGCGGATCGGGTTCAACGCAGAACGCGGGTTCTGGAAGATCATCGACATTTCGCGGCCGCGAAGGTCGCGCATCTGGTTGTCGTCGGCCCCGCGCACGTCGATGCCGGAGAACATCACCGAGCCTTCGGCGATGCGCCCGGCGCGATCGAGAATGCGCATCACGGCGAACGACGTCACCGACTTGCCCGAGCCGGATTCGCCGACGATCGCCAGCGTCTCGCCCTTGGCGACTTCGATGTTGACGTGCTGCACGGCCTTGACGATGCCGCGCCGCGTGGAGAACTCGACCGTCAGGTCCTTGACGTCGAGCAGCGGCACCGGCGGCTGGTTGCTCATGGGGAGGCCGTCGCTCATCACGTCCTCCGCTGCGGATCGACGATGTCGCGCAGGCCGTCGCCCAGCAGGTTGAAGCAGAACACCGCGATCATCAGCGCCAGCCCGGGGAAGAACGCGATCCACCATTCGCCCGACACCATGAAGGCCGCGCCTTCCGCCACCATGATGCCCCACTCGGCATCGGGCGGGCGCACGCCGAGCCCGATGAACGAGAGGCCGGCCGCGTTGAGGATCGCGTAGCCCATCGTGAGCGACATCTGCACGATCATGATCGGCATGATGTTGGGCAGGATCTGCGTCAGCAGGATGCGGCCCTCGCCGTTGCCGGAGAGCCGCGCCGCCTGCACGAAACCGGCCTCGCGCCGCACGTTCGCCTCGGTGCGGGCGATGCGCGCATAGAGCGGGAAGTTCACGATCGCGGTCGCGATGATGATGTTCTGCACCGTGTTGCCGAGCGCCGCCACGATGCCCATCGCGAGCACGAACAGCGGGAACGCCATGATGGTGTCGGCGATGCGCGACACGATGCGGTCGGTCCAGCCGCCGAAGAAGCCGGCGGCGACGCCCGCGAGCCCGCCCATCAGGAACACGAGCGCCACGGAGAACACCGCGATGATGAAGTCGAGCCGCGTCGCCGCGACCACGCGGCTGAACACGTCGCGGCCGAGCTGATCGGTGCCGAACCAGTGCGCGCGCGAGGGCGGCTTGAGTGACATCGCCGTGTTGCTGGCGAGCGGATCGTAGGGAACGATGTACGGCCCGAGCACCGCCGCGAACACGATCAGCACGAACAGCGCGAAGGCAAAGCCCGTCACCGGGTTCTCGCCGATCACGTAGCGGGCGTGCTTCAGCGTCGCCGTGATGCCGCCTTGCGCTGGCGCCTCCTTGAGGGCGATATCGCTCATCCTTCAAGCCTCACGCGCGGATCGATCACGCCGTAGAGAACGTCGATCGCGAGATTGAGCAGCACGTACATGATCGCCATCGTGAGCACGAAGCCCTGCACCGGCGCGAAGTCCGACGCGATCAGCGCCTCGACCGCGTAGGAGCCGATGCCGGGCCAGGCGAACACCTTCTCGACCAGCACGTTCGCGCCGAGCAGGAACGAGAACACCATGCCCAGCGTGGTGACGACGGGGAGCATCGCGTTGCGGAACGCGTAGGTGACGATCACGGTGAACGGCGTGAGCCCGCTCGCGCGTGCGGTGCGCACGAAGTCGGAGGCGAGCACCGCCAGCATCGAGGCGCGCGTCATGCGGGCGATCGGCGCCAGCGAAAAGATGCCGAGCGTGAGCGCGGGGAGCAACAGCTGGCTTGCGGCGGCGCGAAACGTCGCGAGGTCGCCCGCGATCAGGCTGTCGATCAGATAGAAGTTTGTGACCGGCGGCGGGGCCGAGAAGAAGATATCCAGCCGGCCGAGCGGCGCGGGCGCCCAGCCGAGGATGTAGTAGAAGAAATAGACGAGGATCAGCCCGGTGAAGAACACCGGCAGCGAGACGCCCGCGGTCGTCACCACGCGGCAGGTGTGGTCGATCCACGAGTTCGGCTTCACCGCCGCGAAGATGCCGAGCGGGATCGCGATCGCGACCGACACGATCAGCCCGAGCAGCGTGAGTTCGGCCGAGGCGGGGAGGCGGTTGCGGATTTCGGTGACGACCGGCTGTCCGGTGGTGAGCGACTGGCCGAGGTCGCCCTTGGCGAGATCGCCGACATAGCGGATGAACTGCTGCGGCAGCGACTTGTCGAGCCCGAGCTTCACGCGGACTTCCTGGACCGCCTCCTTGGTGGCGGCGGGTCCGGCGAAATACGCGGCCGGATCGCCCGGCAGCGCGCGCGTGAGCAGGAACGTCACGATCACGACGCCGATCAGGCTCGGGATCGCGACGAGCAGGCGCTTGAGGATGACGGCTAGCATGGTGCTCTGCCTTCCGCTCGGTCCCCGCGAAAGCGGGGACCCAGGGCCACGCAAGGAAAGGCTGGATTTCCCGCTTGCGCGGGAATGAGCGGAGCGGGTGCGGCCACTACCTCACCCCTTCACGAGCGCGCGATAATCGAGCCGGCGGTGGAACCAGTATTGGTAGCCGCTGACGTTCTTCTGCATCGCGACGTTCACGTAAGGCTGGAACAGCGGGATGCGCGGCATGTCGGCGAAGGCCGTATCGACGAAGCCCTTCACGTCCTTCTCGTACTTCGCCTTGTCGCCGACCGCGGCGGCATCGACCGCGCCGTCGATGTAGGCGTCGCATTCCTTCGACTGGTAGCTCATCGTGTTGAAGATCGAATTCTTGCCGTGATAGCACCAGATGAAGAAGTACTCGGGGTAATCGAGCCAGCCCGAGAACACGTTGGTGTAGAGCGGCAGCGTCTTCTTGTTCAGCTCGGTGCGCCAGTTCGCGCCGGGGATCTTGTTGATCGTCGTCTTGATGCCGATCTGCGCGAGGCTCTCCTGCGTCAGCACGCAGAGCGGCTCGTTCACGCCCGCGAAGCCCAGGTCGAACGACAGCGTCGTCTCGAAGCCGTTCGGATAGCCGGCCTCGGCGAGCAGCTGCTTCGCCTTGGCGATGTCGGTCGTGTAGCTGTGCGGCTGCGGCCACGCGACTTCGGTCGCCGCATCGGCCTTCGCGCCGAACATCGGCTTCGACAGGCCGAACAGCACCGCGTCCATGATCTTCTGGTACGGGATCGCGTAGGCGACCGCCTGCCGCACCTTGATGTTGTCGAACGGCGGCTGCTTCACGTTCATGCCGATGTACTGGATGCCGTTCGAGTAGGGCGTCGACACGATCGAGAGCTTGCCGGCGTCCTTCAGCTCGACGAAATCCTTGTTCGGCAGATCGTAGGAGATGTCCGCGTCGCCGCGTTCGAGCAGCGCGCGCCGGTTGCCGGCGGAGGGCACCATGCGCCACACGATGCGCCGCACCTTCGGCAGCGGCCCGCCGACCCATTTGTCGTTGCGCTCCATCACGACTTCGGTGCCGGCGGTCCAGTTCACCACGCGATAGGCGCCGGAGCCCGCGGTGTTCTGCTTGGTGTATTCCATGCCCCACGGGTCTTTTTCCGTGGCGTGCTTCTTCACCAGCCCCGAGTTGATGATGCAGGGCACGATCACGGCGAGGTCGGGGATCGTCAGGCGGTCCTTCTTGGCAAAGTCGACGCGGAACGTGTTGTCGTCGACCACCACGAACTGCTCGGGCTTGGTCAGCGAACCCGCGCCCATCTGGAAGGTCGGAAATCCGCCGACCGAGACGGAGCGGTCGAGCGACCACTTCACGTCGTTCGCCGTCACCGGCGAGCCGTCCTGGAAGACCGCGTTCTTCTTCAGCTTGAAGGTGACCGACATGTCGCCGACGTTCATGTCGTCGGCCAATTCCATCTTGAACTTGTCGCGGTCGTAATAGGGAACGCCGTTCGGCCCGGTCTTCATCTCGTGGCTGATGAGGCGGTCGTAGCAATTCCACGACACCTCGTAGCCCGGCACGTTGGTGCCGACGCCGTGGATGTCGATGTTGTTCGGTCCGCTCTCGGAGACGATCAGCAGCGTCTCCTGCCGCGATTGCGCCTTGGCGGGCGAGAAGATCGCGGGCGCGGAAAACGCGGCCGTTGCCGCCGTGGCGGATGCGGACTTGAGGAAATCACGACGCTTCATTGCAAACCTCCCGATCAGCCCCCGTGGTGCTCGTCGGGTCGGTTCCGCAAGGGGCGTGCCAGCCCACAGGCGCGCGCCGGCGCGGGCTTAAACGGCTGATCGGGTGAGAGAATCCGGCGGAGCGACGGATGCGGCCCAAGGGGCGGCGCGGCGGCCTGCTTCCGCTGGTGCGGTGCGGGCTATTTTTTAGGCAGCGCGCTACGGCCGCACGGCCGGCGTCTCGACCGTCATGCCGCGCGCGCGCCACATCAGAAACAGTTCGAGATCGACGTATTCGTCCGCGCCGTAGGCGTAGGGCTCGGCGCGCATGCCGATCAGGCAGTTGCGCAGCCGGCGTTGCAGCGAGCCGAGGCTCTGCCATTCGAGCCGGTAGAGCGGGTAGCCGTTCGGATGGCCCTGCACGAGCGGCACGCCCGCGAGCTTCTGGCCGCGATTGTCGTCGTGGCAGTTCTGGCAGGAGAGATTGAGCTGGCCCTGCCGCGCCGAATAGGCCTTCGCGCCGGCGTCGATGAAGGGCTTCGTCTTCGCGTCGTTGACGACCGCGATCGGCATGCCGCGCGACTGCCGGCCGACATAGGCCGAGAGCGCGAGCATGTCGCGGCTCTCGTAGGCGAGCGGCGGCGCCTGCTGCTGGTCGGTGCGGCAGAGATTGATGCGCTGCTCGATGTTGATCGGGCGGTTCTTCGCGGCGCTGAACGCCGGATAGCGCGCCGAGACGCCGCGCATCGCCGTAGCCGCATCGCCGTGGCAGTCCGCGCAGGCCTTGCCCGCTTCGCCTGCCTTGCGCTTCCACAGCGCCTCGCCGTCGAGCACCGAGAGCGTCGCGGGATTCGACGTGTCGTCGTCCTGCATCGCCTTGGTGGCGGGACGTCATCTGGTCGTAGCCCGAGCGGCGCTCAGCGAGGGGGATTTCGGCGAAGGCGAGGGTGGAGAGCGAGCGCGATCGCCACGCCCGTCATTCCGGCCGCGCGGAGCGAGGGCCGGAACAACCGATCACCCCACCACAATCTTCGCCTCTTCGGTCACGTCGAAACCGTTGTCGCCGGTCCAGTGGAACGAGAGCGTGCCGCTCTCGGTCGCGACGGTATGGAAGGTGACGAACGGGTTGGCGGCGATGGCGGGATAGAACGTCGTCGCGAAAATCTCTTCGCCGTTGTACTTGCACGAGAATGACGTGACGATGTCGCGCGGGATCGCTTCGCCCGTGGTGGAGTGGCGATAGCCGGTCTCCATCACATGCGAGATCAGCGTCTTGATCTCGATCGCCTGGCCGCGCTTGGCGGTCTTCGGCACATTGATCAGCGCGCGCGCAGCCATCAGATCAAATCCTCCAGGCAGGCCGCGAGCGTGACGATCACCTCCTGGCTGTCGGACCAGTAAGTGCCGTCGGACATCTCGGCGATCGCGGTGAGCTTCTGCGAGGCCGCGAGGCGGATGCGTGTCGAGACCTGCGCCTTTCCGGCGCGCGGGCCGAGCTGCATGCTCACCACGTTGGCCTGCGGGTTTTTCTCGTTGAACACGTGGATCGCTTTGACGTGGTCGTCCTTCGTCATGGGCGAGTCGACCGTGACCATCATCGGCACGGTGTTGCCGTTCTCCACCAGTGGCGGCAGGTCGAGCGTCACCTTGCCCTTGCGCACCTCGGCCTCGCCGATGATCTGGCGGATGGCGGTTTCCATCTGCCCCGGCGTGTTCGCGGCGGCCTCCCGGCGCGCGAGCGTGACGGCACCCGCGGCGGCAAGCCCGCCGGCGATAAACGCCTCGCGCCGTGTGATGTTGAATCGCGCCATCGCTAGTCCTTCAAGAGTCGCCAGATAGCTTACCACATCCTCGATCTGCTCCGCGGTGAGGATCGTCTTGCCGCGAAAGCCGGACGCTACCCGGTTCAGGCCATCGACCCGGTAATAGGGCGGCATAATGGTCTCCGGGTTGATCTTCGCCGCATCCATGATCCGCAACCGCAGCTGTCCTTCGCTGGAACGCGAACCCGCCCCTTTCAGATCCGGCGCCATCGTTCCCTGGAACCGCTCCTGCGGATATGGGCCCGCGTGGCACAAGAGACAAAGCCCAACCTGCCGGTTGGTGACGATTTTCTCCCCGCGCTCCGCGTTGCCAGGCGTGCCGGTGAGCGAAACCGGAATGGCGTCGCCCACCACCGTGTAGGGCCGCAACTCCTGTGCCGATGCCGCTGAGACGGCGAGCACAAGCCCGGCCGTTATCGCCACGCGCTTCAGCCGAACACCTCGCCGGTGATTGTCCTGAACCAGCCTTCGGCGAACTGTGCTTCCAGCGCGCGCTGCGAGGCAGGCGCCTCGGCCGGGCTCACGCCGCCCGCGCCCTCGATGTCGGCGAGCACGCCGTTCGTCGGCTTGTACACGCCCGCGACCGTGATGCCGTAGTCGGGCGCGACCAGGCTGTAACAGGTGTTGATCAGCCGCGGCTCGGGCGGCTTCTCGCCGCGCAGCAGCGTGATGACCTGCGCGGCGCAGACCTTGGCCTGCGAATTCGCCGAGAATGCCGACTTGGGCATGCCGCCCATGATGGCGGCGTCGCCGATCACATGGATGTTCGGCATCAGCTTCGACTCGAATGTCGCCGGATCGACCGGGCACCAGCCCGAGCGGTCCGCGACGCCCGCGCTCTGCGCGATCGCACCCGCGCGCTGCGGCGGGATCACGTTCGCGACGTCCGCCTTGTGGTCGGAGAAATCCGTCTTGAGCGTCTTCGTCGCCGGATCGACCGCGTTCACCTTGCCGCCCTTGGAGAGCGACACCCATTCGATGTGATCGGGATAGAGTTCTTTCCAGGCATTCTGGAACAGCCGCTGCTTGGAGAACGCATCCTTGGCGTCGAGGATGATCAGCTTCGACTTCGGCTTTTTCGTTTTCAAATAATGCGCGATCAGGCTCGCGCGCTCGTACGGCCCCGGCGGGCAGCGGAACGGATTGGCCGGCGCGGAAATGATAACGGTCCCGCCGTCCTCCATCGCTTCGAGCTGGCGGCGCAGCAGCGTTGTCTGCTCGCCGGCTTTCCAGGCATGCGGCATCACCTCGGCGGCGCGCTCGTCGTAGCCCGGCAGTCCGTCGAAGCGCAGGTCGATGCCGGGCGCCATCACGAGCCGGTCGTAGGCAAGCCGGGTGCCGTTGGCGAGCGTCACGCTTTTCGCCTGCGCGTCGACCGCGGTCGCGGTCTGGAACGCGACGCTGACGCCGGCCGCGCGGATCTTGTCGTAGCCGAATTGCTGCGCCCGCAGCTCGCGCAACCCGCCGATCACGCCGTTGGAAAACGGGCAGGCGGTGAACGTCTGGCTGGTCTCGACCAGCGTGACGGTGATCGCGCTGTCGCCGGCCTTGAGGAAGCGCGCCGCCGTTGCGCCAGCGAATCCGCCGCCGATCACCACGACCTTCGGCCCCGCGCCCTGCGCGAGCGCCGGCATCGGCAGCAGCGCGGCCGCGCTTGCGGCTTTCAGGAACTGACGGCGGCTTGTTCGCTTCGTCATGACCGCCTCACTTCTGCTGCGCGTACCAGTCCGCAATCGCGCGGGTCTCCTCCTCGGAGAAGCCCTTGGCGATGCGGTCCATGATCGTGCCTTTGCGCGTGCCCGATTTGTATTCGCTCATCGCGGTCGTGATGTCGGCTGATGGCCGCCCGTTGAGCGGCGGCACCGGCGTCTCGACGCGTGCATTCGATGCGTGGCAGCCCGAGCAGCCGGCAGCGCCGGCCGGTGCGTCGGCCGCCAATGCGACGCCGCCCGTCCAGATGACGGCGGCAACAGCGACGGTCAGGTGCGTCGCTCGCATGGATCAGTCCCGGATTGACGGGGCGGCGGAGAACCGCCGCCCCTTTATGCGTCGCCCACTATAGCAGAATCACGCCATCGCGATGTTCTGCTTGTTCAGCGGGAACGAGCGGATGCGCTTGCCCGTCGCCCGATAGTAGGCGTTCATCACCGCCGGCGCCGCCACGCAGATGGTCGGCTCGCCGATGCCGCCCCACGGGCCGGTGCCGCCGCTCGGCATGTTGATCGCCTCGACCTTCGGCATCTGGGCGATTCTCATCGAATCGTAGGTGTCGAAGTTGAGCTCGACCACACGGCCGTCCTTCACCGAGCACTCCTGATAGTAGAGCGCGGAGAGGCCGTAGACGAACGAGCCCGCGACCTGACGGTCGATCTGCGCGGGATTGACCGCGTAGGTCGGATCGGTCGCCGCGACGATGCGGTGCACCTTCAGCTTGCCGGCAGCATCGACGGAAACTTCCGCCGCGCCCGCCACATAGGCATTGAACGCTTTCATGTGTGCGAGGCCGCGATGGATACCGGCGGGAGCGGGCTTGCCCCAGCCGATCTTCTCCGCGACCGCGTTGAGCACCGCGAGATTGCGCGGATGCTGGCCGAGCAGCTTGCGGCGGAATTCCAGCGCGTCCTGCCCGGCGGCTTCGGCAAGCTCGTCCATGAAGCCTTCGAGGAAGATGCAGTTCTGGTTGATGTTCACGCCGCGCCAGAAGCCCGGCGGGACGTGCGGATTGCGCATCGCGTGGTCGATCAGCAGGTTCGGGATCGTGTAGCTGAACGAGTGCTCGCCGCTGTTGAACAGTCCCTGGAACGAGAGCGGGTCGCGTCCCTTGTCCTGCTCGACGACCTGCGGACGCACGCTCGCCAGGATGGACTGTCCGGAGAGCCGCATGTGCAGGCCGGTCAGGTTGCCGTCCTTGTCGAGGGCGCCGACCATCTTGGCCATCATGATCGGGTGATAGCGGCCCTGCGCCATGTCTTCTTCACGCGACCAGAGCAGCTTGATCGGCGTGCCGGGCATCTGCTTGGCGATGTTCACCGCCTGATGCACGTAGTCCTGGAACGCGCCGCGCCGGCCGAAACCGCCGCCGAGGTCGAGCATGTAGACCTCGCATTTGTCGGCCGGCAGGCCTGACGCCGCGAGCACCGCCGCAAATGAGGCCTCGCCGTCCTGCGTCGGCACCCACACCTCGCACTTGTCGGCCGTGTAACGCGCGGTGGCGTTCATCGGCTCCATCGGGGCGTGGTTCTGGTACGGGTAGAAGTAGACCGCCTCGACTTTCTTGGCGGCGCTGGCGATCGCGGCCTTTGCGTCGCCGGCCTGATTGCCGACGAAGGCTTGCTGGGCTTCGAGACCTTCCTTCAGCGACTCCATGATTGTCGCGCTGGAGACCTTCGCGTTCGGGCCCTCGTCCCAGACGATCGGCAGCGCATCGAGCGCGACCTTCGCCTGCCACCAGGTATCCGCGACGACGGCCACGCCGGTCTCGCCGACCTGCACGACCTTCTTCACGCCCGGCATGCCGGCAACCTTGGCGGCGTCGAAGCTCTTCACCTTGCCGCCGAACACCGGACATTCTTTGACCGTGGCATTGAGCATGCCCGGCAGCTTGAAGTCCGCGCCGTAGACCTGACGGCCTGTGACCTTTTCGGCGGACTTGAACCGCTTCATCGGCTTGCCGGCGATCTTCCAGTCCTTCGGGTCCTTCAGCGCCGGCTTGTCCGGCACCGGAAGTTTCGAGGCGGCTTCGGCGACCTTGCCGTAAGTCATCGTGCGGTTCGACGCCTTGTGCGTGAGCACGCCGTTGTCGGTCGTGATCTCGCCTGTCGGCACCTTCCACTCATTCGCCGCCGCCTGCACGAGCATCAGCCGCGCGGCCGCGCCGCCCTGACGGACGTACTCGTGCGACTCGCGAATGCCGCGACTGCCGCCGGTCGAGTATGAGCCCCACGCGCGCTTGCGCTTGACGCTCTCACCCGGCGTCGGGTGCTCGTAGGAGATCTTCGCCCAGTCCGCATCGAGTTCTTCGGCGATGAGCTGGGCAAGGCCCGTGATGGTGCCCTGGCCCATTTCGGCGCGCACGATGCGCACAACGACACTGTCATCCGGCTTGATCACGACCCACACGCCGAGCTCGGGCGTCGCGAGAGCGGTTTGCGCGTTCGCGGTCTCTGTCGCGAGCGGGATGCCGATTGCGAGGCCACCGCCTGCGACGGCGGTGCCGACGAGGAAGGCACGGCGATTCATCTTTGGAACGAAATTCATGATTGCTGCCCCCTTACGCGTTCGCGGCCATATGAATCGCTTCACGCACCTGCTGGAAGGTGCCGCAGCGACAGATATTGGTGATCGCGTCGTCGATGTCCTTGTCGGTCGGCTTCGGCTTCTCGGCGAGAAGCGCGGAGACCGCCATGATCATCCCGCATTGGCAGTAGCCGCATTGCGGCACGTCGTGATTGACCCAGGCCTGCTGCACCTTGGTGAGCACGCCGCCCTGCGCGAGACCCTCGATGGTGGTGATCTTCTTGCCGGCTGCGTCGCCGGCCTGCATCGAGCAGGACCGTACCGCTTGCCCGTCGATGTGAACCGTGCAGGCGCCGCATTGCGCGATGCCGCATCCGTATTTGGTGCCGGTCAGTCCGACTTGTTCGCGGATGACCCAGAGCAGCGGCGTGGTCGGATCCACGTCGATATTGTGCGATTGTCCATTGATGGTGAGAGCGACCATTTTTCCTCCCGCTCACCCGTCGGTGAGCTTTCCCGTGCCAACTCGCGCGCAGATCGTTTTTGTTGGCGCGATTCTTCACAAGCGCGCGTAGGCGGTCAGCCTAGCGTCTGCGACCAAAGTCGGACACTCGCAATTCCGTGAACGGATGAGATGTCACAGGTGGGCAGAGATTGCGGACTAAATTAGTCCACAAAAAGATCGCCGCGTACGCTCGCGATCCGGCCGATCAGGTTGATGCGCAGAGAGAGTCGAGAGCCTAGTTCAGGCCCTTCTTACGCCGCGCGGCTTCATCGACCAGCGCGATGTTGTTCGCGATCGTCGGATTGCCCGGGTCTTTCCTCGCCGCCTCGGTGAATTTCTGGCGGGCGCGGCGCAGGTCGCCGCGCAGGAGATACGAATAGCCGATGTTGTTCACGACCTCGGCGCGCGGCCCGTAGATCGAAAGCGCTTCCGCGTAGGCGCGGTCGGCAAGATCGTAGCGCTTGAGCCGGTCGTAGGAGGCGGCAAGCCCGAGCCAGGCTTCGCCGTCGCGCGGCGTCGTCTCGGCGGCGCGGCGGAAAAACTGTTCGGCAAGGCCGTAGTTCTTCTCGCGATAGTGCCGCTTGCCGAGCGTGAGATTGTCGCCGGCGTCGCCGCCGAGCAGCGCATCCTTCACGGCGAAATTCGGGTCCTCGGACGTGGAGGCCGGCGTGCTGCCGGTGATGTCCGGGTTCGCGGGCGGCGGGACATCTTCGCCCCAGCCTGCTGCGAGTTTTCCGGAGGACGAACAGCCGGCGAGCGCAACAAAAAGCGCGAGCGCGGCCAAGGCGCGGACGATACGCATTTACAACTCACCACTCCGGCATACGGCCGGCGTTACGCAACACACACCCAAGGGAGTCGAAATGCGGCTCCCCGCCGGGGAGGATAAGCGCGCAAGTCTTAAAGGTTGGTTTGCGGGTCGGGCGGGCCGCAAAACCTAATATCTCCCCACTTCAGCCGCACGTAGACCGGCAGCAGGATCACGATAATCACGACGGGAAAAACGCAGCGTGCGCGCTTGAGTACCGGCACCGTCATTTCGGTGACGAGGAACAGCCGGTTCGAGCCGACCAGCACCGAGTCGGTCCACGCGAATCAGGTGTGCGGCAGGTCGATCACGACATTGTCGAAATGCGCCGCCACCAGATCGAGCAGCCAGGTCACCTCGGCCTTCGCGCCGCCCGCGATCTCGTCGCGCAGCGTGCCGGACGGTCCGTACTTCGCCTGCACCGTGACGCCGCTCGCCGCCTCGAACGCTTTCGCCACCTCGGTCAGCGCGCCGCGCAGCGAACCGGCGGCGTGGAGCAGCACCGGATCGGCTGCGTGCGCGGATGACATCATGAGCCAGACGATCGCAATCGCCGCGAGCGACCGCATCAAACGCCGGACGCCGTGGCGTTCGGGAAGAACAGCGGATCGCCGTTGATCTTGTAGTCGGCGATCGCCTTCTGGCCTTCCGGCGAGATCAGCCAGTCGATGAACTGCTGGCCGAGTTCCTTCTTCACGTTCGCATGCTTCGCGGGGTTCACCAGCATGACGCCGTACTGGTTGAACAGGCGCTTGTCGCCCTCGACCAGGACCGCAAGGTCGCCCTTGTTCTTGAAGTTGAGCCAGGTGCCGCGGTCGGAGAGCACATAGGCCTCCGCTCGCCGCCGCGGTGTTGAGCGCCGCGCCCATGCCCTGGCCGATCGCCTTGTACCAGGCGCCCGGCGACGGCTCGACCGCGATGTCCGACGCCTTCCACAGCGCGAGTTCTGCCGCATGCGTGCCGGACTTGTCGCCGCGCGAGATGAACGGCGCTTCCTTGGCCTTGATCGCCTTCAGCGCGGTCTCGATGTCCTTGCCCTTCACGCCGGCCGGATCGCTCTTCGGCCCGATCAGCACGAAGTCGTTGTACATCACGGGGAAGCGCTTCACGCCGAAGCCGTCGGCGACGAATTTTTCCTCCTGCGGCCGCGCATGCACGAATACCACGTCGGCGTCGCCGCGCCGGCCGGTGTCGAGCGCCTGGCCCGTGCCCTGCGAGACCACCTTCACGTCGATGCCGGTCTTCTGCTTGAAGATCGGCAGGATGTGGTTGAACAGCCCGGAGTCCGTGGTCGAGGTCGTCGACGCGACGACGATCGACTTGTCCTGCGCGAGCGCGGACGCGCACAGCGCGGCCGAGAATGCGAACGTCAAAAGAATCCGGCGGTTCATGTCTTCTCTCCTTGCTCAGATAACCAGGTCGCCCCGCAGAAACGCATCGGCTTCCCTGGAGGCCGGTGCGTTGAAGAATTGCGCCGCATCGGCGCGCTCGACGAGCCGCCCGCGCGCCAGGAACACGATATCGCCCGCGAGCCGCCGCGCCTGCCCGATGTCGTGCGTCGCCATCACGATCTTGACGCCGGAGGCCGCGATCGCGCGCACGATGTCCTCCACGGACTTGGTGGCGGCGGGATCGAGGCTCGCGGTCGGTTCGTCGAGGAACAGGATTTCGGGATCGCGCGCAAGCGCCCGCGCCAGCGCCAGCCGCTGCTGCTCGCCGCCCGAAAGTTTTCGCGCCGGGCGGCCGCGAGATGCGCGAGGCCGACGCGCGTCAGCAGTTCGGTGACGCGCTCGTCGTCGCGCGCGCCGAGCGCATAGCTCACGTTCGCGGCGGCGGTCCGGCGCAGCATCACGGGCCGCTGGAACACCATCGCGAGCCGCTCGCCCGGCGTTGCGCGCCCGCCCCACGTCACGCGGCCCGAGGTCGGCGCCACGAGGCCCATCGCGAGGCGCAGGAGCGTGCTCTTGCCGCTGCCGTTCGGCCCGAGCAGCACGGTCGGCGCGCCCGCGCCGAACGTCAGGCTGATCGCGCGGACGATCTGCACTTCGCCGGCGAGCAGCGAGGCGTCCACGAGCGCCAGCGGCAGATCGCTCATCGGCGCGCGCATCAGACTTTTGCCTTGCGCATGATCTTGTCCGAAAACCGGTGTCCACTTTTCGGGATCATGCGCTAGCCGGCCCTGATTTCGCCGACGCGCCGCGCGCCCCACGCGAGCGCGTTCACCGCGATGATCAGCGTGATCAGCACGATGCCCGAGCCCCATCGCGAGCGGCAGGTCGCCCTTCGAGGTCTCAAGGGCAATGGCAGTGGTCATCGTGCGGGTGAAGCCGTCGATGTTGCCGCCGACCACCATCACGGTGCCGACTTCCGCCGCGGCGCGGCCGAAGCCCGCCAGCAATGTCGTGACGAGCGAGAAGCGCGCATCCCAGATCAGCGTCGCGACGCGGCGCGCCGGCGTCACGCGCAGCGCGGTCAGCTCCTCGCGGTACTCGACCCACAGATCCTCGATCGTCTGGCGCGTCAGCGCCGCGATGATCGGCATCACCAGCAGCGCCTGCGCGACGATCATCGCCCGCGGCGTGAACAGGATGCCGAGAAAGCCGAGCGGGCCGGAGCGCGACAGCAGGAGATAGACGGCGAGGCCGACCACGACGGGCGGCAGGCCCATGAAGGCGTTGATCACCACCACCACGAAGGTGCGGCCGGGGAAATTGGCGAGCGCCAGGAACGCGCCGAACGGCAGCGCGACCAGCGCGGCGAGCACGACCGCCGAGAGGCTGACGTAGAGCGACAGCGCCACGATGCCGTAGAGCGTCGGGTCGCCGCCGAACACGAGCTGAAGCGCGGACGCGCCGTCGGGCATGAAAGGTCTCGAACTGCGTTTCGCCGCACCATTTTCAAACGTGCGAGGAAACGCAAGGCGCGCGAGGCCGCAGGCGCAAATATAGGCCCCGGCTATGGGCTTTTGGGCGTGCCGCGACCGCTACTTTTGAGGAAGTCGAAGTCGCAGCCCTCGTCCGCCTGCGTGACGTGCTGCTGGAACAGCCACGAATAGCCGCGGTCGGTGCCTTCGTGCGGGCGGCGCCTTGTAGGCGGCGCGGCGCCGCCCCGACTATGCGGCAACCAACTGGCGAGGCGGAGGAAATGGCGCCCAACGGGCAGCCGTCACTGGCGGAATTCTCGAAGGTCGTCGAGGCGATCTACGACTGCACGCTTGACGCTTCGCGCTGGAATGACACGCTGAGGCTGATTGCCGCCTTCACCAACAGTTGCCACGCCGGCATGGGGATCATCGACCACGGCAAGAAGCTCAACATCAACCGCTACGGCGCCGGCGCGGTCTCGGACGAAGGACGTCCAGCTCTATTTCCAGAAATACGCGCTGATAAATCCGCTGTTCGTGGCGCGCCGCATGTTTGACGTCGGGCAGGTCGTCACCACCGAGATGCTAGTGAGGAAGAGGAATTCCTCGAGAGCCGCTTCTATCGCGAATACGCCGAGCCGCGGCGCTGCGTTATCTGATGACCATCGAGCTCTTGCGCACCGGACACCGCAGCGCGGGAATTGCCGGTTATCGCTTTTCGATCAGCCGACATACGGCGCTGCCGACATCGAGCTGTTCAAGCTCCTGTCGCCGCATCTGTGCAAGCAAGCGAGATCTCGACGCGCTCGACCTGCGCACCATCACGTCGCAAGTCCTGGAGGCGACGCTCTATGGGCTCGCCGCCGGCGTCTATCTCACCGACCGAGAGGCCACTCGTCTACATGAACGCCGCCGCGAGCGACGGTGAAGACCGGCAACGCGGTGCAAGTCCTGAACAATCGCCTCAGCGCGCGCAGCACGGCGGTGAGTCCAGGCGCTGACCCGCGTCCATCGACAGCGCAACGCGTCACGAGACCGCCTCCGAAGCCGCAGCCATGCGGTTGCGCTTCCGGACGAGGACGGCTGATCGCGAGCGTGCTGCCGCTCGACCGCGGCATGCGCCGCTCCGTCTCGACGCCGTTCGCCGCCTGCGCGGCGGTCTTTGTCCAGGACCCGAAGGTCGCCCCCGCTTCCCGGCGAGGCTTTCGCCAAGCTCTATGGCCTGACCGGGGGCGAACTGCGTGCCCTGCTCACGATGGCGCCGGGCCTGACCGCAAAGAGCCGCCGACATGCTTGGCATCTCGCAGTCGACAGTGAAGACCCACCTCCAACGTGTCTTCGAGAGACCAGCGCCTCGAAGCAGACCGAACTGATGCGCTTCTGGAAGACTCCGCGCGCCCTCGCCCTTCCTGAGCCTTCCGCCACTCGGCGGCATCATCCGTTCGGATGATGTGGTCTTCGGCCTTGCCGCAAGGAAACTCCTTCGATCCACGATGTGATCGGCGAGGGAGCGCAAATATGATTTTCAATGATTGGCGTGGCCGCATTGCTGCGGCTGCCGTCCTTGCGTGCTGTCGGCCGGTATCGGCCGCTTCTCGCGCACGACGACGACAACGACACCGTCCGCGTCATATCAGAATTCTACGAGGCACGAATTACATCGAGCTGGCGACCGCGGGTCGCCGGGCGCCTTCGTCGCCGCCGTGACGACGACCTACAACAACATCCTCGCCACCAAGCCGGTCGAACGCGCCGCGACGCTTGCCGCCGCATCGCCCGTGAGAAGCCCGACGTCGTCGGGCTGCAAGAGGTTTCGCTGCTGCGCACCGCGTCGCCGGGACGCCTGCCACGACGATTCAATCCGACATGCTTCAGGCCGTGATGGACGAACTCGACCGCGTCGGCGAGCGCTATCGCGTCGTCGCGATCATTCCGGATTCACGCGCAGGCGCCGAGCACGATGGGCGTTGACGTGCGGCTCACCTCGCAGGACGCCATGCTGGTCAGGCGCGATCGCGGCGACATCGCCTGCATGTCGAGAACAATCAGGTGCGGCACTACATCGTCAATCAGGTGTTTCCGACGCCGGTCGGCCCCATCCCCAATGTGCGCGGCTATGCGGCGATCACGTGACGGTGCGCGGCCGCTCGTTCCGCTACGCGACCACGCACCTCGACACGACCCCTCCTGCAGATGGCGCAGGCAGCCGAGATGATGGCGGCCACCGCAGCACCAGCCTGCCGCTGATCTTCACCGGCGACTTCAACGCGCGCGCCACTCCGGCCTCGACCCGACCTTCGCGACCTATCAGATGTTCATCAATGCGGGTTTCAGCGATGCATGGCGCAAGCGGCTGCCATCCCGGCTTCGCTTGCTGCCAGGCGCAGAACCTGTTGAACCCGTCGTCCGCGCACAACCAACGCATCGATCTGATCCTCACGCGCGGAAACATCGGCGTGTCGAACATCCGCGTGCTGACCGAGAAACGCCGTCCGGGCTGTGGGTGTCGGACCACGCAGGCGTGATCGCCGAGCTTCGCATCCCGAACGCGCGATCAGCAGCGAACGTAATCGCTCGTCGCGCACGGCAGGCTACTTCGCCTGCAGGAAATCGAAGTCGCAGCCCTCGTCCGCCTGCGTGACGTGCTGCTGGAACAGCCACGAATAGCCGCGGTCGGAGCCCTCGTGCGGCGGGCGGCGCCTTGTAGGCGGCGCGGCGCTTCTTGAGTTCCGCGTCGTCCACCAGCAGTTCGATCGAGCGCTTCGGCACGTCGAGGCGAATGCGATCGCCGGTCTTCACCAGCCCGAGCGGCCCGCCGTCGGCGAACTCCGGCGTGATGTGCAGCACGATGGTGCCGAACGCCGTGCCGCTCATGCGCGCGTCGGAAATCCGCACCATGTCTTTCACGCCCTGTTGCGCCAGCTTCTTGGGGATCGGCAGGTAGCCCGCCTCCGGCATGCCCGGCGCACCCTTCGGCCCGGCATTGCGCAGCACCAGCACGTCGTCGGCGGTGACGTCGAGGTTCGGATCGTCCATCCGCTCGGTCATGTCCTCGATTGTCTCGAACACCACCGCGCGGCCTTCGTGCGTCATCAGCTTCGGCGTCGCGGCGGATTGCTTGATGACGGCGCCGCGCGGCGCGAGATTGCCGCGCAGAACGCACATCGCGCCCTGCGCGTTGATCGGATTTTTGCGCGTGCGAATGACGGTCTGCCCCGGCACGTCCTCGGCAACCTTCACGTGGTCGCGCAGCGTACCGATCACGCTCGGCGCGTCGAGATCGAGAATGTCGGAGAGCTCCTGCATCAGCCGCGGCACGCCGCCCGCGTGATGGAAGTGCTCCATGTAGTGATCGCCGGAGGGCTTCAGGTCGATCAGCACCGGCACCTCTTTCGACAGCGCATCGAACGCATCGAGATCGAGCGTGATGCCGGCGCGCCCCGCCATCGCGGCGAGATGCACGATGCCGTTGGTCGAGCCGCCGATCGCCTGCAGCACGATCAGCGCATTGCGCAACGCGCGCTCGGTGAACAGTTCGCGCGGGCGCGGGCTAGCCCGCCTTCGCCATCGCGACCGCCTGCTTGCCGCTCGCCTCCGCGATGCGCACGCGCTCGGCGTGAACGGCCGGCACCGCCGCCGCGTAGGGCAGCGAGAAGCCGAGCGCCTCGACCACGCACGCCATCGTGCTCGCCGTGCCCATCACCATGCAGGTGCCGACCGACGGCGCGAGCCGCCCGCTCACCACCTCGATCTCGGCCTCGTCCATCTTGCCGGCGCGATGCTGCGCCCACAGCCGGCGGCAATCCGTGCAGGCGCCGAGCACCTCGCCCTTGTGATGGCCGACCACCATCGGGCCGGTCGGCACCACGATCGCGGGCTTGTCGGCCGACACCGCGCCCATGATCTGCGCCGGCAGCGTCTTGTCGCAGCCGCCGATCACCACCACGGCGTCCATCGGCTGCGCGCGCACCATCTCCTCGGTGTCCATCGCCATCAGGTTGCGCATGTACATCGAGGTCGGGTGCGAGAAGCTCTCGTGGATCGAGATCGTGGGGAATTCCATCGGCAGCCCGCCCGCCAGCATCACGCCGCGCTTCACCGCTTCGATCAGCTGCGGCACGTTGCCGTGGCACGGGTTGAAGTCCGAATAGGTGTCGGTGACGCCGATGATCGGCCGGTCGAGCGCGTCGTCCGAGAAGCCCTTGGCCTTGATGAAGGCCTTGCGCAGGAACAGCGAAAAGCCGGGATCGCCGTAGGAGGTCAAACCTTTGCGCAGGCCGGAGGGGTCCTTGGACATTCTTGTTTCTTTCGTTCGTTGCCCGGCGGGCCCGGCCACGCCGAAAAGCTATCGGGCCGCCGCCGTCGCGACACTCCCGCCCTCAGCCATGCAGCCCCGGCGCCTCGTGGCCGGTGCGCGCGACGTATTCGGTGTAGCCGCCGCCGTACTGGTGGATGCCCTCCGGCGTCAGCTCCAGCACGCGGTTCGACAGCGCCGCGAGGAAATGCCGGTCGTGCGAGACGAACAGCATGGTGCCCTCGTAGTCGCTGAGCGCCGCGATGAGCATTTCCTTCGTGGCGATGTCGAGATGGTTGGTCGGCTCGTCGAGCACCAGGAAGTTCGGCGGCTCGTAGAGCATCTTCGCCATCACCAGCCGCGCCTTCTCGCCGCCCGAAAGCACGCGGCATCGCTTCTCGATGTCGTCGCCCGAGAACCCGAAGCAGCCCGCGAGCGTGCGCAGCGAGCCTTGCCCCGCCTGCGGAAACGCATCCTCCAGCTCCTCGAACACGGTGCGCTCGCCGTCGAGCAGGTCCATCGCGTGCTGCGCGAAATAGCCCATCTTCACGCTGCCGCCGAGCGCCACCGTGCCGTCGTCCGGCTCGGTCGAGCCCGCCACCAGCTTCAGCAGCGTGGACTTGCCCGCGCCGTTGATGCCCATGACGCACCAGCGCTCGCGCCGCCGCACCATGAAGTCGAGCCCGTCGTAGATCGTCCGGCTGCCGTAGCCCTTGTGCACCTGCTTCAGGCTCACGACGTCCTCGCCCGAGCGCGGCGCGGGCGGAAAATCGAACGACACGGTCTGGCGCCGCTTCGGCGGCTCGACGCGCTCGATCTTGTCGAGCTTCTTCACCCGGCTCTGCACTTGTGCCGCATGAGACGCGCGCGCCTTGAAGGTCTCGATGAACTTGATCTCCTTCGCGAGCATCGCCTGCTGCCGCTCGAACTGCGCCTGCTGCTGCTTCTCGGCGAGCGCGCGCTGCTGCTCGTAGAATTCGTAGTTGCCCGAATAGGCGGTGAGCGTGCCGCCGTCGATCTCCAGCACCTTGTTGACGATGCGGTTCATGAACTCGCGGTCGTGCGAGGTCATCATGAGCGCGCCCTCGTAGCCTTGCAGGAACTGCTCCAGCCAGATCAGGCTCTCGAGGTCGAGATGGTTGCTCGGCTCGTCGAGCAGCATCACGTCGGGACGCATCAGCAGGATGCGCGCGAGCGCGACGCGCATCTTCCAGCCGCCCGAAAGGTTGCCGACGTCGCCGTCCATCATCTCCTGGGAAAAGCTCAGGCCCGACAGCACCTCGCGCGCGCGGCCCTCCAGCGCGTAGCCGTCGAGTTCCTCGAAGCGGTGCTGCACCTCGCCGTACTGCGCGATGATGTCGTCCATCTCGTCCGCGCGGGCCGGGTCCGCCATCGCGGCCTCCAGCGCCTTCAGTTCGGCGGCGACTTCGGCGACCGGGCCCGCGCCGTCCATCACCTCGGCGGCCGCGCTGCGGCCCGCCATCTCGCCGACGTCCTGGCTGAAGTATCCGATGGACACCCCGCGCTCGACGACGACCTGGCCCTCGTCGGGCGCGTCCTCGCCGGTGATCAGGCGGAACAGCGTCGTCTTGCCGGAGCCGTTCGGGCCGACGAGGCCGATCTTCTCGCCCTTCTGCAGCGCCGCGGAGGCTTCGATGAAGACGATCTGGTGGCCGTTCTGCTTGCTGATGTTGTCGAGACGGATCATGCGCGCGCGCGAACCTTGGATACGGGAATGGGGGAAAGCCGCCGCAGGGCTTAGTCGATGCAGCGCGAATGGGGAAGGGCCGCGCCTGCCGAATGCGCGCGACAGGAACCGCGGAGCCTGCAAGCGACTTGGTTCTCCAACGCATGGCGCGTTCAAGGAGGAAGGCATGTTCAAGATGATGCTCGCGGCGGCGCTGGTCGCCGGAAGCTGCTCGCTCGCGATGGCTCAGGCAGGCGGCGGCGGTGGCGCAGGCGCCAGCGGCGCAGGCGGTGCGGTCAGCACGCCCCCCGGCGGAATGTCCGGCGGATCGATGAAGCGCAGCGACGACCCGAAGGCCAAGGTCCGGGTGGTCAAGAAGAAGAAAAAGAAAAACAAGAGCATGTAAGGCGGCTTTCTCTGCCGCCTGCGCGCCGAGGGTTCATCGCGAGCCCTCGGCGTTGCATCTTGTCAGACAGGATTTTTTTCGAAGCGCCGGCCGCGATCGTCGCGGCCGGTTCGCGTGCCTGCCGGCTTGCGCGCGGAACAAGCCGACGCGCTCCTACGCCATCTGCGTCGCGGTCTGCGTCTTGGGACGATGTGACTCTTGCGGCGGCGTGTTCGTTCTCGCCTCGCGAGAGCTTGGTCTTTGATATTGGGGATCCAGATATTCTCTTCGGCCGCTCACGAAGATTGCTGCCGAGAACTGAGCGCCGATAAACAGCGCGAAAGCCACCGCCTCAAGCCAGTCCATCGAACCCTCCTTCGACGTCTTGCAGAAGGAAGGCTACGCGGGGGACGTATCAGCCGGATGTCGTCGGCACTGGAGAACGGTATCGTCGGTATCGTTCTGAAATTCCGTTGATTGGGGCGAACAGCGTCGTGTTCTCAACGATGCGTTCTACTTTTTCTTACACTTGGAGAGAATTTCTGCGCATCTGGTCGCAGCATTGCCCGTCTTGGCCCCAAGGGCGACCCGGTCAGCGACGCACCGTTCCTGCGTCTGGTTACAGCTCTGTGTGGGCGCTCTCTGAGCGAATGCCGACGAGGCGATAAGCAGGATTGTCAGGCAAAGGATCGTTGATTTCATGGTGCCGCCCTTAGACAGGATTGTCTCACGGTAGGGTAGGCCAGTGTTGATTGGAAGCCTCTGCGGTGAGGCCGGGACTTCTTGCTAGCGCGGCAGGCTGCGCATGACCCACAGCACGTTGCCCTTGGCGTCCGCGCTGGACCGCAGAACGTTTTCGTCGCGCAGTGCCTCGGTGCATTTGCGCCCGAAGGCCGTAATTCTGTCATGACATGCGGCGCAGTTGCGCTGGCGCATGGCTTCGAAATGAAAAACTATCGTTCATGATAGCCCTCAGATTCGATAGGAAGGCCCAGCGTTTCTCCAGGCAGAATTGAAAAAGGCAGGGTGACTTACACCGACCTTGTGGCCCGGAGAAAAAGCACGGGTTCAAGGAAACGGAAGCCTCGGTTACCAACAGAGCTGAAACGGGGCACGTTCAACGCCACCTGGTTCCTAGCCGCCCTAGTTGCAATTGGGTTGGAGGCCGTCAAACTGGGGGATATTTAGTGGGCGGCCTAACGAATGCCGATAGCCAAGCGCATTGCCGTTTTTGTTGCGTTGTGGCTCGCATTCGAGATCGTGATTTCATTGTTTGCGACTTGCGGCGAAAGCACCCACCAGCCACGCGGCGATGTAAGCACCAAGCAATATTGCACCGCTCTTAGCGGCCCAGTCCTCAGCATTAGCGGGGCCTTTCTCTATTGGCTTGGACACATTTTGGAGGGCTATGGCGAAGCTGTTATCGCGGTCTTCACTATAGTTCTTGCGTTCGCTACGGGCCTGCTGTGGAAGGCTACTCGCGATCTCGTTCGAGGCTCCGAGAAAACTGCCGAACGGCAATTGCGGGCTTATATCTCGATTTTCAGCGGTCTCATGGTGTACACGGAGACTCAAACGGCTGGTGAGCGCGGTGTAGGAGTCAGGATCAACGTTGACCTCAAAAACTCCGGCCAAACTCCAGCCTACAAATTGACGACTTGGATCGCTCAGCCCAAGATTCTCAACAAGGATGCGACTCCGTGGGGCGAAAACACACTGGCAGGTAGCCGAGATAGCATTCTTGGCCCCGGCGTCACGACCCATTTGATCTGGACGATGCCGATCACCGAACAAGAGCGGGTCGACGTTAACGGCGGGGTAAAAAGAATCTTCGTCTGGGGTGGCGCAGATTACGTCGATGCCTTCGGTCGCAAGCGAACATATAAATTCAAAGCAGCTAACCAGCCGGGGTCGGTAATCACCCTTGGCGGCTACTGGAATTTGAACGCCGAAGGCGAGGAGGGCGATTAGCGCCATCCCTGCACCAAAGTTGCCAGCGCCGAGATGACGGCGGCGAGCGCGGTTAGGAACTGAGGCGTTAGCCAAGGGAGCTGTTTTGAGGGCCTGCGGCGTCGGGTTTTCATGCCCCGATTGAGCCCCAAGCCCGCTTTAACCCCCAACGCACAGTTTGATTTGGGTGGCTTCATAGGCGGTCGAATCCCGTCGACCGCTAGCCTCGCTGGATGCCAAAAAACGGCAACGCACCCATCGCTCGGCTGCCAACCGGGGGCATCATCGCCCGCCCCCGATGGCGTTTGCGCCATAATCCCGCTTTGCCCGCCTATGCTGCTTGGAAAAGTTATCCCCGCGCGCTGTTCTGAAAATAATTTATCCCCGCCCCAAAAACCTCCCTTATCCTTCACGCACCCTGCTCGCTGAGGGGCGCCATCATGAGGCGTCTTGGTGGCGGAGCAGGCCGGCGTGCGGGCTGGAGATACGGCCTCACACTCCGGCGGCCTGAGCGGAAAGTTTCCGCGCAGGTCTGGTGCGGCGCCTGCGCGCGAGCCCTCGCAAGGTTCGCTCCCGGGCGGCTTCGGGACCCGCCCTGGGGACACTACGGTCCCTGCGCGAGGAGCTCGCTGCATTGAGCCGGCGCGAATGCCGGTTTCGGAAGCGCGGACCGGAGCTGAAAAATGCCGCGACGGAGCGCCGGAAGGCGTGCCCGCTCCCGCTTTGAGTGGGCGCCGCGTCCCCGATTTGGGCGCGGCTCTGTTGAACGCCTTCTGGCGCCCCGTCCCCCTTCTTTTCCCCAAGGCGCAGCCCGCGCGCCGGTCCAAGCGGGCGCGCAGCGTTGGCTAAACCCACCCCCGGAGGGGAAATTGGCGATGCGACATTCCGGCCGGTTGTGACGCAACGGCAACATCCGGACGCCCGGAATGCCGATATGATTTTCCCGAGGGTAGGGGCGACTCGAACATGAGATCCATCGCAGGGGCCGTTGCGCTGAGCCTGGTCGCGCTTGCCGACACCGCGTCGGCGCAATCGCTCAACCGCTTCTTCGCGTTCGGCGACTCCACGATCGACTCGGGCTGGTACCGCAATTCATCGAGCGGCTTTGCGAGCTTCGACGCGCGCATCGCGGCCGCGATCGCGCTCGGCAGCCGCATCACGCCCGGCGGCCCCGGCCTGATGAACTCCGAAGTGCTGGCGCTGCATTTCGGCCTCCCGGCCAATCCCGCCAACACGCCGGGCGGCACCAACTACGCGACCTCGGGCGCGCGCAACGCGAACATCAATCTTCCGGCCGGCGATCTCTTCCCCGGCGCCGTTCCGACCGTCACGCAGATCAACAACTATCTCGCCACCTACGGCACCGCCGATCCGCGCTCGCTCTATCTGATCTCGTCGGGCGGCAACGACGTTTCCTTCGCGCTCGATAATTTCGGCAATCAGGCGGCGCGCAGCGTTTACGTGACGGATGCGGCGAATGCGCTGGTCGGCGGCGTCACGACGCTGTCGCAGCGCGGCGCGCGCTACGTCATCGTGCCGAACCTGAACCAGGATTTCGGCAACGCCAACACGCGCGCGCTGCGCACGACCTACAACACCACGCTGTGGGGCGGCCTCGCGGCGAACGGCGTGAACTTCATTCCGGCCGACAGCAACGCGGTGCGCACCGCGCTCGCCAACAATCCGGCGCAGTTCGGCATCCTGCTCAGCGGCAACGGCGTTCCGGGTCCGGGCACGCAGTCGGCGTGCGTCGCGCCCGCCGGCAACACGAGCGCGTGGGGCCTCATCTGCGCGCCCACCACCGCGCCGTCCGGGCTTGCCGCCAACCTCGCGGCGAACGACGCGACGCTGACGCGGCTGTTCTCCGACGACCAGCATTTCGCCGCCGTCGGCCAGCAGATCTATGGCGACTACTACGCGATGCTCGTTTACGCGCCGTCGCAGATTTCGCTGCTCGCGGAAAATCCGGTGAAGATCCGCGAGGGGCTGGCCGCCACGATCGGCGACCAGATCGCGATCTCGCGCCGCGTTCGCGGGCCGCTCGGCTTCAACGGCTGGGTCAGCGGCGACGTGGCGAGCCTCAAGGTCAACAACAATCCGGGCTTCGCCAGCGAAACCAGCACGCCTGCGCAGATCGCCGCCGGCTTCGACTACCGCTTCCTGCCGAACATCCTGATCGGCGCGGCGTTCTCGTTCGACACCAAGAAGCCGACCTTCGACACCGGCGGCAGCTTCAAGCAGGACGAATACACCGCGAGCCTTTACGCCGGCATCACGCAGAGCGGCTTCTGGCTCGACCTCATCGGCACCTACGGCGCGCTGAAATACGGCATCAACCGGCAGGTGCCGATCGGCATCTCGATCCAGCCGAACGCGGGCTCGACCAGCGGCACCAACTGGTCGCTCGCCGCGAACGGCGGCTTCGACATGGTCAACGGGCCGTGGACGCACGGGCCGTTCGCGGGAATTCTGGTTCAGCGCATCCACATCGGCGGCTTCACCGAGACGGGCAGCTTCACCAGCCTCGTCGTTCGGCGACCAGACGCGCGACTCGGCGATCGGCTCGATCGGCTACCGCGTGGCGCTCGATGCGGGCATGTTCCGCCCGTTCGTGCGGGTCGCGTGGAACCACGAGTTCGCCAACACCGAACGCCAGATCGTGACGGCGCTCACCACGATCGTGGCGCCGAGCTGGTCGCTCCCCGCGATCGAGACCGGCAAGGACTGGGGCTCGGGGACCGCCGGCACGCAGATCGCGCTCGGCGGCGGCGTGACGGGATTGCTCTCGGTCACCGGCCAGCTCGGGCAGGACCACATCGTGCGCTACGGCGGGCAGGCCGGGCTCAACGTCGCGTTCTGAGGCTCACGCTTTTTCCTGCTGCGTGAACCAGTCGGCGATCTGCGCGCCGGTCCAGAACACGACGTTCGGCCGCGACGCCATCAGTTCGATCGCCTGACGGAAATGCGCGAGCCGGTGCGCCGCGCCCATGATGTAGGGGTGCTGCACCAGCGCCATCACGCGCGCCCCGTCCGCCGAGTCCGCATAGATCTGCTCGAACTGGTCGCGCGCGCGATCGAAATACTCCGACGCCTTGTGATGCTGGATCAGCATCATGGCGACGTCGTTGCATTCCTGCGTGTAGGGGATGTTGAGGATCGGCTTGCCGCGCGTCTTCAGCCACGCCGGCTGGTCGTCGAGCACCCAGTCGCACACATAGTCGTAGCCTTCCTCCACCAGCAGGTCCGGCGTCTCCCAGGTTTCCGTGAGACCCGGCCCGAGCCAGCCGCGCGGCGGCTTGCCGGACGCCTGCGCGATGACCTCCCGCGTCCGCCGGATGTCGGCGCGCTCGTCCTCCACCTTCTGCATGTTGCGCTGGGTGAAGCCGTGGCCGATGAACTCCCACTTGCGTTCGTTCGCCGCCGCGACGATCTGCGGATAGGCCGCGATGGCCGAGCCGTTGATCGCGAGCGTCGCCGGCACCTTGAACTCGTCGAACACCTTGAGCATGCGCCAGAAGCCGACCCGGTTGCCGTACTCGTGCCAGGCCCAGTTCGGGATGTCGGGCGAGGGCGCCCCGCCAGCCGGCGGCGTCAGCACGGTGCGCGGCATCGGCGAAAGAATGTCCCACTCCTCGACGTTGACGATGCACCACACCACCATGCGGGCCCCGCCCGGGAGCTTCAGCGGCTTGCGTTCGCTGATCGGCGAATAGGAAATCCGCTCGGTCGGCATCATCCCGACGGGCGGGCGCTTCGGTTGCGTCGTTCATTCGGCGGCCTTTTTCGCGGCGTCGGTCTGCGTCATGTACCAGTCGAGGATCTGCTCGCCGTTCCAGTGCAGCACGCCCTCGTGCTTCGCGACGTAGTCGTAGATCTGCTCGAGATACTTGATGCGGTGCGGCTGGCCCGAAATGTATGGATGGATCGCGAGCGCGATGATCTTGGCGCGCTGCGCGCCTTCGGCGTACAGCCGGTCGAATTGGTCGATCGTGCGCTTGAGCAGATAGTCGCTCTCGTGATGCTGCACGAGCATCATCGGGATGTCATTCAGTTCGACCGTATAGGGCAGGGTCACCAACGGACCTTTTTCGGTGCGGATGACCGTAGGCTCGTCGTCATAGACCCAATCCCCGATGTACTTCACGCCCGCCGCGGCGAGCAGCTCCGGCGTCTCGTAGGTCTGCGTGAGGCCCGGCCCGAGCCAGCCGACCGGCCGCTTGCCGGTGAATTTCTCCAGAATGCCCATCGAGCGCGCGATCATCGCGGCCTGGTCCGGCTCCTTGTGGATCGGGCCTTGCTCGTACGAATGGCCCATGAATTCCCAGCCGGCGTCCTTTGCCTGCTGCGCGACGCGAACGTAATCCTCGCAGACGCGCGCGTTGATCGAGAGCGTCGGCTTGATGCCGAGGCGTGCGAAGAGGTCGAAGAAGCGCCACACGCCGACGCGCATGCCGTATTCGTGCCAGCTCCAGTTCGGCACGTCGGGCAGCATCGGCTGCCCGGTCGGCGCGGGCAGCACCTGCCGCGCCATCGGCTTGCCGATGTCCCACACCTCGAGGTTCACGATGGTCCAGAAGATCAGCCGCGCGCCGCCGGGCAGTTGCAGCGGCGGCCGGTCCACGATCGCCGAATAATCGACGCGCTCGCGCGGAAGTGTGGGATCGGGCATCGGCGTTCCTCGGCGCTCTTGTCATGCCGCGTGAAAGCGGGGCATCCAGTAAACGCCGATTGGGACGATGATCGCAAGCGGCGGCGTGGACGGAGATTTCATTGCGCATTTTGATCGTCGGCGCGGGGATCGGCGGGCTCACGGCCGCGCTCGCGCTGTTGCGAGACGGCCACGACGTCACGGTCTGCGAGCAGGCCGAACATCTCGCCGAGCTCGGCGCTGGCGTGCAGATTTCGGCGAACGGCGCACGTGTGCTGTTCGCGCTCGGACTGGAAGACGCATTGCGCGCCGTGTGGTCCGTACCTTCGGCCAAGGAAATCCGTCTCTGGAATACCGGCGAGACCTGGAAGCTGTTCGACCTCGGCGCCGAATTGGTCGCGCGCTACGGCGCGCCGTACTTCATGATCCATCGCGCCGACCTGCATCGTGTGCTGATCGATGCGATGCGAGCGATTGCGCCAGAGGCGATCCGCTTAAGTGCCAAGGCAACCGGTTTCGACGACGAAGGCAAGGCCGTCACGCTGCACCTCGCGAACGGCGAACGTCTCACAGGCGACGCGCTGATCGGCGCCGACGGGGTGCACTCGCGCATTCGCAACATCCTCGTCGGCGACGACCGGCCGGTGTTCACCGGCTGCATGGCGTGGCGCGGGCTGGTGCCGGTCGAAAAACTTCCCGCGCACATGCGCCGCAACGTCGGGGTCAACTGGGTCGGGCCGGGCGGCCACGTCATCAACTATCTGCTGCGCCGCGGCGAGATTTTCAATTTCGTCGGCATCGTGGAGCGCGACTGGCGCGTGGAATCCTGGACCGAGCGCGGCACGCGCGAGGAATGCGCCGCGGATTTCCCCGGCTGGCATGCCGACATCCATGCGATCATCCGCAACATCGAGTCGCCGTACAAATGGGCGCTGCTCGGGCCGCGAGCCGCTGACGCGCCTCTCGCACGGCCGTGTCGACGCTGCTCGGCGATGCCGCGCATCCGACGTTGCCGATGCTGGCGCAGGGCGCGAACATGGCGATCGAGGACGGAATGGTGCTGGCGCGCTGCCTCTCCAAAGATCGCGATGCCGAATCCGCGCTGGCGCGCTATGACGCGGCGCGCGTCGAGCGCGTCGCGAAACTGGTGCGCGGCGCGAACGAGATGGCGAAGCGCTTCCACAATCCGGCGCTCGCCGATGCGGCAGGCGCGAAGGCCTATGTGGACGCGCAGTGGAGCGAGGAGACCGTGAAGCAGCGCTACGACTGGATTTTCCGCTACGATGCAACCGGCGTGGCGGTCTGATCGATGGACCGCGACACGCAGCCCTCGCTCGCGCTCACCGTCGCGGTCTTCGCGCTGCTGTTCTTAGTGCCGGCGTGGCCGTGGCTCTCGGGCGCGGTGACGATCCCCTACGACGCCAAGTCTACCTTCTATCCGCCGGTCGTGTTCATGGCGCGCGCCTTCGCGAGCGGCCAGTCGCCGTTCTGGTCGCCGGAGGTGTTCGCCGGCTGGCCGAACATCGCCGATCCGCAGTCGATGCTGGCGTCGCCGCTGCATGTGCTGCTCGCGTTCGTGAATTCCGCGCCGGGCCTTCAGGCGACCGACGCAGTCGCGTTCGCTTATCTCTTCCTCGGCGGGCTCGGCATCATCCTGTTCTTCCGCGACCGCGGCTGGCACGCGGCGGCCGCACTCGTTGCAGCACTCGCGTTCGCCTTCGGCGGCTCGGCGAGCGGGCGGCTGCAGCACATCGGGCAGGTCATCAGCCTTGCTTACTTGCCGCTGGCGCTGTGGCTGCTGGCGCGCGCGCTCGACCGCACGTCATGGCGCTATGGCGCGCTCGCGGGCGCCGCCGGTGCGCTGATCGCGCTCGGCCGCGATCAGGTGGCGCTGCTCGAGCTTTATCTGCTGGCGGGCTTCGTCGTGGCGCACTGGTGCGGCGCGGGCTTTGTTGCGCGCTTGCGCGCCAGCATCGTGCCGCTCGTCGCGGGCGGCATCGTCGGGCTTGCGATCATCGCGATTCCGATCGGCCTCACCGAGCTCCTTGCGACCGACTCCAACCGGCCGGAGTTCACCTTCGCCGAAGCCGGGCGCGGCTCGCTGCACTACACGCACCTTCTGTCGGTCGTCTTCCCCGACCTGTTCGGCGCGATGGACCGCAGGGTCGATTTCTGGGGCGCCGGTGGCTTTGCATGGAACGAGCGCTTCGGCATGGCCGATCTATTCCTCGCACAGAACATGGGGCTGATGTACGCGGGCGCACTGGTGCCGCTGATGCTGATCGCGGGCTGCGTGCGCGGCTGGCTGTGGTCGCGCGAGGTGCGTTTCTTCACCATCGCGGCGCTGTTCGCGGCGTTCTATGCCTTCGGCTGGTACACGCCGGTGTTCCGCGGGATGTACGAAATCATGCCGGGCGTGAAACTGTTTCGCCGCCCGGCGGATGCCAGCTTCGTGCTCGGTGCGCTGCTCGCAATCCTTGCGGGCTACGCGCTGCATCGCTGGCTTGCGACCACCGGAACGTATCGCCTTCACCGCACGGCGCAGCGACTGGTCATCTTCGCCATCGTGGCGGTGACGATCTGGCTCGCCGAAACGACCGTCGGCGCGAGCACGGCGGTGACACCGCTGGTGATGGGCGTGTTCGGCCTGATGGTGGCGATCGCCATGCTGTCGATCGTGCGCGGCCGTGCGGCGCCGACCACAATGGTGCTGCTCGCGGCCTTCACCACCGCCGACGTCGCATTCAACAACGCGCCGCACGAGTCGACGGGACTCTCGGCCGGCCACTATGACGCGTTGCGTCCTGACACGCGCAATGAAACTGTCGCGCTCATCCGCCAGCGCCTTGCCGCGCAGCAGCCGAACCACCGCGACCGCGTCGAGCTTATCGGCATCGAGTATCACTGGCCGAACATCTGCCTGATCCACGGCTGCGAGCATGTGTTCGGGCATAACCCGCTGCGGCTGAAGTGGTTCTACGAGGCGACGAAGGTCGGCGACACGGTGGCGGCGCCCGGACAGCGGCCGTTCTCGCCGCTCTATCCGTCCTGGCGCTCGCCCTTCGCGGACCTGTTCGGCCTGCGGCTGATCGCGACCGGCGTGCCGGCCGAGCAGATCGACAAGAACCTCAAGCCGGGCGATCTCAATTTCGTCGGGCGCACGAAGGATGCGTACATCTACGAAAATCCGCGCGCGCTGCCGCGTGTGCTGCTGCTCGGAGACTGGAAAGTCGCTGACTTCGACAAGCTTGTCATCGAAGGCTGGCCGGCCGATGTCGATCCCGCGAAGACCGCGCTGCTCCCGTTCACGCCGCCGGAGCAGCCTGTTGCCGCGTCCGGCTCGGTGCGGCTCGTGCGCTACGCGAACACCGAAGTGGTTATCGAAGCCGACACGCCGAGCGGCGGCCTGCTTGTGCTCAACGATGTGTGGCACCCGTGGTGGCGCGCGACGGTGAACGATCGCGAGCGTGAGATCATCCGCGCGAACGTCATCTTCCGCGGCGTGTTCGTGCCCGCCGGCAAGTCGACCGTGCGCTTTACGTTCGAACCGTTGCGCGGGGCATGGCAGGAGGCGGCGAAGAAGCTGCGCTAGCGTCCCTTGAAATCCCGGAACACCGTGTCGGGCGCGCTGGTGTTGTGGCGCGACGGGACAAGCCGCCCGGCCCACACCTCGACCGCGTTCGCGCGCTTGAAATCCATGATCGGCGTGCGCTCCCAGCTCTGCGCACCCTTCACGCGCCAGCCGAGATGCGCCACGTCATTGTTGATCTCGGTGACGAACATCGAGCGCAGCGCCGCGAACGGCAGGTTGGCGACCGGATCGAGCGCGATGTCGAGCACCTGACGATCCTGATCGAGCGCCTCGACCCGCAAGGTCGCGCTGCCGCCGCGCGCGAACGTCAGCCGGAACGAGCGCGTCGTCGGATCGAACACCACCTCGCGGATATCGACCAGCGGGCGCTCCTTGAACTCGATCGGCCCGACCATGAACGAGGAGCCGTATGCGCTCCATTTCAGGTTCGCGGGCGGCAGCGGACGGGCGCGCCAGTAGCCGTCCTGCGGATAGAGCACGAGCACTTCCTCGGCGCGGTCCTGCGTGCGCGTCCACAACTGAAGGAGCTGGATGCCGGTCTCGACGCGATCGCCGACGCGGACCGGCACGATGGTCTTGCGCCAGAAGTTCGGAATGGTGTGGCCGATGAGTTGCCACTCCTGATTTTCGAAGATGGTGATGCGGCGCGGCTTCTCGGTGATGATCGGCGCAGCCGCGAGGTCCGGGCAGTTGTGCAGGTCGAACGCCGAACGGTCGACCACGATGGTGCCGACATAGGCCGGATGCACCGACTCGATCTTGAATCGCCGCACGTCCGGCGAGGCGAGCTTGAGATAGACGTTGTCCTTCTCGGCGCACAGCGTCGGTTCGCTGGCGTTCTGCACGTCGACCGCGAGGTCGTCGGCCGCGAGCGCGTGCGTTGCAAGCGCGAACGCAAAGGCGGCGATCAGACTAACGCGTCGCATACACATCACCGGAATTCGCACTCCATCGGCAGGGCGTCGAGCCATTGGCCGATCGCCTCCGCGCCCTGCCACTCGGCATGCAACAGCGTCTGGCTCTCGCCCAGCGCCGCATTGTAGCGGGAATACCCCAGCGCCTGGCAACGCGACAGACACGCCCGCGCCACGTCGCGCTGGATCGTGGTAAATTCGAACGACAGCGCCGGAACGGGCTTTGTGAGCCCGGCGAGCGCCTCGGCCTCGAAGCCCTCCACGTCGATCTTGATGAACGCCGGCATCCCGTACCGCGCGACGAGCGTATCGAGCGTGGTGACCGGCACCTTGATGCTCTTGTCCCAGCGCTGGTCTTCCCAGCCGGGCGCGCCCTGCGAGGCTTTGACGAAATCCGTCGAGGCGGTCGAGACGGTCGGGTTGTCGACGTTGATCCGCATCTCGATCTCGCCGCCGGCCGCACCGACCGCCACGGGTTCGAGCATCACCATCTCGTCCTGGCCGTAGAGCTTGCGCAGCGTCGGCTGCAGCGACGGATTGGGCTCGCAGGCGATCACGCGCGCGCCGAGGCGGCGAAACGCCGCGATGCGGTCGCCGACATGCGAGCCGATATCGAACACGAGAGCGCCGGCCGTCACGAACCGCGCGTAGAGCGCGTCCATCGCGGCGGTGTCGCGCTGCTCGTCATAGTAGATGCGCAGCGACCGCTCGATGCCGCGCCACGTGCGCTCGTCGTCCATCAGAACGACCGGCCGGCCGCCGCCTCGATCGCCGGCAGCTTGAGCGTGCGCAGGGCCGCGGGCGGCGCGTTCTCTTCCGGCAGTGCGCCGATGCCGGCGCGCATCAGCATGCGGCCGACGCTCGGCCATGACGTGATGACCGCCAGCGGGATCGCGAGCGCGGGACCGGCCGCGATGAACAGCGCGTAGGGGATCGCGGCCGGCACCGTGAACGCAAGCGTCAGGATCGAGAACCAGCCGACCAGCGTGTGCGGCCAGAGTTGTTTCGCGGCATCGCTCCACGGCACGGAGTGATCGTCGCGCGCCTGTCCGCCCCAGCCGAGGCGCTGGCCGAGCACGAGCCCTGCGAGGAACATCGTGTGGCCGACCCACATGATCGGCGACAGCATCAGGAAGAAGATCGTCTCGGTGATCGTGCTCGCGATGAAGCGCGCCGCGCCGCCGAACGAATTGCGCAGTGCCGGCCGCGACACGACGTCCAGCACGGTCGCGATCTTCGGCGCGAACCACATGATCAGCGTGATGACGAACAGCGCCATGCCGGCGTCGGGCCGGATGAAATTCGCCGGCCCCTGGAACGCGACCGCGAGCGTGCCGAGCACCAGCAGTCCGATCCACGCGGGGCTGCCGAGGAACATCAGCATCGCGAACGCGATCTGGTAGCGGCTCACAGGCTTCAGTCCCGGCATCACAAGGAACGGCCAGTACTGCATGTTGCCCTGCGCCCAGCGCAGGTCGCGCCGGATGAATTCCAGCAAGGTCGGAGGGTTCTCCTCCCAGCTCGCGCCTTCCTCCGGCAGCACGCGCACCTCGTAGCCGGCGCGGCGCATCAGCACGGCCTCGATCTGGTCGTGGGACAGGATGTGCGTGCCGTCCGGACGCGGCGGGATGTGGCAATGCGCGATGAACGGCGCCAGACGAAGAACCGCGTTGTGTCCCCAGTACGGGCCGCAGTCCGCCTGCCACCACGCGCTGCCGAGCGTGTAGGAGCGCATGCCGAGCCGCATGCCGAACTGGAAGATGCGCGCGAACGCGCTGGTCGACGGCATGCCGACCACGAGGCTTTGCAGGATTCCCAGTTTGGGCTCGACCTGCATGATGCGCACCATGCGCAGGATCGAGTCCGCGGTCTGGAACGAGTCCGCGTCGAGCGTGACCGCGAGATCGTAGTCGCCGCCCCAGCGGGTGCAGAAATCGAAAACGTTGCCGGCCTTGAAGCCGGTGTTGTCGGTGCGCCGCCGGTAGGTGAGTTCGAGGCGGCCCGCCCACTTCGCCTTCAGCGCGGCGAAGCGCGGCTCTTCGACGACGGCGATCTCCGGATAGTTGGTGTCGCTCAGGATGAAGACGTGGAATCGGGCCGCCGCGTCGCTGGCCGCAATCCCTTCCATCATCGGCTCGATGTTGCGGATGACGCGCTCGGTGTCCTCGTTGCGCACGCACCACAGGATCGCGGTCTTCGCCGTGATCGGCTCGTCACCGGTGACGCGCGCCGACACCGGCGTCACCGCGGCGACCGGATTGGCCGAACGCATGATGAACAGCCCGATGGTGGCGTTCCAGAAGCCGATCACCGACCACGGCAGCGTGATGGCGAACAGCACCACCAGGATGAGGTCGAGCGTCCCGAAGCCGCCGGCCGACAGCGCGTAGGACAGGAGCCAGACCAGCCCCACCATCGAGGCGAGCACGATCAGGGTGAAGAAGACGCGCCGTCCGGTCAGCGGGTCGGCGGACGCGTCGGCGTAGGCGGAAAGCGTGCGGTCGGTCATGGGTGCTTTTTTGGGGCCCGCAGGATATAGCGGGCGGCGTACGGGGAAGTCCAATTCAGGCTCAAATGGCAGCAGGCTCCGAACAGCGCGCCGAGGCGCTCTGGTATGTCGCGCCCGGCAAGGCCGAGATCCGGTCCGAGCCGGTCGCGGCGCCGGGCAACGGCGCCGTGCGCGTGCGCGCGGTCACGAGCGCGCTCAGCCGCGGGACCGAGCGGCTGGTCTTTTCGGGGAAGGTGCCGGAGAGCGAGTACGAGCGCATGCGCGCGCCATTCATGAGCGGGTCATTCCCTTTTCCCGTTAAATATGGCTACGCGATGGTGGGCCGCGTCGAAGACGGCCCGGCGGACCTAGACGGGCCGCCTCGGCTTCGCGCTTTATCCGCACCAGACCGTGTTTAACCTTGCCGCCGAAAATATTGTGCCGTTGCCCGACGGCCTGCCGCCCGAGCGGGCGGCGCTCGCCGCCAACATGGAGACGGCGCTCAACGCCACGTGGGACGCCGCGCCCGGACCGGCCGGCCGCATCGCCGTGGTGGGCGCCGGGGTGCTGGGACTGCTTGTCGCGCGGCTCTGCGCGCGGCTGCCGGGTACGTCCGTCACCGTCGTGGACATCGAGCCCTCGCGCGCCGGGATCGCCGGCAAGCTCGATCTCGCGTTCGCCGCGCCCGCTGGCGCGCCGCGCGACTGCGATCTGGTGATCCATACCAGCGCCAGCGAGGCCGGCTTGCGCACCTCGCTCGATCTTGCCGGCAACGAGGCGACGGTGCTGGAGCTGTCCTGGTACGGCAACAACGACGTGCGCGTGCCGCTTGGCGGCGCCTTCCATTCGCGCCGGCTCAAGCTCGTCTCCAGCCAGGTCGGACAGATCGCGCCGTCGCGGCGCGGACAGTTCACCTATCGGGACCGGCTCAAGGCCGCGCTCGATCTGCTCGCCGCCGATCCCGCGCTCGATGCGCTGCTTGCGCCGCCGGTCGCGTTCGCCGATCTGCCGGCGAAGCTGCCCGGCATTCTCAATCCCACCAGCGGCGTGCTCTGCCAGCCGATCCGCTATTCATAAGTAAGGAGCCGCCGTGTACGCCGTCGAAGTTTCCGACCACATCATGATCGCCCACTCGTTCAAGGGCGACGTCTTCGGCCCCGCGCAGGCGCTGCACGGCGCGACGTTCACGGTCGCGGTCGCCTTCATGTCGGAGAAGCTCGACCCGAACGGCATCGTGGTGGACATCGGCTGCGCCATCGACGTGCTGAAAGCGACGCTGAAGCAGCTCAACTACAAGAACCTCGACGACATCGCGGAATTCAAGGGCGTCAACACCACGACCGAGTGGCTCACCCGCTGGGTGTTCGACCAGTTCGCCGCCGCCGTGAAGGCGAACAAGCTCGGGCGGCCCGCGAAGGAAATCTCCGCGATCCGCGTGACGGTCGGCGAATCCCCGAATGCGCGCGCCTGGTACGAGGCGCCCTTGTGAAAGGCGATTTCGTCTTCGCCGTGCCGGGCGATCTGAATACGCCGACCGGCGGCTACGCCTACGACCGCCGCATGATCGCCGAACTGCGCGAGCTTGGCTGGCGGCCGGAGGTGCTGAACCTCGGCGATGGTTTTCCCCGCCCGTCCGCGCTCACGCGCGCGGCCGCGAAGGCGCATCTCACGGACGTGCCGAAGGGCCGTCCGATCGTGATCGACGGGCTCGCATTCGGTGTGCTGCCGGATGCCGCCGCAGAATTGCAGGTGACGCACCCGCTGATCGCGCTGGTGCATCATCCGCTTGCGCTGGAGACCGGCGTCACCGCGGACGAGGCCGCGGATTTGCGCGAGAGCGAACAGAAAGCCTTGTCGTGCACGCGTGCCGTCGTGGCGAACAGCGCCGCCACGGCGCGCGCACTCGCCGCCGATTACGGCGTGCCGTCCGCGCGCATCACGATTGCACCGCCGGGAACGGATCGTGTTGCGATCGCACCCCGCGGTCAGTCCGTGAAGGCAAACCTGCTCACCGTCGGCGCGGTGGTGCCACGCAAGGGTTACGACCTGCTGATCGCGGCGCTCGCCCAGTTGCTCGACCTGCCGTGGCACCTCACCATCGTGGGCGACTGCAGCCGCGATGCGGCCACCGCCGCGCAATTGCGCTCTGATATCGCGCGGTACGGGCTTTCGCCGCGTGTCACCATCGAGGATGCGGCCCCGGCCGAGCGTCTCGCGGCGCTTTACGCTGCCTCAGACCTCTTCGTGCTGCCGTCGCGCTATGAGGGCTTCGGCATGGCCTATGCGGAAGCGATCGCCCACGGCCTGCCGGTGATCGGCACGACCGCGGGCGCGATCCCCGAAACGGTGCCGGCCGCCGCGGGCGTGCTGATCCCGCCCGACGACATTCCGGCACTGGTCGCTACTTTGCGCCGGCTGCTCGCGAGCCCGGACGAGCGCGCCCGCCTCGCCGCAGGCGCGCGGACCGCCGCCGGGCAACTGCCGACCTGGCGCGCCTCGGCCGAACTTTTCTCGAGGGCAATTGAAGGGGCACTATGAGTTTCTCGTCGAACTGGCTCACGCTGCGCGAGCCTTACGACCGGCGCGCGCGCAACGCCGCGGTCCTCGACGCGGTTGCGGCCTGGGCCGCCGATCGTTCGTCCGTTGCGGTGGTCGATCTTGCCTGCGGGCTGGGTTCGACCGTGCGGGCGGTCACCGAGCGGCTGCCGAAGCGGCAAAGCTGGCGGCTCGTCGACAACGACCTGAGCCTGCTCGCCCGCACGGCCGGTCTGGCGCGCCCGCCAGACCTCGGCGTGATCTCGGTGCCGGTCGACCTCGCCCGCGATCTCGAGATGGCGCTGGACGGCCCGGTCGAGCTGGTCACAACGTCCGCACTGTTGGACCTCGTCTCGCACGACTGGCTCGAACGGCTGGTCACCGAAACGGCCGCGCGGCATCTGCCGGTCTACGCGGCGCTGAGCTACGACGGCCTTGCGACGCTCGACCCGGTCGATCCCCTCGATTCCGCCGTGATCGACGCCGTCAACCAGCATCAGCGCAGCGACAAGGGCTTCGGGCCGGCGCTCGGGCCGGATGCGGCCGCGACCGCGCCGGAGCAGTTCGAGGCGATCGGCTACACCGTCACCCAAGGCGCATCGGACTGGGTGTTCGGTCCGAAGGATGCCGAGATGCAGACCGAGGTGCTTACCGGATGGGCAGTCGCCGCGCGGGAAATCGGCAATTCGTCGATCCCCGACATCATCGGCTGGCTGGCGCGGCGGCGCGACCTGATCGCCACCGGCCGCTCATCGATGCGCGTCGGTCACGTCGACTTCTTCGCCGCGGCCGACCGGGACGCGCTGAGCCGTCAGGTCGCAATCGAGCAGCACTTCGTCGCCGATCAGGTGCGCCTTCATCGGCGCGCGCAACGCCTGATCCGCCGTCTGGATCGGCTTGAGCGTGATGCCGGCCTGGCCCGATCCGAGCATGGTCGGCGCGACCATCACGTGCAGCCGGTCGAGACAGCCGGCGGTGATGAAGCGTGAGACGGTGTTGGCGCCGCCCTCGATCAGGATGCGGCCAAAGCCCCGCTCGGCCAGTGCAGTCAGGATTGCGGCCGGCTTGATCTCGCCGCCGGATAGCGGAATCCCGAGAATTTCCACGCCGCCGGGAAGCTTCGGCGTCACGCCCTCGGCTGTGATGACCAGCCGCCGCGTGCCGTCGTCGGTAAGTACCTTGGCGTCGGGAGACAGCCGGCCGCGCGGATCGAGCACGATGCGCGCCGGGCTTGGCCCGGCGACGCGGCGGACCGTGAGTTGCGGGTTGTCGGCAACGGCCGTGCCGATGCCGACCAGTACGGCATCCACCAGCGCACGCAGCCTATGCAGATGGTTCAACCCGGCCGGACCGTTGATGTATTTGGAATGGCCGGTCACCGTGGCGATCCGGCCGTCGATTGACTGGCCGATCTGACCCACCACGACCAGCCCGTCGACCGTGCCCTGTCTCAACGGGCCGAAGCGCCGCTCCCAAGGTTCGGGGAGCGGATCGGAACTGGCGCGAAAATTGATTGGAACCTGAAACCAATGGTGTGCGTTTCCTCCCGGGTCATCAGGCTCGTCTTGGTGAGTCATGTCTTCGCGTTGCGTTTTACCTGCGAGCCCAAGACGCGAAGGGTCAACGCTATGTTCTTCGGTGATTAACGGCCGTTCATGGAGCGGGGACTTCATCCTGCCATACTAATCTGATACGCAGAACCTTGAAGGCCGAAGAACAGCAACGGGAATAAGACTGTAGTTCGCGGTTTTCACCCTGTCATATGGAATCCTCACGGAACATGAGTAAGCAGAAGAACGGGAACGGACACACTGGGAGTGGGGTGTTCGGTTCACCGGAGCGCGTGCTGGTCAAACGTGGACTTGCGGAGTTCCGCAGCGGGCGGCCAGTCATTTTCACCTCCCGATCGGAAAAGTTCCTCATCGCGCTGCCTGTCGACGGCCTGGACCTGGCGCGGCTGCGTGCCTTCGAACATCTTTGTGCACCTGCGCGCCCGAAGCTCGTGGTGACCGCGCGGCGTGCGCGCGCGCTCGGGCTCGAAGCCGCGGGTCCTGTCGCCATCAAGCTCGCTGAGGATGTGAGCGTCGCAACGATCGATACGCTCGTCGGCGATGCCGATGCGGATGAATCGATAGACCTCGATGGCCCAACCGACGAACGCTCGGCCGCGGCGATCGAGCTCGCCAAGATCGCGCAGCGTCTTCCGGCATTGCTTGTTGCCGACATCGCTTCGCCTGCGAGCGCTCTGATAGAGCCGCCGCTGATTATCGTGTCGTCGGAGGCCGTCACGGATTTCCGCCGCAACGATCTGCACGCGCTCGAAATCGCGAGCGAGGCAAAGGTCCCGCTTCAGGGCGGGATGGCGACTCGCTTCGTCGTCTTCCGCGATGCGGTCGGCGGTGGATCTGTCGCGGTGATCGTCGGCAATCCGGATTTCACCAAGCCCGTTCCGGTGCGGCTGCACTCTGCGTGTCTCACCGGTGACGTGTTCGGTTCGAGCAAATGCGATTGCGGCGATCAGCTCCGTCTCGCGCTCACGCGCCTGAAGGAAGAGGGCGGCGGCGTCATCCTCTATCTCGAGCAGGAAGGTCGCGGCCTCGGCCTCGCCAACAAGATGCGCGCCTATGCGCTTCAGGATGCGGGTCTCGATACGGTCGATGCCAACACGACCCTCGGTTTCGACGACGATGAGCGCGACTACGGCATCGCGGCGCGCATGCTGCAGAAGCTCAACTGCACGCGCGTAATGCTGCTCACCAACAATCCCGCCAAGCTCAACGGTCTGACCGATGAGGGCATCGAGGTTGTCGGCCGCAAGCCGCTGCACGCACCGATCAACGTGCACAACCGGCGCTACATGACGGCAAAGGCGATGCGCGCCGGCCACGAACTCGATCACCTGATGATCGCGCTTGCCGAAGCCGGCGAGCCGCAACTGGCGCGCGCGGCCGAAGAAGTCCGCTAATCTTTTCGCGATTTCTGCGTGAGGCCGGGCGACTTGTGTCGTCCGGCCTTTTCGTTTGTGCCGCGCGCCGTCCTATGGCGCCCCGAGCGAGGCGCGGGCACCCGAAAATCTCAGCGTTGTACGCATTCCAGAATTCTGACGCGGCGTAACGCTCCGTTAACCATAAAATCCGCGATCCGTGACCTAGCGGCCGCCTTCACCGTTTATAGAGCCTGCAGGGCGTAAGCAGAATTGCCGGAATTTCTATTCGCGCTGCGTACCATCGGGCCGGACGTAAATGTCGTTTGAGGTCAATACACTCTTCCTCCTGACGATCGACGTCGAGGCCATTCTTGGCCTGCTGCTGCTATTGGTGTGGGTTCAGAACACGCGCGTCCAGGCCGTCGCGTGGTGGGCCTCGGCGCACCTGATGCGCGCCGGCTCGGTCATGCTCTACGGGCTCTACGGTTCGGTGCCCGATCTCATCTCAATCGACCTTCCCAACGTGATCTTGTTCTCGTCGTTCGGGGTGACTTGGAGTGGCGCACGCGTCTTTAACGGTCGCAACGCGCTGCCGGGCTCGCTGATCGCAGGCGCGGCCATCTGGCTCCTTGCGTCGCATTGGGTCGGCCTCGAAGCCGGCGAAGTCCGCGGCCAGCTCTCCGCGATGATCATTGCGACCTATACCTGGCTCACCGCCTATGAATTCTGGCGCGGGCGCAGCGAGCCGCTGGTGTCGCGCTGGCCCGCGATCGCGATGTTCTTTACCCACGGCGCGATGTTCCTGTTCCGCACGCCGCTCAATGCGCTGGTGCACGGACAGGATGCGGACAATTTTCTGGCGAGCGCGTGGTTGAGCGTGCTCAGCCTCGAAGCCTTCCTGATGACGATCGCGACCGCGTTTATCCTGCTCGCGATGTCGAAGGAACGCACCGAGCTGCGTCACAAGACTGCTGCGATGACCGACGCGCTGACCGGCCTCCTCAATCGCCGTGCGTTCCTGCAGGACGCTGAAGCGCTGATGCAGCAGCAGATTCAGCGCGACCGGCCGATCGGAGTGTTGCTGATCGATCTCGATAACTTCAAGTCGATCAACGATCGCTTCGGGCACGCTGTCGGCGACAGGGTGCTGCAGACATTTGCCAAGACCACGCGCGCGAACCTGCGGCAGACCGATGTGATCGGGCGCCTCGGCGGCGAGGAATTCACCGTCGTGCTCGCTGACGCAAGCGTCGACAACGCCTATCTGGTCGCCGACCGGCTGCGCAGGGCGTTCGCCGCGAGCGCCGCCGTGCTCGACGGCCATGTGCTGAATGCGACGGCGAGCGTCGGCGTCTCGGTTATCGTCGATCCGCGCGCAGGATCTGGCGCACCTCATCACGCTCGCCGATCAGGCGCTCTATCTCGCCAAGGCGCGCGGCCGCAACCGCGTCGAGGTCGCGCCGGTCGAAGCCGGCCTGACCGACGACATGCCGGAGCACCTGACCGTTATCCAGATGTCCGCGCGGACCGCGGCCTGATTACTGCCCGCGGCAGGCGCGCCACACCTTGTCGGGTGTCGCCGGCATATCGAGATTGACGCCGCGTCCTTCCGGGATCGCATTCGCGATCGCGTTCATGATCGCTGCGATCGAGCCGGTGGTGCCGGCTTCGCCCACGCCCTTCACGCCGAGCGGATTGGTCGTCGCGGGCGCATTGTGGTTCGCCTCAACGACGGGCGGCATGTCGAAGGCGCGCGGCATCGCATAGTCCATGAAGGTGCCGGCGACGAGCTGGCCGCCATCGTCGTAGACGGCGTTCTCCATCAGCGCCTGACCGATGCCCTGCGCCAAGGCGCCGATGAGCTGGCCTGCAGCAAGCGTGTGATCGATCACGACGCCGGCATCGTCCACCGCCGCGTAGCCGACGATCTCGACGACGCCGGTGTCCGGATCGATCTCGACTTCCGCAACGTGGCAGCCGTTCGGAAAGGTCTGCGGGGTATCGACGGTGGCCTTGGTGTCGAGCGTGTCGCCCGCTTCCTTTGCGCGCACCGCGACGTCGAACAGCGAAACGCGTTTGTCGGTGCCAACCACCTCGAAATACCCCTCCCGATAGGCGACATCGGACTTCGGCGGCTTCGAGCATTCCCGCGGCGATCGGCTTCGCCTTCTCCAGCATGAGATCGACTGCGCGATAGAGCGCGCTGCCGACCGTCATGGTCGAGCGCGAGCCGACGGATGGATTGCCTTTGAGATCGAGATCGGTGTCGCCGTGGCGGTGCGCGATCTGCGCGGCCGGAATGCCGAGCTTTGCGCCGATCAGCCGTGGATAGATCGTCGCATGCCCCTGGCCGGTGTTCTGCACGCCGATGCCGAGCACGAGCCTGTTCTCGCCGGGGAACAGCAGCGATGCGCTCTCGGTCGGCATTCCGCCGGCATGTTCGAGGAAGCAGGAGACGCCGATGCCGCGCAGGCGCTTGCGCCGGAACAACTCGCGGCGGCGCTTCTTGAAATCGGTGTAGTGCGCGAGCGCGAGCGCCTTTTCGAGGATCGGCGCGAAGTCGCCGGAATCATAGGTGGTGCCCACGGCCGTCTTGTAGGGAATGGACCGCGGCGCGATCAGGTTGCGACGGCGCAGCCGGACCGGATCGATGCCGGTCACGCGCGCTGCCTCCTCGACGAGACGCTCAAGCGCATAGTTCGCCTCGGGACGTCCTGCGCCCCGATAGGGACCTGTCGGCACGGTGTTGGTGTACGCACACAGCACGTCCACCTGAATGTGCCGGATCGCATACATGCCGGGGAAGCAGCGCGAGAAATTGTTGGTCTGGATGTGCGCGCCCGGCACGCCCATGAAGGCGCCCATGTTGGCGAGGTGCTTTACGCGCAACGCGAGGAACTTGCCCTTTTCGTCGAGCGCGAGCTCGGCCTCCGTGACGGTATCGCGCGCCTGCTGGTCGGAGAGGAAGGCTTCCGAGCGCGTCGACATCCAGGCGACCGGCCGCCCGGTGATTTTCGCCGCCACCAGCAGGCTCGGATATTCCGGATAGGCCGCTGTTTTCACGCCGAACGCGCCGCCCACGTCCTCGCTGATGACGCGGATCTTCTCGCGCGGAAAGCCCGTCATCGCGGCGAGCTGGTCGCGCTGCGGCCCGGCCCCCTGCGAGCACGAACGCAGCGTGTAGTGGTCGGCTGCCGCATTGTAGCGCGCGGTCGCGCCGCGTGGCTCCATCGCGGCCACGACGAGACGCTGGTTGACGACGGAGACGCGCGCCGTGTGTGCGGCGCTGGCGAAAATCTCCTCGATCTTGCGCGCATTGCTGCCGTCGTCCGTGACCGGTCCCGGCCAGTCGATCGCCAGATTGCCCGGCGCTTCCGGGAAAAGCTGTGGCGCATTCGCTTGCAGCGCCCCGCGAAGGTCGGCGACGGCATCCAGTTCCTCGTAGTCGACCTGGATCAACTCCGCCGCGTCCTGCGCCAGCGCGACACTCTCCGCGACCACGAGCGCGACGGGCTGGCCGACGTACAAGACGCGCCCGGCGGCAAGCGCGGGGCGGAACGGCACGATCAGCTTGGCGCCATTGCGCCCCACAAGTGGCGGATGAACCGAGGTCGAGCCGATGCCCGCGGCCTCCATCTCGGTGTGGGTCAGGACCGCGACGACGCCTGTCGCGGCGCGCGCCGCCGCGATGTCCATTGACTTGATGCGCGCGTGCGCCTGCGGCGAGCGCAGGAACACGCCATGAAGCTGGTTCTCCTGCGGCGCGTCCTCGACGAAACGCCCGCGCCCGCGCACCAGCGCATCGTCCTCGACGCGCGGTTCGAAATGATGGTCGTGGTGATCGGCGGCCTGATCCACGCGGCGTTCTCCTCAGCAGGAGCGCCGAGTCATACAGAGCAAAGAGCGCGCCGCAATGGGGTTATTCGGGAACGACCGCGGTCGCCTCGATCTCGATCTTCGCGGCCTTCTCGAGCAGGCCTGAGACCTGCACCACCGCCATCGCCGGATAGGAGGTGCCGATTGTCTCGCGATAGGCGCGGCCCAAGTCGCGCAGGCTTCGCGCGGTATTCGTCGAGGTCGGTCACGTACCAGGTGAGCCGCACCAGATGTTCCGGTCCCGCGCCGCCTTCGGCAAGAATTTTCAGGATGTTGGAAAACGTCTGCCGCGCTTGCGCCGCGAAGGTGTCGGGGAAGTTGCCCATCACGTCCCAACCGACCACGCCGCCGGTGATGACGACGCGCCCCTTCGCCGTCATGCCGTTGGCGTAGCCCTGCGGGCGCGGCCAGCCTTGCGGCAACAGGGTGCGCGGGAGTTCATCGTCCTCCGGCGGTTTGACGAACAGCGTCGGCTTCCGTGTCATGGTCCTGATCCTTACGACGCGAGTTTTCGCGAGGCCTGCTCGGTCGCGGTCTTGCGCAGCGCGAAGCGTTGCAGCTTGCCGGTCTGGGTCTTCGGCAGCGCGCTGACGTACTCGATCGCGCGCGGATATTTGTAAGGCGCGATCGCGCCCTTCACGTAGTCCTGCAAGGCGCGCGTCATCGCGGCATCGCCGCTCTGGCCCGGACGCAGCACCACATAGGCTTTCACGATCATGCCGCGCTCTTCGTCCGGCGCGCCGACCACGCCGCATTCGGCGACGGCGGGATGCAGCAGCAGCGCGGACTCCACTTCCGGGCCCGCGATGTTGTAACCGGCCGAAATGATCATGTCGTCGGAACGCGCCTGGTACCAGAAATAGCCGTCGGCATCCTTCAGGTAGGTGTCGCCGGTGACGTTCCAGCCGTCCTGCACGTACTTCGTCTGCCGCTGGTCCGCGAGATAGCGGCAGCCGGTCGGCCCGCGCACCGCGAGACGGCCGACGGTGCCGGCCGGGCAGTCGTCGCCGTCGTCGTCGATCACCTTGGCCTCGTAGCCGGGCACGGCCTTGCCGGTCGAGCCGGCGCGGATTTCGCCCTCCGGCGCGCCGATGAAGATGTGCATCATCTCGGTCGCGCCGATGCCGTCGAGGATCTTCATCCCGGTCGCCTTGTGCCACGCCTCGAACGTCGCCTTGGGCAGCGCCTCGCCGGCGGAGACGCATTTGCGCAGCGAGGAAATGTCGTGCTCGGAAAGCTTCGGCAGCATCGCCCGGTAGGCAGTCGGTGCCGTGAAGCAGATGGTCGCTTTGTGCTTCGCGATCGCGGGTAGCAGCACGTCGGGGGGAGCCGCTTCAAGCTGGATCGTCGCCGCGCCGATGCGGAACGGGAACAGCACATGACCGCCGAGGCCGAACGTGAAGGCGAGGGGGGCCGAGCCGACGAAGCGGTCGTCACGATTCGGCTGAAGCACGTACTTTGAATAGCTGTCCGCGCTCGCCAGCATGTCGCGCTGGAAGTGCATCGTGCCCTTCGGCTCGCCGGTGGTGCCGGAGGTGAACGCGATGAGACAAACGTCGTCGCTCGCGGTATCGCAGGCGGCAAAAGTCCCATAACCCCGCCGCGCCATCAGATCTTCGAGCTGGCCGTCACCCCAATAGACGATGCGCTCGAGCTCGGGCGCGAGCGGCTTGGTCTTCTCCATCTCGTCGAACAATCGTGTGTCGCATAGTGCGAGCTTGATTTTGGCTTTCGCTACGGCGTACGACAGCTCCTTGGCGCGCAGCAGCGGCATCGTGGCGACCGTGACGCCGCCAGCCTTGATGATTGCCAGATAGCACGCAATCGCCATTGGCGAATTCGGCGCGCGCAGCAGCACCCGGTTGCCCGGAACCATCCCGAGATCGTGCGTCAGCACGTTGGCGATGCGGTTGATGCGCTCGGTGAGCTGCGCGTAGGTCCAGGTCTCGTAGGGTGACACGATCGCGATGCGGTCGCCGTCGCCGCGTGCGACCCACTTGTCGACGAATTCGCCGACGCAGTTGAACCGCTCCGGATACTGCAGCTCCGGCAGTGTAAACCTGAATTCCGGCCACTGGGCCCGCGGCGGGAGGTTGTCCCGCGTGAAGGTATCGACATGTCCCGATCGGATCATGGCGTGCTCCATCATTCCGCCGCCAGCGCCGGTTTCGCCGGGCGGTTCCTCAAGGCTTCTCTTGCGATGACGATCTTCTGTACTTCGGTGGCACCCTCGTAGATGCGCAACGCGCGGATCTCGCGGTACAGCTCCTCGACCTTTTCGCCCTTGGTGACGCCGCGCCCGCCATGCAGCTGCACGGCGCGGTCGATCACCCGCTGCGCCGCCTCCGTGGCGAACATCTTCGCCATCGCGGCTTCGCGCGTGACGCGCGCCGCGCCTTTATCCTTGGTCCAGGCCGCCCGATAGACCAGCAGCGCGGCGGCATCGACTTCCGTTGCGCTGTCGGCGATCGTGGCCTGCGTCATCTGCAGTTCGCCGAGCGGTGCGCCGAACAGGTTCCGGGTGGCCGCATGTTCGACCGTCTCGTGCAATGCGCGGCGCGCAAAGCCGAGCGCCGCTGCGCCGACGGTCGCGCGGAAAATATCGAGCGTCGCCATCGCGACCTTGAAGCCCTCGCCGGGAGCGCCGAGGCGGTTGCTCACCGGCACGCGGCAGGCATCGAATTTCAATGTCGCGAGCGGATGCGGCGCGATCACGTCGATGCGCTCGGTGATCGTCAAGCCCGGCGTATCGGCATCGACCATGAAGGCGGAGAGCCCTTTCGCGCCGGGGCCTTCGCCGGTACGCGCGAACACCACGTAGTGGTCTGCGATGCCGCCGTTGGAGATCCAGGTTTTCGCACCGTCGATGCGGACATGCGCGTTGCCGTCCGGCGTGGCCGTTGTCGCCATCGCCGCGACGTCGGAGCCGGCCTCGGGCTCGGACAGCGCGAACGCCGCGATCGCCTTGCCGTCGCGCACCGGCGGCAGATATTGCTGTTTCAGCTCCGGCGTGCCGTAAAGCGAGATCGCGCCGGTGCCGAGCCCCTGCATGGCGACCGCGAAATCCGCAAGCCCGTCGCGGAACGCCAGAATCTCGCGCGCGATGCACAGCGTGCGCACATCGAGCTTCGGGTGCAGCCCGCCGAACTCCGCCGGCACGCAGGCCTTGAGCCATCCCGCCTTGCCGAGCGCCGCCACGCGCGCGCGGCAGGCCTCGTCCACATCGTCATGCGGCAGGCCGGGCAGGGTGGCGTCAGCCCAGCGCGCCAGTTCGTCCGCGAAGCGGCGGTGGTGGTCCTCGAAGAACGGCCAGCTGAGCGTCTCGGCGAGCGACATCAGTTGCCCTCGAACACCGGCTTCTGCTTCGCGGCGAACGCCCGATAGGCGCGCGCGAAGTCTTCGGTTTCCATGCACAGCGCCTGCGCGACCGCTTCGGCCTCGATCGCCTGCTCGACCGACATGGCCCATTCCATTTCCAGCATCCGCTTGGTCATGCCGTTCGCGAACGTCGGACCGTCGGCGAGGTCCTTCGCGAGCTTCGTCGCCTCGTCGAGCACGGCTTCCGGCGCGGCGAGCGCGATTGAAAAAGCCCCAGCGCTCGGCTTCCTCGCCGCCCATCACGCGCCCGGTGTAGAGCAGTTCGCTTGCGCGCCCCTGTCCGATGATGCGCGGCAGGATCGCGCAGGCGCCCATGTCGCACCCGGCCAGGCCGACGCGATTGAACAGGAACGCCACCTTGGCCTTCGCGGTTCCGATCCGCATGTCGGAGGCCATCGCGAGGATCGCGCCCGCGCCCGCGCACACGCCGTCGATCGCCGCAATGATCGGCTGCGGGCATTGCCGCATCGCCTTCACGGCCTCGCCGGTCATGCGGGTGAATTCGAGCAGCTCGACCGTGCTCATCTCGACCAGCGGGCCGATGATCTCGAACACGTCGCCGCCGGAGCAGAAATTGCCGCCTTCGCCGGTGATGACGAAGGCCTTCACCTGCTTGTCCTTGGCGGCCGCGCGGAAAAGGTTCGCGATCTCGGCGTAGCTCTCGAAGGTGAGGGGATTCTTCTTGTCCGGGCGGTTGAGCGTGAGCGTCGCGACCTTGCCGTCGACGTCGAGCCGCACGTGCTGCGCCTTGTATCCGCCAAGCGGCAGGCTGACCGGGTTCGCGATCATTCGGCGCTCCGTACGGACTTGCGCGCGGAGGCTTTGGCCTTTCCGAGCAGGTTCATCAAAGTGTCGGTCTCGGCGGCGTCGAGGCCCGAAAAAATCTCTGCGATCCAGTCCTCGTGCGTGCGCGCCATCTGGCGGAACACGCGGCGGCCTTCGGCGGTGAGGCTCACGATCTGCGCGCGGCGGTCCTTCGGCGCGGCGCGGCGATCGAGCAGGCCCTGCTCGACGAGCCGCTCGGCCAGTCCGGTGACGTTGCCGTTCGACACCATCATGCGCTGCGAGAGTTCGCCCGAGCGTCATGCCGCTCGGCGCCTTGTCGAGCTGCGCCATCAGGTCGAAGCGCGGCAGCGTCACGTCGAATTCGTCGCGCAGGCGGCGGCGCACCTCGCCCTCGATCAGGGTCGTGCAGGTGAGCAGGCGCAGCCACAGCCGCAGCTCCGCCTCGTGGTCGGCCGGGCGTTCGGCAGACCTTGGTTTCGGAATCGAGCGGGATCACGCGGTCGTCCATCAGATTTCTCCGCCCGCGACGGTGAGCGTCGTGCCGGTGATCGCGCCCGCGCCGGGCGAGCACAGGAACAGCACGGCGTCGGCGACTTCCTGCGGCGTGATCAGGCGGCCGCCCGGCTTGTCCTTCAGCATGTCGGCGATCGCCTGCTCGCGCGTGCGTCCGGTCTTCGCGATGACATGCTCGATGCCGGACTGCACGAGGTCCGTGTCGGTGTAGCCGGGGCACACGGCATTCACCGTGACGCCGCTCTTCACCGTCTCCTGCGCAAGCGCGCGCACAAGACCGACGGCGGCGTGCTTCGCCGCGCAATAGGCGGTGACGTAGGCGTAGCCCTTCAGGCCGGCGACCGAGGAATTCACCACGATGCGGCCGAAGCCGCGCTTCATCATGTCGCCGAGCACGGCGCGGGTCGTATGCACCACGCCCATCACGTTGAGGTCGAACATCTCGCGGAACTGTTCGCGACGAGCCCTTCAGGAACGGCACGCTCACCGCGCCGCCCGCATTGGCGATCAGGATGTCGACCGGCCCGCGCGCGACGGCGGCGAGCTTCACCGCCATATCGACCGCGACCTCGTCGGTCACGTCGGCGACCGCGTAACCCTTGGCATCGCCGGCCGCGACCGCCTCCTTGAGCGGCGCTTCCTGCCGGCCCAGCACCGTGACGGCCGCGCCAGCACCCGTCAGTGCCGCCGCGATGGCCCGGCCGATGCCGCGCCCGCCGCCGGTCACCAGAGCATGCCGCCCGTCGAGGATTGCCATAAAGCGCCTCTGCGCCAACCCGATTCCGTTCGGGCGAAATTACTTTAAGCTTCAAATTTCTAGGCTTCAAGCACCACCGGGGCCTTGCAGCGAAATTATTTTAAGCTTAAAGTAATTTCCTCTCCCGTGGCGGAGGAGCGCATGAAAGTCGACGTCATCGGCGGCGGGCCTGCCGGGCTCTACTTCGCGATCCTGGCGAAGAAGGCGTGGCCGGCGATGCGCCTCACCGTCTACGAGCGCAACCGGCCCGACGACACGTTCGGCTTCGGCGTCGTGTTCTCCGACGAGACGCTGGAGACCTTCGAGAAATACGACCTCGAAAGCTACCGGGCGATCACGGCGAACTTCGCCTACTGGGACGACATCGAGATCCATCACAAGGATACCGTGCATCGCATCGGCGGCAACGGCTTCTGCGGCTGCGCGCGCGTCACGCTGCTGCGGTTGCTGCAGGAACGCGCCCGCGCGCTCGGCGTGGAGATGAAATTCCAGACCGAGGTTGATCCCGGCGCGCATCGCGACGCGGACCTGATCGTCGCGGCTGACGGCATCAACTCGCGCATCCGCGCGCAGCACGCGGAAGCGTTCAAGCCGAGCGTCGATCTGCGGCCGAACAAGTTCGCCTGGATGGGTTCGACGCGCCCGTTCGATGCCTTCACGTTTTTCTTCAAGGAGACCGAGCACGGCATCTTCATCGCGCACTGCTACCAGTACGAGGTCGGCCAATCGACCTGGGTGATGGAGACAGATCCGGAAACCTTCGCGCGCGCCGGCCTCGACAAGCTCGACGAGGCAGCAGTCGGCGAAATTCCTCGAAGGCGTGTTCGCCAAGGAACTCGCCGGCCACAAGCTCACCGTCAACCGCTCGCTCTGGCGCAACTTTCCGACCATCCGCTGCGAAAGCTGGACGCACGACAACATCGTGCTGATCGGCGACGCCAAGGCGACGGCGCATTTCTCGATCGGCTCGGGCACCAAGCTCGCGATGGAAGACGCGATCGCGCTGTTCAATGCGTTCAAGGCGACGGGCGGGAAGCAGTACGTGCAAGCGCGCGCTCCGCGCGCGCTACGAAACCGAGCGGCGGCTCGAAGTCGAGAAGACCCAGCACTCCGCCGAGGTGTCGCTCGTGTGGTTCGAGCACGTGCGCCGCTTCTGGGACATGGACCCGACGCGCTTCGCGTTCGGCCTGATGACGCGCTCCAAGGCGATCACCTATGACAACCTCGCGCTGCGCGCGCCGGAGTTCGTCGCGGAGATCGACAAGGTCGTGGCGCGTGACGTCCGCGCGATCAGGGCTTCGAGGCGGACGTCGACAAGCCGACCGTGCCGATGTTCCAGCCGTTCCGGCTGCGCGGCATGACGCTTGAACAATCGCGTCGTCGTCTCGCCGATGGACCAGTATTCGGCGGTCGACGGCATGCCGACCGACTGGCATCTCGTGCATCTCGGCTCGCCGCGCGACCGGCGGTGCCGGGCTCGTCTTCACCGAAATGGTCTGCGTCTCGGCGGACGCGCGCATCACGCTCGGGATGCACCGGCCTCTACACCGATGCGCAAGAGGCGGCCTGGAAGCGCATCGCGGATTTCATCCATGCCGAACTCAGGCGCGAAGTTCTGCCTCCAGCTCGGCCATGCGGGTCGCAAGGGCGCGACCAAGCTGATGTGGGAGGGCATGGACCAGCCGCTTGCCGAAGGCGGATGGCCGGTTATCTCGGCCTCGCCGATCCCGTACTACCCGAACAGCCAGGTGCCGCGCGAAATGACGCGCGCCGACATGGACCGGGTCATGGCGGAGTTCGTACAGGCGGCGAGCGCGGCCATCCGCGCCGGCTTCGACATGCTCGAGCTGCACTGCGCGCACGGTTATCTGCTGGCGAGCTTCATCTCGCCGCTGACCAACCGGCGCACCGACGAATACGGCGGCAGCCTCGAAAACCGCCTGCGCTTTCCGCTGGAAGTGTTCCGCGCGATGCGCAAGGCGTGGCCGGACGAAAAGCCGATGTCGGTGCGCATCTCGGCGACCGACTGGGAGGAGGGCGGCCTCACCGACGAAGAAGCCGTCGAGATCGCGCGCGCCTTCGCGGACGCGGGCTGCGACCTGATCGACGTCTCGACCGGGCAGACCACGCCCGATGCCGAGCCGATCTACGGCCGCATGTTCCAGACGCCGTTCTCCGACCAGATCCGCAACGAGGCGGGGCTCGCCACGATGTGCGTCGGCGCGATCACGACCGCCGATCAGGTCAACACCATCATCGCCGCCGGACGTGCCGATCTCGTGGCGCTCGCGCGCCCGCATCTGGTCGATCCGTTCTTCACCATGAAGGCCGCGGCTTGGTACGGCGCGACCGACATCCATTGTCCGCCGCAATATCTGCCCGGGCCGCGACCAGATCTTCCGCAATTCGGTGCGCGACCGTGCCGACCTCACTGAGCTTCGGCGCAAGGCGAAGCCGAAGGGTCACGCGACGGCGATGGAAGCAGGCCGCGGAATAGCGCGGCGCCCGCAAACGCCTCGACAAGCCGAGACTTGCTGCCCTACGGTCAGGAAAACACCTTCCGGGGCCAGATGTCAGACACGCAACGACCCTATGACGCGACCTCGCCGCGCGACCGCCACCTGTTCGGCCCCGGGACCGAAGCGCATCCTCGCGCTCGATGGCGGAGGCGTGCGCGGCGTCATCGCGGTCGCGTTCCTGGAACGATCGAGGCCGTCACTGGAAAGACAGCAGCGGCGACGTCCGCCTCGCCGATACTTCGACCTGATCGGCGGCACGTCGACCGGCGCGATCATCGGCGGCGCGCTTGCGCTCGGCAAGACGACCGACGGACTGCGAGACATCTATCACCGACCTCGCGCCACGGCGTTCAAGCGCTCGCGCTTCCGCATTCCGCTGTCTCCAGCCGAAGTTCAACGTGTACGGCCTTGCGCCGCGAGATCGCCGGGGATCATCGGCGACCGGACGCTCGACACGCCCGACCTTCGCACCGGCTATGCCCTGTGGCAAAACGCATGGATACGGGCAGCGCCTGGATCGTGGCGAACAATCCGCGCGCGCCCTATTGGGAGAGCCCACGCGACAAGAACTATATCGGCAATCGCCACTATCCGCTTTCGGCAATCTCGTGCGCGCCAGCACGGCCGCGCCGACCTATTTCGAGCCGGAACTGATCCGATCACGGACGACGACGACCGGCCTCTTTGTCGACGGCGGCGTGTCCCCGCACAACAATCCATCGCTCATCCTATTCATGATGTCGCGCCTCGCGCCCTATGGGCTCTACTGGGACACCGGGACTCGGCAAGCTGACGATCGTCTCGGTTGGCACCGGCGGACTTCCGCGCCGGCTCGAAAGAGCGTCCGCCGGCCGCACACAGAACGTCACGGTTGCTCTGCATGCGCTGATGAGCGTCATGGACGACACCAGGCATTCCGCGCTCGCCATGATGCAGTGGATGAGCGATTGCCCGACGCCGTGGCGCATCAATTCCGAGATCGGGTCCGCTCGGCGACGTTTTCCCCGGCGGGCCACTGTTCCGCTTCCTGCGTTACGACGTGCGGCTGGAGCACGGCTGGCTGGAGCAGAACCTCGACTCAAGCTGAGCGCTGAAGGATCATCGCGCGCGTGCGCCAGATGGACAACCCGGACAGCATCCCGCTCGCCTACGAGATCGGCCGCACATGGCGGCGGCGCAGCAGGTGAAGGCGGAGCACCTGCTCGCGGGCGCGGAGCCCCGGCTCGAGCAAGCCCGCATTCGCTAGTCACACCTGCAAGTATCCGCGTCTTCACGCTCGCGTCGGCCGGCAAGCTGCGCCGATGTGCCGGTCCACACTACGTGACCCTTCTCGATCACCACGTGGCGGTCGGCGATCCTGCGTCAGCGCGTCGAGATGCTTGTCGACCAGCAGGATCGCCTGGCCCTCGCTTCTTGAGCCGCCCGAGGCAGGCCCAGATCTCGGTGCGGATCAGGCGGCGCGAGCCCTTCGGTCGCCTCGTCGAGGATGAGCAGCTTCGGATTGGTCATCAGTGCGCGGCCGATCGCGAGCATCTGCTGCTCGCCGCCGGAAAGCTGGTTGCCCATGTTGGCGCGGCGCTCGGCGAGGCGCGGGAAGAAGTCGTAGACGCGGGAAGCGTCCATCGCGCCTCGCCGTGCCTTGCAGCCGCGGTCAGCGATCAGGTTCTCCTCCACGGACAAAGTCGGAAACACATCCGGCCTTCGGGCACGAGCCCAAGCCCGCGCTGCGCGATGCGATAGGGCGGGCGGCCGAGCAGCGCCTCGCCCTCGAAGCGCGCAGTGCCGCCGCGCGCGGGCAGCAGGCCCATCAGCGTGCGGATGGTGGTGGTTTTGCCCATGCCGTTGCGGCCGAGCAGGGTGACGACCTCGCCCGCGCCGACGGAAAAGCTCACATCGAACAGCACCTGCGCGGGGCCATAGCCGGCGGCGAGATTTTCGACGGCGAGCATCACATTCCATCTCCTCGCCGAGATAGGCGGTGACCACCTGCGGGTCCGCGCGCACCTGCGCGGGCGTCCCGCTTGCGAGGATGCGACCATAGATCAGCACCGAGATGCGGTCGGCGAGCGCGAACACGGCGGTCATGTCGTGCTCGACCAGCACCATCGGAAAGCGGCCCTTGAGGCCGCGCAGAACTGTCACCAGCCGTTCGCTCTCGTCGTGGCCGGTCCCCGCCATCGGCTCGTCGAGCAGCAGCAGCTTCGGCTCCATCGCCAGCGCGATCGCCAGCTCCAGCGCGCGTTTCTCGCCGTGCGAGAGCTCGCCGGCCGGCACGTGCGCGCGGGGCGCCAACCCGACCTGATCGAGTGCCGCCATCGCGGGCACGTTCAGTTCATCCTCATCGGCCGCGCGCCCGAAGAAGCGGAAGCTCGTGCCCTGCCGCGCCTGCACGGCAAGCGCGACGTTCTCCAGCACCGAGAAGCGCGGCAGGATCGAGGTGATCTGGAATGAGCGCGCAAGCCCGCGCTGCGCGCGCCGGTCGACCGGCATGCGCGTCACGTCCTCGCCGGCGAACACGATCCGGCCGGCGTCGGGGCTAAGCAGTCCGGAAATCTGGTTGATCAGCGTCGTCTTGCCGGCGCCGTTCGGGCCGATCACGGCGTGCAGTTCGCCCGGCATCACGTCGAGTGTCACTCCGTCGGTGACGCGCAGGCCGCCGAAGTTCTTGGTCAAGCTCTCGATGCGCAACACGGGGTCAGCCACGGAACAACCCCCGCAGCTTTTGCGCCAGCGCCGATCAATCCGCCGGGCGCGAACACCGCAACGAAGACCAGAAGAGGGCCGAAGATCACCTTCCAGTGCTCGGTGATGCCGGACAGCCATTCCTCGGTCAGAAGGAACGCTGCTGCGCCGATGATCGCGCCGGTGAGCGTGCCGATGCCGCCGAAGATCACCATGATGAGCAGTTCGCCGGAGCGTTGCCACGACATGAAGGCCGGGCTGACGAAATCGGTCGCGTTGCCGAGCAGGAAACCCGAGAGCCCGCCGAGCGCGCCCGCGATCACGTAAGCGACAAGCTGGAAGCGATAGACCTCGAAGCCGACAGTGCCCATGCGCAGGGCATTCTCGCGCGCGCCGCGATAGACGCGGCCGAAGCGTGAGGCGACGAGCGCGCGGCAAAGGAGATACGTGCCGAGCAGGAAGGCGAGGCAGACGTAATAGAGCGCGCGATCGTTCGCCAGGATCGGGAAACCCGCAAACGTCGAACGCATCCGGATAGTCAGGCCGTCGTCGCCGCCATAGGGCGCTAGCGAGCTTGCCGTGAAGAACGCCATCTGGCCGAACGCCAGTGTGATCATGATGAAATAGACGCCCTTGGTGCGCAGGCAGACGATGCCGGTCGCGAAGGCGAACAACGCCGAGACGGCAAGCGCAACCGGAAGCGAGATCAGCGCGTCGTTGATACCGTGCGAGCCGAGGATGCCAACCGCATAGGCGCCGAGCCCGATGAACGCCGCGTGGCCGAACGAGACGAGCGCGCCGTAGCCGATCAGCAGGTCGAGCGCGAGCGCCGCGATCGCGAAGATCATCACGCGCGTGACGAGGCTCAGCACATAAACCTCGGCCTTGAACGTCGCGAACAGCGGCACAAGCGCGAAGACGAGGAAGATCGCGACCGGCAGCGCATTGCCGGCCAGCAGCCCGCGCCGCGGCGTCGGTGTCACCGGCGCTGCGATGTCCGTCATCGTCAGCGCCCCTTGGCGGGAAAAAGGCCCGCCGGGCGGACGTAAAGCACGACGGCCATCAGCAGATAGATCAGCATCGAGGCGATCGCGGGACCGACGGTGCGCGCGGGCGAGGGCGCCATGAACAGGCGCAGGATATCGACCGAGAACGAGCGGCCGAGCGTATCGACCAGTCCGATGATCAGCGCGGCGAGGAACGCGCCGCGGATCGAGCCGATGCCGCCGATCACGATCACCACGAACGCCAGAATGAGGATGGTGTCGCCCATGCCGGGTTCGACCGACAGGATCGGGGCGATCATGATGCCGGCAAAGCCCGCCAGCATCGTGCCGAAGCCGAACACGATCATGAACAGCCGGCGGATGTTGACGCCGAGCGCCGAAACCATCGGCGCATTGGTGGCGCCCGCGCGCACCAGCATGCCGACGCGCGTATGGCTCACCAGCAGATAGAGGATCAACGCGACGCCGAGGCCGGAGCCGATAATCACCAGCCGCCACACCGGATAGAGAATGCCGGGCATCAGCACGATCGAGCCCGACAGCATCTCGGGCATCGGCAGGCTCAGCGGCGAGGCACCCCAGAGAATCTTCACGCCCTGATTCAGGAACAGGATGATGCCGAAGGTCGCGATCACCTGATCGAGGTGGTCGCGATCATAGAGATGACGGAAGATCGCGAACTCGAGCAGCAATCCGAAGGCGAGCGTCGCGCCGAGCGCGAGGATGAGCGCGAACAGGAAGTTGCCGGTGAGGCCGTAGAACATCACCGCCAGATAGGCGCCCAGCATGTACTGCACGCCATGCGCCAGATTGATGAAGTCCATCACGCCGAACACGAGCGTGAGACCGGCGGCGATGAGGAACAGCAGCACGCCGAGCTGCAGGCCGTTCAGCATCTGGACGATGAGGAGGGTGGTGGACATTCACCGGTGTCCTTCCCCTCGCCCCGCAAAGCGGGGAGAGGGTGCCGAGCGAAGCGAGGCGGGAGATGGGGCTCGGACATGAATGCAGAGCCCTCTCCCGGCTCGGACCTGAAGGTCCTCGCCACCCTCTCCCGCAAGCGGGAGAGGGGAAAGCAAGGTGGCGCGCGACGCGCCTTACTTCATCGCGCAGTCTTTAACGTGCGGATCGCTGTAGTTCTCGAACACCTTCTGCACGATCTCGGTCTGGAACTTGCCGTCGCCGCGCTTGGCGACCTTCACCAGATAGAAGTCCTGGATCGGGTAGTGGTTGGTGTTGAACTTGAACGCCCCGCGCAGCGACTTGAAGTCCGCCTTGGCGAGCGCGGCGCGCAACGCATCCTTGTTGTCGGTCTTGCCGCCGGTCGCCTTCAGCGCGGAGTTGATCAGCAGCGCGGCGTCGTAGGCCTGGAACGCGTAGGAGCCCGGCACCGCGTTGTATTCCTTCTCGTAGGCCGCGACGAATTCCTTGTTCTGCGGGTTGTCGAGGTTCGGCGCCCAGTTCGCGCCACCGAAGAAGCCGAGCGCTGCGTCCTGCTGCGCCGGCAGCGTCGACTTGTCGACCGTGAAAGCCGAGAGGAACGTGATCTTGTCGGCGAGTCCGGCTTGGCGGAACTGCTTGACGAAATTCACGCCCATGCCGCCCGGCAGGAACACGAAGATCGCTTCCGGCGCCGCCGCCGCGATCTTGGAGAGCTCAGCCGAATAGTCGAGCTGGTTGAGCGGCACGTAGACCTCGTCCAGCACCTCGCCCTTGAAGTAGCGCTTGAACCCGGCGAGCGAGTTTTTGCCCGCCTGATAGTTCGGCGCCATGATGAACGCCTTCTTGATCCCCTTGTCCTGCGCGTACTTGCCCAGCACCTCGTGGTTCTGGTCGTTCTGGTACGAGGTGACGAAGAAGTTGGCGTTGCAGTCCTTGCCGGCGAAGTTCGACGTGCCGGCATTGGGCGAGATCAGGATCGCGCCGCCGTCGGTCACCGGCTTCATCATCGCGATCAGGATGTTGGAGAAGATCGGGCCGACCACGAAGTCGACCTTGTCGCGCTCGACGAACGCCTTCGCCTTGCCGACCGCGACGTCGGGCTTCAGCTCGTCATCCTGCACGATCAACTCGACCTCGCGTCCGCCGAGCTTGCCGCCGAGCGTCTTGAGCGCGAGCTGGAAGCCGTTGCGCTGCTGGTTGCCGAGCGCGGCCGGCGGGCCGGACAGCGTCGTCAGGATGCCGACCTTGAGCTTGTCCTGCGCGGCGGCCTGCGAGGCCGCAAGGCCGAACGTCGCGACCGCAGCCAGCATGACGGGCAACTTGTTCATGTCCACTCCTCCGAAAGTCTTTTCGTTGCGCTCCCGCGCGGATTATGGCCCGGCCCCGCGCGCGGCGTCCAATTCCGGCGCCCGCGCGGCCCCGATAGAGATATTTTAAGCTTAAAGCATCTATCCTGTGAAGCCCCATTTTTCGGGCACTTTGCCGCGCCCTTGAGCACAAGCGGCGCGCGTCGCGTCCGCGTTTACGCTGTCATCAAGTTAACCGTGTCGTGCTTGAGCCTTCGTGATTACATGCGCGGCGAAAGTTTCGAGTCACGGAGTAACGCGTTCATGCAACCGCTTACCGCAGGCATCACCAAGGCGACGACCGGCCTCGACGGCATCGTCTGGAACATCCTCGGACAGACTTACGTGCCGAAGTCGCTGAGCGAGTTCGCAATTCTCGTGGCACGCGACCTTTCCGCCCGGCACGTTCGTGCCGCCGCATATCCATCCGACGCAGGATGAGTTCATCTACATGTTCGAAGGCCGCATGGATGCGCTGATCGACGGGCGCGAATACATCGCGACCGCAGGCGACCTGATCCGTCTGCCGATGAACGTTCCGCACGGGCTGTTCAACAAGTCCGAACAGCCGATCAAGTGCCTGTTCTGGGTCACGCCGACGCGCAAGCTGTACGACCTGTTCTGGGCGATCCACGGCATGAAGGAACAGAACCCGCCGGACGTGGTCGCGCTCTCGGCCAAGCACGAGGTCGTGTTCCTGCCGCCGCCGGAGGAATGAGGTCGCGTTGACGCGCAAGCCTGCGCGTCAATTCACCTTGATGCCCGCGGCCTTCACCAGCGCGATACTCTCTTCTATCTCTTTCTTGATCTGGGCGTCGAACTCCGCGGCCGTGACCGGCATCGGATCGATGCCCTGCGCGGCGAGCTTCTCCACGACTGCCGGTGAAGTGGCGGCCTTCTTCGCCTCCTGATGCAGCCGGTCGACGATCTCGCGCGGCGTCTTTGCCGGCAGGAACAGTCCGTTCCAGAACGTATAGTCGGAGTTTGCGTAGCCGAGCTCCAGCGTGGTCGGCACGTTCGGCAACGCGGAGCTGCGTTTCGGCGTCGAGACCGCGAGCGCGAGCAGCTTGTTGTCGCGGATGAACGGCAGCGCTGACGCGATGGTCGAGAAGCAGAAATCCACGCGCCCGGTCATCACTTCGGTCAGCACCTCGGGCATGCCGCGGAACGGTACGTGCACGCCGTCGAATCCGGCCGAGAAGCGAAAGCGCTCGGTGGTGAAGTGCGTCGACGACCCGACACCGGCGGTGCCGAAGGTCATCTGGCCGTTCCTCGCCTTGGCGGCGGCGACCAGCTCCTGCGTCGTCTTGAAGCCCTTGTCGGGCGCGACCACGATAATGTTGGGCGACGAGCCGAGCGCCGCGACCGTGATGAAATCCTTCGCGGCATCGTACGGCGCGTTCGGATAGATCGCGGGCGTCGCCACATGCGCGGAGGAGTGCGCGAGCAGCGTGTAGCCGTCCGGGTCCGCGCGCGCGACCATACCGGCGCCGATCGTGCCGCCGGCGCCGCCGCGATTTTCCACGATGATCGACTGACCAAGCTGCTGCGACAGCGGCTCGAACACGATGCGCGACACGATGTCGACCGTCGAGCCCGCCGTGAACGGAATGACGGCGCGGATCTGTTTCGACGGCCAGGCCTGCGCGGCGGCGGTGCGCGGCAGCGCGGGCGCAGCGAGCGTGGCGCCCAGCAGGCGCAGATGATGGCGGCGTGTGTGCATTGCATTCTCCCAGCGTACTTTGCCGGATCAGTGGCATAGGGCGGGACGGCTCACAATGGAGCCGAGCGTCGCGCCCGGAATCGCCGGGTATGGTGGGGAGCGCGCCTGTTATCGGGCTTGGAAGGTCTCAAAGCCCTCAAACGCGCCGTCGCGGGGAATGCGCTTCCAGCCGCAGAGATGCGAAGCCCCTGCGCACTGCACCGGATAGAGGAGCGGCCGCACTGTGTCGCCGGCGGAAGGCCGGTGCCGCTGTGGCCGATACACGCGCGGCGCGTCGCGCCACTGCGTGTACGGAATGGCGATCCTGAACTCGGCGGCGGCGGGCGTGGGCAGCGGCGCCGCGAGCGCAACAAGCGCTGCGACCTTCAGGCTGCACGCGACAATCGCAAACCGCATGGCCTTGCTCCTCAATGCCTCGATTGCACCGGAAAATTGCGGCGTCAGCGTGGCTCAGGCTTCGCGAGCGAGCCGTGAGCGTGAGTTGTTTTGCCGCCGTTGCCCTGCGGTTTGTGGCGGCATAGCCTCGCAAGCAAGAGCGGGCCCGAACGAAGCGGGCCACGTTCGAGCAAAAGACCGGGAGGAACTGCCGTGATCGATCGCAGACGCGCGCTGGCGGGCGTGGGTATCTTGCTTGCCGCACTGATCTCGCAGGCCGCGGCGCAACCGGCCGGAAAGCCCGTCACACTGGTGGTGCCTTACTCGGCGGGTGGCGGCACCGACTTGGTGTCGCGCCTGATCGCGGAGCACATGGCGCGCGCCCTTGGGCGCCCGGTCGTCATCGAGAACCAGGTCGGCGGCGGCAGCACGATCGCCAACGATCGCGTTGCGCGTTCGGCTCCGGATGGCTCAACGGTCCTGATCAATCACGTCGCGCTGCTCGCTGCGCCGAGCCTGTTCAGCAACCTGCGCTACGACACGAAAACCGCCTTCGAGCCGGTTGGCCTCGTCAACAATGCGCCGATGCTGCTGATCGGCCGCAAGTCGATCCCGGGCGCGAGCCCGAAGGAGCAGGTCGCCTGGATCAAGGAGCAGGGCGCGAAGGCGAACTTCGCGCATGGCGGGATCGGCACCAACAGCCACCTCTGCGCCGTCATGATGGGCGATGTGCTCGGCTTCAAGCCGACGGTCGTTGCCTATCGCGGGTCCGCACCCGCAATCACCGACCTGCTCGGCGGACAGGTCGACCTTCTGTGGGATCAGGTCACCAACGCGATCACACAAGTCCAGTCCGGTGCGCTGCATGGCATCGCGGTGACCTCGCCGCAGCGCCTCGAGCAGTTGAAGGACGTGCCAACCACGGCCGAGCTCGGCATGCCCGAAGTCAGCTACACGATGTGGCACGGGCTTTACGTTGCGAAGGGCACGCCAAAGGAAACGGTCGCCGCGTTGAACGCTGCGCTGCGCAAGGCGCTCTCCGACCCGGCCGTGCTGGCGAAGCTGAAGGATCTCGGCACGGTGCCGTTCCCGGAGGCCGAGATGTCACCGGAGGCGCACGCGAAGCTTTTTGCGAGCGATCTGCCGCGCGTCGCGAAGCTGGTCGAAAGCTCGGGGATCAAGGCGAGCGAAGCGAAGTAGCCGATCAGGCCTTCGCCCTGTTCACCTGCGCCTGCGCGAAACCCGCCGTGCTGGCGTATCCCCGCACGATGGCCATGCGCTGCTCGTAAGACATCACGGCGTCGATATTGTTGAAGCCCTCGGGCGCGAGCGCTTCGACGGCATCGATCACGCCTTCCGGCCCGCCCTTGCGGTTCATGCGGACGATCTGCGCGGTCGGCGGCAGGCGATCTGCCTCGTAGGCCGCGAGCGCGTGCAGCGGATGCTCGGCGCGCACCAGCCAGTCGGCGAGGAAGCGCGCGTCGAGAATCGCCTGCGATGCGCCATTCGAGCCGACCGGATACATCGGGTGCGCGGCATCGCCGAGTAGCGTCACGCGCCCGTGCGACCAGCGCGGAAGCGGATCGCGGTCGCACATCGGGTATTCCCAAAATTCGCCGGTCGCCTCGATCAGCTTTGTCATGTCGCAATAGGGAATGCGGAAGCGCTTCAGATGCGGGCTGAGGTCCTCCCAGCGGCCGGGACGCGACCAGTCCTCGCGGCGCGGCGGCGGCGTGGACCCATCGGCAACGCGCGCCACAACGGCCCAGTTGGTGAGGCGGCGGTCGGGCGCGGTGCCGGCGCCGATCGGATAGAGCACGAACTTCGCCTCGAGCCCGCCCGCGATCATCATCGAGCGGCCGGTGAGGAACTGCGGCCAGTCGGTCGCGCCGCGCCACAGCATCAGGCCGTTCCACGCGGGCGGGCCTTCCTTGGGAAACAGCGTATCGCGTACGAACGAATGAATGCCGTCGGCGCCGATCAGCACGTCGCCGTGCGCGGTCGTGTGGTGCGTGCCGTCGCGGTCGAAGAAGTAGGCGGTGACGCCGGCATCGTCCTGCGTGAAGTTGCCCAGCCGCGATCCGAAATGAAAACGGCCTTCGCCGAGCCGCTCGCGCGCTGCTTGATAGATCACGCCCTGCAGCTTGCCGCGATGGATCGAGAACTGGGGTACTTCGAAGCCCGCGTCGGTACCGCGCTTCTCGCTCCAGATCTCCTGCCCGAAGCGGTTGAGGTAAAAAAGCTCGTAGGTGCGGATCGCGACCGCATCGAGTTGGTCCAGCAGGCCAAGCTCTTTGAGTTCCTTGATGGCGTGCGGCAGCGTGTTGATGCCGACGCCCAGTTCGCGGATCGAGTCGGCCTGCTCGTAGACTTCGCAATCGATGCCGCGCGCATGCAGCATCAACGCGGTCACGAGCCCGCCCACACCTGCGCCGACAATGATGACCTTCATGCACCACGCTTTACGCAACGCCGTGGGGCGATTTTGCGCAGCCATGCCGGCAATGCAACTCCCCGCCGCGCGCAGGGTTATCGCCCTTTACGCGGGCGCTCCGCCAAGCCTAAATGCAGACTGAAATTGGGGCAGGAAACGCCGATGACGCAGCCGTTAACGCTGTTCGACAAGATCTGGGCGCAGCACGAGATCCTGAAGGCCGACAACGGCCTCTCGCTGCTGTGGGTCGACCGGCACTACGTGCACGAAGGCTCGTTCCAGGGTTTCGACAAGGTCGAGGCGCGCAACGACAAGGTGGCGCGGCCGGACCTGACCTTCGGCATCGCCGACCATTACGTGCCGACCAATCGCGACCGCACCTTCACCGATCCCTCGCTCAAGCACATGATCGAGCAGATCGTCGACAACACCGGCAAGCACGGCATCATGCTGATGGGCCTGGATGACCCGCGGCAGGGCATCGTGCATGTGGTGGGCCCGGAGCAGGGACTGACAATTCCGGGCCTGCTGATCGTTTGCGGCGACAGCCATACGGCGACGCATGGCGCGCTGGGCGCGATCGCGATCGGCATCGGCGCGTCGGAAGTCAGCCACGTGCTGCTCAATCAGGCGCTTTGGCAGAAGAAGCCGAAACGCATGCGCGTCACCGTGGACGGCAAATGCGGCCCCGGCATCGGCGCGAAGGACATCGCGCTTTCAATCATCGCCAAGATCGGCACCAACGGTGCGCAGGGTCATGCGGTCGAGTACGCGGGGCGCGCGATCCGCGCGCTTACGATGGAGGGACGCCTCACGCTGTGCAATCTCGCGATCGAGGCCGGCGCGCGCACCGGCATGGTGGCGCCGGACGAGACGACCTATGCCTATGTGAAGGGAAAGCCGTTTGCCCCGAAGGGTGCGGACTTCGATCGCGCCGTAGAGGTGTGGCAGCAACTGCCGAGCGATACCGACGCCGCGTTCGACACCGAGGTCTCGCTCGACGCGTCGGCGATTGCGCCGGTCGTGACCTGGGGCACCAGTCCGGAGGACACCCTGCCGATCGATGGCGCCGTGCCCGATCCCTCGTCGGTCGAGGACCCCGACAAAGCGAAGCAGATGCAGGGCGCGCTCGACTACATGGGCCTCTCGCCGCGCCAGAAGCTTACCGACATCCGCGTCGATCGCGTCTTCATCGGCTCCTGCACCAACGCCCGCATCGAGGATTTGCGCGCGGCTGCCGCCGTGCTGTCGGGCCGCAAGGCGAAGGTGCCGGGGCTTGTTTCGGCTGGCTCGACGGTCGTGAAGCATCAGGCCGAGCAGGAAGGTCTCGACAAGGTGTTCACCGACGCGGGCCTCACTTGGGGCGAAAGCGGCTGCTCGATGTGCCTCGGCATCAACGGCGACATCGTGCCGCCCGGCGAGCGCTGCGCCTCGACGACCAATCGCAATTTCCGCGGCCGGCAGGGCCCGGGCGCGCGTACGCATCTGATGTCGCCCGCGATGGTCGCGGCCGCGGCCGTGAGCGGCCATCTGGCCGATGTTCGTCCGCTCCTGCAGGGGAGAGGGTGATGGAACAGTTCAAGATGAAGCCATTCACCAGGCTCGACGGCGTTGCGGTGTCGTTACGTCGCGACAACGTGGACACCGATCAGGTCATCCCGGCGCGCTTCCTGAAGGTAGCGCGTGCCGAAGGGCTCGGCGACACGCTGTTCCGCGACCTGCGCTTCGACCAGAACGGCAAACCCCGGCCGGACTTTCCGCTGAACGACCCTTCGCGCAAAGGTGCGAGCGTGCTGATCGGGCGGAACAACTTCGGTGTCGGTTCGTCGCGCGAGGCGGCAGTTTATGCACTGGTCGACTACGGTTTCCGCTGCGTGGTCGCGACGAGTTTCGGCGACATCTTCGCGCAGAATTCGGTGAACAACGGACTCGTGGCGGCGATCGTCACGCCGGAGGATATCGAGAAGCTGTTGTCGGCGGTGGAGCAGACCGGCAAGGCCGAGGTCGATCTCGAGGAACAGACCATCAAATCCGGCAACTACGTGGTGCCGTTCACGATCGATGCGGCGCGAAAGATGCGGCTGCTCAACGGGTGGGACGACCTCGATCTGACGCAACAGTACAAGAGCCGGATCGAGGCCTTCGCGGCGAAGGACCGCGCTGCACGGCCGTGGGCCGTGCCGCAGGCTACTTAGAAATCCGCAGGCTCGCGAGGTTCTGCGCGATCGACGAGAACGCGGCGTTGAGTTGGCTCGCCTGCTGCACGTCGTAGTACATCTGCGGGTTGGTGGCGCAGTTGCGCAGCAGCGTGGCGTCGCCGTTGATCACGCGGACCGTATAGACCTTGATGTTGGCGGCCTTCACGTTGGTGCAGGCCATGCTCATGCGCGTGTCGATGTCCGACTGCGATGTCGACCAACGGTCCTGCGTATTGTCGCCGTCGGTCAGCATGATGATGACCTTGTCGAGGTCCGTGGCGGGGTCGGAGCCTTGCGTCAGCGGCAGGTTCGGCGTGAGCGAGTGCCAGCCCCACACCATGCCGATCGTCGTGTTGGTATTACCGGCCGGCGTCATCGCATCGATCTTGTCGTTGAGGTTGGTGAAGCCGGTGGTGTCGTACACGTCGGTCAGCGGCATCAACGTCACCAGCGAGCCGCACTGCACCGCCGGAAACCAGGTGTGGTCGTCGCCCGTAACCGGCGTCGTGTCCTTGGTGTTGTTGTTGATGCTGCTCGGCGACCGGTCGCGGTCCGCAACGCAGCCTTCCCACGAATTCTTCGCGATGCTGTTCTGCGCGTAATCGATCCAGAACTCATCCTTGTAACCGGTGCCGGGCTTGACGGTGACGTCGAACGGAATGATCGACACCTTCACGTCGCCCAGCTTCTTCGCGGCAGTCTTCAATGTGGTGAGCAAATTGTGCGAGGCGGTCTTCAGCGCCGTCATCTTGCCGCTCTGCGCCATCGATCCGGTATTGTCGAGGACAAGCGCGAGCTCGAGCCGCTTGATGCCCCACTTCACCTCCGCCGAAGAGGAGATCGGCAGCGAGTTTTGCCCGAATACCTTCATGAAACGCAGGTCGACCGACGCGCTCGCCGTGATGACCAGGTTGTAGTTGCCGGACTGCGGCGTCGTGAACACCGGCGTGACGGTGATGTTCTTCGCCTCGCTGTTGCTCATGTTGGCGGTGAAGTACTGCGTGGCCTTCTCGTTGAGTTGTGTTTGCGTCAGCCCGTTCGCTTGTTTCGACAGCATGAGCGCGGTCGCGTCGAGCGCGGCCTGCAGCGCGGTGCGCGCCGAGTTGGCGTTGCTGTAGTCGACCGCCGTGCCGGTCAAGCCGATGATCGGCAGCATGCCGATGGCGAAGATCGGCGCGATGTTTCCGCGCGTGTCGCGGCAGAAGCGTGAAAGATAGCCGCGCACGATCGTGAGCGGCGAACGGAAGACATGCGACATCGGCGCGGTTCCTGCGTGAGATGGCGCATACTCGGTGATGGGATTTTAGAAAGAGTCGTCCGTCCTCGCGGCCTTTGACTCGATTGACTTGCGAATTTGATTTCAATTTTAGCGACCGAGAAAATCTCTCACGGCGCGAACGGTTTGCGCCTGTTCCATCGCAATCGGCGCGGGCGGCTACTTCGTCGCCCTAAGGTGTATCGAAGGCTAACGGCTGCGCCGGATTACGCCTTCAGCGCCTTAACGACCTGCGCTGCAAAGGCCGCCGTACCGAGCGGCCCGCCAAGATCACCCGTGCGCCACGCCGGGACCGCGATCGCCGCATCGAGGGCGTGCTCGATCCCGGTGGCGGCGTTCGTCAGCCGTGCATCGTCGCGCCGTTCGCCGAGCCAGGCGAGCAGCATCGCGGCGGAGCCGATGAGCGAGGAGGGATTGGCCTTGTCCTGTCCAGCGATGTCGGGCGCGGAGCCGTGTTGCGCCTGCGCCATCGCATGGTCCGTGCCGGAGTTGATCGACTCGGCGAGGCCGAGGCTGCCGGCGATCTCCGAAGCTTCGTCGGACAGAATGTCGCCGAACATGTTGGTGGTGACGATCACGTCGAACACACTGGCGTCGCGCACCAGTAGTGCCGCCATCGCGTCGATGATCTTCTCCTCGTACTTCACTTGCGGATAACGCGCCGCGACCGCGCGGGCGCATTCGAGAAACAGGCCGTCGGAGACGCGCAGCACGTTCGCCTTGTGCACGGCGGTGACATGACGTCGCCGCTGCATCGCGAGACGAAAAGCTTCCTCCACGATGCGCATCGATCCCTCGCGGCTGATCTTGCGCACCGCGAGCGCGAGGTCGGGTGTCGGCATGAACTCGCCCGAGCCTGCAAACATGTTGCGGTCGGCGTAGAAGCCTTCGGTGTTCTCGCGCACGATCACGAGATCGACCGCCTTGCCGCAGCGCGGCGGAAAGTTCGCGCGTGTACGGGCAGGGCGGATGTTGGCGAACAGGTCGAGCCTTTTGCGCAGCGCCCCGGACGGGTTGATGCCGCCCTGCGCCGCCGGCGGATAGTCGTTGTGCGAAACCGGTCCGAGAATCACGCCGTCCGCGGCTTTCGCCGTCTCGAAGGCGCTTTCCGGAAACGTCGTGCCCTGGAGGCCGAGCGGCTTCAGTCCGACTTCCACGTCGTCGAAGACGAACTCGATCTGCCACTTCGCGGCCGCGGCGCGTAGCACGGAGAGCGTCGCCGTCATGATCTCCGGCGAGATACCGTCACCGTTCATCACGCAGAGACGGATCGGGGAGGTGTTGTTCTGATTTGCCATCGTACCTGACGCCTTCGTGCCTCGCGGAGGCGGGCATCCAGTCATCGCAAATGGCGCAAGCGTGCGCCACAGCTTCTGTGATGCTTACTGGATCGGCCCCGTGCGCGAGCGATGACGGGTGAGAGCGCAGCGCCGCGTCGCGCCGTTCAATGGCCCGCGTTCGCCTTGTCGACAAACCGGCTTGTGTAGGTCTTCGACAGATCGATCGTCACATTCTGCACGTTCGGATCGAACGCCTTGAGCACTTTCAGCGCCGTCTCGGGGGCGTTCTGCATGAACTTGCCGTCGGGCGAGTAAGCGTCGTGGTTCGCCTTGATCGACTCGACGTACACGGCCGCGTCCCCAAGCGCGTACTCGGGCGGCATCATCTTGGCGATATCGTCGGCGTTGTGCGCCTGGATCCACTTCAGTCCGCGCACGAGCGCGGTCACCAGCGCCTGCACGGTGTTGGGATTCTTCTCGATGAACGACGCCTGGGTGTAGAGCACCGCCGCCGGATACGGGCCGCCATAGACGTTCGTAGTGCCGTCCAGCGTGCGCGTGTCAGCAACGATCTTGATTGCACCGTCGCGGTCGAGCTTAGTGATCATCGGATCGGCATTCGATATGCCGTCGACCTCGCCGCGCTGCACCGCCGCCAACACGGTTCCGCCGGAGCCGGTGCCGATGAACGAGGCGTCTTCTGGCTTCAACCCGGCTTGCGCCATCATGTAGAGCACCATGAAATGCGTCGAGGAGCCCGGCGCCGTGACGCCGATCTTCATCCCTTTGAGGTCCTTCGGGCCGGTGTAGTTCGCGGCCTTGTCCTTGCGCAGCGCGAGCGCGAAGCCCGGAAAGCGGCCCATCTGGACCACAGCGACGATCGGTTGGCTCTTCGCCTGCATCTGGATGGTGTGATCGAACGAACCGGTCACGACGTCGGCGCTGCCGCCGATCAGGGCCTGAAGCGATTTCGCACCGCCCGCGAAGTCGGAAATCTCGACGTCGAGACCTGCCTCCTTGAAGTAGCCGAGGCGCTCGGTGATGCTGAGCGGGAGATAATAGAGCGACGACTTGCCGCCGACCGCGAGGCGTACTTTCGCCGTCTCTGGTTTCTGCGCTTGCGCGCTCACCGGTAGTGCCAGCAGCAGCGCCGCGATTCCTCCAGCCAACCACCCGCGCATCTCGTCTCTCCCTTGCTCGTTTCGACGGAATGTATCCGAACGCGGCGGCCGGGAACACTCCTTCCGCCCCGCGAAACCGGTCATCTTGTCGCCGTGCGTGCGGCATGCACCAATGGCCGCGCAATCACGTGGAGGAAAGCGCCATGCCGTCGCCGTTCGGGCTGGAAAACAAGGTCGCCATCGTCACCGGCTCGAGCCGTGGCATTGGCCGCTCGATCGCGGAGCACTGCGCGATGCTCGGCGCAAAAGTGGTGGTGTCGAGCCGCAAGGCTGAAGCCTGCGAGGAAGTGGCAGCCGGCATCAAGAAGAGCGGCGGCGACGCCACCGTCATCCCCTGCAACATCTCGCGCAAGAACGAGGTCGAGGCGCTCGTCGCCGGCACCGTGAAGCAGTACGGCGGCATCGATATTCTGGTCTGCAACGCCGCCGTGAACCCGTATTACGGTCCGCTCGGCGGGATTAGCGACGACCAGTTCGACAAGATCATGGGTTCGAACGTGAAGAGCAACGTGTGGCTCTGCAATCTTGCGATCCCGCACATCGTTTCGCGCGGCGGCGGCGCCGTGATCATCATCTCGTCGATCGGCGGCATCCGCGGCACGGAAGTGCTCGGCGCCTACGGCATCTCCAAGGCCGCGGACTTCGCGCTCGCGCGCAATCTCGCCTGCGAGTGGGGCCCGAAGAACGTGCGGGTGAACTGCATCGCGCCGGGGCTGGTGAAGACCGATTTCGCGCGCGCGTTGTGGGAGAACGAGGAGAGCGTCAATCGCCGCAACGCCGTGACGCCACTGCGCCGCATCGGCATGCCGGACGAGATCGGCGGCGTGGCGGCTTTCCTCGCGGGGCCCGCCGCGAGCTTCATCACCGGGCAGGTGATCGTCGCGGACGGCGGCGTGACGATCAGCTAGCCGTCACTTCTTCTTCTGGCTGCGGTCTTCGTACTTGCGCAGTTCCAGCCGCGCGACCGCCTCTTCGTGCACGGCGTCCGGGCCGTCCACGATCCGCATGGTGCGGGTGCGTGCATACGCGTAGGCGAGCGGGAAGTCCTGTGACACGCCGCCGGCTCCGTGCACCTGAATGGCGCGGTCGACCAGCTTCTGCGCCATCTTCGGCGCCACCACCTTGATCATCGCGATCTCGCGGCGCGCTTCCTTGTTGCCGACCGTGTCCATCATGTGCGCGGCGTGCAGGGTGAGCAGGCGCGACTGGTCGATTTCCATGCGCGATTCCGCGATCCACTGCCGCGTCACGCCCTGTTCGGCAATGGTCTTGCCGAACGCGGTGCGCGCCATCGCGCGCTGGCACATCGACTCCAGCGTGCGCTCCGCCAGCCCGATCGTGCGCATGCAGTGATGGATGCGGCCGGGGCCGAGGCGGCCTTGCGCGATCTCGAAGCCCCGTCCTTCGCCGAGCAGGATGTTCGACACCGGCACGCGCACGTCCTTGAAATCGACTTCGCCATGCCCGTGCGGCGCGTCGTCGTAACCCATCACGGAGAGCGAACGCATCATCGTCACGCCGGGTGTGTCCATCGGCACCAGGATCATCGACTGGCGCTTGTGCTTCTCGGAGTTGTCCGGATCGGTCTGCCCCATGAAGATCATGATCTTGCAGCGCTTGTCCGGCGCGCCCGAGGTCCACCACTTGCGCCCGTTGATGACGTAATGATCGCCGTCGCGCTTGATGCTCGACCGGATGTTGGTCGCGTCTGACGAGGCGACCGCCGGCTCGGTCATCGCGAAAGCCGAGCGGATCTCGCCTTCGATCAATGGCGTCAGCCATTTCTTCTTCTGTTCGGGCGTCGCGTAGAGGATCAGCGTCTCCATGTTGCCGGTGTCGGGCGCCGAGCAGTTGAACGGCTCGCCGCCGATCGGTGAGCGGCCCATGGTCTCGCACATGCTGGCGTATTCGAGGTTGGTGAACGAATCCGGGAAATGCTTCTTCGGCAGGAACAGGTTCCACAGGCCCGCCTTCTTCGCCTTGGCCTTCAGCTCGTTCATGATCGGCGGCACCGTCCAGCGGTCGCGCGCCCTCGTCGAGCTGCTGGTGATAGGTGTGCTCCGCCGGAATGATGTGCTCTTCGAGGAACGCCTTGACGCGTCTCGCCGATCTTCGACCGCCTTGGCGCTCGGCGGCGGCAGGACTGGAATGGCCATGACTATCTCCCGAATTGTTCTTGATTAGCTTACCGGCTGCCGACGATCCCGCCCATGCGGGCGAGCGCGGCGAGGTGATGATCGGCGTCGCCGAAGGTCTTGTCGATCATGGTGACGCGCTTGAAGTAGTGGCCGACCTTGTACTCCATGGTCATGCCGATGCCGCCGTGGAGCTGGATCGCGCCTTCGCCGACGATCTTGCCCGAGCGGCCGATCTGCACCTTGGCGGCGGCAATCGCCTTGCGCCGCTCGGCGGCGTTCTCCTCCTCGCTCATCATGGTGGCGAGCATCGCCATCGAGCGCGCCTGTTCGAGCGCGATCAGCATGTCGCCCGCGCGGTGCTGCAGCACCTGGAAATTTCCGATCGGCACGCCGAACTGCTTGCGCTGCTTGAGGAAGTCGACCGTGATCTCGTGCATCGCGCTCATCGCGCCGACCGCTTCGGCAGCGAGCGCCGCGATGCCGGAATCGACCACGCGCTCGATCAGCGGATAGGCATTGCCCGGCTCGCCGATCACGGCATCCGCGCCGACCTTGACGCCCGCCAGCGTCACCTCGGCGGCGCGCAAGCCGTCCACGGTCGGATAGCCGCGGCGCGTGACGCCCGGCGCCTTCGCGTCGACGAGGAACAGTCCGATGCCGTTCTTGTCGCGCTGGTCGCCCGAGACGCGCGCCGAGACGATGAACTTGTCGGCACAGTCGCCGTGCAGCGCGAGGCTTTTCGCGCCGTCGAGCACATAGCCCGCGCCGTCCTTCTTTGCTGTTGCCGCCACATCGGCGAGGTCGTAGCGCGACTGGCGTTCGGTGTGCGCGAAGGAGAGGAGCGTCTCGCCGGCCGCGACCTTCGGCAGCAGTTCGCCCTTCAGCGCGTCGCTTGCGCCGTGCCGCAGGAAGCCGCCGCCCAGCACCACGGTCGCGAAATAGGGCTCGAGCGCGAGCGATCGCCCGAACGTTTCCATCACGATCATGGTCTCGACCGGCCCGCCGCCGATGCCGCCGTGATCCTCCGCAAAGGGCAGGGCGGTGAGGCCGAGGTCGACGTACTGCTTCCACAGCGCGCGGCTCCAGCCCTCCGGCTCGGCCATGAATTTCTTGCGCGCCTCGAAATCGTAGCGCTGCGCGGTCAGGCGATCGACCGAGTCTTTCAGCAGGCGCTGTTCTTCGGAAAGTTCGAAGTCCATCGACTTACTCCGTCATGCCCGGCCTTGTGCCGGGCATCCACGTCTTACGTTCGTGCCGCCAAGACGTGGATGGCCGGGATAAGCCCGGCCATGACGCATTTGGCTGACTGCGGCGTCACAATCCCAATATCGCCTTCGCGATGATGTTCTTCTGGATCTCGTTCGAGCCGCCGTAGATCGAGATCTTGCGCCAGTTGAAGTAGGTCGGCGCGAGCGGCGGCGCGTAGTCCGGGCCGATCGGCGGCTCGTTCCAGCGGTCGTCCTCGGTGTGACGGAACTGATCGGGCAGCGCGTAGGGGCCGATCGCCTCCATCAGCAGCTCGGAAATGGTCTGCTGGATCTCCGAGCCCTTGATCTTGAGGATCGACGAGGCCGGGTCGGGCCGGTTGCTCTTGCGGTTGCGCTCGGCCGCGACGACGCGGAGCTGCGTCATCTCCAGCGCCTTCAGCTCCACCTCGATCGCCGCGATCTTCATGGCGAAGCGCTCGTCCTCGATCAGCGGCTTGTCGCCGATGCGCTCCATGCGGGCGATTTCCTTCAGCCGCCGCACCTGCGCCTTCGAGGCGCCGACGCGCGCGATGCCCGAGCGCTCGTTGCCGAGCAGGTATTTCGCGCAGTCCCAGCCCTTGTTCTCCTCGTAGACGCGGTTCTCTACCGGCACCTTTACGTCGTCGAAGAAGACCTCGTTGACCTCATGGCTGCCGTCGATGGTCTGGATCGGCCGCACCGTGACGCCCGGCGTCTTCATGTCGACGAGAATGAATGTGATGCCTTCCTGCTTCTTCGCGCTCGTGTCGGTGCGGCAGAGGCAGAAGATCCAGTCGGCGTACTGCGCGCTTGTGGTCCAGGTCTTCTGGCCGTTGATGATGTAGAAGTCGCCCTCGCGCTTGGCGCTGGTCTTCAGCGAGGCCAGATCCGAGCCCGCGCCCGGCTCGGAGAAGCCCTGGCACCACCAGTCGTCGAGGTTGGCGATGCGCGGCAGAAACTGCTTCTTCTGGTCTTCGCGGCCGAACGCGAGGAGCACGGGGGCCAGCATCATGGTGCCGAACGGCAGCGGCTCGGGCGCTGGCGCCTGCTGCATCTCCTCCTTGAAGATATAGAGCTGCACCGGGCTCCAGCCCGTGCCGCCCCATTCCTTGGGCCAGTGCGGCACCGCCCAGCCCTTCTTGTTGAGGATGCGCTGCCACGTGACGATGTCGTCCTTGACGTAGCGGATGCCCTCGGCGGCCTTCTTGCGGATGTGATCCGGCAGGTTTTCCTTGAAGAACGTGCGCACTTCGTCGCGGAAGGCGTTTTCTTCCGGGGTGAAGCGAAGGTCCATGTCGCGTGCCTCGCGTTGTCAGTGAATCTCGAACAGCCCGGCCGCGCCCATGCCGCCGCCGATGCACATCGTGACGACCGCGTGCTTCGCGCCGCGGCGCTTGCCCTCGATCAGGATGTGCCCGGTCATGCGCGCGCCGCTCATGCCGAACGGATGGCCGATCGAGATCGAGCCGCCGTTCACGTTGAGCTTGTCCTGCGGAATGCCGAGCCGGTCGCGGCAGTAGAGCACCTGCGAGGCGAACGCCTCGTTCAGCTCCCACAGGTCGATGTCGTCCATCTTCATGCCAGTGCGCTGAAGCAGCTTCGGCACCGCGAACACCGGCCCGATGCCCATCTCGTCCGGCTCGCAGCCCGCGACCGCGAAGCCGCGGAACGTGCCGAGCGGCTTCAGCCCCTTCTTCTCCGCCATCTTGGCGCTCATCACCACGCAGGCGCTCGCGCCGTCGGAAAGCTGGCTCGCATTCCCGGCCGTGATGTAGCCGCCCTCGCGCACGGGCTTGAGGCTGGCGAGGCCTTCGATATTGGTGTCGGGGCGGTTGCCCTCGTCGCTCTTCAGGAGCGCATCCTCGATCGACTCCGCCTTGGTGTTCTTGTCGACGACCTTTTTCTTCGACGCCAGCGGCACGATCTCGTCCTTGAACTTGCCCGGCCTGCTGGCCGGAGGCCGTGCGGCGCTGGCTCTCCAGCGAATACTCGTCCTGCGCCTCGCGGCTCACCTTGTAGCGCTCGGCGACGATGTCGGCGGTCTGGATCATCGGCATCCAGACTTCCGGCTTGTGCGCGAGCAGCCAGTCTTCGGTGACCGGCCGGCGCGCCCGCCTTCCTGCGTGAGCGAGATGCTTTCCAGCCCGCCCGCCACGATGCAGTCGGCCTCGCCCGCGATGATGCGCTGCGCCGCCATCGCGATCGTCTGCAGACCCGACGAGCAGAAGCGGTTCACCGTCACGCCGCTCACCGTCACCGGCATGCCGGCGCGGATCGCCGCGAGCCGCGCGATGTTCGAGCCGGTCGCCTTCTCGGGCGTCGCACAGCCGAGCACCACGTCCTCGACCTCGGCCGGATCGATCCCGGCGCGCTCGACCGCGTGCTTCACCACATGGCCGCCCAGCGTCGCGCCATGCGTCATGTTGAAGGCGCCGCGAAACGCCTTGCCGATCGGCGTGCGGGCGGTGGAAACAATGACGGCCTCGGACATTCGTCGCTCCCTGAAGTGAAATTACGCGGCCTTCTGTTTGCCGTACTCGGCAAAGGTGCCGCCCTCGTCGGCGAGCTTGTTCAGGAGCGCGGCCGGCTCGTGGCGCTTGTCGCCGGTCTCCTTGGCGAGCTCGCGCAGCCGGTCGCGGATCTTCTTCAGGCCGACGGTGTCGGCCCAGTGCATCGGGCCGCCGCGCCAGGCCGGGAAGCCGTAGCCGTAGAGCCACACCACGTCGATGTCGCCGGAGCGCGTCGCGATGCCCTCTTCGAGGATGCGCGCGCCTTCGTTGACCATCGGATAGACCAGCCGCTCGATGATCTCTTCCTTCGAGACGTTGCGGCGCTTCACGCCCGTGCGCACCGAAGCATCGACGATCAGCTTCTCGACTTCCGGATCGGGGCGCGGCGAGCGGCCTTCGTAGAGATAGAAGCCCTTGCCGGTCTTCTGGCCGAAGCGGCCCTGCTCGGCGAGCGAGTCGGCGATCTCGGCGCGCACGCCGCGTTCCTTGCGCGAGCGCCAGCCGACATCGATGCCGGCAAGGTCGCTCATCGCGAACGGCCCCATCGGGAAGCCGAACTCGGTCAGCGCGCCGTCCACGTCCTGCGGCAGCGCGCCTTCGAGCAACAGTTTTTCCGCCTCGATCCCGCGCGCCGAAAGCATGCGGTTGCCGACGAAGCCATGACAGACGCCGACCACGACCGGCACCTTGTTGATCTTGCGCCCGACCGCCATCGCGGTCGCGAGCACGTCCGGCGCCGTATCCTTGCCGCGCACGATCTCGAGAAGCTTCATCACGTTCGCGGGCGAGAAGAAGTGCATGCCGAGCACGTCCGGCACGCGGCTCGTCACCTGCGCGATCTCGTTCACGTCGAGATAGGAGGTGTTGGTCGCCAGCACCGCGCCCTTTTTGGCGATCTTCTCGATCTTGGCGAACAGCTCCTTCTTCACCGGCATGTTCTCGAACACCGCCTCGATCACGATGTCGGCGTCCTTCAACGCGTTCAGGTCCGTGCTCGGCGTGAACAGCGCGAGGCGCTTCGCCATGTTCTCCGGCGTCAGCGAGCCGCGCTGCACCGACATCTGATAATTCTTCTCGATCGTCGCCATGCCGCGCTTGAGCGCGTCCTCGGCGTTCTCGATGATCGTCACCGGGATGCCCGCATTGGCGAAGTTCATCGAGATGCCGCCGCCCATGGTGCCGGCGCCGATCACCGCCGCCCGCTTGATCTCGCGCGGCGCGATGTCCTTGCCGATGCCCGGCACCTTCGCGGCCTCGCGCTCGGCGAAGAAGATATGGCGCTGCGCCTTCGACTGGTCGCCGACGACCAGCTTCATGAACAGGTCGCGCTCCTTCTTCTGCGCCTCGTCGATCGGCGTATCGAGCGTCATGCGGATGGCTTCGATCGCGGCCGCGGGCGCATGCAGGCCGCGCGTCTTCTTTGCGTGCTGCGCGACGATCTCGTCGAATTTCGCCGGATTGGCGCGGATGTCCTTGCAGCTTCTCGTCGCGGTCCTTGACGCGCGCGAGCGGGCGCTTCTCGGCCAGCACCTTGCGGGCGAACGCGACCGCGCCCTGAACCAGATCGCCTTCGATGATTTCATCGACCAGCCCGGCCGCGAGCGCGTCCTTGGCGGGGATCGGATCGCCCGAAAGGATCATCGGCAGCGCCTTCTCGATGCCGACGAGGCGCGGCAGGCGCTGCGTGCCGCCCGCGCCGGGGATCAGGCCGAGCTTGATCTCCGGCAGGCCGAGCCGCGTGCCGGCGGCGGCGACGCGGAAATGGCAGCCCATCGTCAGTTCGAGCCCGCCGCCGAGCGGCGTGCCGTGCACCGCCGCGATCGTCGGCTTCTTCACGTCGTCGAGCACCGCGATCACCTCGATCAGCGACGGCGGCTGCGGCGGCTTGCCGAATTCCGTGATGTCGGCGCCCGCAACGAACGTGCGGCCCGCGCCGGTGAGGATGATCGCCTCGACGCTCGCGTCGTCGCGCGCCGCGATGACGTTCTCCAGGATGCCCTTGCGCACGCCATGGCGCAGCGCATTCACGGGCGGATTGTCGATGGTGATGATGGCGACGTTGCCGTCGCGACGCATGCTGACAGGATTGTCCAAGGCCGCTTCCTCAGTTCTTGATCGCTTTATAGCAACCTTCGCGGAAGGCCGCTTGTGCGTCGCGCGCGTAATTCCGCAACGCGAAACGCCATTCTGCACGTTGACCGAAACGCTAGGGTGTGGTGGTGTGACTGTCAAATAACGGGACGCGCACGCGTGTGCGAAGTCACCGGACCAGAGGGGAGAGCGCGGCACCGTGAGCCTCGAGGGCGTTCACGAATCGTGGGACATTGCATCGCCGCGCGGACCTCGTCCCGCAGCGCATGGCGATCGCAAATTCATCACAGCACTGGCGCGCGGCCTCGAAGTGCTGCGCGTGTTCACGCCGACCGAGGCGCTGCTCGGCAACGGCGAGATCGCCGAGCGCACCGGACTGCCGAAGCCGACCGTCTCGCGGCTCACCTACACGCTGACCAAGCTCGGCTACCTCGCGCACGTCGAGCGGCTCGCGAAATACCAGCTCGCGCCCGCGGCGCTCGCGCTCGGCTATACGGCGCTCGCGAATATCCGCATCCGCCAGCTCGCGCGCACGCACATGCAGGAGCTTGCCGACTACGCGGGCGCGGTGGTGGCGCTCGGCACGCGCGACCGGCTCGACCTGATCTATCTGGAGCTGGCGCGCTCGAAGCACGGCGCGATGCTGCGCCTGCTGCAGGGCTCGCGCCTGCCGATCACCACCACCGCGATGGGCCGCGCGCTGATCGCCGGCATGCCCGACGCGCGAGCGCACCTGGCTGCTCGGCTACATCAAGCGGCAGGAAGGCAAGAACTGGCCGAAGGTGAAGGCCGGCATCGAGCGCGCCATCAAGGACTATGAGACGCGCGGCTTCGTGCTTTCGCTCGGCGACTGGGAGCGCGACATCAACGCGGTCGGCGTGCCGCTCACCGCGCCGGACGGCTCGGGCGTGTTCGCGTTCAATTGCGGCGCGCCGGGCTTCCACTTCACGCGCGAGAAACTCGAAGCCGATATCGGGCCGCGTCTCGTCAACATGGTCCGCAACGTCGAGGTCGCGCTCAGCGGCCGATAACGACAACACCGAGGGGAACGTCATGGGTTGCGAGAGAGTCAAAGGCCCGCCGCGCATCGCCGCCTCGCTCCGCATCGCCTGACGATGTCGTCGGCCGCCGCCGTGATGGAGGCAGGCGCCGTCCCGCGCACCGCAGCGGGACCGCTGATCGACGTGCGCGAGGTGTCGGTCCGCTTCGGCGGCATCGTGGCGCTCGACCGCGTGTCGTTCACGATTCCCGAGGGCTGTCTGCTCGGCCTGATCGGCCCGAACGGCGCGGGCAAGACCACGCTGTTCAATTGCTTCTCGCGCCTCTACACGCCGGCCTCCGGCGACATCGTGTTCGAAGGGCCGCAGCATCCTCGACCGGCCGCCGCACCGCATCGCCGAGATCGGCATCGGCCGCACGTTCCAGAACCTCGCGCTGTTCCGCACCATGTCGGTGCTCGACAACGTGCGCGTCGGCAGCCATCCGATCGGCCGCACCGACTTCTTCTCCAATGCGCTGAAGCTTCCCTGGACGCGCCGCGAGGAGGCAGCGCTCGCCGACATCGCCTGGGAGCTGATCGACTTTCTCGACCTCGGCGACGTCGCGTACCGCCGCGTCGCCGACCTGCCGTTCGGCTTGCAGAAGCGCGTCGAGCTTGCGCGCGCGCTCGCGGCGCAACCGAAGCTGCTGCTGCTCGACGAGCCGGCCGGCGGCCTCAATCACACCGAGATCGACGGGCTCGGCCAGCTCATCAAGCGCATCCGCGACGAGCGCCGCATGACGGTGCTGCTGGTCGAGCATCACATGAGCATGGTGATGTCGATCTGCGACAAGGTGGTGGCGCTCGACTTCGGCCGGAAGATCGCCGAGGGCACGCCCGCGCAGGTGCAGAACAACGACGACGTGATCCGCGCCTATCTGGGGACCACGAAATGACCCGGCTCCTCGAAGCGCGCGGCCTGAGCGCCTTCTACGGCGCCGACGCAGGTGCTGTTCGGGGTCGAACTCGGCGTCGAGGAGGGCGGCATCACGACGCTTCTCGGCGCGAACGGCGCGGGCAAGACCACGACGCTGCGCGCGCTCTCCGGCATGGTGCACACGCGCGGCGAGATCAGCTTCGACGGCAAGGCGATCGCCGGGCGCGCCACCGAAGACATCGTGCGGCTCGGCATCGCGCATGTGCCGCAGGGGCGCGGCACCTTCTCGCGCCAGACCGTCGAGGAAAATCTCGAGATCGGCGCGATGACGCGGCGCGACCGCAAGGCGATCGCGACCGACGTCGAGCGCGTCTACGGCTATTTCCCGCGCCTCAAGGAACGCCGCACCCAGCAGGCCGGCACGCTCTCGGGCGGCGAGCAGCAGATGCTCGCGGTCGGGCGCGCGCTGATGCTGCGCCCGCGCCTGATGCTGCTCGACGAGCCCTCGTTCGGGCTTGCGCCGCTGATCGTCGAGGAATTGTTCGGCATCCTGCGAACGATGAACAAGAGCGAGAAGGTGAGCATGCTGCTGGTCGAGCAGAACGCCGCCCTCGCGCTCGACCTCGCCGACCACGCCTACCTGATGGAGACCGGCCGGCTCGTGACGTCCGGCCCGGCGCGCGACCTGCGCGACGACGAGAACATCCGCAAAGCCTATCTCGGATACTGAGAGCGACGAATGGAACTGTTCCTGCATCAGGTACTGGCGGGTCTCGCGACCGGCGGCATCTATGCCTGCATGGCGCTCGCCGTGGTGATGATCTACCAGGCGATCGACCACCTGAATTTCGCGCAGGGCGAGATGGCGATGTTCTCGACCTTCATCGCCTGGCAGCTCATCCAGTGGGGCTGTCCTTACTGGGTCGCGTTCGGCGCAACGATCGTCATTTCGTTTGCGGCCGGCGTCCTGATCGAGCGCGTGGTGCTGCGGCCGATCCATGACGCGCCGGTGCTGTCTCACGTGGTCGCCTTCATCGCGCTGCTCTCGATCCTCAACAGCGGCGCGGGCTTCCTGTGGGACTGGACCATCAAGAGCTTCGCCAGCCCGTTCGGTTCCGGGCCGTTTCTCGGCCAGAACCTGATCAACAAGCACGATGCCGGCATGATCGGCGTGACGCTGCTGATGCTGGTGCTGCTCTATCTGTTCTTCCGCCACACCCGCATCGGCCTCGCGATGCGGGCCGCGGCCGCCAATCCCGAAAGCGCGCGGCTGGCCGGCATCCGCGTCGGCTGGATGACGGCGCTCGGCTGGGGCATGGCGGCGGCCATCGGCTCGGTCGCCGGCATGCTGATCGCGCCTGTCGTATTCCTCGAGCCGAACATGATGCTGAGTATTCTGCTCTATGGCTTCGCCGGCGCCGTGGTCGGCGGGCTGACCAGCCCCGGCGGCGCGGTGATCGGCGGTTTTTCGGTCGGCGTGATCGAGAATCTCGCCGGCACCTACATCCCGGTGGTCGGGCGCGAGATGAAGCTCTCGATCGCGCTCTGCATCATTGTCGCCGTGCTGTGCGTGAAACCCAGCGGCCTGTTCGGCCGCCCGGTCGTGACGAGGGTCTAGATGCTGCAGCGCCCGATCGAAACGCGCGAGCCGCCGGTCGCCACCATCGCGGGCGTTGCGTTGCCGGTGTGGCGCATCGTCCTGCTCGGCATCGGGCTGGTGATCCTCGCGGCGATCCCGTTCGTGCTGAAGAACTTCTTCATCTTCCAGATCACGCTCGCGATGATCTACGCCATCGCGATCCTCGGCCTCAACCTGCTCACCGGCTTCAACGGGCAGTTCTCGCTCGGCCACAGCGCGTTCTACGCGATCGGCGCCTATACGGCGGCGATCATGATGGAGAACCTGGGGTTCAGCTACATCTGGACCATTCCGGCGGCCGCGGTCGTGTGCTTCGTGTTCGGCTTCCTGTTCGGCCTGCCGGCGCTGCGGCTTGAAGGCATCTATCTCGCGCTCGCCACCTTCGCGCTGGCGATCGCGATCCCGCAGGCGCTGAAATCGACCGTGGTCGAGCACTGGACCGGCGGCGTGCAGGGCATCGTCATCATCAAGCCGGACGCGCCGTTCGGGCTGAAGCTCAACTCCGATCAATGGCTCTACCTCTTTACCGTGGCGATCGGGATCGTGATGTATGTCGGCGCCATCAACCTGGTGAAGAGCCGCACCGGCCGCGCGCTGATCGCGATCCGCGACCATCCGGTCGCCGCGAGCGCGATGGGCATCAACGTCTCGCTCTACAAGTCGCTGACCTTCGGCGTGAGCGCGCTCTATACCGGCGTCGCGGGCGCGCTCGGTGCCATCGCGATCTCGTTCGTCGCGCCGGACAGCTTCACCTTCGTGCTCGCGGTCGCGCTGTTCGTCGGTCTGGTGATCGGTGGCGTCGCATCCATTCCCGGCACGCTGGTCGGCGGATTTTTCGTTCTGTTCGTGCCGAACATCGCCGAGTCCGTGTCCAAGGGCTTGGCGGGTGCGGTCTACGGGGTCATCCTGCTGCTGGTCATTTATCTGATGCCGACCGGCTTTGCCGGCCTCATGCGCCTGATCACCGGTAAGCTGATGCGGCAAGGACGCTGACGACGTAACGCGAAGGAAGAGGAAGCCACGAGGACTACAAGGGCGTGTTGGAAGGATGAAGTCGCCGCGCGAGCGGCATTAAAGGAGGAAAGAGAATGCAAATGAACAAACGCATGCTGCTCGCCTCGATCGCCGGTTTCGCGATCGCGGCCGCGAGCCCCGCGCTCGCGCAGAAGAAATACGATGCTGGCGCGACCGACACCGAGATCAAGATCGGCAACACCAATCCCTACAGCGGCCCGGCATCGGCCTATGGGCTGATCGGCAAGACGATCGACGCCTATTTCAAGAAGGTGAACGCCGAGGGCGGCATCAACGGCCGCAAGGTCACCTTCATCACCTATGACGACGGCTATTCGCCGCCGAAAGCGGTCGAGCAGGTGCGCAAGCTGGTCGAGAGCGACGAGGTGCTGCTCGTGTTCCAGCCGCTCGGAACGCCGTCCAACACCGCGATCCAGAAATACATGAACGCCAAGAAGGTGCCGCAGCTGTTCGTCGCGACCGGCGCCACCAAGTGGGGCGACCCCAAGGGCAATCCCGTGGACGATGGGCTGGCAGCCGACCTATCAGGCCGAAGGGCAGATCTACGCCAAGTACGTCCTGAAGAACCACCCGAATGCCAAGATCGCGATCCTGTTCCAGAACGACGACTACGGCAAGGACTACGTGAAGGGCATGAAGGACGGTCTCGGCGACAAGGCCAAGACCATGATCGTCTCCGAGCTTCCGTATGAGCCGGCCGACCCGACGGTCGACTCGCAGATCGTCACGCTGAAGAATTCCGGCGCCGACGTGTTCTTCAACGTCACCACGCCGAAGTTCGCCGCGCAGGCGATCAAGAAGGCGCACGAGATCGGCTGGAAGCCGGTGCACCTGCTCAACAACGTGTCGAACTCGGTCGGCTCGGTGCTGAAGCCCGCGGGCCTCGAGGCGTCGAAGGACGTGCTCTCGACCGGCTACCTGAAGGATCCGACCGACCCGACCTGGAACGACGACGCCGGCAAGAAGGAATGGCTTGCCTTCATGGACAAGTATTTCCCGGACGGCGACAAGACCTCGAGCTTCACGGTGTACGGCTACACCGTGGCGCAGACGCTGCATCAGGTGCTGAAGCAATGCGGCTGACGATCTCACGCGCGAGAACGTCATGAAGCAGGCGGCGAGCCTGAAAGGCCTGAAGCAGCCGATGCTGCTGCCCGGCATCAAGATCAACACCAGCGACAGCGACTTCTACCCGATCGAGCAGATGCAGATGCAGAAGTTCACGGGCGATCGCTGGGAATTGTTCGGCGCGATCATCAGCGGCGCGGGAAGCTGACGCGCCGCCGTGTCCTCAGAAGCGCCGCGCGAAAAGCACGGCCTCCGACGAAAGAGCGCCGTCGCCTCATTGGGGCGGCGGCGTTTTTCTGTGCGCCATCACCTTCCAAATCTGCCATGCGATCAGCCCGGCGCAACAGGTCAGCAGGAACACAGTGATCGGCCGCGTGTAGAACAGCGACAGCGTTCCGCGCCCGACCAGCAGCGCCTGGCGGAAATTGGTCTCCAGAATATTCCCGAGCACGAAGGCGAGCACCAGCGGCGCCGGATCGAGATCGGCCTTGCGCATCAGGAAGCCCGCGATGCCGAAGCCGATCATGATGATGACCTCGACCACGCTGTTGCTACAGCGTATAGGCGCCGACCACGCAGAAAACGATGATCAGCGGGGCCAGGATGAGCCCCTGGCACGCGGAGCAACTGCACGAAGATCGAGATCAGCGGCACGTTGAGCACGATCAGCATCAGGTTGCCGACGAGCATGCTGGCGATGACGCCGAAGAAGATATCCGGCCGGTTGGCGATCAGCGTCGGCCCGGGCGTGATGCCCTGCACCAGCAATGCGCCGAGGATCACACCCATTACGGCATTGGCCGGAATGCCGAGCGAAAGCAGTGGCACGAACGACGATTGCGCGGCGGCATTGTTGGCGGATTCCGGCCCCGCCACGCCCTCGATTGCGCCGTTGCCGAAGCGCTCGGGGTTTTTCGCGAGCCGCCGCTCCAGCACATAGGCGGTGAATGAGGACAACGTCGCGCCGCCGCCGGGCAGGAGGCCGAGGAAGAAGCCCAACCCCGTGCCGCGCAGGATTGGCATCAGGCTTGCGCGCCAGTCCGCGCGCGATGGCAGCAGTTCGGAAAGCTTGCTCGGTTGCGCGATCGCCTGCTGCTTGTCGTCGCCGCCTGCCGCCATTACCAGCAGCTCGGCGACGCCGAAGATGCCCATTGCGAGCAGCGCGATGTTCAGCCCGTCGAACAGCGTGAACACGCCGAACGTGAAGCGCTCGGTGCCGTAGATCGGGTCCTTGCCGACGGTCGAGAGCAGGAGCCCGGTCGCGACCATCAGCAGCGCGCTGACCTGCGAGCCGGAGGACAGCTGCGTGACCAGCAGCAGTCCGAGCAGCACCAGCGCGGTGTATTCCGCGGGCCCGAACGCGAGCGCGACATTCGCAAGCGCCGGGCCGACGAGAAACAGCGCGATCGTCACCAGCACGCCCGCGATGAACGAGCCGAACGCCGCGATGCCGAGTGCCGCGCCCGCGCGGCCCTTGCCGCGCCATCGCGTAGCCGTCGAGGCAGGTAACGACGGCGGACGCCTCCCCCGGAATGCGCACGAGGATTGCGGTGATCGAGCCGCCGTATTGCGCGCCGTAGAATACGCCGGCCATCAGGATCAGCGCCGACGCGATGTCCATCGTGAACGAGAACGGCAGCAGCAGCGAGATCGTCGCGACCGGCCCGAGCCCCGGCAGCACGCCGACCGCAGTGCCGACGAACACGCCGATGAAGCAATAAGTGAGGTTCGACCAGGTGAGCGCGGTCGAGAAGCCGAGCAATATCGCGTCCCAGAGCCCCATCAGCCGGTGAACCGATCCCACAGCGTGCCGGCGGGGAGGATCGCGCCAAGCCATCTCGCCGAACAGGACGTGGCAGGCGAGGGCGGCGCCGGCCGCGATCGCGAGCGATGTGATCCACCCGTAGCGTTCGGCAAAGCGCAGGATCGCGGTGATCGAGACGATCGTCGCGACGATGAAGCCGAACGGTTCGAGCGTCAGCGCGTAGAACACCAGCGCCGCCAGATAGAAGCCCATGCGCCAGAAGTTCTCGCGCCCGGCTTCCTGAACAGCATCGCGATCGTGCGGCGCCTTGAGCGCGACGGCGATCCCGCTCGCGCTGAACGCCAGCATTCCGGCCGCGGTGATGAACGGAAACAGCCCTTCGCCGGGCGAGCGCCCGCGCCATAGGCCGAGGCTCAACGCAACGGAGAGCGCATAGAGGCCGAACGCGCCGAGCACCGCGAAGCCGATAAGTCGCGCCGCGCGGGTGGCGGGGGCTGGTGAGGCGCTGTCGTCGCTCATCGGCGCGCGCGGACTACTTGATCCCCGCCTTCTTTACGGCTTCGGCGTTCGCGACGGAGTCCTCGTCGAACATCGTGCGGAAATCCTTGCCCGGCAGGAACCGCGCGGTGGCGTTGAGCTTCTCGGTCGCCGCCTTGTAGGGCTCGCTCGCGACCGCGTCGGCGCAGGCTTTCTCAAGCCGCGCCACGACGGCGTCGGGTGTTGCGGCCGGCACCACGAGGCCGCCCGCGCTGAACGCCTGCGACGGGAAGCCGAGCTCCTTCATGGTCGGAACGTTTGGCAGCGAGGGAATGCGCTCGTTCGTCTGCACCGCCAGCACGTTCAGGCTGCTCGCCTTCGCGACGGCGGTCGATTCCGACATCGCCATCACGGTGCCGGCCAGCATCGCTTGCGCCATCGGTCCGGCGCCGGTGAACGGCACGTGCACGCCCTCCGCCTTGATGGCGGAGAGCGCCGACAGGATACCGAGATGCGGCTGCGTGCCGGGGCCGGGCGAGGCATAGATCAGGTTGTCGGGCTTCTCCTTCGAATAGGTCACGAACTCCTGGAACGTCTTGAACGGCGCCTTGGGCGAAGCCATCACCACATAGGGCACGTAGTAGGTGAGGCAGACGTATTTGAAAAAGTCCATGCCGTACGGCAGCTTCTGCACATGCGGCTGCGCGGTGAGGGGATTGTTCGGCGTCAGGCCGATCGTGTAGCCGTCGGCCTTGGCGTTCGCGACCTCGATGTTGCCGATGGTGCCGCCCGCGCCGCCCTTGTTGATGACGACGACCGGCTGGCCGAGCGCCTTCGCGAGCTCCGGCTGCAATGCGCGCGCCATCAGGTCGGTGTTTCCGCCCGGCGGGAACGGGATCACCATGTTGACCGCCCGGCTCGGGAAATCCTGCGCGATTGCCGCCGAACAAGACAGCAGCCCCGCAACCGCAATCACGATTTTTGAAAGTCTCATCGCGCTCCTCCCGCAGGGCCAAGTGTTCTCGTTGGCCCTATTGGCGGTCAGAAGCTGACGAAAAACAAGCTATGATTTGTGCGGGCTCATCCAGCGCGCCGCCAGCAGAATGCCGATCCCGATCGCGGCCGGAAAGAACGCGGCCAGGCTTGCGCCGGTCGCGAGCGCGGCGGTCGCGGCCCACGAAATCGACGAGAAGGCTTCCGCGAAGGTCGCGAAGCGCGAGGCGGTCTGGCGGTGGCGGAAGTAGCGCCGCGTCGCCTGCTTGCGGAAGAAGAACTGGATGAAGGTCGCGGCGGCGGCCGCCGCCATGATGCCGAGCGCCGAGACGAGCGCACCGTAGAGCGAGAGGAACGCGAGCGCCGCGATGAACGGCGCGAACGCGACGGCGATGCCGCCGAGCACGGCTTCGATCTTCGCGCGCACGATATGACGCCGCAAGACAGGCGCGGTCGCGACGAGATCGGGCGCGTCCTCGCCGGAGATCGCAAGCCACGCGAGCCCGCCCGCGAGTTGGCCCGCCGCCATCACCAGCACCGGCACGAGCACGACCAGCGCACCGGTGCCCTCGCCGTAGGAGCGCCACAGCAACAGCGCAGGCGGCAGCAGGTAGAGAATCTGCATCAAGGTCTGCGAGACGAGCCAAGGATCGCGCTTGAGCAGCGTCCATTCCTTTTGCCGCAGCACGCGCCGGGCAGAAGCCCGCCGGAAGCCCGAGCGTTGCGCCTGCCGCGCGCCTGTCGCGGTGACGCTCGATGCCGCGATCGCGTGATGACCGAAGCGCGCCGAGAAGAGGAGGATGGCACCGCCAAGCAGCAGAAGGCTCGAGCCGAGCACGACGCTGAGCGCCGTCAGATCGCCAAGCGCCGCGCGCGCCGGCCACCAGAGATAGCTGTCGATCTCCGGCACCAGCGCGACCAGCGTGTCGGATTCCAGGAACACCATGCGCGAGAGCGTGCCGTGCGACAGGATGGCGGCAACCTGCAGGCCGATGATGAACACCGCCGCGATCACGGCGGCGACGATCTGTGCCGCAAGCCGCGTGCGCTTCGGCCCGATGGTGCGGAACAGCGCGATGGTGAGCGCGACTGCGAGCGCGGCTGCGGTCGCGCCCATCGCGATGACCACGCCGTAGGCGCCGAGCCAGCGCGCGCCGCCGCGCAATACCAGCACGTTGATAAGAGGCGCGCCGAGCAGCGCCGCCATCAGGATCACCGAAAGCGCCATTGCGCCGATGCGCACCGCGAAAATTTTCCGCGCCGCGGTAGGCGAGGAGAGGATCAGGTCGAGATCGGAGCGTGCGTAGAACGCGCGCGTCACGGATTCCATCGCCTGCGAAAGCAGAAGAGACCATGCGAGCAGCACGCTGCCGGTGATGACCACCAGCGCGGCCTTGGTCGGCTCGGTCGAGTCCTCGACGTAGCGCGCGACGAAATACCAGGCTAGGACGTGCGCGAAGACCGTGAAGACAATGAGTGCGATTGCTACGACGCGCTCGCGACCGCGCCGCCCGGCCGTCATCATAGACAGCCAGTCACGCCACGCGAGGCGCAGCTCGTGGTTCGCGAACCAGGTGAGCGTACCGGCCTGCGTCACGCGGCGGCCTGTTGCTCGGCGACCAGCGTGAGGAACGTATCTTCGAGGCTGGTGAGGCCGTTGCCGGCCCGCGCACGCAGCTCGTCGAGCGTGCCCTCGGCGATCAGCCGCCCGCCCGCGATAATGCCGACGCGGTCGGCCATGCGCTCGGCGACTTCGAGGATGTGCGTGGTCATGATGACGGTATCGCCGGCCGCGACCCGCTCGCGCAGCACGCGCTTGACCTGCCGCGCCGAGCCGGCGTCGAGGCCGGTCAGCGGCTCGTCGAGGATGATGACGCGCGGCCCGTGCACCAGCGCGCCCGCAAGTGCCACCTTCTGCCGCATGCCCTTGGAGAAGCCCTCGCAGCGCTCGTGCGCGTGCGGCGTGAGGCTGAGCCAGTCCATCAGCTCGGTCGCGCGGGCCTCGGCCAGCCCGGCGTCGAGGCCCCACAGCCCCGCGACGAATTCGAGATATTCGTATGGCGTGAGCTTGTCGTAGATCATCGGCTCATCGGAAACCCACGCGACGATCTGCTTCGCCTCGACCGGCGAACGCAGCGCATCGACGCCACAGATGTGGATCGATCCCGCGTCGGGCGGCAGCAGTCCCGCCACCATGCGCAAGGTCGTGGTCTTGCCGGCGCCGTTTGGCCCGAGCAGCGAATAGAACTCGCCCGCGCGCACCGTCAGGTCGAGGCCGGCGACGGCAGGGCGGTCGAAGGTTTTGCAGAGGCCGCGGATATCGAGCGCAGGGGTCATGGTGAATTTTCGGTGAAATCAGGGATGCGCAGTGTAGGCCCGCAGAGGTTTCGGCCACGTGAATCCCTCTGCCGGGTTCGTTGACATCGGCGTGTGCGGCCGCGATATTCGCCGCATGGTGAAGAGCCGCTTCGCGCCGAAATCCAAAAAATCCTCCCATTGGGGGATCGGATTTCCGCGCGTGTTGCACGCCTAAATAACCAGCAAACGCGTTAGGACATCCAAACCCCGCCGGTCCGGTCGGGGTTTTTTTCGCTTTTTGCCCTGCTCGTCCGGCTCACATCAGGAGAAGGACGATGACCATTCATGGAACCTGGCTGCCGCTGATCACGCCGTTTCGCGACGGCGCGCTCGACGAAGTCTCGCTGCGGCGGATGGCGCGCCACTACGTCGGCCAGCCGATCGACGGCTTCATTCTGGCGGCGACGACGGGTGAAGGGCTGACGATCGACGAGGAAGAAACCGAGCGCCTTGTCGCGATCGTTGCAGGCGAAATTGCAGGCAGGGTGCCGGTTTTCCTGGGCCTCTCGGGCAGCGACACGCGCAAGATGACGAAGGCGCTGGCGCACACGGCGAGCATGGTCGGTCGATGGCTATCTCGTCGCGTGTCCGTATTACACGCGGCCCTCGCAGGAAGGGCTCTATCGCCACTTCGCGGCGCTCGCGGGCGAAACCGCGCGGCCGATCCTCGTCTACAACATCCCGTACCGCACCGGCGTGAACATGGGCAACGACACGCTGCTGCGCCTCGCTGAACTGCCGAACATCGCCGGCGTGAAGGATTGCTGCGCCGACGCGAACCAGTCCTTCGATCTCATCCGCGCGAAGCCGCCGGGATTTTCCGTCATGACCGGCGAGGACGCGCTGTTCTATGCGGCACTGACGCAAGGCGCCGATGGCGGCATCCTCGCGTCGGCGCATGTCGATACCGCGCGCTTCGCCGCCATCCGCGATCTCATGAAGGCCGGCGATCAGCCGGCCGCGCTGCGCGCATGGCGCGAACTCGCCGATCTGCCGCGGCTCCTGTTCGCCGAGCCGAGCCCGGCGCCGATCAAGCACTGGCTGTGGCGCGCAGGCCTGATCGACAGCGCGGAGGTGCGCTTGCCGATGACGCAGGTCAGCGATGCGCTTGGCAGCCGGATCGATCGCGAAATGGAACGCATGCGCATGGCTGCGTGAGCCTTTCGGCGGTAGACAAAGGGGGGCGATTTCGGAGATTGTCGCCCTCCGACATCCCCATCTGCCGGACCCGACATGTTCCCCCGTGCCTCGACTGCGCTCAATCGCTTCACCGTGCTCGACCTGACGCGCGTGCGCGCAGGCCCCACCTGCGTGCGCCAGCTCGCGGACTGGGGCGCGAACTGCATCAAGATCGAGATGCCGGAGCACATGGCGGAAGGCGAAGGCCTCGGCGGGCCGCGCGAGGGTTCCGACTTCCAGAACCTGCACCGCAACAAGCGCTCGATGACGCTGAACCTGAAGTCGCCCGAAGGCGTCGCGGTGCTCAAGAAAATGGCCGCCAAGGCCGACGTGGTGGTGGAGAACTTCCGCCCTGACGTGAAGCGGCGGCTCGGCATCGATTACGAGGCGCTGAGTGCGACCAACCCGCGGCTGATCTACGCGAGCATTTCGGGCTTCGGGCAGGACGGGCCGTACGCGAACCGGCCGGGCTTCGATCAGATCGCGCAAGGCATGGGCGGGCTGATGTCGATCACGGGCCTGCCGGGGCAGGGCCCGGTGCGCGTCGGCATCCCGGTCGCGGACCTCACCGCCGGCCTGTTCGCCGCGATGGGCATCATGGTGGCGCTCCTGGAGCGCGAGCAGTCCGGCAAGGGTCAGGCGATCGACACTTCGCTGTTGCAGGCGCAGATCTTCATGCTGGATTTCCAGGCGACGCGCTGGCTCACCGGCAATGAAGTGCCGCCGCAGGCGGGCAACAATCACCCGACCTCGATCCCGACCGGCGTATTCAAGACCTCGGACGGCTACATCAACATCGCGGCCGCCGGGCAGAAGATGTGGGAGAAGGTGTGCCAGACGCTCGGCATCGCCGACGATGTTGCCAAGCATCCGGACTATGCGACCGGCGCGGCGCGCTCGAAGAACCGCGACGCCGTCAACGCCATGATGGAAAAGGAAACCGTCAAGAACACCAGCGCCCATTGGGTTGCCGAGTTCAACAAGACGGGCGTGCCGTGCGGGCCGATCTACTCCATCGACCAGACCTTCGCAGACCCGCAGGTGACGCATCTCGGACTCGCCCGCGACGTGCGTACGCAAAGCCAGAAGACCATCCGCCTCGTCGGCCAGCCGGTGCGGCTCTCCCGCACCCCGAGCGACATCGTGGCACCGCCGCCGATGCTCGGCGAGCACACGGACGAGATCCTGGCCGAGTTCGGCTTCGGCAAGGACGAGATCGGAAACCTGCGCGCGTCGAAGACACTCTGAACACAATCGCGCGAACGAAAGCGAGACCGACATGAACGAAGTGGCCAAGACCGACAAGGTGCTTTCGCGCAAGGAAGCGGGCGTCGGCTACGTGGTGTTCAACAATCCGGCGCGTCTCAATGCGATGTCGCTCGACATGTGGGCTGAAACCAGCCGCATCATGGAGGAATTCGCCAAGGACGACTCGCTGCGCTGCGTGGTGCTGACCGGCGCGGGCGAGAAGGCCTTCGTGTCGGGCGCGGATATTTCGCGCTTCGGCGCGGAGCGCTCCAACGAGGAAGCGGTCGCGCACTACAACCGCACCACCGAAGCGGCGAACCTCGCACTCTTCACCTACCCCAAGCCCACCATTGCGATGATCCGCGGTTACTGCATCGGCGGCGGGCTCGGTATCGCGATGTGCTGCGACCTGCGCATCGCAACGGAAAATTCCACCTTCGCGGTCCCGGCCGCAAAGCTCGGCCTCGGCTACGGCCATTCGGGCGTGAAGCGCCTGATGGATGTGGTCGGCCCCTCGTTCACCAAGGAGATCTTCTACACGGCGCGCCAGTTCACCGCCGAAGAGGCAAAGACCATGGGCCTCATCAATCGCGTCGTGCCCAACGCCGAACTCGAGACCTACGTGAAGAAGTATGCCGAGACGATTGCCGGCAACGCGCCGCTGACGATCAAAGCGCTCAAGACGGTGGTCGGCGAACTGGTCAAGGACGAGAGCAAGCGCGACGTGAAGCGCATGGAAGACGTGGTCAACACCTGCTTCCGCAGCAAGGACTACCTCGAAGGCCGCGACGCCTTCATGGAAAAGCGCAAGCCCGTCTTCACCGGAACCTGATGCTTGCCCGATAGCCGCGCCTCGATGAGCCGGCGCAAGGAGCTGCTGCTCAATCTCCTGCTGTCGCTCGCGAGCATTATCGTCTGTCTGGTGGCGGCCGAGATCGTCTTTCGCTTCCTGCCCGTTTCGACCGGCCTGCGCAGCCTGCCGGTGACGGCGGCCGATCCGGTGCTGCATTTCGCGCCGAACCGGCCGTTCACCAATTCGCTCGGCTGGAATTTCTACAACGTCGTGCACGGCCGCGTGAACAACGCGGGCTTCGTCAACGATCAGGATTACGTCCGCGACGGGCCGCCGCTGATCGCGGTCGTCGGCGACTCGTTCATCGAAGCCCAGATGGTGCCCTATGCGGTTTCGCTTCAGGGGCGGCTTGCGGCAGCGCTGAAGGACAAGTTCCGCGTCTACAGTTTCGCGGCCTCCGGTGCGCCGTTGAGCCAGTATCTGATCTATGCCGGTCACGCCGTGCGGGAATACGGAGCGCGCGCGGTGGTTATCAACGTGGTGGGGAACGATTTCGACGAGAGCCTGAGCGCCTACCGGCTCGGTCCGGGCTTCTGGCAATACGCGCCAGATGCGAACGGTGTGCTGCAGCTTCGGCTGAACCCGCACCGCGCCGGAACGCTGATCTCGCTTGCCCGCTACAGCGCGCTGGCGCGCTATCTCATCATTAATCTCGGCATCCAGAACCACATTTTCTCGATCCGCTCCCTTGGCGAGCTCATCTTCGGCAAGACCGCCAACGCGCAACCGCGGTACTCCGGCAACACGGACGCGTCCGCCGACGCCAAGCGCGTCAACGACTCGCTCGCCGCCATCGATGCTTTTTTTCGCGATGTGCCAGAGCGGGTCGGCCTGCCGCCGGAGCGCATCCTGTTCACGCTCGACGGATTCCGGACCGCGGCGGCCGCGCACGCCGGAGCCGGAACCTATTTCGACCTGATGCGGCGCGCCTTCATGGAGAAGGCCGCGGCACGCGGCTACGAGATCGTCGACCTCGACACCCGTTTCATTCCGCGCCACGCCCGCACGGGCGAGAGCTTCGAGTTCGCCGACGACAATCACTGGAACGGCGCGGGGCACGAGGTCGCGGCGCAGGCGGTTCTGGAATCGAAGATGCTTGCGCGGCTGCGCCAATAAGGGGAAAACCGCTGCAGCAAAGCCGGCAATAACCGGTTGGAGGGGACGTGGCGTCTGTTGAATTGCGCGGGCTGACCAAGCGTTATGGAAGTCTGGCCGTCGTCGACGACGTGTCGCTGCGCATTGAGCACGGACTGCTCGTCTGCCTGCTCGGTCCGTCGGGCTGCGGCAAGACCACGACGCTGCGGTTGATCGCAGGCTTCGTCGAACCGTCGGCGGGCGAGGTCGCGGTTGGCGACCGCGTGGTTTCGTCCGTCGCGCGCACGCTGCCGCCCGAGCAGCGCAACATGTCGATGATCTTCCAGAGCTACGCGCTGTGGCCGCACATGACGGTGACGGAAAACGTCGCGTATGGACTCAAGTTGCGCAAGCTCGACAAGGCAGTGATCGCGCAGAAGGTTCGCGGGATACTCGCGACGACGAAGCTCGATGTGCTCGCCGACCGTTATCCGGGCGAGCTTTCCGGCGGCCAGCAGCAGCGCGTCGCGCTCGCGCGCGCGCTGATCGTCGAGCCGGAAACACTGCTGCTCGACGAGCCGCTGTCCAATCTCGACGCCAATCTTCGCGAGGAGATGCGCTTCGAGGTGCGCCGGCTACACGATGAATATCGCTACACTACCGTCTACGTGACGCACGACCAATCCGAGGCGATGACCACCGCCGATCTGATCGCTGTCATGAATGCCGGCAAGATCGAGCAGGCCGGTTCGCCGGAAGAGATCTACGACCGTCCGCGCTCGGAGTTCGTGGCGCGCTTCATCGGCTCGAGCAACATCGTGAAGGGCAAGGCGCGCGATGCCGACCACATCGAGGTCGCGGGCGCGACGCTGCGCTGCACCGGCGACCCGCTCAAACCCGGCGCAGCGACGGCGCTCTCGATCCGCCAGCACGAGGTGAGGCTTTCGGCGGAGAAGCCGATGTCCCCGGAGAATGTTCTGCCGGCGACCGTCTCCCGGCATGTCTTTCTGGGGAATAGCCGCGACTATATGGTCGAACTGGCCGATGGCACGTCGCTGCGCGTGGTGACAGCCGCGGAGCAAAGCGTGCCGCAAGGTGATAAGGTCTGGCTTCATCTGCCGCCGGCGCGTTGCCGCGTGCTGGTGGGGTAGGGCGCGTTCAGAAGGTTCGGTGGGGCGAGCGAAACAAGACGATCGAGGGAGGATTTCGAAAATGCCCCGGACACTATCCCGGCGCCGCGTCCTGCAAGGGACCGCCGCGCTTGCCGCGAGCGCGTTCTCGACGCGCGTTGTTTCCGCAGCTCCCGCCGTCGAGGCGGTGACGCCCGCACTCATCGAAGCCGCCAAGAAGGAAGGCAAGGTCGTCTGGTACACCTCTGTCGACCTGCCGCTGTCCGAGAAGGTCGGCAGAGCCTTCGAGGCGAAGTATCCCGGCATTGCGGTGCGCGTCGAACGTTCCGGCGCTGAACGCGTGTTCCAGCGCATCGGTCAGGAATACGGCAGCAAGATTCATGCGGTGGATGTCGTCAATTCCTCGGACGCCGCGCATCTGATCGTATGGAAGCGCGACGGCTGGCTCGCGCCATACGTTCCCGAAGATGTCGCGAAGCACTATTCGGCCGAGCACAAGGACACGGACGGCCAGTTCGCGAGCTTCCGCGTGACGCTGAGCGTGATCGCCTACAACACCAATCTGGTGAAGCGCGAGGAAGCGCCGAAGAGCTTCGCCGACCTGCTCGACCCGAAATGGGCGGGCAAGATCATGAAGGCGCATCCCGGCTACAGCGGCACGATCCTGACCGCGACCTACCAGATGTCGCGCGACCTCGGCTGGGAGTATTTCGAGAAGCTCGCCAAGCAGCGCATCATGCAGCTTCAGTCGGCGGCCGACCCGCCCAAGAAGCTTTCGCTCGGCGAGCGCGCGATCATGGCCGATGGCGTCGAGTATCTCGTGCTGCAGCAGAAGGAGGCCGGCAATCCGGTCGAGCCGGTCTACGCCACCGAAGGCACGCCGCTGATCGTCGGGCCGAACGCGATCTTCAAGAACGCACCGAACCCGAATGCCGCACGGCTGTTCCAGAGCTTCTCGTTCACGCCGGAGTGCCAGCAACTCATCATCGATGCCGGCGGGCTGCACTCTGCGCACGCATTGACCAAGGAAAAGCCCGGCCGCAAGTCACTCTCAGAGATCAAGCTGATGAAGGACGATGCGGCGGCAGTCGAGAAGATGACCGAAGAGATCAAGGCGCGGTATCAGAAGATCTTCAGGGTGTGACAGGCCGTCGCAATCCGGAGGATGCCGTGCGTTTTTACAGGTCACAGTGGGTCGCGATTGTCCTTCTAGACGTCGCGATCCGAATTGTCGGCGCGGCCGTCTTGGGGCTTCTCGCTGGCGGGCTTGTATTTTTTCCAGCTGCGCTGAAGTACTCATTCATTCATCTGAGCTTTCTGATCTCAATCAGTGTTTATCTCAGGACGTTCAATTGTGGCCCGCGGGCCGCGGCCGGAATGAGTGTGCTTGTTGCGAACATCCTGTTTCTTCTGGTGTTCGTATCTCTCTCCGTCTATTCGGTAAAAATCGGAGTCGCAACGGCCTGCAGTGGCTTGAGACCTGACAACTATGTGTGTTTGTGGGTCCACGGCCAGATAACTTCGGCCGGTGTCCGGCACCTTTCGCTCGATGCCATCGCTCAGCTTATCGTCAATTTGGTGCCCATCCTGATCGTGTGGCCTTTTAGCCCACATTGGGATGAGGCGGCGGAGCGGCGTCAGCAACTTCTTGCGGACCAAGTTTCGGTCAAACGGATCTCGATATGAAGTTGACCCGGCGCAAGTTTTTTCAAGAGTTGGCGGTGCTCGTCGCGGGCGCCGCCTTCTCCACGCGAGTCGCCGCCGCGCCTGCCGCCGGAGCCATCACGCCCGCGCTGATCGAGGCCGCGAAAAAGGAAGGCAAGGTCGTCTACTACACCTCGATCGACCTCGCGGTCGCCGAGAAGATCGGAAAGGCCTTCGAAGCGAAATATCCGGGCATTGCGGTGCGCGTCGAGCGCTCGGGCGCGGAGCGCGTGTTCCAGCGCATCGGGCAGGAATATTCGAGCCGCATCTTCGCGGTCGATGTGGCGAACTCCTCGGACGCCGCACACTTCGTTGCGTGGAAGCGCGATGGCTGGCTTAGCGCTTACGTGCCGGAGGACGTGGCGAAGTTCTATCCGGTGGAGCACCGCGACCCCGATGGCCTGTTCGCGACCTGCCGCGTGACGCTCAGCGTCATCGGTTACAATACCAATCTGGTGAAGGCGGCCGACGCGCCGAAGAGCTTCGCCGACCTGCTCGATCCGAAATGGAAGGGCAAGATCGTCAAGTCGCATCCGGGCTACAGCGGCGGCACCATGACGGCGACATTCCAGACCGCGCGCGACCTCGGCTGGACGTTCTTCGAGAAGCTCGCGCAGCAGGGCGTGATGCAGGTGCAGTCCGCGACCGACCCGCCCAAGAAGCTTGCCCTCGGCGAACGCGCCGTGATGGCGGACGGGGCCGAATACGTGCTCCTCCTGCTCAAGGAGAACGGCCAGGCGGTCGAGCCGGTCTACGCCACCGAAGGCACGCCGCTGATCGTCGGGCCGAACGGCGTGTTCAAGAATGCGCCGAACCCGAACGCCGCGCGGCTGTTCCAAAGCTTCTCGTTCTCGCCCGAGGCACAGCAGCTCATCATCGATGCCGGCGGGTTGCGCTCGGTGCATCCGCAGGCGAAGGACAAGCCCGGCCGCACGCCGCTATCCGCGATCAAGCTGATGAAGGACGACGCAGCGGGCGTCGAAAAGACCAGCGAAGAGATCAAGGCGCGCTACAGCAAGATTTTCAAGGTGTGACGTGACGCTGTCCCGCCGCACCTTCCTTCGCTCTTCGGCGCTTGCGGCCGGCGCCGCATTCTCGGCGCGAGTCGTATCCGCGGCGCCTGCCGCCGAAGCGATCACGCCAGCGCTGGTCGAGGCGGCGAAGAAGGAAGGCAAGCTCGCCTTCTACACCGCGATGGACCTGCCGGTGGCTGAGCGCTTCGCCAAGGCGTTCGAGGCGAAATTCCCCGGCATCGCGGTGCGCGTCGAGCGCTCCGGCGCCGAGCGGGTGTTCCAGCGCATCGGGCAGGAGAAATCGAGCAACATCCATGCGGTCGATGTGGCGAATACCGCCGACGGCGCGCACATCATCGTGTGGAAGCGGAACGGCTGGCTCTCGCCTTACGTGCCGGAGGATGTGGCGCGGCATTTCCCCGCCGTGCATCACGATCCCGACGGAATGAGCGCGCTCACGCGCGTGTGGCTGTCGTCCATCGGGTACAACACCAATCTGGTGAAGCCCGAGGATGCGCCGAAAAGCTTCGCCGACCTGCTCGACCCGAAATGGACCGGCAAGATGGTCAAGGCGCACCCGGCCTATTCGGGCACGATCATGACGGCGACGTTCCAGATCGCGCGCGATCTCGGCTGGGGCTATTTCGAGAAGCTCGCGAAGCAGAAGATCATGCAGGTGCAGTCGTCCACCGATCCGCCGAAGAAGCTCGCGCTCGGCGAACGGGCCGTGATGGCGGACGGCAACGACTACAATCTGATCCAGCTCAAGGAGCGCGGCCAGCCGGTCGAGGTGGTCTATCCCAAGCGAAGGCACGCCGTTCGTGACGGGGCCGACCGCGATCTTCTCCGCTGCGCCAAACCCGAATGCCGCGCGCCTGTTCCAGAACTGGCTGCACGGCCGGGAGGCGCAGCAACTGCTTGTCGACTTCGCCCGCCAGCATTCCTTGCACGCGCAGGTGACCGAAAAGCCGGGCGGCCGCAAGCTTTCAGACATCAAGCTGATGAAGGACGACGCGGCCGGTGTCGAAGCGCAGGCGGAAGAGATCAAGGCGCGCTATTCCAAGATCTTCGGAGTGTGAATGACGACCGCTCTCGCCCCGCCGCGCACGCGCTTCGATTTCTCTTGGCCGATCCTGATCGGTTTCTCGGCCGTGCTCGTTGCGCTGATCGTGTTGCCGATGTCGTGGCTGATCTACTTCAGCTTCCGCGACAAGGCGGGCGGCTTCACGCTCGGGAACTTCGTCCAGCTCGTCACCGATCCGACCTTTACCAGTCCGCTCATCACCACGGTTATCCTCGCGACGTCGTCCGCGATCATCTGCTGCGCGATCGCGGCGCCGATGGGCTGGCTGGTCGCGCGCACCGACATGCCGATGCGCCGCACTATCCGCGCGCTGGTGACCGCGTCGTTCGTCACGCCGCCATTCCTCGGCGCGATCGCGTGGGAACTGCTCGCCGCGCCCAATTCCGGCCTGCTCAACCAACTTTATCGCAGCATCATCAACGATCCGGGCGCCGAGCCGCTCTTCAACATCTATTCGCTCGGCGGGCTGATTTTCGTCATCTCCTGCTACACGTTTCCGTATGTGTTTGTGCTGGTCGCGAACGCGCTCGACCGCATTCCAGGCGATCTTGAGGACGCGTCCTCTATCCTCGGCGGCCGGATGTGGACGACGGCGCGGCGGGTGACCATCCCGCTCGCGCTTCCGGCGGTGCTCGCTGGCGCGCTGGTCGCCTTCCTCCAGGCCATGACGCTGTTCGGCTCGCCCGCGATCCTTGCGCTGCCAGCCGGGTTCCACACCATGACCACGAAAATCTGGAGCCTGTTCCAGTATCCGCCCAAGCCCGAGCTTGCCGCCGCGGCCTCCCTGCCGCTGCTGGTCCTCACGGTCCTGCTTTTGCGTGCGGAGCATATGATCCTGGGTCGCCGCGGTTACACCGTCGTCGGTGGCAAGCAGGGCGACCCGCGCCTCGTGCGCCTTGGCGCGTGGAAGTGGGTCGCGCTGGGGCTGGCGCTGGCCGTGTTGGCGAACCCGGTGTTCCTGCCTTACGGCGCGCTGCTCAACGCCGCGTTCTCGCGCATCGCCTCACAGTTCGTCACCTTCAGCAACATCACGCTGCACAATTTCAACTTTGTGTTCTTCGAACTCTCCGCCACCAAGCTCGCGTTCCAGAATACGTTCATTCTCGGCTTCCTCTCCGCTACCGTCGGGACGCTGATCGCGGTCGTGATCTCGTACATCACATCGCGCCAGGCGATCACCGGCTGGCGCGCGCTCGCGTTTCTGGCGACCGCGCCGGTCGCGGTGCCGGGTATCGTGCTCGGGGTCGGGTTGTTTCTGAGCTACACGCGCCCGCCTTTCGTGCTCTACGGCACGCTCTGGATCCTGCTCATCGCGTTCGTGACGATCGCGCTGCCCGCCGCTTACCAGCAGCTTCAGTCCGCGTTCCGCACCGTGAGCACCGATCTTGAAGAAGCAAGCCGCATTCTCGGCGCGACACGGCTGCAATCGCTCCGCCACATCACGGCGCCGCTATTGCGAACCAGCGTTATCGCCACGTGGTGCTTCATCTTCGTTGGCGTGATCCGCGAACTCTCCGCCGCGATCATCCTTTTCACGTCCGAAACCAAGGTGATTTCGGTGCTGATCTTCGACCTGAACGAGTTGGGCGACCTGGGGGCGATCGCGGTGCTCGGCCTGATCATGCTGATCGTCACGTTCGCGGTGGTGATCGCCGTCAACCGCGTGCCGGGCTTCGGTGGCGGCGTGCGCCTGCGCAACACATGAATGCGCTCCCCGAAATTTCCGTCGCCGAGCAACTCGCGGCACGCATTGCAGCGCTCGATGTGCCGGTGGCCGTGCGCGAGAAATGCATCGACGTCGCTGTCGATGTGATCGGGCTATGCGTCACGGCGCGCAATGAGGACTACGTTCAGGCGACGCTCGCAGGCTGTGACGACGATGGCCCCTGCACGGCGATCGGCCATACGCGCACGCTGAGCGCGGCAGGCGCCGCTCTGGTCAATGGAACGGCGGCGCACGGCGAGGACTTCGACGACACCTTCGAGGGCGGCCCGGTGCATGCCGGCGCGGTTGTCGTTCCGGCGGTTCTTGCGGCGTGCGAGCGGCACAATCCGGACGGTGCGGCGGCGCTCAGGGGTATCGCGGTGGGTGTCGAGGTGCTTTGCCGGCTCAGCCTCGTGGTGCCCAAAGCCGTGCACAAAGCGGGCTTCCATCCGACCGCTGTATTTGGCGCAATGGGAGCGGCAGCGGGTGTCGCGGCGGCGCTGAAGCTCGACCGGAAGCAGATCGTCGATGCGCTTGGCATCGCCGGCAGCATGGCAAGCGGCATCATCGAGTATCTGGCCGAAGGCGCGTGGACCAAGCGCATGCATGCCGGCTGGGCGGCGCAGTCCGGCCTGCGTGCGGCCCTGATGGCACGCGCGGGCTTTTCCGGTCCGCGTACCGTGTTCGAGGGCACGCACGGACTGTTCCACGGCTTCGCACACAAGACCGACGGCAATTACGAAGCGCTGCTCGGCGATTTCGGGGCGCGATGGGTCACCGAGACGCTCGCCTTCAAACCTTATCCATGCGGGACGATGACGCATCCCTACATCGACTGCGCGCGGCGGCTTGCTGCGCGCGGCGTCAAGCCTGAGCAGATCACGGACATCGTCTGCGATGTGGGCGAGGGAACGGTCCATCGGTTGTGGGAGCCGCTCGCCGCCAAGCAGAAGCCCGCAAATGGCTATGCGGGGAAATTTTCGCAGCCGCACTGCATTGCGACCGCGCTGGTGCGCGGCAACGTGGGCCTCGGCGATTTCACTGATGTAGCCGTGAAGGACGCGGCCGTGCTCGCCGTCGCCTCCAGGGTCCGATACCGCATCGACCCGGCCAATCCGTACCCGAACGAATTCACCGGCCATATCCGCGCGACGCTCGCGGACGGGAGCGTGATCGAGGAACGCCAGCCGCACTTCCGCGGCGGCGCCAAGGAGCCACTGACGTGCGCCGACATCGAGGACAAGTTCGCGCTCAACTGCCGTCACGGCGGATGGGACGAGGCGAAAACTGGAGCGGCGCTAACGCTTGCGAAATCGCTCTATGATGGCCGCATCGATCTGAGGGGGCTGAGGTGAGCGACAAGGAATTGTCCGGCCGCGTCGCGCTGGTGACCGGAGCAGGTCGCAACATCGGCCGCGCGATGGCGAAAGCGCTTGCTGCAGGGGGAGCGACGATCATCGTCAACGTGCGCTCGAACAAGGCCGAGGCCGATCAGGTTGTCGCTGAGATCGCGCGCGACGGCGGCACGGCGATCGCCGCGGTTGCGGACGTTGGCGACGAGAAGACCATCACAGCGATGGTGGCGGATGCCGCGAAGCAGCTCGGCCGCATCGACTACCTGATCAACAACGCGGCGCTGCGGCAGGAGCGCGCCTTCGAGGAGATGTCGTTCAAGGAATGGCGCGACGTGCTCGGCGTGACGCTCGACGGCGCGTTCCATTGCGCCAAGGCGTGCCTGCCGCACCTCAAGGCAAGTGGCGCGGGCGCAATTGTCAACATCGGCGGCCTCTCGGCGCACACCGGCTCGAAGCATCGCGCGCATGTGACGGCCGCGAAGCTCGGCCTCGTCGGGTTCACGCGCGGCCTCGCACACGACCTCGCCGAAGACCGCGTCACGGTCAATCTCGTCGCGCCCGGCACGATCGACACGCCGCGCGATGCCGCTGCGGCGAAGCCGGCACATCACCTGATCAACAATACGCTGACAGGTAGGCGCGGCTCGCCCGACGAGGTTGCCTCGATGGTACGTTTTCTCTGTGGCCCGGGCGCGCGCTACATCACCGGACAGACGATCCATGTGAACGGCGGCGCGTATTTCGCCTAGCGCGTGATCCCGAAAAGTGGAAACCGGTTTTCGGACAAGATCACGCGCAAAACGCTAAGCGAGCGCGCGCACTGAATCGAACAGGTCGCGCACCGATTTGATCGTGACGTTCCGCGTGACGAACTCGAGGCGGCTCACCCGATCGGCGTCCGGCCAAGCCTGAAGCTCGACGGGCGGCAGCGCGAGGTGCTGCATGAATTGCACCGCCACCGGCCCGCGGCATCCCTCGATACTCAACCGACCCTTCACACGCAGCAGATCCACGCCGCGGAGTTTCGTAAGCGTCGCCATGAAGCGGCTGAACGCATCCCATGGCAGCGGCGTGTGTTCGGTCAGCGTGAAGCTGTTTGTCTCATCCGGCGGTGGCGGCGCGCGCTCGACGTAGAACTCAGCCCCGAGCGCGCGTTCCGTCGCAAAGGTGCGCAGGATCGGTGCGACGTTCCGGCGGCTCTCGATCGCGACACGGCCGAAGCGTCGTTCCCCACGCTCTTTCAATAGCCGCCGCAAGGCCGCTTGTAACTTCACGCGCACGGTGCAGCATCGGCAGCCGATCTCCGGCAGCAGGGTTTCGTCCGCACCGAAGTCATCAACCAGAACGGTCGCGTCCCGCGATGCTTCGGCGGTGTCATGGACGATGCTCACCGGAATCCGGTGCCCTCGTGCGTGCCGCAGCCTCCGCCCGAACATGCCGATGTCGGGCGAAGGGAAATGCAGCATTAGAAATCCATTTCGAGGATGTACAGTCCGCCCACGTGACGATCTACCGTGTAGACGATACCGCGCTCGTCCACGAACACGTCATTCAGTTGGATCGTACCGCGCGGCGCCAATGCAGGCGCCTTGGGCACGAAGGTGCCGACTTCCTTCGGTTGGTACGGGTTGGAAATGTCGTAGGCGCGCAGGCCGCCGTTGAAGAATGTTCCGATGATGATTGTGTCGGAATGCCACGAGGTCGGCAGCGGTACGTTTTCGTGAATGTTGTGCGCGCCGAAGCGACCGCCTGCGCGCGCGAACGCGTCGTAAGGCAGGGGACAGGTCGAAATCGGCACCGGATTGGTCTCGTCGCGCGCGTCGAGAATCCACACGAGCTTCGGCCAATCGTCCGCGTCGTCCACCACCGATTCGTCGGTCACGACGAAGAGCCCGCGCTCGAACAGCGGCAGCACGGTGTGGGTGAACCCGTGATAGGGTGGAGAGTTATCCCAGCGGCACAGCGGTTTCGGGTTCGCCTTGTCGGAAATGTCGAGCACGAACATGCCGGCGTCGATGTAACCGAGATAGCAGCGGTCCGGGCGTTGCGGATAGACGTTGGTGTTGTGTGCGCGCATGCCCATGTCGAGCGTCGGCGCCTTGTGGCGAGGCGGAGGCGGTTCCTTGTCGCCGACGCGCGTGCCCGGCATCCACCAGCGCCCCGCTTCCTTTGGCACCGACGGATTGCGCACATCGAAGATCTGGTAGCACTGGTCGTCGAGCTGATTGTGCGTGACGAAATCGCCCGCGCCGGACGCCATGTGCACGTACTCGCCGTCGCAGAACCAGAGTTGATGCACGCCGCGCGATTTCTCACCCGAGCGGTCCACGAACGCGATCGACCTCGGCTTCTCCGGCACCGAGATGTCGAACAGCTCGAAGCCTGCGGGCTTCTGTCCCGGCTTCTGGCATTGATACGCGACCGCCATGATGTCGCCGGTCACTTCCAGAGAATTCGAACGCATGTAGGGCTGCGGCAACTCGGTCTGCACCACGATCTTTGGCTTGCGCGGGTCCGAAACATCGACCGCGGTGAAATTCTTCGGCGCGCTCTCATGCGCGAGCCACATGATCCGCCGCCCATCCTTGGCGATCTGGATCGACATACCCTCGCCCATGCCGCCGAAGCCCTGCAGTTCGTGATGCGCGATGAGCTTGAAATTCCATTCGATCTGGTTGGGCATTTCCGTCTCCATCAACGTCATGCCCGGCCTTGTGCCGGGCATCCACGTCTTGCTTGTAGCGAGCGTTCTAAGTCGTGGATGGCCGGGACAAGCCCGGCCATAACGAAAACTCTCAGGCTCCTGCGCGCGCCTTCTCCATGAAGTCCGGGCGCAACGCCTTCGACCAGTCCGGAATGGCGGCGATCTTTTTCTCCTTCAGGAGAATCTCCGCCTGCTCCTGCATGTAGGGCTTGAGATCATTCGGGAAGCCAGGCTCGACGTCCACGAAGCTCATCGCCTTGCGGAACGTGTCCTGCGACATGGTGTAGCCCTTCGAGGTGTAGAAGCCGTAGATCGCGTCCGCGACCTTCACGGGATTCTGCTTGAAGTCCTTGGCGACTTCGAGCCACGCCTTGAGATAAGCCACCACCGCGTCCGGACTCTTCTGGATGAAGTCCGGCGTCGCCGCCATGAACACCGGCATCTTGTCGACGTCCCAGTAGTTCATGATCTTCACCGCGAGCCCGTCGGCTTCCGCGATCGCGTTGTACGGCTCGACGTTGACCATCACGTCCACGGTTTTCGCCGAAAGCGCTGTGATCATGTTGTTCACGTCCATGCGCACTTCCTGATAGTCGCCCTTCTTCAGCCCGTGCTTTGGGCCGATCTGGTCGACAAAGATATTGCCGACCGACGAGCCGGTCTGGTTCGCGATTTTCAGTCCCTTGAGCTGCTCGATCTTGGTCAGGTTCAGATCCTTGCGCACCATCACGCTTGCGGTCTTGCCGACATGCTCGATCTGCGCGATCGCGACGAGCCCGCCCTTGTCGTGGCCGAGGATCAGCGATGGTCCCGCATAGGTGCCGAGATCGACCTGCCGCGCGACCATCTGCTGCATGGTGAGGTTGCCGGAGGGCACGCCGAATTCCTCGAACTTGATACCGTTCTTTTCCAGCAAGCCGGAGCGCAGAAGGTAGTAGGTCGGCATGCCCCAGAGGTTGGTCTGGTAGCCTTGCCGGATCGTCGTCTGCGCGAGCGCCGCGCGTGGCGCGAGTGCGGTGGTCAGCAGCGCGCCGGCGGCGGCGAGATACTGGCGGCGGGAAATTCCAGTCATGGCGTTCCTCCGTTTGTCGCGGCTTTGGCGTTGCCCAGATGGTTCAACAGCTCTTTCTGAAACTCAAGGAATTCGAGGCTCAGCGGATTGCGCGGGCGCGGCAGCGTGATGGCGATCTCGGCCCTCACGGTTCCGGGATGCGGCGTCATCACGATCACACGGTCCGCGAGATAGACGGCTTCCGCGACATTGTGCGTCACGTAGATAACGGTCTTGCGGGTTTCTCTCCACACATCCGCCAGCAGACGCTGCATGTCGTCGCGGGTCAGCGCATCGAGCGCCGCGAACGGCTCATCCATCAGCAGCACAGACGGATTGTAGGCGAGCGCCCGCGCGATCGCGACGCGCTGCTGCATGCCGCCCGAAAGATGGTGCGGATAGCTGTCGGTGAACTTTTCGAGTTTTACGAGCGCGAGCTGGTTGCGCGCGATCGTCTCGCGCTCGGCTTTGCCGACGCCCTTCATTTCGAGGCCGAAGGTGACGTTGCCGAGCGCGGTGCGCCACGGGAAAAGTTGTGCGAAATCCTGGAACACGACGCCACGATCGAGCCCGTGACCGTCGACCTTCTTGCCGCCGATGCGGATCTCGCCGCCGGTGGGCGTGAGGAAGCCAGCGATCAGGTTGAGGAGGGTAGATTTGCCGCAGCCGGACGGTCCGACGATGCACAGGAATTCGGATTGATCGATGTCGAAGCTCGCGGCCGCCACGCCCGCGACGCGCCCCGCAGGCGTGTCGTAGGTGAGCGATACATCGCGGACTTCGATGTGCGGCATCGGCGTTTCCGTGTGGCTTTTCTTTTCAGCCTAGCACGGATCGGGCAACCGTCAGCCCTTCTGCCAGTTTCCCGCACGCTTCTCGGCGAATGAGGCGAGGCCTTCGGCGGCCTCTGCGGACTGACGCTTCTGCGCATGGCTTTTGACGATGTCGGAAAAGTCTTTCTCGTCGAGACCGGCCCACGCCGAGCGCATGATCCAAGCCTTGGTTTCGGCGATGGCATCGGGGCCATTGGCCAGTATGTGCTCAATGGTCCGCGCGCCTTCCGCCTCCAGTTCGGCGAGCGGAACGGCCTTGTGCGCAAGCCCAATGCGGACGGCCTCTTCGGCGCCGAAGCGCTCGCCGGTCAGCGCATAGCGGCGCAGCTGCCGGATGCCGATCGCGTCCGCGAGCTGCGGAATGATGATCGATGCGTGCAGGCCCCAGCGCACTTCCGCGATCGAGAACATCGCATTGTCGGCGGCGATCACCACATCGCAGGCGGCGACGACCCCGGTGCCGCCGCCGAAACAGCCGCCCTGCACCAGCGCAACGGTCGGGACCGGCGCGAGGTTCAACCGTTGTACGGCGTCGGCGGTCGCACGCGAGACGCGCAGGTTTTCCTCCGGCGACTGCACGCGGACCGCGTTGATCCACTTCAGGTCAGCGCCCGCCTGGAAGTGCTTGCCATTGCCGCGCAGCACGACCGCGCGCAGGCCCTTGTGCGAGCCGAGCGCATCGAGTGCCTTGAGCACGCCGTCGATCAGTTCGCCGTTGTAGGCGTTATTCACCTCCGGCCGGTTGAGCGTAACGGTCGCGACGCCGCGCGCGTCGACGTCCCAAAGCACGGGCCCATTCGCGTTGGACGTCATGCGCGTGACTTTCCGTCGAGGAACGCCGCAATCGCTGGATCGCGGCGCAACCGCGCAACGTCCTCCGCCACGGGAAGCTGCGGCTTGTCGCGCTGCGCATCGACCATGCAGAGGAAGCCAAGCGGCTCATCGGCGACGGCGCGAAACTGATGCCAGGTCATCGGTGGGACGGTGACGAGATCGCGCGTGTCGAGCATCTTCACTTCGTCGCCCACAAGACACTGCCCGCGCCCGCGCAGGATGAGCACGGCATGCATGTGCGCGTGGCGCTCCAGCGTGGAGAAACCGCCGGGCGCGACCTCGAAGTAGCGCAGCTCGCCCGCCATGCCGGGATCGGAGAACAGCACCTGCCGTGTGATCGTCTTGTAGAGCGCGCGCTCGTCCTCCTTGTAGGGGCGCATCTCGACGCCGTCCCAGCGGAAATCGTCGCGCGCGGAACGGTGCGGCGTGCGCTTCACGTTGTCCTCACCATGAGGCTGTGCCAGCGCCTTCGGCATAGTGATAGTCCTTCACCTCGTTGAACGAACGCCGCGGCTTCCTGTGTCAGGCGCTCGCGCGCGTCGAGCAATGCGCCGCCGATCAGCAACATGACGTCGGCGCCGTAGAAATCAAGCATCTCAGGAACACGCTCCGTCGTCATGCCGCCGGCCGGAACGGGGATCGAGCTCTCGAATGTGAGCCACGGTCGCAGCGCATTTGCGGCGATGCCGCGGCACGTATCCGGCGAATAAGCGAAACGCCCGCCGTAGTTCGGAAAGATGATCGTGTCGGCGCCGAGCATGCGGAAGACCTTGCCGAACAGGAATGCCGGTGCGATGCGCGCCGTGCCCGCAAAGGCCGGATGCGCGAACACCGTTATGCCGGACATCCCGCGCAGATTCGTCAGGTTCGAGAGACCCATGATCATCGGCTGAAGCATGAAATCTTCGATCCCGAGATTGCGTGCCTCGACCATGAGACGCATCGCGGTATTCATGTTTCCGGTGATGCTCGGGACATAGCGCGCGCGGTGGCCGGTCTCGTATTCGATCTTGCGCAGCGCGGCGGCGACCGCTTCGGTGCGTGCCGCGAACGGCGAGTAGCTTTGGCTCGCGAGGCCGTGATCGTCCTTGATGAAATCGACGCCGCCGCGCGCTAGCCGCGCCGCAAGCTCGCCGAGTTTTTCCGGCGGCAATCCCTGCGGTTTCAGCGCCGCGCATGTGAAGGCGCGTCCCTTGATCCCGGTGCGCTGGCGGATGCCGCGCAAGCCGTAAGCTGGCCCGCGCCACTGGGCTGCGAGGTCGTCCGGAATCTCGGCGTCGTGCAGCGTGACGTCGTCCTGCAGCGATACGTTGCCGAACAACATGTTGATGAGTTGACCGGCATCGTCACCGATCGTTGAGGCCGCAAGCCCGATGCGGACCGCGAACAGGCCGGGCGCGATCTCGCCGATGTCCTCGACCTTGCCGACGATCTCGTCGAGGACCGATTGATCCTCGATCGCCGAGACCGGCATCTCGACGCTCTGCTCGACCGCGATCGCCTGCGCGCGCGCCGCGATGGAATGCGCGTCGGAGCGGACGTGATAAATGGCGGTAAGGCGGGACGTCACAAGCGCCAGATTACCGGCGCGCGGCTGTCGTTGCGAGCTGTCAGCCGAGCGCGCGGCGCGGCATCACGACAGGCTGGCGGGCGGCGCGCCAGTAGCGGCGCGAGAGATCGCTGAGGATCGTGGCGGCGACCGCAACGCCCGTCACGACCAGCAGGGAAAACATGCTGAAGAGCGCGAGGCCGACCACGATCAGCAGGGGGATCGCGATCACCGGCGCCAACACGATGGCGTCGAACAGGCCCAGCCTGATGGCGCTGCGGTGCGGATCTGTCTGTCGGCGGCGGACCATAAGGCCATTCCTCCCGGATGACAGTGTCGCTTTCGTGGCGGCACCTTAGGTGACGTGCTGATTGCAGCATACTTGATTCTTGCGCGTACGGCGAACTCGGATTGCTCTTGATTCAGGTCATGCTTTTGCGCGCCGCACCATGCCCCAACGTAGGACAGTCGCGCGCTCCAGCGAGCCGAACACCAGCCGCTCGAACGCAAAGCCGATCGCGCCGATGACCGCCAGCGAGGCGAGCATCAGGCTGGTGTTGAGGAACTCCTTGGCGTCGAAGATCACCCAGCCGAGCCCCCAGTCGGATGCGGCGAGCATTTCGGCACCCACCACCGCGATCCAGGCGCGCAGGAAAGCCTGCCGCAGCCCCGTGATGATGAAAGGAGAGGCGCCCGGGATGATGACCTTCCAGAACAGGGCATTTTCGTCGGCCCCCATGGCGCCCGCCGCGCGAAGCCAGAGCGGGTTCACGGCGCGTACGCCGGTCCAGGTATTCAACAGCATCGGAAACAAAGCCGCATAAAACACGATGAGAATTGCGACGGTGTTGCCGAGCCCGAACCAGAGGATGAAAACCGGCACCCAGGCGAGCGAGGGGATCGGCATCAGGGCGCTCGCCAGCGGGAGGACGAAGTTCTCGACCGCCCGGAACCGCCCCATCAGGATTCCGAGCGGCAGGCCCGCGACGACCGCGAGGGATAGCCCGAACAGCACGCGGTAAAGCGTGCTCGCCGCGTGGGCGATCATTGTGCCGTCGAGCAGCGAGCCGACCAGCGCGCTCGCGACCTGCGGCAGGGTCGGCATCAGCGCCGGGGCGAACCAGCCGGAGCGCGCCAGCGCCTCGTAGAAGGCTGCGGCCAGCATCAGTGTCACAGCGGCGCGGCCGGCGGAGCGGAGGTTCATGTCATCATCCCCCAGCGCACCACCGTGTAGTTTTCCAGCCGCTGGAACACGAGCTTCTCCAGCGCGAGCCCGATGATCGCAATGACGGCGACCCCGCTCAGCATCACGTCCATGTTGAGGAACTCCCGCGCCCCGAAGATCATCCAGCCGAGGCCCCACGGCACCGCGGCGAGCATCTCGACCCCGACCAGAATGCGCCACGCCTGGGCAAGGCCGAGCCGCAGGCCGGTGAGGATATAGGGCAGCGCGCCCGGCAGGATGACGTGACGGAAAAGGCGCGCATCGTCCGCGCCCATCGCCTGCGCGGAGCGGACCCAGATCTCCTTTACGGCCTTCACGCCGGTCCAGGTGTTGAAGATGACCGGGAAGGCCGACACGAAGGCCACCAGCAGCACCGCGGAGGTGTTGCCGAGCCCGAACCACAACAGGAACAGCGGCGCGTAGGCGAGGCCGGGGATCGGCGCGCCGATGCTGACCAGCGGCAGGATGATGTCCTCGGCGCGGCGCGAGCGGCCCATCGCGATGCCGAGCACGACGCCGGCCGTTGCGGCGAGCGCAAACCCGATGCCAAGCCGGATCACGGTATCGAGTGCGTGATGCGGCAGGATGCCGTTGACGGTGAGCCGCCAGAAGGCGGCTGCGATCGTTTCAATCGAGGGGAACAATCGCGCCGGGAAGACGCCCGCGCGCGCTACAGCCTCCCAGATCGCCCCCACCACGAGGAACGGAAATGCGTTGCGCCAGATCACGCGCCAGCGCGGTTCGCGCTCGGCGAGGGCGCCCAGATTGAGCGTCGTGTCCGTCATGCGCGGATCATGCAGGCGGTCCCGCGCAGCGACAAGCCGCTTTCCGATGATGAAAGCGCCCTTGTTGCCGTATGACTCCGTGCCCGATAGCATCGCGCTCAACAAGCCGTGGGGCGGCATAAGAAACGTGGAGGGGATAGATGGACAGACGCACGTTCCTGGCGGGCACGGCGGCGGCCGCGCTCGCGACGCCTTCATTCGCGCAGGATTATCCCGCCCGTCCGGTCACCATCGTCAACCCGTTTCCGCCGGGCGGCGCCGTCGACGTGGTCGGGCGTCCGTTCGCCGCGGTGCTCGAGCCGTTGCTCAAGCAACCGGTGGTGATCGAGACGAAAGCCGGCGCGGCCGGGGCGGTCGGTGCGCAATTTGCCGCCGCCGCGAGGCCGGACGGCTACACGCTGCTCGCGCACCTGCCCTCGCTGTCGGGCTTCGCGGAGGTCGATAAGCTTTTCGGGCGCGCGCCCAAATTCACACGCGCGGATTTCGCCCCGATCGCGCGCCTGACCGAGGGGCCGATGGTGCTGGTCGTCAACGATCAGCAGCCCCACAAGACGTTGAAAGACTTCGTCGACGACGCGAAGGCCAATCCGAACAAGCTGATCTTCTCGTCGTCGGGGCTCTACGGCGCGCTGCATCTGCCCGCTGCGTTGCTCATCAAGGCCGCCGGCATCCAGCTGCGGCATCTGCCGACCGCGGGCGGCGGGCCGGCGCTGACTGCCGTGCTCGGCAACAACGCGCAGGCGCTCGTGACCTCGATCGCCGCCGCGAGCGCGCAGGTGAAGGCCGGCAAGCTGCGTGCGCTCGCCTGCTTCTCGGGAAAACGCGCACCGTCGATGCCTGATGTCCCGACGGTGAAAGAGGCCGGCTACGACGTCGAATTCTCGATCTGGGTCGGCCTGTTCGCCCCGAAGGGCACGCCCGATGCCGTGATCGCGAAGGTCCGCGCCGAGACGAAGAACGCGGTTGCGGCCGAGCCGTTCAAGAAGGCGATCGAGAACATCGGCGATGTCGTCGGATATCTCGATCAGCCGGAGTTCAAGACATTCTGGGATGCGGACGCGCAGCGCGTTGAAGCCGCTGTGCAGTCGATCGGCAAGGTGGAGGGTTGAACATGGATCGTCGCCAATTCGTCATCGGCGGTGCGGCTTCGGCCGCTGCGCTTGCCTCGTTCGAGGCTGCCGCACAGGACTTCCCGGCGCGTCCGGTCACAATCATCAACGCATTCCCTCCGGGTGGCATCAACGACATCGTGACGCGTCCGATGGCGAGCGTGCTGGAGAGCGTGTTCAAGCAGCCGGTCGTGGTCGAGACCAAGGCGGGCGCGGCCGGCGCGGTCGGCGCGCAGGTCGGCGCCAGCGCCAAACCCGACGGCTACACGATCCTGTCGCACAACAACGGCATCTCCGGCTACGCCGAGGTCGACAAGCTTTTCGGCCGCCAGCCGAAGACGACGCGGGCCGATTTCATTCCGCTGGCGCGGCTCTGCGCCGATCCGGTGCTGGTGCTGGTCAACGCCGAGCAGCCCTACAAGACGCTCGCTGAGTTCGTCGCCGAGGCGAAGAAGAGCCCGGAAAAGATCGTTTACTCCTCCGGCGGACTCTACGGCGCGAGCCACCTGCCGGTCGCGCTGCTGGAGAAGGCCGCGGGCCTCTCCGGCATGCGCCACCTTCCGACCGCCGGCGGCGGCCCGGCGATCACGGCCGCACTCGGCAACAACGCGCAGCTCACCACGCAGACCGTGCAAGCGACGCTCCAGCATGTGAAGTCCGGCAAGCTGCGTGCGCTCGCGACCTTCGGGGCCGCGCGTTCCAAGGCGCTGCCCGACGTGCCGACCATGAAAGAGCTCGGCTACGACGTGACGTACTATCTCTGGGTCGGCCTGTTCGCCCCGAAGGGCACGCCCGCGCCGATCGTCTCGACGCTCACCGCCGCAATCGACAAGGCGGGTGCCAGCCAGGAGTTCATCGGCCCGCTCACCAATGTCGGCCTCGAGCCGAGTTATCTGCCGGCGGCCGAGTTTGCCAAATTCTGGGACGAGGACGGCAAGCGTGCCGACGATGCCGTGCGTATGATCGGCAAGGTGCAGGGTTGAGTTCTCTTCTCCGCGCCTCTTCCCGTACGCGGGGAGAGGTTGCCGCGCGGGTAGGCGAGGGGCGGAACCCATGACCCTGCGCGCCGATCACGTCGCGGGGGGGATTTTCGTCGCCTTCGGCATTCTGGTATTCGCGATCTCGGGCGACCTGCCATTCGGCAGCCTGTCGATGCCGGGCTCCGGCATGATGCCGAAGCTCGTCACCGGGCTGATGATGCTGTTCGGCGCCGCGCTGATCGCCGGTGCGGCGCAGAGCAATCCCTTCGCCGAGATCGACTGGAGCGACCGCAATCACGCGCTTCTCGTCGTCGTCATCGCGGCGGCCGCGACCTCGCTCTATCAGACGCTCGGCTTCATCCTCACGATGACGCTGCTCGTCTTCACGCTGCTGGTCGTGGTCGAGCGGCGTAACCCGCTGCGCGCCGCCGCTTACGCCATCGGCCTCACCGGCATGGCCTGGTGGGTGTTCGGCAAGGCGCTGAAGGCGCCGCTCGAAACAGGAATTCTCGGTTTCTAACAGATGAGTGCCTTCGACAGCCTGATGCTTGGCTTTTCGGTTGCGTTGCAGCCGGGCGTGCTGTGGTACGCGTTCCTCGGCTGCCTCGTCGGCACGCTGGTCGGCGTGCTGCCCGGCATCGGCCCGCTTGCGGGCATCTCGATCCTGCTGCCGATCACGTTCGGGCTGAACGCCACCAACGCGATCGTGATGCTCGCCGGCATCTACTACGGCTCGCAATACGGCGGCTCGACCACCTCGATCCTGCTGCGCATCCCCGGCGAAGCCTCCTCGGTGATGACCTGCATCGACGGCAACGCGATGGCACGCAAGGGCCGCGCGGGCGCGGCGCTCTGCATCGCGGCGGTCGGCTCATGGATCGCCGGCACCTTCGGCGTGATCGTGCTGACATTGATCGCGCCGCCGCTCGCCAACATCGCGCTGAAATTCGGCCCGCCCGAATACACCGCGCTGCTGGTGCTCGGCCTGATCTTCCTCGCCTACATGTCGACCTCGTCGCTTGTCCGCACACTGCTGATGGCTTGCTTCGGCCTGCTGCTCGGCATGATCGGCATCGACACGATGACCGGGCACTTCCGCTATTCGTTCAACATCCCGGAACTCGGCGACGGCATCGGCATCGTGCCGGTCGCGGTCGGGCTGTTCGGGCTCGGTGAGATTCTCTCGACCCCAAGCCGACAGGTCACCAGCGAGGTGATCCGCCCGAAGCTGCGCGAACTGTGGCCGAACCGCGAGGAATGGCGGCAGGCTGCGATGCCGATCGTGCGCGGCACGGGGCTCGGCTTCCTGATCGGCATCATCCCGGGCTCGGCGCACATCATCTCGAGCTTCCTCTCCTACGCGCTGGAGAAGAAAGTCTCGAAACATCCGGAGGAATTCGGCCACGGCGCGGTCGCGGGCGTGGCGGGGCCGGAGTCGGCGAACAACGCGGCCTCGACCGGTGCGTTCGTGCCGATGCTCGCGCTCGGCATTCCGACCGGCCCGGTGACGGCGGTGCTGATCGCCGCGCTGCTGATTCATGGCGTGCCGCCGGGCCCGACGCTGGTGAACGACCATCCGGAGGTGTTCTGGGGCTTCGTCGCCTCGATGTATGTCGGCAACCTGATGCTGCTATTGCTCAACCTGCCGCTGGTCGGGCTGTTCGTGCATCTGCTGCGCATTCCCTACGCGTATCTCTATCCCCTCATCATCATGTTCTGCGTCATCGGCGTGTACGAGGTCGCGCACTCGATCGTCGATGTGTGGATCATGCTGATCATGGGCGTGGTCGGTTACGTGCTGAAGAAGTTCAATTTCGACCCGGCGCCGCTGGTGCTCGGGTTGGTCATCGCGCCCCTGTTCGAGATGAGCCTGCGCCAGTCGCTCATCATGTCGAACGGCAACTGGTCCATCTTCCTGCAGCGCCCGATCGCCGCGGTACTGATCGTGATCTGCGCAGGACTGCTCGTGGCGTCGGCCTATTCGCTCGTCCGCGCGCGGCAGGACTGGCGCGCCAGGATGGCCGAGGAAACGAAGGAATAGTCAGGCGCTCTTCGGCAACGCGATGCCGAAGACGCGCTGCGCGAATTGCGGATAGACCTCCGCAAGCTGCGCCGCGACGGTCCCGCGCATCAGCCGCAATGCCTCCGCCGACGGCGCTTCGGTGAACGGCACGCTCTGCGGCCGGTCGAAATCGAAGCCGGTGTTCTCGATCACCTCATCGACCGTGTGTCCCGGATGCACGCTGGCCAGCGAAAATCTCTTTCGTGTGCGGTCGAAGGCGAACAGGCAGCGGTTGGTGATGAGCCCGACGGGGCCGCCGGTGCGGTGCACGTTGTCCGCATTGCCGCCCGGCGCCGAGACGAACGACACCTTCGGCACCAGCGTGCGGCGCGAATGCTCCAAACGAAACAGGATCACTTTCGGCACCACGTAATAGAGATAGCCCGAGCCGAACGAGCCGGGGAAACGTACGCTCGGTTGATCGTAATCGCCGATGCTGACGAGGTTGATGTTGCCTTCGCCGTCGATCTCGCCGCCCGACAGGAAGAACACATCGATGCGTCCTTGACCGGCGCAGTCGAAAAGCTCGCGCCCGCCGTCGGTGAAGAACATGTGTTTGCGGCTGCCGAGCAGCGACACGTAGGGACGGCCGCCGCCCCGCTCGCGCAGTGTCAGCGCGGCGAGCGCCGGGATCGGCGACGCATTGCCGACCGCGACATGCCGCACGTCGCCGATCAACCGCATGATCGCGTCGGCTAGCAGTTCCTCGGGCTGAAAGTCAGGCGGCGCGCTTGGCGTAGACATGCTGATCGAGATAGCGCGCGAAGCCGTCCGCGGTCGCGGCCGCGCGAGCGTATTCGGCGAGATGCGCGCCGTCCGCCGGATAGTGGTCGAGCAGTTGCAGCGGCCATGCGCCACGCTCCGCCACCGCAACGGTGTCAACATAGAAGCCCGGCACGGTCCCGGCCGAGAGATACGGGTCCTCAAGCAGATTGCCGTCGTGGATCTTCTCCACCGTCGCGATGGTGCGCACCGAGGCATGCGCCATCGTGAGCAGTTCACGATCGCGGCCGATGAACACGTTCCCGGCAGGGTCCGCCATGCCGGCATGGAACAACGCGAAATCCGGCTTGATGGCGGGCAGCAGCACGATCGGGTCATTATTGCCGAACGGATTATCGATCACGCGCCAGTCCGGCCGGTGCGCCAGAATGTCCGACCCAATCAGCCCGCGCAGCGGAATGAACGGCACGCCCTTTTCGGCCGCCTGAAATGAAGCGTAGAGCGCCGGGCAGGTCGCGTCCTTCATGCGGATCGTCTTGCCGAGGATCGCCGCTGTAAAGCGCGGCGCCGGGCCGAACTCACCGAGACTGACGGCCGATGTCTCCAGCATTTCGACGCAGCCCGCGCCGATCAGCATGTCGGCCTGCAATGTCGAGGTCGGCAGCGCGACGAGATGCAGCCGCTTCACGCCGCGCCGGACCAGCGCGCGCGTTGCCTCCATCGGCACGCCGGAGGATTCGCGCGGCACGACCACCATCGCGCCGTCCGGAATGGCGGCGACGGCGTCGTCGACCGATGGCGCGAAGACCGGCACTACATCTCTCCCTTGATGTCGTTCTCCTTCACCACGGGGCCCCAGAGCTTGCCTTGCGCGGTGGAGAATTTGCCCAGCTCTTCCGGCGACGACAGCACCAGCGTCATCTGCTGGCTTTCGGTGAGGGATTTGGAGACGCGCTCCTCGCGGATCGATGCCAAAAGCTCCTTGTGGAAGCGCTCGACGATCGGCTTCGGCGTCCCGGCGGGCGCGAATACGCCCCACCACGTATAGGCCGTGAGATCCGGCACGCTCTCGTTTACGGTCGGCACGTCCTTCAGCGCAGGCACGCGCTTTTCGCCGGTCTGCACGATCGGGCGGAGCTTGCCGCTGCCGAGCTGCGGCGTCACCAGCGCGACGCTGCCGATGATGAAGTCCACATGGCCGCCGAGCGCGTCGTTCATCGCCGGGCCGCCGCCGCGATAGGGCACGTGCGTGAGTTTCACGCCGGTTTTCTTCTGCAGCAGCACCATGAACAGATGTCCGATCGAGCCGGAGCCGACCGAGGCGTACGACAACCCGTCCGGTTTCGCCTTCGCGGCCGCCAGCACCTCGGCGAGCGACTTGAAATCGTGCTTGGTGTTGACCGCCAGCAGATAGGGCGCGGTCGCGACCAGCGTCACGGGGTCGAGGTCCTTCTCGGTGTCGTATTGCAGGTTCATCAAATACGGGTTCACCGAGTGCGTATCGAAGACGATCAGCCAGGTGTTGCCGTCCGGCGGCGACTTGGCGAACACCGCGGTGCCGGCCGCGCCTGACGCACCCGGCCTGTTCTCGATGATGATGTTGGCGGAAAGCCGCTGTTGCAGCCCGGTCTGTACGAGCCGCGCCAGCGCGTCGGTCGAGCCGCCGGGCGGGAAGGGGACGATCAAACGGATCGGTCCGCTGGGCCAGTTCTGCGCTTGCGCCATGGGTGTTGCGAACGGCGCAGCGGCGGCGCCCAGCACCAAGGTCCGTCTCGTCAGTCTCGTCACGCTTCGCTCCCGCTTCTCGTTCGTTTCCACGCGGCATTGGGAAACCCTTCGTTCCCCGTCGCCGCCCTTCATATCCTAGACTATAATCGTTCCACGCAACGGCAATATGTGCCGCAAGACCCGTGGGCAAACGGGCGACATCGGTTCAATGCCTGAGGAGGCGCCGGCCCATGAAGGACATCACCCTCAACGTCAACGGCAAGCAGCACAAGGTCAATGTCGATCCCGATATGCCGCTGCTTTATGCGCTGCGCGACGATCTCGGCCTGAACAATCCGCACTTCGGCTGCGGCCTCGCGCAATGCGGTGCTTGCACGGTGCATCTCGACGGCCAGCCGATCCGCTCCTGCGTCACGCCGGTTTCGGATGCCGCGGACCGCAAGGTGGTGACGCTTGCGGGCATCGGTACGCCGGAAAAGCCGCATCCGCTCCAGGCCGCCTATATCGAGGAACAGGTGCCGCAATGCGGCTACTGCATCAACGGCTGGATCATGACGGCCGCGGCGTTCCTCGCCGAAAAGAAGAAGCCGACCGAGGCCGAGATCAAGCAGGCGCTCGAAGGCCTCAAGTGCCGCTGCGGTACGCACGTCAGCATCCTCAAGGCGGTCAAGCGCGCCGCCACGATGATGGGTTGAGGGAGGCACACATGACCAAATTCGAAAAGCCCTCCGCATTCTCCCGCCGCGCGCTGCTGAAGGGCGCAGGTGCGCTCGTCATCTCGGTCGGCTCGCCGCTCGGCCTCGATGCGCTGCTCGCGATCGATAAGGCCTACGCGCAGGGCGCCAAGCCGCCGCTGATGCCGGACCAGCTTTCGTCCTATATCGCGATCAATGCCGACGGCACGGTGTCGGCATTCTACGGCAAGATGGATATGGGCCACGGGCTGTTCGTCGCGATCGGCCAGATGGTGGCAGAAGAGCTCGACGTGTCGTTCAAGGCCGTGAAGGTCTTCATGGGCGACACCGCGACCAGCGTGAACCAAGGCGGTGCGTCCGGTTCGACCGGTATTCAGCTTGGCGGCAAGCAGATGCGGATGGCGGCGGCGGAAGCGCGCCGCGTGCTGCTCGAGATGGCGGCGGACAAGCTCAAGACGCCGGCCGACCAGTTGATCGTCGTCGATGGCGCGGTAAGCGCCGCCTTCAACCGCGACAAGAAGACGAGCTACGCCGAACTGATCGGCGGGCGTTATTTCAACGTCCAGCTCGACTGGAACAAGCAGTGGGGCAACCCGCTCTACGCGCCCGGCAAGGCGCAGCCGAAGAAGGCGAGCGAGTACAAGATCGTCGGAAAGCCGATCAAGCGCGAGGACGTCGCGCCGAAGGTCTTCTGTACGGAGGATTTCTGCACCGACGTGAAGGTGCCGGGCATGGTGCATGGCCGGGTGATCCGCCCCACCGTCGCGGGCGCGGTGCCGGTGAAGGTCGACGAGAGTTCGATCAAGGACATTCCGGGCGTCAAGGTCGTCTGGCAGAAGGACTTTCTCGGGCTGATCGCCGAGAGGGAATGGGACGCGATCCGCGCCGCCGACAAGCTCAAGGTCGAGTGGTCGAACGCGACGCCGGGTTTCCCGGAAACCGCCGGCATCTACGACCACATCCGAAAGGCGGATGTGCGCAAGCGCGACGAGGGCAAGCCCGTCGGCAACGTGGACGAAGCGTTCCGCACCGCCGCCCGCGTCGTCGAGGCCGAGTACGAGTGGCCGTTCCAGTCGCATGCCAGCATGGGCCCCGCGTGTGCGCTGGTCGAGATCAAGGACGGGCAGGCGACCTGCTGGACCGGCTCGCAGAAATCCCACTTCGTGCGCGACGGCGTCGCCGACATGCTGGGGCTGCCGCCCGACAAGGTGCGGGCCATCTGGGTGCCGGGTCCGGGCGCCTATGGCCGCAACGACGCGGGCGATGCCGCCATGGATGCAGCCGTGCTCGCCAAGGCGACCGGCCGGGCGGTGCGGCTGCAATACACGCGCGATCAGGGGACGGGCTGGGACCCGAAGGGTCCTGCCTCGATCCATCGCGCGCGCGCCGCGCTCGATGCCGCCGGCAACGTTATCGCGTACGACTTCCTCAGCAAGGGCTTCTCGCGCATCGACGTGCTGATGAACGAGAGCAAGGCGGCCGATACGCTCGCCGGCCATCTGCTCGGCGCAGGGCTGAAGGTGAATGACGGCTTTGGCGTGCCGGCCGAGGTCTACGAGTTCGCCAACAAGCGCGTGGCGTGGGAAACCGTCGCCCCGCTACTCGAACGCGCTTCGCCGTTGCGCTCGGCGCATCTGCGCGATCCGGTCGGGCCGCAGATTCACTTCGCCAGCGAGTCCTTCATGGACGAGGTGGCGCATGCTGTCGGCGCCGATCCGGTCGAGTTCCGGCTCAAACACCTGAAATCGCCGCGCGACATCGCGGTGATCAAGGCGGCCGCCGAACGCGCCAACTGGCAGCCGCGGCCCTCGCCGCGCCGCGACCAGACCGGCAACCAAGTATCGGGCCGCGGCATCGCGTATTCGCAGCGTAACGGCACAGTGTGTGCAGTGGTCGCCGAGGTCGACGTCGATCGCGCGTCGGGCAAGATCTGGGCGCGCAAGTTCACCGTTGCGCATGACTGCGGGCAGATCATCAACCCGGACGGGCTCGCGAAGTGCATCGAGGGCAACATCATCCAGGGCATCAGCCGCACGCTCTGGGAAGAGGTCACGTTCGACAAGCAGGCCGTGACCAGCGTCGACTGGCTGACCTATCCGATCCTCGACATCACCGAGACGCCGGAGACGATCGAATCCGTGCTGATCAACCGGCCGGAAGCAGCCCCGACCGGCGCCGGCGAGCCTTCGATCCGTCCCGTGGCGGCGGCGATCGCGAACGCGATCTTTGACGCGACCGGCGTGCGCATCCGCCGCGTGCCGTTCTCGCCGGATCGCGTGAAGGCGGCGCTTTCTTGATCGTTCAGGCTGTCGCCATTTAATGCGGCGCGCCTGCGGGCGCGCCGTTTCGTTGCGGGAGAAACGCATGACAGTGATCGACGTGCACACCCACATGCTGACGCTCGACTGGATCGAGCTTTTGAAACAGCATGGCGGCGTCTACGACGTGAAACCCACCAAAGCCGGGCAGAACTCGATCTGGAAGGACGGCGCGCCGTTCATGACATTGATGCCCGGCATGTGGGACTATGACCTGCGGATCAAGGCGATGGACAAGGCGAAGGTCGACGTCGCGATCGTGTCGCTCACCTGTCCGAACTGCTTCTTCGGCGACCGCGCGACGAGCCTGAAGGCCGCGCAGATCGTCAATGACTCGATGGCCGAGCAGCAGCGTGCGCGGCGGAGACCGCATCCACTGGATGGCCTCGGTTCCCTGGCAGTATCCCGACGACGCGAAGTCCGAGCTTGCGCGCGCCGTGAAGAATGGCGCGGTCGGCGTCATGCAACTCGCCAACGTGGTCGGCGCGGAGTTGACCGATGAGCGGTTCGCAGCCGTTTGGGCCGAGATCGACCGGCTTGGACTGCCGGTGCTGATCCATCCCGGCACGCCGCCCGGCATGAAGGACATGAACCTCGGCGATTTCGGCATGGTGCCGCCGATCGGCTTCATGATCGACACCACGCTGGCGTTCTCGCGAATGATCTACTCGGGCTTCCTCGACCGCTATCCGAACGTGAAGCTGATCGCCGCGCACGGCGGCGCGACCTTGCCGTATCTCGCGGGGCGTCTCGACCGCTGCCACGAGATGATCCCGGCTTGTTCGTCGGTCATCAAGGAGAAGCCGAGCGAGTATCTCAAGCGCATCTGGTACGACACGGTGGTGTACGACCAGGGTGCGCTCGAACTTTGCATCAAGGTCGCGGGCTCGCCCGACCGCGTGCTCTACGGATCAGACTACCCGCACAACATCGGCGATATGGCAGGCTGTCTCGCCCGCGTCGACGCGTTGCCGTCCGCGCAGGCGAAGCGGGTGAGGGGAGCCGCGGCGCGGGAACTGTTCGGGCTCTAGGCCTTCTCCATCTCGGCGATCGCTTCCTTCGCGGTGCGCACTGAGTCCAGCATGACCGGCGCGCCGGCGTAGAGGCCGATGTGCAGGAAGATCTCGCGGATCTCTTCCTTGGTGACGCCGTTGGTGATCGCGCCGCGCACGTGACCGCGCAGTTCGTGCTGGCGGTTCAGGATGGAGAGCATCGCGAGATTGAGGATGCTGCGCGTCTTGCGGTCGAGGCCGGGCCGGCTCCACACCGCGCCCCAGCCGTGCTCGGTGATGAAATCCTGGATCGGCTTGCCGATCTCGTCCTGGTTCGCCGCCAACGCGCGGTCGACATAGGCCTTGCCCATGACGGCGGTGCGCAGCTCCATGCCCTTGTCGTACATTTTCTGATCCACAGCGTTCTCCCTTTTCACAATCGATAAATCCGCACCGCGTTGTCGTGGAACAGCATGCGCCGTTCCTCCATCGGCCGGTTCGAGACCGCCGCCTTGAAGCCGCCGTAGATCATCGCGAACGAGCCGGTCAGCCCGTCCACCGGGAAATTGCTCGCGAACATGCAGCGCTCCGGGCCGAACACGTTAATCGTGTCGCGGATGATGTTGCCGTTCGCCGAGAGCGTCCACGGAAGGCCCGGCCGGCCGAGGCCGGAAATCTTGATCGCGACGTTTGGCTGCGCCGCCGCCACTTCGAGCGCTGCGCGCCAGGCCGCGAGACCTTCCTCGCTGCGATCCACCGGCAGCGCGGTGTGCACGATCACGATCTGCGTTTTCGGGAAGTCGCGGGCGAGGTCGGCGAGCGCATCGAGATGCCACCACGCCGTTTGCACGTCGAACGAAAAGCCGTGCTTCTCCAGCAGGGCGTAGCCCTGCCGCCATTTCGGATCGTCCATCGAGCCGGGCTCGCCGCGCGTGGCGTCCTCCGACTTTGCGGCATGGGTGGGGAAATTACGCACGCCGCGCGTCAGCTTCACCTTGGCGTGTGCCGCGAGCACCGCGTCGATGTCTTCGCGCGCGAACAGCGCCGATCCAACGCACGCGTGCGGATAGCCGAATTCCTGCGCCACCTGTTCGAGCCAGCGCCCTTCACCCGCTGGATCAGTCGGATCCCACAGGGCGTCCTCGTGCACCGTCTTGACGATGTTCAGCCCGGCCGCGTCGCGCAGATAGTCGGGCGGCAGGTAGTTGCGCTTGAGCGCCGTGTAGTCGCCGTAGCGGAACGGCACGGGTTTGGGATCGCACAGCCAGGGATAATAGTTGCGCTGCAGGTCCCAGAAGTGGTGATGCGGGTCGACGATGGGAAAGTCGTCGGCTGGCTTGTCAGTGTCCACGCATCAACCCTTCAACACGCGCGCTTCTCTTGCCCGGGCGGACGAGAGCCAACTATTCCGCCGCCGCCCGTGCCGGGCTCGCTTGCGCGGCGAAATAGTCCATTGCGGCCTGCACGCCGCCCTTGCGGTGGGGTACGCCCGCGAGCGCCAGTCCCATCTCGACACCCGCGAGCGCGCCGACGATCGTGAGATCGTTAGTGTCGCCGAGATGTCCGATGCGGAACACCTTGCCGGCGACCTTCGACAGCCCGGTGCCGAGCGACACGTCGAAGTGTTCGAGCGCCACTTTCCGAAAATTATCCGCGTCGTGCCCGGCCGGCATCATCAGCGCGGTGAGCGACGACGAATAGTGCCGCGGCTCCTTGCAGAGGATTTCAAGTCCCCACGTCTTCGCTGCGCGCCGCGTTGCCTCGGCGTGGCGGTCGTGACGCGTGAACACGTTCTCAAGCCCCTCCTCGTGCAGCATGTCGACCGCTTCGCCGAGCGCGTAGAGCATGTTGGTCGCGGGCGTGTAGGGGAAGAAACCGGTCTTGTTGGCGGCGATCATTTCCTCCCAGCCCCAGAACGACTTCGGCAGCTTCGCGTTCTTCGTCGCCGTGAGCGCCTTCTCGCCGAGCGCGTTGAACGAAAGCCCCGGCGGCAGCATCAGCCCTTTCTGCGAGCCGCCGACCGTGACGTCCACGCCCCATTCGTCGTGTCGATAGTCAATCGAGCCAAGCGACGAGATCGTGTCGACCATCAGCAGTGCCGGATGGCCTGCCGCGTCGATCGCCTTGCGCACCTCGTTGACCAGCGTGATGCAGCCGGTCGAGGTCTCGTTGTGCACGACACACACGGCCTTGATTTCGCGGCCCTTGTCTTCCTTCAGTCGCGCCTCGATCTTCGCCGGATCGGCCCCGGTGCGCCAATCCGACGCGATGAATTCCGGTTGCAGGCCGATCTTCGTCGCCATCGTCTTCCACAGCGAGGCGAAGTGGCCGGTTTCGACCATCAGCACCTTGTCGCCCGGCGACATCGTGTTGATGAGGGCGGCCTCCCACGCGCCGGTGCCCGAGGCCGGGTAGATGATCACCGGCCCGGCGCACTTGAAAATCGTTTTGATGCCGTCGAGCACGCGACGCCCAAGCTTGCCGAACTCCGGCCCGCGGTGGTCGATCACCGGCATATCCATCGCGCGCAGGATGCGGTCCGGCACCGGCGTTGGCCCGGGAATTTGCAGGAAATGGCGGCCCGCCGTGCGGGAGGAGTTTTGAACCATGGGATTTCCCTTCGCGTGTCCCGTCTTTTGACATATCCACGGTGCGCCGGGGAGTCTCCCCCTTCGGCTTGTGGCAGCTAGGGCCCGAATGCAAAAGTCCCCGAAAGGTTTGGGCAAGAAGGAATGACCGCCGCGCAAATCCTGCCCGGGCTCGAACGCCGGCTGAAAGCCGAGATCACCGGCGACGTGATGTTCGACCGGTTCAGCCGCGGCCGTTACGCGACCGACGCCTCGCACTATCAGATGATGCCGCTTGGCGTTGTGGCGCCGCGCACGGTTGCGGAGGCCGAGCGCGCGATCGCGATTGCGCGCGACGAAGGCGTGAGCGTGCTGCCGCGCGGCGGCGGAACGTCGCAGTCCGGGCAGACGGTCAACGAGTCGCTCGTCATCGACTGCTCGAAGTACCTGACCGGCATGTACGAGCTCGACGTCGGCGAACGCCGCTGCACGGTCGAGCCGGGCATCGTGCTCGACGACCTGAACCGCTGGCTCCGCCCCTATGGGCTCTGGTTTCCCGTCGATGTCTCGACCGCCTCGCGCGCCACCATCGGCGGCATGACGGCGAACAATTCCTGCGGCGGGCGCTCGCTGCGCTACGGCACGATGCGCGACAACGTGCTCTCGATCGACGCCGTCATGGCTGACGGCACGGCGGGACACTTCGGCCCGATGACTGCGGGCCTCTCGGACCTGCCGGCCGGCTCGCCCGTGCGTCCGTTCGCGCGCACCTTGCTCGACATCGGGCTGCGCGAGGCTGACGAGATCGAGTCGCATTTTCCGAAAGTGCAGCGCCGCGTCGGCGGTTACAATCTCGATGCCTTCGCGCCGAACGCGCCGCAGCACAATCTGGCGCACATCCTGCTCGGCTCGGAAGGCACGCTTGCATTCTCCACGCGCATCGAGCTGAAGCTGTCGCCGGTGCTGGGCAAGCGCGCGGTCGGTGCCTGTCACTTCGGTTCGTTCTACGAGGCGATGAACGCCGCGCAGCACCTGGTGAAGCTCAAGCCGATCTCGGTCGAACTGGTCGATCGCACCATGCTGGAGCTTGCGGGCGAGATCGCGATGTTCCGCCCGACGCTGAAGGCCTTCGTGCATGGCACGCCCGAGGCGATCCTGCTGGTCGAGTTCGACGAGGGCGACTTCGAGAACAAGCGCCGCATCAAGGAACTCGAGGCCATGATGGGCGACCTCGGCTTCTCGTTCCACAAGACCGGCGCGAAGTGGGGCGGCGTGGTCGAGATCTACGACCCGGTACTGCAGGCCGCGATCGCGGATGTACGCACCTCCGGTCTCAACATCATGATGTCGATGAAAGAGCAGGGAAAGCCTGTTTCCTTCGTCGAAGACTGCGCCGTGCCGCTGATGTGCCTTGCGGACTATACGCAGCGCCTCACCGAGGTGTTCGAGCGGCACGGCACGCGCGGCACCTGGTACGCGCACGCCTCCGTGGGCTGCCTGCACGTGCGCCCGGTGCTGAATCTGCGCCAGGAAAAGGACGTGAAGGCGATGCGCGCTATCGCCGAGGAAGCCTTCGCGATGGTGCGCGACTACAAGGGCTCGCATTCCGGCGAGCACGGCGATGGCATCGTGCGCTCGGAATTCCACGAGTTCATGTTCGGCAAGCGGCTCGTCACGGCGTTCGAGGAGGTGAAGGACACGTTCGATCCGAAGGGACTCTACAATCCCGGCAAGATCGTGCGCGCGCCGAAGTTCGATGACCGAGAGAAATTCCGCTACGCGCCGGGCTATCACGCCGATGAGATGACCACGCAGCTCGACTGGTCGGCCTGGACCGGCGCCGGCGGCGGTTTCCAGGGCGCGGTCGAGATGTGCAACAACAACGGTGCCTGCCGCAAATCGGTCGGCGGCGTGATGTGTCCCTCCTATCGGGTGACGCAGAACGAGCGCGACGTGACGCGCGGTCGTGCGAATTCGCTGCGCCTCGCGATTACCGGCCAGCTTGGCCCGGACGCGCTGACGTCTGACGAGATGGCCGAGACGATGAAGCTCTGCGTCTCATGCAAGGGCTGCCGCCATGAGTGCCCGACCGGCGTCGACATGGCGCGCATGAAGATCGAGGTACAGGCAGCGCGCGCCGCGAAGTACGGGCTCTCGCTGCGCGACCGCCTGATCGGATGGATGCCGCGCTACGCACGCTACGCCGGCGAAGCTACCGTGGCTGTTCAACGCGCGCGACAAGTCCGCGCGCCTGAAGGCATGGTCGGAGAATGTTGCGGGCTTCAGTACGCGCCGCACGCTGCCGCAGTGGCGCAGGGATGTGTTCGCTGATCCCAAGGCAGCGCCGGAGGCCGCGGAGGAGGCCGCGAAGTCGTGCTCCTTGCCGATACCTTCAATCGCTATTTCGAGCGCGAGAACCTCGACGCCGCCGTCACGGTGTCTGCGAGCAGGCGGCTATACGGTGCACATCGCAAAGCCCGCCGATGGGTCGAAACGCCCGCTCTGCTGCGGCCGCACGTTCCTGTCCGTCGGGCAGGGTCGATCAGGCGCGGCGCGAGGCGGAGCGCACGATCGCCGCCGTCGAGCCGTTCGTGAAGCGTGGCGTGCCGGTGGTCGGCCTCGAGCCGAGCTGCATCCTCGGATTCCGCGATGAGATCCCGGCGATCATCAAGTCTGAAGGTGCGAAGCAGCTTTCCTTGCACGCGCTGATGTTCGAGGAGTTTCTGGTGCGCGAAGCGGCCTCCGGAAAGCTCAAGCTGCCGCTCAAGGCGATTGCCAAGCGCGCGCTGGTGCACGGCCATTGCCATCAGAAGGCGTTCGGCATGTTCGGGGCCGTGCCGCGTGTCCTCAAGCTCATCCCCGACCTCGCAGTCGAGACGATCGAATTCGAGCTGCTGCGGGATGGCGGGCGCGTTCGGCTACGGCGCCGACACGATCGATGTGTCGATGGCGATGGGCGAACTCTCGCTGCTGCCGGCGGTACGCAAGGCGGATGCCGACACGCTTATCGTCGCTGACGGCACTTCCTGCCGCCATCAGATCCATGATGGTGCGCAGCGCGACGCGCTGCATGTCGCGCGCGTGCTGGCGATGAGTCTGAGCGAGGCCTCCGGATAACGGCGACGTTATTTCACAAACGTCTTGCCGGTGATCTTCTCCAGATTCTTGTAATACACCTGTTCGCGCTCGGCCTTGGTCCAGTCCATCTTGTCGATCAGCCGGATCGTCTCGCGGATATACATCGTGCCCTTCTCGGGATCGAACGGGCAGTCGGATGCGAACACGATCTTCTCCAGTGGATAGAACATCTTGCCCGCGACGGTCGCGCCTTCGCCGCCGAACACGGCCGAGTCCGCGTAGAAGTCCTGCTTGAAGTAATCGAGCGGGCGCTTCTTCAGCGACTTGAGTAGGGCCTGGTAGTCGGCGTCCGACGTACGTGCCCCGATCTGGTCCCAGCCCGGTCCGATGCGGCCTTCCAGCATCGGCACGATGCCGCCGAAGTGGTGCACCAGGATCTTCAGGTCCGGATACTTGTCGAGCGTTTTGGAGAACACCATGCGCGCCATGAAGGTCGCGGTGTCGTACGACCAGCCGAACGTCCACCAGATCTCGTAGAGCGATTTTTCCTCGGTTGGATAGTCCGGCGTCTTCGCGGTGCGCGTCGGATGCACCCACACGGGCAGTTTGAGCTGGTTCATCTTGGCGAAGAAGGGCTCGAACTCCGGCCGGTCGAGCGGCTTGCCGTTGACGTTGGTGACGATCTGCACGCCGCACGCGCCAAGCTCCTTGATGGCGCGCTCGCTCTCGCGCACGCCGGCGTCCGGTGCGGTCAGCGGCACCTCGGCAACGAAGCCCGCGAACTGGTCCGGATACTTGTCGCACAGCTCCTTCAGCCCGTCGTTCGCGAGCCGCGCGATGCTTTCAGCCTGCTCGGGCGGCGTCCACGTGCCGATCGGCGGCAGCGCGACCGAGATGATCTGCTTGTAGTCCGGAAACGACGACACGACCTTGCGGCGCACGTCGATGTCATGGATCGCCGGCACTTCGCGCACGCGCTTGCCAATGTCAGGCACCTTGCTGTCGACCAGCGCCTGGAAATACTTCGCCGGGAAGAAATGCGTGTACGCGTCGATCCGCATGAGAGGTCGTGCTCCGGTTTCGATCAGTTGGGAATGAGGACGTTGACGAGCGCCTGCTTGCCGCCGCGCACGGCGTCGCGCGCGCGGGAAAGGGCAGGGGCGAGTTCTGCGAATTGCTCGACGCGCTCGCCGTGCCCGCCCTGCGCGCGCATCAGTTCCTCGAACGGTGGGGAAGGCGAAAGATCGGAGAGGAACTGCCCGTCGTCCTCGCCCGCCGCGCCATCCTTGAACATCGAGAGTGTCGCGCGGCGCACCGCGCCATAGCGGCTGTTGTTGAACACGACGGTGAGCACCGGCAGGTCGAACTTGTCGGCGACCCAGTGGCACACGGTCGGATTGGAGAACATGTACGCGCCGTCGCCGATCGTGGCGACCACGAACTTCTCTGGCGCCGCGAGCTTCGCACCGAGCGCGGCGCCCAAGCCCCAGCCGAGCCCGCCGGCCGCCGAGAGACCGTAGAACGTGTCGGGCTTCTCGCGCGGGCAATGTTCGAGGCTCAGCGGATACTCATTGAAGATGATCGAGTCGTCGCGGACCGCTTCGCCGATCGCGCGGCTGAACGTAGCCGTGTTGAGCGTGCTTGCGCTCGCTTCCTTCGCGGCCTTGGCGCGCCGCGCAGTGTGGCGCTCGATCAGTTTCGCGCGCCGCGCATCGACATTGAGCTTCTCCTTCGCCAGCGCGGCATCGAGCGCTGCCAGCACGATCGCGGCGGGCGAGGCAATTGCAAGATCGCTCGGGAAGGAGCGCATCGGGTAACGCACGAACGCCGGGTCCTCGCCGATATGCACGACACGGCACCCCGCCGCCGGCTGCTCGGCGCGCGGGTACCATGGCGCATCGCTCTCGATCACCATGATGAGGTCCGCGTCGCCGATGAGTGGCCCGGAATCGTATCCGGCATTCATCGGATGCGACGACGGGATCGCGACGGAACGTGCGTTGTGCGAGACGACCGGGATGGCGGCGCGCTCCGCGACCATTGGCCAGCGCCGCGACTGCGCTTCCATCGGTGCCTGGACCTGCCGTGATGATCAGTGGACGTTCGGCCTTGGCGATCCAGCCCGCAAGCTCCGCGATGGCCGCGGGATCGGGATGCGGTGCAGCCGCCACCGGCCGCGGCGCGATCACGGGCGTCTCATCGAGCGACGCCGACAGCGGCTCGCGCGGCAGCACGAGATAGACGGGCCCGCGCGGATTGGTCATCGCCACTTCATGCGCGCGCGCCACGACGTCGGCGGCCTGGCCCGGCGTGCGCAACTCGTAATCCCATTTCACGATCTCGCGCAGCATCCCGGCCTGGTCGAACATCTCCTGGCCCCAGTGGATCTGGCGCGAGCGCGAGCCGAACGAACCTTTCTCGGTGATCGGCGTGCGGCCAGCAGCGAGGATCAGCGGCACGCGGTCGCGCGAGAGATTGATCAGGTTGTTGATCGTGTTGCCGGTGCCGACGTTGACGTGGACCATCACGGCCTGCGGTCGCCCGGTCATCGCATAGGCGCCGTGCGCCATCGCGACCGCGAGATTTTCGTGCGGCACGAGGATCGGCCGCGGCAGTTTCACGTTGCCGCCGCGCGCGCGGCCGAAAGCCTCGACGATTGGCGGGAAATCCGTACCCGGATTGCAAAAGAAATAGTCAACGCCGTGCTCGGCGAGCGCGCGGAGGAAAATCTCGCCCGCGATCGGCTTGCGTTCGACGCTCCCTTGCACGTTGTTCCCTCGTTATAATGCGGGGATGTCCTACCGGACCCTGCCAGACCTTACAACATCGGCCATCCGCCGGGAGGCATGAGAAAACGCATGGACCTTGTTTCCTCCGAACCGATCTTCTCCATTCGCTGCGAACTGGCGAATATTCTCGATGTAGGCATGGCGCCGTTTGGCCACCGCCGGGTCGTGAACATTTTGGGCGGGCCCGTTACGGGCAAGAAGCTCACCGGCCGTGTGCTGCCGGGCGGCGCCGACTGGCAGATCGTTGCCGCAAACGGCTGCATCGATCTCCACGCGCGTTACACGCTCGAAAGCGAAGCCGGCGCGCTGGTGCAGGTCGAGTCGAAGGGGATGCGCTGCGCCTCGCCTGATGTGCTGGCGCGGCTCGGACGGGGCGAGGATGTCGATCCATCGCTCTATTATTTCCGCACCGTGATGCGCTTCGAGACCGCGCATCCGTCGACCGACTGGCTGAACCGCATCCTGGCGCTCGCGCGCGGCGCGCGCGAGAAGAATGCCGTGAAAGCTCGATGTGTTTGAGGTGTTCTAGCTGTGCTTGACCCATTTCGGTCGAAATGTGATGTACCATAACAATCTCACATAAACGGGCACGAAACATGGCGAAGCGGCCGCCCAAGCTGCCGAGATCCCTGAAGGTCGAGCGGCGGGGCGCTGTCGCGATCCTCACACTCGCGCGCCCCGAGAAGCGCAACGCGCTCAACGACACGACCGTGCTCGGGCTTCAGTCTTTTTTTGAGACGTTGCCCGCCGGAGTGAAGGCCGTCGTGCTGAATGCCGAGGGCAAGCACTTCTCGGCCGGCCTTGATCTCTCCGAACTGAAGGTGCTCAGCACCGAAGAGGGCGTTGCACACTCGCGCATGTGGCACGGCATTTTCGAGAAGATCGAGTTCGGCCGCGTGCCGGTCGTCACCGTGATGCACGGCGCGGTGGTCGGCGGCGGGCTGGAGCTTGCGGCTGCGACCCACATCCGCGTTGCCGAGCGCTCGGCCTATTATGCGCTGCCCGAAGGCTCGCGCGGCATCTTCGTCGGCGGCGGCGGTTCGGTACGCATCCCGCGCCTGATCGGCGTCGGGCGGATGATGGACCTGATGCTCACCGGCCGCACCTACGGTGCCGAAGAGGGGCAGGCGTTCGGTATCTCGCATTACCTGGTCGACGACGGCGAGGGCCTCGCCAAGGGCATCGAGATCGCGAAGCGCATCGCGGGCAATTCACCGACCACGAATTTCGCTATCCTGAACGTGCTGCCGCGTATCGCCGAGCAGGACCGCGCCAGCGGCTACGTGATGGAGTCGCTGACCGCGGCCATCGCGCAAGGCAATGAGGAAGCGAAAAAGCGTATCAGGGATTTCCTTGAAAAGCGCGCCGCGAAAGTGGTGAGGAAGTAGGAAACGCGCGGTGGCGAGTCCACAGACAGCCAGCGAGGAAGCGCCGCGCCGCGTGCGCGACGTAAAGCTGTGCGCGCCCGAGGTTCAGGTCGACCGCCGCGCGGACGGCACGATCTATCTCAAGTCGGGCCGCGCGCTGCCGGACTATCCCGAAAAGCTGACCGATCGGCTGGTGCATTGGGCGAACGCCACGCCGGATCGCGTGTTCATGGCCGACCGCGAACCGGGCGGCGACTGGCGCACCATCACGTACGCGCAGGCGCTGGACAAAGTCCGTCGCATCGGCGCTGCGCTGTTGACGCGCAATCTCTCGGCCGATCGTCCTATCGTCATTCTGTCCGGCAACGATCTCGAACATGCGCTGCTCGGCCTCGCGGCGAATTACGTCGGCATCCCGTACGCGCCGGTTTCGCCCGCCTATTCGTTGATCTCGTCCGACTTCGGCAAGCTGCGCCACATCGTCAACCTGCTGACGCCTGGCCTCGTCTATGCCAGCAGCGCGCAATACCAGCGTGCGATCGCGTCCACGGTGCCGCTGTGGACGGAGATCGTCGTCGGCCCGCTCACCAAGTTCGACGGCGCCGCCCGAGGCGGCCGACGCGGCGCATGCCGACGTCACGCCTGACACCATCGCAAAATTCCTTTTCACGTCGGGCTCCACGGGCAATCCCAAGGGCGTCATCAACACGCAGCGCATGTGGTGCTCCAACCAGGCGATGATCGCGAGCGCGCTGCAATTCTTCGAAGACGAACCGCCGGTGATCGTCGATTGGGCGCCGTGGCATCACACGGCGGGCGGCAATCACGACGTCGGGCTCGTCATCCACAATGGCGGCACGATGTATATCGACGGAGGCAAGCCGCTGCCGGGTGTGATCGAAGAGACGGTGCGCAATCTGCGCGAGATCGCGCCGACCTGGTACTTCACGGTGCCGAAGGGCTACGAGGCGCTGCTGCCGTTCTTCCGAGAGGACGCGGCGCTAAGGGAAAACTTCTTTTCCCGCCTGAAGGTGCTGTGGTTCGCGGGCGCGGGGCTGGCGCAGCATGTGTTCGACGAATGGAAGGACATGGCTAACCGCACCTGCGGCGAGGACATCCTGTTTCTTACCGGCCTCGGCTCGACCGAGACTGCGCCCTACGCATTCGGCCGCATGTGGGACACGCCAAACGCCACGAATGTCGGTCTGCCGCCGCCCGGCCTCGACGTGAAGCTGGTGCCGTTGACCGATGGCAAATACGAAGCTCGGCTCAAAGGTCCCAACATCACGCCCGGTTACTGGCGCGAGGAAAAGCTCACCGCGGAGGCCTACGACGAGGAAGGTTTCTACAAGCTCGGCGACGCACTGCGGTTCGACGATCCGGCGCGGCCGGAAACCGGCCTTCTGTTCGAGGGCCGCATCGCGGAGGACTTCAAGCTCGCGACCGGTACGTGGGTCAACGTTGGGCCGCTGCGCGTGTCGTTCATCGCGTATTGCGCGCCGTTTGTGAGAGACGTTGTGATCGCGGGCGCGAACCGCGGCTATCTCGCTGTATTGGTGTTCCCGGATCTCGATTCCTGCCGCCGCATTGCGCCCGAACTTTCGGAGCATGCGGGCGCCGCCGACATCGTGGCGCACGAAAGCGTGCGCAGCGAATTCCGCCAGATGCTCGCGGGCTTCGCCCGGTGGTCGAGCGGATCTTCCAACCGCATCCAGCGTGCGATCCTCTGTGATACGCCACCTTCGCTCGATATGGGTGAGGCGACCGACAAGGGCTCGATCAATCAGCGCATGGTGCTGAAGCAGCGCGCCACGCTGGTGGATGAACTCTATTCCGAAGAGCCGTCCGCGCGCGTGCTCGCGGCCGACGAAAGGTAGTTCGATGAGGAAGGCCATCGCGGCATCGTGGCAGGATGTATGGCTGCTTGACGGGGTACGCACGCCATTCGTCGATTACAACGGCGCGCTCGCGCAGATCTCTCCGATCGACCTCGGCATCAAGGCGGCGCGCGAAGTCTTCACGCGCTCCGGCATTTCGCCGGACGACGTCGGCACGGTCATCACCGGCAACATGGCGCAGGCGAGCTTCGACGCGTATCTGCTCCCGCGCCACATCGGGCTTTATGCCGGTGTGCCGATCGAGACGCCGGCCCATATGGTGCAGCGCGTGTGCGGCACCGGCATCGAAGTGCTGATGCAGGCGGCCGATACGATCACGCACAAGGGCGTCGATCTCGCGCTCTGTGTGGGCACCGAGTTGATGAGCCGCAACCCGATCGCCGCCTACACGCACCGCAGCGGCTTCCGCATGGGGCAGGTCGAGTTCAAGGATTTCCTCTGGGAAGCGCTGATGGACCGCTCCGCGAATGTCACGATGGGCGACACGGCGGAGAACCTTGCGCGGCAGTACCAGATCACGCGCGATCAGGTGGATGCCTACGCGGCGCGCAGCTTCGAACGCGCCGTGAAGGCGAAGGAGTCCGGATTTCTTGCGGGCGAGATCGCACCGGTGAAAGCCGAGGAATTCTCGCGTGAAGGCTATAACGCGCGCGGCATCAAGCTTTCACGTGACGCGAAGGACGTCGACCACGACACGCATATCCGCGCCTCGAGCGCCGAGCAGCTTGCGAAAATCCGCCCGGCATTCGGCGGCGTGCAAACCGGCGGCAATTCCTCGGCCATCGTGGACGGCGCGGCGGCGGCGCTTGCGGCCTCCGGCGAGTACGCCAAAAAGCACGATAAGGCGCCACTCGGCCGTCTCGTTGCCGGTGCTGCGGCAGGTGTGCCGCCGGAGATCATGGGCATCGGCCCTGTGCCGGCCATCAATGCGGTGCTGGAAAAGGCCGGGCTTGATCTCTCCGATATCGGCCGCTTCGAGATCAACGAGGCGTTCGGCGCGCAGGTGATGGCGTGCTCGCGTGCGCTTGGCCTCGACGAGGACAAGCTCAATGTGAATGGCGGCGCGATCGCGATCGGCCACCCGCTCGGTGCGACCGGCGTGCGCCTTTCCGTCACGCTGGCGCGCGAATTAAAGCGCAGCGCTTTGCGCTACGGAATCGCGTCCGCCTGCATCGGCGGCGGGCAGGGGATCGCGCTCTTGATTGAGAACACGGAAGCCAAGGGGAAGAACAATGGACATTAAGGGACACGCCGCGATCGTCACCGGCGGCGGCTCTGGGCTCGGTGCCGCGACCGCCGCTGAACTGGCGAAGGCCGGCGCCAAGGTCGCGCTGCTCGACGTCAACATGGATGCGGCGAACGCGCATGCGAAGACGATCGGTGGTATCGCGGTCAAGTGCGATGTATCGGACTCCGCCAGCGCCGAAGCCGCGATCAAGGAGGCCAACGCCAAGAACGGCGTCGCGCGCATCCTGATCAACTGCGCCGGCATCGGGAAGGCCGGGCGCATCGTCGGCCGCGAGGGCCCGATGCCGCTCGCCAACTACGAGCAGGTCATCAAGATCAACCTGATCGGCTCGTTCAACACGTTGCGTCTGTTCGCCGCCGATCTCTCCAAGGCCGAGCCGATGGAGGAAGGCGAGCGCGGCGTCGCGATCAACACGGCCTCGGTCGCGGCCTATGACGGGCAGATCGGGCAGGCGGCCTATTCGTCCTCCAAAGGTGGCATCGTCGGGCTGACGCTTCCAGCGGCGCGCGAGCTTGCGCAGTTCGGCATCCGCGTCTGCGCCATCGCGCCTGGCATCTTCCTCACCCCGATGCTGATGGGCCTGTCCGACGAAGTTCGCCAGAGCCTCGCGGTGTCGGTGCCGTTCCCGCAGGTGCTCGGCAAGCCGGAGCAGTACGCGTCGCTTGCGCGCCACATCATCGAGAACCGCTATCTCAACGGCGAAGTGATCCGCATCGACGGCTCGCTGCGCATGGCGCCGAAATAACCATGCCGTTCCTCACCAACACCGTCGCGCGGCGTATCGCGTGGGGCGAATGCGATCCGGCCGGCATCGTGTTCTACCCGCGCTATTTCGAGATGTTCGACAACAGCACGACCGCGATGTTCTCCGCCGCCACAGGGCTGTCGAAGTACCAGATGTTCGAGACCTACAAGTTCGCCGGCTATCCGATGGTTGACACCCGCGCGCGCTTTCTCATTCCGACGCGCTTCGGCGACGACATCACGATCGAAACCACCATGACCGAGGCGAAGCGCTCGAGCTTCAACATCACGCATCATCTCAAGAAGGATGGCGCGCTCGCCGTCGAAGCGTTCGAGACGCGCGTCTGGGTCGGGCGCGACCCAGCCGATGCAAGCAGGATCAAGTCGCAGCCGATCCCGCCCGAGGTGATCGAGAAGCTCTCTCAGACCTGACCCCGTTCCGCCGCTCATCTGCGGGCTGCCCATCCGCGATCTCGTGCAGCAGCGCGAGCAGCCGGTCGCGGCCGTCCGCGCCGACCTTGGCGATCATGCGGGTCTCATGCGCCTTGAGCACCGGCTTGAGCTTGCGCATCAGCGCCGCGCCCTGCGTCGTCAGATAGAGCGCATAGGAGCGCTTGTCGTGCGCGGTCTGCCGCCGCTCGGCGAGTCCGCGCGTCTCCAGCGTATTGAGCATCCCCGACGAAATTGGTGCGCTTGATGCCGAGCGCGGCAGCGACCTGGCTCTGCGTCAGTCCCGGATTGCGCTCGATCACGGTGAGGACGGCGAATTGCGCCGGGCGGATGTCGAACGGCGCAAACGCCGCGAAGAAATCCTGAAACACCACAAGCTGCGCGCGCCGCAGCACGTAGCCGATCAGATCGGGCAGGGGGCCGAGGTCGATATGCGGTTTGGTCATCTGGCTCATGCGGCTTCCGGTTTCGGCAATCATGTTACCGCAGGCCGTTCGCTCCGGAAGGCCGGATGGCACGAATCCGGGAGTTTCCGGCACGGCTTCGGAGTTGTCTCACCCGCCCGGCGTGGCTAGTGTTGCGGCCAAGGGCAATAAATCACGCTTTCAGGGAGGACTTGCATGCGATTGAAGCTCGTCGCGCTCAGCGCCGCCTTTGTGATGGCGGCAGGCGTCGCATCGGCCCAGGACAAGACGTTCGAACTGCGCCTGTCGCATTGGGTGCCGCCGTCGCATCCCCTGCAGAAGGCGCTGGAGGACTGGGGCTCGTCGATCGAGAAGGCCTCGAACGGCACCATCAAGTACAAGGTCTATCCCTCGCAGCAGCTCGGCAAGGCGTTCGACCATTACGACATGGCGCGCGACGGCATCGCCGACGTGACCTACGTGAGCCCCGGCTATCAGCCCGGCCGCTTCCCGATCATCGATGCCGGCAACCTGCCGTTCATGGTGTCGAACGCCAAGGAAGGCACCGGCGCGCTCGACGAGTGGTACCGCAAGTACGCCGAGAAGGAGATGAAGGACGTGAAGTTCTGCTTCGCGTTCTTCCATGATCCGGGCTCGTTCCACTCCAAGACGAAGAAGATCGTCGTGCCGGGCGACATCAAGGGCATGAAGATCCGCCCCGCGCACGCCACGATGGCGACCTGGATCACGCAGCTCGGCGGTACGAACGTGAATTCCTCTGCGCCGGAAGTGCGCGACTTGATCGAGAAGGGCGTCGCCGAAGCCGTAACGTTCCCGTGGGGCTCGATCCCGCTGTTCGGCATCGACAAGGTCACCAAGTTCCACATGGAAGCGCCGCTCTACGCGACCAGCTTCGTCTGGGTGATGAACCGGGCGAAGTACAACGAGATGTCGGCCGCGCAGAAGAAGGTGATGGACGATCACTGCACCACGCAGTGGGCGATCCGCGCCGCGAGCCCATGGGCCGATTTCGAGCACGGCGGCATCGCCAAGCTCAAGGCCGAAGGTCATGACGTCTACACGCTGACCGACGCGCAACTGGCCGAGTGGAAGAAGTCGGCCGAGCCGGTGGTCGCCGCGTGGGCCGACGCCGTGAAGAAGGCCGGCAGCGATCCCGACGCCGTGCTGAAGGACTTCAAGGCGGTGCTGGCGAAATACAAGTCGGCGTACTGACGCCTTTTGGACTTGTTAGAACTGCAACGGCGGCGATAACCTCGCCGCCGTTGTCGTGAGCGAGCGGGGCGCGGCAAGGGGCTCGGCGTGAAATCGATCTACATGGATCGCTTCATCGATTCGATCGAGTGGATCGCGGCGATCTTCGTCGGCGTCGTCGCGGCCGACGTGTTCATCTCGATCATCCTGCGCGAGTTCTTCAGCTATTCGATCCCGGACAGCTACAGTTTCGGCCAGCAACTGCTCGGCATCCTGATCTTCTGGGGGATCGCGGCGACGTCCTATCGCGGCACGCACATCACCGTCGATCTCGTCTACGCCAACGTGAACCCGCTCTGGCAGCGCGTGATGGACGTGTTCGCCACGCTGGTGCTGCTGTTCGTCGTGGTGGTGCAGACCTACACGCTGTTCGACAAGGTGGTGACCACCTACCACGACAACGTGCAGACCTTCGATCTGCGCGTTCCGGTCTGGCCGTTCTTCGCGGTCGCCTGGATCGGCGACGTTGCGGCGGTGCTGCTGATCGCGGTGCGGACGTATCGGCTGATCTTCCATCCCGAGCTGATGAAGAAGCCCGACGCATTGGCGAGGCCGATCGAATGAGCACCGACGCGGTCGCCCTCATCGGGTTCGTCAGTCTGTTCGTGCTGATGTTGCTGCGCGTGCCGGTCGGTATGGCGATGGGTCTCGTCGGCGTGACCGGCTTTGGTTATCTCACCTCCGGCCTGCCTGCGCTCAAGATCGTCGGCCACACGACAATGCGCACGGTGACGGACTTCAATTTCGCCGTGATACCGCTGTTTCTGCTGATGGGCGCATTCGCCACGACGTCCGGCATGAGTCGCGAGCTGTTCCGCGCCGCCAACGCCTTCGTCGGTCATCTGCGCGGCGGTCTCGGCATCGCGACCATCGTGGCCTGCGGGGGCTTTGCGGCGATCTGCGGATCGTCGGTCGCGACCGCCGCGACCTTCTCCAAGGTCGCCTATCCGGAGATGCGTCGCTTCGGTTATCCGCAGAGTTTCGCGACCGGCGTGATTGCGGCGGGCGGCACGCTCGGCATCATGATCCCGCCCTCGACCGTGTTCGCGATCTACGGGCTCATCACCGAACAGGACGTCGGCAAGCTGTTCATCGCCGGTATCATCCCGGGCCTTCTTGCCGTGTCGATGTACATGATCACCATTACGATCATCGGCATCGCGCGGCCGGGCTTCCTGCCGGCAGGCCAGCGGGCGCCGCTGAGCGAGAAGCTCTCCGCGCTGAAGGACATCTGGGCGACGCTGCTGCTGTTCGCCTTCGTGATCGGCGGTCTTTACGGCGGATTGTTCACCGCGACCGAAGCGGCGGGCGCCGGCGCCGGTGGCGCGTTCATCATCGGGATCGCGCGGCGCAAGCTGTCGGGGCAGGATATCCTGCGCTCGCTTCTGGAGACCACGCGCACCACCGCTGCGGTTTTCACTATCCTGATCGGCGCGCTGCTGTTTGGCTATTTCCTCACCATCACGCAGACGCCGCAGAAGGTCACCGAATTTCTCACCGGCCTTGGCATCGGCGCCTACGGCGTGCTTGCACTGATCATGCTGATGTATCTCGTGCTCGGATGCCTCATGGACGCGCTCGCTATGATCATCCTCACGGTTCCGATCATCTTCCCGGTCATCAAGGAACTCGGCTTCGACCCGATCTGGTTCGGCGTCATTATCGTGATGACGGTGGAGCTTGGGCTGATCCATCCGCCAGTCGGCATGAATATCTTCGTGATAAAGAGCGTCATCGAGGATGTGAAGATATCGACCATCTTCTATGGCGTGATGCCGTTCATCATCACCGACCTGATCCGGCTCGTGATCCTGATCGCGTTTCCGATTCTGGCGACCTGGCTGCCGTCGCGGATGTAGCCTGAACCTTTCCGCCCCCCGGCCCGACTAACAGTCGGCGGGGCATCCGCGTCGCACGAGAACGCGCGCCATGAAGCTGCTGCTTGCCGGATTAGCGCTGATCGCCGCTGCGATCGGCATCGTGTTGTTTACGTATCTCAACCCCACGACGCTGTTCATCGCGGGCGTTGTGTGCACGTTCCTCGGCGCCATCAATTTTCTGTCGCTGTCATACGGACTTGGCGCCGGGGTCTCGGCGAGCGACACAACCGATGCCATAGACCTCGTCAACGCGAACAATCGCGATTCGGTCAGCCGCGACGTCTGAGCGGTTACGCGTTTTGCAGCACGTGGATGACGCGGCCCGCCAGCATGTCCTTCGTCGTCGCCCCGTAGGCCTTCATGTGCGGCGCGGCGGCGTGCGCCTTGAGGTGGTCCGCGCTCTCCCATTTCTCAATCACCACGAAGGTGTCCGGCCCATACGCGGCCGTGCCCATGTTCTCCACGTCCACCGTCGCTCCGTATTCGATGCAACCGGCCTCAGCGTGCACCGCCGGCACGTTTGCCTTGAAAAGCTCCAGCACGGCGGCGCGCTGGCCAGGCTTGGTGGTGATGATGGCGACGACGTGGATCATGGTTCCTCCCGCTGGTTTTCGTTAAATGAAACAATAGGCTGAGCACGGTTGCGACCGCAACCGCCGTGTCTGCTAGAATGATTCCGGAAAGCAGGAATCGCGATGGCCGAACGTTCCTTCCGCAAAGAAGTCGAAGCACTGAAGCTCGGCGACGGCGAGACCTTTCGCGGCGAGGGCATCCTTGCTGTGACCAAGGCGCTGCTCCAGTCCGGGCGTCGCCTATGTGGGCGGCTACCAGGGCGCGCCGGTCTCGCATCTGCTCGACGTGCTGGTCGATGCCGAAGACATGATGGCCGACCTCGGCGTGCATCTGGAAACATGCACCAACGAAGCTTCCGCCGCCGCGATGCTCGGCGCCTCGATCAACTATCCGCTGCGCGGCGCCGTCACCTGGAAGTCGATCGTCGGCACCAACGTCGCCGCGGACGCGCTGTCGAACCTGTCGTCGCCCGGCGTCATCGGCGGCGCGATGATCATCATCGGCGAGGACTATGGCGAGGGCGCGAGCGTCATCCAGGAGCGCTCGTACGCCTACGCGATGAAGTCCTCGATGTGGCTGCTCGATCCGCGCCCCGATCTCCCGACCATCGTGCGGATGGTAGAGGAGGGCTTCGAGCTTTCCGAGGCGAGCCATGCGCCCGTGATGCTGGAACTGCGCGTGCGCGCCTGTCACGTCACCGGCGCGTTCACGGCGAAGACCAACCGCGCTTCGGCGGCCTCCGGTCTCAACCGGATCGATCAGCCGGCGCGGTTCAACTATGCGCGGCTCGCGCACCCGCCGCTCACCTTCGCGCAGGAGAAGCTCAAGATCGACGAGCGTCTTCCGGCCGCGCAGGCGTTTGCGCGCGAGCACAAGCTCAACGAGTTCCTCGATGGCGATCTGAAGGATCTCGGCATCATCGTGCTCGGCGGCCTCACCAACACAGTGCTGCGCGCACTTTCGCGTCTCGGCCTCGCCGACAATTTCGGCAACGCCCGCATCCCGATCTATTGCCTCAACCTTGCCTACCCGCTGATCCCCGATGAGGTGAAGCAGTTCTGCCTCGGCAAGCGCGACGTGCTGATCGTCGAGGAAGGTTTCCCGGATTACATCGAGCAGGGTGTAAATTCCGAATTGCGACGCGCCGACATCCAGACGCGCATTCACGGCAAGGGCGCGCTGCCCAAGGCCGGTGAATACACCGGCGAGGTCATGCTGCGCGGCATCGCGAACTTCCTGCGCGATGCCGAAGCCCGCCGCATGGACGTCGACGGGATCATCGCGAAAGCGGATCGCCTGCTCGGCCACAAGAGCGCCGCCATCGCGACGGTCGGCGAATTGCCGGCGCGCCCGCCGAATTTCTGCACCGGCTGCCCCGAGCGCCCCGTGTTCGCCGCGCTCAAGCTCACGCAGCGCGACATCGGCCCGACGCATATCTCGGCCGATATCGGCTGCCACTCGTTCGCGACCTTCGCGCCGTTCTCGATGGGTAACTCGATCCTCGGCTACGGCATGTCGCTTGCGAGCGCGGCGGCAGTCGCGCCGAACCTGAAAACGCGCCCGATCTCGGTAATGGGCGACGGCGGATTCTGGCACAACGGTCTCATCACCGGCGTCGCCTCGAACCTGTTCAACAAGAACGACGGCGTGCTGATCGTCATGCAGAATGGCTACACGTCGGCGACCGGCCAGCAATACATGCCGTCGAGCGGCACCAGCCGGCAGGGCACCGCGCCCGGCATGGACATCGAGGCGACGCTGCGCTCGTTCGGCGTGAAATGGATGCGCACGGTGCGCACCTATTCGGTCGCCACGATGGTCAAGACCCTGAAGGAGGCGATGCGCACGCCGGTCGAGGGGCTGAAGGTCATCATCGCGGATGGCGAATGCCAGTTGGCGCGCCAGCGCCGCGTGCGCGCCGAGGACGCCGTGAAGCTGAAGGCCGGCGCGCGCGTCGTGCGCACCAAGTTCGGCGTCGATGACGAGATTTGCACCGGCGACCACTCCTGCATCCGCCTGTCGGGCTGCCCCTCGCTCACCGTGAAGCCGTCGCCCGATCCGCTGCGTACCGATCCTGTCGCGGCCGTGATCGAAAGCTGCGTCGGCTGCGGGCTATGCGGCGAGGTCGCGCATGCGGCGGTGCTGTGCCCGTCGTTCTACCGCGCCGAGGTGATCCAGAACGCGAGCGCCTGGGACCGTTTCCTGCATCGCGTGCGCCAGACCGTGATCGGCTTGCTCTCGCCGCGTGAGGCCGCGGTGTGAGCGAGCGTCCCTTCACGCTGCTGATCGCGGCGCTGGGCGGTGAGGGCGGCGGCGTGCTCACCGACTGGATCGTGTCGGCCGCCGAGGCGCATGGCCTTCCGGTGCAGTCGACTTCGATCCCCGGCGTCGCGCAGCGCACCGGCGCGACCACCTATTACATCGAGATTTATCCGGTACCGCTGAGCGAGCTCGACGGCAAGCGACCTGTGCTCGCGCTCTCGCCCGGCGTCGGCGACGTGGACGTTGTGGTGGCGAGTGAATTGCTTGAGGCCGGCCGCGCGATTTCTTCAGGCTTCGTGACGGCGGATCGCACGCTGCTCCTGTCGTCCACCAGCCGCGTCTATCTCACGGTCGAGAAGATGCAGATGGGTGACGGGCGCTACGACTCCGAGCGACTGATCAAGGCGGTTGAGCAGAACGCCAAAGAGCATTTGCTGTTCGACATGGAAGCGGCCGCGAAACAGGCCGGCGCCATCGTCAATTCGGTGATGCTCGGCGCGCTCGCCGGCAGCGGCCGGCTGCCGATCCCGGCCGAGGTGTTCGAGAACGCCATCAAGGAAGACGGCAAGGCTGTCGAGAGCAACCTGCGCGGCTTCAGCGCGGGGCTTGCTGCGGCGCGCGATCAACTCCCTGCCGTGCTGGCGCGCTCCGGCAAGCGGTCTGCCAAGCCGACATTGCAAAGCCTCGAGACCGAGGCGTCCGCGCTGCCGGAGCCGGCGGGGGCGATCGCGATCGAAGGCGTGCGCCGCCTCGTCGCCTATCAGGATGTCGAATACGCGCGGCTCTACCTTCAGCGGCTGAAGCCGATCATCGATTCGAAGGTGCTGGCCGAGGCGGCGCGTCAGCTCGCGGTCCGCATGTCGTTCGAGGACGTCATCCGCGTCGCGCAGGCCAAGATCGCGCCGGAGCGCTTCCGCCGCATCGAAGGCGAGATCGGCGCAAAGGACCAGCCCTACGTCATCACGGAATTTCTCAAGCCCGGCATCGAGGAGCTGTGCCAGGTGCTGCCGCCGCGGCTCGCGCGCGCGATCGTGTCCTATTCGGAAAAGCGCGGCTGGGTCGGCAAGGTCTATTTCGGCATGGAGTTGAAGACCACGACCGTGTGGGGCTTCCTGCGGTTCTGGATGCTCGCGAAGCTGAAGCCCTTGCGCCCGCGGAGCTGGCGTTACGTCGAGGAGCAGGCTGCGATCGAGGCCTGGCTCGCGGGCGTGCGCGCGGCCGCGAAGCTCTCGTCCGAACTGGCGCTCGAGATCGTCGAATGCGCCCGGCTTATCAAAGGTTACGGCGATACGTGGAAGCGTGGCATGTCGAACTACCTGACCATCCAGGCCCGCGTGATCGCGCCCGCGCTGGAAGGCCGCATGCCGATCCGCGCCGCGATTGACGCGATCGCGTCGGCGCGCACGGCCGCTCTGCTCGATCCGGAAGGTGAGGGTCTCGCCAGGGCGCTCGCCGCGATCGACGCGCAGGTCGCGCTGCCCATGGCGGCGGAGTAGCTACTTCTTCGCTTCCGCCAGGTGCTTCAGCTGCGCGAGGCCCTTCTCGAACTCCGGGCCCATCATCGTCTCCATGTTCATGAACAGGCAGATCGCCTTGCCGATGAAATTCTGCGTGCCGGACATCGTCCATGTGACGTCGGTCTGATTGTCGCGCGCCCAGAAGATGAACTCCGAATTGCTCGATCCCTCGAACGGCTTCACGAAATCCGTACGCGTCGCGACGCGCTCGTTCGGCTTGCTCTCCGTGATGACCATCGTGCCTTCGCCGACCTTGTCGTTTCCCGACCACTTGAACGCGGCGCCCGGTCCTGCGGTCGGACCGGAGAACGTCACCTTGGCGTTCGGGTCGAGCTTCGCCCAAGGCGACCAGTCGTCCCATTTGCGCAGGTCGTTCACGCGGGAAAACACTTCGGCCGCGGGCGCTGCGATCACGGTGGAGCGCGTCAGGCGATAGTCATCGGGCTGAAACCAGACCACGACCAGAAACGTCGCGATCAGCAGCACGACCCCGACCAGAAGCCTCTTCAGAAAGCGCATCGAATCCTCACCCGATTCCCGCGGTTGCGCCGCCTTCTTTCCTCAGCAGCGCGGCAAATCCAAGGATATACGGAATACCGCTGCACGATGGAACTCTGCCGTTAGCCCTGCGTTTCCGTGGGTTCGGGCACGCCACGGGTAACCCATGAATCAGCATACGCGGCTCGACAAATCCGAGCGCACCTTCGGCCTTAAGTTGACCGACGCGCAGCCGCTGCCCGGCATTCCGGCGGTCTGGCGGCTTGCCGCGCTCATTTCCACGCTCGTGATGGGCGGCCTCGCTTTGATTGCGGCGCTGCATTTCGGCCGCTCGATCCTGCTTCCGGTGGTGGCGGGGCTGATCGTCGGCGTGACGCTGGCGCCGATCGTGAAACGGGGCGCACGCCTGCGCGTGCCGCCGGTGGTTTCGGCGCTCCTCGTCGTGACGCTCGTCACCGGCCTAATCGGGCTCGTCCTCACGCTATTCGCCGCGCCTCTGACCGAATGGATTGGCCGCGCGCCCGAGATCGCCACGGTGGTGCGCGAAAAGATGCGCGTATTCGAGTACCCGCTGTCCGCCCTGCACGACATCCGTCAGATGCTCATGCCGGCGGCGGGCGCATCGACGGTCGCGGTGGAAACGAACGCCGCCGAGATGGTTGGTGCCGCGCTGCTGGTGATCACGCCCGCGGTCGGCCAGTTCGTGCTATTCTTCGGCACGCTGATCTTCTTTCTCGCGACCAGCATCACGCTGCGGCAGAAGCTCGTGGTCGCGTTCGTGACGCGCGATGCGCGGTTGCGCATGCTGCGCATCTGGAATGATATCGAGCACAATCTGGTCAGCTACGTCGGCGTTGTCACGCTGATCAACCTGGCGCTCGGCGCGGTCACCACCGTGATGCTCTACCTGGTCGGCTTTCCCAATCCGCTGACCTTCGGTCTGCTCACGATGGTGCTGAACTACATTCCCTATATCGGCCCCGCGATCGTGGCGCTGGTGCTGTTCGCGGTGGGGCTTGTGGCGATGCCCTCGCTCTATCAGGCATCGCTGGCGCCCGCGCTGTTCGTCGCGATCGCGACGGTGGAAGGGCATTTCCTTACACCCAGCATCGTCGGACGCCGGCTCACCATGAGCCCGTTCCTGGTCTTTCTGGCGCTGGCGTTCTGGACTTGGCTGTGGGGCCCGATCGGCTCATTTCTGGCGATGCCGCTGCTGATCGTGTCGTTTGTTGTCCTCGGGCACCTCCTGCCGCGCGAGGAGGGAACGCTGCCCGGCTAAGGACCGACGATTTTCAGTGAAATGCCCGGGTGGAACTTTTTTTCCTTCCCGCGCGTTTGCGACCGGACACTCCAGGAGCGGTCTTATGGCAACGGCATCCGCCGCCAAGTCGGGCGCGACACACGACATCACCCCCGGTGACATCGAGAAGCAGCTCGAGACGATCCGCGACGACATTTCCGAGCTGACACAACAGATGGCTGGTCTCGTCAGCCAGACAAAGGACAACACAATGGCTCAAGTAAAACGGCAGGCCCGGCGTGCGCAGGCGACGGCAGACTCGATGCTGTCTGACGCGAAAGACACCGGGCGCGAGGCGGTCGATGCGTTCCGCGAAGTCGCCGACACCTTCGGCGATGCTGTCGACGATTCCCTCAAACGCCGGCCCTACGCGACGCTCGCGATGGTCGCTGGCATCGGGTTTCTGTTCGGCGCGGCCTGGCGGCGCTGAACGGCGCAGGGGGCATTGAATGTTCGCCAACCTCTTGGCCCCGCTGCGGGCCAAGGTAAATCTCGCCGTCACCAGCGCCGCCTGCTACGCGGTCGCCGGGATCGCGGGCGCGGTGGCGCTCGGCTTCGGCATTGCGGCGCTGTATTCGTGGCTCGCCGGACTGTTCGGCCCCATCGTGGCCTGCCTGATCGTGGCGGGCGGTTTCGTCGTTCTCGCAATCATTCCGCTGGTCGTGCTTGCGGCGGCGCGCAAGCGTGAGGAAAAGCGCGTGATGCTCGCCGCCGCCAAGGCGCGCAACACCCAATGGGTCAGCCCCGCCACGCTCACCCTCGGACTGCAGGCGGCACGCATGCTGGGAAAGAACCGCGGCATCGCCGTCGCCGGCGTCGGCGCATTGCTGGCCGGCTGGCTGATCAGCCAAATGGCCGGCAGCAGTGAGGAAGAGGGCGAAGACGAAGATGAAGCCGCGAGCGAGGCGGCTGAATAGGCATGATCCCGAAAACCGGAAACCGGCTTTCGGACAAGATCATGCGCAATGAAAGAATTCAGCAGACGGTGTTGTAGCGCTCGATGCAGGTGCGGATCACTTCGTCGCCCGGCCGTTTCCACCAGTTCTCCGTCGAGAAAATCTCGACTTCCTGATAGCCATGAAAACCCGCCGCCTCGACCATGCGGCGGATCGCCGGCAGGTCGATCACGCCGTCACCCATCATGCCGCGGTCGAACACGAGATCCTTCGTCGGCACCAGCCAGTCGCAGATGTGATGCGCAAGGATGCGCGGGCCGGCGCGCGCGATGTCACGCGAGAGGTTCGGGTCCCACCACAGATGATAGGCATCGACCGCTACACCTACGCCGTCGCCGAGCGCGTCGCAAAGGTCGAGCGCTTCCGAAAGCAGCGAAATGCAGCCGCGGTCGGCCGCAGTCATCGGATGCAGGGGCTCGACCGCGAGCGGCACTTTCGAGGCGCGCGCATGCGGCAGGATTTTCGCCATGCCGTCCGCGAAACGTCCGCGCGCTGCCTTGATGTCGCGCGAGCCTGGTGCCATTCCGCCGCCGATCATCACAATGCAGTCGGCACCGATCGTGGCGGCCTCATCAATCATGCGCAGGTTGTCGTCGATGATCGCCTGCTGGCCCGATGCTTCGGCCGCCCCGAAAAGTCCGCCGCGGCAATAGCCGGTCACCGTCATTCCGTTGTCGCGCAGGATGCGGCCGGCTTCCTCTGCGCCGATCGCCTGCACATGCTCACGCCAGGGCGAGATGCCGCGCACGCCATGCTTCACGAACGCCTCGACGCCGTCCTTGAAGCCGTATTGCTTGCGCACGGTCGCGAGATTGATCGACAGGCCTTCCGTTTTCATGTTCACACCCGGCGCGCTGTTACGACCATGTCGGAAGCGGGTTTGTATGGTTCGTTGGTCATCGCGGAAAAATCGGGAAGCGGGCCGACACCGAGTCCCGGTGTATCGAGCGAGCCGATCGCAATCGCACCATCGCGAATGGTCACGCGTACGCGGCCGTTCGGGGCGCGATGATAGATATCGCCATGGGCGTTGAGGAACGCGTTTTCCTCCGCGCGCGGCGCGCCAGTCATGCCGCCACCATAGTGGTGACCGTTGCGTTCGATGTGTGTGGCGCCGATGAGCGACGCCAACGCAAGGTCCTGCTGCACCGCGACGCCGGCCTGCGTGGTCAGATCCTCGGCCGACATGAAGTAGCGGCCCGGCTCCTCGGCATTCCACTTCTCGATCCGCGCGCGGTTGATCAGCGCACGGTAGAATCCCTTGCACGATTTCGACGAGATGCCGCGATAGCCAAGCGTGCGCGCTTGTGGAAACACCGCGACGTCTGCATCCGACTCGTCGATCTCGATCGGGATTTCGTCGGAAAGCGATTTCACGGAGGCGGCCAGCGCACGGTCGCGCCCGATCGGCTGTTCGATGAAGATGATCGATGATTTCATGCGCGCCAAACGGGGCTCTTCGCCGATGCGGCGCCACAACGCGATGACCTCATCGATGTCATGATACTGCTCATTGCCGTCCAGCGTGGCTTGGTAAGGCGCGTCGATCCGGTCGAGGAGAGCCGCGATGCCGCAGAGCCGCTCGATATCGGCATCGACATTTCCCGCAACCTTCAGTTTGAAATAGCGGTGCCCGTATGTGGCAATGACCTCTTCGAGGCTCTCTGGCAATCCGTCGTCGATCCGCCTGCCTTTCGTCTCGGCGCGCGTGAGCGCATCCACAAGCCCGACGGTATGGCGCGCCTGGATCGATGTGACGGGTGCGAGGCTCCCGAGGAACTTGCCGAAATCGAAACCGGCGAGATCGATCGCCGTCGCGGCGTTGACGCCCAGTCGATTGGCCTTCACCAGCGCAAACACCGATGCGCCCTCGATCCGCCCCAGCGCATCGATGATCGCGCGGTCGATCAGTGCGAGCCCGAACGAGGCGACCAGTCCGTTGAGGCCGGCTCGCGCGCACGCGGCATGGTGCGGCGTGTCAACCGCAGCCGATAATCCGAACGGCGTGCCGGTTCCGGCCGCGAGTAGCGCATCGCGGGCCATGCGGAGCGACATCCGCAACTGATCGAAATTCTGTTCGTTCGTCAGCTCAGGCGACTTGTCGAACCATTTCGGCGCCAGCATCTCGGCCGATACGCCTTCGCCCTCGCGTCCATCGGCGAGTTTGATCCGCACGCGCACGAACACCTGCGGGGCTTCCGTAAGGGTGACCATGCCGAACCGGAACGGCAGGCGCAGCTTGACCGGCCGCTCAAAGAAATCCGCCGCGATCAGTTTCAGCTTCGGCGCACTCACGGCAGCGCCTGCATGATGCCGCGGATGTAACCGATGCCGCGTGCCGCACATGTCGGACCGTCCGGCTGGTAGACGAACGGCTCGATCGAGGCATCGCCCGCGATATTCGCATTCCCGCAGCGCCGCGAGGATCGGTGTGAATGCGAGGTCGCCTTCGCCGGGGCCGCGCCGGTTCGGGTCGTTGAAATGAATGTGCCCGATCATGCCGGTCGGTAACCAGCGCCGGACGAGGTCATGCACCGGCTCCGCCTCGGCCTGTCCGGCCGCCGAGCAGTCGATCATCGTGCGCAGGCCGGGACTGTTGACGGCCTGCACGATCGCGGCGGCTTCGGCGACCGTGTTGATGAATGCCGTCTGATTGCGTGCGAGCGGCTCGATGCAATAGGTCACGCCCGCGTCGCGTGCCGCGTCCGCGACCGCTGCGAAGCAATCCGCGCCGTTCTTGCGGCCTTCTCCTTCGCGCCCCGGATCGAGCACGCGCTGGTCGGGCGAGCCATGAACGAGAATGCTGCCGCCAAGCTCGGCGCAGAGCCCGCAATACCGGCGCATGACCTCGATGGTGCGCGTGCGTACCGCCGCGTCCGATGACGTGATCGACAGTCCCGCCGGCGCTTTCATCAAGTAGTGCAGGCCGGTGATCGCGATGCCGGCATCGCTCGCGGTGCGGCGCAAGCCCGCGATCTGCGTCGATGAAAGTCGCGTCGGGTCATCGCTCCAGGTGAAAGGCGCGGGCTCAAGCCCGTCGTAGCCGAGCGCAGCCGCCACTTCGCACTGTCGCTCGAACGGCAATTCGGCGATCACCTCGTTGCAGAGCGAGATACGCATGGCCTAGCGGCCTGCCGTCGAGCTGCCGCGTCGCATCAGTCCGGCCGCGGCGGTCCATGTCTGCGCGACCAGGCGCTGAAACGCCGGAATGTTCATCAGGATTGTCGCGGCGACCAGACAGAACATCACGAAGCTGATCGGCCGGGTGAGGAACGGCGTGAGATCGCCGTCGGAGAGGACGAGCCCGCGCCGCAGGTTCTTCTCCATCAGGTCGCCGAGGACGATTCCGAGCACAAGGGGCGCCATCGGGAAATTAAGCTGCCGCAGGATGAACCCCACGATGCCGAAGAACAGCATGACGTACACATCGAACATGCGCTGCGCGATCGCGAAGGAGCCGATCACGCAGAGCACGAAGATCACCGGCATGATCAGCGTCGGCGGCGCACGCAGCACCTGCACCAGCGGCTTGGTCAGCGTCAGCCCGTAGATCAGGATGCCGATGCTCGCGATGAACATCATCGCGACCACGTCGTAAACGAACTTCGGGTTCTCCACCATGATCAGCGGGCCCGGCTGGATGCCGTGGATCAGCATCGCGGCCATCAGCACGGCCGCGGGCGCGGAGCCGGGGACCGAGAGTGTCAGCACCGGGATAACGGCGCCGGGCACGCAGGCATTGTCGCCGGTCTCGGCCGCCATCAGCCCTTCGATCGAGCCCTTGCCGAACAGCTCCTTCTCCTTGCTGGCGCGGCGCGCCGCCGCATAGGAGCTCCAGGCCGCAACGTCCTCGCCGACACCCGGCACGATGCCGATGCCGGTGCCGATCAGTCCGGACCGGATGATGGTGCGCCAGTACTTGGTCACGTCGCGCACTTTCGGGATCACGGTGTCGTAGGCGTTGACGATGACATCGCGCGGCTTGTCCTTCGTGACGCTGATGACCTCGGCCAGCCCGAATGCGCCGACCAGCGCGGGGACGAGCGAAATGCCGCCCGAGAGGTCCGGCACGCCGAAGGTGAAGCGGTCGAACGCGAAGATTGCCTCCTGTCCGATGCCGGCGACGAACAGGCCGAGGAAGCCCGCCATCCAGCCCTTGAGCGGATCGTTGCCGGTGAGATTTCCCGAGATCACGACACCGAATACCGCGAGCCAGAAGAACTCGTAGGCGCCGAATTTCAAAGCCATCTCGCCGAGCACCGGCGTGAAGAATGCAAGCGCCACCATGCCGATCCACGTTCCGAGGATCGAGCCGGAAGTCGCGATGCCCATCGCGCGGCCGGCGAGTCCTTGCTTGGCGAGCGCGTGGCCGTCGAGGCACGAGGCAGCCGAGGCGGGTGTGCCGGGAATATTGAGCAGGATTGCCGACCTGCTGCCGCCGTAGATCGCGCCGACATAGGTGCAAACGAGGATGAGCAGCGCGTCGTTCGACGGCAGCTTGATGGTGAGCGTCGTCATCAGCGCGACGCCCATCGTGGCGGTAAGGCCGGGCAGCGCGCCGATGATGAAACCGACGAGGCACGAGATGAGCGCGTAACCGACTGCCGTCGGTGTCATGAAGCCGAGAAGCGACGTGCCGAACCCGATGATGCCGTCAAGCATGCGGCACGCTCACGGTACGCGGACCAGGAATATGTCCTGGAAGCCGTAATGGATGACGAGGCCCGCAATCGCGCCGAAGGCGACAGCGAACGCGACGCCGCGGCCAAGCGTGCCGTCGCGGCGCCGGTCGGGATACTGAAACACGTTGACGAAGACCGCGATGAAAATCGTGGCGGCAAGCCAGAAGGGCAGGCCGTGCCCGACAAGACCGATGGCGAAGGTGAGCCCGAGTACGAGCATGGCGATCAGCCGCCAATGCTCCGTGATGTCGACCCGCGGCATGTGTGCGCCGGCGAGTGCGCCCGCACGCAACGCACGCGCAATCAGGAGCAGCGACATCAGTCCGATCGCCGCGCCGAGCAATCCCGGCACTAGTCCCGGCAACGTGTAGAGCGTGGCGCCGAGATGCGGCAGCCGGTCCATGACCCATGAGCCGGCGACGATCGCTGCCGCGAGCGCGAACCACGCGGCGCCCGTCAGCAGGTCGGCAAAGGGTGAGGGCTTTTCTTCGTCCATAGGGAGGGGAGGGAGCCGCAGCGCGGCTCCCTTTCAGGCTCTACGGCTTCGGAATGCCGACCGTGTCCGGCGCGATCTTCGACTTTCCGCCTTCATGCAGTGACCACGCGGTGCTCTGAATTGCAGGCATCGCGACTTTCAGCGCTTCGTCGCCGTAGGCCGGCGCCGCGATCGCGCCGTTGGCGGTCGCGTATTTCTTCAGCACCTCGGACTTCATGATGACGTCCTTCCAGACCGCGTCGAGCGTGGCGAGCACGGGCGCCGGGACATTCTTCGGGACGAAGATGCCGAAATAGTTCGCATCCGGCTTGTAGCCCTGAATGGTCGAGGTGATCGGCGGGATCGTGCCGACGCCTTCGAGTTCGAGCGGCTTGTCGGAGAGGACCGCGAGCGGGCGCAGCCGTTTGCCGCGCAGCATGCTTGCCTGCTCGACGGCGAGTTGCGTCGTGATCTCGGTCTCGCCCGAGACGGTCGAGATGACGGCCGGATTTCCGCCGTCATACGCGACGTGCTTGTAGGTGAGACCGAGCGCTTTGGTGAAAGCTTCGACCGCCGTGTGGCCGGAGGAATTGACGCCCGCACTGCCGACCGAGACCTGGCCCGGCTTCGCCTTCATGGCGGCGACGACATCCTGCGGGGTCTTGTACGGCGTGTCGTTGTTCACCGACAGGACCGATACGTTGATGACGTGCACGTAGAGCCGCCAGTCGGCGATCTTGGTGTCGAGCATTCCGCTGACCGCATAGGTGCCGAGGTCCTTCGCGCCGCCGGAGGCCCAGGTGTAGCCGTCAGGCGCGGCCTGCAGCACGTTGCGCGTCCCGATCGAACCCGATGCGCCCGGTTGATTGACCACCACGACCTTCTGGTTGAGCGCCTTCTCGATCTCGGCGGCGACAACGCGGCTCACCTGATCGGTCGATCCGCCGGCGGCCCACGGCACGATCAGCGTGATCGGCTTCTCGGGCTTCCACGGATAGTTCTGCGCGGACGCAAAGCCGGTTGCGGCCACGATGGCCGCGGCGGCGAGTGTCAAAGTGCGAAGCATGAAGTCCTCCCTCGATTTTCGTTTCGTTATTCTGAGGGCCGGTTCTACGCCAGCCCGTGGACGCTAAGCAGCTTGTTCATCCGCGCTGCCGCCATGTCGGGATCGTGCAGGACGCGCGCCTTGTCGGCAAGACGGAACAGTTCGGCAAGATGCAGCAGCGAGCGCGCGCTCTCCTGTCCGCCGATCATCAGGAAATGGTCCTGCAGGCCGTTGAGCCAAGCGAGGAATACCACTCCTGTTTTGTAGAAGCGCGTCGGGCTCTTGAAGATGTGGCGCGAGAGCGGAACGGTCGGCTCGAGGATCCCGTGAAACCCTTGCAGGTCGCCGCTCGCAAGCCGCGCGAGCCCGGCTGATGCGGCCGGCGCGATGGCGTCGAAGATGCCGAGCAGCGCGTCCGAATAGCCTTCCTCGTCGCCGGCGATCAGTTCCGCATAGTTGAAATCGTCGCCCGTATACATGCGCACGCCGTCAGGCAGGCGGCGGCGCATGGAGATTTCCTTCTCCTTCGACAGCAGCGAAATCTTGATGCCGTCGATCTTGGCGGCGTGCTCCTGCAGGATCGCGAGGCACGTTTCCATCGCCGCCATGTGGTCGGCGGCGCCCCAGTATCCGGCGAGCGCCGGATCGAACATCTCGCCGAGCCAGTGGATGATCACCGGCTGCTTCACCTGCCGCAGGATGCGGCCGTAAACGCGCGCGTAATCTTCCGGGCTTTGCGCGACACGGGCGAGCGCGCGGCTCGCCATCACGATGAGCTGACCGCCCATGCCCTCGATGGTTTCGATCTGCTCCTCGTAGGCGCGGATGATGTCGTCCACGGAGACGCGCGCATTCGCGTCGAGATGGTCGGTGCCGGCGCCGCAGGCGATCTTCACGCCGGGACGATGCTTGGCGGCGTCGAGCGCGCGGCGGATCAACTCCTTCGCGCCGTTCCAGTCCAGCCCCATGCCGCGCTGCGCGGTATCCATCGCTTCGGCGACGCCGAGGCCGAGATCCCAGAGGTATTCGCGGAACGCGATCGTCTTGTCCCAGTCGACCGCGGCGTCGAGCCACGGATCGTTGTCGGCGAGCGGGTCGGCGACGACGTGCGCGGCCGCGTAAGCGACGCGGTTGAATTTCGGCGCAGCGCCTTTTTTCGGGAGCACGATCGGCTCACCGGTCGTGTAGGGCTGGAAGCTGCGGTCCTTCGTGGGCAATGAGATTGTCGCCACGCTCAACTCCTCAAATGCTCAAAGCCGGCACATCGATCCAGCGCCGCTCGGCCCAGCTTTTCAGCCCAAGCTCGGCAAGCTGCACGCCCTTCGCGCCCTCGACCAGATCGTACTTCCACGGCGTGCCGGCGACCAAATGGCGGATGAAGTCTTCCCACTGGATCTTGAAGCCGTTTTCATAGGTGACGTTGTCGGGGACTTCTTCCCACTGGTCGTTGAACTTCATCGTCTGCGGCACATCGGGATTCCACACCGGGCGCGGCGTGTTCACGCGCGCCTGCGTGACGCAGCGCGTCAGCCCCGCGACCGCCGAGCCGTGCGTACCGTCCACATGGAACGTGACGAGATCGTCGCGCCGCACGCGCGTCGTCCATGACGAGTTGATGTGCGCGATCACGCCACCTGCGAGCTGGAACGTCGCGTAAGCGGAATCGTCGGTATCGGCCGCGTATGTCTTGCCGCTCTCGTCGACGCGGCTCGGAATGTGCGTCGCGCCGAGGCAGCTCACCGCCTGCACGTCGCCGAACAGGTTGTCGAGCACGTAGCGCCAGTGGCACAGCATATCGAGGATGATGCCGCCGCCTTCGCCTTTCTTGTAGTTCCAGCTCGGGCGCTGTGCTGGCTGGCCCCAGTCGCCTTCGAACACCCAGTAGCCGAACTCGCCGCGCACCGAGAGCATGCGGCCGAAGAAGCCGGAGTCGCGCAGCATCGCGATCTTGCGCAGGCCGGGCAGGAACAGCTTGTCCTGCACTACGCCGTTCTTGATGCCCTTCTGCTTCGCGAGCTTCGCGATCGCGACCGCCTTGTCGAGTGAATCCGCGACCGGCTTTTCGCAATAGATATGCTTGCCGGCCTCGATCGCCTGCGTGACCAGATCGGCGCGCATCTGCGTCGTGGCGGCGTCGAAGAACAACGTGTCGTTCGGATTTTTCAGCGCGCCGGCAAGATCGCTGGTCGAACGCGCAATGCCGTACTGGTTGGCGAGCGCTGCGATCTTCTCGGCATTTCGGCCGACCAGTATCGGATCGGGCATCACGCGATCGCCGTTCGGCAGCACCACGCCGCCCTGATCGCGGATCGCGAGGATCGAGCGCACCAGGTGCTGGTTGAGCCCCATGCGTCCGGTGACGCCATGCATGATGATGCCGAGCGTCCGCGTTGCCACTCCGATCCTCCCGGGTTTTCTTACCTTAAGTAACCAAACGGTTACTATCGTGCCTGGCTTGCGTCAAGTCAGGTCGTTGATGCCGAGGCGGGTGAGGCGTGTTGCCTTCGCGGCGTTCACGGCCTCCTTCGGAATGCGCCCCGCGAGAAGCTCGCCGACCTGCCGCACCGTGTCGAATGCCTGATGTTCGATGGAGTTGGGCGTCAGGCCTGCCGTATGCGGCGTCGCGATCACGTCGGCGCGACTGGCGAGGTTGAGCGACGGCTTCTGGTCGAACGCGCGGCCGACATCCATCGCGGCGCCCGCGATCAATTTCTTGTCGAGCGCGGCGAGCAACGCGCCTTCATCCACCAGATTGCCGCGCGACAGATTGAGGAAGTAGGCGGACTTCTTCATCCGCGCAAAGTTCGCAGCGTTCATCAGGTTCTCGGTCTGCTCGTTGGCGACGACGAGGCAGACCACGTAGTCGGACTCCGCCAGCAACGTCTCCAGCGGCACCTGACGGATGCGGAAATCCGGAACCTGAACGTAGGGGTCGGACACGAGTACATGCATCCCGAGCGCCAGACAGGCCGGCGCGAGGTAGTGCGAGATCGCGCCAAATCCCATGATGCCGACCGTCGCGTCGCGAAGCTGGCGGCCCATGCGCGGCTCGGCTTCCTCGCCCTTGCGATAGGCGATCGTGGCGTCGGTAATGCCGCGTGCGCAATCGATCATCATGCCGATCGCCATTTCGCTGACCGAGGCCATGAAGCCGGGCGTCGCGCGCGTCACCAGCACGCCGTGCGCGCTCGCCGTATCGACGTCGATGTTGCGGATATCGACCGCGACGCGCAGGAACGCGCAACAGTCCGGCGCAAGCGGAAAGAACTCCGCCGTTCCGGGCGTCTGGCGGTCCGACACGACGATCTCGCAGCCCTTCGCGGCTTCGGCCAGCGCCTTCGCGTCCAGCACCTTGCGGCTTGTGTTAAGCCGGACCTCGCCGTGCTTGCGCATTTCGGCGAGCGCGCGCGGCCCGTAGTAGTTCTCCAGCATGTCGGGAACGTGAGTGAGGAAGATCCGAGCCATTGGTCACCGTTTGAGAAAGCCAAGGACGACATCGACGATATGCCGCTCGCGCGCCGCGATGCTCTTCGGGCCGGAGAGGTCGCGGCCGAAGATGGTCGAGAGCGTGTGCCTGTTGGAAAGATAGAAAAATCCGAGCGCCGCGATCGTAACGTAAAGTTCGACCGGATCGACGCCGGTACGGAATACGTGCTCCTTCTCGCCTCGCGCGAGCAGCGACGAGATCATGCCGACCAGTGGCGAGTGCAGTTCGCGGATGCGCCGGGAGCGCTTGAGATACGCGGCACGGTGCAGGTTCTCGGTGCCGAGCAGGCTCAGGAATTCCGGGTGCTCGAGAAAGTAGTGCCAGGTGAATAGCACGAGCTCGCGCATGCCCTCGACCGGGCCGCGGTCCGCAAGCCGCAGGTCCTGTTCGGCGGCGCGGATCGACGCATAGGTCGCCTCCAGTACCGCGAGATAGAGCCCGTCCTTGTCGCCGAAATAGTGATAGATCATCCGCTTGTTGACGCGCGCGCGGTTTGCGATCGCGTCGACGCGGGCGCCGTTGAGGCCATTCGCGGTGAATTCCTGCGTCGCGGCATCGAGGATCGCGGCGCGCGTGCGCTCCGGGTCGCGTGTCGTCACGCGGCGCGCCGGCTTGGCGATCGCTTCCTGCACCGCGCCCATTCCGGAAAAGCATCCCCTCAATGCGTCGCGCGACTTGTGCACGGAGTTGCGGAGAGCGGCAAGCGGTGCTTTATCCGGCACGAACAATTGGGGAAACGCCATGAAGATCGCGGGATTTGAAGCGGAAGGTGGATTGCGCCTCGGCATTGTCGAGGGCGATCAGGTGATCGACCTGCAGGCCGCCGATCCGAAGGTGCCGGCCAACCTGGGCGATGTGCTCGCGGCGAACAATGGCGACCTCAAATCCCTCGGCGACATCGCCAAGCGTGCGCCGGCCTCGGCCCGCCGCCCGCTGAAGGGTCTGAAATTCGGGCTGCCGGTCGCGCGACCGGGCAAGATCCTCTGCCTCGGCCTGAATTATCTGGAGCACGTCAAGGAAGGCTCGCAGCGCGACAACATCCCGAAATTCCCGACCATCTTCATGCGCTGCCTCACCTCGATGGTGCCGCACGAACAGCCGATCATCCGCCCGCAGGTGTCCGAGCAACTCGACTACGAGGCCGAGATGATGCTGGTCGTCGGCAAGCGCGCGAAGCATCTGACGATGGAGAATGCGACCTCCTGCATCGCGGGCTACGCATGCTCGAACGAAGGCTCGGTGCGCGAATTCCAGCGCAAGACCACGCAGTGGGACATGGGCAAGAACTTCGACCGCACCGGCGGCTTCGGCCCGTGGATGGTGACGGCCGACGAATTGCCCGATGCCGGCAAGGGTCTGAAGATCGAAAGCCGCCTCAACGGCACCGTCATGCAGTCGGACAACACCGACAACATGATGTTCCCCGTGAAAGAGATGTTGGTTTATGTGACGCAGGGCATGACGCTCGAACCGGGCGACATCATTTTCACCGGTACGCCATCGGGCGTCGGGCACGCGCGCAAGCCGAACCCCATCTGGATGAAGCAGGGCGACGTCTGCGAGATCGAGATCGAGGGGATCGGGACCTTGCGCAATCCGATCGCGAACGAAAGCTAGGCTCGCCGGGCAAGCAGGAAAGCTATTTTTTCCCGAACGGCGGAAAGCGCACGTTGAGCCCGAGCGTGATCCAGTTCGCATCTTCGCCCGTGATGTTGCGGCCGTAGATGATATCGATGTCGAGCAATTCCACCGGCGTGTAGCGCAGGCCGGCCTGGAAACGTGGATGATTGATCGAGCGCGGATCGGTCGGTGGGCCGATCTGTCCGTACACTTCGGCGATCAACGTCAGCGGCTTCACGAAATTCCACTCGAAGCCCGCGCCATAGGTGAAGAAGGTCTGGTCGAGCACACGGTCGTGCAAGAGGCCGGCATTCGCCAGGAGCTTCAGCTCATCGGTGACACCGTAGGTGAACGGGACGTAGCCGTAGAGGCCCGTGGTCTCGCCGGTGACGAGATCGTGCAGTGTGCCGCCGGCAATTCCAATCCCGAGTTTGCCGGTGGCGCTCGGGATCAGGTTGGTTTTGGCCTTGGTCTGAAGCGAGGTGCCCCATTCGCCATCGGCGCGGAAGCGTGCGAGCTGCATGCTGAGCTCGACCACGTGGCCGAAGTTGACGGCGCAGGCCGGAGCGGTCGCCACGATAAGATTGCTGTTGCTCGCGAACGAACCCCACGACTCCACTTTGCACTGCGTCTCGTTTGGCGTGTCGAAGTCGTCGACCGCGAACGCGCCGTTGGCGGCCCGAGCAACCGACGGCAGCGCCGCGGCGGTCAGTGCAGCCGCAAGCGCAACCGCAACGCGGCCGCCATAACGGAAAAGATCGGGATTCATCGGTCGCCCCAACGAGCCGAGTCGCCAGCCATCATGACCACATTCGCATGACGGTCCATGACAGTTTGTTGCAACTCATTTGCAATAGCAGATAGAATGCAGCAACTGAAAGGGAGAGGCGGGTGCGAGGGAGCAGGCGGGGGATCGCGCGTTCGGATCAAACGACGCCGGTCAGGATCACCAGTCCGGCGACGGCGACCGCACCGCCCGCGGCCTGCACGGCACGGCGGCCCGCAAGATCGCCAAGCCGCGCGATGCCGAAGCCAAGCGCGATACCGGCGGCATGCAGCAGCGCGGTGGTGAGGAGAAAGCCCGTCGCATAGGCGAGCCCCGAGGCGCCCTGCGGCATCTCGGCGCCGTGCGCGTGTCCGTGGAAGACCGCGAACGAACCGACCAGCGCCATCGCGGCGACGGTCGGCAGGCCAAGGCGCAGCGCCACGGCGAGACCCAGCACCACGACCGACAGGGCGATGACGATTTCGACATAGGGCAGGGCATAACCCGCGGCGCCCGCCGCGCCGCCGAGCGCCATTACGGCCACGAAGGTCGCCGGAACGCACCAGAGCGCCCGCCCACCGAGCAGCGCCGCATAGAGGCCGACCGCGACCATTGCAAGCAGATGATCGAGACCGCCGAGCGGATGGCTGAGGCCCTGCGCAAATCCGGAGGCGTCGCCGTGGCCGGTGTGCGCCAGCGCCGCACCGGACAACGAGAGGAGGACGGCGGCTGCGGCCGCGATACGCTTGCTCCAGACGATCATGAATGCGCCTCGGTGTGGATTCGGTCCGGCAGGTCCGAATAACACTCACTCGCGGCGGGGAGGGCAAGCGGATTTCGCACCCCAAAAAGTTACGACCCGCTCGGACGGGGACTGTCCGAGCGGGCCGATACAATCGGCGCGGGGGTGGAAGGGGGGCGGACGCGCCGATCGAGCTGAACTCGTGCCCCGGAAAACTTGTCTTAGTAGAGGTCGCAGACCTTCACGGAGCCGCGGTAGTTGCCCCAGCCGTCGTAGCGAGCAACCCAGCGGCAGCCTGGCGCGCCGACGTAGTAGCCAGGACCCGAGGCCGCGAAGGCCGCACCCGCGACGACACCCGCCGCGATTCCGAGGCCGATTCCCGGGCCCCAGCCGCCTTTCCACTTGGCTTCCGCCTGGCTCGGCGCCGCGAGAACGCCCGCGGTGATCGTCAGAGCGGCAAGCGCACCTGCCGCGATTTTGCTGATCTTGGTCATGTTGAGATTCCCTTCCCTGGGTTTTCGCTGGGGGCTGTTTGGCCCGGTATGTCCATTAGTCGCGCGCTCCGCGCGCCGGGTTCACGGACTCGCCAAAAATCATTTCTGCTGGAATTTCAGTCTGTTGCAGCTGGAGTGGGCGCCCTGCGGCGTTGGGCGCAACCGCCGAATAGCCTCGCGCCTTAAGGCAACATCTGCGTGTCGCCGCACACCGAAATGGCCTGGCCCGAGATGGTGCGGCCACGCGTCGAGCAGATGAAGACGATCGCGTCCGCGATCTGCTGGGGCGTCACGGTCGTGCGCATCGACACGACCGAGAGCGCCTCGTCCAGCATGGCCTTCGGACTGATGCCGCGGGCCTTCGCCTTGTTCTCCATCACGCGGTCGATACGGGCGCCGGCCACGATGCCGGGCTGGATTGCGTTGACGCGGATGCCCTCTGGCCCAAGCTCCGCGGCGAGGGACTTGGTGAACCCGACCACGCCCCATTTCGCCGCCGAATAGGGCGTGCGCAGCGGGAAGCCGAGCCGTCCCGCGGCCGACGACAGGTTCACGATCGAGGCGTTCTTGCTCTTGCGCAGATGCGGCACCGCGAGGCGCGTGCAGTTGAACTGGCCGGTGATGTCGACCGCGAGACAGCGGTCCCATTCCTCCGGCGCGATCTCGTCGACCTTTCCGGTCGGTCCCGCGACGCCGGCATTGTTCACCAGCACGTCGAGACCTTTCAGCGCCGCAAACGCCTCGCGGAACAGCTTCGCGACCTGCTTGCGGTCCGACACGTCGCACACGGAGCGCGTGATCTTCGGATCGGTCTTCGCGAGCTTGCGCAGCGCCGCCTTGTCTACGTCGCAAATATGCACGCGCGCGCCTTCGGCGGCAAACGAGCGCGCCGTTTCGAGGCCAATGCCGTTGGCTCCTGCTGTGACGAGGACTTTGAGGTTCTTGATTCCGAGATTCATGGATCAATCCGCCAGATCGAATGCGTTGCACCAGCCGGTGATTGCGACGAAGCCTTCCACCACTTTGCATTCGGCGGGCGGAATGAACAGCGTGCATGTGCCGCACATCATGATGCCGCCTTTCGGCTCATCCTGATACTCAGATTGCTGCTTGGTCATCTTCGGCTGCGCGAGCGCGCGGCCAGTCCCGATCGCGAGGGCGGCTGCGCCGAGCGCCGTGCGCATCAATGCACGGCGTCCCGCGCAATGCGGCTGGCCAGCCATGCGGTTGTCCGAAGCCACTTGCGTTTCTCCCGGCTCCGCGCGACCGTAATCGCCATCAAGAAAGCCGGCAAGCGGGCTCACCGCAGCCGAGAAAATCCGGGAGGAATGCATGCTTCTCAAACCGACGCTATCGCGCCGTACGCTCGTCAAGGGCGCGGCCGGCTCTGCGCTGCTTGCCGGCATCGGCATGCCGGCGATCTCGTACGCGCAGTCCGATGTGATCAAGATCGGTCACCTCACGCCGCGCACCGGCTTTCTCGGACCGCTCGGCGATTACGCGGTGATGGGCATCCAGCTCGCGGCCGAAGAACTCAACGCCGCGGGCGGCGTGAACGGCCGCAAGATCGAGCTGGTGCTCGAGGACTCCGTCAACCCGCAGACCGCGTCGGCCAAGGCCGAGCGCCTGATCGAGCGCGACAAGGTCGCGATGCTGATCGGCGAGATTTCATCCGCCTCGGGGCTTGCGATCGGACAGGTGGCGAAGCGCAGCAAGACGGTGTTCATCAACACCGGCTGTAACTCCGACGCGCTGCGCGGCTCCGACTGCAATCAGTACATGTTCCACATCGAGGGCGCGAACTCGATGTACGTGCAGGCCGTCGGCACGTATCTGCTCAAGGAAAATCTGGTCAAGGGCAAGAAGTGGTACTCGCTGACGGCGGACTACGCGTTCGGCCACGATCTCCTGAAGGTCGCCAAGGGGTTCATGGAGAAGAACGGCGGCCAGTTCGCGGCCGACGAACTGATCCCGACCGACATCTCCGACTTCTCGCCGTTCCTGCTGAAGATCCGTCAGGCGCGGCCGGACATCGTGATCTCGAATCTCGCCGGCAATCAGATCACCAACTTCCTGAAGCAGTATTCCGAATACGGTCTCCAGTTCCCGGTCGTCGGCTTCGCGTTCGACACCGCGGTCGCTTGGGGTCTCGGCAAGGGCAACTTCTCCGGCGTGTGGCCGCTTGTGTGGCATCACCTCGTCGATACGCCGACCTCGAAGAAGTACATCGAGGCGTTCTCCAAGAAATACGGGAAGCCGCCAGATAACCAGTCGTGGGGCGATTACTTCTCGCTGAAGATCGTGGCGAAATCGATGGGCGATACGAAATCGACCGATCCGATCAAGCTCGCCGAGCATTTGCGCACCGGCGCGAAGTTCGACATCGGCAAGGCGCGCGAGGGCTACTTCCGCGCCTACGACAACCAGATGGTCATGGAGATGTACGCGGTCCGCGCCAAGGAAGCCTCCAAGATGAAGGACCAGTGGGACATCTACGAGCCGCTCGGCACCGTGCCTGGCTCCGGCGAGGACATGGAGGTCCTCGCGCCGCCGAAGGGTGCGTGCAACATCGGGTGAGTGAAGACGCCGCAAACGCGCCCTCTCCCCTGCGGGAGAGGGTTACGGCGCTGGCGCGGGTTGAAGGGGCCACTTCGGAGCAACCGTGCAACTCATCTTCATCCTGGAGCAAGTCCTCAACGGCCTGCTCATCGGCGTCTACTACCTGCTGATCGCGCTTGGCCTGTCGCTGATCTTCTCGCTCGGCGGCATCGTCAATCTGGCGCACGGCGCGTTCTACGCGATCGGCGCCTACCTCGCGGTCTATCTCAATGACCGCATCGGCTTCGCGGGCAGCTTCGTGGCGGCGCCCGTCCTGGTCGGACTGATCGGCATCGCGGTCGAACGGCTGATGTTCCGCCGCTTCTACCGCTCCGATCCGATCCTCTCGCTGCTGCTTACCTTCGGCCTCGCGATGATTGCCGAGCAGGCGCTGCGCATGATCTTCGGTGCGTCACCGCTGCCGCACTCGATGCCGTCGGCGTTGCGCGGACAAGTATTCGTCGGTGATTTCATCTATCCCTATTACCGGCTGATGATGCTGAGCGTCGCGGTGGTGTCCGTGACGCTCATCTGGCTCCTGATCTACCGCACGCCGTTCGGCCGCGTGGTGCGCGCCGGTGTGCAGAACCCCGAAATGGTCGGCGCGCTCGGTATCTCGCTTGAGCCCTACATGATGGCGATCGCGGCGCTTGGCGTCGGCCTCGCGGGCCTGTGCGGCGTGCTGCTCGCACCGATCGTGACCATCCATCCGGCGATGGGCGCCGAGATCCTCACCGCCGCATTCGTCGTGGTGGTGATCGGCGGCCTCGGCTCGTTCTGGGGCGTGGTCGCCGCTGCGCTGTTGGTCGGCGTGGTCAGGGGCCTCACCAGCTACTTCCTGCCGCCCGCCAGCGAAGCCTCGATGTATCTGCTGATGGTGCTGGTGCTGCTGTTCCGTCCGCGCGGCCTGTTCGGCGAGCGCATCGAGAAGTTCGAATGAACGCGATGCAGGCGAAGTATGTGCCGCTGCTGGTCGCCGCCGTCGGACTGCTGCTTCTTCCGTTCGTCATGCTCCTGGTGGGCATGACGCTCACCACCGCGACCGACGTGGTGATCTTCGCCATCGCCTGCATGGGGCTGAACATTCTGGTCGGCCACACCGGTCTCGTCTCGTTCGGCCACGGCGCATTCTTTGGGCTTGCCGGCTATGCGGCGGCGCTGTCGCAGCGCCACTGGTTTCCCGGCGACATCGTCGTGCCGGTGCTGTTTGCGATCGCGCTGGTCGCCGTGTTCGCATGGCTCGCGGGCTTTCTCATCCTGCGCCGCCGCGGCGTCTACTTCTCGCTACTGACGCTCGCGCTTTCAGCCATGCTGTTCGCCATCGCGTTCCGCTGGACCGCGGTGACCGGCGGCGAAAGCGGGCTCGGCGGCGTCGTGCGCCCGACCGTGCTCGGCATCGATCTCGCGCGGCCCTGGATCTATTACGCGCTCGTCGCGGCGCTCGCGCTTTTGGCGGTCTATCTGTTGTGGCGCTTTCACCGTTCGCCTGTCGGCCATGTGCTGGTCGCGATCCGCGAGAACGAGCAGCGCGCGCGCTTCATCGGTTACCCGACCGACCGCTACAAGCTCTTCGCGTTCACGGCCTCTGCCGCGATCACGGCGCTCGCCGGCACGCTCGCGGTGTTCAACCATCGCTTCGCTTCCGCCGAGCCGATCTCGGTGCAGTTCTCCGGCGAGCTTCTGGCGATGGTGGTGATCGGCGGAATGCGCTCGTTTCTCGGGCCCGCGCTCGGCGCATTGTTCTTCATCCTGTTCCGCGAATTCCTCTCGATCTGGACCGCGAACTGGCTCCTCTATTTCGGCCTGCTGTTCGTCGGCTTCATCATCTTCTCGCCGACCGGCCTCGTCGGCGTCGCCGAGCGGGTGTTCGCCCCATTCCGCAAGCGCGAGATCGAATCCGCCGCGATGGCGGGGCGCGAGATTTCCAAGGATGCGCCCCTGCCCGATGCGCTCGCCGCCCGCAAGGCGCCCGAAGGGCCGGTGCTGATCGCGCGCGAGCTTGCGAAAAGCTTCGGCGGCATCCGAGCGGTCGCCAACGCCGACATCGTGGTGCGGGATCGGACCCTGCATGCGCTGATCGGCCCGAACGGCGCGGGCAAGACCACCGCGTTCAACCTCGTTTCGGGCATGTTTCCGCCTGACACCGGCTTCATCACGGTCGCGGGCCGGCCGGTCGTCGGCCTCAAGCCAGAGGACATCACGCGTGCCGGCGTCGGCCGCTCGTTCCAGATCACCAACCTGTTCGGCGGGCTCTCGGTCGAGGAAAACGTGCGCCTCGCCGTGCAGGCGCGCAGTCCGCAAGCGCTTCGCCTGGTGGTCGTCCGCCGAAGGGCTCGCCGACGGTGAACGCCGAGACCGACGGCGTTCATGACACTATCTCGGCCTCACCGGCATCGAGCGCGCGGAAGCCGCCTCGCTCTCCTATGGCGGCCAGCGCCTGCTCGACATGGGGCTCGCGCTCGCGACCGCGCCCCACATCCTGCTGCTCGACGAACCGCTCGCGGGACTGGCGGCCGCCGAGCGCACGCGCGTCGCCGCACTGGTGAAGACGCTCTCGCACCAGATCCCCGTACTGCTGGTCGAGCACGACATCGACCGCGTGTTCCAGATCGCCGACGAAGTCACCGTGATGAACGAAGGCGCCGTGCTGGTGCACGGCAGCGTCGACGAAGCGCGCAACAACGCGAAGGTGCGCGAGATCTACATCGGCTCCGGCACCGCGCATGTCACCGCCGAGCCGCCCGCGTCCGCCGCCGGAGCCGCGACGCTGCTCGCCATCGACAAGGTCGATACCTTCTACGGCAAGAGCCACATCCTCAACGCGGTGTCGTTCGACGTCTCGGACAACGAGATTGTCGCGCTGCTCGGGCGCAACGGCGCGGGCAAGTCCACGCTGCTGAAAACGCCTGATCGGCATCGCGCCGCCGGAAACCGGCTCGATCACGCTCGGCGGCACCGAGATCGCACGGCACACTTCGGCCGAGATTGCGCGGCGCGGCATCGGCTATGTGCCGCAGGGCAGGGGGCTGTTCGCCGGCATGTCGGTCGCCGATAACCTCGCGCTCGGCCGTCTCAAACGTCAGACCGGCGCGGGTGTGCACTGGGACGACGAGCGCATCATCTGGGTATTTCCGCGCCTCGCGCAGCGCTGGTACACGCCGGCCGATTATCTGTCGGGCGGCGAGCAGCAGATGGTCGCGGTTGCGCGTGCGCTCGCGGGCGACGTGCGGCTTCTCCTGCTCGACGAGCCGTTCGAGGGCCTCTCGCCGGCGATCACCGAGGAACTGTTCGAGGCGTTCAATCGCCTGCGCTACGAGATCGGGATGATCATCGTCGATCATCATCTCGATCTCGCGCTTGCGCTCTCCGACCGCACCGTGATCCTTGAGCGCGGCTCGGTGACCTGGACCGGCGCGTCGAAGCTGCTGCGCGACGATCTCGAACTGCGCCGCCAGAAATTGTGGATGTAAAGGAGAAGCCATGCCCCGCGTCGCCATCATCGGATCGGGCCTGATCGGCCGCGCCTGGGCCATGGTCTTCGCGCGCGCGGGCTGGGAGGCCGCGATGTACGACGCGGTCGAAGGCGCCGCCGACAACGCGCTCGGCCTTGTGGCCGAAGGGCTGAACGAACTCGCGAAGCACGGGCTCGTCGACGATCCGAAAGGCTCCGCGACGCGCGTGCGCGCGGCAAAAAGCGTGGCAGACGCGCTCGACGGCGCGAGCTACGTGCAGGAGAACGTGCCCGAGACCGTGGAGGCGAAACGCGCGATCTTCGCCGAGCTCGACGCGCTCGCCGCGCCCGACGCGATCCTCGCCTCGTCCACCTCGGCAATTGTCGCAAGCCTGTTCACCGAGAGCCTCGCCGGCCGCGCGCGCTGCCTCGTGGCGCATCCCGTGAACCCGCCGCATCTGGTGCAAATCGTCGAATTGGTCGGCGCACCGTGGACCGCGCCTGAAACGATCGCGCGCGCCAAGCAGGTCTATGAATCGGTCAAGCAGGTACCGATCGTTGTGAGGCGCGAGATCGAGGGCTTCGTCCTCAACCGCCTGCAAGGCGCGCTGCTTGCCGAAGCCTTCCGGCTGGTCGGCGAGGGCTACGTGTCGCCGCAGGACCTCGACAAGACCATCAAGGACGGCCTCGGCCTGCGCTGGTCGTTCATGGGGCCGTTCGCCACCATCGAGTTGAACGCGCCCGGCGGCATCGCGGACTACTGCGCGCGCTACACCGGCTTCTACAAGCGCCTGCAGTCGAAACCCGCGGACGTGGGCGTGTTCGAGGATGCGAACATCGCGAGCATCCTGCGCGAGTGGGGCAAGCAGGCGACGCCCGAGCAGCTTGCCGAGCTCACCCGCTGGCGCGACCAGCGCCTCGCCGCGCTCGCCGCGCACAAGCGCACCCAGCCCTCAGGATGAGGCGTCCGTTCTCGGCGCATAGGTCGCCGGATCGACCTCGGCAGGCCGGCCCGGCAGATCGAGCTTCGTTATAGCCCGCGCACTCTCGGCGATCACCTTGCCGCGGCGCACGACGAACAGGCGCCGCGCCTTCAGCCGGATCGCCTCGATCGGATCCGCGGCCTGCAGCACCACGAGATCGCCGTTGCAGCCGACATCGAGGCCGTAGCCTTCCAGCCCCATGATCTTCGCGGCATTCGTCGTTACTGCGTCGAAGCAGTAGCGCATCGCCTCGCGCGAGGTCATCTGCCCGACATGCAGCGCCATGTGCGCGACATCGAGCATGTCGCCGGAGCCGAGCGAGTACCACGGGTCCATCACGCAGTCGTGGCCGAACGCCACGTTGATGCCGGCGCTGCGCATCTCCGGCACGCGCGTCTGGCCGCGTCGCTTCGGGTAAGTGTCGTGACGGCCCTGCAGCACGATGTTGATCAGCGGATTGGCGACCGCATGCACCTGCGCCTCGGCCATCAGCGGCAGCAGCTTCGAGACGTAATAGTTGTCCATGCTGTGCATCGAGGTGAGGTGCGAGCCGGTGACGCGGCCGTGCAGCCCGAGCCGGTGCGTTTCGGCCGCGAGCGTCTCGATGTGGCGCGACAGCGGGTCGTCGGTCTCGTCGCAATGCATGTCGACCATCAGGCCGCGCTCGGCGGCGATGTCGCACAGCACCTCGATCGAGCGTGCGCCGTCCTCCATCGTGCGCTCGAAATGCGGAATGCCGCCGACGATATCGACGCCCTTGTCGAGCGCGCGTTCGAGATTCTTTGCCGCGCTGGGCGAGCGGAAATAGCCGTCCTGCGGGAACGCGACGAGCTGCAGGTCGATGTAAGGCGCGATCCTTTGCTTCACGTCGAGCAGCGCATCGACCGCTGTGAGCCGGTCATCGCAGATATCCACGTGACTGCGGATCGCGAGCAGGCCCTGAGACACCGCGAGATCGCAATAACGCAACGCACGCTCGGCGACCGCCTCCGGCGTCAGCAGCGGCTTCAACTCGCCCCACAGCGCGATGCCTTCGAGCAGCGTGCCGGACTGGTTGAGGCGCGGAAGCCCGAGCGACAGCGTCGCGTCCATGTGGAAATGGATGTCGACGAATGGCGGCGAGACGAGCTGGCCGCGCGCATCGATTTCGCGCGCCGCCGCGCCGGTGATGGCGCGCTGGACGGCGGCGATCTTGCCGCCGGCGATCGCGATATCGAGGCCGCAACGGCCATCGGGCAGGGTGGCATTGCGGACAATCAGATCGAACGTCATGGGCGAACCTTACAACGCGCGGCCCGCGATCGGTACACGCTTGCCGCCGACCTCGACGGTTGCGGCCTCGATGCCGAACACCGCTGCAAGCCGCTCCGGCGCAAGCGCCACGTCGGGCGGGCCGTCCGCGACGATCCGGCCGCGGTCCATCACCAGCACGCGATCCGCGAAGCGCGCCGCGAGCGTGAGATCGTGCACGATGGCAAGGATCGCGTTGCCGCTGCGGGCCGCAGAGCGCAGCAGTTCCATCACGACGAGCTGGTGGCGCGGGTCGAGCGAGGCGGTGGGCTCGTCGGCGAGCAGCACGCCCGCCTGCGTGGCGAGCGCACGCGCGAGCGCGACGCGCGCCTTCTCACCGCCCGAGAGTGTCGTCACGGCGCGCTGCGCGAATACCTGCGTCTCGGTTGTGGCGAGTGCGTGCTCGACGGCTGTCCGGTCGTCCGCCGTGGTGGCCGAAAACGGGTCGCCGTGCGGTGCGCGGCCGAGCATCACGATCGACTTCGACACTCATCGGCCAGTGAAACACATGGCCCTGCGGCAGATAGGCGACGGCGCGCGCCCTTTCGTGCGGTTTCATGGCGGCGAGCGGCGTGCCGCCGAGCGTGATCGCGCCCTCCGCGGGCACGAGGCCCGCAAGTGCGCGGATCAGCGTGGTTTTTCCGGCGCCGTTCGGACCGACCAGCGCGACGAATTCGCCGCCGCGTAGCGCAAGGCTTGCGTTGTCGACGATGGTCGTGCCGCCGAGCCGGACCGTGACGTTGCTGGCGTTCAGCGCGCTCATGACGGCGCTCCTTCGAGCAGGCGTCGCTCGCGGAAGATCATCGACAGAAACATCGGCACGCCGATCAGCGCCGTCACGACGCCGAGCTTGATCTCGACCGCCGAAGGCCCGAGCCGGATCGCGATATCGGCGGTGAGCACCAGCGCGGCACCCGCGAGCGCGGCCGGCAGCATCACGCGCGCCGGATCGGAACCGACCGCGCGGCGCACCAGATGCGGCGCGACCAGTCCGACGAAGCCGACAGCACCAGCAACAGCAACAGCAGCACCGACGCCGAGCGCGACACCGACGACCACCATCATGCGCGTGCGATTGATGTCGACGCCGAGCGAGGCGGCGGCATCCTCGCCGAGCGTGAAGCGCGCGGAACGCGCGCGCATTGACGGCAAGCACGACCCAGCTCGCCACCATGAACGGCGCCGCGATGGTGAGATGATCGACCGAGCGATCCTCCAGCGAGCCGAGCAGCCAGAACGCGATTTCGAGCGCGATGAACGGGATTCGGCGCGAGATTGAGGATCAGCGCCGTCGCGGCGCCCGCGAAGCTCGCAAGCGCGAGGCCCGCGAGCAGCGTCACGGTCAGGCTCGCGCGCCGGCCCGCGATGGCGACCAGCCCCGCAATCGAGATCGTCGCGCCGAGAATGCCCGCGACCGGCACGGCGAACGATGTCACCGGCGCGAAGCCGAACGCGATCACCAGCGCTGCCGCCGCCGCCGCTGCCTGCGGCGCGCCGAACAGCGCAGGCTCGGCGAGCGGGTTGCGCAGCAAGCCCTGCAGCGCCGCGCCGGAAAGGCCGAGCGTCGCGCCGATCAGCGCGGCAAGCAGCGTGCGCGGCAGGCGGATCTCGCGCACGATGATGCCGGCCGGCCCGTCGCCCGAGAACAGCCCGGCAATGGCCGCGCGCGGCGAGAGGCCCGCGGGCCCGACCATGAGCGACAGGATCGCGAGCGCCACGATCAGCGCCGCCAGTGCCAGCTCGATACGAAAACCCGTGCGTTTCACGCGCCTTTCCTACAGGCTCCCGGCGCGCGCTCCAATGGGATACCAATGCGGCATGCGCCTGCTCGCTTTCATGCTGACCCTGCTGGGAATCGCGCCGGCCCTTGCCGACGCGCCGCGCCGCGTCGTGTCGTTCAACATGTGCGCCGACCAGCTCGTGCTGGCGCTGGCGGACCCCGGGCAGATCGCGGGCCTTTCGCCTTACGCGGCGGACGCCGGCTCGTCCGTGATGGCCGAGAAGGCGCGCCCGTATCCGCGCCTGCAATGGCAGGCGGAGTCATCCATCGCGCTCGGACCCGACCTCGTGATCATCGGCGACAGCGACCGGCCGGTGACCAAGCACATCCTGCGCTCGCAGGGCCTGCGCCTGCACGAGATCACGCTGATCGCCGACCTCGACACCGCGCGGCGGCAGGTTCGCGAGGTCGCGGCCGTGCTCGGCCATCCGGAGCGCGGCGACAAACTGGTCGCCGATATCGACGCGGCGCGCGCGCGGCTGCATGCGGCGCCGAAGCCGCCGTTTCGCACTGCGCTGCTGGTTAATCGCGGCGGCTATACGGCCGGCGCGCGCAGCCTCGCGGCGGCGCTGCTCGTCGAGGCCGGGCTGACGCCGCCCGCGGGCGCGCCGCCCGGCTACGGCGGCTACGTGCAGCTTGAACGGCTGCTCGCGCTGCATCCGGACGTGATCGCGTTGAACAACATGCCGGGCGAGGCGGCGGATCAGGGCAGTTACAATCTGACTCATCCGGCGCTGAACGCGCTCTATCCGCTGGATCGCCGCATCATCCTGCCGACGCGCTACACGCTGTGCGGCGGCCCCGCGCTGATCGCCGCGCTCGACTACCTGACCGCCTTGCTGACGCGGCTCGCCCAGTCGCCGACGATGCGCACCAACTGATCGAGCCCGTCGGTCAGTGCGGCGGGTCCCGGCTGGAGGATCAGCGCGGACTTGATCTCGTGCAGCGCGCCGTCGCGCACGGCGGGGATCGCTCCGAAGCCCGGCCGCGCCGTCACCTTCGCGGGTACGAATTTCTTGCCGCACCACGAGCCGACGATGATGTCCGGCGCCGCCGCGATCACCTGATCGGCGGTCACGATGCGGTCCTTCGCGCTCTTGTTTCCGGCGAGCGCCGGAAACGCCTCGATGCCGCCCGCAGTCTCGATCAGCTCCGACACCCATTGGATGCCGGAGATCATCGGCTCGTCCCACTCCTCGAAATAGACGCGGGGACGGTGCGGCAACGCCGCCGCCTGCTCGCGTGCCGCATCGAGCCGGTCTTCCAGCGAGACGGCGAGCTCCTCGGCCTTCTCGGTCGCGCCGACCAACGCGCCGAGCGTGCGGATCATGTCGAAAATCCCCGCGACGTCGCGCTGGTTGAACGCATGCACCGCGATATTGCGGCGGATCAGTTCGGCCGCGATGTCGGCCTGCAGGTCCGAGAACGTCAGCACCAGATCGGGCTTGAGCGCGATGATCTTCTCGAAATCCGCCGAGATGAACGCCGAAACGCGCGGCTTCTCGCGCCGCACGTGGGCCGGGCGCACCGCATAGCCCGACACGCCGACGATGCGCTCGCTCCTCCCCGAGGAGATAGAGCGTCTCGACCGTCTCCTCGGTCAGGCAGACGATGCGTGCGGGCGGGAACATGCGACCATGTTATATCAGAGCATCCGTGTCCGCAGTGTCTTGCGGCTCCGTGCCGCGATGCCCAATCGCCCGGCGGTCGAATGCGATCGATTTGAACAGTACGAAGACTGATGTCCCGGGCGTCAGAGCGAGCGCCGCGATAGCAGATCGCGTAACGCGGGCCCGTATCTTGGCTCCGCCAATGTCTACCAGCGTTTCGGCGAACGCGGTGTCCGGCTCCTCGACGATCTCGGTTACGGTCCCGGCCAAGACATTGCGAATACTGATGCCTTCAGGAGCCTTCGTTGCCAGCGCAACGTCGCGGGCACGAATTCTCAGGCGGACGTCGCTGCCGATCGCGACACCGACCATCGGCATGACAATCTCTTTTCCGTGATGATCGAGATGTGTCAGCCGATATGTCGGGTCGTGTTTGATCACGCGCGCAGTCAGGACCACGCCGGCTTCGAATCGTCCCCCGATCGGCTGCAAATCCAGACGTTCAAGTGCCTCCGCGACCGGCCCATAAGTAACCTTGCGACCGTTGGCGAGGACGAGCATGCGCTCGGCAAGGCGCGCGACCTCATCGATCGAGTGCGTGACATAGATGATTGGTATCTGAAACACTTGGGGCAGCCGCTCGATATACGGCAAAATCTCCGCCTTTCGTTTGATGTCGAGTGCTGCAAGCGGCTCGTCCATCAGGAGTAGGCGCGGCCGGGTCAACAGCGTTCGCCCGATGGCCACGCGCTGGCGCTCGCCACCGGAAAGCGATGAGGGGCGGCGGGTCATCAACGGGGCGAGATCAAGCGCCGCCACAACGCCTTCAATATCGATCTTGCTATCGACGCTACGCGATCGCTTCTCAGCGTAGCGGAGATTTCTAGCGACAGTCAGGTGTGAAAAGAGGCGCACGTCCTGGAAGACATAGCCAATGCCGCGTTTGTGCGGCGGCACAAAAATTCCGCGCGAAAGTTCTGCCATATTTCGTCATCAAATCGAATCTGCCCCTGAGCATTGCGCTCAAGGCCGCGAAATGATCCGGAGCAGGGTGCTCTTCCCGCATCCGCTCGGCCCGAACAAACCGATGATGCCCTCAACGGGCATGCGATGATCGATCAGGAGGTCGAAACCGCCAAATGCGATGCGAACATCAAATACGATCTCGGTCATCGTCTATCCTGCATGAACAGGAAAGCGGCGATTCATGACATAGACGAATAGCAGCACCAGAAATGAAAAGATCAGCAAGATCGCCGACAGGACATGAGCGCTTGCGTAGTTGAGCGTTTCGACATGCTCGTAGATTGCGATCGATATGACCTTCGTCTGCCCCGGAATGTTGCCGCCGACCATGAGGACGACGCCAAATTCGCCGATCGTATGGGCAAAGGTCAGCACGCTTGCAGTCAGGAAGCCTCGGCCAGCCATAGGCGCCAGAACCGAGAAGAACGCGTCTATCGGCGATGCCCGCAACGTCGCCGCAGCCTCCATGGGTCCTCGGCCGATGGCCTCGAACGCCGCCTGAAGCGGCTGGACCGTGAACGGCATCGAGTACAGCACCGACGCAATCACAAGACCCGTGAAGGAAAATGTGATCGTCTGACCCGTCAGCTCGACCCAGGCGCTTCCAATTGGCGACTTCGGACTGAGGATCACCAGAAGATAGAATCCCAACACCGTCGGAGGCAGCACCAGCGGTAAAGCTGTTACGGCTTCAACAGCGGACCTCATTCTCGACTGCGTGGTAGCAAGCCACCACGCGAGCGGTGTGCCGAGGACCAGAAGGATGACGGTCGTCAGCGCTGCGAGGCGGATCGTCAGCCACAGCGGCCCGAGGTCAGGCAACGACATAGCTCATTCGATCCCGTACCCGTATCGCTCGATGACGACGCGGGCGTCCGGGGACTTAAGAAATTTCATGAATGCGATTGCGGCTTCGTTCTTGGCCCCTGCGGTCAACAGAACCGCGTCCTGCCGGATGGGTGTGAACAGGTTTTGCGGAACGTCCCAGCGGCTGCCTTTCGGACTTTCGCGCGGGCTGAGCACGGCAGACAATGCGATAAACCCGAGTTGCGCATTGCCCGTCGCCACCATGGAATGCGTCTGGCCGATGTTTTGGCCCATGACGATCTTCGGCTTGAGGGAATCCCAAAGCCCGAGCGATTGCAGGGTCTCTCGCGCCGCCAAGCCATAGGGAGCGAGGTCTGGATTGGCTATCGCGACGTGACGGACATCATTTGCCTTCAGAGCAGCCGCGCCGTCCGGCCCGGATTTCGACCCTGATCCGAACTCCACAGCGTCAGTTTTCCGATCGCATAGGTGAATCGGCTTCCCGCGACAGCAAGTTGCTCCTTCTCCATGCGTTCCGGAGTGTTCGCGTCCGCGGAAAGCAGAATCTGAAACGGCGCGCCTTCCTTGATCTGAGCATAGAGCTTGCCGGTCGAGCCGGTTGTCGACTGGAGTTTATGTCCGCTGGCTTTCTCGAAGAGAGGCTTCAGTTCGTCGATCACCTCGGCGAAATTCGCCGCCACGGCAACGAGCGTTTCTGCCGCCCGCGCGGGCAGCACCGGCAAAAGGACAAGCCAATCGCAACCAAAACGGGAACAGATATCGTTGGAACATCATGGCGGCTTTCCGTCGTTCGCGCTCGCGCGCGAATCAGTGTCTCGTGAAGTTTACAGCCGCCCGGGAACCGCCGTTCCGGGCCGTTCGGCGCGCGCACAGCGCGCCGTCGGTCGCGAGCCGCATCCTAGCGATCCGATCGCAATCAAACTATCTACTCGGACCTCATCCTGAGGAGCGGCCCATAGCGCGTCGCGACGCGCGTGCCGCGCTTATGGGCCGCGTCCGAAGGATGGCACAAGCGACGGAGTTTGCCGCCTTCCTTCGAGACGGCGTTTCGCAGCCTCCTCAGGACGAGGACGGCGTGTTGTCACGCCGCCGCAATACGCTTTAACGGCGGGCGACAGGGGAAACGTATGGCCGACGCGACGCCGATCGACGGCGAGTACGACTACATCATCGTCGGCGCGGGCTCGGCGGGCTGCGTGCTGGCCAACCGGCTGTCCGCCGATCCGGCCAATCGCGTGCTGCTGCTGGAAGCCGGCGGCAAGGACAACTGGATCTGGTTTCACATTCCGGTCGGCTACCTGTTCGCGATCGGCAATCCGCGCTCCGACTGGATGTTCAAGACCGAGCCCGAACCGGGCCTCAACGGCCGCGCGCTCAACTATCCGCGCGGCAAGGTGATCGGCGGCTCGTCGGCGATCAACGCCATGATCTACATGCGCGGGCAGGCGGCCGACTACGATCACTGGCGCCAGCTCGGGCTCAGGGGCTGGGGCTGGGACGACGTGCTGCCGCTGTTTCGCAGGCAGACGAACCATTTCCTCGGCGAGAGCGAGTTTCACGGGACAGGCGGCGAATGGCGCATCGAGGCGCCGCGCGTGAACTGGAGATCTGCTCGACGCGTTCCGCGAAGCGGCGTCGCAATACGGCATCAAGCCGATCGACGATTTCAATCGCGGCGACAACGAAGGCTCCTGCTACTTCCACGTCAACCAGCAGCGCGGGCGGCGCTGGTCCGCCTCGCGCGGATTTCTCAAGCCGGTGCTCAATCGCCCCAATCTGCGCATCGAGACCGGCTGCCTGGTCGAGCGCATCGAACTCGATGGCTGGCGGGTGAGCGGCGTGCGCTGGCGGCAGGACGGCGCTGAACGATCGGCCGCCGCACGGCGCGAGGTCATCCTGTCGGCTGGCTCGATCGGCTCGGCGCAGATTTTGTTGCTGTCGGGTATCGGCCCCGGCCTCGATCTGTTGCAGCACGGCATTCCGGTGATGCTCGATCGGCCGGGCGTCGGGCAAAATCTCCAGGATCACCTGCAGCTTCGCATGATCCACAAGGTCTCCGGCGTGAAGACGCTGAACGAGACCTATCATTCGCTGTTCGGCCGCGCCGCGATGGGGCTGGACTATGCGCTGCGCCGCCGCGGCCCGCTCACGATGGCTCCTTCGCAGCTGGGCTTGTTTACCCGCTCTGATCCCTCGCGCGAGCGCGCCAACATCCAGTTTCATGTGCAGCCGCTCTCGCTCGACAAGTTCGGCGAGCCGCTGCACACCTACCCGGCCTTCACCACCAGCGTGTGCAATCTCCAGCCCGTCAGTCGCGGCAGCGTGCGCCTGCGCTCGCCCAATCCCGGCGACAAGCCGATGATTGCGCCGAACTATCTTTCGGCGGAGGAAGACCGGCGCGTCGCGGCGGATTCGATCCGCGTCGCGCGCGCGATCATCGCGCAGCCGGCGCTGCAGAAATTCAATCCGGTCGAGACGCTGCCGGGCGAGCAGGTGCGCAAGCGACGACGATGCCGCGCTGGCGAAGGCCGCGGGCGATATCGGCACGACGATCTTCCATCCCGTAGGCACCGCAAAGATGGGCCTCCCGAGTGATCCGAAGGCTGTGGTCGACTCGCGGCTGCGCGTGCTCGGCATCGATGGGTTGCGCGTCATCGATGCCTCGGTGATGCCCACGATCACCTCCGGCAACACCAACTCGCCCACCATGATGATCGCCGAGAAGGGCGCCGAGATGGTGCTCGCCGATCAAAAGGGTTGATCTCCGTCCACCGGCGCGGTGAACATGGCTGTGCCGGGCGAAAAGGCCCGCGCACCGTGGAGGGGACCCATGGATCTCGTTGAGCCGCGTGAAGGGGATTCTGCTCGACCCGCAGGCCGAGTGGCGCGTGATCGACGGCGAGCAGGACGCGCCGACCGATATCCTGAAAAGCTATGTCGCGATCCTCGCCGCCATCCCGGTCGTGTGCGGCTTCATCGGTGCGTCGATCATCGGTGTCGGGCCCTACCGCACCGGCTTCTTCGTCGGATTGAGCGCCGCCATCGTCCACTATCTGCTGACGTTCGCCGGGATCTATGTGGTGGCTTTCGTCATCGACGCGCTGGCGCCGATCTTCGGCGGTCAGAAAAACTTCAACAACGCATTCAAGCTCGCCGCCTATGGGCCGACGGCGACATGGGTCGCCGGCGTGTTTGCGCTGCTGCCGATCCTCTCCGTGCTGACGCTCCTCGGCCTCTACAGCCTCTACCTCTTCTATGTCGGGGTGCCGGCCCTGATGCGTACGCCGCCCGAAAAGGCGATGGGCTACGTGATTGCCGTACTCGTCTGCGCGCTCATCGTGTGGCTGCTGATCTTCTCGCTGCCGATGATGATGTTCGGCCTGCGGATCATGTGAGAGCCACTGCGCCGCCTTACGGCAGCGCCTTGAGATAGCGGATTGGCCGCCCCGGCGCGATCGCCTGCGCGCCCGCCACGATCGCGTTCGCGTCGATGCCGTAATGGCGGTAGAGGTCCGGGATCGAGCCGGTCTGCCCGAAATGCTCGACGCCAAGCGCGCGCGTGCGGTGGCCGTCGATTGCGCCGAGCCAGCCGAGCGTTGCCGGATGGGCGTCGCACACCGTGACGATGCCGCAATGCGCCGGAACGTCGGCCATCAGCCGCTCGATGTGCGAGCGCGCATGCACGAGCCCGCGCTCGCGTGCGCGCTGCGCGGCGGTCCAGCCGGCATTCAGGCGATCCGCGGACGTGACCGCGAGCAGCCCGACGTCGCGCCGGTCTTCACCCATCAGGCCGACCGCCTGGATGGCTTCCGGCGCGACCGCGCCGGTGTAAGCAACGACCACCTGGCAATTCGGACCGGGCTTTCGCATCCAGTAGGCGCCATCGATGATCGCCTGCCGCAGCTCGGGCGTGACCGTGCGCTTGATCTGCTCGATCGGGCGGGTGGAGAGACGCAGATAGACCGAGCCGCCGGTCTCGTCGCGCAGCCAGTTGCGCTCGGACGGTTCGGCGTCGCCGCCCTTCTGGATGTAGTCGAACGACCACGCGAGGATCGCGGCAAGCTCATCCACATAGGCCGGCTCGAATGCCGCGAGCCCGTCCTGCGCCATCCCGATCAGCGGCGTGCCGATCGACTGGTGCGCGCCGCCTTCGCCCGCGAGCGTGATGCCGGATGGCGTCGCGACGAGGATGAACCGCGCCTCCTGATAGCAGGCGTAGTTCAGCGCATCGAGGCCGCGCGCGATGAACGGATCGTACAGCGTGCCGATCGGAAACAGCCGCTCGCCGTTGATCGAATGCGACAGGCCGAGTGCGGAGAGCACGATGAACAGATTGTTCTCCGCGATGCCGAGCTCGATGTGCTGACCGCTCGGCGAGAATTCCCAGTTGAAGGTCGAGGCGATGCGCTCGCTCTTGAACGTGTCGGCCATCTTCTCGCGCGCGAACAGATTGCGCCGGTTCACCCACGGTCCGAGATTGGTCGAGACCGTGACGTCGGGCGACGTCGTGACGATGCGCTTCACGAAATCCGAGTCGCCGCGGCCAAGTTCATTGAGCAGCGCGCCGAACCCGAATTGCGTCGACATCACGGGCTGGATCGTGACCGCGAGTTCCGCCGGGACATCGACGTGCGGCGCCTCATGACGGCGCGGCTCCTTGGTGGCGAACGGAACGCGATCGAGGAACGATTGCACCTCGTTCGCCGAATGCTTCAGCCCCTCGAACTTGTCCCACTCGTGGCCCGCGCGAATGCTCATCGACTTGCGCAACTGGTCCATCTGCGCGGGCGTCATCATGCCGGCGTGATTGTCCTTGTGGCCCGCGAGCGCGAGGCCGGAGCCCTTGATGGTGTAGCAGATGAAGCAGGTCGGCCGGTCGTTCGTCGCCGCCTCGTCGAACGCCTCGATCAGCGACGGCAGGTCGTGCCCGCCGAGATTGCCCATCAGTTTGGCGAGCTCCTCGTCCGAGCGCTTGTCGATCAGCTTCGTCACCGGACCCTGATCGCCAAGATCGTCGGTCAGGCGCTTGCGCCACGCCGCGCCGCCCTGGAACGTCAGTGCCGAATAGAGCTGGTTCGGACAGTTGTTGATCCAGGCGCGCAGCGCCTCGCCGCCCGGCTCCTTGAACGCGGCCTCCTGCAGCGCGCCGTGCTTGACGATCACGACGTCCCAGCCGAACGCTTTGAACAGTGCTTCGTAGCGCGACCAAAGACCTTCGCGGATCACCGCATCGAGGCTCTGGCGATTATAGTCGATCACCCACCAGCAATTGCGCAGGCCCTGCTTCCAGCCTTCGAGGATCGCCTCGAAAATGTTGCCCTCGTCCATCTCGGCATCGCCGACGAGCGCCACCATGCGGCCTTCTGGCTTGTCGCTCGGGAAGTGCGAGCGCACGTAGTCCTGCACCAGCGAGGAGAACAGCGTTTGCGCGACGCCGAGGCCGACCGAGCCGGTCGAGAAATCGACGTCGTCGGCATCCTTGGTGCGCGAGGGATAGCTCTGCGCACCCTTGTAGCCGCGGAACGCTTCGAGCTTGTCGCGCGTCTGCTTGCCGAAGAGGTACTGGATCGCGTGGAAGTTCGGCGACGCGTGCGGCTTCACGGCAACGCGATCCTGCGGCCGCAGCGCGTGGAAATAGAGCGCCGTCATGATGGCGGCGAGCGAGGCGGACGAGGCCTGATGCCCGCCGACCTTCAGTCCGTCGGTGCTCTCGCGGACGTGGTTGGCATGATGGATGGTCCAGCTCGAGAGCCAGAGAACTTTTTTCTCAAGTTCCGCCAGAATCCGGATATCCGCGTCCGAGATCGTTTTGCGCTCAGTCTGGGCCTTCGCCATGGAACAAATTTCCGATCCTGCGTCCTGTTCCTATTATGACGAAACAGGACGCGCCCGTAAGCCGCGTTGACGCCGCGTCGGGAAAAATCGTTCGATTGAGCCGATTCGGCTTGGCGATCGCCGAAGTACGGCAACGGAGGGCGACCCGGTGCTGACCGACTATGTGATGCTCGCGGTGATTGGGTTCGGCGCGCAGCTTGTCGATGGCGCGCTCGGCATGGCGTTCGGCGTTATCTCGACCGCCGCGCTTCTGTCGGTCGGCCTGCCGCCTGCGCAGGCGAGCGCCATCGTGCATACCGCCGAGATCTTCACTACCGGCGCCTCCGCGGCCTCGCACATCTGGCATCGCAATGTCGACTGGCGGCTGGTGACGCGGCTCGGGATCGCGGGCGTGCTCGGCGCGGTGTTCGGCGCGTGGATTCTGTCGAATGTCGATGCCAGCATCATGCGGCCGTTCGTGGCGGCCTATCTCGTGCTGCTCGGCATCTTCATCCTGCTCAAGGCCTGGCAGCTTGCGCCCGCGCGCGACGCGCCCGGTCCGTGGGTCGGGCCGATCGGGTTTGTCGCGGGCTTCCTCGATGCGAGCGGCGGCGGCGGGTGGGGACCGCTCGCCACGTCAAGTCTCGTCGGCTCCGGCCACGCGCCGCGCATGGCCGTCGGCTCGGTCAACACCACAGAGTTCTTCGTCACCATCGCGGCGGCCACCACCTTCTTCGTCGAACTCGGTGCTTCGCCGTGGAAGGAATTGCTCGCGCTGATCGTTGGCGGAATGCTCGCCGCGCCACTCGGCGGGTGGATGGTGAAATATGTCCCGCCGCGCCCGCTGATGATCGCGGTCGGTTGCCTGGTGATTGCGCTGTCGCTGTGGCAGATCGGGCGCGCGCTCAAGATGGTTTGAGCGCGCGCCGCGTCACGAAGAGATCAATCCACGATCGCCTGATAGACGAGCGCGTTGATCGCTTGCCGGTAGTGCCAGCGGATCGGCCCCGGCGAATGCGCCATGAACACCACTGCGAGCTGTTCCTTCGGGTCGGCCCACCAATTGGCGCCGCTCGCGCCCGGCCAGGAGAAGTCGCCGACCGAGCCCATCACGCGCCCGCGTCCGGCCTCCGTGCGCACCGACAGGCCAAGGCCGAAGCCGTAATCCGCCCGCGTCGCGTCGGTATTGACCATCAGGTTCTTCACCTCCGGCCCGAGCTGGTTCATCAGCATGTACTCGGCGGTCTTGCGGCCGAGAATGCGCGTCTCGCCGTACGCGCCCTTGTTCAGCAGCGCGAGCGCAAAACGCATGTAGTCGCCGACGGTCGAGGAGAGACACCCGCCGCCGCAGTCGAACTTGAGCGGCTGCGTCAGCACGGGGTTGACCGCTTGCGGCTGGCCGGTGTCGGGGTCGTTCGGAAACGCCTTGGCGTAGCGCGCGGCCTTCGCGGGCGGAATGTAGAACGCCGTGTCGGTCATGCCGAGCGGCTTTGTGATGTTCTGCTCGACGTATGCGCTGAGCTTCTGCCCTGAAACCTTCTCGACCACCAGGCCGAGCACATCGAGGCCGAAGCCGTAATCCCATACGGCGCCTGGCTGGTTCAGCAGCGGCAGCTTCGCGAGTTCGTCCATGAATTCGTCACCGCTCATGGCCGCACCCGCGGTCGAGCTGCTCCCCGGATAGAGCTTGTGCACCGCCGTATTGCCGCGCGAGCCATAGATGAGGCCGGATGTGTGCATCATCAGGTGGCGCAACGTGATCGGCTGTTTGGCCGGCACCTTGGCGGTGATCGTGTCACCGGCCGCGTTGAGTTCGGCGACCTCCATCTGGGCGAATTTCGGAAAGTATTTCGACAGCGGATCGTCGATCAGCAGCTTGCCGCGCTCATGAAGCTGCAGCGCCGCGAGCGCGACCATCGGCTTGGTCATCGACGCGATGTTGAAGATCGTGTCCTTCGTCATCGCGACGTTGTTCGCTTTGTCGCGGGAGCCGAACGTCTCGTAGTAGACGAGCTTGCCCTTGCGCGCGATCGCGATCACGGCGCCGGGCAGGCGGCCCTTCTCGATATCGCCGTTGATGACTTTCGCGATCTCGCCGAGCCGCTCGGTCGACATGCCGACGTCTTCGGCCTTGCCGCGCGGCAGTGGATCGCTCTGGGTAGCAGCAGCGGCTGCGCCGGCGAGGGTACTGACCGGATTTGATACGGTCTGAGCACAGACCGGAGAGCAGAGGATTGCCGCAGCAAACGCGGCGGTCGCGCGGAGCATCATCGTCGCCTCCCTGTGGCGCCATTGGAGCGGCGCCTCATGCGAGACTACGACAGGTCGCGGCGGCTTTCATCGTGTGGGCCGCGATGGGCAGTCATGCCCGCGTGAATGTGATCACGGCGCGAGCAGCACCTGCTTACAGGCCGCCGGCAGGTCCGCCATCGTCAGCGGCGGGCGCGGTTTTGCAGGCTCCTTCGGCGGCGCCGGATTGAGTACGCCGGGCGAGAACCAGTAGTCGAGGTCCTTGCCGCAGCCTTCCGCTTCGCCCGCCGGGTCCTGACCCTTGCACTCCGCGCTGCCGGGCGGGCAGCCGATGCGCACGTGGAAATGATAGTTGTGCCCCCACCACGGGCGCACCTTGTGCAGGAAGCGCGCGGTCGCGCCCGGCCTCGCGGCACAGCGCCTTCTTGATCGCCGCGTTGACGAAGATGCGCTCGACCTTGGGGTCCTCGGCCGCCGCCTTGATCACCGCGAAGTGGCCCGGCGTCCAGATCTTCGGATCGACGTCCTTCTTGTCATCGGCGACGACATTGGTCGCCGACATTTCCTCGCGCTCCTCGCGCGAGAGCGGCGTCCTCGGCATCGGGGTGAGCCAGATGTCGGCATCGAGCCCGACCTGATGGCTGGTGTGACCGGTGAGCATCGGGCCGCCGCGCGCCTGCGCCATGTCGCCGACAAGGAGGCCCGGCCAGTTGGAAACTTTCGGCACTTTCTCGGCGAGCCGCTCCATGAACGACACGAGGTCCGGATGGCCCCAGTTGCGGTTGCGCGACAGCCGCATCACCTGCCAGGTCTTGCCGTTGATCGGCAGCGCGATGCCGCCCGCGAGGCAGCCGCGCGTGTAGAAGCCGATCGAACGCGCCTGCATGTCCTTGGTGGCAATCGGCCGGCGCGCGAACAGCTCTTTCGCGGCGTTCTTCGGATCTTCCGGGTTGGCGAGCGGCGGCAGCGGCTTCGGATTCACCGTGCCTCTGTCCTGCGCGTGCGCGGCCTGCGCAAAGCGCAGCACTTGCCGCGAGCGTAAACGCGATCTTTCGGCCGGAGGTCGGGCGGGGGTGAATCATCTACCCGGATTCTCCCCATCCCGGCCGGAATGCCAAGGGCCGTGCGCGCGCCTCCCGGAGCGACGTGCGCGGTTGCACAAGCGAACTAGGGGCTATTCGATCACGATCTCGCCGACCATGCCGAGCTGCGCGTGTGTCTTGCCGTCCTTGACGATGCCGCAGCGCAGGTCGCTCGCGCGGCCTGCCGCGATCGGCACGAACCACCATTCGGCGGCGTGTCCCGGATAGACCTCGATCTCGCGGATCGCGCCCTTGAACTCGGCAAGCGTGACGCTTTTGCCGTCGCGCTGCTGCGTGACCTGGACCTTGCGGGTGAAGACCATTCCGGAGAACGCATCCGACGTGAAGTAATGCGGATCATCGCTCGGGTTGCGCAGGATCAGCTTGTAGAGCTTGCCCGTCTCGAACTTGATCTGGTTCGGCACAAAGACATGCTGGCCCGCCTTGCCGAGATCGACTGTTACCTCGATCGGCGTCTGCCGCGAGAGGTCTCCGGCGCTCCAAAGTGCGGTCGGAAGACCGACCGCCGCGCCAAGGACTGCGGCGGCAAGCAACGTCCTCGGTCGAATTTCTCGAATGATTGTCATGACATGCGCCCCTGCTCCCCGGATCGGGCGTTGCCACGATCCTGCTATTGCAAATTATTTGCAAAAAGAGAGCGTGTGGAAAGGGGCCGTATCGCCGCAGGCGGCCGAGTCTGGGATACGGGTTTGCACTGCCCCGAGATGCATTCGGCGCTCGGGAGCGCGCCTATCGCGCTGAGCGCCGCTTGCGGATCGCAGCGGCCTTCTTGGCAGGCTGAGCGCGCCGCCGCCGGACGCCGCGCGGCTGCACGGCCGCCCAGCCGTCCGCCCTTGCGCGAGGATACCTTCGTGTCGGGTACGCCGCGGCCGGAGCCGCTCTTGTTGCCGCCGCCCTCTTCCTTGTTCACGGTCGCCCAGGCGCGGCGTTCGGCTTCCTTCTTCGACACGCCGCGCTTCTCGTAACCTTCCTCGATGTGTTCCGCCTTGCGCTTCTGGCGATTGGTGTAGACCGACTTGTCGCCGCGCGGCATCGCACTCTCCTTCGGTTCTCGTCTCCCTCAAAATCAATGCGAATTCGTTGTCGCAGTTCCAGTTTCTCCGGAACCGCCGAGCCGTCCGTACCGTTATCGCCCCAACGGTGACACGAACCGCAGAAGGAGATTCCCAAAATGGCATCCGCCACGGTCGAACAACGCGAAACCGCAAGCCTCATCGGCAGCGACAAGGTCGAAGGCACCAACGTCTACCGCTCGAACGGCGACAAGATCGGCTCGATCGAGCGCATCATGCTCGATAAGCTCTCCGGCAAGGTCGCCTACGCGGTGATGAGCTTCGGCGGCTTCCTCGGCATCGGCCACGAGCACTATCCGGTTCCGTGGTCGCTGCTCACCTACAACACCAAGCTCGCGGGCTACGAGGTGAACATCTCGGACGTTCAGCTCAAGGGCGCGCCGAACTACGCCAACGACAACGACTGGGACTGGGAAGACCGCAAGCGCGCCCAGCAGGTCTACGACTACTATCGCGTGCCGCCTTACTGGATGTAAGCGCATCCGCGACGTTCGACGAAACCGCCTCGCCCGGATTTCCGCGCGGGGCGGTTTTCATGTTAGGCCGCAGGCGAATCCCGGAGCCTGCGGATGCACGCCTATCTCTCGGAGAACTGGAATCAGATTCTCGACGGCCTGCTGTTCGGCCTCGGCGTGCTCGCGGTCTATATCGGCGCGGTCATCACCGGCGCGATCATCCGTTCACTCGGCGGCGCCGGCAGCAAGGGCCTCACGATCCTCGGCCGCTACGCGACCGGCTGGCTCGACTATGTGCGCGGCGACGACCGCAACACCATCAACATCACGCTCAACATGGTGGTGGACAATCATCTGAAGTTCGACACGATCGTATCCGATCGTCGCATCTGGAACGTCTGGCCGAACCAGTACCGCGTCTATCTGATCCGGCGCGCCGCGAAGCTGACCACGGTCGACAATCCGGTCATCACGTTTCCGGCGAATCCCGAAAGCAGCGCACGCAAGCGGCGCGGCATCGGCGAGCGCATCACCGACAGGCTGGCGAGCGTGACCGTCACCGAGAATGGCCGCACCGAGCGCATCCGGCTCGTGCGCGAGGATGACTATCGCGCGACCTACGCGCCGCTCATCAGCCTCGTCAGCGAGAAGTGCACGAACGACGACTCGATCGATCTCGCGCTCGGCCGTGCGATGGAGGAACACCGCTTCGTCATCGCGCTCACGTTCGAGCAGCTCAACATGCGCCGCGCGCGTCATCTGCGTGCGATGGTGATGCTGGAGTCGATGCTGCTGAATCTCCCCGACGATATGCCGCGCGTCGATTTCGAGGAGCACAGGCAGCGCTTCCGTACGCTGCAGGCGATCGCGAAGCTTTATCGCGCACACCCCGAGCGCTTCGGCATCGTGAAGGTGTGGCGGCCGCCGATCGTCCAGCGCGCAAGCCCGGTAATTCCAGTCTCGGCGCAGCGATAGACGGCAGCATCAGCACTGCAAAAAATTATTGCGCCGCCGATCACGCATCCACCTTCAGCCCAGCGATATACCGCGTCCGCTCCGCGCCAGCGCCTTGCAGCCATAAATTGAAATGTGGCAAGCTCAGGAGTTGTCAGCTTCTGGGGGCTTCCATGTCGCAGAAGGTCGATATTGAGATCGACGATCTTAAATCCATTCCCACCTACAGAGCCGCCTATTCGGACCGTACCGCGTTGCTCATGGCGAGGCTCGCGCGTCGCGCCTATGACAGATTCGATGAGAACGACGACGCGTTCACGCAGTTTCGGGATGGCTTCGCTCATCTCGGTTTGGTCGAGTGCGAAGGACTCATCGATCGTGAAGCGGGAACGGCGGGCTTCGTGGTGGCGGGGCCAGATCTGATCGTCGTAGTGTTTCGCGGCACCGAGGATCTGCTCGACTGGTGGACCAACTTGCGCGTCAAGCTGGTGGCGCTACAGGGCGGCGTGAAGGTCCACACCGGATTTTTCCAGGCGTACTTCCCGATACGCGACCGGCTGTTCGAGACGGTTCGCAAATTGCTCAAGAACAAGCCCCGGCCTGTCTATATCACCGGGCACTCGCTCGGCGGTGCGCTGGCTGTCATGGCGACCGCGGAGCTCGCGAACGACGAAGAGGCTGAAGTACGTGACAGTATCGCGGCCTGCTACACGTTCGGCTGCCCCAAGGCCGGGGACAGAACGTTCGATCAATACGTGAAGGTGCCGCTCTATCGCATCACGAACGGATTCGACGTCGTGCCGGGCGTCCCGCCAATCTTCTCTGGCTACAAGCACGTTGGCGATACGCGGTATTTCGGAAAGCTCGGCATTTCGCCGGCGCGCAGACCACCCAATGTGTTGCAGAAGATCTGGGGGACCGCGCGTGGCTTGTTGCAGGTCATTCGGACCGGCCAGATTGGCGGTATCGCAGATCACTCCATGAACGTGTATGTCGGCAAGCTTTCAGCTTGGCTTGAAGCGCACACGATTGAAACTCAGAAAAGACGCGAAGCGACAGCTGATCCGAAGAAGTAGGCGTTGAGCCGCCGATCACACATCCACTTTCAGTGCCGCGATGAACGCCTCCTGCGGGATATCTACCTTCCCGTACTGGCGCATCTTCTTCTTGCCTTCCTTCTGCTTGTCCAGAAGCTTGCGCTTGCGCGAGATGTCGCCGCCGTAGCATTTCGCCGTCACATCCTTGCGCAACGCGCGCACGGTCTCGCGCGCGATGATCTTGCCGCCGATCGCGGCTTGGATCGGCACCTGGAACATGTGTGGCGGGATCAGTTCCTTCAGCTTCTCCACCATGGCGCGGCCGCGTTGCTCGGCGCGTGTGCGATGCACCAGCATGGCGAGCGCATCGACCGACTCGTTGTTGACCAGGATATGCATGCGCACGAGGTCCGATGGCTTGAAGTCGGTCAGGTGATAGTCGAACGACGCATAGCCTTTCGACACCGACTTCAGCCGGTCGTAGAAATCGAACACCACCTCGTTGAGCGGCAGATCGTATTTCACCATCGCGCGGTTGCCCACGTAGGTGAGCTCCTTCTGCGTGCCGCGCCGGTCCTGGCAAAGCTTCAACACTGAACCGAGATATTCGTCGGGCGTGAGGATCGTTGCCTCGATCCACGGCTCCTCGATCTCGATGATCTGCATCACGTCCGGCATGTCGACCGGATTGTGGATCTGGATCTCGCCGCCGTTGCGCAGCTTCATCTTGTAGATGACGGACGGCGCGGTCGCGATCAGTTCGAGATTGAACTCGCGCTCCAGCCGCTCCTGGATGATCTCCAGATGCAGCAATCCGAGAAAGCCGCAGCGGAAGCCGAAGCCGAGCGCGGCGCTCGTCTCCATCTCGAACGAGAAGCTCGCGTCGTTCAGGCGCAGCTTTCCCATCGCTGCGCGTAGATCCTCGAACTGCGCGGCATCGACCGGAAACAGGCCGCAGAACACGACCGGAATGGCGGGCTTGAACCCGGGGAGCATCTCTTCGACCGGTTTGCGGTCGTCCGTGATGGTGTCGCCGACGCGGGTGTCAGCCACTTCCTTGATCGAGGCAGTGAGAAAGCCGATCTCGCCGGGTCCGAGCTCTTCGCCGACCAGGAGTTTCGGCGTGAAAACGCCGACGCGGTCCACATCATAGGCCGCGTTCGTGCCCATCATGCGGATGCGCTGGTTTTTCTTCAGCACGCCGTCCACGATGCGTACCAGCACCACGACGCCGAGATAGACGTCGTACCAGCTGTCGACCAGCAGCGCCTTCAGGGTCGCGTTGCGGTCGCCTTTCGGCGACGGCAAGCGCGTGACGATCGCCTCCAGCACCTCCGGCACATTGAGTCCGGTCTTCGCCGAAATGCCGATTGCGTTCGACGCATCGAGCCCGATCACGTCCTCGATCTGCTGCTTCACCTTGTCGGGCTCGGCCGCCGGCAGGTCGATCTTGTTGAGCACCGGCACGATCTCGTGGCCGGCGTCGATCGCGTGATAGACGTTGGCGAGCGTCTGCGCCTCGACGCCCTGCGAGGCATCGACCACCAGCAGCGAGCCCTCGCAGGCGGCGAGCGAGCGGTTCACCTCATAGGCGAAATCGACGTGCCCGGGCGTGTCGATCAGGTTGAGGATGTAATCCTTGCCGTCGCGCGCGCGATAGTTCAGCCGCACGGTCTGCGCCTTGATGGTGATGCCGCGCTCGCGCTCGATGTCCATCGAGTTCGAGCACCTGCTCCTTGCCGGCCATCTCGCGTGCGTCGAGCCCGCCGGTGAGCTGGATCAGCCGGTCGGCGAGCGTCGACTTGCCGTGGTCGATATGCGCAACGATCGAGAAATTGCGGATGTTATTGATTGGTTGAGCCGTCATGCGCGGCAGATAACACCCGCTTCGCAGTGCGGCAAGCGAGGGATTTTGCGTCCTCCGCGGCCTCCATTGGCGCCCAATCCGCCGCATGGGCCGCCGCGCCCGCGCACGCTATGGTTCGCGCAGCCTGATGCGGGAGCGAACCGATGACCTACGGGAGCCAGACTGGCGGCTATCCGGCAACCTCGAAGCTGCTGCATTGGGTAATTGCGGCCTGCGTGCTGCTGACGCTGCCGGTGTCGATCGCGATGCACCGCGTCGCGCAAGGGCCGACGCAGGACGCGCTGTACAATCTGCACAAGTCGCTCGGCGTACTGATCCTGGTACTGATGGTGTTGCGCGTGATCAATCGCATTGCCGCCGGCGCGCCGGCGCCCGATCCCTCACTCGAGCCGTGGCAGAAGACCGTGTCCTCCGCGGTGCACGGCGCGCTCTATACGCTGCTGCTCGCGATGCCGGTCGTCGGCTATGTCGCCAATTCGGCCTACGGCGCGCCGACGCCGTTCTTCGGGCTGTTCGATCTGCCCAAGATCGTTGCCGACAACGAGGCGCTCGCGAAGCAGCTGTTCGCGTTCCATCGCTGGGCAGGTTTTCTGCTGATCGCGCTCGTCGGAATGCACATCGGCGGCGCGCTGTTCCACTTTGTGATCCGCCGCGACACCGTGCTCCAGCGCATGCTGCCGCGCGCGCTTGGCGGGATTTAAGATCGTACGCGGTTCCACATTTACGGCCGCGTAACGATAAGTCTGGCAACCGCGGGTTTCTCTGCCGCGCGTTAAGCGCCTCCACAGCCCCGTCGTGTAAATCCCGAAGACGGCAACGGGCGCTCCCATGTTCAGGTTCTACGGCCGGATCGGCCGCAAACGCTTTGCCCTCGCGGCTGCGCTGCGCATCGCGCTTTACGCGGCGAGCGTTGCGGCCTTCCCGCTTCTCCTTCAGGCGATCTTCTCGCTCACCCAATGCCGCGGCGTCGGCGGCGCATGCGGCGCCGTCGGGCTGGTCGGCTCGATGGCGTTCAAGCCGACCGTGACCGTGCTGTTCGTCTTTTGCGTTCGTCGGGATCTGCATGCGCCGCGCGCGCGATGCCGGAATGCCGGCCTGGATCGGCCTCGCAGTGCCGCTGTTCTTCGCCGCCGACTATGTCTACCTCGCCTATGTGGCGACGCCGTGGTCGTTCGGCTTTGCGACCGGCGTGCTCTATCTCGCGCTTCCTTATCACGCGCTTCTCGCGCTCGGCTGCGTGCTGTTCCTCTGCGCGCTGCCGACGCGCGTGACGCCGCCCGGTACCCGCAACCCGTTCGGCGTGCCGGGCTGGATCGCGTTCGGGTTCGGCGTCTTCATTGCGTTCATCGCGCTGTGGAAGATTCTGGCCGGCTTGGCGCCCGGCGTTCAGATCATGCTCCGGGTCGGCCGCGCGATGTGGTGGATCTATCTGATCAATCCGGTCCCGCTCGCGGGTCTCGTCGTGGTGCTCGGCTGGATCGCGTGGCGCGAGCGCGGCTATCGCGAAACCCAGCCGATCCCGCCGCCGCCGCAGGAGCGCGAACCGTTCGCGAGCCTGCTCGCCCTTGCGTTCGTGCTGACGCTTCTCGTGTTTCACCTGAACCTGCCGAAGGAGCTGCAGCCGTGGTGGCTTGCGGCGCTGCTGCAGTTCACCTCGGTGATCCTGCCGACGCTCGCGCTGAACTTCATGCTGCTGCTGGCGATCTGGCTGGTCATCACGCGCCGCCGGATCTGGACGGTCGCGCTGCTGGTTTGCGCGCTCATGCCGTTCGGCCATTGGGGCTATGCGCGCTGGGCCAAGGACCTCGAAATCGCGCGTGAGCGCGCCGATGTGGCGTCGATCCCAAAGACGCGCCCGGCGCGGCTGCCGGCGACGCTCGTCATCGACTCATCGAGCGTGACCGGCTTGCGCGCCGCCTGGACGCTTCATCCGCTGCAGGCCGTGGTCTCGCGCGGTGCCTATTCCGGCAAGCTGATGCAATTCGAGCGGCCGGCAGCGGGTGCGTCCGGCGAGCCGAAGCCGGTCGACGCGTTGCCGGCGGAGTACCTGCTGCTCAAGGTCGGACGGGCGAGCGCGTTCGCGAAGGAGCGCCAGACCTATGCGGCGGCGGGCGGTCCCTACGAACTGCGGATCGTCAGCGGGGCGAGCAACGATCTGCTGTCGGTCTGGTATCGCACCTACAATCCGGAAGTCTCCGACTTCCCAATTCTGACGTCGATGGGCTGGATGCGTCCCGGCTCGAACAGCGCGACGACCGACGAGATCGAAGAAACACTGCGCGCGTTTCTGGTGCGCGCGCTCGCGTCCTGAAGAGCCGCGGCGCGCGGTCTGTTTCCGCGCGACTGTGCAAGAATTTCCCCGCGCGCCACATCGTGTGCCCGGCAAAATTCGCCGGCGACGAATCCTTAACCATCTAAGTCTTTGACCACGCGTAACGCCGAAATGGCACGGCGCTTGCGAGGACCTTGCGTGAAGAAACGCAGCTCTCTCCCGAATGCGTTCTTCAGCCGGGCGACTCTGAGCTCCCGGTGAGACGGCCCCGGCCTGCTCCAACCCCTGCGGCCGGGGCCGTTCAATTTTCCAGCCAGCATGCCGCGTGCCCCCGGCCACTCAACGGATCTTCATTCGTCGAAGTAGGTTGACTTGCGCCGCCTCGCGGAATATTAAACCAACAGGTTACATAACCGATCGGTTCATAACGATGTCACTCGATCCTCTAAGCGCCACTTTTTCGGCCCTCGCGGACCCCACGCGGCGCGCGATCCTCGCGCGGCTCGCGCTTGGCGAGACGTCGGTTACGGAGTTGGCCGAGCCGTTCGAGATGAGCATGCCGGCGGTGTCGAAGCACCTGAAGGTGCTGGAGCGGGCAGGGCTCATCACGCGCGGCCGCGAGGCGCAGTGGCGCCCGTGCCGCATCGAACCCACCGCGCTGAAGAACGTTGACGATTGGCTCGAGCGCTATCGCGCGTTCTGGGAAGCGAGCCTCGACCGCCTCGGTGACTATCTCGAGGAATTGCAGGCGAAGGAAAAGCGCGGGCGCAAGCGCCGGAAATAGCCGCGTCCCGCAGCGGCACCATCAATCACACTTTGCATCAAGAGGAGTCAGTCCGTGATATTGACGCATCAGATTACACCGTGCCTGTGGTTCGACGATCGCATCGAGGAAGCAGTCAAGTTCTACATCTCGGTGTTCGGCGGAAAGATCCACGACACCAACTATTACGGCGACGCCGTGCCGAGCCAGAAGGGCAAGGTGCTGACCGTCACCTTCACGCTGAAGGATCAGACGTTCGTCGCGCTCAACGGCGGGCCGCAGTTCAAATTCACCGAGGCAGTGTCGTTCTACGTGCGCTGCGAGACGCAGGCCGAGGTCGACAATTATTGGAACAAGCTTACGGCCGACGGCGGTGCGGAGTCGCAGTGCGGCTGGCTCAAGGACAAGTACGGCCTCTCCTGGCAGATCGCGCCGACCGCGCTGCTGCGCATGATCAGCGACAAGGACGCCGCCAAGGCGCAACGCGCCATGCAGGCGATGATGACGATGCGGAAGATCGATATCGCGGCGGTCGAGAAGGCGTACGCCGGTTGAGCGGGAGAACGATCATGGCCAAGACGGACGAGAAGGCGAGGGTTCTGACGATCACCCGCACGTTCGACGCGCCGGTCGATCTGGTGTGGAAGTGCTGGACCGAGAAGAAGCATCTCGACCGGTGGTCCGCCCCGAAGGACTTCACCATTCCGCGCTCGGAAGCGGACTTCCGCGTGGGCGGAAAGTATCACCTCGTGATGCGTGCGAGCGATGGCAAGGAGCTGGGCCTCGGCGGCGAGTACCGCGAGATCGTGCCGAACAAGAAGCTCGTGATGACGCATGTGTGGGACGAGGACGGCATCGAGACGGTCGTCACCGTGACGTTCGAGGACCTCGGCAAGAAGACCCGCATGACGTTCACCCAAACCGGCTTCACATCGGATGAATCGCGTGACGGCCACGAAGGCGGCTGGACCGAATGCTTCGAGCTGCTCGACGATTTGCTCGCCGGACTCCAGCGCGGGAGGGCTGCATGACCATGGCCGAGACGACGGAGTTCAGCTTCGCGCGCACGTTCGATGCGCCGCGCGCGCTGGTGTGGAAGGCGTGGACCAACGCCGAAGCGTTGAGCCAGTGGTGGGGACCGAAGGGCGCGGCCATTCGCGTGATCGCGTTCGATCTGCGTCCCGGCGGCATGTTCCACTACGCGATGGCGTTCCAGGACCAAGAGATGTTCGGCCGCTTTATCTATCGCGAAATCGCCGCGCCGGAGCGGCTGGCGTTCGTGAGTTCGTTCTCGGATGCGGCAGGCGGGATCACCCGCGCACCGTTTCAGCAGCTTGACGGCAAGTGGCCGCTCGAAGTGCTGAACGTCGTGACCTTCAGCGAGGAGGGCGGCCGCACCACGGTGTCGCTGCGCGGCGGACCGGTCAACGCGAGCGAGGACGAGCGCGCGATGTACGAATCCGCCACCGCCTCGATGCAACAGGGCTTCGGCGGCGCGTTCGACAAGCTCGATGAATATCTGAAGCGCTGAGTGGTGGAGCCACGATTGGCCTGTTCCCTCAATGGCTTGAGGGGCAGGCCGCATATTGCTGAAAAATCTTCGCGGGGCGTGTCGATCCCGCGTTCGGCCGTTCGTCGTATCGATAACAGGGAGATTTATTATGCCCGCCGCAGCCAACGCCGCGAGCGCGAAGCCCATCGTGCAACGCGAGGTGACGATCACGCGCGTCTATGACGCACCGCGCGAACTCGTGTTCCGCCTGTGGATCGACGCGAAGCATCTCGCGAAGTGGTGGGGTCCACATGGCTTCACCAATCCGCGCTGCGAGGCCGATGCCTCGGCCGGGCGGCAAGCTCCTCATCCACATGCAGGCGCCGGACGGCGGCGTGTACCCGATGGGCGGCGAACTTCCACGAGGTCGTGCCGCACGAGCGCGTGGTGTTCACGTCGTTCGTCGAACTGCCGGATTCGACGCGCGTCGTCGAGTCGCACAACACCGTGCTGCTGGAGACCGCCGGCAAGCGCACCAAGCTGACGCTGCATGCGCGGGCGAGCGGCTTCACCGACATGGCGCGGTATATGCTGAACGGCATGGAGACCGGCTGGGCGACGAGCCTCGACAAGCTCGCGTCCGTTGCCGCCGCGCAGAACGGCAACGCGGATGCGGCCGACCAGGCCGCGATCCGCGCGATCCTCGGCGACCGCACCAATGCGCTGTACGGCAAGGTGGCCGATCTCGCGCTCAAGCATTTCGCGCCGGACGCGGTGTCGTACGATCTCGCGCCGCCGTTACGTTATCTGGGCACCGACAAGGCCACGCTGGAGCAGTGGTTCTCCACCTGGGATGGTCCGATCGGCTGGTCGATGGGCGATCTCGACGTGATCGTCGGCGGCGACATCGCGCTCGCGCACGGGCTCGGCCACATGACCGGCGTCAAGACCGGCGGCGAACAGGTCGATCTGTGGACGCGCGTGACCGTGGGTTTTCGCCGCATCGACGGCACATGGAAGATCACGCATCAACACACCTCGGTGCCGTTCCTGATGGACGGCAGCTACAAGGCGGCTGTCGATCTCAAGCCGTAAGCACAACGAAAATCGAAGGAGGAAATCGAAATGGTCTACGTCGATGGATTTATCCTGCCGGTTCCGAAGAAGAACGTGAAAGCCTACGCCAAGATGGCCAAGCTGGCCGGCAAGGTTTGGCGCGATCATGGCGCGCTCGACTACAAGGAATGCCTCGCCGACGACGTGAAGAAGGGCAAGTGGACCTCGTTTCCGCGCAGCGTGAAGCAGAAGCCGAGCGAGACCGTGGTCTTCTCATACATCGTCTACAAGTCGCGCAAGGATCGCGACCGCATCCTCGCCGCCGTGATGAAGGACAAGCGCCTCGCCGCCATGATGGACCCGAAGAAGATGCCGTTCGACGGCAAGCGGATGATCTACGGCGGGTTCAAGACGATCGTGGATGCCGGCTAGCGGTCACTTCCGGTAATTCGCCGGGAACATCGCGCGCTCGATCATCTCGATCAGGATGTGGATGATCTTGATGTGCAACTCCTGCACCCGGTCGGAGTAGTTGCCGCCGGGTGTGGCGAGGCAGACATCGGCGAGCGTTTCCAGTTCGGTGCCGGCTTTGCCGGTCAGCGCGATCACCGTCATCTTGAGTTTCTTTGCGGCGCGCGCGGCAGCCAGGATGTTCGGGCTCTTGCCGCTGGTGGAGATCGCGAGCAGGCAGTCGCCCGCGCGGCCGTGGCTTTCGATGAAGCGCGAGAACACATGCTCGTAACCGAAATCGTTCGCCACGCAGGTGAGATGGCCCGGATCGCTGATCGCGATCGCCGGCAGGCCTGGGCGATCGTCGCGGAAGCGGCCGGTCAGTTCTTCAGCGAAGTGCACCGCGTCCGACATCGAGCCGCCGTTGCCGCACGCATAGGCGCGCCCGCCGGCCTTGAATGCGCCGATCAGCGCCTGCGCGGCGCGCTCGATCGCCGCCAGCACGGCGTCGTTCGCGGCAAGGGCGTCGAGCGCGGCCTTCGCTTCGTTGAGGCTTTTGCGGATGTCGTCTTTCACCGGCACGCTTTCACTTTTGCGCTGCTGCGGCTCATATCATCGAGCCTTGCGCCGCGCCACCATGCAATCACGTAGGAAAGGACCCGCCGATGGCAAAACTGCGCGTCCACTGCTTTTCTGTTTCGCTCGACGGTTATGGCGCAGGTCCCGACCAGAGCCTCGAAAATCCGCTCGGCGTTGGCGGCCTTTCGCTGCACGAATGGGCGATTGCAACCCGCACGTTTCAGAAGATGTCCGGAAAGGAAGGCGGCACCACCGGCGTCGATGACGACTTTGTGGCGCGCGGCTTCGCAGGCATCGGCGCCTGGATCCTGGGTCGCAACATGTTCGGCCCGATCCGGGGCGAATGGCCGGACGACAGCTGGAAAGGGTGGTGGGGCAAGAACCCCCCGTATCACGGCCCGGTCTTCGTCCTCACCCACCACCCGCGCGCACCGATCGCGATGGAGGGCGGCACGATCTTTCATTTCGTCACGGACGGCATCCATGCGGCGCTCAAACGCGCGACCGACGCGGCGAACGGCCTCGACGTCCGGCTCGGCGGCGGTGTCTCGACGATCCGGCAATATCTTCAGGCGGTCCTGATCGACGAGCTGCATGTTGCGGCTTCGCCGGTTCTGCTGGGCAGCGGAGAGAATCTTTTTGCCGGGCTCGATCTTCCGAAGCTCGGCTACCAGAGCAGCGAACACGTCCCTACATCGAATGCCACGCACGTCGTTCTCACGAAACGCGGGTAGCTGCTGGCTGAAACCGAAAGCGCGCTACGACCTCACAGGTGCCTCATGTCCCTCACGCTGCATTTTCATCCGCTTTCCTCCTTCTGTCACAAGACGCTGATCGCGCTTTACGAGAACGGCACGCCGTTCACGCCGCAGATCGTCAATCTTCAGGACGAGGGCGAGCGCACGGCGTTCCGCAAGCTCTGGCCGGTCGGCAAGTTTCCGGTGTTGCGCGACGAGGCGCGCGGCCGCACCGTGCCGGAGTCGAGCATTATCATCGAGTATCTCGATCAGCATTATCCCGGAAAGACGAAGTTCATTCCGGCCGATCCCGATCTCGCGCGGCAGATGCGCTTTCGTGACCGTTTCATCGATCTGCACATCCACATGCAGATGCAGAAGGTCGTCGGCGACCGCCTGCGTCCGGCCGGAGCCAAGGACCCGCACGGCGTCGATGACGCCCGCACCCGGATGGCGACGGCGCTCGGCCTTTTCGACCGCGAGATGGCGTCGAGCACCTGGGCGATGGGCGATGCGTTCACGATGGCCGACTGTGCGGCTGCGCCCGCGCTGTTCTATGCCAACTGGATTTCACCGCTCGCCGGCCCGTATCCCAATCTCGTCGCCTATCTCGAACGGCTGAAGCAGCGGCCGTCCTATGCGCGTACGTTGAAAGAGGCGGAGCCGTTCTTCAAATATTTCCCCAAGGAATAGGCGACCACGATGCCGACCAAGTCCGAGCTGATCCGCAAGCTGTTCGCCGCGTATCTCAGTCGCGAGCGGCACGTGCTGGAGGAACTGTTCGCCGACGACTTCACGTTCACCAGCCCGTATGACGACGCGATCGGCAAGGCGGCGTATTTCGAGCGCTGCTGGCCGATCAGCGCATCCGGCCGCATGACGAACGAAGTCGAGCGCGTCATCGAGCAGGGCGAGGAAGCGTTCGTGACCTATCGCGTGGTGACCGGCGAGGGCGAAACCTTCCGCAACACGGAATTCTTCCGCTTCGCGGGCAACAAGGTGAAAGGCATCGACGTCTATTTCGGCGCGAGCTACCGCAAAGGTAAGTTTGTGAAGAAGAAAGAAGAATAAAGTCAAATACTTAGGCGGAAGATAGATTTCTTGGCCTGCCGTGTCGATCCGCAACGGCGCCGTTCGTCGTCTGAATAGAAAGATGAAATGGACCTCACAGACGGGTGGTTACCATGATCGAATTCAAGCCCCGCTATTTCGTCCTGCCGGCGATCGCCATCGCGGTGCTCGCGATGCTCCATCCGGCCAGCAGCGGCCGCGCCGCGCCGCAGGACGCCTGCGCGGTGCAGACGCGCGACCCCGGCATCCGCGCAAGCTTCGCGCGATTTGCCGACAGTCAGTCGCAGACCGCCACGAAGATCTGCGCACTCGCTAGCAACACGATCCGATAAATCCAAGTCCACTCAATCCAGCACAAGGAACAGACCGATGCGTTTCATGGTGATCGTCAAGGCAACGAAGGACTCGGAAGCCGGCAAGATGCCGTCCGAGGAAATGCTCGGCGCGATGGCGAAGTTCAACGACGAGATGGTCAAGGCCGGCATCATGCTGGACGGCGCAGGTTTGCAGTCGAGCCAGAAGGGCGCGCGCATTCGTTTCGAGGGCGGCAAGCGCTCGGTGGTCGATGGCCCGTTCGCCGAGACCAAGGAGCTGATCGCTGGCTACTGGATCATCCAGGTGAAGAACAAGGCCGAGGCGATCGAGTGGATGAAGCGCTGCCCGAACCCGTATAATGAGGACGGCGAGATCGAGATCCGCCAGTTCTTCGAGCTGGAGGATTTCGGCGAAAGCCCCGCGATCGATCACCACAAGGCGGTCGGCGAGCGGATGGCGCAGCAGAAGCAATAGCCGCGCCCGCGCCGCAATTCTTCGCAATATTCCACCGGGAGAAGGAGCACGTCATGCACACCCAGGTTTATCTGTTCTTCGACGGCCGTACCGAAGAGGCGCTCGACTTCTACACGAAGACGCTCGGCATCGAGGTGGGGATGCTGATGCGCTTCAAGGACGCACCGCCCGATCCAGATGCGCCCAAGGACGATCCGAATTGCAAGCCACCGGCCAACATGAATGCCGTGATGCATTCCTCCTTCCGGCTCGGCGATCAGGTGGTGATGGCTTCCGACGGCTATGCGCTGGGCAAGCCCGAATTCAAGGGCTTCGCGCTCTCGCTCGCGACCAAGACGGAAGGCGAGGCCGACAAGTTGTTCGCCGCGCTGAGCGGCGAGGGCGGTAAGGTGACGCAGCCACTGACCAAGACGTTTTTCTCACCGAAGTTCGGCATGCTGGAGGACAAGTTCGGCGTGAACTGGATGGTGCTCGTCCAGCAACCGATGTGACGCGCGGCCGGGCGACCCGAAAGCCTGTTCCTGGTTTGACACCGGGATGGCCTTCGATGTTCACATGAGATCCGCGGGAGAAGTCCGGGAGGATTTTGGATGCCGTACATGTTGCTGGTGATGGAGCCGGTGGGGCAGCGCGAGGCGCGCCCCATTCCGGACGGAAAGGTTCTCTTCGATCGCATGGCGAAGTTCGGCGAGAACCTGCGGGCACGCGGGATCGGCAAGTTCTACGATTCGCTCGGGCCGACCTCGCGCGGCTTTCGCGTCGAGATGCGCGACGGCAAGCGCCACATGGTCGATGGCCCGTTTGCGGAAGCCAAGGAGATCGTCGGCGGCTTCTTCATGCTCGATTGCTCGAAGGAAGAGGCGATTGCGGCCGCCGCCGAATGCCCGGCCGCCGAATACGCCACCATCGAGGTGCGCGAAGTCGGTCCGTGCTGGATGCGGTAATCCGAAAATTCTTCGCGCCGCTGTCGATCCTGCAAACACCCGTTCGTCGTGATGCCAGAAGCGGCGATTTCGCCGCCGATGGCACGAGGGAAAACCATGCGCTTCATGGCAATGATCAAGGCCACCAAGGACTATGAAGCCGGCAAGCCGCCGAATCCGGGACTGTTGGCCGCGATGGCGAAGCTGTCCGACGACATGCAGAAGATCGGCAAGTTCGAGATGGGCGGTGGCCTGCTGCCCAGCGCGCAGGGCCACAAGGTGGTCATGGCCGCCGGCAAGATCCACGTTACCGACGGGCCGTTCACCGAAACCAAGGAGGTGATCGGCGGCTTCGCGATCCTGCACCACGACAGTCACGAGGACGCGATCGCAGGCGCGCGGCGCGTGATGGAAATCCACGCCGCAAACGGCGTCCAAGATCTCGAAATCGAAATCCGCCCGATGTTCGACGTGCCGCCCTGCGCCACGGAAGGAGCTTGAGCCATGCTGAAAATCATCGGCATCATCGCGGCCGTTCTGGCTGTCGGCATTATCGGTGTTCTCGCTTACGCCACGACGCGGCCGGACGATTTCCGCGTGCAGCGCACGGCCGCCATCAAGGCGCCGCCGGACAAGATCTTCCCCTTTATCAACGATTTCCGCCGCTGGACCGCCTGGTCGCCGTTCGAGAAGGTCGATCCCGACATGAAGCGCACCTACGGAGCGGTTTCCGCCGGGCCGGGCGCGACCTATGCGTGGGACGGCGACAAGAACATCGGCGCCGGATCGATGACGATGGTCGATTCTTCGCCCGCGAAAGTGATCATTCGGCTCGATTTCCTGCGACCCTTCGAGGCGCACAACATCGCCGAGTTCACGCTGGTACCGGCGGGCGATTCCACCAATGTCACATGGTCGATGCACGGCCCGGTGCCGTATTTCGCCAAGATCATCCACATGTTCATGAACATGGACCGGATGGTCGGCGGGCAGTTCGACGCCGGGCTCGCGGACCTCAAGGCCGCGGCCGAGAAATGAACCGGGCTTGCCCGGCCCCTGCGACTTGCTCTAGTCGGGGGCCGTGGCTCCCGGCATCCACCAGGCGATCGAGGCGATCTGGCGCATCGAGCAGGCGAAAATCATCGCCTCGCTTGCGCGCATCACGCGCGACATCGGCGTGGCCGAGGAGCTCGCCCAGGACGCGCTGGTGGTCGCGCTCAAGCGCTGGCCCGAGCAGGGCATTCCGGACAATCCCGCCGCCTGGCTGATGGCGACCGCGAAGAACCGCGCGCTCGATGAGCGCCGCCGCGCGAAGCTGATCGAGCGCAAGCACGAGGAAATCGGCCGCGAGATGGACGAGGACGATACGCCCGACCTCGATGCCGCGCTCGATGACGATATCGGCGACGATCTCCTGCGGCTGATATTCACATCGTGCCATCCGGTGCTGAGCACCGAGGCGCGCGTCGCACTCACGCTGCGCCTCATTGGCGGGCTCACGACGGAAGAGATCGCGCGCGCGTTTCTGGTGCCCGAACCGACCGTGGCGCAGCGCATCGTGCGCGCCAAGCGCGCGCTCTCCGAGGCGAACGTTCCCTACGAGGTGCCGCACGGCGACGAGCTTGCCGAGCGGCTCTCCTCGGTGCTCGAAGTCATCTACCTGATCTTCAACGAAGGCTATGCGGCGACGCGTGGCGAGGACTGGGTCCGCCCCGGGCTATGCGAGGAGGCGCTGCGGCTCGGGCGCATTCTTGCGGAGCTGGCGCCAGCCGAGCCGGAGGTTCACGGCCTCGTCGCGCTGATGGAAATCCAGGCCTCGCGCCTTGGCGCGCGCGTCAATGCGCAGGGCGAGCCGGTGCTGCTGCTCGACCAGAACCGCGCGCGCTGGGACCAGCTCCTGATCCGCCGCGGCCTAGCGGCGCTTGCGCGTGCCGAGCAGCTTGGCGTGGAGCGCGGACCCTACGTGCTGCAGGCCGCGATTGCGGCCTGCCACGCACGCGCCCGCACCGCGGATGCGACCGACTGGACGCGCATTGCCGAGCTTTATGCCGAATTGGCTGAACGCATGCCTTCGCCGGTGGTGGAACTGAACCGCGCGGTCGCGGTGGCGATGGCGCATGGGCCGGCCGCGGGGCTTGCGCTGGTCGATGCGCTGGTCGCTGAGCCGACGCTGAAATCCTATCACCTGCTGCCGAGCGTGCGCGGCGATTTCCTGAAGAAGCTCGGCCGCCACGACGAGGCGCGCGCCGAGTTCGAGCGCGCTGCGTCGCTTACGCAGAACGCCCGTGAGCGCAAGCTTCTGCTCGACCGCGCCGCCGCGCTCGCCTCATGAGATGGCGCCGCATCGAGGCGTGGTTCGCCGCGCATCTCGGCGAGCGTGACACGCGTGCCGCGGTCCTGGCAGTGGCGGCGTTTTGCGTGGCCGGCATTTTCTTCCTCACCGGCCTGAAGGCCGCGCAGGATGTCTTCATCGACGCCGCCGAAGCCTATGCGTGGGGGCAAAGCTTTCTCGGCGGTTATGGCCGTCATCCGCCGATGACCGGCTGGATTGCGGGTGTCTGGTACAGCGTGTTTCCCGTCGCCGACTGGGCCTCCTACGCGCTCTCGCGCGTCGCGACATTTGTCACGCTCGTGGCGCTCTACTTCATCGCGCGCCGCGTCGCCGGGCCGCGCCGCGCGCTGTTCGTCGTGCTGCTGATGATGCTTTACCCGCTGTTCCACACCAAGGGCGAGCGCTTCAACAATTATCAGGTGCTGCTGGCGCTGCTGCCGCTGCTGGTGCTGACATTCCTTATCGCCTACGAGAAGCGCAATGTGCTGTGGGGCGCGCTGCTCGGACTTGCGGCGGCGGCCTGCACGCTGACGATCTATTCGGGTCTGATCGGTGTCGCAGCGATCGGCCTTGCAGCGCTCATCCATCCGGACCGCATGCGGTTCCTGCGCTCGCCCGCGCCGTGGATCGCGGTGGTCGTCTTTTGCGTGGCGCTGACGCCGCACATCATCTGGCTCGTCAAATGGAACTACCCGACCCTGCAGTGGGCAAGTTCGCTTGCGCGCGAGCCGGGCGGGGTACTGCGCACGCTCGATTATCTCGGGCATCATTTCGCGCTCGTCGCCATTCCGGTGGTGATTGGCGCCGCGCTGTTGTGGCCCTGGCGCCGCGCCATGAATGCGTTCGCGATCCGCCAGCCCGATGCGTTCCTCGTGCTCGTCATCAGCAGCGTGCTGGTGTTTCTCGCGCCCGCCGCCGCGCTGGTGATAGGCAGCTACCTGCGGCTCGACTGGGGCAACCCGCTGTTCTTCCTCGTGCCGCTCACGTTGCTGGTGCTGATCCCGCGCCTCGTCACGCGCCGCGCGCTCGCGCGCGCCGGTATCGTGGCGTCCGCCTTCACGCTCTTCCTGCTGATCGCCGCGCCGATCTATCCGTGGGTGAACTACCGCCTGCGTCCGGTCGGCGGCCCGCATGCGCCGTATCACGAGATCGCGCAGGAACTCACGAAGCTCTGGCGCGCGCGCCACAATGCGCCGCTGACGATCGTCGCCGGCGGCTATGAGTTTGCGGCATACGTGGTGTTCTACAGCCCGGATCACCCGAAGATGTATGCGGATTTCGATCCCGCGCTGTCGCCGTGGATCGACTATCCGGGCGAGCTGAAGCGCAAGGGCTTCGTGGGCGCCTGCCTGCCTTACGCGCCGGACTGCATCCGGCAGCTCGACGCACTCGATCCGGCGCCGAGAAGCTCAGCGTTTCGGTGACACGCGAGATCGGCGGCGTGAAGGGCGACACGATGATCTGGGACGTGCGGATTTCACCGCCTGCGCGCTGACTATTCCGCCGCGACACGCGCCTCTTCGGGGAAAGGCATCAGCTGCACCGAGCCGTGCGCGCGCGCCACGATGAGATGGCGCTGCGGCACGAGCTTCCAGTGCGCGCGATCCGTATCGAGCGGCTCGGACACCACGATGACGTTGTCGGCGGATTCGCGGTAATACAGCGTGTTCGGCGTGTCGTTGTTGGAATAGCGGAACGCATAGAGGTTTTCGCCATCCGCCAGCGCCGAGGTGAAGCGCAACGGCTCGGTCGTGCCGCTCGCCCGCACCATGTCGGTCAACACCGCAAGCGTGCGCATCGTCGCGGCGATCGGATCGGTCTCGGCGCCGGCGCCGAGGATCGCCAGAAACACGGCTTCGGAATCCGTCGTGCCGGTGCGGTACTTGTAAAGTTCGTCCGGGATCAGCGCTTCGACGCGGCGGCGGATCAGCGACCAGTCGCCGACCTGCCCATTGTGCATGAACAGCCAGCGCCCATAAGCGAACGGATGGCAATTCGGCCGCGTGGTCGGCGTGCCGGTTGAGGCGCGCACATGCGCGAAGAACAGATGCGAGCGGATGTGACGGCACAGATGCCGCAGGTTCTCGTCCGACCAAGCGGGACGCACCTCGCGGTAGAGCCCCGGCTCCGCGTCATGCGCGTCGTACCAGCCGAGCCCGAAACCGTCACCGTTGGTGGAAGCGTTGCCTTCCAGCGCGCGCATGCTCTGCACCACGAGCGAGTGTGCAGGCGCCGTGACATAGCGTTCGAGCTTGATCGTCTCTCCGCGATAAGCGATCCAGCGGCACATCGGGCCGAACTCCTTGGCGTTATGATAACGCCGGAAACGCTAAAAATGTCAGCCTCAGTCTATCTGTCTGAAAAATATAACTATTTCCGAAAATTCAACGCTGGCGCCAGACAAAGGCGGCGCTGACCACGTAGTTCCACACCGCGCCCATCAGGGCGCCGCCGAGGCCCGCGATCCACCAGTCCGGATCGTAGCGGTAGATCACGCTCGCGATGCCGACATTGGAGATCGCGCCGACCGCGCAGATCACCTGGAAGCGAATCAGGCCTGTGAGGAATGGCAAGCCGGTGAGGCGCTGGTCGCGATAGGTGAACATGTTGTTGAGTGCGAAATTCCAGCTGATCGCCACGAATGTCGCGACCGTCTGTGCCCAGCCGAAGCTGAGCCCGAAGCCGACCGCGAACTGAAGCACCGCCATGTGGATCGCGATGCCGGTGAGTCCGACGAGGCAGAACAGCAGGAAGCGGAACGACACCGTGTCGTTGGTCAGCTTGGCGAGGATGAGCGCCGCGAAGTCGAGCGCGACGCGCGTGTCGAGCTTGCTCTCGCCGTGCTGACGTTCGCCGAACACGAACGGCAGTTCGGCGATGCGCAGCGAACCGCGCGCCGTCGCCACGATGTCGAGCAGGATCTTGAAACCCTGCGAGGAGAGGCGCGGGGCCAGTTCCTCAAAGCGGTCGCGCCGCATCATGAAGAAGCCGCTCATCGGATCGCTCAAGGTCACGCCGAGCAACCGGCGCGCCATCTCGTTCGACACACGGCTCGCCTGCTCGCGGCTGGCGCTCGAAAGGCCGGAGGCAGATGCGCCGTCGGCAAAACGGCTCGCGACCGCGAGGTCCGTTTCGCCGCGCAGTTTCGCCAGCATCGCGGTGAGCAGCGTCTCGTCATGCTGCAGGTCGGCGTCCATCACGGCGACGTAGCGCGCCTGGCTCGCCAGCATGCCCTCGATGCAGGCGCCTGCGAGGCCGCGCCGGCCGATACGGCGCACGCAGCGCACGCGTGAATCTGTTTCGCCGATCTTGCGCGCCGCCGCGGCTGTTCCGTCAGGCGAGTTATCGTCGACGAAGATCACTTCCCAGTCGACACCGCCAAGCGTGTGCGCGAGTTTTTCCACCAGCAACGGCACATTCGCGCGTTCCTTGAAGGTCGGAACCACGACGCTTAATTCGGGCGCGGGCCGCAAGCTTGCGGCGACAGCCTGCGCGGGCGCGAGCGCTGGGGAAACCGTGCTCATTGCGGGTGGTGATATCGCGATGCGGGCATCATGCCAACCGTTGTCGCGGCGAATGACGGCCGCGGTTGGACGCCTCCCAAGGCGCATGTAATAGAGGGCCGGATGATTTCCCGCGTTGCGGATACCTTCAACGGCGCACTTCTGCGCGTGATCGGCGGGCTTGCCGATCCGGCGCGCAGGCGCCGCGCCGCGTTCGTGTTCTGCCTTTGCTATGGTGTGCTCTGGTTCATCTACGGCGTGATCGCGAAGTCGAGCCAGGACCTCAACGCCGACATGGCCGAGATGATCGTGTGGACGCGCGAGATGGCGCTCGGCTATCCGAAGCATCCGCCGTTCCTCGCTTGGGTGCTGTGGGCTTGGTTCAAGATTTTCCCGCTCGCCGACTGGGCGTATCTGCTGCTCGCGGTCGCAACGGTCTCGGCCGGAATTTTTCTCGCGATCGAGCTGTGTGCCGAATGGCTGGAGGGCGAAAAGCTCGCCGCCGTTCCGTTCCTGCTCGCCACCATTCCGTTTTACAATTTCCTCGGGCTGAAGTGGGATCAGAACTCCGTGCTGATCCCACTCTGGGCGCTCGCCATGTGGGCGATGCTGCGCACGCTCGATACGCGACACCTCGGATGGGCGGCGCTCGCCGGGATCGCGGCAGCGGCCGCGATGCTCACCAAATACTGGTCGGGATTCCTGATTGTGGCGCTTGCGCTTGCCGCGCTGTTTCACGTGAAACGCGCGCTCTATTTCCGCTCCGCTGCGCCGTGGGTGACGGCGGGTGTCTTTATCGCCGCAGTCGCGCCGCATGTCGCGTGGCTGATCCGCGAGGATTTCCCGCCGATTACCTGGGTCGCGACGCGCCGCGTTGCGCTATCGTTTTCCGATACGCTCGGCTCGATGGTCGAATATCTCGCAGGCACCGCCGGATATGCATTGGTCGCGATTGCGCTGGTGATAATATTCATTCGGCCGGGGCCAAAGGCGCTTGCCGATACCTTTGCGGGCCGCAGCGAGCATCGCATCCCGGCGATCCTGTTCTGGACGCCGATCCTGCTGCCGATCGTTCCGGCACTGATCAAGAACATCAGCCTGCTCTCGCTCTGGAACACGTCCGCGCTCAATCTGCTGCCGGTGATGCTGCTTGCCTCGCCATTGGTCGCCGCGCCGCGCACGGCGGTGCTGCGCGTCGCAAGCGTGGTGACGGCTCTGACGCTGCTGTTCGTTGCGGTGTCCCCCGTCGTGGCCTTCATGCTTCTCAGAAACGGTGTGGAGAACAGCGCGCCCTATGCGCGCCTGCTGATGGATGCGACGCAGCGCGAGTGGGAGCAGGCGACCGACAAGCCATTGCGCATGATCGCCGGCCCGTTCGGGCTGGTCAGCACGGCATCGTTCTACGGCAAGGACCGGCCATCGACTTTCGCGCACTTCTCGAAATATCTTTCGCCTTGGGCCGACGATGCGCGTCTGCGCCGCGACGGGATGGCGATCATGTGCGACGACACGCCGCTTTGCCGCCAGTTCACCGACGAGGTCGCGGCGCGTTACGGCGGGGCGACCCGGCGCGCCGACGTGACACTCGAGCGAGAGTGGCTTGGCTTCAAGAGCGCGCCCGCGCGCTTCATCATTGCGATCGTGCCGCCGCGATGAACCGCTTCCTCCAACCTTTCGAGCGGGCGCTCGATGCTTTGACCGATCCGGCGCGGCGCGAGCGCAACGTCGTCTGGCTGCTGATCGGCTACTGCGTGCTGTGGTCGATCTACGGTGCGCTCGCCAAGGGCAGCCAGGACGTTCATTTCGACATGGGCGAGATGGTCGCGTGGTCGCGCGACGCCGGCATCGGAACGCCGAAGCATCCGCCGCTCGCCGCGTGGCTGGTACGCGCGTGGTTCACGATTTTCCCACTCGACGACTGGGCCTACTACGTCTTTGCGATGGTGATCACGACCTTCGCGCTGTGGATCGCGTGGCGCGTGTCGGACCGCTATCTCGACGCCGAGAAGCGCGATCGCCGGGCTGCTGCTACTCACGTTCATTCCATTCTTCAATTTCCATGCGCTGAAATTCAACGCCAACACGGTGCTGATCCCGCTGTGGGCACTCGCAACGTGGTTCTTCGTGCGCTCGTTCGAGACGCGCGGCGCGCTGTGGGCCGCGCTCGCGGGCGCTGCGGCCGCCGCCGCGATGCTCGGCAAATACTGGTCGATCTTCCTGCTTGCCGGCCTCGGCGTCGCCGCGCTCGCGGATGCGCGCCGCGCGCAGTATTTCAAATCCCCGGCGCCTTGGATCACGATTGCGGTCGGCGCAATCTTATTCGCGCCGCATGTCGCCTGGATCGTGGCGAACGATTTCGCGCCGTTCACCTATGCGGTGGTCGCGCACCAGTCGACACTGGCAAGCTCCGCGCTGTCGGGGATCGGCTTCCTGCTTGGTACCGCGGGCTATATCGCGGCGCCGGTCGTCATCTCGGCGGCCATGACGCGGCCGAGCCTTGCGGGCCTTGCCGACACGCTATGGCCGCGCACGCCGGAGCGGCGCTTCATTCTGATTGCGTTCCTTGCGCCGCTCCTGCTGCCGGGCCTCGCGGCAATCGTCTTCAAGGTCGAGATCGTGTCGCTGTGGGCGATGTGTGCGATGACGCTGCTGCCAATCGTGCTGTTGTCGTCGCCGCTGGTCGCGGTGCCGCGCCGCGCCGCCGTGTGGCTGCTTGCGGGGGCGGTCGTGTTTCCGGTGCTGATGGTGCTGGCCTCGCCGTTCATCGCGGTCTGGATCCACCGCGAAGGGCTGCCGAATTACGCGGCGCACTATCGGTTGCTCGCCGCGGCCATCGATGCGGCGTGGCGCGAAACGAACGCCCGGCCGCTGCGCTTCGTCGGCAGCTACACCAACATCGTGAATGGCGTGGCGTTCTATCTGCGCGACAGGCCTTCGACGCTCGACATCGTCGGTCCGGCCACGACGCCGTGGGCGGACGAGGCGAGCGTCGCGCGCGAGGGCATCGCGCTGGTCTGTCCGGAACCCGAGCCGGTGTGCCTGCATTTCCTCAATGCGCGCGCCGGCGATGCCAAGCGCACGATCGTGATGCTCTCGCGCACCCATTGGGGCGAGGCGAACAAGCCGGTGCGCTACGTGATCGTGATCCTGCCGCCGAAATGAAAACGCCGGCCTTGCGGCCGGCGTTTCGAAACGACGCGTGCGGCGCGATCAGTAGCGGTAATGATCGCTCTTGAACGGGCCTTCCTGTTTCACGCCGATGTAGTCGGCTTGGTCCTTGCGCAGCTCGGTGAGCTTCACGCCGATCTTGGCGAGGTGCAGCCGCGCGACCTTCTCGTCGAGCGTCTTCGGCAGCACGTAGACTTCCTTCTTGAACTTGCCGTCCTTGTTGTTCGCGAACAGCTCGATCTGCGCCAGCGTCTGGTTGGTGAACGACGCCGACATCACGAAGCTCGGATGCCCCATCGCGTTGCCGAGGTTCACGAGGCGGCCTTCCGACAGCATGATGATGCGGTGGCCGTCGGGGAACTCGATCTCGTCCACCTGCGGCTTGATGTTGTTCCACTTCATGTTCTTCAGCGCGGCGACCTGGATCTCGTTGTCGAAGTGGCCGATGTTGCAGACGATGGCTCGGTCCTTCATCGCGCGCATGTGGTCGAGCGTGAGGATGTCCTTGTTGCCGGTTGCCGTGACGAAGATGTCGGCGATCGGCGCGGCGTCTTCCATGGTGACGACCTGATAGCCTTCCATCGCGGCCTGCAGGGCGCAGATCGGGTCGACTTCCGACACCATCACGCGGCAGCCGGCCTGACGCAGCGAGGCGGCCGAGCCTTTGCCGACGTCGCCGAAGCCCGCCACCATCGCGACCTTGCCGGACATCATCACGTCAGTGCCGCGGCGGATGCCGTCGACCAGCAATTCACGGCAGCCAGCGCGGCGAAAGGTCTCCACAGCCTCGAACTACTTTAGTCGACCGGTCTTGTCTTTCACTCGCGGTGGGGCGGGCAACGTTCTTTTGCCGCCGACCGTGCGGAGCAGCAACGAATAGTGGTAACCGTCCGGTTCACCAAGCAGCCTTTCGAAGAAGACTCCATCGTCCGGCGCGACGTCATTTGCTCCGAGAATTACCGCCTTGCGGATGGCATCGACGGCTCGCTCCGGCGAAAGTTGGGCGACGCCGTTGCTGCGGCCCTCTGCGGCATGTTTCCCGAAATAACCGCGTGTTGTCGCATCGAGGTCCTCCAGCTGCAGCCCCAGTTGACCGCAGGCGGCCTGAGCCTCGGCAAATGCCATTTCTTTGGAGGTCGCGAACAACTCGCGAAACGCTACGCCAAGACCAGCAAGTGAAAGCTTGCTTTGAATTGCGTCTATCGGCTCTTTACCGTCGGCCAGTGTTCGTCCGCCCAACCAGGCATTGAGCCCGTAATTGTCTACTGAACCGGCAGCGGTGCCCCATTCGTACAGCACGCTTCGCTCATTGCTGAAGCGTTCGCCTGTCGCCTTGAGTACGGCCATTGCGTCGGCTGCTCGCTTCGTACGTCGCAGGACCGAACTATAAGCGGTGAGGCGGCGATGATTGGTGGATTCGGCATCGTAGACTGCCTTCGTGACCGCCCTTGCAACTAACCACCAGCGCTCCCCTTTGCGAATAAAGTGCTCGGCGAGACCAGTGTTCCAATCCTCGATATTTGGATCTCGCGTGAAGTTGATTTTGAAGTCGCGCAACGCCGCTCCCGCTAAAAGCGAAAACCAACGATTTACGTCGTACCCGTCTTCACGCATTACTTCACATGCGGCTTCTGCGATCCGACGATGACGAGTGAGGACGTAAGTAGCTCCTGAATCGAGCATGGCTTCACTTTGCAACGGCGTGAGTGCCTTTCGTTCCAATTCGTCGGCGTCACGGCCAAGCGCAAACGCCAATACTGAGCGAGATAGATACAGCTGGTTCTCGGCATGCATGGCTGCGACCATCGCGTAAATGTCGCGCAAGCCGTATGTACCGATCACCGGGTCTCGGCCGAGACCATTCACCAATATGCGAACATGGGTGCGCATATCCTCGCCTTGTCGGGCCACCAGAAGTGCGCCCAGCAGTTCTCCAACTTCCTTTCGTGTGGCGAAATCGCGGGCGTGGCCAAGCAACGCAGCAACGGCTTCGTCCTCGCTTCGGCCTTTCAGTTTTCCCATCGCCTCGTCGCCCCAACTGGCCCAGCCCGCGACGATCCGGCGGGCATCCTCGTGATCGAGGCCGGTCAGAGTTTCGGTGTGAAACTCGGCGAATGGCTGCCACATGCCGGGAACAAGCCGCTTGAGGTGCCACTCGGCGCCCCGCGCGGCTAGCAGCAGGTGCACATCCGTGCGCGCCGCTACCTTTTTCACGGCGGCGAGAACGGCGGGACCGATATTGTCGGCATCGTCGATGACGACCACCCACGCATGGTCCGGTTTCGTCGGCAATTTCGCGAATGTATCCTCGGGCAAGCCCGCATTGGCGGCCTGGCGGTGTAGGCAGGTCCAAGCCTGTTGTGTATCCTCGACCAGAGTTGCGGCGGCATGCAGCAGTGCGGTTGACTTGCCCTCACCGCCGGCTCCGGAGAGCAGGATCACTTCTGGCTTCCTAGCGCCGGCGTGAATGCCACGAAGGCGATTTGCTAGCCGACCGGCGATTGCCCTTGGTTGTACACCAGCGGCCAGTGCTCTTTGCCATGTCGGGAGCATGCCGTCGAAAAATTCGACCATGATTTCATGAGAAGGTGGGTTTGCGCGAATTTCCGCCAGCGCGTCATGGTCAACGGTCTCCCAGCCCGCGGGTACATCAAGCGGGCTGCGCGCTAATGTTGGCACACCAGCCGCGGGTAAAGAGGTCGGTGTCCGCCTAGGCAAGGACAGACGAAAGGCGTCGCGCCCCGGCACGCGCTCGCTCTCATAACCGGCGTCAATATCGAATTTATACTCGCGCTTGTCCTCATTCCATAATCGAGGCTCCAGAAGTAGTGTGCCCGTTGAAAGATCGGCCTCGCCCCACATGAGGCCATTGCGCCAGCGTTTATTGTCATGGGCCTGAAACGCCGAAGGCGCCTGAACAGTGAGGGCGGTGCGCAGTGCATCGCCAATCTGGTCGACGCCGCTGGCATGCAGGTGGCCGTGGAGATAGATAGCGTTTGCTTGCTTCAAACGATCAATGACACGCGGTCCGTCAGACGGCTCACCTTCGACGCGCAACGCGGCGAGTGGGTGGTGGCCAAGGACTACCAGGACGTCTGGCTTCTCCTTCAGCGCTTCATCTACTGCGTGCTCCAGCATGAAGCGGCCGGGCGTCAACGCGCCCCAATCATCGTCATCTTGACATAGCCAAGCCGTATTAATGCCGACTACCGAGAACTCTTGCGCCTTTGATCACATTGCTCGACCACACTGATCCCACTTCGGAGTCAAGCCATGGCCTGCCCCAGCTTGACACTCTAGCGTCAAAGGCCGCGTATGCTGAGAAACGAGGTAGGAGCGCGTCTTTTCGTTTAGCGGCGCCCTTTGCATCTGTAGCTTGGAATAATTTCGCCTCGCCCGTATCGCCGATCCATAGACGCGGCTTTATCGCGCGCTCGCGGTCGACGTCGTGATTGCCTGGGATAGTGAAAATAGGACAGTGGGGCGGCAGAACGTTCTTCAATGGAGCAACGAACGCTTCCTCCAAACTTTGGTACTCCTTTTCGGATCCTCCGAAAGCCATGTCGCCTGTTAGAAACACTAAATCCGGCGGCGCCTGGTGCTCCACCTCTTTGACAATCTCGGAATACATTTTCTTGCGGAAATGACCTTCACGGCTGCACTCGTGAATGTCTGATATATGTAGCCAACGAATGTTCACGGGCGAGTGCTCACTACGAAAGTTCGGTTGGTGCACGCTATGCGTGAAAGTCTATTGCGGTCAATCGTCTGCGGATTTCCATCGTCAATTCAAAAGAAAAGGCCGGGCGTTTGCCCGGCCTTTCGCATTCTGAGATTTGGCCGGTAATCAATACCGATAATGATCCGCTCTTGAACGGGCCTTCCTTCTTCACGCCAATGTAGGAAGCCTGGTCGTCGCGCAGCTCGGTGAGCCTCACGCCGATCTTGGCGAGGTGCAGCCGCGCGACCTTCTCGTCGAGCGTCTTCGGCAGGACGTAGACTTCCTTCTTGAACTTGCCGTCCTTGTTGTTTGCGAACAGCTCGATCTGCGCCAGCGTCTGATTGGTGAACGAGGCCGACATCACGAAGCTCGGATGACCCATCGCGTTGCCGAGGTTCACGAGGCGGCCTTCCGACAGCATGATGATGCGGTGGCCGTCCGGGAATTCGATCTCGTCCACCTGCGGCTTGATGTTGTTCCACTTCATGTTCTTCAGCGCGGCGACCTGGATCTCGTTGTCGAAGTGGCCGATGTTGCAGACGATGGCCCGGTCCTTCATCGCGCGCATGTGGTCGAGCGTGAGGATGTCCTTGTTGCCGGTCGCCGTGACGAAGATGTCGGCGATCGGCGCGGCGTCTTCCATCGTGACGACCTGATAGCCTTCCATCGCGGCCTGCAGCGCGCAGATCGGATCGACCTCCGACACCATCACGCGGCAGCCGGCCTGGCGCAGCGAGGCCGCCGAGCCCTTGCCGACGTCGCCGAAGCCCGCCACCATCGCGACCTTGCCGGACATCATCACGTCAGTGCCGCGGCGGATGCCGTCGACCAGCGACTCGCGGCAGCCGTAAAGGTTGTCGAACTTCGACTTGGTGACCGAGTCGTTGACGTTGATGGCAGGCCACAGCAGCGTGCCGGCCTTCTGCATGTCGTAGAGGCGATGCACACCGGTGGTCGTCTCCTCGGAGACGCCCTTGATGCTCTTGGCGATCTCGCCGAAGTAGCCCTTCGGCTTTTCCTTCAGCTGCTTCTTGAGCAGCGCGAAGAAGACCTCCTCTTCCTCCGAACCAGGCTTGTCGAGAAACGCCGTGTCACCGTTCTCGGCGCGCACGCCGAGGTGCACGTACATCGTGGCGTCGCCGCCGTCATCGAGGATCATGTTCGGGAAACCGCCGCCATGCCAGTCGAACATGCGGGCGGTGTAGTCCCAATAGTCCTTCAACGTCTCACCCTTCACGGCGAACACCGGCACGCCGGCCGCCGCGATCGCGGCCGCCGCGTGATCCTGCGTCGAATAGATGTTGCACGAGACCCAGCGCACGTCCGCGCCGAGCGCGGTCAGCGTCTCGATCAGCACGCCGGTCTGGATCGTCATGTGCAGCGAGCCGGCGATGCGCGCGCCCTTGAGCGGCTTCTTCGGGCCGTACTCCTCGCGTGTTGCCATCAGGCCGGGCATCTCGGTTTCGGCGAGCGAAAGCTCCTTGCGGCCAAATTCGGCAAGGCCAATGTCTTTCACAATGTATTCGGACGCGACGGGCATGACGTTTCCTGTTCTTGGCGGGATGAAAGCGAAACACGCCGTGGCGCGGCGGTTCGTAACGTGGCGTGGCTATAGCAGCGCCAGATGACCGCCGCAAGAAGGATATAAAGAATTCTTTATATCGATTTCAAGTAAGTGGAGGAACTAGAAAAGCAAGCTTTGACAGATAGTTAGCGTGTAGCCGACTCGTGCGACGACGCGACGGTCAGGGCGGGCTGTTGAACCTTGCGGTGCCGGCTCGCGTCAAACAACCGGTCTGCAAAAGAACGCCCCATGTTGCCGTTTCTCGAACTCATCACACCGCTGAGCATATTGGTCTGCTACGCGCTTGCCTCAGCGCTCTGGGGCATCTCGCTGCTGTGGCGATATCTGATGCGCCGACCGATCACGCGCTATCGTCTCGTGTATACGGCCTGGAACGTCGCGATCATGGGACTCGCCATGACGATCGGGAGTGCGATTAATTCCGCCAGTGACCGCGGGATGATGTCGTTTCTGACAACCGCTATCGCTGTAGCGATCTGGTCCGCGGTTTTTGCTGGCGCGTCAATGCTGCTGGCGCGGTGGTATCCGGAAGAGCCCGACGAGGCGAAGCCTTAGTGGCAGCGCCCGCCGATTACCGCTTCGGCAATCGCTCGAACGTCGGCATTCCTTCCGGGATCTGATGGAAGGCCTGTTTGTCGACGGTGTAGATCGCCATCTGCGGGTTGCCGAACTGGCCCGGGTCGTCGAGCGTGCCGACCTTCAGGATGATCGCCGGCAGGCCCGGCCGTCGCGTCAGAAGATGCGTGCCGCACTCGGCGCAGAATTCGCGCGTCACCGCGCGCTCAAGATCGCTGCGGGTGAATTGCTTCGGCGTCCCCTTGGTGTAGCGGAAGCCGTCGAGCGGCATGAGCATGAACATGTTCGGGGAGCCGCCGGAGATGTATTGGCATTCGCGGCAATGGCATTGCGCCTTCATCGTAGGCTCGCCCTCGGCGACGTAGTGCAGGCTGCCGCAATAGCATCCGCCTTCCAGTTTCATGACAGTCTCCCGTTTTTGATTATCACCGCGCCTCGACCTGCTCGCGCAACTCTTCCAGCCGCAGCCATTCGTCCTCGGCGGCGGCGAGTGCTGCCTGTGTCTCGCCGAGCGCCGCGGAAGATTTGTCGAAGGCAGCGCGGTCCCGCGCGTAAAGGTTCGGGTCTGCGATGGTCTTCGACAACGTCGCGATCTCGGATTCCAGCGCCGCGATACGCGCCGGCAATGTTTCGAGCGCGTGCTTGTCCTTGAACGACAGGCGGTTCTTCGGCGCAGCAGAGGACGGCCGCTCGGCCTTCTCGCGCGCGGGCTTTGCTTCCACCTTCACGGCCTTCGCCGTCACGCCCTCGCCGCGCTGCGCCACCATGTCGGAATAGCCGCCCGCATAGACGTTCCAGCGCCCGTCGCCTTCGGCGACGATCACAGCCGACACCGTGCGGTCAAGGAAATCGCGGTCGTGCGAGACGAGCAGCACGGTGCCGGGATAGTCGTCGATCATCTCTTCAAGAAGATCGAGCGTTTCGAGGTCGAGATCGTTGGTCGGCTCGTCGAGCACCAGCAGGTTCGATGGCTTGGCCAACGCGCGCGCCAGCGTGAGGCGGCCGCGCTCGCCGCCGGAGAGCCGCGACACCGCGGTGCCGGCCTGCTCGGGCGCGAACAGGAAGTCCCGCATATAGCCGACGACGTGGCGCGTCTGGTTACCGACGAAGACGCTATCGCCGCGCCCGCCGGTGAGCGTGTCGCGCACAGACAAATTCGGGTCGAGCGCGTCGCGTTTTTGCTCGAGCGTCGCCATCTGGATGTTCGCGCCGGGCTTCACGCTCCCTTCATCCGGCGCAAGCGTGCCGGTCAGCATGTTCAGCAGCGTGGTCTTGCCCGCGCCGTTCGGGCCGACGAGCCCGATGCGGTCGCCGCGCTGGATGCGGATGGAAAAGTCGCGCACGATCGGCGTGTCGCCGTACGTTTTCGAGATGCCCTTGGCTTCGACGACGAGCTTGCCCGACAGCTCCGCGTCATTCACGGCGATCTTCACGTTGCCGAGCGCGCCGCGATGCTCGCGGAAATCCTTGCGCAACTCCTGCAGCAGGCCGACGCGCCGCACATTGCGCTTGCGCCGTCCCGAGACGCCGTAGCGTATCCAGTGCTCCTCGGCGACGATCTTGCGGCCGAGCTTGTGCTGCTCCTTCTCTTCTTCCTCCAGCACCTGATCGCGCCACTCCTCGAACTTGTCGAAGCCGCGCTCGATGCGCCGTGTCACGCCGCGGTCGAGCCACACGGTGGCGCGCGACAGCTTTTCGAGAAAACGCCGGTCATGGCTGATGAGAACGAGCGCAGAGCGTGAAGATGCGAGTTCGCTTTCGAGCCATTCGATGGCGGGCAGATCGAGATGGTTGGTCGGCTCGTCGAGCAGCAGGATGTCTGGCTCGGGCGCGAGCACGCGCGCAAGCGCTGCGCGGCGCGCTTCGCCGCCGGACAGCCGCGCGGGATCTTCCTCGCCGGTCAGGCCGAGCTGTTCGAGCAGGTAGCGCGCGCGATGCGGGTCGTCGCCCGGCGCGAGGCCGGCCTCCACGTAGGCAAGTGCGGTCGCAAAGCCGATGAGGTCCGGCTCCTGCGGCAGATAGCGGATGGTCGCGCCCGGCTGCGCGAAGCGCGTGCCGCGGTCCGCCTCCACGGTGCCGGCCGCGATCCTGAGCAACGTCGACTTGCCGGAGCCGTTGCGCCCCACGAGACAGACGCGCTCGCGCTCGCAGATCGACAGTTCCGCGCCTTCCAACAGCGGCGTGCCGCCGAAGGTGAGGTGGACGTCCTGAAGGGTGAGAAGGGGCGGCGCCATCCGCGCCGTTTAAGGATGCGGGGCGGGCAGGGCAAGGGTGGCACGCGGCTTGCGACCGAATGGCTTCGGATCGTTCAATCCCGGAGTCCTGACCATGAAACGCGCAATTCCCGCACTCGCTGCCGCCATTTTCATCGCAACCGCCCCCGCGCACGCGCAAGGCACGCTGCGCATCGCGATGACGGCGTCGGATATTCCGCTGACCACCGGCCAGACCGACAACGGCGGCGAGGGCATGCGTTTCATGGGCTATACGGTCTATGACGCGCTGATCAATTGGGACCTCTCCAGCGCCACCAAGCCGTCCGGTCTGATGCCGGGTCTTGCGACAAGCTGGGCGGTCGACGAAGCCGACGCCTCGAAGACCAAGTGGATCTTCAAGCTGCGCGAGGGCGTGAAATTCCACGACGGCTCCGACTTCACCGCCGACGCGGTGGTCTGGAATCTCGACAAGATCACCAAGAAGGATTCCCCGCAGTTCGATCCGCGCCAGTCGGGGCAGGGCCTCACTCGTATCCCTGCGGTCGCCGCCTACAAGGCGATCGACAAGCTCACGCTCGAAATCTCCACCAAGGCGCCGGACGCGACGCTGCCGTATCAGATCGCGTGGATCATGATTTCGTCGCCAGCGCAGTGGGAGAAGGTCGGCAAGACCTGGGACGCGTTCGCGCGCAGGCCGTCGGGCACCGGCCCGTGGAAGCTCGACAAGTTCGTGCCGCGCGAGCGGGCCGAACTGATCCCCAACAAGGAGTATTGGGACAAGGGGCGCGTGCCGAAGCTGGACCGGCTGATGCTGCTGCCGTTGCCGGAAGCGAACGCGCGTGTCGCGGCATTGCGTTCCGGCCAGGTCGACTGGATCGAGGCGCCGCCGCCGGATGCCGTGCCTTCGCTCAAGTCGGCCGGGATGCAGATCGTCACCAACGCGTATCCGCATAACTGGACGTGGCACCTCTCGCGCGCCGAGGGTTCGCCGTGGAACGACGTGCGCGTGCGCAAGGCCGCGAATCTGGCGATCGACCGGCAGGGCATGAAGGAAATGCTCTCCGGCCTGATGATCCCGGCGGAAGGCTTCTTCCCGCCCGGCCACCAGTGGTTCGGCAATCCGAGTTTCAAGCTCAAGCACGATGTCGCTGCGGCGAAGAAGCTGATTGCCGAGGCGGGTTACGGCCCCGGTAAGCCGCTCAGGACCAAGATCCTGATCTCGGCCTCGGGTTCGGGACAGATGCAGCCGCTGCCGATGAACGAGTTCGTGCAGCAGAGCCTCGCCGAGATCGGCATTCAGGTCGAGCTCGAAGTGGTGGACTGGAACACGCTGATCAACATCTGGCGCGCGGGCGCCAAGCACGAGACGTCACGCGGCGCGACCGGCATGAACTACACGTACTTCCTGCAGGACCCGTTCACCGGCTTCATCCGTCATGTGCAATGCAGTTTCGGCCCGCCGGCCGGAACGAACTGGGGCTACTACTGCGATCCCGAGATGGACAAGCTGCTCGATCAGGTGCGCAATACCTTCGATCCGGCCGCGCAGACCAAGGTGCTGGAGAAGATCCATGAGAAATACGTCGACGAGGCGCTGTTCCTGATGGTGACGCACGACGTCAATCCGCGCGCGATGAGCACCAAGGTAAAGGGCTTCGTGCAGGCGCAGAACTGGTTTCAGGATTTCTCGCCGGTGAGCATGGCGCCGTAGCGGAGCGTCGTCACCCTCACCGCAAGCGGGAGAGGGGACCGCAAGGAAGCGCTACTCCTCCTCGCCGAACCGCGAGGAGACCAGACCGTCGAGCGCGGTGATGACGTCCTGCGCCTGCGGTCCGGTGGCGGAAACCGTGATCGACGAGCCGATGCCGGCCGCGAGCATCATCAGGCCCATGATGGAGTCGCCACCCGCGCTCTCGCCCTTGTGCGAGACGACAACCTTCGCGTCGTAGCGCTCGACCATCTGCACGAATTTCGCGGAAGCCCGCGCGTGCAGTCCCTTCTCGTTGACGATCTTGAGAATGCGTGTGATCGCGCCCGGCGCGGATTCGTCGGCCGGCGAGTTCATTTCCCGGCGAGGACGCGGCTCGCGACGGTGATGTACTTCTTGCCCGCCTCCTGCGCGGCGGCGACGGACTTCTCGAGCGGGCAGTCGGCGCGCACCTTGGCGAGCTTCACCAGCATCGGCAAATTGATGCCTGCCACGACCTCGACGTTCGGCCGGTTCATCACCGAGATCGAAAGGTTGGAAGGGGTACCGCCGAACATGTCGGTGAGGATCACCACACCGTCGCCGGCGTCGGCGCGCGTAACCGCCTCGATGATGTCGCGGCGGCGCTGCTCGACGTCGTCGTCGGGACCGATGGTGACGGTCTCGATCTGCTTCTGCTCGCCGACGACATGTTCGAGGGCCGCGCGAAATTCGATCGCGAGCCGCCCGTGGGTGACGAGAACCAAGCCTATCATGTGAAGGTCGAGGACTCCGGCCGGCGCGGTTTTGCGCCCCACCGCACGAAAGGGCGCCATCATGACCATGCGCCGGACAAGCGCAAGGGGGTGGCGGCGCGCGTTCCGGCTATTTTGCATCGCACGCGGATGGCCGCAAAACCGGCTTTAATGGCCTGAATCCGCGGTGCGCAGCGCAGCAATAACGGCCGGGAAGGGGTCTGTTCCGGGCACCGCGCCGATCCGCGGCAGAACGACGCCGGAGACCTCGACGCTGGCAGATTCGGGCCCCGGAAGCCGCTCCGCGTCGGCTGCCGCAAGGTCCACGACCAGACCCACCACCGCTACCGGTTCGTAGGGAACCCGGCGGATACCAAGCCCGCGGATTTCGATCAGGCCGGCAAGCGTCGCGGCAGGCCGCACCAGCAGGCGGCCGTGGGTGGCTTCAACATGCACGCGGTCGTCGCCCACGAGCCGCGCGAGCGGCAGCGCGCCGGTTCTGCCCGCTTCGATCAGCGCAAACGCGAGCCGCGACTTGCCCGCGCCCGCCGCGCCGCGGATCAGCACTGCGCGCGCGCCTGCAAGAACCGCGGACGCGTGGATCGTTGTCATCAGGCGGTGCGCGGCCGCCGCAGCAACAGCGCGGCGTTGAAGTAGGCGATCAGCAGCGCGAACATGGCCATCACGGCGAAATGCGTCATGCCGACCAGCGGCGAGTTGAGCACATCGGGCGCCAGGCGGTGCAGCGCGTCAACGCGCAGGAAGACCTCGTTCACGCCGCCGCCGATCAGCATGTAATAGCTCGCCACCATGCAGGTGAGGTGCAGATGCATCCAGCCGTGCGGCCTCTTGTAGTGTGCGAACGCCAGGCCGATTGCGACGACGATCAGCGACGCGAGTCCGAACCAGTGCGGAAACCAGAACTTGCCGACGCGGTAAATCGCAAAGCTCGTGACGCAAGTGACGATGAGCGCCACCACATAGATGCGCCCGCGCAACATGTGCACCGGCGTGCCCTTCGGGCGCACAAGCACGACTGCGCCGGTCACAAGCGCGATCGCGCTCACGACGGTATGCAGCCAGCCGATCGGATAAAGGTCGAGATTCATCTGGCGCCCCCCGGGGCCAGCATCGTTCAACCAAGCGTAGCGCAAGCTCACGTCCGCGAACAGCCGGTCACATCGCCGGCAGGCGCACGACGAACCGCGCGCCGAGCACCTTCGGGCCGTCCGGGCCGGTCGATGCGCCCATGCGGTTCTCGGCGCGGATGCGTCCGCCATGCGCCTCGACGATCTGGCGCGAGATCGAAAGGCCGAGCCCGGAGTTCTGCCCGAATCCCTGGTGCGGCCGGTCGGTGTAGAAGCGCTCGAAAATGCGCTCCATCGCGTCCGGCTGGATGCCTGGCCCGTCGTCGTCCACGGTGATTTCCGCCGCGCTGCGCAGCCGACGCGCCGTGATGCGCACGGTTGCGCCTTGCGGCGAGAACGAGCGCGCATTTTCGATCAGGTTGTCGATCACCTGTCCGAGCCGCGAGTCATGACCCGGCACGATGAACGACCGCTTGTTTCCCTCGAAGGTCAGCGCGATCTTGACATCGTCGCCGCGGCGCACTTCGTTTGCGACCGTCACGACGGTGTTGAGCAGCCGCGTCAGATCGACCGGCGCGACATCGTGGCGCTGCAATTCGGCATCGAGCCGGCTCGCATCCGAGACATCGGAGATCAGCCGGTCGAGCCGCTTCACGTCATGCTGGATCACGGCGAGGAGGCGCGCGCGGCTTTCCGGCGTCTTCGCGAGCGGCAGCGTCTCGACCGCGGAGCGCAGCGAGGTGAGGGGGTTCTTCAACTCATGCGCGACGTCCGCCGCGAAGCTCTCGATCGCCTCGATGCGGCTGTAGAGCGAATTGGTCATCTCGCGCAGCGCGCCGGAGAGTTCGCCGATCTCGTCCTTGCGATGCGTGAAGTCGGGAATTTCGCCGCGCGACTTGATCCGGCGGCGCACGGTTTCGGCGGCGTCTGCAAGGCGGCGCACCGGGCCCGCGATGGTGCGGGCGAGCAGCATCGAAAGCAGCACCATGACGGCGCCGAGCACGAGGAACAGAAGGAAGATCTGCAGCCGTTCGGCCGCCACCGCATTGTCGATTTCGCCGCCCTGCGTGGAGAGCAACAGCGCGCCACGAACCGCGCGGAAGCGCTGGATCGGTACGCCGACCAGCACGATCGCCTGGCCGCGCTCGTTCGCGCTCACCGAACTCGACTTCAGCCCGTTGAGCGCCTGCACGACCTCCGGATAGCCCTTGCCGTTGGCCGGACCGAGATCGCGGTAGGGCGGAAGATTGACGCGTCCGAACCAGTTCTTGATCGCGATCCACGCGCGTTCCATCCGCGTCGGCCGGTCGTCTTCCGGGTTCAGGTCGAAGCGCAGCACGTCGCCCCGGCCGTAGAGATTGCGCGTGTCGAGCAGCAGCGCACCTTCGCGGTCGTAGATGCGCGCCTGCGTGCGCGTCGGCAGCACGAGGCGGCGCAGCAGCGGTGCGACGCGTTCGGGATTGATCGGGAATTCGAGTGCCGAAAGCGCTTCGTCCGGCGGGCCGTAGCTCTCGCCGGTCTGCAGTTCGAGCAGCTTGTCGGGATCGATCGTGATAGTGTCCGTCTCGACCGTCGCCGAGGCCGCGATCGCGCCCGCGATGATCTCGCCCTGCACCAGCAGGCTCTGCACGCGCGCCTCGATCAGGCCGGCGCGGTACTGCGACAGATAGAGGATGCTGATGACGAGCGCCGCGAGGCCGGCGATGTTGAGAAAGATGATGCGTCGCGTCAGGCTCGACGAGAGAAATTGCCACACCGCCACCGACGGCGCGAAGAACCGGCGCAGCCAGCGGCGTGGCGCACGCCGCTCCGTTTCGCCCGAGCGTTCCTCGGCGAGGGCCGGCGCAATCTCCGCGGTTCGATCCAGCACGTCGCTACGTCCGCTGATGTTCGCGAGAAAGTCGCGCTGAAATTAGCGCAATCCGGCCGCAAACGGCAGGCTATTGCTGGAGCACGATCCCGAAAGCCGGTTTCCCTTCGGGATCACGTGGTCAGCCTTCCTTGAAGCGATAGCCGACGCCGTAGAGCGTCTCGATCATGTCGAAGTCGTCGTCCGCCACCTTGAACTTCTTGCGCAGCCGCTTGATGTGGCTGTCGATGGTGCGGTCGTCGACATAGACCTGATCGTCATAGGCCGCGTCCATCAGCGCGTTGCGGCTCTTCACCACGCCGGGCCGGCTCGCGAGCGCCTGGAGGATCAGGAACTCGGTGACGGTGAGCGTCACCGGCTCGTCCTTCCAGGTGCAGGTGTGGCGCTCCGGATCCATGCGCAGCAGGCCGCGCTCGAGCACCTTGCGGGTGTCGGTTTCCTTCACGGCCGTCGCGTCCTTCGGCAGGCCGCGGCGCAGGATCGCCTTGACGCGCTCGACCAGCAGACGCTGCGAGAACGGTTTACGGATGAAATCGTCCGCGCCCATCTTCAAGCCGAACAGCTCGTCGATCTCCTCGTCCTTGGAGGTGAGGAAGATCACCGGCATGTCGGTCTTCTGGCGCACGCGGCGCAGGAGCTCCATGCCGTCCATGCGCGGCATCTTGATGTCGAGGATGGCGAGGTCCGGCGGGCTCGACTTGAAACCCTCAAGTGCCGAGGCGCCGTCCGTGTAGGTCATGATCCGGTAGCCTTCGGATTCGAGCGCAATCGAAACCGAGGTCAGGATGTTGCGGTCGTCGTCGACCAGAGCGATTGTGGGCATGGGCGGCCTTCTAGCACACTTCGGCCGCGCGAAAACCCGCCCGGCCCCGGTTCCAGACAAGACCGCGGAACCGGCGCAATTGTGGCAAAGATGAGAAAAATCGTGGCAGATGAAGTATTTGGGAGGGGTTGATGACGCAGCCGGCTGCCACTCCGTTGCCCGGCGCGATGCCGGATCGCCTCCCGGAAGGCGCTCGCGCGCCGGCCGATTTCGACCCCGTGGCGTTGGGTAAATCCCTCCTGCGCGCGACCCGCGCCGGCACGCTGGCGACGCTCGACCGCAACACCGGCCATCCGTTCGCCTCGCTGGTCAACGTCGCGACCGACGTGGACGGCGCGCCCGTCATCCTCACGTCGCGGCTCTCGACCCATACGGCGAATCTCGAAGCCGACGGCCGCGCCTCGATCCTGCTCGCGCAGACCGGCAAGGGCGATCCGCTGGCACATCCCCGCCTGACCGTGCTCGGGACATTCGCGGCACTCGCGCGCGGCAGCGTGGACGAGCCACGCGTGCGGCGGCGCTTCCTCGCGCGGCACCCGAAGGCAGAGCTTTACGCCGGCTTCGGCGATTTCGCGTTCTGGCGCATGACGGTCGCGTCCGCGCACCTCAATGGCGGCTTCGCGCGTGCCGCCGATCTCAATGCTGCGGAATTGCTCACCGACATCGCCGGCGCGGATGAAATGATCGCGGGCGAGGAGGGCGCCGCCGCGCACATGAATGAGGACCACGCCGACGCGATCCTGCTCTATGCGACGAAGCTGCTCGGCGAGGACGAGGGCGCGTGGCGCATCAGCGGGATCGATCCCGACGGCGCGGACCTCGTGGCGGGCGACCGCACCGCGCGTCTGCCGTTTCCAACGCGCATCACCACGCGCGCAGCGATCCGCGACACGCTGGTCGCGCTGGTAAAGCAGGCGCGCGCGAGCGGCTAGCGATCGGGTTCAGTTCGGCTCGATGCCCTTGGCACGCAGCACCGGCGCGGCCTCGGGCGACGAGAGGAAGCGCACCAGCGCCGTCGCGGCATCCGGTTCCTTTGCGCCCGCGCCGACACCGGCCGCGAAGCCGATATAGGTCTGCAGCTCCGCCGGCAGCGGCCCGACGATTTCGATGCCGGGCACGCCGGCCATGCGCGGCATCACGACGACGGCCATCTCGGCTTCGCCGCGCGCCACGATCTCGGCGGCGTCGCTGGCCGGCATCGGCTTGAGTTTCGGCTTCATGGCGTCCGCGATGCCGAGGCGTGCGAGTACGCTTACGAAATAGCGCCCGCTCGCGCCTTCCTCCGGAAACGCGACTGACTTCGCATCGAGCAGCGCGCGTTTGAAATTTTCGGCCGTCGAAATGTCGGGCTTCGCGGCGCCCGCACGCACGGCCATTCCAACGCCGGCCCGTCCGATGCTCGCGCGCGACGCGGCCGTGACCTTGCCCTGCCGGATCAGTTCGTCGAGCACGTCCGGATTGAGCACCGTCGCGTCGAAGGTTTCGCCCGCATCGATCCTGCGCTTCACTTCGGCGTTGACGTGAAACTGGACCGCAACCTTGTGTCCGGTATTGCGCTCGAATTGGGCAATCAGTTCGCGCACGGCGGATCTTGGTCCGGTGCCGCTCAAGACCTTGATCTCGGTGGCGTCACCAATAGACGGGAACACAAACGCCAGCGCGATGGCAGCCGCGATCGATTTCCACATCATGTGTCTCAACTCTGTCCTTCGGTGGCGCCGTGACCGCGCCTGGGCCAGAATAGCATGGCCGGATTCATCTGCGCGGCCGCGGAGAACATCATGAGAGTTGTCGTTCTGCTGCTCGCGCTGCTCGTGCTGCCGCAAAGCGCGGTCGCGCAGGAAACGATCGCGCTCGCGATGGAGGGCTGGCGGCACGAGTTGCGCAACGACGTGCACTACTATCGCTGCGCCGGTTCTGCCTGCGCGGCCGGTTCGGTGGTGAGCTACAAGGAGCAGCCGCATCGCACGACGATCTCGATGGCGGATTTCGAGAACCACCATCGCGGGCTGGTCGAGCAGAACAAGGGCTCGGGGCGCATCCGCGACGTGCGGCTCACGGAGGTCAAGGAACGCACCGTCGAGGGCGTGCGCGTGATGCAGGCGTTTCGCGAGGTGGACTGGGCCGACGGCAAGACGGTCTTCACCATCGAGGCGCGGCTGATCGGGCCGGATCGCAGCTACTCGCTCGTGAGCGACTCGGGCAAGCGCGAATGGACCGTCAACAATTTCGAGGGCTTCCTGCGTTCGATGATCGCGATCGCGGGCCTGAAGGGTCGCTAATTCACCGCGAGCCCGGCATCGCGCAGCATCTTGCCGTAGCGCGCGACATCGTTCTGGATCATCGCCTCGAATGCGTCCGGTGTGTTGGTCTCGACCTCGAGGCCCTGCTTGGTCAGCCGCTCGAACACGTCAGGCGACGCCATCGCGGCGGCGACGTCGCGGCTGATCTTGTCGAGGATCGGCTTTGGCACGCCGGACGGCGCCAGCATTCCGAACCACGCGTCGAACGCAAAGCCCGGATAGCCGGACTCCGCGACCGTCGGCAGGTTGGGCATCGCGGGATTGCGCTTTGGTGTCGCGATCGCGAGCGCTCTTATTTTGCCGGCGTCGTGCAGCTCGGCGGCGAGATTGACGCCGAAGAAATAGAGGTGCGAGTCGCCGCGCATCACGCTGCCGACCGCTTCCGGCGCGCCGCGATAGGGAATGTGCTGGATGTCGATCTTGGTCGCCTGACGGAAGAACTCCGCCGCGAGATACGCCGCGCTTGCGATGCCGGCGGACGAAAAGTTCATCGCGCCCGGCTTCGACTTCGCCAGCGCGACGAACTCCTGCACGTTCTTCGCCGCGATGTCCGGCGGCGAGACGAGCACCAGCGGCACCGACGCGAACTTGGAAACGCCGGTAAGCTCGCGCATCTCGAACGGCAGGCTCTTGTTCACGGCCGGCGCGATCGTGTGGCCGTTCGAGCAGACGAGCAGCGTGTAGCCGTCCGGCGCGGCCTTCGCGACCGCCGCGGTGCCGGCGAGCCCCGGACGGTTGTCGACGATCACTTGCTGGTTCCAGGTCTTGGAAAGCTTGTCGGCGACGGTGCGCGCGAGTCCATCCGCGACGCTACCGGGGCTGAGGTTCACGATGATACGGACAGCCTGGCTCGGAAAGTTCTGCGCCGTCTGCGCGGACGTCCCGCCGCACATCGCAAGCCACGCCACGCCGACCAGCCGAAGCGCACGCGCCATCGCGTTTCCTCCCCCTTTGATCTTGGCAAAGGCTATCGCGGAAACGGGCGGGCTTCTATCCGCCATGCGCGCATGGCATGCGCGCGTACGCGGGATGTATCGGTTTCGGTGGGTCAGATCAGCGGTCGCAACGGCGTCTCTTCGTCGAAATACTGCGCCATGCTTTCCAGCGCCTTCGGGTTGGACAGCAGCAGCATTCCGTTGCCCTGAGAGAACATGCCCAGGCGGCGCAGCTTTGCGAGCGACTTGTTGGTGTGCACGAGCGAGAGGCCGAGCATGTCGGCGATGTGCTGCTGCGTCAGCGGAAACGGCATCGCGCCGTTCACCACGAGGCTGATGGCCTGGAGGCGCTTGTACAGGTGGATGACGAGCGCGGCGATCCGCTCAGAGGCGCTGCGGCGGCCCGCGCTGATCAGGTGCTCGTCGACATGGCTTTCCTCGCGCGCCCCGAGCCAGGTCACGTCGAACGACAGCTCCGGCATGTTTTCGAACAGCGTCCAGAACTTGCGCCGCGGCAGCAGGCAGAGCTGCACCTCGGTCAGCGCCTCGACGCCGTAGGACGTCGCATCGAACATCGCACCCTGCAGGCCGATCAGGTCGCCGGGCAGATGGATGTTGAGGATCTGGCGCCGCCCATCGGGCAGTGTCTTGTAGCGGAACGCCCAGCCGGCATAGAGCGTGTAAAGTTCCACCTGCTCCTGGCCGGCCGAAATGATCTCCGCGCCCGGCGGACACACCAGATGGTCGCGCTTCATCTCGTTGATGAATGCGAGCTCGATGTCGTTGATGGGCTTGAACGCGCCGCTCCGGCGCAGCGCACACTCGAAACACGATACGCGAATGCCCATGACCTCGTCCGCAGCCCGATATATTTCGACGCGCGCCGCGCACCTGTGTCAAATGACAATGTGACGGAACTTTCCACGCACTACATTCCCGGCCGGGGCGCAAGGGTCGGGTCCGATTTGCCGCATGCCTTCATCTGGGGATGCATCTGCCACGCTGGTCGCGGTGCAGATGAGCGAGTTGCGCCACCGCCTGCGCAATCACCTGCAGAACATGACGAGCCTGATCCGGCTCGAGGCCGGCCGTGCGCGCAGCGACGAGACGATCCGCGTTCTTGAGGACCTCGGCGCGCGTTTCGAGACGCTGACCGGCATCTACATCAGCCTCGACGACGAGACCTCCCGACCGATCGAACTCGAGCGCTTCGTATCCGACCTCGCGCGCCGGGTCGGCGAGCTCTACGATCCATTGCAACATCACGCGATGACTCTCTCCATCGCGCCACTCGTGCTGCCGGGTCAGCGCGCATCGCTGCTCGGGCAGATCGTGGTCGAGTTGATGATGAACGCTTACCGTCACGCCTTCGTGGGGCGCGCGCGTGGCAAGATCAGCGTGACGCTGTCGCGGGAGGGTGATGAGGCGACGCTCGTCATTCACGACGACGGGCCGGGCCTCCGCCAGCCGGACGGCAGCCGCAAGCATCTCGGCTTGTCGATCGTCGGAGCGGCTCGCACGCGCGCTCGGCGGCACGTTCTCTTCCGAAAGCCGCAGACGGTCTTATCGCGCGCGTGCGCTTTCCGCTTGCAGGCGGCTGCGCGACAGGCTGACGGGCCGCGGCCCACGCGATTTTTCGCACACCGTCACCGCTTGCCCACCGTGGCGCGCCGCCCCGGGATCGGCAACAATGGCCGCAACGAAAAATCGGGGGAGGACTTCCATGCGCCGCATCGCGATCGCCACGCTGATGAGTCTCGCCGCGCTGCCGGCGCTCGCCGCCGAAGACATCGTGCTGCGCGGCATGGGTTCGTTCCACATCGGCGGCCGCATCGCGGAAGTCACCGGCAAGGAGGTGCGCCAGATCCAGCGCCAGCCCGGCGGCCCGATGACCAAGCTCGACCCGAACGGCCAGTACATGGTCGAGCAGATGTACGTGCAGTTCTTCCTGCCGAAGAACAAGAAAGGCAAATACCCGCTGCTGATGTGGCACGGCGGCGGACTCACCGGCGTGACCTATGAATCGACGCCCGACGGCCGCGACGGCTGGCTCAACTTCTTCGTCCGCAAGGGCTGGGACGTTTACAATTCGGACGCGGTCGAGCGCGGCCGCGCGGGCTTCGCGAGCGGCGACGTGTGGAGCGACGCGCCGATCTTCCTCACCTATCAGGACCCGTTCGAGCGCTTCCGCATCGGCGAAGGCGAGGGCTCGTGGAATGCCGATCCGGCCAAGCGCAAGCTGCTTCCCGGCAGCGCGTTCCCGGCGGAGGCTTATGAGAATTACATGCGCCAGGCGGTGCCGCGCTGGCTCGGCACCGACAAGGCGATCGTCGCCGCGTACCTCGCGCTGGTCGACAAGGTGTGCCCCTGCGTGATGCTGCTGCACAGCCAGGGCGGCACGTTCGGCTTCCAGGTCGCCGAGCAGCGCCCTGACAAGATCAAGGGTATCGTCGCCGTCGAGGCGGCCTCGCCGGGCAAGGCCGAGAACGCGCCAAAGCTGAAAGACATTCCGGTGCTGCAGATCTTCGGCGACTACGTCGACCAGCATCCGCGCTGGTCGACGTTCAAGAAGATGGACATGGCTTACGGCGAGGCGATCAAGGCCGCGGGCGGCAGCGCCGAGTGGATCAACCTTCCCGACATCGGCATCAAGGGCAACTCGCACATGCTGATGCAGGACAAGAACAGCGACCAGATCGCCGAGGTGATCAACAAGTGGCTGGTGAGCAAAGGGCTCGCCGACTAGTGCCGGCCTCAGAGCTTGTTCTTGATGTTGCCAAACACCGTGTTGAGCTTCGTGCCCAGTCCCTGCACCACGGTGATGATCGCGACCGAGATGCCGGCTGCGATCAGCCCGTACTCGATCGCGGTCGCGCCCGACTCGTCGAAGGCGAAGCGTTTGAGAAGTTCCGTCATGTGGTCCTCACTGTCCGTTTTTAAGTAAAACCCCACGACAACTTGTCATGAATTGGTTTTCGACTCCCTTCGACAACGCAAGAACAACAAGGATGTTTGAGTTCCCCTTGCGTCATTTGGTCACGAATACAACGCGTCTGGGCAAATATTGCTTGCCCGCTCGGCAAGTTCGATACGGCTCATGCTGAATGAAAACTAAACAGACCCAAACAGAACCCGTTGGAGGAATGTCATGCGGCTCGGAGTTCTCGTTATGACGGCGACACTCGCCGCTTCATCTGCGCTTGCGCAGAGCAAGGAACCGATCGCGCTGCGCGACGTGGGCTCGTTCCACATCGGTGGAAAGCTGGTGAAGGTCGAAGGGCAGCCGATCAGGGAAGTACTGTTCTCGGCCGGCGGCATACCCGCCAAGATGGACCCGAACGGCGTCTATCAGGTCGAACAGATGTACGTTCAGTACTTCCTGCAACAGAAGGCGAAGGGAAAACTGCCGTTGCTGATGTGGCACGGCGGTGGTCTCACCGGCGTTACCTACGAGACGAAACCCGACGGCCAGCCGGGCTGGCTCAATTATTTCCTGCGCACCGGCTGGGACACCTACGTCTCCGACGCGATGGAGCGCGGCCGCTCCGGCTGGACCGACAAGGTCAAGGGCGAGCCGATCTTCCTGCCGCTCGGCGATCCGTGGGAGCGCTTCCGTGTCGGACCGATCGGCTCATGGAACGACGACAAGGCGAAGCGCGCGATCTATCCGGGCGTGCAGTTCCCGACCGACGCCTATGAGCAGTTCATGAAGCAGGGCGTGCCGCGCTGGACGACGACCGATGATCAGATCGTCGCCGCCTATATCGAGTTGGTCGACAAGATCTGCCCGTGCGTGGTGCTGGTGCATTCGCAGGGCGGCGCCTTCGGCTACCGCGTTGCCGAAGCGCGCCCCGACAAGGTGAAGGCGCTGGTCGCCGTCGAGCCGTCGGTGCCGGGCACCAAGGACAAGGTGGCGGCGCTGAAGAACATCCCGATCATGGTGATGTACGGCGACAACGCCAAGGATCACCCGCGCTGGGGCAAGATCCGCCAGAACATGCTCGACTACGTTGGGCTGATCAAAGGAGCAGGCGGCTCGGTCGACTTCATCGACCTGCCCGACATCGGCATCAAGGGAAATACCCACATGCTGATGATGGACAAGAACTCGGACGCGGTCGCCGAGGTAATCCAGAAATGGTTTGCCACGAAAGGGTTTGTGGATTGATGCGGCGCAGCAAGCCGTCGCTTCACTAACCTTGAGACTAACATTCTAGCGCGCGGCAGCGTTTGTCGCGGCGGCCCGCCTTGGCAGGGGTTAAGATCGCCATTATAGGTCCCGGCCTTGGCCGGGGCCGGATGGCCCTGTGGGCGTGACCGGACGCCCGAGGAGGCCCGCAAAGCGGGCCGGATGCGTGAGGCGGAGGTTTTCGTGCAAGAGACGGGTCTGCGCAACGGCGCTCATGGCGCCGAGAAATTCGGCTTCAAGGACCTTGCGGCGGTTCACTGGAATCTCCCCGCCGAGCAGCTTTACGAATTCGCACTCGCGGCGAATGAGGGCCACGTGGTCGAAGGCGGCGCGTTCTGCGCCGAGACCGGCGTACACACCGGCCGCTCGCCGAAAGACAAGTTCGTCGTTTGCGACGAGTCCACCGAGAAGACGATCTGGTGGGAGAAGAACGGCAAGCTCACCCCGCAGCAATTCGACGTGCTGCTCGACGATTTCCTCGATCACGCCAAGGGCAAGAAGCTTTTCGCGCAGGACCTCTACGGCGGCGCCGATCCGAAGTACCGCATCAAGGCGCGCGTCTTCACCGAGCTTGCCTGGCACTCGCTCTTCATCCGCTCGCTGCTGATCCGCCCGGAGATGCGCGAGCTTGCCGCTTACGTGCCGGACTTCACGATCCTGTGCCTTCCGACCTTCAAGGCCGATCCGAAGAAGCACGGCGTGCGAACCGAGACCGTGATCGCGCTGAATCTGACCAAGCGCATGATCCTGATCGGCGGCAGCTTCTATGCCGGCGAGATGAAGAAGTCGGTGTTCACGACGCTCAACTACTACCTGCCGGCCGAAAGCGTCATGCCAATGCATTGCTCGGCGAACGTCGGCAAGGACGGGGACGTGGCGCTGTTCTTCGGCCTGTCCGGGACCGGCAAGACCACGCTCTCGGCCGATCCGAACCGCACGCTGATCGGCGACGATGAGCACGGCTGGGGCCCGAGCGGCGTCTTCAACTTCGAGGGCGGTTGCTACGCCAAGACCATCAAGCTCTCGCGCGAGGCCGAACCGGAAATCTACGACGCCACGCTGCGCTTCGGCGCGGTGCTGGAGAATGTCGGTTTCGATCCGGATACGCGCCGCGTCGACTTCGATGACCAGTCGAAGACCGAGAATACGCGCTCCGCCTATCCGCTGGAATTCATCCCGAACGCCTCGCGCACCGGCCGTGCCGGCATGCCGAAGAATCTCGTGATGCTCACGGCAGACGCCTATGGCGTGATGCCGCCGATCGCGAAGCTGACGTCCGCGCAGGCGATGTACCACTTCCTCTCGGGCTACACCGCGAAGGTCGCCGGCACCGAGAAGGGTCTCGTCGGCGTCGAGCCGGAATTCTCGACCTGCTTCGGCGCACCGTTCCTGCCGCGCCATCCGACCGTTTACGGCAACCTGTTGCGCGAACTGATCGCCGTGCACAACGTCGATTGCTGGCTGGTCAACACCGGCTGGACCGCGGGCAAATACGGCGTCGGCCGCCGCATGCCCATCAAGGTGACGCGCACGCTGCTCACCGCCGCGCTCGACGGCTCGCTGCGCAACGCCAAATTCCGCACCGATCCGTATTTCGGCTTCTCGGTGCCGACGTCGGTGCCGGGGATCGAGCCGCATTTGCTCTATCCGTTCAAGACCTGGGCCAACAAGGCCGAGTTCGACGAGACCGCGCGCAAGCTGGTCGCGATGTTCCAGAAGAACTTCGTGCAGTTCGAGACGCAGGTCGACGCCGACGTGCGCTCCGCGCAGCCGGAAGTGCGGATCGCCGCCGAGTAGATTTCGCCTGAGTTGAGCGCCCCGGCCGACTAAGCCGGGATGTTTTTCGTTTGCGCGCGCTTTGCCCACTCTCCGTTCATTCCCGCGAAAGCGGGAATCCAGTTCTTCCTTTTTCAAAGGTCTGGGTCCCCGCTTTCGCGGGGACGAGCGGTTATCCGCGCTGTTAGTCTCCTTTCACAAAAATCGGAGGGGACACTTCATGGCTCAGGTGCGGGACATGGCTGCGGCAACGGACGGGCAAGTCGCGAACTATCTCAGCGTTCGCAAGGATTGGCTCGAACGGCGCAAGGAAGACATCCTCGAGCCCGACCTGCCGATCATCGATCCGCATCATCATCTGTGGGACCGGCCGAACTGGCGCTATCTGCTCGACGATCTGCTCGCCGACACCGGCTCAGGCCACAATGTGCTGGCGACCGTCTTCGTCGAGGCGCACGCCTTCCATAAAGCCGACGGCCCGGAGGAGATGAAGCCGGTCGGCGAGGTAGAGTTCGTCAACGGCATCTGCGCGATGACGGCGAGCGGCCACTACGGCAAGACGCGCGTCGCCGGCATCGTCGGCAATGCGGACCTCGCGCTCGGTTCGCGCGTCGAGCCCGTGCTCGAGGCACTCGAGCGCGCGGGTGGCGGGCGCTTCCGCGGCATCCGCCACATCACCGCGTGGGACCCGGACCCGCAGGTGCGCAATCCCGCCTTCGCGCGCGGCGCCGGACAGATGGCCGATCCGAAATTTCGCGAGGGCCTCGGCGTGCTGACGCGCCGTGGCCACACGTTCGATGCATGGATGTACCACCCGCAGCTCGGTGATCTGGCGGCGCTCGCCGACGCGGTGCCGGACGCGAAGATCGTGCTCAATCACTGCGGCGGTCAGGTCGCGATCAATTCATACAAGCGCGACGCGGTATTTCCGGGCTGGAAGAAGTCGATCGAGGAACTGGCGAAGCGGCCGAACGTCTTTGTGAAGCTCGGCGGGCAGGGCATGCGCATCTGTGGCTTTGGCTTCGAGAAGCTCGCCGATCCACCCTCGTCGCAGACGCTGGCGGACGCATGGCGCCCCTACATCGAAACCTGCATCGCGGCCTTCGGCGCAAAGCGCGCGATGTTCGAGAGCAACTTCCCGGTCGACAAGGGCTCGTACAGCTACCCGGTGTTCTGGAACGCCTGCAAGATTCTGGCGAAGGGCGCGAGCGCGAGCGAGAGAAGGCCGATCTGTTTTTCGGGACGGCGAAGCGGTTTTATCGATTGGACGTCTGAACTCCGCTCTTCCCCGCGAAAGCGGGGACCCAGTTCTTGGCCTTGGATTCCCGCTTGCGCGGGAATGAGCGGAGCATGTGCTGACGGCGTGAGCTCGGTCTTACGCCACCTTGCGCGGCTCCTCCGTCGTGCAGGCGAAGCAGATCTGCTCCACATGCCGGTGATCGGTACCGCAGCAGCCGCCGAGGATCGTAAGCTGCGGCATCCGCGTGCGCAGTGCGTGGTACTGCTGGCCGAGCGCGACCGGATCGCCCGCATCGAGATCGGGTGCGCAATCGAGCTCTGCATGGCTGCGCATCGAGGCGTTCGCGCGCAGGCCGCGCAGGCGCTTGGTCCACGGCTCGCCGTTGAGTACGTCGTCGAAATGCGTCGGGTGTGCGCAATTGAGCATGTAGTAGGCGGGCGCATGGTCAGTCATCGTGTCGGTCTCGACGATCGCGTCCTTCAACGATTGTCCGGTCGGCAGGCGGCCGTCGGTCTCGACCGTAAACGACAGCACCATCGGCACACCGGCGGCCTTCGCGGCGCGCGCTACGCCGATCGCTTCGTTCACGTAGTTCAGCGTGAACGCGCTGACGAAATCGGCTTCCGTTGCGGCGAACACGTTGACCTGTTCGGCGTGATAGGCCTCCGCGGCGCGCGCGCTCATCATGCGATCTGGCGCGTAGCCGTCGCCGCGCGGCCCGATATTGCCGGAGATCACGATTGGTGAATTTGGCGTCTCATGCTCGTCGCGCAGTTGCGCCATCAGCGCGATGGTGCGCCGGTTGATCGCCGCGAGCGAGGTCGAATCGTAACCGAGTTTCGCGGCCCAATCCGCATTGGCGCGCCACGTCGGGCTTTCCAGCACGAAGCCGAGCCCGCGATGCTTTGCGAGCGCGATGAACCGCTCGTAGTAACGGCGCACCTGCGCGATGCCTTCCGCGTTCTTCATCAGATCGAAGGCGGCGAAATGCGGAAGTTCGAGCCCTTCCTGGAAGATGAGGAAGGTTTCCATGCCGGCGTCGGTGAGAAACAACCTGTCCGCCAATTGCGGCAAGCGCGTGCGATACTTGGCCATCAAGGGCTCCCGAAAAATTGAGGTCAAAAGAGGTTAGTCGCGCAACGCAGGCCAAAGGTTCAGCCCGTCCCTGCGGCGATTGGCGCGCAACTTACCGATTGCGCGGCGGGCGGATAGCCGACTAATGGTCCACCGCTTCGGATTGAGAACAGGCAGCAACATCAATTGCTTGTTCGCGCCCGTGGGGCGTCCGGAAAAGGTTCAAGGGAAAAACTGTACTCTTGGTACGGTAGCGCCATGCTCGATACGCAGACAAAGCCCGATACGCGCGCGCGCATCCTCGAAGTCGCGGAGTTGGCCGTGCTGGCGAAAGGCTTCGCCTCGACCTCGATCGAGGAGATCATCGCAGCGGTCGGCATCACCAAGAGCGGCTTCTTCTATCATTTCCGCGACAAGAGCGCGCTCGCCAAGGGCTTGATGCTGCGCTACCTCGAACACGACAAGCATGTGCTGGAAGACATCTTCGCGCGCGGCGACGAGTTGAACGACGATCCGCTGCACGGCTTCCTCGTCGGCCTCAAGCTGTTCGCCGAAATGCTCGGCAATCTTCCCGAGGCGCATCCCGGCTGCCTCGCGGCCTCATTCTGCTATCAGGATCAGCTCTTCAATCGCGAGATCGCGCAACTCAACGCCGACGGTCTGCTGGCGTGGCGCAAGCGATTCCAGGAGCGGTTCGCCGTCATCGCACAACGCTACCCACCGCGTCAGGAGATCGACTTCGAGGCGCTCGCCGACATGGCGGCCAATCTGGTCGAAGGCGGGCTCATTCTCGGGCGTGTATTGAAGGACGTGACCATTTTGCCGCGGCAAATTCTGCTATATCGAGATTTCGTGCGTTCCATTTTCCTCGGCTGAGCTTCAATGCAAGTTCTGGTTATCGGCGCCGGCGTGGTCGGCCTCGCGATCGCGCGTCAGGCCGCGCTTGCCGGCCATGAGGTGATCGTCGCGGAGGCGACCGGGGGCATCGGCAACGGCGTGTCCTCGCGCAACAGCGAGGTGATCCACGCGGGCATGTACTACCCGACCGGCTCGTTGCGCGCGCGCCACTGCGTACGGGGACGGCGCATGCTGTACGAATTCTGCGCTTCGCACGGCGTGCCGCACAAGCGCGTCGGCAAGCTCATCGTCGCGGTCGACGCGAAACAGAGCGCCAAAATCGAGGGCATCGCGAAGCAAGGCGAAATCAACGGCGTCGAAGGGCTTGAGATGCTCGGCGGCAATGCCGCGCGTGCGATGGAGCCCGCGCTCAACTGCGTCGCGGCGCTGCATTCGGCCGAGACCGGCATCATCGACAGCCACGGCTTCATGCTGGCGCTGGAGGGCGACCTTGAAGACCGCGGCGGCATGATCGCGTTCAACACCACGATTGAAAGCCTCAGGCGCAGCAGCGATGGCTGGGAAGTCCGCTTCGGCGGCGCGGAGGCGGGCACGCTCATCGTCGACGCGGTGATCAATTCGGCGGGGCTCGGCGCGCAGGCGATCGCGCGCGCCATCGAGGGTTATCCGGAAGCGCGCGTCCCTCGCCTCGTTCTCGCCAAGGGGAATTACTTTGGCTTCGCGGGACGCCCGGCGTTCTCGCACCTGATCTATCCGGCGCCGGTCGAGGGCGGGCTCGGCACGCATGTCACGCTCGACATGGCGGGCCGCATGCGTTTCGGGCCGGACGTCGAGTGGCTTGAGTCGGAGAGCTACACGGTCGATCCGAAGCGCGCGGATTCGTTCTACGCGAGCGTGCGAACTTATTTTCCGGCGCTGCCGGACAATTCCCTCGTGCCGGACTACTGCGGCATTCGCCCGAAACTCACCGGAAGGGGCGAGCCCGCGGCGGATTTTATGATCGACGGGCCAGCCGGCCATGGGCTGCCGCGGCTCGTCAATCTGTTCGGGATCGAATCGCCCGGGCTTACCTCGGCGCTGTCGATCGCCGACGAGGTCGTAGGGCAACTTCAGTAGCGCGAAGAAAAGTCAGTCTTCCGGGCGGTCTTCGATTTCGGCCGGTGCATCAGCGGCCTGCGGCGTGGCGGACGCGCTATCACGGCGTGAGGTTGCTGGGGCACTCCCACGCAACGCCGTCTTCTCGTTCGTCGCCGTCTCGCGCGCTGCGGCGCGTTCCTTGGCGGCGTGCATGGCGAGCAGCGCGGCCTTCACGTTGTCGCCGGTGGCGACGACGTCGCCCTGCTTCAGCGTCGGGTCGGCCGCAACGTCGATACGTGCAAGGCCAAACGAATCCTTGCCGTTGCAGGTGCAGTTCGGAACGATTTTCTCGCGATAGACGAACGCGTTCTCGAGACTGCCGTAGCGCGCGCCGTTGCCGGTGACCGCGTGATCGATCGCTGAGCCGTTGAACACTTGCGTCTTTGCCGCCGGGCAGAACGCACTGCAGAGCTGGATGGAGGTCGCGTTGCTCTGGCGGTGCATCGGGAAATAGCGCCCATCGCACAGCCGCACGCAGTACGCCACGGAGCGGCCGGTGCCGCCTGACGACGACTGCGCGCCGTAGCCCTGCGGCTGCTCGCCGGGCGCGGCATAGGGATCGTTGTAGGCATTCGACTGCGGCGGCTGCTGCTGCTGGCGCTGGCCGAACCAGCCGTTGTCGCGCCCGAACCACGAATCCTGGCGCGGTGGAGCTTCCTGACGCTGCTGACGGCCGCCGAACCAGCCGAAGAATCCGCCCTGCGCCGACGCGGGCGCCGCTTGCGCGAAGAGCGCAAACAGAACGAGCGAGACGATCTGGATCGATGCGAGGCGAGGTCGCACGGCCTGCTCCCATGCACGCGCCGCTTCGCCGGGCGTGCCCATTACCTACGCGTCGCGAACCGAATGGTTCCCGAGCACGGGTTCCGTCGCACGGCCCTAACTGCTCAAGAATCCAGCCGAATTAACCCTAGCGTCGGAAAGGTAAACCGGTTGTTAACCAGCGCCGGCGGGGCCGAAATGGGCCGCAAAGGGTGGCGGACGCCTCAGAAGTACCGCCACCAGACGTAGACGTGGGCGATCGCAATCGACACCAGCATCATCGGGAATGCGTACAGCGTGTACGTGACGAACTTGAACGGGACGCCGTTGCGCTCCGCGATCCCGGCGACGGTCAGGTTCGCGGAGGCCCCGATGAGCGTGCCGTTGCCGCCGAGGCAGGCGCCGAGCGAGAGGCACCACCACAACGGCATGATCGCGTCCGGACCGCCGTAGGCCGGCGCCATGCTCTTGATCAGCGGGATCATGGTGGCGACGAACGGGATGTTGTCGACGATCGCGGAAAGCACCGCCGACGCCCACAGGATGGCGTATCCGGCGGTCGCCATGCTGCCGCCGGTCGCTGCCACGAGCTTCTCGGCGAGCAGCTTGAGCAGCCCGCCGTGCTCGACGCCGTGCACCACCATGAACAGGCCGATGAAGAAGAAGATCGTGATCCACTCGACGTCGCCGAATGTCTGATGGACGTTGTGCGCGGCCTTTTCGGTCTGGTGCGCCCAGTTGTCGAGCAGCATCAGCACGGCGGCGCCGAGCATTGCGATCGTCGCAGGCTCAAGATGCAACGGCCGCGCCAGCACGAACCCGACCATCACGATGGTGATGACGATCAGCGACTGGCGGAGCAGCCGCCAGTCCTCGATGGCGGCTTCCGGGTTCATCGCCATCACGCGCGCCTCGCGCTCGGGCGTCGCCTTCAGGTCCTTGCCCCACAGTACATGGATCATGATCGCCTGCACCACCATGACGACGACGATGACCGGCGAAAGGTGAATGACGAAATCGTTGAACGAAATCCCGACCTGCGATCCGATCAGGATGTTCGGCGGATCGCCGATCAGCGTCGCGGTGCCGCCGATGTTGGAGGCGAAGATTTCAGCGAACAAATATGGATAGGCCGGAACGTCCAGTTCCTTGGTGATCGCGAGCGTCACCGGAACAATCAGCAGCACGGTCGTCACGTTGTCGAGGAAGGCGGACAGCACCGCCGTGGTGATCTGCAGCAGGAACAGTATGCCGGCCGGATGCGCCTTGGCTGCCTGCGCGGACCAGATCGCCACATACTGGAACATGCCGGAGCGGCGCGAGACCGAGACGAGGATCATCATGCCGGTGAGCAGGCCGATGGTGTTCCAGTCGATGCCCTTGATGGCCTCTTCCTGACTGAACACACCGACCACGATCATCACAGCTGCGCCGATCAGCGCGATGATGGCGCGGTTGATCTTCTCCGACATGATGATCGCATACGTGACGGCCAGAATGACCGTCGATACCCACATCGGGTTCAGGCCGAAATAGACGCTGGAAGCCGCGTGCCCGGTCATTGGTCCCCACCCGGAAATTTCCCCGCCGCAAGGTCCGGGAACGATGCGAGGCTGTCAAGACAACTTGAGAATGGGTGCGACCGGAAGCAGCGTGAGCAGCACGAAAAGCGGAATCAGGATCAGCCCCGCCCACATCGTGTAACCGAAGAAACTCGGCATCTTCACGCCGCGCTCCTGCGCGATCGCATAGACCATGAAGTTCGGCGCGTTGCCGATGTAGGAGAGCGCGCCCATGTAGACTGCTCCCATCGAGATCGCCGCAAGCGTGCCGGCAAGCGGGCCCATCAGCGCCTGCGCATCGCCGCCCGCCAGCTCGAAGAAAACCAGATAGGTCGGCGCGTTGTCGAGGAAGGCGGACAATCCGCCGGTGAGCCAGAAATACGCAGCCTCGCGCGGCGCGCCGTCCGGCTCGGTTATGGCTCGCAACAGCCACGCGAACGCGCCGCTGCGGCCGGCGTCCAGCATCGCCAGCACCGGAATGATGGTCACGAAAATGCCCGCGAACAGCTTGGCGACCTCGCGGATGGGCTCCCAGGTGAAACCGTTGGCCGCGCGGTGCTCGTCCGGCGTGAGCCAAAGCGAAAGCAGCGCGATCGCGATCAGCGCGGCATCGCGTGCGAGGTTCTCCAGCGCGACCTTGGTGCCGTAGACGTCGAATGCGATGCCCGGCTTCCATGCGGCGGAGCCGAGGATGGCGGCGATGATGAGGGCGATCAGCGCCAGATTGATGCGGCCGCGCAAAGCGAGGCGCATTTTCTCGCCGCTATTGGGCGAGTGTGTCTCGCGACGATAGAGCCAATGATCGACCGCGAAGAACATCGCCATCACAGGCAGCGCGACGATGAGTGTCTGCAGCCAGAGATGCTGCGCGGTCCAGAAGAAATCGACGCCGCGCAGGAAGCCGACAAACAGCGGAGGATCGCCGAGGGGCGTCAGGGCGCCGCCGACGTTAGCGACCAGAATGATGAAGAACACCACGATGTGGACCTTGTGGACGCGCGTCTCGTTCGCCCGCAGCAGGGGGCGGATCAGGATCATGGCGGCGCCGGTGGTGCCGACGAAGCTCGCCATCAGGGTGCCGGCGCCGAGCAGCGCGAGGTTCACGGACGGGGTGCCGCGCAGGCTGCCGGTGACCAGAATGCCGCCCGCCACGACATAGAGCGCGAACAACAGGACGATGAAGCTCAGGTACTCGGCGAGCAATGCGTGCACCAGGGCAGCGGCGGCGGCCGGAACACCGTAAGCAACGGCAAGCGCTGCCAGGCCGAGCGCGCTCCAGCCGAGCGCGATCTTGCCGTAGTGGCGGTGCCAGATTTTCGGGAACAGCAGTGGGCCGGTCGCGATCGATGCGAGCATCGCGGCGAACGGCAGCGCCCACGGCCAGCCCATCGACGCGCCGGGCAGCGAGGTGGCGGCGAATGCGGAATGTGTGGCGGATGAGAGCAGCAGCAGCAGGCGACGAACAGACGGATCATCCGCCCGCACTAACAAGCGCTGTCGTGTCCGGCAATCGAGACTGAATGCCGCGCGTCAGTGCGCCTCGTCCCAGTTGTCCGCGGCGCGCGCATCGACCGCGAGCGGCACTTTCAGCGCGATGGCGGGATGCGGTGCGTCTTCCATCACGCGCTTGATCACCGGCAGGGTCTTCTCGACTTCGCCCTCCGGCACCTCGAACACCAGTTCGTCGTGCACCTGCAGCAGCATTTGCGCGCCGAGCTTCTTTTCCGCGAGCGCGTCCTCCATGCGGATCATGGCGCGGCGGATAATGTCGGCGGCCGACCCCTGCAGGCGCGCATTGATGGCGGCGCGTTCGTTGAAGGCGCGCACCGACGGGTTTGAGTTCGCGATGTCCGGGTAGTGGCACTTGCGGCCGAATAGCGTCACCACATAGCCGTTCTTCTTCGCCGCGGCCTTGGTCTCGTCCATGTAGTCGCGGATGCCCGGGAAGCGCTCGAAGTATTTCTTGATGTACGCGCCGGCTTCCTCGCGCGGGATCGCGAGCTGGTTGGCAAGCCCGAACGCCGAGATGCCGTAGATGATCCCGAAATTGATCGCCTTAGCGCGGCGGCGAACGTCGGCCGGCATGCCCTTGATCGGGACGCCGAACATCTCCGACGCCGTCATGGCGTGAATATCGAGCCCGTCGGTGAACGCCTGCCGCAACGCCGGAACGTCGGCGATTTCCGCGAGCAGGCGCAACTCGATCTGCGAATAGTCGGCGGAGACGAGCTTGTTCCCCGGCGTCGACACGAAGGCGCGGCGGATCTTGCGGCCTTCCTCGGTGCGAATCGGGATGTTCTGCAGGTTCGGCTCGGAGGACGAGAGCCGCCCGGTCGGCGTCGCGGCAAGCGCATAGTTCGTGTGCACGCGCTTGGTCGACGGATTGATGTAACCGGGCAGCGCGTCCGTGTAGGTCGACTTGAGCTTGGTCACCTGCCGCCATTCAAGAATCTTCTGCGGCAGTTCGTGGCCCTGCTCGGCGAGTTCATCGAGCACGCGCGCGCCGGTGGACCACTGGCCGGTCTTGGTCTTGGTGCCGCCTTCCAGCTGCATCTTGCCGAACAAGATATCGCCGAGCTGCTTCGGGCTTCCGGGATTGAACTCCGGATCGCCCGCAAGCTTGCGCACCTCGTGCTCCAGTGCGGCGCCGCGCTGCGCGAATTCGCCCGAAAGGCGCGAGAGCACCTGCCGGTCGACCGAAATGCCGCGCCGCTCCATGCGCTGGAGCACTGGCAGCAGCGGACGTTCCAGCGTTTCGTAAACGGTGGTCACGTGCTCGGCGACCATGCGCGGGCGAAGCACCTGCGTCAGGCGCAACGCGATGTCGGCATCCTCGACGACATAGGTGCGGCCTTGTCGTATTCGACGTGATCGAACGCGACCTTCGCCTTGCCGGTGCCGATCACGTCGTTGTAGTCGACTGCCGCGTGGCTGAAGTAGCGCGGCGCGAGTGCGTCGAGGCTGTGGCCGAAGCGCCCGGCATCGAGCGCGTAGGACATCAGCATGGTGTCCTCGATCCCGCGCAGCGCGATCCCGCGCACGGCGAACAACTGCATCTCGAACTTCAGGTTCTGCCCGACCTTGAGCACGCTCCCGTCTTCCAGCAGCGGCTTCAGCGCGGCGAGCGCGTCGGTCTCCGAGATTTGTCCCTCCGCGAGCCCGCCGCCGAACAACCCGTCGCCGTTGCCCGCCTTGCGGTGCGCGAGCGGCACGTAGCACGCCTCGTTCGGCGCGAGCGCCAGCGCGATGCCGCACAGCGGCGCCTGCATCGGGTCTTCGCCGACCGTCTCGGCATTGAGCGCGACCACGCCGGTGTCGTGCGCGCGCGCAACCCACGCCTTGAGGCGCTTGAGGTCGAGCACGATCTCGTAGGCCGCGCGGTCGATCTTCATCTGGCGCGCCTGTTCCAGCCGCGCGGACGCAAGCGACTGCGGTGTGACCGGGACCGCGGGATCGATCGGCGCGCCGGGGCGCGGCTTTGCCGTCATGCCGCCGCCGCTTAACGGTAGGCCGGGGGACGCGGACGGCACGGATGCGACCGCCGCGGGCGCGCCGCCGCGCTGGCTTTGCGGCGCGGCGGCCGATGGATCGATCGCGCCGGCATCGACGCTGGCGAATTCGGCGACGCGCCGGGTCAGCGTGGAGAATTCCATCGCTTTCAGGAATGCGATGAGATTCTTGTATTCGGGCTCATGCACCGCGAGGTCTTCGAGCGGGACCTCGAGCGTCACCTTGTCGTCGAGCGTGACCAGCATCTTCGAGATGCGCGCCTTTTCGGCGTTCTCGATCAGCGCCTGCGCGGCGCTTCTCCTGCTTGATCTCGGCCGCGCGCGCCAGCAGCGTTTCGAGATCGCCGTATTCGCCGATCAACTGCGCGGCGGTCTTCACGCCGATGCCCGGCACGCCCGGCACGTTGTCGGATCGAGTCGCCGATCAGCGACTGCACCTCGATCACCTTGTCGGGCGTGACGCCGAACTTCTCGATCACCTCCGCGATGCCGATCTTCTTGTCTTTCATCGTGTCGTACATGATGACGCAGTCGTTCACGAGCTGCATCAGGTCCTTGTCGGACGACACGATGGTGACGTTGGCGCCGACCGCGCACGCCTGCCGCGCATAGGTGGCGATCAGGTCGTCGGCCTCGAAGCCGAGCATTTCGAGGCACGGAATGTCGAACGCGCGCACCGCCTCGCGGATCAGCGGAAATTGCGGAATGAGGTCGGCCGGCGCGTCGGGGCGGTGCGCCTTGTAGTCCTTGTAGAGCTCGTTGCGGAACGTCTTCTCGGACTTGTCGAAGATCACCGCGAGGTGCGTCGGCTGGTCCTCGGGCTTCATGTCGCGCAGGAGCTTCCACAGCATGTTGCAGAAGCCGAGCACCGCATTGACCTGCAAGCCGTCCGACTTGCGGTTGAGCGGCGGCAGCGCGTGATAAGCGCGGAAAATGTAACCCGAGCCGTCGACCAGAAAGACATGGTCGCCCTTCTTCACCGGACGCGAGACGGGAGAAGCCGCAGGAGCGGCGGACTTTGCGGATGCTTTGGCCATGCGCCGAATATAAGGCCTGGCGCGGCGATTTCACGGCCTTCGCGGCGTTATCCACCCCCGCGAAAGACGTTGCGGAGCTTGAAGAAAAGGATTGCGGCGAGGAAGGCGAGGCTGACGCTGTTGGCCAGTATGATCACAATGTCGCGCTGCAGAATGCCGTAGACCACCCACAGCGCGATGCCGGCCGCGAGGATCACGAACATCTTCAGCGAGATGTCCTCCGTCTCGCCGGTCGCCCAGATTTTCCGGATCTGCGGAACGTAGGAGACGGTCGTGCAGAACGCCGCGACCAGTCCGACCAGCGTGACAAGGCTCATGACCGCGCCAACGGCGCGGCGGCGGCGAAGTTCCCGCTATTCGGCGGGCTGGAGCGTGTAGCGCGGCTTGCTTTCGAGCCGCGCCCAGGCGGGCCGCTCGAACAGGAACCGGAGCGGCGTGTTGCGCACGGCGAGGAACCACGCGACCGCGACCGCGATGCCGCTCGCCGTGACGAGCAGCGCAACGATGCCGAGGTCCGGGATGATGCCGGTCTTCAGCAGCACGGCGCGCGATGCCGCCATGCCGAGGAAGAACGCCAGATAGACCACGATCGTATTCTTGCCGAGCCAGCGCAGCGGCGTGAACGCATCGCTCTTCGCCATCAGCGCCGAGATCGAAACAACCGCGACTGCGCCGATCAGACCGAGCGTGAGCGAGACGAACGGCTTTGCGTCGAGGCCGAACATCACATACGCGCCGTTGAACAGCGCCCACACCATGAGGGCGAGCGCCGAGAACAACGGCCGCGCCTGCACGGCCGCAGCAATCTGGAAGATGCGCGGCGCGAGCAGATAGCCGGTGTAGAAATAGACGAAGCGCGCCGCGAACTCGTCGATCACGGTCCAGCCGGTGTGCAGGTGCACGATCTCGAGTGCGGCGCCGACCAGCCAGATCGCGATCGCGGGCACGCCGCGCGTGAGCTTGGTGACGACGAAGAAGATCGGCAGCAGGTAGATGAACCAGAGCGTGCCGAATGGCTCGATAAAGGCTTCGGCATAAAGCTTCACGACGCCGACCGCGCCATGCTCGGCTGCGAAGCCGGGCGCCTTGAAGGCGAACTGGATCGTGACCCACAGCACATAGAAATAGGCGAAGTGAACGACCTTGCGATCCAGATAGGTGCGCCAGTCGCGATCGATCACGCGTGCGAGGAACAGCCCGGAGATCATGAAGAAGTCCGGCATGCGGAACGGTTTCGCGAATGCGACCAGATGGCCCATCCAGCTTTGCTGGCCGGCAGCCTGCTCGACGCCGAGCGTCGAATGCATCATCACCACCATGATGATGCAGAAGCCCTTGGCGTAATCGACCCAGTCGACGCGCGGCGCGCCGCGTTGTCCCATATCCGTTCCCATGCGTGCCATTTTGCGACTGCTGTGTTGCGTTCGCCTTTACGGGAGCAAGGACCGGGCCGGGGCGGGGATTAAGAAGTTGTTAACCATAACGGCCTGCTTACGAGGCCTCATGGACTTTGACGCGCCCCTCCCGATCGACGACGCGCTTCCGGCGCTGGCGGCGGCCCTGCGCGACGGCAGCACCGCCGTGCTCGTCGCGCCGCCCGGCGCGGGCAAGACCACGCGCGTGCCGCTGGTGCTCGTTGGCGAGCCGTGGGCGAAGGGCAAAATCCTCGTGCTGGAGCCGCGCCGGATCGCGGCGCGCGCCGCCGCCGACCGCATGGCGAAGACACTGGGCGAGCGCACCGGCGATACGGTCGGCCTGCGCGTGCGCTTCGGCTCGAAGGTTTCGGCGAAGACGCGCATCGAGGTCGTCACCGAAGGCGTGTTCACGCGGCTGATCCTCGATGATCCGGAGCTGAAGGGCATCGCGGCGGTGCTGTTCGACGAATTCCACGAGCGCTCGCTCGATGCTGACCTCGGGCTCGCGCTCGCGCGCGACGCGCAACAGGGCCTGCGCGAAGACCTGAGAATCCTGGTGATGTCGGCGACCATCGACGGCGCGCGCGTCGCGGCTCTGCTCGGCGACGCGCCGGTGATCGAGTCGCAGGGCAGGGCTTTTCCGGTCGAGACGCGCTACGTCGGCCGCGATCCGCGCGCGCGCATCGAGGACCAGATGACGGATGCGGTGACGCGCGCGCTGCGCGCCGAGCCGGGGTCGGTGCTGGCCTTCCTGCCGGGCGCCGGCGAAATCCGCCGCACCGAAACGCTGCTGAAGGAGCGCGTCGAGCCGAACACCGATGTCGTCGCGCTTTACGGCGCGCTCGATGCCGACACGCAGGACCGCGCGATCTCGCCCGCGCCGCCGGGCCGGCGCAAGATCGTGCTCGCGACGTCGATCGCCGAGACATCGCTCACCATCGAGGGCGTGCGCATCGTGGTCGATTGCGGCCTGGCGCGCGTGCCGCGCTACGAGCCCGACGTCGGACTGACGCGGCTTGAAACCGTGCGCGTCTCGCGCGCCGCCGCCGACCAGCGCCGCGGCCGCGCCGGCCGCACCGAGCCCGGCGTTTGCTATCGCCTGTGGGACGAGCCGCAGACCGCCTCGCTCGAAGCCTATGCGCGGCCGGAAATCCTCGCCGCCGATCTGTCCTCGCTTCGTGCTCGATCTCGCGGCGTGGGGCGCCACGCCGGAGACGCTCGTCGTTTCTCGATCCGCCGCCGAAGGGCGCGCTCGCCGAGGCGCGTGCGCTGCTCACCGAACTGGGCGCGCTGGATGATGGCCGCATCACCGCCGAGGGGCACGCGCTGCGGCGCCTGCCGCTGCCGCCGCGTCTTGCCCGCATGGTGGTCGATGCCGCGCGCGAGGGCGCGGGCGTGCTTGCCGCCGACATCGCGGCGGTGCTGACCGAGCGCGGGCTCGGCGGCGACGATCCGGATCTGACGCATCGCGTGGAGACTTTCCGCCGCGACCGCTCGCGCGCGTGCGGGCGACGCGCGGCAGATGGCGAAGCGCTGGGCGAACTGGCCGGAGGCGGGGAGGGCGAGATGAGCGTCGGCTCGATCCTCTCGCTCGCCTATCCGGATCGCATCGCGAAGGGCCGCGGCAACGGCGCGTTCACGCTGGCCAACGGGCGCGGCGGCAATGTCGACCAGGCCTCGCCGTTGTCGCGCGAGCCGTTCATCGCGGTCGCCGAACTGACCGGCAGCGCCGCAAACGCACGTATCGTGCTGGCCGCGCCGATCGCGCTGGAGGAGATCGAGGCGCGCTTCGCGGATCGCATCGAGAGCCGCGACGATGTGACGTTCGACGAGAAATCGCTGAGCCTGCGCGCGCGGCGTTCGCGACGCCTCGGCGCGCTCGCGCTTGCCGAGCAGACCCGCAAGGTCGAGCCGAACGACGAGACCGCGCGCCTGCTGGCCGAAGGTATCGCCCGCACCGGCATCGGCAAGCTGCCGTGGGGCAAGGCGCTCACCCAATGGCGCGACCGCGTGATGTTCTTGCGAAAGTCTTTGTTGTTGCCCAAATCGGCAACAGCCGAAGTGGGCGGCGACGAGTGGCCGGATTTGTCGGACGCGGCGCTCGCCACGAACCTCGACTGGCTCGTTACGGCGAGCGCGGGAAAGACCGCGGTGTCGCAACTCTCGCCGCGACGATCTGTCCACGGCGCTGCATGAACTCCTGCCCTGGCCGCTGCGCCGCCGCCTCGATACCGAAGCCCCGACGCATTTCACCGCGCCGACCGGCACGAATGCCGCGATCGACTACGAGGCCGAAGCCGGCCCGACCATCTCGATCCGGCTGCAGGAATTGTTCGGCCTGGCGCAGCATCCCTCGATCGCGGGCGGGCGCGTGCCGCTGGTGCTCGAACTGCTGTCGCCGGGGCACAAGCCCGTGCAGATCACGCGCGACCTGCCGGGCTTCTGGCGCGGCTCCTATGCGGCGGTGCGCACCGAAATGCGCGGGCGCTACCCGCGCCATCCCTGGCCGGACGATCCGCTCGCCGCGCCGCCAACGCGCCGCGCCAAGCCGCGCGGGACTTGATAGACAGGCGTCATGGCGAATCCCCAACTCATCGGCCTCGACTGGGGCACCACCGCGTGCCGCGCCTACCTGATCGGCGCGGACGGCGCGGTGCTGGAGCGCGCAGCCGACGGGCCGGGCATCCTGAAAATCGAGAACGGCGCGTTCCGCGCCGCGCTTACCGCGATGACCGGCGGCTGGCCGGTACTGCCGGTCATCCTGTCGGGCATGATCGGCTCGCGGCAGGGATGGAGGGAGGCGCCCTATGCGCGCTGTCCGGCCGGCGCCGCCGACATCGTGCAGACGCTGGCGCGCATCGCGCACGAAGACCGCAAGATCACACTCGTGCCCGGCCTCTCGACCGAGAACGACGGCATGCCGGACGTGATGCGCGGCGAGGAAACACAGATCTTCGGCGCGCTCGCGCTCTCGGGGCTCGACGACGGCCTGTTCCTCCTGCCCGGCACGCACTCCAAGTGGGCGGAAGTCTCCGGCGGGCGCATCGTGTCGTTCCGCACCTTCATGACCGGCGAGGTTTTCGGCGCACTGAAGGAGCACACGATCCTCGGCCGCCTGATGCATGAGGGCCCGCTCGATGCGGAAAGTTTTGCGCGCGGCGTGCGCGAAGGCGTGGCGCTCGAAAGCGCGGGCGCGCTGCTCAACCGCATCTTCGCGACACGCACCTATGGGCTGATGGACAAGCTCCCCAGTGCGGCCTTGTCGGACTACCTGAGCGGTCTGCTGATCGGCGCGGAAGTCGCCGAGGCGACGCTGCATACCGAGCACGACATCACCATCATCGCCAGCCCCGCGCTTGCGCGGCGTTACACCGACGCGCTGCGCCTGCTCGAGCACCCGAGCACGCTCGCGCCGGAAGATTGCGTCGCCGCCGGACACTGGCGCATCGCGCAGGCCGCCGGGTTAGTGTCTGCATGAAGCGTAAATGCTGCATCTCAATTCCGCTCGTCCCCGCGAAAGCGGGGACCCAGAGCCAAGCAAAGAAAGAACTGGATTCCCGCTTGCGCGGGAATGAGCGGAGAATGGGGAGTTGACGCAATGGACCTGCGCGCCGCACTCTCACAATGCCCGATCGCCGCGATCCTGCGCGGCGTGAAGCCGGATGAGATCGACGGCATCGGCGATGCGCTGGTCGAGGCCGGCGTCACCGTCATCGAGGTGCCGCTCAATTCGCCGCAGCCGTTCGCGAGCATTCAGAAGCTGGCGGCGCGTCATGCGCATCATGCGCTGGTCGGCGCCGGCACGGTGCTCAACGCCGCGGACGTCGCGCGCGTGAAGGAAGCCGGCGGCCGCCTCATCATTGCGCCGAACTTCGATGCCGACGTCGTGCGCGCCGCGAAGGCCGCCGGGCTCGTGTCCTTGCCCGGCGTGATGACGCCGTCGGAAGGCTTCGCGGCGCTGAAGGCCGGCGCAGACGGGCTGAAGCTTTTTCCCGCCGAGATCATCCCGCCCGCCGTGTTCAAGGCCTGGCGCGCGGTCTTCCCGGCGGACGCACTGATGCTCGCGGTCGGCGGGGTCGGCGTGGACAACATCGGCGTCTATCGCGATGCCGGCGCGTCCGGCTACGGGATCGGCTCGGCGCTCTACAAACCGGGGCGCCCGGCAGCCGAAATCGGCGGGCTGGCGCGCGCGCTGGTCGCAGCCGCAAAGGCTTGATTTTCAGGGTCTTCTGCCCCATATTCAGTTTCAAGAAGGTGAGGCCTCTCGTTCGGCAAATGTCGCGCGGGAGGTTTATTGCTTTTGGGGCGGTTCAACCCGCAAAGACGATGACGAAGAGCAATCGTACCGGCCATATCCGGCTCACATCCCATCCCGGCCGCGCAGGCGTTGTCACACGCTTCCCGGTGAACTGGGGTGCGGCCTCGGCGCGCGAACGCGGCCCGATTGTCGGCACCGTGAATTCAGGCGTCGATCGCAATGGCATCGGCGCGCATGGCGGATCGTATGCGCTCTATCGCGCGCTCGCGGTTTCATCCGGCGCGTTGAGCCCGATCGCGCGGCCCGACCTCACCAATACGTCACCCGTCGTCGAGATCGGTCCATTCCCGCAATGGTCCGAGCCGGGGCGCATCGTCTCGCTCGATCCGTGGGGCCATCGCGTTGCTGCGGACTTCGCGCAGGAGATCGGTGAGGGTGTCGATATCCGGCCGAGCATCGCGATCACCAAAGCGCGGCTGACGATGTCCGAGCTGAACGAGGCGGTGGCGAAAGGCCGTCTCAAGGTCGACGGCACGATCATGAAAGACACCGGCGAGGTCGCCGTCACCAAGGCGGCGGTCGAACCGGTCTGGTATCTGCCCGGCATCGCGGAGCGATTCGGCGTCGCCGAGGATGCGCTGCGCCGCACGCTGTTCGAGCAGACCGGCGGCATGTATCCGGAGCTCGTCACGCGCCCTGATCTCTCGGTGTTTCTGCCGCCAATTGGCGGCATCACGCTCTACATCTTCGGCGATCCGTCTGCCGTGTGGGACAAGCGCCGCACGCTCGCCTGCCGCGTGCACGACGAGTGCAACGGCTCGGACGTGTTCGGTTCCGACATCTGCACCTGCCGGCCGTATCTCATCCACGGCATCGAGGAGTGCATCAAGGAAGCGCAGGCGGGCGGCGCCGGCCTCATCGTCTACAATCGAAAAGAGGGCCGCGCGCTTGGCGAAGTGACGAAGTTCCTCGTCTACAACGCACGCAAGCGCCAGGAAGGCGGCGATCAGGCCGCGACCTATTTCGAGCGCACCGAATGCGTCGCCGGCGTGCAGGATGCGCGCTTCCAGCAGCTGATGCCCGACGTGCTGCACTGGCTCGGCATCACCAGGATCGACCGCTTCGTCTCCATGTCGAACATGAAGCACGACGCGCTGACCGGCTCCGGCATTTCGATCGGCGAGCGCGTGCCGATCCCCGACGAACTGATCCCCGACGACGCCAAGGTCGAGATGGAGGCGAAGAAGGCTGCCGGCTATTTCGCCGCGCATACGCCGACCGCCGAAGAACTCCGCGCGACGGTCGGGCGCAAGATCGAGGAATTCTAGTTGGACGATGCCGAAGCCGCGCGCGCGCTGCTGTCGGCAAAGGCCGTCCGCGAGCGCGCGCACGAGATGCTCGTCGCCGGGCTCGAGGATCGTCTCGAGCATTTCACGGTCGATCTCGAAAGCCTGATCGCGGCCGCGCAGGTCGTCTCGGAGCTGATCCGCGTCAACTACCCCGATCTCAAAGTGCCGTTCCACGCGCGCTGGCGTCACTTCGTGCTCGGCGCAGGCGACCTGTGGGCCGAGCGTGCCACGCAGGCGCACTGGCCGTCGCCCGCCGCGAAGGCGCGCGCCGAATTCGATCTCGCGATCACGTCGGTGCTGCTCGATGCAGGCGCGGGCGCCTCGTGGCGCTATCTCGATCCCCCGACCGAGCAGGTGGTCTCACGCTCCGAAGGCCTCGCGATCGCAAGCCTGCGCATGTTCGAGGCAGGCAGTTTCTCGGCCGATCCCGCCGATCCGCTGCGCGCCGACGCGGAGCGGCTGCGGCAGCTCACCGCCGAGGAAGTCGCAACCGGCTTCCAGAGCATGGTTGGCAACCGGCTTGTCGGGATCGAAGGGCGCGCATCGCTGCTTGCAAGCCTCGGCGACGCGGTCGCGGCGAAACCGGATGTGTTCGCGCGCGAAGACAGCGCGCGGCCGGGCGGGCTCTACGACTATCTCGCGGCCAAGCCGAAGGCGGCCGCCTCGCGGCGCCGCGCATCCTCGAAGCGCTGCTCGAACATCTCGGTCCGATCTGGCCGAGCCGCCTCACGCTCGGCGGCGTGTCGCTCGGCGATACCTGGCGTCATCCCGCTATCAAGCGCGCCGATGCCACGGACGGCCTCGTGCCGATCCACAAGCTGTCGCAATGGCTCGCCTACTCGCTGATCGAGCCGCTGCAATGGTCCGGCATCGAGGTCACCGACATCGACGGCCTTACGGGTTTAGCCGAGTACCGCAACGGCGGACTGTTCGTGGACTCCGGCGTGCTGCGCCTGCGCAATCCCGAAGCCGCGATCCATCCCAACCCCGTCGGCTCGTCGCTGGTGGTCGAATGGCGCGCGCTGACCGTGGCGCTGCTCGATCGCACCGCCGAACTGATCCGCGCGCGGCGCGGGCTGATGCCCGAGGAGTTTCCGCTCGCGCGCGTGCTCGAAGGCGGCACCTGGGCGGCGGGGCGTCTGCTCGCGCGCGAGAAGCGGCCCGACGCAAGCCCGCCGATTGCGGTCGAGAGCGACGGAACGGTATTTTGAGTTTCGGGAGCGCTTCCATGGAAAACGTCACCGTCGTCAAACATCCCTTGGTGCAGCACAAGCTGACACTGATGCGCGACAAGACGCGCTCCACCAAGGGCTTCCGCCAACTCCTCAACGAGATCGGCATGCTGCTCTGCTACGAGGTGACGCACGATCTCGAACTCGAAATGATCGACATCGAGACGCCGCTGGTGCCGATGAAGGCGCCGGTGCTCGCCGGCAAGAAGCTCGTGCTCGCGCCGATCCTGCGCGCCGGCGTCGGCTTCCTCGACGGAATGCTCAGCCTGGTGCCGTCCGCGCGCGTCGCACATGTCGGCCTCTACCGCGACCCGAAGACCTTGGTGGCCGTCGAGTATTACTTCAAGGCGCCCGAGGATGTGGCGGATCGCGTCGTGCTCGTGCTCGACCCGATGCTGGCGACCGCGAACTCGGCAATCGCGGCGGTCGATCGCCTGAAGGAGGCGGGTGCCAAGAGCATCCGTTTCGTGTGCCTGCTCGCCGCGCCCGAGGGGATCGAGAAATTCCATGGCCATCATCCCGAGGTTCATATCTGGACCGCTGCGATCGACGAACGGCTGAACGAGCACGGCTACATCATCCCCGGCCTCGGCGACGCCGGCGACCGCATGTACGGCACGAAGTGACGCTTAGCGTCATCACCGGGCCGCCGCGAAGCGGCGTGACCCGGTGATCCCGAGAGGCATATCTGGTGCATTCCTAACGGGATCGCCGGGACAAGCCCGGCGATGACGATTTGAGCAATCTTCTCAACCCTTCATTCACCAGCACGCCCCAAAACCCGCGCCGCTCCCTCGCCCGCGTTAGCGCGTTTCGTTGCCAGCGCCGTGCTTATTGGCGCTCGACCGTTTTGGGTGGTGGCTGATGCGGCAGATTCTGTTCTTCGCGATCGCGGCGCTTGTGCTCGCCGGCGTCATGCCGCGCGTGATGGGCAATGTCGGAAATCATCCGGCGCCGGAAGCGCAGCAGGCGGCCAAGAAATCCGCGCCCGCGCCGCAGCCGCAGCAATCCGCGAACTACCGCACCGTGACGGTGCGCGGCGACTCGCGCGGCCATTTCCAGGTCGAGGGTTCGGTCGACGGACGGCGTATCGATCTGATGGTCGACACCGGTGCGTCGCTGGTTGCGTTGCGCGAGCGCGACGCGAACAAGCTCGGCTTCTTCCCGGCCGCGCGCGACTACACCATGAAGTCCAGCACCGCGAACGGCATCGTCAAGGTCGCGCCCGTGCGGCTGCCCTCGCTCGAGATCAACGGTATCCGGGTCTACGACGTGCAGGCCGTCGTCATCCCGGATGAATCGCTCAACGTGAACCTGCTCGGCATGTCGTTTCTCTCGCGCGTGCGCCGCTTCGAGATGGCCAACGGCCGTCTCGTGATGGAACAGTAAAAGCCCTCGGACACTTTCAACTCACCTGCGGCTGGGCTATGTGCTCGGCGCCCGCTGCCGCGCGCCCGAGGATCTGATGCTCCCGAAGCCCAAAGCCTGTCGCTCACGCCCAACACCTACGCCTACGAATCCGAGCCGATGGTGAAGCCCACGGGCTTTCGCGAATACGACGCGCGCTGGCTGTTCGGCAAAGAAATCAACCTGATGGGCATTCAGGCGCTGGGGCTCGGCCTCGGCACGCTTGATCCATGAGATGGGCGTGAAGCCGGAGCTCGTCACGGGCCACGATTTCCGCAGCTATTCGGCCTCGATCAAGATGGCGCTGATCACCGGCCTGATGAGCGCGGGCATCAAGGTGAAGGACATCGGGCTCGCGGTGACGCCGATGGCGTATTTCGCGCAGTTCGAACTCGACGTGCCCGCGGTCGCGATGGTGACGGCCTCGCACAACGACAATGGCTGGACCGGCGTGAAGATGGGCGCGAACCGCCCGCTCACCTTCGGTCCCGACGAGATGAACCGGTTGAAGGAGATCGTGCTCAACTCGGCGTTCAAGCCGAAGGGGTCGGGTGCTTACGAGTTCATCGAGAACTTCCCCGCGCGCTACATCGCGGACCTGACCAAGCGTCCGAAGCTCAAGCGCAGGATCAAGGTCGTGTGCGCGTGCGGCAACGGCACGGCGGGCGCGTTCGCTCCGCAGGTGCTGGAAGCGATCGGCTGCGAGGTGGTCGCGGTCGACTGCGAACTCGATCATACGTTCCCGAAATACAATCCGAACCCCGAAGACATGGAGATGCTGCACGCGATGCGCGACGCCGTGCTGGCGCACAAGGCCGAGGTGGGTCTTGGCTTCGACGGCGACGGCGACCGCTGCGGCATCGTGGACGACACGGGCGACGAGATCTTCGCCGACAAGGTCGGCGTGATGCTCGCGCGGGACATGTCGACGCTGCATCCGAACGCGACGTTCGTGGTCGACGTGAAATCGACCGGCCTCTACATGACCGATCCGGCGCTCCAGAAGAACGGCGTGAAGGTCGACTACTGGAAGACCGGCCACTCCTACATGAAGCGGCGCACGCATGAGCTCGGCGCGCTCGCGGGCTTCGAGAAATCCGGCCACTATTTCTTCAACAAGCCGTTCGGCCGCGGTTACGACGACGGGCTCGTCTCGGCGCTCGCGGTGCTCGACATGATGGACCGCAATCCGGGCAAGAAGGTCTCCGACCTGAAGAACGCGCTGCCGAAGACGTGGGGCTCGCCCACGATGGCGCCGCATTGCGACGACGAGAAGAAGTACGGCGTGGTCGCCGCCGTGGTGAAGCATTTCGAGGCGGCGCAGGCCAAGGGCGAGAAGGTGATCGGCCAGCCGATCCGCGATCTCGTCACCGTCAACGGCGTGCGCGTCACCGTCGAGGACGGCACCTGGGGCCTCGTGCGCGCCTCATCGAACAAGCCCGAGCTGGTCGTGGTGGTCGAGAGCCCGGCGTCGGAAGCGCGCATGCGCGAGATGTTCAAGGCGATCGACGGCGTGCTGCGCACGCACCCGGAAGTCGGCGAATATAATCAGACGATCTAGCCGAGAGGCTACGCGCCCGCTTCCTTGAAGACGTCGATCTCGACGCCGCCCGGCAGCATCGCGCGCCACGCCTGCAGATAGCCCTGCATCCGCGGATCGCCCGCGACGCGCGCGCGGTTGACCTCGATCTCTTCCGGCGTCTCGTACTCCATCACCTGGATGAACTTGCCGGGATCGTCCACGTTCTGCATCAGGCGCACCTCGGTGCAGCCCATCATTTCGTAGAACGGCTTGGACGCGTTCACCATCGCGAGCAGCTGCGCGGGATCGGCGGACGGCAGCGTGAAGCGCAGGTGCAGCGTGCGGCGGACTTTCTTTTCCTTCTTCGCCATCGCTCAATCCTCCTCTTCCTTGAACGACGCGCGGAAAGGATGCGCCGGATAGACGCCGAGGATCGTCAGCTCGTGCGAGAAGAACTTCAGCTCCTCGAGCGCGAAGCGCGAGCCCGACGTCGTCCGGATGCGCCTCGACGTCGGCGTAGAACATGGTGGCGAAGAAATTGCCCTCGACCATGTAGCTTTCGAGCTTGGTCATGTTCACGCCGTTGGTGGCGAAGCCGCCCATCGCCTTGTAGAGCGCGGCCGGAAGGTTGCGCACGCGGAACACGAACGTGGTCACGACCGGGCCGCTGCCGCGCTTGGCGTGCTTCTTCTCGCGCGAGAGGATCACGAAGCGCGTCGTGTTGTGCGCCTCGTCCTCGACGTTCTCGGCGAGCACCTTCAGGCCGTAGATCTTCGCCGCGAGCTTCGGCGCGAGCGCGCCGCGCGTGACGTCGGTCGTCTCGGAAATGTGCCGCGCCGCGCCCGCCGTATCGGCGGCGACCACCGGCTTGTAGCCGTGCTTGCGGATGAAGCGGCGGCACTGCCCGAGCGCGTGGATGTGGCTTTCGACCGACTTGATGGTCTTCAGCGTCGCGCCCTTCGGCGCCATCAGGTTGAAGTGGATCGGCAGGAAGTGCTCGCCGACGATGTGCAGCTTGGCGTGCGGCAGCAGGTGATGGATGTCGGCGACGCGGCCCGCGATCGAGTTCTCGATCGGGATCATGCCGAGATCGGCCTTGCCGTTCTGCACCGCCGCGAGCGCGTCCTCGAAGGTCGGGCACGGCATCGGCTCGCAGTTCTTGTAGACCTCGCGCGCGGCGATGTCGGAATTCGCCCCGGGCTCGCCCTGGAACGCAACTTTCAGTTTGCTCATGGGTGCCTGTTACGTTCGCGTGCCGCCACGGTCAACCGCGCAGGGCAAGAAGCGCGCGGGCCTTCTCCAGATGCTCGGCGGTATCGACGCCGAAGATCGCGTTCTTCGTCAGCGCCACGTCGATGCGCATGCCGGCTTCGAGCGCGCGCAACTGTTCGAGCCGCTCGCGCTGTTCGAGCGGCGAGGGCGGCAGCGCGACGAACCGCGCGAGCGCGGCGCGGCGATACGCGTAAAGGCCGATGTGGTGATAGAGCGGGCCGTCGCCGGAGGGCGCGGTCGCGCGGGTGAAGTAGAGCGCGCGGAGGCGGCCCGGCGATACCGCCGCGCAGATCGCCTTGACGACGTTCGGGTCGTCGCGCTCGGCCGGATCGGTGATTTCCAGCGCGAGCGTCGCGATGTCGACCGCCGGATCGGCGAGGGGGCGCGAGCGCCGCCCGGATGTCGGCGCCCTGCAGCATCGGAAAGTCGCCCTGCACGTTGACGACGATGCGGGCGCGGCGGTCCGGGTCGGCCTTGCCGAGCGCTTCGAAAATCCGGTCCGAGCCGGTCGTGTGGTCGCTGCGCGTCATCACGGCGCGGCCGCCCGCGGCCGTCACGGCATCGGCGATCTCGGGCGAATCGGTCGCGACCATCACGGGGCCGACGTCGGCCTCCTGCGCGCGGCGCATGACGTGCACGATCATCGGCAGGCCGCCGATATCGGCGAGCGGCTTGCCCGGCAGGCGGACCGAGGCCATGCGGGCCGGGATCAGGATCAGGATGTCGGAACTCATGGAAATTGCCGGGTTTTCCGGCCTCGAAACGTGACCCAGAGACGCCGCGCCGACGCCGCTTATACGGGTTGCCAGGCCCGCGGCAAACCGGTTATCTGTCCGCCCCGATGGGCCTTTCGGGCCCGATTCCGCTCACTGTCCCCGCCTTGAGGCCGAGCCGAAATGGATTCCTTCGAAATCAACAAGATCCTGGGCGCGTTCTGTTCACCTGCCTGTGCCTGCTGTCGCTCAACATCGCGCGCGGAAGCGGTGTTCACGCCGGGTAAGCCGGCGAAGCCCGGCTACGAGGTGGCGGCGACCGAGGCCAAGGGCGGCGGCGCCGAGGCGGCGAAGCCCGAGCCGGATGAGCCGATCGAGCAGCGGCTCGCGAGCGCCACGCCGCAGAAGGGCGAATCCGCAGCCAAGAAGTGCGTCGCCTGCCACACCTTCGGCAAGGGCGAGCCGAACCGCGTCGGGCCCGAACCTCTATGGCGTCGTCGGCCGGCCGAAGGCCACCGAAGGCGGCTTCGATTACTCGGCCGCGCATGAAGAGCAAGGGCGGGAACTGGTCGGTCGAGGACCTCGACCACTTCATCCAGAATCCGAAGGGCTTCGTGCCCGGCACCAAGATGAGCTTCGCCGGCGTTCCGCGCGGCAGCGAGCGCGCCGACATCATCGCGTACCTGAACTCGCAAGTCGGACAACCCGGTGGCGCTCCCGAAGGCCGCCGAAGCCCCGTCCGGCACCAGGACGCAGTAAGCCGCATGCGTCTGGCGCGCTCAGACTTGTGCGACGATTCGCCCGTTTGGTGCGGTGGCGAATAACGACACCGTGAGGTGTCTGTTGCCGTACCTGAAAACTGACATAATTCCGCGAATCTCGTGGGCGCGACCGACTTCGGAGCAATCCGTGACGCTTTCCCGCCGGACTCTTCTGCGCAGCGGCGCAGCCGCACTCGCCGTTCCCGCCGCGACCTTCACCGGCCCTCTCGCCACGCCTCACCGGATCGACGGGTGTGGCGCGCGCCGAAGAGCAGACCTGGCGGCACGGGCTCTCGCTGTTCGGCGAACTGAAATATCCGGCCGGCTTCAAGCATTTCGACTACGTCAATCCGAACGCCCCGAAGGGCGGCACGGTGCGGCTCGGCGCGTTCGGCACCTTCGACAACTTCAACATCGTGGTGGCCGGCGTGAAGGGCACCATCGCGGCCGGCATCGAACTGACGTCTACGACACCCTGATGGTGCCGGCGCTCGGACGAGGTCTCGACCGAATACGGCCTGCTCGCCGAAGCGGTCAGCCATCCGGCCGATTTCTCCTCCGTCACCTACCGGCTGCGCGCGGACGCGAAGTGGCACGACGGCAAGCCGGTGACGCCGGACGACGTGATCTTCTCGCTTCGAGGTCTTCAAGAAGAACCATCCGCATGCTCTCCGCCTACTACCGCCACGTCGTGAAGGCGGAGAAGACCGGCGAGCGCGACATCACCTTCACGTTCGACTCGGCCGGGCAATCGCGAACTGCCGCAGATCGTCGGCCAGCTCAACGTGCTGCCGAAGCATTGGTGGGAAGGCACCGACGCCTCCGGCAAGAAGCGCGACGTGACCGCGACCACGCTCGAGCCGCCGCTCGGCAGCGGCGCCTACCAGATCAAGGACTTCGTCGCCGGCCGCACCATCGTGCTCGAGCGCGTGAAGGACTATTGGGGCAAGGACCTCAATGTGAATGTCGGGCGCGACAATTTCGACGAGATGCGCTACGAGTATTTCCGCGACTCCACCGTCGCGCTCGAAGCCTTCAAGGGCGACGCGATCGACTGGCGCACCGAGAACTGCGCGAAGAACTGGGCGACCGCCTACGATTTCCCGGCGGTGAAGGACAAGCGCGTGGTGCTGGAGGAATTCCCGATCCGCGCATCGGGGCGGATGCAGGGCTTCGTCTTCAATACCCGGCGCGAGAAATTCAAGGACCCGCGCGTGCGCCGCGCGTTCAACTATGCGTTCGATTTCGAGGAGATGAACAAGCAGCTCTTCTTCGGCCAGTACCAGCGCATCGCCAGCTATTTCGAGGGCACCGAGCTTGCCTCGTCGGGACTGCCCGAGGGCAAGGAGCTCGAAATCCTCGAAACCGTGCGCGACAAGGTGCCGGCGGAAGTCTTCACCAAGCCTTACAACAATCCGGTCGGCGGCACGCCCGAGAACGTGCGCGCCAATCTGCGCGAGGCGACTGCGGCTGCTGCAGGAGGCCGGCTACGAGGTCCGCAACCAGAAGCTCGTCAACGCCAAGACCGGCGAGCCGTTCACCGTCGAATTCCTGCACCGACGATCCGAACTCCGAGCGCTTCGTGCTGTTCTACAAGCCCGCGCTGGAGCGGCTCGGCATCACGGTGAGCGTGCGCACCGTCGACGACGCGCAATACGAGAACCGCGTGCGCAACTGGGACTACGACATCATCACGTCGGTCGTGGGGCCAGTCGCTGTCGCCCGGCAACGAGCAGCGCGGCTTCTGGAGCTCGCAGGCGGCCGACCAGCTCGGCTCGCGCAACTATGTCGGGCATCAAGAATCCGGCGGTCGACGCGCTGATCGAGCGCGTCATCTTCGCCAAGGACCGCGCCGAGCTGGTCGCCGCCACCAAGGCGCTCGACCGCGTGCTGCTGTGGAACCACTACGTCGTGCCGCAATGGACCTACGGCAAGACGCGCACGGCGCGCTGGGACCGCTTCGGCCGCCCCGAAAAGCTGCCGGAATACGGCTCCGCGGCGTTCCCGACGATCTGGTGGTGGGACGCCGAGCAGGCCGCCAAGACGGGATCGCGCGTGGTGACGCGTCACCCGCCGCGAGCGCGCTGATCATCGGCGCCGGCGCGCTCGCAGCGCGCTGGTATGCGGCCGTCTGTCGCGTGCGCGCCGCCGAGGAGACCGAGACGCACGGCATCTCGGCGTTCGGCGACCTGAAATATCCGGCCGACTTCAAGCATTTCGACTACGTCAATCCGAACGCGCCGAAGGGCGGCATGTTTTCGCAGATCGGCCCGATCGCGCCAGTTCAATCAGAACTTCCTCACCTTCAATTCGCTCAACAGCTACATCCTCAAGGGCGACGCCGCGCAGGGCATGGAGCTCACCTTCGCGACGCTGATGGCGCGCGCCGGCGACGAGCCGGACGCGCATGTACGGCCTCGCGGCGCGCGCGGTGCGGATCTCCGACGACGGGCTGACCTACCGCTTCCTGCTGCGGCCCGAGGCGCGCTTCCACGACGGCACGCAAGCTCACCGCGCACGACGTCGCCTTCTCGCTCAACGCTGCTGAAGGAGAAGGGCCACCCGATCATCACGCAGCTCATGCGCGACTTCGCAGGCGCCGAGGCCGACGACGACGCGACCGTGGTGGTGCGCTTCGCGCCGAAGCGCGGCGCGCGACGTGCCGCTGTTCGTCGCCGGCCTGCCGATCTTCTCGCGCGCCTATTACAGCGACGAAGCCTTTCGACGAGACGACGCTCGAGGTGCCGCTCGGCTCCGGCCCCTACAAGGTCGGCCGCTTCGAGGCCGGGCCGCTACATCGAATACGAGCGCGTCAAGGACTGGTGGGGCGCGGACCTGCCGGTGTCGCGCGGGCAGAACAATTTCGACACCGTGCGCTACGAATTCTACCGCGACCGCGACGTCGGCTTCGAAGGCTTTCACCGGCAAGAACTATCTGTTCCGCGAGGAGTTCACCTCGCGCATCTGGGCGACGCGCTACGACTTTCCCGGCGATCAAGGACGGCCGCGTGAAGCGCGACGATCCTTCCCGACGACACGCCGTCCGGCGCGCAAGGCTGGTTCATCAACACGCGGCGCGAGAAGTTCAAGGACCCGCGCTGCGCGAGGCGCTGATCCACGCCTTCGATTTCGAGTGGACCAACAAGACCATCATGTACGGCGTCCTACGAGCGCACCCATTCGGTGTTCCAGAACTCCGACATGATGGCGGAGGGCAAGCCCGGCGCCGGACGAGCTTGCGCTGCTGGAGCCGTTCCGCGGCAAGGTGCCGGACGAGGTGTTCGGCGAGCCGTTCGTGCCGCCGGTGTCCGACGGCTCGGGCCAGGACCGCGCGCTGCTGCGCAAGGCGGCGCAGCTGCTGCAGCGAGGCGGGCTATCGCGATCAAGGACGGCAAGCGCGTCGACGCCGAAGGGCGAGCCGCTCACGGTCGAATTCCTGCTCGACGAGCCGACGTTCCAGCCGCACCACATGCCGTACATCAAGAACCTCGGCACGCTCGGCATCGATGCGACGCTGCGCATCGTCGATCCGGTGCAGTACCGCAAGCGCGTCGACGACTTCGATTTCGACATCACGGTCCAGCGCTTCAGCTTCTCCATCGACGCCGGGCGACTCGCTGCGCACCTATTTCTCCTCGCAGGCCGCCGCGATCAAGGGCTCGCAGAATCTCGCCGGCATCGCCGATCCGGTGATCGATGCGCTGGTCGACAAGATCATCGCGCGCCGAGACGCGGCCACGAACTGATCACCGCCTGCCAGGCGCTCGACCGCGTGATCCGCGCCGGCCGCTACTGGGTTCCGCACTGGTACAAGGCGTCGCACTGGATCGCCTATTGGGACGTGTTCGGCCGCCCGCCAGCGAAGCCGCGCTACGCCCGCGGCATTCCGGAGACCTGGTGGTATGATCGCCGACAAGGCGCGCGAAGCTTGAGCGGCGCTAGCGACGCGACACAGCATGAATCGCCGCGAGACGCGATTACGATGGCCGCCTACATCATCCGCCGCATCCTGTTCATGATCCCGACCCTGCTCGGGATCATGCTGGTGTCGTTCGTCGTGGTGCAGTTCGCGCCCGGCGGGCCGGTCGAGCGGGTGATCGCGCAGATTTCCGGCTCCGACACCGGCGCGACCTCGCGCATCTCCGGCTCGCAGGGCGGCGATTTCGGCGCGCGCGGGCAGGCGCAGGGCGGCTCGGCAGCGTCGACGCCGTCGAACTCGAAATATCGCGGCGCGCAGGGCCTCGATCCCGAATTCATCAAGAGCCTGGAGAAGCAGTTCGGCTTCGACAAGCCGGCGCTACGAGCGCTTCTTCCTGATGCTGTGGAACTACGTGCGCGTTCGATTTCGGCAAGAGCTATTTCCGCGACGTCAGCGTGCTGCAGCTCATCAAGGAGAAGCTGCCGGTCTCGATGTCGCTCGGCATCTGGATGACGCTGCTGACCTATCTGATCTCGATCCCGCTCGGCATCCGCAAGGCGGTGAGCGACGGCTCGCGCTTCGACGTCTGGACCTCGGGCGTCATCATCGTCGGCTATGCGATCCCGGGCTTCCTGTTCGCGATCCTGCTGATCATCCTGTTCGCCGGCGGCTCGTTCTTCGACTTGTTCCCGCTGCGCGGGCTGACCTCCGACAATTGGGCGCGCTGCCGTGGTACGCGAAGATCCTCGATTATTTCTGGCACCTGACGCTGCCGATCATCTCGATGGCGCTCGCCGCCTTCGCCACCATGACGCTGCTGACCAAGAACTCGTTCCTCGACGAGATCCGCAAGCAATACGTGCTGACCGCGCGCGCCAAGGGCTGCACGCAGCGCCAGGTGCTCTACGGCCACGTCTTCCGCAACGCGATGCTGATCGTGATCGCCGGCTTTCCCGGCGCCTTCGTGCACGCGTTCTTCACCGGCGCGCTGCTGATCGAGACGATCTTCTCGCTCGACGGGCTCGGCCTGCTCGGCTTCGAGAGCGTGCTCAACCGCGACTATCCGGTGGTGTTCGCGACGCTCTACATCTTCTCGCTGGTCGGGCTGGTCGTGAACCTGATCTCCGACCTCACCTACACCTGGGTCGATCCGCGCATCGATTTCGAGACGCGGGAGGTCTGAGTGGACGCCCGCATCGGCGCGCCCAGCGCCCGAAACCGACCGCGGTCGACGCCGATGGGCCTCGCGGTGCCGCCGGAGCGGCGCCGCGTCTGCGCTGTCGCCGATCAACCAGCGGCGCTGGCAGAACTTCAAGGCCAACCGGCGCGGCTACTGGTCGTTCTGGATCTTCCTGGTCCTGTTCGTCGTCTCGCTGTTCGCCGAGTTCATCGCCAACGACAAGCCGTTCATGGTGCGGCTACGAAGGCAAGACCTATTTCCCGGTCGTTCGTTCACCTATCCGGAGACCGACGTTCGGCGGCGAGTTCGAGACCGCGGCCGACTATCGCGATCCCTATCTGCAGAAGCTGATCGCGGAGAAGGGCGGCTACGATGCATCTGGCCGCCGATCCGCTATCTCCTACGACACCCACAATCTCGATCTGCCGACGCCGGCGCCGTCGCAGCCGACCTGGATGCTGACCGAGGAGCAGTGCAAGGCGGTGGTCGAAGCAAGAACGGCGGCACGGGCTGCCGCGACCTCGAATACAACTGGCTCGGCACCGACGATCAGGGCCGCGACGTGGTGGCGCGGCTGATCTACGGCTTCCGCATCTCGGTGCTGTTCGGCCTGATCCTGACGATCATCTCGTCGGTCGATCGGCGTCGCGGCCGGCGCCGTGCAGGGCTATTTCGGCGGCTGGACCGATCTGCTGTTCCAGCGCTTCATCGAGATCTGGACCTCGATCCCGTCGCTCTATCTGCTGCTGATCATCTCGTCGGTGCTGGTGCCGGGCTTCTTCGTGCTGCTCGGCATCCTGCTGCTGTTCTCCTGGGTGTCGCTGGTCGGGCTGGTGCGCGCCGAATTCCTGCGCGGCCGCAATTTCGAATACATCCAGGCGGCGCGCGCGCTCGGCGTCTCGAACCGCACCATCATGTTCCGCCATCTGCTGCCGAACGCGATGGTGGCGACCATGACGTTCCTGCCGTTCATCCTGTCGTCGTCGGTGATGACGCTGACCGCGCTCGACTTCCTCGGCTTCGGCCTGCCGCCCGGCTCGCCCTCGCTCGGCGAACTGCTGTCGCAGGGCAAGGCCAACATCCAGGCGCCGTGGCTCGGCCTCACCGGCTTCTTCACGGTCGCGTTCATGCTGTCGCTGCTGATCTTCATCGGCGAGGCGGTGCGCGACGCCTTCGATCCGCGCAAGACGTTCGGGTGAGCGGCATGGACGCATCGCCGACAACCGCTCCTCTCCGTCCGCGATCTCTCGGTCGCCTTCCGCCAGGGCGCGCGCGCAGATGCTGGCGGTCGACCGCGTCTCGTTCGACATCGCGAAGGGCGAGACGGTCGCGCTGGTCGGCGAGTCCGGCTCGGGCAAGTCGGTCACCGCGCTGTCGGTGATGAAGCTGCTGCCCTATCCGGCGGCGCAGCCATCCGTCCGGCATCGATCCACTTCAAGGGCCAGGACCTGCTGGCGCTGCCGGAGCGCGAGATCCGCAAGGTGCGCGGCAACGACATCACCATCATCTTCCAGGAGCCGATGACCTCGCTCAATCCGCTGCACACCATCGAGAAGCAGATCGGCGAGATCCTGCTGCTGCATCAGCGGCATGACCGGCGCGGCGGCGCGCGCGCGCATCGTCGAGCTGCTCGACCAGGTCGGCATTCCCGATCCGGCAGGCGCGGCTCGCGAGCTATCCGCACCAGCTCTCCGGCGGCCAGCGCCAGCGCGTGATGATCGCGATGGCGCTCGCCAACGAGCCGGACCTGCTGATCGCCGACGAGCCGACCACCGCGCTCGACGTCACCGTGCAGGCGCAGATCCTCAAGCTGCTGAAGGAGCTGCAGACGCGGCTCGGCATGGCGATGCTGTTCATCACCCACGACCTCGGCATCGTGCGCAAGATCGCCGACCGCGTCTGCGTGATGAAGGAAGGCAAGATCGTCGAGCAGGGCCCGGTCGAGCGAGGTCTTCACGGCGCCCGCAGCATCCCTACACGCGCGCGCTGCTCGCGGCCGAGCCGAAGCCCGATCCCGCGCCGCTGCAGCCGCGACGCGCCGGTCGTGGTCGAGACCGACGACCTCAAGGTCTGGTTTCCGATCAAGCGCGGCGTGCTGCGCAAGGTCGTCGGCCACATCAAGGCGGTCGACGGCGTCGAGCATCGCGGTGCGCAAGGGCGAGACGCTCGGCATCGTCGGCGAATCCGGCTCCGGCAAGACCACGCTCGGCCTCGCGATCCTGCGGCTGATCTCGTCGCAGGGGCCGATCGTGTTCATGGGCAAGCCGATCCAGGGCCTGAAGTTCAAGGAGATGCGGCCGTTCCGCCGCGACATGCAGATCGTGTTCCAGGACCCGTACGGCTCGCTCTCGCCGCGCATGTCGGTCGCCGACATCATCGAGGAAGGCCTGTGGGTGCATCAGCCGAAGCTGTCGACGGACGAGCGCGAGGCGCGCGTCGATCGCGCGCGCTGCAGCGATGTCGGCCTCGATCCCGAGACGCGCTTCCGCTATCCGCACGAATTCTCCGGCGGCCAGCGCCAGCGCATCGCGGTCGCGCGCGCGATCGTGCTGGAGCCGACCTTCGTCGTGCTCGACGAGCCGACCTGCGCGCTCGACATGCTGATCCAGGCGCAGATCGTCGATCTGCTGCGCGACCTGCAGAAGCGCGCGCAACCTCACCTACCTGTTCATCTCGCACGACCTGCGCGTGGTCGCGGCGCTGGCGAGCCGGCTGATCGTGATGCGCAACGGCAAGGTGGTGGAGGAAGGGCCCGGCGGCCGAGCTGTTCGCGCGCGCCGAAGAGCGACTACACGCGCGCGCTGTTCGCCGCCGCGTTCAATCTCGAAGCCGCGGGTGTTTCCGACGACGTGGCGCCGCGGCCGCAGGGTGTCGAGGAAGCACTGGAGTCAGTGCGCGACCCCATACAGGGCTCCTGAGGTGACGACCGGTGCGCTCGCGCTGCTGATCACCGGCGGCACCGAGAACTGGGCGCCGCCCCGCTGGCGCGAACGCTTCGCGCGCGTTTGTCCCGACCGCACCGTCGCGCTGGTCCCGGACGATCCGATCGATCCGCCGCTGGTCGAATACGCCGCCGTGTGGAAGCCCAAGCCCGGCGTGCTCAAGCTGTTTCCCAATCTCAAGGTGATCTTCAATCTCGGCGCGGGCGTCGATGCCGTGGTGGCCGACGCGACGCTGCCGGACGTGCCGCTGGTGCGCGTCGCGGTCGACGATCTCACCATGCGCATGACCGAATACGTCGTGATGCATGTGCTGATGTATCACCGCCGGCAGGGCTTACTACGCCGAGAGCCAGCGCGGAAAAGTCTGGGCGCCGAAGCTGCAATGGGCCGCGCGCGACCTGCGCGTCGGCGTGATGGGGCTTGGCGTGCTCGGGCTTGACGCGGTCGATGCCCTTGCGCGCCTCGGCTTCGATGTGCGCGGGCTGGAGCAGCACGCCGAAGTCGATTCCCGGCGTCGAGATGCTTCGCAGGCGAGGTCGGGCTCGACGCGTTCCTCGCGCGCACCGATATCCTGGTCTGCCTGCTGCCGCTCACGCCGCAGACGCGCGGCATCCTCGATCGTCGGACGTTCTCGAAGCTCGAGCGCGACGGCAGGCTCGGCGGCGCCTATCTGATCAACGCGGGGCGCGGCGGCTTGCAGATCGAGGACGATCTGCTGGCGGCGCTCGACGACGGCACGCTGCTCGCCGCGACGCTCGATGTGTTTCACGCCGAGCCGCTGCCGCCGGATAGCCGGTTCTGGTCGCATCCGAAGGTGACGCTCTCGCCGCACAATGCCGCCGACATCGATCCGGACGCGATCTCGGTCTATGTGGCGGAGCAGATCGCGGCGTTCGAGCGCGGCGAGCCGCTGGAGAACGTGGTCGATCGCAAGGTCGGCTACTAGAGCCGCTTCACGCTGGTGACCTCGCTTCCCGCGGCATCGATCCGCGCGATCGCTTCGGCGATCGGCTCGATCACGACCGCCATGTGATGCGCGTTGGCGTGCACGATCGTCTCGCCATCGCGCGCGATCGCCACGTGGCCTTTCCAGAAAATCAGATCGCCGCGCCGCACGGTCTTCGACGTCGACACGGCGTGCCGAGCCCGTTCTCCTGCATGTCGCTGTCGCGCGGGCACGGCGATGCCGCAGGCGATGAGCGCGACCTGCACCAGCGCCGGAGCAATCGAGGCCGTTGCTCGTCTTGCCGCCCCACAGATAGGGCGTGCCGAGAAACCGCTCGGCCACGGCGACGAAATCCTTTTCCCGATGATCGAGCGGCGCAAGGTGGCTCGCCGGCACGAAGCCGAGCGCCGTCACCGCAAACCGCTCCTGCTCGCGCGTCACCGCGAGCTCGCGCCGAGCGGTAGCGTCGCGACCGGCGGCAGCTTGATCGACGGACCGGGGAACACCAGCGTGCGCAGCGCGATCACCTTGTGCGTCGGCGCGTCGCGCGGCGCGAGCAGCGCGTTCGCCGGCAGCCAGCCCACATAGCCGTCGGTCGCGAGCTGGCCCCACGCCCAGCCTTCGTCGTTGATCTCGTAGACCGTGACGCGCTCGCCCATCAGCGCTTCGGTCACCAGCGGCGCGTCGGGCGCCGGGCGCGCGCGCAGCGGCGCCTGCGCGTCGATCACCTCGCGCGCCTCGCCCTCGACGAAGCGCGCGGCTGTCACCTTGCCTTCGAGATGCTTCGCGGCGAGGTCCGGCCGCGCCGGCGTGATGCGCGGATCGAAATTCACCGCGGCAATTCCTTCGCCTTGGCGATCAGCAGGTCGCCGAGCCGCTCGACCGCAAGCGCGCCCTTCGCGGTGCGCTGGATGACGACGTTGCGCCCGTCCGCGTCGTCGCGGCGGCGCGAGACAAGATCGAGCTTGCCCATGCTGTCGAGCGCGCGCGTGATCACCGGCTTGGTCACTTTCAGGCTGGCGGCGAGACCGCGCACAGTGTGCGGCGGCGGCTCCAAATAAATCGTGAGCAGGATGGAAAGCTGCCGCGCCGAGAAATCCGGCTCGCCGTCGGTGACGAGCGCGAAAGAGAAATCCTTCAGCAATTTCAAGGCCTGAGACGGCCGCAGCTCGACCGCCATGATGGCACCGGGATCGTTTCGGAGCCGAATTGTTTCAGAAACGCCCGGCGGGTTCAAGCTTGGGACGCTTCATGCTGCGCATGAAGCTATGCGCCGTAGCGCTCCTTCACCAGCGCATAGAGCGCGCGCGCGGCCTGGCATTCGCCGCCCTCCGGCCGCGCGGGCTTCGCGCTCGGCGTCCAGGCATAGATGTCGAAATGCACCCAGGTCTTTGCCGCGCTGACGAAGCGATTGAGGAACAGCGCGGCCGTGATCGAGCCCGCGAAGCGCGCCGCCGACATTGTTGATGTCCGCGATCTTGGAATCGAGCATCGCGTCGTAGGGCTTCCACAGCGGCAGCCGCCACACCGGGTCGTTCTCGGCCTGCGTGCAGCGCGCGAGATCGTTCGCGAACGCGTCGTCGCGCGTGAAGAACGCCGGCAGTTCCGGCCCGAGCGCGACGCGCGCAGCGCCGGTGAGCGTCGCCATGTCGGCGATCAGCTCCGGCTTCTCCTCATCCGCAAGCGCCAGCGCGTCAGCAAGGATCAGCCGCCCCTCCGCGTCGGTGTTGCCGATCTCGACCGTGATGCCCTTGCGCGAGCGTGTAGACATCGAGCGGGCGGAACGCATCGCCCGCGATCGCGTTCTCGACCGCCGGGATCAGCACGCGCAGCCGCACCTTCAGCTTTGCGTCCATCATCATGTGCGCGGCGCCGAGCACGCAGGCGGCGCCGCCCATGTCCTTCTTCATGATCAGCATGCCGCTCGACGGCTTGATGTCGAGCCCGCCGGTGTCGAAGCACACGCCCTTGCCGACCAGCGTCACCTTCGGTGCGGCCGCATCGCCCCATGTGATGTCGATCAGCCGCGGCGTGCGCGGAGAGGCGCGGCCGACCGCATGGATCAGCGGGAAATTCTGCTTCAGCAGATCGTCGCCGATGATGACGCTGATGCGCGCGCCGTGCTTTACCGCAAGCGTACGCGCGGCGTCTTCGAGCTCGGCGGGGCCCAGGTCGTTCGACGGCGTGTTGATGAGATCGCGCGCGAGTGCGACGCCTTCGGCGATGCGCGAGAGATCCTCGCCGTCGACGCCGTGCGGGCATTTCGAGTTTCGCGCCATTCGCCTCGGTCTTGCGGTAGCGGGCGAACCTGTAGGAGCCGAGCGCGAAGGCGAGCGCGGCGAGCCGCGTATCGTGCGGCGCATTGGCGAAGCGATAACTGCCGGCCGGGAGCAGGCCGGGCAGGCGGCCCGGCAGGAATCGGTCCTTTGGCTTGTCGGCCGCTTCCAGCCCGAACAGCACACCCGAGAGCGCGCCTTCATCGCCCGGCAGCAGCAGCGATTGGCCGGCCTTCGGCTCGAACTTCGCCGCTTCGGCAAAGCGCCGCGCCGCGGCGCCGAGCCCGTCGCGGACTTGAGCGAACGTATCGGAAGTGACGAACCAGGCCGGGATGGCGTCGCCGCCCGGGGAAACGAAGGCCGGATGCATGAGAAGTCCCTCGGAGGCGCCCTGCTAGCACGCCGCGCGGCGGGGCGGAAAGCGGCGCGGTTAACCAAGCATTAGGGTTAACGATCTATTGCTCGGGAGTAACTGCGGGCGGGGGCGCCGCCGCCGGAGCATCATCATGATCGCGTCTTCGCTGCGCGTGCGACTGCTGACGACCGTTGCGGTTGTCCTGATGGCTGGCAGCCTGGCGGGCTGCAAGACGATGGGCTCAAGCGACGTCACCGGGTCGGTCTCCTCGGGCTCAGTCCAGCGCAGCGACGCCGAATGGCGGCGCGAGACCGAGGTGCTGGGCGAGAAATTCCGCGCCAACCCGCGCAACGCCGACGTGGCGATCCGCTACGCGCAGGCGCTGCGCGCGACCGGCCAGCGCACGCAGGCCGCCGCCGTCATGGAGACGGCCGCGATCCATAATCCGAATGACAAGGTGCTGCTCGGCGCCTATGGCCGCGCGCTCGCGGACGCCGGCACGTTCAAGCAGGCGCTCGAGGTGCTCGACCGCGCGCATTCGCCCGACCAGCCCGACTGGCGCATCCTCTCGGTGCAGGGCGCCGTTCTGGATCAGATGGGCCGCCATGCCGACGCGCAGCGCTATTACGCGAGCGCGCTCAAGATCGTGCCGGACGAGCCGTCGGTCCTTTCCAATCTCGGGCTGTCCTACGCGCTTGCGAAGGACCTGAAGCGCGCCGAGGAAACGTTGCGCCGCGCCGGCGCCAAGGGCGTCGTCGACAAGCGCGTGCGGCAGAACCTCGCACTGGTCGTCGGCCTGCAGGGCCGCTTCCAGGAAGCCGAGACCATCGCGCGCGCCGAATTGCCGCCCGGCGAGGCGACCGCGAATGTCGCCTACCTGCGCCAGATGCTGGCGCAGAAGGGCAATGCGAATTTGAAGAAGAACATTCGCTCGCGCGCCGTCGAAGGCCTTGAGCCGGTCGACGAGAGCGGCTCGTAAACATCCCTTTACTGCTAACTCGGATCAGGTCCCGCGCCGGTTCAACTCAGGAACGGCGCGCCGTTGCCGTTGAGCAGGTGCCCGATCGCAATCGCGGTCACCACGTACATCGCGACCGCCAACGCGAAGGCTGCAAGCCAACTCGCGGGATGGATTCTAGGGTTGCTGGGAACCCAGTCGTCTCTGCGCGCGTGAATGATCCGCATGACCGCCTCCTGTTCTCGCCTGGATAACGGCGAGCGGGGGCAGGGGTTCTTTCAAACTGCCGTGACTACTGGATCGCCATTACGCGGATCGCGGCCGGGCCGAGAATGACGACGAAGAGCACCGGCAGGAAGAACAGGATCATCGGCACGGTGAGCTTCGGGGGCAGGGCGGCCGCCTTCTTCTCGGCCTCCGACATGCGCATGTCGCGGTTTTCCTGCGCCATCACACGCAGCGTCTGGCCGAGCGGCGTGCCGTAGCGTTCCGACTGCTGCAAGGCGACACAGACCGCCTTCACGCCTTCGAGATCGGTGCGCTTGGCGAGGTTTTCGTACGCCATCTTGCGGTCCTGCAGGTAGGACAGTTCCGCGGTGGTGAGCGTGAGCTCCTCGGCGAGCGGGATCGACTGCGAGCCGATCTCCTGGCTGACTTTGCGGAACGCCGCCTCGATCGACATGCCGGATTCGACGCAGATCAGCAGCAGGTCGAGCGCGTCCGGGAACGCGCGCCTGATCGACAGCTGGCGCTTGCCGATCTTGTTCTTCAGGAAAAGGTACGGCAGCTGCATGCCGACGAACGCGGCACCGAGGCACATGCCGAGCTTGACCATCGGCGGACGGTCCATCTCGAGAACCAGGAACACATAAAACAGCGAGATGAGGAACGCCGTGATCGGCGTGACCATGCGGAAGAACAGGTAGGTCACGTACGGCGCATTGCCGCGATAGCCCGCCTGGATCAGCTTGTCGCGCGCCTGCTCCTGCCCAACCCATTTGTTCAGGTTGAACTGGTCCACCATGCGCTTCATGTACTGCTTCGGCGTGATGCGCAGCTGCACCTTGTCGCCGCGCGCCAGGCGCTCGCGTTCACGCTGCGCGCATCTTCTCGCGCTCGATCGAGACCGCGTTCATGCGCCGGTTGAGGTCGTTGCGCACGAGCAGCGGCATCGCCAGCGTGATCACGGTCGCGATCGCCGCGATGGCGGCGAATACGCTCGCCATCATCTTCGGGTCGTGCAGCTTATCGATCAGGAATTCGACCACGGCACTTTTCCTTTGCGCATGACCTCTTCGGGTCGTACGCCCTAGAAATCGAAGTTGATCATCTTCTTCATGACGAACACGCCGATCAACATCCAGGCCGCGCAGCAAGCCATCATCAAGCGGCCGGTCGGGTGGGTCCAAAGCAGTTCGATGTAGTTCGGGCTGGAGATGTAGACGAGGATCATCACGCAAAACGGCAGCGCCGCGATGATGACGGCAGAAGCCTTCGCTTCCATCGACATCGCCTGGATCTTGGCCTTCATCTTCTTGCGATCGCGCAGCACGCGCGACAGATTTCCCAGCGCTTCGGACAGGTTGCCGCCGGCGCGCTGCTGGATCGAAATCACAATGCCGAAGAAGTTCGCCTCGGGCAGCGGCATGCGCTCGTAGAGCTTCGCGCATGCCTCGCCCATCGGAATGCCGACGGTCTGCGCTTCGATGACCGTCTTGAATTCGCTGCGCACCGGCTCCGCCGACTCTTGGGCGATGATGCGCAGGCAATCGCCGAGCGGGAGGCCTGCCTTGACGCCGCGCACGATGACGTCGACGGCGTCCGGAAAATTGTGCAGGAACTTGTTCTCGCGGCGCTTCTTCAGGAACATCAACAGCCAGCGCGGAATACCGAATCCGCCGGCAAAACCGGCGCCGATCGCCGCCAGGATGCCGCCGCCGACAAAGAAGATCGGGACGAACAGTGCGGCGCCAATGGCGATGCTGATGATGAGGTACTGACGCTTGCTCCAGTCGAGCCCGGCCTGCGAGATGCGCATCGCGAGCGGCAGGTTCTTCTGCTGCTTCTGCCGGACTTCAAGCTCCTTGAGCGTATCCTCGATCTGTTCGCGGCGAACCTTGGGGCCCGTGCGCGCCGCGGCGGCGCGTGCCGCAATCGGTTCGGCTCGCGTGACGTTTTGCTGGCGCTCCTCGACTTTCCGCTCGCCCGAGAGGATCGGATAGACGAATACCCAGATGAGCCCGCCGACGGCGAGCGCCACCAGGAAGAACATGGCAAGCGTTTGCATCGGCATGGTGGCGTCTAACCCTTGTACGGCTCGCCGGCGACCTCGGACGCATCGAGCGCGGCCGCGAGGCGCTGCTCGTCGCCGAAGTATTTGGCGCGCTCCCAGAACCTCGGGCGGCCGATGCCGGTAGAACGATGGCGGCCCATTAGCTTGCCGTGTGCGTCCTCGCCCAGCATCTCGTAGAGGAACACGTCCTGCGTGATGATGACGTCGCCTTCCATACCCATCACCTCGGTGACGTGCGTGATGCGGCGCGAGCCGTCGCGCAGGCGCGAGGCCTGAATGATGACGTCGACGGAGGAGCAGATCATCTCGCGGATGGTCTTGGAGGGCAGCGTGTAGCCGCCCATCGTGATCATGGATTCGAGGCGGGAGAGCGCCTCGCGCGGCGTGTTGGCGTGCAGCGTGCCCATGGAGCCGTCATGGCCCGTGTTCATCGCCTGCAGAAGATCGAATGCCTCGGGTCCGCGGACTTCGCCGACGATGATCCGTTCCGGGCGCATACGCAGGCAGTTCTTGACCAGATCGCGCATCGTGACCTGGCCCTCGCCTTCGAGGTTGGGCGGGCGGGTTTCCAGGCGCACCACGTGCGGCTGCTGGAGCTGCAGTTCGGCCGCATCCTCGCAGGTGATGATGCGCTCGTCCGTCTCGATGTAGTTGGTGAGGCAGTTGAGCAGCGTGGTCTTGCCGGAGCCCGTGCCGCCGGAGATCAGCACGTTGGCGCGGCAATGGCCGATGACTTTGAGGATCTCGCCGCCTTCCACCGAGATCGAGCCGAACTTGACCAGCTGATCGAGGGTCAGCTTGTCCTTCTTGAACTTGCGGATGGTGAGCGAGGGCCCGTCGATCGCGAGCGGCGGCACGATCGCGTTGACGCGCGAGCCGTCCGGCAAACGCGCGTCGCAGATCGGCGAAGCTTCATCGACGCGGCGGCCGATCTGATTGACGATGCGCTGCGCGATGTTCAGCAGCTGCTGGTTGTCGCGGAAGCGGATATTGGTCTGCTGAATTTTGCCGGCGACTTCGATGTAGACGGTGTTGGCGCCGTTCACCATGATGTCGGCGATGTCGTCGCGCGCCAGCAGCGGCTCGAGCGGACCGTAGCCGAGAACGTCGTTGCAGATGTCGTCGAGCAGTTCTTCCTGCTCGGAGATCGACATCACGATGCTCTTGATCGCGATGATCTCGTTGACGATGTCGCGGATTTCCTCGCGCGCCGACTCCGAGTTGAGCCGCGCGAGTTGCGACAGGTCGATCGCCTCGATCAGCGCCGAGAAGATAGCGCCCTTGACCTCATAGTAGCTCTCCGAGCGGCGGCTATCGCGCGCCGTCGGGATGAGTTGCTTCGGTCCACCGCGTCCGGGCGCAAGCGGCGGCGACGTGATCGCCGCACCGAGGCCGTCCGACGGCAACGGCGCGAGACCGACGTCACTCCCCCCGGCGCTCGCCGGCACAGGTGTGCGCGCAGGCTCCGGCGCCGCGGGCGGCGGGGTTGGAGCCTGGGTGCGGACCTCGTGGCCCGAAGTGGAACGCTTTCCGAACACTTAAGTGTCTCCGGCCTTTAAGCCTGCTTGCGCCTGAGTTTTTCGATCAACGGCGTGAGGATGCTTGCGCGCGAACGTTTCACCTCGGTGCGGCCGGTGAGCGACTGCGCGAGGTTGCGGAACGTCTCCGCCGCGCGATGCCCGGACGACACTTCGGCGATCATCTGACCGTTGTTCGCCGCCGTGCCGAACAGCTGCGGCTCGAACGGGATCGAGGCAATGGGGTCGAACTCGAGCGCCTTGGCGAAGTCTGCCGCCTTGATTTCCGGACGCTTCGGCATGCCGACCATGTTGAGGCAGTACTGCGGCCGGTTGTCATTCGGACGCGCGGCCTTCAGCAGGTCGATCAGGTTCTTGGTGTTGCGCAGATTGGCGAGATCGGGCGCGCAGACGATCAGGATGTCGTCGGCGCCGATCAGCGTGCGGCGCGCCCAGCCGGTCCACACATGCGGAACGTCGAGCACGATGCACGGCGCAGTCGAGCGCAGCACGTCGAAGATGGAGTTGAAGGCTTCGGCGCCGAAATCGTAGACCCGTTCGAGCGTCGCGGGGGCCGCGAGCAGGCTCAGGTGATCGGTACACTTCGACAGCAGGCGATCGACGAAGGCCGTGTCGATACGATCGGGCGAATTCACCGCGTCGGCGATGCCTTGCGGCGGGTCCTGGTTGAAGTCGAGGCCCGCAGTGCCGAAGGGAAGATCGAGATCGGCCACCACTGCGTCAAGATTGACGTCGCGCGCGATCGCCCAGGCGACGTTATGCGCGACCGTCGAGGCGCCGACACCGCCCTTCGCGCCGACGACCGCGAGCGTGCGCCCGACCGGCTTCGCATCGGCGGCGTGGAACAGGCCCGACACCGCGCGGATGAGATCGACCGGCCCGACGGGCGCGATCAGATAGTCGCTGATGCCGCGTCGTACCATCTCGCGATAGAGCAGGATGTCGTTGAGATGACTGATCGCGACCACGCGCGTTCCCGCGTCGCAGACCTCGGACAGCGAATCGAGACCGCCAAGCAGTTCCTCGGCGCCGCCGTTCGACTCGATGACGACGACGTTCGGCGTCGCCGAGGCGCGATAGGCCTCGATGGCGGCGGCGACGCCGCCCATCTGCACCTTGAGATGTGCTTTGACCATGCGCCGGTCCTCGCTCGCCGCCTGCATGGCGGCTGCGGTGTCCGGCGAGTCGCAGAACGCCTGGATCGAGATGCGCGGTACAGGTGCGATGTGCTCGTCCTGCGCGGCATCGTTCGATGCGGCGTTTGGATCGCCGCCTTTGAGTGCAAATTTGATCATTGGCCTAGGTCGCTGATCTTGCCTTTATTGGCATCTGGATACTGGGTCGCGGTGGCTTCACCCTTTCGATACTTGTCCAGCGCGGTCGCGCGGCGCGACGCCATGACAGGCGTTTCGCCACGCGGCTGGACCAGGTCCGCCGGATTGGCGACTTGCGCCGCAAGATTGCGCTGGTTGGAGCAGCCGTGATTCCAGTGCGGCCGGTTGCTGGCGTACACCGCGCTGTAGGTCGGGCCGATATCGTCGGGCCACAGACCGCAGGGACCGGTCTCGGCCGCCATCTTGGGATAGGTGACGCGGACCGTTCCAAGCCGGAGCGGATCCTGCGTGCGGTACGGCCGGATCTCGATGGACTGGCCGGGCACTCCCGCGCTTGCTAGCAGCGAGCGGATTTCACGCGCGACGCCGGCGCCCACGCGCTCGTTCGGCACGCCGACCGGCATTTCGATGATGATGCCGCCCGTCGCCTCGCCGCGCCAAGCGGAAGCGATGCCGCTGACCTCGGCGCGCTGCGTGGCGGTGAGGCCGCCGCGTGCATCGCCGATGAAGACGGTGAGCGTCTGCGCCTTCTCGCGCACCGCGATCGGGTGGCGCAGGCGGTAGTCGTTCGGCGCACTCGCGGTGACGTCGGTTCTCTCGGTCGTCTTGCAGCCGGCCATCAGCGCGGCGAGGCTGACGAACGCGAGCGCGCGCGCGAGGTTTGGAAGCGGTTTCATGGTTCTTGTCCTGGTCGCGTGCATCAGTCGAGAATGAAGCCGTATTTGCCGTGATAGCCGGCGGTGGGTCCCTTGCCGGGCGCGCCGTAGATGCGGTGGAGACGGTTGAGCAGGATGGCGGCCGGGTCGGCGGAGTCCGCGAAGCCGTCATCCGGCTTCGACAGGTCCTTCTGCGCCACCGCGCGGGCGATGTACGGCGTCACGATCACCATCAGCTCGGTTTGGCGGTTCACGTAGTCGCGGCTCTTGAACAGCGTGCCGAGCACGGGGAGCTGCATCAGGCCGGGCAAGCCGCTGATGTTGTGCTTGGTCTGCTCCTGGATCATGCCGGCCATTGCGAGCGCGCCACCGGAGGGAATTTCAACCGTGGTCTCGGCGCGGCGGGTCTTGATCGCCGGGATGGTCTGCGTGTTGTTGCCCTGCACGAGCTGTATCGCGTTCTCGTTCGAGAGCTCCGACACTTCGGTCAGAACCTTCAGGCTGATGCGGCCTTCCGACAGCACCACCGGTGTGAAGTTGAGGCCGACGCCGAACTTCTTGAACTGGATCGCGAGCTGACAGACCGGCGTGGACGATCCTTGAGTCGAACAGGTGTAGCCGGCGGGCACCGGGAATTCGCCGCCTGCGAGAAAGTTCGCGCTCTCGCCCGAGATTGCGGTGAGGTTCGGTTCGGCGAGCGTGCGGATCACGCCGGCGCGCTCCATCGCGCGAAGCGTCGCGCTCACCGACTTGAAGTTGCCCTGGATGCCGTTGCCATCGACCAGCCCCTGCCCCAGCGCCGTGAACGGATTGGCGTTGTTGAAGTTGAGCACGGCGCTGCCGTAGCTCAGGCTACCCGAGAGATCGACGCCAAGCTGCTTGATAACGTCGCGCTGCACTTCGGCGACCGTCACCTTGAGCATGACCTGATCGCGGCCGCGCAGCGTGAGATTGTTCACGACCTTGTCGGCGCTGCCGACGAGGCGCGTCGCGATATCGTAGACCTGTTGCGATTCGGCGGCGTTCGCGACGCTGCCCGAGAGCATCACGCCGTCGCCGACGCCGTCGACGCGCACATCCGCGCGCGGCAGCAGCTTCTGGATCATCGCGCGCACACCGTTGAGGTCGCGCGTCACCGCGACGTCGAAGCCGGCGATCTGCTTGCCGTCCGCGTCGAAGAAATAGATGTTGGTCTGTCCGACCGCGACACCGATCAGGTAGGCGCGGCGCGTCGAGCGCACCACGGCGTTCGCAAATTTAGGCTCTGCGACAAGCACATCCTTGATGTCGCGCGGCAGATCGATCACCACCGACTTGCCGATGCCGAGCTGCACGAAGCGCGAGCTCGAATCCGAGCCGACCACCTTCATCACCGACGATGAGCCGGAAGCAGTTTCTGCCGGTTCGCTCGCCTGCGCGCTCAAGGCCGCGCCGAGCGAGGCCGCGAGCACCGCTGCAAGCGCGGTCCGTTTCAAGTTACGCGTAAGCATTTTGACTCGTCCCCTGACAAACTATTTCGGCATCGACATCGTGCTGATGCCGTAGCGCACCGTATTGATCCCGGCGCGCTTGCCGGAAGCACGATCGTCGTCCGTCGGCAGCACCGATTTCGCCAGCGTCCGCGAGGCTGCGCAGCGCGAGCGACAGCGTGCCGAGCTGGCGCGACAGCGCGAGCGATTCGGCCTGGCGCGGCGAAAGCTCGAGCGTCGCGGTCTTGCCGATCACGACCTTCTGGCCGTCCTTCTCGCCGAGCGTCTGGTCGATCGCGAGAATGCGGATGTTGGCGAGAATGGTCTCCGACACGTGCGATTCGGTGTTGTTCGCTTTCTCGGCTTCGCGATCGCGGCGCGAGAGGATCACGTCGACGCGGTCGTTCGGCAGGATGAAGCCGCCCGCGCCGGTCTCCGGCGAGATTTCGGTCGAGATCGCGCGCATGCCCTTGTCGAGCACGGCGGCCATGTAGCCCGAGCCGTTCGACTTGATGAGCTTGGCCTCGCGGATCGGCTCGCCGGCAACGAAGGGCGAGCGCGCGATGGCGCCGGAAAGCTGTTCGATCGCGTCCGGCTTGTCTGTTTTGCGCACGAATGCGGGGCTCGCGGCCTGCGTCGGCCAGAGTTGCCATTGCAGATCCTGTCCGGAGACAGCTTGCCCGAGTTGGATATCGCCGCGCGCAACCAGCACATCGACGGTGTCGATCGGCGTGGCAGCGGTGGCCGGGGGCGGGGTTTCGTCGGATCGTCCGGCAAGCAGTGCTGCGACACCACCGGCGGCAACCGCAACTACGAGAACAACGATACGCGCGGCTTTCATACGCTTCACTTTCCACAATGACGCTGTGGCCGAACCCGGCCGACATCTGGATTTCACCAGTGAAACGTCAATCCATGGTTAATGGCGCGTATCCAATTTGAGTTAACCGATTGTTGCGATCGCTTTTTCGCGCAATGCGAGTCGCGAGAGACTCGATTTTTTTCTCGCGCGAGATTTTTTTCTCGAGCCTAAAGGCCGAGCGACTTCATGAAAGGCGTATCGGAATAAACGACGAGCGCCGCGAGTGCGAGCGCGATACCGTAAGGAACGCCCTCATCCATGCGGTGCAGGCGCTTCGCCCATTCCTGCTCGGCGAGCAGGCGGGGCAGGGGCATCAGGCGGAATCGCATGATGGCGAGCGTCAGCACGCCGCCGAACAGCGACGCGTAGATGAAATAGTTGAGCAGCTGGTCGAATCCGAGCCATAGCGCGGTCGCCGCCGCGAGCTTCGCGTCGCCGCCGCCGATCCAGCCGCGCGCAAAGAACACGAAGGTGACGACGAGCACCCCGAGCGCCGCCCCGGCATGCGTGCCGATGTCGACGAGCGGCATGCCCGACCAGATCGCGAGCACGAAGAAGCTGCCAACGAGTGCGAGCGACACCCGGTTGGAGATCGTCATGGTGAGCAGGTCGCTTGATGCCGCGAATGCCATCAAGGCCGGAAACAGAAGCAACCTGACTGCGTCGGCGATCATGATCTCATCCGCTGTGGCCTGGCGAAATCGGCCAATGCCGGCGAGACCATACCCCCCGTTCGGTTAGCGCGCAGTGAACCGCGCCGGGCGCGGTTCACTGCGCGTGCCGGGACGTCAGTTCTGCGCGCGCGGTATTCACGTTGGTGAAGGTGTTGACGAGCTTTGTTCCGAGGCCCTGCACGGCCACGATGATGGCGACCGTGATGCCGGCGGCAATCAGACGTACTCGATCGCGGTGGCGCCGGACTCGTCGCGAAGGAAGGATTTCAGGGTGGGGCCCATGGGGTTCAGATCTCCCGAAGATTTGTTTGTTGAGCTGGGCCCGTTCCGAGCATGCGCGGGAGATAAACTTATGGAACCTAAGTTCCGGTGAGTTCCATCGACCGAATTTACCGTTCGTTTTCTTTTAAAAACCCGCTCAAGCCGGTGATCTGCGCAGCGGCGGCTCCAAAAGCGAAAAGGCTCCGGCGAACCCGCCGGAGCCTTTCGACCACCTCGCGAGGATCGCGAGTTAGTTGAGCTTGGTCGTGATGTTGGTGAAAGTCGTGTTGAGCTTGCTGCCGAGGCCCTGCACGACCGTGATGATCGCGACAGAGATGCCGGCGGCGATCAGGCCGTATTCGATGGCCGTCGCGCCCGATTCGTCCTTGGCAAAACGCTTAACGAGGGTCTTCATGGTAGGCTCCTTTGGATCCACACGTGGCTGTCTGAACACTTTCCGCCCGGGCTTTGTTTGTCTTGCCCGGATGCGATGGGTGGACACTACCAGCGAGCAATTGCGACAAAGTTAATCCGATTCAGGAAATGACCAGTCTTTCCTGAGGTTTGGGATGTGGTTAACATTGCCTTTCACTGATTAACGAATGTATTACAGATGATGAATGTTTGCATCAAACGCACCAATATTCAAACCAATCCCATGTATAGCCAAGAATTGTTATGAGAACATCATAATTTTGCTGGAAGAACTACGATCACAAACTTTATGACTTCATTGATTCGACCTGATCGGAACTCCGCGAACACGCTGCATTTGCACTTCATTCACCAATTTGCAGTCAAATCCGGCTTGGCGCCCTGCGCCGAAATGTTGACCTGACGGCAGGTTGAGGTTCCCGGAGACGTGGCATGAGGCTGAAAATGTTTGGCGCCGAGGCGAAAAAAGTCGTGCTGGCGCTCTCCCTGTTCCTCGCGATCTTCCCTGCCGCGGCCCAGTCGGACGACACGCTCAACGTCGTGCTCGACCAGGCCACCATCATGAAGATGCCCGAGAAGGTGGCGACCATCGTGGTCGGCAATCCCTTGATCGCGGACGTCGCCGTCCAGTCCGGCGGACTCGTTGTTGTGACCGGAAAAGGCTACGGCGCGACCAATGTGATCGCGCTCGATCGCACCGGCGTGGTGCTGATGGAGCGCGCGATCGTCGTCACCGGCGGCGGCAGTCAGACCGTTCAGGTCCACCGTGGCGGCGAGCGCGAGACTTATAGCTGCACCCCGAATTGCGAGCGCCGCGTGACGCTCGGCGACTCCGCCGGCTATTTCAGCTCCACAATCGGCCAGTCGGGCACGCGCGACAACCAGGCGGCCGGCGCAGGCGCCCGCGCGCAAAATCGGTGAGAACGCCTGAGCCCGGCGATTCGCAGCAGCGCCTCGTCGCGCATGCTTAGCGAAACGTAAACGCAGTGCCCAAGTCTGTCTTCAGTCCACGCAACAATTCGACAATACGATTTTGCTAAGGATCATCCCGGTCAGGCGTACTGCTTGGCCGGGTGCCTCGCGCACCGCGAACGATCCGGAGCAGCTCACTATGATCAAGGCAATCCGGGCTCAGCTCGCCGGCCGCACCGCGCGCCTCGCGCGCGCCAGGATATTCCGTACCCGCACCATGCAGCGCTTCGCGCGCCGCCAGGATGGCGCTGCGGCGGTCGAGTTCGCGATGGTGGCGGCGCCGTTCCTTGCGCTGATGTTCGCCATCATGGAGACGGCGCTCGTCTTCTTCGCGAGCCAGACCATGGAGACCGCGGTCGCGGATAGCGCGCGCCTCATTATGACGGGTCAGGCGCAGAGCCAGAATTTCACCGCCGCACAATTCAAGAACGCGGTGTGCGCGCGGGTCGGTGGCTTGTTCGATTGCGCCGGCGGCCTGCAGATCGACGTGAAGACCTATTCGGGCTTCGGCTCGATCAACACCGCAAAGCCGCTCGACGCGAACGGCAATCTCCAGAGCGCGTCCTTCGGATATCAGCCCGGCGGCCCGGGCCAGATCGTCGTTGTAAGGCTGATGTATCAGTGGCCCGTGTACGCTTCGCTGCTCGGGTTCAATTTGTCCGACATGGCCGGCAGCAAGCGCCTGATCATGGCGACCGCCACGTTCCGCAACGAGCCCTACCAATGAGAAGCAACATGACCTTCGCCCGTCTTGCGGTGCGTGCGCGCCGGCCGCTCCGCCGTCTGCTGCGCGACGAGCGCGGCGTCTCGGCGGTCGAATTCGCGATGCTGTTGCCGCTGATGATCACGCTCTATCTCGGCGGCGTCGAAGTGTCGCAGGGGATCGCGGTCGATCGCAAGGTGACGCTGGTCGCGCGCTCGCTCGGCGACCTGGTGGCGCAATCCACGACCGTCACCAATTCGGACATGACGAATATCTCTCCGCCTCGACGGCCGTCGTTCAGCCGTTTCCCGACGCGACGCTCAAGGTGACGGTGTCGAGCGTGGCCATCGACGCGCAGAGCGTCGCAAAGGTGGTCTGGAGCGACACCAAGAACGGCACCGCCAGGGCGATCGGCACGACCGTGACGCTGCCGACGGCGCTCAATGTCGCGAGCACTTCGCTGATCTGGGCGGAGGCGCAGTACGCCTACACGCCGACCATCGGCTATGTCATCACCGGCACGATGACGCTGAAGGACCAGATCTACATGCGGCCGCGTCTCTCCGACTCGGTAACGCGCACACCGTATTCGTCGCGCGCCCGCTTTCGAGAATTCGTAGCACCCGGATCATGTCCGGGGTGTTGTGTTTTTAAGTCATGCGCCTGCGGCGGCCGGGATCGGCAGCGAGGTCGTCTGCTTGATCCGCTCCATCGCAAAGCGCGACGTGACGTTCTTCAGCGGGATCGCGGCGATCAGCCGCTTGTAGAACGCATCGTAGTCCTGGATGCTCGCGACCGCGACGCGCAGCATGTAGTCGACGTCGCCGGCCATCCGGTAGAATTCCATCACCTCCGGCATCGCGCTCACTGCATCGGCGAACCGCGCGAGCCACTCCTCCGAATGATCGCCGGTCTCGATCGCGACGAACACCGAGACGCCGAGCCCGACCTTGTCGGGATCGACGACCGCAACGCGCTTCTGGATCACGCCCTCGGCTTCGAGCTTCTGGATTCGCTTCCAGCACGGCGTGGAGGAGAGGCCGACGCGGTTGCCGACCTCGGCGACCGACAGGGAAGCGTCCTGCTGGAGGACGGCGAGGATCTTCCGGTCGATGGCGTCCATTCCAAAAACCTCGGGATTCTTGGCCAGAAGCCTGCTGTGAGCTAAGCCATAAAGGAATATATTTCTTTTTTGAAGGCCGTATCTGTTCTTATAGAGAAAAATATTCTATTTCAAGAGGGAATTCGCACGAGGCCCGCCCGATGTCCCTGTTCGCTGCTCTCCGTTTCCTCCGCCCGCTCGCCGCCGCTGCGGTGGTGTCGTTTGCGCTTGCCGCGCCCGGCCACGCCGAGCCGGCGACGCCGCTCGTCTCGACCGGCTGGCTCAAGCAGCATCTGCAGGACCCCGACGTGGTCGTGCTCGACGTGCGCTCCGCGATCGACGGCGGCGGCGCCGAGGCGTTCGCGAAGGGTCATATCCCGGGCGCGGTCCACTCCGACTACGACAAGGCCGGCTGGCGCGTGACGCGCGGCGGCGTGCCGTTCATGCTGCCGACGCTGCCCGAGCTTGAAAAGCTGATCGGCGAAACCGGCATCGACGAGGACACGCACGTGGTCGTCGTGCCGGCCGGCGTGCATCACACCGATTTCGGCGCGGCGGCGCGCACCTACTGGACGCTGAAGGTCGCGGGCGTGTCGAAGGTTTCGATTCTCGATGGCGGCTATCGCGGCCTGGGCCGCGGAGAAGAACGCGGTCGAGACCGGCCCGTGAAGCCCTCGCCGAAAATCTTCACCGCGACGCTCAACAAGGCGCTGCTCGCCGAAGTCCGGCGAAGTCGCGAAGATCGAGCAATCGGGCGGCGCGACGTTGATCGACTCGCGGCCCGCATCGTTCTTTTCCGGCAAGCAGAAGGCGCCCGCCGCGAAGGCCTACGGGCATATTCCGGGCGCCGTGAACGTCGACAGCGCGACGTTCTACGATACCGCTGCGAACAAGCTGAAGCCGCAGGCCGAGCTTGCAGCGATCGCATCCGAGCTGCCGGACGGCCCGGCCGTCGCCTATTGCAACACCGGCCACTGGGCGGCGACCGACTGGTTCGTGCTCTCCGAGCTTCTCGGCCGCAAGGACGTGCGGCTCTATTACGGCTCGATGGTGGACTGGACCAACGATGCAAGCCGCCCGCTGCCTCGACGCGCACCAAGTGGGACGACCTGAAGAAGACGCTCGGCTTCGGCTCCTGAACCAGGCGGCGTCAGAAAAGACCAGTGGCGGTTTTCCCTCCGGCGCCGCGCAGCTAAGATCAGTTCATGACAACGACGACTGTTGAGACACCGGCCGCGGCGCTGCCGCGGCTCGATTGGCCGTTCCTGATCGCCGCGCTGCTCGGCACGGCCGTGCTGGTCGCGCTGGTCGCGCTCGACGGGCATCCGGCGTCCGCCGCGCTGGTCATCCTCGGCTTTGCGCTGGGCGTCGCATTCCTCAAGGCCGAGTTCTCGTTCACCGCCGCGTGGCGGCGCTTTCTCGTCAACGGCGAGGCGGGCGGGCTGCTCGGCGCGCTGCTGCTGATCGCGGTCGCCGCGCTGGTCATCGTTCCGGTCGCGGCGCTGGTGCCCGGCTTCGGCGGCGCGATCGCGCCGATCGGACCTTCGCTCATCGTCGGCGCGTTCGTGTTCGGCATCGGCATGCAGCTTGCGAACGGCTGCGGCTCCGGCACGCTCTACACGGCGGGCGGCGGCTCGGGCCGCATGCTCATCGCGCTCGCGCTGTTCATCGCCGGCAGCGTGATCGGCAGTCTGCATCTGCCGGCCTTCCTGGCGCTCGGCGGCGTCGATCCGATTCTGGCCTCGGCCTATTTCGGCCCGTGGGGCGGGCTTGCGGTGACGCTCGCCAGCATCGCGGCTGTCGCGCTCGTCATCGCGGCGATCGCGCGCGCGCGCGGCGCGAACTACAGGCCGCGCCCGCTGATCGTCATCGGCGCGATCGCGATCGGCCTCCTCTCAATCGCGGTATTCCTTGCGGGCCATCACCCGTGGAGCGTGACGTTCGGCTTCACGCGTGTGGGGCGCGAAGCTCGCCGCGCTCGCGGGCTTCGATTTCTCCAGCGCGGCATTCTGGCAATGGCCGGGCCCGAAGCGCGCACTCGCCAAGTCGATCCTCTCCGACACGTCGAGCCTCACCGATTTGGGCATGATCCTCGGCGCGATGGCGGCGGCCGCGGCCGCAAAGCCATTCGCCCGCACCGCCATGGCCGCCTGCGAAGTCGCTGCTCGCGGCGGCCATCGGCGGCCTGCTGATGGGGTGGGGCGCGCGCATCGGCTTTGGCTGCAACATCGGCGCGTTCGTCGGCGGCGTTGCGTCCGGCTCGCTGCACGGCTGGATCTGGTTCGCGGCGGCGCTCGGCGGCTGCATGATCGGCATCCGGCTGCGCCCGCTGTTCGGCCTCTCGCGCGATTGAGGCCGCCATGCGCTTTGTCTATGCACTGGTGCTGATCGCGGGGCTTGCCGCCGTGGTCGCCGACCATCTCGCCAGCCCGTCGTCCGCGCGGGCCGTCTCGCCGGAGGATTTCGCCGGAGCCTGCGCGCCTTGCGGCGCGCCGTGCCCCTCGGCGCAGAAAAAATAGCGCGCTCGGTTCGCTAGTCGTGTGAGGCGAGAAACGCCTCGACCTCGGCGCGCGCCGGCGCGCCCAGAATGCCGCCGTAGCGCGTGCACTTGAGCGCCGCGGCTGCCGCCGAGAAGCGCATCGCCTCGCGCTCGGACTTGCCCTCCGCCAGCATCAGCGTGAACGCGCCGTGGAACGTGTCGCCCGCGCCGAGCGTGTCGACCACGTCGACCTTGAATGCCGGCACCTGCCGCAATTCGCCGTCTCGAGAGCCACAGCACGTCGTTCGCGCCGTCGGTGACCGCGACGAACGCCTTGGTCTGTTTGCTGATGTCGATCAGGCCGCGCCCGAGATGGTCGGTGCCGGCGGTTGCGCGCAGTCCTTCGGCGGAAAAGATCACGTGCGACACCAGCGTGAGCAGCGCATTGCTGTCCTGGCGCGGCTCGTCGGCGTCGAGCACCACCGGAATGCCGCGCTTCAGCCCGGCCGCGCAGATGTCGCGCACGAAGCCGGGAAAACGGTTGTCCGCGATCACCGCATCCGCATCGGCGACGAGCGCCGCCGCATCGCGCGGCCGCGCCGCCATCAGCGCGTCGTCGCGATAGTTCACGATCGCGCGCTCGCCGCGCTTGTCGATCGAGATCGCCGATATGGGACGAGGTGATGCCGTCGACGCGCGGGCAATCCACGCAGGCGATGTTCTCGCGCGCCGAAAGCGTCAGCATGGTGTCGCCGACCGCATCGGTGCCGGCCGGCCCGCCGAGCGGGCCCGCGAAGCTGGTGCGTGCGCCGAGATGCGCGATCGCGACCGCGGCATTCGCCGCGTTGCCGCCGTTCACGGTGCGGAATTCGCTCGCCTGCGTCTTCACTTCCGGGCGTGGGAAGCGCGTTGACGCGGAACACGAGGTCGAGCACCGCGATGCCGGTGCACAGCACATGCTTGCGCGCCGTGTCAGCCGAAGACACCGTCGCCCTCTTCAACCCAGGCGCGGATGATGTGATGCGCGATCGCGATCGGCGGCGGAATGCTGATCCCTTCCGGATGCTGGCCCATCGAACATCGAGGCCGTCTCGTCGCGCGAGAACCAGCGCGCGTCTTCGAGCTCGGTGCGATCGACCGTGATCTTGCGCGACGTCGCGCGTGCGTGGCAGCCGATCATCAGCGACATCGGGAACGGCCAGGGCTGCGAGCGGAAATACTTCACCTCGCCGCACACGATCCCGGCTTCCTCCAGCGTCTCGCGCCGCACCGCGTCCTCGAGGCTCTCGCCCGGCTCGATGAAGCCCGCAAGGCACGACCACATGTTGGCGGCGAAGCGGCCCGCGCGCCCGAGCAGGCAGTTGTCGCCGTCGACCGCCAGCATGATGGCGACCGGATCGGTGCGCGGAAAGTGCTCGACCTTGCAGGACGGGCATTCGCGCTTCCAGCCGGCCTGCGAGACGTTGGTCGGCGCGCCGCAGTTGGCGCAGAAGCGATGGCGCGCGTGCCATGCGAGCAGCGCCTTCGCCTCGGCGAGTGGCGCGAGATGATCGCGGCGCCACGAGCCCCTGCACGGCGATCGAGCGCAGATCCGTGACGAACAGATCCGGCCGCTCCTTCAGCGCTTTCGTCGCCTCCGGATCGAGCGCGATGCCGAAGCGTCCCACGTCGCCGACAAGCCCGAGAAACACGCTCTCCGCCGTCGGCGCGAGTGCGCGCGCTTCGGCGGGACGAAACAGCGGATCGTGCGCCGTTCGCGCCCTTCTTCATCACGACGAGTTCGCCGCCGATCGCGAACGTGGCGGCGCGCGTGTCGGCCTCGCAGGCGCTCAGAAACGCCGCGTCGGTGCGGCGCTCGGCGACGCGCTCCAGAACGCTCGCCGTATAGCCAAGCAGCGGCTTTGGCCCGAGGTCGTGACGGGGTGGCATGAAAGAACTCCGGCGGGGGCGCGGCAAACTGGCATGTGCGCGCCGTCGAGGCAACGCGTCTCAGGCGAGCCATATCTTCTTGCGCAGCGGCTGGACGAAATTGTGCAGCGCCTCGCGCTCGTAGACGCGTGGCGGCACCGACGCCCCACACCGGCTTCGGCCAGGCCGGGTCGTTGCGGAAGCGCGCGATGATGTGCACGTGCAGCTGCGGCACGGCGTTGCCGAGCGCCGCGATGTTGAGCTTGTGGCATCCGGTCACGTCGCGCACCGCACGGCTTACGCGCGTTGTCTCGGTCATCAGCTGCGCCTGCTCGACCTCGTCGAGATCGATCACCTCGACGATGTCGGGGCGGCGCGGCACCAGCAGCACCCACGGATAGTTCGCGTCGTTGATGACGCAGCACGCGGCAGAGCGGCAGGTCGCCGAGGCTCGCGGTGTCGCGGTCGAGTTGCGGGTGCAGCGTCCAGGACGGGATTGGCCATTGGCGGAACCGGGTGTTTTCAGCGGGGAAAGCTAGCACGGGCCCGCGCGGCGGCGCTTGCATTCGTGATTTGTTCGCCTGATATAGAGGGCGGGAGGTTGGCGGTGGACGAGCCACTCGCCAACCGGGTCAGGTCCGGAAGGAAGCAGCCCTAACGAGCTACGACTCGGGTCGCTCGTCAGCCTCCCACCTTTCAGATTTCGACGCCGCATGGGGCCGCCGCGCAGGTGACGATGAACGACGCCACGAGCCCCGGAATGGACCTTGGCGGCGCGACAGCGCCGGGCGCGTCCTATCGCGTGCTGGCGCGCAAATATCGCCCCGCGACCTTCGCCGACCTGATCGGGCAGGACGCGATGGTGCGCACCGTCTCGAACGCGTTCGAGACCGGCCGCATCCCGCAGGCCTGGATCCTCACCGGCGTCCGCGGCGTCGGCAAGACGACGACCGCGCGCATCCTCGCCCGCGCCTTGAATTACGAACTCGCCGACGGCTCGGTGAAGGGCCCGACGATCGAGATGCCGAAGCTCGGCCTGCACTGTCAGGCCGATCATGGAAAGCCGCCATGTCGACGTGATCGAGATGGACGCGGCCTCGCACAACGGCGTCGACGACGTGCGCCAGATCAACGAGGCGGTGCGCTACTCGCCGGTGTCGGCGCGCTACAAGGTCTACATCCTCGACGAAGTGCACATGCTCTCGGGCGCGGCGTTCAACGCGCTGCTCAAGACGCTGGAAGAGCCGCCGCCGCATGTGAAGTTCGTGTTCGCCACCACCGAAATCCGCAAAGTGCCGATCACGGTGCTGTCGCGCTGCCAGCGCTTCGACCTGCGCCGCGTCGATACCGCGACGCTGGTGAAGCACCTCGAAGGCATCTGCGCGCAAGGAGAAGATCAAGGCCGAACCGGAAGCGCTCGGCCTGATTGCGCGCGCCGCCGAAGGCTCGGTGCGCGATGCGCTTTCGCTGATGGATCAGGCGATCGCGCATGCGGCCGGCAGCGTGCGCGCCGAGGACATCCGCCAGATGCTCGGCCTTGCCGACCGCACGCGCATCATCGACCTGTTCGAGGCGCTGATGCGCGGCGACATGGCGAAGGCGCTGGGCGAACTGCGCGATCAGTACGACTCCGGCGCCGATCCGGCGGTGGTGCTCTCGGACCTCGCCGAATTCACCCATTTCGTCACGCGCGTGAAGGTCGTCCCCGCGGTCGCCGACGATGTGTCGCTCGCCGAAACCGAGCGCACGCGCGGCCGCGCCTTCGCGACCGCGCTGTCGATGCGCGTGCTCACGCGCGCCTGGCAGATGCTGTTCAAGGGGCTCGCCGAGGTGAAGGAAGCCGGCAAGCCGCTCGCCGCGGCCGAGATGGTGCTGGTGCGGATCGCCTATGCGGCCGACCTGCCGACGCCGGACGAGGTCGTGCGCGACATTCAGCAGAACGGCGCTGCGCCGTCCGCGCCCGGCAATGGCGGCGGCGGTGGTGGCGGTGGCGGTTCAGCGCGCGCAAGCGCTGCGCCGCGTTTCGATGCGCCGCGCGGCGCCCCGCGCGCTTCGCTCGCGCCCGCGCAGCTTGTCGTCGCGCAGGTGCCGGACATCGCGACGATGCGCGCCGATGCGCCGCCGGCGCTCGGCATCGCGAACTTTCCGGCGCTGATCGCGCTCGCCAACGAGAAGCGCGACATCCTGACCAAGACCGCGCTCGAACGCGACGTGCGGCTGGTGCGTTTCGAGGACGGTCGGCTGGAACTCGCGCTCGAGCCGAGCGCGCGCAAGACGCTGATCAACGATCTGTCGCGCAAGCTTTCCGAATGGACCGGCCGGCGCTGGATGGTCGTGGTCTCGGCCGAGCAGGGCGCCCCGACCGTCAACGCGCAGAACGACGTGAAGCGCGCCGAGCTGGAGCAGGGCGTGCGCGCCGATCCGCTGGTGCAGGCGGTGCTCGCGCGCTTTCCCGGCGCCGAGATCGTCGGCGTGCGGCGGCGCGAGGACTTCGCCAATGCGGCGCTGCCGCCTGCCGATCCGGACGAAGCGCCGGGCGAGCCGCCGATGGTGGATGATACGCTGGCCTTCGGCGAGCACCGCGCGCCCGACGACCTCGACGACGATTTGTAGGCGAGAGGACCGATGGCTGACTTTCTCGGCCTGATGAAACAGGCGACCCAGCTCCAGGCCAAGATGGCCGAGATGCAGGCCGAGCTCGACCAGATCACGGTCGAGGGCGTCTCGGGCGGCGGCCTCGTGTCGGTCACGCTCTCCGCCAAGGGCGACCTGCGCGGCGTGCGCATCGATGCCTCGCTGGTGAAGCCCGACGAGAAGGAGATCGTCGAGGACCTGATCGTCGCCGCGCATGCCGATGCGCGCCGCAAGGCCGAGACGCTGATGCAGGAGAAGATGAAGGGCCTCACCGGCGGGCTTCCGCTGCCGCCGGGGCTGAAGTTGTTTTAATGCCCGCGACCGCCGGCCCCGAAATCGAGCGCCTGATCCAGCTGCTCGCCCGCCTGCCGGGCCTGGGCCCGCGCTCGGCGCGCCGCGCCGCGCTCCATCTCATCAAGAAGCGCGAGCTGTTGATGTCGCCGCTTGCGAGCGCGCTGCAGACCGCGATCGAGAAGATCGTGGTGTGCTCGACCTGCGGCAACATCGATACGCAGAACCCGTGCACGGTGTGCGTCGATCCGCGCCGCGACCGCTCCGGTCATCGTGGTGGTGGCGGATGTCGCTGACCTTTGGGCGCTGGAGCGCGCGGGCGCGATCAATGCGCGCTATCACGTGCTCGGCGGCACGCTCTCGCCGCTCGACGGCATCGGGCCGGGCGACCTCACCATCGATGCGCTGGTCTCGCGCGCGCACGATCCGGAGGTGAGCGAGGTGATCCTCGCGCTCAACGCCACCGTCGACGGGCAGACCACCGCGCACTACATCACGGACCTGTTGCGTGGCGCGAACGTGAAGGTGACGCGGCTCGCGCACGGCGTGCCGGTCGGCGGCGAGCTCGATTATCTCGACGAGGGCACGCTCTCGGCCGCGATCAGGCAGCGGACGGCTTTTTGAGCGCCTCGAAATGCCCGCGCGCCTGCAGCCAGGCGAGCAGCATGAGCCCCGGAATTCCCGCGAACGCGCAGATCGCGAAGAACCACGCCCAACTCGTCCATTCCACGATATAGCCAGCGCCGGTCGACAGGTACGTGCGCCCGACCGCGGACAATGCGGTGAGCAGCGCAAACTGCGTCGCCGTATGCAGCGGATTGCGGCACAGCGACGACAGGTATCCGACGAAGATCACCGTGCCGATCGCGCTGGTGAAATTCTCCACCGTGATGGCGAACGAGAGCCAGGCGGCGTCCTTGCCGACATGCGCCTGCCAGGTGAAGGCGAAATTCGCGAGCGCCTGCAGGATGCCGCCGATCCACAGGCTCGTGACGAGCGGGAATGCGCGCGCCACATAGCCGCCCGCGAAGCCGCCGAGCAACGTCGCGGCGAAACCCAGCCCCTTGATGATGTTGGCGTAGTCGACGCGCGTGAAGCCGAGCTGGATGACGAACGGCGCCGTCATCGCGCCGGCGAGCGCATCGGTGAACTTGAACAGCACCACGAAGGCGAGCACCACCACCGCCATGTCGCGCAGCATGAAATCCGAGAGCGCGACGCGCGCCGTCTGATAGACGCGCGTCATCTTGCTCTCGCCGGCATGGCGGGCGTGCTCGGCGTTCGCGGCCGCGGATTTCTCCGGCTCGGTGCCGAGGATCGCGGCGGCGAGCCCGATCAGCACGAACAGGCCCATCGCGATGTAGCCGAATGTCCACGCGTGCCCGCGCGCGAAGCCGAGGCCGGTCTCGAATCCGGTGACGATGTAGAGCGCGCCCGCGGTCGAGAGCAGGTTCGCGACGCGATAGGCCGCCACGTAGGACGCCATGCCGGCCGCCTGCTCGTTCTCCGGCAGGCTCTCGACGCGGAAGGCGTCGATCACGATGTCCTGCGTGGCCGAGGCGGTCGCGACCAGGATCGCGGCGAAGATCGCCAGCACCGGCCCGCGGCTCGGGTCGCAGAACGCGAGGATCGCGATCGCCACCATCAGCATGATCTGCGAGACCACGAGCCAGCCGCGCCGCCGCCCGAGCAGGCGCGACAGCACCGGCACGTCGAGCGCATCGACGAACGGCGCCCAGAGAAACTTGATCGTGTAGGGCGTGCCGATGATCGCGAAGAGGCCGATGGTGCGCAGGTTCACGCCGCCCTCGGTCGCCCACACCTGCAGGGTCGAGCCCGAGAGCGCGAGCGGCAGCCCGGACGAGAAGCCGAGGAACATCACGATGAGCACGCGCGGGCGCAGATAGACCGCGAGCGTGTCGGCCCATCCGGCGCTTTCGCGTGTGCCGTCCGGGGCGGTCATGGGCTGCGGCCTGCGGCCGAATCAGTTGCGTTGCTCATTCCCGCGGGACCTTACCCCCGACTCGATCGGGGGCGGGAACGCGGCAGACGTGGCTTAGTGACTCACCGTCTGGGTCGTTGCGGCGCGCAGCGTGTACATCGTCAGCGGCTGCGCGAATTTCCACTCGATGTCGCCGATCTCGGTCTTCTCCACGCCGTGCGCCGTCACCTGCACCTCGTAGATCGCGTAGCTGGTGTGGTTCGCCGCGATGTTCTTTTCCAGCCGCACCGTGCGGGCGCGCACGTCGGCCTTGATCGCGTAGATGCAGGCGGTGTGGCGGACACGGGTGTTGATGTCGGCGACGACGCGCAGCGGGTTCGCACCGCGATCCACAAGCTCGACGACGCGCTCGACGAGCGCGATCGACTCGCAGAACAGGCCCTTTTCGTTTGTCCCCGGACTCTCCGGCGCACCCAGCACGAGCGCGACGGGGAGCAGATAAGCCCCGATGTCCAAATCTCAGCCCCTTCGCTCCCGGCGAAGTCCCCGAGTCGGAAATTAATAGGAAGCACAGGGTTAACGCAATATTAACCGCGCCCGCGCGTGCGAGCCCGGTTCCGGCGGCTCACTCTGCGGCTGTCGCCTTGCGGGTGAGCGGCGACGGAATGGCCATGCGGGCCTGCGCGGGTGTCTCGTCCTCGCCGAATTCGAGCGCTTCGATGCGCCCGCCGCGCTTCGCCACCTTTTCGGCTGAGGTGAGGATCTGCGCCACGTCCTCGTTCGCCTGCCCGAAGTGCTTCTGCAAATTCAGCACGCGCTCGCGCAGCCGGCCGACATCCTGCATCAGGTGACCGACCTCGGTGCGGATCTCGTGCGCGGCCTCGCGCATGCGCGAGTCTTTCTGGATCTGCTGCATCACCTGGATGGCAAGGAGCAGCAGCGACGGCGAAACCAGGATCACCTGCGCCCGGTAGGCCTTCTGGATGAGTTCGTCGAACCGGTCGTACAACTCGGCATAGACCGACTCCGACGGCACGAACATCAGCGCGAGGTCCTGCGTCTCTCCCGGAACGAGATAGCGCTCCGCGATGTCGGTGAAATGCCGTGTGACGTCCTGCCGGATGCGCCGTGAAGCGAGCTCTCGTTGCTCCTCGGTGCGTGCCTCGTGTAGTGCGGTGATCGCCTCGAGTGGAAACTTCGCGTCGATGATCAGCGGGCGGTTGTCGTTCGGCAGGAAGATCGCGCAATCCGGCCGCTTGCCGTTGGAAAGCGTGAATTGGAATTCGTAGGAGCCTTTCGGCAGCCCATCCTGCACGATCGCTTCCATGCGGCCTTGACCGAACGCGCCGCGCGCCTGCTTGTTGGCGAGCACTTGCCGCAGCGACGTCACCTGCGACGACAGGTCGGTCAGGTTCTTCTGCGCATTGTCGATCACCGCGAGGCGCTCGTTGAGCTTCGCCAGATTCTCCATCGTGCTTTGCGACGAGGCCTGCATCGACTGGCCGATGCGATGCGTCACGTTGTCGAGCCGCTCCGAGACGGCGCGCGCAAGCTCGGCCTGCCGGCCGGAGAGCACTTCGCCCATCGTGTGTACGCGGCCGGCCGTGTCGGACTGGATGCGCGCGATCTCGGCCATGCGCTCTTCGAGTTCCTCGACATGCACGTCATGGCGCGCGGCTTCCGCGCCGCGCGCCCGCCCGGCGCGCGAGATCATGATGGCGATCGCGCCGAGCAACGCGAGCACGACGCAGGCAAAGCCCGCGAGGGCTTCGCCGACAGTGACGGCGATCCCGCCGATGGTGAGAAAGGTCTCGGTCATGCCCCGCCTTGTATGCGATTCGGCGTTAACAAGAACGAAAAGAGAACATCAAAAATCCGCCTAGCGCAAGATTTTCTTGGAAAAACAGAACGTTCACACCCGGTTCATGGGCTTGGGCGCCTCCTCCGGGTACGGGGGAAACAAGGAGAAGACATGCGCAAGTTCGTCCTGATGGCTCTGGCCGGTACGGCGATCGCTCTCGCGGCGCCGGAATTCGCGTCCGCGACGCCGGTCTCGCTCGGCACAAACCTTTCCGCGATCGCTGACGGCATCGCGTCGACCGGGGAGGTGCGGCATCGCCGCTGGCACCGTCGTCATCATCACCGCCACTGGCATCGCCGCTGGAACAGCCGCCGCTGGTGATCGCGGCGCCTTGAGACACGAACGGCCGGCGCCAAAAGCGCCGGCCGTTTGCGTTTGCGCGGCCGGTTGACCGCACAAAGCTCACCACTTAAATCGCGGCATGGCGCTGCGCGAGATCATCGTTCTCCCCGACAAGCGGTTGCGGCAGGTCTCCGATCCGGTGAAAGCCGTGAACGCGCAGGTACGTGCGCTCGTCGACGACATGTTCGAGACGATGTACGAGGCGCCGGGCGTGGGCCTGGCGGCGATCCAGATCGGCGCGGCGCAGCGGGTCGTCACGGTCGACATCGCCAAGAAGGACGAGCCGAAAAGCCCGCAGGTGTTCATCAACCCGGAAGTGATCTGGAGCTCGGATGAGAAGGGCACTTACGAGGAGGGCTGTCTCTCGATTCCGGAATATTACGAGGAGGTCGAGCGGCCCGCGGCAGGTGAAGGTCCGCTACATGGACCTCGACGGCAAGACGCACGAGATCGACGCGAACGGCATGCTCGCGACCGTGCTGCAGCACGAGATCGACCACATCAACGGCGTCCTGTTCATCGATCACATCTCCAAGCTCAAGCGCGATCGCGTGATCAAGAAATTCACCAAGGCGGCGAAGCGGGCTGATGATTGATGCGCCTCATTTTCATGGGGACGCCTGACTTCGCGGTGCCGGCGCTGATCGAGATCGCCGGGCGCGGGCATGAGATCGCCGCCGTCTACACGCGCGCGCCGCGGCCCGCCGGGCGCGGCATGGATTTGCAGGACACGCCGGTCGCGCGCGAGGCGCGCCGCTTCGGCATTCCGGTCCTGACGCCGAAGACGCTGCGCACCGAAGAAGCGCTCGCGGAATTCCGCGCCCATCAGGCGGATGCGGCGGTCGTGGTTGCCTATGGGCTGATCCTGCCCGTGCCGATCCTCGAAGCGGTGCCGCTTGGCTGCTTCAATCTGCATGCGTCGCTGCTGCCGCGCTGGCGCGGCGCCGCGCCGATCAACCGCGCCATCATGGCGGGCGATGCCGAGACCGGCGTGGGCGTGATGAAGATGGCCGAGGGGCTCGATACGGGCGATGTCGCGCTGGAGGAGCGCTTGTCAGTCGGCGCCGACGAGACGGCGGGCGACCTGCACGATCGATTGGCGGCGCTCGGCGCGCGCATGATGCCGGTCGCGCTCGGCGCGCTGGAGCGCGGCACGCTGCAGCTCACGCCGCAGCCGAGCGAAGGCGTCACTTACGCGTCGAAGATCGACAAAAGCGAGACACGCATCGAATGGGCAAAGCCCTGGAAGGCCGTGCACGACCACTGCCGCGGCCTGTCGCCATTTCCCGGAGCGTGGTTCGAGCTTGCGGGCCAGCGCATCAAGGTGCTGCGCACAACGCGGGGCGAGGGCGCCGGCGCGCCCGGCACGGTGCTCGACGATCGCCTGACTGTCGCGTGCGGCGACGGTGCGGTGCGGCTCGTCGAGGTGCAGCGCGCGGGCAAGCAGCCGATGAAGGCGGAGGACTTCCTGCGCGGAACGGCAGTCGCGCCGGGCACGCGATTGCCGTGAAAATCCGGACAGAGCAGCCGGCCGACGCGCCGGCCATTCGCGAAATTCTCCTTTCGGCGTTTCCGGGCCCGGCGGAAGCCGATCTGGTCGAGCGGCTGCGCGCGGCGCGCGATCTCGCCCTCGCGCTTGTGGCGGATGACGGCGGCAGGCTGCATGGCTACGCGGCATTTCCCAAGCTTGTGGTCGAGGATGGCGCGCGCATTCATCGTGCCGTCGGGCTCGCGCCGGTTGCCGTCATGCCGGAGCGTCAGCGGCTCGGCATCGGCGGCGCCCTGATCCGCGAGGCGCACGCCCTGCTCGCCGCACGCGCCATTCCGCTGGTCTTCGTGCTGGGCGATCCGGCCTACTACTCGCGGCTCGGATACGACGCCGATGCGGCTGCGCCTTTCGATGCGGCCTACGCGGGCCCCTATTTCATGGCGCTGCGCCTGAACGAGCGCGCGCCAAAGGCCGGCAAGGTCCGCTATCCTGCGGCCTTCGATCAACTCGGCTAGCCTTGCCTTGCGCATGACCTTGTCCGAAAACCGGTTCCCACTTTTCGGGGCCATGCTCTGAATGCCGCGCTACAAGCTCATCATCGAATATGACGGCACGCCGTTCGTCGGCTGGCAGATCCAGCGAACCGGTGCGGGCGAGACCGTGCAGGGCGTGCTGACGCACGCGCTCGAGGCGATGTGCGGCCACACCGTGAAGGTCGCGGGCGCAGGCCGCACCGATGCGGGCGTGCATGCGCTCGCCCAGGTCGCGCATGTCGATCTCGCCAAGGAATGGCGGCCCGACCGCGTGCGCGATGCCGTCAACGCGCACCTGCGGCCGCATCCGGTCGCGGTGCTGTCGGCGGAGAAAGTGGCGGAGGGATTCGATGCACGCTTCTCGGCGAAGAAGCGCCACTATCGCTATCGCATCGTCAACCGCCGCGCCGATTTGGCGCTCGAACGGCTGCGTGCATGGCGCGTGCCGCGCCGGCTCGACACGGAGGCGATGCACGCGGCGGCGCAGCGTCTCGTCGGAAAGCACGACTTCACCACGTTCCGCTCGACCGAATGCCAGGCGAAATCGCCGGTGAAGACGCTCGACCGGCTCGATGTCGTGCGCGCGGGCGACGAGGTGCTGATCGAAACCTCGGCGCGCTCGTTCCTGCACAATCAGGTGCGCTCGATGGTCGGCTCGCTCGTGCCGGTGGGCGACGGCAAGTGGAGCGCGGACGATCTCGCGCGCGTTCTCGCGGCGCGCGACCGCGCCGCCTGCGGGCCTGTCGCGCCGCCCGAAGGGCTTTATCTCGTTCAGGTGGACTACGCATGATCTCGCGCCGCGCCGTCCTGAGCCTGCCGCTGCTCGCCGCGCTGCCGGCGCACGCGCAAAGTTATCCCGGCGGACAGGTGCGCATCATCGTGCCGTTCCCGCCGGGCGGCGCGACCGACGTGCTCGGCCGCGTACTGAGTTCACAGTTGCAGGCGGTCTGGGGCCAGATCGTCATTTCTGAATACCGGCCGGGCGCGGCAGGCCTGATCGGCACGCGTCAGGTCGCAAGCGCGCCGCCCGATGGCCTCACGCTGCTGCTCGCCTCGACCGGCGCGATCCTCGCGCTGTCGGGCGGCCAGAGCCCGTTCGACGTGACGCGCGAGCTCAGCCCCATTTCGCTGGTCGCAGCGCCGCCGTACATCGTGGTGGCCAATCCGGCGGTGCCGGCGCGCAACGCCGCCGAGTTGATCGATTACGCCAAGGCCAATCCCGGCAAGCTCACGTTCGGCTCGTCCGGTGCCGGTTCGGCCTCGCATCTCTCCGGCGCACTGTTCTGTCAGATGGCCGGCATCGAGATGCTGCATGTGCCCTATCGCGGCACGGGTCCGGCGGTCACCGATCTGCTCGGAGGCCGCATCGACGTGATGTTCGCGCCCGCGCTGGTGGTCACACCGCACATTGCGGCCGGCACGCTGCGCGTCCTCGGCACAACAGGAAGCGCGCGCTCGGCGCTGTTTCCGGATTTTCCGACCATCGCCGAGACCAGCCTGCCGGGCTACCAGTCGCTCGGCTGGTTCGGACTGTTCGCGCCCGCCGCCACGCCGCGCGAGATCGTCGCGAAGGTGAGCGCGGACACGCACCGCGTGCTCAACTCCGCGGAAGCGCGCCAGCGCCTCGCCGAGCAGGGCGCCGAGCCCGCGCCGAATACGCCGGAGGTGTTCACCGCGTTCGTGAACGACGACATTGCGAAGTGGCTCGATCTCGCACGCCTGACCGGCATCAAGCTGGGAAATTGACCTGCGGCTGATGGAAGCGAGCGCGGAAGACGGAAACGTCTGGTTGTGTCATCGTTGTGCCCGGTTGGAAAATCGGGGGCTGCCATGGAGAACGAAGGCAAGCTGCTTTTCGAGGATCTCAAGCACTTCGGTGACTCGCTCTGGCGAAACGAAGAAGCCGGCGAGAAGCGCTTCAACTTCTTTGTTACGCTGATCACGGCGGTCGCCGCCGGCCTGACCACGTTGCACACCGCAAAGGACCTGGGTCCCAACATCGACCGGCGGTTCGTCACGATCTGCGCGATCAGCGGACTGCTGTTTTTCGGATCGATCACCTTCCTGAGGATGCTGCAGCGGATCAAAGTCAGAAAGGAGTTTCACGCGACGCTCGGATACATCCGGGGCGAATTGACCACGCTCGGGCAAGCCCCCAAGACCTATCGGGTCCCACGCAAGGAGCCCGACTCGCGGCCTGGTTGGGAAAAGGCGGGGTCCGTCATCCTCAAGGGTGGCTTCGCGTCTCTGGTGGGAGCGATCAATGCGGTGCTCGCCGGCGTGCTAGCCTACGTGGCGAGCGATGATGTGAATTGTGTCGCGCTGATCGGCTTCGCAGCGCTTGCCGTATTTTGGGGATTTGCCATCTTCGTAGAATGCCGAAAGTGATGCCACCCGAATATTTTCGTGCCGGCGCCGGCGCCGTCATTCTCAATGCCGGCGGGCTGGTGCTTGCCCTCGAACGCAAGAAGATTCCCGGTGCGTGGCAGATGCCGCAAGGCGGCCTCGATGCAGGCGAGGCGCCGCTGGCAGCCGCGCTGCGCGAGATCAAGGAGGAGACCGGAATATCGCGTCGCGAGATCGCGCTGCTCGAGAAGGAGCCGATCCTGCTCGCCTACGAGCTTCCGCCCAAAATGCGAAGCCCGAAGACCGGACGCGGTCAGGCGAACTACTGGTTCTGCTTTCGCTTCAAGGGAAAAGCGATCGATCTTGCGGACAGCGAAGAGTTTCGCGATTGGAAGTGGATGTCGTTTGCCGCGCTGCTGAAGGCTGCCGCACCGTTCCGCATTCCCGTCTACAAGAAGCTGTCAGAGCGCTTTGCGGCTCACTGCGCGAAGTAGCGCTCCAGAATGTGCCGGTAGATTGCGGTGAGCGCTACGAGGTCGGCGGTTGCGACGTGCTCGTCGGTCTTGTGCATCTGTTGGCTCAAGCAGGCCGAACTCGATCACCGGGCAATAATCCTTGATGAAGCGCGCGTCCGACGTGCCGCCCGTGGTCGAGAGCTTCGGCTTGAGGCCCGTCACCTCGGTGATCGCGTTGCTGACCAGATCGACGAAGGGTCCGGGCGTGGTCAGGAACACGTCCGCGTTCGACGGCTCCCACTCGATGTGCCAGCGGATCTTGCCCGCAGCCTTCGCGACGCGGCGCTCGAATTCGGCGCGCAGTTCCGCCCGCGTGCGGGTGTCGTTGAACCGGATGTTGAAGCGCGCACGCGCCTCGGCGGGGATCAGGTTCACGGTCTTGTTGCCGATGTCGATCGAGGTGAATTCGAGGTTCGACGGCCCGAAATGATCGGTGCCGCGGTCGAGCGGTTCGGCATTGATCGCGGTCATCAGCGTGGCGATGCCGCGCACCGGATTGTCCGCCAGTTCCGGATACGCGACGTGCCCCTGCGTGCCGGTGACGACGAGCGTGCCGTTCTGCGAGCCGCGCCGCCCGATCTTCATCATGTCGCCGAGCTTTTGCGGATTGGTCGGCTCGCCGAGGATGGCGTGATCGAACTTCTCGCCGCGCTCCGCCGCCCATTTCAAAAGCTTGATGGTGCCGTTGACCGCGATGCCTTCCTCGTCGCCGGTGATGAGGAACGAGATCGAGCCCTTCGGCTTGCCGCCGTGCGCCGACAGATAGTCGAGCGCCGCCGCCATCTTGCACGCGATCGCGCCCTTCATGTCGACGGCGCCGCGTCCGTACAGCACGCCGCCCGCGATCTCGCTCGCGAAGGGCGGATGGCTCCACTTTGCTTCGTCGCCCGGCGGCACCACGTCGGTGTGGCCGGTCAGCATGAGGTGCGGCGCGGCCGTGCCGATGCGGGCATAAAGGTTGTCGATTGGATCGGCGCCCGGCTCCTCGAACGTGACGCGATGCACCGTGAAGCCCGCGCCCTTAAGCAATTTCTCCATGAACGCGAGCGCGCCGCCTTCCGCGGGCGTCACCGACGGGCAGCGCATAAGGTCGCGGGCAATGGCAACGGGATCGGCGGGCATGGGAGGCGTTTAGTGAGCGCCCGTCGGGGCGTCAACCATTGCATCCGCAGGCTCGGCGAAAACGCTGCGCGGCAGCAGCGGAAGGGCGAACATTGTCATTGCCGAGAGCAGCGCGTAGAGGGCGGCGAGCCCGTGGAAGCTCAGGATTCCGTTCTGAACCATCCACGCGCCCGCATAGTCGCCGAGCGCGAGACCGAGATTCCACGCGCTCATCAGCAGCGCGAAGCCCATCGCCGCAATGCTGATTGGCGTTGCGCGCACGGCCGCCTCCATCAGCGCGATCGAACTCACCATGCCGAACGTCCCGCGCACGAGCTCGATTGCCAGCGCCGCTTCCCATGATCGATAGAACACGAGGCTGCCGGCCGCGATCGCACCAAACAGCAGGCCCGCGACGACCAGTGTGCGCAGCGTGAAACGCGGGCGGACCGCGGCGTACGCCACTCCCGTCGCCACGGCGGCGAGTGCCTGAAGGCTGTTCAGGTATCCGATGTCGATGTTGGCGATGCCGACCTGCTCGATCTGATGGAAATAGAGCGACGCGGTGAACGTCTGCGGCGCGATGGCGAGCGTCAGGAACAGTGCGCCGCGCCAGAGGCCGATGGAGCCGAGCGCCTCACGCAGGTTCGCGCCGGCCTCACGCAAAAGCGGCTTGTCACGCGGCGCAGCGCGCGGCTCGCGCAGCACGAACAGCGCGGCGGGGAGAATGGTTGCCGCCACGATGAGTGCGCCGGCAACCCCGGTCCAGCCGAACGGCCGTGTCGCCAGATATCCGGCGATCGGGCCTGCCACGACAAGGCAGACGTTTTCCATGATGACGCGGATGGTGACGAGCCGGCCTTCGACGCCCATCCGCTTGCCGGCCTCCACGATCAGCGCGGCCGTCACCGTGCTGACGATGACCAGCATCGCGTTCGCGGCCATCAGCGCGAACAACAGCGGCCAGTAAGCGTGCGGCACCGCGCCCACCACAAGCCAGCACGCAATCGCGAGTACGCTGCTGAAGATCAGGTAGTGCCTTCGATGCGTGCCGAAGATCGGGAAACTGTCGGACAGGAGGCCGGCGAGGATCTTGAAGTACCAGGGCAGGGCCGCAAGGCTCAGGAACAACGACACCTGGTCGCGTCCAAGCTTCAGTTCGGTCCGCAACAGGTTCTTGAAGGGAAGGTCCAGCAGGTCAGGGAGCGCGAGGTTGCTCGCAACGATCCCGGCCGCGACGATCGTGCTCCAGCGCAGCAGTGAATCGCCTCCGGCGGCAGCGGGGATGGCTGGCGCCGGAGCCGTCATGGGTGAAGCCGGCTAATCCCGCAGCAGTTCGTTGATGCTGGTCTTGGAGCGCGTCTGCGCGTCCACGCGCTTGACGATCACCGCGCAGTAGAGGCTCGGGCCCGGCTGGCCGTTCTTCATCGGCTTGCCGGGCATCGCGCCGGGCACCACCACCGAATAGGCCGGCACCTCGCCCATGAACACTTCGCCGGTCTCGCGGTCGACGATCTTGGTCGAGGCGCTGATGAAGACGCCCATCGAGAGCACCGAGCCCTCGCGCACCACGACGCCCTCGACCACTTCCGAACGCGCGCCGATGAAACAGTTGTCCTCGATGATCACCGGGTTCGCCTGCAGCGGCTCGAGCACGCCGCCGATGCCGACGCCGCCGGAGAGATGAACGTGCTTGCCGATCTGCGCGCACGAGCCGACCGTCGCCCAGGTGTCGACCATCGTGCCTTCGCCGACATGGGCGCCGAGGTTCACGAAGCTCGGCATCAGCACGACGTTCGGCGCGATGTAGGCCGAGCGGCGCACGATCGCGCCGGGCACGGCGCGGAAGCCCGCGGCGCGGAAGCGGTTCTCGCCCCAGCCCTCGAACTTGGAGGGCACCTTGTCCCACCAGTTGGCGCCGCCGGGGCCGCCGCCGATCGGGCCCATGTCGTTGAGGCGGAACGAGAGCAGCACCGCCTTCTTGAGCCACTGGTTCACCTGCCAATTGCCGCCCTGCTTCTCGGCGACGCGCGCCTCGCCCTTGTCGAGCAGGTCCAGCGCGGTATCGACGGCCTCGCGCACCGCGCCCTTGGTGGCCGGGCTCACGTCATTGCGCGCCTCGAAGGCGGCATCGATGGTCTTGGCGAGATCGGACATGGCTTTTCCCGTGCAAAAGGCGTGAGGTTTGTCGGGGCGGCGCGGCGCGATGTCAAGCGGGCCGACGTGGCGCGAGCTGCCAGAGCCTCAGTCCGAGTCGGATGGAGGGCTTCGCAACGCTTGAGCGATCAAGGAATTGATTTCGTTCTGGCGGAATTCCCAGCGAGCGCCGCCGTACTGCTTGCCGAGTATGTGAAACAGATATTTTCCTTCGGGCTCTTCCATTCTCTCCGCGGCAAACTCTTCGCGGGAAACATAAACGATCTCGATGCGATGATCGGGCCAAGGGGCCTTGATGTCATAAGCGCGTGCCGGGTCGAGCGTCTTTCCATCCAGCACAACACCGATTTCCGCAAACATTTCACGCGCGAACGTGCGGCCACCAGTCGAGGTCTCCGCGGTTTTGTTCGAGGCCGGACTGCATGGCGCGACCCTTAGCGGATGCCCTGCAGAAAACCGGTCAGATCGTCGGTCACGTGATCGACATGCGCGGCGTCGCGCCCTTCCAGCTCCCAGTCCTCGCGCAGCACCTCGCGCGAGCCCTCCGGCACCACCAGCACGGTGGTCATGCCGAGCGCGTGCGGGACCGCGAGATTGCGCGCCAGATCTTCGAACATCGCGGCGCGCGCCGGATCGACGCCGTGGACTCTTCAGGAATTTGTCGTAGGTCTGCGGCAGGGGCTTTGGTTCGAGATCGGCTTCGTTGATGCCGAACACGTCCTCGAAATGCATGTGGATGTCGAGCCGCCGCATCACGGCGTCGGCGTGCGCGCGCGTGCCGTTGGTGAGGATCAGCTTGCGGCCGGGCAGCTTCTCGATCGCGGCGCCGAGTGTGGGATTCGGCTCCAGCGGCGAGTGGTCGATCTTGTGCACGAAGGCGAGGTAGTCGTCCGGGTTCATGCCGTGCTCGGTCATCAGCCCGCGCATCGAGGTGCCGTAGCGCCGGTAATAATCCTTCTGCACGCGGAACGCTTCGTCGCGGCTGACTTTGAGGAAATCCGCGATGTAGGCGCGGATGCGGTCGTCGACCTGCTGCCAGAGATTCAGGTGATGCGGGTAGAGCGTGTTGTCGAGATCGAACACCCAGGTCTCGACATGGCGGAATTCGCGTGGCGCGCTGCGGGCAGGGGCGGGAGCATTCATGGGCGCGGTTCTAGCGGCGCCCGTCTCTCCTGTCATTCCCGAAACCGCACCGTCGCGCCCTGACGGCCGGCGAGATCGATGACGGCAAAGCCCGTCGCTGTGAGCCCCTGGCCGACGCAATTCTTCTGCTCGGCGATCTCGAAGCGCACATCGCGCGTGCAGAGCTGCATCGGGCCGCCCCATACCAGCAGCTTGTCGCCGCGCTTGAGCGCCTGCCCGTCGTTGTCGATCGCTTCCGCAAAGCTGAACAGCTTGCCCGAGCTTGGCCGGCGTTTCGGGCTTCACGCATTTGCCCGGATCGACGCGATACCAGCCGCGCGTCGTCACCGCGCCGTTCTCGTCGACGCCGAGCGCCGCCATCACGGGATGCGGCGTCTCGTTGCACCAGGAGAACCCGACGCCGTCGGCCGCCTTCGTGGCATCGAGCAGCGCCTGGAAGAATGTCGAGCCGCTCTGCGCATCGGTCGACAGGCGGCGATCCTTGAGAAACTGCTCGAGTGCCGCGGTGGTCTTCTTGCCTTCGAGGCCGTCGATCGGGTTGGCGTCGTAGCCGGCGATCACCAGCAGGCGCTGGATGCCGGCAAGCCGCGCCTGCGCGGGATCGTAATCGGCCTCCTCGCCGAGATAGGCGGTGAGCCCCTGTTCGGTTTCCGACGGCTTGATCAGCGAGAAGCGTGCAAGCCGCTGGCCTGCGCGCGTCTGGCAGGCCTTGGCGGCGGCGATTACGAAGTTGCCGTCCGCGATGCAGAAGTCCGCGTGGCCTGCTTGCGGCAGCGGCGAGGCGCCGTAGGCGGCAAGCGCCCGTGCGTGGAGATAGACATTGTCCGCGGTCAGCGCGCCTTGCAGCACGGTGCGGCAGGCGCCCGGATCGACACGGAACCAGCCGCGCGTCGCTGCGGCCTGCTTCTCCTCGAGCCCGAGCGCGAGATCGAGCACGTAGCTCGTCTTGTTGCAGAACTGGAGGTCGGCGCGCGCGGACGCGGTCAGGCCGAGAAGGGCCAGCAGGCTCAGCACCAGCGCGCGCGATCGCATCGAATGCCCGTGAGAGGCGAATCGGTCCCGCTCAATCGATGAATCGGATTTGACCTAACGGCAAGCAATTTCGGTTTGGCGCCCGCGGTTGGCGGGTCCGGAACGGCGGCGGCGTTAAGCGTGCGCCGCCACCGCCTCGCGGTAGGCGGTGATCTCAGCCGCCGTCGGCGGCGACACGTCGTCCAGCTCGCGGATGCGGCGGTCGATCTCGCCGATGACGTGCTTCGAGAACGGCCCAAGGTGCAGGTACATCGCCATCAGGGTCACGATCTGGCGCAGCGCGCCCGGATTGGTCTTGGCGACCTCGACAAACGTCTTCCAGAACGGCTCGCGCGCCTCGGGCAACCGGTTGATGACATTGTACAGCACGTCGACGCCGTGGTTCTTGCGGATGTCGCCGTCGGCAAGCTGCTTCGGCCGGCCGGTGCGGTCGAGCATCTTGGAGAGACGCGACAGGCGGCCCGCATAAGCCTCAGGACTGAACACGTTCGCCAGCACGGTCTTGTAGTCGGTGAGGATGTCGCGCAGCGGCCGCTTGGTGTCGAAGTTGCAGCCGAGCGTGCATTGGTCGCCCGACTGCTCGACCCGCATGATGTCGTGGCCCTTGTGCAGCCGGCCTTCCTTCTCAAGCCGGCGCGTGAGCTGCGTGCCCGGGAGCGCATAGAGCAGGCCGACCATGCAGACCGGAACGCAGCATTCCTCGATGAACTCGGTCATCGAGTTCGCGATCGAGACCTTCTCGGTGTCGAAGCCGACGATGAAGCCCGCCGTCACGAACATGCCGTAGCCGTAGATCTTGTGGATGCTCTCCGCGATGTTGCGCTTGGTGTTCTGCTTCTTGCGCATCTGGATCAGCGTCTCGGGATCCGGGCTCTCGATGCCGACGAAGATGCCGAAGAAGTTCGCATCCTTCATCGCCTGCAACATGTCGTCGTCGTCGGCGATATTGATCGAGGCTTCGGTGGAGAATTCGAACGGATAGTCGTGCTTCTGCCAGCCACTCCCTCAGCTTCGGCATCATCGGACGCACGTGCTTGCGGTTGCCGATGAAGTTGTCGTCGACGAAGTCGACATGGCCGCGATAGCCGGCGTCGTAGAGCGCCTGCAGCTCGGCGAAAATCTGATCCTGCGTCTTGGTGCGCGGCACGCGGCCGTACAGCTCGATGATGTCGCAGAACTCGCAGGTGAACGGGCAGCCGCGCGAGAACTGGATGCCGATGTAGAGATACTGCTCGAGCTTCAGCAGGTCGTAGCGCGGCAGCGGCGACTGCGTCATGTCGATCTTGAATTTCTCGGCCGTGAACACGCCCTTGCGCTCGCCGCTTTCCCACGCCGCGATGAACTCCTTCATGATGTGCTCGGCCTCGCCGATCACCTGGAAGTCCGCCGCCGCATAAAGATGCGGGCTCGACGAAACGTCAGGCCCGCCGACGCACGACCGGCTTGCCGTGCAGGTGCGCAAGCTCGATCAGATAGAGAAAGTCCGGCTGCTGGTTCAGCATGCCGCCGAGCATGATCGAGGTCGGCCCAGTCGAGGTCTTCGTCGGTCAGCGGCTCGGTGTTGCGATTGATGAGCCGGAAGTCCCATTCCTTCGGGCACAGCGCCGCGACGGTGATCAGGCCGAGCGGGGCCGCCGGATACTTCGCGCCGACGAGCTCGCACGCCTCCGTGTAATTCCAAAACGAGTTTGGAATGAACTTCGGATAGATCATCAGGACGCGGGTCATGCGCACTCCGTGCCCGTGGCGGGCCACGCTCCTGCGTCCGTTATGCGGTCAGACGCGCGGCGGCGCAACAGATAAATGACCCGGAGAAATACCAAGCCATTGGAAATGCTCGATTTTGCGAGATGGCGGCCTTAGCGCCCGCGCACCAGCTCGAAGACCTCGTGACGCGCCGTGTTGTAGGCGCGGGGCTCGGGAAGTTCCACGCGCAGCCGGTCGCGGCCGACGCGCTCCAGAATGCCGGCCTCGTCGCGGTAGTCGTCCGCGCCGTAGGGCTGCGGTTTGTCGCCCGCCGCGCGATACGCGCCGTAGAACAGCAGCCGGCGCTCGTCGAGCGGGGAAAGCCGCGCCTTGCGTCGCGTGCCGCCGGTTATTTTCTCGAGATAGAGCGCGCCGCGTTCGCGCACGATCCGGCATTCGAAGAACGGGTTGACCGTGAGCGGGGACATTCCGCCGAGATGGATCGATCGGCAGCGCCACTTGCCGGTCAGCGTCGCGGGCTCAAGCGGCTGGGAGGGCAGCGCGAGCAGGTCTTTCGCGGCGCGCAGATCGTCGGGTTTGCCGGTGGTCTCGGCCGCCGTGAGCGCCTTCTCGCGGCTTGCCGCGATGTTGGAAATGCGGGCGCGGTCGGCGGGCTTGAGCGGCGTCAGCGCGCTCGCGATCGGCCCCTGCGCGGCCGCAACGACCGGCAGCAGCGTGAGAAGGGTTGCGAGTATCGCGCGCCGCATCGCGGTTACTTGTGCACCAGCGTTCCGGCGCCCGCGTCGGTCAGCAATTCGATCAGCACCGCGTGCTCCACCTTGCCATCGAGAATGACGACCGCCTCGACGCCCGCGTCGAGCGCGTACATGCAGGTCTCGACCTTCGGGATCATGCCGCCCGTGATGGTTCCGTCCGCGATCAGGCGGCGCGCATCGTCGACCGACAGCTCCTTGATGAGTTGTTTCGACTTGTCGAGCACGCCCGGCACGTCGGTGAGCAGCAGCAGGCGCTTCGCCTTGAGCGCACCCGCGATGGCGCCCGCAAACGTATCGGCGTTGACGTTGTAGGTGCCGCCGTCCGCCGAGGTCGCGACCGGCGCCAGCACCGGGATCAACTCGCGCCCGAGGATCGTATCGAGCACGGTGGTGTCGACCTTGTCGGGCTCGCCGACGAAACCGAGGTCGACCACCTTCTCGATGTTCGAGCCCGGATCGGCGACCGTGCGCGTCACCTTGCGGGCACGCACCATGTTGCCATCCTTGCCGGTGAGGCCGATCGCGCGGCCGCCGGCCGCGTTGATGTAGCCCACGATCTCCTTGTTGATCCGGCCCGCCAAGACCATCTCGACGACTTCCATCGTCGGCTTGTCGGTGATGCGCAGGCCTGCGGCGAATTCGGACTTGATGCCGAGCCGCTTGAGCATGTCGGCGATCTGCGGCCCGCCGCCGTGCACGACCACCGGATTGATCGCGGTCTGCTCCATCAGCACGATGTCGCGCGCGAAGCTTTGCGCCATCGCCTCGTTGCCCATCGCGTGGCCGCCGTATTTCACCACGACGATTTCCTCGTCGTACTGCTGCATATGCGGCAGCGCCTCGATCAGCGTGCGCGCCTGGTCCTGCGGCGAAACGGTCATTTCGGCGTCCCTGTTGCGGCGCCGCTTTTACCGTCCGCGGGCGTCATGGGAAAGGGGCAAGGCCGCATGGACAGCCGCGGCGCATTCGGCGACAACGCCGCAATGGCTCTCCGGCTGAGGTCCGCGCTCGCAAACACCGCGCTGGCGATCGTTTCGCTCGCCGCGACGTATCTGGTGGCGAGCTTCGTGATCTTCCGGTTCGTCTATCCGGACCTGTCGCTCAACCTGCGCCCGCACTTTCCGGACATCGCCGACACCTTCGCGCAGACCTCGAAGGCCGCCACCGTGCCGCGCGACTATGTGGCGCTGCTCGGCGACTCCTATGCGGAAGGGCAGGGTGATGGGCTGTTCGCCGCGAAAGGCGACCGCGCCAAGGCGCTGCATTCCGCGCACGTGATCCGGCGCCTCACTGGCCGCGACGTGATCAGCCTCGGCATGGGCGGGGCGGGCAGCGCGCAGGCGATGGTGCGCATGCCGACGCGGATCCTCCGTTCGGGGTGCTTCCTCTATCCGGCGCTCGAAGCGCCGCGCCAGATGCTGGTCTATTTCTACGAGGGCAACGATCTCGACGAGAACGGCTACGTGGCGAATGTCTCGGCGGCGGGCGGCCCGGTCACGCGCGAGAAGATCGAGCGCTACATCGAGCGGCAATACGCGATGCCGCTGCGCTGGCGCTGCTTCACGGATCTGGCCGAGACGACCTTCAAGATGGCGCACTTCGCGGCGACCAACACGGAGAGCTTCGAGACGCTGCGCAAGCCGTCGGCGAACAACAAGGTGCTGGCCGGCGCCACGGCGGTGGCGGCGCCCGCGTTGCAGAAGCCGCCGGTCGAGATCGCCACCTGGATCGATGCGCCGCTCACGGTGTTCGACGTCTCGCTCGCTTGGCTGCGCCGCACGTATCCGGCGACGGACATCACGGTGGTCTATATCGCGTCGCCCGCCGCGCTTTATCGCCACGCCGAAGCGCTGGTCGATGTCTACACGCGCTGGCCGCTCAACGAGGTGCGCCCCGTTCCGGAGAGCGAGATCGACGAGGCGAGCCAGCGCACCTGCGGGCAGATCCGCGCGATGACGCTCGCGAACGGCGCGCGCTTCATCGACACGCGCCCGGCGCTGCGCGCGGCCGCGAAGGCCGCGCCGATCCACGGACCGCAGGACTGGAACCACTTCAACGACGAAGGCTACCGCGTGCTCGGCGAGATGCTCGCGCGAACGATCGATGACCGCGCGAGCACCGAATGCGTGGACTGGCGCTGACGCGCGCCGCTATTTTTGCGCGGGTCGCCGCTCGGATTGACCTCTATCCGTGCCGCTCCTTCATCACCCGCACGATCGCGGCGCGCAGTTCCGCCATGCCGCCGCCGTCGTGCGAGGACGTCACCATGATCTCCGGAAACGCCGCCGGCCGTTTCGCGAGCGCCGCCGCGGTCGCGGCCACGCGCTTCTCCAGTTCGGCCGCCTTCACCTGATCGCCCTTGGTGAGCACGACCTGATAGCTCACCGCCGCCTTGTCGAGCGTCTTGAGCACCGCCTCGTCGGCATCCTTCAGCCCGTGGCGCGCATCGATCAGCACATAGACGCGCGCGAGATTGGCGCGGCCCGAAAGATACGCATGGATCAGCGCGGTCCATGCCGCGATCTGGCTCTTCGGCGCCTGCGCGTAGCCGTAGCCCGGCATGTCGACGAGCCGCAGCGCCGACACCGCGCCGGCCGTGAAATAGATCAGCTCCTGCGTGCGGCCCGGCGTGTTCGATGTGCGCGCGAGCGCCTTGCGCCCTGTGAGCGCGTTGATCAGGCTCGACTTGCCGACATTGGAGCGCCCCGCGAACGCGATCTCGATGCCCTTCATCGGCGGCAGGCGGTCGAGCGTGCCGGCCGCGAAGGCAAAATCCCATTCGGCCGCGAACAGCTTGCGGCCGGTTTCGATCTCGGCGGACGTGAAGGGGGAGGCGGACATGCTGTCCCTTAGCATCCTTCGCGGCGCCGCGACGAGCGCTTGTTGCGCCGCGCTCGCGTTACGCCACGATGGGATAGCGAGCCGGTCGCCCGCTCACATCCCGCAATTCCACATCGGGCCGATCGGCGTGTTGCTCCAGCACGGGCCGAAGCCGCCGCCGTTGTAACGGCCGCGATAGAATTGCGGATAGCCCCAGCCGTAGCGCCATTCGTAGCCGGAGATGTAGCGACGGTTGCGCGAGAAGTCGCCGCCGCCGTGGCGCGGGCTGCGGTCGCGCCATTCGGAAAGCGGCGGGGGCTGGCGAAAGCCGGGCAGGAATCCGTTGGGCCCGTAATTTCCCTTCGGCGACTTCCAGTGGATCACGATGCGGGTGGTGCGTTTGCCGTCGCCTTGTTTCGCCGCCGCGACAGCGGGCGTCAGCAACGACATGGCAACGGCAGCGGCGAGCCAGACTCTGAGAAAGGCCATGCGGTCCCTCGCGCGGCGCTTCCGCCGCTACTTCTTCTTGTCCTTGTCGCCGCCGCCCTTGTCCTTCTTCCCCCTGAACAACTCCATCATGTTGTCCCACAGCTCGATCTTGGCGCCGTGCTTGTTCATGATGAAGGCCTGCTGCATCACCGAGAGCGTGTTGTTCCACGCCCAGTAGATCACGAGGCCGGCCGAGAAGCTCGCCAGCATGAAGGTGAAGATCAGCGGCATCCAGTCGAAGATCATCTTCTGCGTCGGGTCGGGCGGCGCAGGGTTGAGCTTCATCTGCACGAACATCGTGATGCCCATGACGATCGGCCATACGCCCAGATGCAGGAACTGGCCGACCACGGGCAGCACGGTCGGGTCGTAGGGGATCAGCCCGAACAGGTTGAACAGGTTGGTCGGGTCGGGCGCCGAGAGGTCGCGGATCCAGCCGAAGAAGGGCGCATGGCGCATCTCGATGGTGATGAACAGCACCTTGTAGAGCGCGAAGAACACCGGGATCTGCACCACGATCGGCAGGCAGCCGGCGAGCGGATTGATCTTCTCCTTCTTGTAGAGCTCCATCAGCGCTTGCTGCTGCTTCATCTTGTCGTCGCCGTAGCGCTCGCGGATCGCCATCATCTCCGGCTGCACCGCCTTCATCTTCGCCATCGAGGCGTAGGACTTGTTGGCGAGCGGGAAGAACACGAGCTTGATCAGCACCGTGACGAGCAGGATCGCGAGGCCGAAGTTGCCGATCAGATGGAAGAAGTAGTCGATGACTTTGAACAGCGGCTTGGTGATGAAATAGAACCAGCCCCAGTCGATCAGCAGCTCGAAGCGGTTGAGGCCGAGCGCCTTGTCGTAGCCGTCGATGGTCTGCACTTCCTTGGCGCCCGCGAACAGCCGCACGTTGGCTGAGCCGGTTTCGCCGGGCGCGACGGTCTGCGCGTCGAGCAGGTAGTCGCTCTGGTAGGTCTTCGGGTTCGCGGCGGCGTTCGCCGAGAAGACGGCGTTGAGGTTTGCGTTGGTGTCGGGCAGCAGGGTCGCGGCCCAGTACTTGTCGGTGAAGCCGATCCAGCCGTTCGTCGCCTTGAAGCGGATTTCCTTTTTCTCTTCGACGTTCTTGTAGCTGTCTTCCTTCAGGCCCTGGTCGCCCATCACGCCGATGTAGCCTTCGTGCAGGATGTAATAGCCTTCCGTCTTCGGCGTGCCGTGGCGGCGGATCAGCGCGTAGGGGTAGAGCGTGACCGGGCTCTGGCCCTTGTTGAGCACCTCGTCCTTCGCGGTGAACAGATACTTGTCGTCGACCGCGATGGTGCGGCGGAATTCCAGTCCCTCGCCGTTGTCCCACACGAGCGTGATCGGTTTGCCGGGCGTGAGCGTGCCCGCGCCGTCCTGGCGCCACTCGGTGTCGCCGTCGGGCACCTTGACGGTGGTGCTGCCCGACGGGCGCCAGCCGAACTCCGCATAGAAGGGATGCTCGGTGCCGAACGGCGCGAGCAGCACGATCGCGGGCGAAGCCGGGTTGACGGTCTCGCGGTACTGCACAAGCGCGAGGTCGTCGATGCGCGCGCCTTTCAGCGCGATCGAGCCTTTCAGCCGCGGCGTGTCGATCCCGATGCGCGGGCCAGCGGCGAGCACCGCCTCGCGGGTCATCACCTGGCCGGGCTGGCCGGGCGCGCGCGGCGTGCCGGCCTGGCCGGGGGAGGGCGCGGTGCCGGGCGCGGGCGGCGCTCCGGCGGGCGCACCCGGCGTTCCGGCCGGCGCACTTGGCGCACCGGATGCGGGCGCCTGCTGCGTCTGCTGTTGCTGTTTGAGAAGCTGCTCCTGCTTCTGCTTCTCCATCTGCGGCATGCCGACGAAGTATTGCCAGCCGATCAGCACGATCGCCGAGAGCACGATCGCCAGAATGGTATTCTTGTTATCGGTCATGCCCTGCCCGTGGCCGGCGCGCGGCGCTTGCCGTGAACCCGCTTCAGCGCCCCCGCGAACTCATCCATCATCTGTGCGAACGGGATCGTCAGCGCGGCGCGCCGCCCGATCAGCACGTAGTCGTGGCCGCCGGCCGATGACAGCGCGTCACTGCGGCGCACGATGTCGCGCAGCCGCCGCCGCACCCGATTGCGTTCGACCGCGTTGCCGACCTTCTTCGAGACCGTGAATCCGAACCTCGGCGGCCCGGCATCGCCGCGTTCAAGCGCCTGCAGCACGAATGCGTCTCCCGAAACTTTCGCGCCCTTGGCCGCGGCGAGGAACTCCGCCCGTTGCTTCAGCCGCTCCATCGGATTGTGGAGCGGTCAGGCGCTCAGCCGCTTGCGTCCGCGCGCACGCCGTGTCGCCAGCACCTTGCGGCCGCCGACTGTCGCCTTGCGGGCGCGAAAGCCGTGCCGGCGCTTGCGCACGAGTTTGCTCGGTTGATAGGTCCGTTTCACGGGTCACATTCTCCGCTGGCGGCGGCCTTGTCGCTTGAGGGTTCGGATGAGCCGCGCCGGACAAGCAAAAGCGCGAAAAACCGGCATTTCTGGACGCTGCCGGCGCTCCAAGTCACGCGGCTTATAAGTGAGGCTGGCGGCCGAAGTCAATGCGACGGAACGATAAGGCGGCGGTCGGGAAACGGGGTGAAAGCCAAGAATTTTCAGGGTCTTCACGCGGGCGCGAGAGGCCCGTCAGCAGGCGTCAAATGACGGTGAGAGCCCTTCTGCCGGGGGGTGTGTCGTGTATAGCTGTTGCGCTTGAGACGTCAGGCCAACCCCGATGACACTCGATCAGCGATCGTCAGCCCATCCGCAGGCCGGGACCCCGGTCCCCGCCCGGGTGCGGCGGTACGCGCCGGTCGCCGTCGTTCTTGGTCGCAATGATCGCAGTGTTCGCGACCGGCGCGCATCGCCACGTGTCGCTCGAAACGCTGGTGCGCCACCGCATGGCGATCGATGCCTTCATCGACGCGCACGCGGTCGCGGCGATCGCGGCCTTCATGGCGGTCTATATCGTCGCGGTCGCGCTCTCGCTCCCGGGCGCGCTCTTCCTCACCATCGCGGGCGGCATCCTGTTCGGGACGCTGATCGGCGGCATCGCGACCGTGGTCAGCGCCACGGTCGGCGCGACCATCATCTTCCTGGTGGCAAAGAGCGCCTGCGGCGAAACGCTCATGCGCCGCGCCGGGCCGCTCGCCTGCAAGCTCGCCGAAGGCTTCCGCGCCGACGCCTTCAGCTATCTGCTGTTCCTGCGGCTGGTCCCGGCATTCCCGTTCTTTCTGGTCAATCTCGCGCCGGCGCTCGTCGGCGTGAAACTCTCCACCTTCGTGGCCGCGACCGCGATCGGCATCGTGCCGGCAACCTTCGCGTTCGCGTTCCTCGGCTCGGGACTCGACAGCGTGATCGCCGCGCAGGAAGTGGCCTACCGTACTTGCCTTGCGAACGGGCGTACCGACTGTACGCTCCAGTTCGACCTCGGCATGATCGCAACGCCGCGCCTGCTCGCCGCCCTCGCGGCGCTCGGCGCGATCGCGCTCATCCCGGTGATCGTGAAGCGCGTCCGCGCGCGCTCCGCCCGCTCACAGCCCGCCGCCTGACCTCGTGGCCGAGCTTCTGACCCCCGACATCTGCGTGATCGGCGCCGGCTCCGGCGGGTTGTCGGTCGCGGCCGCCGCGGCTGCTTTCGGCGTATCGGTCGTGCTGATCGAGAAAGGCAAGATGGGCGGCGACTGCCTCAACTACGGCTGCGTTCCCTCCAAGGCGCTGCTCGCCGCCGCGAAGCACGCGACCGCGCCGCGCCGCGTGACGCCGTTCGGCCTCAAGCTGCAACGCATCGAGGTCGACTTCGCAAAGGTCAACGCGCATGTGCGCGGCGTGATCGCGGCGATCGCGCCGAACGACTCCAAGGAGCGCTTCACCGGCGCTTGGCGTGCATGTGATCCAGGGCGCGGCGCGCTTCACCGATACGAGGACCGTCGCGGTCGGCGATTTCGAGATCAAGGCGCGCCGCTTCGTGGTCGCGACCGGCTCGCGCCCCGCCGTGCCGGCGATCGCGGGCCTCACAGAGACGCCGTATCTCACCAACGAGACGATCTTCGATCTCAAGCGCTGCCCCGCGCATCTCATCGTCATCGGTGCCGGACCCATCGGGCTGGAGCTTGCGCAGGCGCATCATCGGCTGGGCGCGAAGGTCACCGTGCTGGAAGCCGCGACGCCGCTCGCCAACGACGATCCCGAGTGTGCCGCGATCGTGCTCGAACATCTGGCGGGGGAGGGCATCGCGATCCGCGCGGGCGTGAAGGTGGTCCGCGTCGCGCACAGTGACGGCAAGGTGCAGGCCGTCATCGAAGGTCCGCAGGGCGAGGAGACGCATCGAGGGAAGCGATTTGCTGATCGCCACCGGCCGCAAGCCGAACATCGAGGACCTCGACCTGCAGGCTGCGCGCATCGGATACGGTCCGCACGGCGTCGTGGTCGACACGGGCCTGCGCACGACGAACAGGAAGGTCTACGCGATCGGCGATGTCGCGGGCGGGCAGTTCACCCACACCGCCAACTATCACGCCGGCATCGTGATCCGGAACGCGCTGTTCCGGTTGCGCGCCAGGACAGACGACACGCTCGTACCCCGCGTCACGTTCACCGAACCCGAGCTTGCCCATGTGGGCTTGAGCGAGGAGCAGGCGCGCGAACGCCACAAGACGATCCGCATCCTGCGCTGGCCCTACCACGAGAACGACCGTGCACAGGCTGAGCGCGAGACCGATGGTCACATCAAGATCATCACGGCAAAGAATGGCCGCATTCTCGGCGCCACCATCGTCGGCGCGCATGCGGGCGAACTCATCACCACCTGGACGCTCGCGCTCTCGCGCGGCCTCAATATCCGCGCGATGGCCGGAATTGTGGTGCCGTATCCGACTTTGGCGGAAATCGGGAAGCGCGCGGCGATAAGCTATTTTTCGCCAAGTTTGACCAATCCCAAAATCAGGCGGCTGATCACCTTCCTGCGCCGGTTCGGGTAGACTATATCGGGCTCAAGGCACGCGATGGCAGTTGACGCACCGACCGGGAACGATGCCCTGAAGCGCAAGCCGCGCTTCGGGCTTTCGGGAAAGCTCCTCGTCCTCACGATCCTGTTCGTGATGGTCGCGGAAGTGCTGATCTATGTTCCGTCGATCGCGAATTTCCGCCTCACCTGGCTCGCGGACCGCGTCGCCGTCGCCCGCACCGTTTCGATCGTGCTCAACGCGCAGGGCAGCGAGAGCCCCGCGCAGGGCGAACAGCAGCAGCGCATCAACCTGCCCGAAAAGGTGGTGCAGGAGATCCTCGACAGCCTCGGCGCCAAGACGGTCGCCATCAAGATGGGCAACCAGCGCAAGCTGCTCGCCGTCAACGACATGCCGCCCACGGTCCATCACGAGATCGACCTGCGCGACCCCTCGATGCTGCGCGCCGTGTGGCAAGCGCTCGCGACGCTGTTTTTCTGCTCCGACACTGACATCATCCGCGTCGTCGGCCATGCGGCGCAGGGCGCCGATTTCGTCGAGATCGTGATCGCGGAGGCGCCGCTGCGTGACGCGATGTTCCGCTTCTCGCGCAACATCCTCATCCTTTCGCTCATCATCTCGATCATCACGGCGGCGCTCGTCTATCTCACGCTGCACTATCTGATTGTCGGGCCGACCAATCGGTTGACCAACAACATGGTGGCGTTCCGCGCGGACCCGGAAAATCCGGAGCGCGTGGTCACGCCCTCCGGCCGCGGCGACGAGATGGGCATCGCGGAGCGCGAGCTCGGCGCGATGCAGCGCGATCTCGCCTCGATGCTCAAACAGAAGAGCCATCTCGCGGCGCTTGGCCTTGCGGTGTCCAAGATCAACCACGACCTGCGCAACCTGCTCGCCTCGGCGCAGCTTTTCTCCGATCGCCTCGCGAGCGTGCCCGACCCGAACGTGCAGCGCTTCGCGCCGCAACTGATGCGCTCGCTCGAACGCGCCATCGCGTTCTGCCAGTCGACGCTCTCCTACGGCCAGGTGAAGGAGCCGCCGCCCGACCGCAAATCCGTGCCGCTCGAAGCGCTGGTCGAAGAGGTGCGTGAGACGCTCGGCCTCTCGCCGGAATCGCAGGTGCGCTGGATCGCCTCAGTCGAGCGCGGGCTGCATGTCGATGCCGACCCGGATCAGCTGTTCCGCGTGATCCTCAACCTCGCACGCAACGCGCTGCAGGCGCTCGAAAGCCGCGCGCCGAACGAACCGAGCCGCGACCATCTGCGCGTCACCGGCCGCCGCGAAGGCGCGGTCGCGGTGATCGAGGTGTCCGACACCGGGCCGGGCGTCGCCGCGCAGGCGCGCGCGCATCTGTTCGAGGCGTTCCAGGGCTCGACCCGCCGTGGCGGCTCCGGGCTCGGCCTCGCGATCGCGGAGGAACTGGTGCGCGCCCACGGTGGCGAAATCCGCCTCGTCGACGGCACGATCGGCGCGACATTCCGCCTGATCATCCCGGACCGCGCGGTGCAACTCGATGCGCGCCGGGGCGGCCGCCAGCGGGCCTGATGCGCGCTTGCCATCAGGCGACCGACGCTATAGCTAATGCGGCCGTTCGCCCGGGCCGTTAACGCCTGGCCACGACAAAGCGCCCGTAGCTCAGCTGGATAGAGCACCAGACTACGAATCTGGGGGTCGGGAGTTCGAATCTCTCCGGGCGCGCCATCGCATGAACGCCAAGAAACACAGCCGGCTCATTCTCCTTCTTGGATTGGTCTTGCTGCTGACGCCGTCGTTTGCGCACGCGCAGTTGCGCGGGCATGGCGGGCCGGTGCGCGCGGTCGCGGTGTCGGCGGACGGCACGGAAGCGATCTCGGGCAGTTTCGACTCCTCCGCGATCCGCTGGTCGCTCGCGAACAATTCCGCCGAACAGGTGCTGCGCTTCCACGACGATGCCGTGAATGCGGTCGCGTTGTTGAAAGACGGGCGCGCAGTCACCGGCGGCGCGGACGGGCGCATCGCGCTCTGGAGCGCGGGCAAGCCGCAGCCCGACAAGGTGCTCGAAGGTCACACCGCGCCGGTCGTCGCACTCGGCGTTTCGCCGGATGGCGCGACGCTGGCCTCAGCCGCATGGGACAACACGCTACGGCTCTGGCCGCTCGCAGGCGAAAGCCCGCGTGTGCTCGAGGGTCATACGCAGAACGTCAACGGCGTTGCGTTCATGCCGGATGGCAAGGCGGTCGTGAGCGCGGCGTACGATCTGACGCTGCGCATCTGGCCGCTCGACGGTGCGACGCCGACGATCGTCACCCTGCCGGCGCCGCTCTCGGCGGTCGCGGTCGCGCCCGACGGGGAGATCGTCGCCGCGGGCGCGAACGGCATGCTGTATTTCCTCGACGCGGCCGGCCAGCAGAAAGGCGAGTTGCAGGCCTCGCCGACGCCCGTCATCTCGCTGAGCATTTCGCGCGACGGCGCGCTTATCGCCGCAGCCGGCATCCGCGGCACCGTCGCGGTGATCGCGCGCGCTGATCGCAAACTCGCACGCACGCTGGTCGGCCCCGGCCTGCCGGTGTGGTCGGTCGCGTTCCTGCCCGACAACCGCACGATGATCACCGGCGGCGCGGACCGCATGGTGCGCCGCTGGGACGCCGTCACGGGCGAGCACATCGGCGCGGTGACGATGGGCGCGCCGGAAGATCCGCTCGCAGCTTACGCGGGCGATCCGGGCGCGGAGATTTTCCGCGCGTGTATCGCCTGCCACACGCTGTCGAAGGATGACGGCAATCGCGCCGGCCCGACACTTGCGGGAATCTTCGGGCGCAGGATCGCGTCGCTGCCCGGCTACAATTTCTCCGACGCGCTCAGGAAGCTCGACATCGTGTGGACGCCCGAGACGGTCGCGAAGCTGTTCGAGATTGGGCCGATGGCCTACACGCCCGGCACCAAGATGCCCGAACAGCGGATCGGCTCGGAAGCCGACCGCAAGGCGCTGACTGATTTTCTCGCCAAGGCGGCGAAGTAATCAGCCTTCGCCCTTCGCCTCACGCTCGCGCAGATAGTCTTCCGTCGTGCGCGGGTTCGGCCGCGCGGGCGCGCCGAACGGATCGAATTTCTCCTCGGTCATCACGATCACGCGGCAGTCGGCGCACATCTTGATGACGTCGAGGCGCTTGGCGGAATTCTGGAACATCCAGTGCTTGCCTTCGAGCTTGGCGGCGACGCGCTCGACGCTGGACTTGACGCCGAACGGCTTGCTGCAGCGGATGCAGCAGAACGGCTCTTCTTCCTTCAGCACGCGCGCACGCGCGGTCGCGGCGCGGAAATCGATTTGCGGCTTGAGCGTGATCACTTTCTCCGGGCACGTCGCCTTGCACAGCCCGCATTGCACGCAGGCATCCTCGGTGAAGCGCAGGACGGGGCGCTCCTGATCGTCCGACAGCGCGCCGGTCGGGCAGGCCGACACGCAGGAGAGGCAGAGCGTGCAGCCCTCGACATTGAGTTCGACCGTGCCGAACGGCGCGCCTTCGGGCAGCGCCACGATATCGACCGGCGCGGGCGCCGCATGATGCAATTCGCGCAGCGCAAGCCGCAGCACGTCGCGTTTCGCGCCGACCGCGGTGAACGCGGCGGGGCGCGGCGCGCCGCCGGTTGCCTCGATCGCGCGCAGCGTTGCGCCGAGCGCGAACGGATCGTCGGTCTCGATGGTGGCGACGCGGCCCGCGCCGAAACCGAGACCGGCGAGGATCGGCTCGGCGAGCGCGACTGTCTTGTAAAGTCCCGCGATGTCGTGGCGCGGCTTGCCGCGCGTGAGGAAGCGCAAGCTCGAAGCGCCGTATGCGAACGCCGCCGCGACCGCTTCGAGCCCGACCTGCGTCACTTCATTCACGGCAAGCGGCAGCACGTTCGCCGGCAATCCGTCGCCGTGGCGCGCGAGTGCCTCGATCAGCGGTGCGCCATGCGGCTCGTCATGCAGCAGCACGATCGGCTTCGCGCCGCCGGCTTCGCGGTACGCGGTGAGCATCGCGCGCAGCTTGCGCAGCAGCGAGTCGGCCGGCGGCAGCGCGTACGCGGCGGCGCCGGTCGGGCACACGGCGGCGCACTGGCCGCAGCCCGCGCAGATATTCGGATCGATCGCCACGTGATCGCCGGCGGGCGCGATCGCGCCGGTCGGGCAGAGATCGAGGCAGCGGCGGCAACCGACGATCTTCGAGCGCGAATGCGCGCAGAGGTCTTCGGTGAACGCGATGTAGCGCGGCTTGTCGAAGCCGCCGACGAGATCGCGCGCTTTCAAAACGGCGTTGAGCACCGCGGCCGGATCGGCGGGATCGGCGCGCAGGTAGCCGTCGCGCAGGTCGTGCGCGGGAAACAGCGGCGCGCCGCCGGAGAGATCGAGCACGAGATCGCAGCGCGAGGTCGCGCCCTGCCGCGATGGCCCAAAGGCCATCGCTCCGCGCGAGGAGGGAAGGGGCACGGCGTAATCGTCGACGGTCAGCTCGAACGCGCCGAAGTGCCCCTTCGCGGAGCGGATCGTGCCTTTGACGACGGGAAATTCGGTCATGCGCGTCGGCGCAAGATCCTTCGGGCGGCTGATCAGCACCGTGACGTCGAGATGATCGGCGAGCAGCTTCGCGGCTTCGATCGCGCGCTCATCGCGCCCGTAAACCAGCGTGATGCCTTCGCTCGAAAGGCTCACCAGCGGAAAATCCGGAACGGGCTCGCCGGCCGCCGCGATCAGCGCGGCCATCTTCGGCCCGGCTTCTGCGCCCTGGTCGGACCATCCCGCGGCCTCGCGCACATTGACGAAGGTCAACGGCGCGGCCTTCTCGTTTTCCTCCGCGACCTCGGCGAACAGCGGCGCTTCCTGCGTGCAACCGACGATGATCGGCTCGCCTTTCGCCGCGATGGCGCGAAAGCGATCGATCTCGGCGCGGCAGAGATGATGCGCGGTCGCAACCTGCGCGCCGACGCAGCCGCGCCGCACCGCGTCGGCGTCGAGCGGCATCGTGTCTTCGCACGAGCAGATCAGGATTTGCGGACGTTCCGCCATCTGGTTTTCAGCCTGTTCCGGCTGTACTTATAACTAATCTAAAGAGAAAGTAAGCGCGGAGGACTCTTGCCGCTGGAGACTCGCTCTCGTTCGCGTGCGCCGTTCGCGCCGGAACTCATTTTGCCGCCGCCGTTCACGCTGGTGACCCTGCGCGAAGTCGGCGATGCGTTCGCGCACGCTGTCACGATCGCGCCCGCGCGCGGCGCCGGCACGCTGGTCTATGTCGGACGCTTCGATCTCGCCGAGTTCGCCGTGGTGCTGGAGCCGGACGAGCCGCTGCGCACGGCGCGGCGTGCGCTCTACACCGGCATGGTGGCGCTGGTCGATGCGCTGCTGGCGCACGCGCCGCCCGAAAAGCCGATCGAGATCGACTGGCCGGATGCGATCCGCGTCGACGGCGGGCTGATCGGCGGCGGGCGGCTCGCGTGGCCGAAAGATGCGCCCGAAGACGAGCCGCCGGACTGGCTGGTGTTCGGCGCGATGATCCGCATGGTGTCGATGACCGGCAACGATCCGGGGCTGCATCCGATGGCGGCGGCGCTCGACGAGGAAGGCTTTACCGACGTTGCAGCCGCCGAGCTTGTCGGCAGTTTCGCGCGCCACCTGATGGTCCATGTCGATGCCGCGCAGGAGCGCGGCTTCGGCGCGGTCGCGAGCGAGTACCTCAAGCGCCTGCCGCGCGACCGCGGCGTGCGGCGCGACATTGACGAGACCGGCGATCTCACGATGCGGCGCGTCGGCAAGGTCGAGGTCGAGCGCATGAAGCTCGTGCCGGCGCTCGCCACGCCGTCATGGCTCGATCCGCACACGCGCGGGCCGCGCACGTGAAGCTGATCCGCACCATCCGGCTCGATTCCTCCGACACGTTCGTGTTCGAACGGGCCGCGGAGCCCGGCGATTGGGCTGTGTCGGGCGCTTTCGCGTTCTGGAACGCCGATGCGGCGAAAGCTGGAAGGCAAGGCGCGTTCGGCGTTTCGCGGCGCTTTCCTTGGCGTCGAGTCGCTCGGCTGGTCCACGCTGGTGCAGATCGTCGAGGCGAGCGAAGCCGATCGCGCCGCACTGGTGGAGCGGCTTGCGCAGCAGCTCGTTGCGCATTTCGGTGCGCCCGACATTGCAACGGCGCGCGCCGCCGCCGAGGAAGAAGTCGCGTTCGCCGAGTCGCTGTGCAATCACCCGGCCGATACGCTGATCGCGGTCCATCGCACCTGTGAGGACGGCGAAGTGCGCGAGGCGTTCCGCTCGCTGCATCCGCGCGGAGATGCCAAGCCGATGCGCGCGTTCTCGTTCCTCGAAGTCGAAGGCGAGGAACAGCCCGGCGATGAGGTCGACCTGGTCGCGATGGCGGCGAACAAGGCGGAGCGGCCATGAGGGACTTCTGGCTCTCCTGCGGCCACCATCTGCTCGATCGCGACGAAGGCGGCGGGCTCGCCGTGACCGACGATTTCCTGAAAGTCTATCTGGCGCGGCCCGAACTCACGCCGCCGCCTGAAGCCTGCGTGGTGGAGAAAACCCTGCATGGCACGCTGATGGCCGATCCGCGCCGCGCGGTGGCGCGCGACGAGATCGCCGCCATCGCGGACAAGGACGCGCGCGAGAACTGGCAGGTCATGATCGCGTTCCGCGATCATCTGACGCGCCACAAGACGCTGGAAGCGGCCTATCTCGATATCGCGCGCTCCGGCGCGAAAGTCCCGCACATCTTTCTCAATCAGCTCGTGCACGTCATCCTGCGCAATGCGCTCGATGGCTGCGAGGATCCGTTCGTGCTGCGCGCCGCCGAACTGTTCTTCCGCACGCAGCGCATGACCCTGCACGAGGGTTCGCTGATCGCTGCGGATGAAGAAACTATCGGCGGAACGTCCGGCACGCCGGCCTCGCCGCTCGTCTCGATGCTCGGCATTCCGGCGGAAGCCGAGATCGACGTCATGTCGGACGAAAATGCCGATCACTATTTCGAGCACAGCGACCTGTTTCACGTCGCCATCGACCTGACCGCCGGGCGGCGCGGCCTTGTGGCGCTCGCCGAGGCGATGCGGCGCTGGATCGCGCATCTTCTCAATGTCGACGTCGACATCGAGCCGCTCACCGAGCTGCGCGACGCCAAATTCACCTGGTATGTCGGCCTCGACAGCGATGGCAGTGGGATCGGCGACCGCCTGTGGAACGGCGACGAGCTCGACGAGGCGATGGCGGCCCGCGTGGTCGGCCTGTTTCGCCTGACGTTCCGCGATCCCGATGTTGTCATGGACAAAGTGCGCGGCGATCCGGTCTATCTCATTCTCGCGATGACCGGCGACAAGCTGTTGCGCTTCAAGCCGCAGAACCTCGTGACGGGCCTGCCCGTGCGCCACCTGGAGGCCGTCACATGAGCGCGCCCGTCCGCATTCCTGTCGGTGTCGTGGTCGAGCGCGCCAAAAGCGCGAGCCAGTGGATCGACTATCTGTGGCGGCCGGTGGCGACGCTCGCGGGTGAGCCGGATACGGCGCCGTGGACCAGGCTGAGCGGCGACGACGAGCGCGCGACCTTCTATGCGGGACGCGCGGACATCGCGCTCCACGTCAACGAAACCGGCGCGTATCGCGACAATCTCGCGACCGGCTCGCCTGCGCTCTGGGTGGTGCTGCGACCGACCGAGTCCGATCCGCCGTATGAATTGTCCGGCGTCACGGCAGACCCTTCGGAAGGCGAGGCCATGACCGAGGCCGGCAACAATATCGTCGAGGCCGTTCCGATGCCGCCGTCGATCCAGGAGATCGTTGCGGCATTCGTCGCCGAGCACCATGTCGATCGACCGTTCTTCAAGCGCAAGCGCGATCGCGCCGATCCCGAAACGCTGGCGCGCCGCCGCGGCTACGGAGATCACGACGAATGAGCGAGGAGGATTTCCTCAAGCGATGGTCGCGCCGCAAACGCGAGGCGGGCGACGTCGCGCGCCCGGACGAGACTGAAACGAACGCGGATGTGGATGCCGGCACAGCACCGGCGAATGACATCGCGAAAGCCAACGCGGCGACTCCGGAAGCCGAAGCCGCGTTCGATCCCGCGAGCCTGCCGCCGGTCGAATCAATCACCGCGCTGTCGGATGCGACCGCCTTCCTGCGCGCGGGCGTACCGGCGGACCTCACCCGTGCGGCGCTTCGACGCGTGTGGACGGTCGATCCCGCGATCCGCGATTTCGTCGGCCTTGCCGAGAACGCGTGGGACTTCACCGACCCCAACTGCGATGCCGGGCTTCGGTCCGCTGGAAGCGAGCGAGGACATCCGGCGGATGGTCGCCGGCATCGTCGACAGCATCGGCGAGCAAACGAAGCGAGCCGCCGAAGACGCGTCGATGCGATCCGAGGCGTCGGAAGATTTGAATGAATCCAAAGAGATAGGAAGCGAGCGGCCCGAGCCGGAGGGATCGCAGGTGCTGCCCGGCCCAGATTCCGTCCGTGAAACTCCTGCCCAAGTCATGAGCGGCGAAGTATTGCTGCAAAGCAATAACAATGATGTTGCAATGCAAAATGACCAAGCGGAAGTAGTCGAAAAACCAAAACAAATAGTGCGGCGTGCCCACGGCAGCGCGTTGCCGGAATAACGAAAGTTATAGCCTCGGACTATTGCCCAGCTATTGACCACAACGGTCGCTGAGAACTAGCATTTTGGAACGCTTCTCATCTGTGCGGGGCGGCACGGAGCAAGACACTCGCGAATGCGCGACCGGGGCTTGAGCGCGGCGATCCAGGCGGTCGGCGGAGTTTCCGAACTCGCGCGACGCATTGGTATTTCACAGCCTTCCGTATCGAACTGGGACAAAGTTCCCGCCGAGCGCGTGCTGGCCGTTGAGGCCGCAACCGGCGTCGAGCGGGTTCGCCTGCGGCCAGACCTCTACCGCGAACAACCCGCCAGCACGATCGACGAGATCGATCAGGCGCGCGCGCAGGAATACGCGCTGCTCTCGGCTTTGCTCATGCGCGCGCCCGACGCCGCGTTGATCGCGCGTCTCGCGCGTCTTGGCGGTGACGCCAGTCCGCTCGGCGTTGCGCACGTGGCGCTCGGCGAGGCGGCAACGCGCGTTTCGGGGAGCGCGATCGAGCGCGAGTATTTCAATCTCTTCATCGGGATCGGGCGCGGCGAGATCCTTCCCTACGCGTCCTACTATCTCACTGGCTTTCTCAACGAACGTCCGCTCGCGCGTCTGCGCGACGATCTCGCGGAGTTCGGCGTCGAACGCGTGGAAGGAAACTACGAGCCTGAGGATCACGCCGCGACGCTTTGCGAGATCATGGCGGCGTTCGCGGGTGGCCGCTTCCCGGCGCCGGAAGGCGCGGAGCGCCGCCTGTTCGAAAAGCACATGGCGCCCTGGATGGGACGCTTGTTCGCCGACATCGAACGCGCCGAGTCCGCCGACTTCTACCGCCAGGTGGGAACGTTGGGCCGGACATTCATGGACATCGAAACGGAAGCCTTTGCGTACGCCGGGTAACCGGGGCGCAGAAACGACGAGGAGGAATCGCGATGCAATCCAAGGGCAAGACGGCGGTTGGCCGTCGTGAGTTCCTTCGCGTGCTGGGCGTTGGCGCCGCCGCGGGCGCAGCCGCGCCGCTCGCCGCCGGTGAGGCGAAAGCCGACACCGAGACGAACGATGAGAAGCGCAAGGCTCGCTACAAGGAAACCGATCACGTGAAGACGTTCTATCGCGTCAACCGCTATCCGAGCTGAGGAGGCCCCTGTGCTGATCAAAAGAACCGAACGCCAGGCACGCCGCACCGCGCTCGCGGGTGTGCTGGCCGATCGCAACGGCGGTGGTCTCGATCGCCGCGCATTCCTGCGCCGCTCCGGACTGGCCGCGGGAAGTCTCGCCGCGCTCGGCGCGCTGCCGCTCGGCAGCGTGCGCAAGGCCGAAGCCGGCCCTCCGCCGGCGGCGGGCGCGGCCGTCACGCTGCGCAAGAACATCTGCACGCATTGCTCGGTCGGCTGCACCGTCATCGCCGAAGTGTCGAACGGCGTGTGGGTTGGCCAGGAGCCGGGCTGGGATTCGCCGATCACGCGCGGATCGCATTGCGCCAAGGGCGCGGCGACCCGCGAACTCGTGCACGGCGACCGCCGTCTGCGCTACCCGATGAAGATGGTGAACGGGCAGTGGACCCGCATCTCGTGGGATGTCGCGATCAACGAGATCGGCGACAAGCTGATGGAGATCCGCGGCAAGAGCGGCGCCGACTCCGTCTACTGGCTCGGCTCCGCCAAGTTCACCAACGAAGGCTCCTACCTCAACCGCAAGCTCGCGGCGTACTGGGGCACGAACAATTCGGACCATCAGGCGCGCATCTGTCACTCCACCACGGTCGCGGGCGTCGCGAACACGTGGGGCTACGGCGCGATGACCAACAGCTACACGGACATCCGCAACGCCAAGACCATGATCATCATGGGCGGCAACCCCGCCGAGGCGCATCCGGTGTCGCTGCAGCATGTCCTTGAAGGCAAGGAGATGCAGCGGGCGAACATGATCGTGATCGACCCGCGCCTGACCCGCACGGCCGCGCACGCCACCGAGTATGTGCGCATCCGTTCCGGCACCGACATTCCGGTGATCTGGGGCATGCTCTGGCACATCTTCAAGAACGGCTGGGAAGACAAGCAGTTCATCGAGCAGCGCGTGTACGGCATGGACGACATCCGCAAGGAAGTCGAAAAGTACACGCCGGACGAAGTCGAGAAGATCACGGGCGTGCCGCCGGCGCAGCTCGAGCGCGTCGCGAAGATGTTCGCGACCGAGAAGCCCTCGACGCTGATCTGGTGCATGGGCGCGACCCAGCACACCGTCGGCACCGCGAACGTGCGCGCGTTCTGCATCGCGCTGCTCGCGACCGGCAACGTCGGCGCGCCGGGCACCGGCGCCAACATCTTCCGCGGCCACACCAACGTGCAGGGCGCGACCGACCTCGGCCTCGATATCGTGACGCTGCCGCTCTACTACGGCCTCGTCGAAGGCGCGTGGCGGCACTGGGCGCGCGTCTGGGAAACGCCGTACGACTGGTTCGTCGAGCGCTTCGACAAGATCACCGCGGCGGACGGCAAGGTGTCGAACACCATGAACACGCCGGGCATCCCGTCGACCCGCTGGTTCGACGCGACGCTCTACGAAAAGAAGGACGTCTCGCAGAAGGACAACATCAAGTGCATGTTCGTCATGGGCCACGGCGGCAACACCGTGACGCGCATGCCGAACGCGCAGAAGGGCATCGAGGCGCTCGATCTGCTCGTTGTGGCGGACCCGCACCCGACGACCTGGGCGGCGCTCGCACCCAACCGCAAGAACAACACGTATCTGCTGCCGATCGCGACCAGCTACGAGACCGCGGGCTCGCGCACGGCCTCGAACCGCGCGATCCAGTGGGGCGAGCAGATCGTCAAGCCGATCTTCGAGTCGAAAGACGACAACGAGGTGATGTATCTCCTCGCCAAGAAGCTCGGCTTCGCCGACGCGATGTTCAAGAACATCAAGGTCGAGAACAACGTGCCGGTGCCCGAGGACATTCTCCGCGAGATCAACCGCGGCGGATGGTCGACCGGCTACTGCGGCCAGTCGCCGGAGCGGCTGAAGTCGCACATGGCGAACCAGAAAGACTTCGACATGCTCACCCAGAAGGCCACGGTTGGCCCGAACAAGGGTGATTACTACGGCCTGCCGTGGCCGTGCTGGGGTACGCCGGAGTTCAAGCATCCGGGCACGCCGCTGCTCTACAACACCAACCTGTCGATCAAGGAAGGCGGCGGCACGTTCCGCGCACGGTTCGGCGTGGAGCGCGAGGAGACGCTCCCCGACGGCTCGAAGCGCAAGGTGAGCCTGCTCGGCAACGGCTATTACTCCAAGGACAGCGAGATCAAGGACGGCTATCCGGAGTTCACGCTCGGCGTGCTCAAGAAGCTCGGCTGGGACAAGGACCTCACCGAGGCCGAGCTCGCCGTGATCCAGAAGGTCAACCCGGCCAATCCGGACTCGGTGTCGTGGTCGATCGATCTTTCGGGCGGCATCCAGCGCGTCTCGATCGAGCACGGCTGCATCCCGTACGGCAACGGCAAGGCGCGCGCCAACGCGTTCGGCCTGCCCGACGCCATCCCGACGCACCGCGAGCCGATCTATACGCCGCGCCCCGACCTCGTCGCGAAGTATCCGACGCTGCCGAATGCACGGCAGTTCAGGATGCCGAACGTGGGCTTCGACGTGCAGAAGGCGGCGGTCGAGAAGGGCGTCGCCAAGGCGTTCCCGCTCATCCTCACCTCCGGCCGCCTGGTCGAATACGAGGGCGGCGGCGAAGAGACGCGCTCCAACAAGTGGCTCGCCGAACTGCAGCAGGACATGTTCATCGAGATCAATCCTGCGGATGCGTCCGAGCGCGGCATCAAGGACGGTGGCTGGGTCTGGGTCACCGGCGCCGAGCTCGACTCCAAGGCGCGCATGAAGGCGCTCGTCACCGAACGCGTCGGCAAGGGCGTGACCTGGTGTCCGTTCCACTTCGGTGGCTGGTTCCAGGGCGTCGATCAGCGCGGGAATTATCCGAAGGGCGCCGATCCGATCGTGCTGGGCGAGAGCGTCAACGCCCTCACCACCTACGGCTTCGATCCGGTGACCGGCATGCAGGAACCAAAAGCCACCCTCTGTCAGGTCAGAGCGGCTTAAAGGAGCAACGACAATGGCCCGTATGAAATTCCTCTGCGATGCCGATCGTTGCATCGAGTGCAACGCCTGTGTCACCGCCTGCAAGAACGAGCACGAGGTGCCGTGGGGCATCAATCGCCGCCGCGTCGTCACCATCAACGACGGCAAGCCCGGCGAGCGCTCGATCTCGATGGCCTGCATGCACTGCACCGACGCGCCGTGCGCCGCCGTGTGCCCGGTGAACTGCTTCTACACCACGGCCGACGCCGTGGTGCTGCACTCGAAGGATCTGTGCATCGGCTGCGGCTACTGCTTCTACGCCTGTCCGTTCGGCGCGCCGCAGTACCCGAAGGTCGGCAACTTCGGTTCGCGCGGCAAGATGGACAAGTGCACCTTCTGCGCCGGCGGCCCGGAAGCCGACGGCACGCACGCCGAATACGAGAAATACGGCTCGAACCGTCTCGCCGCCGGCAAGCTGCCGCTCTGCGCCGAGATGTGCTCGACCAAGTCGCTGCTCGCGGGCGACGGCGACATCATCGCGCAGATCTACAAGGAACGCGTCACCAGGCGCGGCTACGGCTCCGGCGCGTGGGGCTGGCAGACGGCGTATCGCGAGACCATCGCCACGTAATCGAGGGCGGTGCCGGGAAGCGCCGCGCGCCGGATGCGTCCGGTCGTGCGGCAAGACAAGGTGAGGGAGGATTTGGCATGGCGAGGCTTCTCGCGCAGGCTCGTTTCATCATCGCAGCGCTCGCTGTCGCGCTGATCCTCGCTGTCGCGGCGCCTGCGGGCGCGCAGCAGCCCTCGCAGGTCAACCCGACCGCAAGCTCGGTGAAGGAGCAGCAGCTTCTCAATGCCCTGAAGGGCGGCACCGTCGATGGGCGCGTCAGCATCCCGGACCAGAAGTCCGGCACGCTGATCCAGCCCGGCGGACGCGACTGGCGCCAGTTCCACGAGGTCACGCTGCGCTGGATCGGCGCCATCGCGGTCCTCGGCATGCTGATCCTGCTTGTCGTGTTCTATCTGGTGCGGGGCCAAGTGAAGCTCGAGAGCGGCTACTCGGGCCGGCGCATCGTTCGCTTCAACGGCTTCGAACGCTTCATCCACTGGATGACGGCGACCTGCTTCATCATCCTGGCGCTCTCCGGCCTCAACATCACCTTCGGCAAGCCGCTGCTGATGCCGCTGATCGGCGAATCCGCATTCGCCGCATGGTCGCAGTGGGCGAAATACGCCCACAATTACCTGAGCTTCCCGTTCTCGATCGGCGTGTTCGTGATCTTCCTGATGTGGATCGCGGGCAACATTCCGAACAAGGTCGACGTCGAGTGGGCGAAGCGCGGCGGCGGTATCGTCGGGCACGATCATCCGCCCGCGTATCGCTTCAACGCCGGCCAGAAGATGATCTACTGGATCGTCGTCATCGGCGGCACGCTGGTTGCGACCACGGGCTATCTCCTGATGTTCCCGTTCTACGTGACGGACATCCAGGGCATGCAGCTCGCCCAGACGGTTCACGCCATCATCGCCGTGCTTTTCGTCGCCGCCATGCTGGCGCACATCTACATCGGCACCCTCGGCATGGAGGGCGCCTTCGAGGCGATGGGCGAGGGCACGGTCGATGTGAACTGGGCTAAGGAACATCACCGGCTGTGGCTCGAAGAGGAAATGGCGCGCACCGGCCCGAACGAAACGCAACGTCAGCCGATGGCGACGCCGGCCGAATAGCCTGAGCGGACTGGGAGAACGATCATGAAGTCTTTCGTGCTTGCCGTCGTGGCGGCGGTCGTCATTGCGAGTGTGGCGGGATTCGCACTCAACGAAGTTCAGAAGCCCGCCGATCAGGCGTTCTCGACGACCGGCGTGCGGCTCTAAATTCAAACATGCCGGACTATCCCGGCGCGCTATTTACCAAGACAAATTTCTGAGCCGGAAAAGCCGACAATGCGCGCGTTGTCGCATGCGATGCAGTAACCACGCACGCAGATGCGGGCAGGGGCGGGATTGTAAATCGTCCCGTCCGGCGTACTTCGACGAGCGTGTTGAAACCCACTTCCATGATGGCCGTGAACTGGCGGGCGCTTTCCCTGAAGCGCCTTGCGCATTTCGATGAATTGAAGCGCACGGGCCGCTGGCGGCGGCACTTTCCGACCGAGGAAGCCTTCGCCGAACGCTTGCGTGCGGTGGCCAGGGATGCGGCGAAGTGGAAAGAGCTCGCCTATCGCATCGACGCGCCGATCGGCGAAGCGGCCGAATAGAGCCGATCGTGGTTTACGCGAACCGTCGCCAGATCGACCCGCATTCAGGTTAACGGACGCGCTCTCCGCGACGCCGGCGGAATAACGTCAGGCTGCGGCGCGGACCTTCACGCAGCGTACCAGCCGCTGCGCGCCGAGCGCCACCGCGGCGATCTCGCCAGTAGAGCACACCGGCTCCGCAAGATCGCAGCGCGGCGCAAACGCGCAGCCCTCCGGCAATCGGTCGAGGCGCGGCGGCGCGCCGCGGATCGCCTGAAGCCGTTTGCCGCGCTGGCCGCCGTGCACGGTCGAATGCAGCAGGCCGCGCGTGTAGGGGTGCTGCGGCGAGCGCACCACGTCGCGCAGTGAGCCGGTCTCGACGATGCGCCCGCCGTACATCACCGCGATGCGGTCGGAGATTTCCACCGCGACGCCGATGTCGTGCGTGACGAAGATCACCGCCATGCCCATCTCGCGCTGCAGTTCTCGCAACAAAAGCAGGATCTGGATTTGCACGGTCGCATCGAGCGCGGTGGTCGGCTCGTCGGCGAGCAGCACCTTCGGGCCGCACGAGAGCGCGAGCGCGATCATCGCGCGCTGCCGCATGCCGCCGGACATCTCGTGCGGATAGTTTTCCAGCCGCCGCTTGGCGGACGGGATGCGCACCGCCTCCAGCATCTCCAGCGCGCGCTTGCGCCCGTCGGCCCACGATACCTTTGTGTGACGCACGACCGTCTCGGCGATCTGCTCGCCGATGGTGTAGACCGGATCGAGCGCCAGCATCGGCTCCTGGAAGATCATCGACACGATGCCGCCGCGCAGCTGTTCGAGCTCCTCCTCGCTCATCGCCAGCACGTCCTTGCCGCCGACGCGGATCGTGCCGGAGATCTCGCTGCGCCGCGCGGGCAGCATGCGCAGCAGCGCGCGCAGCGTTACGCTTTTCCCCGAACCGGATTCGCCGAGCAGGCCGAGCACCTCGCCCTGATTGAGCGCGAAGTCGACGCCGTTGAGCGCATGCACGGTGCGCTCGCCCTTGAAGCGCACGCGCACGTCGTTCATTTCGACCATGGCTGTCATGAGAGCGTGGGCACCTTCGTGTGATGGTCGGTTGCCGCCTGGAATGCGCTGCCGAGCGCGATCAGCGCCTCGTCGCGGAACGGCCGGCCGATCAGCTGCAACCCGATCGGCATGCCGCCGTTGCCAAAGCCGGCCGGAACGACCAGCGTGGGCAGTCCTAAGTAATTGATCGGACGCATGAATCGCGTCACTGCCTGGATGACTGCCTCGGCATTGCCGGCGCCGCCGATGTCCGTTTCGGCGATCGTCGGCGCGACCGCGCGCGATGCGGGCGCAAGGACCGCGTCGCATTTTCCGATCGCCGAAAGATGCGTGGCGAGCGCCGGCCCGCGCCAGCGCAGCGCTTCGAGATATTCCACCGCGCTGTAAGCGAGTCCGTTCTGCAGCCGGTTGCGCACCTGCGGGCCGTAGTCGTCCGGCCGCGAACGCAGCCACGGCGCGTGATAGGTCGCGGCTTCCACGGCGAGCACGATCAGCGCGGCGGCCGCGACCAGCACCTGGTCCGGCAGGTCGACCTCGACGACACGCACGCCGAGCTTCTTGAACGCCGCGATCGTTTCATCCAGCGCCTTGGCGACGTCGGCTTCGAGGTCGTCCACGTAGAACGCTTTCGGCACGCCGATCGTCATGCCCTTGGCGGGGTGCTTCGCCGCCTTGGCGTCCCATGCAGGCGCGCCGGCCGTGGTCGGATCGAGCGGATCGGGCCCGGCCATCGCGGCGACGATCAGCGCGCAGTCTTCCGCGGTGCGCGCGAGCGGCCCGACGGTGTCGAGCGTGAACGAGAGCGGCATCGCGTTGGCGCGGCTGACGCGCCCGTTGGTCGGCTTGAAGCCCGAGGTGCCGCAGAAATGCGCGGGCAGGCGGATCGAGCCGCCGGTGTCGGAGCCGAGCGCAGCGGGCACGAGCCGCGCGCCGACCGCCGCGCCCGAGCCGGACGACGAGCCGCCGGTGATGCACGCCTGGTTCCACGGATTGCAGACGTTGCCGGTGTGGACGTTATGCCCGGTCGGCCCGTAGGCGAACTCCACCATGTTGAGCGCGCCGAGCTGGAACGAGCCGGCCGCATTCAGCCGCACGACGGCCGTCGCGGTCGCGGGCGCGACAAAGCCCTTGCGGATCTTGGAGCCGCATTCGGCGAGCTTGCCCTTCACGTAGTACATGTCCTTGTGGGCGAGCGGCACGCCGTGCAGCGCGCCCTTCGCCTTGCCGGCCGCCAGCGCGCGGTCGGCGGCCTTCGCGGATTTCAGCGCGGCTTCGGTTTCCACGCGCGCGAAGGCGTTGAGCTTCGGCTGCCACTTGTCGATGCGCGCGAGCATCGCCTTGGTGGCTTCGAGCGAGGAGACCTTGCGGCGGCGGATCGCGGCGGCGAGGTCCTTCAGCGTGAGTTCTGCGGGATCGCTCACAGCGCGGCATCCTTGCGCTGCAAGGCGACGAACGTCGACGGCTCGATTTCCAATTCGAGCGCGATGTTCTCGGCGGCAAAGCGCGCGACCGTCGGCGTGACGGCGCGCGCGATGCGCGCCGGACCGTCATCCGCGAGCGGAATGCGTGCGGCCGCGGCGAGCGTCGCGATCCGTTCAGGCGATACGTCGTCAGGCATGTGTCAGTTCCCCGGCAGAGGATTGTCCCGCCCGGCTGTGGCCGGACGCAGGATCGACCATATGACAGGCCGCGGCGTGGCGCGCGGTCCCGGTGGCAAATAAAGACGGGCTCCTGGCGCTGCACACCTCCTCGGCGAACGGGCAGCGCGTATGGAAGCGGCAGCCCGGGGGCGGATCGATCGGATTGGGCGGATCGCCGGTGATCGGCGCTTCCTGCGTGCGGCGGTCGGGATCGAGCGAGGGCATCGCGGCGAGCAGCGCGCGCGTATAGGGGTGGCGTGCGTCCTGCCACAGCGCCTCGACCGGCCCGGTCTCCACCACCTCGCCGAGATACATCACGATCACGCGGTCGGAGATGAAGCGCACCACGTTGAGGTCGTGCGAGATGAACACGTAGGTGAGGCCGAGGTCCTGCTTCAGGTCGATCAGCAGATTGAGCACCTGCGCCTCGACCGACTTGTCGAGCGCCGAGACCGCCTCGTCGAGCAGCACCAGCCGCGGCGAGAGCGCGAGCGCGCGCGCGATGTTGATGCGCTGGCGCTGGCCGCCGGACAGCTCGTGCGGATAGCGCGCCGCGAAAATCGCCGGATCGAGTCCCACCTTGCGCAACAGGTCGTGCGCCCGTGCGCGGGCCTCGTCGGCGCCGACGCCGTGCACCTTCGGGCCGAACGCGATCGAATCCTCGATGGTCAGCCGCGGATTGAGCGAGGCGTAGCTGTCCTGGAACACCATCTGCACGCGGCGGCGCAGGTCACGCAGCGATAGCGACTGCCCGAGTTTCTCGCCGTCGAGCACGATCGCGCCCTCGTCCGGCTGGATCAGTCCGATCACCAGACGCGCGGTGGTCGACTTGCCGCAGCCGGACTCGCCGACGATGCCAAGCACCTCGCCTTTGTCGACCGAGAAGCTCACATCGTCGACCGCGCGCACCACCCCGGCCTTGCCGAGGAATCCGCCGCGCACCGGAAAATGCTTGGAGAGCGCGCGCACTTCGAGCAGCGGCTGCTGCGGGCCGCCGACATCCGCCGCAGGCGCGAGCACGTCAGCTTCGGACATCCATCGCGCTCCGCATTCCGTCGCTCAGCAGGTTGAAGCAGATCGACACGATGAAGATCATCGCGCCGGGCAGCGCCGCGACCCACGGATTGACGTAGATCGCGGTGCGCAGCGTGTTGAGCATCAGGCCCCATTCGGGCTCCGGCGGCTTGGTGCCGAGGCCGAGGAACGAAAGTCCCGAGGCGAGGATCATGCACACGCTGATGAGGCTGGTCGAATAGACGAAGATCGGGCCGAGCACGTTGCCGAGCACATGCACGCGCATGATGGTGAGCGGGCCCGCCCCGGAGGCGCGCGCCGCATCGACGAAATCGAGCGAGCGCACGCTGGTGGTGACGCTTTCCGATACGCGCACGATCGGCGGGATGAACACGATGGTGAGCGAGACGATCGAGTTGGTGATGCCGGCGCCGAGCGCGCCGGAAATCGCGATCGCCAGCAGCACGGAAGGGAAGGCGTAGAACACGTCGACGGTGCGCATGATGATCTGGTTGACGAAGCCGCCGAGGTAGCCCGCCATGACGCCGAGCGTCGTGCCGATCGACGAACGCGATCACCACCGGCGCGAGGCCGAGGAACAGCGAGAGGCGCCCGCCGTAGATCAGCCGTGCGACCATGTCGCGGCCAAGTTCGTCGGTGCCGAGCGGATAGCCGGGCGTGCCGACCCAGCGCAGGCGGCGGATCATGCTGCCCTGGTACGGATCGGCGAGATTGAGATAGGGCGCGAAGATCGCCGCAAGTGCGATGAGGAGGATGATCGAGGCGCACGCGACGCTGAGCGGGTCGCGCGAGAGGCGGCGCAACACCGTCCCCCAGTAGCCGCGCGTTTTCTCGACGGCGGCGATACGGACGAGGTCGTCGGCGATCGCGCTCATGTCAGGCCCGCTTGATGCGCGGGTCGATCGACGCCTGGATCACGTCGACGACGAGGTTGAGGAACACGAAGAACAGCGCGAGCACCAGGATCGTGCCCTGCAACAGCGGCAGGTCGCGCTGGAAGATCGCGGCGTTGAGCAGGAAGCCGGTGCCGGGCCAGGAGAACACCGTCTCGATCAGGATCGAGCCGCCGAGCAGGTAGCCGAGCTGCAAGCCCATCACGGCGATGGCGGTCGGCGCGGCGTTCTTCGCCACATGCAGGAACACGCGCTTCTCGGTGAGGCCCTTGGCGCGCAGCGCGGTGACGAATTCGTGGCTCAGCAGATCGCCGACCAGCGCGCGCACCGTGCGCGTCACGATGCCCATCGGGATCACCGACATGGTGACGGCGGGAAGGATCATGTGCTGGAAGTGCGCCCAGTCCCACGCCCAGCCGCCGGGTCCGGCGCCGACCGCGGGCAGCCAGCCGAGCTGCACCGAGAACACGATCACCAGCACCATGCCGAGCCAGTAATGCGGCATCGACACGCCGGTGATGGAAATGGTGGTGACGAGCTTGTCGACCCAGGTGTCGCGGTAATAGCCGGCGAGGAAACCGAACATCACGCCGAACACGAAGCCGATCAGCGAGGCGAACACCGCGAGCATCACGGTGTTGCCGACCGCGCGCATCACTTCCTCGGCGACCGAGCGCCCGGTCGCGATCGAGGTGCCGAGATTGCCGTGGACGGCGTTCCACGCCCAGATGCCGAACTGCACCGGCAGCGGCCGGTCGAAGCCGTAAGCCTTGCGCATCTGCTCGGCGAGCGCCTGACTGGCGTCCGGCGGCAGCACCGAGACGAGCGGATCGCCCGGCGCGATGTGAACCAGCAGGAAGCACACCAGCGCCACCGCGAACACCACGGGGACGACGCAGCACGAGCCGCTTGGCGATGTAGACGAGCACTTACCCTTACCCCTCCGCCGCAGCAGGGCGGACAGCGCCGCGCAGGTCGTGCGCGGCGCTGCTGTGCGTCAGTTGATCGTCATCGAGGAGAAGTCGACGAACCAGCTCTTCGGTTGGACGAAGTTCTTGATCTTCGGGCTCATCGCGCGCGGGCCGACGTCATGCGCCACCCACAGGAACGCCGCCTCGTCGACCGAGCGCTCGTGCAGCGCCGCGAGCGCCTTGTCGCGCGCGGCCGGATCGAAGGCGACGCGCACCTCCGCGGCCAACTTGTCGAACTCCGGATCGTTGATGAAGCCCCAGTTGTTGGAAACCGGCGGCGCCATCTTGCTGTCGAGGAAGCGGATCATGGCGAAGAACGGGTCCATCGCCGCGTAGGTCACGTTGGTGGCGTGCGAGCCGCGGGCGGATTCGTCCTTGGCTCCCTTGCGCCAGTTGGTGAACAGCGTGTTCCACTCGATCACGTCGAGCTCGACCTCGAAGAAGCATTCCGCCGAGGCTCTGCTGCACGAACTCGTTCATCGGCAGCGGAAGCATCTGGCCGGAGCCCGACGCCGAGGTCTGCGTCTTCACCTTCAGCTTCTTGGTCGCCGAGAAGCCGGCTTCGGTCATCAGCTTCTTGGCTTCGGCCGGATCGTACTTGATCTGGAACTTCGGCGAACCGCGCCACGGATGGCCGGGCTCGAACGTACCGGTCGCCGACACCATCAGGCCGCCGAGCAGGCCGTCCTTCATGGCGTTGCGGTCGATGCAGAGGTTCGCGGCCTTGCGCACGCGGACGTCGTTCCAGGGCGAGCCCTCGATGCGGCTGAACTGCCACGGCCACACGTGCGGCTGCTCGTTCTGGTAGACGACGAAGCCGCGCTGCTTGACCTGCGGCAGCGCGTCCGGAGACGGGTTCTCGATCCAGTCGACCTGACCGGACAACAGCGCCGCCGTGCGGGCATTCGCTTCCGGCATGGGGAGGAGCACCATGCGATCGACCTTCGGCACGCGCTTGGCGTCCCAGTAGCCGTCGAACTTGACGAGCTCGAGCCGCTCGCGCGGGGTGAACTTGTCCATCTTCCACGGGCCGGTGCCGGACGCGTTGCGCGAGAAGGCATCCCACGCCTGCTTGGCCTTTTCCTTCGGGTCGCTGGCGCTGGCGGCGTCGTAGAGTTTCTTCCAGTGCGCCGGGCTCGCCATGTAGAGATTGGTGAGATTGATCGGCAGCAGTGCGTCCGGCGCCGCGGTCGTCAGCTCCACCGTCATCTTGTCGATCGCCTTGGCGCTGCGCAGGTTCGGCATGCGCGACGCGGTGACGCCGACCTGGCTGGCATCGAAGTGCGCGGCGTCCTGCTTCAGCACCTTCTCGACGTTCCACACCACGGCGTCGGCATCGAAGTCCGAGCCGTCATGGAATTTCACGCCGGAGCGCAGCTTGAAGATCCATTTGGTCTGATCCGAGGGCGAGACCGCCCATTCGGTCGCGATGCCCGGGATCACCACGCTCGCCTTGTCGGCCGAGGAGAGGTCCCAAGCGGTGAGACCGTCGTACATGGTGTTGCCGGTGAAGCGGTTGCCCTCGAAGCCCTGATCGGGCTGGCCGACGGTCTTTGGAATGTCGGCCGCCGTCATGCCGATCCGGACCACGGACTGCGCCGCCGCCGCCGACATCGCGGCCGCGAGCAAGCCGACCGCGAGCGGAAGCCCGGCAAAACGCAAGAATACGGAATTCATTGTCGCCCTCCCTGTTGGGACGTCGTTTCACTTCAAGGAGCGTGCCAGCGCAGAACGTCCCTGTGGCCGCCGCCCCGAAGGCCCGCCACGCGCTGTTGGCGAGCCCATTGGGCATAGCTTGCCCATAAATTGGGCAAGGGGGAAACAGCGGCAGCAGGCTTTGGTCCGGGCTAAGTGCCGCAACACATGCGGTTGACGGCAGCGGATCGACTTACCGGTTCCGGATGCGGCGCAGCGTCTGCTCGACATGCGCGATCGGCGTCTCGGGCAGGATGCCGTGGCCGAGATTGAAGATGAACGGGCCTTGCCCGAAATCCTTCAGGATCCCGTCGATCGCGCGATCGAGCGCAGTGCCGCCTGCGAGCAGCGCCAGCGGATCGAGGTTGCCCTGAACGGCGATGCGGCTCTGCACGCGCTCGCGGATGAACGCCGGTTCGGCGGTCCAGTCGATGCTCACCGCATTGACCGGTACGTTGTCGACATATTGCGCGAGCGATGCGCCCGCGCCGCGCGGGAAGCCGATGATCTTCGCGTCCGGAATTTCTGCGCGCACGTTCGCGACGATCTGGCGCGTCGGCGCGACGCACCAGCGCGCGAACTCGGCCGGCGGCAGCACCCCCGCCCACGTGTCGAAGATCTGCACGGCGTCCGCGCCCGCGCGCAATTGCTCAACGAGATAGCGCGACGACGCCGCGACCAGAATGTCGATCATGCGGGCGAACGCCTGCGGCTCGCGATAGGCCATCATCCGCGCGGGTGCCTGATCCGGCGTGCCGCGTCCCGCCACCATGTAGGTCGCGACCGTCCACGGCGCGCCGCAGAACCCAAGCAGCGCGATATTCGGCGCGAGCGCGCGCCTGACCTGCCGCACCGCCTCGTAAACCGGCGCGAGCGCCTTGTCGTCCACGGTCGACGCGAGCGCGTTGAGCTTCGCGGCATCGTCGAGCGGGTCGAGCCGTGGGCCTTCTCCGGCCTCGAACGTCACCGCGCGCCCGAGCGCATGCGGGATCACCAGGATGTCCGAGAACAGGATCGCGGCATCGAACCCGAAGCGGCGGATCGGCTGCAGCGTCACTTCGGTGGCGAGTTCGGGCGTGAAACAGAGATTGAGAAAACTGCCCGCCTTCGCGCGCAGTTCGCGGTACTCAGGCAGATAGCGTCCCGCCTGCCGCATGAACCAGACCGGCGGAACGGCCTGCGGCCGCCCGGACAGGACTTCGAGGATTGGTTTCACGGCGTCTGCTTACACGGTACATTGGGTGAAAGGCAAAGCAGGCACCTCACATGCGCATCGACGCGATCAAGATCGGCCACAATCCGCCCGAGGATGTGAACGTCATCATCGAGGTGCCCATCGGCGGCGAGCCGATCAAGTACGAGATGGACAAGGCGGCGGGTACGCTCGTGGTGGACCGCTTCCTGCACACGCCGATGCGCTATCCGGGCAATTACGGCTTCGTGCCGCACACGCTTTCGGAAGACGGCGACCCGATCGACGTGCTGATCGCCAACACGCGCCCGATCGTACCCGGCGCGGTGATCAACGTACGGCCGGTCGGCGTGCTCAAGATGCAGGACGAGGCGGGCGGCGACGAGAAGATCCTTGCGGTGCCGATGCCGAAGCTCACGAAGCGCTATGCGCATGTGATGGATTACAAGGACCTGCCCGAGATCACGCTGCAGCAGATGCAGCACTTCTTCGAGCACTATAAAGACCTCGAGCCCGGCAAATGGGTGAAGGTGCTCGGCTGGGGCGACGCCGCGGAGGCGAAGAAGATGATCATCGACGCGATCGCGCGGGCAAAGCATGCCTGATTGGGTCGGCCAGTCGATCGAGCGGGTGGAAGACGCCGCGCTGCTCACCGGGCGCGGGCGCTACATCGACGACATTCCGGTGTCACCCGGCACGCTGCATGCCGCGGTGCTGCGCTCGCCGCATCCGCATGCGGTGATCCGCGCGATCGACACGCGCGCCGCGAAGGCCGCGAAAGGCGTTGCGGCCGTCATCACGGCCGAGGACGTGACCAAGCTCGGCGCGCCGCTGCTCGCGGGCGTGAAGGCGAACATCCAGTGCTGGCCGATCGCGGTCGGGCGCGTGCGCTATGTCGGCGAGCCGGTCGCGGTCGTGGTCGCGGCGGACCGCTATCTCGCCGAGGATGCGCTGGAGCTGATCGAGGTCGACTACGAGCCGCTGGCCATCACGCTGCGGCCGGGCGACGCGATCAAGCCCGACAGCGCGGTGCTGCATGAAGGTCTCGGCGGAAACATCGCAAGCGATCGCGCGTTCCGCTACGGCGATCCCGAAGGCGCGTTCGCGGCCGCGCCGCATCGCGTGTCGGTCAAGGTCGACTACCCGCGCAACTCCTGCACGCCGATCGAAACCTACGGGCTGGTCGCCGACTACGATCCGGGCGAGGACGCCTACGATGTGCTCGCGACCTTCCAGGGGCCGTTCAGCATCCATGCAGTGCTGGCGCGCGCGCTGAAGGTGCCGGGCAACCGGTTGCGCCTGCGTACGCCGCCGGATTCGGGCGGCAGTTTCGGCGTGAAGCAGGGCATCTTTCCCTACATCGCGCTGATGGGCATCGCGGCGCGCGTCGCGGGCCGGCCGGTGAAATGGATCGAGGACCGGCTCGAACATCTGACCGCCTCGGTGTCGGCGACCAACCGGCTTATCACGCTTGAGGCGGCGGTCGAGGCCGATGGCCGCATCACGGCGCTCGCGTGGGATCAGGTCGAGGACGTGGGCGCGCACATCCGCGCGCCCGAGCCCGCCACGCTCTATCGCATGCACGGCAACCTCACAGGCGCGTACGACATTCCAAACGTCTCGGTGCGCAACCGCGTGGTGATGACCAACAAGACGCCGACCGGGTTGAACCGCGGCTTCGGCGGGCCGCAGGTATACTACGCGCTCGAACGGCTGATGCATCGCGTCGCTGTGGAGTTGAAGCGCGATCCGCTCGACGTGATCCGCCGCAATCTCGTGCCGACCGGCGCATTCCCTTATCCCACCGCGACCGGCGGGCTGCTCGACTCCGGCGACTACCCGGCCTGCGTGGCGCAGGCGATGGACGAGGGCGGCCTTGCGGAGTTGCGCGCGCGGCAGAAGGCGGCACGCGCGGAAGGGCGTCTCTACGGCATCGGCATGACCGCCGTGGTCGAGCCGAGCGTCTCCAACATGGGTTACATCACGACGGTGCTGACCCCCGACGAGCGCCGCAAGGCGGGCCCGAAGAACGGCGCGCAGGCGACCGCGACCATCTCGCTCGATCCCGGCGGCGCGGTCTCGGTGCATGTGTCGTCGGTTCCGCAGGGGCAGGGCCATCGCACGGTGGTCTCGCAGGTCGTCGCGGATGCGCTGGGGCTGAAGCCCTCCGATGTGCGCGTCGTCACCGACATGGACACGGCGCGCGACGCCTGGTCGATCGCGTCGGGCAATTACGCGAGCCGCTTCGGCCCGGCAGTGTGCGGGGCCGTGCAGCTTGCGTGCGAGCGGCTGAAGGAGAAGCTCGCGCGCGGTGCCGCCGCGCAGCTCAACGTTCCGGCCGATGAGCTTGAGTTCGCGGCCGGACGCGTGCGCGCGAAGGGCAATCCCGACAATGCGCTGTCCTTCACACGCCTCGCCGCCGCCGCGCATTGGGCGCCCGGCACGCTCGCCGAGGACGATCAGGCGATCCGCGAGACGGTGTTCTGGACCCCGCCGCAATTGACCGCGCCCACGGAGGACGACGGGATCAACTCATCGCTCTGCCACGGCTTCATCTTCGATTTCTGCGGGCTGGAGGTCGATCGTGTCACCGGCGCGGTGCGCATCGACAAATACGTCACCATGCATGACTGCGGCCGCGTCCTTCACCCCGGTATGGTTGCCGGCCAGGTGACCGGCGGCTTCGCGCAGGCGCTCGGCGCGGCGCTCTACGAGGAATACGTTTACGCCGATGACGGCAGCTTTATTTCGGGAACGCTCGCCGATTACCTGATGCCGACCACGGCTGAAGTGCCCGCGCCGCTGATCCTGCATTTCGAGTCGCTCTCGCCGTTCACGCCGCTCGGCGCGAAAGGCGTCGGCGAGGGCAATTGCATGAGCACGCCGGTGTGCATCGCCAATGCGGTCGCGGATGCGCTCGGCGTCGACGCGCTCGATCTGCCGCTCACGCCCGCGAAACTCGCCGCGCTGATCGCCGGGGCGGCATGAAACCCGCGCCGTTCGACTACGTGCGCGCCGCGTCGCTTGCCGAGGCGCATGACGTGCTCGCCGCCGAAGGCGGCGATGCCGCCGTGATCGCGGGCGGGCAGACGCTGGTGCCGCTGCTTTCGATGCGGATGGCGCGGCCGAAGGTGATTCGTCGACATCATGCATGTCGTGGGGCTTGGCGGTATCGCGGCCGAGGACAACGCGATCCGCGTCGGCGCCGCGGTGCGGCAGGCCGAACTGCTGTCATGGCCGGAATTGAAGGCGCAGCAGCCCTTGCTGGCGCAGGCCATGCCGTGGATCGGACATTGGCAGACGCGCGCGCGGGGGACGGTGTGCGGCTCGATCGCGCTTGCCGATCCGAGCGCCGAACTGCCGCTCTGCCTTCTCGCGCTCGGCGGCGAAGTTCTGTTGTCCTCGGCGAAGGGGCAGCGCCGCGTGAAGGCCGATGACTTCTTCACCGGTCTGATGTCCACCGAGCGCCGCGATGACGAATTGATCGAGTCCGTGTCGTTTCCATGCCGTCGCTCCGGCGAAGGCTTTGCGTTCCGCGAGTTCGCACGGCGGCACGGCGATTTTGCCATCGTGGCTTGCGCCGCGGTCGCCACGGAGAAAAGTGTACGCCTTGCGATTAGCGGCGTCGCGGACCGGCCGGTGGTCCGTGACTTCGATGACGCCGGCGACGACGCGCTGCGCGACTTCGCCGCGTCACTCGACGCGCGCGACGATCTGCACGCGACCGGCGCGTATCGCCGCGACCTCGTGTGCCACCTCGGTCGCGCCACCATAGATGAGGCGCAAGCATGCCGCGCCTGAGCGCCGACGCGCGCCACACCGTCCGCCTCGACATCAACGGCCGCGCCCATGAAGCCGAGGCCGAGCCGCGCATGCTGCTGACCGATTTCCTGCGCCACCGTCTCGGGCTCACCGGCACGCATGTGGGCTGCGAGCATGGCGTATGCGGTGCGTGCACCATCCAGATCGACGGCGCGCCGGCGCGCGCCTGCCTCACGCTCGCCGTGCAGGCCGATGGCGCCAGCATCCGCACCGTGGAAGGCCTTGCGCCCGAGCCCGGCCGCCTTTCGGTGCTGCAGGAAGCCTTCCGCCGCCATTACGCGCTGCAATGCGGCTTCTGCACCGCCGGCATCCTGATGTCGCTCGACTGGTATCTCCGCCACGTGCCCGAGCCGGACGAGGCGGCGTTGCGCGAATTTCTCTCGGGGCACATCTGCCGCTGCACCGGCTACGTGCCGATTGTTGCGGCGGCGCTCGATGCCGCGAAACGGCTGCGCCAAACAGGAGAAAGCAAATGAAATGGTGCCGGTATTCGGTTGGCGGCGCGACGTCCTTCGGGACGATTCAGGACGACGCCGTCGTCAAGGTCGAGGGTGCGCCGTGGGGCGAGCACAAGATGACCGGACAGATCACGCCGCTCAAAAGCGTGAAGCTCGAACTGCCCGTGATCCCCAGCACGTTCTTCTGCGTCGGCGTGAACTACCGCGACCACGTCGAGCGCATGGCGGCGCGGCGCGGCACCAAGCCGTCGTATCCGCCGCGTCCTGACATCGGCTATCGGGCCAACAACGCGCTGATCGCGCACGAGGAGAACATCGTGAAGCCGCGCGATGCCGGCGACGAGTTCCAGTACGAGGGCGAACTGGTCGCGGTGTTCGGCCGGCGCTGCCGCAACGTGACGCCGGAGCGCGCGCTCGATTACGTGTTCGGCTGGACCATCGGCAACGACGTGAGCGAGCGCACCTGGCAGGCGAACGACCGCACGCTCTGGCGCGCGAAAAACTGCGACACCTTCAAGCCGATGGGGCCGTGGATCGTCACCGACCCGGACCTGGACGCGATGCAGACCACCATCCGGCTCAACGGCCGCGTGGCCGAGACGTTCAAGACCAACAACATGATCTTCGATGCGCCGACCTACATCTCCGAAGTCAGCAAGTACTGCACCATCGAGCCCGGCGACGTGATGTGGATGGGCACCGACGGCATCCCGGAGAACATGAAGCCGGGCGACGTGTGCGAGATCGAGATCAGCGGGATCGGCACGTTGAGGAACAAGGTGGTGGCGGAATAACGCGCTACTTCAGTCCGCGCACCCACCCGGCGATCGCCGCGACCACCGCGGCCGGCTGCTCGGGCAGCAGCGCGTGGCTCGCGTTCGCGATCACCGCGATGGTGACGCGGTCGCCGAACTCGTCCTTCAGCTCGCTGCGGCTCTCCGGCGGCTTGAACGGGTCGATCCCGGCCTGAAGGTCGAACAGCGGCACCGTGCCGGCGTGCCACCAGTCGGACTGTTTCACGTTCGCGGCGGCGACGCGCTGCGCCTCGCTCGCCTCCTTCCACCAGCCCTTGAGCCAGATGCGCGGATCGTTGCCGGTCGCGAAGAAGATCTCCTGCATGGCGGCGAGGCGCTCGGCCTCGGGCACCGACGCGTCCGCGCTTTTGCTCACGAGTTGCGAGAGGCGCGGCGGAAACTTCTTTGCCGCCGCCGCCGCCAGCACGATGCCGCGCACCAGCTTCGGATGATCCACCGCCGTCATGCGCGCGACCCAGTTGCCGTAGGCATGGCCGACGATGACGGCAGGCCCGGCGTTCTCGCGCTCGATCACGGTCGCGACGTCGCGCGCGAGATCGTGCAGCGTGATGTTCGCGAGCGGCCCCTTGCTCGCGTGCATGCCGCGCGGCTGCGGGCGCAGCACGCGGAAGCCTTCCTTCGCCAACCCCGCCGCGACCTCGTCGTAGTCCTCCGAGTCGCGCCCGCGCGAGGGCAGCAGCACGATCAGCGGCCCGCGCCCTTCGGCGATCAGGTCGATTGCGACGTTGTCGTAGGCGACCAGCGTGCGCGTCCGCTCCTGCGCCGAAGCGTTGCCGGCCATGAGGATTGCTCCCAGAACAAGCGCCAGAATTGTTCGCATCGCGTTCTCCCGTCTCAAGCCTAGCCGAGCGGCCGCGCATGCGCACCATGCGTTGCGCGTGTTGATCGCCGCCGCGGGCGAGGGCAGAGTGGGCCGGGGAGAAACAACATGCCCAACGACGCTACATCGCCGCTCGCGACCTACATTTCGCACCTCGAAAAGGGCGAGCTTGCCTATCAGTTCAGTCCGGAGGCGAACCGCGCGGTGTTTTTCCCGCGCGTGCTCTGCCCGTTCACCGGCAGCGACAAGCTCGAATGGCGCGTGAGCAAGGGGCGCGGCACGGTCTATTCCACCACCGTCGTGTATCCGGCGGAGGGTTCGCCGTTCAACGTCGCGCTGATCGACGTCGAGGAAGGCTTTCGCCTGATGAGCCGTGTCGAGGACATTGCGCCCGACGCCGTGAAGATCGGCATGCGGGTGAAATTCCGCGTGCACCAGCAGGGCGGCGAGGAGCCGCCGATCCCCGTGTTCACGCCGGAGGCCGCGTGATGGAAAACCTCAAGCGCGGCGCAGCGGCGATCGTCGGGGTTGCCGAATCCGATCTCGGCCAGGTCGCGGCCGAAATGAGCCCGATGGACCTGTGCGCGCAGGGCATCCAGCGCGCCCTGGCCGATTGCGGCCTGACGCTGAAGGACGTCGACGGCCTGTTCTGCGCCATGACGCAGCAGCGCATGTCGATCGTCTCGCTGATCGAATATCTCGGCATCGCGCCGAAATTCATCGGCTCCTCGATGACCGGCGGCTCGTCGTTCGAGTTTCATGTCGCGCAGGCGGCTGCCGCCATCGAGGCAGGCCTGTGTAATGTCGCGGTGATCGCCTACGGCTCGACGCAGCGCAGCGTCGGCCGCAAGCAGGCCTCGCAGCGCGAGATCAATCCGTACGAGACGCCGTTCAAGCCGTTCCTGCCGGCGAGCGCCTATGCGCTCGCGGCCGCGCGCCACATGCACCAGTTCGGCACGACGCGCGAGCAGCTTGCCGAAGTCGCGGTCGCGGCGCGCAAGTGGGCGCAGCTCAATCCGGTGGCGTGGGAGAAGAAGGATCTCACCGTCGCGGACGTGCTCAAGGCGCGCATGATCTCGTATCCGTTCACGGTGCGCGACTGCTGCCTCGTCACCGACGGCGGCGGCGCGGTCGTGATGGTGTCCGCCGCACGTGCGAAGATCGCTGAAGAAGGCGCCGGCCTACGTGCTCGGCTGCGGTCACGGCGTCACGCACATGAACATCTCGTCGATGCCGGACCTCACCGTCACCGGCGCGCGCGAAGCGGGCAGGCCGCCTACAAGATGGCGAAGCTGTCGGCGAAGGATGTCGATGTCGTCGAGCTGTACGACGCGTTCACCATCAACACGATCCTGTTTCTGGAGGACCTCGGCTTTTGCAAGAAAGGCGAGGGCGGTGCGTTCGTGTCGAACGGCAACATCGCGCCGGGCGGCGGCCTGCCGGTGAACACGGCGGGCGGCGGGCTCTCCTATTGCCATCCCGGCATGTACGGGCTGCTCATCCTGATCGAGGGCGTGCGCCAGTTGCGCGGCGAATGCGGCGCGCGGCAGGCGAAGAAGCACGATGTCGCGATGGTGCACGGCAATGGCGGCGTGCTCTCGGCGCAGGCGAGCGTGATCCTGGGGACGGCAGCGACGGTCTAGGCGCCCGCCTTATCCAGAAACGCGTCGATCTCGCGCGCGATCAACTCCGGCTTCTGCAGGCCCGCGTAGTGGCCGACCGGCAGCACCTTGAACTGCGCGCCCGGGATTGCCTTCGCGATCGGCTCGACGCGCGCCGGCGGACGGCCGCGGTCGAACTCGCCGCCGATCGCCAGCACCGGACATTTGATCTGCGGCAGCTCCGGCCCAAGGTCCATGTTGGCGAGCATCCGGTAGATTGCGCCGAAGCTCCCCGGGTCGTTCGCGAGCCAGCGCGCGCGAAAGCCCTCGAAGCGCGCACGGTCGGTGCGCAGTTCCTCCGGATAGCCGTTCGCGGCGGTTTCATCGGCGGCGATGCGCACGCCTTCGGCCTCGAACTTCGCGACGCGCGCCAGCACGGCCTCGCGGTTCGCGGGCGGGATCGACGTCGCGGGGCTTGTCACGATGGCGGCGCTCACGCGCTCCGGATGGCGGAACGCCGTATGCAGCGCGATCGCACCGCCGACCGCCGTGCCGGCGAGCGCAATCTTCTCCGTGATGCCGAGGCCGTCGAGCAGCGCGATCAGGTCGTCCGTCATCGTGTCGATGGTCAGCGGCCCGCGGATCTTTTCCGAGAAGCCCGCACCGCGCGTGTCGTAGCGCACCACGCGGCGATGGCTCGCGAGCAGCGGCGCGACGAGACCCCAGCTTTCCAGCGTGCCGCCCATCTCGTGGATCAGCACGATGGGTTTGCCGATGCCCTCGACCACGTAGCGCAGCGAGACGCCGTTCGCCTCGATGAAGTTCATGGCGCTCAATCCGGCAGCGCGATCGGCGGGGCGGTCAGCGTCTTGCAGTCCGGCGCGAACGTGAGCGGCGCGCCGGTCTTGCCCTGCAACTCGTCGCGGCTGATCTCGACCATCTCGCGCACCACGAAGCCCGTCGGCGCCACATCGACCACCGCCAGGTCGGTATAGACGCGCGTGACGCATTTCACCGCCGTGAGGGGCAATGCGCATTTCTCCAGCAGGCGCGGCGCGCCTTTGCGCGTCACATGCTCCATGATGACGCGCACCTCGCGCGCACACGCAGCAAGGTCCATCGCGCCGCCGACGAGCGGGCCGCGGTTCGGCACGCGCATGTCCCAGTTCGCGAGATCGCCGTTCGCCGCCACCTCGAACGCACCGAGGATCGTCACGTCGATGTGCCCGCCGCGGATCATCGCGAACGACCATGACGAGTCGACGATCGAGGCGCCCGGCCGCAGCGTGATGCGCCGCGAGCCCGCATCGACCAGATCGGGGTCGGCCTTTTCCTTGGAGGCGAGCGGGCCGACGCCGATGACGCCGTTCTCCGACTGGAGGATCACGTCCAGCTCCGGCCGCAGGTAGTCGGAGCAATGCACCGGCAGGCCGATGCCGAGGTTGACGACCTGTCCGTCCTCGATGTCCTGCGCGGCGCGCCAGGTAATTTGCAGGCGGTTGAGCGCGCTCATGACACGGCCACCACGCGATCCACATAGATGCCGGGCAACTGGATGCGCTCGCGCGGCAGCAACTCGTCCGACACGGTGCGCACCTCCGCGACGGCGAGCTTGGCGGCGGTCGCCATCACGGGCCCGAAATTCATCTGCGCGTAGTTGAACACCAGATTGCCGGCGCGGTCCGCCGTGTCGGCGCGCACCAGCGCGAGATCGCCTGCGATCGCGGTTTCCATCACGTAGTCGCGGTCGCCGAAGCGGCGTATTTCCTTGCCCTGGACCAGTTCGGTGCCGAAGCCGACCGGCGTGTAGAACGCCGGGATGCCCGCGCCCCCCGCACGAATGCGCTCGGTGAACGAGCCCTGCGGCACCATCTCGAGTTCGATCTTGCCGGCCATCCAGCGCGTCTCGAACGGGGAGGGTTCCTTGTCATGCCCGCGCGCGGCCGTGCAGATCACCTTGCGCACCTGATCGTTGGCGATCAGCTCATGGGTGAGCGAATAGCGGTGCGTCGCCGAGTTCACCACCAGCGTGAGGTTCTTCGGCCCCTTGTCGCGCAATGCGCGAATGAGCTCGTTGGGAAATCCGGCCCCGCCGAAGCCGGTGATGAAGACCGTTGCGCCGTCCGAGACACCTTCAAGTGCCTCCGCGGTCGAGTTCACGCGCTTGTCGATCGGCATTCCCGTCCCTGTGCTTTGCCGAGTCCTAACACCGGACGCCGCAGCGGGCCATGACGAAAGCGGGATGGCGCCATGACTTTGCAGCCGCGGCGTTTGGTGGGAAGCTTGCGCTGGGAGGAAGCGGAATGCCGGACAAAATGCTGCTGCATTGGTCGCCGCGTTCGCCTTACGTGCGCAAGGTGCTGATCGCGGCGCACGAGGCGGGCATCGCGGACCGGATCGACACGGTACGCACGGTGGTCGCGGCCGCCGAGCCGCACACCGAACTGATGAAGCAGAATCCGCAGAGCCGGCTGCCGACTCTGGTGCTCGCGGACGGCACCGTGATCTACGACTCGATCGTGATCTGCGAATATTTCGACACACTGCACGGCGGCGAGAAGCTGTTTCCCGTGAACTGGCCCGAGCGGCTGGTCGCGCTGCGCCGTCACGCGCTCGGCGACGGCATGCTCGACACCATGCTGATGTGGCGCGGCGAGGTGCTGCGCCCGGCCGGCAGTCAGTCGATCAAGCACATGCAGGCATGGCGGCTGAAGACCAACGTCTCGGTCGACGCGCTGGAAGAAGACGCGGAGGCGCTCGCGGCGTCCCGTTTCTCGATCGGCCACGTCGGGATCGGCGCCGCGCTCGGATACATCGATTTTCGTTTTCCCGAGCTTGCTTGGCGGAATGGGCATCCGCGGCTCGCCCGGTGGTACGAGTCGTTCACGGCGCGGCCGTCGGTCAAGGCGACCGAGCCGGTGGACGAGCCATGATCCATCAACACACGATCGGCGACGCGCGTATCACCGGCGTGGTCGAGTATTCCGGGCCGACGCATGCGCCGGATTTCCTCTATCCGGAGGTCCCGAAGGCCGAGCGTGACGCCGTGCTCAAGGCGAACGCAGGCTGGCTCGCGCCGAACCACTATGCGCCGAACATCGACCGGCTGATTGTCACGATCCAGCTCTGGGTCGTGCAGGCCGGCGGCAATGTCATCGTGATCGACACCGGCGTCGGAAACCGCAAGGTGCGCACCGCTGCGGCGCGCATGGACCGGCTCAACACGCTGGTGATGCCGTGGCTCGAATCCATCGGCGCTGGCGCCGATCAGGTGACGCATGTGGTGCTGACCCACATGCACACCGACCACGTCGGCTGGAACACCACCGAGAAGGACGGCAAGTGGGCGCCGACCTTCACCAAGGCGCGCTACCTCTTTCCGAAGGACGAGTTCGACTACTGGCAGGACGTCTACGACAAGGGCGACACGGACGTTAATCAGGGCTCGTGGACCGACAGCGTGCTGCCGATCGTCGAGGCGGGTCTCGTCGACTTCATGGATGGCAAGAGCGAAGTCGCGGGCTGCCTTGCGCCCGAGCCCGTGCCCGGCCACGCGCCCGGCATGCTGTCGTTCCGCCTGCGCTCGCGCGGCGAGGAAGGCCTGTTCTGCGCCGACATCCTGCACAACGCGATCCAGATCGTGCGCCCGGACTGGAACGACCGTTATGTGCTGTGGCCCGACAAGGCGCGCGAGTCGCGCGCCGCCGGGCTGAAACGCGCCTGCGAACGCGGCGCGCTGTTGATGCCGATGCATCTAGGCGCGCCCTATTGTGGTTATGTCCGCCGTCAGGGTGACGGCTATTCCTTCGAGCCAGCCACATGACCGAAACCGTTCGCAACAGCCTGAAAGAGCGCCTCGCACGCGGCGAGGTCGCATCCTCGTTCACGGTGCGCCTCTCGCGCTCGGTCGAGATCGCGCAGGTCGCCGCGACCGCGGGCTTCGACTCGCTCTACATCGATCTGGAGCATTCCTCGCTCTCGCTGGAGACGACGAGCCAGATCTGCTGCGCGGCGCTGACCTGCGGGATCGCGCCGCTGGTGCGCGTCGCGCAGGTCGCGCTGATCCAGCGCGTGCTCGACGGCGGCGCGCTAGGCATCATCGCGCCGGATGTGCGCAATGCCGAACAGGCGCGCGAGATCGTGCGCGCCACGAAATACCCCCCGCAGGGCGAGCGCGGCTTTGCGAGCGTGCTCGCGCAACTTCAGTACCGCACCGTGCCGACGCGCGAGCTTTATACGGCGGTCAACGACGCCACGATGGTGGTCGTGCAGTTCGAGAGTGCGGAGGCGATCGACCGCGCGGAGGAGATCTTCGCCGTCGAGGGCGTCGACATGGCGCTGTTCGGCACCAACGATCTCACCGCCGACATGGGCATTCCGGGCGACTACGAAAACCCGAAGGTGCACGACGCCTACAAGCGCGCGATCGCGGCGGCCAAGAAGCACGGCAAGCACGTCGGTGTCGGCGGGCTCGCGGGAAAGCCGAAGCTCACCGCCGAATTCGTCAAGATGGGTGCGCGCTACGTCTCGACCGGTACCGATCTCGGCTTCCTGCTCAACGCCGCGACCGCGCAGGCGAAGCAGGTGAGGGCGCTGGAGACCTGATCCAGCCTCACCCTGAGGCTGCAGGCCGGGCGGCTGGCACGCCCCGTGCATCTTCGATAGTCTTTCCGCCAGCCATCTCACCCGAAGAGGACGATCATGCACAAATTGCTTCTGTCCGCGGCCGCCGCCGCTCTGGGCTTCGCGCTTGCTGCCGCGCCCGCCGCCGCGCAGACGCTCGAGAAGATCAAGCAGCGCGGCGTACTCGTGGTCGGCTCGAAGGCCGACTACAAGCCGTTCGGCTTCCGCGACCCGTCGGGCGCAATCGTCGGCTTCGAGCCGGACATCGCGCGCGAAATCGCCGCCAAGCTCGGCGTGAAGCTGGAGCTCGAGCCGGTCGTCTCGTCCAATCGCATGCAGTTCCTGCAGCAGGGCAAGATCGATCTGATGATCGCCACCATGAACGACAAGCCGGACCGCCGGCAGGTCGTCGGCATCATCGAGCCGCTGTATTACGCCTCGGGCGTCAACGTGCTCGCCAATAAGAAGGCCAACCTGAAGACCTGGGAGCAGCTGAAAGACCAGAAGGTCTGCGGCATCCAGGGCGCCTGGTACAACAAGCCGGTGGCCGAGAAATACGGCGCGGATTTCGTGGCCTTCAAGGGGCAGACCGAGGCCGAGGTCGCATTGCAGCAGGGCAACTGCATCGGCTGGGTCTATGACGATACGGCCTTCGCGGAGCGTCTCGCCGATCCGAAGTGGTCGGCGGGCTTCGAAATGACGCTGCCGACCATCATGGAGGAGCCATGGGGTCTCGCGGTGCCGCTGCCGGAGCGCGAAGGCGCGTGGGGCAAATTCATGGTGCAGGCGCTCGAGGACATGCACCGCACCGGCAAGCTGATCGAACTTGAGAAGAAGTGGAATATCCCGGCGTCGGCCTACCTGAAGAAGATGCACGAGCAGTATTCAAAGAAGGGGTCGTAAGCCCGATGCACCACGCGTCACGCCCCGCGAAAGCGGGGCATCCGGTGAACGCCTGCTGGATCGCCCGCCTTTGCGGGCGATGACGCTGTGGCGCTTGATTTCCAACCGCTCTGGGACTGGTTCCGGGTGCTCCATGAGACATCCGGCATCAAGCTTACGATTTTCTACGACAACTTCGACCGTGCGCGCTTCTTCAACGGCTTCCTGACATCGGTCCGCCTGATGGCGGTGTGCCTCGTCGCGAGCGTGCTCATCGGCGTGGTCGGCGCGTGGATACAAGGGTCGAAGCTGCGCGTGCTGCGGCTCATCACGCAGGGCTACATCCAGTTCTTCCGCAACACGCCGCCACTGGTGCAGCTCTATTTCTTCTATTTCGCGCTCGGTTCGTACCTGAAGGTCTCGACCGGCACCGGCATGTCGGTGCCGCTGGTGTCGAACTTCACCTGGGCGGCGATCTGCCTGTCCTTCTATGCCGGTGCGTTCAACGTCGAGATCTTCCGCGCCGGCATCGAGGCGGTGCCGCGCGAGACGATGGAGGCGGCCGAAAGCCTCGGCTATTCGCGGCTCAAGTCCTATGCCTACGTGATCCTGCCGCTCGCGTTCCGCATCAGCCTGCCGGCGCTCAACAACAATCTGGTCAACCTGATCAAGACCACCACCATCGCCTACGCGATCGCGGTGCCGGAAATGCTCTACGTGGCGAACCAGATCTGGTCGGATGAGTTGAACGTTCCGGAAATGATGAACGTGCTGCTCATCGCCTACGTGTCGCTGGTCGGCGTCCTCGTCTGGGTGATGGGCCGCTGGGAGCGCGCGCTGCGCATTCCGGGATACATGCCGGCATGATCGCGAACCGCACCGACATGGCCGTGCTGAAGCCGTTCCGCATCGGCGCGGCCGAGCCGTTCCGCTTCACCATCTGGCATGGCGTGATTCTCGTCGTCGGCGCTTGCTTGTGGCAGTCGGCATCGGCGAAGCGCAGGCTGCAGCGAACGACCAGCCCGGCATTATCGCCACCATCCTGAAATGGACGCCGCTGCTCGCTCAGGGGTTCGCGCTCAACATCGCGATGAGCTTCATGGCGATGGCGATCGGCACCGCGATCGGCGTGGCGCTCGGCCTCGCGCAGATCTCGCTGCTGCCGCCGGTGCGATTCTCCTCGTGGTTCGCGACGCAGTTCTTCCGCAACTCGCCGTGGCTGGTGCTGCTGTTCTATTGCATGCTGCTGCTGCCGTTCGAGGTGAACATCGGCGGCACGATCGTCCCGCTGCCGGGCTGGCTCAAGTCCACCATCGGGCTGTCGCTTCCTGTGATGGCAAACGTGTCGGAACTTGTGCGCGGCGCGGTGCGCTCGATCCCCTACGGTCAATGGGAATCCGCCGAGTTGCTCGCGATGACGCGCTGGCAGACCCTCCGCATGGTGATCCTGCCGCAATGCATCAAGCGCATGACGCCGCCGTGGATGAACCTCTACGCGATCCTCACGGTCGCGACGCCGCTCACCTCCGTGGTCGGCGTCAGCGAGGCGATGACGCTGACCGGCGATATCCTCTCGGCCGAGGCGCGCACCGAACTGCTAGTGCCGATGTATCTCTATCTGCTGCTCTGGTTCTTCCTCTATTGCTACCCGATCGCGCGCGCGACCATCGCGCTCGAAAAGCGGTTTGCGGTGCGCTGATGGTGACTTCCAGCAAGACTTGGACGCCAGACCAGCCGCTGGTTTCGCTCAAGGACGTGCACAAGGCGTTCGCGGCGCTGACCGTGCTCAACGGCATCTCGCTCGATGTGATGAAGGGCGAGGTGATCTGCATCATCGGCCCGTCGGGCTCGGGCAAGTCCACGCTGCTGCGCTGCGTCAACGCGCTGGTGCCGATCAACTCCGGCTCGATCACGGTCGAAGGGCAGGAGGTGAACGATCCGAAGCTCGACAAGCTCGCGCTGCGCCGCAAGGTCGGCATGGTGTTCCAGCAGTACAATCTGTTCCCGCACAAGACCGCGCTGGAGAACGTCATGATGGCGCCGGTCCATGTGCTCAAGCGCGACCGCAAGGAGGTCGAGGCGCAGGCGCGCGCCCTGATCGCCAAGGTCCGTCTGCAGGGCAAGGAAGACAGCTATCCGGGCGAACTCTCCGGCGGCCAGCAGCAGCGCATCGCGATCGCGCGCTCGCTCGCGATGAACCCGGACGTGATGCTGTTCGACGAAGTGACGGCCGCGCTCGATCCCGAGACCGTGAAGGGCGTGCTGGTCGCGATCCGCGAACTCGCCGAGGACGGCATGACCTGCATGATCGTCACGCACGAGATGGGTTTCGCGCGCGAGGTCGCAAATCAGGTCTATTTCACCGACGGCGGCGTGCTGGTCGAGCACGGCCCGCCGAAGGAATTCTTCACCAATCCGCGCGATCCGCGAACCAAGCAGTTTCTTGATCAGATTCTGTGACGGGCTATATTCGGCCGCAACAGAACAATCGAGGGAGTTCCAGGGTGGTCGAGATCGTCCCGACGGGAAAAGTCCTTGGCGCAAAGGCCCTTGGCGTCGATCTGTCGAAGCCGCTGAGCGAGAAGGACTTCGCCGTCATGCTCGGCGCGCTGGGGCGCTACAGCGTGCTCTGCATTCCCGGCCAGAAGCTCGAAGCCGGCCCGCTGAAGGATTTCGCCGGCCGCTTCGGCGAGCTTGAGATCAACGTCGCGGCGGCCGGTTACTGCGATCCGGCCCACCCCGAGGTGATGACGCTCTCCAACATCAAGGAGGACGGCAAGCCGATCGGCCTCGCCGATGCCGGGCAGGACTGGCACACCGACATGTCGTATTCGTCGACGATCGCGTTCGCGAACGTGCTCTACGCCATCAAGGTGCCGCGCCGCGACGGCAAGGCGCTCGGCTCGACCGAGTTCGCCTCGATGCATGCGGCCTACGAGGACCTGCCGGCCGACATCAAGCGGCGGCTCGACGGCAAGACCGTCACGCACGACTTCGTGAAATACTGGGACAAGGCGCGCGCCAAGCCCGGCTCGACGCGCAAGCCGCTCACCGAAGAGCAGCGGCGCAAGAAGCCGCCGGTCTCGCATCCGGTGTTCCTGACGCATCCGATCACCGGCAAGAAAGTGCTCTACTGCAATCCCGGCTATGCGATGCGCATCAACGAATTGCCGGAGAACGAGAGCGACGAGCTGCTCGAATTCCTCTTCAAGCACCAGCTTCAGCCGAAATACTGCTACGCCCACGAATGGACCGAGGGCGACGTGCTGATGTGGGACAACATCGGCACGCTGCATCAGGCGTGGCCGGATTACACCGCGGATGAGCACCGGCTGATCAAGCGCTGCCAGGTGATGGCGGACCGTGTGTTCGATCCGGCGTTCGCCCGGCAGGCGGTCGTGTAGGGCCTACTCCGCCTTCAGCCCAAGCTGTTTGATCACCGGACCCCAGCGGTCCGTCTCCGCCTTGATGAACGCGCCGAGCTCCTCGGGTGTCGAATGGGTCAGCTCGATCGCGGCGAGCCGGTCGCCCATGCCCGGCAACGACGTGATGCGCTTCATCTCGGCGTTGAGCTTGTCGACGATCGGCCGCGGCGTGCCTGCGGGCGCGAGCAGGCCGTACCACTCCGTCGTGACGACATCGATGCCCTGCTCCTTGAAGGTCGGGATTTCCGGCACCGAGCCGTAGCGCGTCGCCGAGGAGATGCCGAGCGCGCGGAGCTGTCCGGCCTTGTACTGCGGCAGCGCCTGCGCGACCGTCGCGAACTGCAGCGGCAGATGGCCTGCGAGCAGGTCGTTCATCGCGGGCGTGCCGCCGCGATAGACGATGTGCAGCAGATCGGTGCTGGTCTGCGACTTGATCAGCTCGCCGGTGAGATGCGTCATGCTGCCGACGCCGGCCGAGCCGAAGTTGAGCTTGTGGGTTCCGGCCTTGCCGAGCGCGACGAGCTCTTTGGTATCCTTCGCCGGCAATGAGGGGTGCGCGTAGAGCACGACCGGCGTGCGCGCGAGCAGCGCGACCGGCGCGAAATCCTTGATCCCGTCGTACTGCATCGAGGCGTAGAGCGCCGGATTGGTGGTGTGGCCGCTCACCACGATGATCAGCGTGTAGCCGTCGGGATCGGCCTTCGCGGCCGCCGCGGTGCCGATCATCGTTCCGGCGCCCGGACGGTTCTCGACGATGACGTTCTGGCTCCAGTTCTCCTGCATGCGCTGCGCCAGCAGCCGCCCGAGCACGTCGACCGACCCGCCCGGCGGATACGGCACGATGATGCGGATCTGCTTCTCGGGATACTTGTCGGCCGATTGCGCCTGCGCGGGCGCGATCAGCGCGCACGCGGCGAATACGAGGCTGAGGAGCGCGCGCATTGGATCAGCTCCCGTTCAGGTCATGCACTTCGGGGAAGAACAGGTCCTTCCACGATTTCGGCGCTTCCTTGAGCGATCCGACCGCATGCATGAAGGTTGCGAACTTCATGGTGTTGAGCGGCTCCATCGTCCACTTCACCTGCGGGCCGGAAATGACGCCGGTCACCTTTTCGAGCGGCAGCTTCGACTTCACGTCCTCGATCCAGTAGCCGGCGGCCTTTCTGCGATCCTTGTCGACGATTTCGGTCGCTTCCTTCAGCGCGGCGAGCAGCGCCTTGTAGAGCGCGGGATTCTTGTCGCGGAAGCGCGCGCTCGTCCACGCCACCGTGAAGGTGTGCGGGCCGTCCATCACGTCGAATGAATTCAGGATCGTGCGGACGCCGGGCTTCTCCAGTTGCTGCTGCTGGAAAGGCGGCACGCTGAACACGTTGTTGATCTCGCCCGAGCCGGACAGCAGCGCGATGGTCGAATCCGGCGGCGACATCGAGACGGTGAGCGGATCGAGCTTGCCGTAGCTCTTCTCGCCCCACAGTTTCGCTGCCGCCATCTGCAGCGTCACGGCCTGCACCGAGACCTTCACGGCCGGCAGCGCGATGCGATCGGAGTCCTTCAGGTCGGCGATCGACTTGATGTTGTCCGAGCGCGTGTTGAGCAGGAACGGCTGCGCCGACAAGCGCCGAGATGCCCTTCACCTCGTTGGCCGTGCCCTTGGTGCGGTTCCACAGCGTGAGCAGCCCGGGCACGCCGCCCGCCACGATGTCGACCGAGTCGGAGATCAGTGCGTCGTTCATGGCGTTCGGGCCGTTGAAGGTCGACCATGCGATCTTCACGTCCTTCAGGCCGAGCGCGGCTGCGTGCTTCTCCAGCAGCTTCTCGTGCTCCATCACGTTGAACTGCAGGTAGCCCATCGAGAATTGTCGCGCGATGCGGACTTCCTGCGCGGAGGCGGAAAACGACGCCGCCGCGAGCGCGCCGGAAGCAAGGATGGTGCTGACGATCCGCCTCATGACGTTTCCTCGAATTCTTGTTCTGCCCATCGGAAGGCTACGGCCTCCGCCGGGGGTGGGCAAGTTTCGCTGACTGAAATCAGCGCGCCTTGAAGGCAGGATACGGCCCGTCGATCATCGCGTAGCGCGCAAGCACCAGCTCGCGCACGCGCGCGCGTTGCACCTTGCCCTGCAGGCTGCGCGGCAGCGTCTCGATCGTGAGGCAGGCGCGCGGCTGCTTGTAGCGCGCGAGCCCGGCGGTGGCGGCCGCGACCGTGTCCGTGATGTCAGCGTCGCCCTCCGACACCGCGACGATGACCTCGCCCCAGTGCTCCGACGGAATGCCGACCGCGACGACGCCCTCGGGAAGCACGCGCTCGATCTCCTCCGGATAGATCTTGTAGCCGCCGGTCTTGATCACGTCGTGCGCGCGCCCTGCGAGAAACAACCGGCCGCCCGCGTCGAGATAGCCGAGATCGCCGGTCGCATGGAATTCGCCCTCGGGCAGTTCGTGAAATCCTTTGGCGTCGACGTGCCCGATCAGCATGTGCGGGCTGCGCAGGTGGATTTCGCCGTGCTCGCCGGTTGCGGCCACGCGCCCCGTTTCGTCGCGGATCTCGACCTCGACGCCCTGCGCGGGCGTTCCGAGGCATACGGCGTCGAAGGTCGTGAGATCGTGGTAGTAGGCAGCGGTCTCCGCCGTCTCCAGCACCGTGATGGGATTGAACATCTCCGACTTGCCGTAGGTGACGCGCACCACCGGCCGGAACAGCGCGGCCGCCGCCTGATAGAGCGCGGGCTGCAGCGTCGCGGTGCCGCAGAACACGCATTTGATGCCATCGATGCGCTTGTGCCGCGTGCCCGCCACGAGCTTCGCCAGCACGGTCGGCGGCGCGAACACGGCGGTGAGTTCGCCGCGCGCGAAAAGCTCGTCCGCGTAGGCCACATCGACGCCGCCAAACAGCTCGACCGATGCGCCCGCCTCGAACCACGTCGCGGCGAGCAACGCAGCGCCATGCGCGTACGCGGTCATCAGCAGCACGCGGTCGCCTTCGCCCGGCACGAACGGCAGATGCGCGCGGAGCAACGCGTGCGCACGCCAGCGCCGGTCATGACGATGGACGATCGCCTTCGGGCGGCCGGTGGTGCCCGACGTCATGATGATCTTGCCCCAGGCGCGCGGATCGAACGGCGGGACCGTCGCGGGCCGGGGAGGGGCCGCCAGAATGTCCTCGAGCACCATCACGTCGAGCCCGTGACCTGCGATGCGCGGCAGTTCGCTGCGCTCCGCGACCGCGCGCCGTATGCCCATGATCTGCACCGCGTATGCGATGTCGTCTGGCCCGAGGTTGAGGTCGATGACGAATTCCGCCGCGCCGCTCGCCATCACGCCGTAGCTCGCCGCGACGACGCCCGGCCCGTTGCGCGCCACGATTGCGACCGGCTCGCCTGTGCGCGCGCCTGCCGCGAGCACGGCGCCGCATACCGCGCGCGCCTGCCGCGCAAGCTCCGCATAGGTCAGCTTCTGCCCGCGCGACGCGACCGCGACACGCGCGGGAAAGCGCGTCTCGAAGTTGCGCAACGCGCTCGCCCAAGGATTTTCCGACGCTTCGCTCATGCTTTGACGCCTCGCGGGATATTCATTAGCGTCAAAATCAAATGGAAAGAAACGCCAGGGAAGCAGAGATGGGCGCCTTGCCGCTCGCCGGCATCACCGTCGTCGAGTTCTGCCACAGCGTCGCCGGACCCTACGCGGGCTCGATCCTCGCCGATCTCGGCGCCGACGTCATCAAGGTCGAAAGCCCGGACAAGGGCGACTATGCGCGCGACTGGGGCCCGCCCTTCGCGCACGGCACCTCCACGTTGTTCCATGTACTCAACCACAACAAGCGCGGGCTGGCGCTCGACCTGCGCGACAGCGTTACGGCGGCACGGCTGAAGGACTTCGTTCTCGAAAACGCCGACGTGGTGCTGCAGAACATGCGACCCGGGGCGATCGACAAGCTCGGCCTTGGTGCGTCGGCGCTGCGCGCCGAGAAGCCGTCGCTCGTTTATTGCGATCTCGGCGCCTATGGCCGCACCGGACCTTTGCGCGAGCGGCCCGGCTACGACCCGCTGATGCAGGCGCATGGCGGCATCATGAGCGTGACCGGCATCGACGGCGGCGAGCCGGTACGCGTCGGCGTGTCGATCGTCGATCAGGGCGCCGGCATGTGGGCCGCGATGGGCATTCTGGCGGCGCTGAACAAGCGCCACACGACGGGCGAGGGGAGCCACGTCTCGACCTCGCTGTTCGAGACCGCGATCGGCTGGATGGCGCCGCACATCGGAGGCTTCCTTTCCGGGGGCGCGATGCGCCGCCCGCTTGGTTCGGGCGTCACGGAGATCGTGCCGCATCAGGCTTTCGCGACGGCGAACGGCCACATCATGGTGGCGGCTGGCAACGACAATCTCTTTCGTGCGCTGTGCGGCGCGATCGACCGCAACGACTTCATGAAGGACGAGCGCTTCGCCACCAACTCCAGGCGCGTCGAGAACCGCCGCACGCTGATCCCGTTGCTGGAAGAAATCTTTCACGCGAAGCCGACCGCCGACTGGCTAACGCGTCTCGATGCGGCCGGCGTTCCCGCCGCGCCGATCGAGAACGTCGCCGAGGTCATCGCCTCGAAGCAGACCGAAGCGCTCGGTATTCTTCAGAAGGACCCGAGCCTCGGCATGACGCTCACCGGCCTGCCGCTCGAATTCGACGGCAAGCGCCCGCCCTATCGCTTCTCCGCGCCGAAACTCGGCGAGCACAACGATCTGCTGGCCTCCACGCCGGCGCAGAAGAAAGCCGCCTCATGAAGGATCTGAAATACGAAACGCTCGCGCTGGAGCAGCCCTCCGAGCATCTGCTCGTCGTGCGGTTCAACCGGCCGGAGGTGCGCAACGCGATCTCGACGCAGGTCGGCCGCGACATGCTCGACCTGTTCGGGCGCTTCCAGGCGCCGAACGACTATCGCTGCGTGGTGCTGACCGGCACCGGCGACAAGGCGTTCTGCGCCGGCGGCGACCTGAAAGAGCGCCACGGCATGACCGACGCGCAGTGGCTCGTGCAGCACGCGATCTTCGAGCGCATGACGCTCGCCATTCTGGATTGCCCGATTCCGGTGATCGCCGCCGTGAACGGCGCGGCGTTCGGCGGCGGGCTGGAACTCGCGCTCACCTGCGACTTCGCCTACGCCAGCACGGCGGCGCGTTTTGCGCTGACCGAGATCACGCTCGGCATCATGCCGGGCGGCGGCGGCACGCAGTTCCTGCCGCGCGCCGCGGGGCTGCGCCGCGCCAAGGAGATCATCCTCACCGGCAAGGCATTCTCCGCGCAGGAAGCGCTCGACTGGGGCATCGTCAACAAGGTCTGCGCGCCCGAGAAGCTGATGGAGGAGGCGCTCGCGACCGCGCAGACGATCTGCGACAACGCCCCGATCTCGGTGCGCCAGGCCAAGCGTTCCATGCATTTCGGCGCGCACATGGATGTGCGCTCGGCGCTGTTCTTCGAGGTCGACGCCTATAATAAGATGGTCGGAACCGAAGACCGCCACGAGGGCGTGCGCGCGTTCAACGAGAAGCGCAAGCCGAAGTTCAAGGGCAAGTAGGAGACACACATGGCCGAATTTCTTGAGGTCCGCGAAGTCGGCCTGCGCGACGGCATCCAGAGCATCAAGACGGTCGTGCCGACCGACCTGAAGGTCGCCTGGATCAAGGCGGAGTTCGCGGCCGGCGTGCGCGACATCGAGGTGTGCTCGTTCGTGCCGCCGAAGCTGCTGCCGCAGTTCGCCGACGCCGAGGAGGTGACCAAGGCGGCGCTGCAGATTCCCGGTCTGACGGTCGCGGCGCTGATGCCGAACCTCAAGGGCGCCGAACGTGGCGCCGCGCTCGGCGTGCACCGGCTCGACTATGTCGTCTCGGTGAGCGAAAGCCACAACCTCAACAATGTGCGCCGCTCGACCGCGGACTCGCTCGCCGACCTGCAGCGCATCGCGGATTTCCTCAAGACCATCGAGCCGGGCAAGCGGCCGAAGCTGTTCTGCGGCCTTGCGACCTCGTTCGGCTGCACGCTCGAAGGCAACGTGCCGCACGACCGCGTCGTGCAGTTCGCCGAGAAGGTCGCGGCGATCGGCGTCGACGAGATGGCGCTCGCCGATACGGTCGGCTTCGGCAATCCGAACGCGGTCCGCACGCTGTTCACGCGCGTCATGAAGGCGATCGGCCCGAACATGCCGCTCGCGGCGCATTTCCACGACACGCGCGGGCTTGGCATCGCCAACGTCTCGGCCGCAATCGACGTCGGCGTGCGGCGCTTCGATGCCTCGCTTTGCGGGCTCGGCGGTTGCCCGTGGGCGCCGGGCGCGACCGGCAACATCGTCACCGAGGACGTCGTGTTCCTTGCCGAGTCGCTCGGCTTCAACACCGGCATCGATCTCGATAAGCTCATCACGGCGCGTGAGATCGTGCAGCAGGCGCTGCCGGACGAAGCGCTCTACGGCCAGATGGCAAAGGCCGGACTGCCGAAGGGCTTTTCCTACGCCGAGGGGCGCCAGGCCGCATGAACATCGAAGCGCCCGTCAAGGACGGCACACCCGTTTCGTTCGAGCTTGGCGAGGATTATCCCGAGCTGCGCGAGGCGGTGCGGAAGATCTGCGCGAAGTATCCGGGCGAATACTGGCGCGGGCTCGAGGACAAATCCGAGTATCCGACGGCGTTCGTCAACGACCTGACGGCCGGCGGTTATCTCGCCGCGCTGATCCCGCCCGAGTTCGGCGGCGCCGGCCTGCCGATCCGCGCCGCGGCCGCGATCCTCGAGGAGATCAATGTCGGCGGCTGCACCGCGACGCAGTGCCATGCGCAGATGTACATCATGGGCACCGTGCTGCGGCACGGCAGCGAAGCGCAGAAGCAGCGCTATTTGCCCGGCATCGCAAACGGCGAGCTGCGCCTGCAGGCGTTCGGCGTGACCGAGCCGACCACCGGCTCCGACACCACCAAGCTGAAGACGCGCGCGGTGCGCAAGGGCAACGACCGTTACGTGGTGAACGGCCAGAAGGTGTGGACCTCGCGCGCGATGCACTCCGACCTGATGCTGCTGCTCGCGCGCACCACGCCCATCGAGGACGTGAAGAAGCGCTCGGAAGGCCTGTCGGTGTTCCTCGTCGACATCCGCGAGTCGAAGGGCAAGGGCATGGATATCCGCCCGCTCGCCGCGATGATCAATCACAACACCACGGAGATCTTTTTCGACAATCTGGAAATTCCCGCCGAGAACCTGATCGGCGAGGAAGGGCAGGGCCTGCGCTACATCATGGACGGCATGAACGCCGAGCGCATTCTTGTCGCTTCCGAGGCGGTCGGCGATGGGCGCTGGTTCCTGAAGAAAGGCGTCGACTACGCTAACAGCCGCGTGGTGTTCGGCCGCTCGATCGGCAAGAACCAGGGCGTGCAGTTCCCGCTCGCGCGCGCCTACGCGGAGCTTGAGGCCGCCGACATGATGTGCCGCCGCGCGGCCGCGCTGTTCGACGCGAACGTGCCGTGCGGCGCGGACGCCAACATGGCGAAGCTGCTGGCGTCAGAGGCGTGCTGGAAGGCCGCCGAAGCCGCGATGCAGACGCACGGCGGATTTTCTTACGCGAAGGAATACGACATCGAGCGCAAATGGCGCGAGGTACGGCTCTATCAGATCGCGCCGATCTCGACCAACCTGGTGCTCGCCTATCTCGGCCAGCACGTGCTCGGGATGGAGCGGTCGTACTAGCGCGACCGTGCCCGTCAATGCGTGCGCTGATAGCGCGGCGTCTGGGGATTGAACACCACCGGCATCTTGCGTTCCGCGCGCTTGAGCGCCTCGCGCGCCCGGCAGATGTCGCACGATTTCGCGCGATACTCGATGCGGCCCGAACGCGGCACGCGGTCGTTCGAAATTTCCACGTAGATGCAATCGCAGTCGAAGTCGCCGAACATGATGGTCTCCGCAAGGTCGGCCGCGGCCGGCGTATTTCAAAAATGATTCGGCGGAGCACGCAAATGCGCAGGTCGCCGTAGCCGGAGCATGATCCCTCTCGCGCGCCGATCAAATCCGTAAGAATGCGGATGATGGAACTTCTGTTTGGGCCGGGCTGTGCTAGACACGTCGAACGTGGCGCCCGTAGCTCAGCTGGATAGAGCATCAGACTTCGAATCTGAGGGTCGGGAGTTCGAATCTCTCCGGGCGCGCCAGCTTCATCGCCTGCTATGATCGCCTTCGCATGACCCAAGCCGGAACGCCCGACACCGACCTCGTCTTCGTGCACGACTTCGTGCTGCCGGTGCGCATCGGCGCGTTCGATCGCGAGCACGATGCGCCGCAGCAGGTGCGCTTCAATGTCGACGCGCGCATCGCGCGTCCCGCGCGCACGCCCGAGCGGCTGCCGGAAGTCTTTTCCTACGACCTGATCACCGACGGCATCCGGGCGATCGTCGCGCAGGGACATATCCATCTGGTCGAGACATTGGCCGAGCGCGTTGCCGCGTCCGTGCTCGCGCACCCGCCGATTTTGTCCGTGACGGTGCGCGTGGAAAAGCTGGAGGTCGGGCCCGGCAGCGTCGGCGTGGAGATCAGGCGAGCAAGATAATCAGCGCCGGTAATCGTACGCCACGTCCGCGCGCGCCTCGGCCAGTTCCGCCACCAGCGCATGCTGCGGCGAGAGATGGCACACGGGATCGGTCGCGCGCGCGTCGCCGGTGAGCGCGAAGGCCTGGCAGCGGCAGCCGCCGAAGTCTTCCTTGGCCTTCGGGCATGAGCGGCACGGCTCCTGCATCCAGTCGGTGCCGCGAAACGCCATGAAGGCTGGCGCGTTGTCCCAGATGTCGGCGAGTGTGTGCTCGCGCACGTTCCAGAACGTCAGCTCCGGAATGCTCTCGGCCGCGTGGCACGGCAGCACCTTGCCGGACGGCGTTACGTTGAGCGAGCGCCGCCCCCAGCCGCCCACGCAGGCCTTCGGGAAGCGCGCGTAATAGTCCGGCACCACGGCGTCGATCACGATCTGCCCGTGATGCTTCTGGCGCAGCGCATCGACGGCCTTCACGGCGCGCTCGACCTGCTCGCGCGTCGGCATCAGCTGCGCGCGGTTCTTCAGCGCCCAGCCGTAATACTGCACATGCGCGATCTCGACGCGCTTCGCGCCGAGCTTCAGCGCGAGTTCGACCATCTCGCCGACATGGTCGATGTTGGCGCGGTGCATCACGGCGTTGACGGTGAGCGGGATGCCGAGCCGCGTCACCTCGGCGGCGAGCGCCTGCTTGCGCGCGTACGCGCCCTTGTAGCCCGCGATGTGATCGGCGGAGCCGGGCTCGCTGTCCTGAATGGAAATCTGCACGTGGTCGAGCCCGGCATCGGAGAGCTTGCCGAATGTCTCCTTCGTGATGCCGACCGCCGACGTGATGAGATTGGTGTAAAGCCCCGCGTCGTGCGCCGCCTTCGTGATCTCCACGAGGTCGCGCCGCGCGCCCGGCTCGCCGCCGGAGAGATGCACCTGCAGCACGCCGAGCGCCGCTGCCTCCTTGAACACGCGCGCCCAGGTGGCGGTGTCGAGTTCGTCGGTGCGGCCTTCCAGCGCGAGCGGATTGGAGCAATACGGACAGCCGAGCGGACAGCGGTGCGTCAGCTCGGCGAGCAGGCCGAGCGGGCGCGGCGCGCGCTGCGGCGTTGCGTCCATCAGTTTCCAGCAGCCTTTCTCGATCAACCCGTTCAGCATCGCGGTCACGTCCGTCATGATGCGCTCGCGCGGCGCGTTGAAGGTCTTGGCGAGGTCGTCGACGATCTCGCTCACGGTCGCCTCGCCGGTGCAGCGCTTGACGATCTCGGCCGCCGGCCCCTCGGCCTTGAACACGCGCTCCGGCGCGAGCAGCACCCAGCCGCCCTGCGCCTCGTTGTGCGTCAGGCGCACGCCGCGCGGCAGTCTCGGCTTGGCGTCCGGCGAATGCATCATCGCGTCCTGTCGGCACAAACGCGCCGGGCGGAATGTGCCCCGGCTCCACGTAGGCGAAGTGCAGCGCGTCGAGCATCGACCACAGCACGCCACACTTGAACTCCAGCGCCGCCAGCACGGCGCGCTGCTCGTTCGGCGTGCGGGCATTGCGCTTCACGTAGTCGAGCGCGAAATCCGAATCCTTCTTCGCCTGCGGCGGGCGTTTGGCAAAATAGGCGAGCGTCTCGGTTGTGACGAACGAATAGCCCTTGAGCATGCCCTCGACGCGCTCGCCGATGATCACCGGCGAGAACAGTTCGGTGAGCGACGAGGCGATCGCCTCCAGCAGCGTCTTCTCAGCGACAAAATGCACATAGGCTTCCACCGCGAACTTCGTCCCCGGCAGCAGCCCGCGCAGCGATGTCACGTAGTCGCGGTCGAGCCCGAGACCGTCCGTCAGCTTGAGCCAGCGCGCGATGCCGCCGTCGCCTTCCGCTTCGCCGTCATGATCGTGCAGGCGCGAGCGCCATTCGCGCCTGATCGCAGGATCGTCGCAGCGCGCGATCAGGCTCGCGTCTTTCAGCGGAATGCAAGCCTGATAATAGTAGCGATTGAGCGCCCAGGCCTGCACCTGGCCCTTGGTGCATTTGCCGCCGTGCAGCAGCCCGTGGAAGGGGTGCAGGCGGTGATAGCGCTTTGCGCCGATGTCGCGCAGCGCCGCTTCCAGTTCATCCGGGCTCATCAGCTTCACAGGACGATCTCCATCCCGTCGTAGGCGACGTCCCAGCCGGCGGCCGCGACCGCGCCCCGCTGCGGTGAGTCGTCGATCAGGATCGGATTGGTATTGTTGATGTGGATGTAAATCCGCCGCTTGCCAAGGCCTGTGAGCGCCGCAAGCGAGCCGTCCGCGCCGTCGATCGGCATGTGGCCCATGCGCCGCCCGGTCTTTTCGCCCGTGCCGGAAGCGATCATTTCGTCATCGGTGAACAGTGTGCCGTCGAACAGCACGGCGTCTGCCTTCTCAAGCCGCGCACGCAGCGCGGGCGTCACGGCGGCGGCGCCCGGCACGAAACAGAGCCGCGCGCCGTCGTGTGAAATCTCCACGCCGACATTGTTGCCGGTTTCCTGCGCGGTCTCCGGCGTGCCCCGTTCGAGGTAGAGCGGCACCTTGCCGGGAACGGTGAACAGTTCCGCCGTCAGCCCGCCCGGCAGCGGGAACGGCTGCCCAACCGCGATCGCGCGTCGCGTGACGACATCGGGTGCGAGCGCATCGAACATCGTGTTCGCGCCGAGCGCCGCGAGCGTCTCGGCGGTCGCGGCCAGCGTGAACGGCTGACGCTCGCGCAAATTCAGCAGGCCCGCGGTCTGGTCGATTTCCGCACCGGTCAGCGCCACGGCTTCGATCGGGCTGCCGCGCTTTGTGCCGCGCGGATGCAACGCCGGAGTCGCGGCAAGCTGTGCGCGCAGGTCGGGCGCGGCGTTCAGCAGTGTCCAGCGGGCGCCATCGGCGGAGACGGCGAGGCTTGCCTGTGTGCGCGCACGCACGCGTGGATCGCCGTCCCAAGCGAGACGGCACACGTCACAACGGCAATTCCATTGCGGATAGCCGCCACCGGCCGCTGCACCGAGCACGATGGCGGTCAGACGGCCCATCGGCTCCTCAGATGGAGCCCGGGCCCAGTATCAGGATGAAGAAGCTTAGAATTCGGCGGGAAGATAGCCGTTGATCTCGAGGCCGATGCAGATTTCGACGAGAGTTGGGGTCGTCCAGGCCATGTCTTCCTCCGCGGTGGATTCAGTCTTTATGCCCGTAAAGGTATTGAAGAAGGGTAGCGGGCGCAACGGGCTTGCGGCACACCCCGCTCAACACGCTGTGACCGGGTAACACTTTGACAGGGCTGTCTTTTCTCTACCCGCCCGGCGCCTGCGGCTTTTCCAGCGCGCCGAGATCGGGCTCGCCGGCGTGCTTGAGCATCGCGGCACGGGCCGCGTCGCGCAGCGCGAGCATCGCGGTGAAGTCCGTGCCCGCTCGGCTGGATCGGCTTCTCGATCACGACGCTGATCGGCGTGCGGCGCGGGAACCACTGGTCGCCGCGCAACAGCGCGCGCACGCCGCGCAACACGCCCGGCACGACGGGAAGGTTCGCTTCCGCCGCCACCTTGAACGCACCCATGTAGAAGCCCATCAGCCCGGCGCGGCGCGTGAACGTGCCTTCCGGGAAGAACACGAACAGCCGGCCGGCCTTCGCCATGCCGGTCACCGTCTCGGCGTCCGCCAAGCTCGCGGCCGCATCGAAGCGCTCCACGAACGCAACGCCGAGGCGGCGCATGAACAAGCCCGCGAAAGCCTGGTCCGCGAATTCCTTCTTGGCGATGAAGGCGGGCTCGCCCGGCAGCACCGATGCGACGATGACCACGTCCATGTAGCTCGTGTGATTGAACAGGATCACGGCATTGCCGCTTGGCAGATTTTCGAGCCCGGTCACGTCGACCTTGATGCCGGTGAGCGCGAGCGTCGCGCGCACGATCCCGCGCAGCGCGGACCAGCGCGCCGGAACCGTCGGCAGGATCAGCGTCGCAAGAAACGCCACGACCAGGGCCAGCGCCGTCACGAGATACCACCAGCCCGCATAGAGCGTGTCGTCGATCCGGCGCAGGAAGCCTGTCGCCGAGCGCCCCGCGCTCGACAGCGACAGCCGCACGATCTGCCACCACATCGCGTGCTGCTTCACGTCGGTCTTGCCGGTCTCGTACAACTCCTTGGCGGACGAACGGCGCACCTTGCCGCTCGACGTTTTCGGAACGCCGCGCGGCGGCACCAGCACGATATCGTCGGCGGCCGAGCCCGCGATCGCGGTGACTACTTCGTGCGCCGCCGCGATGATCTTCGCGCGCGCATCCGCGTCGGTCTCCTTCGTCTCCGCCATCACGACGAGGCGCTCGGTGCCGTTCTGCGGATCGGGCGAGCCGAACGCCGCGACGCCGCCCTTGCGCACGCCCGGGATCGCCGTGACGGCTTCCTCGATCTCGTGCGGATAGGTGTTGCGCCCGCCGCGGATGATGATGTCCTTCACGCGGCCGGTGATGTGGACGTCGCCGCCCGCCATGTAGGCGCGGTCACCCGACTTGATCCAGCCGTCGTGAAACAGCTCTTTGGTCTTTGCCTCGTTGCGGAAATAGCCCTTGGTCATCGAGGGGCCGCGGAATTCCAGCATGCCCTCGTAACGTTCGCCGAGCTCGCGTCCCGCGCCGTCCACGATGCGCACGTCGTTCTTCTCGATCGGGTGCCCGCACGCGACCATCTCGATTGCGTCGGTGTCTTCCGGGCCGGCCGGCTCGGCGTAGCTGCGCTTCGCGAGGGAGTCGCGCTTGATGCGGTCGATCAGCGGTCCGCGCCCGAACGGCGGAAAACAAAGGCCGACGCAGTTTTCCGCCAAGCCGTAGCTCGGCGAAGGCACGCCGCGGTTCATGCCGTATTTGGCGAAACGATCGGTGAACTTGCGCAGGGTCTGCGGCGAGATCGGCTCGGCGCCGTTCACCATGAAGCGCAGCGCCGACAGGTCGAGCCCTTCGAGGTCCTCGTCGGGAATGCGGCTCGCGCAAAGCTCGTAAGCGAAGTTCGGCCCGCCCGAAAACGTCGCGCGGTATTTGTGCATGGTCCATAGCCATGTAGCCGGGCGCACCAGGAACGAGATCGGCGACATCACGTAAAGCCGTGCGCCGAAATAGCAGCAGCCGAGCCACGCGCCGATCAGTCCCATGTCGTGATAGAGCGGCAGCCAGCTCACGAACGTGTCGGCGGAAGAAGCCTCCATCGCGAGGCCCATCGAGCGCACGTTTTCGAGGAGCCCGTCGTGCGTGAGCATCACGCCCTTCGGGTCGCCGGTCGAACCCGACGTGTACTGCATCAGCCCGAGCGCTTCGGGATCGTTGAGCGGCGGCAGCGGATGCGCGGTGCGTTCGGCCGACAGCGTCGCGACGGTCTCGACGCTTCCCAGCGTCTCGACCTGGCTGCGCAGCAGCACCGCAAGCTTGCGGCCCTCGTTCACCGTGATCAGCATCCGCGCGCCGGCGTTGCGCAGGATCACGATCTGGCGGCGCATGTGCTCTTCGATCTGCGCCATGCGCGCCGGCGGATAGATTGGAACGGGCACCGCGCCCGCGTAGAGGATGCCGAAGAACGACGCGAAGAAGTCCGTCGAGGTCGGCAGCATCATCGCGATGCGGTCGCCCGGCACGATGTCGCGGGTGATCAGCCCTTGCGCGACCGCATGCGCCGCGGTCTGCAGGTCGCGATAGCTCATGGTGCCGAGCACGACGTTCTCGTCCTGCAGCACCGTGACGTGGATGTGGTCCGGATGCTCCTGCACGTGCCAGTCGAGCATCTCGGTCAGCGTCTTGGCGTGATCCGGCTGGCCGATCAGCGGTGTCGTGGTCTGCGTCGCGAGATCGAGCGCGAAGGCGGTGGCTCCGCTTGGCGCGCCTTGCTCCACCGCCTTGAGCAGATCGCCGACCGTGTCCATCTCGGCCACCGACGTGACGGCAAGCCGCACGCGGAATTTGCGTTCGATGCGCAGCACCAGTTCGGTGCGCGCGAGGCTGTCGATGCCGAGGTCGCGGTCGAGCCGGCTTGCGAGCGTCACGTCGCCGCGCTTGAGGCGCTGCGGCGCCAGCTCGCGCACGAGCTCGCGCACGACCGCGATCAGTTCAGGCTCGCGCGACGGCGTATCGAGGTCCATCCGGGGATTCTCCAAGCGGCCGCGTAAAATAGGCTAAAACAGCCCGGTCGTCTGCCCGCCGTCGACGCCGATCGCGGCGCCCTGGATATGCCGCGCGCGCTCCGAACAGAGAAACAGCGCCAGTTCGGCCACATCCTCCGGTTGGCCGATGCGGCGCAGGCCGTCCTTTTCCATCGTCTGCTTGCGGATATCTTCCGGCGTCGTGCCGCTCGCCTCGGCGCGCTGCTGAAACAGCTGCCGGATGCGGTCGGTTTCGGTGGTGCCGGGATGGATCACGTTGACGTTCACGCCGTCCTTCTTGCCGAGCCCGGCGAGCCCCTTGGAAAAATTCGCCATCGCGGCGTTGACCGAGCCGCCGACCAGGAACAGCGGATCCGGCGTGCGCGCCGCGCCGCCGATGATGTTGACCATGCGGCCCTCGGCGTCCTTCAGCATCGGCCAGAACAGCTTCGAGAGCCGCACGCAGGCGAAGTATTTCAGCGCAAAGCCGTCGTGGAACGCGGCGTCGGGCATGTCGAGGAAATTGCCGCTGCGCGTCGCGCCCGCGTTGTTGATCAGCACGTCGCAGCGCCCGGCCTTCTCCTTCACGGAGGCATGCAGCGCCTCGCAGGCCTCGAGCGTCTTCAAGTCGCCCGCGAAGGTGAGGGGACGTGGGCCCGAATTGCCGATCTCCTTCGCGGCGGCATCGAGGTTCGCCTGCGAGGATGCGGCGAGCACGGTCTGCGCGCCCTCGCGCGCGAACGATGCCGCGATCGCCTTGCCGATCCCGCGGCTTCCGCCGGTGACCACGATAACCTTGCCGCCGAACTCACCCATCGTTTTCCGTCCCCGATTGTTACGCGCGAACTTGTAGGGCAGTTATGCCGCGATGAACAGTCTCAGGCCCGCTTTACATCGCTCACCGCGAAGCCCGCGATGCGCTTGTAGTTGTCGGAGAGCGCGCGCAGTTCGTCCTGCGTGATGAAGTCGTCGAGATTGTCGGAACGGCTTGTCGCCGGTCAGCTCCTCGACCTTGATGTTGATGAAGTCGGGCGGGTGCTCGCGGTTGGTACGTACGACCTTTCCGGTCGCCTCGCGCCGCGCCGCCTCGTAGGCGCGCAAGCGCCTCGCGCGGTTCGGCATGCGCCGCAAGGCATTCGGCCAGCACGCGCGCATCGATCACGGCCTGTGCCGAGCCGTTCGAGCCGCGCGGATACATCGGATGTGCGGCATCGCCCGCAAGCGTCACGCGCCCGAAGGTCCAACGGTCGAGCGGATCCTTGTCGACCATCGGATACTCGAAGATGAAATCGGACTTGCGGATCATCTCCGCCACATCCAGCCAGTCGAAGCGCCATGACTCGTAGACCGAGATGAAGTCGCCAAGATCGCCCGGCTTGTTCCAGTCGTTCATCTCGGTGGTGTCGCGCTTGAACTCGGTCGTCCAATTGATGAGCTGGTTGCCGTCGGCGTCGATGTCGTCCGCGATCGGATAGATCACGATCTTGCCGGTGAGGATCGAGCCGATGCGCATGTAGCTGCGGCCGGTGAGGATCGGCTTCATCCGCGTCACGCCGCGCCAGGTGTTGATGCCGGTGAACACGACGCTGTCGCCGACGAACTGCTTGCGGATCGCCGAGTTGACGCCATCGCACGCGATCACGATGCCCGCCGCGACCGGAGGCAGCGTCTGTCCGCTGCTCGCTTCCTTGAAGAGGATGCGCGCGCCGCTCTCGTCCTGCTCGACGCCGGTGCACAGACGATTGGTGACGACGCAATCCTTGCCGATGCGCTCCTGCACGGCGCGATAGAGCGCGAAGTGCAGCGTGCCGCGATGGATACCGACTTCCGGATACTGGTAGCCGGCGCGCTTGCCGCGCGGCTCCTTGTAAATGAGTTGGCCGAAGCGGTTGAAGAAGCAGCTCTCGGCGTTCTCGATCCCCGCGCGCAGGAGTTCGTCGCCCAGCCCGAGCGCCGTCATCTCGCGCATCGCATGCGGCAGAAGCGTGATGCCGACGCCGAGTTCTTTCAGTTCCGGCGCGGCCTCGTAGACACGGCACGCGATCCCGCGCGCATGCAGGTTGAGCGCGAGCGAAAGCCCGCAAATCCCGCCGCCGATGATCGCGATGGTCATGCGGCTTCATAGCCAGCAAGCCCCGGATTTGCACGCATTCTTGTTGACGGACGGCGCCGCGAACTTGACCCCGCCTGACCGCAGGCAAAGCATGCCGGTGGCACGTTTCGTGCGCGGGGGAGGCGATCATGGCAGAGCGCTACTTCATCGTGTGGACCGTCAAGCGCGAGGGCATCATTCTGCCCGAGGAGCGCCTGCCGACCGGCCCCACCGTTCTGGTCGGGCTCCAGCATGTCGTGGCGATGTTCGGCGCGACGGTGCTTGCCCCGATCCTGATGGGCTTCGACCCGAACGTCGCGATCTTCTTCTCCGGCATCGCCACGCTGATCTTCTTCGTCTGCACCGGCGGGCGCGTGCCGAGCTATCTCGGTTCGAGCTTCGCCTTCATCGGCCCGGTGCTGGCGGCGACCGGCGCGACGGTTGCGGCGGGCGCGAACGCCGAACATCGGTCTTGCGCTCGGCGGCATCATCGCGGCCGGCGCGCTCTACACCGTCATCGGCCTGATCGTGATGGCCGCCGGCCACCAGTGGGTCGAGAAGGTCATGCCGCCGGTCGTCACCGGCGCGATCGTCGCCGCGATCGGCCTTGTGCTCGCGCCGATCGCGATCAACTCGGCCTCCGGCATCGGCCCCGGCAACGCGGACGGCACGACCTTCGCGCGCTGGATCGCGATCATCACCGTGGTGGCGGTCGGCGTGTTCGCCGTTTACGCGCCCGGCCTCTGGCGGCGCGTGCCGATCCTGCTCGGCGCCATCGTGGGTTACCTCGTCTATTACATTGCGGCGAACCAGATGGGTTACGGCCCGGCGATCGACTTCTCGAGAATCGGCGCGGCGGCGTGGTTCGGCATGCCGAATTTCGCCAAACCGGTGTTCGACGCGAAGGCGATGGTGCTGATCGCGCCGGTCGCGATCGTGCTCGTTGCCGAGAACCTCGGGCACATCAAGGCGATCGGTGCGATGACCGGGCGCAACCTCGACCCCTATCTCGGCCGCGCCTTCATCGGCGACGGCATCGCCACGATGGTATCGGGCTCGGGCGGTGGCACCGGTGTCACCACCTACGCGGAGAACATGGGCGTGATGGCGATCACGCGCATCTATTCGACCGCGCTTTTCATCGCGGCCGCCATCATCGCGATCCTGCTCGGCTTCTCGCCGAAGTTCGGCGCGCTGATCCTGACCATTCCGGGACCGGTGCTGGGTGGACTCTCCATCGTGGTGTTCGGCCTGATCGCCGCCACGGCGGGGCGCATCTGGGTGGAGAACCGCGTCGATTTCTCAGAGGCGCGCAACCTCATCACGGTCGCGGTCGCGCTCGTGCTCGGCGCCGGGAACTTCAAGCTCACGGTCGCGGGCTTCACCCTCGACGGCATTGGAACCGCGACGTTTGGCTGCATCATCCTCTATCACCTGCTAAGCGCCGGGCGGGACGCGTCACCGGCCGGGCGCTGAGCCGCCGCACTACTTGAAATTCGCGGACGCCCGGCCTCACCGCCGGGCGCGCCACGCGGCTCGCTTGTGTGATGCCGAAATATCAGGCATCGGCATTGTGCCATGCCCATTTCCGGCCGTTTTGTCGTCCAGTCGACCATCGCGCTCCTCGCGGTCGGATTCATTACTTTGTTCGGCATCGTCGGCACGACGATCTGGCTCAGCGAACGCGCGCAGGTCTATTTCAACGACGTGTTCCAGGCGCGCGTCACGCGTGGCGCCGCAGTCGAGTTACGGGACGCTTTGCGCATCGCGGAGTTGAGCCAGCGCGGATACCTCATCACCGGAAACGAGATCTACCTTGCGCCCTACGACAGCGCGAAGGCGCAGGCGCTGCGCCAGCTTGAGGTGCTGAACCCGCGTCTCGCGCAGGTGCCGCAGACCGCGCAGATGCTGCCCCGGCTCACCGCCGTCACCAACGACAAGCTCACCGAGATGGATCAGACCATCGCGATGAAGAAGCAGCAACGCGACGCGGAAGCGCTCGCGCTGTTTCGCACCAATCGCGGCAAGTCGCTGATGGACGAAGCCAACGTCTTCCTCTTCGGGATCATTCTCGCGTCCGACGAGCGGCTGGCGACCGGCTCCAGCGAGCAGCGCGCGAACGCCACGATGCTTCGCTGGATTTCGATCATCGGCGCCTTCGTCATCATCCTCGTGGTTGCGGGCGTTGTCATCACGGTGGTTCGCTACACGCGCGAGGTCGCGCAGGCGCGCGATGAAGTCCGCCTGCTCAACGCGAGCCTTGAAGAGCGGGTGCGGCAACGCACGGCCGACCTTGCGCGCGCGCGCGACCGCGCCGAGGTGCTGGTCGCCGAGGTCAACCATCGCGTCGCGAACAGTCTTTCGCTCGTCGCCGCGCTGGTGAAGCTGCAATCGAATGCCGTGAGCGACCAGTCCGCCAAGGATGCGCTCGCCGAGACGCAGGGCCGCATCTTCGCGATCTCGCTCGTGCACAAGCGACTCTATAGCGGCGGCGACGTCCGCGTCGTGCTGCTGGACGAATACCTCACCGGTCTGCTCGAACATCTCGAAACCTCGATGCGGGCCGAAGGGCACGGCGCGACGCTGCGCTACGAGATCGAGCCGCTGAAGATGCCGACCGACGGGAGCGTCAATCTCGGCGTGGTGCTCACCGAATGGGTCACCAACGCGTTCAAGTACGCCTACCCGGTCCATCCGGGGGAGGTCCGCGTGCGGCTCAAGGCCGCGCCCGACGGTCGCGCCGAACTGGTGGTGGAGGACGATGGCGTCGGCCGTGGCCCGGACGGCTCCGTCAAGGGAACGGGGCTCGGCACCCGCATCGTCAACGCAATGGCGGCGACGATGGGCGCGGAAATCCAGTACCAGGCGCGCACACCCGGAACCGTGGCCCGGCTGACCTTCGCGTTGCAGCCTTAAGCCTCTCAAAGCGCTGGCCGCATGTCTTTTGACAATGCGGACGAATGCCGCGCGGGCCATGACTTGCCCGCGCGGATGCGCCGTAATACAGTCTCGCCGGGTCGCGGAGTGCGAAAAGGAAGGGCATGAGGTCGGGACGGGGCAACCTCTGTCCGGTGGTGCGAACCGCCGTGGCGGCGCTCGGCCTGCTCGGCGCCGTCGCGGCTTCGTCGGCGCAAGGACGGCCCGCCGGGCATCACGGTGCCGGCCGTCCTGCCGCCGTTCAATCCGCAGGCTCCGCGATGCACCGCGCCGCCCGGCCTGCAAAAGACGCTCGCCTTCGCGCAGGACAATGAGCGCGAGTTCATGCAGGGCGTCGGCCGCGGGCTCTGCCGCCGCCGCGAAGGATCGCGGACTTCAATACAAGGCCGAGGTTGCGGCGAACGATGCAGCCCGCATGATCGAGCAGGTGCAGGCGCTCCGCGCCGCGAAGGTGGGCGCGGTTGTCGCCGCGCCTGTCGATCCTGCGTCGCTCGCCCGCAGCCTCCAGCAGATCATCTGGGATGGCGGCTATGTCGGTACGGTCGTGCCGCCGCCCGCGGTCGAGCTGCTCAACGCGCCGCAATATCTCACCGGCAAGGTGCTGGGAGACGCCGCCGCCGGTTACATCCGCGCGCGTCTCGGCGGCAAGGCGCGCGTCGTGCTGCTGACGCACGACAGTCTGCAATTCCTCGCGCCGCGTTTCGTCGCGATGCGCGACGCGCTCAAGGACATGCCCGGCGTGACCATCGTCGCCGACATTTCGCCGACGACGGTCAACAAGGAGGGCGGCCTCGCCACCATGCGCACCATCCTGCTGGCGCAGCCGACCGTCGATGTCGTGCTCGGCGCCGACACGGTGGTGCTCGGCGCGCTCGCAGCGCTGCGTGAAGCCGGCAAGGCGCGGCCGGATCAATTTCTCGGCGGCATCGACGGCGAGCCGGAGGCCGTCGACGAGATCAAGAAGGGCGGCGGCCCGTACAAGGCGAGCATCAGCCTCGCGTCGCCGGTCTTCGGCTACGCGATGGGTCAGCATGCGGCCGATTGGCTCGAAGGAAAGAGCATCCCGCAGGCGATGGACATCCTTCCCAAGGCGCTGACCGCCGACAACATGGCGCAGTACGAAGCCGACCTCGCCGATCCGGGAAGCGTCTACGCGGACGCCCGCCGCCGCGATTCCTATCTCAAGATGTACGGCAATATCTGCTACGACACGCGCGACCAGTACCTGAACTTTCCCTGGTCGTCGGAGCGGCGCTAGACTTCATCGCCAGAATCGCGCCGTTCGGAGAAGGCGTCGCAAAGGGGGACAACATGGCATCCGGCTACGAACCACGTCCGATTTTCAGCGGCCTTGCGCCGCTCTATGCGCGGGTGGTCGACCTCTCGTGGCCGATCGTTCGCCTCACGATGGGCGGCATGCTGCTCGCGCACGGCATTCCGAAGTGGCAGGCGGGCGTGGCTGCGTTCGCGACCGGCAGCCTTGCGCGGCGCGGGATCGAGCCGTCGCTTCCGCTTGCCTATGCGGTGATCGGCATCGAGACGCTCGGCGCCATCTGCATCGGGCTCGGGCTGTTCACGCGCTTCTTTGCGGCCGCCGCGGCAGTTCACCTGCTCGTCGTCACATTCATCCACATGCCGCAGGGCTTCGCCTGGACCAACCGCGGCTACGAATACCCGCTGATGTGGGGCCTGATCCTGTTCGCGATCGCGCTGCGCGGCGGCGGCCCGTATTCGCTCGACCGCAAGATCGGCCGCGAGCTGTAAGGCTTACTTCGCGGTCAGCGCGTCGATCTCCTTCATATCGTCAGGCGTCAGCTCCCAGCCGGCGGCTTTCACGTTCGCCTCGATCTGCTCGGGCTTGGTCGCGCCCGCGATGATGCTGCCGACGCTCGGCCGCGCCGCGAGCCACGAGAAGGCAAGCTCGAGCAGCGTGTGCCCGCGCTTCTTCGCGAACACATCGAGCTTTTCCACGACGTCGAAATTCGCGTCGTTCACGAAGTTGGAGAAAATCTGCATCGAGAGCCGCGTGCCGGTCACGGACTGGCCGCGCTTGTGCTTGCCGGTGAGCAGGCCGGAGGCGAGCGGATAATAGGGCAGGAGGCCGAGCCCGTAGTTCTGCATCGTGCCGAGATTTTCGCGCTCGAGATCGCGCTTGAGCAGGCTGTATTCGTCCTGCGCCGAGATGAAGGCGCTGAGATTGAAATGCCGCGCCGCCCACTGCGCCTCGGTCATCTGCGCGGCGGTGAAATTCGAGCAACCGACGTAGCGCACCTTGCCGGCGCGCACGAGGTCGTCGAGCGTGCGCATGGTCTCCTCGACCGGCGTCAGCGGGTCGTGCCGGTGCACCTGATAGAGGTCGAGCCAATCGGTCTTGAGCCGCTTCAGGCTCGCGTCGACCGCCGCCATGATGTAGCGGCGCGAGGCGCCCTTCTTTTCCCCATCGTCCATCGCCATGCCGAATTTCGAGGCGAGCACGATGTCCTTGCGCCGGTCGCCCAGCACCTGCCCGAGCACGGTTTCGGAGCCGCCGCGCCCGCCATAGACGTCCGCGGTATCGAACAGCGTGATCCCGGCATCCAGCGCCTTGTGGATGACCTTGGTCGAGCTTTCGAGGTCCATCCGCTGCCCGAAATTGTTGCAGCCGAGCCCCACCAGCGAGACCCGCAGGCCGGACTTTCCAAGATTGCGCAGGATCATGATTGCTCCTCAATTCGGCTGGAACCTGTGACGCTCGCACGCACTTTGCATGGTGACAATCGGCTGCGCCATGCGATGCGGCACGCATGCCATGCGGCCTCGCGCTTGGCGCGGCGTTCTGCTACTGGATTCAGGCCGAACCGGGAGCGCCCCCGGACAACAAGAAAAAGGTCGCAATCACCGACCCGAGGGGAAAATGCTCCATCCGCTCCGCGCGACAGCGCGGTTCATCGATCAGAAAATCGGCTGGAACTGGATCGGGCTCGCGCTCAGCCTCGCCATCATCGGCTTTGCGATCTTTGTTCTCTATCGCATCCTGCGCGGGATCGAATTTTCCGAGCTCGTGGTCGCCCTGAAGGCGACCGATCCGATGGACGTAGCGCTTGCGGCGCTGTTCGTCGCGGCCGGCTATTTCACGCTCACCTTCTACGATCTCTTCGCGGTGCGCACGATTGGGGCGAACCACGTGCCCTACCGGATTGCCGCGCTCGCCGGCTTCACCAGCTATTCGATCGGCCACAATATCGGGGCGAGCGTGTTCACCGGCGGCGCCGTGCGCTACCGGGTGTATTCGGCGTGGGGACTGACCGCGATCGACGTCGCGAAGATCTGCTTCATCGCGGGGCTGACGTTCTGGCTCGGCAATGCGACCGTGCTCGGTCTCGGCATCGCCTACGCGCCGGAGGCGGCGAGCGCGATCGACCAGTTGCCACCGTGGCTCAACCGTTTGATTGCGTTTGCGGCGCTCGCCGCGCTCGCGGGTTATGTGGCGTGGGTCTGGGTCAAGCCGCGGGTCATCGGCCGCGCCGACTGGGTGGTTACGCTCCCCGGTGGCTCGCTCACGCTGTTGCAGATTGCGATCGGCATCATCGATCTCTCCTTCTGTGCGCTTGCCATGTACGTGGTGTTGCCGGACGACCCGCACATCGCCTTCATCAAGCTCGCCGTCATCTTCGTTTCGGCGACGTTGCTCGGCTTCGCGAGCCACTCGCCCGGCGGGCTCGGCGTGTTCGACGCCGCGATGCTGGTCGCGCTGATCGAGTTCGAAAAGGAGCAGTTGCTCGCCGGCCTGCTGTTGTTCCGCCTGCTTTACTATGTCGTCCCGTTTGCACTTTCGCTCGTTATCCTTGGCGTGCGTGAATTGTGGCTCGGCGTCACGCCGGCCAAATAGGCCGCCACCATGGCGAACGAATTCATCGAAACGCTGCGGAGCCGGCTCTTCCGGAGCGGGGGCGCGGCCGAGCCTGCTGACGCACAGGGTGCCGAGCCCGCCGGCGAGACAGCCGCGCTCGATGCTGTGGTCGCCAGCATGCCCGATGCCGCGATCGTGCTTGATCGCGACGGGCGGGTCGTGACCTTCAACTCGGCTGCGCTCGTGATCGCGCCGGCGCTCGCACGCGGCGCGATCGCCTCGCTCGCGCTGCGCGTTCCGGACGTGGTGGAGGCCGTGCGCGCGGTCGCGGCCGGTGAGGCATCGCGCAGCGTGGAGTTTTCCCAGCGCGTTCCGCTCGACCGCTGGTTCACCGCGCATGTGCGTCCGCTCGCCGGGCTGCCGTCGGCCGCGATCCTGCTCGTATTCCACGATCTCACGCAGCAGCGCCGCATCGAGGAGATGCGCGTCGATTTCGTCGCCAATGCGAGCCACGAGCTGCGCACGCCGCTCGCTTCGCTCTCGGGCTTCATCGATACGCTGCTCGGTCCGGCGCGCGAGGACGTCGAGGCGCGCGGACGCTTCCTCGCCATCATGAAGACGCAGGCGGGCCGCATGGCGCGCCTGATCGAAGATCTGCTCTCACTCTCGCGCATCGAGCTGATCGAGCATGTGCATCCGGATACGCCGGTCGATCTCGGCCCCGTCGTGCGGCAGGTCGCCGACGGCCTGCAGACACTCGCCACCGATCGCAACGTCGAGCTTGTGATCGCACCGCCCGAGCAGCCCGTGATCGTGCCGGGCAACCGCGACGAACTCACGCGCGTGTTCGAGAACCTGATCGAGAACGCGCTGAAATACGGCGCGCCCGGCAAGCGCGTCGATGTCGCGTTCTCGCTCGCAGGTTCTGATGTGCTGGTCACGGTGCGCGACTACGGGCCCGGCATTGCGGCCGAGCATCTGCCGCGGCTCACCGAGCGCTTCTATCGCATCGACGTGAAGCAAAGCCGCGCCGAAGGCGGCACCGGGTTGGGCCTCGCTCTGGTGAAGCACATCCTCAATCGCCATCGCGGACGGCTCAGCGTCGAGAGCGAGCCCGGCAAGGGCGCGGCCTTCACGGTGCGGCTTCCGGCCGTCCACAGCGAGTCGCTGGGTCCGTCTCTCAAAACATAGCAATATCAATAGTTTATTCTGTCATACGCGCGTCATCGGAGCTTCATAGAACGATGACATGAGACGCCTAACGGTCGTGGCGCCAACGCTACGAATTCAGGAAAACCGGGCAATCCCGGGCGTCAGAAGAACAACGAAACGGCTGAGGGATCGCAAGGCCTGGGCATGTGCCCGGGACCTCGATGCGTTCGCTCGGCCAGAAGGAGAGACATCGTGAAACTGATCCACACTCTTGCGGCAGCGGGCCTCGCGGCTGCCGTCTATGCGGCACCGGCCGTAGCCGCCGACATCTCCGGCGCCGGCGCAAGCTTTCCGTATCCGGTCTACACCAAGTGGGCCGACGCCTATAAGAAAGAGACGAACGTCGGGCTGAACTATCAGTCGATCGGCTCCGGCGGCGGCATCAAGCAGATCAAGGCCAAGACGGTCGCGTTCGGCGCGACCGACGCGCCGCTCACCGGCAAGGACCTCGACGACAGCGGACTGGTCCAGTTTCCCGCCGTCATGGGCGGGATCGTGCCGGTCGTGAACCTCGAAGGCGTGAAGCCGGGCGATCTCGTGCTCGACGGCGTGACGCTCGCCAAGATCTTCCTCGCCGAAATCAAGAGCTGGGACGATCCGGCCATCGCGAAGCTCAACCCGAGCGCCAAGCTGCCGAAGCAGGCGATCGCGATCGTGCACCGCTCGGACGGATCGGGCACCACCTACAACTTCGCCTACTACCTCGGTGAGGTGAGCGCGGACTGGAAGTCGAAGGTCGGCGTGAGCACCGCGCTGCAGTGGCCGGGCGGCATCGGCGCGAAGGGCAACGAAGGCGTCGCCAACAACGTCGCCAACACCAAGGGGTCGATCGGCTACGTCGAGTATGCGTATGCCAAGCAGAACAAGCTGACCCACACGAAGATGATCAACAAGGACGGCAAGGCCGTCGCGCCGACCGCCGAGACGTTCCAGGCCGCGGCCGCCAATGCGGACTGGAAGTCGCAGCCCGGTTTCGGCGTGATCCTCGCCAACCAGCCTGGTGCGCAGTCGTGGCCGATGACCGCCGCGACGTGGATCCTGATCCACAAGAAGCCGGCGGACGCGGTCGCCGTCAGTGAGACGCTCAAGTTCTTCGGCTGGGCCTACAAGAAGGGCGACAAGATGGCCGAAGAGCTCGACTACGTGGCGATGCCCGACAAGGTCGTGAAGGACATCGAGCAGACCTGGGCGTCCGAGATCAAGGACGGCAGCGGCAAGCCGCTCTACGCGGTCACGAACTAGATCCAAAACGGAAAGGGCGCCCAGGCGGCGCCCTTTCCACTCTCTGACACTCGCTTTTGCTGCGGCCAGTCGGCCGTCTGCGTTCGGGTTCGCATGTTGTGTAGCAAGGCTTTCGATGTCGTTCGCCTGGGGGACAAGTGGCTGACATTGCGTTACAGGGTTCCGGCATGAGCGCCGCGGAAAATCCCAGCCGAGCGAAGGTGCTGGGGAAACTGCGCCTCGGCGACAATGCCTTCAGGCTGATCACGCGCGGCGCCGCGTTTCTGGTTCTGGCGCTTCTGGGCGGCGTGATCGTTTCGCTGATCATCGGCTCGATGCCGGCGCTGCGCGCGCTCGGCCTTGAATTCTTCACCACGCAGACCTGGAATCCGGTTACCGAAAAGTTCGGCGCGCTCGCGCCGGTTTACGGCACGCTGGTGACGTCCTTCATCGCGATGCTGATCGCGGTGCCGGTCGGGCTGATGATCGCGTTCTTCCTGACTGAGCTATGCCCGATGTGGCTGCGCCGTCCGATCGGCATCGCGATCGAGCTTCTCGCCGGCATCCCGAGCATCATCTACGGCATCTGGGGACTGTTCGTCTTCGCGCCGTTCCTGCAACAGCACGTCCAGCCGTTCCTGATCGATGCCTTCGGCAGCATCCCGATCCTGTCGTCTTTGTTCGAGGGGCCGCCCTACGGCATCGGCATTTTCACCGCCGGGCTGATCCTCGCCATCATGGTCCTGCCGTTCATCACCTCGATCTCGCGCGACGTGTTCGACGCGGTGCCGCCGGTGCTGAAGGAAGCCGCGTATGGGGTCGGTTGCTCGACCTGGGAAGTATTCCGCAACGTCGTGCTGCCCTACACGCGCGTCGGCGTCATCGGCGGCGTGATGCTCGGACTTGGGCGCGCGCTCGGCGAAACCATGGCTGTGACCTTCGTGATCGGCAACGCGCACAAGATCGCGGCGTCGGTCCTCGCGCCGGGCACCACCATCTCGGCGACGATCGCCAACGAGTTCACCGAAGCGGTCGGCGACATCTACACGTCTTCGCTGATCGCGCTCGGCCTCATCCTCTTCGTGATCACCTTCATTGTGCTCACGATCGCGCGCCTGATGCTTGCGCGCATCGAGAAGCGGATCGGATAGACGATGTCTGTTTCATTCGACAACGCGCTCTACGCCCGGCGGCGGCGTAGCAACATCATCGCGAAGGTGCTCGCCTACGCGGCGACTGCGTTCGGGCTCGGCTGGCTCGTGCTGATCCTCGGCGTGCTGCTCTGGGAGGGCTTTGGCGGACTGTCGCTTTCGGTCTTCACCGAGATGACGCCGCCACCCGGGTCGGCCGGCGGCCTGCTCAACCCGATCGCAGGAAGCCTGATCATCACGGCGCTTGCGGTTGCGATCGGTACGCCGATCGGCATCCTCGCGGGTACCTACCTGGCCGAGTACGGGCGGCACGAGCGGATCTCCAGCGTCGTGCGCTTCATCAACGATATTCTGCTGAGCGCGCCGTCGATCGTGATCGGCCTGTTCGTCTACGAAGTCATGGTCGCGCCGATGGGGCATTTTTCCGGCTGGGCCGGCGCGGTGGCGCTCGCCGTGATCGTGATCCCGGTCGTGGTCCGCACCACCGAGGACATGCTGACGCTGGTGCCCAATACGTTGCGCGAAGCCGCCGCCTCGATCGGCCTGCCGCGCGCGCACATGGTCTGGCACATCGCCTACCGCGCAGCGCGCGCCGGCATCCTGACCGGGATATTGCTCGCGGTCGCGCGTATTAGCGGCGAGACCGCGCCGTTGCTGTTCACCGCGCTGAACAATCAGTTCTGGAGCCTCAACCTGAACGCTCCGGTCTCCAGTCTGCCTGTGGTGATCTTCCAGTTCGCGCTCTCGCCCTATGCGGAATGGCAGAAGCTCGCCTGGACAGGCGCATTGATCATCACCGTCACGGTCCTCGCACTCAGCATCACGGCGCGGGCGCTCGTCGCATCGGGAAAAAAGTCATGAATGTTGTTCCTTCGGTCGCAGTACCAACCGTAACCCACGCCGCCGTCGACACCGCGGGGCTGCACTCCAAGGTGTCGATCCGCGGCCTGAACTTCTTTTACGGCGACTCGCGCGCGCTCAAGGAAATCAGCCTCTCGCTCTACGAGAACAAGGTGACGGCCTTCATCGGCCCGTCGGGTTGCGGCAAGTCCACGCTGCTGCGCGTGCTCAACCGGATGTACGACCTCTATCCGGGCCAGCGCGCCGCGGGCGAAGTCAAATTCGACGGCCAGGACATTCTGTCGCCGAAGCAGGATCTCAACCTGCTGCGCGCGCGTATCGGCATGGTGTTCCAGAAGCCAACGCCGTTTCCGATGTCGATCTACGAGAACATCGGCTTCGGCATCCGCCTCTACGAACGCCTTCCCAAGTCCGAGCTCGATGGCCGCGTCGAGTACGCGCTCCGGCGCGCGGCGCTTTGGGAAGAGGTGAAGGACAAGCTTCAGGCCAACGGCCTGAGCCTCTCGGGCGGGCAGCAGCAGCGCCTGTGCATCGCGCGCACCGTCGCGGTGAAGCCCGAGGTGATCCTGTTCGACGAGCCGTGCTCGGCGCTCGATCCGATCTCGACCGCCAAGATCGAGGAGCTGATCGACGAGCTGAAGCAGGACTACACGATCGTGATCGTGACCCACAACATGCAGCAGGCGGCGCGCGTCTCCGACTTCACCGCCTTCATGTATCTCGGCGAGCTGATCGAGTTCGGCTCGACCACCACGATCTTCACCAGCCCGACCGACAAGCGCACGCAGGATTACATCACCGGCCGCTTCGGCTGAGTGCAGGAACAACGCAATGGTTGATCAACACACCGCCAAGGCCTTCGACGTCGATCTGCAGGATCTCGCCCGCATGGTCGCCGAGATGGGCGGGCTTGCCGAAAAGCAGATCGCCGAATCCGTCGACGCGCTCGCGCGCCACGACGGGCGGCTCGCACAGCGCATCGTGGCGCTCGACCCGGCGATCGATGCGCTGCAGCGCGAGATCGAGGAGCGCGCGATCCTCACCATCGCGCGCCGCCAGCCGATGGCGGTCGACCTGCGCGAGATCGTCGGCGCGCTGCGCGTGTCGAACGATCTCGAACGTATTGGCGACCTCGCCAAGAACATCGCCAAGCGTGTCATCGCGCTCGGCACCGGCACCTATCCGAGCCAGGTGATCCGCGGCGTCGAACACATGTCCGATCTCGTGCTCAATCAGCTCAAGCAGGTGCTCGACGCCTATGCGCGGCGCGACGTCGACAAGGCGATGGAGGTGTGGCGCGGCGACGAGGCGATCGACAGCGTCAACAATTCGCTGTTCCGCGAGCTGCTCACCTACATGATGGAAGACCCGCGCAATATCACCTTCTGCACGCATCTTTTGTTCTGCGCGAAGAACATCGAGCGCATGGGCGATCACGCGACCAATATCGCCGAGACCGATCTACTACATCTCGGAAGGCCGCGCGCTGATGGATGAGCGGCCGAAGGGTGACATGACGAGTTCGACGACCGTGCCGTTTCCCGCTGCCTGAAGCATCATCCCGAAAAGCGGAGGCCGGTTTTCGGAAAAGATGACGCGCAAACGAAAAGACAAAGCGCCATGAGCGCCGCCCGCATTCTGATCGTCGAGGACGAGGAGCCGCTCACGCTGCTCCTGCGTTACAACCTCGAAGCCGAGGGCTACGAGGTCGATACGACGGCGCGCGGCGACGAGGCGGAAATCAAGCTGAAGGAAACGCCGCCCGATCTGGTGGTGCTCGACTGGATGCTGCCCGGCATGTCCGGCATCGAGTTGTGCCGCCGCCTGCGCGCGCGGGCCGAGACCGAGCGCCTTCCCGTCATCATGCTCACCGCGCGCGGTGAGGAAAGCGAGCGCGTGCGCGGCCTCACCACCGGCGCGGACGACTACATCGTCAAGCCGTTCTCGGTGCCCGAGCTGCTCGCGCGCATCCGCTCGCTGCTGCGCCGCGTGCGCCCGGAGAGCGTCGCCTCGCTGCTCGAGGCGGGCGACCTGATCCTCGACCGCGAGAAGAAGCGCATCACCCGCTCCGGGCGTGAGGTTCATCTCGGGCCGACCGAATTCCGCCTGCTCGAATTCCTGATGCAGAACCCGGGACGCGTCTATTCGCGCGAGCAGTTGCTCGACGGCGTGTGGGGCCGCGACATCTACATCGACGAGCGCACCGTCGATGTGCATGTCGGGCGGCTGCGCCGCGCGCTCAACCGCGGCCGCGCCTCCGACCCGATCCGCACGGTGCGCGGCGCCGGCTATTCGTTCGACGAACGGTTCGGCAAGACCGCCTGAGGCTGTCGCAAAAAGAGCGGCAGTTGCCTGCCGCCCAGTTTGTTACGCTCGGGAGGAACACTCGGCGGGGCGCGCCCTTATTGCGAGGAGCGCTGCGCCCATTTCCTCAAGCGCGCGGAGGCCGCCGGTCGCGGCGCCGGTCGTTCGCCGGCTGATAGGCGACGCGCGCGTGATAGCCGCAATACGGGCTGCCGGTGGCCTTGCCCCCGCAGAAGAAGAAGTCGGGCTGCCCCGGATCGCCGATCGGCCAGTGGCACTTCTCGTCGTTGAGTTCGAGCAGCGTGCAGCGCTGTCCGATCGGAATGATGTTTTCGAGCAGCTCGGGCTCGGGCTCCGGGTCGTAGTCGTAGGCCGGCATTGCGAGCGCGGTATTGCCGCGCACCATCGGGCGCGGCGCGCGGAACATCGAGGCCGCGCGTGGCTTGCGCTGGCGCGGCACTGAGGAGGAGGGCGCCTTGGCGCGTCCCGAGAGGCCGAGCCGGTGCACCTTGCCGATCACGGCGTTGCGGGTGATCCCGCCGAGCTCGCCCGCGATCTGGCTGGCCGACAGCCCGTCCGCCCAGAGCTTCTTCAAAAGCTCCACCCGATCGTCGGTCCAGGTCTGCAATTCGGGCCGTTTCTGGTCCAAAAAGGTCATTGGCCTCTAGCTCCACTTCCAAAGCGCGCGGTGCTCCGCGCGGAATCCAAAGCCTCTCCCGGCGGCGATTTTCGCCGCTGGGCACGCACGCTATTACTTGTAGGAGCGAACGCAGGAAGACAGTCCGCCGCACGAGATGTCGTACCTGACCGTCACAAAACTACAATATGCCGTGAGTCCGGCGCAAGAGTCGGGGATTTGCGGATGGGCATCGAACCTCCGTTTTCCCCAGCTAACTCCCCTTTTCGCAGCACGAAGCGGCAAGCGTGTGGCATTCGCGCCATTGTTGACCGGCGCAGGCACCACTCATAGTATTCGACGGTGCCGCCCGGCGAGGCGGCACATTTCATTTTTGCCGCCGCCATAGAGACGCGCCAATGAGCACCGCGCACCTGTTGCCGACCTTCGCGCGCATCGATCTCGCGTTCGAGAAGGGCGAGGGCTGCTGGCTCACCGCGACGAATGGCGAGCGCTATCTCGACTTCACGGCGGGCATCGCGGTGAGCGCGCTCGGCCACGCCAACCCGAAGATCATCGCGGCCATCACCGAACAGGTCGCCAAGGCGATCCATGTCTCCAATCTGTTCCGCGTGCCGGAGCAGGAGACGCTCGCCGATCGTCTGTGCGCGGTGAGCTTCGCCGACTACGTGTTCTTCGCGAACTCCGGCGCCGAGGCGATGGAAGGCGCGATCAAGACCGCGCGCAAGTATCATGCGGTGAACGGCGCGCCCGAGCGCTACCGCATCATCACGTTCGAGGGCGCATTCCACGGCCGCACGCTCGCGACGCTCGCGGCCGGCGGACAGAAGAAATACCTCGAAGGCTTCGGCCCGGTGGTCGAGGGCTTCGATCAGGTCCCGTTCGGCGACCTCGAAGCGGTCAAAAAGGCCATCGGTCCGGAGACCGCCGCGATCCTGGTCGAGCCGATCCAGGGCGAGGGCGGCGTGCGTGTGCCCGAGAACCATTTCATCCGCGCGCTGCGCGCGCTGTGCGACCAGCACGAGCTCCTGCTCGTGTTTGACGAGGTCCAGTGCGGCATGGGCCGCACCGGCGAGATGTTCGCGTATCAGCGCACCGGCGTGGAGCCCGACATCATGGCGCTCGCCAAGGCGCTCGGCGGCGGTTTTCCGATCGGTGCGTTCCTCACCACCAAGGAAGCCGGCAAGGGCATGACCCCCGGCACGCATGGCTCGACCTTCGGCGGCAATCCGCTTGCGATGGCGGCCGGCAATGCGGTGCTCGACGTCATGCTGGCCGATGGCTTCCTCGATCGCGTGAAACGCATCGGGCTGCTGTTCAAGCAGCGCCTCGCCGAGATCAAGGATCGCTTTCCCGGCGTCATCGCCGAAGTGCGCGGCGAAGGCCTGCTGCTCGGCCTGCGTTGCGTGATCCCGAACGGCCAGTTGGTCGATGCGCTGCGTGACGAGCACATGCTCACCGTCGCGGCCGGCGACAATGTGGTGCGCCTCGTGCCGCCGCTGGTCGTGACCGAGGCGGACGTCGGCGAGGCGATGGGCATGCTGGAGCGCGCCTGCGCGCGGCTCGCGCGCACCGCCGAGACGCCGGCCAAGCAAGGGGCTGTGGGGTGAGCGCTCCGGCGCTGCGGCACTTTCTCGACCTGACGGAAATCCCGGTCGCCGAACTGCGCGGGATGATCGAGTCCAGCCGCGCCATGAAGGACCGGCAGAAGCGCGATCGCGCGACTGCGGACAAGCCGCTCGCCGGCAAGACGCTCGCGATGATCTTCGACAAGCCCTCGACGCGCACGCGCGTGTCGTTCGATGTCGCGATGCGCCAGCTCGGCGGCGACGTCGTGATGCTCACCGGCCAGGAGATGCAGCTCGGCCGCGGCGAAACCATCGCCGATACCGCGCGCGTGCTCTCGCGCTACGTCGATGCGATCATGATCCGCATCCTCAACCACGAGGCGCTGGTCGAGCTTGCGCGGCACGCGACCGTTCCGGTCATCAACGGCCTCACGCGGCTCTCTCATCCCTGTCAGGTGATGGCCGACGTGATGACCTTCGAGGAGCACAAGGGGCCGATCAAGGGTCACACGGTCGCGTGGACAGGCGACGCCAACAATGTGCTGTCCTCGTGGATGCATGCCGCCAAGAGCTTCGACTTCCGGCTCAACGTGGCGACGCCGCCGGAACTCAAGCTCGACCGCACCATCGCCGCCTGGGAGAAGCAATCGGGCGCCGCGATCGCGCTCGGGCACGATCCCGAAAAGGCCGTCACGGACGCGGATTGTGTCGTGACCGACACCTGGGTGTCGATGGGCGACAGGGACGGCGAGAGCCGTCACAATTTGCTCAAGCCTTATCAGGTCAATGCGCGGCTGATGGCGCAGGCCAAGCCGGATGCGATCTTCATGCATTGCCTGCCCGCTCATCGCGGCGACGAGGTGACCGACGAGGTGATCGACGGGCCGCAATCGGTGGTGTTCGACGAGGCGGAAAACCGCCTGCACGCCCAGAAGGGCATTCTGGCCTGGTGCCTCGCGGCGCGCTGATCTGCGCTGCGGCTTTGCGGCTTTTCAGGCCTCGCATTTTCGGCGCGAGCCTCTAAATATCGGAACGATGTCAAATCCCGATGTAGCAATCCCCAGCCGGGCTCCCGCGGAAGTTTCGGCCGACGACACGATCCTGCCGTTCGAGGTCTCAGCCCTCGATCTGCGCGGCCGCGTGGTGCGGCTCGGACCGGCGGTCGACGCCATCCTGACGAGCCACGACTATCCGCAGCCGGTCGCCAAGCTTCTGGGCGAGGCGATCGTGCTCGGCGTCATGCTCGGCACCACGCTGAAGTTCGAGGGCCGCTTCATCCTGCAAACCAAGACCGACGGGCCGGTGCGGATGCTGGTCGTCGACTTCACGACGCCCGACAAGGTCCGCGCCTGCGCGCGCTTCGACAAGAAACAGGTCGCCGATGCGATCGCCGCCGGCGCGACGGGCGCGGGCGCCATGCTCGGGCGCGGCCATCTCGCGATGACCATCGATCAGGGCGGCGACATGAACCGCTATCAGGGCCTCGTCGCGCTCGAGGGCGGAACGCTGGAAGACGCCGCGCACGAGTATTTCCTGCGGTCCGAGCAGATCCCGACGCGCGTGCGCCTCGCGGTCGCCGAGGAGCTGCGCGCGGGCGCGGGCGGTGCGAGCCATCGCTGGCGCGCGGGCGGCATCCTGCTTCAGTTCGTTCCGCGCGCGCCGGAGCGCGCCCGCGTTGCCGATCTCGATCCGGGCGATGCGCCGAAAGGAATGACGCCGCATGTCGTTGCCGAGGACGACGCCTGGGTCGAGGGCCGCTCGCTGATCGAGACGGTCGAGGACCTCGAACTGATCGATCCCGCGGTCTCGTCCGAGCGGTTGCTCTATCGCCTGTTCCACGAACGCGGCGTGCGCGTCTTCCGCCACACCGAACTGCAGGCGAAGTGCTCCTGCTCGCGCGAGAGCGTCGAGGCGATGCTGCGCTCGTTCTCGCAGGCCGACCGCGACGAGATGGTGGAGAAGGGCGTCATTTCGGTGACGTGCGAGTTCTGTAGCCAGACCCACGTCTTCCAGCCCGCCGAGGTCGCGGACCCGCCGCCGATCAGTTGATCGTGCGCTTCGACTCGGGGCTGTCGAGCGAGAAGGTCGGGATGTCGATGTCGAACGGCTCGCCGGCCTCGTCGACCATGCCGTAGGTCCCGGTCATGAAGCCCGACGGCGTCGGCAGCGGAACTCCGCTGGTGTACTCGAACGACTCGCCGGGCTTGAGCACCGGCTGCTTGCCCACCACGCCCGCGCCGCGCACCTCCTGCTGGCGGCCCATCGCGTCGGTGATGCGCCAGTGGCGCGTGCGCAATTGCACCGTCTCGGCTGCCGCGGTTGGTGATCTCGATGGTGTAGGCCCAGAAAAACTCGCCCGATCCCGGGCGCCGACCGGTCGGCGAGGTACTCGGGTGTCACCGTGACCTCGATGTTGCGCGTGACCGTTTGGTACATGGCGGGCGGTTCGCTGTTCCGGTATCCGGTTCGACCATACAACGGCCAAAGTGAATCGTGTTCCGTGTCGGCGCGCAATGGCCGCGCTTCGTTGTTTTCAAAACCCGCCCATCCCCGTAGTATTCCCGCCTCGCGCAACAAGAGCACTGCATGCCGCCGATCGGACCGACCGAACGTGATCTGCGACTTGATCTGTTCCGTGGCCTCGCGCTGTGGCTCATTTTTCTCGACCATATCCCGTCCAACATCGTGAACTGGCTCACGATCCGCAATTACGGCTTCTCCGACGCGGCCGAGATCTTCGTGTTCATCTCCGGCTACACGGCGGCCTTCGTGTACGGGCGGGCGATGCACGAGCGCGGCTTCATCGTGGCGGGCGCGCGCATCTACAAGCGCGTCTGGCAGGTCTACGTCGCGCACGTCTTCATCTTCGTCATCTTCATGGCGGAGATCGCGTACCTCACGGCGAGCCTCGACAACCCGCTCTATTCGGAAGAGATGCGCGCCTTCGACTTTCTCCAGCAGCCCGGCGTCGCGCTGATCCAGGCGCTGCTGCTCAAGTTCCAGCCGAACTTCATGGACGTGCTGCCGCTCTATATCGTGCTGCTGCTGGCGCTGCCGTTCATGCTGTGGCTGCTGCTGCGCCGGCCGACTCGTCGTGCTCGCGCTCTCCGTCACGCTCTATGCGGCCGTGCAGTATTTCTCGCTCAACCTGCCCGCCTATCCGACCGGCACGTGGTTCTTCAATCCGCTCGCATGGCAGCTTATTTTCGTCGCCGGTGCGTGGTGCGCCGTCGGCGGAAGCGAGCAGGTGAGCAAGCTCGTCAGCTCGCGCATCGTTCTCGGGATTGCGATCGCTTATCTGGTGCTGACGCTGTTCGTCGTGATGACCTGGTATTTCCCGCGCTACGTCTTTCTCATCCCCAAGCGCGTGCAGGACTGGCTTTATCCGATCGACAAGAACAACCTCGATTTCGTGCGCTTCCTGCACTTCAGCGCGCTCGCGATTCTCACCGTCCACTTCATCCCGATCGATTGGCCGGGGCTGAAATCGCGCTGGCTCCGCCCGATGATCATGTGCGGTCAGCACTCGCTGGAAATCTTCTGCCTCGGCATTTTCCTCTCGTTTATCGGGCACTTCCTGACCACCGAAGTATCCCCTTCGATCCCGATGCAGATCGCGATCAGCGTATTAGGGATAACGGTCATGATCGGGGTTGCCTGGCTGATAACGTGGTACAACACTGTGGAAGGCCGGGGGTCAGGGAGTCGCAAGGCTCGGCCCGAAGCCGACCTCGCGGGAGGCGAGGCATGAAGAGTCTCGCCGGGGCTCTGCTAGGTATTTGTGCGTACACGAGCGCCGCCTTCGCCGCGCCGGGCGATGCTTGTGGCGTCGGACACCATTTGGTGCAGGCCGATGCCAACCTTCCGCGCGTAGCCGCTGCAATCAAAGCGAAATCGCTCACAATCGCGGTGTTCGGAACCGGCTCCTCGACGCTTCCCGGACCCAACGGGCAGGCCTCCGCCTACCCGGCGCGGTTCGAAGCCGCCCTGCAAAAAAAGTTGCCGGGTGTGACCGTCAAGACTATATCGCTGGTGAAGTCGCGGCAGACTGCGGCGGACATGGCCGCGACGTTTCCCAAGGTTCTCAAGGACGAAAAGCCTCAGCTCGTGATCTGGCAAACTGGCACCGCCGACGCGATGCAGGGCATCGCAGCCGAAGAGTTTCAGGCGACGCTTGAACAGTCGGTCGCGAAGTTGCGCGAGGGCGGCGCGGACGTGATCTTCGTCAACCCGCAATACAACCCGCGCTCCGACACCGTGATCGGCACCGCGCCCTTCACCGAGGCGATCCGCTGGGTGGCGCTGAGCAACGGCGTCAACCTGTTCGACCGCCAGGCGATCATGCGCCAATGGGGCGAACTCGGAACCTTTGACCTGCTGGCTGCGACAAAGTCTATGGACACCGCCGCCAGCGTCCATGAATGCATCGGCCGTTTACTCGCCAACCTTGTCGTGCAAGCCTTGGCGGTGGACGGCGAGGATCGGAAGGACAAGAAACTTCAATGAGTCATCGGGCCGGGGGCAGGTTTGCCGGCGCTGTGGCGCTGGCCGCGATGGCGCTGTGCGCCAGCGCATCAGCGAACGCGCAGGACGCCGTTCCGTGCACCGCGCCGCTTGAGGCGCGCACCCTCGAGCATGCGCCGGTCTCGTTCCGCGAGCGCATCACGCAGGGCAAGCCGCTCAAGATCGTCGCGATCGGTTCCTCGTCCACGTCGGGCGCGGGCGCAAGCTCGCCTGCCGCGACCTATCCGAGCCAGCTCGAAGCCGAACTGAAGAAGCAGTTGCCGGGCCTGCCGGTCACCGTGCTCAACAAGGGCATCGGCGGCGAGGAAGCGCCGCAGATGGTCGCGCGCTTCGAGGCCGACGTGATCGACGAGACGCCCGACCTCGTGCTCTGGCAGGTCGGCAGCAATTCCGTGCTGCGCGATCATACGACGCCGGGCGAGGTGATCCGTCAGGGCGTCGAGCGGCTCAAGGCGAGCGGCACCGAAGTGATCCTGATCAATCCGCAGTTCGCACCGAAGATCCTCGCGAAGGCCGACATCGGCCACGCCGTCGACGTCATCACGGCGACCGCTCGCGACGAGGAGGTCGGCCTGTTCGACCGGTTCTCGGTGATGCGCCATTGGCGCGAGGGCGAGCGCATTGCGTTCGAGCAGTTCCTGTCGTCCGATCTCCTGCACATGAACGACTGGAGCTATGCCTGCACCGCCAGGCTTCTGGCGGCGGCGATCCTCGACGGCGTCAAGCCGCCGACCGCGATGGCCGGCCCGATGCTCGGCGCGGTGAAATAACCACCGTCTCCCGCGGCCCGCGTCACACCTTATCGAGCGCGGCCAGCAGATCCTCGCAGAGATCGTCCGGGTGCTCGAGCCCGCATGACAGCCGCACCATCCCGTCGGTGATGCCGAGTTCGGCGCGCGCTTCCGCGCCGATACGCATATGCGTCGTTGTCGCCGGATGCGTGATCAGGCTTTTCGCGTCGCCGAGATTGTTCGAGATGCGCACGAGCTTGAGCGCGTCCTGAAAGCGGAACGCGCCAGCCTTGCCGCTCTTCACCTCGAACGCGACGAGCGTCGAGCCGCCCTTCATCTGCTTCTGCGCGATCGCGGCCTGCGGATGGTCCGGCCGCCCCGGATAGATCATGCGCGTGACCTTCGGATGATCGACCAGCGCGACCGCGACAGTCGCCGCCGTGTCGGTCTGGCGCCGCACGCGCACCGCCAAGGTCTCCAGCCCCTTGAGCAGCACCCACGCGTTGAACGGAGAGATGGAGGGGCCGGTCTGGCGGATCAAATTGTGCACGTTGTCCTGGATGAATTTCTCCGAACCCAGCACCACGCCGCCAAGACAGCGCCCTTGCCCGTCGATGTGCTTTGTCGCCGAATAAACGACACAGTCCGCGCCGAGCGCGAGCGGCGACTGCCAGAGCGGCGTCGCGAACACGTTGTCGACCACCAGCGTGGCGCCGGCCTTGTGCGCGATCTTCGCCACCTCGGCGATGTCGAGGACTTCCAGATTTGGATTGGTCGGGCTTTCGAGGAAGAACGTCTTGGTGTTCGGCCGCACCGCATTCTTCCACGCCTTCAGGTCGGTGCCGTCCACCAGTGTTGATGTAACGCCGTAGCGCGGCAGGAACTCCTCCACCACGTAACGGCACGAGCCGAACATCTGCTTCGCCGCCACCACATGATCGCCCGCCTTGACCTGACCGAGCAGCGCGACCGTCACCGCCGCCATGCCGGTCGCGGTCGCGCGCGCGGCTTCGGCGCCTTCGAACGCCGCCATGCGCGCCTCGAACATCGCGACGGTCGGATTGGCGAAGCGCGAATACTGGTAGCCCGGCTCTTCGTTCTTGAAGCGCCGCTCGGCCTGCGCGGAGCTTTCGTAGACATAGCCCTGCGTGAGGAAGAGCGCCTCGGATGTCTCGCCGAATTCCGAGCGCAGGATGCCGGCCTGCACGAGGCGGGTCTCGGGGCGGTAGCGGGCTTGCGACGCAGGCATGACAGCCTCCTTGGCGACCCAACAAAAAACCCGGCCTGGGAAATTCCCAATAGCCGGGTCGCGGTCACTTGCGTCCCCGGCCTTTTAGCACCTTTGTTTAACGTGGCGGCAAGCCGGCCGGCTCAAATGACCACGGGATAACGAGGCTCTTAACGCGCCGCTTGCCTTTTCGTCAAGACGGCCATCCGTTAGGGATCGCTCATGTTCAGAGGCCGTTGATGGGCGCGAGAAAGGCATCCTGCCGGATCGCATGATCGCGGCGCTCGCGAAAGCGGGTGGGATTTTGCCCGCCTACGACTTCGCGCCCGATCAGATCCAGCCCGCGAGCCTCGATCTGCGGCTCGGTGACATCGCGTATCGCGTGCGCGCAAGCTTCCTGCCCGGCCACACCACGGTTGCGGAGCGCATCGAGCATCTGAAGCTGCACGAGATTGCGCTCGGCGACGGCGCGGTGCTGGAGACCGGCTGCGTCTACATCGTGCCGCTGCTGGAAAGCCTCGCGCTGCCGGGCGACATCGCGGCCGCCGCCAATCCGAAGAGCTCGACCGGGAGGCTCGACGTGTTCACGCGCGTGATCACCGATCGCGCGCGCGGCTTCGACCGCATCGAGGCGGGTTATCACGGGCCGCTCTACGCCGAGATCAGTCCGAAGACTTTCCCCGTGCTGGTGCGTGAGGGTTCGCGGCTGTCGCAGCTTCGCCTGCGGCGCGGCCACGCGACGCTCGGCGCCGACGAGCTTGCGCAGCTTCACGCGCGTGAGCGGTTGGTCGATTCCGACGAGGCCGATTTCGCCGGCGGCATTTCTGTCGGCGTCGATCTCTCAGGGAGCGGCGCGAATGCGCTGATCGGTTACCGCGCCAAGCGCCACACCGGCGTGATCGATGTCGAGCGCCGCGCGGGTTACGACTTCGCCGATTTCTGGGAGCCGATGCGCGCGCGCGCCGACGCGACGCTGATCCTCGATCCGGACGAGTTCTATATCCTCGCGTCCCGCGAAGCCGTGCAGGTGCCGCCCGACTACGCCGCCGAGATGGTGCCGTTCGATCCGCTGGTCGGCGAATTCCGCGTGCACTATGCGGGTTTCTTCGATCCGGGCTTCGGCCATGCGGGCGCGGGCGGGAAGGGGGCCCGTGCCGTGCTCGAAGTGCGCTCGCGCGAAGTTCCCTTCATCATCGAGCACGGGCAGATCGTCGGCCGCCTCGTTTACGAGCGGATGCTCGCGCGCCCCGACACGCTCTACGGTCAGGGCATCGGTTCCAACTATCAGGCGCAGGGCCTGAAACTCTCCAAGCATTTCAAAGTTTAGCTTTTCGGAACGCCGCCTTGCGCGCGCCGTTGACTCCGTGATGCAAGAACGGAGCACCCCATGAAAGCGCATATCCTGTTCGCACCGCTCGTTGTCGCGCTGACGACGTCGTCCGCGCTTGCGCAGAGCGCAACCGGCACGAATTTCACCACCGCGCCCGTCGCCTCGACACCGGCTCCCGCGCCGGGGACCACCGCGCCGGCGATCGGCCAACCGAGGGTGACGATCCCGCCGGCCGCGCGCTCGGGCGAAAGCGGCCTGCGCATCGGCGAAGGCGCGCCGAACGGCGACCAGATCGAGATGAAGCGGAAGAAGTAATCCGCCCGGATTTACTGACGTACACACCCACCGCGACCGTCGCCGGTTGCGGATCGAGGCTGACTGCGCCTATGTTCTGCGTGCGCAAGGCGCGGGCGTAGTTCAGTGGTAGAACGTCAGCTTCCCAAGCTGAATGTCGTCGGTTCGATCCCGATCGCCCGCTCCAAATTGCCGCCGGGGAACGCGACGTCGTGAAGGTCAAGGTCGATCGCGACAAGTGCCAGGGTCACGCGCGCTGCGCGGCGCTCGCGCCCGAGCTGTTCGAGCTCGACGAGCTCGGCAACGCGCGCGAGAAGGGCGACGGCACCGTGCCGCCTGCGCTCGCCGACAAGGCCGACCTCGCGAAAGCCAACTGCCCCGAACTCGCGATCGAAGTCATCGAGGACCAGCCATGAGCACGCGCCCGCCGGTCGACGACTGGGCGACCGACTTCGACCATCTCGATCCGCGCTGGGTGGAGAACCCGTATCCGATCTGGGACGAGCTGCGCGCGAAGTGTCCGATCGCCCACACCGAGCGCTTCCGCGGCGTCTATTTCCCGTCGCGCTATGAGGACGTGCGCGCGGTCGCCTACGACACCGAGAATTTCTCCTCGCGCCGCATCATCGTGCGCGAGACGCCGCCGCCGCGCATTCCGGCGCCGCCGATCACCTCCGATCCGCCGCAGCACCGGCCGGCCAAGAACCTGCTGCTGCCCGCCTTCACGCCCGACGCGATCAAGCGCTACGAGCAGCACACGCGCGAGATCTGCGGCAAGCTGGTCGGCCGCTTCGCCGGCAAAGGCGGGTGCGATGCCGCGGCCGACTACGCGCAGGAAATTCCGGTGCGCGTGATCGCCGTGATGCTCGGCCTGCCGGAGGAAGAGGGCGACCGTTTCCGCAAATGGATTCACGAGATCCTCGAAGTCGGCATCACCGAGCCGGCGGTGCTGATGAAGGCGATCGGCGAGACGACGAAATATTTCCAGGCCGAGGTGGAGAAACGCCGCGCCGCGCCGCGTGACGATCTCATCACCCATCTGATGGACGCGAAGATCGACGGCGAGCCGATCACCGAGGATCATCTGCTCGGCGCGCTGCGGCTGATCCTGATCGCCGGCATCGACACGACGTGGAGCGCGATCGGCTCGTGCTTCTGGCATCTGGCGCAACATCCCGAGGATCGCAAGCGGCTTGCGGCCGAACCCGCGCTGATCCCGACCGCGGTCGAGGAATTCCTGCGCGCCTATGCGCCGGTCACGATGGCGCGCGAGGTGCTCAAGGAAACGACGGTCGGCGGCTGCCCGATGAAGCCGGGCGAGATGGTGCTGCTCTCGTTCCCGGCGGCGAACCGCGATCCGTCCGTGTTCCCGGATGCCGATCGCGTGGTGATCGACCGCAAGGAGAACCGCCACGCCGCGTTCGGGCTTGGCATCCACCGCTGCATCGGCTCGAACCTCGCCCGCATGGAGATCACCGTCGCGCTGCAGGAATGGATGAAGCGCATTCCGGAATTCCGCCTCGATCCGTCCACCAAGGTGACGTGGTCGGAAGGCACGGTGCGCGGTCCCGCGCCGGCTGCCGGTTCTTTTTAACTAGGAGCGATGCCAGAAAAAGTGTGAAGCGCTTTTCCGTCCGGCATCGCGACCAAAAAGAGCCAGTTGCCGGTCGGGGCGGCCGGGCCTATCTAGAGGCAGTCATGCCGCAAGCCGCACTCGACACGCCGCGTTTGACCGCCCGACCGTTCCTCATCGTGGGTGCGGTGTTCGCCGTGCTGATTGCCGCGACGTCGGTGCTCTGGGCGCACTACGGCACCGCGGTGTTCTTCGAGATCATCGCCGCCGGCATCGCGGCCTGCTTTTAATTAATTCTTATGAAAGCTCAGACCACGCGCCTGGTGCTCGTGCTTTCGGCGTTCCTCGCCGGACTCGTGCTGTGCTTTGCCGTCGTGCTGCTGATGACCGGCCGCGGCTCGATACCGATCGCGGCGCCGTCCACGGTCGGCGGACCGTTCCGTCTCACCGACCAGAACGGCAACACGATCACCGACAAGGACCTCAAGGGCCGTCCGTTCCTGGTGTTCTTCGGCTTCACGCATTGCCCGGAAATCTGCCCGACCGCGCTCGCGGATATTTCGCAGATCATGGACAAGCTCGGTCCCGACGCCGCCAGGATGAACGCGCTGTTCGTCACCGTCGACCCGGAGCGCGACACGCCCGCCACGCTGAAGGACTATCTGTCGAGCTTCAATCCGCGGCTGATCGGTGTCGGCGGCGACGCGCAGGCGCTCGCCGACGTCGCGAAGGCCTATCGCGTTTATTACAAGAAGGTCCCGACCAAGGACGGCGAGTACACGATGGACCACACCGCGATCGTGTACCTGATGGACAAGAACGGGCAGTTCGTCGCGCCGTTCAGCCTGAAGCGGCGGCCCGAGGAGGCGGCGGCCGATCTGCGCCGCTATCTCTGAGCCGCGAGGTGCGCGCGAGGCCGTGCGCGGTCTTCTCCCAGCGGAACGGATCGCGCAGCAACTGATAGAGCGCGCGCCACGCCGCCGCCGACAGCAGCAGCCAGTGCACCGGGATCAGCAGCAGCACCCACGCGTGCCGCAATAATTTCCGCCGCGCGAGACCGATCAGTCCGAGCATCGCGGACGCCAGATAGCCGGCGACCAGCGCGCCGCCCCAAAGGCCGGCGAGAATCGCCGCCATGAGATCGTTCGCGGACGGCCATAGCCGATCCGTCGTCGCGAGCGAATGGATCAGCAGCACGACGAAAACCGGATTGACCAGCGCGGCGAGCACGGTACCGCCGACGACAAGCTGGAACGTGGCGAAACCCGCGAACCCAAGCTCGCGTGCAAGCTTGACCGGCTCGCGCATGTGCACGCCCCACGTCTGCATCCATCCCTTGAACCAGCGGGTGCGCTGCTTGATCCACGGCTCGAGCAGCGCCGGTGCTTCCTCATAGGTGGTCGAGTCGATCACGGCCGTGCGGTGGCCGAAGCGCGCAAGGCGCATGCCGAGGTCCGCATCTTCGGTCACATTGTACGGGTCCCACGCATCGGTATCGCGCAGCGTTTGCGTGCGGAAATGGTTCGACGATCCGCCAAGCGGCAGCGGGAGCTGGCGCTCCGAAAGGCCGGGCAGCAGCACATCGAAAAGTCCCGCGTACTCGGCGGTGAAGAGTCGGGCGAGCCACGAGTCGCTGGTGTTGTCGATCGTAAGACGCGCCTGCACGCAGGCCGTCATGTCGTCCGTGGTGAAGAATACGTCGAGCGCGCGGAGAAGTTGGTCGCGCGCCGGGCGGTCCTCGGCGTCGAACACTGCGGTGAATTCGCCGCGCACGAAGGCGAGCGCGGTGTTCAGCGCCTTCGGCTTGGTGCGCGGGCCTGTCTGCGGCGCGATCAGGATTTCGAACGGCGGGCCGAGGTTCATCTCCTCCAGCGCGCTTCGCGTCGCGGTGTCGTTCGGCTCCAGCACGAGGATGATCTGAAGTTTCTCCGCCGGGTAATCGAGATTGAGGAGCGCGCTGACAAGGCCCTCGACCGCCGAGGCTTCGTCGTAGAGCGCCACGATGATGCTGTAGGCCGGAAGCTGGTGCGGCGCGATCCGCAACCGCCGCCATCGCCGCCACGCGGTCGCGGCGCCGATCAGCCGCAGGAGGGTCCACGCGAGAAACACCGCCGCGAGCGCGGTGCCGGCCGTGGCGATGAGCATCTTCGGGGTGAACATGGCGGCGCCGGTCAGCACCGCCAGCACGCCGATCCAGGTCAGCCCGCGCGGCACGCCGCGTGCGCCCGCCGAGAGCAGAGGGCGCGTCGTGCGCAAATTCTCGGCCGCATGCGCGCCGAGCGCCTCCATCGCGCGCGACGTAACGAAGCGGCGAAGCCGCCCGGTCGAGGTCAGACGAACATAGGCGGCGAGGTCCGGACGGGACCGCGCCAGCGTGATCACGCGCCGCGCAGCATGCGTGACGGGCGCGATGACCCAGACCGGATGGCCGTCGCCACGCAGCGGAAGCAATCCTGTGCGCACGGCTTCGCCGAGTTGCCCGTCGGCGAGCGGGCAGTCTTCGCGCGAAACCTGTTCCAGCGGTTCGAAGGGGAGCCGCAGTTGCGCGGCGAGCGCCACCACGTAGGCGTCCTCGGTCAGTGCGTGCCGTGCGATCACCACCCGCTCGGGGCCGACATCGAGTTCGAGCGCGCGCGCCTCGGCGGCGGCGATCAGTCCGGGCGGAAGCCGGTGACGGACACAGTCCAGCTCGTTGAATTGAGCGACCGGGCGGCGGACCGGGTCGCGGTTGACCCGCTCCTCCGCGCGCGCGAAGCCAAAATGACGGGAATCGTCCGCCGGCGCCGCGGGATTGACCGCGCCGCGCCGCCCCGCGTTTCCGCCCTGCTCACCCTCTACGCTACGCAACGCGACCCTGACCCGCTAAGGCAATTCGTCTATAAGCGGGCCGCGCACCGGCCTCGCCCACCTGCAATCTGTAATACGAGAGATGAAGTCTATTCGTTTAAAAACTGAAAGATACCGTAAATACACGCTGCGCGTCGGGACGATCGCGCTGCTTGCGGCATGGCTCATCGCCATGCCGGGCATACCGGCCGTCGCGCAGCCTGCCGCCAGCCAGACGGCGCAGCCTACGGTACCCGCACCGGGCTTCTGGGACCCGCGCCGCCGGCCGGAGCGGCCCGACACCTCGCGCATCACGCAGATCCGTTTCCTCACCGAGTTCGACTATCCGCCGTTCAACTATGCGGGGCCGGATGGAAATCCCGCTGGCTTCAACGTCGAGCTTGCGCGGCAGATCTGCGAAGAGCTGAAGATCGCCTGCACGATCCAGTTGCGCCGCTTCGACACGCTGCTCCAGGCGCTCGGCGAGAACCGCGCCGATGCCGTGATCGCCTCGCTTGCCGTCACGCCCGAGACGCGCCTGCGCGTCGACTTCAGCGATCCGTACTACCGCGCGCCCGCGCGCTTCGTGGCGCGACGCGACACGACGGTACGCGACGCCGTTCCGGAGGCGATCGAGGGAAAGAAAATCGCGGCGGTGACCGGCACCGCGCACGAGGCGTACCTGAAAGCCTTCTTCACCGGCGCCGAGATCAAGTCCTATCCGAACATGGAGGCCGCGCGCGAAGCGCTGCGCAAGGGCGAGACCGAACTTCTGTTCGGCGACGGCTTTGCGCTCGCCTTCTGGCTCAACGGCACGGACTCGGCCGGCTGCTGCGTCTTCGTCGGCGGACCGTTCACCGAAAGCCGCTACTTCGGCGAAGGCGTCGGCATCGCGCTCAAGCGCGGCAACGACACGCTGCGGCTCGCCTTCAACTGGGCGCTGTTCCGGCTGTGGGAGAAGGGCCGCTTCTCTGATTTGTGGCTGCGATATTTCCCGGTGAACCCGTTCTGATTTGACGCAGCGCAGCGTGGTTTCTAGTGTCCGCCGCGCCGGAGAATCCGATGTCCATTGTCGAACCTCGCCGTTGCCTCGTTGCGCGAACTCGCCGAAACCTCGAACGCCTGGCCGTTCGAGGAGGCGAAGAAGATCGTCGCGCGCCTGAAGCGGAAGCCGAAGGACGAGGTGATCTTCGAGACCGGCTACGGCCCTTCCGGACTGCCGCACATCGGCACGTTCGGCGAGGTCGCGCGCACCACGATGGTGCGCCATGCGTTCCGCGTGCTCACCGACGACAAGGTGAAGACGCGGCTGATCGCGTTCTCCGACGACATGGACGGGTTGCGCAAGGTCCCGGACAACGTGCCGAACAAGGACATGCTGGCGGCCCATCTCGGCAAGCCGCTGTCGCAGGTGCCGGACCCGTTCTCGAACGAATATCCGTCCTTCGGCGCGCACAACAATGCGCGGCTGCGCGCCTTCCTCGACCACTTCGGGTTCGAGTACGAATTTCTCTCCTCGACCGATTGCTACAAGTCGGGCCGTTTCGACGCGACGCTGCTGCTGTTCCTGCAGCGCTACGACGCCGTGATGAAGATCATGCTGCCGTCGCTGCGCGAGGAGCGCGCGCAGTCCTATTCGCCATTCCTACCGATCCATCCCGAAGACCGGCATCGTGATGCAGGTGCCGGCGGAGCCGAATGCCGCCAAGGGCACGATCGTGTGGAGCGATCCGAGACCCGGCGAACAATACGAGACGCCGGTCACCGGCGGGCACTGCAAGCTGCAATGGAAGCCCGACTGGGCGATGCGCTGGGTCGCGCTCGGCATCGACTACGAGATGGCCGGCAAGGACCTGATCGAACTCGGTGAAGCTGTCGAGCGAGATCGTGAAGGCGCTCGGTGCGATCGCCGCCGGAAGGCTTCAACTACGAGCTCTTCCTCGACGAGAAGGGCCAGAAGATTTCCAAGTCGAAGGGCAACGGCCTCACCATCGATGAATGGTTGCGCTATGCGAGCCCGGAGTCGCTCTCGCTGTTCATGTATCGCGAGCCGAAGGCGGCCAAGCGCCTCTACTTCGATGTGATCCCGCGCAACGTCGACGACTATCAGCAATTCCTCGAAGGCTACCCAAAGCAGGAAGGCAAGCAGCGGCTCGGCAATCCGGTGTGGCACGTCCATTCGGGCAATCCGCCGAAGCCCGACATGCCGGTCACGTTCCAGCTCATGCTGACGCTGGTGTCGTCGTCGAACGCCGAGAACGCCGAAACGCTGTGGGGCTTCATCGGCCGCTACCGGCCGGGCGTGACGCCGCAGACGCATCCCAAGCTCGACGCGCTCGTCGGCTACGCGATCAACTACTATCGCGACTTCGTCGCGCCGACGAAGCAGTTCCGCGAGCCGACGCAGAGCGAGCGCAAGGCGCTCGGCGACCTGCGCGACGCGCTGTCGAATTTGCCGGCGAGTGCGTCCGCCGAGGACATCCAGAACGTCGTCTACGAGATCGGCCGGCGCGAGCCGTTCCTCGACACGAAGAAGTCCGCGAAGGACGGCCGCCCCGGCGTCTCGCTCGACTGGTTCAACATGCTCTATCAGGTGCTGCTCGGCCAGGAGAAAGGCCCGCGCTTCGGCTCGTTCGTCGCGGTCTATGGCGTGACGAACACGGTCGGCATGATCGACGGCGCGCTCGCGCGGAGCGCATAGCCGCGCACGCCGTCACGTGAGAGCGCAGGGCAGCCTTGCCGGGATGGCCGGGACAAGCCCGCCATGACGTGGCAGAACGGCGGGCACATGACGCCCTCCGCCTTCGTCCTCATCGGCTTCACGATCATCTCGACCTCGTTCATCTCCGGCCTGTTCGGCATGGCGGGCGGGATGATCCTGGTCGGCGTGCTGCTGATCTATTTCGATGTCGCGACCGGCATGGTGATCTTCTCCGTCATCCAGTTCGTCGCGAACGGCTGGCGCGCGGTGCTGTGGTGGCGCTTCGTGCTGTGGCGCATCTTCTTCGTCTACGTGATCGGCGCGGTGCTCTCGTTCGCGGTCATGCGCTACGTGGCGATCGTGCCGAGCAAGGCGGCCGTCTATCTCGGGCTCGGGGTGATGCCGTTCCTGATCGAGGCGCTGCCCACGCGCATGCGCCCGAACATCGAGTGGCGCGGCGTGCCGTTCATCACCGGCGTACTGACGACCGTGATCCAGCTTCTCACCGGCGTCGGCGGCCTGTTCCTCGATATCTTCTTCCAGAAGAGCATGCTCGACCGGAAGACCACCATCGCCACCAAGGCGGTGACGCAGACGTTCAGCCATGTCGTGCGCGCGGTCTATTTCGGATCGTTCGTCGGCCTCGCCGACGCCGTGCCGCTATGGACCTACGCGCCCGCGATCGTGCTCTCGATTGCCGGGACATCGCTTGCCGCGATGGTGCTCGAACGCATGACCGATGTCGGCTTCCGCCAGTGGACGCGGCGCGTGATCTTCGCGGTCAGCGTGATCTATCTGGCGAACGGCGTGTGGCTGATCTGGAGCGGACAGTATTAGTCGCGCTACTGGCTCGCCCACATGATGCGGGCGATCCACAGCACCTCACTGACCGCGAGCGTGCGCTCCTTGTGCTCGGGATTGAGCGAGCGCAACTCGATCGACTTCGCGGTGCGCCGCTTCAATTCCTTGGCCATCACCTCGCCGTCCTTGTTCTTGACCACGACGCGGTCGCCGCGCCGGATCGGCGAACCGGGCGAGACGAGGATGATGGTGCCGTCGCGATAGGCGGGCGCCATCGAGTCGCCGGACACTTCGAGCGCATAGGCGTGCTCGTCGTTCACAGCCGGGAACGCGATCTCGTCCCAGCCCTTGCCGACCGGGAAGCCGCCGTCGTCGAAGTACCCGCCGGAGCCCGCCTCGGCGAGGCCGATCAGTGGAACGGCCTGCGTGGAGGCGCCGCCGCGATCAGCGATCAGCGACACGAACGTGTCGACGGTGACGCCCGTCGCCTGCAGCGACTTGGCGATGGATTCGGTCGAGGGCCATCGCGGGCGGCCTTCCGGCGTGATGCGCTTCGACTTGTTGAAGGTGGTTGGATCGAGCCCGGCCTTCTTGGCGAGGCCCGAGGCGGACAGGCCGGCGCGCGCCGCGAGCCGGTCGACCGCGTTCCAGATATCCGAATGCGTGAGCATTGAGCGTGGCGCCACGGCTTCCTCCCGCGCGGATGCAGACTTCGAATCTGGTCAGACTTGTAGGAATAAAAACTGGATTTGTCCATATCCTCAATGGGTCCGGTCGCTTGAAGGGGTGGACAAGCGCCGATACGGTCCGCGCGCCATCAGAGACGCACTCCTTGCCGGCGACCATCTACAAGATCTGCGATACGGCGCTCTGGCGCGAGGCCGAGCGCGCGGGCGCGTTTGCTGGCGCGCCGGTCGACCACACCGATGGCTACATCCATTTTTCCACGGCCGACCAGGTGCGCGAGACGGCCGCGCGGCATTTTGCCGGGAAGGGCGATCTTGTCCTGGTGGCGGTGGACGCGGACGCCCTCGGCGCCGCGCTGCGCTACGAGCCCTCGCGCGGCGGCGCGCTGTTTCCGCATCTCTACGGCCCGCTGCCGGTGTCCGCGGCGCGCTGGGCAAAGCCCCTGCGGCTTGGCGCGGACGGCGCGCACGTATTTCCGGAGCTTGAGCCGTGATCCCGCTATTCGACCGCTTGGCCGCGCCCTTGCTGCGCAGGCTCGACCCCGAGCAGGCGCATGCGCTCGCGCTGAACGCGTTGAAGCTCGCGCCGCTGCCGCAAGCCGCCCCGGACGACGAGAAGCTGCGCGTGCCGGCGTTCGGGCTGACCTTTCCCAATCCGGTCGGGCTCGCGGCGGGGTTCGACAAGAATGCCGAAGTGATCGATCCGCTGCTGCGTTTGGGCTTCGGCTTCGTCGAAGCGGGCGGCGTGACGCCAAAGCCGCAGCCGGGAAATCCGAAGCCGCGGCTGTTTCGTCTCGATGCCGACGAGGGCGTGATCAACCGCTTCGGGTTCAACAGCGACGGGCTCGATGCGGTCGCGCAGCGGCTCGCGGCGCGCGCGAGGCGACGGCATCGTCGGGATCAATCTCGGCGCCAACAAGGATGCGGCCGACCGCGCGGCAGATTTCGTCGCGTGCTTCGAGGCGCTTGTGCCCTACGCGAGCTTCCTCACCGTGAACGTCTCGTCGCCCAACACGCCGGGCCTGCGCAATCTCCAGCAGGCCGGCGCGCTCGACGATCTGCTCGCGCGCGTGATCGAGGCACGCGAGCGCGCGGCGGAAGCCGCCGCACGAAGCCGGTGCTCCTGAAGATCGCGCCCGACCTGACGCTCGCCGACCTCGACGATGTGGTCGGCATCGCACGCCGACACCGTGTCGACGGCATGGTTGTCGGCAATACGACCATCGGGCGGCTGAATTTGCGCGAAACCGCAAAGGCGAAAGAGCAGGGCGGGCTTTCGGGCCGTCCGCTGTTCGCGCTCTCGACCCGCATGCTGGCCGAGACCTTCGTGCGCGCCGAAGGCGCGTTTCCGTTGATTGGCGTCGGCGGAATCGACTCCGGCGCCGCCGCCTTCGCCAAGATCAAGGCGGGCGCGAGCCTCGTGCAGCTTTACACCGGGCTGATCTTCCGCGGCGTCGGCCTCGTCGGCACGATCAAGAAGGACCTCATCGACTTCATGCGCATCGGCCGGCTGGATACGCTGGCGCAGGCCGTCGGCCGTGACGCGGCCGCGGTTACGGCGGAGCCGTGGCCGGGCTGAACGTCGCGCGCGCAAGCGCCGGATAGCGCGCCGCCTGCAGCACGCCGCGTGCGACGAAGAACGCCAGGATCGCGATCCACAGCCCGGTATTGCCGAGCGGCAAGGTGATCCACCACGCCGCGAAATAGAGAATGATCGTCACGATCATCAGGTTGCGCATGTCGCGCGTCCAGGTCGCGCCGATATAGATGCCGTCGTAGGTGAATGCGAACGTGCCGATCACCGAGGCGAACGCCGCATAGAGCAGATAGTCGCGCGCCGCGAGCCGCACGTCCGCGCTTGCCGTCATCAGGTCGATCAGCCACGGCCCGAACGCGATGAGCGCGAGCGTGGTGATGATGCCGAACGCGAATCCCCAGCCGAGCGAGAGCCGGACCGAGCGCGCGAACGCGGAGGCATTGCGTGCGCCGATCGCGCGCCCGCACAGCTGCTCTGCGGCCGTCGCGAACCCGTCGAGGAAAAATGCGCCGACCAGCACGAGATTGTGCAGCACGGAGTTCGCCGCAAGCACAACGTCACCCGAGCGCGCGCCCTGCGCGGCGAAAAAGCCCCACGCCAGCGTCAGCAACGCGGTGCGGATGAAGATGTCGCGATTGACGACGAACAGCCGCAGCAGGCGTTCGCGATCGAAGATGCGCGCCGCATTCGGGATGCGCGTGCCGACGATGCGAAACGCAATGATCAGTCCGGCAACACAGCCGGCCGCTTCCGCCACGACCGCGCCGAACGCCGCGCCGGTGACGCCGAAGTCGAACTTCAGCACCAGCAGCGACGTCACCGCGACGCTGATCAGGCTGACCGCGGTCTGCAGGGCGAGCGCCGTTGTGGCGCGGGCGAGCCCGACGAACCAGCCGAGCATCACGAGATTCGCGAAGACAAACGGCGCCGACCAGATTCGCACAAAGAAATAGGTCTGCGCCACGGAGGTGACCTCCGCGCTCGCGCCCATCAGCCGGTAGATCAGCGCGGCGAGCGGCACCTGCAGCAGGATCAGCGCCAAGCCGATCGCGGCGGCGACCAGCAGCGCCCGCATCAGCGTGGCGCGCTCCTCGTCCACGTCGCCTGCGCCGAGCGCCTGCGCGGTGAGCGCGACCGTGCTCATGCGCAGGAACGCGAACAGCCAGAATATGCAGTCGAAGATGACCGACGACATCGCGACCGCGCCGAGCAGATGCGCCTCGCCGAGCCGGCCGATCACGGCCGTCGCCACTACGCCGATCAGCGGCGTCGTCGCGTTCGACAGTGTCATCGGAACGGCGATTGCGAGCACGCGCGCGTGGGTCACTGTGTATGTGGCGGCCGCGTTGTCCGTCGTCAGCATGATCCACTTTCGTCATGCCCGGCCTTGTGCCGGGCATCCACGTCTACCTTGCTGTCGGTCTCAAGACGTGGATGGCCGGGACGAGCCCGGCCATGACGGAGATATCAACCGACACGGTATGAATGCCAATCGATTTGGCGAATACCCGCCACGCGTTTCGCGGATGCCTCAGCGCGCGCGCGCGAACCGCACGATCAGCCAGATTGGAACCACGATGATCGCGCCGAGCAGGAAATAGCGCCACACCCAGCGCACGGCGTCGAAGCCCATGTCCCACACCGCCTGCACGATGCGGCGGATGCTGTCGATGATGTTGGCGGGATCGAATCCCAGCGTGTGCAGGATCACGCCGACCAGCACGCACAGCAGGATCAGCCGGAAAGCGACCGACAGCGGCGGTCCGCCGAGGAAGCGGCTGGCGGGCGCATTGCGCCGGTTGTCGTCGAGACGGTCCGTCATGGTGACGGCACACTATCACGAATCGGCGGCGGCAGAAGCATGGCGCTCGCCTTCCAGCATCCGCTCCAGCGTGTCGAGCCGGTCGGCCTCGCGCGGCGGCTTGTCCCAGCGCAGCCGGCTGATGCGCGGAAAGCGCATCGCGACGCCGGACTTGTGCCGCGTGGAGCGCTGCAAGCCCTCGAACGCCACCTCCATCACCAGCCCGGTATCCGGCTCGTGCGTCACCTCGCGCACCGGGCCGAAGCGGTTGACCGTGTTGTTGCGAACGAATTGGTCGATCTCGTTCAGCTCCTCGTCGGTGAAGCCGAAATAGGCCTTGCCGACCGGCACCAGCTCATCGCCGCTCTCGCCCGCAGTCCAGACGCCGAACGTGTAGTCCGAGTAGAACGACGAGCGCTTGCCGTGGCCGCGCTGCGCATACATCAGCACGGCATCGATCACGTGCGGGTCGCGCTTCCACTTCCACCACAGGCCCTTCGGCCGGCCCGGCATGTAGGGCGCGTCGCGCCGCTTGAGCATTACGCCCTCGACCGCCTCGGCGTCCTCGCCCGCGCCGGCGGAAGCCGGATCGGCGCGCGCCGCGGTGAGGTCGTCCCATGTGGCGAACGGGACGAGCGGCGAGATATCGATGCGCGATGTGTCCAGCTTTGCGATCAGCTTTTCCAGCCGCGCCCGCCGCTTCACGAACGGAAACTCGCGCAGGTCTTCACTCTTTTCGACCAGCAGATCGTAGGCGCGCAGGTGCGCGGGAAAATCCGCGAGCAGCTTCGCGTTGACGGTTTTGCGGTTGAGCCGCTGCTGCAACACGTTGAACGGCTGCACGCGGTCCGCGCGCAGGATCAGCAGTTCGCCATCGATCGCGCCGTCGAATGTCAGCGCGTCGAGCAGATCGGGAAATGCACCGGAGATGTCCTCGCCGGTGCGCGAGTAAAGCCGCGCCACGCGCTTGCCGTCCGCTTCGCCTGCCACCGCCTGCACGCGGATGCCGTCCCATTTCCATTCGGCGGTGAAATCTTTCGGATCGAGCGCAGGAAAATCCTGTTCCTCGATCGCGTGGCTGAGCATCACCGGGCGGAACGGCGCGGGGTCGATGTTGACCGGCCTTTCGGCGCGGCCTTCCACCCAGGCGAACAGCGCCGCGTAGGGCGGCGCGAGCCCGTGCCAGACAAGCTCCACCTCGTCCGGCTCTTTTGCGCCCAGCGCCGCAACCGCGGTTTTGGCAAGCCGCGCCGAGACGCCGATGCGCAGCGCGCCGGTGACGAGCTTGAGCAGCGCCCAGCGCGCGGTCTCGTCGAGCGCATCGAGCCAGGCGGCAAGTTGCGCGGGCAGCTCGGATTTGCCGAGCGACGCCAGTGTGGTGACGACATGGGTGAGGGTGGGGGCGTTCGTCGCGCCGCGCGCCGCGGGCACGCTTGGCGCGGGCCACATCAGCGCCACCGTCTCCGACAGGTCGCCCACGTAATCGTAGGACAGCGCGAACAGCATCGGCTCGGTGCGCTCGGCGATCAGCGCGCGGATGATGCCGGGCTTGGCGTGGCGGAACGCGAGCGCGCCGGTGATCGCCGCGAGCGCGTAGCCGCGATCCGGATCGGGCGTTTCGCGGAAATAATCCGTCAGCAGCCGCAGCTTGGCGTTGCGGCCGGGCTCATAGGCGAGGCGATCGAGCAGCGCGGCGAAGCGGTTCATGCCTCCGCTCCGGTGACGATCTCGGCCACGTCTTCCTCGTCGCCGTAGCCGACCATGCCGAGCGGCCGCGCTTCGAGGCCGCGCAACGTGCACCAGTGCACCAGCGCTTCCTCGGCGCCGTGCGTCACCCAGATCTGCGACGCGCCGGTCGCCGCGATGGTGGCGATGAGGCCGTCCCAGTCGGCGTGATCGGAAATGACCAGCGGCAGCTCGACGCCGCGCTGGCGCGCCCGCGCGCGCACCCGCATCCAGCCCGATGCGAAGGCCGATACCGGATCGGGAAATCGCCGTGTCCAGCGATCCTGCAGCGAGGAGGGCGGGCAGATCGCGATCGCGCCCGCAAGCTCCGCCTTCGGCGTGCCGGTTGCGGGCCGCAGTTCGCCGAGGTCGATCCCGCGCGAGACGTAATAGCGCGTGATGCTGTCCATCGCGCCGTGCAGGTAGATCGGCCTGTCGTAACCGGCCTGGCGAATGAGCGCGATCACGCGCTGCGCCTTGCCGAGCGAATAGGCGCCGACCAGATGCCCGCGCTCGGGAAACAGCGCGACGGAACGCAGCAGCTTTGCGATCTCGGCCCGCGGGTCGCCGTGCCGAAAGACAGGAAGTCCGAAAGTCGCCTCGGTGATGAACACGTCGCAGCGAACAAGCTCGAACGGCGCACATGTCGGATCGGCCACGTCCTTGTAGTCGCCCGAGGCGACGATCCGCGTGCCGTTGGCGGCAACGCAGATCTGCGCCGAGCCGAGCACATGCCCGGCCGGATGGAACGACACCTGCGTCTTGCCGAGCGTCACAGTCTCGCCATACGCGATCGCCTGCGTCGAGCCGGCGAAATTCTCGCCGTAGCGCAGCCGCATCATGTCGAGCGTCTCTTGCGTGGCCAGCACCGCGCCGTGGCCCGCGCGCGCGTGATCCGAATGGCCGTGCGTGATCAGCGCCTTCTCGACCGGGCGCACCGGATCGATGTGAAAGCCGCCGATCGGCGAGCACAGGCCGGCCGGCGTGGGCTTGAGGATGTCCTCCGGGCGCATGACCTTCAGATATGTCATATCGGTGTGATTGCTAACCCGAGGCACGCGTGAGCGGACCGCTGTTCATCAGTTCTGGCGACCTGATCGCCGACCGGCGCTATGATCGCGCGCGCGCCTACGCGGCCGATGGCGACCTTGCGGCGGCCGCCGATCTTTACGCGCAGGCGGTGGAACTTTCCCCCGGCTTTTCCTCCGGCTGGTTCGCGCTCGGCGAAGCGCGCGAGGCGCTCGGCGACCGCGACGGCGCGCGTTCCGCCTTCGCGCAGGCGGTGGCGGCCGACGCCGAAGACCGCCACGGCGCGGCATTGCGGCTGGCGCGCCTTGGCGGGGCCGACCCCGCGGCGGTCGCGGTTCACGCCTATGTGCGCACGCTGTTCGACCAGTACGCGCCGCGCTTCGACCGCGCGCTCGAAGACCTCTCCTATGCGGCGCCCGCGATGCTGCGCGACGCCGTGGCGGCGCACGGCACGCGCTTCGGCACGATGCTGGACCTCGGTTGCGGGACCGGCCTCGCGGGCGCGGCGTTCCGTCCGCACGTCGACTGGCTCGCGGGCGTCGATCTCTCGCCGAAGATGGTCGAGATTGCGCGCGCGAAGGGACTGTACGACCGGCTGGCGGTCGGCGAGATCGGCGCATTTCTCGCCGGCGAGATCGCGGACGCAGCGACCCACCACCTCGTTGTCGCGGCGGACGTGTTTGCCTACATCCCGGATTTCGCCACGACGGCCGGCGCGATCGCGCGCGTGCTTGCGCCGGGCGGGCTGTTCGCCTTCACGGTGGAAACGCACGACGGCGAGGGCGCGATCGTCGGCGCCAAGATGCGCTATGCGCACAGCGCGGACTTTGTGCGCGGCGCGCTTGCGGATGCCGGGCTGACGCTGCTGGACCTGAAGGCGGCGTCGACGCGCACCGAGAACCGCATTCCGGTTCCCGGGTTGCTGGCGGTGGCGCAGCGATGAACATCGAGGTCGCCCCGCCGCTTCCGGAAATCTTCACGCGCTGGTTCGCCTCGCGCGGCTGGTCTGCGCGGACGCATCAGCTCGAATTGCTGCGGCTTGCGCGCGCAGGACGCTCGGCGCTGCTGATCGCGCCGACCGGCGCCGGCAAGACGCTGGCGGGATTTCTCCCGACGCTGGTGGAACTGAGTCCGGCGAAAATCGCGAAGTCTGCTGCCGGCAAGAAGCTCGTCTCCACCGGCCGCGGCATTCGCCGCACCGGCGGGCTGCACACGCTCTACATCTCGCCGCTGAAGGCGCTCGCGGTCGACATCGCGCGCAACCTCGAGCGCCCCGTCGCCGAAATGGCGCTGCCGATCCGCATCGAGACGCGCACCGGCGACACGCCGGTCTCGAAACGCCAGCGCCAGCGCCGCGATCCGCCCGACATCCTGCTCACCACGCCCGAGCAGCTTGCGTTGCTGCTCGCCTCGCCCGACGCGCCCTATCTGTTCGGCTCGCTCAGGCGCGTGATCCTCGACGAACTGCATTCGCTCGTGATGTCGAAGCGCGGCGACCTGCTCTCGCTCGGGCTGGCGCGGCTTTTCACGATAGCGCCCGAGCTCACCACGATCGGCCTTTCGGCGACCGTCGCGACGCCGGATGAATTGCGCCGCTATCTGGTGCCGCAAACCGGCGGTGACCAGCGCGCCGAGCTTGTGCTGGCCGAGCCCGGCGCTGCGCCGGACGTCACCATGCTGGACACCGCCGAGCGGCTGCCGTGGGCCGGCCACAGCGCGCGCCACGCACTCGGCGAGATCTACGATCTCATCAAGCGCCACAAGATGACGCTGATCTTCGTCAACACGCGCAGCCAGGCCGAGTCGATCTTCCAGCAGCTTTGGGGAATGAACGACGATAACCTCGCGATCGCGCTGCACCACGGCTCGCTCGACGTGGGCCAGCGCCGCAAGGTCGAGGACGCGATGGCGGCGGGCCGCCTGCGTGCGGTGGTCGCGACCTCCTCGCTCGATCTCGGCATCGACTGGGGCGACGTCGATCTCGTCATCAATGTGGGCGCGCCGAAGGGCGCCTCGCGCCTGCTCCAGCGCATCGGCCGCGCCAATCACCGCATGGATGAGCCTTCGAAAGGCGTGCTGGTGCCGGCCAATCGTTTCGAAGTGCTTGAATGCCGCGCCGCGATCGATGCGGTCGCGGCGAATGCGCAGGATACGCCACCGCTGCGCACCGGCGGGCTCGACGTGCTGGCCCAGCATGTGCTCGGCTGCGCCTGCGGCGTGCCGTTCTTCGCCGACGATCTTTTCCGCGAAGTGACCACCGCCGCGCCCTATGCGGCGCTGACGCGCGCCGACTTCGACGCCACCATCGATTTCGTCGCGACCGGCGGCTATGCGCTGAAATCCTACGAGCGTTTCGCCAAGATCAAACAGACGAAAGACGGCGCGTGGCGCATCGCGCACCCGCGCGTCGCGCAGATGTACCGCATGAACGTCGGCACCATCGTGGAAGCCGACATGCTGAAGGTGCGGCTCGTGCGCTCGCGCGCCTCGAAGGTCATCCCGCGCGGCGGGCGGCTGCTCGGGCAGGTCGAGGAATATTTCGTCGAGACGATGACGCCGGGCGACACCTTCGTGTTCGCGGGCGAAGTCCTGAAGTACGAGGCGATCGTCGAGGACGAGGTCTATGTCTCGCGCTCGAACGATCCCGATCCGAAGGTGCCGTCCTACGAGGGCGGCAAGTTTCCGCTCTCGACATATCTGGCCGACCGCGTGCGCGGGATTCTCGCCGATCACGCCACATGGCGCGCGCTGCCCGATCAGGTGCGCGAATGGCTGGAGGTGCAGGAATATCGCTCGCGCCTGCCGGGCAAGCGCGAGCTGCTGGTCGAGACCTTTCCGCGCGCCGCGAAATATTATCTCGTCTGCTATCCGTTCGAGGGTCGGCTTGCGCATCAAACGCTTGGGATGCTGCTGACGCGTCGTCTTGAGCGCGCGCGCATGCGCCCGCTCGGGTTCGTGGCGAACGAATATGCGCTCGCGGTCTGGGGCCTGCGCGATGTCGCGTTCGCGGTGAGCCGCGGCGAACTCTCGCTCGACGCGCTGTTCGACGAGGACATGCTCGGCGACGACCTCGAAGCCTGGCTCGCCGAAAGCGCGCTGATGAAGCGCACGTTCCGCAATTGCGCGATCATCGCGGGGCTGATCGAGCGGCGCTATCCGGGCGAGGAGAAGAGCCGCCGCCAGATGACGATCTCGACCGATCTCGTTTACGACGTACTGCGCAAGCACCAGCCGGACCACCTGCTGCTGCGCGCCGCCTATGCGGACGCGGCGTCCGGCCTGCTCGACATCCGCCGCGTGAGCGAGGCGCTCGCGCGCGTGAAGGGGCGCATCACCCACAATCCGCTCGACCATGTCTCGCCGCTCGCCGTCCCGGTGATGCTCGAGATCGGCCGCGAGATGGTCTACGGCGAAGCCTCGGATGCGCTGCTGGCGGAGGCCGAGGCCGAGCTCGTGAAGGAAGCAATGAACTGACACGTTTTGTGCTCGAACCGGCGCGTTGCCGCGCGCGACCAATACCGTATGTACCTCGCGTTCCCTCCGCCGAGGGGGACGGCCGATGACCTATCTGCGCATCTTCGGCGCGATTTTCGTGCTGGCCGCGGTATTCCTGATCGGGGTGTGGCTCGCCTGGCCGCAGTCCCTCTACAACCCGTCCGGCTTCCCGCTCGATCGCACGTTCACGGCCCTGTCGCTGAACGGGCGGCCGTTCAACCCTGAACAGATGCTGCATCACGCCACGCTGCACGTGCGGCGGAACGGCATCCTCAAGCTTCGCGGGTCCGGGAACGGCGCATGCAACGTGTTTCGTGGCGAGATTGTGCTGGGCGCGGACAAGTCGGTCGCCTGGCGTGACGTTTCCCGGACGGCTGCGGCCTGTCCGATGTTGCAGACCGAGCAGGCGTACCTGCAGGCTTTGCTCACGGCCACGCGCTGGCGTAGGGAGGGAGGCACATTGATTCTGGAAAATGACACCGACGCCCTCCGCTTCCAGCTCTATCCCTGGTGAGGTTCCCTCGCACGGCGCCGTGAAGGTGCGCGGCGTCGCGCTCGCCGCCGACTGCCTCGGCGCGCTCTATTGGCCCGAGCAGGGCCTGCTCATGGTGGCGGACCTGCATCTGGAAAAAGGGTCGAGCTTTGCGCGGCGCGGCCAGCTTCTGCCACCCTATGACACCACCGAGACGCTCGCCCGCCTTGCGCGCCTGATCGCGCATTACGCGCCGCGCGCCGTCGTCGCGCTCGGCGACAATTTCCATGACGGCGGCGGGCATGCGCGGCTTTCGGCGGAAAACCGCGCCTCGCTCACCGCGCTGCAGCGCGGACGCGACTGGATCTGGATCACCGGCAACCATGATCCCGATCCGGCCGGCGGCATCGGCGGCACCTTTGCCGCCAGCCTGAGCCTCGGCGCGCTCGTCTTCCGCCACATCCCCTCGCGCGACGCGCCCGAGGGCGAGATCGCCGGCCACCTGCATCCCGTGGCGCGCGTCGTGCAGCGCGGCCGCGCGGTGTCGCGCCGCTGCTTTGCGTCCGACGGCAAGGCGCTGGTGATGCCGGCCTTCGGCGCCTTCACGGGCGGGCTGAACATCCGCGACCGTGCGTTCTCGACGGTGTTCGGCCCGCGCAAGTTCACCGCGCACATGTTGGGCGAGAATAGGCTCTATGCATTCGCGGCCGCCCGCTGCCTTTCGGATTGAGCGCGTCCGCGCCATACTGCCGCCCGGCCGACAAGGAGAACGTCATGACACTGCGCCGCCGTGAATTCCTGCGTCTTGCGGGCGCCGGGCTCGCACTTCCCGCGATCGCAGGCAGCGCCCGCGCGCAAGCCTATCCGTCGCGGCAGATCCGCATGATCATCGGCTACCCGCCGGGCGGCTCGGCCGACATCACGGCGCGGCTGATGGCGCAATGGCTGGGCGAGCGGCTCGGCCAGCCGGTCATCATCGAAAGCCGGCCCGGCGGTGGCACCAACATCGCGACCGAGGCGGTGATCAATGCGCCGGCGGACGGCTACACGCTCCTGCTCGTTGCGCCCGCCAATGCGATCAACGCGACGCTGTACGAAAAGCTCAACCACAACTTCATCCGCGACATCGAGCCGGTCGCCGGCTTCATCCGCTTCCCGAATGTCGTAGTGGTCAATCCGTCGGTGCCGGTGAAGACGATCCCGGAGCTGATCGAACACCTGAAGGCCAACCCCGGCAAACTCAACATGGCCTCGTCCGGCAATGGCTCGACCATCCACATGTCGGGCGAGCTGTTCAAGATGATGACCGGCACGAACATGATCCATGTGCCGTATCGTGGCGGCGCGCTCGCGCTCACCGACATGATCGGCGGACAGGTGCAGGTGATGTTCGACAACATCCCGACCGCAATGGAGTTCGTGAAAAGCGGCAAGCTGCGCGGGCTCGCGGTCACCGGCGCGACGAAGTCGGAGATGCTGCCGGACCTTCCGACCGTCGCCGAGTACCTGCCGGGCTACGAGGCGACCTCGTGGTATGGCCTCGGCGCACCGAAAGGCACGCCGCCGGAGATCATCCAGAAGCTCAACACCGAGGTGCAGGCGATCCTCGCCGACGCGAAGACCAAGACGCGCTTCCTCGAACTCGGCGCCACGATGCTTCCCGGCACGCCCGCCGAATTCGGCAAGCTCGTCGCCGACGAGACCGAGAAGTGGGGCAAGGTGGTGAAGTTCTCCGGCGCCAAGGTGACGTGACGCCCCGAGCTTCGCTCATGCCCGCGAAAGCGGGCATCCAGTTCTTTTTTCTCTTGGCGCTGGGTCCCCGCTTTCGCGGGGACGAGCGGATTTGAGAACTAGTCCTTCCGGAACACCACGCTCGCAAGCCAGCCGGTGAGCAGCGCCATCATGGCGGTCGCGATGCCGTAGGCAAAGCCGTTGTCGCGCGCCGCATTCGCGACCACCTGCTCGAACCCGACCTTGACGACTTCGAGCGCGGTCTGCGTGCGCGCGAGCAGCGCACCGTCGGCGAACAGCTTGACGTCGATCTCGTAGACGCCGGTCGGCGTATTGTCAGGAATCGGGATCGCCGCGCGATAGAGCGCGGGCGTGAGGAACGTCACGCCGTTCTGCAGTTCGCGATAAAGCTGCTTCTCGACTTTCAGGCGCAGGAACGCCTGCCGGAACGGGTCGTCGCGCGCCGAATCCGCGATGTCGCCGGAGATTTCCTGCGGCAGCAGGAATCGCGCGAGGCCGACCTGCGTGCGGCGCAGCGTGTTGATGTCCGCGATGTCATTGATCACGCGGTTCGACAGCACCGTGAGGTACGACGGCGCCTTGATGAAGGTGCGCGAATCCGCGTTGACCCAGATGCCGGCGATGCGCGCCTTGCGGAACGTGACTACGGTTTCGCGCGGGCCCGTCACCGTCACGACGATGTCGTAGCCGCCGCGCCGCGCCACGGTCTGCGCGTCGCGCTCGACTGAGCCGAACAGCACCACGTCGGCGCCGGTGAAATTCGATGCGATCAGCACGCGCGAGGTGGAGAGCGTCGTCACCAGCCGTTCCGCAGCGGCCGGCGAGGCAAGCGCGCAGGCCGCGACCGCCGCAAGCGCGATGCGGAACGCCGCGCTCATGACTGCTCCTCCACGGAGCGCACGGTGTAGAGGTCCGTCGGCTGCACGATGAGGTCGTAGGCAAAGCGCAGCCCGACCGCGAGCACGAGGATGCCGAGCAGCAGCCGCAACTGCTCGCCGCTGAATTTCTGCCCGGTGCGCGCGCCGAACTGCGCGCCGATCACGCCGCCGATCATCAGGATCAGCGCGAGCAGCGCATCGACCAGATGGTTGGTGACCGCGTGGATGAGCGTTGCGTACGACATGGTCACCAGCGTGAGCACCATCGAGGTGCCGATCACGACGCCGGTCGGCACGCGGATCAGGTAGATCAGCGCCGGCACCAGCATGAAGCCGCCGCCGATGCCCATCACGGCGCCGATGAAGCCGATCACGAAGCCGATCACCCAGATCGGGATCACCGACACGTAGATCTTCGACACCTTGAAGCGCATCTTCAGCGGCAGGCCGTGGATCCACAGGTGGCTGCCGGGACGGCGGATTTCAGCCGGGCGTCCGCCGCGCGCGCGCAGGATCGCGCGCACGCTCTCGGTCACCATCATGCCGCCGACGATGCCGAGCAGCAGCAGGTACGAGACCGCGATGGTGAGGTCGAGCTGGCCGAGCCGGCGCAGCAGCGTGAACAGCATGACGCCCGCGGTCGTGCCTATCAGGCCCGCGACGATCAGCATCAGCGCGAGCGCTGGATCAAGTGCGCGCCGCCGCCAGTAATTGATCGCGCCGGAGAACGAGGATGCCGCGACATGGCTCGCGACGCTCGCGACCGCGACGGCCGGCGCGATGCCGATGAAGATCAGAAGCGGCGTCATCAGGAAGCCGCCGCCGACCCCGAACATGCCCGAGATGAATCCGACCGCGAGCCCCATGAACAGGACGAGCAGCACGTTGACGGGCAGTTCGGCGACCGGAAGATAGATTTGCACGAAACAGGATCCGCCGATGCGAGGATGCCGCCCCTCGGGTTGGCGACCATGCGGAGGAGAACACTAGCTTAATCAGATTCTTCCGTGGTCGCGCAGAAAGATACGGCCAGCGCGCATGAAGGTTCTGTGAATGACGCGATCACGAACGGCCTTATGGTGAAGGCCGCCCGCGGTCGGTCGCATTGTCGCCATGAATGGGGCCGCGCGAGCGCGGGCCCCGCCTAGATCGAAGTCGGCTTGCGGCGAGCGGTCGCACTCGGCTTGGCGCCGGGCTTGGCGGGCGCCGCCGCGGTTGCGCGATCCCAGCCGCCGGGAGGCGCCTTGACGTTCATCGCATCTTCCGGGGGCGGATCGGACGCCCAGGTCTGGACCGCGAGGCGCGCCGCGACGAGCGACTGCTGGTCGAGCCGGCCGGCCACGTCGTCACGCTTCTTGGCGGCATCCTGGTCGCCCTGCTGCGCGGCGAGCGCGAACCACTTGTAGGACTCGGCGAGGTTCTGATCGACGCCGATGCCGCGGGCATAAAGGATGCCGAGATTGTACTGGCTGTCCGCGACGCCGCGATCGGCGGCCTTGCGGAACCACTGCGAGGCTGTGGGATAGTCCGGCTTGCCGTCGATCCCTTCGGCATAGAGCACCGCGAGATTGTGCACCGCCTTGGCGTTGCCCCTGTCGGCGGCCTGCAGATAGAGCTGGCGCGCCTTGTTGAGGTCCTTCTTCACGCCCTGGCCCTTCTCGTAATAGCTGCCAAGGCGATACATCGCGGGCGCGAGCCCCTGCTTCGCGGCGCGCTCGAACCATTCGACCGCGAGTTCAAGGTTTGCCGGAACGCCGCGTCCTTCGGACAGGCGGGAGCCGATCTCGAATTCGGCGTCGGGATTGCCGGCGGCCGCGGCGGTGCGCAGCGCGGCGCTGATGCCGGCCGGAATCTTTTCGGCGAGGTCCTGCGTCGGGACGGAAGGCGATGTCGTCGCAGGCTCAGTGGTGGCGATCGCCGCCGGCGGCTGCTTCACCGAGCCGGTGATGTCGGCGGGCGGCGTGGCCGGGGCCATCGGAGCGGGGGCGGACTTGGTCGAGGTCGCCGGAGTGGTCGCAGGCGTCGTCGAGGCTGTGGTCGCGCTTTCGGCCGCCGCCTTGGTCGGCGCCTTCGTGGGCGCCGGCGTGATCAGCGTCGCGGTCGGCGTCGGCGCGGTCAGCGCGGCAGCGGTTTCCGGCATGGTCGTGGTCGCCGGGGTGGTCGTCGGAGTAGCCGTCGCGACCTTGGGCCCGTCGGGCAGCTTGGTCTGGCTCGGGTTCCAGAACGGCAGGCTCGGGCCGTTCGAGCCGAATATGTTGGCGACCTGCATTGTGCCGTAGAGCACCAGCAACGCGCTGACGCCCACCATCAGCGCGCGGCGGCGGTTCGCCAGGAAGCGGCCGATCAGGCTGGTCGGCGTCTCTTCGTTTTTCGTTTCGTCGCTGCGCGGGCCTTCGATCGTGGAGCCTTCATTGGCGGCGGCCTGCGCGGCGCGCCGTGCGGCTGCGATGAAGTTCGCCTTGCCGGTAACTTCGGGCGCGCCCTCGCGCTTCATCGGCGGAAGCACCGCCTCCGACTCCGCGATGCGCTCGGCGGGCGACAGCGCACGGCCGGCGCTGCCGGGCTCGATCGGCGTGTCGGCCGGAAGGCTCGGATCGATCGGCGTCCGCTCGACGCGCTGGACCGGCGGCGTGAAGGCCGCGGCGGCGCGCTGTATCGACTGCGCCGTGCTCTCGACCGGTTCGTGGCGCGCGGGCGTCGCGCCGGTCTCGACCGCCGAGAGGCGATCGACCAGCCGCTCCAGCGTGTCGTGCACGGCTTCGAGCGTTTCCTGCGTGCGGTGATCGCTCTCCACGTGATTGACGTGGAGCGATTCGATGTCGCGCTTGAGCGCGGTCACATTCTCGGGCGGGGCCTGGTCGCGCGCCTCTTGCATCTGCGCTGCCAGTTTCTGGATGCCGCGCTCGATCGAGCCGATATCGCCGAGGCGATCGCCGGCCGCTTCCACGCGCTCCAGGATCGCGCCGATCTGCCGTTCCAGGTGGTCGAGTGCGCCGAAGTCATACGTAGCGGGCGCAGGCCGGGCCGGATTGTCGTTGGACGACTGTGCCGGCGCGTGCAGCTCCTGCGTCGGCGCAGCATGCAGATCGTGTGTCGGCGCAGCATGCAGATGCTGCGTCAGCGTTCCCATCCCGGCGATGCGGGTGTCGAGTGCGTCGATCAATTCCTCGACGCGACCCGCGAGCAAATTGAGACCACCAGTGCTCGTGCGTTCCGCGATCATGTCGATGCGTGCACTCAGCGCCTGCACGTCGCCAGCCAATGAGGCGACTCCCTCGGCGGATGCTACACCCGCCGAGAGTTCGCGCAATTCGATGATTGCTGCTTCGAGATAGCGCAGCGTTTCGGTGTCCGGCGCGCCGCCCGAGAGGCCGTCCATCTTCTGCGACAGTTCCGCGATGCGCTCGTTGAAGTCGCCGAGGCTCTCGGCGGGCGTCATCGCATTGAGCGCCGCATGTACGTGCCGGAGATCCTGCTCGATGCGTTCGAGCACGTCCGGATCGCCGCCGCGGCCAAGACCGCGCTCGACGCGCTCGGTCAGCGCGCTGATCTGATCTTGCAGCGTTTCGAGCGCGCGGCGTGGCAGCGCATCGCTGATCTCGTGCGAAATCCTGGAAAGGTCGCTGCGCATCGCCGCGACCGCGCTTTCGAGTGCGGACGGACGCTTCAGCGTCTCGAGCTGCACCGTGATGTCTTGCAACTGACGTTCGAGGTTCGTGATGTCGCCGGGCGCTCCCGTAGCGGCAGACGCCACGGGTGCAGCAGGAGTTGCCGGAGCAGCGGTTGTCGCAACCGGTGCGGCCGCCGCGGTCGTCGTCGCGGCAGGCGCTGTCGGCGCGGCGGCGCGCTTCGACGATGATTTCTTCGTTTCGGCGGGCGGCGGCGGTGGCGCCGCTGCTTCGATCGCGCGCTGGCGCTCTTCGATCTCGGCCACAGCCGCGTCGATGCCGAAGTCGACTTTCTCCGGGGCGGGGGCAGCCGGTGCAGCTTCGGCGCGCGGCGCTTCTTCGGCGGGCGCGGACGTTGTTTTCTCGCTCGGGCGGCCGGACGTCAGCTGTTCGAGCCGTGCATTGAGCTTGGCGACCGTGTCGGCGAGGCGGCCGCTGCGCACCGGCGGGATGACGGCGTCTGTCATGTGTTCGTCGCCGAACGAACGGTCGAACCGCTGGGAGAGCTCGCCGAGCCGGCCGCTCAATGTCCCGCGCGGCTTTTCATTTGCCTGGGGCGGAAGATCGCCGAACGTGGCTTTCAACCATTCGTCGACAGACATTCCGGCGCGTCGCGCAGCTTCGCGCGCTGCCTGGTAAAGTTCGGGGCTAAGACCGCGTTCGTTCCAAGGTTCGCCTGAAGTCATTGCTCGATCCGCAGCCTTTGGACGGTCGGAGAGCTAACGTCCCCCCGTCAGAACCGACGTTCGTTAAGGGCAGGTTCACGGCGCGAACGTCGTGCGTCGTTAAGCGCGACTTTTCCCCGTTATGGTAAATAAGGCGTTAACCTTCCGGCATTCGGCCGGGATGGCGGGGCCCCTCAGGTCCCCGGAGAATCGACGAAACACGGGAACAAGTTAGCGCGCTTTTCAGTTGTATTTTGCGACAAATGGCCCGCTCTGGGCCTTGTTCACATCAGATTACCGTTAAGTAGCCTCTTCTAACGTCAATTGGCTCGCTTTTGGACGGAACAGGGCTTATGTCCGGATTAACCACCCGTTGTACGGGGTCACTCTGCAATTCTGGTAAGGCTGAAAAAAATGAACGATTCTAGTGACATGGAGGGCTCTGTGGCCCACGTGTGGGCAGCGGAGCGCTCGGGGGATGCGCATACGTCAAGCGGCAAGTCGGCGTTTACGATCGGGGAGCTGTCGCGCGAGTTCGGGGTGACGCTGCGCGCGCTGCGCTTCTACGAGAACAAGGGGCTGATCTCGCCCCAGCGTGATGGTCTTAACCGACTGTATTCGCAGGGAGATCGGACGCGGCTCGCGCTGATTCTGAAGGGCAAGAAGCTCGGCTTCACGCTCGGCGAAATTCGCCAGATGATTGCGGTCGAGGAAGGCGATGCCGACCACGAGGCGCTGACGCTCAGCCGCGAGAAGTGCCTTGAGCAGATCACGCTGCTCAAGCGCCAGAAAGCCGAGATTGAGGAAGGCCTTAGCGAGCTTTCCCGGATCTATGATTCGCTTGCCGCCAAGTCCGCGGGCGCTGATCGCCGCACCGGCTAGGTCCAAATCGATTGATTGTGCGCCGGCGGCCCACGGCTTCCGGCGCACAATTTTTTTACGTCTCATCTTTACGTTTACGTCAACTGGATGTATGAAAACCGCCATCCAAGCCGATGGAGCCTGCGCGCGTGACCGAATTCGAGGCTGCTGATTCGGGCATCCGGCTTCTCTCCGAGCTCGCCGCTGGGTTCGAGGCGGGCTCGCCGGCCGACCGCGACACCTTCACGATCCGCGATCTCGCCAAAGAGTTCGGCATCTCGGCGCGCACGCTGCGCTTCTACGAAGAGAAGAAGCTGCTCGATCCCGCACGGCGCGGCGAGCAGCGGCTGTACAGCCGCCGCGACCGCGCGCGGCTCGCCTACGTGCTCGCCGGCAAGCAGGTCGGCTTCTCGCTCGAGGAAGTGCGCGAGATGCTCGACCTCTACGATCTCGGTGACGGACAGGCGACCCAGCTCAAGGTCGCGCTCACGAAATTCGGCGAGCGCATCGCGCGGCTCGAACGGCAGAAGTCCGACATCGACCGCGTCATCACGGAATTGTCACGTGCGAGTCGCGCAATGAAGGCGAAGCTTGCCGCACGCGGAGCGGGAGCGGCGTCGGGAAAAGTGGGTAGCGGTTTTCCGTCCGCCGCGAAGGATTAGAGGAGCGCATCATGCCGACCTACAAGGCACCCGTGGATGACGTGCAGTTCCTGCTCAACGACGTGTTTCACATGGAGCGCTACGGCAACCTGCCGGGCTTCTCCGATGTGTCGCCCGACACGCTCGCGGCAATTCTCGACGAGGCCGCGAAGCTCGCCGAGGAAGTCGTGCAGCCGCTCAACCGCGTCGGCGATCTCGAAGGCTGCAAGCGTCACGACGACGGCAGCGTCACCACGCCGACCGGCTTCAAGGAAGCCTACCGGCAATACGCCGACGGCGGCTGGATGGGCATCTCGGTGCCGGCGGAGTACGGCGGGCAGGGCCTTCCCGGCACGCTGACCGTGATGGTCAACGAGATCCTCTGCGGCGCCAACATCGCATTCTCGATGTATCCGGGCCTGACGCAGGGCGCGATCGCGGCCTTCCTGCATCACGGCACGCCGGAGCAGAAGAGGTTCTATCTGCCGAAGATGTCCAGCGGCGCGTGGACCGGAACGATGAACCTGACCGAGCCGCATTGCGGCACGGATCTCGGGCTCTCGCGCACCAAGGCCGTGAAGCAGGGCGACGGCAGCTACAGCATCACCGGCACGAAGATTTTCATCTCGGCCGGCGAGCATGACCTTGCTGAGAACATCATCCACCTCGTGCTCGCCCGCATCGAAGGCGCGCCCGCCGGCATCAAGGGCCTGACGCTCTTCATCGTGCCGAAATTCATCGTCAACGCGGACGGCTCGCTCGGAAAGCGCAACGGCGTGAAGTGCGGCTCGATCGAACACAAGATGGGCATCCACGGCAATTCGACCGCGGTGCTCAACTATGACGGCGCGACCGGCTGGATGATCGGCGAGGAGAACCGCGGCATCAACGCGATGTTCACGATGATGAACGAAGCGCGGCTCGGCGTCGCCGTGCAGGGCCTCGCGGTCTCCGAGGCCGCGTACCAGAACGCCGTGATCTACGCGAAGGACCGACTGCAGGGCCGTTCGATCTCGGGCGTCAAGGCGCCCGACAAGCCGGCCGATCCGATCATCGTGCATCCGGACGTGCGGCGCATGCTGATGACGATCCGCGCGCTGAACGAAGCCTCGCGTGCGCTCGTGCTGTGGACCGCGCTCAAGGCGGACGTCGCGCATCGCTCCGACGACGAGAAGGCGCGCCAGGCGGCGGACGATCACATGGGCCTGCTCACCCCCGTGCTGAAAGGCGTGCTGACCGACAACGGCCTTTCCAATTCGGTGATGGCGCAGCAGATCTTCGGCGGGCACGGCTATATCGCGGAGCACGGCATGGAGCAGTTCGTGCGCGATGCCCGCATCACGATGATCTACGAGGGCGCGAACGGCATCCAGGCGCTCGACCTTGTGGGCCGCAAGCTCGGCCGCGACGGCGGCCGCGCCGTGACGGCGTTCTTCAAGGAAGTCTCCGAGTACGTGAAGGAGCATTCCGCCGACGAGGCGATGAAGCCCTATGTCGCACCGCTCGGCGAAGCGCTTGGCATCCTGCAGCAGGCGACGATGTGGTTCGTGCAGAACGCGCCGAAGAAGCCCGACAACGCGGGCGCCGGCTCGACCGACTACATGCACCTCTTCGGGCTGGTCGCGCTCGGCTACATGTGGGCGCAGATGGCCAAGGCCGCGCAGGACAAGCTCAAGGCCGGCGCCAACGGCTCCGAGGAGCGCATGAAGGCGAAGCTCGTCACCGGCAAGTTCTTCATGGAGCGCGTGCTGCCCGAGAGCGCGACGCACCTCAAGCGCATCCAGACCGGCGCCGACACCATGATGGCGCTGCCCGCCGAGGCGTTCTAGGGCGAACACAATGGACGTCGCAGCGCCAACGATCGTTCAGGTCGGCGATCCCGTTCTGCGGGCGCCGACCGCGATGGTTCGTCTGAGCGCCATCCGCACGGCCGAGATGCAGAACCTGATCGCCGGGATGGTCGCTGCCATGCGCGCCGCGCCGGGCATCGGCCTTGCGGCGCCGCAGATCGGCGTGTCGCGGCGCATCGTCGTGATGGAAGACCGGCCGGAGATGACCGAGGGCGTTCCGAAGGGCGTGCTGCTCGAACGCGAGCGCGAGCCGGCGCCGCTGCGCGTGCTGATCAATCCGGTCATGACCCTCGTCGGGTCCGAGACGCGCGATTTCTTCGAAGGCTGCCTGAGCATCAAGGGCTACACCGCGATGGTGGCGCGCCATCGCGAGGTCGCGGTGTCGTACGTCGACGAGAATGGCGATGCGCAGGAATGGCGCGCGCGCGGCTGGCCGGCCCGCGTGATGCAGCACGAGTACGATCACCTCGAGCGCGTTCTTTTCACCGACAAGATGATCCGCAAGTCGTTCATGTCGGCCGAGGAATACAAGACGCGTTATGCGACGCGGCCGATCGCCGAGGTCAAGCAGCAGTTGGGGTTGTCGTGATGGCGCAAGATCTCACAGGCGGCTGTCAGTGCGGCGCGGTGCGTTACGCGTGGGTCGAGAAGCCCGCTTATTCGAGCGTCTGCTATTGCCGCATGTGCCAGAAGGCTTCGGGTCAGCCGTTCATGGGCTTCACCGGCGGCAAGATCGAGCACCTGAAATGGACGCGCGGCGCGCCGTCGTTCTTCCGTTCGTCAAACATGGCGCAGCGCGGCTTCTGCAAGGATTGCGGCACGCCGCTGACCTATGCGTTTGACGGCAACGGCCGCATCAGCGTGACGATCAACTCGCTCGACGAACCCGAGGCGATGCCGCCGACCAAGCAATACGGCACCGAGAGCGAAGTCTCGTGGCTCAAGGGCATCCATGACCTGCCGGCGCAGCGCACCGAGGAATGGATGAAGAAAGACACGGCCGACAAAATCGTCAACAATCAACGCAACGCGTAAAGAAGCGACAGGGAAGAGACTGCCGATGGACTCGCTGCAGGTACCGCGTCCCGCATGGATGACCGAAGACCTCGTGCTGCTCGAAGAGCAGGCGAAGCGCTTCCTGGCGACCGAACTCGTGCCGCACATCGAGAAGTGGACGCAGGACGGCATCATGGAGCGCTCGGCCTGGGACAAGCTTGGTCAGGCGGGCCTGCTCTGCGCGTCGATGCCGGAAGAATACGGCGGCGCGGGCGGCTCGTTTGCGCATGAGACGGTGATCAACCGTGCGATCGCGCACGCGGGTCTCGACGCGATTGGTGCGCCGCTGCATTCGGGCATCGTTGCGCCCTACATCCTCAACTACGGCACCGAAGAGCAAAAGAAGAAGTGGCTGCCGAAGCTCGCGACCGGCGAGATGATCGGCGCGATCGCGATGAGCGAGCCCGGCACCGGCTCTGACCTGCAGGGCGTGAAGACCTCGGCGAAGAAATCCGGCAACGGCTATGTGCTCAACGGCTCGAAGACCTTCATCACCAACGGCCAGCACGCCAACCTGATCATCGTGGTGGCGAAGACCGATCCGGCGGGCGGCGCAAAGGGCACCTCGCTGATGATGGTCGAGACCGACGACGCGCAAGGCTTCCGCCGCGGCCGCAAGCTGAACAAGCTCGGCATGGACTGGGCCGACACCTCGGAGCTTTTCTTCGAAGACGTGAAGTTGCCCGCCGAAAGCCTGCTCGGCAGCGAGGAGGGGCAGGGCTTCTACCAGCTCATGAAGGACCTGCCGCAGGAGCGCCTGATCGTCTGCACCGCCGCGATCGGCATGATCGAGCGCGCGCTGCGCCTCACCATCGATTACGTCAAGGAACGCAAGGCCTTCGGCAAGGCGATCATCGACTTCCAGAACACGCAATTCGAGCTTGCCGAGTGCAAGAGCGAGGCGACCATCGGGCGCGTCTTCCACGACCACTGCGTCGAGCGGCATCTGCGGAAGGAGCTCGATACCGTCACGGCGTCGATGGCGAAATACTGGCTGACCGACCTGCAGAACAAAATCGTCGACCGCTGCCTGCAATTGTTCGGCGGCTATGGCTATATGGACGAATATCCGATCTCGCGGATGTACCGCGACGCGCGCGTGCAGCGCATCTACGCCGGCACCAACGAGATCATGAAAATACTCATCGCGCGCAGCCTCTGAGGCGGCGAACAGGAGGAATACAATGACCGACGCATTCGTCTACGACACCGTGCGCACCCCGCGCGGCCGCGGCAAGGCCGACGGCTCACTCCATGAGGTGACCGCGCTCAATCTCGCCACGCAGGCGCTCGGTGCGATCAAGAACCGCAACCTGTCCGATCCCTCGGTGGTCGACGACGTCGTGCTCGGCTGTGTCGATCCGGTCGGCGAGGCGGGCGGCGACATCGCGCGCGCAGCGGCCCTCACGGCGGGCTACGGCAACACGGTCGCGGGCGTGCAGATCAACCGCTTCTGCGCCTCCGGGCTCGACGCAATCAATTTCGCCTCCGCGCAGGTGATGTCCGGCCAGCACGACATGACCATCGGCGGCGGCGTCGAGTCGATGAGCCGCGTCGGCATGGGCGCGTCCGGCGGCGCGTGGCCGATGGACCCGGCGATCGCGGTGCCGACCTACTTCCTGCCGCAGGGCATCTCGGCCGACCTGATTGCCACCAAATACGGCTTCTCGCGCGACGACGTGGACGCCTACGCGGTCGAGAGCCAGAAGCGCTCCAAGGCCTCGTGGGACGCCGGCAACTTCAAGAAATCCGTGATCGCCGTGAAGGACGTCAACGGCATGACCATCCTCGACAAGGACGAGCACATGCGTCCGACCACGACGATGCAGTCGCTCGGCCAGCTTCAGCCTTCGTTCGTGCAGATGGGCGAGATGTACGGCTTCGACGCGGTCGCCATTCAGGCGCATCCCGACGTCGAGACGGTCACGCACGTGCACCACGCCGGCAATTCGTCCGGCATCGTCGACGGCGCGGCGGCCGTGCTGATCGGCAACAAGGAAGCGGGCGCCAGGATCGGCAAGAAGCCGCGCGCGCGCATCCGTGCGTTTGCCAACATCGGCTCCGAGCCCGCCATCATGCTCACCGGCCCGATCGACGTGACGCACAAGGTGCTCAAGAAGGCCGGCATGAAGGTCGAGGACATCGACCTGTTCGAGCTGAACGAGGCGTTCGCCTCCGTCGTGCTGCGCTACATGCAGGCGCTCAACATTCCGCACGACAAGATCAACGTCGCGGGCGGCGCGATCGCGATGGGCCATCCGCTCGGCGCGACCGGCGCGATGATCTTCGGCACGGTGCTCGACGAACTGGAGCGGCGCAATCTCAACACCGCGCTGGTGACGCTCTGCATCGGCGCCGGCATGGGCACCGCGACGATCATCGAGCGCGTCTGAGGCGCGTTCGATGCCCAGGATCGACATCAGCGCGCAGCAGACGCGCATCGGCTCGCCGAATTATCCGCCGGCCTTCAAGCCGGCGTGCGCGGGACGCCACAAGACCGCGCTCGGCAATGCGGCGGGGCTCACGCAGTTCGGCGTGAACCTGACGAAGCTTGAGCCGGGCGCCGCCACATCGATCCGCCACTGGCACGAGCAGGAGGACGAGTTCGTCTATATCCTGCAGGGCGAGTGCGTGCTGGTCGAGGATCAAGGCGAAGTGACGCTGAAGGCGGGCGACTGCGCGGGCTGGAAGGCGAATGTGCCGAACGGGCACTGCATCGTGAACCGCTCGAACGCCGATGTGCTGCTGCTCGAGGTCGGCACGCGCGCGCCGCTCTGAGCGCGCGCACTATCCGGGCTCGGACCTGAAATTCGAACGCGACGGCACAACCATCCGCGTGCTGCATCTCAACGGCGAGCCTTACTAGGCGCCTTTCATTTCAAGGAGAATACTGATGACCAATTTCAAGTTCGACGTCGACGCCGACGGCATTGCGCTGATCACCTGGGACATGCCGGGCAAGTCGATGAACATCATCGACATGGACGTGATCGCCGAGCTCGAACAGCTCGTCGAGAAGGTCGCGGGCGACGCCGCGGTCAAGGGCGTGGTGGTCACCTCCGGCAAGGACACGTTCGGCGGCGGCGCCGACCTCACCATGCTGGAGAAGCAGCGCGGCGACTACGAGACGACGCTCAAGCAGAAGGGCGAGGACGCGGCGATCATGATGGTGTTCGATCGCAGCCGCCGGCTGTCGGTCGTCTATCGCAAGCTCGAAACGAGCGGCAAGCCGTGGGTCGCGGCGCTCAACGGCACCGCGATGGGCGGCTGCTTCGAGCTGGCGCTCGCCTGCCATCACCGGATCGCTGCGGACAATCCGAAGACGCGGCTCGGCCTGCCGGAGATCAAGGTCGGGCTGTTCCCCGGCGCCGGCGGCACGCAGCGCATCGCGCGCATGCTGGCGACCGCGGACGCGCTCAACTTCCTGCTCAAGGGCGACCAGATCCGCCTCGACCGCGCCAAGACGATGAAGCTGGTCGACAACGTCGTGCCGGCGGCGGACCTCGTGAAGGCCGCGAAGGACTGGATCAAGACTTCGCCCAAGTCGAAGCAGCCGTGGGACGTCGACGGCTTCAAGCTGCCCGGCGGCCTGATCTGGTCGAAGATGGGCATGATGACGTGGCCCGCCGCGAACGCGCTCTACCGCAAGGAGACGCAGGACAATTACCCGGCCGCGCGCGCGATCATGAGCAGCGTGTTCGAGGGCCTGCAGGTGCCGTTCGACACCGCGCTGCGCATCGAGTCGCGCTATTTCGCCAAGGTGGTGCGCTCGCCGGAAGCCGCCGCGATGATCCGCTCGCTGTTCGTTTCGATGCAGGAGTTGAACAAGGGCGCGCGGCGGCCCGAAGGCGCCGCTGCCACCACGCTCAAGAAGGTCGGCGTGCTCGGCGCCGGCCTGATGGGCGCGGGCATCGCCTACGTCACCGCGCAGGCCGGCATCGACGTGGTGCTGATCGACCGCGACCAGGAAGCCGCCGACAAGGGCAAGGCCTATTCGGCGAACCTGATGGCGGCCCAGATCAAGCGCGGCCGCGCCAAGCAGGAAGACGCCGACAAGCTGCTCGCGCGCATCACCGCGACGCCGGACTACAATGCGCTCAAGGGCGTCGACATGGTCATCGAGGCCGTGTTCGAGGACCGCAAGGTGAAGGCCGAGGCGACCGCGAAGGCCCAGGCCGTCGTCGGCGACAAGATCGTGTTCGGCTCGAACACCTCGACCCTGCCGATCACCTCGCTCGCCGCGGAGTCGAAGGACCCGAAGAATTTCATCGGCGTGCATTTCTTCTCGCCGGTCGACAAGATGATGCTGGTCGAGATCATCATGGGCGAGAAGACGGAAAATCCCGCGCTCGCCGTCGCGCTCGATTACGTGCGCGCGATCCGCAAGACGCCGATCGTGGTCAACGATTCACGCGGCTTCTACACCTCGCGCGTGGTCGGGACGTACATCCGCGAAGGCCACCTGATGCTGACCGAAGGCGTGCCCGCCGCGATGATCGAGAATGTCGGCCGCATGGCCGGCATGCCGGTCGGGCCCTTGTCGCTCAACGACGAGGTCGCGGTCGACCTCGCGTGGAAGATCCTGAAAGCCACCGAAGCCGACCTCGGCGCGAAGGCGATCGACGTGCGGCAGAAGGATCTGCTCGCCGAAATGGTCGAGAAGCGCGGACGCTTCGGGCGCAAGAACGCCAAGGGCTTCTACGATTACCCGCAGATCCGGCCCGAAGCGGCTGTGGCCGGGCCTCGCCGAACTGCAGAAGACCAAGCTCGATCCCGACACGATCGACGTGGCGGAACTGAAGCATCGCCTGCTCGCGATCCAGGCGCTGGAAACCGCGCGCTGCTTCGAGGAGGACGTGCTCACCGACGTGCGCGAGGCGGATGTCGGCTCGATCCTCGGGTTCGGCTACGCGCCGTATTCCGGCGGCACGCTCAGCTACATCGACATGATGGGCGTGAAGGAGTTTGTCGCGCTGTGCGAGAAGCTTAGCGCAAAGTACGGCGAGCGCTTCAAGCCGAACAAGCTGCTCGTCGAGATGGCCGCCAAGGGCGAAAGCTTCTACACGCGCTTCGCTCCCAAGCGGCAGAAGCAGGCGGCGTAACCGCGGCGCTGCCTAACCCGGATCGCGGCCGCGTCCGGCGATTCCGTCTGCGTCGGCTGCGATCATCAGCAGCGCCAGCTCCGCGCCCGACCGCGCGGGGAAGCGCAACACCGCGCCCTGCGCGCGTTCCGGCCGCCGCTGCGGGCGTGCGACCGACTGGCGTTCATCGAACCGTATGACCTGTGCGACCGGCATGGCGGCCTCCTGTCTCCATGTCGGTTAGTCGCGCCGGACGGGCGGCGGTTCGGTGACGGCGATCACATTTCCGGCAATTTGCTCGCCCTTGCCCACCGGGCGATGCCCGCGCGGGCGCGAAACGCGCGCCGCCCATGCGGCCTGCGCCCCTTGTTGCACCGCGCGCCGCCGCAATATCCTTGCCCCCAAGGAACCAGAAACCTGGGGGAGCGGATCGCATGAACGTTCGCACGGCCGATTTCGTCATCATCGGTGCAGGCTCGGCCGGCGCCGCGCTCGCCAACCGCCTCACCGAGAACGGCCGCCATCAGGTGCTGCTGCTCGAAGCCGGCGGCGAGACGCATCCGCTCTCGCGCGTGCCGATCAGCTATGTGCGCTTCATCAACCGCCCCGGCGTGAACTGGCTCTACGCCTCCGAGCCCGAGCCGAACACGGGCGGGCGCAACATCCCGGTGCCGCGCGGAAAGATGCTCGGCGGGTCGAGCGCGATCAACGGCATGGTGTGGGTGCGCGGCCAGCGCCAGGACTATGACCACTGGGCGCAGCTCGGCAATCGCGGCTGGAGCTGGCACGACGTGCTCCCGGTTTTCAAAGGCATCGAGAACTACAAGGGCGGCGCCGACGACATTCGCGGCCGCGCGGGTCCGCTCACCGTCACCGACAGCGACGAGACCGGCCCGCTCTACGACAGCCTGTTCGCGGCGGCCGAAAGCATCGGGATCCCGCGCAACCCCGACTACAACAGCGGCGAGCAGGACGGCATCGCCATGACGCAGGCCTCCATCCGCGGCGGCTTCCGCATGAGCACCGCGAAGGTCTATCTCGATCCGGCGCGCGCGCGGCGCAATCTGCGCGTCGAGACCGGCGCGCATGCGCAGTCGCTGCTGTTCGAGGGCAAGCGCTGCGTCGGCGTGCGCTACACGATGCAGGGCGCGACCTACGAGGCGCGCGCCGCGCGCGAGGTCATCGTGTCGGCCGGCTCGATCGCCTCGCCGCAACTCCTCGAGCTTTCCGGCATCGGGCAGGGCGAGCGTCTCAGGGCGCTCGGCATCACGGTGCAGCACGAGCTCAAGGGCGTCGGCGAAAACCTGCGCGACCACTGGGCGCCGCGCATGAAATGGCGCGTCGGCCGCCACGGCGTCACCTTCAACGAGCGTGCGCGCGGCCTGCGCGGGCTGGGGCAGGGGCTGCTCTACATCTTCGGCCGCAAGGGCTTCCTCAGCCACCCGGCCTCGCCGATGCGCGCCTTCGTCAAGAGCCGCGAAGGGCTCGACTCGCCCGACGCGATGATCGCGCTGCAGCCTTTCCTGGTGACGCCGGACGTGAAGCTCGCGAAGGAAGCCGGCATCACCATCATCGCGCAGCAGCTGCGCCCCGAGAGCAAAGGCTCGATCCACCTCAAGAGCGCGGACGTGAGCGTGCCGCCCGCGATCCGCTTCAACTTCCTCGCCGAGAGCATCGATCGCGATTGCCTGCTCTCGACCATGCGCATCACGCGCCAGCTGATGGAAGCGCCCGCGATGCAATGGCTCGGCCCGGAGGAAATGGCGCCCGGCCCGAAGGCGCAGACCGACGCCGAGCTGCTCGACTTCGTGGCGCGCAACGCCGAGACGACCTATCACCCGATCGGCACTTGCAAGATGGGCTCGGACCCGATGGCCGTGGTGGACGATCAGTTGCGCGTGCACGGGATCGCGGGGCTGCGCGTCGCCGATGCGTCGATCATGCCGACGCTGACGTCAGGCAACACGAACGCGCCGAGCATCATGATCGGCGAGAAGTGCGCCCGCATGGTGCTCGCCGCAGCCGAGCAGCAGGCCGCGGCGTAACGCGCAAGCCTCTCCTTCTTCCCGTCCCTCTTGAAAGAGAGTGTCGCTGAGCGAGCGAAGCGAGAGATCGCTTCCCGTTTTCAGAACCCCTTCCCCGAGCTCCGCAGCCTGGCTGCTTCTTCTCAGACAAGCGGGCGGGAATTGCGGAGAGGGCCATTCAAGCGTCAAGGAATTCTAAGGTCATCGACCATTTGCTTTGAAGCGCAAAATTCTCCGATCTGACAAAGATCGCGAGCGGCATACCTTGTGCATTTTCCCTCAACCATTCGCGGACCATTTTCTGGTTCTCGGGGGATCCCGCGGAAAAAATACGAATTCGGATAACTAACTCACTCGATCCGCTTGGAGGGGCGGGAAGTGCTCATCCCAGTTCCCTTCCCTTTGTTGTCTTCAACGTATTGGCCACTTTCGAGGAGATATCACCTGACACGAGCCCAACGTTTACTAGGAAATCTAGACCCGATGCAGCTTTGTCAGGGTCACCGGTTTTTATGATCTCAAATATTCGCGCAGCCTCGGAACGTGTTTGCTCCAGCTGCAGATCGGACTGGGCTTTGAGCCAAGTGACGCCGGCGTTACCGAAGGCACCGGCAGCGGCCGCCAGGACCGCGATCACCAACGGGTTCACCCAGCGCGGAACGCGATGCATCACTCTGCTTGAGCAGCATTTCCTCTTTCTTGAGATCGGCATCATACCGCTGTTGGGACTCCTTGAGCGCAAACTCCTTTTCCCGGAGTTGAAGCTCCGCACGCCATTTCTCGCGCTCCCAGTTTTCGGTGTCGGGATCATTGTGCACTGGCATCCGCCTCGCTCCATGCGTATGGATTTCGGAACCATAAGTTAGCTTCAATCTAAGGGCGAGTCGCTTCTTGGCTGGATATGCTCTTGCGGAACCATTCGGCGCGCTACAACTTGCCGGACATGAGCCGCGCATTCGTGAAAGAGCCGGACGGTGCGGAAGCCTTCGAGGAACTTCCCGACCGTCCGATTTCGGAACATCCCAATCTGGTGACGCCGCAGGGCCTCGCGCAGATGGAGCGCACGCTCGCGCGCCTGCACGACGAGCACGCCCGCGCGCAGGTCGCCGGCGACCGCGCCGCGCTCGCGCACACGTCGCGCGATCTGCGCTACTGGACGGCGCGCCGCTCGACCGCGCAGCACATGCCCGCGCCGGACCAGACGGCGAAAGTGCAGTTCGGCTCCACCGTCACGATCGAACGCGACGATGGCCGCAAGCAGACCTTCCGCATCGTCGGCGAGGACGAGGCCGAGCCCGCCGAGGGCACGCTCTCCTACGTGTCGCCGGTCGCGCGCGCGCTGATGAACAAGTCGGTCGGCGACGTGGTGCAGGCGGGCGCGGGCGAGGCGGAGATTGTTGAAATCAAATAGTTGCTGGCCCTCATCCTGAGGAGCGCCGACAGGCGCGTCTCGAAGGATGCCGCAGGCGCAGTTGTGGCGAGGCGCCCGCGCGGGCAGCCTCGCCAAGTTTTTTCTATTGCGGAATGGCCGTCTTTCCGGTCGGCCCAACGCCAGTGAGTTGAATAATCACTTCGCCGTCCTTAGCCCACGTAAAGTGCGGGGCTTTGTGCGGCTCGGAATAGAACGTTCCGGTGGGATAGGCCTTGAGTTTGCTTTCGTCCCACTTCTCGCCCGGACCGACGTAGAAGGTTCCCGATAAAACGACAACCGTCCGCTCCGGGTCAGGATGCCAATGTGGCGGGTCCTTCCATCCCGGAGAAAACCGTATCCGGGTAACAAACAAACCAGGCTTGGTCGGGTCGCCGTATATGATCACGGTCTGGGGCGGGCCATCGCCGCCTTTGAACACGATTTCTTGCGGAAGCTTTACGATGGGCCCGCCGCTGCTCTCAGCGGAGGCTGGTGGGCCTACCGCACAGAGAATCAATGCGAGGCCTGTTACGAGCGCGAGCTTGTTGCCGCACGGTGTCATGCCGCTCCTCCTTTGGGTTCTCTTTTTTGTGCTTAACTTGAAAAGCTTACCGCTAAGCATTAGCCTGTGACAATGGCAAAAGGACCAAAAGGCGAGAGACGGCCCGCCGACGCTATCGGCGCCGCCGTCGTGATCGCCAAGATCGCCACGGGCGAGATCGAGGACATCACCACGAATGACGGCAAGAACGCCGCTGCCGTGGCGCTCGGGCGCATGGGCGGCAAGGCGCGGGCCGCTGGCATGTCAGCCAAGAAGCGAAAAGAGATTGCCAGGAAGGCTGCTGCGGCGCGGTGGCTTCGAAAATGACTGTTGGTTGAGACACCACCACGTTCTTCCTGCCGCTTCGGCGGCGCGGGTCAGGAGATTGCGCGAGCGCGCTTGAATCTTGGTCTTGAGTTGAATCGGACTTAGCCATGCAAACCGTCCTGAATCTCCAAGATTATGAAATTAAGCTTGGCGCAATCCGAACTTGGCCTACCTACGCGCCGCCGATGCTTGCCGCCCTTGGCATGGTCTACCTGAATTGGGGCCGTCTAGAGCAAACCCTGGAGTTCTTGCTCCATTTCCTAAACGATCCGCGGTTCGTCACCGGCAAGATGCCGAAAGTGCCGGACACTTCTTTTCGTTTGAAAACGGCTCTGTTCAAAAAAATCTACACGAAACATCCGCACTTCGCGCCGTTCCACAAAATGGTTCGGCCGATTTGTGCCGGCCTTAAGAAAGCGAACCAGAGCCGCGTGCGCATGGTTCATTCCAACTTTCAAGGCTTCGAAAAAGGGCCCCCAATCACGATGGCAGTCACGATTGCGAAATTCGCAAGATACGACCTGCAAACTTTCCACGGTACATGGACGCTGGAGGCGATCACTGATTTCAACGAACTCCTGTGCCACCTCAACGAGGACCTAGCCAAGATCGCTTCAGTCACGATGACTGAGGAGTTTCGGCAATCGCTTGAAAGACCCTTATCCCGAACTCAAAGGTGTTTTCTGTGGCTCCACCGTCTCCTGACGCGTCGATGGCTTCCACGTAAGCGCACACCATAGCCTCCAGCCTTAAGCTAAGGCTGGCGTCGTCTCGATGGGAGTCGTCTCCCGAACTCGGCTTGAGCTCGTTAAATCAAGAAATTCGCTGCGAAAATATTCCTTGACTAGGATATAGGACTATGTTCTCTACCCTCATCCCGTTCATGAAGGGCGCTTTCTAGGGGTGCCTTGAATGCGGAGCGGGATGCGGCCCCTGCGGGCGAGTCTCACACACTCGCACTCGGGCGGCTTCGGGACCCGCCCTGGGGGCACTATGACCCCTGCGCGAGGTGCTCGCTGTATGGGGATGCGCGCCAATGCGCATCTCAGGAAGCGCGGCCCGGAGCCGAAAAATGCCGCCGGTGGAGCGCCGGGAGGCGCGCATCTCTCTTCGCACGAGAGATGCGGCGCACTTCGCAGGTGCGCCGGGCGGCAACGCCAGCCGCTCGCGGGGCCTCGCACGCCCCGGCGTTTGCCGGCGCTCCGCTCCCTTCACGGGGAGCGCCGCGGCCGCGAGCCTCGGGCGCTTGCGCGCCGCGAGAACGCGCGTGTTTGAAATATCACATGCGAGCAAATACATGCCGGAGCACGCGATTGCCCTCCCGCGCGGCCCGTGTTTAAGGTCGCGACCTTTTCTGCCGGAATCCCCGAATGGCGCGTGACGTTGTTGACCTGACGCCGATCGAATCGCGCGACGAACTCGTCGCGTGGTTCGCCGAGGGCGTGAAGCCGAAGGCGCAATGGCGCATCGGCACCGAGCACGAGAAATTCGCGTTCACCACCGATACGCACGAGCCCGTGCCCTACGAGGGCCGCCGCTCGATCCGTTCGCTGCTGGTCGGCATGCAGCATCTGCTCGGCTGGGAGCCGATCATGGACGGGCCGAACATCATCGGCCTCGCGGACGTGACCGGCGGCGGCGCGATCTCGCTCGAGCCGGGCGGGCAGTTCGAACTGTCGGGCGCGCCGCTCGAGACGATCCATCAAACGGCGCGCGAACTGACCGCGCACCTGGCGCAGCTGCGCGAGATCGCGCGCCCGCTCGACATCGGCTTCCTCGGCCTCGGCATGAGCCCGAAATGGACGCTCGCCGAGACGCCGATGATGCCGAAGAGCCGCTACAAGATCATGACCGCCTACATGCCGAAGGTCGGCACGCGCGGCCTCGACATGATGTACCGCACCTGCACGGTGCAGACGAACCTCGACTTCGCCTCCGAAGCCGACATGGTGAAGAAGCTGCGCGTCTCGCTCGCGCTCCAGCCGGTCGCGACCGCGCTGTTCGCGAACTCGCCGTTCACCGAAGGAAAGCCGAACGGTCTCCTGTCGTACCGCTCGGAAGTGTGGCGCGACACCGACAATCAACGCGCCGGCATGCTGCCGTTCGCGTTCGAGGACGGCATGGGCTTCGAGCGCTATGTCGATTACGCGCTCGACGTGCCGATGTATTTCGTCAAGCGCGAGGACGAGTACATCGATACGTCCGGGCTGTCGTTCCGCGATCTGCTGGCCGGCAAGCTGCCCGGGCACGGAAACCTGCGCGCCGCGCAATCCGACTGGGCGAACCACATCTCGTCGATCTTTCCCGAGGTGCGGCTCAAGCGTTATCTCGAAATGCGCGGCTCGGATGCGGGGCCGTGGCGCCGGCTGCCCGCGCTGCCGGCGTTCTGGGTCGGCATTCTCTATGACGATGCCTCGCTCGATGCCGCGTGGGATCTCTGCAAAAGCTGGACCGCCGAGGAGCGGCAGAAGCTGCGCGACGACGTGCCGAGCGCGGGCTTCAAGGCGACGATCCGCGGCAAGGACATGCTCAATCTGGCGCACGAGTGTCTGCGCCTTGCCGAGGCCGGGCTGAAGCGCCGCCGCATGCTCGACAACGACGGGCGCGACGAGACGCGCTACCTGCGCCCGCTGCAGGAGTTCGTCGCGCGCGGCATCACGCCGGCCGAGGAGTTGCTGGAGAAATTCCACGGGTCGTGGAAGGGCTCGGTCGATCCCGTGTTCACCGAGTATGCGTACTAGCGTGCGGCGCCTGACGCGTTCGCCTCGCGCGGCTCGCGAGGAGAGGGGAACGTCGGTGCCATGACCGAAAAGCCCCCGCGCCTGATTGCGCTCGCATTCGGCGTCGGGATGCTGGTCTGGTCCCTCGGGCTGTTCGGCCCGGCCGCGATCCTGCCCTACCTGCAAAGCGAACGCGGCTGGTCCGTCGCGATGATTTCGGCGGCGATCACCGCGCATTTTCTCGTGAGCGCGCTGGTCGTCGCCGCGATGCCCGAGATCCACCGCGCGATCGGGCTGCGCGGCACGGTGATCGCGGGCGCCATCGCGATCTACGCGGGCTTCATCGCGTGGGTCACCATTCCGCTGCCGTACTTTCTGTTCTTTGCCGCGCTGCTCAGCGGGTGCGGCCTTGCGTGCGGGAGTTCCGCAACCGTCAACGCGATCATCAGCGCGGGGTTCTCCACCGGCCGCGCGAAGGCGCTCGGCACCGCGCTGAACGGGACCGCACTCGGCGGCGTCGTGCTGCTGCCGCTGCTGACCTTCGGCGGGCGCACGCTCGGGCTGGAATGGACGCTCGCGATTTTAGGCTCGGTATCCATCGTCGATCCTGCTGTGGATGTCGGCCGCGCTGAACAGCGTGGGCCTCAAGCGCGACCTCGCGCCGGGCGCCGGTCCGGCCAAGGCGGCGATCAGCCGGCGTGATCTCATCCGCGCGCCGCGCTTCCGCTCGCTGGCGGCCGCGTTCTCGATCGCGATCTTCGTGCAGGTCGGCGTCTATTCGCAGCTCATCAACCACCTGCGCCCGATGCTGGGGATCGACGGCGCGACCCTCGCGATGACGGGATGCGTCGTGCTTGCGATCACGGGGCGTTCCGCCGTGGCGTGGAATATCGGGCAGGCGAACCGGCGCGTCGTGGCGGCGGTCACTTTCCTGATGCAGGCCGCCGGCGTGATCGCGCTCGCGTTCGCGCCCGGACCGGCGGTCGCGATTCTCGGCTGCGTGCTGTTCGGTCTGGGTCTCGGAAATCTGCCGCTGCTGCCGCCGCTGATCGTGCAGCAGGAGTTCGACGAGCAGAGCTTTACGCTGGTGGTGTCGACCGTGTCCGCCGTCAACCAGATCATCCTGGCGTTCGGGCCGATGACGTTCGGCCTGCTCTATGCGGCGAGCGGCGCGTACACGCTGCCGCTTGCGATCGGCTCGCTGCTCTATCTCGTCGCCGCGGCCGCCGTCCTGCTCCATGCCCGCGCCGCGCCGCGGCCCGGCATCGCGACGGAGTGACGGCATGGCCAAAGGCACGCCCGCGACCGTCGCGCTGACGAAAGCCGGCATCGCGTTCACGCTGCATGAATACGACTACGACCCGAACGCCGCGCGCATCGGCATGCAGGCGGCGGAAGCGCTCGGCGTTCCTCCGGCGCGGCTGCTCAAGACATTGATGGCGAAGGCGGGCGGCGCGGTCGTGTGCGTGCTGGTGCCGTCCGATGCCGAAGTTTCCCTGAAGAAGCTCGCCGCCGCGGCCGGCGCGAAGGATGCCGCGATGTTGCCGCCCGCGGAGGCGGAACGCATCACCGGCTACCACGTCGGCGGCATCTCGCCGTTCGGCCAGAAGAAGCGCGTGCGCGTGTTCGTCGCGCAAGCCGCGCTCGCGCATCAAACCATCATCGTGAACGGCGGACGGCGCGGACTGCAGATCGAGCTTGCGCCCGCGGATCTCGTGCGCGTGCTGGACGCCACGGGGTGGAGCTATAAGGCGCCAGGAAAAGTGGAAACGTTTGTCCGCGACAGAAAAATACTACTCCGCCGCGCGCGCGGCCTCCGAGAGGTTATCGAGCGATGAGATGACGTGCTCGGCCAGCGCATCCGCGAGCGAGGAGCGCTCGTGCGGATTGCGCACCAGCCCGATGCGGCAGGGCGGCAGTTCGGGGAAACCGTCCGCCGCGGTGAGCACGCGCATGCCGGGCCGCAGGCCCGACTCCGGAAACACCGACACGGCCAGTCCCGACAGCACCGCGGCGCAGATCGCCGCCGCATTGCCGCTCGAATAGAGCACGCGATAGGGCCGCCCGATCGTCTCCAGGCATTCGACCGCGGCGCGCCGCCACGCGCAGGTCGGCCGGCCGAGCGCGAGCGGCAGCCGCTCCTCGGTGTGCGTCGCGTGGCGGTTCGACGTCGCCCACAGCAGGCGCTCCTGACGGAAATTTTCCGCCGTCATCGCGCCGTTGCAGTTGGTGATGATCGCAAGGTCGATCTCGTTCGCCTTGATGCGTTCGAGCAGGCAGATCGTCTCCTCGCAGATCACCGTGAGTTCGACCGCCGGATAGGCGCGCGAGAAGCGCGCCATGATCTCCGGCAGATAGCGGTCCGCGTAATCGTCCGGCACGCCGAGCCGCACGTGGCCCGCGAGTTCATCGGAAAACGCCGCCATCGTTTCCACGTTGAGCTTCACGATGCGGCGCGCGTAATCGAGCAGGCGCTCGCCGTCCTCGGTGAGCTTCGAGGCGCGTCCGTCGCGCGCGAAGATCGCGCGGTCGAGCCGCTCCTCCAGCCGCTTCATCTGCATCGACACGGCCGACTGCGTCTTGTGAACGATGTCGGCCGCGCGCGTGAAGCTGCCGGTCTCGGCGATGGCGATAAAAGTGCGTAGCTGGTCGACGTCGAGCAGGGCGGTCATGACAGGCTCCTGGAAAACCGCTGCGGACCCAATGGCATCCGGGGCGGCGAATTCATCACCACGACTGATTGGTTAGATTAAAAACATTCGTTTCACTTATCAATAGGGGAGGCGCATATTCCGGTGGTCAGGGCAAATCAGAGCTTTTCAGGCGGGTCCGCGAGAGGTCGCGGAGCGCCAAAGGCCCTCCTGCGCCCGACGGAACCGAATGGAGGATGCCATGTCGATCTATGCCGATACCCACGTCGCCCCGAGCTTTGCCGGGATGGTCAATGCCGTTACGGGGATCGTCGTCGCTCGCGCGCGCCAGGCCTTCCAGTTCGTGAAAAACCGTCGCGCAGCGGCGACGCTCGCGGGTCTCGACGACCGGATGCTTGCCGACATCGGGCTGACCCGGGGCGACCTTCGCGACGCCTTCTCCGAGCCGGTGTGGCGCGATCCAACCGCAATGCTGGTGAGCCGCGCCCATGAGCGGCGCATCAACCGCCGCCGCGCCCGCATCGGCCTTGCGCCGAAGGAATTCGATGCGCCGTCGATCGTTCCGACGCCGGGGCACGCGGCCCACGCGCGCTACTACTGACGACCAGGCGCCTCATCCCGAGGAGCCGTATTCCGAGTTTGGCTAGGCCGACTTCTCCCCCATCGGCCTTCCGCTCCAGGCCTCCTCGTCCCCTCTGAGGCTTGGACTCTTGCGCCCGCCGGTCCCTCCCGGCGGGCGCAATTTTTTGCGCTGTGAGTCGGAGCCGGATCAGCCCGGGAGATTCGGCTGCCGCTCCATCAGCTCGATGAGCCGGCCGAGCTTCCTGTCGATCTGCCCAAGCTGAAAGGCGGCGAATTCGGCCGCGTAGGCGACGCGCTCTTCGGCGCCCTGCGTTTGCTCATGCCGGATCAACGGCATGAAATCCGTGCCGAAGAATGCGTCGTAGCGTGTACGGACTGCGTCGTTTGCCATGCGGGTGCTCCGTTGTTGGCGGCACCCTGCGCCTGCTATCCTTAACAAACCCGCAGATGGAGCTGTCTGCGCGCGGGTTACACGTCCGCGGCGCCCAACTCGTAGGAGCCCTTGCGGCCGCGCGAATAGAGCTTCGCGGCGGCGACATAGATGTGCTCGCGATGAGCATCGAACGCGCCGAGCATGCCGGCTTCGTCCTCGACCATGGAGGGCTGCACGCGCTTGAGCGCCTCCGCGGTGACGAAGAACGACCACTCCATCGCGGTGTCGTAGCCCCAGAACCGGACGGCGCAACGCGTCGCGTCGTAACTGCGACTCTGATTGGGAAAATCCAAAGCCATGCGCGCTTAGAAAAAGCTCGTGAAGTTGAAGAGGTAGAGAAATCCGGCGAACAGCGCGAGCATCAGGCCGAGCACCGCATGCAGTCCGTAGGGCCCGATCAGCGCGTTGATGGTTTGCGACATGAACCTGTTCCCCGGAATGCGCCGCGCCCGAAACCGGCGTGGCGCATTCAAGTTGAGATCTATTTCAGGCCGTTGAGCATCTCGGCACAGGCGCGCGCCACGGCTGAATTGACGTTGTCATTACCCGGCAGAGTCGCCCAGCCGCCCTTCTCGATGAACGAGCCTTGCTGATACGTGCTGACCTTCTTCAGCTCGACCATGTTCGTCGCTGCGCCGGTGGCTTGCTGAAACTTGTCGACGCAGATCGGCGACAGCGCGGTGACGACGGCCGCGCTGGTGCTGCGCTGGACCATCTCCTTGGCGGTGCCACCGGTAACCCAGCCACCCCAGTTGAAGCCCACGATCAGCGTGACGACCGCGCCGGCCGCTGCGCCCTGAAGCAGGCGGGTCAGTGAATCCCCGCGCAGAATTGCTGGCATTTCCATGGTGTTTTCCCTCTTCGCCCGACGTGTCTCGGAACGAGTGCAACGGATGCCCGAATGGGCTCCGGTCGATGCCGTCGAGTTGGATTGGAGGGCCGGCCGCTTTGAGATGGCGTTTCGGTCGCGCGCACCATGCGCTTGTCGCGCGGCAAAGTCGACAATTATCGCAACGACATAACAGCGCGGCGTCGTCTAGCGCTCCGTCTCAAGCGTTAGATGTGCGTCGCCTGCGCGGCCCATTCGGCGAACGCGTTCAGCACATCGGCGAGAACCTCGACGTCCTTCCGCCCCGTGCGCGCCGGGACATGGAAGGAATGATCCGCGTCTGCGAACAGCTTCAGCGTCGCGCGTTCGCCCAGCGCCTTGCACACCGGCTCAAGCTCGCTGCGTTCTGCGAGCGCGTCACGCGTGCCTTGCAGAAACAGCATCGGGATCGCCACGTCGAGGAGATGCCTCGCACGGTCGCGCGATGGACGCTTTGCCGGATGCAGCGGAAAGCCGACGAACGCGAGTCCCACGACGCCATCGAGCGGCGACACGGCCTGCGCCTGCGAGGTCATGCGGCCGCCGAACGACTTGCCGCCCGCGATCAGCGGCAGAGCGGGACACTGCCGCCGCGCCTCGGCGACGGCTGCGCGCACGGCCGCATGCGCGACATTTGGCGGGTCCGGCCGTTTGCTGCCTTTCTGCATGTAGGGGAATTGATAACGCAGGCTCGCGATGCCGCGCTCCGCGAGTCCGTCCGCGACCGCCGTCATGAACGAATGCGCCATTCCGGCGCCCGCGCCGTGCGCGAATACGTAGCAGGCGGAAGCCGTCGCAGGAGTTTCAATCAGGCCTGAGACATGCGTGCCGCCGCCCGCGTCGAACGTGATTGCCTTCGCGTCCGGCACGTCAGTCCTCACCCATCGACGTCCTCCGCCGCATTTGCGCCCGCAATGAGCTCGCCTGCTTCTTGGTTGAGTGCGCGCGCGCCACGCTGCACCTCGCTCAATGGTGTCGGCGTCGGGCGCGTGCGCAGCATGTCGATGCCGGCGTAGATGCCCTCGGCCTGCTGCACCGCGAGGCGGTCACGATCGCGCGTGCGGATGAAGTCCTCCACGATCGCGGCGCGGTCCGCATCAATGCCGATCGCCTTCAGGGTTTCGCGCCCGAACGTCATCGCGGATTCGAACGTCTCGCGCATCTCGTAGTCGACGCCCTTCGCCAGCAGTTGCAGCGTATGGCCGCGGTCGTAGGCGCGCGCATAGATCTTGGTACCGGGAAAATCCGCGCGGATGAGATCGACGATGCGATTGGTCGCGTCCTCGTTGTCGATGCAGATTGCGACGAGGCGCGCCTCGTCGGCGCCCGCCGCGCGCAGCACGTCGAGGCGCGTGCCGTCGCCGTAATAGACCTTGAAGCCGAACCGCCCGGACACCTGGATCATCTCGGGGTCGAGATCGATCGTGGTGACGTCGATTTTCTCCGCCAGCAGATATTGCGCGACGATCTGGCCGAAGCGGCCGAAGCCGATCACCAGCACGGTGCCGCGCGCATCGGTGAAGTCGTCGGCCTCGCGCACGTCGCGTTTCGTGAAGCGGCGCAGCGCGAAGTCGGTGAGGTTGGCGAACGGTGGCGCGATCAGCAGCGTGATCGCCGCGATCGCCGAGAGCAGGCTCCCCTGATTGACGCTCAGGATTCCGAGCGAGGTGGCGAGCGGGAACAGCACGAAGGCGAACTCGCCCGCGCCGGTGAGCACCGAGCCTGCGCGCAGCGAGTTGCCGCGCCGGACGCAGACGAAGCGGAACATCCCCCACACGATGAACGCCTTCAGCAGCGTGATGACGATCGCGGCGGCGACGACGAGCCACAGGTTCGCCCACACGATCTTCATGTCGATCGTCATGCCGACGCCCATGAAGAACAGCGCGAGCAGCAGCCCGCGGAACGGCTCGATGTCGGCTTCAAGCTCGTGGCGATAGGTCGACTCCGCGAGCAGCACGCCGGCGAGGAACGCGCCCAGCGCCATCGACATGCCGACGGTGTGCATCAGCAGCGCCGCGCCGAGCACGATCAGCAGCGCGGCCGCGGTCATCACCTCGCGCGCGCCGGTCGAGGCGAGCAGCCGGAAGAACGGATTGATCAGGTAGCGTCCCGCGACCACCAGCGCCGCGATCGCGCCGCCGATCAGCGCGACCGAGCTTGCGGTTTCGGCCATGCTGAGCTGCGCGCGTGCTTCGCCCGAGGAGGCCATCAGCGGCACCAGCGCGAGTAGCGGCACGACCGACATGTCCTGGAACAAAAGGATCGCGAAGGCGCGCTGGCCGTAGTCCTGTTGCAGGTGGCCGCGGTCTTCGAGAATGCGCAGCGCGACCGACGTGGCGGAAAGCGCAAGCGCCAGCCCTGCGACCAGCGCGGCGCGCCAGTCGAACATTTTCGTCAGCAGCGCGAGCGCCGCGAGCGCGGCGGCGGTGAGCACGAGCTGCGCGACGCCGAGGCCGAAAATGTCACGCCGCATCGCGAGCAGGCGGTTGAGCTCGAGTTCGAGGCCGATGAGGAACAACAGCATCACGACGCCGAGTTCGGCGACGGTGAGGATCGTTTCGGGGCGGCTGAAAATGCCGAGGCCGTATGGCCCGATCACGATGCCGGCAATCAGGTAGGCGACGATCGCCGAGAGCCGCGCAAAGCGCGCGATCGGCACGCTGACCACGGCGGCTGTCAGCAGCACGAGGGGGAGGGCCAGCAGGTTCAGTTCGGCCGAATGAGCATCCATGTCATGTCCCTCAAGTCCTTGCCCTGCCTACACGAAAGCGTCCGCGCCCGCGAGTGCGGCGCGCTTGTCTACAATTTCTGCGCGTGTCAGATTGTATGCCCGGGGAGGGGTTTGTCATGCGTGGCGTCGGGGTAGTCGCGGCCTTGGCCGCTGTTCTTTTCAGCGCAACGGCAGCACCGAGCCGCCGCACCCGGCGAATTTACCTCGGGCAACTGGCGGGGCGGCGCGGTCTTCCAGGGCACCAAGTTCGTTCAGTGCAACATGTGGGCGCCCTACATCAACAACTGGGACCTGATGTTCGCAATGACCGCGTCGGGCGACTTCCGCCTGGGTCTGCGCAATCAGAAGCTCGACATGACCTGGAGCAGTATCTTCGGCGAAAAGCACGGGGTGCGCATGCAGATCGACGACAACCCCGTCATCATCAAGGCATTCACGGCGACATCAGCCACCGTCGCGTCGACCTCGATCGCGAATCTCGACTGGGGCAAGGCATTGCGCGCCGGGAAAGTGCTGCGCGTCCACACCGGCAGCCGGGTGAGGCGATTCCCGCTCGCCGGCATTGATCCTGCGTTGACGGCGTTGTCCGCCTGTGCGGCGAAATACCGGAACGCCTGACGCCTTGCCTCTCGCATCGGCAAACGCCGTTCACTAACATGAAGCGGGGTGCGCGGACCGGATTCGCCTGAGGCCGTTTATGCGAGGCTTGCGACTAGTGCTGTGTGCGATGCTCGTCCTTGCGGCCGGGCTGGTCGCGCCTGCCCGTGCGCAAGTCGGGTTTGACCGCCCGGGCGGCGACTTCGCCAGTTTCCCCGTGACCACGGCCGACCCGGCGGCGTGTGCGGCGCGTTGCGAGCGGGAAGGGCGATGCCGCGCCTGGAGTTTTGCTTATCCGCGTACCGTGACGCCGACGGCGACCTGTTGGCTCAAGAGCCGGGTGACCGCACGCAAGGAAGACAGTTGCTGTGTGTCCGGCGTGAAGGGCGCGGGCGTGCTCGACCGCAAGAGCGGGCCGATCGAATTTTCCATCGATCGCACCGGCGGCGACTATCGCAGCATGGATGTGAACGCCGATCCGACCGGCTCGGTATGCGGGGCGGCCTGCGAGGCCGAGCAGCGCTGCCGCGCGTGGACCTATGTGCGGCCGGGCTACCTCGGTGGTTCAGCGCGCTGCTTCCTGAAAGAGAAGCTCACCCGGCCGCGCCACAAGCCCTGCTGCGTCTCGGGCGTGGTGCGCTGAATCAGCCCGTTCCGCCGACCGTGATCTTGTCCATCCGCAAGGTCGGCTGTCCGACGCCGACCGGTACGCCCTGTCCGTTCTTGCCGCAGGTGCCGATGCCGGTGTCGAGTTCGAGATCGTTGCCGATCATGCTGACGCGATGCAGGTCGCTGGGGCCGTTGCCGATCAGCATCGCGCCCTTGATCGGCGCGCCGACCTTGCCGTTCTCCAGCTTGTAGGCCTCGGTGCACTGGAACACGTACTTGCCCGACGTGATGTCCACCTGTCCGCCGCCGAACGACACCGCGTAGATGCCGTTCTTTACCGACGCCAGAATCTCCTTCGGGTCGCGATCGCCGGCCAGCATGTAGGTGTTGGTCATGCGCGGCATCGGGACGTGGCCGTAGCTTTCGCGCCGCCCGTTGCCGGTCGGCTTCATGCCCATCAGCCGGGCGTTCTGCCGGTCCTGCATGTAGCCGACGAGGATGCCGTCTTCGATCAGCACCGTGCGGCTGGTCGGGGTGCCCTCGTCGTCGATGGTGAGCGAGCCGCGCCGGTCGGTCATCGTGCCGTCGTCCACGACGGTCACGCCCTTGGCGGCGACCTGCTGGCCCATCAGTCCTGCGAACGCCGAGGTCTTCTTGCGATTGAAGTCGCCTTCGAGTCCGTGGCCAACGGCCTCGTGCAGCATGACGCCGGGCCAGCCTGCGCCGAGCACGACGTCGAACTCGCCCGCGGGTGCGGGAACCGCTTCGAGATTGACCAGCGCCTGACGCACCGCGTCCTCGACCGCGCCTTTCCATTTGCCCGTCGCGATGAAGCGCTCGTAGCCCTCGCGCCCGCCATAGCCGTGACTGCCGAACTCCTGCCGGTCGCCTTCGCCTGCGACCACCGAAACATTGACGCGCACCAGCGGGCGCACGTCGCGATAGGTCTCGCCGTCCGCACGCAGAATTTCCACCACCTGCCAGCTCGCGCCGAACGACACCGATACCTGCCGGACCCTAGGGTCACGCGCGCGAGCGTAGGCATCGATTTCCTCGAGCAGCTTTACCTTGGCCTCGAACGAAGGCGCGGCCAGCGGATTGTCGTCGCCGTAGAGCCGTACGTTGGTGCGCGCGGGCGCCTGCGCGTAGCTGCCGGAGTAGCCGCCCTGTACGGCGCGCACCGCATCGACCGCGCGCGAGATCGCCTGCTCGGAAACGTCGGAGGCATGCGCGTAGCCCGCCGCTTCGCCCTTCACGGCGCGCAGCCCGAAGCCTTGCGCGGTGTCGTAGCTCGCCTGCTTGAGCCGGCCATTGTCGAAGACCAGCGCCTCGGCCTGGCGATATTCGAGGAAAAGCTCGCCGTCTCGGCGCCATCGAGGCCGCGCTTGATCAGATTTGCGGTGCGGGCGCGGTCCAGTCCGGCGCGGTCGAGCAGGGAAGTGTGGTCGGTCATCGAGCAAATCCACCAAATGGGTCAGGCCGGAACATAGGCAATGCAACCCTGATCCGCGAGGGGTGCCGATGGTGCCGGTGCAGCGCCTCCGCTAGCATCCGCTGAAGGGCCGCAAAGGCCGTCTAACGGGAGGCACGCATGAGGATCGTTGCATTGGCTATTGCGGCGCTTGTGCCCGCGATGGCGCACGCGCAGGACACCCAGAAGCAGATCGCGGCACGTACCGAGTTGCACGCGATCCCTTCGCTGACGTTGACCGACCAGCAGTTCCTCGCCGGCGACGCCAATGGCCCGGCCGTGACGGTGACCGGCGAGTTCGCGTCGCGCAGGGCTCCGGAAAACTTCCCGTGGTGGTGCTCGTCCACGGCTCCGGCGGCATGGGCCCGAACATCGAGATGTGGGCGCGCGAGCTCAACGCGATCGGCATCTCGACCTTCGCGCTCGACGGCTTCACCGGCCGTGGCCTCGTGTCGGTCAACATGGATCAGGCGCGGCTCGGCCGGCTCGCCTTCACGCTCGACGCTTATCGGGCGCTCGAAATCCTCGCCAAGCATCCGCGCGTCGACGCCTCGCGCATCGTGCTGATGGGATTTTCGCGCGGCGGGCAGGGCGACGCTGTTCGCAAGCCTGAAACGCTTTCACCAGCAGTGGAACAAGTCGGGCGCGGACTTCGCCGCCTACATCCCGTTCTATCCGGACTGCTCGACGAGCTACATCGGGGACACCGAGGTCGACGAAAACCGATCCGCATCTTTCACGGCACGCCGGACGACTACAATCCGGTCGCTTCCTGCAAGCGCTACATCGAGCGGCTGAAGGCCGCCGGGCGCGACATCCAGATCACCGAATACCCGAACGCGCAGCACGGTTTCGACAATCCGCTCGGCGCCGCCGCACCCACGATGGTCAAGGGTGCGCAGACCGTGCGCGCCTGCCAGATCGCCGAGGAGCCGAAGGGTGTGCTGATCAATGCGTCGCGAAGCAGCCGTTCACCTACAAGGACGCGTGCGTCGAGAACGACCCGCACGTAAATCACGACGCGGCCGCAACGGCAGCCGCGAAGATCGCGGTGAAGGAGTTCTTGCGGACGACGTTCGTCTCGGGACGAACTAGGGCAACTTGTCGTAGCCCTCGCCGAACCCTTTCAGCCCCGATCGGAATACCGATGCCTTCTTCCGGCGTCTGGAAGATGATGAAGGTCGCCTCTGGCCGCTGCGCAGCTGCTTCACGAGGTTGTCGTCCATCCGACCTCGGCGACACAGCCGTTCGGCAGGCAGCGCACGAACCCGGCGCGGCCGACATCGGCCTTGTCGATCTTCAGCCCGAGCCCGGACGGCAGCAGCACGCCGAGCGGGGCGAGCACCCGCATCAGCCGGCTCTTCAGGTCGGCGGTCTTGAGCACGATGACGGTCAGGCCGACATTCGGGCGATCCTTGGCGGTGACGCTCTGAATCAGGGCGCATTGTTGCCCTGCGCCCCCGGCGGAGTGTCGCAGCGGACCTGCCAGTCCCCGTGCACCGATTTCACGGTTCCCTGCGCCTGCGCCGGTACCGCCAGTACGGCACTCAGCAGCACCGCGCCGCAACTCCCGCACCAGGCGGTAGCGTCCATGGTCTTGTCCTTGCGGGCCGGCGGGTGGCCGGAGGCCAGCCGCACAGCCGAATCGCCGCTCCCCTGCGATAGCTTGCGCCTGCCTGCGTACATGGGACTTCAACCGTGTCAAGAACGGGGCAACCCGAACCGCGCGCAGGGAAAAATCGTCGTAAAATCCGCTTTGGCACTCTCCGCCCGCGACCGGCGCGTCAGGATCGAATCCATGAGGCGCATTGCGAGGGGGCTGAATTGTGGTTTGAGAAGCCCCAAGGCGCCGATCGTGGCGCTATCCCCAAGCGCCGAGGCCTTGCCGGCGGTGATCAATGCGCGCGCGAACGGCTGGACGCGGACCGCGGAAAAGATTTCGCTTAAATGCGGTCGGCCACGGTCGGACGGAAGGAGCGGACACGCCAATGCTGGTGCTCATGCGATCGATCCGGCGGCGCCGCGCTGGTCCTTGCGGCGGCGCCTCGCGGGGCGGCCTCGCCTCGCCGGTTCTGGTCAGCCTTCGCCGTGGCAGATGACCTTCCAGCAGTCGGCGGCGCCGACGATGGATGACATCGTTTGGTTCCACAATTTCGTGCTCTGGATCATCATCGCTCATCACGATTTTCGTGCTCGTCCTTCTTCTGATCATGACGTCAAGTTCAACGCCAAGGCCAATCCGAACGCCTTCGAAGACCACACACAACACGCTGCTCGAAGTGGCCCTGGACGGTGATCCCGGTGGTCATCCTGGTGGTGATCGCGATCCCGTCGTTCCGCATCCTGTTCGTGCAACTGAACGTGCCGCCGTCCGACATCACCATCAAGGCGGCCGGGAGTCAGCGGACTGGACCTACACCTATCCGGACGAGAAGATCGAGTTCACCTCGATCATGCTGAACGAGGCAGAGCGGGCCAAGATCACCGTCCGCCGCCGCCGCGCCTGCTCGGCGTCGACAACCCGGTGGTGGTGCCGCTCAACAAGGTGGTGCGCGTGCAGGTGATCGGCTAGCGACGTGATCCACGCATTCGCGGTGCCGTCGTTCGGCATCAAGATCGACGCGATCCCGGGCCGGTTGAACGAGACCTGGTTCAAGGCGACCCGTGAGGGCGTCGATCACGGACAGTGCTCGGAATTGTGCGGCAAGGATCACGCCTTCATGCCGATCGAAGTGCGCGTCGTCAGCGAGCAGGCCTATGCGACGTGGCTGGCGGGCACGAAGAAGAAGTTCGCAATCGATCACCAGCCGCCTGTCCGAACGCCGTGGCGGCGCGCCTCGAAATAAGCGTCGAAATAGTTGAATAGCGGGCGGCAACCGGCAACGTTGAGGTACTTATCATGGCTACGACGGCAACGCTCACGGCGAGCACGACGACACACCACACGCCGACCGGGTGGCGGCGCTGGGTCTATTCGACGAACCATAAGGACATCGGCACGATGTACCTTGTCTTCGCGATCATCGGCGGACTGATCGGCGGTACCCTGTCGATCGCCATGCGCATCGAGCTGGTGCATCCGGGGAAGCAGGCTTCGACGCGATCATGCCTCGCACATTTCAACGTGTTCGTCACCGCTCACGGCCTGATCATGGTCTTCTTCATGGTCATGCCGGCGATGATCGGCGGGTTCGGAAACTGGATCGTGCCGCTGATGATCGGAGCGCCCGACATGGCGTTCCCGCGCATGAACAACATCTCGTTCTGGCTGCTGCCGTTCTCGTTCACCTTGCTGCTGCTCTCGATGTTCTTCGAGGGTGACCGGGCGCGAATGGTGTCGGCGCGGGTGGACGGTCTATCGCCGCTCTCGAGCTCGGGCCATCCTGGCCCCGCGATGGATTTCGCGATCCTCTCGCTGCACATCGCGGGCGCGTCCTGGATCTTCGCGCGATCAACTTCATCACCACGATCCTGAACATGCGCGCGCCCGGCATGACGCTGCACAAGATGCCGCTGTTCGTGTGGTCGATTCTGGTGACGGCGTTCCTGCTGCTGCTGTCGCTCCCGGTTCTCGCGGGCGCCATCACGATGCTTCTCACCGACCGCAATTTCGGCACGGCGTTCTTCAGACCAGGGTGGCGGCGACCCGATCCTCTACAAGCACCTGTTCTGGTACTTCGGTGACCCCGGAAGTGTCTACATACTCATCTTTCCAGGCTTCGGCATGATGAGCCACATGGTTTCGACGTTTCTCGCGCAAGCCGGTGTTCGGCTATCTCGGCATGGCCTACGCGATGGTCGCGATCGGCGGCATCGGCTTCATCGTGTGGGCGCACCACATGTACACGGTCGGCATGTCGGCCGCCGTGCAGGCCTACTTCGTCGCCGCCACGATGGTGATCGCGGTGCCGACCGGCGTGAAGATCTTCTCCTGGATCGCCACGATGTGGGGCGGCTCGATCGAATTCCGCACGCCGATGCTGTGGGCGATCGGCTTCATCTTCCTGTTCACCGTCGGCGGCGTGACCGGCGTGGTGCTTGCCAATGCCGGCATCGACCGCGCGCTGCAGGAGACCTATTACGTGGTGGCGCACTTCCACTACGTGCTGTCGCTC
>CAWHEX010000009.1:0-531210 GCA_963828625.1 uncultured Alphaproteobacteria bacterium | reverse complement strand
TTACTAGGCCGCCGCCCTGCCCTTCCCGGGCGCGCTCCCCAGTTGGAAGGACCGTTTTGGCGGCTAAAGGCGGCACAACGGATCGATAACCCTGCCGTGCCAAGATGCCGGCATGGGAACACCCTGACGAGACCGTGCCCACGGGCATGCGCGCGTTCGCCGCCTGGCCGAACTCGCGCGCGAATGGTTCGCCGAGGCGCGTGAACGCCGGCGCGTGAAGCACCGGCGCGCGGAGTTGTTGACTTCGCGGCGTGGAACCGCGAACGCAAGAAGTGAACGCAGAGCGGACCGAGCCGAGGGCGGCGGCGACTGCGCCGACCAGCTAGGAAACCGCTCCGCCCGGTACGGTGTCGGATCGGTGAACGGCGTTGCGCCGGTCATCATCTCGCCGATCAGCCGTCCGGTGACGCCCGCCATCGTCAGCCCCCAGTGCCCGTGACCGAAGGCGAGCCACAGTCCGTTCTGGCCCGGCGCGCGGCCGAGCACGGGCAGTGAGTCCGGCATGTTCGGGCGTCGGCCGAGCCACGGCTCCGCCTCGTTCGGTTCGCCGAGCGGAAACAGCTCCTTCGCATGCGGCATCACCCGGTCGAACTGCACCGGCGTCGCGGGCGCGTCGCGGCTTGCGAACTCCGCGCCCGTGGTCAGGCGGATGCCCTGCTCCATCGGGGTCAGCGCATAGCCGTATTCGGTGTCGATGATCGGCCGCGTCAGCGAGGCATTGCCCTTCGGATTGAAATGGCGGTGATAGCCGCGCTTGATCCCGAGCGGCACCTTGATGCCGAGCGGCTCCAGCACGTCGGGCGACCACGGCCCCATCGCGACCACCGCATTCTCGGCGTCGAGATGCCCCTCGTTGGTGTCGACGCGCCAGTGTCCGTCGGCGCGGTGCAGCGAGCGCGCATCGCCATTGATGAACACGCCGCCGAGTGCCGCGAAGCGCGCCGCATAGGCGCGCGTCACCATCAGCGGATTGGAGAGCGAGGCGACGTCCGGCCACATCAGCGAATGGCGGAACACCGGCAAAAGGCTCGGCTCCAGCGCGAGCGTGCCTTCGGTATCGAGCGGTTGCGCGGCGACGCCGATCTGCGAACCGAACTCCAGCTGCGGCTTCATCGCCTCGAACGCGGCATCGCTGCGATAGAGCGTGATCCAGCCGGTCTCGCGCAGGTATTTCATCGCGCCCGACTCTTCGAGCAGCTCCTTGTGCTCGGCGACCGAGGCCGCCATCAGCGGGCGCAGCTTGACCGCGCTGTCCTTCAGCTTCTCCGGGGTCGACCAGCCGTAATATGCGATCAGCCACGGCGCGACCTTCAGCAGATCGCCCCAATGGTAGTTCGCCTCGGGCGCGCGCTTGAGCGCGACCTGGATCAGCTTCTTCAGGCTGCGCGGGAACGCGGTCGGAAACACGCTCGCGCCGACGATGACGCCGGTGTTGCCGTAGCTCGTCTCCTCGCCGGGCCCGCGCCGGTCGACCAGCGCGACCGACAGCCCGCGCTTGACGAGATGCAGCGCGACCGACGTGCCGACAATGCCGGCTCCCAGAACGATTGCATCGGTACGCGCCATGAAATCCTCGCCGGGAAGGTGTCGTGCGTGGGATCTTACATATCGCATCCGATATCGACGCCGCCAAGCATGGCTGATATGCCGCATTCCTCTCTCCCGGACGCCCTTCCGCCGCCGGAATGCCGGAGTTCATGATGCCGTTTCGCGCGCTGGCCGCAGCGCTTGGCTGGCTCGGCCGGCAGGGCACGCGCGCGGTCGCGGCTTCGCTGTTCATCGGCGTCATGCTGCCGCCGCTCGCGGCGCTGCTGAAGCCGATCTTTGCCTACGCGCTGTTCGCGCTCCTGTGCCTTGCGTTCCTGCGCGTCGACCCGGCCGAAGTCGCCAGGCATTTCAGCCGGCCGAAGCTGGTCGCGGCCGCCGCCATCTGGATGATGCTCGGCACGCCGCTGCTGATCGGGCTTTCGCTGGTCGCGCTCGGCGTCGCGGACCGCCTGCCCGGCCTCTACATCGCGATGATCCTGCAGGCCGCCGCCCCGCCGGTGATCTCCGCGCCGACGCTCGCGGCGCTGATGGGGCTCGATGCCGCGCTCTCGCTCGCCACGCTGGTCGATCTGCACGGCGGTGACGCCGCTCACCGCACCCGTATTCGCTGCGCTGTTCGTCGGCGCCGACATGGCACTGTCCCCTGTCACGCTGGGCGCCAAGCTGCTCGCCATGCTGGCCGGCTCGGCACTGGTCGCGTGGGGAGTGCGGCGCATCTTCGGCCAGCCGTGGATCGAGGCACAGAAGGAGCGCATCGACGGCCTGAGCGTCGTCGCGCTGTTCTTCTTCGCGGTCGCCCTGATGGATGGCGTGCTCGTCTCCATCCTCAACGAACCGCTGAAAGTCCTTGGCCTGACTCTGCTTTCCTTTGCGCTGTCGTTCGGGCTTGCGGGGCTCACTGCGCTCGTTTTCGCGCGCCTCGGCATGTCGCAGGCGCTCGCGCTCGGCCTTGCGGCCGGCAACCGCAACATGGGCCTGATGCTCGCCGCGCGCCGGCGCCGCGGTCCCGGACCTCACCTGGCTCTATTTCGCGGTCGCCCAATTCCCGATCTACCTGATGCCCGCAATGCTGAAGCCGCTCGCGCGCCGCGTTGCTCCGTCACCTTCGCCGTGATACCGAAGCGGCGGATTTATCGAGAGAAATCGATGCGCCCGCTGCTTGTCGCCCCCTCGATGCTGGCTTCCGATTTCGCCAAGGCCGGCGAAGAGTTGCGTGCGATCGATGCCGCGGGCGCCGACTGGATCCACCTCGACGTGATGGACGGGCATTTCGTGCCGAACATCTCGTTCGGCCCGGCCGTCATCCAGGCGATGCGCCCGCACTCGAAGAAGACCTTCGACGCGCATCTGATGATCGCGCCGTGCGATCCCTATCTCGAAGCCTTCGCCAAGGCGGGCTGCGACGTCATCACGGTGCATGTGGAATCCGGCCCGCACGTACACCGCTCGCTGCAGGCGATCCGCGCGCTCGGCAAGAAGGCCGGCGTCACGCTCAATCCCGCGACGCCGATCGAGACGATCGAGAACGTGATCGATCTGGTCGATCTCATCCTCATCATGTCGGTCAATCCGGGCTTCGGCGGGCAGGCATTCATCCCGTCCGCGCTCGACAAGATCGCGCGCGCGCGGTCGCTCGCCGGCGCGCGGCCGATCGACATCGAGGTCGATGGCGGCGTCACGGCGGATAACGCCGCCGCAGTCGCGCGCGCGGGCGCCAACGTGCTGGTCGCGGGCTCCGCCGTGTTCAAGGGCGGGCCGGATGCCTACCGCGCCAACATCGCGGCGATCCGCAACGCAGCCGCGCTGGCGCGCGGGGAAGCCGCGTGAACGTGCGGCCTGCGCCCGACGTGACGCCGGCGCCGATCGCCCCGCCCGAACCTGACCTCACACCCGCCGACATGATCGCGCGCGCGACCGCGCTGCGGCCGATGTTGCGTGCGCGGCAGGCCGACTGCGAGGCGCTCGGCCGCGTACCGGATGACGTGAATGCCGAACTGATCCGCGCGGGCTTCTACCGCACGGTCCAGCCGCGCTGCTTCGGCGGCTACGAGTTCGATGTGCCGACCTTCCACCGCGTGATGATCGAGATCGCGCGCGGCTGTTCGGAGACCGGCTGGGTGCTGGCGCTCACCGCCGGCCATCCGATGATCCTCGCGAACTTCCCGCTGCAGGGTCAGCGCGAGCTTTATGGCGCGAACGGCGAATTCCGCTGTCCCGGCCGCATTCAATCCGCCGGGCACCGCGGCGCCGGCGCCGGGCGGCTATCGCGTGACCGCCTCGTGGCCCTCCGCCTCCGGCTGCGACATGGGCACGCATCATCTCGGCAGCGCGATCGTGACGGATGCGGACGGCAAGCCGACCGCGAAGGTCGTCCAGCTCATGCTCGAGCGCAGCCAGTACCGCATCGTCGACGACTGGCACGTCATGGGCATGCAGGGCACCGGCTCGAAGCGCGTCGTGGTCGAGGACGCGTTCGTCCCGGCCCATCGCGCCATCGCGGCGGTCGCGCCGGGACGCGGCTCGGAGCCCGCGCAGCGTCCGGGCCTGCATCCGAACCCGATGTATCTCGGCCGCATCGCGGCGTTTCTCATCGGCGAGACCGCGTCGGTCGCGGTCGGCGCCGCGCGCGGCGCGCTCGATCTCTACGAGGAGACGCTGCGCGTGAAGCGCACCTATCACCCGCCCCATCACGAGCGGCACAAGGAGCCCGAGTACCAGCTCCACTACGGCCGCGCGCTGACGCTGATCGCGACCGCCGAGGCGGCGCTCGCCGGGGCCGGCACCACCTACATGGACTACGCGCGCGACGAGCAGCGCCGGGATCGCGCCATTCGACGAGGAGAAGGATCTGCGGCTCATCCTGATCGAGCAGAAGATCATCGCCATGTGCTGGGAGGCCGTGGAGCTGATCTACCGCACGGTCGGCACCTCGGACGCCGCCAGGCAGGGCGCCGCGATCGGACGCGCCTTCCGCAACATGGCGGTCATGACGACCCACCCGGCGCACCAGATCGACCGCACCGCCATGAATGCGGCGCGGGCCCGCTTCGGCCTTGTGCCGCCGCCGATTCCGCCTGCGAATTGAGGCGCTTCCCCAAGGGTTTCGCCGACGGCGCAGCCGTGTTACCTCAACGGGTAACCCCTGACAGAGCGACGCAATGATTCCGCGCTACTCCCGTCCCGAGATGGCCTCCATCTGGGATCCGCAGACCCGTTTCCACATCTGGTTTGAAATCGAGGCGCACGCCGCCGACGCGATGGCGGACCTCGGCATCATCCCGAAGGACGCCGCGAAAACCATCTGGGCCAAGGCCAAGGAAGCGACCTTCGACGTCGCGCGCATCGACGCGATCGAGCGCGAGACCAAGCATGACGTGATCGCGTTCCTCACACACCTCGCCGAGATCGTCGGGCCCGAAGCGCGCTTCGTGCATCAGGGCATGACGTCGTCAGACGTGCTCGATACCTGCTTCAACGTGCAACTCACACGCGCCGCCGACATCCTGATCGCGGATGTTGAGAAACTGCTTGAAGCACTCAAGCGCCGCGCCTTCGAGCACAAGATGACGCCCACCATCGGCCGCTCGCACGGCATCCATGCCGAGCCGGTGACGTTCGGGCTCAAGCTCGCACAGGCTTACGCGGAATTCTCGCGCGCCAAGGAAAGATTGATCGCGGCGCGGCGCGAGGTCGCGACCTGCGCGATCTCCGGCGCGGTCGGCACCTTCGCGCAGATCGATCCGCGCATCGAGGCGCATGTGGCAGCCAAAATGGGCCTCACGGTCGAGCCGGTCTCAACACAGATCATCCCGCGCGATCGTCATGCGATGTTCTTTGCGACGTTAGGCGTGGTCGCCTCATCGATGGAACGACTTGCAATCGAGGTCCGGCACTTGCAACGCACCGAGGTGCTGGAGGCCGAGGAATTCTTCTCGCCGGGTCAGAAGGGCTCCTCCGCGATGCCGCACAAGCGCAATCCGGTGCTGTCGGAGAACATCACCGGCCTCGCCCGCATGGTGCGCGGCTATGCGATGCCCGCGATGGAAAACGTTGCGCTGTGGCACGAGCGCGATATCTCGCACTCGTCGGTGGAGCGCATGATCGGCCCCGATGCGACGGTCACGCTCGATTTCGCGCTCGTGCGCCTCGCCGGGCTGATCGACAAGCTGCTCGTCTATCCGGAGAACATGCAGAAGAACCTCGACCGGCTCGGCGGGCTGATCCACTCGCAGCGCATTCTGCTGGCGCTGACGCAGATGGGGGCGTCACGCGAGGAGTTCTACGCGCTGGTTCAGCGAAACGCGATGAGGGTGTGGCGCGGCGAAGGCGACTTCCTCACCTTCCTCAAGGCCGACAAGGACGTGACGCGTTTTCTGAGCGACGCCGAGATCGAAGCGAACTTCGACCTCGGCTATCACTTCAAGCACGTCGATACGATCTTCCGTCGCGTGTTCGGCGCGAGCTGAAACAGAAAGGGCCGGCGTCAGCCGGCCCCTTCCGAACATCTGTCCATGCGATCAGCGCGTGCCGCGGACCATCGATCCGGCAAAGCCGGGCTGCGCGCCGCCGCCACCGCCGCGCTGTCGCTCGGCGCACCGCGACTCGCCACCACCGCCCGCAAATCCGCCGCCGCGTGCCGCGCCTCCGGCGCCGATACCGGTGCCCGGACGCTGCCAGTTCGCGGGCGGCCCGGCGAAACCTGCTGCACGGCCCGTTCCGCCCGCGACCGGCGGTGTGCCGCCCGGACGACCGGGCCGGTTCCAGTTGCCGTGGCCCTGCCAGTTGCCCGCATGACCGCGCCAGCCGCCATGCCGACGATGTCCGCCCCAGTAGCGCGGGCCGGCGTAAAATCCGATGCTCGGGCCGTACGTGTACCCGTAGTCATAATCATCATCGTCATAGACGTACGGGCTCACCGCAACGGCGGGACCGGGAGCGACCGCGCCGCCGATCTCGAGATAATTCTGGCTGGCGTAGCCAGTCCCGCCGCTGAAGCTGACCTGACACCACGCGCCCGAGCAGTTCGTCACATCCACCGTTTGCCCGTCGGGGATGGAGCCGATCACCGGGAACTGTGTCCCCGGTCCGGAGCGGACATTGAGGTCGGTCTCGGCCGTCGCCGGAACCGCCAGTGCGCTTCCTGCCGAGAGCAGCAGCGCCGCTCCGGCCGCCAGGAGTTTGGTCTTCATGTTCATAGGTGGGTTCCCTTTGTTCTTTCGCGCGTGATTGGAGAACCGGCAGTCGGCCCGGCCGTTCCGCACATTACGTATTTGCAATCGACCACGGCCTGTTCAGCCATTGATTAACTGTTCCCCGCCACAATCCGGCCGGACGGGAACCACATCATGTCGGCGAAAAGACCGGCCTCTCAGACAAGGCAAGACATCACGCACGCGCGGCTGCCGCTGGTCACCGCGCCGCGTCTCGCTCCGGCGCCCGGCTATCGCGCCGCGCCGCGCTCCGCTCTGGTGGGTCCAACGGTCACGCCCCGCATCATGCCCTCGCCCTGCATCCTGGTGTTCGACTCCGGTGTCGGCGGCCTCACGGTGTTCCGCGAGATTGCACGCATGCGGCCCGACGCGCGCTTCGTCTATGCGGCGGATGACGCGCTGTTTCCCTATGGCAAGGTTCCGGAGGACGAGCTGGTCGCGCGCGTCGTCACGCTGATGGGCCGGCTGATCGAGGCGCACCGCCCCGATCTCGTCGTGATCGCCTGCAACACGGCGTCCGTGCAGGTGCTGCCCGCGTTGCGCGAGCGCTTCAGCCTTCCGTTCGTCGGCACCGTCCCGGCGATCAAGCCGGCCTGCGCGGCCTCGCGGTCGAAGCTGGTCTCGGTGCTCGGCACCGAAGCGACCGTCACGCGCGAATATACGCATGCGCTGATCCGCAATTTCAGCGAAGGCTGCGACCTCACGCTGGTCGGCTCCGCGCGGCTTGCGGCACTCGCCGAAGATCTGCTCGCGGGCGCGACCGTCGCGGACGAGGATGTTCTCGCCGAGATCGCGCCTTGCTTCGTGGACGATGGCGCGGCGCGCACCGACACGGTCGTGCTCGCCTGCACGCACTATCCGCTGCTGCTCGAACACTTCGAGCGCCTCGCGCCCTGGCCGGTGCGCTGGTTCGATCCCGCGCCCGCGATCGCACGCCGCGTCGTCGAACTGGTCGGGCCGGTCGCGGGCGAAAAGCGCCGCGAACCCGCTCCCGCGATCTTCACGTCCGGCAAGGCCGCAAGCCCCGCCTTCGCCGCCGCGCTCGAAGCCTTCGGGCTTGTGCCAGACCACGCCGTGGTTTGACACTTTGGGCCTTTCCTCCTAGAAACCGCGCGCCGCACCGGCTTTTGCCGCTACGGCGTTTCGCGACCCGTGGTCCGTGCCTGCCGCTTCGGCACAGGACCTGTCGGTTTCAGGCCGGAAACCTGAGACAGCAGGAGGGCGCGTTTCCTCGAAATCCAGTCAAATCAACAAGTTGAGGACGCGAATGACCAAGCGCGCTGAAGCCAAGTACAAAATCGACCGCCGCATGGGCGAGAATATCTGGGGCCGCCCGAAGAGCCCCGTGAATCGCCGCGAATACGGCCCCGGCCAGCATGGCCAGCGCCGCAAGGGGAAGCTCTCCGACTACGGCGTCCAGCTGCGCGCCAAGCAGAAGCTCAAGCGCTACTACGCCAACATCGTCGAGAAGCAGTTCCGCGGGATCTACGACGAGGCGATCCGCATGAAGGGCGACTCGGGCGCCAACATGATCGGCCTCCTCGAGCGTCGCCTCGACGCCATGATCTACCGCGCCAAGTTCGTGCCGACGGTGTTCGCGGCGCGCCAGTTCGTCAACCACGGCCACGTCACGGTCAACGGCAAGCGCGTGAACATCGCGAGCTACCGCGTGAAGGTCGGTGACGTTGTCGAGGTGAAGGATTCATCGAAGCAGCTTGCGATCGTGATCGAGGCGAAGTCGCTCGCCGAACGCGACGTGCCCGACTACATCGAGGTCGATCACTCCAAGATGACCGCGAAGCTCGCACGCGTTCCGGCGCCCGCCGAGGTGCCCTACCCGGTGCAGATGGAGCCGCATCTGGTGGTCGAGTATTACTCGCGCTAACGCCAACGCACCGGACGAATGCAAAAAGGCCGCCCACGAGGCGGCCTTTTTCAATTCTGCGAATGCGAGGCGCGTCAGGCCGACGCGCTTTCCTTCACGGGCAGACCCTTCTCTTTCATCAGGCCCTGCAGCTCGCCCGCCTGGAACATCTCGCGAATGATGTCGCAGCCGCCGACGAACTCGCCCTTGACGTAGAGCTGCGGGATCGTCGGCCAGTTCGAATAGCTCTTGATGCCGTTGCGCAGGTCTTCGTTCTCCAGAACGTTGAGCCCTTTGTACGGCACGCCGATGTAGTCGAGGATCTGGACGACCTGTCCCGAGAAACCGCACATCGGAAACTGCGGCGTGCCCTTCATGAACAGCACCACGTCGTTGTTCTTCACTTCATTATCGATGAACTGCTCGATAGCCATGATGTCCTCGTTTTGCGGCGCCCGCAGCCAAGCCCCGAGTCAGGCGCATTGGCCATATATGTAGCGCAAGGGCGATCCGCAGCCCAGCCCCTGCCCCATCCGGCAATTTCTTTAGGGACTTCAGCCCTCTGGGGTGGCGGTTTGAAGCGCCAGTGCATGCAGCTTTCCGCCCATCTCGCCCTTGAGCGCCTGATAGACGAGTTGATGCTGCTGCACCCGCGACTTGCCGCGGAACGAGGCCGCGATCACGGTCGCCGCGTAATGGTCGCCGTCGCCCGCCAGGTCGCGGATCGTGACCTCGGCGTCGGGGATGCCGGCCCGGATCAGCCGCTCGATCTCGCTTGCATCCATCGCCATGTGCGACTCCCTGCCCCCAGGTGATGGTTCAGTTCGCGCCACCCGCCATGTAGGCCGGCAACCACCCCTCGTGGCGTTCGCGTAACGCATCTAGCAGAAGCCCCCGCTCTCCGGGAAGGGTCAGGGCGTTGCCATGCGTCATCCCGATGCGGCGGACCGGCACGCCCGCCGTCCGGGCGCGCGCGGTCAGGTCGTCGGCGCCCTCCGGCTTGAGCGTCACGACATAGCGCGCCTGATCCTCGCCGAACCAGAACCCGTGCTCGGCGAGGAACGCCGGCGGGCCGTAGAGCTTCGCGCCGATGTCCGAGGCAAGCGCCATCTCGGCGACAGCGAGCAGCAACCCGCCGTCGGAAATGTCGTGCACGGCGGTGACAAGCTTCTCGTCGATGAGCTCGCGCACGAAGTCGCCGGTGCGCCGCTCTGCCGCCAGATCGACCGGCGGCGGCGCGCCCTCCTCGCGTCCGCAGATATCGCGCAGGTACAGCGACTGCCCCATCCAGCCCTTGGTCTCGCCGAGCAGCACGATCAACTCGTCGGCGGCCTTGAAGCCGATGCTCGCGGACTTCGTGAAGTCGTCGAGCAGACCGACGCCGCCGATGGTCGGTGTCGGCAGGATCGCGCGCCCGTTCGTCTCGTTGTAGAGCGACACGTTGCCGGACACGACGGGGAATTCGAGCGCCTTGCAGGCCGTCGCGATGCCCTGGATGCAGCCGACGAGCTGGCCCATGATCTCGGGGCGCTCGGGATTTCCGAAGTTCAGATTGTCGGTCAGCGCCATCGGCTTGGCGCCGACGGCTGAGAGATTGCGCCACGTCTCGGCAACCGCCTGCTTGCCGCCCTCGAACGGGTCGGCCTCGCAGTAGCGCGGCGTCACGTCGGTCGTCAGCGCGAGGCCCTTTCGGGCCGCCCTGCACGCGCACCACCGCGGAATCCCCACCCGGCCGCTGCACCGTGTTGCCGAGGATGAGGTGATCGTATTGCTCCCACACCCAGCGCTTCGAGCAGACGTCGGGCGTCGCGAGCAGCTTCTCCAGCGCTTCGGTGTGCGGCATCGGCGGTTCGATGCTTGCCGGATCGATCACCGGCAGCCGCGGCGATAGCGTGTGCGGCCGGTCGTAGACCGGCGCCTCGTCGCCCAATTCCTTGATCGGCAGGTTCGCCATCTCGACGCCGTTGTGGCGAACGACGAAGCGCATGTCGGGCGTCGTCTCGCCGACGATCGCGAAGTCGAGCCCCCACTTGCGGAAGATGTCCTCCGCCTCCTTCTCCTTGTCCGGCTTGAGCACCATGAGCATGCGCTCCTGGCTCTCCGAGAGCATCATCTCGTAGGCCGTCATCCCGGTCTCGCGCGTCGGCACCTTCTCGAGATCGAGCCGCACGCCGAGATCGCCCTTCGCGCCCATCTCGACCGCCGAGCACGTCAGCCCGGCCGCGCCCATGTCCTGGATCGCGATGACGCAATCCTTCGCCATGATCTCGAGACACGCTTCGAGCAGCAGCTTTTCGGAGAACGGATCGCCGACCTGCACGGTCGGGCGCTTGGATTCGCTATCCTCGCCGAATTCGGCCGACGCCATGCTGGCGCCGTGGATGCCGTCGCGTCCGGTCTTCGATCCGAGATAAACGATCGGCATGCCGACGCCGGACGCCGCCGCGTAGAAAATCTTGTCGGTCTCGGCGAGCCCGACCGCCATCGCGTTGACGAGGTTGTTGCCGTTGTAGCGCGCATGGAAGCGCACCGAGCCGCCGACCGTCGGCACGCCGAACGAGTTGCCGTAGCCGCCGACGCCGGCGACCACGCCCGACACGAGATGGCGCGTCTTCGGATGATCGGGATCGCCGAACGACAGCGCGTTGAGGCACGCGATCGGTCGCGCCCCCATCGTGAATACGTCGCGCAGGATGCCGCCAACACCGGTCGCCGCGCCCTGATACGGCTCGATGTAGCTCGGGTGGTTGTGGCTCTCCATCTTGAACACGACCGCGAGCCCGTCGCCGATGTTGATCACACCGGCGTTCTCGCCCGGTCCCTGAATGACATGCAGGCCGGTTGTCGGCAGCGTCCGGAGATGGATCTTCGAGGACTTGTACGAGCAGTGCTCGTTCCACATCGCCGAGAAGATGCCGAGCTCGGTTAGCGTCGGCTCACGGCCGATCAATTGCAGGACGCGGTCATACTCTTCGGGCTTGAGGCCGTGCTCGGCCACCAGCGCGGGAGTGATTGTCGGTTCGTTCGGAATCATCTGGCGGGAAAACGCACCTTTCGCCCCTGTTTAGGGGAGATGGGTGCGCTGCGAAACAGTCTTGTCGACGCTGCCCCCAGATCAAGTCAGATGTGACTTTCGGCCGCTAAGTTCAATTGCGGACGACTCTTTCCGCTGCCGCGATCCACTCTACCTGCGCTTTGCGCACGTGCGCGGGCGAGCGGCGCAACTGGGTCAGGACTTCGGTCAGCCAAACCTTCGCCTCTGCGTTGCGTCCGACCCGGGCGAGCAGCATGCCGTAACGAACGCGCGCCTCGGCGCCCACGTAGTACGAGAGCGCCCGATATTCGTCGAGCGCCTCGTCGCTTCGACCCGTTCCCTCAAGTGCACGCGCGTAGAGCAGATGCGCGTCGCTCGACTGATAGTCCCGCCAGCGTTGCCGCAAGTCATCGGCGAGGCGCGGCCCGTCTTCACCGCGTGGATGATAAGTCCTACTTCGACTGCCAAAAGTAGTATGACGAGCGGCATGTCGGCGTTCGCTGGGGCTTGTATCGGCGGAAAGACTTTATGCCGCCTGTACGAAATGCGCCACGAGCCCGGCGAACAGTCCGCGCCCGTCGGTGCAGCCGACCGCGTTCTCGACGTGGTTTTCCGGGTGCGGCATCAGGCCCAGCACGTTGAGCTTCTCGTTGAGCACACCGGCGATCGAATTGAGCGCGCCGTTGACGTTCGATTTCGGATCGCGCTTGCCCTCCGGGTCGGTGTAGCGGAACAGCACGCGGCCCTCCGCTTCGAGCCGCCCGACCGTGCCTTCGCTGGCGAAATAGTTTCCCTCGCCGTGCGCGACCGGCACGCGGATCACTTGGCCCGCGTTGTAGCCGCGCGTGAACGGCGTATCGGAACGCTCGACCCGCAGATGCACCTCGCGGCAGACGAATTTCACGCTCGCATTGCGCAGCAGAACGCCCGGCAGCAACTCGGCTTCGCACAGGATCTGGAAGCCGTTGCACACGCCCATCACGAGCCCGCCCTTGCGCGCGTGATCGCGCACCGCCGTCATGATCGGCGCGCGCGCCGCGATCGCGCCGCAGCGCAGGTAGTCGCCGTAGGAGAAGCCGCCCGGCAACACCACGAGATCGGTGCCGGCAGGCAGCTCGTCGTCGGCGTGCCACACCATCGCGGCCTCGCGGCCCGAGACGAGCTTGAGCGCGTGCGCCATGTCGCGCTCGCGGTTCGATCCGGGAAATACGATGACGGCGGACTTCATCTATAGCCCTGTGTTTTCTCTCGCCCAGCCGAGCACCGGGTCGCTTCCGAGGAAAAACAACGCGGCGCGCTCGGTATCGGGCGGAAGCGGCTGAGTCGCAACAATCGTGGCGACGACCGCGTCGCATTTGTTGGCGAGCGCGACCGTGACGGCATAGCGCTGCGGGTTTGAGCCTTCGATCTGGAACGCGCGCGTGCGTCCCCTCATCCAGCCGACGGCGACCGGGCTGCCTTCGCCGCGCGCCCGCGATTGCGCGTCGAACAGGCTAAGGTCGCCCACGCGATCGATCTCGTCGTCGTCCGCGATACCGGTCGAGCAATTGCAGAAGCCGACCTTGGCACGCAGATAGATCGTCACGTCGCCCGCGCAAGGGCGGCAGTGGAACGCGCGTCCCAATCCCCACTGGTCGATCAGGAACGGCCACTTCACCTCGAACCAGGCGGGCGAATTCGCCGCCGCGGGGCGCAGCGCGTCGCCTGCAAGCGCACCGGCCAGACAACCGGCCACCGCCAGCGCCGAAGCCATGCGCACCGCGATCATCCGGTGACCTCCACGCGGAAATTCTCGATCACCGTATTGGCGAGCAGCTTTTCGGCGGCTTCCTTCAGCGCATGCTCGGCCTTGGCGGCATCGCCCTCTTCGAGCTCGATGTCGAACACCTTGCCCTGCCGCACGCTCGCGATGCCCGCGACGCCGAGCGATTTGAGCGCGCCCTCGATCGCCTTGCCCTGCGGATCGAGCACGCCGCTCTTCAACGTGACCGTGACACGCGCCTTCATCGTCCTGTTCCAGTCCGCCCCGTCATAACACCGCGGGGGCCGACAGGCCCCCGCATAACATGGTCCCGACGCAGCATGCCGCTAGCTCTTCACGAGCACCGGACCGGTGCCCTGCGGGCGCTCGCCTTCCGCCATGATGCCGAGGCGCTTGGCGACCTCGGTATAGGCTTCGAGGAGGCCGCCGAGATCGCGGCGGAAACGGTCCTTGTCGAGCTTGTCGCTGGTCTTGATGTCCCACAGCCGGCACGAGTCGGGCGAGATTTCATCCGCCACGACGATCCGCATCATCTCGTTCTCCCAGAGCCGCCCGGTCTCCATCTTGAAATCGACGAGACGGATGCCGACGCCAAGGAAGACGCCCGAAAGGAAATCGTTGACGCGGATGGCGAGCGCCATGATGTCGTCGATTTCCTGCGGCGTTGCCCAGCCGAACGCCGTGATGTGCTCTTCCGACACCATCGGATCGCCGAGCTGGTCGTTCTTGTAATAGAACTCGATGATCGAACGCGGCAGCTGCGTGCCCTCGTCGATGCCGAGACGCGTCGCGAGCGAGCCCGCCGCGACGTTGCGCACCACGACTTCGAGCGGAATGATCTCGACCTCGCGGATCAACTGCTCGCGCATGTTGAGGCGGCGGATGAAGTGAGTCGGCACGCCGATCTCGTTGAGGTGCTGGAATACGTACTCCGAGATGCGGTTGTTGAGCACGCCTTTGCCTTCGATCACCTCATGCTTCTTCGCATTGAAGGCGGTCGCATCGTCCTTGAAGTGCTGGATCAAGGTGCCAGGCTCCGGTCCTTCATAGAGAACTTTCGCCTTGCCCTCATAGATGCGGCGACGGCGGCTCATGGGGGTGTACCGTGGCTTGAGAAAATCCATCTGGTGCCGTGACTCCGTGAAACGTGGCGAGGTCGGCGGCGGCGCGACCGGGCGGTGCGACTCATCAACAGACTAGGACCTGCCCGGCCGTTCGGGCAACCTAGCGGATCGCAAACGCCAGCACAATCGCCGCTCCTTTGCTCACAACAGGCGGCGCCGTGCCGCTTTTATGCCACGTTGATTTGTCGATTTTCCCCCGATATGCAACACAAGTTTTTCCACTGTCCCGCACATCGTCAGCCATGAGGCGAACATGACCACCTTCGACAAGCGCGAGGAAGGTTTCGAGAAGAAGTTCGCTCACGATGAGGAGCTGCGCTTCAAGGCAAACGCGCGGCGCAACAAGATGCTCGGCCTGTGGGCAGCGGCGAAGCTCGGCATCACGGGCGATGCGGCGAACGTCTATGCAAAAGAAGTCGTGATGTCCGACTTCGAAGAGGCCGGCGACAACGACGTTCTGAAGAAGGTACAGAAAGATCTCGAAGCCAAGGGCATCGCTGCTTCAGAGGCGGACATCCGCACCACGATGATCGACCTGATGGAAAAGGCGATCGCCGAGATCAAGGCGAGCGGCTGACGTTTGCGCGTCGCTGGCCGCATCGTCCTTTTCGGGCTTGCCACCATCGGCTTGATTGGTCTCGTGATAGCGGCCGTCTTCCTGTCGTTGGGCGGCCGTCGCGACATGCTCGATCGGACGCGTGTCGTCGCCGTGCTTCCGAGCCCGTCGGGCCGCGAGGCGGCGGTAGCCTACCTGCACCACATTTCGAATTTCAGCGTCGATGTGGTCGCTGTCGCATTGACCACGCGACCTTTTCCACTTCTGGGAGGTGACGCTCCTGTCCTGCGTGAAGTCATCGCGGTCCGGCACCCCAAAATTTCCGGCTGGCAAAGGGAGCGGCAGGCGGGCGACGAGGTTCGTGGCTTCATTGCCATGAAATGGAACGACGAAATGCTGGATGTTTGCCCGGCGAGCGCGGCGACGCTCGTGCGCTTCGACCGACTGGACGCGGCTTATGACTACGACAAGGTCACGCTGTGTTCCGGAACACTGCGGTAGCTCACAGCGGCTCGGTCATCGCCGCGACAGCATCGAGCGCGGCCGCGATATCGCGCTCCACGTCCGGCTTCCTGAGTTCCAGCACGCGATAGCCGCGCTCGGCTAAGCCAGCCGCGCTTGTATGCGCGCGCCTTTGCGGCCTCGTCCAATTCCGCGTCCGGCACGATGTCGATCACCAGCCGCAGGCCGAACGACACGAAATCCGTGATGTGCGTGCCGACCGGCGTTTGGCGCTTGAAGCCAAGGCCGGCGAAGCGGCGATCCTTGTTGATCCCCTCCCACAGCGCACGCTCGGCATCGGTCGGATTGCGCCGCAGGAGCCGCGCGAGCCCGCGCATCGGCCCGCCGGAATCCCGGGCCTCGCTCTGCTCGCCGAGCAGCGCGCGTAACGCGCCCGCCTCGTGGCTGTCGAGCACGCCGCCGCGCGCCGGACCCTTGCGCCCCTCCGCGATCGACATGACGACGCCGTGCAGGGTCTGGATGTCCTGCTGCGTCGGCTGCATGCGCGAAAAGATATTGCGCAGATTGATCTGCATCGTCTCGCGCTTGTCGGGCGGACGGAAGAATTCGACCTTCTCAAGTTCGCGTTCGAGGTTTCCGAAGAACGCCAGTAGCTGCTCGCGCGGCGCGGCTTCGGATTTTTGCGGCATGCGGAACGGCAGCGCGCCGCCGGACGTCAGCTTGAACCACTCGTAGGCGATGATGATGACCGCCTGCGCGAGGTTGAGCGAGGCGAATGCCGGGTTCACCGGCAGCGTGACGATGCGGTCAGCAAGCGCGACCTCGTCGTTCTCCAGCCCGTTGCGCTCGCGCCCGAACATGATGCCGACGCCCTCGCCCGCGGCGACTTTCTCGGCGGCGATCTGCGCCGCCTCGCCGGCATCGCTCACGGGCTTGGCCTGATCGTGCGCGCGCGCCGTCGTGGCGAACACGTACGTGAGATCGCCGATCGCGGCCTCGACCGAGTCGAAGAGCTGCGCCTGTTCGAGAATGCGATGCGCGCCCGCGGCCATCACATAGGCGCGCTCGGCCGGCCACTCCATGCGCGGCTTGACCAGCCGCAGCCGCGTCAGCGCGAAATTCGCCATTGCGCGCGCGACCGAGCCGACATTGTCGGCAAGCTGCGGCTCGACCAGGATCACGCACGGCCCCGGCCGCTCCACCCACTCTTTCGTCTTGTCGGTCCCGGCGCCGGGCATGGTTCCATGCTCTGAACGATGCCGGACGCCTAGCCTATCGCGCAGAACGTGTCGATTGCGCTTCGAACGTGATGGCGCTGCCACCGCGACTAAGCAGGGATGATCATCACGTTCCCGAAAGCGAAGCGCCGGTTCAGCCCGCAGTGGGAATCGGTCGTGAACCGCGGCGAAGCCTGCACGCTCGCCGCCGCCAAGCCGCATCAGGCCTACGATCTCGCCCTCACCATCCCGGACGGCTGGTATCGCTGCCAGGCGATGGCGCATATCGGCAGCCACGCGTCGGATGGGCTTGCCGAGAGAGCATTCCGGCAGGCGCGCGTTGCGGCCTCCCAGTCCTACGACAACTATCAGCGCGCCGGCGTGCTCGCGTTCCCGATCACGGCGGCCCTCGCGCGCGGCCGCAAGGATCTGGCGCACGCGATGCTCGTCGACGCACTTGCGCTTGTTCCGGCGATCGAGCCGATGGCGTCGCGCGCCTACGCGCTGAACCTGCTGTGGAGCACGATCGCGCACAACGGCGATGGGGCGTTGCGCGCACAGGTGCTCGCCGCAACGCAGGCGCATTGCCATCCGGATCGAAGCTGGCGGGCGCGGCGTCTCTACCGCGAAATCACCGACTGGCTGGCCGAGCGCGACCCGCGCAAAGCCGGCGCTGTCGTTGCCGCAATGCCGGATGGCAAGGCGCGCGCCTATCTGGAGCGCCGGCTCGCGCGCAATTCGGGTGGCTTTTCGGGTCGTTAGCCCGTCCACACCGGCGTCTTCCGCCTCTCGCAAACCGGTGCTATAGGGCGCGCGCCGAATTACTGTCAGCCGGCTTCCCGGTTGGCGGTCTCCGCGCCGAGAAAAATCCATACAAGGGACCGAGGGAAGCCGTTCCGCCTCGCCCATCAATATCCAGTTTCCGGCCGGCCAAACACGCACGCCACCAAAGGTGCCCGAATGCCAAATCTCGAAATCATGTGGACGAAGGTCGATGAAGCCCCGGCGCTGGCGACCTATTCGCTGCTGCCGATCGTCGAAGCCTTCGTGAAGGCGGCGGGTGTGTCCGTGAGGCTGAAGGACATCTCTCTCGCGGGCCGCATCATCGCGACGTTCCCTGAGAAGCTGAAGCCCGAGCAACGGATCAACGACGAACTCACCGAGCTGGGCGACCTCACGTTGAAGCCCGAAGCCAACATCATGAAGCTGCCGAATATCTCGGCCTCCATCCCGCAGCTCAGGGCCGCCATCAAGGAGTTGCAGGGCAAGGGGTACGCGGTTCCGGACTATCCGGACAACCCGACGAATGACGCCGAGAAGGACATCAAGGCACGCTACGGCAAGGTGTTCGGCAGCGTCGTGAACCCGGTGCTGCGCGAAGGCAATTCCGACCGCCGCGCCGCCGGCGCCGTCAAGCAATACGCCCGCAACAATCCGCACAAGATGGGCGCGTGGAGCAAGGACTCCAAGTCGCATGTGTCGTACATGCCGGGCGGCGACTACTACGGCTCGGAAATCTCCACCACGGTTGCTGGCGCGACGAACGCCCGCATCGAGCTGGTCGGCGCCGACGGCAAGACGACAGTGCTCAAGGCCAAGACGCCGATCCAGGCCGGCGAGATCATCGACGCCGCGGTGCTGAGCGCCAAGGCGCTGCGCGCCTTCTTCGACCAGCAGATCGACGCCGCCAAGAAGGAAGGCGTGCTTTTCTCGCTGCACGTGAAGGCAACCATGATGAAGATCGCCGATCCCATCATTTTCGGCCACGCCGTCTCGGCGTTCTTCTCCGACGTGATCGCCAAGCACGGCGCGACGCTCAAGAAGCTCGGCGTCAACGTGAATAACGGCTTCGGCGACCTGCTGACCAAGATCGAGACGCTCCCCGAGGCCGAGAAGAAGGCGATCAAGGACGACGTCGCGGCCGAGTACGCCAAGCGCCCCGGCCTTGCGATGGTCAATTCCGACAAGGGAATCACCGGCCTGCACGTCCCCAGCGACTTCATCGTCGACGCGACGATGCCGGCGATGATCCGCGAGTCCGGCCGCATGTGGGGACCCGACGGCAAGCTGCACGACACCATGGCGGCGATCCCGGATCGCTCCTACGCGCGGCTGTATCAGACCGTCATCGATGACTGTAAGGCCAACGGCGCGTTCGATCCCAAGACCATGGGCTCGGTCCCGAACGTGGGGTTGATGGCGCAGAAGGCCGAGGAATACGGCTCGCACGACAAGACCTTCGAAGTGCCCGCCGCCGGAACGGTTCGCGTCGTCGCCGACGACGGCAAGGTGCTGCTGGAGCGCCCGGTCGAGGCCGGCGACATCTTCCGCATGTGCGAGCTGCGCGACGCGCCGATCCAGGACTGGGTCAAGCTCGCGGTGCGCCGCGCGCGCCTCACCGACACCCCGGCGGTGTTCTGGCTCGACAAAAATCGCGCGCACGACGCGCAGGTCATCGCCAAGGTCGAGACGTACCTCAAGGATCACGACACCAAGGGGCTCGACATCCGCATCCTGGCGCCGGTCGAAGCGATGACGTTTTCGCTCGAACGCATCCGCAAGGGGCAGGACACGATCTCCGTCACCGGCAACGTGCTGCGCGATTACCTGACCGACCTGTTCCCGATCATGGAGCTCGGCACCTCGTCCAAGATGCTGTCGATCGTTCCGCTGTTGGCGGGCGGCGGTCTGTTCGAGACCGGCGCCGGCGGCTCTGCGCCCAAGCACGTCGAGCAGTTCCAGCAGGAAGGTTATCTGCGATGGGATTCGCTCGGCGAGTTCCTCGCGCTCGGCGCGTCGCTCGAACATCTGGCGGACACCTACAAGAACGCCAAGGCGGGAGTGCTCGCCGAGACGCTCGATGCGGCCATCGGCAAGTTCCTCGAAGTTCAACCGCAACCCCGCGCGCAAGGTCGGCGAAATCGACAATCGTGGCAGCCATTTCTACCTCGCCCTCTACTGGGCGCAGGCGCTGGCCGCGCAAACCAAGGACGCGGCGCTGCAGGCCCGCTTCAAGCCGCTGGCCGAGACGCTCGCCAAGAACGAGGCGAAGATCAATGCCGAGCTGATCGGCGCGCAAGGCAAGCCGGTCGACACCGGCGGTTACTACCAGCCCGATGCCAGGAAGACCGCGGCCGCGATGCGGCCGAGCGCCACGCTGAACGCCGCGCTCGCGGCGTTGTAAGGCAACCAGCTCATCCGCTCGCCTCCGAGAAGGCGGGGACAGGCATGAGCGGCGTTTGGTTCACGGCAGCGGCGTCGCGATTGTTCGGCGAAATTGCCTTTGCGTGGAAGAGGCCGTAGCTTCTCCTCATAACGCCGCGCCATTTACCGCCAGCCGGATGAAACTTGTGTTGTCACGTTATGTTGCGGCCGTGGCCGCAGTCGCCGCCCTGCTTGGCCCCGTCAGCCTGGCGCAAGCCCAATCCGACGAGCGGCTGGATCTGATGCGCGGCGGCGCGTCGAAAAAGGGCATTTACAATATCCTTGGCTTCGACGGCACCGGCCTTGGCCGCACCAGCGTGCGCTACGAAAGCAAGTACAGGCCGGGCACCATCGTGGTCGATACGGCAGAGCGGCGGCTCTATCTCATTGAGGGAAACGGCTCGGCGCTGCGCTATGGCATCGGTGTAGGCCGGGCCGGATTCCAGTGGAGGGGCACGCACAAGGTCACCGCAAAGAAGGAAAATCCGGATTGGACGCCGCCGGCGGAAATGATCGCGCGGCAACCGGATGTGCCGAGGCGCATGAAAGGCGGCGATCCGATGAACCCGCTCGGCACGCACGCGATGTATCTCGGCAGCACGCTCTACCGGATCCACGGCTCGCCCGATGCGGACTCGGTCGGTGAGGCGGAATCGTCCGGCTGTTTCCGGATGAGGAACACGGATGTGGCGGATCTCTACAAGCGGGTGCCGGTGGGCACGACCGTGATCGTGAAGTAAGAGGCCGCTCAACCACGCGGCATCATTGCGTCGGGCTCTCTCCGCGCAACGTCACGCCCTTTCGCCACACCCGCCGGTCGACCATGACCTTGATCGCCGTCAGAACGACCAGCGCGCAAAGCGCCGCCTTCGACATCGTCTCCATCGTCCCCTCGATCAGCAGGCCGTGGGCCACGCTGCCGACGACGATGACCACCGCGAAGAACATGTGAGCGAGGCGCCACGTTCGCGGCGCCAGTCCCAGTCGCCGGCGGAATGCAGCCAGCAACGCCACGGCGAAGATCGCCCACATGGCGATCACGCCGAAGGGGGAGAACGGCGTCGGTGATGTGAAGGTCAGCGCGTCGATCATGTCCGGCGGACTGGTGATCCAGAGGCCGGCGACGTGGACCACAACCGCGACGACCAGCGCGCCTCCGATCCAGTAATGCGCACGCCGTCCGCGATAGCCCGTCAGCCCAGGCAGGTATCCGCCGATCAGCAGAGGCTGAACGAGCACCAGACCCAGCGCGATGATCCCTGCGAACCCGGCAATGATGTAGACCGGACCGCGCCACGCGAGCAGCTCGCTTGTCGCCGCGAGGCCGATCGGCACGCCAATGGCGGCCACAAGGCCGGCCCAGATCAGGGCCACCCGGGCCAATCGCATTCCCTTGTTCCCAATCCGTCAGGCCGGCTGAAGGACGAAATGCGCCTCCAGGCTCTTGTCCTTTGCGCTCTTCATCACGGGACGCAGAAACACGGTTTTGAACTCGGCGCTGTCATAGGCGAGGTGACCATGCGGTTGGCCGAAGATGGGAATGATCTGCGGCATCTCGAGACGGAACTTGCCGTCCTTGTCGGTGAGCGTGGCCCCATGACTCTGCGGCTCGTGCTCCTGCCCTTCGGTCGTGTGCGCCCAGATCTGGATGCGCTGCCCGGCGAGCGGAGCCCCGTCGCCTGCGCGGCGCACGGTGCCGCTCATCCAGAAGCCGCCCTTGCCGATCCGCTCCACGGTCGCCGCGCCCTTGCGGTAATTGTTGGCTCCACCCGACATCGAAGGGGTCGGAGCGAGGCCTTGCGCGCTGGCGGGCAGCAGAAGCCCGGAAACCCCGGCTGCGAGCACGGAGCCGCCAGCGGCGAGGAGGTAGCGGCGGTTGAGTACGACAATGGTCATGTCAGTTCCTCCGGGCGGTCGTTTGCAGCTGCGGCGCCGATCGGGCGGCTACAGGCGCGAACACCCTGAATTTAGCGCGGTCGCGACCAAATTCCAATTGAGTGAGGCGAAGAGCGCGGTCAGACGAATAACAGTTCTGTGAACAGGTGTTCCGGTCGTTCAAGCGATGCCGTTGACGAAGCATTCTCCACAATGACGTACTACAAATCGTGCAGCGGCTGCCGGGCTGCGTGCTCTCGAAAGGTGGCTCCCTGACATGGCGAAGATCAAGGTGACTAGCCCCGTCGTCGAGATGGACGGCGACGAGATGACCCGGATCATCTGGCAGCTCATCAAGGACAAGCTGATTCACCCCTACCTCGACCTCGACCTCATCTACTTCGATCTCTCGGTCCAGAAGCGCGACGAAACCAACGACCAGATCACCGATCGACGCCGCGAACAAGACGCGCGAGGTCGGCGTCGCGGTGAAGTGCGCCACCATCACGCCGGACGAAGGCCGCGTGAAGGAGTTCGGCCTCAAGGAGATGTGGCGCTCGCCGAACGGCACGATCCGCAACATCCTCGGCGGCACGATCTTCCGCGAGCCGATCATCTGCCGGAACGTGCCGCGCCTCGTGCCCGGCTGGACGCAGCCGATCGTGATCGGCCGCCACGCCTACGGCGACCAGTACCGCGCAACCGATTTCAAGTTCCCGACTGCGGGAACGATTTCGATCAAGTTCACCGGCACCGACGGCAAGGTGATCGAGCGCGAGGTGTTCAAGGCGCCCGAGAGCGGCGTCACGCTGGCGATGTACAATCTCGACGGCTCGATCCGCGACTTCGCGCGCGCCACGTTCAACTACGCGCTCAATCGCGGCTACCCGGTCTATCTCTCCACCAAAAACACCATCCTGAAGCAGTACGACGGCCGCTTCATGGAGCTGTTCCAGGAGATGTTCGACAAGGAGTTCAAGGACAGGTTCGCCGAGAAGAAGCTCACCTACGAGCACCGCCTGATCGACGACATGGTGGCGTCAGCGCTCAAGTGGTCCGGCGGCTACGTGTGGGCCTGCAAGAACTACGACGGCGACGTGCAGTCCGACACCGTCGCGCAGGGCTTCGGCTCGCTCGGCCTGATGACCTCGGTGCTGATGACGCCGGACGGCAAGGTGGTCGAGGCGGAAGCCGCGCACGGCACCGTGACGCGCCACTATCGCGAGCACCAGAAGGGCAAGGAGACCTCGACCAACTCGATGGCGTCGATCTTTGCCTGGACGCGGGGCCTCGCGCACCGCGCCAAGCTCGACAACAATCCGGCGCTCACGAAGTTCTCTTCGACGCTTGAGAAGGTGTGCGTCGACACCGTCGAGTCCGGCTTCATGACCAAGGACCTCGCGCTCCTGGTCGGCCCCGAGCAGAAGTGGCTCTCGACCACCGGCTTCCTCGACAAGATCTCGGCGAACCTGACGAAGGCGATGGCCTGACCGCGCCGCGGCGTAAACCGCGCCGCTGTCGTTCAACTCCCCGATCAGGTCAACCGTAGTTCCATGTCGTAGGACGTTGGCGTGGCGAAGCCCGGTGGCAGGTCTCGCGCACGACGACGAAGCCGTGGCGGCGGAACAGCGCGACATTGCCGGGCAGCGAGATGCGCGCGCCAAGTGTGATGCGCTTCGCGCCGATGCGGCGCGCTTCGTCCTTCGCGGCATCGACCAGCGCGTTCGCGACGCCGCGCCGCCGCCAGTCCGGCGCGACCGCAAGGCGCCCGATGTAGAGCTCGTCGCCGTCCGGCGAGCAGAAGATGCTGCCGATCAGCCCCTCGCCTGCCTGCGCGACGAAAATCGTGTCGGAGCGGAAGCGTTCGGCGAAGTCCGCGACGGACTCCTTGAGCATGCTGGAGCGCGGATTGATGTCGAGCGCGCCGAATACGCCGAGCACGAATGAATGAAGCTCCGCGAGCCGCGCCTGCGTCGGCGAAGCGCGCGATCGCGTAGCCGCTCATCAGCCGCCGAGCGCGGACTCGATCGCGGCGAGCGCCGCGTCCGCCTTCGCGCCGTCCGGGCCGCCGGCCTGCGCCATGTCGGGCCGCCCGCCCCCGCCCTTGCCGCCGAGCGCCTCGGCGGCCTTCTTCACGAGGTCCACCGCATTGAAGCGCGCCGTGAGATCGCTCGTGACGCCGACCACGATCCCGGCCTTGCCTTCCTGCGTGACGCCGACCAGCGCGACCACGCCGGAGCCGAGCTGCTTCTTGCCCTCGTCGGCGAGGCTCTTGAGGTCCTTGATGTCGATGCCCGCGACCGCGCGCGCCATCAGCTTGACGTCGCCGACCATGCGCACGCCGTTCGCCTCGCCGTCAGCCTTGCCGCCGCCGCCCATCGCGAGCTTCTTCTTCGCGTCGGTCAGCTCGCGCTCCAGCTTGCGGCGCTCGTCGATCAGGCTCGCGAGCCGCGCCGGCATCTCCTCGAGCGGCGCCTTCATTTCGGCCGCGGCGTCGCGCGCGAGCTGCGCCGTGTGGTTCGCGGCCTTGCGCGCCGCCCTGCCGGTCAGCGCTTCGAGCCGCCGCACGCCGGCCGCGACCCCTGCGTCGGTGACGCCGCCGATCAGGCCGATGTCGCCGGTGCGCCGCACATGCGTGCCGCCGCACAGCTCGACCGACCAGCCGAGCGTGTTGCCGCCGCCCTCACCCATCGCAACGACGCGCACCTCGTCGCCGTACTTCTCGCCGAACAGCGCGCGTGCGCCCGAGGCGCGCGCATCGTCCAGCGCCATCAGGCGCGTCGTGACGCGCGAATTCTGCAACACGTAATCATTCGCGATGTCCTCGACCTTCTCGATCTCCTCCGCCGTCATCGGCTTGGGATGCGAGAAGTCGAAGCGCAGCCGGTCCGGCGCGACCATCGAACCCTTCTGCGCGACGTGCTCGCCGAGCACCTTGCGCAACGCCTCGTGCAGCAGGTGCGTCGCCGAATGGTTGGCGCGGATGTGCGTGCGGCGCTCGTGATCGACATTGAGCGCGAGCGCGCTGCCGATCTTCAGTGCGCCCTGCTCGACCGTGACCATGTGCGCGAACACGTCGCCCGCGCGCTTCTGCGTGTCGGCGACGCGCGCGCGGATGCCGTCGGCGGTCATCGTGCCGGTGTCGCCGACCTGCCCGCCGGACTCGCCATAGAACGGCGTCTGGTTGAGCACCACCTGACCGCTCTCGCCGGCCTTCAGCTCGGCGACCTCCTTGCCGTCGCGGATCAGCGCCGTGACGACGCCCTCGGCGGTCTCGGTGTCGTAGCCGAGGAATTCGGTCGCGCCGAGCTTCTCGCGCAGCGGAAACCAGATCGCCTCGGTTGCGGCCTCGCCCGAGCCCGACCACGAGGCGCGCGCCTTCGCCTTCTGGCGCTCCATCGCGTCGGTGAACGACGATATGTCCACGCCGACGCCGCGCGATTTCAGCGCGTCCTGCGTCAGGTCGAGCGGAAAGCCGAAGGTGTCGTACAGCGTGAACGCGGTCTCGCCGTCGAACATGTCGCCCTTCTTGAGGCCCGCGCTCTTCTCGTCGAGGATCGCAAGTCCGCGCTCGAGCGTGCGGCGGAAACGCGTCTCTTCGAGCCGCAGCGTCTCGGTGAGCAGCGCCTCGGCGCGTACAAGCTCCGGATAGGCCTGTCCCATCTCGCGCGTGAGCGTCGGCACGAGCTTCCACATCAGCGGCTCGTTCGCGCCCAGAAGCTGCGCGTGGCGCATGGCGCGGCGCATGATCCGGCGCAGCACATAGCCGCGGCCCTCGTTCGACGGCAGCACGCCGTCGGCGACGAGGAACGAAGAGGAGCGCAGGTGATCCGCGATGACGCGGAACGAAGCGACCGTCTGCTCGTCCGGCCCGCGCCCAAGTGCGGACGCGGTGGAGTCGATCAGGTGACGGAACAGATCGGTCTCGAAGATGCTGTCGACGCCCTGCAGGATGGAGGCCATGCGCTCCAGCCCCATGCCGGTGTCGATCGACGGACGCGGCAGCGGAACGCGCTCCTCCTTCGTCACCTGCTCGAACTGCATGAAGACGAGATTCCAGAATTCGAGGAAGCGATCGCCGTCCTCCTCCGGGCTCCCCGGAGGCCCGCCCCAGATGTGCTCGCCGCGGTCGATGAAGATCTCCGAGCACGGCCCGCACGGACCCGTGTCGCCCATCGCCCAGAAATTGTCCGAGGTCGCGATGCGGATGATGCGGTCGTCGGAGAAGCCCGCGATCTTCTTCCAGTAGCCGGCCGCCTCGTCGTCGTTGTGGTAGATCGTGACGAGCAGCTTGTCCTTCTTCAGCCCGAAATCCTTCGTGATCAGGTTCCAGGCAAGCTCGATCGCGCGCTCCTTGAAGTAGTCGCCGAACGAAAAGTTGCCGAGCATCTCGAAGAAGGTGAGATGGCGCGCCGTGTAGCCGACGTTGTCGAGGTCGTTGTGCTTGCCGCCCGCGCGCACGCTCTTCTGCGCGGTCGCCGCCGTCGTGTAGGGGCGCTTCTCGAGGCCGGTGAAGACGTTCTTGAACTGCACCATCCCGGCATTGGTGAACATCAGCGTCGGGTCGTTGCGCGGGACGAGCGGCGACGAGGCAACGATCTCGTGACCGTTGCGCTTGAAGTAGTCGAGAAAAGTCGACCGGATGTCGTTGACGCCGCTCATGATTTCCCGCCGCCCGCCCACCGGCGGCAAACGCCGCCAGCCCTGTTGTTTCAAGGACTTGTTTAACGGCGGGGGTGCGGGAAGTCTAGGAACAGACGGTCACGGCCGGCCTCGGGCCGGCATCCGGCACGGCCGGCTTCCAACCTCGAAACGCAAATGGCCGGGCAAGGCCCGGCCACCGTGCGTCAGCGAAGCGCGCGCGAGATCACTCCTCCGCGTCGTCGTCTTCCTCTTCCTTCTCGCCGGCCAGGATCTTCTCGGCGATCAGGCCGGAGTTTGCGCGGATCGCGGTTTCGATCTTGGTCGGCGATGTCGGGATTGTTCTTCAGGAAGGTCTTGGCGTTCTCGCGCCCCTGCCCGATGCGCTGGCTGTCATAGGAGAACCACGAGCCGGATTTCTCCACGACGCCGGCCTTGACGCCGAGATCGACGATCTCGCCCATCTTGGAGATGCCCTCGCCGTACATGATGTCGAACTCGACGATCTTGAACGGCGGCGCGAGCTTGTTCTTCACCACCTTCACGCGCGTCTGGTTGCCGACGACTTCCTCGCGCTCCTTGATCGCGCCGATACGGCGGATGTCGAGGCGCACCGAGGCATAGAACTTCAGCGCATGCCCGCCGGTCGTGGTTTCGGGCGAGCCGTACATCACACCGATCTTCATGCGGATCTGGTTGATGAAGATCACCATGGTGTTGGATTTGTTGATCGTCGCGGTCAGCTTGCGCAGCGCCTGCGACATCAGCCGCGCCTGCAGCCCGGGCTGTGAATCGCCCATCTCGCCTTCGAGCTCGGCGCGCGGCACGAGCGCGGCAACCGAATCGATCACCAGCACGTCGATCGCGCCGGAGCGCACCAGCGTGTCGGCGATTTCCAGCGCCTGCTCGCCGTGATCCGGCTGCGAGATCAGGAGGTCGTCGACCTTCACGCCGAGCTTGCGCGCATAGATCGGGTCGAGCGCGTGCTCGGCATCGATGAAGGCGCAGATGCCGCCGTTCTTCTGCGCCTCGGCAAGGCAATGCAGCGCGAGCGTGGTCTTGCCCGAGGACTCCGGCCCGTAGATCTCGACCACCCGGCCGCGCGGCAGGCCGCCGACGCCGAGCGCGATATCGAGCCCGAGCGAGCCGGTCGAAACGGTGTCGATCTCCATCGACTTGTCGTTCTTGCCGAGCTTCATGATCGAGCCCTTGCCGAAGGCGCGCTCGATCTGGGTGAGCGCCGCATCAAGGGCTTTCGACTTGTCCATGGAGAAACCTTCGACAACACGCAGGGCAGCAGTCATTTGACGCTCCATATGGCCTGAGATTCGGAGAGGCGACAAACCGCCCCCAACGGCAACCGGAATACAATGTACACTATTTGTTCTCTGTTCGCAATATGTTCTTGTCCGTATTAGGACAGTACCCGATAGGCGCTGGTCCCTTTTGATTCTGGAAGTGGTCCCTTTTCGTTTTTGCGGTAACATTCCACGGAACGACTCTCGGCTTTTCAGGTTCTTCAGCCATGAGCAAGTCCGACGAATATCGGGCCAACGCGGCCGAATGTCAGAAGATGGCGCGCGTTGCCGTCGATCCCGGCGAAAAACAGACTTGGCTGGAAATGGCGTCGGACTGGCTGAGAATGATCGTCAAGGCGGACCCCACAGCATCTGCAAACTTCGACGCGGCAGACAAGGCGTACGGCACGCATCAGACGCGATCCGACGCCCAGCATTGATCTGAATTACCTCGACTCCCGCGGTGCGAAGGCGCACGCTGGAAACATCACCGGCAACAGCCTTCCTAGGCGTCGGGTGACTGAGAGACGCTGTAGCGCTCCCGCCTGTTTCAGGGAGCACGCGATGAACGATCTACCAGCCTGTCACACCTTATTCCAATTCGATCCATCGGCCATTGTGTCCCAGGTGCGGGACGAAAATGATGCTCGCTCGTATCGAGCCCGACACGCCGGAGCATGACAAGCGCACTTTCGAGTGCGCCAAATGCGGCAACGAACACAGCGAAGTCGTGAAGTTCGCGGGTTTCAAATCGGACAACTCCTTAACCTCTGACGGCATAGCCTCACCGGATGTCCATTGGTGCTTGGTATCTGCACAAAGCAGCGCAGTGCGTTCGGCTGGCGGCAGACGCTTCCGACCCGGGCCAGCGCGCCAAGTTTGAAGACGAAGCCGTGCAATGGCGCGCCATCGCACGCGAGGTCGCTAGGCAAGACCGCGCGAGCGCACCGCCCTAGTTGGCGGCCTCGTCATTGAAGCATCGTCAAAATCTCTTTGTACTACTCGGTGCTGGCCCCTTTCCATCTCGGTGGTCCTTTTTGAAATGAACGGTGCTCCCCTTTCGCGGCACTAATGGCCAGCCGAGGAAAAACGTAAGGGGCCAACATGAGCCAGCAGTCGTTGAAGGTTTTGATGTACGGCGTGATACCGGTCGTCGGCGCCCTGCTCGCGGTGGCAGGGCACCTGTTTCTTAACTAGCTTTCCGCGAAGGCCGCGGTCGTGGCGGCCTAAACGACCCATTAAACCGTCCCGCGTAAGATGCCTCCATGGGCTTCGCGACGAGACTTTTGCTTCTGTGCGGCGCGATCGCGGCGGGGATCGCCATGTACGGTCCGCAGGGGATCGTGTGGCCGGCATCCCAGCCTACGCAATTGACGGCTGCCGAGCAGGAGCGGGCCGACTGCCTCGAGCGATACCGCAAGGGTCAGCGCGTGACCAAGGCTGGTTGCTGATCGCGCTGCCGGATGCCGAACGCGCGCGGTGCCGACGCCGCTTACTGAGCCTCACAAGATCAGCGGTTGACCGCTCGGAGACCCGTCCTCGTTGGCGGCCCGAACGCATGGCCTGGCGTGCAAGTGACGCTTACAATCCTGGCAATCGGCACGGTGCAGTTGCCGGTTTTGGGAGGATTGCCATGGGCATCCGTTTGGGCGGCTTGTTGCTGGCGGTTGTGACGACAGCGTTCGTGCCCGGATCGGCGTGGGCACAGCTCAATCTGCCGGGAAGCGGAGGCGCGACCTCAAGCGATCGCATGGGCGGCGGCGGCGGCAAGGGAGCCACGGGAAAAAAGACAACCGTCAAGTCGAGCAAGTCCAACACCAGTGACCGCATGGGCGGCGGTGGCGGCAAGGGCGCGGGCAAACTCAATCCGCAACCGGAGCCGCCCGGCAAGACCAAGATCAAGTAGAGAAGACATCAAGAGGCCGCCCTGGTTGGCGGCCTCTCGCAAGAATTGGGGACTGGTCGCCTCCGATGTCCGACGGATTCCTCTTGAACCTCAAAGCGGCCCCATTTCTGAAGGAAGGCACTCACATGCGGTGGATCGCGTGTGCGGCGCTTGTGTCCTGGATTTTTTGCTTCTCCGACAGCCACGCTGCGGATGGGCCGCGCGTCGAACTCATCGGCACCGTACAGACGCCCCACGGCGGCGTCGCGGTTTGCCGAAACGCAACCGGTCAGACCTTTTCGCTGAAAAGCGGAAGCAGCTTTGAAGGCTGGACGCTCACCGATGTCGGGCGGGACGACGTGACGTTCGTGAAGGCGTCCGTTTCCGCCAAGGTGCAGATCCTGTCTCCGATCACTCCGGGTTCTATGCCACCGCCGCAGGCGCCGCCGCCCTCGCCGACCGCTGCCGCCTCACCGACCGCGGACGGCAATTCTCAGTCGACGGCTGGCCCGCCTTCGACGGTGCCGAAGGGAAAATGGGTCGACGGCGACGGCCAGATCATCGACCCGCCGAAATAGGCCGGCAGCCGCGAGGTCACGCGCCCGAACGCCTACTGCGTCGGCTTCGCGTTCGGCGCCGGCACGGTCGTTGGCGTCATCACGGGCATCGCGTTCGGGAGCGGCGCCTGGTAGCTCGCCGTGGTGTAGCGCGCGCTCGTCGTATTGAAGATGAAGAAGCCGCCCGCCACGATGATCACGCCCACAAGCGTGGCGATCAGCGTGAGGTCGCGCTGCTCCTCGGTGGCCACTGTTTCGTTGTGTTCTGACATGACACACCTCCTGCAAGGTGCTGAATAAACGGCGGAACCGGCATGGGGTTCCGCCCCTGCGACGTTCGATCACGAACCGGCGAGCGATCGCACGCCTCCGCGTCGCCCCAACGTGATCCCCGCGGCCGCCCCGGGCGCGCTACCAAAGGCGCGATCTCGTCAATGCGGGCACCGGCGCGCTCCCATGGAAATGCATCAGGTCCGCTACTTCCTCGCGCTGAGCGAGGAGCTGAACTTCACGCGCGCCGCGGAGCGCTGCCATGTGGCGCAGCCGTCCCTCACCCGCGCCATCAAGGCGCTCGAGGAGGAAATGGGCGGCGCGCTGTTTCACCGCGAGCGCGCCAACACGCACCTCTCCGAACTCGGCCGCACGCTCCAGCCCTATCTCGAGCAGGTCTACAGCCGCGCCGAACAGGCCAAGCGCGAGGCGCAGGAATTCATCCGCCTGCAGAAGACGCCGCTGCGCGTCGGCCTGATGTGCACGATCGCACCGACATTCCTGCTCGACCTTGTGGCGGCGATCCGCATCCGCCATCCCGGCATCGAGCTGCACATGGCCGATGCGGCGGCCGACGAATTGCAGGAACGGCTCACGGCCGGCGCGCTCGATGTCGCGATCTACGCGATGCCGACCCTCGCGGTGGACGATCGCCTGCATCACCTCTCGCTCTACCGCGAGCAATTCCAGATCGTGTTGCATCCGACGCATCGTCTTGCCGCGCAAAAGACGATCCGCGTGAAGGATCTCGACGGCGAGCATTATCTCTGGCGCGTCAATTGCGAGATGGGACCGGCGGCCGATGCGATCTTCGACGCGCAGGGCGTGACCGGCCCGACGGTCTATCAGAGCGAGCGCGACGACTGGATCCTCGCGATGGCGGCGGCGGGCCTCGGCTATGCGTTCATGCCGGCACTGTCCGTCGACCATCCGGGCGTGGTCGCGCGCCCGCTGGTCGAGCCGGAGTTCTGGCGCGAGGTGGCGCTGGTCACGGTGCGCGGGCGGCCGCATTCGCCGGGCGTCGGCGCGCTGGTGCAGGAAGCCATGCGCATGACCTGGATCGGCAAGCCGGCGCTTGCGGTGGTGGCGGCGCGGAGTACCGCCGCCTGAGCGCATCATGCGGCTCCGCTATCGATCCGATACCAACTCGGCATTTCTGTCGGGCGGCGCGGCGTTGTCTCCTGCGGGCAGCGAGCCGCAACCCATGGAATTGCATCAAATCCGCTATTTCCTCGCGCTCTGCGACGAGCTCAACTTCACGCGCGCCGCCGAACGCTGCGGGGTGGCGCAGTCCTCGCTCACGCGCGCCATCAAGGCGCTCGAAACCGAGCTGGGCGGCGCGCTATTCCATCGCGAGCGCGCGAATACGCATCTGTCCAAGCTGGGCGAAAAGATGCGGCCGTTCCTCGAATCAGGCGCAAAACCACGTCGAGGACGCGCGGCGCCAGGCGCAGGATTTCGTGCGCGCGCAGGGGACCACGCTGCGCCTCGGTCTGATGCGCACGATCGCGCCGGCTCATTTGCGCGATCTGGTGGCCGCCATGCGGGCGCGCCATCCCGACATTGCGTTGCAGGTCAGCGATGCGGCAGGCGCGACATTGCAGCAGCGCCTTGTCGCGGGCGAACTCGACGTTGCGATCTGCGCCCTGCCCGGCCTGAACACTGACGAACGGCTGAGCTATCTGCCGCTTTATCGCGAGCCGTTCGTCGTCGTGGTCAAAACATACCATCGCGTCGCCCGGCAGGACGCGGTGCGGTCTGAGGACCTCGCGGGCGAGCCTGTTTTGCGGCGTCTCGATTGCGAGCTACGCAGACGGAATCATTGCGCAGGCCGGCGGGCCGGTTGCCTATCAGAGCGATCGCGACGACTGGATTCTCGCAATGGCGGCGGCCGGTCTCGGTTATGCGCTGATGCCCGCACTGAGCGCGCACGGCCCCGGCGTCGTAACGCGTCCGCTGATCGAGCCTGAAATCGCGCGCGAGATCGCCCTCGTCACCGTCCGTGACCACGCAAAGCCGTCCGGATTGGTGGCCTTGGTGCGCGAGGCGATGCGCATGCGCTGGCCCGGCGTTGCGGGCGAGCCCTTCGACGCGACGGCCGCGGCCGAAAGTCTGCGAGCCGCGGCGCGCCCGCGATAGCGCGGCTCTATCGATCCGATGCAAACTCGGCATTTCCGCCAGCACATTGATCCGTTGTTCCCTGTGCATCGACCGTTCCACCCCCGGGACGGCAGAGCCCACAGAGGAGTGATCCAATGTCCTTCACGAAAACTGCGATCGTCGCCGGCGGCATGTCGCTGGCGCTGCTCACCGGCGCGCTCGCCCAAGGCGGACTCGAGGCCTGGGATATCCGCGAGCGTTCGGCCTATGTCGTCATGATGGACGGCAAGATGATGCGCGTCAGTCTCGGCGACAAAGGCATGACCATGCTGATGAAGGGCGCGAAGAAAGTGCCGCGCGGCACCGCGTTCATCATGAGCGGCGGCCAGCTCTACATGGTCAACGCGTCCAAGATGTTCGACCAGGCCGGCATGCCGAGCTTCGGCGGTCTCTAGACAATCCGTTCGCCGCGCCGTCCTTCCCGGTCGCGGCGAAAAACTTTTCAGAGCTGCGTCATCGGGCGTCGCCCATGACGTAGCTCTTTTTCATGTCACACCGGCGCGAGGTTCATCTGCTCCAGCGCCGCGCGGCCGAGGAAGCTCAACGGATTGGCGAACAGTTCCGGCATCTCGAAGTGGTTGTAGCCTTCGCCGACCAGCAGTTCGACCGGCTTGCCCGCCGATTTCACCGCCTCGGCGAAATCGCGGCTCTGGCGCTGGAATTCGGGCGTCTCCAGCGTGCCGTAGGCGACGATCACCGGAGAATTCAAGTGCCGCAGATGGCGTTGCGATGACAGCGCGTGCTCCACCTCGTCGGTGAACTTGATGTAGCTCGAGCGCGCGGAAAGACGCGCGGGCTTGATGTCGAACATGCCCGACACGCACACGCCGCCCTTGATGACGTCCTTCGGCAGGCCGAAATCGGTTTGCCAGTCGGTCGTCAGCACGACACCCGCGAGATGCCCGCCGGACGAGTGGCCGGACAGGTAGATGCGGTTTGCATCGCCGCCGAAGCTCGCCGCGTTCTTGTAGATCCACGCGAGCGCGCGGCGCACCTGATCCGCCATCGGCGCGAGGTCGCCCTTGGTTTCGGTCACGTTGTTGAAATCGAGCGCGATGTAGTGCGCGCCCGCGCGCACGAACGTCTCGGCCTGATAGGCGCTGTCCTTGGCAAGCCCGCTGCGCCACGCGCCGCCGTGGATGAACACATGGACCGGCGCGTTCTGCCGCCGCGCCGGATAAAGGTCGGCCCCTTCGATCGGCGTCGAGCCATAGGAGAGGCGCACGGGCGCACCGAGGCGCTTGCGCACGGCCTCGCTGTTGGTCACGTAGCGCTTGACGATCTGCTGCAGGTTCGCTGCGTATTTCGACTGGTCGTAGGCGTCGTCGAGCTCCTGCTGATCGAGGTCGAGCCAGACGCGCGGGCCCTTCTGCCGCGGCGCCGGGGTCTGCGCGAGCGCGATCCCGCCGCCTGCCAGCGCCGCCGTCGCGGCCAGAATACTGCGCCGATTGAAATCGCCCATGTCGCCCTCCCCTCAAGGTCGCGGAAGGCTATCATGCCCCGAACGGCCGCGTGAACGGCGCGGCGCGCAACGCCGCTGCAACCAATTCGCGTGGGCCGGCGTTGTGGCCCCGGGCTTTGCCGTATGACCCTTCCGCAGATTTTCTCCTTCGCGATCATCGCCGCCACGATGGGCCTCTTCGTCTGGGGGCGGCTGCGCTATGACCTTGTGGCGCTGCTCTCGCTGCTCGCCGCGATCGCGTGCGGCATCGTCCCTGCCGACAAGGCCTTCTCGGGCTTCTCCGACGACATCGTGATCATCGTCGCCTGCGCGCTGCTGGTGAGCGCGGCGGTCGGCCGCTCCGGCGTGATCGAGGACGCGCTGGTGCGCATCGGGCCGTACCTGACCACCCGCACCATTCAGGTCGCGGTGCTGGTCGGCGCCGTCACGGCGCTCTCTGCGTTTGTGAAGAACATCGGCGCGCTTGCGATGCTGATGCCGGTGGCGTTCTCGCTCGCGCGCAAGACCAACGGCACGCCGTCGATCTATCTGATGCCGATGGCGTTCGGTTCGCTGCTCGGCGGCATCGTCACGCTGGTCGGCACCTCGCCGAACATCATCGTGGCGCGGCTGCGCGCCGAACTCGTCGGCGAGCCGTTCAGCATGTTCGACTTCACGCCGGTCGGCATCGGGCTCGCGATCGCGGGCGTGATCTTCCTGACTTTCGCATGGCGGCTGCTGCCGCGCGGCCTGAAAGGCTCAAGCAGCATGGATGCGGCCTTCACGCTGGAGGGCTACACCACCGAGGCGAGCGTGCCCGAGGATTCGCCCGCCGTTGGCAAGACCATCGGCGATCTGGAAGCGATGGCCGACGGCGTCGAGGTGTTCATGCTGGAGCGCGGCCGTTCGCGCCGCCTCGCGCCCGGCGTGCGCACCACCATCAAGACCGGCGACATCCTGCTGATCCAGGGCGAGCCGGCGGCGCTCGACCGCCTCGTCGACAAGGCGAAGCTGAAGCTCGCACGCGAGGGCGTCGAGAAGGCCGCCGATACGCCGAGCGACGACATCGGCGTGATGGAGGCCGTGGTGAGCAGCGAATCCCCGCTGGTCGGCCGCACCCCGATGCAGGAACAGCTCGACGAGCGCTACGGCGTGCATTTGCTCGCGGTCAGCCGCAGCGGCAAGCGCATCACGCAGCGCATGCGCTCGGTGAAGCTGCAGAGCGGAGACGTGGTCGTGCTGCGCGGCAATCTGCCGACGCTTCCCGAGACGCTCGGCGAACTGCGCTGCCTGCCGCTCGCGGCGCGCGACCTGCGGCTCGGACGCGGCGGGCGCAGCATCATGCCGTTGTCGATCCTCGTGCTTGCGATGGCGTTCGTCGCCGCGAACGTCATCCCGGTTTCGATTGCGTTCTTCACGGCGGCCGTCGCGATGCTGGTGATCCGCGCGCTCACTTTGCGCGAAGCCTACGAGGCGGTGGACTGGCCGATCCTCGTGATGCTCGGCGCGCTGATCCCGGTATCCGACTCGCTGCGCACCACCGGCGGCACCGATCTGGTCGCCGGTTTCCTTTCATCGGCGTCGCAAAGCCTGCCGCCGATCGGCGCGCTCGCGCTGATCATGATCGCCGCGATGGCGGTGACGCCGTTCCTCAACAATGCCGCGACCGTGCTGGTGATGGCGCCGATCGCGGCGAGTTTCGCCAAGTCGCTCGGCTACAGCCCCGACCCGTTCCTGATGGCGATCGCGATCGGTGCGGCGTGCGACTTCCTCACGCCGGTCGGCCATCAGTGCAACACGCTGGTGATGGGTCCGGGCGGCTATCGCTTCGGCGACTACTGGCGGCTCGGCTTGCCGCTCTCGATCATGGTGGTGCTCGCGGGCGTGCCGCTGATCGCGCTGTTCTGGCCATTCAAGCCGCTCTAGCGCGCGCGGCGACACGCGCCGGGAACCGTCCTTCCTTGACTTTTCGGCCTGTCGCGCCCATATGAGGCCCATCGATCTCTGGCCGATTGACTGGGCCGCTTCGCCTCTGGGCGTGCACGTTTCAGACACTTATCCAAAAATCGAACGAACCGGGACTGCGGCCGCATCACTGCGTCCGTTCCCACACGTGCATCGTTAAACGAGAGGACTTTCCCATGAACAAGGGAACAGTGAAGTGGTTCAACAACCAAAAGGGCTTCGGCTTCATTCAGCCGGACAACGGCGGCAATGACGTCTTCGTGCACATCAGCGCGGTCGAACGCGCCGGCATGAGCACGCTGAACGAAGGCCAGAAGGTTTCCTTCGAAGTGGTTGCCGACCGCCGTACCGGCAAGTCGGCCGCCGAAAACCTGCAAGCCGTCTAAGGCAGCAGGCGCCATTCTGCTTTGACCACGGATGTACTGGCAGAGCTTGTGGTTCGAATCCCGCGACCGGTCCCCGGGCGCGGGATTCCTTTTTGTGGTAGCCTGACGGGCGGGCGACTCGATGGGGCCGTATTTGCCCTATCCTGCGAGCCACGGAGAAGGGGCCGATGACGTCTACGAAAAGCGTCGAGCAGCGCCTGGCGGCTGCCGCCAAGCAGCAGTCGCGCGACCGCGAAGCCGCCGAGGCGGTGCGCGACTACGCCGCCGAAAAAGCGCGGGTCGACGCCAACACAACCCGGCTGCGCCAGCTTCGCCTCGAGAAAGAAGCCGCCGAAGCGCAAGCTGCCCCGGCAGCAAAGCCTCCGGCCCGCAAGAAAACCGCTGGTCAGGCCGCCAAGCCCGCGCGCCGCAGCCGATCGCTGACCTCCGCTTGAGCCTCGGTCACAACTCACACGCCGCAGCGCTCGACGCGCGGCGTATCAGGCTGCTCCTCACCCGCTATGGGACGCCGAGCGACACGCGCGGCATTGCCGAGCTTTTGATTACGCTGCTCCCGCTCATCGCGCTCTGGATCGCGGCGTGGCTCGCCTACATGTTCGGCTTCTGGTGGTTGAGCCTGCTGCTCGGGATTCCGTCCGCAGGATTCATGGTCCGCCTGTTCATGATCCAGCACGATTGCGGCCACGGCGCATTCTTCTCCCGCCGGCGCGCGAACGACTGGATCGGCCGCGCGCTCGGCGTGCTGACGATGACGCCGTACGATTTCTGGCGCCGCGCCCACGCGATCCATCATGCCTCGTCCGGCAACCTCGACAGGCGCGGCATTGGCGACGTCGACACGCTCACGGTGCGCGAATACTTGCAGCGCTCGCGCTGGGGCCGGCTGCAGTATCGCGTCTACCGCAACCCGATCGTATTGTTCGGCATCGGCCCGGCCTATCTCTTTATCCTCCAGCAGCGCCTTCCTATTGGGATGCTGCGCGCCGGGTGGGAGCCGTGGGTCAGCGCGATGGCGACCAACGCCGCGATCGCGACGATCTTCGCGACGCTGATCTGGTTCATCGGCATCAAGGCCTTCCTGATCGTGCATCTGCCGATCATCGTCCTCGCGGCATCGATCGGCGTGTGGCTGTTCTACGTGCAGCACCAGTTCGAGGAGACGGTGTGGGAAAGCAGCGACGGCTGGACCCAGCAGCAGACCGCGCTGTTCGGTAGCTCGCACTACGATCTGCCGGCGGTGCTACGCTGGTTCACGGCGAACATCGGCGTGCACCACGTGCACCACCTGTGCAGCCGCATCCCCTACTACCGTCTGGATCGCGTGCTGCAGGACCATCCCGAACTGCGGGCGGTCGGTCGGCTGACGCTGCTCGAAAGCTTCCGCTGCGTGCGGCTCGTGCTGTGGGACGAGGCGCAGCGCCGGCTGGTCTCGTTCCGCGAGGCCGTCTCGCGCTAGCGAACGCGCGCCGCGTTCGCTCTACTTCTTGCAGCTACTGCGCATCTGCTTGCTGAGCATCGCGATGGTGGTCGTGACCTGACCGGCGTTTTTCGCCTTGTCGGCCGAGGTATCGCAGCGCGCGAACACGGTTTTCACCTGATTGAGCGAAGCGATGTGCTGGCGGACGGCCGCGCACTGCACCGCGACCGATCCCTTTGTGGACGTTTCGAGACCCTCGCGCGTGCGCTTGAGATTTTCGGAACTCGCCACGAGATCTTCGCGGCATGCCGCCGCTGCGGGCGAAATCGCGGCGCAGACCGCCGCGGCAAGCAGGAATGTGATTGCGCGCGGCGTCATTTGCAGATTGCGTCCATCTTCGTCGTCTCTCTCTTACGGGTCGGCAGAATCGTTCATAGGCGAAATGCCACCGCGCGGCCAGTCTGGCCGAGGCACAGGCTTCGGCCTATCGTCGGCGTTCAGGGATGGGAACAATTGCGATGACGGACAAACCGGTCACCGGGCGCTGCCTTTGTGGCGACATTCGCTACGAATTCGCCGGCGCACCGCTGAAGGTGCTGCACTGTCATTGCGAAAGCTGCCGCCGCCACACCTCGACGCCGGTCTCGACCTTCCTGTGCGTCGAGGGCGAGCGTTTCCGCTTCACCAAAGGCACGCCCGCCGCCTACGCCTCCTCCCCCGGCGTCACGCGCACGCATTGCGGTCGCTGCGGCTCGCCGATGACGTACACGTCCGACCGCAGCACGCAGGTCGACATCTATGCCGGGACGCTCGACGAGCCGGCCGCAATCGCGCCGACCTATCATGTGTTCGTCGAGGAACAGCTGCCCTGGTTCGAGATCGCGGATGCGTTGCCGCGTTTCGCGAAGGGCAGCGATCGGCAACCAGCCGGTACGGCTCGGCCCGCGACCGATCAAGTGATGTGACGCGGACTGTTCCGTTCGCGCTTATTCGGCGCCAAGATTTTCGTGCATGCGCGACAGGACGCGCCTGTGTCGTCGCCAACTCGGCCTTCGTGACCCCGCGCGTTGCGGTTTTCTGCAACGCGATCGCGACCGGCGCCAGTTCGCCGAACAACGCTTTTCCTTTCGCGGTCAGCCGGACGGTCACCTCGCGATTGCTCTTCGCCGAGCGCGAACGCTCGACCAGCCCCAGCCGGACAAGCCGGGTGACGAGCCGCGACACCGTCGATACCTCGATGCTCGTCAGCCGGGCGAGATCGATCTGCCGGACGCCGTCGTGATTGGCCGTCGCCGCCAGCACACGCCACGTCCCGATCGTCAGGTGCGTCGCGTCCAACGCGTCCCGCGCGAAACGCTCGACCAGCGCCACGCCGACCCGGTTGATCAGGTACGGAAGATAGCCCGACAGTTCGAGACCAGCGGTTCGCACGATTTGCTCCCTTGGGCCGCTCCTGAGGGCGTCGCCTCAGAAAGACCGGCCGATACCAACGCTTCTAGTCTAAATCGAGTGCATTTACAACAGTTGCAATTACACCTATCGTTCCATGCACCGAGCTTTCCGCCAATGAGAACGCCGGACGGGAGGACACGAGATGAAATTCGGCTACTTCACGCTCAGCGACAATCACTACGACAACAACACCCGCACGCCGAACCAGTTCGTCGCCGACATCACCGACGAGGCGATCTATGCCGACGCGCTCGGCATGAGTTCGGCCTGGATCGGCGAACATCACTTCAACTCGCTCGGCGTGCTCTCCTGCCCCGACCTCGTGCTCGCCTATATCGCGGCGCGCACCAAGAACATCCGCCTTGCGCCGGCCGTCACGGTGCTGCCGCTGCATCATCCGATCCGCGTCGCCGAGCAATGGGCGACGCTCGACCTGCTCTCCAACGGGCGCGTCGATTTCGCCGCCGGGCGCGGCTACGACGCGCGCGAATATCTGCCGTTCAAGGTCGATTTCTCCGACAACCAGGGCATCTTCGAAGAAGGCATGGAGCTGGTGCGCACGCTGTGGGCCGCCGACGGCCGCATCTCGCATCACGGCAAGCATTACCAGTTCGACGACGTGCGCATCACGCCCAAGCCGGTGCAGCAGCCGCTGCCCGCTTATGTCGCGTCGTTCTCCAAGCCCTCGATCGAGCTTGCCGCACGGCTCGGCTGCGGGCTGATCGTCGCGCCGTTCGCCGCCGCGATGAGCTTCGGCGGGCTGAAGCAGGTGGCCGACCTCTATCACGCAAGCTGCGCGAAGTTCGGCACCAAGCCGGGCCGGCTGATGTGCAGCTACTTCACGCACTTCGCCGACAACAAAGCGCAGGAGGACGCGCAGCGCGCGCGCCAGATCCGCTACTACAAGGAATGCGTGATCCCGGCCTTCCCCGGCGACCCGAAGACCGCGCCGCCGAGCTACCGCTATTTCATCGACATGGTGGCGCGGCTGCAGAACGTGAAGCCGGAGGACCTGACCGAAAATTCGGTGTTGATCGGCTCGGCGCAAAGCATGACCGACACCTTGAAGAAGGTCGAGGCCGCGGGCTTCGAGGAGGTGATCCTCTATTTCAACGTCGGCCTCAAACCGCACGCGCAGGTGAAGGAGGAGATGGACCGCTTCATGCGCGAGGTCGCGCCGGCGTTCAAAAACTGAACCGCGCCCTACTCCGCAAAGAACGCGCGCAGCAGCGCGTTGACCTTCTCGGGCGCCTCGACCTCGGGCAGGTGGCCGACGCCGTCGAGGATTTCGAGCTTCGCCTTCGGCATCGCCTTTGCCAGCACCGCGGCATTCCGGTCGATCGGATTCACGCGGTCCTCGTTGCCGGAGATCATCAGCACGGGCGCCGTGACCTTGGCGGCAACCGTCTCGGGATCGTAGCCGTCCGCCATGCCGAGCTTCACGCCATGCATGAAGCCGCGCGGATTGGTGGCGCGCAGCACGTCGGCGACGAGCGCCTTGGTCTGCGCCGAAGCATTCTTCGCCAGCAGCGCATCGACGCGCGCGCCGAAGCCGTAGCCGCCCTTGGCGACCTGCGCCTCGCGCGTCGCGACGACCTTCTGCTTTTCCTCCTCGCTCATGCCCCTCGGCCCGATGCCGGTGCCGGTCATCGCAAGGCGGATGACGCGCTGCGGATAGTGGATCGCGAAGCATTGCGCGACGCGGCTGCCGAACGAATTGCCGACGATGTTGACGCGATCGAGCTTCAGGGCCCCCAGGAAATCCGCAAGCGCGTCCGCGTAGTCCCGGCAGCTCGGCCATTCGGTCTTGAATGCATCGGAGAGGATGTAGCCCGGCGCATTCCAGGCGACGACACGGAACGCATCCGACAGCCCGGCGAGCTGGTAGCGCCAGTGCATCGAATTCGCGCCGACGCCGTGCAGCAACAGGATCGCGGGCGCATCCGCGCGCCCGCCTCCATGTAGCTCCAGCGGTCGCCGAGATAATTCGTGCGCGCCGTGCTCGGCGAACGCCGAGATGGCGGCGCGCGGCGCTCACCGGCGCAGCGAGATAGACAGCAAGGCGCGCGTGATGCATTGTGGCCTCCTCTTGGTGTCGGCTCAGCGGATCATCATGGCCGCAACGGCGGTGAGCGCCAGCAGCGCGCCGAACGACGTCACGTTGGCGTCGACCTGCACGGGCTTGCCGCCGAGGTTGATGGTCGTGATCGGCGGCACGCCGTTGACGTCGAGCAGCGCCCCGCCGAACAGCTTCATGGCGAACGCCGTCACGAAGAAGCCGCCATAGACCGCGGCCGACAGCGCGACCGCGAGCCAGAGCTTCGATACCGGCCCCATGCTCCAGGTCAGCCACAGCGCGATCAACGCGATCCCGATATAGCTCGACACCTGCCACACGACATGGAAGCGCGCGTGCCCCGTCCACAGCGGGTTGGTGGCGTGCGTCTTGCCGAAGTCCACCACCGCCAGCACGAGCGAGTAGCCGAGCGTCGCGACGGTCAGCAGGACGCGCGCGGTCAGGTTGTCGGTTGCAAAATCCATCGGCCCCTCCGGTGGATCATTATACCGCGCCGCGCGAGGCCGCCTAGACGCCGTGCGAGGGCTTGCCGCGCCGGTTCAATGCCCGAAGCGCTTCGCGAATTCGTCGCGGCTATAGCGCTCGCCCGTCTCGCTGTCCGTGATCGTCACGCCGAGGCTTTCCTTGGCCCCTTCGGCGACCGCCAGCGCATCGGCCGCCGTGTCGCGCTCGTAGGTCATCTTGCCGTCGAGCGTGTTCACCTCGATGCGGAAGCGCATCTTTCCTTGCGCGAATGGCGCAGGCGCCACGCGCGCTACCCGAGTTCAGTTCCTTGAAAAAGTCGTTCCCCTTGTCGTCGATCACGATGAAGGCGGGGAAATCCACCACCTCGATGCGCCAGATCGCCTCCATGCCGAGCTCGGGATATTCCAGCGTCTCGACCTTCTTGATGCAGTGCTCGGCGAGGTTCGCGGCCGCGCCGCCGATGCTCGCCAGATAAAATCCGCCGTGCTTCTTGCACGCCTCGCGCACGGCCGCCGCGCGATTGCCCTTCGCCACCATCACCATCGAGCCGCCCGCCGCCTGGAACTCGTCCACGAACGAGTCCATGCGCCCCGCCGTGGTCGGCCCGAACGCGCCGGACGCGTAGCCCTCCGGCGTCTTCGCCGGCCCGGCGTAATACACCGGATGATTCTTGATGTAATCCGGCAGCCCCTGCCCGCTCTCCAGCCGCTCGCGCAGCTTCGCGTGCGCGAGATCGCGCGCCACGATCATCGGCCCCGACAGCGAGAGCCGCGTCTTCATCGGATACTTGCGCGAGCGTCGCGAGAATCTCCTTCATCGGCCGGTTGAGGTCGATCTTCACCACCTCGCCGCCGAGCGTGCTCGTGTCCACCTCGGGCAGATACTTCGCGGGATTGTGCTCCAGCTCCTCGAGAAACACGCCGTCGCGCGTGATCTTGCCCACCGCCTGCCGGTCCGCCGAGCACGACACGCCAAGCCCGACCGGCAGCGAGGCGCCGTGACGCGGCAGGCGGATCACGCGCACGTCGTGGCAGAAATACTTGCCGCCGAACTGCGCGCCGACGCCGGTCGCCTGCGTCAGCTTCAGGATCTCCTGCTCCATCGCGAGGTCGCGGAACGCGTGGCCGTCCTCGCTCCCCTGCGTCGGCAGATTGTCGAGATACTTGGTCGAGGCGAGCTTGACGGTCTTCATCGTCATCTCGGCGCTGGTGCCGCCGATGCAGATCGCGAGGTGATACGGCGGGCACGCGGCGGTGCCGAGCGTCAAAATCTTCTCCTTCAGGAACGCCACCATGCGGTCGTGCGTCAGGATCGAGGGCGTCGCCTGGAACAGGAACGCCTTGTTGGCCGAGCCGCCGCCCTTCGCGATGAACAGGAACTTGTAGGCGAGTCGCTTCGACTCCCCTTCCGCGTAGAGCTCGATCTGCGCCGGCATGTTCGACTTGGTGTTCTTCTCCTCGAACATGCTCACCGGCGCGAGCTGCGAATAGCGCAGGTTCTTCTTCAGGTACGCGTCGCGCGCGCCCTCCGCGAGCGCGGCCTCGTCCTCGCCGTCGGTGAAGATGAAGCGGCCCTTCTTGCCCATGATGATCGCGGTGCCGGTGTCCTGGCACATCGGCAGCACGCCGCCCGCCGCGATGTTGGCGTTCTTGAGCAGGTCATAGGCGACGAACTTGTCGTTCCCGGTCGCCTCCGGGTCGTCGACGATGTTCTTCAGGCTCTGCAGGTGCGCCGGCCGCAGCAGATGGTTGATGTCCATGAACGCGGCTTCGGAGAGCGCGCGCATCGCCTCGTGCGAGACGGTGATGATCTCGCGCTCGCCGAGCTTCTCCACCCGCACGCCCTCGCTGGTGATCTTGCGATAGGTCGTGGTGTCCTTGCCCAGCGGAAACAGCGGCGTGTGGCGGTAGGGCGGGAGCGGATGGGGAGAGAGGGGGGCGTTCACAGAAAGCTCCGCAGTTTCATGCTTTTACTATTGAGCGACAACGTGAAATCTACACCCCGCGAGATTTCTTCGCTCAGAAATTACGTCCACAATACACAAGCTAGTCGCACGCTTTAGTTGAATTTTGATACCCTATGGGTCAACATGGATCGGCACGTTCATCAATAGGCGTTGTATTTGCAATGAGCAGTCGAGATTTCGCTATCGCTCAGGTCGGCGGACACGCTGGTCTTGTTGATCTAATTTTCGTTCATGGCCTTTCCGGCAATATGGTGACTACTTGGGCTATCTCAGAAGGGGCACCTCCCCACGAAACGTATTGGCCCAAGTGGTTGGCTACGGACCTGCCTTGGGTCAACGTATATAGCCTTGGATATCCAACTAGTTTTTTTGAAAGTTGGGCAAATCGTGAAATGACCCTATTCGAACGCAGCAAAGCTACACTTGACTATTTAGCATCATATGAATTTGGAAAAAAGCCAATCGCCTTCGTCACACACAGCCTCGGCGGGCTTTTGATAAAACAGGTACTTAAAACGGCCCATCAAGCTCCAGACCGAGGATGGCGGGCGATCGCAGACAATTGTAAACTAGTCACCTTTCTCGCAACACCCCATACCGGATCCTGCTTAGCCTCGATACTCCAGTTCACCTTACCAAGAGTTCGTCCGCGAACATCAAGCTTTTACAATCGAGCAGCGGCGAACTAGATCAATTAAATTCTGACTACAGACGGCTTGCAGCCGAATTGCGATTTAACACTGTTTCTTTTTATGAGACTCTAGAAAACAAGAAAATTCTCATTTGTAGTACAAAAAGTTGACGCGGACCCTGGGATCGCGGGTAGCGAACCCATTCCAGTCGATGCAGACCATATTAGCATCTGCAAGCCCGGAAACCGACACCAACCCGTCTATCGAAGTATACATAGACACGTCATGTCTGTTCTCGACAGTATTCCTAACGGCCCAGCTGTAGCCAAACGATTTATGGCGCGCAACCTAGCTTCCAAGAAATTATCCGTTGCATTGTTTCACGAGACTGTATGCGATGATATACTTTTCATTCTTCCTTTTAAGAAAGGATCAGCTTTTATCATACCAATGCAATTTACTTTAACTAACGCCACAGATCGTGACAGTCAGAGCGCTCATCTTAATGTTGAGGTTTCGGACCACCTATACCAGCATGCGCTCCCAAGAGTTATGGACGCCTCGCCGGTCGCGCGCAGCGCTTCCTTGGTCCTAGATAAGAAGCCGGGCGAACATATCGTCAGATTGCGATATGGGATTCCCGCTCTTCTGTCAGGAGCGCGAATGACGGTAGCTGATTTAATTTTTGCCGCCGATGACACCAAGGTACCCTTTGAAACTCGCGCCAAAACAAAAGACGAAGTTGACGTTAATGTAAAGGGTACTTTCACATACGCTTATGTCCTCAAAGTTACATTAGACGGAGGTGATGTTTTCCCTTGGTCCGGCCAGTTTGATCTGCAATTTCGTTCAGGGCATATAGAGAATTTTCTCGATATAAGACGCCAAGAGTGGCACGACATCAAAAACTCTGGCGGCACTCGAAAGAAGTGGAAAAAAACAACATATATCGGATTTACGGACTTTTCTAAAAAAGGAAAAACAATAGAGGGAGTTGATATCTTTGAAGCGAATCCTTTGTCCATTATAGGTTATAATGTGAAGATAACTTCCCGAGGTATTGAAGTCCTCTGGGAAAAGTTGACTTCCGTCCGCCCGGAATGTTGCACCGGATCTCCTCCGGATTTAACACATAAGGCAAACTGCCTGTCACAAACGTCGCGATCACTCAAAATGTACCATTAGGGTCTTCAACGCTGACGGGCACGATCGAGCCTTTTAATATTTTAAAGCACTCGCCGAGCGTGCCCGATACGAGGTCGAGCATAATGGAGTAGCCAACCGGGAATAGCTTTCTATGTCTGAACCACCGCCCCACCTGCCGCGACCAACGCGCAAGTCGCGCCTGCTCTATTCCCCCTCGGCTAATCCGCTCGTCGGTCTTGCCGTCATCATCTGGGTCGCGAACACCGCCGTCGCGGCGGCCTCGGGCTCTACCGCAATGGTCGCGACCACGCTCCTGCCTGGCATCTCGCAGGCGTAGCGCTACCCCGCGTACGCGTAGACGACACGCCGCTGCGCCGGAATGACGATCACGACGCTGCCGCCGCGACCGATGGCATAGAAGCTTCCGGGCTTTCGCAGCGCATCATCGATCATGGCGACGATGGCGGGCTCGATCTCAATGCCGAAGCCGTACCGGTCGAGATAGGCGCCGATCGATGGTCCCCTGGATGACCAGGTTGTCGGTACCGGCGTCTCGCGCCACGACGCATGGTCGGTCTGACGGCCAAAACGGCGCTCGCGGTTCTCTGGACGATCGAAAAACGAAACGCCCTCCGCCGCGATCTTGTCGGCGACCGCCGCCGGCATTTCATAGAGGACCAGCCCGGTTTCGTTATCGCCCGGCAGGGGGAGGAGCGGCGACCCCCAGTTTTCCTGCTTCTCGTAGAGGATGCGCTGCACCTCGAGATCCGCCGGCACGCGATTCATCTCGAGCCGATGCACCGCGAATTTGTAGGCGGCGAACGGCACGCTGACGATGAGGAACAGCGGCAACAGGCAGCCGAGGGCAAATTTCTTCCGCCACTTGCGCGGCGCGGCGCTGGAAGACTGCGTCGGCTCGTCCACGGGCGTCGTCCTGTCGAGACTGCGGCGAATCCTGTTGCGGCATCAGGCGATCGGGGAAATCTACCAGACTGCGGGATACTTTGGCGTCCGCGCGAGGTCGCGGCGCCCTGAACCCCTTCCCCACTTCGCGCGACCAACCAACCATGTCGCGCCTGCTCTATTCCCTATCGGCCAATCTGCTCGCCGGTCTCGCCGTCATCATCTGGGTGGCGAGCACCGCGCTCGCGGCGGCCTATGACTTCACCGCGATGGTCGCGACGACGCTGCTGCCCGGCCTCGCGCAGGCCTACTGGATCGCCTCGATCTGGTCGGCGACCGGCAAGGTGCCCGAGCCGCTGACCGCGCTTTGCGTGACATGGCTTTGCCTGCTGGTCGTTCTCGTTTACGCGCAGCACCACGCGCTGGACGGCATGGCGCGGAAGGCAGGCTAGGATTGGCCAGCGGGAACTAACGGACGACACAGACCAGCGCCCGCAAAAAAACCGCCGCGCCCTTCGGCGCGGCGGGTAACTCAGGCAAATCGCGTCAGACGTTATTCGATGATCTCGACGATCCGTCCGCGCCGGTCGACCAGCACGACGCGGTCGTTCACGTAGGTATAGCGATAGCCCGGCGCGATGCGGTATTCGGCCGGAGCCTCGTAATAGGTCACGCCGGCCTCGGGCAGCTCGACGCCGACCCGAAGGTCTTCGTTGTAGCGATAGGACGGCCGCCGCTCGCGGTAGGAGTATTCGCGGAAGCGCGGGCGATCCTCCACGCCGAGAATGCCGCCGACCGTGCCGGTCGCGGCGCCGATGGCCCCACCCACGATCGCGCCGAGCGGACCGGCCGCGCGTCCGCCTTCCGCCGCGCCCTGCTCGGCGCCGCGGACCGTGCCTTGCGCCTGCGCGGCGACCGGAATGCTCAATGCCACGAGCGTTGCCGCGGCCAGAAAGGTCATACGCATGTTCCACCTCTTTTGTTGTTGGAATGTCCGAGAACAGATGGCAGACGGCTTCGTTCCGAATTATCGAAGCGCGACCCGCAGCTCGATCCTGGTAATTGACTATAATCCTCTTTTATGCTTTCCTTCCCGCGCCTTGCTCGTCGAGGGGCGTCAACCGGTGACGTTCGGGTGATGGAGCAAGCCGGAAGGGAGCGGCCGGAGAACGGGCCGGGCCTTTCCGGGGCGCACAGGGGTCGCGCAAGCGGTCCCCGTGCACCTGCGCGGCGCCTGCGCGGCACGGCCTCGTCAGCCGGCCACCCGGGCGGCTTCGGGACCCGCCCTGGGGGTACTACGGCCCCTGCGCGAGGAGCTCGCTGCATGGGGATGCGCGCGAATGCGTATCTCAGGAAGCGCGGACCGGAGCCGAAAAATGCCGCCAGTGGAGCGCCGCGAGGCGAGCGCGTTTCGCAAAGCGCGCGCACGCTTCGCAAGCGTGACGATTTCGGTTGCGCTTCGCGGCGCTCCGCTCCCCTCGTCGTCTAGAGGGGCGAACTCACGAAGGCGCTGCCGCGCGCCGTCACAAGTGGCAGGCGGAGCGTTGGCTGTTTGACAGATGAACCGGGTTGTCCGGCGCGCGCGCGATGCGCGCCGCGGGCGCCCCCTACTCCGCGCTGCGCCGCTTGAACTCAGCCTCGACATTGGACTGGAGCATGATCGCGGCCTCCATCTCGTTCTGGCCGGCCGAGTCGCCCGACATCAGCCGCGCCATGCCGCGCCCATACATCGAAAGCGCGCGCGCGGGCTCGATCGCAATCGCGGCGCTGAAGTCGGCGATCGCCTTGTGCACGTCGTCGAGTCCCTGCCGCCCGATCAGGTGCAGGAAGCCGCGCCGCTCATACGCGGCGAGCGTGGGGTTGGCGCGGATCAGCGCGTCGCAATCCGCAATCGCGCGGCACGGCTGCTGCGCCAGCGCCGCGCTCACCGACGCGAGCAGGAGACACAGCGCCACGATCGCGCGCATGCGTTACTCCGCCGCCGCCCGCTTCTGCGCCGTGTATGCGGGCATCACCTCGTGCGCGAAGCGCCGCAGGTTCGCGACCGCGCCGCCCGCGCCGTTGAGCAGCACGTGCTCGATGCCCGCCGCGCGTAGCCTGTCGAGCTTGGCGGCGATCTCGTCCGGCGTGCCGTACATCGCGCTCTCCTCGGCGGCGTCGAGCGTGTAGTCGAACGACAGCATGCTCGACTTCACGGCGCCGGGCGCGGCCGCCAACTCCGTCATGCGCCGCTGGTTCGCGAGCCGCGCCTCGACCGCCTTGCGTTTGTCCTCGGCGTCCTTCGCCACATAGAACGCGCGCGCGACGCCGACGTCGTTCGGGTCGAAGCGGCGGCCGAGCGCCTCCACCTCGGCCTTGTAGATGTTGAAGCGCTCGATGGTCAGCGCGATCGAGGCGAACTGGTCGAGCAGCAGTTTCGCGCCGCGCTGCGCGACCTTGCGGATCGAATCCGGCTGGCCCGCCGCCATCCAGATCGGCGGATGCGGCTTCTGCCGCGTCGGCGGCTCGACCACGATGTTGTCGAACTGCCAGTACTTGCCCTGATGCGAGAACCGCTCGTCGCTGGTCCATGCCTTCAGGATGACGCCGAGCGACTCCTCGAAGCGCGCGTCGGCCTCGGCGATCGGGATGCAGAAGCCCGCGAACTCGTTGTGGCGATAGCCCTTGCCGACGCCGAATTCGAGCCGCCCGCCCGAGAGCAGATCGATGGTCGCGGCCTGCTCGGCGAGCAGCACCGGATTGTGCCACGGCAGCACGAGCACCGCGGTGCCGAGCCGCAAGGTCGAGGTGCGCGCCGCCACCCAGGTGAGCAGATTGAGGCTCGCCGACACCTGCCCGAAGCCGGTGAAGTGGTGCTCGACCACGAACGTGAGTCGTAGCCGAGCGCCTCCGCCTCGACGTTGTAGTCGATGAAGTCGCGAAAGCCCTGCGCGGAGTCGAGATCCGAGCCGCCGCGTTTTGCCTGCGCCGAGCCGAACAGTCCGAATTTCATGCGTGATGGCTTCTTCAGTTTGAGCGCCGCCATGACCAGCAGGATACCGAACACGATCGCGTAGGCGCCGATCACCCAGATCAGCCCGATCGCGCCCGCGCCGGGCGCGGCCAGCAGCACGATGCCGAACAGCACGGACAGCGCGCCGGAGAGGCCGATCGTCCACTCGTTGTCGATCTCCTTGCGCAGCCGGATCGCGCCGACGATCTGGAACACGCCGAGCGCGATCGCCCATCCGGCGATGAAGAACAGCAGCACCAGCGCGGTGACGCCCGGCATCATGAAGGTCAGCAATCCGACGAGGATGCCGGCGACGCCGACCAGCGCGAGCCACCAGCGCGAACCCTTCTGGTCGCCCATGACGGCGTGCGCGAGCGCGAGCACGCCGTCGACCAGCGCGAACGCGCCCCAGAAGCAGCACCAGCGTCACGAGCGTGATGCCCGGCCAGACGAAGGCGAGCACGCCGAAGATGATCGCGGCGATCCCGCGCAGCAGGATCAGCCACCAGTAGCGCGCCAGCATGGGCAGCATCGGCGCGGCAGGTGCGGGCGATGTCATGGTCATGGGCGGCCTCCCTGATGTGCCGGCATCTTACTGCGTTTGTATCGTGCGTGTCGCGCGGGCTTTCGCCGCTGAACCTCGTCCCGGCTTGGGACGACTTATGGACAAGTCATACGGCGGTGAGAAACCAACAATGACAATCGCCACCGCTGAAGCATTCGAACCGGCTACCCCGACGCACCGGCTTCGCATCGCGCTGATCGTTATCGGCGCGATCGCGACGCTCGGCGCCGCCCTCGACGTAGCCGGGGCGTTCAACGACGACGTTTACACCAACCCGCTGCTCATCTTTGCGCAGCGCGTCACCACCGCAAAACTGCTGCTCGCGCCGTTCATCGCCGGGACGGCGCTCCTGCTCGCCGCGATCGGCCGCGTCCGCCCCGCCATCATGGCGCTGGCCGCGCTGATACTCCTGCGATGGATCGACGACCTTCCCACAATCCCGGTCCACGGGCTCGAATTCTCGCTGACCGGGCCGGGCATGGTCATCATTTTCGAGCGGCTCGCGGCGCCGGTTCTGGCGGTCACCGCCATCATGTTCGCGCGGCGCAACACGCGGCTCGTGCTCGCGACCGTGTTCGTCACGCTGACGATGCTCGTGTCCGCGCTCGGTATCGCGATGTATGTGATGGTCCACGGGTTCTGACCGATGCGCGTCGGCTTGCTGCGCTTCGCCATCCTGCTGGCGGTCGGATTTCTGGCGATCTTCTGGATCTACGTGGCCGGCGCGAGCGTCGCGGACGCGTTGCCGCTCGCGAAGGGCGTGCGGCTCGGCCTGTACGGGATGCTGGTGCTTATGGCGCTCGTCGCTCCCGCCCTCGCCTTTGCGGCTTCCAACACGCTGCTCAATCTCGCGGCCGTGCTCGCGCGCACTGCCGTCGCGATCTCGGTCTTTGCGTTCGCCGTCTACATGCCGAAGCCATCGGTCACCGTGCTGCTGCTTTCCGCCGCTCTGCTGGTCACCTTGTTTGGCACCTATTTCCTCTTCGGCCGCGCCGGCGCTTCGCCTGAGCGTCCCTTCGAGCGCGCGAGGCTGCGCGTGTTGACGCTCGTTGGTGCAGGCGCCGGCACGGTGCTGTGGCTCACGGCGTTCGCCCCGGTGATCGAACGCTGGGGCGATCCGCGCGCGACCGGCTTCCATGTCATTCCGGCGTTCTACGGCACGATCTTTTTTCTGGCGTTCGTCATCCCACTTTTCGTCATCGGCCTGCGCCGCAATGAAGAACCCCGGCACAACACCGTCACGGTGCTGCTGGCGTTCGTCGCAATGGGCCTGGTGCTCTTCGGCCTGCCCCAACTGTTGCCCACGTTCGAGGGCTAGGCCGCGCTATCTCGCCGCGCCCCGATTTCTCTCCTCATGCCGCCGCGCTAGGCTCGTCCCCGCAGACACAGGGGACACACGATGCTCACGCGCCGCACCGTCATCAAATTTGCCGCTCTCTCGCCCGCGCTCGTCAGCGGGGTTGCGCGCGCGCAAGGCTGGCCGAACCGTTTCGTGCGCTTGATCGTGCCGTATCCGCCGGGCGGCGGCGCGGACGCGATCGCCCGCCTCCTCGGAGCCAAGCTCACCGAGATGTGGGGCCAGCAGGTGCTGATCGAGAACAAGGGCGGCGCGGGCGGCAACATCGCCTCCGACGCGGCCGCGAAGTCGCCGAATGACGGCTACACGATGTTCCTCGGCGCGGAATTCCTCGCCACCAACCTGCACATCTACCCCAAGCTCTCCTACGACCCGGTCAACGACCTCACACCGGTCAGCGCCGTGGTGACGTATCCCAACATCATGGCGATCCCGAACTCGTCCCCTGCCAAGACCGTGCCGGAGTTCATCGCGTGGGCGAAGGCGAATCCGGGCCGCACCTTCGGGTCGCCGGGCGTTGGAACAGGGCCGCACCTCGCGGGCGAGATGTTCAAGCGCACCGCCGGCCTCGACATGACGCATGTCCCCTATCGCGGCGCGGGTCCGGCGATCAACGACCTGATCCCGGGCCGGATCAACTCCTTCTTCAACAACATCGCGCCGGTGGTGCCGCTGATGCAGCAGGGCCAGGTGCGCGGCCTCGCGGTCACGGGCGCGCGCCGCTCTCCCGCCGCGACCGATGTTCCCACGCTCGCGGAATCCGGCCTGTCCGGCTTCGAGGTGTACGGCTGGTACGGCATCTTCGTGCCCGCGAATTCGCCGGCCGACATTGCGGCGAAGATGAACGCCGACATCATCACGGCGCTCGCCGATCCGGGGGTGAAGAGCAGGCTCGAAGGTCTCGGCCTCGTGGTCGCGGGCTCGACACCGCAACAGCTCGCCGCGTTCCTCAAGGGCGAGATCGACAAATGGGGACCGGTGATCAAGGCGGCGGGCATCGCCATCAAGGAATAGCCGCCGCCATGCAGGATCGCTGACGGGGCATTCGCAAATACGCGGGCCGCGCCGCGAACGCGCGTGCTAACCAGACGACGTTCTTTCGCGCTTTCCCGGAGGATCTTTTGAGCGCCAGCGTCGGCACGGAGCCGCGCATCGAACCCGTTTCGCCCGCTGAGCGGCGCGAGAACATTCCGCTCGCGATCATGCTGATGGTCGGCTCGGGCGCGGTTTTCACCTGCTCGAACGCCGCCACGAAGTGGCTGGTTGCGACCTATCCGATCGGCGAGGTGCTGTTCACCCGCACCCTCGTCTCGCTGATTTTCCTTGGTGCTTTCATCCTGCCGACCGCCGGCTTTGTGGTGTTTCGTACGCGGCGGATCGGCGCGCACATGGTCCGGGCCGGATCGCAGTTCGCCTCGCAGGTCATGCTGGCGATCGCCTTCACGATGATGCCGCTCGCGGGCGTCACCGCGATCATGTTCTCCTCGCCGATCTTCACGACGCTGGCGTCGATCTACTTCCTGCAGGAGCGCGTCGGCTCGGCACGGTGGATCGCACTGCTGGTCGGCTTCTGCGGCGTGCTGGTGATCGCGGCGCCCGGCGCGGACTCGTTCCAGATCGGCGCGCTGTTCGCGCTCGGCAACGCGATCCTGTTCGGCACCGTGGTGGTCGGCGTGCGCGGCATGACGGCGACGGAATCGACCGGCACGCTGATCATGTACCAGCTCTCGCTGCTGACGGTCGTCTACGCCGTGACGGTGCCGTTCGCCTTCGTGATGCCGACGGGCACCGATGCGCTCATCATGATCGCGAGCGGGCTTGGCAACGGCGCCGCGCAATATGCGTGGACGCGCGCGATCCACCTTTCGCCGGCCTCCGCGATCGTGCCGTTCCAGTATCTCCAGCTTGTCTGGGCGATGCTGCTTGGCTTCGCGATCTGGGGCGACCTGCCGACCGTCGCACTGCTGATCGGGTCGGCGATCGTGATCGGCTCGGGCCTGTTCCTGTTCTGGCGCGAGAGCCGCAAGGTGCCGGTGGCAGAGGACTACAGCGCATCGATCCCGAAAAGTGGGGACCGGTTTTCGGACAAGATCATGCGCCGGAAAAACTACGCGTCCAGCGGCTTGTAGTAGCGGTAGATGCCCCACTGGCTGAACGGAATGCGCCGCTTCGAGGCGAGATAGGCGGCGATGCGCGGGCGCTTTGCGATGCGGTCATGCAGCGCGATCACGCGTGGCACCTTCTTCTCGAACCGCTTCATGCGTTTCGGAAAAGCGTAGCGCAGCCCCTCGACGATCTGGAACAGGCTGAGGTCGACGTAGCAGAGCCTGCGGCCGAGCAGATAATTGCCGCCGTTGCGCTCCAGGATTTTCTCGAAGTAGCCGAGGAATTTCGGCACGCGATAGCGCCAGAAGTCTTTCGTGCGGCGCTTCGCCGAAGGGACCTGCTCCTCGAAATAGAGCCAGCTCGTCACCGGGTGATGCGTGTCGTGGATCTCGACCACGAGGTCCGTGATGGTGAGTTGCATCTGGTGCACCCACAGCCGATCCGCTTCGCTTTTCGGCGCAAGGCCGATGCGGGGGCCGAGCCAGAGCAGGATGTTGGCGGTGTGCGCGATCGTGAGCTTGCCGGCCTTGAGCACCGGGCATGCAAACGGCGGATGCTTCTCGCCTTTTCGGTCGAGCAGCTTCTCGATCGCGTCGTCGCCGCGCGTGCGCGCGACATCGACATAGCGCACACCGGCTTCCTCCAGTGCGAGGCGGACGAACTCGCCGCGCCCCTGGATCTCGGACCAGTAATAGAGCTCGTAGCGCATCGCCCTGCCCTCACGGCTTCCAGCAGAACTTCTCGTCCATGCCGTTCTTCGCGCGGTCGGCGCGGATCTTCGCGACGTTCGCGGCCTCGCTGAGATAGGCACGCTCCTTCGCGGCGCTCGACTTGACGTCCTCCAACGCGCGCCGCAATGCGGCCCTGCGATCGCCGCGGGCTTTCGCCGGAAGTCGCTCCATGAAGATGACGTCGTACGGGTTCTTCTCCACCCATTCGAGCGCCTTCAGCCGGATCGCCTTCTGGTTCTCGATGTCGCAGAACGCATAGCCGTTGATGAACGGACCGGCGAGTATCGAGAAGCTGCGCACCGCGTCATCGGCCTGCGCGAGCCCGCCCGCCTGCACGTCGACCACATCCGCGAGCGTGATGAAGCGGTCCTTGGCGGCGTAGAACCAGAACACCGCGTCGTCGCGCAGCCCGACGTCGTAGAACCGGATCGCCAGCACCATCAGCGTCATCGGCGTGACGAGCTTCGGATCGGCGACGATCTTGTCGCGCAGCGCCAGAATGTCCTCGCGCTTGGTCGACGCGAGGCCGGCAAAAGTGCTGCCGACCGCGACGCGCGGCACGCCGCCCGGCTCGCGCGCGGCTTCGTAGAACGGCTGGACGTGGATGCCGATGTGCCGCACCGGCTCGGCCGCCGACGCGGCCTGCACGCAAAGCAGCGCGGCGGCGCCCGCAGTCGAAACGAGCAGCCGCCGCATCATGTCGTCAGTCCTTTAATTCGCCGCGAAGCAGTAAAGCAGGCCGTCGCCGCCGGTGCCGCGCAGATCGGCCTGCGCGCAGCCGCCGCCCGGTCCGCGCGAGGGGTGCGAGGAATTCCACGACTTCGCCGGCGGCTCCTCGTTGAGCCCCATGCGGTCGTGATGGCCGACCATCGCGGCGCCTGCACCGTTCTTGGTCCAGTTGCCGCAGGTGCGGTCGTCACCAGCAGCGAACGCGGTGCCGTCGGGCTGCGAGCCGGTGAGGATGTCATGCCGGTTCGGCGTGTCGCCGCGCCCGTTGATCGGCTCGCCCTTCTCGTTCAGCGCGTTCTGCTTGTTGATCGCGTTGCTGGCGCCGTGCAGGTCGGCGACGTCCTTCGCGATCACGGCGCCCTTGGCGTTCTGCCACGGCCCCTTGCCGATGCGATCCTTCGCGTTCACGGCGTTCGCGCCCTGCGTCGAGAGATAGGCGCGCCACGTCTTGCCGGTCGCGCCCGCCGCGGTTGCGAGCGTGCTGCAATGCCGGTCGGCGCCGTCGAGTCCACCAAGGTTAGCGCCATCGCCCGGGCCGGCGCTGGTGACGAAGAAAGTCATCGCATTCTGCTGCGCCTGCCCGGCGGTGCCCAGTCCGATCGCCGCTACCGTGGCGCAAGCAAGCAATGTCAGTCGTGTCGCCCGTGTCATGAGTTCCTCCGGTTTGTTGTCGATGTTGTTATTAACCGCCGACCGCTGCCGAATATTCCGCATCGGTGACTTGTTCCATCCACTCGACATGTTTGCCGTCGAGCGCCTCCTGGATGGTGAAATGCACCATGCCGGTGTTCGGCCCCGCGCCGTGCCAATGCTTCTCCTCCGGCGCGATCCACACCGTGTCGCCCGCCTTGATCTCGCGGACGGGCCCGCCCTTCGCCTGAACGCGCCCGACGCCGGAGATCACATGCAGCGTCTGTCCGAGCGGATGGGTGTGCCAGTGCGTGCGCGCGCCCGGCTCGAAGCTCACGCGGCCGGAGCGGGCCCGCGCGGGCGCCGGCGCCTCGATGATCGGGTCCTGCCACACCACGCCGGTGAACGATTCTTTCGGCTGGCGCCGCGTCGGCACCGATCCGCTCGGTTTGATCTCCATTTGGCTCTCCTCCACGTTTCTTGTGCGGCGATGATCGCAATCGCACGCCGCCGTCGCAAGGCATGGCGGACCGTCTCACTTCTTCTTGAAATGCATAGAGAATTGCCCAGCGGACGATGATTCTCTCGCGCTGCGCGCAATGAACCTTTGGTTCCCCGGGCGCGACCAAAACATGACAGCCGCCGCATCCGCGGGACGGCCCCCTTCATCTCGAAATCGACCGGCCCGGCCGGCAACAGGAGCTATCAATGCGCATTCTCGCCCTCACCGGAGCCTTGGGTCTCGCCCTTGTCGCCTCCGGCCAGTTCGTCACGCAAGCGGAAGCGTTTCCGACCGCGACGCGCTTCTGCGCCCAGTACAAGGGCGGCGCGGAGAACTGCGGCTTCTACTCGTTCCGCCAGTGTCTCGCCTCGATCGCCGGCAACGGCGGCATCTGCACGATGGCTACGTACCAAGGTGACGACATCCGCGTGAACACCCCGTACGGCTCGTACCGGATCCGCAACTAGAGCGCTCGCACTTCACACAAAACAAAAGAGCCCGGCATCGCTGCCGGGCTCTCGTTGTGCGTTTTGCGTAGCGCCTAGTGCGTCTGCTGGATCGCCGATACGAGCCAGCTTCCGCCTTGCGCGCGCATGAAGGTCCACACTTCGGTCGCTTCCTGCGGCGCATCGTTGCCGTCGGAGGTGCGGCCGGTCGCGCGATCGACATAGCGGTCGATCAGCGAATAGCGCACCGCCACCGTGGCGTAGTCCTTGTCGCCTTCGCGCCAGGATTCCGACAGGTCGCCCTGCAGCAGCTTCACGTCGCTGATCTGGTTCACGACGCCGCGGCTCGCGTTCTCGGAAAGCTCCTCGGCGTAGTACGAGAGCATTTCCGGCGTGAGGTGCGCGCGCAACGCCGCGAGATCCTCGCGCCCGTAGGCGGTCTGGACTTCGCCGAGCAGCCGCTCGAAGGAGTCGAAATCATCCGGCTTGATCTCGAGCGGCTCGCTGACCGGTGCGGCAGCAGCGCCGCCGCCAAGTCCACCGAACCCGCCGAGCGCGGAACGCGGCTGCTGGTCCATCATGTCGCGCGGCATGCCGGCCAACGCGGCCTGCGGCTGCGAACGGCGCTGCCACCAGCGGAACAGCAGGAAGCCGACGCCTGCGACCAGCGCGACCTGCAGCAGCAGGCCGAGGATCGACGCGAAGCCCGCAAGCCCGCTGAGGAAGCCGCCGCCCGTCAGCATGCCGAAGAGACCGGCACCGAGGAAGCCGAGCGCGAGACCGCCGAGCAGGCCGCGCGCGCCGCCAAACATGCCGCCGCTTGGCTGGGCAACCGGCGGACGCGCTGCAGTCGAGGCTGCACCGGGTGTACCCGGCTGCGTCATCGTGCGATTCATCGGGGCCGCGGCGTTTGGCGCGGTCGCGGTCGGCGGAGGCGCCGAGAAGGTCTTGCTGCCGCGCGAACCGAAGCTCGAACGCGGGCGCGCATCGGCATCGGCGATCACCAGCGTGAAGGCCGCGGCGAGCGCGAGCAGCGCCATCAAGGGACGGAATTTCATTCGTTTTCTCCCAGTACCCCTCGGATGGGGTGCCCGGAATATCGTGATCGGCATGTGGTTTGTGAAGGGCTTGGCCCTGCGACGTGACCGCGCGGCAGGTACTGGTATTCCAGAGGCTTGCGGCCGCCCTCCCGACTTTCGTCAATCGCGCTAGGATCGACCCGAGCGGCAGCCAATGCCGCCGAACAAGGACAAAGGGAGGCGACGATGCGGCGCATTCTCGCGACCATGGCACTTTCGCTCGCCGGACTGGCGAGCTTCGGTCGCCGGCATCGCGGTCGGTCCCGACGATCACATCTGGATCGTGCATCGTCCGGCCTCGTCGATGACGAGAAAGGCGCACAGGCCAATCCGCCGCAAACCAATGCTGCAAGGCGGCGCCGGCCGTCATGGAGTTCGACACCGACGGCAATCTGCTGCGCCACTGGGGCGGCTCCGGCGCCGGCTACGAGTGGGTGAAGAACGAGCACGGCATTCACGTCGCCAAACAACATCGCGATCGAAATCCGCGGAGGTCGGATTCGGCCGCCGCGTGCAGAAGTTCAAGCGGGTCAACTGAGCAGGAAAATCATCGAACCGGGCGCTGCGCGGGCTTGACCCGCGCGGCGCTGCGGCGGCACTGTCCAAGCATCGCACGAGGATTCTGCCGATGCGCTTTTTTCCGCTGCCCGCCGCGCTGCTTGCCGCAACGCTGATGGCCCCGCCCGCGCAGGCGGAAATCTGGAGCGTCTACAACATCAACGGCAACGACACCGGCGGCATCATTCCGTGGTCGCCGCAACTGCGCGCGTACGGCTATCGCGAGGCCGCGCAGCATCACTGCACCGGATACAAGAAGATCGCGCGCGTCACGAGCGTGGTGGCGGGTTACGGAAACTACGTCGGGTTCGCGTGCGAGTTTCCGCGCGGCTACGACCCGGTGGCCCGCGGCGATTGGTGGTGGCGGGTATTCTGGAATTGAGGCTGGCGCGAGACGAAAATAAGCCACGCTGCGGGCTATCCGGATTGTCCACCGGGTCACCCGATTCCACATAAAAACCCGCCGAAAGCCGCAAACTCCAGCCCGATCCCGCCACAAACCCACCCTAGCGTTCCGGGTGTCGGCGATGCGTATCCTGTCACCGACGGGGGCGGTTCCGGTCGCCTCAGGTTGCCCCCTGGCTGTCGACCGGGCCGTCCTCTCGTATCTCGTTGGCGCACCCCTACGGCTAACGCGCAACGCGCCATCGGGGGAAGCGTTCGAACACGAAGTTTTTCACGTCATCCACTCTTTTCACGCCGTCATCCACCGATCATTTGGTTCAGCGCTCGCGCAAAGGCACGTCGAGCGGAAAGCAGTTGCGCCGGCCCGAGGCGATGCAGTCGTCGGCCTTGCGCGCATTGCTCATCGCGAAGGCGAGCCAGATGCCGCCCCCGACCAGCACGATGAAGCCGACCGCCAGGATGACGTTCGCCTTGCGGCGATCGCCTTCGTGATCCTCGGGTTCGCGGGTTTCGCTCATCGGGTCATCTTCTAGCGTGCGCGCGTCTTAGACGCATCAGCCTTCGCCCGTTGCCAAGCCGCGCAGGATTGTCGGATAACCGCCGCAATTCAGGGAGGATCAGCGATGAAGCTCTACATGCACCCGGTTTCGATGACGAGCCGGCCGGTGCGCCTGTTCATGGCCGAGAAGGGCATCAAGGCCGACGAGGAAACGGTCGACCTGATGACCGGCGCGCATCTCCAGCCGCCCTACGCCGCGCTGAATCCAAACAAGCTCGTGCCGATGCTGGAGGACGATGGCTTCCGCCTCACCGAAAGCTCCGCGATCCTCAAGTACCTCGCCGACAAGTTCAACCTTCCGGAATATCCGAAGGACCTGAAACAGCGCGCACGCGTCAACGAGATCATGGATTGGCTCAACACCAATTTCTATCGCGAGTGGGGTTACGGGATGTGCTACCCGCAGCTCTTCCCGCATCTCAAGCGTCCCGACGACGCGGTGCAGAAGGCGACGATCGAGTGGGGCAAGGAGCAGTCGAAGAAATGGCTGCAGGTTCTCAACGATCACTGGATCGGACCGGATAACCAGTATCTCGGCGGCAACACGATCACGATCGCGGACTATTTCGGCGCGGGGCTCGTGACGCTCGGCGAACTGATCCGCTGCGATATGACGCCCTATCCAAACGTGACGCGCTGGCTCGACAACATGAAGAAGCTCAAGAGCTGGCCGCAGGTGAACGAGGTGTTCGAGGGCTTCAAGGCGCACGTCAAGGACCAGCCGTTCATTGCGCTGTAACGGTGTACGGACTGGAACCCTTGTTCCGGTTTGGCGTTCTTCATGGGACCGGCGCGCCTTCGCGCGCTACCGCAATCCATGAGGGCGTCATGCTCAGCACTGTCCTGCTTGTCGTTCTGATCCTGCTTCTGGTTGGCGCAATTCCGAGCTGGCCGCACAGCCGCAGCTGGGGTTACGGACCCTCCGGCATTCTCGGCATCGTGCTCGTCGTCGTGCTGGTTTTGGCTCTGACGGGCCGCGTGTAAGTTCGCGCAGCTTTACCGCTGACGCTCAGGCGGCCATCGTCTCCTTCACGGCGGCGACGAGCTGCTTGAGCGTGAACGGCTTCGGCAGGAAATGGAATTTGCCGTGATCGTCCGGCAGGTTCTTCTCGAACGCGTCCTCCGCATAACCCGACACGAAGATGATCTTCAGGTTCGGGTTGCGCGTGCGCAATTCCTTCGCGAGCGTCGGCCCGTCCATCTCCGGCATCACCACGTCGGACACCACGAGATCGACCTCCCCGCCCCGGCTCTCGATCATCTCGATCGCCTCGACGCCGTTGCCGGCTTCGAGCACCGTGTAGCCGCGTGACGTGAGCCCGCGCGCATTGAGCCCGCGCAGGCCTTCCTCGTCCTCGACCAGCAGAATGGTGCCGTGACCGGTGAGGTCGGCGAGCGTCCTGGATTCGGCCGACTTCGCCTCGACCGGCGCTTCGGTCATCTCGCCCGCGACCGGTATATGGCGCGGCAGGAAAATGCGGAACGTCGTGCCCTTCCCGATCGTGGAATCCACGAACACGTAGCCGTTGGTCTGCTTCACGATGCCGTAGACGGTCGAGAGGCCGAGGCCGGTGCCCTTGCCGGTCTCCTTGGTGGTGAAGAACGGCTCGAAGATCTTGTCGATGATCTCCTTCGGAATGCCGCTGCCGGTGTCGGACACTTCGACCGTCACGTAGTCCGCGGCCGGCATCGGCTTGTAGGAAAGCGCCTTTGCCTCCTCCGCCGTCACGTTCACCGTGCGGATCGTGAGCTTGCCGCCGTTCGGCATCGCATCGCGCGCATTCACCGCGAGGTTCACCACGACCTGTTCGAGCTGCGACACGTCGGCCTTCACCGGCCACAGGTCGCGCCCGTAAATCGGCACCGAGCTCGACCTTCTCGCCGAGCAGGCGCTTCAGCAGCATGTTGAGGTCCGACAGCGTTTCGCCGAAATCGAGCACCTGCGGCCGCAGCGTCTGCCGCCGCGAGAACGCCAGCAGGTGCCGCACCAGACTCGCGGCGCGGTTGGCGTTCTGCTTGATCTGCATGATGTCGCCGAACGACGGATCGGTCGGCTTGTGCGCGTTGAGCAGGAAGTCGGTCGCCATCATGATGGCGGAGAGCACGTTGTTGAAGTCGTGCGCGATGCCGCCGGCAAGCTGGCCGACGGTGTCCATCTTCTGCACCTGCGCGACCTGCTTTTCGAGATCGCGTACTTCGGTCGTCTCGATCGTGTAGACGATCGCGGCCTCGCTCTCGGCCTGGTCGTCCTCGACGGCAGAGACATAGAAGCGCGCCGAACGATTTCCTTCGCCCGTCAGCGCAACGTCAACCGGCGCGATGTCGCCCTGCCCGTCCGCCGCCTTCACGATCGCGGCTTCGAGCGCCTTGCGGTCGTGCTCGGCGACGACGGCGAGGATCGAGCGCCCTTCGGCCGGCAGCGCCTCGCCCTTCATGACGCCATGCTGCAGCCGCACGAACGGCGCGTTCGCGCGCGCGATCTTGCCCGCTTTGTCGACGGTCGCGATCGCCATCGGCGTGTTGTGGAAGAAGCGAACGAAGCGCACTTCGGCCGCGCGCAGCGGATCGGCCACCTCTTCGCGCGCGCGGTTGAGCACCAGCGTGCGCGACGCGCCCGGCGTTCCGTCGGCCGCGAACGCGACCTTGTGATAGAGCCGCACCGGCACGGTGCGGCCGCCACGCGTCTTGAGATCGAGATCGTGCACAACGGTCTTCACGTCGCCCGGATCGCCGGGCACGGGCGCGAGCAGCGCCGCGCCGTCGCCCGCCACGATGTCGGCGATCTTCAGGCCCCCGGAGCCGACCTGCGCGAGGTCGTAGTCGAGCCAGCCCGCGAGCGTTGCGTTGAGATAGCTGACGTTGCCCTGCGCATCGACCGAGAAGAAGCCGGCCGGCGCGTGATCGAGATAGTCGATCGCGTGCTGCAATTCCTGAAAGACGTTCTCCTGCCGGTCGCGGTCGCGCGTGACGTCGCTCACCGTCCACGCGGTCCAGCGCGCATACTGGCCGGTCGGCTGCAACGGCCGCACGCGGAAGCGCAGCCAGCGCGCGGAGGCGCCATCGGCGCCGGGCACGCGCGCCTCTTCCTGCAACGGCCTGCCCTCGCGCGCCGCCTTCGCGAGGCGATAGATCGCCTCCGACACCGCCGGATCGCCGACGAACGCCCGTTCGACCGGCCGCACGTCATCGGCATCGACCGCATCGACCAGCGTCAGGTACGCCGGGTTGGCGTAGACCACGCGGCTCTGCGGGTCGGTGACGAGAACGCCGTCGGGCGCACCCGACGGAATCGAGTTGACGAAGGTGTCCCGCGTGTCGCGGCCGGCGAGCCGGATGATGCCCGCGGCGCCCGCGAACAGGCTGAACACGCCGATCACCGCAAGCGCGGACAAAAGTGCAAGGATATAGGGCTGCGCGTTGGCGCGGCCGATGAACAGGAAGGCGATCACCGACCCGACCAGCAGCAGCGCCACCGCGAGAACGAGCCCGATGCTGCCGCCACGCTCGCCGCTGCGATCGACCGCGGGTCGTCGCTCCTGGCCTGCGTCCTGTACTGCCGCCATGCTGCCGCTGCGTTCCTGTCCTGCCACGCGAATCACCTGCCCAGTGTGTCGCGGCGCGCGCGCCGCGCAAGGGTCGAAAACGTCCCTTTTGCGCGTTTTCTCAAGGCCGTACGGCGCCTCGTAGCCGCATCACGTAACCGATCACTTCGGCCACCGCCTTGTAGTGCTCGGGCGGCACCTCCTCGTCGATCTCGACCGTCGCATGCAGCGCACGCGCCAGTGGCGGATTTTCGATCACCGGAATGCCGTGCTCGGCCGCGATCTCCCTGATTTTCAGCGCGATATTGTCGAGGCCTTTGGCGAGGCACAGCGGCGCGTTCATGCCGCGATCGTATTGCAGCGCGACCGCGTAGTGGGTCGGGTTCGTGATGATGACCGAGGCCTTCGGCACCGAGGCCATCATGCGCTTCTTCATCCGTTCGGCGCGCAGTTGCCGGATCTTCGCCTTGATTGCGGGATCGCCGTCGGTCTGCTTGAATTCTTCTTTCAGCTCGCGCACGGACATTTTCTGGCGCTCGTACCATTGGCGGTACTGGAACAGGTAGTCCGCGGCCGCGACGATCGCGAGCGCTCCGACCACCGCACCGAGCATTTCGAGCGAGAGCGTTTTGGTCAGCACCAGCACGATCGCCGGGTCCATCGCCACCAGCCCGTCGAGCTGATTGCGCTTCGGCCACAGCAGCGCCGCCATGATCGCACCGATCAGCGCGAGCTTGATCAGGCCCTTGATGAAGTTCGCGAGCGCGATTTTCGAGAACAGCCGCTTGAAGCCGGCGCCGGGCGAAATCTTGGACAGCTTCGGCTTCAGGCTCTCGCCCGACCACACGAGCCGATGCTGGATCATGTTGCCGACGATGGCCGCGAGCGTGAGCAGCGCGAAGGGAATCGCGACCGCGGCGATGATTTCGAGCCCGAGCTTCTCCATCACGCGCGTCAGTCCGCGCCCGTCGACCGGAATCTGATGCGCCTGCGCCACGAGGCCGCGCAGCATCGCGGTGATGCTGGCACCCATCGAGCCGGAGAACGAGAGCAGGATCAGCGTGGCGGCGGCGAGCACGAACCAGGTGTTGACCTCCTGGCTCTTGACGACGTCACCGCGTTCGAGCGCCTCGTCGAGGCGCTTCTGTGTCGGGTCTTCTGTGCGTTCGGCGTTGTCTTGTTCGTCGGCCAAAATCTGCCCCTAAAAACCGCGTTTCCTTACGAATAAGGGGCGAGCTCGTGCAGCACGCCTCCGACGTAACCGAGGAAGCTCGCCATCATGGCGCCGACGACGATCAGCAGGATCAGGAAGCCGATCAGGATCGAGAGCGGCACCGCGACGAAATAGACCTGCATCTGCGGCATCAGCCGCGACAGCACGCCGAGCGCGACGTTGAATACCAAGCCGAACACCAGAAACGGCGCGGAAAGCTGGATGCCGACGCGGAATGCGCCCGCGATGGTCTTGGTCACCAGCGCGGACACGTCACCCACCGCCGGCACTTCGCCCGGCGCAAACAGCCGGTAGCTGTCGTTCAGCCCCGCGATGACGAGATGGTGCAGGTCGGTCGCGAAGATCAGCGTGACGCCGAGCAGCGTGAGAAAATTGCCGAGGATCAGCCCTTGCTGGCCTTGGGTCGGATCGACCGCCGTGACGAAGCCGAGGCCGAGCTGTTGCGCGATCACCGAGCCCGCAACCTGCAGCGCCGAAATGGTGAGGCGCGCCGTCATCCCGAGCACCGCGCCGATCAGCAGTTCCTGCCCCAATGCGATCAGCACCGGTCCGGGCGAGCGCAGATCGAGGGTGTAACCCGCGCGATGCAGCGGAAACAGCACCGCCGTGAGGAGCAGCGCGACCACAAGGCGCACGCGCGCCGGTACGCTCATTTCGCCGAGCCCCGGCAGCAGCATCACCATGGTGCCGATGCGCGCGAACATCAGGATGAATGCGGCGCCGTAGGCTGGCAGGAACGACACGTCGAGCTGCATTGGGCTCCAACCCCCGTGGGGTTACCCGCCCATAATGCGTGCGGCGAGTCGTGTCATGTGTCCTTGCAGCACATCGCCCATGAAGGGGAGCGCGACCAGCATCGCGATGAAGATCGCGAGGATCTTCGGAACGAAAACCAGAGTCATTTCCTGGATTTGCGTCAGCGCCTGAAACAACGAGATCACCACACCGACGATGAGGCCGACCAGCATCAGCGGCGCCGAGACCAGCACCAGCGTGATGATCGCATCGCGCGCGACGTCGAGGACTTCCGGACCGGTCATCAGATCGGCATCCGCATGATCTCTTCGTAGGCCTGGATCACCTTGTCGCGCACCGAGACCATCGCTTCGATCGCGACCTCAGTTTCGGTCACGGCGGTCACCACATCGACGATGTTCGACTTGCCGGCCGCCATCCCCTGCGCGAGCCCGTCGGACTTCTTGCCCGCCTCGACCACCGAACCGATCGCGTCGGTGACCATCTTGCCGAAGTTCTGCCCGCCGTTGTCGCCGGACGCGGCTTTCGACACAGCCGCGCCGGGGTCGGCGAGCCGTGCCAGTTTGGCGTAGGCATTTGCGGCAGTGATCGGCGACGCCATGTCGTTCTCCTAGTTTTGATTTTCCGTCCGGCTCAGGCGCGCAGCAGATCGATGGTGCGCTGGAGCATGCGGCGCGTCGCGGTAATGACGTTGACGTTCGCCTCGTAGGAACGTTGCGCCTCGCGCATGTCGGTCATCTCGATCATCGAATTCACGTTCGGATATTTCACATAGCCGTTCGCGTCGGCGGCCGGATGCCCAGGCTCGTACTTGGTGCGGAAGTCCGACGGGTCCTGCCGCACCTTCCCCATCGCGATGGTCTGCGCATCGAGCGCGCGATCGACCTCGGAGCGGAATGTCGGAATCTTGCGACGGTAGGGGTTGGCGCCGGCGCGCTGCGCGGTGGAGTCCGCGTTGGCGATGTTCTCGGCGATCACGCGCATGCGCCCGGACTGCGCGCGCAGGCCGGACGCCGCGATGCTGAGCGATTTCAGGAAATCCATGACGGCCCTTCAGCGCTTGCCGAGCGCGGTGCGGAACAGGCCCATGCTGCGGCTGTAGAGCGACACCGCGGCCTGGTAGTCCATCTGGTTCGACGCCACCTTCATCATCTCGTCCTCGAGATTGACGGCGTTGCCGGCGGGCTTCACGTCGTACTGGCCCTGCCGCTGCGCCGCGAAGCCGCCGGCGGCGCTCGGCCCGGCGAGATGCTGCGGCGAGGTCAGCGCGAGCTGGAGTTGTCCGCTCGCCTGCTGCACCTGCCGTCCGAAATCCGGCGCCGCGAGGTCGCGCGGGCGGAAGTTCGGCGTATCGGCATTCGTCACGTTCTCGGCGAGCAGCCGCTGACGCTCCTGATGCCAATGCATGCGCGTGCGCAGCATCGAAAAGATCGGAATGTCCGAAATCGCCATGATGGCCCTCCGCGCAGCCCCATTTCGCCTTCCCGCGGTAGGCAGACTTTGCCTAGGTCATGGTTAATGGGGCGTTAAACGGGCCCTTTCCGGCCCCGGCATTAACGCTGCCAGCAACCAGAAAAGCGCTGTTCCCACAGAGGACTTGGGGGGACACCCCATTCCGTTTACAATTCGTTATCTCTTTGGAGTCGCCCCGGGCCGCCCTTGCGGCCGGGCGATGGGAGCTGCCTCAGGCAGGGAGCTGCGGAATGGAAAGTGTGCTTGGCGCAGAGGGTTCTCTGATCGTGCGCTTTGTCGTGGCGTTCGTGATCGTCCTTGCGCTCATCGGCTTCACTTTCTGGCTGATTCGCCGTTTCGGCGGCGCGCGCGTGGGCGCGGCCGCGCAACGCGGGCGTCAACCGCGCCTTGCGGTGATCGATGCCGTGCCGGTCGACGGACGCCGCCGCCTCGTGCTGGTGCGGCGCGACAACGTCGAGCACCTGATGATGATCGGCGGCCCGAGCGACGTCGTGGTCGAACAGAATATCGTGCGCGCCGTGCCGGTGAATGCACCGCGCGACGTGCCGCTGCCGCGGCCGGCAGCGCCCGAAGCCCCGCGTTCGCCCGAGGCTTCGCGTCCGCAGCCGATCGACGAGGAAAGCTGGACGCCGCCGGAGCCATCGCCGCCCCCGCGCAGCAGCTTCACGCGCCCCGAACCGCCGCCGCGGCCCGAGCCGCCGGCCCGTGCGCCGCGTCCCGCGCTGGACGCACCGCGCCCGCCGCTGCCCGCGAGCATCTCGCCGCCGCCGATCGTGCCGGCCGCCGAGCCACCCGAACTCATCCCGGCTCCGCCTCCCGCGCAGGACGCAGCGCTCGCCAACATGGCGCAGCGACTCGAGGCGGCGTTGCGCCGCCCGAACCCGCCCATGCCCGAGCGGCCTGCGCCTGAGCGGGCAGCACCGGAAAGGCCCGCCGCAGATCGGCCATCTCCTCCCCCTGCTCCCATGCCGATGCCTGCGCGCGCCGCCGAGCTCGCGCCAGCTACCGAGGCACCGCCTCCGACCGCGCCGGACGCTCCCGGGGCGAAGCCCGCCGAGGCTGCGCAAGCGGGCGCGAAGTCGAAGTCCGTGCTCGACAGTCTCGAGGAAGAAATGGCGAGCCTGCTCGGCCGCCCGCCCGAGAAGACATAGCCGCCTCTTTCAATCGCGCGTACCGTCCCGCGAACTGAGTCGCGCCGCGGCTCGATGATTCGCGGGACCCGTTCTTGATCGCACGCCGTCACCGGCTGGCCGCTGCATTGGGCGCATGCATCGCGCTCGCCGCAACGGCTGCCGTCGCGCAGGATATCAGCGTCAGCTTCGGTCAGGGCGCGGGACTGACCGAGCGCGTGCTTCAGCTCGTCGCGCTCATCACGGTACTGTCGCTCGCGCCGTCGATCCTCGTAATGGTGACGTCGTTCACCCGCATCGTGGTGGTGCTCTCGCTGCTGCGCACCGCGCTCGGCACCGCGACCGCGCCACCGAACGCCGTCATCATCTCGCTGGCGATGTTTCTCACCGCGTTCGTGATGTGGCCGACTTTCGTCACCGCGTACGATGCCGGCATCCGCCCGCTGATGGCGAACGAGATCACGCCCGAGCAGGCGTTCGAGCGTGGCGCCGATCCGTTCCGCGCCTTCATGATGAAGAACGTGCGCGACAAGGACCTGAAACTGTTCATGGACCTCTCGAACACGCCCACGCCCGAGAAGCCGGAGGACATGTCGCTGCGCGTGCTCGTGCCCTCGTTCATGATCTCGGAACTCAAGCGCGCGTTCGAGATCGGCTTCCTGCTGTTTTTGCCGTTCCTCATCATCGACCTCGTTGTGGCATCGGTGCTGATGTCGATGGGCATGATGATGCTGCCGCCGGTCGTGGTATCGCTGCCGTTCAAGCTGATCTTCTTTGTGCTGGTCGACGGCTGGCACCTCGTCGCCGGGAGTCTGGTGCAGAGCTATGGCGGCTAAACCGCCGGCTCCAGGAAAAGCGCCAAGTCCTCGGAACCTTTTCGTTTTTGCGCCGTTTGCGCGTAGCGGGGCAGCTTCTCTGACAAGACAACGCGTACCCGGGGCATAATGGAAAACGACCGACTGGCGGCCTCGCTGACGGATGATGGCCGCTATCGCCTGCTCATCGAGGCGGTGACCGACTACGCCATCTACATGCTCGACGCCGACGGCACCGTCACAAGCTGGAACCCCGGCGCGCAACGCTTCAAGGGCTATACGGCGGACGAGATCGTCGGCGAGCATTTCTCGCGCTTCTACAGCGAGGAAGAGCGAGCGGCCGGCGTTCCGGCGCGCGCGCTGCAAACCGCCGCGCAAACCGGGAAGTTCGAGGCCGAAGGCTGGCGCGTGCGCAAGGACGGCAGCCGCTTCTGGGCTTACGTCGTCATCGACCCGATCCGGTCTCCGGCCGGCGAAATCGTCGGCTATGCCAAGATCACGCGCGATCTGACCGAGCGGCGCGAGGCGCAGCAGAAGCTCGACAAGGCGCGCGAGGCGCTGGCTCAGTCGCAGAAGATGGATGCGATCGGCCAACTCACCGGCGGCGTCGCGCACGACTTCAATAATCTCCTGATGGCGGTACTCGGCAGTCTCGAACTGATGCGCAAGCGGCTGCCGGACGACGCCAAGCTCACGTCGCTTCTGGAAAACGCCGTTCAGGGCGCGCAGCGCGGCGTGACGCTGACCAAGCGCATGCTCGCTTTCGCGCGGCGGCAGGAATTGAAGCAGGAGGCGGTCGACATCCCCGCCCTGGTGCGCGGCATGACCGACCTGCTGCAGCGCTCGCTCGGGCCTTCGATCAGCATCGAGACGCGCTTTCCGCTCGCGCTCAAGTCCGTGCGCGCGGATGCGAACCAGCTTGAAATGGCGCTGCTCAATCTCACCGTGAACGCGCGCGACGCGATGCCGGACGGCGGCCAGATCGTGATCGCTGCACGCGAGCAGGAAATTTCGGCAAGTCAGACGGCCGGGTTGAAGGCCGGCTCTTACATCTGCCTCAGTGTAACCGACACCGGCACCGGTATGGACGCGTCGGTCCTCGGCCGCGCGATGGAGCCGTTCTTCACCACCAAAGGCCCGGGCAAGGGCACCGGACTCGGACTGTCGATGGTGCACGGCTTGGCCGAGCAGTCCGGCGGACGCTTCACGCTGCAAAGCCACATCGACGAAGGAACGACTGCCGAAGTGTGGCTGCCCGTCGCCGATAAGCAGAGCGGGACAGCTCCCCCGTTGCGCATACGCGCGACGAAACGGAGATCGAATACGGCTCGCTCGTCGTGCTCGCGGTCGACGACGACGCGCTCGTGCTGACCAACACGGTCGCGATGCTGGAAGACCTCGGCCACACCGGCCTCGCGGCGTCGTCCGGAAAACAGGCGCTCGACATTCTGCGGCAGGAAGAGTGGATCGATCTCGTCATCACCGATCAGGCGATGCCGCACATGAGCGGGCTCCAGCTGATCGAGGCGATCCGGAAGGAGTGGCCGGACATGCCGGTGATGCTCGCCACCGGCTATGCCGAGATGAAGCCGGGCGCGGGAGCGGGTCTGCCGAGATTGGCGAAGCCGTTCACCGAGGACGATCTGGCGGAGCAGATCGTGAGCATCCGCCCGCGTGAACGCGAGCGCGGACGCGTGCTGAAATTCCCAACGGGATCGAACGGAGCCGGCGCGGCGTAGGTCTTCGGCCGCAACGCTATCGTCTAGCCCGCCTTGCCGGCCGGGCACCGCTGCGCGCGGTGTGGGCGTCGCAGGCGTACGGCCGGTTGCGCCGGAGACGTCGGCGCCGGTCCACCCGCATCCGAGAACTTCGCGCGGATATCGCGCAGGAACGCTTCGAGCGTATCGGCCGCCGCGACCACCTTGGCGACGGCGCCGAATTCCGGCGTACCGGAATTGGACGGCGCGGTGACCACCTCGAAGGAATTGCGGTCGGGCCCCTCGCCCATCTTCGGGCCGTACTTGGTGCGGAAGCGATCGAGCCCGATCGCGTCCTCGGCGAGCGCATAGGCGACCGCGGCGCGCAGAACGTCCGCGCGCTCCGGCTCGCTGAGTGGCGCGAACTCGCGCCAGCGCTCGCCGTAGAATTTCTCGATCTGCTCGCCGGCATCGCGCCAGCGCCGTCCCTTCCACAGGACATCGGCGCGCAGCCGCTCGGCTTCGCGGCCCTGCATGCTCGCGATGACCTCGAGCGCCAGCTCCGTCCGGCCGACATCGGATTGCGCGCGCGCTTCAAGCATCAGGCGCTGATTGCGCAACTCGTTCGGCAGATCGCCGCTGCGGCTGGCACGCAGCACCTGGATTGCGCGATCCGGCTTGCGGCCGATCAGGTAGATGACCGCAAGGCGCACCGCGACCTGCGCACGCGCCGCGCCCTGCAGGCGGTTGTCGACCTGATGCTGCAGAAGCTCGGCCGCCTGATCGAGCAGATCGACCGAGACGAGCCGGTCGGCGAGCTTGCGGATCATCTCGTCGCCGCGGCGCCCGACGGGCGTGAGATCGCGGAAATCGTAGAACAGGCTGAGCGCGTCGATCGGCGGCATCGCGTCGCCCTTGCCGCCAAGGAACAGCGACTCGAACGCGACCGCCGCCTCGTCCTGGATGCGCCGCGTCATTTCGGAAAGTGGGTAACTGATGAGCGCGGTGCGCATCACCTGAAAGCCGTCGCGATAGCGGCCGTCCTCGGCATAGAGCCGCCCGAGCACTTGCAGCGCCTCGGCCTCGACCTCGTCGCCACGCCATGCCGTGGTCAGCGACTCCAGCGCCGCGGCGGCTTCGTCGCGCTTGATCTCGCCGATCGACTGACGCAACGCCACCTCGCGCAGCCGCGCACGCGCAGCCGCCGGACGATCCGGCGACTCCGCCGCCGCCTTGTAGAACGTGAGCGCCTCGGCAAGCCGGCCAAGGCCCTCCATCAAGCGGCCCTTGAGTACCGTGAGATCGGCATCGCGCTCGCGCGTGGTGCCGAGCGTCTCGAACTCGACGAGCAGACTTTGCGCCGCGCCGAAGTCGCGCGCCTCGACCGCCGCACGCACCGCTTCGTGGAAAGCGTAGCGTTGCAACTCAATCGGCAGCGTGGCAGTCGCGGTCTCGAGCGAACGGAAGCCTTCGCGCGCCTCGCTCCACTTGCCCTGCTGGGCGAGCGCCAGCGCGCGCCAGAGCGGCGCCTCGCTGCGATTGCCGACGGCGGCCTGCGCGAGATCCTTCATGGCGTCCGCGCCACGGCCCAGCATCACGTTGGCAACCGCGCGCAGCATCTGCGCGGAGCCGTCGCCCATCGCGCCCTCGTCGAACGCCGTCACGTCGAGCACGCCCTTGGCTTCGCTCGCAAGATCGCGCGAGAGATAGAAGCGCGCGAGATTGAGCCGCGCCGCCGGGCGGTGCACGTCGTCGGCTGCGGCCGCCGCGCTGACGAGCTCGATCTGACGGTCACGGAAGTTCGAACTCACGATCGAAGCCCCAGACCTGCGGATCGAGCACGAACAAGGCGTTCGCCGATGATGCCGCGCCGCCGGCGCCGCGCGTCTGTCCCGGCGCCGCGCCGCGCGCGCTCGCGTTCGACAGCGTCAGCCCGCCCGGGCGCGCCACCACCACCTTGTCCGACGTTATTTCGGCCACGACGTCGTCGGCGCGCGGCTGGATCACCACGCCGTGCGTCGAGACAAGCGCATTGAACTCGACGAACTCCTGCGGCTTGAGAAACCCGCGCGCCGGCCCGAGCGCAGTCACGACGAAGAGCGTGTCGCCGACGTCCTGGTCGGCAAGGCGATGAAGCTGCTGCGGCTGGTCGAACGGGATCGTGATGCTCGCGCGTCCGCCCGGCTGCACCAGACGAACCATGCCGAGCGGCTGCGTCGGCTCCAGCATCATGTCGCCGACGATGACGGTCCACGCGGGGCCTTCGGCGCCGATGCTGGTGAGCTTCGGCTTGTCGAGCTTGAGCTGGATGACCTGACCCTCGCGCGAGCGCGTCACCGTGGCGTTGCGGATGCTGCGGCCGGATTGCGCGACGATCTTGTTGATGTCGATCGGGGTCTGGCTGTCGAACACGAGCCAGAGCGTATCGGCGCGGCGGAACACGGCGGCCGGCGTCGGCGCGGCGAACGGAAACGTGAGGCGCACGCTTTCGCCTTGGCGACGGACATCGACCACGACCGGCGCCTCCGCGTCTGAAGGCGGCCGAGGCTTGGCGTCGGTGCTTTCGCGCGCCGGAATGGTGGTTGGCGGCTCGGGTGGCGGCTCCTTCGCGGCGACGGCGGGAGCCGGCGGAGCGGAAGGTTTCGCAATAACGGATGCGGCTTCCGGTGCCTTCACGGTTTCCGGCGCTTTCGCCTCCACGGGCTTTGCGGCGGGTGGCGCTTGCGCCTTCTCGGGCTGACGCGAGCGGCTGGGCCGGCGCAGGCGCGGCGGGCACAGCCTCCTTCGGCTTCTCCGCCTCCGCGACGTTCTCGCGCGGCACGATCGGCAGTACATCGACGACGTAATTGTTTTCCTCGCGGAACGTGCGGACGTCGACCTTGCCGATGAAGTCGAACGACACCAACGCATTGTCCTTCGCGCCGGCTTGCGCCTCGACCGACTGGATCATCGGCGGCAGCGCGGCGTGAACGTCGGACAGATCGAACTTGATCGGCGCATCGAACGTGAACGTGACGCGATCTTCGACGCGGTCGATCGAAACCGGAATGAGCTGCGGCAGCGCGAACGTGTAGCGCGTAAACGTCGGCTGCACGCCGACGCGCACGCGCACAGGCGGAAGCGCGCGCTGCTGGCCGACGCGCAACTGCTGGCGCGCCTTCTTCTCGGCGTCGCGCGCGCGCCTGGCGAGTTCCTCGACGACTTCCTGCGGCAGTCCCGGTGGCAGGCCGATCCAGCCTTCGGGCAACAGATCGACGAACAGCTTCTCGCCCGCCGCCATCGTATTGACGGTGACCTTGCGGTTGAGCGCGAGGCGGATGCCGGTGCCGTCGGGATCGCGCCGCGCCGCGCCGACGTACTCGCCTGCGGACATCGGTATCCGGTCAACGAGAATCTCGACCGGCTTCTTGAACTGAACGATGAGGATCCCGTTCGCCAACCGCACGTCGGCTTCGGTCTCTTCGGCAAGCGTGAAGACGAGACGCGCGTAGCCGTTCGCCGTCGAGATGCTGACTTCGGTCGGTACCGGGGCGGCGCCGGCCGCCGAGGAGTAGAGCAGCAACACGGCGGCGATCAGAAGGAGCTGCACGATCGTAAAGACCGCGACGATGCGCACGCCAAGGCGCGGCTGCACCTGGGCGTCGGCCGACTCCCGCAGGGCCCTGAGTGTGATCGACTTGCCCGCCATCTCTACAGCCCGCGCGTCATCATCCGGTCGCGACGCGCCCGCGGGAGCAGCCTAGTTGGCGGCGTTTAACGGGCTCTTAACCGTGTCGGAGAGGGTCGATCGGGTATTATCCGCGCCTGGAGGACGGGACGGACTCAGCTTTTGGTCGGCCGGCCTTCGATCTTCGGCAATTCGACCGGCTGCGGCGGGCCCTTGTCGATCGCACCGGAACGGTTCGCGATCTCGATGGTCAGGCGCTCGGCGACCTCGGGCGTCATCTGGCCGAGGATGTCCGACATGCGGCGCGGGTTCATGGTGTTCACGACCTCGATCAGCACCCGCATGTTGAGCCGGTCGAACACCTTGGCGGCGTCCTTCGCCTTCATGTTCTCGTACATGCTGACGAGACTCTTGAACTTCGCGGCCTCCGCCTCATCCTTCTTGGTGGCGACGCCGGTGATGCGCGCCTCCGTCTCCTTCAATTCCTGAAGGCGCTGCTCGACGCGCTTCTCCGCGGCCTTGACCAGGCTGTCGCGCACCTCGATCTCGCGCGCACGCGTGTCGAGCTCCTGCCGGCGCTGTTGCAGACTTTCCAGGATCGCACGCTCGCCCGCGGTAAGCGTCGGCTTGATCGCGTCAGCCGGCGGCGCGGATGCGGCTTCGGCGGGCGGCGCTTCGCCCTTCGCAGGCGTCGCGGCCGGCGCTTGCGCGGCCTTGTCGGGGGCCGCTGCGGCGGGCGGCGGGGCCGCTTCGGGCTTCGCCGCGACCGAGCCGGTCACATCCGCGGGTTCGTAAAGGTCGCGCACCCACGAGCGGGCGCGGTCGCCGCGCACAGCGGGCGTTGTATCGTCGAGCGGAGCGGGCGGCGGGATCTTGAAATCGGTCGCCCGTACACCCTCGCCCAGTCCCTGCGCTTGCGCGACACGCAATGAGGCCAGTGTGTAGCCGCCCTCGATGACAATCGCCGAGACCTTCAGAAAGAAAAGCGCCGCCGCCGCGAGGGCGACGACGGGAATGAGCCGAAGGTTGCGCAGCAGATTCATCAGGCCGCCTGATTGAGGCGTGCCCGTGCGCGCGCCGCGAATGCGCCCGCCGCCTGTGCGGTCGCGTGCGCGGCCGGTGCAGGTGGTGCGGCCGGCACAACGGGCATGACAGGCGGCGCCGGCGGACGCGCCGCAGCCGTAATCTGCGCAAGCTGCGCCAGCACGTGCTGTCCGCCTTCAAGCTGCGAGTGCAGTTCGCGTGCGAGGCTCTCGCCGTCGCGCAGCCGTTCGCTCAGATTGAGGTCGCAGTCGCGCACCGTCACCTTCAGGCCGGCGATCGCGCGCTCGGCAATTTCGGTGGCGGTGATCAGTTCGGAGATCGTTGCCTTCAGCGCCTGCTCGTCGGCCTTGAGCTTCTTGAGCCGGCGATTGAGCACGAGGCAGAAGCTGATCGTGAGCAGCAGCAGCACCGCAACCAGAGCTCTCGATCATCAACCCGAGTTCGTGCGTCATTGGGCGTCCATGCGGCCTGAGGATTGGTCTGCCATTTCGAACATGGCGAATGTGGTCTTCGGTTTGCGCAGCGGCTTCACGACGCGGACCGCGACCTTGTCGCCGACCCGGCCCATGCGCCCTTCCGTCAGCGAGACGTCGCCACAGCGCACCGTCACCAGCGCATCGGGCTTGAGATCGAGGGTGAGCGTGTCGCCGACATCGAGCGACATCAGCTGCTTCAGCGGCATCTCCGCTTCGTAGAGGACCGCCTCGACGGAGATATCGGTCTGCCCAATCTCGGTTGCGAGATGGCCTTCCCAGACCTGATCGCGGCCGAACTTCTCGCCCATGAACATCTGCAACAATACGTCGCGGATCGGTTCGATGGTCGCGTAGGGCAGCAGCAACTCGATGTTGCCGCCGCGGTCTTCCATGTCGATGCGCAGCCGCACCAGGATCGCGGCATTCGCGGGCCGCGTGATGGCGGCAAAGCGCGGATTGGTCTCGAGCCGATCGATGGTGAACTTCACCGGCGAGAGCGGGCGGAACGCGACCTCGGCATCCGCCAGCACGACCTCGACCATGCGCTTGACGAGGCTCGTCTCGATCGTCGTGTACGGACGACCCTCGATGCGGATCGCGGTCTGCCCGCGCCGCCCGCCGAGCAGCACGTCGATGATCGAATAGATGAGCGTGGAGTCGACCGTGAACAGGCCGAAGTTGTCCCACTCCTCGGCCTTGAACACCGTGAGGATGGCGGGCAGCGGGATCGAATTGAGATAATCGCCGAAGCGCACCGAGGTGATGCGGTCGAGCGAGACTTCGACGTTGTCGGAGGTGAAGTTGCGCAGCGATGTCGTCATCAGCCGCACGAGGCGGTCGAAGACGATTTCGAGCATCGGCAGACGCTCGTAGGAGACCATCGCGGAATCGATGATCGCCCGGATGCCGGAATTCTCGTTGAGCGTGATGTCGGTGAGATTGAAGCCGAGCAGGCTGTCGATCTCTTCCTGATTGAGGATGCGCTCCGCGCCGCCCTTGCCGCCGGCCTGAATGAACTGGCCGCCGTCCTCGATCATCGCCGCCCACTGGGCGGCCATGTCGTCGCTGCCTTCACCGCCCGCCGCAGGAGCGCCGCCCTCAGGCGGAGCGCCCGCGGGCGCTGCGCCCTTTTCGGCGAGCGCCGTGCCCCATTCGGCCGCGAGATCGTCCTTCTCTTCTGCCATGGCGGTTATTGAACGACGATTTCCTTGAACAGCACGGCGTTGATCTTGTTCGGCGCGACCGCGAGGTTGACGCGGCGCGTGAGTTCGTCGCGCAGCCGGTAGAGACCGGCCGAGCCCTCGAGGTCGCTCTGGCGCATCTCGCGCAGATAGGTCTGGAACGCGTCGAGCACGCGCGGCAACACCGGCTTGATCTCATCGGCGACCTTCTGCTCGGAGATCTCGAGCGTGATCTTGGCCTTGAGATAGCTCGCGCGCCCGTTGCCGCTGTTCGACAGGTTCACCAGCACGTCGGGCAGATCGAGGAAGGCCGGCGGCTTCACCACCACCTGCACCGGCTTCTCTTCATGCTTCTTGTTGAAGAAGAAGAAATAGCCCCCGCCTCCGCCGCCGCCGACCACGAGGAGCCCGGCCGCGACCATGATGATGAGCTTCTTGGAGAGAAAACTTTTCTTCGGCGCCGCGCCTTCGCCGCCTTCGGCTTCCGGCGCGTCGGCCTCTTCGCCTTGCGGCTGCTTCGCTTTTGCCATCGGTTCCCTGCCCGGCGCGCGGCGCGCATGTTGATGCGCGGACGCGCTGCCCCCTGCGGGCAAGCTAGGTTCCGAATGGTTAACGATTACTTGATTTGGCAGGAAAAAATTGCCGGGTGACCTGCCCGCGACGGCGCAATCTGCCGGGCCTCGCCGGGCACGCTCTCACCCTAACCCTATTGACCAACCATCATTTCCCGAAGTGGCACGGCGGCTGCAAAGCAACAGCCCGTACCGCCCCGCCTTGGGAGAGGCGAACGGTGCAAGGACGCGCAAGACCGGTCTGGGAGGACCATCGCGCGTCACATGAAGGGGAGCATGACGATGGAGAACACCTCTCTCGTCGGTCTGTCGCGCCAGATCGCGCTTCAGCGCGAACTCGATGTCGTCGCGAACAACATCGCGAACCTGAACACCACGGGGTTCAAGGCGGACAACGTCGTCTTCCATGAACATCTGATGCCGGTCGCGCGCGCGAACCAGTTTTCCGGCAACGACCGCCGCGTCTCGTTCGTGCAGGACCGCGCGACCTGGCTCGATCTCAGCCAAGGACCGGTGCAGCCGACCGGCAATCCGCTCGACGTCGCGATCAGCGGCAATGCGTTCCTGACCGTGCAAACACCGCGCGGCGAGCGCTACACGCGCAACGGCGCCCTGCAGATCAACAGTCAGGGCCAGCTCGTCACCTCGGAAGGTTTGCAGGTCATCGGACAGAACGGGCCGATCGTGTTCCAGCCGAGCGACCGTGACATCTCGATCGGTATCGACGGCACGATCTCGGTGCGCGAGGGCGCGAGCACGCAGGACGCGCAGCGCGGCAAGCTCAAGCTCGCGAGCTTCGACCAGCCGCAGCGGCTCCAGAAGGACGGCACGTCGACCTTCGTGGCGCCCGCCGGCATGGCGCCGCAGGCGGCAGGGCCGGACATCCGCGTCAATCAGGGCGTGATCGAGAAGTCTAACGTCAACAGCGTCATGGAAATGACGCGGATGGTCGAGGTCACGCGCGCCTACACGCAGATCGCCGGCATGCTGCAAAACCAGAGCGACATGCGTCGCTCGGCGATCGAGAAGCTCGCCGAAGTCCCGAACTCATAAGCGGCACACACGGAGCAATAGATCATGAGAGCTCTCCACACCGCCGCCACCGGCATGAAGGCGCAGGAACTCAACGTTCAGGTGATCTCGAACAACATCGCCAACATGCGCACCACTGGCTACAAGCGCCAGCGCGCGGAATTTCAGGACCTGCTCTACGAGCACGTGCGCCGCGTCGGCACGCAGACCTCGGATCAGGGCAACCAGCTTCCGGCCGGCGTCGAGCTTGGATCGGGCGTGAAGACCGTCAGCACGCCGCGCCTGATGACCCAAGGCTCGCTGGTGCAGACCGGCAAGGACTACGACGTCGCGATCCGCGGCGAAGGTTTCTTCCAGATCACGCTCCCCGATGGCCGCACCGCCTACTCGCGCGACGGCTCGTTCGAGCTCGACTTGCAGGGCCGCATCGTCACCGCGCAGGGCAACGTGCTCAGCCCCGGCCTGACGATCCCGCAGAATTCCACGTCGGTGACCGTCAACGCGCAGGGCCAGGTCTCGGCATCGCTCCCGGGCAGCACCACGCCCACGGTCGTCGGACAGATCCAGCTCGCGATGTTCGTCAACAAGGCGGGCCTGCAAGGCATCGGCGACAACCTCTACCTCGAGACGCCCTCCTCCGGCACGCCGCAGGTCGGCAATCCGAACCAGGATTTGTTCGGCAATCTCCAGCAGGGAAATCTCGAACAGGCGAATGTCGAGGCGGTGAGCGAAATCTCCGACCTGATCGCCGCGCAGCGCGCCTACGAGATGAACGCCAAGGTCATCACGGCGACCGACCAGATGCTGCAATCGACCTCGCAGATGCTGCGGTAACGGAGAACGATGATGCGCATTCTCCTCTCAGCACTCCTGCTCGCCACCACGATCTCGCCCGCCGCCGCACAGGCGCGGCTCAAGGCGCAGGTCACCGTCGCCGGCGACGTCGTGCGTATCGGCGACCTGGTCGAGAACGCGGGCATGGCCGCGAACACGCCGATCTTCCGCGCGCCCGATCTCGGACAGACCGGTGCCGTGCCGGTGCGTACCGTGCTCGATGCGGTGCGCTCCTACGGCCTGATCGCCGTCGAGGTGCAGGGCTTGAGCGAAGTCACCGTGACGCGCGCAAGCCGCACGGTCGCGGCCGACGACATCGAGCAGCGCATCGTGCGCGCGCTGATCGCGCGCTACGATCTCGGCCGGGCGGAAAATCTGAAGATCGTGTTCGACCGCGACGTGCGCGCGATCGAGTTCGACTGGAATGCAAACGCGGAGCTTTCGCTCGCGCGGCTCTCCTACGATCCCGCCTCGCGCCGCTTCGACATCACGTTCGAGCGCGCGACGGGCGGAAGCGGCGCCTGGCGCTACACCGGGTCCGCGGTCGAGACGACCGAGGCCGCGGTCGCGACACGCGCGCTTGCGCGCGGCGAGGTGATCCGGCCGGGCGACTTCGCGATCGAGCGCCGCCCGAAAGCCGAGTTCGCGAACGAGCCGCCGGCGCCCGTCGCCGACATGGCGGGCCGCGCCGCGAAACGCGCCGTGCGCGCCGGCCAATCGTTCCGTACCGCCGACCTGATGAAGGCCGAGATCGTCCAGCGCAACGAGACCGTGACGCTGACCTACGAGGTGCCCGGCATCGTGCTCACCATGCGCGGCAAGGCGCTGGAGTCCGCGGCCGACGGCGACAGTGTGAGCGTGCTGAATGTGCAGTCGAAGCGCACCATCCAGGGCGTCGTGACCGGACCCGGTCACGTCACCATGACGCCGCCGAGCCCGCCACGCGTCGTCGCGCGTCTCGCCAGCGAACCCGAAACCGAGCAAAGCCGCTGAAACCCGAAGTGAGTGTCATGTCAAAACAATCGCGTCTGCCCATTACCGTTGCGATCCTGATGCCGGGGCTGCTGTGCGGGTGCTCCGCCCTCGACCGCCTGAAAAACGTCGGCGAGCAGCCGGCGCTTTCAGCGATCGAGAACCCGACCGCCCAGCCCGGCTACAAGCCGGTGCAGATGCCGATGCCGGCGCCGCAGGCCGCGATCTACAATCCGAACTCGCTGTGGCGTAACGGCTCGCGCGCGTTCTTCAAGGATCAGCGCGCGATGCAGGTCGGCGACATCATGACCGTGAAGGTAAAGATCACCGACAACGCCAAGTTCGAGAACGGCACCGCGCGCAGCCGCACGAGCAAGGAAGACTCCGGCGTCACGGACTTCATCGGCAGCAAGTTGCTCACCGGACAGGCCGCGCAATTGATGCCGGGAAAACTTCTCAGCGCGGATTCGACATCCGCGACCGACAACAAGGGCTCGGTCAACCGGCAGGAAGCGCTGCTCACCAACGTCGCCGCCGTCGTCACGCAGGTGCTGCCGAACGGCAACCTCGTGGTCGAAGGCAAGCAGGAGGTGCGCGTCAACTTCGAAATCAGAGAACTGATCGTCGCCGGCGTCGTGCGGCCGGAGGACATCGAGAGCGACAACACGATCGACTCCACCAAGATTGCGCAGGCGCGCATCGCCTATGGCGGACGCGGCCAGCTCACCGACGTGCAGCAGCCGCGCTACGGCCAGCAGGTGATGGACGTGCTGCTGCCGTTCTAGTTTTTCTTCTCACAAGCTCCCCGCTGGTCCGTGCGCGCAACGGAACGGCGTACAAACGCGGCCTCCGGCTCTCCCCGCCGGGGGCCGCGTGTTGTTTCGCCAATAGAAATGCCCGCGACAAGCGCGGGCATCACGAAGCCGGAATGATGAACCGCGTCGTCGCGGTGCTCAGTCGTCGCGATAGATGCGCTCGCGCCGCTCATGGCGCTCCTGTGCCTCGATCGACAGCGTCGCGATCGGGCGCGCTTCGAGACGCTTGAGCGAGATCGGCTCGCCGGTCTCCTCGCAATAGCCGTAGGAGCCATCGTCGATGCGGGAGATCGCGGCGTCGATCTTCGCGATCAGCTTGCGCTGGCGGTCGCGCGCGCGCAGCTCGATGGCACGGTCGGTTTCGGATGAGGCGCGGTCGGCGAGGTCGGGGTGGTTCTGGTTCTCGTCCTGGAGGTGCTGGAGCGTATCGCGCGCTTCCCTCAGGATCTCGTCCTTCCAGGTGAGCAGCTTGGCGCGGAAGTAATCGCGCTGGCGCTCGCCCATGAAGGGCTCTTTTTCGGTCGGCCGGTAGCCATTCAACCCGTGAATGTTCTTGCCGTTCAGCCCGTGGCCGTTCTTCTCGGCCGTACGCTGTTTCTTTTCTTTTTCCCGCAACATCCCGCTACAACTCCGTGGCACTGCACCGACAACGAGTCTTCCCCGCGCGGCGAGCTTATAGCCGCAGGCCAAGCAGCCGACAACAACGAAGTCGGTCATCCCAGTGACATAGAAAACATGTGTTGCGGTGCGGACCCGAGGGCCGGAACTTGAGCCTAAACAGTGCGTTGCGCGCCCGTTTGCGGCATGCCGATCTTGGCCAGTTCCACCTCGACGCGCAGCTCGATTTCGGCCAGCACGGTGTCGAGCGAGGGGTCTCCGGTCGGTTCCGCGAGCCCGGTGGTGACCGCCTTGAGGCGCGCGAGCGCGGCGGTGTCGAGCGTGCCGGACAGGAGGCCGAGCTTGAGCGCGTCGAGCGCATCGAGCGCGGTGCGGCCGCGCCGGACCGCCTTCTTGCGGCGCTCGGCCGGCTCGTCCACGCCCTGCAGCGCCAGCAGCGTGTCGATGCCGCCGATGACACGCATGCCGGTCGCGGCGCCTGAGGGCCGCGCCGTGTTGTCGGTGTCGAGGCTGAAGGTGCCGGACGCAGTGCGCCGCGCACCTGACGATGCGGCGGGCGTTGCAGGTGCGCTGGTTCCCTGGATTCGCATGAGCGGCCTCGCCCTAACTCGCGCGGGCATGGTTAACGCGTCGTTAACGGGCGGCAAAATTTGCCGAAACGGCAAGGATTGACCCGCGCGCGCCTATAGAGCGCCCTCCGCTCGTCCGCCAAAAGCCGAGCCATTTCAGAGCATTGCCCGCAAGCGCCGCCTTGGCATGGCGCTCGCATAGTCTTCTTCGTTGCTGCCGGAAGCGTTGGGAGACGTGGACGGCTTACAGGCAACGGGGAGCAGGCCATGAGGTTTGTCAGAACCGGGATCGCCGCGTTCGCGGTCGTCTTGGCGTTGGGTGCGCCCGGCACGGCGCAGGCCGCCTCGCGCATCAAGGACCTCGCGAGCGTCGAGGGCGTGCGCCAGAACCAGCTCATCGGTTACGGCCTCGTCGTCGGCCTCAACGGCACCGGCGACACGCTCAACAACATCCCTTTCACCAAGCAATCGCTCCAGGCGATGCTCGAACGCCTCGGCGTCAACATCCGCGGCCAGACGCTGCGCACCGGCAACGTCGCCGCCGTGATGGTCACCGCCAATCTTCCGCCGTTCGGCACGCAGGGCACGCGCATCGACATCACGGTGTCGGCGATGGGCGACTCCAAGAGCCTGCAAGGCGGCACGCTCCTCGTCACGCCGCTGCTCGGCGCCGACGGCAATGTCTACGCGGTCGGGCAAGGCTCGCTCGCGATCAGCGGCTTCTCGGCCGAAGGCGAAGCCGCCAAGATCACGCGCGGCGTGCCGACGGTCGGACGCATCTCCAACGGCGCGATCATCGAGCGCGAGATCGATTTCGCGCTCAATCGATTGCCGAACCTGCGCCTCGCGCTGCGCAACGCGGACTTCACCACGGCGAAACGCATCGCCGCCGCCGTGAACGACTTCATCGGCGAGCCGACCGCCGAACCGCTCGATCCCTCGACGGTGCAGCTCACCATCCCGAAGCAGTTCGCGGGCAAGGTCGTCGCGCTGCTGACCGAAATCGAGCAGCTTCAGATCGAGCCGGATCTGCCTGCGCGGATCGTGATCGACGAACGCTCCGGCATCATCGTGATGGGCCGCGACGTGCGCGTCTCGACCGTCGCGGTCGCGCAAGGCAATCTCACGGTCTCGATCAGCGAGTCCCCGCAAGTGAGCCAGCCTGCGCCGCTCTCGCGCGGGCAGACGCGTCGTCGTTCCGCGCACCCGCGTCGGCGTGCACGGAAGACGGCAAGAAGCTCGCGCTGGTGAGGGAAGGCGTCTCGCTGCAGCAGCTCGTCGACGGCCTCAACGCGCTCGGCATCGGCCCGCGCGACATGATCGCGATCCTGCAGGCGATCAAGGCCGCGGGCGCGATCCAGGCCGACATCGAGGTGATGTGAGATGGCGTCGGTCAACCCGCTCAGCATCGGTGCGGTGCCGACCGGCGCGAACGCCGCCTACGGCATCGGTCCCTCGGTCGCCAAGACAATGAGTGCCGGCGCGCAGATGACGAACCCGAAGGCGCGCGAGGCCGCCGAAGATTTCGAGGCGATGTTTCTCAACACGATGTTCGGCGAGATGATGACCAAGGTCGACGGCGAAGGTCCGTTCGGCGGAAGTCAGGCGACCGGCGTGTGGCGCTCGTTCCTGACCAACGAATATTCCAAGGCGTTCGCGAAGGCCGGCGGCATCGGGCTTGCGAAGCACGTCTACAGCTCGTTGCTCGCGCAGCAGGAGGCGCGCGCGAAATGAACAGCAACAGCACAGCAGCAGCAGCACGAAGGCACAGCCGAAACCGATCGAGTCAGCCGCGGAAGGCGAGAACCTCGTGCGTCACCTTCTCGCTGCGATGGACGCGCTGGTCGCGACCGTCGAGCAGGAGACCAGGCTCGTGCGCGACGGCAAGCTGAAGGACGCGATCGCGCTCGAGGCGACGAAGAGCGAACTCGCGCGTCTTTATGTTGCCGATACCGCGCAGGTGAAGGCGAACCTGCCGGTGCTCACGCAACACGTTCCCGACCTGCTCGCCGCACTGCGCCAGCAGCACGACACCTTCAGCGCGCTGTTGCAGATGAATCTCACGGTGCTGGCGACCGCGCATGCGGTGTCCGAGGGCCTGATCCGCGGCGCGCATTCCGAAGTGGCGAAGAAGAACGCGCCGCAGACCTACGGACAGTCGGGGCGCACCTCCGCGCCGCCGAAAAGCGCCGCGACGCCGATCTCGGTCAGCCGCACGCTCTGACGCCGGTAACGGCTCGTTAACCGGCGGCGCAATCGCGCGGCCGCTCAGCGCCTTCGCTGGCGCCATTAACCCAATTCCCTAACGAGGGCTTAAACCTCCGCGGCCAGGATCGGCCAAAGCACGCAATCTGCGTGCCCGGTAGAAACCGGCGGGAGACCCAGATGGATACCGGTCTGAGTATCCGATCGAGCAACGTGACGACGCCGACGGCCAATGTGCGGCTCGACGTACCCGCCGTGCGCGAGGCCGTCACCACCGAGCTCAGCCCTGCACAGTCCGTGACCTCCGCACCGAAGGCCCCCGAAGTCCGGGCCGACGAAACCGTGCGCAAGGTCATTCTCGATGCGCAGAGCCGCGAGGTGATCTACCAGGTGCTCGACGTCGGCTCCGGCCGCGTGGTCCGGCAGATCCCCGAAGAAGCCACGCTGCGGCTCCGCGCCTATGTTCGCGCGCTGAACAGTGGCGCGTCGCCGACTCAGGCCCAAATGCAGGCCGACCTCGACGTCGAAGTCTGAAAACATACAATTTGCGATTGTTTAAGCGGCAGAGCGCGTTTCAGCGCTCGATCTTTACTGTTGCGGTGCATCATGCCGATGAGGCAACCGCCTAATCCATCACGATAATTCGGCGCGCCGCCAGCAATTCATTAACCAGGTTGTTTTACAGATCGTTGAACTGCGTGTGGGAAAACGCGGTCGATCCTGAAGGATCAAACAACTGCAAATGGCCAGTACGGCCGTCCGGCCGCTACCGGTATCGACCAGAAAGGTTCCAGAACTATGGCTTCCAACATTACTCTGTCGGCTGGCGTCCGGCAGAACCTCCTCTCTCTTCAGAGCACCGCGTCTTTGATGGCGCTGACCCAGAACCGGCTCGCCACCGGCAAGAAGGTCAACTCCGCTCTCGACAATCCCGGCAACTTCTTCACCTCGCAGTCGCTCAGCAACCGCGCCAGCGACTTGAACGCCCTGCTCGACTCGATCGGCCAGGCGCAGAAGACGCTCGAAGCGGCCGACCAGGGCCTCACCTCGCTGACGAAGCTTGTTGAGTCCGCGAAGTCGATTGCGAAGCAGGCTTCGCAGGCGGCTCTCGGCTCGTTCACCTACGACCTCAGCACGGCGAACGGCACGGCGGCGATCGCTGCGGACACCGTCCGCTCGACCAGCTCCGCGACGCTCGCGAGCGTTGCCGGTACCCTGACGGGTGCGGCCGCCGCCACCGCGCGCATCACGGAAGGCTCGCTCGCGGGCCTCACCAACGGCCAGACCATCACGGTGCAGTACGGCGCCGGCAGCGTGCAAACCTACACCAAGGGCGCCGCGTTCAACGCCGGCACGCGCACCTTCACCGACGCCAGCGAGCTGCAGACCCTGCTCGGCACCGACTTCGGTGGCGGCAACGTGTCAAGCGCCGGCGGCTTCACCACCGTCCGCGGCACCGACTTCGCCACCAATTTCACCGTTGGCGGCACGGCGGCGGCTGGTCAGGTTGATGTCGATGCGGTGGGCGGCAGCACGCTGACCCTCAACGACGGCACCAACACGGCCACGCTGCGTTACGTCACCTCGGGCTCTTCGGCGGCTGCCGGCACGTTCACGACCGCGGCGCAGCTCGCCTCGGCGATCGCGTCGTCTTCGGTCAGTGGCTCGATCACCGGCGTGGACGCGTCCGGTTCGGTGCAGCTCAGCTCGGCTGCAGCGTTCACTGTTGGTGGCACGGTCGGCAGCGCGCTCGGCTTCTCTGGCTCGGCGTACAACACGACCAACGCGGCGTTCAACGCGGCGCTCAACGGCCTCACCGGCGCGCTGACGCTGACCGTTGGCTCCGCTGCGGCCCAGACGATCACCTTCGGCGCTGGCCAGAACCGCACGCGCGCGGCCCTGACCACCTCGCTGGCGGGCATCGCTGGCGTCGGTGCCGCGATCAACGGCTCGAACGTGATCGGCTTCACGGGTTCTTCGTCGAACTCGTTGACGATCGCGGGCGCGAGCGGCGTGCTGACCGGCCTCGGCCTGACGGGGGGCACCACGGCTCCGACGTCGACGCTGAACGCGGCGAGCACGACCCGCACCAGCTTGCAGTCGGACTTCAACGCGCTGCTGTCGCAGATTGACGCGCTCGCGAAGGACGCTTCGTACAACGGCATCAACCTGCTGTACGGCGACAACCTGAAGGTCGTGTTCAACGAGAACGGCACGAGCTCGCAGACCATCAGCGGCGTCAAGCTGGACTCCTCCGGTCTCGGCCTCAGCGCCCAGGCTTCGAACGCGTTCCAGAGCAACACGACGATCGACAGCGTTGTTTCGTCGATCGACACCGCGCTGAGCAACCTGCGGACCCAGGCGTCGAAGTTCGGTTCGAACCTGACCACGGTGCAGACCCGTCAGGACTTCACCAAGAACCTGATCACGACGCTGCAGACCGGTGCGGACAACCTCGTGTTGGCCGACACCAACGAAGAAGGTGCGAACCTTCTCGCCCTGCAGACCCGCCAGCAACTCTCCTCGACCGCCCTGTCGCTCTCCGCGCAGGCCGATCAGGCGGTGCTGCGGTTGTTCGGCTAAATCTGGAAGAGCCATAGTTTGCTGCGAACGGCGGGGCCTCGGCCCCGCCGTTTTGCTTTTGCTACCCTGCGACGCGGTTGATTCGCGCCGCGACAGCATCGAGGGAGACCGCGATGGCGCTGAAAGTCGAGCTCAAGCCCGGCGAACGCATCCTCATCGGCGAAGCCGTCATCACGAACAGCGAGCAGCGCACGCGGCTCCTCATCGAAGGCGCGGCTCCGATCCTGCGCGAAAAGGACATCATGACGCCGGACCGCGCAAACTCGCCGGCCAAGCGCATCTATCTGGCGGTTCAGCTGATGTACACGTCGCGCGACGCGAAGCCGCATCACGAGCTTTACTTCTCGCTGGTGCGCGACATCGTCCAGGCGGCACCGAGCACCTGGCCCACAGTGGAAGCAATTAATAACCACATTTTAACAGGCGAACTGTACAAGGCGTTGAAAGAAACAAAGAAGCTGATTGCGTACGAAGAGGAATTGCTCCGCAATGCAACAAGCGGCCCAAGCTTACGGAAAAGTGGCAAAGGAGACCTCCAGTCCACGTGAGACGGAGGCGAACTTGCTGCTCAAGGCCGCGGCGCGGCTTCAGGCGCTGAACGAGAACTGGGGCAACCGCGATCAGATCGACGAGGCGCTGCTGTATAACCGCAAGCTCTGGTCGGTTTTTCTGACTTCGGTCACACGCGCGGACAATCCGCTGCCCGAACTCGTCCGGCAGAATGTCGCCAATCTCGGCGTGTTCGTGATGAACCAGACGGTCTCGCTGATGACCGAGCCGCGCCGCGAGAAGCTCGCGCCGCTGATCAACATCAATCGCGAGCTTGCGGCGGGCCTGCTCGGCCGCTGAACCCCGGCGCGATGTAAATCGCTCGCCAAACCATCCTAGAGATAATTGACGATGCTCAGCTGGTAGAGCATCGACGTCGTCTGCAACGAAGCCTGCAGCCGCGTCTGCAGCGCCAGGATTTGCGCTGCGACTTCTTCCTCCGGCGCCTCTTCGATGCCTTGCAGGAGGTCTTCCAGCGTCGACTTGCGCTGCTGCTGGCGTTTCGTGGAGTCCACGATCGTGGTCTGCGCGAAGGCAAGCTCGGCCTGGATATCCTGAAGCTTCTGCTGCCCGTTCGGCGGATCGGCGAGCGTGTCGCTGACGCGCTGGCTGACGGCGCCGAAGCGTGCCGCGCGTTCGGATCGCTCGGCGAGAACGTCATCGTGGCATAGACCGCGATGCTGGCGATGGTCGTGCGGAGCGCTTCTTCGTTCGCGCGCGCCCCATAGGCGATCGTATGTGCGTCGTCGACCTTGGCGACCGCGGTACCGCGCGGCGAGTCCGTACCCATTTCGCCGGTGTACCAGGTGACGGTATTGCTTGAGGTACCCGCGACAAGCCCCGTCGCGGTCGCGGGCGTCGGCCCGCCGACGCGCTGCGGCGGCTGGCCCGCACCGATATTGAAGAAGTTGTCCGCCGCCGCCATCGCGGATGCCGCCGTGAGCGAGGTTGCGGCAAGCTTCTGCACCGCGGTGGTGAGCGAAGTCTGGAAGTTCGCCGCCGTCAGGGCTGGGGTGGTGCCGATCGTGAACTCTCCGGCCGCCGGCGGGGCCGCATTCGTCGCCGTCAGGGTGAACTGGTCGCTGGTGCCGTCCGGCAGCGTGAAGGAAAACGTGATGGCGTCGCCGGGATTCGGATTGGCGGTGAAATTGACGCTGGCGCCGGCGGGCGAGCCGGTCGGACCGCTCACGGTCGCGCCGTTGAGCGTGCTCACGCTCGCGAGCTTCATCCCGAACACGGTCGCGGGCGTTTCCTCCGCGATATCCACCTGCGCGCCGACGACGGCCGGAATCTCAAGCCGTCCGAGCCCACTGGTGCCGAGATCGGCCTGCAGGCGTTCCGCGATGATCTGCTTCAGTCCGGCGCGCGCGCCGTCGCCGTTGAGGATGTGATCGGTCGTGTCGGTCGCCCGCTTGTCGCCCGCGCGCCCGGAAAAGAGATAGCGGTCGCCGGCCGGCGTGTTGAGCAGTCCGAGGATTTCGTCGAGTTGCGTAGTCGCGGCGCGCTGCGCCATGGTCTGCCCGCTCGCGTCGGTCGAGAATTGCGTCAGCGTGGCGCTTTTGACGTCGCGGCTCAGCGTGGAGATCCGGCTGAGCGTGGCCTGCTGCAGGCTCAGGCGCACGCCGACTTGCGTCATCGTGTCGGTGTAGCTCGCCATTGCGGAGAGCTGACCGCGCAGGCTGACCGACAGTCCACGGCCGACGCCGAGCCCCGCAAAGGTGGTCGATTTCTTGCCGGTGCCGAGCTGGCGCTGGAGATCGCCGAGCTGGCTGCGCATGTCGCCGAGCGCCCGGACGACGAGCGAGGATTGCGGTCCAACGCCGGTGACGGTCATCGCAGCCTCACACCTTCAGCAACTGGTCGATCATGTCGCGCACGGCGGAGAGCACGCGCGCGTTCGCCCCGTAGGCGGTCTGCAGCTTGAGCAGGTTCGCCATTTCCTCGTCGATGTTGACGTTGGATTTGTCGGCGTAACGCTGCTGCAGCGTATTGACGACGACCTCCTGCCCCTGGCGCAGGCTCTCGGCGTTCGAAGCGGCCTCACCCTGCTGGCTGATCATCTGCCGGATGTAGGATGTGAGCGAACCGCTGAACGGCGCTGACGATGTGCCGATGCCGGCCTGCGGCGCAAAGTCGAGCACCCCGCTGGTCAGGCGATCGAGCAGGAAATTCGGCCGCGTGGCGTCGGCGGCCGAGGTCAGCGGCGACGTGCTGTAGACGACAAGCCGCGACGGGTCCGCGATCAGCGCCGGATTGACCGTGATGCGCCCTGCGAAACCGATGCTCTGCGGGCCCTGACCCGTGATGGCGTTCGAGAAGGGGCTGAGCCCATCGAGGAAGAAAGGAATCTCGCCGCTTCCGCCGGTGAGCGACGTCATCGTGCGGGTGGTCGAGGCCGCGTTGATGTCGACGGTGCCCGCGATACCGTCATCGAGCACGCGCAGCGTGGTGCCGCCCGGATTGGTGAACTTAACGCCCGTCGCAGCGAGCATGCTGCTGAGTTGCGCCGCGACCGAGGCCAGGCCGTTCGAGAAGCTCACGCCCAGAACGCGCTCGTTCGGATTGGTGGTCGGCTGCGACAGCGGCAGCGCGCTCGGATCGTCGACCCGCACGATCTTGATCGTGCGCTGGGTGTTGCTCGCGTCCGTGTAGGTGACGTTGATCGAATTGCCGGCGAGGAGCGCGCCGACATCGAGATCGAAGCCGGCCTGCGTGCCGAAATTCACGGCCGTGCCGGCGGTGGTGCGGTCGGAGAGCGTGCGCGCCATGCCGGACGCGACCTGATCGACCTGCGCCTGCGCGTCGACCAGCACATGGTCGCGCATCTCGATCAGCGCACCGATGGTGCCGGACCCGAACGCATTGGCGCTGATCAGGTCGATGGTCGCTCCGCCGCTGGACGCGAGCATGATCGTGCCGGCGCCACGCTTTAAGGGATCAGCATTCCAGAGCGAGTTCGCGCCGAGCGCGCCCTTGGTCTCGAATTTGAGGATCGAAGCGGTGTCGCCGACAAGCTGCGCGCCCGTGCGCGTGAAGATGTTGAGCTGGTTGTTGTCGGTCGTGACGACCTTGATGTCCATCAGCTGCGAGAGCTGATCGATGTAGAGATCGCGCTGGTCGAGCAGGCTCGCGGTCGTCGCGTCCTGCACGTTGCTGTGCCCGAGCTGCCGGTTGATCGCGGCGATCTGGCTCATCGCATTGTTGGCCTGATTGACCGCATCGGACAGGCCAAGCTCGGCGTCGGTGCGCAGCCCCTGGATATCGGACGTCATGCCGTTGAGGTGCTGCGCGAGCGTCTGGCCGGCACTGAGCAGCGCATAGCGCGCGGAACTCGAATCCGGCGACGTGCTCAGCGCCTGCGCGGCCGAGACGAAGTCGTTGAACACCGTGTCGAGCGCATTCTGCCCGCCGGGCTCGCCGAAGACGTTCTGCAGGCGCGAGAAGAAGCCGGCGCGCGCCGTCGCGTAGGCGCCGCCGGAGGTCTCGGTGCGCAACTGGCGCTGCAGATACTGGTCGAGCTCGCGGTTGACCGACGAGAGCCGCACGCCGATCCCGAGATCGCCGGAGGCGGTCGCGACCTGCGAGACGGTCTTCTTCACATAGCCGGGCGTCTCGGCATTCGCGATATTGGCGGCGATCAGCGACAGGCCGGACTGCGTGACGCGCAGCCCGCTCATCGCGGAGGAGATCGCTTGTCCCAGTCCCATGAAACGCTACTCCGGCCTGCGCGAAGCCATCACCGCAGCATGTTCAGGACGTCCTGCACCATCTGATTGCTGGTCGTGACGACGCGCGTGTTGGCCGAGTAGGCCTGCTGCGTGACGATCAGCTTGGTGAATTCGTCCGCGATGTCGACGTTGGAGCCTTCGAGCGACGAGGCGACGATCTTTCCCGGCGCGCCGAGCACCGCGGGGCCGGACTCGTCGGTCGCCTCGAACGCGCCGCCGTCGATGCGCTTCAGCTGGTTGGGGCCGTTGAAATTGACCAGCGTGACGTCGGCGAGATCGAGCGTGCGGCCGTTCGAGTAGGTGCCGACCACGCGGCCCTTGTCGCTGATCGAGATGGTCTGCAGCGAGCCGGCCGGGAAGCCGTCCTGCTGGATCAGGTTCACCTGCACGGTGCCGTTGGTGTCGGCGAATTGCGTCATGCCGCCAGCGCCGTGCACGACCTGGATCGTGCCGAGCGCCGCGCCGTTCACCACCACGTCATTGAGCGTGGTGTTGGCGATCAGCGGGTTCATCTGGCCGTTCGCATCGAACGTGTAGTTCATGCCGGCATTCTGCCAGGCGACCTGATTGCCGACGGCGTTGCTGTTCACCTGATAGAACAGGTTCCAGCTGTCCTTGTGGCTCCCGCCCAGCGAGTAGGAGTCCACCTTGGCCCAGCGGATCTGCATGTTCACGGGCGTGCCCGACGAGTCGTAGGCCGTGATCGCCCCGCCGCCGATCGATTGATCGATGAACGTCGTCGCGTCGAGACCGAGCACCTGCTGGTTGGACGAGTAGGCCTGGAGGTTATGGATGCCGAAGTTCAGCGGCGCGGCGGTGCCGCCGACCTGAATCTGGTCGCCCAGCGCCGCGGCCGTGATGCCGATGTTGCCGTTCGCGGGGTCGAGGGTCATCGCGCCGCCGGCGAGGCCCGCGATCGCCGCCTGCAATTCCTGCATCGTCGTCACTTGCGAGCCGCCGGTTCCGAACGTGATGGTCTTCATCGCGTAGGTCGTCGTGTCGTTCGAGACCTGGATGGTCAGCGTCTGGCCGCTCTGGGCCGCGCTTTGCGTCAGCAGATTTGTCGGCTCGATCGTTCCGACCTGCAGCCCGAGCTCGGCGAGTGCCAGCGGGCTCGAGCTGGTGATGTCGATTTGCGTTTCGGCGTCCACGCTCTCGAGCACCAGACGCCCGCCGGTGATGACGGCAGCCTGCATGCCCGCAGGCAGGCCGCCCGCGTTCGAGGTGTTGATCGCGGTCAGGAGCTGGGCCTGCGTCATGCCGCTGGTGACGTTCACGGTCGCGCCGTTGATGGTGAACGAACCGGCGTTCGTGAGGGTTGCCGGCAGAACCTGCGAGCCGGTGAGGAGGGCATTCGCGTCGTTCAGCAGCGTCCCGCCGAAGCCCGTGATCTTGGCAGGCGACGGTGCGCCGGCGACCGGGCTCGCCGAGAAGGTCTTCGGATCGATCAATTCGGAGCCCGGCACGTTGACGTCATGATTGCCGGTCAGCGGATAGCTCGCGAGGTTTGCGCGATACTGGACCTGCGTGGTCGGCTGCGCGGGCAGGAAGTCGTTCTGGAATTTCAGGATCTGCGGCGCGCTGCCGGCGAGGTTGCCGGTCTTGGAATCGACCGGGATGCCCATCAGGTAGTAGCCCGCGCCGTTGACCAGATAGCCGTCCTTGTTGGTCGTGAAGTCGCCGCGGCGCGTGTAGAGGTCGGTGCCGCTGAACGTCGGCCGGCCGTCGATGAAGCTCTCCGGCTTCTGTATGACGAAGAAGCCCGCGCCGTTGATCGCCATGAAGGTGCCGATCGACGCCGCCTGGAAGTCGCCCTGCACCGTGTTGGTGGAGCGCGCGCTCGCGATCACCGTACCGGCGAGCTGCTTGGAGGGCGGATTGTCCGGGATCAGGTCCGTGAAGCTCGTGTCGACGCGTTTGAACGCGGTCGTCTGCGAGTTCGCGATGTTGCCCGAGATGTTTTCCAGCGCGAAGGATTGCGCGCGAAGACCCGTCACCGCCGTGGTGAGAGCGCCGAAAATACCCATACCGTCCTCCAGCCCAATTCAATGCGTGCCAGCCGCACGCATGGTCGGGTTGGACCGTCGCAAGGGACGTGCCACGGAATAATCAACGCTAGATCAATAGCTTAGGAAGAACGGGCGCGTGCGATGACCGGCGCGGATTTGCCGGTCCGGCAGGATTTGCCGGGCCTACGCCGGTCCGCTGGCCGGTGCGGGCGTGAACTTCAGCGCGACGCCGTTCATGCAGTAGCGCAGCCCCGTCGGCTTCGGCCCGTCCTCGAACACGTGGCCCAGATGTCCGCCGCAGCGGCGGCAATGCACCTCCGTGCGCGTCATCAGGAACGACTTGTCGGTCGTCGTGCCGACGGCATTCGCAAGCGGCTGCCAGAAGCTCGGCCAGCCGGTGCCGCTTTCATACTTCGTCTCCGACGAGAACAGCGGCAGGTCGCACCCCGCGCACGCGAACGTGCCCTTGCGCTTCTCGGCATTGAGCGGGCTCGTGCCGGGGCGCTCGGTGCCGTGCTTGCGCAGCACGTCGTATTGCGCAGGCGTCAGCAGCTTGCGCCACTCCTCATCGCTCTTCTCGATTTCGAATTTCTTCGCCGGCGCCGCGTCGCTCGCCGCACCCCAGCGAAACAGGGAGAAGATCGCAAGCGTTCCGGCCGTTCCGAGCAACATGGCGCGCCTCGTCATCACGACGACTCCTTCTTGCCCCAGAGCTGTTCGAGGCGCTGATCGCGTCCGCAATTCCAGCGATAGAAGTTATAGCGGGCTTCGTTTTTCTTGTAGTAATCCTGGTGGTAGTCCTCGGCCGGATAGAACGTGTCGGCCTTGACGATCTCGGTGTAGACGGTGCGCGGCGCGAATTTCGCGGCGACGGGTTTCTTGCTCTCCTCGGCGAGCTTCTTCTGCTCGTCGTCGAGGTAATAGATGCCGGTGCGATACATGTCGCCCGAGTCGCAGAACTGCTTGTCCTTCACCAGCGGATCGATGCTGCGCCAGAACGCGTCGAGCAGCTTGGCGTAAGTGACCTTGGCGGGGTCGTAGACGACCTCGACCGCCTCGACATGGCCGCTGCCGCCACCGGAAACTTCCTTGTAGGTCGGGTTCTTGGTCTTGCCGTTGAGATAGCCCGACGTCGTCGAGATCACGCCCGGCACCTTGTCGAAGTCGGCCTCCACGCACCAGAAGCAGCCGCCGGCGAAGATCGCCTTGGCGGTCTTGGTTTGCGCGGGCGCGGCACTGACGGCGGCAGCCAGCACGCATGCGGCAATGAATGAACGGCGAAGCATGGCGAGACCTCCCAGGTGCTCATGAGCCTTATACGCGATGACCGCGGAAAGTGGGTTCAATTGCGTTCACAATGCCGCCAAGACGAGGTGATGATCGCCTTGCCGCACAGGGTTCCGCCCCCTAGGGTGCGGCGCAATCGGCGTCCCGGAGCAGACATGCGTTTCGAAGGAACAAGCGCCTATGTGGCGACCGACGACCTAAAGGTCGCGGTGAATGCGGCGATCACGCTGGAGCGGCCGCTGCTGGTAAAGGGCGAACCCGGCACCGGCAAGACCGTGCTGGCGCTGGAGATCGCCAAGGCGCTCTCGGCGCCGCTGATCGAGTGGCACGTCAAATCGACCACCAAGGCGCAGCAGGGCCTTTACGAATACGACGCGGTCTCGCGGCTGCGCGACAGCCAGCTCGGCGACCAGCGCGTCGGCGACATCCGCAACTACATCCGGCGCGGCAAGCTGTGGGACTCGTTCGTCTCCGACCAGCGGCCCGTGCTGCTGATCGACGAGATCGACAAGGCCGACATCGAGTTTCCCAACGACCTGTTGCAGGAACTCGATCGCATGGAGTTCTTCGTCTACGAGACCGGCGAGACCGTGCACGCGCGCCGCCGGCCGATCGTGGTCATCACCTCGAACAACGAGAAGGAATTGCCCGACGCGTTCCTGCGCCGCTGCTTCTTCCACTACATCCGCTTCCCCGACGGCGACACGATGCGGGCGATCATCGAGGTGCATTTTCCCGGCATCAAGCAGCGCCTCGTCGCCGAGGCGCTCAAGCTGTTCTACGAGATCCGCGAAGTACCGGGCCTGAAGAAGAAGCCCTCGACCTCCGAACTGCTCGACTGGCTCAAGCTTCTGATGGTCGAGGACATCGGCCCCGAGACGTTGCGCGAACGCGACCCGAAAAAGCTGATCCCGCCGCTGCACGGCGCGCTGATCAAGAACGAGCAGGACGTGCACCTGTTCGAGCGGCTCGCGTTCATGGCGCGGCGCGAGGGGCGCTAGGCGAGCATCTCCCGCACCAGCGGCATAACCTTGCGCCCGTAAAACTCGATGCAGCGCATCGCCTTCTCGTGCGGGAGCGGCCCCGCGCTGTACTTCATGGTGAAGCGGGACAGACCGAGCGCCTTCACGGTTCCGACGATCTTGCGTGCCACCGTTTCCGGCGAGCCGACATAGAGCGAGCCGTGCGCGATCTCGCCCTCGAAATCGGCGCGGCTCATCGGCGGCCAGCCGCGCTCCGCACCGATCTTGTCGCGCATGCGCTTGTAATCGGCGAACAACTCCTCACGCGCCTGTGCGTCGGTTTCGGCGATATAGCCGTGCGAGTGCACGCCGATTGGCAGTTCGTCCTTGCCCATCTCCTTGAGCGCGCGCCGATAGAGATCCGCGAACGGCACAAAGCGCTTCGGATCGCCGCCGATGATCGCCAGCATCATCGGCATGCCGTAGTGCGCGGCGCGCATGACCGACTCCGGCGTACCGCCGACGCCGATCCAGGTCTTCAGCTTGCCTGACTCCGTTTTCGGATAGACGCTCTGATTGTTCAGCGGCGGCCGCAGCGCCCCCTGCCATGTGACGGGCTGCTCCTCGCGCACCGCCGCGAACAGATCGAGCTTTTCGTTGAACAGTTCCTCGTACTGCTTGAGATCGAGACCGAACAGCGGAAACGACTCGGTGAACGAGCCGCGACCGAGAATGACCTCGGCGCGCCCGTTCGAGACCGCGTCGAGCGTGGAAAACCGCTGAAAGACCCTGATCGGATCGTCGGACGAAAGAACCGTCACGGCCGAACCAAGCAGGATGCGCCTGGTGCGGCTCGCGATCGCCGCCAGCACCATTTCGGGCGCCGAGACCGCGAAGTCGGCGCGGTGGTGCTCGCCGACGCCGATGGCATCGACACCGACCTCATCCGCGAGCACCGCTTCATCGACCAGATTGCGGATGACCTGCGCTGCGTGCAGCGGCTTGCCGTCCGACCCGTCGGTGATGTCGCCGAAGGTATCGAGGCCAAGTTCGAGGGTCTGATTCATCCGGCCTTCTTATCGGCGGGCGGAGGTATTCGCCATGCCCGGCGGTGCGTTTGAATATCGCCAAGAGTAACTTGCGGTTATGGGCAAGCGCGCAAGCTGAGAGTCGAATCTGACCGGCGGCACTGGCTCGGCGGCGCGCTTCTTCTTTTTCGGTCCGCGCTTGCCCTTGCGCGGGCCCGGCTCCGGCGTAACGGACGGCGGCGTCATAACAACGTCTGCCGGCGCAGGCGTTGCGGCGGTGTCCGCAGCCGCGGCAGCTTCCGCCGGTTCGAGCACCGGCGCGGCAGGTTCGCGAACCGGGGCCGCAGTCAGCGCCTTGTGCTGCTCGATCTGGATCCCAAGCGCGGTCGCGGCCTCGCGCACGGTCTGCGCGGCCGCTTCGAGCACCTCCGCCTCTTCGGTCTGCTTGGCGTCCTCGCGCCAACGCTCGGCTTCGGTCTCGGCCGCGCGGCGCTGGCGCTCGCCCTCCTCCTTGGCGCGCTGGACCTCTTCAAGCGCAAGTCTTGCCCGCTCGGCTGCGAGCAGGCGCGCCTCTTCGGCGGCGCGCTTGCGGGCGGCCTCCTCGGCGGCGCGCTGTGCGGCTTCTTCGGCGCGGCGCGCTTCCTCCGCGGCCTTGCGCGCGGCCTTGTCGGCCTCCCATTTGGCGTGCCGTTCGTCGGCTTCGCGGCGCGCCCGATCGCGATAACGCGCAATCCGGTCCTTCAGCGCATCGCGCACCTGGATCGAGCGCAGGATCGCATGCGCGGCAACGCGGCCGAACCCGCCGCCTGTCCACACCAGTTCATAGGGCGAGAACAGCCGCCAGCGGTCGTCGCCTTCCAGAATGGCGCGCGCGATGATCTCGCCCGCCATCGCGGTGGTGTTCAGCCCATGCCCGCCGAACGCGCTCGCGAGCCAGTAGCCGGGCGCAAGCTCGCCGATCTGCGGCATCTTGTGCACCGCGTAGGCCATCACGCCGGACCATGCGTGCGTGATCTCGATCTCGCCGAGTTGCGGATAAACACTAAGGATGTCGCGGCGCATACGCGCTTCGAGACGCCGCGGCTGGCTAGTGCTGGCCGAAATCCGGCCGCCCCACAGCAGCCGGTCGTCGTCGACGATGCGGTAATAGTCGCAGGCCCGCCGCGTGTCGGCGACCGCGCCGGTGTAGCGCACCGCCTCGAACAGCTTTTCGCCGAGCGGCGCCGTCACCGCCACGTAGGTCGAGACCGGCAGCACGGTTTCGGCGAGCTGCGCGTCGGCCATGCCCGTTCCGACGCTTCCCGCGAGCACGACATGGCGCGCCCGCACCGTGCCCTGCGGCGTCTCCACCCGCTTGCGCACGCCCGCCGGATCGACGCCGGTCGCGATCGTCCCTTCGTAGATGCGCGCGCCGTGCTTCTCGGCGTCGGCCGCAAGCCCGAGCGCATAGTTGAGCGGATGAATGTGGAAGGCCTTGGCGAAGTGCGCGCCCTGAAAATAGTACGGGCTGCGCAACACCTCGCGCACCTGCTGGGTCGGCCACGCCTCGACCTCGGCGCCGAACTCGACGCGCAGCATCGCGACGTGCTCGATCAGCGCCGCCTCGTCGTCGGTGCGCCGCACCGACAGGCGTCCGTCGCGCGGATTGACGTCCGGCATTGCGGCATCAGTGATGGCGCTGCGTACATACTCGACGCCCGCCTCCGACAGCGCCCACAATTCCTTGGCGCGCGGCAACCCGACGCGATCCACGATCGCATCGATGCCTTCGGCAAAACCCGGCGAGACGAAGCCCCCGTTGCGGCCCGACGCGCTCGCCGCGACGCGATTTGCCTCCAGCACGGCGACCGACCAGCCGCGCCGCGCGACCTCGCGCGCCACCGTCAGCCCCGCAAGCCCGGCGCCGACGACGCAGACATCGACGTCGAGGTTGTCGGTCAGCGTCAGCCGCTCGGGCGCCGCAACCATGGTTGCGGCGTACCAGGTAGGCCCGTATGTGCCTTTATCGGGCTCGGTCATCGTCCCTTGATGCCGTGCCGCCACACTGATCGCAAGCCGCCCCGCCCCGGCGGGACAAAGCCAAACCGCGAACGAGCCGCCCCATGCGCCGCCTGATGCTGTTGCGCCACGCCAAATCCGACTGGTCCTCGGGCTTGCGCGATCAGGACCGGCCGCTGAACGCGCGCGGCCGCGAGGCGGCGCCGCGCATGGGCGGCTACATGGCGCGCCACGCTCTCGTGCCGGACCTGATCGTTGCGTCCGACGGCGACGCGCGTGCGCGAGACCCTCGATCTCCTGATCCCGGCGTTCAAGAAAGCGCCGAAAGTCGTTCACGACGATCGCATCTATGGAAGCGGGACCGGCACGCTGCTCGGCGTCCTCAAGGAGACGGCGCCGGCGATCCATGCCGTGATGCTTGCCGGCCATAACCCGGCGATGGGCGAACTCGCCGAGCTGCTGGTGGCGTCCGGCGACCTCGAGGCGCGGCAGCGGATGTTCGAGAAGTTCCCGACCGCGGGCCTCGCGGTGATCGACTTCGCCTTCGACGATTGGAGCGCGCTCCACCCGAAATCCGGACGGCTCGACCGGTTCGTCACCCCGCGCATGCTGGAAGCGGAGCCTGACTAGTCTGACCAGCCGCTGGCGCGGGCTCCGGCGGGTGTCTATCTGACGGCGGCAGACCCGATGTCCTCCCCCCTCACCAACCTCGCGGAAGAGATCCGCCTCGCCGGCCGCGCCGTCGGCGAGTTCGGGCTCAATCTGTTCAATCCGACCGTGCGGCTCGGCGTCACTGGATTGTCGGGCGCCGGCAAGACCGTGTTCATCACCGCGCTGGTGCATCAACTGCTGCACGGCGGGCGGCTGCCGGTGTTCGAGGCGATGGCGAGCGGGCGCGTCGCGCGCGCGCGGCTCGAACCGCAGCCCGACGATGCGGTGCCGCGCTTCGATTACGAGACGCATGTCCGCGCGCTGACGGTCGAGCGCAACTGGCCGGAGTTGACAAGCCGCATCAGCGAATTGCGGCTCGTGATCGAGTACCAGTCGGCGCGGCGCGGCGCGCGCAACCGCACGCTCACGCTCGACATCGTGGACTACCCCGGCGAATGGCTGCTCGACCTGCCGCTGCTCAACATGAGTTTCGCGCAATGGTCGGCCGCGACGCTGAAGCTCTCGCACTCCGGCCCGCGCGCGCTGCTTGCGGCGCGCTGGCACCGGCATCTCGCGACGCTTCATCCTGATGCGCCCGAGGACGAACAGGCCGCGCGCGAGGCCGCGCGACTGTTCACCGAGTATCTCAAGGAATGCCGCAACGAGCGTTACGAGATGCGGCTGCTGCCGCCCGGCCGCTTCCTCATGCCGGGCGATCTCGCGGGCTCACCGGCGCTGACGTTCGCGCCACTCGAATTGTCCGGCGAAGGGCCGAAGCCCGGATCGCTGTGGGCCATGATGGAGCGGCGCTACGAGGCCTACAAGGACGTGGTGGTTCGGCCGTTCTATCGCGAACATTTCGCACGGCTTGACCGCCAGATCGTGCTGGTCGACGCACTCGCGGCCTTCAACGCCGGCCCCGAGGCCGTGAAGGACCTCGAAAGTGCGCTCGCCTCGATCCTCGCCTCGTTCCGCACCGGACGCGCGACGATCGCCAGCAGCCTGTTCCGCCCGCGCATCGATCGCATTCTGTTTGCCGCCACCAAGGCCGACCATCTGCATCACGTGAGCCACGACCGGCTGGAGCGCTTTCTCGCGCACGTCACCGATCGCGCGATCGCGCGCGCCAAATTCTCCGGGGCGACCGTGGACGTGATCGCGCTCGCGGCGGTGCGGGCGACGCGCGAGGCAACGGTCGCGCGTGGACGCGAAAAACTGCCCGCCATCACCGGCACCCCGCTCGCGGGCGAGGCCGTGCAGGACGACCGGTTCGACGGCGCGACCGAGATCGCGTCGTTCCCGGGCGACCTCCCCGAGGATCCGGCCGCGCTTTTCCACGGGTTCACCGGCTCGTCCGACACGACCAGCGACACGGACTATCGCTTCGTGCGCTTCCGCCCGCCGCCCGTCGAACCCGGCCCGGAGGCGCCGGCCCTGCCCCACATCCGCCTCGACCGTGCGCTGCAATTCCTCCTCGGAGACCGGCTCGCATGACGCGCAGACCCGCCGCATTTCGTCTCGACGATCCGCACGTCATCGTGGCGCCGGATGACGACGCGCGCGCCGCCAAGGGCACGGTGCGGGTGCTGCCGGAGCCCGAGAATTACGACCTGCCGGTGCCGGTTGCGCCGCCGTTGCCGGTCAGGCGCCGCTTTTCGTGGGGCATGTTGTTCTGGTCTGCGCTCGGCGGTCTTGTCGCGCTTGGCATAGGGCTCGCGACCGTCTCGCTGATCGAAGAACTCTACGCGCGCGCCGAATGGCTCGGCGGGCTCGGCGGCGCGCTCGCCGCGCTCGCGGGCCTTTCGCTGCTGGTGATCTGCGCGCGCGAGATCATCGCGCTCGTGCGCCTCGCCTCGATCGAGAAGCTGCGCGCGCGCGCCGAAGCCGCCATCGCGCACGACGACCGCGACGCCGCACGCGCGATCGTGCGCGAATTGAGCGCCACACTCTCCGCGACGCCGCAGCTCGCACGCGGCCGCAGCGATCTTGCAGATCACGTCACCGAAATCATCGACGGCGCCGACCTCATCCGCATCGCCGAGCGCAACCTGATGGAGCCGCTCGACCGTGAGGCCTCGCGCCTCGTCGCGCGCACCGCGACGCGCGTGTCGATCGTCACCGCCGTCTCACCGCGCGCCGCGGTCGACATGATCTTCGTGGCCATCGCGGCGCTCGGCATGATCCGCCGCCTCGCGAGCCTTTATGGCGGCCGGCCCGGGATGCTCGGCACCATCCGTCTCGTGCGCCACATCGTTGCGCATCTGACCGTGACGGGCGGGCTCGCGGCGGGCGACAGCCTGATCCAGCAGATGCTCGGCCACGGCGTGGTCGCCAAGCTCTCCGCGCGGCTCGGCGAGGGCGTGCTCAACGGGCTGCTGACGGCCCGCCTCGGCCTTGCGGCGATCGAGGTCGCCCGTCCCCTGCCCTTTGCGGCGCTGCCGAAACCCGCGCTGACCGATATTGCGGGCGACCTGCTGCGCCGGCGCGAGGAAGCGCTGGGCGAAAAGGCTGTTCCGGCTCGCTAATTGCGCTCACGGTCCGCCGTGGGTTGTGGCAGACTTGGCGGTGGCCGCGCTTTCTGGGAGGAGCTCGCCATGTTTCAGAAGATACTGATACCGGTCGACCTGGCCGATCCGGAATTCGTCAAACCCGCATTGACCACTGGCGTCGAGCTTGCGCGTGCATCGGGCGGCGCAGTGCGGCTGGTCAACGTCATTCCGATGACGCCGGTGATGCTCGCCGAATACGTGCCGCCGGACTTCGACGTACAGCAGCGTTCATCGGCGGAGGAAGCGCTCGGCATCATCGCGACGGAAAGCGGGCTGCCGGCCGACAAGGTCTCGGCGGTGGTGCGCCAGGGCGGCATCTATCACGAGGTGCTCGAGGAGGCGAAAACCTTCGGCTGCGACATCATCGTGATGAGTTCGCACCGTCCCGCGATGAAGACCTACTTCCTCGGCTCGAACGCCGGCCACATGGTGCGCTACGCCAAGTGCTCGGTGCTGGTGGTGCGCAAGCCGGCGCTCTAGCCGCGCGGCAGCACGGGCGGCGGCACAGCGCCGGGGTCGAAAGTCCCCGGCCGGTTGCGATGAAAGAACGTCGCGGCCTGCCACACGAACAGCGCCAGGAACGCGACGATGAAGGCCGCGCCGCTCCATGCCTCCGTCTGCAGCGCGCGCACGACCAGCGCGGCGAGCGCGAACCCCGCTCCGATGAGGACGACGACTCCCGGCCAATAGATGAAGGCCGGCGAGCCGGCCTGGAAAAGCGTTTGCCCCCCGGCCGCGCCAATCCGCCGGGCGAGCTCGGTCACGAACGTCCGATAGGCGGCATCGAAGCGCTCCTGCTCGACGATGCCCTTCCAGGACGTCGACGCGATCATCAGCTTCGGTCCATCCGCGACCCAAAGCTCGGTCAGAAACCGGTGGTTCTGCATCGTCATCGGCCGGAAGGACATGCGCATGCGCCGAATCTTGCCGTAGGGCGTGCGGCCCTCAAAGCCGCCTTTGCTCCATTCCAGAGCATCGTGCGCTAGCCGGAATTCAAACGGCGCACCCATCAGCGAGGCCTTGTAGGCATACGCGAGGTCGCCCGCGGGGGCTTCGGCAGCGGCGCTTTCATCGGCAACGGACACGTTCTCGTTCACCCTGCTTCAATTCAAATTGCCTTGTATCACCCCGCCGGTCTTGATTCACTGTAGCCGGTGTGCATGTTCGAGCGTGCAAATGACGAGGTCATTCCCGATGGTTCTAGCCCGCCTTTCCCTTCCCTTGATCGCCGGCCTCGTGTTGACCTCTGCGGTTGCGACGCCTGCATCCGCGCGCACGAATTACGACGGCAACTGGAGCGTCCTGATCGTCACGCAAAGCGGTCCGTGCGACCGCGCCTACCGCTACGGGTTGTCGGTCCGCAACGGCGCGGTGTTCTATGAAGGCAGCGCGGCGGTCAATGTGAACGGCCGGGTCAACAACAACGGCTTTGTTACCGTCCGGGTATCGGCGGGCTCGCAGGGCGCCAACGGCACGGGACGCCTCTATCGCAACAGCGGCAGCGGGTCCTGGCGCGGCCTGGGCTCGTCGGGCTCCTGCTCCGGGACCTGGAGCGCCGATCGGCGCTGACCTCCGCGAACAATAGAAAACGGCCCGCGAGCGGAATGCTCGCGGGCCGTTTTGATTCCGGCGAGTTAGGCCGCCTTGCGATTGACCGACTGCTCGGCGAGCACGGTGAGCTTCTTGTCGGCGGCTTTTTCCTCGTCGAGGTTCTTCTGCAGCACGGAGGCGCAGTCGTTGCGGCCGAGCGTTTTCGCCCAAGCGACCAGCGTGCCGTAGCGGGTCATCTCGTAGTGCTCGACGGCCTGCGCGGCGGCGATCAGGGCCGCATCGAGGACCTGCTTGTCGTCGACCTCGCCTGCGATCTCGTTGGCTTCCTTGATGATGCCGTCGATCGCCGGGCAGTTGACGCCCTTCGTCTCGACGCCGTGCATCTCGAAGACCTGCTCGACGCGCTTCACGTGATTCTTCGTCTCCTCAAGATGGCTCTGGAAGCCCTGCTTGAGCTGCGCGTCGGTCGCCTTCTCGATCATGTCGGGCAGCGCCTTCAGGATCTGCTTCTCGGCGTAATAGATGTCGCGCAGCGTGTGCACGAACAGATCGTCCATTGTCGCGATGTCCTTGGAGAAGAAACCCATGGAGTGAACCTTTCTTGTCTGATGCCTTGAGGGAACCGGGGATTGGGGGCGTGGTGCCGCCCTCGCGATGTCAACCAAGCAGCATCGTCGCAGTTCCGGTTCCACAAGGAACGACGAGAGAAATCCGCGCGTTGCCTCCCAAAGGAAACTCGCCATGAGGATGCCGCGCACTCTCCTGATTGCTTTGTTCATCGCCGGCGCATCGCTTGGGAGCGCCACCGCGCAGCCGGCGACGCCAGCGCCGACGCAAGGCGCGGCCTGCCCGCCCGGCGTTGGCGCGAATGCTCCCGCGGTCGGCCGCGACTCGAACAAGCCGCTGAGCGATCAACTCGCCGACTCAAAAGGCGTGATCTGCCCGCCTGCCGGTGTCGATCCGCAGATGCAGCAGCGGCCGCCCGAGGGCGGCGCGATGAAGGTCATTCCGCCGCCCGGCGCGCCCGGCGGCAATCCGAACGTCCAACCGAAATAACCTGAGCGTCAGCGCGGCGTGAGGCTGGCGGCGGCCTGCCGCCTGCCCATATTCAGAGTCATGCGCAAGCTGCTCATCATCGTGCCGCTTCTCGGCCTGCTCGTCGCATCCGTCTGGTTCGCGATCTATTCGTGGACCGCGATCGAAGGCCCGCCGATGCCGCTCGAAGGCCATGTCGCGATGTGGCTCGGGATCGTGTTTTCGCTCGTGATCGGCTGCGGGCTGATGGCGCTCGTCTTCTACTCGAGCCGCCGCGGCTACGATGAGGCGGCGCGTTTCGATACACGCGACGGTCAGGCGCATTGAGCGAAACCGGAGCGGCTATTGCGTTTGCCGCCCCGGCATGATTTCCCCGTACCCGGCATCCTCAACTCTCGTCTGGAATCGCGCATGCGCCTTCTGCTCGCTGCACTCTCCGCGTCGCTGATCATCGCGTTTGCGCCGCTGTCCGATCAGGCGGCCGCGCAGGAGCAATCGGCGAGCGTTCAGACAAAGAAGTCCCGCAATCTCGCATCCGCATGCCGCAAAGCGGCGTTTGCGAAAAACAATCCGCGTAGTTGCGCGCAATACGGTGGAAAGAATCAGCAGCCCGCCGCCGAGCAGGCGAAGCAACCCGAGCAGCCGACGCGGCTGGACTTGACCGGCGACGATCAGGCCGTGGCGATCATTCCGGGCGTGCCCGACGCGCGCATCTGGGCCGATTCGGAAAAGGACTTCCTCCGCCTCCTCCCGACGACGCCGGGCCCGTGGCTCGCCCTTTCGACCGGCGGCGGCGATGGCGCATTCGGCGCGGGGGTCCTCAACGGCTGGTCTGAGTCCGGCAAGCGGCCGGAATTTTCCGTCGTCACCGGGGTGAGCACCGGCGCGCTGATGGCGCCTTATGCATTCGTCGGGACGTCGCAGGATCCGGGGCTGAAGCGCGCTTATACCGAATACAATGCGGGCGACATTTTCGAGGACGTGAAGACGCCGGAAAGCCTGGTCGATACCTGGCCGCTGCGTCGCCTCATCGCCAAGGAAGTCACGCCCGAACTGCTCGTGCAGGTCGCCGCAGCCTACAAGAGCGGCCGCCGGCTGTTCATCGCCACCACCAATCTCGACGCGCAGCGCGGCATGCTCTGGAACATGGGCGCGATCGCCACCAAGGGCGACGAGGCCGCGCTGAAACTCTTCCGCGACATCCTCGCGGCATCGACCGCGATTCCGGGCCTCTTCCCGCCGGTACTGATCGACGTCGAGGCGAACGGCAAGAAAGCGCAGGAAATGCACGCCGACGGCGGGCTTGCCGCGCAGATCTTCGTCGCGCCCGAGTCGATGCTCAACACTTCGAGCAGCACCAAAATCCCGGCGACCGAGCTCTACCTCATCGCCAACAACCGGCTGACGCCCGAATTCCAGATGACCGAGCGCTCGCTGATCTTCGTGATCGGCCATTCGATCGCAGTCGGCGTGCAGTCGATGCTGCGCCTGAACATCGACCGCGCCTACGCGGCGGCGCAACGCAGTGGCGTCCCGTTCTATCTTTCCTACCCGGCGCTCAGCACCGAGCAGCAGGGCAAGGGCGCCTTCGACACCGAATTCATGAAGGGCCTGTTCGAGAACGGCGTCGCGCGCGGCAAGACCGGCGCGCCGTTCATCCAGAACGTCGGCGAAGCACTGAAATAAGCGTCGCCAAAAAACCCGCGGTTAACCATCTCCCCGCGGAACGGCCGCCAAACGCCGCCGGATCGTTCGCAATTTAATATTATTCAACCGGTCCCGCGCTTTAGTGGCGGTACGGCGGCGTTCCTGTGGCAGCAGGATCTCCTCCGGCGACACACGGCGATTTGAACCTCTGTTCAGGATGCGGCGACGAAACAATCAAAGACCGTTGCGCGTAATGACAACGGAACTGGAAATCTGGAGGCTGCCATGACCCGTCTCTCCGCGATTCCCGCCCTCGCCGCCCTCATGCTGGCCGCGACCGCCCTTCCCGTTTCCGCTCCCGCCGTTGCAAAGTCGAACTTCGACGGCGCCTGGAGCGTCCTGATCGTCACCCAGAAGGGCACCTGCGACCGCGCCTACCGCTATCCGGTCAAGATCGACAACGGATCGGTCGGATATGCGGGCGATGCCGCCTTCACTGTCAGCGGCAAGGTCGGCGACAATGGCGCCGTCATCGTGAAGGTTGCCCGCGGGAACCAGAGCGCCAACGGCTCGGGCCGGCTGTCGAACAGCGGCGGGGCCGGCATGTGGATCGCCGGATCGGGCGAATGCTCCGGCACCTGGACGGCCGAGCGCCGCTCCTAAGCTTCTGTCCTTCTTGATAAATTCCGAGCCCGGCGTCCCAAGCGCCGGGTTCCTGCGTTTGCGGTATCCCGATACGGGAACTGCGACACAGAATCGCGAACGCACGACACACACGAAACAAACGCAACATTCTGCCGAAACAGGAGTTGGTTAATCCTGCGAGCAACGAAATTCAAAGACGACAGGAGCTTGCCATGACGTTCACCCAGACCCTCCGCCCGGCATCGGCGCTGACGGCTCTCGCGATGCTGGCCCTCTCGGCTGCGCCGGCTTTGCCCGCGCCGATGGGAAAGCCCGGTTTTGATGGCGCCTGGAGCGTGCTGATCGTGACCCAGAAGGGCACCTGCGACCGCGCCTATCGCTATCCCGTGAAGATCGAGAACGGCTCGGTCGGCTACGCGGGCAGTGCCTCATTCTCGGTTTCCGGCAAGGTCGGCGCGAACGGCGCGGTCACTGTGACGGTCGCGCGCGGCAGCCAGTCCGCCAACGGCACCGGCACCATGTCGGCGACCGACGGCTCCGGCACCTGGACCGCCGGCTCGGGCGATTGCTCCGGCACCTGGACCGCCGAACGCCGGTCCTGACGTCCCCTCTTTTCTCTTCTCTGCTGACCTCCAAACTGGCCCGGCTCACGCCGGGCCTTTTTCTTTTGTGCTGAAGAATTTCCGGCCGCGCTGTCGATCCGCACCCGCGCTGCTCGTCGTCTGGTCAAAGAACGTCCGCGAAACAAACTCACGAGCTGCCGACACACACGAAACATTCGCAACATCTGCCGGAAACAGCGGGCGGCTACACAGGTGACAACGAAATTGACTCAATGACAGGGGACTGACATGACCGGCCTCAACATCACCGCTTCCGCTCTCACCGCCCTCGCGATCCTCACCGCCAGCGCGATCCCCGCCTCTCCGGCGCCGATCGCTTCCGGCAAGCAGAGCTTCGACGGCAACTGGAGCGTCCTGATCGTCACCGAACAGGGCAAGTGCGATCGCGCCTACCGCTATCCGGTGCGCATCAGCAACGGCTCGGTCGGCTATGCGGGACAGGCTTCTTTCAATGTGTCCGGCAGCGTCGGCGGAGGCGGCTCCGTCACCGTGATGGTTTCTCACGGCAGCCAGAGCGCCAAGGGCACGGGCACGCTCGGAGCCAGCAACGGCTCGGGACGCTGGAGCGCGGCCGGCGGCGAGTGCTCGGGCTCGTGGACCGCGGAGCGCCGCTCCTAAGGATTTCTGACAAGTTTCATCGCGACCTCTCCAACCTCCAGACTTAGCCCGGCGCTCGCGCCGGGCTTTTTTCTGTCCGAGGCTAGACCGCGATCGGGATTCGACCGTCGTCACGGCTTCGCAATCGAGGCATTCGAAGGTGCGAAGATCCGTGCGGGGCTGCATCGGATGCGGCTCGATGCCGATGAGCCGCGTCTGCCCGCCGCATGTCGTGCAGGGCTGGCCAGCCTGAACCTGCCGCCGTGAGAGATCGATCTGGATTGTGCTCATGGCATGACTATACGCCGGCGCCCAGAGCATTGCAACGAATACTTTTTAATTACTGTTGTTTGCAAGTACACGTCAGTTGTTGAGAATACAATACTTGAGCAAATTCATGAAAATACTGAGAGCCATATTTTGCTGTAAAAAACGCTCTTTGAGTAAGGAACTAAGCTTGCATCAGAGCATTAGTTTGAGCAGAATTGGTCAAGGAAAGGATTTGACGGAGCGGTGCCATGAGCGACGACCAAAATCGCGGCGAGCGGCTGCAAATCATGCTGTCGCCTGAAGAATTGACGGTTCTGGACGACTTCCGCTTCAAGGGGCGGATGCCGAGCCGGGCGGCGGCCGTGCGCGAATTGCTCAAGCGCGGGCTGGCGGCGGAAGGCTATCCGCTCGCCTCGCAGGGAACGAAATCGAGCGATTACAGCGTGATCGCCAGCAAGGCCGACGGCAAGGCGTCCGCGCCCCGTCGGCCGACCGGCAAATAAGCGTCAGAACGCGCCGGGGAAGACGCCGCCGTCCATCAACAGGTTTTGCCCGGTGATGTAGCCGGCATGCGACGAGCACAGGAACGCGCACGCCGCGCCGAACTCGTCCGCCTCGCCGAAGCGCTTCGCCGGCACCGTCGCCATCCGCGCCTTGCTCGCCTCCTCGACCGTGATGTTCTGCTTCTTGGCGGTCGCTTCCATGTTCGAGATCAGCCGGTCGGTCGCGAACGTGCCCGGCAGGATGAAATTGATCGTCACGTTGTCGGCCGCGACCTGACGCGCAACGCCGGCAAGGAACGCGGTCAATCCCGCGCGCGCGCCCGAGGAAAGATCGAGCCCGCCGATCGGCATCTTCACCGAACCCGACGTGATGTTGACGATGCGGCCGAACTTCTTCTTGCGCATCGGGTCCATCACCTTCTGGATCAGCTCGACGGCGACGATCATGTTGCCGACCACGCCGTCGATCATCTTCTGGCGGTCGAGCTCGCGGAAATCGCGAAACGGCGGACCCGCATTGTTGTTCACCAGGATGTCCGGCTCCGCCATCGCGGCGAACAGCGCCTTCTGCCCCTCCGGCGTCGCGACGTCCGCCACGACCGGAATGACTTTCGCGCCGGTCGCCTTGGCGATCTCCGACGCCGTGCCCTCTGTCCTGGCCTTGTCGCGCCCGTTCACCACGACTTCGCAGCCGGCCTCGGCGAGCCGGAACGCGCAGGCGCGGCCGAGCCCGCGGCTTGAGGCGCAAACGATGGCCTTGCGGCCGGCGATGCCGAGATCCATGAGCGAAACTCCCTGAAATAGACGTGGGCGCGACACATAGCGGCCTGAAACCGTAGTGGGAACCGCATTTGCCGCGCCTTGCTTCGGCCAAGCTCGCGGCAGTACCTTGCCTTCATGTCAGCAAAACCCGAGTCCCCGATCGCCCCGCCGACCGCGGCCGACGTGGACAGGGCCGCGCAGCGCCTCGCGGGCGTTGCGCTGCGCACGCCGCTCGTCTCCTCGCCGGTGCTCGATGCCGCGACCGGCGCGCGCGTGTTCCTGAAAGCCGAGACGCTGCAGCGCACCGGCTCGTTCAAATTCCGCGGCGCCTACAACAAGCTCTCCTCAATTCCCGCGGACAGGCGCGCGGGCGGCGTCGTCGCGTTCTCCTCCGGCAATCACGCGCAGGGCGTGGCGCATGCCGCGAAGCTGCTGAACATGCCGTCGGTGATCGTGATGCCGTCGGATGCGCCGCGCGCGAAGCGCGAGCGCACCGCGGCGTTCGGCGCCGAGGTCGTGCTCTACGATCGCGAGAAGGAAGACCGCGAGGGCATCGCGCGCGCGCATCGCGCCGAAGCGCAGCGCGACGCTGGTGCCGCCGTTCGACGATCCGTTCATCATCGCGGGCCAGGGCACGGCCGGCCGCGAGATCATGGAAGACCTGACCGCGCTCGGCCTCACGCCCGACATCGCGGTGATCGGCGCTTCCGGCGGCGGGCTCGCGGCCGGGATTTCGCTCGCGCTCAAGGCGCGCGCGCCGAACGTGAAAATCTACACCGCCGAGCCGGAAGGCTTCGACGACACCGCGCGCTCGTTCCGCTCCGGCAAGCACGAGAAGAACGCGCGCATCAGCGGCACGATCTGCGACGCGCTGATGTCGAACACGCCGGGCAACATCACCTTCGCGATCAACCGCGAGCTGATCGGCAACGGCATCGCGGCGAGCGACGAAGAGGTCGGCCGCGCCGTCGCGTTCGCGTTCCGCGAGCTCAAGCTGGTGGTCGAGCCCGGCGGCGCGATCGGCCTTGCGGCGCTGCTCGCCGGACGGCTCGACGTGAAGGGCAAGGTCGTGGTCGCGGTGCTGTCCGGCGGCAATGTCGATCCCGAGCTGTTTCACAAGCTCGTGGCCTGAGGCACCTCAGGTAAACAGCGCGATCTTCTCTTCGGCGCTCAGCGCCATGATCGGCGCGAGCGGGTCGCTCGCCGACGCGGCAGCGCGCGGTGCGGGCACCGGTGCGGGTGCGAGCTTTATTGCGGCCACGGGTTGAGACTTTTCTTCGGGTGCCGGCGTCAGGCGCAATCTCTGCGACGTCGATCGCAACAACATCGACGGTCTGCTCCGGCTCCTTCGCCACAACGTGGACGGGCGCGATGTCTTCGACATTCGTCGCCATCACTTCGGCACCGTACGCGGATTGCAGTGGGGGCGCGGCCTCGATCGTCTCGTATGACCGGCCCGCCTTTGCGGCTGGTCCCATCACCATATCGACGTCGGCCTGATCGAGCCCCTGCCCGGGCTTCGCGGGCCCGTTGAGCAGCTCTTTCTCGGCATCGACGGCGCGCGCCTCGGCGGCTTCCCTCGCCATGGTGCCGTCGAGCCCCCAGATCTCGATCATCGCGTTGATGCGCTCTTCGAGATAGCGCAGCACGCCGATCACCTTGCGGGTGCGTTGACCGGTGAGATCCTGAAACGAGCAGGCCGTGTAGACCTCGGTCGCCTTGGCATCGAGCAGGTCGCAGACCTCGCCTTCGATGCCCCTGCTCGCGCAGGGTCCAAGCCATTTCCTGGATGCGCTCTGCGCAGGCGAGAATGTCCGAGGTCGCGGCTTCGGTCGCCTGCACGACCGAGTTCGAGCTCTTCGGTCGCCTCGCCGAACTTTCCCTGATGCTCGGCGTCGGGCTTCATCGCGGCGATCTCGGCCTTGGTGCGCGCGATCGCCTTCGCCATCTCGAGCAGGTCGAAACGCACGCGGTCGACCGGCCCGACCGAGCGCTCGCCCTGCACCACGGCCTCGATGCGTTCGAGCGCCTTGAGCAGCATGGTGGTGTCGGCATGACGATTGCGCCGGCGCAAATTCGGCGAGGAACCAGCGCCCGCGCGCGGTTTCCATCACGGCGCCTTCGATCGCGTCGTAATCGGCTTCGCTTATGGCGGGAAGATTGGCCATCCGAACGGTCCGTCGATGTGCGACAAGCGGAGCAAACCGAAGCGACAAATACCGCACGAATCGTCACGATCAGTTTAATGCCACACCCCGCTCCCACAACCGTTAATGACCCTTTCGCCCGGCGGCTTGCCCTTGTTTATGCGGCATTTTTCGCCGTGGTCGGCTGGCACCTGCCGCTGTTTTCCGTATGGCTTTCGGCGCGCGGGCTCGATGCGGCGGCGATTGGGATCGTGCTCGCCGCGATGCAAGGGGTGCGGGCCTTCGCAATGCCGGCCGGGACGCGCCTCGCGGACCGGTACGGCTCGCTACACCGCGCAATCGTCGCCAGCGCGGCGGCGAGTGTGGTGGCGATCGCGCTGCTCGGCAGCGCCAGCGGTTTCCCGCTCATCCTCGCTGCCGCTGTGACGCTGGCATTCGTCTCCGCGCCGGTCCTGCCGCTGACCGACGCGTATGGCCTGAAGGGACTGGCGCAGCGTGCGCCGCAGTTACGGCCCGGTCCGCCTGTGGGGTTCGGTTGCCTTCATCGCCGCGAACCTCACGGGCGGGCTGCTGCTTAACGTGCTCGCGCCCGGCAATCTGATCTGGGTGATCTTCGTGGGCAATTGCATGCTGCTGCTCGCCACGCTGTTTCTCGCGCCGCAGACACGCGATCCGGCGCCCGCGCCTGCCGCGCCGGGACAGCGTCACAGCCATTTGCGCCAGCCCGCCTTCCTCGCCATCGCGGCGGCCGGAAGCCTGATCCAGGCGAGCCACGCGACCTACTACGGCTTCGCGACGCTCGACTGGACCGCTAAAGGATTCGACGGCCTGACGATCGGGGTGCTGTGGGCGCTCGGCGTCGTCGCCGAGATCGTGCTGTTCGCCTTCGCGCCGCGCCTGCCGAAAAGCCTCGGTCCCATGACACTGATCCTGATCGGCGCCGCTGGCGGCATCGTGCGCTGGATCGCGACCGCGATCGATCCGCCGACCGCGCTGCTGTTTCCATTGCAATTCCTGCATGCGCTGTCGTTCGGCGCGACGCATCTCGGCACCATGATGTATCTGAGCCAGAACGCACCCGAAGGCGGACGCGCCGCCGCGCAGGGCGACATCGCAACCGCAAACAGCATCACGATGGCGGCGGCCTCGGCGCTCGCGGGAGTGCTGTATGGCGCCAGCAGTGGCCAGGCCTATGCGGCGATGGCGGCGCTCGCGGCCGCCGGTGGCGTGTTCGCATTCGTCGCCGCATCGGTCAGCCGCGCGCGGTGATCAGCCCCAAAGCTCGCGACGTCGCCGGATAGACAAGACTGTCGTCGTAGCGCAACCCGTGCTCGCGATCGCGCGCGAGCAGCAGCGGCCCGTCGAGATCGACCACGCGCGCGCGCTGCGCGATCAGCATTGCGGGCGCCATCGAGAGCGACGTCGCGACCATGCATCCGGCCATCAGCGCGAAACCGAGCCGCTCGGCTTCCTGCGCCATCGCGAGCGCCTCGGTGAGGCCGCCGGTCTTGTCGAGCTTGATGTTCACCGCGTCGTATTTCCCGACAAGCGAGGCAAGCGAGGCGCGATCGTGCACGCTCTCGTCGGCGCAGACCGGGATCGGCCGTACGACATGCGCGAGCGCCGCGTCTTCCGCGGCGGGTAACGGCTGTTCGACCAGCGTAACGCCGGCCCCGGCGCACGCTGCGAGATTTTGCGCGAGATTTTCGGCGCGCCATCCCTCGTTGGCATCGACGATCAGTTCCGCATCAGGTGCCGCGCGGCGCACGGCGGCGATGCGCGCGGGATCGCCCTCCCCGCCAAGCTTCACCTTCAGCAGCTTGCGCGCCGCAGCCTTCGCGGCAGCCTCGGCCATAGTCTCCGGCGTACCGAGCGAGATCGTGTAGGCGGTCACCAGCGGCTGCGGCGCCGGCAGGCCCGCCAGCACATGAACAGGCTTGCCGCTCGCCTTCGCCTCAAGGTCCCAGAACGCGCAGTCGAGCGCGTTGCGCGCAGCGCCCGCCGGCATCGCGTCTTGCAGAGCCTGCCGATCGAGCCCGCCCGCAACGGCGGCACGCATCGCCTCGAGCGCCGCGACCACGCCCGCGACGGTCTCGCCATAGCGCGCGTAGGGCACGCACTCGCCGCGTCCGGTAATCGAGCCGTCCGTCAGTTCGGCGACCACCACTTCGGCTTCGGTCTTGGCGCCGCGCGCAATCGTGAAGGCCCCGGCGATTGGCCAGCGCTCGGCGCGAACGGTCAATGTCAAAGCCATGCGCCGCGATGCCTGAATCGCGCCGAAACGACAAGGGGCGCGCTCCTGGCGCGCCCCTTGGTTCATCTATTGCGGTGGTCTTATTCGAACCGCCCGGCCGCGTGCGCCAGCATGGTGTAGACCTTGCCGGTGTCCGAGGTGAGGTAGCTGCGCGCGGTCGCCTGGCCCCGCTCGTCCTGCGAGACCTCGTTCAGCAGCCGCTCGAACTCGCCGATATAGCGGTCGACCGTGGACTTGAACTCGCGGTCCGCCGCGATAGCGCTTGCGGATTTCCTCGAACGTCTTCTGCCCCTGCATCGTGTAGAGCCGGCGCGTGAAGACGTTGCGCTCGCCGCGCTTGTAGCGCTCCCACAGTTCGGCGGCCGCGTCGTGATCCATCATGCGCGTGATGTCGACCGACAGCGAGTTCGAGCGTCTCGATCGCCTGACGCGCCTGGCGGGTTTCGGGCACGGGCGGTTCACCGCCCTCCTCGCGCGAGGCGCGGCCCAGCAGGTCCGTCAGCCAGCCACTCCGCCCATCGGCCGGCGCAGCAGGAGGAGCCGGCGGCTCGGCACGCCGCTGCGGCGGCGGATTGGCGCGGCCACCACCCACGTCGGCGCGCACGCGCTGCTCGCCGCGTCCCGTGGCGGCTACCGCTACTGGCTCCGGACGGCGTGCGGGCTCGGCGGTCGCGCCGCCACCGTGGCGGGCGACGATGCGGTTGAGCTCGGACAGCGCGTCGATCTGCTCGACGATCACCCGGCGCATTTGCGCCGCGCTCTCGGCGGTTTCCTGCGGCAGTTCGAGGATGCCCTTGCGCAGTTCGGTGCGGGTCTGGTCCATCTCGCGCTGCATCGCAGCGCTCATTTCCTTCATCTGGCGCACGATCTCGACGAAGCGCTCGCTGGTCTGACGGAACAGCTGCGAGGTCTCGCTCGTCGCCTGCTCGTAGATCGAACGCAGCGCCTCGCTGGTGCGCTTGCGCTCTTCGTCGGTGCTCGCGCGGATGAGTTCGAACTGGTTCGAGATCGACTTGGTGCCTTCGGTCGAGGATTTCGCCACGATCCGCGCAATGTCGCGCGCGCGCGATTCGGACTGCTCGAAGGTCTCCTGCAACAGCACGGAGAACCGCTTGAGCCGCTGATCGAGGTCGCCGACCTTGCTGTCGATCTGATTGACGACGGAGTCGAGCGCCTCGCGGCGGTTCTCCATCATCTCGTCGGTGCGCTTGTTGCTGGCGTCGATCTGCACCGCCGCTGACGCAAGCGCGCGGCCCTGCTCCTCGAACTTGTCGGCCGTCGAGGTGATGTCACGCAGCATCGTGCCGGTGCCGGAGAGGAACGCCTTCATCTGGTCTTCGAACCGGCCGCTGACCGCGCCGCTGCGCTCGCCGATGTCGTTCATCGTGGTGACGAACTCGCTCACGCGGCCCGACAGCGTCGTCTCGATGGTGCTGAGGTTCTGCGTCGCGCCGCCCAGCACTTCCTGCAGCAGCACGTTCGCCTCGCGCAGCCGCTCGAACAGCGCGGAGGTGTCGTTGCGCAGCATGCCGTGCGTTTCCATCATCTCGGTCACGGCAGCCGATGCGGCCTTCTGCGAACGCTCGATCGCGCCGCGCGCCGTGGTGTCGAGGTCGGTCACGGTCCGGTTGATCGCGGAGGTCGCGTGTGCGCTCGCATCGTTGATGACCTTGGCGATTTCCTCGCTGTTCTGCAGGACGGTCTTGCTGAACGTCACGCCCTTCGCCTCGATCGACTGCACCGCCGTGTGCGTGATGCGCTCGATCTCAGTGGAGAACTTCTGACCCTGCGCGCCGAAGGTGCTCAGGAACACCCCGGTCTTCTCGTCGAGCACCCGCTTCAGGTCGGTGCCGCGCTGATTGATGTTGGCGCTCAATTCCTCGGCCTTGGCGGTGAGCCCGCGGGCGACTTCGGCGCTGACGCCGAGCAACGTGCGCTCGACTTCGCCGCTGTTCTGCTTCAACGCCGCCGTCACGCCGGTCGCAACCGTCGTAAGCGCACGCTCGGCTTCGCCGGTTCCGCGCTTGATCGCGCCCGTGATTTCGGTGGAGGTCGCCGCGATCTTGCGTGTGGCCTCGTCGGCGCTGCCGCGCAAGGCTTCTGATGTCGTGGCTGTCAGCTGAGCGAGCGAGCGCTCGACCTCGCCCGAAGTCTGCTTCATCGAAGCGGTGATGCCGGACGAAGCGCCGGTGAGCGACCGCTCGGCGTCCTGCGCACTGGTACGGATCGCTTCCGTGGTGGTGGCCGACAGATTCGCGAGCGCGTGCTCTGCATCCTGCGCGCTCGACCGGATCGACTCGGTCGTGTTGGTAAGCAGATGATTGAGCGAGGCTTCGATCCCGTGCGCACTTTCGCGGATCGCATCGGAAATGGACGACGCAAGCCCGCCGATCGAGGAGTTGACCTCGTCGGAGTCCTTTTTCAGCAGCGTGCTGACATTGGCCGACACGGTCGCGAGCGAACGTTCAACGTCGAGCGCATCCTGCTTCAGCCCGGTGCTCACGCTCTGCGACGCCGTGATCAGCGCGCGCTCGACGTCCGAGGCGTCCTGCTTGAGGCTGGAGCTGAGAGCCATCGAGGCCGCGGTGACGGCGCGCTCCACTTCGGACGCGTCCTGCTTGATGTTCGTGCCGAGCGTCGAGAAGGTCGTGTTGACCACGCGCTCCACCTCGGACACGTCCTGGCGCAGCGCAGCGCTGACGGAAGAGGAAACCGCCGTGAGCGTGCGCTCGACCTCGGAAGCATCCCGGCGCAGCCCGGTGCTGACCTCCGCGGAGGCCATGGTCAGAGCACGCTGCACTTCCTCGGTGTCGCCGCGCAGCGTCGTCGAGAGGCTCGACGAAGCCGACGCCATTGCGCGCTCGGCGTCGAGCGTATCCTGCTTGAGCGTGTTGCTGACGCGCGAGGACGCGCCGACGAGGATATGCTCGGAATTCCTCCGCCTCCTGCTTGAGCGTTCCGCTGATGCGCGAGGACGCGCCAAGCAGCGTGCGCTCGGCTTCGTCCACATTCTGCTTCAGGCCCGCGCTGATGTTGAGCGAAAGGGCATTGAGTTGCTGCTCGACGCCGCCCGCATCCTGTTTCAGTGCGGAGGAGACGCGCGCCGACACCGACGAGAGCGTACGTTCGACGTCCTCGGAGTCCTGCCGAAGCGCACCGCTCACGGCAGCCGACGCCGCGGTAAGCACCCGCTCGATCTCGCCGGCATCTTGCTTCATCGTGCCGCTCACGCCGCTCGTCACGGTCGTGAGGGTGCGCTCGGCTTCGTGTGCGCTTGCGCGGATCGCCTCGACGGTGTTCGCGGCGAGCTGGCCGAGGGACCGCTCCGCCTCGCCCGCGTTGCTGCGGATCGACTGGCTGAGCTGCTCCATGCGCGACACGATCGCGTTGCCGACCGACTGGCCACGCACCTCGATCTGCGACGCGACGGTTTCGACCCGACCGACCAGCAGTTCCTCGAAACGCTCGATGCGTCCGTCCAGCGTATTGGCGATTTCCAGCGAGCGGACGCCAAGCGACCGGTCGATCTCGTTCGCCTTCTCGTGCAGCGTGTCGGCGAGCGCCGTGCCGCGCGTCGAGATGGTGTTGTTGGCTTCGTCGATACGCTTTTCCAGCGCGCCCACCACTTCCCTGCCGCCCTCGGCGAGCGACTTCGCGATTTCCATCACGCGGCCGCCGAGCGCGTCGTTGAGCGCGCCGATGCGGCCGTCGAGCGCCTCGCCCAGGCGGTTGATGCGGTCGTCCATAATCGTCGCCGCTTCGGACGTGCGCACACTCATGCGGCTGTCGAACTGGTCGACATGGGTGCGCATCGCCCCGGTGACGTCATCGGTGCGCTGGCTCAGCCTCTCGACCAGTTCGCCGCCGTAGACCTTCACGGTGCGGTCGAATTCGCCGAGGTGCTGCGTGATCAGGGTGCCGAGCGCGTTGGAGTCGCGCGAGATCTTCTCGACGAGATCGGTCCCGCCGTGCGTAAACATTTCCTCGAACGACATCAGGCGCGCGGACAGCATTTCGCGCACCGAGTTGCCCTTGGCGTTGATCGTGTTCTCGAGCTGTTCGGCGGCCTCGCGGAAAGTATCGGTGACCTTGCCGCCGCGCGTGATGATGGTTTCGGTGATGCGCGAGCTGGTTTCTTCGAGCTTGCTCACGACGTCGCCGCCGCGCAGCGTCAGGTCGAGCACCAGCGACTTACCGGTCGCCTTCAGCGTGTTGTTGACGTCGTCGGCGCGCGTCGCGATCGTTTCGGCAAGCCGGCCGCCCGCGTCGATCATGGTGTCGGTCAGTTCGCGCGCCCGCACCGTCATCTGGTCGGTGAGCTGCTCGGTGGTGCGCGTCAGGCTGATCGAGATTTCCTCGGTGCGCCGCATCAGCGTCTCGGCGATCGTCAGCGTGCGCTGCGACACCGTATCGGTGACGTGATCGAGCCGCGATGAGAGCATCTGCGCGAGCTTGACCGTCAGGTCGGCGATCTGCGCGCTCAGGTGATCGGACTTGACGTCGATGTTCGACGTCATCTTGTCGCTGGCGGTTTCGAGCGTCCGCAGCACCTCGTCGCTGGTGCGCGTCATCTGCTCCAGCAAGTCGCCGCCGCGTTCGCCGATCGCGTCGATCATGTTGTCGCCGGCGCGGCCGAGAGCGAGCGTGATGTGCTCGCCCTTCTCGGCGAGCGTGCGGGTTACGCGCTGCGCGGCATCGTTGACGCTGGTCGAGACCATCTCACTCACCGACGAGATGTCCTGCGTCAGCCCGAGATGTACGCTGGTGATGGAAGTGCGGACCTGCTCGGCTTGGCCGACCAGGGCGTCGCGCTGATTGGCGAGGTCCTCGATCAGGCCGCGGATGCGCAGTTCGTTATCGTTGTAAGCGCGCTCGAGCGCCGCGACCTCGTTGTGCACGAGCGCTTCGAGCTCGGCGGCACGCGCGAGCGCGCGCTCCACGCCGTCGCCCATCGCGGCAACTTCACGACGGATTGCTTGGCCGACCGAGACGATCGAATCACGCGCAATGGTTTCGGGCTCGGCCAGCCGCATCGCGGCCTCGGTCATCGAGCGCGCAATGATGCGCAGCTCCTGCGCACGACGGATCATGTGCGCAAGCACGTAGAACAGCAGCACCGGCAGTGCGATGCCGGCCGCGAGCACGAACAGGGTCGGATGTACGCCCTGGCTGGTGATCGCGCGGAAATCGGTGCCGAAATACGCAACGCCAACGAGGGTGCCAAGCAGCACCCATGCGATGGAAAGCACCAACGCCCCCGCGTAGGGCGCGCGCGAAGGACGGCGCTGCATCGACTGCAGGACGTGGCCGACCGCCTGACGGTCGTCATTGGCGGCGCGCTGCGCCGGCCTGACCTCATCAATGTCAGCGGGGGCGGGTGCCGCGCCGCCGACCGTTTCCTTCAGGAACAGGTCTTCGTCGATCGAGGGCGCACTGCGCGTCGGGCGGCGGCGCGCCGGGCGCTCGGGGGCGCTGAACGGGTCAGAATGGGCTGGATCGTGTGAAGCGGCTGCCGCCGGAGGATCCTCACGCAGATTGAGGGCCTCCTGGATCGCCGACATCGCTGCTTCGGTCGGATCTTGAATTCGCTTGGGATTATTCGCCATGACCGCCCGCGTCCTTAGAACTTGCTACGAGGGAAAAGCTGCCCGAACGGGTCTAACCCACGGGCCGCACGCCAGAAGTGCATGAAAAGCCACTCCCATCCCCGTCAGCAGGCGGACGATCGCCGCAAGGACAGAACGCCGCCGTTCACACATCCTAACGCCCTCAAGGAGCGAATGAAACCGGTTTGGTAACCAGCCTTTAATCATCGTTAACAACGGTCCCGCGTCGTTGACTCACCTCGCAGTTCGGCTGTGGAAAAGCGCACGCCCGCAGCGGTTCCGGTGCACGAATCGGGAGGTTTCATGCGGACGACCCCAGCCCTTTTCACGCGCGTTAACCATTGGGGCAGTCCCCTGCCCCGGGACGGCACGGCGTTTACCGAGCCTTGGCGGGTCGGATGCCAATTTCCCCTCAACAAACGGCCCGGGACGGCCGGACGAAACAAAGGGGATGGCTATGCAGTTGGACACCGTGCGCTCTATCGATTTATCTGAAGCGCCCTCGCTGGCGCCCGACGACCGGCCGATCGATCTCGTGCATCTGGCCCGCATGACGATGGGCGATCGCAGTCTGGAGCGCGAAGTGCTGCAGCTGTTCGATCGGCAATCGATGCTGCTGATCGGGCGCATGCGCTCCGCAGCGACAGGCAACGTCGCGACGCTCGCCCACACGCTGAAGGGTTCGGCGCGCGGCATCGGGGCATGGCGCGTCGCGCGCGCGGCCGAAGCACTCGAACTTGCAGGCTCATCCGATGCGGACATCGCCAGGGCGCTCGAGCGGCTCGCCGCCGCGTCCGACGAGGCGCGCGCGGTGATCGCGGAGCTTCTGCGGGCGAACTAGCCTGCCCGAAGACTTGATCCAGTTAAGCTTTTTCCGGGTTTGCCCCCGGCCAAATGAGCCGTTATAGGAAGCCGCCCGCCCAAACCGGCGGGCGTTTCCTGTTTCATCCGGTCTGTATGCCCAAGATCACCTACATCGAATCCAGCGGAACCGAGCACGCCGTCGACGCCGAAGCCGGCGCGACCGTGATGGAAGCTGCGATCAAGAACGGCGTCCCCGGCATCGAGGCCGAGTGCGGCGGCGCGTGCGCCTGCGCGACCTGCCATGTCTACGTCGAAGAGGAATGGCGCGAGAAGACCGGCGGTCCGTCGCCGATGGAAGAGGACATGCTCGACTTCGGCTACGACGTGCGGCCGAATTCGCGCCTCTCCTGCCAGATCAAGGTCACCAACGAACTCGACGGTCTCGTGGTGCGCATCCCGGACCGGCAGGCTTAGTCGCCACGTCGTCCTGACGACCTCGTCAATCGCGCAACCGTAAGTTTCTCCAGCCGCGCCCGCACATCGTCCGGCAGCGGCCGCGCTTTGCGCGTCGTAGCGTCGATCATCACCATCGTGGCGCGGCCAGTCCCGGCGCATTCGCCTTCGTGAAAGACCGCCTGCAGGAACGTGAAAGACGAGCGACCAATTTCCGCGATGCCGGTGCCGATTTCGACGGAGCCCGGCCAGTGCATCTCGCGCAGGAAATTGATGTCGAGCCGCGCCAGCACCGACGTCGTGCCCGGCGGGCTCAGCGCATTGCCGGGCTCGCGCAGGAACATCACCCGTCCGGTCTCGAAGAAGGTGGCAAAAACCGTATTGTTCACATGGCCTTGCGGGTCGAGATCGGCAAACCGGATCACGTCGCCGGTACGAGCGGGAAACTGCTCGAGCCGCGGCAGAACGCGGGGCTGCTTTGCGGCGAGTTCGGACTGCTGACTCACAGATAAATTCTCCAATCGCCGCAACGGCATACGGCATTTTTATCAAACATCAAAACAGCCTGCGAATTCTCATGTTTCCTCTTTCCCCGCCGCATTTCGCCCGCTAGACAGTCGCCCAATCCCGACAACACAGAAGTTCCGAAAAGGTATTCGCTTTGCTGACCAAGACTGAAGTGATCAAGACCGATGCGCTGATCATCGGCGCGGGCCCCGTCGGCCTGTTCGCGGTGTTCGAGCTCGGCCTCCTCGACATCAAGACCCACCTCATCGACATCCTCGACAAGGTCGGCGGACAGTGCGCGGAGCTTTATCCGGAAAAGCCGATCTACGACATTCCCGGCATCCCGGAGATTTCCGGCAAGGGCCTGTCCGACGCACTGATGGAGCAGATCAAGCCGTTCGGGCCGACGTTCCACCTCAACGAGATGGTCGAGAACGTCGAGAAGATCGGCGACCCGCTGTTTCGCGTCACCACCAATGCGGGCCAGGTTTTCGAGTGCAAGGTGATCGTGGTCGCGGCCGGCGGCGGCTCGTTCCAGCCCAAGCGCCCGCCGATCCCCGGCATCGAGGCCTACGAGGCGAAGTCGGTCTACTACGCTGTGCGCCAGATGGACGCCTTCCGCGGCAAGCGCCTGCTCGTCGCTGGCGGCGGCGACAGCGCGCTCGACTGGACGCTCAACCTTGCGCCGCTCGCGAGCCACCTGACGCTGCTGCATCGCCGCGCCGAATTCCGCGCAGCCCCGGACAGCGTCAACAAGATGATGAAGCTCGTCGGCGAGGGAAAGATCGATCTCGTGCTCGGCCAGGTGACTTCGCTCGAAGGCGCGGACGGTCAGGTCAGCAAGGCGATCGTCAAGACGACCGAAGGCTCGAACTTCGAGATCGCTTGCGACGCGATCCTGCCGTTCTTCGGCTTGACGATGAAGCTTGGGCCCGTTGCGAACTGGGGCCTCGACCTGAAGGACAACCTGATCCCGGTCGGCACCGAGACATTCGAGACGAACATGCCGGGCGTCTTCGCGGTCGGCGACATCAACACCTATCCGGGCAAGCTGAAGCTGATCCTGTCAGGCTTCCACGAGGTCGCGCTGATGTCGCAGAAGGCGCACCGCTACATCTTCCCGGACAAGCGGCTCGTGTTTCAGTACACGACCTCGTCCACCAGCCTGCAGAAGAAGCTGGGCGTGGCCTGATCCGGCCTTAAGGCTGCCGAAAGATGCGGCATTGCGGGCCTACCGAGGCCTGCCCTTTACCTATATAAAATCGTCCCGGGTCGACCTGGGGAGCCCGCAAGGCAATGCTTGGTATTGTCCGCATCGCGCTGCGGCGGCCTTACACGTTTATCGTGCTCGCACTCACGATCATGATCGTGGGCCCGCTCGCGGCGTTGCGCACCCCCGTCGACATCTTCCCCGAAATCCGCATCCCGATCATCGCGATCATCTGGAGCTATACCGGGCTACAGCCGGACGGCATGGCGGGCCGCATCGTCACCCAGTCGAGCCGCGGCCTGACCACGACGGTCAACGACATCGAGCACATCGAGTCCACGTCCTACAACGGTCTCGGCATCATCAAGGTGTTCTTCCAGCCCGGCGTCGATATCCGCATCGCGAACGCGCAGATCACCGCGGCGGTGCAGACGCAGTTGCGCCAGATGCCGCCCGGGCAGACGCCGCCGCTGATCCTCAACTACAACGCGTCAACGGTGCCGATCATCCAGGTCGCGCTCTCGGGCGCCGGCCTGTCGGAGCAGGCGCTCGCCGACCTTGGCCTCAACGTGGTGCGCACGCCGCTGGTCACGCTTCCGGGTGTCGCGATCCCGTTCCCCTATGGGGGCAAGACCCGCCAGATACAGATCGATCTCGACTCCGCCGCCATGCAGTCGCGTGGTCTTTCAGGCCAGGACATCGCGAATGCGCTCGCAGCGCAAAACCTCATCACGCCGGTCGGCACACAGAAGATCGGCAATCTCGAATACGCGATCCAGCTCAACAACGCGCCCACGGTGATCTCCGAGCTCGGCGACCTGCCGATCCGCAGCGTGAACGGCACCATCGTCTACATCCGCGACGTCGCGACGGTGCGCGACGGCAATCCGCCGCAGACCAACATCGTGCACGTCGAGGGCAGCCGCTCGGTGCTGATGCAGGTGCTCAAGAACGGCTCGGTCTCGACGCTGACCATCATCCAGAACATCAAGGATCGCGTCGAGCAGTTCAAAGGCGTCGTTCCCGACGCCCTGAAGATCTCGCTGATCGGCGATCAGTCATTGTTCATCTCGGCGGCGATCAGCGGCGTCATCCACGAGGGCATCATCGCGGCGGCGCTGACCAGCCTGATGATCCTGATCTTCCTCGGAAGCTGGCGTTCGACCGCGATCATCGCGATCTCGATTCCGCTCTCCGTGCTCGGCGCGCTCGCGGCGCTGTGGGCGCTCGGCGAGACGCTCAACATCATGACTCTCGGCGGCCTCGCGCTCGCGGTCGGCATCCTGGTCGACGACGCGACGGTGACGATCGAGAACGTCAACTACCATCTCGAACAGGGCAAGGACGTCGAGACCGCGATCATGGATGGCGCCGCGCAGATCGTGACGCCCGCCTTCGTGTCGCTGCTCTGCATCTGCATCGTGTTCGTGCCGATGTTCTTCCTCACCGGCGTGCCGCGCTTTCTGTTCGTGCCGATGGCGATTGCCGTCATCGCCGCGATGGTGTGGTCGTTCATCCTCTCGCGCACGCTGGTGCCGACGCTGGCGAACTACCTGCTGCGCAGGCACGAGCACGCGGGCCACGGCGAGCTTCCGCCGACGCGCAATCCGCTCGTCCTGTTTCAGCGTGCGTTCGAGCGGCGCTTCGAGCGCCTGCGCCACGGCTATCGCTCCGTGCTGACGCTTGCGATCGCGCATCGCGTGGTTTTCGTCATCGCATTCCTCGGCTTCGTCGCCGGCTCGTTCGCGCTGACGCCCTATCTCGGGCGCGACTTCTTCCCCTCGGTCGACGCCGGGCAGATTCTGATGCACGCCCGCCTGCGCGTCGGCACCCGCGTGGAGGAGAGCGCCAACCAGTTCGCCGAGATCACCAAGGCGATCCGCCAGATCATTCCGCCGGAGGAAATCTCGACGATCGTCGACAATATCGGCATGCCGGTCTCCGGCATCAACATGACCTACAACAACACCGGCACCATCGGCACGGCCGACGGCGACGTGCAGATCAAGCTGCGCGAGGGGCACAAACCGACGGCCAACTACGTGCGTATCCTGCGCGAGGAGCTGCCGGCACGCTTCCCGGGCATCACCTTCTCGTTCGTGCCCGCCGACATCATCAGCCAGATCCTGAACTTCGGTGCGCCAGCGCCGATCGACATGCAGATCCGCGGCCCGCGGCTGCAGGAGAACTTCGCTTTCGCGCAGGAACTGCTGCGCCGGCTGCGTCACGTGCCGGGGCTGGCGGACGCGCGCATCCAGCAATCGCTCAACAGCCCGGCCTTCGAGGTGCAGCTTGATCGCACCCGCGCCCAGTACTCCGGCGTGACCGCACGCGACGTCACCAACAGCATGGTGGTGAACCTCGCCGGATCGAGCCAGGTCGCGCCGACCTACTTCCTCAATCCGGAAAACGGCGTTTCCTATTCGATCGTGATGCAGACGCCGCAATACCAGATGGATTCGCTGAACGCGCTCAAGAGCCTGCCGATCTCGGCGCAGGGCGGCACGCAGCAGACGCTCGGCGCCATCGCGGACATCAACCGCGCGGCGCGCAGCGCTGTCGTGTCGCAATACAACATTCAGGCGATGGTGCAGATCTACGCCACCACACAGGACCGCGACCTCGGCGCGGTCGCGATCGACGTGCAGAAGGTCATCGACGAGATGAAGGGCAGCCTGCCGCGCGGCTCGCAGGTCTATCTGCTCGGCCAGGTTCGCACGATGAACAGCGCGTTCTCGGGCCTGCTATACGGCCTGCTCGCCGCCATCGTGCTGATATACCTGCTGATCGTCGTGAACTTCCAGTCCTGGAGCGACCCGTTCGTCATCATCACCGCCCTGCCCGCGGCGCTCGCCGGGATCGTGTGGACGCTGTTTGCGACGGGCACGACGCTATCGGTTCCGGCGCTCACCGGCGCCATCATGTGCATGGGCGTCGCGACCGCGAACAGCGTGCTGATCATCAGCTTCGCACGCGAGCGGCTCGACCAGATCGGCGATCCCGTCGCCGCCGCGATCGACGCGGGCTTCGTGCGCTTCCGCCCGGTGCTGATGACCGCGCTCGCGATGATCATCGGCATGGCGCCGATGGCGCTCGGGCTCGGCGAAGGCGGCGAGCAGAATGCCCCGCTCGGCCGCGCCGTCATCGGCGGTCTGATTTTTGCAACGGTCGCGACACTGATGTTCGTGCCCGTGGTCTTCAGCATGATCCACAAGCGCGCGGCCGAAAGAGCCGCCGGCGCGATCGGAGAACCGCATGTCGCCTGAGCCCGTTTCCAGCGAGACGCCGCCCGAGGCGGGCCCGTCCCGCCGCAAGCTGCGCCTTTCGGCCTTCGTCGCCGTACTGATATTCGGTGCCGTCGTCGTGCTCGGCGTCACGACGCGCCGCATGGCCGATGCTCGCCTTTCCGAATGGACCGAGCGGCAGGCGGTCATGACCGTGGCGGTCGTGAAGCCCGACGATCGCGGCCGGCGCACCACGATCGACCTGCCGGGCCGGCTCGAAGCCTATTCGCAGGCGCAGCTTTTCGCGCGCGTGTCCGGCTACCTGAAGGAGTGGAAGGCGGACATCGGCACGCCCGTGAAGTCCGGGCAGTTGCTCGCCGAAATCGACGCGCCGGACCTCGACCAGCAGATCATGCAGGCGCAAGCCGACCTTGCGACCGCGCAGGCGAACCTGACGCTCGCGGTCGCGACCTTGGATCGCGGACAGGCGCTCATCGGCTCCGGCGCGGTATCGAAGCAGACGCTCGACCAGCGCGCCGCCGATGCGCAGAGCCGGCAGGGCCTGTTGCGCTCCGCGCAGGCGAATCTCGATCGCCTGAAAGTGCTGGAGAACTACAAGCGCATTACGGCGCCGTTCGACGGCATCGTCACGTCACGCACCACCGACGTCGGCGCGCTCATCAACGCGGGCGGCGGCGGGCCGGCGCTGTTCGTCGTCTCCGACACCGCCAAGATGCGCGTCTACGTCAACGTGCCGCAAAACTACGTGCCGAGCATCAAGGTCGGCACCAAGGCCGAAATCGCCGTTCCGGAATATGCCGGCAAGACATTCTCCGCGACGGTGGAAGCATCCGCCCAGTCGGTCGAGGCCGCGTCCGGCACGACGCGCATGCTGCTGGTGGTCGACAATCCCGGCGATAACCTGATGACCGGAGCATTCGCCACCGTGCGGCTTGCGCTGCCCAATACCGAGAGCACGGTCTACGTTCCGGCGAGCGCGCTGATCTTCGACCAGAGCGGCCTGCGCGTCGCAACCGTCGGACCGGACAACCGCGTCGTGCTCAAGCAGATCACCATCGCGCGCGACCTTGGCCGCGAGGTCGAGATTGCGACCGGCCTGACCGCCACGGACCGCGTCATCGAAAGCCCTCCCGACGGCGTCGTCACAGGCGATACGGTGCGCATCGCCGGCGAACCCGGAACGGGCGCTGCGCGGGCCAAGCCGCGCAGCTGATTTTCAGATTACTGGATGACTTCGCGCGACGGCAGCGGCGGCAGCGGCTCCGCACTCACTGAGGCTTCCACCTGGATGCCGAGCACGCGGCGCGCCGAGGCAAGCGCTGCGTCCGCCATCGCGGCATGGCCTTCGGCCGTCGGATGCACCGCGCCGCCATAGACCGCGCTCACCACGCCCCAGGTCGCATCGTGGATGTCGGTCGGCTGCAAGGTCGAGGGCAGTCCTTCGGGAAACGTCATCGCGACGAAATAGCTGTCGTTCGCGGTGCGGATCCAGCGCGCACGCGGCGCATAGGGACGAAACTCCGACGCCGACGCGCCGCACGTGAGCGGTTCGACCGCGCCCTGCACCGGGCTCGCGTTGAATGTCTTGGCATCGGGGAGAAAGCAGGCGCGATCGAATTCCGGGTCCTGATCCGAGAGCGCGCAGACGCCGTGACCGACGAACGCCTGCTGATGCGCGTCGACGAACGTCATGCGGTCGGGCCCGTTCTGCACGATGCTTTTCAGCGCCGGCAGGAAGCGTGCGCTGACGAAGTCGGCGACGCGGCGCATGCGGTCGCCGTCGAGCCGGAATGACGGGTGCACGTCGAAGCCGGCCTGGCCGCCGGGGCACGCCGCACCGTCGGCGCGCAGCGCCGGATGGCCATAGGAGACGAACACGACACGCGACAGGTCGCCGCCGACCATCGGCTTGAGCGCGGTACGCAGCTTGGCAAAGCCTCCCGGCAGTGTCCGTTGCAGCGCCGCTTCGGCGGATTCGACCGACGAGATCACGCCGCCGCCGAACAGCACGCGCTCGCGGTTCGCATCGATGATCACGTTGGCGACGAGACCGGAAAAGTCGATGTCGTTCGCACCGACGGTCAGCAGCACGAGGTCGAGGGTGCGGCCGGGCCGCGCCTTCCGCGCCGCCGCGAGATGGTTCTGCAGCTGCGTGATTTGCGCCGTCACGGTGCTGGGACAACTGCGATCGGGCGTGCAGTTCAGCTCCCGCGCGCGCTGCGAGCCGAGCACGCCGTTCTCGATCGTCGCGCCCGTGCAGGCGAGCGGCAGGAACGTCACCGACACGTGCGGGTTCTCGACCGCGAGCGCGAGCGCGGTGCGCAGTTGATAGCTGTAGAGCGAGCGGTGGCAGGCCTGGCTCATCCAGCGTGCGCCAAGCCGCGACCAGTCGGCAAGATTTTGCGGCGAGCTGTTTCCCGCCTCGCAGGTGCGGTCGCCTTTATAGGTCGCGCGGCCGGGGCGGTAATACTCGCTGCCCGTTCCGAAGCGGCGAAAACAAAAGCCTTCGTCCGAAAGCGCGACCGGCCGGTCCGGATTGCCTTCACCGGCCGCGATGGAATCGCCCAGCCCCGCGATCAGCAAATCGCGCACCGCGACTTCGGCGACGGCGCGCTGCGGCGGCCCGTTCGGCACCGCGACGTCCACCGTGATCGCCGCGGGCTTGCCATAAACGAGACGGATGCGCACTTCCTCGCCGCAAGGGCCGGTGTAGTTGCGCGGCGAGCCATCGCCTTCGTCGAACACCCACGCGCAGGTCGATTGCGGCGCCGCGCCGATCAGGCGCATCTCGACGCGATGATCGGCGGGCGCCAGATAGGACTCGCGCGTGCCGTCGCGCTCGCACGTCGTCATCACGCCGCCCATGCCGTCGATGCAGAGATTGGCGAGCATGTTGCGTGCCCAGCCGCGGCCGTCGGTCTCCTGCGCCATGATCTGTTCGGCGGCGAGCACGCTCTTGATGCTCTGCGCCGCCACATGGCGCAGGAAGTCGGCTTCCCGGCGGAACAGGCGGAAACGGTTCTTTACTTCCCAGACGATGCGCAGGTCGGGCGAGATCGTCGGCGGCAGGATCTGCAGCGGGCCGGAGGGCGCAGGCGTGATGGGCGGCTGGATGTATGTCTGCGCGGCGACGCCGCCCGCCGAAAGAGCAAGGCAAGCGAGCAGGCACGCAGACATGACAAAGCGGCGGCGCATGGCGATCCCAGGTTACCCCTGCATATGCTCCTAGGGGCGGGTCGCGGCAAGATCGCGGCGGAACACGGGCGGCGCGCGGGCAACGGCCATGTCATCCGGTCGCAGCAACCCCTGCCGCGACCGGGAAATCCGAGCTTTGCGGGCGCCGGAGCGGGGTCGGCGGACCGCCCCTCGCTGGATCGCGCGCCGATCAGGTCACGCCGCCCGCACGAGGGCCGGCGCGCCCTTGCCGCGGACCTCCGCCTCCTCGAACTCGGCGGCGGCGATCGCGCGGTCGAGCGCGGCGCGCAGGTCCTTCGCGCTCTCCAGCGTCAGCTCGACGCCGGCGCGCGCGCCCGGCTCCATCGCGGTGTTGATGAAGTCGAGCGTGATGACGTCGCCGAGGTTCGCATGGCGCGCGTGATCGTAGGCGACCACCGACTGCGAGAGCGGGAACCACGCGTCCCCGCGTTTCGCCATCCCTTCGGCGGGCGCGATCTCGATGATCGAGGTGCACATGTTGCGCTCCTTACTTGGCGAGATGCTTGCCGAAGAACGCGAACACCTTGCCCCACGCGTCCATCGCCTGCTCGGGGCGATAGAGCGGCCGGTGCCAGTAATTGAAGCCGTGGCCCGCGCCGTCGTAGCGGTGGAATTCGTAGGTCTTGCCGTGCTTCTTCAGCGCGGCCTCGTGCTCGTTCACCTGCTCGGGGCTCGGCGCGCGGTCGTCGTTGCCGAAGATGCCGATGAGCGGGCATGACAGATCCTTCGTCATGTCGATCGGCGCGACCGGCGTCTTGGCGTTGAGCTCTTCCTTGCCCATCACGACGCGGCCGCCCCACAGCTCGGCGCAGGCATCGACGTCCTTCTTCTGGCACGCATAGATGAAGGCGTGCCGTCCGCCCGAGCACGAGCCGTAAACGCCGACCTTGCCGTTGTTCTCCTTCTGCGCGCGCATCCACGCCACGGCGGCCGCGGTGTCGCCGACCATCTGCGCGTCGGGAATGCCGCCGTCGGCACGCACCTTGGCGGCGACGTCGTCCGGATTGCCCTCGCCCGCGCGCTCATAGAGGTTCGCGCAGATCGCCAGATACCCGTGATGCGCAAAACGGCGCGTCGACTCGATGTAGAGTTCGCTCCAGCCCGGCAGATGATGGATCAGCACCACGCCCGGAAACGGGCCCGGCCCTTCCGGCTTCGCCGTGTAGGCGGTGATCGGGGTTCCGCCGTCGCCCTTCAGGGTGACGTTCGTGCAGGTCATGCCTCGATAGAATGCCATCAGTCTCGCTCCTTGGGCGCCAGCCATGCGTGGGCGGCGTCGCGCTTGTCGTTTCTGTGCGGCTGGATTGTCGCGCGGGCAGTATTCGGCAATCGGCGGCCCCGCGCAACGCCGCTCCGCGGCTTTCGCTTTGGGCCTCGCGCGTCTAAAATCGCGACATGTTCGTTCAATTCTTCACCGACCTGAAAGCCGCGGGCGTGCCGGTCACGCTGCGCGAATACCTCACGCTGATGGAGGCGATGGAGAAGGACCTCGCGGGCCGCAAGGTCGAGGACTTCTACTATCTCTCGCGCGCCGCGCTGGTGAAGGACGAGCGCAACCTCGACAAGTTCGACCGCGTGTTCGGCCACGTGTTCAAGGGCCTCGACCTGCTCGAACAGGCGCTGACCGCAGACATTCCCGAGGAGTGGCTGCGCAAGATCACGGAGAAATATCTCACCGAAGACGAGAAGAAGATGATCGAGGCGATGGGCGGCCTCGACAAACTTCTGGAGACCCTCAAGAAGCGCCTCGAAGAGCAGAAAGGCCGCCATCAGGGCGGCAAGAAATGGATCGGCACCGCCGGCACCTCGCCGTTCGGCAACGCCGGCTACAATCCGGAAGGCATCCGCATCGGCGGCGAAAGCAAAAATCGTCGCGCCGTGAAGGTGTGGGACAAGCGCGAATTCAAGGACCTCGACGATCAGGTCGAGCTCGGCACGCGCAACATCAAGATCGCGCTACGCCGCCTGCGCAAGTTCGCGCGCACCGGCGCGCCCGACGAGTTCGATCTCGACAACACCATCAAGGGCACGGCGCACAAGGGTTATCTCGACATCCACATGCGCCCCGAGCGGCACAACACCATCAAGGTGCTGGCGCTGTTCGACATCGGCGGTTCGATGGACTGGCACATCAAGCTTGTGGAGGAGCTGTTCTCCGCCGCGCGCACGGAGTTCAAGCACCTCGCGCACTTCTACTTCCACAATTGCCTGTACGAGAAAGTGTGGAAGGAGAACCGCCGCCGCTTCCAGGAGACGACGCCGACCTGGGACGTGCTGCACAAGTATCCGCACGACTACAAGGTCGTGATCGTCGGCGATGCTTCGATGTCGCCTTACGAGATCACCGCGCCGGGCGGCTCGGTCGAGCATTTCAACGAGGAAGCAGGCAGCGTGTGGCTCGAACGCCTGACGCGCACCTATCCGGCTTGCATCTGGCTCAACCCCGTGCCGGAAGAACAATGGGACTACACCTACTCGATCCGCATGGTGCGCCAGATGATGGGCAGCCGGATGTATCCGCTCACGCTGGAGGGGCTCGACCGCGCGATGCGGGAGCTGGTGCGGTGAGCCTGTGACCCGGGTTGAGCGCAGCGAAACCCAGCGTTACGCTACTCATTCACGGAATGCGATTAGGAGATGGCCATGTGGGGAGCCTTAATTCGCATTGGCTCACGACGTTCGTCGTCTTGCTCTTCGCAACCGCGTGCAAACATCCCTGTCTACCTCATTGGAACTGGCAGTCTCGCGGCTTCGCACTTTCCTCGTCGCCGCACATCGCGTTCTTCGTCACGGCGAAGTCGCACCAAGTTATCCAACGCCGCGACGCATATGCTCGCCGCGCGTTGCTTCGTGCTCGTGACTTGGCTGCTCCCTGGCAGTCGTCGCGTTGCTGCCGATCACTGATCGCGGCCGTTGCCCAGAACGTCGACCCACGCACTACGATGGCGGCCTACAGTTGTCGTGGCGCGCGCCGCAACTCCTGTCTGCGCGGCGGACTCGCCAATGATGCGCCGAACGTCAGCATCGGTAACGCACTCGCCGACACGCGAGGCAACGCGATCTACACGTCCTCGCGACATTTCTCTGCAGTATTCCGTTTGCCGTCGCGGTCACGCTGTCGTTTCTCGTCTTGTCTTTTCTTGCCGATAGCGGCGCGGCTCTTTGCGATCTATCTTCTCTTGACCGTAACGGCCTTCATCGGGGTGACGCTCGGCTCCTGCATCGCTGCGCGCATCTATCAGGCGATGGGTAACCGGCTCAACGAGGCTCGCGCCTGAGAGGGGCGCCGCCGCCACTCACTCCACGGCGGCTTATCGAAACTCCCCGTCACCAGCGGGCTCCAGCCGAAGCGCACCTGCGCGATCGCGTCGCGCAGCCTTGCCTCGTCGACATGCGGAAGGATGAGCTTGTCGAACGATCGCTTGAGCAACGTCCATTCGTCGCCGCAATCGTTGGCGCGCCACATGGGCAACCCGGCCGGCGCCACGTCGCCGAACAGCGCGGGGTTCGCGCCGTAGGCGAGGCACTGCACGTTGAAATGACGTTGCGCGTTCGGGGCGTGCACGCCCGCGAACAGCTGCGGCCGGACCTTCTCGCGGAAGTCCTCGCGCGCCTCGCTCCCCATCGAGAACGCAACGCCGTGGATCAGACGCTTCGCATCCTCGGGCGGAAACTGCAGCAGCAGATAGATCGAGAAGAAGTCCGCCGCATCTTCCTCGCGTCCGAGCACCGGAATATCCAGGATCTCGATGATGCCGTGCCCCACTTCATGCAGCACCGTATCGAGCACGCCGCCGACGATCGCGTCGGCGCGCGCGACGCCGCCCGGGTGTCGCCACCTTCGGTGAGTGACGCTGGATCAGTTCCACATACTCGTAGCAGAACACCGCCTGGCCGTAGGCGTACCACGCGCCCTCTTGTCCGTCGCAGCCGCGCGCCTCGATAATAAGCTCGCGCGGCAGGCGGAAAGCGCTGAGCATCTCGCCGACGGTTTCGAGGATGCGCCACTGCTGCATCGCCTCGCGGATCGCGCGCTGCTTCTCGTTCGCGGGCTCGCTGTAGAGGATGCGGACGCGATCGGTGCCGGCCTTGGGCGGCTCCTGCGCCGCGCGGGTACGACGCTCAGCGCCAGACCGAGCGTCATTGCGATGGAAAGAAAGGGCTTCATCCGCGGTTTCGATGTCGGTCGACCAGATTCTGGAACTTTATCACACCACTCGAACTGCGGATGGCACGAAGTGCAAGTTACAGAACCGGCTCGGCCGGCAATCGTTCCGGTTTTCCGGCCCGGATGGCGCGACTTGATCTAGGCGATCAGCACCGCAGCAAGCGCCAGCGCGGCCGGCACCGCCTGCACAAACCAGATGCGCCTGTTCGCCGTGAAGCCGCCGTAGATGCCGGCGACCAGCACGCAGGCGAGGAAGAACAGCGCGAGCGGCGTCGCGTAGGCGGCGGGCGCGACCAGCGACCAGATCAGCCCCGCGGCGAGGAAGCCGTTGTAGAGTCCCTGATTGCCGGCCAGCACCTTGGTCTGCGCCGCCTGTTCGGCCGACATGCCGAATGCCGCGCGCGTGCGCGGCTTTTCCCAGAGAAACATTTCGAGCACGAGAAAATAGACGTGCTCGAGCGCGACCAGCGCGATCAGCACCTTTGCGACAATCGCCATTCGCCCCTCCCCGCCTCGCGTGCAAGACCTAGCATACCCGCTTGCCCGCGTCGCCGCTCCGACGCATAGTCGGCCGACACCCGCCACTCATTCAAACCGATCATCAGGGGGAAACGTTTCCATGAAGCTCGTCCGCTTCGGCGCGCCCGGCCGCGAAAAGCCCGGCATCATCGACAAGAACGGCCACATCCGCGATCTGTCCAAGATCGTGCCGGACATCGCCGGCGAAGCGCTGAGCCCCAAGGGCCTCGCGAAAATCCGCAAGACCGACCTGTCGAAGCTGCCGCTGGTGAAGGCCGGCACGCGGCTCGGCCCCTGCGTCGGCGACATGCGCCACTTCATCGCGATCGGGCTCAACTACGCGGACCACGCGGCCGAGACCGGCGCGCAGATTCCGAAAGAGCCGATCATCTTCCAGAAGGCGCCGACCTCGCTGTGCGGCCCGAACGACGACACCATGATCCCGAAGGGCTCGACCAAACTCGACTACGAGGTCGAGATCGCGATCGTGATCGGCTCGCGCGCGCGCTACCTCTCGAAGAAGAACGCGCTCGACGCAGTCGCGGGCTACACCATCTGCAACGACGTCTCGGAGCGCAACTTCCAGGCCGAGCGCGGCGGCCAGTGGACCAAGGGCAAGGGCTGCGAGACCTTCGGCCCGCTCGGGCCGTGGCTCGTCACCAAGGACGAGATCAAGGACGTGCAGAAGCTCGACATGTGGCTCGACGTGAACGGCGCAGAAGCGCCAGCGCGGCAACACCAAGACGATGATCTTCGGCATCCAGCACATCGTCTGGTACTGCTCGCAGTTCTTCGTGATGGAGCCGGGCGACGTCATCACCACCGGCACGCCCCCCGGCGTCGCGCTCGGCATGAAGCCGAACCCGGTGTGGCTGAAGGCCGGCGACACCGTCACGCTCGGCATCCAGGGCCTCGGCGAGCAGAAGCAGAAGATCGTCCGCTTCAAGATGTGAGGTCGGGCCCAACGGCGGCGATCACGGCGCTTTAGTCGCTGTGATCGCCCCACGAATGCCCGCACGAACCGCGCTCGCAGATGCTGAGCATGCCGCGGTCGTTGTCCCCTACCCCTCCCTCGCCTCCAGCACCGCCCTGATCGACACGCGCGACCACGGCGCGGTGCGCTCGCGGAAGGCCGCGTAGCTGTCGTGCACCTTGCGCGCCATCTCGTTGCGCGCCGCCACGTCGTTGAGCACATCGGCGGCGTGCTTGCGCGCGGCGTCCACCACGTCGCGCGGGAATTCGCGCAAGGTCACGCCGTGGCGCGAGGTGAGCGCCGCGAGCGCCTCGGCGTTGAGCCGCTCCATCTCGGCGAGCGCAAAGCTCGCTTCCGCCGCGCAGGCGTGCGCGACGATCGCCTTGAGCTCTGCGTCGAGCGCCTCCCACGCCTTGAGCGACACGATGCATTCGCCGGTGCCGTTCGGCTTGTTGAAGCCGGGCCCGTAGTAGATCGGCGCCACCCGATAGAGCCCGAGCGAGATGTCGGTGCCGGGCCCGACGAATTCGGCCGCGTCCAGCACGCCGGATTGCAGGCTAGACGAGGATCTCGCCGGGCGGCGTCGTCTGCGGCGTCGCACCGAGCCGGCGATAGACCTCGCCGCCAAGCCCGAGCGAGCGGATTTTCAGCCCGCGCACGTCGTCGAGCGATTTCACTTCGCGGCGGAACCAGCCGCCCATGCACACGCCGGTGTTGCCGCCCATGAACGGCTTGACGCCGAACGGCCGGTAAAGCTCGTCCCACAGCGCCTGCCCGCCGCCCGCCTCGATCCAGGCGACGTGCTCGTTCGGCGTCAGCCCGAACGGCACCGTGGTGAAGTAGTTCGCGGCCGGCATCTTGCCCTGCCAGTAGAACGCCGCGGTGTGGCCGATCTCGGCGACGCCGCCGCCGACCGCATCGAGCACCTCGAAGGCGGGTACCACTTCGCCTGCGGCCGACACGCTGATCTGCAGGCGGCCGCCGGAGAGCGCCGCGATGCGCTCGGCGACGCGCTCGGCCGACATGCCGGGGCCGGGCAGGCGCTTGGGCCATGAGGTGACCATGCGCCAGCGTTTCGTCTGCGCGCGCGCGACGGAGGGCGCTGCGAGCGCTGCGGTGCCGAGCGTGGCGGCGAAAGTGCGGCGTGTGAGCTTGGTCATCGTTTGCTCCTACCACCAGGCGTGAAAGTGATGCACCGGGCCGTGCCCCTGCCCGATCGCGAGCTCGTCCGCGGCGCCGATCGCGTCCGTGACGTAGCGCTTGGCGTCCGCGACGGCCTCGGAAAGGCGCTGACCCTTGGCCAGCCCCGCCGCGATCGCGGCCGACAGCGTGCAGCCGGTGCCGTGCGTGTTCCTCGTGCCTACGCGCTCGGCGGTGAGCCGCGCCGTCGCGTCGCGCGTCACCAAGAGGTCGACCGCTTCCGGCCCGCTGCCGTGGCCGCCCTTGATCAGAACCGCCTGCGCGCCGATCCCGAGCAGCGCCTGCGCCTGCGCGCGCATCTCGTCCTCGTTTTCGGCGAGCGGCGCATCGAGCAGCGCGGCGGCTTCATGCAGGTTCGGCGTGATGACGAGCGCGCGCGGGATCAGCTCGCGCTTGAGCGTCTCGACCGCGGCGGGCGCAAGCAACCGGTCGCCCGACGTGGCAACCATCACGGGATCGAGCACCACCAGCGTCTGCTTCCAGCGATCGAGCCCCGCCGCCACGGCCGCGATCGCGCCCGGCACCGACAGCATGCCGATCTTCACGGCGTTGACCGTCAAGATCAGAGAACACCGCGTCGATCTGCTGCGCGATGAAGTCCGCCGGCACATCGTGGATGCCGGTCACGCCCTGCGTGTTCTGCGCCGTGAGCGCCGTGATCACCGACGCGCCATAGACGCCGAGCGCCGAGAAGGTCTTCAGGTCGGCCTGGATGCCGGCGCCGCCGCCCGAGTCCGAGCCCGCGATGGTGACGGCGATGGCGGTCATGACCGCGCCTTGAGCGCTGTGTCCACGATCTGGCGCAGCTCGCGCGCCGCCGCCTGCGGATCGGGCTTCATGGAGAGTGCCGAGATCACCGCGACGCCGTCGGCGCCTGCCGCGATCACCTCGGCGGCGTTGCCCGCGTGGATACCCGCGATGCCGGCGACCGGCAGGTCGCGCCGGCGCGTCCGGAATGCCGCCACGACCGCGGCGAGGCCCGCGGTACCGATCGGCGAATTCGGATTGTCCTTCGAGGTCGTGGCATAGACGCCGCCGACGCCCACGTAGTCGAGCGCATCGAGCGGCGCCGCATTGGCGAGCGCCACCGACTTGATCGACAGCCCGATGATCGCGTTGGGCCCGAGCAGACGGCGCGCGTCCTCGGCGCGCATATCTTCCTGCCCCACATGCACGCCGTCCGCTTCGGCAATCAGCGCCACATCGACGCGATCGTTGATCACCAGCGGCACACCGGTGCCGGCGAGTACCGCCTTGATGGCGCGCGCCTGTTCGATCATCTGGCGCGTGGCGCCCTTCTTGTCGCGCAGCTGGATCAGGGTCGCGCCGCCAGCGACGACGAGGCGCGTCAGATCGGCGAGCGAGCGTCCGTTCGCGTGCTCGGGATCGACGATCGCATTGAGCCGGACGTCAACCATGCACCCTCGCCTTCTCTTCAAGCGTGTGGCGGTCGAGCGCGTAGAGCGCATCGACGATCGCGGTGGCAAAACTGCCCGGGCCGGTAGCGCGCTCTCCCGCAACGCCGCCCGCGACGCCGAACGCCAGCAGCGCCGCTGCGGTCGCATGGAACGCATCGCTCTCGATCGCCAGGAATGCCGCGGTCAGCGCGGAGGCCGCGCAACCCATCGCGGTCACGCGCGCCATCAGCGGATGGCCGTTCTCGATCGCCGCCCGCTGCGCGCCGTCGCTGATGCGGTCCACGGTGCCGGTGAGCGCCAGCACCGAGAGCGTTTCGAGCGCATAGCGCGCGAGCGCGGCGTCGTCCGCCTCCGCGCCGGAGAGCGCGGAAAACTCGGCCGCGTTGAGCCGGATCGCATCCGGATTTTGCGCGACGAGCGATTTCGCGTAAGCCGCGCGCGGCTCGGATCGATCGATGAATACCGGATCGAGCACCCACGGCACGCGCCGCTCTCCCACCACTTCGAGCGCGGCGGCGGTTGCGTCACGACGCTGTGCGTCGAACGTGCCGAGATTGACCAGCAGCGCGTCCGCGCGCGTCACGAACGCGCCGACCTCGTCGGGCGAAATGGTCATCGACGGGATTGCGCCCGCGGCGAGCAGCACGTTTGCGGTAAAGGTTTGCGCCACCGCATTGGTGATGCAGTGCACGCGCGGCGGATGCGCGCGCAAACGCGTCAGAATATCGGCCGTGATGCGCGGAAGTTCGCTCATCTCAGCTCCCTCCGCCGGCATGACCCGGATCAGGTTCGATGGGTTGGCGATAAGCCTCTCAGCCCGACACGATTGCGCCGGGCACCCCATTGAGATTGCGAGCAATATTTAGCGCCGGGCGATCCCGCGTTCAAGGGCTGCCGCCCTCACGCTTCCTCGGTTTCCTCGGCATGGGCGAGGGTATCGTGCACCGCAAACCAGGCGGTGAGCGGGCCGGAGGTCCCCTCGCTCGCCTTGATCTGGCGCAGCGCGATCCGGATGGAGGCCTGTGAGAAGCGATCGTCCGGCATCGCGATCGCTTCGGGCCCGGCGCCCGCGTTGAGCGCCTTGGCGACATTGCGCTTGAGCCTGACGTGCTCGACATCGCCGTGGCGCGAGAGGAGCCGCTGGAACGCCGCATAGCGGGCGTTATCGAAGGGCAGCGGACGGCCGTAGCCGTCGCGCAGCGGATGCGCCGGATAAAGATGCGCGCAGGAGACATAGCCGCGCGGGATCGGCTCCGTCGCCGCATGGGTGCGGCCATGCGCGAGCAGCTTCGGCAGCACATGCGTGTGCGGGCCTTCCGGCGAGACGCCGCCCTGCATCGGGATCGATTGGTAGACCTCCGCGCGCCCCGCGCGCGTGATGAACACGCGATGCGGGCTGTGCTGCAGGATCAGGCCCATCGCGGGATTGCCCGGCTCGAACAGCGAGCGCCCGGCGTATCCGCGCAGGCCGGCAATCAGCGTGGCATCGGTAACGCGCACGCAGCAGTCGACCTGAAGCGCGCCGAGCCCGAGGTCGAACAATACCGCGCCGTGATCCTGCGCCCGCAAGGGATTCTGGTCGGACCCAAGCTCGGTCAGCACCTTGCGCCGCCCCATCGCGCATTCGGCCAGCGGCAGGCAGAACGCCACCCGCTGGCTCCACGACGAGGTGGTGACCGTCTCGAACGCGAACGGGCGCAGGCTGGGCAACGCCAGAAGCCGGATGCCGCCACGCGCCGTTACGACCGACGTCGACTGCTCGGTGCGCTCGATCTCGGCCGGCTCGTCAGGGTCGCGCACGAACTCCGCGATAGCGCCGAACGTCCCGAGGCTCCATTGCGCTTCGGGATCGGCCAGCTGCTCGCAGATCAGCTCGAAAGCGTCCGCCATTCACAGTCCCTAGCGCCCGGTCCCGCGCCAAATATAATGGACGCACGCGAATCCAGATACCGTTATGACACATCGCGTTACGGTAGTGAGCGAAACAAAAATGGGATCAGGGCAGGCAAACGCCGCGCGACCAGCGGTGTTCCGATTCGCTTGCGGAGGCCTAGGATTTCCCGATGGGAAATGCCGTCGGCCCGGAGCCTGGGCCCATCGGGGCACGCCCTGACCATGCGCGACCCAACCGCTTCGCGGCTGGACCGCATCCTGCGGCCGCGCTCGATCGCGATCGTCGGCGTATCCCCTGAGCCCGGGCACATGGGCGCCACGGTGCTCGCCAATCTGGAACGCTGCCACTTCGCCGGCGACATCCATCTGGTCAGCCGCTCACGCAAGGAATTCAACGGCCGGCCCTGCACGCCCTCGATCGACGAGTTGCCGCACGGCGTCGACGTCGCGGTGCTGGTCGTCCCGCAGGCACGCGGCGGTCGAGGCGATCACGGCGCTGCGGCCGGCGCGGCGTCGGCGGCGCGATCGTGTTCGCGTCGGGCTTTGCCGAGGTCGGCGACGAGGGCCGCGCCGATCAGGAACGGCTCGCCGCCGCCGCGAGGGCGCGAGCGTGCGGATGCTCGGCCCCAATTGCATCGGGATGTGCAGCTTCGGTGTCGGCGCGGCGCTGACGTTCGAGTTCAACGTCGAGGCCCCGCTGCCAGGCGCGAAGCCCGAAGATCGGCGTGGTGGCGCAGAGCGGCGCGATCTCGGTGATCATGCGCACGGCGTTCCTGGCCAAGGGGCTCGGGATCACGTTTTACATCTCGACCGGCAACGAAGCCGACCTCGACGCCGAAGATTTCCTCGGCGCGCTGATCGACGACCTGAGACGCAAGTGGCGGCGCTGTTCCTCGAGCAGGTCCGCAAGTCCGCAGCTGTTCCTGGAAGCTGGCGCGAGCGCGCCCGCACAGCGGCAAGCCGGTCGTCGTGCTGCTCGCCGGGCAGCAGCCAGCGCGCGCAGCGTCTCGGCCAGCTCGCACACCGGCGCGCTCGCCGGCGATCACGCGACGATGACGGCGCTGCTGCGCCATGCGGCGGTGATGGTGGTCGAGACGATGGAAGAGCTGGTCGATTCGCCGAGTTGCTGGCGCGCGTGAAGCCGCCGGTGAAAGGGCCCGGCATCATCACCAATTCGGGCGCCGTCAAAGGCTTCGCGCTCGATTTCTGCCGACAGCATCGGCCTCGACGTGCCGCGGCTCGGCCAGCGAAACCATCGACGCGCTCAAGAGCGATCCTGCCGCCGTTCGCCTCGCTCGACAATCCGCTCGACATCACCGCGATGTGCTGCGCGACGTGACGCTCTGGACCAAGACCGCGGAGGCGCTGCTCAACGATCCCGACATCGGCAGCCTCTGCCTGCCGATGGTCGCCGGCTCGCCGAAATACGCGATAGACAAGGTCGAACGCGCTGCTGCCGATGCTCGCGCAACACGGCAAGCCGGCGGTCATCGCGCTGCTCGGCGACGATGTTCCCGGTGCCGCCCGAGTTTCTCGCGGCGTTTCGCGAGCAAGGCATTCCGGTGCTGCGCTCGACCGAGCGCGCGCTGCGCGCGCTCGCGCACGCGACCGCCTATGGGCAGGCTCTGGCGGCGAAACCAGGCAAGACCGCAGCGATCGATGCCCCTGCCCTCCCCGGCCCGCGGCATGCTGCCGGAATACGAGGGCAAGGAATATCTGGCGGAGCTCGGCATCGGCGTGCCGAAGGGCGAGCTTGCGCGCGATGTCGGCGAAGCGCAAAGCAATCGCGCAGCGCATCGGCTATCCAGTCGTCCTGAAGGCGCAGGCCGCGGCGCTTGCGCACAAAAGCGATGCGGGCGGTGTCGCGCTCAACATCGCGGATGATGGCGGCGCTCGCCGCCGCATGGCACGCGCATGCAGGAGAGCGTTGCGGCAAGAGCAACCCGGCCTCACGCTCGACGGCATGCTGGTCGAGGCGATGGCGGCGAAGGGCGTCGAGCTGATCGTCGGCGCGCGGCGCGATCCCGAATGGGGTCCGGTCGTGATGGTCGGGCTTGGCGGCATCTGGACCGAGGCGCTCGGCGACGTGCGGCTGATGCCGGCCGACCTCGCGCACGAGCAGATCGTGGCGGAGATCGACAAGCTCAAGGGCGCGCGCCTGCTGCATGGCCTGCGCGGCGCGCCGCCGGTAGATATCGCGGCGATCGCCGATGTCGTGATGGAAGATCGGCGCGCTGATGCGCGCGCGGCCCGAGATCGGCGAAATCGACATCAATCCGCTGGTCGCCTACCCGCAGGGCGTGCTGGCGCTGGATGCGCTGATCGTCGCGGACTAGAGCGGCTTGCCAGCCGGCGCGCGATTTTGCTGGATTGATGCGACAGCCTTCAGGAGACGCGAGATGGTTCCGTTCTTCGTCCAGATCAAATGCCATCTCGGCAAGTCCTATCAGGTGGCGAACGCGCTCGCCGACGCCGAAATCGCCTCGGAGGTCTACTCGACGGCGGGCGACTTCGACCTGCTGGTGAAGTTCTATGTCGAGGATTCGACCGACATCGGCCACTTCGTGAATGAAAAGGTGCAGGTCATTCCCGGCATCCAGGACACCCGCACGATCATCACCTTCAAGGCGTTCGGCTAGCCACAGTTTCGCGCCACACCCGCGCAACTGCCGCGGGATGGGCTATCCCGGCATTTACACGATCCGCGGCGTCATGGGCGTGTGCCACCTGCTGGTGGACGCGCAGCGCGAGGCCGTGCTGCTCGATACCGGGCTGGTCGGCGAGCCGTGGCTGATCCGCTGGCGGCTCGCGCGCCTTGGACTGAAGCCCGACGCGATCAAGGCGATCCTGCTCACCCACGGCCATCTCGATCATGCGGGCAACCTCGCCTGGGCCAAGGCGTTCACCGGCGCGCCGATCCACGCGCATCCGCTCGAGCAACAGCATATCGACGGCGCGTATCCGTATGCGGGCGTGAACCTGTGGTGCGGCCGGATGGAGCGCGCGGGCCGTGCGGTGTTGCGCGTCGGGCGGCCTGCGTCGATCGACGTTCCGATCGCCGACGGCGATGAATTGCCGTTCTGGGGCGGGCTGCGGGTGGTGCATCTGCCCGGCCATACGCTCGGCCACTGCGGCTTCTACAGCAAAGCGCACGACCTGCTTTTCAGCGGCGATCTCTTCGCCAGCTATTTCTTCAACGTGCATCTGCCGCCGCCGATCCTGAACAGCGCGCCCGAGCTGATCCCGGAGAGTCTCGAAAAAGCGCGGCGGCTCAATCCGCGGCTGATGGTGCCGCAGCACTACGACGTGCTCGACGGCGCGCTGCATCGGCGCAGGTTCGACCGTCTCCTCGCCAAGACAACTGCGCGCGAAACCTGCCGCGGCGGAATGATCACGCCCCGGTCGGCGGACCGGCGGCGGCGCGCGCCCGCGCGCGTTCGAGCCCAAGCTGGCGCTCGCGCCAGATCACGAACAGGCCGGAGCCCGCCACGATCGCGGCGCCGACATAGACCGTGACCGTCGGCAGCTCGTCGAAGAACCAGTAGCCGAGGATGAAGGCCCAGAGCAGCGCCGTGTAGTCGAGCGGCGCGACCAGCGAGGCCGGCGCGTAGCGATAGCTCTCGGTGAGCAGGATGTGCGAGAAGCCGCCGAGCAGGCCGAGCGAGACCAGCGCGGCAAGCTGCGGCCAGGTCGGCACGATCCAGCCGAACGGAAGCGTCAGCAGCCCGCCGATCGTGCAGAACAGCGAGAAATAGAACACGATCGAGGATGTGGTTTCGGTATCGGTGAGCCGGCGCGTCTGCACCACCGAGCCCGCGTTGGTGAACGCGCTGATCAGCGCGAACAGTGCGCCGAGCGCTGCGGCCGAGCTCGCCGCATTGGTGTAGCGCGCGAGATCGAGGTGCGGCCACAGCATCACGATGACGCCGACGAAGCCGACCGCGACCGCGCTCCAGCGATAGATGCGCACGCGCTCCTTCAGGAAGATGGCGGCGAGCGCCACCGTGATGAGCGGCGAGGCGAACGTGATCGTGGTCACGTCCACGATCGGCAGACGCGCCAGCGCCGCGAAATTGAAGAACATGCCGAACACGCTGATCGCGCCGCGGCCGAAATGCCCGAACGGGCGCGAAGTGCGCACCGCCGTCATCAGTTCGCGCCGCCACGCATAGATCACCACCACCGGAATGATCCCGAAGGCCGAGCGGAAGAACACCATCTGCCCGAGCGGCGTCACGTCGCTGACATAGCGCACGAGCGCCGACATCACGGCGAACAGCATCGCCGAGGTGAGCTTGAGCAGAACGGCCTTGAGGATATTGGCGCTCATCGCGGCCCGGCCGAGTCACGGGCGGGCATGCTAACGCACGCCTCCGGCACGCGCCAAGCGAGCCGGCCGTTACTTCTTCTCGGGCTTCTTCGGCCCTTCGACCGGCGGCAGCGACTTGATGTAGGCCGCCATCGCGTTGCGGTCTTCCGCGCGTGAGCTGCGAGGTGTTGCGGATCACCGCCGTCATCGAGCCGCCGACCGAGTCGCCGTCGGGCGTCCGGCCGGTTTCGAGGATGTCGGCGATGTCCTTGTCGGAGTAGTCCTCGAGCGCGGCCTGCGTGATGTTCGGGATCCAGCCCTCGCCTTCCGGATTGGGCCCGCCGGCGAAACGCTGCGACTGGACGATGCCGCCGAGCAGGTTGCGCGGCGAATGGCATTCGGCGCAGTGGCCGGGCCCGTTCACCAGATAGGCGCCGCGATTCCATTGCGCGGCCTTCGATGCGTCCGGCTGGAACGGCTTGCCGTCGAGGAACAGGAATTTCCAGCCGCCGAGCGTGCGCCGCACATTGAACGGGAACGGCACGTCATGGTCGCGCACGCGGCCCTGCACGGCCGGCAGCGTCTTGATGTGGGCGAACAGGTCGCGCACGTCCTCGACGCGCATGCTTCTGATAGCTCGAATAGGGAAACGCCGGGAAATAGTGCCGCCCGTCCGGCGACGTGCCCTTCAGCATCGCGGTGACGAAATCCGCCTCGCTCCATTTGCCGATGCCGTCGTTCTGATCGGGCGAGATGTTCGGCACGTAGAACGTGCCGAACGGCGATTTCAGCCCGAGCCCGCCGCCGAGCCGCGTCTTGTCATCCTGTTCGGGCGTCGCGTGGCAGGAGGTGCAGCCGCCCGCGTAGAACATCTCTTGCCGTTCGCGAGGTTCGGCGTGTGGCGCCCGAGCGCGCTGGCAGAAACCGTCGCCGGAATGGTGACGAACCAGAAGACGCCAAGCCCGATGATTGCGAGCACGACCGCGACGGCGATGAACTTGCGCAGCACGATGAATTCCTCCGTGCCCGGCGCGCGCCGGGCAGACGATCCATCATGGCCAAAAATGCCGCGCGGCGCACGCGCTAACTGCGCATGCGCCGCGTCTTGAACTCAGGTTGCCGCGAAACTCAATACTTCGCGCTGATGACATCCATGAGCGACGTGAAGTGATAGTTGATGCCGAACTTGATCAGATGCATGTCCTGGCTGATGCCAACCTGCTGGATGTTGGCGATGCTGCCGACTGTGCCGGGGGAATGTTGAACGCCTGCTGACCTGTCGTTACGACGTTCTGCAGATAAAACCCGACATAGTTGTACTCGAGCTTCGCCGACCAGTTGCCGAGGAAGGCGTGCTCGACGCCAAGGCCGACCACATAACCGGTATGCAGCGCATTTCCGGTTCCGGCGAACGTTATGCTGCCGAGGCCAGGCGCTACTTGGGAAATGCCCAAGTCGTGCTTCTCGCTCGCGAGCGCGATGCCGCCCTTTCCGTAAACCAGCCAGCGATCAGCAGCCACGAAGCCGACCCGCACGGTGTTGAGCGATAGCCAGTCGACTTTGCTGGCAAAGGAGATGGTCTGAGTGGCTCCGCCGCCAAGGTTCACGACGTTCTGGCGGCTTCCTCTGACGCCAGTCCACAAGATTTCGCTTTCGGCACCGATGACCAACACGCCGGCCTGTACGCTCGCACCGCTGGAGCCGCCCGCCAGCCAGCCGCTGACGTTGAACCGGCTGTCCGGATCAAGGATCGGCCAATGCTTGCGGCCGAAGCTGTAGCCCGCCTGAACGCCGACCCAGGCACCGGTCCAGTTGTAGCCCGGGGCCGGGCGCGCCGGCGCGATGGCCGGCGGAGCGTCGGGGCCGAATCGATAGTTCACGCCGAATTTGGCGAGATGGAGCGACTGCTGAAGGTCCACGGTGCTCGTGAGCGGCGCCGTGATGCCAAGGGCCGTTTGAGTGCCGGTCAGCCGAACCCTGGGGGCACCCATGTCAATGTAGTTGTACTCGGACTTGAACGACCAGTTGCCCCAAAGAGCGAACTCCGTCCCGAAGCCGACGACATACCCGAGGCGCGTTTCGCTGCCACTTGCGATGGATGTCGAAGTAATAGGAGCCGCACCCGGAAATGTGGTCGTCGTCGTGAATGCTAAATTGTGCGTCTCGCGCGCCCACGCAGCGCCAGCCTTCAGGTAAACCAGCCAGCGATCCTGCGCGAACCCGACTCGTCCGGCGACCGTCGCCAACGCATCGATTGTTGTGCCCACGGTGGCGGTCTGCGTGAAGCTAACGAGCGGGCCACCGAGAACCAGCGTTTGATCACCCTTGAGGTTCGACCATGAAGCATCGGCCTCAATACCGATGACCCAGTTGCCGATCTGCTGATTGACGCCGATCTGGCCGCCGCCGAGAAAGCCTTTGACCGGATAGTCGAAGCTCGAGTTGAGCCAGTCCTTCATCCCCCTGCCGTAACCGGCGTGGACGCCGGCATAGATGCCAGTCCAGTTGTAGGAGGCCGGCATCATCGGCACAGCCTTCACCGGCATGTCGGCGGCTTGCAGCGCGCCAGCACCGCCGAGCATCAGGATGCTGGCCGCGAGTCCCAGACGGATCGATACTTGAACCATTGCCGCCCCCGTGTACCCGAGGACATGCTACCGCTAATGGAACCGAAACCCTTGTAACCGTTCTGCAACACCCCACCGAAAACTGTGAAACCGCAAAGGCCGCCCGGAAGGGCGGCCTCGCGAAGGCGGACAGCAGGCACGCTGGATCGGCTCAGTACTTCGCGCTGACGACGTCCATGAGCGAGTTGAAGTGATAGTTGATGCCGAACTTCACGAGGTGAATGTCCTCGCGGATAGCGACGCGCAAAAGCTGCTGAAGGGAGCCCACTATCGCCGGAGGAGCGTTTATGTTCTCCACGCCGCCCAACATGACGTCCTGAAGGCGGAAGCCCACATAATTGTATTCGACCTTCGCCGACCAGTTCCCGAGGAACGCGTGCTCCACGCCGACACCCGCCAGATAGCCGGTGTGCAGCGCGCTGCCGCTCAAACTGAAGATGTCGCTGCCGACGCCGGGGATGACCAGCGCACTGCCGAAACTGTGCGTCTCCTTCGCAAGCGCGACGCCGCCCTTTGCGTAGACGAGCCAGCGGTCGGCGGCGACGAAGCCCACGCGCAGGCTGTTGAGCGACATCCAGTCGATCCGGCTCGCCAGGTCGCGGGTCAGGGCACCTGCGCCCGTGACGGTTTGCAGGGCGCCGTCGATCCGGCTCTTCAAAAACTCGCTTTCGGCGCCGAGCAAGAACACGCCGGCCTGCACATTCGCGCCGGTGCTTATGCCCGCATGCCAACCCTTCACATTGAAGCGGTTGTCGGGGGGCGCGAAGTCAGGCCAGTCCTTGCGGCCGAAGCCGTAGCCGCCTTGCACACCAACCCACGTGCCGGTCCAGTTGTAGCCCGGAGCGGGGCGAGCCGGGGCGATTGCCGGCGGAGCATCGGGTCCGAATCGATAGTTGAAGCCGAACTTCGCGAGATGGATCGACTGGCGAATTTGGAAATCGAGAGCGCCCGGGGTGACGTCGACGGCGTCGTCGCAATCCCGGCCAGCGTCACAGCGCCGTGCGGAAGATGGATGTAGTTGTATTCCGATTTGAACGACCAGTTGCCCCAGAGCGCGAACTCGCTGCCGATACCGAGCATCCCGCCGAAACGGTTTTCGCTGCCGGCAAGCGCGAGGGATCCCGCGAAAAAAAGGCGCACCACCGAACGGAATGGTCGTCTGCGTAATGCCGTACGTGTGGCTCTCGCGCACCCATGCGGCGCCGGCTTTCAGGTAGACGAGCCAGCGATCCTGCGCGAGGCCGAGGCGTCCCGCGATGGTGGCGATTCCATCGATGGTCGTGCTCCCATTCGCTGTCGCCAAGAAGCCGAACAAGGGGCCACCTTGCGAGATCGTCTGGCCGCCTTTGATATTGGACCAGGAGGCATCGGCTTCGATGCCGATCACCAGGTTGCCGATCTGCTGATTGACGCCGATCTGTCCGCCGGCGAGCCAACCGCTGACATCATAATTAAGCGCCCAGTCCTTCATGCCGCGGCCATAGCCGGCATGGACGCCGCCGTAGATGCCCGTCCAGTTGTAGGACGCCGGCATCATCGGCACGGCCTTCACCGGCATGTCGGCGGCTTGCACCGCGCCGGCACCGCCAAGCATCAGAATACCGGCCGCGAGTCCCAGACGGATCGATACTTGAACCATTGCCGCCCCCTATCCGAGGACATGCTACCGCTAATGGAACCGGAAGCCTTGTAACCGTTCTGCAACACCCCACCGAAAACTGTGGAACCGAAAAGGTCACCCAAAAGGGCGGCCTCGCGAAGGCGGACAGCGGGCCGGCTGAAGCGCTACCGCATCAGCTTTTTTTGACGCGATAGGTCTCGGGACAGCCGCCGCAGTCCTTGGTCAGGTGGTGACCTGCGCTGGACCGCGCGAACGTAAACGAGTGCCGACGGCGAGCAAGACCCTTGGCGGCCTTATCGATTTCGTACCTGGTAGGTTTCGTGGCAGCTGTCGCAGGTCTGATTAATGCTGGTCACGATGGACTTCAGACTGTCGACGTCCTTCACCTTGCCGCGGCTGTCCTTGATGCTTTGCGTGAGCTTGGCAAGTTTGGCTTCGAAATCCGGCTTGTTGTCCCAGACTTTCAGTGACGAGCTGTACTTGGTGGTGGGATTCGCTGGCGGCTTTGAGTCGGGAGGCCAGAGCGGCTGCAATTGAACCGCGATGCCTTCCATCTTCGCGAGGCCCGCTTCAGCTTTTTGCCGGTCGAATGGCTCTTTGCCACCCGACATCCGGTACGGGGTCGCAAATCCGTCCTTCCACATGGAAGCCATCAGAGAATTGCGTTGCTTGATCGGATCGGACTGAGCCGCGACAGCAGTCATCCCGCCGACAATTGCAGCCGTCGCAAGCAGAGTGCGGAACATATTTTTTCCCCCATCCCGGAATGAACGCGTGCGGCCGACGTTTATTTCGTAACGGAGAGTCGCTGGCGAGAAATTTGGCATCACATTCACGTGAAATTCTGAGGCGGCGGCTGCCGTCTGTGGTCGTTTGCCGCACCCTTGATGCCGGAGGTTCGCTAAGATTGAGACGCATCACGGCCGACTCGCGAGGCCGCACAATTGGGGGGAAACGTCACGATGGACAGCATTGAAGGCACGCTGAATCGTTATCAGCCTCAGGTCCTCAGCATCTTTCGAATCATATTCGGCTTGCTGCTGCTCCAGCACGCTTGCGCCAAATGGTTTGGAATTCCTGTTCCAGGACCCGCGGGCGTAAGTTTTACGAGCCTGATCGGTTGGGCCGGACTTATCGAACTCGTCTTCGGGAGTTTGCTGACAGTCGGGCTCTTCACCCGCATTTCGGCATTCATTCTTTCCGGCGAAATGGCGTTCGCTTACTTCATGGGCCACTTTCCGCGGGGCTGGACCCCGATGGGAAATAACGGAAGCCTGGCCACAGCCTACTGCTTTGCATTTCTGCTTCTCGTATTCTTCGGCGCCGGCGCGTGGAGCCTCGATTCCGCGCTTCGCAAGAAGACTTAAAGGCGAGAGCCGAGGGCGAGGGCCGGATTACTCTGCCGGGTGCGGCATCGGCTCCGCCTTCGGCTTGCGCGCGGTGCGCAAGGCGATCCAGCGGCACACGACGTAGAACACCGGCGTGAAGATCAGGCCGAACGCCGTGACGCCGATCATGCCGGAGAACACGGTGGTGCCCAGCGTCTGGCGCAATTCGGCACCCGCTCCCACGCCCCACACCATCGGCGTGACGCCGAAGATGAAAGCGAGCGACGTCATCAGGATCGGACGCAGCCGCAGCCGCGCCAACTCCACCGCCGCGTCCCAGCGGCTGCGTCCCTGATCCTCGAGCTGCTTGGCGAATTCGACAATCAGAATCGCATTCTTGGCGGCGAGGCCGATCAGCACCACGAACCCGACCTGCGTGAGGATGTTGTTGTCGAAGCCACGCAGGATCACGCCGACGATCGCCGCGACCAGACACATCGGCACGATCATGATGACGGCCAGCGGCAGCGTGAGGCTCTCATACTGCGCGGCGAGTACCAGGAACACGAACACCACCGCGAGCGCGAACGCGAAGGCCGCCGTGTTGCCGGCGCGGATCTGCTGGAACGCGAGTGCGGTCCACTCGTAGCCGAAGCCATCGGGCAGCACCTCGGCGGCGAGCTTCTCCATGATCTCGATCGCCTGGCCCTGGCTGTAGCCCGCGGCCGCGTTGCCATCGAGTTCGGCCGCCGGATAGAGATTGTAGCGCGGCACGCGGTACGGCCCGGAAATGTCACGGATGGTCGTGAACGAGCCGAGCGGCACGGTATCGCCGGTGCTGTTGCGCACGCGGATCTTCAGCACATCGTCCGGGCGAGCCGCGAAAATCGGCGCCCGCCTGCGCGGTCACGCGGAAAGTACGGCCGAACAAATTGAAGTCGTTGACGTAGGCGGAGCCTAAGAAAATCTGCAGCGCCGAGAACACATCGGTGACGTTGATCCCGAGCATCTGCGCCTTGACCCGGTCGATGTCGAGATAGAGCTGCGGCGTCGCCGTCTCGAACAGCGAGAACACCTGAACCAGCCCCGGCGTCTGCAAGGCACGGCCCTGCATCGCGCCGACGGCAGCCTGCAGCGCCTGCGGGCCGCGCCCGGCGCGGTCCTCCACCATCATGCGGAAGCCGCCCGCATTGCCGATGCCCGGCACCGGCGGCGGCTGAACCACGAAGATCTGCGCCTCCTGGATCGCCGCATAACGCCGGGATAACTCGCGCTGAATCGCGTTCGAGGACTGGTTCGGCTTTTTCGCGCGCACCTCCCACGGGTCGAGCACGAGGAAGATCGCACCGGAGTTCGGCGCATTGGTGAAGCTCGCGCCCGAGAAGCCGACAATGTTCATACCGTTGGTGACGCCGGGCACGGCGAGCGCGATATCAAGCGCGCGGCGCATCACCTCGTCGGTGCGTGCAAGTGCGGCGGCGGGCGGCAGTTGCACCGCCACGATGATGATGCCGCGGTCGAGTTGCGGAATGAACCCGACCGGCGTCTTGCGGAACTCGTTCAGGCCGTAGACCAGCACGCCCGCATAGACCAGCAACATGATCGCAGCGAGCCGCACGACCTTGCGCAGCATCCAGCCGTAACCGGCGGCGAACTTGTCGAACCCGAAATTGAACAGGCGGAAGAACCCGTGGATCGGCACCTCCCACCAGCGGTCGCGGTGTCCCGGATCGTGCGGCTTGAGCAGGAGCGCACACAGCGCGGGCGAAAGCGTCAGCGACACCGTGCACGACACGATGGTCGCGCCCGCGATGGTGAGCGCGAATTGGCGGTAGAATTGCCCGGAGACGCCGGTGATGAATGCGGACGGAATGAACACCGCGCATAACACCAGTGCAATCGCGACCAGGGCGGTACCGACCTCATCCATGCTGCGGATCGCAGCCTCGCGCGGATGCAGCCCGGCCGCGATGTTGCGCTCGACGTTCTCCACCACGACGATCGCGTCATCGACCACGATGCCGACCGCGAGCACGAGTCCGAACAGTGTCAAGTTGTTCAGCGTGAAGCCGAACGCCGACATGAAGAAGAAAGTGCCGATCAACGACACCGGGATGGCGATGATCGGAATGACGGCCGCACGCCACGTCTGCAGGAAAATGATGATGACGAGCACGACCAGCAGCGCCGCCTCGAGGATCGTCTCGATCACGGCGTTGACCGACTGACGGATAAATTCGGTCGGATTGTAGACGACGGCGTGCGCGATCCCCGAAGGGAAGCGCTTCGAGAGCCCGTCCATCGTCCTGACGATCGCGTCGGCGGTTGCGAGCGCGTTCGATCCGGGCCGCTGGAAAATCGCGAGCGCGACGGCCGGGTTGCTGCCCAGATAGGAATTGGAGGAATAGTCCTGCGCGGCAAGCTGGATCTGCGCGACATCCTTCAGCCGCACCACCGCGCCGCCGGACTGTTTCACCACGATGTTGGAGAATTCCTCCGGATTGGCGAGCCGCCCGAGCGTCTGCACCGCGACCTGGAACGCGCCGGGCTTGTCCACCGGCGGCTGATTGAGCACGCCGGAGGCCACCTGGATGTTCTGCCCCTGCAGCGCCTGTGTCACGTCGTTTGCCGTCATGCCGAGCGATTGCAGCCGGCCCGGATCGAGCCAGATGCGCATCGCATAGTCGCGGCTGCCGAACACCGTGATCGAGCCGACGCCATCAACACGCGTGAGCGCGTCCTTGATCTCCAGCGTCGCGTAGTTCGAGATGAAGAGGGATTCGCGCGACCTGTCGGGCGAAAACAGATGCACGACCATCATCAGGTCGGGCGAGGACTTCGTCACCGTGACGCCGATGTTGCGCACATCGCCCGGCAGGCGCGGCTGCGCGATGCCGACCCGGTTCTGCACCTGCACCTGCGCGATATCGAGGTTGGTGCCGATCTCGAACGTCACCGCGATGGAGAAGCGCCCATCCGCCGTCGCATTGGAGGACATATAGAGCATGTTCTCCACGCCGTTGATCTGCTCCTCGATCGGCGCGACCACGGTGGTGGCGACGACCTCCGCATTGGCGCCGGGATATTGCCCGCTGACATTGATGATCGGAGGCGCGATCTCCGGATACTGCGCGATCGGCAGGCGGATGAAGGCCACGCCGCCGAGAATGATGAACACGATCGACAGCACCGAGGCGAAGATCGGCCGGTCGATGAAGAAATGGGAAATCCTCATCGGGACTCTTAGTTCGTCTTGGCCTGCGGATTGGGCGGGTTCGCGGCCGTGCCCTGCTCCTGCGGCGTGATCTTGGCGCCGGCGCGCGCACGCATCAGGCCGTTGACGATCACGCGGTCGTCCGCCGCGATCCCGTCCTTGATGATGCGCATGTTGTTGCCGGATACTTGGCCGAGCGTGACGTACTTGATGCGCGCGGTGTTCTCGCCATCCACCACGAACACGAATTTGCGCACCTGCTCGGAGCCGATCGCGTTGTCGGGTAGCAGCAGCGCCTCGTAGGACGGCGAGCCCGGCACGCGCACGCGTCCGAACATGCCGGGGGTGAACACACCGTCCGGATTGGCCAATAGCGCACGGCCCCGGATCGTCCCCGACGCGCGATCGATCACGTTGTCGACGAAATCCATCTTGCCCACGTGCTTGAAGTCCGGCTCGTCGATCAGCTTGACCGTCACCTCAACGCCCGCGCCGCGGCTGGTGATGTCCTTGCCTTCCTTGCCGAGGCGCTCGTAGCGCAGGAATGAGGCCTCGTCGAAGGTGAACTCGAAGCGGATCGGGTCGATCGACACGATGGTGGCGAGCAGCGTGGTGTTGCCGCCGGTACCGCCGGTCACGAGATTGCCTTCGGATACGCGCCGGTCGCCGATCCGCCCGGTCACCGGCGCCTTCAGTTCGGTGAACTGGAGATCGAGTTCGGCCTGACGCACGGCCGCCTCCTGCGCCGCGACCGAAGCTTCCGCGACGCTTTTCGCCTGCGTGCGCTGGTCGAAGGTCTGCTCCGTGATCGTGCGGTCGCGCACGAGCTGCGAGGCACGCGCGAGATCGCTGGTGGCGAAAGCCAGATTAGCGCGCGCCTGCGCCAGGTTCGCCCGGGTCTGCGCGAGTGTCGCCTCGAACGGGCGGCGATCGATCGCAAATAGCAGATCGCCCTGCTTGACGATCTGCCCGTCCTTGAATTGCACCTTTTCGAGATAGCCGGAGACGCGCGAGCGTATTTCGACCGAGTCGACGGCGATGAAACGCCCGACATATTCGTCGTAATCGACGACCGATTGCTGCTGCGGCTTGGCCACCGTCACGGTGGGCGGCGGCGGCGCAGCCTGCTTGGGCGCGCCCTCGCCGCACGCGACGAGGGCTGGCGCGAGGGCCAGCATCACGAATGCAACGCGCGCCGGGACGAGTTTCGGCATGAATTCCATCGGTTAACCCGGAATCTGGGGACCACCTTACACGGCCGCGAGCCCCGACAGCCACGTTTCACGCAATCGTGGCCGCTGCGGCACGATGCAGCGCCCTTTCGCGGCCGCGGCCTGCTCCCCATATCTGCGAACGAATCGCAAGTCCATCCGAAAGCCAAGATGCTCGACACCGCCCTCGATTTCATCCTCGACGAGGACACTCAGGCTTCTGCGCCCTCCCGGCTCGGCCCCGCGCCTGCCGAGGACGCCGCGCTGCTCGATGCTTATTCGCAGGCGATCACCAGCGTGGTCGACACGGTCGGCCCGGCCGTGGTGCGCATCGACGTGTGGCACGGCCGCAATGTCGCGCGTTCCGGCTCCGGCTCCGGTGTCATCGTCGCGCCTGACGGCTTCGTGCTGACCAACAGCCATGTGGTCGGCGGAGCCACGCGCGTCGAACTGATGACCAACGAAGGCCGCGAGTTGACCGCGCGCGTGGTCGGCGACGATCCCGACACGGACCTCGCGCTGGTGCGCGTCGATGCGCCGGTGACACTACCCGCCGCGAAGCTCGGCGATTCCAAGCAACTGCGGCGCGGCCAGCTTGTCGTCGCGATCGGCAATCCGCTTGGCTTCGAATCGACCGTGACGGCGGGCGTGGTCTCGGCGCTCGGCCGCTCATTGCGCAGCCGCACCGGTCGGCTGATCGACGATGTGATCCAGACGGACGCGGCATTGAATCCGGGCAATTCGGGCGGGCCGCTGGTCTCCTCGCATGGTGAAGTGATCGGCGTGAACACCGCGATCATTCAAGGTGCGCAGGGCATCTGCTTTGCAGTCGCGGCGAACACCGCGAAGTTCGTGCTCGGCGAACTGGTGCGGCACGGCCGGGTGCGGCGCGCCTATATCGGCATCTCGGCGCAGCAGATCACCATCCCGCGACGGATGCAGCTTGCGGCAGGCCTCGCGCAAAACTCCGCGGCTGCGATCACGGCGTCCGAGCCCGGCAGTCCGGCGAACCGCGCGGGCTTGCTCACCGGCGACATGATCGTGGCGCTCGACGGCCAGCCGGTGACCGGCGCTGACGACCTGATCCGCCTGCTCACCGGCGAGCGCATCGGCCGCATGATCGAGATCGGCGTGTTGCGGCTCGGCAAGCCGCGCACCTTCACTCTGGTGCCGGAGGAGCGGAAGGCATGCGCGTGAGGCCCACAAGCCACGCCTTGCCGAACAGGCCGTAGATCGCGCCGCCATAGGCGAGCGTGCCGATGAAGGCGAGCAGGAGCAATGCGAGCCAGTTGTGCACGCCGCTCCACCCTGCGCTGAACGCGAGCACCGGCCATTGCGCGATCCACAGGGCGACAGCGAGTGCTGCGCCCGCAAGGACGAGCTTGCCCAGATCGCGGCGAAACCCTGCGTCGAAGTGCATGAAGCCTGCGCGCAGACCGAACCAGACGATCAGAACGAAGTTGATCCACGCACCGATTGAGGTCGCGAGCGCAAGGCCGACCTGTGACAGCGCGGTCGTGTAGAGGAACACGATCTTGAGCAGGATGTTCACGGCCGCCGCTGCGAGCGCAGCCTTCACCGTCGTCGCCGTATCGCCGCGTGCGAGGAATGTCGCAACCGCGCTGCGCATCAGCACGAACGGAATGAGCCCGACCGTGTAGGCGGCAAGCGTCATCGCGGCGGCGTTTGCATCGTCGGCGGTGAACTTCCCGCGCATGAACAGCACACGCATGATGAGGTCCGGGACGATCAGGAACGCGGCGACGCAGGGGATCGCGAGCAGCAGCGTGAACTCGATCGCGCGCTGTTGCGCGGCGCGTGCGCCTGCATCATCGCCGGCCGCAAGCCGCCGCGCCATTTCGGGCAGCAGCACGGTCCCGACCGCGATGCCGATCACGCCGCCCGGCAACTGATAGAGCCGGTCGGCGTAATAGAGCGCCGAGATCGCGCCCGCCGCGAGGAAGCTCGCAATGATGGTGTCGGCGAACAGTGCAAGTTGCACACCGGCCGAGCCGAGGGTCGCAGGCCCGAGCGCCTTGAAGAAGCGCGTCACGTTCTCGTCGAGCACCGGCTTGCGCAACGCCGTCATCACGTCGGCGCGCAGCGCAGCCCCGCCGACGAGGAACACTTCGAGCACGCCTGCGATCAGTACGCCCCACGCGGCCGCATGGCCGGGCGTCGGAAAGAACGCCGCAACGAGCAGCGCCACCATCATGGTGAGGTTGAGCAGGATCGGCGCGGCGGCCGCCGCCGCAAAGCGCTCGACCGAATTGAGGATGCCGGAGAACAGCGTCACCAGCGCCATCAGCAGGAGATAGGGAAACGTGATGCGCGTCAGCGTGACGGCAAGCTCGAAACGCCCAGGGTCCTTGCCGAAGCCCGGCGCGAGAAGAGAGATCACGGCGGGTGTGAACAGAAGGGCGAGCGCGAGCAGCACGATTTGGCTCGCCAGCAGCAGCGTGAAGATGCGATCGCCGAACAGCTTCGCGGCATCGGCGCCGTTTTGATGGCGGATACGCGCGTAGGCCGGCACGAATGCCGCCGCGAACGCGCCTTCGGCGAAGATCGCGCGGAAATGGTTCGGCAGGCGGAACGCGACGAGGAACGCATCCGCGACCGGCCCCGCGCCGAGCACGGCCGCCATGACGATGTCGCGCGCAAAGCCGGTAACGCGGGAGAGAAGCGTCAGGCCGCCGACGGTCAGAATGCGGTTGATCAATGGTCTGCCCTGCCTGCGGGCAGCATAGCCTGAGTCTCAGGCGCGAAGCGCGCCGCGCACCGCCGCGACGATGCGGTCCTGCGCAGGCTCGTCGAGATAGGCGTGCATCGGCAGGCTGATCACTTCGCCCGCAAGCTTCTCGGTCACCGCAAGGCCGCCCTCGGCCACCGGGTAGTCGCGGTAGGCGCCCTGGCGGTGCGACGGCACCGGATAGTACTGCGCGGTCGGAATGCCCTGCGCGCCGAGCGCCTTCGCCAGTGCGTCGCGGCGACCGCCCGACACGCGGATCGTGTATTGCGCCCAGACGCAGGTGTGCTCGTTCGACAGATGCGGCACGCGCACCACGTCGGAGAGCGCCGCGTTGTAGCGCCGCGCGATCCGCTCGCGCGTCACGATCTCATCGGAGAAGATCTTCAGCTTCTCGATCAGCACCGCGGCCTGGATGGTATCGAGCCGCCCGGTCATGCCGACGCGCACGTTGTCGTAGCGGTCGGTGCCCTGCCCGTGATTGCGCAAGGATCGGATCAGGTCGGCGAGCGCGTCGTCGTCGGTGAAAATCGCGCCGCCGTCGCCGTAACAGCCGAGCGGCTTTGCGGGAAAGAAGCTGGTCGTCGTCACCGGCGCGAGCGTACCGATCTTGCGGCCCTTGGCCTCCGCGCCGAACGCCTGCGCGGCATCGTCGATCACATAGAGGCCGAGCCGCTCCGCGACCGGATTGATCGCCTCATAGTCGGCCGGAAGCCCGAACAGGTCGACCGTCATCAGCGCCTTCGGGATGAGGCCCGCTTTCCTTGCGGCTGCGACCGCGCGCTCGATGCCGGCGGGATCGATGTTGAACGTCTTTTCCTCGACCTCGCAGAACACAGGCGTCGCACCGACCAGCGCGACCGCTTCCGGGCTCGCCGCATAGGTGAAGGACGGACAGATCACCGCATCGCCGCGCCCGATCCCCTTCGCCATTAGCACCAGCACCAGCGCGTCGGTGCCGCTCGCGACGCCGATCGAATGCTTTGCACCGCAGAATTCGGAGAGCATGCGCTCAAGCTCGCGCACCTCGGGGCCGTTGATGAACTGGCAGTGATCCATCACGCGCCGCACGGCATCGTCGATGCGGGTACCGAGGCGCTTGCGCTGCGCCGCGACGTCGATGAATGGGAGAGGCGCGTCCACGCGAGCGTGCTGATTCATTCTGGGTCCAAAAACGGCGGTCTAGCCGGCGACCTTGCGCGGCTTGCGCGGCGCAGCCGCCTCGCCACCCTGCAGGCAGCGCATCGCGACTTCGAGGCTCGCCACGCCTTCCGCGCCGGTGACGGCGGGCGGCTGGCCCTCGCGGATAGCCTTGACGAAGGCGAGCAGTTCCGAGCGCAGCGGTTCGGCATGCCCGGCCGAGAGATGGCGCATCGAATAGCTGCCGTCCGCCTTGAAGCCGAAGCACTCGGTCACCTGCCGGGTCAGCAGGTCGCCGATCAGATACTTGTTGCGCGTCGCGATATTGACGGTGCGTGTCTTGAACGGAGTCAGCCAGTTGGTGTTGATCTGTGCCAGCACGCCGGACGCCGTGCGGAACTGCAACAGTGCAATATCCTCGCGCTCCGCGATCGCGCTCTTAAGCTGCGGCTGGACATCGACGATCTCGGAGTCGGTGAACCAGCGGATGAGATCGATGTCATGCACCGCGAGATCGATCACCACGCCCACATTCGACATGCGCGGCGGGAACGGACCGACGCGCGTGATCGAGATTGAGAGGATGTCCTCGCCCTTAATGGCGTCCTTGATCGCCTGCACCGCCGGATTGAAACGCTCAACATGACCGACCATCAGTGCCACGCCGGCGCGCTCGGCCGCCGCCACGATGGCGCGGCCTTCCTCGACATTGGAGGCGATCGGCTTCTCGACCAGCACATGCACGCCGCGCTTGATGCAGGTCAGCGCGATTTCGTGATGCAGATGGGTTGGCGCCGCGACAACGGCCGCGTCGATACCAAGCGCGAGCAGTGCTTCGGTGTCGTCGCACACCTTGCAGCCGACGATCTGAGCCAAAAGCTCGCGGTGCGAGGCGGAAGGGTCCGCGATGGCAACGACAGTCACGCCCGGCAGATCGGCGAGCACACGGGCATGATTGCTGCCCATGATCCCGACGCCGATGACGCCGATGCGAACCGGCGTGTCCTTCCCGGCCTCAGTCATGCGAACCGTGCATCCCCCAAGCTGCTGCGCGAGCGTGTCGCGCGCAAAATCGCCGCTTCCTGAGCGGCTCCCGCATCACCCGGGAAACGCTCTAGCACGCTGCCCGGCGCATGGCGACCGCGCGCAGGGCCTAACCCCGAACACGTTTTGAATCAATAGATTACAGGTCAAAATGTCGCGTACGCGGTTCCCACCGCCTGACGCACGGCAGCCTCCGTATAGTGCGCCTCGAAACGCGCGTGAGCGGCACGCTCCCAGACGCTCGCGCAGGTTGGCGTCACTGGCAAGTTCGACCAGAGCCCGCGCCGCCGCCTCGACGTCGCGCAGCGGGACGAGGATGCCCTCGCGGTCGTTTCGGACCAGATCGCGGCAGCCGGGCGAATCCGTCGTCACGATCGGCCGCCCGGAGGCCGCAGCCTCGATCAGGCTGCGCGGAACACCTTCGCGATACCAGGTCAGCAGCATCCCCACGTGATGCGTCCGCCAGACCTCCGGCACATCCGTGACAGCCCCATGCCATTGGATGCCCGGCTCGGCCGACCAGCGCTTTAGGTCCGCCTCGCCGCAGGAGCGGCGGTTTGAAGGGTCCGGTGCGCCGTAGAGATCGAGTTCGACCGGCGCGCCGAGTTCGCGCGCGCGCCGCACGGCCGCGACCGCGTCCGCGATTCCCTTCGCCTCGATCATGCGCGCAACCACCGCGACCTTGAGCGGGGGCGCAGGCGGTTCGGGCACCGGCGGAAAATCCTCCGGATCGACGCCCGCGCCCGGCACGATCGTCACCGCCGGCCGCGTTCTCCAGGCCGAACTCGCGCGGGTCGTCGGTGTTCTCGAACAGATAGCGTGTGTCGCTGCGGCGCAGCCACTTCCCGATCACGAGGCGCAGTATGGCGCGCGCCACGCGATTGACCGCACTGTCCTCGCTCCACAACAGCCCGAGCCCGGTCGGCGCGAGCACAAGCCGCTTTGCCCCGCCAAGACGCGCCGCAAGTCCGCCGAGCGCGACCATGCGCAACGCGATGCAGTGCACGATGTCCGGCCGCTCGGCCAGCACGACGCTCGCGATACGGAAAAACTCGCGCAGAATTGCCAGCGGCCCGAGGCTGCTGCGCTCGCCTTGAAGCGGCACGATACGGCAACCTTCGGCCTCAATATGCGCGGCGTGATTGCGCACGCGGGTCGCGACCACAACCTCGAAACCAGCCGCACGCGCGGTCCGCGCCATCGGCAGGAAATGCGAGGCGAAAAACCAGTCCTCGGTCACGAGATAAAGAAGTTTGGGCATTGCCCCCGGGCCAATCGACAACGGCCCGCTTTAGCTTAAAAATCCCGCACTGGCGACGGAGGTAAGGTTGGGGGACGCCGCAGCCACGATACCCTTGAGTGCGCTCGGACTCGTGCTCATCGTCGCAGTAGCGGTGAGCGCGGGACTGATCCTGGCACTGCGGCCGCATTTTGCCCGCTATGCGCTGGCGCGCGTCAATGCGCGTTCGTCCCACAAGGAGCCGACGCCGCAGGGCGGCGGCATCGCGGTGATCGCTGCGACGCTCGCGAGCGCATGGCTCGGAGCGTGGCTGGCCGGCATAACAGCCAACGGACAACTGCTCGTCGTCTCGCTCGCCAGCGCCCTGCTCGCTCTCATCGGCGCGCTCGACGACACGCGCGGGCTTCACCCCGCGCCGCGGCTCCTGATGCAGATTCTTGCGGCCGGAGTCGTTGTCGCGGCACTACCGGCGGATTTCAGGATCGTGCCGCAGCTTCCCGCAGTTGGCCGAGCGCGTGCTCGTCGTGATCGGTGGCGTCTGGTTCATCAATCTCATGAACTTCATGGATGGCCTCGACTGGATGACGGTCGCCGAGGTCGTGCCGGTATCGGCGGCCGTGGCATTGATCGGACTGATCGGCGGCGCACCGGCGGCGGCCGTGATCATGGCAGTTGGCCTTCTGGGCGCGATGATCGGGTTTGCGCCGTTCAACCGCCCGACCGCGCGGCTGTTTCTCGGCGACGTCGGAAGCCTGCCGATCGGTCTCCTGCTCGGCTGGGGACTGCTCATGCTGGCCGGACGTGGTCATCTCGTGGCGGCACTGCTGCTGCCGCTCTACTATCTCGCCGACGCGACGATCACGCTCGGACGCCGCATCGCGAAGCGCGAAAAGATCTGGCAGGCGCACCGCACGCACTTCTATCAGCGCGCGACCGACGGCGGTTTCTCGGTGCCGGAAATCGTCGTGCGCGTCTTCGTGCTCAATGTTTCGCTCGCGGCGCTCGCGCTGGTGAGCGTGATCGAGCCCGACCCTCGCGTCGACCTTGCGACGCTCGCGCTCGGCAGCGCGCTGGTCGCATGGCTGCTGCTGACCTTCGCGCGAGGGAAACGGTGACGCGGCTGCTCGTCACGGGCGCGTCGGGCTTCATCGGCTGGCCACTGACGATGGAGCTGGCGCAGGCCGGATACACGGTGCGCGCCGCCGCGCGCGAACGTCGCGGGCTGAATTTCCCCGCCGGCACCGAAATCGTCGCCATGCCCGATCTCGCGCGGCCGGTGGACTGGCGGCCGCTGGTGGAGGGCATCGACGCGGTCGTGCATCTTGCCGGCGATCGCGCATGTCGGACGTCGCATTCCCGACGCGACCTACGACCGCGTGAACCATCTGGCCGTCGCGGAACTTGCACGCGCCGCGGCCGCGGCGAACGTAAAGCGGCTGGTGTTCATCTCCTCCACGCGTGCGCAGGCTGGCGCTGCCGCCGATCAGCCGCTGCGCGAGACCGACGAGCCGCGTCCGACCGACGCCTATGGACGCGCCAAGCTCGCCGCCGAGGCGGCGGTGCGTGCGTCCGGCGTGCCGTTCACGATCTTGCGGCCCGGGCTGGTCTACGGTCCCGGCGCGAAGGGGAACCTCGCGAGCCTGATACGGCTTGCCGCATCCCCGATGCCACTTCCGTTTGGCGCGTTCCAGAACCGGCGCTCGCTGCTCGCGCTCGACAATCTGATCGACAGCCGTGCGGTTCGCGCTGGAAAGCGCACGCGCCGCGAACGAGACCTTCCTCGTCGCCGATCCGGACGCGATTACAGTGGCGGAGCTTGTCGCAATGATGCGCGCCGCATTCGGGCCGCGAGCCCGGACTTGTTTCTGTACCGCCGGGGCTGCTCGGCGCCGCACTCGGATTGATCGGCAAACGCGATGCCTTCCATCGCCTCGCCGGCTCACTTGTTGTCGATGCGTCCAAGCTGCGCGCCGCGGGCTGGACGCCGCTCGTCGATACGCGAACTGCGATCGCCGAAATGATTCAGGCCGCTTCGCCGCGAAAATCCGGCACCGCATCGCGCAACACGCCGTAGATCACCGAGCGGTCGTTGCGCGCGAGGCCCTGCTCCAGCGTCGCGAGCCAGCGGCGCATCGAGTCGACCGACGGGTTGTCCGGCTTCGCCGCCACGATACCCGCGATGCCGATCTCGACGATCGGTTCGTTACGCGCGAACAGGATTTCGTGCAGCCGCTCGCCCGGTCGGATGCCCGTGAACTCGATGCGGATGTCGCGGCCGGGCTCAAGCCCGGAGAGCGCGATCATACGCTCGGCAAGTTCCACGATCTTCACCGGCTGACCCATGTTGAGCACGTAGACCGACACGTCGGTTTGGTTGGCCTGCAGCGCGTGGCTCGCCGCCGTGACCACGAGGTCGCAGGCTTCGCGGATGGTCATGAAGTAGCGAAGCATGTCGGGGTGCGTGACGGTGACCGGGCCGCCCGCCTCGATCTGCGCCTTGAATTTCGGCACCACCGAGCCGTTCGAGGCGAGCACATTGCCGAAGCGCACCGCGATCAACCGCATCGCGCGGCTGCCGCGCACGCGCACGAAATCGGCATCGAGCGCCTGCGCATACATTTCGGCGAGCCGCTTGGTCGCGCCGAGCACCGAAACCGGCTCGATCGCCTTGTCGGTCGAGATCATCACCAGCGCGGTTGCGCCGGCCGCAACCGCGGCGTCGACGACGTTCACCGAGCCGAACACGTTGGTCTTGATGCCCTCGCCCCAGTCGCGTTCGAGCAGCGGAACGTGCTTGAGCGCGGCCGCGTGAAACACGATCTCGGGCTTGAAGTCCGCGAACACTGCCATTATGCGCTCGCGGTCGCGCACATCCGCGATACGGCCGTCGATCTCGGCGCTCGCGCCCTTGGCGCGCAGCGTTTCGATGATGGTATACAGCGCGACCTCGGAATGCTCCACGACGAGTAGCCGCGCCGCGCCGAACGTCACCACACGGTCGCAGATTTCGGCGCCGATCGAGCCGCCACCGCCGGTGACGATGACGGCTTTGCCGCGCACGACCTGTTCGAGCCGCGCATAGTCGATGCTCACGCTCGGCCGCAGCAGCAGGTCTTCGACCGCGACCGGCGCAAGCTGCAACGCCTCGCCGCCTTCGGTGAGCGTCGGCAGTCGGCTGGTCTGAAGCCCAAGGCGGCGCGCCCGCATCAGGGTCGATTCCGGCGCGACGTCCGGCACCAGCGCGGACGGCGTGAAGATCAGCCGCGCCACATGCGTGCCGCGCGCTTCCGCGTCGCGCACGACCTGTTCGAGATCGTCGAGACTGCCGACCACGGGAACGCCGCGCATCGACTGTCCGCGATCGGCGATCGACGGCGAAAGGATGCCGACCGGGCGAATGCGGCTCACCGCACCGCTTTCGATTGCCCGCAGCAGGACTTCGGCATCGGCCGCGCGCCCGAGGATCAGCGTCGGCGCCGCATCGCCGCCGCGCGAAAGCTGCTGCGTGCGCACATAGCGGAACTGGCGGTAGGCGATGCGCGAACCGGCGAGGAACGCCATCTGCAAAAGCCAGTAGAGAATGATGGTGGTCTTGCCGAAGAAAAACGCACCCAGCGCCTGCGGCGACACAAGCACGTAGTCGAGCACGAGCAGCGAAACGGCCAGCACCGCCGAGGCGCGCGCGATGTTGTAGAGGTCCGGCAGCGACGTGAAACGCCACTTCGCGGCGTGCAGGCCGAACAAGAAATAGATGAAGCCCGCATAGACCACGAACGCCGGCAGGATGCGCAGCAACATATCATAGCGCGCTTCCAGACCCACCCACTCGAAGCGAATGTAGAAGCTCGCAACGATTGCCGCCGCCGTCGCGAGCAGGTCGTGCGCGACGATCAGGTACTGGCGCGACGTGAGCGTCGGGATTTTCAGCATCGGGCGGCGGTGCGGGTCATGGCGTTTCAATAGCGGCGTTTAGCTCTGCGCGCCACCATAGCGCGGCACCGCCGCGTTCACCCGCCGCAAGTGCCGCGTCGACCGCGGAAAGCACTTGCGCCACCGTGAGTTCGTCAAGGCACTGACTGTGGCTGTCGCGGTGGCGCAGGCAGCCTTCCTGCTGGCACGGAAAAATATTGTACGGACATGCGGGCGGATTCTGCACCAGCCAGACATTGCGCTGGTTCTGGATCGTGCCCGCCGCCTCCCATGCGCGGTCGAGCCCGCCAGCCGACCACGGACCCCACAGGCGCGGATCGGTCGGGCCGTAGAGCGCGACGGTCGGCACACCGGTCGCGGCCGCGAGATGCGTCACCGACGTGTCTGGGCCAACATAGACACGCGCGCCACGTATAAGAGACGACAGTTCTGACCATGCAAGCGCACCGTCGACGCGGCGCACTTGCGGCTGACCCGCCCAGATCTCATCGAGATAGCTGCGATCGTCCGGACCACCGGTCGCAATCACCGCGAGCCCACGCGCATCAAGCGCAGCGGCAAGCGCCCGCCAGCCGTCCGTCGTCCAGCGCTTGTAACGGTACATCGGCGCCGCATGGATCACCGCATAGGCGCGATCGGGCGCGATGCCGACGCTGCGTCTCACTCTTCGGCACGACGACCTCGGGCACTGGCGTCACACCGATCGCCTCCGCGAGGCGCAGCACCTCGTGGACGCGATGTAGTCCGTCCGCGACCGCGACCGGACAATCGAGCGCGAGCCGCTTGATCCACGCCACGACGCCCTGCGCATCGACAAAGCCTGCGCTGCGGTGGCCCGCCGCCCAGGCGAACAGCGTCGGCCGATCGCCCGATTGCGTCGAGAGCGCGAGATCGTAAGTGCGCCATAGTCGGCGCAGCAGTGCGAAGCCCTCGCCCGCCGATGATCGCTCCGGCAACGCGATAACTTCGGCAATATCCGGATTGCCCGCGAGAATTCCTTCGGTGCCGCGGAATACCAGCACCTCGATCACGGCGTCCGGCCACGCGCGCTTGAGGCTGCGGATCAGCGGCGTAGTGAGCAGAACGTCGCCAAGCCGGCGCAGCGCGACGACGAGAATGCGTGGACGTGCGGGCAAGCGCGATCACGCGCGGCCCCCTTCCCGCTCGCGCAACACGATGCCGCCAGCAGCGCCGACGAGAAAGACGTAAAGCCAGCCGTGGAAAGAATCGAACAGATGCGCGTTGAATGGCGCCGACGCGAGGTTCTGCACCACGACCACAATACCGACCCATGCGATCAGCCCGACGCCGCGAAACAACGCGAGATGCCAGAGCCACATCGTCATCAGGATCGCGACGCCGGCGAGGCCAAGCTGGATCGCGACCGCGAACACCTGATTGTGCGGATTGACCGACTGAATGCCGGACGCGCCCTCGCCCGCCGCGACGCGCCGGAATTGCTCCGGGATCGAGCCGGTGCCATGGCCCATCAGCGGCGCGTCCGCGGTGATCGCGAACGATTTCTTCCAGATCTCGAGCCGGACGCCCGTCGATGAAGCCGCGTTGTCGGCCTGATAGGCGCGCACCTCGTCGATGCTCGCCATCATGCGCGCCCGCAGGAATGGCGAGCCCGCCCACGCGGCGGCCGCGATCACGACGGCCGCAAGGCAAGCGGCCAACCCGCCCTTCCAGCCGAAATAGCGGAAGCCGAACAGCAGCAGCAGCAACGGCAGCACCGCCAGCGCGGTGCGGCCGGGTGCGACATAGAAAATGTTGGCGAGGAAAAGTGCCGCGAGCAAGACCGCGCCTGCCGCGAGCTTCCAATGCGTACGCCAGCGCTCCGCTGCGAATCCAAGCAGCACCAGCGCGCAGATCAAAAACTCCGTGCTCTGCGCAATGTAATCCTTCACCAGCATTCCGGGGATTTTGCCCGGGACGTAGATCCACCACTGCTTCCACAGCGCCATCAGGCCCCACGAGGCGAACAGCATCGCGGTACACGAGGCAAAAAACCCGTAGAGCACGTAGATCCCGCGCGGCGAACGATGGAATTGGGCGAGCAGCAGCGGAATGACGAGGAGCTTGTGAAAGCCCTCGAACCCGGCGAGGCGCTCGCTCCACGGCACATTGGTCCACAGCATCCCGGCCGCCGCGAGCAGCCAGAGCAACAACGGCAAACTTGCAGCGGGATTTTGCAGCGTCCGGCGCATCAGCGCGACATCAAGCGTCGGCAGCAGTGCGAACAGCCACGCGACCGTCAGAATCTGCGAGATCGAGATCGACCACGGCAGCGTGACCGCGACGCCGACCGCAAGCCAGTCGGCCACGGGCTCGAGTCGCGCGCGGTCGAAAGCAGGCACCTTCGCGGCCGCCGTTTCCGCCATCCTCAGGTTCCGCCAGTCAAGCGCAACGCCACGTTCTGCCGGCTGCGCTCCTGCACAGTGTAGCCGCGCGCGGCAAGCAGCGCGAACAGGTCGACACTCCACATGCCGCGCGTATCCTCGATCAGGATGAGGCGCGGCAGCAGCGAAGCCGGCGCATCGCGCAGGAACGGCGCCAGAACGATGTCCTCCGCGCCCTCCACGTCGATCTTCAGTGCGTCGATAGCCGCGATGCCGGCCTCGGCCAGCACCGCCGTCAGCGGCCGGCATGGCACGGTGACGCGCTCGCCGGGCTCCTTGCGCCCATTCGGCTTGTCGAGGTGCGTACCACCGCTGTCGCTGTCGTTGAGCACAAGCGTTGCCTCGCCGTCGCGATCGGACAGCGCGATCGGCCTCACCTCGATCTTGGCTGACGGGTTCGCCGCAAGATGAAACTTGAGCCGGTCGAGAATGCCCGGCTGTGGCTCGATCGCGAGCGTGCGCACGTTCCCGCACGACGCGAGATAAAGCGAATAGAGTCCGACATTCGCCCCGACATCGATAAAGGTAAATTCGCCACCGCGCCGCGCGACCGCCTCGGCGAGCACGCGCCGCTCCATCGTGTCGAACATCTGCGGGGTGAACAGCGCGTTCTTCTCGCAGCCGTTGCGGCGCGGATAAAGCCGCAGCCGCATTCCCCAGAGCGTCGTGTCGATGCTGCCCTCGCCGATGCGGCGCATGACGAGACGGCGGAACAGGATCGCGAGCCGCTGCCCGAGCCAGTTCGCCGGCATCGCGCGCGTGAGCGCGAGCACCGCGCGGTCGTACGCGCCCGGCAGATGCGTGCCCCACGGCGCGGGATCGAAAACGGCCGTCATGCGCCGGATTTTGGCTGGTCGTCGCGACGCCAGCTCTCATCGCCGTAAAGTGACGTTTGCAACACCTGCGCGCGCGACTCGCCGCCTGACCGGCGGAAGGCGTTGAGGATCTTCTGGAAGACGTTGCCGTTCTTCAACCGCGCGACCTTGCCGCGGAACAGCTCCGGGTGAATGAGATCGAACATCGTGCCGCCGGGCTGCGCCGAAGCGCGCGACAAAACGCGCGTGCGCAGCCGAATTGCGCTTCACGTAAAGAAGCGTGTTCTGCTTGTACCACCAGGCGATGTCGCGCCGGCCCCAGATATCGCGGCGCAGAACGTCGAACGGATCGTAACCGTTGTCGGAGAATTTCTGCGCCCACCAGGATTGCCAGCGCTCGTTGACGTGTCCTGCGCCGCCCTGAAACGGGATCGCGGCAGCGAACAGCACGACATCGGAGAGCGCGCAGCAGATCGCGGACAAGGCTGTCGGAGCGTTCCGGCGCGAGGTGCTCGGCGACTTCGAGACTGATCGCGAGATCGAAGCGGCCCGTTTTGCGCGGCGGCAGAGATCCGAAATTCGAGTTCGCGGTTCAGGTCGTGCGCGACGAAACGGCTGCCCTCGATGAGGAGCTGCTTGCGGTCCACGTAATCCCCGTCGACCCCGACCGCATCGACGCCGCGATCCGCGAACGCTTTCACCCATCCGCCAACGCCGCAGCCGACATCGACCATCGAGCGCGCGGGGTGAATATCGAGAACGATCGGAACCAGCGCATGCGCGGATCTCGCGCTACCGTCGCGCAGATGCGCGAAGAATTTGCGCGAATAGAGGTTGCGGCCGAACATCACTGCCCCACCGCGATGGCTTGCTCCGGCCCGAGCGCCGAGAGCCCGCGCAACGCGCGCACGCGATCGCTCTTGAAGAGATCATCGAGCCGCGCCTGGTTGGCGGGAAGCTGCGCGCGGTCGGCCTCCGGATGCCACAGATGCAGCACGCCCGTCGCGAAACGCCCGTCCTTGCGGGCGACGCCGCTGCGGATCATGCGGATGACGATGTCGGAGTCCTCCAGCCCCCAGCCGGTGAACGATGTCTCGAACCCGTCCACACGGTCGAGATCGTCACGGAAGAACGCGAAATTGCCGCCGCGAACGCCTTCCCACTCCGTCGCGAGGCGCTTGCGCAGCGGCCCGAGCGGCAGGCGCGCCAGCGGCATCAGGCGATTCACCTCGCCGCGCGCGCGCAGCCTTGCCCATTCGGCAAGGCTCCAGTTTTCCGGTTCGAGATTCTTGCCGAGAATTTCCGTCGTGAGTTTCTCGGACAACAGTGCGCGATTGCCCCCGACGAAGTAGCCGGGTTCGGCGAGCGCGCGATGCGCCGCGACGAAGTCAGGTCGCGCGATGCAGTCGCCATCCAGAAATACAAGATACTCGGCCCGTGCTCGCCGCGATCGCGCGATTGCGGATTTCGGCAAGACGAAAGCCGCGGTCCTCCTGCCACACATGATGCAGCGGAACGCCGGCGTTCGTGGTCCACGCTTTGACAACATCGCGCGTCTGCGCTCCCGACCCGTCATCCGCAACGACGATCTCGAAATTCTTCTCGCTCTGCCGCGATAGCGAGCGCAGGCAGGCCGCCAACGCGTCAGGCCGGTTGTAGGTCGAGACGACGAGCGAGATCGGCTCATTCACGGCGCTGCCTCGCGAGCCACGCCTTCTGATAGCGATAATAAGCGCCCTCGGCGTTCGCGACCGCCAGCATGAAGCCGCGCCGCGCCGTCGAGGAACCCGAGCTTGAGCAGGTAGACACGGATAAACGTTCCAGCGCCGTGCAGCACGCCGCTCAGCGGCGTGATCCTGCGGTCGGACGCCGCAAGCGTCTGCGCACCGAGCGTCGAATACTGGTCGATGCGGCGGATCGCGTCTTCCAGCCGCGCGACCGGATAGTGCAGCAGCGGCTCTTCCAGCCGCGCGACCTTGCCGACGCACACCACACGCTCGTGCACGATATCGTCGGTGAAGCGGCCTTTGTCGCGACGGAACAGCCGCAGCACGCGGTCGGGAAACCAACCGGAGTGGCGCATCATGCGCGCCGCAAAAGCTCGAGCGGCGCGGGATCTCGTAACCGTCGGCAGCGCCCGCATCGACCGCGGCGCGGATCGCCCGCGCGAGTTCGGGCGTCACGCGCTCGTCGGCATCGATCGAGAGCACCCACTCACCTGTCGCGAGCGACAGCGCGTAGTTCTTTTGCACGCCGAAGCCCTTCCAGCCGTGCGTCGCGACGCGCGCGCCCTTCTGCTTTGCGACCAGCATGGTGCCGTCGCTGCTCGCGGCATCGACGACGATGCGCTCGTCGCAGAACGCAAGACTGTCGAGGCAGTCGGCGATGTTCGCGGCCTCGTCCTTGGTGATGATGATCGCGCTCAGCCGCGGCACGCGCGCCTCCGGGCAATCACGTGCCGGTCTTGGCAGGTCCGCCCGAGCGCGCGACCAGACCGCTGGTGCTGTGACCCGGAACGAGATCGACCAGCATCACTTCGCCGCCGAGCGCTTCCACGACGTCGTGGCCGACCACTTCCTGACGCGTGTAGTCGCTGCCCTTCACCAGCACGGCGGGGCGCACCTCTTTGATCAGTTCCAGCGGCGTGTCTTCCTCGAACACCACGACGAGATCGACCGCTTCGAGCGCAGCCAATACGTCCGCGCGCGATCCGACGTCCTGGATCGGCCGTCCCTTGCCCTTGAGGCGCGACACGGAGGCGTCGCTGTTGAGGCCGACCACCAGCCGATCGCAGGCCGCGCGCGCCGCGGTCATGAGCTTGACGTGCCCGCGATGCAGGAGGTCGAAGCAGCCGTTGGTGAAGCCGATGCGCAGGTTCGCACGCCGCCATTCGGCAAGCCGAGCGTCGAGCAGCGAACGGTCGAACACGACCTTGTCTTCCGATGCGAGCGTGGACGCAGGCAGAAGGCGATGGCGCAGCTCGCTCACCGTCGCGGTTGCGGTGCCGGGCTTGCCGACCACGACCGCGGCTGCGGCATTCGCGGCACGCATGGCGTTCTCGTAGTCCGCGCCGAGCGCCAGCATCACGCTGAGCACCGCGACGACGGTATCGCCCGGCCCCGATACGTCGACCACCTTCACCGGATGGGCGGCCACGTGCACCGGGTTCTTCGCCGGCGACATGCAGGGTCATGCCGTCTTCGCTGCGCGTCACCAGCACGGCATCGCAAGCGACGACGCGCGCAAGCTCGGCGGCGGCTTCCGCCACCCCCGTATCGCCGACCGCCTCGCGCCGCGTCGCAACGCTGAGCTCGCGCCGGTTCGGCGTGATGACGCTCGCACCGCGATAGACCGCGTAGTCGGGAGCCTTGGGATCGACGATCACCGGAATGCCGGCGCGTTTCGCCGCCGCAATCACCTCGGCGATCAGGCGCGGCGTCAGCACGCCTTTGGCGTAATCCGAGATCACCACCGCACCGACGCGCGGCAGCGCAGCGAGCGCGCGCGCGATCAGCTCGCCTTCGCGCTCGGCATCGACCGGGCCTGCAACCTCCCAGTCAGCGCGCAAAAGGTGCGTTGAGAAATGTTCGCTGACGAAACGCATCTTCTTGGTGGTCGGACGGCTACGATCGACCACCAATGACGGTTCTATGAGCGGGTCGGCTTGCAGGCGCGCAATGACCTCGCGCGCCGCATCGTCCTCGCCCACCAGTCCGACAAAGATGCAGCGCGCCCCGAGCGAGGCGATGTTGCGCGCCACATTGCCGGCGCCGCCGATCGCAACTTCGCTGCGCTTCACTGCCAGCACCGGCGCGGGCGCTTCCGGCGAGATGCGCGCGACCTCGCCGTAAACGAACTCGTCGAGCATCAGATCGCCGACGCAGAGGATCGTCTGCTGCGCGATGTTCGCGATGCGCTTTTCGAACTCGAACATCAGCGATACCGGTCTTCGCGATCGAGGAACTGGGTGACGTAGCGGCGCACTGAGTCTTCAAGCGGCGCGAAGCCCGCGTTGTAGCCCGCGCGCTGCAGGTTGGCGACTTCGGCCTGCGTGAAATACTGATACTGGCCGCGGATCTCGTCCGGCATATCGACGTATTCGATGTTCGGCTTGGCGCCCAGGGCGGCGAACATCGCAGCGATCAGATCCTTGAAGCTGCGCGCCTTGCCGGTGCCGACATTGAAAATGCCGGTCACCTGCGGCGTTTCAAGCATCCAGCGCACGACGGCGACGGCATCGTCCACGTAGATGAAATCCCGCCGCTGATCGCCGTCCGCAATGCCGTCGCGATGCGACTTGAACAGCCGGATCGGCTTTCCGGCCTTCGCCTCGTCGAATTTCTTCGCGACGAGGCTCATCATCGCGCCCTTGTGGTACTCGTTCGGACCGAACACGTTGAAGAACTTGCAGCCCGCCCATTGCGGCGGCAGCTTGTCCTTGCGCGCAACGCGCTCGGCGAGCGCCAGGTCAAACAGATGCTTGCTCCAGCCGTAGAGATTCATCGGCTTGAACCGCGCCAGCGCTGCGGACGTCCACTCGTCGGAGAAGCCCTGCCCGCCATCGCCATACGTCGCAGCAGAGGATGCGTAGATGAACGGCGTGCGCGTCGCGGTGCACCAGTCGAGCAGTTTGCAGCGACAGGCGGAAATTGTTATCCATGACGGCATCGCCGTCGGTCGCGGTGGTGTCGGAGATGGCGCCGAGGTGAATCACCGCATCGAGCTTGCGACCCTCGAGCCAGCGCGGAAGATCGCCGGGCGCCACCATGTCGGCGATCAGGCGCTTTTGCAGATTGCGCCACTTGCCGTCGGACCCGAGCACATCGCAAACCGCCACATCGGAGCGGCCGGCCTCGTTGAGGCTTGCGACGACATTCGACCCGATAAAGCCGGCCCCGCCGGTTACCAAAATCATCAAGTTGTCCAATCGCGGCCGCCGCCCGCCGCGCCGCGGACTTCCTTTGCCCCACTCCGCCCGGGGGCGCAACGTTGGTTAAACGGCGTAGTAAATTGCAGCGGATGCGGTCCGAGACATCGGCCTCAGCGAACCGGTTGGCGGATGATAGGCTCGCCCAGGTGCCGCTTTCCAGACTAGAAATGAATATAGATTCATGTCTTCGATAAATTGAATATGACTTCAACTTTACCCGATCCGGCGCTCGACCGCCGGCCGATCCTGATCGTCCCGTACATGTGGATCGGCGACTTCGTGCGCTGCCATTCGGTGGTCAAGCTGCTCAAGCAGCGCTTTCCGGCCCGGCCCGTCGACGTCCTGTCGACCACGCTGTGCGCGCCGCTGGCCGACTACATGCCCGAACTGCGCCAGGCGATCGTCGCCGACCTGCCGCGCAAGCGGCTCCCCTTCGGGGAGCACAAGGCCCTGGCCGACCGGTTGCGACGCGAAGGGCTACGGCAGCGCGCTCATCATGCCGCGCACCTGGAAGGCGGCGCTCGCGCCGTTCCTTGCCGGCATACCGGAGCGCATCGGCTGGTTCGGCGAATGGCGCTTCGGGCTCGTGAACGATCTGCGCTTCGGCGAACGCAAGCGGCCGCGCATGATCGATCAGTGCGCCGCGCTCGCGCTTCCCGCCGGCGCGGCGCCGCCGCTGAACCTGCCGCTGCCGGAACTGAAAGTGCCTGCCGGCGAAGCAGCCGGCTGGCGCGAGCGGCAGGGCCTACCCGACAATGGTCAGCCGACCGTCGCGCTCGCGCCCGGCGCGGTCGGGCCGTCGAAGCGCTGGCCAGGGGCGGCCTACGCGGATCTCGCGCGGCAGTTGGTCCATCAAGGCGCGAACGTCTGGGTGCTCGGCGGCCCCGCCGAGGCGCCGCTCGCGCGCATCATCCGCGATGCCGCACCGGAGGCGCGCGATCTCACCGGCACCGATCTGCGCAACGCGATCCTGGCGCTGGCCGCCGCGAACGTCGCGGTGTCGAACGACTCCGGCCTGCTGCATGTCGCGGCCGCGCTCGGCACGCCGACGATCGGCATTTTCGGGCCGACGAGCCCGTGGCACTGGGCGCCGCTCAATCCCATTGCCGCAGTGGTGACGCAGACGGCCGAGAAACTCGACTGCCAGCCGTGCCACATGCCGATCTGCCGCGTGCAGCACCATCGCTGCATGCGCAACATCGCGACCGATCACGTGTTTGCGGTGACGCAGCGCGTGCTCGCGCAGACGCCCGCCGACTAGCGCGCGATTCGCCCCACGGCCGCTCCGACATCCTCGACCGACGGCATCTCGCCGAGCGCGCCGACGACCTCGATCCTGCCGGAGCCGAGCGGCCCGTGCTGTCCGGGCTGCGTCCCGACGAAGATCGCGACGAGCGGCACGCCGAGCGCCGCCGCAAGATGCAACAGCCCGGTGTCGACACCGACCACGAACGCAGCGCGCGCGATCATCCGCGCTACCTGATCGAGCGGCTGCAATTCGGGAACGATAGCGTTCGGCACCGCAGCGGCGATCTCGGTGCTGCGCCGCCGCTCGGTCTCGTTGCCCCACGGCACCAGTATGCGCTGGCCACGCGCGGCGAGCGCCTGCCCGAGCGCGATCCAGCGCTCCGTCGGCCATTCCTTTTCGGAACGCGCGGTGGCGTGCAGCAGCACGGCTTCGTTCGTCACGCCGTCGCTGAGCGCCGCGCGGTCCAGCCCGAATTCCGGAGGACCCTCCGGCGCGTATCCGAGCACCTGCCCCGTGAGCATGCGGTTGCGCGTGATCGCATGCAGACTGCGATCGACAGAATGATGCGCGTCGTAGAACCAGGCCGCGGCGCGCTCGCGCACGCTGTCGCGGTCGTACCCATGCTTGCGTCCGCGCGCGAGCCAAGTGACCAACCCTGAACGCAAAAGACCTTGCGCGTCGATCACCGTCTCATGCGTCTGCCTGCCCATCGCCTGGCGAAACGCCGCAAATTCGCGCCATGTCGCGGGCGAGAATGGCGCCGCGCGCCAGCGCCGCGAGGCGACCGGAATGACGTCGTCCACCCCGCGATGCAGCCGCACCAGCGGCGCGAACGCCTCCTCGACGACCCAGCCGATGCGCGCCTGCGGCCGGTGGCGCCGCGCATCGGTCACGGCCGGCATGTGGTGGATCACATCGCCGAGCGAGGAGGTCTTGATGAAAAGGATGTCGGACATTCTGGTTAGCGGAATGGAAACGGCGAGTGACAGCCTAATAACCGGTTCTTCATGCAAATGCGCGTAGGAAACTGCTGGAATTCGCTCAAAGGGACGAACCTCATGACGGTCCTGGTCACCGGCGGCGCCGGCTACATTGGCAGCCACATGGTCTACGCGCTCGTCGCGGCGGGCGAAAAGGTCGTCGTGCTCGACAACCTGTCGACCGGCTTCGACTGGGCGATCGCCGAAGGCGTGCCGCTGGTGCTCGGCGAAACCGGCGATCAGCCGCTGGTCGCGAAGCTCATCAAGGAGCACGGCGTCGAGGCGATCATCCATTTCGCCGCCTCGATCGTGGTGCCGGATTCGGTCGCCGATCCGCTCGGCTACTACAAGAACAACACCGTCAATTCGCGCGCGCTGATCGAGTGCGCCGTGAAGGGCGGCGTGAAGCATTTCATCTTTTCCTCCACCGCCGCCGTCTACGGCAACACCGAGCGCGTGCCGGTGACCGAGGATGATCCGCTCGTGCCCATGTCGCCCTATGGCTCGTCCAAGCTGATGACCGAGATCATGCTGCGCGACGCGAGCGCGGCCCACGGCCTGAAGCATGTGGTGTTGCGCTACTTCAACGTCGCGGGCGCCGATCCGCAGATGCGCACCGGGCAATCGACCAAAGGCGCGACACATCTCATCAAGGTGGCGGTCGAAACTGCCCTCGGCCGGCGCGAGAAGATGGACGTGTTCGGCACCGACTATCCGACCGCGGACGGAACCTGCGTCCGCGACTACATCCATGTAAGCGACCTCGCGCAGGCACATCTCGATGCGCTGCGCTATCTGCGCGGCGGCGGCGCGTCGGTCACGGCGAACTGCGGCTACGGCCGCGGCTATTCGGTGCGCGAGGTGATCGACACCGTGAAGAAGGTCTCCGGCGTCGATTTCCGCGTCGATCTCGCGCCGGCCCGGCCGGGCGACCCCGCGCAGATCGTCGCCTCATCGGACCGCGCGCGTTCCGTGCTTGGCTGGAAGCCGCAGCGCGACGACCTCCCGACGATCGTGAGCCATGCGCTCGGCTGGGAGCGCAAGCTGATGACGCGCAACCGCTGAAACTGCGCTTTCTCGACGCCCCGGGAAATCTGAATGAACTAGCAGTTGATGGGCTTCTCGCGGCCCGGTAGGGATAATGCCGGTGCGGGCCGCAAGATGCTTTTCAATTCGTCTGAGTTCATTTTTGTCTTTCTGCCGTTCGCCGTGTTGTTCCATTTCGCGTTGGCGCGCTGGAGCGTCCCCGCGGCGGTCATCGCGACCTCCCTCACATCGCTGCTGTTTTACGCATGGTGGAATCCGCCGTTCGTTCTGCTGCCGGTCCTCTCGATTGCCGCGAACTTTGTCGTCGCACAGTGGATACGCGCGAGCGGCGACGGCAACGCGCGCCGGCTTCTGATCATCGGCATTGTTGCCAATCTCGCGGTGCTCGGCTGGTTCAAGTACGGCGACTTCCTCGTGTCCATCGTCGAGGGCCGCAAGCCAAATGCGCCGGAGGTACCGCTCGCCCTCTCGTTCACGACCTTCGTGCAGATCGCTTTTCTGGTGGACGTATGGCGGCGACGCGGAGCCTTGAACTTTCCGATCTATGCGATGTTCGTCGCGTTCTTCCCGCATCTGATCGCAGGACCGATCGTGCGCTGGGAGGAACTTGGGCCCGCAGCTGAGCGACCGCGCGCGTTATCGCGTCGATTGGAACAACATCGCGCTCGGGCTTTCGATCTTCTGCCTCGGTCTCGCCAAGAAGGTGCTGATCGCCGACAGCCTTTCGCCGCATGTCGGCCCCGTATTTGAAGCCGCCGCACGAGGCGAGCCGCTGACCGCGGCCGCCGCCTGGGGCGCGGCCTATGCCTACACGGCGCAGCTCTATTTCGATTTCTCCGGCTACTCCGACATGGCGGTCGGCCTCGGACTTCTGTTCAACCTGCGCCTGCCGATCAACTTCGCGGCACCGCTGCGCGCATCGAGCATCATCGATCTGTGGCGGCGCTGGCATATCTCGCTGTCGCGCTTCCTGCGCGACTTCGTTTACGTGCCGCTCGGCGGCGCCGTGGGCGGCCCGGCACGGCGCACCATCAATCTGTTCCTCACCATGGTGCTCGGCGGGCTGTGGCACGGCGCGAACTGGACGTTCGTTCTGTGGGGTGCTTTCCACGGTGTCCTGCTCGCGGTCAATCATGCCTGGCGGCAGTGGCGCGGCCGGCGCACCCCGACGCCGACGGGGCGCTTCGCCGGTTGGTGCGTCACGTTCACGGCCTTCGTTTTCGGCATGGTGCTGTTCCGCGCGGCCGATCTGCCGGCGGCCCTTGAAAATGTTTGAGGCCATGGCGGGCTTTGGCGGCGCCGCGCGCGCCGAGACGATGAACGTCGCATGGGACTCGTGGGGCATGCGGGTCGGGCTCATTTCGGAAGATTTCGTGCGAACGTGGCTCGGCGCCAACTGGTCGGTCGTCGGCTCGCTGCTGACCGCAGCCGCGCTCGCCATTCTGTTGTTCGTACCCGACACGATGGAGCTGACGAACTACCGCGAGGGTGAACCGCACACGGACTGGCGGCGCAACATCGGCCCACTCGCATGGCGGCCGTCGCCGGTGTGGGCCGCCGGGCTCGTGGTTCTATTCATCGCCGTTTACGCGAATCTGCTCCGCATCACCGAATTCCTCTATTATCAATTCTGATGCTGGATCAACGCACATTCGCCTTCACATTGCTGGCCGGCGCCGCCACGCTGCTCGGCGCCACGATGGCGGTTAATTTTGCGCTCGATCCGCAGTATGTCTTCGGCACGCCGCTCGCACGCGACGACGACAACGCGAACTATCGGTATCACCGCGTCCGGCAGTATCAGGCGCAGCGCCAGCACGTCGACGGGCTGCTGTTTGCGTCCTCGCGCGGCAAGGCTTTCGATCCTGCGCTGACTGCGCAGAAGATCGGCGCGAACGCGGTTGCGAAGTTCGACGTGACCGCCGGCATGATCACGGATCACCTGCCGGCGCTCGAGTACGTGCTGCGTGACAAAGCCTCACGAGGCGAAAACGTCCGCGCCGCACTGTTGCTGATTGACGTCGACAGTTTCGGCAAGCTGCCAAGCACCAACGTCAACATCGACAGCTTTCTTCCGCCCGAATTGAGCGGCGAGCATCCGGCGCGATTCTGGTGGCGCTATCTGACGGTGTTCCAGTTCCGCATGTGGCGCGGCATCGTTGCGCACCGCTTACGCAGCGGCGCACAGGCGGCCCCGTCGAAGCAGATACAGGTCGATGTCCGTCGGCTCGCCACGGCAGGCTTTGGCGGGCCTGCTCTCCGTGCTGCCGTTTCGCATGCACCGCTGCTCGCCAGCGATGGGTCCCAAGCCAAGCTGCTCGTGAACACGCGGCCGAACCTTGCCGCACACCTTACCTTGCTCGCGCGCTTCGTCGCGCTTTGCCGCGCGAACAGCATCAGGCTGACCGTTGCGACGACGCCAATGCGCACGGACAGAGCGTTCCTCTACGACCCGGTCGGACCTGCGTGACGTGATCGAGCGCCTGAGCCGCATCGTGCCGCTGTGGGAGTTCACGGCGCCCGCGTGGCTGGCGTCGGATACGGGCTATTGGGAAGACAGTTCCCACTTCAAGCCAACCGTGGGCCAGATGATGCTCGACCGCATGTCTGGTTCGGATCTCCCGAGCGACTTCGGCAAGATGCTCGGCGGCCAGCCGTCAACCGAGAATTCGGACGGACAGGGCCTCAGCCACCGCTTCCAGCGCACCGCTAGTCGCTGATTCTGCTTGAAAATCGGCCCTAAGGCGGGCATGCCTGCCGCCGATGACCACGCGTTTCCAAACGCTGTTCGCGGACCCCTATGGCGCGCCGACGCTGATCCGCCGGCTGTTCGCCGAGCATGCGCTACGCCACCGCAACCTCTACGTCGCGGCATTCCTGATGATGGGCGTGGCGGCAGCGTGCACGGCGCTTTCTGCGTATCTGCTCGGCGACGTCGTCAATCAGGCGTACGTGCACAAGAACTTCAACGCGCTGGTAGTCGTCGGCTGCGCAGCGTTCGGCCTCTTTGCCCTGAAGGGCGCGGCGACCTATGGCCAGCAGGTGATCATGATGCGGATCGGCAACCGCATCGTCGCCGACAACCAGCGGCACATGTTCGACAAGCTGATGGCCGAGAACATCGGCTTCTTCTCCGACCGCCATTCTTCTGAATTCATCGCAAGGCTCACCACCGGCGCGACGGCGGCAAACCTCGTGCTCTCGCTGCTGATCACCTCGATCGGCCGCGACGCTTTCACCCTGCTGGGCCTTTTCGCCGTCATGGTGATCCAGGATCCGGTGATGGCGCTTGGCGGCTTGATCATCGCGCCGCCCGCGATCATCATGCTACGAAAAATGGTCAAGCGCGTGCGCGCGATCATCCGGGTGCAGTTCACCGGCGGCATGCAAACGATCGAGACGCTGCAAGAGACCTTGCAGGGCCTGCGCGTCGTGAAGGCGTTTACGCTCGAGAACGAAATGCGGCGGCGGTTCGACGCGAGCGTGTCGATCGTGCAGAACGAAGCCGACAAGTGGGCGCGCGTCGCGAACCGCGCGAGCCCCTTGATGGAAACGCTAGGCGGCCTGGCGATCGCACTCGCCATCGTCTACAGCGGCTATCTCATCATCTACAAGAACGTGCCGCCCGGCGGCTTCATCTCGTTTCTCGCGGCGTTTCTGCTCGCCTACGAGCCGGCCAAGCGGCTCGCGCGGCTCAACCTCGAACTGAACAATCACCTCGTCGGCGTTCGCATGCTGTTCGAGGTGATGGACTCGCCTGCCACCGAACCGCCGGACGACGACAAACCCGCGCTGACGCTTTCGACCGCACGCGTTGAATTTTCCGACGTGCGGTTTTTCTACCGCGCCAACGAGCCGGTGCTGCGCGACATGTCGTTCGTCGCCGAACCCGGAAAGGTCACGGCGCTGGTCGGCCCTTCGGGCGGCGGCAAGTCCACCGTGCTCAATCTGCTGCTGCGCTTCTATGAGGCGGTCGACGGCGTTATCACCATCGACGGGCAGAGCATCGCGGATGTCTCGCGAAAGTCGCTGCGCCAGCAGATCGCCTATGTGGGGCAGACCGTGCATCTGTTCCGCGGCTCGGTGCGCGACAACATCCGCTACGGCAAGCTCGACGCGAGCGAGACCGAGATCGTCGCCGCCGCAAAGGCCGCGCATGCGCACGACTTCATCATGGCGTTCCCGCAGGGCTACGACACGGCGGTCGGCGAATATGGCCTGCAGCTTTCCGGCGGGCAGCGCCAGCGCATCGAGATCGCGCGCGCGTTGATCAAGGACGCGCCGATCATCCTGCTCGACGAGGCGACCGCGGCGCTCGATTCGGAGTCCGAGCGTCACGTGCAGGATGCAATCGGCGAACTCTGCAAAGGCCGCACCACGCTGGTGATCGCACATCGCCTCTCGACCATCATGCACGCCGACCGTATCCAGGTGATCGAGAACGGCGCAGTGGTCGAGGCCGGGCGGCACGACGAGTTGCTGCGCAAGGGCGGGCGTTACGCCTCATTCTATCGCCTGCAACTGCAGGAGCAGCCGCCCGCCGCCGCTGAATGAATTCGATTTGATCCACGCCAACAGACGGAAGTCCGATGACCGAATACGTGATTGCTCCCGCCCCACAGGCCGCCGTGAAGGTGGCCGGTTCAGCCAAGATGTTCCCGGTGCGGCGCATCTGGTGCGTCGGGCGCAACTATCTCGAACACATCAAGGAGATGGGTCAGGACGAGCGCGAGCCGCCGTTCTTCTTCGCCAAACCCGCCGACGCGATCGTGCATGACGGCGACACCGTGCCGTACCCGCCGCTGACCAGCGATCTGCATCATGAGGTCGAGATGGTGGTCGCACTCAAGTCGGGCGGCCGCAACATCGCGAAGGACAAGGCGCTCGATTGCGTGTGGGGCTACGGCGTCGGTATCGACCTGACCCGCCGCGACCTGCAGATCGCGTCGCGCAACATCAAGCGGCCTTGGGAGATCGGCAAGGCGTTCGACGGCTCGGCGCCCTGCGGCCCGCTCAAGCCCGCGTCCGAGATCGGCCATCCGAAGAAGGGCCGCATCTGGCTGAAGGTGAACGGCGAGGTGAAGCAGGATGGCGACCTCGAACAGATGATCTGGAACGTGCCGGAGATCATCTGGAAGCTCTCCGAGATGGTCGAGCTTACGGCCGGCGACATCATCATGACCGGCACGCCCGCTGGCGTCAGCGCGCTTGCGCCCGGCCACAAGCTCGAATGCGAGGTCGAAGGTGTCGGCAAGGTCAGCGTGACGATCGGACCGAAGGCGTAGCGCCTTCGGTCTTTCCCCTCTCCCCCTGGCGGGCGAGGGGAAGAGCTACACCACCGCCGTCATGCCGCCGTCGACGAAGATGATGTGCCCGTTGACGAACGACGACGCGTCGCTCGCGAGGAAGATTGCGGCGCCCTGCAATTCCTCGACCTTGCCCCAGCGGCCCGCCGGCGTGCGTGAACACACCCACGCGGAAAATTTCTCGTCATTCATCAGCGCGGTATTCAGCTCGGTACCGAAATAGCCCGGCGAAATGCCATTCGCCGTGATGCCGTGCTGTGCGAACTCGGAGCACATCGCCTTGGTGAGCATCTTCACTGCGCCCTTGCTCGCCGTGTAGGGCGCGATCGTCGGCCGGCCGAGTTCCGACATCACCGAGCAGATGTTGACGATCTTGCCGCGCTGCCGCTCGATCATGCGCCGCGCGACCGCCTGCGTGACGAAGAACACCGAGTTGAGATTGGTCGCGATGACCTGCCGCCAGTCGGCCTCGGGAAAGTCGACGATCGGCGCGCGCTTCTGCATGCCGGCGTTGTTCACCAGGATATCGATCGGCCCGATGTCCTTCTCGATCTTCGCGACCGCGGCCTCGATCGCGGCCTTGTCGGTCACGTCGAATGGTGCAGCGATTGCGTTCTTGCCCAGCGCCTTCACGGCCGCATCGATCACGGCGGTATCCCGCCCATTGACGATCACGCGCGCGCCGGCCGCAATGAAGCCCTCGGCGATGGCGCGGCCGATGCCGCGGCTGGAGCCGGTCACGAGCGCAAGGCGGCCGGTGATATCGAACATCTTCATGAGGATTCCTTCGGCGGAGCGGGAAAGGCAGTGTAGAATGGCGCGATGAACGGGGGAAGGTTGTGATGCGCGCGGCAGTGCTTCATGCGGCGAAGGATCTGCGGATCGAGGAGGTGCCCGCCGCTGCCCTCGGACCGCGCGACGTGGAGGTACGCATCGAGGCGGGCGGCATCTGCGGCTCGGACCTGCATTACTACTACGACGGAGGTTTCGGCACCGTGCGCTTGAAAGAGCCGATGATCCTCGGTCATGAGATCGCCGGTACGGTCGCGCGCGTTGGGTCGGACGTGGCGGCCGTCAAATCGGGCCAGCGCGTCGCCGTGAACCCGAGCCGCCCGTGCGGGCATTGCCGCTATTGCGCCGAAGGGAAACAGCAGCACTGCCTGAACATGCTGTTCTACGGCAGCGCGATGCGCTTTCCGCACGTACAGGGCGGTTTCCGGGAAGTGCTCGTGTGTGACGAGTCGCAGGCCGTGCCGGTGCCGCCCGCGATGTCGGCCGCGCAGGCAGCGTTCGCCGAGCCGTTCGCCGTGTGCCTGCACGCGGTGAACCGCGCAGGCCCCCTGCTCGGCAAGCGCGTGCTCGTCACCGGCGCGGGTCCGATCGGCGCGCTTACCGTGATCGCGGCGCGCCGCGCGGGCGCGCTGGAGATCGTCGCGACCGATGTGGCGGACGCGCCGCTCGCCGCCGCGCGCAAGGTCGGCGCGGATGGGACCGTCAATGTGAGCGAGAAGGATGCGCTCGTGCGCTACGCTACCGACAAAGGTTATTTCGACGTGATGTTCGAGGCGTCGGGCAATGCGGCGGCGCTGGCGGGCGGTCTCGCCGTCGTCCGGCCAATGGGCGTCGTGGTGCAGATCGGCATCGCCGGGGCTGAGATGAGCCTGCCGATGAACGTCGTGGTCGCGAAGGAAATCGAGCTGCGCGGCACGTTCCGCTTCCATGCGGAATTCGCGCTCGCGGTCGCGCTGATCGGCGGCGGGCTGGTCGACGTGATGCCTCTGCTGACCGAAACCGTGCCGCTCGCGAAGGCCAACGAGGCGTTCGCACTCGCGGCGGACCGCTCGCGCGCCATGAAGGTGCAACTCGCCTTTGGCTGATCGCTAAACTTTTATCGATCGGCGCAATGGCGGGGAAACCGTTCGCACCGAAGCCCTTTCCGTCTCAACGCTTGATAAGCGGGTATGCTGATATGACGGAACGGACTTCAGGGGCGTGCCATGAACGTATCGACCACCGGCATTGCGGCTTACGGCTCCGCGGCGATCGCGTCGCCGCCCGCGAACGGCGCCAACACGCAGCGTGACGACCGGCAGGCCGAACGGCAGGCGGTCGAAGCCGCAAAACCGGCTGGCACCGGTCAGTTCGTCGACAAGAAAGTCTAGGCGCGCTCGCGCCTCACATCACCGCGCCGATCTGCCACGGCACGAATTCGGCATCGCCGTATCCCAGGTCCTCTGACTTGGTCTTCTCGCCCGAAGCCGTGGCAAGAACCTTCCTGAAAATCTCCTCGCCCTTCTGCGCGACCGGCGTGCCGTCGAGGATGTCGCCGCAGTTGATGTCCATGTCGTCGATCATGCTCGCATAGACCTGTGAGTTGGTCGCGAGCTTGACCGAGGGCGTCGGCTTGCAGCCGAAGGCCGAGCCGCGCCCTGTCGTGAAGCACATCACGTTCGCGCCGCCCGCCACCTGTCCGGTCGCGCCCACCGGGTCGTAGCCGGGCGTATCCATGAACACGAAGCCCTTGTCCTTCACGGGCTCGGCGTATTCGTAGACCGCGCGCAGCGTCGAGGTGCCGCCCTTCGCGGCCGCGCCGAGCGACTTCTCCAGGATGGTCGTGAGCCCACCCGCCTTGTTGCCGGGCGAGGGATTGTTGTTCATCTCGCCGCCATTGCGCTCGCAGTAAGCTTCCCACCACTTGATGCGTTCGACCAGCTTTTCGCCGACCGCGCGATTGACCGCGCGGCGCGTGAGCAGGTGCTCGGCGCCATAGATCTCCGGCGTCTCGGAAAGGATCGCGGTGCCGCCGTGGCGCACCAGCTCGTCGACCGCGGCGCCGAGCGCCGGATTTGCCGTGATGCCCGAATGGCCGTCCGATCCGCCGCATTGCAGCGCCAGCGTGATCTCCGACGCGGGCCGCGTTTCGCGCTTTGCGCGCGCCGCGATGGGGATCATCGCCTTGATGCGTTCGACGCCTTCGGCGACGGTCTTCTTCGTGCCGCCAGTCGCCTGGATGGTCATGGTCTGGAAGTGATCGCCCTCGACGAGCCCATATTCATCTTTCAGGCGGTCGATCTGGAACACCTCGCAGCCGAGCCCGACCATCAGGGCGGCGCCGAGATTGGCGTGGGTCGCGTAGCCCCACTGCGTGCGCTGGAGGACATCGTAGCCCTCCCCCTTCGCGGCGAGCCCACAGCCGGTGCCGTGCACGAACGGCACCACGCCATCGATCTCGGGATGGTCCGCGAGCACGCCGGAGCGTTCCACCTCGCGCGCGATGAAGCGCGCCGCCGACGCCGAGCAGTTCACCGAGGTAAGGATGCCGATGTAGTTGCGCGTGCCGGTCTTGCCGCCGGGCCGCACAAAACCATCGAACGTCGCGCGCAATTCCGGTGGCAGCACCTCGTCGTTCTTCGCGCCCTCGGCAAACTGGTAGTCGCGCGCGAAGTCATGCATCTCGACGTTCTGCGTGTGCACCCAGTCGCCCGGCGCGATCGGCATCGTGGCGAAACCGATGATCTGGTCGTATTTGCGTACCGGCTCGCCTTTGGCGATCGGCGCGATCGCCATCTTGTGCCCGCGCATCACGCGCGCGCGGGCCGTGACGCCGGCCGCAGCCGTTCCCTCCATGACGGGATCGACCGCCACCACGACGTTGTCGTTCGGCGAAAGGCGGACGGTGCGCGGGGTGTTCATGTCTGGCTCGTTTCTCTCAGGTGCGGCTCGGTCCAAGGCCTGCGAGATGCGCGTAGCCGCGGTTCCATGTCGGGCTGATGACCACTTCGTTCACGCAGATGCTCGCCGGCTGGCGCGCAACATACAGGATCAGGTCCGCCATGTGCTCGGGCTGGATCATGCGCGCGCGCTCCTCCGCCGAGACGGGTTTCGGGCGCAGATCGAGGATCGGCGTCGCGACTTCGTTCGGGCACAGCACGGTGGAGCGAATGCCGTGCTGGAACTCCTCCATGTTGATCGTGTAGCTCATCGCCACCACGGCATGCTTCGCGGCAACGTACGCCGGACCCGGCACGATGCCGGCGAAGCGCCCGGCCCATGAGGACGTGTGGATCAGAAGTCCGTCCTTCTGCGGCCGCATGATCTCGAGCGCCGCGGCCGAGCAGTAGAACGCGCTGTTGAGGTTGACATCGAGCATGCTCTTGATGCGCTCGGGCGTGAGCTTCGCCCAGCTTCGCTCCAGCAGGTTCCCGCCGGCATTGTTCACCAGAATGTCGAGCCGGCCGAACGTGTCCTTGATCGACGCCGCGATGCGGCTTGCGGCTTCCTGCTCGCCGAGGTCGCCCGGCACGACCAGCGCCTTGCCGCCGTTCTTCGTGATCTTGTCCGCAACCGCCTGAAGCGGCTCGCGCCGCCGGCCGGTGAGTGCGACTGCCGCGCCTTCGCGCGCGAGTGCGAGCGCTGCCGCCTCGCCGATGCCGCTGCCCGCGCCGGTGACCCACGCGACCTTTCCGGAAAGATCGGGCACGGCGGGCTAGAGCACCTTGCCGGACGCGTTGTCGATCAGGTGCATGTTGTCGAGGCTCGCCGCCATCTTCATCGTCTCGTTGACGCGCGCGCCGGCATTGGGATCGGTGCGGCCGCACACCTCGGTGCCGTTGATGGTGAAGAACACCATCGTCTCCATGCCCATCGGCTCGACCACCTCGATGCCGGCATCGAACGTCGCGAGATTCTTCGCGCCGTTGGTCTTGGCTTCGGTCAGATGCTCCGGCCGGATGCCGAATGTGAGATCCTTGCCGGCAAATGGACGGTACCGCTGCGTGCGCTCCGCCGGCACCGCGAACGCGATCTTCTCGGACAGCCGCACAGTCAAGCGCGTCGCCAGCCTGCTCCAGCTTGCAGGGAATGAAATTCATCGCCGGCGAGCCGATGAAGCCCGCGACGAAACGCGTTGCTGGCGAGTGATAGAGAAAATTCGGCGCGCCGATCTGCTCGATCTTGCCGCGGTTCATCACCACCACGCGGTCCGCCAGCGTCATCGCCTCGACCTGGTCGTGCGTGACGTACACCGTCGTTGTGCGCACCTTCTGGTGGACGCGCTTGATCTCGGTTCGCATCTGCACCCGCAGCTTGGCATCGAGATTGGACAGCGGCTCGTCGAACAGGAACACCTTCGGATTGCGCACGATGGCGCGGCCCATCGCAACACGCTGACGCTGCCCGCCAGAGAGTTGGCGTGGCTTCCTGTCAAGCAGTTCCTTGATGTCGAGAATGCGGGCGGCTTCCTGCACGCGCTTCTCGATCTCGGGCTTGGGAAAATGCTTCAGGCGCAGCCCGAACGACATGTTCTGGTAGACCGTCATGTGCGGATAGAGCGCGTAGTTCTGGAACACCATCGCCATGTCGCGGTCTTTCGGCGGCACGTCGTTGACGACTTCGCCGTCGACCGCGATCTCACCGCCGGTGATGTCTTCCAGTCCGGCGATCATGCGCAGCGTAGTCGATTTCCCGCAGCCCGACGGGCCGACCAGCACGACGAATTCCTTGTCGGCAATGTCGAGGTCGATCGCGCTCACCGCCTCCACGTCATCGTAATACTTGACCACCTTGCGAAGCGTGACTTGCGCCATGTCGACTCAACCCTTCGTCGCGCCGGCGGTGAGGCCGGCAATGTAGTAATCCATCAGGAACGCGTAGATGATCAGCGGCGGCGCGGCGCCGAGGAGCGCACCTGTCATGATCTGTCCCCAGTTGAACACATCGCCCTTGATCAGCGTCGTGATGATGCCGACCGGCAGCACGAGCTGGTCGGCCGACGTGGTGAAGGCAAGCGGGTAGAGGAACTGCGCCCAGCTAACCGTGAAGGCGAAAATCGTCGCCGCGATGATTCCCGGCAGCGCCACCGGGATGAAAATCTTGAACAGGATCTGGCGGTAGTTCGCACCGTCCATCAGCGCCGCTTCGTCCAGCTCCTTCGGGATCGAGGCGAAATAGCCGATCATGATCCAGGTCGCGAACGGCACCGTCAGCGTCGGATAGACGATCAGCAGAACCCACCATCTGTTGATGAGTTGAATGCCGGTCCATTCGTTGAACACCGCGAACATCTTGAACAGCGGTATGAACAGCAGGGTCTCCGGGATCAGGTAAGTCAGAAACACGCCCGTCGCGAGCGTCGCCGAGCCCCAGAATTTCATGCGCGCGAGCGCGAATGCCGCTGGCACGCTGATCATCATCGTGATGATGACAACGAAGATCGAGACGATTGCCGAATTGCGGAAAAACGTCAGATAGACGCTTGAAGTCAGCAATTCGACGTAATTCGACAGCGTCGGATGATAGATCCACCACGGGCTCGTCGCGGCCGAGATCTCGGCGCTCGTCTTGAGCGACGTAATGAACATGTAGATCGGCGGGGTGAGGAAGAAGATCGCGAACAGCGTGAGGAAGACATAAGACCACCGCATCGCCCAGCGGCGGTCGCGGCTCATGCTGCCGTATTTCGCGCGCCGGGCGCTCCGGTCGACGCTGTCGACGGTTACGGCACTCATGCTTCGTTCCCCCGCTTGTTGATGTCGCGCAGGATGAAGACGGCCGCGACTGCGAGGATCGGGAACATGAACAGCGACACGCTGGCGCCGAGCGGGATGTCGTTGCCCTGAATGCCGAGCCGAAACGCCCAGGTGGCGAAGACATGCGTCTTGTCGATCGGCCCGCCGGCGGTCAACACCTGCACGATGTCGAAGTTGGCGAAGGTGACGATCAGCGAGAACAGCGTCGTGATCGCGATGATGTTGCGCATCATCGGAAGCGTCACATACCAGATGCGCTGCCACCAGTTGGCGCCGTCGATGGCCGCCGCCTCATAGAGCTGGTCGGGAACGGATTTCAGCGCCGCCAGATACATGATCATGAAGAACGGCGCGCCGAACCAGACGTTCACCAGGATGACGGAGAAGCGTGCCCAGTTGGCGTCGCCGAGCCAGAAGATCGGGCCAAGCCCGAACAACGCGAGGATCCAGTTGAACGCGCTGTAGGACGGGTCGAACAGCCACAGCCAGGCGAGCGAACTCATCGCGGGCGGTATCACCCACGGCACGAGCAACATACCGCGCCATTTGCGCTGGCCTTTCGACGGAATGTTGTGAACGAAATGCGCGACGATGAAGCCGATCAGCGCCTTGAAGAGCACGGCCGTGATGGCAAAGATGCAGGACTGCTGCACCACCATCCAGAACGTTTCGCGCTTGAACAGGAAGGTGAAATTCGAGAGCCCGACGAATCGCTGCATCGACTTGTTGAGCATCGCCAGATGGACCGCGTAGAACGCCGGGTAGATCACCAGTAATGCGATCAGCAGGATCAGCGGCAGGGCCATCAGGAATGCGATGGTGGATCTGCGCTGCAGTGTCTTGCGAAATCCCCCCCGCGTGCGCGCGCGTGGCGCCGTGCGCATGTCACCGACGACTGCGTCGACCATAGTGTCCCCTTCCCTCACGAGCCCGTCAGGTTAAGCGCAGTACGCTTGCTGATCTGTCGCCCGGCTTGATCGACTGTGACGGGCGCGCATCGCTGCGCGCCCGTGGAGCGTGTCTGCGTCCCGAGAAACGCCTCAGGTCCGCATGAACCCTTCGACTTCGCTCTCGGCCCAAGCGAGGGTCTTTTCCATCGCCTCGCCCTGCATGTACCGGACGATCATCTTGGTCTGCACCGCCTGGGTGTAGATTTGATGCGCGATCTTGGCCGGCGCCGGAGCGGCGGCGACCGAGAGCACCTGATGATTGTGCGGGTTGGGGTAGTGGTAGAGCGTACCCTTCGGCGGTCCTTCCTCGGCCCAGGTCTTGAAGTCGGTGAGCTTGGAGAACGACGGCAGGTCGTAGCCGCCGCTCGCCGCGACCATCTTCTCGGCGGACGACCGCTGCGACAGCTGGACCAGCAGGCTCTTCGCTGCCGGAATATTCTTGGAGAAGTTCCACACGCCCCAGAAGTACGGCAGGAACGGCGCGAAGCGTCCCTTCGGACCGGATGGGAAGCCGTGAGTCCAGAGCTGCTCTGCGATTTGCGGCGCATCGCGCTTGGCCACCGCCCAGGCGCTCGGCGGGTTCATGATCATCGCGCCCCTGCCGGACACGATCCACTTGTTGTTCGAGGCGTCGTCCCAAGCCGGAATGTCCGGCGGCATGAAGGACGCGAGCTTCTTGTAGAACTCGAGCGCCTGGCGCACCGGATCCGACTTGACCGTGATGGTGCCCTTGGCGTCGACCAGCATGGCGCCATGCGCATGGAAGAAGGCGCCCGCAGAGTCGACGTTATCGGACGTGGTGCCAAGGCCGATGCCGAACGGTACGCCAGCCTTGTGGCAGGCTTCCGCCGCCTTGAGGAACGTCGCGAGGGTCCAGTCGTCCGCCTTCGGCGCCGAGCCCGCCGGATACATCGCCTGGATGTCGATGCCGGCATGCTGCTTGAGCAGGTCGATGCGCGAACACGGCCCCTTGATTTGCGAGCCGATGGTGGCCGGCACCGCGATCCACTGGTTATTGGCGCGGCCGAGATATTTCACGGTCTCGTTCACGTCGCCGTTCTGCTTGATCAGCTCTTCCATGATGTCGGTCACGGGGACGAGCCGCTCGGAGTGGCCCTGCGGTTCCCAGGTCGGGAACGCCAGGATGTCGTGACCGGAACGCGCCTGCGCCTCGGCCGCGATGGTGATGAGGTTCTTGTTCCCCTGCGAGGGGATGTAGTCGATCGTGACCTCGACCTTTTCCTTGGCTGCCCATTCCTCGACAAGCGTCTTGGAGGCAGCGTTGGCGCCGGGCACCCAGTGATCCCAGAAGCCGATCGAAAGCTTGCCTGCGGCGTAGGCGCCGCGAACATAGGGTGCTGCGATGACAGCCGTTGTCGCGAGCGCCGCGGTCTTGATCGCGGTACGCCGAGTCATTCCTGATCGCATTAGGCTTCTCTCCCTTGTGATAGCCAGTCCCGTACCGTCGGCTGTTCTTGTTGTTTCGACGATGCGAAACCATACACCAACATGTTACGGGTGGGCTAGCCGTCCCACCCTCGGTTTTACAGCCTCCGGCGGAAAAAAGCGGCTTTCTCGCTGCGCGAAAAACCGTGTTCCCTAATTCACCAGTCCGGCCATGCGCGGGAGCCAGAGCGTCAACTCAGGAATGAGCGTGATTGCGATCAGCGACATCAGTAGCGGGATCAGCCATGGCAGAATCGCCATGGTGGTGCGTTCGAGCGATAGCTTTGCGATGCGCGCGAGCACGAACAGCACCATCCCGAGCGGTGGGTGCAGCAGGCCGATCATCAGGTTGAGCGTCATCACGACGCCGAAGTGCACCGGGTCGATGCCGACCTTGATGATGACCGGCATCAGAACCGGCACCAGAATGCTGATCGACGCGATCGGCTCGAGGAAACAGCCGACGACGAGCAGCACGACGTTGGCAAGCAGCAGGATGACATAACGGTTGTCGGTGACGGCGAGCAGCGCCTCCGTGGTGTATTCGGTGACCCGCGTGGTGGTCAGCACCCAGCCGAACAGCGACGCCGCGCCGACGATCAGCAGCACGCCGGCCGTGGTCTCGATGGTGTCCATCGTGACCTTGTAGAACTGCTTCAGCGACAGAGAGCGATAGAGGAAGATCCCGAGCATCATCGCCCACGCGCAGGCCGCGATCGCGGCCTCGGTCGGCGTGAACCAGCCGAACGTCATGCCGCCGATGATGATCGCGGGCGTCAGCAACGCGGGCAGCGCGGCAACGAACGTCAACGCCAGCACCTTCCAGCGGAACGCCTGATCGCGGCCCATGTTGTATTTGCGGGCACAGTAATAGACGTACAGCATCATGAAGATCGTCATCACGGCGCCCGGGATGACGCCGCCAAGAAAGAGCGCGCCGATCGAGACATTCGCCATCATGCCGTAGATCACGAACGGCAAAGACGGAGGGATGATCGGTCCCAGCGTCGAAGAGGCGGCGGTCACGCCGACCGCGAACTCCGTGTCGTAGCCATGATCCTTCATCGCCTTGATCTCGATGGTGCCGAGACCGGCCGCGTCCGCGATCGCGGTGCCGGACATGCCGGCGAAGATCACCGAGCCGATGATGTTGACCTGCGCGAGCCCGCCGCGCATCCAGCCCGCGACCGCAACGGCGAAGTCGTAGATCCGATTAGTGATGCCCGCGGAATTCATCAGGTTGCCGGCGAGGATGAAGAACGGCACCGCCAGGAGCGGGAACGAGTCGATGCCGCCCGCCATGCGGTGCAGGATCACGAAGTCCGGAATGCCCGCGATGAAGTGCGTGTAGAGCAACGATGAACCCGCGAGCGCGATGAAGACCGGCACGCCGGCGATCAGGACCGCGATGAAGACGAAGAACAGGATGGTCATTGTCTAGTCCGCCGCGACCTGGTGCGTGACATCGTGCGGCTTGCGCCATCGTTCACGTGCGTTGCGCCAGACATTGCCCACCTGCCGGACGAGCATGAGGAAGCAGCCGACCGCGACGCCTGCGTAGACGTAGCTCATCGGCAGGTCGAACACGGTCATGCGCTGCATGTGCATGCGCTCGACGATCGTGAGCGAGAAATAGGCCAGCAGTGCAAGAAATCCGAGCTTGATGAAGTCGACGGCCGCGAGCAGCGCGGAACGCAGCGGCCCAGGCTTCATGACGTTGGAAAGAAGCTCCACCGCGATGTGGGTGTTGCGGCGCGTCACGATCGCGCCACCGACGAACACAATCCACATTAGGCCGTAGCGCGCGATCTCCTCGGTCCAGGACAGGCTGTCGTTGAGCACATAGCGCGTGAAGAACTGCAGAAAGACGATGAACGCGAGGCTCCAGAAGATGACGAACGCGACCCAGTCCTCCGGGTGATGCTCGATGACGATGTCCTCTTCCTCCACATGGATGAGGTGCTCCTCGCCCGGAGATTTCTCGGCGCTCATGCTGTCCCCCCACCTGCCCGTCGTGCCCCGCGAAGGCGGGGCACCCAGTAAACACCGGCGGCGATCGTTCGCCCCGCTGGCGACTACTGGATCTCCCGCCTTCGCGGGCGATGACGGCGAAGCGTGCCCTTACTTCAACGCCTGAAGCGCGTCGTACTCGGCCCTGCTCCAGCCGGCGCCCGCGGAGGCGTCGTTGTGCAGCGATACCGCGGCCTGACGGAATGCCTCGCGGTCCACCGTGACGACGGTCTTGCCAAGCTTGCGCAGCTCTTCGGCGATCTTCTGCTCGGTCGCGCGGATTTCGTCGCTCGACTTCGCCGCGGCTTCCTTTAGCACGTCCTCGAAGATCTTCTTTTCGGGGTCGGAAAGTTTCGACCAGACGTGGCTGCCGACGATGGTGAGCAGCGACTCGATGATGTGGCCGGTCAGCATGACGTGGGTCTGAACTTCGTAGAACTTCTTGGCCATGATGGTCGGCAGCGGATTCTCCTGCCCGTCCACGGTCTTCTGCTGGAGCGCGAGATAGACCTCGGCGAAGGCGATCGGCGTCGCGTTGGCGCCGACCGATTTCGTCAGCATCAGATAGAGCGGCGCGGGCGGCACGCGCAGCTTCATGCCCTTCATGTCCTCGGGCTTCTTGATCTCCTTGTTCGCCGTCACCATGCGCTCGCCGTAGTAGGTCAGCGCGAGGACCTTGTGCTTGGTCTTGTCGTCGTAACCCTTGGCGATGTCGCGGAACAACTGGCCGTCGCGATAGGCTTTCCAGTGATTGAAATCGCGCAGCATGAACGGCGCGCCGGAGATCGCGAGCGGCTTGTGGATCGAACCGGCGAACGACGTACCCGTGTAGATCAGGTCGACGGTGCCGAGCCCGAGGCCTTCGTTGATCTGGTTCTCGTTGCCGAGCTGCGAGGCCGGAAACACGCCGATCTCGTATTTGCCGGTGGTGCGCTTCTTGATTTCCTCGGCTGCCCACAACGCTTGCGTATGATAGGGCTCGGCGATCTCGTAGACGTGCGCCCACTTGAGCTTGGTCTGCGCGGCGGCAGGACCGGCAAGCGTGGCGGCGATGATGAGCGTGGCGCCGAGTGCGATCCGGCGCGTCCATTGCGGCATGACGTTCCTCCTGAGCCTTTGTTGTCGGCGAGCCCGGGCTCTCGCGGGCCGTGGTCGTCCCTTGTTTGATGGTGGGCAGCCACCTAACTAACATGTTACTATGCGGGCCGTGACACGCAAGAGTCCATACGCCTTTCTCCCCATGCTGACGCGCCAAGGGCGCGGCGGCACCGTGCAGCGCGTGGCGGATGTGGTCCGTGATGCGATCGTGCGGCTGGAGCTTCCGCCCGGCACCGCGATCGACAAGGCGGCGCTGTGCGAACGGCTCGGCGTCTCGCGTTTCCCGGTGTCCGAGGCGCTCGGGCGTCTCTCGGCGGAAGGCTTCGTCGAGATCCTGCCGCAGCGGGGCACGCGCGTTGCCCGCATCGATCTTGCCGATTGTCGCCAGGCGATGTTCATTCGCCGCGCGCTCGAGGCCGAGGCGATGCGCGCGGTTGCGCCCCGCGCCGACGCCGCGCTGTTGACGGCACTCGACCGCAACCTGCGCGAACAGGAAGATGTGCTCGCGACAGACAACAATGTGCGATTCCATGAGCTCGATCTGGAACTACACGATCTTCTGCTGGCCTTCCTCGGCTACGACCGCGTGAAGAGTGCATGCGAAACCGCCCGCGGCAGCCTCGACCGGGCACGGCTCTTCATGTGCACGCCGACCCGCAAACTCTCCACCTTCGCAGAGCATCAAGCGATCGTCGCGGCGCTCAAGCGGCGCGACGTGCGGGCAGCGGTTGCCGCGATGGAAATTCACCTCGACGCCGTGATGACCGAACTGATCGAATTCGCCGGCCGCAATCCCGACGCGGTCGCCCTGCCGGCACGCGACACCGCCGCAGCCTGAGCCGCATTGCCGCTTTTGCGGCGGCGCTTGGAACCAACCGGACAAAACGTGGTTTACGGCTCGTTAATGGCCATCCTCCAGGATGACAGCGGGCCGGGTCGCGTTTCAGGGAGACTTCCAATGGTGTTGCATCCGCTTTCTCCGGCCGACGCCCTGCCCTTCGGTGACATGCCGCTCGCCCCGTTCGCGATGACCAAGCGGACCGAGGCCGATCTTGCCGCCGCGATGGCGGACCACCTGCGCGACGCGCACCCGGCGTCCGGTTCGGAGGCGCTTGGCGCACTGCGCCGTGCGTTTCCGGAGAGTTCGCTGACCGCGCGCGTGATGGCGCTCGGCGCGCTGATGCGGCGCTAGTCACATTCCCAGGTAAGCCTGCCGCACCCGATCATCGGCCAACAGGTCTGCGCCCGAACCCGACAGCGTGATGCGGCCGTTCTCGAGCACATAGGCGCGGCTCGCGAGCTTGAGCGACACCGCGACATTCTGCTCGACCAGCACGCAGGTCAGCCCCTGCGCATTGAGATCGCGGATCGCCGCCAGCACGTGCTGCACGATCGTCGGCGCCAGGCCCAGCGAAGGCTCGTCGAACATTACTAATTCCGGGGCACCCATCAGGCAGCGCCCGATCGCCAGCATCTGCTGCTCGCCGCCTGACAGTGTGCCAGCCGCCTGCTTCATCCGCTCCTGCAGCCGCGGGAACATCGCGAGCACCCGCTCGCGGTTTTCATCGCGCTGCGCCTTCGCGCGCGGCAGCATCGCACCGGTGTCGAGATTTTCCGCGACCGTGAGCGTCGGAAAAACCTGGCGGCCTTCCGCCACCTGCCCGATCCCGAGATTGCAGACGCGGTAGCTCGGCCAGCCCGCGATGTCGGAGCCGCGATAACGGATCGCGCCGCGCGCCGGTCTGTTCATCCCCGCGATGGTGCGGATCAGCGAGGTCTTGCCCGCGCCGTTCGCACCGACGATCGCGACGATCGCGCCCTCCTCCACCTCGAGCGAAACGCCATCGAGCGCCTGCGCGTCGCCGTAGAAAACATCGATGTTCTCGACGGAGAGCATCAGATCGCCTCCGCGCCGAGATAGGATTCGACCACGGCAGGCTCCCGCACCACCGCCTCGGGCGTCCCGAGCGCGATCTGCGCACCGTGGTGCAGCACCAGTACGCGGCTCGCGAGCGCCATCACGGCGCGCATGACGTGCTCGATGAGCAGAATGGTCAACCCCTGCGCATTGAGTTCGCGCAGGATCGCCACCATGCGGTCGGTCTCGGTTGGACGCAGGCCCGCCATCACCTCGTCGAGCAGCAACAGTTGCGGCGCCGTCGCGAGCGCGCGCGCGACCTCGAGCCGCTTGCGGTCGGGCAGCGTGAGCGATTTCGCAATTCGGCCGCGCTTGTCGAACAGGTCGAGCCGCCGCATCACGTCGTGCGCGGTCTGCATGGCGCGCGTGGTGTCGGACGTGCGCAGCAACGCGCCGATGATCACGTTGTCCTCGACCGTGAGCGCCGGAAACGGCCGCACGATCTGGAACGTGCGCGCGATACCGCGGCGGCAGACCTCGTCCGGTCGCAGTCCGTCGATGCGCTCGCCCTGAAATGCGATCGTGCCCTCGTCCGGACGCAACGCGCCCGCAATGGTGCTGAACAGCGTGGTCTTGCCCGCCCCGTTCGGGCCGATCACGGCGAAGATTTCTCCGCGCATCACCTCGCAGCTCACGTTGTCGACCGCCACGAGCCCGCGGAAGCGCTTCGACACGCCGGCGATGGAGAGGAACGCGCTCATGAGCGGCGCTCCAGCCCGAACCGCCGCACCAGCCACGGCCAGATGCCGTCCGGAAGCGCCATCACGACGATCAACAGGCAGACGCCGTAGAACACTTGTTTTGCGCCCGGCCAGTCGAAACCGAACGCATGCATCAACTCCGTCACCGTCTCGGACAGTCCGGTGAGCACGAAGGCGCCGAGGATCGGCCCGAACAGCGTACCGATGCCTCCGATGATGGGCGCGAGGATCAGCTCGATCGAGCGCGAGATGTGGAAGACCTGCTCGGGAAACAGGTTGTTGTAATAGAACGCGAAGAACACGCCGGCGACTGCTGTCATCCCGGCGGAGATGACGACCGCATACATCTTGTAGCGGAACGTATCGATGCCGAGCGAGCGCGCGGCCTCCTCGTCCTCGCGGATCGCGAGCCAGAAGTAACCCATGCGGCTGCGCAGCAGCAGATGGCACACGAGGAACGCCGCGACCGTGAGTGCGAGGATGACGTAGTAGAACATCACCGGGCGGCCGCGCAGGTTCCACAGGTCGTTGTGCGTATACTGCGCGACCGGCAGGAAGAAGCCAGCCGATCCGCCGACAAAACGGAAATGATCGAAGCCGATGCGCGCGAACTCGGCGAACGCGATGGTGAGGATCGCGAAGTAGACGCCCGCGACGCCAAAACGAAATGCCAGAAATCCGATGATCGCGCCGCACGCCATCGCGACCGGCACGGCGACGAGCAGGCCGATCCACGGCGCGATACCGTAGTGAACATAGAGCGCCGCCGCCGTATAGGCGCCGAGCCCGACATAGATCGCGTGGCCGAGCGAAAGCTGGCCCGCAAAGCCCATCATGATGTTCCAGGCCTGCCCCGCGTAGGCGAAGTAGAGGATCAGGATCAGGATGGTGAGCAGGTAGTCGTTGGCAAAGCGCGGGGCGACGATCAGCGCGATCAGCAGCGCCACGATGAGCACCAAGCCGCGCTTCGGAACGCCTTCGATGAGGCGCTTCATGCGGCGCGCTTCCCGAGAATGCCCTGGGGACGGAACAGCAGCACCAGCACGAGGATCGCGAAAGCGAACATGCTCTTGGCCGACGGCGTGAACAGCAGGCCCGCGAGCGCCTCGGTCATGCCGATCAGCACGCCGCCGACCAGCGCACCGGGCATCGAGCCAAGCCCGCCGGTGATGACGATGACGAAGGCAAGCAATGTGTATTGCGGCCCGAGCGGCGGCGTCACGTCGATGATCAGCACCAGCATCGAGCCTGCCGCGCCGACGCAGGCCGCGCCGAGCCCAAAGGTCAGCGCATAGAGCCGCTTCACGTCGAGCCCGACCACTAGCGCGCCGGTGTAATTATCGGCGCAGGCGCGGATCGCCTTGCCGACGTCGGTGAACCGGAAGAACGCAAACAGTGCCGCCGCGACCACGACCGCGGCGGCGCCCGCGTAGACCTTGGTGGCGTCGACGATGATGCAGCCGAACGCAAAGCTGTCGAACGAATAGGACGTCTGCACGCTGCGGGCATCCGGCCCGAAGATGAGCAGCAGCACATTGACCATGATGATCGCGACCGCGACGAGCAGCATGAACTGCGAATGCTCGGGACGATCGACGAAGGGATTGATCAGCCCCGCCTGCATTACGTAGCCGAGGCAGAACAGCACGCCCGCGATCGGCACCATCATCACCAGCGGATCGAGCTTGAAGGCGGAGAACAGCACGACCGCCAGATACATCGCGATGGTCATCATCTCGCCGTGCGCGAAATTGACCACGCGCACGACGCCGAAGATGACCGAGAGCCCAAGCGCCATCAGGCCGTAGACGAGCCCGGTCAGAAGGCCGCTGACGGCGACGTTGAGATAGATGTCGAGGGGCACCGGGCGGAGCCTACAGCATTCAGGGCCGCACGCGCGGCCCTGAATGGCGCAGCGAAACTAGCCGCGCTTGTCGTAGGCCGCCATCGGCCATTCGGCCTTGGCGTTCGTGGCCCCCTTGGGAGCTACAGTCACCAGCTTGCCGCCGCGGTTCTGGATGCCGGAGTTTTTCAGCTTCGCGTTCTGTCCCTTCGCGTCGAACGAGATGCCCGGACCGGTCGAGACGTTGTCCTTGATGTCGGTCGCGCGGATCGCGTCGGCGAGCGCCTTCGGGTCGGTCGAGCCGGCGCGCTTGTAGGCATCGGCGGCCACCAGCAGCGCCTCGAACGTATAGATGTGGTTCGTATTGAGATTGATCTCCGGATACTTCTTGGCGAGCGCATCCTCCAGCGCCTTGGAAAGCTTCTTGTTCGGGTCGTACCACGGCACGAACGAGAGCGGCCCATCGCCGAGCTTGCCGAGCGTCTTGAGGTACTGATCCTCGTACCAGCCCGGACCCATGCTGAGGATGCCCATCGGGTTCCAGCGTTGCTTGACGAGCTCGCGCGTCAGCAGGATCGCATCGTTGAGGCGGCTCACCACCATCAACGCTTCCGCGCCGGTGGCCTTGGCCTTCGCGACCTCGACCGAGAGATCGCGCGCCGCCGGATCGTAGGAGATCGTCTCCTTGATCGTGTAGGGCATGTTGTGACGCGGCATCACGCCGCCGATCCCGCCTGCCATCGCGGTGCCGAACGTGTCGTTCACGTGCATGAACACGACCGACTTCGGCGCGGTGCCCGCGGCTTCGAAGATTTCCTTCTGGTTGGCGAAGGCATCGTTCAGGATCATTCCCGCGGTCGGGAAGTTGCGGAACACGAACTTGTAGCCCTGCTCGGTGATCGGCGGGGCCGCCGCGATATTGATGACGTAGGGAATGCCCTTCTGCTCGGCGACCTGCGCGATCGCGGTGCTCTGACCCGAGTCGAACGCTCCCACGAGCAGCTGCGCGCCGTCCGAAATCAGCTTCTCGGCGCGCGCACGCGCGACCTCGACGTTGGTCTCGGTATCGGCGCTCATGATCTGCAATTCGCCAAGGCCAATGTCCTTGAGAATCGGATTGGTCAGTTCGACGCCGCGGAAGCAGTCCTGTCCGATACCGGCCTGCACGCCGGAGCGTGGCAGCAGCACGCCGACTTTGAGCGCGCCGCCCTGCGCGCGAACGATCGCGGGCGCGGCGAGCAAGGTTGTTGCAGCGGCGGTGCCGGCCAGCATGCGGCGGCGGGTGAGACGGGTGTTCATGAATTCCTCCCTGGAAGGCTTGGGCGCGAATTTACGGGCTTTGGGCCGTTTGGGGCAAGTATTGTTATGCCCCATAACATAATTGCGGAACGCGGATTACGCGGCGAATAGACGCTCGATTCCGGCCGCGATCTCGAACAGGCGGCGATCATGTCCGTTGCGCGCCACCAGCATCAGCCCCACCGGCAGGCCGCTTCCCGGAATGGGGATCGAGATCGCGCAGTTGTCGAAGAAATTCCAGGTGAGCGTATTGCGCAGCAGCAGCATATTCTTGGTGTTGAACGTGCTGGTGTTCTCCATCTCGGCGATGGTGGGCGCGGCGATCGCGGTCGTCGGCATCATCCAGGCATCGAACGATGAGAGCTGCGCGTCCATCGCGCGCACCATCCTGGCGCGCGCCTGCATCATGTCGACGTAATCGGCGGCGGTGACATTGCCGCCGCGCTCGATGCGCACGCGGACGTTCGGATCGAACTCGTTCGCCCGCTTCGTCGAGCCATTCGCGATGAACCGAAAAAGCCTCTGCCGGCGCAAAGCCGCCCTTGGCGTTGACCGCCAGCATCTCGTCGACCAGCGGCATCGGCTCGTCGGTCACCCGCGCGCCCGCATCAGCGAGCTTTTTTCGCGCCGCGCCGAAGCGCGTGCCGACAGTGTTGTCCCACTCGGTCGTCAGGAAGCCGCGCGGCACACCGAGCCGCAGGCCCGCAACAGACGCGGCTTTCAGCGGCGCATGTTCCTCGCCCGCGATCACCGCGTCACCGCGTGCGCAGTCCGCGACATTGCGCGCCAGCGGACCGATCGAGTCGAGCGTGTAGGAAAGCGGAAACGCGCCGTCGGTCGGCACGCGCTGCTTGCTCGGCTTGTATCCGACGATCCCGCACAGCGCGGCCGGGATGCGGCACGAGCCGCCCGTATCGGTGCCGATCGCGATCTCGCACATGTCGTCGGCTGCCGAAACCGCCGCGCCCGAGGACGAGCCGCCGGGAACGCGCGCGCGATCCGCCGGATTGCCCGGCGTGCCGTAATGCGGGTTCATGCCGACACCGGAGAACGCGAACTCGCTCATGTTGGTCTTGGCGACGATGACGGCGCCCGCCGCGCGCAGGCGGCGCACCACCGGCGCGTCGGCTTTCGCGGGCGGCGCATCGGCAAGAATTCTCGAGCCCGCGCGGGTCGGCTCGCCGGCGACGTCGAACAGATCCTTGATGGACTGACGATCGTGCCGTCGAGCGGACCCAGCGATATGCCGGCCTTCGCCCGCGCATCGGCGGCATCCGCCGCGGCGCGCGCCGTATCGGCATAGACCGTGAGGCAGGCGCGCGCGCCCTCGCCTTTCGGATCGGCGATCTTCGCCAGCGCCTGTTCGAGCTTTTCGCGCGCGCTCATGTGACCACCGGAAGCACCGTGATGTCGTAGCCGTGCGGTCATGCGGCGCTTGAGCACGGGATCGTCCAGCTCCATGTCGAAGCGCGCGGCCGGGCGGATGCCGCCCTTCGCGCCGAGCGTCCCGCACATCATGATCGTGTTCGGCGCCAGCGCCTTGCCGTAGCGCGCGATCAGATCGTCCGGATGGCGCATCGCGGCGAGCGTGCCCTCCTGATAGAGCGTACGCGCACCATCGATGGTCGCGAACGAGCGGATGATGATCTGATCCCAGTGCTTGGTAATCTCTTCGAAGCGCCACAGCGCCGAGGCGATCACCTTCCCGCACAACTGCTTCGAAAGCGCGATGCCCATCGTCTCGGCCTTGCGGTCGGTATGATCGGAACCGAGCCCGATCCAGAGGCCGTCCGCGAGCACGACAATCACCGGCTCGACCTCGCCTGACGTATCCGGCCCGAGCACTTCAAGCCGGCCGGTCTGCACCACGTTGGTCACCGCGTTGCGATAGAACACCGGCACCGATGATGGGCGCGGCACGCCGATCGCCGCAAGCTCCTCGATGTGATGATTGAGCGCCGCTTCGTCGCGGCCGGTCCATCCCGCGACGATCAGCGTCTCGGGCGTCATGCTGACCTGATCGGTCTTGCCGCCAAAATGTCGCGTGAATGTCAGCATCAGGCGCCGAGCCCACCTTTGTCCTGGATGAACTGCACCACGGTATCGACGCCGCTGCCCGTCTTGAGGTTGGTGAACACGAAGGGCCGCGCGCCGCGCATCTTCTTCGCATCGCGCTCCATCACGTCGAGCGAGGCGCCGACATGGGGCGCGAGATCGATCTTGTTGATCACCAGCAGGTCCGAGCGCGTGATGCCGGGTCCGCCCTTGGAGGGAATCTTGTCGCCCGCCGCAACGTCGATCACGTAGACGGTGAGATCGGCCAGTTCAGGTGAGAATGTCGCCGCGAGATTGTCGCCGCCGGATTCGATCAGCACGAGATCGAGATCGGGAAACTTCTGCCGCATCTCGGCGATCGCCGCGAGATTGATCGAAGCGTCCTCGCGGATCGCGGTGTGCGGACAGCCGCCGGTCTCAACGCCCGCGATGCGGTCGGCGCTCAGCGCGCCGGAGCGCACCAGATATTCGGCGTCCCACTTGGTGTAGATGTCGTTGGTGATCGCGGCGATCTCGTATTCGCCGCGCAGCCGCTTGCACAGCGCATCCATCAGCGCGGTCTTGCCCGAGCCGACCGGGCCGCCGACGCCGACACGCAACGGGCCATTCGTCATGTGATGACTCGCTTGATGAGCAACGCCACGAAAACGGCGGCGACCAGCAGACAGAACGGGCCGTACCAGCTTCGATCCATCGTGGCAAACGGCTCCTTGCCAAAACGCCTGCGCCACGTGGTCGTATACGGCGCGACGCCGCGGCCCGCGAAAACAAGCGCGACGGCAACGCCGAGCAGCGTCACAAGAGTCGCTGGAATCGGCAGCTTGACGAGATCGGCAGCGAGCAGCGCCGAAAGTCCCGCGCAAAAGATCGCCGCGGCCGCGACGAGGCATTGCGGCAGGCTCGGCATCTGGTTTGAACGTGTCGCGCCGACCACCAGACGGAACAGTCCATCGCGACTCGACGCAGGCCAATTCATACCGAACCCCCATGCGACGTGCGCAGCCGCAATGGTGGTGAGGGACAGAAAGACGATCGCGGCGAGCACACTCATGAGCGAAACAGCCTTGTGTATTGTGTCTCATGTAGCATGCCGGCGATGTCGGCGCGGAAGGCCGCGCTGCCGACCTGATCGAGCGAAGTCGTCAAGGCACGCGCGGCGGTTGCCGTCACGATCGGCTCGAACGCCGCGAGCAGGCGCTGGCCGTCGGTCTGGCCGAGCGGAATGAGCCGCACGCCGGCCGAAATGAGATTCGCCGTCACGGCATGCAGGTAGGCGTTGAGCGCGGGCTCCAGCGCGATACCGTGACCGGCGGACGCGACGCCGACCGCGACCGGATAGGCGACCGGCCCATCCCAGGCTGCCGCCAGCTCGTCGAGCGACTCGCAGGGCCAAGCGGCGCGCGTCGCCTCCACGAAAGCGCGGCCCTGCGCGGTCGTTTCCAGATGGCGCTCCTTCGACGGAACGAACGCGGCGGCGAGTTCGGCGACGGCGCGGAGCGCCTTGTCGTCCGCGGCGCTCACCGCGCGATGCGCATGCACGAAAAATACCGCATCACAGAACCCACCCCCCTCGGCAACAATGACCGCGAGCCAGTCATGCAGCGTCGCCGCATCCTTGATGTCGCCGCTCTCCACGGCCCATTCGATGCCGCCCGAATAGGAGAACGCGCCGACCGGATAGGCGGGCGAAAGCCAGGCCATCAGGCGATAGAGCGCGCCTGATTCCTCAGTCATGATCGTGCGCGTGGTGATGCCCGTGCGGCGCGGCCGGCTCGGGATCGAACGGCGCTTCGACCGGCTTTGTCATCGCGCCGAGCCCCTTCACCATCTCCTCCAGCACGTGGTCGCGCCGGATACGAAACGCCTTGCCGGTGAACTGCGCGTCCGTGTGGCGGTTGCCGATGTGCCAGGCGAGCCGGACGAAATCGAGCGGCACCTTCGCACTGATCTCCACGAGCGCTTCGGCCTGCCCCGCCACCGTGACAACCGATCCGTCGTCCAGCACCAGCCCGTCGCCGTCGCGCAGCATCATCGGCTCGGCGAAATCGAGCATCAGCTTCATGCCGCCGTCTGTCGTCAGCACGATGCGCCGCCGCACGCGGTCATCGGCATCGAGCACGACGCGGTCGACCGCGCGTGCGCGATCCCACATTCCGGCGTCCGCAATGCCTGCGACGGGTCGGATTGCATTCATGAAGGTGGGTTACGCACGCGATCCTCCAGATCGGCACGGATCGCGTCCGGCGTGGCGAGCCTGCGGAATATCCATTCCGCCAGCGTACTGCCGATCGCGAAAATCACAACGAGCGCGACCCACGAACCCCATCCGCCGCCGAGCCTGAGCCATGCGAATACGGCGAGCGCCGCAAACAGTAGCCCGATCGCGAAACGTACGGCCTGCGCCTTCATCCGCCTAGTACAGGAAATACCGCTGCGCCATCGGCAGCACTTCGGCGGGCTCGCAGGTGAGCAGTTCGCCGTCCGCGCGTACCTCGTAGGTCTCCGGATCGACCACGAGGTCGGGCGTCGCGTCGTTGTGCACCATGCTCTTCTTGTTGATCTTTCGCGTGTTGGAAACCGCGACGAGCTCCTTCTGGATGCCGAGCTTCTTGCCGAGATTGGCGCGCACCGCCGCCTTCGAGGTGAACACCACCGACGAGGCGGTGAGCGCGCGCCCGAACGCGCCGAACATCGGCCGGTAGTGCACTGGCTGCGGCGTCGGGATCGAGGCGTTCGGATCGCCCATCTGCGCGGCGACGATGGTGCCGCCCTTGATGATGCAGTCCGGTTTCACGCCGAAGAAGGCCGGCGACCACAGCACGAGGTCTGCCATCTTGCCCTTCTCGACCGAGCCGATGATCTTCGACACGCCGTGCGCGATCGCGGGATTAATGGTGTATTTCGCAACGTAGCGCCTGACGCGCATGTTGTCGTTGTCGCCCTTCTCGCCTTTCATCCGGCCGCGCTGCTTCTTCATCTTGTCGGCGGTCTGCCACGTGCGGATGATGACTTCGCCGAGCCGCCCCATCGCCTGGCTGTCCGACGACATCATCGAGAGCGCGCCGATGTCGTGCAGGATATCTTCGGCGGCGATCGTCTCTTTGCGGATGCGGCTTTCCGCGAACGCCAGATCCTCCGCAATCGACGGATCGAGATGGTGACACACCATCAGCATGTCGAGATGCTCGTCGAGCGTGTTGCGGGTGAACGGCCGCGTCGGATTGGTCGATGACGGCAGCACGTTCTTCAGGCCCGCGACTTTGATGATGTCCGGCGCATGCCCGCCGCCCGCGCCTTCGGTATGGAAGGCATGAATGGTGCGGCCCTTGAATGCGGCGATGGTGTCTTCCACGAAGCCGGACTCGTTCAGCGTGTCGGTGTGGATCATCACCTGGATGTCGAAGTCGTCCGCAACCGAGAGGCAGCAGTCGATTGCGGCCGGCGTGGTGCCCCAGTCCTCGTGCAGCTTGAGCGCGCAGGCGCCGGCCTTGACCATCTCCTCCAGCGCGGCCGGACGCGACGCATTGCCCTTGCCGGCAAAACCGAGGTTCACCGGAAACGCGTCCGCCGCCTGGATCATGCGCGCGATGTGCCACGGCCCCGGCGTGCAGGTCGTGGCGAAGGTACCGTGGGCCGGTCCTGTCCCGCCGCCGAGCAGCGAGGTGACGCCCGACATCAGCGCGTCGTCCACCTGCTGCGGGCAGATGAAATGGATATGCGTGTCGAAGCCGCCCGCGGTGAGAATCTTGCCCCTCGCCTGCGATCACTTCGGTGCCCGGCCCGACGATGATCGTCACGCCCGGCTGAATATCCGGATTGCCGGCCTTGCCGATCGAATGGATTTTTCCTTCCTTCAATCCGACGTCGGCCTTCACGATGCCCCAGTGATCGAGGATCAGCGCATTGGTGATGACGGTGTCGACCGCGCCCTGCTTGTTGGTGACTTGCGACTGGCCCATGCCGTCGCGGATCACCTTGCCGCCGCCGAACTTCACCTCCTCGCCGTAAGTGGTGAAATCCTTCTCCACCTCGATGACGAGATCAGTGTCCGCGAGCCGCACGCGATCGCCCGTCGTGGGGCCGAACATGTCGGCGTAGATCGCGCGCTTCATTTTCACGGACATGGCATCGCCTCGTTTCGTCCCCAGTCTTATCCACCGGGGCTGTGAATTTTGCAGTTTCGATTGCGCCATGCGGCGCGTGCGCTATCCTTTGTCTCAGATGCTCGCGTTCGGTTCGCCGGATGTGGGGATCGCCAGGGCCGGATCGGTCTGGGTGATGGCGCTGCTACTGGCGCCGTGCCAAGTGGCCGGTTTGATCGTGGTTCCCAGCCGCGGGTAGCAGCGCTGAGATCGTGTCGGGCGGGCGCAAGTCCGCCCGATATGATTCTGGCCAGGCCGCATCGTCAGAACGCCCGCCCGTTGACGTGCTTCACCTTAAGGCTCTCGGGTTCGACGCCGTCGAGGCATCGCGCATTGACGGCGACCATCTCGACGCCCTTCTGCTGGCCGCGCGCGAACGACTGGATGCCGCAGGTCGAGCAGAACAGATGACTGATGGCGTGCTTGTTGAACTGATACTCGGTCAGCGCGGTCTCGCCGGCGAGCAGCTTGAAATTCTGCGCCGGTGCGAAGGCTAGAATGGAACCAAGCCGCCCGCAGCGCGAGCAGTTGCACGTGATGACCTCGCCGCCGAGATCGAGCGAAACCTCATAATAGACCTTACCGCACTGGCAGCCGCCCTTGTAGGTCTGCGCGCTCATAGCTTCCCCATCACGTCGCCGCGAAAACCGTAGATTGTGCGTTTGCCGGCCAGCGCGACCAGCGTCACGTCGCGCGTCTGCCCCGGCTCGAACCGGACCGCGGTGCCGGCTGCGATGTCGAGCCGCATGCCGCGCGCCTTCTTGCGGTCGAACTTCAGCGCCGGGTTGGTCTCGAAGAAGTGGTAATGCGAGCCGACCTGGATCGGCCGGTCGCCGGAGTTGGTGACCGCAAGCGTCGCGGTCTTGCGGCCGGCGTTGAGCTCGATCTCGCCGTCCTTGATGAAAAATTCGCCGGGGATCATCTGCGTCACCTGATCGGCTCGTGCACGGTCACCAGCTTCGTTCCGTCCGGGAACGTCGCCTCGACCTGCACATCGTGAATTATTTCGGGGATGCCATCCATCACCTGCGCGCGCGTGAGCACCTGCGCGCCGGCCTGCATCAGCTCGGCGACCGTCCTGCCGTCGCGCGCGCCTTCGAGAATGAAATCGGTGATCAGCGCGACCGACTCCGGATGATTGAGCTTGACGCCGCGCTCGAGCCGTCGCCGCGCCACCATCGCGGCGAGCGAAATCAGCAGCTTGTCCTTCTCGCGCGGCGTCAGATTCATCGCCCGGTCCCGTCAGAATTTCCGTCAGTTGGTCCACAGCCGCGGCAGCGCACCGCGCATCGCGGTCATAACACGGGTCAGATCGCGCCGTAACGCCGCGCCATCCGCTGCGCACAGGCGCACCGCCGCGATGCCATTCCAGGCGGATGCGCCGACCTCGCCCGCGACATCGTCCAGAGCGCGCACCGCATCGACCACGGCATCGTCGCCGGGAGCCACCAGCACGGTCGCAACCGCGATCCCGCCCTTTGCCACCGCTGTCCGAGCGAGCCGCTTTGCAATCGCGCCGTCCAGGCGCACGCTCTCCGCATAGATCAGCCGGCCGTCGCGCCGGATGCGCCAGCGGTCGGACAACGCACCCTGCTCAACCGTTTCGCCCATGCCGGTGCGGCCGAACACGACCGCCTCGGCGAGGAACAGGCGCGCGTCCGAGGCAAGATCGACCGCGATGCTGCGGGAGAGCCGCGCGCGGTCGAACAGGATGGTCTCCTGTGGAAGCCACGCGAGCGATGCGCCGGTCGCGACTGCGAGCTTCACGTCGATGGTCGAATCCGATCCGAGCGAGCGGTAGACCTTTTCCGCCGCCGCGGTCGTGACGACCAGTTGCGTGCCCTCTCCGGCCGCAATGTCGAGCGTGAACGTGTCACCGCCCGCAACGCCGCCCGCCGTGTTGATCAAAACTGCTTCGAGTTCCTCGGCCGGCGCGCCGGGACAGCGCACACGCAGCGAGCCTGCTTCGTGCACCTGCGCACGGCGTGTCTTGCCGGCGACGCGCTTGACGGAGAGCGACACGCTGCCGAACGCACGGTTGGCGGCGAAGATCTGTTCGCTCTTCGCCGCCACCGTGGTCACGTCCGCCGCCCCCGTATCGGCATCGATCCTATCCCGAAAACCGGCGCGTGCCCCAAAGGGATGATATCCTAGATCGCCATCGCCCGCTTCAGCGCGGACTCGTCCAGATCGCTGCGGGTCGACGCATAGATCACCTGCCCGCGATCCATCACAAGGAACTGATCGCCCAGTTCCTGCGCGAAGTCGAGATACTGCTCCACGAGAATAATCGCGATCTGCCCGAGATTGCGCAGGTAGGAGATCGCGCGGCCGATGTCCTTGATGATCGACGGCTGGATGCCTTCGGTCGGCTCGTCGAGCAGCAACAGACGCGGTCGCATCACCAGCGCGCGCCCGATCGCAAGCTGCTGCTGCTGTCCGCCCGAGAGGTCGCCGCCCCGCCTCCGCAGCATGCTGTTGAGCACCGGGAACAGCGAGAACACGTCGTCCGGAATGCTGCGCTCGCCCCGCCTGAGCGGCGCAAAGCCGGTTTCCAGATTCTCTTCCACCGTCAGCAGCGGAAATATCTCGCGGCCCTGCGGCACATAGGCGATGCCGCGCCGCGCGCGGTCCGCCGGCCGGAGCGCCGTGATGTCGTTGCCCTCCCACACGATGCTGCCGCCGGAGACCGGATGCTGGCCCATCAGCGCGTCGAGCAGACTGGTCTTGCCGACGCCGTTGCGCCCGAGCACGCAGGTCACCTTCCCGGGCTCCGCTTTCATGGAGATGCCGCGCAGCGCCTGCGCGGCGCCGTAGTGGAGATTGATCGCGTTCACTTCCAGCATGCGATCACCTTCCGAGATAAACTTCGACGACGCGATCGTTCTGCGACACTTGGTCGATCGTGCCTTCAGCCAGCACCGAACCTTCGTGCAGGCACGTGACCTTCACGCCAAGCTCGCGCACGAACGTCATGTCGTGCTCGACGACCACGACGGTCTTGAGCTTGTTGATCTCTTTCAGCAACTCGGCGGTCTGGTGCGTCTCGACGTCGGTCATGCCGGCGACCGGCTCGTCGACCAGCAGCAGCTTTGGATCCTGCGCCAACAGCATGCCGATCTCGAGCCATTGCTTCTGCCCGTGCGAGAGGCTCCCGGCGACGCGCGAACGCACTGCGCCGAGCCGGATGGTCGAGAGGATTTCGTTGATGCGCGCCTGCTCGGGCGACGTTTCACGCCATACGAGCGTCTTGCGCGCCTGCCGCTTGCCCTTGAGCGCAAGGCGAAGATTGTCCTCCACCGTGTGCATCTCGAATACGGTCGGCTTCTGGAATTTGCGTCCGATGCCGAGCTCCGCGATCTGCGTCTCGTCGAGCTTGGTCAGGTCGTGGCTGCCGCCATCGAAGTAGACGTCGCCTTTATCGGGCCGCGTCTTGCCGGTGATGATGTCCATCATCGTGGTCTTGCCCGCGCCGTTCGGGCCGATGATGGCGCGCATCTCGCCCGGCTCGATGGTCAGCGAGAGGTTGTTGATGGCGCGAAAGCCGTCGAACGACACCGAGACGGCATCGAGATAAAGGAGCGCGGATGTGGTGCGATGCAGGTCCATCGCTCACTCCGCCGGCTTCGGCGCGGCTTCGACAGCCGCACGTTCGTTGGCCTGCGCTTCCTTGCGGTCGCGATAGCCCGACCAGAGGTGACGCCAGGTTCCGACGATGCCGCGCGGCAACAGCAGCGTCACCAGCACGAACAGGCTGCCGAGCACGAACAGCCAATACGGCGCGAGCATGCCCGAGGTGAACGTGGTCTTGCCCCAGTTCACCGCAATCGCACCGATCACCGCACCGACCAGCGTCCCGCGCCCTCCGACCGCGACCCAGATCACTGCCTCGATCGAATTACCGGGGGTGAATTCGCTCGGATTGATGATGCCTACCTGCGGCACGTAAAGCGCGCCGGCGACGCCGGCCATGCAGGCGGAGAGCACGAACACCAGCAGCTTGTAGTTCTCAACCCGGTAGCCGAGGAAGCGCGTGCGCGCCTCCGCGTCGCGGATCGAGACCAGCACCATGCCGAGCTTCGAGGCCACGATGGTGCGGCAGATCATGAAGCCGAGGATCAACATGGCGACCGAAATGGCAAAGAGCGCGGCGCGCGTCGACTGTGCCTGCACGTTGAAGCCGAGGATGTCCTTGAAGTCGGTCAGGCCGTTGTTGCCGCCGAAACCGAAATTGTTGCGGAAGAAGCCGAGCATCAGCGCAAAGGTCAGCGCCTGGGTGATGATCGAGAGATAGACGCCGGTGACGCGCGAGCGGAACGCGAACCAGCCGAACACGAAAGCGAGCACGCCCGGCACCAGCAGCACCATCAGCGCGGCGTACGCGAAGTGATTGAACCCGTACCAATAGACCGGAAGCTCGGGCCAGTTGAGGAACACCATGAAGTCCGGGCGGATCGGATCGGCATAGACGCCGCGCGTGCCGATCTGGCGCATCAGGTACATGCCCATCGCGTAGCCGCCGAGCGCGAAGAACGCGCCGTGACCGAGCGAAAGGATGCCGCAATAGCCCCAGATCAGGTCGATCGAGAGCGCGAGGATCGCGTAGCAGACATATTTGCCCCACAGCGCGACGAGATAGGTCGGCACGTGCCACGGCGAGGATGGCGGCGTGAACAGATTGAGCAGCGGCACCGCGATGCCGATCGCGAGAAGCACCAGCACAAAAGTGACCGCGCCGCGGTCGAGCGCGCGGATAAGCGGCGAGCCGGTCATGCCTCCACCGCCCGCCCCTTCAGCGCGAACAGGCCGCGCGGGCGCTTCTGGATGAACAGGATGATGAACACCAGAATCGCGATCTTGCCGAGCACCGCGCCCGCGAACGGTTCGAGGAACTTGTTCGCGATGCCGAGTGTAAAGGCCGCGACCAGCGTGCCCCACAGATTGCCGACGCCGCCGAACACCACGACGAGGAAGGAGTCGATGATGTAGCCCTGCCCGAGGTTCGGGCTCACATTGTCGATCTGCGAGAGCGCCACCCCTGCAATTCCCGCGATGCCGGAGCCGAGCCCGAAAGTGAGCGCGTCGATGCGCGCGGTGCGGATGCCCATCGAGGCCGCCATCTGGCGGTTCTGCGTGACGGCGCGCATTTCGAGCCCGAGCCGCGTGAAGCGCAGCAATCCAAGCAGCGCGATAAATACCGCGAACGTGAACACGATGATCCACATGCGGTTATACGTGATGGTGATGCCGCCAAGCTCGAACGCGCCGCTCATCCACGACGGATTGCCGACCTCCTTGTTGGTCGGACCGAACGCGGTGCGTACCGCCTGCTGAAGGATCAGCGACAGGCCCCACGTGGCGAGCAGCGTCTCCAGCGGGCGGCCATAGAGGAAGCGGATTACGCAGCGTTCGATCACGATGCCGACAAGGCCCGCAACGAGAAACGCGAGCGGCACCGCGATGAACAGCGAGACGTCGAACAGCCCGGGATAACGCGCGCGGATCACATCCTGCACGACGTACGTCGTGTAGGCGCCGAGCATCACCATCTCGCCGTGCGCCATGTTGATGACGCCCATCACGCCAAACGTGATGGCAAGCCCGATTGCGGCGAGCAGCAGCACCGAACCGAGCGAGAGGCCGTACCAGGCATTCTGCACGCTGCTCCACAGCGCGAGACGGTTGTCGATCGACGTGATCGCGTCGGCGGCAGCCTTCTGCACGAGTTGAGTCTGCCCGGCCGGAAGACCCGCCAGCAGGCCGCGCGAATCCTGGTCGGCGCGCTCGCGGATCACGCCCACCGCGGTGATCTTGTCGGCTTCCTTCGCGTCTGCCTGGAAAAGAATGACCGCGGCGCGCGCTTCGTTCAGCGCGCGCTTCACGCGACTGTCGGTTTCCTTGGCGAGCGCCGCGTCGAGATTGGCAAGCGCGCTTGCCTCGCGCGACTTGAACACGGCAAGCGCCGCCTCGTAGCGTTTCGCCGGATCGGCCGCGAGCAAGGTCAACCCGCCGAGCGCCGCCTCGATCGCGCGGCGCACGCGATTGTTGAGCCGCACGGTCTTGAGATCGGAGGGAGGGCTCGCCGCCGGCCGGCCGGTCGCGGCGTCGAGCACGGCCCCGGCCTTGTCGCGCAGGTAGACCTTGTCGCCTGCGTAAGAGAGGCGGCCGTCCTGCAGCGCCTCGATGATCTGAAGCGAGAGCGGATTGCCGCTCGCCGCGACCGCGCCGACCGCACTGTCGGTGTCGTTGAAGGAGTCCTTGGTGAAGCCCGCGAGCGCCGCTTCGAAATTCTGGGCATTCGCATGGAGCGCGCCGGCGAGAAGCAAGCCGACGGCGATTACGACCGCTATGATGCGTTCGTACAACGTCATCTCAAATTATTCCCAACCCCGGCATCAGATGGAGGCGGCGGTTGGCCGCCGCCTCCGAGGATATCAGATCAGCGTCTGGAACGTCAGCTGCCGCACTTGTTCGTCTTGGTGTTCCAGTTGCCGCACTTCTTGTCCACCCAGTCGCCGACCAGGTCGCGCGAGCCCTCGAGCTCCTTCGACCACGCGTCGCCGGGGACGAGACCTTCGGTCTTCCACACGACGTCGAACTGGCCGTCGGCGCGCACTTCGCCGATGAACACCGGCTTGGTGATGTGGTGGTTCGCAAGCATCTTGGAGGTGCCACCGGTCAGGTTCGGCGCCTCGATGCCGGGCAGCGCGTCGATCACCTTGTCTGGATCGGTGCTCTTCGCCTTCTCGACCGCCTTGACCCACATGGCAAAGCCGACGACATGGGCTTCCATCGGATCGTTGGTCACGCGCTTCGGGTTCTTCGTGAAGGCTTTCCACTTCGCGGTGAACTCGGCGTTCGCCGGGCTCTTGATCGACTCGAAGTAGTTCCACGCCGCGAGATGGCCGAGCAGCGGCTTGGTGTCGATGCCGGCGAGTTCTTCTTCACCGACCGAGAACGCGACGACCGGGATGTCCTTCGCCGAGATGCCCTGGTTGCCGAGCTCCTTGTAGAACGGTACGTTCGCGTCGCCGTTGATGGTCGACACGACGGCGGTCTTCTTGCCGGCCGAGCCGAACTTCTTGATGTCGGCCACGATCGTCTGCCAGTCGGCATGGCCGAACGGCGTGTAGTTGATCATGATGTCTTCCTGCTTCACGCCCTTCGACTTGAGGTACGCCTCAAGGATCTTGTTGGTCGTGCGCGGATAGACGTAGTCGGTGCCCGCCAGAACCCAGCGCTGCACTTTTTCTTCCTTGGCGAGATAGTCGACCGCCGGGATCGCCTGCTGGTTCGGGGCGGCGCCGGTGTAGAACACGTTGCGCTCGCTCTCCTCGCCTTCGTACTGCACCGGATAGAACAGCACCGAGTTCAGCTCCTTGAACACCGGGAGCACGGACTTGCGCGACACCGAGGTCCAGCAGCCGAACACGGCCGAAACCTTTTCCTTGGTGATGAGTTCGCGCGCCTTTTCGGCGAACAGCGGCCAGTTGGAGGCCGGGTCGACGACGACCGCCTCGAGCTTCTTGCCGAGAACGCCGCCCTTCTTGTTCTGCTCGTCGATCAGGAACAGCATCGTGTCTTTCAGCGTGGTCTCGCTGATCGCCATCGTGCCGGAGAGCGAGTGGAGAATGCCGACCTTGATGGTGTCCTGAGCCATCGCGGGCATGACCGCGAAACCCAGGGCAAGCCCGGCCGTGGCGAGAAGGCCGCGGCGGGTTAGCGGGTTAAGATTGCGCATTGAAGATCCCTCTGCGTTGACGCGCGCGTTCGTGGCCCCGGCAGGGGTCAACGCGCACAGAGGAATTCGCAAAGGCCGTGCCAATCCCCAGACCCTTGGCAAGCCATTGAATTCACATCTTGAATCAAAATTCGGCGGGGACTGCCTATTCCAGAGGCACTCCCGGCGGGCGATTTGCAGTGCAATATGCATAAATATTATGCAGAATCAGCGAAGGTGACTCATTCGGAGGCACTCCGCGCAACTGCGATCGGTTCTGGCCGCTGACTGTCGGCGACAAATTCCCTTGAACGGCGTTCCGCGCTGCGGGATCACTCCCCGAGAGCCAAGGAAAGGCCGTCCATGAGCGAAGAGCGGATCTGTGACATCGCGCATCTCGGCCACATCGAGCTGCTGACGCCGAAGTTCGACGAGAGCCTGAACTTCTTCATCAACGTATTCGGGATGACGGAAAGCGGCCGCAAGGGCGACTCCGCTTTCCTGCGCGGCTGGGACGACTACGAGCGCTACTCGCTCAAGCTGACCGCCGCGAAGACGTCCGGCATGGGCCACGTCGCCTACCGCGTGCGCTCGCCGCAGGCGCTGGAGCGCCGCGCTGCCGCGTTGAAAGGCTCGGGCTTCGACATCGGCTGGACCGACGGCGATCTCGGCCACGGCAAGACCTTCGTGTGCCAGGACCCCGACGGCCATCGCATCGAGCTCTACTACGAGACCGAATGGTACGAGGCGCCGGCGGACAAGAAGCCCTCGTTGAAGAACCAGGCGCAGCGCTTTCCGGCGCGCGGATGCAACGTCCGCCGCATCGACCACTGGAACGGACTTGCGGTCGACATCAAGGCGAACCGCATCTTCTTCGAGGACTACCTCGGCTTCCGCCTGACCGAGACCATCATGCTCAACGACGGCAGCGAAGCCGCGATCTGGATGACGGCGACCAACAAGTCCTACGACTTCGCCTACACGCGCGACCACACCGGCACCAAGGGCCGCTTCCACCACGTCACCTACGCGCTCGACAGCCGCGAGGAGATCCTGCGCGCCGCCGACATTTTTCTCGAGAACGGCGTGTTCATCGAGACCGGCCCGCACAAGCACGCGATCCAGCAGACCTTCTTCCTGTATGTCTATGAGCCGGGCGGAAACCGCGTCGAGGTCGCGAATTCGGGAGCGCGTCTTGTTCTTGCGCCCGACTGGAAGCCGATCGTCTGGACCGAGGAAGAGCGCAAGAAGGGGCAGGCCTGGGGCCTGAAGACGATCGAGTCGTTCCACACCCACGGCACGCCGCCGGTCGAAAAACATGGTTGACCTGTCCGCTATCAAGCCGGGGCTCACGGGCCGTGCATCCATCAAGGTGAGCGACGCGCAGACGGCGCCGGAGATTGGCAGCGGCAAGGTGGCGGTGCTCGCAACGCCGGTCATGATCAACATGATGGAAGCCGCGGCGCTCGATGCCATCGAGCGCCTGCTGCCCGAAGGCCACCAGAGCCTCGGCACGCACCTCGATGTCGGGCACTATGCGGCAACGCCGGTGGGAATGACGTTGCGCGCAACCGCCGAGGTGACGAAGATCGAGGGGAGGACTGTTGAATTCCGCGTCGAGGCATTCGACGACAGGGAGCGTGTCGGCGACGGGACGCACGCGCGCGTTGTTGTGAATGTCGGGCGCTTCGATGCCCGCGTTCAACGCAAGCTATCAGGCGCAGGTTGACGCGCGTTCAATTTTCCGTGCGGTCGTCCTCGAAGCCGATTTTGCCCGTGCTCCACAGGGCGGCGCTGCCGGCGAGAATGCCGAAATATAGCAATATCGAATAGGGGTTCTCCGAGAACCAGTTTGAGACCGAGTAAAACATGAGCCGCGATATCAAACTTGCGCTAAACTTCGCTGGCCGGAACGCATAAAATTTTATCGATCCTCACCGGGCGCTCCGAGAACTCATCCGAAAGACAGCGATCGAGACCATGACCGCCCGAAACACCCCGCGCTTGTGCTTCATCGGCTTCGGCGAAGCCGGACAGGCGATCGCGTCGGGCCTGCGCGAGGCGGGTGTGGACAGCATCGCGGCCTGGGACATTCTGTTTCCGCGTAGCGAGGGCGCGCGCCTGAAACAGGCCGGCGAGTCAATCGGCGCACGGCTCGCAAGCTCGGCGCAGGACGCTGTGCGCAACGCGGACATCATCGTGTCGGCGGTGACGGCCGGATCGAGCCTCGATGCCGCGCGCTCAGTCGCGCCGCATCTGTCGGGCAATCCGTACTATCTCGACATCAATTCGGTCTCGCCCGGCCGCAAGCAGGAAGCCGTGAAGCTGCTCGGCGGTGCGCGCTACGTCGATGTCGCGATCCTCGGGCCGATCCATCCCAAGCGGCACCAGACGCCGATCCTCGTCGCAGGGCCGCACGCCCACGCCGTGATGCCGCTGCTGCTCGATGAACTCGAGATGCGCGGATCGATCGCCTCCGGAGAGGTCGGCGCGGCGGCGGCGCTGAAGATGATCCGCGGGGTGATGATCAAGGGGATCGAAGCGCTCACCGCCGAGTGCTTCCTCGCCGCGCAGCGCGCCGGCATCGTCGAAGAGGTCGCGGCTTCGCTGACGAACAATTACCCGGCGCTCGATTGGAGCAAGGTGATCGACTACAACCTCGAACGCATGGCGAGCCACGGCATCCGCCGGGCTGAGGAGATGGAGCAGGTCGCACTTACGCTCACCGAACTCGGCATCACGCCGCTGATGACGCAGGCGACCGTCGCGCGCCAGCGGGAGATGGGCGAATTGGGCAAGCAGGAGAGTGTCCGGGCCGCCAAGCACGAAGGCGCCGCGGCGCTACTGGATGCGGTGAGCCGAGTTCCCAAGCCGAATTGACGGTCCGGCGTCCACCGATTTTGTCTTCAGGACGCTTGAACGAAACCTCGCCGGTTGCTCTATTTGCACGGCGTTTGATCCAAATTGGGGGATACCAATGACACTTCGTAAGATCGCGGCGCATGCCGCTATGGCGGCGCTCGCCGCGGCCTTCATGCTCGGCACGACCGGCCTCAGCGAGGCGGCGAAGAAGAAGAAAGCCGCTGCACCGAAGGCTCCGGCCGCAAAAGAATGGTGCAAGTGGGATTGGGCACCGGTGTGCGGCACGGTCGGCGGCAAGAAGCAGACCTTCTCGAACGCCTGCTTCGCCAAGGAAGCCGGCGCGAAGCGCGTCAAGAAAGGCGCGTGCAAAGTTTAAGCGCGCCGTCAGGAATAGGAGCGAGCCACCGCGTGCGGTGGCTCGTTTCTTTTTACGACCCCGCTCTCCGTCTCACTTCGGCGGGATTTGCAGGAATTCGGCGATCTGTTCCTTGGTGAGCGGCGCGTCGAGGAACTTCAGCTTCACCGCGTCCGTATTCGCGCCGTCGAGATCGGCCATCTTCTCGGTCTGCATCGCGGACTTGGGGTGAAAGTCCTTCAGCGACTCCTGCAGGATGTCGACCGGCTGCTTCACCTTCTCGGAATACATCTCCAGCGCCTTCGGGTCGGCGTACATCCAGTCGACCGCCTCGCGATAGCCCTTCGCGAAGCGCATGATGGCGTCGCGCTTCGTCTTCAGCGCATCCGCATTCACGATGATGGCGCGCACCGTCTGCCCGTGCAGCGAAGGAATATCGCTGCCGCGCGCCACGATGCGGATCTTGCCTTCCTTGATCTCCTTGATGCCGAACGGCGGCGCGGCCCAGCCGATGTCGATCTGACCGGTCATCACCTGCGTCAGCGTGGCAGGCGGCCCGCCGGTCGCGGTCGGCTTCGCTTTCACGCCGAGCTCCTGCCCGAACGCCACCACGATGTTGTTCGAGCTCGAGCCCGAGGTCGAATACGCGATGCTGTTCTGCGCGGTCGCGTCCTTGATCGACTTGATCGGCGAATCGCCCTTCACGTACCAGTAAAGGTCGCCCGTGCCTGTGAATGCCGGCAGCAGGATGCGCACCGGCGCGCCTCTGGCGAACGCACGCATCACGCCGGCGACACCGACACCCGCACCGAGATCGGCCGACCCCGAGACCACCGCCTGGATAGTCTCGCCCGCGCCTTGGGTGCCGAAGGATTCGATCTTGAGATTGTGCTTCTTGAAGATGCCGGCATCCTCGCCGAGCGTCGGCGCCTGGTTCTCCCAATTGTTGATCTGCCCGATCGCGATCTTCAGCGTGTCCTGGGCATGCGCGGGTGCTGCAAGTGCGAACAGCGCGAGCGCCACGATCCTGAAAGGTGTCATCGCTTCTTTCCCTTCGCTTTTGGTTTTGGTTTTGCTTTCGCCCCGCTTGCCTTTGCCTTCGTCGCACCCGGATTGGGTTTGCGCGCCGCCGCTTCGGCCGCGCGCACCGAATTATCCGCTTTGCCCCGCCCTTCCCGCTCGGCCAAACGCCGCACCCAGTATTCGTAGGCGCGCGCGAGCGGTCCCGGTGCGCGATGGATCTCGCAAGCCATTTCGGCCTCGCCCGGACTCAACGGCGATACGTTGCCAAGCAGATGCGCGGCGAGTTGGTGCTCGGCATTCTTGGCTGAATAGATCGTGGCGAATACGAGCTCGCGCAAATTGCTGCTGGCGACCGTCGCGCCGTGGCGGCGCATCAGCACGAGGGTGTGGCTCCCGAGAGCGCGCGCAAGCGAGGCGCCCTCCTCGGGCTTCACGACCAGCAGATTGGTATCGCCGAACTCGTCGCGGCTATCCCAGAACGGGGCGCTCTGCCCCATCGAGGCGCCAAGGTGGAACACGGGCACCAGCGGCGTGCCCGAGATCGCGAACGGCATGATCGAAGGCGCATGGTGATGGCAGACCGCATTGACGTCCGGCCGCGCCTTGAAAATCTCGCCGTGGATGACGCGCTCCGAATAAGGCCGCTCCTTCGGCGGGACGATCGGGTTGGAGTCGAGGTCGTATTCGAGAATGTCGTCGGCCTGCACCAGGCCGGGCGCGCGAGAGCGCGAAAGAAAATAGCGGTCCGGATTTTTCGGGTTGCGCACGCTGATATGGCCGAAGGCATCCAGAATGCCTTCGTTCGCGACGATCCGGTAGGCGGTCGCGAGATCGCGGCGCAGGTCTGCGAGAGTATCTGCCACGGGACGATTCCTGGTTGCGACGGCGTCTTGGGTGCGCCGTCTCGCATGGCAGCAAAGCCGAATGACCGGCGAACTTCAAGAAGACGATGTGCTAGGGTTTCTTCTCCCGCCATCTGAAAATTGCAGCATGACCACAATCGCCATTCTCGACGACGACCACGTCATTCGCCTCACCCGTTACGCGCTTTCCGGCCCCGGCGAGATCACGACCGACTGGGCGCGCGAGTTCTTCATGCCGGAGGACGTCGACCCCGCGCGGGTCCACGCGCTCGGCGACGGCCTGCATCCAGGTGACAGCGTATCGCTCGTCCCGATGGCGGCGAAGCTCGACCTGCACAAGGGGAGCGATGCCGCGATCCTTATCTTCCGCCGCGGCGCGATCGATGCCGCGCTGATGGACGCCAATCCTAAGCTGAAACTGATCCAGCGGCTCGGCGCGCGCGCCGACGCGATCGATCTCGCGGCGGCCGCGAAGCGCAACATTCTCGTCTCATGCGTGCCGCGCGCGACGCTGCATCTCACCGCCGAACACGCGATCCTAATGATGCTGGCGCTCGCGAAGAAGCTCGTCGAAGCCGACGACGCGGTGCGCAAGGACCGCTGGGACCGCGACCGCGTCCGCCCGGATCACAACGTCGCCTACAACTGGGCCGGCCTGTCCGACATCGGCGGGCTGTTTGGCAAGACGCTCGGCATCGTCGGGCTCGGTGAGGTCGGTTCGCTCGCCGCCGGCATGGCGCGCGGGTTCGGCATGCGCGTCCTTTATTGCAACCGCAACCGGCTGCCGGCCGAGCAGGAAGCAAAGCTCGGCGTCGAATATGCGGCGATCGAAAGACTGCTCGCCGAGTCAGACTTCGTCTCGCTGCACGCGACCAACATCCCGGATAACCGCGGGCTGATCGGCGCGCAGACCTTCGCCGAGATGAAGCCGACGGCCTTCTTCATCAATACGGCGCGTGGCCCGATCGTCGACGAGGACGCGCTCTATGACGCGCTGACCAAGGGCTCCATCGCGGGCGCGGGGCTGGACGTGCACACCATCGAGCCGCGCCCGACGCCGGACAAGTTCGCCACACTGCGTAACGTGATCATGACGCCGCACATCGCGGGCGGCTCGCGCAAGGGCGTGATGCGCGAGATCGACGTCGTGCTGAGCAATTGCCGCGCGGCGCTCGCCGGCAAGCCGATCCAATTTCAGGTGAGACATGATTGACCGCCGTACGCTGCTGTTGGCCGGACCGTCGCTTCTCGTGGTCCACCCAGCTTTCGCCCAGTCCGGCTGGCCCGACCGCGCGATCCGCATCGTCGTGCCGTTCGCGGCAGGCTCCTTCACCGACATCGCGGCCCGGCTCCTCGCGACCGAACTCACCGAACAGCTTGGCCAGCCGGTCGTCGTCGAGAACCGCGGCGGCGCGGGCAGCACGGCCGGCACGCAGGCCGTCGCGCGCGCGGAGCCGGACGGCTACACGCTGGTCCTTTCCGACATCTCGCTTTCGATCTCGCCGGCGATCTATCCGAAGCTGCCCTACGATCCGCTCAAGGGTCTCTCTTTCATCAGCCGCATTGCGGACTCGCCCGCGCTGTTGATCGTGCGCCCCGGCCTTGGCGTGCGCACGCTCGGCGAGTTGATCGCGCTCGGCAAGCAGAAGCCGGGCGAACTGACCTTTGGTTCCGGCGGGCCGGGCTCGTCGGCGCACATGGCGATGGAGCTGTTTCTGGACACCGCCGGGATCAAGGCATTGCACATACCGTTTCGTGGCATTGCAGCGGCGATCAACGAAATGGTCGGCGGGCGCGTCGATATGGCGATCGGCAGCCTCGCGTCCGGCCTCGCGCAGGTGCAGGCCGGGACACTCCTTGGCCTCGGGATCAGCGGCGCCGCGCGCAATCCGTTGCTGCCCGATGTTCCGACCTTCACGGAAGCCGGCCTGCCGAAGTTCAACGTGCCCTACTGGTTTGCACTCGCCGCGCCTGCCGGCACGCCTGCTGCGGTCATCGAGCGGCTCAATCGCGAGGTCGTGCGCGCCTGCGCGCAGCCGCGCCTGCGTGAGGCTTTCGCCAAGCAGGCCGCCGTCGCGGTCACGTCGACGCCCGCCGGGATGACCGAGCACCTCGCGCGCGAGATCGCGGTGTGGCGCGACATCGTCACGCGCGCCAACATCACCATCCAGTAACCACGGGGCAATGCCGTTGGATCACGCAAGCGAAGGACCGCCCGCCTTCCGTGCGCCGCCGCTGTCGTGCGACGCGCACTTCCATGTGTTCGGCCCGATGGAGCGCTATCCCGCCGGCGGCGTGAACGAGAAACTGCGCTATGCGCCTCCGCTTGCGCCGCTTCCCGACTATCTCGCGCTGGCGAAACACCTCGGCATCGAGCGTTTCGTGTTCGTGCAGCCGAGCGCCTATGGCCGCGACAACGCGTGCATGCTCGACGCGATGCGCGAGGTCGGCATCGCAAAGTGCCGGGGCGTTGTCGACGTGGACGAGAATGCACCCGACGCGCTGCTCGCCGAAATGGACAGGCTCGGCGTGCGCGGCGTGCGCATCAACGTCTCACCGGTGAAGCCGCCGGAACCCGGCTTTGCCGAGACGATGCGCCCGCGCATCGAGCGGCTGGACGCTCGCTGCCACGAACTGGGCTGGCATCTCGATTTCCTCGCGCCCGGCTGGCTGACCGAAGAACTCATGCCGGTCTTCGCGACAATGAAGTGCTCTTACAGCCTCGCGCACATGGGCATGTTCAAGGCCGAAGCCGGGCCGGCCCAGCCGGGCTTCCGCAAGCTGCTCGACATCCTGCGTCACGGCGACGGCCGCTGCTGGGTGAAGTTCACCGGCACGTATCGCGTGGCGACGCCGCCACGCTACGCCGACGCCGCGCCGATGGCGCGCGCGCTGATCGAGGCCGCGCCCGATCGCCTGATCTGGGGCAGCGACTACCCGCATCTTTCGTTTGCCGACAAAGTCGGCTCCGTACAGTTGTTCAACCTGCTAGCGGACTGGGCGGACGAGGCAGAGCGACGGAAAATTCTGGTCGACAACCCCGTCGCGCTGTTCGGCTTTTGAGCGCATCCGCAATCGAGGAACCAGCATGTCGGACCTTCAGCAAAAGCTGACCGCGGCGGTCGACAAGAATTTCGCGCGCCAGACCGAATGGCTGAAGACGCTGGTCGGCTTCCCGAGCATTCGCGGCGAGGAAGCGCCCTGCCAGGACTGGATCGCGCGCGAGTTCTCGGGCCGCGGCTGGGCGGTCGACCGCTACACGCTGAGCGACGTCCCGATGGAGACGCTTCCCGGCTTCTCGCCGGTAATGGATACCGACTACAGCCGCGCCGTGCAGGTGGTGGCGAGCCTACGCGCGCCCAAGCCCGCCGGACGCTCGCTCATCCTGCAAGGCCATGTCGACGTGGTGCCGGCCGGTCCCGTCGCGATGTGGCAGACGCCGCCATTCGCCGGCACCGTGAAGAATGGCCGCATGTACGGCCGCGGCGCGAACGACATGAAGTCCGGCGTCGCCGCGATGGTGTTCGCGCTCGACGCGCTGCGCGATGTGGACGTACTGCCCGGCTCCGACGTTTATGTGCAGACCGTAACCGAGGAAGAATCCACCGGAAACGGCGCGCTCTCCACATTGGCGCGCGGCTATCGCGCCGACGCCTGCCTCATCCCCGAACCGACCGGCCCGCGCATCTTGCGCGGCACGGTCGGCGTGATGTGGTTCCGCCTGCGCATTCGCGGCAAGCCGGTGCATGTCTCGGAAAGCGAGCAAGGCACGAATGCGATCCTCTCGGCGTTCGGCCTGATCGAGGCCCTGCGCGGTCACACGCGCGAGCTTAACGAGCGCGCGAAAAGCCATCCGTGGTTCAGCCGCATCCCCAATCCGATCAAGTTCAATCCGGGCAAGATCGCGGGCGGGGACTGGGCCAGTTCTACGCCCGCGTGGTGCGAGGTCGATTGCCGCATCGCGGTGCTGCCGGGCATGCCGCTCGCAGCATTTCGCGAAGAGCTAAGCGGCGTCGTGATGGCGGCGGCGCGGCAGGACCCGTTCCTCGCCGACAATCCGCCCGAGGTGATCTGGAATGGTTTCCAGGCCGACGACTACGTGCTCGAGCCGGGCTCCGCGTTCGAGGACGCGGTGCGCGCCGCGCATCGGCGCGTGCATGGCGGCGAGATCGACGAACGCATCCTTCCGGCGGTGACGGATTGCCGTTTCTACGGCCGGTACTACGGCATTCCGAGCCTGTGCTACGGCGCGAGCGGCTCCGGCAACCACGGCTTCGACGAATACGTCGAGCTCGACAGCATCCGCAACGCGACGCTCACCATCGCAAGCTTCATCGCGGACTGGTGCGGCACGCGGCCCGCAAACTGAAGCTTACGCCGGACGCGGCTGGATCGGCGGCTGCACGTTCGGTGGAAGCGGACAGGCATACGGCGTCACATCGGTGCGCGCCTTGAGATCGGCCTTCGCGCCCGCGATCAGCGCGGGATCGCCGAGCGCATCGACCGCGAGGCCGGCCATCACCTTCGCGGCGTTGACCATGCCCTTCTTGGCATGGCCGGACTTGCCTTGGGCCGTGATCTGCCATGAGTGGCCCGGCGTGCCGATTGCCACGGTGGCGCAGCGCGCCTGCACGGTCGGCACCACCCAGCTCACGTCGCCCACATCGGTCGAGCCGATCATCGGTGCGCCTTTGGTGCCGTAGGGCACGACAAAGTTGCACAGCGGCGTGTCTTTTTTCACCGGCATCGCGATGCGCGCATATGACGACGCGATGTCCTCGGCCGACAGCGTCGCCTGGATGTCGGCGGCGTACTTGCGGTCGGCCGCATCGAACGGCGGCGGCCCGAGCCGTTCGAGCTGGCTCTGCATCGCCTTTTCGAGCGGCGTGTTGCCGAGCAGGTTCGACACAGCCGTGTGCACCTTCACCTCGACCTTGGTCTCGGTCATCAGCGCCGCGCCATCGGCTACCTTGGCGACGCGCGCCACCAGCGCGTTCATTCCCTGCACGTCGCGCGCGCGGATCGAGTAGCGCACCTTGGCGTAGGCCTGCACCACGTTCGGCGCGATACCGCCGGAGTCGAGCACCGCATAGTGGATACGCGCGTCCGACGGCATATGCTCGCGCATGTAATTGACGCCGACGCTCATCAGCTCGACGGCATCGAGCGCGCTGCGCCCAAGGTGGGGCGCAGCGGCCGCATGCGAGGCACGGCCACGGAACGTGTAGTCGATGCGCGCGCCCGCGAGGCTCAGCGCATCGTCGACGCGGTTCATCGCGCCCGGATGCCAGGTGATCGCGATGTCCACGTCCTCGAAGCAGCCGGCGCGTACCATGAAGGTCTTGGCGGCGCCGCCCTCCTCGGCCGGGCAGCCGTAATAGCGCACACGACCTTTGATCCCGGCCTCGGTGAGGTAGTTCTTCACGGCCGCCGCGGCGAGCAGCGCCGCCGAGCCGAGCAGATTGTGGCCGCAGGCGTGCCCGTTGCCGCCGCGCTCAACTTCCTTCGGCTCCGCGATGCCCGCGACCTGCGACAGGCCCGGCAGCGCATCGTATTCGCCAAGGATCGCGATCACCGGCCCGCCATCGCCGGCTTCGCCCATCACGGCGGTCGGAATGCCAGCGACGTTCTCAGTGATGCGGAAGCCCTCCTGCTCCAGCATCGCCTTGTGCTCCGCGGAGGAGCGGAATTCGCCGTAGCAAAGCTCCGGCATGCCCCACACGCGATCCGACAGTGCCTCGTAGTCGTCCTTGCGCACGTCGACCAGCCGCCAGATTTTTTCGGAATTCTGCATGTGACCTCTAATTCGCGGGCGCGTCGCCGATGCGTTCCCAGATCAGTTCGCGGTGCTGCATCACGCCCTGCCATAGCCGCGGCTTCTGCGTCAGCACCATGTGTTCGCCGTCGAAGCGCACGAAGCGCTTCTGCTCGCCGCCGACGCGGTCCTTGCTGGCCGAGGCATCGACCCGCGTAACGAGATTTTCGCCGTCGTATTCATAGTTGCCGCAATACGAATTGTATTCGCGCACCGTTTCGCCGGCGGGCAACTCGCTGCGCCCGTCGCACAGCACCGACATCATGCGCTTGTCGGGATAGAACACCACGAGCCCGCGCGGCTTTTCCCCGTAAGGCGGATGCATCGGTTCGCCCGCGTCGTTGCGCGCGAGCGTCTTGAACAGACGCCAGGTGCCGACAATGCTTTTCATTCGTTCTTTCTCCGGCGCGACGGTCAGTCGTTCTTGATGACAAGCCCGATCTTCTTGAGCAGATCGGCCCACTTCCCCTCGTCGCGTGCAATCATCGCGGCGAATTCATCGGGTGTGCTCGGCGCAGGATCGCCGCCGTCCGAGACGATGCGTTTGCTGATCTCGTCCGACGTGATGATCGTGCGCATTTCCTTGTTGATGCGATCGACGATTGCCCGCGGCGTTCCGGCAGGCGCCGCGATGGCGTAATAGAGCACAGCCTCGAAGCCCGGCAGTCCCGCCTCCGCGGCGGTCGGCACGTCGGGCAACGCCGCCGAGCGCTTCGGCGCCGCGACTGCGATCGGCTTGATCTTGCCGGCCTGGATGTTGCCGAGCGCGGGCGCGATGGTGTTGAAGGCAAGCGGCACATGCCCACCGACCAGATCGTTGGTGAGCGGGCCGGTGCCCTTGTAGGTGACGATGGTCAGGTCGATGCCGGCCATGACCTTCATCAGCTCGATCGCGAAATAGTTCAGCGTCGGGGGCGGCGGCGTCCCGGCGCTGAGCTTGCCGGGATCCTTCTTGGCCATCGCGATCAGGTCGGAGAGCGAGTTCGCCGCCAGCGACGGATGCGCCATCACGACGATCGGCGTCGACGAGATCGTGCCGATCGGCGCGAAGTCTTTCGCCTCATAGCCGGTGTTGGCCGGAAGCGTGAAGCCGGTCGCCAGCATCACGAGCGTGTAGCCGTCGGGCGGGGCCTTGGCGGCGGCGCGCGTGCCGATCACCGCGCCGGCGCCCGGCCGGTTCTCGATGATGACCTGCTGCCCGAGCGCGGGAGAGAGCTTCTGCGCCATCACGCGCGCGATGGTGTCGACCCCGCCGCCCGGCGGATACGGCACGATCAGCGTGATCGGGCGGGACGGATAGTCGTCGGCGCGCGCCTGGATCGGTACGGCGAGGATGAGAAGCGCGAGGACTGCGGAAACAAATCGTGCGCTCGGCATGACGCGGCCCATGTGCTCCTCCCCGGATGACGCGGCCGCAGCTTATTGCCTCGCAAACCCGTCCGCCACGGCGCGATGGCAGCACCAGCGCATGGGTCATCGGCGATGAAAGCAGCACTCAGCCCTTCGGGCGGGGGACCTTGCGCGCCTCGATGCGCCCGTTCGCGCCGGCTTCAAGGTGCAACGACTCGTCCGGCCCGATCGCCCCGACGTCGATCTCGCGATCCGGCAGGATCACGATCACGCGGGCGCCGATCCGCGCCGTGATGACGCGCGGCGGAGAAGCGCGCACGCCTTCGGCCGCAAGGCGCTTGAAGGCGTCGAAATAGGGCGCCTGCCGCCACGCCGAGGGAAAACCGGGATCGACGAACGCCGTGATGTGACCGCCCTCACCCATCACCAGCGCGAACTTCGATCGCTCCGGCTTCCATTCCGGGCCGAACCGGCTCTCCAGCATCCACTCGCAGAAGAAGGTGCGGCAGTCGGTCGGGCGCGTCTCGTATATCCCGCAGCCCTTGCCGCGCACGCAGTGCGTACACCACACGCCGGGAGGCTTGGCGAAGTCCGTGACCGCGATCACCTTGCAGCAAAGCGTGCACGTTCCGCACGCGCGGCCGGGCACGACACGCGCGGCGGCGCGCGCGATCAGCTCATCGCGCGACCCGTCGGGAGATGAAATTGTATCCGGCATCCCGATTGCGCTTATGCCACGAGAGCGCCGCATCTGCCACGGCGCGGCGCGCAATCAGGAGAGATCAGAACATCGCGGCGCCGCCCATCGCGCGCAGCGCATGGCGGCCGCTCTCGCGCTGCTTCTCGTCGAGGCTCGCGATCAGCGGACCCGCCGCCGACATCGCACGCTGGATCGCCATCGCGCTGCCCGCATAGTGGCTCACGCGGTCGCGAACCTTCTGCACCAGGCCCTGGTTCTCGCGCTGCTCGCGGATCGCGGCACGCAAGGCCGCCTCGACCGGACGCCAATGCGCAAGCTGTTCACCGGTGAGACGGAGCGCGCTACGCAGTCGCGCGATCTTGCCTTCCGTCACGACGACATCCTGCGCCGACGCCGACGAAGGTCCAAATCCGTGCTCCGAAACGAACAGTGGTCCCATCATCGCGAGCGCAACAGCACCCGCGAACACTGCCTTCCTCATGCAGCTCTCCGATCGCGTTGTGAGTGATGTGCGCGCGATAGGAAAAAATCGCGTCCGCAACAAGAAAAAAATGCGGGCGAAATGTGATCTGGCTCGCGCGGTTAACGCGTCAAGCCAAGTGCCGCGAGCGCCATAAAGTTCCATGCGTTCGAATCGCAAAACATGCGACCGCAAAATCGGTCCATCGCTGCGCAAATGCGGTCGCCTCGCGCATTAATCTATCGCGGCGAAGATCCGGTCACGAATTAAGCCAAGCCGCAACATTCACCGTGCGCGCGTGAACGCCAGCCACACGCCGCCGCCGATGAGAAAAAATCCGCTCAATTGCGATGCAAGTTTGATCCGTTTTGCCGACATGATTCGGCCGGTCGCTTCCGCCGAGCACCGCATAGGCGCCGTCCGTCACGGCAGCCGTCACCATCGCGGTCGCGCCGAGCAGCACGATCTGCCCGACGTAATTGCCGGCCGGATCGACGAATTGCGGAATGAACGCGCCGAACCACAGCAGCGCCTTCGGATTGCTCATCAGCACGAGAAAGCCCTGCAGGAAAAATCCGCCGCGCGGCTTCGGCGTCGTGCCGACCTGCCCGAAGCCGGAGTTTGCGCGCAACAGTTTCCAGCCGAGCCAGACCAGATAGATCGCGCCCGCGATGCGCACGTAATCGAACCACACGCCCATCGTGGCGATGACCGAGGACAGCCCGACGAGCAGCACGCCCAGCATGATCGCAAGGCCAAGCTGCGTGCCCGCGACATTGAGCAGCCCGGCGCGCGTGCCGTGCGTCAGGCTGTTCGCGATGATCAGCGTGACGGTCGGCCCGGGAATGATGGTGATGAGAATGCAGGCCGCGACGTAGGCGAGATAGACTTGAAGGGACATTCTTTATCTCCAGCACAGCATGTTCATGGCCCGCGCGGGCGGGCCATGAAGTAAACGCAGGAAGCCGTTGGAGAGGCAAGCGTGCGTCGCGCACGCTCGCCGTGTACTGGATCGCGCGCCGTGGCGGGCGATGACGCGACGCTTACCCGACGTCGGTCGAGTGGATGCGCCGCTCGCCGACCACAAGCGTCTCGCCGGTGCCGCGCGAGCGCTTCACCATCAGCTTGTTGAGCGCGCCGAGATAGGCCTTGGCCGACGCAACCAGCGTATCGGGATCGGCGCCCTTCGCGGTGACCGAGCGCCCGCCTTCGGCGAGCCGCACCGACACCTCGGCCTGCGCGTCGGTGCCCGCGGTCACGGCGTGCACCTGATAGAGCTCCAGCACCGCCTCGTGCGGCACGATCGCCTTGACGCAGTTGAACACGGCGTCGACCGGCCCGTTGCCTTCGCACTCCTCGAGCTCCATGCGACCCTCGATGTCGAGCTTCATGGTGGCGCGCTGCGGCCCGCGCGTGCCGGCGATGACCGAGAGCGAGACGAGCTTGATGCGATCCTGCGCGTGCGCGATCTCCTCGTCGACCAGCGCCTCGATATCTTCGTCGTAGATGTGCTTCTTGCGGTCGGCGAGCGTCTTGAAACGCACGAAGGCGTCTTCGAGCTGGTTCTGCTGCAAGTGGTAACCCATCTCTTCGAGCTTGTGCACGAAGGCGTGGCGGCCGGAGTGCTTGCCCATCACCAGCGAGGTCTGTTTCACGCCGACCGTCTCGGGGGTCATGATCTCGTAGGTCTGCGCGTTCTTGAGCATGCCGTCCTGATGGATGCCGCTCTCGTGCGCGAACGCGTTCCGCCCGACGATCGCCTTGTTGTACTGCACCGGGAACGAGGTCGCGGCCGCGACCAGTTTCGAGGCGCGGGTGAGCATCGTGGCGTCGACGCCGGTCCAGAACGGCAGCACGTCGTTGCGCACTTTCATCGCCATCACGACTTCTTCGAGCGCCGCATTGCCGGCGCGCTCGCCGATGCCGTTGATGGTGCATTCGATCTGCCGGCAGCCCGCCTTCACGCCGGCGAGCGAATTCGCGACCGCCATGCCGAGATCGTTGTGGCAATGCACCGAGAACACCGCCTTGTCGGAGTTCGGCACCGCCTCGCGCACCTTGCGGAACATCTCGAAATATTCCTCCGGCACCGTGTAGCCGACGGTGTCCGGAATATTGATCGTGGTCGCGCCCGCCTTGATGGCGCCCTCGACGCAGCGGCAGAGGAAGTCGAACTCGGTGCGCGTGCCGTCCTCGGCGCTCCATTCCACGTCATCGACGTGGTTTCTGGCGCGCGTGACCTGCGCGATCACCATGTCGAGCACCTGATGCGGCTCCTTCTGGAGCTTCCACTTCATGTGCACCGGCGAGGTGGAGAGGAACGTGTGGATGCGCTTGCGCTCGGCCGGCTTGATCGCCTCCGCGCAGCGGTCGATGTCGTTGAACGCCGCGCGCGAGAGGCCGCACACCACCGCATTCTTGGTGCGCTTGGCGATCTCGTGCACGGCCGCGAAGTCGCCATCGGAGGCGATCGGGAAACCCGCCTCGATGATGTCGACGCCCATGGTGTCGAGCAATTCGGCGACCTCGATCTTCTCTTCGTGGGTCATCGTCGCGCCCGGACATTGCTCGCCGTCGCGCAACGTCGTGTCGAAGATCACGACGCGGTCTTTCTCGGACTGGGTGGCGGTCATTGAACTATTCCTTCTCGGTCGGTGCGCCTTGGCGCTTTTGTTTCGGAAATGCGCCGCACGGGCGCTGAGGGGTTTTCAATCCCCTGAGTGCCCAGGCGCATGCGCCCGACCGGCCCTCAGGGGCTGATAAGAAGGAGGTTCAGAATAAGGGCGAGAGCCGGCGCGGCCTGTTCGGCCCCCGGAGCGATCGCGCGATTATCGCGGCGAATCGACATTCTCTGCCCTTCTTTGCCTTCCTTCCCAAGGTCGCCCGGAATGGTAAACCGAGCGTTACGGGAGGATGGCGTGACGGACGGGTTTCTAGCGGAAAGCGGGAGCCGGATGCAAGGCGTGAATATGTCAGCAAGGATGACGTTTCTGGCGGCGGTGCTCCTGATCGCGAGCATCGCGAGCGCGGCGGCGGCCTGCGGACCGGCCATCGCCGAATTCGAGGGCATCATCGACAGCGACGTCGCCACCGGCAACCTCGCGAAGCGCGTGCACGCGCGCATGGTGAGCGAACTCGCGAGCATCAAAGCCGCCTGCGCGGCGGGCCGCGACGCCGAGGCGACGCGGGGCCTGGCCGCGATCAAGTCGCGGCACGGGTATCGCTGAGATCTTTCTCGAAGTGATAGCGCCGGACGCCGCCGCCGACCGTCTTGTTGCTCTGCGCAGCGCCGGTTTCCTCGCGCACGAGGCGGTAGCCGGCATTGCGGTAGAGAAGCAGCGCCGCCTGCTGCAGTTCGGACGTGCTGAGCGTCAACACGGACGTGCCGGCCTCGCGGCAAGTCCACTCCGCGTGGTCAAGCATCAGCCGGGCGAGGCCGCGTCGCCGGAACGAAGCGCCGACATACATGCGCCGCAGCTCCGCTGACGCCGCGCCGAGACACTCGATGCCGAACATGCCGGCGAGCGTGTTGCCGTCATATGCGACGAAAAACGCCCCGCCCCTCTCGCCGTAATACGCGGCGAGGCGATCGATCTCGTTTGCGAGCGAGACCTCGACATAGCCCGCAAACGCATCGCGCAAGTCCGGCGGCGCCAGTTCCTGATTGATCCGGATGAAAAGATCGCGCACGGCCGCATGATCCGCATCCACGTAGCGGCGGACCGCGATGGTCATTTCTTGTTCGGCTTCTCCGCCAGCAGCGCGCGGCGGACCTTTTCCAGCTCTTTCAGCGCCGGGCCTTCGACCTTCGGAAATTCCAGCTTCAAGTCCTCCATCGCCTCGACCATCGCCTCCGCGATGACGAGACGCGCGAACCACTTGTTGTCGGCCGGCACGACGTACCACGGGGCTTCCGGCCGGCTCGTATGCCGGATCGCGTCCTCGTAAGCGTGCATGTACTTGTCCCAGAGCTTGCGCTCCGCGACGTCGCCCATCGCGAACTTCCAGCGCTTTCCGGGTTCTTCCAGCCGCGCGAGGAAACGCTGGCGCTGCTCTTCCTTCGAGACGTGCAGGAAGAACTTCAGGACCAGCGTGCCGTTGCGCGCGAGGTGCCGCTCGAATTCGCGGATGCTCTTGAAACGCTCGTCCCAGATTTCCTTGGTGACCAGCGCAGGCGGAATCTGCGACTGCGTCACGAACTCCGAATGCACGCGTGCGACCAATACATCTTCGTACTGCGAGCGGTTGAAGATGCCGATCCGCCCCCGCTCGGGGAGCGCCTTGGCGATGCGCCAGAGGAAGTCGTGGTCGCGCTCCTCATGGCTCGGCTGCTTGAAGGAATGCACCTGAACGCCCTGCGGATTGACGCCAGACATCACGTGCTTGACTGCGCCGTCCTTTCCGGCCGCGTCCATTGCCTGGAAGATCGCCAGCACGGACCAGCGGTTCTGCGCGTAGAGCTTCTCCTGCAAGGCGGCGAGACGCTCCACGCCATCGGCGAGCATCGCCTTGGCCTCAGCCTTCTCGATGTCGAGACCGCAGGTGTCGGCCGGATCGAAGTCGGCGAGGCGGAACTTATCCGTTTTGTCGACGCGGAAGCGTTTGATGATCTTGGTGAGCTTCATGGGGCGAGTTCACGCCGCGCGGCGCGTCTTGGCAAGCCTAGCCAAGGCGGCTTCTCAGGAAGGCTGCCACGTAAGGCGGCATGCTGGGACGCAGGTCCGCGACGCTGCGCGCAACATGGATTTCCGCAAGCTCGGGCTGCTGCTGGTCGGTAAGGAACGCACGAATGCGCGCGCGCAACGCGGTCGCGGTTTCGCGTATCTGCATGACCTTCATCAGGGCGATGCGCTGGCCGAACGGCATCGCGAACCATCCGGCCTCCGGTTCGACATCGCCGGGGCCGAGGCCCGTTTCCTCGGTCAGTTCCCGCATCACGCCGCCCGCGAGGTCGACCGTATCGCCCACGATGTCGTTGGGGTCGGGCGTGCCGGCCGCAAAATAGATCTGTCCCGCGGTCGCGGTGTGTGCGCCCATCACCCCCAACAGAAAGGCGCCGTCCGACGAGCGCAGCGCCGCCATCGGAAAGCAGTTGCGGATCGTCGCGTCAGGAAAGCCCCAGTCGCGCCACGCGATGAAACTGGCGAAATCGGTTTCGAGGTAAGCGCCGCTCAGAACGCCGTCGGCGATTTCGCCACGGCGCAACAGCAGCACGCGGCCGTTCCACAGCTCGGGCTTCTCGGCACGCAGCTTTGCGAAATGCGCATCGATGTCGCCACGGCGCTCGTCCGCGAACCGCCACGGCACCGGCTCGAACCGCAGATCGAGCCGCGACACCGCAATGATCGGGATATCCTGCACGCACGCGTGGTCGCAGGCGCGCCGCCGCGGGTCAAGCCTCGATCGTACCCTCCAGCACGGTGATCGCGCTGCCGCCGATCGATGCGCCGGTGAGCTTGCCGCCGCTCATTTTCAACGTGAGTTCGATTTGGCTCGCACGTCCCATCTCGTAACCCTGCTCGATGTGCAGCAGGTGCTCGCCATCGCGGTACTCGCCATGCGCCGCCAGATACCCGGCGAAGGCCGCCGCGGCCGACCCGGTCGCGGGGTCTTCGGACACGCCCTGAAGCGGCGCGAACATGCGCGTGTGGAACTGATCGCCGGGCTCTGCGGTTTCGCGGCAGAACATGTATGCCGCCGCGTGCGCGTCGAACGCGAAGGCCGCCTTCCAGTGTCCGGTCTCGACACGGCAGCGCTTGATGACATCGAGCCCGCGCACCGGGACCATCGTGTAGGGCGCGCCTGCGGACCAGCGCGCCGCCTTCAGTTCGTCGAAGCCGATGTCCTGCGCCGCAATGCCGAGCGCCGCCGCGATCGTGGCGTCGTCGGCCGGCGCGCCGACGCTCTCCGGCAACCGCGGAAGCTGGAAGACGGCGCGCCCGCTGTCCGTCGCGGGTGTCACGCGGCACGGCACCGGGCCGATGTTGAGGCCGAGGACGAAATCGCGCGCCTGCGTTCCGCCATCGCGCAATCCGAGCAACACCGCCGTACCGACCGTCGGGTGACCGGCGAACGGCAATTCCGAAACCGGCGTGAAGATGCGGATTTTCGCACGGTGCGATGTGTCCGCCGGCGGCAGTACGAACACGGTTTCGGACAGATTGAACTCGCGCGCGATCGACTGCATCTGCAAGGTGTCGAGGCCGTCGGCTTCGAGCACGACCGCGAGCGGATTTCCGGCGAAACGTTTGTCCGTGAACACGTCAAGCGTGACGAAGCGGCGGCGCATGAGTGGCTCCTAGAGTTTCTCGACCGCGAACACGAGACCCGGATTTACGAATTCCTCCTGCGCGTCGATCAGCAGGATCTCGCGCGAATTCTTCTCCGCCGTCTGCCTCAGCACACCGAACACCGAGGATGCGGCGCGCGACAGCGCCTCGGCGGCCGATCCCGTGCGCAGGTAATGCGCAAAGAACAGCGCCGCGATGGCGTCGCCCGCACCGTTGACCGAGATCGGAAGCTTCGGCGTACGCACGCGGAACCGACCGGACGGGTCGGAGGCGACAAGATCGATCGCATCGTCCGGCGTTTCGTCCGTGTGCAGCGACGTCACCATGACGGCCTTCGGCCCAAGCGCATGCAGCGCATCGATCGCCGCGAACGCGTCCGCTCGCGTCGCGCTGGTCCGGCCGGTCAGAAGATCGAGCTCGAACTGGTTCGGCGTCACGATATCGGCGGCGGGCACCGCCTGCGCGCGCATGAATTCCGCAATGCCGGGCCGCACGAATACGCCGCGTCCGACATCGCCGATCACCGGATCGCAGCAGTAGCGCGCACGCGGGTTCGCCGCCTTCACCTGCGCCACCGCTTCGAGGATCGCGGCGCCAGTCTCGTGCGAGCCCATGTAGCCTGACAGCACGCCGTCGCACGCGCCGAGTACGCCGCGCTCCGCGATACCGCGCACCAGTTCGGTAATCAGGCCCGCCTCGAACACGCGGCCGGTCCAGGCGCCGTAGCCTGTGTGATTGGAGAACTGCACGGTCTGGATCGGCCACACCTCCACACCGATCCGCTCCAGCGGAAAGGTCGCCGCAGCATTGCCGACATGGCCGTAGGCGACGTGCGACTGGATCGAGAGGATGTTCATGGCCGCCCGTAAAAGAAACGCGGCGGGAGCATGGTCCCGCCGCGCCGAACTTTCCAACCGATTTTCGTGATCGCGGCGATCAGCCGCCGTGATCGCTCGGGCCGGTCACATGCCCTTGTTCGCCTGCTCGACGTACTTGTTGGTGTAGGTCTTCGACAGGTCGATGTTCGCCTTGGCGATCTCCGGCACCGACTGGCTGAACACGGCGAGCACGGCCTGCGCGCCCTTCGGGTCCATCAGGCCGGTCTGCGAATACATCGGGATCGTGTTCTTCAGCGCCGCGAGATAGAGCTCCTTGTCCGGGCCGACCAGCTCGGGCGGCATCTTCGCCATGATCTCTTCCGGCTTGTGCGAGTGAATCCACTTGAGCGTGGCGACGATCGCATTGGTCAGCTTCTGTGTCGTCGCCTCGTTCTTGGGATCCATTCGGCGCGGGTGTAGAGCGCGCCGCCCGGATACTCGCCGCCGAACACGTCGAGCGTATCCTTCTGGGTGCGCGTATCGCTCAGGAGCCGGAAGCCGTCCTTGAACTTGTTCTGCATCAGGGTCGCGGCCGGATCGAGCATGACGGCGGCGTTGCACCTTGCCGTGCTCCATCGCGGCGACGGCGGTCGCCGCAAGGCCGATGCCGACGACGCTCGTTGCCGTCGGGTCCATGCCGTTCTTGGCGAGCAGATACTTCAGGAAGAAGTCGGTCGAGGAGCCGGGCGCCGAAACGCCGACCGCCTTGCCGGCAAGGTCCTTGATCGACTTGATGTCCTTGGCCTCGGGAGAGACCGCAAGCACCATGCCGGGATAGCGGTCATAGACCACGAAGGACTGCAGCGCCTGACCCTTGGCGGCGAGGTTGACGCAGTGGTCGTAGTAACCGGAGACGACGTCCGCCGAGCCGCCGATCACGGCCTGCAGCGCCTGCGAGCCACCCTTGAAGTCGATCAGTTCGACCTCGACGCCCGCCTTGTCGTACTCGCCGAGCTGCTTGGCGAGGACCGTCGGCAGGTAGCAAAGGCATCCCGCGCCGCCGACCGCGATCTTGACCGAGGCCTTGCCCTGCGCGGCACAGCGACGCCGGTCGCCAGCACCAGCGCGGCAGCGGCTGCAATCAGCCGTCCGAATATTGTTTTCATGCGAGTTCCTCCGCAATCTTGTGTCGTCATTTCGCCGCCCCGCGAATGGCGGCGGACCATAAAGCAGCGGGCCTGCTCTGCAAAGCCTGCCTCGCTGGACAGTGCTGCGTCGCTTTGCTACAGCACGCCCCGCTTCCACGGATAAACGCCGGCATTTTTCCGGACATCGGTTCCGGGCGCATAGCTCAGTTGGTAGAGCAGCTGATTCTTAATCAGCGGGTCCCAGGTTCGAGCCCTGGTGCGCCCACCACCGGCCCTTCCCATCGCACCTCCACGCCGACATCATGGGCAGGCATAGTCATTGCCTCGCCTTGAGGATTCCCCATGCGCATCTTCGCCGCGTCGCTTGCGACGGAAAGCAATTCGTTTTCGCCGATCCCGACCAGCCGCGCGAGCTACGAGTCGACGATGTACTACCCGCCCGGCAAGCATCCCGATCGCGCAACGCTGTGCACCGCGCCGCTCTGGGTCGCGCGGCGGCGCGCCAAGCAGGAAGGGTTCGAGCTGGTCGAGGGCTCGTGCTTCTGGGCGGAGCCCTCCGGGCCGACGCTGCAATCGCGCCTACGAAAGCATGCGCGATGAAATCCTCGCGCAGCTTCGTGCCGCGATGCCGCTCGACGGCGTGCTGCTCGGCCTGCACGGCGCGATGATCGCGCACGGCTACGACGACGCCGAGGGCGACATCATCGCGCGCGCGCGCGAGATCGTCGGACCGAAGACCGTGATCGGCGTCGAGTTCGACCCGCACTGCCATCTCACCGAAAAGCGCGTGCGCGGCGCCGACATCATCGTCCTGTTCAAGGAATACCCGCACACGGACTTCCTCGAGCGTGGCGAGGAACTGGTCACGCTGGTCGTCAAGGCGATCCGCCGCGACATCAAGCCGGTCATGTCGCTCTACGACTGCGGCATGATCGACGTGTTCCCGACCTCGCGTGAGCCGGGCCGCGGCTTCGTCGACAAGATGGCGGCGCTCGAAGGCCGCGACGGCGTGCTCTCGGTCTCGCTCGCGCACGGCTTCACGCAGGGCGACACGCCGGAGCATGGCACGCGCATGCTGGTCGTCACCGACAACGCGAAGGCGCGCGGCGACGCGCTGGCGCAGGAACTTGGCGCGGAAATCCGCGCAAAACGCGGCACGTGGTACCCGCCGTATTTCTCGATCGACGAGGCGATCGACGCCGCCTACGCGGAACCGAAGGGGCCCGTGGTCGTCGCCGACCCCTCCGACAACGCGGGCGGCGGCGCTGCCTCCGACAACACCAACATCATCCGCCGCCTGCATGGAGCGCGGCTGCAAGCGATGCGGCGGTTGGCCCGCTCTGGGACCCGGTCGCGGTCGCGTTCTGTCATGCGGTCGGCGTCGGCGCGACCATTGCCGCTGCGCTTCGGCGGCAAAACCGTCGCCGGCGTCCGGCCTGCCGATCGACGCGCGAGGCGACCGTGATCGGCCTCGTCAAGGACGGCGAGCAGAACTTCGGCCGCGCCAAGGTGAAATTCGGCGACGGCGCCGGCATCCGCGTCGGCGGCGTCGAGGTCGCGCTGATCGCGCACCGCACGCAGGCGCTGGGCACGGAGATCTTCAGTGCGGTCAACATCGATCTCGCGACCAAGAAATACGTCGGGGTGAAATCCACCAACCACTTCCATGCCGGCCTATGCGCCGATCGCCGCCAAGGTGATCTATTGCGACGGCGAGGGCCCCTCGCCGCTCAGACGCGCGCAAATATCCATTCACAAAGGCGCGCCGTACCATCTGGCCGCATGCCGAACTGCCTGACGGACGCATGGTTGTGTGAGCGCGCCCTCTGGGCCCCTCAAGCGGTTCCGTGAGTAAATCGGCCCAACCGAGAGGGAGACTCCGATGAACACCACCCGCCGACGCTTCGTTCAGGGCTCGCTCGCCGCAACCGCGCTATCCGGGGCTCCCGGCGATCGTCCGCGCGCAGGCGCCCTCGCGCGCCCGCACCATCCGCGCCGTGATGCAGGGCGACCTGCGCTCGCTCGACCCGATCTGGACCACCGCGAACATCACCGCCTACCACGGCGCGATGATCTACGACACGCTGTTCGCGCTCGATGGCGATCAGCTCACCAAGCCGCAGATGGTCGGCAAATTCGGCGTGTCGGACGACAAGCTCACGCACACCTTCGAGCTGCGCGACGGATTGAAATTCTCCGACGGCAACGCCGTCACCGCGGACGACGTGGTCGCCTCGATCCGCCGCTGGGCGGCGCGCGACGGCGGCGGCCAGCACATGATGGCGCGCGTGAAGGACATCTCGAAGAAGGACGACAAGACCTTCGTGATCGCGCTGAAGGAGCCCTACGGCCTCGTCGCCGACCTGATGGCGAAGACCGCGACGCCGATGCTCTGGATCATGCGCAAGAAGGAAGCCGAGACCGACCCGAACCAGCAGATCACCGAGTACATCGGCTCCGGGCCGTTCACCTACAATCGCGACCAGACGCAGATGGGCCAGCGCTACGTCTACGACCGCAATCCGAACTACGTCTCGCGTCAGCGAGCCGGCGAGCGGCATGGCGGGCGCAAAGAAGGTCGGCGTCGATCGCGTCATCTACGAGAACATGCCGGACTCGCAGACCGCGCTGCAGGCACTCAAAGCGGGCGAGATCGACTTCTTCGAGATTCCGCCGATCGACCTGCTCGACACGCTGGAAGGCGATCCCAACATCACGGTCGAGGTGCTCAACAAGACCGGCAACTTCGGCATCATGCGGATCAATCACCTCTATCCGCCGTTCAATAATGTCGATGCCCGCAAGGCGCTGCTCTACCTGATCAACCAGGAAGAGTTCCTGAAGGCCTCGTTCGGCAATCCGAAATATTACCGCAAGTGCGGCTCGAACTTCGCCTGCGGCACGCCGATGGAGAACGACGAGAACACGCAGTGGTTCAAGGAAGCGCCGAACGTCGCGAAGGCGAAGGAGCTGTTCCAGAAAGCCGGCTACGACGGCAAGCCGATCACGCTACTGCACGCGACCAACGTCGACTTCATGAACAACTCCGCGCAGATCATGGCGCAGCGCCTGCGCGACGCCGGCATCAACGTACAGCTTGCGACCTCGGATTGGGGTGGCGTGATCACGCGCCGCGCCGTGAAGGCGCCGCCCGATCAGGGCGGCTGGAACCTGTTCATCACCTGGTCGGGCGCGGCCTCGGTCGGCAACCCGATCGCGTTCGTCGGCCACCAGACCAACGGCGAGAAGGGCTGGTTCGGCTGGCCGACCGACGAGACGCACGAGAAGCTGCGCGACAAGTGGGCCGCCGCCGCCTCGCTCGACGAGCAGAAGGCGATCGCGCGCGAAATGCAGAAGCACGACTGGGATTTCGTGCCGCATGTCTGGCTCGGCCAATGGCCCTCGCCCGTCGCCTACAGCAAGAAGCTCAAGGGCGTGCTGGCGATCCCTGAGATCATTCCGTTCTGGAATATCGAGAAGACGTAAGGCTTCCGGTCCGCTCGTCCCCGCGCAAGCGGGGACCCAGTTCTTTGCCGTCTGGATGCCCGCTTTCGCGGGCATGAGCGGAGGAAGTTTGCGTGCTCACTCCGCGAGTTCGCGCATCACCTTGATCAGGTCGGACTTGCCCTCGAACCCGATGCCGGGAAGCTCGGGCATGACGATGTGACTGTTCTCGACCCGCACGCTGTCTGGGAAAGCCGCCGTAGGGCTGGAAGAGGTCCGGGATAGCTCTCGTTGCCGCCGAGCCCAAGCCCGGCCGCGATGTTGAGCGACATCTGGTGCCCGCCGTGCGGGACGCAGCGGCTCGGCGACCACCCGCACTGTTCCAGCACGTCGAGCGTGCGCAGATATTCGACCAGACCGTAGGACAGCGCGCAGTCGAACTGCAGCCAGTCGCGGTCCGGCCGCATCCCGCCGTAACGCAACAGGTTGCGCGCGTCCTGGTGCGAGAACAGGTTCTCGCCCGTCGCCATCGGCCCCGGATAGAACTCCGCGAGCGCGGCCTGCAGCGCATAGTCGAGCGGATCGCCGGCCTCCTCGTACCAGAACAGCGGATAGTCGCGCAGCATCTTCGCGTAGGCGATCGCGGTTTCCAGATCGAAGCGCCCGTTCGCATCGACCGCGAGCTGCGCGTCCTTGCCGATCTCGGCCAGCACCGCCTCGATCCGGCGGCGATCCTCGGCGATCGGCGCGCCGCCGATCTTCATCTTCACGACGCTGTAGCCGCGCTTGAGATAGCCGCGCATCTCGGCGCGCAGCGCGGTGTCGTCCTTGCCGGGGTAGTAGTAGCCGCCCGCCGCATAGACGAAGACCTTCGGGTTCGCCGTCGCGGCCCTTGCGCTCCGCGAGCAGGCGGAACAGCGGCTTGCCGGCAATTTTCGCCGTCGCGTCCCAGACCGCCATGTCGAGCGTGCCGACCGCGACCGAGCGCTCGCCGTGACCGCCGGGCTTCTCGTTGGTCATCATGGCGGCCCAGATCTTGTGCGGATCGAGGTTGTCGCCGCTCGCGTCGATCAGGCTTTCCGGCTTCGCCTCGAGAATGCGGTCGCGGAAGCGCTCACGGATCAGTCCGCCCTGCCCGTAACGGCCGTTCGAGTTGAAGCCGTAGCCGACGACGCGCCGCCCATCGCGCACCACGTCGGTGACCACCGCGACGAGGCTCGCGGTCATCTTCGAGAAATCGATGTAGGCGTTGCGGATCGGCGAGGCGATCGGCTTGGTGATTTCGCAGACATCCACGATGCGCATCGCTTGGCTCCCAGACCTACTCGTCCGCCTTCCGGACAATTGCTACGCTGCCGGAAAGACGGAGTGCCCTGAATGCGCCTGTTCTATGCCGCGCTCGCCCTCGAGGCGAACACCTTTCTGCCGATTCCGACCTCGTATCAGGCCTTCGTCGAGAAGATTTACTACCCGCCCGGCAAGCATCCGGAAAAATCCGGCCACCAGACCGGCGCGATCGCGGCCACGCGTGCCGCAGCAAAGCGCGACGGCTTCGAGCTGATCGAGGGCTCCTGCTACGCGGCGCAGCCCGGCGGCGCGGCCTCGCGCGACGCCTACGAGCGCATGCGCGACGAGATCCTCGGGCAGTTGAAGGCCGCGCTGCCGGTCGACGGGGCGGTGTTCAACCTGCATGGCGCGATGATCGCGCACGGCTATGACGACTGCGAGGGCGATTTCCTCGAACGCGTGCGCGCGCTGGTCGGACCGAAAGCCGTGATCGGCGTCGAGCTCGACCCGCATTGTCATCTCACGAAGAAGCGCTGCGCCGCCGCCGACGTGATCGTGCTGTTCAAAGAATACCCGCACACCGATTTCGCCGAGCGCGGCGAAGAGATGATCGACCTGACGCTGCGCACCATCCGCGGCGAGATCAAGCCGATGAAATCCGTCTATGACTGCCGCGTGATCCAGAGCTTCCCGACCTCGATCCAGCCGATGCGCGGCCTCGTCGACAAGATCATGGCGCTGGAAGGCAAGAACCGCGTGCTGTCAGTGTCGATCGCACATTGTTTCTATTACGGCGATGCGCCGGAATGCGGCGCACGCATCCTCGTGCTCACCGACGACGCGAAGCCGCACGGCGACAGGCTTGCCGAGGAGGTCGGCCGCGAGTTGATCGCGCTGCGTGAGCAGGCCGCGCCGCCGGAATACACGGTCGATGGCGCGATCGATGCCGCGCTCGCGCACCCGGGCGGGCCGACCGTGATCGCCGACACCACCGACAACGCGGGTGGCGGTGCGCCCTCCGACAACACCACGTTCATCCACCGGCTGATCGCGCGCGGCGTGCAGGGCGCGGCGGTCGCGCCGGTCTGGGACCCGATGGCGGTGCGGATGGCATTCGACGCGGGCGAAGGCGCGAAGCTGCCGTTCCGCTTCGGCGGCAAGACCGCGAAAGCCTCCGGCCCGCCGGTCGATGCCGAGGTGGAGGTGATCCGCTGCGTGCGCGATGCCTACCAGTCCTTCTCGGGCGCGCGAGTCGGCATCGGCGACGCGGCTTCCATCCGCATGGGCGGCGTCGAGGCCGTGCTGATCTCGACCCGCTCGCAGGGCATGGGCATCGACCTGTTCTCCAATCTCGGCATCGACCCGAAGAGTCGGAAAATCCTGGTGGTGAAATCCAACCAGCATTTCTACGCGTCGTTCTCGCAGATCGCCGTGCAGGTGCTCTACGCCGAGGGCGACGGGCCGCTGCCGCGCCATTACGCCAGGCTGCCGTGGACGAAGGTGCAGCGCCCGATCTGGCCGCTCGATGCGGTCACGGAGCCGAAGCTGATCATTTGACGCGGCTCCCGCCCGCGTGGCCTAATTTGTGCAAGGCTGAGCCCCGGCTGAATTGGAGGGAAACGCGATGACCACACGCCGCAACGTGTTGAAAGGCGGCCTCGCCGCCGCCGCGCTGACGAGCGCCCCCTCCATCGTCAGGACACAGGCGCAGCCCTCGGCGGCCCGCACCATGAAGGCCGTGATGCACGCGGACCTGCGCGTGCTCGACCCGATCTGGACCACCGCGAACATCACCTCCTATCACGGCGCGATGATCTACGACACGCTGTTCGGCCTTGACGCGGACTTCAATCCGAAGCCGCAGATGGTCAGCAAGTACGGCGTTTCCGACGACAAGCTCACCTATACGTTCGAGTTGCGCGACGGACTGAAGTTCTCCGATGGCGCTGCGGTGACGGCGGCGGATTGCGTGGCCTCGGTGCGGCGCTGGGCGGTGCGTGACGGCGCCGGGCAGACCATGATGAAGCGCGTGAAGGACACGCCGGTCGTGGACGACAAGACGTTCAAGATCGTGCTGTCCGAGCCGTACGGCCTCGTGATCGATGCGCTGGCCAAGATCGCGCCGTCGATCTGCTACATGATGCGCAGGAAGGACGCCGAGATCGATCCGAACCAGCAGGTCCGCGAGACGATCGGGTCCGGTCCCTTCCTCTACAATCGCGACGAAACCCGGCCCGGCAACCGCCACGTCTACGACCGCAACCCGAATTACTTCCCGCGTTCCGAACCGCCGTCCGGAATGACCGGCGGCAAGGTGGTCAAGCTTGACCGCGTGAGCTTCGAGAACATCGCCGACGAGCAGACCGCGCTTGAGCGCGTTGCAGAACGGCGAAATCGATTTCTACGAAGTGCCGCCGCAGGACCTGATCGACGACCTGAAGAAGGACAAGAACCTCACCGTTCAGATTCTCAACAAGACCGGCCACGTTGCGATCCTGCGTCTCAATCATCTCTATCCGCCGTTCAACAATGTCGATGCGCGGCGCGCGATGCAGCATCTCGTCAAGCAGGAAGACGTGATGGGTGCAATCTTCGGCCAGCAGAAGACCTGGCAGACCTGCGGGGCATTCTTCGGCTGCGGCACGCCGATGGAGAACGACGAGTCGACCGGCTGGTTCAAGGAAGGACAGAACGTCGCGAAGGCCAAGGAGCTGTTCCAGAAGGCGGGCTATGACGGAAAGCCCGTCGTCATCCTTCAGGCGACCGATCACTATCTGGCAAATCCCGCGGGCCTGTTCACCGCGCAGTGGCTGCGGCAGGCCGGCATCAATGTCGATCTCGCCGCGATGGATTGGGGCGCGCTGCTCTCGCGCCGTGCGGTGAGGAAGCCGCCGGCCGAAGGCGGCTGGAACATCTTCTCCACCACCATCACGGGGCTTTCGCTTGCCGACCCGATCGCGTTCGTCGGCCACGCGACGAACGGCGAGAAGGCCTGGTTCGGCTGGCCGACCAACGAGCTGCAGGAAAAGCTGCGCGACCAATGGGCGACCGCGCCGGACCTTGAGGGCCGCAAGAAGGTCGCGCGCGAGATGCAGAAGAACGCGTGGGACTTCGTGCCGCACCTCTATCTCGGCCAGTTCTTCCGCAACTCCGCATGGCGCAAGAACATCACCGGCGTGATCGGCATGCCGGAGGTCGTCGGCTTCTGGAATATGGAAAAGTCGGCGAGCGGCTAGATGCTCGCCTACATCATCCGGCGGCTTGCCTCGACCGTGCTCGTGATGGGCATCGTCGCGGTGTTCGTGTTCCTGTTGCTGCATCTCTCGCCGGGCGATCCGGCGGCGATCATCGCGGGCGACAACGCAACCGCCGAGCAGATCGCCGGCATCCGCAAGCAACTGGGGCTCGACGATCCCCTGCCCGTGCAGTTCATCCGCTGGCTCTTCGCCGTGCTGCAAGGCGATCTCGGGATCTCGATCTTCTCCAACGAGCCGGTCGCCAAGCTCATTGGCCAGCGCATCGAGCCGACGCTCTCGCTCGCGCTCACCACGCTGTTCGTCGCCGTAACGCTGGCGGTGTCGTTCGGCGTACTCGCGGCGTGGAAGGTCGGCACCTTCATCGACCGCGCCCTGATGGTGGTCTCCGTGCTCGGCTTCTCGGTGCCGGTGTTCGTGGTCGGCTACATGCTGATCTACGTGTTCTCGATCAACCTGCGCTGGCTCCCGGTTCAGGGCTACGCGACGATCGACCAGGGCTTCTGGCCTTGGATCGAGCGGCTGATCCTGCCCTCGATTGCGCTCGGCCTCGCCTACGTGGCGCTGATCGCGCGCATCACCCGCACCTCGATGCTCGAGGTGCTGGCCGAGGATTACATCCGCACCGCGCGCGCCAAGGGCGTGGCGACGCGCTCGATGCTGCTCAAGCACGCGCTGAAGAACGCCGGCGTGCCGATCGTCACCGTGATCGGCATCGGCGTCGCGCTGCTGATCGGCGGCGTGGTCATCACTGAAACAGTGTTCAATATCCCGGGCGTCGGGCGGCTGGTGGTCGATGCGATCTCGAAGCGCGACTACCCGATCATCCAGGGCGTGATCCTGATCTTCTCCGGCGTCTACGTGCTGGTGAACCTGCTCGTCGACATGAGCTACACGCTGCTCGACCCGAGGATACGCTATTGAGCGTCATCGTCGCAGAAGCGCCGCTCATTCCCGCGAAGCCGCGCGGCGCGCAGCTGCGCCGTTTCGTGCGGCGCAATCCGACCATGGTGACGGGCGGCGTCATCCTCGCGGTTATCGCGGGGCTTGCTCTCGCGGCGCCGCTGTTCGCCGGCGACGCGATCACGATGCAGCCCGCGCTGCGCCTGCGCCCGCCTTCGGAGGCGAACTGGTTCGGCACCGATCATCTCGGCCGCGACGTGTTCGCGCGCACGGTCTACGGCGCGCAGGTTTCGCTGTTCGTCGGCGTCGCGGTCGCCGCGATGTCGATTTCGGGCGGCCTCTTCATCGGGCTGTTGTCCGGCTACTTCCGCAAGGTCGACGCCGTCGTGATGCGGCTGATGGACGGGTTGATGTCCATCCCGGCGATCCTGCTCGCGATCGCGCTCGTCGCGCTCACGCGCGCCAGTGTCACCGCCGTCATCGTGGCGATCACCATTCCGGAAATCCCGCGCGTGGTGCGCCTCGTGCGCGCCGTCGTGCTGAGCGTCCGTGAGGCGCCCTACGTCGAGGCCGCCATCGCGGGCGGCACGCCGACCTGGAAAATCCTGCTGCGCCACATCCTGCCCAACACCATTGCTCCCTTGATCGTGCAGGCGACGTACATCTGCGCCTCCGCGATCCTGATCGAGGCGGCGCTTTCGTTCCTCGGCGCAGGCACGCCGCCGGAAATCCCCACCTGGGGCAACATGATCGCGCAGAGCCGGCTGTTCTTGAGCCGCGCGCCGTGGACCATCTTCTGCCCCGGCATCGCGCTTGCATTGGTCGTGCTCGCCGTGAACCTGCTGGGCGACGGGCTGCGCGACCGGCTCGACCCGCGCCTTGCGAGGCGGATGTGACCCCTCTCCTCGCGGTCCGCGATCTCAAGACGCACTTCTTCACCATCGACGGCGTCACGCGCGCGGTCGATGGCGTGTCGTTCGACGTCTTTCCCGGCGAAACGCTCGGCATCGTCGGCGAGTCCGGCTGCGGCAAGAGCGTGACCGCGCTCTCGGTCATGCGCCTGCTGCCGCCGCGCCTTGCGCGCACCGTCGCGGGCACCGTCACGTTCGAGAACCGCGATCTCGTGACCCTCGAAGAAGCCGAGATGCGCAAACTGCGCGGCAACCGGCTGGCGATGATCTTCCAGGAGCCGATGACCAGCCTCAACCCGGTGCTGACCGTCGGCCACCAGATCGCCGAGTCCGTGCGCATCCACACCGGGGCGAGCGCGAGCCAGGCGCGCGCCCGCGCCGCCGAGATGCTGCGGCTGGTCAAGATCCCCGACGCCGAGCGGCGTCTCGGCGACTACCCGCACCAGTTCTCCGGCGGCATGCGCCAGCGCGTGATGATCGCGACGGCGCTCGCCTGCAATCCGACGCTGCTGATCGCCGACGAGCCGACCACCGCGCTCGACGTCACCATCCAGGCGCAGATTCTGGACCTGATGCTCGAATTGAAAGAGCGCACGGGCGCGGCCGTGATCCTGATCACGCACAATCTCGGAATCGTGGCCGAGACCTGCCGCCGCGTGATCGTGATGTACGCAGGCCGCAAGATCGAGGAAGCCGAGACCATCGAGTTGTTCGACCGTCCGGCGCATCCCTACACGCGCGGCCTGATGGCCTCGATCCCGCGCATGCGCGGCAAGGCGCGCAAGCGCCGCCTCGCCGAGATTCCCGGCATCGTGCCGTCGCTGCGTGATCCGATCGCGGGCTGTGCCTTCGCGCCGCGCTGCGCTTACGCGGTCGAGCGCTGCCGCATCGAAGAGCCGGCGCTGCGCGCCATCGGCGAGGGTCACGTCGTCGCGTGCCACGAGGCCGAGCGCGTGCTTGCAAGCGATCGGGTGGCCGCATGACGCCGGTCGTCGAGGTCAGCGATCTCAAGAAGCATTTTCCACTCCAGCGCGGACTGCTGGCGCGAACCGTCGCGCTGATAAAGGCCGTCGATGGCGTCAGCTTCGCGATCGCGCCCGGCGAAACGCTCTGCCTTGTCGGAGAGTCCGGCTGCGGCAAGTCCACCGTCGGCAAGCTGCTGCTGCGGCTGCTCGAGCCGACCGAAGGCGCGATCCGCCTCGACGGCAAGGACATCACGCATCTGAGCATTGGCGAGATGCGTCCGCATCGCAAGCGCATGCAGATGGTGTTTCAGGACCCCTACGCGTCGCTGAACCCGCGCATGTCCGCCGGTCGCATCGTCAGCGAGCCGCTGGAGAACTATTCCGACATCTCACCGCGGGAGCGCGAGGCGCGCGTCGCGCAACTGTTCGAGAAGGTCGGCCTGCGCGCCGACGCGATGCGGCGCTACGCGTTCGAGTTCTCCGGCGGGCAGCGCCAGCGCCTCGGCATCGCGCGTGCGTTAGCACTCAATCCGGCGGTGATCGTCGCCGACGAGCCGGTGTCCGCGCTCGACGTCTCGGTGCAAGCGCAGGTGCTCAACCTGATGATGGACCTGCAGGAGGAACTCGGCCTCGCCTACCTGTTCGTGTCGCATGACCTCGGCGTGGTCGAGCACATCGGCCACCGCGTCGCCGTGATGTATCTCGGCCGCATCGTGGAAATTGCGGACAAGGATGCGCTGTTCGAAAACCCGCTGCACCCCTACACGCAGGCGCTGATGGCGGCCGCGCCGCTGCCCGATCCGCATGCCAAACGCGAGCGGATGGTGCTTCAGGGCGACGTGCCCTCCCCGATCAATCCGCCGCCGGGCTGCACATTCCACACACGCTGCCCATTCGCCTTCGACCGCTGCAAAATTGAAACGCCGTTGCTCAAACCAGCCGCGGACGGACGGCGCGTGGCGTGCCACCTGGTGGATTAATCGACCACCCGCATCACGGCTTCGATCTCCACCGGAATATTCACCGGCAGCGAACCCATTCCGACCGCGGAACGTGCATGACGCCCGCGCTCGCCGAGCACCGCAACGAACAGATCCGAGCAGCCGTTGATCACCTTGGGCTGATCGCCGAAGCCCGGCACTGCATTGACCATGCCGAGGACCTTCAGCACCTCGACCTTGTCGAGGCTGCCGCCAGCCGCCGCATTCGCCGCGGCGAGCAGATTGAGGCCGACCAGCTTCGCGTATTCGTAGGCCTGCTCGACCGTCACGTCCTTCCCCACCGTGCCGGTGATGTGCTTGCCGTCCTTGTCGCGCGGTCCCTGCCCCGAGAGGTAGATGGTGTTGCCGTCGCGCTTCCACGGCACGTAGTTCGCCACAGGCGTCGGAATGCTCGGCAAGGTCAGGCCAAGCTTCTTCAGGTTCTCTTGGACGCTCATGCGGCTTGCTCCAGTTTCTTGAATTTCGAATCGTCGTTCGGATGCCACCATTTGCCCTTGAGCACGACGCCCTCCGAAAGGATGCGCTTGTCGCCGGTCATGTGCTCGCCGACGACGTCGACATAATCGAACTGGCCGTCCTTGATCGTCAGGATCGTGGCGTCGCCCGCGCTGCCCGGCTTGAACGTGCCGAGCTCCGGGCGCTGCAATGCCATCGCGGCATTCACCGTCGCTCGCCGCGATCACGTCGCTGAGCGGCATGCCCATGCAGAGGAATTTCGAGAGCGTCGTCACCTGATCGTAGGCCGGCCCCTCGATGCACAGCGTGTGCACGTCGGACGAGATCGTGTCGGGATAGAAGCCGTTCGCCAGCATGTTGCGCGCGGTCTTGAACGCGAACGAACCCTTGCCGTGACCGATGTCGAACTTCACGCCACGCGCGCGCGCGTCGCGTACGACATCCTTCACCTTGCCCTGATGATCGTAGGGTGCATTCGGGAACGGGCGGAACGCGTGGGTGAGTACATCGCCCGGCCGCAACATCTGCAGAACTTCCTCATAGCTCGGCGGCGGGAAGTCGATGTGGCACATCAGCGGCATGCCGACTTCGTTGGCGGCCTGGAGCGCGATGCTAAGCGGCGCCGCGCCATGGATGCCGCTCGAGCCGCGCCCGACCCGCACCTTGATGCCGACGATAACGTCGCGGTTCTTGTCCGCAACCTCAACCGCCTCGATCGGCGCCATCATCCGCATTTCCTCGCTTTCGCCGACCATCACGGTCTTGGAGAAGCCGAAGATGCCGGCGAACGACACGTGCAGGTAGGCGAGGATGCGCACGTCACTGCGCTCGATCACATGCTTGCGGAAGCCTGCGAAGTTGCCCGGGCCGGCGCTACCGGTGTCGATCGCCGTGGTGACGCCCGAGGTGCGGCAGAAATCCTCCGCGTCGATCCCGAGCGACGTACCGCCCCAGTACACGTGCGTGTGCAGGTCGATGAGCCCCGGCGTGACGACGTAGCCCTTCACGTCGCGCACTTCGGTGGCGGCGCCGAGATTGTCGCCGACCTTGGCGACCTTTCCGCCCGCGAACGCCACGTCGGTGACGCGATCGATATTCTGCGAGGGATCGATGACCCGCCCGCCCTTCAGGATGAGATCGTAGGCCATGTTGTCTCCTGCGCGCGTCAGCGCGTGCAATGTTCGATCAAGCGGTCAATGAACTTGCCGCATTTCTCAAGTTCGGTGATCGCGATCCATTCGTCGGCCTTGTGCGCCTGGTCGATGCTGCCCGGCCCGCACACCACGGTTGGAATGCCCGCTTGCGCGAACAGCCCGCCCTCGGTGCCATAGGCGACCTTGCTGTGGCTGTTGCGGCCTGTGAGCTGCTTCGTCAGCAGCGTCACGTCAGCATTCTCTGCGGTATCGAGGCCCGCGAATTCGCCGCGGTCAATGAACTCGAAGCCCGCCTCCGGCGCGACCGCCTTCATCTCCGGCTCGAGCACGTTCGTGGCGTAGTCCACCACTTCCATCATCAAGGTATCGGACTTGTCGACCGACAGGACACGGAATTCAAACTCGAACGTCGCGATGTCCGGGACGATGTTGAGCGCCGTGCCGCCGTGCAGATAACCGGTATGCGCGGTCGAGAAGGGCACGTCGTAGAGGCTGTCGCGCGTGCCATCCTTGGCAAGGCGATCGCCGATGTCGCGTATCTTTGCAATCACGCGCGCCGCATATTCCACCGCGTTGACGCCGAGCGGCGCGAGCGACGAATGGCACGTGCGCCCGCGCACCATCACCTTGATCGAGCGCTTGCCCTTGTGGCCTATCACCACGTCCATCAGCGTCGGCTCGCCGACGAAACATGCGGTCGGCATTGCGACGCCTTCGATGATCTTCGGGATCATGCGCCGCACGCCCCAGCAGCCGACCTCCTCGTCATACGAGAACGCAAGGTGCAGCGGCTTCTTCAGGTTCGCCTTGAGCATGTCGGGCACCGCCGCGAGGCAGCACGCGACGTAGCCTTTCATGTCGGTCGAGCCGCGGCCGTAGAGCTTGCCGTCGCGTTCGGTCAGCTTGAACGGCGAGTCGGTCCAGTTCTGGTCGTCGACCGGCACCACGTCGGTGTGCCCCGACAGGATGAAGCCCGGCACATCCTTCGGCCCGATCGTCGCCCAGACATTCGATTTCTGGCCGGTCTCGTCGTAGACCCGCTGGTGCTTCACGCCGTGCTTGTCGAGATAGCCTTCGATCCAGGCGATGCAGTCGAGATTGGAGTTGCGGCTCACGGTGTCGAAGCTGACCAGAGCCGAAAGAATGTCTTTGCTGCTTTGCAGGTTCATTTTTAGTTCTCGGTGGGGCGCCCATCATGCATTGCGGGGCGGATGGATCAAGCCGCCCGCCCTTGTCCCCGGCAACAGCGCCTTTAATGTCGGCGTCCGAGGAAAATCATGCCCGACATCAAATCGCTGACCGCCGCCGACCTGCTGCGCCTCTACCGCAAGCGCGAACTCTCTCCCGTCGAGGTCACGCGCGACCAGCTCGATCGCATCGATAAATTCCAGCCGGCCATTAACGGCTTCATCATCATCGATCGCGGTGGCGCGCTGAAAGCCGCCAAAGCTTCCGAGGCGCGCTGGCAGAAGAACGAGCCGATCGGCCTCATCGATGGGCTCGGCGCCACCGTGAAGGACAACATCTGGCTGAAGGACTTTCCCTCGCGGCGCGGCTCGCTCACCAGCAGCGACGCGCCGATGAAGGAAGACGCGCCCGCGGTCGCGCGCCTGCGCGAGAGCGGAGCGATCATCCTCGGCAAGACCACGCTGCCCGAGTTCGGCTGGATCGGCGCGTGCCATTCGCCGCTCACCGGCATCACGCGCAATCCCTGGAAACTCGACCGCACGACCGGCGGATCGTCCGGCGGCGCAGTCGCGGCGGCGCTGCTCAACCTCGGCCACATGCATATCGGCACCGACGGCGCGGGTTCGATCCGCATTCCGGCGGCATTTACCGGCGTGTTCGGCATCAAACCGAGCTTCGGGCGCGTTGCCGCCTATCCGGCCTCGCCGTTCAGCATCCTGGCGCATGTCGGGCCGCTTACGCGCACCGTCAGCGACGCGGCGCTGATGCTCTCGGTGATCGGCGGACCCGACGAGCGCGACATGACGGCCTGGAATACGCCGACGCCGGACTATCGCGTCGGCCTCAACGAGGGCGTGCGCGGCTTGCGCATCGCGTGGAGCCCGCGACTCGGCTACGTCAAGAAAATCCATCCGGACGTCGAAGCCGCGACGAAAAAAGCCGCGCAGGCGTTCGCGGACCTCGGCGCCATCGTCGAGGATGCCGATCCGGGCTTCCCCGATCCGTACGAAATGATCATGACGCTGTGGGGCGCGGTCTCGGCCTCGCTCGTCAACGCGGCCTCGCCAAGCGATCGCGCCAAGATGGATCCCGGTTTCCTCCAGATCGCCGAGTGGGGACAGAAATATTCGCTCGCCGATTATCTCGCGGCGTTCACGGCGCGCGCCGACATCGCGAACACGATGGCGCGCTTCCACGAGAAGTACGACCTGCTGCTTACCCCGCAGATGCCGATCCCGGCGCTGGAAGCCGGCCGCGTCACGCCTGCCGACGGCTCGTACGGCGAGAACTGGATCAACTGGTCGTCCTTCACCTATCCGTTCAACCTGACCCAGCAGCCGGCGGCCTCTGTGCCGTGCGGTTTTTCATCCGACGGCCTACCGATCGGCCTTCAGATCGTCGGCCCTGCACGGCAGGATCATCTTGTGCTGCGCGCCGCGCGCGCGTTCGAAAGCGCCCGTCCCTGGCCGAGTTTGGACGCCCCGCGACAAAATTGACCTATTCCAAACTGGCATAGCTACGCCCCCTTGCCTGCGCTAGGCTGCGCGTCAGCGGGGGCGGCAGCATGATCCGTCCCCGACAAGCGCAACGGCGGCCCTTGATGAATGGCCACCGCGTAAATCCTTGGCGAGGGACGCATGGCAAAACTCAACATCAACGGCAAAGTGCGCGACGTGCAGGCCGAGCCTGATACGCCGCTGCTCTGGGTGATCCGCGAACAAGTCGGCCTCACCGGCACCAAATACGGCTGCGGCGTCGCGCAATGCGGCGCGTGTACGGTGCACATCAACGGCGAAGTGCAGCGCTCCTGCTCCCTGCCGCTCTCGGCCGTGAAGGCGAGCGACAAGATCATCACCATCGAAGGGCTCTCGCCGAATTCCTCCCATCCGGTGCAGAAGGCATGGCTTGCGGTCGACGTGCCGCAATGCGGCTACTGCCAGTCCGGCCAGATCATGGCCGCCGCCGCACTGTTGAAGAAGAAACCCAAGCCGACCGACGCGGACATCGACGAGGCGATGACCAACATCTGCCGCTGCGGCACGTATCAACGCATCCGCGAGGCCGTGCATCAGGCGGCAGGCAGTTCCGCAAATGGCCGCGCGGCCGATCGCGCAACGCGCCGGTCGTAAGGGGGCAGCCATGAAAAAAATGGTTTTCGGTAAAGGTCAGCGCCTCTCCCGCCGCGAGTTCGTGGTCGGCTCGGCGGCCGCCGCGACCGGCACGCTCGCGCTCGGTTTCAGCGCCCCGTTCGGCGGCGAAGCCGTCGCGCAGAACGGTGCGGCGGAAGTGAACATCTGGGTCGCGATCAAACCGGACGACACCTGCGTCATCCGCATTGCGCGCTCCGAGATGGGCCAGGGCACGCTCACCGGCCTCGCGCAGCTCGTCGCCGAGGAACTTGAGTGCGACTGGAAGAAGGTCACCACCGAGGGCATTTCGCCCGCACGCAACCTCGCCAGCAAGCGCGCCTGGGGCGACATGAGCACCGGCGGCTCGCGCGGCATCCGCACGTCGCAGGAATATCTGCGCAAGGCGGGCGCTGCGGCGCGCACCATGCTGCTGCAGGCGGCGGCCGATCAGTGGAAGGTGCCGGTCGGCGAATTGAGCGTCGCGAACGGCGTGATCGCGCACGCAGCGTCGAAGCGCACGATCAGCTACGGCAAGGTCGCGGCTGCGGCCGCGAAGCTGACACCGCCCGACCCGAAAGACATCAAGCTCAAGGACCCGAAGACCTGGACGATCGCCGGCAAGCCGCTAAAGCGGCTCGACACCGCCGACAAGCTCAACGGCTCCAAGCTGTACGCGATCGACGTGAAGCTCCCCGGCATGCTCAACGCCGCCATCAAGGATGCGCCGGTGTTTGGCGCCAAGGTGGTGAGCATCGACGAGGCGAAGATCGCCAGGATGCCGGGCGTAAAAAAAGTCGTGAGAGTGAAGGACACCGCGGTCGCGGTCGTCGCCGACACCTGGTGGCACGCCAAGACCGCGCTCGATGCGCTGCCGATCACCTGGGATGAAGGCGACAACGCCAAGGTCTCGAACGCGACTATCGCGGAGCATCTCAAGGCCGGTCTTGCCGCGACCGAGAACAACGGCGAACGCCGGGAGGGCGACGCTCTCGCGGCGATCGCGGGCGCGGCGAAGAAGGTCGAAGCGACCTATTCGACGCCTTTCCTTTCGCATGCCTGCATGGAGATGATGAACGCGACCGTGAAGCTCTCGCCCGACAAGGCCGAGGCCTGGACGGCGACGCAGAATCTCGAAGGGGCGCTTGCGGCGCTTGCGGAAGAGAGCGGCACACCGCTCCCGAAATGCGACGTACACCGCTACGATCTCGGCGGAGGCTTCGGGCGGCGCGCGGGCGGCCATGACTATCTGCGTCAGGCGGTCGTCATCGCAAAAGAATTTCCCGGCACACCGGTCAAGCTGGTCTGGAGCCGCGAGGAGGATCAGGCGCACGATTTCTATCGCCCGATCTCGATGTGCAAGATGTCGGCGGGCCTCAACGAGCAGGGCGAGCTTGTCGGCCTGCATGTGAAGTCGTCCGGCCAGTCGATCAATGCCTGGTCGAACCCGACGGGCATCGTCAACGGCAAGGATCGCCGCCAGATGCAGGGCTGGTGGGCCGAACCGGGCGACGCGCAGCTCGGCTACACGGTGCCGAACCTGCTGATCGAGTACGTCATGCGCAACACGCATGTTCCGGTCGGTCCGTGGCGCGGCGTGAACACCAACCAGAACGCCGTCTACATGGAGTGCTTCATCGAGGAATGCGCGCGGGCCGCGGGCAAGGACTCGCTCGAATTCCGCCGCGCGATGATGAAGAACCATCCCAAAGCACCTCGCGGTGCTCAATGCCGCCGCCGAGAAGGGCGACTGGGGCAAGCCATTGCCCGCGGGCGTCCATCGCGGCATCGCGCAGTTCATGGGCTACGGCAGCTATTCGGCCGCCACCGCCGAAGTGTCGGTCGACGCGAAGGGCAAGCTCAAGATCCATCGCATGGTGCTGGCGACGAACTGCGGTCACGCCGTCAACCCGCACCAGATCGCCGCACAGGTCGAGGGCGGCGTCGCCTACGGCCTCTCGGCGGCGCTCTACGGCGAGATGGTGATCGACAAAGGCCGCGTGACCAACACCAACTTCGACTCCTACGAGATCCTGCGTCTCGCCGAGATGCCGAAGGTCGAGACCGTCATCGTGCCCACGTACGACTTCTGGGGCGGCGTCGGCGAGCCGACCATCTGCGTGGTCACGCCTGCCGTGCTCAACGCGATCCACGCCGCCATCGGCAAGCCGGTGCGTGACCTGCCGCTGAAGCACGCCAAGCTGGCCTGATCAGACCAGTCAGCTCTTCAACACCACACAGGCGCCGCCTGCTTTATGCAGGCGGCCGCATATCTCCACGGCCGCCGCCGCGTCGCCGCCGGGATACGCACGCGATAGAACGCGCGTGTGCCGCGGCTGCGCATCCGCGTTCCGATCACCATCGGCACCACCTCGCGCAGAATATCGGCGTGACGCGCCCGCGCACGGGTGTAGGAGGCAAGCGCGCGCTCCTTGGAGAAATTACCCGCGAGCTGGACACCCCAAGGCGCGAGCGGCGATTCCTCGATCGGACCGCCATAGGCTTCGATCATGCGCCGGTCGCTGCCGCGCCGGAACGCCGCAACCAGCACGAGGCACTTCGTCGGCGGCCCTTCCGGCTGCGTGGACGGCAGCACCGCGCGCGCTGGCCCAGTCATCCGCCGTGCGGCCGGTGATGCCCGAGACATAGTCGCGTGTCTCGGCAGGCAGCCCGCCGCGGCCTGCGAGCCAGGCCTCGACGCGCGCCGGCCCGCCATTGTACGCCGCGGCCGCGAGCCCGAGATTGCCAAAGCGCCCGCGCAGCTCGTCGAGCAACTCCGCCGACTTCGGAATTGCCTGTTCGGGATCGAACGGATCGGCGAGCCCGCGCTCGGCGGCGGTCCCCGGCATGAACTGCGCGACGCCCTGCGCCCCCTTCCCGCTCTGCGCGCCCGGCCGGAAGCTGCTCTCCTGCCAGATGAGACGCGTGAAGAAGTCGACCGGCATGCGGTGCGTGGCCGCGGCGCCCTCGATCATGCGGCACAGCGCCTGATCGATCGTTTCGCCGGCCGGCTCGGCCCGCGCGCCGAGACGGTACGGCGGCAAGCACCAGCGACGCAGCAATCGCCCACGACCTTGGCTCGAACCTTTTCATCATCACGAAACAAGATTGATGACCGCGTCGTCTAAATCATGGCGGCGGCGCAAAAGCCGTTGTCATTCGCAGCCCGATGCCGCAGCATCCGGCCCAACGTTGCCCGCGCCCCACAGGGCGCACCCTTCGCGGAGGACTCCATGAAACTCTCCCGCCGTTCCTTCGTCGGCGGCGCGCTCGCCGCGCCGTTCATCGCGCAGCCCGGCTTCGGCCAGGCGAAGGGCTCGGTGCTGCGGGTCATCCCGCACGCGGACCTGAAGAACATCGATCCGATCTGGACCACCGCCTACATCACCCGCAACCACGGCTATATGGTCTACGACACGCTGTTCGCGATGGACAAAGACCTGAAGCCCCAGCCGCAGATGGTCGACAAGTTCGAGACCTCGTCCGACGGCAAGACCTACACCTTCGTGCTGCGCGACGGCCTCTCCTGGCATGACGGCAAGCCGGTGACGGCTGCCGACTGCGCCGCCTCGCTGATCCGCTGGAGCAAGCGCGACCCGATGGGCCAGCTGATGTTCACGGCGGTCGAAAGTTGCGCCGGCCGCGACGCCAAGACGATCGAGATCAAGCTCACCCGTCCCTACGGACTGCTGATCGATTCGATCGCGAAGATTTCCTCGAACGTGCCCTTCATGATGCCGAAGGAGATCGCCGAGACCGATCCGTTCAAGCAGATCGAAAGCGCGGTCGGCTCCGGTCCGTTCATTTTCCGCAAGGAGCAATGGGTCCCGGGCTCCAAGGTGGTCTACGACAAGAACCCGAACTACGTGCCGCGCAAGGACCCGACCTCGGGCGCGGCCGGCGCCAAGATCGCCAAGGTCGACCGTGTCGAGTGGCTCTACATCCCGGACCCGACCACCTGCATGAACGCGCTGATGTCCGGCGAGGTCGACTACTACGAGCAGGTGCCCGCCGACCTTGCGCCGATCCTCGCGAAAGCGCCGGGCGTGAAGATCGAGACGCTCGATCCGATCGGCTCGCAGGGCATGATGCGCTTCAACCATCTTGTCGCGCCGACCAACAATCCGCTGGTGCGCCGCGCCATCATGCGCGCCGTCAACCAGAAGGACGTGCTCGCAGCCGCGATCGGCAATCCGGAATACTATCGCGAGTGCAAGTCGATCTATCCTTGCGGCTCGCCGCTCGAGACCAATCAGGGAACCGACTTCGCATTCCCGTCCAGCGTCGCGGAGGCGAAGAAGCTGCTCGCCGAGTCCGGCTACAAGGGCGAGAAGACCGTCATCATGCAGCCCTCGGACATTCCGATCTCCAACGCCTTCGCGCTGGTCGTCGGCAAGGCATGCCGCGACATCGGCATGAACGTCGACATCCAGGCGATGGACTGGTCGTCGATCACGTCGCGCCGCGCCAAGAAGGACCCGGTCGAACAGGGCGGCTGGAACATGTTCCCGACCTGGTGGATCGGCGGCGACCTGCTCAATCCGCTGAGCAACGCCTCGCTGGTGGCCGACCCGAACAAGGCGTGGCCGGGCTGGCCGACCGATCCCAAGATGGAGGAGCTGCGCGCGGCCTTCGCGGCGGCGAACGGCGCCGATGCGCAGAAGAAGGCCGCGGCCGACGTGCAGGGGCGCGCCTACGAGATCGGCACCGCGATCAATCTCGGCGTCTACTTCGTGCCGGTCGGCTACCGCGACAACGTGAAGGGCATGATCCCCTCGCCGGTCCAGTTCTTCTGGAACATGGAGAAGACGGCGTAGGCCGGCAGACACATGCACTCGTCATCGTCGGGCTTGTCCCGACGATCCCACTGAGGCAAGCACAGCGGTGCTAATGAATCGGGATCGCCGGGACACGCCGCCAAGCGGCTGCCCGGTGATGACGGAGTAGCCGTATGCTCTCCTTCGTCCTCAAGCGCGTCGTCTCCACCATCCCGGTCATGGGCGTGGTGGCGCTGACCGTGTTCCTGCTGCTGCGCCTCTCGCCGGGCGATCCGGCCGCCGTGATCGCGGGCGACTACGCGACGGCCGAGCAGATCGAGAAGATCCGCACGCAGCTCGGCCTCAACCAGCCGATCGTCGTGCAGTTCATCAACTGGCTCGGCGACCTCGTGCGCGGCGATCTCGGCGTCTCGATCTTCTCGAACCTGCCTGTCACCACGCTGATCGCGCAACGCATCGAGCCGACGCTGATGCTCGCGCTCACGACGATCGTGTTCTCGGTGCTGGTCGCCGTGCCGCTCGGCGTGCTCGCCGCCTGGAAGGCGCACACCTGGGTCGACCGCGCCGTGATGGCGTTCGCGGTGGTCGGTTTCTCGGTGCCGGTCTTCGTGATGGGCTATTTCCTGATCTACGGCTTCGCGCTCGGGCTGCGCTGGTTCCCGGTTCAGGGCTACCGCAGCCCGTTCGTCGATCCGGGTCTGTTCGTCAGCCACATCACGCTGCCGACGCTCGCGCTCTCGGCGATCTTCATTGCGCTGATCGCCCGGATCACGCGCGCGAGCGTGCTTGAAGTGCTGGAGGAGGACTACATCCGCACCGCGCGCGCCAAGGGCCAGACCGAGACGCGCGTGCTGCTGCGTCATGCGCTCGGCAATGCCGCAGTGCCGATCGTCACGGTGATCGGCCTCGGCGTCGCGCTGCTGATCGGCGGCGTGGTCGTCACCGAGAGCGTGTTCAATATCCCGGGCCTTGGGCGCCTCGTGGTCGACGCCATCCTCAAGCGCGACTATCCGATCATCCAGGGACTGATCCTGTTCTTCTCGTTCCTCTACATCATGCTCAATCTCCTCATCGACATTGCCTACACGCTGCTCGATCCGAGGATCCGCTATTGAGCGAAACCGCCAAAGCGCTCCCCATCGGCGCCACCATGTTCGGCGGCTTGCGCCCGCTCGTCTCGCGCTATCCGCTCGTGGTCGTGAGCGCCGCGATCGTGCTGTTCTTCGTGCTGGCCGCGATCTTCGCGCCGCTGCTGTGGACCGCCGACCCGCTAGGCCTCAGCCCGCTGAACCGGCTGAAGCCGCCGAGCGAGCCGAACTGGTTCGGCACCGACCAGTTCGGCCGCGATGTGTGGACCCGCGTCGTCTACGGCACGCGCGTCTCGCTCACCGTCGGCGTCGCGGTCGCGATCCTGTCGATCTCGATCGGCCTCGTGGTCGGAATGCTCGCGGGCTACATCCGCGCTCCTCGACGCCATCGTGATGCGGGTGATGGACGGGCTGATGGCGATCCCCGGCGTGCTGCTGGCGATCGCGCTGGTGTCGCTCTCCGGCGCGAGCCGGATCACCGTCATCGTCGCCATCACGGTGCCGGAAATCCCGCGCGTGGTGCGGCTGGTGCGCGCGGTCGTGCTGACCGTGCGCGAGGAGCCCTATGTCGAGGCCGCGATCGCGGCCGGCACGCGGCTGCCGCTGATCCTGATCCGCCATGTGCTGCCGAACTGCGTGCCCGCGCTGATCGTGCAGGCGACCTATGTTTGCGCCTCCGCGATGCTGACCGAGGCGATCCTCTCCTTCCTCGGCGCCGGCACGCCGCCCGAGATCCCGAGCTGGGGGAACATGATGGCGGAAGGCCGCGCGTTCTTCCCGATCGCGCCGCGCATCATCCTGTTCCCCGGCGCGGCGCTCGCGCTGGTGATCCTCGCCGTCAACGTGCTGGGCGACGGCCTGCGCGACCGGCTCGACCCGAAACTCGCGCGCCGCGTGTAGATTAGTCTCAAGCGCTGGCTGCCGCGTCTGACGCCATTTGCCGCGCAAGCAGGCCCGCCAAAGCGGCTTGGCACCCCCCGCCGCCCCCGATAGCATCGTCCCAACACGTCCCACCGACTGGAGATGGTCCATGCGCATGACGAAGGCCCTTGCGGCGGCGCTTCTTGCGGTGTCCGCGGCGTTCACCCTCCCGGCCGTTACGGCGAGCGCGCAGGGCACGCTCAAGGTCGTGATGCATTCCGACCTCAAGATCGTCGATCCGATCTGGACCACCGCCTACATCACCCGCAACCACGGCTACATGATCTACGACACGCTCTTCGCGATGGACGAGAAGGGCGAGATCAAGCCGCAGATGGTGGAGAAGTTCACCGAGAGCGCGGACAAGCTCACGTTCGTGTTCACGCTGCGCGATGGCCTCGCTTGGCATGACGGTGCGCCGGTCACCGCTGAGGACTGCATTGCCTCGATCAAGCGCTGGTCCGCACGCGACGCCACGGGTCAGAAGCTGATGACCTTCGTCGACTCGATCACGGCGAACGACGCGAAGAGTTTCACGGTCAAGCTGAAGGAACCGACCGGCCTCCTGATCTTCGGGCTCGGCAAGCCTTCCTCCAACGTGCCGTTCATGATGCCGAAGCGGGTCGCCGAGACCGACCCGAACACCCAGATCTCGGACTTCACCGGCTCCGGCCCGTTCGTCTTCAAGCGCGACGAATGGAAGCCGGGCGACAAGGCCGTGTACGTCAAGTTCGACAAGTACAAGCCGCGCCCGGAGCCCGCCTCGGGCCTTTCCGGCGGCAAGGTCGTGAAGGTCGACCGCGTCGAATGGGTCGCGATCTCCGATCAGCAGCAGACCGTCAACGCGCTGCTCGCCGGCGAGATCGACTACATCGAGGCGCCCTCGCACGATCTCGTGCCGCTGCTCAAGGCCGACAGCAACATCAAGCTCGTGGACTGGAACCCGCTCGGCAACCAGTACACGCTGCGGCCGAACCATCTGCAAAAGCCGTTCGACAATCCGAAAGTCCGGCAGGCGATGCTCTACGCCTTCAATCAGAAGGACTTCCTCGACGCGACGATCGGCAATCCCGAGTTCTACAAGACCTGCAAGGCGCTGTTCGTTTGCGGCACGGCGCTTGCGTCCGAGAAGGGCATGAGCGGCCTCCTGGAGTCGAACTTCCAGAAGGCGCGCGACCTGCTGAAGGAAGCGAACTACGACGGCACCCCGATCGTGCTGTTGCATTCGACCGATCTGCAGGTGCTGACCAACTTGGCGCCGGTCGCGAAATCGCTCATGGAAAAGGCCGGCTTCAAGGTCGACATGCAGTCGATGGACTGGCAGACCGTCGTGGCCCGTCGCGTGAAGAAGGATCCGGCGAACGCCGGCGGCTGGCACGCGATGCTCACCTCATGGGTGTCCGCCGACATCCTCAATCCCGTGATGGCGGGCTTCGTCAACGCGAGCTGCGACAAGGCGGCGTTCGGCTGGCCCTGTGACGCGCAGCTCGAGAAGCTGCGCGACGATTTCGCGCGCGCGACCGATCCGGCCAAGCAGAAGGAAATCGCCGAAGCCGTGCAGGTGCGCGTGACCGAGGTCGTGACGCACATCAATCTCGGCCAGTGGTACTCCTCGGGCGCCGCGCGCAAGAACGTGAGCGGCTTCCCGACCGCGCCCGCGCCGGTATTCTGGAACGTCGAGAAGAAGGCCGGCACCTGATCAAGGCCATACCACGAGCGCGATGCGACGCATGACGCCGCGTCGCGCTCGGCATTCTGCCTCTACGCGCGGAGAGTGATACGGCCTTATGGTTGGCTACATCCTGCGCCGCCTGATCGCCACCGCGCCCGTGATGCTGATCGTCGCGGTGCTGGTTTTCCTGATGCTGCGGCTGACGCCGGGCGATCCTGCGGCGATCATCGCGGGCGACAACGCCAACGACGCGCAGATCGCTGCGATCCGCACGCGGCTCGGGCTCGACGAGCCGATCTTCACCCAATTCTTCATCTGGCTCGGCAACATCCTGCGCGGTGACTTCGGAGAGTCCTTCTTCTTCAAGAAGACCGTCGCCGAGCTGATCACCAGCCGGCTGGAGCCGACCCTCGCCCTCTCCCTCGCAACGATCATCATCGCGGTCGGCGTCGCGGTCCCGCTCGGGGTAATCGCCGCCTACAAACACGGCAGCCTGATCGACAAGGTCGTGATGGGCTTCTCGGTACTTGGATTTTCCGTACCGGTTTTCGTGATCGGCTATTCGCTGATCTATCTGTTCGCCATCAAGCTCAACTGGCTTCCCGTGCAGGGCTACCAGCGCATCGGCGAAGGCTTCGGCGGCTTCCTTCAGCGGCTGATCCTGCCCGCCATCACGCTGTCGGTGATCTACATCGCGCTGATCGCGCGCATCACGCGCACCAGCGTGCTCGACGTGATGAGCGAGGACTACATCCGCACCGCCCGCGCCAAGGGCCAGGTCGAGATCAAGGTGCTGTTCAAGCATGCGCTGAAGAACGCCGCAGTCCCGATCGTGACCGTGATCGGCCTCGGTGTCGCGCTGCTGATCGGCGGCGTGGTCGTGACCGAGAGCGTGTTCACCATTCCGGGGCTTGGCCGCCTCACGGTCGATGCGGTGCTGGCGCGCGACTACCCGACAATTCAGGCGGTGATTCTGCTGTTCTCGCTCGTCTACGTGCTGATCAACCTGATCGTCGATCTCATCTACACGCTGTTCGATCCGAGGATCCGCTATTGAGCGTCGAACCCGCCCTGCTCGCCAGCGAGCGCACTGCGCCCGCGCCGAAGGCCGGCCTCACCGGCCGGCTCGCGCGCGATGGCGGCATCATTTTCGGCGCGGCCGTGATCCTGTTCATGGTGGTCATCGGCATCGCCGCGCCTTGGCTCGGCACGAAGAACCCCTCCGAGATCAATCCGGCGTTCCGCAACCGCGTGCCCGGCATCGAGCAGACGATCCGCAACGACGACGGCTCGACGCGCACATTCACCTATCGCATGGGCACCGACAGCCTCGGCCGCGACATCTACAGTCGCGTCATCTACGGCGCGCGCGTATCGTTGCTGATCGGCCTCACGGTCGCGGTCATCAGCATCGCAATCGGGCTCGTGATCGGTCTCGTTGCGGGCTATCTGCGATGGATCGACGCCATCGTGATGCGGCTGATGGACGGGCTGATGGCGATCCCGGCGATCCTGTTGGCGATCGCACTCGTCTCGTTGTTCCGCGCCGGGCTCTTGAGCGTCATCGTTGCGATCATCGTGCCCGAAATCCCGCGCGTGGTGCGGCTTGTGCGCTCGATCGTGCTCTCCGTGCGCGAGGAGCCCTACGTCGAGGCCGCGATCTGCGCTGGCACGCCGACGCACCTCCTGCTGTTCCGCCACATCCTGCCGAACACCATCCCGGCGCTGATCGTGCAGGGAACGTTCATCTGCGCGTCGGCGATCTTGGTGGAGGCGATCCTGTCGTTCCTCGGCATCGGCATCCCGCCGGAAACGCCCACATGGGGTAACATTATGGCGGAAGGCCGCGGGCTGTTTCGCATTTACCCGCACAACATCTTCTTCCCCGGCATCTGCCTCGCGCTGACCGTCCTCGCCGTCAATGTGCTGGGCGACGGATTGCGCGACCGGCTCGACCCGAAACTTGCAAGGCGCGTGTGACGAATGACTGACGTGAAACCCGTTCTCGAAGTTCAGGGCCTGACCGTCAGCCTGCCGACGGGCGCGGACCGCGCCAACGCGGTCGAGAACGTGTCATTCGCGGTCGCCCCGGGCGAGATCGTCTGCGTGGTCGGCGAATCCGGCTCGGGAAAATCCGTTACCGCACACGCCGTCATGGGCCTGCTGCCGCCGCGCCAGCTTGTCGCGACGGCTGGCCGCGTGCTGCTCGAAGGCGACGACCTGCTAACGAAAACGCCGGCCCAGATGCGCAAGATCCGCGGCGACCGCATCGCCATGATCTTCCAGGAGCCGATGACCGCGCTCAATCCGGTCATGAAGGTCGGCGACCAGATCGCCGAGGTGCTCGACATCCACACGAAGCTCTCCGAGCGCGAGCGCCGCCAGCGCGTGCTCGACGTGATGGAATCGGTTCGCCTCCCCGAGCCGGAGCGCATGATCGACGTCTACCCGCATCAGATTTCCGGCGGGCAGCGCCAGCGCATCATGATCGCGGCGGCGCTGGTGCTCGATCCGGTGCTGCTGATCGCTGACGAACCGACCACCGCGCTCGACGTCACCACGCAAGCGCAGATTCTCAAGCTCATCAAGGAGCTGCGCGAGCGGCGCAACACCGGCGTGCTGTTCATCACGCACGACTTCGGCGTGGTCGCCGAGGTCGCGCACCGCGTCGTGGTGATGCAGCACGGCCGCGTCGTCGAGCAGGGCCGCACCGAAGACGTGCTGCGGCGGCCGCGCGACGAATACACCCGCATGCTGATCCGCTCGGTGCCGAGCCTGTCGCCCCCCGCACGCACGCCGATCACCGGTACGCCGATCGTGCTGCAGACCAGTGATCTCAACAAGACCTACATATCGGGCGGTTTCTTCGACAAGCGCCGCGAAGTGCAGGCCGTGAAAGATGTGAACCTGTCAGTGCGGCGCGGTGAGACGCTCGGCGTGGTCGGCGAGTTCCGGCTCCGGCAAGTCGACCGTTGCGCGCTGCATTGCGCGGCTGATCGAGCCCACCGACGGCGCGATCCTGATCGAGGGCGCGGACGTCGCGAAACTCTCAGCCCGCGCGCTGCGCCCGCATCGCAAGCGCGTGCAGATCGTGTTCCAGGACCCCTATCGTTCGCTCAATCCGCGCCGCACCGTCGGCGCGGCGATCACCGAGGGGCCGGTCAACTTCGGAATGTCCGAGAAAGAAGCGCTCGAAAGCGCGAAGCAACTGATGCGGCTTGTCGGTCTCGATCCGGACGCGCTTGAGCGCTTCCCGCACCAGTTCTCCGGCGGTCAGCGCCAACGCATCTGCATCGCGCGCGCACTCGCGATGGAGCCGGAAATCCTGGTCGCCGACGAACCAGTTTCGGCGCTTGACGTCTCGGTGCAGGCACAGGTGCTCGAACTGATCGACGACGTGCGCAAGCGCTTCAATCTCGCGGTGCTGTTCATCACGCATGATCTGCGCGTTGCCGCACAGGTGTGCGACCGCATCGCCGTGATGCACAAGGGTGAAGTCGTCGAGGAAGGCTCCACGGCCGCGGTGTTCAGCGCGCCGCAGCACGCCTACACCCGGGCGCTGTTTGACTCAGCACCCGGGCGCAATTTCGACTTCGGGAAATTCGACGCAGAATGAGTGGCGGCGGCCGTTACTTGCCCGCCATCTTGCCGTAGCTGAACAGGAAGTCGCTCGCCTGCGGCAGCGGCTTGTGGCATTCGAAGCAGGCCGTGAGCTTGGCGTTCGCGTTGGCCGCCTTGGCCGGCGTGAAGGCCTGATATTCCCATTCGCCGTTGCGGATGTTGTCGGGATACTCGGCGCCCCAGCCCTTGCGCTTCTCCATCACGGTGTAGCCGAGAACGTCGGTCTTGATGAAGCGGCCGGTCGCATCCTTCTCGGGGTTTCCGTCCGCGCCGAGCTTGGCGCGATACTGCACCAGCGTGATGACGGTGCCGTCGGGCATCGGCTGACCCTTCTTGGCGGCGTCGACCGCGGCCTGGCTGGTGTAGAGTTCGCGGTATTGCTTGTTGTCCGCGCGATCGACGGTCGTGTAGAGCACGCCCTTGTCGAACCCTTCCGGAAACTTCACCAGATCGCCGCCCGCCCGAACCTGCGTGGCGACTGCAAAAACCCCGATGCCGACCAGCGCCGTGACGACCGGCAGAATTCCCGATTTGAGCATATGCCTCCCCCTCGAAATTGACGGCCGCAGCGCAGCCGCCGTCAGACTAGAAGCCGTGGTCACGGATTGGAATTGCTCCAATGAGCACGTTGTCGTGAGAACGGCGTGACGCGCCACAGGTACGGCCGGGTCGGCGAAGGGTTTCGACACGCCCGCGGAATTTCAGCACAATGGCCCGCGATGCCCCGCCGTTCCGCCCTGCGAAAGTTCGGATGCCGATGACGCCGACAACGAGCCGCGCCGCGCTGCGTCAGGCGCTGCTGTCACCACGCTCGGTCGCGATCATCGGCCAATCGGACGACGCGACGAAAACCGCCGGCCGGCCGCTGAAATTCCTGCGCGAAGCGGGCTATGCGGGCAAAATCTATTGCGTGAACGCAAGGCGCGAGACGGTGCTGGGCGAGCGCGCCTACCCTTCTGTCTCGGCGCTCCCCGAACCGCCGGACCACGCCTACATTCTGATACCGACCGACGCCGTGGTCGACGCCGTGGCGGAATGCGGCAGGGCGGGCGTCAAGATCGCGACCATCCTGGCGGCCGGTTTCTCGGAAACCGGCGCCGACGGGCTCGCACGTGAACACCGGCTGCGCGAGATCGCGGCCGAAACCGGGATCCGCATTATCGGTCCGTCGAGCCTGGGCGTGGTCAACCTGCGCGAGGGCCTGCTGCTCACCGCCAACGCAGCCTTCGCCGAGCCGGACATTCCGGTCGGGCGCACCTTCTTTGCCTCGCACTCCGGCACCATGATCGGCGCGCTGATGTCGCGCGGGAAGGCACGCGGCGTCGGCTTCGCGGGGCTCGTGTCGATCGGCAATGAGGTCGATCTCTCGATCGGCGAGATCTGCGCCGCGACCCTCGATGATCCCGATATCGACGGCTACCTGCTGTTTCTCGAAAGCATCCGCAATTCGGCCGCGCTGCGCGACTTCGCGCTCGGCGCGGCGGAACGCGGCAAGCCGGTCGTTGCCTACAAGCTCGGCCGCTCCTCGGCCGCGCGCGAACTGGCGGTGACCCACACTGGCGCGCTCGCGGGCGAGGACGACGTAGCGAGCGCGTTCCTCGCGGATTGTGGCATCGCGCGCGTCGAAAGCCTCGAAGGACTGATCGAGGCACTGCCGCTGGTGCGGCGCACGCCGATCCGTCCCGTGAGCACGCGGCCGCCGCGCGTCGCCGTCCTCACCACCACGGCCGGTGGCGCCATCATGGTGGTCGATCCGCTTGCCATGCGCGGCGTCGAGATCGCCCAGCCGAGCGAGGACACCTACCGGCGCTTCGCGGAGAAGAAGATCGACGTGACGCCCGCGCGCATTGTCGATCTGACCATCGCGGGCACGCGCTACGACGTGTTCAAGGCCGCGCTCGACATCCTCACCACCGCGCCCGAGTTCGACATGGTGCTCGCCGTGGTCGGCTCCTCGGCGCGCTTCCATCCCGAACTTGCGGTGCGGCCGATCATCGACAGCGCAGGCGCCGCGAAGCCCATCGCGGCGTTCCTCGTGCCCGAAGCGCCGCAAGCGCTGGCGATGCTGAGCGAGGCCGGCATCCCGAGCTTCCGCACACCGGAAGCCTGCGCCGATGCGATCGCGGCGGCGCTTGCTCGGCGCGCGCCGAAGCCCGGCGCCGCGACGCCGCAAGGCGGTGGCGGCCGCGTGCTCGACGAAATGGAAGCCTACGCGCTGCTCGACCGGCTCGGCCTGCCGCACGCCCCCGCTGTCGCACTCGATACTACAGCCACGCAAGCGCCTGCCCTGCCCTTCCCGTACCCGGTCGCCGTCAAGGTTCTCTCCGCTGACATTGCGCACAAGACCGAAGCCGGCGGCGTCGCGCTCAACGTCCGCGACGGTGCCGCGCTCTTTGCGGCGATCAAGTCTATGCGCGAGACTGTGGCAAGCCGCACCGACATCACGCCGGATCGCGTCCTTGTTGCGCCGATGATCGCCGGCATCGGCGAGGCGCTGATCGGCTATCGCGTCGACCGCGAGGTCGGGCCGCTGATCATGGTGGCGGCCGGCGGGGTCCACACCGAGATTTATCGCGACCGAAGCCTGCGGCTTGCGCCGGTCGACCTCGAAACCGCGCATGCGATGATCGCCGAGGTGAAGGCCTTCGCGATCCTGCGGGGTTTCCGCGGCAAGCCGCCGGGCGATCTCGATGCGCTCGCCCGCGCCATCGTGGCGCTCTCGCGGCTGGCGGTGCAGAATGACCCGCCGATCGCCGAGGCCGAGGTCAATCCGCTGATCGTGCGGGCCGACGGGGTCGTCGCGGTGGACGCGCTGATAAGAACACTGTGAACGGGAGAAACGCATGCTGGAAAATCTCGCCGCGCGCGTGAACGGCGACGCCAATCTGGTCAGGCGCGGGAAACACGTCACCACGACGTTCCTCATAGCGATCGACAGCGCCGATCATCTGGTCAGCGTCAGCGAGGGCAGGATCACCGGCATTAGGCCCGGCCCGTTCATCACGCCGAATTATTCGTTCGCGCTGCGCGCTTCGCGCGACGCCTGGGAGAAGCTGCTGAGCCCGAAGCCGATCCCCGGCTTCACCGACATCTTCGCGCTGGTGAAGAAGAAGCTGCTGCGCATCGAGGGCGACCTGCATCCGTTCATGAGCAACCTGCTCTATTTCAAGGGCGTGCTCGCGGCGGCGGGAGGCGCCGCGGCGCCGAAAGGAGCCGTGACATGAGCCCCCGCTTCGAACCGGCCATCGGCCGCTACCTGCATCTCGACCTGCTCGGGAAGCCGCACCGTCTCTATGTGGAGGAAGCGGGCAGCGGCATCCCGCTCCTCTGCTTGCACACTGCGGGCTCCGACGGGCGGCAGTATCGCGGCCTGCTCAACGACCCGCGCATCACCAAGAACTACCGTGTGATCGTGTTCGACATGCCGTGGCACGGCAAATCCTCCCCGCCCGTGGGCTGGGAGAACGAGGAGTACCGCCTCACCTCGCGCGACTATGTGCGCATGATCCTCGAAGTGTCCGCCGCGCTGGAACTCGACAGGCCCGTCGTAATGGGCTGCTCGATCGGCGGGCGCATCGTGCTGCATCTCGCGGACGAGCACCCGGAGAAATTCCGCGCCATCGTCGGGCTCGAATCCTCGCCCAAGGTCGATCCCTACTACGATACGAGCTGGCTGCATCGCCCGGACGTGCACGGCGGCGAAGTCTCTGCGGGCATCGTATCGGGTCTCGTTGCGCCCACCGCGCCGGACGAAGGGCGCTGGGAAACACTGTGGCACTACATGCAGAGCGGTCCCGGCGTCTTCAAGGGCGACCTCTATTTCTACATGATCGACGGTGACATCTCCGACAGGCTCGACAAGATCGACGCGCGGCGCTGCCCGCTCTACCTGCTCACCGGCGAATACGATTACTCCTGCACCACCGAGGGCACGCTCGAAGTCGCGAAGCGAACCGGCGCGCAGGCGACGATCATGAAGGACCTCGGACATTTCCCGATGAGCGAAAACCCGGAGAAATTCATCGGATATCTGTTGCCTGTGCTGGAGGAAATTGGCGCAGGCAAGAAGGCGAGCGCAGCATGAAGCCGATCGAAACCCTCGGCTTTGTCGGCCTCGGCGTGATGGGCGAGCCGATGTGCGGAAACCTCGCCACCAAGACCAGGCTGCCGGTCTACGGCGCCGACCTGAAGCGCGAGCCGGTCGAGCGGCTCGCCGCGAAGGGATTGAAGGCCTGCGCGTCGATCGCCGACGTCGCGCGGCAGGCCGACCTGATCTTCCTCTCGCTGCACTCCCCGAAAGCCGTCGAAGAGGTCTGCGACGCTGTCGCCGCCGCGAAAGGCCGCACGCACACGATCGCCGACATGAGCACCACGCCGGTGCGCCTCACCAAGGAGTTGCACGCGCGTCTTGCCAGGCACGGCATCACGCTGGTCGATGCTCCGGTCGCCGGGATGCGGGCGCGCGCGCATGCCGGCACGCTCTCCATCATGGTCGGCGCGGCGCCCGACGTGTTCGCCGCCGTCCAACCGCATCTCGCCCACATGGGCGAGGCGACGCACTGCGGCGAGACGAGCTTCGGCCAGGTTGTAAAGGCGCTCAACAACATGGTGGTGTTCATGACGGCGAACGCGCTCGCCGAGGCCATCACCATCGGGCGACGCGCCGGGATCGACGCGAAACTCCTGTTCGAGACGATGTCGAAAGGGTCCTCCGACTCGGCCGTGCTTCGCACGCCGGGGATCAAGCATCTCGTGCCGGACCATTTCCCCGAGGACGCCTTCCCGACCGACTATGCGCTGAAGGACATTTCACTCGCGCTGGAACTCGCGAAGGACGTCGGTGTGAAAGCGCCCGCCGCGCAGCACACGCGCGATCTGCTCGAAGCCACCAGCCGCGCCGGGTATGGCAGGAACTACTATCCGGCAATGGTGAAGATCATCGAGAAGGGGTAAGACCTCCGCATGTCCCATGCCGCCGAAGCTCACACGTTGCACCCCGCCGCAGGCGCGACCGACACGATCGTCAAGTTCGCGAACGGTTTGCGCCATACCGATCTCGATGACGAGGTGCGCTACTACGCGCGCCGTCATTTGCTCGATACCGTCGGCGTGATGATCGCGGGCGCGCCGGGCGATGTGGCGACCAATGCCGAGACGATGCTGGCGAACGTGCGCGCGGTCGGCGGCAAGATTCCCGTGCCGGGGCGGGCGAAGCGCCATGACCTGCTCGATGCGGCGTTCCTCGGCGGCACGGCGGCGCACGGCATCGAGCTGGACGACGGCTATCGTGTCGGTTCGGCACATTGCGGCTGCACGGTCGTACCGGCGGCGCTCAGCGTCGGCTACGAGTGTGGCGCGAGCGGCGCACAGATCGTCGAGGCGGTCGTCGCTGGCTACGAAGTCGCGATCTGCCTCGCGCGCGCCTGCGCGCCCGATCTGCGCCAGCGCGGCTTCCATCCGACCAGCGCGGTCGGCCCGTTCGGCGCGGCGGTCGCAGTCGCGAAGCTGCGCAGGCTCAACACGCAGCAGATTGCGGACTCGCTCGGCATCGCGGCGAGCGCTGCCGCCGGCCTGTTCGCTTTCGTCAACGGCGGCGCCGACATCAAGCGCCTGCACGCCGGCCACGCCTCGCGCGAGGGCATCCAGGCGGCGCTGCTTGCCGAGATTGGCGTGAACGGCCCGCCCAACGTGATCGAGGCGCGCGACGGCTTCATGCAGGCCTTCGCGTTCGGCCGCTCCGACAAGGCGCGCCCGATCACGCTGCCGCCGGACGTCCCGTTCGGCATCACCGACTGCTACATCAAACCTTATGCGTGCTGCCGCCACATCCAGCCTGCCGTCGAGGCACTGTTCGGCCTGATGAACGACGAGAAGATCGACACGAGCGAGATCAAGCACGTCGACGTCGAGACCTATCGCATCGCCGCCGAACACGCGCACACCGGCTGGGACGATTACGCCAGCGCACAGCTCTCGTTCCCCTACCTGATGGGGCTCGCGGCGCGCTTCCGCGGCATCAAGGTGCATCATTTCAATGCGGAGACGCGGGCCGATCCGGCCTTCGGCGAGTTCGCCAAGAAGCTCACCATCACGGCGCCGCCCGAGATCGACGGGCTGTATCCGAAGCTGCGCCCCGCGCGCGTTACCGTGACGACGCCGCGCGGAACATTCGTGCGGCAGGCCGACGAGGCGCTCGGCTCGCGCATCGTGCCGCTCGACGACGCCGGGCTGGAGCAAAAGTTCATCGACAATGTCGAGCCCGTGCTGGGCGCCGCGCGCGCCACGGCGCTGGTGCGGCAGCTCTGGGATGTCGAGACCATCGGTGACATCCGCCCGCTGGTCGAGGCGACGGCGCTCAAATAGATTTTTCTCGTTCAGGAACAGGGGCTGTGGTGGTGGCTGACATCAAAACCGTCGGATTCATCGGCATCGGAAACATGGGCCGGCCGATGGCCGCCAATCTGGTGAAGGGCGGCTATCAGGTCGTCCTTTATGACCTCGATGCGAAGCGCGCGCAGCAAGCCGCGAGGGATATCGGCGCGAAGTCCGCCGCGACCCTCGCCGAGCTCGGCAAGCAGGTGGACGCCATCGTCACCATGCTGCCGACCGGCAAGGAGGTGCGCGCCTGCCTGCTCGAAACGGAAGGCGGCGCGCTCGCGAACGCGCTGCCCAAAGGCGCGCACCGTCATCGACATGAGCTCGGCCGATCCGGTCGGCACGCGGGCGACGCATGCGGACCTCGCCAAACGCGGACTCGCGTTCGTCGATGCGCCGGTGTCCGGCGGCGTACCACGCGCCACCGACGGCACGCTCGCGATCATGATCGGCGGCGACGCTGCCGCGATCGCCGCCGCCAAGCCGGTGCTCGCCAAGATGGGCACGCGCCTCTTTGACGTGGGCGGCCCGGGCAACGGCCACGCCATGAAGGCGCTGAACAACTTCGTGGCGGGCACGGCGTTCATCGCGGTGTCGGAGGCGCTTCTCGTCGGCGAGCGGTTCGGGCTCGACCCGGCCACCATGGTCGACGTGATGAACGTCTCGACCGGCAAGAGCTTCAACACCGAGAACGTCGCCAAGCAGCATGTCGTCTCGCGCCAGTTCGCCTCCGGCTTCGCGCTCGGCCTGCTGGCGAAGGACGTGGGCATCGCGGCCGACCTTGCCGACGGCAATCGACGTGGATTCTCCCCTCACTCGCCTCTCCTCAGCGCTGCTGCACGAGGCGCGCGACCAGGTGGGCGCCGAGAAGGACCACACGCTGGCCTACACTTGGTGGGAAAGGCGCGACAAGAAGGCAGCCGCAGAGTGACTTGGCGCGCCCGGCGCCGGAATGTGATACTCGATAACAATAATTCGTCAGGGAGGAATGGCATGAAACACATCGGAAAAATCGCCGCGCTGCGCCGCGCTGCTGTGCGCGGGCCCCGCGCTCGCGCAGGACAAGACCGTCGAGTGGCGCTTCGCGCACTGGGTGCCGGCGTCGCACCCGATGCATCCGTCGGCTGAAGCCTGGGCCGCCTCGATCGAGAAGGCCTCGGGCGGCACGATCAAGATGAAGATCTTTCCGGCCCAGCAGCTCGGCAAGGCGTTCGATCACTACAACATGGCGCGCGACGGCATCGCCGACGTGGCGCACGTCAATCCGGGTTACGAGCCCGGCCGCTTCCCGGTGATGGGCGCGATGGAGCTGCCGTTCCTGTTCGCCAACGCGAAGGAAGGCAGCGCCGCGCTCGACGCGTGGTACCGCAAATACGCCGGCAAGGAGATGGCCGACGTCAAATACTGCCTCACCTTCGCGCACGATCCCGGCACATTCCATTCCACCAAGAAGAAGATCGTCGTGCCCGGCGACATCAAGGGCATGAAGGTGCGGCCCGCGAACGCCACCATCGCGCGCTTCATCTCGCTGCTCGGCGGCACCAACGTGAACGCGTCCGCGCCGGAGTTGCGCGACGTGCTGGAGAAGGGCGTCGCCGAGGCGATCACCTTCCCGTGGGGTTCGATTGTGCTGTTCGGCATCGACAAGGTGACGAAGTATCACGTCGACAGCGCGTTCTATGTCACCGAGCAGGGTTGGGTGATCAACAAGGGTAAATACGAGGCGCTTTCGGCGTCACAGAAAAAAGTCATCGACGATCACTGCACGCCGGAATGGTCGGAAAAGATCGCCGCGCCTTGGGCGGCGTTCGAGGCCGGCGGCCGCGACAAGATCAAGGCGCAGGGCCACGAGCTCAACGCACTGACGCCAGAGCAGCTTGCCGAATGGCGCAAGGCCGCCGAGCCGCTCTATGCTGAATGGGCCGAGAACGCCAAGAAGGCGGGCTACAATCCGGAAGAGATCATGAAGGATCTGAAGGACAGCCTGACCAAGTACAAGTCGTTGTATTGATCGTCTCACCGCGCAGCAGGTACGCACCCCTCCCGCTTGCCGGGAGGGGTGAAGAAAGAAGAAAAGGACAAGCATGCTCCCCGCACTGAACGGCGCCACCCGCATCCACGTCACCATCGGCGATCCGATCGCGCAGGTGAAATCGCCTGCCGGCATTACGCAGGGGTTCTACGGGCGCGGGCATGACGCGATCATGATCCCGGTGCAGGTGAAGCCCGCCGACATCGACGATTTCTTCAAGCTCGCCAAGAAGCTGCCGAACCTAGACGGCATCGTCATCACGGTGCCGCACAAGCCGGTCGCGTTCCGCCATTGCGACACGACCACCGAGCGCGCGCGCGTGCTCGAAGTGTGCAACGTGATGCGCCGGGACAAGGACAATCGCTGGACCGGCGACATGACCGACGGCGGCGGCTTCATCGCGGCACTCAAGCGCAACAGCTTCGATCCGAAAGGCAAACGCGCGCTGCAAATCGGCGCCGGCGGCGCGGGCTCCGCACTGGCGCTCTCGCTCACCATGGAAGGTGCCAGCGTCACGCTGTGCGACCTCGACACCGCAAAGCGCGACGCGCTGGTCGCGCGCCTTGGCGGCCACGGCCACAAGATCGCGGTGACCGAGAAGGCCGACCCGTCAGGCTTCGACCTCATAGTCAACGCAACGCCTGCCGGCATGAAGGCCGGCGATGCCTCGCCCGCCGACGTCGCGCGGCTCGATCAGAAGATGTTCGTCGCCGATATCATCACCCAGCCGCTCACGACGCCGCTGCTCGCCGCCGCTCAGGCCAAAGGCTGCCGCACGCAGAACGGCAAGGAAATGTTCGACGCGCAGGCCGACTTCATCACCGATTTTCTGCTCGGGCGCTGACCGCAACAAATCTCACCGCCCGCGCGGGCGAGCGGTGAGGCGTGTCGGCTAGTTCATCAGCCCCTGCTTGCCGATCCACTCGTGCACGAGCTTTGCGACCTCGTCAGAGTTGCGGTCCATCATGAGCATGTGGGTGTTGCCCTTGATGCCCATCTTCGGCAGCTCGAACGTGTCCACCGTTCCGCCGGCCGCCTTGATGGCCTCGCCCCACTTGATCGGGTTGGCGGCAACCTTTTGCCACACCGCATGCTTGTCGATGAAGTCGCCCCACACGATCAACAGCGGCACGCCCTTGAGCTTCGCGGCCTCGACCTTCGCGGGATCGGGTGCGCCTGATGGCTCGACCGCGATCAACGCCTTCACCTTGTCGGGTGCATTGAGCGCCGCGTTGAAAGCGAAGTTTCCGCCCTGGCTGTGCACCACGATGATGCACGGGCAAACTTTCTGCACCAGCGCGTCATAGGCTTTCTGCGTCGACGCGTCGTTGGTCACCCAGCGCGGCACGCCCTGCTTCATGAAAGCGTCCAGCGCTTCGACGGGAAATTGCTGTCCCTCGAATGCAACGCGCTGGCCGCCGACCTCGTACGTCGGCCCTATGCGGAACAGCTCCCACGCCTCTTTCTTGGTGCGGAAGACCGGCTCGCTCTTGAAGATCTCCGGATAGCGCGCCCATGAGGCGCGGCCGCGCTCGACCGCGTCCGAGACGTAAGTGTCGTAGCCTGCGTTGAGGAAGAACTGCTGCCAGCCCGGCTTGCCGTCCGGCTTGGTCTCCCAGGTCACGCCGGAGAGTCCGCCACCGTGCCACAACAGCAGCGGCACCTTGGCCTTGGGCTGCGCGAGCTTGACGTACTGAACGTACATCTGCTCGACCTCGAACTCGCCGTTCGGATCGAGCTTGATCGCCGGCATGCCGGCGCTGAAGACGACTTCTTTTGACGGCAACCCGGAAAGCGTCTCGCTTCGTCCGCCGACGTGGAAGCTGCCGACTTCCTTCACCATGTAGTCGGCGGCGGCGGGCGTGACGGCGAGCGCTGATGCAAACGCGAGCGCGAGTGAACGCATGATCTCCTCCCCATGTTTATTGGAGAGAAGCGTATCAGCCGCGCGGCGGCTTCGCTATCGCACATCCATCGAGGCGACCGGCCGCCACACGAGCAGCCGCTTCTCGATCGCCGTCACCGCCATATCGATCACGATGACGAACACCGCGAGCACGAACATGCCGGCGAACACGCCCGCAACGTCGAACACGCCCTCGGCCTGCTGGATGATGTATCCGAGCCCTGCCGCGGAGCCTAGATATTCGCCCACCACCGCGCCCACGACCGCGAAGCCCACTGACGTGTGCAGCGAGGAGAACATCCATGACAGCGCGGAGGGCCAGTAGACGTGGCGCATCAGCTGCCGCTCGCTCATCCCGAGCATGCGGGCATTGGCGAGCACGGTGGGGCTGACTTCCTTCACGCCCTGATAGACGTTGAAGAACACGATGAAGAACACCAGCGTGAAGCCGAGCGCGACTTTCGAGGCGATCCCGAGCCCGAACCAGAGTGCGAAGATCGGCGCCAGCACGACACGCGGCAGCGCGTTGAGCATTTTCACATAGGGATCGAACACCGCATTGATCATCGGCTTGCGGGCGAACCAAAAGCCGACCAGCACGCCGCCCAGCGAGCCGATCACGAAGGCAAGCATCGCCTCGACCAGCGTGATCCACAGATGCCGCCAGATCGAACCGTCGACGAACCACTTGATCACGCGCGAGGCGACGTCGCCGGGCGTCGAGAAAAAGAATGGCGGCAACAGCTTCACGCCGCCGATCGGCACGGTGGTAAGAATGTGCCACAGCGCGATCGACACGACCGCGACGAGGATCTGAAGCGCCAGCAGCGTCGTGCGGTTCATCATCCTCCTCCCGTCTGCGCGTAACCCTTCATCACCTCGTCCTTCAGCGCTTCCCAGATTTCCCGATGCAGCTTGTGGAACGCGGGATCGAGCTTGACCTCGCCAATGTCGCGCGGGCGCGTAAGCGGCACGGTCCAGTTGCCGATGATGCGCGCGGCCGGCCCCGCCGACATGATGACGACGCGGTCGGAGAGTGCGATCGCCTCTTCGAGATCGTGCGTGACGAACATCACGGCCTTGCGGTCCGCGCTCCACAGGTCGAGCAGCAGGTTGCCCATGATCTGGCGCGTCTGCGCGTCGAGCGGGCCGAACGGCTCGTCCATCAGCAATATCTTCGGATCGCGGATCAGCACCTGCACCAGACCCACGCGCTTGCGCTGCCCGCCCGAAAGCATATGCGGATAGCGGTCGCCGAACCCCGCAAGGCCGACGCGCGTCAGCCATTTCTCGGCACGTTCGCGCGCCTCGGCCTTCGAGGTACCGGCAATCTCAAGCCCGATCGCGACGTTCTCGATCGCGGTCTTCCACGGGAACAGCGCCTCGGCTTGAAACAGGTAGCCGGCCTGCCGGTTGAGGCCGGGCAGCGCTTGGCCGAAGATCGTCGCGTCGCCGTGCGACGGCGCGATCAGGCCCGCGGCGACATTGAGCAGCGTCGACTTGCCGCAGCCGGTCGGTCCGACGATCGCGACGAACTCGCCATCCGCGACTTCGAGCGTGCAGCCCTCGACCGCCGTATAGGCGCCGCCGTCGGCCAGGCGAAATGTCACCGAGGTATCGCGCAGGGCAACGGCTCGGGCCGCGGAGACGCTGCGTGCTGCGCTCGAAGCTGCGGCCATGCGTTTCCTCTGTTGGGATGGTTGGCGCTGCGTGCCCGCAAGCTAGCGGGATGGAGACAGGATGCAAGCCGTGGGCAGAGCTAGAGCCCCTTGATCAGTCCGGCGTCGATCAGCAGCCGGTTGAACCGGCGCGCCTCGGCGCCGCCGTTGCAGCGATAGAACAGCCCGTTGCAGCGCTGCAGGATCTTCTTCTGCTCGGCGAACGAGGGATCGAGCGGCACGCCCGCGGCCTCCAGCACAACCAGCGGCAGATAGGGCGCATCGAGCGCATCGACCGCAGAGGACAGATTGCGCGGCGTGAAGTTGATCGTGTTGATGGCGTAATACGTCGTGAGGAACCGCGGATCGCCCGCCGCCACGCGCCGCGCGACCATCGAGTCGTCCTGGTGCGGGTCGATCAGGTTGCGAGCGAAATAGGGTTGATGATCGCCGAAGCGCACGATCAGGAACGGTTCATCCGGAAAGTCGCGTTTCAGCCGCGCAACGAAGGCCTGATAATCGACCGCGCTGAGATGCTGACGGCGCAGGTATTCGTCGACATCCGCGCGGTTGCCCGGATCGCGCCACTCCGGCGCAAGGTCGGGCCGGAAGCGGAAGCTCCAAGGGAAATGGTTCTGCGCGGTGTACACGAGCATGAACAGCGGGTCCCTGCCCTGCCGCTTCGCGAGCGTGTCGAGCGCCTTGCCGTAGTAGAAGGAATCCGGATCGAGGAAATTCGCACCGAGCGATTCCGAATCGTGGAAACTCTGGATGCCGGCCGTCGTCTGGAATTTTCGCGCGCTGAGGAACGCGCCGTACATCGGATAGAACGTGAAGGTCTTGTAGCCGCAGTTTCGTAGCGTCTGCGGCAAGCCGCGCTCGACGCGGCCCGCCGCAATGCGCGTGACGAACTCGGCAAAGCGCCCGTAGGAGCGCGCCGAAAGGCCGGTCAGCACATTGTATTCGGTGTACCAGCTCGGGCCCCCTGCTCCCTCGACCATCAGCGAGCGCTGCTTGCCGTCGCTCGAGAGGAAATGCGGGCCATAGCCCGGGGGAATTTTGACGTCAGGAAGCGCGCGCGCATCGAAGCTCGACTCGTCGAACACCATCACGATATGCGGCGGCTTGCTCATCGTGCACGGCGGAGGCGCGACGGCGAGCCGGTCAGGCGTCGCCGCATCGGCTTCCAGCACGCCGCGCACAATCAGGTCGCCGACCGCCGTGACGCCAGAACGCGTGAACTTCGAGAAATAATTCTCCGCGTAGAACTCTTCCCATGGATCGCTCGGGACCGCGACCGCGAGGCTCACAAGGCTCGCCAGGCATCCGGCCGCGCCGAGCAGCGCGACATGGCGGCGAACGCGGAACGGATCGTAGCGCCAGATCAGGATGAGCCCGGCAACCACCAGCGTGACCGCAATCGCGACCTTCACGCCGAGATTGGGGAAAATCTTCATCAGGAAGGAGAACGTGTCCGCATCGATGATCATCAGGTCGACGAAGTTGATGGTCATCAGCAAGATGTCGTGCTTGAACTGCGACAGCAGGATCAGCAGCGCGAGGAACGCGAGCGAGATGGCGGCGGCGACCGCCGGGCGGCGCAGCAGCAGCATCCAGCAGAAGTTGAAAAAGCCCCACGAGAGGACAAACGCCAGTTGCGGCACGAGGCGGCTTTCGGTCGCCAGAAGCACGAGCAGCGCGGCGATGTGAAGCGCGCCCAGCACCGCAAGGCCGGCGATGTGGCCGCGCTCGGCGCGCGATGCACCGAAGAAGCGAGTACCAAGGGCGGCAATGGCGGGCGGCATGAACCGGGTACACACGCGCCCGGGCCAATCGCGGGCGGCAATCCCGTCATCAAACTGTAATCAAACTGTCAAGGCAAGGGCGAAGCGGATTCCGCCCGGCGGCGCGGTCGTTTAGCGGTTAACGGCGGTCAGGCCGGGGCGCTGAGCGCCGCCGCATAGGCGGTGTCGAAGAAGGTGGTCAGCGCGGCGATCTTGCCGTCCCGCACCTCGATCAGATCGAGCACGTCGGTATCGCCCACCTGCCCGTTCTTTGCGCGGAACTTGCCGCGCCAGTGCACCACCGCCCGGGGCGGGTCGATGATCCGGCAGCGCTCCTCGAAGCCCACCAGCGCGAAGGTGTCGAACAATTGCTGGAGCACGGAGAGCTGCTCGGCCCGGTTGCGGGTCGCGGCCGGCATGCCGTTCGCCATGAAGCGCCCGTCGTCGCAGAAGCACGCCGCGCAGACTTGGACGTCGTTCTGACGGCGGGCCTCGTAGACCTTGTCCAGGATGGCGTCGATCGCGGCCCGCGTCTCCATATCGCTCTCCCTCTGCAACTTGCGAGGGTATCATGGCCGACGGACCGCCAAAAGCAAACGGGCCCGCGTGAGGCGGGCCCGTCCGGATTCACGCTTGCGTGGGTATGAGCGGAAGCTAGTTCCGCGCCTTGTCGACCAGCGCCTTCGCCTTGATCCACGGCATCATGTCGCGCAGCTTTGCGCCGACCTCTTCGATCGGATGCTGGGCGAGCTTCGCGCGCGTCGCCTTGAACGAGGTCTGGTTGACGCGGTTCTCCAGCATCCAGTCGCGGGTGAACTTGCCGGACTGAATGTCGGCGAGCACCCGCTTCATCTCGGCCTTGGTCTCCGCCGTGATGATGCGCGGCCCGGTGACATACTCGCCGTACTCGGCGGTGTTCGAGATCGAGTAGTTCATGTTGGCGATGCCGCCCTCGAAGATCAGGTCGACGATCAGCTTCACTTCGTGCAGGCACTCGAAATAGGCCATCTCCGGCGCATAGCCGGCTTCGACCAGCGTTTCGTAGCCGGCCTTGATCAGCTCGACGAGGCCGCCGCACAGCACGGTCTGCTCGCCGAACAGATCGGTCTCGCACTCTTCCTTGAAGCTCGTCTCGATGATGCCGGCGCGGCCGCCGCCGATCGCCGCACCATAGGAGAGGCCGAGGTCGTGCGCGTTGCCGGATGCATCCTTGTGGATCGCGAGCAGGCACGGGACGCCGCCGCCGCGCTGATATTCCGAGCGCACCGTGTGGCCCGGCCCCTTCGGCGCGATCATCAGCACGTCGAGGTCGGGGCGCGGCTCGATCAGGTTGAAGTGCACGTTGAGGCCGTGCGCGAACATGATCGCGGCGCCCTGCTTCATGTTGGCGGCAAGCTGGCCGTTGTAGATCTCGGACTGCAGCTCGTCGGGCGTGAGCATCATCATCACGTCGGCCCATTTGGCGGCCTCGGCGACTTCCATCACCTGCAGCTTCTCGCCCTCGGCCTTCTTCACGCCGGCGGAGTTCTTGCGCAGCGCGACGCGCACGTCTTTCACGCCCGAGTCGCGCAGATTGAGCGCATGCGCGTGGCCCTGGCTGCCGTAGCCGATGATGACGACCTTCTTGCCCTTGATCAGGTTCAGGTCGGCGTCGCGATCGTAGTAAACGCGCATGGTGTCCCAGCCCTTCTTGGTCTCACGATTTGATGGCGGCAGAAACGGCAATTGTCGGCGAAAATCAAGCCGTGCCTCAGGAGGCCGCCAGATTGACGATTCCGCCCTCCTTGGCGGGCACGAACATGCTGAACTTGTACTTCTTCGCGAGGCTGTTCTGGCTCCACTTCAGCCGGTCCGCGATGGTCCGGATGGTTGTGGCGTCGCGGCCGCCCTCGCGGAAATATTCCGAGAAGAACAGCGTGTCGAAGGCCGAGCTCGGAAACCACTCGGGCGATCCGGCGTAGCCGCCGAACCAGAGCGGCGTATGCGGATTGTCCGGCCTGGCGAAGAAGCTCGCGGCGTTCTTGTCGTTCACGATGTAGCAGCCGCTGATGTAGACGCCCGCGAGCCGCGTCTTGCGCAACTCGCTCTGCTGAAGGATGACGTCGCGCAGCCTGTGGATCGGCATCGACTCGCCGTTCGGGCAGTAGAGCTTGCCCTTGTAGCAATGCGAGCCGATGTAGAGGTAAGAGACGCGTTTCTTGATCGCGAACTTGATCACGTCCTCGAGCGAGGTCTTGCTGACGAAGCGCTCATACATGTAGTCGCCGCGCTCGTGGCGCGCGTCGCACAACAGGTCGAACAGCGGCCGCGCCGTAATCTCGTTCGCAAACCATTTGCTCTCGACGACGGCGAGCAGCCTCCCCCGCCCCATCGCGCTACATCCCTTCCGGGCCGCGCGCGATCGCGACCACGCCGGTGCGCGACACCTCGACGAGGCCGAGCGGCAGCATCAGGTTGATGAAACTCTCGATCTTGTCGCTGGCGCCGGTGATCTCGAAGATGAAGCTCTCGGTGCCGGCATCGATCACGCGCGCTCGGAACGCATCCGCGAGGCGCAGCGCCTCGACGCGGTTCTCGCCCTTGCCGCGCACCTTCACCATCGCGAGTTCGCGCTCGATCGCGGGCGTCGTTGCCTCGGTCAGGTCGATGACGCGCTGGATCTGCACGAGGCGCTCGAGCTGATGGCGGATCTGTTCGATCACCATCGGCGTACCGGTGGTGACGATCGTGATGCGCGAGAGGTGCTTCTCGTGCTCGGTCTCCGAGACCGTGAGCGAGTCGATATTGTAGCCGCGCCCCGAGAACAGGCCGATGACGCGCGCGAGCACGCCCGGCTCGTTGTCGACCAGCACCGAGAGCGTGTGGCGCTCGGACTTCTCCTTGACGGTCTGCGCGGGGTAATGGCTCGCGCTTGCAGGCGTTGCGTTGCTCATCACACCAGCACCTTGCCTCGTTCGTCGATGGCCTTCTGAAGGTCGCCCGCGACATCGCCGAGCAGCATCTCGTTATGCGCCTTGCCGGACGGGATCATCGGGAAACAGTTTTCCATCTGGTCGACGACGCAATCGAAGATGACCGGCTTGTCGACGTTGATCATCTCCTTGATGGCGTGATCGAGATCGCCCGGCTTGTCGCAGCGGATGCCAACGCCATGATAGGCCTCGGCGAGCTTCACGAAGTCGGGCAACGCCTCGGAATAGCTCTCCGAATAGCGTCCGCCATGCAGCAGTTCCTGCCACTGCCGCACCATGCCCATGTACTGGTTGTTCAGGATGAAGATCTTGATCGGCAGCCGGTACTGCGCAGCCGTCGACATCTCCTGCATGGTCATCAGCACGGAGGCTTCGCCCGCGATGTCGATGACGAGCGACTTCGGGTGTGCGAGCTGCACGCCGATCGAAGCCGGCAGGCCGTAGCCCATCGTGCCGAGCCCACCCGAGGTCATCCAGCGGTTCGGCTCCTGGAACTTGAAGAACTGCGCCGCCCACATCTGATGCTGGCCGACTTCCGTCGTGATGTAGACATCGCGATCCTTGGTCAGCTCGTAGAGCCGCTCGATCGCGTATTGCGGCTTGATCGTCTCGTTCGACGGCCGATAGGAAAGCGACTTGCGGTCGCGCCACTTGTCGATCTGCTTCCACCAGCTCGCCAGCGCGGTCTTGTTCACCTGCCGGGCTTCCGCGCGCCAGATGCGGATCATGTCCTCCAGCACATGCGCGCAGTCGCCCACGATGCCGAGATCGACCTTGACGTTCTTGTTGATCGACGACGCATCGATATCGACGTGGATCTTGCGCGAATGCGGCGCGAATGCATCGATCCGTCCGGTGATCCGATCGTCGAAGCGCGCGCCGATGCAGAACATCACGTCGCAGTCGTGCATCGTCCAGTTCGACTCGTAGGTGCCGTGCATGCCGAGCATGCCGAGCCATTGCGGGTCGGCCGCCGGAAACGCGCCGAGCCCCATCAGCGTGGACGTCACCGGGAATCCGGTCAGCCGCGCAAACTCGCGCAGCAGATGGCTCGCCTCGGGTCCCGAGTTGATGATGCCGCCGCCCGAATAGATGACCGGCTTCCTGGCGTTCGCCAGCATGTCGACCGCGATCTTGATCTTGTCGAGGTCACCTTTCACCTTCGGCTTGTAGCTCTTCATCTGCACCTGCTTGGGCCCCAGATAGGTGCCGGTCGCGAACTGCACGTCCTTCGGGATGTCGACCACGACCGGACCGGGCCGGCCGCTCGCCGCGATGTGGAACGCCTCGTGCATGACGCGCGCGAGATCGTTCACGTTCTTCACGAGGTAATTATGCTTGGTGCAGGGCCGCGTGATGCCGACCGTGTCGCATTCCTGGAACGCATCGTTGCCGATGAGATGCGTCGGCACCTGCCCGGTGATGCAGACGATCGGGATGGAATCCATCAGCGCGTCGGTGAGGGCCGTCACGGCGTTGGTCGCGCCCGGCCCTGAGGTCACGACCATGCAGCCGACCTTGCCGGTCGAGCGTGCATAGCCCTCCGCCGCGTGGCCCGCGCCCTGCTCGTGCCGCACCAGAATGTGCTTGAGCTTCTCCTGCTGGAACATGGCGTCGTAGATCGGCAGTACCGCGCCGCCGGGGTAGCCGAAGATGTGCTCGACTCCCTGGTCCACGAGGGCCTGGATCACGATTTCGGCGCCGGTCATTTCCTTGCTCATGGCTCGCTCCAGCTTCAAGTCCTTGTTTGGGCAACAAAAAAGGCCCCTCAAGGGCCCTGCACGCACCGCTCGGTCGTAGGTGGCTGTCAGCCACCCCCGGCGGTGCGCGCGTCGACTACGATAAGAATATTGCGCAACATTGCCCTAACTCGTCATTTCCTTGCGCGGGCTTATACGGCCTTCGCGTCGCCAACGTCAAGCAGGAATTGGCGGGCCCGGCAAGACCCTCACGACAGCTCCGCCAGCAAGCCGGTCAGCAGCTTCGCACGCAGCGGCAGGCTCTCGACCAGCACATGCTCGTTCAGCGTATGCGCGCCCGCCCCACAAACGCCGAGCCCATCGAGCGAGGCGAGATCGAGATTGCCGGTGAAATTCGCGTCCGAGCCGCCGCCCGAACTCTCGTGCGGCAGGTCGACGCCGAGTTGTGCCGCCAAACGCTTCGCCGTCTCGTATAGCGCCATCGTCTTGGCGTTCGGCTCCCACACAGGCCGCGTGACGCCGCGCGTCACGACGAAGCGCCCGGACTCATCGTCACCCTTTGTCAGCGCCAGCATGCGCTGCACGCCGCCGTCGAGATCGGCCTGGCGCTTCGCCATGCTGAGCGCCTCGCCTTCGCACGAACTGGCCACGCAGTTGACCCACTGACCGCCGTGAATGACGCCAACACTGAACGTGCAGGCATCGGTCGTCATGCCTTCGATCTGCGGGATCGCGTCCGCCATGATGCGGATCGCCGAACGGCCTTCTTTCAATCGCGAACCCGCGTGGCTCGGCCGGCCGATGGCTTTCAGGTTGAAGCGCGCGATCGCGTAACGCCCGGTCACGACGCCGCCGTCGTTGCGGCCGGGCTCGGGCACCAGCACGTATTTGTGCCGCGCCGCCTCCGCCTCGATCAACTCGCGCGTGCTCGGTGAGCCGACCTCCTCGTCGCTGGTGAAGAGGAACGTGATCGGCAGCGCGGGCGAGACACCGAGGCGCTGCAACATGCGGATCGCTTCGAGCGCGATGAAATTGCCGCCCTTCATGTCGAAGATGCCGGGGCCGTAGCAACGCTCACCCTCGCGCCGCCACGGCAGCCCATTCGCGAGCGTCCCGACCGGATGCACGGTGTCGAGATGGCCGAGCAGCAGGATACCCGGCTGACCCCGCGCGCCGAACGGGAACGTCGCGCGCACGCAGTCGCCGAACCCCATGCGTCCCGCGGTGCGTTCGATCTTCGCGCCGGAAGCCGCGCAGTCGCGCGACACGAGATCCATCATCGCGTTGACGCGGCTTGCGTCGAAGGTCGGACTTTCGCACTCGACCCACGGGCGCAACCCGCCAAGCAGGGTGTCGGCGTCGAACGGCAGTTTGGCGATGTCCATGGGATACTCGCGGTGGGTGGAAGCGGGCCGATTATGCTAGACGATGAGCCTTCGAGCCACCCATTGGATGCGCCCATGCCCCTCCCCTCGGTCAAAGCCCTGTTCTTCGACGTGTTCGGCACGGTGGTCGACTGGCGCACCTCGATCGCACGCGAGAGCGAGGCGATCCTCAAGCCGAAGGGCTATGCGCTCGACTGGCTCGCCTTCGCGGACGCCTGGCGCGACGAGTACCAGCCCGCCATGGAAGAAGTGCGCACCGGCGTCATTCCATTTTCCAAGCTCGACTTCCTGCATCGGCGCAACCTCGATCGCATCCTGCCGCGCTTCAAGGTGTCCGGCCTCGACGAGCCCACGATGCAGCATTTCAACAAGGCCTGGCACCGGCTCGACGGCTGGCCCGATGCAACGCCCGGCCTGCAGCGGCTGCACAGGAAGTTCCTGATCGCGCCGGTGTCGAACGGCAACATCTCGCTGATGGCCGGCATCGCGCGGCGCAACGATTTCCCGTGGGACGCGATCCTCGGCTCCGAGATCGCGGGCGACTACAAGCCGAAGCCGCGCGTCTATCTGCGCGCCTGCGAAGCTTTCGACTGCGAGCCGGGCGAATGCATGATGGTGGCGGCGCATTCCGGCGATCTCGCCGCCGCCGCCGCGGTGGGCCTGAAGACCGCCCATGTGGCGCGCCCGAACGAGCACGGCCCCGGCAAGGGAGAGGCGAAGCCGACCGTGCCGGTCGACATCGCGGTGTCGAGCTTCGTCGAACTGGCCGACAAACTGGGCGCATGATCTTCACGCCGCCCTCACCGGATCGTCATCTAAATTGCATCGCGTTCCCGAGCGGTTTCAGTATCTTCGCGCGCGAGGCTGAGGAAAACTGATGCCGTTCCTGCGCGAGAAATCCGGCCGCTGGAGCCCTGAGAAGATCGTCGCCTTCGTCGGCGCATGCCTGCCGGCGCTGTGGCTCGCATGGCGCGCCATGACCGGCGACCTCAATCCGGCGCGGCCGATCAACGAGGCGATCCACAGCACCGGCTACTGGGCGGTGCTGTTCGTCGTGTTCTCGCTTGCCGTCACGCCCGCGCGGCGACTGTTCAACGCGCCGAAGCTCATCAACATGCGCCGTACGCTCGGCGTCACCGCCTTCTGCTACGCGGTATTGCATCTTTCGCTCTACTTCGTTCAGGAGAAGTTCGACCTCGTCAAAATCGTGAGCGAGATCGCCCTGCGCATCTATCTCACCATCGGCTTCGTCGCGCTGATCGGCCTGATCGCGCTGGCGGCGACCTCGACTGACGGCATGATCAAGCGGCTCGGCGGCGCACGCTGGAACAAGCTGCACAAGCTCGTCTACGTGATCGCCATTCTCGGCGTCATTCACTTCCTGATGCAGACCAAGCTCGACATATCCGACTCCGTGATGGTGGCGGGCTTCGTGTTCTGGCTGTTCGGCTACCGGCTGATCCACCGCTACGCCGGGGCGGTAACGTTGGTCTGGTCGGTCGCCCTCACCTTCATCGCGTCGCTGCTCACCGCCGTGGCCGAAGCCGCATGGTACGGCGCGACGACCGGCGTGATGTGGTGGCGGGTGTTCGCCGTGAACCTCGATTGGGAGATGGCGCCGCGCCCGGCGCATTGGGTGCTGATCGCGGGGCTTGCGATCACGCTCGCGTCATTCCTGTGGTCGCTGAAGCCTCAGCGGCCGAACGCGCGCAAGACTTCCTCCCGGGCGCCCTCCGGCGCGGTCCAGGTCCAGTCCGCGAGTTGATGGCGCATCCAGGTGAACTGGCGCTTGATGTAGCGCCGCGTGTCGTTCTTTCCCCCCATGATCGCCTCGGCCAGCGTCGCGTCGCCCCGGAGATGGCGCATCAGCCACGGCACGCCGTGCGCTTTCATGGCCGGCAACAGCGGATCGAGATCGCGCCGCATCAGTGCGCGCACTTCATCCAGCGCGCCTGCCGCGATCATCGCATCGAAGCGCGCATCGATGCGACGGCGCAATGCGTCGCGCTCGGGCGCGAGGAAGATTTTCACCGCGCTTGAAGCATCGACCAGCGGCGGCAGACCCTCGCGATGCCAGTCGGCGAGCGGGCGGCCCGTCCCCTCCAGCACCTCCAGCGCGCGCGCGACGCGCGTACGGTCGGCGGGATTGAGGTCGGTCGAGGGATCGCGCCGGGTCAGCTCCGCATGCAGTGCCGCGACGCCCTCGGCGTCCATCCGGGCGCGCACGCGCGCGCGTATCTCTTCCGGGACAGCGGGCACACTCGATAGCCCCGTGGTCAGCGCCTTGAAATAGAGCCCGGTACCACCGACGAGAAACGGCACACGCCCAGCCGCGCGTGCCTCGGCGATCGCAGGACCGGCATCCGCGAGCCAGCGCCCGACCGAATAGTTCTCCGCCGCATCCACATGACCATAGAGGAGGTGCGGCACGCGCGCCTCTTCCTCCGCCGTCGGCCGCGCCGTGATGATGCGCAGGTCGCGATAGACCTGCATCGAGTCGGCATTGATCACCTTGCCGCCAAGCTCTCCGGCAAGCGCGAGCGCGAGCGCCGACTTGCCGCTCGCGGTCGGCCCTGCGATAAGCACCACCTTCTCAGGTCCGCGATGACTCACGTCGCCACTCTCATCTCCAACCCGGCACAGCCCGCGATCGACGACGCCGCGATCGCGCTTGCGGTCGGCGTGCTCGCGACGGCCCAGGACGTGCGCGTCCTCGATCCCGGCATCGCCACCGACCTTCTCTTTACGCCGGGCGGCGCGGACGACAAAGCGGTCGCCGAGCGGCTGCGCACCGCGCTGCGGGACTTGCCGATCGACGTCGTCGTGCAGCCGGCCGCCGCGCGGCGCAAGCGGCTGTTCGTTGCCGACATGGACTCCACCATGATCGGGCAGGAATGCATCGATGAGCTTGCCGACTACGTCGGCCTGAAGGCGCGCGTCGCGGCGATCACCGAACGCGCGATGCGCGGCGAGATCGCCTTCGAGCCGGCGTTGCGCGAGCGCGTGGCGCTGCTGAAAGGACTGCCGGTCGCAACGGTCAACGAGGTCATCGCCCGGCGGATCACCCTGACGCCCGGCGGGCGCACCTTGGTTGCGACCATGCGCGCGGAACGGCGCCACGACATGCCTCGTCTCGGGCGGCTTCACGCTGTTCACCGATCGCGTCGCCACGATGATCGGCTTCGACGAGCAGCGCGGTAACACGCTCCTCGTCGAGAACGGCAAGCTCTCGGGCCTCGTGACCGAACCGATCCTCGGCCGCGAGGCCAAGCTCGCTACGTTGATCGAGTTACGAAACCGGCTGGGACTTCGCCCCGACGAAACGCTCGCGGCCGGCGACGGCGCGAACGATCTCGCGATGATCGAAGCCGCCGGTCTCGGCGTCGCCTATCACGCCAAGCCGAAGGTCGCCGAAGCCGCGCACGCCCGCATCGATCACGGCGACCTGACCGCGCTGCTCTACCTGCAAGGCTACACGCGCGGCGAATTCGTCGAGTCAGCGCCGGCCCGCGACTAACACGCCGATCGCGAGCGCATAGACCAGCGCGGCTGCCGCGAAAATATACGCATCCTGCGGCGCGAATTCGCGGATCAGCCCGAAGATCGCGGGCGCGAACGCGTAGGTCGCCTGCCCGATCGCCACCGTGAGCGCGACGACGCGCGGCACGTCGCTCTTGACGAAATCGACCTGCGCGATCAGCGGCGGCATCGAGGTCGCGTTGCCGATGCCGACGCCGAACAGCAGCACACCCAACAGCAGCAGCAGCACGTTCGCGCCGCCGGCCGCGACCAGGATCAGCGCACCGCCGATCTGCACGCCATAGCTCAGGCTGGCGACCAGCCGCCGGTCGGCGCCGACCGGCATCAGCCAGCCGACCAGCATGCGGCCCGCCATCCCGGCGCCTGCGCCGATGCCCATCACGAGGCCGGCCCATGTGGCACCGAACGCGGGGACGAGCAGCGAATAGAGATGCGTGATCATCCCGATCTGCGCGAACAGCGCGAGCGCCGCGCCGCCCGCGAGCGTCAGGAACGCAAAGTCGCGCCAGAGCAGCGCGCCCGGCAACGGGCGCGCGTGCGGCGAGGTCACGGATGCGGCTGGTGCTCCGGGTTCGTCGCCATCCGGCGCGAGCCCCAACTGCTCGGGCGTGATCGAGAAATAGCGTGTGGCGAGAAACCAGACGACGAGCACGGTGACGATGCCGATGGCGATAGCGGCGGCCGGGAAGCCCATGAACGCGATTGCCACCACCCACAGCGGCGAGAAGATCGAGCCCTGCGAGGCTCGCGCCGTTGTACGCGGTCCCGAGCGCCACCGGCCGCGCGCGCACGAACCAAGGCGAGACCGCCGCATTGACGGCGACGCCGCTCGCCGCTGCCCAGCCGACGCCGCTAACGATGGTCGCGGCGAACAGTTGCCACGGCGCAGCCGCGAACGCCCAGCCGCACACACCCGCCGCGAGCAAGACCGCGGCGGCGATCGTCACCGCGGCCAAACCGAAGCGGCGATAGAGCGCCGGCACGTTGGCGGCGACGAATGCGCCCGCGAGATAATGCAGCGTCACGGCCGCCGAGATCGTCGCGACCGAAAAGCCGCGCGCCTCGCGCACCGCATGCAGGTAGACCGGCGGGCCATAGAAGCCGAGGCCCCAGCCGAAGAACGCCAGCACGAAGGCCGCGCCGACGATCCGCCATCCGTAGAATTTCGCCACGCGCACCTCTCCCCCGGGCTCAACCTGCCGGGCGCAGGCGAACAAAGCTACGGCACGCGCCGAAGCTTCGCCCGCTGCCGGCGTAGAGATAAGCGCGATGCGTCAGCGAAACTTGGCGAAAATTGCGGAAGCTCAGCCGACCTGCACTTCTTTCCAGAAGCCGATACGGCCTGCGGCCTGCGCCATGCGCGGCTGCGGCGCTTCATAGACCCAGGCGTTGCGCGCATGGCGCTCGCCGCCGACCACGACGTCATAGAACTGCACGGCGTGCGGACACTCGAGATCCTTCGGCGTGCGCGGTGATTTCTCCAGCCACTCCATGCGCGCAGCGCCGAGCGGGAAGTAGTCGTACCCGCCGGCCGAGACGATATCGTCGCTTTCGGCAAGTACGTTGCCGTTGAGAATGGCTTTCACAGTCTGGCTCCGGGACGCTGTTATCATCCGCGCAGGCGGATGATCCAGTAACCACAAAGCGATCGGTGGTTACTGGATGCCCGCCCTAGCGGGCATGACGCTTACTGCAGCGTCAGCGCGACGAACCGTACGTCGCCCTCGGCGTTCGCGACCAGCAGCAATGCGGTCTTCTTGCCGTCCTTCTTGAGCTGGTCGATGCGCTTCTGCACGTCGGCGGGGTTCGCGACCTCCTCATCGGTGATCTTCACGATCACGTCGCCGGCGTTGAGGCGCTTCTCGGAAGCCGCCGAGTTCGCATCCACCGCCGTGATGACGACGCCCTTCACCGCTTCCTTGATCTTGAACTTCTTGCGCAGGTCCTCGGTCATGCCGGAAAGATTGAGGCCGAGCGCCTTCTGCACGACGGACTTTTCCTCCGCCGGCGCGTCGGTCTTCACCGAAGCCTGCTGCGGCGTGTCCTCAAGCCGGCCCAGCCGCACGGTCTTGGTCTCTTCCTTGCCCTTGCGGATCACCAGCACCGGCACGTCCTTGCCGATCGGCGTATCGCCGACGATCTTCGGCAGGTCGCGCATCTCCTTGATGTCCTTGCCGTCGAACTTGACGATCACGTCGCCTGGCTCGATGCCGGCGGGCTTCGCCGGACCCTTGTCGTCGACGCCCGCGACCAGCGCGCCGCGCACCGGCTTGATGTTCAGGCTTTCGGCGATGTCGTCGGTCACCTGCTGGATGCGCACGCCGAGCCAGCCGCGCCGCACTTCCTTGAACTCGCGCAGCTGATTGATCACCGCGACCGCGGTGTTCGCCGGAACCGCGAAGCCGATGCCGATCGAGCCGCCCGAAGGCGAGATGATCGCGGTGTTCACGCCGACGACTTCACCATCGAGATTGAACAGCGGCCCGCCCGAATTGCCGCGGTTGATCGCGGCGTCGGTCTGGATGTAGTTGTCGTACGGCCCCGAATTGATGTCGCGGTTGCGCGCCGACACGATGCCGGCCGTCACCGAGCCGCCGAGGCTGAACGGATTGCCGATCGCGATCACCCACTCGCCGAGCCGCAGCTTTTCGGAGTTGCGCGAACTTCACCGCCTTGAGCGGCTTGTCGGGCTTGATGCGCAGCACGGCGAGATCGGTCTTGGAGTCCTTGCCGATCAGCTCGGCCTTGAGTTTGGAGCCGTCGTTGAACACCACGGAAATCTCGTCCGCATCCGCGATGACGTGATTGTTGGTCACCACGATGCCTTCGGCATCGATCACGAAACCGGAGCCGAGCGAATTGACGCGGCGCGGCCCCTGCGGCCCGCCCTTGTTCTCGCCCTGGCCGCGGCGGTTCTTGAAGAACTCCTCGAAGAATTCCTCGAACGGCGAACCCGGCGGAAGGTTCGGACGCGCCTCGGGGCCCGGCGTTCCTGGTCCTGTTCCCGGCCCCGGCTCGCGGCGCGCGGACGGACCGCTGCTGCCCGAGACCGTCTGCGAGGTCGAAATATTGACCACCGCGTCGATCACGGCTTCGGCGACATCCGCGATCTTGTCGGGTCCGCGCTGCGCCTGGGCGGCGAGCGGGAACGCAATCGACACGGCGGCGACCAGCGCGAGCGCGGGTCGCCGGATGCTGAGGGAGAGGCCGACCATGGGCGTAAAGCTCCAGAGGTGAACGAGATTCGGCGCGACAGTGCCCCCGGTAAGGGTTCCGCGCAAGGGCTGTCGACGCGGTACTAACCGTTGAAAATGGGGCGGAAACGCGGCCTTTGGAAGCATGTTCGCCGTACCGCGATCGTTCCGGGCCGGCTTACCTTCGCGGCAGACCGGCGATCTCAAGGCCGTCGCCAAGCCGCATCATGAACGCCGACGTAAAGGGCCAGGCCTGCCGCACTTCCGATACCGTCAGATCGGGGTCCTTGCGCATCAACTGTCGAGCCATGCGGCGCGCCTCCGTTCGTGCACCGCTCAGCGCGACCGCCGCGACCGCGACCCGCGTCGCCCAGAACGAGCCCGGAGACGCTTCGACGCCGTCCAGGATCCAATTCGCCGCTCTGTCGTATCGTTCGGCATTGAAGTACGCGCAGCCCATCCCGATGAAGCTGATATGCCTCAATGGTTCGAACGGCATCAGATGAAGCGCGATCTTCAATTCACGAACCGCGTTGTCGCTGTCGCCGACGTAGGCTGACATCCAGCCGCGCCGGGCCCACGCATAGGCAAGCGACGGATCGAGCGCCAACGCACGCTCCAGTCTGCGCTCGGCTTCCTCAAACCGGTGCGCCAGAACGAGCGATCCACTGCTCAGCGCGACGGTGAGGGCGTCCTCCGGAGCGAGTTCGTAAGCCTCGTCCGCGAGCCGGCATGAGAGAGCTCGCGATCGGCATCGGGCGTCGCGCTGAAGCGGTGCGACGCACGCTGGCCCCAGCACCAACTCGCGATGGCCTTCGGCAATCCGTAGTTCGGAACCAGCTCCATCGGGCGGCCGAGTTGATCGAGCGCGATCTCGCATTGCTTCGGCGCGACCGCGTATGCCAGCGGCAGCGCACGCAATGTCAGCCGGAGCGCGTCGTCGGCAACATCGTCGTCGGCCTGCAGTCTGTTCCGCCGCAACGTCGCAGACGGAAGCTCCCCGAAGGAATTCCGGTATTGGGCGGAAAACCGTCCGAGCTGACTGAATCCGCTCGACAGCGCGATATCGGTGATGGTGCTGTCCGGGCCGGCGTGAAGCAATTTATGGCGGGCGTTCATGAGCCTCGTCCGGCGCAGCCAGCCAAGCGGCGACGTACCCAGAAACTCCCTGAAGTGCGTTTCGAGCGTGCGCGGTCGAACGCCTGCGATGTCAGCCAACCGCCCAAGCTCGATCGTTTCGGAAAAATTCGCGCGCAGCCACGTCAGCGCGCGCACTAAGTCGCCCGGCAATGGGCGTGAGGTTTCCCGAGCCTCGGCAGGCTCACGTTCCGTCTTCGGCTCGCGGTCGCGCGTCGCCATCGCGGATGGGACCAGAACGGTGAATTGAGAAACCAAATCTACCCCAAACAGGGTGGTCTTGAATAGCGAAGCTTGGGGCGGTTTTTGAATAGCGTAGCGGAAACTGGATAGCGGAGAGGCGAACACTGATCCCAGATTGCCCGCCAGCCGTGGTGCACCACAGCGCTGTCCGGAGGAATCATTCATGCAGAAAACGTCATTCGCCGCCGCCATCGCCATTGCGGCCGCTACCGCATTGCCCGCTCCCGCCATCGCCCAGGACGACGCCGAGAAGCAATTCGGCATCGTCCACTTCGAAACATCGTGCAACGAGACGGCGCAGCGCCGCTTCGATCGCGCGATGCGCTACCAGCATTCGTTCTGGTACCAGTCATCGAAGGAGATCTTCGAGGACACACTGAAGGCAGATCCGGAATGCGGGATCGCCTACTGGGGCATCGCACTGAGCCTGCTATGGAATCCCCACGTGCCGGCGCCGGCGAAGAATCTCACCGAAGGCGCCGCCGCGATCGCGAGCGCAAAGCGCGTGGGCGCCAAGACCCAGCGCGAGCGCGACTTCATCGATGCACTCGCCGTCATGTATGCGGATCACGACAAGGTGCCGCATGGCGCGCGCGTGCAGGCTTATCTCAAGGCGATGGAGGCGCTGGCGGCGCGCTATCCGAACGACGACGAAGCGCAGATCTTCTACGGCATCACGCTCAACGTCGCGGCTTCGCCGAGCGACAAGACGTATGCGAACCAGCTCAAGGGCGCAGCGATGCTCGAGGCGATTTTCAAGCGCCAGCCGCGTCATCCCGGCGTCGCGCACTATCTGATCCACCTCTACGACACGCCAGTCCTCGCCGGCAAAGGGCTCGACGCCGCGAGGCTTTACGCGACGATCGCGCCCGGTGCCTCGCATGCGCAGCACATGCCGTCGCACATCTTCACGCGCGTCGGATACTGGAAAGAGTTGATTGCCTCAAACCAGGAAGCCCAGCGCGTCGCGAAGCAGGCGAAGGAAGCCCACGACCAGCTTCATGCGATGGACTACCAGGTCTATGCCTATCTGCAGCTCGGACAGGATCAGGCCGCAAAAGCAGTGCTCGACGAGATGGCGACAGTTTCCGGTTTCGCCGAGACATTCCTGCCCGGTCCGTACGCGATGGCGGTCTCGCCGGCGCGCTACGCCGTCGAACGGCGCGACTGGAAAGCCGCAGCAGAACTTCCGGTGCGGCCGAGCCCGCTCGCACACGTACAGGCGATGACGCATTTTGCGCGCGCTCTTGGTGCGGCCCGATCCGGTAACGCTGCAGGCGCAAAGGCCGACATCGACAAGCTCGCCGAGCTACGCGACAAACTGATCGCCGCGAAAGACGGCTATTGGTCCGAGCAGGTCAATATCCAGTGGCAGGTCGCATCCGCCTGGGCACTCTATGCGGAAGGCAAATTCGACGAGGCGCTCACGGCCATGAGCGCCGCGGCGGACGCCGAAGACCGCACCGAGAAACATCCGGTGACGCCCGGCGTGCCCACGCCCGCGCGCGAACTCTACGCCGAGATGCTGCTCGAACGCAGCAAGCCGAAGGAAGCGCTCGCGGCGTTCGAAGCGACATTGGCCAAGGAGGCGAACCGGCTTGGCGCCACACTCGGCGCCGGAAAAGCAGCCGAAAAGCTGAGCGATACCGCAAAGGCACGCGATTACTACGCCAAGGTCGTCGCGCTAGCGCAGAATGCCGACGCCACCAGAACCGACGTGGCGGATGCGCGGGCGTTCCTGGCGAAGAAATAGCCGGTCAACGCCGACGGCGGCAGCGATGAACAAAAGCCTCGCAATCGTCGTCGGCGTCGCGCTTGCCTTGGGCAGTGGCGCCGTTGCGGTCGCACTCCTGAAGACCGGTCCGGTCAGTTCTGTCCCTCGTCCGGCTTTAACGGAAGGAGCTTGGACGGAAATGGCTTGGCCGTTTCCGATCGACCAGTGGGGAAAGGGCAAAGCCTTCCGCTGCAACGCGGCCGGCTGCAATGCGGGCGTGAATATTTATGTCCGCGCCAAGGTCGGCTTCTGCAACTGCGTGACGGGGATATCGGACGACACCGAGCTCGATCGCATGAGCGATTTCGATCTGGTCGGCGAAGTCACGCCGCTGGGTGCCGGCCGGGAAATCAGCGTCGGGCGAATGCAAGGCCGCAGCAGGGCCTACCGGCTCGCCGCGACCGCGTCGACCAGAAGTGTCATCTCGGTCGCCTTCAACGACCGCTGCGACATGATCGTCGCAACCGTCGCGCTCTCGCACGACCGGCCGGAGTCAATCGAGCCGGAGGTCATCACGTTCCTAAATAGCCCCGCGATGCTGCGTTGGGCAGAGATCGCAATCGGACTATGAAGTCACGGGCATAGCGCCGCGCTAACCGCGCACGAACCACACCAGGATCACGCCCAGCACCGCCGACGCGATGCCGACGATGCGCAGCGGCCCCTCCGGCGTCTCCAGCACGTGCGCCATCGCCTTCTTGGCCGACGAAGGGCTCACGGCGAAGATCAGGCCCTCGATGACGAACACGAGACCGAGCGCGACGATGAAATCCGCCATGGGACAACCGGCACGGCGCCGCGGAAGCCGCGGCGTGAAACGTTACTGACGTGGCGCAGCGTTCGCGGGCGGCGTCCTGCCGTCGTCGCGCATTTTGCCGCTCGGATCGGCGAAGTAGCGGAAGAAGTCGCTGTCGGGCCGCAGCACCATGCGGGTGTCGCGGTGCCCAAGCCCTGCCTCGTAGGCCTGCATCGAACGATAGAAAGCGAAGAAGTCCGGGTCCTTGTTGAACGCATCGGCGAAGATGCGATTGCGTTCCGCCTCGCCCTCGCCGCGGATCGTGTCGCCCCTCGCCTGCGCGTCGGCGATGAGCACCGTGACGTCGCGATCAGCGCGCGCCTGGATCTCCTGCTTGCGTTGCGAGCCGTTGGCGCGGAACTCGGCCGCCTCGCGCTGACGTTCGGTCTGCATGCGCTGGTAGACCGCCTGGCTGTTCTGCTCGGGCAGATCGGCGCGACGGATACGCACGTCAACCACCGTGATGCCGAACTGAGCCGCTTCGCGATCGAGCTGCTCGCGCACGCGCGCCATCAGGGCGGCGCGCTCGTCGCGCACCACGTGGGTGAGCGTCGATTCACCGAGCACGCGGCGCAGCGCCGCGTTGAGCAAGGTCGAGAGCCGCGAGTTCGCGCCTTCGATCGAGCCGACCGATTGATAGAACAGCAGCGCGTCCTTGATCTTGTAGCGCGCGAAGGCATCGACCACGAGGCGCTTCTGGTCCGACGCGATCACTTCCTGCGCGGCGTTTTCCAGATCGAGGATGCGCTTGTCGACATAGATCACGCTGTCGATCAGCGGGATCTTGAAGTTCAGGCCCGGCTCGGTGACGACGCGCACCGGCTGGCCGAGGCGCACCACGAGCGCGAGGCGCGTCTGGTAGACGGTGAACATCGACGAGTAGCCGATGATGGCCGCAATGACGGCGAGAACGGCGAGCACGCCGCCGGCGATACCGAGTTTCATCGGGTGCCTCCCGTCGTTGTACCGGCGTCCGGCGTGCGCCGGAGCATTTCGTTGAGCGGCAGGATCGGCACGACGTTGCCGCCCGCGTTACCGCCCTGCTGGTTGGAATCGAGAAGGATCTTGTCGGTGCCGCCGAACACGCGCTCCATCGTCTCCAGATAGATGCGCTGGCGCGTGACCACAGGCGCCTTCTTGTATTGCTCATAGACCTGGCTGAAGCGTGCCGCCTGACCCTTCGCCTCGGCGACGGTCTGCTCGCGATAGGCTTCGGCAGACTGCTGGACCTGCGCGGCGCGACCGCGCGCTTCCGGAACGACGCGGTTGGCGTAGGTCTGCGCCTCGTTCTGCGCGCGTTCGAGGTCGGCGCGCGCCGCCTGCACGTCGCGGAACGCATCGATCACCTGCGCGGGCGGATCGACCTTCTGCATCTGCACCTGCGTGACCTGTACGCCGGCCTGATAGCCGTCGAGCACCTTCTGCATCAGTTCGTGCACCGCGGTTTCGATCGTCTGCCGCGCGCCGGTCAGGATCGGCTGAATCTCCGAACGGCCGACCACCTCGCGCATGGCGCTTTCGGCGACCGCCTTCACGGTGCCTTCCGGGTTCTGGATGTTGAACAGGTAGTCGCCGGCGCCGCCGGTCTTCACCAGCCAGAACACCGAAACGTCGACGTCGACGATGTTCTCGTCGCCGGTGAGCATTAGGCTCTCTTCCGGCACGTCGCGCAGCTGCGTGCCGCGGCGCGAGTCCTCGATCAGCCGCATGCCGATGTCGATGCGGTTGACGCGCGTGACCTTCGGGGTGAGCACGGTCTCGACCGGATACGGCAGGTGATAATTCAGGCCGGGTTTGGCGTCGCGCGTGTACTTGCCGAAGCGCAGCACCACGCCGAGTTCGTCGGGCTCGACCCGGAAGAAGCCCGAGAAGCCCCAGACCACGATGGCGACGAGCACGATCACGATCACGCCGCGGCCGCCAAGATTGCCGCCCGGCAGAATGCCCTTCAGCTTGTCCTGGCTGCGGCGCAGCAATTCCTCAAGGTCCGGCGGCGTCGGGCCGGTCGACTGCGGGCCCGAGCCCCAGGGCCCCTTGGAGCCGCCTCCCGCCGCCCCACGGGCCACCGCCCTGGTTACTCCATGGCATTGAATTCTCTCCTGCCCGGCCTGATGTGCCGGGCGCGTTCCCCGCGGGGTTATATGGGACACCCTTATGGCTTTCAACGCATCGCCTTGCTGCGGCGTGCCGTCGCGGAGCCAGAGTTAACGTTCAGGGTCTAGCGCGTTTGCCCTGAGATAGCTCACGAAATCGTATGCGGCGGCGTCCTGCGGTCCGGCCGGATGGCAAGCGCGCGCGGCCTCGCGCCAGAGCGCGGGATCGATCGCCGGGAACCGCGTATCGCCCTCCGGCGACGCATGCACCTGCGTGATCTCCAGCCGGTCCGCGAACGGCATCGCCTGCGCGTAGATCTCCGTGCCGCCGATCACCATGACGTCGCTGCCGCGCCGCATCGCGTCGCCGCGCGCGGCCTCCAGCGCGGCTTCGAGACCCGGCGCCACCAGCACGCCCGGCGCCGTGAAGCTCCTGTCGCGCGTGATCACAATGTTCGTGCGGCCGGGCAGCGGCTTGATGTGCAGCGAAGTCATAGGTCTTGCGCCCCATCACAACAGGCTTGCCCTTGGTGAGCGCGCGTGAAATGGGCCATGTCGGATTTCAGCCGCCACGGCATCTTGCCGCCCTGCCCGATCACGCCGTTGTCGGCAACGGCGGCGATGATGACGATCTGCGTCACGCGCGCTCCGCCAGTTTGGCGAGCGCATCGCCGGATACGCGCACGCCGGTCCATTCGTCCAGCATGGTCGCGCCGAGCGATTTGTAGAAATCGATCGACGGCGTGTTCCAGTCGAGCACCGACCACTGGAAGTGGCCCCAGCCGTTCGCGACGCACCTCCTCGCAAGCTCGATCATCAGCGCCTTGCCGATCCCCTTGCCGCGATGGCTCGCGCGCACGAACAGGTCCTCGAGATAGAGGCCGGACTTGCCGCTGAAGGTCGAGAAGTTGAGACACCAGAGCGCGAAGCCGACCGCCTCGCCGTTCCACTCCGCGAACTCGCAGAAGATGCGCGGCTGTTCGCCGAACAATGCCGCATCGATCATCGCTTCGGTCGCGACGCACTCGTGGGTGAGCTTCTCGTATTCGGCAAGCTCGCGCACGAACGCAAGTGCGAGGCCGGCCTCGCCCGGCCGCGCAGGAGCGGATCGTCAGCGATCCGTCAACACTCACACCGAGACCTCGGCCTTGATGTGCGGGTGCGGCTCGTAGCCTTCGAGCACGAAATCCTCGTAGCGGAATGCGAACAGGTCCTTCACGGCCGGGTTGAGCTTCATCACCGGCAGCTTCTTCGGCGCGCGCGAAAGCTGGAGCTGCGCCTGCTCGAGATGATTGAGATAAAGATGCACATCGCCGAACGTGTGCACGAAGTCGCCCGCCTTGTAGCCGGTCACCTGCGCGACCATCAGCGTCAGCAGCGCATAGGATGCGATGTTGAACGGCACGCCGAGAAACGTATCGGCCGAGCGCTGGTAGAGCTGGCAGGAAAGCCGGCCCTCCGCGACATAGAACTGAAAGAGACAGTGGCACGGCGGCAGCGCCATCTTGTCCACTTCGGCGGGATTCCACGCGGTGACGATCAGCCGTCGCGAGTCCGGGTTCTTCCGGATCATCTCGACCACATGCGCGATCTGGTCGATCGCGGCGCCGTCGGCCGCCGGCCATGAGCGCCACTGCGAGCCGTAGACCGGCCCGAGCTCGCCGCGCTCGTCCGCCCACTCGTCCCAGATGCGCACGCCGTGGTCGTTCAGGTACTTGATGTTGGTGTCGCCCGCGAGGAACCAGAGCAGCTCGTGGACGATCGATTTCAGGTGCAGCTTCTTGGTGGTGAGCATCGGGAAGCCTTCGGCGAGATCGAAGCGCATCTGATGGCCGAACACCGAGCGCGTGCCGGTGCCGGTGCGGTCGCGCTTCTCCACGCCTTCGCGCAGGATGCGTTCCATCAGCTCGTGATACTGGCGCATCGATGACGTCCGATTCGGCGGCACTTTAGCGCCGCGCCGCCCGGCGGCGAAGCCGTGAGCCCTACTTGTGCACGCCGGACAGGGCGTGCAACCGTTTGGCAAAGCTGGCAAGTCCACGGGGGAAACATGATTTCGCGCCGGCAATTTCTTGTCGCATCAGCCGCTTGCGCGGTCGCCGCCCCCGCCCTGGCGCAGACCTTTCCCGACAAGCCGATCCGCCTGATCGTTCCGTCCGCGCCGGGCGGGCCGACCGACATTCCGGCGCGGCTGCTCGCGCAGATCTTGCCCAAGCTTGGCCAGCCGGCGGTGGTCGAGAACCGCCCCGGCGCAGGCGGCGCGATCGGCGCGCGCGCGGTCGCGACCGCGGCGCCCGACGGCTACACGCTGCTCGTCGGCAACACCTCCGTGTTCGCCGTCATCCCGGCGGTGTCGGCGAGCGCCGGCTACGATCCGGCGAAAAGCTTTGCGCCCGTGGCGAAGATTTCCGAGAGCTACCAGATCCTCGTCGCGCATCCCGGCACTCCGTGGAAGAGCGTGCAGGAACTGGTCGCGGACGCGAAGGCCAATCCGGGCAAGTTCAACATCGCGCACACCGGCCAGGGTGGCCTGCCGCATCTTGCGGGCGAGCTGTTCAAGGCCAATGCGGGAGTCGATCTCGTCGGCGTGCCGTACAAGAGCGGCGGCGAAGCCGTCACCGCGCTGCTCGGCGCGCAGGTGCACTGCACCTTCGAGGCGATCTCGATCCTGTTGCCGCAGATCCGCGAGGGCAAGGTGCGCGCGCTCGCCATCACGAGCCGCAACCGCACGCCGCTCGCGCCCGACATTCCGACCATGATCGAGGCGGGCGTGCCGGACTACGAGGTGGCGACCTTCTACGGCGTCGTCGCGCCCGCCGGAACGCCGCCCGACATCGTCGCGAAGCTCAACGCAACGATCAACGAAGGCTTCGCCACGGATGAGATGCGCGCTGCGGTCGGAAAGCTCGGCAGCGCGCTCGCGACCGGAAGCTCCAGCGAGTTCGGCAGCTTCATGGCGGCGCAGACCGCGAAGTGGAGCGCAGTCGCAAAGAAGGCGAATATCAAGGTGGAGTGAGCGCGCGTATCTTCACCGGAGTTCAGATCAATTGATCCCCGCCGCCTTGACGACCGGCGTCCATTTGGCGGATTCGGCGCGCATGAAAGCCTCGACGGCCTGCGGCGAGCGGTTCACCGCCAAGGGAAGTTCTCCCAAACTGGCGATCAGCTTCCGGCGCGTTGCGGAATCGTCCAGCGCGCGGCCGAGCGCATAGCTGAGCTTGTCGATGACGCTCTTCGGCGTCCCCTTCGGCGCGAGAAGCGCGTACCAGGATGACGCGATGAAGCCGGGCACGCCCCCTTCGGCGCCTGTCTGGACCGTGGAAAGATTCTCAAGGCGCTCGGCGGACGCGACGCCCAATGCCTTGATGGCGCCGGAGCGCACCTGTGACCGCACGGTGGATATTTCGGCGCAGACGTAATCCACGCTGCCTTTGTTGAGCTCAGCGACCGCGTCCGCCATTCCGCGATACGGCACGTGGGTGGATCGGGCGTTCGCGAGGCTGTTGAATTGCTGGCAGGCAAGATGAGCCGAGCTGCCCACGCCGCCGGAACCGTAAGTGGCGGCACCGTTGCGGCTTTTGAGATAGGCGATGAAGCTGCCGAGATCGGTCGCCGGCAAATCCTTCTTGCCCATGATGACAAACGGTGTCGCGGCCACCAGCCCGATGCCCTCGAAATCCGACGCTGGATCGGACGACTTGTCCTGCTGCGCCAGATTTGAAATCAGCGCGGCGATGCCGCCCATGACCAGAACGTGGCCGTCCGGCGCGGCGTTGCGCACCTGGGTCATCCCGGCCGTGCCGCCGGCTCCAGGCACATTCTCGACATTGACGGGTTGGCCGAGTGCGGCAGACATCGGCTGCGCGATCGCGCGGGCGGTAAAGTCCATCGTTCCGCCGGCAACGAATGGCACAATGATTGTGATCGGCTTCGACGGAAAGGTCCCCGAGCGCACGTTGCCCGCCCCGGCACCGACGGCCGCGCTGCGGCTGGTGAACACTTTGCTGACGGGCCCGCCTGCCGGCGGCGCGGGCGCGCGTTCCGGCGCGGCCGGTGCGGACGGCTGCACTGTTGCGACAACCGGCGTTGACGGCCGGGACGGCGCCGCGGGCGCCGGCGCAGGAGACGCAACGGTTGGCGCGGGCGCTCCACCGGGCGGCTTGAGCACAAGGACGCCGTCAATCTGGTCGTAGAACGCCGGCTGCTGGCGATGGTCGACGGTGAGCGCGAGCTTGCGCACTTCCGTCTGCGTCGTCTTCGCAATCTCGAGCACGCTCAAACCCGGACGATCGAGTTGATTGATAAACGTGCGGGTAAACACCGAATTCGGATGCGAGTCGCCGTCCGAAAGCCGGTCGAGTGCCGTCTGGCCGAGTCCCGCCGAGAACAGCACGAACACGCCTTCCGCCGGCGTCATCTGACCGAGCCCGCGCGAACCGCCGACGCCGCGCGTGCCCGCTTTCTTGAACGGATTGTCGCGGCAGGCATCGAGCACCAGCATGGTGACGCGTGCGCCGCGCTCCTGCAGCCGTTCGATGATGCTGTCGGCCGCGATCCCCTCGCGGGTGATCAGACCTTCCTGTCCGTCGCGCGCCTCGGGCGTGTCGGTCGGCAGCAGATAGTTGATTCCTTTGATCTCGACTCCGTGGCCGGCGAAGAAGAACAGCGCCGTGTCGCCGCGCTGGACCTGCCCGGCGAACGCCTCGATCCGCTCGTTCATGCTCCGGCGGCTGGCGTCCGTCGCACGCGACACCGTGAAGCCGAGACGCGTCAACGCGCTCTCCATCGCGCCGGAATCGTTCACGGCCTTCTGGAGACTGGGAAGCGACTCGTAGCGGTCGTTGCCGATCACCAGTGCGAGCCGCCGCTCGGCCATCGCCGGCGCAGTGAGCGCAACGGCGAGAGCCAAAATCGCGACGACGATCGAGACGAATTTCCGCATGCGCCTCCCGGCCGGAACAGAAGAACGGCCTGACGCGAGCATAAGCAGATGCGAACGGCTTGGCGATATCCGCGGATGCACCGAAAAGCGAACGGGCGGCCCGTGTGGCCGCCCGTTGCAGAACTCCAGCGTCGCGGGGCGCGTCAGTTCACCTCCGCGCCCGCCTCCTTGATCACCTTGCCCCACTTGTCGACTTCGCTCTTCACCAGCGTGCCGAGCGCGGCCGGGCCGCGGCGCGGGCCATCCGGAATGTCGGAACCGAGTTCGAGCAGGCGCTTGCGCACGGCTTCGTCGTCGAGCGCCTTGGCGAGCGCGTCAGCGAGCTTGTCGACGACCGGCTTCGGCGTGCCTTTCGGGGCGAACAGCGCGTTCCAAGCGGATGCCTCGAATGCCGGCAAGCCGGCTTCCTTGGTGGTCGGCACGTCGGGCAGCGAGGGATTACGCTCCGGCGTGGCGATCGCATAGGCCTTGATCGTGCCGCCCTTCACCTGCGGCACCGCGTTGACGATCTGGTCGCACATGTAGTCGACCTGTCCGCCGACCAGCGCGTTCATCGACGGGCCCGTGCCGTTGAACGGCACCGCCACCGGCTTCACGCCCAGGATCGAGTTGAGCAGCAGGCAGGTGGTGAACGACACCGAGCCGACACCCGCATGCGCGGCGTTGAGGGTCTTTTCGTTTGCCTTCACGTGCGCGACGAATTCCTTCAGGTCCTTCGCGGGAAAGTCCTTCTTGGCGAGAATGAGGATCGGCGTGCCGGCGATCAGGCCGATCGGCTCGAAGTCCGTGCGCGGGTCGTACTGCAACTTCGGATAAAGCGCGACGGATGCCGCGTGCGTGCCCATATGGCCGGTGATCAGCGTGTAGCCATCCGGCGCAGCGCGCTTGGCGCGGGTTGAGGCCGTCGTGCCGCCTGCGCCGAGCGTGTTCTCGATCACCAGTTGATGGCCGAGCGTGCGTGACATGTGCTCGCCGATGATGCGCGAGATCACGTCGGTCGGCCCGCCCGCCGCGAACGGCACGATCAGCGTGATGTTCTTGGTCGGATAATCCTGCGCGTTTGCCGTAACGGCGCTCAGCGCGAGCGCTACCAACGTACCGGCAAGCCGGGTGAACAACTTCATGGCATTCCTCCCTTCAAAACGCAGACGGGCAGCCTTTCATGCTGCCCGTCGCAAACCAGTAGGCGGATCGTCGCGGTTTGTCTTTAAGTCGACTCCTCGACGAACACCTCGTCGCGCTTCTTCCGGATCATCGGCAGCAGCGCGATGACGATCAGGATGGTGGCGATCGCGAGCAGTGTTCCCGAGATCGGCCGCATCACGAAGGTGGTCGGATCGCCGCGCGCGATCAGCATGGCGCGGCGCAGATTCTCCTCCATCAGCGGGCCGAGCACGAAGCCGAGCAGCATCGGAGCCGGCTCGAAGTCGGTCTTCACCAGCCAGTAGCCGACGAAGCCGAACGTTGCCACCATGATGGCGTCGGCCGGCGCGTTGTTGATCGAGTAAACGCCGATCGCGCAGAAGATCAGGATCGCCGGGAACAGCAGGCGATAAGGCACGCGCAGGAGCGACACCCACAGGCCGACCAGCGGCAGGTTGATGATGACCAGCATCAGGTTGCCGATCCACATCGAGGCGATCAGGCCCCAGAACAGTTCCGGCTGCTTGGTCATCACCTGCGGGCCCGGCACGATGCCGTGAATAGTCATCGCGCCGACCATCAGCGCCATCACGGCGTTGGGCGGGATGCCGAGCGTGAGCAGCGGAATGAACGAGGTTTGCGCGGCGGCGTTGTTGGCGCTTTCCGGCGCCGCAACGCCCTCGATCGCGCCGCGCCCGAACCGCTCGGGGTGCTTCGAGATCTTCTTCTCGAAGGTGTACGCCGCGAACGCCGCGATCACGGCGCCGCCGCCGGGCAGGATGCCAAGGAGAGAGCCAAGCAGGGTACCGCGCGCGATCGCACCGGACGAGTCTTTGAAGTCCTTCATCGTCGGCATCAGGCCGGTGATTTTCGCCTCGACGATGTCGCGGCTCGCCACTTGTTCGAGGTTGCGCATGATCTCGGCGTAACCGAACACGCCCATTGCGACCGTTACGAAGCCGATACCGTCGGCAAGCTCTGGGATGTCGAATGACAGGCGCGACTGGCCGGTCTCGATGTCGGAGCCGACGCACGAGAGCAACAGGCCGAGCATCACCATCGCAATCGCCTTGAACACCGAGCCCTTGGCGAGCACGACCGCGAACACGAGGCCGAGCACCATCAGCGAGAAGTATTCCGCCGGGCCGAACTTCAGCGCGAGCGCGGTCAAGGGCACGCCGAGCGCCGCCACAAGAATGGTGGCGAACGTACCGGCGATGAACGAGCCGATGGCGGCGATCGCGAGCGCAGGGCCGGCGCGGCCCTGCTTCGCCATCTGGTGACCGTCGAGCGTAGTCACCACCGAGGACGATTCACCCGGAATGTTGATCAGGATCGACGTGGTCGAGCCGCCGTACTGCGCGCCGTAATAGATGCCGGCGAGCATGATGAGCGCACCGACCGGCGGAAGCCCGAAGGTGATCGGCAGCAGCATCGCGATCGTGGCGAGCGGACCGATGCCGGGCAGCACGCCAATCAGCGTGCCGACCAGCGCACCGATCAGGCACAGCATGATGTTCATCGGCGTGACGGCGACACCGAACCCGAACCAGAGATTTTGGATGAGATCCATTTTATGTCACCGCCGCTCTAGAACCGGGGCCAAAGCTGAAGCGGCAGGTTGAGTCCGTACGGGAACAACAGCGAGCAGAACGCCGTCAGAACCCCGCACCAGATCAGCGTTTCAATCCAGCGCTTGTCGTTGGTGGCGTTGGCCGAGATCACCAGCGAGACATAGCTCGCGATGACCAGGCCGAGCGGACGCACCGCGATCGCGAATACGATGGTCGCGGCGGTGATGAACAATGGTCCGCGCGGCGCGAACCTCATCAGCACGAAAGCAAGCGTCACCGCCACGATGGACCCGATCGCCGCCACCACGATGTCCTGCGGTATGCCGGGGATCATCTTTCCGAAATGTGCGGAGGCCATGTAGATCGGGACCAGCGAGAGCACCACGACGGCGCCGCCGAACGTTCCCGAGAAGGTGAAATCCTCCAGCGGCGGCCCGTCGGTCAGAAGTCCGACGAGCATGACCCCCGCCCCGAGCGCCATCAGCGAATAGGCGAACAGGCGCGGCGCAGTACCCGGGCCGAACGCGAAGCCGCGCATGCCGGGCAAGTCGCTCGACGCCCAGACCGCGAACGACGCGACGAGAACGAGCGCAAGCCCGCCCCAGAAATCTTTCGGATTGCGGATCAGCCCATGACCACGCGGATGAGCGCCGGTCGACCCCTCAGACATGTACCCTCCCAGAAGACGTATCCGCGCATTCTTTGGTGCGCGTATCCGTCCTGCCTAGCACACTCGCCCCGCCCACCGCCAACAAAAGCGACAAATGCGCGCAGGGTCAACGGCTTAAATTTTCTGCTTCAATTTACGGCAGCGACACAACGCAAATGGCGCGTGTTTCCCGCGCGGTTGCACTTACAAGCGAGACTTTGGTGGGAAACCTTCGTCAAGAAGACGACGACGCGTCACGCGCCTGCGCTCTTCGTCAACCTCGCGCTCAAGCGGGAGCGCACGCGCTCGCTATGCGCCGTCGCACGATCGTAGCGCGGCGACGTTCGTACACGAAACGCTCAATCGCACGCGCGCGACCAACGCCATCCCTATAAGCACTTCCACCGGTCGTCCGACCGCGACAGCTCCTGTGGGGGACCGCAATCCGCCTGTTAGGAAATGTTTCACGGGAAACCCTGCGCCCTTTCTTCTTAACCTCCACGCCCCTATATTGAGCGTGCCGTCCCGCAAGGGCCGGCTATGGCGATAAACGGGCGTCGTAATAAACCTTTCGGACCCGGGGGCAGTACCCGGCGGCTCCACCCAAGCTCAGGCGCGTGCGTGAGCTTCGGCGGGGCCGAAATAGGATCGACGAGGGCGTAAAAGGCGCGCTTTTGCCCGAGATGGTTCCGACGTAACGGGCCATTCCATAGTTGCCAACGACAACTATGCTCCGGTTGCACAGGCCGCGTAAGCGGTTTGTAACACCGAACTTCAAGTCCTGACGGGATAAGCTCCGGCAGGCGGGGTCCGGAGGCACCTGGCAACAGAAGCCTCCACTTTCATTTTCCCGATGATCTGCGTACGGCGTTGGCGCGTGCACCCCGAACATTTATGATGCGAGTCGCAGGAACCGCATGCCCGTCGATCACATCCGCTACGATCTTCTGACCCAGCAGGCGCTGCGCGCCGTGGTGCGCCGCGTTCTCATCGACGTGGCCAAGACCGGGAGCCTCCCGGGCGAGCATCATTTCTACGTCACGTTCGACACGCGCGCGCCGGGCGTGAAGCTCTCCGCGCGGCTGCGCGAGCAGTATCCGGAGGAGATGACGATCGTCCTCCAGCACCAGTTCTGGGATTTGACGGTCACGGACAGTTCGCTCGAGGTTGGCCTGTCGTTCAACGGCGTCACCGAGAAGCTTTTCGTGCCGCTCGACTCCATCAAGGGTTTCTTCGACCCGTCGGTGCAGTTCGGGCTTCAGTTCGAGACCCTGGTGGAAGGTGCAGAAGCGCCTGAGGAAAAGCCTGCCGTGGCCGAGGCCGAAGAGAAGGCGACGATCAAGCCGCGCCGCAAGATCGCGCCCGTCGACGCCGATGCGCCCACCGCGACAGGTCCTTCCGACTCTCCAAAACCTGCGAAGCCGCCGATCGCCGTCGTCAAAGACAAGAGCGAGCCCGAAAGGCCCTCCGGCGGCGCCGAAGTCGTGCGGCTCGACCGCTTCCGCAAGAAATAGTTCTCAATCGCGCAGCGCCATACGCATCGGCAGCCCGTTCGCGGGCCGCAACGTCATGCGGGCGAACGGCATCACCTGCGCGCCGTCGGCGAGCGTAAGACGAAAGCGCCGCACGATCATGGCAAGCGCGAGCAACGCCTCCTGCATCGCAAAGCCCATCCCGACGCAGATGCGCGGCCCCGCGCCGAACGGCAGATACGCAAAGCGCGGGATCTTCGCGCGATTTTCCGGCGCGAAGCGTTCCGGCATGAAGGCCTCCGGGTCGGCCCAGAGCTTGCGATGCCGGTGCAGCACCCACGGCGCGATGATGACGCGCGTGCCGCGCACGATCTCGACCTCGCCGAGCCGGTCGGAGCCGATTGCCTCGCGGCTCATAAACGGCACCGGCGGATAAAGCCGCATCGATTCTTCCAGGATCATGCGCGTGCCGGCGAGCGTTGAAAGATCGTCCGCATCCGGCCGATCGCTCAACGTTTTCGCTTCTCGCGCGGCGCGCGCATCCGCCTCGGGAAATTCGGAGAGCAGGAACAGCGTCCAGGTCAACGCATTCGCGGTCGTCTCGTGGCCCGCGCCGATGAAGGTGACGAGATTGTCGTGGATCACCGCGTCGGCGAGCCCCTCCCCGCTTTCCGGATCGCGCGCCGCGATCAGCCGCGTCACGAGATCGTCCGGCATTTGCTCGCCGCGCGCCATGCGCACACGACGGCGATCCAGCAGGCGGCGCACCTCCTCGCGGAAGATCTTCTGCGCCGGACGCGCCTTGATGAAGGCCGGGCGCGGCAGCCAGCGCGGCAGCGGCAGCACGTCCCACAGGTCGATGCGGCCCAGCGCATCGAAGTACGTCGTGATCGCCTCGCCCATCACCTCGGCCGGCGTTTCGATCTCGTGCGAGAACACCGTGCGCGAGATGATGTCGTAGGTGAGCGCGGTCATCTCGCGCGCCACGTCGACCGTCGCGCCGGACGCCGCGTGCCGCTCCCAGCGCGCCAGCATCGCGTCGACCGAGGCCGCCATCGCGGCGAGATAGGCGGCCACCGGCTGCGGCTGGAACAGCGGCGCGACGGTACGGCGCTGCAGCCGCCAAGAGTCGCCATCAGCGGTGAGCAGGCCGCGGCCCACCGCGGGCATCAGCTTCTCGAGCTGGAGGTCGTCCTTCGGATAGTTCGCCGCATTGTCGATCAGCACGCGGCGGATCAGTTCGGGATCGCTCAGCAGCACGTAGCCGCCAAGCATGTTGCGGTCAGCGATGTACGGCTCCTCGAACGCCTCCGTGCGCCAGGCCGAGATCGAGTTGGCGCGCAACGCCCGGTAAAGTCCGAGCGGCCCCAACGGCCGGGCCGGCGGCTGCGGCACGGGCGGAATGCGCCGCAGGGGCGCGATACGTTCGGCAATGCCCGGATCGTTCATGCCCTCGAACCTGTTGCCCGCTCCTATTATATGGAGTGCAGGCGGCGAATAAGGACGGATCATGGCGAAGACGCGCACCGAAACCGACACGTTCGGCCCCATCGCGGTAGCGGCGGATCGCTACTGGGGCGCACAGACGCAGCGCTCTTTGCAGAACTTCCGCATCGGCGAGGAGCGCATGCCGCTGCCGCTCATCCATGCGCTGGCGCTGGTGAAACGCGCATCCGCCGAGGTCAACCTGTCGCTCGGCAGCCTCGACGCCAGGCGCGCCCGCGCGATCTCCACCGCCGCGCAGGAGGTGATCGACGGCAAGCTTGACGATCATTTTCCGCTGGTCGTGTGGCAGACCGGCTCAGGCACGCAGACCAACATGAATCTCAACGAGGTGATCGCCAACCGCGCGAACGAAATGCTCGGCGGCAAGCGCGGCGAGAAATCACCGGTGCATCCGAACGATCACGTCAACATGAGCCAGTCCTCGAACGACGCGTTCCCGACCGCGATGCATATCGCGGCCGCGATGGAGATCGCGCAGCGGCTCGATCCCGCACTCACGCATTTGCAGAAGGCGCTGGACAAGAAGGCAAAGCAGTTCGCCAAGATCGTGAAGATCGGCCGCACCCACACGCAGGATGCGACGCCCTTGACGCTTGGCCAGGAATTCTCCGGCTATGCCGAACAGGTGAAGCTCGGCATCGCGCGCGTGCGGCTCGCCGTGAAGCACCTTCATCCGCTGGCGCAGGGCGGCACTGCGGTCGGCACCGGGCTCAACGCGAAGCCGCAATTCGCAAAGCTGTTTGCGCGCCGCGTCGCCGCGATCACGCGACTGCCATTTACCTCCGCACCTAACAAGTTCGAGGCACTCGCGTCGAACGACGCCTATGTGTTCGTGCACGGCACGCTGGATTCGGTCGCCACCGGGCTGTTCAAGATCGCGAACGACGTCCGCTTCCTCGGCTCCGGACCGCGCTCTGGGCTCGGCGAGTTGATCCTGCCCGAGAACGAACCCGGCTCCTCGATCATGCCCGGCAAGGTCAACCCAACGCAGAGCGAAGCGCTGACGATGGTGTGCACGCGGGTGTTCGGCAATCAGACGACGATCGCGACCGCCGGCTCGCAGGGACACTTCGAGCTTAACGTCTACAAGCCGGTGATGGCCTACTGCCTGCTGCAATCGATCCGGCTGCTCGCGGATGCGGCGCGTTCCTTCACCGACAATTGCGTCAGCGGCATTCGGGCCAACGAAGCGCGCATCCGCGACCTGACCGAGCGCTCGCTGATGCTGGTCACCGCGCTCGCGCCGAAGATCGGCTACGACAACGCGGCGAAGATCGCCAAGACCGCGCACGCGAAGGGCACGACGTTGCGCGAGGAAGCGGTCGGCGGAGGTTACGTCTCGGCGGCGGAGTTCGACCGGCTGGTGCAGCCCGGCAAGATGGTGCGGCCGGGCTGACGCATGTCATCGGCGGTTATGCCGCACCATCAGATCAACGCAATTTCCGTTAGGGGAGCCCGCCCAACACTCAAATTGAATGGGTGCCGGTTGTGCCGGATTTCCAGCACTTATCGCCCTGTTTGGAAACTCTCCAAAGTATTTAAAAGACTAGGCCAGATAGTATTCAACTTTCACTATCTGGTACTGTTATGTAGTGAGAGACAGATATTGATATGTACTTTCAGTAATCGGGATTTGATTTCTGCGCAGATGACCCACAACAAGTTAAGTATCTGAAAGTTATATCCCATAAGTATCACGAAAGACCGCGTCCCGGATCAAGGTCAACTAAGCGTGTCTTGCGATACGGATGAAAATACCGTCAGCTTCATGTCGATTGTCGCGCCGCCGGCCGTGCCGGGGCTCGGCCTGCGTGGCGACACAGAGTTGTGCGGTAGTTACGTACAGTATCCGTAGTTTGGCTCGGCGTTCGGCTGTTTGGTGCCGGTGGGATCAGAATGGGCGAGGTCGTCAATCTCCGCAAAGCGCGCAAGCAGGCCGCAAAGGTGGAAAGCACCAAGCGCGCCGCGGCGAACCGGATTGCCTATGGCCGTCCGAAATCGGAACGCACGCTGGACGACGCACGCGCCGAAAAGGTCCGTCGGAATCTCGATGCGCACAGGATCGAACTCGGGGGAGCCGTCATGAAATCGCCAGTCGTGAAACGCTCGATCGTCATTACCGGGCACAAGACGAGCGTCAGCCTTGAAGACGCCTTCTGGACCAGCCTGAAAGACATCGCCGCCACGCGCAGCATGACGCTGTCGGAGCTTGTCGCCACGATCGACACGGATCGCCGTCAGGGCAATCTCTCGTCGGCCATCAGGTTGTTCGTGCTGGATCACTATCGCGCGCTGGCGGGCGGAGCCGCTACGGCGGCGGAAGCGCGCGAACGCGGGGCACGTCCCGCAATGTCAGCGCTGTAATCCGAACAAGGTTTCCAGAGCGGAGCGCGGCGGCGGTGGATTCATCGCGGCCGGCGGCGTGCGCTTCACCGCGCCCGGCGCAGGTCCGATGTTCATCGGCGGCGGCAGCGTGGGCGCCTGCTCGGCCGCCGGACCGAAGGGCCGCGCCGGATTGGCCGGCTGCTTCGCGCGCGAAGGCCGCGCGGACGGTGCGACGGTTGCCGACGGCGAAGCTGTTTCGTCCACGATGATCGACGGCATTGCCGGCAGCGCGGCCGGCGTGCTGCTCGTCACGGCGGCATTCGCTTCCGCCTCGCGGCGCTCGGTTTCGCGGCGTTCGGCCTCGCGCCGTTCCGCCTCGATCACGTCGAGCCGCTTCGCCTGACGCTCGACCGAGCGCAGCATCAGCCACGCCGACAGCGCCGATACGTCGATGGTGCGCTTCGGGGCCGCGATCGGTCCCTTCAACACGACGGAGATCTCCGGCCGGATCGAGCTCCCGCCCTCGGAGACCATCGGCCCCGACAGCCGCAGCCGCGCGTCGACCGTTCCGTCGGCAAGATCCGCGCCGCCCGCGACCACGAGATCGGCCCCCTGCCCGTAGACCGTCGTCGGATTGATGCGCGCCTGTCCGGCGCTCACCGTGACGGCGGCATCGAGCCGCGGCACCGCCAGATAGCCGCCGTCCATCATGGTGGTGGCGATGTCCTGGATCTTGCGCGCGTCGACCGCGACGCCCTGGTCCACCGCGCGCATCGCCGCGTTGAACGCTTTCGGATCGAGCCCGGTCAGCTGCGCGTCCTCGAGCGTGATCGCGCCCGCGCCCTTGAGCGAACCGATCAATGATGCGGGGCTGAGGCCGCTGCCCTCGACCTCCGCTGAAAGTCCGAGCCGGCCGTTCACCGCCGCCTTGCCGTCATTCGGCAACAGCGCGGCGGCATCGGCGTTCGCCAGATTGATGCGCGCGCGCGCGGTCACCCCCTCGGGGCCGCGGCTCGACAGCACCACCTGACCGGTGGCGCGTCCGCCCGCGAGCGTGCCTTCGATCCCTTCGAGCGCGAATTCGCTCGCGTCGATCCGCAGCGTGCCGCGAACCTGACGGCCGATCAGATTGGGCGTGAGCGTCGCGCGCGTCGCCGTGAAGGCGATGTTGCCCTCGACGCCGCCGAGCATGCCCTCGCCGAACGGCTCGCCCGCCCATGGCTGCGCGTCGGCGCGCGCGGATACCCGCGGCATTCCGGCCCCGGCCGCGATCAGCGACGGAAGGTCGACGGCGTCCGCCTCGATCTGGCCGGTGACGCGCTTCGTCGCGCCGAGCGCGATCTTCAGCGCGCCGCGCACCGGCGAGCCACCGACCGCGCCGGCGATGTTTTCGAGCGCCAGTTCGCTCGCCGTCGCATTCAGCTTTGCGCGCAGCGCGACCGGCAGCAGCGCATTCGGCGCGACGGTCCCGCGCCGCAGCGGGCTTGCGTCGGATGCCTGCATCGAGATGTCGAGCGCGGCCGCGAAACCATTCGCGTGGAACAGCCGCGCGGTGCCGGTCGCACTCGCCGCAAGTCCGCCCGCGTTGAGACGCGCGTCCACACGCGCATCGCTGCCGGCGGCGCTGCGCACCGCAACGATGAGCGTACCCGCGCGCTTGTCCACCGCGAGCGCACGGTCGAGCCCAAGCAAGCCGATCAGCGCGGTGCCGTCCGCTGCCGACACATTGCCGTCGAGACGGAATTCCGGCAGCGCCAGCGCGCCGATGTCGCCGGATGCCTCTGTGCCGATCTTCAGGCGCAACGCGCCGGCCGAGCCTTCGAGTGCGAACTTGACCTTGCTCGGCCCGCGCGGATCGGTCGACGACACCGGCTCGATGCCGAGCGTGGCGCGCGCCTTCAGCGGCACGATCTTGCCCGCGGCCTGACGCAGCGGCTCCGCCGCCTGCGGCAGGTAGTTCGAGAGCACTGCGACGGTGCCGTCGAGGCCGCGCGCATCGACGTCGAACGTCACGGTGCCGCGCGGCGCGTCGAGCGCGCCTTCCATCCGGCCGTTGAGGCTGAACGCCGCATCCGCGAGATCCGCAACGCGCACGCGATCGAAGGTCACGCCTTCCGGATCGAGCTTGAACGTTCCGCTCACACCCTTGATGTCGATGCCCGCGACGCTCGCGCGCCCGATGTCGACATTGAGCGAAATCTCGCGCGGCCGCTCGAACGCAGCGCCGTCGCCCGCCGCGCGCGCGAAGGCGAGCATGCCGTCGACGTCGAGTTCGCCCGCCTTGAGTTCGGCATCGAGCCGCGGCGCGCGCACGCCGTCTCCCGCCGCATAGGCGAAGCGTCCTTCGATCGTCTTGCGGTCGAATTCGAACTTCAGCTTCTCGACCGCGAACGCCTGTGCGCCGACGGTAAGCTCGCCACCGACACGAAGCAGGCCGGCCTGCCGCTGCACGCCTTCGCGTCCTTCGAGCCAGCCGAGGAAAGCCTTCGGATCGCTCGCTTCGATCTGCGCTGGGCCGGTGAAGGTCACGCCCTGCTGCCCGGCGGCAACGTGCCCGCTCAGCCGCACCTGCGCAAAGCCGGGCGCGCGGAATTCGAGCTTCTCGATGTCCCAGCCCTTGTCGTCGATGCTGATGTCGCCGCGCATGCCTTGCAGCATGCCGGCCGCGAGCGTGACCGCATCGATGCCGATGCCAAGCCGGACCGGGAACGGCGGCCGCCAGGATGCGGCGAGCGGCTCGATGAAGGCTTTCAGCGCAGCCAGCGGCAGGCGGCCGGACGCTTCGGGCAGCGCGAGCGCGCGATCGAGATCGACCTGCCGCGCCGAGATCACGCCTTCGAAGCGCGGCGTCTTGCCGAAGCGAAGCTCCGCGGTGCCGCCGAGCTTGATGGCGCGCGCCTCCGGGCCGTACTGATATTCGAGCTGTTCGAACAGCGTGTGCGTCGGCGCCGCTTTCACTTTGGCCGAAGCGCGCCACGGCACCGCGACCGTGCCGCGACCGTTCGCGCCCGCGATGGCGACGGGACGCGTCAGCGTCACCGCTCCCTCGAAGCGCGGCGCATTGTCTTCGAGCCGCAGCGATCCATCGGCCTCGAGCGCGAGCGGATAGTCCGAAGGATCGAGCGCGAGGCGGATCTTCATGCCCTCGTCGGTGACGCGGCTGCCCGCAACGCGATAGGCATAACGCTCGTTGGCCAGAATAAACCCGCCCTCGCCCTTCACCGGCCCGAGCAGCGAGCGCAGATCACCCTTGAACCAGAACCCTTCGAGCGCAGTGTCGGTGCCGCTCGCGCCATCGCGCAGCGCGATGCGGCCGTCCTCGATTGCGAATTTCTCGATCTGAAGCTGATCGGGATCGACCCCGAAGCGCGCGGCGGTCCAGTCGAGCTTCCCGTTCGCGCCGAGCGCCAGCGAAACCTCGGGGCCGACGACGCGCATCTCGGAGGCCCGCCACTCGCCGCGCACCAGCGCGCCGAGCGCCAGCTCGACGTAAAGCTCGCGCACCTTGGCCTGCGGCTGCGTGGGGTTGCCGAACTCGACGCGGGCGAGGCTCAGCGTCGGCGTCGGCAGGATGCGGACATCGATTGCGCCTGCGATCCGCACCGGCATACCGGCGACGCGGCTCGCCTCGCTCTCGAAGCGCGCCCGGTATTGCGTCCAGTCGACAAAATGTGGACCGACCAGCGCTGCGATCAGCGCCAGGATCATTGCCGTGGCTAGTCCGAGCAGGGTCGCCTGCACAGCGCGCTCCGAGCTCCTCAGTCCGCACAATTGCGGACTGCCTCAGCCCACCACCCCACTGAATCGAAATTCTAACCGAATTTTGGCGGCGAATATATGTCGCTCTTTGATAAGTCTATCAAAATGCGACGATTTTTCCGGGATTCATGAGGTCGTCCGGATCGAGCGCGTGTTTGAGTGCGCGCATCACGGTAAGCGCCTCGCCATGCTCGGCGGCGAGGTATTTCATCTTGCCCTGCCCGACCCCGTGCTCGCCGGTGCAGGTGCCCTCCATGGCGAGCGCGCGCGCGACCAGCCGCTCGCTGAACGCCTCGCCGGCCGCGACCTCGGCCGGATCATCCATGTCGAGCAGCACCGAGACGTGGAAGTTCCCGTCGCCGACGTGGCCGACGATCGGCGCCACCAGCTTGTGTTCCTCGATATCGCGCTGCGTATCTGTGACGCATTCGGCAAGCCGCGAGAGCGGCACGCACACGTCGGTCGCGAAAGCTTTCGCGCCCGGACGCAGCTGGATGCACGCCCAGTAGGCATCGTGCCGCGCCTGCCACATCTTGCGTCCGCTCTTCCGGGTTGGCGGTCCAGCGGAACGGCCCGCCCCCGTGATCCGCCGCGATCGCGCCGAACAGTTCCGACTGCTCGGCGACGCCCGCGCTCGTGCCGTGGAATTCGAGCAGCAGCATCGGCGTCTCCGGCAGGCCGAGCTTGGAGTAGGCGTTGAGTGCCTTCACCTGCAGTTCGTCGAGCAGTTCGATCCGCGCGACCGGAATGCCGGACTGGATCGTCTGGATGGTCGCGTTGCACGCGGCCTCGATCGAGGGGAACGGACAGATGCCGCCCGAGATCGCTTCCGGAATGCCGTGCAGCTTCACGGTGACTTCGGTGATGACGCCGAGCGTGCCTTCGGAACCGACGAACAGCCGCGTGAGGTCGTAGCCGGCGGATGATTTCTTGGCGCGGCGCGAGGTCGAGATGGTCTCGCCGTTCGCCAGCACCACTTTCAGCGACAGCACGTTGTCTTTCATCGTGCCGTAGCGCACCGCGTTGGTGCCGGAGGCGCGCGTCGCGGACATGCCGCCGATCGAGGCGTCCGCGCCCGGATCGATCGGAAAGAACAGGCCCTGGTCGCGCAGATACTCGTTGAGCTGCTTGCGCGTGACACCGGGTTCGACAACGCAATCAAGGTCTTCGGCGTGAACGGCGAGAACCCGGTTCATGTCGCGGAAGTCGATCGAAAGGCCGCCCCGCGGCGCATTGATGTGGCCTTCGAGCGAGGTTCCGGTGCCGAACGGCACCACGGGCATCTTGTGCTGCACGCAGAGGCGCACCGCGTCCTGCACGTCCTCGGCCGACTGCGGAAACACCACCGCGTCGGGCGGCTGGTTCTCGATCCACGTCAGCGTGTTGCCGTGCTGCTCGCGCACCGCCTGCGAGGTGACCAGCCGGTTGCCGAACCTGGCCGCGAGCGCGCCGATCGCCGCCTGGACCGCCTTCTCGTTTTGGCCCACCGAGGCCTTTTTCGCCGCCAATGCCATGCCGCTACCCGGTTCTGTTACCGGGCGACATGTAGCAGATGCGAAGCGCCGCCGGCAAAACAACCGGCGGCGCCTGTTTGGGTTGCACGCTCAGGTAAGCGGCGATTCCTGCTTGCGCGCGAGGCTTTGCGCGGAGCCGCGCCCGAGCTTCGGGAACAGCATCCCGACCCGCTCGCGATAGCGGCGGTATTCATCGCCGAACAGCGCCACCAGATCGCGTTCCTCCAGCATGATGCCGACGAGGATGTAGGCGGTCGTCACGGCGGCGAACAGCAGGTGGCCGAGGGTCATCGTTGGCGCTGCCCAGAACGCGACGATGAAGCCGAGATAGATCGGGTGGCGCACGAGCTTGTAGAACAGCGGCGTGCGGAAACGCGGGGCGCGCATTTCACGGCCTACCAGATTGTTCGCGACCTGATGCAGGCCGAACAGCTCGAAGTGGTTGATCAGGAATGTACTGGTCAGCACGACGAGCCAGCCAAACAGCGACAGGCCGGTGAGCGCCATCGCCACGGAAGGTTCGCTCACCTGCCAGACGATCCCGGGAATCGGCCGCCATTGCCACAGCAGCAGCATGAGCGCGAGCGTGGCGAACAGCACGTAGGTGCTGCGCTCGATCGCCGGAGAGACGTACTGAGTCCACCAGCGCTTGAACCCCTGCCGCGCCATGACGCTGTGCTGGATCGCGAACAGCGACATGAGCACTAGATTGATCGCGATGGCCTCGGCGATTGGCACGGCCTGTCCCGTGTCGATGGTCTTCGGCACCGGCAGACCGGTGACGAAGCCGACCGCATAGAGAAACGTTCCGAGGAACAGCGTGTAAGAGGCAACGCCGTAAAGCAGCGCGAGAACACGTGCCATGAGAGCACCTCCTGTTTGAGTGAGGACGACGGGGAGAGCGGTCAGCGCGCGATGAGGGCCGTGCCGGTCGCAGCCGATGCGCTTGCCGTGCGGGTGTCGTGGCCGGCGCTGTCGCGCGACGGAATGACATAAAGCGCGATCGCGAAGACGGCGGCGGCCACGAGCGCGCGCCGGGCGCCGATCCGACGGAGGGCTGCGTTCATGGCCGCGCGACGCTCCGTCAGCCCCTCATGGCGATAGAAGCCGATGTCGATCGAGCCGTCGGCGCGGCGGCGGATGTCGTGGGACTGCCCGAGCATGATGCTCTCCATCTGGCGCCGCGGGGATCATCGCGGGCGGCATGGCTGGAGGATGCGGGCAATGGCGGCGCAAGACTTTGCGGAGCGCTTGATTTGTCGCTGAGATTACCCTGATTATTCCCTGAGACGGGACCCGAGCGGCGGGGCAACCCTTTGCGTTTCACATTCGGCGACTGTGTGCTCGACGTTGCGCGGCGCGAGCTGTTGCGTGGCGCGAACTTTGTTCAAATCGAGCCGCAGGTCTTTGATCTAATTGTCTATCTTGTTCGCAACCGCGACCGGGTCGTCAGCAAGGACGATCTGATCGCGGGCGTCTGGCAAGGCCGCATCGTGTCGGACTCCACGCTGACCAGCCGCGTCACGGCCGCGCGCAAGGCCCTCGGCGACAGCGGCGAGCGGCAGGCGATGATCCGCACCGTTGCGCGCAAGGGGCTGCGTTTCGTCAGCGCGGTCAGCGAGGCGGACGGCGCAGCAAGTATGCCGCCGCCGGCCGGCGCGGCTTCGCCGGGGAAGCCCGCGTTGCGCCAGGAGGTCCATTTCTGCACCGCGGCCGATGGCACGCAGATCGCCTACGCGTCGGTCGGCGAAGGTCCGCCGATCATCAAGACCGCGAACTGGCTCAATCATCTCGAATACGACTGGGAGAGTCCGGTCTGGAGTCCGCTCTTTCAGGCCATCACCGCGGAGCATCAACTCGTCCGGTACGACGCACGCGGCAACGGTCTCTCCGACTGGGACCCGAAGGAGTTGTCGTTCGAGGCGTTCCTGCGCGATCTCGAAATCGTGGCCGACACCGTCGGGCTGAAGCGGTTCGCGCTGTTCGGCATGTCGCAGGGCTGCGCGGTCGCGATCACCTATGCGGTGCTTCATCCCGAGCGCGTCAGTCATCTGGTCCTGTTCGGCTCGTTCGCGCGCGGCCGCCACCAGCGCGGATCTCCGCTGGACGATGCGAGCTCGGAAGCGATGGTGACGCTGATGCGGCAAGGCTGGGGGCAGGAAAATCCAGCGTTCCGCCAATTATTTACATCGCTGTTCATTCCCGGCGGCAGCGCCGAACAGATGCAGTGGTGGAACGACCTGCAGCGGATCACGACCTCGCCGGAAAATGCGGTGCGGCTGCGCGAGATTGTCGACCGCATCGACGTGACGGAACTGCTGGCGAAGGTCACGACGCCGACGCTGGTGCTCCATTGCCGCGACGACGCCGTGCAGCCGTTCGACGAAGGACGCAGGGTGGCAGCCGGCATTCCGGGCGCGCGTTTCGTCGCGATCGAAGGCCGCAACCACGTGCCGCTCAAGGGCGAGCCCGCGTGGGACCGGCTGCTTCAGGAAATGCGCGATTTTATTCGAACCTGAAGCACGCAACCGCTTCCATCCGGCCGCGAATATGGCACTATCCGCGCCGCCGGGATGACGTGGATGCTCGATCGTACTGATCTGGAACCGCTGTTCTTTGCGCCGTTCGTTTCGTCCGTGATGCGGGTGGAGCCCGCCTGGATCGATTACAACGGCCATCTCAACATGGCGTACTACAACGTGCTGTTCGACCGCTGCGTCGATGAAGCCTACGAGCTGCTCGGCATCGGGCTGAACTATCTCAACACGCACAAGCACTCGACCTTCACGGCGGAAGCGCATGTGCGCTATCTGCGCGAAATCCACGAAAACGATCCGGTGCGCGTCACATTCCAGATGCTCGACTACGACGCCAAGCGCATCCACTACTTCCAGCAACTGTTCCACGCGACCGAAGGCTGGGTCTCGGCGACCTCCGAGAACATGACGCTGCACGTCGACATGACGGCGAAGAAGGTCGCGGCGTTCCCCGAGAGCGTCGCGCAGACGCTATCGCGCATGATGACCGCCCACGCGCGCCTGCCCCGGCCCGAAGCCGCCGGCCGCGCCATCGCGATGCCGGCGAAGAACTAGAACGCGCCCGATTTTCGCTTGGTTGCGCCCCTCGCCAAAGCGGGGTGCCGATGCCATTTTCAGGGCACAGGGATTCGCCGAAAGCTCGATGTGACCGAGATTACACGCCAGCCACTCGCCGGAACTCCCGCGGCCGCCCCCGGCGGCATCGCGGCGCGTGCGCGCGCGCAAGTTGCGGCACCATATCTGAACGGGCTCAACCCCGAGCAACGCGCCGCGGTCGAGACGCTGGACGGTCCGGTGCTGGTGCTCGCGGGCGCCGGAACCGGCAAGACGCGCGTGCTCACGACGCGCATCGCGCACATCCTCTCGCTCGGCCGCGCGCGTCCCTCCGAAATCCTCGCCGTCACCTTCACCAACAAGGCGGCGCGCGAGATGAAGCTGCGCGTCGGCAGCATGGTCGGCCAGGTGGTCGAGGGGATGCCGTGGCTCGGCACCTTCCATTCGATCGGCGCGAAGATCCTGCGCCGCCATGCCGAGCTGGTCGGGCTCAAGCCCGACTTCACCATCCTCGACGTCGACGACCAGATCCGGCTGATGAAGCAGCTGCTCGAAGCCGAGAACATCGACGAGAAGCGCTGGCCCGCGCGCGTGCTCGCCACGATCATCGACGGCTGGAAGAACCGCGGGCTCACGCCGGACAAGGTCCCGGCCGGCGAAGCGGCGATCTTCGCGAACGGCCGCGCGCTCGATCTCTATCGCGCCTATCAGGCGCGGATGAAGACGCTCAACGCCGCCGATTTCGGCGATCTGCTGATCGAGATGCTGCGACTGTTCCGCGAACACGCCGAAGTGCTGCGCCAGTATCAGGAGCGCTTCCGCTTCGTGCTGGTCGACGAATATCAGGACACCAACGTCGCGCAGTACCTCTGGCTGCGGCTGATCGGTCAGGGCTCGAAGAACATCTGCTGCGTCGGCGACGACGACCAGTCGATCTACGGCTGGCGCGGCGCGGAGGTCGACAACATCCTGCGCTTCGAGCACGACTTCCCCGGCGCGACCGTCGTCCGCCTCGAACGCAACTATCGTTCCACCGCGCATATCCTTGGCGCGGCCTCACATCTGATCGCACACAACGAGGGCCGGCTCGGCAAGACGCTGCGCACCGAGGACGTGCCGGGTGAAAAAGTCTCGGTCACCGGCGCATGGGACTCCGAAGAGGAAGCCCGCACGGTCGGCGAGGAGATCGAGGAGCTGCAGCGCGGCGGCCATTCGCTCGACGAGGTCGCCATTCTGGTGCGCGCCTCGTTTCAGATGCGTGAGTTCGAAGACCGCTTCGTTACGCTCGGACTTCCCTACCGCGTCATCGGCGGGCCCCGCTTCTACGAGCGCGCCGAAATCCGCGACGCGCTCGCCTACCTGCGGCTCGTCAACCAGCCGGCCGACGACCTTGCGTTCGAGCGCATCATCAACACGCCGCGCCGGGGGCTGGGCGACGCAACGGTGCAATCGCTGCAGCATCACGCGCGCCGCGCGGGGGTTCCGCTGCTCGAGGCCGCGCGCGCGATCGCCCAGACCGAGGAGGTGAAGGCGAAGCCCCGCGCTGCGCTGCGCGATCTCGTCGCGGCGTTCGATCGCTGGCGCGCCCAGAAGGACACGCTGCCGCACACGGAGTTGGCCGAAATCGTGCTCGATGAATCCGGCTACACCGAGATGTGGCAGAAGGATCGCTCCGCCGACGCCGCGGGCCGGCTCGAAAACCTGAAAGAACTCGTCCGCTCGATGGAGGAGTTCGAGAACCTCGGCGGATTCCTCGAACACATCTCGCTCGTGATGGACACCGAGCAGCGCGAGAACGCCGAAGCGGTCTCGATCATGACGCTGCATTCCGCCAAGGGACTGGAGTTCGACACCGTATTCCTGCCCGGCTGGGAGGAAGGATTGCTGCCGCACCAGCGCTCGCTCGACGATCAGGGCCGCGCGGGGCTGGAAGAAGAGCGCAGGCTTGCGCATGTCGGCCTCACGCGCGCGCGGCGCCGCGCGAAAATCTATTTCACCTCGAACCGCCGCATCCACGGCTCATGGTCGTCGAGCATTCCGTCGCGCTTTCTCGACGAATTGCCCGAAGCGCATGTCGAGGTGACCGAAGCGAAGGGCGGGTTCGGGAATTTCGGCGGCAACTACGGCGCCTCGCGCTTCGACACGATGGAAAGCTTCGGCTCGAACTACACCACGCCCGGCTGGCAACGCGCGCAGGCGCGCAAGGCGCGCGGCGGATTTGAAGAAGACGACACCGATTTCGCGCAGGAGCCCGCCGCCGACCCCGACGAGTCCCCTGCCCCGTCGCGCGCGGCGAGGCCGGGCGGCGCGCGTGCCGCGAAACGCCGCATGCCGCTTACCATCGAGGGCGAACTCGTCGCGAAATCGACCGGAACGATCTCGTCTTTCTCGGAAGGCGACCGCGTATTTCATCAGAAATTCGGCAACGGAAATGTGACGCACATCGACGGCAACAAGCTCACGATTTTGTTCGACAAGGCCGGCGAAAAACGCGTGGTCGACAGCTTTATCGAGCGCGTTTAGCCAAGCATTTGAAGGGCTTTCCTAACCAAGCATTTGCTTTGCATCTAACGGCGTCGCGCGCGTTACGGTAAATATTGCGGTTGCGATTGGCGACGCAAAAGCGCAGTCTGCGCGCGGCTTAAACGCCGTCCTACTTCTATCTTATGAGACACTGGAGACTCTAAATGGCGAGCGGAAACGTAAAGTGGTTCAACCCGACCAAAGGCTACGGCTTCATTCAGCCGTCGGACGGCGGAAAGGACGTCTTCGTGCACATCTCGGCGGTGGAACGCGCCGGTCTGAGCACGCTCAATGAAGGTCAGCGCGTCGAGTACGAACTGGTGACCAACCGCGGCAAGACTTCGGCGGAGAATCTCAAGGTCGGCTGAACACGTTCGGTCGACAGGGTTTTGATGCGCGGGCCCCGGCCCGCGCATTTGTTTTTGGGCTACCCGCGATGCCATCTGAAGCACCCATCAGGATCTACATCGACGCCGATGCCTGCCCGGTGAAGCAGGAAGTCTACCGCGTCGCCGAGCGCTACGGGCTGAAGGTGTACGTGGTCAGCAACAGTCCGATTGCCGTTCCGCGCGAGCCGTACATCGAGCGTATCGTCGTCGCCGCCGGCATGGATGCGGCCGACGACTGGATCGCTGAGCGCGCAACGCGCGGCGCGATCGTGGTGACGCAGGACATCCCGCTCGCCGCGCGCGCCGTGAAAGCCGGTGCGGTGGCCATCGCGCCGGACGGCAAGGCATTTACGGCGGATTCGATCGGCATGGCGCTCGCGACGCGCAATCTGATGGATTCGCTGCGCTCGGCGGGCGAGATCACGCGTGGACCGAAGCCGTTTGCGCCAAAAGACCGCTCGGCGTTTCTCGGGAGCCTCGATCGCGAGATCGTGCGGCTGAAACGCGAGGGGTTCGGCTAGTTCCGGAACTACATCGCGGTCCCGGCCGTTTCCGATGCGAACACACCCGCGGAGGTAACGATGCCGAGAACAGCCCCGATGCGCGGCAGCGCAGAAGTCCCGAAAAACGACCGCGTTCTTCTGGAAACGCCCGAAGGCCGCGAAAACGATTTCGGCGCGAGCGACAAGGACGAACTCATCAACGACGAGATCCAGCGGCCGGAAGTGAACTCCCGCCCGCGCAGCGAAATCACCGGCCGCCACGACGAAGGCAGCGGCGCGAACGAAACGATCGACGGCCTCGACGAAATCCAGGAAGCTGCGCGTCACGGCGCCGAGGACATCCCGGCTTCCGAGAAGGGCGACGACTTCAAGCGCCTGCCGGTATTCGATCGCGGCGAAAGCGAACCGAAAGTATAGTGCTGCGACCGCAGCGGCGCAGAAAACAAACAGGAGGTCGCGATGGGATTGCTTGACGGACTTCTCGGCGGCGGAAATCAGCGCGGCGGAATGTCTCCGCTGACCATGCTTCTGCTCGGCGTGCTCGCCTACAAGACCTACCAAGGCAAGGGACCGCTTGCCGACATGCTCGGGCGCTCGGCGCCCGAAGGCGCAAATCCGGCGGGCGGCGGCGTCCAGACCTGGGTCCGCAGGCGGCGGCCTTGGCGGCCTGCTCGGTGGGCTCGGCGGCGGTCTGGGCGGCTTGCTCGCAGGCGGCGCGGCCGGCGGCCTGCTCGGCGGCGGCCTGAACGATCTGCTCGGCCGCTTCCAGCAAAGCGGTCACGGCGACATCGCAAACTCGTGGATCGGCACCGGCGCCAATCGCGCGGTCTCGGAGGATCAGCTTCGCGATGCGCTCGGCCCTGACACCGTGAGTTCGCTCGCGCAACAGGCCGGCGTCTCCGACATGGATCTGCTGTCGGGGCTGAGCCGCGACCTGCCGGATGCGATCGACCAGATGACGCCCCAGGGGCGCATTCCCGAAGCGTAGCGGGCCTAAGCCGCCCGCTCGCCGTTCCCCATCACGCCTTCGTTCGCCGCCGTGCCGGGCGCGAACGTCGCCGCGTGGATCGCCTCGAGGCTGCGCTCGATCGCGCGCCACAGGCCCGCGATCTCCGCGCCTGCCGCGGTCGCGGGACCGATCTCGGCGGCGCTCGCGCCCGCCGCAAGCGTCGACTGGAAGCCGGCGCGCTGGCTGATCTGCCCGGACCACACCGGGATCTGCAATCCGTCGAAATAGGCGCGCGACTGCGCGACCAGCGCGGTCTCTTTCTCGTCGCGCTTCACGGGCGCCGCATTGATCACGACCGCATAAGGCTTGTTGCGCTCGCGCGACGCCTTCACGGTTTCGCTCACCGCCGCGAGATCGAAGAAGCCCGGTCGCGCCGGAATGAGCACCAGCGTGGCGGCGCGGATCGCCTCCTGCACCACCACCCACATGGTCGGCGCGGTATCGATGAAGACGCAGTCCGCGCCTTCGATCATCGCAAACGCGATGGCGCGCTCCAGTCCACGCTCGGCGGTGACCAGTTTGATCGCACTATCGGCGCGCCGCGAATGCCAGAGCGAGAGCGAGCCTTGCGAGTCCGCGTCGATGACGGTGACGCGTTTGCCGAGCGCATGCGCCTGCGCGGCAAGCTGCGCCGTGAGCGTGCTCTTGCCGGCGCCGCCCTTGCGTGAAGCAAGCGTGATGACGTCCATGGCGGCCACTCCTCTCGCAGAGCCGGTGGCGCGCGAAACGTGGCGCCGTTATGGTTAACGAATGGTTAATTTCCTCAAACCATTCCGGCCGGAAACAAATCCCGCCATAAAGCGTAGTTAGCCTGCAGTTCCAGGAGACGGGTGTGATGCGTTTTGTCCTTGCCGCGCTTGCTTTGTTCGTCGTCACGCGCGCCGACGCGGCTGTCCTCGTCACGATCGACAAATCCGCACAGCTCATGACCGTCGAGCAGGACGGGCGGCCGCTCTATCAATGGTCGGTCTCGACCGGCAAGGCCGGCCACGACACGCCGAGCGGCAAGTTCAAAGCCTTCCGCATGGAGCGCGACCACTTCTCCAAGGAGTGGGACGACGCGCCGATGCCGTTCTCGATCTTTTTCACCCAGAAGGGCCACGCGATCCACGGCAGCTTCGACACCAAGCGCCTCGGCTCGCCCGCCTCGCACGGCTGCGTGCGGCTCCTGCCCGCGAATGCCGAAAAGCTGTTCGCGCTGGTCGAGCGGGAAGGCGTGCTCAACACCACCGTGGTGCTGACCGGCGTCGCGCCCTCCGGTGCGCCCGCGGTCGCACGGCGGCGCCTGCCGCGGCCCGACGAACTGGAGGAGAATGACGTCCAGCCGCAGTACGGCCAGCGCTACGGCGCGAGCCAGCCGGTCTATGGCAACCCGTATTACCCGCAGCCGCAGTATCGCCAGCCCTACGGACAGCCTTACGTCGTGCAGCAGCCGGGCTATGTCTATCGCGACTCGTATGGCGAGCCCTACGTGCGTCGCCGCGGCAGCCTTTTTCCGATGGAATAGGCCGCACCCCGGCCCCACTGGAGTCACCCCCAAAGTCGCCGTAATTTGCCGTGCACATTCGCGCGACGGGTAGCGGCATGTCGGCGGCACACAGGACCATCATCGGGCGGCTCGGCGCGGGCCTTGCGGCGGCGCTTCTGGTCGCAGCCATCACCGGGCTTGGCGCGAGCCAGAGTTCGCACGCGCAATTCCTCGCGAAGGACAAGCGCGGCGCGCAGAAGAACGCGCCCGCCGCCAAGGGGGCGGTCCAGGGGCTGCGCAAGGGCCCGATGGCCAACCCGGCGCTTGGACAAAATCGCCTGATGGGCCCGCGCGGGCCGAAGGCCGAACCGCAAGGCGCACAGGCTGGCCCGCAAGGCGTGCAAGGCGCGCCGAACGCGCAAGGCCTGCGTGGCGCAATGAATCCCGGCGCGGGGAATCCACGCGTCGGCAACGCGCAGCCCGGCAATCGAGGGCTTGGCAGTAGCGCTCCTGGCAATCAACCGGGCCAGCAATTCGGCAACCGCAACTTCGGCAATCAGCCGGGGAATCGTTTCGGCAACCAGCCCGGCAACCGCGCGCTCGGCAATCGTGCGTTCGGCAACAACCAGTTCCGCCCGCGCGGCTTCACCAACCGCGCGCCGAACCTGCGCGCCGTCAACGGTGCGACGGCGCAGATGCGTCAGGTGCAGCGCTTCACGCACCGCACCGAGATGTTCGCGTGGCGCAATCGCATGCCGCGCTTCCCCCTGCCCGGCGAACGCAACTTCACCGGCGTGCCGCCCGCGGGCGAGACGCGTTTCGCGGCCGCCGAAATGGTCTGCCAGTGGGGCGCGGACATCACGCCGCAGCGCATCGAGGAGATCGCGCGTCAGCACGACCTGACGATCCTCGCGGTCTATCGCACGGCGCTGGCCGGCGGCACGCTGGTGCATTTCCGCATCAACGGCGGTCGCCAGACCGCCGAGGTGGTGCGCGTGATGGAAGCCGAGCGCATCGTCTCGCAGCCGAACTACGTCTATTACCTCGGCCAGACGGCGCCCGAGACCGCGGCCGCAGAGTCGAACGCCGGCGACGCACAGCAATACGTGGCGAACAAGCTGCGGCTTGCCGAGGTGCACAAGATCGCGACCGGCAAAGGCGTCACCGTCGCTGTGATCGATTCCGAGATCGACAAGACGCATCCCGAGATCGCCAAGGGCATCGGCGAGAAGTTCGACGCGGTCGGCCAGCCCGACCAGCCGCACGCCCACGGCACCGGCATGGCGGGCGCGATCGTTTCGCAAAGCAAGCTGACCGGCATCGCGCCGGGCGCAAGCGCGCTCGCCGTGCACGCGTTCAGCACCAGCGGTCCGCAGCAGTCGCCGCAGGCGACCACACGGCACATTGTGGCCGGCATCGACTGGGCCCTCTCCAAGGGCGCGCGCATCATCAACATGAGCTTCGCGGGACCGCACGACCCGATGCTCTCGCTCGCGCTGAAGAACGCATACGCGAAAGGCGCGATCCTGATCGCGGCGGTCGGCAATGCGGGGCCGAAGTCGCCGCCGCTTTATCCCGCCGCCGACCCCCATGTGATCGGCGTGACGGCGATCGACGAGAACGACAAGCTCTACAAGGGCTCGAACGTCGGCGCGCAGGTCGCGATCGCGGCGCCCGGCGTCGACGTGATGGTGCCCGCGCCAGCCGACTCCTATCAGATCACCACCGGCACCTCGGTCGCGGCCGCGCATGTCAGCGGCGTCGCGGCGCTGCTGCTCGAACGCCATCCGAATGCGGACGCCCAGCTGATTCTGGAAGTGCTGACCGCAAGCGCGACGCGGCTCGGGGCCAACAAGCGCGACGAGAAGTTCGGCTGGGGCCTGATCGATCCGCTCGCCGCGCTCAACGAACTGGACGCGCGGATGGCCGATCCCAAGATCGCGAGCAGGACGTCCGCTCCGGCCGCGCAGGCTGCGGTTCCCGCGCGCGCCGCGACGACGGCGCCTGCGCCCGCGGCGGCTGCGAGCCGCCCCGCGTTGCCGCGCCCGGGCCTCTATCTGCCCAAGCAATAACCGTCACATTGAAGCTGTGGAGCGGTGCCGCGGCGTGTTGACCGCCCGTGCGCACGCAAGTACGCAGGCGGCCAAGAAGACTTCAAACACTTACAGGCAGCATGGCTTCCCGTCCCCGCAAGACCAACGGCTCCCGTCCCTTCCGCATCGGCCGCTCGCGCACCGGACTCGGCGCGTTCGCTATCGAACCGATCAAGAAAGGGCAGTTCATCGCGGAGTACAAAGGTCCGCTGATGACCAATAAGCAGTGTGACGAGACGCCCGAGAACCTCTACTGGTTCGAGATCAACGCGCGCTGGACCATCAATGGCGTCGCGCGCAAGAACGTTGCCCGCTACATCAATCATTCGTGCCGCCCAAACGCCGATCCGATGATCCGCGACCGGCGCGTGAAGATCCGGGCCATCAAGGCCATCAAGCCGGGCGACGAGATCACCTACGATTACGGCAAGGACTACTTCAACGCCTACATCAAGCCGCACGGCTGCCAGTGCGACAAGTGCCGCGAGAAGCGGCGCGTGGAGCGGGCCGAGGTGCGCGCCAGGAATGCGCGCAGGAAAAAGCGGCTGGCGCACAAGCTCGCGCAGGGCGCACCGGCGCGCTGATCTGCCGATCACTTTCTGCTGATCGCGCCTGCCCGCCTCCCCGTCCGGCGCCGGATCGCATAGGCTCTCGCCGCCTTCTCGGGGCGAAGACAAAATCGAGGGAGGACTTCAATGCGTGCGCTACACCTCGCGGCATTGCCGCTGACTTGCCTGCTGGCCGTTCCCGCCAGCGCGCAGCTTCTCAACCAGAAGGCCATTCCGGCCGCGATGGCGATCACGATCGCGCAGACGGTGATCGACACTTGCAAGACCAACGGGTACGCGGTCTCGGTGAGCATCGTCGGACGCTCCGGAGAGTTGATCCTCCAGGTGCGCGGCGACGGCACCGGCCCGCACACGGTGGAGAACAGCTTCAAGAAGGCTTACACGGCGCGCACGTTCCGTGGCCCTTCGGCGGCGCTCGCCAAACGGCTGAAGGACGATCCGCTGCTTCCGCTGATCCACCTGAACAACGTGGTGGCCTCCGCCGGCGCGTTCCCGATCAAGGCCGGCGACGACGTTCTCGGCGCGGTCGGCGTGTCCGGCGCTCCGGGCGGCGACAAGGACGAAGTCTGCGCGCAGGCCGGCATCGACAAGGTCGCGGATCAGTTGAAGTAGGCGTGCTCGCCGTCCGGGGCTGCCGCTTCGCGGCGCCCCGGAACGGCATCCGGCGCGATACCCGCGATCTCGGCGATCAGCTTTTTCAGGATGGCCTCGCCGAAGGTCTCGAAATCCTTCGCGGCGATCACGAAGGCGCCGGGGCCGCCGATCACGTTCTCGCGAAAATAACGATCGAGATCCGGCTCGAGCGCGAGGATCGGCAGGCCGTTGATGCCGACGCCGGCCCGCACCGCGTCGTCGCGCGCCTGATTGACGTAGCGGCCGCGATTGTTCGAGCCGTCGCCCGAAATATCGATCACGCGCCGCGTCGCCTCGAACGGATTGTCGAACAGCAGCGCCATGCCGGTATCGATCGCGCCCGAGATCGAGGTGCCGCCGCCGAACAGCGCGCGCGGCGCTTCCGCGATCTTGTCGGCGAACGCATTGGCCGACGCTGCGTCAGAGATTTTCGTCCACGGCACCGCGATGACCTGCAGCGCCGGCCCGGTCCACTGCATCATGATGACGGCGACCGACTGCAACGCGCCGGACTGGATCGCCTGCAGCACGCGCGGATGGCGGAATGCCGCGACGTAACCCTGCTTCTGCAGTTCGAATCGCACGCGGTCCACGCTGCCGGACGCATCGACGGCGAGAACGAGCGCGAGATCGACGTGCTTGTCGGCAGCGCGCTGCGCGATCGAGGGGCCGCTCAATCCGAGCGACAGCACCAGAATGGAAATGAAACGGAACGCCCCGCGCATGCCCGCATGTGAGCACGGCGCAGGCGGCTGACGTCTCGCGAAAATGTCGGGCGCGCGAACCCTCGTCCGCGCGCCCGAATGACGCGGCTTCAGAACACCTTGTCGACCGGCAGGCCGAGCGCCATTGAGCCGGCATATTCCGCCTGCGGCCCGGCCTGCAGCGGGTGATACCGCGCCGCCTGGATGTCGCGGAAACGCCGCTCCAACCCGGCCGCGCGATAGAAGCCGACACCGCCGGCAAGCTGCATGGCGTACTCGACCGCCGCGATCGCATGCCGCTCGGCGAGCTGACGTCCGATCATCACCTGGTTGATGGTCGCGGCCGACGGCGCGTTCAGCCGCACCGTCGCCAGCATCGAGTTCGACCGCCATCCGCGCACCCGCAAGCTCCGTTTCCATCTGTCCGGCAAGCGTGACGGCATGGCGGTTCGGTGTCTTGCGCTTCGCAAGCGAGACCGCGATGTCGCGCGCACTCTCGGCAACGCCGAGATAGACCGAGTAGACCAGCGGAAACGCAGTCGTCGCGATGATGTGGAAGAGCGGGTGCCACTCGCCGGCCTTGCGCTTCAGCGCCACGGCGGCATCGGGCACCACATGACCCTCGATCGACACGTCGTGCGATCCTGTGCCGCGCATGCCGAGCGTGCGCCAGGTATCGAGCACCTTCACGTTCGGCGAGTTCATCGGCAGACCGAATTGCAGCACCATCGGGCCTTCGTCGGTCTCAAGCACTGCGCCGGTCATCAGGACATTGCCGGCCGGTGCGCCGGAGGCAAATATCTTGCGGCCGGTGATGCGGTAGCCGCCCTCGACCTTCTCGGCCTTGCCGGAACCGCCGATCCAGTCCGAGCCGCCGCTCGACAGGAGCATGATGCGCTCGGTGGCGATGCGCTTGAGCAACGGCTCCACCGCAGCCTTTGCGGGCGCCTGGTGTTTCCACCGCCACGCCGGAATGGCGACCCCATGCGTGTGCATCGAGAACGCGAGGGCCGTCGAGCCACAGTGATACGCGAGCGTGCGCAGCATCGCGGCAAGCTCGTCGACGTCGGCGCCACCGCCACCGAGTTCCCGCGGCACGCCCGCTTCGACCAGACCGGCCTCCTTCAGCAGTGCGAAATTGTCGGCCACGAATTCATCCTCGTCGCGCCGCGCATCAGCGCGGCGCGCGAGTTCGGGGCCAAGGTCCCGGGCAATATCGGCGGGGCTGCGCGCTTGCGCCGTCTTCACGGCCAAATTGGTGCTCATAATGATCTCCCAGTTGAGGTTTCAAGGATCCACCCCAGTCGTGCGAGATCATCACGCCAGCGCCGCACGCCATCTAGTCCAAGAAATGGACTGGCCAACCCGAGCCAAGGCGCGCACCCTTGCGTGCGGCGAAGCAGAGGCTGACCGCCGGACGCCGCCGCTATAGTATCTGTACTGGCCCTACGACGGCTGTTTTCGGAGCCCGATCAGGAGGACCACCGTGCGCCAGCAGGAAATGGGCAGTTACGGGCAGTTCTGCCCCGTCGCGATGGCAGCCGAACTGATCTGCTCGCGATGGACCGCGCTGGTCGTCCGCGAAATGTTGTGCGGATCGACACGCTTCAACGATCTGCGCCGCGGCCTCCCGCTGATGTCGCCGACGCTCCTCTCGAAGCGCCTGAAGGAGCTTGAGCACGCCGGCGTGATCATGGCGGTGCCGACCGGTCAGACCGGCGTATCCGAATACAAGCTCACTGAAGCGGGCGAGGATTTGCGGACCGTCGTGATGTCGCTCGGCATCTGGGGGCAGCGCTGGGTCGACTCCAACCTCACGCTGAAGAACCTCGACCCGTCCTTGCTGATGTGGGACATGCGGCGCGGCCTCGATCCCAAGCCGCTGCCACCGCGCCGTGTCACGATCAGTTTCGTTTTTCCGGAGGTTCCACCCGCCAAGCGTTCGGCCTGGCTGGTGATCGATGAAGGCAACGTCGATCTCTGCAGCACCGATCCGGGCTTCGAGGTCGACCTCTACGTCCGCTCCTCGTTGCGCAGCTTGACCATCGTGTGGATGGGCCTCTCGACCATACAGGACGAGATCGCCGCGAAACAGATCGAGCTGATTGGCGACAAGAGTGTGGCGCGCTCGATGCAGCAATGGCTCGGTCTGAGCCCATTCGCCAAGGAAAAGAAGCGCGTCGCCTGAGCGCTACGCTGCCGCCGAGACCCGGTGCATCGTGGCGCCCGCATAGGCGCCGTGGATCGCCTTCACCGAACGGTCGATCGCGCCCCACAGTGCCGCAACTTCGGCCGCCGCCGGCGACTCCGAGTCGTATTCCCGCGCGCCCTCCCCGTATTCGAGCGAGATCGAATAGATGCCGCGGTGCGTGATCTGCCCCGCCCAGACGGGCACCCGGAGCGCGGCCAGCACCTCGCGCACCTGCGTGACGAACGGCGACTCGGTGTTGTCGCGCCGCGCCGGCACTGCGTTGATGACGATCGCGAACGGCTTCTGCGATTGCCGTGCGAAATCGATCGTCTCCTTCACGGCCGCGAGATCGAACACCGCGAGCCGCACCGGGATCACCACCAGCGTCGCTTCGCTGATCGCGTCCGTCACCGCGCCCGACATGTTCGGCGCCGTGTCGACGAAACACCACTCGACGCCGTTCGCGCGGGCATCGGCGATGATCTGCCTGACGTCGCGCGTGCCATCGCGCAGTTGCGGCTCTGTCGTGCCGCGCAGCTTGTGCCAGAGAGAGATCGAGCCCTGCGGATCGCAGTCGATAAGCATGCAGCGGCGCGACGGCCGGTTGGCGTGCGCGGCAAGGTGTGCGGTCAGCGTGCTTTTGCCGGACCCGCCCTTGCGCGAGGCGAAGACGATGACGTTCATGCGCTCAGCCCTGATTCGCGAATCTGCGCGAATCTAGCATGGCTCGTGATTCGCCCCTAAGAGATCGCGCCCGGAAACGCCCTCCTGATGCAGAAAAACGCAAATACCACCCTCGCCCGGCTGGATTGCGACGAGCGGACCGCCCGGACGGTGGCGGATGCCCTGTCGGAACGCTTCGACGACAGCGTCGCGGTGGCGGCGTTCGAGGCGACCGGCGGCCGCTGGGCGGTTGAAGCCCATTTCGAGGCGCCGCCCGACGAGGCCGAGGTGTGCGCTGCGGTCACGCAAGCGGCGGGGGCCGCCGTTTCGGTGACTTTCGAGACGATCGCCGCAAAGGACTGGGTCGCCGCGAGTCTTGGCGACCTGAAGCCCGTCACCGCCGGGCGCTTCACGGTCCACGGCACGCATGACCGCGCCCGCATCGCCCCAAACCGCATCGGGATCGAGATCGAGGCGGCGCTCGCGTTCGGCACCGGCCATCACGGCACCACGCGCGGCTGCCTGCTGGCGCTGGATCGGATCGCCAAGCAACGCCGGCCCCGCCGCATTCTCGACATCGGCACTGGTACCGGCGTGCTGGCGTTCGCGGCCGCGAAGGCCCTACGGCAACATGTGCTGGCGAGCGACATCGACCCGGAGGCTGTGCGGATCGCGCGCGAGAACGCGCGGCTGAACGGCGTTGCGCCGCTGGTGGAAGTCCTATGCGCCAAGAGCTTGAGCGCGCGCCGCTTCGTCGACCGCGCGCCGTTCGACCTGGTGCTCGCCAATATCCTGCTGGCGCCGCTGACGCGGCTCGCCGGACCGCTGCGCCCGCTCTTGGCGCGGCGCGCGCACGTCATCCTGTCCGGCCTGCTCGCCCAACAGGAAAACGCCGCGCTCGCCGCCTACCGGCCGCACGGGCTGCGGCTCGTGCGGCGCATTCCGCTGGGCGAATGGGTGACGCTGGTGCTTAGCGCGTAAAGGGAAACGCGCTGTCGTCGCTCGCGGTCGCCTGATAGCCCGCGTCCTTCAACAGGTGCGGCGGAAGCAGGTGACGGTGGCGTTCGAGTTCGCGCATTGCCTGGCGCATCCGCGCCGCCGCGAGAGCCTCGAAAAAGCGCGTGAAGAATCCCTTGGCGGGCTTGCTGCGCGCAGCGGGCAACGGGCCGGAAAGGCGTACGGTGGCGGTCGTCATGGTGGAGCTCCTGATCTTGTTGGGACGCCCGAGAGAGACTTCCGAAACGTCCTGATATCTTGCACTGCAACATAGGAACTCCGGCTCGATTCCAGTACTCATGCGGCTGCATGGGAGTCGCGCGAACCCCGCATGAACATGTAATAATTTGGAAATATTTCGATCAATGCCGTGCACGGATAGGCAGCAGCGCGGGTGCGACAATATTGCACTGCACACAAATGAGTCGCCTGCGCCATTTCAACGCAACTATGTTGCCCGAAAGGTTGTCGCCCGCCGTCACGCTCAATAGATTGCGGCGATGTTCGAGGCGCGCCTGCAAACGTTCGACGACAACAGCGAGCGGGCGCACAGTGCCGGACGGCTCGCCGCGCTGCGCGCCGAATTGAAGCGGCGCGGCCTCGACGGCTTCATCGTGCCGCGCGCCGACCGCCATCAGGGCGAGTACGTCCCGCCGTCCGACGAGCGGCTTCCCTGGCTCACCGGCTTCACCGGCTCGGCCGGCGCCGCGATCGTGCTCGCGGATCGCGCGGTCATTTTCGTCGACGGCCGCTACGTGCTGCAGGTGCGCGACCAGATCGACACGGCGCAATTTGGCGTCGAGCATCTGGTCGAGAACCCGCCCGACAAGTGGCTCGCCGCCAATCTGAAGAGCGGCGCGCGCTTCGGCTACGATCCGTGGCTGCACACCACCGACAATGCCGAGAAGCTCGCCAAAGCCGCCGCGAGCGCGGGCGCGACGCTGGTGCCGGCCGAACCGAACCCGATCAATTCCGTGTGGGCCGACCGCCCTGCCCCGCCGCTCGGGCGCGTGGTCGTGCATGACCTGAAATTCGCGGGCGAAGGCGCGGCGGAGAAACTCGCGCGCGTGCAGGCCGAGCTTGCCAAGCTCAAGACGGATGCGCTGATCGTCTCCGATCCGCACAACGTCGCCTGGACCTTCAACATCCGCGGCGCGGACGTGGCGCACACGCCGCTGCCGCTCGCGTTCGCCAGCGTGCCGAAGGAAGGCCGCGCCGCGATCTACATCGACGGGCGCAAGCTTTCCAACGAAGTGCGCGACTATCTCGAGCAGCTCGCCGACGTGCGCGAGCCCGGCGCATTTCCGGATGCGCTGAAGGCGCTCGGCGCCGCCAAAGCGGCAGTCGCGCTCGACTCCGCAACCGCCGCCGACGCGCTCGCGCGCGCCATCGCGGATGTGGGCGGCACGGTGACGCGCGCCGCCGATCCGATCACCGCCATGAAGGCGGTGAAAAACGCCGCCGAAATCGCCGGGACGCACGCGGCGCACCACCGCGATGGCGCGGCAGTCGCGAACTTCCTCGCCTGGTTCGACCGCGAAGCCCCGAAGGGCCAACTCACCGAGATCGACGCGGTGGCAGCGCTCGAAACCTTCCGCCGCGACACCGGCCTTTTGAAAGAACTCTCCTTCCCCACCATCTCGGGCGCAGGGCCGAACGGCGCGATCGTGCACTATCGCGTCACCAACGCCACAAACCGCAGGATCAATCCCGGCGACCTGTTCCTGGTCGATTCCGGCGCGCAGTATCAGGACGGCACCACCGATATCACGCGCACCATCGCGGTCGGCACGCCGACGGCGGAAATGCGCACGCGCTTCACGCAGGTGCTCAAGGGTCACATTGCCATCGCGCGCGCGGTTTTCCCCGAGGGCGCGACGGGCGCGCAGCTCGACAGCTTCGCGCGGCAATATCTGTGGGCCGCGGGCGTCGACTTCGATCACGGCACCGGCCACGGCGTCGGAAGCTACCTCTCGGTGCACGAGGGTCCGGCACGCATCTCCAAGCTCGGTACCGCGCCGCTCAAGCGCGGCATGATCCTGTCGAACGAGCCCGGCTACTACAAAGCCGGCCACTTCGGCATCCGCATCGAGAACCTCGTGCTGGTGAGCGAGACGAAAATCGAAGGCGCCGAGAAGCCGATGAATGGCTTCGAGACGCTGACCTTCGCGCCGTTCGACCGGCGGCTGATCGATCCCGCGCTGATGACGGCCGACGAGATCGCCTGGCTCGACGCCTATCACGCGCGCGTCGCCACGCTCCTGATGCCGCTTGTCGCGCCAGAGAACCGGCCGTGGCTGGAAGCCGCCACAAGGCCGATCCGTGTCTGAGCCGGCCTCCATCAAGGGGCAACGTGAGGAAGCGCGCGGACACTCCTACCGCCTGCTCGCGCTGCTGATCGGCTGCACCGCCGTCGGCCCCCTGACGCTGAACATTCTGGCGCCCGCGATGCCGGCGCTGGTGACCTCGCTCGGGGCCGCCACGGGCACCGTGCAGCTCACGCTTTCGCTGTTCCTGCTCGGGATGGCGGTATCGCAGCTTGTGCTTGGCACATTGTCCGACCGCTTCGGACGGCGGCCCGTGATGATCGCGGGACTCGCACTGACCGTGGTCGCGAGTTTCGCGGCGCTGGCCTCGACGTCCATCGTCGGGCTGATTGTCGCACGCACATTTCAGGCCTTCGGCGCGACCGTCGGCATTGTTGTCGGCCGCGCGGTCATCCGCGACCTCTATGACCGCGACCGCGCCGCCTCGATGATCGGCTGGGTCACGATGGCCATGGTGATCGCGCCGATGATCGCTCCGCTGATCGGCGGCGCGCTCGACACGGCCGTCGGCTGGCAGGCGATCTTCGCGTTCATGGGACTGTTCGCCGCCGTGGTGCTCGTGTGGGTGACGTTCCAGTTGCCCGAAACGCGCGCCGTGGCAGCCGGGGAAGGCTTCGCGCACTTCATCGCCGCCTCCGCGAGCCTCCTTACCAACCGCGCGTACCTTGGCTACGCGCTGGTGGCGGCCACCAATTCGGCGATGTTCTTCACCTTCATCGGCGGCGCGCCGCATGTGGTGGTGACGCAGATGCACCGGTCCTCGGCCGAGTACGGCGTCTGGTTCCTGTTCATCTCGCTGACCTACATGGTGGGAAATTTCGCGGCCGGCCGCTGGTCCGTCAAATACGGCGTCGATTTTATGATCCGTGCCGGCGTCGCCGTGACCGTGCTCGGCTCGGCGATCGGGATGCTCTGGGTGCTGGCGGATCCCCTGAGCAGTCCCGCGGTCATCATGGTGCCGCAGATGATCATCGGATTTGCCTCGGGCTTCATGCTGCCGAACTCCATTGCGGGCGCCGTCAGCGTCCGGCCGCAGGCGGCGGGCGCCGCTTCCGGCATCATGGGCTTCATGCAGATGGGGCTCGGCGCCGCGACCGCTCAGTTGGTCGGGCACCTGCTCGATGGCGCGCAGACCGCGCTGCCGCTTGCCGCGATCGTGCTGACGCTGTGCGCCTGCGGGCTGGTGGCGTTTTTCGCGCTGGCGCGGAAGTGACGACAATGGTCGCCGCTCGTCCCCGCGAAAGCGGGGACCCAGCGCTTTGAAGAACTGGATGCCCGCGTTCGCGGGCATGAGCGGAAGATAGGCGCGCAGCGCTACTTCTTGCCGATCAACACGAACCACTCGTCCTCGGTCAGCACCGTGACGCCCGCCTCGCGCGCCTTGTCGAGCTTCGATCCCGCGCCCGGCCCCGCCACCAGATAATCGGTCTTCTTCGAAACCGAGCCTGCGGTCTTCGCGCCGAGCCGCTCGGCCATCGCCTTCGCTTCCTCGCGCGTCATCTTCTCCAGCGCGCCGGTGAACACCACCGTCTTGCCCGCGACCGCGGTATTGCTCGCCGGTTTCTCGGCCTCCTGGATGCGCACTTGCTTGACGAGCCGATCGACGATGCCGCGATTGTGCGTTTCCTTGAAATAGGCCGCGATCGCATCGATCACCGTGTCGCCGATCTGGTCGAGCGCATCCATCTCGGTGCGCGCTTCTTCGTCGACCTTGGCGACCTTCAGTGCGGCATCATGGAACGCGTCCCATGTGCCATAGCCGCGCGCGAGCGCACGCGCCGTGGTTTCGCCAACGTGGCGGATGCCGAGCGAAAAGATGAAGCGCTCGAGCGAAATATCGCGCCGCCCGCGGATCGCACTGAAGAGGTTGCGCACCGAGGTCTCGCCGTAACCCTCGATCTCCTCCAGCTTGAGCTTCCCGTTGCGCTCCTCCAGCGTGAAGATGTCGCCCGGTTCCTTGATCCAGCCTTGCTCGAAGAAATAATCGATCTGCTTTGCGCCGAGGCCGTCGATGTCGAACGCGCCGCGCGAGACGAACAGCTTCAGGTGCTCGGTCTTCTGGAACGGACAGGCGAATTCGCCGGAGCAGCGGAAGCGCACACCCTCCTCGCCCGCCGAATTGATCTCGCGTACGACCGGCGTGTGCAGCGGACATGGGCATTTCTTGGGAAATTCGTATTCCTTCGCGCCCTTCGGCCGCTTCTCCGGCACCACGCCGAGCACCTGCGGGATCACGTCGCCGGCGCGCTGGATCGTCACGGTGTCGCCGATGCGCACGTCGAGCCGCGCGATCTCGTCGGCATTGTGCAGCGTCGCATTCTGCACGATCACGCCGCCGACGCCGACCGGTTCGAGCTTCGCCACCGGCGTCAGCGCGCCGGTGCGCCCGACTTGGATCTCGATGTCCTTGAGCAGGGTCGTCGCCTGCTCGGCCGGAAACTTGTGCGCGATCGCCCAGCGTGGATTGCGGCCGACGAAGCCCATCCGCTCCTGCCAGTCGATGCGGTCCAGCTTGTAGACGACGCCGTCGATGTCGTAGTCGAGCGCGCCGCGCTTGAGCGCGATCTCGTTATGGAACGCCAGCAGATCCTCCGCCGACTTGCAGACCTTGAAGATCGGATTGGTGTGGAAGCCGGCCTTACCCAGCCACTTCACCATGCCGGACTGTGTGTCGGCCGGCATCGGGCTCATCTCGCCCCACGCATAGGCAAAGAAGCGCAGCGGCCGCGAGGCCGTGATGCCCGCATCCTTCTGCCGCAGCGAGCCGGCCGCGGTGTTGCGCGGATTGACGTAAAGCTCCTCGCCCGCCTGTTTCTGCTTTTCATTCAGCGCGAGGAAGTCGTCCTTGGTCATGTAGACCTCGCCGCGCACCTCGGCGACCGCGGGAACGTCCTTGCCCTTCAGCGTCTGCGGCACGTCCTTGAGCGTGCGGACGTTCGCCGTCACATCCTCGCCGACGGTGCCGTCGCCGCGCGTTGCGCCATTCACGAGCTTGCCGTTCTCGTAGCGCAGCGTGAGCGAAAGGCCGTCGATCTTCGGCTCGGCGGTCAGCGCAAGCGGCTCGTCGGCGTCGAGCTTGAGGAAGCGGCGGATGCGCTCGACGAAGCGCGTCACGTCCTCCTCGGAGAATGCATTGTCGAGCGAAAGCATCGGCACAGCGTGCCGCACCTTGGCGAAGCGGCCGGTCGGCGCGGCGCCGACTTTCAGGGTCAGGCTTTCAAGCGTCTTGAGGTCGGGAAACCGCTCCTCGATTGCGCCATACCGCTTGCGCAGCGCATCGTACTCGGCGTCGGTGACGGTTGGTTTGTCGTCCTGATAGTAGCGCTTGTCGTGCGCGATCAGTGCCGCGTGCAGGCGCGCGTGCTCGGCCTTGGCCTGCTTTTCGGACAGGTCGGAGACGGCAACCTTCGAAGCATCGCGCGCCGCCATGTCACCCCGCCGCGCGCATCAGCCGTTCCGCCGCCTTGCGCGCCTCGTCGGTGATCTCGGCGCCGGCCAGCATGCGGGCGATCTCCTCGCGCCGCCGGTCGGCGGCAAGCTCGCTCACGCTGGTCGCGACACGCTTGCCGCGCGCGAGCGCATCCTTGGTGATGAGGTAGTGCTTCTCGGCGCGCGCCGCGACCTGCGGCGCATGCGTCACCGCCATCACCTGCACCTTTCCGGCGAGCCGCGCGAGGCGCAGCCCGATCGCGTCCGCAACTGCGCCGCCGACGCCGGTATCGATCTCGTCGAACACGAGCGTCGGCGCGGAGCCACGATCCGCCAGCACGACCTTGAGCGCGAGCAGGAAGCGCGCGAGCTCGCCACCAGAGGCGACCTTCATCATCGGGCCGGGCCGCGTGCCCGGATTGGTCTGTACCCAGAACTCGATGCGGTCGATGCCGTCGGGCCCGCCCGCGTCCGCCGCGATGTTGGTCGAGAACTGCGCGCGTTCGAGCTTGAGCGGTTTGAGTTCGGCGTTGACCGCCTTGTCGAGCTTCGCGGCGGCCTTCTTGCGCGCCGCCGACAATGCGGCCGCGGCCTTCGTGTAAGCGGCACCCGCCTCGCGCGCTGCCGCTTCGAGCTTCTTCAGGTCAGCGGCGCCCGCGTCAATCGCCGCAAGATCGGCGGCATGGCGTGCGTTCAGCGCCGCAAGATCGTCCACCGCGACATTGTACTTGCGTCCCGCCGCACGCAGCGCAAACAGCCGTTCCTCGATCCGCTCCAGCTCGTGCGGATCGTGATTGGCGGCGATCAGCGCCGCATCGAGATGGCCGCGCGCCTCGTCGAGCGCGGTGAGCGCGGCATCGAGCGCCTTCACGGGCGGATCGATCAGCGCGGGCGCCTGGCCGCGACGACGCTCCAGCCGCCGCAGCGCGGTCGAGAGCGCGGAGATGGGCGAGCGGTCGCCCGCCACCACCTCGTGCGCGTCGCGCAGATCCTCCGCGACCTTCTCGCCGGCCATCATCGCGGCACGCCTTTCGGCGAGCGAAGTCTCTTCACCGGTTTCGGGCTTGAGCTTGGCGAGTTCCTCGACTGCATGGCGCAGATATTCGGCCTCGCGTTGCGCCTGCTCGACGCGCGCGCGATGCGCCGCAACCGCCTCCTCGGCGGTGCGGCGCGCATTCCACGCGCGCGTCACACCGGCGGCATCGTCCTCCAGCCCCGCATAGGCATCGAGCAACTGGCGATGCGCCGCCGTGTCGACCATCGCGCGGTCGTCGTGCTGGCCGTGGATTTCCACCAGTGCGGCACCGAGCGCTTTGAGCACCTGCACGCTCACCGGCTGATCGTTGACGAAGGCGCGCGTGCGCCCGTCGGCAAGCTGCACGCGGCGCAGGATCAGGCCGTCTTCCGCGCCGATGCTGTTCTCGGCGAGCAGTGCGAGCGCGGGATGTTTGCGCCCAACGTCGAACGCGGCCGTCACCTGCCCCTGCTCGGCGCCGTGACGCACGAGACTTGCGTCGCCGCGGCTGCCGAGCGCCAGCGCGAACGCGTCGAGCAGGATCGACTTCCCGGCACCGGTCTCACCGGTCAGCACCGAGAGGCCGGCGGCGAAATCGATGTCGAGCCGTTCGATCAGAACGATGTCGCGGATCGAGAGGCGGGAGAGCATGGCTGTGCCATAGCAAAATATCCGCCGTCATGCCCGGTCTTGTGAGCGGCATCCACGTCTTCATTTTCGGCCCAAAGACGCAAATGGCCGGGACAAGCCCGGCCATGACAGATGCGAAACGCCCAGGTGGCGGAATCAGCCCAGCCCGACCCGCTTGAACGCCCGGCTGATCCAGGAGCCCTTGTCCTCGTGCGGCTCAAGACCGCCGCCCTTCACGAGCCCGTAGGCCTCCTTGTACCAGGTGCTGTCGGGGAAATTGTGCCCGAGTACGGCCGCGGCCGTCTGCGCCTCGCTGACGATGCCGAGCGACATGTAGGTCTCGGTAAGGCGCGCCAGCGCCTCCTCGACGTGACGCGTGGTCTGGTATTGCGTGATCACCACTTTGAAGCGGTTGATCGCCGCGATGTAATCGCGCTTCTTCTGATAGAAGCGCGCCGTGTTCATTTCCTTGCCGGCGAGTTGGTCACGCGCGACCTCGATCTTGCGCTTGGCAGCCGCCGCATATTCGGTGTTCGGATATTTGCGGACCACCTCGTCGAGCGCGTTGAGCGCGCGCTCGGTGCGCTGCTGGTCGCGCGTCACGTCGGGGATCTGGTCGAAATACGACGAGCCGATCAGGTATTGCGCGTAGGCCGCGTCGGGGCTGCCCGGATGCAAGGTCACGTAGCGCTTCGCCGCCGTGACCGAGTCCTCGTAGGACGTGCCCTCGTAGTGCGCGTAAGCCGACATCAGCAGCGCCTTGCGCGCCCATTCGGAATACGGGTGCTGGCGATCGACCTCCTCGAAGCGCCGCGCGGCGAGCTTGAAGTCGCGCTTGTTGTTCAGGAGGTAGAGGCCCTCGTTGTAGAGCTTGTCGGCCGGATCGTCCGGGATGATGTCTTCCTTGCCGAACAGCGCGCAGGCGGGCAGCGCCGCAACGGCAAAGGCCAGCACGGCAAGACGCGCCGCGAGCCACCACCTCGGCCGGACATTGGTCGCGCGATCAGGCGTCAAGATCTTGATATCCCCACGAAAGCCAGCGTCCCCGCGCCGCGAACATGTACCGTAAACGAGGCCAATTCGCCACGCGATTATGGCGGGAGGCAGGCGGCCGGCATCCTCTTGGACGGATTGCGGTTAACGCGGACTAGGACAGGTCTGCCCGGTAGGCCGGAACGACCGACGTCACGTCAGCATGGCCACGGCGCGGCGCACGGGTTTCCTTCGCTTCCACCACCGTCCAGGCGGTCGGATCGGCAATCAGCGCGCACAGGATCGCGTGGTTGAGCTTGTGGCCGCCGCGGACCGACTTGTAGGCGCCGAGCAGCGGCGCGCCCGCGAGCGCGAGATCGCCGATCGCGTCGAGCGCCTTGTGGCGCACGAACTCGTCGGCATAGCGCAGGCCTTCCGGATTGAGCAGCCGGTCGTCCGCGACCACCAGCGTGTTCTCCAGCGACGCGCCGAGCGCGTAGCCCGCGCTCCAGAGCTTCGAGACGTCCTTCATGAAGCCGAACGTGCGCGCGCGGGCGACTTCGCGGCGGAACGTCGCCGGCTCGACTTCGAGCGCGATCGCCTGCTGGCCGATCAGCGGATGCGCGAAATCGATCGCCACATCGACGCGGAACCCGCGCTCATAGGGCGTCAGTTCGCCGTAGGCGTCGCCCTTCTGCACGCGGATCGGCTTCAAAACCTTGGTGAACCGGCGCGGCGCATCGAGCGCCACAATTCCCGCCTGGTCGATCGCCGCCACGAAGGCCGCCGCGCTGCCGTCCATGATCGGCGCTTCGGGACCGTCGATCTCGACGATGACGTTATCGACGCCGAGGCCGCAGAGAGCCGCCATGACGTGTTCGATGGTGGAAACGCAGGGGCCGGAATTGTCGTCGCCCAGAACGGTCGCGAGCTCGGTCGCGGTCACGTAGCGGGCATGGGCGCGAATTTCGCGCTCGGGGCGGCCTTCGGCATCGAGGCGGACGAAGACGACGCCGGTTCCGGCATCGGCCGGATGCAAGGTCAGGGTGACCGGAAGTCCAGAATGAACGCCTGCGCCCGATACGGTCGCGCGCGCCCCTAAGGTCGTTTGCTTCCCAGCCTTCATAACCCCACCGCAACCCCTTCGGTGATCGACCCGCTTGACGCGGGACCCCACTTCATCACCGGTACTGCTCTCGGGGTCGCTTTTCGCTGCCCTGCGGCACCGCCCGAACCACGTGTCCGGCCTTGTCCCGCAAGAACTTTTTGTCCCCGAAAACCCTTCCGCAAAAATCTTAACACAGGCGGGAATGCGTCCAATTCACGGTTTTTCTCTGACTGTAACATTGCCCAAAACCCTGAAATTACAAGGATTCTCGGTTTGCCGTGATGATGACCGGATACACCCCGGGCGGGCCGAAATATCCAAGTCGAATCAAGTGATTCTCAAATTCACGTCCCTTGTCCGAAATGGATCGGGCGACCCTGCGGCCGCCCGATCCTCTCGATTGTGCGCTTTCCGCTTTCCTAGTTCGCCTGACGGCGCAGGAAAGCGGGGATTTCGAGTTGATCGTCCTCGAAGGAGTTATTCACAGGCGCGGGCCGGCCGTGCTGGTCGAGCCCCTGCGGCGCGGGCCGCTGATGAGGCGGCGCCTGACGCTTGGCGTATTCCGAGAGGCCCTCGCTGCGCGGCTCCTGCTGCTGCCGGAGTGGCGGCATCGGCGGGGCTTTCGGCATCGGAGGGGCGGTGCGTTCGGCCGCCACCTGACGCGGCGCCGCCGGGGTCGCCTGCTCCTCACGCCGGCCGAGGCCGACCGAGGCGAGACGCTGGAGCAGCGACACGCGCGGCTTTTCCGCAGCAGCCGGATTCTCGCGCGCGCGGATCTGGTTCTGCGCCGGCATCGGCAGCTCATCAATTCGCGGCATACGCGGCGCGCGGACCGGCGGCTGCTCCGCCTGCGGCGGGATGAACGGCTTCTCGATCGCCGGATGCTGCGCCGCCTCGGCCGCCGCCTGCTCGGCGGCATGTTCGACGAACAGCGTCGGCTTCGGCGTCATCGGCCGGATCGTCACGTCCTCGATCGCAGTGATCTGCGCGGGGGCGTAGTGCGCTTCGGTTTCCTCTTCGTCGATCTGCTCCTGCTGGGAGGCCGACAGCGCGTGAGCGACCGCACGGTGGCCCTCGTCGGCGCGCTGCGCGTTCTGCTGCGTGTTGGCGCGCAGCGTGTGCGTCAGCTCCGCAAGACGCGATGCCGCGGCAACCGCCTGCGGCGCGGGCTGGGCGGCGATCGCCGTAACCGTCTGCCGGCTGTGCGCCGCCGGATGCTGCGCCGATGACGCCACGTCGATGCCGGTCGCGACGACCGACACACGCACGATGCCATCGAGGCTTTCGTCGAAGGTCGCGCCGACGATGATGTTGGCTTCCTGGTCGACTTCCTCGCGGATGCGGGTCGCGGCTTCGTCCACCTCGTAGAGCGTGAGGTCCTTGCCGCCCGTGATCGAGATGAGCAGGCCCCGCGCACCCTTCATCGAGGTCTCGTCGATCAGCGGATTGGAGATCGCGGCCTCGGCGGCGGAGAGCGCGCGCTTCTCGCCGGACGCTTCGCCCGTACCCATCATCGCCTTGCCCATCTCGCGCATCACCGCGCGGACGTCGGCGAAGTCGAGATTGATCAGGCCTTCCTTGACCATCAGGTCGGTGATGCAGGCGACGCCCGAGTAGAGCACCTGGTCGGCCATCGCGAAGGCGTCGGCGAAGGTGGTCTTCTCGTTGGCGACCCGGAACAGGTTCTGGTTCGGAATGATCAGCAGCGTATCGACCTGCTTCTGCAGCTCGGCGATGCCGGCCTCCGCCACCTTCATGCGGCGCACGCCCTCGAAGTGGAACGGCTTGGTGACGACGCCGACCGTGAGGATGCCAAGTTCGCGCGCAGCCTGCGCGACGACCGGCGCGGCGCCGGTGCCGGTGCCGCCGCCCATGCCGGCGGTGACGAACACCATGTGCGCGCCCGCGAGATGATCGCGGATCTCGTCGATCACCTCTTCGGCGGCGGCGCAGCCGATATCGGGCTGCGAGCCTGCGCCGAGACCTTCGGTGACCGCGACGCCCATCTGGATGATGCGTTCGGCCTTCGACAGCGTCAGCGCCTGCGCGTCCGTGTTGGCGACCACGAAGTCGCAGCCGACGAGGCCTGCCGTGATCATGTTGTTGACGGCGTTGCCGCCGGCGCCGCCGACACCGAACACGGTGATCCTCGGCTTGAGCTCCCGGATATCGGGTACTTTCAGGTTGATGGTCATGGCTGCCTCTTTCAGAGCGCGGACGCGCGGGTGTCGTTTCGGGCCGGTCCGCCACCGGCCGTGACGAGGGTGAATGGGGTCATCAGAAGCTCTCCCGAAGCCATCGTCCGACCCGCGTGATGTAACCGTCAGTCCCTGTCATCAATTGCCGCGTTTTCCGCGGTTCACAGTGTTCGAGGTAGGCGAATTGCGGGTACACGAGCAGGCCGGCCGCGGTCGCAAAGGCCGGGCCCTTGGTGCCCTCGCCCAGGCCGGCGATGCCGAGCGGACGGCCGATGCGCACCTGCCGGCCGAGCATCTGCGCGGCGAGATCGGAGAGCCCGGTGAGCTGGCTCGCGCCGCCGGTGAGGATCACGCGGCCGCGCGGATCGGCGGCGAACGGCGAATTGTTGAGCCGCTCGCGCAGCATTTCGAGGATTTCCTCGACGCGCGGGCGGATGATGCGCACGAGTTGCGTGCGCGGAATGAGATGCGGCGGCTCGTGCGGATCGCCGCCGATGGCCGAGAGATGCACCATGTCGCGATCGTCGGAGGGGCCCGAAAGTGCCGATCCGAACAGGGTCTTCAGCCGCTCGGCATCGGCGATCGTGGTGGTGAGCCCGCGCGCGACGTCCATCGTGATGTGATGGCCGCCGAGCGCGAAGCCGTCGACGTGGACGAAGCGTCCCTCGGAGAAGACCGCGCAGGTGGTGGTGCCCGCGCCGAGATCGATCACCGCGGCGCCAAGGTCGGCCTCGTCCTCGGCCAGCACCGACAGCCCGGACACGTAGGGAGCGGCGACCATCGCCTCGACGGCGATGTGGCAGCGCTCGACCAGCAGCATGAGGTTGCGCGCGGCCGCGACTTCCGTCGTCGCGACGTGCATGTCGACGCCGAGGTGGCTGCCGACCATGCCGCGCGGATCGCGGATGCCGCGATTGTCGTCGAGCGAATAGCCGATCGGCAGCGAGTGCACGACCGCCCGGCTCTCGCGCACCGAATGCGTGCTGCCTGCCGCGAGCACGCGCTCGATGTCGGCGTCGCCCACGGTTGGGGTCCTGGAAATTCACGGTCGCGGAGAACAATTCGCTGGCGCTTCGTCCCGGCCGTGAGCGGCAGCACCACGCTGTCGACATGCACGCCCGCGGTGCGCTCGGCGGCATCGACCGCGTGACGCAGCATTTCCTCGGCGGCCGCGATATCGACGACGTGGCCGGACTTGATGCCCTGCGACTGCGTGTGGCCGATGCCGAGCACTTCGACCGCGTGGGTCCGGCGCGGCAGCACGTCCTGCGAGGGACGCGGCTTCAGGCGCGCGATCACGCAGACGATCTTGCTGGTGCCGATGTCGAGCGCGCACACGATCGCCGAGCGACGCGGCGAAATCGGCCGCATCTTGGGAGCAAGCCCGTGCGCCAGATCGCTCACGCGTCGCTGCCCTTTTTCTTGGTGTTCTTCTTCAGCGCATCCTCGCGCGCCTGCGCGGCCGCATCGGAGAGGCGGACCGTGACGCGGTCGGCGAGGCGCAGATCGACCGCGGTGATGTCGCGGCTGAGCAGCTTCTTTTCGCTGTCGAGACGCACGAGCGTCGCGAGCGCACGCTCCATGTCGCGCTCGGGCAGGCGCACGTCGATGCCGTTCTTCAGCCGCAGGTTCCAGCGCCGCTCGGCGACGAACACCGAGGCGCGCACCTGATCGCGGATCGCCGGGTAGCGGTCGAGCACCGCGAGGAAATCGCGGGCGCGCGCCGCTGCGCCCTGCCCCACCACGAACGGAAGCGTCACCAGCCGCGGCTCGAGCTTCGCCGAGAGCACCGTGCCGTCGGCCGCGATCACCTGCACCTTGCCGTGCAGTTGCCACAGCGCGAACGCCTCGCGCTCGGTGACGGTGATCTGCAGGCGGTCCGGGTAAAGCTTGCGCACCGTCGCTTCGGCGACCCACGGGATCGTCTCGAGCTTCGTGCGCGCTTCGAGCACATCAAGGAACAGCAGCGACGAGTGATCGGTCACGCCGGCCGCCGCGAAAATTTCTTCGCGGCTCACCTGCCGCTGGCCGGAGAGCGACACGCTCGCGATGCGCATGCCGGCCGCGTTCGCGGCGGAGTCGGCGCTGTCCTTGATGAAGGTCGCGATGTTTCCGACATGGCCGCCCTTGATGACGGCGTAGCTCAGCGCGCCGGAGAGAAACACGAGGCATGCCGCAACGCCGGCGAAGCGCGGCGCGCGCACGTGCGCGAGCGGCAGCGTAAAGCGCCGCAGCGTACGGCTGATCAGCCCGCGGCTCGCAGCCGCAGGCCGGCGACGCGGGACCAACCGCGTTACCTGTTCAGCGAGGCGTCCTCGACCATCCATTGCACCAACTCAGCGAAGGGAATGCCCGCATGGGCCGCCATTTCCGGCACCAGCGAGGTCTCGGTCATCCCGGGCTGCGTGTTCACCTCGAGACAGACGAGCCCCCCGATGCCCTCGACAGAGTCATCCCAGCGGAAATCCGCACGGCTCACGCCTCGGCAACCGAGGGCGTTATGAGCCGCAACGGTTAGTCTTCGGACCTCTTGGTAAACAATTGGTAAAATTGGAGCGGGCAAAAGGTGCTTGGAACCGCCCGGCACGTACTTCGCCTCGTAGTCATAAAAGCGTGCCGTGGTGACGACTTCGATTACGGCGAGCGCCTGGTCACCCATGACCGCACAGGTGAGCTCCTTGCCGGGGATGAACGGTTCCGCCAGCAGCGTGTCGGTGAACTCCCAGTCGGAGCGGGTCAGCTCCTGCGGGGGATGCTCGTGCGCCTTGGTGACGATGAAAACACCGAGGCTTGAGCCCTCGTTGATCGGCTTGAGCACATAGGGGCGCTCCAGCACGTGCGCCTTCGCGGCCTCCTGGCGCGAAACCACCTTGCCGCCCGGCACCGGAATACCCGCCGCCTGCATGACGGTCTTGGCGAGATCCTTCTGCATCGCGAGCGCGGAGGCGAGCACGCCGGAGTGCGTGTACGGGATGCCGCCGACCTCGAGGATGCCCTGAAGCGTGCCGTCCTCGCCGGGCGGGCCGTGCAGCAGGTTGAGCGCGACGTCGGGTTTGAGCGTCTGCAGCATCACGGCGATGTCGCGCCCGACATCGATCTTGGTGACGCGATAGCCTTTGGTCTCCAGCGCGTCGGCGCAGGCCTTGCCGGAACTGAGGCTGACCTCGCGTTCGCCGGACCAGCCCCCCATCAGGACGGCAACATGCTTTCCTGGCATACGCCCCGGGTGCCCCTTGCAAACACGCGCGACCGCGCGGGAATCAACAAAGGCCAAGGAATCTGATTTGCGCGGTTTGCGCTACAGATTTGTGCCGATGCGCCTGATCTCCCACTGCAATTCGATTCCGTTTTGTTCTCGTACGCGGCGGCGCACCTCTTCGCCCAGAGTCTCGATGTCGGCCGCCGTCGCGTTGCCGAGGTTGATCAGGAAGTTGCAGTGCAACTCGGACACCTGCGCGCCGCCGACCACGAGCCCGCGGCAGCCCGCGGCGTCGATCAGCTGCCAGGCTTTGCCGCCGGGCGGGTTCTTGAAGGTCGAGCCGCCGGTCAGAACGCGCGGCTGCGTTTCGGCGCGCGCCTTCGCGATGCGCTCCATCTCGGCGGCGATGTCGGTGGCGTCGCCCGCTGCGCCCTGAAACAGCGCTTCGGTGAAGATCACGTCCTCGGGCACGCCGCAGTGCCGATAGGTGTAGCCCATGTCGGCATTGCGATAGACGCGGATGCCGCCCGCGCGATCGACGCCGCGCGCCTCGATCAGAATATCTTTCGTCTCGCCGCCGTACGCGCCGCCATTCATGCGCAGCGCCCCGCCGACCGCGCCCGGGATGCCCGACAGGAACGCGAGGCCCGCAATGCCCGCCGCCTGCGCGGCGCGTGCGACGCGCAGGTCCGGCACCGCTGCGCCCGCGCGCACGCGATTGTCTGCCTCGATCCCGATTTCGCTGAAGCCGCGCCCGAGCCGGATGACGACGCCCGGCACGCCGCCGTCGCGCACGATCAGGTTGGAGCCGAGACCAACGACCGTGACGGGAGTATCGGCGGCGAGGTTCGCCAGCACGTAGGCAAGGTCAGCCTCGTCTTCCGGCATGAACAGCGCCTGCGCCGGACCGCCGACGCGAAACCAGGTCAGCGGCGCGAGCGGTTCGTTCGACAGCAGCCGGCCGCGCAGATGCGGCAGCCTGGATTTCAACGATGGGACGATGTCGGGGAACGTCATGCGCACACGCGTTTCAGCGCGCGCAGAACCTTCGCGGCCTCGCACCGCGACGGCAGGCCGAGACAACAGGCCGAAGGGTCATCGCGTGCGCGATCGATGCCGCGACACGAACTGTTCGAGCGGGATCGCGTTGCGCAGCTCTTTCTCGTGCTCGGCCACGCGGCGGTCGATCTCCGCCTGCTGCTCCGGCGTGACCTGGGTTGCGTCAGCGTTCACCGGAACGCTGTCCCAAAGTTTGTACGCGATCTCCACCCGCTCGGCGGGTGAGAGCTTCATCAACTTGTCGAGCAGGTCCTTGTCCATACCCGGCAGGATAGTGGGAGGAGCGGCAGGCCGCAACGTCAGCCCAAACCCTTCAATTCTCCCGGTAAAGCGTAGGCCCATTGGGTGATCGAGCCGGCCCCGAGGCAAACCACGTAATCCCCGGGCCGGGCGATTTCCTTGATCATTCCGGCCAGTTGCGCGGGTTCGTCGAGCGTCGCGACGCGCCGGTGGCCCCGTGCGCGCATGCCGGCGACCAGCGTGTCGCGGTCGGCGCCCGGGATCGGGGCTTCGCCCGCCGCATAGACGTTCGCGATGATGACCGCATCGGCGTCGTTGAAGCAGGTGCAGAACTGCTCGAACAGCGCCGAGAGCCGCGTGTAGCGGTGGGGCTGCATCACGGCGATGATCTGCCCTTTGGCGGACTCGCGCGCCGCTTTCAGCGTGGCGGCGATCTCAACCGGATGGTGGCCGTAATCGTCGAACACGATCACTCCGTTCCATTCGCCCACGCGGGTAAAGCGCCGCTTCACGCCGCCGAAGCCCGCGAGTCCCTTGCGGATTTGCTCATCCGTCACGCCGAGTTCGTGCGCGACGGCGATCGCCGATGTCGCGTTCAACGCGTTGTGGCGCCCGGGCATCGGCAGCGACAGCCCCGCAATCTCGTGCGTGGCGTTGCCGGCGAGGTCGCGAAACGCGACGGAGAACCGCGAGCCGCCATTCTCGTGGCGGAGCCCTACGAGCCGCGCGTCGGCTTGCGGGTTCTCCCCATAGGTGATGACGCGGCGATCCTCGATGCGCCCGACCAGCGTCTGCACCACCGGGTGATCGATGCACATCACGGCGAAACCATAGAACGGCAGGTTGGTGACGAAGCTTTCAAACGCCGCCTCGATCGCCTCGAAGGTCTTGAAGTGATCGAGATGCTCGGGATCGATGTTGGTGACGATCGCAACGTCGGCCGGAAGCTTGAGGAACGTGCCGTCGAACTCGTCGGCCTCCACCACCATCCAGTCGCCCGCGCCGAGCCGCGCATTGGTGCCGTACGCATTGATGATGCCGCCATTGATCACCGTCGGATCGAAGCCGCCCGCATCGAGCAGCGTCGCGACCATCGAGGTGGTGGTCGTCTTGCCGTGCATGCCGGCGATCGCGACGCAGCGCTTGAGCCGCATCAGCTCGGCGAGCATTTCGGCACGCCGCACCACGGGCAGGCGCCGCGCACGCGCCGCCGCGAGCTCCGGATTGTCGCGCTTGATCGCCGTGGAGACGACCACGACCTCCGCGAAGCCGAGATTTTCCGCCGCATGCCCGACCGCGATGGTCGCGCCCTTGTCGCGCAGGCGCTTCACGTTCGCCGAGTCCGAGGCATCCGAACCCTGCACCGTGTAGCCGAGGTTCATCAGCACTTCGGCGATGCCGCTCATGCCGATGCCGCCGATGCCGACGAAGTGGATGGGGCCGATTTCGGTCGGCAGCTTCATGAAGGGTCTCCGCGCAATTCAGCGAGCCGGTATCACATTCGCCACGCGCAACACCAGATCGGCGAGGCGGTCCGCTGCATCGAGCACGCCGGCGGACTTCGCGCCCGCCGCCATCGCGGAGAGCTTGCCCGGATCGGCGGCGAGCGCCGCGACTTCGGCCGCGAGACGCGCGGGCGTGAAATCGTCCTGCTTGAGCACGATCGCGCCGCCGGCCTTTGCGAGCACATTCGCATTGGCGAGTTGGTCCTGATCGAGCGCGTGCGGCAGCGGCACGAGGATCGCCGGACGGCCGATGGCGGCCAGTTCCGCGACTGTCGAAGCGCCGGAGCGCGAGACGATCAGATGCGCGGCCGCGATGCGCGCCGGCAAATCGGCGAAGAACGGCGCGACCTCGGCTTTCACGCCGAGCCGCGCATAGGTCTCGCGCACGCGCGTCTCGTCCTCGCCGCGCGCCTGCTGCACGATGTTCAGCCGCGCACGCAGCGCCGGCGTCATCGCCTCGATGGCGGGCGGCACGATGTCGGCCATCACGCGCGCACCCTGACTGCCGCCGGTCACGAGAAAATTGAACGGCCCCGCGCCATCGAGCGCCGGATAAGGCTCGCGCGCCGCCGCAAGCACCATCGGCCGCACCGGATTGCCCGTGAACGTCGCCTTCGCGGCGAGCCCGCCCGCCAGCGTCATGTTCGGAAAGCTGGTGGCGATCGCGGTCACGCGCGGCGCCAGCATTTTGTTCGCACGCCCCATCACGGCATTGGCGTCATGGATCACGGTCGGAATGCGCCGCAGCGTCGCGGCGAGCACCGGCGGCAGCGTCGGATAGCCGCCGAAGCCGACGACCGCGGCGGGGCGAATGCGCCCGATCAGCCGCAGCGCCTTCATTGCGCCCACGCCGAGCGTCACAGCCGTCTTCGCCATCGAAAATGGATCGCGGCCGCGGATCGTCGCGCTCGGGATCACGTGCGTGGCGCGCGCGGGAAAGTCGTGGCCGTAGCGCGTCGCGCGTTCGTCCGTCGCGAGATCGACCACGATGCCGCGCCGCTTCAGCGCGTCCGCCAAGGCTTCCGCCGGAAACAGATGTCCGCCCGTGCCGCCGGCCGCGAGCAGGACGAGCGGTTCGCCCATCAGGCCGCCTTCCACTCGGGCGGCAGGCGCGGCTCGGTATCGAACATCGCGGCGCGCGGACGCTCGCGCGTCAGCGCCAGCAGCATGCCCATGCCGTAGGCGAGCGAGATCATCGACGAGCCGCCGTAGGAGATGAACGGCAGCGTCATGCCCTTCGCCGGAATGAGATGCAGGTTCACCGCCATGTTGATCGCGGACTGCGTGCCGAACAGGATCGCAAGCCCTGCCGCCGCAAAGCGGGTGAACGGATCGCGGTCCGCGAACGCGTGCTGCAGCGCGCGCACCACGATGAAGCAGAACAGCGCGACCAGCGCGAGGCAGAGCACGACGCCGAACTCTTCCGCCGCGACCGCGAACACGAAGTCGGCGTGGCTGTCGGGCAGGATGCGCTTCACCGTCCCCTCGCCCGGCCCGCGGCCGAACCAGCCGCCGCGCACGAAGGATTCCACCGCGTTCGCGACCTGATAGTTGTCGCCCGACGATGGATCCATGAAGCGGCTGATGCGCGCGCGCACGTGCGGCACGAACGTGTAGGCGCCGAGCAGGCCGATCGCCGCGGTGCCGGCCAGGCCGAACACCCAGATCATGCGCATGCCGGCCATGAAGAACAGCGCGCCCCACACCATCGCGATCAGCATGGTCTGGCCGAAGTCGGGCTGCAGCACGAGCGGCACCACGGCGGCGGCGAGCAGCGCGAGCGCGAAGGTGTTCGCCGGCATCTCGGGCTTGCGGGTCGACTCGGCGAACAGCCACGAGATCAGGATCACGAACGCCGGCTTGATGAATTCCGATGGCTGGATGTTGACGCCGGCGAGCACGAGCCAGCGCCGCGCGCCCTTCACCTCGGCGCCGACCACCAGCGTCGCGGCCGTCATCGCGAGCGCGACGATGAACACCACCAGCGCGAGGCGGCGGATCTGGCGCGGCGACAGAAACGACACCGCGATCATGACGAAGAAGGTCGGCGCGAGATACATCGCGTGCCGGTTCACGAAATAGAACGCATCGAGCCCGATGCGGGTCGCGACCGCCGGGCTCGCGGCAAGCGACAGCACGATGCCGGTCATCATCAGCACCGCGATCGCCGCCAGCATCAGCCGGTCCACGGTCCACCACCAGTTGGCAAACCGCGTGCGTTCGGCGCGCGAAATCATGGGCAGCTCCGGTAGGCGGGCAATGCCAGACGCGCCCGCGGCGTTGCGGACATGGCGCACAGGCGCTTTTGTCCGGCCCTACACTCGCCAGCCATGGTTTACGAAGGCTTAATAAGCGCGGGTCGGCTAGCCGAGCGCTGCCGTCAGCGGGGACATTTTTGCCACCCCGAAGGAAATCTCGGCGGCAAGCCGCAAGCCGATCGCGGGCGGCAGCGTATCCTTGGTGAGCAGGATCAGGCAGTGGGTTGCCATCGCGAGGCCGAGGGCGAGATCGCGGCGCGAGAGATCCAGACGGTCCGCGATGTCGGTGATCCCCGGCCGCAGCCGCACACAGGCGTTGGGCGAATATTCGCGCGGGTGATGCCGCTCCGGAACGGTGAGCGGCGGGAACGACGGTCCGCCGACCGCGTCCACCAGGTTCTTGATCACTGCGATCGGATCGGGGACGTCGGCCTCCGGCACGCCGGCGTCTTTCGCGGCGCGCAGCAGGCACTCCCATACGGTCGCACGTCCGTTCGCCGAATCCTCGAGCAGGATGGCGTTTATGGCATCGCCGAAGATGTAGGCCGGCTTGCCGTCGCGGAACGGAACGTCGGTGGCGTGCTGCGCGAACTCGCCGGTCAGCGCGGCGGCGGCGCCGACGACGGACGGCGCGTGAACCACGCCGCCGCCCTCGTCGTATTGCGCGAGCAGGAAGCCCATGAACTCCTTCGATGCCGCGATGAGCTTCGGATTGAATTGCTCCGGCTGGTCGGGCTGCAACGGCGGCGCCTGGACGGCGCGCACGCCTTCGGCCGGCCGCTTTTGAGGCGGTGGGGAACCGGGCGGCTGCTGGCGGCGTCCAAACGTCATGGTGCAATCACGTGACTGAGGCGGGCGATTGTGCCGATGCCGGATTAAAGGCGCGTTGAGCGCGGAGGCGCGTCCTGCGCGGCGACTCTAACGAACGGTTAATGCTTGGCGGGCGCGATGCCGGGCAGCGCGAGCACGGCGTCGCGGAATGCCGCGCCACGGATCTCGAAATTGCGGAACTGGTCGTAGGACGCGCAGGCCGGCGACAGCAGCACGACCGGCTCCTTCACTTCCGCGGCTCCCGCATCCTGCGCCGCGAGCTCCACCGCGCGGTCGAGCGTGCCGGCGACCACGAACGGCGCATGGCCTTGCAGCGTTCCGGCGAATTCGTCCGCCGACTTCGCCGATCAGGTAGGCTTTGCGAATACGCGGGAAGAATCCCGCGAGCGAAGTGATGCCGCCGCTCTTGGGCTTGCCGCCGGCGATCCAGAAAATGTCCGTAAAGCTCGCGAGCGCGCGCGCGGCGGCGTCCGCATTGGTCGCCTTCGAGTCGTTGACGAACAGCACGTTGCCTCTGGTGCCGACCTGCTCCATGCGATGCGCGAGGCCGGGAAACGATACGAGCCCGCCCTGAATAATCTCCGGCGAAAGCCCGAGCGCCAATCCAGCGGCGGTCGCGCACGCGGCGTTCTGCGCATTGTGCTGCCCGCGCAGCGAGCCGATGCCGCCGATCTGCGCCACCGCGCGTGCGGTGCCGCCTGCCGCGTGCATGACCTGCTCGGCTTCGACGTAAAGTCCATCCGAGAGCGGACGGCGCACCGAGACCCGCACGACGCGCTTGCCCGCGCGATCGATCCGGTCGGCGACCGCCTGGCACCATGTGTCGTCGACGCCGACGACCGCGGTGCCGTCCCGCTGCACGCCCGCGACCAGCCGCTCCTTGATCGCCGCGTACTCCGCGAGCGTGCCGTGCCGGTCGAGATGATCCGCCGTGACGTTGAGCAGGATGCCGATCGAGGGATCGAGCGTCGGCGCAAGGTCGATCTGGAACGACGAGCACTCGATGACGTGCACGCGGCCAGGCGCGGGCGGCTGCAGCGACAGGATCGCGGTGCCGATATTGCCGCCGAGCTGCACCTCGTAGTTCGCAACGCTCAAGCAGATGCGCGATCAGCGCGGTCGTGGTCGACTTGCCGTTGGTGCCGGTGATCGCGATGAACGGCGCATCGGGCGCGACCTTGCGCCGCTCGCGGCAGAACAGCTCGATGTCGCCGATCACTTCCTTCGCGGCGTTGCGCGCAAGGCCCACGGTCCAGTGCGGCGCCGGATGGGTCAGCGGCACGCCCGGCGTAAGCACCAGCGCCGCGACCGTGCTCCAGTCGATGTGGCGCAGGTCGGCGACCGGGATGCCGGCGGCGCGCGCCTTCTCGACGCTCGCCTCGGTGTCGTCGAACGCGATCACCTCCGCGCCGCCCGCCAAGCAGCGCGCTCGCGCTCGCCACGCCCGACGCGCCGAGGCCGAACAGCGCGACCTTCTGGCCCGCGAACGTGGTGATCGGGATCATCGCAGCTTCAGGGTGGAGAGGCCCGCGAGCGCCAGCACGATCGAGATGATCCAGAAGCGGATCACGATCTGCGGCTCGGTCCAGCCCTTCTGCTCGAAATGATGATGCAGCGGCGCCATGCGGAACACGCGCTTGCCGGTGAGGCGGAACGAGATCACCTGCACGATCACCGAAATCGCTTCGAGCACGAACAGGCCGCCGATGATCGCGAGCGCGATCTCGTGCTTGGTGGCGACCGCGATGGAGCCGAGCATGCCGCCGAGCGCGAGCGAGCCGGTATCGCCCATGAAGATCGACGCGGGCGGCGCGTTGAACCAGAGGAATCCGAGCCCCGCGCCGAGCACGGCGCCGCACAGCACCATCAGTTCGCCGCTGCCCGAGACGAAATGGATCTGCAGATAATCCGAATAGACCGCGTTGCCGGCCACGTAGGCGATGAACGCGAAGCTCAGCGACGCGATCATGACCGGGCCGATCGCAAGGCCGTCGAGACCGTCGGTGAGATTCACCGCATTGCCGGCGCCGACGATGATGAATGCGCCGAAGATGATGAAGAACCAGCCGAGATTGAACACCAGTTCCTTGAACAGCGGGAACGTCAGCGATGTGGCGAACGGCGGACGCCCGAGGTTCATCAGCGCATAGCAGGCGCATGCCGCGATAAATGCCTCGAGCAGCAGCCGCATCCAGCCGGCGAAGCCGCCATGGGTCTGCTTCGTCACCTTCAGATAATCGTCGTAGAAGCCGACCAGCCCGAACGCGAGCGTCACGCCGAGCACGATCCAGACATAGGGGTTCTGCGGGTTCGCCCACAGCACGGTCGAGACCGTCACGCCCGACAGGATCATCAGCCCGCCCATCGTCGGCGTGCCGCGCTTCGAGACGAGATGCGACGCCGGCCCGTCTTCGCGGATCGGCTGACCCTTGCCCTGGCGCAGGCGCAGGTGATCGATGATCCACGGACCGAACAGGAAAACGAAAATGAGCGCGGTCATCATCGCGCCGCCGGTCCGCACCGTCAGATAACGGAAGACGTTGAACACGCCGATCGTGCTCGAAAAATCGGTCAGCCAGTAAAGCATCGTTCAGCCCTGCAGCGCTTGTTCGGCTTCGGTGCGCGCGTAGCGGCGCTTGAGCGTCTTGACGATCGGCCCCATGCGCGAGCCGAGCGAACCCTTGACCATCACGGCATCGCCGGAGGCGATCGCGCCGACCACCTGCGGCTCCAGCGCGGCCGCGTTCTCCGCATAGCCGCCGCGGCGCTCGGAGGGAAGCGCATCCCACAGCGATTTCATCAGCGGGCCGGCGCAATAGACGAGATCGATCGCATTCGCCGGCACGGCCTCGGCGAGCGCGGAATGCAGCACGTCGCCTTCCGGCCCAAGCTCCAGCATGTCGCCGAGCACCGCGATGCGGCGGCCGAGGCCGGTCACCGGCACCTGCCCGAGCAGCGCCAGCGCGGCGCGCATCGAGACCGGATTCGCGTTGTAGCTCTCGTCGATCAGGAGCGCGGTACCGCCGGGCAGATCGAGCGTCATGCGCTCGCCGCGTCCGACCGGCGGCTTCAGGTCGGCAAGCGCCAGCGCGGCGAGCGCCAGGTCCGCGCCGAGCAAGGTCGCGGCAGCGAGCACGCCGAGCGAATTGTCGACCACGTGGCGGCCCGGGCGCACCGAGCTTGTAGGTCACGTCGGCGCCGAGAATGCTGCGCCTGCACGGTCGAGGTTTCGGCCTGCAGCGAGAACTTCACCAGCGCGCGCGTCGGCGGATTCGCTTTCGCCGAACGACACGACCTGCTTCACACCGGCGCCTGCGCGGCAGCCTGTGCGAGACGCGCGAACTGCGCGATGTCGCATTGATGACCGCTGCGCCGCCCGGCTCGACGCCGGAGAATATCTCCGCCTTCGCGTCGGCGATCGCGTCGAGCGTGCCGAAGAATTCCAGATGCACCGGCGCGATGTTGGTGACGATCGCAACATGCGGGCGCACGAGCCCGACCAGCGGCGTGATCTCGCCCGCATGGTTCATGCCGATCTCGAACACGCCGAACTTCGTAGCTTTCGGCATCAGCGCGAGCGAGAGCGGCACGCCCCAGTGATTGTTGTAGGAGGCGGCCGACGCATGCGTCTCGCCCTGCCTGCCGAGCACGAGGCGCAGCGCCTCCTTGGTGCCGGTCTTGCCGACCGAGCCGGTCACCGCGACGATCTTCGCCTGCGAACGCGCGCGCGACGCTTTCGCGAGATCGTTCAGCGCGCCGAGCACGTCATCGACGATCAGCAGCGGCGCATCGTTCGGCATCGCGGCACGCTTGCCGCGCGCGACGACCGCAAGCCCGGCGCCTGCCTTCAGCGCGGCTTCGACGAAATCATGCCCGTCGCGGTTCTCGCCCTGGATGGCGAAGAACGCCTCGCCCGGCTTGATGGTGCGCGTGTCGATCGAAAGGCCGGGGATCGCTGCGCGGCAGCGCGCCCGCGCGCTCGCGCCTTCATGGCGTCGGCCATCGCATCGAGGGTCCAGAGCGGCTCGCTCACGCGACCTTCTCCTTGAGCGCGGCGGCGACCGCCTCGTGGTCGCTGAACGGCAATACCCGGTCGCCGACAATCTGGCCGCTTTCGTGGCCCTTTCCGGCCACCAGCAGCACGTCGCCCGGCTGCAATGCGGCAACCGCGCGGCGGATCGCCTCGCCGCGATCGCCGATCTCGCTCGCGCCGCGCGCCGCGGCCAGAATGGCCGCCCGGATCGCCGCCGGATTTTCGCTGCGCGGATTGTCGTCGGTGACGATCACGGTATCGGCCTTCTCGGCCGCGATCGCGCCCATCAGCGGCCGCTTGCCCTGATCGCGGTCGCCGCCCGCGCCGAACACCACGACGAGCTTGCGCTTCGCATAAGGCCGCAGCGCGTCCAGCGCCTTCGCACAGCGCATCCGGCTTGTGGGCGTAGTCGACGAAAATCGGTGCGCCGTTGCGCTGGCCGATCAGTTCCAGTCGTCCCTTGGCGCCTTCGAGCCCTTCGAGCGCGGCGAACACCTTCGCGGGATCGCTCCCGGTCGCGATCGCCATGCCGGCGGCGACCAGCGCGTTCTCGACCTGGAATGCACCGACCAGCGGCAGCCGCACGCGATACGACTTGCCCTCATGCTCAAGCGGCAGCGTCTGCGAGAAGCCGTCGATCTCGCGCGCCGAGCAGCCGGATGCCCGTACCGCCAGCGCCGACCGTGAAGACGCGCAGGCCGCGCTTGCCCGCGGCAGCGACGACCGCGATCCGCATGCGCGCCATCCGCCGCGATCACGGCGGCGCCGTCCGGCGCGACGATGCGCTCGAACAGGATCAGCTTGGCGGCGAGATACGCGTCCTCGGTCGCGTGATAGTCCATGTGATCGCGCGACAAATTGGTGAAGCCGCCGACCGTCACACGCACGCCGTCGATGCGATGCTGGTCGAGGCCGTGCGAGGAGGCCTCCATCGCGAGATGCGTGATGCCGTCCTCGGCGAGACGCGTCGAGCGTGCGCGCAAGTTCGATCGGATCGGGCGTCGTGAGCGAGCCGTAGACTTCCTCCTTCGGCGTCACGAGGCCGATCGTGCCGATGCTGGCCGCCTCGCAACCGAGCGCCGCCCAGATCTGGCGCGTGAACGCCGCAACCGAGGTCTTGCCGCTGGTGCCGGTCACCGCCGCGATGGTCGCGGGCTGGCGCGGATAGAGCCGCGACGGCGACGAGCGCGAGCGCGCGGCGCACATTTTCGGCGCGCACGAACGCGACGCTCTCGGGCAAATCGTCCGGCGCGCGCTCCGCCATGATGGCGGCGGCGCCCGCCGCGACCGCCTGCGGCACGAACGCGAGCCCGTCCGCCTTGGTGCCCGGCACCGCGACGAACAGGTCGCCGGGCTTCACCTTGCGGCTGTCGGACGCGATGCCGCCGATCTCGAGCGCGCCAAAGCCGCGGCGAATTCGCCATCCTGTCCAATGAGTTCGCTGAGTTTCAAGTCCTGCGCCCGGTGCCGTGATTCGGGCGGATATTATCTAACGCGACGCCTGCTTCATATTCGCCAGGATCAGCTGATCGGCGGGCGGCAGATCGAGCCGCGGTTCCAGCCCGAGCATCGGCGCGACGCGCGCGATGATCTTGGCGGCGGTCGGCGCCGCGTTCCAGCCGGAGGTCGCGTAGCCGTGCGTCTCGGGCATCGCCCTGCGGCTCGTCGAGCAGGATGAGTCACGAGATAGCGCGGCTTGTCGGACGGCAATACCGCCATGAAGGTGGTGAGCAGCTTGGTCTTCGAATAGCGGCCGTTGACGACCTTCTCGGCCGTGCCGGTCTTGCCGCCGACATAGTAGCCCGGCACGTCGACCTTCTTGGCCGAGCCCTTCTCGGCATTGAGCCGCATCAGGTAGCGCATCATCGCGCTGGTCTCGGGCTTGATGACGCGCACGGCGAGCTTCTTCGCCTCTTCCTCGCTGCGCTTCATGAAGGTCGGCGGAATCATCATGCCGCCGTTCATCAGCGCGCCGACCGCCATCGTGGCCTGCAGCGGCGCGACCGAAAGGCCGTGGCCGAACGCGATCGTGATCGTGTTGAGCTCGCCCCAGCGCTTCGGCACGATCGGCATCGCGCTTTCCGGCAGTTCGGTGGTCAGCCGGTCGAGCTGGCCCATCTTCTTCAGAAACCACTTGTGGTGCTCGACGCCCATGCCGAGCGCGACCTTCGCGGTGCCGATGTTCGACGAATAGGTGAACACCTCGGGCAGCGAGAGCATCCGGCGCTGCGCGTGATAGTCGCTGATGTTGAACTTGCCGTAGCGCAGCGAGGCGCGCGCATCGAGCATCGAATTGAGCGTGAACTTGCCGGAGTCGAGCGCCCATCGCGATGGTCAGCGCCTTGAAGGTCGAGCCCATCTCGAACACGCCGGTGGTGAGCCGGTTGATGCGCGTCGGATCGTTCGCTTCCTTCGGATTGTTCGGATCGAAATCCGGCACCGAGACCATCGAGAGGATTTCGCCGGTCCGCACGTCGGTGATGACGCCGGCCGCGGCCTTCGCCTTGAACTTGTCGCGCGCCGCGATCAGTTCGTCGCGCACGGCGTGCTGCACGCGCAGATCGACGCGCGAGCTGCACCGGCTCCTGCAGCCGGTCGGTCGCGAGCCCCGCCGCATGCAGCGCCGCGAGCCCGTTGCCGTCGAGCCATTTCTCGATGCCGGCGATGCCCTGGTTGTCGACGTTGACGAGGCCGATGACATGCGAGACCTCCGCGCCGTTCGGATAGGTGCGCTTGTTCTCGTTGAGGAAGCCGATGCCCGGAATGCCGAGCCGGTAGATTTCCTGCTGCTGCTTCGCGCTGATCTCGCGCCGCAGCCAGGCAAAGCCGCGCTTGCGGTTGCCGAGCCGCTCGCGCACTTCCTTGCTGTCGAGGTCCGGCATCACGGCGGTCAGCAACTCGACCGCCTCGTCGACGTCGATCAGCCGCTTCGGCTCGCCGAACAGCGAGGCGGCCTTTACGTCGGTCGCGAGGATTTCGCCGTTGCGGTCGAGAATTTCGGGACGCGCGGTTGCGACCGCGTCGTTCGCGGAGCTACGCCGCGCCACATGGCTGTCGGGCGTCAGCGCAAGGATCACGAGGCGGCCCGCGATGATGCCGTACACGGCGGTGAACGCGAGGATCGCAAGCCCGATGCGGGCGCGCGCCTTCACGGTGCGGTCAGACTTTCCATAGAGCAGCCCGCGCACGATGCGCCGCCGCCACGGCTCGGGCTTCGGCTCGATGGCCGGTGCTGCCTCGGCTTCGCTCATCGCCGCTTGCCTTCCGTGGCGTCGGGCGTGCTGCCGGTGAGCGTCTCGGTATCGGCAAGCGTGTCGATCACGGCGCCGATCGGATCGGCGGTGCCGGGCGGCACAAGCTCCACCGGCCGCTCGGGCAGGCGATCGAAGGTGTCGAACTGCCGCGTCTCCAGCGGCTTCAGCGCCAGATGGCGCTGCGCCAGATCCTGAATGCGATCCGGCCGGTCGAGCTTGCTCCACTCGGCGCGCAGGCTCGCGATCATGTCGAGCTCGCGGCGCAGTTCGCCGCGCAGCTTCGCGACGCGTTCGGCCTGCAGGGTCGACTCGTATTTGATCTTGTAGACGTCGGCCGCGGCCAGCACGAGCGCGGCGAGCACGACGATATGAAGGAAGCGCCAGATCATCGCTCGCCCCGCATGGCGTCGTCGAGCGAGGGCACCCGCGGCAGAAGATGCGCGAGATCGCCGCCGATGGGCGCGCGCTTCGGTGCGCTGCGCGGCGCGCAGCTTGGCGGAGCGCGCGCGCGGGTTCGCGCTGATCTCGTGGTCGTCAGCGCGTCACGGGCCGCTTGGTCAGCACCGTGAAGCTCGGCGGCGCCTGCGCGACTTCCGGCTGATGGCGCGAGCCGGCGGTGACGCGGCCGCGTTCGGTGAGGAACGTCTTGACGATGCGGTCCTCGAGCGAATGGAACGAGATGACCGCAAGCCGCCCGCCGGCCTTGAGCATGCGTTCGGCGGCGTCGAGCGCGGTGATCAGTTCGCCCAGCTCATCGTTGACGAACATGCGCAGCGCCTGGAACGTGCGCGTCGCCGGATGGATTTCGTTCGGCCGCTGCTTCAAGACCTTGCCGATGATGGCGGACAACGCTGCGGTTGTCGCGATCGGCGCGTCGCCGCGTGCCTTGCCGATTTCGCGTGCGATCGGCCTGGCGAAGCGCTCCTCGCCGAGCGTCGCGATGATGCGGCTAAGGTCGCGCTCGGAAGCCGTGTTCACCAGATCGGCCGCGCTCGGCCCCTCGCCGCCCATGCGCATGTCGAGCGGGCCGTCATGGCGGAACGAAAAGCCGCGCTCGCCCTCGTCGAGCTGCATCGACGAGACGCCGAGATCGAGCAGGATGCCGTCCACGGCCTCGTGGCCGAGATTGCGCGCGACGTCTTCCAGATTTGAAAAGCGGTCCTCGACCAGCGTGAGACGCCCGGCGGCTTCCTCGACGAGCCCGAAGCCACCCGCCACCGCGTTGCGGTCGCGGTCAATGCCGATGACGCGCGCGCCCGCTGCAAGAAGCGCGCGCGAGTGCCCGCCTGCGCCGAACGTGCCGTCGATGATGATGGCGCCTTCGCGCGGCGCCAGGTTCTCCAGAACCTGGCGGGCGAGCACGGGAATGTGACGAGCCAGTCCGCCAGCGACGCGATCGCCGCGGCCCGCCATCATTCCCGTGCTTTGTGCGCGTCGTGCGCCGCCACCCGGGAGCCCAGTTGCTTCTTCAACGCGCGCACAGTCCCGGTGGCCTCCGCGAGCTGCGCGCGGAAGCGTCCAGGCTCCCAGATCTGAAATTTGTGGCCGAGGCCGACGAAGGCGATCGCCTCCGTGATGCCCGCATGGCTCTTGAGCGCATCGGACAAGATCACCCGGCCCTCGCCGTCGATCTTGAGCGTCTCGCTCGTGCCGTAGAGCGACAGCGTGAAAGCGTCGCGCTCGTCCGAATAGGGCGGATAGGTTTGAATCAGCGTCTCGATCTCGCCGAGCAGCGCATTGCCGCCCGCGTCGACCGCCGGCTGGTCCAGTGCCGGATAGCAGTAGAGGCCATCGTGGCCGTCGCGCGCGAGCACCGCGCGGTACGATGCCGGAATCGAGACGCGTCCCTTCGCATCGAGACGAAGCGTGAAGTTGGATACGAACCGATCCATGCCGCCCCGTGCCGCTCCCCTGCCGGACCGCGAACGCGGTTTCGGCTCCCTGCTGGCGCGGCGCTAAATCACTGGAATTGGCCGCAGATCGGCCGCCCCTGCTTCCCGTCTTGGCCGCGACTGGGAAATTTTGGGATATCATGGGACCTTATGGTCGTCAATCAACGTGCGGCGGCGCGCGCCGCCTCCGCGAGCGCACGTTCGTCGCGGTTATTAACGGTCGATAAACTTAAGAAAGGGTTGCCAAACGGGCCGTTTGGCCGCCGAAAAACGCGGACTTCGCGCACCCGGCGCAGGACTGAAATCCGAGCGCGCAGCGCATCCGGAATCTTCAAAAACGAGTTGCAGCGAAATGTCGGGAGCGAAAAAATATTTGCGCGCGCGAGCGGTTGCGAACCGCAGTGCCACACATCGCCCCGTGCCGCGAACGCGGCGCGAAGTTGTCCATTGTGTGATCCCGATTCGGAACGTGCGTCCGGTTCCCGCGTTGAACTCAGCAGGAAGCCGGCGCGCCGCCGGCATCCGCGAAACCCCTTTCGCGCACATCTCCCCAAGGAGGCACGAACATGCTCAAGAAATTCATGGCCGTCGCGGCCGTGAGCGGACTGGCTCTGACCAGCGCGCTTGCACAGTCGACCGCCCCGTCCAGTACACAGACGCCGACTGCCGCAAACCCCGCCCCGACGTCGACCGCCGCCGCGCCGGCCGCGAGCCCGTCGGGCAAGGCGACCTTCGTCGACAAGCAGACATCCGATCAGTGGCTCGCGTCGAAGTTCAAAGGCACCGACGTGGTCGGCACCGATGACAAGAAGATCGGTGACGTGAGCGACATCCTGTTCGACAAGGACAAGAAAATCCTCGCCTACATCGTGGGCGTGGGTGGCTTCCTCGGCATCGGCGCCAAGGACGTCGCGGTCGACCCGGCGTCGTTCCAAGCCGTGCCGGGCAGCGACGCGAGCAACTTCAAGCTCCGCCTGTCGATGACCAAGGAAGAGCTGAAGAACGCCCCGGCGTTCGAGCCCTACCAGCCGCCGCGTCCGGTGAGCAGCCAGGCTCCGACGCGTCCGATGGGCGCGCCCGCCCCGACAGCCCCGGCGAGCAACAAGCAGTAATCTGCTGAAACGCGCGTAGTTTCGGCCCCGATCCGGCGCTCCGGATCGGGGCCGTTTCTTTGCGCACACCCCGCGTCCGCGTCACGGGCACGCCATCATCCTTCGCGATGATCCGGCGTGCGCACCGCGATCTTCACCGACATCCACGGCAACCGCGAGGCGTTCGAGGCGTGCCTCGCGCATGCGCAGCGCCGCACGATCGGCGATTTTGTTTTCCTCGGCGACTATGTGGGCTACGGCGCCGATCCCGGCTTCGTCGTCGACAGCGTGATGCGGCTTGTGGAGCGCGGCGCCGTCGCGCTGCGCGGCAATCACGACTCCGCCGCGACCGGCACGCCCGAGAACATGAACTCCGCCGCCGCCAGCGCGATCGCATGGACGCGCGCGCAGCTCGACGCAACGCAGCTCGATTTTCTCCGCCAGCGCCCGCTCACCCACCGCGACGGCGACCGGCTTTTCGTTCATGCGAGCGCCGCGGACCCCGCCGCGTGGGATTACATCGTCGATGCCGAGGCGGCGCTGCGATCCTATGCGGCGACCGACGCGCGTCTGACCGTGTGCGGCCACACCCATGTGCCGGTGCTGTTTCAGTTGGCGGCGAACGGCCGCCTCGCTGGATTCGAGCCGATCGCGGAGGCCGCCATTCCTTGCGGCGACGCGGACCGCACGCTGGCGGTGATCGGCGCGGTCGGCCAGCCGCGCGACGGCAACCCGGACGCCTGCTACGCGATCTTCGACGATGCGGCCGAAACGCTCACCTACTTTCGTGTCCCGTACGACATCGAGGCCGCCGCAAAGAAGATCCGCGCCGCCGGGCTGCCCGCGCGGCTCGCCGCCCGGCTGTCGTTCGGGCAGTGAATGTGGTTGCCTTGGGGTACCCGGCTGCGAATGCCGGTGGAGCATTGTGAAATAGGCGGGGGATGCAGATGGCCAGAATGACATTGAGCCGGCGCCGGCTTCTCGAAGGTGCCGCGGCCGTCGGACTGGCGCCGCTCGCACCGCGCGCGCTATTCGCGCAGGCCGCGCGCAATGCCGGAGCACCCGGCGCACCGCTGCCGCCGCGCGGCGAGTTCGTCATCCGCGGTGCGACCGTGCTCACCATGGACCCCGCCGTGCCCGACCTCGCCGCGGGCGACGTCCACGTCCGCGACGGCGCCATCATCGCGGTCGCCCAGAGGATCGAAGCGCCCGCAGCTCAAGCGATCGACGGCGCCGGGATGATCTGCATTCCGGGCTTCATCGACACGCACTTCCACTTGTGGACCTCTTCGTTCCGCATGTTCGTCCGCGCCGACACGCCGGCGCTCGGCTACTTCCCGGTGACCGCCCGTCTCGGTCCGCTGATGGAGCCCGAGCACAGCTACCGCGCGGTCCGCCTTGGCGCCGTCGACGCGATCGGCGCCGGCATCACCACGATCCAGAACTGGGCGCACAACACGCGCAGCCCCGCGCACGCCGACGCCGAGTTGTCGGCCATGCGCGACATGGGACTGCGCGGACGTTTCGCCTACGGCACGCCCGTCGGGCTTGCCGACGACGCCCCGATGGATTTCGCCGACCTCGCGCGGGTCAAGCGAGACTGGATGTCCGGCAAGGACGGCCTGCTCACCCTCGGCATTTCGTCGCGCAATCTTGGCGCCATGACCGTCGGCGGCTCAGCATCGGCCGCGTCGCGCGGCATCCTGACGATCGAGAACATCAAGCGCGACTGGGACGGCGCCCGCGCGCTCGGCCTGCCGATCACCATGCACACGTCCGGCGCGAGCCCGATCATGGCGCTTGAACAGGCCGGGCTGCTCGGCCCCGACGTGCAGTTCGTCCATCCGCTGCTGACCACGCCGGAAGAGCGGACGATCATGAAGACGCGCGGCGCCAGCTATTCGACCTCGCCGCAGCTCGAAGCGCGCCGCGCTTCGCAACTCGGCGTCATTCAGCTTGGCGAGCTGCTGGAGGCGGGCGTCAAGGTCAGCCTCTCAACCGACCACATTGCCTCGATCAGCGCCGATCCGTTCGCATCGATGCGCATGCTGTTCTCGCTGCACGCGCACCGCATCGGCACGCGTGTGCCGCTCACGCTCAAGCGGCTGCTGCAACTCGCAACGCTCGACGGCGCGGTCGATCTCGGCATCGCGGATCGCACCGGCTCGATCACGCCGGGCAAGCGCGCGGACCTCGTTTTGCTGCGCGCGACCGACCTCAACATGGCGCCGGCCGGCGATCCCTACGAGGCGGTCGTGTCGTTGGGGGCGCCCGCGAATGTCGACACCGTGCTGATCGATGGCCGCATCCTGCGCCGTGCCGGCAAGTTCACGGCGTTCGACCACGCGAGGATCGTTGCGGAGGCGCGCGAGGCGGCGATCGAATTGCGCGACAAGGCGAAGTGGCCGACTTGAGCGCCCACGCCGCTATTCGGCCTCGCCGTTCTCCTCTCCGAACAGGAACGGCACGCCCTCGCGCGTGATCATGCGGGAAATGCTTGGCGGGACGACACCGTGGCCGCGCCGCTGGTGAAAAACGAATGTCCGCACGTGCGGCGTACGCACGCTTTGCGCCGGGTCGAGCCCCAGCTCGCGGCAAAACGGCACGAAGTGATCGTCGTAACAAATCTCGTCGGCGTCGTTTTGCGCGAGCACGAAGCGCGGCTCGTATCCGCGCGCAAGCGCCTGCTTCAGCGCCTGCGCCACCGACGCGCGCGCCGGATGGGCGGCGCGGATTTCCGCGTAGGATATCCCTTTGCGAAACATCTCCCGCGTCTCATGCGCCCAGGGGAAACGCTCCGGTGCGTCGGTTACAAGCTGCGCGTTGATTCCGACCGCGCGGCCGCGCGGCATCATCGCGGCGGCCTTCAGCGCGGCGAACCCGCCGCCTGACGTGCCCCAGAAGATGATGCGATCTTCCGCAAGGCCCAGCTGTTCTGCCAGATGCCGCGCGATCCTGACCAGGCCCTCGACGGGGTCCTGCTCTTCGCGCCCAAGGAAGCCGCTCACCGTGAGCTTCTCGTTGAGGAACAGCGCTGGGATCGCTGATCCGCACCACATGCCCGGTGTCATTCAGCAGCACCGTCCAGAAGAACGGCGGATGTTGCGTGATGCGATCCGCATAGGCATGCAGCGACACGTAAAGACGGTCCGCGCCGGGCAGCAGCGCGAGGTCGCAGGCGTACAGGAGCCCGTCCAGTTCGATCGTGAAATTCTTGCCGTCGATGACGGCCGCATCCATCGCGTCGAGCGAGCGGAATTCATGATCGGGACGCCACGTCGGCTCCGTGCGTTCGCCGCCGGTGCGCTCGGGCGCAGGCTCGTCGTTCGGTTCGTGCACCGGTTCGGCGCCGCGGTCGAACGGCGCTGCGGCCGTGACCGGCACCACGTCCGGCACGGCCTTGCCGGAAATCTGCGGCGCATCAGGAGGACGCCGAAACAGGCTGGCGAGTCGCCGTACCAGCCACCGCACCGGAGAGACACTGCCCATTTACAACCCGCTCGAACGGAACGCGGAAATCGCCCGGCATGCAGCCTGTTTTCAGAACGCACTGATGCCGAAAAAACAAGAGGGGCCGTCCTTTCGGACGACCCCGCATTGCCTAGCCGATAACCGGCTATCTGGCTGAATCCGCGAGCCTTAGGAGCAACATGCTCCGGCAGAGGCTTCGATCCAGCTTGCCGTGATCGGCGAATGACAATGAGACACTGGATCACCTCCTTTCAGTTAGGTTGACGACGCAGCGAAGCTAGGGTGCGTCGGCTGATTTGGCAAGTTACGCGGCTGTAAGGTGGCTCAGGCCGGGTTCGCCCGGACAAGTTCCAGCACGGCGTCAGCCGTCTCGCGCGGCGCTTCCGCCGGAATGTTGTGCCCGACGCGCGGGATCGTGCGGCGCTGGTAGGCCCCCGTGAAGAACTTCGCGTGCGCGATCGACGCCTCGGGCGGCACCGTGCCCGTCGCCTCGCCCTGCAGCGTGATCGCCGGCACGGGAATCGCCGGCTTGGCGGCGAGCCTGCGTTCGATTGCGTCGAGCGCCGGGTCGCCCGGCACGTAGCCGTAGCGCACGCGATACGAATGGATCACCACATCGACAAAATCCGGATTGTCGAACGACTTCGCGCTCGTCTCGAAGGTCGCATCGTCGAACGTCCAGTGCGGCGACCAGAGCGTCCAGAGCAGCTTCGCGATGCCGCGGCGGTTTTCCGTCAGCCCTGCGCGTCCGCGCTCGGTGCACAAGTAATACTGATACCAGTAACGGTGTTCCTGCTCGGCATCGGCCGGCTTCGCCGAGCCCTTCACGTCATGCATGTTGTAGCCGCCACCAGTCACGAGCCCGATCACGCGCTCCGGCCACAGCGCCGAAACGATGCAGGCCGCGCGTCCGCCCCAGTCGTAGCCCGCGAGCACTGCGCGCTCGATCGCCAGCGCGTCCATCAGCTCCTTCAGGTCGTTGCCGAGCGCGGCCTGCTCGCCCGAGCGCATCGTGTCGGCTGAAAGAAACCGCGTCGCCCCGTAGCCGCGCAGATAGGGCACGATCGCGCGACACCCTTGCGCGGTCAGCAGCGGCACCACGTCGTCGAACGCGCGCGGATCGTACGGAAAGCCATGCATCAGGAAGACGGGCGTGCCGTCCGCCGGGCCGCTCTCCTCGTAGGAGATGTCGAGTACGGAGGTGCGGACGTGTTTGATGGCCATGCTTTCACCGTCGTCATCGCCCGCGCAGGCGGGCGATCCAGTAAACACCAGCACCGGAGGCGTCACCAGCAGCGCAAACAGCGCGGCCGGCGCTTGCTGGATGCCCCGCCTTCGCGGGGCATGACGCAGGTGCGGACTTTGCTATTGTTGTCCCGAAAGCCGGGACGAACATGCCGCAACAAAATCGCCTGAAACACTTCGGCTGGGGCCGCGAAGGCGAGAGCCTCACCGCGGAGGAAGAAGCCTTCGTGCTCGCGCGCGCGGAAGCGCGCTTCGGCATCGGCGCTGAAGGAGAGCGCGACCGCCCCGCGCCTTGAAGACATCAAGCTCGCCGCGCCGCGCGTCACCACGCCCGCCTCACTCCCGTTCGCGACCTCCGACCACTACGACCGCGCCGCGCACACCTACGGCAAGTCCTATCCGGAACTCGCGCGTGGCCTCGCGCGCGATTACGCGAGCGCACCCGACGTCGTCGCCTATCCGCGCGACGAGCACGACATCGCCGCCGTGCTCGACTGGGCCGGCAATGCCGACGCGACGGTCACGCCGTTCGGCGGCGGCTCGAGCGTCTGCGGCGGCGTCGAGCCGAGGCGCAATGGCCACAAGGGCGCGGTGACGATCGACCTGCGCGAAATGGGAAAAGTGAAGGAGGTCGACAAGACCTCGCGCGCCGCGCTGATCGAAGGCGGCACCTATGGCCCGGCGCTGGAAGCGCAACTCAAGCCGCACGGCCTGACGCTGCGCCATTTTCCGCAGAGCTTTGAATACTCGACGCTCGGCGGCTGGATCGCGACGCGCGGCGGCGGCCACTTCGCGACGCTCTACACCCACATCGACGATTTCGTTGAATCGCTGCGCGTGGTGACGCCGCAGGGCACGCTCGAAAGCCGCCGCCTGCCCGGCTCCGGCGCGGGCCCGAGCCCGGACCGCATGATGATCGGCTCGGAGGGCATTCTCGGCATCATCACGCAGGCGTGGATGCGCCTGCAGGATCGCCCGACCTTCCGCGCGGGCGGCGCCGTGCGCTTCAAGGACTTCTTCGCGGCGGCGCGCGCCGTGCGCGCGGTCGCGCAGGCGGGCCTCTATCCGTCGAACTGCCGCATCCTCGATCCCACCGAGGCGTACAACACCGGCGCGGCGGACGGCTCGGTCGCCATCATGGTGCTGGCCTTCGAGTCCGCCGATCACGATGTCGGTCCCTGGATGAAGCGCGCGCTCGAATGCTGCGCGGATCATGGCGGCACGCCGGAGGCGGCGGGCGCGGACGCGCATCGCGAGGGCGCGGCCGGGGTATGGCGCAACGCCTTCATCCGCATGCCCTACGCGATGGAGCGGCTGATCCTGCGCGGCGTCATCAACGACACGTTCGAGACGTCGATTACGTGGGACCGCTTCGAGAAATTCCACGACGCGATCAAGAGCGCGACAGGGAATGCCATTCATGAAGCGACCGGCCGCAAGGGTCAGGTCACCTGCCGCTTCACGCATGTCTACCCGGACGGCCCCGCGCCGTACTTCACGTTCCATGCGCTCGGCGATCAGCAAAAGCTCGGCGCGCAATGGCTCGCCATCAAGAGCGCGGCGCTCGACGCCGTGATCGAGAACGGCGGCACGGTCACGCATCATCACGCGGTCGGGCGCGATCACCGTCCGTGGTACGACCGGCAGCGCCCGCCGCTGTTCGCCGACGCGCTGCGCGCGGCGAAAAAGGCGCTCGACCCGCAGGGCCTGCTCAATCCCGGGGTCCTCATCGACCCATGACGTTCAGGGCAGATTCACCCACCGTCGGAAGGGTGACGCCGTCACCAAACCAAGACGCGCGCGACGTCCGCATCGACATCCTGCTGCTGCACTACACCGGCATGCCGACGGCCGAGGAAGCGCTCGCGCGGCTTTGCGACAAGGAAGCGAAAGTTTCCTCGCACTACTTCGTGCATGAGGACGGCCGTATCGAGCAACTCGTGCCGGAATCGCGCCGCGCCTGGCACGCGGGCCTTTCGTCGTGGAAGGGCGCGACCGACATCAACGCGCGCTCGATCGGCATCGAGATCGTCAATCCGGGCCACGAGTTCGGCTACCGCGACTTCCCCGACGCGCAGATCGACGCGCTGATCGCACTCTGCCGCGAGATCCTCTCGCGCCGCACGATCCGGCGCGAGCGCGTGCTCGGCGCATTCCGATGTGGCGCCGACGCGCAAGAACGATCCGGGCGAGAAATTTCCCTGGGCGCGACTCGCCGCCGCCGGCGTCGGCGTGTGGGTCGAGCCTGCGCCGATCACCGGCGGGCGGACGTTGTCGGCGAACGATCGCGGCGCCGACGTCGAGCAATTGCAGAAGCAGCTTGCGCGCTTCGGCTACGACACGCCGGTCACCAAGCTCTACGACGACAACACGCGCAGCGTCGTCACGGCCTTTCAGCGGCATTTTCGTCCCGCGCGCGTCGACGGGTTAGCGGACCCCTCCACGCGCGAAACGCTCGCGCGCCTGACTGCGAAAAAGTAAGCCCGATCAACGCTTGCGTTGAGTGACCAAACGCAAAACACGATCATGGTTGCGGCAAGTTCCGTGAATGTGGCGAAGTTCATGCGAAGCATGAACTTTCTATGGCCAAGCGTGGATATTTCCTCGCTTGCGCCCGATCCTGAACGCGAACTCGTCGCATTGCGCCAGCATCTGCGCGTCCTTCGTTGTGAAAAACAGAAGGACAAAAAGAATGACGGTAAAGTTTGGCGTGGCACCTCTCCTGTTCGCATGTGTCATGGGGGCGAGCAGTGCGGCGAACGCTGAAGCCTATCGCGACGATCGATACTTCAATGCTTTCGAGCAGAACCTTCCGGCGGCGGCGACAAACGCAAAGACGCATCGTTCGGCGCGGCACGTGCGCCAAGCGCGGCATTCGCGGAAACTCTACACGCGCACCGTCGCCGCGCACTTCGAGGAGCGGACGGTGCGCCGCGCGGCGGTCGTCATGGAAGAACCGGCACGGTCGACGGAGCTGAGCTCGCTCATCGCGGCGAAAGCCGCGGCGCATGGCGTGCCAGCCGATCTTGCAAACGCCGTCGTGCGGGTGGAGTCGAACTACAATCCGCGCGTCACCGGCCGCGCCGGCGAGGTCGGGCTGATGCAGATCAAGTACCAGACGGCGCGCGGTCTCGGTTATGCCGGCACGCGCGCGGCGCTCTACGAGCCCGCCACCAACCTCGAATGGGGCATGCGTTACCTCGCGGGCGCGCACAAGCTCGCGGGCGGCAGCGTATGCGGCACGCTCGCGAAGTATCAGGGCGGGCACGGCACGCGCGGCACGCGCACCTCACACAATTACTGCGGCCGGGTGCGTACGGTAATGACGGCGCGGGGCGCGTGATCTTGTCGCTCCGTTAACGAGGACCAAAGCGGCGCCCTTGACGCGGGCGCCGCGCCATCCCACACCTTGCGCGTCAGTCGGCTGGACGGCCGCTTGGGGCAATGCCGAAAGGTCGCCCTGAGAGGAAAGTCCGGGCTCCATGGACATACGGTGCCGGATAACGTCCGGCGAGGGCGACCTCAGGGACAGTGCCACAGAGAAGAGACCGCGACCTTCCGCAAGGAAGACGCAAGGGTGAAACGGTGCGGTAAGAGCGCACCGCGCTTCCGGCAACGGAAGCGGCACGGCAAACCCCACCGGGAGCAAGACCGAATAGGGACGGCGCGAGCATCAGCGCGCAAGCGATGATGCCCGGGATCTGTGTCCGGATCCGGCCGTTCGGGTAGGTTGCTGGAGGCGTTGCGCAAGCAACGTCCCAGAGGAATGGCCGTCACGCGATGGGCTTGTTATCCATCGCCCTACAGAACCCGGCTTACAGGCTGGCTGATATGTTAAGGGGGCTCGGCGGCAACACCGCCGGGCCCCCGCCAATTCCGGGCCTCGACATTTCCCTCGCGGCCGTCTGACAATCGCGCTCCCGCCTTCTCGCTTCTCAGGATCGCTCAATGAAACGCGGTTACCTCGACCGGCCCGACTGTCGCATCTATTACGAGGTCGAAGGCGCGGGCCCGATGCTGATGTTCGCGCACGGGCTTGGCGGCAATCACCTGAGCTGGTGGCAGCAGGTGCCGCATTTCCGCGACCGCTACACCTGCGTGACCTTCGCGCATCGCGGCTTTGCGCCGTCGAGCGCGCCCGCGGGCGGTCCCGACCCGGCCGACTACACAGGCGATCTTGCGGCCCTCATCGATCATCTCGGCGCGAACGACGTGCGCCTCGTCGGACAATCGATGGGCGGCTGGAGCACGCTCGACTATTCGCTCGCCAATCCGTCGCGCGTGCGCGCGCTGGTGCTCGCCTCGACCGCCGGAACGATCGCGCGACCGCCCTCGCTGTTCGCCGATCCCGACCAGTTGCCCGCATGGGAGCACAAGGCCGCAGCGGCGGCCGCCGCCAATCAGGCGAACAACATCCATGTGGCGGGCGGCGAGCGCCTCGCGCGCGAGCAGCCGGCCGCACATTTTCTCTATCAGGAGATCGACGCGCTCAGTGGCATCGACAAGGCCGCGCTGCGCGCAAAGCTCGGCGCGAGCCTCGTTCGCCCCGCCGAAGACCTGCGCAAACTCACCGTGCCGACGCTCTGGCTCACCGGCGAGGAAGACATCGTCTATCCGCCGTTTCTTTCCGACATTCTGGCGAAGCTGATGCCGAACGCGCGCGTCGCGCAGGTCAAGCGCGCGGGCCACTCGGTCTATTTCGAGCGCGCGGCCGAGTTCAACAAGGCGATCGACGCGTTCCTGAGCGCCAACCGCTAGCGCGCCGCGCTGCGCAGCATCCCGATCAGCGTGAACACGTCATAGACCGGCAATCCGGTCGCCTCCTTCACGGCCGCGCGGTGCGGCGGGAAATTGGTGCACTCGAACAGGATCGCGCCGATGTCGGGATGGCGCGCGATCAGCCGCCGCGCGGCCGCGACGACTTCTTCGCCGCGCGCCTCGACGCTATCGTTGCACGGCTTTTCGTAGATCGCGCTCTGGAACACGCCGTCCTGCTGCACGCCCTCGACCGGCGTGTCGGCCGGCGCACCCGCGGCGACGAAATGCGCAGGCGTCAGGTCGCGCGCCGAGAACGTCAGCACGCCGAGCCGTTTGCCTTTCGGCAGCAACTTCATCAGCGCCGGAATGAGCAGCAGCGAACTCGTCGCGACCGGAACGCTGAGCCGCGCCGCAAGCTCGGCCTGATTGAGCACGAGGAAGCCGCACCCGGTCGTGACCGTGTCGGCGCCTCGCGCGATCAGCCGCTCGCCCGCCGCAACGAAATCCTCGATCAGCGGCGGCGCCTTCGCGGGGACGACCTTGTCGACCGTCGCGCCGCGCACGACCTCGAACAGCACAGGTTCGTCGTAGCTTTGCGGATTACCGATGTCGCCGACGAAGCGCGTAAAGCGCGTGTCGAGCATCAGGACGCCGAGGGGCATGGTTTCTTTCTTTCCCCTCTCCCGCAAGCGGGAGAGGGGAAGAAACAGAGTTACATCTTCTTGTATGCGTCGACGATCGCCTGTCCGTCGGCGCCGGCCTTCTTCAGCCAGTCCGCGGTGAGCTGCTCGCCGATCTTCTTGAAGCCGGTCGCCAGCGCCGGGCTCGGCGGCTGCACCTTCATGCCCTTGGCCTTGAGCTGGTCGAGATACCACTGCGCCTTGTCCTGCCACATCTTCCAGCCGCGCGGCTCGGCGGCAGCGGCGGCCTTCAGGATCGCGTCCTGCGGTCGGCTTGTCGAGCGCGTCGAACGCCGCCTTGTTCACGAAGGTGATAGTCCTTCGGGATCCAGGCCTGCGTGTCGTAGAAGTGGTCGAGCGACTCCCACACCTTGCGTGTCGTAGCCGGTGCCGCCCGACGACATGAACGAGTTGACCACGCCGGTCGCGAGCGCCTGCGGCAGTTCGGCCGCCTGGATCGTCACCGACTGCGCGCCGACCAGCTCGCCGATCTGCGCGGTGCCGACGTTATAGGAGCGCCACTTCAGGCCCTTCATGTCCTCGATCGTGTTGAGGTCCTTCTTGGCGTAGATGCCCTGCGGCGCCCACGGCACCGCGAACAGCAGCATCAGGCCCTGCGCGGCGAGCTTCTTCTCGATCGCGGGCTTCGAGGCCTTGTAGAGCTTCATCGACTTCCGGGAAGCTGGTCGCGAGGAACGGCATCGACGTCGATGCCGAACATCGGGTCCTCGTTCTCGTGGATCGAGAGCAGCACCTCGCCCATCTGCGCCTGCCCGGTCTGCACCGCGCGCTTGATGTCCGGCGCCTTGAACAGCGAGGCGTTCGGGTGAACCGTGATCGACGAGCTTGCCGCCGGTCGCGGCCTCCACGTCCTTGGCGAACAGGACGAGGTTTTCGCTAGTGCGGATTGTCGGCCGGATAGGCCGCGGGCAGATTCCATTTGGTCTGGGCCGACGCGGGCAGCGGCCGCGAGCAGCGGCGCCGAGCATCAGCGCCGGCGGCATAGGAAACGACGGTTCATCGAGGTTTCTCCTTCGGTGGATTGGGACAAATCTTAGCGTCAGGAATCGCGGAAAAGCCAGTTTCGGCAGGAACAGGACGATCTGCGGAAATTCCGTGATGATGAACACCGCGACCAGCAGCAGCAGGAAGAACGGAAACGCCGCCCGCGCAACGGTCAAGGTGTCGCGCCCGCTCATGTTCTGCAGCACGAACAGATTGAAGCCGACCGGCGGCGTGATCTGCGCCATCTCGACATGGATGACGAGGTAGACGCCGAACCAGATCAGGTCGAGCCCGGCCTGCTTGACCATCGGCAGCACGATCACGGCGGTCAGCACGATCATCGAGATGCCGTCGATCAGGCATCCGAGGATGATGTACATGACGCTCAGATAGAGCGCGAGCATGCCGGGCGTGAGGTTCTGCCCCTTCACCCATTCGGCCAGCGCGGCCGGAATGCCGGTATAGGCCATCGCCGCGGTGGTGTAGGCCGCGCCCGCCAGGATCAGCATGATCATGCAGGTGAGCCGCGTCGCGCTCATCACGCTTTCGAAGAATGTGTCGCGCGTCAGCGTGCCGCTCCACCACGCCAGCAGCAGCGCGCCGGTCACGCCCCATGCGGCGCATTCGGTCGCGGTCGCAAAGCCGAGCACCAGCGAGAAGAACACCGCGAGGATCAGCAGCAGGCAGGGAATGAGCTTCGCGGACTCGCGCATCTTCTGTCGGAACGGCATCGGCGGATCGCGCGGCGGCACCTTGCCGGGATTGAGCAGCGACCAGCCGATGATGTAGCCGGAGTAAAGCACCATCACGAGCAGGCCGGGCAGGAAGCCGCGCGAGAAAAACCTGCAGCACCGAGACGTTCGCCGTCACGGCATAGACCACCATCGGGATCGACGGCGGGATCAGCAGGCCGAGCGTGCCGGAGCCCGCGAGCGAGCCGAGGCTCAGCCCCTTGTCGTAGCCGCGCTTGTCGAGTTCGGGCAGCGAGATCTTGCCGATGGTCGCGCAGGTCGCGGCCGACGAGCCCGACACCGCCGCGAAGATGCCGCAGCCGATCACGTTCACATGCGTGAGCCGCCCCGGCAGCCATTGCACCCACGGCGAGAGGCCGCGGAACATCTCCTCGGACAGCTTGGTGCGGAAGAGAATTTCGCCCATCCAGATGAACAGCGGCAGCGCAGCCAGCGTCCACGACGCGCTTGCGCTCCAGGTCGTGGTGGCGAGCACGGTGCCGAGCGGCACGTTTGTCGTCAGCATCATCGCGACAAAGCCGACCAGCCCGAGCGCGACCGCGATCCAGACGCCGCTCGCCAGCACGACGATCATGAAGCCGAGCAGGATCAGCGACAGCTCGACCATTCCGGGTGTCGAGAACATCAGCCGCCCCCGCCCTGCGCGATGCGTTCGACGAATTCCTCCGGCGTCTCGTTCGGGTTGGCCTTCTCGTAGGTCGGGCTTGTTGCCGCGCAGCACGTTCACCAGTTCGTCGACGAGCGCGATGGAGAAGATCGTCAGTCCACCCGAGAACCCGAGTTGCGGAATCCACAGCGGCACCGCGAGCACGCCCTGTCGCCATGATCGTTGAAGCGCCACGAGTCGTAGGTCATCTGGAGCGCGTGGCGCGTGAAGTAGAGAACGAAGCCGAGCGCAACGACGAGCGCCGCGATTTCGGCGATCTGCTTTTTCCGTCCGTGCAGCCGTTCGAGCAGCATCCCGACGCGGATCATCTCGCCGCGCTTGAAGGTGTGCGCGAGGCCGAGGAACGCCATCGCGGCCATGCACCATGAGGCGAAATCGTCGCCCGCCGGAATGTTCAGCGAGAACTGCCGGCCGACCGACATCACCATCATGATGGCGAAGATCACGATCAGGAACCCGCCGGCGGCGTAACCGGCGCCAAGATAGAGGCCGTCGAGAAACTTCCGGATCATCCCCCTGCCCCTTCCAGTGCCCCGCGCGGACCCTACTACAGACTGGCGGCCGAGCGGGCGGCCTGGTCATAGTGGCCGGACAATGCACGCATCGTGCCAGCAAGCTCCGAGAGATTGCGCTGGTCCACCCCTGCGCCGAGCACCGGCTTTACCAGCAATGCCTCGCGGATTTCGCGATAGCGCCGCGTCAGCGCCTCTCCTTTGGCTGTGATCGCGACGGACTTCTCCTTGCCGTGGCGGCCGGAGGCGACAAGGCCATGCTGTTGCAGCTTCTTCACCGCGTAGGTGACGAGGTGCGTGTCTTCGATATTGAGGACGAGGCAGATATCGGCGAGGCGCTTGGCGCGGCCGCGATGATTGACGGTGTGCAGCACGAGCACTTCGAGCGCCGAAAGGTCGGGCACACCCGCCGCCGCCGCGCAACGCACGATCCAGCGGTTGAACGCGTGGCCGAGCAGGATGAGGCCGAACTCCAGTTCGGAAAGCGAGGGCAGCGCCCCGGAGGCGAGATGCGCCGACGAGACAATGGGGCCTAGATCGCCGTGCGAAGGCGCCGTCCGTCTGTCAGCCTTGCGTGGCGCGGCCAATGCGGTGATCCCCTGCCGTTGCATGGACGATATGCCACGCACATAATTTGTCAACAAAATGTTGACGATTTATCTCGTCGCTGTTTTCATTGACGGGTATCGACGCAGAGGGTTGAGACATGGCGCGCGCGACGGCGAACTCCTGGGACTTCTGGATCGACCGCGGCGGCACCTTCACCGACGTGGTCGGGCGCGCGCCGGATGGCACGCTGACCGCGCACAAGCTGCTCTCGGAAAATCCCGAGGCGTACCCCGATGCCGCCGTGCAGGGCATCCGCGACCTGCTCGGCTTGCAGAAGGGCGAGACGATCCCCGCCGGCCGTGTCGGCGCCGTGAAGATGGGCACGACGGTCGCCACCAACGCGCTGCTTGAGCGCAAGGGCGACCGCACGCTGCTGGTGACGACGAAAGGCTTCCGCGACGCGCTGCGCGTCGGCTACCAGAACCGGCCGAAGATTTTCGCCAAGCACATCGTCAAGCCCGAGATGCTGTTCGAGCGCGTCGTCGAGGTGGACGAGCGCGTGCGCGCCGACGGCACGGTGGAGCTCGAGCCGAACCTCGGCGCGGTGCGCTTCGAGCTCGATGCCGCCCTCGCCGACGGCATCAAGGCGGTCGCGATCGTGTTCATGCACGCCTACCGGTACGCGGACCACGAGAAACAGGTCGCCGCGCTCGCGCGCGAGATCGGCTTCGCGCAGGTTTCCGTCAGCCACGAGGTCTCGCCGCTGATCAAGCTGGTCGGGCGCGGCGACACCACGGTGGTGGACGCGTATCTCTCGCCCATCCTGCGGCGGTACGTCGCGCAGGTGGACAGCCAGCTCGACGCGAAGAAGTCCGGCGCGCGGCTGATGTTCATGATGTCGTCCGGCGGGCTCACCGCCGCCGAACTGTTCCAGGGCAAGGACGCGATCCTCTCCGGCCCGGCGGGCGGCGTGGTCGGCATGGCGGAGACCGGCCGCGAGGCGGGCTTCAATCGCCTCATCGGCTTCGACATGGGCGGCACCTCGACCGACGTGTCGCACTACGACGGCGAATACGAGCGCGCGTTCGAAACCGAAGTCGCGGGCGTGCGCATGCGCGCGCCGATGATGCTCATCCACACGGTCGCGGCGGGCGGCGGCTCGATCCTTCATTTCGACGGCGCGCGCTTCCGCGTCGGGCCGGACTCGGCGGGCGCCAATCCGGGACCGAAATGCTACCGCCGCGGCGGACCGCTCGCCGTCACCGACGCGAACGTGATGGCCGGGAAACTCATTCCGGATTTCTTCCCGAAGATCTTCGGGCCCGGGCAGGACCAGCCGCTCGATGACGGCGCGGTGAAAGCAGCCTTCGCCGACCTCGCGAAGGAGGTCGGCAGCAAGTCGCCGGAGGAGATCGCCGACGGCTTCATCAAGATCGCGGTCGAGAACATGGCGAACGCGATCAAGAAGATTTCGGTGCAGCGCGGCTACGACGTGACGCGCTATGCGCTCAACTGCTTCGGCGGCGCCGGCGGCCAGCATGCGTGCCTCGTCGCGGACGCGCTCGGCATGACCACCGTGCTGATCCATCCGTTCTCGTCGCTGCTCTCGGCCTACGGGATGGGGCTCGCGGACATCCGCGCCACGCGCCAGCAGGCGATCGAGGAAGCCTTCGGCGCAAAGTCGCTCGCCACGCTCAACCGCATCGGCAAGTCGCTCTGCGAAAGACGTCGGCGCCGAAGTCGCCGGCCAGGGCGTGCCGGGCAAGATCGATCCAGATCCATGTGCGCGCGCATATCCGCTACGCCGGCACCGATACCGCGCTCGTCGTGAAGGCGGGCTCTCTCGCCGCGATGAAGTCCGCGTTCGAGAAGGCGCACAAGGCGCAGTTCGGCTTCATCGACCGCAAGAAGGACCTCGTCATCGAGGCCGTGTCGGTCGAGGCGGTCGGCGGCGGCGCGAAGTTCAAGGAGAAGAAGGGCAAGACCACGCGCGGCAAGCTCCCCTCGCCTGCCCGGCGCACGAAATTCTTCTCCGACGGCAAGTGGCACAACGCGACCGTCTACACGCGCGACCAGCTCGCGCCCGGCCACAAGGTGAAAGGCCCGGCCATCGTCATCGAGCCGCACCAGACCGTCGTGGTCGAGCCCGGCTGGCAGGCCGCCATCACGGCGAAGAACCATCTGGTGCTCGCGCGCATCGTGAAGCTCAGGCGCGCGACCGCGATCGGCACCAAGGCCGATCCGATCATGCTCGAGGTGTTCAACAACCTGTTCATGTCGATCGCCGAGCAGATGGGCGTCGCGCTGCAGAACACCGCCTATTCGGTGAACATCAAGGAGCGGCTCGACTTCTCCTGCGCGGTGTTCGCGCACGACGGCACGCTGGTGGCGAACGCGCCGCACATGCCGGTGCATCTCGGCTCGATGGACCGCTCGGTCGAGACGATCATTCGCGACAACAAGGGCAGGATCAAACCGGGCGACGTGTACGTGATCAACGCGCCGTACAACGGCGGCACGCATCTTCCCGACATCACCGTCTGCACGCCGGTGTTCGACGAGAAAAAGAAGAACATCCTGTTCTGGGTCGCCTCGCGCGGCCATCACGCCGACGTCGGCGGCATTTCGCCCGGCTCGATGTCGCCGAACGCCACGACCATCCACGAGGAAGGCGTGCTGTTCGACAATTTCAAGGTGATCGATCGCGGCCGCTTCCGCGAGAAGGAGCTCTACGACGCCCTGCTCGGCGCGAAATATCCCGCGCGCAATCCGCTGCAGAACGTCAACGACATGAAGGCGCAGATCGCCGCCAACGAGAAAGGCGCCGCCGAGCTGCGCAAGATGGTGGCGCACTTCACCATGCCGGTGGTGAAGGCCTACATGAAGCACGTGCAGGACAACGCGGCCGAGAGCGTGCGCCGCGTGATCGATCGCCTGCACGATTTGTCGTTCGAATATCCGATGGATCTCGGCACCACGATCCGGGTGAAGATCTCCGTCGACAAGCAGAAGCGCGAGGCGACGGTCGATTTCACCGGCACCTCGGAGCAGCAGAACGACCAACTTCAACGCGCCCGAGCCGGTGACGCGCGCCGCGGTGCTCTACGTGTTCCGCGTGATGGTCGACGACGACATCCCGATGAACGCCGGTTGCCTGCGCCCGATCAACATCATCATCCCGAAGCGCACGATGCTCACGCCGGAGTATCCGGCCGCGGTCGTCGCCGGCAACGTCGAGGTGCAGCCAGGCCGTCACCAGTTGCCTGTTCGGCGCGCTCGGCGCGATCGCGTGCGCGCAGAGCACGATGAACAACGTCAACTTCGGCAACAAGAAGTACCAGTACTACGAGACGATCTGCTCGGGCTCGGCCGCAGGCCCCGGCTTCCCCGGCACCGACGCGGTGCACACGCACATGACCAACACGCGCCTCACCGATCCGGAGATTCTCGAGTTCCGCTATCCGGTCGTGCTGGAGGACTTCCACATCCGCAAGGGCTCGGGCGGGCGCGGCAAATGGAACGCGGGCGACGGCATTCGCCGCACCATCCGCTTCCTCGAGAAGATGGACTGCACGCTGCTCACCGGCCACCGCGTCGTGCCGCCGTTCGGCCTCGCGGGCGGCGAGAACGGCCAGGTCGGCGAGAATTCCGTGCGCCGCCTCGACGGCTCGATCGAGAAACTCAAGGGCTGCGACGCGACCGTGATCGATGCCGGCGAGGCGCTGATCATCCAGACGCCGACCGCCGGCGGCTACGGCAAGCCCGGGAGCGCGTCATGATCCGCGTCATCCTCGCAGGCGTCAGCGGCTGGGTCGGGCGCGCGCTGCTCCCCGCGATTGTCGCGTCGGCCGACATGAAGCTCGTCGCGGCCGTGTCGCGCAAGGCCGCCGGGAGCGATGCGGGTGAAGCGGCAGGCGCCGCGAAGCTCGGCGTCAAGGTCGTCGCCACGCTCGCCGAAGCCCTCGCGACGCCATCCGATGTTCTCATCGACTACACCAAGCCCGACGTGGTCGGCCGCAACACGCGCGAGGCGATCGCCGCCGGCCGTCATGTGGTGATCGGCACCTCGGGCCTTGGCGCGGACGACTACGCACAGATCGACAAGGCGGCGCGCGAGAAGAATGTCGGCGTGATCGCGGCAGGGAATTTCTCGATCACGGCGACACTGTTGAAGAAGTTCGCGCTCGAAGCCGCCAAATACGTCCCCGATGTCGAACTGATCGACTACGCGAGCGCGTCCAAACCCGACACGCCATCCGGCACCGGGCGCGAACTCGCCGAAGCACTCGCCGCCGTACGCGGCGCCAGTACATCGAAGCCGGTCGATCAGCTCGGCGGCATCCGCGAGACGCGCGGCGCAGCCGTCGGCGATGGACCGAACGGCGGCGTGCGCGTGCATGCGCTGCGCATGCCTTCGTTCGTGCTGTCGGTCGAAGCCGTGTTCGGCGCGGACAACGAGCGCCTCGTCATCCGCCACGACGCCGGCTCCTCCGCCGCGCCGTATGTCGCCGGCACCCTGCTGGCGGTCCGCCGCGTCGGCGAAAAGCCGGGCCTGCGGCGCGGTCTCGACACCCTCATGGGCTGACTAGTCACAGCCCAACACTCTCATAACAAAGGCGAATACGCCTTCCCGCGCTTCCCCCTTGCCCTTCCTGCGGCCTGCGTTAGTTTGTCGCAACTAGGGCAGTTTGTCGCAGGACGACCTCTCCACGTTGAGGGAGGCGGGCGGCAACCGAGGGAAGCGCGATGTGGAATCAGGTCTACGACCCGTTCGGCAGTCAAACGCTCTCGACCATCGCGGCAGCGCTGCCGGTGGTCACGCTGCTGGTGCTGATCGCCAGCAACAAGGTCAAGGCGCACATCGCGGCCGTCATCGCGCTCGTCGTCGCGAACCTGGTGGCGATCTTCCTCTTCACGATGCCGGCCGGCATGTCGCTGCGCGCGACCGTACTCGGCGCGGTCACAGGCTTCTTCCCGATCGGCTGGATCGTGCTCAACGTCATCTTTCTCTACCGCCTCACGGTCGAGAAAGGCGTGTTCCAGACCTTGCAGACCACGATCGGCGGCGTAACCGAGGATCGCCGGCTGCAGCTTCTGCTCATCGCGTTCTGCTTCGGCGCGTTCTTTGAGGGCGCGTCGGGCTTCGGCACGCCCGTCGCCGTCACCGGCGCGGTGCTGATCGGGCTCGGCTTCTCGCCGCTCGCCGCATCCGGCCTGTCGCTGATCGCCAACACGGCGCCGGTCGCCTACGGCGCGCTCGGCACGCCGATCGCCGGACTGTCGAGCGTCACCGGCATCGATCCGTTTCTCTTGGGCGCGATGGTCGGCCGCCAACTGCCGTTCTTCTCGCTCATCGTTCCGTTCTGGCTGATCTGGGCCTTCGCGGGCTGGAGGGGCATGAAGGACGTTTGGCCCGCGATCGTGGTGACGGGCGTCTCGTTCGCGGTCCCGCAATTCCTGATCTCGAACTTCATCAATCCGTGGATCGTCGACATCGGCGCGTCGCTGATCTCGATGGCGTGCCTGATCGGCTTCCTGAAGATCTGGCGGCCGAAGGAGCTGTGGCTGTCGCCTGCGCTGCGCTCGAAAGATACATCCGCCGAAGGCCGCCCGCCGCCTCCCCCGCCCGGTCCGAAGCCTTCGACCGCGCAGGTTTGGTTCGCGCTGCTGCCGTGGATCATCGTCTGCATCGTGCTGCTGGTGTGGGGCACCAACCTGTTCAAGAACAGCGTGAACCCGTGGGCGACCTGGACCTATCCGGTGCCCGAGCTGCACAACATGATCAACAAGGTCGCGCCGGTCGCGCCGAAGCCGACGCCGGAAGGCGCCGCGTTCGCCTTCACGTGGCTCTCCTACACGGGCTCCGGCATGCTGATCGCGGCGATCATCTCCGGCCTGCTGATGGGATTCTCGCCGGTACGCCTCGTCACCGCGTATGGCCAGACCATCAAGGTCTGCGCCTATTCGCTCATCACCATCTCGGCGATGCTGGCGATCGGCACGCTCACGCGCCTGTCCGGCATCGACGCAACGCTCGGCCTGGCATTCGCCGGAACCGGCGTGCTCTATCCCTTCTTCGGCACGCTGCTCGGCTGGCTCGGCGTCGCGCTCACCGGCTCCGACACCGCCTCGAACGTGCTGTTCGGCAACCTGCAGAAGATCACATCCGAACAGCTTGGCTTGCCGCCGATCCTGATGGCGGCGGCGAACTCGTCCGGCGGCGTGATGGGCAAGATGATCGACGCGCAGTCGATCGTCGTCGCCTCCACCGCCACCAACTGGTTCGGCCACGAAGGCTCGATCCTGCGCTTCGTGTTCTGGCATTCGATCGCGCTCGCGTGCCTCGTCGGCGTGCTGGTGATGCTGCAGGCCTACGTGTTCACCGGGATGATCGTTGTTGCCCCTTGAGCCTCCAGTCTGCTGACCTCCCTCGAGTTCAGCCAACTCCCCACCCCGCGTCTTCGGACGCGGGGATTTTTTTGTGTGGAACAGGAGCGCGCTTTTCTCTTGCCGGGCTTTCGCAAGTTCCTTGCATGCGCGATGTTCCATGGGAACATGAAGGAATGCGCGCGCGTCACAGATTCACCACGCACGCACGCCAGTCATGAAGGCGACAGGAGAAAGCCAATGCGCACGCTACGCTCGCCTGCACGGTTGCTGTCATCTCCGGAGTTGCCCTTGGCGCGGCGCAAGCCGCCGACGTGTACGCTCCGCCGCCGCCCGTCTATCGCGCACCGCCCGCCGCCTACATTCCGCCGCCGCCGCGCTATGCGTATCCGGTCGAGCCGGTGCCGGTTGCGCCGCTGGTGGTCGAGCGCCCGGTCGGAATCATCTCCGTGCCGCAGGGCCCGGCCTATGTGGTGCCGCAACCCGCCTATCAGGCGGGCGATGAATACGCGCAGGGCCCGGTGCTGCTCGACGAGCGGCACTACCGCAGATGCTGGCGCGAATGGGGCCAGCTCCGCTGCACCGTGCGGCCGCATTGGTTCGCATGGTGACGACGCTCGATTCGCGCTGACCCGAACCGCGCTTTCATTTCAAATTTGAGCTCGTGCGATCGCCGCGCGTGTGACGCGCACGCCGCGATTCCGACAAACATGCGTCCGCGCTGCGCTCATCTCTTGAACACTTGCCAATGACGCGTGCGCGGAACCGGCGAGTTCCGGGAACGCGCGTCACGCGCTGCGCGTTTGCGCCGCGTGGCCTGAAACGATGGAGGTTTCCATGCGCAAGTTCGTAATCGCCGCTTCCGCGCTGGCGGCGGTCGCCGCAGCCCCGACAGCGGCCTCGGCGCAATATTACTATTCGACCGACGACTACGTTTACGGCCAGCCCGCGCCATATGTTTACGGCCAGCCCGGCGCCGGTCGTGGTCAATCCGCCCGTGGTGGCAGCGCCGATGGTCGAGAGTCAGGTCTATCTCGCGCCGGGACAGAGCTACGTCGCGCCGAACACGCCTTATATGGACCAGCCCATCATCATGAACGGACAGCGCTACTATCGCGACTGCTGGTGGGATTGGGGTCAGCGGCGTTGCGAGTTGAAGCCCTGGCGGTAACGCGCAGTCTCGAGCGCTGCTAACCCGCGAGCGCGTGCAGGTTGCCGCGGCGGCACGTTGTCGGCGGCCATCACGCGGTTGCGGCCTGAGGTCTTGGCGGCGTAGAGCGCGACGTCCGCTCGCTTGAGCAGGTCGTCGATGCTCTCGCCGGCATGGCGTTCGCTGACGCCGAATGAGCAGGTCAACGTCATTGCACCGCTTTCGGTCTCGAACGTCAGCGCCGCGATGCGGGGCGCAGCAATTCCGCGATCGTCACCGCCTCATCGAGCGAGCAGCCCTTCGAGCAAAATCGCGAACTCCTCGCCGCCGAGCCGGCCGATCACCGCACCCTCGCGTCTCCGCCGCCTGCGCGACCGCCGCGATCGCCTCGTCGCCGACATCGTGGCCGTAGACGTCGTTGATGCGCTTGAAGTGGTCGATGTCCATCATGATCGCGCTGAGCGCGCCATGATCGGCGCAGCGCTCGCGCGCATTCTCGGCAAGCTCGAAGAAGACGCGCCGGTTGTGCAGACCGGTGAGCGCATCGACAGACGCAAGCCGCACCAGTTCGCGCTGCATCGCGCCGAGCCGCTCTGCGGCGCGCAAGCGCGCATGAAGTTCGTCCGCGACCGGCGGCTTGGAGATGAAATCGTCCGCGCCGGAGTCGAGCGCCTCGCCGAGCGAACTCTTGTCGATGCTCGACGACATCAGGATCACGTAGATCGGCCGGTCGCGCCCGGCGAGCACGCGCGTCTCCCAGCACAGCTCGAGTCCGGACATCTCGCCAAGCTCGCCCGACGTGATCAGCGCGCCCACCTCGACATCCGCGCGCATGCACGCGAGCGCCTCGGGAGCATCGGCGAACGGCATCACCTCGTGGCCGCCTGCCTCAAGCAGACGTGTCACGAACAGCCGCATCGTGCGGCTCGGGTCGACGAGCACCACCCTCATCGCGAGTTCCCGACAATTGACGCTACGGAAAGAAACACAAAGACGTAGCTAAAACCTTTCCGCGCTGCCGGGAGGCAACACAACCAAAGAAGGATATATTTTCCGCAAAAAAGTCTGGATGGCACGAAGGCGCAGCGCGGCACATCAAGCCGCCGAAACGGCTCAGTCCTCGCCGGGAACCGCGCGTGGGAGGCTGTCATAGACTTCGTCACGCCCGCGCATGGTGCGGAATGTCGGGACGCGCTTCTTGACCGCCACGGGCTTGATCGAGCCGGTCACGCCATCGTCGGGCTTCGACTCCGGGCGCGCGCTCATGCGGTAGCCCGCGCGGGCCGCGATCTGTTCGCCCGGGATCGGAGCGGGATTACACACCTGCCGTCCGCTCGCGCGCCGTGCCAGGTCGACATGGATGTGGTCGTAGTGGAAGGCGTTCGAGCCCGGCGCGAGCACGGTCGAGAAAAGCTGGCACGCCGCCGCGTGCACGTCGCGCAGGAAGCCCTGCTCTTCCGGCGCACCGCGCCAGCCGTCCTTCACGGTGATCTTGCGGCCGTCCGCGAGCGTGAACGACGCGATGTCGAGCGCATTGCCGAACGCATGCTCGGAGATCGGCGTGCCGCGCTGGCCGTTCATCGAGCGGCACGAGTAAGCCGAAATCTGCCGGATCTCCGCGACTGGCTGGCCGAGCCAGCGCATCGCGGCCGGCTGCACGCCGTTCGCGAACCATTGATCCAGCGCCGACACGATCGGGCATGCGAGCGTCGCGGCCGGCTGCACCGCGGTCGCGCCCGTCGTTACCGGCATGCGCTCGCGGCCGAGCGGCACCGGCTGCGCGGCCTGCGGATACGCATTCGGGTTGGCATTCGGGCGCTGCGGATAAGGCTGCGTATAACGCTGTGAACGATCGTCCGGCGCGGGCTCGTAGGGCGCCGGGCGATACGGCGCATTCGCGCCGTAGTTCGGCGCACGCTGCGGCGCGGCTTGCCCGCGCTGCGGGTAAGGCTGAGCGCCCTGTCCGGGCTGTGCGGCTTCGTATTCGCTGTCGTCTTCGTCGCCGTCGGGATCGGCGCCGTTCGGACCGATCGGCATCGGCCCGTTCGCGCGCGGCTGCGCCGGATAGCCCTGCTGCGGATATTGCGGCTGCTGCGGATACGGCTGCGAAACCCGCGAATAATTCGGCGCCGACGGCGGCGGCACCGCGAGCGGCTGGCGCGCACCGGGAATTCCGCCGGGCGGACGCAGGTCGTCGGCAAAGCCGATCGGTGCGCCCTCGCCGATCGCCGCGACCTTCAACGGAAAATCCGCGCCGCACACGCCCGGCCCGGTAATGGGCTGGATGCGCGCGAGCGCTACGCTTTCCTTCACCTGTCCCGATTTGAGGCAAGCGACTTCGGCTTCATGCCGCCACGCATCGCGCTCCGCGAACATGACTTTGCCGCAGGCAGCGAGACCGAGGACGACGACGGAGCCGACGAGATACCGGGCTACTCCACGCGTCATATCGCGGAGAATGCGAGATATTCGTTTAAGAATTATTCAATCAGCGTCGCGCGGCGAGTCGCACGAACTGAATCGCGACAGATTGACCGCCAGTGGCCTCCGCGGATTTGCCCGGCGTCACAAACCCGAATTCACACGGGAACTCTGCGGAACGCCACGCTTTCCCACGCGTTATCTACGCAGGGCAGAAATGCACAAATGGAGAAGCGCCATGAAGAAGTTTCTGATCGCCGCGAGCATTGCCGCGGTCGCGTCTTTTGCGACCGCTGTGCCGACACTGGCGCAGGGCGTCGCGATCGACACGCCGGTTGGCGGCGTGCGCATCGGCGAGCCGTACCGCCATCATCAGTACCGCGACCATGACGGACCGCGCGTCCATCACCGCGGCTGGCGTGACCGCGACGTCTATCTGCGCCGCGGCTCGGACTGCCGCACCGTGACGATCCAGCGCGACGACGGTTCGATGAAGCGCATCCGTCGCTGCGACTAATCGCATCGACACGCACGAACGGAAAAGGGCAGCGCAGGCTGCCCTTTTTTTCGTCTCGATCAGAATTTCAGGTTGGCGAACGCGCGCACGCTCGCGCCCGGCATCAGCACCTCGTTCTTCGTGTACGAAACGTGGCTGCGGATATCCTCGTTGAGCAGATTGTTGCCCACGACGCCGAGCGTGAATTCACGCGCCGCGCCGGGGCGGGCGTCGGGCAATCTCCGCGTATAGCTGATTTCCGCCCTCAGCAGATTGTAGCCATCGGTCGGCGTCTCGTTCGTGGCGATGTCGTTCTGCGGGAACGCGTGCAGCAGGTTCACGCGCGCGAGCCAGTTGCTGTCGCGATAGAACACGCCGCCGCCCATGCGCATCGGGGGAATGCGCGGCACATTGGTGCCGTCCGTGAACGTCGCGCGCACGACGTCGAACTGGCCCTCGACACCCCATACACCACTGAGCACCGGCGCGACGTCGTACTGCGCCTGGAATTCGCCGCCGCGAAAGATCGCGTCGCGCTGCGAATAGACCGCCTGATTGAGCTCGGCCGCCGGATCGCCGCAGCTTTCGAACGTCTCGTCGCACATCACGCCGGTGAGGCGACGGAAGATGAAGCCTTGAAGCGCGTGTAGTACGCGGTCGCCTCGAAGCGCAGCGGACCCGTCGCGCGGCGCAGGCCGACTTCGAGTGAATTCGCGACCTCGATCTTCAGGTTCGGATTGCCGATGTCGAAGGTCGCCGTCGCGTCGTGCGGACCGCGCGAGAACAGCTCGGCCGCTTTCGGCGCGCGCTCCACGCGCTGCGCCGTCACGCTCGCGACGAGGTCCCACGGCAACTGCTGGATCAGCCCGGCGCTGATGCTCTTCGGCGTGTAGTGCGGACTGCGCGCCGTTGCGGCGAGCGCGTTGCCGTCGGGCAGAAAGTCAGCGGGAAAGTCCGGCGTATTGCCGTTGAGCCGCACATGCTCGACGCGCGCGGCGACCTGCGCTTTGGTCCAGTCCGAAAACCTGAGCTCGTTGAAGATGTAGCCCGCGACACGCCGGCTATCGTTCGGGTCCCACAGTCCGCGCAACGGCCCGGGCGCGTCGCCCGCCGCGGTCAGTTGCTGGTGTCCGGCCTGCACGCCAAGCGCCGTGGTGAGTTGCGCGAAGCGCAGGTCGAACGGCATGAGCTGCACCTCGACGCGCCCCTCCTGGTCCTTGCTGGTGAAGGTCTGGCGGATGCCGTCGCTCGACAGGTCGAGCGGATCGGCAAGCCCGATCTCGTCGTGCCGGTAGTCGGTCGCGCCGAACCAGTAGCGCACCGCATCGATGCCGCCCGCCTGCGGGCGATACTCGCCTTTGGCGGTGACCTTCGTCTCGCGCGCATCGATGCGCGTGCGATGATCCTCGCCGTCGATGCCGGGGATGCCATAGAGCGTGTTGTTCTGCGTCACCGCGAAACCCGCAAAGCCCCGATCGAAGATGTACGACGCGCCGATCGCGCCGCCGTCGGTCCGCACCGCCGAATTCGGCTGCCGCCCGTTGAACGGCCGCGCCGGATCGAACAGGTAAGGATAGCGCGGCACGCGATAGTCCTGCGCGGCGCGGCCGAACGCATCGGCGTGGATCGCGACATTGCCGGCCGCCGCATCGACGAGCACGCCGCTTTCGAGCCCCCGGTCGACGCTCGTGAGCGCGCCGCGGACTTCGGGTGCGACACACACGCCGCTGTCGCCGGCGCGGCAGGCAAGCGCATCGGGAATGCGGTTGTTGGTCGCGGCGACCACGCCGCCGATCGACTGCGAGCCGTAACGCAACGTGGCGGGGCCGCGGATCACCTCCACCTGATTGCTCATCAGCGGCGAGACCGGCACGAAATGATCCTCGCCCAGATCGGACGCGCCGCCCGCGCCGACGCCGTTCTCCACGATGCCGACGCGATTGACATCGAGGCCGCGGATGATCGGACGGCTCGACGCACCGGGCGCAAAACTCGAACCCGTGATGCCGGGCTTTGCGAACAACAGATCGCCGAGCGTGCTCGCGGGCGTACGCCGCAGTTCGTCGTTCGGCACCACCGTCACGGTCGCGAACTGATCCGTCACGATGGGAAGCGCGCCGTGCGAAGGCGCCGATGATGTGACGGTCACGACGGCTTGCGGCGCCGCGCGCTCCACCGGTGCGCGGCTCACGATCGGGCTCGGCGCGGTGACGATGATCTCGGGGAGTTGGGTCTGCGCACCGGCACGCGGGATATGGCCGGCCACAGCGACGCCGAAGGCGACACACCACAAGTGCAGGAAACACGGTGACTTCTTCAAAGCTGCCTCTATATGTTATGATATAACATAACGTAACAGAGTTACAGTGCAAGCAGGAAGTCGCGATCGCGCATCGGCCATCAGCGAAGCGGCGCGCCGCGATAAACGCCGCGTCGTCTGTGTGCGCAACGCCGCGCACCGCTCGCCGGTCTGTTGCGCCCTTTCATCGACGCGCGCGGAACTCCGCACGACTCGGTCTGCGCTGATCGGACGCGCGCACGCGCATCACAGAGTCGTTGCCTCATCGCGCCGCGCCGGAACCGAAAGGTCGCCACGCGGTTGATATGTGGACGTGACAGCGTTGGTTGGAAACTTTTCAAGGAGACACGCAATGAAATCGCTTTCGACGATCCTCGCGGCGGCCCTCGTGGCCGGAAGCTGCACCGTGGCGCTCGCGCAGAGCGGCGGCTCGGGCGCCGGCGGCGCCGACTCGACCCAGCAGGGAACGATGAAGGACGCCGACAAGAATCCGACGGGCGGTGGAAATCCGTCGGCGGGCAACACCGCAGCGGGCGGCTCCGCGGCTGGTGGCACGATGCGGGCCCCGGCTGGCGGCCAGGGCATGTCGACCGCCCCGGTTTCCAACACGCGCGCCGACAATCCGCAGCGCCCGGCGAACGCCAAGGACGGCACCGGCGCCGCGACCGGCTCGGGCGGCTCGAAGTAACTCTTTCGCACGACCCCTCTCGTGCGACGACGGCCCGGCTGAAAAGCCGGGCCGTTTCGTTATGCGGCCGTCTTCGATGATCTCGTTGTGCCCTGCGGTGGCTGCCCGTGCCTATTTCAAACTATCGGCAACTTTAGCTATCCCCGCCTTGGCGCAGATTTCGTCCATCTCGCCGCCCGGCGCGCCCGACACGCCAACCGCGCCGATCACCTCGTTGCCGATCTTGATCGGAACCCCGCCGCCGACCGCAACAACACCCGGAATTTGTTTTAGATAGGCGCGATCGGGCGTGTCCGTCAGCACCTTGAATTCTTGCGTTGTTTGTCCGCGCGGATTGGTGCGGGCGGTGTATGCCTTGAGCCGCGCAAATTCCACCGTATGCGGATTGGTCCCGTCGCCTCGCACGGACGCCGCAACCGCACCCGCTCTGTCCACGATGACGACGGAAACTTTGTACCCATCCTTGGTGCATTGCTCGATTGTCCCGTCCAGGATGATCAGCGCCATCTTCATCGAGACATTTTTCTCGACCAAAGGAGTCTGGGCGATTGCCGGAACGAGAAGTTCAAACAACAAGAAGGTCGCACCAGCAAGAGATCGCATATTGCCTCCGATCTTGCGCACCTTACCCGGAAGCATTCGGCTATCCGAATGCCAACCGGACCTAGAGATCAAAAGCGCCACGCGGACGTGAACCGCAATGCCGTTCTTGTCGCCAAGATCTCGACGGGCGCGCTATCTTCTCATTGGTAGTATCTCAGTTTGAAAAAGATCGGGCCCAAAAATAAATGCCCGATCCGATTCCCCAGAACGCACCGAAGAAAATCAGGGCTATGGCCGCGATCTGCGTGGGCTTATGCCACCAAGGCGACAGTGGGTAATTCGCTCCGAACACATGGCGAAAGGACGGGCGCGCTGTCCACAGTTGGTAGCAAGTCAGAAAGACAGCCGTTGGCGTGACTATCCAATACGGCACGCCGCGATAGCCAAGGTATCCAAACACTAGAACCGACACGACGGCGGGCAGCACTAACGAACCGAGAATGACACGTAGTAGCGCGGCAATCATGCGGCCTGCTTTTTATACGGCCCGCGCTTCCCCGGCTTCGGCAAGGTCCCGTCGATCATCTCGGCGATGTCAGCCATCGAGTACAACTTGTCAGCAACACCGCTCGCCATCGCAGGTGACATGCGCAGCGTCTAGTGCATCCGCACGAAGTTATAGAACACCCTATAGAGCGCAACCATGTGGCAATGGTTCTCCGCCTTCTTGGAGAACGCATTCGTGAGGCGCGTGAACCGGCGCATTCCCGTGCGAAATTCAAACTGAGACGCTACCTCCTCCTTGACATGCTTTTATCCCTATGCTTATATTCCTTCACCCTGTCCATGAGGGGCGCTTTCTAGGGGTGCCTTGAAGGTGGGACAGGATGCGGCGCCTGCGGGTCCGGCCTCACGAGCCGGGCACTCGGGCGGCTGCGGGACCCGCCCTGGGGGTACTACGGCCCCTGCGCGAGGAGCTCGCTGCATGGGGATGCGCGCCAATGCGCATCTCAGGAAGCGCGGCCCGCAGTCGAAAAATGCCGCCAGCGGAGCGCCGCGAGGCGAGCGCGTCGATCGCAAGACGCGCCCACGCTTCGCAAGCGTGGTGACTTCGGCAGCGCCTTGCGGCGCTCCGTCCCCTCACCGTTCGAGGGGAAAAATCAAACCTCGGGCGCCAACGCGCCGCGAGAACGGATGCGGCTGCGTCGATTCCCTTTGCAATGAATCCATCCAATCGCCGAATTGGCATTTGCACGGATGCAAACTCCAGATCATGCTCGACCGATGCTCTCGTGGGACGACTTTCGCTACGTGAAGGCGATCGCCGATACGCGCTCGCTCGGCGGCGCCGCGACCGAACTGTCGGTCAACCACTCGACCGTGTTCCGCCGCCTCGCGCAGATCGAGAGCCAGCTCGGCTCACGCCTGTTCGAGCGCAGCCGCGGCGGCTATGCGCTCACGCCGTGCGGCGAGGAGATGGTGCGGCTCGCCGAGCGCATGGGCGAGGACATCGTCACGTTCGAGCGCCAGGTCACCGGCCACGACCTGCGCCCTTCGGGCGAATTGCGCATCACCACCAACGACACCGTGCTGGTTCATCTGATGACGCAGGTGTTCGCGGATTTCCGCCGCGCCTATCCGGAAATCGTGCTCGACGTCGTGGTATCGAACCAGGCGCTGAACCTGTCGAAGCGCGATGCCGACGTCGCGGTGCGCGCGACCGATCGCCCGCCCGAGACGCTGATCGGACGCCGCGCGGCAGGCATCGCGTGGGCGGTGTATGCCAACGCAGATCGCGCGCCCGAGGCGTTCGATGCGCGCACCGATGCCGGCAACGCGGACTGGATCGGCTTCGGCGACAATCTCGCCAACCTGAAGGCGGCGCGCTGGCTGAACGAACGCGCGGCGTCGCGCATCGTCTACAAGATCAACACCGTGCTCGGTCTCGCCGAAGCCGTCGCGGCCGGCATGGGTTTCGCGCTGCTGCCCTGCTTCATCGGCGCGATCACGCCCGGCATCGCCCGCATCACGCCGCCGATCGCCGACCTCACCAACGGCCTGTGGCTCCTCACCCACTCCGACCTGCGCCAGACCGCGCGCGTCCGCGCCTTCATGGATTTCGCCGCGAGCGAAATCGCCAAGCAGCGCAAGGCGATCGAGGGCTTGTGACAAGCCGCTTGCGAAAAACGAACGATCGTGCTTTTTTCTCCCGTCGCAACGAACGGAGCGTGACGTGAACCAGATCGCGCGCAATGTCGGCGTCACGCCGACCGAGCAGATCCTCACCTATGACGGGCTCGGCTTCCTGCAGGCGATCATCGACGGAACGCTGCCGGCGCCGCCGATCGCCGAGACGCTCGGCTTCGATCTCACGCATGTCGAAAAGGGCAAGGCGGTGTTCGAGGGAACGCCGGAATTCAGGCACTACAATCCGATCGGCGTCGTGCATGGCGGCTTCACCATGACGCTGATGGATTCGTGCATGGCCTGCGCGATCCAGACCACGCTGGCGAAGGGCGAGATCTACACCACGCTCGAGGTGAAGGTGAATCTGGTGCGCGCGATCACCAAGGACACGGGCCTCATCCGCGCGACCGGGCGGCTGATCCATCGCGGCCGCACGACCGGCACGTCCGAAGGCGACGTGCGCGACGCCGCGGGCACCCTGCTCGCGCACGGCACCACGACGTGCATGATCTTTCCGGTGAAGAAATAACGCTACGGCGTGATCGTGCTGCGGATGCCCGCCTGCTCGACGGCCGGAAGCGGCGCTGCCGAAACCGGCTGCGTCGGCGCAGCGGATGGGCTTGCTCTCCGCGGATGGCTTGTTCTCCGCGGGCTTGCGTCCGCGCCGGATCGAGTTGCGCGCGGCCGCCGCGATCTCCGGCGCGACCGACGCCTGGATCGTTTCGCGTCCGCCACGGCGCACGAAATCGCAATACGCAAAGCCGAAGCCCGACACCGCGCCGCGGAAGCTGTTGCCGCCGGTCTTGTTCAGGTCGAAGCACGGATTGAAGAACGCGCCCTTCACCTGCGAGCAGATCGCGTCCCCCTTCGGGAACAGCGTGCCGGCCGGCAGATGCATGAAGCGCGTGTTGCCGTTTCCGCGCATGCGCACGACGCCCGCGACCGAGCCGTCGTTGAAGATGCGGCCCGAACCCGTCGAGCCTTCGAAGCAGGTGAACTGGAACAGCTTGCCGGCGACGAAGCGGCGCGCGGCATCGGCGTTCAACGGTTCGGCAAGAACAGGCGTGGCGGCCAACAGGCTCCCGAACACCACAGCAGCACGCAACATGAGTTACTCCCCGTTAACCATCCTGAGCCGTCGCATAATGCCGGACGATTGTCGCCAAATCCTGAACGCGTTTACTGGATTTTGACCACGATTCTGCCGCGAATACGGCCGTCCAGGATCGCCGGGGCGGCGACGAGCACGCCGGGAAGCTGGATTTCGTTGGTCATGGTCTGCAATTTGGTCCGGTCGAGGTCGGTCGCGAGCCGTTTCCAGGCCTCGCGGCGCACCGTCTGCGGGCACATCACCGAGTCGATGCCGAGCAGCGAGACCGCCCGCAGGATGAACGGCGCGACCGTGGTCGGCAGGTCCATGCCGCCCGCAAGGCCGCAGGCCGCGACCGCGCCGCCGTAGCGCGTGCCCGCCAGCACATTCGCGAGCGTGTTCGACCCGACGCAGTCGATGCCGCCGGCCCAGCGCTCCTTGGCGAGCGGCTTGCCCGGCGCGGAGAGCTCCTTGCGGTCCATGATTTCGGTTGCGCCGAGGCCGCGCAGATAGGGCTCCTCCTGCGTGCGTCCGGTCGCGGCGATCACCTTGAAGCCGAGCCGCGAGAGGATCGAGATTGCGACCGACCCGACGCCGCCGGCAGCGCCGGTCACGACGATCGGTCCGCGGTCCGGCGTCACGCCATGCCGCTCCAGCGCCATCACGCAGAGCATCGCGGTGTAGCCGGCGGTGCCGATCGCCATGGCCTCGCGCCCGGTCATGCCGGACGGCACCGGGACGAGCCACTCGCCCTTCACCCGCGCCTTTTCGGCGTACGCGCCGAGATGCATCTCGCCGACGCCCCAGCCGTTGAGGATGACGCGGTCACCCGGCTTCCAATCCGGGTGCGTGGAGCTCTCGACCATGCCGACGAAATCGATGCCGGGGATCATCGGGAAGCGGCGCACCACCGGCGCCTTGCCGCTCACCGCCAGCCCGTCCTTGTAGTTCACGGTGGACCATTCGACGCGCACCGTCACGTCGCCGTCCATCAAATCGTCCTCGTCGAAATCGACGAGGCGCGCGGTCTGACCGGCATCGGTCTTGTCGATGCGGACCGCCCTGAACGTTGCCACGCAGAAACTCCCAAGCCCTTAGAAACTCGAGGGGATTAGTGGACCGGAGAAAGCCGCATTGCAAGAGCGCGGCTCGATTCACGCATGCTCCAGCGGAACCTCGCTCTCCATGCCGCCTGCCGACGCGCCGCGCAGGCCTTTGAGGCTCGGATAGAGCCGCGCCATTTCGGCCGCGAGAAACTTGGCCGGCACGTCATGGAATGACCCGTGCAGCACCTCGTACTGCATGAAGGTGCGGCCGGCGCCGTCGTAGGCCTGCAGCAGCGCATCGTCGGCGCCGTCGAAATCGAGCGGCACGACCCCGAAGCGGTCGCAGAGCGTCGAGTTGAAGGTCGGGCTCGCCTTGACCCAGCGGCCATCGAGAAGGACCTCGGTGAAGCCGTGCCACGCGAAATAGTTGGTGCCCATCTTCTCGCGCAGCTTTTCGCTGGAAAGATGATTGGTCACATCCGCGAACGCGACCCGCGCCGGAATGCCCGCCGAGCGGCAGAGCGCTGCGAACAGCGCGGCCTTGCCGACGCAATAGCCCTGCCCGGCGTTGAGCACGCTCGAAGCGCGATAGATTTCGGGGTTCGTGTAGTCGAGATCGGGACTGTAGCGGATCTCGCGCGCCGCGAGATAAAAGCGCCGCGCCTTCTCGGTCGCCGAAATGTCCGGCGTCGCGAGTTTGGCGGCAAGCGCCTCGATCGCCGGATGATCGCTGTCGATATATTCGGCTGGCGCGAGGAAGACGGCGTGTCTCTTCGCTGGTCAAAGGTCTGTGCTCCGTTTACGCGGGCGCGGCGGCGAGCCGCTCCACCGGCTGCTCGCGGATCGGCAGATGCACCAAAGCGGCGAAAATGCCAAGCGCGACACCGAGCCACCAGACAACATCATAGGAGCCGGTACGTTCATACAGCACGCCGCCGAGCCAGACGCCGAGGAACGATCCGACCTGGTGCGAGAAGAAAACGAAGCCGAACAGTGTCGCCATATAGCGCACACCGAACATCAGCGCGACGAGGCCGGACGTGAGCGGCACGGTCGAAAGCCACAGCACACCCATGCAGGCGCCGAACGTGAGCGCGCTCGCCGGGGTGAGCGGAACCAGCAGGAAGCAGGTGATCGCAATCGCCCGCAGGAAATAGATGGTCGAGAGAAGGTAGCGCTTCGGCAGTTTCGCGCCGAGCACGCCGGCCGCGATCGAGCCGATGATGTTGAACAGGCCGATGAAGGCGATCACCCAGCCGCCCCATTTCGCGTCGAGGCCCCTGTCGACGAGATAAGGCGGCAGATGCGTAGTGATGAACGCCACATGGAAGCCGCAGGTGAAGAAGCCCAGAATGAGCAGCACGTAGGAGCCGTGCCCGAAGGCTTCGCCCAGCGCCTGGCGGAACGACTGCGGGATCGCCGAGGACGCGCTGCCGGTCGCGGCGCGCGGCGATATGACGAACGCGAGCGGCAGCACCATCAGCACGATCACGGCGAAGATCAGCAGCGTCTGGTGCCAGCCCACGGTCCCGAGCAGCGCAACGGCGAGCGGCGAAAACAAGAACTGGCCGAACGAGCCCGCCGCGGTGCCGACACCGAACGAGAACGAGCGCCACTCCTCCGGCATCAGCTTGCCGAATGCCGCGAGCACGATCGGGAAGCTCGCACCCGAGAGACCGAAGCCGATCAGCACGCCGGCGGAGAGGTGCAGCATGCCGGGCGTGGTGGCGTAGGACATCAGCACGAGGCCGGCCGCGTAGAGCAGCGCGCCGACAACGAGCGCGCGGAACGTGCCGAAACGGTCAGCGACCGCACCGGCGAACGGCTGACCCACGCCGTTCAGGAGATTCTGGATCGCGACCGCGAGCGCGAACACGTCGCGGCCCCAGCCGAGCTCCTGGCTCATCGGCTGGAGGAAGAAGCCGAACGTCGAGCGCGGACCGAATGTGAAGATCGAGATGAGGCAGCCGCAAACGAGGATGACCGCGGGCGTGCGCCAGCCGAAGGTTCGTGGTGTCGGTGCGGTCGTCGCCATTCACGTCCCCCTGGCGCCGACGCTAACGATCAGGCGGCGGCGGGCGCGGCCCGCAGCACGGGCTTTTCCTCGATCGGCAGATTGATCACCGCCGACAATATGCCGAACGCGACGGCGAGCCACCACACAATATCGTAAGAGCCGGTGCGCTCGTACAGCAGGCCACCCATCCACGCGCCGAGGAAGCCGCCGACCTGATGGCTGAAGAACGCAAAGCCATACAGCGTCGCGAGCCAGCGCGTGCCGAACATCAGCGAGACAAGGCCCGAGGTCGGCGGCACGGTCGAAAGCCACATCAGGCCCATGCCGGCGGCGAACACCAGCGTGGTGACCGGGCTCGCGGGCGCCAGCACGAACGCCGCGATGAACACCGCACGCAGGAAATAGTTGATCGCGAGCAGATAGCGGCGCGGATAGATCGTCGAAAGCCAGCCGACCGAGATCGAGCCGATGATGTTGAACAGCCCGATGGTCGCGAGCGCCCAGCCGCCGACCTGCGCGCTCAGGCCTCGATCGATCAGGTAGGCCGGCAGATGCAGCGTGATGAATGCAAGCTGGAAGCCGCAGGTGAAGAAGCCGAAGACCAGCAGCACATACGAGCGATGCCCGAACGCTTCGACGAGCGCGCCGGTGAGCGACTGGGCTTGCGGCTGACCGGTACTGGACTGGCTCGGACTGTTCGGCGGCGTCGCCAGCGCGAACGCCATCGGAAGGATCAGCAACAGCATGCCGCCGAAGATGAGCAGCGCATTCTGCCAGCCGGCATTGTCGATCAGCGCGACGCCGAACGGTGCGAACAGGAATTGACCGAACGAGCCGGCCGCCGTGCCGGCGCCGATCGCGAGCGCGCGATAGCGCTCGGGCAGCAACTTGCCGAATGCCGCGATCACCAGGTTGAACGAACAGCCCGAGAGCCCAAACCCGATCAGCACGCCGGCAGTAACCTGCAGCGTAACCGGCGACGTCGTGTAGGCCATCAGCGCGAGGCCGGCCGCGTAGAGCACCGCACCTGCGGTGAGTACGCGCAGCATGCCGAAGCGGTCCGCGACGGCGCCGGCGAAAGGCTGGCCGATGCCCCAGAGCAGGTTCTGCAGCGCGAAGGCGAGCGCGAACACGTCGCGGCCCCAGCCGTTCGCCTGCGACATCGGCGTGAGGAAGAAGCCGAAAGTGGAACGCGGGCCGAAGCCGAGCAGCGAGATCAGGCAGCCGCAAACGATGATGACGACCGGCGTTCGCCACGTCATCGCGCGCGCGGCCTGGGCAATCTGGGTCATGGGGAATCCGCTGTCGGGAGGCTTTGGTGACTTAGGTAGGCGCGCGGCCCCGCACGCCCTAACGAATATTGGTGATCCGACCGATCAGTTTTTTTGCATGGCAGCCCCGGATTTCGGGACTCGCAATTCGGAGGAACCCATGCTATATCTGATTTGCTCGAATTGAGGATAAGGATCAGCGAACCGCCAGAGTGCCGGCCTCCAGGGCCGGATGTTTTGGTCCCTATATATACTCACTTTGAGCATATATGCCAGGAGGCAACGATGCCAGTGCTCCAGTCCCTCGGCCCGACGCGCGGCAATCCGTTCATGCCGTCCGCGTCGATGCCCGGCGAACTCTCCGCCGCCGCGCGGAAGTACGGCGTGCTGCCGATGCCGCCGCTCGAGTGGAACGCGCAGGTGGAGCGCGAGACCGCGCACCTCTACGCGCGCGTGCAGGCCGTCGTCCCCTCGATCGAGTGGCCGTTCTTCGCGCCTTACGTGAAGGCGATCAACGAGCTGAAGAAACAGCGCGGCGCCGTCATCCTGGCGCACAATTACCAGACGCCCGAGATCTACAACTGCGTTGCCGACTTCGTCGGCGACTCGCTCCAGCTCGCGATCGAGGCGACCAAGACCAAGGCGCCGATCATCGTGCAGGCCGGCGTGCACTTCATGGCCGAGACCTCGAAGATCCTGAACCCGGACAAGACCGTGCTGATCCCGGACGTGCGCGCGGGCTGCTCGCTCGCCTCCTCGATCACCGGCGAGGACGTGCGGCTGCTGCGCGACAAATTCCCCGGCGTGCCGATCGTCGCCTATGTGAACACGTCCGCCGACGTGAAGGCGGAGGTCGACATCTGCTGCACATCCGCGAACGCCGTGCAGGTGGTCGAGAGCCTCAACGCCGACACGGTGATCTTCCTGCCGGACCAGTATCTGGCGAACTACGTCGCGTCACAGACCAAGGTGAAGATCATCTCGTGGAAAGGCGCGTGCGAAGTGCACGAGCGCTTCACCGGCGACGAGCTTGAGAAATATCGCGCGGCCGATCCGTCGGTGCAGATCATCGCGCATCCGGAATGCCCGCCCGACGTGCTGGACGCGGCCGACTACACCGGCTCGACCAAGGGCATGATCGACTGGGTGCGCAAGAACCGGCCGAAGCGCGTCGTGATGGTCACCGAATGCTCGATGGCCGACAACGTGAAGGCGGAGTTGCCCGACGTCGAGTTCGTCAAGCCGTGCAATCTCTGCCCGCACATGAAGCGCATCACGCTGCCGAAGATCCTCGACAGCCTCGTCTATCTGAAAGAGGAAGTCGTGGTCGATCCGATGATCGCCGCGAAGGCGCGGCGCTCGGTCGAGCGGATGATCCAGCTGAAGAACTGACCGCCGCAGGCGGTCGTCCCGAACGCGGCGCACCGCGTCGCGCTCCGGGATCGCACACGACAAGGCAAATGCCGGACAACTCAGACATCCTCATCGTCGGCGGCGGGCTCGCGGGCCTGTTCTGCGCGCTGAAGCTCGCGCCGCGGCCGGTGACGATCATCGCCGCCGCACCGCTCGGCGAAGGCGCATCGAGCGCCTGGGCGCAGGGCGGGGTTGCGGCGGCGGTCGCCGAAGGCGATACGCCGGAGGCGCATGCGCGCGACACGATCGCGGCTGGCGCCGGGCTGGTGGACGAGGCTGTGGCTTTCGCGATGGCGCGCGAAGCGCCGGACCGCATCCGCGACCTGCTCAGCTATGGCGTGCCGTTCGACAAGGACCTCGAAGGCCGGTTGACCGTCGGGCGCGAAGCCGCGCATTCGGCGCGCCGCATCGTGCATGTGCGCGGCGATCAGGCGGGTGCCGCCATCATGGCGGCGCTCGCGGATGCAGTGCGCAAGACGCCGAGTATCCGCGTCATCGAAGGCATCGCCGAAGACCTCATCACGCAGGGGCGCACCGTTACGGGCGTTCAGGTGCGGCTGCCTGACGGGCGGCTCGCCGCTCTTGCGGCGCGCTCCGTCGTGCTCGCGACCGGCGGCGCCGGACACCTCTATGCGGTGACGACCAATCCAAGCGAAGCGCGCGGTCACGGGCTTGCGATCGCGGCACGCGCCGGCGCGGTGATCGCCGATCCGGAATTCGTGCAGTTCCATCCAACCGCGATCGACATCGGCCGCGACCCGGCGCCGCTCGCGACCGAAGCGATCCGTGGCGAAGGCGCATGGCTGGTCAACAAGGCCGGCGAGCGCTTCATGCTTGCGATCCATCCCGAGGCGGAACTCGCGCCGCGCGATATCGTGGCGCGCGGCGTGTTCGCCGAGCTTCAGGCCGGACGCGGCGCGTTTCTCGACGCACGCAAGGCGATCGGCGCGAGCTTCGCGCAGCGCTTCCCCGGCGTCACCGAATACTGCCGCAGCGCGGGCATCGATCCGGCGCGCGATCTCATCCCGGTCGCGCCCGCCGCGCACTATCACATGGGCGGCGTGTGGACCGACGAGCGCGGCCGCACATCGCTGACCGGGCTGTGGGCGGCGGGCGAAGTCGCCTCGACCGGCGCGCACGGCGCCAACCGTCTCGCGTCGAATTCGCTGCTGGAAGCGGTCGTCTATGCGGCGCGCATCGCGGAAGACATTGTCAGCCTGCCGCCTGCGCCGCGCCTTGCCGTTCCGCGCGTCCGGGCCGCAGGGCGCACAGCAGCCTGTTGCCGATCCGGCGCGCGAGCGCACGTTGCGCGAGCTGATGTCGGCCCATGTCGGCGTCATCCGCGATCGCGACGGACTGAAGCGCGCGCTTTCCGAGATCGCGCGCATCGAGCGCGACAGCACACACCTGCCGCAGACCCGCAACATGGCGATTGCCGCCCTGATGGTGACCGCTGCGGCCTTGAAGCGCGAGGAAAGCCGCGGCGGACATTTCCGTTCCGACTTTCCGCAGACCGACCCGAACCAGGCGAGGCGCACGTTCCTGACGCTCGGTGACGCGCGCGACATCGCCGCCTCGATCACGCCAGCCGAGCGAGCCGTCGCATGACCTCCCTGCTCTGCCCCGATGCGTTCCTCTCGCCGCTCGAAATCGACGCCGCGGTGACTGCGCTCGCTCGCCGAGGACCTCGGCCGCGCCGGCGACGTCACGTCGACCGCGACCATTCCGGAAGGAACGCGCGCCCGCGCGATCGTGGTCGCGCGCAATGGCCGGAACGATCTCCGGCCTGCCGTTCGTCGACGAGACGTTGCGCAAGCTCGATCCGAACGTGTCGATCACCGCGCATCATCGCGACGGCGCTGCGGTCGCGAGCCAAGACCGCGCTGATGACCATCGAGGGCGATGCGCGCGCGGTGCTCGCCGCCGAGCGCGCCGCGCTGAACTTCCTCGGTCACCTTTCGGGGTCGCGACGGCGGCGAGCTCCTTCGTGAAGCTGATCGCGCACACCAAGGCGCGCGTGTGCTGCACGCGCAAGACCACGCCGGGTCTGCGCGCCTGCAAAAATACGCCGTGCGTTGCGGCGGCGGCTTCAATCATCGCTTCGGGCTCGATGACGCGATCCTGATCAAGGACAACCACATCGCGGTCGCGGGCGGCATCGCGGCGGTGCTCCGGCGCGCGAAGGCGGTCGCCGGACATCTGGTGAAGATCGAGATCGAGGTCGACACGCTCGCGCAATTGCAGGAAGTGCTCGACGCCGGCGGCGCGGATGTGGCGCTGCTCGACAACATGAGCCCGGCCGACATGAAGAAGGCCGTCGCGATGGTCGCCGGCAGACTGGTGCTGGAAGCCTCAGGCGGGATCACGCTGGAGACGGCGGCGGCGATTGCCGAGACCGGCGTCGATTATCTTTCGTCCGGCGCCATCACGCACTCGGCGCCCAATCTCGATGTCGCGCTCGACATCGAGATGTAGCTTTTCTGACGCATGGCCTTATCCGAAAGCCGGTTCCACTTTTCGGGGCCATGCTTTACATCTTCGAAGCGGCGTCAGCCGTATAGACGGCATTGCCCCAGGACGGCGCGTCCGAACCGTCGCCCCATTTGCGCGGGCGATAGAAGTTGTGCAGCCCGATCTTCGAGTGCTTCTTCATCGCGCGCACCCAGTACGGGCGCACATAGGACGCGTGATAGTGCGTCGACTTCGCGATCTCCGGCAGCCACAGCTTGCCGTCGAGCGTCTCGCGCGAGATGCGCTTCGCGCGGTCCCACGACTCCGGATCGTTGACCACGTCCGGAATGCCGTCGCAGGCGAACGTGAACTGGCAGGAGAGATGCCGGTGCGCATTCTGGTAGACGACGCCGCAGACATTGTCCGGATAGTAGCCGGAGAACACGCGGTTCATCACGACCTGCGCGACCGCGATCTGCCCGCGCACGGGTTCGCTGCGCGCCTCGAAATAGACCGCGTTCGCGAGGCATTTCTCCGCCTTCGACGCGCTTCGCGCCTGACAGGCTGAGGCGCTCCGCCGGGCTCTTCGGACGCTGGTCCGGTCCCGTCACCTGGCCCTTTCCGGCGATGGTCACGCCGGGCTGCGCCGTCGCAGGCGCAGGCAGCGCCTTCTTCATGTCCGGATCGGCGGAGCCGCGCGGCGGCGTCATCAGCACCGGCTCTTCGCCCGCGCTCCACGGCTTGATGCCGCCGAGCGTCGTTCCGAACAGGTCGTTGCCGAAATAAAGCCGCGTCTCTTTCACGGCGGCGTTCAGGCCTTCGAGGCTCGGCGGCGCGTTCGGGGTGAATTCGGTCGGGTCGAGATCGGCGAGATCGGCGGCCTCTTCCGTCAGGATCTTCGGATCGAATTCGAGCGAGAGCGCAATGTCGTATTCGGGGAACGGCTCGAAATGCATCGCGGCCGCGATCTCGTCCGCCTGCACCGGACGCGCATTGCGCCGCTCGGCCTCGCGCGCGATCTCGGAAAGCACGACGGCCTGCGCGTCGGGCAATTCGGAATCGTTGTGGTCGATTTCGGCTGCCTTCGGGCGATCCGAGAACGTCACGGGCGGCGGCGGTTCGGTCGCGGGATCGTCGATGCGCGCGGGCTTCGTCGAGCGGCTCCGGCGTGCCGGGCACGAGCCGGTCGCCCTTGCCGGTGCGATTGATGGTCGGGAAAACAACCTGCGTGTTCTCGCGCCGCGCCGAGTGCGGATTGATTCCGATCGAGCCGACGATGTCCGCGCTGCCGCCGAGACTTGCGAGACGGATCGTCGGGTTTTCCGGTATGGCGGTTCCGACCGGGCGCGGCAGGCTGAAGGTCGCCGCATGGATCGTGCCGAACGGAGAAGCAATGAGATGCTCGCGCCAGCGCGCCGCGACGGACGGCTGCTGCGCCAGCAGCGCAGCGAGATCCTGATAGCCGACCTGTGTCGGCGTCAGAACGAAGATCAGACTTGCGAGACCGAAGGAGGCAAACTCGGCCCCCTTCGGTCCGTTACGCAACTCAACCATACGCTACTCACGCAACGCTACGCGACACTGGACAGGGGAACGATGATGACGCCGACTTGATTAAATTTGACTCATCGGCAACGGCCGATGGTTAACCCTTCTGCGGCATTAACCTTGAGATCGCGTTAATCGCGCGCGCGTCGAATTGCGGCGAAAAAGTTTTCGCGTGAGCGACGACGAGAAAAGTTCCGCAAATTTTCGACAGCACAGCACATGCGCGCCGTTGCGGGCACTCACACACAAAATGTTGCGAGGACGGCAGCGATGCGGCCGTTCACCATCTGCTAACCATGCGCGGCATTCGTCGCTTCAGCGCGTGCTCGGATGATCTCAGGCACCGGGTGTGCGGGCGCGGCGCGCAACGCGATCAGTCTGATGCCCACCGGAATGAAAAGAGCGACGAGCGAGTAATCGAAAAAACCATCACCAAAAAGACTGCGCCCGGCAGTGGGCCCGAAGCCCAGACCGCCGAGCGCGATGTCGAGAAGCCGGTCAGGCGAGGATCAGACCTTGACGCCCTTCTCGGTGAAATACTTCAACGCAGCCGGATGCCACGGGATCGGCGAGTTCTTCTGGTTCTCGAGCGTGATGCTTGCCGCCTCGCCGTGCACGGCGACCAGTTCGTCCCGCTTCTCGATGAAGAGCTTCACGATATCGTAGGCGACCTTGTCGGGCATCGACTCGTGCGCCGCCAGAATGTTCTGGATGACGGCCACCGGATTTTCCTTCTCCTGCCCCGGATACATCTTCGCCGGGATCATGCCGGTGGTGTAGAGGTTGTTGTACTTCTCGTTCATCTTCGGGACGAGATCGGCGTGGTCGATCAGCTTGATCTTCATGCCGGGGCTCGCACCAAGATCGGTCACCGCCGCGGTCGGCAGTCCGCCGACCCAGAAGTAGGCGTCGATCTTGCCGTCCTTGATCGCGTTGGTGGATTCCGCGACGCCGAGGCGCTCGCGGCGCATGTCCTTGTCCTTGTCGAGGCCGGCGGCCTCGATGCAGCGAAATGCAAAAACCTCGGTGGCGCTGCCCGGCGAACCGGTCGAGACACGCTTGCCCTTGAGGTCGGCCATCTTCTCGACGCCCTTCCCTTCGACCGACACGACATGCATGCGGTTCGGATAAAGCACCATGAGCTGGCGGATCGGGAGCGGCTGGCCTTTGAACTTGTCCTCGCCCTTGAGCGCGTCATAGGCCGCATCGAGCTGCGTGAGCGCCATCTCGGCCTGCTTGGAGCCGACGAGCTTCATGTTATCGACCGAGCCGCCGGTCACGCGCGCAGTCGCCGCGTAGCCGAGGTGCTTGGTCAGGATGTTCCCCATGCCGCCGCCAAGCGGATAGTAGACGCCGCCGGTGCCGCCGGTCGCGATCACGATATTGGTCTGCTGCGCGAAAGCCGTGCTGCCGAAAAGCGCGGTGCCGGCAACGAGCGAAGCGCCTGAGTTCAAGAATTCTCTGCGGTTCATCGAGACTTTCCTCCGTTATTCATGCCGGCGCGTTGGGCAGGGCCGGCTGCATGCGCTGTTTTAGCAAGACAAGGGCGCCGATCACCACGCCAATTGTCGCGGTGTAGCTGATATCGCGGCCGATAATGAACTCGATCAGCGCCTCAAGCAGGCTTGGGAACACGAGAAACAAGCCGGCGATCACGAGCAGTACGCGCTCCGCGACCGTGGTCTTGCGCAGGGCCCAGCCCTGCGCCGCCGCGGCGAGCGCCGCGAGGCCAAGCGCGGCCTTGATGGAGATCTGCACGATATCGACCCACGAGCCGCCCTTCGGGATCGTCAGGAGAAGCCCCACGCCCTGCGGATCGAGCACGAACACGAACGGAACCAGGAACGCGGGCAGCGTGTACTTCCAGGCCTGCAGCGTCGTCTTGTACGGATCGCCGCCGGTGATCGCGGCAGCCGCGAACGGCGACAGCGCGGTCGGCGGCGAGACCTCGGAGAGCACCGAGTAGTAGAAGATGAACATATGCGCCGCGATGTCCGGCACGCCGAGCTTCATCAACGCGGGCGCGGCGATCACCGCGCAGATGATGTACGAGGCCGTCACCGGCACCGCGAGACCGACGATCCACACGATCAGCGCCGTGTAGAGCGCGGTGAGCAGCAGGCTGCCGCCCGCGTAATCGATCACGATCGCGGAGAACTTCAGCCCGAGGCCGGTGAGCGTCACGACGCCGACGATGATGCCGGCGGTCGCGCAGGTGGTCGCCGCCGTGAGCGCACTGGTCGAGCCATCGGAGAGAGAACGCACGACCTTCTTCGGCACCAGCGCGGTCTCGCGGGTGAGGAAGCTCAGCGCGAAGGTCAGCACCGTGGACCAGAACACCGATAGCGTCGGCGAGAAGCCCCACAGCATGAAAAAGATGATCGAGATGAGCGAGGCGAAGTGGAAACCGTAGCGCCGCGTCATCTCCCACAGGCCCATCTCGGGCTTGACCGACACCATCTGCGCGCCGAAGCGCTTGGCGTCGAGCTCCACCATGAACAGAAGCGAGAGGTAGTAGAGGCAGGTCGGAATCACCGCCATCCAGATGACGTCGAGGTAGCTGATCTTGAGGAACTCGGCGATCAGGAAGGCAGCCGCGCCGAGCACCGGCGGCGAGATGATCGCGCCGAGCCCGCCCGCCGCGAGCAGCCCACCCGCGGCGTTCTTCTCGAAGCCGGCCTTCGCCATCATCGGATAGGCGACCGCGCCGATGGTGACGGTGGTGGCAACGCCCGAGCCCGACGGTCCGCCGAGCAGGAACGATGACAGCACCACCGTGCGGCCGGCGCTGTTCGCCTTGTTGCCCATCAGGGCGAGCGAGAAATCGATGAAGAATTTTCCCGCGCCGGAATGCTGCAGGAATGCGCCGTAGATGCAGAACAGCACGATCAGGCTGGACGAGACATCGACCGGCACGCCGAAGATGCCTTCGAGCGTGATGAAGAGCTGCCCGACGATCTGCCCGATATCGAAGCCGCGATGCGTCCAGGGCTGCGGCAGGTACGGTCCGAAATACGCGTAGGCGAGAAATGCGAGCGCGACGACCGGCACGATCCAGCCGGTGGTGCGGCGCGTCGCCTCGAGCAGCAGCACCATGAAGGTGACGCCGAGGATGACGTCGATCTGGTTCGGGGACGTGGCGCGGTCGGTGAAATCATCGCCGCCGTCGATCGCGTAGATGAGGATCGCGGCGCCCGCCAATCCCATCAGCACGTCGAACCAGTAGATGCGGTTGCGGAAACGTGCCGCCATCGGGAACAGCAGGAAGCTCAGCACCAGCACGAACGCGACGTGCGCGTAGCGCAGCGGCTGCGTCGCGATGATCGGGAAATCCGAGAAAGGCCACGCGCCCGCGACCGCGGCATACAGATGGAACAGCGACATCACCACCGCGATAGTGGTCACCGCCTGCCCGGCGAACCCCGTGAGCCGGTTGGTCGCGCCCTCGTCGGCCTCGATGAACTCCTCGGCCTTGCGCAGCGCCTCGTCGGAAATCGCCGCCGTTTCGGCCAACGCGGCCGGCCTAGCTTCCTCAGCCATGTCCCCTCGAATTCGGCTCTTTGCGGCCCGATCTGACGTCTCGAACGACCGTATCACGCGCGAAATTGGCCGCCTACCGGCGTCCGTTCAATGAAAATTAACCATACCGAAAGGGGCTGATCGCATATTTGCGGCGCTGTTTCCGGGGGCCCCATGACCGAGTTTCTGACCACCTTCAACGTGCCGTTCGCGGCGGCATGTGTCCTCGTCACGGCGCTCGCCATTTACGCCATCCGGCTCCGCCAGTCCTGCCGCCATCTGATGACGGCGCTCAACAACATGTCGCAAGGCCTGTGCATGTTCGACGCGAACGGCCGCGTCGTGGTGCGCAACCGTCCTTACCTCGCGATGTACGATCTCAAGCCGGAGGTCGTGAGGACCGGCTGCTCGCTGCGCGAGCTCATCATGCATCGCAAGCAGACCGGCTATTTCACCGGCGACGTCGATCAATACGTCCGCAACATCATGGACAGCGTCGCGAAGGGAAAGACCTTCAACTGGCTGATCGAGGCAAGCGACGGCCGCATCGTCAACGTCGTCAACCAGCCGATGGCGCGCGGCGGTTGGGTCGCGACGCATGAGGACGTGACCGAACAGCAGAAGCTGCAGAAGCAGCGCGACGCCATGAAGGCGCAGGAGGATCGCCGCATCACGATCGACGCCGCGATCCGCAATTTCCGCGACCGCGCCGAAAGCATCCTCAAGACGGTCGGCGACAGCGCCGCCACGATGAAGAACACCGCGAGCAAGCTGCTCGCCGAGTCGGACCAGACTTCGCAACGCGCCGAGAGCGCCGTGCACGCCTCGAACGAAGCCTCGACCAACGTGACGACGGCGGCGACCGCGACGGACGAGCTGTCAAACTCGATCAGCGAGATCAGCCGCCAGCTCGACCAGACCACCGATGTGGTGCGCATGGCGGCGAGCGAGGCGGAAATCGACCAACGCGCAGATCACCGGGCTCGCCGCAGCCGCGCAGAAGATCGGCGACGTCGTGGAACTGATCCGCAACATCGCGGGCCAGACCAACCTGCTCGCGCTCAACGCCACGATCGAGGCGGCGCGCGCGGGCGAAGCGGGGCGCGGATTCTCAGTCGTCGCCTCCGAGGTGAAGTCGCTCGCGGTGCAGACCGCCAAGGCGACCGAGGACATCTCGGCGCAAATACTCTCGGTGCAGGACTCGACCGGCTCGGCGGTGGCGGCGATCCAGCGCATCACCGAGCGCATGCGCGAGATCGATCGCGCCGCCTCCGCGGTTTCGATCTCGGTCGATCAGCAGAAGGCCGCGACGTCGGAGATCGCCCACAGCGTGGCAAGCGCCGCGCAGGGAACGAGCGGCATCGTCGGCGTGCTTACCCAGGTCGCCGGCGCGGCGGTCGAAACGCGGCAGTCGGCCGAGACGGTGCTCGATACATCCGGCGCGGTCGACAAGGCGCTCGCGCACCTGCGCGCGGAAGTCGAAGCTTTCCTCGCGAAAGCCGCGGCCTGATTTTCAGGCCGTGCTCGCGGTGCCCTTGCCGAGCGCCGCCTGCGCGGCGGCAAGGCGCGCGATCGGCACGCGGAACGGCGAGCACGACACGTAGTCGAGCCCGACCTCGTGGCAGAACGCGACCGACGCCGGGTCGCCGCCATGCTCGCCGCAAATGCCGAGCTTGAGGCCATTGCGCACCTTGCGCCCGCGCTCCGTCGCGATGCGGATCAGTTCGCCGACGCCTTCGCGATCGATCGAAATGAACGGATCGATCGCCAGAATGCCCTTGGTCGTGATAGGTGCCGAGGAAGCTCGCGGCGTCGTCGCGCGAGATGCCGAACGTCGTCTGCGTCAGGTCGTTGGTGCCGAACGAGAAGAACTCCGCCGTTTCGGCGATCTCGCCGGCCTTGAGGCACGCGCGCGGCAGCTCGATCATGGTGCCGACCTGATAGTCGATCTTCGCGCCGGTTTCCTTCGCCACCGCTGCCGCCATCGCGTCGATGCGCGCCTTGACCAGATCGAACTCCTCTTTGGTGGCGATCAGCGGCACCATGACTTCCGGCACGACCGGCGCGCCGGTGCGCTTGCCCGCCTCGACCGCGGCCTCGAAGATCGCGCGCGCCTGCATCTCGGCGATCTCCGGATAGGCGATCGCGAGGCGGCATCCGCGGAAGCCGAGCATCGGGTTGAATTCGGCCAGTTCCGCCGCGCGCTCCTTGAGCTTGCGCGGCTCGGTGTTCATCGCCTCCGCGACCTCGCGGATCTCCTCCTCGGAGTGCGGCAGGAATTCGTGCAGCGGCGGATCGAGCAGCCGGATCGTGACCGGCAGGCCCTTCATGATGGTGAACAGCTCGGTGAAGTCGCCGCGCTGCATCGGCAGCAGTTTCGGCAGCGCCGCGCGGCGGCCCTTCTCGTCGTCGGCGAGGATCATCTCGCGCACCGCGAGGATGCGGTCGGCGTCGAAGAACATGTGCTCGGTGCGGCAGAGCCCGATGCCTTCGGTGCCGAACTTGAGCGCGACGCGCGCATCGTTCGGCGTGTCGGCATTGGCGCGTACTTTCAGCACGCGCACCTTGTCGGCCCAGCCCATCAGCGTGGCGAACTCGTCCGACAGCGCCGGCTCCAGCATCGCGACCCTGCCGGCGAGCACCTGGCCGGTCGAGCCGTCGATGGTGATCGTCTCGCCTTTCTTGAAGGTCGCGCCCGCCGCGCTCATCGACTGCGCGCCGTAGTCGACGCGCAGCGAGCCCGCGCCCGACACGCACGGCTTGCCCATGCCGCGCGCAACGACAGCCGCATGCGAGGTCATGCCGCCGCGCGTGGTGAGGATGCCTTCGGCGGCGTGCATGCCGTGGATGTCCTCGGGCGAGGTTTCGGCGCGCACCAGGATGACCTTCTTGCCCTGCGCCTTCAGCGTCTCGGCCTCGTCGGCGGAGAACACGATCTCGCCGGAGGCCGCGCCGGGCGACGCCGGCAGGCCGCTCGCGATCACCTTGCGCTCGGCCTTCGGATCGATCGTCGGATGCAGCAGCTGATCGAGCGCGGCCGGATCGATGCGCGTCACCGCTTCTTCCTTCGAGACCACGCCCTCATTGGCAAGCTCGACCGCGATGCGCAGCGCCGCCTTCGCGGTGCGCTTGCCGGAGCGCGTCTGCAGCATCCACAGCTTGCCCTTCTCGACCGTGAACTCGAGGTCCTGCATGTCGCGGTAGTGCTTCTCGAGCGACTGGTAGATGCGCGTCAGCTCCGCGAATGCCTCCGGCATCGCGTTTTCCATCGACGGCTTGTCGGAGCTGGCGGCCTTGCGCGCAACTTCGGTGATCTCCTGCGGCGTGCGGATGCCCGCAACCACGTCCTCGCCCTGCGCATTGATGAGAAACTCGCCGTACAGCGACTTCTCGCCGGTCGAGGGATTGCGCGTGAACGCAACGCCGGTCGCTGAGGTGTCACCCATGTTGCCGAACACCATCGCCTGCACGTTGACGGCGGTGCCCCAGCTTTCCGGAATGCTGTGCAGGCGGCGATAGGTGTTGGCGCGCGCGTTCTGCCATGAGCCGAACACCGCGCCGATCGCGCCCCACAATTGCTTCTGCGGGTCCTGCGGGAAATCCTCCGCCGTCTCTTCCTTCACGCGCTCCTTGTAGCGCTTGATCAGCTCGGCCCAGTCGTCGGCGGTCAATTCCGTGTCGAGGGTATAGGCCCTTCTGGTCCTTGTGCCCTTCGAGGATCTCCTCGAAGTGATCGTGCCCGACGCCGAGCACCACGTCGGAATACATCGTGATGAAGCGGCGATAGCTGTCATAGGCGAAGCGGCGGTCGCCCGACGATTTCGCCAGCGCCTCGACCGTCACGTCGTTGAGCCCGAGATTGAGCACCGTATCCATCATGCCGGGCATCGAGGCGCGCGCGCCCGAGCGCACCGAGACGAGCAGCGGATTCGCGGCGTCGCCGAATGTCTGCCGGTGATGCGCGCCACATGGCCGAGCGCATCCTTCACCTGGACTTCAAGCTCCTGCGGATAGCTTTTGTCGTTGGCGTAGAAGTAGGTGCAGACCTCGGTCGAGATCGTGAAGCCGGGCGGCACCGGCAGGCCGAGATTCGCCATCTCGGCAAGGTTCGCGCCCTTGCCGCCGAGCAAGTTCTTCATTTCGGCCGCGCCTTCGGCCGCGCCGTCGCCAAAGGTGTAAACCCACTTGGCCATCTGTTGGCTTTCGGATGTGTGCTGCCGGGGCGTCTGAGCGACGCCTCTTGGGCGTGCTGTTTGGCGGGTTTTTTCCTTCAGTTCAACTTGCATCGCGAACCCTCAAATGAGAAATCCCGCGCCCGCCGAAGCGGCGCAGGGAAATGTCCCTACTGTGTTGATAACGCTTAAAATCTGCGGATCGTTCCGCAGCGCAGCAAAAGCTGAGCCGGCTCAGTTACTTGATGATGCCGAGGCCGATGATGCCGACCAGGATCAGGTAGATCGCCACGATGTAGTTGAGCAGGCGCGGCATCAGCAAAATCAGGATGCCGGAGATCAGCGCGACGACGGGCGTAATATGGCTGAGGGTGACGCTCATGATGTTCTCCTCCGCTTCGCGGCCACGTGGGCGATTCCCGGATGCTAGCCTTCAATCCGGGAGAAATCCGCGACCGCGCGCGTCGCCTCGCGGATTTCGTTCAACAGCTTGAGCCGGTTCTCGCGCCGGTCGGCGGCCGGCACGTTGACCGTCACCTTCTCGAAAAACGCATCGACATCGGGCCGCAGTCTGGCGATCACCGCCATCGCGCCCTCGAAGTCCTCGCGCGCGACTGCCTTCGCGGCTTCTTCCTTGACGGCATTGATTGCAGTGGCGAGTTGGCGCTCCTCGGGCTGCAGATAGAGATGCGAGTCCGGCTTGCCATGATAGGTGATGCCGTCCTTCTTTTCCTCGATCCGCAGGATGTTGGCCGCGCGCTTGTAACCCGCGAGCAGGCTCTTGCCGTCGTCGGTTGAGAGGAATTTGCCAAGCGCCTCGACGCGGCGGACGATCAGGAGAAGGTCGTCCTGACCTTCGCTCTGCTGAGCGAGCACGGCATCGACGAGATCGTGACGCGCGCCTTGGTCACGGAGTTGGACCTTGAGGCGATCCGCGAAAAATTCGCGCACGCCGCTCGAAGAATAGAGATCAAAATTCCTCGTAACGGTCTGTCGTACTGTCTCATCACGCGAGCCAGCGGCAATTGACGCAGCCCGGAGAATTTCCGGTTTCTGATCATTGAGAAAATTCGTTGCGTGTATGACCGCGTCTTTAAGATCAAGACTAAGTCCGTTTGACAGGAGAATTCTAATCACCCCCAACGCCGCCCTTCGCAGCGCGTACGGATCTTTGCTCCCCGTCGGCTTTTCGTCGATCGCCCAAAACCCGACCAGCGTGTCGATCTTGTCCGCCAGCGCCACAGCAATCGAAACCGGATCGGTCGGCACGCGATCGTTCGGTCCCGCCGGCTTGTAATGCTCCTCGATCGCGGCGGCGACGGACGGGTCTTCCCTCTGCTCAAGCGCATAGTATTTCCCCATCGTGCCCTGCACTTCGGGGAATTCGCCGACCATTTCGGTGAGCAGGTCGGTCTTGCAGAGCAGCGCCGCAGCCTCGGCTTTCTTGGAGTCGGCACCAACCAGCGGCGCAAGCTCGATCGCCAGTCTGGCAATCCGCTCGATGCGCTCCGCCTGCGTGCCGAGTTTCTCGTGAAACACAATGTCCTTGAATTCGGGAAGACGCTCCTCAAGCCGCGTCTTGAGATCCGTCTCGTAGAAAAACTTCGCGTCCGACAGCCGCGCGCGGATGACGCGCTCGTTGCCGGCGATGATCGCCTTGCCGCCGTCCGCCGCTTCGGTGTTCGCAGTCAGGATGAAGCGGTTCGCGAGCCGCCCGGTCTTCGGATCGCGCAGCACGAAGCATTTCTGGTTGTTGCGGATGGTGGCGCGGATGACCTCGTCGGGAATTTTCAGGAAGGCTTCCTCGAACGTTCCCATCAGCACGACCGGCCACTCGACCAGTCCGGCGACCTCGTTCAGCAGTCCTTCGTCCTCGACCAGCTCGAAGCCTTGCGCGAAGGCGAGGTTCTTTGCGTCGGTCAGGATGATCTCGCGCCGCCGCGCCGCATCGAGCACGACCTTCGCTTTCTCGAGGTTCGCCACGTAGTCGTCGAAGTGGCGCACCGGATCGCGCCGGGCGCGAGGAAGCGATGGCCGTAAGTCGTGTTGCCCGCGGTGACGCCGTCGATCGACAGCTGCACGATCTCCGGCTCCTCGGTCTCCGGCCCGAACGTCGCGACGATCGAATGCAGCGGACGCACCCATTCGAGACTCGAGCCCTTGGCCGACTGCGCGCCCCAGCGCATCGATTTCGGCCACGGAAAGGTGCGCAGCACCAGCGTCAGAAACTCGCCGATCACCTCGATGCGCGGGCCGCCCGGCCTTCTCGGTCAGCGCGATGTAGAAGTCGCCCTTCTTGGGGTCCTTCTGGATCGTGGCCTCGCTGATCGAAGCAAGTCCCGCCGCCTTGAGGAAACCCGCGATCGCGCCTTCGGGCGCGCCGACGCGCGGGCCCTTGCGCTCTTCCTTCAGGTCCGACTGCCGCGCCGGCACGCCCTGCACGTACAGCGCGAGCCTGCGCGGCGTCGCGAACGCGCGCGCGCCCTCATAGACGAGCCCGGCATCGACGAGCTTGTCGGTGACCATTTTCTTGAGGTCATCCGCCGCCTTCGCCTGCATGCGGGCGGGGATTTCCTCGGAGAACAGTTCGAGCAGGAGGTCCGGCATTACAATTTCAAATGACTGTTGTCGCAGATCGGCGGGCGCGCGGTGCGCTTGCAGGTGCAGAAGTTGACCATGCCGGAGCGTTTCGCCTTCCACTCCATCGGCTCGAATTCGGTGCCTTCGTGCGAGCCGTCGCAGAACGGCTGCGACTGCGAACGACCGCAGCGGCACCACCAGTAGGTTTCGTCCGCCTCGACCCTGATGAGCAGCGGCGTGCGTCCGCCGATTTCCGGCTCGCTCATGCGGCGCCTCCGGCGTCGGTCGCGAGCCAAGCCTCGCCGCAGGCCTTCGCAAGCTCGCGCACGCGCAGAATGTAGCTCTGCCGCTCGGTGACCGAAATCACGCCGCGCGCATCGAGCAGATTGAACACGTGGCTCGCCTTGATGCACTGGTCGTAGGCGGGCAGCGCCATCAAATGGCGCCTGGCGTTGTGGCCGCCTGTCCAGCCGTCATCGAGATATTTGCTTGCAAGCGCCTTCCGCCATCTTGAACTGCTCGAACAGCATGGTCGTGTCGGCGTATTCGAAATTGTGCCGCGAATATTCCTGCTCGGCCTGAAAGAAGATGTCGCCGTAGGTGACCTTCTCGGCGCCTTCGCGGCCGTTGAAGTTGAGGTCCTTGATGCGGTCGACGCCCTGCAGATACAGGCAAGGCGCTCCAGCCCGTAAGTGAGTTCGCCCGAAACCGGCCGGCACTCGAAGCCCGCGACCTGCTGGAAGTAAGTGAACTGCGAGACCTCCATGCCGTCGCACCAGCATTCCCAGCCGAGTCCCCACGCGCCGAGCGTCGGGCTTTCCCAGTCGTCCTCGACGAAGCGCAGATCGTGGATCTTCGGATCGATGCCGATCGCGTAGAGCGATTGCAGATAGAGGTCCTGCAGGTCCGGCGGCGACGGCTTCAGGATGACCTGGAACTGATAGTAGTGCTGCAGCCGGTTCGGGTTCTCGCCATAGCGGCCGTCCTTCGGCCGCCGCGACGGCTGGACGTAGGCGGCCTTCCACGGCTTCGGCCCGAGCGCGCGCAGCGTGGTCGCCGGGTGAAAGGTCCCCGCCCCCATTTCCATGTCGTAAGGCTGCAACACCACGCAGCCCTGCTCGGCCCAGAAGCGCTGCAACGTCAGGATCAGGCCCTGAAACGAGCGTTCCGGGCGCATGTGGGCGGGCACGTTCGGGTCGGCCATGGGGGACAATCGCCGATTCTCAGGAAGCACGGGGCCGAAAAAGTCGCGGACCCTATTCGCCGCCACGACACAGGGTCAAGCAGCGCAACGCCCCCCAAGTTCCATTTTCCGCCGATGCCTAACCAATTGAAAATATTTGAATTTCTCGATCGGCCACAGCGGAGCGAAAAAATCTCTCCGCCGAATGAACCTAACCAAAGGTTAGCGCAACCAACCAAACAAGGACCTGGGGAATTTGTGGAGGTCGCGATGACAACGGTTTTCTCGTTCGCATTCGGCGCCGTCTTCCTTGCTTTCATCCTTATGGCGCTTGTCGGCCACGCCCTTCTGCTCGGGGCAATCGTGCGCCCTTTTTTGGGCAAGCTCGCGGTCGCAAAGCCCGCACTGCCAGGCAACCTGCAAGCAGCCCGCTGATCCCGATCAGCAATCCGGTCAAAGACATTCCGCAGCCGGCCGCGGCGGCCGATCCTCAATCGGCGTTTCCCGCGACCTTGCTCGCACGCCCCGCATCGCAGCCTCTGGCTGATCGCGCCAGCGCGCACTAACCTCAGGCGGACCGCCGCGCATCAGGCGGACCGCTGGGGGAACGTCATGGCGCTTCGCCGCTTCGGCTTTATTGCCGCGCTCGCATTGCTGGCATCGATCGGGACCGCGAGCGCCCAGGATTTTCCAGCGCGGCCCGTCCGGCTTGTCGTCGCATTCCCAGCCGGAGGCCCGACCGACTTCGTTGCACGCCTGCTCGCGGACAGGCTCAAGGGCATTCTTGGGCAGAGCGTGCTGGTCGAGAACAAGTCCGGCGCCAATGCGGCGATCGGCGCGGACTACGTCGCGAAAGCGGAGCCCGACGGCTACACGCTGTTCTTCACCACCATCAGCGCCGTGGTGATGAACCCGCATCTGCGCGCGGATCTGCCCTACGATCCGGTGCGCGACTTCGCACCCGTCACCCGGCTCGTGCTCACGACCGAGGTTCTGGTGGTGAACGCGAAGTCGCCGATCAAATCCGCGAAGGAACTGGTCGATCTCGCCAAGGAAAAGAACGGCGGCCTGCCGATGGCCTCGACCGGCGTCGGCAGCCTGCCGCACCTCGCGCTCGAACTGTTTCAGCAATCGACCGAGACCAAGGTCGTGCACGTGCCCTACCGCGGCGCAGCGCCGGCCGTGACCGATATCCTCGGCGGACAGGTGACGGGAGCGTTCCTCGATCTTCCCGTCGTGATGCCGCAGATCATCGGCGGGAATCTGCGCGCGCTCGGCACCGCATCGGCGAAGCGCGACGCGGTTCTGCCGGACTTGCCGACGCTCGACGAGCAGGGCTATCGCGATGTCTATGCCGACAACTGGTATGCGCTGTTCGCGCCCGCGCGTACGCCGCCGGCGGTGATCGCGAAGCTCAACAGCGCCTTCAAGACCGCGCTGACGGATCCGGAAGTCGCCCGCAAGCTGCTCGCCGCAGGCGCCGTGCCGGCGCCGACGAGCCCGGAAGAGCTGGGCGACATCCTCAAGGCGGAGCTCGATCGCTGGGGCAAAATCATCCGCGCGCGCAACATCAAGACGACGGAATAATCACTTCGGCCGGTAGACGCCTGTCCGCGGGTCGCGCTCGAGCTTGCGCAGCGGCTCCTCGACGGGACGATCCTGTTCGGGATGCAATTCAGTATTGATGCGGCGGCTCTCCTTGAAGAGCCAGCGCCCCGCGACGGCGGCGCCTGCTGCGCCGAGCGCCCACAAGATCAACGGCGGCATCTTCCCCTCACAATCCGTAGCGCGCCCAGATCGCACGCGCCTCAAGTGCGGACACAAACTCGTCGGCGAGGCCCGGCTGGCCGATGAGCCGATCGAGATCGGCGCTGACGCCCGGCGACTGCCGGCCGAACCATCCCCGGCCCGCCGAGACGAGCGGCGTCTCGACCTTGTCGCCGTAGCGCTCGCGCAAAGTCGAGCGCAGATCGCCGATCCGGTCGATCAGGCCGAACTCCTTGGCCCGGCGCGCCGCCCAGTATTCGCCGGAGAACAGCGTCTCCTCGGGGCCGGACAGCTTGCCGCCGCGACGCGACTTCACCAGATCGATGAAGCTCGTGTGGATATCCTCCTGGATCGCCTTCAGCCGCGCGACGTCCTCGGGCTTCTCCGGCAGGAACGGATCGAGCATCGCCTTGTTGGTGCCCGAGGTGTAGATGCGCCGCTCGACGCCGAACTTCTCGATCAGCTTGGCGAACCCGAACGATGCGCCGATCACGCCGATCGAGCCGACGATCGAGGACGGGTCGGCCACGATCTCGTCCGCCGCGCAGGCGATCATGTAGCCGCCGGACGCGGCGACATCCTCGGCGAACGCGATCACCGGACGCTGTTTCTCCGCCGAGAGCTGGCGGATGCGCTGGAAGATCAGATGCGATTGCACCGCCGAGCCGCCGGGCGAGTTGATCAGCAGCGCGACCGCGCGCGCACGCGGCCACGCAAAGGCGCGCTCCAGTGGCTTCGCCACGGAAGCGAGCGTCAACCCGGGGCGTAGCGGCGTCGAGAAGCCGATGATGCCGGTCAACCGCACCACCGGAACGACCGGCGTGTCGCCGCGAAAGCGGCGCGGCAGCACCGGCCGCAGATAATTGACGGTTTTCGTGAGCCAATCTGTCTCTGACATGGTCAGGACATAGGGTCTGTGCCCGGCCATTGCAAAGCGGCACCGCCGCGCAGGATCGCGTCGGCCTCCGCGCTCGGCTTGCCGTTCGCGTCGTTCAGCGTCAGGCCCGGCAACAGCGTAAACGGCGCACCGCTGCCCTTCACGGCGCGCACCAGAACGCGGATCGCCGCGGCATCGGGCCGCGGATAAGCCGGCAGCACGGCGATGGCACCGAACGCATTGCCGACCGCGCCGATGACGTCCGCAAGGCCATCCGCGCGCCAGATCAGTGTCAAAGTTCCGGATGGTTTGAGCAGCCACGCCGCACGCGTCACCCATTGAAGCAGCATTTCGCCCGAACCCGCATGCGCGAGGCGGCGTCCCGCATCGGGGGAAACATTCTGCCGCGCAGGATCGTTGAACGGCGGGTTCATCAGCACGTGATCGGCCGAGGCCGGCTCAATTCTGGCGGCCGCAAATTCGGCATTGGCCGCCGCGACATCCAGCGCCGCGACACTCACCCGACCGGCAAGCGCGTTACGCTCCGCATTCTCCTGCGCAAGCCGCGCCAGCCCGGCGTCGATCTCGACGAGCGTCACGCGCAGTCCGTCCACGCGCTGCGCGAGCGCAAGCCCCGCCGCGCCAACACCCGCGCCCAATTCAACGGCAAGCTCGCCCGGACGTGCGGGCGTTGCGGCGGCCAGCAGGATCGCATCATGTCCGAAACGATGACCGCGCCGCGGCTGGCGCAACATCAGCCGGCCGCCCAGAACGGCGTCTTCTGTCGTTTCGAGTGCGGTCTCAACCGCCATCGGGGCGAAGCTCGTGACCCAGTCCCGCATCGACGAGAAGCTGGCGCGCGCGCGCGGCTTGTTCGTCATCGACCATGATCCGGCGCGGCAGCATACCGATCGAGCCTTCGAGCACGCTCATGTTCTGATCGAACACAACGTGCCGGATGTTCGCGCCCTTGAACAGCGCCTCGATTGCGGTGATCAGCACCGCATCGTTGGTACGTACGATCTCGTGCATGGCCTACTCGCGCGCCGGATCGCCCGGCGCTCCGTAGCGAAGGTACGCGAGCAGCTTCATCTCGCGCCGTCCGCGCGTCACGGTATCGAGCACGAGCCCGCTGGCGAACGCGAGGAGCGCAGCAAGCATCAGGCCCATCGCGAGGATGGCGGTCGGAAAGCGCGGCACGGCGCCGGTTTGCACGAAGGTGACGAAGATCGGGATCGCAAGGCCGATCGCCACGATCGCAAGCGCGAACGCAATGGCCGAGAAGAACGGCAGCGGCCGCTCGGAACGATAGATCTGGAAGATGCTGAACAGGATGCGGAAGCCGTCGCGCCAGGTGTTGAGCTTGGATGCCGAGCCTTCGGCCCGCGCGTAGTAGGGCGTGTTCACCTCGGCGACCGGCAATTCCAGCTCGAGCGCATGGATCGTCAGCTCCGTCTCGATCTCGAAGCCTCCGGACAGCACCGGAAAGGACTTCACGAAGCGGCGCGAGAACACGCGGTAGCCCGACAGCATGTCGCTGAACGACTGTCCGAAAATATTCTGCACAAAGCCAGTGAGCAGCCTGTTGCCGGTGCGATGGCCGCGCCGGTAGGCGGCCTCCTCGCGGTCGACCCGCACGCCCACCACCATATCGAGCCGCTCGTCGATCAGGCGCGCGATCATCGTCCGCGCGCTCGGGGCATCGTAGGTGGCATCGCCGTCGACCAGCACGTAGATGTCCGCATCCACGTCGGCGAACATCCGCCGCACCACGTAACCCTTGCCCTGATGCATCTCCTGCCGGACGACGGCACCCGCCATGCGCGCGACATCCAGCGTCCTATCGGTCGAGTTGTTGTCGTAAACGTAAATGACCGCGTCGGGCAGCGCCGCCTTGAAGGCCGCCACGACGTCCGAGACGGCCGCCTCCTCGTTGTGACAGGGCACCAGCACCGCAACGCGGTTCTGGCTGGAGAAGCCCTCGGCGGCCTTGCCACTCGCGATCGCCCCACTCGTCAGCATCGGCGTTCTGGAGTTCCTTGATCCGAATCGATACGGCGCGGCAAGCCGCGCACTTGCCGGTCAACAATAGCGTTTCTATGCTTGTCCGTCCTCATTGCCCGGAGCACCGCGTGGCCGTTGTTGTCCCTTTTGAAAGCCAGCCCTCGGCGTCGATCGACCGTCTGGTCGAACTGGTGACCGCGGATATGGGCCGCGTCAATGGCGCGATCCTCGCGCGCACGGGCTCCGACGTCACCATGATCCCCGAGGTCGCGAACCACCTGATCAATTCCGGGGGCAAGCGGCTGCGCCCGATCCTGACGCTCGCGATGGCGCAGCTTGCCGGCTATCCGGGTGACGGCCACGTCAAGCTCGCCGCGGCAGTGGAATTCATGCACACCGCCACCCTGCTGCACGATGACGTGGTGGACGAGAGCGAGATGCGCCGCGGCCGTCCCGCCGCCCGCATGGTGTGGGGCAACGAGGCAAGCGTACTGGTCGGGGATTTCCTGCTCGGCCAGGCCTTCAAGATGATGGTCGAGGTCGGCTCGCTGCGCGCGCTCGATATCCTGTCCTCCGCGGCGGCCGTGATTGCCGAAGGCGAGGTGATGCAGCTCGGCGCCGCCAAGAACACCGCCACCACCGAGGACGAATATCTGGCGGTGATCCGCGCCAAGACCGCGGAGCTGTTCGCAGCCGCGTGCGAAGTCGGCCCCGTGATCGCCAGCCGCTCCAAGGACGAACAGGCCGCGTGCCGCTCCTACGGCATGAACCTCGGCATCGCATTCCAGCTCGTCGACGATTCGCTCGACTACGGCGGCAAGTCCGCCAAGCTCGGAAAGAACGTCGGCGACGATTTCCGCGACGGCAAGATCACCTTGCCGGTCGTGCTCTCGTTCCGCCGCGGCTCGGATTCGGAGCGCATGTTCTGGCGCCGGACGCTGGAAGACGGCGACGCCACGGAATCGGATCTCGAAACTGCGGTTTCGCTGATGAACAAGCACCGCGCGCTGGAAGACACCATCAAGCGCGCCCGGCATTACGGCTCGATTGCCAAGGATGCGCTCGCGCTGTTCCCCAACTCGGTGATGAAGAATGCGCTGGTCGAGGCCGTCGATTTCTCGATCGCCCGGTCGACCTAGCCGAGGACGGTCGCCCTCACCCACCACGCCGGATGGCGCGCGGCGAGATCGCGCGCGGCGGCATCGGCGTCCGCCGCCGCGAAGAACAGGCCGAAGCATGTCGCGCCCGAACCCGACATGCGCGCGAGACGGCAATTCCCGGACTGGTGCAGGTCGACGAGAACCTCGTCGATGACCCGCTGAAGCCGCAGGGCCGGATTTTCGAGGTCGTTGCGCCTCTGTGCGACGGCCGACACGATCCCCGCCGCGTCCATCCGGCCGCGGACAAAATCGTCCGGCTTGGGTTTGGCTCGCGAGCGGTGGCGCGGCGAGCGCCGCGAACACGTCCTTCGTCGGCACCGCGACGCCCGGATTGACCAGAACGGCGTGCAGCTTCGGCACAGCGACAGGACCGGAAAGAATCTCTCCAATGCCGCGCATCATGCGCGGCCGTGGATCGAGGCAAACCGGCACGTCAGCGCCGGTCGCGCGTGCTGCGTTGCGCACGCGCTCATCGCCGAGTGAAAGGCCGTTCGCCTGCACCAGCAGCCGCAATGCCGCGGCCGCATCGGACGATCCACCGCCGAGTCCAGCCGCGACCGGTAGATTTTTCTCTAAGACAAACCGGCCCGTCCGCAGGCCATCGACACGCTCGCCCAGCAAACGCGCGGCCTTGAGCACGAGATTGTCTTCGGTCGCGCCGGCACTGTCGGCCGTTCGCCCCTGGACGGACAGTTCAAGCGTTGGGCCGGGCACGAAGGTCAGCCGGTCGCCGATATCGGCGAACACGACGAGGCTTTCGATCTCGTGATAGCCATCGGGCCGCCGCCCGAGCACATGCAAAGTCAGATTGACCTTGGCTGGCGCAAATTCAGTCAGTTCGCCGGAAGCCGCCGACACAGATGTTATTTCTGATTGCGCGAGATCAACCGCCGTCGCCGGGCTTCTTTGCAGCCTTGGCGGTGTCCGTCGGTACGGCCTCGTCGATCAGGCCGGTCCTGATCTTCTCGACGATCTTCTTCAGATCGTCCGGCTCGGGCTTGAGATCGCGCGCATGCGCCCACTGGAACGCGGCTTCGAGCGTGCGCCCGACCTTCCAGTAAGCATCGCCGAGATGATCGTTGATGGTCGGGTCCTCGGGCTTGAGCTCGACCGCGCGCTCGAGCTGCTTCACCGCCTCTTCGTAATTGTGGATGCGGTAGTAAGCCCAGCCGAGGGAATCCACGATGTAGCCGTCGTCCGGCCGCTGCTCGACAGCGCGGCGGATCATCCGCATGCCGTCGTCGAGATTGACGCCCTGATCGATCCACGAATAACCGAGGTAGTTGAGCACGTGGGCCTGATCCGGGAACAGTTCGAGCGCGCGCTTGAAGTCCGATTCCGCGCTAGCCCACTGCTTGGAGCGCTCGTAGCAGATGCCGCGGAAATAGAAGATCAGCCAGTTCGGCTTCTGCGGATTCTGCAGCGTTTCGACGCCCTTGGTGTAGGCATCGGCGCATTCGGCAAACTGCTTGCGGACGCGCAGGATGTTGCCGAGCGCCATGATGGCTTCGAGGTCGTTCTTGCGTTCGGCGATCAGCTTGTCGAGCAGCTTCTTGCCTTCCTCGGTGCGATCGAGCGCATCGAGATTGGTCGCGAGCTGAATGTCGGCGTTGCGCTTGAGCGGCGAGTTGGCCGGAACGCGCTGATAGACCTTGATCGCGAGGTGCGGCTTCTTGATCTGCTCATACAGGTCGGCGAGCGACATCAGCGCCAGCGGATGCGTCGGCGCGAGATAAGTCGCGAGCTGCAGGTACGCGAGCGCGAGGTCTTCGCCGCCCTGTCGTCCGAGCGACGTGCCGAGGCCGAACAGAACTTCCGCGGCGCCTGCCTGCGGCGACTCGACCAGCGGGCTGAGCTTGTCGCCGTCCTTGATCTCGTCCATCGCCTCGGTGATCAGCGGATGCTGCGGCAGTACCTTGTCGAAGGCTTCGTAGACCTTCAGCGCCTCGTCCTTGGACAGGTTGCGCGACGCCCAGCGGCCGTACGCCTCGACCGCGCGCAACGCGTTGGCGTCGAGCTTGTAGACGCGCTCCAACCGCTTGCCGGCTTCCTTGCGGTTGCCCGCGAGATCGAGGATCAGGCCGGCGTGCAGGTCCTTGAAGACGGCGTACCATTCCGGACCGGTCAGGCGGTCGATGTTCTCGACCGCGCCTTTCGCGTCGTTGGTGCCCTGCAATGTCCACGCGGTAATCAGCGTCGCGGTGAGGTCCGCGATCGGGCCGCGCACGGACTGCGCGATGTGCTGGCGCGCCGCCTGGTATTGCTTCTGCTTCAGTGCGCGTACGCCGAGCACCAGCCGCGCCACGCGATGCGTCTTGTCGGACTGCACGATCCGTTCGGCGAGCTTGACCGCCTCGTCCACTTCGCCGTCGACCAGCACCGCGAGGAACGCGCGCTCGAGCAGCACCGGGTTCTTCGGGTCCGCGCGCAGCGCCGCCCGGTAGTAGGCCGACGCCGCCAGCGCATCGCGCTCGGTGCCGGCATGGCGCGCCGCCAGATAGTTCCCGGCCGGGGAAACGCGCGCGAGTTCCTGCTGCGTAGGCGTCTGGGTATTGGCCTGCGCGCACAGCGTGGCGGGCAATGCGACGATAGCGGCGAGCGCAACAGCCGCGGCACGCCGGGGCGGAATGAGGAAGGTCACGGGTTGATGATCTCCATAACGGGGGCCGCGAAGCGTTACCCCCGATTTGTTCGCACAATGCCGTTTTTGAGTCCCCGCCGCAAGGATGCCGCCCTCTCAACGGGACGCGAGGCGGATAGCCCGGAACAGCGGCGAAAAAGCGGCGCGGGCGCGCTCCCGCGGGCGCCTCACATGTTCGGGTAATTCGGGCCGCCGCCGCCCTCCGGCGTGACCCACACGATGTTCTGATTCGGGTCCTTGATATCGCAGGTTTTGCAGTGAACGCAGTTCTGCGCATTGATCTGGAACCGGGGGCCTGACGGCTCCTCGATCCATTCATAGACGCCGGCCGGACAATAACGCGCCGACGGACCTGCGTAGACGTCGTGCTCGGATTGCTTCTGCAGCGCCATGTCTTTCACGATGAGGTGAACCGGCTGGTCCTCCTCATGATTGGTGTTTGACAGGAACACCGACGAGAGCTTGTCGAAACTCACGACGCCGTCGGGTTTCGGATAGGCGATCGGTTTGTGCTTCGCCGCCGGTTCGAGCGCGGCGGAATCCGGCTTGCCGTGGCCGAGCGTGCCGAACAACGAGAAGCCGAACGTGTTCGTCCACATGTCGAGCCCGGCGAACGCGAAGCCGAGCGTGGTGCCGAGCTTCGACCAGAACGGCTTGACGTTGCGCACCTTTTTCAGGTCGCGGCCGATATCGGACGCGCGCCACGCATCCTCGTATCCGGAAAGCTCCTCGCCGATCTGACCGTCTGCGAGAGCAGCGGCGACATGTTCGGCCGCCATCATTCCGGACAGGATCGCGTTGTGCGAGCCCTTGATGCGCGGAAGGTTGATGAAGCCCGCCGCGCAACCGATCAGCGCGCCGCCGGCGAACGTCAGCTTCGGCACCGACTGCCAGCCGCCCTCCGTGATCGCGCGGGCGCCGTACGAAACACGCTTGCCGCCCTCGAAGGTGGAGCGGATCAGCGGGTGCTGCTTGAAGCGCTGGAATTCCTCGAACGGCCCGATGTAGGGATTGCGGTAATTCAGGTGCACCACGAAGCCGACGACCACCTGTCCATCCTCCAAGTGATAGAGGAACGAACCGCCGCCGGTGCGATCGTTCAGCGGCCAGCCGAACGTGTGCTGCACGAGGCCGGGCTTGTGTTTTTCGGGCGCGACCTTCCACAGCTCCTTCAATCCAATTCCGAATTTCTGCGGCTCGCGATCCTTCGCGAGTTCGAATCGCGCGATCAGCTGCTTCGATAGCGAACCGCGCGCGCCCTCGGCGAACAGCGTGTACTTGGCGCGCAGCTCCATGCCGCGCGTGAACGAGTCCTTGTGCTCGCCGCTCTTGCCGACGCCCATGTCGCCGGTCGCGACGCCGACCACCTCGCCCTTTTCGCCGTAGAGCACTTCCGCCGCCGCGAACCCCGGATAGATCTCGACGCCGAGCGCTTCCGCCTTGGTGGCGAGCCAGCGGCACACATTGCCGAGCGAGACGATGAAATTGCCGTGGTTCGACATCAGCGGCGGCAGCAGAAAGTTCGGTATGCGCAACCCGCCCGCGGGCCCGAGCCAATAGAAGCGATCGTCCGTGACAGGCGTCTTGATCGGCGTCTCTTCGTTGCGCCATTCGGGCAGCAGGCGGTCGAGCCCGATCGGATCGATCACCGCGCCGGACAGGATGTGGGCGCCGACCTCGGAGCCCTTCTCGACCACGACGACGCCAAGATCGGGATTGAGCTGCTTGAGGCGGATCGCCGCCGCAAGGCCGGCCGGTCCGGCGCCAACCACGACGACGTCGAACTCCATCGCCTCGCGGGCGGGCACATCGGTCTCGCTCATACGCGGTTCCCCTCAAGGCGCAGTGCACACCGCACCTTAGAGGTTTTCCACGATTTCGTTGCAGGTGACAATCGCGGCACATCAAGCGCCGCGTGTGGCGGCCTCAGTGCGTCGGCCCGGGGCCCGGCGTAAACACCTGTTCGCCGCCGACCTTATAGTCGGCGATCGTGCGCTTGCCTTCTTCCGACACGATCCAGTCGATGAACGCCGTCGCCGCCGCAACATTCACATGCGGGTGCTTGGCGATGTTGACCAGAATGATCTCGTAGGGATTGAACAGCTTCGGATCGCCATCGACGAGGATCTGGCTTGCGGTGCGGTCGGCCGCCTTCACCCAGGTGGCGCGATCGGTGAGCGCATAGGCGCCAAGCCGCGCCGCCATCTGCACGGTCAACCCCATGCCGAGGCCGGTCTCGCGGTACCAGCCGCCGCTGCGCGTCTTCGGGTTGACGCCACCCGCCTGCCAGAGGTGCTGCTCGGCGACGTGCGTTCCGGAGTTGTCGCCGCGCGAGACAAACGGCGCGCGCACGCGCGCGATCTCGCGCAGCGCCGCGGCCGCGTCCGTCATGCCGCGGACACCGGCTGGATCGGATGGCGGCCCGACAATGACGAAGCGGTTGGACATGAAGCGGTGACGCCGCGTGCCCTCGCCCGCCGCGACGAAGCGATCGAGCGCCTCCGGATCGTTCACGATGACGACGTCGATGGTACCGCGCTCGGCCGTCATCAAGGCGGTGGCCGATGCGCGCGAGACGACTCGGACGGTTATTCCGGTCGCGGCCTGAAAGCGCGGAAGCAGGTGGGCGAACAACCCGGAGTCTTCGACGGAGGTTGTCGCCGCGATCACCAGCTCTTGCATGCGGCTTTGCGCGGAGGCCGCAAGGGGCATCGCGGCGATCAGCAGGGCTGCAAGAAACAGAATGGGCGTTCGCCATGGGGGCCGTCCGACGAAACGACTCGGCCAAGGTACATGATCCGCCTTCAAATAGGTTAACAGCGGTGCATGGTTTTGTCGCGATGCGTGCGCTCGGAGCGCAGGCGCGGTAAGATTGCTTTACCGAACGTAACTTTGAGCAGGTCAATGACACCGGATCGCGCCAGCGCGGCGCGCGAATTGCTGGACTTCTATGCCGAGGCCGGCGCCGACGCGCTGGTCGGCGAGATGCCGGTCGACCGGCCTAACGGCGGCACAGGCCGAACCGGCCGCAAGCGACATCCGCCCCCCGCGCCCTCGCTCTTGTCCGAACGGCGGCCACCGCTGCGGATGCCGCCGGCAGCGCCGGAAATCGCCCAGCCCGCTTCGCCGGGCGCGCCCGATTTGGCGGTCATGGCGGCGCGCGCTGCCGCCGGAAGCGCCGCGACGCTCGACGAATTGCGCGCCATGCTGGCGAGCTTTGAAGGCTGCGCGCTGCGCACGACGGCCAAGCAACTGGTGTTCGCGGACGGCAATCCGCAGGCGCGCGTGATGTTCGTCGGCGAAGCGCCCGGCCGCGAGGAGGACCTTGAGGGCCTCCCCTTCGTCGGACGGTCCGGAAAGCTGCTCGACCGCATGATGGCGGCGATCGGCCTCGACCGCACCGGCGCCTATATCGCCAACATCATTCCGTGGCGCCCGCCCGGCAACCGCACGCCGACACCGCAGGAGAGCCAGATCTGCCTGCCGTTCATCATGCGGCAGATCGAGCTCGCCAATCCGGACATCCTCGTGTGCCTCGGCGGCCCGGCGTCCCAGACGCTGCTCGGCTTCAAGGAAGGCATCAAGCGCACGCGCGGGCGCTGGCTCAACTTCCATACCGGCACGCGCGACATCAAAGCGATCGCGACATTCCATCCGGCCTATCTGCTGCGTTCGCCGCTGGAGAAGCGCTTCTCCTGGCGCGATTTCCTCGCGATCAAGAAAGCTCTCGAAAGCCCGGCCGCTTGACGCTCATCGGAGGGAGCGCCACATCATTGTTTGGGCTTCTTCGTCCGTGAGCACGGCAGGAAACATGACGGTCTGGCAAGTCCGGTCGTAGCAGCGGGCGCGGTGCCCATTAGGTCTGGGACACGATCGTCGACGAAGGAACATCGCCGTGGACTTCGACCCCGTTCTCCTCGCCCGCCTGCAGTTCGCCTTCACGATCTCGTTCCACATCATCTTTCCGAGCTTCACCATTGGGCTCGCCGCCTACATCGCGACGCTGCTCACGATGTGGGTGCGCACCGGACGCGAGCGCTATCAGCTGCTCGCGCGCTTCTGGACCAAGATCTTCGCGGTGTCGTTCGGCATGGGCGTCGTTTCCGGCATCGTGCTGTCCTACCAGTTCGGCACCAACTGGAGCCGCTTCTCGGTCGTCACCGGCAACGTGATCGGCCCGGCGATCGGCTACGAGGTGCTCACCGCCTTCTTCCTCGAAGCGACCTTCCTCGGCGTGCTGCTGTTCGGCTGGAATCGTGTGCCGCCGTGGCTGCTGACGCTCTCGGCCGCGATCGTGGCGGTCGGCACCGCGATCTCGGCGTTCTGGATTCTCTCCGCCAATAGCTGGATGCAGACACCGGCCGGCCACGAAGTACGCGACGGCATCGCCTATCCGCTCGACTGGATCGCGATCATCTTCAACCCGAGCTTCCCTTATCGCTTGGCACACATGCTGACCGCCGCGTACCTCACCACGGCATTCGTCGTGCTCGCGGTCGGGGCGCGCTACCTCGTCGCCTGTCGGCACGAAGCGGACGGCCGCACGATGGTGCGCATGGCGATCGGCATGATCGCGGTGCTCGCGCCGCTGCAGCTTTTCCTCGGTGACCAGCACGGGCTCAACACGCTGAAGTATCAGCCGATCAAGGTCGCCGCGATGGAGGCGCACTGGGACGGCTCCAAACCCGGCGACTTCCACATCTTCGCGTGGCCGGACGAGAAGAACGAGACGAACCATTTCGCCATCTCGATCCCACGTGGCTCGTCGCTAGTGCTCACGCACGATCCGAACGGGCTGTTTCCCGGCCTGAAAAGCGTACCGCCCAGCGAGCGCCCGCCGGTCATCCCGGTGTTCTTCGCGTTCCGCATCATGGTCGGCATCGGACTTCTGATGATCGCGACCGGCCTCTACGGCGCGTTCCTGTGGTGGCGCGGCAAGCTGACGACGACGCGCTGGTATCTCCGGATCGTGCAATATGGCTGGCCGCTCGGTTTCGTCGCTGTGCTGTGCGGCTGGATCACCACGGAAGTCGGGCGTCAGCCGTGGATCGCGTACGGCATCCTGCGCACGAAGGATGCGATCTCGCCTGTTTCGGCGGCGAGCGTGCTGACCACGCTGATCCTGTTCGTCATCGTCTACGGCATCGTGTTCACGATGGGCATCTACTACATCAACCGCCTGATCGTGCGTGGACCGCAGGGATCGGCGGTCGAGCCTCCGGGGCATCTCGGCAGCCCGCTGTCGTCAGCCGGCGGTGCCGCGCGCGAAGCGGCGGGAGGCTAACCATGGAATGGTATCTCCCGGTCATATGGGCCGCGCTGATCGGATCGGCGGTTGCGCTTTACGTGATCCTCGACGGCTTCGATCTCGGCATCGGCGTCCTGTTTCCGTTCGCCAAGACCGACAAGGAACGCGACCAGATGATCGCGTCGATCGCGCCGTTCTGGGACGGCAACGAGACGTGGCTCGTGCTTGGCGGCGGCGGACTGTGGGTCGCGTTTCCGCGTGCCTATGCGGTGATCATGCCGGCGCTCTATCTGCCGGTAATCGTGATGCTGCTCGGACTTATTTTCCGCGGCGTCGCCTTCGAGTTCCGCACGGTCGCTGACACCAGCAAGAAATACTGGACCTTCGCGTTCGCGGCGGGCTCGACGCTCGCCGCCTTCTGCCAGGGCCTGATCCTTGGTGGGATCATTCAGGGCATCAAGGTCGAGAACGGAGAGTTCGCCGGCGGGTCGTTCGATTTCGCGACCCCATTTGCGCTGCTGTGCGGGCTTGGCGTCGTCACCGGCTACGCGCTGCTCGGCGCCTGCTGGCTCGTGATGAAGACCGACGGCGCGGTCGCAAAGCGTGCACGCGATCACGCCAAGCTGCTCCTTCTCGGCGTGCTCGCCTTCATGGCGGTGGTCAGCCTGTGGACGCCGCTGCAATTCCCGCGCATCCGCGAGCGCTGGTTCTCGCTGCCGAACATCCTGTTCCTGTGGCCGATCCCGGCCATCACGGCGCTCACCGCGTTCATGGCGTGGCGCTGGCTCGAACGCGGCCGCGACATTCTGCCGTTTATCGCCGCCATCGTGCTGTTCATGCTCGGCTACATCGGGCTCGCGATTTCGGTCGCGCCCTATCTGGTGCCATATGCGATGACGATGTGGGACGCTGCCGCCGCGCCCGCGAGCCAGATCTTCATGCTGCTCGGCACGCTGCCGCTGCTGCCGATCATCCTGATGTATACCGGCTTCATCTATTACCTGTTCCGCGGCAAGGTGCGCGAAGGCGACACGTATCACTGAGAGAGACATGCACGCCTTCATCTGTACGACCTGCGGGACGCAATACCCGCCAGCCGACAAGCCCCCGACGAATTGCCCGATCTGCGACGACGAGCGGCAGTATGTGCCGCAGTCGGGTCAGGGCTGGACCACGCAGTCAAAGCTCGCGGTCACTCACGTGAACGGCTGGCACCAGTACGAGCCGGGGATCATCGGCATCGCAACGCAACCGCGCTTTGCCATCGGCCAGCGCGCGGTGCTGATGCGCACGGCGCACGGCAATGTGCTGTGGGACTGCATCTCGATGCTCGATGACGCGACCGTTTCGCTCATCGAGGCGCTCGGCGGCGTGCAGGCGATGGCGATCTCGCATCCGCATTTCTACACGACGATGAACGAGTGGGCCGAGGCGTTCGATGTTCCGGTTCATGTCCACGCCGACGACCGCGAATGGATCATGCGGCAGGGACCACGCATCAAGCTCTGGGAAGGCGAGACGCTGCGGCTCACGCCCGACGCGACTCTGATCCGCGGCGGCGGGCACTTCACCGGGTCGAGCATGCTGCATTGGGCTGGCGGCGCGTCCGGACGCGGCATCGTTTGCTGCTCGGACACCGCATATGTCGCCGCGGACCGGCAGCATGTGACCTTCATGCGCAGCTATCCGAACCTCCTTCCGCTGTCGGCGGATCGCGTGAAAGCGATCGCAAGTGCGCTCGCGCCGTTCCAGTTTGACAAGATGTTCGGCAATTTCTTCGAAAGCGTCATCGAGACCGGCGCCAAAGCGGCCTTCAACCGATCGGTCGAGCGTTATCTCGCGGCGATCGCGCCGCGCTGAGCTCGCATGATCCCGAAAAGTGGGGCCTGGCTTTCGGACAAGGTCATGCGCAAGAAAATCAGTTTGGCCGGATGACCGCCCAACCGATGCGCAGCAGCGGCAGGCGCCCCTGCACCGACCGGTCGAACGACTGCGGCACCTCCGGCACCATGGCGGGAAAGCGCGCGCGCAGCGCGGGCGGCGGCGTACCGGCCGTATCGGTCGCCGTCCAGGTGACGATCGCACCCTTCTGGCGTATCGCCTCATCCGTGACCCACGGCGCGCGCTCCGGTGCGCCATCGATATAGACGCTGGGACGGTCGGGCGAGGCGAGCGCGATGAGCCCGCCGGTGCGCGCGTCGCCGATCACGATGGCCAGCGGCTTGCCGGTGCGACGGCGGAACGTCTCCGTGAAGAACTGCCCCATCGCGTTCGCGGGCTTGCTCACCTCCAGATCGACCGCGGCGGTCCACGGCAGGGTCACGGTCGCGGCAACGATCACCGCGGGCGGCACGACCAGCAGCCCGAGCCACACCAGCGCACTGATGCGCTGGCGATAGAGCCGGATCGTGTCTCCCGCCACGACAATGACCGCGAGCCCGGAAAGCACGACGATGGGTCCCGCGCCGCCGATGGGTGACGGCCGGTCGAGCAGCACGGCAAGCAAGGTTGCGACGAACGCGGGCGCAAGCGCGAAGAAATAGATGAAGAGTTTCGCAAACGGCTCGGCCGGAACGCGCTCGACAGCGGGTGCGCTCGCCCGTCCGGCGAGCAGCCCGCCCGCGACCATCATCAGGACGACGAGCCCGGCGTGGCTGAACAGCAGCAGCAGCATCAGATTGGCCCACGCCATCAGCCGCTTCTCGCCGACGATGAGGCCCGGCAGGCTGTCGAGCAGCGGAAGCGGGCTGTAGCCGCTGCGCTCCAGCCAGAACAAATGCGGGAAGCACAGCACCACGACGATCGTGGCGGCGATCCACGGCCCGCCCGAACCGAGGCGTGAGCGCCCCCGCTCGGTCGCGGCGATAAACACCGCCATCAGGACGAGCAGGATTATCCCCGCATACGTCGTGAGCAGCAGCAGCCCGAGCGTGATGCCGGTCGCGACCCAGTCAACGCGCCGGTTGTCGGCGAGCGCGCGGAACGCGAACAGGAACGTGAGTGCGGTCAACGGCATTGCGAGCACGCTTGGACCGAACTCCAGCGTCGGCACGGTGAGCACGCTGATGCCGGTCATCAGCAGGATCGCCATCGCGGCATGCGCGGCGCCGAGAATGCGCCGGCCAAGCGAGAACACCGCCCAATAGGTGACGACCACGCAAAGCTGCGAGAGCACGTAGACGCCGACCACGCCGCCGAGGCGAGAACGCGATAGCGGCGATCCAGTACGCGAACGGCGGACCGTAGGGCGAACCGAGCAGCCATTCGTTGCCGACTGCGAGCACCAGCGGCACTTCGCCCGGCGGCGCGGCGTAGAAGAGCGCGGGGACGAGTGTCCACAATGTCCCCTGCGCGAGCGCCGCCACCCAGAACATCAGGGTCGGACGCGCGCGCAGCGCCTCGAGGATGAGCGAGACGCGGAACATCGGCGCGCGATCGCTCGCGGCGGGGTAGACGACGGACATGAGAGGAGATTAGAGACTTAAGCGCGCGGTTTCATCAACTTCCGTGCCCGTCTCGGGCAGGCCGAGCAGCGCCGCGACCGGCGCGAACCTGCGCCGATGGTGCACGCAGGGGCCAAGGCGATTGAGCGCCTCGAAGTGCTCCGGCACCGAATAGCCCATGTGGCGCTCGAAGCCGTAGCCCGGATGCGCGGCGCCGACGCAGCCCATCAGCCGGTCGCGCGTCACCTTCGCGACGATCGAAGCCGCCGCGATGGAAAGCACCAGCGCGTCCCCGCTCACGACCGCGCGGCACTCGCAGGCGACGTCGATGCGGTCGATGCCGTCGACGAACACAAGCTTCGGCGTAATGGGCAGCGCCTTGACGGCGTGGGCGAGCGCCCAGAGCGAGGCACCGCGGATGTTGTCGATCTCGATGCGCGCGGGCGGCGCGATCGCGACCGCGACCTGCGCGCTCGAACAGATCTTTTCGTAGAGCGCAGCGCGCGTCTCGTGGTTCAGCTTCTTGGAGTCGTTCAGTCCGCGCGGAATACGCTTCGGGTCGAGGATGACCGCGGCCGCCACTACCGGCCCGGCGAGCGGCCCCCTGCCCGCCTCGTCGCAGCCTGCCACCGGGAAAATGCCCTGCTTCATCGCGTATCGCTCGCGATTGAAGGTCGGGCGGATAACGTCATCCCCCAAAGGAAGACGCGTGGTGCCGTTGCGACTCATGCGCGCGATCCTGCTCGGATCGCCGCTGGAACTCAATTCTCGCGAGTTTCCGCTTGTGGTTTCAGTGGAAAATCCGCCCGGAGTCGATTGCGATCGTCTGCCCGGTCATCGTTTCGGTGCGGCACATGGTGACGACCTGATCGGCGACGTCGTCCTTGTCGGCGGCCTTCTTGAGCAGCGAGGCGGATGCGGAATTCTCGATCTGCGACTTCGCCAGGTTCGCCGTCGCGCGCGTGCCTTCCAGCAGGCCCGGCGCCACGCAATTGACCAGCACCTCGGGCGCAAGCGCGACCGCCATGCAGCGCGTGAGATGAATGAGCCCGGCTTTTGACACAGCGTAGGCGATCGACGAGCCGCCCGGATGGAGCCCCGCGATCGAGGAGATATTCACGATGCGGCCCCGGCCTTGGCTCTTCATCACCGGCGCCACCGCCTTGATGCAATGCATTGGGCCGGTGAGGTTCACGTCGATGATCTTTGTCCACTCTTCGGTCGTCAGCCCGTCGAGGTCCTTGAAGGCGATGGCCTTGTTGTAGGCTGCGTCGTTGATCAGGATGTCGAGACGGCCGAAACGTTTCATCACGTCATCGACAAGCCGCTTCACGTCATCGGGTTTTGTCACATTGCACTGAAACGCCTGGGCATCGACGCCGGCTTTGCGAACCTCGTCGGCCACCGCTCCCGCCTCGTTCGCGCTCTGCGCATAGACGGCCGCAATGTTCGCGCCCTCGGCGGCGAGCGCGTGGCAGATGCGCTGCCCCAGTCCGCCATTGCCGCCCGTGACGACGGCGACGGCCCCCTTCAATTCCATGACAATCCCCTGATGCCCAAGATGCGGCTTCGTCCGCCGGGCGGCATCCTGCGCGGGCCGTCGGCCAAGTTCAATCTACTGGAAGACGGCTTCGAGCTTGTGCCCGTCCGGATCGCGCACGAAGGCGGCGTAATAGGTCGCGCCATAGTGCGGGCGCGGGCCCGGCGCGCCTTCGTCGGCCCCGCCAGACCGCAGCGCTGCGGCATGAAACGCGTCGACCGCCTCGCGGCTCGGCGCATTGAACGCCAGATGAAAGCCCGGCCCCGGTGGAACGACCGGGACCGGATTGCAGCTTCAGTGCGAACTTGTCGCCGCCGCCGGGCAGGCCGTATCCCGCCTGTTTTTCGCTGGTCCAGACCCGGCACGTATCCGAGCGGCAAAAGCGCGGCGTCATAGAACGCAATCGCGCGCGGCAGGTCGGCGACGCCAAACGAGAGATGGCCGAGCATCGCTATTCCGGCAGCGTCAGGCTGCCGTCGGGAGCAAATCCGAAACCCGGCGCGCGCACGGCTTCCCAGACATGCCCATCCGGATCGGCAAAGTAGCCCGAGTATCCACCGAAGGATGTCTTGTGCGCCTCCTTGAGCAACGTCGCGCCGGCGGCAAGCGCCCTTGCCATCATGGCATCGACATCCTCGTCGGTGCGGCACAGTTGCGCCATCGTAACGCCGCGAAACGCGGGCGGACGCGGCTTCTCGGGCACGCCCGCATCGCCGGCGAGCTTGTCCCAATGCCAAAGCCCCAGCGAAAGACCGCCGCCGTCGAAAAATGCGATCTCGTCGCCGGTCTGCTTCATGCGCCGCTCGAAACCGAGCGCCTGATAGAAGCGGACCGAACGCGCGAGATCGCTGACACCGAGGGTGAATGCATTGAGGCGTGGCTTGCTCATGGCGCCATCCTACAGCAAGGCAAGCTGCTGCGGCCGCTTGCGCGTCGGCGAGAAATGCTCGGTCGAGAGCTTGAGCTTGCGCCGGTTGAGGCCGAGCCGTTCGCATGCCGCCTCGAAGCGCCGCCCGATCATCCAGGCGATCGGTCCCGAGCCGGTCATCCGCTCGCCCCACTTGGCATCGTAATCCTTGCCGCCGCGCATGTCGCGGATCAGCTTGAACACATGCCGCGCGCGATCCGGGAAATGCTCCGTCACCCACTCGCGGAAAAGATCACGCACCTCGAGCGGCAGGCGCAACAACACGTAGCCCGCCTCTTTCGCACCGGCTGCCGCCGCGGCATCGAGAATGCGCTCGATCTCCGCTTCGTTGATGGCGGGGATAACCGGCGCGACCATCACCGAGGTCGGGATGCCGGCATCCGACAACTGCCTGATCGCTTCGAGCCGTTTCGATGGCGTCGCGGCGCGTGGCTCCATGACACGCGCGAGCTTCGGATCGAGGCTCGTCACCGACAGCGCGACTTTCACCAGATTGCGCCGCGCCATGCGCGCCAGAATGTCGATGTCGCGCGTCACCAGCGCCGACTTGGTCACGATGCCGACCGGATGCGAGGCGCGGTCCAGCACTTCGAGGATGCCGCGCATCACCTCGTAGCGCCGCTCGATCGGCTGATAGGGATCGGTGTTGGTGCCGATCGCGATCACGCGCGGCGAATAGCGCGGCGCGGCGAGTTCGCGCTCGAGCAGCTCCGGCGCGTCCGGCTTCACGAACAGCTTCGACTCGAAATCGAGCCCGGCCGAGAGCCCCATGTTGGCGTGCGTCGGGCGCGCGAAGCAGTAGACGCAGCCGTGCTCGCAGCCGCGATACGGGTTGATCGAGCGGTCGAAGCCGATGTCGGGCGAGTCGTTGCGCGTGATGATCTTGCGCGCTTTTTCCTCGGTGACGGTCGTCTCGAAGGCGGGCAATTCCTCGATCGAGCGCCAGCCGTCGTCGAAGGCGATGCGCGCGGTCGGCTCGTAGCGGCCCGATGCGTTGGAGAGTGTTCCCCGGCCACGCCGCCGTTCACGGTCGACGGCGGTGCCGAGGAAATCTCCCACCGGCGCCACGGAGGGCGCTGGCACCGGCGGGCGTCGCAATGCTGCTGCTTGGGACATGCTCACCATATAGCGAATGCTCATGAACAAAACAAGAACATCAATTTGTTTTTATCGCACACAAGATGCTGATTATTCGATCATTTCACCCGCTAGGAATTGCGCCTGCGATGGCTCAATATGACAGCGGCTTCCGGGGCGGCCGTTCATGTTCAGCGTGATCATCGCGACCAGCGATTCGGAGCGCCCGCTGGTGGCAACGCTGGCGGCGCTGGTGCCGGGCGCGACCGCGGGCCTGGTGCGGGAAGTCATCATTGCGGACGGCGGATCGCGCGACGAAACCGAGCGCGTCGCCGATATCGCGGGCTGCCATTTTGTCTCATCGGCCAAGCCACTTGGCGTACGGCTGAAGGAAGCGGCCGCAGGCGCACGCGGCGAATGGCTGATGTTTCTCGACCCCGGCGTTGTCCCCGATCCGGGCTGGATCGACGAGTGCGCAGTGTTCCTCGCCAAGGCCGATGCGCGAAAGGCTGCGGTCTTTGCGCCGGGGACCGGGATGCTGCCGGCACTGCGGCGCGCGATCAACCTGCTCCCGCGGCCCACGCAGGGCCTGCTCATCCCCAAGCCTCTTTATGACGAACTCGGCGGACACCGCGACACGGCCGATGCGCAGACCGATCTGCTGCGGCGGATCGGGCGCGGCCGGCTTGTGACGCTGCGCACGGTGGCGGCCCAACCGAATAGTTGACTCAGTCAAATCAACAGGTTGACACTGTCACTGGCCCGCCGAGCCGGTGATCTGATGCCGAATTCCGCCAACGACCTGGAAGCCCGCATCGCGGCTGTGCGCCGCTTTTCGCGCTTCTACACGCGCCAGCTCGGACTGTTGCAGGAGGGGCTGGTTCACACCCGCTTTTCCCTCACCGAAGGGCGCGTGCTCTATGAGCTGGCGCATCGCGAGCAGGTGACCGCGAGCGAACTCGCCGCCGCGCTCGACCTCGATCACGGCTATCTCAGCCGCATCCTGCGCCGCTTCGCCGACGAAGGGTTGCTCGCGAAGAAGCGCGCGAAGGATGACGGCCGGCAAAGCCTGATCTCGATCACGGCGAAAGGCCGCAGGGCGTTCGCGCCGCTCAACAGGGGCTCGCAAGATCAGGTCGCGGCACTGCTGGAAAAGCTGGGACCCGCGGAGCAACAGCGCGTCGTCGGCGCGATGAGCACGGTGGAGTCGTTGCTCGACCCATCGTCAGCGACGTCGAAAGCCGTGCAGACGATCCTCCTGCGCGAACACCGGCCCGGCGACATGGGCTGGGTAGCCTCCGCGCACGGCGCGCTCTACGCGCAGGAATACGGCTGGGACATCAGTTTCGAGGCGCTTGTCGCGAAGATCGTCGCCGAATTCATCGAGAACTTCGATCCGCCGGCGCGAGCGCTGCTGGATCGCCGAACTCGACGGCGAGCGTGTCGGCTCGGTGTTCGTCGTGCGCAAGACCGACGAGATCGCAAAGCTCCGCCTGCTGATCATCGACCCGAAAGCGCGCGGGCTCGGCCTCGGCAAGCGGCTGGTCGACGAATGCCTCACCTTCGCACGCGGCGCCGGCTACAAATCGATGACACTTTGGACGCAAAGCAATTTGCTCGCGGCGCGCGGCATCTACGTGCGCGCCGGTTTCAGCCTCACCGCCGAAGAGAAAAACCGAAGCTTCGGCGTCGACCTCATCAGCGAGACCTGGGAACGCGATCTTTGATCTTTTTTGCGCATGATCTGAATCCGAAAACCGGTACCCACTTTTCGGGATCATGCGTCGGAGGCCACGATGGACACTTCATTTCTCGCCTTCATCAGCATCTCGATCCTTGTCATCGTGACGCCGGGGCCGGACACGGCACTCGTCATCCGCAACACCGTCATGGGCGGGCGCCGCGGCGGCGTGTTCACCGGCTTCGGGATCGTTGCCGGGCAGGCGATCTGGGTGCTTGCGGCGAGCGCCGGCATCGTGGCGCTGCTCGTCGCGTCCGAGCGCGTGTTCCTTGCGGTGCGGCTCGCAGGCGCGGCCTACCTCATCTATCTCGGCGCGCGATCGCTCTACGAGGCGGCGCGCACGAGCAACTGGAGCGAGGCCGCAGCAGGCATCGCGCCGGCGCAAAGGCTCTCCTCGCGCGCCGCGTTCGGACAGGGCCTTGCGAGCGATCTTTCCAACCCGAAGATGGCGGCGTTCTTCACAAGCCTGCTGCCGCAGTTCGCCACGACCGGCGACGGCGCATTCGTGCACATGCTCGCCCTCGGCTTTGTGTTCTGCGCGATGGCGCTCGCATGGCTCACGCTCTACGCCTTCGCGGTCGCGCGCGCGGGCGACTTCCTGCGCCGACGCAACGTGCGGCGCATGCTCGAAGGGCTGATGGGGACGGCGCTGATCGCGCTCGGCCTGCGCATCGCGGCCGAGCATCGGTGAACCGCACCGCGCTTGCCATTCTCGCGGCGGCCGCCACCGGCGTGCAGGTCGGCGCCGCGATCACGGCAACGCGCCTCGTCGCCAACGACATTTCGCCCGCCTCGCTCGCGTTCCTGCGCTATGCCATCGGCGTTGCCTGCCTGATCCCGGCGATTGCGCTTGCGGGCCGCGTGCGCTTCGCACGCGGCGACATCCTGCCGATTGCGGCGCTCGGCATCGGCCAGTTCGGCATCCTGATCGCGCTGTTGAACTACGGCCTGAAGACTGTCCCCGCCGGGCGCGGCGCGCTCATCTTCGCGAGTTTTCCGCTGATCACCCTGATCGTCGCGGCCTTGCTTGGGCACGAGCGCGTCACGACGAACAAGATTGCGGGCATCCTCGCCACTCTGCTCGGCGTTTTCCTCGCGCTGAGTGACAAGTTGCTCGGCGGCGATTCAGCGCTCCCCGGCTGGGGCACGCTCGGCGGCGAACTTGCGATCCTTGCCGCGGCCGCGACCGGCGCAATCTGCTCGGTGCTCTACCGGCCGTACCTCGCGCGCTATCCGACGCTACCGGTGAGCGCGTTCGCGATGGCGGCGGCGGCAGCGGCGCTGCTGATCCCCGCCGCGCTCGACGACCTGTTCGTCGCGCCCCTGCAGCTTGGCGCGGCCGGCTGGGCCGCGATCGTGTTCATCGGCATTTCGTCGGGTTCGTTCTACGTGGTGTGGCTGTGGGCGCTGAAGACTATCGCGGCGACACGCGTGACCGTGTTTCTTGCGCTCTCACCGATCACCGCGGCGCTGCTCGGCGCGGCATTCCTGGACGAGCCGCTGACCGCCATGATGATAGCGGGTGTCGTCTGCGTGGCGCTGGGGTTGTGGCTGGCGAACTGGCGCGTGCCGGAAGAGCGACCTCACTCCCGCCCGTAAAGCGTGACGATCGCGCCGGCATCGAGTTCGCTGCGGCCGCTCGCGGCGAGCATGCGATAGAGCGTCAGCGCCTGGCTCGCCATCGGCATCGCCACATGCTCGTCGGAAGCCGCGGCTGCGAGCATTTCGAGATCCTTCAGCACCTGACGCACATAGCCGCGCGGCGCGAAATCTTTTTCCGCCATGCGCGGAAACGCGACCGGCAGCAGGTTCGATCCCGCATGACCGGGCGCGAGCGCCGTGGGGATTTTGCTCGTGTCGACCCCGTAGGCTTGCGCAAGGCGCAGCGCCTCGGCCAGCACGCAGTAGTTTGTCAGCACGATGGTCTGGTTCACGAGCTTGGTCGCCTGCCCCGCGCCGACGGCGCCCATGTGCGTCATCTGTCCGAGGTGCGCCATGACCGGCGCAATGCGCGCGATCGCCGCGTCAGGCCCACCGGCCATGATGGCGAGCGTGCCAGTCTCAGCCGCACCAGGACCGCCGGACACCGGCGCGTCGACGAACGACCCGCCGCGCGCGGATAGCTCCCGCGCAATGCGCAGCGTCGCGCCGATTTCCGTCGTCGAGTGATCGACGACGACCTTGCCGGCGATGTCGGCCGCGGCCGCGACGCCACGCGGCCCGATCGCAACATCCTCAGCCGCCGCTGTGTTGATGACGCAGACGAGAATGATATCGCACGCCTGCGCGACGTCGGCGGCGCTTGCCGCTACCCGCACGCCCGCCTTCGCGGCTTCATCCATGCGCGCCGGATCGGGATCGTAGCCGGTGACGGCGTGTCCGGTCGCGATCAGGCGCTTCGTGAAGCCCGCGCCCATCAGTCCGAGACCGACGAAGCCGATGCGCTCGTTCATGGTGATGATCCTTGGCGGCGACTCTGCGCCGTCAAGGATCGATGAGCTACACCGTCCCGCGCAAGACCTCCGACCGCGCCTTCGCGCCGGCCAGGATATAATTATGGTCCGATCCCGACAGCACCAGCCGCGCGCCGCCCTTGATGTAGCGGCTCGCGTTCTCCTTGTCGTAGACGCCGCCCATGCCGAGCGCCTTGCCGTGTGCCTTGCAGGCCGCGCCGACCTTTTCGTAGGCCTCGGTCACCTTCGCGTGGCCGATCTGACCCGAGATGCCGAGCTCCGCGGTGAGGTCCGACGTGCCGATCAGCAGCGCGTCGATGCCTTCCACCGCCGCGATCTCGCGTGCATTGGCGACCGCCTGCGGGCTCTCGATCATGGCGACGACCAGCACCGCGTCGTTGAGCGCGGCTTGCGCCTCTGCATTGCCGGGCGGTGCAAAACCAAACGCCGCAGGCGGACCGCCCCATGAACGATGGCCGAGCGGCGGATAGCGGTACGCGTGCGCGATTTCCTTCGCGCGCTCCGCAGTGTCGACATGCGGCACGATCACGCCGAGCGCGCCGTTGTCGAGGCAGCGCGTGCCCTCGTCGAGTGCGCCCGCGCAGATGCGCACGATCGGGGTGACGCCGCTCGGCAGCGCGGCGATGCAAATCTGCGTCGCCTCGTGCACCGAAAGCGCGCCGTGCTCCATGTCGATGAACAGCCAGTCGTGGCCGGCCGCCGCCGCCAGCATGGCGGTGCGGACGTACGCAGGTGATGCACGCCGAAGCCGAGCGCGAGCTCGTTGCGCTTGAGTTTCGATTTGGTGGTGTTCTCGACAAGCGGCATGGCGGCGCGTCTCCCCTATCCAGATATCGGCGGATTTAGCCCGACTTCCAGCAGGTTAGCCAATGCACTTTATGCGGGTTCTGCCGCAAGGGTAGCTTCTGTGCCCCTTCAAACGAAGGGGCAAAAGCTGCGGGAAAACAATGGCAATTTTCATGGGTGATGTATGGAAGACACAGCTACCGCAGGTTCTGGATGCTAGTTTTCTTGGTTAGTGGATCGAGCCCCGTGCGAAACTTTGCGGGCAACATCATCGAGTAGTGGGATCAGGTCCGGCGCGACAGTTGGTGGTTCGCCGGCCTGGAGGGGAGACTGAAAATGAGAACCAAAAAAACGCTGACCGCGGTGGCCTTTTGCGCAAGCACATTTGGCATCGGAGCGGTCCAAGCGGCCGATCTGCCGGTCAAGGCGCAGCCAATGCCTGTCGCGACGGCGTATAACTGGACCGGCTTCTATATCGGCGGCCATGTCGGCGCCAAGCGCGGTCGGGCCGAGTACGACGAGGTCAGGGAAGTTCTTTTCCCCGGCTTCGTGACTGTAGGGGGGCTCCCCGGGATCGCGCCGATCGTGGCCGTCCCCTCACGCTTTGCCACGCTTCCGGCTGTGTCTTCGACTAACACCGGGTTCGTGGGTGGTGGCCAGATTGGCTACAACTGGCAGACTTCCAACTGGGTCTTCGGACTGGAGGCTGACGCAAACTGGAATCGCGTCCGCCCAACCGTCAGCTTCGCGGTACCCGATCCATTCCTCGTCCAGACGCTCGCCGGAACCTATACGACAGAAATCGACTGGACCTCGTCGTTCCGCGCGCGCCTCGGCATGACCTTCGACCGCCTGCTCGTCTATGCCACCGGCGGCGCGGCGGTTGCGGGCGGGAGGGTGAACAGCTCATTCACGCTGAACACCCCGATCGCTGGCATCATCTTCCCCATCCCGTCGAGCGGCACCACGACCGCCAGCTCGAACTTCACGCGCCTCGGCTGGACGGTCGGCGGCGGCATCGAATGGGCATTCGATCGCAACTGGAGCATCGCGGGCGAGTATCGCTACGCTTCTTTCGGCAGCAAATCCGTCACCGTTGCGAACACCGACCCGGCAGGAGTGCAATCGCTCGGCATCTTCGCGCAGACCATCAGCACGCGGCTGCGGACTGACGAGGCGACGTTGCGGCTGAACTACCGGTTCGATCCCGGTCCTGTGATGGCGCGCTACTGAGCGTCTCGCACATTGGTTTCAACGGCCCCGGCTTGCCCCGGGGCCGTTTGCTTTTGGCGCCCGGTCGGTGGTCGCATCGGAAGCGGCAAGCAGCCGGGCCTTCCCGCGCGTTTCGGTCGCCTGTTGCCGCGGACCCAGGAATTTTCCGCGCCGCCGAGTCGCGTGTAGCGGAGTGCCTGGTCGCCGGCGACAGCCCCGAGCAGACGGCCGCGTTCCTCAACATCAAGACATCGACCGCGCGCTGGCACCTTGCCTCGCTCTATCGCAAGACCGGCGCGAAGCGGCAGACGCAGCTTCCGAAGATCCTGAGCGTCGAAGGCTCTAGAATTTCCAGATGAACTTGCCCTTGGCGGCGTGGTCCTGGACGTTGCGGGCGAGTTGACCGACGTACGACACGCCGAGCGTCGCGCTGCGGCCGATCGCGAGATCGAGCCCGGCCTCGCTGAGCAGACTGTCGCGCGCGATCGGCGCTCCGGCAACGACGAACGGGACCGGCGCGGCGAGGAAAGCAAGCCTTGCCTCCGGCGTCACGTCGTTGAAGGCGTGCTGCCAGGCGAGCGAGCCGCGCGGCACCAGCATCATGTCGTGCGCGATCGGGATCATCGAGGCCGCGCGGATGCCGACCGTCGAGTAGCCGGCGTCGAAACTGTTTGCCGCGACGTTGAGTGCCGCCGCCCCGCCGCGCTCGAGCGCGCCGTCGGTCCTCAGGCTCACCCACGCACCGCCCGCGAACGGCTCGACCGCGATATTGCCGAGCGCGAAGCCGTAGCCCGCCTCACCGAAGATCTGTCCGGTTCTGCCGTTGTAGTTCGCCGTCGCGTTATCGAAGAAGCCCGGGAACACGATGTTGCGGCTGGTTTCGATCGAATGCCACGCCCAGGCACCGCCGGCACGCAGGTTGAGCGCACCGAAGCTCCAGCCGCCGTAGCCCATGAGGTGGCCGGTCTCGACATTCGCCGAACCGCGTCCGTCGAGATTGTTGCGCGAACCGGTGTAGCCGGCCGCGATGCCGACGCGGCCATTGCTGCCGGCGCGCGTGTCGACGCCCGAGAAAAAGCCCGCGAGGTCGCGGCGTACGTTGGTGGCGTTGCCGTCGCCGTCGAAGCGACCCCGTGCGCCAAATCCCTGCGCCCAGTAGACGACGTCGTAGCCGGGTTGCATGGGCGGCGCCTTGGTCGGCAGCGGCGACTTGCCGTAGGCGAGCACGCCCTCGATCGCTTCCGCGCCGTCCGCCGCGAACGCCTGCGGCCCGCCCATCGAGAGCGAGGCCATCTGGGTGTTGCCGCCGTAGGACGCCTGCCGCAGCCGGCCGAGGACGGCCGAGCGCGGATAGAGGCTCTCGTCGAGCAGCGCGCCCGCCGTGCTCGCATGCACCTCGCCGCTCAACTGATCGAGCGCACCGGGAAGCTGCGCGACGGCGAGATTGAACAGCGCGAGAAACGGCGGCAGCTGGCTGCCCGCCGCGATCGCAACATCGACCACGCCCGCGACCGCGCGCTGATTGCGTGTCGCGCCGCCAAGGAACGGCGAGAGCGCGTTCGGATCAAGCACCAGATAGACGTTGTTGGCGTCGTATTCGATGTGCGGCTTGGTGGCGCCGAAATTGCCAATGATCGTCAGATCCGAGAACGCGCCGGTCACGCCGCCGGTCGCGTTGAGCACCGTATAGCGCGTGCCGATGGTGTAGACGCCGCCCTGCCCGATGGCCCTGAGCGTGCCGCCGAGCGTGGCGGTGCCGGGCGCGCCGCTCACGTTGGTGCGGTCGGCGGCCGCGGGCGAGACCTCGACGATGTAGTTGCCGGGTCCGACGAAACTCAGGCTGCCGTTGATCGAAACCGTGCCGATCGAATTGCCCGGCGACAGCGTGCCGCCCGCGATCGTGGTCGCCGGCAACGTGCCGTTACCGCCGATGGTGCCGCCCGGGTTCACCGTGAGCCCGCTCGACGACGCGATCGTGCTGTTCACGATCAGCGTGCCGCCGTCGACGATGGTCACGCCCGTGTAGGTGTTGAGGCCCGAAAGCGTGAGCGTGCCGCTGCCGACTTTCACCAGCGAGGCGCCGCTGCTCGGCGGCGTGCAGATGCAGGCGAAGAAGGGCGAGACGCTGTCGTTGATGCTTCCGCTCACCGTGGTCGAGAGGTGGTTTCCTCCGACGGTGAGCTGATTGGCGCCGAGATAGTAGTCACCCGCACCGGCGATCGAGCCCGCCGTGATCTTCTTGTTGCCCCCCGGCCCGAGCGTCTGGGAGAAATCGACGACGCCGCCGGCATTCGTGATGAACTGCGCGTTACCGCCGGTGCTGTTGTCGAAGAAAGCCGTTCCGCTGCCGCTGTTGGTCGTGATGGTCGCGCTGGCGGCCGTCGCGAAGGCCTGGAAGAATGTAACGCCGCCGCCATTGGTGGTGATGTTGGCGTTGGCGGCACTCGGCGCATCCGTGAAAGTCGGCGTGCCGAAGATGGTCGCGCCGTCGGCATTGTTGATGATCGTGGCGGTGCCGGCGTTCGCGTCCTGGACGAACGCTGTCCCGCCCAGCGAATGATTGGTGATGGTGGCGTTTGCCGCGGTGCTCGTTCCGGAGAATACCGTCTGGCTCGGACCGAAAATCGGATCACCGTCGCGATTAACGATCCTCGCGTTCGATGCCGAGCTTTGATCGGTGAAATCGATCAATCCCACATTCCGGTTCGTGATGATCGCGGTGCCTGCGTTGCTGCCGTCGAAGAACGAGGTCCGACCGCCATTGTTATTGATGGTGGCGCTTCCGGCCGTGGTCAGCGACTGGAAGATCGTCTGGCCGCCGGTTTCGCGATTGGTGATCGTCGCATTGGCGGCGCTCGCGGTATGCGTGCCCACGATGTCACCGAACACCGTCGCGCCGCCGCTGCGGTTCGTGATGTCGGCGTTGCCCGCCGTACTTTGATCGAAGAAAAACGTCGCGCCGCCGTTGTTGGTGATGCCCGCGAAGGCTGCCGTGCTGGCGCCCAGGAAATTCGTGATGCTGAACGCCCGATTGGTGATCGTGGCGTGCGAGGCCGTACTGCTGTCGAGGAAGGAGGTCTCGCCGCCGTTGCGGTTGGCGATGTCGGCGGTGCCGGCGGTGGACGTGTTGTGGAAGGTCGTGAAGCCGTCGTTGTTCGCGATCGCGGCCGCGCTCGCCGAGGTGCCGTTGAAGAAATGCGTCTCGCCGCCGAGCCTGTTGGTGATCGAGGTGATGCCCGCCGTGTTGGCGTTGACGATGTTGAAGATGCCCTCGTTGGTCACGTCGCCAAGGATCGCACCGACGCGCGCGAGCGTGCCGAGCTGGAGCGTCGAGCAGGCGCAGTTGAACGTGCCGCCTGTGTAGGTATTGGCGCCGGAGAGGATCAGCGTGCCGGTGCCCAGCTTGCTGAGCTTGCCGCCGATGCCGGAAATCACGCCGCTGACTTCCGTCGACAGGTTGTTGCCGCCGGCTTCCAGCTCCTTCGCTCCAAGCGAAAAGCTGCCCGCGCCTTCGATCGAGCCCGCCGTCATGCCGCCTGACGACAGGTTGCTGATGACGAAGAGTCCTCCCGCTTCCGTGATGAATCGCGCGGTTCCGCCCGAGGTGGTGTCGAGAAAATTGGTAAACCCGCCGTTCTTCGTCGTGATTGTCGCGCTGCCGGCGACCGCGGAGTCGAGAAAGATAAGTCTTGCGGAATTCGTGATGACTGAATTGCCAGCCGTACTCGTGTCTGCAAAATTTACGAAGCCGTTGCCCCCGCTGTTGTTGATGATTGCATTGCCCGCCGTGCTCGACAGGGAAAAGGTAAGGACGGCCGCATTGTTCAGCGTGAGCCCGCCACTGCCCGTATTGTTGATGGTTGCGTTGGCGGCGCTGCTCGTATTCGTAAAGAAAAGTCCTGCGGCGTTGAGGCCGGCAGTCGCGGTGTTGTTGATCGTCGCGGTGCCGGCGTTGCTCGAATTCTCGAAACTTATGGCCCCACGGGTGACGTTGTTGATAATCGCGTTCGCGGCGGTACTGGCGTTCTGGAAAGTCAGGGTGGAGTTTTGCAGAAGGCTGCTGCTCAACGGGTTGATGTTCAGCCGGGGAGCATTCGAGGAATTGTTGACGATCCCTGTGCCTCCGATCGTCAGGAAATCGATCGTGTAGTTGTAGACCGGCGCCGCCGCGTCGAACTGAATCGTGCCGATCGATGTGGGCGCCGAAAAATTCAGCGTTGTTACGTTCGAGGCGCCGAACGTCGCGATGCCGGTCGGCACGGTCGCGGGCGTCCAGTTGCCGGCGGTATTCCAGTTCGCGGTGGTGGGATTGAGATTCCAGGTCGCGTCCTGCGCGGCGGCAGGCGCGGCAATCAGCGCTGACGCCAGCAGCGCCGCGCCCAATCGCGCCCGATGAGACCGCCGGAAAGACCGCACGCCCAAGCCCTTGCCGCAAGCTAACGATCGTCCGCAGCCGTTGGCCGCAAACGGATTCGGCCCGACATGCGGGCTCTCTTTGGAACTCAAGCCTATACGGATTGGCGCCGCCCGCACCGTACGGATGCAACGGTGGGCCGGATTACCGGTAAGCTGTGCGGATTCCGCAACACAAACGGCCCTTTACGGGCCTCGTCCGGTCGCGTGCTTGTGGACAAGACCGGCGGCGACCCCGGCTACGCTTTCGCCTTGCCGCGCCGCAGATGCTCGTCGAGCCGCGGCATAATCTCGACGAAATTGCAGGGGCGATACCGGTAATCGAGCTGGTGCAGGAGGATCTCGTCCCACGCGTCGCGGCAGGCGCCGGGCGAGCCCGGCAGGCAGAAGATGTAGGTCGCGCCGGCGACGCCGGCAGTTGCGCGCGTCTGGATCGCCGACGTGCCGATCTTCCCGTGGCTCACCAGCAAAAACAGCGCGGAGAATCCCTCCATGCGCTTCTCGAACAGCGGCTCGAGCGCCTCCGGCGTCACGTCACGACCGGTGAAGCCGGTGCCGCCGGTGCTGATGACGACATCGACCGCCGGATCGGCGATCCACGCCTTCACCTGCGCGCGGATTTTCTCGACGTCGTCGGTGACGATCGCGCGCGCCGCGACGGCATGCCCCGCCTTCTCGATGCGCTCGGCGAGCGTCGCGCCGGATTTGTCCTCATCGCGCGAGCGCGTATCCGAGACGGTCAGCACCGCGATCTTCAGCGGGATGAACTGGCGGGACTCGTCGATGCCGGGCATGACGAAGCGGCGTCCTAAAGCTGCGCGCCCTGCGCAAACGTATTGCACGCCGCGACCGTGCCCGCCTTGAGCCCGGTCTGGAACCAGCGCTGGCGCTGCTCGGACGTACCATGCGTGAAGCTGTCCGGGATGGCGTAGCCCTGCGCCTGCTTTTGCAGGCGGTCGTCGCCGATCGCCGCCGCGGTGCGCATGGCGGCCTCGACGTCGCCCGGCTCGATGAACTTCCACTGCTGGTCTGATTTCGCCGCCCAGATTCCCGCAAAGCAATCCGCCTGCAGTTCGATCCGCACCTGAATGCGGTTCGCCTCGGGCTTCGACACCGCCTTCTGCTGCTGATGCGACTTGGTGAGAATGCCGAGTTGCTGCTGCACGTGATGGCCGACCTCGTGCGCGATCACGTAGGCCTGCGCGAACTGGCACCCGCGCGATCCGGCATCGCAGCCTTTGAAGCGCCGCTCGATGTCGCGGAAGAACGAGGTATCGAGATAGATCTTCTGATCGGCCGGGCAATAAAACGGCCCCATCGCGGACTGCGCCATGCCGCAGGCGTCCGCGCGCGTCGCGCCGGAAAACATCACCAGCGTCGGCGACTTGTAGCGCTGCCCCGCCGCCTCGAAGATCTGCTTCCACTGCACATCGGACGAGCCGAGGATGCGCGAGACGAACTTGCCCATCTCGTCGCTCGGCGCACCGGACTTGCCGGGTGAACTGGGCGCCTGCTGTTGGTATCCGCTGCCGCCGCCACCGCCCGTGAGAATCTCCGCGCCGCCGATCAAAAGGCGTGGATCGATGCCGAGCGCGTAGCCCACGATGCCCAGCACCACGATGGTGCCGATACCGAGCCCGCCGCGGCCGCCCATCCCCATGGGAAACCGCCGCCTCCGCCGCCGCTCCCGCCATCGCCGCGGCGGTCCTCGATGTTGTCGCTTTGCGGCAGTTCATCGAACCGCATCGATTCCTCCTGTCGGCCCCGCCCGATAGTCGCCGACGGGGGCATCCAAGTCCATTGCCCGGGAAAAGGCGTTCCTGCGCGGCTTCTGCGCTCTTTTCATGACGAAACGGCTACCTGGCGCGTCTGCCGTATGGTTACCCAAAGCCTAATGCTTTCAATCAGATTTTCGTTTCGCTTAAGTCGATTTTTACTTTGGGTGGCCAAGATGCGGGCAGTCGGTTGTCAGGTATTCGCGTCTCCGACCGCGTACCCAAGTGATGTTCAGTCATGCGTGTGTCGCGTCGCGGGGCGTCCAGTAGGACGCCCCGCACAAGTCTTGAGCACCCAAGTCTCGGGGCCCTTGCGTCCCATTCGATCGTTGTCGGCGATTGCGTCGCCGAAATGGCACGCCTGCCGGCAGCCTCGGTCGACCTGATCTTCGCCGATCCGCCGTACAATCTGCAGCTCCAGGGCGACCTGAAGCGTCCCGACGATTCGAAAGTCGACGCGGTCGACGACGACTGGGACAAGTTTTCCAGCTTCTCGGCCTATGACGACTTCACGCGCGCATGGCTGATGGCTGCGCGCCGCGTCATGAAGCCTTCCGCGACGATCTGGGTGATCGGCTCGTACCACAACATCTTCCGCGTCGGCACGATCCTGCAGGACCTCGGGTTCTGGATCCTCAACGACGTGGTGTGGCGCAAGACCAACCCGATGCCCAACTTCCGCGGCCGCCGCTTCACCAATGCGCACGAGACCATGATCTGGGCGTCGCGCGAGGCCGGCGGCAAGGGCTACACCTTCAACTACGAGGCTCTGAAGGCCGGCAACGAAGACGTTCAGGTGCGCTCGGACTGGACGATCCCGCTTTGCACCGGCGAGGAGCGGCTGAAGGGCCACGACGGCAAGAAGATTCACCCGACACAGAAGCCCGAGGCGCTGCTCGCGCGCGTGATCCTCTCCTCCTCGCAGCCCGGCGACTTCGTCCTCGATCCGTTCAGCGGCACCGGCACGACCGGCGCCGTCGCAAAGCGCCTCGGTCGGCAGTTCGTCGGAATCGAACGCGATCCTGCCTATGCTGCCGCAGCCGAGACGCGCATTTTCCAAGTGGAGCCGCTGCCGCAGGCTTCGCTTGCACCGTTCATGACGGCACGGGCCGCACCGCGCGTCGCATTTGCTGCGCTGGTCGAGCGCGGCATGATCAAGCCCGGCGAGACGCTGTTCGATGCCAAGCGAAAGGTGTCCGCCCTGGTGCGCGCCGACGGCGCGCTGCAGATCGGCAGCAGTGTCGGCTCGATCCACCGCCTCGGGGCGCTCGCGCAAGGGCTGGACGCCTGCAACGGCTGGTCCTTTTGGCACGTCGAACGCAAGAAGAAGCTGACCTTGATCGACGAATTCCGTGCCGAGATCCGCGAAAGCCTCGCGGCAGCGGCCGAATAATCCGACATCCCGAAATTTCGCATCGCTGATCTGGCGCGGACGGTCGTGCGCCGCCGGATATTGCCGTGCTAGTCTTGCCCGAACGCCATTCGGGACGAGACGCCATGAAACAATTCGACCGCACCGCCGAGGACCTCGGCAATTCGATCCATATGGAGCACGTCAATGTGCAGGTCCCGGACCAGCGCCTCGCGCAGCTGTTCTATGCGGCGGGCCTAGGACTCACGCGCGACCCGTATTTGATGGTCGCCGACACCAACATGTGGATCAACGTGGGGCGCAGCCAGTTTCATCTGCCGACCGGCGCACCGCAGGTCGTGCGCGGACACACGGGACTGGTGATCTCCGGCCGCCAAGCACTGCTCGACCGCCTGACGCGCGTGAAGCCGAAGCTCGAAGGCACTAAATTCGGCTTCTCCGAGCACAACGATTACGTCGAGGCGATCTGTCCGTGGGGCAATCGCATGCGCTGCTACGAGCCGGACGCCGAGCGGTTCGGCCGCATCGCGCTTGGCATACCCTATGTGGAGTTCGACGTGCCGGTCGGCACCGCGAAGCGCATCGCGGATTTCTATCCGGCGGTGTTCGGAACGCCCACGCAGGTGCAGAACGGCGACGGCACGGTCGCGCGTACCCTGATGGGCAAGAACCAGTTCATGCAGTTCCGCGAAACCGACCGGCCACAGCCCGCTTTCGACGGCCATCATGTGCAGATGTACATTGCGGACTTCTCAGGGCCGTACGAGAAGCTGAAGGCGCGCAATCTCATCTCGGTCGAGGACAACCAGTATCAGTATCGCTTCCAGGACATCGTCGATCTCGACAGCGGCAAAGTGCTGTGGTCGGTCGAGCACGAGGTGCGCAGCGTGACGCACCCGATGTATCTGCGCCCGCTCGTGAACCGCAATCCCGCAACGACCAACCAGAACTACGCCAACGGCTACGACGCCGGGCTCTGGGCGATGGACCCGGCTGAATACGACGCACGCGACATGCGGCCGCGCAACTAGCGCGGCCGGCCAGAGCGCTAGAGCCGGTAAAGCGCGCCATACTTGCCGCGCAGATAATCCAGATACGGCTGCATCGTCATCGCGGACCCGGTTGCGCGTTCGACGAGTTCGTTCGGTGTGAACTTGGCGCCGTGACGATAGACGTTCTTGCGCAGCCAATCGTGCAGCGTCGCGAATTCGCCGCGGGCAATCTCCTGCGGAATATCCGGATGCGCCTTCAGCGCCGCCGCATAGAACTGCGCGCCGAGGATGTTGCCGATCGTATAGCCCTGGAATTGTCCGCCGATGCGGCCGGAGAACCAATGGACGTCCTGCAGGCAGCCGTCGCGATCGTCCGGCGGCGTGAGGCCGAGATTTTCCTGCATGGCGGCATTCCATGCATCGGGCAGGTCCTTCACGCACAATTTGCCTTCGAGGAGCCGCAACTCGATATCGAAGCGCAGCATGACGTGCAGATTGTAGGTGACCTCGTCGGCGTCGGTGCGGATTAGCGAGCGCGCGACCTTGTTGATCGCAGGATGAAAGGTGGCCAGCGGCACGCGGCCAAGTTGCTGCGGGAAAGTCTGCTGGAGCTGCGGATAGAAGTGCTGCCAGAAGCCCTCGCTGCGCGCGACCACGTTCTCCCATAGTCGTGATTGGCTTTCGTGCACGCCGGCCGACACACCGTGGCCGAGCGGCGTGCCTTCGAGGGCTGGACCGATGCCCTGCTCGTACATCGCATGGCCGGCCTCATGCACCGTCGAAAACAGCGCGTCACCGAGATCGCGCTCGTTGACGCGCGTGGTGATGCGCACGTCGTCGAGCGCGAAGGTCGTGCAGAATGGATGATGCGTCAGGTCGAGCCGCCCGCGCCGCGTGTCGTAGCCCATGCGCTGCGCGACCTTGAGGCCGAACTCGAACTGGGCGGCCTTGGGAAACACCTGCCGCAGCCAGCTGTCGTCGGCCACCGCCTGATCGCAGATCGTGCGTGCGAGCGGCACGAGTTCGCGCCGCAACGCGTCGAACACCGCCCGGATCGACGCCGTGGTCATACCCTCGTCGGCATCGTCGATGTGCGGATCGGCGAGGTGAGCGTATGGCGCGAAGAATTCCGAATATTCGCGGCTGAGGTCGAGCGTCTTTTCGAGATAGGGCACCATCGCGGCGAAATCGTTTGCTGGACGCGCACGCGTCCATGCGTCGTAGGACGCCGCGCTGTTCGCGCTCGCGCGCGCCACGTAATCCGCCGGAACCTTGATCGCCTTCTCGTATCCCCGCCGCGAAACGCGGATCAGGCAGGCGTCATCGTGGTCCGCTGGGAGGCTTTCCGCAAATCGCTCGAGTTCGTCGAGCAACCTGCCGATGTCGGGCGCGACCGCACGTTCGTGCGCGAGGCGATGCAGAAGCGCGGACTGCCGTCCGCGCGCCTGCGCACCGCCTTCCGGCATGTAGGTGGCCTGATCCCAATGGAGAACAGAGCTGGCCGCGTACAGATCGCCGATCTCGCGCAGCCGCGCCTTCAGATCGGCAAGCGACTTCCTCGCTCGCCCATGTGGATTACTTCGCCGCCACCACCATGATCTCGACATGATAGCCGGGCGCGGCGAGCTTCGCCTCGACGGTCGCGCGCGCGGGCGTGTTGCCGGGCGACACCCAGGAATCCCACACGGCGTTCATCTCGGCGAACTTCGCCATGTCGGTGATCCAGATGTTGGCCGAGAGCAGCTTCGACTTGTCGGTGCCGGCCTGCTTCAGATAGCCGTCGATGGATTTGAGAATGTCCTGCGTCTGCTCGGTCATGCTCTTGCCCGACGCATTGCGCGCCACGACTCCCGCCAGATAGACCGTGTTGCCGTGGATGACGACCTGACTCATCCGTGGTCCGACTTCCTTGCGTTCGACGCTCATTCGTTTCTCTCCCTTTGTCCGTTGGATGCCGTTCGCGGCTTAAGTGGGCTTGATATTGGCGGCTTGGATGATCCGCGTCCACTTGTCGATTTCGGCTGCGATGCGCGTACGGAATTCGTCCGCCGTGTTGCCGACCGGCAGATAGCCGATCTCGATCAGCCGCGCGTTCAGCGCCTCGGACTTCACCGCGTTCGCCGCCGCGGCATTGAGCCGCGCGAGCACGGCGGGCGGCGTGGCGGCGGGCGCCACCATGCCGAACAGCGGCGCGGAATCGACGCCAGCAAGCCCGGCCTCCGCCATCGTCGGCACGTCAGGCAGATGCGTGTGACGCGCCGCGCTGGTGATGCCGAGCGCGCGCACTTTGCCGCCGCGGACGTGTTCGAGGATCGCCGGAATGGTCGAGAAGGTGAAATCGACCTTGCCGGACAGCAGGTCGATCACCGAAGGCCCTCCGCCGCGATAGGGAATGTGATTGATCTCGATTTGCGCGACCTGACGAAACTGCTCGCCGGCGAGATGGATCGCGGTGCCGAGGCCCGCAGAGGCAAACGTCACTTCGCCGGGCTTGCGTTTGGCGAGAGCCACCAGCTCCTGCGCGCTCGCCGCCTGAACCGAGGGATGCACCACGAGAACGAGCGGCGACGTCGCGAGCAGCGAGACCGGCGCGAAATCCTTGATCGTGTCGTACGGCAGCTTGCCGGCGAACAGGCCGGGATTGATCACGAACGCGCTGTCGATGATGCCGATGGTGTAGCCGTCCGGCGTCGCGGTCGCGATCGCCTGCGTACCGACCTGCGAGGCGCCGCCGCCGCGATTGTCGACGACGAACGATTGGCCGAGCGCACGTTCGAGATGCTGCTGGATCAGTCGTGCCAGAATGTCCGACGCGCCACCCGGCGCATAGGGCACGATGACCCGCACGGCGCGTTGCGGATAATCCTGCGCCAGCGCGCATGGCACCGGCACAACGAATGCCGCCGAAGCTCCAAGGAAACGCCGCCGGTCGATCATTCTCACACCTTGAACCGCATCAACAGTTCCTCGTCCGGATCGGGGCCGAGGCCCGGCCCATCGGGGATTTGCACGACCCCGTTCTCGATCGGCGCGCTTGACCGCATAGGGTACATGAGCGAGATCGCAGAAGAAGCGCTCCAGCGCGACTTCCTTCCGTTTCGCGGCGAGCACATGCAGCGTCGCGAGATACCCCGGACCGAAATATGGCGAATGCGGCACGCAGGTTGCGCCGTTCGCCTCGGCATGCCGGCAAATCTCCCATTGCGCCGTGAGGCCATGCTTCACGGCGCTCGGCTGCACGTAGTCGATGCCGGCCGCGACCATGCGGGCGAACTCGAGCGTGCCGGTTGCGTTCTCGCCCGCCGCGATCGGCACGCCGGTCGACTTGCGCACCTTGCCGAGCGTGTCGACGTCCTCGGCGGGCCAGACCGGCTCCTCGACCCAAAGCGGATCGTACGGCTTCATCGCCATGATGACGTCATGCGCGGCGTCCGGCAGCCACGCGCAATTCACGTCGACCATGATCGGAACGCCCGGCCCCGTCGTCTCGCGCGGACACTGCGACGGCTTCGGGTGTCTTTTCGTGCAGCTTGACGTGGCGGTAGCCGCGTTCGAGTGCTCGCGCGACGTTGCGCTTCACATGTTCGAGGTTGTTGCCGTACGCGATCAGCGAGGCGTACACCTCGACCTTGTCGCGTTTCTTGCCGCCAAGCAGCGCATGCACAGGTACGCCCTCGATCTTCCCGCGCAAATCCCACAACGCGAGATCGAGCCCGGCGAGCGCAAACACGTACGCACCGGAGCGGCCGAAGTTATGCAGCGCGCGCTCGAACCGCGCCGTCATCTGCCGGTCGGCGATGTCCTGCCCGACCGCCATCGGCGCGATCCAGTGCGTGAGCGCGGCCTGCGTCGCCTGCCAGCCGCCCCAAAACGCCTCTCCCCAGCCGACCATGCCGTTGCTCGCGGTCACGCGCACGAGCACGCAGTCCATCGTATCGCGCGCAATGCCGCCGAACGTCGGCTTCGGCGCCCAGTGATCGTAGGGGATGCGCAGCGCGATGTTTTCGACGCGTTCGATGGTGACAGGCATGATGCTTTCTACACTGTGGTGATGCCCGACGGAAAACCGCTACCCGCTTTCCCCGGCACCGCTGCTAATTCGGCTTGATATTTCCCGCCTCGATGACGCGCGACCACTTGGCGATGTCGGCCTCGATGCGCGCGCGGAATTCCTCCGGCGGCGAGCCGATCGCCACATAGCCGAGTTCGGTGAGACGAGTACGCAGCGGTTCAACGCGCACGGCTTTGGCGGCGGCCTCGCTCAGCCGCGCCACAATCGATGCAGGCAACGCTGTCGGCCCCACAATGCCGAACATCAGCGCCGCATCGATGCCCGGCAGCCCCGCCTCTGCCATCGTCGGCAGGTCGGGCAGCAGCGGCGAACGTTCGCCGACCATCGCGAGCGCGCGGGCACGGCCTGCGCGTACGTGTTCGAGGATCGACGGCACGGTCGCGAACGTCATCTGCACCTGACCAGCGATAAAGTCCGCAATCGACGGGCCCGCACCGCGATACGGCACCGACACCACGTCGATGCCGGCGGCCTGACGCAACTGCTCGCCCGCGAGATGCACCGGCGTGCCGAGCCCCGGCAGCGCATAGGTCATGCCGGGTTTCTGCTTCGCCAGCGCGACAAGCTCCTGCGCGTTCTTCGCCTCGACGGAAGGGTGCACAACGAACACCAGCGGTGCGGTCGCGATCAGCGAAACCGGCGCGAAGTCCTTGCGCGTGTCGTAGGGCAGCTTGCCGGCGAACAGGCCCGGATTGATCGTGAACGCACTGTCGATCAGCCCGATCGTATAGCCGTCGGTCGGCGCGGTCGCGATCGCCTGCGTGCCGACCTGGCTCGCACCGCCGCCGCGATTGTCGACCACGAAATTCTGCTTGAGTTCCTGCTCCAATCCGGTCGCCAGCAGGCGCGCCAGAATGTCGGTCGCACCGCCCGCCGCGTAGGGCACGATGATGCGCACCGGCTTCGACGGATAGTCCTGCGCAAGCGCCGAACGGGTCGCAAGGATCGCGGCGGTCGAGCCAAAGAGCCAGTCACGCCGCGACAGCATGGGTCAGGCCATCGCACGTTTCACGGCGGCAACGAACCGGTCGATGTCGGCCTCTTCGTTGTAAACATGCGGCGAGACGCGCATGCGCCCAAGCCGCGCCGCCACGTAGATCTGCTCCTTCGAAAGCGCCGGGATCAGGTCCGCCGGCATGCCGCCCGCGAACCCGAGGCTCAGCACATGCGGGGCGCGAAAGCGCTCTTCGAGGACCTGCACGGCGTTGGTGCCGGCGAGACCGTCGGCGATGCGGCGTGTCAGCGCAGCCAGCCGCTGCGCGACCGCTTGCGCGCCCCACGAGGCCAGCATCTCCATGCCGATCGCCGCCATTTCCATGGAGATAAAATGATCGCGCTCGCCCATGTCATAGCGCCGGGCGTCGGGAAGATAGCGCGTATCGGCGAAGTAGACCGGGTTCTCGGCCTTCACGTTGCGCCGTCCGAACGAGGTCTGCTCGAGCGGCACGCCGTCCTGATGGCGCTTTGCGACATACACGAAGGCGCGACCGTAGGGCCCCAGCACCCATTTGTAGGTCGGGAAGATGAGAAAATCGGGATCGAGCGTTTTCACGTCCGTCGCGATCACGCCGACGCTGTGCGTGGCATCGACCAGCAGCGCCGCGCCTTGCCGGCGCAGCGCGTCCCGGACCGCCTGCATGTCCAAGAGGCCGCCGTCCGACCAGTGGATCGACGAGATCGAGGCGAGCGACAGAGGCGGCGCGCCGGGAAGTGCAATCGCTTCCAGCACCGCCGAGGTCCAGTCGCCGTTCGCGGGCTGCGCGATCGTCTCGACGGTGAAGCCCTGCGCTTCGCTGCGGCCGATCCACTCCAGCACCGGCGAGGTGTGGTCGTTCTCCAATACAAGCACGCGCGAGCCGCGCGGGATCGCCAGCACCTTGCCGGCGATCGCGACGCCGTAGCCGACCGACGAGACGAGCGCGACGTCGCTCGCGTCCGCACCGATCAGGGCGGCAGCGGCCGCGCGGGCCCGCTCGTGCTGCTCGTTGGAGAACTCAGGCGCGAGCTTCCAGGGCTGGCCCTTGCGCGCCACCGCTGCGCGGCCCGCATCCTGCGTGGCGCGCGGAAGCGGGCTCCAGCCCGCCGCGTTCAGGTAGGCGACGTCGGAAGGGATGTCGAAAAGAGCGCGTTGTGAGTTGAGCATGACGCGCTCGTAGCCCCACATCGCTCTCCCGGCAAGCGGGAGAGCGATGAAGAAATTTGATCACCCGCCCTTCACGCCCTGCGTGTTGACATAGAGCGAGTAGATCGAGTGGCTTGCCGACATGAACAGGCGGTTGCGGTAGACGCCGCCGAACGCCACGTTGGCGCAACGCTCGGGCAGCGCGATGAAGCCGATCGGCTTGCTGGTGTTGTCGAACACCTTCACGCCGTCCTGCTTTTCGTTACCCATGCCCCAGCCGCACCAAAGGTTACCGTCGGTATCGACGCGGAAGCCGTCCGGCGTGCCGCCCGCCTCCGCGGTCAGGAAGATGCGCTTGTTGGAGAGCTTGGTGCCGTTGTCGGTGACGTCATAGATCAGGATTTCACGCGGCGCCGCGGTCGCGTTGACCACATAGAGCTTCGACTCGTCCGGCGAGAAGGCGAGCCCGTTCGGCCGATAATCACCCGGCGTGACGGCATCGAGCTGGCGGGTGCGCGGATCGAGCCGATAGATGTGGGTCGGCAATTCCGGCGTCGCGGTGTGGCCTTCGTAGTTGCCGAGAATTCCGAATGGCGGATCGGAAAACCAGATCGAGTTGTCCGATTTTACCACGACGTCATTCGGCGAATTGAGCGGCTTGCCGTTGAACTTGTCGGCCAGCACCGTGATCGAACCATCGACCTCGGTGCGCGTGATGCGGCGCGCGTCGTGCTCGCAGGTAACGAGCCGGCCCTGCCGGTCGCGCGTGTTGCCGTTCGCGTTGTTGGAAGGCTTGCGATAGACGCTGGTGCGCCCGGTTTCCTCATCCCAGCGCAGGATGCGGTTGTTCGGAATGTCGCTCCACAGCAGGCAGCGCCAGTCTCCCATCCACACCGGCCCTTCGCTCCAGCGCGCGCCGGTGTAGAGCTGCTCAACGCTCGCAAGGCCCAGCCGGTATTTGTTGAAGGCCGGATCGAGCGCCTGGACCAATGGGTCCGGATAGCGCTGGCTTGCTTCCCATTTGGCGAAGGCTTTCGGCGCGACCGCCACCATTGCGGCGGCAGCGCCCGCAGCCGTCATCATTCCACGGCGTGTGGATTCCATGTTGCGTCTCCCCCTTGTGCCCGCGGCGTCATGCGCCGCGGATCGGACGAACCGTAGCACGCGGCGTGGGGCCAAGGCGTGACCGGACTGGAGTTTTTATACGCGAGAACTTTTCAGGACGTGAGAAACGACCTTGCGCATGACCGAGGGCAGCGCTTCGCCCGCGGCCTCGTCAACCCGCACCCAGCGCGTGCCCTCCGGTGCCGCCGTCTCTTTCAGAATGGCCGCCGTATGCACAACCAATTCCAGCGGAAAATGCGTGAACGTGTGCGTGACAAGGCCCGGCACGCGGCGCCAGCGCGCCTTCAGCGGCGCATCGGCGAGCGCGCCGGCCTCATCGAAGTCGCGCGTCCACGCGGTGGTCGGCACTTCGGTCATGCCGCCGAGCAATCCTTTCTCGGGACGCGTCCGCAGCAGAATATGTCGGTCGGCGCGTACCGCGACGAATGCGGCCCCGCGGCGCAGCACGCCGGTCTTCTTCTCCGCCTTGCGCGGGAAGCTTTCCTGATCGCCACGCGCACGCGCCACACAGGCATCCATCCACGGGCACAGGACGCAGGCAGGCTTCTTCGGCGTGCAGATCGTCGCGCCGAGATCCATCATGGCCTGCGCGAAGTCGCCCGCGCGACGCGCAGGCGTCAGCGCCGCGGCCAATTCGCGAATACGCGCCTTGGCGGCGGGCATCTCCTCCTCGACGGCAAACAGCCGTGCGATCACGCGCTCGATGTTGCCGTCAACAGGGCTGGCGTGCCGATCGAACGCGATCGCGGCGATCGCCGCCGCCGTATATGCGCCGACACCGGGGAGTGTCCGCAACGCATCCTCGGTGTCTGGAAACTTTGCGGCGTGATCCGCAACGACAGCCTTCGCGCAGGCATGCAAGTTGCGGGCGCGGGCGTAATAGCCGAGCCCGGCCCAGAGCTTGAGCACATCGTCGAGCGGCGCCGCCGCGAGGTGCGCAACGGTCGGAAAGCGCACCAGAAATCGCGCATAATAAGGAGCGACCGCCTTCACGGTGGTCTGCTGCAGCATGATCTCGGAGAGCCAGACCCGGTACGGGTCGGCCGTCTCGCCTTTCGCAGCGCGCCACGGCAGCACGCGGCGGTGCCGGTCGTACCAGGCAAGCAGCGGCGTGGGATCGGGCGCAGCCGCCTTCTGACGCCGCGATTTGACTGCTAGGCTCATCGCATCCGATCTGACAGAGCCACCGCCCTTGAACAAGCCCGCCCGCGCGCATGCCAAGCCCTTGAGCCAGATCGCCGGCAAGGTGATCGCGGATGCTTTCTCCAAGCAGGGCTTCGCGTCGACCGGGCTCATCACGCACTGGCCCGCGATCGTCGGCGCCGAGATTGCCGATCACGCCGAACCGATGCGGATGATCTGGCCACGCCGCGTGCATGAGGACGACCCCGAACCTGCCGCGCTCGTTCTGCGGGTCGAAGGGCCGGTGGCGCTCGAAATCCAGCATCTCTCCGGCGTCATCATGGAGCGGGTGAACCGCTTCTTCGGCTGGCGCGCGGTCGGCCGCATCCAGATCCGCCAAGCCCCGCTGCGGCGTGCGGAGAAGAAGAAGCCGCCCCCACCCCCGACCCGGAAGTGGTCGCGCGGCTTGCCGCCGGCATGGGCGACATCGGCGACGACGCCCTGCGCGACGCGCTCGCGCGGCTTGGCGCCGTGGTCAAGCGAACGTGACTAGTCAGCGGTCTCCGCAGAACGCCACATTGCCATAATTGGCCGATCAGGCTACCGAGACGGCCAGAAATGGCCATTTATTGAAGGGGAACTCGCTTGCGTATCACCCGCCGCGAATTCGTCGTTTCCACAGGCGCGCTTGTCGCCGCCGCAGCCTTGCTCGGGTCGACGCCGTTCGCCTTCGCCCAGAGCGTGGAAGAGCTGATGCGGCCCGGCCCCCTGCCCGACCTCGTTCTCGGCAAGGCGGATGCGCCGGTCACCATCATCGAATACGCCTCGATGACCTGCCCGCACTGCGCCGCCTTCCACAAGACGACCTATCCGGCGCTGAAGACGAAATACATCGACACCGGCAAGGTGCGCTTCATCTTCCGCGAATTCCCGCTCGACGAGCTCGCGGTCGCGGCCTCCATGCTGGCGCGCTGCGCCGGCGGAGAAAAGGCCATCGCGCTGATCGACGTGCTGTTCGCAAGCCAGGACAAATGGGCGGGAACGCGCCAGCCGCTCCCGGTGCTGCAGCAGATCGCCAAGCAGGCCGGCTTCACGCAAGAGAGTTTCGAGAAGTGTCTGGCGGATCAGAAGCTCTATAACGACATCGTCGCGATGCGCGAGCGCGGCAGCAAAGAGTACAAGGTCGAGTTCGACGCCCACGCTCTTCGTGAACGGCAAGATGCAAAAGGGCGGCGCCACGATCGAGGAACTGGAAAAGCTAATCGCCCCGCACCTCAAGAGCTGACGCTCTCCACAGAATTCCGTACGGGACGGGTCAAATTCCCCTGTTGCGGGGAACCCTTAGCCGATTCATTCTCCGGCGCGATTCAGGGCATCCGATTCGCCTGCGGGCGGCCTGCGGATCCCTGCGAGCGGGGGCTTGGTGCGCCCGCCACAGGTGCGCGGAAACGTAATGAAACTCAACAAGCTGCGTCTGCTCGGGTTCAAGTCCTTCGTCGAGCCGACCGACTTCCACATTGAGCACGGACTGACCGGCGTGGTCGGCCCGAACGGCTGCGGCAAATCGAATCTGGTCGAGGCGCTGCGCTGGGTGATGGGCGAGACCTCGCACAAGTCGCTGCGCGCGTCCGGCATGGACGACGTGATCTTCGCAGGCACCAACAACCGCCCGTCGCGCAACACCGCCGAGGTGATGCTGTTCCTCGACAATGCGGACCGCTCCGCGCCCGCGCAGTTCAACGAACACGAGACGATCGAGGTGTCGCGCCGGATCGAGCGCGAGAAGGGTTCGCTCTACCGCCTCAACGGACGCGAAGTGCGCGCGCGCGACGTACAGCTTCTCTTCGCCGACGCCTCGACCGGCGCGCGTTCGCCTGCGCTCGTGCATCAGGGCCGCATCGGCGAGATCATTCAGGCAAAGCCCGAACAGCGCCGCCGCGTGCTGGAGGAAGCCGCCGGCGTCGCGGGACTGCACGCCCGCCGCCACGAGGCCGAGTTACGGTTGAAGGCGGCCGAGACGAACCTCGCGCGGCTCGAGGACGTGATCGGCCAGCTTGCCCAGCAGATGGACGGCCTGAAGCGTCAGGCGCGTCAGGCGGTGCGCTACAAGCAGGTCGCGGCCGACGTGCGCAAGGCCGAGGCGACGCTGTTCCACCTGCGCTGGATCGCCGCCAACGCGGAAGCCGCCGAGGCCATTCACGCGAAGGACATGGCTGTCCGGCACGTGGCGGACGCGATCGGCGCGCAGGCCGAAGCCGCGACGCGGCAGGCGAACGCCGCCGCCGACCTGCCGCCATTGCGCGACGAAGAGGCGAAGGCCGGCGCTGCCCTGCAGCGCCTGATGATGGCGCGCGAGCAACTCGATCAGGAAGAAGCGCGCGTCACCGAACGGATCGCCGAGCTTGACCGCAGGCTGGTGCAGCTTGCGCAGGACATCGAGCGCGAGAAGCGGCTTGAGGCCGACGCCGACACCGCGCTCGCGCGCCTCGCGAACGAAGAGTCGGGACTGACGCAGAACGGCGCGGACGTCGCGCAGCGCGAGGCGGAAGTCGCGGCGCGCGTCGCCAGCGCCGAAAGCTCGCTCGCGGCAGCCGAGAAGATCTTCGCCGAACTGACCGCCGCGCTCGCCGATCTGATGGCGCGACGCAACCAGCTTGAGCGTGCGGTGAGCGAGCACTCCGTGCGCCTGATGCGGCTCGAAGGCCAGATCGGCGAGGTCGAGAAAGAGCTTGCGGATCTCGACAAGCCGGAGAACGGCGCGCCCGACCTTGCGGCGCTCGCGAGCACAGCCGACACAGCACAGAACAGTTGTGGCGCAGGCCGAAGCCTCCGCGCTGCGCACCGAGGCCGCGCATTCGGCCGCGCGCCAAGCCCTCGACGTTGCACGCGTGCCGCTCACCGAGGCGGAACGCCGCGTCAGCCGTCTCGAAGCCGAGGCGAAGGCGCTCGCCAAGCTGATCGATGTCGAGGCGAAGAAGCTCTGGCCGCCCGCGATCGACCTGCTCACCGTCGAGAAAGGCTACGAGGCGGCGCTCGGCGCAGCCCTCGGCGACGATCTCGAAGCGCCGATCGATCCCGCCTCCCCGATCCGCTGGGCCGGCGCGAGCGCCGATAGCGATCCGGAACTTCCCGCAGGCGCCGAGCCGCTCGCGCGCCATGTGACCGCGCCGCCGGAGATGGCGCGCCGCCTCGCGCAGATCGGCGTGATCGATCGGGCGCTCGGTGCGACGCTCGTTTCGCAACTAAAGCCCGGCCAGCGGCTGGTTTCGCCCGAAGGCGATCTGTGGCGCTGGGATGGTTTTGCGGCGGCCTCGAACGCGCCGACCGCAGCCGCGCGCCGGCTCGCTGCCAAGAACCGCCTCGCGGACATCGATGCCGAACTCGGCTCCGCCCGGACCGATGCCGAAGCGAAGCGCGCCCTCGTCGAAACGGCCGAAGCCGAGTTGAGCGCGGCGGTCGCGGCCGAGGGCGAAGCCCGCAACGCGCGGCGCGAGGCCCAGGCACAGGCCGATACCGCGCGCGACGCGAGTGCCGCCGCCGAGCGCGAGGCGAGCCGGATGACGGCGCGGCTTTCCGCACTGGCCGAAGCCAAGGTCCGCCTCACCGCCAGCCGTGACGAGACGATCGCGGCGAAGCACGATGCGGTGCAAGCCCTCGAGCAGCTTGCCTCCGTGGGCGACATCGAAACGCAACTCGGCGAGGCGCGCGGCGACGTCGCTGCGAAGCGCGCCGTGCTCGCGGAAGCGCGCGGCGAAGCGCAGGCGCTCGCCCGCGAGGCCGCGCTACGCACGCAGCGCCTCGATGCCATCGCGGCCGAGCGCGCCGAGTGGGACCACCGCAAGACCGGCGCCTCCGGTCAGGTCGCGACGCTGGAGCAGCGCACCGGCGACGCGCAGACCGAACGTACATCGCTCAGCGATGCCCCCGCGGCATTTGCTGAGAAGCGCCGCGCGCTCATCTCGGAGATCGAGACCGCGGAAGCCGCGCGTCATCAGGCCGCCGACCGGCGCGCCAGCGCCGAGAGCGCGCTCGCCGATGCCGACAAGGCCGCGCGCGACGCGCTCGAAGCCGCCGGCGAAGCCCGCACCAACGAGGCGCGCGCCGAGGAACGGCTCGAAGCCGCCAACCGCCGCACCGCCGATCTCGCGCACGAGATCCGCGACATGCTCGAAACCGAGCCCGAAGGCGTCGCGGCGCTGGCCGGCATTACGTCCGACGAAACGCTACCCGACGTGACCGTCATCGAGGAGCGGCTGGAGAAGCTGCGGCGCGATCGCGAGCGGCTGGGCGCCGTCAACCTGCGCGCCGAGGAAGAGCTGCGCGAGGTCGAGGCGCAGCACGCCGGACTCGCCACCGAGCGCGACGATCTCACCGAGGCGATCAAGCGCCTGCGCCAAGGGATCAGCAGCCTCAACCGCGAGGCGCGCGAGCGGCTGCTGACCTCGTTCCAGGTGGTAAACGGACACTTCCAGCGGCTGTTCACGTCGCTGTTCGGCGGCGGCACCGCCGAGCTTCAGCTGATCGAAAGCGACGACCCGCTCGAGGCCGGCCTCGACATTCTGGCGAAGCCGCCCGGCAAGAAGCCTGCGACCTTGTCGCTGCTATCGGGCGGCGAGCAGGCGCTCACGGCATTGGCGCTGATCTTCGCGGTGTTCCTCACCAATCCGGCGCCGATCTGCGTGCTGGACGAAGTGGACGCACCGCTCGACGATCACAACGTCGACCGCTTCTGCGACCTGCTCGACGAAATGACCCGCCTCACCGACACACGGTTCGTGATCATCACGCATAACCCGATCACGATGGCGCGCATGAACCGTCTGTTCGGCGTCACGATGGCGGAGCGCGGGATATCGCAGCTTGTCTCGGTCGATCTCGAGACGGCGGCGAAAATCAGGGACGCGGCTGTGGCGTGATCCGGTCTCGCGACCAGATCAGGCGCGGACGTTTCACCGCTTTTCTTCCAGCTCAGCCGTTTGCTGTCCGAGATTCCTGAACGCTGCCGCGCGGCGAAGATCGTCCTTCGTGGCAGCGACGGTGACATGATCGATTGCGTCGCCGTCTCGATTGCGCACGATGGCCAGCGAATCATAGGTCACCGCGACGCTCTTGGCGCCGAAGCCCATAAAGCCCCCGACCTTGATGACGGCCGCCTCGATCGTCCCGCTGTCGTTGAAAATGAGATTGCCGATGGTGCCGATGCGCTCATTCGTGGCGCTTACCACCTTGGCGCCGATCAGGTTCGAGCCGAGCCATTGGCCGGTGTTCTGGCCCAGCGGATAGGTGGCGGTCGCACGCAAAGCTTGCGTGTCGGGCAGCGTGGCATCCACGCGATCCTGCGCCAGTGCAGGCGCCAGGACCGCTAAAAGAGCACCTGCGGCGAGAAGTTTGCGTGAAATCATGCGGCTTCCCCTCAACACGGCTGCGTCCCGCGTTGGAAACGAACTGGACCTCCGCCGGGTTCCATTGGCCGCCCGTTTGAACCTCGAACCGGGTCCGCGACACTAAGAACTGCTGGAAATACCGGCGTTTAGGACGGCAGCGGGCCGCCCTGCCGCAGTCGCAATCATTCGGCTACTCTCGCGCCCGCAAATCACTTTCCGGAGAGCCCTTAAGGAGCCCCCATGTCCAATATTTCCTCGACCTGGATCATCATCGGTATCCTGGTCGTGCTCGTCGTGTGGATCATCGTGATCTACAACGGGCTCGTTGCGATGCGGCAACGCGTGAACCAGTCGTTCGCCGACATCGACGTGCAACTCAAGCAGCGCAGCGACCTGATCCCCAACCTGGTCGAGACCGTGAAGGGCTACGCGAGCCACGAGCGCGGCACCCTCGAAGCCGTCATCAAGGCGCGCCAGATGGCGGTCTCGGCGCCGAACCTCGATCAAAAGATCCAGGCTGAGAACATGCTCTCGGGCGCGCTACGCCAATTGTTCGCGCTGTCGGAGTCCTACCCCGACCTGAAAGCGAACCAGAACTTCCAGCAGCTTCAGGGCGAGATCTCCGACATCGAGAACAAGCTCGCGGCGGCGCGGCGCTTCTTCAACAATGCGGTTCAGGAATACAACACCGGCATCCAGAACTTTCCGGCCGTACTGATCGCCGGGCCGTTCGGCTTCCGCGAGCACGCCTTCTTCGATCTCGGCGAGCAGCGCGCGCAGCTCGAACAGGCACCGCAGGTGAAGTTCTAAGGGTCGCGTAGCGCCCCTTCTCCCAACCCTCCCCCGCACGCGGGGGAGGGAACGAGCAATTTCATGGCAGCAGCCTACGGCCTCTACACGCACATCCAGGCGAACCGGCGTCGTTCGGTTCTGCTGCTCGTCGGGCTGTTCTTTCTCATCTACGTCATGGTGTTCGCGGCCGCGCTCGCCGCCGAGGCGATGTCTTATGACGCCTCGGTCCAATGGCTGCTGCGGCGCGCCTGGTGGGACACCGTCAAGGCCGCACCGTTCGCGACGGTCGGCACCGCGATCTGGATCTGGATCGCCTACAAATTCCACCAATCGCTGATCGACATGGTCACCGGCGGGCGCGACGTGACGCGGCAGGAGGAGCCGCGTCTCTACAATCTGCTCGAAAACCTCTGCATCTCGCGCGGCATTCCGATGCCGAGGCTCAAGATCATGGATGATGCGGCGCTGAATGCCTTCGCAAGCGGCATGAACGAGAAGCAGTACGCCGTCACGGTGACGACCGGGCTGCTGAACGCGCTCGACGATGCCGAGATCGAGGCGGTACTCGGCCACGAGCTGACCCACATCCGCAACGGCGACGTGCGCATGCTGGTGATCGCCGTGATTATCGCGGGCGTGATCTCGTTCTTCGCGGAATTTTTCTTCCGCATGTTCTTCTACGGCCGCTGGGGCTCATCGCGATCGTCCGGCGACAGCGACCGCGGTAAGGGCGGCGCTGGCATCGCCATCGTCATCGCGATCGCGTTAATCGCGCTCGCCTGGTTCCTGTCGGTGGTGATCCGCTTCGCCCTGTCCCGCAAACGCGAATTCCTCGCGGACGCAGGCTCGGTTGAGCTGACCAAGAACCCCGATGCGATGATCTCGGCGCTACGCAAGATCGAGAACCGGGGTGAGCTTGAGGGTGCGACGTCGGCCGTCATGGAGATGTGCGTCGACAATCCGCGCGAAGGCTTCCAGGACCTGTTCGCCACCCACCCGCCCGTCGACAAGCGCGTGGACGCGCTCGTCAGGTTCGCCGGCGGCCATGATCCCGGCCCGCTCGCCGTGCCGCAGTTCGATCAGGAGCCGCAGAACGAAGAAGCCCCGCAGGAAGCCTATCAGCCGGCCGCGGGACCATTCGGTCCATCGAATGCCGGCGGCACGCCGTTCTTGCCGAGCCGCCCGCCGATAGAACTCGGCACGGCCGATCCCGGCGCGCCGCCACCAGATTCCGGACCATGGGGGCCACAGGGTGGATCGCGCTAGCGGACGCCGCATCGGCTACGCCTTGGCGCGCGTGGGCGCGCTGGCTTTCTTATGCCTGACCGCTGCCTGCGGCACCGTCGACCCGGGCTATAGCATCGTCACCCAGGACAAGTTCGACTTCATGACGTGCCGGGAGATCGTCGGTAATCGAGCCGCATTGATCGCCAGGGAGAAGGAATTGGCGGATCTGGTGGAAAAGACCGACGCCTCTCCGGGCGGCATTCTGGTGAGCCTTGCGGCCTATCGCTCCGAGCTTGCGTCGGCCCGCACGCAGCTCAGCGTGGCGAACCGCGCCGCACGCGAGAAAGGCTGCGACGCGGCGCCGAAGCCCTGACCGCTATTGCAGCGTGGCTTCCGCGATCCAGTCGGTCACGGCACGCAACGCCTCGCCGCGGCCTTCGCTGCGTCCTTGCGCCTGCTCGAATACCGCGAGTTGGGTATCGGCCGAGGTGCCCCCGCCGACGATCGAGCGGCAGTGCAGGACTTCCTTCAGGCAGCCAAGCGCCACCGCGTCGCGTTCAACCTCCTCGATCACCTGTTCGAGCAATTCGGCGACCGAAATCGCGCCATTGCCCGAGATGTCCACCAACGTGCCGCTCACGCCGTAGCGTTGCGCGCGCCATTTGTTCTCGACCACGATGGCGCGAGTGACGGGAGTCAGATCCCAGTTCTGCCACGGGTTACGCGTGAGCCGCCGCGCGAGCGTGCGGTAGAGCGCGGCGAGCGCGATCGAATCCTCGACCAGCGTGCAGGAGTCCGGAGCACGCAGTTCGAGCGTCGGATGCTTCAGCGAGGGACGGATCGCCCACCACACGTAGCTCGAATTCTCCATGACGCCGGCGTTTACCAATGCGGAGATGTAGGAACTCGTATTCGGCGGGCGTGCGGAACAGTTCCGGCACGCCGGTGCGCGGCAATTCGTCGTACGCGGCGAGCCGGTAGCCCTTCAGGCCGGTCGAGCGCGCACGCCAGAACGGCGATGACGTCGCCATCGCGATGAACAGCGGCAGATAGGGCAGCATTCGCATCATGATGTCGACCCGTTCATCCGGATCGGGAAGCTCAACGTGGACATGCAGGCCGCACAGCATGTTGCGCTGCCCGATCATCTGCAGGTCTTCCATCACGTGGTCGTAGCGGTCGGCCGGCGTCTGGATGGCCTTGCTCCATTGCGCGGTTGGATGCGTGCCGGCGGCGAGGATCGCCAGCCCGTGATCGGCCGCAATGTTCGCAACGGTCTGGCGCAGGAAGCGCAGCTCGGTGCGCGCATCCGCGATGTTGGTGTGCGGCGTGGTCATCGCCTCGATCTGCGATTGAAGCATCTCGCCGGACACCTGTTCGCCGCACGCGGACTTGACCTTCTCCAGGAAGCTTCCCGGCATTTCGCGCGCGACCGATTTGGTCTCCGCGTCGACCAGGAAATACTCTTCCTCGATGCCGAATTTGTAATCGTCGGACATGGTCCACCTCTCCCGTGCCAGTAGCAGTGTGGTGCGCCCCTTACGCACCCGTCCAAATCTTCGGGAAAATCCGGCTGGAGTGGGGCGCAATAGCGCCGGCACTGGGCCAATCCCCGGCCAGCATGTGGCGAGCGAAAACGCCGCGGCGCGGTTTTGGTTCCTGCTGCGGCGCGGGACGGCGACCCTAACGCCAGTCGCCGAGCGCTGCCTGAATGACGGCGAGGGCCGCAACGCCAGCCGTGTCGGCGCGCAGGATACGCGGGCCGAGCGCGAGGCGCACGGTGTTCGGCAGCTTGAGCAACGCTTCACGCTCCTGCTCGGCGAAGCCGCCTTCCGGACCGATCAGCACGCTCACCGGCAGCGGTCCCGCAATGCCGCCACCGCGCGCGGACGAGAGCGCCGCCACCGGATCCTTCACTTCGGCCGCCTCGTCGCAGAACACCAGGAGCCGGTTCGGCTTCCACGCGCGCACGAGCGCATCGAGCTTCCGCGGCTCGCCGATCTCCGGAATGGCGAGGATGCCGCATTGTTCGGCGGCCTCGATGGCGTTCGCCTTCATGCGCGCGAGGTTTACCCGCTCGGCCTGCGTGTGCTGCATGATCACGGGCTGGAGATGGGAGACACCCATCTCGACCGCCTTCTGCACCATGTAATCGAGGCGCGCGTGCTTGAGCGGCGAGAACAGGTAATGCAGGTCGCCGGGCGGGCCCTGTTCGCGCGTACGCTCCGTCACTTCAAGCTGCGCGGACCGCTTGCCCGCCGCGCCAAGGCGCGCGCGCCATTCGCCGTCGCGCCCATTGAAGGCCAGAATCGCGCTGCCGGGCTTCAACCGCAGCACATTGCCGAGGTAGTTCGCCTGCGTGCGGCCGAGCGGCACCGCGGCGCCTTCCGCAAGCGGCGCGTCGACGAACAGCCGGGGAGAGCGGAAATCGTAACGCGGCATGCTTTCCATCCAGCCGCAGGCACGGAACGAGGCGAGCCTGACGTGCGCTGCGGCCAGTTACGCTTCTGAATGTTCGCTGGCAGTCCAGGCCGCTACATACTATCGGCCGACACCCCAGAGGGAAACGATCAGTATCAATACAACAATAACGCCAGCCACCAGCATCGCCGTGGCTCTGACGTCTTCAATGCCTCCGATAATGCTGCAAACAAGGCCACTCCCCAACCCGCCAACAATGCACCCACCGATGATGCCGGCGATGGCACCGCCGATCCCGGCACCATAGAAACCGACGATGACGCCCAATATTCCTCCAATGACAAGTCCGAACAGAAGGATCTTGTTTTCGGCTTTTTCTCCAATCTCCATTCGGCGCTCCGCTTCAGATCGGTCTTTTGATTCTGTTAATTCCGAACCGCTACCGTTCGCGAGTCCGCGCCCAGTCCAGATGGTTACCTTTGATTGCCATCGACGGCGCCACGCCGTCAAATTGAGACGCCGGAAAGCCATTTGCCGCGTTACTGCCGGATTTCGCCGCGATATAAGGGGCCTGCGAGGCCACAGCCCAGAGACTTGACTTGACCGCGCCCGGCGACCGACAAGGACGAAAAGCTCCCGTCTGGGAGAAGGGAAGACCGATGCGCCTTGCGCCGATCGCGGCAGCTTTGGCCGGCATGACGGTGACCGCCAGCGCTCAATTTCTCGCGCCGGGGCTGCCGCCGCCTGGTTTTGGCGCGCCACAGCAGCAGCAACAGCAACTGCCGCCCTGCTTCAAGGATTTCGAGCCGTTGAAGGCCGAAGCCGAGAAGCGCGGCAAAGCCGTCAAGGCCGGGTCCGACAGGAAGGCCCCGCGCGAAGAGGTTTGCGAGTTGCTCAAGCGCTACTCCGAAGCCGAAAGCCGCATCGTCAAGTTCATCAAGACGAACGCGGCCACCTGCGGCATCCCGCAGCAGGCCGGGACCCAGATGGCGTCGAACCACGCACGCACGCTCAAGACCGTGACCAACGTCTGCTCGGGTCAAGCAGGTGGCCCCGCGCGTCCGACCGGCCCGGGTCTGAGCGAGGCGCTCGGAACGGCGCGCCCCACCTCGGCCCTCGATCCGACCGCGCCGCACAGCGGCACGTTCGATACGCTGACCGGTAATGTGCTGTCGCGATGACACTCGTGCCGCCGGTTTGAAGTTCCTGCGGCGTGTGCCGCAACCTGGTTCAGGAACTTCAAATCGATAAGCGGCACGAGAATGAAATTTGCAATTCAGTGCCCCTTTGCTTCCGAAGTTCGTAAGAGCGTGCAGCAATGTTTCACGAACTTCGGAAGCGAGGCACTGATGGCACCGGGCCGGTCGCTGACTCGACCGGCAACTGGGTCGACACGCTCGCTCCCTCCCCGCTCCGTCCCTACCTGCGGCTTGCGCGCGCCGACCGTCCGATCGGCGCCTGGCTGCTTCTGATGCCGTGCTGGTGGGCGGCAGGGCTGGTGGCCGTCGCGGTGAACCGCCCCTACCCCAACCCGTGGCATGTGGCGCTCTTCTTCGTCGGCGCATTCGTGATGCGCGGCGCGGGCTGCACCTGGAACGACATCGTTGATCGCGATCTCGATGCGAAGGTTGCACGCACGCGCTCACGTCCGATCCCCTCGGGTCAGGTGAGCGTCACCGCGGCCGCGATCTTCCTCGCCGCGCAGGCGCTGGTAGGCCTCGTCATCCTGCTTCAGTTCAACCGCTTCACGATCTGGCTCGGCGTCGCGTCGCTCGCGATCGTTGCGCTCTATCCGCTGGCAAAGCGCGTCACCTGGTGGCCGCAGATCGTGCTCGGCCTCGCATTCTCGTGGGGCGCGCTGATGGGATGGGCCGCGCTGTTCGGCTCGCTCGATATGCCTGCCTATCTGCTCTACGCGGGCTCGATCGCATGGGTGATCGGTTACGATACAATCTACGCGCATCAGGATCGCGAGGACGACGCGCTGATCGGCGTGCATTCGACCGCGCGGCTGTTCGGGCGCCATACGCACCGTGCGATGATCTGCTTCTATGCGCTCGCCGTCGTGCTGATCGGGCTCTCGGGCGCGGCGGCCGAAGCCGGGCCGGTTTTCGTGGTCGGCTGCATCTTCTTCGGCGCACACCTCGGCTGGCAGATCGAACGCCTCGACATCGACGATCCGGATCTTTGCCTCAGGCTGTTCAAGTCGAACCGCGACGCCGGGCTGATCCTGTTCGCGGCGCTGATCGGCGACGCCATATACAAGTCGTATTTCTTCTAGAGGCGGTTGCCTGAAACGGAGATGATGATGCAGATATCCCGACGCTCTATCCTTGCGGGCGCATTGGCGGGGACCGCCATTGTGATCTCCAGGGCGGCAACCGCGCAGACCGGAAAGACCATGACCACACCATCAGGCCTTCAGATCACGGATGAAAAAGCCGGCACCGGCGCGACGCCGAAGACCGGACAGACCTGCGTCATGCATTACACCGGCTGGCTCTACGAGAACGGCGCGAAGGGCAAGAAGTTCGACTCCTCCGTCGATCGCGGCGAGCCGTTCGAATTTCCGATCGGCACCGGCCGCGTCATCAAGGGTTGGGACGAAGGCGTCGCCACGATGAAGGTCGGCGGCAAGCGCACGCTGATCATCCCGCCTGCGCTCGGCTACGGCGCGCGCGGCGCGGGTGGCGCGATCCCGCCGAACGCTACGCTGATCTTCGAGGTCGAACTGCTCGGCGTGAAGGGCTGACGAGACGGCGTTGCGATTTCCGGCGCGCGTCGCGCGACCCGCGGCGCGATCCCGCAGAATACCACATCGACGGCCGGTTTGAACGCCGTTCGTCCCTCGCGCCACTAAGGAGCGAAGGGCTCGAACGGAAGTTCAGGTCATGATCTTCATCAAGATCGCAGTCGCGCTCGCCTGCGCCATCGGAGGCGCGTGGCTCGCGTACTACCCGGCGGAGCATCTGTCGTGCGTGGTGCTTTGGCCGCGATCGAACCTATGCGGCGTGGTCTCGGTGTTTGTGGCGATGCCGCTCGGATTATCGCGGGAGGAATCGCAGGCTGGCTGATTGCCCGCACGCTGCTCGCGCGACGCGCAGTCTAGTTGCGCGCGATGATCTCGCGCTCGCGATGCACGACGGCTGCGCCACGCGCCATGCCCGTGCGGCGACGCGCGAGAAAGCGCGGACGGCGTTTGCTGAGCGGCGAACGGCGGCGGCGGCGCTGGGCGGGCGCCTTGACGCGCACGGCGCCGAGTTGCGGGAACGGCTGGTGGAAACCGCCCTCACTCGAGGTGACGAGCGCCGGCAAGCCGAGCGTGCGTGACCAGAGCTGCCACTCGGCAACGACGTCGTCGGAATTTTCAGCAGCATAGAGCTCGATCGAAAGTCCCGGATCGCGGTGTTCGAGATAGACCGCGACACCAGCCGGGGCCCCGTCCTGCTCCGCTATGAGCCGGATCGAAACACCAAGGAAGGCTTGCACCGGCACATTGAGTGCGATGCGCATGCCGTGGATGGCACGGCGCAGAATCACGCGTTCGGAATGCAGCTCCACATGACGCACCCGCTCGTCCGCCGCGGCATCGTTTGCCGTGAAACGGACCGGCAGTGCGAACGGGTCGAGCCGCGCGGTGCGGCTCGACCCGGCGGAGGTCCCGCCGAGCTCGGTTTGACGCCTCAAAACACGCTCCCTGCCAGACTTTTTGTTTTGTGTCCGGCGTTGAGGGGAGCATGCCTGACCCGTGTCGGAATCCACTTAATTTCGCTGGTTAACAGGCCGTTCGAACGGTCGCTTCAGGCGACATGATTGACGGCGCGTTGCCGAAGTCGCGCAGTTTGTCGCCATCACGCCGGTTCCGTTGCATTTGCGCCTTGCCGATAACCGACCGGAAACCAACATGAGGCCTGTCGCGGGCATTCCGCGCCCCTTGTCACCACGGCGTGCGCGCCCTAAACCCCGGCTCATCCTCGATGTCAGACTTTCTTGACCAAACTCCCCTGCTCGATCTTGCCGAGCGTCTCGTCAGCGCGGCGCGCCGCGCGGGCGCGGATGCGGCGGATGCGGTCGCGGTGCGCTCGATTTCGCTTTCGGTCGAGGTGCGCGAGGGCGCGGTCGAGGAAAGCGAGCGCGCCGAAGGCGACGACATGGGCCTGCGCGTGCTGGTCGGCAAGCGGCAAGCCGTCGTCTCGACCAACGACACGAAGGGTAGTGGCGCCGATGCGCTCGCCGAGCGCGCGGTCGCGATGGCGCGCGTCGCGCCAGACGATAAATACGCCGGTCTCGCCGACGCCGACCTGCTGGCGCACAAGTTTCCCGATCTCGACCTGGTCGATCCAGCGCTGCCCGACGTCGCGGCGCTCGAACGCTACGCGCGCGAAGCGGAGCGGGCAGCACTTGCCGTGAAAGGCGTTGCCAAGTCCGGCGGCGCGGGTGCGAGCGCCGGCATCGGCGGCATGGTGCTGGTGACGAGCCACGGCTTCCGCGGGACTTATGTCGGCTCGCGCCATTCGATGTCCGCGGTCGCGATCGCGGGCGAAGGCACCGGGATGGAGCGCGACTACGATTTTTCCTCGACGCTGCATGCCGCTGACCTCGAAGACCCCGGCAAGATCGGCCGCGTCGCGGGCGAGCGCGCAGTCAAGCGGCTCAATCCGCGCAAGGTCGAGACGCGCCGCGTGCCTGTCGTGTTCGACCCGCGCGTCGCCAATACGCTGGTCGGTCATCTCGCGTCTGCAATCAATGGTTCGTCGATCGCGCGCAAGACAAGCTTCCTGAGGGACCGCATGGGCGAGAAGCTTTTCCGCTCGGGCATCCGTATCATCGATGATCCACTGCGCAAGCGCGGCCTGCGCTCGCATCCCTTCGACGGTGAAGGCGTGGCGGGCAAGGCGATGGCCGTGATCGACGACGGCGTGCTCAAATCATGGTTTCTCGACTCGGCGACCGCGCGCGAACTCTCGCTCGCGACGACCGGCCACGCAGCGCGTGGCGTTTCATCAGCACCGATGCCCTCGCCGACCAACCTGCATCTCGAGGCGGGTTCGCAGAGCCCGAAGGATCTGATTGCCGATATCGAGGACGGATTCTACATCACCGACCTGATCGGCATGGGCGCCAATCTCGTGACCGGCGATTACAGCCGCGGCGCGTCCGGCGTATGGATCGAGCGCGGCGAGTTCACCTATCCGGTGAGCGAGGTCACCATCGCGGGGCACCTGAACGACATCTTCGCCTCGCTGACACCCGCGAACGATCTCGAATTCCGCTATGGCACCAATGCGCCGACCGTGCGGGTGGAGGGGCTGACCGTTGCGGGCACCTGACGCGCACGCGGGCCTGAAGGACGCCGTCGCCGCGACGGTGCGTGAAGCAGGTGCACTCGCGGCGAAGATCTTCCAGACCCCGTTCAAGTCGTGGACCAAGAGCGGCTCATCGCCGGTCACCGAAGCCGACATCGCGGTCGACCATTTCCTGCGCGAGCGCCTGACGGCACTCGCACCGGATTGCGGCTGGCTTTCGGAGGAAAGCGAAGACGATCGCGCGCGCCTCGGCGGCCCGCGACTGTGGATCGTCGATCCGATCGACGGCACGCGCGCCTTCGTCAACGGCCGCACCGACTGGTCGATTTCGGTCGCGCTGGTGGAGAACGGCCGCCCGGCGATCGCGGCGCTGTTCGTCCCTATGCAGGACACGCTCTACCTCGCGACGGCGGGCGAGGGCGCGACCGTCAATGGCGTGGCGGCCGCAGTGAGCAAGGGCGCGGCGTTCGACGGCATCAAGGCTGCGGGGCCAAAGCCGATGCTCGAACGGCTCGGCAACGTTGTGCCGACGATGATCGCCGAGCCGAAGGTCTTCTCGCTCGCGCTGCGGCTTGCGCGCGTCGCCGCCGGCACGCTCGATCTTGCCTTTGCGTCAAACAACAGCCACGACTGGGACCTTGCGGCTGCGGACCTTTTGGTGCACGAAGCGGGCGGCACGCTGACCACGTTCGACGGCCAACAATTGACCTATAATCGGGCTGATCCATTGCACGGCGCCCTCGTCGCCGCCGGGCGTTCGCGTCACGAAGCGTTCCTCGAACTGGTGCGGGCGAAAACATTCAGCCTCGCGTAAGGTAGGCGCGGGGAATCGCGCGCGCGAAGCGAAGGATGGGATCATGGCCGAAGCAACCCCGAAGCAGCTCCTGCATCTCGTGTTCGGCGGCGAACTGACGAGCCTCGACGCGGTCGAGTTCAAGGACTTGAGCAACGTCGAAGTCGTCGGCATCTTTCCGAATTATGCGGCCGCCTATGCGGCCTGGAAGGCGCAGGCGCAGAAGACCGTGGACAACGCACTGATGCGCTACTTCATCGTCCACATGCACCGGCTGCTCGATCCCGCGACCAATTCGACGCGCCGGACCGGCTGAGCGGATCAATCCCGCCAATGAAATTGTGGAAGGGTCTCGGGCGTCAGCGCTGGGTGCAGGTCGCGGCCGGCACGCTCGCCGCCGAATATCTGCGCTTCGTCTTCAAGACCACGCGCTACGCTGGTCGATCCGCCGGACGGCTATGCCCGCATCGACGCCAACCTTCCGGTGATCCTTGCGATGTGGCACGGCCAGCATTTCATGGGGCCGTTCATGCGGCGGCCCAACGATCGCGGCAAGGTGCTGATCTCGCACCACCGTGACGCCGAGATCAACGCGATCGCCGCCGAGCGGCTCGGCGTCGAGACGATCCGTGGCTCGGGCGACGTCGGCAGGGAATTCATCCGCAAGGGCGCCCTCGGCGCGTTCCGCCAGATGCTCGATACGCTTGCGGCGGGGGATTCGGTCGCGCTGACGGCGGACGTGCCGAAGATCGCGCGGCGCGCGGGGCGCGGAATCGTGATGCTCGCGCGCCATTCGGGACGGCCGATCTTTCCTGTCGCGCTCGCCACCAGCCGGCGCTACGTTCTGGACAACTGGGACAAGACAACGATCAACCTGCCGTTCAGCCGCGGCGGAGCGGTCTGCGGGGAGCCGGTGCACGTGCCTGCCGATGCGGATGACGCCGCCGTGGAAGGCTACCGGCGGCAGGTCGAGGAAAATCTGAACAAGGCGACGGCGCGCGCCTACGCGATCGTCGACCGGAAGGACTGAGCATGCCGGCCGCGGCGCAACGGCTGCCCTGGACGTTGCGCGCCTATCGCGGGCTGACCGCGCTGGCGACGCCGATCCTGCGCATCGTGCTCGCCCGCCGCCTGCAGCGCGGCAAGGAGCATCCGCAGCGCATGGGCGAGCGGCGCGGCGAAACCGCCGATCGAGCGCCCGCCGGGACCGCTGATCTGGGCGCATGGCGCAAGCGTCGGCGAGATGCTTGCCGTGGTGCCGCTGGTCGAGGGCCTGCGCGCGCGCAATTTCAATGTGCTGGTCACATCCGGCACCGTGACGTCGGCGCGGCTCGCCGAACGGCGCCTGCCGCCCGGCGCGGTCCATCAGTTCATCCCGGTCGATACGCCGCGCTACACCGAACGCTTTCTCGAGCGTTGGCAGCCGAACCTCGCGCTGCTCGCCGAATCCGACCTGTGGCCGAACCTGATCATCGGCGCGACGGCCAAGAACATCCCGCTGATCCTGATCAACGGGCGCGTCTCCGAACGCTCGTTCACGCGCTGGCGCTATCTGCCGAAGACGATCCACACGCTGCTCAAGGGCTTCGATCTTTGTCTCGCGCAATCCTCCGCCGACGCCGAGCGCCTTTCCGAACTGGGCGCGCCGCGCGTCAGCGTTACCGGCAATCTCAAGCTCGACGTGCCAGCGCCGCCGGTCGATGCCGGCAAGCTCGCCGCGATGCGCACCGTGATGCGCGACCGCCCGATGATCGCCGCGGCCTCGACGCATCCGGGCGAGGAGGCCGTCATCATCGACGCGCACCGCCGCCTGCGGCAGCGCTTCCCCGGGCTGCTCACGATCATCGCGCCGCGCCATCCCGAACGCGGGCCCGGCGTGGTCGAGATCGCGACCGCCGCCGGGCTCAACGCGGTCGCGCGGTCGCGCGGCCTGCTTCCCGACCGCGGCACGGATGTCTATGTCGCCGACACCATCGGCGAGCTTGGTCTTGTCTATCGGCTGGCGCCGATCGTGTTCATGGGCGGCTCGCTGGTGCGCCACGGCGGGCAAAATCCGATCGAGGCGGCGAAGCTCGGCGCCGCAATCCTGCACGGGCCGCATGTTTGGAATTTCACCGAGATCTACTCGGCGCTCGACGAGGCGGGCGGGGCCGAGGAAGTGCTCGACGTCAACCGGCTGATCGACCGCATGGCCGCGTGGCTCAATAACGCCGCGCAGCGCAAGCAGGTAGCCGATGCCGGGATGGCGACGGTGGAAGAATTGGGCGGCGCGCTGCGGCGCACGCTCATGGCGATCGAGCCTTATCTGATGCAGCTCGATCTGGAGCGGCGCAGCGCATGACCCAGAAAAGTGGGAACCGGTCTTCCGACAAGGTCATGCGCAAACAAAAGCACGTCGCATGAAGGCGCCGGGCTTCTGGTGGGAGAAGCCGGGCCCCGCTGCCGCGATCCTCTCTCCGTTCGCGGCGCTCTACGGAGCGATTGCGGCACGCAGGCTGGCCCAGCCGGGCGAGCGAGCCGGCGTCCCTGTCATTTGCGTTGGCAATCCGACCGTCGGCGGCGCGGGCAAGACTCCCACGGCCATCGCGATCGCCAAGATTCTGATCGCGGCGGGCGAGCGGCCGGTGTTCCTGACGCGCGGTTATGGCGGAAGGCTCGCCGGGCCGGTGATGGTCGAGCCCGCACACACCGCCGTACAGGTCGGCGACGAGCCTCCGCTTCTTTCGCGCGTCGCGCCGACCATCGTGGCTGAGAATCGCGTCGCGGGCGCAAAGCTCGCGGTCGAGAAAGGCGCGAGCGTGATCGTGATGGATGACGGATTCCAGAATCCGTCGCTCGCCAAGGACTGCTCTCTGCTTGTGATCGATACCGTGCGCGGTGTTGGCAACGGATACGTGCTTCCAGCCGGGCCATTACGCGCGCCGATGGAGCCGCAACTTGATCGCGCTTCCGCGTTGCTGATTGTCGCCTCCCCGACCGACACGGCGCGTATCACGTTTGACGAGCCGCCGGTGCGAAAGCGCGACCTGCCCGTGTTCATCGGCGCGCTCGAACCTGACGCCGAAGCAGTCGCCTCGCTGCGCGGAGCAAAAGTCCTCGCCTTCGCGGGCATCGGCGACCCGGAGAAATTTTTCGCAACGCTCGCGGCCGCCGGAATCGATGCGCCGGTCCGCCGCGCCTTTCCGGATCACCATCGCTACAGCGCCAAGGACACGGTCGCGCTGCTGCGCGAGGCCGAGCGCAACAGGTTGCAGCTCCTTACCACCGAGAAGGATCTTGCGCGGTTACAGGGCGACTCGACGGCAGCCGCCTTGGCGCAAAAAGCGCGTGCCCTGCCCGTCACCCTGACGGTAACCGACGCCGATGCCCTTCAGAATTTCGTGATCCGCGCGGTGTGCCGGACCGGCTAGGCATCCTTCATCCGGCCGGGATGCAGCCGCTGCAACACCGCCTCCGGCGTCGCGTAGGCTTCCTGCAAATCCACGCTCCAGTACTTAAGTTCTTCCAGCGGAATCGGCACATTGGTGACCGCGCAGCGCACGAATGCGCCCGGGCGCACGACGCGGAAGTCCCCATCGAGATACTTGACCTCAGCCTCTCCGGGCATCGGCGAAGGTCCGCTGAAGCGGTTGAGCACGTTCAGTCTCCGTTCAGGCCGCAGATAGCCTATTTCACGACGCAGCGAGGCAGAACATAATCGTTCGTTTCGCTGCGTTAAACCCTCCGACAGGGCCCTCAATGCCGAGCGTTTCGATGCAGCGGACGGCGGCCCTCAGCCTTGCGATCCTCGGCCTTGTGGCCTTGGGACTTGCGGCGCTGCCGCCGAAGGCAACCGCCGCCACGCCCTCGCCCGAGCAGGTCGAGATCACGCATGAAGGCGTGAAACTCAAGGGCTTCCTCTACCGGCCGGAAGGCAGCGGCCCCTTCCCGGCGGTGGTCGCGCTGCACAACTGCGATGGTCTTCCCGGTCAGCGCACGCCGTTCGCGCGGCGCTATCGCGACTGGGGCGAGCGCCTCGCGGCCGCCGGCTACGTGGCGCTGTTTCCCGACAGCTTCGGCGCGCGCAACCTCGGCCCCCAATGCAACGCCGGGCGCAGCCTGCGCTCGGGGCGCGAACGCGTGGGAGATGCCGATGCGTCCCGGCACTGGCTGCAACAGCAGGCTTATGTCGCGGCCGACCGCGTTTCGCTGATCGGCTGGGCCAATGGCGGCGTCGCCGCACTCTGGACGGTGCGTCCGCAGGCCACGAAGAAAGACGACAAGCCCGACTTCCGCTCCGCGATCGCGTTCTATCCCGGCTGCCGCCGGCTGCGCGACACCGCCTGGAGCGCGCGCCTGCCGACGCTGATCCTGATCGGCGGCAAGGACGACTGGACCCCGGCCGGCGCCTGCGAGCAGATGGTCGCGGGCGCACGCGGACGCACGGCGCGCGCCTCCATCAGGGTCTATCCCGGCGCCTATCACGACTTCGACCGCCCGGACCTGCCGTTGCAGGTACGCACCGGCGTACTGCTCGCCACGGGCGGCGCGGGCCGTGTCCATGTGGGAACCGACGCGGCCGCGCGCGCCGACGCGTTCAAGCGCGTCGCCGAATGGCTCACGCGCTAGACGTTTCCACCGCCGATCAATAGGTTCGTGCGCAAAATCGGGGAGGACGATGGTCGCGACGGTCATTTCGGCAGGCGGCAGCCGCGACGGCGCAGCGATCGCCGACCGCGCGCTGCGCGGCGTGACCGGGCTCGGCAAGCTCGGCATCGGCGAAGGCGACGTCGTGGCGATCATGCTGCGCAACGAGGCCACGTTCCTCGAAGCGATGCTGATCGCGCGCCAGGCCGGCTGCTACTCCTGCCCGATCAACTGGCACTACAAGGCGGACGAAGCCGGCTACATCCTGCGCGACTGCAGCGCCAAGGCGCTGATCGTCCACGCCGACCTGCTGCGGCAGATCGAGGGCGGCATCCCCGCCGGCGTGCACGTCATCGTGGTCGAGCCGAGCGCGGAGACGCGCGCGGCGTTCCGCCTCGCCGACGACCAATGCGGCGTGCCGGACGGCGCGATCGAATGGGAGAGCTGGCTCGCGGCCATGAGCCTTACGCCGGGCCGCCGCGGCAGGTGCACGGCTCGGTGCCTTACTCTTCCGGCACGACCGGCAAGCCGAAAGGCGTGCTGCGCCGCCCCCCGCCGCCCGAGCAGATGGCGCGCATGCTCGAGATCACGCAGACCGTGCTTGGCATCAAGCCGGGCATGCGCACCGCGATCGTCGCGCCGCTCTATCATTCGGCGCCCGCGTCCTACGGCATGCAGAGCCTGCTCAACGGCGACCTCGTGGTGATGCATGAGCGCTTCGAGGCCGAGCGCCTGCTCGCCGACATCGAGAAGCACAAACTTGACCGGCTCTATCTCGTGCCGACGCATTTCGTGCGCCTGTTGCGCCTGCCCGACGAGGTGAAGCGCAAGTACGATCTCTCTTCGATCAAGTTCGTCGCCTCGACCGGCTCGCCCTGCCCGCCCGAGGTCAAGAAGCAGATGATCGAGTGGTGGGGGCCGGTGATCAACGAAAGCTACGCGAGCAGCGAAGCGGGCTTCATCACGCTGCTGACCTCCGAGGAGTCGCGCACCCGTTCGGGCTCGGCCGGACGTCCGGTCGCGGGCGCCGAAGTGCGCATCATGAACGATGCCGGCGAAGTGCTGCCACCTTACGAGCCGGGGCTGATCTATTGCCGTCAGGCCGCGTACCCGGACTTCACCTACATCAATCGGCCGGAGGATCGAAAGGCGATCGACCGCGACGGGCTCGTGGCGGTCGGCGATGTCGGCTATTTCGACCGCGAAGGCTATCTCTACATCTGCGACCGCAAGTCCGACATGGTGATTTCGGGCGGCGTGAACATCTATCCGGCCGAGATCGAGGCGGTGCTGATCACCATGCCGGAGGTCGCGGACTGCGCGGTGTTCGGCATCCCCGATGCCGAGTTCGGCGAGGCGCTCGCCGCGCATGTCCAGCCGAGCAACGGCGTAAAGATCGAGCGCGACGCGGTGCGCAATTTCCTGAAAGCGCGCATCGCCGACTACAAGGTGCCGCGCGTGGTCGAGTTCTCCGATGCGCTGCCGCGCGAGGAGTCGGGCAAGATCTTCAAGCGCCGCCTGCGCGATCCGTATTGGGAAGGCGTGGGGCGGAGGATTTGAGCATCATCCCCGAAAAGTGGGAACCGGTTTTCGGACAAGGATGATGCCCAGGAAATTCTCCGCCGTTCCGCGCCGAGCATATCGGAAGCCTGCTGCGGCCGCGCGAATTGCTCGAACAGCGCCAGCGCTTCGCGCGCGGCGAAATCGATCAGGCCGCGCTGAGCGCGCGCCGAGGACCGCGCGATCGAAGACGCGGTGCGGCTGCAGGAGCGCGTGGGCCTGCGGCTTGCGACCGACGGCGAATTCCGCCGCGCCTCCTATCACAGCTATTTCTACGGCCAGCTCGGCGACATTTCGTTTCAGGCGCCCGCGGGCGAAGCGGGCAGCCGGGGCGCGCAGCCGACGGGAGTGATCCGCAGCCGCGATCGCGTGGAAAGGCCCGATCCATGCGGCGGATTTCGCGTTTCTGCGCGCGCGCACCAAGGCGCTGCCCAAGATCACGATCCCGGGTCCCTGCGCGCTGCATTTCCGCGGCGGCGATGCGGCCGTGACGGCGCAGGCCTATCGCGACGCGGACGAGTTCTGGGACGACATCGTCGCGGCATTCCGCAGCGAGTTGCGCTCGCTCGCGCGCGGCCGGCTGCACCTATGTGCAGATCGACGAGACGGCGTTCGCCAAATTCGGCGACGCGGACGTGCAGGCGAGCCTGCGGGCGCGCGGCGACGATCCGGACGCCCTGATCGACAAATACATCGACGTGACCAATCGCGTGCTCGCTGACCTGCCGGGCCTGCGCATCGGCATGCATCTCTGCCGCGGGAACCGCGGCGGGCAATGGCACGCGGAGGGCAGCTACGAGGCGGTGGCCGAAAAGCTGTTCAACAAACTCAATATCGATTTCTTCTTCCTCGAATACGACTCGCCGCGCGCGGGCGATTTCGCGCCGCTGCGCTTCGTGCCGAAGGACAAGACGGTCGTGCTAGGGCTCGTCTCGACCAAGATGAATTTTCTGGAAGACAAGTCCGAGCTGAAACGCCGGATCGATGAGGCGGGCCGCTTCGTCGCACCGGAACGCCTCGCCGTCAGCCCACAATGCGGCTTCGCCTCGACCGAAGTGGGCAACCCCATTTCGCCGGAAATGCAGGAGGCAAAGCTGCGGCTGGTGGTAGAGTTGGCGCGAGAGACTTGGGGCTAAGGTGACGCGGGAGGACGTGCGATGAGAACGAAACTGATTGCCGGCGCGCTGCTCGCGGCGCTTGCCTCCACATCGGCGTTCGCCGCCGATACGCTCAAGCTCGCGATCGGCCAGCGCGGCCTGTGGGATTCTTCGTTCGCCGAGATCGGCTCGCAGTTCGGCCTCTTCGCCAAGCACGGTCTCGAACTGCAGGTGTTCTACACCTCGGGCGGCGGCGAGACGCAGCAGGCGGTGATCTCCGGTTCGGCCGACATCGGCGTGTCGCCCGGCACGCTTGGCGTGCTCGGCGCCTTTTCCAAGGGCGCGCCGATCCGCATCATCGCGGGCGAAGCAACCGGCACCGCCGAATATTACTTCGTGAAGGCGGACTCGGCCGTCCAGAAGGATTTCAAGGGCGTGAAGCCGGAGATGACGCTCGCCTATTCGACGGCGGGCTCCGGCACGCACATCACGGCGCTGCGCTTCATCAAGGACTACGGCTTTACGGCAAAGCTCGTCGCGACCGGCAACGTGCCGGCGACGTTCACGTCGGTCATGTCCGGCCAGGTCGACATCGGCTTCTCGACGCCGCCGTTCGGGCTCGATGCGCTGGCCGAGGGCCGCGCGCGGCTGATCGCGCTCGCGAACGACCTGCCGAGCGTGCGCAACCAGACCGTCCGGCTGATCATCGCGAACGCGACCGACCTCGCAAAACGGCGCGATGTCTACGACCGCTTCATCAAGGCCTATCGCGAGACGATCGACTGGATGTATTCCGATCCGCGCGCGCTCGAGGCCTTCGCCAAATATGCCTCGATCACGCCCGCGACGGCGCAGACCGTGCGCGACCAGTTCTATCCCAAGACGATGCTGCAGCTCGACGAAGTGAAGGGCATGCCGGAGCTGATGCAGGACGCGATCGCGTTCAAGTACATTCCGGCCGCGCTGACGCAGGCGCAGCTCGATGAGCTGCTGCAACTGCCGAAGAAATAACCTCAGAACAAACTGCCCTGCCCCTCGCCGCTGCCGTAGCGGCTCCGGCGCGGCTTGATCGGGCGGCGCGGCGGGCTGCCGTGCGCCGACACCGCGGTCGCGGCGACGCGCCCGTCGGCGAACTCGATGTCGAGACCCTGGCCGGGGCTGATGGCGGCCGCGCTGCGCAGCGGCGTCCCCGCCGGCTCGCGCACCAGCGCGAAGCCGCGCGCGAGCACGCCCTGATAGGAGAACGCCGCGAGCAGCCTGTCGGCGCGCTCCAGCGCCGCGAAGCGCCGCTCGACCAGCCGCGTGATGCCGCGCTCGCCGCGCTCGAACAGCGCCGCGACACGCTCGCGGTCGCGCACGATGTGCTGGCGATGCGCCGCGATGTTCGCCCGGATGCCGGCGGCGAGGCGTTCACCCGCATTGCCGAGCCGCTCGCGCCCGCGCTGCACGCGGGCGCGCAGCAGCGGCGGCGTCAACCGCGACGCGCAGCGCAAATACTGCTTGTGATGGATCTGCGCATTGGCGTGCAGCGCGCGCGGCAGGCGCTCCGAGAGCGAATCGACCTTCTGGCGCGGCACCGCGAGCAATTCGTCCGCGCCCGGCAAGGCGCGCGTGGCGGCACGCAATTCGGTGCGCCGCCCTTCGAGCCCGCGCGCCCAGGAGGACAATTGCCGCCGCGCCGAGCGAGTCGATCTGCGCCATCAGTTCGGAGCGCACCGGCACCGCGCATTCGGCCGCCGCGGTCGGCGTCGGGCAGCGCTTGTCGGAGGCAAAATCGATCAGGGTCACGTCGGTCTCGTGGCCGACCGCCGAGATGAGCGGGATCATGCTCTCGGCCGCCGCGCGCACGACGATCTCCTCGTTGAACGACCAGAGGTCTTCGAGCGAGCCGCCGCCACGCGCCACGATGATCACGTCCGGGCGCGGGATGCGCCCCTTCTCGGGCAGCGCGTTGAAGCCGCGGATCGCCGCCGCGACTTCTTCCGCCGAGCCGTCGCCCTGCACGCGCACCGGCCACACCAGCACATGGCGCGGGAAGCGGTCGGAGAGCCGATGCAGGATGTCGCGGATCACCGCGCCGGTCGGCGAGGTGACGACGCCGATCACGCCGGGCAGGAACGGAATGAGCTGCTTGCGCGCCTCGTCGAACAGGCCTTCGGCGGCGAGCTTCTTCTTGCGCTCCTCGAGCAGCGCCATCAGCGCGCCGACGCCGGCGGGCTCCAGGCTCTCGATCACGATCTGGTAGGACGAGCGCGCCCGGATAGGTGGTGAGCCGCCCGGTCGCGATCACCTCCAGGCCCTCCTCGCGGCTTGAAGCGGATGCGCGCCGAACGTCACCCTTCCAGATCACGCGCGTCGATCTTGGCGCCTTTCGTCCTTCAGGCGCGAAATAGCATGGCCGGACGAATGGGGCCCGCGATAGCCGGTGATCTCGCCGCGCACGCGCACGAAGCCGTAGGCGTCCTCCACGGTCTTCTTCAGCGCCGCCGAAAGCTCGGAGACGGTCCATTCCGGAACGTTGACGCGGGGCTGGTTCATGGGCCCGAATCGAATAGCGGTTTTGTCAGGCTCACCGCCAGCCTAAAGTGCTGCGTGGCGAAACAAAATCCATGCAGAACCGTATAGAATCGCGTCAAAGGCCATGCACCCGCTCGTCGCACTCCTGCTCAACGCGCTCGCGCTCTACGCCGCGATCGGCGTCGCGTTTGCGCTCGCCTTCGCGGCGTTCGGCGTCACCAGGGTGCAACCCGCGCCGATGAGCCTCGGCGCGCGCATCCTGATCCTGCCGGGCGCGGCGGCGCTGTGGCCCTATGTGCTGCGGCGCTGGCTCGCCGCGCGAGGCGCGCGATGACGCGCGGACATCGCAGGCTTCACCGGATGATGTGGCCGGCGCTCGCCATTGTCGTCGCGCTTGGCTTCACGCTTGGCGCTCGCGCTGCGTCCGCCACCAGAAGCATCCCAATTGCCGCCGGCCGACAGCGCGCCGAAGACGCGCGTAAACGTGCTTATGCCGGAGCCGCGCAAATGAGCGCGGGGTTTCAGGCCGTCCAGTGGAACAGGCGCAAGCTGATCTATGACGCCGTCCTGATCGCGGGCGTCGTGCTGTTCATCGGCACGTTCATGACGGTCGGCGCACTGCGCAATCCCCCCGCCGACCAGCCCGCCTGGATCAACCTGCGCATCAAGGCGTTCGGCACCTGCGCGTTCGTGATGCTGACCATCATCCTGTCGATCGGACCGCTCGCGCGGCTCGACCGGCGCTTCCTGCCGCCTGCTCTACAATCGCCGCCATTTCGGCGTGCTGACGTTCCTCGTCGCGCTGGTGCACGCATGGTCGGTGGTCGACTGGTTCGCCGTGCAGGGCGCGATGGGCGACCTTATGAACGAGATGACCTCAAGCCCCGGCTACGGCAAGTTCATCGGCTTCCCCATCAAGGCGCTCGGCCTGACCGGCCTCTCGATCCTGTTCCTGCTCGCCGCCACCAGCCACGACTTCTGGCTCGCCTTCCTGACGCCGCGCCGCTGGAAGGCGCTGCACATGCTGCTCTACGTCGCCTACGGCGTGCTGGTGATGCATGTTGCGCTCGGCGTGATGCAGGAAGACCGCCGCATCTTCATTCCGATCCTGCTCGGCGGCTCTTTCGTGCTCGTCACGGCGCTGCACATCGCCGCCGCCTGGCGCGAACGCGAAACCGCGCAGGAGCCGAGGCATCGACAGGACTGGCTCACGGTCGGCCCGCCCGATTCGATCCCCGACAAGCGGGCGCGCATCGTCACGGCGCCGGACGGCGAGCGCATCGCGGTATTTCGCGATGGCGACCAGATCGGCGCGCTGACCAATGTTTGCGCGCACCAGAACGGCCCGCTCGGCGAAGGATGCATCCTCAACGGCCTCGTGACCTGCCCGTGGCACGGCTACGAGTACCGTCTCGTTGACGGCTGCGCGCCGCCGCCGTTCACCGAGAAGCTCGCGACCTACCGCGTGCGCATCCGCGACGGCATCGTGGAGGTCGATCCGGCCGCCCTCCCGCCGGGGACACCGGCGGCGATTACGGTCACGCCCTCATGGCCAAAGCGGCGCCGAATCCTGCTAGACGAACGCGCATGAAAATCCTTCTTCTCGGCTCGGGCGGGCGCGAACATGCGCTCGCCTGGAAGATCGCCGCCTCCCCGCTCACGACGAAGCTCTGGTGCGCGCCCGGCAATGCCGGCATCGCGCGCGAGGCCGAGTGCGTGCCGATCGACATCACGGATCATGCCGCGGTGGTTGCCTTCTGCAAGGCAAACAAGGTGGACTTTGTGGTGGTCGGTCCCGAGGGGCCGCTCGTCGCCGGCATCGCGGACGACCTCGAAGCTGCGGGTTTCCACACTTTCGGCCCCCTGAAGGCGGCGGCGCAGCTCGAAGGCTCCAAGGGCTTCACCAAGGACCTGTGCAGGAAATACGACATCCCGACGGGCGCCTATCACCGCTTCACCGCTGCCGCACCCGCGAAGGCCTACGCGCGCAAGCAGACCGTCCCGATCGTCGTGAAGGCGGACGGTCTCGCGGCGGGCAAGGGCGTGGTGATCGCCGAGTCGGTCGCCGATGCCGAAGCCGCGATCGACATGATGTTTGGCGGCGGGCTGGGTGACGCGGGCGCGGAGGTCGTGATCGAGGAATTTCTCGTCGGCGAGGAAGCCTCGTTCTTCGCGCTGTGCGACGGCGAGACCGCGATCCCGCTCGCGTCCGCGCAGGATCACAAGCGCGCGTTCGACGGCGACAAGGGCCCGAACACCGGCGGCATGGGCGCGTATTCTCCCGCACCGGTGATGACGCCAGAAGTCACGCGCCGGACCATGGAGGAGATCGTTAAGCCGACGGTGCGCGCCATGCGGGACATGGGCACGCCGTTCAAGGGCATCCTTTTCGCCGGACTGATGGTGACGGCGCAAGGCCCGAAGCTGATCGAATACAATGTCCGCTTCGGCGATCCGGAATGTCAGGTGATGATGTTGCGCCTGATGTCCGATCTCCTCCCCGCGCTGATCGCCGCGCGCGACGGGCAACTGAAGAACTTCGATCTGCGCTGGTATGACGAGGCCGCGCTGGTGGTCGTGATGGCGACCAACGGCTATCCGGGCGACTACGGCAAAGGCTCGGTCATCGGCGGACTCGACGCCGCGGGCGCTTTGGAGAATGTCGAAGTCTTTCACGCCGGCACAAAGGCCGAAGGCGGGCGCATCACGGCGAACGGCGGGCGCGTGCTCGGCATCGCGGCAACCGGCAAGTCCGTCGCCGAGGCGCAAAGCCGCGCCTACGCGGCCGTGGACAAGGTCGACTGGCCGGGCGGCTTCTGCCGCCGCGACATCGGCTATCTGGCGATCGGGCGCGAATAGTCAGGCGTCCCGCCGCCCTTGCCATCAAGCGCAAGCCCGTTAGGTTTCGCCCGGGAGTACCGCATGACGCAGATCGACCGGCAGGCGACCTATACGGGCACCAAGGAGGTGGCGGCGCCGCTGCGTTTCGACACCGCGCGGCTGGAGAGCTATCTCGCCGCCAACGCGCCGGGCTTCAAGGGTCCGCTCACCGTGCGCCAGTTCAAGGGCGGGCAGTCAAACCCGACCTACATGCTGGAGACGCCCGCGCGCAAATACGTGCTGCGCCGCAAGCCGCCCGGCAAGCTGCTGCCGTCGGCGCACGCGGTCGACCGCGAATTCAAGGTGATCAGCGCGCTCTACGCGCAGGGCTTCCCGACCGCCGAGCCGGTGATCTACTGCGCCGACGAGAGCATTACCGGCACGGCGTTCTACGTGATGGGCTACGTCGAGGGCCGCGTGATCTGGGTGCCGGACATGCCCGGCTCGAACCCGAAAGAGCGCGCAGCGGTGTTCGACGCCATGAACGCGACGCTTGCGCGGCTGCACTCCTACGAGCCGTCGCGATCGGACTTGGCGACTACGGCCGCGGCGAGAATTACGTCGCCCGCCAGGTCGATCGCTGGTCGAAGCAGTACCGCGCATCCGAGACCGAGAAGATCGACGAGATGGAGCGCATCATGGAATGGCTGCCGGGGCATCTGCCGCCGGCCGGCCCGGTGCGGCTCGTGCACGGCGACTACCGCCTCGACAACATGATCCTGCACGAGACAGAGCCGACGCGTGCTCGCGGTGCTCGACTGGGAGCTTTCGACGCTGGGCGATCCGCTCGCCGACTTCACCTATCACTGCATGCAGTGGCACATGCCGCATTCGGATTCGAGCGCCGGCACCGGCTCGCTGGTCGGGCTCGATCTTGCGGCGCTCGGCATTCCGTCGCTCTCCGAATACGTCGACGCCTACGTGGCGCGCACCGGGCTCGATCCGCGGCCGTATCTCGCGGTCTATTCGGCCTACAATTTCTTCCGCCTTGCCGCGATCCTGCAGGGCATCGTGGGGCGCGTGCGCGACGGCACCGCCACCAACGAGAATGCGCCCGCGCGCGCCCAGATGGTCCGCCCGCTCGCCGCCACCGCATGGGAGTTCGCGCGGCAAGCCGGCGCGAAGTGAGAATGCGATGAAAACGTTTGCCGCTCGCGCTCGGCGCGGGCGGCGCGCGCGGCCTCGCGCATATCGCGGTCATCGAGGCGCTCGACGAGATGGGCGTGAAGCCCGTCGTGATCGCGGGCTCATCCATCGGCGCGGTGATCGGCGCGGGCTACGCGGCGGGCATGAGCGGGCGCGCGATGCGCCGCCACCTCATCGCGCTCGCGCATGACCGCGGCGAGGTGCTGCGCCGCGTGATGGCGTGCCGCGCGGTTGCATGGTCGCGACATCCTCGGCGCGGGCTTCGGCAATCCGCTGGTGGTCGACGGGCTGAAGTTCTACGACGCGTTCCTCGCCGAATTGCTGCCCGAGAATTTTTCCGATCTCGCGATTCCGCTCACCGTGCTGGCCGCCGACCTGCACCGGCGCGAGCCGGTATTGTTCTCGCAAGGACCGCTCCGGCCCGCGCTCTCCGCCGCCATGGCGATCCCCGGGCTGATGCGGCCGGTGGAGAGCGAAAGCCGCGTGCTGGTCGATGGCGGCGTTGTCGATCCGCTCCCCTTCACGCTGCTGCGCGGCAAGGCCGATGTCATCGTCGCGGTCGATGCCTCCGGCGGCGCGGCGGAGCGGCGGGGCGTGCCCGACCCATGGGAAAGCCTGTTCGCCGCCATCACCGTGATGGGCCAGACCATCGTCGGCGAAAAGCTCAAGGGCGGCGCGCCCGACCTCATGCTGCGGCCGAACATCGGGATATTCCGGATGCTCGATTTCTTCCAGGCGAGCGCGATCCTGCGCGCCGCCGATCCGATCAAGGCCGAGGTGAAGGAGAAGCTCAGCGCCTTGCTTTGAAGAAATCCCTCAGCAGCGCCGCCGCCTCGCTCTCGCTCAATCCGCCATAGACCTCCGGCCGGTGATGGCAGGTCGGCGAAGCAAAGAACCGCACGCCGTTCTCCACCGCCCCGCCCTTCGGATCGGCCGCGCCGTAATAGAGCCGCCGGATGCGCGCAAACGAAATGGCCGCCGCGCACATCGCGCAGGGCTCGAGCGTGACGTAAAGATCGCAGTCCGTAAGCCGCTCCGAGCCGAGCGTCGCAGCCGCCGCACGGATCGCCAGCATCTCGCAATGCGCGGTCGGATCGCGGTCGCGCAGCGTGCGGTTCCCGGCAAGCGCCACAATGGCGCCGTCGCGCACGATCACGGCGCCGACCGGCACTTCGCTGGCGGCCTGCGCGGCCCGCGCCTCGGCGAGCGCGTCATCCATGAAAGACTGTGGCATAAGACCCTATGGCGCAGAATCAACACGAAGGCGAGCGTATCGCCAAGGTCATCGCGCGCGCGGGGCTTGCGTCTCGCCGCGAGGCGGAGGCCTGGATTGCCGCCGGGCGCGTCGCGGTCAACGGCGAGAAAATCGCCTCGCCCGCGCTCAACGTCACGCGCGCCGACAGGATCGTGGTCGACGGCAAACCGCTGCCCGGCGCGGAGCGCACGCGGCTGTTCCTCTATCACAAGCCGCGCGGACTGGTGACGACCTCGTCCGATCCGCAGGGCCGTCCGACCATCTTCGGCGCGCTGCCGAAGGACCTGCCGCGCCTCATCAGCATCGGGCGCCTCGACCTTTCGACCGAAGGCCTGCTGCTGCTCACCAACGACGGCGGGCTGGCGCGCGCGCTCGAACTGCCCGCGACCGGCTGGCTGCGGCGCTATCGCGTGCGCGCACACGGCAAGGTCACGCAGGCGCAACTCGATGAATTGCGTGATGGCGTGACGGTCGACGGCATAAACTACGGGCCGATCGAGGCGTTGCTGGAGCGCGAGCAGCCGTCGAACGTGTGGATCACGTTCGCGATCCGCGAGGGCAAGAACCGCGAGGTGCGCAATGTGCTGCGCCATCTCAGCCTGCAGGTTGCGCGACTAATCCGCGTGTCGTTCGGGCCGTTCCAATTGGGTGAGCTTGCCGAGGGCGACGTCTCCGAAGTACCGACGCGCATCCTGCGCGACCAGCTCGGCGACCGGCTGACGAAGCAGGCGGGCGCGGATTTCTCCGGCCCGATTACCGAACGCAAGCCGGAGCCGCAGAAGCCTGCGTCTGCGGAGAAGCGAGGCACCGCTCCTCATCCTCCACGAAACGCCGAGAAGCGTCCTGCGAGGGATGACAAGCCGAAGCGCGACAGGCCATCGGCCGAGGCGAAGCAATTCCAGCGTCCGCGCCGGGGCGAAGGCGCGCGCACGTCATTCGACGAGCGCGAGCGGCCTCGCGGGCGCGGCCCGCAGCGCGGCCGGAAAGCCCGGTAATACGCATGATCTTGTCCGAAAACCGGTTCCCGCTTTTCGGGGTCATGCCCTGATGCGCATCGTCGGCGGGCGGCTGCGCGGGCGCGCGCTTGCGGCACCGAAATCGCAGGACATTCGCCCGACCGCGGACCGGCTGCGTGAGTCGCTGTTCAACATCCTGACCCACGCGTACGCCGATCCGGTTACCGGGGCGCGCGTACTCGACCTATTCGCCGGCACTGGCGCGCTCGGGTTCGAGGCGCTCTCTCGCGGCGCGACGTTCGTTCAGTTCGTCGACGACGGCGCGGAAGCGCGCGCGCTGCAACGGCAGAACGTCGAGGCGTTGGGCGCCGCCGCGGTGACGAAAATCTTCCGCCGCGATGCGACGAAGCTTGGACCAATCCATCCGAACGAGCCTTTCTCGCTGGTGTTCCTCGATCCGCCCTACCGCAAGGGACTGGCCGAAAAAGCGCTCGCGTCGGCACGCGAGGGCGGCTGGCTGACGGGCGATGCGCTGATCGTCGTCGAGGAAGAAGCGGGCGCGTTCAAAACGCCGGAGGGTTTCGAGGAGGCTGAGCGGCGGCGCTATGACGACACCGAGTTCGTCATCCTGCGATTACTTCCGTCCAAATAGCCGCTCGATATCGCCCAGTTTCAGCTCGACGTAAGTCGGGCGGCCGTGATTGCACTGACCGGAGTTCGGCGTCGCCTCCATCTCGCGCAACAGAGCATTCATTTCTTCGCCCTTGAGGCGGCGGCCGGCACGCACCGAGCCGTGGCACGCCATCGTGGCGGCGACATGCATCAGCCGGCGTTCCAGCGGCAGCGTTTCGTCCCATTCGGCCATGTGTTCGGCGAGGTCCCGCACCAGCGACTGCGCGTCGACTTCGCCGAGCAATGACGGCGTCTCGGAGACCGCGACCGCGCCGGGGCCAAACGGCTCGAGCGCAAGGCCGAACTTCGCAAGCTCGTCCGCACGCGCCGTAAGCCGCTCCACGTCGGCCTCGTCCAGCTCGACGATCTCGGGGATCAGCAGGATCTGCCGCGCCACACCGGACTTCTCCAGCGCCGCCTTCATGCGCTCGTACACGATGCGCTCGTGCGCTGCATGCTGGTCGACGATCACCATGCCGTCGCGCGTCTGCGCCACGATGTAGGTCTCGTGCAATTGCGCGCGTGCAGCGCCGAGCGGGCGGTCGACCATTTCTGGTCTGACTTCAGCCACGCCTACTTCCACGACAGGCTCATCCATAAAGAACATGGAGTGCGCGGCTTCTTCTAGGCCCGCCTGCCTGACGTCGGCGACGCTCGCCTGCTCAGCTTCGGCAAAGCCCGCCAACGCGGTCGCGCCGTCAGTCAGCGGCCTCAACGGCGAGTTACGCCAGTCCCAGCCGCCACGCCGCGGCGCCGCGCCAGGGCGGAACGCCGCGTTCGTCCTGAACGCCGCGATGGTCGCCTCCCCACCTGTCGTCGCCGTGCGCTGTGCGTCACGCGCCAGCGCCTCCTGCAAGGCGCGCACGATAGACGAACGCACCAGCCCGGAGTCGCGGAAGCGCACCTCGGTCTTGGCCGGATGCACGTTCACGTCGACCTCGCGCGGCGCGACCGTGACGAACAGCGCGACGACGGGAAAGCGGTCGCGCGGCAGATAGTCCGCGTAGGCGCCGCGCACCGCGCCGAGCATCAGCTTGTCGCGCACCGGACGGCCGTTGACGAAGAGGTACTGCGAGAGCGCGTTGCCCTTGCTGTAGGTCGGCAGCGCCGCGTAGCCCTCGACGTTGAGGCCTTCGCGTCCGCCGCGTACCTCGACCGCATTGGCGCGGAATTCGGCACCAAGCACATCGCCGAGCCGCGCAAGCCGCCCCGCAGGCCCCGGCAGCGCCGCGCCCCACGTCACCGGCGCGCGTTCCTCGCCCGCGAGCGTGAACGCGACGTCCGGCCGGCTCATCGCGAGCCGGCGCACCACGTCGCGGATCGCCTCGGCCTCGGTGCGGTCGGTTTTCAGGAACTTCAGCCGCGCGGGCGTCGCATAAAAAAGATCGCGTACCTCGACACGCGTGCCTTGCGTGAGCGCCGCCGGCTTCACCGGAGATTTCGCTCCGGCGTCGACCTCGATCGCCCAGGCGTTCGGTTCGCTCGCGTGCCGCGTCGTGATCGCGAGCCGCGCGACCGATCCGATCGAGGGCAGCGCCTCGCCGCGGAAGCCAAGTGTCGCGATCGCCAGCAGGTCGTCTTCGGGGAGTTTTGACGTCGCGTGGCGCTCGACCGCGAGCGCCACGTCCGCGCGCGTCATGCCGTCGCCGTCGTCCGTCACGCGGATCAGTCGCCGCCCGCCGCCGTCGGTGACCACCTCGATGCGCCGCGCGCCGGCATCGAGCGCGTTCTCGACCAGCTCCTTCACGGCGCTCGCCGGACGCTCGACCACTTCACCGGCGGCAATGCGGTTGACGATATTTTCGGCAAGCTGACGGACGGGCATGCGCGACTCGAAGCGTTGCGGTCGCGGATATCTAGCACGTCGTCGGTGGCGTTATGGCTGAACCCGGCCGGCCGTCCCCGCTAATCCAGCGCGGGCTTCGTCCGCCTTAACCCCTTGATATTTGAGCGAACTTTCTTGCCTTCCAGGCGCTTCTCGCGCGAGGCCCTCGTGGGCTTGGTGGCGATCCGCTTCTCCGGTCGGACCGCGGCGTCCCGAATGAGCGCGGCGAGCCGCTCCATCGCGTCGGCGCGATTGCGCTCCTGCGTGCGGTGGTTCTGCGCGATCAGCACCAGCACGCCGTCTTTCGTGATGCGCTTGCCGGCAAGCCGCATCAGCCGGATCGCGACGTCGTTCGGTAAGGAGGGCGAGCGGCGCACGTCGAAGCGCAACTGCACGGCGGTCGAGAGCTTGTTGACGTTCTGCCCGCCAGGTCCCGAGGAGCGCACGAAGCTCTCCTCGATCTCGCGCTCGTCGAGGCTGATCTCGTCGGTGACGCGGATCGCCATGGCTCAGGCTTTGACGAGATACTGCTTCGCCAGCACCTTGCCTTCTTCCACCGCCGGCTGCTCGAACGGCTCGACGCCAAGCAGGTGCGACGCGAGCATCGTCTCCAGCATAAAATGCATCAGCAGCGCGCCGAGGCTCGTCTCGTCGAGCTTCTCGATGTGGATGGTGCGCACCGGGCAACCATTCTTCGCCAGCGTTTCCGCTGTGGCACGGCCCTGCGCGGCGACGAGATCGCCGATGGTCTTGCCGCCCAGGTCCGGCTCGCCTGCGCGTTTCGCAAGTTCCGGATCGATGCGCGGCCCCTGCCCGGCCGTCGCCACGGTGACAATCGTGAACAGCTTGTCGCGCGGCCCCGCGATGAAAAGCTGCAACTGCGAATGCTGGTCCACCGGCCCGAGCGCGCCGATCGGCGTTGTGCCCTTGCCGTCCTTGCCGAGGCTCTCGGCCCAAAGCTGCGTGTACCAGCGCGTGAAGCGCTCCAGCCGGTCCGCGTAGGCCATCAGCACCGCGATCGGCTTTCCCGCTTGCCCCGCCGCCGCGTTGAGCGCCGCGCCCAGTGCGGACGGCACGTCCGCCGCTGCCTGCTTCGCCAGCACCGGCGCGAGCGCCATCGCGGCGCCGGCGCGGATCGCCTTGATGTCGAGCCCGAGCACGGCGGCGGGCAGCAGCCCGACATTGCTCAGCACCGAATAACGCCCGCCGATGCCCGGATCGTGCTCCAGCACCGGAACGGATGCGCCGAGCAGATCGCGCAGGCCATTCGCCTTGCCGGGCTTCACGGCCTCGCTGACGCCAAGGAACAGTTCGCCGATACGTGCTTCGAGTCCCGCCTGCTTCACGGCGGACAGCGCAGCCGCGGCCTGCATCAGCGTCTCGCCGGTGCCGCCGGACTTGGAGATCGCGACGAACCGTGTCGTGGCGAGCGGCAGCTTGGCGAGCAGTGTCCCGTAGGTAACGGGATCGAGATTATCCATGAAGTGCAGGCGCGGCGCGGAACGGAACGCCTCGGCGCCGCGCACACCGACATCGGCAAGCTGCGCGAGCGTTTGTCCACCGAGGCTGGAGCCGCCGGTGCCGAGCATCACAACATCGGTCGCACCCGCGCGCAGTCGCGCGGCCGCTTTGGCGATCTCGTCTAGGTCGTTGGTTTTCGCCGGCAGGCGCAGCAGCGGCAGGCTGCCATCGCTGTGCATCTTGCGCAGCCAGTCGAGCGCCGCTTCGGCGCGCGCGAGCGCGTCGTCCATCACCGCTTTGGCGATGCCGTTCGCGCCAATCTTCTCAGCGCGCGCGCTCTCGATGTTCTGCCGAAACGTCATGCCGGGACATTACCGCGTGGCGGGTTAAAAGTTCCACCGGTGCGATTTCCTGCGCACGCTCATGCACTAGTTCGTCTTGGTCAGCCCCTGCGCGCGACCGACCGCCAGCGTGAGCATCTTGGTGTCGAGCAGGCGCTTCGCCACGCGCTTGGCATCGGCGAGCGTCACGGCATCGATCATCGCGCCGCGCTTTTCCGGATAGTCGATGCCGAGCTTGTCGAGCTGGATCTGCACCAGTTGCCCGGCGATCTTGCTCGAGGTGTCGAAACCGAGCGCATAGGAGCCCTTCAGATAGGCTTTCGCCTTGTCGAGTTCTTCCTGCGTCGGCCCTTCCTCGGCGAGACGCTTGGTCTCGCGCTCGATGATCGAGAGCGTCTCGCCCGCGCGATCGGAGCGCGTCGCAGTCCCGCCGCTCAGGATGTTGGCGTGATCCATCCAGATCAGCGAGGTGCGGATGCCGTAGGCAAGCCCGCGCAACTCGCGCACCTCATTGTAGAGCCGCGAGGTGTGCGATCCCGCACCGAAGATGTGATTGACCACGTACGCGGTGAAGAAATCCGGATCGCTGCGCGGAAGGCCGGGGCCGCCGAAGTTGATCACCGTCTGCGGTACGTCCAGATCGACCACGATGCGTTCGCCGAGACCCTGCATCGCCACCGCCGGAACCGGCGCGAGCGTCGCTTTGGCGGGGAGCGAGCCGAACACGCTGTCGATCAGCTTGCCCGCTGCGGCCTCGTCGATGTCGCCGACGATCGCGACGGTGAGCGTATCGCGGGCGAACACGTTGCGCACATAGGTCTTGAGATCGTCGACCGTGATCGCCGTCAGCGACTCCGGCGTGCCGTTGCTCGGCTGGCCGTAGGGGTGGCCCGGAAAGGCAGCGGCCCACCAGCGCCGATTCGCGATGTCGTTCGGGCTGGTGGTGGCGCGCCGCAAGGCCGATTGCATCTGCTCGCGGATGCGCTCGATCGGCTCGGCGTCGAAGCGCGGTGCCGTGAGCGCAAGACGCAGCAGCGTGACCGCCTCGTCGAGGTTGGCGGTGAGCGAGCGCAGCGAACCGCGGAACTGATCGCGCCCGGTCGTGAAGCCGAGCTGGATCGCCTTCTCCTCCATGCGCTCCTGGAACGTTTGCGCATCGAGCTCGCCCGCGCCCTCGTCGAGCAGCGAGCCAACCATGTTGGCGAGGCCCGGCTTGTCGGCCGGATCGGCGTTCGCACCACCCGTGAAGGCATAATCGAGCGCCACCATCGGCACGGCGGGCTCGCGCACCAGCCAGGCCTTGATGCCGCCCGGCGAAACGATTTCCCGGATCTTGCTTGCGGCGGGCGCGCTGCCGACGGATGCGAGCGTGAATGCAACGGCGAGCGCCGCGCCAAAAAGCCTGTTCACGAGCGTTTCTCCTCGCGTACCGCACTCTGGCGGATCAGATGCCCGGTGACCGAATGGCGCTTGTCGAGATAGTGCCGCGCGGCATCGCGCACCTGTTCGACGGTCACGGCACGCAGCCGGTCGGGCCGCTCCAGCACCGCCTCGACGGTCGAACCGGTCGTCAGCGCCGCGCCGTACATGCGGGCGAGCGTCGATTGATTGTCCTGCGCATAAACGTAATCCGCGATCATGCGGCTCTTGGCGCGCTCGATCTCTTCGGCGGTTGGTCCGTCATTGAGCAGCGTCTCGATCACGGCATCCATCGCCGTCTCGACCTGCGCGAGCGTCGTACCCGGCGCGGGCGTCGCGTAGAAGCCGAACCGCGTCGCATCGAGCGATGTCCCTTGGTACCAGGAGCCCGCATTGGTCGCGAGCCGCTTCTCGACCACCAGCGCGCGGTAGAGCCGGCTGTTCGAGCCTCCGCCCACCACATAGGAGAGCAAGTCGAGCGCCTCGCCTTCGCGATCCTTGGCGGTGGTGTAGGACGGCACGAGATAGCTGCGCTGCAGGCTTGGCTGGGGAACGCGCAGGTCCGCGAAAGTCACGCGCCGCTCGGAGATCTGCGGCGGCTCCTGCGGGCGCTGGCGCACCGGCGTCGTGCCGCGCCGTTCGATCTTGCCGTAGGTCCTCTCGGCGAGCGCCTTCACTTCGTCCGGCGTCACGTCGCCCGCGACGACAAGGATCGCGTTGTCGGGCGCGTAGAAGCGCTTGTAGAACGTGAGCGCGTCGTTGCGATCGAGCGTCTCCATCTCGTGACGCCAGCCGATCGTCGGCCGGTGATACGGATGATTGAGATATTGCGACGCCTGCACCTGCTCGCTGAGGCGTGCGCTCGGCTCGTTGTCGATGCGCTGGTTGCGCTCTTCGAGGATCACGTTGCGCTCGGCCGCGATCACGTCGTCGGTGAGCACGAGGCCGGTCATGCGGTCGGCTTCGAACTCCATCAGCGTCGCGAGATGCTCGCGCGATGTGCGCTGGAAGTAGCCGGTGTAATCGTACGAGGTGAACGCGTTCTCCTGGCCGCCGATGCTGGCAAGCTGCTGCGAGAAGCGGCCGGCGGGATTTTTCGCCGTACCCTTGAACATCAGGTGTTCGAGAAAGTGCGCGATGCCGGACTTGCCGGCCGGCTCGTCCGCAGCGCCGACCCGGTACCACAGCATGTGCGTCACGACCGGCGTGCGCCGGTCCGGCACGACTACGACCGCAAGGCCGTTGTCGAGCGTGAATTGCGCGACCGCAGGCGCGGCGAGCGCATCCCGGTGAACCGGCGAGCGCCGCGAGAACGGCGCACGCGAGAAGGGCGGCGAAGGCGCGAATCAGGACAGGCACGGGCGGTGCTCTCAAGGCTGCGGGCCTAGCACTGCTGCCCGGACAATGCGCGGTGACGCACGGATGACTATTCGAGTCCGACCGGACGATCGAGAATGCTCGGGAGCTTCCAGCCCGCACCCTTGTCGCCCGCGAAGCCATACGGATGGGTCGGCGACGGCGTCTGGTAGCCAACGGGCGGCTGGGTGAGCGAGCCGCGCGTTGGCTCGCCGGCGAACTTCGCCTCACCCTGATATTTTCCCGTGATGGCTTCCCAGGTGAAGATGCTGCCGCCACCGAGTGCGCGCGGGCTCATCGGCCGCCCGATATTGGCCTCGTCGAGCGAGCCCGTGCTCTGCGAGGGATCGGTGACGCGGCCGGCGCGCGGGTTGGTTCCGCGGCGCAGTTCGTCCGGATTGAGCACCGAATGCGAGCCCGGCTCATCCGGCGTTGCGCGCTGGTTCGGCCGGTTGCTCACCACGAGCTTGCGCTGATCCTGATCCTTCGGCCAGGCCGGGTTGACCGCCGAGGCATTGGACGATTGCGGCGGCGGCAGGTCGAGCGACGGAGGAATCACGAGCGGCGAGCGCTCGCGATAATCGATCCCGGCGCGACCGACATCGACGCCGATTCCGCCCAGGATGTTCTTGATGATCTTCTGCTCGAAAGTGTCCTCGTCGCCCTCCGCCTGCTGCGCGGCGGCGGCAGCCGGCAAAGCCAGCACGGCGACACAGACGAGAAGGACCCGGCGAAGGCTCGGTCCGGACTGCTCATGGCGCATGGCGATCATCCGTTGGTCCAAAGGCCACAGTTCGCGGCCATCGCCGCCCCCAGAAGCCCGCTTCCGGGCCAATTCCGCCCTTCTTTCAAGGGGGATCAGGGCGCTTTTGCGGCGCACCGCCAAAGAACGATTCATACAGCAGACCGGCCACTCCGGCAACGATGGCGGCGTCCGCGAGGTTGAATACGTACCAGTTGAAGCTGAAGCTGGGTGTCCGGATGTGGAACAGCACGAAATCCATCACCGCCCCGTAAAGCACCCGGTCGATGGCGTTTCCGACCGCCCCGCCGATGATCAACCCCAGCGAAAGCGCCGTAAGCCGCGATTCGGCGCGGGCGAGCCAGATCCACAGCACCGCGACCGCCCCCGCCTTGAGCGCCAGCAGCACGTAGCGGCCGAGGTCGCTCTCCTGCGGGAAGAGCCCGTAGCTGATGCCCGTGTTCCAGGTGAGCACCAGATCGAGGAACGGCAGCAGCTTGACGATCCCGCGGTTGGCGAGGTCGAAGCCGAACAGGAGCCAGAGCTTGACCGCCTGATCGATCGCACCGGCGATCGCCGCCGCGATCAGCCCGAGGCGGGTGAGCGGGCCATAGAGATAACTGCCCACGTCACTCCGCCGCTTTCGGCATGGCGTCCCATTCGCGCAACGCCTGCGCGTCGCGCGGGGTCACATCGGGATAGTCCGGATCGGAGCCGACGCTTGGCGAAATTTTCCACGAGCGCGCGCACTTTTTCCCGTCGGCAAGCTGCGGCGCGACCGCGACGCCCGCGACGTCGGGAAGGCGGAACGCATCCGCGGGCCCCTCGCCTTCCACCAGCGTCGCGCTCGACGTGATCGACAACCTCGGCGAGGTCGATATCCACCAGCGCGGCGAACAGGTCCGGGTTCGAAACGTAAACGACGGGCGCGGCTTCGAGCGACGAGCCGATGCGCTTGGCGGCGCGTTCGACTTCGAGCGCGCCGGTGACGACGCGGCGCACGGTACGCACCTTGCGCCATTTCTCGGCGAGCGCGTCGTTGCGCCAGTCCGCGGGAATCTCCGGGAATGGTTCGAGATGCACCGAGGACTCCTCGCCCGGATAGCGCGCGAGCCACGCCTCCTCGGCGGTGAAACACAGCATCGGCGCAAGCCACGTCACGGTGCAGCGGTAGAGTTGGTCGAGCACCGTGAGGCACGCTTTGCGCGTGAGCGACGAATGCGGATCGCAATAGAGCGCGTCCTTGCGCACGTCGAAATAGAACGCCGAGAGATCGACCGTCATGAACGCGCTAAGCGCCGCGAAGATGCGCTTGTAGTCGAAGTCGACGTAGGCCTCGACGCACCAGCGCATCGAGCTCGGCGAGCCGGTGAAGCATCAGCCGCTCCAGCTCCGGCATCCTGTCGAGCGCGACGCGGTCCTCGGCGCGGAAATGCGCGAGGTTGCCGAGCATCCAGCGGACGGTGTTGCGCAGCTTGCGATAGGTATCGACCGTGGTCTTGATGATCTCCGGCCCGATGCGGATGTCGTCGGCATAGTCCGACGCGCACACCCACATGCGCAGGATATCGGCGCCGGACTGCTTCATCACGTCCTGCGGGGCTACGGTATTGCCGAGCGACTTCGACATCTTGCGCCCGTGCTCGTCGAGCACGAAACCATGCGTCAGCACCACGTCGAACGGCGCGACGCCGCGCGTGCCGCAAGACTTCGAGCAGCGAGGAATGGAACCAGCCGCGATGCTGGTCCGATCCTTCCAGATACATCACGGTGTCGCCGCCGCCGTCCTTCCGGCGCTTGATGCCCGCGAGCGTCGGGAAGTGCCGCGGGTCCTCCAGCGTGAAGGCGTGCGTCGAGCCTGAGTCGAACCAGACATCGAGAATGTCGTCGACCTTCTGCCAGTCCTCGTTCGCGAGGCTGCCAAGGAAGCGCTCGCGCGCGCCCGCCGCGTACCAGGCGTCCGCGCCTTCGGCCTCGAACGCCTCGCCGATGCGCTGGTTGACGCGCTCGTCCTGCAGGATCTCGACCGAGCCGTCGCGTTTCTGGCGCACGAACACCGCAATCGGCACGCCCCATGCGCGTTGGCGTGAGATCACCCAGTCGGGGCGGCTCTCGATCATGCCGTTGATGCGGTTCTCGCCCTGCGGCGGGACCCATTTGGTTGCCTCGATCGCCGTCAGCGCGCGACCGCGCAGGGTGCCGGACTTGTCCTTCGCGACCGGCAAGCTGAAGGGCTTGTCCATCGCGATGAACCATTGCGGCGTGTTGCGAAAGATCACCGGCTTCTTCGAGCGCCACGAATGCGGATACTGATGCTTCAGCCGCCCGCGCGCGATGATCTGCCCGGCTTCCACCAGCGCCTTGATCACTGCTTCGTTGGCATCACCCTTCTCGCCCTTGTCGGTGATGACGCGCTTGCCGGTGAAGCCCGGCGCATGATCCGTGAATGCGCCGTTCTCATCGACCGTATAGGGGATCGCGGTGTTGATGCCGCGAACTTCGAGATCGCGTGCGCTCGCGGTCCATACATCGAAGTCTTCGCGGCCGTGGCCGGGCGCGGTGTGCACGAAGCCGGTTCCGGCATCGTCCGACACGTGATCGCCCGCGAGCAGCGGCACGGCGAAAGGATAGTCCGCGCCCTTGAGCGGATGCGCGCTCGCCAGCATCACGAGGTCTTCGGCCGGCACGTCGCGCACGCGCTCGAATGCGGCGACGCGCGACTGCTTGAACACTTCGGCGGCGAGCTTGTCGGCGAGGATCAACCGGTCGCCCGTTTTTGCCCAATTGTCGGCCGGTGCATCCGTGATGCGATAGAGCCCGTAGGCGATCTTCGGCGAATAGCTGATCGCGCGGTTGCCCGGGATCGTCCACGGAGTCGTGGTCCAGATGACGATCGATGTGCCGCGATAGGCTTTCTCCAGCGCGGCGAAGCGCGGCCCGTACGCAAACGCGACCGGAAACTTCACCCAGACCTGATCCGAGACGTAGTCCTCGTACTCGACCTCCGCCTCGGCGAGCGCGGTCTTCTCGACCACCGACCACATCACGGGCTTTGAGCCGCGATAGAGAGTGCCGTTCGCGGCGAACTTCATCAGTTCGCGCGCGATCTGCGCTTCGGCCGCGAAGCTCATCGTGGTGTAGGGATGATCCCAGTCGCCCTCGACGCCGAGCCGCTTGAACTCCTCGCGCTGCACGCCGAGCCAGTGCTCCGCGAAGGCGCGGCACTCGGCGCGGAATTCGTTGATCGGCACCGCGTCCTTGTTCTTGCCCTTGGCGCGATATTCCTCCTCGATCTTCCATTCGATCGGAAGGCCGTGGCAGTCCCAGCCCGGCACGTAATTGGAATCGTAGCCGAGCATCTGCTGCGAGCGCGTCACCACGTCCTTGAGGATCTTGTTCAGTGCAGTCCCGATGTGGATGTTGCCGTTGGCGTAGGGCGGTCCGTCATGCAGCACGAATTTCGTGCGCCCCTTCGCGGACTCGCGCAGGCGGCGGTACATGCCGAGCTTCGCCCAGCGTGCGAGCAACTCCGGCTCCTTCTGCGGCAAGCCGGCGCGCATCGGGAATTCGGTCTGCGGCAGAAACAGAGTCGCGCTGTAATCGCGGGCTTCGGTCATGGCGGTTCGCTGGATTTGAAGGCTGGCGCTGAAACGGCTTGCCCCGGCACTCGGCCTGAAATCAGGCGGAGGCCGGGCCGGTAATTGGCGGAATCACAATCGCGATGTGCAAACGCATGGGCGCGCTTGTAGCAGGCGATCCGCTGCCCGAAAAGGCCGATCTCGGGCCGGATTCAAGCGAACAACGCGTCGATCTCGTCCTGCGAGGCGTGGCCGATCTCGCCCTCGATCTTCGGGCCGTTGAGCAACGCGGCGTCGCCCTCGGGCGCGGCGATCGCCTCCGGCGCGATATCCTTGAAGGCCTCGAGCCCGCCCCAGATTTCCATCATGCGCACGATGTGCATCTCGATGAACTTCAGCGTGCCGACCGTCTTGGTGACGCGCTGGCCGGTCAGGTCCTGGAAATTGCACGCCTCGAAGATCTTGATGACGCGTTCCTGCATGTCGTGCACCAGCGCTTCGCTCTGTTCGTCCTTCAGGCGCGCGACGAGCGTCGCCGCCATCTGGTCGATCTCCTCGGCGTTCGACAGGATCGTCTCGGTTGCCTGCGCGGTGCCGCCGACGATCGCGTCGAGCTCATTGGCGACCCGCGCCATTTCGGGCCCTTCGAAGCCGCTCACGTGCACCGTCGCGATTTCCCGCTTGGTCCTGCTGATCGCGTCGTAGATCAGGTCGAGTTCGCCCTTGAGCTTGGCGACCTCGGCGATCTGCGCCTTGTAGGCGTCGACCATCTGCGCGCTGACCTCTTCGGTCGGCTTCACCAGCGAGCGCAGCGCGCGCAGTTCCGACAGAATTTCATCGTGATGCGCGTGCGCGCGGCCGTTCGCCTGCGCGCTCAAGCCCATCGTTTCGACGCGAAAGACCTTGCGCCGTGTCTGCATCCCCGCCCCCGCGACGTCTCAAGGGCGAAGCTGATGGCATCGCATTAAAATCCGGTTCATCGGCGCACAATTGCGCGCACACCGCGAGTGCGAAGCGGCGTTAACCATCCTCTTTCGGAAAAAATACACCGTAACGTAACGAACGGAGTCTGAATCGACGTGATTAACGCGCGGGCGCCGTTTCATTTACCAAAAGGTCGAGTTTCTGGCGTGTCATCACATCCGTAACGGGCCGGAGTTCTCCGGCTCATGTGTCAGTCCGACGATCAAGTTGAGAGTACGTCGATGCCCCGCCACACGATTCCGCTCGCCATTCTTGGTGTCCTCATCGCGGCGCCCGCCGCCGCGCAGGTCTATGCCCCGAAGGTCTATTCGCGTCAGATCGAAGGGCAGCCGCAACTGCAAACGCGCTACGCCGCTGCCCCGCGCGGGCCGATGGGTGGCGGCTTCATCGAGTTCCTGTTCAACGGCACGGGCGAGGCACCGCGCCAGCAGCGCGGCGCGCCGGGCTATGAGCAGCAACGCGGTTCCTTGTTCGGCAATCCGCAAAGTGCGGCGCTGACGCCGGAGCCCGCGCGCCCCGCGATGGACCCGCGCTTCCTGCCGCAGGTCGTGGACTACGACCGCAGCCACGCGCCCGGCACGATCGTGGTCGATACGCCGAACAAGTTCCTCTATCTGGTCGAGGAAGGTGGCAAGGCGAAGCGCTACGGCATCGGCGTCGGCCGTCCGGGCTTCACCTGGGCCGGCATGAAGAGCATCACACGCAAGGCCGAGTGGCCCGACTGGGTACCGCCGCCCGAGATGCTCCAGCGCCGCCCCGATCTGCCGCGTCACATGTCGGGCGGTCCGGAGAATCCGCTCGGCGCGCGCGCGATGTATCTTGGCTCCTCGCTCTACCGTATCCACGGCTCGAACGAGCCCTGGACCATCGGCACCGCGGTGTCCTCAGGCTGCATCCGCATGCGCAACGAGGACGTGATCGATCTCTACAGCCGCGTCAAAGTTGGAACGAAGGTCGTGGTGATCTGAGACCTCGCCGCGACTTTCGAAACACGAAGGCCGCCGTGGTGACACGGCGGCCTTTTGATTTTTGCCACGCGAGCGAGGCCAGCGGACTACTCGTCGCTACCTCCGCCGTCATCGCCGCTGTCGCCGTCATCACCACTGTCGCCGGAATCTGAATCGTCGCCGCTGTCGTTGCTGTCGAGCAGGCCGGCGCGGCGTGACTCGCCCGCATCGCCCGACCCCGAACGCCCGCCGCCGATATCGTTGAGGCCCGCCTCGCGCGCGAGATCGCTGCCCGCCGCGTTGCCGCCCCAGGGCGTACGTTCGCCGCCACCGCCGAAGCCCTCGAACGCTTTCGAGGCCGGGCCGCCCTGATGACCGCCGAGCGCCGAGCGGATGCCGCCCATCAGGAGCGAGCCGCCGATCACGCCAGCCGCGGCCGCAGCCGCGGTGCCGAGGAACGAACCGCCACCGGACTGGGGCGCCTGCTGCATCGGCGCACCCTGCTGATAGCCGCCTTGCTGATAACCGCCCTGCTGGTACCCGGCGGGAGCAGCACCCTGCCCCCACGGCGTTCCGCCCGCCTGCGGCACGCGCGGGACCGATCCACGCGGCTCTTCGCGGCCGAAGATGCTGTCGCGCATGTTGTCGAGGAAGCCGCGTGGCTGTCCCTGCTGCTCTTGCGGCCCGCCATAGGCCTGCTCATATTCCTGGATGCGGTTGTTCGCCGCCTTGAGCGCCTCGTCCTGCACCAGCACAGACTGCACCAGCGAATAGATAGCGTTCGGCGCGCGGCGCATGCCTTCGCGGATCATCGCCTCCGCGTCCGGATCGCGCGGGTTCGCCTCCAGCGAGGCCAGGCGTTGGAACAGCTCGGCGATGAGCTGGCGTTCCTGCGGTGTCATGTCGTCCTCCTCAGTCCCAAGCGGGGCGCGCCTGATATGGGGCGTCAGTCTAGCGCCGTGAAGTGGCGCAAGCATGAAATTGTTGTCGCAGCCCGACCGCGCTCAGTTCAGAGCCAAACCATGCGTCTTCGAGCGCCGCCGGGAAGGCGTCGCTGCCGAAATAGGCGTATTCGCGCTCGCGGAGCGTGGTCAGCGGGTCCAGTCGCGCCAGTTCGGCATCGACATGGCCCGGATGGCACATCACAAGGCCGCCCTCGGGCAAGCCTTCGAGGAAGCCCGGAAACAGCCTCGGGAAATCCGCGTCCGGGCGATACGTGTAGGTGCCGGCGAAGGCCGGATTGGCGCGGATGCCGAGCCGCGCGGCACGCGCCCGGAACGCCCGGCTGAGCCAGTCCACCAGCACCCCCTTCGGGTCGGACAGGCGGCGATAGAACGGGACCATGCTGCCGCACTGGCGCACCCAAGCCTGCGGCGCGAGCCGCCGCGCGGCATCGAGCACCGCGTCGCGCACCTGCGGAAACAGGTGCACGTGCTGATGCCCGTCGATGAAATCCGGCGGCCGCCCGAACGCCTGCACGAAGGCCGCGATCTGCGCCTCCACCTCGCGCGCGAGCGCCGCCGCGTCCAGCCGGCGCAGCATTGCGAGGCGCAGCGTCATTGCGATGGGATGGAAGACACCGTTTTCGAGCGGCGCGTAGTCCGGCGTGAGCGGCTTGAATGGCCGCGTCAGCGTGAGATGCAGTCCGATTGCGGCGCGTCCGGCCGCCATGAGCGCCTCGATCTCGGCGCGTGACAGGCTCGGCGCGACGACCATCGCCGATGTCGCATTGAGACGGCCGCGCGTGATGAGATCGCGGATTGCCGCATTGACGCCGGGCGCGATGCCGTAATCGTCCGCGCAGAGCCAGATGCGCCGGGGTGCGGGCTCGGTCACGCGGAATTATTCGGCCGCCGTGCGCGTCGCGCCGGCTTCGCCGTCCGCCGACTTCACGCTGTGTTCGGCGACGAAATAGATCGGCCGCGCCTTCAGCTCGGACAGGATCTTGCCGATGTATTCGCCGAGCACGCCGATCATCACGAGTTGCACGCCGCCGAGCACCATCAGGCCGACCACGACGGAAGGATAGCCGGGCACCGCGACGCCATAGAACAGCACCTCGAACATCATGCTGGCGCCGAACACGAGCGCCGTCAGGGCGAGCACCAATCCGAGCAGGCTCGCAAGCCGCAGCGGCGCGACCGAGAATGACGTGAGGCCCTCGATCGAGAGCCCAAGCAGCGAGCCCCAGCCGAAGGCTGTCGCGCCATGCAGGCGTTCGTCGGGTTGATAATCGACGCGGATCTGCTTGAAGCCGATCCAGCTTGCCAGCCCCTTGAAGAAGCGGTTGCGCTCCGGCATCTGGCGCAGCGCGAGCGCGGCGCGCGGCGAGAGCAGGCGGAAGTCGCCCGCATCCTCCGGAATCTTGTGGCGCGCGCCCCAGTTGAGCAGCGTATAAAACCATCTGCTGCCGAGGCGGCGCAGCGCGGACTCGTTCTCGCGATGCGCCTTCGCGGTGTAGACGACGTCGTAGCCGTCCTCCTGCCAGTGCCGCACCAGCGTTTCGATCAGCGCCGGGGGATGCTGCCCGTCGCCGTCCATGAACAGCACCGCGCCGCGCTTCGCGTGATCGAGGCCGGCGGCGAGCGCCGCCTCCTTGCCGAAGTTGCGCGAGAGCGCGATGACCTGCACGTCGAGCGCGCCGGCGGGCAGATTGCGCGCAATGGCGAGCGTGTCGTCGCTGCTGCCGTCGTCCACATAGATCGCTTCGACGGAGAGCCCGCGCGCGTCGTGCAGATGGCGCGCCACATCCGACAGCCGCTCATGCAGCCGCGCGAGGCCTTTGGCCTCGTTGTAGAGCGGAACCACGATGGAAAGCCCGGCTTTCATGATCTCGCTTATAGCGGATCGGCCGCGCATTTTGAAATGTCGCGCCGACGCCGTCCGCGTGCTAAGCGGGCCGCATGAGCCTGCCCGCCCCGGTCGCAAGCCTCGCCGAGCGCCTTTCCGCCGCGTGGCGCGAGCGCGCCGTCGCGCTCAAGGCGGTTTCGTTCGCGCTGGTCGGGCTGGTCAACACCGCCGTGGATGCCGCGATCTTCTTCCTGCTGCTCGGCTACGCCACGCCCTCGCTCATCGTCGCGAACGTCACGGCCTGGTTCATCGCGAACACCGGCTCATATGTGATGAACTCGTTCACCACGTTCTCGGCCGAGACCGGCGGCAAGCTGAGCCTGCGGCACTACATGGGCTTCGTCGGCTCGGGGCTCGTTGCCGTCACGGCCACCACCGCGACGGTCGTGATCGCGGCGAAATTCATGCCGGTCTGGGGCGCCAAGGCGATCGCGATCCTGGTGAGCTTCGCGGTGAATTTCACGATCACGCACTTCGTGGTGTTCCGCCCGAAGGCGCGCGCGGACGTTTAGCCCTTCAGCCCGGCCTCGAGCTTCGCGTAGAGCGGATTGTCGCGCGTGAACACGTAGTCGATGTCCGCGACCGTGACGCTCTCGGCGCCCTTCTCGCGCAGGAAGCTCGCAAGCGCGTGCACCTGGCCCGGCGGGCAGTGCAGCGTCAGCATGCCGGACGAGGTCGGACCGCCGAACGGCGCCGCGACGCCGAAGCGCGCCGTCGCCTCCTTGAGCACCGCGTCGTTCACGCCGGGCGAGCGCGTGCGTACTTCGCGGAACGCGCGCGCGCGACCCTGCGCGGCGATGCGATCGAGGATGAGCCGCGCGGTCTCGCGCGCTTCGGCGCCCCATTCGGCGCCGCGCGCCGCGATCAGATTGGCCTCCGAGCGCAGCATGATGCCGTCGTCGAGCACCTTCAGGCCGTTCGCCGCAAGTGTCGCGCCCGTGGTGGTGATGTCGACGATCAGTTCGGCGGTGCCCGCCGCGGGCGCGCCTTCGGTCGCGCCGAGGCTCTCGACGATGCGGTAGTCGATGATGCCGTGGCGCGAGAAGTAATGCCGCGTCAGGTTCACGTATTTGGTGGCGACGCGCATCTTGCGATCGTGCGTGCCGCGGAACGCGGTCGCCACGTCGTCGAGATCGGCCATCGTGCGCACGTCGATCCACGCCTGCGGCACCGCGACCACGACATTCGCCTCGCCGAAGCCGAGCTTTTCGATCAGCACGACGCGCTTGTCCGCGTCGGCAATCATCTCGCGCACCTGATCTTCGCCGGTCACGCCGAAGTGGACAGCGCCCAAGCCCAGCTGTGTGGTGATGTCGGACGCCGAAAGATACGCCACTTCCACGCTCGGAATGCCCGAGATCGCGCCGCGATATTCGCGCGCGCCGCGCGGCTTGACCAGATGCAGGCCCGCGCGCGCGAAGAACGCCTCGGCGTTTTCCTGCAGCCGTCCCTTCGACGGCACCGCGAGCACGAAGGACGCGCTCATGACGCAGCCCCGATCGCCGCAAGGCGCTCGATCCACACCGAAAAGCCGACCGCGGGGATCGGCGCCGGCGCGCCGAGGCGCGTCAAAAGCTCGTCATAGCGGCCGCCCGCGACAAGCTGGCGTTCGACGCGCTTTTCGCCGTCGTGCAGTTCGAAGACGAAGCCGGTGTAGTAGTCGAGGCCGCGGCCGAACGCGGTCGAGAACTTGATGCGCGCGACTTCCACGCCTTGCGCGGCGAGAAAGCCGGTGCGGCTTTCGAACAGATCGAGCGCGGCCGAAAGATCGACCTTGGCTTCGGACGCAAGCGTGCGCAGCGCGTCGGCCGACTTCGTCCGGATCGCCGCTGATGGCGAGAAACTGTTCGATCAGCGTCCGCGTCGCGCGCGGCAGCCGGAGCTTGCGCCGAGCGCCGCCTGTTCGAGAAAGCGGTCCGCGATCTCGCCGACCGTCCGGCCGCCGACCGCATTGATGCCGGCGATCGAGAGCAGGTCGGTGACCAGCGCGTGCGCGGCCTTCGGATCGGAGCCCGCGAGCGCCGCAAGCACGCCCTGATATTCCGGCCGCTCGTGCGCGGCCGCGCCGACCAGGCGATCGAGATCGGACGCAAGGCTGCCGGCGCGATTGAAATCCTTCACGAGCCGCCGCTTCCACGCGGGCGCAAGTTCGAGCGCGCCGATCAGCGCGGCGAACAGCCCGACGTCGCCCATGCGGATTTCCGGCGCGTCGATGCCGTAGTGCGCCGTTGCCTCAAGCCCGAGCGAAAGCATCTCGGCGTCCGCCGCCGCGGTGTCGCGCCGTCCGAAGGATTCGATGCCGCCCTGGATGAATTCGGCCGGCTCGTCGCCGCGATGGCGGAACACCGGCGCGAGATAGCAGAATCCGAGCGCCTCGCCGGCCACAGCCGACGCGAGATAATCGCGCGACACCGGAATGGTGAGGTCCGGCCGCAGGCACAACTCCTGTCCGTCCGGATCGGTGGTGAGGAACATCCGGCGCCGGATGTCCTCGCCCGACAGATCAAGGAACGGCTCGGCCGGCTGAAGGATCGCAGGCGACACGCGTGCATAGCCCGCGCGCTCGTAATGCGCGGCGAGCGCCTCGGCCCGTACGTCGGGGGCGGATATGGAGCCTGCTGTCATGTCGTTGCCGGCCGCTCAATTCGGGCGCGCCTTTAGCACGCTCCCGTTAAGGTTTCGATTGAGATCGGTCGATGCAATTAACAACGGAAATTCATGGTTTGGAAAACATCGTCGATTCAATCGCTTGGCGGGCATCCGGCGATGGATGGTCAAGCCGCCCTGTCTTCAGCCTTCACCGTCACTTCAACGTCCATGCCGAGATAGCGCACGCCCTCGCCCGCGAAGCTGCCGCCGATCGGCACCGCCTGCGTCGGGTCGCGCGTCACCGCAACGCGGATCAGGTTCTCGCCCGCCACCAGCCCGTTGGTCGGGTCGAATTCGATCCAGCCGGCGCCCGGCAGATAGATCTCGGCCCATGCATGCGTCGCGCCCGCGCCCTGCATCGCGTCGCCGCCGTCGAGCGCGGGATCGTAGAGATAGCCCGTGACGAAACGCGCCCCGAAGCCGAGCGAGCGCGCTCCCTCGATGAAGAGCAGCGCATAGTCACGGCAGGTGCCGCTCTTTCTCTCCAGCGTCTCGACCGGCGTCTGCGTGCCCTCTTCCTCGCGCGCCCGGTAGGCGAACGATCCGCGGATCGCGCCGTTCATCATGGCAAGCAGGTTGAAGGTGTTGGCCGGCGTCTCGAGGATGAATGAGCGCGCCCATTCCTCGACCTCGCCGCGGTCCGGATAGTGGCGCTCGCGCAGGCGGCCGAGGTCGGAGCGATCATCCGCGGAGTGCATGAACGGATAGTTCTCCGCCTCAGGCGCGATGCGGAATTCGAGCCGCGCCAGTCCGTAACGCTCGATCGTGAGCGTCGAGATGATGGTCAATTCCGCGCCGGGCGCCTCAAAATCCACCAGCGCGACCGAATTGCCGAATACGTCGTGCATCCAGCGCACCCTTCCGGGCGGCGAAAGCGTCAGCCCGGCGCCGACGAGGCGCAGGTCATGACTGTCGCGCGGGCGCAGCATCAGCCGATGCTGGCCGAACGTGACCGGCGCGGAATAGCGATAGGTCGTGGCGTGGCGGACGGTGAGCAGCTTCATGGGGCAATCATCGCATGAAAATGAGAAAGGCGGCCGACAACGGGGCAGCGCCGCCATCGTTCCGCCCGCAGGCCGTCATATAGGGCTGCACGACCGGATTCGGGAGGACTTCATGCGCCTGCTCGCCATTCTCGCCCTCGCCTTTGCGGCAACGCCCGCCGCCGCGCAGGACATGCCCGCGCGCAAGGCGGGATTGTGGGAGATGAAGATGACGTTCGAGGGACGCAACACGCCGCCGCAGGCGATGCAGCATTGCATCGACGCGACGACCGACAAGGCGATGCAGGACATGAGCGGCGGCATGCAGTCGCAAAACTGCTCGAAGCGCGAGACGAAGAAGGTCGGCGATACGATCGTGTTCGACTCGGTGTGCAATTTCGGCACCGGCACCACGACCTCGCACGGCGTCGTGGCGGGCGACTTCAATTCCGCCTACACGGTCAAGATCAATTCAAAGCGCGAGGGCGGCCCGGCGATCCCGAACATGCCGGCCGAGACCAACATGACGGTCGAGGCGAAATGGGCCGGACCCTGCAAGGCCGACCAGAAGCCCGGCGACATCATCATGGCGAACGGCATGAAGATGAATGTGAGCGACATGCAGAAGGGCGCGCCGAGGATGCCGGACGGGATGAAGAAGTAAGCGTCAGGTCCAGGTGACGCCATGCTTGTCGAGCAGCTTGCGGACTTCCTCGACGAGCTTCTCTTCCGGCACCGCGTATTGCGCCTTGGCCTGCGCGGCCTTGTATTCGTCGCGATCCTTGATCGATGAAATCGTCGCGCCGAAGATCAGGTCCTTGATCTGCACTTCACCTTTGGCCTTCTCGTCGCCGCCCTGAATGACGGCGCAAGGCGAGCCGCGCTTGTCGGCGTATTTCATCTGCGCGCCGAATTTCCCTGAACCGAGATAAAGCTCGGCGCGGATGCCGGCATTGCGCAACGCCGCGACCATCTTCTGATAGTCGGCGACGCGATCCTGATCGAACACCGTGACGACGACCGGACCGGCTTCGGCCTGCGTGTCGATCTTCTTGAGATGCTGCAGCGCCGCCATCAGGCGCGACACGCCGATCGAGATGCCGGTCGCCGGCGTATTCTCGCTGCGGAATCGTCCGACGAGTTCGTCATAGCGCCCGCCGCCCGCGACTGAGCCGAAACGCACGGGCTTGCCGTCGTCGCCTTCGATCGGAAACGTCAGTTCAACTTCGAAGACAGGCCCCGTGTAGTATTCGAGTCCGCGCACGACGGAGGGATCGATGCGGATGCGGTCGTCCTCGTAGCCCGCGGCCCTCACGAGCTTGTTGCAATCTCGTCGTGCTACGTCGATCCGCAGACAATTGATGCGTCGGCCCAAGGCCTTGTTTCAGATAGAGCGCATTTCTCGCCGGCTTGAAGATGTTCTTCGCATGCACGCCGCGTCAGCGTTCTCTGCCGAAGAAATCCTGCGACCGCTTGGTGCCAAGTTCTCGACAATCGATTTGATCCTTAGCGCCCCGGCAGTGAAGTCACCGCTCTCATCCTTCCGCCCCGCCAAGTAAAGCGGACGCCTCCACGCCCAACCGATCCAACTTGTCGATCGCCCTCAGCACCGTCAGCCGCTTGCCCGCATTCTCCTCGCCGCCGATGCCGATCGCCTCCATCACGCCATCGAGCACCTTGCGGTTATTCACCTTCACCACATAGCTGCCGCGCGGGATGCCAAGCTCCTCCATCGTGTCCGCGATCATCATGCAGACCTCGGCGTCGGCAGCCATCGAGGCGCTTCCGACCGTGTCGGCGTCGAACTGCATGAACTGGCGGAAGCGCCCGGGCCCCGGCTTCTCGTTGCGATAGACATAGCCGAAGCGATACGAGCGATAGGGCTTGGGCAGCGCGTCGAAATTCTCCGCCACGTAGCGCGCGAGCGGCGCGGTCAGGTCGTAGCGCAGCGAGAGCCACTGCTCGTCGTCGTCCTGGAACGAGAACACGCCCTCGTTCGGCCGGTCCTGATCGGGCAGGAATTTGCCGAGCGCGTCGGTGTATTCGATCTGCGGCGTCTCGACCGGCTCGAAGCCGTAGCGCTCGAACACCTGCCGGATCGTCTCCAGCATGCGGCGCGTCGCCGCGATCTCGGCCGGGCCGCGATCGCCGAGGCCGCGCGGCAGGCGCGCCTTGAGCTTGTTCGGCTTGGAATCGGTCACGGATGGGGCTCCACGCGTCCCACGTAACCTACGGGCCGGAAGGCGGCAACCGGGTATCGCGGCACCGCAAAACGCGAAGAATTAAGATTTCCTTAACCATGCCTTTGCATGGTTCCCCGTGGCGCGCGGGACGGGGGCATCTGCGATGAACGACGGCCATTCGCGTGACGGCATTGCGGCGGCTGTCGTCGCACTGAAGCCGCTCCCGGCCGCCGCGAAATTCGGCATCAAGGTCCGCCTGCAAGCCGCCTTCGGCATCGTCGCCGTGATGACGGTGGTGGCGGCCGCGGTCGCGTTCATGTCGTTCTCCGAGACCGAGCGCGGGTTCGAGCGCGTATCGACGCGCGAAGTGCCGATGATGACCGACGCGCTGCGCCTCTCGGCCGCCTCGGGCGAGATCTCGGCTGCCGCCGCGCGCTTCGTCTCCGCGAAGGCGTCGAACGACCGGCGCATCATCGCGATGCAGATCGCGGGCCGGCTCAACGACGTCGACCAGATCATGGACCGCCTGCGCGCCGGCCAGGGCGAAGCGAGCGGCTTCTCGATCGCCGAGCCGATGGCGAACCGGCTGAAGGAAAATCTGAAGGCGCTCGAAGCGGCGATCTCGGAGCGCACCGAGTTGCGCGAGAGCCTCGAAGCCCGGCTCGACGCGATGCACAAGGTGCACGCAAGCGTCACCGAGAAAGTCGCGCCAATCGTGAACGACTCCTACTTCGAATTGGTGACGACCGCGACCGATGTCGGCCAGACCGGCGACATCATCGTACGCACCCTGGTGCAGGGCGGCCTTTCGGTAATGCAGGCGATCGTCGAGGTCGGCGCCGAGACCAACCTGGTGACCGGCTACCTGACCGCGCGCGCGCTCGCCACCGCGCCGGAGATCGTCGAACTGCTCGAGTCGCGCATCGCGGCGGCCGGGCGGCGCGCGGAGCGTCACCTCGCGAAGCTTCCCGCAGGCGAGCGGCACGACGCGCTGAAGGAGCATGTCGACGCGCTGCTGCGTTTTGCACAGCTCAAGCCGCAAGGCAGCGAGACCGAGCGGCTGGAGCAGATCGCGCGTGCGCACGAGCCGCTCACCTTCCTGCTCATCGGCCTGACCTCGGATTACAACGCCAGCATGGTGGCGCAGGGCGACGAGGCGGTGCGGCGCTCCAGCGCGCTCGTCAAGGACATGGTGGCGAAGCAGATCACCGGCCTGCGCAATGCGCTCGAAATCGCCGCGCAGGCGCATCTCATCACCTCGCTGCTGAGCGAAGGCGCGGACGCCAACGACGCAGCGGCGCTCGCGCCGCTGCAGACCCGCTTCAACAACGCCGCCGACGCGCTGGCCCGCGCCGCCGAGACGCTCGCGAATTCCGACGTCAAGGCGACGATCACCGAGCTGCTCGGTTTCGGACAGGGCAACGACAGCGTGTTTGCGCTGCGCGGGCGCGAGCTTTCAGCCACCGCCGCGGCCGACCAGACCATCGACCAGAACGTCACCATCCAGCGCTCGCTCGACCGCGCGGTCGCGATGCTGGTCGGCGACGCCGAGAAGTCGATGCAGTCGGGTTCGGTGAAGCTGGTCGAGGATCTTTCGCGCAACCGCATGCTGCTGCTGATCGTCGCGGCGATCAGCGTGCTGGTCGCAGGCGCGATCGGCGTGTTCTACGTGCAGCGCCGTCTCGTCCGCCGCCTGACTTCCATCGGCGACGCGATGCGCCGCCTCTCCTCGGGCGAAACCGAACTCGCGGTACCCGCCGCCGCCGACCGCGACGAGATCGGCGACATGGCGCGCTCGCTCGAAGTATTCCGCGCGGGCGAAATCGACCGCCGCCGGATGGCCGATCGGCAACACACCGCACAGACTGCCCAGTCGGAACGCAGCGCCGCCATCGAAACGATGGTCAACGACTTCCGCGCAACCGTCACTGCCGTGATCGCCGCGGTCAGCGACAACGTCTCGCGCATGGAGACGACCGCCCGCACCCTCTCCAGCATCGCAGCCGAGGCCGACAATCAGGCGCGCGCGGCCTCGACATCATCCGAGCAGACCTCGTCGAACGTGCGCAGCGTCGCGGGCGCGACCGAGGAGCTCGGCGCTTCGATCCTCGAAATCAGCGATCAGGCCGCGCAGGCGAATGGCGTCGTCGAGCGCGCGACCGAAATCGCACAGAACGCCGACGAGCTCGTCGGACAGCTGTCGAGCGGCGCGAGCCGCATCGGCGACGTGGTCAAGCTGATCCGTGCGATCGCCGAGCAGACCAATCTGCTGGCGCTCAACGCCACGATCGAAGCCGCACGCGCTGGCGAAGCCGGCCGCGGCTTTGCGGTTGTCGCCTCGGAGGTGAAGACGCTCGCAAGCCAGACCGCCAAGGCGACCGAGGACATCGCCACGCAGATCGGCGCGATCCAGGGTTCGACCGCGCAGGCGGTCGACGCCATCCGCCAGATCTCGGGCGTGATGGGCGACATCAGCCGCTTCACGGCGACGATCGCGGCCTCAGTCGAAGAGCAGAGCGCCTCAACACAGGAGATCGGCCGCAACGTTCACGAGGCCGCGAACGGCGCGCGCGAACTTGCCGGCAACATGGCCACGGTGACCGAAGCGATCGACGAGACGAACCGCTCGGCGAGCGCGGTGCTCGACGCGTCGAGTGCACTCACCGCGCAGGCCGGCACCTTGCAACAGGCGGTCGATCAGTTCCTCGACAGGGTCGCGGCAGCCTAAGACCTGCGTTGCACGATCAGTTCGTCGTCCCGAATCCGACCGGCGCAAGGTCGCGCATCATTCGGTCGACCGCGCTGGCGGCCGGAATGTAGCGCTCGATCTCGCGGCGCGGGCTGACGCGCCACGCCGGATTCTGCTCGAATAGCCGGTCGACCTGCTGCTGCGCGCGGTCGCGATCGCCGGCCCGTATTGCGACAAGCGCACGTGCGAGCAGCACGAACGGATGAATCTCGTCCGTCAGCAGCGCGGCGTGATGTGCGGCGCGCGCATCGTTGCCGAGCGCATGGTTCACGGCGAACAGAGCGAACTCAAGAACCGGTGGACGCACCGGGCTGAGCGCCGCGGCGCGCTCCAGCAGCGCAAGCCCTTCCGCTGCGCGATCCGTGAAGCCGAGCCGCAGCCCGTACCCGATGAACACCGTCATGTCGTACGGGTTTAGGGCAATGGCGCGCTCGCCTTCGGCCATTGCGGCCGCAATGTCGCCGCGCGCGAACAGCACGTTCATCAGCACGTGATGCGCCCGCGCGCTGCCCGGCTTGATCTCGACCGCGCGCAGCGCCAGCCGCAGCGAGTCGTCCAGCACCTTCGGATCGCGATTTTCGCCCGCGTAGTATTCGCGCAGCATCAGGAAGGCGAGCGCCGCCTGCGCGCTGGGAAAATTCGGGTCGGTCGCGACCGTGCGCTCGAGACAGGCCCGTATTTCGCGGTGTTGCGAGGTATCGAGCGTGCGGCGGAATTCGATAGCACCGAGCAAACACCGGTAGCGATGGTCGGCGGGACGCGCCGCGAGTTCGCGCGCGTAGATGACGCCGAACGGCTGCCCGAGCGTCGGGACGACGGCGCGCGCGATCGCTTCGGTCTTCGTCGGAAGGTCGTCCTCCGCGCGCAAGCGCTCGAAGCTGCGCGCCCAGACCACCGCGCCGGCCGTGTCCGCGAGCCGCACAAGCGGACTCAGTGTGCCGCCGGCGGGTTGCTCCGCAGCGACCGTCAGCCGGTAAAGAGTAACCGCGCCCTGCCCTGCCGCGGCCTGTGCCGGAGGATCGGCGATCACCTCGATATCGTCGAAGCGCGCGAGCGCGTCGGCGAGCCTGGCGCGGATCTGCCCGAGTTCGCGCGCGAACGGGCCCGGCGCAACCGGCTCGATCAGCACGACGGGAAGGACCGAACGGCTGCGCGACGCCGCCTGCCCATCGGCCGCGGCCGATGGAATCTGCGCGGTGATGTCCGCGAGATCGAGCTGCGGGCGCAGCACGATCGCGGTCACCGCCGCGCAAACCAGCAACACGGCGGCCGCGGCCGCTACCGCATAAATTCTCGTACGAGACGGCGGCGCCGTGGCGACCACGGGCGCAGCACCGTCTGCCGTCGCCGGCGCCGATCCGCGATGACGGAACGTCGGCACATAACCGCCGCGCGGCACCGCGATCTCGATCGCCGCGCCTGCCCCCGGTCCCGCGTAATATTCCTCGATGGCGCGCCGCAGCCGCGCGGCTTCCACGCGCACGATCGGATCGTTCTGCGGGTTGAAGTCCTTGCCGCGCGCGAACGCCTCGACGCCGATGGTGAGCGCGCGGATGCGCTGGCTTTCGCCCGCGAGCGTGGTCTCGACGATGTAACGCAGGAAAGCGCGCAGTTGCGGCGAGCCGCGAAACGGCTCACTCGCGAGAATGCGTTCGAGTTCCGCCCGCACGTCGTCGGCGGCGGGCGCGCCCTCGAATTCCGCGCCCTTCTTCCAGATATTCACGTCGCGGTAGCCCCACACCAGCGCTGACAGAAGCGCAGTCACCTGCCGCACGAACCCCTTCGCGATATAGCGCCGTGGATTTCATCTGTCACTGGCCGGGAATGGAAACGATGGTCTCAAAATCTCGTGCGAGAGGTTCCGCGATGACCTCGGCAGGGAAATATTTCTTCAGTTCGGCACGGTAGTCGCTGCGCCAAACCGGCCGCATCGCGGAGAGCCGATCGGCAAGCTGCCGCGCCGTGTCGCTCTCGCCCTGTTGTGCAGCCACGAGCGCGCGCGCCATCAGGCCAAGCGGATAATCGTCGGATGTCATCAGTGCCGCGTAGCGCGCCGCGCCCGCATGATCGCCCGCGAGATATGCGGTGAGGAACAGGAAGAAATCATGCCGGTCCGGCCGCCCAACGATCGCGCCCGCGGCTTCGCGGATCATCCGCACGCCGCGATCCTGTTCGCCGAGCGCAACGAGAATGCCGCCGTAGTCCGCGAGAATGTTGGGATCGTACGGATTGAGCAGCACGGCGCGCTCTCCGGCCTCGATCGCGAGCGGATAGTCGCCGCGCGCGAAATGCACATTGGCCAGTGCCTGGTGCGCGCGTGCGCTGCCGGGGCTCAGCTCGACCGCGCGCCGCGCCGCCTGCAAGGCGCGCTGCAAGGGAGGCCGATCGTCCGGGCGCAGGTTGATGCCGCTGCGATATTCCTCAAGCACGATGCTCGCGAGCGCCGCATGGCCGAGCGCAAAGCCGGGCTCGGTTTCGATGGCACGTTCGAGGCAATCGCGGGCGCGTGCGTGCTGCCGCGGAGCATAGGTGCGCCAGTAGTCGCGCGCTTCGATCAGGCAACGGTAGTGCTCTTCGATCGAAGCGGAATCCCGGGCGCGCTCGTGCGACTCGATGATGCCGTAGGGCTGCGCCAGCGCGACCGAAATTTCGCGGACAAGCGCGTCCTGCTCCGGAACGCCGTCGCCATCCTGGCGCCTGTGTCCGAACGTGTGCGCATACACCACCCGCCCGTTCACGAGGTCACTGAGGCGGATATTCAACAGGATCGTGGCGCCGTCCTGCGCTTCGAGGCTCGCGGTCAGGCCGTAGCGCGCCGTGCCGCTCTCCGTGCCGAAGCCGGGCTCGCGGATTTCCGGCAGCGACGACGACACGACCCGGATCTCATCGAAGCGCGCAATCGCGTCGCGCAATCTGACGCGCAGCACGGCGGCGGTTGATTTCGAGACATCGTTGCCGTTGGCCTCGAACGCGCCGACGAACACCGCCGGATAGGCCGGTGGTGCGACCGCTGCGGCGGGCGCTGCGTGCAACGGCGCTGCCAGCAGAACGGAAACCGACGGCGAACTGGGCGTGTTGAAATCGAACCAGAAATCGAGACCGGCGTAGATAGCAGCGCCGAGGAGAACGAATGCGCCGGCGGCCGCACCGCGCCGCCAGTTCGTATCGCGCCGGATCGACTGGGATGATGCCGGCACAAGGCGCTCGGGCGCCGCGACACGGCGCTGCGCAAGACCCGCACGGTTGAAGACCGGCACGTAGCTGCCGATCGGCAGGTCGATCAGAAGCGGATCGTCCGCGCCGCCGTTCGCATAATAGCGGGTAATCGCACGGCGCAGCCGGATCGCCTCGACACGCACGATCGGATCGGTTTGCGGATCGAAGTCGTCCGCGCGGCCAAGCGCTTCCACCGCGATGGTGTAGCCCTTGATGCGATCGTGTTCGCCGCGCAGCGTCGCCTCGACGACGTAGCGCAGGAACGTGACAAGCTGAGGCGATCCGCGAAAGGCTTCGCTTCTGGCGATGCGGTCGAGCGCAGCGCGAATCTCGTCCGGACCGGGACGGTCGCTGCCGTGCGCGTCGAGTTCGGGCATTGCCCCGCCGCTTTCTTCAACCCCGCCAGAATCGCGTTGTTACAAAAAGAACATTCGATCCGGTCGGTCTGCAATGACTAACGACGCAAGCCTGCCATACGGTACATGCAACCTCACAAAAACTAAAGTTCAAAATACAATCTATAATCTACAATCTGTTGCCGGTAATTGACGCGCAGTTCGCGCATTCTGCGCCGGCATTCCGCGCAAGACGCCGGACTGATATACCGGGCACATGAGACCCGCCGTCAGGCGGGCGCTCCCCGGTTTCAGGAGACAATCATGGCCCTTGCCGCCCGCCCTGTCGCATCCGTTCCGAACGATCTCGAAGCCTTCTGGGTGCCGTTCACGCCGAACCGCGCCTTCAAGAAAAATCCGCGACTGATCACGCGCGCGAAGGACATGCACTACTACACGGTGGACGGCAAAGCCGTGATGGACGGCTCCGCCGGCATGTGGTGCTGCAACGCGGGTCACAATCGCGATCCGATCGTGGCGGCGATTCAGCAGCAGGCGGCCGAACTCGACTATCCGCCGGCGTTCCAGTTCTCGCATCCCAAGGCCTTCGAGCTTGCGAGCCGCATTGCGGCGCTCGCGCCGGGCGATCTCGATCACGTGTTCTTCTGCAATTCCGGCTCCGAGGCGGTCGACACCGCGCTCAAGGTCGCCCTCGCTTACAACAACGTGCGCGGCGAAGCCTCGCGCGTGCGGCTGATCGGGCGCGAGCGCGGCTATCACGGCGTCGGCTTCGGCGGCATCTCGGTCGGCGGCATCGTGGCGAACCGCAAGATGTTCGGCACGGCGCTGAACGGCGTCGATCATCTGCCGCACACCTACAATCGCGAGCACCAGGCCTTCACCAAGGGCGAGCCCGATTGGGGCGCACACCTTGCGGACGATCTCGACCGCTTGGTCGCGCTGCACGATGCCTCGACGATTTGCGCGGTGATCGTCGAGCCGATGTCGGGTTCGACCGGCGTGCTGCCGCCGCCGAAGGGCTATCTCGAGCGGCTGCGCGCGATCTGCGACAAGCATGGCATCCTGCTGATCTTCGACGAAGTCATCACCGGCTTCGGCCGCCTCGGCACGGCGTTCGCGGCCGAACGCTACGGCGTCATCCCCGACATGATCACGTTCGCGAAGGGCGTGACCTCCGGCACCGTGCCGATGGCCGGCGTGATCGTGCGCAAGGGCATCTACGACGCGTTCATGCGCGGGCCCGAGCATGTGATCGAGCTGTTCCACGGCTACACCTACTCGGCCCATCCGCTCGCCTGCGCGGCCGGCATCGCGACGCTCGACGTCTATCGCGACGAGCAACTGTTCGAGCGCACCGCAAAGCTGGAACCCAAATGGGCCGATGCGGCGATGTCGCTCAAAGGCACGCCCGGCGTGCTCGACATTCGCACGCTCGGTCTCGTGGCGGCGATCGATCTCTCGTCACGCCCCGACGCCTACGGCAAGCGCGCCTACGAATCGATGGAGCGCGCCTTCCACGAGCACGGCCTGATGTTCCGCATCACCGGCGACACCATCGCGCTCTCGCCGCCGCTGATCATCAGCGAGAACGAGATCGGCGAGATCTTCGAGAAGGTCGGCAAGGTGATCCGGCAGGTGAACTAGTTTCGCGCCGCCCCGCGAAACCAAGCACCGGCCCAGACCGACGCCGCGAGACCGGCGCCGTAGATGAACAACGCAACGCCGACGACGAAGAACATCGCCGCCAATGATCCTGTCAGCTTGAGCGTCACGTAGCCGCCGCCAACCGCGAACAGCATGCGCGCGAGGCCAACGAGAAGCGGCCACAACAGCTTGCCGGCGCCTTGCGAAGCAAAATAGAGCGCGAGCCCGAAGCCGAAGCATCCGTAGAACGGGCCGACCGCGCGCAGATAAGCGCTGCCGGCCTCGATCATCGCGGGATCGCTGTCGAACAGCCCGAGCCACGCGTTCGGCCAGACGGCAGCCGCCACGCCAACGATCTCGCACAACAGCGCCGCGATGCCGGAGCCGATCCACGCGATGCGCAGCGCGCGTTCACGGTTGCCCGCGCCGACGTTGGTGCCGACCATCGCGACCAGCGGCGCGCCGATGCCGAACACCATCGGGACGAGCAGGTATTCGAGCCGCGCGGCCGTGCCGAACCCCGCGACCGCAGCCGGTCCAGCCGCAAGTCCGACGAGTGCGGTCGTGAGCGCGATCGTCACGTTGGTCTGGATTGAAGAGACGGCCGCAACGAGCCCGACACGCAGGATCTCGAACGCGGTCTTCCAGCGCAGCGCGACCCAGGTGAAGCGCGCGATGTTGCGGCCCGACAGGATGTACCAGCCGAGCGCGACCACGCCGAACATATAGAACAGCACCAGCGCATAACCGCCGCCCGCGATGCCCAGCGCGGGGATCGGGCCCCATCCGAAGATGAGCACGGGCGACAGCGGCACCAGCGCGAGCGCGCCGGCCACGATCACCAGGCCGGGAAACAGCATGTTGCCAGTGCCGCGGATCACGTTCGCGAGCCCGTTCATCACCCACAAAAGTACGTTTCCGCCGAACACGACGTTGGAATAGATCAGCGCCGCCTCAAGCGAAGCGCCCTGCCCTCCGAGCAGTGTGTAGAGCGGCCGCCCCCAGATCAGCACCGCGACGGCGAACGCCGAGCCGAGCACAATGTTGATGACGACCGCATGGAGCACCAGCGCGTCGGCATCATCACGCCGGCCGGCACCGAGCGCACGCGCGATCGCCGACGAAATGCCGCCGCCCATCGCGCCTGCGGAAATCATCTGCATCAGCATCACGCCGGGAAACACGAGCGCCATGCCGGCGAGCGCGTCGGTGCCGAGCTTGCCGACAAAGTAAGTTTCGATCAGCCCGGACGCGGCCAGCGCGAACATGATGATGACGTTCGGCCACGCCATGCGCAGCAGCGTCGGCACGATCGGACCTTGCAACAGCACGCGGGTGCGCGGATTCATGATCTTTGGAGGCTCCGCCTCCGGGGGCGGCGCAACCGGCTCCGCCACAACGGGCGGCTTCTGCTGGATGGTCATGCGGCGCCCGCCTCCACCTTGCGGCGCGCGTATCGCGCTTTCACGCGCGCGTTCGCGGCCGGTCCCGGCACCATTTTGAAGTCCGGCGCTGCGATCGGCAGTCCGGTTGCTCTGTCGAACACGCCGATGTCGGCGGGCTTGCCAGTCTTGGTGTTGACCACCTCGATCATCGCGCCCTCCGGCGCGAAGTGGCGGTTGCCGAACGCCATCAAGCTGAGCAGCACCGGGCGGAAGTCGCGCCCGCGTTGCGTCGGCACGTATTCGTGGCGCGGCGGATGCTCCGAATACTGGCGCTTTTCCAAGAAGCCATCCTCCACGAGACGCGCGAGCCGCGTGGTCAGGATGTTCGGCGCGATGTCGAGGCTTTCGCGGAATTCCTCGAAGCGCCGGAAGCCGTGCAGCGCGTCGCGCAGGATCAGGATGCTCCACCACTCCCCCACCCGGTCGAGGCTGCGGGCGATCGGGCAATGCATCTTCTGGAAGCTCTTGCGGCGCATCCCGCGACGTACGCCAGTCACTTGCATTATGCAAGCGACTGGCTGGAGTGCCTTCCATGCGTATTCGCATGCGCGGCGACAGTCCGGGCAACCATTTGGACGGATTGGGACTTCTCTTGTCAGTTTGACCGCCAGGATCGGAGCACCCGAATGCCGACGCCGGACACCCGCAAAGGCATGCCCTCGACCGAACTTGCGCGGGAAGCATTCGAGCGCCGGTTCAAGTCCCGCTTCTACGATCCGGCCTTTGCGCCTCTTGCGAAGGAGATACAGGCGCTCGCCGACGTCGCGTGGGATGCCTATTCGGATAGCCGCAAGGCGCCGCTTACACGCAAGGCCGGGCCGGGCTTCGCCGATCCGGATTACGACCTCTCGATCGAATGGCTCGCGGCGCGCGATGCGATCGCGCAGGCGCAACGGCAGCACGAGAACCCGGCGGAGCCATCGCGCATCCTGCTCGTCAACGGCTCGTCGCGCTCCGAACACACCTGCCCGGGCGAGATGTCGAAGACCTGGCGGCTCGTCGAGATCGCGCAGCGCACGATCGCGGAACGCGGCGGCTTTCAGTCCGACATCCTCGATCTCAGCCGCACCACCTCGGAGTTCGGCAAGATCATTCATCCCTGCAAGTCGTGCGTCTCGACCGCGATGCCGCTCTGCCACTGGCCGTGCAGCTGCTACCCGAACCACGCGCTCGGCCAGACACCCGACTGGATGAACGAGATCTATCCGCTGTTCGTCGCGGCGCACGGCGTGATGATCGTCACGCCGGTGAACTGGTATCAGGCGCCGGGGCCGTTGAAGGCGATGATGGATCGCCTCGTCTGCGCCGACGGCGGCAACGCGGACCCGACCAGCACGCATGGCAAGAACGCCGAGGAGGCGAAGGCGCTGGAGCTTGCCGGCTGGTCCTTCCCGCGCCACCTCGCGGGTCGGCTGTTCTCCGTCGTAGTGCATGGCGATTCCGCGGGCGCCGAGACACTGCGGCGCATCATGACGGACTGGGCAAGCGACATGCACCTGATCACGGCCGGCGGACAGGCCGAGCTCGATCGCTATGTCGGCTATTACGAGCCCTACGCGACGAGCCACGAGGCGCTTGACCGCGATCAGGCGTTTCAGGACGAGGTGCGCAACGCCGCCCTGACCCTGATGGACGGCGTGACGGCGAAGCGCGAAGGCAAGCTGCGTGAGGCCGATGCGAACGTGAAAGAGCCACGGCCGAAATAGCGACCGAGATAATCCCCTTGGCGTGGAATATGCATGGTACGCAGGCCTGCGTTATTGCGGGGCTACATGCCGATTCTCGCGATCAGACACGTCACGACCTATCGCTACCGGAACCCGGTCGCGTTCGGCGAGCACCGCATGATGCTGCGACCGCGCGACGACGATGACCAGACGGTGCTGGAATGCGGCCTCGACATCAAACCCGAGCCGCGCCGGATTGATTGGACGCTCGACCGTTTCGGCAATCATGTCGCGACTGCATTCTTTGCGGATCGCGCGGCCGAACTCCGCTTCACAAGCACGGTTCGCGTCGACCACGCGCCCAACGGGTTTCGGCCCGCCGATATTGCCGATCATGCCCGGGCTTACCCCTTCACGTACGCCGCGAGCGAGGCGCCAGATCTCGTTCCGTACATCGTGCAGCCCTCGCCGCACCCCGTACTGGAACGGTGGGCTTTGGGCTTTCTGAGCGAAGGCCCATCGACCGACACGCATGCGCTTCTGGTCGGCATGACCCTGGTAATCAGGCGCGCCTTCAGACATGTGGCGCGGCACCAGCAGGGAACGCAGAGCCCGCTCCGGACGCTGGAGCTTGCAAGCGGAAGCTGCCGCGATCTCGCGGTGCTGATGATCGCAGGCCTGCGGACGCTCGGCATCGCGGCGCGATTTGTCTCGGGATACCTCAATCTCGCGGATCCTGACGACGACCGGCTTACCGGCGGGAACACCCACGCGTGGCTGCAGGCTTACATTCCAGGGCCCGGCTGGATCGATTTCGATCCGTCGAGCGGCACGATCGGGAACGAGAATCTCGTGCGTGTCGCCGTGGTCGACGAGCCGCGCGCAGCCATACCGCTGGAAGGGACGTTCATCGGGTTCGCGTCCGACCATCTCGCGATGAAAGTCGCCGTGAAAGTCGCCGCGGCGTGACAGTCAGACGGAACTTTTTGACGTATATTTTCTTGGTCCATATCCGGGGTCGCGCAAAGGCAGGCCCAAAGGATCTTTCATGAAAATTCGCGCGGGTTATGAGATCGCCTACGACTGCCCGCAGCCGACGCCGATGATCCTGCAGGTGAGCGTGCATCCATCGCGTCAGGCCGACCTCATCAACTGGGACGGCCTGAAGATCGATCCGCCGATCCCCGCCAACACGTATCACGACACCTTTGGAAATTTCTGTCACGTGATCCGCGCACCTGCGGGCCGGCTGACGCTCTCCACCGACTTCCTGGTGCAGGACAGCGGCAAGCTGGACGAAGTGCACCCGGAAGCCATGGCGCACCGGCTGGAGGAACTGCCCGTCGATGCGCTGATCTTCCTTCTCGGCAGCCGCTACTGTGAGACGGACCGCCTTTCGGACTTCGCGTGGTCGACATTCGGACATCTGCCTAAAGGCTGGCCGCTGGTGCAGGCGATCTGCGATTTCGCGCATGAACGCATCAAATTCGGTTACGAGCATGCGAGCTCCAGCAAGACCGCGTTCGACGCGTATACGGAACGGCGCGGCGTGTGCCGCGACTATGCACATCTGGCGATCACGCTTTGCCGCTGCATGAACATTCCGACGCGATACTGCACCGGGTATCTCGGCGACATGGGGACCGAGCCGCCGTACGGCCCCGGTGACTTTGCCGCATGGTTCGAAGCCTATCTCGGCGGCCGCTGGCACATCTTCGACCCGCGCAACAACGTGCCGCGCCTCGGCCGCATCCTGATGGCGCGCGGGCGCGACGCCACCGACGTCGCGATGGTCACGTCTTTCGGCCCGTGCACGCTTGCGGGCTTCAAGGTTTTTACCGACGAAGTGACGGAGACGGCGGCTACTGCGTAGCAACGCCTGCTGCCGTCTCCCGCTCCGCTTCCGTCTCCGCCACGATGTAGCTCGGGCGGCGTCGTGTCTCGCGCAGGATGCGCCCGACGTAATCGCCGATGATGCCGAGCACGAGCAGTTGCGCGGCGCCAAGAATTGCAATGACCGCGACCAGCGATGACCAGCCCGCGACGGTGTGCTGGATGAACAGGAAGCTGATGATTGCGTACACGATGAACAGCACGCTCAGCAGCGCGAAGGCGAGCGCAAGCCAGATCGCAAAGCGCAGCGGACGCACGCTGTGCGCCGCGATGCCGGTGAGCGCGAGCTCCACCATCCGGCGGAGCGAGAATTTGCTGTCGCCATGCTGCCGCGTGCCGCGCGTGTAGGGAACAGTGACGAGCGGAAAGCCGAGCCAGCGCACCAGCCCGCGCAGGAAAATCTCCTGGTCTTCGAGACCGTTCACGACATCGACCACCGCGCGGTCGAGCAGCATGTAGTCGGCGCTGCCCGGCTCGATGCGAACGTCGCCGATCGCATCGAGGAAGCGGTAGTAGAGCTTCGAGGACAGCCGCTTGCCCGCCGGCACGCCGTCATCGTCGCGCCGCGTCGCCACGATCTTCGCGCCGCCGCGCCATTGCGCGATCAGCTTCGGAATCAGTTCGGGCGGATGCTCGAAATCCGCATCCATCACGATGACACCGCGTCCGCGCGCATGGCGCAGGCCGGCGCGCAACGCCGCCTGATGACCGAAGTTACGCGTAAACGACACGTAGCGAATCGCCGGATCGCGCGCGGCCGCGCGGATGGCCGCGAGCGTGCCGTCGGTCGAGCCGTCGTCGACGAAAATGATCTCGTAAGCGCCCTGCCCGGCCATCGCCTGTGTGATCGCGGCCGCGATGGCCGCAATATTCTCGGCCTCGTTATGGGCCGGCAGCACGATGGAGACGTCCGGGCCCCCCGCGGTCATGACAATTCCGTAATTTTTCGCCGGTTGACGGCAGGCGCCCGCCCGGTCTCTCATCCCGACGGCGACGCAATGTAGAGCATTTTCCGGAAGCGTCCACGTCCGCAGAAAATGCCGAACACTGGAGCAGGCATGTCCGACGTCGCCCACGCATCCGCCTCGCGGCTTTCCGCGCTGGTGGACTATGCGCGGCGCGAACCGGGCCGATGTCTTGCCGCGCTGCTCGGCCTGCATCTCGTCATCTGGACCGTCCTGCCCGCGCTGCTGTCGCACAATCTCCAGCTCGATCTGGTCGAGGATCTGGCGCTCGGGCGCGAATGGCAGCTCGGCTACTGGAAGCATCCGCCGCTGCCGTGGTGGGCGGCGGACGCGATCTATCGCATCACCGGCTCGGTCTATGCGGTCTATCTGCTCGGGCCGCTTTCAGCCGTCGCATGCATGTATGTGGTGTGGCTGCTCGGGCGCGATATCGTCGGCGGCTTCCAGGCGCTGATCGCGGTCGCGGCGCTCGAAGGCATTCACTTCTTCAATTTCTCGGTCCCGAAATTCGCGCATGACCAGATGCAGCTTCCCTTCTGGGCGCTGACCGGACTTTTCCTCTATCGCGCGATCACGCGTGAGCGCGTCCTCGACTGGCTGCTCGCAGGCGCGGCGCTCGCGCTGTGCTTCTGGTCGAAGTACGCGGCCTTCGCGCTCGCCGGCACGGTCGCGCTGTTCATGCTGTTCGATCCGGTCGCGCGGCGCACGTTGCGTACCGCCGGGCCGTGGCTGATGGCGCTCGCGTTCCTGATCGTGATCGCGCCGAATCTGAAATGGCTGGTCGAGACCGGCTTCATGCCGCTGCGCTACGTCGACGCGCGCGCCAAGCTCGCGACGCACTGGTATCACGTCGTCACCTATCCGCTGCAGTGGACCGCGAGCCAGCTCTTCTTCATCGCGCCCGCGATCGGCCTGATGGCGCTTGCCGTGTGGGGTGCGCGCCGCCCACCGGTCGAGCATGCGGACGGCTTCGCGCGCCGCTATGTCACCACGCTGGCGCTCGGGCCGTTTCTCGTCACCACCGCGCTCGCGTTCATCGCCGGCCGCTTGCCGGTCGCGATGTGGGGCTATCCGCTCTGGTCGTTCGCGCCGCTCGCCGCGCTGCTCTGGCTCGGCCCGGTGAGCGAGGCCTTGCCGCAGCGGCGCTTCGCCGCCGGATTCATCGGCGTGTTCCTGGCCATGCCGCTCGCCTATGCGATCGTCGAGGGACTGGAGCCCGTCGTGCGCGACCGGGCGAAGGCGACGCAGTTTCCCGGCCGCGCGCTCGCCGAGAAAGTCACGCAGAAGTGGCACGCGAAATTCGCGACGCCGCTCCCCTACGTCGGCGGCGGCGAATTCGCCACCAACAACATCGCGGTCTATTCGCCCGACCGGCCGCGCGTGATCGTGCACGCCGACCCGACGATCAGCCCGTGGGTCGACCGCGACGCGCTGCGCCGCCAGGGCGCCGTGATCGTGTGGGAGGACGGGCAGATCGATGCAGCCGGACTTGCGCGGCTGCGCCTCGACTATCCGGGCCTTGCCGTGCAGGAGCCGATCAGTCTTCCGCGCCAGAGCTTCGTCAACCGTGACGCGCTGAAGCCCGTGCGGGTTCACTTCGCGATCGTCCCGCCGCGGCCACAATAAAGCGGAACTTTCGCCCTCATCCCCGGCTTACTTCGCTTGCGGCTCGCATCGCGGCCGGTCCATCGTCCGGCGGCGTCAATTGAGTCGCGAACACGCGTCGATCTCAAAAGAGAACGCACCCAAGGAGCCACCATGAAGACACTGATCGCTGCCGCCATCATCGGCTTCGGCGCCCTGAGCGCCGCGCAAGCCATGCCCGTCGCCCCGGTACAGTCCGACGGCCTCACGACGCTGGTTGCGCAGGGCTGCGGACCCGGCATGGCGCGTAACGCCAGGGGCCGTTGCCGCCCGGCGTTCATGGCGCGCCCCTGCCCGCCCGGAATGCATCGCAATGCGATCGGGCGCTGCCGTCCGAACCGCTGACGCGACCAATCAACAACGCCGTGGCGCGGCCTAGCCCGCCGCCACGGCCTCGCCTTCGATCTCGACCTTGAGATCGGGCCCCGCAAGACCCGCGATCACCAGATAGGTTGAAGACGGATTGGCGTCGCCCAGCTTGCGCGCGCGGATGTCGCGCGAGAGCTTCAGCGCCTCGGGCGACTTGTCGGTGGTGAAGTATGTGATCTTCACCAGATCGCCCGGTCCCATGCCCTCCGACGCCAGCACCGCCAGCAGATTGTCGTAAGCCTGCTCGATCTGTGCGCCGAGATCGCCCGCGAGCGTGCCGTCCGGCTTGATGCCGACCTGCCCGGCCATGACGAGGCGTTTGAGGCCGTTGCCCAGCGGGTGAACGGTCGCGTGGTGATAGCGCCCGAGCGGCGGATGCACGGCGGGCGGATTGGTGCGGCGGATCGACGACGACATGGAGAACTCCCGGTGATGATGCCGGGAGTGTAGCAAAGAAAGCCGCCGATATTTTGGTCCAGGCCTAGTTCGGACTCTGAGCGGGTCGCGGCGGCGCAACGACGATTTCCACCGCGTGCCCCTGCTTGATCGCGAGGCTTGCGGGCGCGACCGCCGCCTCGAATGCGGCCTCGCGCGTCACGTAGGGGCCGGCGGTTTCGCCGTCATGCGCCACGCCCCACTGTCCGTCGAACGGCACCACTGAATATTTCGCCGCGTCCATGCCTGCCTCACGATTTCTTCTTGCGCTTCTTCGGAACCTTCTTGCCTTCGCGGCGGGCTTCCGAGAGCCCGATCGCGATCGCCTGCTTGCGGCTCTTCACTGTCTTGCCGCTGCGGCCGCTCTTGAGCGTTCCGCGTTTGCGCTTGTGCATCGCGCGTTTGACTTTCTTCGCTGCACCTTTCGAATACTTTCGTGCCATCTCGCAGGTCCTCGTTTGTCTCCCGGCGCGCCTGAACGGCGCTGAAGCACCGGCAGCGCCTTGGCGGTCGCGACCGGCCCGGCCTTTTGCAGGCCTGTTCGGGCCGAAAAGTCGGGACCGCGTGGAAAAGTTCCTGACGCGCGCGGGAACAAGACCTGCCCGGCTGGTATTTCCTTGCCGAAGGATGAGACACATGGGCGACGTCATTCAGTTGAGACCGCACCGCGCCGCCGCAGCACCGGACACGGTGCTTGCCATCGGCCTTGCCTACCAGCAGGCCTCCGCGCGCTTCGCCGTGATGCAGCCGCTCGCCCCGCATGACCGCTCCTGCCGCATGCTGCTGGAGCGGATCGTCGACAGCGCCGGGCGCGGCATGCGCGATGTCAACCAGTTGCGCGACGACGCGCTCGCGCACCTCATGGACCTGATGTCCAAAGCGGGCTGAAGCTCTCCCGGCGGCCCGAAGCCCGATCAAAGATGCTTGCCTGATCAGCGCTGCTCGTGGACAGTCAGGACCATGGGCGGGCTGGCGATTCGCGGGCCATTTTTTCGGCGCGTCGGCATGCAAAAGCAATTTGGCGGACCTTGGGGTCGGACATGGGGCGCCTGAGCGCCACGTTTGTTGCGTTCTGCATGGTGGTGATCGCCGTTTCGGCGGGCATCGTGACCTACCTCACGTTCGGGTTCACCGGCATGGAGGCGGCGGTCACCGGCGTCGCGGTGATGACCGCGCTCGTGATGGTCAACTCGATCACCAGCAGCCAGCGCGACCGCTTCGACGTCGGCAGCCAGATCGCCGACCTTTCGCGCGCCACCGCCGACATCGGCCGGCAGGTTTCCGAACTCGACCGGCGGATCGTCGGCGATGGAGGGCGAGGTCGCCTCCGCGGTGGATCGCACGGGCCAGATGACCGAACCGCTGGTCGGCGAGATCGACGAACTCGGCCAGTTGGTGAAGGAGCTCGCCGACGCGGTCGCGGCCCACGAGCAGATGCTCGAGAATATGACCTCGCACGCGCCGCCCTCGCGCGCTGCGCCATTCGGCCCGGTGCCCGGGCCCGCGCTTGCGCCGGAGTCGTTCTTCGACCGCGCCGAAGCCGAACTCTCGGTGCCGTTGCCGATGGAGCGGCCGGAGAGCGGCCCCTTCCAGGGTCTCGCGCCGAGCGAGATCGTGGAGCAGATCTCGCGCGCGATCGATGCGAACAGCGTGGACCTCTATCTGCAGCCGATCGTCACGCTGCCGCAGCGCAAGGTGCGCTACTACGAGGCGCTCACCCGCCTGCGCGGCGATGCCGGCGTGCTGCTCGCGCCGGAGGATTTCGCCCAATACGCCGAACGCGGCGGACTGACCGCGGCGATCGACAATCTGATGGTGTTCCGCTCCGTGCAGGTGGTGCGGCGGCTGTCGAGCAAGAACCGCGAGGTCGGGCTGTTCTGCAACATCATGGGATCGACGCTGACGAATGCCGCGGTGTTCCAGCAGATCGTCGAATTCCTGCAGGCGAACCGCGTGCTGACGCCCTATCTGGTCTTCCAGTTCTCGCAGGGCATGCTGCGCCGCATGGGGGCGATCGAGCAGGAATGCCTCGCGACCCTCGCTGACATCGGCTTCCGCTTCTCGCTCGACCAGATGACCGACCTGCGCATCGAGCCGCGTGAACTGAGCGACCGCGGCTTCCGCTTCGTGAAGATGCCCGCACGGCTGCTGCTCAGCCGCGTAGCCGGGCCGCACGGCGACATCCATCCGGCGGACTTCTCCGACCTGCTCGGCCGTTTCGGCATCGACCTGATCGCCGACCGGATCGAGAGCGAGTCACATGTCGTCGATCTGCTCGACTACGATGTGCGCTTCGGACAAGGCCTGTTGTTCTCCCCGCCGCGTCCGGTGCGCGCCGAGGTGCTGCAAGGAATTGCGGACCGCCAGGCCGAACGCACGGCGCCCCCGGTGCGAACCAACGAGCGCCCCGTGCCGGTTGCCGATGCGCCGGAGGAAGCGCCCGAGCCCAAGGGCTCCGGCGCGCGCAACGCGAGCGCGATGGCGAAGATCGCGCGCGGGGCTGGACGCCGCGTCAAAGGGTGACGGCGCGTCCCGGATCGTCTAGACGATCTCCCCCGCATTCGAGTTGCCGATGACACCTGTGCTGACCGATCACTTCTCCACGCTTGCGCCCAGTTACGACGCGGTGCTCTCCGACGTCTGGGGCGTCGTGCACAACGGCGTCGCATCGTTTCCGGCGGCCTGCCAGGCGCTCACGCGGTTCCGCGAGAAGGGCGGCAGCGTGGTGCTGATCTCGAATGCGCCGCGCCCGGGCGATCAGGTGATCCGCCTGCTCGACCATCTCAACGTGCCGCGCTCGACCTACGACGGCATCATGACCTCGGGCGACGTCACCCGCTCCGAGGTGAACAAACGCGCGGGCGAGAAGGTCTTCCTTATCGGGCCGGAGCGCGATCACACGATCTTCACCGGGCTCGATGCGCCGTTCAGCAGCGCCGAAGAAGCCAAATACGTCGTCTGCACCGGCCTGTTCGACGACGAGGTGGAAACGCCGGACGACTATCGCGACCTCTTGAACCAGTTGCGCGCGCGTAACCTCTTCATGATCTGCGCCAATCCCGATGTCGTGGTCGAGCGCGGCGACCGCCTCGTCTATTGCGCGGGCGCGCTCGCCGACGCCTACAGGGAGCTTGGCGGCGAGGTCTACTACGCCGGCAAGCCGCACCGGCCGCTCTATGAGCTCGCGCTCGCCAAACCGCGAAGGCGCGCCGCGCGCGGTCGCTGCCTGCCGATGTGCCGCTCGACCGTGTGCTGGCGATCGGGGATTGAGCGCGCCGCGACCGAAAGGCGCGCACGATCTCGGTGTCGATTGCCTGTTCGTCACGGCCGGCATCCATGCCGAGGAGCTCGGCCACCGCGACGATCCAGACCTTGCGGCGCTCGGCACGATGTTCGCTGCCGCCGGACACACGCCGAAGAGCGGTAACGAAAAAGCTGGTGTGGTACGCGCCTGATCCGACGCTTGCGCCTGTCGCGGACGGGATACGCCGCCGGCCCTACTCGCCGAACACCGCTTCGATCTTGGTCTTCAGGGTGTGCGCGTTGAACGGCTTGACGATGTAGTTGTTCACGCCGGCTTTCTTCGCCGCGATCACGTTCTCTTTCTTCGATTCCGCCGTGACCATGATGAACGGTGTCTTCGTCCAGACCGGGATCGGCGCGCACTTCCTTGAGCAGCTCGTAGCCGGTCATCGGCTCCATGTTCCAGTCGGAGATGATCAGGCCGTATTTCTTCTCGCGCATCTTGTTGAGCGCGGCCGAGCCGTCCGACGCATCGTCAACGTCTTCGAAGCCAAGCTGCTTCAGGAGATTGCGGATGATGCGGATCATCGTGTTGTA
>CAWHEX010000008.1:0-362725 GCA_963828625.1 uncultured Alphaproteobacteria bacterium | reverse complement strand
ATGGGTCCGGCGCTGTCGAACCCGGGCGCGTCCTGGAAGGCGAAAGATGCCGCCGATTTCAACGGAGACGGCATGGCCGATATTCTTTGGCAGAACGACAGCGGGACGCCTGCGGTGTGGTTGATGAATGGCGTGAATTTATTGTCGGCCGGCCCGGCCCTGTCCAATCCGGGCCCGAGCTGGCACGTCATCTGGAGCACCGTCGCGCGCTTCGCGTGACGGCGTGCTCAAAAAGTGAATTCAAACCTCCGGCGATTAGCGTACGAGTATGCGGACCCGATTTCGGCGCTCGTCAGATCGCGTGCCAACTCGCGCCCGGATTGGAAAGCGCCGGACCCACATCGCAAGCACGTTTACGCTGTCCATCAGCCAGACGGCCGGCGTACCATTGTCGTGCTGCCACATGATGTCGGCGCTTGCCGTCGCCATTGAAGTCGAGCGCTTCCTTGACGTGCCAGGCCGCGCCCGGATTGTGCAAGCGGGTCCGGTCGACAGCACGTTCACGCCGTCCATCAGCCACACCGCCGGCGTCCCATTGTCGTTCTGCCAGAGAATGTCGGCCTTGCCGTCACCGTCGAAATCGCCCGCGGCCGAACGTGCCATGTCGGGCCCGGATTGAAGCGACTTGCCGCCGCGACACTCGTTGCGCCGTCCATCAGCCAGACCGCCGGCGTGCCATTGTCGTTTTGCCAGAGAATGTCGGCCTTGCCGTCGCCGTTGAAGTCGGCGGCCGCCTGCCGTGCCAAGAGACGCCCGGGATTGTGCGAGCGCCGGCCCCGTCGCGAGCACGTTCACGCCGTCCATCAGCCAGACCGCGGCGTGCCGTTGTCGTTCTGCCACAGGATGTCGGCCTTGCCGTCGCCGTTGAAATCGCGGCCTCGTCGCGTGCCAGGATGGGCCCGGGATTGGAGCGCGCGCGTCCGGGCCCAGACGTTCGACGCCGTTCATGAGCCAGACCCCGGCCGTGCCGTTGTCGTTCTGCCACAGGATGTCGGCCTTGCCGTCCCCATTGAAGTCGCCAGCATCCTTCACGTGCCATGCCGGTCCGGGATTGGTGAGCGCCGGGCCGGTCACGGCGACGCCAGTGCCGTTCATCAGCCAGACGGCCGGCGTCCCGCTATCGTTCTGCCAGAGGATGTCCGAAGTCCCGTTGCCGTCGAAATCGTTCCTCGAATTGACGGAGAATCGGAAGTCATCCGCGCTCAGGCTGCTGCGCAGCGTGTTGCGCAGCGTGAGCGTGTCGCCATTGCCGAAATTGATGACCGTGTCGGCATTGACCTGTGTCGCGCGCGCAAGAATGTCGGCGAACGAATTGACGTTCGCGAAGGCGCTGAGCATGACCTTGTCTTCGCTTCCGTTCCCGGCCGCGAAACCGAAGATCACGTCGGCGCCGTAGCCCGGCCGGTAGACGAAGCGGTCGTCGCCCGCGCCGCCGTTGAGGAAGTCGGCGCCCGTCCCGCCGTCGAGAAAATCAGCCCCTCCGCCCCCAAAAAGGCGGTCGTTGCCGCCGAGGCCGGTCAGTGTTCCCCAGTGTCCACCGACGTGACGCCCGGCGTGAGGCGGAAAACCTCGCCGCTGATGTCGACCAGATAGAGGTTTCCGCGGCCGTCCTCGCCGAACGAAGCGGGCGCGTCGACCGTGCCGGCATTGGGAACGATCTGTGAGGTCCGTTCGGTCGCGACCCAGCTCGTGCCGTTGAACCGCAGCGTGAAGACCTTGTTCTGAACGAAATCGGCAAAGAAATACTGCCCGTTCAGGCCATCGCTCTCGCCGCGATACACATAGCCGCCGGTGATCGACGCACCCGACCCGTGCGCGTACGTGTAAAGCGGATCGACAAAGGTCGGCGCGCCATTCGCACCTTCGGCGATCGGCCAGCCGTAGTTCGCGCCCTTCTGGCCGATATTGACCTCTTCGAACGAACTCCCGCCCACGTCGCCGATGAAGAGCGTGCCCGTCGCGGAGTCGAAGCTCGACCGCCACGGATTGCGCAACCCGAGCGCAAATATCTCCGGCCGGACGCCGCCGCCTTCGCCGACGAACGGGTTATCCGCCGGCACCTGGTAGCCGGCGGCGACCGGGTCCACGTCGATCCGGAGTACCTTGCCGAGCAGGTTGGTCTTGTCCTGCGCATTGGCGGTAACGCCGACCTCGCCCGAGTTAACATAGAGGTAGCCGTCCGGCCCGAAGCCCATCCAGCCCGCATTGTGGTTGCCGTTGCCCGCAACGCCCACGGTGAGGATAAGATCGCGGCTTCCCGACGCGACGTTCGGGTTGCCCGACACATGGTAGCGCCAGACCTCGTTGGTCGGGGTTGAGGAATTCGAGGTCGCATAGACATAGAAGGCGCCGTTGGTGGCGTAGTCCGGATCGAAGGCCAGCCCGAGCAGGCCGCGTTCGCTGAGCGCGTCAACCGGCACGGTCAGGAACGGCGTCGCCAGCACGGTCCCGGTGTTCAGGTCGAGGATTTTGATCGCGCCGGTCTTCTCCACGATGAACAACCGGCTGGTGTCGCCCGGCGCAGCGGTCACGTAGAGCGGCTGGTCGAGCCCGCTGGCGACCCGTGTCGCCGCGATGCTCGACGACGCGTAGGCGGCGTTCGGATCGAAGCCGTAGATCAGGTCATCGCCTCCGCTTCCCGAGAGGGTGTTGCCGGCATCGTTGCCGGTCACGACGTTCATAACCATGCGGCGGGCGCTCCTCTGCGGTTCACGATTTGGCGGTTCACACGCGCGCGCAATGCATTGCGTCGCGGGTGATTGGACCTGGCTCGCGCTGAAATGCCGGAAGGCGTCGGGTCGCGAAGGGTCGGCATCGAAGCCTCGCGCGGACAGGCATCCCCAGCCTGAGCTGTCCGCAGACTTAACCCCGCAGTCAAACTAGGCCCGCGTGCGATTCGCGTAAAGGTCGGGGATCGCGCGGGCGCGCATGCCTCCGCCTTATCCGTAACGGGCAATCAAGTCGCGGCCGGGAAGTTAGCTAAAATTGCCGGAGAGGCCATCGCCCCGAACGGAAGCGGGCGGACGGACATTCATGTCCGCCCGCCCGTTATCGGCTTCGCTGTCAGATCGTCACACGATGTGCCAGTTCGAGCCCGGATTGCTGAGCGCCGGCCCCATCTGGAAGACGTCCACGCCGTGCATCGTCCAGACCGCGGGCGTGCCGTTGTCGTTCTGCCACAGGATATCTGCCATCCCGTCGCCGTTCGCATCGATCGCTTCCTTGACGTGCCACGAGGCACCCGGGTTGTGCAGCGCAGGTCCCGTCACGAGAACGTTCACGCCATCCATCAGCCAGACCGCCGGTGTGCCGTCGGCGTTCTGCCACAGGATGTCGGCATTGCCGTCGCCGTTGAAATCCGCGGCAGCGAGCGCCTTCCACGACGGACCCGGATTGCTGAGCGCCGGACCCATCGCAAGCACGTCCACGCCGTCCATCAGCCATACTGCCGGCGTGCCGTTGTCGTTCTGCCAAAGGATGTCTGCCTTGCCGTCGCCGTTGAAGTCGGCCGCAGCCTTTTCGTGCCACGTCGGGCCCGGGTTGTTGAGCGCCGGCCCGGTCGATAGCACGTTCACGCCATCCATCAGCCACACAGCGGGCGTGCCGTTGTCGTTCTGCCAGAGGATGTCGGCCTTGCCGTCGCCGTTGAAGTCCGCGGCTTCGTTCGCATGCCAACTCGGGCCCGGGTTGCTGAGCGCCGGTCCGGTCGCGAGCACGTTCACGCCATCCATCAGCCAGACCGCGGGCGTGCCGTTGGAATTCTGCCACAGGATGTCGGACTTGCCGTCGCCGTTGAAATCGGCGGAGCCAACCTCGTGCCACGGCGCCGGGACGCCCCCTTGACCCAGAGAAGACGCGCCCTGGTTCGGGTTCTGCAGCGCTGGCCCGGTCGCAAGCACGTTCACGCCGTTGAGCAGCCAGACCGCGGGCGTGCCGTCGATATTCTGCCAGAGGATGTCGCCGAGGCCGTCGGCGTTGAAATCGCTCGTCATGTTCGGCAGATCCACGATGTGCACCGTCGCATGCGCGACGTTGCTGTCAGAGTTCGTGGTGTCGGTGGCCGTCACGGTGATGTCGCGATCGGTGACATCCGGAACGGTGCTCCCGTTCTTGAACCGCACCTGGCCGAGTGCCGTCTGGTAATCGGCGAGCGAGGCCGCGTTGGTCAACGTGAGCGTGATCTGCCCCGGCACCGAGGTATCGATCGTGAAGTCGATGCCGCCCGGGAGCGGGCCCGCAACGGAAAGCTGGTCGCCCGCCTTCGCGTTCGTGAGCACGACCGTCGCCCTGATAAGGGCGGCATTGTCCGGATCCGTGATCAGGACATCGGTATCGACGATCGGAATCGGCGCATCACGCTCGGTATACGTCGTGGTGAAGCCGGTGCCCGCACCACTCGCGTCGAGGTCGACGGTGGGCGGCGCGTTGAAGCTGAGCACCGTCGTCCCGACGTTGCTGAAGTTCGAGCCGGTGCCGAGCAGGATCGAGATGTTGTCGTTGCCCGAACTGGCAACCGCGACGTCCGGCGTGCCGTCGCCATTGTAGTCGCCGACCGCGATGCCCCAGGGAGCGCCGGGCGACGAAAACACCAGTGGCGCGGCGAAAGACGGAGTGAGGCTGCCCGGTGCCATCGTGTTGAGCAGGATATCGACGCCATTGCCGCCATTGTTGGAGACGACGACATCCAGCTTGCCGTCCCCGTTCATGTCCCTGAGTTCGACGTCTTTACCGTCGTCGCCGGTGTCGAAACGCTGCCCCGGCGTGAAGCTCATGACAGTGCTGCCGTCCACCGTCGTGTTCAGCAGCACCGAAATCTTGCCTCCGGGTTGGTGGTCGGCAGTAACGATGTCGAGCTTGCCGTCGCCGTTGAGGTCTCCAACCGCAACGGACTCCGGAACGCTGCTGGCGCCGGTTGAAAACGCCTGAGCGGCGAAGAAAGACGCCGTTGCGGAGCCAGTGGGCGTGCTGTTGAGGAGAACGGACACATCGGCGGAGCCGAGGGCCGACACAACGACGTCCGTCTTGCCGTCGTTGTTGAAGTCACCGGAGGCAACACCCGTAGGATTGAGAACGACCGGAAACGCCTGGGTGCTGAACGTCGGCGTCGGGTTGCCCGTCGGTGTCGTGTTGAGCAGCACCGAGATGTTGTTGCCGGTCTGATTGGCGGTGACGATGTCTCCCCGCCCATCGTTGTTGATGTCGAGAATCGGGACACCGAGCGGACTTCCCCCAACGTTGAACAGCGTCGGCGCGGCAAACGTGCCGTTGCCGTTTCCGATCAGAACCGCTGCTTGGTTGCCGCTGTTGCTCGCGACAGCGAGATCGAGGATGCCGTCGCCATTCAGGTCGCCGATCGTGACGTCGCGCGGGTCCGCTCCGGCCGCGTAGTCCACCTTCGTGCCGAAGGTGCCGTTGCCGTTTCCGAGCAGCACCGAGACAACGCCGGTGCCCTTGTTGGCCGACACCAGATCGAGGACGCCGTCGCCATTGAGATCGCCGGTCGCGATGTGCTGCGGCTGGTCGCCGGTCGTGTTCGGCGTGAGCGCCGACCCCAACAGCGGGCTTGGGCTAGTAGGCGCGCCGTCGTTGATCTGCCAGGTAATCGTGCGCTGCGGATCAACCCCGCCGATGCTCGGATCGGCGGCAGTCGAACGATAGGAGACCGCATCGAGCACTTGCTGGTAGTGGTTCGGCGTGTCCACGCCCGACAGCACGAGGCGGCCGTGCGAGTTGCTGAGCACCGAGATGTTGGTCGTCGTCGCCCCGTCGTCGACCTTGATAAATACGCCCGAGGTCGGCAGGTTGACGAACAGTTGGTCGCCCGCCACGTAGTCGGTGATTTCCACGGCCGCGCTCTTGATGCCGAGGTTCGACGACGGCGCGGTCGCATCGAAGTCGCCCGCCACGAGATTCGGCGAAATAGTGACGCCGCTGGACCCCGGCTCGTAGGCAGCCGTCGGCGCCACGTCGAGCAGGAACGGCCGATCGTTGACTTCCGTGATGGCGATCGTCGTCGTCTGCGGCTGGCTGGCGAGCGGCGCAGGACCTTCGTCCGTGACCGACCAGGTCACCGTCCGCGACGGCCCGGGGTTGTCGCTGTCCGAGATGAACGTGACCGTGCGCAGGACCTGCTCGTAATGGGCGCGCGTGTCCGAGCCCGACAGCGTCAGCACGCCTGTCGAGCTGTCATAGTCCAGAAGGATCGAAGTACCGGTCGTGTCGGCGCTGAGCAGATCGCCGACCAGGAAACCGGTCGTGATCGCGACGGTCGCCTGCGCAAGCGTACCGTTGTCGACATCCGTAAGCGTGATCGCAGCACCGGCGTCGAGCGGGATCGCGCTGGCGTTCTCTGTGAAGCTCACGGCTGGCGTCGACGTTGGCGAGCGCCGGCGCGTCGTTCTGCCCGGTGATCGTGATCGTGACGGTCTGGGTCGTGCCGTCGACCGTTTGCGCCGCGAACGTATCCGACAGCGTTTCGCCGTCCTCGAGCGCCTGCACGGTCGCGTTGTTGTCGTTGAGCGTATAGGCCCACGCACCGGCTGCGCTCAGCGTGTAGGCCCCGTATCCGCCGATCGACGCCGTGGCGGCGAGGACCGCGTTCCAGCTGTCGTCCGGATTGTCGACGTCATCCGAGTCGAGATTGCCGGTATCGCTGGGAATGCCCGCCGTGCCGTTGTTGACGCCGCCAGCCTCCTCGACGTCGCCGGTCGTGGTGCCGGTAATGACCGGCGTGTCGTTCTGCGCGTTGATCGTGACGTTGACGGTGTGCGAGGTGCCGTCGGCCGTCGTCACCGTGAAGCTGTCCGCCAGGGTCGATGCGCCGTTCAGCGCCTGTACGGTCGCGTTGGTGTCATCCAGCGTGTAGACCCACACGCCCGCGGACGTGATCGTGTACGTTCCGTAGCCGCCCGTGCTCGCCGTCGCGGTCGTCACCGCGTTCCAGGCATCAGCGGTCCCGTCGGCATCGGTCGAGCCGAGATCGCCGGTATCGGTGGGTATGCCCGGCGTGCCGTTGGCGATGCCGCCGGCCTCCTGAACGACCGCAATGTCGTCGCCGGTGACGATCGCGGCATCGTTGACGGACGCTACGCTCACGTGCTGCGTGCCGAACGTCACGACGGCGACGAGGTCGTCGATCGCAAGCGGCGCCGCGAAGTCGAGCTGACCGTTGTTGTCGAAGTCGCCGACCGCGATGTCGAACGGTGCGCCGCTTCCGACGCTGAACACCCGCTCGGCCTGGAACGTGCCGTCGCCGTTGCCGAGCAGCACCGAGGCGGTCGTGCGCGATGCATTCGCAACGACGAGATCGATTTTGCCGTCACGATTGAAATCCGTCGCCACGATCCCGATTGGCGACGAGAAGTTCGCTGTATTGTCACCACCGACGGAATATTCCACCGCGGCCGCAAAGGTGCCGCCGGTGTTGAGCAGCACACCGACGCTGCTGTTGAGAATATTCGTCACCGCCGCGTCGAGATCATTGTCGCCGTCGAAATCGGCGAGCACGACGTCGAACGGGGTCGGAGAACCAGTGCCTGTCGCAACGATCTGCTGCGGCGTGAAGTTGCCCGCGCCGTCGCCGAAGAAGGTCCGGATCTCGTGAACGAGCTCGTTGACGATGACGAGATCGGCGAAGGTGTCGCCGTTGAGGTCACCGGTGGCGACCGAGGTCGTGACCGACACGCCTGGATCCCCGGTAGCGATCACTGCGCCCGGCGTGAAGCCCCCCGCCCCGTCTCCGAGCATGATGGTGACGGACGTGTTGTCGCGGCTCGCTACCGCCAGATCGAGGTTTGCGTCGCCATCGAAGAAGCCCGACGTCAGGGCGAATGCTGCGATGTCGCCCGTCGGAATGTTGTTCGCCGCGGCGAGCGTGCCTGATCCATTACCAAGGAGGACCGAGATCGTGGCGGCCCCAGCCATGTTGTAATTTGCCGTGACGACGTCGAGGTCGTTGTCGTCGTCCACGTCAACGACCACCAGCGACGCCGGATTGTTGCCCGTCGCGTAATCGACCTTTGCGGCGAACGTGCCGTCGCCGTTGCCGAGCATCACGGAGATCGAGCTGCCGACGCCCGTCGTCTCGTCGCCATAGTTCGCCACGATGAGATCGAGGTTTCCATCGCCGTCGAGATCCGCGGTGACGATATCCTGCGGAGAGTCGCCGGCCCCGTTCCCGGAGTACGTCGAGGTGGAGGTGAGCGCGTCTGCGCCGGTCGTGTCGGTGACGAAGAAGCTGATCGCGCGCGTCGTGGTGTTCGGCGTTTCCGAGGTGTTGGTATAGGTGACGGAGCGCAGCGCCGCCTGCCACTGCGTGACCGTCGCGGCGCCCGCCGAGGTGAGCGTCAGCGTGTTGCCGACCATGCCGGCCGAGACGATGTCGCCGAAGGCCGCGTTGGACGTGAATCCCAGCAGGTCCTGGCCGGCCTGGAAGTTCTCCGTGATGATGATCTGGCCGCGGACGAGCCCGCCGCTGTTGTCGTTGACGGTAAGGCCGGCATCGATAACGACCGGCGTCGAGGTGACGTTGTTGCCCTCGGTGAACGCGGTCGTGCCCTGTGTCGTCTGCAACACCGGCGGATCGTTCTCGGTCGTGAGCGTGATCGTGTTGGCGGACAGATCGCGGTTCGCGGTCCCCGAGTCCTCGACCTGGAACTGGAACGTCTGGTTGCCGACGACGCCCGTCGGATCGTAGGTAAGATCGCCGTTGTCGATGGCGGTGGTGGAGACAGTCTCGCCACCTGTGAGGACCGTCGCACCGTTCTTCAACACGCCCTGTGCCGGGACGCTGGTAATGTAAACGCCGGTGAAGGTGTCGCCGTCGACGTCCGAGAACCCGAAGTTCGAGCGCGAGAAGACATAGAGACTGCTCGCGTTGACCGACGAGTCGGTGCCCTGCGGCGCGTCGCTCACGGCAGTGACGCTGATCGAGGCGACGTCGTTCGTGGCGGAGAATGCCGTGGAGCCGCCGTTGGCCGAAACGTTGACGCCGGTCTGGCCGTTGCCGTGCCGGTCGACTGATCCCAGGCGCGGAACGTGATCGCGTTCGTGACGGTGCCGTTGGAGTTCGCGGACGGCTGGAAATAGACGCGGGTGGTCGCGTTAGCGGCAAGCAGGATGGCCGACGCATCCGACACCGAGACGACCTGCGTCCAGAGTCCGCCGCTGTTGGTCGAGAACCACAGGGTACCGCCCGTAACGCCGGTGAGCGCAATGCCGAGCGCGGTGCCGTCGACGTCGGTGACGTTGTCGACCTGGCCGGCGGGGCTCGCGAAATCGACCAGAGTCGAAACAAGCGTGCCGACCGCGCCGACCGGCGCCGGTGCGTCTTCGATGATCGTACTCAGTACCGGGCTCTTGGTCGCGTCCAGCACCGGCGCGTCATTGACCGCCTGAATGTTGATGTGGTGGTGCGGACGTTGGTGTCACGTCACCATTTAGCGTGCCGGACGGATTGCCTGCCGCGCCGTCGTTCACCTGCCAAGTGACGGTACGGCGTCGTGTTCGCCCCGCCGTTGGTCGGATTGTTCCCGTTGGCGGTGAAAGCCACCCTATCGAGAACGCTCTCGTAGTTGGCGATCGTGTCGTAGCCAGTGAAGGTCAGCTTCTGATTGCCGCCGCCGTCGGTCGTGCGCGTGACCGTGATGTTCGTGCCGGCGATCAGCCCGCTCGTCGACCGGTGACCGCCGACAAGCACATAGAGATTGTCGCCGCTGCCGACGAAGCTGTTGCTGATCGTCACCGTCACATTGTTGAGATGATTGCCGTCGACATCCGTGATCGTCGGCGCGGCGGTGAGAAGGTCGAGTTGTGTGACCTGCTCGACGGCGTTGGAACTGTTCGCGGTGAGCGCGACCGATTTCCGCGAGGACATCGATCGCCATGCCGCCGAAGTTGGTGTCGCTGCCGTCAACGCCGGCAACGGCGTGATGGTCTGGACGAGAGTTCGCCGATGTGCCGGCGCCGTTGAGCTGGAAGACGTAGATGACGTTGTCGGTGCCCTGTGCTCGTCCTCCTCGGATTCGACGTAGAGCTCGCGCGTGTTCTGATCGAACACCATGTCGCCGGGGTAGAGGTGGCTGCCGCCCGGCAGCCCGGTAAGCGTCACCTGCGTCGCCGTCGCGTTGGTGGCGTTTCCGGCTACCGTCCAGATGGCATTTTGCGCGGCGTTGTAGTTGCCGCCGCCGAACGGCGACTGTGACTCCGTCGAGAAATAGACGCGGCCGGTCGATCGAATCGACTTCTACGTCGATGATGTATCCGTCGTGCCGTCGTCCGGGAACTGGGCGGAGCTGACCATCTGGGTAATGACCTTGGATGGTCATATCCATCCGGTACAGGCCCATCTCCTCGATGCCGCCCGTGAACAGTTCGATGAAGTAAAGCGTATTGACGCTGTTCGAGGTCGAAGTCTCGGACGTTGAGCGTATCGACCAGTCATCGCCGTTGAGCGGCTTCTATTGTCGACGTCCGGCTTGGACGAGGAAGCCAGGTCGTCACCGCACCGGTTGCGGGATTGTAGCTGTACTGCCGGATGCCCGTATTCGACGCATCGGCGGCGGGATCCTGATACGAGACGTAGATCTTGTTGTTGATGTTATCGACGTGCAGCGCGTTGACGATGATGTCGTCGAAATCGCCATCGCCGGGACCATCGCCGCCGACGACAAAGCTGGCCACTTCCGTCACCGGACCCGGCGTGCCGATCGAGCCGCGCACGAGGCGCGCGCCGTTGCCGAAATTCGGATCGTCGACGACGATCGCGAAATAAAAGCCGGCGGCTGTGTCGAGCCCGATTTCCTGGACGAAGTTGCTGCTGATGAGGTCACCGTCGGGCTGAATCGTCGACCTGAACGGTGTGACTGGTCCCGTCGTCGTTGATGTAGGCGATGCGGGTGTTTGTCCCGCCGCTACCATCGCCAGTCACGTACCAAAGCTGTCCGTTCACAGGCATCGCAACAACTCCCTACTGCCAGGCGATCACCGGCCCGGCACAAACGTGTTTGCTTGTCGCTGAGAGCGGCGGCCCCGTCCGGGCGCAGCGCTCCGTCCCCAACGTCACGCTATCAGCCGATTTTCCCCCGGCCAAGGGCAAACCGCAACCTATACGTGTAAGAGGTTGTGGAACTCACGAAAAAAATTTCGCGCGTTCCCTCAACAGCTTCCAACGGAAGCCTGCGCGAGCCCGTCAACGATGGCGTTTCGCCACGCCGCGCCCTGGCAAACCTCCGTCCGCGGTATCCAGCGACTTCCGCCGAACCACGGCGCGTTCAGGTTGGCGCTTGACCATCCAATTCCGACACCCTTGCCGTCCGGAAGCTTGTCGACATTGCTCGCCCAGGCCTGCTGGCTTTCGAACGCACTGAACGAATTGTCGACCGAAAAGCCGATGAAGAAAGTCCACGGCGCCTGGAGAACGAAGCGGCAGAAATAATCGTCGGCCGGAAGCGTCAGCACCTTGATGGGCGTCGCGGACGCGACCTGATTGTTGCCCGTCGAGATGAATGCCGGCCAGACCTTCGCGGCGCCGAGTTCGATGCCCTTTGGCTTGAGCCGCGGGAAAAGCATCAGGCTGCCGGTTTCGTAATTGCCGAACTTGCCAGCGACCCGGTTCAACGTGACCACGCCGGTGAGATCTACATGATCCGGATTGGCTCTGAAGAGCTGGAAGTTTCGGCGCGTCGCGCAATCGACGGACAATCGCGTCGGCGCGGAGGCGGCCGGCAAACCCGGCATCCCGCACTGCGCCGGTACAGCAGCGCTTGCAGCCGTTATCCCGCTCATCACTGCGAGAGCTCCTGCAGACGAGCCCAAGAATTCACGCCTCGTGACTGTGCCCATATTATTCCCCATCCCCAAATTGCCGCTAGAGGCAACCCGCAAATCCTATTCCGCGCTTTGCTATCAGGTCAAAGCAACCCTGCGCGATAAAGAACCTGCCGCATCCGTTCATCTTGCGAAGTACTCGCTATCAGCGCATTGCTGCTTGTGAAAACCTGCGATAACGTTCGGTCAGGTGACGGGGAGAGATAACGCGATGGCCGAACCATTTCTTGGCGAGATCCGCATGTTCGGCGGAAACTTTGCGATTCGGTGTTGGGCTTTATGTGACGGCCGCCTTCTTTCGATCGCGCAGAACACCGCGCTGTTTTCGCTTCTGGGCACGACCTACGGCGGCGATGGGCAGACGACCTTCGCGTTGCCGGATTTGCGCTGCCGCGTGCCGATGCATTCCGGTACGCGCGAGAGCGATAATTTTGTTCTTGGACAGCCGGCAGGCGTCGGAGGCCGTGACATTGTCGACGGCGCAGTTGCCGCACACACACATACCGTCAATACGACCGCAGCAGCCGGGACGGCGAACGTGCCGTCGTCGAGTCATGTCCTCGCCGACATGGGGCCGGCCGGCACCACGACCGTCAACGCCTACAAGCCGTTCGATGGCGCGAGTCAGGTGGCGCTCAGCAGCGGGGCGGTTTCTCCCGTGGGCAGCAACGTGCCACACGACAACATGCAGCCCTATCTGGCGCTCAACTTCATCATTGCGCTGGAAGGCATCTTTCCTTCGCGAAACTAGCGACGACGGCGCTGCCGCCTTCACCCGCTCATCGGGGAGTTCGATATGAGTGAGCCATTCCTCGCCGAAATCCGAATGTTCGGCTTCAACTTCGCTCCCAGAGGGTGGGCGATGTGCAACGGCCAGCTTCTCTCCATCTCCACGAACACGGCGCTGTTCTCGCTGCTCGGCACGACGTACGGCGGGAACGGGCAAGTCACCTTCGCCCTGCCGAACCTGCAAGGCAACGTACCGATCCACGCCGGGAACGGTCCGGGTCTCACACCCCGGGTCCTGGGCGAGATCGCGGGAAACAGCACTGTCACCGTCCAGTCGCCGGAGATGCCGATTCACACTCACGGCCTGATGGCGACGACCGCAAACGCAACGGTCGTCACGTCAACCGGCAACCAGCTCGCAAAAGGCTTCAAGGGCAATATTCAGGCTGCCAACCAGGCGAAGTTCTACAGCACGACCGCGCCGAATACGCAGCTTAGTCCCGACGGCAATATCGGCGACGGGGTCAAGCCAGCCGCACAACAATCTCATGTCCTATCTGGTCGTGAACTTCTGTATCGCCATGGAAGGCATTTTTCCGTCGCGCAATTGACGCACTTCAACCCGTCGCTTCTGGGGATAACTCATCATGGCTGAACCTTTTATCGGCGAGATCAAGATCGTTCCGTACAATTTCGCGCCACAAGGCTGGGCGTTCTGCAATGGCCAGTCGATGGGCATCGCACAGAACACGGCGCTCTTCTCCCTGCTCGGGACCACCTATGGCGGCAACGGGCAGACAACGTTCGCGCTGCCGGATTTCCGGGGCGCGTGCCGATCCATTTTGGCCAAGGCTCCGGGGCACATCTTTAGCCTGGGGCAAGCGGGCGGTAGCGCGGCCCATACGCTGCTCTCGAACGAAATGCCGTCCCACAACCACGTCCTCAACGTCAACAGCACGACGGCGGCTGCCAGCAACGTCAATACACCGAGCAACTCCACGGTGCTCGGCCAGTCGATCGGCGTGCCCAATCAGGGGTCCGCCTTCACGGTCAACATGTACGGGGCCACGGCTCCGACCGCGAGCCTCGCGGCGGCCTCGCTCTCGGCCGCCGGCAGCAGCCTGCCGCACGAGAACAAGCAACCTTATCTCGTCCTCAACTTCGTCATTGCGCTTGAGGGTATCTTCCCGTCACGCAACTGACGCGGTCAGTTGAAGATTGCCTGATAGTCCTGCCGGTCGCGCTGTGGCGTATGAATCGGTATGACGTGCATCGTAAACGTCGGTCCGTCTTCGACGTTGAGCGTGTGAAGCCCTTCGGCAAGCACATCGCCCGGCGCTCCGCGGAAGATGACGGTGAACGGCCGGGGCAGTTTCAATGCGATTTCGGCGGCCCCCTGCTGACGAACCGTGACCTCGACGATGGTGAGCGCGTGCGGGAAGCCATCGATCCGCACCGTCTTGTTGACATGCGGCAGGATGTCTTCCGGCTCCAGCCGTTCCAGCATGATGCACTCCGGATGATTACGCGGCGGCGCGCGGGCGGAAATTGCCGCGCGTTCATGTCTTAGCGCATTCTGCGGCGCTGACCCAATTGGCAAACCATCGATGGCCGTCGACATCCCCTCCCCGTTCGGACTACTGCACCTGCGTCCGGAGCGGTCCGATGACGGGGATTTCCGTTTCGCGCTGTTCTGCAATTCGCGGCTGCCCGAGTGGGATCTCATCGATCCTGCATTCAAACAGCAATTGATGCCGCAGCAGTTCCAGGCGCAGACGACCGGTTACGCCGCACAATTTCCAAACGCGCGCTTCGACATCATCGAGCTTGCCGGCGAGCCAATCGGGCGGATCGTGGTCGACCGGCCGGGCACTTGCTTGCATATCGTCGATCAGGCGATCGTGCCGCACCTGCGCAATCGCGGGATCGGCACCGCGATCATGCGGTTCCTGATGGACGAGGCGGCAGCAGCGGTCATTCCCGTGCGCCTCAAGGTCGCCTCCTCCAACGATCCGTCGATGCGATTGTACCTTCGGCTCGGCTTCAAGCCTATTTCCGAAGCGGCGCTTTATATCGAGCTTGAATGGAACGCGCCGGCACATGGCGCGGCAAGCACCTAGCTCCGCCGAACCCTCGATTGACAGAGGCCGGGAATGAAATCAGATAGACCAAACGATAATTGGCAGGAGGAATACCGATGAAGCCGCGCCGTTCGTTCTTGATCATTGCGGGTTTTGCCGCGCTTGCATTGTGCGGCGCCAGCAACATCGCCGCGGCCGCGGACTACCCGACCCGCCCCGTGCGCTGGGTCGTCGGCTATCCGCCGGGCGGCGCGACCGACATCATGGCGCGGCTCATCGGTCATCGCCTTTCGGAGAAGCTCGGCCAGCAATTCGTCATCGAGAACAAGCCGGGCGCCGGCAACAACATCGGCACCGAGCAGGTGATCAATTCGCCGCCGGACGGCTACACCGTCCTGCTGGTCAATCCGGCGAACGCCATCAACGCCTCGCTCTACGCCAAGCTCAATTTCAACTTCATCCGCGACATCGCGCCGGTGGCGGGCATCGCGCGCGTGCCGAACGTGATGACGGTGCATCCGAGCGTGCCGGCAAAGAATGTCGCGGAGTTCATCGCCTACGCGAAGGCCAACCCGGGCAAGATCAACATGGCCTCGTCCGGCAACGGCACGTCGGTTCATCTCTCGGGCGAGATGTTCAAGGCGATGGCCGGCGTCGAGATGCAGCATGTTCCCTATCGCGGCTCGGCGCCTGCGATGACCGACATGCTGGCCGGCCAGGTGCAGGTGATCTTCGACAACATGCCGTCCGTGCTGCAGCACATCAAAGCGGGTTCGCTGCGCGCGCTCGCGGTCACGACCGCCGCGCGCTCGCCGGAATTGCCCGACGTGCCGACGGTCGCAGAAACCGTGAAGGACTACGAGGCGAGCGCGTGGTTCGGCATGGGCGCGCCGAAGGGGACGCCGCCGGAGGTCATCGCGGCGCTCAACAAGGCGATCAACGAGATCCTCGTGGAGCCCGCGATCCAGAAGCGCCTCTCGGAACTCGGCGGCGTTGCGATCGTCACGACGCCGCAGGGCTTCGGCGAAGTCGTGCAGGCCGAAACCGAAAAGTGGGAGAAAGTGGTCAAGTTCGCGGGCGCGAAGGTCGAGTAACGGCCGCGCGGACCGCATAACAACGGGGGGAGTTCATGGGTCGTCTGCGACGCATCGCGCTTGCCATCGCGTGTCTTCTGTTCGCCGCCGCACCGGCAGCGGCGCAGGACTATCCATCCCGCCCGATCCACTTCGTCGTCGGCTTCGCCGCAGGCGGTCCGAACGACATCGTCGCGCGCATTCTTGGCGAGTGGCTGTCCAACCACATGGGGCAGCAATGGGTGATCGAGAACCGCGCAGGCTCCGGCGGCATGCTGGCGGCCGGCGCCGTGCTCAATTCGCCACCCGACGGCTACATGCTGATGTTCGTCGCGCCGAATAACGCGATCGGCGCCTCGCTCTACAAGAAGCTGCCGTTCAACTTCCTGCGCGACTCCACGCCGATCGCCGGGACGTTGAAGCTCGCGAACCTGATGGTGGTGCCGCCTGACTTTCCGGCGAAGACGGTCGCGGAATTCATCGCGCACGCGAAAGCCAATCCGGGCAAGCTGAATTTCGCGTCGTCCGGCAACGGCACCTCGGTGCATATGTCTGGCGAATTGTTCAAGCTGCTCGCCGGCATCGACATCGTGCATGTGCCCTACCGCGGCTCGTCCGCCGCGTACCCCGACCTGATGACCGGCAAGGTGCATGTGCTTTTCGACAACCTGCCCGGCTCGATCAATTTCGCGCGCGAAGGCAAGCTGAAGGCGCTCGGCGTCACGACGGCGCAGCGCTGGCCTTCGACCCCGGAGATTCCGGCGATCGCCGAGACGCTGAAGGATTACGAGGCGAGCGTGTGGTACGGCATCTCCGCGCCGAAGGGCACGCCGCCGGCGATCGTCGAGAAGCTCAACAAGGCGGTGAATGCCGCGCTTGCCGATCCGAAGCTGATCGCGAGATTTGCCGAGCTCGGCGCCGTGCCGATGCCGATGTCTCCGCAAGAGTTCGGCAAGCTTGTCGCCGACGAGACGGAGAAGTGGCGCAAGGTCGTCGAATTCGCCGGTGTTTCGGTCGACTGAAACCAAGGACCAGCATGACAAACCGCAAACGCCCCGAGGACCTTCGCAGCCATCGCTGGCTCGGGGTGAGCGACCTGCGCTCGTTCGGCCATCGCTCGCGGTTGCGGCAGGTCGGCTACGACACGACCGACTGGGCCGGACGGCCGGTGATCGGCATCATCAACACCTGGAGCGATATCAACCCCTGCCACACGCATCTGCGCCAGCGCGCCGAGGAAGTGAAGCGCGGCGTATTGCAGGCGGGCGGTTTTCCGATCGAACTACCCGCGATGTCGCTTGCCGAAGTGATGGTGAAGCCGACCACCATGCTCTATCGCAACTTCCTCGCGATGGAGACCGAGGAGCTGTTGCGCTCGCATCCGATCGACGGCGCGGTATTGCTTGGCGGCTGCGATAAAACGACGCCTGCGCTGATCATGGGCGCGATCAGCATGGGGCTTCCGGCGATCATGGTGCCGGCCGGGCCGATGCTGCGCGGCAACTGGCAGGGCAAGCATCTCGGCTCCGGCTCGGACGTATGGAAGTACTGGGACGAGAAGCGCGCGGGACGCATCACCGAAGCCGAATGGGACGAGATCGAGAACGGCATCGCGCGCTCGTTCGGCACCTGCATGACGATGGGCACCGCCGCCACCATGATGGCGATCGCGGAAGCGATGGGCCTCACTTTGCCCGGCGCGTCGTCCATTCCGGCGGCGGACAGCAATCATCCGCGCATGGCGACGCAATCCGGGCGGCGCATCGTCGAGATGGTGTGGGAAGACCTCACCACCGAGCGATTGCTCGGCCAAAGCTCATTCGAGAACGCCATCAAGGTGCACATGGCGATGGGCGGCTCGACCAACGCGATCATTCATGTTGTGGCGATGGCGAAGCGCGCGGGCGTGCAGATCTCGCTCGCGGACTTCGACCGCATTTCGCGCACCGTTCCGGTGATCGCGAACGTGCGTCCGTCCGGCGAGTTCCTGATGGAAGACTTCTTCTACGCGGGCGGCCTGCGCGCGCTGATGAACGAGCTGCGCGAACTGCTCGACCTGCATGCCATGACGGTGACCGGCAAGACGATGGCCGAGAACATCGCGGGCGCGAAGGTGCACCTGCCCGACGTCATCCACTCGACCAGCAATCCGATCTCGACCGAGCCCGCGACCGGCGTGCTGTTCGGCAACCTCGCGCCGCGCGGCGCGATCATCAAGCCGTCGGCGGTCGAGAAGCGCCTGCTCAAGCACCGGGGCCCGCGCTCGCGTTCGAGGACTACAACCACATGGCCAGCCAGATCGACCGTGACGATCTCGACGTCACGCGCCGATCACGTGCTGGTGCTGAAGAACTCAGGCCCGAAGGGCGGCCCCGGCATGCCCGAGTGGGGCATGATGCCGATCCCGACGCAAGCTGGTGAAACAGGGCGTGCGCGACATGCTGCGCGTCTCGGACGCGCGCATGAGCGGCACGAGCTACGGCGCCTGCGTGCTGCACGTCTCGCCGGAAAGCTACATCGGCGGACCGCTCGCGTTCGTGAAGACCGGCGATCCGATCGAGGTCGACGTCGCGGCGCGCACGATCAACCTGATGATCCCGGACGACGAGATGGCGCGCCGCAAGGCCGCGTGGGTGCCCCCTCCCCCGCGTTACGAGCGCGGCTACGGCGCGATGTTCTCCGCGCACATCGGACAGGCCGACGAGGGCTGCGACTTCGATTTCCTCGCCGCACACGTGCCCGGTGCCGGAGCCGGAAATCCACTGACCAGGCTACTCCGGCTTGATCTTGATCTCGTTCAGCACCTTGCCCCACTTCTCCTGCTCGACGCGCATGAACGCGGCGAACTCCTCGCGCGTCGACCCGATCGGGCGCGCGCCCTGCGAGGCGAGCCGCTTCTGCATGAAGTCCGACTTGATGAAGCCGACGATCTCCTTGTTCAGCCGATCGACGATCGCGCTCCGGCGTGCCCTTCGGCGCGATCACGCCGAACCACAGCTCCGCCTCGTAGCCCGGCACGCCGGACTCCGCGATGGACGGAACGTCGGGCCACACATCGGTGCGGCCTTTCGAGGTGACGGCGAGCGGCTTGAGCTGCTTCGCCTCGACGTTCGGCATCACCTGCAGCACGCTCAGCACCGCGAGCGGCACATGCCCGCCGATCGCATCGTTGAGCGCCGGCGCGCCGCCGCGATACGGCACGTGCACGAATTTCGTGCCGGTCATGAACGCCATCAGTTCGAGCGAAAGCTGCTGGATCGAGGCGACGCCCGGCGTTGCCGTACGAGATGGTGCCCGGCTTCTCCTTCGCGGCCGCCACCAGCGACTTGATGTCGGACGGGCCGAAATTCGGATTCGCCACGATCGCGAGCGGCGAGGACGCCACGAGGCTGACCGGCGTCACGTCCTTGAGCGGATCGAAGCCGAGATTGGGATAGAGGAACGCATTGGTGATGTGGCCGGACAGGATCATCATCAGCGTCTGTCCGTCGGGCTTCGCCTGCGTCAGCGCAACGGTCGCGGTCGATCCGTTCGCGCCGGGGCGGTTCTCGATGACGATCGGCTGACCCAGCACCTTTTCCAGGTGGCTCGCGATATCGCGCGAGATCATGTCGGCGGTGCCGCCGGGCGGGAAGCCGACCAGCCAGCGGATCGGACCCGAGGGCCAAGTCTGCGCGAAGCGCGCCGGAAACCCCGCACGCAAACAAACAGATGCCAGCAGCGATGTACGCACGCGCTTCATCATTCCCTCCCGTTGTTCGATCCGATCCTTGCAGATTTCCGGCTCAGCGGCCACTCGGACTTGACCTCATCGCCGTGATCGGGCGGGTACGCGGCGAAACGCATGGACCACGCATGAGCGACGACATCCCGTACAACCGCGTCTTCGACCCTCGAGCCCGGCCGCGCCGAAGAGGTCGCGCCCGGCGTGCGCCGCATCGTCGCCGACAATCCCGGGCCGTTCACCTTCAAGGGCACGGTCAGCTACATCGTCGGCCGCGGCAAGGTCGCGATCATCGATCCAGGCCCGGACGATCCGCGCCACATCGCGGCGCTGCTCGATGCGGTGCGCGGCGAGACCGTGACGCACATCTTCGTCACCCACACCCATCGCGACCATTCGCCGGGCGTCGCCAGCCGTCAAGGCCGCGACCGGCGCGACGGTGCTAGCCGAAGGGCCGCATCGCGCCTCACGTCCGCTGCATGCCGGCGAAGCGCCGCGCATGGAGGCGAGCAACGACACGGATTTCCGCCCCGACCGCGCGCTGGCCGACGGCGAGGTCGTGACCGGCGACGGCTGGACGATCGAAGCGGTCGCGACGCCGGGCCACACCGCGAACCACATGGCGTTCGCGCTGAAGGAATCGGACCTGCTCTTCTCCGGCGATCACGTGATGGGCTGGTCGACCTCGATCGTCGCGCCGCCCGATGGCGCGATGAGCGACTTCATGAACTCGCTCGAAAAGCTCGGCGGGCCGCACCGAGAAACGATCTACCTGCCCGGCCACGGCGGCGAGGTGCGCGACGCGCCGAACTTCGTCGCCGGCCTACATCATGCACCGCCACGCGCGCGAAGCCTCGATCCTGCACCGGCTCGCGAAGGGCGCGGCCGATATCCCGACGATCGTGCGCGCGGTCTATATCGGGCTCGATCCGCGGCTGACCGGCGCGGCGGGCTATCTCGGTGCTGGCGCACCTGGAGGACATGACGGCGCGCGGCGAGGTCGCAACCGACGGGCCGCCGTCGATCACCGGCGTTTATCGGCTGGCTGCTTCTTGACCGCCTTCGGGTCGGTCTTCTTGCCCTTCTTGACCTGCTCGGGCGGCTTCTCCGGCGTGAGATCGGCCGACCGCATCGTCGATCGCTTCCGACAGCGAGGCGATGCGCGCCGCGTTGGTGCCGAAGTCGTGGCGGCCATAGCGCGAGGTCGAGCGGATATCGACGCGCGCGCCGTCCGGATCGGGGCGGATGCGGATCACCACGTCGTCGCGAAAACCCATGATCGGCGTGCGCACCACGACCTCGATGCGTCCCTCGCGCCGCCCGGCCTGCGGCACGCGCGCATCGACCGGGCGCAGCTTGCGCTTGGTCATCACCGCCATCGCGGCATCGTAGCGCCTGCTGCGGCGTTGCCGACACGATCAGCGGCTCGATGTTCGGATAGGCGGCGCGCTGCAGCTCGGCGGCGCGCAGGCCCGCATAGACGATCGGATTGGCCTCGCGCGGGCGCAGGCGCGCGATCGCCTCGAAACGCGGCGGATCGATCGGGTCGGTCGTGACGTCGGCAGATCGCCGGCAGCCCGTAACCCTTGATGGCGAAATACGCCGGATAGCCGAGCATCGCGATGCCGACCAGCAGCGCGGTCATCGCCATGCCGAAACCGCGCAGCCCCTCGCGCCAGATCACGACGAACGCGCCGAGCGCGAGCATCATCGCGATCAGCGCGAGGATCAGCGCGCCGCCGACCACGGCAAGCGAGGGAATGATCTCGAAGATGCCGGAGCGCACGATGACGATGCCGAGCAGCATCACGGCGACCGAAAAGCCCGCGACCCGGCGCGCCCACATCGCGAGCCGCGAGGTGGGATCGGCCTGCACGCGGCGGGCGAAGATAGGCCCGCCTTACCGGCCCGTGCAGATACGCTTCAGCGCGGCCCATTCGGACGGCTCCAGCAACGTTTGCGGCGCACGCGGCGCCGGATAGGTCTCTATCACGGCGAGGCGCGCTTTCGTATCGGGATGATCGCGCAGAATTTCCATCCCCGGGTGGATTGCGCCCGAAATGCGGGTCAGAACCGTTCCGAGCGCGCGCGGATCGGCCCCAGCCGCCCCATCAGGTCGAGGCCATAGCGGTCCGCCGCGGCCTCGACCTCGCGCGAATAGGACGATTGCAGCACCGCCCGCGCACCGATCACGACGGCGGTGCCGCCGACGAAGTCGCCGAGCAGCATGCCGAACAGGAACGAAAGGCCGGCCGACTGGAGGATCGAGCGCGTGCCGTCGCGGTGCGCCACATGGCCGATCTCGTGCGCGATAATGCCGGCAAGCTCATCGGCGTTTTCCGCCTTCTCGATCAACCCCTGGAAGACATAGATCCGGCCGCCCGGCAGCGCGACGGCGTTCGCCTCGCTGCGGCGGATCACTTTCGCGTTCAGCGCGATCGGCAATCCGGCCGTTGTTCCTAGCTTGTCCATCAGCCGCGCAAGCGCCGCGCTGCCTGCTGTTTCATCCGCGCCGCCGCTGCCGCATTCGAACGGAAGCGAGGAGCCGCCCTTGTCGAGCATCTTGCGCGCCTGCGTATCCACGGCCGCGCCGAGCCAGCGCTCGGCGCTCAGCGGAACCAGCGGCGCAAGCTTGCCGGCGAGCGCCGGCAGTCCGTAGACGCCGGCGATCACCAGCGACACCATCGCGATGACGCTCCAGGCGACGACCTTGAGACGGCCGCGCCGTTCGGTCGCGCCGGTGCGGTCGACCGGCACGGACGCTTCGTCGATGGCGTGCGCCAAGGCCGGATCGCGCACCTCGAGCCGCGCCAGATTGCGCGAGCCCGCATGTGCGAGCCGCAGTATCCCCGCGGGCGCCGCGAGATGATCGAGCTCGTCGTAAGGCCAGCGCACGAGCATGTCGCGCTCGACGCCGTCGCGCACGACAAGACCATCGGAGGCAAGCTCGACCAGCACGGGGCGGCGCGCGCTGGTCGCGCCATCGAAGAAAATGCCGCTGCCCGCAAGCGCCATGTCAGATCCCACCGAGATTCAGGGCGTCCGCCAGACCTTCGCCGACCGCGGAGCTTGCACCGCCTGCGGCGTTGACCCGGTCGAGGACCTCAAGATCGGAAAACTCGATCGAACTCGAACGCCGCCTTCCAGAGCCGCAGCCGCACGGTCGCTTGGTAGATCGTCGAATAAGCGAGCGCAACGATCACATATGCGGCGATCAGGATTGCGGTGCTCAGTCCCTCAAGGACCGGGCCCTTCCCGAGCAGCATGCCGAGGCCGCCGACGATCGCGAGCGCTATTCCGGCCGCGATGGAAAAGACGATGCCCGCGAGGAACGCGTACCACACGAAGCGCAGGTAGAGCCGATAGACGGCACCCGCGCGCAGGCTGGACGTGACTTTCAGCTCGCCGAAACGCAGGCCCGAGATCCACCAGCGCAGCACCATCGCCTGGAACGCCGGATAGAACAGCGCGATCGCCAGAACCGACCAGCCGACGCTCAGCATCGCGACCACGAGCGCCGGGCCGACGCCCGCGGCCTCGATCCGCGTCATCACGTCGTCGCCGCCGCGCTGCATCGCCTCGCCGACGGCGGCCCAATCGACGGCGCCGATCGACAGCAGAATGCCGAAGATCGAGCGGCGCGACGATCACGAACCAGAGCAGGAAACCGCGGAAGAACAGCCGCGTTCCCGAAGCCGACGAACTGGCCCTGAAGGTCGCCGTAATAGGTGTGGCGCAGCTTGAAGCGCTCGAGGCTCGCCTGCGCCCAGGGGTACGCAAGCCCGAGCGTCACGGCGATCATTCCCCACCAGAAGATCGCGCAGATCGCGTAGCGCCACGCCGCGCCGGTCTGGTGAAAGCGGATGCCGCGATAGACCGTGCGCGTGAGGCGATAGCGCCGCGCGCGATAGATCGCGAACTGCCCGAGCAGCGCGAGCGCCGCCAGCGCGAGGACGCCGGATATCTGTCCGAGCCACCCGCGCGCCAGTGCGGCGAGAAAGAACAGCGCGTTGATCGGCACCAGCAGCGCGAGCGCCATCAGGAAGCCGATCAGAAGCTCGCGCGCGGTGCCGATGTATTCGAGGCCGTCGCCCGCAACCTCGGTATTCGACCAGAGAAAGCGGCGCACATCGGTCGCGAGCCAGAAGCGGTAGATGCCGAGCGTGGCGAACAACAGGACCGCGCCGCGCTTGAGCAGCCGCCAGAAGGCCGTCTCGTCGCCGGAAAAGCGCGCGCCGTTCGGCGGCGGCGCGGGCGCCTCGGGGGGCGGCGCGTCGAACGGGTTCGTCGCGGTCATCGGGGCGCTATCTACCACGCCGCGCGCGCCGCTCAACGCGACAGGATGATCGGCTGCGGCGGAGCCTTGCCGCGGATCATGTCAGACGCCTTGTCGGCCAGCATCATGACGCCGGCATTGAGGTTGGCGGAGAGCATCATCGGCATGATCGAGGCATCGACCACGCGCAGCCCTTCGAGCCCGCGCACGCGCAGCTCGTCGTCGACGACGCTGGTCGGGTCGCTGTCCGGACCCATGCGGCAGGTGCCCATCGGATGGAAGGTGGTCGTGCCGCGCTCCTTCGCGGCGGCGAGCATCTCGTCGTCGCTCTGCACCTTGTCGCCGGGGAAGTCCTCGTAGTCGTAATAGGGCGCGAGCGGCTTCGACTTGAGCAGGCGGCGCGCGAGCCGCATCGCGGCGACCAGCACGCGGCGGTCCCCTTCCTCGGTCAGGTAGTTCGGCTGGATTTCCGGCTGCTCGAACGGGTCCGCCGACTTGAGGCGTACATGACCCTTGCTCTCGGGCCGCTGCTGCCACGGCGCGGCCGTCATGCCGGGCTCCAGCTCAAGCTGGCCCTGCATCCCTTCGCGATAGCTCGCGGGCGTGAACGTGAGCTGGATGTCGGAGGTTTCGAGCGCGGCGTCGGATTTCCAGAAGCAGTAAACCTGCGTCGGCGAAAGCCCGAGGATGCTCTTTCCGCCGATGCACCACTTGAAGATCTCGGCCGCGAGATTGAGCCCGCGCGAGCGCTCGTTGATGGTGTTCATGTTCTTCACGCGCACGGAAAAACGCGGCGCGTAGTGATCGCGCAGGTTCTCGCCGACGCCGGGCAGCGCGTGGCGTACCTCGATGCCTTTCGACTTGAGAAATTCCGGCGCGCCGATGCCGGACAATTGCAGGAGCTGCGGCGAGTTGAAGGTGCCGCCGGACAGAATGACCTCGCGGCGCGCGCGCACTTCGGTGAGCGGCCCGTTGCGGCCGCCCTTGCGGTAGCGCACGCCGGCCGCGCGCTTGCCCTCCAGGATCAGCCCGGTGGCGTGCACCTTGGTGAGCACGGTGAGGTTTGGCCGCTTCATCGCCGGATGCAGGAACGCGCGGGCGGCGCTCATGCGGCGGCCCTTGAGGATCGCGCGCTGCGCGTAGTTGATGCCGAGCTGGCTTTCGCCGTTGTAGTCCGGGTTACGCGGAATTCCCTCGCCCACCGCGCCCGCGATGAACGCCTCGCTCAAAGGATGCTGCCAGTCGATGTCGGTGACGGTCAGCCCACCCTCGCGCCCGCGGAACGTCTCGTCGCCCTCGCCGATGCGGCGCTCCAGCCGCTTGAAGTAAGGCAGCACGTCGGCGTAACCCCAGCCGCGGTTTCCGCGCTGCGCCCAGCCGTTATAGTCGTTGCGCTGGCCGCGATTGTAGATGTGGCCGTTGATCGAGCTCGATCCGCCGAGCGTCTTGCCGCGCGGCGCGAGGATACGCCGCCCGCCGGTCCATTCGCTCGGCTCTTGCGTATAGAGCCAGTTCAGCCCCGGCTGGTGGAACAGCTTGATGAAGCCGGCCGGTATGTGGATGTAGGGATGCCAGTCGCGCGGGCCCGCCTCGAGCACGCACACGCTGACGCCCGCATCCTCGCTCAGCCGGTTGGCGAGGACGCAGCCCGCCGTTCCGGCACCGACGATGACGTAATCGAATGTGTCCATTGGTTACTTGCGCATGTCCTTTTCACAAAGCCGCTTCCCGCTTTTGCGGGACATGCGCTATTCGGCGGCGGCCACCGCGGTCGGGAGCGTGTAGTCCTTGAACTGATCGCGCAGCGCGGTCTTGAGGATCTTGCCGGTGGCGGTGTGCGGAATTTCGTTCACGAACACCACATCGTCGGGCATCCACCACTTGGCGATCTTGCCTTCCATGAAGCCGAGGATCTCCTCGCGCGTCGGGCTCTCGTCCTTCTTGGGAATGATGATGAGCAACGGACGCTCGTCCCATTTCGGATGCCGGATGCCGATGACGGCGGCTTCCATCACCTTCGGATGACCGACCGCGAGATTCTCAAGATCGATGGATGAGATCCATTCGCCGCCCGACTTGATCACGTCCTTCGAGCGATCCGTGATCTGGATATTGCCGAACGGATCGATCGCGCAGATGTCGCCGGTATCGAAGAAGCCGTTCGGGTCGAGCACGTTGCCGCCCTCACCCTTGAAGTAGCCTTTCGTGACCGCGACGCCCTTCACCTTCAGCCGGCCGACGGTCTTGCCGTCCCACGGCAGCTCCTTCTCGCTGTCGTCCACAATCTTCATCTCGACCGAGAACGGCGCGGCGCCCTGCTTCTGCTTCACGTCGAGCAGCTTCTCGTAATCGTTCGCGTCGTAGTCGGGCTTGATCGCGCAGATCGAACCGATCGGGTTCATCTCGGTCATGCCCCAGGCATGCGCGACCGTGACGCCGTAGTTCTTCTCGAATTTCTCGATCATGGCGCGCGGGCACGCGGAGCCGCCGATCAACACGCGGCGCAAGGTCGAGAGCTTCAGATTGTTCGATTCCATGTGGTTAAGCAGCATCAGCCAGATGGTCGGCACCGCCGCCGTCATGGTGACGCGCTCACCTTCGAGCAATTCGTAGATCGAGACGCCGTCGAGCTTCATGCCCGGCAGGATCAACCGGCAGCCCGCCATCGGCGCGGAGAACGCGATGGTCCAGCCGTTGGCATGGAAGAACGGCACCACCGGCATGATGGTGTCCTGCACCGACAGGTCGAACGCGTCCGGGGTGAGCGCCATCATCGAATGCAGCACATTCGAGCGGTGCGAGTAGACGACGCCCTTCGGGTTTCCGGTGGTGCCCGACGTGTAACACATGCCGCACGCGGTGTTTTCGTCGAAGCTCTTCCAGGTGAAATCGCCGTCGACCTCGCCGATCCATTCCTCGTAGGCGACGGCGTTGCGCAGGCTCGTCTGCGGCATGTGCGCGGCGTCGGTCAGGACCACGAAGCGCTGGATGGTCGGCAGCTTCTCCTGAAGCTTCTCCATCAGCGGCACGAAGGTGAGATCGAGAAACATCAGCCGGTCTTCGGCGTGATTGGCGATGTAGGCGATCTGCTCCGGGAACAGGCGCGGATTGATGGTGTGATAGACCGCGCCGACGCCGGTGATGCCATACCAGGTCTCGAGGTGACGCCAGGTATTCCACGCCAGCGTCGCAACGCGATCGCCGAGCTTGACGCCTTCCTTCTCGAGCCGCTGCGCGACTTTCAGCGAACGCGTGCGGATATCGCGGTAGTTGGTCCGGTGGATCGGCCCTTCGATGGAGCGCGTGACGACCTCGCGATTGCCGTGCTGGATCGCGGCGTGGTCGATGATGCGATGGCACAACAGCGACCAGTCCTGCATCAACCCGAGCATTGCGTCCCCTCCTTCGGGAAATTCCGGTTTGTTCTTAAAGCCTTAGACCGGATTTTTTGGCGCTTGGGCGCGCCCGTCAAGTCCAAAACTTAGCCCTTGGCGGCAATACTGGAAAGCCAGCCGTCGAGTTTCGCGATCGAAGGCAAAAGCACGTCCGCATGGGGCTCCAGCCGCTCGCGTGGAACCGGACCGCTGAGCACGCCGACCGCGACCGCGCCGGCGGCGTGCGCCGCCGCGAGGTCGTGCTCGGTGTCGCCCACGACCGCGATCTCGGCCGGCGGGACGCCGACCTGTTTGGCGAATGCCAGCACCGGATCGGGATCGGGCTTGTGCCCGAAGCCTGAATCGTAGGCGGCGATGAATTCGAGCAGGCCGTCGAGCTCCAGCTTCTTAAGCTGCGCGCGCGTGTTGGCGTCGGCGTCGTTGGTCATCAGGCCGAGCCGCAGCCCGCGCGCGCGAAAGCTCGTCAGCAGCGCCTTCACGTCGCCCATCGCGGTGAGGTGATCGAGCGTCGCCTGGAAAAACAGCCCGTCGACCTCATCGACGAACGCCTTCGTGAGCGGCCGGCCGAGCGCCTCCGCCCAAAGCTTGCCGTAGCCGTAGGTCGTCTCGATCACCACCGGCGAGCCGGGGAGCAGCTTGCGCTGCGGCGCATCGAAAAGGCTCACGGCGGCGACGCGCTCAAACGCCGCGCTATCGCCGTTGCAGAGCTGCGACAGCACCACATGGGTCGCCGGGCCCCAAGTCTGCTGGAAATCGATCAATGTGCCGTCCTTGTCGAACAGAATGGCGCGGATCGGCATTGGTCCCTCGAAATCGCCCGGATTTGCCCGCATACCGGCATGTCCAATCACCGGAAGCAACGGCCTTGAGGGCTTGTCGAAACACTGGCCCGCGGGGCTTTCAGCTGGCCATTGCGTGTCTTGCGGCGCTTCTCCTGCTGAGCGGCGCGGCCGCGCGGAAGGAACCGGCGCTGCGGCCGCCGCTCTCGCTGCGCCCCGCGACTGCACCGGTCCTGGAGAACGTTCCGTTGCCGCGCCCTCGGCCGGCTATTCCCATGCCCGGCGAGATCGCGACCGAGCCGCCTCCCCCTTCCGCCTGCCTCACGCGCCTGAGCGCCGGCATCGCGGTGATCGAGGCGCTGCCGCCCACGACCGGCCCCGAAGGGTGCGGGATCGACGATCCGGTGCGGTTCTCCGCGGTGATCGGCAAGGACAATGCCCGCATCGCGATTACGCCGCCGGCGACGATGCGCTGCACCACCGCCGAGGCGCTCGCGCACTGGGTGCGCGAGGATGTGGCGCCGATCGCCGCGGCGCTCGGGAGTCCGCTCAACGGCATCGCGAACTTCGCGTCCTATGAATGCCGTGGCCGCAATCGCGTTGTCGGCGCGCAAATCAGCGAACACGGCAAGGGCAATGCGCTGGATATCCGCGCGGTGACGCTCGCCAATGGCAAGAGTTACGAGCTGACCGACATCGCCGTCGCCAAGGATGCGCGCGAGCGGCTGAAGGCAAGCGCCTGCGCGCGCTTCACCACCGTGCTTGGCCCGGCTTCAGACGGCTACCACGAGGGGCACGTCCATGTGGACCTCGCGGAGCGGCGCAGCGGCTACCGCATCTGCCAATGGGCGGTGCGCGACGCCTCCGATCTGGTTCCGCTGCCGCGCGCGCGCCCCGCCGAAGCGCCGCCGCGCGAGCCTTGACCCGTACGCACCGTTCCGAAAGGTTCAGCCGCAATGAACGAGCAAGGCGATTCAGCCCCGCAAGCGCGCGCCCTGCCGGCCGCCAATCCGCCGCCGTGGGGATTGCTCGGCTCGATCGCGTGGGGCGCGTTCGGAATCTGCGCATGGTTCGCGGTGCAGCTTTCGCTCGTGGTCGCCTATCTGGTCTGGCGCGATGCCGAGACGCCCGGCACGGTCGACCTGCAGAAGCTCGCTTCTGACGGCTTCCTGCTCGCCTTCATCACGGTCGCGGCGGGGCCCGCGTGGATCGGCGCATCCGCGCTGGCGGCGCGCGTGCGCGGCTGGCGCGTGCGCGACTATCTGGCGCTCGTGCCTCCCCGGCGCGGCGAGGTCGCATTCGCGGTCGCCTGCCTTGCGGGACTGCTGATCGCGTTCGACCTGTTCAGCCTCGTCGCCGGACGCGAGGTCGTGCCGCGCTTCATGCTCGACGCTTACGTGTCGGCGCGCGCCGCGAATGCGCTGCCGCTGTTCTTCCTGGCGGTCGTGATCGTGGCGCCGATCGCGGAGGAGATCGCGTTCCGCGGCTTCCTGTTCCGGGGCCTGAGCGAGTCATGGCTCGGCGTCGCCGGCACCCTGGTCGTGACTTCCGCCGTCTGGGCCGCAATGCACATCCAGTACGATCTCCTGACGATGGGGCAGATCTTCTGCATCGGGCTGCTGCTCGGATGGATCCGCTGGGCGACCGGCTCGACGCTGCTCACCATCGCGCTGCATGTGCTGGCGAACCTTGCGGCCTGCATTCAGGCGGTGATCAAGGTCGAGTGGCTGTCCTAGGCGGCCATCACGCGCGGATCGATCGGCGTCGTGCCGCGCACGCCGAGGATATCCTCCAGCGCCTTCGCGGCGGCCAGAATGCGCGCCTCGCTGCGCGGCGGACCCGCGATCTGCAAGCCGACGGGCAGATTTTCGCGCGTGAAGCCGCAGGGCAGTGAGATCGCGGTCCCGCAGCACACCGTGATGGCGTAGGCGATCGCGAGCCATTCGACGTAGTTCGCGAACTTGTGGCCGTTGACCTCGGCGACGAAGCGGTTCTCGATCGGGTAAGGCGCGACCACCGTCGCGGGCGTCAGCAGCAGGTCGTATTTGTCGAAGAACGCGAGATAACGCTGCGACAGCGCGACGCGCTGATTCTCGGCGCGCTCCATGTCCTCCAGCGTCGTCTTCATCCCGCGCTCGATGTTCCAGATCACCTCCGGCTTGAGCAGATCGCGGTGTTCGCGCAGCAGCACCGCCTTGCGCATGAAGAAGTCGTAGGTGCGCAGCGTGATGAAGCACTCGTGCAGCTCGGCAAAGTCCGGGTGCGCCTCCTCGACGACCGCGCCCAATTCCGCGAAGCGCTCCGCCGCCTTGCGGGTGATCGCGGCGACCTCCTTGTCGGCCATCGTGACGCCGAGATCGGCGGACCATGCGACGCGCTTCGGACGCCAGTTCGAGCGCGCCGCCGCGAGAAACGACTCGCCCGTGCGCGGCAGCGAGAACGGATCGCGCGCATCCTCCCCGCTCATTGCGTCGAGCAGGAACGCCACGTCCTCGACATTGCGCGCCATCGGCCCCTGCTGGCCGAGATTCATCTGGATTGCGCCCTTCGGCGAGTGCGCGACGCGCCCGATGCTCGGCCGGATGCCGACGACGCCGTTGAAGCTCGCCGGATTGCGCAGCGAGCCGCCCATGTCGGAGCCATGCGCCAGCCACGCCATGCCGGTCGCGAGCGCGACAGCCGCGCCGCCGGAGGAGCCGGCGGCCGAGCGCGACGTGTTCCACGGATTGCGCGTCTTGCCGAAGACTTCGTTGAAGGTATTCGCGCCGGCGCCGAACTCGGGCGTGTTCGACATCGCGTAGACGATGCCGCCTTCGGCTTCGAGGTGATCGACCAGAACGTCGGACTCTTTCGGGATGTGGTTTTTGTAGATCGGCGAGCCCTGCGTCGAGAGCACGCCCTTCACGTCGACCAGATCCTTGATCGGGATCGGCATGCCGGCGAGCGGGCCGCGTTCCGCCACCGGCTTCTTCATCAGCCGGTCCGCATGCGCGCGCGCGCGCTCGAAGCAGCGCGTCGGCAGCGCGTTCACGGACCCGTCGACCGCCGCGATGCGCTTTTCCAGCGCGTCGAGCAGATCGTGCGGCGTCACCTCGCCGCGCCGAAGGCGGTCCACGACCGTCAGGGCATCGAGGCGGATCAGGTCATCGCTCATGGGGACACGCGGAGTTGAGGTACGCAGAATTGAGGCGGGAACGCCTCTTCTAACCCCCTGCCCCGGGCGGCGTCCATGTGCGGTGCGCAGGAGAGAAATGCTTTACGTCTGTGACGGATGATGCCGGCCTGATTCCCGGACCGCACCGCATGAAAATGTCCGAAACACGCGACTTGGCGAACGAGCGCGCGCTGGCGCGCCTGACGCGCGCGCTGCCGGAGATTTTTCCAGCGCCCGTGCTGAACTATGCGCTCAATCGGCGCTGGACCCCGCCGATGCCGCGGCTTGCGGTCGACGGCTACTGGCGCACGCATCCGCTGCGCGCCGACCGGCTCGCGCGCGCGCTAGCGCGTCGCAGCGGCACGCCGGACGGATGGTCGTGGCGCATAAAGGAAGGCCGCACCAAGAGCGAACTACCGGCAAGTTTCCGCAGCCCGCCCGCCCCCTATCGCGAGAAGGCCTTCTCGCGCGGGCCGGGCTTCTGCTGCGTGTGCGGCCAACCGGTTTTTCGGTTGGGCTGGCACGAAGACCTGTGGGATGGCGGGCCGAACAAGAACGCCACATGGCACACCGCCTGCGTCACCGCATGGCGGCTGTGGAACGCGCCGAGCGACCACGCAAAGCTGCTGCGGCGCTTGCAGCAGCGCCGCTGCGCCGAGAGTGGCGCGCGGCTGTGGAAGACATCGGAAGTCGACCATCGCGTGCCGCTGTTCCGCGTCTGGCGCGAGCACCGCGAGATGGATTGGCCGTCGTTGCTGTCGTTCTGGGGCTTGCCGAACTTGCAGATCATCAACCGCGACGTTCACGTGGAAAAATGCGCCGCCGAGGCGACATCCCGGCGGCGCATTGTCGAGGTCGTGGAAGCGGATCTTTAGGCCGACACCGAGACGGCGGAACTGCTCCGCCGTCTGGCCGCGCGTTGAAGCTTACAGCGTCCCGAGCGAGTTATTGTACATCGCCGGATTGTCCTTCGGCCCCTTCTCGGACCACACCGCGCGCAGCGGAATTGGCTTCTGCGCCGTGATGTCCTTCTCGGAGCCGAACTGGTTCTTCAGCCACTTGCTGCAAACCTCGGCGCTCGTCCTGGAGATTTCGCTCTCGATCGCGCCGATCTCGGCGATGCCGGATTCGGCGGAGGAAATCTTCGTCACGTTGTCCGAGAGGCAATCGAACACGACCCGTTGCGCGCGATAGCGGTCGGCGTAGCCGTTGTCGCCGCGGCGCATCGCGGATTCGTAAGGCCGGATGACGCCGAGCGCCGCACGCATGATCATGGTGTCGGCGCTTTCGCGCAGACGGTTGCTCACCAGATTGCCGTGCGTCTGGTAGAGCCGCTGCATGAACAGCGCGGAGCTCCGGTTGGCCGCAAGCAACTCCGAGGTCTCGAAGATGCGGCGATAGACCGATTCCGCCGCTTTTTGGATCAGCGAATCCAGCGCCGACATCGGCGCATTGCCGCGATTGTTGCCCCTGAACAGACGCGGAAGCTCGATGTCGACGAGGTCGAGGATCATCTTGCGGACGCGCTCCGACGTCCAGCTCTCGCCGGCGAAACGGCCGTACACGTCGAGCTGCGCGCTCTTGAACGCCTTCTCCAGCGAAGCCTCGATGGCGTTCATCGTCACGTCGCCGGCGGTTTCGTCGCCCGCCTTCGCCTGCGCCTTGTCGAACTTGTCGAGGATAGCCTCGATCTTGCGGATGTAGTCGCGATCCGCCTCGTTGGAGGTGGTTTGGCCGACCTCGAACAGATCCTTGGTCGAGCCGACATTGGCCGATACGGCGGTCGTGGCGACGCGATACCGTAGCGCCTCCATCTGCTCGGTGCTCGACGGTGCATTCTTGGAAACCGCCACGGAATCCTTTGGCGGCTTGCCTCCGTCGTTGCTCGATTCCTCACCGCCGCCGCGACGGCCACCCCGGCGGCCGCCGCGGTAGCGCCCGCCCGGACCGAGATAGATATTGAACCCCGGGATGCCGAAGCCGCCGAACTGCGCCTGCGCGGGCTGGGGGGTCCCCATGCACACTGCGAGCACGAACAGAGCGCCACCGTACAGCAGCAGCAAACGCTTGGGTGTCATGTCGAAATCTCCGTGTCCCAAATCGATTCCGGCGTCCATCGCATTCTAGCGACGGCGGCGCCTATTTCCACCACGTTCCCTGGTCTCGGGTGCGGCGCTTGCCTGACCCTTGGCCGTTTTCACCTTCTGGTCGACGAGATCGGCGAACGAGACCTGGCTCTTCTTCGACTGCTCGAAGATGTCGATCAGGGTGCGCCGCAGAACGTCATTGTTCGAACAGAGCGGGGTTTCCCGCTCGAGGTTGCGGAACTGGAATTCCGTCGGCGATTCCGGCCGCCCCCAGTCCCATACCCAGATCGTGCCCGGGCGATCCCACGTCGCGATCGGAAAATATTGCCGCCGGCGACGGTCGTAGCGTCGGCCGTACGAGCAGCCGAGCTTCACCTGCAGCCGACGGATCTTCACCTTGCCGGTGGTCGCGTCGACGGCGCCGTAATAGTGCTCCAGGCGATCGACCTCGTCGGGCGAAAGCAGCGGCTTGTTCCGCGCGTCCACCGCCTCGTTGTTCTTGGCCATCTCGGACAAAAGATGCGCCGCGCCCATCTCGGGGAACGGCTCGCCGCCGGTTTCGACAACCCGTTCGTTGCGGACCGCAAGCTCGATCGTCTGATAGGCGAGACGCATCGCCTCGCGCGAGTTCTTCGTGACGCCGACTTCGCCGTTCCGGTTGATCTGCGCGAGAGCAAGCGCCGCCGCCGCGGAGCCCTGCGCGATCGCCTCGCGCAACAGCTCGACAGCTTCGGATGCTCCGTATTCCTGCCGCACCAGCGCGAAGCCGCGGCGCAACCGGTCGGCAAATGTGACTTGCGCGAATGAATTGCCGCCGTACGCGGCTAACCGCCAATAGCGCTCCGCGATTTCGGGCTGTGCGGCCGCGAGGCCGCTGCCCGACTGCATGATGCGCGCAAGCAGCGCGAGACCATCGCTGTCGCGCGTGTCGGCGAGCCGCCCGAGCCACAGCAGCGCCAGTGTGAGATCCGGCTGCAATGAATTGACGCTCTCGGCGCCGCCCTGCTTGTCGTCCGCGCCGACATAATAGTAGTAGCCGAGCCAGAAGTTGGCGCGCGTCGCGCCCTGGTTTGCCGCCGACTGCAGCCACGCGACGCCGCGGCGCGGGTTTGAAACGCCACGCCCCGAGAGCAGCGCGCGGCCGATCTCGACCATCGCCGAGACGTAGCCGGCATCCGCCGACCGGGCGAAATACTCGGCCGCCTGCGTGAGGTTGCGCTTCACGCCGAAGCCGTTGCGGTAGTGGACGCCGAGATTGTACATCGCGAGCGGATGGCCCTGTTCGGCGCCGCGCTTGAACAGCTCGATCGCTTTTGTGTTGTCGCTGTCGACGCCGTCGCCCGCCTCGTACAGCACCGCCAGATTGTTCAGCGCGCTCACGTAGCCGGCTTCGGTCGCCTTCTCGTAGGCGCTCATCGCCTCGCGGAACGCGCGCGTCGCTTCGCGCGAGTCGGTTTCCGGTGTCACGCCGAGCTTGTGGTAGGCCCGGCCGAGATTGAACTGATAGCGCGCAACGCGCGGATTGTCCCGGATAGCCTGCACGCATGCCTTGATTGCCTCGTCGGCGACGACATTCTCGAACCGTACGCCCGGCACTTCCGGCGGACGCGCGAAGTCGGTTTCGGAAGCGGCCAGCCGGTCGCAGGTGGCAAGCCCACGGACCTCTTCGGCGCTCGTGGGTTCGATCGGATCGTCCGTACTGAGCGCGAGACGCACGATCTCGCGGCGCGCCTCGCCGGCGGTCGAGCAGCCGAGATAGCGCCGCAGATGACGCTCGAGCAGCTCGCGCTTGCTGCTGTAGCGGATCTGCTTCCAGTCGCCGTCGGCGCCTTCGCAGTTGCTTTCGGCCGTGCGGAAGCGCTCGCGGCCGATCGTGCCGATCAGCATGATGTCGTCGGGGAGCGTGCTCGCCTTCTGGACGGCGAACTCCGGCTCCTGCTGCGCGCCGTAATCGAGCGCGATCGCGCGCACCATCAGCTTCACGCGCGTCGCAAGCTCGCGCACCGTCTGGCCAGGACGCGGCAACTCGGTGCGCAGCACTTCGGTGAACAGCGAATTGCGGCCGAGATTGCCGAAGCCTTCGACCGCCTGCTCGCCGAACTGCGCCGAGTAGAGGATCATGAACTTCTCGGGCGGGTCGGGATCGATGATCATCCGGCTGCCGGACGTTCCCGGTGTCTTGGCGACGGCCCGGTTGTCCGCCGCCTGATCCGGATCGAGGCGCACCAGCGAGCGGCACGCATCGAGGATCATCAGCACGCTGCCGGGATTCTTCTCGGCGATCCGCCGCTCGATCTCGCTCGTCGCAATGCCGGCCTTTGGAATCTCCTCGACCTGATAGGCGTCGAGGTTCTCGGCCTGCTGGCTGCGCAGGCGCACCACGTCGGGGTTGCGCCGGTCATCGGGCTTCAGGCGATCGCGGGTGAAGTTGAACGGGCTCTTGAGGTCGGTGAACAGCAGGTAGTTCTTGCGCTCGCCTTCGACGCCGAACCCGTGGCCGGAATAATAGAAGACGACGTGGTCGCCGGGCTGAACGGTCTTGAGGAACGCGTCGAACTCCTTGTCGAAGGCCGCCTTGTTCTTCACGTCGGCGACGACCTTGATCTCCTTCTTGTCGACGCCCGCGTCCTCCAGATCCTTCGCCAGATCGCGCGCGTCGTTCACGGTGCGCGAAAGCGGATTGATGTAGCCGTCGCTGTAGCGCTGGTTACCGATCAGGAAGGCGCGCCGCGTCTGCGCCTCGGCGCTGGAAACCGCGAGGCAAGTGCCGAAGACCGCGGATACAAGCAAAGCGCTCAGCGTCGCTCGCGCGGCCGCTGCCGACAACGTCCAATGCCGCTTCATGATGCGGTGCCCGTAGCCCGAGTAATCGCCCCTGAAATATGGGCGCGATAATGCCGTTACGTCAGTGAATCGGCAAGATACGTAGTTGAACGAATTTGCGGCGGCGCGGGCCAACTATGGCAAAAGTGTGCGGGCGACGCGGAAGCCCACCTGCGCGGTCCGGTCCATCGTCAGCATCCAGGACCGCGCGGCCGAGCGCAGATCCTTCGGGTGATCGTTCCAGGAGCCGCCGCGCACGACGTGGCTCTGGCAATCGCCCGACATGCGGGGCGAGCCGTCCTTCGGCATGGCGTCGAGCGTCGGATTCCAGCAGTCCGCCACCCACTCGGCGACATTCCCGTGAATATGCGCGAGGCCGAACCGGTTCGGCTCCGAATCCATGATCTCCGCCGTACGTCCGAGCGGGATCGCCTTGGGGCTGTCCTCATAGGAGTACCGCGAGTCGTAGTTCGCGCGCTGCTTGGAGATGTCCATGCCGAACCAGAACGGGGTCGACCGGCAGATGGTCGCGCAGCCGCGCGCCGCATATTCCCACTCGGCCTCCGACAGCAGGCGATATTCGGCGCCGGTCTTGTTCGAGAGCCACGCCGCGTAGGCGCGCGCATCCGCCCACGACACGAAGATCGCCGGGCGTTGTCCGTAACCCCAGCCGCGGTCACCCGGCTTGAAGGAATTGCAGCCGCCCTCGGCGACGCAGGCGAGCCATTCGGCGAACGACACTTCCGAGCGCCCGACCGCAAAGGCCGTGCGGATCGTGATTTCCTGCTGCGGCCCCTCGTTCCTGTCGCGATTGATCTCGCTGTCGGGCGAACCGATCATGTTCGAGCCGGCCGGTATCGCCGCCATGACCGGGCAGACATCGCATTCCTGAAACAGATACGGCTTGCCGGCAAAGACCTGTCGGCGCGACGGGGCGCCGCGTGCGATGCCGGCGGCGGCCTTTTCGGCCTGCTCGCCTGCGCGGCTTTCTCTTGTGCCGCCCTTTCCTGGGCGGCTTTCTCTTGGGCCGCTTTCTCCTGTGCGGCCTTTTCCTGAGCGGCGCGCTCCTGTGCGGCCTTCTCCTGCGCCGCGCGTTCCTGCGCAGCGCGCTCCTGTGCAGCGCGCTCCTGAGCGGCCTCTCTTGCGCGGCCGTCTCCTGCGCGGCCTTCTCTTGAGCGGCGCGTTCCTGCGCGGCCTTCTCCTGTGCGGCTTTTTCCTGAGCCTCTTTTTGCCGGGCGGCCTGCTCCACCCGCGCGGTCTCCTGCCGGTCCTGTTCCGCCTTCCAGGCGTACAGGCCGCCTCCCAGCAGCACACAGAGCGCCAACGCAACGGCGCCGATCATCAGCGGGCGCTTCGAGGGCGGCGGCGCAGGCGGCGCCGTCGGACCAGCGCCCAGCGGCCGCGCCACCTCGGGATTGCTCGCCAGCAAACGCTCGATCGTTTCCGCAAGCCGGTTGCCGAGCGCCTTCTGCTCGACCCACTGCTTGTTGGCGAGCATGTACTTCAGCCCGCCCGCGGGCTCCGAAGCATCGATGCGCAGCGGATAGATCGGCTTGCGGCCCTGCGCCGCCAACTCCACCTCGCGCAGCACGTGCTCGCTGCGGTTCGCCGCATCGGAGAACAGCAGCAGCACCGCGCGGCAGCGATCGATCGCCGACACGATCTCGTTCTGGTAGCTCGAGCCCATCGCGACATCGCGCGACGCGAGCCAGCAGGTGATGCCGCGATTTTCGAAATCGGTCACGAGCGCGCGCGCCGTGGCGGCGTCGGCCGAGGAGTGGCTGATGAACAGATCGTATTGCATGCTGCAAGCGCGCCCGTCCCGGCGCAGCCCCCCATGAACTCAAGTCAATTTCACAATACCGCGCCCCCGGCCGCAACAGCGAATCGCAGCGATCGGCCGCGGCGCGGCGTCATCCGATTCCCGAATGAATTCATTCACGCGTTCACTTTGACGGCGCTCTCGCCGGCGCGCCTATACACACGCTGAAGCGAAGGAGATGCCCGATGGCCCCGCTTACCAACCTCCAGACCCGCGCGGTGGAAACCCTCCTCCACCCCTATACCAACCAGGCGACGCTGCGCGATTCAGGTCCGCTGGTGATCGAGCGCGGCAAGGGCGTCTACATCTACGACAGCGAGGGCAAGCAATACCTCGAAGGCATGGCGGGCCTGTGGTGCACGGCGCTCGGCTACGACAACGAGGAACTGGTCGAAGCCGCCGCCACGCAGATGCGCAAGCTCCCCTTCGCGCACCTGTTCACCGCCAAGAGCCACGATCCGGGAATCGAGCTGGCCGAGAAGCTGAAGGAGATCGCGCCGGTCCCGATCTCGAAGGTGTTCTTCTGCAACTCCGGCTCGGAGGCGAACGACAGCCAGATGAAGCTCGTCTGGTACATGAACAACGCGCTCGGCCGGCCGAACAAGAAGAAGATCATCAGCCGCCAGCGCGCCTATCACGGCGTCACCATCGCGGCGGCTTCGCTCACCGGCCTGCCGAACAATCACATCGATTTCGATCTGCCGATCGCGCGCGTGCTGCACACGAGCTGTCCGCATCACTACCGCTACGCCCAGGACGGCGAGAGCGAGGAGGATTTCGCGACGCGGCTCGCAGCCGAGCTCGAAGAGCTGATCGTCAAGGAAGGCCCGGACACGGTCGCGGCCTTCATCGCCGAGCCGGTGATGGGCGCGGGCGGCGTGATCGTTCCGCCGAAGACCTACTTTCCGAAGATCATGGCGGTGTGCGCGAAGTACGACGTGTTCATGATCGACGACGAAGTGATCTGCGGCTTTGGACGACTGGGCCCGATGTTCGGCTGCACGGCGCTCGGCTACAAGCCGCATTCGATCTCGGTCGCGAAGGCGCTCTCGTCCGCCTACATGCCAATCGCGGGCGTAATGATCCCCGAGGACATGTATCAGGCGCTGATCGCCGAGAGCAAAAAGATCGGCACGTTCGGCCACGGCTTCACGTATTCGGGCCATCCGGTGTCGGCGGCGGTCGCAGTGAAGACGCTCGAAATCTACCAGCGCGACAAGATCATCGAGACGGCGAACACGCGCATGCCGCAGTTCCAGAAGCGGCTCATGGCATTCGCCGATCATCCGCTCGTCGGCGAAGTGCGCGGCATGGGCATGGTCGGCGCGATCGAACTGACCTCGGACAAGCGTGCCAAGAAGCCGCTCGATCCCAAGCGCGGCGTCGGCGCGCAGGTCGTGCGTCACGCCGAGGCCGACGGGCTGATCGTGCGCTTCATCGCGGGCGACGTGATCTCGATCTGCCCGCCGCTCATCATCAAGCCGGCCGAGATCGACGAACTGTTCGACAAGCTCACCAGCGCGCTCAACAAAACGCTCGACTGGGCCAAGCGCGAGCAACTGCTCGCGGCGTAATCGCCTTCGCTCACCCGAAAAAGAGGAACGCCGGGCTTTCGCCCGGCGTCCTCATTCCCCCGCGCCTTAAACTCGAATTAGTTGACGTCGCGCCCGCTCGTGAAAGCGACGCGCGGATTGGACGGCGAGTTGCCCGAGCCGGGCGCCAGCACCACCACCACCGAGCCGACCTTGACCCGGTTGAACAGGTCGATCGCGTCCTCGTTGGTCAGACGGATGCAGCCCGACGAGATCGCCGAACCGATGTATTCCGGCTGGTTGGTGCCGTGAATACGATAGAGCGTGTCCTTCGGGCCGTCGTACACATAGAGCGCGCGCGAACCCATCGGATTGTGCGGACCGGGCGCGACGTAACCCGGGATGTTGCCGAGCCGCTTCTTGATGTCGTTGGTGGGCGTCCAGGACGGCCACTCTTCCTTGCGGCCGACCTTGGCGACGCCGGAGAATGAGAGCGCATCTTCGCCGACGGTGATGCCGTAGCGGATCGCCTTGCCGCCTTCGAGCACGTAGTAGAGATAGCGCGCGTCGCTATCGACCACGATCGCGCCCGCGGTTTCCTTGCGGTGATAGTTCACGATGTGGCGCTTGTACGGCTCGGGAATGGTCGCCTGCGCGTACGGGCGCGTTCGCCAGCAGCTTCTTGTCGCGCGGCGTCATCGCCGCGTCGGACGCGGGTTCCAGCGTCGACTGAACGCAGCCAGCCGCCAAAAGCCCAAGGCATGCCACCGCGAGCCGAGGAACGGACGAAAACCGTGCCGCCATGGTTGTCTTGACCTTGCTTTCGCTCATGTCGCCCCGGTTTTTCGTTGTTAGCTGAAAGGATTCCGCTATTCCAGCATTCAAGCACACCGCGCCGCACACGCGCCGAACCTGTTGCAGGAATGCCGCAGTTTGAGCCGCGCCTATGCCGCGGAAATCTCGCGTTGAGGTTCGCATCAACAAGTAAATGGGCTGTTTACCATCTGTCCTTAAGCCATTCATTCAGCAAGCTGGTTTCTACTGTCTGAACGGCGGGTAACGTCCTCGAATCACTGCGAAATGCCCTCTTGGGCGGCACAGGTTCGGCCCATTTCCGCCGCACTCGGACACGACATCAGCATCAAAGCCGGGCACGCCCGGCAACGAACAGCTTCTGGAGAGGAAAATGGAATCCCGACGGGCGACTTCCGAACAACGCCGCGAACGCGCCGAACTCGATCCGCGCTTCGGCAAGATCGGCCTTTCGGCAGTTGCGGCGGCGATGCGCTATGCGAGCGACGCCAAGAATCCCAATTATGCACCGGCAGCGCTCCACGTGAGCGAAGAGACCGACGAGCGGGCGGCCTGAGCGGCGGTCGCGCCGCTTCAATCGCGCGACGCGGCTTCATCTTTGTGGACGCTAGGCTGCCGCCGCGCTAGGCAGGGACGCTTCTCCCTTGTCAGGGCGCGCCGATGCTGTTCGTCCATATTCCGCGCGGCGCGTCGCTCGAACGACGCCCGATCGAGGAAGCCGACGCCATCCCTGAGGGCGCGGTCTGGTTCGATCTCATCACGCCGACGGTTGGAGAGGACAAGCTGGTCGAGCGCACGCTCGGCATCGCGGTCCCGACGCGCGAGGAGATGCAGGAGATCGAGATCTCCAGCCGCCTCTACACCGAGAACGGCGCGCGCTACATGACCGCGACGCTGATGTGCCAGTCGGACACCGCGACGCCGAAGACCACGCCCGTCACCTTCATCCTCGCCGGGCACAAGCTCGTCACCGTGCGCTACGACGAGCCGAAGCCGTTCACCCTGATCGGCAACAAGCTCGCGCGCCAATGCGCGCCGACCGTCACGGGCGAGAGCATCCTGATGGAGTTGCTCGACGCGGTGATCGACCGGGCCGCCGACATTCTGGAGCGCGCCGGCGCCGACATTGACCGCGCTTCTCACGACATCTTCGAGCCGGAAGGCCGGCGCGTCGACCGTACCATCACGTATCGCTACATCCTGCGATCGATCGGCCGCAAAGGCGATCTTACTTCCAAAGTGCGCGAGAGCCTCGTCTCGATCGGGCGGCTGGTGCTCTATCTGGCGAACGAAGCCGACGCGATGAAATGGCCGAAGGAAATGCGCGCGCAGGTCAAATCGATGCAGCGCGACGTCGCCTCGCTGTCGGATCACGCGACCTATCTCGCCAACAAGGTCACGTTCCTGCTCGACGCGATGATCGGCGTGATGAGCGTCGAGCAGAACAACATCATCAAGATCTTCTCGGTCGCGGCTGTGGCGATGATGCCGCCGACCCTGATCGCCTCGATCTACGGCATGAACTTCAAGCACATGCCGGAGCTCGACTGGACCTTCGGCTACCCGATGGCGATCCTGCTGATGATCTTCGCCGCGATACTTCCGTACTGGTTCTTCAAGTGGAAGCGCTGGCTGTGAGCGCGTAGCGCCACGCTAGACGTGCTGGCCGCCGTTGATGTGGATCTCGGCGCCGTTCACGTACGAGCTTGTCTCGGTGCACAGCACGTAGATGATCTTCGCGACCTCGTCCGTGGTACCGAGGCGGTGCATCGGAATTTGATGCGCAACGATCTCCTCGGTGCCGGCCGAAAGCATTGCGGTGTCGATCTCGCCCGGTGCAATCGCATTGACGCGGACGCCGAGCGGGCCGAAGTCCGCCGCCATCTCGCGCGTCAGCGAGGCGAGCGCCGCCTTCGAGGTCGAGTACGCGGTCCCGGCAAACGGGTGCACACGCGAACCGGCGATCGAGGTGACATTCACCACCGCGCCCTTCGCGCGCTTCAGCTCGTCGAGCAGTCCGCGCGCAAGCATGATCGGCGCGAAGAAGTTCACCTGAAACACGTGGCTCCAGGTCTCGCGCGCGGTGTCGATCGATCCGAGCCGCTTGCCGCCATCCGTCTTGGGAGAGATCGCCGCATTGTTGACGAGCGCGTCCAGCACGCCGTCGGGCAGGCGCCGCTTGATCTCGGCAATCGCCTCGTCGGTGTTCGCGGGGTTCGCGAGATCGACCTGGATGTGATCTTCCGGTCCCATCTCCCACGGGCAGTTCTCCGGAAATCCGTGGCGCGAGCAGGTGATCACGCGCCAACCGGCCGCGGAGAAACGCTTCACTGTCGCATGGCCGATGCCGCGGCTGGCACCGGTCAGCAGAAGCGTGCGGCGCGGCTGATTGCTAGTCGAATTGGCCATTCAAACTCTCAGGGATACATCCGAATCTTGGCCCACGGTTCGCCGTGCCCCTTGCGGCGAAACTCGATCCGATCGTGCAGGCGGAACGGCCGATCGTGCCAGAACTCCATCGATATGGGCACGATGCGGTAGCCGGACCAGTGCGGCGGGCGCGGCACGGTGCCGATGGCGTATTTCGCCGCCGTAAAGCGCGACCGCCTTCTCGAACGCCAGCCGGCTTTCCAGCGGGCGCGACTGCTGGCTCGCCCAGGCGCCGATCTGCGCGCCCTTCGGCCGGGTCGCGAAATAGGCGTCGGCCTCCTCGCCGGTCACGCGCTCGACCGGCCCGCGGATGCGGATCTGCCGGTTCAAGGATTTCCAGTAGAACAAGAGTGCCGCCTTCGGGTTGGCGGCAAGCTCGCGGCCCTTGTTGCTCTCGGTGTTGGTGTAGAAAACGAAGCCGCGCTCATCGACACCCTTCAAGCAGCACCGTACGCACGTCCGGCATCCCGTCCGGGTCGACGGTCGCGAGCGACATGGCGGTCGGATCGCGTGGTTCCCCTTTCACGGCCTCGTCGAACCACGCCTGCCACAGCCGCAAAGGCTCGTCCGCCTCGGTGAAATCACCAGACGTTAACCATGTTGGGTGTTCTATCGGCGCCGTGTCGGACATCGCGCAAAAGACCCTGACGTTGCGGGCAACGCCGCGCGTAACCCGTAAGCCCCGTTATAAAGGAACCCGCAAGGCGCGCCTATGGCGCTTGCGCGCCAAGGCGATCGCGCTCGCGTTTGCGCTCAGCGCGGCGACTTCGGGCTGCAGCCTGTCCTACAAGCTCAACTCCTTCATGGGCAAAGAGGGCGACAGCGCCGACCACACCGCCTCGATCCGTCCTGTGTCCGCGCCGGGCCCCGCGCCTGCGGCGGACGCCCTCCCCGCCGACAACGACCTCGCCTATGCCAAGGCCGCCGCCGCGCAGATCCTCGCGCGGACCGACAAGGGCGCCAGCCAGCCGTGGCAAAACCCGGGAACCGGCGCGCACGGCACCGTCACGGCGCTCGCGAGCGCCTATACGCAAGACGGTTTCCAGTGCCGCGACTTCCTCGCGAGCTACGTGCGCGAGGGCGCGGAATCCTGGCTCCAGGGCGACGCCTGCCGCATCCATCAGGGCAAGTGGACGGTGCGCACGATGCGCCCGCTGAAGCGGACGTAATTCCGCACGCTACGCGCTCACCGCGTTGCACACCGGCCACACTCCCCCCACATTGAGGGCGACGAGTCGGGTCATCGGCCCGGCGGTGGGGATTCGATCGGAGCTTAGGGAATGCGCGATCCCTACGACGTGCTGGGGGTGTCCAAGGCGGCGAGCCCGGAAGACATCAAGAAGGCTTATCGCAAGCTTGCGAAGAAGCTGCACCCGGACGCGAACAGAAAAGATCCGAAAGCGGCGAACAAGTTCGCCGAGCTCAACAGCGCCTACGAGATCGTGGGCGATGACGAGAAGCGCCAGGCGTTCGACCGCGGCGAGATCGACGCGGACGGCAAGCCGCGCTTCCAGGGCTTTGAGGGTTTCGGCGGCGGGCGCCCCGGCGGGCCGGGCTTCGGCCGCGGCGGCGGCTTCGAAAGCTTCACCTGGGGCCCGGAAGGATTTCGCCGTTCGGGTTCGCGCGGCGGTCCCGGCGGCGGCGGTCCGGGTGGCCCGGGCGGCGCATCGGGCTTCGAGGATATTCTCAGCAGCATGTTCGGCGGCCGCGCGCGTGGCGGCCCCGGCGCAAGCTTCGAGGCCGAGGACATCGGCTCGGCGCTGCGCGGACAGGACGTCACCGCAACCGCCACCATCACGCTGAACGAAGCCGCGCATGGCGGCACGCGCCGCCTCGAACTGCCGATCGGCAAGGAGATCGAGTTCAAAATTCCGCCCGGCATCGCCGACGGCAAGCAGATCAGGCTGCGCGGCCAAGGGATGCCGTCCCCGGGCGGCGGACCGCCGGGCGATGTTCTCATTACAATCTCCATCACGCCGCATCCGCTGTTCAAGCTGGACGGACAGGATCTGCGGCTCGACCTGCCGGTCACACTCGATGAAGCGGTGCTCGGCGCCAAGGTGCGCGTACCGACGCTCGATGGCGCAGTCGAACTTGCGATTCCGGCGAACACCTCGAGCGGGCGCACCTTCCGTCTCAAGGGCAAGGGTCTTCCCGGGGCCAAGGGCGCAGGCGATCTCTATGTCGCCGTGAAGATCGCACTGCCGGACGGCAAGGACGCCGAACTCGAAGAGCTGATGAAGAAGTGGCGCGCCGAGAAGCCGTACGATCCGCGCAAGGATCTTGGCTGAGCGCGGAGCCTGTTCCGCGCCTCCACATTGATGTCGATGTTCCATGCCATGCCGCGCGCATGGACGACCTCGCAAGACGCGCATTCGTGGCGCTGGCGCGGTTCCAGATCGCGCTCGCCCTGATCATCTTTCTGCCGGTCTGGTCGCTGTCGTATTGGCGGGGCTGGCTCTACTGGATGCTGTTCGGCATCGCGTGTTTCGCCATCACGCTCTATTTCCTGCGGCATGATCGCTCGCTTGTGGAACGGCGGATGAGCGCGGGGCCCGGCGCCGAAACCGCGCCGCGGCAGAAGACGATCATGACAATCGCCAGCGTCGCGATGATCGCGCTCTATCTCGTTTCGCCGCTGGACTACGGTTTTGGATGGTCGCCGCGTTCCGGCCGCCGTCTCGCTGATCGCCAACCTACTTGTAGCGCTCGGCTTCCTCGGCATCTTCTGGACCTTTCGCGCGAACGCCTATGCGGCCGCGACCGTGACGGTCGAGCGCGGCCAGCCGGTCATCGCGTCGGGACTTTATGCGATCGTGCGGCATCCGATGTATGCGGCGGCGATCCCGCTTTTCCTCGCGACGCCGCCGGCGCTCGGATCGTGGTTCGAACTCATTCCCGCGGCCGTGCTCGTCGCCGCCATCGTCTGGCGGCTGATCGACGAAGAGACGCACCTCGTGCGCGATCTGCCGGGCTACGCGGACTACCGGCGCAAGGTGACCGCGCGGCTCATTCCCGGCGTGTGGTGACGCGGCGCTAGTTCCGCGGACCCTGCGCCTGCGAAAGCACTTGCGGCAGCGCGCCGGTCTGCTGCGGTTGCGGCCGCGTCTCGACCTGCTCGTAGATCGATTCCGCGACCTTCTGGAGCCTCGTGCGGTCCGCCGGTCCGCTCACCACGAACGCCACGTCGTCCTGAATCCAGAAATACGATCCGACCGGCCCCATCGAGCGGTAGCGCAGCGCGGTCTGCGGTGCCTGATCGCGCCGGCAATAGATGGTGAAGCGCTCGCCGGTCGGCCCTTCATACATATAGAGCGCAGCGGCGCGGCCCGACTGGCCGGGCAGCAGCCTGCCGCCGAGCAGCTTCAGCCCGAACGGATCGAGGTTCGGAATCGGCATCGCATAGCCGATGCGGCGCGTGAGCCACGGGTTGAGATGGCTTTCGTTCGCCCGCACCTCGATCGGGTGGCGCACTTCCGCGATGTAGAGCCGGTGCGCATCGAGCGCCTCGGTGGTCACCACGCCCGCCGGACCCGCGCCCTCCCATGCGGCGCGTCCGTACCAGCCGGCGCCGCCGCCGAGCAGAAACGCGAGCAGCACGGCAGCCGCCGCAAGCCGCGGCCACTTCCGGCCGGTGCGCGCAAGCTTTGCGACATCGAAGCGCTGCGGAACCGGTTCGCTGGCGACCGCGCCGTAGCGGACGCGGATCGCATCGATCTGCGCCCACCAGGCCGCGACGCGCGCTGCGTCCTCCGCATGGGTGGCGAGCCATTGCTCGACGGCCAGGCGCCGGTCGGCGGCAAGCTCGCCGTCGACATAGGCATGAAGCTCGTCTTCCGTGACAGGTGGTTCACGATCGGTCATCGGTTCTCACCTTCATCATTTCACCCGGCGCAGCGCTGGACGCACGCCGTCGAGAAACGCCTTGATCTGGGCGCGTGCGCGCGCGAGCCGCGACATGACGGTCCCGATCGGTACGCCCTGCACTTCCGCGACTTCGCGGTAACTCAACCCTTCGAGCACGACGAGCAGCAATGCGGTGCGCTGATCGTCCACCAGTGAGGCCAGCGCGCGCTCGATGTCGCGCCCACCTGCTTCCGGGCCGGCAAGATCCGGCGCATCGGCATCCTCGATCGGCGCATGCGCCGGACGGCGCGCGAGCGAACGCAGCCGGTTGCGGTTGAGATTGGTCAGGATGGTGTAGAGCCAGCTCCTGATATCTCCGCCGTGAAACAGGTGCTCGGAGCGCAAAGCGCGCACCAGCGTGTCCTGCACCAGATCGTCCGCCACTTCGGCATCGCGGGTGAGCGCGCGCGCATAGCGGCGCAGCGCCGGAATCGTCGCCTGAATGCCTTGGCGAAAGCCGCTCACCTGAGGTCCTTCGCAGGTTCGTCCTGCGTAATGGAAACAACACCGGCCCGACGCTCGATATTCCCCGATTCTGCGGGGTTTGCGCCATCGGCCCGGGCGCTGCTTGCTGGCCCAAAAACCCTATGCCATTACGGGGCCGCCGGCGCCATCGGAGCGCGGCGCCGAGGAATGCAATGCCGGAAACCGGTCTGATGCGCGGCAAACGCGGCCTGATCATGGGGGTCGCGAACAACCGCTCGATCGCCTGGGGGATCGCCAAGGCGGCGCGCACGCATGGGGCCGATCTCGCCTTCACGTATCAGGGCGACGCGCTGAAGAAGCGCGTCGAGCCGCTCGCCGAGGAAGTCGACGGACTGGTGGTCGGGCACTGCGACGTAAGCGATCCGGCCTCGCTCGACGCCGCGTTCGCGGCGGTGAAATCGGCGTGGGGCACGCTCGACTTCGTGCTGCACGCGATCGCGTTCTCCGACAAGGACCAGCTCACCGGCCGCTACGTCGACACGACGGCCGACAACTTCGCCACGACGCTGGCGATCTCCTGCTACTCGTTCACGGCGGTTGCGCAGCGCGCCGAGAAGCTGATGCCGAACGGCGGCTCGTTGCTCACGCTCACCTATTACGGCGCCGAGAAATGGATGCCGCACTACAATGTGATGGGCGTCGCCAAGGCGGCGCTGGAAGCCTCGGTGATGTATCTGGCGGCCGATCTCGGCGAGAAGAACATCCGCGTCAACGCGATCTCGGCCGGGCCGATCAAGACGCTCGCAGCCGCGGGCATCGGCGACTTCCGCTATATCCTGAAGTGGAACGAGTACAACGCGCCGCTGCGCCGCTCGGTCACGATCGAGGAAGTCGGCGATGCCGGCGTGTATCTCCTGTCCGATCTCTCGCGCAGCGTGACCGGCGAGGTGCATCACGTCGATGCCGGGTATCATATCGTGGGCATGAAGAATCCCGCGGCGCCCGACATCGGACAGTTGAAAGAGAGAGAGTAGCGGCTTCCGCAACGCATGGCCTCGCCGCTGCTCTATTACATCCGCCACGGCGAGACCGACTGGAATCGCGAAAGCCGCCTGCAAGGCCAGCGCGACATTCCGATGAACGCGAACGGGCTCGCGCAGGCGCGGCACTGCGGCGAGATCCTGCGCGACTTGCTCGCGCGCGAACCGCAGACCGATCCCGATTTCGTCGCGAGCCCCTTGGGCCGCGCCCGCCAGACGATGGAGCTTGCGCGCGCCGGGCTCGGACTCGAGCCGCAAGCCTATCGCATCGACGAGCGCCTCATCGAAATCTCGTTCGGCGAATGGGAAGGCTTCACGCTCGCGGAATTGAGCAAGCACTCGCCCGAAGCGGTGGCTGCGCGCGATCGCGAGAAATGGAGCTACACACCGCCCGGTGCGGAAAGCTACGCGCAAATGTCGGAACGCGTGCGCGGCTGGTACAACTCGCTTGAGCGCGAAACCGTTGCGGTCTCGCACGGTGGCGTGCTGCGCGGGCTCGTCGTGCAACTCGGCATCGCTTCGGCCGAGGAAGCGCCGTTCCTCGATATCGCGCAGGGCGTGGTCTACGTCATCCGCGACGGCACCTGGACCCGCTACGCCTGACGGTCCGCGCCGCTCAGGCGAGCGCCAGCGTTACAATGCGGGACGACGACATGCAGTAGCGCAGCGCGAGGGCGCGCCCGCTATTCGTCACAGCGCTGTTAGCTTCGATATCGACCTCGATGTCCTGAAATTCAAGGAAGTCCCGGTCGAGCGGATAGACCGCCTTGTAGACCGCCTCCTTGGCGGCGAAGAGGAGTCTTCCACGCAGCGCGTCGCCAGCGGTCTTCTCAAGCTCGCGCGACGTTGCGACCAGCGCAAGCATGTCCGCCGGCAATGGCGCGGCCGGCTCGATGTCGATCCCGACGGAGTGGACGTCGCGCTGCCACCCGGCGGCCGCAACCGCGATGCGCTCGTCGTGCGCCAGCGACCCGGTAAGGCCCGCGGGCCAGATCGGCGCACCGGACGAGCCGCGCGGCACCGCAGCGTGGTCATGCCCGAGACGCACGAACAGCGCACGCGCCACGATGCGGGCGGCACCGCTCGCGCGGCGCATTGCGGTTACCCGCGACGACATCGAGGCCGCTTCTTCCGGCAGCAGTGCATCTTCGTCGCCGGGCGCGATCAGCCGATGGCCGATCAGCAGTTGGGGTGGCGCAAGCGCGTTGAGATCGCGCTGCAACGCTGGATCGGCGACAGCCGTCACAGCATAAGTTCCGCAATCATCTCGCCGTCTTCGTCCACGCCGGTCTCCACAAAGCCGAAGCTTCGCATAGAACGGCTTCGCGGTCGGGTTATCCGGCATGTAGCTGATTGAAAGTTTCCTCACGCCGTCCACTGTCCTGATTTCATCGATCGCCAGCGCGAGCGCCGCCCGCCCGTATCCCCTGCCCTGATGCCTTTGGTCAATCATGAAGCGGTAGATCAAGGCTTCGCGCGGCTCATCGTCCGGTTCGCCCGCGTCGTACATGAGAAAGCCGACGACGTCCTCACCGGCATAGATCACGCGCGGCCGCGCGCCGGGATCGGAGCGCGCCTCACGGATCGATTCCGCGTTGCTTGCCACAAGATCTTCCTGATCGGGGGAAAGCCCGAGGCCGGCAACCGCGGCCCGGTTGCCGGGCGTCAGGTCCCTGAGTTCGACGCTGTTGCTCATCCGCCTTGCCGCCACGCCGCCGATCGACGGAGCGCGCGGGCCGCTACTCCGCGGCGACCGCCATATATTCGTCCGCGGCGGTTTGCGGCGCAGAGGCGGCAGCGTGAAGGCGCGTGAGCTTCGCCGGATTGCCGCGCCACGCGGTATGCGATTCGAGGACCTCGCCCTTCATCAGGAAGGAGTCCGCGTCGAGCACCACATGGTCGCCCATGCTTACCCCGTAATGCACGAACGCGCCGGGGCCGACCGAGCAGCCGTTGCCGATCCGGATGAAGTCGGACTTGAACACGCCCTCCTCCAGCGAGTGCGCCTGAAGCACGCTGCCCTCGTTGAAGTTGGCGTCGTCGCCGACCTCGGTGAGCGAGCGCTCGGTGATCGAGCGGCTGCTATCGAACAGCCGGGCGCCGACCTTCATGCCCATGGCGCGAAGCAGCGTGCCGCGGAATGGCGTCCCCGCGAACAGCCCCGCGATCGGCGAGTCCGAAAGTTTCCAGTGCCGCTCATGGAACCAGAAATACGGGTCGTAGATCGACGCGAGTTTCGGCTCGAGCCGCTTGAACAGCAGGCTCGCGCGTTCGAGCAGGACGAAGAACACGATGTATCCGGCGGTCACCGTGACGGTGGCGGCGAACAGCGAGAAGATGCCGAAGCGGTCGTAGCTCGCGACCGCCGCCGTCCAAAGCACAACCGCGGCGAACACCGACATCCAGCGGCTCGCGAGGAAGAGCATCGCGGTCACGAAATTGTAGCGGTTCTTCTGGCGCAGCCGTGCGCGGCGCGTCGCTTCGTCGATCGACGCATTCATGTCGCGGTCGCGGTCGACCATGCGCGGGATCTCGAACGCGGGCGAACCGAGCAGGCCGACGTTCTCGCGCACCGGACCGTCGATCGGGATCATGGTCTTGGTGCCGAGCAGCACGTTCGCACCGGTCTTGCCGTTCGGCGGATAGAAGATGTCGTTGCCGAGATAGTTGTTCTCGCCGATCTTCGACTCGGCAAGCTGGAACGACGTCGCGGACATGTGCGTGTTGATCATCGACAGGCCGTCGGAGACCATCGTTCCGCTGCCGATGTTGCACAGGAACGGATTGTCGTGGCGCTGGTTGGTGCCCATGTTCGAGCCGGTCTGGAAGACCGTGTTCATGTTCCAGCCGACATAGCGCATGTAGCGCACGATGAACGACGAGTCGCCGAACAGCACGCAGAAGAATTCGGCGTTGCTGACGCGCAGGATGATAGTCTGCATCAGGAAGTGGAAGCCGAACGTCGGATAGGTGACGCCGGGCTTGAGGAACAGCATGCACAGGCGCGGGATGACGTAGACCGCGGCGAGCCCCGAAACGATCGCACCGAAGAACCACGCCGCCGAAATGGCGAGCAGCGACAGCGTCGAGGCGCCGCCGGTCAGGCTGGGGTCGGCGACGGCCGGCGTAAGCTGATCCCAGAGATGATAGCCGAGGATCGGCAGCGGCACGGCGATGAGGAACAAGGCCGCGAGGCCGACCGAGGAATAGCACGCGGTGCGCAACCAGCCGACTTGCGCTTGCCTCGATCGGGCAATAGTCGGACGCCGTCTCGATCGCGGGCGAGCCGTGGAACCGCTTGCCGTCCGGCACGCGCTGGCCGCTTTGCAGCGACGAGGCGTGACCGAGTTGCGTGCCGTCGCCCATCGCGGTGTCGATGTCGATCACGCTGGCTTCGCCGACGAACGCGTTGCTGCCGATCTCGACCGGGCCGATGTGAATGAAGTTCGACTGCGCGCGATAACCGAGAACGATCGAATCCTTGCGCAGGATGGTGTTGTCGCCGATCGTTATCATGTCGGCGCAAATCGGGGGGAATTGCGAATTGATGACGACGTTGCGGCCGATCCGCGCGCCCATCAGGCGCAGATAGGCGCTGTAGATCGGCGTGCCGATGAACATCACCACCGGCGAGGTCCGCATCAGGGTCTTCACCGCCCAGAAGCGGAAATAGGCGAGACTCCAGATCGGGATCGATTGCCCCGCCTTGAAGCGGCCGATCAGTACCCACTTGGCGATGATCGAGATCGCGGTCAGGGCGACGAACGATCCCGCCGCATACACGACGCTGCGCGCGTAAATCTCGAGCACGCTGTCCGGAGCAGCGGCCCATTGATAGCCGACATCGAGCACCAGAATGCCGAGCAGCGCATAAGCCGCGTAGAACGCGGCCTGCAAGGCGCCGCAGGTGTAGTAGGCGAGATTGGACGGAACGTGGAACGGCTCGCGTTTCGTCGCAACAAAACCACCCAGCGATGCCTCGAGGTACGCGGAAAGAAGCGCGATGGTCGGGTTGAGATAGATGTCGCGCATCGACACCCCGGACATGCCGGGGTTCTTGCGGATGACCGCGCAGAAACGCGCCATCAGCAGCGAGTTCGCGCCCATGTCGTCGAAGAAATGATCTTCGATCGATACGTGCTCCACCCGGAGGATAGTTCGCGAGTGCGGACGCAAGGGTCCGTTCGTTATCGGTTTTCGGCGGGACGTAGCCCGTGCCGGCCGAGAAGCGCGGCACCTGTGGCTTCGGCAGCTTCTTGTGGTCGGCCTTGTTGCTGAGCGTCATCGGGATGACGTCGAGCTGTTCGAGATAGGAAGGCACCATGTAGGCGGGCAGCTTGCTGCGCAGCGCCTGCGAAATCTCGTTGATGGGCAGGTCAGCGCCCTGCTTGAAGGCGTAGTAGGCCACGATCTCGACGACGCCCGGATCGGGCTCGAAGGTCGTGACTGCGGCCTGCGCGATCTGCGGCAGGTCGAGCAGCACCGCCTCGATTTCGTTCAGTTCGATGCGGTAGCCGCGGATCTTCACCTGCGTGTCGATGCGGCCGCGATACTCGATCTCGCCGTTCTCATCGATGCGGCCGAGATCGCCGGTGCGGTAGATGCGTCCCGTGGGATTGTTCTGGATGTTGAGAAAATCACGGATGAACTTCTTGAGGGTCAGTTCGTCGCGATTCATGTAGCCGATCGCAAGGCCGACGCCCGCGATACCGATCTCGCCAAGCTCGCCCGGCGCAAGCGCCCTCTCCTCGGCCGGATCGAGGATGACGATCGAATAGGTCGAGAGCGGAATGCCGATAGTGACCGGCTTGTCCGGCTTCAGCTCGGTGAGTGTCGCCGTGACGGTTGCTTCGGTCGGACCATAGGAATTCAGGATGCGGCGACCGGGGCGGTACCAGCGCGCCACGAGATTCTGCGGGCAGGCCTCGCCGCCGACCAGCAGGATGCGCAGTTTCGGCAAATCGCGCTCGATGGTCGCAAGCAGCGTCGGGCAGCACGCCATGACGGTGACGTCGTGCTCGCTCAGAAAGTCAGCGAGTTCGTCGCCGATCAGCGCGAGACCCGGGCGCGCCGGCACCAGCGTCGCACCGGCCATCAGCGGCACCCAGATTTCCTCGATCGAGAAGTCGAAGGCAATCGTCATGCCCTGGTAGACGCGGTCGCCCGGCTCATAGCCGTACGACTCCGCCGCCACGCGCACGAAATTGCAGATACTCGCGTGCGCGATGGCAACGCCCTTCGGATTTCCCGTCGTGCCGGATGTGTAGATGATGTAGCAGAGCGGATCGTAAGTCGGGGCAACGCCGGTCACCGGACCGGATGGCTCGGCGTCGATCGCGCGCTTTGCCTGGTCGAGAAAAACCTTCCGGACTTCGAGCGTTGCGAGGCGCTCCTCGAAGCTCGCCATCGAAACAATGGCGCTGATTTCGGCGTCGCTGATGATGTAGCGAAGGCGTTCGGCGGGAAACGAGGCGTCGAGCGGCACATAAGCGGCGTTGACCTTCATCACCGCCAGCATCGCCACATAAGTTTCGGCCGACTTGTCGAACAGCAGGCCGACGCGATCGCCGGGCACGATGCCCTGATCGATCAGATGACGGGCCACTTGATTGGCGCGGCAATCGAGATCCCGATAAGTGAGCACCGCGCCATCGGTGATGACGGCGGCACGCTCGGCGAAACGGGCGCAGCTTTCCTCAAGCAGGTGATTGAGCCGCTCGCCCTGCTTCCACCGCACGGCGTTGTTGGTGTGCTCGCGCGTCACCACTTTGGGCGGACCAAAACGCAATGCGACCGGTTCGACGACGCCGCGCAGCGCACCCGGGAGTTGCTCGGGCGAGCGCAGCGGCACGACCGGTGCGCCGGCGGCGCGATGGCCGCTCAAGCTGCGGATGTCGGCAGGTTGATTCATTGGCTTGCGCCCGCTCTCTTGGCATTTTCCGAAAGAAAGGGTGAGCCGGCAGAATGCTGCCTGCACCGCGCCCCCTCACCCAAGCCCAGAGATAGTCGCGAAGCGATGAACCGGGAATGAACTCTGTGGAAAAAAACCCTGATAAATCCGTAGCTTAACGCATGTTCAGGTTCCCATTAACGTACGTTTATGCGTGTGAATATGCGTTCAATCATCGCTGCTCATTTCGTGTGCTAAGGCCGCCGAACAATCCACACGCGGGCGCGCCGATGCGCCACCGCAAGCCGCGAAGCGACGATTCGCGCATGGCAATTTGACCCCCGCAGGAGCGCGGGCTACCACGCTGCCGCACGGGTTTTACGATGTCCCACAACACGTTCGGCCATCTCTTTCGCGTCACGACCTTTGGCGAGAGCCACGGGATCGCGCTCGGCTGCGTGGTGGACGGCTGCCCGCCGCACATTCCGCTGACGGCCGAAGACATCCAGCCCTGGCTCGACAAGCGCCGCCCTGGCCAGTCGCGCTTCACCACGCAGCGGCGCGAGCCGGACACCGTGAAGATCCTCTCCGGCACCTTCCCGGACGAGAGCGGCCGCGAGGTCACGACCGGCACCCCGATCGCGCTGATGATCGAGAACGTCGACCAGCGCTCGAAGGATTATTCTGAAATCAAGGACACTTACCGGCCGAGTCACGCCGACTACGCCTACGATGCGAAATACGGCATCCGCGACTATCGCGGCGGCGGGCGGCAGTCCGCGCGCGAAACCGCGGCGCGCGTTGCGGCCGGCGCGATCGCGCGCAAGATCGTGCCCGGCATGACGGTGCGCGGCGCGCTGATCCAGATCGGCCCGCACAAAATCGACCGCGCGCGCTGGGACTGGGCGCAGGTCGGCGAGAACCCGTTCTTTTCGCCGGACGCAAGCGCAGCGGCGACGTTTGAGAAGTTCCTCGACGAGGTCCGCAAGTCGGGCTCCTCCGTGGGAGCGGTGATCGAGGTCGTGGCCGAGAATATCCCGGCGGGCCTTGGTGCGCCGGTCTACGGCAAGCTCGATGCGGACCTTGCCGGCGCGCTGATGAGCATCAATGCCGTCAAGGGCGTCGAGATCGGTGACGGCTTTGCGACCGCGGCGATGACCGGCGAGGAGAACGCCGACGAGATGCGCATGGGCAATGACGGCAGGCCGCGCTTCCTCGCGAACCATGCCGGCGGCATTCTCGGCGGCATCTCCACCGGGCAGTCGATCGTCGCGCGCTTCGCCGTGAAGCCGACCTCCTCGATCCTCTCGCCGCGCAAGACCGTCGACCGCTACGGCAACGAGACCGAGATCGTCACCAAGGGCCGCCACGATCCTTGCGTGGGCATCCGCGCCGTGCCGATCGGCGAAGCGATGGTGGCGTGCGTGCTCGCCGATCATTATCTGCGCCACAGGGCGCAAGTGGGCGCGCCGCCCGCATGGCCGTTCGAGAAGACATGACCGATCAGGAACGCGTCACGCAAGCCGTCGAAGCCTTCGCGCGCGGCGAGATCGTCGTCGTGACCGACGACGACGACCGCGAGAACGAGGGCGACCTCGTGATGGCGGCAGTGCATGCAACGCCCGAGAAAATGGCGTTCATCATCCGCAACACCGCCGGCATCGTCTGCACGCCGATCACCACCGAGACCGCGCAGCGGCTGCGCCTTGCCCCGATGGTCGCCGATAACGACGCGCCGCACGGCACCGCGTTCACCGTCTCGATCGACTACAAGCACGGCACCACGACCGGCATCTCGGCCGACGATCGCACCGCCACGGTGCGCAATCTCGCCAATAATAATGCGGGGGCGGCCGACTTCGTGCGCCCGGGCCATGTGTTTCCGTTGATCGCCAAAGACGGCGGCGTGCTGATGCGCTCCGGGCACACCGAAGCGGCGATCGATCTCTGCCGCTTGGGAAATCTCGAACCGGTTGGCGTCATCTGCGAGCTTGTCAATGACGACGGCACGGTGATGCGCGGGCTGCAGATCAAGGCCTTCGCGGAGAAGCACAAGCTCAAGCAGATCTCGGTCGATGAACTGATCGCCTACCGGCAGGCGCGCGAGAAGCTGGTCGAGCGTGTCGCCGAGTTCACGGTCGACACCGCGATCGGCACGCTTAAGGGCTACGCCTACGTGACGCCGTTCGACAAGGTGCACCACATGGCGCTGGTGCACGGCCGCATCGGCGACGGCGCGGACATGCCGACGCGGCTGCATCGCGCCAACATCATCACAGACGTGTTCGGCGGCGCGAAAAGCGTCAACGCGGCGCTCGCGCGCTTCAAGCAAGCGGGGCGCGGCGTGATCGTGGTGCTGCGCGACGGCACCGCGGGCGTGCCGACCCAGGCATTGCCGCAGGACGGCGAGACGGCGGCCGAAGCCGCGCGCACGCATCAATGGCGCGAGGTCGGGCTCGGCGCGCAGATCCTGAAGGATCTCGGCGTGCGCTCGATCCGGCTCCTGTCATCGAGCGAGCGTACTTATGTCGGGCTCGGCGGCTTCGGGATCGAAATCACCGGCACCGAGGGACTCGAAGGGTAGCGCGCGACGCCGCGCCCCGCCCTCTACTTCCCCGACGCCTGCAGGATCGGCGTCAGCCGCGCGATCTCGCTTTTCACCAAGGCGGCAAGCGCGCTCGGACCGCGTCTCTCCTTCTCGGGCACATCGGCGCCGAGATCGGTGAACCGCTTGCGCACAGCCTCCTCGTCGAGCCCGGCATTCAGCGCTTCCACCAGCCGGTCGACGACATCCGAGGGCGTGCCCTTCGGTGCGAAGACGCCGTAGAACGGCGAAGCCGCAAAGGCCGGCATTCCTCCCTCCGTGGCGGTGGGGAGATCGGGCAGCGCCGGGTGGCGCTTGGCACTGGCGATCGCCAGCCCTTTCACCGTGCCGGCGCGGATGTGGCCGAGCGGTCCCGAGATCGGGTCGCACACATAGTCCACCTGGCCCGCGAGGATCGCGTTCATGGCGGGCGCGGTGCCGGTGAACGGCACCAGCGTCGGCTTGATCCCGATCGCGGCGTTCAGCAGCAGGCAGCCGGTGTGCGACACCGAACCGATGCCCGCATGCGCCATGTTCAGCTTCGCTTCGTTTTCCTTCGCGTAGGCGGCAAACTCGCGCAGCGTGTTCGCCGGGAAAATCCTTTCGCGTGACGAGCACGACCGGGTATTCGGCGACGAGCCCGATCGGCTCGAAATCCGTCTCCGGCTTGTAGGCAAGGTTCGGATACTGCGAGACTGCGGCGGCGTGCGTGCCCATGTGGCCGAGGGTCAGTGTGTAGCCGTCGGGCGCCGCGCGCGCGCCGCGCGTCACGCCGGTGGTGCCGCCGGCGCCGACAACGTTCTCGACGATGAACTGCTGGCCGAGCCGCCGGGAAAGCTGTTCCGCAACGACGCGCCCGGTGATGTCGGCGGGTCCACCAGCCGCGAACGGCACGATCAGGGTGACGGGTCGCGCCGGATAGTTCTGTGCGCTCGCGCCCGTGCTGGCGATCGCCAAGGCGAGCGTGCATCCGATCAGCAGACGTCCCATCGTCTCGTCCCCAATTCCCGTGTTCTTGATGTCGATTGCGGGAATTGAAACATGGAACGCGGCGCGGGCGAAACCAAAAAAGCGCACGGCCGCCGATCGGCGCTTGCGGCTCACCGTCGCGTATGCGTCCAACCTCGACGCACAGCATGGCGCCGTCGTGTCTACGTCGTTTCCTTCGCGCCCTGCGACATGCGCCAGAGCTGGAAGCCTTCGGTCTCGATCGCTTTCTCGACCGTGACGCGCGAGATGTTGTGCGGCGGATTGTTGCCGGGCGCGACGATGCCGATCACCGTCCAAGGCCCGTGCTGCTTCGGCAGCTTGCCGCCGCCCGGATCGTTGGCAAACGCCTGCAGATTGTTCTTCTCGGATTTGAAAATATAAATGCGCATCGTTCACACCTTCTGATCAACCGTCCGCCGCGCCGCGGCAGGCCTTACATCAGCCACCAGGCAAGGCACGCGCCCACCACGCCGACCGAGACCAGGGCCCAGATTGCGTAAAGTTGAAGAGCTGCCACTCCGGCTCCGTTCATGTTGGATTCTTTCGAGCTACTCGGCGGCAAGCCGCTGCAGCGGATAAGCTTCGCTGTTGTACAGGCCGCGGATCGCCTCGCCATCGAAGCGCCGCTCGTTGACTTCAAGATAGGTGCCGAGAAGAAGCGGCGCCGGCATTTCCTCGATCGCGAAGCGCACCGCCTCGGCCGCGGTCGCGAAACGGCGATAGCTCACCGGGCGGCGGCCATTGCGTCCACTCGACGGAAAAAGCTCGGCCGGCGCTGCAAAATCTACAAGCGCACGCGTTTCGGCGTCGTTGTCCGGCATGGCGCTCCTTGTCAGGCAGGCGGGAGCGCACGCATCTCTCAGCTACCGGCGCCTGTCGCAGGGACCAGCCGGTAATGGCGCAAGCATACACCTTCAACAGCCGAGCGCCTAAGGCTTTTCCGGATCAGGGCGATGGAGCAGTCGTAACGGAACTGGTCGATTCAGGAGCCTGTTCGGCTGGCTTCTCTGCCTTCACCATGTAGCAGAGCTCCTCCGCCCTTGCGATTGTCGCACGCTTCTCCTCGATCCACGTTCGTATCGTCTCTTTCTGGCGCGTGATCTCTTCCTTGAGCCGCCTCTGCGCATTCTCGCGTTCGAAAGTTGCTCGTTCGACCGCTTGCTTCAGTACGTCGGTCTTTTCGGGCGCCGCATCCAGGGCACGTTGCGCGCGCCTCAAGCGCATACCGGCAAGGAGTTCGCGCGTGCGCAGACCCGGAGGAAGGGCGATTTGCAACCGCGGTATTAAATCCCGCCGGCACATCGGAAGTTCGAGCTTGCCCTGCCGCTGCCACCGGTTCAGCCGGAGAATGAAGAAGTCCGCGAGTTCGTTCTGCAGCGTGACGTAAGAGAGCATGCACATGCACCCGATCCGCGCGCCGATATCTGGGAGCTTCGAAAGGCTGGAAAGCGTCCCGGCCTGCATATTCGGATAGAGGGCCCGAAGCGCGCTCTGATATTCGGACGTGTTCGTCAGGAAGCCTGGCAGCACCTCCAATTTTTCTTTGTTGCTTTCGTTTTCGTCCTTTTCCAGTTGCGTCTGGAATTCCTTGAGGTTCGTTTGATTGATCGTATGGAATTCCTGCGGGTAGGCGCGCATCAGCACCGATCCCCAGAATGCGAGGGCGTACTCGGCTTGAGAGCGCGTGTCCGCCGGAAAGCGGTCGCGCTGATATCGCCGCCACGCGCGGATGAGGTTCCGCAACGTTTCCGGACTCGGCTCCAGCCGCTTTTCGCCGGGCTTTAATTCGCGCGCATCGCCGCCGTCCACTTTGATCGCTTCGGCCAGATACGCGAGCTTGTTGATCGCGACCCCGCTTCTGTCGGCGCCGGTATCGACGATACGCTGATAAATCTTGTGCAGGCTCTCAAGCTGGGGGTTTTTCCGATCATCGGACGTGACGGGCCTGTTCAGCATCTCGGTCTTCTTCAGCGCCGCCGTCTCGGTTACACCCACGAGCAACTGAACGACGTTGGGATCGTTCGCATGGCGCACGAAAATCTTGTCCGCAAGCGCAACGACGTTTTCGGCACACGGGGTGTTGAGCGCGTACTGCTGGAGAAAATCCAACGAAGCCTGCCGGGTGAGCGGCAGGAGTACCTCATCTTTCGGCTTTTCGATACTCTCGATGGACGCCTTGATATAGTCCCACGCTTCGTTTTTCAGGTCCTTCCGCCTCTCCTCGTCATCGCCCGCAACCTCGCCCACGACATCAATATCCGGGTCGCGCTGAAATGATTCCGGTCTGACTCTGGTTTTAATCAGCACGCATTGATCCGGCAGCGTAAAAAAATTCAGTCCAATTTCCGAGCGTGCAAGCTCCAATGCCGCTTTCACGTCGCGGCTGCTGGCGGATTTACTGATGAAGTCTCGCAACGCCGCGAACGAGTTGTCGAACTCGTCGATAACCCTGTCAATGCGCTCATACGCGGCGCGTACACGCGCACCTTCCTTGTCGAACTCGTAGCTGGAGGAGAACTCCCGATCCTCGGGTTGCCGGGAGAGCTGCCGCGCGAACTCCATCTCGGCAATCGTGATCAGCCGCACGCAGTCGACCGGAAGCGTAAGCTGCTTGAGGTGTCTCCACCATTCGATCGCCCACGCACGCTTGAGAAAGACCTCGGCGATTTCAAATTCACGGCGGTCGATCGCCAGATGCGCGCGCACCGAATGTGCCCAGCACGCCGACACGGCATCACTCGACTCCGCCTGCTCGGCAGCCTTTGACGCCTCGTTGAACAGCTCAGCGACGCTGTCAGGCACATTGGTGAAGCTGGCGGTCGCCGCCCGCTCCTCGCGCATGCGCCGATAGAAATACAGCGCGGCGGTCGCTGGATCGGATACCGACGTAACGGCCTCGGCAACGCGCGACATCGGTTCGGTCAGGTCGGCGTCGTCGTTCCCCAGCACCAGCCGCGGCGTCAGCCGGCGATACAGCTTGCCGCGTTGAATGTCGGCCGTGAGGCGCAGGCAGAGATATTGCTTGGCGGCGATCTTGATTTCTTCACCGGCCTTGGGCGGCACCACCGGCTCGCGGCATTCGCTGTCGGTCGAGCGCGCGCAACCGGGGTGATAGCAAGTCAGCGCGAGGTGCACCTCGCCCTGTCCGCGTCCAAGCAACGAACCGAGCGGTGTGAGAATTTGCTCCTGGACGTTGAGCGACCACCCGTCTCCGGTCTTGATCGCGATGTTCGGCGGATTGAGCACGGCTTCGAAGGTGGGATCGCGTTCGCCTTTCACGGTCGACCGGATCCGCTCGATCTGCCCGATCAGCGTGCGCGCGAGTTCAGGGTTGACCCAGTATTCCTTCTTCAGCGGCTCCGGCAATTCGGCGACCGTGATCACGAGCGGCGGATAGAGAATCTGCTTCGCGGACCAGAGCAGCGCCAGCGAGCCCATGAAAAAGAAGAGCACGGAGAGATAGTGCTTGAGCGCGTCGACCGGCGTTTCGCCTTTCGGGATCGCGATCCACAGTATGAAGCGCTTGCACCCTCGCCCGATCCAGCGGCAAAAAGCCCACAGCTTGATGGCTATGAACGCCAGCCAGGCCCGCAGCCAAATCCCCGCATCACGCGCCTTTGCGGCAACAGCCAGCGCGACCGCCCTGAAACGTTCCTTGTCCATGTTTGCCCCCGCTTACGCACGCGACCGAAGCCACGAACGCGGTGCCAAGACCCAACCATAGCAAGTCTATCAAACAGGATGCAATCGCCGGTCCGACCGCGCCTAGGCTTGAACCAAACCGGATTGCCCCGCGTGACATCGCGGCCGCGCTGCTGAACAATCGCATCGCATGGATGAGAAAATCGTCATCTGCGGAGCGGGCATCGCTGGGGTCGCGGCGGCGCATGCGCTCGCCCAGCAGGGCGCGCGCGATGTGACGCTGGTCGAAGAGGGCAATCCGCTCTCGCTCACCTCCGACAAGTCGACCGAGGCCTACCGCAACTGGTGGCCGGGTCCCGACCGCGCGATGACGGCGTTCATGGACCGCAGCATCAGCCTGATCGAGGAGATCGCGCGCGCGACGGACAACCGCATCAATCTCAACCGGCGCGGCTATGTGTTCGCGACCGCCGATACCTCGCAGATCGAATTTCTTTCCACCATGGCGCAAATGGCGGAGTCGCGTGGCGGCGGGGCCGCGCGCTTCCACGACAGCGCGGCGAAGCGCCTATCACGCCCGCGGCCGAGCGTGGCTTTGAGTCCGCCCTCGCCGGCGCGGATGTCATCACCGACAGGAGTCTCATCCGGAAGCACTTCCCGTATCTCTCGCCCGACACGATCGCGCTCGCGCATGCGCGCCGCGCCGGATGGCTGTCGGCGCAGCAACTCGGCGCCGTGATGCTCGAAACTGCGCGCGAGCACGGCGTGAAGCTCATGCGCGGACGCGTCACCGGCATCGATGCGAACGGGCGCGTGCGCGCGGTGCATGTCGAGCGCAACGGCGCGCGGCAGACGCTTGAAGCCTCCCACGTGGTGCTCGCGGGTGGCCCCTTGCAGAAGGAACTGGCCGCGATGATCGGCGTCGACCTGCCGATCTATGCCGAACGCCATCACAAGGTGAGCTTCGCGGATACGCAGAGCGCGGTGCCGCGCTCCGCGCCGATGATGATCTGGCTCGACGCGCAGCACCTTCCGTGGAGCGATGAGGAGCGTGCCGCCCTCGAACAGGACGAAGATGCGCGCTGGCTGCTCGCGCCGTTTCCGGCGGGCGTGCACGGGCGGCCGGACGGCGCGCATGCGACCATCGTGCTGTTCAACCATCACGGCGAGGCGGTCGAGCCGGTGTTTCCCCTCCCCGAGCCGCCGCCGCATTATGCCGAGATCGCGCTGCGCGGTATGTCCACGATGGTCCCGGCGCTGCAGAACTACGGCGGCGAACCGGTGCGACCGTATATCGACGGCGGCTATTACATGCGCACGCGCGAGAACCGCCCGCTGATCGGGCCGGTTGCAGTCGAGGGCGCGTACGTGTCGTGCGGCTATTCGGGATTCGGCGTGATGGCCTCGTGCGCGAGCGGCGAACTGATCGCGCGGCACATCATCGGCAGCGAACTACCCGACTATGCGCCGGCGTTTGCGCTCTCGCGCTACCAGGACCCGGCCTATCGCGCGCTTCTCGACAGCTGGGGCGACGGCGGGCAACTCTGATCGCGATGTTCTCCGCCCGCACCAGCCATCTGCGCGTTCGCCACGGCCACGACCACCATCGCGTCACCTTCGTCGAACTGTTCTTCGACCTCGTCTTCGTGTTCGCGATCACGCAGCTTTCGCATGGCCTGCTGGAGCGCCTCACCCCGCTCGGCGCGCTGCAAACCGCGATCCTGATGCTCGCGGTGTGGTGGGCCTGGATCGACAATGCCTGGCTCACCAACTGGCTCGATCCCGAGCGCGCGCCGGTGCGGCTGTTGCTTTTCGTTCTGATGCTGCTGGGGCTCATCGTCTCGTCGGCAATTCCCAAGGCGTTCGAGGAACGTGCGCTGCCGTTCGCGCTCGCTTACGCGACGCTGGAGATCGTCCCGAAGCTGTTCATGCTGTGGGCGCTCAAGCGCCACGACGCCGGCAACTACCGAAACTTCCTGCGCATCACGGTGTGGCGCGGGCTCGGCGCGGCGTGCTGGATTGCGGGCGGCTTCGCGCCCGCCGAGATGCGGCTCGCCATCTGGGCGCTGGCGCTCGCGATCGACACGGGCTCGCCGATCATCGGCTTCCGCGTGCCGGGCCTCGGCCGCTCCACCACCGCCGACTGGACGGTCGAGGGCGCGCACATGGCCGAGCGCTGCGGCCTGTTCGTCATCATCGCGCTCGGCGAGTCCATCCTGATCACCGGCGCGACGTTCGCCGGCCTCGCGTGGACGCCCGCGACACTCGCGGCGTTCGCCAATTGCTTCATCGGCAGCGTCGCGATGTGGGTCGTCTATTTCAACATCGGGGCGGAGCGTTCGAGCCGCGCGTTCGCAGCCTCGGACGACCCGGGCCGCCTCGCGCGCTCCGGCTACACCTATATGCATATCCCGATCATCGCCGGGATCATCGTGGCGGCGGTGGCCGACGAACTCACCTTGCACCATCCGGGCGGCCATACCGACATCAAGACCGCCGCGGTGATCCTTGGCGGTCCGGCGCTCTATCTGGCGGGAAACGCGCTGTTCAAATGGCTGACGGCGCCCTACCCGCCGCTCTCGCATCTCGTCGGACTCGCGCTGATCGCGGTCCTCATCCTCGCGGTTCCGTTCCTGCCGCCACTCGCACTGTCGGCGGCGGTGACCGCCGTGCTCATTCTGGTGGCGGTCTGGGAATGGCTTTCGCTCGGCTACCGCGCCGGCAAGCCGCCGATCGGCCACTGAGACTTGCCTCGCGGGGCTTAGTCTTTATCTAGGCCGGATGAGCGATCTCGTGAAAACCGCGCCCGCAGCCCTTGCGCTCGACACGCGCGCGGGCTGGCCGGCCGACCTGCGCCTCCTGATCGACCGCTATCCGCGCGACTGCTGGACCGGCCATGCCAATCTCGGCGCGATGGCGCAGTTCTGGCTCGAGCGCCACAACATGTTCCGCGAGATCGCGGAGTCGCTGGAACAGGCGACCGCGGCGTTTCGCGACGGCACCGCCAGCGCGCAGGATTTCCGCGCCTGGTTCCCGCCGCGGCTGCAGTTCTTCCTCCAGCAGCTCAACGCGCACCACCAGATCGAGGACATGCACTACTTCCCGGTGTTCCAGGCGGCGGAGGCGCGGCTTGCCCACGGTTTCGAGGTGCTGGAAGCCGATCATCATGTGATCCACGGCTCGATCGCCACGACCGTCGAGGCCGCCAACACGCTGCTGCGCACGCCCCTGAACGACGCGGCGATCGGCCCGGCGGGCGAGCGCTACGCCGCGACGAGCGACACTTTGCTGCGCCAGTTGCGCAGCCACCTCAACGACGAGGAAGACCTGATCGTCCCGCTGATCCTCGACCGCACCGAGGCCGCGCTCGGCGTCGGCTGAAGAGCCACACCGGTCCCCCAAGAGAACCTTATCCACAGGACGGGCGCATTCCGGACCGCGCGCCGCGTTGCCAATCGCAGTGGGTGCTCTAACGTTCGGTCATCACGGCCCACCGGACTCCGGGGATGGTCTGGTGCCGTTTGAGGGGGCGCGCTGCTTCAAGAATGCGCTTTCGCGGGCGGGCAGAGTTTGTAAAAGATTGCTGAGCTGTGGTGATTCGCGCTGTGTTTTGAGTGCGCGTGTAGCGTTGACCGTTGTCGTGCGTATCGCTCGCGTCTCACGCCGCGTTTCCTGGCGTGAAGTTCACCATTCCAACCAACAGCCGAAAGATGGACTCGACACTCTGGAGTCAGACCCCGCTGGCCTCGCGGCCCAGCCGGTTTGAAACGGGTGCCTTCGCTACCGAAGATCTTCCCCACGGTACGATCGTCATCCCCAAATGGAATGAATCTTTCTACGACGGCATGGAAGGCTGGGTCCGCCTCGACCGGCGGCAGGTTCAGAAATTGCCGCCCGACACGCGCAAGGTGTTCCTGCGTTATGGCCTCGATACCGACTTCAACCAGATCATCGGGCCGGTCGACATCAACTACGTCACCACGCCGGACAACTTCATCAATCACGCGTGCGACCCGAACCTGCGCTACGACGTCGCGGGCAATGTCGTGGCCGCGCGCGACATCCGCAAAGGCGAGGAAGTCTTCATCGATTACGGCTGCTTCATCGTCAACTTCGACGAGCCGTTCGATTGCTCCTGCGGCTCGCGCAATTGCCGCGGCCGCATCCGCCGCCAGGACTGGAAAAAGCTCGCCACCACCTACGGCATGAACATGCCGCGTTTCCTGCACAGCCGCATCGCCCGGACACTGAAAAATGACCGCCACAGCCGCAGCTATCACCGCCCCGCTTCCCTGGTCGGAGAGCAGAACCCATCCGCCGCTTGACCTGCTGTGGGCCGCGCCATCTTTCGAGGTGCGCACGATCGACGGGGGCCGCGCGATCATCGCGAACCGCACGATCGCGCGCGGCACGGAGCTGTTCGGCGCGGACGACTGGATCGACGAAGAGGAGCGCCGCAATTTCACCGTGCTGACCGCCGCGCGCTTCAACGAGCTCGCGCCGAACCTGCGCGAAGCGTTCCTGCGTTTTGCCTACAATTCCGGCCCGGACCAGATCACGGGCACCTTCCGCGCCGACGCGGTGCGCCATCCGTCCAACTTCCTCAACCACTCGTGCGAACCGAACGCCGGCTATGACGGCGCCGACCGCATCGTGGCGCTGACCCGCATCGCGGCCGGCGAAGAGATCCGCATGGACTACGGCACGTTCAGCTTCTCGTTCGACCATGCGTTCGCCTGCCGCTGCGGCGGATGGCGATGCCGCGGCCGGGTGCGGCGCGACGACTGGATCGAACTGGCGCGCACCGGATTGCGCCTGCCCTCGTTCATGTGGCCGCAGGTCAGCCGGGCTCTGTTCGGCTAGGCGTCTCGCACCGCCTGTGCGACCATCGGCCGATTGCGATCGGGAGCGGCGATGCGTGCGCGTCACTGGCTGGCAGTTGGAACCGGCATCGCGGCCCTGACCGTCGCGGCGTGGAGCATGGCGGCGCCGCGCCTCGCGGACCTGCCCGGAGCCAAGAGCGCGAATGCGGTCGAGGTCGACGTCGAGCTCGTCCTCGCGATCGATATCTCCTACTCGATGGATTTCGACGAGCTTGCGCTCCAGCGCGAAGGCTATGTGCAGGCCCTCACCTCGCAGGAATTCACCAACGCGCTGAAGCAGGGCACCAACGGCAAGGTTGCCGTCACGGTGGTCGAATGGGCGGGCGTCGCCGACCAGCGCATCGTGCTGCCGTGGCGCCTGATCGACGGGCCGGCGAGCGCGCAGACCGCGTCGGCCGAGACTCGCCAGAATGCCGGTGCGGCGCGCCTTCCGCACCTCGATCTCCGGCGCGCTGATGTTTTCCGCCGCGCTGTTCGAGGGCAACGGCTTTCGCGGCATCCGCCGCGTGATCGACGTGTCGGGCGACGGCACCAACAATCAGGGGCCGCTGGTCACGCTGGTGCGCGACGAGGTGCTCGCCAAGGGCATCATCATCAACGGCCTGCCGATCATGCTGAAGGAGCCGCAGCCCGGTTCGGTCGATCTCAAGGATCTCGACATCTACTACGAGGACTGCGTGATCGGCGGGCCCGGCGCGTTCGTGGTGCCGATCCGCGAGCGCGAGAAATTCAAGGAGGCGGTCCGCACCAAGCTCGTGCTCGATATCGCCGACCGCAGCGGCGCCGCGCGTCATTCCGGCGGCGGCGAATGCGCCGCGCATCTCCTGCACCATCGGCGAGCAGATGTGGCAGCGCCGCTGGGGCGGCAGCGGGATGGATCGATAATTTTCTGGCGCATGACCTTGTCGGGAAACCGGTTCCATTTTTCGGGATCATGCGCTAACGCGTAAACCGCGCAACGATCTCTACGTGCGACGAGTGGCGGAACTGATCGACCGGCGTGATATGGGTCACCCGGTAGCCGCCGTCGACCAGAATGCGCGCATCGCGCGCGAAGGTCGCGGCGTTGCACGACACGGCGACAACCAGCGGCACCTTCGAGGCGGCGAGCTGGCGCGCCTGCGCCTCCGCGCCCTGGCGCGGCGGATCGAACACCACGGCGTCGACGCGCTTGAGTTCTGCCGGCGCGAACGGCCGGCGGAAAAGATCGCGCGCCTCGGCCTCGATGGGCTTGAGGCCCGGCGTCTTGGCGGCCTGCCGCAGCGCCGCGATCGCGTCCGCGTCGCTGTCCGCCGCGACGATGCGCGCGCGTTCGGCAAGCCGCAGCGCGAACGGGCCGACGCCGCAGAACAGGTCGGCGACCGTTTTGGCCTTGCCGACGTGCTCCGCCACGAGGCGGGCGAGCATGGCTTCGCCTTCCACGGTCGCCTGAAGGAATGCGCCGGGCGGCAGCACGACCGTCGCCTTGCCGATGCGCACCGCCGGCGGCACGCGCTGCGCGATCATCTCGCCGTGGCGCGTGATCCGCGCAAGCCGATGCGCTTCGCCAAGCCTCGCCAGCGCCGCCGTATGGCTGCGCCGAGCGGGCCTGAGCCGCGCACATCGACATCGAGCCCGCCATCGGTCGCGGTCGTCTGGATGTCGAGCGGCTTTTGCTTTGCGCCGAGCGCTTCCGCGATCGCCCACGCGGCGCGGATCGCGCCGCCAAGCGCCGGCGCCAGCACGGGGCATTCGGTCGATCGAGACGATCTGGTGCGCGCGATAGCCCGCAAAGCCGACCTCAAGCACGTCATGCACGCTGCGCCACGCATGGAAAACCGCGCGCCGCCTGCCCTCCCCGTGCGCGTCGATCAGGTCGCCGACCGGCGCTTCGAGCCGTGCGTGCGCGAGCGCCTGCACCACCGTGTCGCGCTTCCACGCACGATAGCGCGCGAAATCCCAGTGCTGGGTCTGGCAGCCGCCGCACACACCGAAATGCGGACAAATAGGCGCGATGCGCTCGGCGCTCGCGGTTTCGACGCGCAGAAGATGCCGCCGGTCTGGATGGCCGGGCAGCGCCTCGACCTCGACGGCCTCGCCCGGCAGCGTGTACGGCACGAAGACCGGCCCGGCGGCCGTATCGGCGATGCCGTCGCCGCGGTGGCCGAGACGGTCGATGGTCAGGCGTTCGGTCATGCAGGCGCGGCAATCTCCGGGAGATAGTGCCGCGCGGTCAAGAGATGGAAACGCCAGATCAGCAGCAGCGCATAGGCCACGATGCCGAGCGAAATGCCGATCCAGATGCCGTAGGCGCCGAACCCGAGCGTGAACGCGAAGATCCACGCACCGGCAAATCCGATCAGCCAGAAGCTCACCGCCGCGAACAGCAGCGGAATGCGCGTATCGTTGAGCCCGCGAAGGCTCGCCGCCGCGATGGTCTGCACGCCGTCGAAGATGAAAAAGCTCGCGCCGAGCACCAGCAGCGAGGCGGTGAGTGCGACGGTCTGCGGGTCCGGCGCCTCGGAGCCAAGGAAGACGAGCGGCAGGACGTGGCGCGTCGCCGCAACGAGCAGCGTCATCGCCGCCATGAACACGACGCCGAGCCCGATCGCGACAAAGCCCGCGCGCCGTGTCGCCGTCGCGTCGCGCCGTCCGGCCGCCTGACCGACGCGCACGGTCGCCGCCATGCTGATGCCGAACGGCACCATGAACATGACGGCGGCGATCTGCAGCGCGATCTGGTGCGCAGTGAGCGCGGCCGTGCCGATCCATCCCATCAGTTGCGCGGCGGCGGCGAACAGCCCGTACTCGAGCAGGAACGAGCCCGACATCGGCGCGCCGATGACGACGAGCTGCTTCATCAGCTGCCCGTCGTGCGCCACCAGCGGCCGAGCACGCTGATATTTGCGGAACGGACGGCGCGCGTAGCACACCCAGACCGCCGCGACGCACATGCCGATGTTGATGACCGTGGTCGCGAGGCCCGCGCCGAGCAGGTCGAGCCGCGGCAGCCCGAACGCGCCGTAGATCAGCGCATAGGCGAGCACGCCGTTCGCCGGGATCGCGGCGAGCGTGATCCAGAGCGCGGGCTCGGGCTTGTTCACCGCGCTCATGAAGTTGCGCAGCACCATGAATAGCCAGCCCGGGACCATGCACCAAGCGATGCCGAGCAGATAACGATCCGCCAGCGCCGCCTGCTCGCGCGTCTGACCGAGCAGCACGAGCAACTCCCCGCCCCAGAACTGCACCAGCGTCAGCGGAATGCCGACGATCACCGAAGCCCACAGCCCGACGCGCACCGCGCGGCGCACCATGCGCGGCTGGCGCGAGCCGAACGCCTGCGCGGCGAGCGGCGCGACCGCCGACACGATGCCCATGCCGACGACGAACATCGTGAACAGCACGGTGTGCGCGAGCGCGGCGGCCGCGACCGCCTGATCGCCGAGCCGGCCGATCAGCGCGAGATCGCTCGTCATCATGGCGATCTGGCCGAGCTGCGAGAGCGCAAGCGGCGACGCGAGCTTGACCGTCTCGGTCAACTCGGCGCGCCAAAGCGTTCTCTCCGCGGGCACCGCACCCACGGCCTGCATCGTTCCCGGCAAGGTCATGCCGGCAACATAGTCAGGCACGCCGCGATGGGAAGTGACGATTTTGTGTCGGGTCCATTCGCCGCATTGATGGATCAGACGTCGCGGCGCGCGGCCATCAGGAATTCGCGATTTCCGTCGCCGCCTTCGATCGGCGATGGAATAACGCCCGCGACATTCCATTCGAGCGATGCCGCGAATGCCACGATGTCGTCACACACCGCCGTGTGGACCGCCGGATCGCGCACGATGCCTTTCTTGACGCGCTTCGGCCCGGCCTCGAATTGCGGCTTGATGAGTGCAATGAGGTGCGCGGGCCGGCGCAGCAGCCTGTCGAGCGCCGGCAGCACGAGTTTCAGCGAGATGAAGCTCACATCGATGGTGGCAAAATCGGGCTGCTCGGGAAGCCGCGCCGCATCGATGGTGCGGATGTCGGTCTGCTCGAACGAGATGACCGCCGGATCATCCCGCAAGCGCGGGTGCAATTGGCCGTGCCCGACATCGACTGCGTAGACCTTGTTCGCGCCGTTCGCGAGCAGCACCTCGGTGAAGCCACCGGTCGATGCGCCGACATCGAGGCAAATGTCTCCGCCGGGATCGAACCCGAAATGGTCGAGGGCGGCTGCAAGCTTCAGTCCGCCGCGCGAGACCCACGGATGATCGGCCGTCGCAGCAAACTCCGCATCCTCCGCCACCATGTCCGAGGCTTTGCGCAGCACGACGCCATCGGCGCTCACCTGACCGGCCGCGATCGCGGCCTGCGCCCGCGCGCGGCTCTCGAACAGGCCGCGCGCGACCAGCAATACATCCGCTCGCTTGCGGCTTGTCATGGTGATGGTCTAGCACGCGCGGCCGATCGGGCCAGATCGTCATGCGGCCTCTCATCGCCGATCAGGCGACGCGGCGCGCCTCGCCGGCGGTGAAAACCACGGCACGATCGCGGCCATCGCGTTTCGCGCGATAGAGCGCCTCGTCGGCGCATTTCATCAGTTGTCGAACACTGGCGACGTCGGAACCCGCCTGCGCCACGCCGACGCTGATCGTGATCCGCGGCAGCGAATGGGCATCATCGGTCGCCGACTTGTCGACGGCGGCGCGCAGACGCTCGGCCAGGCGCGCCGCATCCTCGAGCCCCGTCTCGGGGAGCAGAATCGCGAACTCCTCGCCGCCGACGCGGGCCAGGATGTCCGTTTCGCGCTTCATGGTCCGGCACAGCGCGGCGAAGCGCTTGATCACATCGTCGCCCACGTCGTGCCCGAACTGATCGTTGACCTGCTTGAAATGATCGATGTCGACCATCAGCATCGAGAGCGGACGCTCGTAGCGATCGAAGCGCGACCATTCCACTTCGGCCAAAGCAAAGAACCGGCGCCGGTTATAGACCCCGGTCATCGGATCGGTCGTCGCGAGCGTTTGAAGAATCTCGGCCTGGCGTACGAGGTCGGTCACGCTGCTGTAGCTCAGCATGCGCCCGCCGTCCGGCAAGGTCTTGCAACGGAAGCGGATGACTTCGCCGTTCGAAAGCCGCAGGTCGAGCGGTGTCTCGTCACCGGTGCGCACGAGCGCCATGCGATGCGCCACATAGGCATCGAGTTCGGCCTGCGGAATCGCGTAAGCATTGGTGTCGCGGCCGTGATACATCAGCCCGATGAAAGCAGGCTTGCCGTCCGCCTTGGCGTCCGGCAGGTCCCAGATGATGCGGAACGCGCGGTTGATGAAGATCGCACGCAGTTCCCGATCGAGCAGCACGACACCGTAGTCGACCTGCTCGAGCGCGGCGTGCAGCATGCCAAGTTCACGGTTGACCGCCTCGACCTCGGTGCGCGCCTGCCGCTCTATCTGCACCGCGCTGCGTTGACTCGCATGCAGGAGGCCGACCGTGAGAGCGACCGACGTACCGGTCAGTACCAGCACGATGAAACGCGTCAGGTTGACGGGATCGAATTGAAACAGCGTGCCGGGTTCGGAGAGGTGGTAGGCGCCGAACGCAATCGCGATCGCGGCGCTGGCGAGGCCCGACGCGGTGCCGCCGCGATAGGCCGACAGCACGATTGCCCCAAGGAGAATGGGCGCGGCGATCGGGATCTCCCCCACGAGGCGAAACAGGAAATAAATGGCGGTCGCGCACAGCAGGGTGACCAGCGGGCCGACGACCCGCCGCCAGATCAGGTATCGCTTGATGAAATCCGGCATCGCACAAGCTATCGTGCGAGACGTCTTACCGGTTCTAAACGCCCGAGCGGGAATTCGGCTCAGCGTTAACGGGAAGCTAGCGCGAACGCGACAATCGCGTGGAACTTACGCGCGCCGCACGGTGCCGATCTGCTCGCGGCCGAGCGCCTCGAACACCTTGGCGACAATGCCCTTCGTGTCGAGGCCCGCCTTCGCATACATCGCGTTCGGCGAGTCCTGATCGACGAACGTGTCGGGCAGGACCATGCTACGGAACTTCAGTCCGCCGCGATCGAACGCGCCTTCCTCGGCGAGCGTCTGCGCGACGAACGAGCCGAAGCCGCCGACCGAGCCTTCCTCGATGGTGATCAGAACTTCGTGCTCGCGCGCGAGGCGCGTCACGAGAGCGACATCGAGCGGCTTTGCGAAGCGCGCATCCGCAACCGTGGTCGAGAGACCGAGTTGCGCGAGTTCGTCCGCCGCCTTGAGGCACTCAGCAAGACGCGTGCCGTAAGAGAGCAGCGCGATCTTGTGGCCTTCGCGGACGATGCGGCCCTTGCCGATCTCGAGCGCCACGCCAACTTCCGGCATCTCGACGCCGACACCTTCGCCGCGCGGATAACGCAGCGCTGACGGACGGTCGTCGATCGCAACCTGCGTCGCCACCATGTGAACGAGTTCGGCCTCGTCCGCGGCGGCCATCAGCACGAAGCCGGGCAGGCAGCCGAGATAGGGAATATCGAACGCGCCCGCATGCGTCGGTCCGTCGGCCCCGACGAGGCCGGCTCGATCCATCGAGAAGCGAACCGGCAGGCGCTGGATCGCAACGTCGTGCACGATCTGGTCGTAGCCGCGCTGCAGGAAGGTCGAATAGATGACGGCGAACGGCTTGTAGCCTTCGGTCGCAAGGCCCGCGCAGAACGTCACGCCATGCTGTTCGGCGATGCCGACGTCGAATGTGCGCTTGGGGAATTCCTTGCCGAAATGATCGAGTCCGGTGCCTGACGGCATCGCGGCCGTCACGGCGACGATCTTGTCGTCCTTGCGGGCTTCCTTGATCAGGCTGTCGGCGAACACCTTGGTGTATTGCGGCGCGTTCGACTTGCCCTTCGCCTGCACGCCGGTGACGACGTCGAACTTGACGACGCCGTGATATTTGTCGGCGGATTTCTCGGCGGGCTCGTAGCCCTTGCCCTTCTGCGTCACGCAGTGGACCAGGATCGGGCCTTTCTTTGCGTCGCGCACATTCTTCAGCACGGGCAGCAGGTGGTCGAGATTGTGTCCGTCGATCGGGCCGACGTAGTAGAAGCCAAGCTCTTCGAACATCGTGCCGCCGGTCAGGAAGCCGCGCGCATATTCCTCGACGCGCTGCGCCTTCTTTTCCAGACCCTTCGGCATCTTGTGTGCGAGCTGCAATCCGATATCGCGCAGCGACATGTAAGTGCGGCTGGAAATGAGGCGCGCCAGATAGCTCGACAGCGCGCCGACCGGCGGCGCGATCGACATGTCGTTGTCGTTCAGAATGACGATCAGGCGCGAGTTCATCGCGCCGGCATTGTTCATCGCCTCGTAGGCCATGCCGGCCGTCATCGCGCCGTCGCCGATCACGGCGATGACATTGTTGTTGCCGCCGGAGAGATCACGCGCGACCGCCATGCCGAGGCCGGCCGAGATCGAGGTGGAGGAGTGCGCGGCGCCGAACGGGTCGTATTCGCTCTCGGCGCGCTTGGTGAAGCCGGAGAGCCCACCGCCCATGCGCAGCGTGCGGATGCGGTCGCGACGTCCGGTCAGAATCTTGTGCGGATAGGCCTGATGGCCGACGTCCCAGATCACCCGGTCGTTCGGCGTATCGAACAAATAGTGCAGCGCGACGGTGAGTTCGACAACGCCAAGCCCGGCACCGAGATGGCCGCCCGTGATGGAGACGGCATCGATCGTCTCCTGGCGCAGCTCGTCGGCAAGCTGGCGCAGCTTGCTCTCGTCGAGGCGGCGAAGGTCTTCGGGTGTAATGACTTGATCAAGCAGCGGCGTTTTGGACGGCTCTGACACGCACGTTTCTCCACGCATTGTGCCGGCCTGCAAGGGGCCGGAAAGGCGTAATATTTACCGAGCCTTACACCAGAAGGAAGCGGATGCGCAAATCAGGCTTAATCGTGATCCGCATGCGATGCCGGTAACCCCTTGATCGCGCACCGGACACGCGGGAACTTCGGGCTGGGCGGGGCGTTCCCGACAGGGCATTCCGAGTTTGCATCATGGCACCGCGTCCGACCTGGAAAGGCTATCTCAAGCTCTCGCTCGTTTCGTGCGCGGTCGCGATGTACACCGCAACGAGTACGTCGAGCCGGATTTGCCTGAACATCCTCAACCGCGAGACCGGCAATCGCATCCGCAATCAGGCGGTCGATTCGGAGACCGGTGACGTCGTGGAGAACGAGAACAAGGTGAAGGGCTACGAGATCGACAAGGGCAAGTACGTGCTGCTTGAGGAGGACGAGCTCGACGAGGTCGCGCTGGACTCCACTCACACGGTCGAGATCGAGTCGTTCGTTGCCCGCGACGAGGTGGACGAGATCTATCTCGACGAGTCCTTCTATATCGTGCCCAACGACGAAGTCGCCTACGAGGCGTTCGCGGTCATCCGTGAGGCGATGAAGAAGAAGAACATGGTGGGGCTCGGCCGCGTCGTGATGCACCGGCGCGAGCGGCTTCTGATGCTCCAGCCGCGTGGCAAGGGGATCGCCGCGACTGCGCTGCGCTACAAGCCGGAGGTGCGCAAGGAGGATACGTACTTCGACGAAATTCCGGCCACCAAGGTCCCGGCCGACATGCTGCAACTCGCCGAGCACATCCTCAAACAGAAAGAGGGCCACTTCGATCCCTCGAAGTTCGAGGACCGCTACGAGGACGCGCTCCAGACGCTGATCAAGGCGAAGAAGGCCGGCAAGGAGCTGCCGATCGTTTCGACGCCGAAGCCGAGCAACGTCATCAACCTGATGGATGCGCTCCGCCGCAGCGTGAAGGGCGACAAGGACGGCGCGGGCACCGCTCGCGGAAAGTCGTCACGCTCCCGAACATCGGCTAAGAAGAAGACCGCGAAGCACAAGCGCCTGAAGAAGGCCAGCTAACGCGCTGACGCGCGAAGGATGATCCGTGGCGCTCGACGTCTACCGCAAGAAGCGCAAATTCGGCGTCACCTCCGAGCCGCGCGGAGGCCGGATCAAGCGTGGCGGCGATGCGTTCGTGATCCAGAAGCACGATGCGACGCGGCTGCACTACGACCTGCGGCTTGAACTCGACGGCGTGATGAAGAGCTGGGCGGTGACACGCGGCCCAAGCCTCGTGCCGGCCGACAAGCGCCTCGCCGTACAGGTCGAGGATCACCCAATCGAGTACAACGAATTCGAAGGCACGATCCCAAAGGGCGAGTACGGCGGCGGCACGGTGCTGATCTGGGACAAGGGCCGCTGGGCGCCCGAGTACGATCCGCACAAGGGACTCGCCAAGGGTCATCTCGAATTTACCCTCGACGGCGAGAAGCTTTCCGGGCGCTGGCATCTGGTGCGAATGCCGCGCCGGCGCGGCGAGAAGCGCGACAACTGGCTGCTGATCAAGTCGGACGACGAGGCGGCACGCGGGCCGAACGACCCCGACATCGTTGAAGAAAAGCCCAAATCGGTCGTGAGTGGGCGCACGCTCGAAAAGATCGCCGCGGCCGGCGGTGCGGTGTGGCACTCGAACAAGCCGATCGCCGAGAACGTGAAACAGATCAAGAAGGCCAAAAAAACGAGCAAATCGGCCGCGAAACCCATCGTCAAGGCTGCAAAAGCAAAGACGAAGAAGGCAAAGCAAAAGACAAGGTCGCGAGCGCAGCTCGCCGCCACGGAGGTGCTGCGCGGAAAGCGCGTTCGCACGAGCGCCCTGCCCGACTTCGTGCCGCCGCAGCTCGCGACCCTGTACGACAAGCCGCCCGACACCGAAAATTACGTGCACGAGGTGAAGTTCGACGGCTACCGCATGCAGGCGCGGCTGGAGGACGGCGAGGTGAAGCTGCTCACGCGCAAGGCGCTCGATTGGGCGAAGAAATTCCAGCCCGTCGCCGACGCCGTCGCCGCGATTGATGCCGAGAGCGCGCTGATCGACGGCGAGATCGTGGTCGAGGAGAACGGCGTCAGCAATTTCTCGTCGCTCCAGGATGCGCTCAAGACCAACAAGAGGGAGCGCTTCGTCTATTACGTGTTCGATCTCCTGTATCTCGACGGAGCGGACCTGACCGGCCTGCCGCTGACCGACCGGAAGGCCGCGCTGAAGAAGCTGCTCGGCCGCGCGAACGGCACGGGCGTCATCCGTTACAGCGAGCACTTCGAGGAGAAGGGTTCGCGCATGCTGGAGCACGCGCGGGCGCACAAGCTTGAGGGCATCATCTCGAAGCTGCGCGACGCGCCCTATCGCTCGGGCCGGGAAGACGCGTGGATCAAATCGAAGGTTGGGCAGAACCAGGAATTCGTCATCGTCGGCTACAAGGACGCTTCGCACCTGAAAGGCGCGATCGGCGCGCTCGTGCTCGGCTATTACGAGGACGGCAAGCTGCATTACGCCGGCCGCTCAGGCACCGGCTACACGATGGCGACGGCGCGCGACCTCTGGAAAAAGCTCCAGCCGCTGCGGCGCGACACGCCGGCGTTCGGAAAAGTCCCGGACGAAGAACGCGGCCGCAAAGGCATCTGGGTCGAGCCGAAGCTTGTGGCCGAGGTGATCTTCGCGGGCTTCACGGCGCAGAAGCATGTGCGCCACGCCGCATTCAAGGGCTTGCGCGAAGACAAGCCCGCGCAGGAAATCGTGCGGGAGACGCCGATGCCGACGAAGAAAGCGAAAGCCGCGAAGTCGAAGGCTTCAGCCGCCAAGCCGAAGGCAGGCGCCGTCACGCAAGGCGGCGTGAAGCTCTCGCATCCGGATCGCGTCTATTGGCCCGACGCGAAGATCACCAAGCAGCAGCTCGCCGACTATTACACTTCGGTGTGGGATCACATCGCGCCGCATGTGGTGAACCGTCCGCTCGCGTTGGTGCGCTGCCCCGAAGGCATCAGCGGGCAATGCTTCTTCCAGAAGCACGCGGCCGCGGGGCTCGTGAGCGATCACGTCAAGCGTCACAAGGATCAGGAAGGCGAAGAGCTGATCTACATCGACGATCTCGAGGGCCTGCTCACGCTGGTGCAGGCGGGCGTGCTGGAAATCCACGTGTGGGGATCGACCATCGACGATGTCGAGCACTGCAATCGCATCGTGTTCGATCTCGATCCGGGCGACGACGTGCCGTGGGCGGCGGTGAACAAGGCGGCGCGTGAACTGCGCGAGCGCCTCGCCTCCCTCAAGCTGGAAACTTTCGTGAAGACCACCGGCGGCAAGGGCCTGCACGTGATGCTGCCGACCAACGGCACGACGTGGGAGGAGACGAAGGATTTCGCGCACGCGATGGTGCTCGCGATGGCCGCGGATTCGCCGGACCGCTACGTGTCGAAGATGACCAAGAGCATCCGCGGCGGAAAGATCTTCATCGACTACCTGCGCAACGGCCGCGGCGCGACCGCGGTGTCCGCCTATTCGACGCGCGCGCGCAAGGGTGCGGCCGTCTCGGTGCCGGTGACCTGGGACGAGCTCGGGCCGAAGCTCGCGCCGGACAAGTTCACGGTGCTCAACATCGGCCGCCGCCTCGTCGCGCGGAAGAAGGACCCGTGGGCTGATCTCGCGAAGGTGAAGCAGAAGCTGCCCAAATTGCGTTAGCTAGCCGCCCGCCGTGTAGGGGCGGTTCTCGGGAAGCGGAATGAATTCGATCTCGTCGCCCGGCACACCGGCAAATTTTCCGGCGCGCCACTCGTTCTTGGCCTGCTCGATGCGGTCCTTGCGCGAGGAGACGAAGTTCCACCAGACGTGACGCGGGCCATCGAGCGGCTCGCCGCCGATCACCGCGACGCGGCTCGGCTGCGTCGCCGTCAGCGTGATGCGGTCGGTCGGCCGGAACACGAGAAGCTGCCCCGCGCCGAACTTGTCGCCGGACACATCGATCTCGCCGGCGACGATATAGATGCCGCGCTCCTCGCATTCGGCATCGAGTGGCATCACGCTACCGGCTTCGAGCGACACGTCGGCGAACAGCGTCTCCGAGGTGGTCGCAAGCGGCGAGCGCGCGCCGAACAGGGAACCCGCAACGATGCGCGCCGTCTTCCCCTCGCCGCTCACGACAGGCAGCTCGTTGCCGTCCAAATGGGCAAAGCTCGGATCGATCTCCTCCTTCAAGCTCGGCATTCCGACCCAGAATTGCAGCCCGTGCAGCGGTTCGCCGTCCACGCGATGGTCGGGCGCGGTGCGTTCCGAATGCACGATGCCCCGTCCGGCGGTCATCCAGTTGACGGCGCCCGGGTGGATCGCGGCCTTCACGCCCAGATTATCGCGATGGATGATCTCGCCGTCGTAGAGATAAGTGAGTGTCGAAAGCCCGATATGCGGATGCGGCCGCACATCGAGCCCGTGCCCGCTGCGGAACTCGGCCGGGCCGAAATGATCGAAGAACACGAATGGCCCGACCGTGCGGCGCGTGACGTGCGGCAGCGCCCGGCGCACCGAGAAGCCGTCGAGGTCCACGCTGCGTGGAACCACGACCACCTCAAGCGCGTCACATGCGTAGCGATCCCCGGCCGCGGGGTCTTTGCCCGGAAAGAAGCTCACGGAATTTTTCCTTCCACGTCGCGTTACCCGGATACTGGTCCGTTTCTTGAATCTCGGGAGCGAGGTACGGAAAGTCAAACGCCGCTTCGGCAAGCGCAATTTGCAAGGCGGCAATGCGGGATCGTCGGGTGCGTTGGCGCGAATGTGAACGTGCATCGATTTGCAGCGTGATACCAGCGGCGAGGGCGACGTAAGCGGAATGGGCTTGTTCACTGATGGACATGGATAGACCAGCGAGCGTGGCCCAGCGCGCGGCCGCCGAGGCGCGGCCGGTGACCTTGATCACCGGCGCGTCGTCGGGAATCGGCGCAGCGCTTGCCCACATCTTCGCCAGCAACGGCCACGAGGTCGTGCTCGCGGCGCGGCGCGTGCCGCAGCTTGCCGGCATTGCGGAAAGCATTCGCGCCACGGGACAGCGCGCGCACATCCTGCCGGTGGACCTCACACGCGCTGATTCGACCGAGCGCATCGCGCACGAGCTTTCAGCGCGCAATCTCGAGCCAGCCTTTCTGGTCAACAATGCGGGCTACGGCCTGCTCGGCCCCGCCGCGACGCTCGACCGCGCCGAGCAGCTCGCGATGATCGACCTCAACTGTCGCTCGCTCACCGACCTTTCGCTGCGCTGGGTCAGCTCGCTCGCGCGCCACAAGGGCGGCATCCTCAACGTGGCGTCGATCTCGGGCTTCATCCCGGGGCCCGGCATGTCGGTCTACAACGCGTCGAAGGCTTATGTGATTTCGTTCAGCGTCAGCCTGCGGCGCGAATTGCGCCCGAAGGGCATCCGCGTCACGGCGCTTTGTCCCGGACCGGTGTCGACCGAATTCCAGGCGCGCGCCGGCATTCTCGATGTGCACTATCCGCGTGGCTTCGACCGCACCGCCGAAGAAGTCGCCCGCCAGGGCTATCGCGGGCTGATGCGCGGGCGCTCGGTCGTGGTACCGGGCGTGCACAACAAGCTGGTCCCGTGGCTGCCGCGCTTCCTGCCGCGCAGCTTCATCGCCAGCCAGGTGTACGGCCGTCTGCGCCGCTGGGAAGACGCCTGAGCGTTAAGCCAGTTTGCGAGACGCGCGCCGTTACACATTGACGCGCTTCGATTTCTCCCCCGGTTCGTGCCAATAATGCGGCTCGTCATCAACGGGCCCGCATCATGGACCGAGTCATCGTCGCGCTGCGCGAATTCCTCACCCTCGCGCTCCCCTATTTCCGTTCCGAGGACCGCTGGCGCGCGCGTGCGCTGCTGGCAGGCGTGATCGGCGCCGAGCTTGGCCTCGTCTACGTGGCGGTGGCAGTGATCCAGTGGAATGCGCGCTTCTTCAACGCGCTCGAAGCGAAGGACTGGAACGGCTTCAAGCGCGAACTTATCGTATTTGGTTTCATCACGATCGGCGCCATCGTGGCGACCGCCAGCCAATATTTCTTCGGCCAGACGCTCATCATCCGCTGGCGGCGTTGGCTCACCGAGCGCTACGTCGCGATCTGGATGGCGGAAGGCCGCCACTACCGCCTGCGCTTCGTCGACAACACAGTCGACAACATCCATCTGCGCATCGCGAACGACGTACTGCTGTTTCTTCAACGCACACATGAACTCGGCACCGGCCTCCTAAATTCCACGGTCGCGCTGTTCTCCTTCGCGTTCATCCTGTGGGGGCTGTCGGCCTCGACCCCGCTGCCGCTGTTCGGCACCGACCTCGCCTTCCCGGGCTATCTGATCTGGACCGCGCTCGCCTATGCGGGCATCGGCACGGCCGTCGCGCACCTGATCGGCTGGCGGCTGATCCCGCTCCAGTTCAGCCAGCAGCGCTTCGAGTCCGATTTCCGTTTCGCGATCGCGCGCGTCACCGACAATGCCGAGCCGGTCGCCCTGATGGGTGGCGAAGCGGTCGAGCGCGCCGAACTGCGCACGCGCTTCTGGCGGCTGGTGCGCAACTGGACCGCATTGGTGCAGCGGCAGACGCGGCTGATCGGCTTCACGGCGGGCTACGGCCATATCTCGACCGTGTTTCCGATCCTGGTGGTGAGCCCCGCCTATCTCACCGGCGCGATCACGCTCGGCGCGCTGATCCAGGCGCATCTCGCATTCCAGCGCGTCGAAGGCGCCTTCGCGTTCTGCATCGGCGCCTACCCAAAGATCGCCGAGTGGAAAGCGATCATGGATCGCCTCTCGCAGTTCGAGGCCGCGATGACGGTGGTTGACACCTATCGCGATCCACTCGCGAACATGGAATTCGCCAGTGCGGTGGACCGCAATCTCGCGATCGATAACCTCACAGTGCGGCTTGCGACCGGCGCGCCGATCGCGTCCGTGCCGGCGATCTCGCTCGCACCCGGCGAAGGTGCGCTGGTGAGCGGACAATCAGGCTCCGGCAAGTCGAGCCTGTTCCGCGCGCTCGCGCGGCTGTGGCCGCTCGGCGACGGCACGGTGAAATTGCCCGCAGGCGGTCTGCTCGCGCTGCCGCAGCGGCCGTACTTCCCGCTCGGCACGCTGCGCCAGGCCCTCACCTATCCGGCGCTCGCCGAAGCCGTTGACGACACGGCGTTGCGCGAAGCGATGGCAGCGGCCGGCCTCGCGCACTTGAGCGAACGCCTCGACGAAGAAGCCGAATGGGGGACCGTACTATCCGGCGGTGAGCAGCAACGCGTCGCCTTCGCGCGCGCGCTGATCACGCGGCCGGCCGTGCTCCTGCTCGACGAGGCCGTGACGACGCTCGAAGAGGCGGACGGCCGCGCGCTCTACCGCATGCTGGCGGAACGCCTGCCCGAGACGATCATCATCTCGATCGGCCGCCCTGCTTTGCTCTCCGCGCACCACCGGCGCACGATCGTGCTGGAAGGCGCATCCGCCTCCTCGCGCGGCGCGCCGCCGATGGTGCCCGTGCCGGCGTAGGGCAAATTTCCGCTGCACTGCACACGCCGCTTTGCCGCAGTTGTTAATGGCATTTTTCCTTGATCGCGCCGCGGGCGTCATCCAAACGTCGATTTGGGGACGCGCCGGAGATCCGCGACGCAATGCTGAAAATGAATTTGTGGGACGCCAAGTGGGACCTCGATGAGGCCCAGTGTCCCTGCGATATCCATTTCAACCAATGGATCGAAGCGAACAAGATCACCAACAAGACGATCTACCACTTCGGCACCGGCACGCATCACATCGTCGGCCTGACGCAAGCCGCCAATGGCTCCGGCAACCTTGTGTTCGGCATCACAGCGTCGATCGTCGAATACGAGGCTTACATCAAGCTCGCGAACGAGCGGCCGCAGCTTTCAAGGAGTTATCTCGCGTACTTCGGCGACATCTATCTGATGAATGCGCGCCTGCTGCCCGAGATCGACATCGCGACGATGTTTCACGCCGGCGAATACATCGGCGCGAACACGACCAGCCCCGAATACGGCGGCGTCGATGACCTTGGCGTCGCGCGCTTGCTGTACAGCCGCATGCGGATGGGCGGATATTTCGCGTTCTACACGGGCTCGTTCGCGTTCGACAAAGCGGACGCGCTCGCCAGGGTGCTGGAGCAGGAAGGCAAGCTGCAGCGCGAGGGGACTTTCAAGACGCTGCTGGTGTGCCGGAAGACCGGCTGATCACTTCACGTCGAGCGGCTCGGTGCCGACCGGCTTGCCCGCCGCGTCGAGCGTGATCTTTTCCACGCGCGCCTCGGCCTGACGCAGTAACTCCTCGCAGCGGCGCTTCAAGGACTCGCCGCGCTCGTAGATCGTCACCGACTCCTCGAGCGGCACGTCGCCGCGTTCGAGCTTCTGTACGATCTGCTCAAGCTCGGCGAGCGCCTTCTCGAAGCTGAGCTTTTTGACGTCGGCGTTGGTGTCTTCGGCCATGGGTCCTGATAATCCGACTCGGGCTTCCCTGTCATCCTCCGCGAAAGCGGATGATTCAGCAAACGACTGAACCCTCTGATAATCCACACATTCGCGATTCCGAGCGAAAGCTTCGCCAGCATGACGCCCGGAGACTTTAACCCCGCATCAGCGCCGTCACATGCACCGCGACCGACTTCGCGAGTCCTTCGAGATCGTAGCCCCCTTCGAGCAGCGACACGACCCGGCCCTCCGCGTGGCGGTCGGCAAGCTCCATCAGCTTCTGCGTCACCCACGCGTAGTCCGGCTCAAGGAAGTTCAGGTTCGCGAGCGGGTCGCGCATATGCGCGTCGAACCCGGCCGAAATGATCACGAGATCGGGACCGAAGCTTTCCAGCCGGGGCAGGATCGTCGTTTCCATCGCGGCGCGAAACTGGTCGCCGCCATCGCCCGGCCGCAGCGGCGCATTGACGATGGTGTTGCGCGCGCCGCGCTCGCTGAGCGCGCCCGTGCCCGGATAGAGCGGCATCTGGTGCGTCGAGCAATACATCACGCTTGCGTCGTTCCAGAAGATGTCCTGGCTGCCATTGCCATGGTGCACGTCGAAATCCACGATCGCGATGCGCTCGGCGCCGTGCTGCTTCTGCGCATGACGCGCCGCGATGGCAGCGTTGTTGAACAGGCAGAACCCCATCGGCGTCGCGGTCTCGGCATGGTGGCCGGGCGGCCGTGTCGCCACGAACGCATTCGACGCCTTCTTGGCGAACACTTCGTCGACCGCCAGGCACGCGCCACCCGCGGCGCGCATCACGGCTTCGAACGAGCCGGGCGACATCGTGGTGTCGCCGTCGAGCCGCACCATGCCTTCCTTCGGATTGGCCTCGCGCACCTGTTCGACGTAGTCCATCGGATGCGCGAGCGCGATCATCTCCATCGAGGCCATCGGCGCCTGCTCGCGCGCGAGCGTCTGGAACTTCTCGTCCTCCAGCGCGCGTTCGATCGCGCGCAGCCGGTCCGGCCGCTCAGGGTGGCCCATCGGGGTGAGATGATCGAGACAGGCGGGATGGCTGAGCAGAAGCGTTGTCATGGCGATTCTCTAGCACGACCGGCAATCGCTGCCGACCCGTGCGACCTGCCCTGCGGAACTACTTCTTGAGCGCGTCGAAGCTCACGCCCTTGGGCGGCGGCATATCGTCGGGCACAAAGAAATCGACCTGCAGCCGCTGCGTCGGATCGGCGCGGTACTTGTCGAAATCGGTGACGCCCTCGCCGGCAAGGAACGTGTCGTCGATCAGGAAATTCCCGGAGAACGTCTTCGGCTTGTGGAAGATCGCGTAGGCGGCATCCGAGAGGATTTCCGGCGTGCGCGACATGCGCATCAGCGCGTCGCCGCCGACAATGTTCTTCACCGCCGCGGTGGCCACTGTCGTGCGCGGCCAGAGCGCGTTCACCGCGACCTTGCCGCGCAGCTCGCCCGCGAGACCGAGCACGACGAGGCTCATGCCGAACTTGGCCATCGAATAGGCCGTGTAGGAGGCGAACCACTTCTCCTTCATGTCGAGCGGCGGCGAGAGCATCAGGATGTGCGGGTTCTCCGCCTTGAGGAGGTGCGGGATCGCGTGCTTGCTCACCACGAAGGTGCCGCGCGCGTTGATCTGGTGCATCAGGTCGAACCGCTTCATGTCGGTCTGCACCACCGGGGTGAGCTGGATCGCGCTCGCGTTGTTCACCACGATGTCGATACCGCCGAAGTGCGCCGCGGTCTGGTCGAGCGCCTTCTTGACGTTCTCCTCCTCGCGCACGTCAACCATCAGCGGCAGCGCCTTGCCGCCCGCCTTCTCGATCTCTTCGGCGGCCGAATGGATGGTGCCGGGAAGCTTCGGGTGCGGGGTTTCGGTTTTGGCGGCGACCGCGACGTTCGCGCCGTCGCGCGCGGCCTTGAGCGCGATCGCAAGGCCGATGCCGCGCGAGGCCCCGGTGATGAACAGCGTCTTGCCCTTGAGCGACATTCCCGCATCTCCCTTGGCAGGCGTGCAAACGGACCTTGCATCGCCTCGCAATCAGTTGGCGGCCAGCCTACATCAGGGCCGACCGATCAACGAGGCGGGATCTTTCGCGAGGATTTCATGCAGCTCACCGGCATCCACCATCTGACCGCGATTTCGGCCGACGCGCCGGGCAACAAGCGGTTCTACACCGGCACGATGGGCATGCGGATGGTGAAGAAGACCGTCAATCAGGACGACACCTCGGCCTATCACCTGTTCTATGCCGACGCGCTGGCGCGGCCCGGCACCGATCTTACGTTCTTCGACTGGCCGGCCCCGCGCGAGCAGCGCGGCACGCACGCGATCGCACGCACGGCGTTGCGCATCGCGGGACCGGAAAGCTTCAAGTGGTGGAAAGAACACCTCAACGAAGCCGGTGCGAAGACTGGCGAAATCGCCGAGCGCGATGGACGCCTGACGCTCGATTTCGAGGACCCGGAAGGCCAGCGGCTGTCGCTCGTGGACGATGGCGGCGCGGGCGAGGCCTATCCGTGGGAGAAGAGCCCGGTGCCGGCGCAGCATCAGATCCGCGGGCTCGGCCCGATCGGCCTGAGCGTGCCGGATCTCAAGCCAACCGACGCCGTGCTCACCACGCTGATGGGCATGCGCGAGGTGCGCACCTATCCGCATCCGGAGAACGCCAGGCACACGGTGCATGTCTACGAGATGGGCGAAGGCGGCGCGGGCGCAGAGCTTCACGTCGCGGTTCAACCGGATCTGCGGCCTGCACAACAGGGCGCGGGCGGCGTGCATCACGTCGCGTTCCGCACGCCGGACGCCGAATACGACGGCTGGGCCGAGCGGCTGAACAAGCTGCGCGTGCCGAACAGCGGCAAGGTCGACCGCTTCTGGTTCCGCAGCCTCTATTTCCGCGAGCCGAACCACATCCTGTTCGAGATCGCCTCGGATGGCCCCGGCTTCGGCGTCGACGAGCCGATGGACAAGCTCGGCGAGAAGCTCGTGCTGCCGCCGTTCCTCGAAGGAAAACGCGCGCAGATCGAGGCGGGACTGAAGCCGATTTAACGCTCTTAATGTTGTCGAAAACAGCGAACCAAATGAAAGGCTTCGACAATATTGTTGAAGCCCTCGGCTGCGCTTCCGCCTCGCGCGCCGGCGAGGCGTGAGCGAAGCTACTTCTTCCGGCTCAGGAACGCCGTGAACGCCGCGCGCGCCTCGGGCGAGGCCAGCCGCTTGCGAAACGCCTCGGCCTCCTCGTCCATACGCCGCACGACCTCGTCCGGCGCGCCCTTCATCAGGCGGCGCGAGATCGCGACGCCCTCGGGCGGCAGCGCGGCGATCGCCTGCGCGGCCTTCATCGCCTCGGCCTCGACCTGATCGGCGGGCGCCACCTGGTTGACGAGACCGGCGGCCTTCGCCTCCTCGCCCGAGAGTGGCTTGCCCATGACCAGAAGTTCGAACGCGCGGCGATGCCCCATGACGCGCGGCGCGATCAGACTAGACGCCGCTTCGGGGACTAGTCCGAGCGCGACGAACGGGGTGGAGAAGCGCGCATCGCTCGCCGCGACCGCATAGTCACAGTGCAGCATCATGGTCGTGCCGATACCGACAGCGACGCCCTGCACGGCGGCAACCAGCGGGCGCTCGGCGCGCGCGAGCGAATAGAGGAACCGCAGGACCGCGTTGCCGAGGCCCTCGCCGCCGGTCGCGGCCTTCATGAAGTCGCCCAGGTCATTGCCGGCCGAGAACGCGCCGGGGGCACCTGCGATCAGCACGCAGCGGATCGGCGAAGCCTCGTTCGCGGTCTCGATCGCCTCGGCCATCGCGTCGTACATCACGGAGGTGAGCGCGTTCTTCTTCTCCGGCCGGTTCATCCGGATGGTGCGGATCGCGCCGTCGTCGGTGACGATGACTTGCTCGGTCATGAATGTTCCCTAGGCCGCGGCGTGCGGCAATGCGGCGGCGGAAATGGACTCCGCGCCTTCGGTGACGGTCGTTTCCAGCCCGCCCGCCAGGACGGCGATGTTCTCCGCAAAGAAGCGCGCGAGCGCGACGCGCCCCGCGGCGTCGGCATCGCTCACGCGCACACCCGCGAGCGCCTCCTCGGCGAGCGCGCAGCCGCCGGCGGCGGATGCGAACAGCCGCAGATACGGCGTCGCCCCCGCAAGCGCCGCCTCCGGCGAGGCGTCGAGCTTGCCGAGCAGCCACGTGGTCGCCCGGTCGAGGCTCTCGACCGCATCGGAGAGCCGCGCACCGGTCGCGCCGAATGCCGGATCGTTGGTCTGCTTCACGGCCGCGACCGTGCGGCGCAGCTCGTCGAGATAGCCGCGCACCACCGCGCCGCCATTCATCGGCAGCTTGCGCATGACCAGATCGATCGCCTGGATGCCGTTGGTGCCCTCGTAGATCGGGGCAATACGCGCGTCGCGATAGTGCTGCGCCGCGCCGGTCTCCTCGATGAAGCCCATGCCGCCGTGCACCTGCACGCCGAGCGAGGCGACCTCGGTGCCGATGTCGGTCGAGAACGCCTTCGCGACCGGGGTGAGCAGCGAGGCGCGCGCGTCGGCGGCCTTGCGCGCCGCCTCATCCTTCGCGCGATGTGCGCGGTCGATCGCCGCGCCCGTGGCGTAGCAGATCGCGCGCGCCGCACGCGTCAGCGCCCGCATGGTCAGCAGCATGCGCCGCACGTCCGGGTGCGCGATGATCGGCGACCGAGCCGTTCGCGCCCGCCCGTCCCTGCTTGCGATCCTGCGCATAGGCATAGGCCTGCTGCGTGGCGCGCTCCGCGATCGCGACGCCCTGCAGGCCGACCGCGAGGCGCGCATTGTTCATCATCGTGAACATGCAATTGAGGCCGCGGTTCTCCTCGCCGACGAGCCAGCCGATCAGCGCCGCCCCCGTCGCCATAGACCATCGTGCAGGTCGGCGAGCCGTGGATGCCGAGCTTGTGCTCGACCGAATGGCAGCGCACGTCATTGCGCGCGCCGATCGCGCCGTCGTCACCGACGAAGAACTTCGGCACGAGAAACAGCGAGATGCCCCGATTACCGGGCGGCGCATCGGGCAGTCGCGCGAGCACGAAGTGGATGATGTTGTCGGTGAGGTCGTGCTCACCGTAGGTGATGAAGATCTTGCTTCCAGTGATGCGGTAGGTGCCGTCCGCGTTGCGGTCGGCCTTCGTTCGCAGCGCTCCGACGTCGGAGCCTGCTTGCGGCTCGGTGAGCTGCATCGTGCCCATCCATTCGCCGCTCACGAGCCTGGCAAGATATTTCTGCTTCAGCGCGCCGGAACCGTGCGCATTGAGCGCCTCGATTGCGCCGACGGTCAGCACCGGGCCGATGCCGAACGCCATCGAGGCCGAATTCCACATCTCGATGCAGGCGGCATTGAGCGCGTGCGGTAGCCCCTGCCCGCCGAAATCCTCCGCCGCCGAAACGCTGCCCCAGCCGGCCTGCGCCCAGGCGGTGTACGCCTCCTTCCAGCCGGGCGGCATGGTCACCTTCGCCGTCCTTGAGCGGCGTGCCGTGCTTGTCGCCGACCGCGTTCAACGGCGCGATGATGTCGGAGGCGAACTTGCCGGCTTCCTCGAGCACCGCGTCGACCACGTCCTCGGTCAGGTCACCGTACAGGCCGTCCTTGAGTGCCTGTCCAAAGCCTGCGGCGTGTTTCAGCGTGAAGGCGATGTCGGCGACCGGCGCGCGGTAAGTCATTGTTACGGCTCTTGACGGAGGATGGCCCGGGGCCAATGTAGCTGCCCCTCACCCGACCTGAAAGCCATCATGAGCGGCGGAATCGTGACGCGAATGCTTGGCGCCGATCGCAATGCGATCGCGGCGGCTGCGCGCGTTCTCGGCGCGGGCGGGCTCGTGGCGTTTCCGACCGAGACGGTCTACGGCCTTGGCGCGGATGCGAGCGACGGCGAGGCGGTCGCGCGGCTCTACGCGGCGAAAGGCCGGCCGCAATTCAATCCGCTGATCGCGCATGTGCCGGACGCAAATGCGGCGCGCGGCCTCGCGCGATTTTCCGACGACGCGACGAAGCTCGCAGACGCATTCTGGCCGGGACCGCTCACGCTGGTGCTGCCGAAGGCCGAGGGCTGTCCGGTGTCGGAACTTGCGACGGCCGGGCTCGACTCCATTGCGGTGCGCGTCCCCGATCATCCGGTCGCACGCGATCTGTTGCAGGCCCTCGGCAAGCCCGTTGTCGCGCCCTCCGCCAACCGGTCGGGCCACGTGTCGCCGACCACCGCGCAGCATGTGCTCGCGGATCTCGCCGGCCGGATCGATCTCATTCTCGACGGTGGACCGACGCGCGTCGGCGTGGAATCCACCATCGTGTCCTGCCTCGGCCCGGCGGCGCTGCTGCGTCCGGGCGGGATTGCGCGCGACGCCATCGAGCGCGTGCTCGGCCATCCGCTTGTCATCCCGGAACCGTCCCCCGGCGCGGCGCCGATCGCGCCCGGCATGCTCGCCTCGCATTACGCACCGAAACTCCCGCTGCGGACCAATGCGCGCGACGTGCGGCCGGGCGAGGCCCTGCTCGCGTTCGGCCCAAATCCGCCATCCGCGGAGACCAGCCTCAACCTCTCGACCGCGGGCGATCTGGTCGAGGCTGCCGCAAACCTCTTCGCGCACCTGCGGGCGCTCGACGGCTCGGGGGCTTCGGCCATCGCCGTCATGCCGGTGCCGGACGAGGGCCTGGGCGAGGCGATCAACGACCGACTAGGCCGCGCCGCAACTCCGCGATGACTTGAGATTGGGACTAGTCGGCTTTAGACTAGGCTGACTAGTCAGAAGATTCCTCAATGTCCGACGCCATTTGGAAGCTCCAGGACGCGAAGGCCCGGTTCTCAGAACTGGTGCGCCGCGCACGCACGGGCGAGCCGCAGCACGTCACAGTGCACGGCGAGGAAGCCGTGGTCGTGGTCGACCCGAAGCGGTTCGACATCCGGCCGAAGGCGGCAGCACCAGCCGAGCCCCAACCTCAAGCGCCAGCTCAACCTCAAGCTCCACCTCAGCCTGAGCCGCTAGCCGAGACCGACACGCACCCGGAGCTCCCGGACATTTCGGACCTGACCGAGCTGCCGCCGTTGCCGCCTTCGCTTCTGAACCCCACCGAGTTGCCGCCCCCTGTGCCGGCCCCTCCGCCCTCGCCGGCCGACCGGAAGCTCATGGAAGATCTCGAACGGGAACTGCGCCGCTTCGAGGGTGGCGGCGCGCGACGCCGCAGCAGGCCGATGCTCGACGACGACAAAGAATGACGCAGCCGACCCTTCGCCGTCGCCATCCCCGCAGTCTATGATCCCGAACGCAAGAAGATGGAAACGCCGTGATGCGTGCTGCTGCCGTTGCCGCTCCTGCCGTGGTGGACGCCACCCTGCTACCCCGCTTCGCGGCGATCGTCGGCGAGCGTTACGCGATCACCGACCCGGCAATGCAGGAGCCGTACCTGCGCGAGATGCGCGACCTCTATCACGGCCACACCCCGATGGTGCTGCGGCCGGGCTCGGTCGACGAAGTCTCGAAGGTCCTCCGGCTCGCCAACGAGACGCGGACCGCGATCGTGCCGCAGGGCGGCAACACCGGGCTCGTCGGCGGACAAATCCCGCATCACGGCGAGATCGTTCTTTCGCTCAATCGCCTCGACAAGATCCGCGAGGTCGACGCGACCTCGAACACCATCACGGCGGAAGCCGGCGTCTCGCTCGGACGCGTGCGCGAGGCGGCGGCGAACGTCGACCGGCTCTATCCGCTGCTGCTCCCCTCCGAAGGCACCTGCACGGTCGGCGGCAACCTCTCCACCAACGCGGGCGGCACCACGGCCGTCTCATGGGGCGTCGCGCGCCAGCAGGCGCTCGGCCTTGAAGTCGTGCTCGCGGACGGGCGCGTGCTGAACAACCTCAACAAGCTCAAGAAGGACAACACCGGCTACGACCTGAAGAACCTCTTCATCGGCGCGGAAGGCACGCTCGGCATCATCACCGCCGCGACGCTGCGCATGATCCCGCGCCCGCGCTCGGTCGAGACCGCGTTCGTCGGCGTGCCCTCCCCCGAGGCGGCGCTGGACCTGCTCGGCATCGCGAGCGAGCGCACCGGCGGCGGCGTCACGTCGTTCGAGCTGATGGTGCGGCTCGGCATCGACGCGGTGCTGAAATACGACTTCGTCGCGCGCGACCCGCTGAACGAAACGCACCCCTGGTACGTGCTGGTCGAACTCTCGGCGCAGGCGCGCGCCGGCTTGCGCGACACCATGGAGGCGATCCTCGCCGAGGGCGTCGAGCGCGGTCTCGTGACGGACGCCACCATCGCCGGCAACCTCGATCAGGCGAAAGCCTTCTGGCGCATCCGCGAGATGTTCGGCGAGGTGCAGCGTGAGGTCGGCGGGTCGATCAAGCACGACATCTCGGTGCCGGTCGCGAACGTGCCCGCGTTCCTGCGCGAGGCGGACGCCGCCGTGATCAAGCTGATCCCCGGCGCACGGCCGCTGCCGTTCGGCCATCTCGGCGACGGCAACATCCACTACAACATCGCGCAGCCGGCCGACGCCGACAAAGCCGCGTTCCTCGAGCGCTGGCATGACGTGAACATGGTGGTGTTCGAGGTCGTGCTGAAATACGGCGGCTCGATCTCGGCCGAGCACGGCATCGGCATCATGAAGCGCGACCTGCTTCCCACCATCAAGGACCCGGTCGCGATGGAGCTGATGCGCGCACTCAAGCGCACGCTCGATCCGAACGGGATCCTGAATCCCGGCAAGGTGCTCAGCTCGAACCTCATCCTGAGGTGCGAGCGAAGCGAGCCTCGAAGGATGGCTGCAAGCTCGGTGCGTGAGGCCATCCTTCGAGACGGCGGCTGCGCCGCCTCCTCAGGATGAGGATTGAGACATGACGGACCTGGTCATCTCCCCCATCGCCGACGCCGATGTGCCGCAGGTCATCGCGCTGTGGCAGCGCTGCGGCCTGACGCGGCCGTGGAACGATCCGGCCGCGGACATCGCGTTCGCGCGCCGGGGCGATAACGCGACGATCCTCGTCGGCCGCGCGAACGGCACGATCGCCGCCTCCGCGATGGTCGGGCACGACGGGCACCGCGGCTGGGTCTATTACGTGGCGGTCGATCCCGATCAGCGCCATAAGGATTTCGGCCGCGCCATCATGGCGGCGGCGGAAGACTGGCTGCGCCGCCAGGGCATCGAGAAGGTGATGCTGATGGTGCGCGGCGACAACACGAGCGTGAGGGCGTTCTACGACCGGCTCGGCTACGAGACGCAGGAGCGCGTCATCTACGCGAAGTGGCTCGACGGCCGCCCAATGACGCCGTAGCCATCAGAACAAGCTCGCCTGCCCGTCGTCCTTCTTTTCCTTTTTCGCACGCGCAGGCTTCGGCGCTGCCTCTACCACCTCCGGCTCGAGCAGCGGCTCGGTGAGTTGCGGATTGTCGTTCGCCGTGCGGTTCACCGCGCTCGACACCTCGTAGCTTTCGAGCAGCGCATCCTTCGCGGGCTGGATCGCGGCCGCCGCGCTCTGCGCATCCACCTTCGGGTCGAGCCAGAAGTCGAACGCCTCCGGCTCCAGGATCACCGGCATGCGGTCGTGGATGTGCGCGATCGAGCGGCTCGCCGTCGTGGTGACGATCGCGGCCGTCTCCTGCTCCTCGCCGTTCGGGCCCATCCAGCTTTCCCACAGGCCGGCGAAGGCCAGCGGCTCCCCCGATTTGAGGCGCACGAAATAGGGCTGCTTGCGCTCGCCGGCGCGCTTCCATTCGTAGAAGCCGTCGGCCGGAAACAGGCAGCGGCGGTACTTCATGGCGTTCTTGAAGGCGGGCTTCTCGAGCACGGACTCGCCGCGCGCGTTGATCACCAGCGAGAAGGTGCGCGGGTCTTTCACCCATGACGGGATCAGCCCCCAGCGCACCAGCGCGAGCTGCCGCCTCCCCTCAAACATGCGGACGACCGGCACCGGCTGCGTCGGCGCCACGTTGTAGCGCGGCGGAAAGTTCGGCCGCTCCGGATAGCGGAACAGCTGCCGGATCGCCTCCGGCGCCGTGGTGATCGCGTAGCGGCCGCACATGTCCTGTGGCTCGTCCTGCTGCTTAATGTGGATTTAACCCCGCCCGACAAGACTGCCTAGGCCTGCACAAGACGGCCGATGACGAATCCCATCCCCCTGTTTCCGGACGAAATGAGCGCGCGCCCGCCGCTCGATCCGGCGCGCCTTGCCGCCGCCAACATCAATCCGAAGACCGGCCTCGCCTCCGACTATCTCAACCACTTCAACGAAGCGATCATGCTGCTCGACCTGCTGCCGCAGACGCCCGAGTGCATCGTCGAACTGATCGGCTGGGAGCCGCTGAGCTACGAGGAGCATTTCGCGGCCTCGCACTTCAAGGACCGCGAGCTGGCGATCGCCGCTTACGCGGCGGCCGAGCCGATCGCGCGGCGGCGGCTCGACGAACTCGCCGACACCATGAACGCGCTGCTGGTCGCGACCTGCGAGGCGCTCCAGCGGCGCGCATCGCTCGAATCCGCGCATGCGCTCGCGGCCGAGACCGCGGCGCGGCTGAAACCGATGGTCGCGCGCGCCGGCGCGGTGATCAACGGCTACGACGTCGAGACCACGGCCGACATGACGACCGGCGAGCAGCAGGCGACCGTCGACGCGCTGTTCGAGCGCTGAGCGCTATCGCGCGCCTGCGCGTCGCGTAGAATGGCGCCATGACCGATCCCCGCGCCTACCCCGACCGGCCCTATCTGGCGGTTTCGGCCGCCATCATCCGCGACGGGCGCGTGCTCATAGCGCGGCGCGCGAAGGGCGCGAGCACCGGGCACTACACGCTGCCGGGCGGCGTGGTGGAAGCGGGCGAGACGCTGCATCAGGCGGTCGTGCGCGAGATCGCGGAGGAAACCGGCATCACGATCGAGCCGGTGGCGCTCGCCGGGCACCGCGAATTCGTCACGCGCGACGACGCCGGCAAGGTGTCGCGCCACTTCGTCATCATGTGCTTTGCGGCGCGCTGGCTCGCGGGCGAAGGCGAGCCGGACCCGGCTGAATTGTCCGAGTTGCGCTGGCTGCGGCCCTCCGAACTGGCAGGACTGAAGACCACCGAAGGCCTCGCCGAGATCGTCGCGGCGGCGTTCCGGCGGATGGAAGAAAGCTAGCTGATCCAGCTGCTTTGCCGGGCGTTCCTGAACCGGTCCGGCAATCCGCCCGACCTTGGGGAACCTTCCGGTTCCTGGAGACGTTCACAGTTCGCTTAAAGTCTTAAGAGAACCCGGCCGCGGGTCCACCGCGACCGCAGTCCGCACATGTGACGACCGCGTTTGAAAGCCCGCGCCAGCGGGCTGCGGGACAGCTTTGCGTCCCGCGCTGCCAACGGGGAGGAGACCGGATGTCCATCATCTCTCTCTTGCATGCGCCGTTTTCGATGAGATCGCTGGCGGCGCTCGCACTCTTCGCGCTCTCGGCCCCGGCGCATGCCGGCACCCCGACGACCTGCGAAAGCCTGAAGAACTTCAAGTTCGCGGACACCACCATCAACACCGCGCAGTCGCAGTCCGGCGGCGCGTATGTGGCACCGGACTCCTGGCATCTCGTGTTCACCGATCTGCCGCCCTACTGCGAGGTACAGGCGACGATCAGGCCGACGCCGGACTCGAGCATCGGCGTGCGCGTGTGGCTGCCGACTGCGCGCTACAACGGGCGCTATCTCGGGACCGGCAATGGCGGTTATGCGGGTGGATATTTCTTCAGCGAGCTTGCCGACGGCATCAACCGCGGCTTTGCCACCGCCAATACCGACATGGGTGCGACGGGCGGCGCGGGCGTCAATGGCGATGCGCTCGTCGGCCATCCGGAAAAATGGAAGGACTTCGGCTGGCGCGCCACGCACCTGATGACGACCTTTTCCAAGGCGCTCATCAATACGTTCTACGGCAATGCGCCCGCGCGCTCCTACTTCGCGGGCTGCTCCACCGGCGGACAGCAGGCGCTGATGGAAGCGCAGCGCTTTCCCTACGACTACGACGGCATTCTGGCGGGCGCGCCCGCCTATAACCGCACGCGCATCCATACCGTGCCGCTGGCGCAGTACCGCGCGACCCACGCGACGCTTGCGAGCTTCATCCCGGCGACGAAATTCGACGTGATCAACAAGGCGGTGCTCGCGCAGTGCCGCGGCAAGGATGGCGGCGCGCCGACCGACGAATTCCTCACCGACCCGCGCAATTGCAAATTCGATCCCGCCACGCTCGCCTGCCCGGCGGGGCTCGATGGACCGACCTGCCTCAATCCCGATCAGGTCGCCGCCATGAAGGTCTACTACACAGGGTCGACCAATCTTTCGACCGGCGCGCTCATCCATCCCGGCAACGCGCGCGGCTCGGAGACCAGCAATCCGGCAGCGCTCGGCCTCGCCCTCAACGAGAGCCTGCCGGAGCCCTCCTTCGACAGCCTGTTCAAATGGGTGTTCGGCCTCACCTGGCAGTGGCAGACGTTCGACTACAACCGCGACCTCGATCTGGTCGACGACGTGCTCGCCAAGGATCTGAACGCGACCAGCACCGACCTGCGCGCCTTCGCGGGCAACGGCGGCAAACTGATCCTCTACAGCGGATGGGCCGACCCGCTGATCCCCTCGCAAAGCGCGGTCAACTATTTCAACGCGCTGGCGGGGAGCTATGGCGGCACGCACTGGGCGACCGCATTGAAGAAGACGCAGAAGTTCGCGCGGCTCTTCATGGCGCCGGGCATGTGGCATTGCAACGGCGGCCCCGGCCCCAACTCGTTCGGCGGCGCGATCCAGCAACCGCCCCCGAGCTACGACACCAAGTACGATCTGCTGACCTCGCTGGTCGCGTGGGTCGAGAAAGGCGCGGCGCCGAATTCGGTGATCGCCACGAAGTACAAGAGCGACCTGCCGCAACTCGGCATCCAGGCGCAGCGGCCGATCTGCGCGTATCCGCAGATCCCCACCTACAACGGGACCGGCGATCCGAACGTAGCGACGAGTTTCCACTGCGCCGAGGACAAGAACGGCGGCGATAATCCGAAGCCCGCGCCCAAATACGGGCCATGACCGGATAACCACGCGGCGGAAGTTGCCTTGCCCTCGCCGCACCGCGCGGGCATATCCGTCGCCGCCATGCTGCTTCGCGCGATACTGATCCTTTGCCTCGCCGCCTCGGCCGCGCACGCGCAGCCGTCGGTCGGCGGCCGCGCACCCTACGAGTTGGAGCTCAATCGGCTCGCCGAAATCCTCGGCGGCCTGCACTACCTGCGCGACCTGTGCGGCGCGCGCGAGGGCCAGACCTGGCGCAACGAGATGCAGGCGCTGGTCGACGCCGAGGCGCCGAGCGGAGAGCGGCGCGAGCGGCTGGTGGCAAGCTTCAACCGCGGCTATCGCGGCTTCCAGCAGACCCACCGCACCTGCACGCCGGCCGCCGATTACGCGATCCGCCGCTATCTGGAAGAAGGCTCGAAAATCTCGCGCGACATCACGGCCCGCTACGCAAACTGAGCGGAGTTCCGGGTGCGGGGCATTGCCACTCCGGCGTTAACCTTTCCTAAAGTCTCGCCTATGTTTCGCAACCTTGCATGCTAACGTTCGCCTGTTGGGACGGCGCCACCTCAGAGCGCGCCGCTGTATGGGCTGGGACGAATGACCATCGCTGCGCGCATCAATCCGGCACGCGAGCCGGTTTCCGACACCGAGCAGAAGCAGATCGCGCTCTCCTACCTGCATGAGGCGTGGGGCGAAGCGCGTCTCGACGGCGTCGACGGCGACTGCCTCGCACAGGCCGCGCTGTTCACCGCGCTGAGCGAACTCGTCACCACCTACGGCGAGGATGCGACCGCGAAATATGCCGAAGGGCTTCCCGCGCGCATCCGCAACGGCGAGTTCTCCATTCCGCTGTCGCGCCAGTAGTCCTGCAAGTCTTCCAATTCTAAGTCTTCCAATCCGCCGCCCTTGAGCCTGCCTCCTCCGCGCCCTACGTTGCGGACGAGGACAGGGATTTATCGATGAAAGCGGCATTGCTGCCCGATCGCGGCGTCGTGAAGGTTGCGGGCGAGGACGCGCGCAAGTTTCTCAACGGCCTGCTCACGACGGACATTGCGCACGTTGCGCCCGAACAGGCCGCGTTCGCCGCCCTCCTCACCCCGCAGGGCAAGATCATGGTCGACATGATCGTGGCCGAAGCGCCGTCCGGGGACGGCGGCGGCTTCTTCGTCGATTGCCCGCGCGCGCTCGCACTGACGCTCACCGACCGGCTGAATTTCTACAAGCTGCGCGCCAAGGTGATGGTGGAGGATCTGTCCGAAGTCCTCGGCGTGATGGCGATCTGGGACGGTACGGCCGCGACCGAATACGGACTGTGCTACGCCGACCCGCGCCTGCCCGCGCTCGGGATGCGCTGCATGCTGCCCCCTCACCTCGCCGCCGAAGCCGCGGCCGACCTCGGCGCGACGCTGGTCGATGCAAGCGAGTACGAAGCGCACCGCATCGCGCTCGGCGTGCCGCGCGGCGGGCTCGACTTCAATTACAATGACGCCTTCCCGCACGAAGCCGACATGGATCAGCTCGGCGGCATCGACTTCGACAAGGGCTGCTACGTCGGGCAGGAAGTCGTCTCGCGCGTCGAGCACCGCGGCACTGCACGCAAACGCGTCGTGCCGGTGACGTTCGCGGACTTCGGACCCGAAGCCGGCGTGCGCGTGTGGGTCGGCGAAACCGAAGTCGGCGTCATGGGCTCCTCGGCGAATGGCCGCGGGCTTGCGACGCTGCATCTCGGCCGCGTCGGCGACGCGCTCGCGGCGGGTCAGCCAATCCTTGCGGGCGGCATCACGCTCCATCCGGCGCGGCCGGACTGGGCGCGGTTCGAATGGCCCGGCGCCGCGAAAGCCGCGGAGTAAGATGGCTGCCCTGCTGCATCCCGATGGCAAGCACCGTTGTCCGTGGCCCGGGCAGGATCCGTTCTACGTCGCCTATCACGACGACGAGTGGGGCGTGCCGGAATACGACGATCGCGCGCTCTACGAAAAGCTGATCCTCGACGGATTCCAGGCGGGCCTGTCGTGGATCACCATCCTGCGCAAGCGCGAGAATTTCCGCCGCGCCTTCGACGGCTTCCAGCCGGAAAAAATCGCGCGCTATACGCCAAAGAAGATCGAGCGGCTGATGCAGGATGCCGGCATCGTGCGCAACCGGATGAAAATCGACGGCGCGGTTGCCTCCGCGCGCGCCTATCTCGACGTGATGGAAAAAGGTCCGGGATTTTCTGCGTTGTTGTGGGATTTTGTCGACGGCGCGCCGAAGGTCAACAATTTCCGCCGCCACAAACAGGTGCCGGCTGAAACGCCAGTCTCGAAGGCGATGTCGAAGGAATTATCGGCGCGCGGATTCAAATTCGTCGGGCCGACGATCGTCTATGCCTTCATGCAGGCGACCGGGATGGTCAATGACCATCTGGTCGACTGCTACCGTCACGGACATCTGAGCCGGCATAAACCGAAATAACTGGGACTTTTACGCCTTCGCGATCAGGAAATCGTCCTTCTTGAGCTTGGTGCCCTTCATTTCCTCGCGCATCCACACCGGGGTAACGCCGCGGCCGGACCACAGGATCTTCGGGTTCTTGCGCGAGCGGTATTTCGGCGGGGCCTTCTTTCGGGTCTTCTTCTTTCCGACGCTTGCGACGCGCGCGCGCCACGCGGCTCGCCTTGGCCGAGGCATAATCGGACAGTTCCGAAAGCTTTTCCTCAAAATAGCTGCGCTGCTCGCTCACTTTGTCTTTGAGCAGATTTTGCAATTTTCCGATGTATTGGCTTAACTGCCCGACATCCATTTTATCGGGGGATTTGGCGCCGGGGGGCCGGCCTCTACGCTTGGCTTTCTTGGCCATGACTTGCCTTCGTGGTTTTGAGGGACTGCGTGGGGAAATGCCCTTGGTACGGGCAAGATCGATGCGGCGCGTGGCCGGCGACAATGGTCGCCATCTGTCAAACACTAAACTAACAGGTATTCGCCGCCCTTTCTTGATTCCGGTTTTATCGCTTTGGTGGGCGGAAGCAAACAACCCAGCATTGTTACCCCCGAACTTTAGGGAGAATTTATACTCCGCCTTTATGTCGCCGCACGGCTCAATCTTGCACTCAGATTCTCATCTCTTGCCACTCGCCTGCCACGCACGCGCGTCAACGCTGAAACGGGACGCGAATGTGTTAGAAGGACGCGTGCAAAAGCCGCGCGCAAAATTCCGCTCCTCCTCCCGTGCCTGGCAGCGCATGCTGTCCGGACGGCGGCTCGACCTGCTCGATCCCTCGCCGCTCGATGTCGAGATCGAGGACATCGCGCATGGGCTTGCGCGCGTCGCGCGCTGGAACGGCCAGACCTCGGGCCCGAACATCTTCTCGGTCGCACAGCACACACTGCTCGTCGAGGCGATCGCGCGGCGCGGCGTGAGCCTCGACCGGCGTGCGCGGCTTGCGATCATGCTGCATGATGCACCGGAGTATGTGATCGGCGACATGATCACGCCGTTCAAGAGCGTGATCGGCGACTCCTACCGCGCGGTGGAGAGCCGCCTGCTCGGCGCGATCCATCTGCGCTTCGGGCTGCCACCGGCGCTGCCCGCCGAACTGATAAGGCTGATCAAGAGCGCGGACCGCGCGGCCGCGTACCTTGAGGCGACACGGCTTGCGGGTTTCGGCGAAGCGGAGGCGAAGCGCTTCTTCGGCACGCCGCCCGACGTTCCGGCCGCAATGGAGCGGGATTTTCTGACGCCCTGGAGCGCGAAGGATGCCGAAGCGCGCTATTTGAAGGCGTTCGCCAAGCTGGCCGTTCCGGCCGAGCGGTAGCAAGCACCACGGAATAACCGATATAGAGGTTTGATGATTTACGTTTGCTCGCTTGCGCGGTTGCACGACACGGTGCGCGACACCGGCGCGCGCCATGTCGTCACGCTGATCAAGGATGTATCGCTGGTGCATCGTCCGGCGTCGATCACTGCCGAGAACCATCTGCTCCTCGACATGGACGACATCAACGATCCGATCGAGGGCTATGTGGCGCCCGCCGAGGAACATGTCGGCGACCTGTTGCGCTTCGTGCGCGCCTGGCCGCGCGAGGCGCCGCTGGTGGTGCATTGCTACGCCGGGATCAGCCGTTCCACCGCCGGTGCGTTCGTCACTGCCTGCGCGCTCAATCCGAAGCGCGACGAGGCGCAGATCGCGCGCGCGCTGCGGGCCGCTTCAGTCACCGCCATGCCCAACCTGCGCATCGTGTCGCACGCCGACCGCCTGCTCGGCCGCAACGGGCGCATGGTCGCGGCGATCGAGGCGATCGGCCCCGGCAGGGCCGCTTACGCGAGCGAACCGTTCCGGCTCGATCTGGATTAGTGTGGCGGTTCAGAAGTCCGCAACATATTCGCGGCGAGTCCAGATTGCGGACTTCTGAACCTAAGCCACACTAGAATCAATAAGTGGCTAGTGTCCTTCGATTCCGAAGTTCGCATACGAGGATGCTGCACGATGAGACGAACTTCGGAATCGGAACACTAACGATGGCCGAAACCGTCCTGACGCCGATCGAAATTGGCCTCACCGCCGCGATCGTCGCCGTGGAGGATGGAGAGCCCGCGATCCTCGTCGCGGGCGATGGCCAGAGCGGCGAGCCGCGCGCCGGCCTGCCGTTCGGCCCGTTCGATCCGCTCGCGCACCGCACCTTCGAGATCGGCCTGCGCGCCTGGGTCGAGCAGCAGACGGGATTGCGCGTCGGCTATGTCGAGCAGCTCTATACGTTCGGCGACCGCGGACGCCATGCCGGCCCGACCGACGTCGGGCCGCACATGGTGTCGGTCGGCTACCTCGCGCTCACCCGCATGCCCGAAAGCGCGGCCGCGCTGAAAACCGGCGGTGCGGGCTTCGAGCCGTGGTATCGCTTCTTTCCGTGGGAGGACTGGCGCGAAAAGCGCCCCGCGATCCTCGACACCATCATCCCGCTGCTCAACGACTGGAAGGCGCCCTCGCACGGCGAACTGGGCCGCGCGCTCGGCTGGCGCGAGCGGCTGCGGCTGTGCTTCGGCGTCGGCGGCTCGCCGTGGGACGAGGAGAAGGTGCTCGACCGCTACGAGATGCTCTACGAGGCGGGCCTCATCGAGGAAGCGCGGCGCGACGGACGCGAGGCCGCCCTTGCGCGCGACAAGATGCCGACGCTCGGCGAGCCGATGCGCTTCGATCACCGCCGCATCCTCGGGACCGCGATCGCGCGGCTGCGCGCCAAGCTGAAATACCGCCCGGTGGTGTTCGAGCTGATGCCGGCCGAATTCACGCTCACCGAATTGCAGCACACCGTCGAGGCGATCTCGGGCCGGCTGGTGCACAAGCAGAACTTCCGCCGCCTCGTGGAAAGCGCCGCGCTCGTCGAGCCGACCGGCGAAACCTCGACCGCGACCGGCGGCAGGCCGGCCGCGCTCTTTCGGTTCCGCCGTGAAGTGCTGTCCGAGCGGCCTGCCCCGGGCCTGCGCCTTGGCGGACGCGGATGAACCGGAGCGAGCCCCGCCGCGACCAAGGGAAGTGCTGGCGATAAGCCGGCGCGAACGCACGCGCGCGGGTGTAGCATCACTCCGTTCGGGCCGGGGGAATCATGCTCGAGTTTCTGGCTCTCATTCTGGCGCTGGTCGCCATCCTGATGGTGCGCAATGCCGGCAAGCGGATTGTGCAGCTTGAGCAGCGCATTGCGCAGCTCGGTGGCGGCGCACCGACGCCCGCCGCCGCGCCCGCATGGGGCACACCGGAATCCGCGCCGGAAATTTCCACGGCGGAAACGGCAGAACCCGCGGCTGCTCCTGCCGCCGCATCGGAGCGCCTCGACGAAAAGGCCATCGACCAGATCATCAGCGACACGAGCGCACCGCCGCCGCGCACCGCCGCCGGCCGAACCCGCGCCGCCGGCGAAAAGCTTCGAGGAGCGCTTCGGCGCAAGCTGGGTCGTATGGATCGGTGGCCTTGCGCTCGCGCTCGGCGGCATCTTCTTGGTGCAGTACTCGATCGAGGCCGGCCTGATCGGCCCCGGCGTGCGCATCTTCTTCGGCGGCCTGCTCGCGGCCGCGCTGGTCGCGGCCGGCGAATGGACGCGCCGGCGCGAGATCGGCGGCAACGCGATCTACGCCGAAAACGCCAACATCCCGAGCATTCTCACCGCGGCCGGCACCGTCGTGGCATTCGCGGTCATCTATGCGGCCTATGCGCTCTACGGGTTCCTCGGTCCGGCGGGCGCGTTTGTATTGCTCGGCATCGTGGCGTTCGCGACACTCGCCGCCTCGCTGCTGCACGGGCCGTGGCTCGCCGCGCTCGGACAACTCGGCGCGTTCGTCGTGCCGATGCTGGTCGCATCGCAGACGCCGAACTTCTGGGCGCTTTACATCTATCTGGCGTTCGTCACCGCGGCGTCGTTCGTGCTCGCCCGCATACGGTTATGGCGCTGGCTTGTGCTCACGGCGGTCGCCGCCGCGGCGTTCTGGATGTTCCCCGGGCTCGGCAATGCGGGCGCGATCGACGCACACGCGTTCCACGCGGTCGTGAGCTTCTCCCTGAGCGCGCTGCTGATCGTCTCGGGCCTGCTCTACGGCCCCGCGCATGAAGAGGACGGCATCGAGCCGGTGTCATCGCTTGCGCTCGGCGCGTTCCTCGCCTGCGCCGCCGCCCTTGCGCTCGCGTCCAATCACGACGGTGTCGCGTTCACGGTGTTCGTGCTGCTCACGCTGGCGACGCTCGCGATCGCGTGGCGCAACGAAGCCGCGGCTGCCGCCGTTCCGGTCGCAGGCGCGCTCGCCGTACTGGTGATCGCCGACTGGTCAATCGACATTCAGTGGCAGTCGCTGGTCGCACCCGGCGGCCCGGTCGGAAATCTCGCGGGCGAACCGCAGCGCGCATCTTACGGATCGCATCTGCTGCTCGGCTTCGGCCTCGCGGCGCTGTTCGGCGGGACCGGCTTCCTCGCACAGGGCCGCTCGGTACGGCCGGAGGTGCCTATCCTGTGGGCCGCAACCGGTGTGATCGCGTCGCTGCTTATTCTCATTGTGCTCTACTACCGCATCTCCGGCTTCGACCGCTCGCTTCCCTTCGCCGCCATCGCGCTGCTCTATGCGGCGCTGTTCGCGGTCGCGACCGAGATGCTGAGCAAGCGCGGGCCGCTGCCCGGCATGCCGTCAGCCGCTGCGATCTTCGCCACCGGATCGATCGCCGCGCTCGCGCTTGCGCTGACGTTCGCGCTGGAGAAAGGCTGGCTCACCGTCGCGCTCGCCCTGATGGTGCCCGGCACCGCATGGGTTGCCGAACAGCGCCCGCTGCCCTGGCTGCGCAACATGTGCGGCATACTGGTCGTGCTGGTGATGCTGCGCGTCGGCTACGACCCGCGCATCGTCGCGGACAGCACCACGCCGATCTTCAACTGGATCCTCTACGGCTATGGCGTGCCCGCGGCCGCGTTCTGGCTTGCGGGCTGGCTGCTGCGCCGCCGCGCCGACGATCAGCCCGCCCGCATGGTCGAAGCCGCCGCGATCCTGTTCACCGTGCTGACCGCGTTCCTCGAGATCCGCCACTACATCTATTCCGGCGACATCTATCATTCGTCCGCCGGGCTGAACGAAGTTGCGCTTCAGGTGTGCGGCGGCCTTGCGATGGCGATCGGGCTCGAGCGCCTGCACGCGCGCACGCAATCGGTCGTCCACGAGGCGGGGGCGCTGATCATCGCGGCGCTGAGCTTCGCGGCGATCGTGTTCGGCCTCATGCTGTTCGAGAACCCCTGGTTCACGGGCGCCGACGTCGGCGGGCTGATCTTCAACCTGATCCTGCTCGGCTACGCCATTCCGGCCGTGCTCGCCGCCGTGCTCGGTCTGGTCACGCGCGGCGTGCGCCCGCAGGGCTACTCCACAACGGCCGCCGTGACCGCGGTCGTGCTCGCGCTGATGTACCTCACGTTCCAGGTCACGCGCTTCTATCAGGGCCCGCGCCTCGACATCTTCGCGGTTTCCAACGCCGAGGGGTACACCTACTCGGCGGTCTGGCTCGCGTTCGGCGTCGCGCTGCTCGTCACCGGCATCTGGCTGCGTTCGCAACCGGTGCGGCTCTGCTCGGCGGCGGTGGTGCTCGCGACCGTCATCAAGGTGTTCCTGCTCGACATGGCGGGCCTCACCGGCGTGTGGCGCGCGCTCTCCTTCATCGGGCTCGGGCTGGTGCTGATCGGGATCGGCTACCTCTATCAGCGGCTTCTGTTCATGAAGAAGCCGCCGGAGCCGGAGACGCCGGTCGAGGCGCAGCCGTCATAGTTCGGCGGTTGCGAACAGCTGCTTCCCGTTCACGCGGATGTCGACGTCCTGGAGATATTTTCGCGCGCCTTGCGCCGACACAGTGATGCCAAGTCCCGGCGCATCGGGCGCCGCGATCTCGCCGTTCGCGTCCGGCATAAGGTGGTTCTCCGTCATCTCGACCGCGAGCGGCTTCGGCATAGCGGGATATTCGCAGATCGTGTGATCCGCGAGCCCGGCGAACGGCTGCATCGAGGCGGACAGCGCGAGGTGCGACGTGAAGGTGTGGTTCACGAACGTGACGCCCTTCGCCACCGCGTAGTCGGCGACCTCCTTGGATGGCCCGATGCCGCCGATGCGGCCGCAATCGATCTGGATGAAGCCGACGCGGCCATAGTCGATCAGGTGCTTCGCCATGCTCACGTTGTGCGCGCCCTCGCCGCCCGCGAGCTTCACGGACTTGCAGCGCCGTGCGAGCGCGCCATAGGCGTCGAGCGCGCTTGCGGCGAATGGCTCCTCGAACCAGATGGCGCGCGCGGCTTCGAGCGCCGGTAACCGCGCCGCCGCGCGCTCCACGTCGTCGATGAAAATCTGCCCAGTATCGACGAGCAACATCCCATCGGGTCCAAGGCCCTCGCGCGCCGCCGCGATCTGGTCCGCATCGGCGCGCGCATCGCCACGCCCGATCGGGCCCCAGCCGAATTTCGCCGCGACGAAATTGCGCGCGCGCATCGCCTTGGCGCGCGTGAGCGTTTCGGCCGGCGTGTCGCCGAACAGCACGGAGGCATACGGCGTCTTCGGGTGGCTCTTTGCGTAGCCGAGCAGACGCCACACCGGCTCGCCGCGCGCCTTGCCGAGCAGATCCCACAGCGCCATCTCGATCCCTGAGAACGTATGCGGCGCCTGCAACAGGTCCATCGAGTTGTAGGCGACCTCCGCCGACATGCGCGCGATGTCGGCAGGCTCCCGCAGCGGCTTGCCGAGCACCGAGTCCCGAACCGGGCGGCACACCCCGTGCGACATTGGACAACAGAATGCCGCGATCGAGGGCAGCGGCGCCGCCTCGCACTCGCCCCAGCCGACATGCCCACCTGCCGCGACCCGCACCAGCAGCGCATCCTGGCTGCCGTCCGCCTCGTCGGTGACCTGCGGCATCGCGAGATAGAAGAAGTCGACGGCTTCGATTTTCATGCGCGCGGTCCCATCAAGAAATCGCCCTCGCCGGCGACGAGGGCGATCTCAGACATACAAGCTTGGGGAACCGGGCAAACAAGCGGATTGTCGCGATGCCGACAGGCGTCGCCCCTACATCGCATCGCCAGTTTCCGCAGCGGATTGCGCGCCCGCAATCCGCCTCAGCCGGGCATGCTCAGTCGTATGCGCAGCAGATGATGCGCACGAGCCCCGGCGCGAAGATCGCCGCGATCGCGATGTTCATCAGGTCGGCGCCGGACGGGAACGTGCCGCCGCTCGTCACCAGCGCCGCGAGAATGCCGACGATGAACATGCCGAGCATCACGACGACGGTGTGAGGCCAGCATCGCCGGATGCAGGCGATCCAGCCCTGATAGTTGAAGTCGGTGGGCGTCCACCCGCCATCGGTCGTGCCGCCCTTGCAGCAGCAGGCGCACACGCCCAGCACCGAACCGAGGATCATGAGCCACGCGAGGCTCGCACCAACCCGCGTGAAGACCCACCACCAAGCAAAACCGAAAATGATCGTGATAATGAGACGAAGCATGGCTTCCCTCCCCGAAGGGCGGACCGTGAATGCCGTGCCGAGTGTGTTGGCGGACACGGAATTCTACCCGTCGCCCGGACGCAGGAGTACGTGAGTCGCGGCGGCGATACAACTTTAAGAAGACCAAGCGGCGAGTCACAAAAGGAAATAGCCGCCGAAGCCCAATGCGATCAGTCCGATGCTGATGGTCTTGGCGACGGCCAGTGGCCGCCACAGCGCCTGAAGTCCCGCGCGATGCGCGAGCCGCTCTTCCGCCGTCATCCGCTCGCGCTGGGCGGCCTGTTGCGCCAGAAGGTGCGCCGACGGCAATCCGCTGCCGACGCCGTCCTTTTCCAGATCGTAGCGGACCGCCACAATCCCGATGAGCAGACCGGCGATTCCGATCCCGAGAAAGCCCCCGAAGTAAGACGCGATCACCGCGACGATCACGCCGCCGACCGCGGCGAGCGCCGGGAGCCACTTGTCGAGGTCTCGGTCCATGCGACATCCCTCGGGCTTGCCATCCTACGCCGAAAGCACGCCGCGTGGGACTGGCCAATACGGCGTCCGGTGTATGATCGGGCCGCCATGATGCGTGCGCTTTATCTTCTTCCCGCCATGCTGCTGCTCTGCCTTCTCTCAGGCGTCGGCGCACGCCGAAACCTTGAGCGCACTGGTGGCGCGCGAAGAAGGCGTCGCGTTCGGCGCATGCGCGCTCACGCCCAAACCCGCGCTTGCCGGCACGGTCCATGCCGTGATCCCGGCGCGCTTCGACAAGCCCGGCATCTGGGTCACGCGCACGATCCTGCTGGCCGGCCTCGACGATGCGAAGAACGTGCAGGGCGTGCTCGAACTGAAGATCGCCGACGATGTGCCGCCGCGCGAGGTCATTTCCGTCATCTGCAAGGGCGACGGCTCGCGATCCGCCTGAAGGGCAAGACGCTCGCCTACGTCTTCGACGGCAAGGCCCTGCGCAAGGCGAGTGGCAGCGGCAGGTAGACCGCGCTACGGTGGCGGCCCACGAAGGACATCCGACATGCTCGAACGCCGCGACCGCCCGCTCCTCTCCGCTCTCGATCTCGCGCGCCGGATCGAGGCCGGCGAGATCACGCCGGAGGGCGTGGTCGATCTCTGCGCCGCCGCGATCGCGGCGCGCGAGGACGACGTCGGCGCGTTCACGCATCTCGCGATCGACAGCGCGCGTGCACTCGCCCGCAAGGATGCAGACCGCCTGCGCGCGCTGCCGCTGCGCGGCCTGCCGGTCGGCCTGAAAGACATCTACGACACCCACGACATGCCGACCGAATACGGCTCGGCGGCCTACAAGGGGCACCGGCCCGCGGCCGACGCCTCGCCGGTGACGATGCTCAAGCGCGCGGGCGGCGTCATCCTCGGCAAGACCGTCACCACCGAGTTCGCGCACCAGCAGACCGGCAAGACGCGCAACCCGCACAATCTCGAACATACGCCGGGCGGCTCCTCGTCCGGCTCGGCCGCCGCGGTCGCGGCCGGCATGGTGCCGATCACGACCGGCTCGCAGACCGCGGGCTCGGTGATCCGTCCCGGCGCGTACTGCGGGGTCGCGGCGTTCAAGCCGTCCTACAAGCTGATCCCGACAATCGGCGTGAAGTGCTACGCGTGGTCGCTCGACACGGTCGGGCTCTACGGCGCGGGTGTCGCCGACGTCGCGTTCGCCGCTGCCGCAATGACGGGCCGCGACTTCCGCGTCGATCGCGCAGCGCCCTCCGCGCCGCGTGTCGCGCTGGTGCACACCCACATCTGGGCGGAAGCCTCCGCAGACATGCAGAACGCGATCGGCACGGCCGCGCGCGCGCTCGAAGTCGCGGGCGCCAGCGTGAAAGAGGTCATGCTGCCGCCGCTGCTGGAAGACGCCTGGCGCGCGCACAAGGTCATCATCCAGCACGAGGCGGCGCGCTCCTACGCGTTCGAGTACGATAACCGGCGCGCATTGCTCGGGCCAAAGACCGTCGCGATGCTGGACGAAGCCGCGGGCGTCGGCGTCGACGCGTATGACGATGCGCGCCGCACCGCGAAGCGCGCGCGCCTCGCGCTCGCGGACCTGATGGGGAGTTACGATGTGATCCTCACGCCGTCCGCACCGGGCGCGGCGCCGCACGGGATCGGCGCGACGGGTGTGGCGAATTTCAACTGGCTCTGGACGCTGATGGGGACGCCCTGCGTGAACGTGCCGGGCCTCTCGGATGGCGCCGGGATGCCGCTCGGGGTGCAGATCGTCGGCCGGTTCGGCCGCGACCGCGCGGCGCTGGAATCGGCCTTGTTCACCGAGCAGGCGCTGGCACGGCGATCCTAGCCACAGCGGGCTACCGCTCACAGCAGAAGCTGTGGACCGAAAAGTAATGTGATCGGAGGCGTTTCCGAAAATTTTTGTTGTTGTTTTTCAAGGCGCTGACGGCGCTTCGTCGACCCAACCGGCAAGCTCCCGGGGAACGCTTTCGCGGCGCGGCACGTTAGGCGCTTCGGTCCGGCCTTCGACTTTGGTAGAATCCGGATCGGCTCAACAGCGAGGGAGGCCTTACGTGGACCTAGCCTTGAGGCTGAATGTGCTGGCGGTGTGCGCCGCGTTCGCTTTGGTCGGCGCGATCCTGCTGGGCGCTTTCTGAGGTTTCAGTCCAATCGATAAGCCAATCGCACAAGGCCGCCCGGGGGCGGCAAGAGTTATCGGAGACCGGGAGCGATCCCGGTCTCTGGCGTTTTGGGGCGCGATGATCCCGAAAAGTGGGCACCGGTTTTTCGGACCAGATCATGCGCGATAAAAAGGCTTACTCCGCAGCCTCGCGCGAAAGCGCGATCGGATCGTAGTTGAGCACCGGAGCGAGCCAGCGCTCGCATTCCCGCACGCTCCATCCCTTGCGCGCCGCGTAGTCCTCGACCTGGTCGCGCTCGATCTTGCCGACGCCGAAATAGTGCGCCTCCGGGTGGCCGAAATAGAGCCCGCACACCGAGGCCCCCGGCCACATCGCAAAGCTCTCGGTCAGCTTCACGCCGACGCGCTCGCCGTCGATCAGCTTGAACAGTGTCGCCTTCTCGGTGTGGTCGGGCTGCGCCGGATAGCCGGGCGCCGGGCGGATGCCGCGATATTTTTCCTCGATCAGCTCGCGCGTGGAGAATGTTTCGTCGGCGGCATAGCCCCACAGCTCCCGGCGCACGCGCTGGTGCATGCGCTCCGCAAATGCTTCGGCCAAGCGATCCGCCAGCGCCTTGACCATGATGGAGGAATAATCGTCGTTCGCGTGCTTGAAACGGTCCGCGATCACGTCCTCGCCGATGCCCGCCGTGACGACGAATGCGCCGATGTAGTCCTGCACGCCTGAACTTTTCGGCGCGACGAAATCCGCGAGCGCCACGTTGGCGCGGCCTTCGCGCCGCGCAAGCTGCTGGCGCAAGGTGTGCAGCACATCGCCGTTCTCCAGCACAATATCGTCGCCGTCCGAATTCGCCGGCCAGAAGCCCACGATGGCGGCGGCCCTGAACCAGTTCTCGTCGACGATCTTCTTCAACATCGCCTGCGCGTCGTCGTAGAGCGAGCGCGCCGCCTCCCCGAACTTGTCGTCATTGAGGATCGCGGGGAATTTTCCGGTCAGCTCCCACGTCGAGAAGAACGGCGACCAGTCGATGTAGTCGATCAGCTCTGCGATCGAGTAATCCTCGAACACGCGCGACCCGAGGAAGCTCGGCGTGGCCGGTGTGTAGTTCGCCCAGTCGAGCTTCAGCGCGTTCTTGCGCGCATCCTTGAGCGCGAGCCGCCGCTTGTTCTCCTCGCCGCGCGCGTGGGCGGCCGCGATCTTGGCGTACTCCTCGCGCACCTCGGAGACGAACGCGCCCTGAACCTGCTTCGACATCAGTTGCGATACGACACCGACCGCGCGGCTCGCATCCGTCACATACACCGTCTGCCCGCGCCGGTAGTTCGGATGGATCTTCACCGCGGTGTGCACGCGGCTCGTGGTCGCGCCACCGATCAGCAGCGGCAGCGCGAAGCCTTCGCGCTCCATCTCGGCCGCCACATGGCACATCTCGTCGAGCGACGGCGTGATCAGGCCGGACAGCCCGATGATGTCGGCGCCCTCGGCCTTCGCGGTTTCGAGAATCTTCGTCGCCGGCACCATCACGCCGAGATCGACAACCTCGTAATTGTTGCACTGGAGCACGACGCCGACGATGTTCTTGCCGATGTCGTGCACGTCGCCCTTCACGGTCGCCATCACGATCTTGCCGGCGGATTTCGCCTGGCTCGCGCCGCTCGCAGCCTTCTCCTGCTCCATGTAGGGCAACAGATACGCGACCGCCTGCTTCATCACGCGCGCGGACTTCACCACCTGCGGCAGGAACATCTTGCCCGAGCCGAATAGGTCGCCGACCACGTTCATGCCGGCCATCAGCGGGCCTTCGATCACATCGAGCGCGCGCGTCGCAGCCTTGCGCGCTTCCTCGGTGTCGTCCGCGATGAAATCCGTGATGCCGTGCACCAGCGCATGACTGAGCCGCTTGCCGACATCCCATTCGCGCCACGCGAGATCGACTTCCTTCGCTTCCTTGCCCTTGCCGGCGAAGCGCTGCGCAATCGCGAGCAGCCGCTCGGAGGCATCCGCGCGCTTGTTGAGAACCACGTCCTCGCAGGCCTCGCGCAATTCCGGATCAAGATCGTCATACACCGCCATCTGGCCGGCATTGACGATACCCATGTCCATCCCGGCTTTGATCGCGTGATAGAGGAACACCGAGTGCATCGCCTCACGCACCGGCTCGTTGCCGCGGAACGAGAACGACAGGTTCGACACGCCGCCCGAGATGTGCACGCCGGGCAGGTTCGCCCTGATCCAGCACGCCGCCTCGATGAAATCGACGCCGTAATTGTTGTGTTCCTCGATCCCGGTCGCGATCGCGAAGATGTTCGGATCGAAGATGATGTCTTCCGGCGGAAAGCCGACCTGTTTCACCAGAATGTCGTAGGCGCGTTTGCAGATTTCCGTCTTGCGCGCAAAAGTGTCGGCTTGGCCCTGCTCGTCGAACGCCATGACGACGACCGCCGCGCCGTGACGGCGCACGACCTTTGCATGCTTGACGAACTCGGCCTCGCCTTCCTTCATCGAGATCGAATTGACGACCGCCTTGCCCTGCACGCACTTCAGGCCGGCCTCGATGATCCTGAACTTGGATGAGTCGATCATCACCGGCACGCGCGCGATGTCGGGCTCGCTCGCGATCAGGTTCAGGAACGTCACCATCACCTGCTCTGACTCGAGCAGACCTTCATCCATGTTGACGTCGATCACCTGCGCGCCATTTTCAACCTGATCGCGCGCGACTGCGAGCGCGGCGTTGTAGTCGCCCGCCGTGATCAACTTGCGGAACTTGGCCGAACCGGTGACGTTGGTGCGCTCGCCGACATTGACGAACGGAATTTCTGCCGTGAGCGTAAACGGCTCCAGCCCTGAAAGGCGCAATAGCGGCGTTACGTCCGGAATCTCGCGCGGTGGCTTGTTTTTCACGGCTTCCGCGACGGCGCGGATATGCGCGGGCGTCGTGCCGCAGCAACCGCCCACGATATTGACGAGGCCGGCGCTGGCGAATTCGCCAAGCAACTCGGCCATGAACTCCGGGCTTTCGTCGTAGCGCCCGAATTCGTTCGGCAACCCGGCGTTCGGATAGGCGCAGACCAGCGTGTCGGCGATGCGCGAGAGCTCCGCGATGTGCGCACGCATTTCCTTGGCGCCGAGCGCGCAGTTGAGGCCGACCGAGAACGGCGTCGCATGCCGGATCGAATTCCAGAACGCGCCCGGCGTCTGGCCGGACAGCAGACGGCCGGACAGGTCAGTGATCGTGCCGGAGATCATCATCGGCACGTGGATGCCGCGCCCCTCGGTCTCGTCAAGGATGGCGTGGATCGCCGCCTTGGCGTTGAGCGTGTCGAAGATCGTCTCGATCAGCAGCAGGTCCGCGCCGCCTTCGAGCAGCCCGCGCACCTGCTCCGCATAGGCCTCGCGCAACTGGTCGAACGTGGTCGCACGGAAGCCCGGGTCGGACACGTCGGGCGAGATGGAAGCCGTGCGGTTGGTCGGACCGATCGCGCCCGCGACGAAGCGCTTGCGCCCGTCCTCGTTCTCCGCCGTGATCGCGGCGGCGCGCACCAGCCGCGCGCCCTCGAAATTGAGCTCATACGCGATGTCCTGCATGCCGTAATCGGCTTGCGCGATCGACGTCGAGGAGAACGTGTTGGTCGAGACGATGTCCGCGCCGGCGCGAAAATACGCGAGGTGAATGTCGCGCACCGCCTTTGGCTGGCTGAGATTGAGCAGATCGTTATTGCCGCGCACCTCGCGATTCCACGCGTCGAAGCGCGCGCCGCGATAGCCGGCCTCGTCCAGCCGGTATTCCTGGATCATGGTGCCCATCGCGCCGTCGAGCACGAGGATGCGCTTGGCCGCCTCGGCGCGAAGTGTCTTCTCGGCGTCCACTTAAGCGGCCTCCTGCTTGGGCTCGGGCCGCAGGCCGAGGAGATGGCAGATCGCGTAGACGAGATCCGCGCGGTTCATGGTGTAGAAATGGAAATCGCTCACGCCGCGATCGACCAGATCGAGCACCTGTTCGGCGGCGATCGCGGCCGCGATCAGCTTGCGCGTCGCAGGGTCGTCATCGAGTCCCTCGAAGCGCGCCGCGAGCCAGTCCGGCATGGTCGCGCCCGCACGCTGCGCGAAACTCTTCGCCTGCTTGAAATTCTGCACCGGCAGAATGCCCGGCGTGACCGGAACCGAAATGCCACGCGCGCGTACACGGTCGAGATAGCGGAAATAGAGATCGTTCTCGAAGAAGAACTGCGTAACGGCGCGCGTCGCGCCCGCATCCACCTTCGCGGCCAGCATGTCGATGTCGTCCTGCACCGACGCCGAGTCCGGATGCTTTTCCGGATAGGCCGAAACGGTCACCTCCGCATCGGTGATGCGCTTGATGCCCGCGACGAGGTCAGCGCCGTTGAGGTAGCCATCCGGATGCGGCGCGTACTTTTCGCCGATGCCGCCCGCTGGATCGCCGCGCAGCGCCACGATGTGGCGCACCCCCGCCTCCCGGTAGGCGCGGATCACGCTGTCGACCTCGTCACGCGTCGCGCTGACGCAAGTGAGATGCGCAGCGGGTGTCAGCGCCGTTTCGGCGAGAATGCGCTTCACCGTCGCGTGGGTGCGCTCGCGCGTCGAGCCGCCGGCGCCGTACGTGACCGAGACGAAATGCGGCCGCAGAGGGCTGAGGCGCTCGATCGAATCCCACAGCGTGCGCTCCATCTCGTCGGTCTTCGGCGGGAAGAACTCGAACGAGACGTTGATGCGGATGCCGACGTGACGGCTGGCGCGAACGAAATCTCCGACCATCACGCAACTCCCTGCGCAGACGCCACGAGCGCGAGGCGCGGATCGCGCGCGAGCCACAGCGACACGGCAATCTTGCCTTCCGACTCCGGCTCCGGCGGCAGCACGCGATGCAGCGCCACGTCGAGGCCTGCCGCGCTCATCCATTGCGCCACCGTCTCGGGCGCGAAGCCGAGGCGCAGATGCGCGTGCTCCTCGCGCAGGAACTCAAGATCGTGCGGCGCGAAATCGACGACCAGCAGTCGCCCCTGCGGACGCAGCGTGCGCGCAGCCTCGGCGATCGCGCGCGCGCCGTCGTCGAGGAAGTGCAGCACCTGATGGATCACCACGACGTCGAAGGAATCCTTCGGCACCGGAAGCTCGTAGATGTCGCCCTGCCGCACGCTGCAATGCTTCAGCCCGGCGCGCTCGAGCCGCGCGCGCGCGAGCGCGAGCATGTCGAGCGACATGTCGATGCCGAGCCCGCGCTCGATCTCCGGGCCGAACAGTTCGAGCATGCGGCCGGTGCCGGTGCCGAGATCGAGGAACGAGCGGATCGGCCGGTCGGCGAGCGCCGCCTGGATCGCGCCTTCGACCGCGGCGTCCGCGACGTGCAGGCGGCGGATGCGATCCCATTCGGCGGCGTGCGCGCTGAAATAGGTCTGCGCGGCCTGCGCGCGGGCGGCGCGCACGGCGGCGAGCCGGCCGCGGTCGCGCATCACCACCGGATCGGCGGGATCGAGCCGCGCGGTCAGCGTCTGCGCGATCTCGGCAACGCCGCCGCGTTCGCCAAGGCGATAGAACGCCCAGCTTCCCTCGCGAAAGCGATCCACCAGCCCGGCTTCCGCCAGCAGCTTGAGATGACGCGAGATGCGCGGCTGCGACTGGCGCAAGATTTTGGTGAGGTCCGACACCGTCAGTTCGGCTTCGGCGAGCAGCGCGAGGATGCGCAGGCGCGTGCCCTCGCCGGCCGCGCGCAGGGCGGCATGCAGGGAGTCGAAATCAACCGGCGCGAGGGCGATCATGGGTGTGGGACAGGTCCCATTCCTTACGGATAAACATATAAGGATATCTTTATGTGCAAAGTGCGGCGCCTGCAAGAGGCGGCAGCGGGCTACAGGCGGGCTGTGGGTAGCGCGCTTGTCGAGGACGGTCACGCGGCACGTCCCGCCGCAGAATTTCCTAATCAGATCAATGAGATCGTCTGCTGCCTTCGCGGGATCGCCGCGACCGTTCGCCTGCACGGTGACGACCGCCCGCCCGGTCGTGGGCGTAATCAGCGAGCGGGCGTCCTGCCGCCAGTTCCAGCGGCGGCAGAGAATATGGTCGGCGTCCGCGTAGACCACCTCGCCCGCCTTCGGCGCCTCGGGCGGCTCGCCGGCCTCGGTGTCCGCCATGTCGAGAAAGCTGTCGCCCTCGCGCGCAAAGCGAAACGCAAGCGGCGGCATCACCTGCGCGAGATCGTCTGCACCGAGCGGCAGCACGTGGGCGAGCGATACCGCATTGTAGAGATCGACGAACGTGTTGACGCGCGCGAGCGGCCGGTCCGCCAGCACGTTCTTGATGAGTCGTTCCACCGACGAGCGATAGCGCGTCTGCTTGATGCCGAAGCCCTTGTAGGCCGCGCGCCACGCCGCGATGCCGGGAATCTGCGACAGCTCCGTGCCCGCCCACGCGGCGCGCGCCGCCGCCTCGCGTTCTGCGATCAGCGCATCGAGCGCCGGTGGGCGCTCCGGCGCGATCGTCAGCCCTTCGGCGACGACGACCGCGACGCGGTAATCGGGAAACGCATTCGTGACCTCGGCGATGGAAATCTGCAAACTTCAACTCTTGTGCGTGCAAGGCTGCGCGGACTACGCTTCCCCGTTCAATAAAACAAATATCCGGGAGGACTTCCATGAATCGCGTTGCATTCTTTTCGTCCGTCGCGCTCGCCTTCGCGGCCGGCGCCGGCGCCACGCAGATGTTCCCGCGCGCCATCGCGGCCGACACCATGATGACGGCGCAGATCCTTCACGTCCCCGACCTGCAGGGCGATGCGCTCGGCCCGGCAAACCCGGTCGGCTTCCGGTCCAAGACATTCGTCATGGCCGAGGGCATGACCGTCTCGGTGCAGGCCGGCAACGTGCCGAAGCACCTGCATCCGGACGCCAACGAGATCCAGTACATCCTCGAGGGCACCGGCACGATCTGGCTCGGCGAGAAGGAAGTGAAGGTGAAGCCGGGCGATCTCGTCGTGATCCCGAAAGGCACCGCGCACGGCGGCACCAAGCCGGACGCCGGCAGCGCCGCGATCAAGGCGATCGCGCTCAAGTCGCCGCCGCAGGCGGCCGAGGGCGGCACCAAGATGCTCCCCTGAGGGCGCTTAGCCTGATAACGATCTCGCATGAGTGAAGAAGGAATTCGCCCCGGCGAGATCGCCGTCACGCTGCCGGACGCTTTCGACGCCGGTGTTTACTTCATCGGGCGCATCCGCACGCCGTGGAAAGTGCGCAGCGAGTGCCCGAAGAACGCACGCGGCTCGGTCGCCGAATGCACCATCGCGCTCGACCCGCGCTACGTGGCCGCGCTCGAGGGTGTCGCGGGCTGCTCGCATCTCGTGCTGCTCTATTTCATGCATCAGGCGCGGCGCGACCTCGTGATCCAGGCGCCGCGCCACCACGTCGCAGCGCGCGGCACCTTCTCGGTGCGCTCGCCGGTGCGGCCGAACCCGATCGCGATGAGTGTGGTGAAGCTGGTGCGCGTCGAAGGCACGACGCTGACCGTCGTCGGGCTCGACTGCCTCGACGGCACGCCGCTGATCGACATCAAGCCTTATTTCGTGTCGGTCGATTCCGTGCCGGACGCGACCGTTGCACGGCCCGACTAGGTCAGCCGGGCGTGAGACGGCTGCGGCACATAGCCCTCACCGCGCATCCGCGCCTTGCGCAGCCGCGCGCCGATCTCTCCGGTCAGTCCGCTCGCCGCGCGCATCGCGCCTGAAAGCTTGCGCAGTGGCGCGGTCAGCCGCCAGGACGTGCTCGCCTCGAAAACATCGACGGCCGCTTCGAGTTGCGCGACCTTCTCGCTCAGGCTCCCGATGACACGATCGCGCGCGACGACCTCCAGCCGCGACGTCATTAGCAACCCAATCCGCTCGTAGGTCCGCTGCACGTCGCGGTTCTGCGCCGCATCCGCCGTGACCTGAAAGAGACGGGAAGCGATGGCCGGAAGATTGCGCCCGACGCCGAGCACGCCCAGCCCGTGGCCGTGCTCGAACGCGAAGTGCGGATAGCGCGCGCGCAATTCGTCCCACAGCCGGTAGACGCCGAAGCCGTTCTCGTATTCGGCGGTGTCGTGAAACAGCACGATGCCGCGCGCCGAGAGCTTCGGCAGCCACGTCTCGAAGTCATGCCGCACCGCCTCATAGGTGTGGAAGCCGTCGATATGCAGCAGGTCGATCGTGCCGTCGGGAAACATCTCGCAGGCGTCGGAGAAGTCCGAGCGGATCAGGCGCGAAATGTCGCCATAATCGCGGTTGTAGCCGCAGGCCTGCTGGTAGACCTCTTCGCCGTATTGGCCCGTGTGGTCGTCGCCGCCCCAGCCGTCGATCCCGAAGCAGCGCGTATCGAGATCGAGCCGGCGCACCGCCTGACACATCGCGAAGTACGAGAAGCCGTGATGCACGCCGAGCTCGACGATGGTGCGCGGGCGCAAAGCGCCGACCAGCCAGAATGCGAACGGCGCGTGCTCGAGCCAAGCGGATTGTTGGACCACCACGTCGGGCAGCCAATGCGAGCCTTCGGAAACAAACTGGGACGCAACAGGGACGCGCAGCTGGGCGTTCATATTCGCTCCTTCGGCGTGAGAACCGATGACGCGCTTGGCACTTTTCCCTGTTCGCTCAGTGCACTCCTTATGGTTAACGAATCGTAAACGGCGCGGCCGGATGGCGCGGCTCGCGCGGAAAATCAGCGTCGGCGTGGATGCGAGGGCGCTAAACCGACCCGGCCAGTTCCGGCACGACCCACAGCGCCGGCTCGCCGCGCGCGACACGTTGGACGTTGTCGAACGCGTTGCGGAAACGCGCGACGTGATTGTCCCAGGTGGGACCCGCGAAGTGTGCGGTCAGCACCACGTTGTCGAGCTTGAACAGCGGATTGTTCGAGGGCGGCGGCTCCCGGTCGAACACGTCGAGGCCCGCGCCGAAGATCTTGCCCGCCGCCAGATGCGCATGCAGCGCGACCTCGTCGATCACCGGCCCGCGCGAGGTATTGACGATGATCGCGGTCGGCTTCATCAGCTCAAGCTCGTCCTTGCCGATCATGTGGCGCGTCGAGTCGTTCAGCGGCACATGCAGTGACACGACGTCGGAGGTGCGCAGCAGTTCGCGCAGCAGGCGGAATTTCACGCCATGCTGGTCCGCCTCGCCTTCGGAGAGGCGCGCGATATCGAAATACTGCACATGCATGCCGAACGGCTTCGCCAGCCGCGCGACCTTCTTGCCGATGGTGCCGAAGCCGATGATGCCGAGCGTCTTGTCATGCAGCTCGTACATGCGCGGCGCCGGACCGTTGCCGCGCCAGCGCCCGCCCGAGACGCTGCCGTGCTGCCAGATCACCTTGCGGGCGACCGTCAGCATCAGCATCAGCGCGTGCTCGGAGACCGAGATCGCATTCGCGCCGCCGTTGTTGGAGAGCGGCACCTTCGCACGGCGTGCGGCTTCGAGGTCGACGTTGTCGTAGCCGGCCGAGAGAAGCTGCACGAGCCTCAGCTTGGGCACGGCCTTGTAGAATTCATCCCGCATCGGGATGTGCGGATAGGTGATCATGTATTCGATGCCGGAGAGGTTCGGAACGACCTCGGCATCGTTGTGGACCACCACGGTCTCGAAGCCCTTCGGCGCCATCTCGCGCGCGATGTCGGCGACCTCGGCGGACGGGCAGGAAACGAGAATCTTGGGGGACATTTTTTCTTCCTTACGTGAGACGGGCACGGTGCCAGCACCGTGCCCGCGATTTCAATTCAGCTTGCGCCGCGCGCCGTCAACTCAGAACGGCCGATCCCCGTTGATCGTGCAGCGGCGCATGACGCGTACGTGGTTCGCCTCGTCGAAGCCGGTCGCGCGGTGCAGCGTGCAGCGATTGTCCCACACGATGCACTGGTTCGGCGACCACACGTGCGTGTAGACCGCCTCCTTCGGCGTGATCAGCACGTTCAATTCCTCGATCAGCGCACGGCCCTCGTCGTAGTCCATACCTTCGATTTCCTGCGCGTGGTCGCCGAGGAAGATCGCCTTGCGGCCGGTCTCGGGATGCGTGCGAACGATCGGATGCGCGATCGGCGGCACCTTGGCCTTCTGCTCAGCGGTCATCGGGTCTTCGCCGTGGCGGCGCGTGCGCGAGAAATCGAGATTGTGGATCGCGCGCTTGCCCTCGATCTTCTTCTTCAGGCCGGCCGGGAGATTGTCGTAGGCCGCATACATGTCGGCAAATTCCGTTTCGCCGCCGACCGGCGGGCAGACTTCCGAATACATCATCGTCGCCTGACCGGTGCGCTCGCGCCATGAGCCGTCGGTATGCCAATGCAAAGTGCCCTTGTCGGGGTGCTTGCCGGTCGGCTTGCCGTCCTTGTCGGCGTTGGTGAGCATGTAGATCTCGGGAAACTCCGGATACTTCTGATACTGGTTCATTACGTGGATCTGGATTTCGCCGAACGCGCGCGCGAACGCGACCTGCGTTGCGGGCGGCAGATCGACGTCGCGGAACAGGATCAGTTCGTGGTCGAGGAAGGCCTCGTAGACCTTGCCGAACATCTTCGGCTCGACCGCCTGAGCGAGCGTGATGCCGCTGAATCTCGACGCCGAGCGCGGGATGTAGCGGCTTGACCTGAAACGGCCAGTCGCGGGCGGACGTTTCCTTGCGCTGGGCTTGCGCCATCGGGCTTCCTCCGAATGCTCTAAATTGTCGCGGTTCTGCGTGACCGCAACCTAGCGCCTTGACGCTGCGTACGGAAGCCGCGAGATGGAACCGATCTGCATGGCAGGGCTGATATGGCCGGGCTGATTGAGTTTGATGCCCGTTCCCCTTAGCTTCGCGCACGTCCGCCGTCCGGCGACTCGGGACCCTCCTCGATGAAGCGTTTCTTCGCCGACATCGTCGTGCCGTTGCGCCGGGGCGGCACCGGGCGCGCCGAGCGGGCCGGACACTGGATGCTCGCCGCCGCGATCGTGTTCCCGCTCGCGGTGTTCCTCGCTGGCGCTGCCATTTCCTATCGTCAGACGCAGGAGGACGCCCAGGACCGGCTGCGGCGCAATCTCGGCACGGTCTATGAGCACAGCCTGAAGGTGCTCGAAACGATCGAGCTCGCCGGCCGCTATGTCGACGAAGTGCTGGAGAACGCGACGGACGACGACATCCGCACGAACGAAGCGGGGTTCAACCGGCGTCTGCGCGTACTCATCGACACGCTGCCGCAGTTCGCCGACATCTGGGTGATCGATGCGGACGGCCGGCCGCTGGTGGCCGGCACGGTGTATCCGATGCCGCGCCAGCTCGATCTGGCGGACCGCGACTATTTTCGCGTGCACAAGGACAACCCGGCGGCCGGCCTGCAGGTCGGCGAAGTCGTCACCGCACGCGCCACCAATGAACGCGGCCAGCCGAGCTTCTTCACGCTCAGCCGTTCGCGCATCACGGCCGAAGGCCGCTTTGCCGGCGTGATCGTTATCTCGATCTCGCCCGACTATTTCCGCGAATACTACGCGACCCTGACGCAGCCGATTGTCGCGGCGCTGATCCGCAACGACGGGCTTGTGCTCGCGCGCTATCCCGATTTGCCGCAGATCGGCACGCGCCTGACCTCGAACAGCTTCCTGCTCGACGCGTTCCGGCGCGGGCAGGAATATGGGTCGGTGATGGTGGTTTCCTCGCTTGACGGCAAGGAGCGCATTTTCGCCTATCGCAAGCTGCCGCGTGTCGGTGTCTTCGTGGTTGCGGGCATCGACACGTCGGACGTCACCGCCGCCTGGATCACCGGGATGTCGCGCCACCTGATCTTCGGCGTTCCCGCGACCCTGGCGGTGATCGCGCTCTGCCTGCTCGCACTGCATCGCACGCGACGCGAAGCCGCCACCAACGAGATGCTGCGGCGGGAGATCGCGCTGCGCGAAGCCTCCGAGGAGCGGCTGCGCCAGGCGCAGAAGATGGAAGCAGTCGGCCGGCTCACCGGCGGCATCGCGCACGACTTCAACAACCTGCTCACCGCGATCATCGGCAATCTCGATCTCGCGCTGCGCCGCTTCGAGGGACAGGATCGCGTGCGCGGCTGGCTCTCCAACTGCCGCCACGCCGCGGACCGCGCCGCCACGCTGGTGCAGCGCCTGCTCTCGTTCTCGCGCCAGCATCCGCTCGAAGTGAAATCGGTCGACGTCAACCGGCTGGTGCAGAACATGTCCGAGCTGCTCAGCCGCACGATCGGCGAAACGGTCGCGATCGAGACGGTGCTGGCGGGCGGGCTGTGGAGCGCGGCGATCGATCCGAACCAGCTCGAAAACGCGATCGTCAACCTCGCGGTCAATTCGCGCGACGCGATGCCGGACGGCGGGCGGCTGACCATCGAGACCGCGAACTGCCATCTCGACGAACATTACGCCGAGCAGGCGGGCGGCGATGTCGTACCGGGCCAGTACGTCATGGTGGCGGTGAGCGACTCCGGCTCCGGCATGTCGCGCGAGGTGATGACCCGCGCGTTCGAGCCGTTCTTCACCACCAAGCCGTCGGGCGTCGGCACCGGGCTTGGGCTCTCGCAGGTTTACGGCTTCGCCAAACAGTCCGAGCGGACACATCCGCATCTACAGCGAGGTCGGACAGGGCACGACCATCAAGCTCTATTTCCCGCGCTTCACCGGCGCCGACATTCCGGTATGGAGCGTGCCGGAGCCGTCGCGCGGACCGGCGATCAGTTCCGACGGCACCGAGAAGGTGCTCGTCGTGGAGGACGACGCGCAGGTCAACAAGCTTGCCGTCGAGGCGCTGCAGGAGCGCGGCTACCGCGTGATCTCGGCGAGCGACGGGCCGTCCGCGCTGCGCATGCTCGACCGAAGGCGCGGAGATCGACGTTCTGCTCACCGACGTGGTGCTGCCGAGCGGCATGAACGGGCGCGAACTGAGCGATGCGGTGCTCCGGCTGCGCCCGGCCGTCAAGGTGCTCTACATGACCGGCTATACGCGCAACGCCATCATCCACCACGGCCGGCTCGATCCGGACATCGACCTGATCACCAAGCCGTTCACCGCCGACGCACTTGCGCGCAAGCTCCGCCGCATCCTTGATGCGCACGCGCCCGCTTCATCCGAGCCGCAGGCGACCTGATCCGATGCGCCTGCGCTCGCGCATCACCACCGATGGCCTCGACCGCACGCCGCACCGCGCCTTCATGCGGGCGATGGGCCTCGACGACGCGGCCATCGCGAAGCCGATGATCGGCGTGGTGAGCCAGAAGGGCGAGACGACGCCGTGCAACATGACGCACGGCCCGCAGGTCGATGCCGCGAAGGACGGCGTGAGCGCCGCGGGCGGCACGCCGCGCGAATTCACCACCATCTCGGTGTCCGACGGCATCGGCATGAACCACGAGGGCATGAAGTTCTCGCTGGTGAGCCGCGAGCTGATCGCGGACTCGATCGAGGCCGTGGTGCAGGGCCACGCCTACGACGGGCTGGTGGCGTTCGGCGGCTGCGACAAGACGCTGCCCGGCGCCATGATGGGGCTCGTGCGCTGCAATGTGCCCGGCGTCTTTCTCTATGGCGGCGCGGCGCTGCCCGGCCGCTTTCAGGGCCGCGACGTCACCGTGCTCGATGCCTACGAGGGCGTCGGCGCGGTGCAGACCGGCACGATGAGCGAGGCCGACCTCGATACGCTGGAGCGCGCCTGCAAGCCGAGCGTCGGCGCCTGCGCGGGGCAATTCACCGCCAACACGATGGCGATGGTGTCCGAAGCGCTCGGCCTGACCGTGCCGAATTCCGCGATGGTGCCGGGCGTCTATTCCGAGCGGCTCGCGATCGCGAAGCGCGCGGGCGAGATCGTGATGGAGATCGTGAAGCGCGGCGGGCCGCTGCCGCGCGAACTCGTCACGCGGCGCGCGCTGGAGAATGCGAGCGCCATCGTGGCGGCGACCGGCGGCTCGACCAACGCGGCGCTGCACATTCCGGCGATCGCCAACGAGGCCGGCATCCGCTTCACGGTGGACGACGTCGCGGCGGTGTTCGCGCGCACGCCGCTGATCGGCGATCTGCGGCCCGGCGGAAAATATCTCGCCAAGGACGTCTACGATCACGGCGGCGTCTCGGTCATCATCCGCGCGCTGATCGAGAGCGGCCACATCGACGGCGCGTGCCTCACCGTGACGGGGCGTACGCTGCACGAGGAGCATGGCGCCGCGCCCTCCCCTGACGGCGCGATCGTGCGCGCAGCCGGGAATGCGCTGCGTCCGGACGGCGGGCTTGCGGTGCTCAAGGGCAATCTCGCGCCGGACGGCGCGCTGCTGAAGGTCGCCGGGCTGAAGGCGCGCGTGTTCGAAGGCACCGCGCGCGTGTTCGACTCCGAGGACGACTGCGCCAAGGCGGTACGCGAGCGCACCTACAAGGCGGGCGACGTGCTGGTGATCCGCTACGAGGGGCCGCGCGGCGGGCCCGGCATGCGCGAAATGCTCGGCGTCACCGCGCTGATCTACGGCCAGCAGATGGGCGAGAAGGTCGCGCTGCTGACCGACGGGCGCTTCTCCGGCGCGACGCGCGGCATCTGCGTCGGGCATATCGCGCCGGAAGCTGCCATCGGCGGGCCGCTCGCGCTGCTCAAGGATGGCGACCGCGTGCGCATCGACGCCGACGCAAAGCGCATCGATGTGCTGGTCGACGACGCCGAACTCGCGCGCCGCCGCGCGGCGTGGACTGCGCCGCCGCCGCGCCACAGCGCGGGGCTGCTGGCGAAGTATGCGCTGAGCGTCGGACAAGCCGACGCCGGCGCGGTCACCCACGCCGGCGGTGTGGTGTGGCCTGAGCCTCATCCTGAGGCGGCCGCAGGGCGCGTCTCGAAGGAGGCTGCGAGCTCCGAGCCTGCGGCCATTGAGACGCCACGCTGTGCGTGGCTCCTCACCATGAGGGCTAGAGCTACTCGATCGGCGCAACGATCGTCGGATGCTTCAGCTTGCTGGCGTCGAGCTTCTTCGAGAGCATCTTCTCGTTGGTGTAAACGTCGAACATCGCCTGGATGCCGGCGAAGTTCGGCGCGCCGCCCGGCTCGCGGGCGAAGTCGTTGCCCTTCAGCAGATACGTGTCGAGCACCGCGATCGGCGCCTTGGTGATCTCGCTCACCACCTTCATCGTCTCGTCGCGGTTCGCCAGCGCCATCTTCAGCGCGGCGGTGAAGTCCTTCACGTAGTTGCGCACCAGATCGGGATTCTTGTCGACGAAGTCCTTCCGGCACGCCTCGACGATGTGCACGATGTTCGGCACGGCTTCCTCGAGCGCGAACAGCTTGCGCACCCCGCCCTTCGCCTCGGCGCGCGCCGCGAACGGCTGGTTCATGTTGGTGGCGTCGACGCGACCGGCGCGCAGCGCGTCCTCGGAGAGCGAGAACGACACCTCGACCAGCTTGATGTCCTTCTCGGGATCGAGCCCGGCGCGCTTGAGCATCAGGTTGAACGGCCCGTGCGTACCGCCGCCGATGATCGAGATGCCGACCGTCTTGCCCTTGAGGTCCGCGACCGTCTTGATCGGTGAATTGTCCTTCACGGCCCAGTAGACCGAGAAGCTGCCCGGCTTCTCGCCGACGTGCTGGCCGACGACATAGACGGCGAACTGGTCCTTATCCATGCCCTGCGCGATCGGCAGCACGCCCTGCGTCGCGCAATCGAGCGCGCCGGCGATCAGCGCCTGCGACATCGGCGAGGTACCCTGGAACTGCGACCATTCGATCTTGTAGGTCTTGCCGAGGTTCGGGAATTTGTCCGGCCTGCGCATCATCCAGTATTTCGCTTCCTCGGCCGGAATTGTCCAGCCGACGCGGATGGTCGGAACATCCTGCGCCTTCGCGACGGACACGCACGCGGTCGCCGCAAGCAACGCCGCAACAAATCGCTTCATGACGCTGATCCCCTTGATGATGCGGCTCGCTGGGCCGCTGTTGGGGCCTATGGAACGATAGGCACAAAAGGAACGCAAGGTGCGGATGGTTGTTACTTCAAAGCATGCGGCGGCTTGACAACATCAAACACTCTTGTTAATTAACTGATAGATTAATTAACACGTGACGCAATGGCCCGGACCCCTGCCCTCGACCCGATCTTCGCGGCGCTCGCCGATCCGACGCGCCGCGCGATCGTCGAGCGGCTGCTTGCCGAGGGCGACAAGACGGTCGGCGAAGTCGCAAAACCTTTCCGCATCTCGGCCCCGGCGATCACGCGGCACCTGCAAGTGCTGGAAGACGCCGGGCTGGTCGAGAAGCGCGTCGAGCGCCAGTTCCGCGTGGTGCGCGCGCGCCCCGAGGCGCTGCGTCCGCTGGGCCATTGGTACGAGCGCCAGCAGCGCCATTGGGCCGATGCATTCGACCGGCTCGAGGCCGTCATTGCTGCCGAAACGCCGAAGCGGAGGAAGTCATGAGTGCCGACACGATCACCCAGGACCGCGTGCTGCGCATCGAGCGGCTGATCGCGGCGACCCCGGAGCGGCTGTTCGAGCTGTGGACCGAGCCGAGCGAGCTCATCAAATGGTGGGGGCCGGAAGGCTTCACGACGCCGAAGCACGCGATGGACGTGCGCCCCGGCGGGCGCTGGCGCACCACCATGCACTCCCCCGCCGGCACCGATCATACGGTGAGCGGCATCTACCGCACCATCGATCCGCCGCGCCGGCTGGTGTTCACCTGGGGCTGGGACGACGACAACGGCCAGCGCGGACACGAGACGGAAGTCACCGTGACATTCGAGCCCGCGCCCGGCGGCACCCGCATGCTGCTCGTGCAGCAGACCTTCGCCGACAAGGACGGTCGCGGCCGCCACGAGCAGGGCTGGACATCGAGCTTCGTGTGCCTCGAACAAGAAGCAACGCGGGGGGCATAAAGGAGAGTGCCCATGACAACGCATCAGATCGTTTCAAAGACCGACTGGACCGCGGCGCGGCTGCGGCTCCTCGAGAAGGAAAAGGAATTCACCCACGCGCGCGATGCGCTGAGCGCCGAGCGGCGCAAGCTGCCGTGGGAAAAGGTCGAGGCGGCTTACGTGTTCGACGGCGAGCACGGCAAGGCGACCCTCGCGGACCTGTTCCGCGGCAAGGGCCAGCTCATCGTCTATCACTTCATGTTCGGTCCCGACTGGAAGGCCGGCTGCAAGAGCTGCACGTTCTGGGCCGACAATCTCGAGCGCAGCGTCGTGCATCTCAATCATCGCGACACCAATCTCGTGCTGATCTCGCGCGGGCCGCTCGACCGGCTCCTCGCCTACCGCAAGCGCATGGGCTGGACGATGGAGTGGGTCTCCTCGCTCGGCAATTCGTTCAACCAGGACTTCGCGGTGTCGTTCGCGCCGGAACGAGGCGAAACAGAAGAGCTACAACTTCGGCACCATCGTGCCCGAGAGCGAGGAAATGCCCGGCATCAGCGTATTCGCCCGCGACGGCGGCGCCGTCTACCACACCTATTCGGCCTACGCGCGCGGCATCGACATGCTCAACGAGACCTACAATCTCCTCGATCTCGTACCCAAGGGCCGCGACGAGGATACGCTCGAATTCACGATGGACTGGCTGCGCCGCCGCGACGAATACGAAAACTGAAACGGGAGAACGTTCACATGGCTTCACTGGAAATCCTCGGCCTGCCGCAGTCGAACTACGTCTGGGCCGTGCGCATGGTGTGCGAAGAAAAGGGTGTGCCTTACGAGCTGAAACCCGAGCGGCCGCACACGCCCGCGATCAACGCCATTCATCCGTTCGGCAAGATGCCGGCCATGCGCCACGGCGACGTCGAGCTGTGCGAGTCGAAGGCGATCGCGACCTACATCGACCGCGTGTTCGACGGACCGAAGGTGATACCGGAGGACGCCAGGCGCGCCGCGCAGGTCGAGCAATGGGTTTCGCTCGGCAATGTCGAGTTCGACAAGGTGATGATCCGCCAGTACGTCGTCGGTTACGCCTTTCCGAAGGAGCCCGGCAAACCCGACATGGCGGCGATCGGCGCTGCGGCCGAGAAGATGAAGCCGCAGATCGCGGTGCTCGACCGCGCGGTCGCGAAGACCGGCCACCTCGCGGGCGACGGCTTCACGCTTGCCGACATCAACATCCTGCCGATGCTGTTCTACGTGAACCGCTTCGACGAAGGGAAAGCGCTGCTCGGCGCCGCGAAGAACCTCTCGTCGTACATGGAGCGGCACTTCGCGCGCGAGAGCTTCCGGAAGTCCGCGCCCCCGCCGCCGAAGCAGTAAGCGCGCACCACCCTCTTGCTTCTCCCCTCTCCCGTTGCGGGAGAGGGGAGAAGAGCGCGGCCTCTCCGACGAAAGCGCACGCCGGCGCAACCCCCGCCGGCTATCGTGTATCCCCTGTATCGCCCTGTGTTTCGGCGCGCCCGTATGCGCCGGCCAACGTATTGAAAATACAATTCAAATTGGAACTGCCGCGATACACGGCGGTTAACTCCGTCCCCTCCCCCGCGCTGAACCCCGCCCCGCCGCCCGCGACAAACAAACAACGACGCCCGGGGAACAACATGAGGGCGTCAAGCGTAACAAGGCGGATACAGGGGTTTGGCCATGATCAAGACTTTCCTCACAGGCGCATGTGTCGCGGCGGCGGTTCTGGGCGCGGATTGGGCCGTGGCGGCTCCGCTCAGCCTCTCGCACCAGGCCTATTCGCGCGCCGACCAGATGGCGCCGGTCGAAGAGCAGACCGAGCAAGGCTATGAGACGCCCGCGCAGTTCAAGCGGCAGATCGTCGCCTACACCGGCAACGAAGCGCCCGGCACGATCGTGATCGATACCGCGAACACCTTCCTCTATCTCGTGCAGCCCGGCGGCCGTGCGATGCGCTACGGCATCGGCGTCGGCCGCGACGGCTTCCGCTGGTCGGGCGTGCAGACCATCACCAAGAAGGCCGAGTGGCCGGATTGGACGCCGCCCGCCGAAATGATCGCCCGCCAGCCCTACCTGCCGCGCTTCATGGCCGGTGGCCCGACCAACCCGCTCGGCGCGCGCGCCATGTATCTCGGCAACACGATCTATCGCATCCACGGCACCAACGCCCCGTCGACCATCGGCCAGCGCGTGTCGTCCGGCTGCATCCGCCTTACCAACGAGGACGTGACCGATCTCGCGAGCCGCGTGAACGTCGGCACCAAGGTGATCGTGATCAACAGCGCCGACCATCAGGCCAACGGCCCGCTGGTCTCCCAGCCGGCCAGCCTGCGCCTGCGGTAAGAATGCGCGTGATCCCCGAAAAGTGGGAACCGGTTTTCGGTTGAGGATCACGCGAAACGAATAGACGAGAAGTGGGTCGCCAAGGGCGGCCACGCCGGCCCGGTTCTCCGGGCCGGCGTTTTAATTTCAGCCTGTCCTCCTCCTGAGGAGTGTCGCGTAGCGACGCGTCTCGAAGGATGGCAGCACGCTCCGAGCCGTCCTTCGAGGCTCGCTTCGCTCGCACCTCAGGATGAGGAATTGGAGTGCTCGGCGCCGTCACTTCCATTTCCGGCACGCCGCGGCGAATTTCCTGAAGACAGCCTTGTCCGCCGCCGCCGACACCTTCGCGCCCGGCACATCGATCTCAGCTGACGTCATCTTCCCGGCAAAGCGCAGCGCCATGGCCCTCCCCTTGGCTCCGAGCAACATACGTCGCAACGTCGCCATCCGGCTTGTTGGAACAGCCGGCCGGCTGGCCGCAGACGTAGACCTCGAGCTTGATCGTGTTCGTGGCCTCGCCCTCCTTCACCACGAGCACCGGCGCTTCCGCCGGCGGCTTCGTGCCGGGCGCGACGCGAACATAGACCTCCGACTGTCGCGACGTGCACGTCACCGACAGCAGCGAGTCCAGTTCATTGGGCCCGTATCCGATCGAGACTTCCGTCTCGCGCAGCATGGTCCATTTGTCCGCTGCCGCGGCCGAGCCAGTGGCCAGCAGGCCGAGGGACGTGGCGATGCACGCGATTGCGGAAGATGTTCTGGTCATGGTCTGCGTGCTCCGTCCTGCGCCTAGTCCCGTTCACGCGACTGCACCCAGCCGAAGGCCTTCTTCTTCGCGTTCCAGCGCAGCACCCCGCCGTTGTCGCATTCCATGCAGTAGAGGATCACGATGTCTTCCTTGTCGGGGGAGAGTACGGCGAACTGCGTCTTGCTCGGGGTCGCTTCGACGAAACGGATTTTCTTCGTGTCCTCGTCGATGACGAGCAGGAACCTGCCCTTCTGGCCCGCGCAAGTCTGATAGACGCCGACGAGCGCGACCTGCCTGGTCTTCGACCGGTCGAAATTGCCCGTGACCGAGAACGCCCCGTCAAACAACTTCATCGTGTCGACGCCGTCCTCCACCAGAAGCTCTTTCGGAAAGAGCTCCCGGGTGTATTCGGTCGCCTTGCACCAGTTGCGGCGGATCTTCGCGACCGGAATGCCGCGGATCTCGGTGTGCATCGGGTTGAACGAGGCGCGCAGCCACCACGCCTCGAGCTTCGATCCGGGCGGCACGGTGACGAAGCCTGCTCTGCCTGCGCGAAGGCGGTTGCGAGGACGAAGAAGGCGGCGAGTGTGATGCGCGTCATGAGCGGCAGATCTTATGCGGACGAGCCGGCATCTAGCCGCCGCCGGACTGCATGGCGGGCATCGGCGTCTCACACATAATTGGGTGTTTACTGGATCATCCGCTTTCGCGGATGATGACGGCGAAAGGCGGCAACGCCGCGCGAACCCATCCGGGAGGAACCATGAAAGTCTCCGACGCCATCGCTGAAATCCTGCGCCGGGAAGGCGTCGAGACCGTCATCGGCTATCCGGTCAACCACATCCTCGAACGCGGCGCGGCCGCCGGCATCCGCCCCATTCTGGTGCGGCAGGAGCGCACCGGCCTGCACATGGCCGACGCGATGTCGCGCGTGACCTCCGGCGACACGATGGGCGTGTTCGTGATGCAGCACGGGCCCGGCACCGAGAACGCCTACGGCGCGGTGGCGCAGGCCTACGGCGACTCCATCCCCGTGCTGGTGATGCCGGGCGGCTATGCGCGCCAGAAGGCGTGGATCGACCGCAACTACAACGCCTCGGTGCAGATGCGCGGCGTGACCAAATCCGCCGAGCCGATCCTGATGCCGGGCGAACTGTCGAGCATCATGCGCCGCGCGTTCACGCGGCTGCGCTCCGGGCGCGGCGGCCCGTGTCTCGTCGAGGTGCCGCAGGATGTGTGGAACGAGGAGACGGACGTTTCGTCCTATGTGCCGACGCGCGTGCTGCGCACCGGGCCCGACCCGGACGCGATCCGCGAAGCCGCGAAGATGCTGCTCGCCGCCAAGCGCCCGGTTCTTTACGCCGGACAGGGCGTGCACTGGGCGAAGGCATGGGGCGAGCTGAAGCAGCTCGCCGAGCTGCTCGCCATCCCGGTCTGCACGTCGCTGCAGGGCAAGAGCGCGTTCCCCGAGACGCATCCGCTCGCGCTCGGCTCGGGCGGCCTCGCCTATCCGGCGACGGTGCATCACTTCCTGAAGGAAGCCGACCTCATCCTCGGCATCGGCTGCTCGTTCACGACGACGAACTACGGCGTCGCGATGCCGAAGGGCAAAGACCATCATCCACAACACCGTCGACGCGACCGACGTGAACAAGGATCAGGAAAGCGCGCTCGCGGTGCTCGGCGACGCGAAGCTCACGCTCGCGGCGCTGATCGAGGAAGTCTCGCGCACGCAGAAGTCGCCGCGTGATCCCTCCGCGGTCGCGAAGGAGATCAAGGACATCTACGACCCGTGGCTCGCCAAGTGGATGCCGAAGCTCACGCACGACGCGGCGCCGTTCTCGCCCTACCGCGTGCTGTGGGACCTGCAGAACACCGTCGACATCGCGAACACCATCATCACGCACGACGCGGGTTCGCCGCGCGACCAGCTCTCGCCGTTCTGGCGCTGCACCGAGCCGCTCACCTACATCGGCTGGGGCAAGACCACGCAGCTCGGCTACGGCCTCGGGCTCGCGATGGGCGCGAAACTCGCCAAGCCCGACAAGCTCTGCATCAACGTGTGGGGCGATGCCGCGATCGGCTTCACCGGCATGGACTTCGAGACCGCGGTGCGCGAGCGCATCCCGATCCTGTCGATCCTCCTGAACAACTTCTCGATGGCGATCGAGCTGAAGGTGATGCCGGTCTCGACCGAGAAATACCGCTCGACCGACATTTCGGGCAACTACGCGGACTTCGCCAAGGCGCTCGGCGGCTACGGCGAGCGCATCGAGAAGCCCGCCGACATCATCCCGGCGATCAAGCGCGGCATCAAGGCGACGCAGGAGGGCAAGCCCGCGCTGCTTGGAGTTCATCACCACGAAGGAAGTAGAAGTCTCGAAATTCTGACAGTCCGGACGGCAGGCATGAACCATCAGAGCTACGCGGAGTTCATCGGGATCGCGGCGGCGCTCGCGAGTCTCTACGCGGCGAACTCCCGGACGATCATCCCGCTGCGCGTCGCGGCGATCATCGCGAACGCCCTTGCGATCACCTACAGCAGCCTGCACGGCAGCTACCCGACCCTCGTGCTCAACTCCATCCTGCTGCCGCTCAACGCCTGGCGGCTCTACGGCATGGTCAAGCTGATCCGCGAGATCGACGCGGCGGCGAAGACGGACATGAACGCCGACTGGCTGCTGCCCTACATGCGGCCGGTGAACTTCAAGGCCGGCGACATCCTGATGCGGCGCGGCGAACAGGCGGACGGCGCGCTGTACGTGGCATCGGGCGATGTCGAGATCGTCGAGCTCGGCAAGACCGTCGGCTCCGGCACCCTGCTCGGCGAGATCGGACTGTTCGCCCCCGACGGGCTGCGCATGGCAACGGTGCGGGCGAGGACCGACGTGTCGGCCGCGCGCATCGACCACGACCGGTTCAAGCAGCTCTATTTCCAGAATCCCGAGTTCGGCTTCCGCCTGCTGCACCTGATCGTCGGGCGGCTGCAGGAGAACAACGAGCTGCCGCGCGCGACGCCCAATCGCATGACGGGAACGGTCGAAGCGGCGGGTTGAGGACGACGGTGGAACAGCCTGTCATCCAATTGACACCCTGCCCAATCGGCCTACATTAGCGCTGTTCCGAGGGGCGCCGGCGAGAGTCGGCTGAGATTGCACTGTTCGTGCGAGCACCCTTTGAACCTGATCCGGGTCATGCCGGCGAAGGGACAGGACACATGCAAACCTCCATCTTCCTCGCGAAGCTCATAGGGCCGTTTTTCCTCATTCTCGGCGTGAGCCTGCTCGTCAACGCGCGAACCTTCCGCGCGATCGCGGATGAATTCCTCGCGAGCCGCGCGCTCCTGTTCCTTTCCGCCCTGATGATCCTGCCGGCCGGTATCGCGGTCGTGCTCACGCACAATGTGTGGGTCGCCAACTGGCCGGTCATCATCACGCTGCTCGGCTGGCTTTTCATCATCAGCGGCGTGATCCGCCTGTTCGCGACGCCGCGCGTCATCGCCGTCGGCCATCGGCTGCACGCGTGGCCCAACCTGCTCTATGTCGGCGCCGGATTCTGGACCGGCATCGGCGCTGTCCTTTCTTACTTCGGCTACGTCCGCTAACGCCCCAACGGGAGCATCCCCATGAACAAACCCATCGCGCCTGCCGACCTCGTCACCCCGAAGGTAACCACCGGCCCGATTGTCGGATCGCGCAAGGCCTACACGGTGCCGGACGCAGCGTCCGACCTGCGCGTGCCGATCCGCGAGATCATGCTCGACCCTTCCGCCAAGGAGCCGCCGGTCGCCGTGTACGACTCCTCGGGCGTCTACACCGACGACAATTCCGGCATCGATGTCGAGAAGGGCCTCAAGCGCGCACGCGTCGAGTGGGTGCGCGAGCGCGGCGGCGTCGAGGAGTACGACGGCCGCCCGATCCAGCCGGTCGACAACGGCAACGTCAGCGGCAAGCATCTCGCGCGCAACTTCCCCAACACGCCGCGCCCGATGCGCGCTGTGGGCGATGCGCCGATGACGCAGCTCGAATGGGCGCGCAAGGGCGTCATCACCAAGGAGATGATCTACATCGCGGAGCGCGAGAACCTCGGCCGCAAGAAGATGCTGGAGAACGCGCAGGCGACGCTCGCCGACGGCGAGAGCTTCGGCGCCTCGGTGCCGCCGTTCGTCACGCCGGAGTTCGTGCGCGACGAGGTCGCGCGCGGCCGCGCGATCATTCCGTCGAACATCAACCACGGCGAACTCGAGCCGATGATCATCGGCCGCAACTTCCTGGTGAAGATCAACGCCAACATCGGCAACTCGGCCGTCACCTCCTCGGTCGAGGAGGAAGTCGAGAAGATGGTGTGGGCGATCCGCTGGGGCGCCGACACCGTGATGGACCTCTCCACCGGCCGCAACATCCACAACACGCGCGAATGGATCCTGCGCAACTCGCCGGTGCCGATCGGCACCGTGCCGATCTATCAGGCGCTGGAGAAGGTGGACGGCGATCCCGTCAAGCTCGACTGGGAATGCTACAAGGACACGCTGATCGAGCAGTGCGAACAGGGCGTCGACTATTTCACCATCCACGCCGGCGTGCGCCTCGCCTATGTGCCGCTCACCGCGAACCGCGTCACCGGCATCGTGTCGCGCGGCGGCTCGATCATGGCCAAGTGGTGCCTGTCGCGCCACAAGGAGAGCTTCCTCTACGAGCGCTTCGAGGAAATCTGCGACCTCATGCGCAAGTATGACGTGTCGTTCTCGCTCGGCGACGGCCTGCGCCCCGGCTCGATCGCGGACGCGAACGACCGCGCGCAATTCGCCGAACTCGAAACGCTCGGCGAGCTGACGCAGATCGCGTGGAGGAAGGGCTGCCAGGTGATGATCGAAGGCCCCGGCCACGTGCCGATGCACAAGATCAAGATCAACATGGACAAGCAGCTCAAAGAGTGCGGCGAGGCGCCGTTCTACACCCTCGGCCCGCTCACGACCGACATCGCGCCCGGCTACGACCACATCACCTCGGGCATCGGCGCCGCGATGATCGGCTGGTTCGGCTGCGCGATGCTTTGCTACGTCACGCCGAAGGAGCATCTCGGCCTGCCCGACCGCGACGACGTGAAGGAAGGCGTCATCACCTACAAGATCGCCGCGCACGCGGCTGACTTGGCCAAGGGCCATCCGGGCGCGCAGCTGCGCGACGACGCGCTGTCACGCGCGCGCTTCGACTTCCGCTGGCAGGACCAGTTCAACCTCGGCCTCGACCCCGACCGGGCGCTGCAATTCCACGACGAAACGCTGCCCAAGGAGGCGCACAAGGTCGCGCACTTCTGCTCGATGTGCGGCCCGAAGTTCTGCTCGATGAAGATCACGCAGGACGTGCGGGATTATGCGGCGAGCCTCGGCGACAACGAGAAGGCGGCGCTGGGACTCGACGTCGCGCAGGCGGGCATGAAGGAGATGTCGGACAAATTCAACGCGATGGGCCAGCAGGTCTACGTCGACGCCGACCAGGTGAAAGCGCCGCACACCACCGCGCTGGATACTGAGGCCGCACACGCGAAGAAGAACGCGGGGCTGGTGAAGGAGAGTAACAGCGCGTTGTAACTGTTGCTCCGCGTTTTCGTTATCGCGCTGGTGATCTATGTCGGCGGGTACGTCGTATTCCGCCAGACCCATGCCGAGACATGGGAGCGCGACAAGCGGACCTATGTGATCTTCCCCGAAAGCTACGGCCGCCCGCTCTACTTTGCGTGGCGGCCGCTTGCTTATGTCGACGCCGCGATGACGGGGATGCAGCATCACATTGGGTCGCATCGGTAGCTGACTGATGAGCCACGCTAAAGAACCGCTACCCGATTTGTTGCGCGCGAATCTGAAAGCGGTTTTCGTGGGTACAGCGGCTGGCCGACGCTCAGCCGCCGTTTCCTCCTACTATGCGCATCCTGGGAATCGCTTTTGGCCCACCCTAGCCGCGATCGGCCTGACACCACGGCGTTTCGCGCCGCACGAATATCGTGATCTCCTGCCGCTCGGCTTCGGATTCACCGACATATCGAAGTCCGCCTTTGGCATGGATCACCAGATCCCCGCACACGCGTTCGACACCGCGAAGTTCGAAGAGAAAATGCGGCACTATCAACCGCGCGTCATCGCTTTCACCAGTAAGAAAGCTGCGGGTCTCTGGCTTGCGCGGGCGACCAACTTGATCGCATTTGGGCGCCAAGACACGATCGACGAGTTTCCCGAGGTGTTTGTGTTGCCTTCCCCGTCCGGCGCGGCATCTGGCCATTGGGACGAGAGGCCTTGGCACGACATGGCGAGCTACATCCAAGCCTCGCTTGGATAGCGTACCAAACTTGCAACACAGGCGCGCAACGACTCTACGGGCGTTGCCGCCCTATTCCTCCTCGAACGCCACCTCGATGTGCCGCTCCTTCTTCTCGGTGATGCGGCAGAGTTTCGAGACATTGTCGGCGTCGATGCGCAGCTTGAAGGTGTCGGGAATGCCGACGGTGCTGCTAGACGTCGAGGCCCGCGCCGGTGTCGGAGAGCGAGCGCACCGTGCAGTCGAGCGACGAGCGGCCGCCGTGGAAGGCGATGCGCCCGGCCTTGAGCACGCGGCGGCGCACGTTCGGCGTCCCGGCCGCGGGCGGCGGCTCCCACAGCGCGCAGCGGTTGCGCCCGTCCGCCTTCGCCGCATAGAGCGCGGCGTCGGCGCGTTCGAGCAGCGTGTCGAAATCGGCGCCGAGCCGGTCGAGCAGCGCCACGCCAAAGCTCGCCGTCACCGCGACAGGTCCGGCCGGCGTCTCGACCGGTTCGCGCGCGATCGCGCCGCGCAGCTTCTCGGCGACGTTCATCGCGGCCGCCGTGCCGGTATGCGGCAGCACGATCGCGAATTCCTCGCCGCCGAGCCGCCCGAAGATGTCGGAGCCGCGCAGATGGGCGAGACAGGTCGCGGCCGTCGTCGCAAGCACGCGGTCGCCCGCCGCGTGGCCGTGCGTGTCGTTGATCGCCTTGAAAAGATCGAGGTCGAGCGTGATGCAGGCGAGCTCGTGGCGATGGCGCAGCGCGAGCGCGGCGGCGCGCCGCGCCTGGTCCTTGAAGGCGCGGCGCGAAAGCGCGCCGGTGAGCGCGTCGACGGTCGCGAGGCGGCGCAGCTCCAGCTCGCTCATCACCACGCCGGCAAGATCGGAGAGCGTGTCGAGCTGGCCGGGCGTGAACGTGCGCGGCTTGGTGTCCATCGCGCACAGCACGCCGAGGTTCTGGCCGTCCGGCGTGCGCAGCGGGATGCCGGCATAGAAGCGCACGTTCGGATCGCCGGTCACATACACATTGTTCTTGAAGCGCGCGTCCGCGTGCGTATCCGGGATGACGAGCGGGTCCTCGCCCTTGATGACGTGATTGCAGATCGAGGTATCGCGCGGCCCCTCCGGCATCGGCATGCCGAGGCGGGACTTGAACCACTGGCGGTGCCCGTCGATCAGCGTGACGGTCGAGATCGGCACGTCGAGCACGCGGGTCACCAGCCGCGTGATGCGGTCGAACGCCTCCTCCTCGGGCGTGTCGAGCACGTCGTAGCGGTCGAGCGCGTCGAGGCGCTGCTGCTCGCGGGCCTGCGCTGTGAGCGCCGTGTCCATCGCCTGCTCCGTGCCGTCACGCCCAGGGAGAGAACGCTACGCCTGCGGCACCCGTTCAAACCTGCGCCGGTTAACGTTGCCGGGATGTTAAGATACCGTGGCTTTGCGGCGGCGGGTTCCGGAATGCCTGCAATGCGCGCGCTCGTGGTATCGGAGTTGTGAACATGAAGCGATTTGTGTTCGTTCTCGCTGGAACACTGCTCACAGCCCTGCTCGCGACGCCCGTGACCGCGCAGGCGCCCGCGCCTTCGCTCACCGAAAAGCTCAACGCCTATGTGGGCTGCATCAACCGGCTCTCGGAGCGCTCCTACGAGTTGCGCACGCGCTATTTCTCGTGGGCCGGCAAGAACGGCCCGACCGGCAAGGAGCGGATCATCTACGGCACCTACACGATCTACGACACCGCGGACTGCCGGAAGGAGGTCGAGAAGGCGAACGCGCTGGAGCCGCGCGACGCCGCGCTCGAAGGCGCCGCCTCGGCTTACGTCGACGCCGTCTCGAAGCTCGAACCGCTGCTGAAGGAGGCCGACGACTACTACAAGCAGGAGGACTACAAGGACGACCGCATGGCGAAGGGCCGCGCGCTGCATCCGCGTCTCGTCGCCGCGTGGGATGCGTTCGCGAGCGCCGACAAGGCGCTGCGCGGCGGCGTCGAGGCGATCAACGACAAGCGCGCCTTGGAGCGGCTCGCCGCGATCGAGGCCGCCGAAGGCCGCAAGGCGCGCTACCATGTCGAGGCGCTGATGATCCACGCCAAGCGCGTGCTGCGCGCCGAGCAGGCGGCGACGCCCGACATCGCGGCAATCACGCAGGCGCTGGGCGACTACGAGAACAGCATCAAGGCGCTCGATCAGCCCGGCGAGCGCGACGCCAAAGACACGACGAAGATCGGCTCGTTCTTCATCGGCAGCGCGAAATCCTATCTCACCACCGGCAAGCAGCTGATGCGCCGCCTGCGCGACAAGGTGCCGTACAGCCAGGGCGACCGGATGATGCTCAACGGCGGCGGCGGCTGGATGGTCGAGGGCTCGCTGCCGCGCCTGCAGCGCGACTACAATGCGCTGATCGAGGCCTACAATCGCGGCGCCGGCACCTGATCGCCGCCGCAGCCGCCCGCGCGGTCCGTTGGGCGCGCCCGCGCGCGTGCTATGCTGCCGCCGGTTGTCCTTCCGAACGGAGCCTCGTCATGCGCCCTCATCGTCTCGCCGCCGTTGCGCTCGCGCTCTGCGCGGCGGCTCCCCTCGCCAGCACCGGCCGCGCCGATCCGCTCGTCACGACGGGGGTCGGGCTCGCGGCCTGCGGCAAGCTCGGCGGCGAGCTCAAGCCAGGCGCCGGCTTCAACCACCTGCCGAATGCGCTGCTGTTCTATTGGGTGCAGGGCTACATGAGCGCCGCGAACATTTTCCTGCTGAACGAGGACACCAACTACGTCGACCTCAGCCGCATCGAGGAGCCGCAGATCACCCAGCTCGTCGTCGACTACTGCAAGGCCAACCCGGACAAGAAGCCGATCAGCGCGATCGACAAGCTCATCCGCGATGGCAAGCGCATCGACGCCAAGGAGAGCGACGCCTTCAATCCGTGGGAGAAGTGAGCGGGGATGCTCTTCCTCGTCATCTCGTCGCCCCGGCCCGAGCGCCCCTCCGAGGTCGCCGCGACGCGCCAGACGTTCTGGCCGTGGATCGCGAAGTACAAGGCGGACGGCGTTTGCCGGCACATTTATGCGCGCGTCGGGCGCGGCGCCGCGGCGGTGTTCGACGTTCCGTCGAACGATGTCCTGCACCGCATCCTGAACGAATGGGCCGACATCATCCCGGCGCAGTTCGACACCTATCCGCTGGTGGACGATGCCGCCGTGCAGGCGCTGCTCGCCGCGCAGCGGACGGCGAAGACCTGACGGCGAGCGCGCACCGAACCTTTGCGCGGACTGTCGCCTCACCCGCCCTTCATCAGCGCGTCGCGCGCGGCGCTGAGCGCCAGAAACGCCTGCTCGCTGCCGCCGGCGTCGGGATGCGCTTTCTTCGCCGCGCGCTTGAAAGCCTGCTGGATCTCCGCGCCGAAGAGGCGGCGATCGGACGGCAGGCCGAGCAGCCGCCGGTTATGCTCGTCCGGCGTCAACACCTCGGAGGGGTCGCGCCGCTTGCCGAAGCGCGGCGCGTCGCTCGCATGCAGCGCGTTGCGCACCGCGCCGAAGCGCCGCCGCGCGATGTCGCGCGCGCGCTGGTCCGCGCGTTTGAGCATCGCGCCACGCAGGCTCGGCAGCGCCTGCGCGGCCGCCTCGCGCAAGGCCGCGTCCTCGCTGCGCGCGATCTCGGCGGCAAGCTGCGCGGCGGCACGATGGTCGAGCTTCGGGTCGGCCCACAGCTTCTCGGCCGCACCCTTCCACGCCTTGGTCTGCGCATTCATCCGCGTTGCTCCGACGGGAGAACGCGCGCCCCGCGTGTGCGTTGCAGATGATTCAAATTTGAAGCAAACTTCTCCATGCAACTGCAACGCCATCTCGCGGAGTCGAAACGCCCATGCTGACCCGCCGCGCCCTGACGACCGCCTTGCTCGCCGTTCCGCTCGCCTCACCTGCGCTCGCACACTCGCCCGTCACGATGAAAGACGTTCACGAGGTGACGAAGCAGCTGATGCAGTTCCGCGACGAGATGAAGGCTGCGGTCGAAGCGAAGGATGTTCACAAACTTCGCGCCATGTACGCCGAGACGTTCACGCACACGCACGGATCCGGAAAAGTGGACGGCAAGGACGCCCGGATCGTGTCCCTGCTCGCCAAGGAGCCTGTCATCGAAGATGTCCCGATGTCCGAGGTTTCGGTGCGCCTGCATGGCGACACAGCCATTCTGGCCGCGAAAAGCCCGATCCTGAATGTCAAAGAGAACAGGCATTACGATTTCCGCTGGATGCAGGTCTTCGTGCGGGTCGACGGCAAGTGGCAACTGGCAGCCAGCCAAGCCACAAGGCTTCCGGTCACGACCTAGGGAGGGCGGTAATAATGGCCGCCCCGAACCAACCGGTTGGACCCGCATGATCACCCGCCGCCGCTTTCTCGCAGGCTCGACCGCGCTGGCCGTCCCGGCGCTCCCGCGCGGCGCATACGCGCAGGCTTGGCCGGCGGGGCGGCCAATCCGCGCGATCTGTCCGTTCACCGCCGGCTCGACGATCGACATCCTCGGCCGCATCGTCACCGAAGCGCTGTCGCAGGCGCTGGGCACGACGATCGTGGTGGAGAACCGCGGCGGCGCCGGCGGCACGATCGGCTCGGCCGCGGCCGCGAAGGCCGAGCCCGACGGCTACACGCTGCTGATCAATGCGTCGGCGCACACCGCCGCGCCCGCCGCCTATCCGCACATCGCCTACGATCCGGCGAAGGATTTCGCCGGCGTCGCGATGATCGGCGTGGTGCCGAACGTGCTGCTGATCGCGCCGTCGAAGAACATCGGCAGCGCGAAGGAGCTCGCCGCGCGCGCCCAATCGGGCGAGATGACGTACGCGTCCGCCGGCGTCGGCAGCGCGACGCACTGGGCGGCGGAGCGATTCCGGCTCAGCGCCGGCTTCAAGGCGACGCACGTGCCGTTCCGCGGCGGCCCGGAGGCGCTGACCGAAGTGATGACGGGGCGCGTCGACTTCATGTGCATCGGCACGTCGTCGGGCCTGCCGTTCATCCGCGACGGCAGGCTGTTGCCGCTCGCCGTGACGACGCAGAAGCGCTCGGCGGCGCTGCCCGAAGTGCCGACCACGCTCGAACTCGGCTTTGCGGATTCCGACTACACGTTCTGGAACGGCTTTCTCGCGCCGGCGCAAACGCCGAAGCCGATCGTCGAGCGGCTGCACGGCGAGATCGCGCGCATCGTGGCGCTGCCGGCCGTGAAGGAAAAGCTCGGCGTCCAGGGCGTTGAGCCGCTGCCGCTCGCGCCGGGAGAGTTCGACGACCTGATGCGGCGCGAGATCGCGAGCAATCTCGCGCTCGCGAAGGCCGCCGGCCTGAAATTCAATTGAGCCCCATGCCCACCGCCCTCATTACCGGCGCGGCGCGCGGCATCGGGCTCGCGACCGCGAAGCGCTTTCTCGCCGACGGCTGGCGTGTGGCGCTGCTCGACATCGACGGCGCGACGCTCGGCCCGGCGGTCGCGGCGCTGAACGCGCCGGAACGCACGCTGGCGCTCACCTGCGATGTCGCGGTGAGCGATCAGGTCGAGGCCGCGCTCGCACAGGTGAAGGCGCGCTTCGGTTCGCTGAACGCGCTCGTCAACAATGCCGGCCATGCGGTGTTCAAGCCGGCGCTCGAAACTTCGCTGGCCGAATTCCAGCGCACGCTCGACGTCAACCTCACCGGCCCGTTCCTGATGACGAAGGCCGCCGTGCCGCTGATGGGCAAGGGCGCGGCGATCGTGAACATCACGTCGATCTCGGGACTGCGCGCCTCGGCGCTGCGCATCGCTTACGGCACCAGCAAGGCCGCGCTCGCGCACCTGACGACGCAGCTTGCGCTGGAGCTTTCGGTGCGCGGCATCCGCGTGAACGCGGTGGCGCCCGGCCCGGTCGATACCGCGATGGCGAAGGCGGTGCATTCGGCGGCGATCCGCGCCGACTATCACGACGCGATCCCGCTCGGCCGCTACGGACTGGAAGAGGAGATCGCCGAGGCGGTGTTCTTCCTCGCGTCGGAACGCGCGAGCTACATCACCGGGCAGACGCTCGCGGTGGATGGCGGCTTCGATGCGATCGGCATCGGCCTGCCGACGTTCCGGAAAGACTCAGGCGTCGAATAGAAGCGCCGCTCACGCGGCAGCGGGGACCCAGATGATGTCTGGATCCCCGCGTGCGCGGAAACGAGCGGAACGAACGTTGTTCTTTAGTTCACGTAGCCGGGGCGCGCGCCACGATGATACGCACGGCGCGCATGCTTCTTGCCGCGCCAGGCCTTGCGGTGGCGATAGACGCGCGGGGGCGGCGGCTCGGCGAAATCCTGATACGCGACGGGACGCTGGTTGATGCCGAGGACACCTTCGACGCCGCCGATCACGCCGCCGACCGCGGTGCCGACGACCGCGCCGACCGGACCCGCGATGCGCGCGCCTTCATGAAAACCATGCGCGGCGCCGCCGGGCACACCTTGCGCCTGCGCCGTCAGCGGAGCGGCGAGCAATGCGAAAAACACGCCCGCGAATACTGTAGCCCGTTTCATCACTTGTCCTTTGTGCGTTTGAAGCGCGACGCATCGCCGCCAATGTGGGCCGTTCGGTGACAGCCCTGCGTCCGGATAAAGGAGAAGTGTAAACTGTTGCTTGACCATACGGTTCCGCACCAAGGAACCGCGTCAATCGTTCGCGCCATGGTTAACGACGCGGCGGAAACCTATTTTCCAGCGGCTTTGCGCAGGGCCGCGTTGATGCGGTCCTGCCAGCCCGGCCCGTCTCCCTGGAAGAAGTCCAGCACGTCGCGGTCGATGCGCAGCGAGACCATTTCCTTCGCGCCCGGCAGCGCCGGCGGCGGCGCCGCAGGCTGTTCGAGCGGTTTGGTGGTCGCCGCCTTGAATGCCTGCTCGGCCTGCGAGCGGGAGTCGCCTATCGGGCGCCGCGCCATTCTTTTCCGTCCTTAGTTCACCACCGCGCCGGACAGCTTGATGATCGGCGCCCATTTGGCAAGCGCGTCGCGCGTGAAATCGGTCAGGCGAAGCGCTCGCGCGAGCGGGCGCGCGCCTTTTCGGCCTCGATCGCGCGGTCGCGCGCCGGTGCGTGCGTGTGCAGCGAGGTCAGCAGCTTCCGCGCCGCCGCGGAAACGTCCTCAACCGCAAGATCGAACGCCTCGGCATTGGCCTGCGAGGGCTTGTTGAAGCCCGACAGCTTGCGCACGAACTGCAGCGCGGAGGCGTGGATCTCGTCTTCGGTCGCGGGCGGCTCGAAGTTGAACAGCGTCTTGATGTTCCGGCACATTGGGGACCTCCCTTTCCCCTCATATAGCAACTGGCGCCCCGCCCCTGCTACGCTCGACGGAACCCAACACGCGAGGACAACATGACCGGGCTTCTGCAAAACCACATCGCTGCCGTCACTGGCGCAGGCTCCGGCATCGGCCGCGCCATTGCGATCGGCTACGCGCGCGAGGGCGCGCAGGTCGCGGTGCTCGACATGAACGCAGACGCCGCGGCCGAGACCTCGCAGCAGATTCTCAATTCAGGCGGCAAGGCGCAGGCGTTCGTGCTGGACGTGCGCGACCGTTCGGCCTGCCGCCTGATGGCGACGAAAATCGCGGGCGAACTCGGCAACATCTCGATCCTCGTCAACAATGCCGGCATCAACCGCCGCAACGCGTTCGCGGGCGATGCCGCAGCCGTGATCAAGGACTGGGAAGACATCATCGCGATCAATCTCAACGGCGTGTTCAACGTGACGCATGCGTTCGTCGAACAGATCCGCGCCACCAAGGGCCGCATCATCAACATCGGCTCGATCCAGTCGTTCGTGCATGTGCGCACGCCGAACTCGCCCGCCTACACGACCTCGAAGCACGGCGTGCTCGGCTTCACGCGCGCGCTCGCCGCCGAACTCGGCAAGGACGGCGTGCGCGTCAACGCGATCGGCCCCGGCCTGATCGAGACGCCGCTCAACGCCACCGTGCGGGCGAACAGCCCCGAGCTGATCAAGGTTTTCATGGACCACACGCCGCTCGGCCGCGCCGGCCAGCCGGAGGACATCGTGGGCCCGGCGATCTTCCTCGCGTCGGACCTGTCGTCCTACGTCACCGGCACGATCGTGATGGCGGACGGCGGGTTACCGGGCGATTTGAGGGGGCGCGCTAGGGCTCACCGTCGATGACGACGAAGGCCTGCGGAATGCGGTGTCCGTTGCTCGCCGGGAAGGCCTCACCGGCGTAACCCTTGATGTCTTCAATCAAGGCTATGACTTTCCGGCGGCTGGAAGCGTAGGTGATCGTCTCGTCGGCGTCAGGCAGCGACGTGCACGGATTGATGCACCCCACGCTCGCCAGAAAATCATGACCGGGATGCACGAGAATTTCAGTCCGCTCGCCGGTGTCCTTCAGTTCAAAGCCGGGCTTGCGTCCGGCATGCGCGCTATCGGAAGCGTCGTAGTTCCAGGTGAAATATTCACCACCTTTCTGCGTCCATAGCGGATAGCGCCCGGCTTCAATTCGCTTGCCGTTGTTGATCGGCACGTTCGCGCCCGGGCCTCCGGCTTCCGCGACCATGCCGCTCATATCCGGACGATCCTGCAATACGCCGTCGTGATAGACCTGATAGCGCCCAACGGTACGGGTCCTGTCGGCGCTGTGCTGAACGGATTGGCGGATGATGTGCATTTCCCATCCCAGACCCGCTATTGGCACCGCCACCTCCCGCCGATGATTGTCGAATTGCACTGACGAGACGCAGCCCGCTGTTGCGGCCGCAGGATCGTCGCGACTCGCTAGTCCTTCTCGGCTTCGACCATCGCGTCGTAGGTGGCTCTTCCAACGACGCCATCGTCCTGCAGACCGGCATCCCGCTGGAATTGTTTGGTGGCGTTCTCGGTCGTTTCGCCGAATCCGCTGTCGAGCGACATGGCATGGCCTTGGGCGAGCAGGCGCTTCTGCCACGCCAGCACCGCCTCGCCCGTGGCACCGCGGCGCAGAACGGGCTGCGCGGCGAGCGCTGGCTTCGGCGGACCCGCAGGCGGCGCGGGAGGCGCGCCGGTCAGCTGGCCCGCCCACTGGTCAAGGCGTGCGGTCGGATCGATCAGATCCGAGCGGCGCATGAAGGGCGTGTTGGAAGGCACCGTCAGCGGTCCGGGCGCGGTACCGCGGTACATCTCCAGATGGACCATCGCGAGATCGAGGCCTATGAGATCGCCGATCTCGCCGATCTTGTCGCCTTCCTTGACCTTGTCGCCAACTTTCAGCCCGGAAGCGACTTTGTTCGAGATTTCCCCGTAGCGGATCCAGAACTCGCCGTGGTCGATCGTGAGAGCAAACGTCCCCAGATAGAACGCCGCGAAGCCCTTCACGGTCCCATCAGCGGCGGCGAAGACCGGTGTCCCGATCGGCGCGTACAGGTCGCACCCGGCGTGCTTGCGTTTGCCGCCGTCCCGGTTCGATCCGAATTTGAGCGGCGCATTGTGCCACGACTGCGCGGGCACGAAATTGAGTGGAAAGCGCATTTTGTTACCCCCTCACACCGAAAGCGCATTCTACCAAAGCTTGTTTTGTTATAATAGTGCGCTTTTTGACGCTGAGGGTTCTATCGGCGTTGCTGCGTTTCGCGCGGCGAACCAAACCGCGCGCCGTCAGTTATCTGGAAGGACCCGGAGGCCCGCATGCCGACCAATGGCAAAAAGCCCACCATCGCTCGCATCTGGCGCGGTCGCGTGAAGGCCACGCGCGCCGAGGAGTACGCCGGTTATCTCTACGAGAACGGCATCAAGCCGCTCGAAGAGAAGGCGCTGGCTGTCGAGTTACTGCGCGAAGATCGCGAAGCGGAGAGCGAGTTCATCACCATTTCATACTGGGAGAACGTCGAAGCGATGTCGCGCTTCGCCGGCAAGGATCCGCGCCGCATTCATCACCTTGAACGCGATCCGGAATTCCTGATCGAACTGCCGAAGGAGGTGCAGGTGATGGAGATCACAGCATCGAAAGGCGTGTTCGGCGCGTAGCTCGGTCGGCGTTCGAAGGCATCTGATCTCCAGGCGCTGCGAACTTCACAAAGCAAACTTTCTTCAATTTGAAAAACACCGCGTGGGACTTGGCCCGCCCCGGCGGCGTTCTTGCGCCGCACGTGATTGAACACCGGATGGAATTCCAGACCCATCTTCCCAGCCCAACTTGAGCGCGTCGCGGAATCGCGCATCTCAACCCGAGATATACCGCTGCGGTGTTCGGTGACAGAATGACACGCGGTCATCGTTTCCGAATGACCCATCAGGGAGGCGACCCACATGTGCATCCTGTGCAATGGAGGATGGCGGCAGAACCACGCCGCCTCGCGGCGCAATTTTCTCAAAGGTGCGGCGGCGACCGGCGTCGCCGCGACAGCAACCAACCTCTTCTCCGCACGGCCTGCGGCCGCGCATGACGATGATGGCCCGCCGCGCGACAGCGGCCGGCCCGGCCGGCGCTATCTGATCCGCGGCGGTTCGGTGATGTCGATGGACCCGGCGGTCCCCGATCTCGTCCGCGGTGACGTACTGGTCGACGGCAAGAAGATTCTCGCGATCGGTCCGAACCTGAACTCCGGCAATGTCGACGTGATCGATGCGCGCGGCCGTATCGTGATGCCCGGTTTCATCGACACGCATCACCATCAGGCCTGGACCGCGATCAGAAGCTCGATTCCCGACAGCATCCTGATCGACGACGGCACCGGCACGCCGGGCGCCCAGCAGAATTATTACCTCAATGTCTTGGGTGCGGGACAGGTGGCACCGTCGACGGCGGGCTTCGCCCGCCACTACCGGCCGCAGGATGTCTACACCAGCGAACTCGTCGGCGGCCTCTCGCAGCTCGACAACGGTGTCACCACCGTCCACGACATTTCGCAGATCCATCACTCGCCGCAGCATACCGATGCTGCCGTTCGGGGCTTGATCGATGCCGGCCGTCGCGGCGTGCTCGGCTATTTCGAAAGCGCGGGCAACGTTGCCGGCAACCAGTATCCGAGCGACGCATTCCGCATCAAACAGCGCTGGTTCTCCTCAAGCGACCAGCTGACTTCGATGATCATGGGCGGTGAGGTCTATCTCGGCGAACCCACCTACACGCAGGCATGGACGATCGGGCGCCAACTCGGCCTTCAGGTCGCCGCACACATCCTGTCGCCGTTCGGCATCCGGTCGATCCTCGACGATCTTGCCGCCGGCACCGGCGGGACGGGCAATAACATCGGGCTCGGCCCCGACAATCTGTTCATCCACATGACCGGGATGTCCGATTTCGGCTGGCAGAAAGTTAAGGAAAAGGGCGTGCAGGTCTCAATCGCATTCCCGATCGAGATGAACATGCGCCACGGCATGCCGCCCATCATCAAGATGCAGGGGCTCGGCATGGAGCCGTCGCTCAGCTCGGACGTCGAGACGAACATGACGGCCTGCTTCTTCACACAGATGCGTTCCGCCATGACCATGCAGCGCATGATCGTGAACCAGCAGATCCTTGCGCAGGGAGACTTCACAAACTACCCGGCGACGTGGCCCACGCCCGCGCCGGGCACGCCGAAGTTGCTCAACGTGCGCGACGTGCTGCGCTTCGCGACCATCAACGGCGCGAAGCACCTGCGTCTCGACGGCAAGACCGGCTCGCTCAAGCCCGGCAAGGAAGCCGACATCATCATCCTCGACGGCACCCATCTCAACGTCACGCCGGTCAACCATGTGCCGGGCGCGGTCGTGCAGATGATGGACCGCACCAATGTCGAGACGGTGATCGTCGCCGGCAAGGTGCGCAAGTGGAAGGGGCGGCTGCTCGACGTCGACCTGCCGCGGCTGCGCAACCAGCTCGAGGACTCGCGCGACTACATCTTCCAGAAGGCGGGCATTGCACAGAACGTGTTCCGCTGACCTGATGGACCTCACGAGAATGCGGAGCGGCCAAGGCCGCTCCGTCACCCCTCCCCGATCTCCGTTCGTTTGGTATGATGACGCGAGCGTCGCGCTCCGCAACGAGAGCGCACGCCGGGAGAAAAGCGCCATGAAGAAGGCCCTTGCCGTCCTCGCTTTCGCACTCGTCTCGTTTGCCGCGCATGCCGCCGACTATCCAGCGCCGAAGCAGGCGGAATGGGTCGCGCGCGATTTCAAGTTCCACAGCGGCGAGGTGATGCCGGAATTGCGCATGAGCTACATGACCGTCGGCGAGCCGACCGGGCAGCCGGTGCTGGTGCTGCACGGCACCACCGGCAATGCCGGTTCGATGCTCAACGCGAGCTTCGCGGGCGAATTGTTCGGCGCGGGCGCACCGCTCGATGCGGCGAAATACTTCATCATCATTCCGGACTCGCTCGGGCACGGCAAATCGACCAAGCCCTCCGACGGCCTGAAAGCGAAATTCCCGCGCTACAATTACGACGACATGGTCGACGCGCAGGTGCGGCTGATCAAGGAGGGACTCGGCATCAAGCGGCTGCGCCTCATCATCGGCAACTCGATGGGCGGCATGCACGCGTGGATCTGGGGCGTGAAGCATCCAGACATGATGGACGCGCTGGCGCCGATGGCGTCGCAGCCGACCGAGATGGCGAGCCGCAACTGGATGATGCGCCGCCTGCTGATCGAAACGGTCCGCAACGACCCGGAATACGCCGACGGCAACTACACGAAGCAACCGCGCTCGATGAGAATCGCGAACCAGATGTACGCCATCGGCACGAACGGCGGCACGCTCGCCTTGCAGAAGGCCGCGCCGACGCGCGTGCTCGCCGACAGACTGGTCGATGAGCGCCTTGCCGCGCCATTCAATGCCGACGCCAACGACTATCTCTATGCATGGGAATCCTCGCGCGACTTCAATCCTGCGCCGCAGCTGGAGAAGATCGAAGCCGCCGTTCTGGCGATCAACGCGGCCGACGACGAGCGCAATCCGCCGGAAACCGGCATCACTGACGCTGCGCTTAAGCGCATCAAGAACGTGCAGCTTCTGCTCATCCCGGCGAGCGAGGCGACGCGCGGCCACGGCACGACTGCATTCGCCAAGTTCTACGCGAAAGAGCTGCGGGACTTCCTCGCGAAGGTGCCGCAGCGCGCGATGTGACGCGCTACTTCACCCGCTTGTAGTAGTTCGACGCGCTGCCGCGCCCGCCGGCGACGTTCGGATTGGTGTTGACGAATTCGTCGGCCGTGAGCTTGTCGATGGTGCGCGTCTGCGCCTCGCCTTCCCAGTTCGGGAAGGTGCTCGACGTGATCCTGAACGTCACGGTCTTCTTCTCTTCGTCGACCGTGTAGCTGCCGAACACCGACAGGCTGCGCCGGTTGATCGCGGCGTATTCCTCGGCGGTGCCGGTCAGCCGGTTGCCCGAGGCGATCTTCGGTACGTCGCTCGCCACGTGGACCTGCGAAAAGCGGCCTTCCGGCGTGAATATGAGCAAGCCCTTTGGCGTCTCGCCGAACGGGAACGACTTCTTGCCATCCGCGCCCGTGACCTCGGCAACGACAAAGTCCCACGTGCCGACGATCTGTTGCTTCAGGCCTTGCGCGCCGGCCTGGCTGCCGCAAATCAGCGCGAGCGCAACGATGGCGATCCGTCTCATAACGTCCCCCGTGTCAGGTAGCGGCGGGCGATCGCCGCATCGCTAAAAGATAGAGCGCGAACAGGATCACCCAAACGGCATCGACCGCAACCGCGATGCCGGCCTGATGGCCGAGATAGCGCGCGCCCTGCGCCAGCACGAGCACAATGAACACAAGCTTGCTCAGGCCCGCCACCGTGAGGACGAGTGGTCGTACGGCGGCGTGGTACGCGCCGTAGATCAGCATCGCGCCGATCAGCGTGATCAGCACACCCCAGTTGCGCACAACGATCTCGGCGACCGGACCCTGCAGCGTGTCACCGAAGGTGCCGCGCAGCGCGGCCTGTGGCGCGATCGCCGCATAGATCATCGTGCAGGTGAGCGCACCCGACACGAGCATGATCCATTTGATCTTCGCGACAACGAAATTCATCGGAGCACCCCGTCCCGCGTACAACGATGCGAGGCGCAAAGCTACCACCGCATGCAGCGGTATTCCGTATGTCAAAGCGAAGCGTTCGCCGCGCGGCGCTAGTTCAGCTTGATATTCACTTCCTTGACGATGCGCGCGTACTTCTCCGAATCCGCGCGCGAAAGCTTGGCGAGCTTGTCCGCGTCGCCGCCGACCGGTTCGGTGGCGGCCTTGAACAGCGCGTCGCGCACCGCCTTGTCGGCGAGCGCCTTTTCGCACTCGGCATTGAGCCGCGCGACAACGGCGGGTGGCGTGCCGAGCGGCGCAAACGCCGCGAACCAGGATTCGAGCGTCACGCCCTGATAGCCCACCTCCTGCAAGGTCGGGATATCCGTCATCGAGGGCGAGCGCGCCTCTCCGGACTGCGCAAGGATCTTGATGGTCCCCGCGATGTGATGCGGCAGCGGCGCGGTCGGGCCGAGGAACGCGACCTTGACGTGGCCGGCGATGAGATCATTGATCGCCTGGCCGGCTCCGCGATACGGCACATGCTCCAGCTTGATATCGGCGACCTTGGAGAACCACTCCAGCAGCACATGCTGGTTGGAGCCGACGCCCGAGGTGGCGCAGCCGAGACTCGACATCTTCTTCACGGCGGCGACCAGTTCGGGAACCGACTTCACCTCCAGCGAGGGATGCACCACGAGCACTTGCGGCTGGCGGCCGAGCAGGCTCACCGGCATCAGATCTTTGAGGAAGTCGACATTGAGCCGGAGCACATGCGGCGCACTCGCCGAATTGTCGTTCGCGATGAGGAAATTGTAGCCGTCGTTCGGCGCCTTGATGCCGGCGTCGATGCCGATCGTCCCGCCCGCACCGCCGGTGCGGTTCTCAATGAATACCTGCTGACCGATGCTGCGCGAGATATGCTCGCCGACCAGCCGCGCGATGAAATCGAGCCCGCCGCCGGCTGCGAGATGCACGATGAAGCGCACCGGCTTGTTCGGCCAGTCCTGCGCGCGCGCGACATGCGGGGAGAGCATCGCCGCCCCGAGCGCTGCCGTACCTTTGAGAACAGTGCGCCGCCCGATCGTCATGCCTTCCTCCAGTTTTGCTTTTCTAGCGCCGTTGTAACCCGGATAACGCGAAGCGCAATCCGCGACCGGTGCGGCGAATTGAATTATGCGGCCAGTTCCCGCTACGTGGTCTGTCCCCTGTACCAGTCGAGGATCTTCGCGCCGTCCCACGCCGCGACGCCCGGCCGGCTGAGCACGTCTTCAAACGCGCGGCGCACGTGATTGATGCGGTGCGGCACGCCCGAGAGATAGGGATGCATCGCGATCGACATGATCTTCGGGCGCTCCGCCGACTCCGCATAGAGGCATTCGAACTGATCCATTACGCGCGCATGCATCTGGTCGGACGGATGGTGACCCAGCGCCATCAAGACGATGTCGTGCAGTTCGAAATTGTAGGGCAGCGCCACCACCGGCTTGTGCGTGGTCTTGAGCGTCACCGGCTCGTCGTCGAGCACCCAGTCGCCGATATATTCGATGCCGGCCGCCGAAAGATGATCGAGCGTGTCGAAGGTCTGCGTCAGTCCCGGCCCGAACCAGCCGCGCGGCGCCCTGCCCCAGAACTTCGAGATGATCGCGACCGATTTGTCGATCACGGCCTTCTGGTCGTCGAGCTTGTGCATCGGCACCTGATCGTAGCCGTGCGCATTCAATTCCCAGCCTGCGTCGACGCAGGCTTGCGCGACCTGCGGATAGGTTTCGCACACGCGCGCATTGAGCGTCACCGTCGGGTTGATCCTGAGCGCCTCGAGCATGCGCTTCATGCGCCAGAAGCCGACGCGCATGCCGTACTCGTGCCAGCTCCAATTCGGATGATCCGGTTGCTGCGGCTGGCCTTGCGGCGGCGAGATGACCATGCGCGCCATCGGCCGCGCCATGTCCCATTCTTCCAGCGCGAGGACCGGCCAGACGATCAGCCGGAGGCCGTCCGGCAACGTCAGCGGCTTGCGGCCCTCGATGGCCGAATATGCGAGGCGCTCGCGCGGATGCATCGTGTGCGGGGCTTACGTCGGCGTCAGCCCGGCGAGCTTCGCGGCCTCTTTGGTAAGGTCGTATTCCTTCTGGATGTAGGCGGCGAAGCCCTTCGAGGTCATCAGTTCGTCCGGCACCAGTTCGGCGCCGCTGGTGAGCATCTTCTGCTGCAGCTCCTTGTTGCTCACCGCCTTGACGAGTGCCGCTTCAAGCGATTTCAGGATGTCGTCCGGCGTCTTCGCCGGCGCCAGGATGCCGACGTAACTCGCCGCGGTGAAATCCTTCACGCCCTGCTCGATCATCGTCGGCACGTCGGGCAGTTGCGGCGAGCGCTTGTTCCAAGCGACGCCGAGAATGCGGATTTTTCCGCCGCTGATCTGCGGCAGCACGGTGGAGAGCTCCGTCATCGCGCCGGTGAGGTTGCCCGAGAGGAGATCCGGAACGATCTGGCCGCCGCCCCGATAGGGAACGTGCGCGATGTTCGCGCCGGTCGCCGCATTGAAGCGCGCAAGCGTCATGTGCGAGGCGCTGCCGGCCCCCGATGTGCCGACGTTGAACGGCTGCTTCTTGGAGAGCGCGATCGCCTCCTGAATGGTCTTCGCCGGCACCTCGGCGTTCACCGCGAGACAATGCGGCGCGAGGTTCGCGAGCCCGATCGCGACGAAATCCTTCAACGGATCGTAGCCGAGCTTCGCCTGCACGAACGGATTGACGGTGAGCGGCCCGTTCGAGCCGGTGAACAGCGTGTAGCCGTCGGGCGCGGCTTTCGCCGCCATGTCGGCGCCGAGGCTGCCGCCCGCGCCGGTGCGGTACTCGACCACGATCGGCTGGCCGAGCACCTGCTGCATGTACTCGCCGGTGACGCGCGCCACGAAGTCGGCGTTGCCTCCCGCCGCGAACGGCACGATCAGCCGGATCGGCTTGTCGGGATAGGCGGCGAGCGCCACGCGCGGCAGCACGGTGACGAGCGGCGCTGCGGCGATCGAGCCAAGCAGCATACGGCGTGAAATCATCGGTTCCTCCGGGTCACTTTCGCCCAAAACAAGATCGCCCAAGACTGTCTTATCAGAATCTCAGAATGCGCAACCAGCGCCCGAGGCTGACCAGCGTCGCCAGCGCCGCGGCCAGATAGGTGAAGGCGGCGGCGCGTAACACGCTGCGGGCGGCCGGCAGGTCGGCTGCTCCAAGATAGCGCCCGCGCAGAAGCACCGGCAGCGCCTTGCCGAAGCTCGCATCGAGTTCGACCGGCAGGTGACGACATGCACCGCGGCGCGGATCGAGAGCAGCAGCACGCCGGCCAGCAGTTCGAGCGCGGCCAGCGCAGGCGAGCGCGCCAGGATGAAGACGACGGGCGTCAGGAACAGGATGATGCTCGCCGCGCGCTCGACCCAGACGAGCCTGCGCACCAGACGCCAGACGCCGCGCGAAAGCCGGTTCGCCGTGCGCATGCTGGACTGCGTGCGAGACTTCATGCGCGGCGACCGCCACCGCCGCGATTGAACGGCCGTCGTAATGCTGCGGCAGGAGACGCACCGCCTGCGCTTCCGGATCGTAATGATCGCCGTCGCCGGTCAACTCGACCTTCACGGCGGCAAGGCCGGCCTCGTCGAGCAGATGGCGCGCAAGCTCGGCGCCGGTGCCGGGTAAATCGGCCCGTTCGGCGCCGTGCCGCTTGAGGACGTGCCTGATCCAGAGCTGCGGGCCGAACAGGAGCGCGAGCAGGAGCAATCCGGCGACGGCAAGAAGGATCGGCATGCGATCAACGCCGGCGCGGCGGGAGGCCGGACAAGATCAGGTTTCCAGCTTGATGTTCGCCTGCTTGACGATATCGCCGAACTTTTTCTCCTCGGCGATCACGAAAGCGCGGTATTCCGGCGCGGTCATCGGGCGCGGCACGATGCCCTGAATGTCGAGCGTCTCGCCGATTTTCTTGTCGCGCAGGCTGGCGTTCATCACCTCGTTGAGCCGGGTGACGACCGGCGCGGGAGTCGCCGTCGGCGCGAAAAGGCCGAACCAGTTGAGAAGCTCGTAGCCTTTCAGTTCCGGCACCGCCTCCGAAAGCGGCGCAACGCCGGGCAACTGCGGCATCGGCTCGCGCGACGTCACCGCGACTGCGCGCAGCTTCCCGTCCTGGATCAGCGGCAGCGCGGCAGCAAGACTCGCAAAGCTCATCGTCACGGCACCGGTCGCAACGTCAGTCACGGCCGGGGCCGAGCCGCGATACGGCACATGCAGCACATCGGTGCCGGCCATGTGGTTCATCAACTCTCCCGCAAGCTGCTGCGGGTTGCCGATGCCGGAGGATGAGAACGAGAGCTTGCCGCGATTAGCGCGCGCGTACGCGATCAGCTCCGCGCCGTTCTTCACCGGCGTCGTCGCCGCGACCACGACCACGCACGGCACGATACCGACGAGCGCGACCGCGGCGAGTTCGCGCAGCGGGTCGTAGGTCATCTTGTCCTTGTGCAGGTGGTGATTGATCGCGACCTCGCCGGAGGCCGCCATCAGCAGCGTCAGTCCGTCGGGCGTGGATTTCGCGACCGCGTTCGCGGCGATCATCGCGGCGGCACCGGGCCGGTTCTCGACGATCACCGGTTGCCCGAACGCCTGCTTCATCTGCTCGCCGAACAGGCGCGCCACCAGATCGATGCCGCCGCCTGCCGGATAGCCGGCGAGGATGCGGATCGGCCGGTCGGGCCAGGTTTGCGCGCGTGCGGGCGCGGCGCTTGCCATGAGCGCGAGCGCGCTCGCCGTGAAGGCGCGTCGGTCGATCACTTTGTCCATCCTCCCGCGACGGGTTTAAGGGCAGCACCAGCCGCGATTGCAGGTCTCCGGCATGCGCTGGCAGCCGCCGGTATTGATCGAGCAATTGCGCGAGAGCCGCGCAAAGCCGCTCGGCGAGCAGGCTCCGCCGCCGCCTCCCGGCGCGAACTGCTGTTGCTGCTGCTGCTGTTGTTGCTGCGGCGGCCCTTGCGGCCTCTGCTTCCGCTGCTGCCAATCCTGCGCGGCGGCACCTTGCGTGATCATGAGCAGCGCGGCGACCGACAAAGCGAGCGAACGACTGATCGGCATCGGCATTCCTCCCATCGTTCTGTGCAAGCTATCACCGCCCCGGCGCCGCGGGTATTCGGCAAGGCGCACAGTCATCCGCATCACTTATGCGTTGATTCGACGCAATCGCCGCGCGCGGGTTCCCGAGGGTTTAGCGAACCCGAAACCGGGCTAAATCTGCATGTTTGTTCATGTTTTTCGCATTGCAGGCCCAAAATTCCGCCAAATTGCAGGTGCCTATGCTTGGCACCCGCGCCGCGGATGGTTTATCTCCTGCACGGCGTTCGGCGCATGGCCGACCGCCCCAACGAGGTCCTGACTCCATGACGAAGACCCTCACCACGCTTACTGCTGCCGCGGCCATCGCGGCCGCGCTCACGGCTGCACCGTCCGACGCGTTCGCGCAGCGCCGTGGCCTCGGCATTGGCCTCGGCATCCTCGGCGGCGTTGCCGCCGGCGCCATTGTCGGCAGTGCGATCGCGAATTCCTATGGCCCCGGCTATGTGGTTCAGCCCGGCTATGTGCCGTACCACGGCTATTACGCGGGTGCGCCCGTCGGCTGCCCCGGCGGCTACTGGGCGCAGCGCCCGGTGTACGACCCCTACGGCAACGTGGTCGGCTATCGCGGCCGTCCGCGCTACTTCTGCCCGTAACCGCTTAAGCGCATCAGCGCTTGATCAGAACCCGGCCCGCGCAAGCGTGGCCGGGTTCTTTCATTTCATCTGATCGAGCAGGCTCTGAGTCGGCCAGCAATCGAGCTTCAAACCGTTCGCCTTCTGGTAAGCGCCGAGCGCGGCGCGCGTCAGCATGCCGGCCTTGCCGTCAATCTTGTCGTGATAAAATCCGCGCCGCGTCAGCTCGTGCTGCATGCGCTCCAGCGATGCGGTCGCAAGCTGCGTAACCTTGCCCCACGGCTGCTCGAAGCCCGGCGCGCCCGCGATCCGGTCGGCGAGATGGCCGACGAACAGCACATAGAGATCGGAAAAATTGTAGTCCTTCATGGCGAAGTAGTTTTGCGGCACGAGAAACGCCGGACCGTAGAGCCCGGCAGGCATCAACAATGAGGCCTCCTGCGCAAGCTCAGCCGCAGAAAGCTTGCGATCCCGCGCCGGCGCATAACCGCGCTTGAGCCATTCGGCGATTTTCATCTTCATCTCGGGCTGCGCAATGGTGCAGTCGACGTCGCGCGGCAACCGCACTTCGTACGCCCAGCGTTGCCCGCGCTGCCAGCCAAGCTCGACCAGGTGGTTCGCGATCGTGCCAAGCACGTCGGGAATCGACTTCCAGATGTCGCGCCTGCCGTCGCCGTCGAAGTCGATCGCGTATTTGTAGAAGCCCGACGGCAGAAGCTGCGGATGCCCCATCGCACCCGCCCATGACGAGCGCATGGCGGCAAGCGTGACATGGCCTTCCTGCAGCATCTTCAGCGCGAGCAGGAATTCCTCGCGGAATTGCTCCTTGCGCTTGCCAAGATACGCCTGTGTCGCGAGCGCGCGGATCGCGCTGTGCGGCAGCTTCGCGGCGCCGAAATTCGTTTCGCGCGCCCAGATCGCCAGCACGACCGCGCCCGGCACGCCGAAGCGCTGCTCTATCCGCTCAAGCACCGCGCGGTGTTGCTCGCGTTGCTTGCGCCCCTGCGCGGCGAGCGCATCGAAGGCCGACTCCTTCAGGTATTCGGCAGGCGTCTGTACGAACTCAGCCTGCGATGGCTGGCGGTCCGGTCGTCCGGGGATCACGAGATCGGGCAGCGAGAGATCCGGCTCGAGCCCGCGCGTCGCAGCATCGAATGTGGCGCGTGAAACGCCGAGCTGCTGGGCGGCTGGATAGAGTTGCTCAAGCCAGCGTGTAAACGCTGCATCGGCCGCATGCGCAACGGAGCCGGCGAGCAGCAGGCTCAGCCAAAGCGCGACCGCGAGTACGCGCGCGGCCATCCGCTCAATGATGTGGTTGCGGAGCGGTGTCCTGCCCCATCTTGTCCACCGCGGCGATCCCGATTGCCGAGAGGATGAACACGCAATGGATGATGGTCTGCCACATCACGCCGGTCTCGGTGTATTTCGTGGCGGCCGTTCCGAGCGCGCCGGCCTCGATGAACGTGCGCAACAGATGGATCGACGAGATGCCGATGATCGCCATCGCGAGCTTGATCTTCAGCACGCTCGCGTTGACGTGGCTCAGCCACTCGGGCTGGTCCGGATGCCCCTCGAGATTGAGCCGGGACACGAAGGTCTCGTAGCCGCCGACGATCACCATCACCAGCAGGTTCGAGATCATCACCACGTCGATCAGACCGAGCACCGCGAGCATGATCGCCTGCTCGGTAATGTGCAGCGCCTCGGTGAACAGGTGCCAAAGTTCCTTCAGGAACAGGATGACGTAGACGCCCTGCGCCACGATCAGACCGAGATAGAGCGGCAGTTGCAGCCAGCGGGAGGAGAAGATGAGCAAAGGCAGTGGCCGCAGCCCGCCGTAAGGGGGAATCGGGCGTTTCGGGAGCCATGCTCATGTGAGGTCACCGCGGTTGAGGGGGATCCGAGTCCCGATGCGCCCGCTTATATTCGATTCGCCCGGGGCCGTTTGACGACGCGCGGGTGAGGCAGAAGGCCGCTCCCGCTGACGGCGCGAGCGCCGCATGGCTGGTCAGGGTCGCATCACGCGATAGACTGGCGCGGGTCGAACAAACATCCGTGGGGATCGCATGAAAGGCGTCGTGTTCACCGGGGACCGGAAGCTCGAACTGCGCGAGTTCCCCGACCCGACGCCCGGCGCACGCGACGTGGTGCTCGAGATCAAGGCGTCCGGCATGTGCGGCAGCGACCTGCACGTTTATCGCGCGTCCTTCAAGCCGGGCGATGCGACCTCCGGATTCAAGCGCGGCGCCGAACCCGTTATCGCCGGACACGAGCCCTGCGGCGTTGTCGTCGCGGTCGGCGCCGGGGTGACGGACCGGGAAGCCCGCGTCGGCCAGCGCGTGATGGATCATCACTACACCGGCTGCGAGACTTGCAAGCATTGCCGCTCGGGCTGGGCGCAGATGTGCCTCAAAGGCGCGACCGTGTTCGGCGCGAACGGAAACGGCGCGCACGCCAGATACATGAAGGTTCCGGTACACACGCTCGTCCCGCTGCCGGACGCGCTCTCGTTCGAGACGGGCGCGGCGATCTCCTGCGGCACCGGCACGGCCTACGGCGCACTCAAGCGCCTCAACCTGCAGGGCGGCGAGACGATCGCGATCTTCGGTCAGGGACCGGTCGGACTTTCCGCGACACAACTCGCCGTGGCGATGGGCGCACGTGTCATCGCGCTCGACGTTTCACCGGAGCGCAACCAGCTCGCCCGCGAATTCGGCGCGAACGAAGTGATCGACGCGGGCTCCAACAATCCGGTCGATGCGATCCGCGAACTCACCCACGGCGAAGGCGCGCACAAGACGCTCGACACCTCGGGCGCCGCCGAAGCGCGGGCTGCCGCGGTCCGCGCAGCGCGAACGTGGGGAACGGCCTGCTATGTCGGCGAGCGCGGTCAGGTCACGCTCGATGTGAGCCCCGACCTGTTGCGCCGGCAGATCACGCTGGTCGGCTCGTGGACCTTTTCGACGCACGGGCAGGCCGATTGCGCCGAGTTCGTCGCGGACCACAACGTGGACGTCGAGAAGCTCTTCACGCACCGCTGGCGGCTCGATCAGGCCGAGGAGGCCTATCGGGTGTTCGACACCCAGACGAGCGGCAAGGGCGTGATCGTTCCGTCGTGAGCGTGAGCCGTCAGCGCGAAAATTTCTTGTATTTGATCCGGTGCGGGATCGTTGAATCCGTCCCCAGCCGCCGCATCTTGTCGGCCTCGTAGTCCTGGAAGTTGCCCTCGAACCACTCCACGTGGCTCTCGCCCTCGAAGGCGAGGATGTGCGTCGCGATGCGATCGAGGAACCAGCGATCGTGGCTGATGATCACCGCGCAGCCGGCGAAATCCTCCAGCGCCTCTTCGAGCGCGCGCAGCGTGTCGACGTCGAGATCGTTGGTCGGTTCGTCGAGCAGCAGCACGTTTGCGCCGGACTTCAGCATCTTGGCGAGATGCACGCGGTTGCGCTCGCCGCCCGAGAGCTGCCCCACCTTCTTTTGCTGGTCGCCGCCCTTGAAGTTGAACGCCGAAACATAGGCGCGTGAATTCACTTCCTTCTTGCCGAGCAGGATCTGGTCGTTGCCGCCGGAGATTTCCTCCCAGACGTTCTTCTTGCCGTCGAGCGCATCGCGCGACTGATCGACGTAACCGAGCTGCACCGACTCGCCGACTTGGATCGTCCCGGCGTCCGGCTTTTCCTGTCCGGTGATCATGCGGAACAGCGTGGTCTTGCCCGCGCCGTTCGGCCCGATCACGCCGACGATGCCGCCGGGCGGCAGCTTGAAGGTGAGATCGTCGATCAGCAGGTTGTCGCCGTAGCCCTTCTTGAGGGCGCCGAAATCGACGACGTTCTGTCCGAGCCGTTCGGCGACCGGAATGACGATTTGCGCGGTCGAGGTCTGCTTGTCGCTCGCCTTCTTGAGCAATTCCTCGTAGCGCTCGTAGCGCGCCTTGGACTTGGCCTGCCGGGCGCGCGGCGACGACGCGATCCACTCCTGTTCGCGTTCGAGCGTCTTCTGATGCGCGGCCTCTTCGCGGCCCTCCTGAATGAGCCGCTTCTGCTTCTGCACCAGCCACGACGAATAGTTGCCCTCGTAGGGAATGCCGCGGCCGCGATCGAGTTCGAGGATCCAGCCGGTGACGTTGTCGAGGAAGTAGCGGTCGTGGGTGACGATCAGGATCGCGCCCGGATAGTTGCGCAGGTGGCCTTCGAGCCAGTGCACGCTCTCGGCGTCGAGATGGTTGGTCGGCTCGTCGAGCAGCAGCAGTTCGGGCTGGTCGAGCAGCAGCCGGCACAGCGCGACGCGGCGGCGCTCGCCGCCGGAGAGCTTGGTCACGTCGGCATCGTCCGGCGGGCAGCGCAGCGCGTCCATCGCGAGATCGACCTGGCTGTCGAGATCCCACAGGTTCTTGGAATCGATCTCGTCCTGCAGCTTCGACATCTCGTCGGCGGTTTCGTCCGAGTAGTTGGCGGCGATCTCGTTGTAGCGGTCGATCAGCGCCTTCTTGGCGGCGACGCCTTCCATGACGTTCTCGCGCACGCTCTTCGTCTCGTCGAGCGCGGGTTCCTGCGCCAGGTAGCCGACGCGGGCACCCTCCGCGACCCAGCCTTCGCCGACATATTCCGTGTCGATGCCGGCCATGATGCGCAGCAGCGTCGACTTGCCCGAGCCGTTGACGCCGAGCACGCCGATCTTGGCGTCCGGATAGAACGACAGATGGATGTCCTCCAGGACCTTCCGGTTGCCCGGATAGACCTTGGTGAGACCTTGCATGTGATAGATGAACTGACGGGCCATCGTGCCCTGCCCTCGCGATGAATGTGGGGAAATTCGCCGCTGATGTAGCCATCGCGCGTGCGAAGAGCAAGCGGATAGCGGTGCATCCCCAAGCCGAAGAAAGGACCGGAATGCTCGAACTCATGCTTTCCGCGCTCGTCGCACTGGCCGCCGGCGCCAGCGTCGTCACGCAGCAGGTGCTCAACGCCAATCTCAAGACGGCTTTGAACTCGGCGGCCTGGTCCGGCTTCGTCAGCTATCTGGTCGGCCTTGCCAGCATGGCCTTGCTGGTCGCCGCCATGCGGGAGCCGGTTCCGGCTTTAGGCGTGCTGGGCCGCGTGCCGCTATGGGCGTGGACCGGTGGCATCTTCGGCGCCATCTTCATCATTTGCGGGATCTGGCTGATCCCCCTGATCGGGGCCGGGACCTATGTGGCGCTGGTGATCGCCGGGCAGATGCTCACCTCGCTCGCCTTCGACCATTTCGGGCTGTTCGGGCTGGAGCAGCGTTCGGCCGACCTGCCACGCCTCATGGGGGCGGCACTCCTCATCGCGGGTGTCGTGCTGATCCGTCGCTGAGAGCGCAGCGCCGCTACAATGTATCGGCGCGCCGGGAATGTTGTATCGGCGGCGATCACGCACGCTCACGTCAGCGCGAGCATCCTGCCCCGCCGAAACGCGATCGACGCCGAGGCGTAACTTGGCGCAGGCGCGGATGTGTCTGCGGTGCTGGTAAAACTTCGGAAAGGTTGATTCCGAATTCGTAGAACTACGCAGGCGAAATTGTAACGAATTTTAACCAGTTCGGCCGCATCTTGTCCGTGAACCAGGCGGACATCCGTACCGACCAATAAGCGGACCCGGCAAGTCGGGACCCGCCTGGAGTTCGGGAATGTGTCATGGCCAGAAAGAACAAGACCCCAAGCATCGGCAAGGCCGTCGCTGACCTCTGGCGCACCGTGACCTCCGACCTGTTCGACGCCTACCACCCCGAGCGGCACTACATGCGCGGCCCCGGCCCGAAGTGGCGCGCCAAGCATGCGACCATGGCGGTCGTCTCCGAGCCTGACCTCGGCGGCATGGCCAAGGTTTCGGCGTAACTCCTTTCCAATTTTCAGCTTTAGAAGCCGGTTCGCGGGCCTGATTGGGCTTGCGCCGCCATCCCGCTTATATTGGCGGCATGGGAACCCCGATCACCAAAGTGCCTCTGGCGGCCTCCGCGGAACCTGCGGACGACTACCTCATCCGCCCGAACCCGGCGGACCCGCGGCTGACCGAGCGCGTCTCGGGCGTCGACCAGACCGGCGCGCCGGTGACCACCTCGGTCACGGTCGAGCGCGCGCTGACCATCTACCTGAACCGGCAGGAGATCGTCACCGCGATGACGATCGGCGATTACCCGGACTATCTGGCGATCGGCTACCTGCTGAACCAGAACATGCTGCAGCCGGACGACGTGGTCACCGGCGTCGACTACGACGAGGACCTTGCCGTTGCGATCGTGCGCACCGAGCGCGAGACCGACTACGAGGACAAGCTTCAGAAGCGCACCCAAACCTCCGGCTGCGCGCAGGGAACCGCCTTCGGCGACCTGATGGAACTGATCGAGGGCGTGACGCTGCCGGCCGCGACTTTGCGCACCTCATGGCTCTATGCGCTGACCCACAAGATCAACACCACGCCGTCGCTCTATCTGGAGGCGGGCGCGATCCACGGCTGCGTGCTCGCGCAGGAGGATCGCCCGCTCGTCTACATGGAGGACGTCGGGCGCCACAACGCGGTCGACAAGATCGCCGGCTGGATGTTCCAGAACCGCGTGCCCGCCGGGGACAAAATCTTCTACACCACCGGTCGGCTTACGTCGGAGATGGTGATCAAGACCGTGCGCATGGGCATCCCGATCCTCGTCTCGCGCTCCGGCTTCACCGCCTGGGGCGTCGAACTTGCGCGCAAGGCGGGGCTTACGCTCATCGGCCGCGCGCGCGGGAAAGCGCTTCGTCGCCCTCGCGGGCGAAGACCGCATCGTGTTCGACCAGGACCTCTCTTTCGTCGAGGAGGAGAGCGGCAAGCACCGGCGCAAGGCGGCGGTGCATGACGATTGAGACGTTCGGCCTCGTCCTCGCGGGCGGGCTCGCGCGCCGCATGGGCGGCGGCGACAAGGCGCTGATCCGCATCGGCAACGAGACGATCCTGCAGCGCGCGCTTTCACGCCTCGCGCCGCAAGTGAGCGGCTTTGTGCTCAATGCGAACGGCGACCCGACGCGCTTCGCGCCGTTCGGATTGCCGGTCGTGGCCGACAGCGTGCCGGATTTCGCCGGTCCGCTCGCGGGGATTCTCGCCGGGCTCGACTGGGTCGCGGCGAACCGGCCCGGTACCGAATGGGTTGTCAGCGTGCCGGGCGATTGCCCGTTCCTGCCGCGCGATCTCGTGGCGAAGCTGCACGCGGCGCGCATCACGAAAGGCAAGCTGCTCGCCTGCGCGAAGTCCGGCGACTGGCGCCATCCGGTCGTCGGGCTGTGGCATGTCGGCCTGCGCGAGGATTTGCGCCACGCGATCACGGTCGAGGACCTGCGCAAGATCGAGGTGTGGACCGCGCGGCATGGCATCGCGCTGGCGGAATGGCCGGCCGAGCCGGTCGATCCGTTCTTCAACGTGAATACGCCCGAGGATGTGGAGCGGGCGACGAAGCTTGCGGCTTCGGAGAACGTTTAGCCCGCCAGCACAGAGTACGGCAGGAAGCCGATCGCCTGCCCCTCGGCAATCTCGGTGACGTCATCATCCAGTTCGGCGAGACCGTCCGTCGCGGTCAGCGACGAAATGACGCCCGCCCCATCCTGCGGATGCTTGCTCGCGACGTATGAGCCGTCCGTATCGCGAGTGAGGGAAACGCGCACATACTCGCGCCGTCCCTTTTTCTTGCGATAGGCGAACCCGGATTTCACCGGCAGCGCGATGAGCGGCTCAGGGTTTGCGCCGGCAAGGCGCAGCAGCAGCGGCCGCACCACGCGCGCGAAGGTCACGAACACCGCGACCGGATTGCCCGGCAGCCCGACGAACGCGGTGCCGTGGAGCACGCCCATCGCGACCGGGCGGCCCGGCTTGATGGCGACGCGCCAGAACACGAGCTTGCCGATCTGCTCGATCGCCTCGCGTACGTAATCGGCTTCGCCGGTCGAGACGCCGCCGGACGTCAGCACGAGGTCCTGGCCCCGCGCGGCATCGCGCAGCCGCGCCGCGACCTTGTCCTTCGTCGTCGCGCAGGATGCCGAGGTCGGTGACCTCCGCGTCGAGCCGCGCCAGCAAGCCGCGGAGCAGCTCGCGGTTCGCGTCATAGAGTCCCGCCGCCGGAAGCGGCGCGCCCGGCTCGACGATCTCGTCGCCGGTGGAAAAGATCGCGACGCGCACGCGCCGCCGCACCGCCAGCGTCTGCAAACCCAGCGCCGCCGCCATGCTCAGATCCTGCGGCTGCAGGCGGCGGCCTGCGATGCAGCGCGACCGTGCCCTTTCGCCACATCCTCGCCCGCGAGCCGCGCATGTTCGCGCCACGCTTCAGGCCCGGCGGCACGATCACGGCGCCGCCCTCCGTGCGCACGTCCTCCTGCATGAACACCGTGTCGGCGCCTTGCGGCATCGGCGCGCCGGTGAAGATGCGGATCGCCTCGCCCTTGCGCGACGGCATGCGCGGCCGCGCGGCCTGCGGTCAGGCGATCGATGATCGCGAGCGTCGTCTCGCCTTCGGCCGAGATCGGCGTGCCGCACCGCGTAACCATCGACCGCCGAGTTGTCGAACGGCGGCAGATCGATCGGCGCGACGACATCCGCCGCGAGCACACGCCCGCGCGCATCCTTCAGCGCAACCGTCTCGGTTTCGGCGACCGGCGTCACACGCTCGGCGATCAGCCGCTCGACATCGTCGATGGCGAGCAGCGGCCCGCCGAACGCAAAGCAGTCGTCGGAGAGCTGGGCCATCAGGCGCCCACGCGCGCGAGCACCGCGTCGAGCGGCTGCGCCTTCGCGACCAGAATGTCCGCGACCGCCTCCGCATCGTCGAGCGACACGACCGGCACGCGCGCCGCGACCGGACCGTCGCTCGCAACCGCCACGATGTTCGGATCGTCGGGATGCGAGCGGCGGCTTGCCGACCGCGGCGCGATAGACTTCGAGCTTGGGATGCGTCTCGCGCTTGAAGCCCTCCACGAGCACGAGATCGACCGGCGACAGCTGTTCGAGCAACGCCCGCAACGCCATTTCCGGCGCGCCACGCAATTCATGCATCAGCGCATAACGGTTGGCCGACGAGATCAGCACTTCGGTCGCGCCCGCCATGCGGTGCGTGTGCGAATCCTTGCCGGGCTGATCGATGTCGAAGGCGTGATGGGCATGCTTGACGGTCGAGACGCGCAGTCCCCGCGCGGTGAGCAGCGGGATCACGCGCGTCAGCAGCGTGGTCTTGCCCGCGCCGCTCCATCCCGCGATGCCGATGACCTTCATGGACGCATCATATCAGGCCGGCAGCATGCCGAGCGCTGCGATTTGCGCGCACACGTCCCGGTCGCCGAGCGCCTTGAGGAAGGCCGCAACGGCGGACCGCTCGCGCCGCGTCTCGACCAGCAGAAAATCATAGTTCTCGGGCGACAGCTGCAGCGAAGCCAAGGCCATACATTGCGGCCACCGACTTGATGGCGACGCCCCAGTCGGCGCGGCCCTGCGCAACAGCAGCAGCAACAGCATTGTGCGAGCGCGGCTGGTTGCCGTAACCGGGCGGGCGCGCATGCCCCGAGCAACTGATCGATCAGGATGCGCGTGCCTGCGCCCGCGTTGCGGTTGACCATGATGCAATCCGGATCGGCGAGCGCGGCTTTCAGCGCGTCCTGCGCGGACTTGCCCTCGAAGCGCGCATCGCCCTTGCGGAACACGACGCCCTGCATGCGCTGCCAGCCGCGCACCAGCGCGAGGCCGTCCTTCGCGTAGTGCTCGTTATAGATGCCGGTCGCCGGGTCCATCAGGTGGATCGGCGCGAGATCGCACTCGCCGCGCCGCGCCGCCGCGACGCCGCCCATGCTGCCGATCGCGATGGTGCGCGCCGAGATGCCCTGCGCGCGACAGCGCCGACAGCACCGCATCGAGCGCGACGCAATGGCTGCCCGCGATCACGAGATCCGGCGCGCGCGCCTGCCCGATCAGCGTCACCGGCGCGCGGGTGCCGGCATCGAGCGCGGTGCGCAGCGCGTCGACTTCGAGGAAAGCCGTCGGCCTGCGAGAACGTCGTGACCGAGCCGGAGCCCTTGCCGATCGGGAACGCGATCTTGCCGTCCGCGCCCGCGACCAGCGCGACCAGCACGAATTCCTTGCGGCCCATTTCGGAGGGAATGCGCACCGGCACCGTGGCGTCCACCGTCACGGCCGCTTCCGGCGGCAGCCCAGCCTTGGCGCGGATCACCGGCGCGACGAAGGCGTGGAACGTGAAGATCGCCGAGGTCGGGAAGCCGGGCAGCACGACGATGGGCTTGCCCTGCGCGACCGCGAGGCACAGCGGCTTGCCGGGCTTGAGCGCAACGCCGTGCACGAGCACGCCGGGCGCGCCGAGGCGCGACACGATGCGGTGCGAGAGGTCGCCCGCGCCTTTCGACGTGCCGCCGGAGAGCACCACGATGTCGCATTGCTTCGAGCGCCTCGCGCACGGCCGCTTCGAGCGCCGTCTCGTCGTCCGGGAAACGCGCCGAACGCGACCGGCTCGCCGCCTGCTTCGCGCACCGCCGCCGCGATGATCGCGCCGTTGAAGTCGTAGACCGCGCCCGGCCGCAGCGGCTGGCCCGAGCGCCGCCAGTTCATCGCCGGTCGAAAACACCGCGACCCTCGGCCGCCGCACCACGTCGACCTTGTCGAACCCGCATGCCGCCAGCATGCCGATCTCGCGCGACGAGATCGCGGCGCCGCGGCGCAGCAGCGTCTCGCCGCGCGCGATGTCGGAGCCCGCATAGGACACGAACGTGCCGGGCGAGACCGCGCGGCGCAGGTCGATCGCGGGCGCGCCGGCATCGATCAGCTCGGTGTGCTCGATCATCACGACGGCGTCGGCGCCGCGCGGGATCATGCCGCCGGTCGCGATCGTCGTGGCGGTGCCGGGCGCGACGGTGAGCTTCGGCGCGTGGCCGCAGGCGAGCACCTCGGCGTTGAGCGTCAGGCGGCGCGGCGCGGCGTCGGTCGCGCCCGCCGTGTCGGCGGCGCGCACCGCGAAGCCGTCCACGTTGGAGCGGTCGAACGGCGGCACGTCGATCGGCGCCGTCGACGTCGGCGCTGAGCACGCGGCCGAGCGCGTCGGCGAGCGCCACGGTTTCGGCGGCGAGCGGCGCGAGATCGAGATGCTTCTCGAAGCGCGCCTTCGCGTCTTCGGCCGAGACGACTTCGAGGAACTGTTCCTGCCGCGCGGCGGCGCGCACGGCATCGAGCAGCGCGACGTCTCGGGGCGCGTGCGATCGTTCATGGGAACGCCTGCATCTCAAGCTGTGCGCCGGCCGCGAAGCCTTCGCTCTCCGGCGGCACCAGCACCCAGCCGTCGGCGCGCGTGATCGCCTGCGCGGGCCAGTAACCTGTGGCGAGCGGCTCGATGCCGTCCGCGACGCGCCGTACCGGCACCACTTCGGCGAGGCCGACGGTCGAGACGATCTTGCGCGCGAGCGTCACCGGCGTTCCTGTTTGCGGCGAACTTGCGCCGGTCAGGCGCCGCAGCAACGCGTCGCCTACCACCAGAAACGCCGCGAGCGCGCCGTCGAGCCGGCCGGGCAGCATCAGCACCGGATGACCCTTCGCGCTGCCGAGCGCCGCGGTTTCGCCCGGCGCAATGCCGAATCCGTGGATCGCAACTTCGCCCATGCGCGCCAGCATCGCGACGCTGCCATCGTCGCCGTCCCGCGCCGGTCCCGCCGACGGTGATGAGCAAGTCGGTCTGCTCGTCGGCGAGCGCGCGTTCGAGCGCGCGTACGAAGATCACGTTCGCGCCGTGCGCCGCGACGCCGCGCGAAATTGCGAGCGCGACACTGTCGCAGCCCGGCGTCGCGACGACGCGCACGCGCGGTTCGCGCACACGCGCGCGCGAAATACCGAGCGTCTGCAACGCCGCGACATCGGCGGCGCGCAACTGCTCGCCCGCGCGGCGCAATGGCTGACCCGCCGACGCATCCGCGCCCGCCGCGAGCACGCCCTCTCCCGCCGTCGCGGCCGCATGCACCTCCGCGCCGACTACCGCGTCCGGCGGCAGCACCGCGTCAGCCTCGCGCGGCAGCGGCGCCCCGGCATCGACCCATGCGGGCGGCGGCGCAAGCAACACCGGCGCATAAGGTCCCGCATCCGCGACCTGGTCGGCGCGCACCGCCCATCCGTCCCACAATGCGGTGGGCGCGGCGGGCCTCGCCGCGCTGACGGTCACGTCTTCGGCGAGCACGCGGCCTTCGGCATCGGCAAGCGCGAGTTCGCGCGGGACGACCGGCCGCGCCAGCGCTTCGACGCGCGCAAGCACCTGCGCGATCGGCGTAAGACTTGAAATCCGTTGCGCGGCCATGCGGCTTCTCTTGGGGAGCGCGGGCGCGCCGGTCAAGCAGCGCCGGGCAATATAGTCAAAATCTATCGGCCGACGGCCCATTCCCCGCGTCACCCTTGACGCCGCGCGGCCGGAACAGTCCATTGCGCCGATGTCCGAGACGACGCTCGACCTGCGCGGGCTGCGCTGCCCCCTGCCCGCGCTGAAAACCCGCAAGGCGCTGACCCGGCTTGCGGCCGGTGACCGCCTCGTGGTCGAGTGCACCGATCCGCTGTCGACGCTCGACATCCCGAACCTGATCAACCAGACCGGCGACGTGCTGGAAGAGTCATCCAACCAGCCTGGCCTGTTCGTCTTCCGCATCAAGAAAGCCTGAACCGGGAAAGCCTGACCCATGCCGCATCGCTGCGCGATCCTCGACGACTATCAGAACGTCGCCACCAAGCTCGCCGACTGGTCGATCCCCGATGTCGAGGTGAAAGTCTTCAATGAGCCATTCGCGGACCGCAACGCGGCCGTGGCGGCGCTGAAGGGCTTCTCGATCATCTGCATGATGCGCGAGCGCACCCAGTTTCTCAAACCCACGCTGGAGCAGTTGCCCGATCTCAAGCTGCTGATGACGTCCGGCATGCGTAACGCCTCGATCGATCTCGACTACGCCGCCGAGCGCGGCATCACGGTGTGCGGCACCGAGGCCGCCGGCCAGCCGACCGCGGAGCTTGCCATCGGCATCATGCTCGAGCTCGCGCGCAAGATCGGCTACGAGAACGCGCGCATGAAGCAGGGCGTGCCGTGGCAGTCGACGCTCGGCATTGAGCTTGGCGGCAAGACGCTCGGCATGCTCGGCTTCGGCAAGCTCGGCTCCAAGGTCGGCCAGATCGGCAAGGCGATCGGCATGAACCTGATCGCCTGGAGCGAAAACCTCACCGCCGAGAAGGCGAAGGCCGGCGGCGCCGCGCTGGTGTCGAAGGAGGACCTGTTCCGCCAGTCCGATTTCCTCAGCATCCACACGCAGCTCAGCCCGCGCACGCGCGGCCTCGTCACCGGCAGGGATCTCGCGCTGATGAAGCCGACCGCGTTCATCATCAACACGTCGCGCGGGCCGATCATCGATGAGCCCTCGCTGATGGCGGCGCTCGGATCGCGCAAGATCGCGGGCGCGGGCCTCGACACGTTCGATGTCGAGCCACTGCCGCTCGCACACCCGCTGCGCAAGCTCGACAATGTCGTGCTGACCCCGCACCTCGGCTATGTCAGCCAGGAGGGTTACAAGGTCTATTACTCGCAGATGGTCGAGAACATCAAAGCGTGGCTCGCCGGGAATCCGCTGCGGGTGATGAAGAAATAGCGTCACCCGCTCGTCCCCGCGAAAGCGGAGGACCCAGCGCTTTGCTCAGACCTGGATGCCCGCTTTCGCGGGCATGAGCGGCGTGTGTCCTAGCCCTTGTACGCCTTCGCCTGTGCCTCGATCGCCTTGGCGTCGAACTTGTTCATGTCGTCGATCAGATCGTTGGTCACGAGGTCCGCGCCCGCGGCCTTCTCCTTCAGCACGCCATTCTTCACCAGAAAGTCCATGTAGGCGTCGTAGTTCGGGATGAGGTTGTCGCCCCACTTTTTCGCGCCGACCGATTCAAGTTTCCACGACCGCGCGCGCGCTTCCAGCGTCTTCACATCGTCGCGCATCGCCTCGGCTTCGGTCTTTCCCGTCGCTTTCGTGAATGGATACACCTCCCACAGGATGCGGATCGCGGCTTCCGGGTTGGCGATCGCAAACACGGTGCCCATCGCGTAGCCCTTGCCGAGCGCCACAGCCTCAGCACGGTTGTTCACGAGACGCTCTTCCAGCGCGATGAAGCCGTTCGAGGGGAAATTCGCGATGTCCTTGGCGTCGAGCAGGCGCAGCTTCGCACCGGCGTTCTCGGTGAGCGCATACTGCGTGTCGAACTGCGAGAGCGCATCGACCTGCTTGCCGCGCAACAGGGCCGCGGTCTGCGCCGCCTCGCCCGCCACCACGATCGAAACGTCCTTGTCCGGATCGAGGCCGTTACTTTTCGCGAGCGCGCGCGCCACGATCACGCCGGCCGACGCCATCGAGGTGACGCCGATCTTCTTGCCCTTGAGGTCCGCGAAGGTCTTGATCGGCGAATCCTCCGGCACCGCGATGCCGTAGATGTTCGCCTGATAGGCCGTGTAGAAATTTTTGATCTTCACGCCCTGCTGCCGAATGATCGCGACCGGCTCGATCGACGGCAGGCCATATTGCACGTCCTTCGTCGCAACCGCCTTCGTGCAGTCGGTCGAACCCGGCATCGGCACGACCTCCACCTTGATGCCGTCCTTCGCGAACCACCCCATCTTGGTGGCGATCGCGTAGGGCGCCGCGGCCGAGGACACGGTGCGCGCGCACCACGCGACCTTCACGGTGGTCTGCGCTTCAGCAATGCCTGAAAAGCCCAGCGCAAATGCCGACAACAGGATGGCCGTCCGTTTCATGGTTTCTCTCCCTTTTCGCCGCCCGCCTACACAGCTTCTTTTCGCGCCGCATCGTCGGTGTATTTCTGCGACGCGTCCCAGAACAGCACGCGCTGGCGCACCGCCGCCACAATCCAGTTGAGCCCGAGGCCGATCAGCGACAGCAGGAACAGCACCGAGAACTGTCCGGCCACGTCCATCGTGAAGTTCATGCTCTGGATCAGCATGCCGAGCCCGGCCTGTGCGCCGACAAATTCGGCGACGATGGCGCCGATCAGCGCGAAGATCATCGCGATCTCGAGCCCTGCGAAGATGTAGGGCATCGCATTCGGCAATTGCAGCATCCAGAAGATCTGCACCTTCGAGGCCGCGAGCGACTTCATCAGGTTGACCTTGTCCTCCTCGGCCGAGCGCAAACCCACGATGGTGTTGACCATCAGCGGGAAGAACGCGACCAGCGCGGCATTCACGACCTTCGAGGTCAGGCCCAGCCCGAACCACACGATGATCAGCGGCGCGAGCGCGACCTTGGGCATCGCCTGGAACATCACGACGAACGGATAGAGGAAATACTCGATCGGACGCGACAGAGCGATCACGGTGCCGAGCACGAAGGCGAGCGCGGTGCCGAGCACGAAGCCCATCAGGGTTTCGGTGACGGTGATCCAGATGTGGTCGATGTAGAGCGCGCTCGCAAAGCCGCGATAGAACGCGATGAACACGTTGGAGGGCGCCGGCAGGATGAACTGCGGGATGGCGAAGACCTTGACCATCACCTCCCACACGACGAGCACAGCCGCGATCAGCAGCAGCCGCAGCACGAAGTTCTTCGGGCCGCCGATCATTCGAGCCCTCCCCCGGCGTTGAGCGACTTGCGGATGCGCCGCACGTAGGTGCCGAACTTTTCCGTCGTCATCACGTCGAGCGAGCGCGGGCGCGGCAGGTCGATCTCCAGCATGTCCTCGACCTTGCCGGGGCGCGGCGTCATCACCATCACGCGGTCGCCGAGGAACACCGCCTCCCCGGTCGAATGCGTGATGAAAACGACCGTCTTCGTGCTCTCCATCCAGATGCGCTGCAGTTCGACATTCATCGACTCGCGCGTCAGCGCATCGAGCGCGCCGAACGGCTCGTCCATCAGCAGCAGCGCCGGATCGTGGATCAGCGCGCGCACCAGCGCGACGCGCTGCTGCATGCCGCCCGACAGCTCCCACGGATAGCGATGCTCGAAGCCGGTCGAGTCCGACCAGATTGAGCAGGTCGAGCGCGCGCTGATTCATCTTGTCGCGGCCGAGCTGCTGCACGTCCACCGGCAGCAGCACGTTGCCGAGCACCGTGCGCCACGGAAACAGCACGGGCGACTGGAACACCACGCCGATGTCCTTGCGCGGCCCATCGATCGGCGTGCCGTTGAGCAGCGCCTCCCCGCCGCTTCGTTGCAACAGGCCGGCGAGGATCTTGAGCAGGGTCGACTTGCCGCAACCCGACGGGCCGACGATCGAGATGAATTCGCCGTCGCCGACCGTGCAGTCGATATCGCTCAGCGCTGTGACGTTGCCGCCGCGGCCGCCATAGACCTTGGACAGATGCCGGATCGCGATGATCTCGCGCGCCTTCGGCGCGGTCTCGCGCGCGGTTGCGTCCAGAGCACTTCCCCTCGTGGCCGTGCCGCCATGCGGAATGGCGTCCGCTGGCGCGTTCTTGTCGCCCTCGGGAAGGCTAGTGTGGGCGGCGTTGCGCGGTCAACCCGGCGAAAGCGCGCGGGATCAGGCCTGCGCCACCGCGGCGGACCAAGGCGAAGCCGCGTCGCTGATGCCGGTGCGGCCGCCCGCGTCCTGCATGATGAGGTTCGGGCACGCGAAGTTGAGCGGCAGCACGGCGTGCTCGACGATCTCGACCGGACCGTCCGCTTCGAGCGCACGCAGGATGTCGGGCGCGAGCCGCCGGTCCGCCGTGACCTTGTCGGGATCGGACACATCGATGCGCGGCTGATGCGCCGCAGCCTCCGGCGTCATGCCGAACTCCGCCACGAACATGACGAGTTGCAGCACCGCCGCCATGATGCGCCGCCCGCCCGACGCGCCGGCCGCGATCCACGGCACTGCGCCGTCGCGCAGGATGAGCGGGAACATGTTGGTGAGCGGGCGCTTGCCCGGTCCGATCGAGTTCGGCTGGTTCGGCCGCGGATCGAACCACATCACGCCGTTGTTCATCAGGATGCCGGTTGCCGGCAGCACCGTGCGGCTCCCCATCGACGAGAGCAGCGTGGTGGTCACCGCCACCATCGTGCCTTCGGCGTCGCAGACGGTGATGTGCGTGGTGCAGCTTTCCGCCGCGACCGGATCGGCATCGCCCAGCGACGTGAGGCGCTGCGCATAGGCCGATTTCAGCGCGCGCGCGAGCGTCACGTACCACGCGGCATCCGGCACCTTGCCGGCCGGCACGGTGGCCATCTGGCGCAGCACGTCCATGGCGGTCGGCGCCGCGGTGAGCGGGCCTGCGAGTTGGACCGTGCGCGACCGCCACGGCGCTTCCGTCGCGAGCGACACGCGCGCCTTGCAGCCGCGCAGATCCTGCGCGGAGAGAACGCCGCCCATCTGCTTCACGTCGGACACGATCTGCGCGGCGATCTCGCCCTCGTAGAAGTCGCGCCAGCCCGCGCTGCCGAGCCGCGCGAGCGTGTCCGGCAGCTTGCCGAGACGGAAATAGTTGAGCCCGCCCTGATAGGGCGGCACCGGCGGTAACCCGTCGCGCAGATAGATGTGCGCGCTCTCGGTGTATTTCTTCAACACAGGCGCCGACACCGCGATCTTGAGCGTCGTGTACCAGTCCTCCGGCAGGCCGCGCCGCGCGAGCGCGATCGCCGGTGCGATGATCTCGCCCAAGGGGAGTTTGCCCCAACGGTCGTGCATCTCGGCATAGCCCGCGACCGCGGAGGGGATCGCGAACGAGAGCGGCCCGTGGATGTTGGTGTCGCCTTCGACCTCGGGCCAGGCGAACAGATCGGCGGTCATCCGTCCGGTCAGCTTGAAGCGCGAGGGATCGAGCCCGGCCGGCGCGGTCGGGCCGAAATCGACCGTCTCGGCACGCGCCTGCCCTGCCCGATGGATCACCGCATGGCCGATGCCGCCGAGCCCGGAATTCCACGGCTCGACCGTGGAGAGCGCGAGCGCGGTCGCAACCGCCGCATCGATCGCGTTGCCGCCCGCGTCGAGCACCGCAACGCCCGCTTCGGCAGCCGCCTTCGATTGCGACACCACCATGCCGCGCCTGCCCATGGCGGCGGGCTTTTCGAGACGCCAGTGCTGGGTGATGTGGGGCGCGGGTGTGAACTGCATGGCGCGGATGATAGCGGCGGGGAGCCATGCGGCAAGGCCGGTTGGATCATGCCTCCCCGCGATGCTAAGCAGCCCTCATGCAAGAGCAGACCGCACCATTCGACCCGGCCGCGCACGGCTGGCAGGAATACCGGGACGAAGGCTTCATCGGGCTGGTCGGCCCGTTCTGGTCCTTCCCCTCGGGCGACGAGAGCATCGCGCCGCGTTTCGCTTTTCGGGCGGAGAAGAAGCATCACAACCGCCGCGGCGTCGTGCAGGGCGGCATGCTGATGACCTTCGCGGACCGCTCGCTGGGGATGACCTGCTGGTACGCCAACGGCAAGGTGCCGCAGGCGACTGTGCATCTCGACGTTCACTTCGTCGATGCGGTACAGATCGGCGAGTTCGTCGAAGCGAAATGCAAGGTCGTTCGCCGTACGCGCTCGCTCATCTTCATGAGTGCCGAACTGGTGGTCGGCGAACGCATCGTGGCGACCGCGAACGGCGTATGGAAGGCATTGGGGATAAGCGCATGACTGCCGCCGATATTCTCGCACTGGAACGGCATCGCTTCGATGCGATGATCGCCGCCGACGCGGCCGCGCTCGAGCGGCTGCTGCATCGCGACCTGAAATACACGCACTCGAGTGGCGTCGCCGACAGCAGGGACAGTTACGTGCGCGGCGTTCGCGAGAAGCTGTGGGACTACCAGAGCATCAGGACCAGCAACGAGACGGTTTCGCTCTTTGGCGACACCGCCATCGTTCATTGCCGTTTGCAGATCGACGTCAAGGTCAAGGATGTGCCGCGCCAGGTGGACTCGCTCGCCATGACGGTATGGGTCAAGGACGAAGGCCGCTGGCAGGCCGTCGCCGTGCATTCGACGGCGCACCCGAAGGTGTAAGCCGTTACACGCCCCGGTCCGGCGCTTAAGCGCTTCTCTTGAGCGCCGGTGCGCCTGCGCTCTCGCCCAGAAGCTCCGCGAAATAGGGCGTCAGCAGACGATTGGACGGATCGAGCTTGCGGCGAAGCTCCGCAAATTTTTCCAGCCGCGCCCCGAACGCCTTCACCACCTGATCGCGGGTAAGGAAGGGCGACTGATTGAACAGCGGCTGGGCGCCGTTGCGGATGCAGAACTCGTTGTATTCGGCGACGTACTCGCGCCAACCCGTCGTCGTGCTCACCACGGGATCGATCGTGATCTTGGTCCCGTCGTAGGTATAGGACAGCAGGGAATTGGTGTCCGCGCCGACCCGGTAGCCGACGTCCATCACGTCGACGCGGAAGCCGGTGCGCTTGTAGTAGTCGTGACTGAACTTTGCGTACTCGCGCAGCACGGTCGCGAATTTCTCTTCCGGAAAGCCGAAGAGGCTGAACGTGTACTTGCCCGCCCCGCCGACCTCGCCATAGCGGATCATCTGGTCGAACGCGTAAACGTTCCTGTTGTGCAGGATCTTGGTCAGCGCCCAGAGCTGCATCCACTGCGATGCATTGAGCAGGAAGTTTCGCAGCGGGGTGATCGGGATGTATTTCGTGCACACGGCGGCCCAGCCCGGGCTGTAGAGCGCCCAGATGCTGTTGCGCAGTTTCCAGCCCCAACGCGAAACCGCCTCCTGCGGCTTGTCCGACAGACGCGTGAGTTCGACGGTGATCTTCTCCAGCGTCGGACTCGCGAAGTACGTCATCGCATCCTGACGCTTGCGAAGCTCCGGATAGGCCTTCTCGAACTCCTCGAAGCTGTAGGTGTAGTGCTCGACGCGCATGACCTGCCGTGGCTTTATCTTGATGGTCGCCTCGTAGACGATACCGAAGAGGCCATAGCTTGAGCGCGCAGCCTGCATCAGTTCGGGGTCTTTCTCCTCCGAGATCTCCATCAGCTCGCCGGACGGCGTGACGATCTTCATCGAGGTCGCGTAGGCGTTCACTTGGCCGAAATGGCCCGGCAGCGAGCCGTCCTTGGTGCCGCAGCACACGCCGCTTCCGACCGTCAGGTTGCCGAGCTCGATGTTGACGTAGAACTGCATGCCACGCTTCTCGAGCTCCTGGCCGACCTCGATGTAAAGCGCGCCGGCCTGCGCCGTGACGGTGTCCTTGCCGATCTCCACGATGCGGTTCATGCCCATCATCTGGATCACGGTGCCGCCGTCGGCGACGCCGCAGGCGCTGGTGGAATGGTTCGAGCCTATCGCGCGGATCGGCGAGGGATACTTGCCGGGATTCTTGACGATCGCGACGATCTCCTCGACGGTGGTTGGCCTGACCACGACCTGCGGTCTGGACGGAAAGTCGCCATACCAATTCGCATATGCGACGCCGCCGAGTTTTTCTTCCATGTCGAGGAACCTTCTTCCAACGTTCACTGAATTCCGATCCGCGCGACCGGCACTTACGGGATGTTGCACGCTCCGGCGTCGTGCAACGCCTCGCTCTTCTAGTCGGGAATCTCGTCGATGCTGGTCGGCTCCTTGATCGGCTGGGCGTTCGCCTTATGGCGATAGGATGACGCCGCGAAATAAGCCGTCCGCCGTACGCGCATCAGCGATCCGAGCGGCTGATGCTCCTCGATGCAGTGCCACGGGTTCCAGGACAAGACGTCGTCCACATAGGCACGGCGTGTCGGCGTGTAGGCTTCCTGCGCCGGGATGCTGATCTTGCCGAATGCGCGGTACGGACTCTCGCTCTCTGGCCATTCGACATAGCCGTCCTCAACGGGCATCCGCTTCAGGTCGGTGCAAATCTGCGCGCGGAATTCATACTCGACCGAGTTCTTGCGAAAAAACTCGGTGATCGTGTCGCGCAGGACATTCCGGTTGCTCATGCCGGTCGGAACGCCGCTCAACGCCTTCAGGCTTTCCGACACGGGCTCGACATTCAGCTTGGCGACGTAGTCGCCCCACCGCACCGGCGCCGTCGTGTAGAACGAGTTGCCAAGGAAGTGCGTCAGCGGCATCGCCTGACCGGCACAGCCGCCGATGTAGTCCGACCCGAAAGCCCGCATCGTCGCCGCAACAGCGCGCATGCCAACCGTAGCCCATTTGGCGATAGGCTGAGGCAGCACCAGGAGCCGGTCGCCCATGTGAACTTGCTTCAGATAATCGTGGACGGTGTGCGTCGGCAGGTTCTTGCCATTCGCCAGAATGAAGTCCTGCGTCACCGCATCGCGCTCATGCGGCTCGGGATGCAGTTTCTTTCCCGGCACGCCGATGAGCTTCATCGCAAAGCCGCGGTACGACGCGATCGCGTCGTGATAGATGTCGGGCGCGGCGGTCGAAAGGCGAACGATCACCGGATAGGTGGTCGGCGTCTTTGCGATGCCCTGGCGCAACTCCTCCGGCAGATCGTCGTAGATTTTCAGCGTGGCTTTCAGAAGACCGTGGCTCTTCGCATGCGCGCCGCGCACCGCATAACGGTGCTTTTCGTGCGCCCGCACCTGCATGCGCTTGAGCACCACGAGGCACTCCGCGATGTCGGCGTCTTCGGTGGGTTGCTTGACCTCCACGCCGCTGTCGAACCGGACGTACCTGCCCTCGCCGCTCGGCATCACTGTCACCCCTCAGGCCTCGACTGACCCGCGCGGATCATACAAAATCAGAACTCTGCGTCAAAGAATGCGGCTGTTCCACGCCGTGCGTTCTGTGGTTGCCTCCGATCCGGTCACAGCGGCGATGAATCGAGCATCGTCGGATGCCGTAAGTTCATGTTGCCGAATGACGATCCGGGCCGCGTGCCGGTCATTGCGGAGGTTGAAAGCCGCCCGCTGATTGCGCAGCGCGCATTGGCGTCGTGGTTGACACTTTCCGCCGTTTTGGCCGACACTGGAGCCAGCGGTTCTTCGCGAAGACGTTGATTTAATACGACTTGAAGCGCGCTTAAGTTGTCGTATTCACCGGCGGCGCGGCGGCGTCATCGAAACAGTTGCCCGCGGCGATGAGATGCCTCGTCCTCCTGGGCCCAGCGAAAGAACCATGACCACTTCACAAGCGAATTCTTCCGTGCCGCACATCGTTGCGCTGGGCGGCGGCTTCGGATCGATGTTTTTCTACAAGAAGCTCGCCGGAATGGCGCGCCGGAAGGAGATCCGGCTCACCGTCATCGACAAGAACAACTACAACTGCTTCCACGGCATGGTTCCGGAGATGATCGCGGGCAAGATTTCGCCCAACAGCCTGCTCAATCCCCTGCGCAGCGTCTTCCGTCACGCGCAATTCCGGAACGGAACGGTCGAGCGGATCGACGTCGACAAGAAGGAGGTCGTCTACAGCCGCGGCCTCGACGGCAAGGAATTCACGATCGCCTTCGACCATCTCTTCCTCAATGTCGGCTCGGTCGAAAATTTCAGCCTGTTTCCGGGGATTCGCGAACACACGCTTCGCCTGAAGCAGTACTCCGACATCCTGCTGACGCGGCATCACCTCATCACGATGCTGGAGCTGGCGGACATCGAGGAGGATCCGGTCGAGGTCGAGCGCCTGCTGAATTTCGTGATTGCGGGCGCGAATTTCGCCGGCGTCGAGGTTGCAAGCGAGCTCGCGGACTTCCTGCCGCGCGTCGCGCGCCAGCGTTTCCCCAACATCCCGGTCGAGAAAATCCGGATCAACCTGATTCACTCCGGCGACCGCGTGCTGCCCGAACTGGGCAGCCAGTTCCCGAATCTGCAGGACTATGCCGAGAAGTGCATCAAGGGCAGCCCGCACATCCGGCTTATCACGCAGACGCGGCTCGCATCCGCCACGCAGGAAGACGCGGTCCTCAGCACGGGCGAGCGCATTCCGACGCGCACGATCATCAGCTGCACCGGCACGATCCCGTCTCCGCTGATCGCCGCGCTGCCCTACGAGCGCGACCGCAGCGGGCGGGTCCTCACCGACGAGTTCTGCCGGGTGAAAGGCACGCAATACATCTGGGCGGGCGGCGATTGCGCCGCTGTCCCGCGCCCCGACGGCGGTTTCTGTCCGCCGCTGGCGATCTGGGCGATCACGACGGGGCAGCAGGCCGCGATCAATATCAAGAAGACCCTCGCGGGCAGCCCTCTCAAGCCCTACCGCTTCAATGGTCTCGGCGATGCCTGCACGCTCGGCAACGGGCGCGCCGCCGCGCACGTGAAGGGCATCCCGTTGTATGGCGCGCTCGGCTATCTCTCCTGGCGAGGATTTGTGGTGGCCTACCTCCCGCTGTGGGAAAAGCGAATCCGCCTCCTCGTCGATTGGTTCGTCGCTCCGTTCGCCGGCCGCGACCTCATCAACATGAACATTCACCGCCCTGTCGCCGTCAGGCCCGTGATTTTCGAGCCGGGCCAGGACATCGTGCGGCAAGGCGATGTCGGCCAGAGCCTCTTCATCATCAAGGCGGGCGAGGTCGAAGTCTTCAAGAAGCCGGAGGACGGCGGGGCGGAGCAGCAGGTGGCGACGCTGAAAGCGGGCGAGCACTTCGGCGAAGTGGCGGTCTTCGAGGGCGTGCGGCGCACCGCAACGGTCCGCGCGAAAACGCGCGTCGAGCTGCTCCATGTGATGCGCGAGGCCGCGATTGCGCTGAGCGAGTCGAATGTCGCCCTCGGGCAGCAGCTTTCCGCTTCGCCCGCAGAAGGCTGGGAGTGAGCCTGCCGCTTCGGCTGTCGCGCTAGCTGCCGTCCGGCTGCGCCGCGTCGTCGGGAAGAAAGACGGTCCGCGCGAAAACGCGCGTCGAGTTGCTCCATGTGATGCGCGAGGCCGCGATTGCGCTGAGCGAGTCGAATGTCGCACTCGGGCAACAGCTTTCCGCTTCGCCCGCAGAAGGCTGGGAGTGAGGCTGCTTCCGCTGTCGCGCTAGCTGCCGTGCGGCTGCGCCGCCTCGTCGGGAAGAAAATGGACATGGTCCGCGTCAATCGACAGACCGATGTTGTCCCCGACACGGACGGGTGAATATCCGAGCACGACCACGCACTGCCGGCCGATCGGCGTGGCAACCTGCAGCTCAAGGCGATCGCCGAGCAGCATGATCTCCTCGATGCGGCCGGCGAGCCCTGCCCCGTCTGCCGGACCGATGCGCCAGGCCTCGGGGCGGACCATGCATGTCACTTCGCCGCGCGACGCAACGCGGCTCGACAGCGCGCCCGACGCAACGGTGCTTGTCGCTTCGCCTGCCGCCGTCACCGGCACCAACTCCTCGGTGCCCGCGGCATCGCGTACGATGGCCCGGAAGATGTTCGCCTTCCCGAAGAACTCCGCCACGTAGCGGCTGTTCGGCCGGCGATAAAGATCTGTGCCTGAACCGCTCTGTGCCAGATACCCATTGCGAAACAGGAATATTTCGTCGGCGAGCGACATCGCCTCTTCCTGGTCGTGCGTGACGAAGATCATCGTCGCATTGAGACGCCGCTGCAGGTCACGCAGCTCACCGCGCATGCCGATCCGCAGCTTGGCGTCGAGATTGCTCAGCGGCTCGTCCAGCAAAATCAACTCGGGCTGATTGACGAGACATCGCGCAATCGCGACGCGCTGCTGCTGCCCGCCCGACAGTTGCGTCGCGCTGCGCTGTTCCAGCCCTCCGAGTCCGACGAGGTTCAAGACCTCATGCACGCGCGGCCGCGCCTGCTCGCTGCGAACGCCGTGCGCTTTCAACGGAAGCGCGACGTTCTCGTAGACCGTCATGTGCGGCCAGATCGCGTACGACTGGAAAACCATGCCGAGGTTGCGCCGCTCGGGCGGCAGGCTGATCCCCTCGCGTGACGAAAACACTTTCCGGTCGTGAATGCTGATTTCACCGGTGTCGGGTTCCTCCAGGCCGGCGATGCAGCGCAGGATCGTGGTTTTGCCGCAGCCGCTCGAGCCGAGCAGCACGGAGATCGCGCCCGCGCGGAACGAGACGTTCAGATTTGAGATGACCCTTACGGTTCCAAACGATTTATCGAGCTGCGCGACCGTGACGCTCGCGGAAGATGCCTTTAACGCTTGTGCAGGCGAATGCTCGGTCGTTAGCATGATGGTTCCGGCATTGAATGACCTGCTTGACGTAACGTACGCGAGCCGGGTGCTTGGGTGCTGTGGGGGCGGCGCCACGAATGACGCGCCGGTGACGCGAGTGTCAACGGCGTGCGACAGGGATGGACATGGATCACGACATTCCGCTCAAGGCTCTGCGCGCGTTCGAAGCGGCCGCCCGGCACATGAGCTTCACCAAGGCCGCCGAAGAGCTTCGCGTCACGACGGGCGCCATCAGCCATCAGATCAAGATGCTCGAAGATGCCTTGAAGGTGAAGCTGTTCCATCGCGGCAATCAGTCGCTCACGCTCACCGCCGCGGGCGCCGAACTCCTTCCCGACGTGCGCGCGAGCTTTCGCATCCTCAGCCGCGCGACCGAGCGGCTCACCGGCCGCGCCGATGCGACGCGTCTTGTCATCGCCGTGCCTCCGACATTCGGCAGCAGATGGCTCGCCTCTCGCATCCTGCGTTTCTCCCGCGCGTGTCCCGATATCATCGTCGACATCGTCGCGGCCAATCCTTTGCTGGATATCTGCCATACCGGATTCGACGTGGCGGTCCGTTACGGTCCGCTGCCGCAGGCCGGTTATGAGTCCGAACTTGTCGCGATCGATGAAATCTTCCCGGTGTGCAGCCCGAAATTGCGCGAGGGCGCGGATCGCCTGCGCACGCCCGCCGATCTGAAGAAGCACACGCTGCTTCACTATCCGTGCCTCCTGAAGGATCACGTCTTCACCGACTGGCGCGCGTGGCTATCTCTCGCAGGTGTCGAGGACATGGACAACGTGCAGGGCCCGACGTTCTTTCCCGGCAACATGGCGCTCGACGCCGCCGCCGCTGGAAACGGCGTGGCGCTGGGCAAAGGGCTTGTCGTCGCCGACGAACTCGCCGACGGCCGCTTGATCCGGCCCTTCGACATCGACGTCGGGCTGCGCTGCGAATACCACCTCGTCTATCCGAAGGCGGCGCTGGACCATCCGAGCCATCGCGCCGTCAGGGACTGGCTCAAGCGGGAGCTGATGGCGAGCAACGAGGAACTCCTGCGCCTTGGGTCTGTCCGCACGAGTCCGCCTCCGGGCGAATGGCTGACGCGGCATCGCTCCGAACGCCAGCACTAGAGGTTGCGCGGCCCACGGACGTTGGGCCGCCGCATGAATCCGTTTGCAGCGGCCTTGAAAATTTGTCGCTCGGCATGGCCCGGCTGAGCACGTAAACTTGGCCCCTCACCGCCTGAACACTGGCGGCCAACGGGAGCCGGTTGCGCAGCGCAATCCAGAGCAGCCCGGCACGATGGAGGGAACGGCCATGACATCGATCACTCGCACGCGCTGGCGGCGCGCACTTGCAGGGCTCCCGCTGGTTGCCGCGATGCTGTTCGCTCCGCCGGCCGATGCGGCGGACCCGGCTTTGATCGCCGCGGCCGAGAAGGAAGGCCAACTCGTCGTCTATGGCGGCGACATCAGCGAGACCCCGCATCAGGTCAAGCGTTTCATGGAGGTCTACCCGAAGATCAAGGCAACCTTCATCACGGCGGGCGGATGGCAGATCTATAACCGCTACATGTCGGAGCACTCCGCCGGTCAAGCCATCGCGGACGTCTTCACCAACGTCGAAGACACGCTCGTGACCCTCGACAAGGGCGGTCACATCGCGGCGTACCGCCCCGAGGCCGCGAAGAATTTTCCCGCCGACATCTTCGACGGCAACACGATCAAGACCAAGCTCGGCTATGCGGCGCTGGTCTCCAACACGGACCAGATGAAGGGCCTGCCGGTGCCCGATGACTGGATGAGCTTCGCAACGCCGCCGAAAGCGTGGGAAGACCGGATCGCCTATGTCGATCCGCGCGGATCGTCCGTCGCGTTCATGGTGCTGGCCGCGCTTGTGCAGAACCTCGGCGAGGACAAGGCGCGCCAAATCTATCAGGGCCTCAAGAGCACGCGTGCCGAGGTTTCGATGAATACGCCCGGCAGCGTCGCGAAGCTCGTCTCCGGCGAGCGGCCGCTGATGATGTACATCCTCACGAACCATGTCGGCGATGCGCTGCGCAAGGGAGCGCCGCTCGCATTCAAGATTCCGACCAGCGGCGCGGTGCCGTTCTATTTCTCCGCCGGCTTGCTCAAGACCGCGCGCCATCCCAACGCGGCCAAGCTCTATCTCGAATTCCTGCTGAGCGAGGGGCAGGACGTGATCATCTCGCGTGGCGAATACGCCTTGCGCAACGGCGCACCTGCGCCCCAAGGCCTGCCGCCGCTCGATCAGACCAAGTTCCTGCGCTTCGACCTGACCAAGGCGCTGGCGGATCAGAAAAAGCTCGTCGCGTGGTGGCAAGAGGTCACGGGAATCCAGTGACGCGTCGGCGGGGTCCCGCGGTCCGGTGCCTGCATGAGGTATGTCCGCCAGTACGGTGTGTTCTGGCTCGTCGTGCTGGCGATGACGATTGTCGTCGTCGTGCCGCTGTTCATCGTTCTGATCCAGGGGTTCGTCGTCTACGAGCAGGGCGCGTGGCACGCCACGCTGGCCCACGTCGCGCTGGTGTTCGGCCGCCGCGCCTACTGGATTGCGATGATGAACACCGTGATCATCGGGCTCGGCGCGACCGCGATCGCGTGCGCGGTCGGCGTCCCGCTGGCGTGGCTGTTCGCGCGCACCAACATGCCGGGCAGCGGCTTCCTCGAAAAGCTCGCGACCATCCCGATCTTCATCCCGCCGTTCGTCGGCGCCATTGCTTGGATTTTGCTCGCGGCGCCGCGCATCGGGACGTTCAATCTTCCGTTCCGCACTGAGCGGCATCGGCGAGCCGTTCAACGTCTACACGCTTGACCGGCATCGCGTGGGTGATCGGCATTTATCTCGCGCCTTACGTGATGATGATCGTAGCCGCCGCACTGCGCAGCATGGACCCGAGCCTCGAAGAAGCCGCGCAGGTGTCCGGCCTGAGCCGGATGCGCACCGCCACGACCGTGACGCTGCCGCTGGTCGCGCCCGCCATCCTGTCGGGCGCGGTTCTCGCCTTCGTCATCACGATCGGCCTGTTCGGCACACCGGTCGTGATCGGCTGGGCGCGTCAGCTCTATTTCGTCACCTCGCGCATCTATCTTGCTTCGCAGGAGGTGCCGCCGGCGCTGGGCGTGATGGCGATCCTTGCCTGCTACCTGATCCTGCTCTCGTTCCTCGCCACCATGCTGCAACGCTGGCTGCTCAAGGGCCGCTCCTTCATCACGGTTTCCGGCAAGGGCTTTCGCACGCGGGCGATAAGGCTCGGCAGGCTGCGCTATCTTGCCGCCGCCTTTGTCTGGCTTTACTGCTTCCTCACCATCATCGCGCCAATTCTGGTCCTGATCGGCGCTGCGTTCTCGACATTCACTTGGTCGGGCCGGTTCACGATGACGAACTTCGAGTATCTGTGGACCTCGGCGGACGTTCGCGACACTTTGCGAAACAGCCTGCTGATCTCGCTCATCGCCGCGACGGTCTCGACCGCGATCGGCATCGCAATCTCATGGGCAACGCAGCGCACGCGGATTCCGCACCGCCAATTGCTCGAATACCTCGCGATGCTGCCGGTCGCCGTTCCCGGCATCGCCTTCGGGGTCGGGGTCGCGCTGTTCTGGATGCGCATGCCGATCGCGATCTACGGCACGCTCTGGATCATCGTTCTGGCATTCGTCGGCCGCTTCACCGGCTACGCAGTGCGCAGCGTGTCCTCGAGCATCGTGCAGGTGCATCCCGAACTGGAGGAGAGCGCGCGCATCGCGGGCTACGGCTGGGGCCGCACCTTCGTGCACATCACGCTGCCGCTGATCCGGCCGAGCATCGTCGCAAGCTGGATGCTGCTGTTCAGCATCTTCATCACCGAGCTGTCGATGGTGATCCTGCTCTATACCGCCGACACGCGCACCTTCTCGGTGCTGTCGTTCGAAATCTGGAACGTCGGCAACTTCTCGCAGGTCGCGAGCCTGTCGCTGCTTCAACTCGCCATCGGCGTTGCGGTGCTACAGATCGTGCAGCTTCTGTGGCCGCAGCGAAACGTGCACGCATGACGGCCTGATGCAATCGACGCGAAATCAAAGACACCAACAAAACAGGACGACGGAGACGGCCATGAGCGAGAAGAGCGGCGAGAAGATCGGCGAAAACATCACCCGGCGCCTTGCCGAGCACGCAGCCACACTGCGCTACGACGATATCCCGGCCGCCGTCATCGAGCGCGCCAAGCTTTTCGTCGCCGACTTTGTCGGCATCGCGGTCCGCGCCGCCTACGACGCCGAGTCGACCCCGCCGATGATCGCTGCCGCAACAGCGCTGGGCGATGCCGGAACGGGAGGCGCCGGCGCAACGATCTTCTCGACGCGCGGACGGTTCGCGCCGCCGGTTGCGGCGCTGGTCAACGGCGCCATCGGACACTCGATGGACTTCGATCCGATGAATACGCCGGCTTCACTGGCGCCGAGTCCGCCCGCCATTCCGGCGGCATTCGCCGCAGCCGAAATGTGCGGTGCCGACGGACGCGAGGTGCTGACCGCGATCGTCGCCGGGTACGACGTGACCTGCAAGATCAGCAAGGCGCTCGGACCGGCGGCGATGTACGAGCGCGGCTTCCACCCGACCGCCGTTGCCGGATGCTTCGGCGCCACCGCGGCGGCGGGCCGCGTGCTCGGCCTCTCGGTCGAGGAGATGATGCATGCCTTCGGCATCGCGCTGTCGGAGGCCGCCGGCTCGATGCAGTACCTGCGCAACGGCGCGTGGACCAAGCGCTTCCAGGCCGGAAACGCGGGGCGCAACGGGCTGGTCGCAGCGACCTTCGCCAAGAATGGATTCACCGGCGCGGTCGATGCGCTCGAAGGCCGCTTCGGCCTGTTCCACGCCTATGTGCCGCAGGCGCAAGCCCGAACTCGCGGTCGCGGGCCTGCGCGAGGTCTGGGAAGTCGCGACCACCGGCATCAAACCTTATCCGGCCTGCCGCCTGTCGCATGCGCCGGCCGATCTCGCGGCGGCCTTCTTTGCCAAGCATGGCGACCGCAGCGACGAGATCGCGGAAATCGCGGTCGGCCTCAGCAACACCGGCATGGTGCTGACCGGCGCGCCGCAGGAAGACAAGCGCGCGCCGAAAAGCGTCGTCGACGGCCAGTTCTCATCTCATTTCACCGTCGCCGTCATGCTGCGGCAGGGAAAGCTGATGTGGGACGATTACGGCCGGCAGCTCGCCGATCAGCGCACCCTTGCGCTGACGCGGCGCGTGACCGCGTTCCTCGACCCGCGCGTCGAGGCGAACTACCCCGACCTCCTGTCCGGCTCGCTCAAGATCGTCATGCGCGACGGCACGGTCCATGAGAGCTTCCAGCGCGTGCCGAAGGGCGACCCGGAGAATTTCGTCACGCCGGAGGAGTTGCGCGCGAAGTTCGCGTCGCTGGTTCGTCCGTGCCTTGGAGACGCCGGCGAAGTTGCGCTGTACGAAGCCGCGATGCATCTGGACGCGCGCGGTGTCGCGAATTTGTTCGCCGCCACCATGGCGACCGACCAGCGCGCGGCAGCGGCGGGATAACGCGGCGGGGGGCGTCGCCGCCCCTACTGCACCAGCTTCAGCGCATCGGAAAAGAAGGTCGGGCCACCGAAGTTGCCCGACTTGAGCGCCAGCACCATCTCGCGGTCCTTCATCCCGGCTGTCCGCAGCACGGGAACACCGGCCGCGATTTCCGGCCCGACCAGAAACGCCGGAATGCCGAGGCGATCGACCACCGCACCGGAGGTTTCGCCGCCTGCAACAATGAGGCGGCGCACGCCGCGCTCGACAAGGCTGGCAGCCAACATCGCGAACGCCTGCTCGATCGCGTGCCCCGCCGCATCGCGGCCGTGCCGCGCCTGAATCGCCGCGACCTTGTCGGGCGAGGAACTGCTCGCGATCAGGATCGCGCCGCCGCCGAGGCGTTCCGAGGCCCACGCGAGCGCCTTCTCGACGACGCCCTTGTCGGCGATGAGCGCGTCGGGATCGAGCCGCAGTACCGGCATGGCCTGCTCGGCCGCCGCGATCTGCGCCGAGCGTCGCCTGCGAGCAGCTTCCCGCAAGGCACACGGCGGGGCCGCCGACCGGCGCGCCGAGCGAGGACGCATTCGGCGCGGACGCGCGAACGCGGCCGGTCGTCACGAGCCCGCGCGCAAGGCCAAGCCCGATGCCCGATGCGCCGACCGAGAGGCGATGCTCGATCGCCGCGCGTGCCGATCGTTTCGAGATCGGGATCGAAGACCGCATCCACGACCGCCGCGCGGACGCCCGACTCCGCAAGCTGCTTGAGCTGCGCCCGGACGGCATCGGCGCCCTTCGAAACCGTGGCGATGTCCACGAGGCCGGTCTTGTTGCGGCTCTGCCGCGCCAGCACGCGGACGAGGTTCGCGTCGTGCATCGGATTGAGCGGATGATCCTTCAGCGGGCTCTCGTTCAGCGGCACGGCGCCGACGAAGAGATTGCCCTGATAGACCGTGCGGCCGGTTTCGGGGAACGCAGGCGTCACGAGCACGATGGCGTCGCCTGAATCGGCCTCCAGCGCATCCATGACCGGGCCGATGTTGCCGGCATCGGTGGAGTCGAAGGTCGAGCAGATCTTGAACAGCACGTGGTCCGCGCCACGCGCGCGCAGCCACTTGTCCGCCGCGCGCGACAGCGCGACGGCCTTCGCGGCCTCGATCGAGCGGCTCTTCAACGCCACCACGACGGCATCGACCTCGGGCAAATCGAGATCGCCCGGTACGCCGATGGTTTGCACCGTGCGCAGCCCGGCCTTGGTCAGCGTGTTCGCAAGATCGGATGCGCCCGTGTAGTCATCCGCGATGCAGCCCAACGCGAGCGTCATGAACGTCCTCCCGAACGCCGATAAGGCGCGAACCAGCCGAGACCCGCGACCGTCCCGGCGCGCGGGATGTATTCGCAGCCGATGAAGCCGTCGTAGCCGAGCCGGTCCAGTTCGGCGTAGAGGAACGGATAGTTCAGTTCCTCGCCGTTCGGCTCGTGGCGCGACGGAATGCTCGCGATCTGGATGTGGCCGATGACCGGAAACATCGCGCGCATCGCCATCGTCACGTCGCCGTGGATGATTTGGCGATGATAGATGTCGAACTGCAGTTTCAGGTTCGGCAGCCCGAGTTCGCGGATCAGGCTTTCGGTAAACGCAAAATCGTTGAGGAAATAGCCCGGCATGTTGCGGCCGTTGATCGGCTCGAGCAGCAGGTCGAGGCCCGCCGCACCAACTTTCTCCGCCGTCCAGGCAACCGCCTTGCGATAGGCGGCGAGCGCCTTCGGATCGTTGGCGATCGGCGTTGCCCGCCATCAGGTGCACGCGCTTCACGCCGGTCGCGGCCGCATAGGTGAGCGCCGTGGCGACGCCATCCTGCAGTTCGCCGAAACGATCCGGCAGCGCCGCGATGCCGCGCTCGCCCGCCGCCCAGTTGCCCGGCGGCAGGTTGAACAGAGCCTGCGTCAGGTTGTTGCGCTTGAGGCGCTCGGCGATCGCTTCAGGCGGATGCTCGTAGGGAAACAGATACTCCACCGCAGCGAACCCTGCCTGCGCCGCCGCGTCGAACCGGTCGAGGAACGGCACTTCGTTGAACATCATGCTCAGGTTCGCGGCGAAGCGGGGCATCGGTCCTCCGTTACGATCGTCTCGTTCTCGTTGTCGTGGCCGTCAGCGCGGCTCTCCCGGTATCGGCGCGCCCGAAAGCCGCGCGTAGACGCGCGCGACCGACGCATCGTCGTCGCGGCCCATGCCGGAGCCCGCCGCCATCAGGAACATCTGCAGCGCGGCGGCGGCCATCGGCACGGGAAATTGCGCGCCGCGCGCCATATCCTGAACGATGCCGAGATCCTTGACGAAAATCTCGATCGCACTGCGCGGCGCGTAGTCGTTGTCGAGAACGTGCGGCACGCGGTTCTCGAACATCCACGAATTTCCCGCGGACGCGGTGATGACCTCGTAGACCTTGCGGATATCGAGGCCCTGCTTCGCCGCAAAGGTGATGGCCTCGCACGCGACCGCGATGTGCGCGCCGGCGAGAAGCTGGTTGACCATCTTGAACGCAGCGCCGAGGCCCGGCTCGTCGCCGAGTTCGTAGAGTTTCGCCGCCATCGCATCGAGCGCGGGCTTCGCCTTTGCGAGCGCTTCGGGCCGCCCGGAGGCGAGCACCGTGAGTTGGCCCTCCGCGGCGCGCTGCGCGCCGCCGCTGATCGGCGCATCGAGATAGAGCCTGCCGGTCGGCTCCAGCCGCGCGGCAAATCCCCGCGCCAGCGCAGGATCCATCGTGGCCGACGAGATGAACACGCTGCCCGCCGGCATTGCGGCCGCCACACCATTTTCGCCGAACAGGATCGTCTCGGTCTGGGCGGCATTGACGACCACCGAGACGACGAAATCGGCGCCTTTCGCAGCTTCCGCAGGCGTGGCGGCGGTCCCGCCGCCCTGCGCGGCGAAACGCTCCATCGCGGCGGCACTCGCATCGCAGCCGCAGACGTCGAAGCCCTTGCGCAACAGCGACAACGCCATTCCGGAGCCCATCGAACCAAGCCCGATGACCGCCGCGCGCCCGCGCGACGCGGTTCGGCTTTTGCTGGCTTCGTTTTCAGATTGGTCCTTCATCGGGCGTCCCTGACCTTGTAGATTTTTTTCTCGTTGCTGCTATCGACCCATAGCAGGGATCGGCGCGACGTTGAAAGATGCGGCCGCAGAGTCTTCCGCCCGAAATTGAGAAGAGGCACACGCGATGAGTGAAGCCAAGATCCGCGAAGACATCTGCCGCTTCGGGCGCTCGCTGTTCGAGCGCGGGCTCACGCCCGGCTCCTCCGGCAACATCAGTGTACGGCTCCCCGATGGCGGCTTTCTCGTAACGCCCACCAACGCCTCGCTCGGCTTTCTCGATCCGGCGCGCCTGTCGCGGCTGGACGCTCAGGCCAAGCTCATCTCGGGCGACGCGCCCACAAAGGAAATCCCGCTGCACTCGGCGCTCTACGAGACGCGCTCCGGCGCGGGCGCCATCGTTCATCTGCATTCCACGCACTCGGTCGCGGTCTCGATGCTTCCCGAGATCGATCCCAAAGCCGTACTGCCGCCGCTGACGGCCTACTACCTGATGCGTGTTGGGCAGACGGCACTCGTTCCTTATTACCGCCCGGGCGACGCTGCGGTCGCGGGCGCGATCCGCGGTCTCGCCGGGCGCTATTCCTCGGTGCTGCTTGCCAACCACGGTCCGGTTGTTGCGGGCGACTCTCTGGAAGGCGCGGTGTTCGCGACCGAAGAGCTCGAGGAAACCGCGAAACTTTATCTGCTGCTGCGCGGACTCAATCCGCGCCATCTCTCGCCGCAACAGGTTGCCGATCTCGTCTCCGTCTTCGGACTGACGCTGCCGGACACCGGACACAACCACTGAGCGGCGCGCCGATTTCACTCACCCGCTTGACAGGCTAGCGGGGCGCCCGCAAGCTTTCTCCCGAACCAGCGCGCTCCGCACGGACGCAAAAGAGATCGGGAGGATCGAATGGCCAGCGCAGCCCGCGCATTTGCGTGCGCACTTTTTGCAATTGGATTGATGACGATCTTCGGCGCGGCCGCCGAGGCCCAGCAGGTCCTCAAGTGGAATATGCCGACGCCCTATGCGGACGGCAGCTTCCACACCAAGAACACCCGCCAGTTTGCCGACGACATCCGCGCCGCCACGAATGGCCGCCTCGACATCACCGTCCACTCGAACGGTTCGCTGTTCAAGCTGCCCGACATCAAGCGCGCGGTGCAGACCGGTCAGGTGCCGATCGCCGAGACAAACCTGCCGACGCACGGCAACGAGTTCGCATTCTTCGAAGTCGAGGTGGTCCTGTTCCTCGTGAAGGACTATGCCGACGCCGACAGGCTGTGGAAAATCTCGCGCCCGTATGTCGAAAAGCGGCTCAACGATCAGGGCATGCGTGTGCTGTACGTCGTGCCGTTTCCCGGCATGGGCATAATCAGCAAGAAGTCGATCACCAAGCTCGAGGACCTGAAGGGCTCCAAGTTCCGCTCCTTCGGCCCGGCCGCAACACGCTTCGCGAGCGCTGTCGGCGCGACGCCGACCACGATCCAGGCTTCCGAACTGAGCCAGGCCTTCACGATCGGCATCGTCGACTCGATGCTGACGTCGTCCACCACCGGCGTCGCCACGCAGGCGTGGGACTATGCGAAATACTTCATCGACGTGAACGCCGCCCATTCCAAGGACACGATCATCGTCAACGAGGCTGCGTTCAAGGGCCTGCCGGAGGACATTCAGCAGGCGATCCTGAAGGCGGCCGCGGCCGCTGAAGTCCGCGGGCTCGAATGGAGCAAGCGCGAGGACGAGGAGACCAAGGCGCGTCTGGTGAAGGAAGGCATGACCATCATCAAGCCCGACGCGGCGTTCCAGGCCGAGCTGCAGAAGCTCGGCGTCGTGCTGGCGGAAGACTGGGAGAAGCGCGCCGGAGCCGACGGCACCAAGGTGCTCACCGAATTCCGCAAGTAGGCGCGGCGGTCCGCCGCTGCGCCTCTCACCACTTGTGATAGTCGTTGTCCCGATATTCGTGATACGTCGCGGCTCGCGTTTGTCTCACCAACCGATGTTGTCGGGCGAGCCACACGGACTTGTTCTCGCCCGCCTGAATCAGAGCTTTATTTCGCATGGCACGGAAAGTTTCCAACCAAAGACCGCGCGGCCAGGTGACGCGCGAGCTGATCCTCGACGTGGCGGAAGCATTGTTCGCGCAACATGGGCCGTCGGGGGTGACCATCCGCAGCATCGCGTCGGAGGCCGGCACCAATACACAGGCGCTGAACTATCATTTCGGCACCAAGGACCGGCTGTTCGAGGAGATGTTCCGCCGCCGGGTGTCGCCCGTGAATGCCGAGCGGCTGGAGCGGCTCGATACCTTTACGGCGAACGGGCGGCTGCCTTCCATCGATGAAGTTGTCGATGCCTTCGTGCGCCCGATCCTGCGGCTGCGTCAGGAATCGCTCGGGCACGAGCGCGCACTGGTCGTGATGCAATTCCAGCTCCGCATGGTGTCGAACCCGGGCGACAGGGAGTTCGCCTATCTGCGCTCCTATTTCGAACCGGTGCGCAGCCGCTACATCTCGGTGCTCAGCCGCGTCCTGCCGCACCTCGAGATCGAGGACGTGATCTGGCGCTACAATTTCATGTGCGGCGCGATCCTCTACTCGATGGGCGGCCCCGCGCGCATGCTCTATCCGCCGGAAAGCCTCGCGGGCGCGAAGCTGCGCGACCTCGACGATGAAGGCGCCGCGATCGATCATCTGGTGCGATTCCTCAGCGAGGGCTTCCGCGCGCGCTCGCTGTACGAGGACGCGGCCTCGACGCTCAAGCGCGGCACCAAGAAGCTCGGCAAACGCAGCTAACGGAATTCGCGATGGACAAGGTTCTGCTCAAGCCGCGCTACGACGTCGTCGTCGAAGAGCACGAATGTCCGCGCCCGGACGGCACCATGATGGCGCTGCGCGTCGCGCGGCCGGCCGGCAAAGGGCCGTTCCCCGCGGCGATCGATATCCACGGCGGCGGCTGGGTGCTGCACGACCGCCACTGGAACGCGCGCATCGACGATACGCTGGCCGCGCAGGGCATCGTCATGGCGGCGCCGGAATTCCGCAAGCCGCCGGAATACAAATATCCGGTCTCGATCGCGGACAATCATCTCGCGATCCGCTGGCTGAAGGCGAACGCTGCTTCGCTCGACACGCGGCCCGACCTTGTCGGCGGGATCGGGACCTCCAGCGGCGGCCACCAGCTGATGCTGTGCGCGCTGCGTCCGTTCGATGCGCGCTACGGCGCCCTCGCGCTGCCGGGTGCGGAGACGGTCGATGGAACACTGCGCTTCGCGGTCGCCTGCTGGTCGGTGTTCGATCCGCTCGCGCGCTACCGCATGGTGCGCGAACGGCAGGTGAAGCACCTGCTCGATGCCCACGCGGCCTACTGGAAGGACGAAGCCGAGATGGCGGAGGGCAACCCGCAGCTCATCGTCGAGCGGCGCGACGTTCTCCGATCTCCCGCCGCTTCTGGTCATCCAGGGCACGCGCGACGACAACCTGACCGACGACATGGCGGATCGCTTTACCGCGGCCTACCAGGCGAGCCGGCGGCGCGGTCACGCTGCATAAATTCGAGGGTATGCAGCACGCGTTCATCAACCGCGAGCCGGACGCAGCCGCGTCGATCGAGTCGCTTTCCCTGATCGCGAATTTCATCACGCGCACGCGCGAACGCGGACCAGGTCCTGACAGCCTGCCCATGAGGCCCATCGTGGGCCGCAGATTTGCACCGGAGTTATTCACTCAAGCGGTTGACAGAGAATGAACCCGCTTCATTAGCATCGTTCAAACCAACGAGGGAGAAACGAAATGGCAACGTCTACTGCCGAAGCAATAAAGCGCCCGACCCAGGATGAGATCCTTGCTTCGCCGCGCTCGACCTTCGTCGACGTGGTCAACATGCCGTGGACCGACTCGAAGTTTCCCGGCGTGAAGGTCAAGATCCTCTATGAGGATCCGAACACCGGCATGCTCACCGTGATGGGCAAGATGGAGCCGGGCTCCTTCATTCCGCTGCACATCCACACCGACATCGAGCAGACCTACGTGCTCGAAGGCAGCCTCGTCGATGAGCAGGGCGCCGTCACCGCCGGCAATTTCGTCTGGCGTCCCGGCGGCAACACGCACATCGCGCACGCGCCGAACGGCTGCGTGAACATTTCGTTCTTCACCAAGCCGAACAAGTTCTTCGACGACATCCCCTGGTTCAACGAGCTGGACAAGAAGAAGTAGCGCTTCGAACAAGGCCGATTGAACGACGCAGGTAACGAGGGCGATGTTATGAGTCAAGCGTACGGCATGTGAGCAGAACTGAGCGGGTGCCATCGACGATGGCACCCGTTCTGCTTTGACTTGAATAACGCAGAACGAAGACGGCCGCGAACGGCCGCATCACGTAAGACAGTACGGGAGGACAACATGACTTTGATCGCGCGGACGCTTGCGCGTCTGCTGCCGGCGCTTGCCATCGCGTGCGAGCCTGACGACCGGCGCGCAGGCGCAGCAGCTCAAATGGAACATGCCGACTCCCTATGCGGAGTCGCACTTCCACACCCGCAACGCCAAAGCTGTTCGCCGACGAGATCAGGCAGGCCACCAACGGCCGGCTCGATATCACGGTCCATTCCAACGGCTCGCTGTTCAAGCTCTCGGAGATCAAGCGCGCGGTGCAGACCGGGCAGGTGCCGATCGCCGAAGTCAGCCTGCCGTTCTACGGCAACGAGTATCCGTTCTTCGAGATGGACGTCGTGCTGTTCCTCGCGCGCACCTATCCGGAGGCGCGCGAAGCTCTGGAACGTCTCGCGCAAATACGTCGAGGGGCGTCTGCGGATCGCAGGGCATCGGCGTGCTGTTCGTCGCGCCCTTCCCCGGCATGGGCATGATCAGCAAGCATCCGGTGACCAAGATCGAGGACCTGAAGGGCACCAAGTTCAGCGCATGGGGCCCGGTCGCGGTGCGGTTCGGCGAGGCGGTCGGCGCGTCGCCGACGGTCGTGCAGGCGCCCGAACTGGCGCAGGCCTTCATGGTCGGCATCGTGGACAACACGCTCGCCTCGGCCTCAACGGCCGTTGCGACGTCGGGATGGGACTACGCGAAGTATTTCATCGAGCTGCGCGCGGCGCACGCGAAGGACTACTTCATCGTCAATCAGGCGGCCTTCAAGGCGCTGCCGCAGGACATCCAGGAGATCGTCCTGAAGGCCGCCGCGACGGCGGAGAAGCGCGGCTGGGAGTGGAGCGAGAAGGAGCATGAAGACAACAAGGCGACGCTGCGCTCCAAGGGCATGAACGTCATCGAGCCCAATCCCGAATTCCTCGCGGGCTTGCGCCAGATCGGCGATAGGCTCGCCACGGACTGGGAGAAGAAGGCCGGCGCCGACGGCACGGCCGCGTTGAAGGAATACCGCCAGTGAACAACATCCGGCGCGGCGCGCCGGGCGCTCGATCTCTTCTACAACACATGCGGCGTTCTGGCGGGCCTCAGCCTGATCGGCATCGCGGCATTCGTGATGCTGCAGATCGTCGCCCGGCCGATAGGCGTGGTCTTCACCTGGACGCCGGAGTACGCCGGCTATGCGATGGCGTCGCTGTCGTTCCTCGGCCTCGCCTACACGTTCAACTCGGGCGGCCAGATCCGCGTCGGCATGCTGATGAACGTGCTGCCGTCGAGCGGCAAGCGCTGGCTCGACGGCCTATGCCTCGTGATGGGGCTCGGCGTGATGGGCTACTTCGCGTGGCACAGCGCCGTGATGACGTGGCAATCGTACGAGTTCAACGAGATGGGACAGGGCGTCGTCCCGGTCCCGCTCTGGATTCCGCAAACCATCATGACGTTCGGGCTGTTCGCGCAGGCGGTCGCCATCGCGGACAATCTGGTTTGCCTGATCCTGTACGGCGAGATGCTCTTCAAGGATGACGAGGCTGCGGCGGTCGGCTGATCCGTGATGCGGATCAGCGCCGAGAAAGAACACTTATGGACTTAGCCCTCCTCGCTGTCTTTTCGACCGTCGCGCTCACGTTCTTCCTCGTGAGCGGGCTGTGGATCGGCATCGCGCTGATCGCCACGGGGCTCGCGATCTTCGTCGTCGGCACCGGCGCGCCGGCCGGCCCGATCATGGCGACGTCGATCTGGGGCAGCAGCACGAGCTGGACCCTGACGGCGCTGCCACTCTTCATCTGGATGGGCGAGATCCTCTTCCGCACCAGGCTCTCGGAGGAGATGTTCGAAGGCCTCGCGCCGTGGATGAACCGTCTCCCCGGCCGCCTGCTGCATATCAACGTCGTCGGCTGCGGCATCTTTGCGGCCGCGTGCGGCTCGTCGGCGGCCACGATGGCGACGGTCGGGCGCATCTCGCTGCCGGAGCTTGAAAAGCGCGGCTACGACCCGAGCATCAGCCTTGGCTCGCTCTGCGTCGCGGGCACGCTTGGGATCATGATCCCGCCGTCGATCGCGTTCATCCTCTATGGCGTCACCGCGGAAGTTTCGATCGCGCGGCTGTTCGCAGCCGGCATCCTGCCCGGCGTCGCTGATGATCGTGCTGTTCATGGGCTACATCGCGATCTGGGCGCTGGTGAACAAGCACAAGATGCCGCCGGCCGATCCGCCATTGCCGTTGATCGAGCGGATCAAGCGCGCGCGGCACCTGATCCCAATCTGCATCCTCATCGTGTTCGTGATCGGCTCGATCTACACCGGCTTCGCGACGCCGACCGAGTCGGCGGGCATCGGCGTCGTCGGTGCGCTGATCCTCTCGGCGTTCTCCGGCTCGCTCAACCGCACGACCTTCATCGCGAGCGTGCGCGAGGCGACGCGGACTTCGTGCATGATCGGGCTGATCGTGATGGGGTCGGTGTATCTGTCGGCCGCGATGGACTTCACCGGCATGCCGCAGTGGATCGCGGGTTATGTCGGCTCGTTCAACCTGTCGGCCAACGGCCTGATCGCGGTCCTCACCGTGGTCTTCGTCCTGCTCGGGACATTCCTCGAAGGCATCTCGATCATCGTGCTGGCGGGCTCGCTGCTGATGCCGAGCGTCCAGCAAGCCGGCATCGATCTGATCTGGTTCGGCGTCTACATGGTGCTGATCGTCGAGATGTCGATCGTGTCGCCGCCGGTCGGTCTCAATCTCTTCGTGCTGCAGATGATGTCAGGGCGGAGCATGGCGTTCGTGTCAATCGCGGCGCTTCCGTTCTTCGCGCTGATGATCCTCACGGTCATCATCCTGATGATCTTCCCGAGCATCGCGACGTATCTGCCCGACCTGCTGTTCCGCAGCGGAGCGCCATGACGCAGTTCGTCAGGAGCGCGGATGGCCTGATGCTGGCGGTCGTGGAATGGGGCAACCCCGACGGCCCTGAAATCGTGCTGATCCACGGTGCCGGGCAAAGCCATCTTTGCTTCGCCAAACAGCGGGACAGCGATCTTGCGCGCGATTTCCGGCTGGTCGCCTTCGATCTGCGCGGGCACGGCGGGTCGGACAAGCCGAGCGATCCGTCCTCCTACCAGGACGGCCGCGTATGGGCTGACGACGTCGCCGCCGTTCTGGATGCGAAGCGCCTGAAACGTCCGGTGCTGGTCGGTTGGTCGCTCGGCGCACGCGTCGTGCGGCAATACGTGATGCACCACGGCGACGCGCGCCTGAGCGGCATCGTCATGGCGGCGGCGCGGCCGATCGAGGACCCGAACACGGCCGGGTCGCGGCCCTATTTCCTTGCGCCGGACAAGACGCAGGATCTGGGCGCGCGGATCGATGCGACGATCGACTTCCTGCGCGCATGCTACGAGCGGCAACCGGATGCGCGCGAGTTCGAGATCGCGCTCGGCTACAACATGCTCGTCCCGCATGAGATCCGCAAAATGATCATGGAGTGGAGGCTCGAGCCGGCCGACGCCATCCGGGTGCTCGGCGCGATCAAGGTGCCGACGCTGGTCATCCACGGCGAGGCGGATCACGTCATCCTTCCCGCCGCCGCCCGCCTGACCGTCGATGCCATCCCCGGCGCAACGCTGTCGATGTTTCCCGGTTGCGGGCACTCGCCGTTTTCCGAGGACAGCGCGCGTTTCAATGCCGAGGTCGCGACTTTCGTCAGGCAAGTCTGGACGGCACGGCCCGGCTGATATCCGAGGATAAGCGCCCCAACCCTCGCCGACGCCATTGCAACGATATTCCCAAGATGTGATACTTTTATCAAGTTTCACATTCGGAGATGGAACGCGCGTAGAGACGCCTGCAGGCGTCTGGCCCTGCCAGAACATTCCCAAACGCGTAAAAAATCGCTGATTTTCGGAGACCGCCAATGAAATCCGGCAGGCATGGGGCCGAGACGGTCCGCATCGGCGTCGGCGCCGGCATGGCGGACGACCGCGTCTATCCCGGCGCCAAGATGCTGGAGAATGGCGAGATCGATTACCTCGTCTGCGAGTGCCTCGCCGAGCGCACGATCGCGCGCGAGACGCTGAACCGGCGGCGCTTCCCCGACAAAGGCTACAACCCGATGCTTGAAGAGCGCGCGCGCGCCTTCATGCCGATGGTCCGCGCGCAGAACGTGCGCATGGTCACCAACATGGGCGCGGCCAACGCGACCGGCGGCGCGAAGGCGTTGCGCGCGGCCGCGGCCGAAGTCGGCGTCGAGAACGTGCGCTGCGCGGTGGTGCTCGGCGACGACGTGACCGAGGTCGTGCGCAAGCATCCGGAGCTGCGCCTGATCGACCGCGACGGTCCGCTCGAAGAGCTGTTGCCGCGCATGGCGTCGGCCAACGCCTATCTTGGCGCCGATCTCGTAGCGAAAGCGCTCTCGACCGACGCCGAGGTCGTGATGACCGGCCGCGTCGCCGACCCGTCACTCTTTCTCGGCACCGCGATGTACCACCACGGCTGGAGCTACGACGACTACGCCGAAGCTCGCGGCGGGCACCGTGATGGGCCACCTGCTCGAATGCTCCACGCAAGTGACCGGCGGATACTTCGCCGATCCCGGCAAGAAGGACGTGCCCGACCTCGTCAATCTCCCCTACCCGCTCGCCGATGTCGGGCGCGACGGCAGCGTGACGATCGGCAAGCCGCCCGGCTCTGGCGGGCGCGTCGATCGCATGACCTGCACCGAGCAGATCCTCTACGAGATCCACGATCCCACGCGCTACATCACGCCGGACTGCGTGGTCGACCTCAGCGAGCTCGGCTTTCGCGAATCCGCCAAGGACAAGGTTTCGGTGTATGGCGCGAAAGCCAATCCGCGCACCGATTTCTACAAGGTCGTCGTCGGCTATGAGGACGGCTACATCGGCGTCGGCGAGATCGCCTACGCGGGCATCAACGCGGTCGCGCGCGCGAAGCTCGCCGCCGAGGTGGCGCAGCAGCGTTTCAAGAACGAAGGCGGCATCGCGAGCGAGATCCAGGTCGACCTGATCGGCGTCTCGGCGCTGCACGGCGATCCGCACCGGCAGGGCGAGCGCCCCGAACCTTACGAGGTGCGCGTGCGCGTTGCCGGCCGCTGCCCGGACAAGCGGAGCGCCGAAATGCTCGGCGATCACGTCCGGCAACTCAACATGCAGGGACCGGCGGCCGCCGGCGGGCCGATCAACTTCGGCGCCAAGGAGATCATCGCGGTCAACTCCGTGCTGATCCCGCGCGCCTGGGTCCGGCCCGAAATCGTGATGGTGGGCTGACATGACCGTGCGCGTCTACGACATCGCCCATTCGCGCTCCGGCGACAAAGGCAACACCTCGAACGTCGCCGTCATCGCCTACGACGACTCCGGCTGGGACAAACTGCGCCGCCACCTCACCGCCGAGCGCGTGATGGAGGCCTATGCGCATCTCGCGAAGGGGCCGATCCGCCGCTACGAGGTGCCGAACCTGAAGGCGCTCAATTTCGTGATCGAGAACGCGCTCGCGGGCGGCGTCACGCGCTCGCTGCGGCTCGATCCGCACGGCAAGACGCTGAGCAGCATCGTGCTCGAGATCGAGCTGCCGTCGGACTGATCGACGAACAGAACAACGAGATGTTCGCGCTACGGGAGGAAAAAACTGAATATCGCAAAGAAGCTGGCCATCGCCGCCACTGCGGTCCTCTGGTCCGTGAGTCGCGCATGCGGCCTATCCGGAGCGCACCATCACCATCGTGGTCGGCTTCCCGGCCGGCGGGTCCACCGATGTGGTGGCGCGCTTGCTCGGACAGGAGTTGAGCGAGCGGCTGGGCAAGCCTGTCGTGATCGAGAACATGCCCGGGGCGACCGGCAAGATCGCCTCGATGAACGTCATGAAGGCGCCGCCCGACGGATACCGCATGCTGATGACGGCCGCGGGCCCGCACGGCACCATGCCGGCGCTGGCGGCGAGCATGAGCTACGACCCCGTCAAGGACTTCACGCCGATCGTTGCCGTCGCCGAAGTGCCGAACGTCATCATCGTCAATCCGCAGTTTCCGGCTTCGAACCTGCAGGAGTTGATCGCGCACGGCGCGGAAGTCGCCGGGCAAATTGAACTATGGGTCGACGAGCCCCGGTTCGTCGGCGCACATGGGCGGCGAACTTTTGAAGAAGATGGCGGATATCACGTTCGTGACCATCCCGTTCCAGGGCGGCAGCCCGCTGCTGACCGCGCTGCTCGGCAGTCAGATCGAGATGGGCATGGATAACCTGCCCTCCTCACTGCAACTGATCCGCGACGGCAAGATTAAGGCGATCGCGATCACGACGCTCAAGCGATTTTCCGGCGCTCCCGAGATCCCGACCGTCGCCGAGAGCGGACTGCCGGGCTACGACGTGTCCGGCTGGGCGGGACTGCTCGGCCCCGCCGGAATGCCGGCCGACGTCGTCACCACGATCAACACCAACGTCAACGCGATCCTCGCCAAGCCCGAGTTCACCGAAAAGCTGCTGCGCATCGGCGCGGAAAAGACCGGCGGCTCACCGGACGACTTCCGCAAGTTCATCACCAACGAGATCGAGAAGTGGTCGGAGCTGGTGCGATCCAACGGACTTCCGAAGATCCAATACTGAAGACCCGGCGGACACAGCCCGCATGATGCAGAACCTGCCGCACGAGGACGCCGGAGAGGACCTCACCGACATCCGCGACTCCAGCCTGCGGCGCGCGCTCGACATCATGGGGCTGATTTCGCTGGAGTCGCCACTGGTCCGCGTCGACGACGTGATGACGCGGTTCGGCTATTCGCGCTCGACGGCTTACCGCTACGTCCGCGAACTGTGCGCGGCGGGTCTTCTGGTGCAGCGGTTCGACGGCCAGTACTCGCTCGGGCCGCGCATCCTCGCGTACGAACGCCTGCTCGGGCTGACCGATCCGCTCTATCGCGCGGGACGCCTCGTGATGCCGTCCATCGGCCGCGACGACAGCGTGCTGCTGTTGCAGGAGATCTCAGGCGAGGAGCAGGTGATCTGCCTCTACAAGATCGGGCCCGACGAGCTTGAGCATAAGGGACAGCGCCTCTCGTTGCGGCGCGCACGCGGCCTGCCGTTGCCGCTGTTCCAGGGCGCGGCTTCGTTGTCTCTGTTGGCGTGGCTATCGCCGTACCAGATCCAGCGCACGTATCTGGCGAGCACGGAGCGCATCGCGCAGGCAGGGTTGGCAGACAACTGGACGGCGTTCCGCAAGTCGCTCGCCGCCTTCCGGCGCAAAGGCTACGTCGTCAGCCGCAGTCCGGTGACGCCAGTTTTGGTCGGCGTCGGCGTGCCGATCTTCGCGCAGGAGAAAAAGCGGCTGGTCGGCAGCCTCGCGCGCATCATGGCGGCGCCCGAGCTCGACGCCGAGATCGAACGTATCAATGCCGAGGAACTGCTGCAGGCCGCGTCACGCATCGCGAGCGAGTACGACAATTTCCTCTCCCGGCGCGACATGCAGTGAACGCGCACGCGCGGCACGGGTCTGACCGATTCGAGTGAGGCCCTGACAACTCACCATGGCAGCCCGTGAATGGCCGGATACAATTTTCTGGCGAGGTCCCACCCCCGCGCCCCGCCGTGCCATATTTTGCTCTTCGGCAACAACCCCAGCATCACGAGTCCGAACCGGATCGGACCGAACTCGACATAGAGAAACTCTTCGTTCGCCCATAGAATTCCAAGCTTGGAGTAAGCAACGGTGGGAACATCAGAGAGGCCCATGTCCTGCCGCGACAGTTGAGCGCCTTCGAGCGCGAAAGACCGGTAAGAGAAGCCGCTGCGTTTCATTAAAAAATCCCGCAATCCGTTCGGGCCTTCTGCTCCAGGAAAAGTGTTTCGCACCATCGAGGTCATCAGCATCGCCAACGTCCTGGCGGTTGCGCAGTATGGAATGCCTGTCACGCTGCCGCCTGAGCCCTTGCCGACCGCGCGCTTGATTGCCACCGGCTGCCGCCACCCTTTTGGCAGATCGGTCTGCTTGACGCTGTAGGGGCCGGCAATGCGAAAGCCCGTGTCCTGCACCGCACTGTAGAGGCCGAGGTGCTGCAGAACTGCATTGATGAAGGCGATGCCAATTTGGCCTTGGGAAGCGCGTGCCGCGCGGTTGTCCGAGTGTCCGATCGTGAGGTGAAGGCGGTCGCGAAAAGTAATGGTCTTGAGATCGTTCGGCGCGATCGTGTGCGGCGCCAGAGCCTTGAGAAAGGTGAAATCAGACGGCCCTCCCTCGAAATCAACAGCAGCGCCCGAAAAGTCGAACATGTTGGATGGTTGAGGATAATTTCCGTCGTTACTGAGTTTCTTGATGCCGGGACTCTTGTGTCGCGTCCAGACATAACGAAGCAGCGCGTCAACATTGGCTGGAGTGACCAGCCCGGCGCCCCGTAGCGCAAGCAAATCGTTGCGCAGGACAACGGCCGCCGTCAGGATCGACGTCTTCCCGCCGCTACCGATATCCCAATTCTCATCCGGGTTATGAAAATAGGCGCGTACACCCGTTGCGCCCTGATACAACAGGACGCCGAACGAGATATCGCTGAACTGCGGAAGCGCGGCGATCGGATCGAACAGGCTATCCAGTGTTGGATCGTGGGCGACATGCGGGAGCAGCGTCGCCACCGGATCCTGGAACAGGAACAGGTGCGGCGTCAGCGCGTCGAGTTCGGCGTCCGTCGGCTTCGCCATACCGAATTGCTCTCCGGAACGGGTCGGTCCCCCTGCGAATACGTCAAGCAGTTCTGTGGAGTGTCAAAGACATGGCTCCGTCCCGCTTTTCGGGTTGGCCTTGGAGTTGTTTTGATATCAATATACATCGTGGAGGAAGGCGCCAAGGACGATGCGGCCTTGCGGTTTTCCGTGAGCGATCGCCTGAAGCGCCGACGCGGTCATGGACTTTGCCTTCGTTCCGCCGCCAGCCAAAGATGCCGGGATCGTCAACGCGAGCGAGATGCTGACTCATCGCGTTGGCGCGTCGGGAATGATCCCCGCCAGCGCAGGCAGTCTCAAGGAGATGCTGGTCTTCGTCGATGCCCACGCCGGTGGCTCGATTGGATCGGTCTCCATCGTCTCTCATGCCTCGCCGACGCACGTGAGTTTCCCCCTGACCGCTGCCCAATCGCAACCGAGCATCTATCAAGTCCTGGCCGACCTCTATAAGCCGCCCTTTCCGTTCGGAGCCCCCGCGTCGTTTCACCAGGCTCCAGCGCCAGGCGCAACGCCGATCCCGATCGTCATCAAGGGTTGCCGTGTGGGGAGAAGCGAAGCCTTCATGCGCCTCCTCAAATCCATCATCGGCGAGGGCGTGACCGTCGAGGCACCGCAACATTTCAACTACTTCCTGCACATTGGCAATCGCACGACACGCTACATCTTCGATTGCCTCTGCTACGATTTCGAAATTCATCGCAAAAACCGGATCACAACGCACGCCGATCTTCGAAGCGCCTTCTCCAGCGCGTCGTTTGAACGTTACGATGGATCGGCGATGCCGACAGCAGACCTTACCGCGCTGATCGATCAACTAAAGACCGAAAAGCTTTCCAACTATCTTCCAAGCACCTCGACGAAAAAGGAAATCAAAATTGGCTTAAAGACGAAGGTCAAATTCAATGAGACAGTAATCGGCAAAACGGTGCATGCCATGACGGGGAAACAGGGCATCGCACAATACCGCGCGCTGCGTGTTTCCAAAACGATCGCACGCATGAACCTGGCCGACTTCGACGCAAAGCCGCTCGCCGATCACATCGCCAAGGCCGAAGCGGACTGGAACGCCAAATACCAGTCCGCCAACGTGCTTGGCGGCACTGTGAAGAAATCCTTTGCCGAGTATCTGGGCTTGCACAAAGGCGAAGACCCTGCGGTGCTCGTGACTTGGAAAGTGTCCGACGACAAAGATGGTGGCGCCGAAGGCAAACGCATCGAAGCCGTATTCTATCGCTATGAGCTCATACTGCCACTTACGTCGGTCTCTGATGGCGCGTTGCTGTTCGCAAGCGAGGCGCTGAAAGGACCTGCTTTGACGACGCCGATCACTTGGCCATCAAATTCCGCTCACATGGCAGCGTTGTTCAGAAGAGTATAGCCCATGCTCGAGGCGCTTCGCGATCTTGGCCGCGAGTTGCTCGCCGCACTGGCGGATGTCGCGGTGATCGCCGGCGATCAGGATTATTTCGTCGCGCACATGCGTTCGCTCGGGTGGGAGGTGACGACCGTCCCGCCACCGTTCCAAAGCGTGGCAACGGCCGGCGAGCGCATCATCGATCTTCTCAGCTCCGACGATTTCGAGGACGAAGCCGTCCTCGCGGTGCTTGAGGCTACCGTCCGGATTGTCGACGCGGTGCATCAACTGCAATCGGCGCCGCAGGGGGGATTTCCTACGCCTGCCGCGGCGGGTGAATACTGGTCCACCATCGCGCGCGAATTTCTCGACAGCATGGTCGTCGATTATCTCACGTCGCGCCGCCCGACGCTGGGAGCGGCACTGAAGCTTCTTGGCTTGGTGCGCGAAAGCCCGATCTCACTCACGGCAACGCGCCTCGAATACGTGAAGCGCGAGGTGCGCTGGGACGCCATTGGGACGCTGATCACCGATCCAAGTAAGGGCTTCAACGAAGCGTTCGACTGGAACGGCGCGCCACGTCTACGCGACGTCATCGACGCGTCCGCGACTCTGCTGGAAGGCATCGGCCTCGAACCACGTCTTACGGCGCTGGATGACGCGCTGTTGGCATTCCTGAAAGCTGGCGCCATTGCTCCCGGTGACGCGGACACTTACGCCTATGACCTGCAATGGAGCCCTTCGAATGATGGCGAAGACGCCCAGGTAGATTTCGGCACGATGATCTATTTGCGGCCGCCAACCGCAGCGCGGGCCGCCAGCATCACCATTCTGCCCTATGCGCGGCTATCGGGAAGCGAGGAGATCGCCCTCGACGAGCGACTGTCGGTCACGCTGAAAGGTCAGGCTGACTTCACCAAGGGTCTTGCAATCACTCTCACGCCGGGTGCGCCGGTCGCGTTCGAAAGCGGGTTCATCGGTGGATCGTCGCTGCCGCCGGCCGAAGCGCTGGTCGGCATCAAGCTAAAGCCTGACGAGACCGGCGAGATCCGCCTGTTCGGCACGCCCGATGCCAGCCGTTTCGCCATCGGCTCCGTGGCGTTCCTCGCGGGCGCCAAGAGCGGCAACGGCGGCCAGATCGATGCGCTGATCGATCTGGCGCTCGACGACGCCAAGCTGGTGATCAAGCCCGGCCCCGATGATGCCGACTCCTTTCTCGCAAGCGTGCTGCCCGCTGACGGGCTCACGGCGCGCTTTTCGCTGTCGCTGCGCTATTCGAGCCTGACCGGCTTCCATCTCGGCGGCTCGGGCGGACTGGAGGCGAATTTCCCGTCGCGGATGCAGATCGGCCCGATCGAGCTGCAGTCGGTGACGCTCGGCGTGCGCCCGCAAGGCAATGCCCTCGCGCTGTCGGCCGGCGCGACGATCGCCGCCAAGCTCGGGCCGCTGCAGGGTGTGGTCGAGAATGTCGGGTTGCGTCTCGCCGTAACCTTTCCGGACCCGCCCAACGGCAACCTCGGCCCGGCGAATGTCGACTTCGGCTTCAAGCCGCCTTCCGGTGTCGGGCTATCGCTCGATCTCTCCGTCATCAAGGGCGGCGGCTATCTCTTCTTCGACTTCGAGAAGGGCGAGTATGCGGGCGCGCTCGAATTCACGCTGCTCGAGTTCATCTCGGTCAAGGCCATTGGCCTGATCAACACCAAGATGCCCGACGGGTCGAAGGGCTTCTCGCTGCTGCTGATCCTGACGGCGGAGTTCAATCCCGGACTCCAGCTGAGCTTCGGCTTCACCCTGATCGGCGTCGGCGGGCTGGTCGGACTCAACCGCGCGATGCGGTTCGATCCCATCCTGGCAGGCGTCAGGACCGGCGCGATCACCAGCGTGATGTTCCCGCAGGATGTGGTTGCCAACGCACCACGCATCCTGAATGACCTGCGCGCATTCTTCCCGCCCCAGCCGGGCACGTTCCTGCTCGGCCCGATGGTCAAGATCGGCTGGGGCACGCCGACTTTGATCTCGATCTCGATGGGCGTGATCCTCGAGATACCGGGCAACATCGCCATTCTGGGCGTGCTCGAACTCGTGCTGCCGACCAAGGATGCGCCGATCCTGCAGATCAAGGTGGCCTTCGCGGGCGGGATCGACTTCGAGGCCAAGCGCATCTTCTTTCTCGCCGGCATGTTCGACAGCCGCGTGCTGACGATGACGCTCGAAGGCGGGATGGGCTTCTACATCTCCTACGGCGACGATCCGGTTTTCGTGCTGACCGTCGGGGGATTCCACCCGCGCTTCGCGCCGCCCGCGTTGCCGTTCCAGTCACCGGACCGGGTGGCGCTGTCGATCCTCAACACCTCGGTCGCGCGAATCCGGGTCGAGAACTATTTCGCTGTGACGTCGAACACGGTGCAGTTCGGCGCGCGGGCCGAGCTGTTCTTCGGGCTTGGCCCCTGCGAAGTCTCAGGCCATATCGGCTTCGACGCCTTGTTCCAGTTCTCGCCCTTCTACGTGATTATCGAGGTCTCCGGATCGATCTCGCTGCGCGTGTTCGGCATGGGGCTGTTCAGCATCCGCCTGCGCTTCACGCTGGAGGGACTGACACCGTGGCGGGCGCGCGGCGAAGGCTCGATCAGTTTCCTGTTCTTCGACGTCAGCGCCAACTTCGACATTACCTGGGGCGATGCCGTCTCGGAGATCGAGCGCTTCGTGCTGGTGCTGCCGATCCTGATTGCGGAAATCAAGAAAGCCGAGAACTGGAAGCAGACGCTGCCCGACGGGCTGCATCTGCTGGTGACGCTGCGCAAAATAGAAGACGCCGCTGCCGACCTCGTAATGCACCCGCTCGGCGCGCTGGAATTTTCCCAGCGCGCGATCCCTTTCGATCGGCTGCTCGACAAGATCGGCGAACAGACGCCCTCGGACGTCAAGCGCGTCTCCGTGCGGCCGAAAGGAACCGAGATCGATAAGCTCGACGAAACGCGCGAACAGTTCTCGCCCGGCCAGTTCGAGAAGATGGACGCTGCCGCCAAGCTGGCGCGAAAATCCTATGAGCCGATGGCGAGCGGCCTTGCCCTTGGCCCGAAAGGCGCCCAGTTCGCCGCGCCCAAGCTCGCCAAGCGGCGGGTGCGATACGAAGAAGAGATCATCGATTCCAACTACAAGCGCTTCGGCCGCAAGTTCGGTGGGCGCTTCGCTCACCTGTTCAATTTCTTCCTGCAGGGTTCGGCGGTGGCGCTGTCGCCGCTCTCCGCCCGCAGCAAGTCACAGCTCCAGCCCTTCGCCGACAAGATCAAGGTGGCCCCCGAGGGCTTCGTGGTCGTGCATCGCAACGACAACACGCCCTACAGCTCCGCGTCCTCGTTCAAGTCCGAAGCGGAGGCGCATGATCACCTCAAGAGCATGGATGCGCGTCAGCGCGCTGCGCTTCACATCGTTCCCGGTTGCGAGCTCGCCGCATGACCACGCCGCTCGCCACCTATTCTTTTCTGCCCTGGCTGCGTCAGGGCCTGTCCACCCGCATCGCCGGGACTTCGGGCGCGCGCGCGACGCTCAAGATCGAGCTTGAACTGGTCGGAACGGAGCCGGGCGGCGCCGCGAAGATCGAGCCGGCGGCTCGGACCGTCGCGCTCTACGGACCCGGCGATGTGGTGGGCATCGAGCGCCGCGCCATCGTCCGCACCGAGCCGCTGCCGTGGATCACCAATTTCGAGCCGAATTATCTGCCGTTCGTCGAATTCTATGACGAGGATTTTCTCTGGCGTTACACGCCGACCGCGCCGTTCGAAGGCAATCGCCGGCTGACCCCGTGGGTTACGCTGGTCGTGCTGCGTGAGGATGAGTTCAAGGACCCGCCTCCGGGACAGGGTGCGTTGCCTTTCATCGATGTCGCCGATGCGGCGGTGTTTCCGGCGCCCGGCGATCTCTGGGCGTGGGCGCATGTGCATGCGAGCCGCGAGATCACGGCGACCGCCGCGATCGTCGATACCGATGCGGCGGCCGTCGCCCAAGCGCTGCAATCGGCGATCGCCTCCAACCCCGACGAGGCGTGCTCGCGGCTGCTATGCCCGCGCCGGATGGCGCCGAACGAGGCCTATCATGCGTTCCTGATCCCGACCTTTGAAAGCGGGCGGCTGGCCGGACTCGGACTCGACCCCGCCAAGACTCCGAGCGCGGGGCATTGCGCATGGGACCTCGCAAGCCATCCCGAACGCGCGAACCTCTCGCCGACGCTCTATCCTTATTATCATCGCTGGTTCTTCCGCACCGGCGCATCGGGTGATTTCGAATATCTCGTCCGCCAGCTCAAGCCGCGTCCGGTGGATTCGCGCGTCGGCGTCCGTGACGTCGACGTGCAGCGGCCCGGCGTCAATGTCGCCGGAATCGTCGCGCCGCCGACGCTGAAATTCAGCGGGGCCCTGCGTGCGCCGCGTTCGAGCCTGTCCGATACCGAGCTTGCCGAAGCTAAGGCACAGGACAACTGGGCTGACCCCAAGCCGCATCCCTTCCAGCGGACACTCGCCGATTTCATCAATCTTTCCGACACCTACGAAGGAACTTCGGCCGCCGACGCCAATGCGGCCTACGCGGATGGCGCGCGCGCGGCGGAGACGGACAGCGGCGGCGATGTGCCGGCACCGCCCGCGCTGGCCTTGATCGATGATGATCCCGATCCGGTCATCACGCCGCCGCTCTATGGGCGCTGGCACGCGCGCACCTCTCGGCTGGTGGATCAGCGTGACGGCACCCCTGCGCCGAACGCAAACAACTGGGTGTACGAGCTCAACCTCGACCCGCGCTGGCGCGCGGCGGCGGGGTCCGGCACGCAGGTGATCCAGACCGAGCAGGAAACTCTGATGGCGTCGGCCTGGGCACAGGTCGGTGCACTGCCGGATGCCAACCGGCGCATCCGCGGCGGACAGTTCGCGATCGGCGTCTCCTTTGTCTGGCACGCCCGTACCCTCACGCCGCTGGTCGTGGCCGATCCGGCGCGGGCGCTCATGCTCACAGCACCGGCGCATTTGCGCGTCATGCAGGAAGGGCAGACCGTGCGGGCGCGTCGCGGAGCGCTCGCTGACGCCCGATACCTTGATGAGCGCGCCAATGCGCCGCGCGATGCGGCCGCGCGCGCGGCTGTCACGCAAGCTCGGCTTCACCTTCGCAGCACCGGCGCATGCGGCGATCGCGCGGGTGGATGCGGGCGAGATCCCGGCGGTGCCGCCGAAAGTTGCGCCTCCGGACATACCGAAGATCGACGATACGGTCGCGATCGTGGCGCCTCCGGCATCGCCAGGCTTGGCTCGATGCCATCGGCGCTGCGCTGCGCAACGTGCCACTCTGGCTGCTGGCGCTGATCGGACTCGCGCTGCTGCTGGTCATCGTCCTGATCGGCGCATGGTTTGCTCTGCCTATCGTGCTCGGCCTCATCGCCGCCGTGCTGGTGTTGCGCAATCGCGCCGAGAGCCGCGCGCGCATCGAGGACGTGAAGGAAGATAACCGGACGCCCGAGAGCATCGACCGGCTGCCGGATTTTCCGGCTTTCACTTTGGTGGAGCGTGTCGGCGATCCGTTGCCGGCCGCAGCGACGAGCACCGGCACGGGCGACAGCGCGGATGCGCTGCGCCTCAAGGCGGCGCTGCGCCAGGCCTATGCGGGCGAGATCGAAGCCGCAGCCGAAGCCCGCGTGCCGGAGCGCAAGCCGATCGGTCTCGCCAATTCGGCAAAGATTATCGCCAGCACGCTCGATCCGCGCAGGGCAGTGGCGCGGCGCACATTGAACGACATCACCATCCCGGGACGGCTCGCGCCTGCCGCGCCCGAGGCGTTCGACGAGATCATGAATTATCCGGTGTTCGACACGCCGATGTACAAGCCGCTCAAGGACATGGGCGCCGACTATCTGCTGCCCAATCTGCACCTGATTCCGCCCGACAGCATCACGCTGCTTGAGACCAATCAGAAGTTCATCGAATCCTACATGGTCGGGCTCAATCACGAATTCAGCCGCGAACTGTTGTGGCGCGAATATCCGACCGACCAGCGCGGCAGTTATTTCCGGCAGTTCTGGGATGTCTCCGCCTATTACGATCCTGCCGCGACCGATCCGGACGCCTTGAAGGAAAAGCTCCGCGACATCCCGCAGATCCACCGGTGGGCCCCGACCACCGCGCTCGGCACGCACGACAACCGCGAGGAACCCGGAGCCCCGCAGGAGGAAGAGGTCGTGCTCGCAATCCGCGGCGAGTTGCTCAAGAAATATCCCAACGCGGTCGTCTATGCCCATCAGGCCGCGTGGCAGAAGACGAACGGCACGATCGACCTGCTGAAGGAACGCGAGCTCGCTAAATTGACACCCGCCGAAGAGCTCGCGCCGCCACGCAGCAAGGTGAAGACACCGCTCTATCAGGCGCGCGCCTCCGAGGATGTCTATCTGTTCGGCTTCGATCTCACCGTACCGGTGGCGCGCGGAGGGCCGGGTGACCAGCCGGGCGACGAGGACCGCGCCGGCTGGTTCTTCGTCATCAAGGAGCGTCCCGGCGAGGCGCGCTTCGGCCTCGATGAGGGCACAGGCGCGCAGCCGCCGCAGATATGGTCCGACCTCGCATGGGGTCATGCGGCACCCGGGGCAGCGCCGGGCGCACATCTCACGCTGGCGCACGCGATCGGACTGACGGAGCCGACCGACACCACCCAGGCGGAGTTCGACGCACGCAAGGAGCAATGGGGCGAGGACAAGCAGGTGCGCTGGGGCCCGACCACAGATGCCGCCGAGGTCGCCTACGTGCTCTACCAGTCGCCCGCGCTGGTCGCCGTCCACGCGGCCGAGATGCTGGCGAAGCCGCGCGCGGGAGGCGGCCCATGAGTGACGACTTCCGCGAACAGGCGCGGGCGCTCAATGAGGCGCGGCGCGCGACCGCAGCGGCGCGCGACGCGCTTTCGCTTGCACGTGACAAGGTGCTGCGCGGGCAAAAGGAAAGTCAGGCCACGGAGGCGAAGGCACGCGCGCAATTCCGCGACGTCGCGGCGCGCGAGCGCGGGCTGCTCGACGCGCTCGGTGAGGCAAACGATCCACGCAAGGCGGCCGAGACCCTCAGCGATTCCGATCCGCTGCTGCTCCTCCCGGTACGGATCGAGACACGTTTCAAGGCGATCGCCGCAACGGGAGCCGCCGTTCGCCACGAATTGTGGCTCCGCGTCTATCCCGACGATTGCGCCGTCGACAGCTTCGAGCCCTATCCGTCCGACTCCGAAATCGTCGCCGCCAGGATCTACTGGCGGAATATCTGGCGCGCGGGCGGCGACGAGAACGGCGCGCGCGCGGCGTGGAAGGGGCTGGTTGGATCCTGCGGCGGCGGACGCGCGGCGTGGCTGGTGCGCAACTACGTTCCGGTTAACCTCGCGGACAAGTCCCCAAAGTCCGTGCCGCACGAGACACTTCTGATCGCCGCGAGCGAAGTTGCGCCTTCTGCTCAGGTGCTCACGGCGCTGGAAAAATATTGGCCTGCCGTCTGGCAAGCGAACGGCGCGCAAACGGGCCTCGATCTGGCACGGCAAGGTCTTGTCTCGGACTTGGGTAATGACGCCGCCGCAGCGGAGGCCGCGATCGCCGCCTATGCGCCGTTCAACATCAAGGACGCACCGATCCCGCCCGGCGACCGGGCGGCTCCTCCCGCGCGCTTCTTGGTGGTGCTTTTTCCCGACAGCGCGACGCTGGCGACGCAGCGCTTCTCCTGGGGATCGGCGCCCAAGGCGCACGTGCTGCCGGACCGGTTCGTCGCACTGGGCTATGACGCCGCCTATGCTCCCGGCGTAGCGCCGTCATTCACCGCCTTGGGCGCCGCCGTGCCCTCGCCTCTCATTCTCGGTATCGACCCCAACGCCGCGAAGGGCGAGCAGGTCGATCCCGCCGGCGGCGACATCATATTCGGCGAGGACATCGCCTGGATGGTCGACTTCGAGGCCGCCGTCGCGAACGGCATGGGCCTGCGCATCCCGATCACGGCCGCGCAGGCGCGCGCCGGCTTCGAACGGATCATCGTCGTGGGGTTGCGTGCGACCGCCGATGCGGCCGAAGCGCAGGAATTGCTCAGCACGCTGATCGCGCATCATCGCGACGGGCGCGGCGGCTTCTCGCTGCTGCCGCAAGGCGCAGCCACCAACAACACCGAGGATAAGCCTGCCGATCTTCGCCTCAGCCAGGATGCGGACCAGAGCTATCGCGCGGCTTTCACCGCGGAAGGAACGCCGATCGCCGCGAATGCATGGCGCGACCAGCGCGACGGCGCGCGCGCAGCCGCCGCTCTCGGCCTGCCGATCGAGGCGCTGCAAGGCGTGATCGGCGTAAACGGCGCCGATCAGATCGAGGCACGTGTGATGAACACGGCGCTGTTTCCCGGCACCTTGGGATATTTCCTGCACGACATGATCGGCGATGCACTGTCCCCGCAGGCGTTCGACTTCATGCGCGGATACATGCTGGATGCGGTCAGCGGTCGCGGCCCGATCCCGGCGCTGCGGATCGGCGCGCAGCCTTATGGTGTACTACCGACGACGGCGTTTTCGCGTATCGCGTTTGGCCCGCGCCAGAACGTGCCGCATATGACGTCCGCGGCATTCTCGATGTCCTATCTGGACGTGCTGGCGCACGTGCTGCGCGTGGCGGAACGTGACTGGGCCACGATGGCGGCGGGAGCGAACTGGATTGGACGGACGGGAGATCCACATCGGACGTTGCTCGATACACTTGGGCAGCATCCCGCATCGGTCGAGTTCTATCGGCGCAATGCCGAGAGCATCGAAGAGCATGTCAATCGCCTCCATCTCGCGTCGGGCGGGTTCATCGCGAATATCCTGAGCGGATTAGAGACGGCCTTCCGAACCCAGGAGGTCCCGCAATTGCTCGCGCGGCTGGGCTTGCCTGTCAGCGAAACGCTGCCGATCTCGGAGCGCATTTTCTCGGGGCGGCAGTACCTCCTCGGCGGGCCGGTGGTGGACGACGTGCCGCTGTCGGAGACGGAGCAGATACGCGCCTATACGGCCGATGAGCGCAACTATCTCGTCTGGCTCGCCGCCGCGGCGCTGTCGGACATGGATGTCATCCGGCGCCAGGCCGGGTTCAAGGAGGGCGCGCCGCCGCGGGCGCTGCTTTACATCATCCTGCGTTTCGCTCTGCTGAGCGGGTATCGCCACGAGGGCATCGATCGCCTGATCGTCGCCAACCTTATCGACAGCGACACCGCGCGCGCCTATCGCCGCGACCCGGCCTTCGTTCACGTCAAGGCAAGCGCGACCACCCAGAGTCGCTGGGAGCAACTCTACGCGACCGCACCGCCGGCGATCACGGGCGGCCCGCAGATACGTCTGCATCAGCATATCGCCGCCGACCTTCGCGCCGGGACCGCGACTGGACCTTTGCGCGAGCAGGTGCATGCCATCGAAGCACTGCAGGACCTGCCGACCGCACGGCTGGAGCGGCTGTTCGCCGAGCATGTCGATTGCCTGAGTTTCCGCACGGATGCGTGGAGGACCGGTCTTGCCTTCACGCGGCTCAAGCAGATGCGCGGCGGCGATGCGCAAAATCCGCCGCGAACCGGCGTCCTGCTCGGCGCCTATGGCTGGGTCGAGCATGTGCGTCCGCGTGGCGCGTATCCGCCGTTCCAGCTGCCGGACGACCTTGCCGCCGAATTCCCAAGCACGCCCGAACCGCTGTCGATCGACCCCGCCAATCAGGGCTTCATCCACGCCCCCTCGCTCGATCATGCTGTGACGGCGGCTGTGCTGCGCAGCGGACATATGTCGATCGCCGATCCAGCCGAGGGCGCCGAGCTCGCCGTAAACCTTTCCTCGGAGCGGGTGCGCCGCGCGCTCGGCGTCATGCAGGGCATGCGCGAAGGGCAGAGCCTGGCGGCGCTGCTCGGCTACCAGTTCGAGCGCGGCTTGCACGAGCGGCACGCCCCGCTTGAACTCGACAAGTTCATTCAGCCGCTGCGCATTCAGTTTCCGTTCGACGCCAACCGGATTCCCGAAACCGCCGAGCCGTCCGGCGGTTCAGCGGAGGCGATCTCGGCGCGCAACGTGATCGACGGTCGCAGGTTCGCCGACAAGGTGCTGGGATTACCGGAGACGTCGCGCGTTTATCCCTATGGCCTCAGCGATGTCCCCGGCGCCAGCGCGGACGAGGCACGTGCGATCGAGACCGAGGCGGACCGGTTGCTCGATACGCTCGACGCCGTCTCCGATGTGGCGATCGCCGAATCCGTGCATCAAGCCGCCAAGGGTAATTTCGAGCGGGCGGCCGGCATGCTGGATGCATTCTCGCGCGGCACGCCGCCACCCGAGCCGGAAGTGACGTTGACGCCGCGCACCGGCGTTACGCTCACGCATCGGGTAGCGCTGCACCTCGATCCGGACGCGCCCGATCCGCCCGCGGTCGCAACGCCGCGTGCGCTGGCCGAGCCGCGCATCGATGATTGGCTGCGCCGACATTTGCCGCCGCTGCCGAGCATCGCCTGCACCGTCACTTATTTCGACCAGACGCTGGACCGCATCAGCGATCCGGTTCGCGTCAGCGTCGCCGACCTCGGGCTCGCCGCGATCGATCTTGTCGCCATGTTGCCGGAGGACGCGCAGCAGAGCTTCGGCGCGCTGGACGAGCGCGTGCTGCGGCACGTTCAGGCGGCTCACACCGTGACGCCCGATGCGGCGGCGCGCATCGACTATGTGACTCCGTTCGACGCAGCAACGAACACGCTGTTCGCCCTGACGCCGTTGGTGGAAAGCCTGCGGGCGCTGCTTGCGTCCGCGCGCCCGCTGACCGGCGCCGATCTGGCGGCTCCAGCGTCACCCTATCCCGACCCCACATTAACACTCGATCTGCTGCCGGCACATGTCTCCGACCGAACCGGGCCGCTGGCCACCATTCGCGACGCTTGCACCACACTCGCCGGTGAGGCGGTCGCGACCGCGAAAGCCGATCGCGACAAAACCGCCGGTGCGCGCGCTGCGCTGATCGCGGCAATCGACGACTACTCGGCGCGCCTGTCCGATCTGGCAACGCGCGCGGCCATGTATGGCCTAACATCCGGCGGGATCGCACTGGTCCAGGACGCGCAGCGCGTCGCTTTCGCGTCGATTCGCGCGACTGCGCTGGAAACCGTGACGCGGTGGCAGGCCAAACTGGCCGAGGCTGATGCAGCGCTCGCCCAGGATACCGTGCTTGCCGGCACGCCGGGCGCTACGGATGAAGACCGCCGCACGGCGCTGCGCGCCGCCGAGAGCGCGGTCTCGACCGGGATCGCGCTCCCCGATCCGCTCCCGGCACCGGGAACCCTGCGACCCGAAGTGCTGACAAAGCGCGGATTGTTCGCCACGCAGCTTGCGGGGTTCGAGGCATTGTCGCGCACGACGACGACCACGTTGCAGGGCCTGATCGGCGAGGCGCGCGCGACCCTGCCGGTCGATACTTTCGAGCGCCTGGGGCCGGTATTCGACGAGAGCGAGGCAAAGCTGGCGCGTTTCTGCGAGGACATCGCGCGCGCCGCGGGGGCTCTCGCCAAGGAGGCGGACGGGCGTATCGTGAAGGCCGAGGCAGCGCTGGCGGAGCATGCCGCCGCGGGCGAGGATTTAACGCGCGCGCGCGCGCTCGATGCCGCCGCAAAGGCGCTGTTCGGCGATGCCTTCTTCATCGTACCGGGCGTTCGTCTCTCCACGACGCCGCGCGACGACGAAAGCGCTGCGACGCAGCGCGGCGACTGGACCGCGGCGATCGCCGGCGCCGGCCCGGCCGGGCTTCTGCATCACCTCGTCGTCGATCTCGATCGGCTGGACCCGGTTGACGAATGGCTCGCCGCGGCCGCGCGCGTGCGCCGCCCGATGAAGCATCTGGAGCGCGTTGCGATCCTGTCAGAAGGCTTTGGTGGCGCCGCGACCGCGCTCAGTGCTTTTCAGGTGCCCTATGTCGCCGGTGATTCCTGGCTCGGCGCTGAATTCCCGCCCACGCAAGACACCAGTCGGGACCGGCTGCTCTACACGGCCGGTCTTTCCGCTGCCTGGGATGCGACACGGCCGGTCTTCGGACTGCTGGTCGACGAATGGGTCGAGATGCTGCCGAATGAGGTTGAGACGACCGGCCTTACGTTCCACTTTGATCGCCCGAATGCGGAGCCGGCCCAGGCGATACTGCTCGTCGTGCCGCCGGTCCTGACGGGCCAATGGCATTGGCAGGACATTATCGATGCGGTGAATGAGACACTCGACCTCGCCAAGCAGCGCGCCGTCGAGCCGTCGCAGATCGACGCGAGCGCTTTTGCGCGGCTGCTGCCGTCGTTATTGTTCGCGACCGCGCGCACCGAGATCACGCTGGTGGCCGATCTCGCGATGAACAACGCGATGGCCTTCCGCGTGATGGAGGGTGACGGATGAGCGCCAAGGTCCAGATCCCCGATATCGTTCGCGCCATCGAGGCGCTCGCCGAGCCGACGGTTCTGCGCTGGAACCGCCTGGAAGGACGCCCCCGGAGCGTCGATTTCCAGCGGGCGATGCGTGCCGAGGTACGCGATGCGATGTGGATGCTCTGCCGCCAATGGCAGCTCGGCGAGTTTGAAGGCGAGGATTGCGGATCGCCGGTCAAGGCTCGCCTGCATGTGCGCCACACGCCGCTCACCGACTATGCGCCGCAGGATGCCGCCACGACGCCGATTGATGTGCACGAGCCGCTGGAGCCACGTGCCGAACGCCGGGCGATCGCACTGGACGCCGGCGCACAAGCGATTGCGCTGGATATCCGCCTGGCGCTCGGCCGGCGCTGGCTGGCCATGATCGCCGCTGATCCGGCAACCGCCGGCTATCGCGACGCGTATATCCGCAACTATGCCGTCGATCCGCCGGATTTTGCCTTGCGCAAGGATGGCCTGCTCGAAGCGCACCGTGAGGCGGCGCAGATGTTCGCGGCGGCCGCCGGGCGCTGTCTCGACGGCGGCAAGCTGCTGACACATCTGCGCACCCGGAAGGCAAGCGACGGCCTCCCGGGCCTGCTGCCCGGCGATGAGCTCGTGCTCGATCCGCTCGGGCCGAAGCTGATCGAATGGTATGCCCGCGTGTTCGATCAGCCGGAGACTGCCGAAGCATGGCGGGCGGATCGACTGGAATATGCATTTCGCGTCGATGCCCCGACGCGGCCGGACGCGGCGCAATTTACGGCCGACGAGCATCACCTCGGCCACATCGATTGGCATAGTTTCGACATCGCGGCGGCCGAGCCCACCGGTACACCGCCACAGCCCGGCGTGACCAGTACATTGCTGCCGACGCCGCTCCAGTTCGACGGCATGCCAAACACGCGCTGGTGGCGGTTCGAAGACGGTCGCGTAAACTTCGGTGACGTGAAGACCGATCGTGTCGACCTCGGCCGGATGCTGCTGGTCGAGTTCGGGCTGGTCTATGCCAATGACTGGTTCCTGATACCGGTCGAGACACCTGTCGGTTCGGTCAGTGACGTTCGTGGCCTGACGGTCACCAACACATTCGGCGAGCGCATCTGGATCGAAGCAGCCGGGCATGGGGCCGGCCACGGATGGCGCGGATGGCGGATGTTCGCGATGTCGCCGGCGGTCGCGGGTGGCATCACGACCGAGGATAACGGGCTGCTGCTGCCTCAGAGCGCGGTGAAGATCCTGGAGGGGCCTCCACTGGAGGAGGTGCTGCTGGCGCGCGACGAGATGAGCAATCTCGTTTGGGGCGTGGAGCGCGTGGTGCCGTTGCCGCATGGCGAGGGAAAAGCCGGTGCCGAGACCTCGGCGGAGATGCTGGCCTACCAGAAGCGCTGGTTTCCCGCGGCTTCCCCGGTGGTGAGGCAAGCGGACCTGCGCTACGAACTGATGAACGCGGTCCCCGAACACTGGATCCCGTTCGTTCCGACGCATGTGCCGGGCCAGCAGCGCGCTATTCGATTGCAGCGTGCTGTGATGCTGCGCGCCATCGATGGCGATCCTCTCGGACCCCAGAAGATCCGCCCGCGCACGAGCCTGCTGCGCGAGGGAATCGCCGCGGCACAACCCTACTTCTTGTTTGAAGAGGAAGTCCCCCGTGCCGGCGCTCGCGTCACCCAAGGGTTTCGACGGACGCGCGCGCGGGATGGCCGCGTGATTACCTGGCTTGCGACGCAGAAGCGCACCGGCCGTGGCGAGAGCTCAAGTGGTCTCGCTTTCGATCACATTCGACCATCTGTCTGACTTTCGCGGGCGCCGCAAGATTAAGGCGCCCGACTTCCACTAGTTCATTTGCTGAAAGTTGGCGGTTGTCTGCAAAGACTGCACTCAATCCATTGCCAGCACGCCGGTGGACTTGAAGATATTCCGGATGCGCGTGGAATAGTCATGAAAGCGTTGCGGCAGCTGATCGAGCCGGCGTGGACGCGGCAGGTCGATGTCGATGATCTCCACGATCCGGCCTGGGCGTGGCCCCATCACGACAACGCGGTCTGCGAGCAGGACCGCTTCGGGGATGCTGTGCGTGATGTGAAGCGCCGTCTTGCGCGACTCCATCCAGAGCCGCTGGATGTCCATGGAAATCTGCTCGCGCGTGAGGGCATCGAGCGCGCCAAAGGGCTCGTCCATCAGCAGCATCGTCGGGCCGTGCACCAGCGCCCGGCAGATCGAAACGCGCTGCCGCATGCCGCCCGATAGCTCATAAGGCTTTTTCTTCTCGAATCCCTCGAGGCCGGTTTGCTTCAGCAGATTGCGCGCGATGGGTTCGTATTTGGCGCGATCCATCTTGCGGATGTCGACCTGCAGCATGACGTTCTCCAGAACGTCACGCCAGTCGAGCATGATGGCTTCCTGAAACACGATTCCAACATCGGTCTGCGGACGATCGACCCGCTTCCCGCCGACCGTGATGCTTCCCGACGTATACGGCGCGAGCCCGGCGACCATTTTCAGTATCGTGGTCTTGCCGCATCCACTTGGACCGACGATGGCGACAAACTCCGACTGCCGGATGTCCAGATTGATGTCGACGCAGGCTTCGGTCGGACCCGTCTTGGTCTGATAGACCTTGCCGACATTGGTCAGCCGAATAAAAGGCTCGCTCATTTCGCTATTTCTTGTCCGCTGGAATAAATCGCGCCGGCCCCGCGCGATCAAGCCGCGCAGGACCGGACGGCAAGCACCTACTTCTTCGCCGCGTACGGCGGCTCGGCGAGATATTCGTTGGTGTAATACTTGGCGAGGTCGGCCTGCGGCGGCATCTTGGCGAACTTCTCCAGCAGATCCTGGCTCTCCTGCCAGTCTTCCTTCGCCGACCAGAACAGCGCCTTGCCCTGCGTGTGCTTGGTCCGGATGATCGTCATCGTGCCGTTCACCTCGAGCAGCGCGATCTCCATGTTGAACGCCTTGGCGTGCTTGATGAAGATCTCGGACGCTTCCTCGCGGTTCTTGTCGGCGTACTCCCAGCCGCGTTGCGAGGCGCGCAGGAAGCGGCGCAGCCGATCCTGGTTCTTCTCGTCCTTCAGCCAGTCGGTGTTGACGATGATCGCGCTGGAGAGCGTCGTGATCCCCGCCATGTCGATAGAGCCGGGTCCAGCCCATCTTTATGCCGGTCTGCAGCTGCATGCGCGGACCCTGATCCATGAAGTAGCCGAGCAGCGAGTCCGCCTGCTTGTTCAAGCACCGCCTGCTCTTTGGATTGCGGATTGGCGACCGTAATCAACTGAACGTCGCTCAACTGCATGTTCAGCTTGCCGAGGAAGGCGGTGAAGATCGCAAGGCTCGCGTCGCCTGCCGTGATGGCGATGCGGCTGCCCTTGATCTCCTCGATCTTCGTCGGCCGCGGACTGTCCGCCCGATAGATGAAGGACATCGGGCTTTGCTGGAGCGTGACGCCCACGGCCCTGATCGGCATTCCGGCGCCGATGCCGCGCATCATGGTGGCGGCGTCCACATAGGCGACCGGGTTGGTCTGATTGGCGACGAGTTGGGCGACGGTGGTCGAACCGGAGCCTTCGAGGATTTCGACGTCGAGGCCCTCCTCCTTGTAGAAGCCCTTGTCGCGCGCGACGAAGAACGGCGCGTGTTCGCCGTAGAGCGTCCAGTTCAGCCGAAACTGAAATTTCTCCTGCGCGCTCGCTGTCGCCTGCGAACGCCGCCGCGAAGAGTCGCGGCGAGCGTCAATAACATTCCGGTGCGTTTCATTTTCAGCATCTCCCTCTTCTGCTTCGTTTTTCGTTTTCGTTTGCAGCTCGTTACATCGTTCCCGATTCTTCGCGTACGCGATGCGTCACATGCCAGGGGATCAGCAGTCCCTCCAGCAACTCGACCACATAGTAGAAGACCAGTCCGATGATGGTCAGCGCCACGATGGTGGCGAACATCAGCGAGGTCTGCATGTTGGAGTTGGTGACCAGCAGCAGGTAGCCAAGCCCCTTGTCGGCGCCGACGAACTCGCCGACGACCGTGCCGGCAATCGCCAGCGTGGCGGCAACTTTGAGGCCGCTGAAAAGATACGGCAGGCTGGTGGGCAGGCGGAACCGGCCGAATACCTGCATGCGCGTCGCGCCCATCGAACGCGCGAGGTCCGCCATTTCCACCGACATCGAGCGCAGGCCAACCGCCGCGTCGATCACGATCGGGAAAAACGAAATCAGGAAGGCGACGAGAATCTTCGGCGTTGCGCCGACACCAAACCAGACGAGAAACAGCGGCGCGATCGCGACCTTGGGCACGATCTGGAAGAACAGCATCGTCGGCATCACGAACTGATTGAACCGCGCCGAGGAGGTGATCGCGATCGCGAGCGGGATCGCAATCGCGACGGCCAGCGCATAGCCGGCGATCATCTCGTAGGTCGTGACCCAACCGTGGCGCAGCAGTTCGGGAAGCTCAGCGACGAAGGTCTGCGCGATCGCGACCGGCGACGGCAGGAGGTAAGGCGGCATCTTCCAGAGAACGACAAAGATCTGCCAGGCGAGCAGAAACGCCAGGATGCCGGCGAGTGGCGTCAGACGCTTGAGCAAGCCGGCGCCGGTCGAGGTCGCCTCCCCGGTTTCAAGTTTCGCCGTTTCGCTCGTCAGCGCCATTGCTCCTCCCAGCTCTCACCTTTTTGTCAGGTGATTGTCCGCCAAGGTGGCCGAGCCCTCAAGCGGTAAAGCGTCGCGACCGGCGGATAGCCATGCCACTTGAGGTCGATGTGGACGATGCGGGCCACAATGCCTAGTGCCGGCCTTCGTAGAGGTCGCGGCCGCGGACCAGCGCGCGGATCTTGCCGTCGGCAATGCCGCGCTTGAGCATCCAGAAACCGCAGTCCGGATGGATGTACTTCACGCGTCCCGGGCCGAGCACCTTGTCGGCGCGCTCGATCGCACGCGCGATCTCGTCCGGCGACTCGATCACCGTCTGCTTGATGTCGGAGACGCCGAGGCCGAAGCCGATTTCGGGGCGCAGATCCTTGAACACCTCAAGCTCCTCGGGCGGACGATGCGCGTTCTCCATCACGATATGGTCGACGTGAAGCGCGTTGAGATACTTCATCAGGTCGCCCCATCCGCCCTTCTGGATGGTCTGGCCCCCGTAATTGCCGAAGCACAGATGCACCGCCGGCGTGGTCTTCACCGCGCGCAGCACCTTGTTGATCGCTTCGGCGGCCCATTCCCACTCCTGCGGCGCGCCGGGCAGGTTCGCCTCGTCGATCTGCACGACCTCCGCGTCGATGTGCTTGACCTGTTCGGCGAGCACATCCGCGATCGCCAGCGTGAGCTTCGCCTTGTCCTTGTAATGCGTATCGAGAAGCATCTTCGCCAGCATATGCGGGCCGGTCAGCGTGAACTTGAACGGCTTGGATGCCAGCGCCTTGGCGCGCGCGCAGGCCGACGGAAGATCAAGCGTGCCGGGACCGACGGGTGCCTCGACCACGCCCGGCGGCCGGGTGCGGAACGCCATGCCGGGCGCGTTCTTGAAGGTCATCCATTCGGCCAGCCCCATGTCGCGGCGGATGCCGGCCATCGGGCGCGTGAAATACTCGATCATGCCGTTGGTCTCGGGATGATTGATGTCGAACCGGTAAAGCTCGCCGTCGCACACGAGATCGATCCCGGCCTTCTCCTGCGTGCCGATCACCACGCGCGTCGCGTCGGCCAGCGCCTGTTCGGATGGCAGCGCCACCAGCCAGTCGGGCATCGGATAGGAGCCGACGGTGGTGGTCTGGATACGCGACGACGGCATGGTGATGATCCTCCTCGAGATTTTACTGATTGCGTAGTTGCGTGGCTGTCAAGCCACCGCTTTTTCATTCGACGCGATGCGCGCGCCGTCGACCAGCGCCTTGAGCTTTGCCCAGACGATGCTCTCGTGAATCTCGTCGTTCCCGGCAAAGCTCGCGAAGCCGCAGTCGGTGCCGGCGATCACGCGCTCGCGGCCGAACACGTTGATCCAGCGCTCCAGGCGCTGCGCGATCACCTCCGGATGCTCGACCATCACGTTCGATTGCGTGACCATGCCGGGAATCATGACGACGTCGTCCGGCAGCTTCGCATCACGCCAGGAGACCCATTCGTGCTCGTGGCGCGGATTTGCGGCTTCGAAGGAGAATGCGGACACGTTCAGCCGGGCCAGGATATCGACGATGTGCTTGACCTCGATGTCGTGTACGCGCGGCCCGAAGTTGATGCCGTAGCAGGTGTGGAAGCGTACGCGGTCGCGCGGAATGCCCTTGAGCGCGCGATTGATCGCCTCGACGCGCAGCGCAATCCATTTGCGGCATTCCGCCATCGTCTTGTCGGGATGGCACACGTAATAGGTGACAAGATGCGGGTCGTCGACCTGTAGCGTGAATCCCGCATCGACGATCGCGCGGTATTCGACGTTGATCGCGTCGGCGAGCGCTCCGAGATAGTCCTCGTCCGACTTGTAGAATTGATTTCGGTTCCAATCCTCGATGCTCGAAACTGAGGTGGATGGAACGAACGCGCCGGTGACGTTGACGTCTTTCAACGCAGCGGCGAAGTTATCGAGATCGGCCTTGAGCTTCTGCTCGCCGCGGTAGGTCACCGGGCCGGTGCAGACGAAATGCTTGTGGCGCGTATGCACATTGGTGAGCTGCGGCTTGTAGTAGTCGTAGAAGTCCAGCACTTCGCGTGAGCCGGCCCACGGGCTGCGGTTTTCATATGCGGTGTCGACCTCGAACCCGCGCCAGCCGCTCGTTGATATAGGTGATGAAGCTCGGCTTGCTCATCTCGCCGTCGGCGACGATGTCCAGACCGAGCGAGACCTGCTTCTTGACGATCTCGGCGACCGACGGATTTCAGGCGCGCCTGATAGGCCGCTTCATCGACCGTCTCTCCGCCCTGCCGGGCGAGGCTCATGGCGTGAAGATCGGCCGGACGCGGCAGGCTGCCCACGTGGGTGGTTAAAATGCGATCGGCACCCCGGCGCATGGCGTCTCCTTCCCGGCATTCTTCGTTGCAAGAGTCTTACGCCGACGCCCGCGGGGCACACAAGCACGCGCTGGTTTCATCGCACGACCGTCGGGGGTCGCAATCACTTCATCGTAGCCGGCAGCCAGAGCGCCATTTGCGGAAAGAAATACAGCAAATAGCAGAGCGCGCTCAGCATGAGCACATATGGCATCGAGGCCATGGTGATGGTCTTCATGTCGACATCGCGCGCAATGGATTGCACCGCAAGCAGGTTGAGACCGATCGGCGGCGAAAGTTGCGCCAGCTCGACCTGGATCACCAGGAAAACGCCGAACCAGATATCGTCGAAACCCATCGCGCGCAGCGTGGGATAGAGTACCGGGACGGTGAGCAACATCATCGCCAGCCCATCGAGCGCGGCGCCAAGGAAAAGGTAAAGCACGAACAACAGCGTGAAGAACCAGAACGGGCCGATGTTGAGATGCGCAAGGAAATCCGCCACGCCACGGCCGATGCCTGACTGCACGATCGCGAAACCGAGAATCTGTCCGTTGATGACGATGATCGACATCACGCAGCTCACCGCGATGCTGTTGATCAAAGCCGTCCAGAGTTCCTTGCGCCCCATCTCGCGATAGAACGCAGCAAGAATGAACGCCAGCAGGCAACCGAAGGCCGCCGCCTCGGTCGGCGTGACAATACCGAAGTACATGCTGGCGATGATCGCGCAGATCAGCGCCGTCATCGGCGTGACGTGCCACAGCGCGGCGAAAAACTCGCCCCACGAATGTCGCGGTGCCTTGGCCGGCACGAGCGTCGGATCGCGGAGTGCGCGGTAACCGACATAGATCATGAACATCAGCACCGCGATGGCGCCCGGAATGATCGTGGCGACGAACCAGCCTCCCCTTACGGCAAAAGTCCATTTTCTTTTCGTTGAGAAGGAAGTCGAGCGAGCCGACCACTTGCGCGCACTGGTCGCACAACGGCCTCTCCCTTCAACTTTTAGAAGTCTTTGTTGAGGGCGGGACTACGTTTGAGGAGGCGTTTGAGCGGCGTCATTTGGAATTCGAGCGGAACGGCCGCCTGATGCCGACCTTCGCATTCATCGACCCGTTCGGTTGGACGAGACATCTTCAGTTTGGTGAGAAGAATTGTCGGCCAGAAAAGCTGCGAGGTCTTCATCAATTTCATGTACGAGGAAATCAATCGTTTCATCGGCCACCCGGACCAGGTCAAAAATTTTGACAGCTTCTTTGGTACCGACACATGGAAGTCGTGTGTCGCGCAGACTGATCCGCGTCAGCGAAACGGGAAGTTTTGCCTTCATGATCTCTATCTAAGACAATTAAATGGGGCGGCGGGCTACGTCAGATCATTCGAAATGTCTAATTCGCGCGATGTAACCGACTATTTTCTTTTCTACGCCACAAGTGAATTGCTCGGCTTAAAAAAGATGAAGGAAGCGATGTGGAAGGTCGATGAAAGCGGGGAGTTCCGTTTCTCGGACGCTACTGACCCCAATCAGTTTGTACTGTTTGAAAAAGCGCCCAGTCTACAAACTCTCAGAAACACATACTATCTGCGTGCAGTGGCCGCGACATCAGAGTGGGCGACATAGAAACGTCTGTGCTCGTTGAGACAGCCTTCCGGGAAAGCCACATTCAAGGGCATTCTGAAGAGCTTAGAAAAGGAAGGACGGCTGAAGATCGTTCGTGCAGCAGCCCAGCCGGCGCGCGGGTACATTTGGTGATCCGGACATACTCGTGCGTATTGAATAGCAGACCGGACCCACAAGAATTCGAAAGTCTGGTATCGAATGACGCCGGATTCTCGTTGTAACTGAGCAACAACATTATCCAGAAAGGACTGGCATTCTGGCCGCGATCGGAGCGGTACTGTCGCCAGTTCCGGGCGCCTAGGCGCGCTCCGGAGATCCTGCCCCGCCGGCTTGATGGCCGAGGTGGGGCTTCGGTGGTGCGGCGCGACGCCGCCATGAACCGAACGGAGGATCTCAATGTCAAAGTCTGCGAAAAAAGCCGTCATCCGCATCGTCGAGCAGCCGCCTGCGCCGCCGCAAAGCCCTCGCGACAGGCCGCTGGCGATGCCAAGAGCAACGAAGGCCGATCCTGGCTCAAAACAATCTCGCGTCATTGCGATGCTGCAATCGCCCGACCGGGGCAACGATCGCCGCGATGATGAAGGCAACCGGCTGGCAGCAGCACTCGGTGCGCGGCTTCCTCGCCGGCGTGGTGCGCAAGCGCCTGAAGCTGAAGCTCAACTCGAAGAAGGTCGACGGCAACCGCGTCTACCAGATCGCGGGCGGCAGCAGGGCCAAGTCCAGCGCTCGCCGGTCCAAGCGCCGGTCGCGCCTGACGCGTCATGGCGCGCGTCAAGATCGGTCCGGCACTGCCGGACCGAAAGACACTCGACGTCGAGATCGCGCGCCTGCGCGATCTCGACGTCGGTGAGCTTCGAGCCCGCTGGCACACGGTGTTCGGGCGGCAGCCGCCCCCTCACCTGCCCCGCCATCTTCTGTTTCGCGTTCTGGCCTATCGGCTTCAGGCCGATCAGTTGGGCGATCTGGATGCCGAGAGCCAGCGGCTGCTCGATCGATGCGGAGTCGCCCGAGGATGCCGGGCAGCGCGCGGTGGACCAGAGCCGGCGGATCGCGGACGTCAGGCCGGGCACCGTGCTGGGCCGCGAATGGAACGGCCGGATGCAACGGGTGGCGGTGCTGGCCGATGGCTTTGCCTGGAACGGCAAGACCTATCCGAGCCTGTCGAAGGTCGCCTTCGCCATCACCGGCACCCGCTGGAACGGACCCAGGTTCTTCGGCCTGCGCGACAAGCCATCGAAAGGACGCTCGGTCATGAAGGCCGGATCAGCCAAAGCCGGTTCGCTGCGCGATCTACACCCGCGTCTCCACCGACCAGGGGCTCGATCAGGACTTCAACTCGCTCGATGCCCAATACGATGCCTCTCAGGCCTATATCCGCAGCCAAGCCCATGCCGGCTGGACGATGCTGCGAGTCCAAATACGACGATGGCGGCTTCTCGGGCGGCAACACCGACCGGCCTGCGCTGCAGCGGCTGCTGGACGACGTGCGGGCCGGCAAGATCGACATCATCGTCGTCTACAAGGTCGACCGCCTGACCCGCTCGCTGGCCGACTTCGCCAAGCTGGTCGAACTGTTCGACAAGCACGATGTGTCCTTCGTCTCGGTCACCCAGCAGTTCAACACCACCACCTCGATGGGGCGGCTGACGCTGAACGTGCTGCTGTCGTTTGCCCAGTTCGAGCGCGAGGTCACCTCCGAGCGCATCCGGGACAAGATCGCCGCCTCCAAGCGCAAGGGCCTGTGGGTCGGCGGCATGGCGCCGCTCGGCTACGACACCAAGGACCGCAAGATCACCGTCAACGAAGCCGAGGCCGACCGGGTCCGGACCATCTTCCGCAGCTATCTCAAGCTCGGCAGCCTCAATCTGCTGATGGCCGACCTGCGCAAGCGGGGCATCGTCACCAAGGTCCGAACCCTGAAGACCGGAGAGACCGTCGGCGGCATCCCGTTCACCCGCGGTCCGCTCGCCCATCTGCTCCGCAACCGCTTCTACATCGGCGAGGTGGCCTTCAAGGGCGAGATCCTGACGGGCGAGCAGCCGGCCATCGTCGATCGAGCACTGTTCGATGCCGTCCAGGCCAAGCTGAACGAGCAGAGTCAACAATCACAAGACGACCAGGATGAAGTCCGAGGCGCTGCTGGCTGGGCCGCATCTTCGATGACCGCGGCAACCGCATGAGCCCGAGCCATGCCCGCAAGCGCGGCATCAAGTACCGGTACTATCTGTCATCCGCCCTGCTCCAGGGCCGAGCCCGAGCAAGCCGGATCGGTACGCCGGGTCCCGGCCGTCGAGATCGAGGCCCTGGTGGTCAAAGCCGTCCGAGAGCATCTCAAGCTGTCAGCGCAGACTGACGACCGCAGCCTCATCGACGACCATGTGGTCCGCGTCGAGGTCCAGCGCGACCAGCTCGTCATCGAACTTGCTCAAGACGACGAGAAGCCGAGCGGCACAGCGCGAGCGGATCACACGCTTCGAAGTCCCGTGGCGCAAGACAGCGTCAACAGCGCGCCGTGAGATTCTTGTGCCCAGTGATGGCTCGGCTCAGCAGACGCCCGTCCCATCCGTTCCGAGACCCGCGCGACCCTGGTCGCATCGATCGCGCGCGGGCGCCGTTGGCTCGACGAGCTCATCGCCGGATCCAACTGCGAACGACGAAAGCATCGCCAAGCGCGAGCGATGCAGCGCGCGCAAGGTCAACATGACGATCTCGCTCGCATTCCTCGCGCCCGACCTCGTCAAGGCCGCCATCGAAGGCCGGCTGCCGCACGGCATGGGAGTCGCCCGGCTGTGCGACCTGCCGGCCGAATGGTCTCGCCAGCACCAGATGCTCGGCCTCTCCGCGCAGTAAGCTCGCACATCGAACCGGTCTCTGCCCGCGCCGCGCCCCGTTTCCGGGAAACGGGATTTCGAGGCCAGAGACAAACGGGCGAATTCGCGGCCGATATCTCAGCGGCCATTGTCTCGCAGAGACCAACGGCACCGCCCGCGAGCCCGCCAATTCGGCGCCATTTCGTCGACACTTCGGGAAATCTCCGGTTCGCAGGAGTGCGTGGTGGGCCCGGGAGGACTCGAACCTCCAACCAAGCGGTTATGAGCCGCCAGCTCTAACCATTGAGCTACGGGCCCGGCGCGGTGACGGGCGCGGCGCGAAACTAGTGCGTTTCGCGCCGAAGTAAAATCAGCCGCATTTTCGGACAATCCGGGCGATTCGGCGCTGAGTTCCGCGCGTGGCGCATGCCTGACCGTCCGCAATTTGCTGCTTTGCACCATACCGGCGACGCACAAACAGGACTATCTCAGGTGCTGGCGGCGCACCCGCGCCGCCCTGGGACGGGACATGGACACCAGCCGACTGCATCACGAGGCCGAGGTCGCGCAGCGCGCCACGACGGCGCTCGCGGTCGGCTTTGTTATTGCGTCGTTTGTCCTGTTTGCGACCGGGGCCGCCCTTTACGACGTCGGCCACTGGCTGACGATCTGGTAGGCCGCGCTGTTCCGCGGGATTCCTTCTGCCCGCCGACTCAGATAACTCCCGCAACTGGATCATCGGGTTTGAGGCTGCGGGCGACCGCCGCCGCGATGCTCCAGGCGCAGGGACGGTTGCGATGTGGCCCGGCAAGCGTGCGGTCATTACCGCCGTCGTCGCAGCCATCGTGCTGCTGGCGGCCTCATTTGCGGTGACCGCGACGTTCCGCGTCGCGCAGGAAGTGCGCGCGGGCGTGCTGCACGCCGACCTCGCACAGAGCGGGCGTGCGCCGACGCCGGTCAGCAGCGGGCCGCAGACGATCCCGATCATCGCAGTGCCCCAGCGCGCGCCGGCCAAACCCGAATATGCCGAGGCGCTCGAGCCGCTGCCGGTGGTGCCGGTCGTCGCCGCTGCGCCGCTCGCCGAGCCCGTGCCGGTCACGCCGGTGATCGCCATCGCGCTGCTCGCCGAGCCCGTGCCGGCGCGGCCGGTGATCGCGACCGCGCCGCTCGCCGAATTGCCGGCCGTCTCACCGCCCGCGCGTCAGCGCCGATCCCCATGCCGCGCCCGCGTGTCGAGCCGCCGATGGGCGGCCCGTTGCCCGAGCGGCTCGCGGCCATTCACGCCGAAGCGCCGCCGCGCGATATCGCGGCCGAACGCTCCGTCCGGAAGGCCTTCGTGAAGAAGCTGCGCGCCTCGCGCTTCGCACGCGAACGCAGGGCCGCGCGCCGCGCCGCGCGGCTTCGCGCGCGCGAGGGCGAAACGTCGGTCATTCCCAAGTTGTTCGCAAATCCGTTCGGGTGGTCGTTCGGCAGCAATACCTTCGGCGACAGCGCAGGGCAGCGCTACTAGCGCCCCTTGCCCGCAACCTCGCGCGCGAAGCCCGGTGTGAACCGGTCGGTGAACTCCGCGCCGAGTTCATGACCGAGCCGCCACGCAACGCGGCAGTCGCGCCGCCCGCTCTTGCCCGGAAGCACCAGCACGAATTCGTCTGGCACTTCGCGTTCGCTGTGCAGCCGCACGCCGCCGTCGGAGATGTCGGTGATCCAGCAATCGCGCGGCAGCGTGCCCGGGCCAGGCAGGATCTTGGCATGGCCGCGTATCGGGAGGCGCTCGGAGCGGCGCCGGTTTTCAGGTGTCGCGCGTGGTTTGGCATTCAGCACGAGAAAGCCGTCCTTCTCACTTGAACAAGCGTCGTCCCACCCGCCGTCGTGTTAGCCGACAGGGGTTGAAACGCCGCTAGCGCGCAGCGAACAATTCGATGCAAGTTTTCCGCGGGTGGGTTAACGGCGCAGCGGCGCGTCACATCCGCAGCAGGCGCTTCGCGTTGCCGCTTGCGATCTTCGCCTTGTCCTCGTCGCACAACGGAACGCGAGAAAGCCACGCAGGGCCGGGCGCATTCGCCTCGAACGGATAGTCGACCGCGAACAGAATGCGGTCGATGCCGATCTCCTGCACGCACAGGAGAAGCGCCGGATCGGAGAAGAAGCCGCTCGTCGTTACGGAGAAATACGTACTGAAAATATCGCGGAACTGGACGGGCTTCTGCCCGGGCCGCGCGAGGCCGTTGTTGATGCGCCAGAGCAGGAACGGCAGCCCCTCGCCGAGATGGCCGAGGATGAACTTGGTCTTGTGCCGCTCGAACAGGCCGGAGAGCACGAGGCGGATCGCAAGCGTCGCGGTTTCGACCGTGTAGCCCCAAGCGGCGCGCAGCAGCACCGGAAAATCCTGCGCGTACTCCTTGTAATAGGTATCGATCACCGCCTGATGCGGCATCGAGGGATGCAGATAGATCGGCACGTCGAGCGCCTCGGCGCGCGCGAAGATCGGCCAGTAGCGCTTGTCGTCGATGAATTTCCCTTCGGCGAGGCCGTGGATCATCGCACCCTTGAAGCCAAGCTTTTCGACGCAGCGCGCCAATTCGTCGGCCGCAGCCGCGGGATCGCTGGTCGGCAGCGCCGCGAAGCCCGCATAGCGCGTCGGCGCGGTCGCGACGATCTGCGCGAGGCGATCGTTCACGCGCCGCGCCAGCTCTGCCGCGCCGGAGCCGATCTTCTGCATCGACGGCGCGCGAGTGCGAGAGCACCTGAATGTCGATGCCGGCCGCGTCCATGTCCTTCAGCCGCGCCTCGCCGGTGTCCTCCAGCTTCTTCACGACATGCGGCGGCGTCGCGGCATCGAGCCCGGTGAACAGCTTGTACAGCTCCGGATCGGCATAATGCTCTTCGAGCGCGATGACCGGAACGTTCGGCTTTTGCAGCATGACGGGCTCCTGTTGGCGGCCCGCCTCTTTACGGCATCGCGTTGAGGCCCGCCAGCAGCGCGCGCACATGCGCGATCTCGTCGGCATTCACCGTGTGGCCCATGCCCGGATAGATGCGCTCCGTCACCGCCGCGCCGAGCCTGCCCAGCACGGTCGCGCGACTCCTGCACGCGCGCGAGCGGCACATGCCCGTCGACATCCGAGCAGCCGAGGAACACCGGCGTGCCGGCGAGCGCGCCGGCATAGTCGCGCGGCGTGCCCGGCGGGCCGATCAGCCCGGCGCTCAGGCCCGCGACCGCGCCGTAACGCTTCGCGTTGCGCGCGGCATATTCGAGCGCGAGGCAGCCGCCCTGGCTGAAGCCGATCAGCGCGACGCGCTCCGGCGGAAAGCCCGCCGGTGCGAGCTGTGCGAACGCCGCGCCGACAGTCGCAAGGGCGCTACTCAAGTGCGGTTCGTTCTGTTCGAGCGGCGCGAGAAACGAATACGGATACCAGGAGCGGCTCGCCGCTTCGGGCGCCAGATACGCGATGTCGCTCTGGCGGAATTCCTCCGCGAGCCCGAGCATGTCCGCGGCGTCGCTGCCGCGCCCATGCAGCATGATCGCGGCGGCGCGCGCGGTCGCGAGCGGCGCACCGGCGGTGGCGATCTCCGCCATCACGCGGCCTCCCCGAGCGGCGGGAGCTTCGCCTCGATCTCCGCGCGGCGCGGCTCGAGAAACGGCGGCAGCCTGAGCGATTGCCCGAGCGATCCGGCCGGCTCGTCCACCGCGAAGCCCGGCTGATCGGTCGCGATCTCGAACAGGATCCCGTTCGGTTCGCGGAAATAGATCGAGCGGAAGTAATTGCGGTCCTTCTGCTCCGTCGGATGCATGCGATGATCCGCGACCAGCTTGGCCGCCATCGCAGCCTGCGCGGCATCGTCCGCGGCGCGGAACGCAATGTGATGCACCGAGCCGCGCCCCATCCGGCCGCGCGGGAAGTCGCCGCCTTCGTGCAGGTCGACATGCGCGCCGAGCGGCGCATCGCCCCGATAGCGCGCAAGCGCGCCTTCGCGCGCCACCTCGCGGAAGCCGAGCACATCGGTCAGGATCGCGGCGGTCGGCGCGGCGCTGTTCACGAGCAGCGTCACGCCGTGAAAGCCACGGATCGCATGTTCGGCCGGAATGTCGCCAGCGGCCCACGCCTCTTCGTTCTCCGCGCCCGCCACGCCGACCAGCGCGAAGCGCATCCCGTCGGGATCGCGGAACGCCAGCACGCTCTCGCCGAAACGCTTCTCCGGCGCCTCATGCGTGACGCCCTTCTCCAGCAGCCGGTGCGTCCAGTAGCCGATCGCGCCCGCCGGAATGCGGAACGCCGTCTCCTGCGTCTCGCCGACGCCGAGATGGCCGGCGGCCGCGTGCTCCCACGGAAAGAAGGTCAGGATCGTGCCGGGATGGCCCTGCGCATCGCCATAGTAGAGGTGATACGTGCCGGGATCGTCGAAATTGACGGTCTTCTTGACCAGCCGCAGCCCGAGCACGCGGGTGAAGAAATCGAGATTGCGGTCGGCGCGGCCCGAAATCGCAGTGACGTGATGAATACCGGACATGGCGCTCTCCCCAACGGTAGCGAATGTCAAATCCGCTCCACTCGCTATATTGGCCCTGCCCTGCCCCACGGCAAATGGCGCAAACTCCGCTTGCGCCAGGGCAAGGGGTGACGCGCGAGGTTCGATGGATACCGCGGTTTCGTTCGGCGAAGTCGGCACGCTGCGGCAGAAGGCCCGCCGCGATTTCTCCTCGGTCGGTTGCGACGAGGCAATGCGCCGCGCACGCGAGATCGTGCCCGTGTTGAGCGAACGCGCGGCGGCTGCCGAGGATGCGCGCGTGCTCATCCGCGAGAACGAGCAGCTTCTGCACGAGACCGGGCTGTTTCGTTTCCATCAGCCGAAGGCGTTCGGCGGCATGGAGCTGCCGTTCGTCGCGATCGTCGACATCACGGCGGAGATCGCGCGCGGCTGCCCGTCCACGGCGTGGAACGTCGGCAATCTCGGCTGCCACCACTGGATCCTCGGCTATTACGCGCCAGAGACGCAGCACGAAGTCTGGGACGCAAACCCCGACGCACTGATCGCCTCATCGATCGCGCTTGCGGCCGGGCGCGCCAGGCCGGTCGATGGCGGCTACATCGTCAGCGGCCGCTGGCCATTTTCATCCGGCGTCGACAATTCCGACTGGAACATGCTTGCCGCCACGATCTACGGCGAAGACGGCAAGACGCCGGTCGACTCCCGTCTCTGCCTCGTGCCGAAGTCCGACTACCAGATCATCGACACCTGGGACGCGATGGGCATGGCGGCGACCGGGAGCAAGGACGTCGCCGCGACCGACATCTTCGTGCCGGAGCGGCGCGCGCTCGCGCTCAGGCAATGCCGCGGCGGTTTCGAGCATCCCGGCGCCGCCATCAACAAGGGCGCGCTCTACGGCATCCCGATCGTCGCGGCATCGAGCCATCCGCTCGCACCGAGCGCGGTCGGCGCGGCCGAAGGCGCCTACGAGCTGTTTCTCGCCGCGATGGCGAAGCGCGCCGGCACCTATACGGGCGCGAAGGTCGCGGACTTCCAGGCGGTGCAGATCAAGGTCGCGCGCGCCCGCATGCTGATCGATTCCGCGCGCGACCTGCTGCGCCAGTCGGCCATCGCGTTGCAGGATCATGCGGCGCGCGGCGCGGTGCCGGCGCTTTCCGAGAAGCTCCGCTTCCGCGCGCAGTCCGCATTCGCGGTTAATCAGGCGCGCGAGGCGGTCGAGACGCTCTGGTCTTGCTACGGCGCGCAGGGGCTCTACAAGCGCGACCCGCTCCAGCGCCACCTGCGCGACGCGATCGCGATCAGCCAGCACTTCTCGTTCAACTTCGACATCGCGGGCGCGGCCTTCGGCCTGCACGCGCTCGGCGGCAACTACGTCAATCCGGCGCTGTGAGCCGCCTCAGACGGCAAGCGGCGCGCCGCGTACGCGTGCGCCCTTTGGAATTGTCGGCGGCGCGGTGTTCAGCTTCTCGATCGCAAAGCCAGCCGCCGCCTTGTAACCCGCCATGAACTCGGCGCGCTCGCTTCGGCGGAATGACATCGTCGATGTTGTCGAACGTGCCGCCGCAGCGTTCGTCGACCATGTTGAGCAGCCCGAACGGTCCGGCGCCGCGGTTGCGCAGGACCAGCTGCGAGATCGGGCCGCAGAGCTTTTCGTCATAGGCCGCAAGCGCCGCCGGCGTGACGCCGTGCTCGATCAGGCAAGCGCCGAGAACGCGCGCATCGACGATCGCCTGGCTGCCGCCATTGGAGCCGGTCGGATACATGGCGTGCGCGGCATCGCCGATGAGCGCGACCGCGCCGTCACGCCAGGTCGGCACCGGGTCGCGGTCGATCATCGGATTCTCGAACACCGTGTCGGCCTGGCGGATCAGCGCCGGCACGTCGAGCCAATCCCAGACCCAGTCCGCGAAGTGATGGATGAAGTCGTCCGTGCCGACCTGCCGGAACCAGCCGCTCTGCTTCCAGCCTTCGGTATTGTCCACCGTCACCTCGGCGATCCAGTTGATGATCGAGAGGCCGGTCCGGGGGTCGGGATGCGAGATCGGATAGAACACCATACGCTGGCGATGCGTGCCGAGCCCGACGAACGATGAGCCCGAGCGGATCGGCCTGCCCCAGGTGGTGCCGCGCCACATGATCGCGCCGCCCCAATGGATCGGCGGCTGTGCGGGGTGCATCTGCGCCCGCACCACCGAGTGGATGCCGTCCGCCCCGATCAGCAGCGCGCCATTTGCCTCGGAAACAGAACCGTCCGCGCGCTCGACGCGCGCGCTCACGCTGCCGTCGAAATTGTTGCGATAGCCGGAAATGCGGCTGCCGAGCCGGATCGCCTGCGGCCCCATCCGCTCCACCGCCTTGTCGTGCAGCAGCATGTGGAACTGACCGCGATGGACGGCGTATTGGGGCCAGTTGTAGCCGGCGGCGAGCCCGCGCGGCTCGGCATAGATGTCGTTGCCGTTGAGCCCGACCAACGCCCATTCGCGCGCCGGCAGGCCGACGCGATCGAGATCACCCGCGCCGATGCCGAGATCGTAGAGTTCGCGCACGGCGTTGGGCTGCATGTTGATGCCGACGCCGAGCGGGCGCATCTCGCGCGCCGCCTCGAACACGATGCAGGGCACGCCGATCTGGTGCAGCGTCAGCGCGGTCGCGAGCCCGCCGATGCCGCCGCCGGCGATGAGGACAGGACGTTCGCTCATTTGCGGGGCCGCAATTGCCTCAAGCGGCGCTGCGTCGTGCCGCCGCGTCGAGCAGGCCGGCTTCGATCAGCGCGAGACGAATGCGCTCGATCTCCGCGGCCTCGATCTTGACCAGCGGCGGGCGCACAACCGCGCGCGGCAGCTTGCCGAGGAGCACCAGCGCTTCCTTCATGCGGTTGTGCATGTCGACCGCCGGGTCCGCGTAGAACACACGCGCGGTCGGGTTGATGCGATCGTTCAGGCGCTTCGCCTCGGCGAGATCGTTGCCCTGCACGGCGCGGAACAGGCGCGCCTGCAAGTCGGCGATGACGCTGCCGCTGCCCGAGAGAAGACCGTTGCAGCCGAGCACCAGCGACGACATCAGCCATGCCGAGTGCGTGCTCAGCACCGTCACGGGGCGCGGCAGCGATTGCAGCGTACGCACATGCCATTCGTGCTGCGGCACGTTGTTCGACCAATCCTTGATGGCGCGCAGCGTCGGGATCTCATCGCACATGCGCAGCAGGGTGTCTTTCGGATAGCCCTGCCCGGTCGCGAGCGGATACTGGAACGCGATCAGCGGCAAATCGCACGCATCCGCGATGCGCCTGAAATGCGCGAGTGCCATCTCCGGGCTCTGCCCCATCGTGAACGGCGCGGGCGGAAACACCAGCAGCGCGGAGGCGCCGCCGGCCGCCGCCATCTTGGCGATGCGCGCAGCTTCGAGACTACCGTCCGCCCAGATGCCGTGAACAAGCGGGAGCTTGTCGCCGATCTCGTCCTGCGTGATGTCGAGTACGCGGCGCTGTTCGTCGAAGGTGCAGGATGCGACCTCGGTCGAATGCGCGTTGATGGTCAGCGCCGAAATGCCGTCCGTTCCACCGACATCGCGGATGTGGCTGCGGAACGCGCGCTCGTCGATCGACAGGTCGTCGTTGAACGGAAGCAGGATGGCGGGAATGACGCCGTTCGGCAGGTAGCTCGCGTGTCGGGGCATGTCGCGCTCCTCAACGTGCCGGGAATGAGTCCGCTGAATAGACCACGAAACGCCTGCGCCGTCACCGGCGATGGAACGGTGCGGGACAGCAGCCCCGGCTGCTTCGATAAACCTTAACGGCCGCGCGCCGATAACCATGAATCGCGGTTGGGCTTGCTCCGGCGCGCCGTCTCTCATCACCAATGGTGCGGGGGCGCGTACGGGACGAAAACCGATGACCGCTGACAATTCGCTGGCGATGGCCGGTGCTGTGGCGCGCGCCGCGAGCGCGCCCGGCCTCACGCTGTCGCAACGCCTGTCCGCGGCCGCCGCCAAGCGCGTCGCGGCACCCCGCTCCTTTGTCACCGTGCAGGCGCTGCGCGCCGTCGCCGCGCTGCTGGTCGTTGCCTATCACGCCTTCGACATGTGGGCGCTGCGCGTCCAGCCCGGCAGCGCCTGGGTCAACGGTGCAGCGGGCGTCGACATCTTCTTCGTCATCAGCGGCTTCGTGATGGTGGTCTCGTCGCGGCGCCTCGCCGGGGAGCCGCACGGATGGCTCACCTTCATGCGCTACCGCGTCGTGCGGATCGTGCCGCTCTACTGGCTGCTGACGACGCTCAAACTCGCGCTCGTGTTCTTCTTCGCCGGGCTGGCACTGCGCTCAAGCATCGACATCGATTCCGTCCTGCGCTCGTATCTGTTCCTCCCCGTGGTCGACAGCGCGGGACATTTCCGGCCGCTGCTGCCGGTCGGATGGACGCTGACCTACGAATTCGTGTTCTACCTCCTCTTTGCGCTCGCGCTGGCGCTGCGCGTCGATGTGCTGCGCGTGCTCGTTCCCGCCTTCGCGGTCATCGGCGCACTGGCGCTCCTGCGCGGCGGCGACTGGCCGGAGTGGACCATCCTGTTCAGCACGATCGTGTTCGAGTTCCTGTTCGGCGTCGTCCTCGCCAAGTTGACCGTGCGCGGATGGTCGCTGCAGCCAGTCCTCGCCACGGGCGTGATGGTTGCAGGCGTTGCGCTCATCCTCGCCGTGCCCGCGGGCCCGGAGAATCTTCGCGTCGTGACATGGGGCATTCCGGCGCTCGCGATCGTGGCGGGCGCCGTCTCGCTCGAGTCACGCATTGCCGCCCTGGTGCCGGCATGGCTGCGCGCGCTCGGCGATGCGTCCTACTCGATCTATCTCGCGCACGGCTTCGTGCTGCCGATCCTCGGGGTCGGCATCGCGCGGCTGCACTGGAGCGGATCGTTCGCGCAGGCGGCGACCGTCGTGGCGTGCCTGATCGCCGGCGCGCTCGCGGGCTGGCTCGTCTATGTATGCGTCGAACGGCCGATGCTGTTGTGGATGAGGCGCATCCTCAATCCGGCACCCGTCCGCGCGACGGACTGACGCTTTGTCCCCTACTCGGCCGGCTGGCCGTCCGGCCGCCGCGCCGCGATGCGGTCGACATAGAACAGCACGCCGCCGAAAACCGCGAAAACAAGACAGATGGCCGTGGTGGCGACGATGGTTTCGGTCGGCATGCGCATGCTCCGTGTTGCGGCCGGAGCACGCTAGCCGCACCCGCAAGCGCGGCATTGATCTGGATCAACGCGCATCAAACGCCTCACACGCCTTCCATGATGCGGATGTCGCGCTCCGCGCCGTTGCCGAGCGCATCGAGCGCGGCCTTGTAGCCGGGCGAGTCGTGGCAGGCATTCGCGGCCGCGACGCTGTCGAACTCGATCACGACGCAGCGCTGGCTCAGGCCCTTCTCGTAGGTCTTGACCGGATTGCCGCGCGCGAGGAATTTTCCGCCCGCCGCCCTGGATCGCCGGCCCTGCGAGCTTGGCATAGGCCGCAAGCTTGTCGGGATCGGACACCGAGCGATAGGTTGCGACCCAATATGCTTTCGCCATTTTCGTTTTCTCCCTTGTGTGTTCGCAAAATTATCGCGCTTCGCCGAGAAATCCAGCCTGCAACGCCTTCAGGCGGGCAAGCGCCGCTTCCGACAACGGCCCCTTCTCGACCGCCGCGATCGCGGCATCGAGCTCGCCGATGTTGGCAAGGCCGATCTCGGCGGTGGTGAGGTTCGGATCGGCGATGACGAAGCGCATCGCCATCTCGGTGAGGCTGCCCGCGTGGCCCTCATGCACCACCGGCTCAAGCCGGCGTGCGCGCGCGACGTCCGCCGCATAAGTGCCGCCCGAGCCGATCGGCTCGACCGACTGGATGCCGAGCGGATCGCGCGCCTCGCTGCCCGACAGCGCGCCGCCCGCGAGCGCGCGGATGCCGATGGTGCCGACGCCGTGCTTTGCGGCGACGCCGAGGATGCCGTGATAGTCCTGCGCCGGATAGGCGGCGGGCACCGGCGCGCCCGCGCTTGGATTGAGCGCGTTGTAGGGCACCTGCGCGGTGTCGAACGCGCCGGACGACATCACGCGATGCAGCGCATCGGTCTCGCCGATCGACGTGAAGCCGATGAACCGCGTCTTGCCCTGCTCGCGCATCTTGTTGAGTGCGGGCACGACGCCGTCGAGCACTTCCTCGACGCTCATCGTCATGCCGCCGGTGCGCGCGCCAATCGTGTTGTGCAGCTGGAACACATCGACATGATCGCGCCTGAGCCGCCGCAGGCTCGCCTCGAGCGAGGCCGCGATCGCCGCACCGATGTCGGGGCGCTCGGCCGGCACGCGCACCTTGGTCGAGAGCACGATGTCGGGCTTGAGCGCGCCGAGCACGCGGCCGACATTGGTCTCCGATGCGCCCGTTCCGTAGTCCGCCGCGGTGTCGAAATGATTGACGCCGGCCTCCAGCGCGCGCGCGAACGCGCGTTCCTGATCGGCGGGCGAGCCTTTGGTCATCAGCCCGCCGACCGCGCCGCATCCGAAGGTGAGCACGGAAATCCTGAGCCCCGTGCGGCCGAATGTACGTTTATCCATGCGCCGACCGTAGCGCGGAACATGGCGGGCGCGCCATGCGTTCCTGTGAGGTGTGAAAAAGGAGCGCGCCCATGACCGACCCGCTTACCAAAGGAAAAATCCGCGCAGGCCGCGACGACGGCCGCCCGACCGAGGACGACATCGCGAAGGCACGTCAGGGCGAACAGGGCGTGCCGGGCATGGGAAAGGCGCAGGTGATGGACGACGACAAACTGCAGAACCCGAAGCCGATCGATCCGGGCCACACGGCATAAGGAGGCGCGCGCCGCTCAGTTCAGCGTGACGCCCGCGGCTTTCACCACCTTGGCCCACGTCACGACGTCGGCTTCGAGCACTTTCAGGAAGTCCTCGGGCGACATGATAAGCGGCTCGGCGCCCTGCGCGGCGAGAAAGTCGATCATCTCCTTCGTGCGCAGGATCGCGGCGACGTCGGCGCTGATCTTGCGCACGATGGCGGCATCGATGCCGGCGGGCGCGAGGATGCCCCACCACGGGTTCACGTCGAAGCCCGGAAAGCCCTGCTCGGCGATCGTCGGAATCTCCGGCGCCGCCGCGATGCGCTTGCCGCTCGACACCGCGAGCGCGCGCACCTTGTCGGTCTGGATCATCTGAAGCACCGACGGCACGCTGGAGAATGCAGAATCCACCTGACCCCCGATCACGTCGGTGATCGCGGGCGCAACGCCGCGATAGGGAACGTGCAGCATCTTGATGCCCGCTTCGGACTTGACCATCTCGCCGAGCAGATGATTGACCGAGCCGTTGCCGGATGACGCATAGGTCAGTGCGTCGGGCTTGGCGCGCGCGAGCGCGACGTACTCGCCCAAACTCTTCGCCGGCAAATTCGGATTGACGATCAGGATGAACGGCGTCGAGGCGAGCGTCGCGATCGTGGTGAAGTCCTTCACGCTGTCGAACGGGATTTTCGGATAGAGGCTCGGGTTGATCGCCTGCGAGCCCGCGTACGTCACCAGCAGCGTGTAGCCGTCCGGCGCGGACTTCGCGACCACGTCGGTGCCGACCACGCCGCCCGCGCCCGCGCGGTTCTCGATCACGACCGCCTGCCCCCACTTCTCGCCGAGCAACTGGCCGATCTTGCGCGCGAACACGTCGGTCGCGCCGCCCGGCGTCTGCGGGACGATCAGCTTCACCACCCGGTTGGGGTATTGCTGCGCGACTGCGGACGCGGCGAACGCTCCGGACATGACGAGAGCCGAAACGAATCCGATCAGCAGCCTTGCGCGGTGCATTGCGCTTCCTCCGTCTTGTTCTGTTGGCCGGCGCTCAGGCGAGATGCTTCTTGAAGAACGCGATCGTGCGGTCCCACGCAAGTTTCGCCGACGCCTCGTGATAGCGCGGCGTGGAGTTGTTGTGGAAGCCGTGCTGCGTGCCGGGATACGTGTGCATCTCGTGCGGCACGTTCGCAGCCTTCAGCGCCTTCTCGTATTCCGGCCACATCGCGTTGATGCGCTCGTCGGTCTCGGCGTACTGCACCAGCAGCGGCGCCTTGATCTTCGCGACGCTCGCGGTCTCCGCGGCAGCGCCATAGTAAGGCACGCCCGCGTGCATGTCGGCGCCCAGGGTCGCGGCGAGGAAATTGGTCGTGCCGCCGCCCCAGCAAAAGCCCGTGACGCCGAGCTTGCCGGTCGAATTCGCCTGCCCTTTGAGAAACCGCGCGCTGTTGATCATGTCGGTGCGCAGCTTGCCCTGATCGAGGCCGGCCTGCAGCGTCCGGCCGTCGTCGTCGTTGCCCGGATAGCCGCCGACCGGCGACAGCCCGTCGGGCGCGAGCGCGAGGAAGCCATCGGCCGCGGCGCGGCGCGCCACATCCTCGATGTAGGGATTGAGCCCGCGGTTCTCGTGGATCACCAGCACGGTCGGGAACGGCCCCTGCCCGCTCGGCTGTCACCAGATAGCCGCGCATCGTGCCGGAGGTGCCGCCCGGCGAGGGATAGCTCACATACTTCGCCTTGATGCGCGGATCGGTGAACGAGATCGTCTGCGCCTGCGCGTAGCGCGGCATCAGCGCCTGCGCCATCGCGAGCCCGCCGGCGATCGCGCCCGCGCGCGCCAGAAACTCGCGGCGGTCGATGTAGCCGTGGCAATACTCGTCGTAGAGATCGAAGATGCGCTGGTCGATCCACGCCTGCGTCAGCGGCTGCGGCGCTTCGAGCGCGGCATTCTTCTCGGCAAGCAGTTGTTCGGACATGGCGACCTCCCTGATTTTGGGAACACTCTAGCCGAGAGCGTCAGGCACGAGAATGCCGTCGGCCGCCGATGCTTGCCTCGCTCCGAAATACCCGCAATGGTAGAGCGCCGCCACCGATGGGGAATTTCGACATGGCCTTTCTGAATTACGTCTCGCAGGACCTGACCAGCGTCACCGTCGAATACGGCGGCGACATGCCGAAGGACCCCGCTCTCGTGTTCGTGTCCGCGGGGACCGGCGTGATCACCGAGTCGAAGAGCAAGGCGCTGGCAAACGGCGGCAAGGGCTCGGCGGACGTCCCGTTCGGCGAAGACCTGCCCTCGGGCGCTTACTGCCTGCTGGCGCAGACCAAGGCGGCGAAGCCGGAGTTCATCGCGCAAACGGTCGTATTCTTCGTTCACAAGCTCTCGGCGCGCAAAGCGATGCCGCTGTGGAAGAACATCAAGCCGGCGAAGAAGGGCGGCGGCAAGTAGGCGCAGACTCGCGGCGCTTGCGGCATCGCACTTTGGCACTGAGGCGATCATGAAGAACGTGTGGGGCATCTATCGCGGCGTGGTGACGGAAACCAAGGACCCCGAGCAGCGCGGCCGGCTGAAGGTGCGGGTGCCGGCTGTGCTCGGCACAAAGGCGCTCTGGGCAGAGCCGTGCGTTTCGAAACCCGACAAGAGCGCCACGAAAGCCAAGCTGCCCAAGGTGAATGCCGAAATCTGGATTCAGTTCGAGGGCGGCGACACCGACACGCCGGTGTGGATGGGGTTTCCGATGAAGAAGTAATTAGGCCGTACGAAGCGAAGTGGAACTCGCTGGCTTCCGTCAAAAATAGCCTCGCGGCACAATCTCCTTGATATGATCCTATAATAGGACTATATAGACTTCACCTCGCCTGCTGAGGGGCGTCAACCGGTGACGTTCGGATGATGGGGCGAGCCGGGATGCGCGGCCGGAGATGTGGCTGGCGGTCCCGGGGCTGGTGACGGAGCGATCCGCCATCGGCTTGTGCGGCGCCTGCGCGTCCGGCCTCGTCAGCCGGGCACCCGGGCGGCTTCGGGACCCGCCCTGGGGGTACTACGGCCCCTGCGCGAGGAGCTCGCTGCATGGGGATCGCGCGCGAATGCGCGCTCTCAGGAAGCGCGGACCGAAGCCGAAAAATGCCGCAAGCGGAGCGCCGCGAGGCGAGCGCGCCTTCACCAGCGCGCCCACGCTTCGCAAGCGTGGAATGGATACGTGGCGCCTCGCGGTGCTCCGTCCCCTCGCTTTTCTTCAAGACGAGAACCGATCCGGGAATGGTCCGCGCGCGATCAGCGCAGCGGAAAAGGAGAACGCATGTGCGGTGCAGGTCAAAAGGTAAATCAATCCTTGCGCCGGAACCTGGCCGTTCCTTTCTTTTCCTTAACCACAGCGGCACGAAGCCGCATCCAACCCGCGCCGAATCGTAACTTTCCGAAACTCCGCGGCGCCCGATTAACCGGATGGTCGCGCGGCTTTGTTACCCCGATAGACGGGGCGGATGACCGTAAAACCCGCGGCTTTGGCGGGCGAAATTCGGGGAGCGTTGCGTGGAAGGTGGAATGAACACAGCCGCGTTCGGACGCGTGCTCTCGGTGACCGGCAGCCAGGCGCAGGTCCGCATGGCGGTCGGCGGCAGCGGCGACGTGCGCGCGACGGTCGGCAAATTCCTCGGCATCCACGCCGGCACGGCGATCGTGGTCGGCGTCATCACCAAGATCGCGGTCGAGCCCGGCGCGGACGAAAAGTTCGCGATCGGCGCAGCCGACATGCTCGGCGAGATCAAGGAAGGCGATCGCGGGCGCTTCTTCCAGCGCGGCGTCACCGAATATCCGATGATCGGCGACGACGCGCATGTCATCACCCAGGACGAACTGCGGCTCATCTTCGACATGAGCGGCCCCGGCACCATCGACATCGGCAGCCTGCAGCAGGACGCCTCGATCGCGGCCTGCATCAACGTCGACGAGATGGTGCGCAAGCACTTCGCGGTGTTCGGCACCACCGGCGTCGGCAAGTCGAGCGGCGTTGCGCTGCTGCGTGCGGCAGATCCTCGACGCGCGCCCCGACCTGCGCGTGTTCCTGATCGATCCGCACAACGAATACGGCCACTGCTTCGACGACCGCGCGCAGACGCTCTCGCCGAAGAACCTGAAGCTGCCGTTCTGGCTGTTCAATTTCGAGGAAATCGTCGACGTGTTCTTCCGCGGCCGCCCCGGCGTCGAGGAAGAGGTCGAGATCCTCTCCGAGCTGATCCCGATCGCGAAGTCGATCTTCGCGCCGACCAACGGCCCCGGCACGCGGCGCATCGTGCGCAACGATCCGAAATCGTCCGGCGTCACCATGGATACGCCGGTGCCCTACCGGCTCGAGGACCTGGTCCGCCTGATCGACGAGCGCATGGGCAAGCTGGAGAACCGCTCGGCCTGGGCGAAATATCACCGGCTGATCACGCGCATCGAGACCGCGCGCAACGATCCGCGCTACGGCTTCATGTTCGACAACGCGAACGTCGGCGGCGACACGATGGTGGAGACGCTCTCCACGCTGTTCCGCCTGCCGACGAACGGCGTGCCGATGACGATCATGCAGCTCGCGGGCTTCCCGGCCGAGGTCGTCGAACTCGGTCGTGTCGGTGCTGCTGCGCATGGCGTTCGAGTTCGGCCTGTGGAGCGACGGCGCGTTTCCGCTGCTGTGCGTTTGCGAGGAAGTCGCATCGCTACGCGCCGGCCGACCGTTCGGTCGGTTTCGGCCCGACGCGCAAGGCGGTGTCGCGCATCGCCAAGGAAGGCCGCAAGTACGGCGTGTTCCTCGGGCTGATCACGCAGCGCCCGGCGGAGCTTGACGCGACCATCATTTCGCAATGCTCGACATTGTTTGCGATGCGCATGGCGAACGACCGCGACCAGGCGATCGTGCGCTCGGCGGTGTCGGACGCGGCGGGCTCGCTGATCGGGTTCGTGCCGTCATTGGGCACGCGCGAAGTGTTCGCGTTCGGTGAAGGCGTGGCGCTGCCGACGCGGCTGCGCTTCAAGGAGCTTGACAAGCACCACATCCCGCACAGCCAGGCGGTCACGCGCGCCAACATGGATTCGGCGAAGGGCGTCGATGTCGGCTTCCTCGTGTCGGTCGTTCAGCGCTGGCGCGGCGCCACCATGAGCAACCAGACGCGCAGCCGCCCGCAGGTGGGCAACGACGCCGGAGACACGACGATCTCGATGCGCGTCGCCGGCCAGGAGTTCGGCAAGGTCAGGCCGGAGTCCCCGACGCTCGCGCCGGCCGCCCCCGTGGCCCCCGCCCCGCCGGCCCGCAAGCCGACCGTGACCAATCCGGAATCGTTCTTCTTCCCGGTGGACGACCCGAAGTCGCGGTTGCGGCTGCTGATAGCTACACCACGATCGTCAGCCGCTTCGCGGCGCGCGTGATGCCGGTGTAGAGCCAGCGCTCGCGGCTGTCGGGGAACGCGAAGGACTCGTCGAACAGCACGACGTCGTCCCACTGCGACCCCTGCGCCTTGTGCACGGTCAGCACATAGCCGAAATCGAACTCGTCGTATTTCTTGCGCTGCGGCCATTCGAAATTGTCGATCTTGCCGGTGAAGCATTCGGCGCGCACCGAAACCTTCACGCCCTTGCCGGCAAAGCCTTCATCGGCGATCAGCCGCAGCTTGAGGATCTGCTTGCGCGTCGTCGGCCGCTCCGCGACGTTCCACAGCCCGCCGTTGAACAGCCCCTTGCGGCGGTTGTTGCGCAGGCACACCAGCTTGTCGCCCGACAGCGGCAGCGGATCGTCGAAGCCCTTCCGCTCGCGCAGCCGCATGTTGTAGGCGCGGCGCGTGTTGTTGCGCCCGACGAGGATCTGGTCGGTCTCGAGCGCGCGCTGCGGGTCGAAGTCGTCCTTCGTGACCACGCTGGTCTTGCCGTATTCGCCGACGGTGAGCCGCTGGCCCTCGCGCACCTGCATCGACAGCCGCACGATCGGGTCGTCCTGCGCCTGCCGGTGCACCTCGGTCAGCATCGCGTCCGGCTCGGCATCGGTGAAGAAGCCGCCGCCCTGGATCGGCGGCAATTGCGCCGGATCGCCGAGCACCAGCACGGGCACGCCGAACGACATCAGGTCGCGCCCAAGCTCCGCATCGACCATCGAGCATTCGTCGATCACGATCAGCTTGGCCTTGGAGGCGGGCGCGTCGTCCCACAGTTCGAAGGTCGGCGTTTCCTCGCCGCTCTCGCGCGCGCGGTAGATCAGCGAATGGATCGTGGACGCGGACGCGCATCCCTTGCGCCGCATCACCAGCGCGGCCTTGCCGGTGAAGGCCGCGTACTTCACCTCGCCGTCGATATGCGCCGCGAGATGCCGCGCGAGCGTGGTCTTGCCGGTGCCCGCATAACCGAACAGACGGAAGAGCTGCGGCGTGCCGCGCTCGCCCGGCCCGTCCTTGAGCCAGCTCGCGACCGCGTTGAGCGCGGCGTCCTGATGAGGCGTGAAATCGGGCATGAAATCCGTGCGGCAAACGCGGGGCGCCGCTTGTAGCCAGAGCGGGCGTTTTGAAGCAAGCTTCCTCGATAACAAACCGCAATATGGGTGGAAGCGCGATGATCAACAAGTTTCACGTGCTCTATGTCGGCCAGATCGAGCTCGACAATGTCGGCCTCAACGGCACCCCGGCGAACGACCGGCGCTATTCCGACGAGCGGCTGCGCGAAGCTTTCTTCACCGCGCGCGACGTCGCGCAGACGATGGACGAGCTCGGCTTCGACGTGCTGTGGACCGCAGAGCATCATTTCCAGCGCGAGGGCTACGAGGTTTTCCCGAACCTGATCCAGCTCGGCCTGTGGCTCGCGACGCAGACCAAGCGGCTGAAGTTCGGCTGCGGCTTCAACGTGCTGCCGATGTGGCATCCCATTCGTCTGGCTGAGGACTACGCGATGGCCGACGCCGTCACCGACGGGCGCATCGTGATGGGCGTCGGGCGCGGCTACCACACGCGCGAGGTCGAGAGCTTCGGCGCGCCGCTGCTCGACACGAATGCCAACCGCGAGATGTTCGAGGAAGGGCTCGAACTGCTGCTCAAGTGCTTCAACGAGGATTCCTTCCGCCACAAGGGCAAGTACTTCGAGGCCCCGCCGCCGGTGCCGTATCGCGGCTATACGGTGGAGGACATCACCGTGGTGCCGCGGCCGAAGAACCTGCCGGTGGAAATCTGGATGCCGATCGCGAGCGGCAAGACCATCGACATGATGGCGAAGAACGGCCTGAAAGCGATGGTGACGCTCAACGGCGAGAAGATCCTCGACGACGTGATCCGTGCGTATCATGAGGCTTGCGTGAAGCACGGCCAGAACAAGAAGCTGGGCGAGGACGTGATCTGGGGCGCGGGGCTCTATCTCGCGGATTTAGAGGCCGAGGCGATGCGCAAGGTCGAGCCCGCGCATGACGAGCGCTACAAGTGGTTCGCGCCGTTCGGCTTCGTGCGCTACGCCGACGAGCAGGGCCGCACCTGGGGCACGCCGGGCGCGCCCGCGAGCGTGCCGACGCTCGCCGAAGGCGTGAAGCAGAAGGCGTGGTTCTGCGGCCCGCCCAAGCACGTCATCGAGGGCATCAAGTCGATCGAGGCGAAGTATCCGGGCCTCGAGCACTTCATGATCCATTGGGCCGAGGGCATCGGCCCGAAGGAATTCAAGGAACAGCTCAGCTGGTTCGCCAAGGACGTGATGCCGGCGTTCAGGAATTGATAGGCGCGGACGTGTTCATGCCCTTCATGAAGGTCGAGGGCTGCAGAGTCTTCACCTGCTGCGCGCGCTTCGACAGCCAATAGGCCTGTGGCGAAGGGACGGACTCGAATTTCGCATCGACGCCGAGCTTTTGCGCCGCGTCCATCGGCCAGTTCGGATTGTAGAGAAGCTCGCGGGCAAGCGCGATGAGATCGGCGCGGCCTTCCTGCAGGATCTGCTCGGCCTGGTCGCAATGCACGATCAGCCCGACCGCCATGCTCATGATGTCGGCATCCCGGCGCAGCCGTTCCGCGTAAGGGACCTGATAGCCGTAGGTCACCGGCCCGGCGCTCACCACGGGCGAGCCGCGCATGCCGCCGGACGAGCAGTCGATCACGTCGACGCCCTTCGGCTTGACGAGCTTCGCGAGCGCGACGCTCTGGTCCGGGCCCCAGCCGGCATCATCCTGCACCGAGAGGCGCAGGAACAGCGGCTTGCCCGCGGGCCAATGCGCACGCACGCTCTCCACCACCTCGACGGCGAAGCGCATGCGGTTGAATTCGCTGCCGCCGTACTCGTCGTTGCGCACGTTGGAAAACGGCGAGAGGAACTGATGGATCAGGTAGCCGTGCGCGCCGTGGATATCGAGCACGTCGAAGCCCGCCTCATGCGCGCGGCGCGCCGCCTGCCCCCATTGCTCGATCACCTGCGGGATTTCGGCACGGGTCAGCATGCGCGGCGTCGGATCGGTGTCGGGCGAATTGATCGCGCTCGACGACACAAGCTCCCATGCGTCCCAGTCGTCGATCTCTGCCGCTGGCTTGAGCGGGCCGCCGCCTTCCCACGGCCGGAAGCGCCGCGCCTTGCGGCCCGAATGGCCGAGCTGGATGCCGGGCACGGCCTTGTGCTGCCGGATGAAGTCGACGCAGCGCTTGAGCCCTGGAATGAACGCGTCGTCCCACAGCCCGAGATCGCCGACGGTGCCGCAGCCGCGCCGCTCGACCTTGGTGGACTCCATGAACACGAGGCCCGCGCCGCCCGCCGCGTAGCGCCCGACATTCATCAGGTGCCAGTCAGTCGCGAACCCTTTTTCAGCCGAGTACTGATGCATCGGCGCGACCACGACGCGGTTCTTCAGGGTCACGTCGCGGATCGAGATCGGTTCGAACAGCATCGGGCCGGGCATGCATTCCTCCGGAAAGTTGACGCGAGTGTAAGGCACCGCGCGGCGAAATGGGAGGACTGGCCAACGCCCAAGCGGCTCGGCCATAGTCCGCCGCCGGAGGAGCCGATGGACGCCCGCGCAGAGAACACCCGCATCGATGCCGCGATCGACTCCGCGCTTGCCGAGAAGCGGATCGTCGGCGGCGTGGTCGCTGGTCATGCGCGACGGCGCGATTGTCTATCGCCGCGCCGCCGGCCTTGCGGACCGCGAGCGCGCGCTCCCGATGCACGAGGACGCGGTGTTCCGGCTCGCGTCTCTCAGCAAGCCGCTCGTCACCGCGGCGGCATTGCGCATGGCCGAGCTTGGCAAGATCGCGCTCGCCGATCCGGTGACGCGCTATCTGCCGGACTTCCGGCCCGCGCTTCCCAACGGGGACGTTCCGACAATCACGCTGCGGCATCTGCTGACACACACCGCGGGACTATCCTACGGCTTCATGCAACCGCCCGACGGCCCTTATCATCGCGGGCGCGTGTCCGATGGACTCGCAGAGCCGGGCTTCACGATGAGCGAAGAGCTCGACCGCATCGCGCGCGCGGGACTTGCCTATCCGCCCGGCGAGCGATGGGCCTATTCGGTCGCGATGGATGTGCTCGGCGCGGTGCTGGAGGCCGCCGAGGGCGCAGACCTCGAAGCCGTAGCGACGAAATACGTGAGCGCCCCGCTCGGCGCCGCCTCGCTGAGCTTCGATCTCACCGCCGATCAGCGCATGCGGCTCGTCACATCCTACGCGGACGGCGCGCCCGAGCCGGTGCGCATTCCGGACGAGGGAATGCGCGTGCATTTCCCCGCCGGCATCCCGGTCTATGCGGGACTCGCCGGGATCAACCTTTCGCCCGCGCGCGTGTTCGACAGAAACTCATTCCGCTCGGCCGGCGCCGGCATGAACGGCACGGCCGGCGACATGCTCAAATTCGTCGAGGCGATCCGCACCGGCGGCGCGCCGATCCTCTCGCGCGAAAGCGTGAGCGCCATGACGACGGTGCAGACCGGCGATCTGCCGATCGTCAATCGCGGGCCCGGCTGGGCATTCGGCTACGGCGGCTCGATCCTCACCGATCCCGCGGCGGCGATGTCGCCGCAATCGCCCGGCACGTTCGGGTGGGGCGGCGTGTGGGGTCACACCTGGTTCATCGAGCCGGCGCGCCGGCTGAGCGTGGTGTCGCTCAGCAACACCGCGCTGGAGGGGATGATGGGCCGCTACGTGCGCGACCTGCGCGACGCGATCTGCGCGGCTTACAGCTAACGCCTTCCACGGGCGTGATCGCTATCCGCGGACCGCGCCCTACTGCGTCCACTTCTTGAAATCGTCTTCCTTCACGTCGGGCAGCTTCTTCAGGAACGCCACGACCGACCAGATTTCCGGGTCTTCCATGCCGGTCGCGCCGAAGCTCGGCATGCCGGTCATGTTGATGCCGTTCTTGATCACCCAGAACAGATGACGCGGCTCGCGTTCCTTGACGACCTTGGTGAGGTCGGGCGGATCCGGGCGCAGGCCTTCGGAGAATTTCTGCCAGTCGACGCCCGGCCCGCCGTGGCAGTTGGTGCAGCCGCGCGCCATGTAGGCCTTCGCGCCGGCCTGCACCTTGTCCTGTGCGTCGAAGCCCGCCGGGGGCCGGTCGGTCGCATAACGGTCGACCGCCGCCATGCGCACCTTGATCAGCGCCCATTTGACGGGTTCGGGCTCGGGATTGGTCGCCGCCACATTGAAAAAGCCGCCGAAAAAGAAAACCAGGGCCGCCACGCCAACCACAATGGCGAGCGCTCCGATCAGGGCCAGCAGTCGCATCGCGGTTCTCCGGTTTGGGTCGATCTTAGATAACGTGCGGCCTAGCCGCTCGGTTTCGCAGGCGGGCAAATAATGCGTCAGCCGAACATGCGTTCGCCCTGCTGATCCACGATCTGGCGCGCCTTTCCGAGCGAGAATTCAACCGCGTCGTCGTACGAGGCATGGCGGTCCGCGCGGACGAACTTGTGCTCCTTCATCGCGCCGCCGACATCCTTGGTGATGATGCCGGCGGTCTGGTACTGCCCCTCGGCCTGGTAGGGCGCGGCGCGGATGGTGAAGCCGTTGTATTCGACCGGCGCGCTCGCCTTGCCTTCGGATTCCGAAGAGCCGCCGCCGAAAAGGGATTTCCAGAAGGACATCGGGCCACCTGTCGCTTGTCCGCCCAAGTTTAACCCGGACAGGAGAAAAAACGAAGTCCCGGCCCCTAGGCCACCGCCTCCATTGCGGGAATGCGCTTCACCTGATGCGCCTGCAGCTTCGGCAGCACCTCGCGGCCGAAGCGGCGCACCTGCTCCATGAACAGGTCGTTCGGCATTGCGCCGAAATTCACGTTGATCAGCATCTTGTTCGCGCCGACGGCTTCGGCCTGCTCGATCAGCCGTTCGGTGACTTCCTTCGCGTTGCCGAATGCAAGCTCGCCGCTCGCGACCTTCGCCTCGACATCGGGGCGGTTGAGCGCGCGGAATTTCTCGCGATCGATCACCGCCTCGGCGGCATGTTCGGGCCGCACGTAATCGTAGGACGACGACTTCACATAGCCGGTCGCCATCGGGTTCGCCTTCTGACCGGGCGGATTGCCGCCGTGATGCCAGAGCACGTTGTTGAAGTAGAGGAAGTACGGGCCGTATTCCTCCATCGCCTTCGCGCCGCTGTCGGAGACCCACGCCTCCGTCATCATGCAGATCTGGTCCGGCGAAATGCGGTGACCGCTCTCGGAAAGCTTCTTGCCGAAATACGCGATCATGTCGGTCACGACGCCGAGATGCGGATGATGGATCGCGGCGCCGAAATTGCCGGCCGCCGCGCACTCGATCGTCTCCTTCGAGCCGGTGAACGGAATCCAGACCGGCGGATGCGGCTGCTGGTAGGGCCGCGGCCAGATCGCGATGTCCTTGTACTTCCAGAACTTGCCCTGGTGGCTGAAGACGTCTTCCTTCCAGGCCTTGAGGATCACCTCGAGCGCCTCGTCGAACCGCGCGCGCGAGTCCGCCATCGGCACGTCGTAGACCTTGTATTCGCGCGGCACGCCGCGCGCGAAGCCCGCCATGATGCGGCCGCGCGAGAGGTTGTCGGCCATCGACAATTCTTCGGCGATGCGCAGCGGATTGTGCAGCGGCAGCAGGTTGCCGAGGATGAAGAACTTCAGCTTCTTCGTGCGTTGCGAGCCCGCCGCCGCCATCATGTTGGGCGAATTCATCAGCCCGTGCGGCGTGGTGTGGTGTTCGTTCAGCCCGACGCCGTCGTAACCGAGCTTGTCCATCTCCTCCCACACCGCGAGATGCTGCTCGTACGAGCGCGCCGCGGTCTCGGCATCGAAATAGCTTTTTGGCAACGGAAACGTCATGTGCCGCCCGGGCTTGAATTCGTCGAAGTGACGATCGAACGGCAGCAGATCGAACAGGAAGATTTGCATGAAGTACCTTTTGGACTCCGCCACGCTGGCTCGCTGCGGCTGTGTCGGTGGTGACCTGATGGGCTTGTGTATAGTCTAGCGGCCGCAGGGGAAAGTTATGCAAAAACTTGCCGGCAGAACCGCGTTCGTGACCGGCGGAGCGAGCGGCATCGGGTTCGCGCTCGGCCGGGCTTTTGCAGAAGCAGGCATGAACGTGATGCTTGCCGACATCGAAGCGGACGCGCTGGCGGCCTCCGTTGAACGCCTGCAAGGCCTCGGTCCGGCCGTGCGCGGCATGGCCTGCAATGTTGCGGATCCGGCAAGCATTGAACGCGCGGCGAATGCTTCTTTCGCGGAATTCGGACGCGTCCATATCGTCTGCAACAATGCCGGTGTTGCAGGTGGCAGCGGCAGCGACAACATCGCGCTCGAAACGTGGCGATGGGTCCTCGACGTCAACGTCATGGGAGTCCTTCACGGCGTCCATGCCTTCCTTCCGCATATCCGTGGCCACGGCGAAGGCGGCCACTTCGTCAATTCGGCGTCGATGGCGGGATTGCAGACCGGGCTCGGTTTCAGCCCTTACGCGACAAGCAAATCTGCGGTGATCGCCATGTCGGAGGGGCTGGCCAAGGAGCTCAAGCCGATTGGAATTGGCGTGACTGTGCTCTGCCCCGGCTTCGTTCGCACCCGTATCAGCGAGAGCGGGCGCAATCGTCCGGAAGCCTACGGGCCGATGCCAGCGCCGGATCCTGCAAGCGCTGCGGGCACGCTCGCCGCGGAGAGTGCGCGACTCCAAAACGCGGGCCTCGATCCCGCGGACGTCGCTGCGCGCACCCTCGCGGCGATCCGCGAGGAGAAACTCTATGTGTTCACGCATCCGGAGATGCGCAGCGAGGTAAAGCAGCGATTTGCCGCCATCGCGGCGGCGATGGACGAAGCGGCGGCGCGCTGAGATCCGGACGTCACCCCGGCGGAATCGCGCACGGCCGGCCATCGTCGCCGACATGGACGAATGTGAAGGTTGCGTCGGTGACCTTGTCGCGGTCGTGGGTCTGGAAGCGTTGCGCCCACGCCTCGATGTGAATCTTCATCGAGGTGCGGCCGACGCTCTCCACCTCGGTGTAGACCTCCAGCACGTCGCCGACGCGCATCGCCTTGATGAAGGTCATCGTATCGACCTTGATCGTGACGACGCGGCCTTGCGCGCGCTCGACGCCCGCAATGCCGCCAGCCTGATCCATATGCGCCATCACCCAGCCGCCGAAGATGTCGCCGTTGGCATTGGTGTCGGCCGGCATCGCGATGGTGCGCACAGTGAGCGCACCGCGCGGCGCGCTGCTCTCCCTTTTGGCCGGATCGGACATCCTTTTTCCCCTCAAGGCCCGCGCAAAGTGATGCCCCGCGGCGCAGCCGATGGCAACGTCCGGACGGCCGGGCAACCGGCCCCGCGCTTGCAATCGGCTCCCCCGCCGTCTATCCCGGCGCCCGGGCGCGGCTTTGCGTGAGGAAAAACAACATGGCTCGGAAACCAGGTACACGCGCCACCGGCGAATTCGTGTTCTTCAACGTCACCTACGAGGACGGCTCGCAGCGCTCGAACCGCCGCGTCCCGGCCGACATTCTCGGCGGACTCGACCGCGATGAGCCCGCGAAGGCCTTCATCGCGCAGCAGGATCGTGAGATCAGTGAAAAATCCGGCCTGCCGCCGATGAACATCAAGCAGGTGATCCGCGCCGACGACGCCGAGAAGGAAGCCGTGAAGGAGCGCGATCGCAACGCGCGGCGGGCCGGCGCACGCTGATATTTCTTCCCGTGGAACCCGCCCAAATGCGGGAACTTGCCCATCCCCGGCACGTTAGGGGATCAGGGCAGACACGGAGAAGTGCCATGAAACACTGGATCGTATTGGTGACGGCGACCGTCGCGTTCACGGCCTTCGCGCCGGCGTCGCAGGCGCAGATCGCGGTCGAGGTTCCGGGCGTCGGCGTGCGGATCGGCGAGCCACCCCCTCCCCGGCGCGATCGCATCATCGAGCGCGAGGTGCGTGGGGGTCCGGAATGCAAATCCGTATCGGTGACCGAGACCGCGCCGGACGGCAGCACCCGCACGGTGACGCGCAAGAAGTGCGACTAGTTCTTCCGCGTTTTGAAACAGCAAGCGGCCGGCCGTGACGCCGGCCGTTTTGCTTAAGCCGGCACCGACTTCGCGAGAAATTCCACCGCCGCCTGCGCGCCGCCCTTGCCGTGGGGGAGGCCGAGCGCGTTGAGCGCCATCTCCACCACGCTGAGCGTGCCGAGGATCATCGGCGCGTTGACGTGCCCCATATGGGCGATGCGAAACGCCTTGCCCTCGTGCGAGCCGAGCCCCCGGCCGAGCACCACGCCGCATTTCTCGCGGCAGTAATCCGCGATCGCGTTCGAGCCGCTGCCGTTGCGCATCATCACGGTGGTCACGGTATCGGAGCGTTCTTCCGGCTCCGAAATGCTGAAGCCCACCGCCTGTCCTTCCGACCAGGCGCCGACGGCGCGGCGCGTCGCCTCCGCGAGCAGGCGGTGGCGGTGAAACACGTTCTCCAGCCCCTCGGCGAACATGAGGTCGAGCGCGGCGCGCAGGCCGAACAGCAGGTGCTCCGGCGGGGTGCCGCAGTATTTGTGGTAATGCAGATCGCCGTCGCGGAACGTCCAGTCCCAGTAGGGCGTGCGCATGTCGGCCTTTTTGTGCGCATCGCGCGCGCGCGGGCCGGAGGCGACGAAGCCCAGCCCCGGCGGCGTCATCAGGCCCTTCTGCGAGCCCGCCATCGCGACGTCCACGCCCCACTTGTCCATCTCGAACGGCATGCAGCCGAGCGAGGCGACCGCATCGACCAGCAGCAGCGCGTCGTGACCGGCAGCGCGTCGCGCCGCGCTAGATCGCCGCGATGTCGTTCTGCACGCCGGCCGCGGTGTCGACCTGCGCCACCAGTATCGCCTTGATCTCGCCTTTCGTGTCCGCCTTCAGCCGCTTCTCGACCGCCTCCGGCTGCACGGCGCGGCGTTCGTCGCCGGTCAAAACCTCCACCTCGGCGCCGAGCATCTTCGCGGCCTCGCCCCACGCGATCGCGAAGCGGCCGCTTTCCAGCACCAGCACCTTGTCGCCGCGCGACAGCACATTGGTGAGGGCTGCCTCCCACGCGCCGTGGCCGTTCGCCGCGTAGATGTAGCTCCTGCCCCTGGTGTTGAAGATCTTCGAGACGTCCGCGAGCAGCGTGTCGGTCAGCGCGACGAGCGGGCCCGAATAGATGTCGACCGCCGGCTTCTGCATGGCGGCGAGCACGGCGTCCGGAATGACGGTCGGACCCGGGATCGAGAGGAATTCACGGCCGGCGGCAACGGACATCACGGACCCTCGCGCGGAAACGATCGGAAAACGCGCCTGCCTAGCACGTTTTCGCCGCCCCGTCAGATCAATGAAATTGAAGTCCGCATCAGCCGGACGAAGCCCGCCCGGCCGGGAGAAAACCGCCGCTAGCAGCCCTTTTGCCGCTGGCAATACGTCGGGCAGTTGCGCGGCTGGCCGCCGGCCTTCTGGCAGCGCGCGATGCAGGCCGAGATGCCGCCGGGGCAGCTCCCGGCGCTGCTCGCACCCTTCTTCGCTTGCGCCCACCCCGCGTCCGAAAACGCGATCGACGACGCCAGAACCGCGAATGCCACTGCCAGAGATTTCATACCGCTCCCCATGTGATGGAGCGCGATGATGCATGACAGCGCGCGGCCTTGGCTACGCAGCGGAAGTTGGCGCGTCAGCCCTGTGCAACCGCCTCGGCGATCGCCGTTTCCTCCGCGTCGCTCAGGCGGTTGATCGTGCCGTGCGCGGGGCGGAAGCCCGGCGCATTGACCGGCGCGTCCCAGAACGTGCGCTCCATGCGAATCCCGGTCTTCCACGGCGACGGCGCGACGGCCTCGGTCCAGCCCGCGGGCGTCAGGCGATCCGGATAGGCGAACAGGCCCGCGTTCGCGGGCAGCAGCTCGCGCGGGCGCTCCGCGACGCGGCCGGCCGCGATGATCCCCTGATTGTCCACGGTGCAATAGATGTAGGCGGTATCGCCGACCGCGATCTCGTCATAGAGCCGCGGCGTGGACCAATAGACATAGGCGGCCGGGTCGACGATGTAGGCCTTGAGCACGTGCAGGCTCTCCCGGAACGGCGGGACGATGCTCCACATGCGGTGGTTGGTGTTCCAGACGTACGCCGCCATGCCGTTCTCGCGCTCAGGCAAACCATCAAGCGATGTTCGGCGTCATGGTCAAGGGCGCGGGCTAAAGCCCGCATTGGTCAAGGGCGCACGCAAAGCTCCGCTGCCCGTTTCGGTGAGGGCCGCGGGTTGCCCTTTCGCTCCCGGAAACACAATGGAGCGCCGGGAGGCGCCAGGGCTTGCGAGGCCCTCACCCGCTCCTTGCGATCGGAGCGGTTCGCGCACCGCGGACGTTGCGCGGAACGACCCGCGCGCCGTCCGGTTTTCCGGAATGGGTTTGCGAGGCCCATCCCGGGGCGCGCGCGTCCCGCGATGGTGAGTTTGCGAGGCTCACCGCCCGGACGCTGCGCCTCCCGGCGCTCCACCGCCGATCCGCCGGACGAGCCGAACGGACCAGCACCGGCCCCGCCGAAGCGAGCGCCGGCATTTCACGGCGAACGCGGCGTCCCGCGCCTTCATAGGACCTTACACTCGTTCTTATCTCATTACAAGGCTTTTGTTCCTATAATCGGATGAAAACTCGATGGTCGAATGCTGCGCCGTCTAGTTGCACAGAGGCGTATCGAGCTATCTATTACGGAAATTCTTGGGGGGAATGTAATGGACTTCGATTCTTACTAGGACGAAGCGTTTAAGACCGACGAAACGAAAAAGTCGACTATCTCCCTGTATGGGTTGTCCGGCGAGGTCGGGACAGTCTTTTCGCTATTTAAGAAGCGCACGCGTGACAGCCTTCCGTTCCCAAAACTTCAAGAGCAACTGAGCGAAGAGCTCGGCGATCTGCTTTGGTATATTTCCAGCCTCGCATCGATTCATAAGTTACGACTTGGCGACATCGCTGCAAGAATTTGCAAAAGCTAATCTCGATTCGATGAAGGCGAAATCACTCACTTTGACGAGAACTTCAAAGACGGTGAGCGATTTCCGAGATCCTTGACCGTACAGTTTGCCTAATCCAACGACTCAACGCTCAACGATGAGCGTCGACGGGATGCAAATCGGCGACGCATTGAGCGACAATTCGCATGAGCCGGACCACTATCGATTCACGACATCTTTCATCTTTCGTTTATGGCCTACCTCGGATGGTCGCCAGTCATGCGGCGAATTCTAAAGTTGAAACGAAAGAGCGATCCCACCACTGACGAGAATGAAGACGGCGCTCGAGCAGCAATCGTCGAAGAGGCCATCTCGGCCATTGTCTTCAATATCGCTGAAGACCATGACTTTTCTGGCGAATTGATCGGTGCCCTTTAGCCTGCTTAAGACCGTGATGAGCCTAGGCAGCAAGTTCGAGGTTAGGGCTTGCACCGTGAAACAATGGCAACATGCGGTATGGCACGGGTGTCAAGTATATCGTGAGCTTATTACAAATGGTGGCGGAACGATCGAGGTCGATCTTGACGAACCCGCGCTTCGATATGTCGGCTGTCCAGTTGGTGACGCCTGATGGTTGACCTCATTACGGGCTCGGATGTCGTGGACGCATGGAAGAAGGCGTCTAGGTCTGTCCTCAAGAGTCCTGAGCATCGTGTTCGCAACCTTGTAGTAGAGATCGACAATCAGACAAATTTTAGCCGTTCGTGGCTCAGGAAATTCGATCCAAAGTCAGTTGGCTCCAATGATCGTCTTTCAGTCGTAGTGAAGGTTCTGTTCCCCTATGTCGGAAAGAAGAAAACTGAGACCCGCTCTGAGTTCTACGAGAGATGGGACCAGCCTGAAGAAAAACAAAAAGAAACGTCGGCTTCGCGCGCCATGGGGCACGTATTTCGGCAGGCTTATCATTTTCGATGGCAGCGAGAACCAGTTAGAAAACATAGTGCACGCGCTATCGAATTGGAGAATCAAACCAGAAGCAGCTTTGGTTGCCCACACATCTTCGCCGCTATTGGAGTTGCTGAAACCAATTGGAAGTCCTTGCCTTCAATATCTCGAAGTGTTGTGGAGCCGCGATGACGTAATCGACTTGGTTGCAGTCTACCGGAATTACGACTTCCTAAAGAAGGCTCTCGGCAATTACATTGGCTTAGGTCAACTACTTCGATTTGATGGCCCACGAATTGGTAAGAAACCCTACGCTCAATCGTCAACTCAGTCCGGGCTTACTGTGACGAGCCTGGCAAACTCCGAACTTTAATCGCAAAATGACCTCAACTCGCGAGAGGGAACTCGAATTTGCGAGCCTTACAAAGCAGGCGAGGCTTGCGCGCCCTGCCCACGCATGGTCGACAGCATTCGGGTTGTTGGACCAGCGAGCGGCTCGTAATCCATTCACCAATTGTGATCATCGGAGGAGCACCCGGACGTCTTGGGGCAGACGCATCGGCGATACCATTTCACGGAGACAGAGCAGGCGAGAACTTTGAGGCGTTACTGGAACAAGTAGGCTTGAGTTGCCACGATTGCTTCATCACGAATGCAGCTCTCTGCAATCCCAAGGACGAAAACGGAAATAATGCGACGCCGTCTAAAATTGAATTGCTGAACTGCTCCAACTTCTTGAGGAAGCAAATTGACTTAGTTGACCCAAAGATCGTCGTTACGCTGGGAGCGCAGGCGCTTAACGCCATCAAGGCAATCGAGCCGCACGGGATAGAACTGTCATCTGCTACCCGAAAAGCATTCAACTGGTACGGCCGCATCTTGGTCGCTCTCGACCACCCCGGCCCTAAGAGCGATGATCCATCGCAGTTTTTTCAATCAACTAGCTGACTATCAATTTCTATCGGAAACTTTCAGACCAAACTCCGCGTAGACCTGCCTCATCAGATCAACGTCCCACGTCTGAAGCGGTTGCCGAAATTGCCGGACCGGCTCGCGCGAGTTGCTGACGGCGTGTCGTACTTTGCGCTTCATAAGCTGTTTTATCTTGCCGAATATGAGTCTCACCGTCGTAGCCGAAAGCGGCTAACAGGATGCATTGTTAAGGCAGAAGCGTGGACCATACGTATTCGAGATGCACATCAAGAAATTAAAAAGGCTATCCCAAATTTGCAGACGTGGACTCACCCAAGCCGGTTAATGATTTCATCTGGCAGAAGGAGATACGTTATTTAGCGAGCAGCCAATCGGTAGCGGAGAATTAGACAGTATTCTCAATTACGTTTCGCAGAAATATCGTCATTACAGCGACGCTGATCTGAAACGCGCCGTATACCTAACTGCGCCGATGAGGCAAATTGGCGGCGTGAGAAGCACTTCGGTCAAAGTACATTCAACCGACCTATCGACTTTTCAGCCATCCAGATACTAACCGTGCGTGACTTCCCACCCAAAGGACGAGCCTCGCGGCTCGACCTTCGAAAATCGACGGCACTTGTGGGGCGTCCCGAATTGGCAATTATCCAAGAGCTCCAGCTTCCTGCTCCGACTTGGACGTCTGAGCTTCCAGCAGTTCTCGGTGACGCGCGATTCGCAATCCGCCAGATCGAGGCGAAGGCGCAGCGGTTAACCCAGGGCATGCCCCCCCTGCCCGCCCCCCCCTTAGCACCCTCGGGGGCCCGTCCGCCCCCCCTTCCAGGACTTCCAGCCAACCCCCCATCCTCTCCGCGTTGAGGCCGCCTTTCCCCCGCCGCCACCGGCGACCGGGTTTAGGGCCCTGTTCCACGCCCCCTGCCCCGGCTTGCCGTTGGGCGAAGGCGCCGGCTTTTGCCCAGGCCGGGGTGACGCCGTTCCGCCCCTTTTCACCCCGTCCCCCTTGGATTTCGGGACCAGGCCGGAGGGCGAACCCCTGGCGACGCCGCTTTCCTTTCCCTTGACCCTCCGGACGCCCCCCGGAGGCGCCCCCCGGCCCACCCCTCGCCCTTCACGACATCGAGCGCTTCAAGGCTCGCGAGGTTCACGTCGAGCTGGCGGCCGGACTGCCTTGTTGAAGCGCTCGAGCGAGCGGCGCGCGTTCGCGTTCCAGTCATCGCCGATCGACGCCGTGTGACAGCCGACGCGGCGCAGCTCGGTCAGCAGCAGGCGCGGCACCTGCGCGGCCGAGGGCTTGCCGGCCTCCGGCGGCGCCGCAGTGGTGAAGGCCGCGACCGGCCCGACCGGCTTGTCGGCCGCCGCCGTTCCGCCCGCCGCGGGGCTTGCGCCCGGTTTGGCGGTGGCGGCCGTGTCACGCGCAGCCGGCGTTGCGGCCTGCGCCGCAGGCTTGCCCCGCTCGGCCTCGGCGGTGAGCTTGTTGCGCTGCGCCTGCGCGAGCCGCGCGTAGAAGCCGGTCGAATAGCTCGCCAGGAAGGAATCCCAGGCCTCGCGCGTGCCGACGCGCTCGGCGAATTCGTAGTCGCGCCGCATCGCGCCATCCTGCTCGGCGGGCGGCGCGGCGACGACCGGCGCGGCGACGACCGGCGCGGGCGCGGCCTTCGGAGCCGGGACAAGCTCGACCGCCGCACCGCCGAGCGAGCCATACACGAACGGCTCCTGCCGCTTTCCGGTGTTGGCGAGCACTTCGTCGCGCACATGGCCGAACGCGATACGGATGTCGCGGCCCGGAACGGAGAGGTGCTTGAGCAGCGCCGCCGTGAACGGGCTGTTCGCGCCCGCGCCGTCGTCGGCGGTCGACCCGGCTTTCGCCGCATACGCAATGATCGTGTCGCTGCCGGCCGGCTCGACCTTGGCAAGGCCGCTGGTGATCGCGCGCGTCGCGACCGAGCGCTTCATGGTCTTGACGAAAGGGTTGTCGCGGCACGCATCGAGGATGATCAGCCGCAGGCGCTTGGCGCTCTCGGTCGCCTCGATGACGCGGTTGAGCGACACCGCCTCGTCTTCCACGTCGAAGTCCGCCGCGAGCTTCGCGTCGACCGGCAGGAGATAGTTCGTCCCCTTCACCTCGATGCCGTGGCCGGCAAAGAACACGACCGCAATGTCGGCGTTGTTGGCGGCAAACGAAAAGTCGCGCAGCGCGCGCTTGAATTCGAGGTTGCCGAGATTGGTCCGCGCGTTCACCACCTCGAAGCCGGCCGCCTTGAACATTCCGGCGATCGCCTGCGCGTCATTCACCGGATTGGGGAGCTGTACGGAGTTCTCGTAGGCGGAATTGCCGACCACCAGCGCCACGCGCTTCTCGGCGAAGGCGGGCGATGCGAGCAAAAGCAGGCCGACGATCAGCGTGGCGCCAAGACGAAGAAACATGTGCCGACCCCGTTTGCGTGCAGTGCTGCCGCGTGTCGCAGACTATTTCCAACGCGCCCGGAAAGAAAGGGCGGGCTCGGGCAGCGGGCCGGAGCGCAGCAGCGTGCCGGCTTCATGCCGAGACGATGCGATGCGAAAAGAAAACGGCGGGCTTTTGCCCGCCGTTCCTTCAGGATGGATTGGTGGCGTCAATTATCCAGGAAGCTCCGCAGCTTCCGCGACCGGCTCGGGTGCTTGAGCTTGCGCAGCGCCTTCGCCTCGATCTGGCGGATGCGTTCGCGCGTCACCGAGAACTGCTGGCCGACCTCTTCGAGCGTGTGGTCGGTGTTCATGCCGATGCCGAAGCGCATGCGCAGCACGCGCTCCTCGCGCGGCGTGAGCGAGGCGAGCACGCGCGTGGTGGTCTCGCGCAGGTTCGACTGGATCGCGGCGTCGATCGGCAGGATCGCGTTCTTGTCCTCGATGAAATCGCCGAGGTGTGAATCCTCCTCGTCGCCGATCGGCGTTTCGAGCGAGATCGGCTCCTTGGCGATCTTGAGAACCTTGCGCACCTTCTCGAGCGGCATCGCAAGCTTTTCGGCCAGCTCCTCCGGCGTCGGCTCGCGGCCGATCTCGTGCAGCATCTGGCGCGAGGTGCGGACGATCTTGTTGATCGTCTCGATCATGTGCACCGGGATGCGGATGGTGCGCGCCTGATCGGCGATCGAGCGCGTGATCGCCTGCCGGATCCACCACGTCGCGTAGGTCGAGAACTTGTAGCCGCGGCGGTACTCGAACTTGTCGACCGCCTTCATCAGGCCGATGTTGCCTTCCTGGATGAGGTCGAGGAACTGCAGGCCGCGGTTGGTGTATTTCTTGGCGATCGAGATCACGAGGCGCAGGTTCGCCTCGACCATTTCCTTCTTCGCCTGGCGGGCCTCGCGCTCGCCCTTCTGCACCATGTGGACGATCTTGCGATACTCGCCGATCTCCAGGCCCGTCTCGGTCGCGAGCGTCTGGATGTCGCCGCGGATCTGCTTGATGCGGTCCTTGTCGTGCGCGACGAAGTTCTTCCAGCCCTTTGCGGCCAGTTTAGAGACGCGGTTGAGCCACTGCGGGTTGAGTTCCTCGCCCTGGTGGTTCTTGAGGAAGTCCTCGCGCGCGACGCCATAGCTCTCGGCGAGCCGCATCAGGCGGCCCTCGTAGGACACGAGCCGCTTGTTGATGTCGTAGAGGTGCTCCACCAGCGCGTCGATGCGCGCCTGATTGAGGCGCAGCGACTTCACCTCGGTGACCAGCTCTTCCTTGATCTTCTTGTACTTGCGCTCCTGCGCGGGCGAGAGCGACTCGTTCTGCAGCTGGTTCGCGATGTCCTGGTCCTGCAGGCGGCGCAGCCGCTTGTACTCGCTCGCGACCTTGTCGAAGGTCTCGAGCACCTTCGGCTTCAGCTCGGCCTCGATGGCGGCGAGCGAAAGCGAATTCTCCATGTCGTCTTCGTCGTCGTCGCCGACGGGCGCGCCCTCCTCGCCTTCGGCGGCGGCGCCATTCGCACCGTTCGCGCCGGGCGGCTTGTAGCCGGGCGGGCGATAGCCTGCGGGACGGAACGGGGTCGCGGCGGGCGGCGCCGACGGCGGCGCTGCGACGACCGCGGGGCCTGCGAGGATCGCGCCGCCTGCGGCGGCCGCCGGCATCGCGCCCGGCTGCCCCGGAATGCCCGGCTGTCCGGGAACGCCCGGCGCGCCCGCGGGCATGCCCTTCACGGCGTCGGGGCCGGCGTAGGTCGCTTCCAGGTCGATGATGTCGCGCAGGAAGACCTTTCCTTCGTTCAGCTCGTCGCGCCAGATGATGATCGCCTGGAAGGTGAGCGGGCTTTCGCACAGCCCCGCGATCATCGCCTCGCGGCCGGCCTCGATGCGCTTGGCGATCGCGATCTCGCCCTCGCGCGAGAGCAGCTCGACCGAGCCCATCTCGCGCAGATACATGCGCACGGGATCGTCGGTGCGTTCGCCCGGCTCTGATTTCTTGGTTTCGGCGACGGGCTTGGAGGAAACCTCGACGAGATCGCCGCCCTCCTCCTCGTCGTCCTCCTCCTCGCGGTCCTCGTCCTCGCCGGCGTCCTCGTTCTCGACGACGTTGATGCCCATCTCGTTGAGCATCGCGAGCACGTCCTCGATCTTCTCCGAGGTCACTTCCTCGGAGGGGAGCACGCCGTTCAGTTGCTCATAGGTGACGTAGCCGCGCTTCTTCGCGTTCTTGATCATCTTGCGGACGGCGGCATCCGAAAGATCGAGCAACGGGGAATCGGTGCTCTCGGCGTCCTTGTCGGCGGGCTGCCGGCCGCGGTGGCTGCGACCGCGCCCTTCGCGGCGGCCTTGATGGCGACCGCCTTGATCGCCTCGACGTTGCTCACCACCGGCTTGCCGGTCGCGGACTTTCCGGCCGCGCCCTTCGCGGCGGGCGCCGCGGGCTTGCCGGGCTTTACCGGGGGCTTGGCGGCCGCAGGCTTTACGGCGACTGCCGGCTTGGGGGCCGGCCTTGCGGCAGGTTTGTGCTTTTCGGCCTTCTTGGCCGGAACCTTCGCCTTTGATTTTGCTGCCGTCTTCGTTGCCATCACATCCCTCTGCGCCACCGGGGGTGGCGGATACCGAAACGGGCGGCGCCTGCGGGCAGCGCCACCTTTCAAACGAATCGCGGTCCGGCAGTCTGGGTAGGGCTCATTAAGCCCCGATTAACCCTCGATCAACCGGCCAAATCGCGTCTTTTTCCGGTTCCGTCCCGCGCAGACCGCACGCGGCTCGGAATCGTCCCCCTACCCTATGCGTGGAGTCTCGGTCCGGTCCGCCCGCCTCAAAACGTGCGCACCGGCCTCCCGGAGAGAGCACCAAAACCGTCGATCAGGGCCTCGGTGCCGTCCAAATCCGCGAGCCGCGCCTGAATATCGCGCAGCCAGGTGAGGTTTTCCTCGCTCAGCTCGCTTCCCAAGGCAGTCTCGGCGTCCTTGAGCTCCTTATGTAACGTGCGCGACTTGTGATGCAAGCCGACAACGTGGGTCCACCAGCGGCTTACGTCCTCTTCGGCCGCGCCCTCGTGGGCCGGCCAATCCGACGGATGGGTGATCACCTGCTCGACGCGGGCGAGCAACGCGCCGTGACCTCGCGCCGTGATCGCGGCGCGCATGCCCGACGGGGTCACCGGATGCTCCGTCGATGAGGCATCGAGGATCGCGCCGCGCAGCCGGTCGCCGTCCGCATGGCGGAACTCGAGCGCGGCCACTTCCTCGGCATGCGTGTCCAGCAGCAAGGGGTGATTGACCAGCGCGAGCAGGATCAGCGCCTCGCGCGGGGGCAGCGAACTGCGCATGCCGCGAACCAGCGAGCTTGCCGCAAGCTGCGCGCTCGGAACGCCGAGCACCTCGCGCGGCGAGGGACGGCGATTGCCCTGCCGCCCCTTGCCCTGCCAGCGCGACGATGGCTCGCCGTATCGCCCGCGTTCCCAGCGCTGTCCGTTTCCTTCGCGCGGCGGCGGCGCGAACAGCGCACGCACCCGTTCATCCAGATCCTGCCGGTAATATTTTCGCACCGAAGGATCGGCGATGACGTTGGTCACTTCGGCGATGCGCTGATCGAGCCCGGCGCGCCGCTCCGGCGTATCGAAGCCGCCGCTCTCGGTCTCGCGCTGCCACAGCATGTCGGCCAGTCCGCGCGCGGCGCCGATCACCTCCTCGATCGCCTCGCGCCCGCCCGAACGCATCAGGTCGTCCGGGTCCTGCCCTTCCGGCAGCAGCGCGAAGCGCACGGTCTTGCCCGCCCTGATGTGCGGCAGCGCAAGATCGACCGCGCGGTACGCGGCGCGGCGGCCCGCGCCGTCGCCGTCGAAGCAGAGCACCGGCTCGTCCGCCATCTTCCACAGCAGCGCGAGCTGATCCTCGGTGAGCGCGGTGCCGAGCGGCGCGACCGCCGCCTCGTAACCGGCCGTCACCATCGCGATCACGTCGACATAGCCCTCGACGACAACGATCTGGGCGCCCTGATGCGAAGCCGTACGCGCCACCGCGCCGTTGTAGAGGTTCGCGCCTTTGTGGAAGAGCGGCGTCTCGGGCGAGTTGAGGTATTTGGCGGGCGCGTCCTTGTCGAGCGCACGGCCGCCGAACGCGATCGTGCGTCCGCGCAGATCGGTGATCGGAAACATCACGCGATCGCGGAAACGATCGTACGGAACCGGAATGTCCTCGCCGTGGACGAGCAATCCCGCCTCGATCATGTCCTCCGCCGAGACGCCTTGCGCACCGAGCGCTTCCTTCAGCGCGAAACGCTCGGGCGGCGCATAGCCGATGCGGAAGCGGAGCTGCGTCTTCGGCTCGATGGCGCGATCCGCCAGATAGCCGCGCGCCTTCGCGCCCGCGCGCGACGCGAGCGTCGTCTCGAAGAACTTCGCCGCAAGCTCGATGACCTCATGCAGCGTCTTGCGCCGTTCCTCGCGCGCCTCCGCCTCGGGCGTCACGCGCGGCAGCGGCACGCCCGCCATCGAGGCGAGCCGTTCCACCGCTTCGGGGAACGTCACGCCTTCGGTCAGCATGACGAAGTCGAAGATGCTGCCGTTCTTGCCAGAGGAGAAATCGAACCACGCCTGCTTCTGATCGTTCACGAAGAACGACGCCGTCTTCTCCTTGTTGAACGGCGAAAGCCCCTTCCATTCGCGCCCGGCCTTCTTCAACGCCACGCGCCGCCCCACGACTTCCGAAACCGGAAGGCGAGCCTTCAAATCCTCAAGGAAGTCGGACGAAAAACGCATGGCGATTCGGGGGCTTGTGAGCCGAACCATAACCATTATCGCGGCGCGACAATGGACGTTCGCAAAGAGCGGTCTTGTCCCGGCTATTCACAGGCCGCGGCAGCAGGAAATCACCCCCCGCTGAGCAGCTTCTTCACCGCGCCGCTCGCCTTGGAGAAGTCGAGCTTGCCGGCATAGCGTTCCTTCAGCGCCGCCATCACCTTGCCCATGTCCTTCATGGCGGTCGCGCCGGTTTCCTTGATCAGCGCACCGATGGTGTCGTGGATTTCCTGGTCGGTCATCTGCTTCGGCAGATAGGCCGAGATGATCGTGATCTCGTGGCGCTCCTGCGCGGCCAATTCTGGCCGTCCGCCCTTCTCGTAAAGCTCAACCGATTCATGGCGCTGCTTGATCATCTTCTGCAGCACGCCGAGCGCGTCTTCGTCGGCGAGCGGCGGCTTTGCCCTGCCCGCGCGCCTCGATATCGGCGTTCTTCAGCGTCGCGTTGACCATCCGCAGCGTCGAGACGCGCGGCGCGTCGCCCGCCTTCATGGCGTCCTTCAAGGCATTGTTGATGTTATCGCGCAGCATCGCAAAAATCCTCTAACCGATTGATTTTACGGAAAACCTGTCATGCCGCCGTTATCCGCTTTGACCGTGCGCCAGCCCGTCGCTATCTAGGCCGCTTATGACCATCAAACAAGACGATTCCGGCTGGGCCGAACCCAAGCCAACCGCTCTGCTCGTGCTTGCCGACGGCACCGTGCTCGAAGGCTTTGGCCTCGGCGCGACCGGCCATGCGGTCGGCGAGGTGTGCTTCAACACCGCGATGACCGGCTACGAGGAGATCCTCACCGACCCCTCCTACGCGGGGCAGATCATCACCTTCACGTTCCCGCACATCGGCAATGTCGGCACCAACGAAGAGGACATCGAGAGCCTCAGCATGGCGGCGACTCCGGGCGCGCGCGGCGTGATCCTGCGCACCGCCATCACCGAGCCCTCGAACTTCCGCGCGACGCGCCACCTCGACCAGTGGCTCAAGGCGCGCGGCATCGTCGGCCTCGCCGGCATCGACACGCGCGCGCTCACGAGCCTGATCCGCACCAACGGCATGCCGAACGCCGTGATCGCGCACGCCGCGGACGGCAAGTTCGACCTCGACGCGCTGAAGAAGGAAGCGCGCGAGTGGCCCGGCCTCGTCGGCATGGACCTCGTGCCGATGGTGACCAGCGGCCAGCGTTTCGTCTGGGACGAGACCGAGTGGAAGCTCGGCGAAGGGTACGGCCGCGTCACCAACGGCGAATTCCATGTCGTGGCGATCGACTACGGCATCAAGCGCAACATCCTGCGCCTGCTCTCGGGCGTGGCCGGCAAGGTGACGGTGGTGCCGGCGACCACCTCGGCCGAAGACATTCTGGCGATGAAGCCGGACGGCGTGTTCCTGTCGAACGGCCCGGGCGATCCGGCGGCGACCGGCGAATACGCCGTGCCGGTGATCAAGAAGGTCATCGACAGCGGCACGCCGACGTTCGGCATTTGCCTGGGCCACCAGATGCTCGGCCTCGCGGTCGGCGGCACGACGATGAAGATGCATCAGGGCCATCACGGCGCGAACCATCCCGTGAAGGACCTCACCACCGGCAAGGTCGAGATCACCTCGATGAACCACGGCTTCGCGGTCGACTCCGAAATCGCTTCCCGCGAGCGCCGAGCAGACGCATGTGTCGCTGTTCGACGGATCGAATTGCGGCATCGCGCTGAAAGGCCGCCCGGTATTTTCAGTGCAGTACCATCCGGAAGCCTCGCCCGGCCCGCGCGACAGCCACTATCTGTTTCAGCGCTTCGTCGGGCTGATGCGGGACAAGAAGCGCGCGTGACGCGCGCCGCGCCTCCGCGATAGATTGCCGCGTCACTTGGGGCGCGCGCGGCATGGCTGAAAAATCACGCATTCCGAAACTGCGGCTCGACGCACTGACCGACGGCGTGTTTGCCGTCGCGATGACGCTGCTCGTCATCGACCTGCGCCTGCCGGAGAGCTTTCACCCGAAGGATGCGGCGGAGCTGCTGCACCGTCTCATGGAACTGTGGAACCAGGTGCTGGTCTACGCGGTCAGCTTCTATGTGCTCGGCCTGCGCTGGTACGGCATGGTGCAACTCGCCCCGCGCGGCGAGGAAGTGAACGAGCAATACGTCAAGTGGGCGATGCTCCACCTGCTGCTCGTCACGTTCGTGCCGTTCACCACCATGCTGGTCGGGCGCTACATCTCGCTCGCGCCGGCGGTGTGGCTCTATGCGGCGAACACGATCCTGTTCGCGCTGGTCGCGCTGCGCATGACCACGCTCGCGGAGGATCACCGCGGGCGCGACCGGATGCTGGACGACAGGCTCGGGCTGATTGTGCTGATCGTGGCCTCGGTGCTCACCGTCGTGGCGAGCTTCTTCGTGCCGAAGTGGGCGATGCTGGTCTACCTGCTGAACCTGATCGACCAGCCGCTCCGCTGGCTGCTCAGAAAACAAAAGCTGGCGTGATATGGAAGGCCGATGAGCCGCAAGACCGCGACCGAACCGCTGGCCTTCGTCTTCAAGGACGACGGCGCGGTGCCGAACAACCGGCTGCCCTTTCTCGTCTATCGCGGCGCGATCGATGCGGGCGCACGCGATGTCGCGGGTGCGATCGAGAAGGCTTTCAACACGAACGACTGGGGCCACGGCCTGTGGCACAACGGCATCTATCCGTTCGTGCATTATCATTCGCAGATCCATGAAGTGCTCGGCATCGCGCGCGGCCGCGCGCGCGTGCGCTTCGGCGGCGACAAGGGCGAGGAGCTCGACGTCGAGGCGGGCGACGTCGCGGTGCTTCCCGCCGGCACCGGGCACCAGCGGCTCTCGGCGACGCCCGACCTGCTGGTGATCGGCGCCTATCCGCCGGACGGGCACTATGATCTTTGCCGCGGCACGCAGGCCGAGCACGCGCGCGCGCTGGAGACGGTCCCGCGCGTGCCGTTGCCGCAGACCGATCCGCTGTTCGGCGCCGGCGGGCCGTTGACGAAGCTATGGAAGTGAGCGGCCGTCGATGACCACCTGGCGCGAATTCTGGGACAGCGCGCATTCCATTTATGTGAGCGAGCGCCACAAGGACGTGCACTACCGCGACGTCGCCGAGCAGCTTGCGGCATTCGTGCCGGGTCCCGACGCGTGCGTGCTCGACTACGGCAGCGGTGAGGCGATCCACGCGGACCTGGTGGCGGCGCGGGCGCGCGAACTGCTCCTGTGCGACTCGGCTGCGAGCGTGCGCGCCTCGATCGCGGCGCGCTTTTGCCGGCAACGCGAAAATCAGGGTGATCGCGCCGGACGATGTCGCGCGCCTGCCCGATGCATCGCTCGATCTCGTCTTCGCCAATTCGCTGGTGCAGTACCTCACCGCCGCCGAACTCGACCAGATGCTCGCGCTATGGAAGCGGCTGCTGGCGCCCGGCGGCACGCTGATCGTCGCCGACGTGATCCCGCCGCATGTCGGACCGGTCAGCGACGGGCTCGCGCTCCTGCGCTACGCGGCGGCGAACGGGTTCCTCGGCGACGCGCTCATCGGCCTCACGCGCACGGTCCTGTCGCGCTACGTCCGCCTGCGCGGCGCGCTCGGCATCGCGCGCTATGGCGAGGCGGAGTTCCTCGAAAAACTGCGGGCGGCGGGATTTGCCGGCGAAAGGCTTGCGAAAAACGTCGAACACAATCCGGCGCGCATGACATTTCGCGCGCGCTTCGCGTGATATTAACGGTTAACCGACCTTCTTGATGCGAAACGCCGCGCGTTTTGGAATACTGGCGTCGGCCCGGTGGCGGAGTGTTCACGCAAGGGGCGCCGCAACGCCTTTCCAGGCCTGGTTCAAATCCAGGCCCGGGCCTCCAATTCCCTTCCCTAGCTTTGTGCCGCGCCGACCGTGTCGGCCATGACGGCGCCGCGGGCGCCGAGCGGCTTGCCGCCGCCTCGCGTGGAGTCGCGCGCGGTCTGGTGCTCGGTTTCGGCGTTGAGTTCGGCGCCGACGAGGATGACCGTGGTCGAAATCCAGATCCACATCATCAGGCCGATCACAGCGCCGAGCGAGCCGTAGGTCGCGTTGTAGTCGGCGAACTTCGACAGGTACCAGGAGAACGCGGCCGAGACCGCGAGCCATGCGAAGGCGGCGAACACGCTCCCGACGCTGACCCAGCGCCATTTCGCGTCGCGCCGCGACGGGCCGAAACGGTAGAGCATCGCAAGGCCTAACATCACGATCACGAACAGCGCGGGCCAGCGCAGCAGCGGCAGAAATCCGGCCTGCCGTTCGGCGGCAAATCCCAGATAGGCGAGCACCAGCGGCAGCACCACGACCGAGGCGATCGCGAGCAGCATCACCACGACGGCGCCGAGCGTGAAGGACAGCGAGATCAGGTTGAGCCTGATGAAGCCGCGCTTCTCGTCCTCGTCGTAGACGATGTTGAGCGCGTCGAAGATCGCCTTCATGCCGGCGTTGGCGCTCCACATCGCGATGCCCAGGCCGACGAAGAACGCGAACGTCAGCTTGCCGTCGCTGCCGGCCGCGATGCGCACGATCTGTTCGCTGATCAGGTCGTAGGCGCCCACCGGCATCACGCCGGCAAGAAAGCCGAGATGCGTGTTGATCGTGCTCGCCTTCGCGAACAGTCCGTACAGTGAGACCATCGCGGTGATCGCCGGCACCACCGCGAGCATCGCGTAGAACACGACGCCGGCGGCGATCAGCAGCAGGCGATCAGCGGAAATCTCCGCGTAGGTGCGCCACAGGATGTCCTTCCAGCCGCGCCACGGGATGCGCACCGGCGTCGCGGCCTGCCGTCCGCGGCCGGGCTCGGCCGCGCGCACGGCCTGCAAGGCGCGCGGCTCGTCGGAGGCGCGCACGGTGCCGGGCGGAGCGTCCTGCGGCTTGCGGTGTTGTTTGCGGACAAGGTCTTCCCAGCGCAGCGATGCGACCGCGATGGAAAACCCGGCGAGAGCCGCCAGGACGGTCGGAAAGCGCTGCGGCGCGGTGCTCATCGGGGCCCCTCGGAACCCACCTGTAACGCGTGAGCGGCGCAGAGTTTCCGTCCACATGGACGGGTGCGGAGGCGGGCTTTAACCCTTCCCTGCCCCCCGATTCTGGTCTACACACCGCCCGCGCGGGGCCCGGCCCTGCCGCTACGGGACGCGCGTTCAGCGCGCCCTTTTTTTGTGCCCGGAGCATGGCCCCGAAAGGTGGGTACCGGTTCGGATCGAGGCCATGCTCAACCAGTCAAGAGCGAAATGCCCAAACGCACTGATATCTCGACGGTTCTGATTATCGGCGCGGGCCCGATCGTGATCGGTCAGGCGTGCGAATTCGACTATTCGGGCACGCAGGCCTGCAAGGCGCTGAAGGCCGAGGGCTACCGGATCGTGCTGGTCAATTCCAATCCGGCGACGATCATGACCGACCCCGATCTCGCCGATGCGACCTACATCGAGCCGATCACGCCGGAGATCGTGACGCGCATCATCGAGAAGGAGCGCAACGTCCTGCCCGGCGGCTTCGCGCTGCTCCCGACGATGGGCGGACAGACCGCGCTCAACTGCGCGCTGTCGCTGCGCAAGATGGGCACCCTGGAGAAATTCGACGTCGAGATGATCGGCGCGACCGCCGACGCGATCGACAAGGCGGAGGATCGCGCGCTCTTCCGCGATGCGATGACCAAGATCGGGCTCGCGACGCCGCGCTCGAAGCTCGCCAACGCGTCCGAACTCAAGCGCCAGGATCGCGACAAGTACAAGCTCGAACGCGCGCACATCGCGGGACGCGATCTCACCGAAGCGCAGAAGACGCAGGCGCTCGCCGATTACGAACTGCAATGGCAGAAGGACGAGCTGGCGCGAGGCGAGCGCTATCAGGATCAGGCGCTGATCGAGGCGCTGCAGGCGCTCGACTACGTGGGCCTGCCCGCGATCATCCGGCCGTCGTTCACGCTCGGCGGCACCGGCGGCGGCATCGCCTACACCAAGGCGGAGTTCCTCGAGATCGTCGAACGCGGACTCGATGCCTCACCCACCAACGAGGTGCTGATCGAGGAGTTGGTGCTCGGCTGGAAAGAATTCGAGATGGAGGTCGTGCGCGACAAGCGCGGACAACTGCATCATCATCTGCTCGATCGAGAACGTCGATCCGATGGGCGTGCACACCGGCGACTCGATCACCATCGCGCCGGCGCTGACGCTCACCGACAAAGAATACCAGATCATGCGCGACGCCTCGATCGCGGTGCTGCGCGAGATCGGGGTCGAGACCGGCGGCTCGAACGTGCAGTTCGCCGTCAATCCGGCCGACGGCCGCCTCGTCGTGATCGAAATGAACCCGCGCGTGTCGCGCTCGTCCGCGCTTGCCTCGAAGGCGACCGGCTTCCCGATCGCGAAGGTCGCCGCCAAGCTCGCGGTCGGCTACACGCTCGACGAGATCGCGAACGACATCACCGGCGGCGCGACGCCGGCCTCGTTCGAGCCGACCATCGACTACGTCGTCACGAAAATTCCGCGCTTCGCGTTCGAGAAATTCCCCGGCGCCAGCACGACGCTGACCACCTCGATGAAATCGGTCGGCGAGGCGATGGCGATCGGCCGCACCTTCCAGGAGAGCCTGCAGAAGGCGCTGCGCTCGCTCGAAACGGGCCTCACCGGCCTCGACGAGATCGCGATCGAGGGCCTGGGCCAGGGCGACGACAAGAACGTCGTCCGCGCCGCGCTCGGCACGCCGACGCCCGACCGGCTGCTCATCATCGCGCAGGCGATGCGGCTCGGCTTCAGCGACGACGAGATTTTTACGGCGTGCAAGGTCGACCCGTGGTTCCTCGCGCAGATCCGCGGCATCGTGGAGACCGAAGGCGAAATCCGCCGCAAGGGCCTGCCGAAGGCAGCCGCGCCGCTGCGGCGCCTGAAGGCGATGGGTTTCTCCGATGCGCGGCTCTCGGTGCTGACGAAGCGGCCCGAAGCCGACGTGACCGCGGAGCGCCGCGCGCTCGGCGTGCGGCCGGCGTTCAAGCGCATCGACACCTGCGCGGCCGAGTTCGCCTCGCCGACCGCCTACATGTATTCGACCTACGAGACGCCGTTCGCCGGCAGCGTCGCCGACGAGGCGCAGCCTTCGGACAAGAAGAAGGTCGTCATCCTCGGCGGCGGGCCGAACCGTATCGGGCAAGGGATCGAGTTCGATTATTGCTGCTGCCATGCCTGCTTCGCGCTGCATGACGCCGGCTATGAATCCATCATGATCAACTGCAATCCCGAGACCGTGTCGACCGACTACGACACCTCGGACCGCCTCTATTTCGAGCCGCTGACGCCGGAAGACGTGCTCGAAATCCTCGACACCGAGCGCAGCAAGGGCACGCTGCACGGCGTGATCGTGCAGTTCGGCGGCCAGACGCCGCTCAAGCTCGCCGAGGCGCTGGAAAAGGCGAACGTGCCGATCCTCGGCACGTCACCCGACGCGATCGACCTCGCCGAGGACCGCAACCGCTTCAAGCACCTGCTCGATCAGCTCAAGCTGAGGCAGCCGGAGAACGGCATCGCCTATTCGGTCGAGCAGGCGCGCCTTATCGCCGCCGACCTCGGCTATCCGTTCGTGGTGCGCCCGTCCTACGTGCTCGGCGGACGCGCGATGCAGATCATCCGCGAGGAAAGCCAGCTCGGCGACTACCTGCTCGGCACGCTGCCCGAGCTCGTGCCGCACGACGTGAAGGCGCGCTACCCGAACGACAAGACCGGGCAGATCAACACCGTGCTCGGCAAGAACCCGCTGCTGTTCGACCGCTATCTCTCGGACGCGACCGAGGTCGATGTCGATTGCCTCGCCGACGGCAAGGACACGTTCATCGCCGGCATCATGGAACACATCGAGGAGGCCGGCATTCACTCGGGCGACTCGGCCTGCTCGCTGCCGCCGCATTCGCTGAGCGAAGAGACGATCGCCGAGCTGGAGCGGCAGACGCGCGCGCTTGCGCTGGCGCTGAAGGTCGGCGGACTGATGAACGTGCAGTACGCGATCAAGGATGGAGAGATCTACGTGCTGGAGGTGAACCCGCGCGCCTCGCGCACCGTGCCGTTCGTCGCCAAGGTGATCGGGCTTCCGGTCGCCAAGCTCGCGGCGCGCGTGATGGCGGGCGAATCGCTTGCAAGCCTCAAGCTCAAGCCACCGCACTTCGACCATGTCGGCGTGAAGGAAGCCGTGTTCCCGTTCGCCCGCTTCCCCGGCGTCGACACGGTGCTCGGCCCGGAGATGAAATCGACCGGCGAAGTGATGGGGCTCGACAAGTCGTTCGACATCGCCTTCGCCAAGAGCCAGATCGGCGGCGGCTCGAACGTGCCGCAGCAGGGAACCGTGTTCGTGTCGATGCGCGACAGCGACAAGCCGCGCATTCTCGAAACCGTCAAACTCTTGGAAAAGCTGAATTTCAAGGTGATCGCAACCGGCGGCACGCAACGCTATCTGACGCAGGAAGGCGTGCCGACCGAGAGGGTCAACAAGGTGCTGGAGGGCCGCCCGCATATCGTGGACCGCATCAAGAACGGGGGGGTCCAGCTCGTCTTCAATACCACCGATGGGGTCGCGGCGCTGTCCGACAGCCGGTCCCTGCGCCGTGCTGCCCTCTTGCATAAGGTCCCGTACTACACCACTCTTTCCGGGGCCGTCGCCGCGGCGCAGGGGATCCGTGCCCGCCTAGCGGGTGATCTCCAGGTTCGCGCCTTGCAGAGCTATTTCGGCGGCAAGGGCTGAGGCCGGCCGGCGCAAGGACGGTCAGAGTTTGGGACGTGAAGTTTGCGGTCGCGTAGCCGAGAAATCGGTGCGCGATCGGAGTTTTTTGTGAGGTCTAGAGGCTGAAGCGATGGAAAAGATCCCGATGACCGCTGCCGGCTATTCGGTGCTGGAAAACGAATTGAAGCAACGGCAGCAGGTCGAGCGCCCGCGCATCATCCAGCAGATCACCGAAGCGCGCACGCACGGCGATCTCTCGGAGAACGCGGAGTATCACGCCGCCAAGGAGTCGCAGTCGCACAACGAGGGCCGCATCGCGGAGCTTGAGGACAAGCTCGCGCGCGCCGACGTGATCGACGTGTCGAAGCTGTCCGGCGATACCGATCAAGTTCGGCGCGACCGTGACGCTGATCGACGAGGACACCGACAAGAAGCAGGTATGGCAGCTCGTCGGCGAGCCGGAGGCCGACGCCAAGGCCGGCCGCATCTCGATCACCTCGCCGCTCGCGCGCGCGCTGATCGGCAAGGCCAAGGGCGCCTCGGTCGAGGTCGTCACACCGAGCGGCGCGAAGGGCTACGAGGTGAAGAAGGTCGAGTGGCGGTAGCCACGCGCCTCGGCCTGTTTGATGCTTCATCGCCGGGCTTGTCCCGGCGATTTCGTTTCCGAACGTTACTCGCGCCGCAACTCCAGCGGCACCATCGCGTCGTCCTTGGAATTGCGCAGGACCAGCGAGGTCTTGACGTTGCGCACGTTCGGCGCGGCGGTGAGTTCCGCCACGAAGGCCTGAAACGCCGTCAGGTTCGGCGCGACGCATTTGAGGATGAAGTCGATCTCGCCGGACAGCATCCAGCACTCGCGCACCATCGGCTGCGCACGCACGAAACCCTCGAACGCCGCAAGGTCCGCCTCCGCCTGGCTCGACAGGTGCACCATGGCGAAGACCGCGACCTCGAAGCCGAGCAGCTTCTCGTCGAGCAGCCCGCGGTAGCCCTTGATGTAGCCCGCCTCCTCCAGCGCCCGCACCCGGCGCAGGCAGGGCGGCGCCGAGATGCCGACGCGGCGCGCCAGCTCCACATTGGTCATGCGGCCGTCCGCCTGCAGTTCCTGCAGGATCTTCCAGTCGATGGCGTCGAGCCGGGTGGCCAAGGGCAATCTCCGCGAAAAGCGCCCCTCCCTTAGCCGAATGGGGGCGCAGGCGAAAGAATATTGCGCGCCGCCCGATGCGTCCAGTTTTCCGCACTTTTCGCCCTATCCGGTGGTTGTGAGTCCAGGGTTGCGTATCTTGCATGGCTCCGCCGAAGCCTTACATTTGAAGGGCATTACGACTCGGTCCGCGCGCCACGGGTGCGGACCGCACCGGCGGGCAAGGGCACGTCGCCCGGCGGGTCAGGAGCTTCCACATGTCCAAGGTTACCCACGCCAAGCTGGTCATCATCGGCTCCGGTCCGGCCGGATGCACCGCCGCGATCTATGCGGCGCGCGCGATGCTCGAACCGGTCATGATCCGCGGCGTGCAGGCCGGCGGCCAGCTCACCATCACCACCGACGTCGAGAACTATCCGGGCTTCGCCGAGGTGATCCAGGGCCCCTGGCTGATGGAGCAGATGGAGAAGCAGGCCGAGCATGTCGGCACGCGGCTCGTCGGCGACCATGTGACCCGGCTCGACCTGTCGCAGCGCCCGTTCCGGCTGGAGTGCGACTCCGGCGAGGTCTTCCTCGCCGACGCGGTCGTGCTCGCGACCGGCGCGCAGGCGCGCTGGCTCGATCTTCCCTCCGAGCAGAAATTCAAGGGCTACGGCGTGTCGGCCTGCGCGACCTGCGATGGCTTCTTCTATCGCGGCAAGGAAGTGCTGGTGATCGGCGGCGGAAACACCGCGGTCGAGGAGGCGCTGTTCCTCACCAATTTCGCCTCCAAGGTCACGGTCGTGCACCGGCGCGACCACTTCCGCGCGGAGAAAATCCTGCAGGACCGCCTGTTCAAGAATCCCAAGATCGACGTCATCTGGGACGCCGTGCTGCATGACGTGCATCGGCGACGACAATCCGCTCAAGGTGAAGGGCGTCGCGCTGAAGAACGTGAAGACCGGCACGATCACCGAAATGCGCGCCGACGGCGTGTTCATCGCGATCGGGCACTCGCCCTCGACCGAACTCGTGAAAGACCAGCTCGAGATGAAGCCCTCCGGCTACGTGAAGGTCGCGCCGTACTCGACCGCGACCTCGGTGCCGGGCGTGTTCGCGGCCGGCGACGTGACCGACGACATCTACCGGCAGGCGGTGACCGCCGCCGGCCAAGGTTGCATGGCGGCGCTGGAAGCCGAGAAGTATCTGGCCGCGCAGGAAGAGCGCCGCGACGCGGCCGAATAACAAGAACTCCGCAAGGAGCAGAGGGGCAAGTTACGAATGGACTGGGACAAGCTGAAGGTTTTTCATGCCGCCGCGGAGGCCGGCAGCTTCACCCATGCGGGTGAGCAGCTCGGGCTCTCGCAGTCGGCGGTGTCGCGTCAGGTGAGCGCGCTCGAACAGGAATTGAGCGCACCGCTGTTTCATCGCCATGCGCGCGGGCTGATCCTGACCGAACAGGGCGAGCTTCTCTACCGCACCGCGCATGAAGTGTTCATGAAGCTGGAGGCGGCGCGCACCAAGCTCACCGACTCGCGCGAGAAGCCGCATGGCGAACTGAAGGTGCAGACCACCGTCGGCCTCGGCGTGCACTGGCTGACCCCGCGGCTCGGCGAATTCCTCGAGCTCTATCCCGACATCCGCATCACGCTGATGACCACCGAGCAGGAGCTCGATCTCGCGATGCGCGAGGCGGACGTCGCGATCCGGCTGCGGCTGCCGACGCAGCCCGACCTGATCCAGCGCAAGCTGTTCACCATGCATTTCCACGCCTGCGCGTCGCCGGAATATCTCAAGCGCTTCGGCACGCCGCGCAGCCACGAGGATCTCGACCACCATCGCATGCTGGTGCTCGGCGGCTCGGTGCCGACCTATCTGCGCAGCTCAAGCTGGCTCGTCGGCGCGGGCCGCGACGGCAAGGGACCGCGCACGCCGTGGCTCACCATCAACAATATTCTCGGCCTGCTGCGCGCGTGCCAGCGCGGGCTCGGCATCGCGATGCTGCCGGACTATCTCGTCGAGGAGAACGGCGGACTGGTGCAGTTGTTCGGCGACATCGACGATTTCACCTTCGACGCGTTCTTCGTTTACCCGGAGGAACTCAAGTCCGTTGCGCGCATCCAGGTCTTCCGCGACTTTCTGGTTGCGAAAGCGCAGCAGTGGAATTTCTGACAAATCAATTTTATTTCTACGTGCATGCGTCGCATGGCTGACATGCCGCCATCTGCGTTGTTCGAAGCGGCGGCGCAGCCCATAGTCAATACGCGCTGTAGGCAACCGGTCGCTGTTCCTCCCAGGTGGCGATCGTGATGCAGGCAGCTGTTCCCCTCTGGAAGGTGATTGTCGGTGTCAAGCCGGCAAGACTGCAACCGGGCCCGCAAGGGCCCGGTTTTTTCTTGGATGAAATGCGCGCGGAAAAATCTGCTCTGCGCGCTCACGCCCAGAGGCGCTCTTTCTCCAGACCCTTGTACAGACCTGCGACATATTCGCCGTAGCCGTTGAACAGCGCGGTCGGACGGCGCGTCTTGGTGCCGATGTCCTCTTCGGTCGCCTGGCTCCAGCGCGGATGCGGGACCTCCGGATTCACGTTGGCCCAGAAGCCGTACTCGGCCGCCTGCAGCCCTTCCCAGAATGTCTTCGGGCGCTTGTCGGTGAACTCGAACCGCACGATCGACTTGACCGACTTGAAGCCGTACTTCCACGGCACCGCGAGGCGCAGCGGCGCACCCATCTGCTTCAGCGCGGGCTTGCCGTACATGCCGGTGACGAGGAACGCCAGTTCGTTATTGGCTTCCTCGATCGTGAGCCCCTCGGTGTAGGGCCACGGATACCAGCTCTGGCGGAAGCCCGGCGCTTCCTTGTCCTGGAACGTCTGCATCTCGACGTATTTCGCCGACGCGGTCGGCTTCGCGAGCTTCACCAGCTCGCTCATCTGGAAACCGGTCCACGGGATCGTCATCGACCACGCCTCGACGCAGCGATGGCGATAGAGCCGTTCCTCGAGCGGCATCTTGCGGATCAGGTCGTCGACGCCGATCTCGATCGGCTTCTCGACCATGCCGTCGATCTTCACCGTCCATGGCCGGATCTTGAGGAGCTGCGCCGCCTTGGTGACGTTCTTGGTCGAACCGAATTCGTAGAAATTGTTGTAGTTGCCGTTGATCTCTTCCGGCGTGACCGGACGATCGCCGATCCCGTATTTCTCGTTGCGCTTGGCCGGATAGAGATCCTTGGTCGGATCGGGAATGTCGGTGACGCGCTGCGCCGATGCGAGGCCGGGCACAAGGCTCGCGGCCGCGAGTCCCGCGGCTGCTCCCAGCAGCGCGCGGCGATTCAGGAACACGCCCTCCGGCGTCGCCTGGTGCTCGGGGATTTCCCATCCCCGGCGGTGAATCACATTCATGAGGCATATCCTCTGGTGGCGGTGGCGGAGAGTTACGGCCACGCAAGGTCACGCACAAGTCACGCCTGCGGGACTTGTGCGTGAGAAGGCCGAACGCGCGCTATGCCGCGGCCTGCGCGGCTTTCTTCGCCGCCACGATCTGATCGGCGGTGCGGCCGGTCAGTTCGGCCATGTGGTCGAACTTCGCCGTGAAGGTTCCGACGCCGGCGGTCGCGGAACGGATCTCGATGATGAGATCGCCGATCTCGGTCTCGGGCATCATCGCCTTGACCGAGTCCCAGCCGGGCCAGTCCTCGCGCGTGTCGAAGCCGAGGATCTGGCCGCGCCGTCCCGGACAGGATGGCGTTGATCTTCGCGGTTGCCTCGTTCGGGCAGACGATCTCGACCTGATGGATCGGTTCGAGCAGCGTGGGCGAGGCCTGCGGCAGCGCGTCGTGAATGCCGATGCGGCCCGCTTGGCGGAACGCCATGTCGGAGGAATCGACCGCGTGGTACGAGCCATCGGTCAGCGTCACCGACAGATCGACCACCGGGAAGCCGAGCGGTCCGTGCTTGATGGCGTCGATCACGCCTTCCTCGACCGACGGGATGTAATTGCGCGGCACCGCGCCGCCGGTGATCACCTCCTCGAACTTGAACCCGCTGCCGCGCGGCAAGGGCTTCACATCGATCACCACGTCGCCGAACTGGCCGTGTCCGCCGGACTGCTTCTTGTGCCGGCCGCGCACGTTGAGCACGGGCTTCTTGATGGTTTCGCGATAGCCGACGCTCGGCTTGTGCCGCTCGATCGGCACGATGAAGCGATCGGCGAGCCGCTCGGTTGCGACGCGCAGGTGCATCTCGCCCTGCCCCCACACCACGATCTCGTGGGTTTCGGGATTGTGCACCACGTTCAACGAGGGGTCTTCGTCGATCAGCTTGTTGAGCGCTTGCCCGAGCTTGACGTCGTCCTTGCGCTCCTTGGCGGCGACCGCGATCGCCAGCACCGGCGGATAGGGCGCGACCGGTGGAAGCGGCGGATGCGCCTGCTTGCCGGCGGTGAGCAGATCGCCGGTCTTGGCATGATCGAGCTTGCCGAGCGCGACCGTCTCGCCGGCCGCGGCCGCGCCGCGCTTCTCGGTGCTATGGCCGACCAGCTTGAATACGCCTGATACGCGGCCCGCGTCGGTTTCCGGCGTGACGAATGTGGTGCCGTCGCCCACCTGCCCGGTCAGCACGCGTGCGATCGACATCTTGCCGCCGTGCGCGCTGTGCATCGTCTTGAGCACGCTCGCGACCGCGTCACCGGTCGGCTTCACGCCGAGCCGCGCCACGGTCTCGGCGACGCCGGGCGCCTCGTGGCGCAGCGCCTTCATCAGCCGCAGCACGCCGTTGGTGCGCGTCGCCGAGCCGAACAGCACGGGGCAGATCAGGCCGTCGCGCAATTCCTTGGCGAGGTCGTCGAACACCTTGTCGCGCGGTGGCGGAATGTCCTCGAGCAATTGCTCCATCAACTGGTCGTCGTGATCGGCGAGCGACTCCAGCATGGTGAAGCGCGCTTCCTTGTTGCGGTCGACGTTGTCGCCTTCGAGCGGCACGACCTCGGACGGCGCATGCTCCTTGTAGATATGGGCGCGCTCGAGCGCGAGATCGACGAAGCCGATCACGATGTCGTTTGACCAGATCGGAATCTGGCGCAGCACCAGCGGGACACGCGAAGCGGGCTGGACAATCTTGAGGGTTTCGCGGACGCGCTTGTCCGCCTTGTCGATCTTGTTGAGGAACAGGAAGCGCGGAATCTTCAGGTCTTCGAGTTCACGCAAAATCAGCTGCAGCTGCGGGATCTTCTTCTCGTCCGCCTCGCACACCACGACCGCAGCGTCGATCGCCGGCAGGGCGGCGCGCATGTCGTGGATGAACTCGACCGAGCCGGGGCAGTCGATGAAGGTGTAGCTGTCGCCGAGGAATGTCGTGGTCGCGACCGAAAGCTCGACGCTCATCTGGTGATGGCGCGCTTCCTTCGAGGCATCGCCGACGGTCGACTTGGCCTCGACGCTGCCCTGACGCGGGATCGCGCCGGTACGCGCCAGAATGCCTTCAAGAAGCGTGGTCTTGCCGCTCTGGAATGGGCCCACCAATGCGATGCACCGGGGACCCTTGGGACCTGTGCCTCCGTTGTCTGCCATGTCCGCCTCCTCCGTGGGGGCTCGCGGCCGCGGCGCGAACCCCTTGTGTTGGTTTCGCCTCAATATCGTTTCAGGAGAGCGCGCGACTGGCAAGAGGACGCAAGCGCTGGCTCAGACCTGCTTTGGCCGCAGTCGCATGATCGGAAACTCGATCGCGTAGGACGCCGCGCTCGCAACGAGCAGGCTTCCGCCGACATAGACGGCGAGCTGCCATTGCGGCGCAACATGCGTCGCGATGAACACGAACGACCAGTGCACGAGATAAAGCGCATAGCTGATGCGCGCGATGAAGGAGACAGGCGCGCCTACCCAGCGCGGCCGCGGCAACTCGGCCAGCCACGGGAGCAGGAGCGCAATGCCGATTGCGGTCAGCGGGAACAGTGCCAGCCAACCAACCGATCCGGCGAGCGTCAGCGGCTCCAGGCACGTCCACACGTTCCATCCGATCAGCAGACCCGCAAGCAGCAGGGTCCAGCGCGGCAGCCTTCCGCTGCGATCGATCCACACCGCGGCGAGCACACCGTAGGCGACGGCATCGAGCCGCGATGCCACGACCTTGCGGATCATCAGATCCCAGTCGACCAATCCCAGCGGCGCGTAGGTCAGTCCGACCGCGATCCGCACGGCAATTCCCGCCACGATCAGGATCAAAGCCGCGCAAGCGACCGGGTGGCGCGCGCAACGGCACAGCCCGAACGCGAGCAGCGGCAGCGCGATGTAGGACCATTCCTCGATTGTCAGCGACCATGAGGGGCCGAACCAGTTCGGGTGCGGCATCGGCGTGACGAGATTTTGCGCGAGCAACAGATACGACCAGACGCGCTCGCGCGCCGCCGGATCGAGCATCGGGAAGATCAGCAGCGCGGCCATAACCAGATAGTAAAGCGGCAGCGTGCGCATCCACCGCCGCACCAGGAAGATCCCGATCGCACGCCACGACGGGTTGCGGTGCTGCAGGTCGAGCAGCAGCCCGCCGATGAGAAAGCCCGATAGGCAAAAGAACAACTCGATGCCGTCGAGGCCCATCACGAAGGCAATCTCGGCAACTTCGGTTGTGTAGGCGCCAAAGAGCGGCGCCCAATAAGGTGCGCCGTGAGCGACGAGAACGAGAACGATCGCAGCGGCGCGCGCTGCGTCGAGCCCGAAGCGGCGCTCACGCAATGCGCTGCGCGGCAGTGTCCAGAGGATGGCCGGAGGATGCGGGTGATCGCGAACGACCGCTGAGGTCATCGAGATACAGTTTCAACGCGAAAGATGAGTCGCAAGTCTGTTGACGTGCCGCATGGTCATGCCACGCGCACCACAACGGGATACCGATCGCCGTGTTGAACGGCGCTCCGGAAAAAGATTCCGGCGCGCGCTATTGCACGAACTGCAGCGAAATCTCCGCGATCCCGGCCGCGATGTTGAGGCCGACCTGACCCTGGATCGAGAGCGGCTGAAGCGCGACCGAGCGATCGTTGCCGCCGACGAGAACATTCGCGCCAAGCCCTGCGCCGACAGTCGCTTCCGCGCTCGCACCGATGTACGAGCCCGCCAGCACGCCGCGCCGGCGCGTGGTCGACTGAAGCACCGACCAGGCGAGCGTACCGCCACCGGTCACGCCGATGTCGAGACCCACCTTGGTGATGTTGCCGACATATTGCTCCGGCGGCGCCGGATAGCTCGGCGTGAACAGGCAGTTCACCGAGCGCTGCGAGCCGATGACAAAGCCGATGCCGGCCGACACGTCGCAATTCAGCGTGCCGCTCTGTTCCCAGACCGGCCGTTGCGCCTGCGCGGGCAGCGCCATCGCAAGCCCCAGCAGCGCGGCCGCGGCCAGCTTCACGTTGCGTTTCATCAAAGTCTCCCCTGTCAATGCCGGCCCGGCGCCGCGCCGGTGCGGCGCGCGCTCAACCACGTCCGGGGCTCATGCTTGAACAAATTGAGGCAAACTCCCCGACAGCCGACTGAGGATATTAGGGACAAACCGCGGCTGAATCGAGACAGGGGGGCGCAGCCGGCGCCGCGCCCCTTCGGTCTGGCCAGGCTAGACGATGTGCCAGGCGCTCCCCGGATTACTCAGCGCGCCGCCCGCTACCGCGACGTCGACACCGTTCATCAGCCAGATGCCCGGCGTGCCGTTGTCGTGCTGCCAGAAGATGTCCGCCTTGCCGTCGCCATTGGCGTCGGCGGCTTCCTTCACGTGCCAGCTTGCGCCCGGGTTGGAGAGCGCGGGCCCGGTCGAGAGCACGTCGACACCGTTCATCAGCCACACCGCCGGCGTGCCGTCGGCGTTCTGCCACAGGATGTCGGCCTTGCCGTCACCGTTGAAGTCGCCCGCCGCCTCGACATGCCAGCTCGGTCCCGGATTGGAGAGCGCCGGTCCCTTCGAGAGCACGTTGACGCCGTCCATCAGCCACACCGCGGGCGTGCCGTTGTCGTTCTGCCACAGGATGTCGGCCTTGCCGTCACCGTTGAAGTCGGCTGCGTCCTTCGCGTGCCAGCTCGCGCCCGGGTTGGAGAGCGCGGGGCCGGTCGAGAGCACATCGACGCCGTTCATTAGCCACACGGCGGGCGTGCCGTCCGCGTTCTGCCACAGGATGTCGCTCTTGCTGTCGCCGTTGAAGTCGCCCGACGCGATCGCCTGCCATGTCGGTCCGGGATTCTTCAGCGCGGGTCCGGTGGCGAGCACGTTCACGCCATCCATCAGCCAGGCGGCCGGCGTGCCGTCGCCGTTCTGCCACAGGATGTCGGACTTGCCGTCGCCGTTGAAGTCGCCGCTGTCGATCACCCGCCAGGGGTAAGGCGTGTCGGTGCCTGCGGTGCCGTATCCGGCATTGGGATTGGGAAGCGGGGGACCCATAGCGGCAACGCCGGTGCCGTTCACCAGCCACACCGCCGGCGTCCCATCGCGGTTCTGCCACAGGATGTCGGCCTTGCCGTCCGCGTTGAAGTCGTTCTTGTTCGCGAGCTCCAGCGCAACGTCGGTGACGTTCACGGTGATCGTCTGGGTGTCGTTCGCGACGCTGTCCGAGGCGCGCACCTGCACCACGTAGCTGTTGTTGGCGTCGGAATCGCCCGGGAACTCGAAGTTCGGTGCGTTGATGAACTTGAGCGCGCCGGTCGACGCGTTGATCTCAAACTTGCCGGCGTCGCTGCCGCCGATGATCGCAAAGCCGAGCGAAGGCCCGTCCGGATCGGTGGCCGTGACGGTCGTCACGGCGGTGGAGTTTTCCGGCACGTTGACGTTCGCCGTTGCGCCGCCGCCGTTCGAGGTGATGACCGGCACGTCGTTCTGTGGCGTCACCGTGATGGCGAACGTCTGCCCGGTGATCGCCGGCGCAATGCCATCACTCACCGAGAAGCCGAACTGGTCCGACGTCGTCTCGCTGCCGTTGTGCGTGTAGGTGATGAGGTTCCCCACGACGTCGGCTTGCGTGAACGTGCCGCTGACGGCGAGCGCGATACCGTTCCTGAACAGCGTGCCGTTCGCGGTCAGCGCCGTCACCGTGTAGGTGATCTGCGCATCGGTCTGCTGCGTGTCGTCGAAATCGAGTTGCGCGTTGCCGATCGTGCCGCTCTGGCCCTCGTTCACCGTCGCGCCGGTGTTGGCAGCCTGCGTGGGTGCCGTATTCGGGGCCGCAAGAATGAAGGAGAACGGCTCGAAGCCGCCACCGTATTGATAGTCGCTTGCGGCGATCGTCGGCGGATTGACGCCGTCATACTTCCAGATCTGCCCGAAGCCGCCGCCGACCGCATTCGCGCCGAAATAGAGGATGTCGTCGATGACCTGGAATTCGACCGGCGAACCCGGACCAGTACCGGGGAAGAGATCGGCCACGAGCACGGTGCCGCCCGACGACCCGTTGGTCTTCCAGAGTTCGTAGTTGTGCTTGCCGGCCTGAATACCGTCGCTCGCCATGAAATAGAGTTCGTTCTTGTAGATCACGAATTGAACGCTGGTGACCCCGTGTTCCGTGCCGCCGCCCAACGGCTCAGTATTGATGTCCTTGACCAGCGTGGTGCCGCCCGGCGGTGCCGTTCGTCTTCCACAGTTCGAAGCCATGCGTCTGGTCGACCGCCACGAAATAGAGCTCATTGTTGAACGCGAAATATCCAACCGGCTGGCCGCTTGGGGCTGCGGAACCAGACGTTCCGTCGTCGTTGATGTCCTTGACGAAGCTCGTGCCGGCGTCGGTGCCGTTGGTCTTCCACATCTCGTAGCCATGAACGTTGTCGTTCATGGTGAAGTAGAGCGTGCCGTTGAAGTCGGTGAGGCTGCGCGGATCGAGGGTGGCCGGATGAGACGGAGAAAGCAGATGCTCGTTGCCGAACGTCCCGTCGGTGACGTAGATCTGCTGTGAATTGATGCTGGCAGTGCCGTCGCTATAAATGAAATAGAGCAGCCCTCCGGACACGACGAGACTGGTAATGCCCGAGCCGGCGGGATGCGCGAGGTTCGTCACCCGGACCGTGTTGGCGTCCGTTCCGTCGGACTTCCATACCTGCGGACCGTTCGTTCCGTCGTCGGCAACGAAGTAGAGCGTGTCGTTGAAATTGACGAGGGACTGGGGATTCGACGCCTGCGATCCGCCCGCGATGTTCTTGACCTGAACCGTATTGCCCGCCGTGCCATCCGTCTTCCAAAGCTCGAAACCGGTCGGACCGTCATTGGCGGAAAAATACATCGTGCCGTTGATCACCAGCGGCTTGACAAAATCGATCTGTGCCTGACTGCCAAAATTTCCGACGTCGAGAAACGCATTGGCCGGAGACGGCCCCGAGTTGATGTCCTTGAGCAGATGCGTGCCGCCGGCCGTGCCATCGGTGATCCACAGCTCGCGGCCCTGGCCGCGGTCGTCGCCTGGAAAATGATCGTTTCGCCGAGCTGGGTGAAGTAGTGCGGGTGGGATGAATTGAAGAAGTCGGGCGAGCCGCCGTCGGTCCCGGGATAGAGATCGAGCGTTGTTGCGGTCGTGCCGTCGTAGAATCCCAGCTCCTGATTGCCGCCATGCGTGGCGTCGATCTGCACATTCAAATAAACGATACGGACAGGCATTTACGGTCGCTCCCTCAAACGCGCGTGCGCTTTCGGCGCAAGCTCCAAGGCGCGCGAGCGAATGCTCGCGGCGCAACGAAAAGACTGGTTCGGAGCGGATGACGTAGCGTGTCCGGCCCGAAGCTCTTTGCGGTTGACGCGAGGCTTCGTCCGAACGGGACGTAAACCTTGCAGGGCTCCCCAGCCCCAACCGGCTTCTGTGCCCGGGCCGCCTTCCCGTGCAATGACCTTAGGTTACAGGCTGCCTCCGGCCGCGCCGGGTCCCTGAGGTTGTACGGTCGATCACGTTTTGTTTAACTTTGATTAACCATATTTTTCGTTGGAATATCAATGGTATGCGGCCGATCGCATCAAGGATGGCGACGGCTCCACCGCGCGGAATCCAGCGAACTCCGCTTTTGCGGAACCCGCGTGTTCTACGTGAGATTTCCGCAGAAGCGCTGGATACGCCGGCACGCTTCTTCCAAGTCCTCGGTCTTGGTCGCGTAGGAAATGCGGAACGCCGGACCGATGCCGAACGCCGAGCCCTGCACCACCGCGACGCCTTCAGCTTCCAGCAACTCGGTGACGAACTCTTCGTCGTTCGTCAGCTTCTTGCCGGTCGGCGCGGTGCGGCCGATCGCGCCGTCGCACGATGGATACACATAGAACGCGCCCTCGGGGCGCGGGCATTTGATGCCCTTCGCCTGATTGAGCATCGAGACGCAGAGGTCGCGGCGCTCCTTGAACACCTTGTTGTGCTTCGGGATGAAATCCTGCGGGCCGTCGAGCGCCTCGACCGCCGCCCATTGCGACACCGCCGCCGGGTTCGAGGTCGACTGCGACTGCAGCATCGCCATCGCCTTGATCAACTTCTCATCGCCGCCGGCGTAACCGATGCGCCAGCCGGTCATGCAGTACGCCTTCGAGGTGCCGTTGATGGTGAGCGTGCGCGGATAAAGACCGGGCTCCACTTCGGCCGGCGAGAAGAACTTGAAGTCGTCGTAGACAAGATGCTCGTACATGTCGTCGGTCATCACCCAGACCTGCGGATGACGCATCAGCACGTCAGTGACGGCCTTCAGCTCCGTCTTGGTGTAGGCGGCGCCGGTCGGGTTCGAGGGCGAATTGAAGATGATCCACTTCGTCTTCGGCGTGATCGCCTTCTCGAGCGCCTCGGGCTTGAGCTTGTAGCCGTCCGCCATCGTGGTCAGCACCTCGACCGGCTTGCCGCCCGCGAGCAGCACCATGTCGGGATAGCTCACCCAGTACGGCGCCGGGATGATCACCTCGTCGCCCGGATTCAGCGTCGCCATCAGCGCGTTGTAGAGAACCTGCTTGCCGCCGGTGCCGATGATGATCTGGCCCGGCTTGTAGTCGAGATTGTTCTCGCGCTTGAACTTGCGCGACACGGCGGCTTTCAGTTCCGGAATGCCATCGACCGCGGTGTACTTCGAGGCGCGCCCGCTCTCGATCGCCTTGATGGCGGCTGCCTTGATGTTGGCCGGCGTGTCGAAATCCGGCTCGCCCGCGCCGAGCCCGATCACGTCGCGGCCCGCCTGTTTGAGCGCGCGCGCCTTGTCGGTCACCGCGATGGTGGGCGATGGCTTGATGCGCTTCATCGTCTCGGACAGGAAGGCCATCGGAATCTCCGGTTTCAGGCGGCCCGTTGGTACCGGGCGGGGCCCGTACTCGCAAGCTGAAAAGCCTGTCTTTTCAATGAAAACTGATGATGGCTGGCATCACGGATACGGTCCGTTAGCGCTTTCTGCATAAAGCTCGCGCGATGGTGGGCATTCTCGACACGTTGCGCAGCGGCGGCTGGCTCACTTTTGCCAGGGTGCGGCTGTGGGCGTTCGCGGTGCTGGCCGCGTCGGCGGGCGGACTTCTTTATCTTGTCGCGACGTCCGACGGGCTGAACGACTATCAGGGCCGCCCGCTCGGCACCGATTTCTCCAACGTCTATGCGGCCGGCACCTATGTGCTCGAAGGCCGCCCGGCCGCGCCTTTCGATCCGCGCCTGCAGCATGCGCGCGAGGTGGAAATCTTCGGTGCGAAGACGCCGTTCTACGGCTGGCACTACCCGCCCTTCTTCCTCGGTCTCGCGGCAGCGCTGGCGCTGATGCCGTACCAGCTTGCGCTGATCGTCTGGCAGGCCGCGACGCTGCTTCTCTATCTGCTGGCCATGCGGGCGATCGTTTATGCGGCGCCCCGGCAGAGCAACGACGAGCCCGGTCATGACAGACTGTGGGTGCTCCTCGCCCTCGCCTATCCGGCGGTGTTCGTAAATCTCGGGCACGGCCACAATGGCTTCCTCACCGCCGCGCTCGTCGGCTTCGCGCTGGTGCAGCTCGACCACCGCCCGATCCTCGCCGGAATCCTGTTCGGGCTACTCGCCTACAAGCCGCAGTTTGGCCTGATGATCCCGCTGGTGCTGATCGCAACCGGCCGCTGGCGCACCGTGTTCGCCGCCGCCGCGACCGTGGCGGCGCTCGTGATCGTCGCGACGCTCGCGTTCGGCATGGAGTCGTGGCGCGCATTCGTCGTGTTCGCCGAATACACGCGCGCGATCGTGCTCGAAACCGGCGAGACCGGCTGGCACAAGATCCAGAGCGTGTTCTCCTGGGCGCGCATGTGGGGGGCACCGGTCCCGCTCGCCTATGCGGTGCAGGGCGCGGTGACGCTGTGTGTTGGCGCGGCGCTGATATGGCTATGGCGCTCGCCCGCGAGCTTCGCACTGAAAGCCGCTGCGCTCTGTCTCGCCGCAATCCTCGCGACGCCCTACAGCCTCGACTACGACCTGATGGTGCTCGCGCCCGCGATCGCGTTCCTGGTTATCGACGGCATCGAACGCGGCTTCGGCGCATGGGAAAAGAGCGCCCTCGCCTTCCTGTGGGGCGCGCCGCTGATCGCGCGCGGCGTCGCGCAGGTGACATTCATCCCGCTCGGCGTGATCGCGATGCTGGTGATGTTCGCACTCGTGCTTCACCGCTCCGGTCTCTTCGCTACATACGGCAAGCCGGTGACGGCGCGCTAGGCGCACCTGACTTTTCCTCGGCCGTTTGCTAGTCTCGCGCCAACGCGCGCTGCGCATCGACGCTGCGTCGAGGTATTTGAGGGAGCGCCCATGAAACTGTCCGCCGAGCAGCTTCGTCAGTTCGACGAACTTGGTTACCTGTTTTTCCCGAATTGCTTCTCGGACGACGAGATCGCGCTGATGCGCACCGAGGGCGACGCAATCCTCAAGCTGGAGCGCCCGGAAGTGTGGCGCGAGAAGTCAGGCGCGCCGCGCACCGCGTTCGCGGCGCACAAGTTCAACGAGGTGTTTCGTTTGCTCGCGCATCACCCGCGGCTGGTCGCGCCGCTGGAGCAGTTGTTCGGCGAGCAGCTTTACGTCCATCAGTTCAAGCTCAACGCCAAGGCGGCCTTCGAGGGCGACGTTTGGCAATGGCACCAGGACTACGGCACCTGGGCGCGCGACGACGGCATGCCGGACGCGCGCGCGATGAACATCGCGGTGTTCCTCGACGAGGTCTTTCCGTTCAACGGCGCGCTGATGCTGATCCCGGGAAGCCACAAGGGCGGGACGCTGCAGGCCGGACACGATCTCTCCACGACCTCCTACCCGCTCTGGACGCTCGATCAGGACACCGTCACGCGGCTGTGCGACGAGGCGGAGCGCGACGGCGAGCCCGGAATCGTGGCGCCGACCGGCAAGCCCGGCTCGGTGCTGATGTTCCACGGCAACCTCGTGCATGCCTCGGCGCCGAACATCACGCCCTACCCGCGCAAGATCGTGTACCTGACGCTTTGCGCCGTCTCCAACCACATCACCAAATTCAACCGGCCGGAGTTCATCGCGCATCGTGACTTCACGCCGATCGCGCAGGTTTCCGACGACGCGCTGGTCGAGCACGCCCGCGCGCGGCAAGTCGCTGCGGAATGACGTTCTCCACACCTCCCGGTGCGGAGTTTGGAATCACTTGAGCCTCACGTTTTGTCGAGGCGCCGTTCTTTTTGAGAGATCGTCGCAAGCCGGTCTTGTAATGGTAACGTTGCGCACCTTTATCCCGGTTGCGGGATGGCGGGACGGGACTGCATGTACACGCTCTATTCGATGCAGCGGTCGGGCAATTGCTACAAGGCGCGGCTCGCGCTCGCGCAGCTTGGCGTCGGGTACGACATCGTCGACCTCGATATCCTGAAGGGCGATACGCGGACGCCGCAATTCCTCGCGATAAATCCGGGCGGACGCGTGCCGGTGCTCGAAGTCGCACCGGGGCGCTTCATCTCGGAATCAAACGCGATCCTCTGGTACATCGCGGGCGGCTCGCAGCTTGCGCCGGAAGACCGCATCGACCGTACGACCGCGCTGCAGTGGATGTTCTTCGAACAGAACAGCCTCGAGCCTTATCTCGGCGCGGCGTTCTTCTGGCTCACGCTGGTCAAGGGCGGGCGCGAATTGCAGATGCATGCGCTCGAGGACTGGATGGAGAAGGGTTATCAAGCCTTCGCCGTGATGGAGAAGCATCTCGCGGCGCACGACTTCTTCGCCGCCAGCCACTACACGATCGCCGACATCGCGCTGTACGGCTACACCCACCTCGCGCACGAATGCGACTTCGAGCTCGACGAATTTCCCGCGATCCGTGCTTGGCTCAATCGCGTCGTCGATCAGCCCGGCCATGTGCCGATGGACTGGCACCCGGCCGCCGAGGCGGCGCAGTAGCGCCGGCGCGCGCTACTCGGCCTTGATGCCGGCGTCGCGGATCAGCTTGGCCCAGTGCGGCGTCTCGGCCGCGATCACGGCGGCGAACTCGGCTGGCGTGTTGCCGATGACCTCGATGCCGAGATCCTCGAAGCGCTTGCGCACATCCGGCAGGGCGAGGACGCGCACGCTCTCGCGGTGCAGCTTGTCGATGATCTCGGGCGGCGTGCCGGCCGGCGCCATCAGGCCGAACCAGGCGGTGGAATCGAAGCCGGGAAATCCCGCCTCGATCATCGTCGGCAGCTCCGGCACCGAGCCGTAGCGCCGTGTCGACGTCACCGCGAGCGGGCGCAGCTTGCCGTCGCGCACGAACGGCAGCACCGCCGAGATGTTGCCGAACGCCATCGTCAGCCGTCCGGCGATCAGGTCCGGCATCACCGCCGCGATGCCGCGATACGGCACGTGCTGGATGTCGATAGCCCGCCATCGTCTTGAACAGTTCGCCCGCAAGATGCTGCGAGGTGCCGACGCCGGCCGAGCCGAAGCTGAGCTTGCCCGGGTTCTGGCGCGCGTAGGCGACAAGCTCCTGCACGTTGCGGGCGGGCACGTCGGGATGCACCGCCAGTATGTTCGGCGTGTAGCAGGCCTGCGTGATCGGCGCCAAGTCCTTCACCGGATCGAACGGGAGCTTCTGGTAGAGGCTCGGGTTGGTGACGATGGTGGCGGATGCGGCGGCGAGCAGCGTGTAGCCGTCGGGCGCGGACTTCGCCACGCGATCGGTCGCAAGATTGCCGGCTGCGCCCGTCACGTTCTCGACGATCACCGGCTTGCCCCACGTTTCGCTGAGGCGATCGCCGATCAGCCGCGCCGTGATGTCGGCCGGCCCGCCGGCCGCAAACCCGACCAGAATGCGGATCGGCTTTTCGGGATAGCTCTGCGCGATGCCGGGCGCGAGCGCGAGCAGGGCGGCCGCAAGCACAATCCTCATGCTGAGGAGCGCACGCAGTGCGCCTCTCGAAGCATGGCCGCGTGTGCCATCCTTCGAGACGCCTGCCTTCGGCATGCTCCTCAGGATGAGGTCTGTGTCACTCACCCGTCTTGATCCCGGCATCCTTGATCACCTTCGCCCATTTCTGCGTGTCGTTGCGGATGATCGCGGCGAATGCGTCCGGCGCATCGGTGACCACGTCGAGTCCGATCTTGCCGAAGTTCTCGCGCAGTTCGGGGAGCGACACGATCTTCACCGCCTCCTGATGCAGCTTCGCCATGATGGGCGCCGGCGTCCCGACGGGCGCGAGCAATCCGAACCACGACGTCACCTCGAAGTCCGGCACGCCCGCTTCGATCATCGTCGGGAAGCTCCGGCATGTTGGGCGAGCGCTGCAGCGCCGTCATCGCAAGCCCGCGCAGCTTGCCCTCGCGCACGGTCGCGCAGCATCGCGCCCGCGTTCTGGAACGTCATCGTGATGCGCCCGCCGATCACGTCGGTGAAGTTCGCGCCGCGATAGGGCACATGCACGATGTCGAGGCCGAGCTGTGCCTTGAACACTTCGCCCGCGATGTGCTGCGGCGTTCCGGCGCCGGGGCTCGCATAGGAGAGCTTGCCGGGCTGCGACTTCACGAGCGCGATCAGTTCGGCGACGTTCTTCGCCGGCACGTCGTTGTTCACCGCCAGAATGGTCGGCGACACCAGCAGCCGCGCGATCGGCGCAAGGTCGCGCTGCGGATCGAATGACGCATTGGGCTGGAGCGACGGATTGATCGTCATCGCGCCGTTCGCGCCCCAATACAGCGTGTAGCCGTCCGGCGTCGCACTCGCGACGCGCTCCCCGCCGGCGCTGCCGCCCGCGCCGGGAATATTCTCGACCGTGACGGGCACGCCCCAGGCTTCGGCTGAGCTTCTGCGCGAACATGCGCCCGGTGATGTCGGTCGCGCTGCCCGGCGTGAAGCCGACGATCATGCGGATCGGCGCGGTCGGGATAGGTTTGCGCGTGTGCGCCGTTCGCGGCCAGCAGCGAGAAGGCCCAGAAGTATCGCGCGAAGAAAATGCATCGCCGCCTCCTACTCGGTCGCCTTGATGCCGGCCTCCTTGATGATCTTCGCCCAATAGGGCTGCTCGGTCCTGATGACGGCCGCGAACTCCGCCGGCGTGCCGCCGATCAGTTCGAGACCCTGGTTCACCAGCGCGGCGCGCGCATCCGGAAACGCCAGCACCTTGACGGCCTCGGCGTGCACCGGTCGATGATCGGCTGCGGCGTGCCGGCCGGCGCCATCAGGCCGAACCACGGCACCGCCTCGTATCCGGGAAATCCGAACTCGGCCATGCGTCGGCAGTTCGGGCACCAGCGCGGAGCGCTTGCGCGAGGTCACGGCGAACGGCCGCAGCTTTCCATCCTTCACCAGCGGCACCACGTTCACGACATTGACGAACCCGATCGCGATGCGCCCCGCCAGCAGATCGGGCAGGATCGCGGTCGAGCCGCGATAGGCGATCGCGCGGATGTCGACCTTCGCCATCGACTTGAACAGTTCGCCCGCCAGATGCTGCGACGTGCCCGCCCCGGTGTGGCCGTAGGTGAGTTCGCCGGGCTTTGCCTTCGCGAGCGCGACCAGTTCGGCGAGGCTCTTCGCCGGCACGTCGGGATGCACCGACGACGATATTGTTCGAGACGAAAATCTGGCGTGATCGGCGCGAAGTCCTTCACCGGATCGTAGGGGATCTTGTCGTACAGCGCCGGCGCCGACAATCAGCGAGCCGTTGCCGCACATCACGATCGTGTAGCCGTCGGGCGCGGCTTTCGCGACCTTGTCGCAGCGCGATGTTGCCGCCTGCGCCGGATGACGTTCTCGACCACCACCGGCTTGCCGAGGCTCGGCGACATCTTGTCGGCCATCACCCGCGCAACGACATCCGGCGCGGTGCCCGCCGGGAAGCCGACCAGAATGCGGACGGTCGTCTCGGGGTAGTTCGTCTGGGCCGCGGCGTTTGCGGAAAACAGCGCAAGCGCGGCAAGCGCGCCGATGAGCACTCTTCATTCGTCCCCTCCCCGTTCGCCGGCGATCACTCCGCCTTGATGTTCGCCGCCTTGATGATCGGCCACCATTTCTCGATTTCGGCCTTGTGATGCTTGCTCAGGCCTTCGGGCGTCTGCTGCTCGCGCGGCGGAATCTCCTGCCCGAGTTCGCCCAGCCGCTTCTGCACCGCCGGATCGGCGAGCGCTTCCTGCGCGGCGGCGGTGAGCCGCGCGATCACCTCGGGCGGCGTGCCGTGCGGCACCCACAACCCGTGCCAGACCGAGATGTAGAAGCCCGGCAGGCCGGCCTCGTCGACGCTCGGAATGTCGGGCGCGGACGGCAGGCGCTTCGACGCCGTCACCGCGATAGGCACGCAGCTTGCCGTTCTGCACATGCGGCAGCGAGTTCGAGGATTGATCGACCATGATGTCGATCTGGCCCGCGATCAGATCCTGCATCGCCGGTCCGGTGCCGCGATACGGCACGAACGGTGAACTTCGTTCCGGTCTTCTGCTGGAAATAGATGCCGCCGACATGCGAGGCGCTGCCGACGCCCGCCGTGCCGCCGGAGATCTTGCCCTGATTTTCCTTCGCCCAGGCGATCAGCTCCTTGAGATCCTTTGCCGGCACGTCGGCTTGGTGACGATGAGCTGCGGATTCGCCGGCAGCAGCGCGACCGGATCGAGGTCCTTCAGCATGTCGTAGGTGAGCGGATAGATCGCGCCGTTGACCACATGCGTGCTCCAGTGGCCGATGCCGACCGTGTAGCCATCGGGCGCTGCGCGCACGACGCGCCCGACACCGATCGAGCCGGCCGCGCCGGTCGTGTTCTCGATCACGACGGTCTGTCCGAGCGACTGGCGCATCCGCTCGCCCATGATGCGCGCGAGCGTGTCGGTCGGCCCGCCGGCGGCGAACGGCACAACCATCGTGATGGGACGGTTCGGAAACGGTTGCGCCTGCGCGGCGCCGGCAAAGCCCAGCGCAAAAGCCATCGCAAGCGCGAATGCCGATTTTTTCATTCCACCTCCCCAACCCGTTCTGTTTGTTGGCGTTCAGTCTGACGCAACTCAACAAAGGCCGCCACCGTTAACCACTCGTTAACCATATTTCACGGGTTTGCCGTTATTTCCCAACAGCTTCGACAAAGTCTTCGGGCTTATGGAGCGTGGGAACGGCACGGTGGAAGGCGACATGCTTCGAGACGGACGATGTTCAAAGGTTCGACCAAACCCGGCTTCGCGATGCCGACGCCCGACGAGCGCGCGTCGCCGTCGGCCACCCTGCCCGCATTGATCGCCAGCATCTCGCTGGTCCTCTCCATTGCTCTCGTGCTGACCGTGGTGACGCTCAACGCCGCGCGGGCCGCGCATCTTTTCTGATACTTTCGCGTTGGCCTTGCGGGTCAACGCGAAGGATCATCGATGAAATCTCTTTTGGCTGCGGCGGCGCTCACCGGCATCTGCATGCCGGCCGCGCTGGCGCAAACCTTTCCGTCGAGCGCCGGAAATCTCGAACGTCGAGACGATCGCGCAAGGGCCTCGCCAATCCGTGGGGGCTCGCATTCCTGCCCGACGGCAGGATGCTCGTCACCGAACGGCCGGGACGCCTGCGCGTGGTGACGCGCGACGGCAAGCTTTCGCCGCCGGTCGCGAACGTGCCGCCGGTGCGCGCGTCCGGTCAGGGCGGGCTGCACGACGTCGTGCTCGATCGCGACTTCGGCACGAACCGCACGATCTACTTCTGCTTCGCCGAGCCCGCATCCGGCGGCGGCCGCACCGCGATGGCGCGCGCCAAGTTCACCGACGGCGAAGCGCCGAAGCTCGACGACGTGAAGGTGATCTTCCGCCAGGAGGGGCCGCTCTCGAGCGGCAACCACTACGGCTGCCGCATCGTGCAGGCGCGCGACGGCAATCTCTGGCTCACGCATGGGCGATCATTTCGCGTATCGCGACGAAGCGCAGAACCTCGCCAACCACATCGGCAAGATCGTGCGCGTGACGCCCGAGGGCGACGTGCCGAAAGACAATCCCTTCGTCGGCCAGCGCGACGCGAAGCCGGAGATCTGGAGCTACGGCCACCGCAACTCACAGGGCGCGGCGCTGCATCCGCAGACCGGCAAGCTGTGGGAGCACGAGCATGGCCCGCGCGGCGGCGACGAGGTCAACATTCCGCTCGCGGGCAAGAACTACGGCTGGCCGGTGATCGGTTACGGCATCAACTACGACCGCACGAAAGCTCCACGAGTCGAGCGCGCAGGCCCGGCATGGAGCAGCCGGTCAAATACTGGGTGCCGTCGATCGCGCCCTCCGGCATGGCGTTCTACACCGCGGACCTTTTCCCGGCATGGAAGGGCAACCTGTTCGTCGGTGCGCTCGCCGGGCAACTGCTGGTGCGGCTCGAACTCGACGGCGAGAAGGTGACGAAGGAAGAGCGCCTGCTCACCGATCTGCGCGAGCGCATCCGCGACGTGCGGCAGGGTCCCGACGGCGCGATCTGGCTGCTCTCCGACAGCGGAAACGGGAAGCTGCTGCGCGTCACGCCTGCGAAATGAAAATGATCAGCAGAAGTGATATGACAGATCGGTGCTGACCCTCTAGAAGGGCGCCGTCCACGCATGAGGGGTCGTGCTGCGAGTCGCGCCGTCGAGGCGTGGCCGGTCGCGGGCGCGACCCTGTTCGGGTCTGACAATGTTCGCACGGTTCGAACGGCTGCTGAAGCCGACCGCCAATCCGGAGCACCCGGAGCCCCCCGCGGGGCTCGTGGCGTTCTATTGGCATTACGCGCGCCAGGCCAAGGGCCTGTTCATCGCGCTGTTCGTCGCCGGCTTCATCGTCGCGCTGCTCGACATCGCGATCCCGGTTTTCATCGGGCGCGTGGTGACGCTGGTGACGAGTTCGCGCCCCGAGGAGCTGTTCGCCGCGAACTGGCACGTGCTGCTCGGCATGGCGGCCGTGCTGCTGGTGGTGCGGCCGCTCATGATCATGACGCAGCACCTGACCATGAATCAGGCGATCGCCGCCAATGTGTCGAACCGCATCCGCTGGCAGAGCCACTGGCATGTGGTGCGCCAGTCGTGGACGTTCTTCCAGAACGACTTTGCGGGGCGCATCGCGAACCGAGTGATGCAGACCGGCCCGGCGATGCGCGAGAGCCTCGTCGCGCTGCTCACCGCCGTGTGGTTCATCATCGTTTACGGCACCAGCGCGCTCATCCTCCTCGCCTCGGCCAATCCGTGGCTCGCGGTCCCGGTGCTGCTCTGGTTCACCGGCTACATCGCGATGCTGACGGTGTTCGTGCCGCGCATGCGCGATCGCTCCAAGGAAATGTCGGAGTCGCGCTCGCAGCTCACCGGGCGCATCGTCGACAGCTACACCAACATCCTGACCGTGAAGCTGTTCGCCCGTGCGCGCGAGGAGGACGCCTATGTGCGCGAGGCGCTGGAGCAGCACACTGGCCGCTTCCACCGCTCGCTGCGCCTCAACACGCTGTTCGCGTTCACGCTGACCTCACTCAACGCCTGGCTGGTCACCGGCACCGGCGCGTTCGCGATCGTGCTGTGGCAACAGGGTCATATCGGCGTCGGCGTGGTCGCGATGGCGTTGCCGATGACGATGCAGATCAGCAGCGCGTCGGGCTGGGTCGCCTGGCAGGTCACCGGCATCTTCGAGAACATCGGGGTCGTGCAGGAAGGCATGATGACGATCGCGCGGCCGATCGGACTGACCGACGCGCCGGAGGCAGCCGAGCTGGTCGTGCCGCAGGGCGAGATCGCGTTCCAGGACGTGACGTTCGGCTACGGCCGCGAGGCCGTGGTGGATGAGGACGGCCATGTGCGCGGGTTCGCGGTGATCGACAAGCTGTCGCTGACCGTGAAGCCCGGCGAGAAGGTCGGGCTGGTCGGCCGCTCGGGTGCCGGCAAGTCCACACTGGTGAACGTGCTGCTGCGCTTCTTCGACGTCGAAGGCGGCCGCATCCTGATCGACGGACAGGACGTGGCGCACGTGACGCAGGAAAGCCTGCGCAAGCAGATCTCGGTCGTCACGCAGGACACCTCGCTGCTGCACCGCTCGATCCGCGACAACATCCGCTACGGCCGCCCGAGCGCGACCGACGCCGAGATCGAACGGGCCGCGCGGCTCGCACATTCCCATGAGTTCATTCTTGGGCTGGAGGACTGGAAGGGCCGGCGCGGCTACGACGCGCAGGTCGGCGAGCGCGGCGTGAAGCTTTCGGGCGGACAGCGCCAGCGCATCGCGATCGCGCGCGTGATCCTCAAGGATGCGCCGATCCTCGTGCTCGACGAGGCGACCTCCGCGCTCGACTCGGAAGTCGAGGCGGCGATCCAGCAGAGCCTCGGCACGCTGATCGCCGGCAAGACCGTGATCGCGATCGCGCACCGGCTCTCGACCATCGCGCGGATGGACCGGCTGGTCGTGCTCGACCACGGCCGCATCGTCGAGCAGGGCTCGCACGCCGAATTGCTGCGCGCGGGCGGGCACTACGCGGCGTTGTGGCAGCGCCAGTCCGGCGGCTTCATCGACGTGGACACGGCGCAGCAGGCGGCGGAGTAGCACCGCCCCTGCCCTGCGCGCCGCGCAGGATGATTTGCTGCGGCCGGCCGGACGCATGGAACTCCATTGCGTTTTCGTGAGCCGCCGGTTTGTCCCGTTGACCCCCGCCGCAAGGCTCGTACTCTGCTCACGTCAATAGGAGACAAAGCATGAGCACGCTGCGACGGCGCGACTTCCTGAAATCCACCGCGGCGTTCGCCGCTGCATCGGCGGCGGGCGGGTTCTCCTGCGTCGAGTACGCCAGCGCGCAGCCCATTCAGGTGCCGACGATCGACAGGCTCGCGATCCGCGTGCTGGTCGACCAGCAGCACGATCAGTTCCTGCGCGGCAGCACCGTGAACGGCGTGGTCCACGAAGGCCCCGGCCCGGGCCGCAGCGCGGACGCGCGCAACGTGCTGCACAACGAATGGGGTCTCTCGCTGTTTCTGGAATCGCAACGCGGCGACGAAAACCGCACGATCCTGCTCGACTTCGGCTACACGGCGCCGGCGATCATCAACAACATGGGCCTGCTCAGAGCCGATCCGACGAAAATTCAGGCGCTGATCGTCAGCCACGGCCACATCGATCATTACGGCGGGCTCGTCGGCTTCCTCGACAAGTACCGCAGCGTTCTTCCCGCCGACGTGAAGCTTTACGCGGGCGGCGAGGACAATTTCTGCCATCGTGTGAGCGCGACGCCAACGGCGGGGCAGTTCGGCGAGTTCGGCACGCTCGATCGCAGGTCGATCGTGGCGCAGAAGGTGCAGGTCGTGCTGTGCGAGACGCCGACCGTGATCGAAGGTCATGCGTTCACGACGGGCAAGATCACGCGCAACAGCGTCGAGCGAATCCTGCCGAACAGTTTCGTCGACTATTCCTCGCCGCAAGCGGCAGGCTGCGACTACGGCCACTTCACGTCCGCCGAGCTGCAGGGAAAGATCGTGCCGGACCAGCACGTCCACGAGCACGCCACCTGCTTCAATATCCGCGGCAAGGGTCTCGTGGTCATCTCGTCCTGCGGCCACGTCGGCATCGTCAATTCGGTGCGTCAGGCGCAGCGGGTGTCGGGCGTGCAGAAAGTGCACGCGGTTGTCGGCGGCTTCCACCTCGGGCCGGCGCCGGCCGATTACCTCAAGCAGATCGTCGCGGAGGTGAAAGCGCTCGAGCCCGACGTCGTGATCCCGATGCACTGCAGCGGGCTCAACTTCCTGCTCGAAGCGCGCCAGCAGATGCCCAACAACGTGCTCAATGTCTCGACCGGCAGCAAGCTGATCTTCAGCGCCTAGATGAAGGTGCGGCACGTTGCGCTCGCGGCGTTGGTGCTCGCCGGCATTGCGTCGCAGCCTGCCGCGCAGACCCGATCATCGCGCTCCGCAGCCGAGCTGATGGATGCGGTGATGTGGAACCGCGAGCCGATCGGCGGGCCGTTCGCGCTGGTCGATCAGGACGGCAAGCCGCGCACCGATGCGGACTTCCGCGGCAAGGTGCTCATCGTCTATTTCGGCTTCACGTATTGCCCGGACGTCTGCCCCACCGACCTGCAGAACATCGGGCTCGCGATGGACCGGCTCGGCAAGGCGGGGGACGCCGTGCAGCCGCTGTTCGTCACGCTCGATCCCGAGCGCGATACCGCGGCGCACCTGAAAGGTTACGTCGCGCTGTTTCATCCGCGGATGGTCGCGCTCACCGGAGACGCGGCAGCGATCAAGAACGCCGCCGACGCCTACAGGGTCTATTACGCGCGCGTGCCGACGAAGGGCGACGATTACACCGTCGACCATTCGGCCTTCCTCTATCTGGTCGACCGCTCCGGGAAATATCTCGGCTTCCTGCCGCCCGGCACCGACGGCGATCGTATCGCCGAGGCGATACGCGCCTATCTCTCGCGTTGAGCGCCTACACCAGCCCCGTCATCGCCTTCACGTCGGCGCTGCCCGGGAACACGTTCGCGGCCAGCGCCTCATCGGTGACGCGCAGGTGGTCCTTGAGCAACCCCTTCAGCACCGCGCGCAGGTCGGTGGTCGCCGCGAGATCGCGGCCTTCGTAGAGGTTCGCGTTCTTAAGGCCCGGCCAGTCGGCGATCACGCGCCCGCCCTTGAGCGCGCCACCGGCAAGGATCGCGATCGTGCCGGTGCCGTGATCGGTGCCGTTGGTGCCGTTGATGCGCGCGGTGCGGCCGAACTCGGTGACGACCGTCACCACAGTCTCGCGCCACGCCTCGCCCATGTTCTTCTCGGCGGCCGCGATCGCGCCGTCGAGCGCCCCGAGCAGGGTCGCGAGGCGGCCCGAGTCCGCGCCCTCGTCGATGTGCGTGTCCCAGCCGTTGAAGGCGAGCGCGCCGATGCGCGGCCCATCGGCGCGCGCCAGGAATTTCGCCGCGGTGCCCGCGGCATCGGCGAAGAAGGCCCGCACCTGCGCGGCAAAGCCTGCCGGCGTCTGGCGTCCCTCGGTCGGCGCCATCACGGTCGGATCGTCGCCGCGCGCCAGCATCGCAAGATCGCGGCGGCCCTCGATCGCGCGCGCGAGCTCGGTGTCGGTGTGGTGATAGAGATCGATCAGCCGCGCCATCGTGTCTTCGTTGGCCGGCTGGATGCGCGCCGGCGTCCATGACAGCACCGGCGTGGGCCCGCGCACGACGAGCGGCGTCACCGGCCCGACCGCGAAGGCGCGGCCGTCGCGGCGCACGCGCGTTTCCGCCACGAGCCCGCCGAGCGCGCGGTTGAGCCAGCCGGAATCGGCGCGGCCTGGATTGGGCAGCCCGCTTTCCAGAACGTCCTGCCCGTCGAAGTGCGAGCGTTCGCGATACGGCGTCGCGGCCGCGTGCACGATCGCGGCCTGCCCGGCCATGTAGAGGCGATGCAGGTTCGGCATCGCGGGATTGAGCGCGAAGAAGGAGTCGAGCGGCAGCGCCGCCGGCTTGCCGTCAAGCAGCAGCGCCTTGTCGCCGCGCAGCTTGACCCAGTCGGGATCGCCCACCGGCGCGACCGCCGCGAGCCCATCGAGCGCACCGCGCAGGATGATCGTCAGCATGCGCGGATCGCGCCCCTCGGCGCGCGCGATCTTCGGCAGGAACGGCCAGGCGAACAGCACGCCAGCGCCGCCGAGCAGTTCGCGGCGCGTCGCGGCGTGAACGATATTGGGTGACATGGTCACCTCCGTTGAAACTCGGGCGCCATCAGCGCGAGCGTGAGCCCCTGCTGGCGGCTTTCGGCGCGCTCGATGGTCTGCCGCGTTTCACGCGACGCCAGCGCGCCAAGCGACGTCTCGACGAATTCGCCCGGCTCGATGCGCGCCTGCACCAGCTCGGCGATGCGGTTCGCGATGTCGAGGCGCTGCGCAAGGCCGTCGATCCAGGCGGACTGCACATCGGGGAAACCCTGCGGCGCGTTCGGCCGCCACATGCGCTCGCCCAGATAAGCCATCGCCTGCAAGCCGCGCTGCGCGTCCGGCATCACGCCGATCCCGCGCCATGCCGAAATCAGCCACTCGCTCGGCCGCTTGAGCTTCAGGCGCTGTTCGCCCCAGGTCTCGGGCGACTCGATCAGCGTCTTCGCGATCTCCTTGAGGTCGCCGTCCGTTTCGAGGAAACGGCGCGACAGCCGTTCGGTCAGCGAATCCGGCGGCTCGTCGGCGCAGAAATGCCGCGCGAGCTTGCGCGCCACATGCGCGGCGGTCGCCGGATGGCGCGCGATATCGGCGAGCACCGCCTTGCCCTGCGCGACGTCCGGCTGCGCGTAGGTCCTGCCGACGACCGTTTGCGACCCCGGCTCGTGCATGCGTGCAAGGAAAATGAACTCGCCGCCGTGCTCCGGATTGGTCGTCGCCGGAATGATGGTCCAGCCGGTCAGCACCTTGGCAAAGCTGGTGACGTCTTCCTGCGAGTAGACCGAGCGCACGCCGAGCGTATGCAGTTCGAGAATTTCGCGCGCGAGGTTTTCGTTCAGCCCGCGCGTATTGACGAGGCCCGCGACCGACTTCGGTCCGATCGAGCGCGAGTTGTCGAGATAGAACAGCATCGCGGGATGGCCGGCCGACGCGAGCAGCATCGCGGAAAACTTGCCGAGCACATACGGACGGATCGCCTCGCGCTCGTAGCCGCCCGCCATGCTCTGCACCTGATCCGCCGAGATGCAGAAATGGTTCGACCAGAACCAGATCAGCCGCTCGACGAAGCCGATCTCGGGCGCGAGTGCAGCATCGAAGCGCGCCTTCACTTCACGGAAATAAAGCTGCTGCTGAAAGTCAGGCGGCGGGTTCGCGGCGGGCTGCTGCGCGCCGCTTTCCGGCTTCGGCTCCATGCTCTCCATGGACATGCCGGCGGCCTTGCGCTCTTCCTCCTCCTTGCGCTGCGCGATCAGCCGCGCCTGGCGCTCCTGACGGAAGTTGAACGCCGCGGTCGAGGATTGCGCCGCGGTCATCAGTTCGGAATTGACGATCTGGCCGATGCCGGCCTTGTCCAGTTCGGCAAGCAGCGCGCCGCGCGGATCGGCGGCGATCGCCGCGATCGAACCCGCGCGCGGGCCAAGACCGAACCGATGCAGGGCCAGTGCGGCCGCACCCTTCGCATCCAGCGCCATGACATCCTCGAAACGCTGCCCGGCCTTTGTGTGTCGCCCGGGGCCACATGACAGCGATGGGCTGTAAAATATCCCAGTCCAGGCGGCCCGAAAAGCGACAGGCGCGATCAAATTTATCGATCGGAGGCATGCCGGCGGCTGAACTCCGCTATTGTTTTCGTTCGATTTTTCGCGCTTTGTGCAGGCGCGACGCACCGGCTCCGATCAACGCGAATCCCGACATGGCTTCATTGTTCAGCCGTTTGCCGCTCTCGATTCGCAGCCGGATTCCGCAGCGCCTGCGCCACCTCGCGCGGCTGTCGCAGCATATCGTGCCGAAAGGGCGACGGTCGGTTTCGCTTCCGCCCGAGTTGATCGCGGAGTGCCGCTTCTGCGCATCGCGCAACGATCTCGTTGCACAGCTTCCGCGCCGCGCACGCGTTGCCGAGGTCGGCACCTATCGCGGCGAGTTCGCAGGGCACATGCTTTCGGCGTGCGACCCTGCCGAACTGCACCTGATCGATCTCGATTTTTCCCTGCTCGATCCGACGGTCGCCGCCGATCCGCGCGTCGTCATGCACCGCGGCCTCTCGCACGAGATACTCGGCAGCTTCGCGGACGACTACTTCGACTGGATCTATATCGACGGCGATCACTCCTACGCGGGCGCGAGCCGCGATGCCGCCGTGGCGTCAACCAAGGTGCGGCGCGGCGGCTATCTGGTGTTCAACGATTTCGCGCACGCCGATCCCTATCTCGGCGCCTACGGCGTGCACCGCGCGGTGACGGACTTCGCCGCGAGCCGACGCTGGAAGTTTGCGTGGTGGGCCTACGAGCCACACGGGCTTTACGACGTGGCGCTGCAAAGGCCGGTGGGCGCTCGCGGCGTTTGACAACGCTGACTGGAAGCTTCAGCCTTCCGCGATTGCAGGTTCACCGGCAACATGGAGGGGCGCCATGTCGGTCGAGAATCCAAACAGCGCGGGCGCGCGCCGTATCGCCGAGCGTTATGTCGGCACGACGATTCAGGTGGAGTCGCTCATCTCGCGCGGGCTCTACTGGCTCGCCGTGCTTGTGGCGCTGATCCCGCTCGGCTGGACGGGCCTGATCATCAATCAGGCGGCGCACACCAGAAACTGGAGCGAGGGCATTCTCTATACGGCGATCCTGCTCGCCATCGCGGCGTTCATCTATCTTCTCGGCTGGGGATGGCGATGGCTGTGGAGCGGCCGGGTCGATCATCTCTTCGGCCGCAAGAAATACGGCGCGGCGGGCCGGCTCGAAGCCATACGGCAAAAGATCGCGGTGGTTTTCGCCGTCATGCCCTGACGGTCAGCGGCGACAGCCTAGCCGCTCGCGAGATATTTCTTCGCCAGCATCACATGGATGCCCTTGTTGCCGTTGACCACCTGCGTGACGCGCAGGTCGGCGGCGAGTGAACACAGCGTATAGGCCTGCTCGCGCGACAGGTTGGTGCGGCGGCAGATCAGCTTGATCATGTCGCGCAGCGCGATGGTCACGCAGTCGTCGAGATCGGGATCGAACGCCATCGTCATGATGTGCGTCGGCGTCTCGGCAAGCGGCCATTCGAGGCTCATGTCGTCGCGCACATGCAGCTCGAACGTGCCGATCAGTCCGGTCTCGATCGCGGTGACGCACACTTCGCCGTCGCCCTGCACGCCGTGGCCGTCGCCGCACGAGAACAGCGCGCCGTCGACATGGATCGGCAGATAGAGCGTGGTGCCGGCGACAAGCTCCTTGTTGTCGAGATTGCCACCGTTCTTGCGCGGCGGCAGCGTCGAGACCGTGCCCCAGCCCGGCGGCGGCGCGACCGCCATCACGCCGAAGAACGGCGCGAGCGGAAGTTCGAGTCCCCATGGCAAGGTGCCGGTGTTCTTCTGTTTATCGAGCGGAATGTGGATCAGCGTCGGCGTGTCGAAGTCGTCCGGCAGCGCGCCCGCGAGCGGGCGGATCATGTTGTAGCCCCAGTCGTAATGGAGCTGGATATCCTTGATCCGTACTTCGAGGACGTGGCCCTTCTTCGCGCCCTTCACCGCGACCGGACCGGTGCAGATATGGCCGGGCAGCTTCTGTGGGACCTTGGCGTGGATCGCGGCGAGCGCGGGCGGGACCTTCAGCGGCGCGGCCGGCATCTGGGTCGCCATGCCGGAGACGGTCGAGATCGTGACCGTGTCGCCGCTGTCCACCGTGAGTAGCGGCGTCAGCTTCGCGTCGAAGAAACCCCAGTGCACCGTTTCCGGCGCGGCATCGAGCCGATGGTTTGCCATGTGTGTCCCCGCTCGTTCAGCGCGCTTTATGGCGCATGGTCTTGTCCGAAAGCCCGTCGGGGCCATGCCCTACCATTTCTGGAAAATGAAAAACGCGCCAGCGGAAATCAGCGCGAAGCCGACGAGATGATTCCAGCCGATCGGCTCCTTCAGGTAGAGGAGCGAAAATCCGGCGAACACCAGGAGCGTGATCACCTCCTGGATGGTCTTGAGCTGCGCCGCCGAATAGACGGCGTTGCCGTAGCGGTTCGCCGGCACCGCGAAGCAGTACTCGATGAAGGCGATGCCCCAAGCCACGAGGATCACGCCCCAGATCGGCGCTTCCTTGAAACGCAGGTGGCCGTACCAGGCGACGGTCATGAACAGATTGGAGCAGATCAGCAGGCCGATCGGCAGCAGATAGGGGGAGGAAGCATAGAACGGCATGGGCTGGCTTTCGTGTCGGCGGGAGGTGGTGCTCTAGCAGGCCCGCCGCGCCGCCCCAACCGGATGAACCTCACGCCCGCGAGAGGCGACACATAAGGCCATCGGACGGGCCGGTTCCGCCAAGCCTGTCGCAATTCTGCGCTAATTTGGCTATCAGCTTGGCGTCATCGGGAGGCCACCATGCGACGGACCACTTTTGTTGCGACTCTTCTTGCGAGCGGACTGATCGCCCTGCCCGCGCTGGCGCAGAGCCAGTTGCCGCGCCCGGGGCAGATGCCTCCGCCGCCGAGCCAGCAGAAGGGCATGACCGCCCCGCCGCAGAAAGGTGCACCGCCGCCGGCGGCACAGAAAGGCGCACCACCGCAACAGCAGCAGAGGCGCAGCAGGCCCCGGCCGCAGCACCGCCCGCGCCCTACGCGGCGCTGAAGGTGTCGCCGCCGAAACCCTCCACCGACGCCACGCTCGCGGCCTTCCGCAAGGATCTCGTCGCCATCGCGCAGAAGAAGGATCGCGCGGCGCTCTCCAAGATGGTGCTGCCGCAGGGATTCTTCTGGATGAAGGAAGCCGGCAACGCGGCCGGCAAGAAGACCGGCATCGACGCGCTGGCGACCGCGCTTGGCATTGCCGCGAAGGACGGCTCCGGCTGGGAGCGCCTTGGCGAATTCGCCTCCGACGAAACGGCCGCAGCCTATCCGGACCGCCCGAACACGGTGTGCTCGCCGGCCGGCCCCGAGTTCAACCCGCAGGAGCTCGAGAAGCTCGCCGAAGCGACCAAGACCGACATCGGCGACTGGGGCTTCACCGCGCAGGACGGCGTCGAAGTCCGCACCGCCGCGCAGCAGAATTCGCCCGTGATCGAGAAGCTCGGCATGCATTTCGTCCGCGTCTTTGCCGACACCGCACCGAACGCCAGCCAGGAGTTCATGCGCATCGTCACCCCGAGCGGCAAGGTCGGGTTCGTGGCGGCCGAGGCGATCAATCCGCTCGGTTCGGACCAGCTCTGCTTCGGCAAGGACGCGACCGGGGCCTGGAAGATCGTCGGAATGGTCGGCGGCGAATAGCCTCCAACACCGCCGCCCGCCGCTTATTCCGGGCGCCGCACGCCATTTCGTGCGGCAATCCGCCTCGTTTCATCAAGCAGCCGTGACTTGAATGCCGGCACACTCCCACCGAGCATGGCGCCGCGTCGTACACGCACGTATCAGGGGGGATTCTCGATGAAGACCAGGTTTGTCACCGCCGCCACTGTGGCGGCCGCAATGCTTTTGCCTGCCGCTCCCGCGGTGGCGCAGCAGGCGCAGCGTCCGGCCTTCGCCACCACGAAAGTGGAAGGCACGGAAGGCGTCTATATCTTCCGCTACCAGAACCATCAGGCGATGTTCATCGTCACCCCGGCGGGCGTGATTGCGACCGATCCGATCAGCTATGGCCGCCCGCAGGCTGCGGCCACCTATGTGGACGAGATCAAGAAGATCACCAAAGCGCCGATCAAGTACCTGATCTACAGCCACCATCACTATGATCACGCAGCCGGCGGCAAGCCGTTCAAGGACGCCGGCGCCAGGATCGTCGCGCACAAGAACGCCACCGCGCGGCTCAAGGTGCTGAAGGACGCCGCCACGCCGGTGCCCGACGAGTCGGTCGGTGACAAGAAGGTCATCAAGCTCGGCGGAACCACACTGGAGCTGCACTTCACCGGCCGCAATCATTCCGACTCGTCGCTGGTGATGTTCCTGCCGAAGGAAAAGATCATCTTCGCGGTCGACTTCAATTCGCTCGGCGCGATGCCGTCGCGGCTCGCGGTCAACGACTCCTATCCGGGCGAGTGGGAAGCTTCGCTCAAGAAGACGCTCGCCCTGAAATGGGAGAAGATGATTCCCGGCCATCCCGGCCCGAATGACCGGCTCGGCACGCGCGCCGACATGGAGCAGCAGATTGCGCTTCTGACCGACCTCAACGCCGAGGTGAAGAAGGCGTCAGACGAAGGCAAATGCTTCGATCCGGCCGTGAAGGACGTTCGGCTGCCGAAGTACGGCACGCTCGCCGGCTATGAGCAGAACATCGAGTGGGTGATCCACCGCTACTGCGGCTTCTGGGGACGCGGCATCTGACGCAACCCGGCTACGCGACAAAGGGCCGCCGCGAGATCTCGCGGCGGCCCTTTTGCATCTCGAAGCCGACAGCGACGGATAGCGCGGCGCGCTAACGCGCCGCGGCCGCCGCCTTGGCGATCGACTCTGCGTTTTGCCCGAATAGGATCGCGCGCTCCTCCGCGGTGCGAATGCCGCCCGGGTTCGGATTGATCTCCTTCGCCTTGGCGTAGGCGCGTTCTACCGCGGGCCGCGCCTTGATGGCCTCGAACCAGCGCTTGATGTTCGGAGTATCCTCGATCTTCTGTCCCTGCCGCTCATACGGCACGATCCAAGGATAGATCGCCATGTCGGCGATGGAATACTCGCCCGCGACGTAGTCGCGGCCTTCGAGGCGGCGATTGAGCACGCCGTAGAGGCGGTTCACCTCGTTGCGGTAGCGGTCCATCGCGTAGGGGATTTTCTCGACCGCGTAATTGTTGAAGTGATTGTTCTGCCCGGAATTCGGGCCGAGGTTCGCCATCTGCCAGTACAGCCACTCGCTGACCTCGGTGCGCTTGCGCAGATCCTTCGGCCAGAACTTGCCGGTCTTGTCGGCGAGATACATCAGCATCGCACCCGACTCGAACACCGGCACCGGCGCGCCGCCGCCCGGCGGTTCATGATCGATCATCGCCGGAATGCGGTTGTTCGGTGAGATTTTCAGGAAGTCCTTGGCGAATTGCTCACCCTTCCCGATGTTGATGGGAAATATCTTGTACGGCAGTCCGGTCTCTTCGAGAAAAATCGTAATCTTGTGGCCGTTCGGCGTGGTCCAGTAATAGAGATCAATCATGGAGGCATCCTCGGAATGAACACAGTGCGCACCTATATAGGCCGTCGCACGGGGGTGCGCCTATGGACCTGACGCCGAATTTACCGCCGCGTGCGTTGCGCCACGCGCATGCCGCGATCATCGCGATTGCATCGGTGCTGGGCGCATCGGGTGCGTTCGCTCAATTCGGCACGCCGGAGGAATGGCGCCGTACCGCGCCCACGATTCAGGATCGCGATCCGGGCGTCGCGGCGCCGGCCGAAGCCGACATGGACCCGGCCTATCGCCGCCAGCCGGTGTTCTACCGCAGCAGCGAGGCGCCCGGCACGATCATCATCGATACGTCGGACCGCTTCCTCTATTTGATCCAGCCGAACAACGTCGCGCTGCGCTACGGCATCGGCGTCGGCCGCGACGGCTTCCAGTGGCAGGGCCTGCTGCGCGTCTCACGCAAGGCCGAATGGCCCGACTGGACGCCGCCGCCCGAGATGATCCAGCGCCAGCCTTATCTGCCGCGCTTCATGGCAGGCGGCCCGGGCAATCCGATGGGCGCGCGTGCGCTCTATCTCGGCAACACGATCTACCGCATCCACGGCACCAATGCGCCGGAGACGATCGGGCATGCGGTCTCGTCCGGCTGTTTCCGCCTCGTGAACGACGAGATCGAAGATCTTTTCACGCGGGTTCCCGTCGGCACCAAGGTGATTGTGCAGCAGTAGCGCCGCCGTGCCCCACATCGCATAATCAATTCATGAATCAGGCCGCAAAGGCTCGTGCCCTCTCTTGCGCGCGGTGCGGCGCCGCGTTCGAATGCGGCGTCGGCACCGGGCATTGCTGGTGCGAAGAGGAAGACTTTCGATTGCCGATGCCGCCGGCGGGTTCGACAGAGGATTGTCTCTGCCCGACGTGCCTGCGCGCGGCCGCGCAACAGACGTCCGCCGCAAGCACGCGCGCGTCGTCCGCAAAGGAACTCCCGTAATGGCGCAGGCGACCCGTAGCGACACTCCCACGATCGCGATCATCGGCACCGGCTTCGGCGGCCTCTGCATGGCCATTCAGCTGGAGAACGCCGGCATCACGTCGTTTGTCCTCCTGGAAAAGGGCGACCGCGTCGGCGGCACATGGCGCGACAACACCTATCCGGGCGCTGCCTGCGACGTGCAGTCCCTTCTCTATTCCTTCTCATTCGCACCCAAGAGCGACTGGACGCGCAAATACGCTCCCCAGAAGGAGATCCATTCCTATCTGGAAGGATGCGCGGACACCTACGGCCTGCGGTCGCGCATCCAGTTCAACAAGGAAGTGGTTTCGGCCGACTTCGACGAGGCGCAAGGGCTGTGGACCATCGCGACCGCAGACGGCGCCACCCTGCAGGTGAATGTCCTGATCACGGCGTGCGGCCAGCTCAACCGGCCGGCGATTCCGAGGATCAAGGGAATCGAGACGTTCGCCGGAAAGATGTTCCACTCGGCGCGCTGGGATCACGGCTACGACTTCACCGGCAAGACCGTGGCGGCGATCGGGACCGGCGCCAGCTCGATCCAGTTCGTTCCCCAGATCATGCCGAAGGTGAAGAAGCTGACGCTGTTTCAGCGCTCGGCCGCCTGGATCATCGCGAAGCCGGATCGCCCGTATACGGCGCTCGAGAACTGGCTGTTCAAGAACATCCCGGTCACCGCGCGGCTGTCGCGCTTTTACTACTACCTGAAGAACGAAAGCCGGGCGCTCGCGTTCACGCGCCTGTGGTGGATCACGCGCTGGGTTGAGCTGGAGACAAAGTGGCTGGCGTGGAGAGCCATCAAGGACCCGGTCAAGCGGCGCAAGCTCATTCCGGACTATCGCGCCGGCTGCAAGCGCATCCTCATTTCGAACGACTGGTTCCCGGCGCTCAATCACGATCATGCTGATGTCGTCACCGAAGAACTCGACCGTATCGAACCCGACGCGATCGTGACGCGCGACGGCAAGCGTCATCCGGTCGACGCGATCGTCTACGGCACGGGCTTCCACGCGACGGATTTTCTCGCGCCGATGAAGATCAAAGGCCTGAACGGGCAAGACTTGCATGCGACGTGGCGCGACGGGGCGGAGGCCTACAACGGAATCTGCGTCACGGGCTTCCCGAACCTGTTCATGCTGTACGGCCCGAACACCAACCTGTCGCACAGTTCGCTCGTCTACATGCTGGAGGCGCAGGCGGACTACATCGTGCAGGCGGTTCAGACGATGATCGGCCAAGGTCTGCGCTTCGTGAATGTGAAAGCCGACCGGCAGGCCGAATACGACGTGAAAGTCCAGAAACGACTCGATCGCTCGATCTGGAATTCCGGCTGCAACTCCTGGTACAAAACGGCCACCGGCAAGAACACGAGCGTCTGGCCCGGCTATACGTTCAGCTATCGCCTGATGACGAACCTGTTCGACCCCCAGGACTATGAGCTTCAGCCCGCGTCCACGGGCGCCGAGGCGTCGTCAGTGCGAGCGAAGGGCTAGGCCGCCGCGACGGCGGCTTCGGGCCGGAAGCGCGCGATCAGGCCGGGCACCTCGCTCGCGGGGCGCGGCGGGCTCACCAGGTATCCCTGCATCTCGGTGCACCCGGCGCGGCGCACGATCTCGAGCTGTTCCTCGGTCTCGATGCCTTCCGCCGTAGTGCGGATGCCCAAGCTCGCGCCGAGGCCCGCGATCGCCTTGATGATCGCGGCGCTGCCGCGATTGCGCTCGATGTCCTTGATGAACGAGCGATCGATCTTGATCTTGTCGAACGGGAACGAGCGCAGGTAGCTGAGCGACGAATAGCCGGTGCCGAAATCGTCCATCGCGACGCGCACGCCGAGCGCGCGCAGCCGATGCAGCATCGTGACGGTCATCTCATCGTCCTGCAGCAGCACCGCCTCGGTGATCTCCAGCTCCAGCCGGTTCGGCGCAAGGCGCGAAGCCGCGAGCGCCTGCGTCACGGTGGTGACCAGCCCGCGGTTGCGGAACTGCACCGGCGAGAGATTGACCGCGACCATGATCGGCTCGGGCCAGCGCGCCGCCTCGTTGCAGGCCTCGCGCAGCACCCATTCGCCGAGCGGGACGATCAGGCCCATTTCCTCCGCGAGTGGAATGAACTCGGACGGCGACACCGAACCGCGCTCCGCATGGGTCCAGCGCAGCAGCGCCTCCATGGAAACCAGTTCGTTGGTCGCGAGATTGATCGGCGGCTGATAATGCAGCGAGAACTCGCCGGCCGTGAGCGCGCGGCGCAAGTCGACTTCGAGCGCGCGGCGCGCCTGGATGCGCGCGTCCATGTCCGGCTCGAAGAAGCGGAAGGTGCCGCGTCCTTCGGCCTTGGCGCGATAGAGCGCAAGGTCGGCGCACTTCATCAGGTGGTCGGCGGCGGCGCCGTCGTCCGGCGCGAGTGCGATGCCGACGCTGACGCCGGAGTTGATCTCTTGCCCATCGATGTCGATCGGCTCGGAGATGATCTCGACCAGTTGCCGCGCGAGCGCACCGGCCGCAGCGGCGCCTGAATTGCACTGGAGGATCGCGAACTCGTCGCCGCCGAGGCGCGCGATGGTGTCGTCCGCGCCGACCGCGTTGCGGATGCGCTCCGCAATCGTGCCGAGCAGCTTGTCGCCGATCGGGTGGCCGAGCGTGTCGTTGACGCCCTTGAAGTTGTCGAGATCGAGATAGAGCACCGCAATCGATTTACCGAAGCCCTCGACGCGGGAAAGGCCTTCGGCCATACGCTCGCGGAACAGCAGCCGGTTCGGCAGATTGGTCAGCGCGTCGTGCCGCGCCATGTGCGCGATGCTCTGCTCGGCGCGGTGACGCTCGGTGATGTCCTCGTAGATCGCGACCCAGCCGCCCTGCGCCATCGGCTGGTGCGTGGCCTTGAGGATGCGCCCGTCAGCCAGGTTGCGGTGCGCGACCAGATCGCCCTCGCGCAGCGCATCCACGAGCTGGCATAGTATTCGTCGAGCGTGATGTCGCGGTGGCGATGATTGCCCGCCGCGAAACTCATCGCAAACGACTTGTAGATGGTTATGCCCGGCTGTACCTGCGCCGGGTCGAGATTGAACATCTCGGCATAGCGGTTGTTGGTCACGATCAGCCGCATTTTCTCGTCGAACATGCACAGCCCATGCGCCATGTTGTTGAGCGCGATGTCGAAGCGGCTGTGCTGCTCCTTGAGCGCGTCCGCGGCGAGCTCGCGCTCCGTGATATCCTCGAAGGTGCCGACCCAGCCGCCGTTTTCCATTGGCTGTGGCGCACCGCCAGCAGCTTGCCGCTGGTCAGCCGGCGGAACACCACCGGCTCGCGGTCGACCTCGACACGCTTGACGAAGTCGGCGAAGAATTTTTCCGCGCTAACCTTGGTGGTGTGCATGCCGCGGTCGATGCTCTGGCGCATCAGCTCAACCAGCGGCGTGCCGGGCAACGCATCGTCGGGCCCGAGCCCGTAAAGCTCCAGATAGCGCCGGTTGCGCACGACCACGCGCCAGTCCTTGTCAAACACGCAAAGGCCGTGGGCCATGTTCTCCAGCGCGGCGTCGAACAGGACGTTCTGCTGGCGCAGGACCTTCTCGTAGCGCAGCCGCTCCGTGACGTCCTCGTGCGACGAAACCCAGCCGCCGTCGGCGGTCGCGCGCGTGATGGCTTCGATCACGCGCCCGTCCGTGAGCCGCATGCGTATGCTGGAGAGCGCGCCGTCGGCGGACCCGCGCTTTTGCTTCTGTCGAACCCGTCGGCCGTCATGCCGGGCTCGTCGACATCGTCATCCAGTGCGTGAGCAGCTCGCGCTGGCTTACGCCGGGTTTTACGATCGCGGGTTCGAGCCCGTAGATCTTCAGATATTGCGCGTTGCACACGATGAGCCGCTCGTCAGGGCCGAACATGCACAGGCCGGCGACATGTGGTTCACCGCCTGGTCGAAGCGCTCGAATTGCAGACGCAGCGCGCGCTCCATGCGGTAACGCTCGGTTACGTCCTCGCACAGCGTGACCCAGCCGCCATCCGCCATCGGGTGATAGTGCAGGATGTAGCCGCATCCATTGCGCAGGGTTGGCGCTGCTGGAACGGTTCGCCCGCCGCGATCTTCTCCAGCCGCCGCTGCCAGATACGCTCGGGCGTGGCGTCCGGGAAGTAGCCGCGCGCCGCCACGATGTCGATCACGTCACGCATCGATACGCCGACGCGGATGACGTCGTTCGATACGCCGAACATGTCGAGGAACGCGTGTTGAATAGCACGATGCGGTGGTCGGCATCGACCGCGCACAGGCCGTGCGACATCTGTGTGATGGCTTTATCGTAGCGCTCGAACTGCACGCGCAACTCGTATTCGCGGCGCTGGCGATCGGTAACGTCCTCGACCAGCGTGACCAGCCGCCGCTCGGCAGCGGGCGATAGTCCATCGCGAAGGTGCGGCCCCGCGACATCTGGCGCAGCAGGCGAATGGTTGCCCGCGCCATCATCTCCTGACGGCGCCGCTTGATGCCGTCGAACTGCGTAACCGGATAGTTTCCGCGCTCGCCGGAAAGCCGGATCAGCTCCGCCATCGGCATGCCGATGCGCGCCACCACGGGCGGCAGTTCGAACAATTCGGGAAGCGTTGATTGAACAGGACCAGGCGCTGTTGCGCATCGACCATACACAGCCCGTGCGACATGCTGCGAGCGCCGCTTCATGCAGCGCGAGCAAATCCTTCAGCTCACCCGCGTCCATCGAGCCAGCCTGAACGGTGTCGCAAGCCGTCATCGCGCTTCGCCCCGCCCTTCCCCCCGGTTGTGCTGGCGAAGAATACGTAGAGAGGCTCGAATTCCGAGTTAATCGGTTTGGTTTAAATTGTATGAGATTGTGTCTTCAGAGTTCCGTTCATGCCCGCTGGGTCAGCTTGTGAGTGGCGAGCTCGGCGATGGAATCGAAGCCGGATTGCGACCCCAGCGCCGCGAACCATGGCGTCCAGATGGGCCGGCACCAGATAGGCCCCACTTGCTCCGGGGGGCCGGAGGCCAGCGCGATCTCCAGCAGGTCGCGGGAATCGAGGCCGAGGATCGGCCGCCCGTCCGAGGCGATGTTGCCGATCCGCGCCAGGCTGGCCTGCAGCCGGTCGATCGTGGCGAAATCCGGCCCGTAGATCAGGTGGTGGATCTTCCGGGTGCGGTCGCCCTTCTTGTAGATGGTCGAGATCTCGGTCGACAGCATGAAGCGCACCGGCGTCCGGCACGGCGCCGGCAGCGTCGCCATCACCGCGGCCTCGAGATCCGGCCGCAGCCGGAACAGGCCCGGCGTGTCCGGCACCAGCTTGTCCTTCAGCTCGGCCAGCCAGACCGGGTGCACGCAATCGCCGGTGCCGACCACGCCGATGCCCTTGCGCGCCGCCCAATGCGCCAGGTTCTCCAGGTCGAGGTCCCGGCTGGTCGCCCGCGAATGCTTGGAATGGACGTGCAGATCGGCGTGAAAGCGCATGTCGGCCCCGTGTCGCCGCGCCCGCGGATCGCCGTGCAGACTCGGGCGCCGATCCGGGGATGATAGGACGCCGGGTCGGCGAGGCAAACGGGGCCTGCCCCGGGCTACTCCGCCGACACCGGCAGGAACCGCGCGAAGGATTCCTTCCACCGTCCGCCGCAGGATGTCGCGGTAGCGGGCGTGGCAGGCATGGTCGGCGGCGATGCGGCCGAACTCCGGCGCGCCCGCCGCCGCCATCGGCACCAGCACGATCGGCGCCGCGACCGGCGTCGAGCTGCGATCCGGGCCCGGCCTGCAGCGTGGTCAGGATGCCGTGCATCTCGCCGGTGATGGTCGGCCGGCCCAGCACCGCCATCCGGTACTGCCCGTGGGTGTTGGTCACCAGGTAGATATGTCCGGATTGGTGCGGCACCGAGACGGTGCCGTGCTGGGTGAAGGCGGCGTCGACCCGCTCGGCCTCGCGGAAGGCCAGGTGCGACCCGGCGTCGTCCCAGTGGATCTCGGTGCGGTAGGCGTAGATGGCGCGGCGGTCGCCGAAGGACGGCCGCAGCGTCAGGTACCCGCCCTCGATCCAGGACACGGCCGGCCGGGAATAGGAGCCGAGCCCCTCCGGCGCCACGCCGACCGGCACGGCCGGCCGAATGGCCGCGGCGGGGCGGCCGGCTTTCGGCCTCCGGATGGCGCAGCTTGACGCCCAGCGCCTCCTCCAGCCGGATCAGCGTCGCCAGGGTGAAGGGCCGGCGGCCGGACAGCGCCTTCTCCAGCGTCGACAGGCTGATCCTCGCCTGGTCGGCCAGGAACTGGCGGGAGATGCGGCGGCGCGCCAGCTCCTCCCGCACCAGGCCGGCGACGGCGTGGCTCTGCTCCTCCGACAGCTCGTGGTCCGCCGGGTGCGTCGACAAGCCGACCAAGGCGCCCTCCTCCGCACAGATCCGCACCGATCCGCACAGGCCGGTGCGCAGCAAGACCTATCCCGGCCACCGCCTGCGGAACAAGCCGGATCATCACCGTGGCCGGACAGACGCCCCCCGGACCGACAAGAAACCCAGGCCGATGGGGATCGGCCGAGGTCCACGGAGGGTTCGATGAATTCCATGACGAGGGAGACGCCGGCGGGGCTCTGGCCGGCGCTCCAATCCCGGTTCGGGCACGCGGCGCCGCTGCTGCTGCTGTCGCTGCTGCTGGCGGTGCTGACCCTGGCCGTCGGCGGCGCGCGCCGCCCGGGCCGAGACCGGGCCGGCGCTGGTGACGCCGGGCGAGATGCAGTCCGGCGCACTGCTGTTCCGCGCCAATGAGAAGGGCCGCTATGTCGAGGCGCCGCGGCTCGGCACCGATGTCGACCTGACGGTCAGCGGGCCGACGGCGCGGGCCCATGTCACCCAGGTGTTCCACAACCCGACCGACCAGTGGGTCGAGGCCGTCTATGTCTATCCGCTGCCGGAGGACGGCGCGGTCGACACGCTGAAGATGGTGGTCGGCGACCGCGTCATCATCGGCGACATCAAGCAGCCCGCGAGGAGGCCCGCGCGCATCTATGAGGCGGCCAAGCAGGCCGGCCAGACCGCCGGGCTGGTCGAGCAGGAGCGGCCGAACCTGTTCACCAACCTCGGTCGCCAATGTCGGCCCGGGCGAGACCGTGCTGGTCCAGATCGAGTACCAGGAGACCGTGCACCAGTCGGGCGACCGGTTCTCGCTGCGCGTGCCGCTGGTGGTGGCGCCGCGCTACAACCCGGCGCCGGTGGCGCAGTCGGTCGACTTCAAGCCCGGCCAGGCCGGCTGGGGCCAGACGTCACGACCGACCCGGTGCCGGACCGCGACCGCATCACCCCGCCGGTGCTGGACCCGCGCAACAACGCGCCGGTCAACCCGGTGACCCTGACGGTGAAGCTGCAGGCCGGCTTCCCGCTCGGCGAGGTGGTCAGCGCCAACCATGCGGTCGACATCGAGACCCAGGGTCCGGACAGCCGCGTGATCACCATGCCAAGGGCCACGGTCCCGGCCAATCGCGACTTCGAGCTGAGCTGGACCGCCGGCGGCCGGCGCCGCGCCCTCGGTCGGGCTGTTCCGCGAGAAGGTCGCCGGCGAGCGACTATGTCCTGGCCTTCGTCACCCCGCCGGCCCTGCGCAGGCCGAGGACAAGCGCGCCGCGCGACGTCGTCTTCGTGATCGACAATTCCGGCTCGATGGGCGGCGCCTCGATGGACCAGGCCAAGTCCAGCCTGCTCTACGCCCTCGGCCGCCTGACGCCCGACCGACCGCTTCAACGTGGTCCGCTTCGACGACACGCTGGACGTGCTGTTCCCGGACGTGGTGCCGGCCGATGCCGAGCATGTCGGCCGAGGCCAGGTCCTTCGTCTCCGGCCTGGAGGCGTCGGGCGGCACCGAGATGGTGCCGGCGATGCAGGCGGCGCTCACCGACCACGGCGCCGACGGCGCGCCGCGGCTGCGCCAGGTGGTGTTCCTGACCGACGGCGCCATCGGCAACGAGCAGCAGCTGTTCGACGCCATCGCCGGCATGCGCGGCCGGTCGCGGGTGTTCATGGTCGGCATCGGCTCCGCCCCCAACACCTTCCTGATGAGCCGCGCCGCCGAGCTCGGCCGCGGCACCTTCACCCAGATCGGCGCGCCCGACCAGGTGGAGGAGCGGATGCGCAGCCTGTTCGAGAAGCTGGAGAGCCCGGTCGTCACCAACCTGTCGGCCAGCTTCTCGGCCGGCGGCGCCGATGCGACGCCGGAGACGCTGCCCGACCTCTATCGCGGCGAGCCGGTGGTGCTGGCGGCGAAGCTGGCCGGCGCTGTCCGGCACGATCGAGGTCAAGGGCATGATCGGCGACCGGCCCTGGATCGTCACCCTGCCGGTGGCCCAGGCGGCGAAGGGCGAGGGCCTGTCCAAGCTGTGGGCGCGGCGCAAGATCGCCGATGCCGAGGTGGCGCAGACCCTGGGCCAGATCGGCCCGGAGCAGGCCGACCAGCGGATCCTCGCGCTGGCGCTGCGAGCACCATCTGGTGACGCGGCTGACCAGCCTGGTCGCGGTCGACAAGACGCCGCGCCGGCCGGACGGGGCAACGCTGAGCCGCAACGACATCCCGCTCAACCTCCCCGCCGGCTGGGATTTCGACAAGGTGTTCGGCGCCAAGCCCAAGCCCGAGTTCCGCCAGGCGGCCTGCTGCTGCCCGCCGCCGCGCGTGCCAACGCCCCGGCCGCCGCGGAGAAGCCGCAGCCGATCGAGGATGTGGTGCTGCCGCAGACCGCGACCGACGCCGAGCTGCGGATCATCGCCGGCCTCCTGCTGCTGCTGGCCGGGCTGGCGGTCTTCGGCGTTCGGCCGCCGGTCGACGGGAGGCCGGGCATGAGCGCGACCCTGCCGCTGTCCCACCCTCTCGCCGGGCAGAGCCTGCCCGCGGCCAGCACGCACAGCGCCTACCCCGCCAGCGCCGGCCGAGATCCCGGCTTCGTCGCCCTCCTCCTCGTCCTGGCCGGCCTGGTGCTGGCCGGCCAGGGCCTGTGGATCCACGCCAAGGCGATGCTGGCCCAGGTGCTGCTGGACCGCGCCTTCGCCGAGACCCTGGCGACCGGCCGGGCGGTGAAGCCCTGGCCCTGGGCCGACACCTGGCCGGTGGCGCGGATCGAGCTGCCGCGGCTGGGCGAGAGCGCCATCGCCCTGGCCGGCGCCAGCGGCCAGGCCCTGGCCTTCGGCCCCGGCCATGTCCAGGACACGCCGGAGGCCGGCGACCCCGGCACCGCCGTCTACGCCGCCCATCGCGACACCCATTTCCGGGTCCTGCGCGACGTCAAGCCGGGCGACGAGATCGACGTCACCCGGCGCGACGGGCGCCGCGTCACCTTCCGGGTGACCGGCACCCGGGTGGCGGTCTGGGACGTCTCCGGCATCGACCCGCGGGCGCCCGGCCGCAACCTGGTGCTGGCCACCTGCTGGCCCTTCGACGCCACCACCCGCGGCCCCTACCGCTACCTGGTGGAGGCGGAGGAGGTCCGGCCGCCCGGCCCGGCAGGCGCGGTGGTCGCCGATGCGGCGCCGTGAGATCGGCGCGCCGCCGCGGGCGGCCATAACCCGGTCGCCTCCCTCCGCCCCGCCGGATACAGTGCGGCCAGCGCGAGGAGGCGACGGGTTGGCGACAGAGGCGGAGACCACGACGATCGGCGTACCGCCACCCGGCGCCGCACCATCCCCCTGTCCGGCACGCTGGCCGTGGTCATGGCCGGGCTGGTGGCGCTGACCGCGATCGACGTGCTGGCGGTGTTCTGGTTCATGACCGCCGGCACCACCCGCGACCTGCTGGCCCGGGCGGCGCAGCTCGGCCTCGATTTGGTCCAGGCCCGGATCGCCGACCGCTTCACCCCGGTCGAGGACCAGCTGGCCTTCCTGTCGCGGCGGATCGCCTCCGGGGAGGTGGACCCGGCGGACGGCGCGGCGCTGGACCGGCTGATGACCGGCGCCCTGGCCGGCACGCCGCAGGTCCGCGTCCTGTCCCTGACCGCCCCCGACGGCACGATCCGCGGCGTCACCCAGGGCCCGCACGGCGTCTTCGCCTTCACCGATACGATCCACCGCGACCAGGAGCGGCAGGAGATCGAGACGGCCCGCGGCCGCGACGATGCCGCTCTGGGGTCCGATCTATTTCGTGCCGGCGGAGTTGATGCGCACCTCGGTCGCCAATCTGCACCGGCCGGTCCAGGCCGCGGGCGGCTTCGCCGGGGTGCTGCGCGCCACGATCACGGTCGATGCCCTGTCCGACCACCTGCGGACGATCGCCGAGGTCAACCCCGGCACCACGCCCTTCATCCTCTATGGCCGCGACCGGGTGCTGGCGCATCCCGCCATGGCGGCGCAGCGGCCGGCGCTGTCGCCCGAGCATCCCCTGCCCCGGCTTGACGAGGTCGGCGACCCGTTCCTGGCGGCGCTGTGGACCGAGGCGAGGCGCGAGACGGTGGGCGAGATCGACCTGGAGGCTCGGGTCGTGCGCTTCGGCGATGACGGCCGCGTCATCCTGACCCGCACGGTCGAAGGCTACGCCCCGACGCCGCTGATCGTCGGCGTCGAGGTGCCGGTCACGGCCCTGGACAAGCCGGCCGACGACCTGCTGCGCGCCGCGCTGGCCGGGCTGGCGGTGCTGGCGATCGCCATCCTGGTCGCGATCATCGTCAGCCGCGCCATCGCCCGCCCGGTCGGCGCCATGGCGCGTGAGGTGCGGGCCGTCGGCTCGCTCGACTTCGCATCCCTGCGCCCCCTGCCCGGCAGCCTGTTCTCCGAGCTGAACGAGCAGGCCCGCGCCTACAACACCATGCTGACCGGGCTGCGCTGGCTCGAGACCTATGTGCCGAAATCCCTGGTGCGGCGCCTGCTGCGCAGCGGCGGCGCGGTGCCGTCCGCGGAGCGGGTGGTGACGGTGATGTTCACCGACATCGTCGACTTCACCGCCGCGGCCGAGCGGATGCCGGCGGCCGAGGTCGCGGCCCTGCTGAACGCCCATTTCGACCTGCTGGGCCGCTGCGTCGAGGCCGAAGGCGGCACCATCGACAAGTTCATCGGCGACTGCGTCATGGCCTTCTGGGGCGCGCCGGACGACCAGCCCGACCATGCCGACCGGGCCCTGCGCGCCGCCCGCGCCATCGCCGCGGCGATCACGGCGGACAACGCCGCCCGGCGCGGCCGCGGCCTGGCGCCGCTGCGCCTCCGGATCGGCATGCACAGCGGCCCGGTGGTGGCCGGCAACATCGGCATGAGCGGCCGGTCGGGCTACACCATCGTCGGCGACGCGGTGAATCTCGGCAACCGGCTGGAGCAGATGGGCAAGGCGGTGGCGCCGGCCGACGAGGTCGTGGTGCTGGCCAGCGGCGAGACCATCGATCTGGCGGCCGGTGACCGGTCGGACCTGCGCAGCCTCGGCGCCCAGGCCGTGCCTGGACGCCGGACGGAGATCGAGATCTTCCGGCTGGAGGGTCCGCCTCCGTCCGGTCCCCGCTGAGGCCCGCCATGCTCGACCATGTCTCGATCACCGTCTCCGACCTCGCCGTGGCGGAGCGCTTCTACGACGCGGTGCTGGCGGCGCTCGGCGTCGCCAAGGTCGGAATCCTTCCCGCCGAGGCCTGGATCGGCTACGGCGAGCGCAGCGACGCCGACCATCCGGAGCGCAGCTACCTGTCGATCCGGCTCGGCCCGAAGCCGGAGGACGCGCCGCGCCGCCACTGGTGCTTCAAGGCGCCGGACCGCGCCGCGGTGGACGCGTTCTGGCGCGCCGGCCTGGCCCATGGCGGCCGCGACAACGGCGCCCCGGGCCTGCGGCCGGACTACCACCCCAGCTACTACGCCGCCTTCCTGCTCGACCCCGACGGCAACCGCATCGAGGCGGTGTGCCATCTGGATGGGTATCCGCCACGGATAGCCGGTCGAGCGGGCGATGCCGGCCGCTGGGGAGGCGCCGGCTTTGGGGCCTGAAACAAATATAGTTTCACAGCTCGGTGCCGTCCTGAAGCAGCGCCTCGCAGACTGCCCGCAGGTGACCTGATCATCATAATATGCGTGCATGCCGCTCTATTTCTTGCCCAGTATGCCCTGGTCATCCTGGTGTCTCGGCGCGGCATGAAGCGCTCCAGCCAGTCGAACAAGCAAGAATTGGATTTTGATACATTCATGAGGGGGAACGATTGGCATCGAAGCTCCCAGGCGTATCGCAAAGAACGGCACGACATCTGATTGCTTCGCGGAGCCGCAACTAACGGTGGCGCATCGAGCGACGGCCAGGTCGAGCCCGAACTCCTCGCAGATCGCAACCTCAGTTTTCCGATCGCCGACCAGGCACTGGTCGAAGAGCCAGATGCACGGAGGAACCATGGCATTCCCTCGCAGGCTCGAATTAGGGCTATCCGCACTCCTTCTCGGATCGACGCTGGCACTGGCGCCGGCATGGTCGGACGAGGCCGCCTTCAGCCTTCCGGCTGTCGAGATCCCGCTGCGCTTCGGATTGCCGGCTGACGCGGCCGCCATCCAGGCGCTGTACGACCAGATCGATCTCCAGCGGGCCGCCCAGGCCTATATCTGGGCGCTGCCAATCGTCGGCTTCGCCGAATGGCAGGCCGCCGCCCGCAGCGCCTTCGGGGCCCGCGACACCGACATGGTCCTCTACGAGACGGTGCAGGACAAGCTCGGGATCCTGACCGCCAACGCGACCACCCCCTACATCATCGGGTTTCCCGACCTGTCCCAGACCGGGCCGCTGGTGATCGACTATCCGGCCGGGGCGACCGCCGGCGGGGTCGGCGATTTCTGGCAGCGGCCGCTGACCGATCTCGGCGAAACCGGGCCCGACCAGGGCAAGGGTGGGCAATATCTCGTGGTGGGTCCCGGCCGAGATGTCCCCGCGGCCGAGGGCTACCGCGTGATCCGGTCGCCGACCAACAACGTCATCGTCGCCTTCCGCGTCCTCGACCCGGATCCCGGCAAGGCCAAGGCGCTGGTCGCGGCGTTCCGCATGTATCCCGACAGCGAGAAGGACAATCCGACCGCGACCCGGATCCTCAGGCCGGAGGGGCGGGCCTGGAGCCAGGTCCCGCCGGGCGGGCTCGCCTATTGGGAGCGGCTGGCCGACATCCTGGAGCGCGAGCCGGTGATGGAGCGGGACCGCATGATCATGGCCATGCTGCGGCCGCTCGGCATCGCCAAGGGCGAGCCGTTCCGGCCCGATGCGCGGCAGAAGGATCTCCTGGAGAAGGGCGCCCGGATCGGCGAGCTGATGGCCCAGACGATCTCCTTCAGCAGCCGCGAGGACGGAGCGCTGTACCGGCCTGACACGCGCTGGCGATACGTCATCACGCTCGACCCCTCGCAGGAGGCCGAGAGCTACAGCCAGCTGGACGAGCGGGCGCACTACTTTTACGAGGCGGTGACCACGTCCAAGGGAATGGTGACGAAGACGCCCGGCGTGGGGCAGGCCTATCTCGGCGCCTACCAGGACCGCACCGGCGCCTGGTTCGACGGCGGCCGAACCTATCGGCTCCACGTCCCGGCCGATCCGCCGGCGAAGCTGTTCTGGTCGCTGACGATCTATGACGCGCTGACGCGGGTCCTGATCGACAATGCCGAAAAGGTCGCCGACCGGTCGTCCCGGACCGACCTGGTGAGGAACCAGGACGGGTCGGTCGACCTCTACATGGGGCCGGCCGCGCCCAAAGGCTTCGAGAAGAACTGGATTCCGACGCTGCCGGGCAAGGCCTGGTTCGCCTATTTCCGCCTCTACGGCCCGATGGAGCCCTATTTCGACCGCTCCTGGGCGCTGCCGGACATCGAGGCCGTCCCATGACCCCGAAACGGAGTGTGACCATGAGGATGCGATCCCTGGCCATCGCCTTCAGCTGCACGGCGGCGCTCCTGTCCGGGACCGCTGCCTCGCAGGCGGCGCCGGTGTCGCCTGAGGAGGCCCGCGGCATCGCCAAGGATGCCTATGTCTACGCCTTCGCGATGCTGGAGAATTACCAGACCTGGCGCAAGCAGGCGGTCGATTTGACGCGCCGACGGATATGTCGGGGGGTTCAACGTCTTCCGCCATTACTCGGAGCCGTTCACGCCCGACAACAAGCGACATCGTCACCCCGAACAACGACACGCCCTATTCCTGGGCCTGGCTCGATCTGCGGGCCGAGCCCGTTGTGGTCAGCGTTCCGGCCGTGCCGAAGGATCGCTATTACGTCATGCAGTGGATCGACCTCTTCACCCAGAACTTCGCCTATATCGGCGTGCGTGCGACCGGCAACGAAGCCGGCAGCTATCTGATCGCGGGCCCGAAATGGCAAGGCGAGAAGCCCGCCGGGTATCAAGCAGTCCTCAAAGCCGAGACGGATATCGTGGGCGACGCTGACGCGCACCGCGCTGCACGGGCCGGACGACGTCGCGAACGTCAACGCGCTTCCAGGCGCAGTACAAGTTGCAGCCGCTCAGCGCCTTCCTTGGGCGCCCCGCGCCGCCTGCGGCCCCGGCGATCGGCTTCCCGCCCTACGACAAGGCGAAAGCGGGGACCCATGACTTCATCGGCTATCTCAACTTCCTTCTGCAATTCGCCGAGCCGCCGCATCCGAGCGAGGTCGCGATTCGCAAGCGCTTCGAGACGATCGGCATCGGTCCGGGCCGGCCATGGGATGCCGCGAAGGTCGAGCCGCAGGTTCTGGCGGCCATCGATGCCGGTATTACCGACGGCGAGGCGGAGATCAAGGCCAACGGCCAAGACGCTCAGCTCCAATGGCCTGTTCGGGTCCCGCGCGAACCTCAAGACCGACTACCTGAAGCGCGACCTTGGCGCCATGAAGGGTCTCTACGGCAACTCGCTGGAGGAGGCCTGGTATGGCGGCTATGTCGGCGACGGCACCAAGCCGTCCATGATCCATTTCACGAAGGCCGAATCTGCCGCCGGCGGAATTCTTCTGGTCGATGACGCTCTACACGCTGCCCGATCGCCTGCTCTTCGCCAATCCGATCCACCGCTACTCGATCGGCGACCGCTCCAAGGGTCTGTCAGTACGGCCCGGACGGTTCGCTGACGCTCTATCTCGACGCCAAGCTTCACCCGGCAAGGACAAGGAGAGCAACTGGCTGCCGGCACCGGCGGCGAAATACAGCCTGGTCGTCGCGCATCTATGGCCCGAGCGAAGCGGCGATGACGGGTCAATGGAAGCTTCCGCCGCTGGAGCCGCAACCCTAGCCGACGAGGAGGGCCGCCGGCGCGCCCTTAAAGCCCCACCGCCCCCGGCGGCGCCAGCGACAGGCGGCGGGCGGCGGCGATCAGGGTGTCGAGCAGCTCCTGCCGCCGCGCCTCCGGCGTGTCCAGCGGGGTGACCAGGCACAGGGTCGCCACCGCCCGCGCGTCGTGGTCCACCACCGGCGCCGCCAAGCAGCAGGTGAAGCGGTCGACCAGTTCCATGGTCACGGCATAGCCGCGCGCCCGCGCCGCCTCGGTCTCGGCGACGAAGGCGGCGAGCTCGATCCGCTCGCCCGAGGGCAGCGTGAAATCCTCGTCCGGGATGAAATCGGCGATCCCGGCCGCATCCAGATGCGCCACCAGCAGCCGGCCGGAGGCGGTCCAGGGGATCGGCAGCCGGATCCCGACCTCCGACGTGATGCGGAAGGTGCGCCGCCCGGGCTCGTTCAGCATCACCACATACTGGCTGCCGTCGAGCATGCAGAACTGCGCCGTCTCGCCTGTCTCGGTGGCCAGCCCCAGCACCTCGCGCCGGGCCCGGCTCAGCAGGTCGACGCCGGCGACATAGGTCTGGGCGTAGTAGTGCACGGCTCGGCCGAAGAACACCGCCCCGCCGTCACCCACCGGCTCCAGGATCCGCGCCGCGGTCAGCCGGCCGACGATCTCGTACAGGGTCGAGCGCGGCGCGCCGATCGCCTTGGCCAGCTCGCCCATCCGCACCGGGCCGCGCCGCGCCTGCAGATGCTCCAGGATCGCCACCGCCCGGTCGATGCCCCGCTCCCGGCTGGTCGCCATAACTCCCCCTGCGCTGCGTTGGATTGCATTTGCCTCAAGCCAAGCCTATCGTACCAGTTGTCCGACATACAAGATCATTGTCCGATATATTGGACAAGTAACATGGAGGCTGAGATGCGCATCGTGACCCGGACACTGCTCTCCGTCAGTGCCGCCGCCCTGCTGCTGGGCACCGCCGGCGGCGCCTTGGCGGCCGACAAGCTCCAGGAGGTGCTGAGCCGCGGCAAGCTGATCGTCGGCACCGGCAGCACCAACCCGCCCTGGCACTTCAAGACCGAGAAGGCGACCTGGCCGGCTTCGACATCGACATGGCGAAGATCATCGCCAAGGGCCTGTTCAACGACCCGAGCAAGGTCGAGTTCGTGGTCCAGTCCTCCGACGCCCGCATCCCGAACCTGACCACCGACAAGGTCGACATCACCTGCCAGTTCATCACCGTGACGGCGGCCCGGGCGCAGCAGGTGAACTTCACCATCCCCTATTACCGGGAAGGCGTCGGCCTGCTGCTGATGAAGGACGGCAAGTACAAGAGCTATGACGAGCTCAAGGCGGCCGGCAGCGGCGTCACCGTCTCGGTGCTGCAGAACGTCTATGCCGAGGACATGGTGCATGCGGCGCTGCCCGAGGCGGTCGACCAGTATGAGAGCACCGACCTGATGTACGAGGCGCTGAACTCCGGCCGCGCCGACGCCGCCGCCACCGACATGTCGTCGCTGCGCTGGTTCATGAAGCAGAACCCGGACCGCTATGTCGACGCCGGCTACGGCTGGAACCCGCAGACCTATTCCTGCGCCGTCAAGAAGGGCGACCAGGACTGGCTGAACTTCGTCAACACCGCGCTGCATGAGGCGATGACCGGGGTCGAGTACGACACCTACGCCGCCTCCTTCGAGCAGTGGTTCGGCCAGCGCCCGCCGGCCCCGGCGATCGGCTTCCCGACCGAGATGAGGTAAGCCGCCCCACCCCTTTCCCGCATTCCCGCGAAAGCGGGAATCCGCGCCGCCTCCGTGGCGAAGAATCCCCGCTTCCGCGGGGATGACGGGGTGGGGCGGGATGACGGAGTTGAGGGAACGGCCGGCAGAGGACACGGGTGAACTACCAGTTCAATTTCGGCGTGGTCTGGGACAGCCGCGACCTGCTGCTGAGCGGCCTGGCACTCGGGCTCGGCCTGGCGGTGGTGTCGATCCTGATCGGCTGCGTCCTCGGCCTGATCGGCGCCTTCGCCGCCACCTCGCGCAGCCGGGTCGCCCGCGGCCTGGCCTCCGCCTACGTCACCTTCTTCCGCAACCTGCCGATCCTGGTGATCCTGCTGTTCGTGTTCTTCGCCCTGCCGCGGGTGGGGATCCGGCTGGACAAGATCGACAGCTTCGTCGCCTCGCTCTCGGTCTATGCCGGCGCCTATCTGGTCGAGGTGTTCCGCGCCGGCATCCAGTCGGTGCCGAAGGGCGTGATCGAGGCCGGCACCGCGCTCGGCCTCAAGCCGATGCAGATCCGCCGGCTGCTGGTGGCGCCGCTGATGCTGCGCAACATCCTGCCGGCGCTGGGCAGCAACTTCATCTCGCTGTTCAAGGACACCTCGCTGGCCGCCGCCATCGCGGTGCCGGAGCTGACCTTCTATGCCCGCAAGATCAACACCGAGAGCTTCCGCGTGATCGAGACCTGGATGGTGACCAGCCTGCTCTACGTCGCCACCTGCACCGTCATCGCCATCCTGCTGCGCCGGCTCGAGCGCGGCTTGCGGCTCCCGGGGGAGCCCGGTGATGGACGCCTTCCTGCAGCAGGTCTGGGTGGCGCGCTGGGCCCTGCTCGACGGAGCCTGGCTGACGGTGCAGATCTCGGCGCTGTCGATCGCCGCCGGCACCGTCTTCGGCGTGCTGGTCGGCCTGGCCCTGACCTATGGCGGCCGCGCCCTGCGCTGGCCGGCCCGGCTGTTCGTCGACTTCATCCGCGGCACGCCGGTGCTGGTCCTGGTGCTGGCCGCCTTCTACGTCCTCTCCGTCATCGGCATCCAGCTGACCGCGGTGCAGGCCGGCATCTTCGCGCTGGCCGTGTTCTGCAGCTCGCATGTCGGCGAGATCGTGCGCGGCGCGCTGCAGGCGATCCCGCTCGGGCCAGACCGAGGCGGCGAAGTCGCTCGGCCTCACCTTCCGCCAGACCGTCATCCTGGTCCTGCTGCCGCAAGCGCTGCGCCAGATCCTGCCCAGCTGGGTCAACACCGGCACCGAGATGGTCAAGGCCTCGACCCTGCTGTCGGTGATCGGCGTCACCGAGCTGCTGCTGGCCACCAAGGAGGTGATCAGCCGCAACTATATGAGCCTGCAATTCTATCTGCTGGCCGCGGCGGTCTATTTCGTCGTCAACTTCGCCATCGAGCGCCTCGGCAAGGCCCTCGGCCGCCGCGCCGCGCTGCGATAAGGCCGCAGGCCGGCGCCCCGCCGCCAAGATCTTCGACATTCCCCCGGCAATTGCCTCAAATAAATATTATCGATTTATGCACGCCGCTACCGAGATCCGATCTCGATCATTTTCTTTAATTTCATCGCATCAGAAAATAAGGTTTCGCTGGATAGAATCCACTCCCCATCCCGACAAGATCGAGTCTGATATAGACTTCGAATCGGCCGCGACGTCAGACAGAAGCCGGCGAAACCTTTCAAGGCTCTCCGGCTCCGCCAGATTTCGCGGCGGTCCGTGGCCTTTGCCTTCGGCGGGGCCGCGTCCCGGTCGGGCGAGCGGCGGCCTCCGGGCCCCTGCCCCGCGACGGGCACCGTCTTCGGACATCGCGTGTGACATGCAAGGGGGACATGGACATGACTGCGACCAGCACCACCACCAACGGCCCCGACATCATCATCGGCACGCCGGGCGACGACACCATCGACGCCGGCGGCGGCAATGATATCGTGAGCGGCGGCGGCGGTAACGACACCATCGACGGCGGCAGCGGCTTCGACGTGATCAGCGGCGGCGCCGGCAATGACATCATCGATGGCAGCGAAGGCTTCGACGTCATCGACGGCGGCAGCGGCGCCGACTGGCTGCGCGGCGGCGAGGGCGGCGACGTCATCACCGGCGGCGACGACCGTGACCGGATCGCCGGCGGCGACGGCGCCGACGCGCTCGACGGCGGCGCCGGCAACGACCTGCTGCGCGGTGGCGCCGGCGCCGACATCCTCAGCGGCGGCGACGGCATCGACATCGCCAGCTACGCCGAGAGCGACGCCGCGGTCTCGATCAACCTGGCGACCCATGTGAACCATGGCGGCAGCGCCGAGGGCGACGTCATCGCCGGCGACATCGAGACCATCCATGGCAGCCGCTTCGGCGACACGCTGACCGGCGACGGCGGCAGCAACATCCTGCGCGGCCTGGGCGGCGACGACACGCTGAGCGGGGGCGCCGGCGCCGATCGGCTGGTCGGCGGCAACGGCGCCGACCGGATCGAGGGCGGCACGGGCGCCGACACGCTGGTCGGGGGCAGCGGCGCCGACCGCTTCGTCTACGCCGCGGCCGGCGACACCGGCACCGGCCTCGACACCCGCGACGTCATCGCCGACTTCGCCGACGGCGACAAGATCGACCTGGCCGGGATCGATGCCGACGGCAATGCCGGCAACGGCGACACCGCCTTCAGCTTCATCGGCGGCGCCGCCTTCTCCGGCCAGGCCGGCGAGCTGCGCTTCGACTCCGCCGGCGGCCTCACCGTGATCGGCGCCGACATCGACGGCGACGGCCAGGCCGACCTGTCGATCGCGCTGCTCGGCGGCCACGAACCGGTCGCCGACGACTTCGTGCTCTGACGGCTGGCCGGCAGGCGCGGCACCCGCCCGCGCCTGCCGGCCGCGCGGACTCGCCAGACGGAGCGGAACAAATCACGGCACCGAGGGTTGCCTGCCGGTTGACCGTTTCCGCTGCCGAGAGCCCGATGACCCGCCGCCTCCTGCCGATCGCCCTTGCCGCCGCCCTGCTCGCCGCCGGCTGCACCAATATGAGCCGCGAGGCCCAGGGCACGCTCAGCGGCGCCGGCATCGGCGCGGCCGGCGGCGTCGCCCTGACCGCCCTGACCGGCGGCAGCCTGCTGGCCGGCGGCGTGATCGGTGCCGCGGCCGGCGGCGTGGCCGGCAATCTGAAGAGCAAGGGCTACTGGTAAGCCCCGCCGGTCCTCATATCCGGACAGGCCGGGACCTCCCGGGGCATCTTCCATTTGATTATCCTCCCGAAAGGCGGAACACTCGTTCCGTCAATTCAGTCGGGAGGAAATAATGGCGTTAATATCCATTAAACCCCTGCTTGTCGGGGCCGCGCTGCTCGCCGCCGCCGCGGCGATGCCGGCCCGGGCCGGCGATGTTCCGCTGGTCACCGGCGAGCACTGGACCAAGGCATCCGACGCCGAGAAGAAGGCCTTCCTGGTCGGCGCCGCCAACGTCATCTCGATCGAGTACGAGTTGCGGAAGAACGACCGCCGCAACCCGCCGGGCATGATCAACGCGCTGATCACCAACCTGCAGCCGATGAGCCTGACCGACATCTCCAAGGCGGTCGACGACTATTACACCGCACATCCGGACCAGGCCTCGCGGTCGGTGATCGAGGTCATCGTCACCGACGTGGCCAAGGTCCAACCCAGGCGGAAATAGGGAGGGCGCGATGATGAAGCGGATTCTTCTGCCCGTGGCACTGTGCGGCGCGCTGCTCGCCGGCGCCTGCAGCAACATGAGCCGCGAGGAGCAGACCACGCTCAGCGGAGCGGCGATCGGCGCCGCCGGCGGTGCTGCGATCAGCGCGATCGCGGGCGGCAATGCCGGTGTCGGCGCCCTGATCGGCGGCGCGGCCGGCGCCGTCGCCGGCAACCTGAAGGGCAAGGGCTACTGGTGAGGACGAGGCCCGGCCGCCAGGCCGGGCCGCTTCCTGCTGCAAGGACAAAGGATAGGATCGATATCCATCCTGCCGAAACCTGTCCTTGACGCGAAGTCCCTCACCCGCGATACAGAACCCATGTCCATGATCGCATCCCGCATGGTCGTCAGACGCAGCCGCATCGCCGTCGGCGGGACGCCCGGACTCTGTGTGCGCTGACCCCGGTCGGCGCCCGATCCCACGCAGCCCCGCCGGAAACGGACGGGGCTTTTTCTTGGCCGCATTCCCGGCCTGCCGCGCACCCCGTCCGCCCCTTTCAGATGGAGTCCGCAGCACATGACCCAGAACATCTACGACAACCCCGCCTTCTTCGCCGAATACAGCCGGCTGCGCCGGTCGGTTGAAGGCCTCGACGGCGCCCCGGAATGGCCCGCCTTGCGCGCCCTCGTGCCCGACCTGACCGGCCGCCGCGTGGTCGATCTCGGCTGCGGCTTCGGCTGGTTCTGCCGCTGGGCCCGGCAGGCTGGCGCCGCCGAGGTGCTCGGCCTCGACGTCTCGGAGAACATGCTGGCCCGCGCCCGGGCCACCGACCCGGACGCCGCCGTCACCTACCGCGCGAGGACCTGGAGCGGCTGGCGCTGCCACCGGCCGCCTTCGACCTCGCCTACAGCTCGCTGGCGCTGCACTACATCGCCGACCTGGAGGGGCTGCTGGCGCGGCTGCACCGGGCGCTGGTGCCGGGCGGCCGGCTGGTGGCCTCGGTCGAGCACCCGATCTACTCCGCCCCGTCCGACCCGAAATGGCTGCGGGACGAGGCCGGGCGCGACGTCTGGCCGGTCGACCGCTACCTCGACGAGGGGCCGCGCGTCACCGACTGGCTGGCCAAGGGCGTGGTCAAGCGGCACCGCACCATCGGCAGCTATGCCGGGCTGCTGCTGCGGGCCGGCTTCACCCTGTCGCATATCGAGGAATGGGGCCCGACCGCGGCGCAGATCGCCGAGCATCCGGAATATGCCATCGAGCGCGAACGCCCGGCCTTCCTGCTGCTCGCCGCCGACCGCTGAGCCCATCATGATCCGCCCCCGCAGCCCGCCCTTCCTGGTCCTGCTCGCCGCCCTGGTCGCGCTGGGCGGGCTGGCGATCGACATGTACCTGCCGGCGCTGCCGACCCTCGGGGCGGAGTTCGCCGCCGCGCCGGACCGGGTGCAGCTGACCATGAGCGTCTACCTGCTCGGCTCCGCCGCCGGGCAGATCGTGATCGGCCCCTTGAGCGACCGCTTCGGCCGGCGGCCGGTGCTGATCGGCGGCTTCCTGCTGTTCTCGGCCGCCAGCCTCGGCGCCATGTCCGCCGGCTCGATCGGCGCCTTGATCGCCTGGCGCCTGCTGCAGTCGCTGGGTGCCTCGGTCGGCGGCGTGGTGGCCGTGGCGATCGTGCGCGACAGCTACCCGGTCGAGGGCGCGGCGCGGACCGTGGCCCATCTCAGCACCATCATCGGCCTGTCCCCCGCCATCGCCCCCTTCATCGGCGGCGTGCTGCTGGAGATCTTCGGCTGGCGCAGCATCTTCGCCGCCCTGGCCGCCGCCGGGCTGGCCCTGGCCGGCACCGTGGCCTTCAGCCTGGGCGAGACGCGGACGGGGGCCGCCCGGCCGCCGGCCAACCTGCTGGCCCAGCTGCTGCAGAGCTACGCCACGCTGCTGCGCGACCGCCGCTTCGTCGCCTATGTGCTGTGCGTGTCCTTCGCCTTCGCCGGGCTGTTCACCTTCATCGCCGGCTCGCCCTACGCCGTGATCGAGCATTGGGGCGTGCCGCCGGCCCGGTTCGGCTTCATCTTCGCCACGGTGCCGATCGCCTTCATGGTCGGCGCCCAGCTCAGCGCCGCGCTGGGCCGCTGGCTGTCGGTGACCACGCAGCTGTCGCTCGGCGTGCTGCTGTGCTGCGTTGCCGGCCTGGCGCTGCCGGCGCTCTACCTGCTCGACGGCGGCCTGGCCGCCTTCATGCTGCCGGTCGCGGCCTATGTCGTCGGCGTCGGCATCATCCTGCCGCAGGGCATCGCCTGCGTCATGGCCGACCATCCGCAGATCGCCGGCGCCGCCTCGGCCGTGGCCGGCTGCACCCAGCTTGCCCTCGCCGCCGCCACCGCGGCGCTGGCGGCGGCGCTGTCCGACGGCACGCCGCTGGCCATCGCCGTGACCATGGCGCTGGTCGCCCCCGCCGCGCTGCTGGCCGAGCGCGTCGCCGCCCTCACCCGCCGCCCGCAGCCCGCCTGACCCGGGTCCGCGATACCCGCTTGACCGAATGTTCCGTCTATGTTCTTCTGCCTCCACAAGAACACAAGAGGAACATCATGAGCGACTGGACCTTCATCCGCGAGACCGTGACCCTCACCCTGCTGTTCGGCATGTGCTACGGCCTGGCCGTGTTCGGCTACGCCTGGGGGCTCTGAACCCGCCCTACCCGATCGCGGTCGGCTCCGGCGGCAGGGGGCGGGACTTGCCCTCGCCGTCGATCGCGACATAGGTGAAGGTGCCGTCGGTGACCTTGACCACGCTGTGGTCGGTGCGGCGCTGCACGAAGGTCTCGATCCGCACCTTCATCGAGCTGCGCCCGTTCGACACCAGCTCGGCATAGCAGCTGACCAGGTCGCCGATCCGCACCGGGGCCAGGAAGCTCATCGCGTCGACCGCCACCGTCGCCGTGCGGCCTCGCGCCCGCTCATGCGCCACCACGGCGCCGGCCAGGTCCATCTGCGACAGCAGCCAGCCGCCGAAGATGTCGCCGTTCGGATTGGCATCCTTCGGCATGGCGATCGTGCGGAGGGCCGGCATCCCGGCGGCAGAGCAAGGTGGTCACTGCTGGAATCCTAGATTTGGTTACGCTGAGGCCGGAAGTGTCTATATGATGGAGGCAGCCCGCAACTCCACGAGAAGACCCGCGAATCCGGATCATGGCAGATCTGTTCGAGCCCGGCACCAAGCCCAACGGCCGCTACACCGCCAACGACATCGAGGTGCTGGAGGGGCTGGAGCCGGTGCGCCGCCGGCCCGGCATGTATATCGGCGGCACCGACGAGCGCGCGCTGCACCATCTGGTCGCCGAGATGCTCGACAACGCCATGGACGAGGCGGTCGCCGGCCATGCCAGCCGCATCGAGCTGTCGAGCTCGACGCCGACGGCTTCGTCACGGTGCGCGACAACGGCCGCGGCATCCCGGTCGACCCGCATCCGAAATTCAAGAACAAGTCGGCGCTGGAGGTCATCCTCACCACGCTGCATTCGGGCGGCAAGTTCGGCGGCAAGGTCTATGAGACCTCGGGCGGGCTGCACGGCGTCGGCCTCTCGGTGGTCAACGCGCTGTCCGACGAGCTGGGGTCGAGGTCGCGCGCGACCGGCAGCTCTGTGGCGCAGCGACTATACGCCGCGGCAAGCCGACGGGCCAAGCTGAAGAACGCCGGCGCGGTGCAGAACCGGCGCGGCACCACGATCCGCTTCCACCCCGACCCGGAGATCTTCGGCGCAGGCCGCAGCTTCAGCCCGGCCGGCTCTACCGGCTGGCCGCTCCAAGGCCTATCTGTTCCGCGGCGTCGAGATCCGCTGGCGCTGCGACCCGGCGCTGCTGGCCGGCGACGACGACACGCCGGCCGAGGCGGTGCTGCATTTCCCCGGCGGCCTGCGCCGACTTCCTGGCCGCCGCAGCTCGAACGGCCGGCCGACGCGTGACCGCCGACTGCCCTTCGCCGGCCAGGCCGACCTTCCCGGACGAGCCGGCGGCCGCGTCGAATGGGCGGTCGCCTGGCCCGAGGACGAGGCGACGGCTTCGTCCACTCCTACTGCAACACCGTGCCGACGCCGCAGGGCGGCACGCATGAGGCCGGGCCTGCGCAGCGGCGCTGCTGCGCGGCGCTGCAAGGCCTATGGCGAGCTGGCGGCAACCGCAAGCGCGCCGGCCAGATCACCGCCGAGGACGTGATCGGCGGCGCCGTCGATGCTGCTGTCGCTCTTCATCCGCGACCCGCAGTTCCAGGGCCAGACCAAGGAGCAGCTGGCCACGCCCGGAGGCGGCGCGCCTGGTCGAGGCCGCGATCAAGGACCATTTCGACCATTGGCTGTCGGCCGATCCGGCGTCGGCCGCAGGCCTGCTCGACATGCGTGATCGAGCGCGCCGAGGAGCGGCTGCGCCGCACGCAGGACAAGGAGCATGGCGCGCAAGACCGCCGACCGCGCAAGCTGCGCCTGCCCGGCAAGCTCGCCGATTGCAGCCGCGACGCGCCGCGACGGCACCGAGATCTTCCTGGTCGAGGGCGACTCGCGCCGGCGGCTCGGCCAAGCAGGCGCGCAACCGCGAGACCCAGGCGGTGCTGCCGCTGCGCGGCAAGATCCTGAACGTCGCCAGCGCCTCGGCCGACAAGCTGCGCCGGCAACCAGGAGCTCGCCGACCTGATCCAGGCGCTGGGCTGCGGCACCCGCGACCACTATCGACCAGCGACAAGCTGCGCTACGAGCGGGTCATCATCATGACCGACGCCGATGTCGACGGCGCCCATATCGCCTCGCTGCTGATGACCTTCTTCTACCGCGAGATGCCGCGGCCTGATCGAGAGCGGCCATCTCTTCCTGGCGCAGCCGCCGCTCTACCGGCTGACGCCAGGGCGCGCATCACCGTCTATGCGCGCGACGACGCCCACAAGGACGAGCTGCTGACGGGCCAGTTCGCCGGCAAGGGCAAGGTCGAGATCAGCCGCTTCAAGGGCCTGGGCGAGATGCCGCCGGCGCAGCTGCGCGAAACCACCATGGATCCGGCCAAGCGGACGCTGCTGCGGGTCGATTGGTCGGACGACCCGGAGGACGAGACCGACGGCCGCAGACCGCCGACCTGGTCGAGCAGCTGATGGGCCGCAAGCCGGAGCTGCGGCTTCGCTTCATCCAGGAGAACGCCGACAAGGCGACCGAACTCGACATCTGACCTGCGGCATGTGACCCCGGGCACAAGCCGGGCGGGGCGGGGCGGCCTATATCGATGGAGCCGGCCGATTGGCGGCGCCCCGCGCCGCTTCATATCATCAGGGCCGGCCGCAGCATCGAGAACTCGACATGATCCAGCACGCCTTCCGCCTTCTGCCTCCCTCGCCGCTCCTCGCCGCCCTCCCGCTCCTGGCCGGCTGCGCCAGCGACCGGGTGGTGGTCGACGACATCGGCACCCGCTATTCCCGGGCCGAGTTCTCGGCCGCGGCGGACGGCCGCGACCTGCGCACCGTGATCCAGGGCAACCCCTTCGGCACGCCGGGCTTCGACCAGGCGGTGCTCGGGATCATGAACCGCACCTATGTCGGGCCGAAGACCAACTTCACCGCCACCCCCGGCCCGACGGCCAAGCGCGACTATTTCGTCTCGGTGGTGTTCAACCCGTCCCCGGACGTCGTGCCCTTCGCATTGTGCAACAGCGCGCCGATCCCGACCGCAGCGCCGAACCCGGGCCCGATCACCGCCCGCGCCGCTTTCTGCATCACCGGCGGCGAGGCCACGGCCGTCACCGGCTATGTCAGCAACGTCAAGGGGCCGGACGACCCGAACTTCGTCAGCATGATCCAGCACATGATGCTGTCGATGTTCCCGTACTGATCGCGGCGGGCGCCGGCCTGTCCGGCGCCCCTCTGCGCGAGATCTGAAGGGGGAAGCGCCATGATCCTGCTCCGATGCACTCCTTCGCCGTCGCGGTGCTGGCGCTGGCCGCCTGTTCCGGGCCGCGGATCGTGCGCAGCGATCTCGGCATGATGTACTCGACCGGCGAGTTGTTCGCCGCCGCCGACGGCCGCGACCTGCGCACCGTGGTCCAGGGCAACCTCTTCGGCGCGCCGGGTTTCGACCAGCGGGTGACCGAGATCATGACCGGCACCTATATCGGGCCGAAGACCCGCTTCACCACCACGCCGGGGCCGACGGAGAACCGCAACTACTTCGTCTCCGTGGTGTTCAACGCCCGGCCCGCGGTGAACCCCTTCAACCTGTGCGACAGGAAGACCTGGACCACGGCGCCGGCGATGCGGCCGATCGTGGTGCGCGCCGCCTTCTGCATCCTCGGCCGCGAGCAGTCGGCCGTGACGGGCTATCTCGACCAGGCGACCGGGCTGGACGACCCGAACTTCACCGCCCTGGTCCACGACCTCACCGTCCAGCTCTTCCCCTATGTCCTGCCGGTGCCCTTCGGCCGGCCGGATTTCGGCTAACCCGCCAGCCGCCCGAGCCAGGCGGCCAGCGCGGCGTTGACCGCCTCCGGCTGCTCCATGGTCGAGAGGTGGCCGCTGTCCTCGATCACGACGAGATCGGCGCCGGGGATCAGCCCGGCCATCTCCTGCGACACCGGCAGCGGCGTCAGCTCGTCCTGGCGGCCGCACACCACCACCGTCGGGCAGCCGATGCGCGGCAGGTCCGGCCGGCTGTCCGGCCGCCCCAGGATCGCGGTCTGCTGCCGCAGGAAGGCGTCGCGGCCGATCCGCGCGGCCATCGCCATCACCCGCCCGGTCAGCACCGGGTCCTCCAGCCGGGCGGGATGCAGCAGCAGCGGCAGCAGCCGCGGCGTCACCCCCTTGAACTTGCCGGTCCGGGCCAGCGCGATCAGGCCGCGCCGGCGGCGGCTCTGCTCCTCCGTGTCCGGCCGGGCCGAGGTGTCGAGCAGCGCCAGGCCGGCCACCCGCTCGGGCGCCCGGCGCATGATCTCGAGCGCGACATAGCCGCCCATCGACAGCCCGGCCAGGGCGAAACGCGGCGGCGCCGCGGCCAGGGCGGCCTCGGCCAGCCCGGCCACCGAGTTGGCCCCGGCGAGGCTGGCCACCGCCACCGGCCGCTCGGCCGAGAAGGCGTTCAGCTGTGCCGTCCACAGGTCGGCGTCGCACAGCAGGCCGGGCAGGAACAGGACCGGCAGGGTCATCGCAGGAAGGCGCTGACGGTGCGGAACTCGTCGGTCGCGGCCTCGCCCAGCCATTCGAAGCAGACCATCTCGGCGGTCACGATCTCGATGCCGCCCTGCACCAGCCGCAGCTCCGCCACCGCGGTGCTGCGCGGCGCCCGCGCCGTGGTGGCGTCGATCGCGACCACCGGCCGGAAGCCGGCATCGTGCAGGTCGAAGGCGGTCTGCAGCACGCAGACATGGCTCTCCAGCCCGCAGATCACGATGGTGCGGCGGCCGATGCCTTCGAGATGGTCCAGCAGCGCCGGCTCGCCGACCGCGGAGAACCGGACCTTCGGCACCACCGGCGCGTCCGGCGCCAGCGCCACCAGATCCGGCAGCGTCGGCCCCAGCCCCTTCGGATACTGCTCGGCGAACAGCACCGGCACGTCGAGCGCCACGGCGCTGCGGACCAGCGTCTCGATCCCCTTCCGCGCCGCCGCGAAATCATGCATCGCCGGCACCAGTTTCTCCTGCACATCGACCACCAGCAGGACGCCGTCATTCCGGTCGAGCAGCATTCGTCACCTCTTCCCATTCATCGTCGCGGCAGCATGACTCGCACCGCGCTAGGGTGAGCCATGCCCGCATGTCTCGATAGTTTCAATTGACTTGACGAGGGTTTTTCCCATTTAAAGGGCCTGCGGCGGGCCGCTCGGCGCGCCCCCATTAGTAAAGATTCCTGTACGATGCTCTTTTCGGATCTTGGGCTGAAGCCCGAAATCCTGCGCGCCGTGGACGATGTCGGCTACACCACGCCGACCCCGATCCAGGCCCAGGCCATACCTTACGTGTTGATGGGCCGCGACGTTCTCGGCATCGCACAGACGGGCACCGGCAAGACCGCCGGCTTCACCCTGCCGATGATGGAGATCCTCGCCTCCGGCCGGGCCCGGGCGCGCATGCCGCGCTCGCTGATCCTGGAGCCGACTCGCGAGCTGGCCGCGCAGGTGGCCGAGAATTTCGAGCTGTACGGCAAGTACGAGAAGCTGTCCTACGCCCTCCTGATCGGCGGCGAGAGCTTCGAGGACCAGATCAAGAAGCTGGACCGCGGCGTCGACGTGCTGATCGCCACGCCCGGCCGCATGCTCGACCTGTTCGAGCGCGGCAAGGTCCTGCTGGCCGACGTCAAGATCCTGGTGATCGACGAGGCCGACCGCATGCTCGACATGGGCTTCATCCCGGACATCGAGCGCATCGTCGGCCTGCTGCCGCCGCTGCGGCAGACCCTGTTCTTCTCGGCCACCATGCCGCCGGAGATCCGGCGCCTGTCGGAGGCCTTCCTCAGCAACCCGAAGCAGATCTCGGTGGCGCCGCCGGCGACCACGGGCGAGCTGCTCGAGCAGCACATCGTCATCGTCGAGGCCGAGGACAAGCGCAAGGCGCTGCGCCACCTGCTGCGGGCCGAGGACGTCAAGAGCGCCTTCGTGTTCTGCAACCGCAAGCGCGACGTCTCGGTGGTGTTCAAATCGCTGCAGAGCCACGGCTTCAACGCCGCGCAGATGCATGGCGACCTGGTCCAGTCGATGCGCAACGAGACGCTGGACCGGTTCCGGCGCGGCGAGATCACCACGCTGGTGTGCAGCGATGTCGCGGCCCGCGGCCTCGATGTCAGCGACATCGGCCACGTCTTCAACTTCGACGTGCCGATCCATGCCGACGACTATGTCCACCGCGTCGGCCGCACCGGCCGGGCCGGCAAGACCGGCAAGGCCTATTCGATAGCGACGCCCGAGGAGGGCCGCTTCGTCAAGGCGATCGAAAGCCTGATCAAGAAGCAGATCCCGGTGCTGGTGCTGCCCGAGATCGGTCTGCGAAGGCTTCCTGTCCGAGGACGAGATCAAGCAGCGCGGCAAGGCCCGCCGGCGCGGCGAGCGTCCCGACGCACCCAAGCGCAGAGACCCGCGACTCGGCGCCCGAACCGCGCCGTACGGAAGAGCCCCAGGCTGTCGCCGAGGAGGTCCGCGCTCCGGTCGAGGACCGGCCGCGCCGTGGCCGGCCCCGCCCCGCCGCCCCCCGTCAGGCCGACTCCCGTCGCGACGAGCCGCGCCAGGCGGAGCCCGCTCCGGTCGCATCCCACCGCGGCGAAGACCGTCCGCGGCCGGTGCCGGACCGCCCGCGCCGCGACGATCGCAGCGAGGATCGGGGCCGCGATCGGCGCCATTCGCCGCGCGAGGATCGCGACGACACGCCGGTGCTCGGCCTCGGCGACCACGTCCCGGCCTTCCTGCTGCGCCCCGTGCCGCAGCGCAAGCGCAGCGCGGCGGAGGTCACTGAAACCGCCGCCTAGGTTCGCACCGCCGTGACCGGCGTTGACTTCGCCCCTTCGCTTTCGGCACAAGGGGCGACAGCTCGCGTCGGAGCATGGAAGCGGCAGTGAAGCGAATCAATCGGTTATCGACCTTTCTCGGCGCCGTTTCCGTGACCGCTATGCTCACGTCGATCGGCGCCTCGGCCCAGGACCAGGGCCAGCAGCAGCCGGCCACACCGGCCGCGGAGCAGCAGACGCAGCCTGCCGCGCCGGCCGCGGAGATACCCTCGCGGCCCGATACGCCGGCCGGGCAGCAGCAGCCCCCGGTGATCAGCGCCGATGAGCTGATCTACGACCAGACCCTCGGTCTCGTCACCGCCCGCGGCAAGGTCGAGATTCAGCCAGAATCACCAGATCGTCCGGGCCGACCAGGTCACCTACAACCAGAAGACCCAGGTGGTCGCCGCCAGCGGCCACGTCACCATGGTGCAGCCGGGCGGCGAGGTCCTGTTCGGCGACTATGCCGAGCTGACCGACGACCTGAAGGACGGCTTCATCCAGCAGGTGTCGCTGATCCTGTCCGACAACTCGCGCATGGTCGGCAACAGCGCGGTGCGCGAGCGCGGCGAGATCACCACCATCGACCGCGCCGTCTATTCGCCCTGCAACCTGTGCAAGGACGATCCGCACGGCGCCGCCGCTGTGGCAGATCCGCGCCGTGCGGGTGACCAACGACGCGGTGGCGAAGGACATCATCTACCACGACGCCTTCATCGACCTGTTCGGCGTGCCGCTGTTCTACACGCCGTATTTCTCGATGCCCGACCCCTCGGTCGACCGGCGCCAGGGCTTCCTGTTCCCGACCTTCGGCGCGACCTCCGATGTCGGGCCGTTCTTCGGGCTGCAGTACTATTTCGACATCTCGCCGGACCAGGACGCCACGGTCGGCACCATGGTCACGCGCGATGCCGGCACGCTGTTCAGCGGCGAGTACCGCAAGCGCTTCGACAAGGGCCTCGTCACCCTCAACGGCAGCATCAACCAGAGCGGCTACGACAAGATCCTGAACGACAATTCAGGCTTCAACGGCAGCAACCTGAACTTCCGCTCGCAACAGGTGCGCTGGCACTTCTTCGGCTCCGCCCGCTACGACTTCGACCAGAACTGGCGGTTCGGGACCGATATCCAGCGCACCTCGGACCGGACCTATCTCGACAATCTTCGGCATCTCCGGCTCCGACGTGCTGCAGAGCCGCGCCTATGCCGAGGGCTTCTACGGACTGAGCTACATCTCGGTCGAGGCGCTGGACTGGCAGGATCTGCGCACCCCCGGCACCGGGATCGGCAGCAAGGGCTTCTCGCCCACCGTCCTGCCCTGGGCCCAGGCCAACTACGTCAGCGAGCCGAACACCGTCTTCGGCGGCCAATGGTTCGTCAACGCCAGCGCCATCAGCCTGCTGCGCGACTACGACCCGGTGACCAGCGACCCCACCCGCGGTGTCGACACGCGCCGCCTGTCCAGCCAGGTCGGCTGGCAGCGCGACTTCTACACCGACAGCGGCATCGTGCTGAACGCACGCGCCTATCTGCGCGGCGACCTGTACCAGTCGAACGATATGCCGGACGGGACCAAGGTGATCGATGGCGGGCCCGACGAGGTGCTGACCCGGGACGCCAGCGCCGCCCGGCTCTTCCCGGTCGCCACGCTGACCGCGCGCTACCCCTTCGTCGGCCAGATCGGCACCTACCAGCAGCTGCTGGAGCCGATCGTCAGCTTCAGCGTCGCGCCGGAGATCAGCAACGGCAACAAGATCCCGAACAACGACAGCGCCGACATCGAGTTCGACGAGATCAACCTGTTCAGCGAGAACCGCTTCCCCGGCCTCGACCGGGTCGAGGGCGGCCAGCACGTCTCCTACGGCTTCCGCTACGGCCTCTATGCGCCGGACGGCGCCAACGCCACCTTCTTCCTGGGCCAGAGCTACCGGTTCGAGAAGGATGACGACTTCCCGGAGAGCTCCGGCCTGCGCGACAAGGTGTCGGACTATGTCGGCCGCGTCACCCTGCATCCGGCGCCGTATCTGAACCTCGACTGGCGGTTCCGGCTGGACAAGGACAATTTCTACAGCCGCCGGCAATTCGTCCAGGCCACGCACCGACTCCCTCGGACTGGCTGAACCTGAACGTCAACTACAGCCTGCTCGACGACAAGGGCCCGGACGACGACGGCAACACCTTCAACCAGCAGCAGCTCGGCACGGGCGGCACCGCCAAGGTCTCGGACTACTGGTCGGTGTCGACCGGAATGACCTACGACATCCAGAACATGCGGCCGTTCACCTACAATGTCGGCGCGCAGTACCAGGACGAATGCTTCACCTTCGGCGTCACCGCGCAGCGCCGGTTCACCACCGCAGAGGATCAGAAGGAGGGCTATTCCTTCTTCCTGACGCTGAGCCTGAAGAATCTCGGCGAGGTGCCGGTGAAGCTGAGCGGCGAGCAGAGCCGCGCCGCGGGCACTTAGCGTCCCTGCTCCGGTGTCGCGATGCGGGTCCAGGGCAGGACATAGCCGATCCCGTCGCGCTCGCCGCGCTGCACCTCCACCGCATAGGCGCGGCGCAGATGGTCGTCGGTCAGCACCGCGTCGGGCTGGCCGTCGGCCAGCACCCGCCCGCCCTGCAGCAGCACCAGCCGGTCGCAGAACCGGCCGGCCAGCGCCAGGTCGTGCAGCACCACCAGCACGCCCGGCGCCGGCCCGGGCACGCGCCTGCAGCAGCTCCATGATCTGCAGCTGGTGGAACGGGTCCAGCGCCGCCACCGGCTCGTCGGCGAACAGCATCGGTGCCTCGACCGCCAGCGCCCGGGCGAACAGCACCCGCATCCGCTCGCCGGCCGACAGGGTGCCGACCGTGCGCTGCCGCAGATGCGCCGCATCCGCCGCTTCGAGGGCCCGCGCCACCGCGTCGTGATCCGCCGCCGACATGCCGCCCAGCGCCCGGCGATGCGGCAGCCGCCCCAGCGCCACCAGATGGTCGGCCCGCAGCGGCCACTGCACCTCGTCGCCCTGCATCAGCACCGCCAGGGCCCGCGCCAGCCGGTCGCGGCCGAGCTGCCGTGCCGCCTGCCCGTCATAGCGGACCGTGCCCGCATCCGGCGCCTGCAGCCCGGCCAGCACGCGCAGCAGCGTGGTCTTGCCGGCGCCGTTCGGCCCGATCAGCCCGACCAGCTCGCCCGGCGCCAGCGCCAGGTCGATCCCGGCGAGGACCGGCCGGCCGCCAAGCGCGAGGCGAAGCCCTGTGGCGTCGATCCGCATCAGGCGCTCCGCCGCAGCCGCCAGATCAGGCTGAACAGGAAGGGCGCGCCGATCACCGCGGTGACCACGCCCAGCTTCAGCTCCGGCTGCACCCGCACCAGCCGCAGCCCGATATCGGCCAGCAGCAGCAGCACCGCGCCGCCCAGGCCGCTGACCAGCAGCAGCCGCCCGGGCCGGTGCCCGACCAGCGGCCGCAGCAGATGCGGCACCACCAGGCCGACGAAGCCGATCGCCCCGGTCACCGCCACGGCGCTGCCGACCGCCAGCGCGGTGCCGACGATCAGCTGCAACCGCAGCCGGCCGAGGTCGAAGCCCAGGCTGGACGCGGTGTCCTCGCCCAGGGTCAGCGCATCCAGCGCCCGCGCCCCGGCCAGGATCAGGGCCCAGCCGATCGCCATCGGCGGCAGCACCAGCCAGACATGCTGCAGGCTGCGGTCGGCCAGCGACCCCATCAGCCAGAACACGATCTCCAGCGCCGCATAGGGGTTCGGCGACAGGTTCAGCGCCAGCGGCGGTCAGGGCGCCGGCGGCGCTGCTGATGGCGACGCCGGCCAGGATCACCGTCATGGTGCCGGCGCCGCGCCGGGCCATGGCGAGCAGCATCAGCGTCGCCAGCACCGCCCCGGCGATGCCGCCCAGCGGCAGGGCCAAAGCGAAGCTGCCGGCCAGGCCGGTGTAGAACACCAGCACGGCGCCCAGCGCCGCCGCGGCCGAGACGCCGATCACCCCGGGCTCGGCCAGCGGGTTGCGCAGCAGCCCCTGCATCGCGGCGCCGCCGAGGCCGAGGCTGAACCCGACCAGCAGGCCCAGCAGCGCCCGCGGCAGCCGCAGCTCCAGCAGCACCAGCGCCGGCAGACTCTGCCGCCCGGCCAACAGGTCGCCAGCCGCGGATGCGAGGTCCAGCGGCGCGTAGCCGATGGCGATCGACCCGGCCAGGCAGACCAGAGCGGCGAGCGCGAGACCGGCGACCAGGATCGCGTAGGGCGGCGCCACGGCTTGGCGGGGTGTGGCGTCGAAGGTCACGGCCCCTCCTCCGCCTCGCGGGCCGCGGCGGCAATCAGGGCGGCGGCGTCGGCCACCTCCGGGCCGCCGCAGGTCCACAGCCGTGCCGGCACCCGGACCAGGCGCAGCTCCGGCAGCGCGGACAGGATCGGATGGTCCAGCATCGCCTCGCCCAGGGACGGCGCCCGATTCTCCGGCTGGTTCAGGATCAGCAGACGCACCCCGGACAGCGCCACGCGCTCCAGCGGGATCTCGCCGTAATGCTCCAGCCCCTGCTCGGCGGCGAGGTTGCGGACGCCAGCCCGGCGCAGGATCTCGTCGACCAGCGAGCCGCGGCCGGCGGTGAAGCCGTTCGGGCGCAGCACCACCGCCAACGGCGGCGATGCCGGGCTGCGGATGGCCGCCAGCCGCTCGTCCATTGTCGCGATCATGCGCTCACCCCGCTCTGCCCGACCCAGCGCCGACGCCACCTGGCGGATCTGGGCGCGGACGCCGTCCAGATCCCGCGGCACGCCCAGCTCCAGGATCGGCATGCCCAGGCGGCGCAGCAGCGCCACCGTGCTGCGGGTGGTGAAGGCGCCGACCACGACCAGATCCGGCTGCAGCGCCGCCACCTCCTCCGCCTGCCCGTGATTGACCGGCACCGTGGCCGCCTCGGCCGCCACCACCGAATTCTCCGGGTCGCGCGCCAGCCAGCTCACCGACTGCACATCGGCACGGTCGGCCAGCCGCAGCACCAGCGCATCGGCGCAGAGGTTGAGCGAGACGACCCGATGCGGCCCGGCCATCGCGGGCATGGCAAGGCCGATGGCCAGGAGCAGCGGGAGCGTGGCAAGGCGGCGCATCGCGATCAGAAGCTGACCTTCATGCCGAGATAGCCGGCCCGGCGGAGCGCGCCGTAGGTCCAGACCTCCTCATAATCCTCGTCCAGCAGGTTGTCGATCCGGCCATAGACCTGCACCCTGTCGCCCACCTGGTACGACGCCGCCAAGTTCACCAGCGTATAGCCGTCCAGCGTCACCGGCGAGGCATTGAACATCTCGTCGAAGGCCAGGTCCTTCTGCCGGCCATTGTAGTCGACGCCGAGATTGACGTTCGCCGCCCCCTCCAGGAACAGGTAGTTGACGTTGAGGCTGGCGAGATTGCGCGGCCGGCGCACCAGCTCCGCCCCGGTCGCGTCCTCGGTGTCGGTGTAGGTGTAGGAGGCGCGGATGGTCAGGTCGTCGACCGGCGTTACCGACAGGCCCAGCTCCACCCCCCGCGCGGTGGCCGTGCCCGGCAGGTTGGCCGAGCCCTGGCCGCTGCCGACGATCAGGTCGCTGATCCGCTGCTCGAAATACGTCGCGTCCAGCACCACGCGCTCGCCCCAGATCTCCTGGTCGAAGCCGGCGTCCCAACCCTCCGCCCGCTCCGGCTTCAGGTCGGGATTGCCGCGATAGCTGTTGGTGAAGCCGTACAGCTCGAACAGCGTCGGGTTCTTCACCCCGCTGCCGTAGGAGGCGCGCAGCTTGGTGCCCGTGGCCTCGACCTTGTAGGCCGCGGTCAGGCGCCAGGTGGTGGTGTCGTTGAACAGGTCGTTCAGGTCGTGCCGCACGCTGCCGGTCAGGAACAGGCTATCGAACAGGCCGAGCTGGTATTGCCCGACCAGCCCGGTCGCGCCGATCCGCCGGCTGAAATCGGCGAAGCCGCTGTTGCTGTCGGCCTGCTGCTCCTCATGGTCGACGGCGAAGGTCAGGCGGTGCTCGGCCGGAAGCACAGCCTCGCTGTCGAGCGTCAGGTTGGTCTGGTAGTCGACCCGGGTGGTCTTGCCGCGATAGCTGCTGGTGATGACATCGTCGCCGTCGCGATAGTCGCGGCTGTCGTCGGTGTAGGACAGGCCGACGATGTGCTCCCACCGCCCGTCGAGCAGCTTGAGCTTGCCCTGGATCCGGCCAAGGAAGGTCGAGCCGGCGACATCGTCCTTGCTGTCGATGGCGCCGACGCCGCCGGCGAAGCCGTCGAGATCGGTGCGGAAGCGGGTGTAGCGGCCGACCACGTCGATATCGAGCAGCTCGTTCGGGTGCATCCCGATCTTGGTGTAGATGCTGCCGTTGCGGTACCCGTCGGCCTCGCTGCCGTTCCGGGCGGACGACACTCCGTCGGTCAGCACCCCGGCGGTGCCGATCAGGTAGTCCAGATCGTCATTGCCGCCGCTGACCGAGGCGTGGCCGCGCAGCGTGCCGTAGCCGCCGCCCTCCACCGAGGCGGTGCCCGCCGACCGGCCCCTCGCCGCGCCGGGTGACGATGTTGACCACGCCCCCGATCGCGTCCGAGCCGTAGAGCGCGCTCTGCGGCCCGCGCAGCACCTCGATCCGCTCGATGTCGTCGGCCATCAGATGGGCGAAGTCGAACTCCGACCCGGATGACGGGTCGTTGACCTCGACGCCGTCGATCAGCACCAGGGTCTGGTTGCTTTCGGAACCGCGGATCCGGATCTGGGTCGTCCGGCCGGCCGGGCCGGTGCGGTTGACGGCGACGCCCGGCACCTCGCGCAGCACGTCGGAGAGCTGGCGGATCTGCCGGTCCTCCAACTCCTGCCGGGTGATCACGGTGACGGCGCTGCCGACCTCCGCCGCCGGGGTCGGCGTACGGTTGGCGGTGACCACGATCGGCGGGAGACGTCTAGGCCGGGATCGGCCTCCTGGGCCCTCCGCGGGCATGGAGACGCCGGCCGCGAGCAGGACCAGGACGGAACGGGATGGAACGGACATGGAGACCTCGGGGGACACGCCTGTGGCACGTCACCGCGAACGCTGTCTCCCCGGCCCGCGCAGTTCGGCAACGGGGCCGGTTCGGCAACCACCAGGACACCCCGCCCGGCGTGCTCGCGCGTGACCACGACTGACGGCAGGTCTCCTGGCTCGCGGGTCGTCGCCCTTCCGTCGCCTTCCCGGGGCCCGAGACCCCAGTGGCATGATGACGGATGACTCGCCGCTCACAGTTGCGGGGGCAGCCGCAGCGTTGGGCCGAGGCCCGCACTGCGTTCCCTTTTGATCCCGAAGGAACCGTCGCGGCGAAGCTAGTGGGCGGCGGGCCGGGCGGTCAACAGCGCATCGAGGCCGAGCGCGGCGGCGTTGGCGCCGGAATCGGCATAGGGCGGCAGCCGGTCCTCCTCGCGCAGCTCGCTGTCGCAGATCGCCACCATCCGCGGCACCCAGCGCACGACATGGTCGACCAGGGCCCGCACCGCCGGCACCAGGCCGCGGCGCGAGGCGAACACCGCCTGCACCTCGCCCTCCGGCACGCGCCAGTCCAACAGCACATGCTGCAGCAGCCCGGCCTCGATCGCCGGCCGGCAGATGTAGTCCGGCAGCAGCGCGGCGCCGAGCCCGTCGATCGCGGCCTGGCGCAGGGTGAACATGTCGTCGCTGGCCAGCCGCGGCACATGCGGCACCGATTGCGGGGCGCCCGCCGCGTCGACCAGGGTCCAGACATGGCGACCGTCGGCATGGTGCAGGTCGAGCGTGCCGAGGCGGATCAGGTCGACCGGCTCCGCGGGGCGGCCGATCCGGTCGAGCAGCGCCGGCGCGGCCACCACCACGCCGCGGGTCTGGGCCAGCACCCGGACGACGACGTCGGAGGGTTCGGTCGGCGGCTTGCGGACGCGGAAGGCCAGGTCGACGCGCTCGTCGATCACGTCGACGCGGCGGCCGGTCAGCTCCATGGCGATGCGCACCGCCGGATGGGCGGCCAGGAAGCTGTTGATCAGCGGCGCGATCATGGTCTGCGCCAGGATGTGCGGGCAGGTGATGCGGATCAGCCCGCTCGGCTCCGACCGCGCCTGGGCCACCGCCTGCTCCGCCGCCTCGGCCTCGGCCAGCATGGTCTCGCAATGGCGCAGGAAGGTCTCGCCGACATCGGTCAGCGACAGCCGGCGGGTCGAGCGCTGCAGCAGCCGGACGCCGAGCCCCTCCTCCAGCGCCGCGATCCGGCGGCTGAGCCGCGACTTGGGCAGGCCGAGCGCCCGGCCCGCGGCGGTGAAGCCGCCCAGCTGCGCCACCTTGGCGAAGAGGCGGAGGTCGTTGAGGTCGAGCATGGCCGTCACCCGCAGTGGATTGTCTCACAGATAGAACGATCCATCGCGAAAATCCAGACTACAGGCGGATTGTCCTCCATCCGTAAATGCAATGGCGATATCACTCGCACCCATGGAGGGGTCCATGAAGATCCTGCAGATCGATTCCAGCCTGCTCGGCGACGCCTCGGTGTCGCGCCAGCTGACCAAGGCGACCGTCGACGGCCTGGCGCGCCCGCTACCCGCAGGCCGAGCTGGTGTACCGCGACCTCGTCGCCGACCCGCCGGAGCACCTGACCGCCGAGCGCGCTGGCGGTGATCAAGTTCGGCAAGGACAGCGAGCTGACGCCGGTCCAGGCCGAGGAGCGGGCGCTGATCGACGCCATCGTCGGGGAGTTCCTGTCGGCCGATGTCGTGGTGATCGGCGCGCCGATGTACAATTTCGCGGTCCCGACCCAGCTGAAGGCCTGGATCGACCGGCTGGCCCAGGCCGGCCGCACCTTCCGCTACACCGAGACCGGCCCGGTCGGCCTGGCCGGCGGCCGCAAGGTGATCGTCGCCTCCTCGCGCGGCGGCATCTACACCGCCGGCCTGGAGGCGCTGGACCACCAGGAGGCCTATCTGCGCACCATCCTCGGCTTCATCGGCGTCACCGACATCGAGTTCGTGCGCGCCGAGGGCCTGTCGATGGGCCCGGAGCACCGCGAGCGCGCGGTGGCCGAGGCGCACCAGCAGGCCAAGGCCTCGCCGGGCCTGGCCGTGGCGGCCTGAAGTTACGTGTTGCCCTCCCGTTCGCAGAGCGAACGCAACGAGGCAGGGCTCTTGCGGCCCGCCAGTCGGGTCCGCGGATCTCGCCGCCAAGCTACGCCGTGACTCGTGGAGGCTGCCTACCGCATCACCGGCATGGTGAACTCGGCGCCGCCCCGGATGCCGGTCGGCCAGCGCGCGGTCACGGTCTTCAGCTTGGTGTAGAAGCGCACGCCCTCCGGCCCGTACATGCCGATGGTCGCCGAACAGCGAGCGCTTCCAGCCGCCGAAGCTGTGGAACGCCATCGGCACCGGGATCGGCACGTTGACGCCGACCATGCCGACATTGCAGTTGCTGACGAAGTCGCGCGCCGCGTCGCCGTCGCGGGTGAAGATCGCGGTGCCGTTGCCGTATTCGTGCGTCGTTGACGAGGTCCAGCGCGCGTCGCGAAATCCGGCGCCCGCACCACCGACAGCACCGGCCCGAAGATCTCCTCCTTGTAGATCCGCATCTCCGGCGTCGACGTTGTCGAACAGGCAGCCGCCGAGGAAGAAGCCGTTCTCATAGCCCTGCAGCTTCAGGCCGCGGCCGTCGACCACCAGCTTGGCGCCCTCCTGGACGCCGATGATCGACATAGCCGCGCACCTTGTCGTAGTGCTGCCTGGTGACCAGCGGCCCCATCTCGGCCTCCGGGTCGGTGCCCGGGCCGACCTTCAGCGCCCGCACCTTCGGCTCCAGCTTGGCGATCAGCTTGTCGCCGACGTCGCCGACCGCGACCGCGACCGAGATCGCCATGCAGCGCTCGCCGGCCGAGCCGTAGCCCGCGCCCATCAGCGCGTCGACCGCCTTGTCGAGGTCGGCGTCCGGCATCACCACCATGTGGTTCTTGGCGCCGCCCAGCGCCTGCACGCGCTTCCCGTGCGCCGCCGCGGTCGCATAGATGTACTCGCCGATCGCGGTCGAGCCGACGAAGCTGACCGCCGCGACGCCGCGGATGGGTCAAGAGCGCGTCGACCGCCTCCTTGTCGCCGTGCACGACGTTGAGCACGCCCGGAGGCGCGCCGGCCTCGAGCAGCTTGGCGGCCAGCCAGTTGGCGGCCGACGGGTCCTTCTCCGACGGCTTCAGGACGAAGGTGTTGCCGCAGGCGATGCGCCACCGGGAACATCCACAGCGGCACCATCACCGGGAAGTTGAACGGCGTGATGCCGGCGCAGACGCCGAGCGGCTGGCGGATCGACCAGCTGTCGATCTCGCGCCCGACATTCTCGCTGAACTCGCCCTTCAGCAGATGCGGGATGCCGCAGGCGAACTCGACCACCTCGAGGCCGCGCTGGATCGACCCCTTGGCGTCGGACAGCACCTTGCCGTGCTCGGCGGTGACGATCGCGCGCCAGCTCCTCGATGTTCTCCTCGATCAGCTGCTTGAAGCGGAACATCACGCGGGCGCGGATCACCGGCGGCGTCGCCGCCCAGCCGGGCAGCGCCTTGCGGGCGGCGTCGATGGCGGCGCCGGCCTCCTCGGCCGAGGCGAAGTCGACGCGGCCCGAGACCTCGCCGGTCGCCGGGTTGAACACGTCCCCGGCCCGGCCGCTGCGGCCGGGCGCGGCCTTGCCGTCGATGAAGTGATGGATCGAATCCACGCTGCGCTCCTCCAGAATTCTCTCTTGCCGACAGGTCGGACAGCCGCCCGATTTGCCGCGCCCGTCGCGACGGGCTTGGCGGCCGGGGGCTCGCTGTCGTAACAGTCGGGCCATGCTACGGCGGCGGCGTCCGCCGGCAAAGGGTCAGGATAGGGTTCATGGGTCTCGGTCTCTACGATCCGGAGAGTCGCTACCGGCGGCGCGTCTGGGGCGCGATCATCCGCGTCTTCTTCTCGATCACCGTGCTGGTGGTGGTGGCGGCCTTCGCCTATCAGATCGGGGTCGAGCGGACCCGCGGCCAGATCGCGACGCTGCAGGCCCAGGTCGGCACGCTGTCCCAGGACAAGACCGGGCTGGAGCAGGACCGGGTGCGGCTGCAGGCGGCGGCGCAGACGGCGCAGATCCAGTACCGCGAGCTGATGGCCCAATTCGAGCGCGAGGTGCCGACCGGCACCTATCGCGAGCTGGCCGACAAGGTGGCGCAGCGGCTGCAGACCGGGCTCGACCCGCAGCGCCTGGCCTTCTACATCGACCAGGCCTCGGCGCCGCGCGACTGCAAGCCGGGCGAGAGCAAGCGCTTCATCCTGCCGACCCAGAACGCCGCCGGATCCAACAGCTCGGTCGCCTTCGCCAACAACACCATCGCCGTGACCGGCCGCGGCGAAAGCGCGGTGGACGACAACAACAAGGCGCAGTCCTGGTTCGACCCGGCCAAGAGCGTGACCGTCAACTTCCGCGGCATCGACGGCAAGCAGGCCACCGCCACCGGCGTGCTGCCGCTGTTCCAGACCATCGTGGCCGGCGACAAGGAATACCGCTTCAGCCTGGTCGAGGGCGAGCGCAGCTTCGTCCGCGTCACCAACGAGGTCTGCGCCTTCCCCTGATCCAGGATCCGAATCCCGCATCGGCACCGGCGGCCGCAGCTGCTGCCGGCCGGTGCCGGCGAGCGCGAGCAGTTCGTCCAATGCGCCCTCGGCCATGCCGACGCGAAGGCGCCGTGCAGCAGCGGCAGCAGCTGCGGCACGGCCTGGTACAGCGGTCCCGGCACGCACGGCGGCCGTCGCAAGAGTCGAAGAAGCTGCGCCGCCGGCACCACCGTGTCCTGCAGGACGATGTGATGGCTCCCGGTGCCCTTGAGCCCCGCGACGTGCCAGGTGTCCTCGATCCGCCAGTCGCGCGCCGGCAGCAGCGAAGCCGCGGATCAGCGGCGCCGGCCGCCCCCGACCGGTGATCGGCCGGCCATCCTCGGCCATGACACAGAAGCCGAGCATCCAGTCGGCGTGCTGGCAGCCGCTGGCGAACGGCCAGCGGCCGCTGACCCGCCAGCCGCCGCGCGCCGCGCTCGGCCGTGCCGACGGGCTGCGATCGAGCCGGCGCTGATCACAGAGCCGCCGATGCCGACCCTTCCGCTGCGCCGCGTGGTCATCGCTTATGAACCCGAGGCGGCGTGCCGGGCGCGGCTGGAGGCGGCCGGCTTCGGTCCCGACATCGCGGCGGAAATCGCCTGCTACCTGGCCCAGGCGACGGACCTGGCCGCGATCCGGCCGGAGCTCACGGCAACGCTCGCCGAGGCCGGGCTGGAGGCCGAGTTCGTCGAGCTCGACGGGCTGATCGGCGCCCTGCCCGGCCTGGTCGCCCGGCGCGACGACACCATCCTGTGGTGCCAGACCGACGGCATCGCCTATTACCGCGGCAGCGCCGTCAGCGCGCTGGCGCGGCTGGCCGGGATCCCGACCTACGGCAGCCCGCCCCAGGCCCAGCACCTGTGCCAGGACAAGTTCAAATGCACCGCCCTGGCCGCGGCGGCCGGCCTGCCGGTGCCGCCGACCGCCCTGGCCGAGGGGCGGCGGGTGATCGCCGGCGCCGCGGTGCTGGATGGGCCGGGGCCGTTCTTCGTCAAGCCGAACACGCTCGGCGCCAAGATCGGCATCTTCGCCGACTCCCGGACCGCGGATGCGGCGACGGCCCTGGAGGTCGCGGCGCGGCTGTGGGAGCGCTATCGCGACCGGGCCGTGATCCAGCCCTTCCTGCCGGGCCACGACATCCGGGTCAGCTATATGGATGTCGGCCGGCCCGCTGGCGGCGTCGCTGGGCATCGCCCGGCTCGGCAAGGATCCGGGCAGCGAGACCGGCGGGGCCTTCATGACCATGCGCGACAATGCCAGCCTGTCGGGCAGCCGCGACACCGAGGGCGGCCGGACCGGCTTCGGCGAAGGGCAGCAGCGCGCCTTCATCCCGCAGCTGTCGGATCTGCGCGCCGAGGCCGGCCCGGCGGCGGCCCGGATCGTCGCGGCGGCGGAGGCCCTGGTGCCCCGCCTGGCCGAGATCTTCGGCCTGCGCGACTATTTCTCGGTCGACCTCCGCGCCGGCGAGGACGGCGAGCGTCCGGATCCTGGAGTTCGAGACCTGCCCGGCGGTGACGATCTACGACTTCCAGACCTATCTGCGCGACGCCCACGGCCTGTCGCTGGGCGCCGCCCTCGCCCGCTCCCTGGCCCTGGCGCATCGCCGGCCGGCGGAGCCGTGAGCTGCCGGCTTTGACCGCCGCCGCGTCTGGTCCAGGATGGGGCGGTGCCTGATCGCAGAAGGGGAGCAGACACATGGCGAACGAGATCCGCCGCGCCGGCCAGGCCGATCTCGTCCAACGACGTGCCGTGGGAGGAATGGTCCGACATCCCGCGCTTCACCACGCGCTACCGGCACCTGACCCGCGCCGTGCTCGGCGACGACTACCATGTCGGCGTCGCCATCGAGGAGCTGGGGCCGGGCAAGCAGAGCGTGCCGGCGCACTACCACATCTTCGAGGAGGAGCATGTCTACATCCTCGAAGGCACGGTCACCGCGCGCCTCGGCGCCGACAGCTACGAGATGAAGGCCGGCGACTATATCTGCTACCCGGCCGGGCAGAAGGCCGGGCACTGCCTGGTCAACACCGGCGATGCCGTCTGCCGCTACGTGGTGGTGGGCGAGCGCAACCCGAACGAGATCTGCGTCTACACCGACACCAACAAGGTGCTGGTGCGGCGCCCTGGGACGGCGCGCTGATCCTCGACCTGGCGGCGACGCGCGGCTATTGGGACGGCGAGGATACCGGCCTGCCGCCGGGCGTCGCCCCGCCCGCCGATGCCGTGGCGCCCGAACCGCCCGCAGCGCCGAAGGCGCCGATCTCCTCGCATGCAGCTGACATGGCGTGATGAGGGCCTGCCTGGAAGCACGCGGTTCGGCGGCCGCTCGAAGCATCTCACCGAGGCTGCCGTCGGACGCGAATTATCACGTCGGCATGCTGATCGAAGCGCCGGCGCCGGGAATGCGCCTGTGCCCCAAGCACTACCACATGCTGGAGGAGGAGCACGCCCTGATCCTCGAAGGCCAGGTGACGCTCATCCTCGGCGACGAGCGCCACGAGCTGACGGCGGGCGACTATGTCTGCTTCCCCGCCGGCCGGAAGATCGGCCATTCCTTCCTGAACAGCGGCCCGGGCCCCTGCAGCTATCTGATGATCGGCGAGCACAACCCGAACGAGGTCTGCGTCTACCCGGATTCGAACAAGATGGCGGTCGGCGCCCTGCGCACGCGAGACGACATCTTCGACATGTCGGGGCTGCGGCGTTACTGGGACGGCGAGGAAACGACCGGCTAAGCCGTCTGCCGCTCGGGCCAGGACTGCCGAACGTGACTTGACCGCCGCGACCGAGGGCTGGCGGGACCGGCAAGCCGCCCGCAGATCCTCTCTTCCAACGTCCTGCTCTCGCACCGCCACTGCTGCAGACGGTGTGGCCCGCCGGCAACAGATCGCCGTTACAAGGAAGTATACATTTTTGTATGTATGTTACCTTTTTGCGCCCGCTTACGGTCCCTTTGTCTCAGGCACCCGAGCAAGCGGCCACCCAGCCCCATCGAGTGTGCCTTCGACGCCACAGAGCCCGGCCGTCAGGCGGGCGTCTCGAGTGAATCGCCCCGCATCGGTGCGGGTAGAGGGAGGCAGAATGAAGCAGGTATTGCTGGGGGGCACGGCGCTGGCCGCTGCCGCGTTGATCGGAGCGATGCCGGCATCGGCGGCCGACGCGAATGTGACGTCCGGTCTGCAGCTGAAGATCACCGGATTCGTCGCCGCGCAGTCTGCGCTGGTGCTGACCGACACCGACCATTCGCAGTTCGACCGCGACTACGACTTCCAGACCAATGCGCGGATGCAGTTCGACGTCAAGAACGTCACTGACTCCGGGCTCGAATATGGCGGCCGCATCCGCTTCGACTCGGTCAACCGGCGGGACGGCGTCCAGGTCGACCGCACCTATGTCTATGTGAAGGGAGACTTCGGCACCGTCACCTTCGGTGACGGGCCGACCGTCGCCGACGATTTCGGCTATGTCTACGCCCATGACGAGCTGGCCGGGGCCAGTCGGTGCCGGCGGCATGGATTTCGGCGACCTGCTGGACGGCGACTTCCCGCTGGGCGGCGGCAACTTCTACTCGATCGATGCCACCTATCTCGGCGGCCTGGCGAACGACGACACGCGCATCAAATACACCTCGCCGACGATCAGCGGCTTCAGCTTCGGCGTCGACTTCACCCCGGTCGTGGGCGGCTCGACCCATGCCGGCCCCGGCGGCCGCAACGACCTGGTCAACGACAGCAGCACGCTGTACGAGAACGTCGTCACCGGCGGCGCGCAATGGGACGGCGATATCGGCGGCGGCACCGACCTGAAGCTCGCCGCCACCGCGGCCACCGGCAACGGCGTCACCACCGACAACAATCCGGAGCATCACGACCTCGAGGCCTACACCCTCGGCGGCCGGGTCAAGTCGGGCGGCATCGCCGCCAGCGTGAACTGGACCCACTATTCCAGCCTGTACCTGACCAGCAAGTCGGTGGACACGGTCATCGGCGACCTCAGCTACCAATGGGGTCCGTTCCTGACCTCGGTGTCCTATGCCTATACCTGGGCCGGCAACAACAACGGCTTGACGCAGCCCGACACCGGCGCCACGAACCTGACGGACAACCACATCGCCGGCGTGAACCTGACCTACACGCTCGCGCCAGGGCTGAACACCTATGCGGAAGTGATCTACGAGAAGCAGAACTTCCGCGAGGGCAAGGATTTCGAGAACGCCAACCTGCTGACCGGCATCAACCTGGCCTTCTGAGGCATCAGGTCGATCCGTCTCGGCGGTTCGCCCGAGAAGCCGGACCGCGACAGACCGCTCCTAACGGCCACTGTCTCGTCCCCTCCTAGACTGAAAGATCGCGTCCGGTGATGGGGATGCGCGGCGCTGCCGGCCGCGCATCCCTTTTTCGTGGTCAAGGCGCCGCCGGGTTCTTGCCGACCACCTTCTGCAGCTCGCGGTCGACCTGGACCTTGACGTCCTGCTCGACCCGGACGTTGAGGTTGATCTCGATCGGCTTGTCCGGCGCCTCGACCCGGATCACCGGCGAGCAGGCGCCGAGCAGCGCGGCGAGGCACAGGCCGGCGGCGCGGCATCGGTCGGTCATCGGGCCCCTTCCCTTCAGCATGGCGGCTCGGCGGTGCGGCGCCTGAGCCGCTCCGCATAATAGTCCCGGATGCGGTCGCCGATCCGCGCCAGGGCCAGGCTGCGCCGGGCGATGACGTAGAGCTCGCCCGACAGGTTGACGTTGAGCGCGATCGGGAAGCCGCCATAGAGGTCGGGGTTGGAGCCGCGCACCGCCAGCCTGACATTCGCCTCGCCGTCGCTGCGGCCGTCCAGCGTCGCCCGCAGCGACTGATACTGGAAGTTGCGCAGCGCCGCCATCAGCGTGTCCATGCCCGGTTCGGCGGCCGCGGCCGCCTTGATCTCGTCCGGCGCCGCCGCGCCGCCATAGCGGATCTCGCCCGGGCCGCGCGTCGCCAGCACGCCGTTCTCGACCACGATCGTGTCGCGGTCGAGGCGGAACGGGATGGTGCCGTCGACGATGCCGGTGGCCCGCACGTCGTCCAGCCCGGCTGCGGCCACGGCGCGGGCCAGGTCGAGCCCCTCGATCTTCAGCACCGAGGGCCGGCGCCGGCCGGAGCCGCCCTCGACGCTGACCTTGCGCCCCGGTCCAGTCGAGCGCCACCCGCCGCAGGTCGACGCCGCCGGCCTGGCTCCAGCCGAAGCGGGCGTCGACATCGGTCAAAGGCGGCATCTCGCCGTCCAGGAGGAACCGGCCGATCCGGACCCGCTGCCCGGCCGGCAGCCGCAGCGGCGAGAACTGGTCGAGCCGCAGCTGGGCCGTCGCCGCCCTCGGCCCGGCCCCAGGGCGTGCGGAAGGCGGCGTTGCGCAGCCGCAGATCCAGCGCCGTCTCCGCGGCGCTGCCCCAGGCGATCCGCCCGCTGCCCTCCAGCCGGCCGTCGACGCAGGCCAACGGCAGCCCGGCCAGGGCCGGCACCACATCCTTCGGCTGCAGCCCGCGGCGGCGGAACCGCACCGGGTCGAGCACGAGGTCGAGGCCGCCATCGCCGGTGGTCAGGTCATGCTTGCCGGTGCCGGCGGCGCGGGCCCGGCCCTCCGGGTCGGTCAGCTCGGCCTCCAGCGACAGGATGTCGGTGGCGGCGTCGAGCCGGCTGCGCAGCGCCGCCTTCATCGGCACCACCGGGTCGCCCTCGATCGCCAGCCGCGCGGCGGTCAGGCTGACATCGATCGGGACCGCGCGCGCCCGGAACGACCATGGCCTCGGCGTCGACATCCTCGACCGACAGCCCCGGCAGCGCCAGCTTGCCGTCCGCCGCGGTCAGGCGGTAGCTGCCCTCGGGCTGCGTCGCCGGCGCGATGGCGAGGACCGGGGTGGTCGCGAGCAGCCGGGTCGCGCCGGCGCCGGCGCCGATCGACAGGTCCAGCGCCAGGGCCGGCACGGATGCCCGCACCAGCGGCGGCCGGTCGCTGTCGAGATCGGTCTCCAGCAGCGGCCGGCCCTCGGCGTCCGGGCACAGCTGCGCCGCCGCCGGCTCGGCCAGGCGCAGCCGCGGCGTGAAATCCTGCGCCGGCACGGTCAGCGACAGGCATTCGCCATGCACCGGCCGCACCGTCAGATGCTGGCCGACGGTGTCGACCCGGACCGTGCCCTGCGCCGTGGCGTTGCCGCCCGCCTTGCCCGGCAGGCCGATCGCCGAGCTGCCCGACAGCGTCGGGTTCTTGACCATCGTCGTCCTCCTCGTCGTCGCCGAAGTCCTCGTCTGACTTATAAGCGCGGCTGATAGCTCCCGTAGCGAAGCGTCATTGGCGCTTGGAGCCGGGCGCTGCCACACTGGCCGGGATGGCTCCTCGACACGTCGGATTGCTCGCGGCCCTCGCTTCCCTCTGGGGCGGCTCCTACCTGCTGATCAAGTACGCGCTCGAGGACTTCGAGCCCGCCGTGTTCGTGCGGATCCGGCGTGCCGCGGCTCGTCCTCTTCGCGATCGTCTGCGCGACGGCGGCGACGAGGTCGGCCGCCAGGGGACTTCCGCGCCGGCCCGGACGGCCATCCTGCTCGGCGCGAGCGCGATCACGCTCCCGTTCCTCCTGATCACCTTCGGCGAGCTCGAGGTCCCCACCGGCCTGACCGCGGTCCTGATCGCACCGGCCTCGATCTTGGTCGCCGCCTTCGCGCCGTTCATCGACAAGACCGAGAAGGTCAGCCCCGCGCTGGTCGGCCTGCTGCTCGGTCTCGCAGGCGTCGCGCTGCTGGTGGGCGTCGAGTCCGTCTCGCTCGAGGAGTTCCTGGGCTCGATCGGGATCATCGGCGCGGCCCTGCTACGCCCTCTCCAGCTTCGTGGTGAAGCGCTACAAGGGCCTGACCTCGGTCACGACCTCGTTCCTCTCCATCCTCGTCGCCTCCGTGCTGCCACTGCCGGCGGCGGTCGCCACGGCGCCGTCGGCGATGCCGGGCACGCGCGCCCTGCTCGCGGTCCTGGCGCTGGGCGTGATCGGGACCGCGCTGGCGTTCGTGATCTTCTACAAGCTGATCTCCGAGACCGGCGCCGGGCGCGCCTCGCTCGTCTCCTACCTCGCGCCGGGATCGCGCTCTTCTACGGCGCGCTGCTGCTCGACGAGAAGATCACCGCGGCGTCGATCGCCGGCCTCGCGCTGATCCTCGGCGGGGTCGCGTCGCCTCGCGCAAGCCGAAGGCGGTCGACGAGCCGGTGGCCCCGCCCGTACCGGCGTGCCCGGAACCGGCGGTGTCTGCGGGGCGGTGAGACTGTCGCGCGTGTTCGTCGCTTTGTGACGAACTGCGCACTGAGGTGTGACGAAGCGGCCGCGGCGCGCCTTTCGGCGGTCTCGGGCCGCAACGTAGACCGGGTGTGCGGTGTTAGTGGCAATAATTCACACGGAGTCAGCACACCCGACGTTCTGATCGCCCGATTAGCGGCTCAGGCGGCTCCACGCTCTTCATCGCGGGGTCTACGCCGTGGGTCACCGCCCGCCGTCACCGCTCGCCACCGCGATGGCGGCGGTCCCCGCCTGCGGCCCCGACGCCGCGCTGAGTCACCGCTCCGCCGCGGCACTGTGGCGGATCGTTCCGCGCTGGCCGGCGACGACCCACGTCACCGCACCGAGCGACCGCCGCCACCCCGGCATCCACGTCCACCGCTCGCCCCACGCCGACGCCACCACCCACTACGGCATCCGCGTCACCACCCCGGCCCGCACGCTCGTCGACCTCGCCGACGTCCTCACCCCAACCACTGACCCGAGCCCTCAACGAGGCCCAGGTCCAACGGCTCATCACCCCCGCGGAACTGGCCACCCTCCTCACCAGATATCCGGGGCGGCGCACCTCACCGCTCACGCCCGAGCGGGGCGCCACCCGCTCAACCCTCGAAGACGACTTCACCCGCTTCCTCAAACGCCACAAGCTCCCGCTCCCCGAGCGCAACCAGATCATCGCCGGCCACGAAGTCGACGCCGTCTACCGCCAACAGAAACTCGTCATCGAACTCGACAGCCGCCAGTTCCACACCACCACCCACGCCTTCGAGCAAGACCGCGACCGCGACGCCGACCTCCTCAACGCGGGATTTGCCAGCCGAGCAACCACTAGCCCTTCAAGAACCGCCGCACCTCGCGCCGCTTGACGGCGTCGGAGACGCGCAGGCCGTTGCCCTCGGGCTCGCCCTTGAGCACGCGCGTGGCGGGTGAGCCGCCCGTCGCGATACCGGCGAAGAGGCCGAGCAGGTCAGGCCCGGCCATGTCCGAGCGGACGGCCTTGGGCGCCTGCCAGGAGACGAACGGGAGGCGCAGGAACGTCACGGGGTGCAGCAGCCGCGACTTGATCGCGCCGAGGATCTTCTGCTGGCGGCGGGCGCGGGAGAGGTCGTTCTCCGCCGGGTTGCACTCGTTCTTGCGCGTGCGGGCGAGCGCGAGCGCCTGCTCGCCGTCGAGGTGGTTCTTGCCCGGCTTGAGCCGCAGCGTGAAGCCGCCGTTGCGGTAGCCGCCGTTGATGCGGGAGATCACGCAGCCGCCGGTGTAGTCGATGCCGCCGAGCGAGTCGACGAAGTCGGGGAAGTTCTCGAAGTTGACCTCGACGAGGTGGTTGATCTCGATGCCGAGGAACTGCTCGACGGTCTTGACCGCGAGGCCGGGGCCGCCGATCGCGTAGGCGGCGTTGATCTTGTCGGTGCCGTGGCCGGGGATGTCGGCGAAGGTGTCGCGCGGGATCGAGAGCCGCGCGGAGCGCCCGCCGCCGACGCGCATCAGCAGGATCGTGTCCGACCGGCTCGGGCCGCCGACGTTGGCGCCCGGCTCCTTCGTGCCCTTGGTGCGGGCGTCGGAGCCGAGCACGAGGATCGTGTTGGGCGAGGTGAGCGGGAAGCCCGAGTCGTTCAGCGCCGAGCCGGCGGCGTCGTTGACCTTCTGGCGCTGGACCTGGGCGGAGACGAGGAACAGCAACAGCGACACCAGGATCCAGCCGACGGCGGCGAGCGCGAGGTAGCCGAGCACGCGCCAGAACGTGAAGCGCTGGGCCAGCTTGCGGCGGCCGCCGCCGTCCTCGGGGCGCGGAATCCCGCCGCGCAGGTCGTCGAGCCCGTCGCGCGGGCCGTCGGAGCGCTTCCCGAAGAGCTTCGGGCGTGAGCGGTAGCGGGTGTAGTTTGGCTTCTCGTCGGCCATGGCGAACGGGGTATCGTGGTCGAAGTGCCTGCCCGCTGCGTGATCGGCGTCGATCTGGGCGGGACGAAGCTCCTGGCCGGAGCCGTCGATCCTGAGCGGCTCACCGTCCACCATCGAGCGCGCCGGGAGGCCTTCGGGCTGGACCAGTCCGCACTCATCGAGGCGGTGGTCGATGCCGTCGAAGAGGCTAGCGCCGCGGTGGACGGCGAGGTAAAGGCCGTCGGGTTCGGGATCCCCTGCACGTTCGACCGGCGGACCGGGATCGCGGTCCAGGCCGTCAACCTGCCGCTCGCCGACCTGCACTTCGCCGACCTCATGTCCGAGCGGCTCGGGCTGCCGGTCGAGGTCGACAACGACGCCAACTGCGCGGTCTGGGCCGAGGCGCGCGCGGGCGCGGCGCGGGGCGCCTCCGACGTCGCGATGCTCACGATCGGGACCGGGATCGGCGGCGGGCTCGTGCTCGGCGGGCGCCTGTACCGCGGCTGGGTCGGGGCGGCGGCCGAGCTCGGCCACATGGTCGTCGACATCGACGGGCCGCCGTGCCAGGGCAACTGCCCGAACTGGGGCTGCCTCGAGGCGGTCGCCTCCGGCACCGCGCTCGTGCGCGAGGCGGCGCTGCGCGTGGCGCGCGAGCCCGACACGCCGCTCGGCCGCGCGCTCGAGGACGGCCGCCCGCTGACCGGCCCGCTCGTCACCGAGCTCGCCTTCGACGGCGACCCGGTGGCGGCCGAGTCGATCCGCGTGATCGGCTCGCGCCTCGGCGTCGGCATCGCGAACCTCGTGAACATCTTCAACCCCGAGGTCGTGGTGATCGGCGGCGGCGTGATCGCGGCGGGCGAGCTGCTGCTCGAGCCGGCGCGCGAGGTGATGCTCCGGCGCGCGCTGGCGCCGGGGCGCGACCTCGTCCGCATCGTCGCCACGTCGTTCGGGGCGGAGTCGGGCATGATCGGCGCGGCGCTGCTGGCGGCCGACCCGGGGGCGGCCGAGTGAGCGGCGGCGGCCGGCTGGTCGTGTGCCCGACGCCGATCGGGAACCTCGAGGACGTGACGCTGCGCGTGCTCGCCGCGCTGCGCGATGCCGACCTGATCGCCTGCGAGGACACGCGCCGCACGCGCGTGCTGCTCGAGCGCTACGGGGTCCAGGCGTCGCTGCTCTCCTACCACGAGCACAACGAGCGCGAGCGCACGCCGGAGCTCGTCGCGCGGATGCTCGACGGCGCGGTCGTGGCGCTCGTCTCCGACGCCGGCATGCCGCTGGTGAGCGACCCGGGCTACGTGCTGGTCGCCGGCTGCATCGCCGCGGGGCTCGAGGTCGAGGTGCTGCCCGGGCCGTCGGCGGCGATCGCGGCGCTGGTGGCGAGCGGCCTGCCGGCCGAGCGCTGGCGCTTCGCCGGCTTCCTGCCGCGCAAGCGCGGGGCGCTGGAGACGCTGCTCGCGCGCGCCCGAGACCGTCGTCGCGTTCGAGTCGCCGCGGCGCGTGGGCGCCTCGCTCGCGGTGCTCGCCGCGCTCGACCCGGCGCGACCGGTCGCGGTCTGCCGCGAGCTGACCAAGCTCCACGAGGAGGTCGTCCGCGGCGACGCCTCCGCGCTGGCGGAGCGCTACGCGAGCACGCCGCCGCGCGGCGAGGTCGTGCTCGTCATCGGCGGCGCGCCGGCGCGCAAGGGCGCCGACCCGGCCGCGATCGAGGCGGTCCGGCGGCTCGTCGAGGCGGGCGCCCGCGCCCGGCCGGCGGCGAGCGTGGTGGCGGAGCTGACCGGCGGAGCCGCCAACGACCTGTACCGAGCGGTGACGGAAGGCGCACAGAAGCGCAACGATTGACCCCGCCCGGGCGATCCGGCGCGCGGCGAGCCGTAGCGTCGCCCCGTGCTCCGTCTCCTCGCCATCGCTCGCTCGCCGTCGCCGTCGCCGTCGCCTCGCCGTCGCGATCGTTCTCGCGCCGTCTCGCGCTCGCGCTCGGCCTCGTCCCGCCGAGGCAGGGCCGCGTGGACCCCGCCCGTCCCCGGCCCGCCCGCGCGGCTGTTCGACCTCGGTCCCGACCCCTTCGCGCGCGGGCAGCACCGCGGGGTCGACCTCGCCGCCGCGGCGGGCGAGCGGGTCAGGTCGGCGTGCGCCGGCCGGGTCGTGTTCGCGGGCCGGGTGGCGGGCGAGGGGACGGTCAGCGTCCGCTGCGGACCCTGGCGGGTCTCCTACGCGCCGCTCGAGCGCCTCGCGGTGCGAGCGGGCGCGCGCGTCGGGCCCGGGGCGCAGGCTCGGCCGGGTCGCGCAGGCGGGCGGCGGCCCTCCACCTCGGCGTCCGGCGCGAGGGGCGGCGCTTCGGCTACGTCGACCCGCTCCGCTTCCTGTCCGGCCCGCGGCGCGCACCGCCTCCGGTCGTCGCGGCGCGCCCGCCCCGCGCCGCTCCGCGCGCGCACCCGGCCCCGCGTCCCGCGCGCCCGTCGCCCGGGCTCGCGCCGTGGCCGGTGTGGGCCGGGCTCGCGTTGCTGATGACGGGGCTCGCCGGGGCCGGTACGTTGCGTCTTCCGGTCCAGCAGACAGGAGGTGCAGCATGCCGCGCGTCGTCCACTTCGAGCTCCTCTCCGACGACCCCGAGCAGTCCGTGAAGTTCTTCGAGGACGTGTTCGGCTGGCAGAACCAGTCGTGGGAGGGACAGACCTACTGGCTCGTCGACACCGGCGACGCGGAGCTCGGCATCAACGGCGGGATCATGCGCGCGAGCGACTTCCCGCACACCCAGAACGCGCTGTGCACGCTCGACGTCGAGGACATCGGCGAGGCGCTGGCCAAGGTCGAGGCGGCGGGCGGCCGGGTGATCTCGCCCGAGCGCCAGGTCGGCGAGGCGGGCTGGGCCGCCTACGCGGCCGATCCCCAGGGTGTCGTGTTCGGGCTCTGGAAGTCCGCCTGAGAGGTGGCTACCGCCGCTTGATCTTGAACCGCTTGACCGTCGGCGTCCGGTCGACGTTGCCGGCCCGGTCGCGCGCCTTGACGCGGAACACGTGCTTGCCGGGCTTGAGCTTCTTGTAGGTCTTGGGCGACGTGCAGGGCTTGTACTTCTTCTTGTCGAGCTTGCAGAGGAACTTCGAGCCCGCCTCGCCCGCGCCGAACCTGAAGGTCGCCTTGCGCTTCGCGTGATTGATCCGCGCCGCGCGCAGCGACGTCCTGGGCGCCGTGGTGTCGGGCGTCGGGGTGACGGTGGGCGTCGGGACCGCGCTCGGCCCGGGCGTCACCGTGGGCGTCGGGACCGCGCTCGGCCCAGGCGTCACGGTGGGCGTCGGGAACGCGATGATCTGCGTCAGCGAGAACGAGGCGGCCGACTGCGCCTGGGGGTCGCCGCCGGCGCTCGTGAAGTTGCCTGCCGCATAGAGCTGACGGTCGACGAGCGCGAGCGCGGAGCCCTCGCCGACCCACGGGCCGTTGCCGGCGCCGTTGGATCCGACCGGGTGCCACTGGGTGCCGTCGAACCAGGCGATGTTGTCGGCGCGGCCATCGCCGTTCGCGTTCTGGAACGTCCCGGTCGCGAAGACGTTCGCGCCGAAGTTGACCAGGTCGTGGATGTTGGTCGCCGCCGGGAACCAACCGTTCGCGCCGCTGGTGTTCGAGCCCATGGCGCTCCACGCCGTCCCGTCCCACTTCGCGACATGGTCGGCTTGAGCGATGCCGGCGACGTTCGATCCCTCGGTGCCGACGAACACGTCGGTCCCGTTGCTGGCCAGCCCGCGCACATATGCGTCCAGCGCACAGCCGCAGGTGGCCGCCGCCGCTGCGCCCATGGGCTGCCACGTGCCTCCTTGAGGCAGGAAGGCGACGTTGTCGGCGGCCGCGATGTTCTCGAGGTTGCCGAACCTCCCTCCCGCGTACAGGGTCCCGTCGCTGGTGGCGGTCAGCGCCTTGACCGGGCCGGAGAACGGGTGGGCCGGGTCGATCGTGGTCGCGCTCGGGTTGCCGGAGGCCAGGTCGCACGCCAGCAGGTAGTCGGCGGCGGCGATGCCTGCGCCGTCCTGGAAGTCTCCCCCGACGTAGAGGGTCGGTCCGACGACCTGCAGCGCCCTGACGTTGCCGATCGCCTCACCGGGCGCGGTGCAGAACGGCTCCCAGGTCGTGCCGTTCCAGACGGCGAGGTTGTCGGCGCCGCTGTTCCCCGCGTTTGTGAACACCCCACCGGCGTAGACCTTGCCGCCGGCGACGGCGATGGCGAAGACCTCGCCGTTCGCGATCTGCTCCGTCGACGAACTGACCGCGCTCCAGGCGCTGCCGTTCCACTTCGCGATGCGATCGGCGTTGGCGATCCCGCCGGCGTCGGTGAACTTGCCGCCGACGTAGAGACCGTCCGGCGTCACCTCCAGCGCGGAGGCGACGAGGTTCAGCGACTTGCTCCCGGGCGTGCCCGGTCCCCCAGATGGTCCCAGCCGCCGGGACCCGCGGCGAGCGCCCACGTGGCGATCCCGCCGAGACGGTCACGGCGGAGAGCACGAGCACGCGCAAGAGCCGGCGCGTACCGGTCGAGCTGAGCCGTCCCATCGAATGGTCCCTTCCGTTCGGAACGGGAGCCCCCGCTCCGTC
>CAWHEX010000007.1:0-37472 GCA_963828625.1 uncultured Alphaproteobacteria bacterium | reverse complement strand
TTGTCGGCCGCACCTTCTCGAGCCACTTAATACCTCAGTCCGCAAGTCGATCAGCAACCCGAGATCCTGGTCGAACAGGCACCGATAGAGGTCGTGTTCGTGCAGATGAAGGAACGTTGCGTGTTCGGCGAGGCCGAGCTTCGCCAGCCCTTCACGCGAGAGCGCTTCGCGCTCGGTGTCACCCGCCGAGTCGGCGCGCGTGAGAAACAGAAAATTCGGCCTGTGGCGCTGCATCAACCCGACGACCAGAAGCTCGTGGCCCGGATGAGCGAAAATCATCCCGGTGGTCATGCGTGCTGTGATCCACCCGTCAGCGTTGCCCACGGCGTAAGGAGCTCGGGATCCATGCCAAGAACGCCATAGTGGCGCCCAAGATGCGCGAATGCGCGGTGGCGGCGCTCGGCGGTCCTTAGCCGAACGATGCCAGGAGCGCCTCGCGTTCCGGCTGAGGACGGAGCACGTCAGAGAACGATGGCATCAGGTCGTGATGCGTAACGACGAGCGTGTCACGTCTCCCCGGCTCGAGCGCGAGCAGGTCCTGCAGGATTGCAATGCCGAGCTGTGCGTGGCGAACCTCGTCCTGATGCGCGTGGGTCACGCCGGCAAGCAGCCCGGGAAATATCTCCAGCCTCGTGAGCAAAAGGCGGATCATGGAAAAGCTCGCGAGAGCGAGCAACCCTCCAGCACGACGAAGAGGTGGAAGACCGCCGTTGCCAGGTTCCCCCGATTTGGCTCGTCCACCGCGGCGCGCGCCAATTCCGTCACACCATCAAGGGCGATCTTGCGATAAGCGTCCGATACGCCCCGCGCCTTCGGTTCGGATTCCGGCAAAGCGGCGGACAGAACCTCGGTATGGAAGCGCTCAAAGAATTGCGCATCGCGGCTTCATCGGCGAGCTGAAGAGCCAACACGCCTTGCTGCTCCGGTCGTCGCAGCAGCGGAAGCAGCATCGCCAGAACCGGAATGGAGTGCGGCTCGGTTTCTCTGAAGTGGGAAAAGCCGCCACCAATACCATTGCCGGCGCTCGCGATCGTCAAGCTTGGTCCAATCGCGCTTGTCGCGGCTCAGGTCGATCTCGTTCACGCTCCAGAAGTCACGCTCCCAGCGACGGTAGAGGTCGCCCAGCGTAACGCCATCCTCAACCGTGTTCATCCTCGCTCCGATCACTCCGTCCATTCTAGTTGTGAGCCATCGCGGTTCAAGCGTGAGGGCAAGGGGGTGCGGCGTTGCTGGTGGTCCTCGTGTGCGCAGATCGGTGCGAAGGAGCGCGTCACAGCGGTGCCGGAAGTATCGGACGGCCCGTCATCGGTCTCGGCGCTTCCAACAATCCCTGCTGGACCAATCGACAAATCGTCTGGCGCGGGTGACACTTTATTTGAGCGAGCCCATCTGTCGATCGCCTGCGAGTTCCGCAAGCTGCCAACGAACATTGCGTTCCGCGCCCTGTCGTCCTCGGCCGACCCATTTCCAACAAGCCCTGGGTGCTGCGTCATTATGGCCGGCTCGCAGGACTTCCATCAAATCATGCAGTTGCAGCTGCTATTCACGCGGCAAGCTCATGTGCTCCAACTCATCCGCCTGCTTATTGCCGGTCAATTAAGAACGGGCCCGCTTCAACGAAGCCGGCCAAGCCAATATCAAATCTGCGAAATGAAGCCAATCGGTGAGCCGCTTCAGGCGAGCTGGTGGGCGCGTAATTTCCTACGCGCTTCTGATGCTTATTAAACGGCCAGGACGCTTCCTCGGTCCCTGATCACTGCATGCTTTGCAGCAGCTTGCGTGATTGCGCCAGCAAGGCACTGACTTCTTGCGTTCCGCGATCGCGGCTTTGGTAAACCGCCCGTGCTTGACGGCGTTCTGATTCCCGCGCGGCGCACCAGACCCTGGCGCGCCGCCATGCATTCGGCAGCGCTTCTTCCCACGGACCGCGGGAGAAACGCACGGCTTGCCCGACCGGGTCCTGCGCCACAACGCCGGCTCGCCAACATCGGTTGGGTGCGCGAGTGGGAAGCGACCATCGCACTTAGTTGCGCTTGACGCGGACGCGTGCGGCTTTGCCGATAATTTCCATCGGCGCCACCCTGAAATTGGCGAGTGCGGCTGGCGACGGCGGCACGATCGCGGTCTCACGTTCGGTTTGCGTAACGTTGACAATCGCCCGACCGCCCTCGGTCACCGAGACATGTTGATGGTGCACGGTGACCTTCTGTTCGCCGCCAGTTCGATAACGCTTGAATGTATCCATCTGCACCGCGTAGGTGCGCGCAAGCTTGTTGAACGCACCTTGATTACTGTCCTGCTGGGATCCTTCTTGATCGCGACACAGCCGATCCCCACTTCATAGTCGCGATATGCAACCGCCATTTGAGCTGCCAGCATGGCTTCAAAATGATCTTTCGGTCCAATGCTTTTCACAACCGAAAGAATGAAATTGAGCTCCTGCGCATTCGTCGCAGCCTTTGAAATGCTGCGAGATAAAGCCGTCAAAAAATTCAGTATCCGCTGTTCCAAGTCCTTCCTTCAAAAGAGCGGTTGCGATTTCCGCATCGGGATGATTGGTTCTGATTTCATCGTCTACGAGCATAACGCGCACCGGCGGCGGCGCAGCTGCGGATCGCTCGTATGATTTTGTCAGGACGGCTTGTTCGGCCGGAGTCGGTTGGTAGGGCTGAGGAGTTTGGCTTTTGGATTTCTTTTTTGTCATTGCGGTGTCTCCGTTGACAAATTGCCTAAAATCTGACGAGGGCGCTCACCCGGTTAACCCTTAAGGAGCCTCGCGCTAAATCAATTTAGCATGCGGTAATCCGAGCCCAACCTCAGTGCATGGGGTTGTTTTTCGAAAAAAAATCTTTGACCCCCCCTCCCGCTGGGTGAGGGTTGCCGAATTGCTCGGCATAGAAAAGCTGGGACGCTCAGACCGCCGGCGCAGGCAGTCCCTTGATTGCGCAAGCGGCGCGCACCGTGTTCACCAGCAGGCACGCGATCGTCATCGGGCCGACGCCGCCCGGAACCGGCGTGATCGCGCCCGCGACTTCCGCGGCTTCCGCATAGGCGACATCGCCGACGATGCGGTTCTTTCCGTCGGCGCCCGCGACGCGATTGATGCCGACGTCGATCACGGTCGCGCCCGGCTTGATCCAGTCGCCGCGCACCATTTCGGGTCGTCCCACCGCGGCGAACACGAGGTCGGCGCGGCGGCAGACCGCGGGGAGGTCGCGCGTCTTCGAATGCGCGACCGTGACGGTGGCGTTCTCGTTGAGCAGGAGCTGGAGGAGCGGCTTGCCGACGATGTTCGAGCGGCCGACCACGACCGCGTCCATGCCCTCGAGCGACGAATGGACGGTCTTCGCCAGCATCACGCAGCCGAGCGGCGTGCAGGGCGTGAGCGCAGGCAAGCCGGTCGAGAGCCGCCCGGCATTCATCGGATGAAAGCCGTCGACATCCTTCGCGGGATCGACGGCCGCGAGCACGCGCTGGCTGTCGATCTGCTTCGGCAGCGGAAGCTGGATCAGGATTCCATGCACGGCCGGATCGGCATTGAGCTTCTGCACGAGCGTTAGCAGCTCGCCTTCGGACACGGTGTCGGGCAGCCGGTGATCGAACGACTTCATGCCGGCTTCGATGGTCTGCTTCGACTTGTTGCGCACGTAGACGGCGCTCGCAGGATTTTCGCCGACCAGCACCACGGCCAAGCCAGGCACGAGCTGATGGTCGCGCGCGAGCCGCGCGACTTCCGCCGCCACCCGTGCGCGGACTTCCTCGGCGATCGTCTTGCCGTCGATGATCCGTGCAGTCATGTGCCTTCCTTATCCCGCGCGCGCGATCTTCTCCAGCGCGGCGGCGAGTGCTTTCGGATCGCCCACGATCTTCAGGCGCTTGATGCGGGACGTGGCCCCACCCACGATCGCGACGCGGCCGGGTGGGACGCTCACCGCCTTGGCGATGAGACCGCAGAGCGCCTCGTTCGCCGCGCCCTCATGCGGCGCCGCGCGCACGCGCGCCTTCAAAACGGTCGTGCCATCGGACAGCGTCTCGATGCCGTCGATTGCGTCGCGCCCGCCTTTCGGCGTGAGCCGCACGCTCAGCATTGCGCCGTCCGCCGCGATCGTGAAGGCGGCCGCCACGCAGGCTCAGAGCACGTTCGGATAGATGTAGTGGATGATGACGCGCTCGATCAGGAAGATGATCAGGATCAGGATGATCGGCGAGATGTCGATGCCGCCGAGGTTCGGCATCATGTTGCGGATCGGGCGCAGCGCCGGCTCGGTGATGCGGTAGAGGAACTCGCCGACGGTCGAGACGAACTGATTGCGTGTGTTCACCACATTGAACGCGATCAGCCATGACAGGACCGCCGCGGCGATCAGCAGCCAGACGTAAATCTGCAAGGCGATCAGGATGACGTCGAGCACAGCGCGCATGAGGAATCCGCAGGTTTGAGCGTGGCGAAGATGTAGCCGCAGAGCGGTTCCGGAACAAGGCAGGAAGGCCGCCGAACTTGCCTTGACACCCCCCACCCCCAGCCGTAAATGACGCCCACACTGGAGAGCCGCGCACAGCGTTTTTTCGCGTCTTTGTGCGACCTTTAGGGGCCATAGCTCAGCTGGGAGAGCGCCTCGTTCGCAATGAGGAGGTCGGCGGTTCGATCCCGCCTGGCTCCACCAGCCTTCGCCGCTGCGTGGTGCGGCTGGCAAGCCGGTTTTCTCTCACAGGGTCTGCACCCAGCGCAGTGCTCCCGAGGTGGACAGCCGTATAGGCTGTCACCGCCCGCGATGACTGCCGAACAACCCGACTCCATTCTCCGGCACCGCCCGTTCGTGCAGTTCTGGCTCGCGCGCGTGTCGACCACGATGGCCTACCAGATGCTGGTGGTGGCGATCGGCTGGCAGCTTTACGAGCTGACCGGGCAATCCGCTCGATCTCGGGCTTGTCGGCCTGGTGCAGTTCATCCCCGGCATCCTGCTGGTGCTGGTAATCGGGCAGGTGACCGACCGCTACGACCGCCGCGCGATCCTGTCGACCTGCCAGGCGGTCGAGTCGGTGACGGCGGCGGCGCTGCTGACGGCGGCGATCTGGGGCGTCATCTCGCGCGAGCTGATCCTCGGCGCAGCCTTCGTGCTCGGCGCGGCGCGTGCGTTCGAGCTGACCGCGATGCAGACGATCGTGCCGAGCCTCGTGCCGCTGCCGCTGGTGCCGCGCGCGGTCGCGGGCTCGGCGACCGCGAACCAGAGCGCGACCATCATCGGCCCCGCGATCGGCGGCTTCGTCTATGCGGTGAGCCCGCTCGTGGTTTACGGCACGTGCTGCGTGCTGTTCGTGCTCGCGGGCCTGCTGGTGCTGCGGATCCGCATCGAGCGCTCCACGCCGGCGCGCGAGCCGTTCACGCTGTCGGTGTTCTTCGCGGGGTTCGGCTTCATCCGGCGCAGCCCGATCATCCTCGGCGCGATCTCGCTCGACCTGTTCGCGGTGCTGCTCGGCGGCGCGACCGCGCTGCTGCCGGTGTTCGCGCGCGACATCCACGCGGCGGGACCGTGGGCGCTCGGCCTGCTGCGCGCCGCGCCCGCGGTCGGCGCGCTCGGCATGGCGATCGTGCTGACGCGCTGGTCGTTCGAGCGCAATGCCGGCCGCATCATGTTCGCGTCGGTCGCGGCCTACGGCGTCGCGACCATCGTGTTCGCGCTGTCGGGCACGTTCGCGATCGCGCTCGCGGCGCTCGTCGTGCTCGGCGCGTCCGACATGGTCAGCGTCGTGATCCGCATGACGCTGGTGCAGCTCGGCACGCCGGACGAGATGCGCGGGCGCGTCACCTCGGTCAACGCGCTGTTCATCGGCGCGTCAAATCAGCTGGGCGAATTCCGCGCGGGCGCTGCGGCCGCGTGGTTCGGCACGGTGCCGACCGTGCTGTTCGGCGGCATCGGCACGCTGATCATCGTGGCGCTGTGGATGTGGCTGTTCCCGCCGCTGGTGCGGATCGACCGGCTGGAGCAGGTGAAGCCTGCCGCATGATCCCGAAAGATGGAAGCCGGTTTTCGGATCAGATCACGCGCAAACGAAAATTCACTCGGCCGCGGTGAGATGGCGCTGCGCGCCGCTCTTGAGCCAGTGATCGAGGAAGTCCGACAGCCAGCGCCGGATGCCGTGGTCGTAGACCGGGCGATCGGCGAAATGCTCGTGGCGCTGCTTGGCGCCGGGCATCTCCATGCGCGCCGCGCCGCGCGTGGTCCAGCGGCACATCATCGCGTGCGTGACTTCGGCATGGAACTGGATCGCGTAGCCGGTGCGATAGCGAAACGCCTGCATCGGGAAGATGTCGCCCTCGGCGAGCAACTCCGCACCCCGCGGCAGATCGAAGCCTTCGCGGTGCCACTGGTACATATGAGACGGCCAGTCGCAGAGCGCGCGGCCAGCCGCCGTCGGTCTGATCGGGTAGTAGCCGATTTCGGCCTTCCCTTCGACATGCGTGCACACACGCTCGCCGAGCTGCTTCGCCAGCATCTGCGCGCCGAGACAGATGCCGAGATAGGGCTTTCCCTCGCGCAGCGGCACGCCGATGAAATCGATCTCGGCCTTGATGAAGTCGTCGGGATCGTTGGCGCTTTGCGGGCCGCCGAAGATCACCGCGCCCGCGTGGTCCGCCATCGTCGTGGGCAGCGGATCGCCGAAGCGCGGCCGGCGGATGTCGAGCGTGTAGCCGCGGTCGCGCAGCGCGTAACCGACTCGCCCGGGCGTCGATTGCTCCTGATGCAGGATGATAAGGACTTGCTCAGTCATGGCCAAATGTCCGGCGCAGCGGACCATTCAACTCCTAACCGATTAACAGGCGATTTCAAGGTTTCGGCTTACGCAGCCGCCCTTCGGCGGCCCGCCCGCGCCCGCGCTGGTAGGAATCCATCGCCCTGAGCACGACGCCGCGCGGCAGGAAGCGTGGCAGAGCGCTGTTGAGCTTGTTGCCGATGCCCGGAATGATGATGCACCTTCCGGCCATGAAACCGTCGTAGCCCGCCTGCGCGACCTTCTCGGCACTTCGCCCGAGCAAGGGCGGGGGTGGCTTGTTGTCGATGCCGGCGCGCATCTGGAATTCGGTCTTCACCGGGCCTGGGCACAACACCGAAACGCGCACGCCCAGCGGCCTGAGTTCGCGCGACAGCGCTTGGGTGAACGACAATACATAGGCCTTGGAAGCGTAATAGACGGCCATGCCGGGACCGGGGAAGAAGCCCGCGACCGAGGCGACATTCAGGATGCCGCCCTTGTGCTTGATGATGCCGTCGATCCAGCGCAACGACAGGTCGGTCAGCGCGCGTACGTTGAGATCGATCATCGCGAGCTGCTCGCCGCGGTCGAGATCGGCGGCGGGGCCGTGCAACCCGAATCCCGCATTGTTGACCACGATGGCGGGTTCGAGTCCGCGTCCGAGCAGTTCGTGCGCGATGCGTGCGGGCGCGTCGGTGCGCTGCAGGTCGGCAACGATCACGTGCGGCTTGAACTTGGCTGTGGCCTCAAGCTCGTTCGCGAGGATGACCATTTCCTTCTCGCGGCGCGCCACCAGCGCGACCTCGTGGCCGTTGGTGACGAACACCCGCGCGAGCGCGGCGCCGATGCCGACCGAGGCGCCGGTGATCACGGTGACAGGCTTGAAAATCGACATCGTCCCCTCGCACGGCCCAGCGGGCCGATGCCCTCACGCGCCGCCGCTCTCCGCCTTCTCGTTCTCGCCGGCGATGCGGCGCCGGATCGCGATGCGGTCGCGCGACGATACCCCAAGCAGATCGGCGGCGCGCCACATCAGATTGTCCTCGAACTCCGAGACGTGCCCATCCACGAGGATAATTTCCCACATCATCTCAACGACGCCGAGGCGGCCCGGTTCGTCGAGCGTGCGGTTGATCAGGCTGGTGAAGTGATAGAGGTCGACCGCCTCGTGCTCGGCGAGCGTGCCGACGTCGATCAACTCCTCGGTCGCCGCGTCGTCGAGCGTGAAGCGCGCCTTCAGGATGGTGCGCAGCCGCGTGCGCTCGGTCTCGCTCATCGCGCCGTCGATGGTGCCCGCATGGACCAGAAGCGCGGCGGCCGCGAGGCGGTAGTCGTTTTCCTCGAAACGCGCCGGATGCTTGTGCCCGCCGGCCAACTCCGAGATGAAATTCCTCAATGAATCCAGCATGATGTGCGCAATCCGGGCGGGGCGTGCCCCCATTTGCATGGCGGGCTGAAGAAAGTCCAGCGCGGAACCGCAGGGTTTGGGCCGTGCGCGGGTTCAACAGATATGGCGTCCGCCGCTACCGTTTCCCCCAACTCCCTGAAGCCATTGCTCGCTTGCGGCGCGGCGCGGCTGCGCGCCACCCTCTCACGAACTGATTCGGCGCCGGAGGCGATTGACCGGGTTGTGCCAGGATGGACGGACCGGCCGATCATGACCTCATGGCGCGCGCCGCGCAGGGCGACGCGCGGGCCTTCCGGACGCTGGCGCAGCGGCACACGGGACGGGCGCTCGGACTCGCGCGGCGCATCCTTGGAAGCGAAGCCGCAGCCGAAGAGGTCGTGCAGGACGCATTGCTGCGCGTCTGGATCAACGCACCGCGCTGGCGCCCCGAAGCCGCGTTCCGCACCTGGCTCTATCGCATCGTCGTCAACCTTTGCCTCAACGCGAAACGCCGCGCGCCCGACCTTCCGCTCGAAGCGGCCGGCGATGTCGCCGATCCGGCGGCTGCCGCCGACGCGAAGCTGGAAGCAGCCGAGCGCGATCGCGCCCTTGCGGCCGCGATCGATGCGCTGCCCGAGCGCCAGCGCGCCGCGATCGTGCTCACGTATCAGGAAGGCTTCGGCAATGCCGAGGTTGCGGCCGTGCTCGATACATCGGTGTCGAGTGTCGAGACGCTGCTGGTCCGCGCCAAGCGCGCATTGCGCGCCACGTTGAAAGAGTAGGAGGAGCGCATGAACGATCATGAGCTTGAAGCGGGGCTCCGCCGCATCGGCAGGCCGGAGGCGGACGATGCCGCCGTGCAGCGCGTTCTCGCGCGGCTGGAAGCGCTGCCGCCGCAGAAGCGCGCGCTCGCGTGGTGGCCGTCCGCGCTGATGGACTGGAGCTTCGCGCCCGCATGGCCGCGGCTTGCGGCGCTCGCGGGCGCGGCGGCGCTCGGCATCTCGATCGGCCTCTCCGGCTTCGGCACGCGGATCGCGGCCGATCTCGATCTGGTGCGCGTCGCCGCCGTGGATGACGCGAATGTGTTCGATGCCGACTCGGTAACGGGACTACGCCCATGACGATGATGACGCTCGCGGTGCAGGACCGCTCGTCGCGCTGGCTGCTCGTCGGCTCGCTCGCGCTCAATCTGTTTTTCATCGGCACGATCGGCGCGCTTGCGGTGCGCCACTATGTGGTCGCGCCGCAGCCGGCCGCGACCGAGCGCCCGCGCACCGCGGCGGGGCGCATCGAACGGCTCGCCGCACCGTTGCCCGCCGCCGACGCCGACAAATTGCGCGCCGCGTTCCGCACGCGCGAGGCCGCCGCCGAAGGCGCGCGCGAGGCGCTCAACCGCGCGTTCGAGCGCATCCAGTCCGCGTTGCGCGCGCAACCGTTCGATGCGGCGCAATTGCGCGCGGCGCTTGCCGAAGTGCGCACCGCGCGGCCCGCCTACGAGCAGGTGATGCAGGAAATCTATATCGCGGCCGCCGGCACGATGTCGGCGGAAGGCCGCGCGAAACTCGCCGACGGTCCATCGCCGCGTCCCAGTACGGCCCGCTGAGGAAACGGAAGCTGCGAATGAATCTGGCACGCAGAGCGGCAGGAGGCGCGGCCCGTCACGGGCGGCGTGCGCTCGCACTCGTGCTCGTGCCGTGCCTCTCGGGCTGCATCGTCACCGGCGAGAAATGGAAGGAGCCGTTCGTCGAAGTGCCGCCGAACTATCGCGCGGGCGGCGGCAAGTCGGCAGCCGCGTTGCCGTCGCCCGACTGGTGGCGCGGCTTCCGCTCGGCCGAGCTGACCGCGCTGGTCGAGCGCGCGCACCTTGCCAATCTCGATATCGCGGCAGCGGTCGCGCGCATCGAGCAGGCGGACGCGCAGACGCGCATCTCCGGCGCGCCGCTGTTGCCGGTGATCGGCGCCGACGCCTCGGCGAGCCGCTCCGGCGTGGGCGGCGCGGAGAGCAACAGGTTCTCCGCCGTGCTGAACGCGAGCTACGAGGTCGACCTGTGGGGCAAGAACCGCGCGGCGCTGCGCGCGGCGGAATTCGCCTCGATCGCGAGCCGCTTCGAGCGCGAGGTAGTCGTTCTCTCCACGGTCGCGACCGTCATCAACACCTACTTCCAGGTCCTCGCCGCGCAGGACCGGTTGCGCATCGCGCGCAGCAACGTCGACGCGGCGACGCGCATTCTGAAGGTCTATCAGGACCGCATCGGCGTCGGCACGGCGACGGGCCTCGACCTCGCGCAACAGCAGTCGCTGGTTGCCCAGCAGCGCGCCTCGATCCCGCCGCTCGACCAGCAGTTCAGGCAGAACATCGCGACGCTCGCGGTGCTGCTCGGCGAAGCGCCCGCGCGGGTTTCCGTGCGCGGCGGCAGCCTGTCGTCGATCGTGCCGCAGCGGGTCGCGCCCGGCCTGCCGTCGGACTTGTTGCTCCAGCGCCCCGACATCCGGCAGGCCGAGGCGGCGCTGTCCGCCGCGAATGCGAATGTCGAGAGCGCGCGCGCCGCGCTGTTCCCGAGCATCCAGCTCACCGGGCAGGGCGGCTACGTGAGCGCGGCGCTGAACACGCTGTTCATGCCGCAGTCCGCGGTCTACTCGGTGGCGGCGGGCCTCACGCAGCCGGTGTTCGACGGCTTCCGGCTGTGGAGCCAGCTCGATCTCCAGAAGGGCCGGCGCACCGAGACCCTGCAGCTTTATCGCAAGGCCATCGTGTCGGGCTTCGGCGATGTCGAGCGCGCGCTGATCGCGGTGCGCGACCTTGCGGACCAGGAGCGCTTGCAGACCGAGGCGGTCGCGACCGCGCGGCGCGCCTATGAGTTGTCCGAGAGTCAGCTGCGCGTCGGCACGATCGACATCACCACCGTGCTGAACACGCAACGCACGCTGTTCAGCGAACAGGACCAGCTCGTGCTGGTCCGGCTGACGCGGTTGCAGGCGATCGTGAGTTTGTTTCAGGCGGTCGGCGGCGGCTGGGTGCTGCCGGAGGATCTTGTAGACCGGCGTCGCGTACCAAGAGGCGTAAAATGAGACTCGGGCGTATCCTCCCTGTTGCTGTTGGTGTTGCTGTCGTGGTCGCGGTCGGCGCCTACGTGATGTACGGGCAACAGCAGCAGCAAGAGCAGAAGCAGAAGCGCGCGCGCACTTTTGCGGACCAGCCAGCCCCGGTGCTCGCCGCGCGTGCGACCGTGGCCGACGTGCCGGTCTATCTCGATGCGGTCGGCACCACGCGCGCGCTCAACACCGTGACGGTGCGCGCGCAGGTGAGCGGGCAGATCGTCAAGGTCGGGTTCCGCGAGGGACAGGACGTCAAGCGCGGCGAAGTGCTCGCCGAGATCGATCCGCGCACCTATCAGGCGCAATACGATCAGGCGGTCGCCAAGAAGGCGCAGGACGAGGCGACGCTCGCCAATGCGCGCATCGACCTCGACCGCTACGCGCGCCTCGTCGCGTCGAACTCCGGCTCGAAGCAGCAGGCCGACACCCAGAAGGCGCTGGTGGCGCAGCTCGAAGCGCAGGTGCAGGGCGATCAGGCGGCGATCGACAACACCAAGACGATGCTGGGATTCACCAAGGTCACCTCGCCGATCGACGGGCGCACCGGCCTGCGCCTGATCGACGAGGGCAACCTCGTGCAGGCGAACGACGCCAACGGCATCGTGGTGATCACGCAGATCAGGCCGATCTCGGTCATGTTCAACCTGCCGCAGCAGCAGTTCGCGCAGGTGAACAAGGCGTTCGCGCAGGGGCCGCTTTCGGTCGACGCAATGGCGACGGACAGCCGCACGGTGGTCGACCGCGGCAAGCTGCAGGTGATCGACAACCAGATGGATCAGACCACCGGCACGATCCGGATGAAGGCGGAGTTTCCCAATCCCGACCTGCAGCTCTGGCCGGGACAGTTCACCAACGTCCGGCTGCTGGTCGAAACGTTGAAGCAGGTCGTCACGATACCGACCGGCGCGATCCAGCGCGGCCCGAGCGGCACGTTCGTCTATGTGGTGGATGCCGAGAGCAAGGTCGCGGTGCGCCCGGTGACGGTCGCGCAGCAGGACGATACGCGCGCCGTGATCGCGAACGGCGTGCAGGTGGACGAGCGCGTCGTCACGACCGGCTTTACGCGCCTCTCGGCCGGCACGCGCGTCAACGTGCAGCAGGAAGGGCAGGCGCCCGAGGCCGCGCCCGCGCCGGCCAATCCCGAGGCCGGACGGCCGGGCCGGCGCAAGCGCGAGGGCGTGGAGAATACTGACGGCAAGGAGCGCCGCCGCACCGAGAACACGCCGGCCGCGCCGAGCGCCAAGCAATGAACGTCTCGGCCCCGTTCATCCTGCGGCCGATCGCGACCTCGCTGCTGGGCGTCGCGGTGATGTTCGGCGGCCTGCTCGGCTACTGGTGGCTGCCGGTCTCGGCGCTGCCGCAGGTCGACTTCCCGACCATCCAGGTGACGACGCAGCTTCCGGGCGCCGCGCCCGACACGATGGTGTCGCTGGTGACCGCGCCGCTCGAGCGCCAGTTCGGCCAGATCCCGTCGCTCTCGACCATGACCTCGTCGAGCTCCTACGGCATCAGCCAGATCACGCTGCAGTTCGACCTCAACCGCGAGATCGACGCCGCCGCGCAGGACGTGCAGGCGGCGATCAACGCGGCGGGCTCCGCGCTGCCGCGCAACCTTCCGTATCCGCCGATCTATTCCAAGGTGAACCCGGCCGATACGCCGATCGTCACGCTCGCGCTCACCTCACAGACCGTGGCGCTGCGCTCCTTGAGCGATCTTGCCGACACGCTGTTGGCGCAGCGGCTCTCGGAGATTTCCGGCGTCGGCAACGTTTCGACGCAGGGCGGCATCAAGCCGGCGGTGCGCATCCAGGTGGACCTGCCGCGCCTTGCCGCCTACGGGCTGTCGCTGGAGGACATCCGCCAGGCGATCGTCAACGCGAACGTGGCGGGCCCGAAGGGCGCGTTCGACGGCGCGTTCCAGTCCTACACCATCGCGGCGAACGACCAGCTTGCCGCCGCCGAGGCCTACCGCACGCTGGTGATCGCCTATCGCAACGGCAATCCCGTGATGCTGCGCGACGTCGCCGACATCGTGGACGGGCTGGAGAACGCCAAGGTCTCCGGCTGGCACAACGGCGAGCCGGCCGTGATCATCGACATCCGCCGCCAGCCGGGCGCGAACGTCGTTCAGACGGTCAAGAGCATCCGCGCCGAGTTGCCGAAGCTGCGCCGCATCATGCCGGTCGGCGCCAAGCTCAGCGTGGTGCACGACCGCACCGACACGATCCAGGCGTCGATCCGCGACGTGCAGTTCACGCTCACGCTCGCGGTCGCGCTCGTCGTGCTGGTGGTGTTCATCTTCCTGCGCACCGTCAGCGCGACCGTGATCGCGGGCGTCGCGCTGCCGCTGTCGCTGATCGCAACGTTCTGCGTGATGTATTTCGCGGGCTTCTCGCTCGACAACCTGTCGCTGATGGCGCTGACCATCGGCACCGGCTTCGTGGTCGACGATGCGATCGTGATGATCGAGAACATCGTGCGCCACATGGAGGAGGGCGATTCGCCGCTCAATGCGGCGCTCAAGGGCGCGCGCGAGATCGGCTTCACCATCATCTCGCTGACGTTCTCGCTGATCGCGGTGTTCATTCCGCTGCTGTTCATGACCGGCCTCGTCGGGCGCATGTTCCGCGAGTTCGCGCTGACGCTCACCATCGCGGTGGTGGTGTCGGCGATCGTGTCGCTGACGCTGACGCCGATGATGTGCGCGAAGCTCATGCGCCACGAGAAGGAAGGCGGCGGCAACCGCGTCACGCGCTGGTTCAACAAGATCGTGGACGACAGCGTGGCGTTCTACGGCCGCACGCTCGAATGGGTGCTGCGCCACCAGACGCTCACGCTGTTCGTGACTGCGCTCACGTTCATCGCCACCATCTGGCTCTACGTGATCGTGCCGAAGGGCTTCCTGCCGCTGCAGGACACCGGCCTCATCACGGCCGTGACCGAGGCGGGCACCGAAGTCTCGTTCGGCGAGATGCAGCGCTTGCAGAAGCTCGTCGCGGATCGCGTCCGCGAGGACCGCGGACGTGACCGGCGTTGCGTCCGTGGTCGGCGTGAGCCCGCTCAACGCGACGCCCAATGCGGGCCGCCTCGTCATCACGCTGCGGCCGCGCGGCGAACGCAAGGCCGCGGTGAGCGAGATCATCCAGCGGCTGAAGGAGCACCTCGACGACATTCCCGGCATGACGGTGTTCTTCCAGCCGGTGCAGGACATCCAGATTTCGACGCGCGTGAGCCGCGCGCAGTATCAGTACACGCTGGTCGGCACGGACGCGGCCGAAGTCACCTCATGGTCGGAAAAGCTCGTCGAGGCGCTGCGCGCGAACCACACGCTGGTCGACGTGTCGTCGGAGGCGCAGGAAGGCGGCTTGCGCGCCTTCATCAACGTCGACCGCGAGAAGGCCGGGCGGCTCGGCATCTCGATGCAGGTGATCAACGACACGCTCAACGACGCATTCGGCCAGCGGCAGATCTCCACGATCTACGGCCAGTCGAACCAGTATCGCGTGATCCTCGAGGCGGCGCCGCAGTATCAGCGCGATCCGTCCGCGCTGCAGAAGATCTATGTGCCGGCGAACGTGCCGAGCCAGCCGCTGTCGACTTCGAGCGCGCAGAACGCCCAGCCGCTCAGCACCTTCGTGCCGGGCTCGTCCAATACGCAGGTGCCGCTGAGCGCGTTCGCCCAGATGACGCGCACGACCGCGCCGCTGGCGATCGCGCACCAGGAGCAATTCCCCTCGGTGACCTTGAGCTTCAACCTCGCGCCGGGCGCAGCGCTCGGTGATGCGGTCGGCATCGTGTCGTCGGCGGAGCGTGCGATCGGCATGCCGAGTTCGGTGATCGGCAGCTATTCGGGCGATACCGCCGAATTCGCCAAGTCGCTCGCGGGCGAGCCGTGGCTCATCCTCGCCGCCATCGTGACGATCTACATCGTGCTCGGCGTGCTGTACGAGAGCTTCATCCACCCGTTCACGATCCTGACCACGCTGCCGTCGGCCGGCGTTGGCGCGTTGCTGGCGCTGCTCGTCGTCGGGCTCGATCTCTCGGTGATCGCGCTGATCGGCATCGTGCTGCTGATGGGCATCGTGAAGAAGAACGCCATCATGATGATCGACTTCGCGCTCGAAGCCGAGCGCCAGCGCGGCATGTCGCCGCGCGATGCGATCGTGCAGGCTTCGCTGCTGCGCTTCCGGCCGATCATGATGACGACGCTGGCCGCGCTGTTCGGCGCGCTGCCGCTCGCGCTGGAAAGCGGCACCGGCTCGGAACTGCGCTTCCCGCTCGGCGTCACCATCATCGGCGGGCTGCTGCTCTCCCAGTTGCTCACGCTCTACACCACGCCGGTCATTTATCTCGCGATGGAGCGGCTGCGGCTGCGCATGACGCGGCGTTCGCCGCCGCGGCCCGCGACGCTGCCGGCCGAGTGACATGAATTTCTCCTACCCGTTCATCATGCGGCCGGTGGGCACCACGCTGCTCGCGATCGGGCTGCTGCTGGTCGGCATCGTCGCGTACCGCTTCCTGCCCGTCGCCAGCATGCCGAACGTGGACCTGCCGACCATCCGCGTCAGCGCGAGCCGGCCGGGCGCCGATCCCGCCATCATGGCGTCGACGGTCGCGGCGCCGCTGGAGCGCCACCTCGGCGGCATCGCGGGCGTGACCGAGATCACCTCGGTTTCGTCGCTCGGGCAGACCTCGATCACGGTGCAGTTCGAACTCTCGCGCAGCATCGACGGCGCGGCGCGCGACGTGCAGGCGGCGATCAACGCTTCGCTCACCGACCTGCCGAGCGATCTTCCGTCGCTGCCGACGTTCCGCAAGTCCAATCCGGCCGCAGCGCCGGTGCTGATCCTCGCGCTGACATCCAAGACCGTGCCGGCGAGCGCGATCTATGACGCGGCCGACACCGTTGTGGCGCAGCGCATCGCGCAGGTCTCGGGCGTCGCCGACGTGACGGTGAGCGGCGCCGAGCAGCCCGCGATCCGCGTGCGGGTCAATCCGGGCGCGATCGCGTCCGCAGGCATCTCGCTCGAACAGGTGCGCACCGCGATCGCGGGCGCGAACGCGCAGAGCCCGCTCGGCGTGCTCGACGGCAGCGATCTTTCGGAAACCGTCGGCGTCAACGATCAGCTCCGCCGCGTGCCGGATTACCGGACGCTGGTGGTGAAGAGCGCGAACGGCAACATCGTGCGGCTCTCCGACATCGCGTCGGTGGAGCAGAGCACGCGCAACAGCCGCTCGGCCGCGTGGTTCAACCGCCAGCCCTCGGTGCTGCTCATCATCACCAAGCAGGGCGACGCGAACGTCATCAACACGGTGGACCAGATCCGCGCGCTGATCCCCGAGATCAAGCGCTGGATTCCATCCGACATCGACATTTCGATCCTGTCCGACCGCACCGGCACGATCCGGGCGAGCGTCGCCGACATGCAGCTCACGCTCGCCGGCACGATCGCGCTGGTGATGCTGGTCGTGTTCCTGTTCCTGCGCCGCGCCGCCGCGACCGCCGCCGCCGGCATCACGGTGCCGCTCTCGCTCGCCGGCACCTGCGCGCTGATGTGGTGTGTCGGCTTCTCGATCGACAATCTCTCGCTGATGGCGCTTGCGGTCTCGGTCGGCTTCGTGGTCGACGACGCGATCGTGATGATCGAGAACGTGTTCCGCAATCTGGAGAAGGGCTATTCGCCGCTGCGCGCCACTATCGAGGGCGCCCGCCAGATCGGCTTCACGGTGATCTCGATCAGCATCTCGCTGGTCGCGGCGTTCATTCCGCTGCTGTTCATGGGAGGGATCGTCGGGCGCGCGTTCCGCGAGTTCTCGGTCACGCTCGTGTTCGCCATCATCATCTCCACCATCGTGTCGCTCACCGTGACGCCGATGATCTGCGCGCATTATGTGCGCGCGGTGCCAAGCGCCTCGGAGACGCGCTTCGATCGCGTGGTCGAATGGATTTTGTCTCGCATGGTGCGCGGCTATGCGGCGAGCCTGCGCGTGCTGCTGGAACACCGCGTGCTCACGCTGGTGGTGATGGCGGCAACCATCGGGCTGACCGTCGATCTCTACATCAAGACGCCGAAGGGCTTCTTCCCGCAGGACGACACCGGGCTGATCTTCACCTCGACGCGCGCCGCGCCGGACATCTCGTATCAGGCGATGGTGGAGATGCAGCTCAAGGCGCTCGACATTATTCTCGCCGATCCGGCGGTGTCGGGGGTCGGCTCGTCGGTCGGCGGCTCGGCGTGGAGCGCGTCGGTCAACCAGGGCCGCATGTTCGTGAGCCTCAAGCCGCTTACCGACCGCGGCAATATCCCGACGCAGCGCGTGATCGACCGGCTGCGCCCACAGTTCGCGCGCATTCCCGGCATCGAGGTGTGGATGTTCCCCGCGCAGGATGTGCGTGTCGGCGGGCGCTGGGGCCGTTCGCAGTATCAGTTCACGCTGTGGAGCTCCGATCTCACCGAACTCCTGAAGTGGGTGCCGCGCGCGGTCGAACGGCTGAAGACCGTGCCCGGCGTCGTCGACGTTTCCACCGACCGGGAGCAGGGCGGCTTCCAGCTCGAGGTGAAGATCGACCGTCCGGCCGCCGCGCGGCTCGGCGTACGCGTGCAGGACATCGACGCCGCGCTCGCGAATGCCTATGCGCAGCGGCAGGTCTCGACCATCTACACGCAGCGCAACCAGTATCGCGTGATCCTGGAGCTCGATCCGCAATACGCGCGCGACCCGAACGATCTCTCGCGCGTCTTCGTCAGCGGCACCGGCGGCGCGCAGATTCCGCTCTCCAACGTGGCGAAGTTCGAGCGTGGGATCGCGCCGCTCGTCATCAATCATCAGGGACAGTTCCCGGCGGTGACGATCTCGTTCGGATTGCGCGAGGGCGTCGCGCTGGAAGCCGCGACCGCCGACGTGCAGCAGGCCGTGCTCGAAATGCGCATGCCCGACATCATCCAGGCGGAGTTCGCCGGCGACGCGAAGGCGTTCGCGTCCTCGGCCGGTGCGCAGCCGCTGCTGATCCTCGCGGCGCTGGTCGCGGTCTATCTGGTGCTCGGCGTGCTCTACGAGAGCCTCGCGCATCCGCTCACGATCATCTCGACCTTGCCGTCGGCGGGCCTCGGCGCGCTGCTGGCGCTGAAGTTTACCGGCTCGGAACTGACCATCATCGCGTTCATCGGCATCATCCTGCTGATCGGCATCGTGAAGAAGAACGGCATCATGCTGGTCGACTTCGCGCTCGAAGCGGAGCGCCAGCGCGGGCTGCCGCCCGAACGCGCGATCTATGAGGCGTGCCTCGAACGCTTCCGCCCGATCCTGATGACGACGCTCGCGTCGTTGCTCGGCGCGGTGCCCTTCGTGATCGCGAGCGGCCCCGGCTCCGAAATGCGCCGGCCGCTCGGCATCACGATCATCGGCGGATTGCTCGTCTCGCAGGTCCTGACGCTCTACACGACGCCGGTGATCTACCTGCTGCTCGACAAGCTGCACCGCAAGCTCGGCGGACGCGGGCCGCAGACGCAGGAAACGAAGCTGGCGCCTGCGGAATAGAGCATGCTCCGGAAAAGTGGAAACCGGTTTTCGGAACAGATCATGCTCAAACAAAGCGTGGCGCATCCATCAATTCTTCGCGTTATCGCGGCATCGCGCCGGGCGCTATAACGCGCGTCCTTCCTGCCTCGCCGGGGGCCGCGTGTCCGACCTCATCGACTATTCGGCCTTCGCGGCCGTGATCGCGGACCCGCGGTTCATCGCGGCCGTGCTGGTGTCCGCGCTGTCGGGGCTGGTGCGCGGCTTCTCGGGCTTCGGGTCCGCGCTCATCTACATTCCACTTGTCAGCGCGATCTACGAGCCGCGCGTTGCGGCGACGACGCTGCTGCTGATCGATTTCACCAGCAGCGCGCCGTTTTCGATCCGGGAGTTCTCGCGCTGCAACTGGCGCGAGGTCGCGCCGATCACGATCGTCGCGTCGCTGATGAACCCGATCGGAACGCTGGCGCTCGTGTTCGCCGATCCCATCGTGCTGCGCTGGGTCATCTCGGTGCTCGTTCTCGTGCTGCTCGCCGTGCTCATCTCGGGCTGGCGCTATCACGGCAAGCCGACGCTCCCCGCGATGGCGGCGGTCGGAATCGTCTCCGGGCTCGGCAGCGGCGCCGTGCAGATCGCGGGCCCGCCGGTGATCATCTTCTGGCTCGGCGGGCGCGACGACGCCCGCACGGTGCGGGCGAACCTGATGGTGTTCTTCATCCTGATCAGCGTGACCGCGTGCGTGACCTATTTCACGCAGGGGCTGTTCACCGCCAACGTGGTGGTGCTGTCGCTGTGCCTCGGCCTGCCGTTCCTCGCCGCGATGTGGATCGGCGTGCGCTTCTTCCACACGGCGTCCGACACGACGTATCGGCGGGTCGCCTACGGGATCGTGGCGGCTTCGGCGCTGGTCAGCCTGCCGCTGTTCGACAGGCTGTTTCGCTAGGCGCGAACCTAGAAATGACGGCTAGGAAAGCTCCTTCCGCACGATCGCGGCGCCGTCGGCGAGCGCCTTGAGCTTGCCGAACGCGACCTCGCGCGTGAGATACTTCATGCCGCAGTCGGGCGCCGGAATCAGGCGGTCGGGCGAGACGTGCTTCAGCCCCAGGCGGATGCGCTCGGCGACCTGCTCGGGCCGCTCCACGATCTGATCCCCGAGATTGATCACGCCGAGCATGATCTTCTTGTTCGAAAGGTTCTTCAGCACGCCGAGGTCGATCTGCGGCTGCGCCGACTCGATCGAGATCTGTTGCGCCGTGGTGTCCGCCAACTCTTCCAGGAAGAAGTAGCTCTGTGCCTTGTTCTTCACGAGAAACGCATAGCCGAAGCAAAGATGAATCACGGTCGGCACCGTGATGCCTTCGAGCGCGCGGTTGATCGCCTTGATGGCGTAGCGGCGCGCGCCGTCCGGATCGTTGCGCAGCCACGGCTCGTCCAACTGAATGACGTCCGCGCCAGCCTTCACCAGGTCCTTGGCTTCCTCGTTCACCGCGATCGCGTAGTCCATCGCGAGCTCTTCCTGGTCCTTGTAGAACTCGTTCTGCACCTGCTGCGTCATCGTGAAGGGACCGGGCAGCGTGATCTTTGCCTTGCGGTCGGTGTTGCGGCGCAGGAATTCCATATCGCGCACTTCGACCGCGTTGCGGCGGCGCACCTTGCCGACCACGCGCGGCAGCGCGGTTTCCACGCCGGAGCCGGCGCGCGCCTTCACCATCGCGGGATTGTCGATGTCGACGCCCTCGAGCGCGGTCGCGAAGCGGTTGGAGTAGCTCTCGCGCCGCATCTCGCCGTCGGTGATGATGTCGATGCCGGCGCGCTCCATGTCGCGGACCGCGATCAGCGTCGCGTCGTCCTGCGCCTGTTCGAGGTAGGGCTCGGCAACGCGCCAGATTTCCTTCAGCCGCACGCGCGGCACGGTCTGCGACTTGAACACCTTCTCGTCGACCAGCCAGGCCGGTTGCGGATAGGAGCCGACCACGGTCGTCGGCAGCAGTTGTTCGGGCATGCGGCGATCCTTCTCAAGCGTCGCCGCCGTTATAGAGCAATCGTATCGGCTTTGCCGAGCGCGACCGCTTATCGCGCTGCGGGCCGCTGCCCATCGGGCGTTATTTTCCGGAAGCCTCCGGTGCCGCGCCGCTCTGACCCTGCGAGAGACGCGCGGCCGTCCCGTCGTAGTGCTGCTCGATCAGCGCCGCGGCCCTGTCTGCGTCACGCGCCACCGCGGCGAGCACGATGTCGGCGTGCTCCTTGTTGGGATCGCGGCGCAGGTCCTCCCGCTCCGTCTCGTATGCCGAGGCGATCGAGCGGTAGCGGATCGTCTGGTCGAACAGCAGATCGTGAAAACGCATCAGCCATTGCGAGCCGCACGCCGAGATCAGCGTGCGATGGAAGGTGCGGTGCAGGCGCTGCCACTCGTCGCGCACCGCTTTCGGATTTTCCGGATCGCGCGTCGGGCAATTGGCGAGCCGGTGGTGGATCGCCAGAACCTCGGCCTCCCACTCGACGTCGCCGAGACGGATCGCCTCACGCAGCGCATGCACGTCGATCATGATGCGCGTGCGCGTGATGTCGGCGAGCGCCGCCGGCGAGACCGGCGCGGCGCGAAAGCCGCGCTGCTCGGTGAATTCGACGAGACCTTCGGAGATCAGCCGCGAGAGCGCCTCGCGCACCGCGCCGGGGCTGACGCGGTAATTCCGCGCGAGCTGCACGATCGGCAGCTTCTGGCCCGGCATGTAGCGGCCCTGCACCAGATCGCGCTGCAGCGCGTCCGCGACGGTCGCGGTCAGGCTCTTGAACGTCTTTTGCTCGGCGTCGAACCGCGGTTCGGCGGGCTCCGCGTCTGACGCCGTCATCACGACACACCCAAAGCGCTGCGTACCCGCGGAACGATCCACGGAATTTCTACGTGTATTATCTCAGAAGAAACTGTCTTTGGATGTCGGGGCCAGCCTGTTGTGCACAGGCTAATCCCGCTTCCTTTCACTTGAAGTCGCGCGCGAGCTCAACCTCGATCAGCGTCGGCACCGAGCCTTTCAATCCCTTGGCGATCAGGTCGGTCGCGTCGTGAACCGTCTTGGCGCGATCCGCCGCGATGCCGAGCGAACGCGCGAGGCCGACATAATCGATCGCCGGATTGTTGAGTTCCATGCCCACGTAGCTATCGAGCTGCGCCGCGTAGCCGCGCTGCGCGAACACACGCTGCTTGAGGATGCGGTACGACGTGTTGTTGAAGATCACGAACACGACGCCGACCTTGTAGCGCGCGGCGGTCCACAACGACTGGATCGTGTACATCGCGGAGCCGTCGCCCGACAGGCAGATCACCGGGCGATCCGGCAGCGCGATCTTGACGCCGATCGAGGCAGGCAGGCCCCAGCCGATGCCGCCGCCGCGCAGGCCGAAGAAGCTTTGCGCGTCGTCGCTCCTGACGAGCTGGCGCAGGCCGCCGCTCGACGACACGCTCTCATCGATCACCACGGCATCCTTGGGCAGAATTTCGCCGATCGCGTTGATGAGCGCGAGCGCCTGCACGGGCGTCTGGTCGGCGAGCGATTTCGCGCGCGCTCTCAGCTTCTCAAGGTCCGTCCGGGTTGCGTCGCTTGCGGCCTTCAGCCGATCCTGCCCGGCCTTCTGCGCGGCGGCGGGCATCGCGGCACGGGTCAGCTCGGTGAGTTCGGGCAGCGTCGCCTTTGGGCTGCCGAGGATCGCGACTTCCGCAGGGAAGTTCTTTCCCAACTCCCACGGGTCGGTGTCGAGCTGGATGATGCGCAGGTCGGGCGAGACCGGCGCGATGTCCTCGGGCAGCGAGAGCGCGAACAGGTCGGCGCCGACCGAGAACAGCAGGTCGTGCTGATCGAAGATCTTGCGCATCGCGGCCTGCGAGCGGCTCATCGCGCCGCGGAACAGCGGATGCGAGGAGGGGAACGACGCCGTGTTGGCGATCAGCTCGGCGTAAACCGGCGCGCCGATCAGTTCGGCGAGCGCCACCAGCTCGGTGAGCGCACGGCTCTGCGCGACCGAGTCGCCCGCCATGATGACGGGGCGCTTCGCGGAGGCGAGCGCCTTCGCGGCGGCTTCGACCGCGGCGCGGTCGCCGCGCACGCCGGCTGCAACGCGCGTCGGCGCCATCAGGTCGATATCGGCCTCGTTCTTCAGGATGTCGCCGGGCAGCGAGAGGAACACCGGACCGGTCGGCGGGGCGAGCGCGGTCTTGCACGCGCGATGCACCATCAGCGGCAGATCCTGCAGCCGATGCACCTCGTCGGCCCACTTCACCAGCGGCCGCGCGATCGGCGTCAACTCGGCATAGAGGATCGGCTCGGTGCGGTTGAAATCCTGATCGTGCTGGCCGGCGGTGACGAGAATCGGCGAGGCCGCCTTCTGCGCGTCGTACAGCATGCCCATCGCGTTGCCGAGGCCGGGCGTGACGTGCAGGTTGACGACCGCGAGCTTGCCGGAGGCCTGCGCGTAGCCGTCGGCCATCGCCATCACGACGGATTCCTGCAGGCCGAGGATGTATTGCATGTCGCGCTCGACCGCGAACGCGTCCATCAACGGCAACTCGGTGGTGCCGGGATTGCCGAACAACACCTCGACGCCTTCCTGTTTCAGGATTTCAAGGAACGCGCGCTTTCCGGAAATGACGGGCAAGCTCTCCTCCAACTTTTTCTTGAGACGCGCCGCCGAACGGCAGCACCTATTTGCGCAGCAGGTATTTGTGCTCGCCGGTGAGGACGAGTTCGCTCTTCTGATTGTGGATGGTGGCAGCCATCACCACAATGCCGGTCGTGCGTTGCGGGATCAGCGCCGTGATGGTGTGGGCCGGATAGAGCGTGTCGCCGACATACACGCCTTTGAGAAACTTTGACGACTGTTCGATGAACCCGATCAACTTGTCGCCAATCATGTGCGGAAACGATCCCGCGCCGACCGCCGAGAAGGCGAGTACCTGAAAGCCGTGCGCGAGGAGGCCGCGCAGCCCGTGCGCCTTGCAGAACTCGATGTCGTAGTGGATCGGGTGGTTGTCTCCCGACAGGGTCTGGAAGGCGGCGAAATGCGCCTCCGTGACGGTGCGGCTCGGATTGCGAAACACCTCGCCGACCTTCAGATCCGCAAAGCTGCGCCGCTCGGTCACGTTGAAGGTCTTGGGGTCGAAATCCGTCACTGGCCGGTTCTCTGCTTTCGCTCGCGCCAAAGCCACCTTAACCTGAGGGCTGACGGCGCGGGAGTCGCGCCGAATTCCCGCGCCATGCGCGGGCGGTGACCTGCCATGCAACCCGCGTTGCACTTTCTGGAAGACTTTCTCACCGACCGGGGCGAACTCGCGTTGCCGGCCGGCCCGCGCATGCTCTTCGTGGTGCGCGGCTCCGCGACGATCGGGGAGAACACGTTCGCCAAGGGCGAAGCCTGGCAGGGCGAAGACGCCGTCACGGCGCGCGCGGGCGATACGGGCGTGATCCTGTGGCGCTGGGAATTGTCCTTCAGTGGGGCGGCGCCGCCGAAGGCGGGCGGCAAAGGTGTCTCGTCACGCGAGAAGCTGACGGCGCGTCTCGATGCCTTGCCGGAGGGCGAATTGCTCTGGCGCGGCGACAGCGTGGCGTTTCCGGCCGGCGGCGTCGCCTATCTGCATCGCCATCAGGGTCCCGGCATCCGCTGTCGTCGCCGACGGCGAGATCCGCGTCGACACCGATGGGCACTCCAACACCTACCGGATCGGCGAGGCGTGGTTCGAGAGCGGGCCGATTCCGGTGTTCGCGCAGGCCGGCAGCATGCCGACGCGCTTCATCCGCGTGATGATCCTGCCGCGCGCGCTGATCGGGAAAAGCTCGATCCAGTACGTCAACGAGGACGACAAGACGAAACCGAAGCTGCAGCAGTACCGCGTGTTCGTCGATACGCCGCTGATGCGGCGGGCCTAGCTGCGTGCCGCCGCTTCGCCGGGTGCGTTGGCGTGGATCGCAAGCGCATGCACGCTGCCCGCGAGTTCGCTTGCGAGCGCCGCGTTGATCATGCGGTGGCGCTCGACGCGGCCCTTCCCCTGGAACGCCGCCGACACGATATAGACCCTGAAATGCGTCTGCCCGCCGGGGCGGTGACCGGCATGGCCCTCATGCTGGTGGGATTCATCGACAACACGCAGGCTTTCGGGCGTGAAAGCTGCTGTCAACTTCTCGGTGATCATATCGGCTGTGCGCATGGTCTGGCTTAGCCAGGCCGGCGACGGCGGGTCAATCGGTCTGGACGGTTCCGGTCGGTCGGACGCACGACAAAATGCTTTGTCAAGCTTGCGGCTGCGACGCTCGCGTCCGCATAATGGTCGGTCATGAAACTCGACTCGCCTTTGTTCAATCGCATCCGGGTCAAGCCCGAGCAGGATCGCCGTCCGCGCGGCGGCGCGCCGGCTTGCGAGTGGCCGGGCTGCGCGTTCGAGGCGACACACCGCGCGCCCAAGGGGCGGCTGCGCGAGCGCGAGTACTGGCGCTTCTGTGTCGATCACGCGCGCGAGTACAATCACTCCTACAATTATTTTTCCGGCATGAGCGAGGACGCGGTCGCGCGTTACCAGAAGGACGCCGTGACCGGCCATCGGCCGACCTGGAAGATGGGATTCAACGGCGGCCCCAAGCGCAATGGCGTCGAGGACCCGCGCGACCCGTTCGACGTGATGCGCGAATTTGGCGGCGCCTCGCGCGCACAGGCGGAGCGCCCGCGCGAGGAAGCGCGCCCGGTGCGCAATGCCGAACGCAAGGCGTTCGACACGCTCGGGCTGGAGATCGATGCGGCGGCGGCCGAGATCAAGGCGCGCTTCAAGGAACTGGTGAAGCGGCACCATCCGGACGCGAATGGCGGCGATCGCTCCTACGAGGATCGCCTGCGCGAGATCATCCAAGCCTACAATTATTTGAAGTCCGCGAAGTTCTGCTGAGCGCAACGGCGTGGAGCTGAAAGGCTCGCCCGCCGCATAGCGCGCCGCTCAGGCGCGGTCTGTCATGCGACCGTCCACGATGCGCCGTAACCCCTTGCGGACCGCGGCCGTTGCGCCACAATAAGTGAAACACGACGGCTGTATTTGTTTCAGCAAATGAAATAGCGTCGCGCGGGATCAGGGGGGCCGATCCATGACGATGACACCGCCGGAAGGCCGGCAACGCGCCGCGGCGCGGCTGACGCATCGCTCGCTCGAGCGCGGGCTCAATCTGATCGAAGTGATCGCGGCGAGCGGCGGGCTGATCGGTCTCGCCGAGATCGCGCGGCGCACCGGGCTGCATCGCTCGACCGGCCATCATCTGCTGCAGACGCTCGTCGCGCTCGGCTACCTGCGTCAGGACAGCGCCACACGCTCCTATGAGTTGTCTGCGAAGCTGTTCCAATTGACCGGCCGGACGTGGACGGCAGAGCAGCTTGGTGTGATCGGGCAGCCGGTGGTCGCCGAGCTTGCGCGCGTCAGCGGCGAAGGCGCGAGTCTTGCGGCGTATCGCGACGGCGTCGTGAAGATCGTTGCGAAGTGCGATCACGAAGGGCCGGTGCGCGTCGTGCAGGATGTCGGCGCGGAACGGGCGATCCATGCGACCGCGGTCGGCAAGGCGATTGCGGCGTTTCTGCCCCCCGCGGAGCTCGAAGGGTTGCTCGCGCGGCTCACCTACGAGCGCTACACGCCGCACACCATCGTGCAGCGGAGCGATCTCGAGACCGAGCTGCGCCGCATCCGCGCGGCTGGCTGCGCCAACGACGAAGAGGAGCACATCGAGGGCATCCGCTGCGTGGCGGCGCCGGTGCGCATCTACAACGGGCAGGTGGTGGCCTCGCTCTGCACGCTCGGCCCGAAGAGCCGGATGACGCGGCAACGGCTGCGGGAATTGCGCGCGCCGCTCACCAAGCTCGCCGCCGTGCTCTCCGAGCGGCTAGGGGCGACGCTCGACGGCGGAAGCCATCGCGACGTCGCCTAAAGCTATGAAAAATTGTGATATTTGCCTGTCGCCGGACGGCTATCGCGCCGCGCGTGGATTCTGCTAGTTTCCGGCCGATAAAATCCGATCCTGCCGGATCAGTTGTCAGCGCCTCGGGGTTGTCCCGAGGTCTCGGAGGTACAATGGCTGCCGCAGCGCAAGAAATCACCGGTTTGCCCGACATGAAGGTGTCGGTGCGGCAGGTTTTCGGCATCGATAGCGACATGGAGGTCCCGGCCTATTCGGAGCCGGATGACCATACGCCGGACGTCGATCAGGACTACCGCTTCGACCGCCCCACCACGCTCGCGATCCTCGCGGGCTTCGCGCACAATCGGCGCGTCATCATCTCGGGCTATCACGGCACCGGCAAGTCGACGCACATCGAGCAGGTTGCGGCGCGCCTCAACTGGCCGTGCGTCCGCGTCAACCTCGACAGTCACATCAGCCGCATCGACCTGATCGGCAAGGACGCGATCGTCATCAAGGAAGGCAAGCAGGTCACGGAATTCCGCGACGGCATCCTGCCGTGGGCCTACCAGCACAACGTCGCGCTCTGCTTCGACGAATACGACGCCGGCCGCCCGGACGTGATGTTCGTGATCCAGCGCGTGCTGGAATCCTCGGGCCGCCTGACGCTGCTCGACCAGAGCCGCGTCATCCGCCCTCATCCGGCGTTCCGGCTGTTCGCGACCGCGAACACCATCGGGCTCGGCGACACCACCGGCCTCTATCACGGCACGCAGCAGATCAATCAGGCGCAGATGGATCGCTGGTCGATCGTTTCGACGCTGAATTATCTGCCGCACGACAACGAAGTCGAGATCGTGCTCGCCAAGGCGAAGAGTTACCGCACGGCGGAAGGCAGCGACATCATCAACAAGATGGTGCGCGTCGCCGACCTCACGCGCAACGCGTTCATGAACGGCGACATCTCGACCGTGATGAGCCCGCGCACCGTGATCACCTGGGCCGAGAACTCCGAGATTTTCGCCGGTGACATCGGCTTCGGCTTCCGCCTCACGTTCCTCAACAAGTGCGATGAGCTGGAGCGTCCGATCGTCGCCGAGTTCTATCAGCGCTGCTTCGGCGTGGAGCTGCCCGAGAGTTCGGTGAACGTCGCGCTCTCGTAACGGCCGATGTCGTCCAACATCAAACCCAAGACCCCGTCGAAGGAGTCCCCGACCGAGCCGTTCAAGCGGGCGGTCGCGGGCTGCATGCGGGCGATCGCGCGCAAGCCCGACCTCGAAATCACCTATGCGGCCGAGCGGCCCGGCATGGCGGGCGGCAAGGCGCGCCTGCCTGAGCCGCCGCGCAAGCTCAGCGCGCAGGAAGCCGCGATCGTGCGCGGCCATTCCGACTCGATCGCGTTGCGGCTGGCCTGTCACGACCCCGGGGTGCACCGCCGCCAGATGCCGAACGGCCAGCAGGGCCGCGCGGTGTTCGAGGCGGTCGAGCAGGCGCGCGTCGAGGCGATCGGCTCGCGGCGCATGGCAGGGTGTTGCGCAGAACCTGACCGCGATGCTCGACGACAAGTTCCATCGCGGCAAATTCGACGACGTCAGCGATCGCGCCGACGCGCCAATCGAGGAAGCGGTCGCGATGCTGGTGCGCGAGCGCCTGACCGGACAGCAGCCGCCGCCTGCCGCGCGCAAGCTGGTCGAGCTGTGGCGTCCGTTCATCGAGGAACGCGCCGGGCGCGATCTCGACCGGCTGGAAAAGCTGGTCGAGCAGCAGCGCCGCTTCGGCGACGCGGTGCACGACCTGCTCGACTCGCTCGAAATGGGCGACGAGCGCTCGCGCGATTCCGAAGACGAGAACGACGAGGATTCCGCCGAGAACGACCAGCAGCAGAACCAGGGCGAGGACGGCGACGCGAAGGAGTCCGATGACGCCGAGGGCATGAGCATGGAGGAGATGGAAGTCTCCGCCGAGGAATTGCCCGACGGCGCGAGCGAGGCGATGGATGCGCCTTCCGCCGACATGCCGGACGACTCCGACATGGGCGACTCGGAAGCCGCCAACGAACCGTGGCGGCCGCGCCAGCATGGGCAGAACGAGCCGCGCGGGCCGGAATATCACCCCTACATCGGGAAGTTCGACGAGACCATCGCGGCCGAGGACCTGTGTGAGCCCGAAGAGCTCGATCGTCTGCGCGGCTATCTCGACAAGCAGCTCTCGCATCTGCAGGGCGTGGTGTCGCGGCTCGCGAACCGCCTGCAGCGCCGGTTGATGGCGCAGCAGAATCGCGCCTGGGAGTTTGACCTCGAGGAAGGCCTGCTCGACCCGGTGCGGCTGACGCGCATCATCATGGACCCGATGCACGCGCTTTCGTTCAAGCGCGAGAAGGACACGCAGTTCCGCGACACCGTGGTGACGCTGCTGCTCGACAATTCCGGATCGATGCGCGGTCGCCCGATCACGGTGGCGGCGACCTGTGCGGATATTCTGGCGCGCACGCTGGAGCGCTGCGGCGTCAAGGTGGAGATACTCGGCTTCACCACGCGCGCCTGGAAGGGCGGGCAGTCGCGCGAGGCTTGGCTTGCGGGCGGCAAGCCCGCGAACCCGGGCCGGCTCAACGACCTGCGCCACATCATCTACAAGTCGGCGGACGCGCCGTGGCGGCGCGCGCGCAAGAACCTCGGGCTGATGATGCGCGAGGGTCTGCTCAAGGAGAACATCGACGGCGAGGCGCTCGACTGGGCGCACAAACGCCTGCTCGCTCGCACCGAGCAACGCAAGATCCTGATGATGATCTCGGACGGCGCGCCGGTCGACGACTCCACGCTGTCGGTCAATCCCGGCAACTATCTCGAACGGCACCTGCGCTGGGTGATCGAGGAGATCGAGACGCGCTCGCCGGTCGAACTGATTGCCATCGGCATCGGCCATGACGTGACGCGCTACTATCGCCGGGCCGTCACCATTGTCGACGCGGAGGAGTTGGGCGGCGTTATGACCGAAAAACTCGCTGAGCTGTTCGAAGAGCAGGCCGAAGCCGATGCGGCGCCGCCGAAGAGAATGAAGCCGCCGGCGCGGCGGCAACTGCACTAGTGCGTTTCACACGCTGCGCAGCATTTGCGGCCGCGCTGCTTGCAGTCCTCTCCCTTGCTGCTTCTGCCCAGAACTCTCCGCGTCAGACGGAAGCGCCGGTCGCGATCGTCGTCAATGCAAAGCCGATCACGGCCTTCGAGCCGCGCGAGCCGGCGCGCGTGCGTTTCGGCGCGCTGACGTTCCGCGGCGGGATCGAGCTGACGTCGCCGTATGCGGAATTCGGCGGCCTCTCGGCGCTGCGCGTCAATTCTGACGGCGCCCGCTTCGTCGCCGTCAGCGACAAGGGCCGCTGGCTGCGCGGGCGCATCGTCTATGACGGCGCGCGCCCCGTCGGCATCGCGGACGCCGAGATGGCGCCGGTGCTCGGGCCCGACGGCAAGCCGCTCGCGGCGCGCGGCTGGTACGACACGGAGTCGATCGCCGAGGACGGCGGCACGGTGTGGCTCGGGATCGAGCGCGTGAACCGCATCGTGCGCTTCGATGTCGGGCGCAACGGCCTCACGGCGCGCGGACAGCCGATCGCGCTGCCGCCCGGCATCGCGAAACTGCCTCACAACAAGGGTCTCGAATGCCTCGCCTTCGTGCCGCGCGGATTGCCGCTTGCCCGCACGCTGCTCGCGGTCTCGGAGCGGGGACTCGACGACGAGGGCAACATCAGGGGCTTCCTGATCGACGGTCCAAGCCCGGGTGAGTTCTCCGTGAAGCGCATCGGCGATTTCGACATCAGCGATTGCGCGGTCACGCCGGCGGGCGATTTCCTGTTGCTGGAGCGCAGCTTCTCGCGCCTGAAGGGCGTCGGCATGCGTATCCGCCGCGTGCCGCTCGCCGAGGTGAAGCCGGGCGCGACGGTGGACGGCCCCGTGCTGATCGAGGCCGACATGGGATTTCAGATCGACAACATGGAAGGGCTGTCAGTGCATCGCGCGACCGACGGCGCGCTGGTGCTGACGCTGATCTCGGACGACAATTTTTCGTTTATTCAGCGGACACTGCTGCTGCAGTTCGCGCTGACGGAGTAGCGCCTCAGGCGGCCTTCGCCTCGACGCGCTTCTTGGCGATCGCGCGCTTGAGCTTCTGCGCCTTGTCGGAGAGCGTGTCGTCGTTCGCCTTGAGGAGAAAGGCATCGAGCCCGCCACGGTGATCGACGGACTTGAGCGCATTCGCCGAGATGCGCAGCCTGACCGAACGGCCGAGCGCATCCGACATCAGCGTGACGGCCAGCAGGTTGGGCAGGAACCGCCGCTTGGTCTTGATGTTCGAGTGGCTGACTTTGTGGCCCACCTGAGGGCCCTTGCCGGTCAGTTCACAGCGGCGCGACATGGTCGAAATCCTTGCATCAGCTTGTGGATTCGTCCCGGCGGTGGCGGTTCGTCAGAAACGGCCCGTTCCGGGGGACGCGGACCTATAAAGTCCGCGCCGGAAGGCGTCAAGTTGCGGCCGGATCCGGCCAAAATCACAAATTCGGCGCATTCCCGTCCGAAGACGCCAAAGGCCGCCCAAGCGCGGCTGTCATGGCATTCCGGCCTGCTATAACCAAGGCTTCGCCGCCGAAAGCAGGTCCCGGCCGTGGCGCTGGGGGAAGGAACGGGGCTCTTGCAGTATCGCCGCCAGGTCCGACGCATCCTGCTTGCCGCGAGCGCTGTCGCGCTGGCGGGCGCGGCCGTCTCCGGCACCGCGCACGCACAGGGCAAGCTCGAGGCGCGCTACACCGCTTCGCTCGCCGGCATTCCGCTCGGCTCCGGCATGTGGGTGATCGATATCGGCGCCGACCAATACACGGCGGTCGCGAGCGGGCGGAGCACCGGCCTCGTCAAGCTGATCTCCGACGGCTCGGGCTCGGGCGGCTCGCGCGGCACGATCGCCGGCGCCAGCATGGTACCGGCGAGCTATGCGTCGAGCACCACGACCGACAAGCGCGTCGACGAGGTGCGCATGACCCTGCGCGCAGGCGCCGTGAAGGACGTCGTGGCCGAGCCGCCGCTCGAAATGTCGCCCGATCGCGTGCCGGTCACCGAAGCGCACCGCAAGGGCGTCGTCGATCCGATGAGCGCCGCGATCATGCCGGTCGCCGGCAAGGGCGAGGTGGTGTCGCCCGAGGCCTGCAAGCGCAAGATCGCGATCTTCGACGGACGCCAGCGCGCCGACATCGAGCTCGTGTTCAAGCGCATGGATCAGGTGAAGGCCGACAAGGGCTATCAGGGGCCGGTCGTGGTCTGCCAGATGCTCTACACGCCGGTCGCGGGCCATCGTCCCGAGCGGCCCGCGATTAAGTACCTGATCGCGCAGCGCGACATGGAGATGTGGCTCGCGCCGATCGCCGGCACGCGCGTGCTCGTGCCGTTCCGCTTCCAGGTGCCGACGCCGTATGGGCAGGGCGTGCTGCAGGCGACGTACTTCGTCGCGAACGCGCAACCCACGCAGGCTGCGCGTCAGATCCCGAGCACCGCGAAGACGCAGTAATCAGTCGTCCTTCGTCGCCGCATATTTCTGCAGCAGCGGATACTGGAACGCCGCGAAGGCGAACGTCAGCGGCAGCACGCCGAACACCTTGAAGCTCACCCAGAAGTCGGTCGTCTGCGTGCGCCAGACGATCTCGTTGATCACCGCGAGCACGAGGAAGAACACCGCCCAGCGCAAGGTGAGCCTGCGCCAGCCTTCCTCGGTCAGGTCGAATACCGAGTCGAACACGAGCGCGAGCAGCGGCTTGTTGAAGAACAGCCCGCCGAGCAGGATCGCGCCGAACAGCACGTAGATGATGGTCGGCTTCATCTTGATGAAGGTGTCGTCGTGCAGCACCAGCGTCAGGCCGCCGAACACCACCACGACCACCGCCGTCACCATCGCCATCACGGGCAAATGGCGCGTGAGCGCGTACGACACTGCGAGTGCCGCGAGGATCGCCACCATGAACACCGCGGTGGCGACGAAGATGCCGGCCTTCTCGCCCGCGACGGCCGAAGGAATCAGCGGGCCGATGAACGGCATGAACAGCGCCGGGCGCGAATTCGCGAAGAAGAACAGGATCAGCGGCCCCATTTCGAGCGCGAGCTTGAGCAGGGGGTTGAGTTGCGGTTTTGCGTTTGCGGGCATGCGATGGGTGTAGCGTGACGGCGCTTCGTTGTCATGCGGCGCCGATGCCGCACACTCAATTGTCATCGCCGGCTTGTTCACCGGCATTTCGCTTATGCCGGCCGGATCGCAATTCGTCAGCTCTCGATCCCGGCGATCGCGTTGGCGAAGTCCTTTGCGGCGAAGTCGCTGAGGTCCTCCACGCCTTCGCCGACGCCGATGAAGTGCACCGGCAGCTTGTGTTTGGCGGCGAGCGCCACGAGGATTCCGCCGCGCGCCGTGCCGTCGAGCTTGGTCATCACCAGTCCCGTTACGCCCGCGATGCGGGTGAACTCCTGCGCCTGCGAGAGCGCGTTCTGGCCAACGGTCGCGTCGAGCACCAGCAGCACCGCATGCGGCGCCGACGCCTCGACCTTGCGCATGACGCGCACGATCTTTTCGAGTTCCGACATCAGCTCGGTCTTGTTCTGCAAGCGCCCGGCGGTGTCGATGAGCAGGATGTCCGCGCCTTCGGTCTTCGCTGCGGTGACGGCCTCGAAGGCCAGGCTCGCCGCGTCCGAGCCCTGCTCGCGTGCGATCACGGTTGCGCCGGTGCGGCTTCCCCAGATCTTCAACTGCTCGATCGCGGCCGCGCGAAAAGTATCGCCGGCGGCCAGCATCACCTTACGGCCTTCGGCACGAAAACGCGCCGCGAGCTTGCCGATGGTGGTGGTCTTGCCCGAGCCGTTCACGCCGACCACGAGAATGACGAACGGCTTTACGCTCGCGTCGATGACCAGAGGTTTCGCGACAGGCGCCAGCACCTTCTCGACTTCGGCCGCGAGGATCGCCTTCACCTCCGCGTCGCTCACCTGCTTGTCGTAGCGTCCTTCTGCGATCGCGGCTGCGATGCGCGCCGCAACGTCAACCCCGAGGTCTGCGCGGATCAGCAGTTCCTCCAGTTCCTCGAGGGTCGCGGCATCGAGACGGCGTTTCGACACGAGGTCGGTGATCGCCGTGCCGATCGACGCCGACGTGCGCTTCAGCCCGCCGGAGAGGCGCTGCCACCAGCTTTGTTTGGGGGTGTCATTCATGTGTGGGGCCGTGATAGCGGTTTCGGCATGGACGCGAAAGCACTGGACGTGAAAGCGCCGCAAAAGCCGTTCGATCCGAAGAACGCAAGCGAGGAGGAGATTCTCGCGCGCGTGCTCCATCGCGACGGCTTGATGCTGGTGATCGACAAGCCGGCCGGGCTGTCGGTGCATCGCGGCCCGAAGGGCGGGGCAAGCCTGGAAGACTGGTTCGATGCGTTGCGCTACGGGCTGCCGCGCCGCCCCGAGCTTGCGCATCGGCTCGATCGCGAGACCTCCGGCTGTCTCGTGCTCGGCCGCCATCGCAAGGCGCTCGCGCACCTGAGCCTGTTGTTCAAGCACCGCAAGGTCGGCAAGACCTATTGGGCGGTGACCGAAGGCGGCCCGGAGGCGGACGAAGGCACGATCGACATGCCGCTCGGGCGGCTCGATCCCGAATTCGGCTGGTGGATGAAGCCCGACCCGCACGGCTACCCGGCGGTGACCAACTGGAAGGTGATGGGGCGTTCCGCCGACCGGAGCATCGCGTGGCTCGCGCTCGAACCCGTCACCGGGCGCACGCATCAGCTGCGCGTGCACTGCGCCGCGATGGGCTTTGCGATCTTCGGCGACGACATCTACGGCAACGAGGCGAGCCATCGGCGTGAACGGCAGATCAAGTTCGTGCCGCGCGCCGACGCGCCGGGCCTGCAACTGCATGCGCGCGAGATCGTGGTGCCGATTTCGAAGAACAAGGAACCGGCGCGCGTGACCGCGCCCGTGCCGCCGCATCTGCGCGAGCGGCTCACCGCATGCGGCTGGAACGGCGCGTGAGCGCTACTTGTCGCAGCTCTTGCACTTGAAGGCGGGCGTCTCGGCGCCCGGCTCAACCATCACCGAGGTGATCTCGCCGCAGCGGCCGCACTGGCGCGAAATCTTGGTCGGCAGCTTGACGACCGGCTTGGTTGCCGCCGCGATTGCGGCGTCGGCCTGCGCGCGCATTTCGGCCTTGGTCATCGGTGGTCCGCGTCGCTGCTGTGCCATGCGCGGTGCTCTAGCGGGTGCGCGGCGCGAGATCAACCCGCCTCGGCCCGGATGGGCCGCGCTGCCGCCGGAGACATTACTGCTGGCGCTTGGGCGGTATCGTCGCCATATTCGCCCGGTCAGCCCACATTGTTATTTATTGCTGCAACCGGGATCGGGATTGCTGCTGACGGATCTCAGGGAGTTTTGAATGGCATTGCGCGCACCGGCCAAGATCCGGTCGAAGGACGAACCTATCGAGAATGCGCCCGTCGCGGCGAGCCAGCACAAGAAGGCGGAACAGCGGTTCTGGCTTCAGGTCGACCGGCAGACCAAGCGATCGTTCCCCACGCTGGAAGCGGCCGAAGAGGTCGGGCTGGTGATCAAGGCCGCTCACCCGATCGTCCAGGTTTCGGTCTACGACTCGGTGGACTGCATCAACAAGCTGATCGGCGAAGCCCCTGCGGTCGCGGTGGAGGCCTGACGTTCTGAGCGCGCGGCGGGCTTACGCCAGCCGCGCCGCTGCCTGATCGACCGCCGCCTGCCGCTCGGATTGCCGCTTCGCGGCCGCAGCGCGCGTCTTCGCGACCAGCTCGGGACCGGCGCGCTCGGGCGAACCGGCGTCGAAGGGCGGATGCGGGTCGTATTCGATGCCCAATTGAATCGCCTGCGCGAGCTCCGGCCCGAATGCCTCTCCGGCGACCCGAAGCGCGAAATCGATCCCCGCCGTAACGCCCCCACCCGTGATCGTGTTGCCGTCGACCACCACGCGTTCGGCAACCGGCGTCGCGCCGAACGCGCTCAGCATCTCGCGGCTCATCCAGTGCGTCGCGGCGCGCTTGCCCTTCAGCAGCCCGGCCGCGCCGAGCACCAGCGCGCCGGTGCACACGCTGGTCACATAGCGCGCACCCTTCGCCTGACGGCGGATGAAGTCGAGCGTCTCGGCATCGTTGAGCAGCGCATTCATGCCGCCGCCGCCCGGCACGCAGATGAGATCGAGTTGCGGGCACTCGGCGAATGTCGTGGTCGGCACAAGCTGCATCCCGCCGCCCGCCGTCACCGGCTCGCGCGACTTCCAGACGAGATGCACCTTCGCGTCGGGAAACTTGATGAACACCTCATACGGCCCGGTCATGTCGAGCTGCGTGATGTCGGGGAACACGAGGAGGCCGATGTGGAAGGGCATGGGGGCTCGCGGAAAATACTGGCTGCGTTCCGCGCAACCTAGCACGAAGCCCTGTCCCGCGTGGAAGCGCCGTGCGTTGGACCCGCGGCGTTCCTATCCGGCGCGCGCGTCGCGCGTCAGCGCGGATGGTCCTGCGTCGCGTTGGCTCTGACGAAGTCCTCGAACGCCGCAACCGGCAGCGGCTTCGAATAAAGGAAACCCTGCACCTCTTCGCAGTTCTCGTTGCGCAGGAAAGCGGCCTGTGCCGCCGTTTCCACACCCTCCGCGATGACTTCGAGCGAGAGATTGTGCGCCATCACGATGATCGAGCGGATGATGGCGACATCTTCGCGTGAGGCATTGTCGGTGATCTTGCGCACGAAGCTCTGGTCGATCTTGATGCGGGAGAGCGGATAGCGCGCCAGATAGCTCAGGGAGGCGTAGCCGGTGCCGAAATCGTCGAACGCCAGATGCACGCCCGCGGCGCGCAGTTTCCGCAACGGTTCGAGCTTTCCCTCGTGCTGCGCGAGCGCGATATTTTCGGTGATCTCGATTTCAAGCGCATCGGGCGGAAGCCCGCTGGTGCGCAACGCGGCTTCGACATCCTGCAGCAGCCGGCCGCCGTGAAACTGGGCGGGAAAGAGGTTCACGCCGATCCGCAGCGGCGGCAGCCCTTTCGCGCGCCACGCTGCGGCCGTCTCGCAAGCGGTTTGCAGAATCCAGTTGCCGACCTCGAGAACGACGGGGCTTTCGACCAGCGCGTCGATGAACGCGCCGGGTCCGATGATGCCCTGCGTCGGATGGCGCCAGCGCAACAGCGCTTCCGCCCCGACGACAGCGCCATCGCTCATGCGAAGCTGCGGCTGGAAATAAAGCAGGAACTCCCTTTCGGCCCAGGCGCGGCGGAGCTCCGTGTCGAGTTCGCGGCGCGCCTGCGCCTTGGCGCGCATGACCGGCAGGAACAGACGATAGCAATTGCCGCCGGCCGTCTTGGCGTCATAGAGCGCCAGATCCGCATTCGAGATCAGCTCCTCGACGGTCGCGCCATCCTGCGGCGCGATCGCGATGCCGGCGCTCGCGCCGATGAAGAGCCGGTGGCCCTTGATGTCGAATTCCTCGCGGACGCGATCCAGAACGGCGCTCGCAAGCTGCGCCATCTCGCGCGGATCGCCGCAGTCCGTCAGGGTCAGGACGAACTCGTCTCCGCCGAGCCGGTAGAACCGCGCATTGTCCGCAATCATCCCGGACATCCGCACGGCGACCTGTTGAAGCAACGCATCGCCGACCGAATGGCCGAGGGTGTCGTTGACGTCCTTGAACCCGTCGAGATCGAACATGGCGAGCGCGGTCGCGCGGCGCGCGTCGCCGAGGCTTGAGTCGATCAGCGTCTGCAATTCCGCCCGCAGGCTGGTGCG
>CAWHEX010000006.1:0-154104 GCA_963828625.1 uncultured Alphaproteobacteria bacterium | reverse complement strand
GAAAATCACCGCCGGCCCCTTTACCTTCGACGCCCGGCTTGAGACCGAGGCGGCGCCGAAGACCTGCGCGGCGTTCCTCAAGCACATGCCGTTCAAGAGCCAAGTCGTGCACGTGCGCTGGAGCGGGGAGGCGGTGTGGATCCCGCTCGGCGAACTCGATTTCGGCGTCACCTACGAGAACCACACCAGCTATCCGGCGCCTGGTCAGATCATTCTTTATCCGGGCGGGATCAGCGAAACCGAAATCCTGCTCGCCTATGGCGGCGTCCGCTTTGCCAGCAAGATGGGACAGCTTGCCGGCAATCACTTCATTACGATCACGTCGAATCTCGAAAACGTCGCGCCGCTCGGCAAGATGGCGCTGTGGAAGGGCGCGCAGGACATTTTGTTCGAGCGCGCCTGACCGAATCGCTCATTTCGCGACGGCCTTCAGCAGAAAATTCAGCGCCTCGGCCGTGAAGGCGTGCATGTTGGCGAGACGGTCGGGCTTGCCGGTTTCGAGCGTCATCGATGATTCCGACGCGCCCGCGATCGCGATGCAGCTATGCCCGGCGGCATCGCCGTAGCGGTTGCCGGTCGGCCCGGTCGCGCCGGTTTCTGCCAGCGCCCACGTCGAATTGAAGCGCTGCTGCGCCGTGCGCGCCATCAACAGCGCGTAGGGTTCCGTCGAGGGCCGCATGCCGTCGAGTGCCGCATCCGGAATGTCGAGCAGCAGGCGCCGCGATTGCCGCGTGTAGACGACCGCGCCGCCGAGAAAGTAAGCGGACGCGCCCGGCACAGCGAGAAGCGCGGCCGAGACGAGTCCGGCAGTTGACGATTCGGCGATCGCGATAGTCTGGCCGCGTTCCACGAGAACGCCGGCGATTTTCTCTGCGATCGCGACAAGATCTTTCATGCGGCATTCCTCAGGGCAAAAGTTTCACGCGGCCACGGTGATGCCGTGACCCGGCGCGATCGAACAACAACGTAGCGGGGGAACTACGCCTCGTATTTGAACGAGAGCGCCACGCGGGTGCGGAAGGCGACGACCTTGCCGTTGTCCACCTTCATGTCCATTTTCACGACTTCGGCGATGCGCAGGTCGCGCAGCGATTTCGCCGCCGTCTTGATGGCCTGCCTCCCGGCGTCTTCCCACGACACCGCGCTCACGCCCACCACATCGACAACCCGGTAGACGCCTTCATCGCTTTTCTTCGCCATGACAGCCTCCCTGAACGCGCGATCGCTGCCGGCTGCGGAACGCAGCCGAAGACGGCTACCGCTAGAACGGATGCTAGCACGCGATCCGGAGGGGAGGGAGGCTATCCGCGCCCGTAGACGTCATCGAGGCGCTGGATGTCGTCCTCGCCGAGATAGCTGCCGACCTGCACCTCGATCAGTTCGAGCGGAATCTTGCCCGGATTGGCGAGACGATGGACGCTGCCGATCGGGATGTAGACGAACTCGTTCTCGTGGATCGAGCGCACCTCCTCGCCGATCGTCACCTCGGCGGTGCCGCGCACCACGACCCAGTGTTCGGCGCGGTGGAAGTGCTTCTGCAGCGAGAGCCGCGCGTCCGGCTTCACCACGATCCGCTTGACCTGATAGCGCGTGCCGGTGTCGACGCCCTGATAGTAGCCCCACGGCCGGTAGATGCGCCGGTGCTCGACCGCCTCGCGCCGGTTCTGCGCCTTGAGCTGATCGACCAGCCCCTTCACCTTCTCGGCCTTGTCGCGTGACGCGACCAGCACCGCGTCGCCGGTCGCCACCACGACCACGTTGTCGATCCCGACCAGCGCGGTCAGGATCGAGTCCTCGGAGCGCACCAGACTGTTGTGGCTGTCGAGGACGACCGCGTGCCCCGAGACCGCATTGCCGCCGGCGTCGCGGTCGAGGTGCTCCCACACGGCATCCCAGCTTCCGATATCGGACCAGCCCATGTCGGCAGGCACGACGGCGGCAAGCTGCGTGCGCTCCATCACGGCGTAGTCGATCGATTTCTTTGGCGCGCGCCCGAACGGCTCCGGCGCAAGGCGCAGGAAATCGAGATCCTGCGCCATGTCGGCGATCGCCGCCTGCGCAGCCTCCGCCATCTCCGGCTCGAACCGCGCGATCTCATCCAGCATCACGTCGGCGCGGAACATGAAGTTTCCGCTGTTCCAGAGATATTTGTCCGCCACGTAGCGCGCGGCGGTCGCGGCATCGGGCTTTTCGACAAACGCCTCGACGGCAAGCGCCGCCGCGCCGTTGAGCTTCGCGCCCGGGCGGATGTAGCCGTAATTGGTCGACGGCGCGGACGGATGAATGCCGAACGTCACGATCCGGCCCGCCGTCGCCGCCGTGGCGGCCTCGCGGCAAGCAGCGAGGAATTTCTCCGGCTCGCGCACCACGTGGTCCGCCGCCAGCACGAGCACCAGCGCGGCCGGGTCGCGCCGCGCGGCGAGCGCCGCCGCGACGGCGACCGCGGGGCCTGAATCACGCCGCGCCGGTTCGAGCACGATGTCGGCCTCGATCCCGAGATCGCGCAATTGCTCCGCCACGATGAAGCGGAAATCCGTGTTGGTGATGACGATCGGCCGCGCGAACATCGAGGCGTCGGACACGCGCAGCAGAGTCTGCTGGAAAGTCGAGCGGTCGCCCACCAGCGGGACGAACTGCTTCGGCATGCTTTCGCGCGAAACCGGCCACAGGCGCGTTCCCGCGCCGCCGCACATCAGCACCGGGATCAGCGAAACACTCATCACAATCCTCTGGACGAAAAACCGAACGTAACCATCATGGTAGCCGAAACATCTAAAGCGAGATACCGAAGTCTCATTTCGTTACAATGGTTTCAAGCGTAGATTCGACATTCGGTTACTTCTCAGTCCGGCCGGGGTATCTCATGGCGTTCCCTCCCAAGGAAGACCTCACCATCTGCTTCGCCCATGTGGCCTATCGCATGGCGGACCGCTTTGCGGCGCGCAACACCGGCATCAAGCACTTCCAGGTGACGACTCCGGAGGAGTTTGCGGTCCGCATTGCCGAGGCCGATGTGGTCAGCGTCTCGATGATGTGGCGCAACAATCTGATCCAGCGCGCGCCGAAGCTGAAATTCATCCAGTCGATCAGTGCCGGCACCGACCAGTATCTGCGCGATGCGCTCAAGGCCGCGAACATCCGCCTTGCGAGTGCGCAGGGGGTGAACGCGCGGGCGGTGGCCGAGCACGCGATGTCGCTGATGCTTGCAATGTCGCGCCAGCTTCATTTCGCGCGCGACAACCAGATCAAGCACCACTGGCGCGGCATGATCTCGGACCTGACCAAGCGCGAGGACGAGCTGGGCGGGAAAACGCTGCTGATTGTCGGGCTCGGGCGGATCGGTTCGCATCTGGCAGGCCTCGCGCGCGCCTTCGGCATGCGCGTGATCGCAACCAAGCGTGATCCCGGAACGGGTGGTGAGAGCGCTGATGACGTTTTTTCCCATGGCCGGCTGGGCGAGGTGTTGCCGCTTGCGGATTTCGTGGCCTTGACCTGCCCGCTGACGCCGCAGACCGAGGGGCTGATCAACGCGCAGGCGTTCGCCGCGATGAAGCCCTCGGCGTTCCTCATCAACGTCGCGCGCGGCAAGGTCGTCGACGAGCCGGCACTGATCGAGGCGGTGACCAGCGGCCGCATCGCCGGAGCGGGGATCGACTGCACCGTCGAGGAGCCGCTGCCCGATCCGTCGCCGCTTTGGAACATCCCGAATGTCCTGATCACGCCCCACACGGCGGGAGAGACCCGCGCTTATGAGGACAATGTCATCGACCTGCTGCTGGAAAATCTCGACCGGCTCTGGCGCGGCGAGACCGAGTTGAAGAACGGCATCGTCTGAATTGACGACCCGCTAGGGATTTCGAAACCGTTCACCGCCTATGTGCTGATGCGCTTGCGCGGCTCGGCCGGCTCGCCGGCTCTCGCGATGTCCATCACGGCGCGATAGGCGAAGACGAGCGCGGGCCCAAGCGTGATGCCGGGCCCGACATAGACCCCGCGGAACAGGGACGCCATGTCGTTGCCGACCGCATAGAGGCCCGCGATAGCCTCGCCGCGTTCATCGAGTACGCGCGCATCGCCATCGGTGGATAGACCCACGCATGTGCCCATGGTCGACGGATAGACCGCGACCGCGAAGTAGGGCGGTTCGACGATCGGCCGCAGGCAGGGATTGGGCTTGTTCGCCGGATCTCCGTTGAACTGATTGTATTCGGTGCCGCCCTTGCCGAAGGCTTCGTCGACGCCCGTCTCGGCGTAGCGATTGTGTTCCTGAACGGTGCGCAGCAGATTCTTGCCGTCGACGCCGATGCGTTGCGCCAGCTCCATCAGTGTTTCGGCGCGCTTCAGGTACCCGTCGGCCACGTCGCGTTCGATCTGACGGCTGCCCGCGCCCGGATGCACAAGGCCGATGCCGTAGTCGCGAATGAAGCTAGCGGTCGCAGATGAGCCACGCCGGGACCGCAGGCGATGCGGCACTGGTGCGCAGCATCGCCTCGACGAAGTCGTGATAGCTATCCGACTCGTTGACGAAGCGCCGGCCGTCCTTGTTGACCGCGATCAGGCCCGGGCTTGGCGCGATCCAGCAGAATGTGAGGAAAGTTGACGTCACCCTTGAGCGAGCTCGGAAAATAGAACGCCGGATTGACGTGCTTGTCGTCCACCGCGCCGCCCGCTGCGCGCGCGGCGGAGAAGCCGTCGCCGTTTGCGCCCGCGAAGGCATTCGAGTGCGCGACCGGCATGCCTTTCATGAACTCGGCGCGAAGTTGTTCGTTCGGCGCAAAGCCGCCTGTCGCAAGCACCACACCGCGCTTCGCCCGGATAGCCTGCCGCTTGCCCGCGATATCGACCACCGCGCCCGCGACGCGGCCGTTATCCTTCACCAGCTCGACGAGTTTCGTGTCATAGGCGATCGGCACATCGCGCTGGCGCAGGCTGTAATAGAGCCGCCCGACCAGCGCGTTGCCCATGACCAGCCGCGTGCCGCGCTGGAAGCGCAGCCGATCCGTCGCATGGCGCAGCAACAGCTTCATGGCCGACGCGAACGATTTCATCGACGCGAACGGCTTGAGCAGGACCGGGATGTCGTCCTTGCCGACCATCATGCCGCCCAGCACCATGAACGGCGCGATTGGCGGGCGCACGCGATCGAAATCCTTGCCGAGCAGACGACCGTCGAACGGCAGCGGCGCGAGCGCGCGCCCCGCGAGCGCGCGGCCGGGCTGGTTCGAGTGATAGTCCGGATGGCGCGGCGGCGCGCGGAATTTCACCTCCGTGCGCGCGTCGAGATAGTCGAGCGCGGCCGGGCCGGCGGTGAGGAATGCCTCGCGCACGGCCTCGGCGCGCGGGCCGATCTCGGCCGCGAGAAATTTTCGCGCGTTGTCGAGCGAGTCCGGTACGCCGTCGCGCTTCGCCTGGCTGGAGCCCGGTATCCACACCGTGCCGGCCGATGTCGAGGTGGTGCCGCCGACCTGATCGGTCTTCTCGCACAGCAGAGACGTCGAGCCCTTCGAGCGATGCGATACAGACGCGGCCGCACATGCCGCCCATGCCGGCGCCGAACACCAGAACGTCGACCTCGCGATCCCACTGCATCAGATCGTCGGAATGTTGCCGGTCGGCGCCGCGTAGGGCGACTTCTCGCGCGGCACATAGGCGCCGCTGCTCTTGGCGCCGACGAGCTTGCCGTCGCGCACCACGAATTTGCCGCGCACCATCGTGGAAACCGGCCAGCCGGTCACCGCGATGCCCTCGTAGGGCGTGTAGTCGGAGCCGTGATGCAGCACCTTCTGCGAGATCGTCTCCTTGCGCTCCGGGTCCCAGATCGCGATGTCGGCATCCGAGCCGACCGCGATCGTGCCCTTCTTCGGATAGAGCCCGTAGGTCTTCGCGTGATTGGTCGCCGTGAACGCCACGAACTCGTTCAGGCTGATGCGGCCCTTCTTCACGCCCTCGGAAAACAGGATCGGCAGCCGCGTCTCGACGCCCGGAATGCCGTTCGGCACCCAGCGGAAGCTGGTCTTGCCCTTTGGGTTGAGCTTGCCCTGCGCGTCGTCGTAGCGGAACGGGCAATGGTCCGACGAGAACAGCGAGAACACGTGCTGCTGCAGCCCGGCCCAGCAGGCTTTCTGGCTCGCCTCGTCGCGCGGCGGCGGAGAGCAGACGTATTTCGTGCCCTCCATGTTCAACCCCTCCATGTCCTTCGCGGTGAGCACGAGATATTGCGGGCAGGTCTCGCCGTAGATCTTCAGGCCGCGCTGCTGTGCGCGCCGGATTTCCTCCATCGCTTCGCCGTTCGAGACATGCACGATCATGATCGGCACATCGACCAGTTCGGCGAGCGAGATCGCGCGATGCGTCGCCTCGCGCTCCACCGGGATCGGGCGCGACACCGCATGATAATGTGGCGCGGTGTTGCCCGCGCGCTCCAGCCGGTCGGTCAGGAAGCGGATCGCGTCGTAGTTCTCGGCGTGCACCATCACGAGCGCGCCGGTCTCGCGTGCGACGCTCATCACGTTGAGCATTTCCATGTCGGAGAGCGCCATGCCCTCGTAGGTCATGAACACCTTGAACGAGGTGTAGCCATCCTCGACTAGAGCCGGTAGCTCCTGCCCGAGCACGCGGTCGGTCGCGTCCGCGATGATCAAGTGGAACGAGACATCGACGTAGCAATTGCCGTCGGCCTTGGCGTGATAGTCCTTCACTACCTGCCGCAAGCTCTCGCCCTTCTGCTGCATGGCGAAGGGCAGCACCATCGTGTTGCCGCCGAAGGCGGCCGCGCGCGTGCCGCTTTCGAAATCGTCCGCCATCACGATGCCGGGGCCGGATGGCTGCGAGAGATGCACATGGCTGTCGATGCCGCCGGGCAGCACGAGCTTGCCGCTCGCATCGACGATCTCGGCGGCTCCGCCCAGATCGCTTCCGAGCGCCGCGACCACGCCATCCTTGATGCCGACATCGCAGGAAAACGTGTCAGACGCTGTCGCAATCGTCCCGCCGCGGATAATCGTGTCGAAAGCCATTGCAGCCTCATGTTTCGGCGCCTGCGGAGCCGCGTGCCGGAAGCCGAGATTAGCCGGACGCCTCGCTGCGTCCAGTGCTCAGCTTCCGCGATAGGTCATGTGGCTCCACGGCGTGACCAGAAGCGGAACATGGTAGCTGCCTTCCGGCTCGGTGATGCCGAAGCGTACCGGCACGAAGTCAACATACGGCGTGCCGCCGGCCTCGAAGTAATCGCCGACATGGAATTGCAGCTCGTACGAGCCGATGCGCAGCGGCGCGCCGGAGAGCAGCGGCGCAGGCGTGCGGCCGTCGGCGTTGGTCACCATCGTGCTCAGCTTGCTTCGCCCGCTCGCGCCGACCTCGAACAGCTCGACCCGCACGCCGTTGGCGGGGCGGCCGTTGAGCGTATCGAGCACGTGCGTGCTCAACTCGCCATCCGTTTTCGGCGTGCCGGCGCCCTCGACCCGCGATACCAGCCGCAGCCGCGTGATGTAGCCGATCTCGTCAAGCGCGGCCGCAAGCTCGGCGTCGATCCTGTTGGTGGAGCGCCGCTCGAAGCGCGCCATGATGGAGTCGCGCGTGTGCCGCCGCACGCAGATGATGAACGGGAACGCGAATTTCCTCGCGTAGGCCGCGTTGAGCCGCTCGAACCGGTCGAACTCCTCATCGCTCAACCGGTCAAGCCCGAGCCCGCCCTGCTCGGCGCGCGAGTCCGCCGTCATCGCGCCGGCGCGCGCCACCTTGCCGCCAAGCTCCGGATGGCCGCGCAGGAACGCAAGCTGCTCGTCGCGCGAGGCCGTGCGCACCGCGCGCATCATGGCGTCGTGCAGCGCCGTCACGGTCGCGAACGGCCGCGCCGCGTGGGCGCGCTCGGCGACCCATGCGCCGTGCTCGAAGATGTCGCCGACCGCCTCCACGAAGGCGCCGGCGTCGGCGGCATTCAGTTGCGCGAGCGTGATCACGGCAGGACCTTCGCGTCGCGATAGCGGGTCAGATGATCGAGCAGCATCTGTCCGCTGTCGATCGTCTCGGCGAATCCGGCCGCGCGAAGCTTCGCGGGATCGGAGACGACGTCATAGCCGTGGGCCCAGTGGAAATCCGCGAAGGCCCAGTCGGCCACGTCGTCGAGCCGCGTCGCGGTCAGGCCGTAACGTCGAACGACATCCGCCCACACCGGCTGTTTGTCGCGCACCCATTCGGCCATCTTGAATGGCCGCACGCCGCCCGCCGGTAAGTCGAAATACGCGGCGAGCTTCGGCCACAGATCGCGCCAGCGGACGGCGTCGCCGTTCGCCACGTTGAACGCCTGGTTGCGGCCCGTCGGCGCCGTCGCGATGAAGGTCATCGCGCGCGCGAGCAGGCTCGCATCCGTCAGGTCGCGCTGCGCGTCAAACGCAGCGGCCGAACCCGGAAAGTCCAACGCTGTGCCAAGCGCGCGGCACAGCGCCGCATAGGCGCCGATCACCGGAATGGCGTTGCGCGCACGTTCCGGAGCGAAGTCGTAGATGAATGTGGGGCGCGACGCAGACCACGCCCAGCCGCGTCCGCGCTGACGCTGCGCGAGTAGGTCCTGCTGGTCGTAATAGAAGTTCGGAAAGTCCGGGCGCGGATCGTCCTCATGCGCGGGCGTGCGGAACGGGCCGAGGTGCATCCCGTAATACTTGGTGCCTTGCACCAGATGCACATGCTCGAGGCCCGCGGCGACCGGCTCGATCGCGTCGAGCACGTTACGCAGCATCGCCACGTTGTCGTCGACGCTTTCGACGCCGGTTTCGCCGTGCTTGGCGCGCGAGGTGTAGAAAAGATGCGTCACGCCATTCTGCGTGGCGAGCGCGCGTGCACAGGCTTCGCGGTCGAACAGATCGACGCTGAGAAATGTGAGCCGTGCCGACGATGCGCGCGGCGTGCGTGCAAGCCCGATGACCGACCAGTCCGGGTCTGCCAGCAGCGTTTCGGTCAGTCGTTTGGATGCGGCGCCGCCCGCGCCTGCAATAAGGGCCGTTTTCATTGCCCGACCATTCCGCACCGCGGCGGGAAAGGTCAAGCAGCGTCAGGAGGCGCGTCGCGCCTTCAGCGCGGTTATCGGGATTGCGGCCGCATTTGCTGCTGTTGGCTCGACGATACGCGGACCAGGCACCACGAACTGGAGCGCGGCGGGATCGGACCATGCGCTGGCGGGTTTGGGCTGCGAGAACAGGAAGCCCTGAAGCTCGCAATCCCCCGCATCACGCAGGAACGCGAACTGCTCGAAAGTCTCCACGCCTTCGACCGTGACATCCAGATCGAGTTCGCGCGCCAGCACGAACATCGAGCGCACGATCGCGGCCGCGCGGCGATGATTGGGCAGCTCCATCGTGAAGATGCGATCGATCTTCAATCGGTCGAAGTTGAGCCGGCGCAGATTGCCCATTGAAGTGAAGCCGGCGCCGAAATCGTCCATCGCGACCTGAATGCCGAGCGCGCGCAGCCGCGAGAACATGCTGGACGTCTGTTCGAAGTCCTTGATCAACACGTCTTCGGTGACTTCCAGCTCGAAGCGCTTCGGATCGAGCCCGCTCACCTTGATGATGTCGCGCACCTGATCGACGAGATGGCTGTTGATCTGCACCGGCGAGACGTTGACCGATACGCGCACGTCATCGGGCCATTGCTTGGCGGCCTCGATCGCCTTGCGCATGATCACGTCGGTGAGCGGCGTGATCAGGCCGTTTTCCTCGGCCAGCTTGACGAACTCCGGCGGCGGGATCGGGCCGAACTCGGGATGGAACCAGCGGGCGAGCGCCTCGAAGCCGACGACACGCATATCGCGCGTGCGGATCAGCGGCTGGAAGTACGCCTGTATCTCACCGTTCTCGATTGCGCCGCGCAACTGCTCGCTCAGCACCATGCGGCGCTGACGTGCCTGACCAAGCTCATCGGTGAAATGCCGGCAGCGTCCGCGTCCTTCGGCCTTCGCGTGATAGAGCGCGAGATCGGCGTTCTTGATCAGGTCCTCGCCCTCGCTGGCGTCGTCGGGAAACACCGCGACGCCGATGGAGGCGCCGGCGGTCAGCGATTTCTCCCCGATCTCGATCGGGCGGTTGAGCAGGCGGCGAAGCTGCTGTCCGATCAGGCGCGCCTCGAGCGCGTCGTTGACCTGGCACAGCACCACGAATTCGTCGCCGCCGAGCCGCGCGATGAGGGTGTCGGCCGGCATCTCGAATCTCAGCTTGTCGGCGACGGTCCGCAGGATCTGGTCGCCGACGACGTGACCATGAATGTCGTTGATGTCCTTGAAGTGGTCGAGATCGATCCAGAACACCGCGAACGATGTTCCGTTTGCGCGCGCGCGGTCGACGGCCTCGGTGAGCCGCGAGCGCATCAGCTCGCGATTGGGCAACGCGGTGAGGGGATCGTGGTGCGCCAGGAACGACACGCGCTCCTGCGTGTGCTTGCGTTCGCCGACGTCGCGGAATTCGAGCAGCCGTGCGACGCCTTCGCCGTAGGGGATGCTGCGCGCCGCAATCTCGACTGCGATCGTTTCGCCGGCGCGGTTGGTGATTTCGGTGTCGAGCCGCAGGGCGGCGTCGCCGAGCAGACGGTCGATCACGTCGGCATCGCCGATGAAGGACGAGATCATCAGGTTTGGTGCATCGCCGCGTTCGATGCCGATGAGCCGGCACAGGCTCGTATTCACCGCGATCGCCTGCATGCCGGTGCAGACCGCGACGCCTTCATCGAGCACGTCGAGCAGCGACGTGAGACGCTTCGCTTCCCGCGCCGCCTGCCGCGTTCGCCGCAGCACCGCGGTCAGGCCCATGAGACAGGCGATGAAGAGCAGGAAGCCGAGCGCGCCAGCCCCGACGATCAGGGCCAGCGAAGTGGCGCCGGTTCCGCTTGACGGTGCCGCATTGGCCGGCGAGGCCGCAACCACACCGATAGAGAATAAAAATGCTGCGGCAAGACCGCGCGCACCCGCGGCGCGGGGTCGCTCGTCGCGCATTCTCTGGCTGCCGGTTGCCGGCGGTCTCACGGGGGCCTCGCGGTGGGCCGATTGCTGTCCTGCCCGATAGTTACGTCCGCACAACGGATAAAATGCTTACCCGTGCGCGGCTGGATTCCTGAAAAGCCGAAAAGGCTTAAGATGGTCTGAAGACGGCAGGCCCCGAGGGCACATATCGTCCGTTGCAGGTTGCCTCGCCACATCCGCCGGGTGTGGGGGAGTTCCGTAATTTCCCTTACGGCGCAACCAATTCGCTGATGTTCAACCCGCAATTGACAGAGGTGGGTTTACACTTCCTTACGGCATTTTTCGTAGCCTCCGAGGCATCCCTTGAAGCCTCTGAGAGGACAACAACTCATGCCAATCGCCACGCGCCTTTTCGCGGCGACTTCGCTCGCCCTGGCAAGCCTTTGCACCAGCGCTCAGGCCGGCGACCTGTCGGTCGTCGGGACCGGTGATGGAATCGACCTGCTGCGCGCCCTTGGCGCCGCGTACACGGCCGACCACCCGGATACCAACGTGATCGTTCCGCCGAGCATCGGCTCGGGCGGCGGGATTGCAGCCGTCGGCTCGGACAAGGAGGTGCTCGCGCGCATCGCCCGTCCGCTGTCGGACACCGAGAAAGCCGCCGGTCTGGTCGCAACGCCGGTGTTCCGCCTTCCGTCCGCGTTCTTCGTGCATCGCTCGGCGGGCGTCGCGAGCCTCACAAGCGCGCAGCTTGCCGATATCTACCGCGGCAAGATCGCCAACTGGAACGAGGTCGGCGGCCAGGACCTGCGCATCAAGGTGGTCCGCCGCGAAGATGCCGAACTCGACGCTCCAGGTGCTGCGGCAGTCGATGCCGGGCTGGAAGGATCTCGTGATCACCGAGAAGTCGAAGACCGCCGTCACCACGCAGGACTGCATCGACACCGTCAAGGAAGTGCAGGGCGCGATCGGCTTCGGCCCGTTCACCAAGGCGCTCGAAATGGAGCTCGCGGTGCTCAAGATCGACGGACATCATCCGACCGACGCGAGCTACCCGAGCGCCGTGACGCTCGCGTTCGTGCACAAGGAAGCGACCGTGACGCCCGACGCGAAGCGCTTCATCGGCTACACGAAGAACGGCAAGGCGAGAATGGTGCTTACCAGCATGGGTGCCGTTCCCATCGTGGAGTGAGGACGACGCCTCACTGAGGACCGTTTCTTGCTCCGGCTGTCTTCGCTCAGTACCCGTCTCGTTATCGCGGTCGTCGCCACGGCGACGGTCGCGTTCGCGGCTTCGTTCGGCCTGACGATCGTCCGGCTCGATCAGGGCCTCGAGCGGCAGGCCGAGCAGCTCGGCAAGCTCTCCGAGGAAAAGCTCGGCCAGCGCCTCGACGGTGAGGCGCGGCTTGCAGGCGCGCGCGTCGATGCGCTGTTCGAGAGCCTCGGGTCGCGTCTCGAAAGCATCGCGCAACGCGCCGACGTGGTGAAGGCGCTTTCGTCCGCCAACGACGTCGCGATCAGCGAATTGCTTGGCCGCGCCGCGCAGGCGGCCGATATCGACGGCATTCTGGCGGTCGACACCAAGCTGCGCGTCTTCGGCGCCAACAGCGGCAAGGTGGACATCGTCGCCGCTAACCACGCCCTGCAGGACAGCCCGCTCGCACCGGAAATTCTCGCGATCCTCTCCGACAACGACCGCAAGCGCCCGCGCGTCGTGCGCCGCGCGATCGTGCTCAACGAGGCGGCCGCGCACGCGCTTGCGGCGAGCGGGACGGCGCCGCTGACCTTTATCGTGGCGGAGCCGATCTTCGACGACTTCGGCGATGTGTTCGCGGCGCTGATCGCGCACCGCTCGCTGCGCCCGCGCGAGCAGACGCTGGAAGCATTCTCGCGGCTCGAAGGCGCCGGCCTCGCTATCCTCGAAGGCGACAACTCGATCTCGATTGCGGGCGTACCGTACGAGACGATCGGCATCGTGGACCCGCCGGATTCTGAATTGCTCCGCAGCAAGGACGGCCGCTACTGGTCGCGCTGCGAGGGCCTTCTGGGGCAATGGCGGATTTGCGCGCTCGCGCCCGTCAGCGAGCTTCACTCGTTGCGCAATGAGCTGATCCGCATCGGCGAGGCGGAAGGGCGCTCGCTTGCCGTATGGCTGATCGCTGCGGCGGTCACCTCGGTGCTGATGTTCGCCGGCATCATGCTGCTGGTGTCGCAGCGCATCAGCCGCCCGCTGGTGCAGATCACCGAAGCGGTGCGCGCGGTCGCGCGCGGCGACTGGAAGTCGGAAGTCGCGGGGCTTGAGCGCGTCGACGAGGTCGGCGACATCGCGCGCGCCGTGACGGTGCTGCAGCGCTCGCTGCAGGAGCGCGACCGGCTGCGTTCGGACGTCGCGCATGCCGAAAGCGTGAAGAAGCGCCGCGAGGCGCTGGAAGACGCGATCCGCCGCTTCGACCGGATCATGCGCTCGGTGCTGCTCAGCGTCTCGAACAGCGTCGAGACGATGGACGAAACCGCGCGCGAGCTTGCGCGCGTCTCGGCGGTCGCCGAAGGCGAGGCGGTGGAAGCCGCGTTCGTCTCCGAGAACACCGTGTCGAATGTGTCCTCGGTGCGCTCCGCCACCGAGCGCCTCAGCGCCGCCATTTCGGAGACCGTGGAAGGGATCCGCCAGACCGCCGACGTTATCGCGCTGAGCAACACCGCGGCGCAGTCGGCATCCGCCAGCGCGGAAGGCCTCGCGCGCACCACCGACGAGATCGATGCGATCATGCAGGCGATTGCCGAGATCGCGGCGCAGACCAACGCGCTCGCACTTAACGCCACCATCCAGGCAACGCGCGCGGCGGCCGGCCGCGGAAACTTCGCTGGGGTCGTGGAGGACATCAAGACGCTGTCGCGGCGGATCGGCGATGCCAACGACGACATCACACGGCGTCTCTCCACCATCCGCGGCGCCACCAGCGAGACCGTCGGGTCGGTGCGCTCGATCGTGCAGAAGCTCGATCTCGTGCAGCACCAGACGCGCGCGATCGCGCTTGCGATGGAACGCCAGGATGCGGTCACGCGCGAGATCGCCGGCAGCATGACGGCGGCGGCGAACGGTTCGGTCAACGTGTCGTCGAGCGTCGAGCGGCTGAAGATGACGATCGAGGACGCGCGCGGCGCGTCGATGAAGGTCGTCACCAAGGCGACCGACATGGCCGACGAGGCGCACCGCCTCGACTCCACCGTGAAGTCGTTCCTGCGCGAAGTGACGGCTTAAGCGCGATCGGAAAAGTCTAACGCGAGCCGCCGGCCTGCGTGCGTCGCGGCGCCGCTGCGGGCAGGGGCGGGATCGTGGCCGTGGCCGGCTCCGGGCGCCTGCGGCCGGAAGCAACAGCTGCGGCGCGGCTTCGGCGCAAGCGCGTCCGCGGGCGCGGCCGCCGGACGGCGCAGCATCGACATGACCCGGTCGATCAGCGAAAGCGGCTGTGCGCTCGGCAGGAACGGATCGGCGTAGCAGCGCGCCGCGGCCGCGCGTGATTTGATCTTCACGGCATCGACCAGCGGAGGCGGTCCGGCGACGTAAACCGTGTCCTCCGGCCCGAGCGACGGCAGATAGTGCGTCGGACGCCCGGGCATGACCGGATTGTGCGCGCCGACCTCGGCGGTTGCGATCACGTCGCGCACGCCGTCGTCGATCAGCCATTCGAGCGAGCGGCGCATATAGAGGTCACCGGCGTCGCGGCTGCCCGCGATGATCACGAGCTCGCGGTGGCGCTGCTCGCGCCGCGCGGCTGCTGCGACCGACCAGATCGGCGCCCAGCCGGTGCCGCCGCCGACCAGCACGATCGGGCCGTATCCCTCGCGCAGGAACGCGCCGCCGAACGGGCCGCGCACCTGGACGCGATGCCCGAGCCGGATCGTCGCGCCGATCTGGGTCGACATGATGCCGCCCGGATAGCGGCGGATGTGGAAGATCAGTTCGCCGGGCTTCGACGTGCCGTCGGGACGGACGGTGGGGCTGAGATCGCGCGCCGGAAAGCCGGAGAATTTGACGCTCAGATATTGTCCGGGGCGGATGTCGATCGGCATGTTGAGGTTGACCGTCACCTCGACGATGTCGGGCGCAAGCGCCGCAAGGGCCGTGACCTGTCCGGACTGCTTGGCGATCTCCGGCACGTGGTCGAACGCGACCTCGGCGGGGCCGATCACCTTCGCCTGGCAGGCGAGAACCGTGCCCTTCTCGGCGGTGCCGCGGTCGTCCACGCGTCCGCTCACGACGGACACGCGGCACGTCTCGCATTGGCCCGAGCAGCAGTCGTGCGGAATCGCGACCCAGCCGCTCAGCCCGGCATCGACCAGCGTCTCGCCATAGTTGGCCTTGACGGTCTTGCCGTTGATGACGAGATCGAATGATCCACTCATGACGCTACTGATTCACTCCGGCCTGCCGCGTGCGGCGCAGCGCCCTTATTCTTGCGTGACGACGCGGATGGCGCGCGGGTGGCGAGTGTGCCGGGTCTGCACGTGGTCGAACGCCGCGACCCACATGTAGATCGGCTTGCCGGGGATGAAGTCCTTGTCGTACTTGCTGCCGGTCTTCAGCGCGCGTGCGATTTCGAGTGTCCAGAAGCCGTCCTTCCAGCGCGCGCCGCCGAACAGGTCGCCACGATCGCCTTCGTATTTTCCGGAGATGAGCACGCCGGGCATGACGGTGCCCACGGGGATCTTGGCGTCGGCTTCCTTGGTGTAGGGCTCGACCTCGTCCTCGAACATGTTCCAGCGGCCGTTCTCGTCGTCGCTGACGTGTGGATCGAAGCTGATCTTGCCGAGCTGGTCCTGTGTCTTCTTCCAGTCCTTCGGAAGTTTGACGACCTCGACGGGACCCTTGTGATCCTTCGGGAAGAATTTGTAGTTGTACGAGTAGATAGGCTTTGCCCGGATCGTTCCAGTAGCCGCCCTGATAGCGCGCCTTGTAGGCCTGCTCGTCCGTGCTCGGATCGTAGGGAGGGCCGATGATACTGATCATCGACCCGGCCCGAGCATGCCCCCGCGCGAAGCCTTCCATTGCCACATGATCAACGAAACTGCCGTCGGTCGTGAAATGGAAGCCGCGCTCGTTCAGCGGCCGCGGCTTGTCGGCGGGCAGGGGAGCGGGGCCGAGATTCGAGACGCCTGCGCCGCCCAGTGCGGGCTTGTCGGAGAAGATGATCGCGAGCTTGTCTTCGTAGAAATCGACGACGTCCATGCGTGCGGCGCGGTCGTCGAAGACATGCCAGCCGTCTTCCTTCTTGACCATCGGGATGCGCCGCAGCGAGCGCGTCGGATCGTTCCATTTCACCGCGAAGGAACACCTTCTCGCCGTTGTGCACCGCGCGGACTTCGACGGTCGACTCGCCGGGGCCGCCGAAATTCTCGCCCTGCTGCGTATGGATGCGAACAGGGCGCGCCCTGTTCCACATCGCCTCGTCGAGAATGCCGTCGAGCTTCGGCTCGCCGTCGACCTTGGTGACGACCAGCGTGTCGCGCGTCGCCCAGTCGGTGGCTGCAATTCCCGCGATGACGACAACGCCGACGGCGGTCGCGATCAGCAGCGGCTTCGGCTTCACGGCTTCGGTCAGCACCAGCGCGGCCGGACGGAAGACGCGGAAGATCTGCCACCATCCGCCGAACAGGTAATGCGCGATGATGTGGACGAAGATGTAGCCGAGGCCGATGAAGGCCACATAGGAGTGGACCGAGATCAGCCATCCGCCCCAGCCGAGATAAAGGAAGATGCCCGTCACCGTCATGATGACGACGATCAGGTAGGCCGCCCAGTGGAGGAGCACGTTGAGGCCGCCGAAGCGCATCTTGCTGGCGACCGGCATCACCATCACGCGCGTCTTCTTCAGCGCGTTGCGGTTCGCGAGGCCGGAGCGGCGCACGTAGACGAGGTAGGCGGCGGCGCAGAAGAAGAGGGTCAGCCCGGCAAGGAAGTGCCAGGTCCAGATTTCGCCCTGCGGCAGGACCGGATTGAGCCAATGCGAGACCGGCGCGTTCAGCGCGTCGGCGGCGATCCGGATGCCGGTGAACAGGCTGACCAGGAACGCGATCGCGGTCGCCCAGTGGAGCACGAGCGTGCCGATGTCGGTCCGCGGCGGCTCGTTTTGCCGATCGGTCGTTGAGGAGGCGGTTCGGCTTCGTGGCGGGGCTTTGGCCCTTGGCGGAGAGGTCGTCTCGCGCATGCACGATGTCGGCCATGAGCCTAACCCCCGATGGTATTTTCGCACCGCACACCCGGCGCGCCGTCAGAAGAAGGTGAACGAACTCGGTAAAGTTTTATGCAATGCCACCCGCAAGTTACCTAAGGTAGCGCTCGTGTCGAGTGCTACCCGCTGGAGCATCGGTGGATCGTGAAAGTTTGTCGAGTCGAAATTTCACGATTTGTTAATCTCTGCTAACAGGGTTAAATGATTGAGGGATATTGTTGATTCAGATGGCAAATTGTGGAGATCGATCGAACCGAAGTCCTCCTTGGTGCGACTAACGAGGCGGAGAGGTGAGAGCCGCGCCGATTTGGCCCCAAACGCGCCTTCGCTGGTTGAAGGCTGCCGTTCCGGGGCAAATTTCGGGGCTTTCCACAAGGCGATTGCCTCCCCGGTCCGTGGTAATACTGTTATGCCAAGCTCGTTGAACCCGATCCCACCCCACCGCGACTAACCCTGTGAGCCGGTCAACGGCAGCGATGCAGACGACATCAGACGAAGCGCTGATCGGCAGGATCGCAGGCGGTGACAAGCTCGCGATGCAGGTTTTGTTCGCTCGGCACCATGTGCGTGTTTACCGGTTCGTCCTCAGGCTTGTGGGCGAGCCGACCCGGGCAGAAGACCTGATTAGTGAAGTGTTCCTGGACGTCTGGCGCCAGGCCGACCGTTTCGAAGCAAGGTCTCAGGTTTCGACGTGGTTGCTGGCGATCGCAAGATACAAGGCCCTCTCGGCCCTGAGGAAGCGACCGGACGAAGAACTGGACGACGAGACCGCACAAGCGATCGAGGATCAAAACGATGATCCGGAAGTCGCGATGCAGAAGAAGGATACGAGCGACGTCTTGCGGAAATGCCTGACGAAGCTTTCGGCGGAACATCGTGAGATTGTCGATCTTGTCTACTACCACGAGAAGTCAGTCGAAGAAGTCTCGAAGATCGTTGGCGTACCGGAGAACACAGTAAAGACGCGCATGTTCTATGCGCGAAAGCGATTAGGGGAACTGCTCAAAGCAGCAGGTGTGGAACGAGGTTGGCCATGAACATGATCAAAAACAAAGTGTCCGAGCGCGAGGAGATCGAAGCTCTCCTGCCGTGGCACGCCGCCGGAACGCTGAGCCGCCGCGAGGCGCTGAAAGTCGAGCAGGCGCTCGCCAGCGATGCGGATCTCGCCACCCAATACGAGACGGTCCGTCAGGACCTGGTCGAGACGATCGGCCTCAACGAATCCCTCGGCGCTCCTTCGGCCCGCGCGATGCAGAAGCTGATGGCCGACATCGAGGTCGATGCCTCGACGGCCCGCCGCGTCCGCACGAACTTCAATCTCGGCGAATGGCTGAGCGACCGGCTTTCTTCCTTCTCGCCGCGTACGCTGGCGTGGTCGGCGACGGCGGCGGCCCTTGCGGTCGTGCTGCAGGCCGGTCTGCTTGCCGGAATGTTCGTGAGCGAACGTCAGGGCGGCTCGCTGTTCAACACGGCCTCGGTCACCAAGTCCGAGCCTGCCTTGCAGGGCACCTACGCGCTGATCAGCTTCTCGCCGCAGGCGAGCGCCTCCGACATCACGAAGCTGATGCAGTCCTACAACATGAAGATCGTTGAGGGTCCGAGCGGCGAAATGTTCACCGTGAAGCTCGCCGTCACCGGCATGCCGAAGGAAGACCTGGCGCGCCTGATCAAGCAGCTTCAGGACGAGAAGACCGTGCGCTTCGTTGGCCAGAAGTCGGCCGAATAGCACGCAACGGCCCGCCGGCCGCCAACGGCCGGCATCGCGTTTCAAGACAAGCTGAATGGGGCATCCGCGGCGCGATCTTCGCGCCGCTCTCTGGAGGCGCGCCTAATGCCCAACACGCCCGGTACTTCACCCTTCAGGCGCACCGCGCGCATCGCGCTGGTGATGCTGGGTGCGGCGACCATGACGCTCGGGTCCATCGCGGATGGATTCGCGCAGCGCGGCTTCGCCGGCGGCGGGGCGCGGCTTTGGCGGCGGTGGCTTCCAGACACCCAGCATCGGCGGCGGACGTTTGCCCGGCGGCGACGGTCCGCGCATTCCCGGCGGGGGAGGCGGCCCGCGTTTCCCCGGCGGCGGTGGCGGCGGCGTCATCATGTTGCCCCCGGGTGGCGGCCCCTACGGACCGGGCGGCCCCGGCATCGTGGTTGACGCTGACGACGACGACGCGGGCGGTCCCCCGCGCCGCATGAAGAAGGCGGCCAAGAAGAAGCAGGCCCAGAAGCAAGCGTCGAAGCAGACCGCGCAGCGGGGCGGTTTCAACGCGCCGCCAGCAGGCGAGCGCCGCTTCGTGCCCAACGAAGTGCTGCTCAACATTTCCGCCACGACCTCCGTGCCAACGCTCGATGCGATCGCGCGGCGTCATCGCCTGACGCGGCTCGAGATGCAGGACTTCACCCTGACGCGCCGGCGCATCGCGCGGCTGCGCATCGACGACAGCCGCCCGGTCGCGACGGTGATCCGCTCGCTGCAGGCCGATCTGGGCATCGTCGGCGCCAACCCGAACTACCTGTTCGCTGTCCAGCAGGACCGCGCGGCCGCGCCCGCCGCCAGCGATTCACCCCAATACGCACTCGCCAAGCTGCGGCTGCCGCAAGCCCATGAACTCGTGACGGGCGCGAGCGTCCTGGTCGCCGTGGTCGACACGACGATCGATACCGCGCACCCCGACCTCGCCGGCGTGATCGCCGCCACGTTCGATGCGACCGGAATTGCCGATCGCCCGCACGCGCACGGCACCGGCATCGCGAGCGTGATCGCGGCACACGGCAAGCTCACGGGTGTGGCGCCGGCCGTGAAGGTGCTCGCCGTCCATGCGTTCGGCTCGGCCGGTTCCAGCGGCACCAGCATGAACATCCTCAAGGGCCTCGAATGGGCGGCGAAAGCGAACGCCCAGGTGGTCAACATGAGCTTTGCGGGCCCGACCGACGCCGAGCTCGACCTCATGCTCAAGGCCCTCCGCGGCAAGGGAACGGTGCTGATCGCGGCGGCCGGCAATGCCGGTCCGGCTTCGCGCCCGCTCTATCCCGCGGCAAGCCCCGACGTGATCGCCACAACCGCGACCGACGCCGACGACAAGCTGTTCGCGCAGGCGAACCGCGGCGCGCACATTGCGGTCGCAGCACCCGGCGTGAACATCCTCGCCGCCGCCCCCGGCGGCAGCTACCAGATGCAGTCCGGCACGTCGTTCGCGGCCGCGCAGGTGAGCGGGATCGCGGCGCTGCTGCTGGAGCGCAACCCGCAGCTCGATGCGGCCTCGATCCGCCGCATCCTGATGTCCACCGCGCGCGATCTCGGCCCTGCCGGCCACGACGACCAGTTCGGCTCGGGGCTCGCGGATGCGCTCAGCGCGGTCATGTCGGCCAGCCCGAAATCAAGCGAGGTGTCGGGGGCGGCAGCGCCCAGCAACTAGCCTCCCGGCTGCCGGTCCTGAACCCGGCGCCGGCGCCTGGCGACTAACCGTCAAGGAAACCAAAAACAAAGTTCGGTCGGCGCGTCTGCCCCATTCCACCTGCGCGTCGGTCCGGCCAGCCCGCTCGGACGGTCCCCGTCCGGGCGGGCTGTTGGTTTTGGGGCCCTGATACCCGGCGCCATAAGGTCTACTGGACGTATCCCGCAGTTTATGGCTGTAAGTCCTCGACAGAGGGGACTTGTCGCGTCGATGAGTGAGATCATCCTCGAAACCGAGGATCTGACCAAGGAGTTCGCCGGCTTCGTCGCGGTGAACGGCGTCAGTCTGCGCGTTGCGCGCGGAACCATCCATGCACTGATCGGCCCGAACGGTGCGGGCAAGACCACCTGCTTCAACCTGCTGACCAAGTTTCTTCAGCCGACGCGCGGACGCATCGCCTTCAAGGGGCAGGACATCACCGGTCTTGCTCCGACCGACATCGCGCGGCTCGGCCTTGTCCGCTCGTTCCAGATCTCGGCGGTGTTTCCGCATCTCACCGTGCGCGAGAACGTGCGCATCGCCTTGCAACGCAAGCGCGGCGGTTCGTTCGATTTCTGGAATTCGAAGGGCGTGCTCGACGAATACAACGACCGCGCGATGGCGTTGCTCGGCGACGTCGGCCTGCGTGACTACGCGGGTCTGACCGCCGTCGAACTGCCATACGGCCGCAAGCGCGCGCTCGAGCTCGCAACCACGATCGCGCTCGATCCCGAGATGCTGCTGCTCGATGAGCCGACCGCCGGCATGGGCCACGAGGACATCGACCGCATCGCGGCGCTGATCAAATCGGTCTCCATCAATCGCACGGTGCTGATGGTCGAGCACAATCTCTCCGTCGTCTCCACCCTGTCGGATCGCATCACCGTGCTGACGCGCGGGCGCGTGCTGGCGGAAGGCAACTACGAGACGGTCTCGAACAATCCGGACGTGCGCGAAGCGTACATGGGAGTCGGCCATGCTTGATACGACGCGCAGCGCGCCGCTGCTCGCCGTCGATGGCTTGCAGTCCTGGTACGGCGAGTCCCACATCCTGCACGGCGTCAATTTCGAGGTGCGTGCCGGCGAAGTGGTGACGCTGCTCGGCCGCAACGGCGCCGGCAAGACCACCACGCTCAAATCCGTCATGGGTATCGTCGGCCAGCGCTCCGGCTCGGTGAAGTTCGAGGGTCGCGAGCTGATTGGACTTTCGTCGAATGTCATCGCCCGGCAGGGCATCGCGTTCTGTCCGGAGGAGCGCGGCATTTTCGCCAGCCTCGACGTCGAGGAGAACCTCTACCTGCCGCCGGAGGTGAAGCCCGGGGGCCTGAGCATCGAGAAGATTTTCGAGCTTTTTCCGAACCTGAAGGAGCGGCTGCATAGCCAGGGGACCAAGCTCTCCGGCGGCGAGCAGCAGATGTTGGCGATCGGGCGCATCCTGCGCACCGGCGCGCGGCTGTTGCTGCTCGATGAGCCGACGGAAGGATTGGCGCCGGTCATCATCCAGCAGATCGGCCGCACCATCAGAACGCTGAAGGAGCAAGGTTTTACCATCCTGCTCGTTGAACAGAATTTCCGCTTCGCCTCCACGGTCGCGGACCGCTATTACGTGATGGAGCACGGTCGGATCGTGGAACAATTCGCCAATTCCGAACTGGACGCAAACCTCGAAAAGCTGCACGAGTACCTCGGGGTGTGACCGGAAATTAATGCAGGTTCTGGCCCGCGCGGGCCAAGAAGGTTCAAGCGAAACACGAGCAGAAGGAGATGGGAATGAAACGCACTTTGGGCTTGGCGGCGCTTGCCGTCGTGCTTGCCTCCAGCACCGCGCTGGCGCAGCAGGTCACCGTGAAGATCGGCGTGTTGAGCGACATGTCGAGCCTCTATGCCGACATCGGCGGGCCGGGCTCGGTCGCAGCCGCGAAACTCGCGGTCGCCGACTTCAACGCCACCAACAAGGACGTAAAGGTCGAGATCGTCAGCGGCGATCATCAGAACAAGCCGGACGTCGGATCGAGCATCGCGAACCAGTGGCTCGACGTCGAGAAGGTCGACATGATCGTCGACGTGCCGAACTCGGGCGTCGCGCTCGCCGTCAACGAAATCATCCGCGGCAAGAACAAGGTGTTCATCAATTCCGGCGCGGCCTCATCCGACCTCACCGGCGCGAAGTGCTCGCCCAATACCGTGCACTGGACCTACGACACCTGGATGCTGGCGAACGGCACCGGCAAGGCGATCGTGAAGACCGGCGGCGATACCTGGTTCTTCCTCACCGCCGACTATGCGTTCGGTCATGCGCTTGAACGCGACACCTCCGCGGTCGTCGAGAAGAACGGCGGCAAGGTTATCGGCAAGGTCCGTCACCCGATCAACACGAGCGACTTCTCGTCGTTCCTGCTGCAGGCGCAGACCTCGAAGGCGAAGGTCATCGGCCTCGCCAATGCCGGCGGCGACACGATCAACTCGATCAAGGCGGCCGCTGAATTCGGCATCACCAAGGGTGGCCAGAGCCTCGCGGGGCTTCTGGTGTTCGCGAGCGACGTGAACGCGCTCGGGCTCCCGACCGCGCAGGGCCTCACCCTGACCGAGACCTGGTACTGGGATCAGAACGACGCCAATCGCGCGTGGAGCAAGAAGTGGCAGGCTGAGCGCGGCGGTTCGGGCAAGTTCCCGACGATGGTGCAGGCCGGCGTCTATTCGGGCATCACGCACTACCTGAAGGCGGTCGCGGCGTTGAAGAGCGGCGCCGATGGCAAGGCGGTGGTCGCGAAGATGAAGGAAATGCCGACCGACGATGCGCTGTTCGGCAAAGGCACGATCCGCGCCGACGGCCGCAAGGTGCACGACGCGTACCTCTATGAGGTGAAGAAGCCGGCGGACAGCAAGCACCCGGGCGACTTCTACAACGTGCGCGCCACCATCCCGGCGGCAGAAGCCTTCCGTCCGCTCAAGGACGGCGGCTGCCCGCTGGTTGGTAGCTAAACCTCGCTGGTTATCACGGGACCGCCGCGCGATCCGCGGCGTGTCCCGGTGATCGCCAGAGCGGGCAAAGCGCTGCCCTCCTGAGCGAGATCGCCGGGCTGAAGCGCGTTTACGCCGGTCTTCTGCGGGCTAGCCCGGCGATGACGCGGGAAAGATCGATGTTCGAAATCTTCGGCATTCCCTCGCAGGCGTTGTTCGGGCAGTTGCTGCTCGGGCTGATCAACGGCTCGTTCTATGCGCTGTTGAGCCTCGGACTCGCCGTGATCTTCGGCATGCTCAACATCATCAATTTCGCGCACGGCGCCCAATACATGTTGGGCGCGCTCACCGCGTATCTGCTGCTCCAGTACGTGGGCGTCAGCTACTGGGTGGCGCTGGTCGTCGCGCCGATCACGGTCGCAGCGCTTGGCGTCGTCATCGAGCGCACGATGCTGCAATGGCTCTACAAGCTCGATCACCTGTACGGCCTGCTGCTCACGTTCGGCCTGGCGCTCATTCTCGAAGGCCTTGTCCGTAACCAATACGGCTCGGCCGGCTTGCCCTATGCGATGCCGGACTCGCTGCGCGGCGGACAGAACCTCGGGTTCATGTTCCTGCCGAACTATCGCGGCTGGGTGATTTTTGCCTCGCTCGTGGTGTGTCTCGGCACCTGGTTCGTGATCGAGCGGACGCGGCTTGGCGCATACCTGCGCGCCGCAACCGAGAACCCGACGTTGGTACGCGCCTTCGGCATCAACGTGCCGCTGATGATCACGCTCACCTATGGCTTCGGCGTCGGCCTCGCGGCACTCGCGGGCGTGATGGCAGCGCCGATCTACAACGTCAGCCCGCAGATGGGCTCGTCGCTCATCATCGTGGTGTTCGCCGTGGTGGTGATCGGCGGCATGGGCTCGATCATGGGCGCGATCGTCACCGGCTTCGGCCTTGGGGTCATTGAGGGACTGACCAAGGTGTTCTTCCCGGAAGCCTCCAACACGGTCATCTTCATCATCATGGCACTCGTTCTGCTGGTGCGGCCCGCGGGCTTGTTCGGAAGGACTGCGTGATGGCCATAGCAACAGAAACCATCGTGGCACCCGCGCAGCCGGCTGAAAGCCGCAGCGAGACGATCGCGTTCGTCGTCATGGTCGTGCTGCTGATCGTCGCGCCGTTCTTCGTCTATCCGTTGTTCCTGATGCAGGCACTGTGCTTTGCGCTGTTCGCCTGCGCGTTCAATTTGCTGATCGGCTATGTCGGCCTGCTGTCGTTCGGGCACGCGCTCTATTTCGGCTGGGCGAGTTACCTGTCGGCGCATTCCGCCAAGGTCTGGGGGTTCCCGCCGGAGCTTGCGATCCTCACCGGTACGCTGACCGCCGCCGTATTGGGCGTCATGGCGGGCTCGCTCGCAATCCGCCGGCAGGGCATCTACTTCGCGATGATCACGCTCGCACTCGCGCAGATGATGTTCTTCTTCGCGCTGCAGGCGAAGTTCACGGGCGGCGAGGACGGTATCCAGTCGGTGCCGCGCGGAAAGATGTTCGGCATCCTCAACCTCGCTGACCAGATGACGATGTACGTAGTTGTCGTCGTTATCTTTTTGGCTGGATTCCTGTTCATCCACCGCATCATCAATTCGCCCTTCGGCGAGGTCCTGAAGGCGATCCGCGAGAACGAGCCGCGCGCGATCTCGCTCGGCTACAAGACCGACCGTTACAAGCTCGTGGCCTTTGTGTTGTCCGCGACGCTCGCGGGTCTTGCGGGATCCACCAAGGCGATCGTGCTGCAGATCGCCTCTCTCACTGATGTGGACTGGCCGATGTCGGGTGAGGTCGTGCTGATGACGCTCGTCGGCGGGCTCGGCACCATCTTCGGCCCCGTCGCCGGCGCCTTCGTGATCATCGCGATGCAGACCTTCCTCAACGCGCTGGATCAATGGGTTGTCGTCATCCAGGGCATCATCTTCGTGGTCTGCGTGCTGCTCTTCCGCCGCGGCATCGTCGGCGAGATTGCCCATCTGTTCCGAAATCAGGCTCTAGCTGACGCTACGGTGCTCAAACACCGGTGCTGATCGGCGGCGTTTCGGAAGGTGTTCTGCCGGTTGTCCACAGCAAGCCGACGTGACTCGCGTTCTTTCGTTGCTTGATTGTGGCGGCGGCCCGACAATAGGCACCGGGGCAGCTTGTTTCCTTTGTATTGCGTTTCAACGGGCACCTTGAGTCTGCGTGGCGTTGCGTCTTTCGCAGCGGGCCGAGCGTTGGCGCTCGCCGCCATGACTCGTTCGCAATCAGGGGGCCGGACGCAGTGTCCGACAAGGTGGTCCAAACGTCGATCGAGTCTGTACGGAAATGGCATGCGCTTGCCGAACGTCGTCGGCGGCATTTCGTTGAGCTCTATCGTAGCGAGCGCTGGCGACGCTATTACACCGAGGAAAATTTCCTCGCCCTCATGCGTGAGGTGATCGAGAGCGTCGACACCTGGGGCAAGATCCTCGAGCGGTCCGAAGCCGTCCATCACGAGCGGCCGCCGACGCAGCACTGACTTCCGCTTTCGTCCAGCTGTGACGCGCGAAAGCCGGTCTTTCCGGTTTCGATGGCGCATGGCTGGTGGCAGGCCGGGGCGGTTGGCCCGGGGCGAGAACTGTGGTCAAGTTCCGGCATTCTAGGCCAAGCCCCGGAACCACAATGAATTTCGTCACTCCCGAACCCGTTCACCACGCGTCCCGAGATCGACGGCACCTTCGGCGTCGTCACCTCGACCCACTGGATCGCGACGGCGGTGGGCATGGGCATCCTGGAGCGCGGCGGCAATGCGTTCGACGCGGCGTGCGCGACCGCGTTCACGCTTCAGGTGGTGGAGCCGCATCTCAACGGGCCGGGCGGCGACGTGCCGGTCATCCTCTACGACGTGCGGCGCGGCAAGCCCGAGGTGATCTGCGGGCAGGGCTGCGTCCCGGCAGGCGCGACCATCGCGCACTACCGCGACAAGCTCGGCCTCGATCTCGTGCCCGGCACGGGGCTGCTCGCGGCCTGTATTCCCGGCACGTTCGACACCTGGATGACGCTGCTGCGCGACTACGGCACGATGCGCATCACCGACGTGCTGTCGCCCGCGATCTCGCTACGCGCGCAACGGCTATCCGCTGGTCGAGCGCATCTGCGCCACCATCGACACGGTGAAGGACCTGTTCAAGGAGCACTGGCCGACGTCGGCTGCGGTCTATTTGCCCGGCGGCAAGGTGCCGAAGCCCGGCACGCACTTCACCAATCCGGTGATGGCCGACACCTACGAGCGCATCCTGCGCGAGGCGCAGAACGGCGGCGACCGCGAGGCCGAGATCGAGCGCGCCCGCAAGGCATGGAGTCAGGGCTTCGTCGCGGAAGCGATCGACAAGTTCTGCCGCACGCAGGAGGTGATGGATACCTCCGGCCAGCGCCATCGTGGCGTGCTCACCGGCGACGACATGGCGAAGTGGCAGGCGACGGTCGAGGCGCCGATCTCCTACGACTACGGCCGCTACACGGTGCTCAAGGCGAGCACGTGGACGCAAGGGCTCGTCACGCTGCAGCAACTCGCGCTCGCCAAGGGCTTTGACTTCGACAATTTCGATCCGCGCGGCGCGGACTTCATCCACTATCAGGTCGAGTGCGCCAAGCTCGCCTTCGCGGACCGCGACACCTTCTACGGCGATCCGAAATTCGTCGATGTGCCGATCGAGACGCTGCTCTCGGATGCCTACAACGACGCGCGCCGCAAACTGATCACCAATGAGGCGTCGCACGAAATCCGCCCCGGCACGATCGAGGGCTTCGGCAAGACGATGGGCGTGCGCCTTGCGGCGGGCGGTCGCGCTGCGGTCGCGAACTCGGGGGCAGGGGAGCCGACCGTCGGCGACATTCCCTGGACGCACGACGAGGACGATCTGCCCGACGCGGTCGCCGTGCAGGCGAGGAAGCGCGAGAAGATGGGCGCGGTGCCGGGCGACACGGTGCATTTCGACATCGTCGACAAGGCCGGCAACATGGTGTCGTCCACGCCGTCGGGCGGCTGGCTGCATTCCTCGCCGGTCATTCCCGAACTCGGCTTCTGCCTCGGCACGCGCGCGCAGATGTTCTGGCTCGAGGAAGGCCACCCGGCCTCGCTCGCGCCGGGCAAGCGGCCGCGCTCGACGCTCACGCCCACGATGGCGCTGCGCGACGGCGAACCCTACCTCGCGTGGGGCTCGCCCGGCGGCGACCAGCAGGACCAGTGGATCACGCAGTTCTTCCTGCGCCATGTGCACGCCAAGATGAACCTGCAGGAGGCGATCGATGCGCCGGCCTGGCACACCGAGCATTTCCTCTCCTCGTTCTGGCCGCGCACCGCGCGTCCCGGCGTCGTGGTGCTCGAAGGCCGCGTGCCGAAGGCGACGCAGGATGAGCTGAAGAAGCGCGGCCACAAGGTCGAGGTCGGCGCCGACTGGTCCGAGGGCCGCCTCACCGCCGCCTCGCGCGACGGCAAGCGCCGCAAGGCGGCCGCCAATCCGCGCGGCATGCAGGGCTACGCGGCGGGGCGGTAACGGTGACCTGGTCGCTGATCGCGCGTGATCCTGCGACGGGCGCCTTCGGCATCGCGGTCGCGACGAAAAACTTCGCGGTCGGCTGCCGCGTGCCGCACATCGCGTCCGGCATCGGCGCGATCGCCTCGCAGGCGCTCGCCAATCCGTTCTACGGCGTGCACGGACTGCGCTTCCTGCGCGACGACATGCCGCCCGAGGACGTCATCAAGACGCTGACTGCGGGCGACGAAGGCCGTGAGCAGCGTCAGGTCCACTTGATCGACCGCTACGGCCGCATCGCGGGTTACACCGGCAGCGCGTGCATCGACTGGTGCGGGCACACGTCGGGCGAGAATTTCTCGGTCGCGGGAAACATGCTGGCGGGTCCGGCGGTGATCGCGGACACCGCGAAGGTCTTCGCGGCGAATGCATCGCTTCCGTTGCCGCGCCGCCTCATTGCCGCAATGAAGGCGGGCGAGGCGGCGGGGGGCGACAAGCGCGGCAAGCAGTCGGCAGCGCTGGTCATCTACGGAGAGGACGAGTGGCCGGATCTCGACCTGCGCGTCGACGATCACACCGATCCGCTCGCCGAACTCGAACGGCTCGAGAAAGTCAGCCGCGAGCGTTGGGTCTATTTTTCGAAGCACATGCCGAACAAGAAGAACCCGCACGGCGAACTCGACCGCGCGAAGATCGACGCGGATATCGCTGCCGCGCTCGCTGCCGAGACCGAAGTGATGTCCGCGCCGCTGCTGGCGATCGAAAACCTGCGCGTCGTGTTTCACGGCGACCGTGGTCGCCGCACGGTGGCGGTCGACGGCGTCGATCTTTCGGTTGCACGCGGCTCGACGCTCGGCCTTGTCGGAGAGTCCGGCTGCGGCAAGAGCGTCACGTCGTTGGCCGTGATGGGCCTGCTGCCGAAGCAGAGCGCGGAGGTCTCGGGCGCAGTGACCTTCGACGGCATCGGGCTGCTCGATCTGCCGGACCGCGAGCTGCGCGACATGCGAGGCGACCGCCTCGCGATGATCTTTCAGGAGCCGATGACGTCGCTCAATCCGAGCTACACCATCGGCGACCAGATCATCGAGGTGCTGGTGCGCCATCGCGGGCTGACGCAGACGCAGGCGCGCGACAAGGCGATTGCGCTGCTCAAACGCGCCGGCATTCCGTCACCGCAGGAGCGCATCGACGACTATCCGCACAAGCTCTCCGGCGGCATGCGCCAGCGCGTGATGATCGCGATCGCACTCGCGTGCGATCCGGAGCTTCTGATCGCCGACGAGCCCACCACCGCGCTCGACGTGACGATCCAGGCGCAGATCCTCGACCTGATGCGCGAGCTCAAGCGCACCAGCGGCGCCGCCATCATCCTGATCACTCATGACCTTGGTGTCGTCGCTGAAGTCTGCGACGAGGTCGCCGTGATGTACGCGGGCGAGATCGTCGAGCGCGCGCCCGCCGACGCGCTGTTCGAGGCGCCCGAGCACCCGTACACGGTTGGGCTGCTTGCCTCGATCCCGCGCCTCGACCAGCGTGCCGAGCGCCTCGCCGCGATCGACGGCGTGCTCCCCGACATGACCGATCCGCCGGTCGGTTGCCGCTTTGCGGAACGCTGTCCGTTCGTGCTGGAAGCATGCCGCGTTGCGCCGCCGCCTGTCGTCGATCTTGGCGGCCGCTGGTCGCGCTGCCTCCGTGCGCCGCTGGAAAGGCTTGTCGCGTGACCGCGCTGGTCGAAGCCGAAGGGCTGGTGAAGCACTTCGTGGCGCGGCGCTCCGCGCTCGGGCGGCCGACCGCGACCGTGAAGGCGGTCGATGGTGTGAGTTTTACGGTCGAGGCCGGCAAGACGCTCGCGCTGGTCGGCGAATCCGGTTCCGGCAAATCAACCGTCGGACGGCTGGCGCTGCGCCTGACCGAACCGACGGCGGGAAGCATGCGCTTCGCTGGTCGGGACGTGTTCGCGTTCAACGATACCGAGACGCGCGCGTTTCGCCGTCAGGCACAGCTGGTCTTTCAGGACCCTTACGCCTCGCTCAATCCGCGCATGACGGTCAGCGACATGCTGGCCGAACCGATTGCGTTGCACCGCATCGTGCCGGCAGCACAGCGCCGCGAGCGCGTCGCGCAGGTGCTGGAGATGGTCGGCCTCGAGCCGCGCTTCGCACCGCGCTATCCGCACGAATTCTCCGGTGGCCAGCGTCAGCGCATCGTGATCGCGCGCGCGCTAGCGGTGGAGCCGAAGCTGATCGTGTGCGACGAGCCGGTCTCGGCGCTCGACGTCTCGATCCGCTCGCAGGTGTTGAACCTCTTGCGCGATCTCCAGCAGCGCCTCGGCCTCGCCTACATTTTCATCTCGCACGATCTGGCGGTGGTGAAGCACATCGCAGACCGTGTGGCCGTGATGTATCTCGGACGCATCGTCGAGACGGCGCCGACCGATGAACTGTTCGCAAACCCGCGCCACCCCTACACGCAGGCGCTTCTTTCGGCGATCCCGATCCCGCGCGCGCGGGCGCGTCGCGACCGCACCATCTTGCCAGGCGACGTGCCGAGCCCGATCAACCCGCCGCCCGGCTGCCATCTGCATTTGCGCTGCCCGCACGCGATCGAGCGCTGCCGCGTGGAGCGCCCGGCGCTGATCGACGCGGGCGGTCATGCCACCGCCTGCCATCGCTGGCAGGAGCTTCCCGCAGCGGTCGCGGCCGTTCCGGTTGCCGGCCATTCGGCGGCGCTGGAGCGTTTGATCGGGGCGTTTGCCCGCCCGACGGACGTGCGGGCCGCAGCCGGTGTTGATACAGTTGGGCAAGGGCGAGGGGCGACCGCCCTGCAGAAAAACGAGGGGAGCTTGTCATGAGAAGCATGCGCCTTGCGGCGGCTGCCGCGCTTTTGGCCTTGGGCTGCGGCAGCGCGGCCGCGCAATCGCATCTGCGCATCGGTCTTGCCGAGGACCCTGACATCCTCGATCCGACGCTCGCGCGCACCTATGTGGGCCGCATCGTGTTCGCCTCGATCTGCGACAAGCTGTTCGACGTGAACGAGAAGCTTGCGGTGGTGCCGCAACTCGCTCTCAGCCACGAGACGTCGCACGACGGCAAGTCCGTCACCATCAAGCTGCGGCCGAACGTGAAATTCCACGACGGCGAGCTGTTCGACGCCGAGGCGGCAAAATTCTCCCTCGAACGTCACATGAACATGCAGGGTTCGTTCCGCAAACCCGAGCTTGCTGTCGTCGACAAGGTCGAAGCCGTCGATCCGCTCACCATCAAGCTCAACCTGAAAAGTCCGTTCTCGCCGCTGATCGCCCAACTCACCGACCGCGCCGGCATGATGGTGTCGCCGAAGGCCGCCAAGGAAGCTGGCGACAAGTTCGGCCTGAAGCCGGTGTGCGCCGGCCCCTACAAGTTCGTCGAGCGCGTGCAGCAGGACCGCATCGTGGTCGAGAAGTTCGCCGACTACTGGAACAAGGGCAACGTGCACATCGACCGCATCACCTATCTGCCGATCATCGATGCGACGGTGCGGCTTGCGAACCTCAAGTCCGGCGGGCTCGATCTGCTCGAGCGGCTCAACGCGACCGACATCAAGGAGGTTCGCGCCGACTCCAGGCTGAAGCTCGTTGCGATCCCGGATTTGAGCTACGAGGGCATCACGATCAACGTCGCCAACGGCGAAAAGTCCAAGAACCCGCTGGGCGCAAGCGCCAAAGTGCGTCAGGCGCTGGAGCTGTCACTCGATCGCGATGCGATAAATCAGGTCGTCTTCAACGGCGAATTTGTGCCGGGCAACCAGTGGGTCAGTCCGGAAAGCGCCTACTACCAGAAGAGCCTGCCGATCCCGAAACGCGATGTCGCCAGGGCCAAGGCGCTGATCAAGGAAGTCGGCGCTGCGACGCCGATCGCCATCGACTTCATGGTTCCGCAAGGTGCGGAACGAAAGGCAGTGGCCGAAGTCGTTCAGGCGATGGCGGCGGAAGTCGGTATCGAGATGCGGATACGGGTGACCGAATTCGCGACCTCGCTGAAGCAGGCAGAGCAGGGCGAATATCAGGCCTATCTGATCGGCTGGAGCGGCCGCACCGATCCGGACGGCAATTCCTACATTTTCCACAAGACCAAGGCGCCGCAGAACAACAGTGGCATTTCCGATCCGGAAGTCGACAAGGCACTGGACGACGCGCGTCTGACGTCCGATTCGGCCAAGCGCAAGGCGATCTACGAGACCGCGGCCAAGGTGGTGAACACCGAAATTCCGATCCTCTATCTGTATCATCGCAAGGTGCTGATCGCGCAGACCACCAAGGTGGACGGCTTCGTGCCGGTGCCGGACGGGCTGCTGCGCGTGGTGGGGTTGAAGCTCAAGTGACGCGCACGGAAGGGGCGCGGAAAGAGCCACGCTAGATGCTCACCTTCCTTGCCAAGCGCATCGTTCAGCTGATCCCGACGCTGTTCTTCGTGTCGGTGCTGATCTTCTCGTTGCAGCAACTGCTGCCCGGCGATCCGGCGCTGATCATGGCGGGCGAGGACCGCGACCCGGAAGTGATCGAGCAGATCCGCAAGCAGTACCGCCTCGATCAGCCGATCCCGGTGCAATACGTCTACTGGGTGAAGGGCGTGCTGTCCGGCGATCTCGGCGAGTCGATGCGCATCAAGCAGAAGGTGCTCGACCTCGTCCTGCAGAAGCTGCCCGTCACGATCCAGCTCGCCTCGATGGCGATCATCATCGCGCTGATGATCGGTATCACGGCGGGCATCGTCTCGGCGGTCTACAAGGATACGCCGCTCGACTACGCGGCGAACGTGTTCGCGCTGTGGGGGCTGTCGACGCCGAACTTCTGGCTCGGCATCATGCTGATCTTCCTGTTCTCGGTGCAACTCGGCTGGCTGCCGCCCTCGGGCTATGTGCCATTGACGGAAGACTGGCGGCAAAGTCTTGCCACCACCATCATGCCGGCCTTCGTGCTTGGCAACGCGATCGCCGCGGTGCTGATGCGGCATACGCGCAGCGCGATGCTGCAAGCGCTCAACAGTGACTATGTGCGCACCGCGCGCGCGAAGGGCCTGCTGGAGCGCTCCGTCGTCCTCAAGCACGCGATGCGCAATGCGCTCACGCCCGTCATCACGCTCGGCGCGCTCGAGTTCGGCACGCTCCTGTCCGGCGCGGTGCTGACCGAGCAGATCTTCACCATTCCGGGCTTCGGCAAGCTGATCATCGATGCGGTGTTCAACCGCGACTACGCGGTCGTGCAGGGTGTCGTACTGGTCACGGCGACGACCTACATCACGCTCAACCTCATCGCGGACGTGCTGTACGTACTGGTCAATCCGCGGCTGAGGGCGTGATGGCCGACATTCCTTACGATCGCGCGCTTGCTCCGGTGCGCGCCGACGAGACGATCGAGAGCCCGATGCGCCGTGCGGTGCGCCGGCTCAAGCGGCGCAAGGGCGCGCTGGTCGGGCTCGCGGTGATCGGCATTTTCATCCTGCTCGCGGTTTTCGCATCGCTGATCGCGCCGTTCGATCCGGCGACGCAAAGCTGGACCTCGGTGCGCAAGGCGCCCTCGGCCCTGCACTGGTTCGGCACCGACGAGGTCGGGCGCGATGTGATGACGCGCGTGATCTTCGGCACGCGCGCTTCGCTGCTCGCTGGCGTGATCTCCGTCAGTATCGCGCTCGCGGTCGGCGTGCCGCTCGGGCTGATCTCCGGCTACCTCGGCGGGTGGGTCGATGCGTTGCTCTCGCGCATCACCGACGCGATGCTCGCCGTTCCGTTCCTCATCCTGGCGATTGCGCTCGCGGCGTTCCTGGGCCCGAGCCTCGGCAACGCCATGATCGCGATCGGCGTCACCACCACGCCGATATTCGTGCGCCTGACGCGCGGGCAAGTGATGGCGGTCAAGGTCGAGGACTACGTCGAGGCCGCACGCGCGATCGGCAATCCGCGCTGGCGCATCGCGTTGTTTCACATTTTACCGAACATCCTGCCGGCGCTACTGGTGCAGGCGACGCTGTCCATCGCGGCGGCGATCATCGCGGAGGCCGCGCTCTCGTTTCTCGGCCTTGGCCAGCAGCCGCCCGCGCCGTCATGGGGCTCGATGCTCAACTCGGCGCAGCGCTTCCTCACCAATGCGCCCTGGATGGCGATCTGGCCGGGCCTTGCGATTTTTCTCACGGTGCTGTCATTCAACCTGCTCGGCGACGGCCTGCGCGACGCGCTCGATCCGAAGGAAAAGTAGATGGCGAAGAACGGCGAGGGCGAAATCCTCGAATGGCTGGGCACCCAGAAGGGCGCGATGCTCGCGCTTCTCGAAGACATCGTGAACATCGACGGAGGCTCGTACGACAAGGCGGGCGTTGATGCGGTGGGCGTACGCCTGCGCAAATTCCTCGAAAGTGAGGGGATCGCCTGCGAGATCATCGCGAACGAGAAATTTGGTGATGCGCTGCGTGCGACCGTTGGCGGTCCGTCGAACAGTGCGATCATGCTGATGGGCCACCGCGACACCGTGTTTCCGAAAGGCGAGCCGACGCGCCGGCCGTTCAAGATCGAGAACGGCACGGCCTACGGCCCGGGCGTCGCCGACATGAAGGCCGGCCTCGTCATGAACGCGTTCGTGCTCGCGGCCTTCCAGAAATTCGGCGGCTCGCCCGCGCCGCTGGTCGGCCTGTTCACCTCGGACGAGGAGATCGGCTCGCCCGCGTGCCGTCCCATCATCGAGGCGGAGGCGCGTCGCGCCCGTGCGGTGTTCAACTCCGAGCCCGGCCGGCCGACCGGCAATGTGGTGAGCGGCCGCAAGGGCGGCGTGTTCATGAAAATGGAAGTCACCGGCAAGGCCGCGCATTCCGGCGGCAATTTCTCCGACGGCATCTCGGCGATCGAGGAACTCGCGCGCAAGACCATCGCGCTGCACGCCATCACCGACCTGACGCGCGGCACGACCGTGAATGTCGGCCTCATCTCGGGTGGGCAAACGGTCAACACCGTCGCGCCCTGGGCGAAGTGCGAGATCGACTTGCGCTACGTCACGCCGCCGGACCGCGAGGATGCGATGGACAGGATCGCGCGCATCGTCGAGACCGCGCAGGTGCCGGGCACCAGCGCCAAGCTGGAGATCGCGGGTGAGTTCAAGCCGCTGGTCGAGACGCCGGATTCAAAGCGCCTCTTCGAGCACTACGCCTCCTGCGCCAAGTGACCTCGACCTCAAGGTCGAGGGCGAATTCACCGGCGGCTGCGCGGACTCGGGCTTCACCGCGGGCGTCGGCACGCCGACCATCTGCGCGGTCGGGCCCGTGGGCGGCAAGGCGCACACGCCTGACGAATACATGGTGGTGGATTTGCTTGTCCCGCGCGCGCAAACGCTGGCGCTTGCCGTCGCCCGGCTGACATAGCGTCTTGCCTCTCCGCGACGAGCCTCTATGCTCCGCGCTCCCTCCGCGACCTCCCTAAATAAATCGAGCATCCGAAATGACCAGCGCCCTTTTCTCGCCGTACAAGATCAATGGCCTCGAACTCGCCAACCGCATCAACGTCGCGCCGATGTGCCAGTACTCGGCCAATGATGGCGTGGTAGGCGATTGGCACATGACGCACCTCGGCATGCTGGCGAACTCGGGCGCTGGCCTCGTCTTCATCGAGATGACCGACGTGGAACGGCGCGGCCGCATCGGACATGGCTGCGTCGGCATCTACTCGGACGACTGCGAGGCGGCGCTCAAGCGCGTCATTCAGCATTGCAAGCGTATCGGCACCGCGAAGTTCGGCATCCAGATCGCGCATGCGGGCCGCAAGGCGTCCTCGCAGCGGCCATGGGAAGGCGGGCAGGGGCTCAAGCCGGATCAGGACCCGTGGGAGACGATCGGCCCGTCCCCCGTCGCGCCCGGCGCAAATTGGCCCGCGCCGCGCCAGATGACCGAGGAAGATATTGCGACGGTGCGCGACGCCTACATCGAAGGCGCCAAGCGCGCCGTGCGCGCCGGCTTCGACACGATCCAACTCCATGCGGCGCACGGCTACCTGATCGATGCGTTCGCCTCGCCGATCTCCAACCGGCGCAACGACGCATACGGCGGCGACCTCGACGGCCGTATCAAATTTGGCCTCGAAATCATCCGCGGCATGCGTGCCGTGCTGCCGAAGGACTATCCGCTCGGCGCGCGCATCTCGGCGGTCGACTGGGTGGATGGCGGGCTGACGGTCGAGGACTCGGTGCGTTGGGTCAGCGCCATGAAGGAGAGCGGCCTCGACTACGTGGATATTTCGTCCGGCGGCGTCACGGCCGACGTCCGCACGCCCACCACGCCGGGCTACAACGTGCCCATCGCCGAACAGATCAAGAAGGAGACGGGCATCGCCACCAGCGTCGTCGGGCTGATCGCGACTGCGAAGCAGGCCGAGGAGATCGTCGCGAGCGGCAAGGCCGACATGGTCGCGCTGGGCCGCGCCATGCTGGAAGACCCGCACTGGGCGTGGATGGCCGCCAAGGAACTGGGCGCGGACGTTGCGCGTCCAAACCAGTATCTGCGCGCCGCGCCGAAGTTGTGGCCCGGCGCTCTCTACCGCGACAACGCCGCGTAGAAGAATCTTCTCCGTCGTTTGCGCCGGCTGAAAACCGCCGCTCCTGCGACATTTTGGATTGTACGCCCTGTGGGCCGCGCCCCACGGAATGCTATAAGCACGCCACGAGGGGATTTAGCGGGCGGCTGACAGCCCGCGAACGGGAGGACACAAGATGAAGCGTTTGATTTCGGCGCTGCCGGTTGCACTGGCGGCCGCAGTGTTTGCGCCGGGCGCGCAGGCGCAGGACACGATCAAGATCGGTTGGGCTATTTCGAAGTCGGGTCCGTTCGCCGCCGGCGCCGCCGTCACCACGCTGCCGAACTATCAGGTGTGGGTGAAGGACGTGAACGACAAAGGCGGGCTCACCGTCGGCGGCAAGAAGATGAAGATCGAGGTCATCGAATACGATGACCGTTCAAATTCCGAAGAGATGATCAAGGCGGTCGAGCGTCTCGCCACGCAGGACAAGGTCGACTTCATCCTGCCGCCCTGGAGCACCGGCATGAATCTCGCCGCCGCTCCGGTGTTCAACAAATACGGCTATCCGCATCTCGCCGTGACGGCGAACTCGAACCGCGCGCCCGAGATGGTGAAGCGCTGGCCGAACCTGACCTTCTGGCTCGGGCTGCCGTCCGAACTGGTCGACGGCCTCGTCGATACGCTCTCGACGTTGCGCAAGGACGGCAAGATCGGCACCAAGATCGCGATGGCGGCCGTGGGCGACCAGTTCGGCATCGAGCAGTCGACCGCCGCACGCGAGGGGCTGAAGAAGGCGGGCTTTGAGCTCGTCTATGACAAGTCCTATCCGTTCGGCACGCAAGACCTGCAGCCAATCGTGAAGGATGCGCAGGCGGCGAACCCCGACACCTTCGTGGCGTTCAGCTATCCGCCCGACACCATCGGCTTGACCGATCAGGCGAAGATCGCGGGCTTTAGCCCGAAGGTGTTCTTCGTCGGCGTCGGCACCGCGTTTCCGATCTTCAAAGGCAAGTTCGGCGCGAGCGCCGAAGGCGTCATGGGCATCGGCGGCTCGAATGCCGACCTGCCGGGCATCAAGTGGTACATCCAGCACCACAAGGAAGTCATGGGCCGCGAGCCGGACCGCTGGGCGAGCCCGATCACCTACGCCAGCCTCCAGGTGCTGCAGCAGGCGATCGAGAAGGTCGGCAAGCTCGACAAGGAGGCGGTGATCAAGGAGATCAACACCGGCTCATTCGACACGATCATCGGCAAGGTCCAGCTCAAGGACAACCTCTACAAGGGTGTCTGGGCGGTCGGGCAATGGCAGGGTAACGACTTCTACGGCATCTCGCCCAAGCAGGATGGCGTCCGCGCGCCGATCGTGCCGAAGCCGGCGTGGCAGTAGGTCGCGCCAACCGCGCCATTAATGGTGAATTGCTAACGCCGCATGCCCGGGCTCGTCCCGGGCATGCACTTTATCGCTCATGTGCGAAACTGGAGACCGATGGACGGGCCGCGCCCGGCCACGACGGCTGTTGAGTTTGTACGAGTAGCATGTCCCTCACGATCGACATCGTTATCGCCGGTGCCGTGCTCGGCGGCATGTATGCGCTCGTCGCCATGGGGTTGACCCTTCAATATGGCGTCGCCCGCATCATGAACCTGTCGCACGGCGAGAGCCTGATTGCGGCGGCCTTCGGCGCGCATTGGGGCTTCACCGTCATGGCGGTGAACCCGCTGATCGGGCTTATCATCGCGATCCCGCTCGGCTTCGCGGCCAATTGGCTCATTTACCAGGTCGTCCTGATGCCGCTGGTCAAGCGCGCCAAGAACCGCGCGATGCTGGAGGTCGACTCCATCCTGGCGACGTTCGGACTGCTATTTGTCGTGCAGGGCGTGATGCTCGTCGTGTTCGGCGGGCAGTTCAACACCATGAACTACCTGTCGATCCCCGTGAACGTGCTCGGCTCGAACGTCGCGCTGAACCGGCTGATCGCGCTCGGCTTCGCGGTCGTCATCGGCGCGCTGCTCTATCTCGCGCTCACCCGCACGCGGTACGGCACCGCGATCCGCGCGGTCGCGGTCGATCCGGTGGCGGCGCAGCTTGTCGCGATCGACGTGCGCAAGGCCTCAGCGTTCGCGTTCGCGCTCGGCGGGGCGCTGGCGGCGGCGGGCGGCGTTCTGATCGCAATGTTCACAACGTTCACCGCCGCGATGGGCGTCGTCTTCACCATGAAGGCCCTGATCGTCATCATCATGGGCGGCGTCGGCAATCTGCTCGGTGCGCTACTCGCCGGCCTGATGCTGGGTCTCGCCGAAACCGCGGTCGCGCGCCTCGTTGATCCCGGCCTCACCATCGCGGTCACCTACGCGCTGTTCCTCATCGTGCTGCTGTGGCGGCCGACGGGCCTGTTCGGGAGAGCGGCCCGTTGAAACCGCTTCATGGCCTCGCGCTCGGAGCGGCGACCGTCGCGCTGCTCGCTTTCGTCCCGAAGGTCGCGGACGGCTATCAGCTCGCGCTCGCCATCAGCCTTCTCTATTTCACCGTACTGGCGACCGCATGGGCGCTGTTCTCCGGGCCGACGCATTACATCTCGCTCGCGACCGTCGCGTTCTTCGGCATCGGCGCCTACACGGTAGCGGTGCTCGGCGAGAAAATGCCGTGGCCCGCGGTGCTGGTAGTCGCGGCGCTGATCGGTGTCGCGGTTGCGCTGATGGTCGGACTGTCGACCTTGCGGCTCTCCGGTATCTACTTCGTGATCTTCACCTTCGGCCTGTCCGAGCTGATCCGCCAGATCGTGAGCTGGTACGAAATCAACATTGGCCGCTCGGTCGGGCGCTACATCTTCCTCGATATCACCACCGAGCACATCTACTGGCAGCTTCTCGCGCTCGCCGCGCTTGTCTTCCTCGTCGGCTGGCTGATCGGCCGCTCGCGGCTTGGCCTCGCGTTGCGCGTCATCGGCAACGACGAGGTGGTGGCCCGCCACTCCGGCATCGACACGACGCGCGCCAAGCTCACGATGTTTGCCGTGAGCGCACTGTTCATGACCCTCACGGGCGCCGTGATGGCGCCGCGCTGGACCTATCTCGATCCGGCGATCGCGTTCTCGCCGATGCTCACGTTCGAGGTCGTGATCATGGCGCTGCTCGGTGGCGCGGGCTCGCTGTTCGGGCCGCTGCTCGGCGCGGTGCCGCTGGTGCTGCTGTTCGAGGTGCTGACCGCGAAATTTCCGACCTATTTCAGCATCCTTCTCGGCATTGTGTTCGTCGTCATCGTGTACATGCTGCCGCGAGGCGTGATCGGCCTTTTCCCGGCGCGGCCGCCCGAAGCCCCGAACGCTCCGGCCGAGGCGCAGCCCGCCACGATCGCTGTACAGGGCGCGCCGCTGGAAGTGACCGGCCTGCGCAAGACCTTTGGCGGGCTGATTGCGATCGACGATCTTTCATTTGCGGTGAAGCGTGGCGAGATTGTCGGGCTGATCGGCCCGAACGGCTCGGGCAAGACCACGGCGCTCAATCTCATTTCCGGCGCGCTGTCGGCGGATGCCGGCTCGATCCGCTTCAAGGACCGCGACCTGACGCGCACCAGCGCGTATCGCATCGCGCGGCTCGGCCTCGCGCGCACGTTCCAGCTCGTGCGCGTGCTCGAATCCATGACGGTGCTCGAGAACGTCATGCCCGGCTTCGCATTCCGCGCAACGCCGCTGACCGGCGCCAAGGCACAAGCCGCCGCCGTGGGCCTGCTCGCGCGCGTCGGCCTTGCCGGGAAGGCGGCGCTGCCAGCCACGCAACTCACCTACATCGATCAGAAGCGCCTCGAACTCGCCCGCGCGCTCGCGCTCGAACCGGATCTGTTGCTGCTCGACGAATGGCTTGCGGGCCTCAATCCGACCGAGCTTTCCGACGGCATTGCGCTGATCCGCTCGCTGCGCGCGTCCGGCATCACGATCATCCTGGTCGAACACGTGATGGACGCCATCCGCAGCCTGTGCGACCGCTGCATCGTGATGAACGTCGGCCGCAAGATCGCTGAAGGTCCGCCGGCGAGCGTGCTTGCCGAGAAGGAAGTCGTGCGCGCGTATCTCGGAGGCGCCGATGCTTGAGGTTCGCTCCCTGACCGCAAGCTACGGCAAGCATCAGGCGCTGAGCCACGTCGATCTCGACGTGAATCCCGGCGAGATCGTCGTGATGCTCGGTGCGAACGGCGCCGGCAAATCGACGCTGCTCAAATCCATCGCAGGCCTTGTGCCGCCGCAGAACGGCGCACGCGTGACCTTCAATGGCCGGGATATGCTCGCGTTGCCGCCGCATGAGATCGTCGAGACCGGCATTGCGCTGGTGCCCGAAGGCCGCGGCATCTTCGCCGAGCTGACGGTGCGCGAAAATCTCGAGCTGGGCGCCTATGCGCGTCGTGCCCGCGCAGGCGAGAGCGAAAGCCTCGATCGCGTGATGACGCTATTCCCGCGTCTCGCCGAGCGGCGCAGCCAGTTCGCCCGCACCATGAGCGGCGGCGAGCAGCAGATGGTCGCGATCGGCCGCGCGCTGATGTCCGCGCCGAGATTGCTGCTGCTTGACGAGCCTTCGCTCGGCCTCTCGCCGCTGCTGTGCGGCGAATTATTCCAGGCGCTCGCCCGCGTGCGCGAAACCGGCGTTGCTATCCTGCTGGTCGAGCAGAACGCCGTGCAGGGCTTGAACATCGCGGACCGCGGCTATCTGATCGAGACCGGGCGCATCGTCGGGCAGGGGAGTGCGCAGTCGCTGCGCAGCGATCCGGCGGTGCAGCGGGCCTATCTGGGCATCGGTGAGAACCGCGCGGCGCCAAAGGACGTGTCGCAAGTAAAGAGTGATCGGCAGGAGAGGCCCATGAAACACGTCAGTCTGATGATCGGGGATCGCGACGCCTTCGCCGCCGATGGCCGCACCTTCGACCGGATCGACCCGTTCACCGGCGAGGTGGCAAGCCGCGCGCCGGCCGCCTCCGTGGCTGACGCGATCGCGGCCGTCGATGCCGCGCAGGCCGCGTTTCCCGCATGGGCCGCGATGGGCCCGAGCGAACGCCGCGCCAAGCTGCTCAAGGCCGCCGACCTGATCGATGCGCGCGCCGCCGAGTTTTCCGAATTGATGACCGCGGAGTGCGGTGCGATCGGGCCTTGGGGGCATTTCAATTCCCACTTCGCCGCGGGTCTGATGCGCGAAGCCGCCGCGATGACGACGCAGATCGCGGGCGAAGTGATCCCGTCGGACAAGCCGAACAGCCTTGCGATGGCGATCCGTCAGCCGGTCGGCGTCGTGCTCGGCATCGCGCCTTGGAACGCGCCGGTCATCCTCGGCGTGCGCGCCATCGCGATGCCGCTCGCCTGCGGCAACACGGTCGTGCTGAAAGCCTCAGAGATGTGCCCCGGCACGCATGCGCTGATCGGCACGATCATGCGCGCCGCCGACCTGCCGCCGGGCGTCGTCAATGTCGTTACCAACGCGCCGGCCGATGCCGCCAAGGTCGTCGAGACGCTGATCGCGCATCCGGCCGTGCGGCGCGTCAATTTCACCGGCTCGACCCGCGTCGGGCGCATCGTTGCGGAGACCGCCGCGCGCTATCTCAAGCCGGTGCTGCTGGAACTCGGCGGCAAAGCCCCGATGGTGATCCTTGACGACGCCGATCTCGACGAAGCCGTCAAAGCCGCGGCCTTCGGCTGCTTCGCCAACATGGGCCAGATCTGCATGTCGACCGAGCGGCTGATCGTGGACGAGAAAGTCGCCGACGCGTTCGTGGAAAAGTTCGCCGCCAAGGCGAAAGCGCTCCCGCACGGCGATCCGCGCGGCCATGTCATCCTCGGGTCGCTGGTAACGTCCGAGGCGGCGACCCGCAATAAGGCGCTGCTCGACGACGCTGTCGCGAAGGGCGCGAAGGTCGTGGCGGGCGGCGAGTTCAACGGCACCGTCGTGAGCGCGACCGTGCTCGATCGCGTGACCTCGGCGATGCGTATCTACACCGAGGAGTCGTTCGGGCCGGTGAAGCCGGTGATCCGCGTGAAGGATACCGAGGAAGCGATCCGCGTCGCGAACGACACCGAATACGGTTTGTCGGCTGCGGTGTTCGGCAAGGACATCGCGCGGGCACTGGGCGTTGCCAAGCGCATCCAGTCCGGCATTTGCCACATCAACGCGCCGACCGTTCACGACGAAGGGCAAATGCCGTTCGGCGGCACCAAGGCGTCAGGCTATGGCCGCTTCGGCGGCAAGGCTGCGATTGACGAATTCACCGAGCTGCGCTGGATCACGATCCAGACCGGACCGCACCCGTATCCGTTCTGACGCTCAGCTCTTGCGCATCGGCGGCGAGCCGCGGGATGGCGGTTTGACTTCCGCGCCGCGCGCCGCCAAGAAAAACGCCATGCAGAACCTCGTCATCGACTCCGCCCGTCTCTGGGACGAACTGATGGAGACCGCGCAGATCGGCGGCACGCCGAAGGGCGGCATCTGCCGGCTGACGCTGACCGATCTCGACCGGCAGGTGCGCGACTGGTTCAAGATGCGTTGCGAGGCGCTCGGCTGCACCGTAACCGTCGACGACATGGGCGCGATGTTTGCGCGCCGTCCGGGCCAGCGGAACGATCTTCCACCGATCGCGATGGGCAGCCACCTCGACACGCAGCCGACCGGCGGCAAGTTCGATGGCGTGCTCGGTGTACTCGGCGCGCTGGAAGCGTTACGCACGCTGGTGCAGACCGGCTACGAGACCTACGCGCCGATCGAGGTGGTCAACTGGACCAACGAGGAGGGCTCGCGCTTCGCGCCCGCGATGGTGGCGTCCGGCGTCTTTGCCGGCGCATTCACGCGCGACTGGGCCGAAAACAACAAGGATCGAGAAGGCATCACGTTTGGTGCGGCGCTCGACTCGATCGGCTATCGCGGGGCGCAGAAGTGCGGCGACCATCCGCTCTCGGCTTTCTTCGAACTGCACATCGAGCAGGGGCCGATCCTGGAGGCGGACGAAAAGGAGATCGGCGTCGTCACCGGCGTGCAGGGGATGCGCTGGTACGAGGTGACGGTGACCGGCGAATCCGCCCACACCGGCGCGACGCCGATGCGGCTGCGCAAGAATGCGCTGCTCGGCGCCGCGCGGCTGGTTGAGCGCATCAACGCAGTTGCCGAACGCCACAAGCCGGATGCGCTCGGCGCGGTCGGGCTGATGGAGGTGCGGCCGAACTCGCGCAATGTCGTTCCGGGCGAAGTGTTCTTCTGCGTCGACCTGCGCCATCCCGACGCCGCGGTGCTCGACACGCTCGAAGCCGAGTACACCGCGTCGCTGCGCGAGGTCTGCGATCCGCTCGGTCTTGCGGTGACGTCCACGCGAATCTGGGACCAGCCGCCGGTGCGGTTCGACGCCGGATGCGTTGCGTCGGTTCGCCGCGCCGCCGAAATCAGCGGCTTTTCAGCACGCGAAATCATCTCCGGCGCGGGTCACGACGCCGCCTACGTGTCCCGCGTGGCGCCGACCGCGATGATTTTCGTGCCCTGTCGCGGTGGCATCAGCCACAACGAGGCGGAGTTCACCTCGAAAGAACAGTGTGCCGCGGGTGCGCAGGTCCTTTTGCAGGCCGTTCTCGACTACGACCGCGCGTTGGCGGAGCGTTTCGCCGCATCTCCGCGGGCTTCGCACTAGCTGCACAAAAACGCTGTCAGCTAGGCTGCTTGCGGGCTTGTGCTCGCACCCTTCGTTCCGTCACATTACGGTAAAGTAACAAAGCGAGTCTCATGGTCAGACCTCTCGCTGTCCGCCGTCACAATGAGATCGTGCAACGCCTGCGCGCTGCCGGATCGGTGAGCGTGGGCGAACTCGCCGATATTTTCGGCGTGTCGCACGAGACTATTCGCCGCGATCTCAAGCTGCTGGCGGATCAGGGGCACCTGGATGTCGTGCATGGCGGCGCGGCGCGCCGCGGCATGATGGAACCTTCGATCGAGCAACGCGGCGAAGAGAATGCCGATGGCAAGGGGATGATCGCGCGCACCGCCGCGCGCATGGTGGCGGATGCGGGCTCCGTGCTGCTCGACTCGGGGACGACCACGGCGGCGCTGAGCTACGAACTCGTCGGACGGCCCGGGCTCACGGTCTTCACCAACTCGCTGAATCACGCCGTCACGCTGTGCCGCGTCTCGGGCAACCGCGTGTTCGTGCTCGGCGGCGAGGTCGACAATAACGACGAGGCGACCTTCGGCACCGGCACTGCCACCGGCATCGACAGCGTGCGCGCCGACATTGCGTTCATCGGTGTCGGCGGCTTCGCCGAGGATGGCGGGATGACGGATTACTCGGTCGTCGCTGCTGAGACGCGTGGCAAGATGATCCTCGCCGGCCGCGCGTATCTGCTGGCCGATCAGACCAAGTTCACCCGCCGTACGCCGTTCCGGGTTCCCAACATGGACAAGTGCGCCGGCGTTATCGTCGACACGATGCCGGGCCCTCAACTTGAGAACATCTGGAGGGGCCTTGGCTGGGAGATCGTTCTGGCAAAATAAAGTTGGTAATTTGTGATATTTTGTTGTCATATTTCGCGGACGCCAGCATTTTGAGTCCGCATATCCCGTGACCTCTCCCAATTTTCCAGGCAGTGCCCGCGCGGTCGTCATCGGCGGCGGCATTATTGGCTGTTCGGTGGCGTATCACCTCGCCAAGAACGGCTGGAGCGATGTCGTGCTGCTCGAACAGGGGCGGCTGACCTGCGGCACGACTTGGCACGCCGCGGGTCTGGTCGGGCAACTGCGCGCGCACCAGAACATGACGCGCCTCGTGCAGTATTCGGCCGCGCTCTACCAGCAGCTCGAAGCCGAGACCGGGCAGGCGACCGGGTGGAAGCAGTGCGGTTCGGTGCTGGTCGCGCGCACGCCGGAACGCGTGACGCTTGTTCAAGCGCATCGCGTCGGCCGCGAAGGCGCAGGGCGTCGCCTGCGAGATCATCTCGATCGAGGAGGCCGCGCGGAAATATCCGGTGATGCGCACCGACGATCTGCTCGGCGCGCTGTGGCTGCCCGAAGACGCCAAGGTCAATCCCGCCGACGTGACGCAGGCGCTGGCCAAAGGCGCGCGCCAGAATGGCGCGCGCATCTTCGAGCAGACGCGCGTCACCGCGATCCACCAGAAGAACGGCGTTGCGACCGGCGTTTCCACGTCGCGCGGCGACATCAAGGCCGAGGTCGTCATCAATTGCGCGGGCCAGTGGGCGAAGGCGGTCGGGCGGCTTGCGGGCGTGACGGTGCCGCTGCATTCCGCCGAGCACATGTACATCGTGACCGGCCGCGTCGACGGCGTGCACCCAGACCTGCCGGTGCTGCGCGACCCGGACGGCTACATCTACGTGAAGGAAGAGGTCGGCGGGTTGCTGATGGGCGGCTTCGAGCCGGTGGCGAAGCCGTGGGCGATGGACGGCATTCCGGAGAACTTCGAATTCGGCATGCTACCGGACGACTGGGACCAGTTCCAGATCCTGATGGAGAACGCGCTGATCCGGCTGCCCGCGCTGGAGACGGCCGAGATCAAGACCTTCATGAACGGCCCGGAGAGCTTCACGCCCGACAACAACTTCATCATGGGCGAGGCGCCGGAGCTGAAGAATTTCTTCGTCGCGGCGGGTTTCAACTCGATCGGCATTGCGTCGGGCGGCGGGGCAGGGCGCGCGCTTGCCGAATGGATCATGCAGGGCGAGCCTTCGCTCGATCTGTGGCCGGTCGATATCCGCCGCTTCGCGCGCTTCTACGATAACGACCGCTTCCTGAAGGAGCGCGTCAGCGAAGTGCTTGGCCTGCACTACAAGATGCCTTGGCCGAACCGCGAATTGCAGTCCGCGCGGCCGCTGCGCGTCTCGCCGCTCTATGAGCGCCTCGCCGCGCACAACGCGCTGTTCGGCTCCAAGATGGGCTGGGAGCGGCCGAACTTCTTCGCGCCCACGAAGGACGACGCGCGCATCGACTATGCGTGGGAGCGCCAGAACTGGTTCCCGCATGCCGCCGCCGAGCACAAGGCGACGCGCGACGGCGTGACGATCCTCGATCTGACATCGTTTTCGAAATTCCTGATGCAGGGGCGCGACGCGGAAGCCGCGTTGCAGCACCTGTGCGCCAATGACGTCGCGGTGCCGGTCGGCACCACGGTCTACACCGGGCTGCTCAACGCACGCGGCACCTATGAGAGCGATCTGACGGTTGCGCGCCTTGCACCGGATCGCTTCCTGCTCGTCACCGGCACGGCGCAGACGACGCGCGATGCCGACTGGATCCGCCGCCATCAGCCCGAGGGCGCCGGCGCCACACTGACCGATGTGTCCTCGGCCTATGCGGTGATCGCCGTGATGGGGCCGTGCGCGCGCGAGCTTCTGGCGCGGCTAACCAAAACGCCGCTCGACAATGCGGCGTTTCCGTTCGGCGCGATCCGCGAGGTCGGCTTCGGCTTCGCGACCGTGCTCGCCTCGCGCCGCACCTATGTGGGCGAGCTTGGCTGGGAGCTCTACGTTCCGGCCGAATACGCCGTCGGTGTCTACGATGCGTTGATGCAGGCGGGCGCGGACCTCGGCGTGCGCAACGCCGGCTACTACGCGATCGAGTCGCTGCGGCTCGAGAAGGGCTATCGCGCCTGGGGCCGGGAACTCACGCCCGACTATAATCCTTACGAGGCGGGGCTCTCCTTCGCGGTGAAGCTCGACAAGGGTGACTTCCTCGGCCGCGACGCGCTGCTCGCCGCGAAAGGCAAGCCGCCGGCACGCCGGCTCCTCAGTTTCGTTGCATCCTCGCCCGACACGCCGATCGCGCACGGCGGCGAACTGATCCTGCGCAACGGCGAGCCGGTGGGGGAGGTCACCTCCGCCGCCTATGGCCACACCGTCGGCGGCATCGTGGCGCTGGGCTACGCGGCGACCGGCGGCGTGCGCGTGGACGACGCGTGGCTGGGCGCACGCTTCGAGATCGACATCGCGGGCGAACGCGTAAAGGTCGCGGCGAGCCTCAAGGCGCCGTACGATCCGTCAGGGCGCGAGGCTGAAAGGATAATGGAGCCGTTCGTTTTCGGCGTCGTTCTGCTCGCGGCGGCGTTCCACGCCTCGTGGAACGCTCTGATCAAGATCAGGCTCGATCCGTTCCTCGCCATCGTGCTGATCGCAGCCGCCGCAGGCATCGTCTCGCTGCCGGGCCTCCTGTTCGTGCCGGTGCCGCCGCTCGCCGCGTGGCCGTGGCTGATCGCGTCCGTCATCACGCATGTCGGCTACTACGTGGGGCTTGCCGGGGCGTATCGCTCCGGCGACATGGGGCAGGTCTACCCGATCGCGCGCGGCACCGCGCCGCTGATGACGGCCGCGGGCGGCGCGCTCCTGCTCGGCGAAAACTTCAGCCTGACGGGCTGGGCGGGCATCTTCGCGCTGACCAGCGGCGTGTTCCTGCTCTCGCTGCGCGGCGGCGGCGATCTCGCGCACCTCAACCGCCGCGCGGTCGCCTACGCGTTGTTCACCGCGGTGACGATCTGCTGCTACTCGCTGGTCGACGGCATCGGCGCGCGCACGGCCGGCAATGCGCATTCCTATGCGCTGTGGCTGTTCGTGATCGACGGCGCCTTCATCACGGCGATCGCGATTGCGAGCCGCGGGCCGGCGGTCGTCCCCGCCATGATGCAGTTCTGGAAGACCGGGCTCGTGGGCGGCGTGCTGTCGCTCGTCGCCTACTGGATCGTGATCTGGGCGATGACCGTCGCGCCGATCGCACTCGTGGCGTCGCTGCGCGAGACGAGCGTGCTGTTCGCTGCCGTCATCGCGGTGGTGTTCCTGAAGGAACACCTGCGCGTCACGCGCATCTTCGCCGCCGTGATGATCGTCTGCGGCATCGCGCTGATCCGCCTGCAGTAAGTTAAGGACGTCACCGGCTTGCCGTTCGTCACCGGCTCGGCGGCCGTTTCGCGCAGGCGGCTGTCGCGCAATTCGCCCGCGACCTCGAGGATCGGATAGGCGACCGAGGTGAGGTGCCCGTTGATGCGCTTGAGATCGCGCATCACGTCGAGGTGGATCGCGCTGGTCTCCAGCGATTCCAGCCGCCCCTCGCGCAGCCGCCCGAAATGGCTGTCGGCCGCCGCAAGTTCGGCGGTGCGCGTCATCGCTTTCTCGGCGAGCAGGCGGCGCGCCATCGTGACGTCGCGCGTGGCGAACACGTTGAATGCAAGCCGCATGTTGTCCATCACGCGCGCATGGAAATGGCGAATCTCCTCAAGCCCTTCGGCCGAGAACGTGTAGCGGTTCTTGATCTTCTTCGCCGCGAGCTCCATCAGGTTCTTGTCGATGATGTCGCCGACGTGCTCGAGGTTCGTCGTGAAGGTGATGATCTCGACGTAGCGCTGGCTTTCCTCGTCGGTCATCTCGGCCTTCGAGAGCTTGACCATGTAGAGCTTGATCGCCTCGTGCAGCGCATCGACGATGTTGTCGGACTTCTCCACTTCCTTGACGAACTTCGGATCGGATTTCTCGAACGCCACCAGCGCCTGCCGCAGCATTTCGGCGACGCGGTCGCCCATGTGCAGCGTCTCGCGCATCGCGCAGCCGAGCGCCTCGGCGGGCGTGTCGAGCACGGTCGGGTCGAGGTGCTTGGGCTCGGTCGAGGCGGCGGTCTGCGCCAGATCCGGCAGGATCCGCGTCGCGAGCGTTGCGACCAGCGCCACCAGCGGAAGGAAAATCGCCGCGACCGCGAGATTGAAAGCCGTGTGGAAATTGATCGCGATGCGGCCCGGATCGGTCTCGATCACCGCGAGCCACGACGCGATCGGCGTCACGAGAAATAGGACGGGCAGCGCCAGCGCGGTCTTGGCGATGAGATTGCCGAGCGGCACGCGGCGGCCGGCGGGGGCGAGGCTGGAGAGGGTGAGGTAGGGGGCAAGCGCGCCGCCGACGTTGGCGCCGAGCACCAGCGCGAGCGCGAGCGGCACGGGGAGGGCGCCGGCGCCCGCAAGCGACATCACCAGCAGCACGATCGAGAGGCTCGAATGGACGAGCCACGACACCGCGGTCGCGGCGAGGAAGCCGAGCACCGGCTCGCCGGCCAGGCCGGTCAGCAGCGAGCGGAACAGCGTGGAGTCCTTCAGCGGCGCTGCGGCGGAGCCGATGTGCACGAGCGCGAGCAGCATGAAGCCGAGCCCGATGAAGATGCGCGCGATGCCGCGCGCCTTGTCGGCTTCCGTCGACATGAACACCAGCACGCCGATCGCGACCAGCACGGTCCACAGCCACTTCACGTCGAACGAGAATACCTGCGCGACGATGGCCGATCCGACGTCGGCCCCGAGCACGACCGCAAGCGCCAGCGGCAGCGCGATCAGCCCGCGCGCCGCGAACGAGGCGAGCAGCATCGTGGTCGCGGTCGAGCTTTGCAGGATGCCGGTGATGCCGAGGCCGGCGAAGAACGCGCCGATGCGCGTGCGCGCCCAGGTGGCGATCGCGCGGCGCAGCGCCGCGCCGAACGCGCGCGTCATGCCGGTGCGCACCATGCGCACGCCCCAGAGCAGGAGTGCGACGCTGCCGAGGAAGGTGGCGAACAGTTCAGTGCCGGACATCGCTGGCGCAAAACCTCCATCGCGCCGAATCGCTGGGCGCGGTTTGCATGACGGATTTGTGACAATAGACCGAAATTGTGGATTTGAAAGGGAGTCTGCAGGAATTGGTTGGCTGTCCGCGTGCTTGATCTATGTGACCGTTCTTGTCGGCGATGCTCTGCTTTGGACTTCGCGATGCGCTCGATCCTTCTCTCCCCGCTGTGCGGGGCGAGGGAACTCGTGGTCGCGCATCGCATCACGTCATGATCTCCGAATGAGCTCAGCCGCTCTCGTTCTCGCGGCGCGTTTCGCGTCCGAGTTTTGAGAGAGCGCGCCGAAGCCGGAAGGGGGCGCGCGGGACGCCGGGTCCTCGACGGACCCGCGGGCCTGATCGCCTCGCGGCGCTCAGGCGGGACGATGCTTTTCGATGAAGCGCCGTCCGGAATTCAGAACCGCCAGTCCGCCAATTCTCCGGCGTCCCGCGCGCGATGTTTGAAGCCTGCTCCGCACGGCCCCCGGTGGTCTGACTTTTCGGGCGTCCGCGCTTGCGCGCGGCGCGCCTAACCACCGCTGTTGGAGCCGCGACATGCCTGGCGGCCGGTAACCGCAGTACGGCATGCCACCGCGGGCCCCGGGTGGCGCGCAGCCGGCGCGCCGGGACCGTGCAGCTTCGGCTGCCGCGCGTTGGGTGTACGTCTCGGCACCCTTGCGCAGCCACCGCCGCCGCTCCCAGCCTCGTGACGTTCGCGAGACTTCCCTTGGCGGGAGCGGGTGAAGCACCATCTCACACTACAGGAATAAAGTCAAGATAACGGAATACGATCGTTGAAGCGGATGCTGGGTGATACGATAAAACGCAGGACAGACAACGGGCGGCGGCACATGCGAGCTAGCCGGAGAACCAGATAGCGTCTCTTTTCTCCTGCTCGCATAGAAGCCTGAAACCAGACAGAAGCCGCCACGGGAGACCAAATTGACCGACCCTTGGACGTTTGGCTAGGCACAGCTGCTGACGGTAACGGGGTTGGCCACTTCGATCGTCATCTTATACGTCGGCTTGCGCACGTTCAACAAATGGCAGCGCGAGAAGATTGAGGAGCGGCGAATGGACGTCGCATTCGAGGCCCTAGCTTTGGCGTATGAAAGCGGAATGGTTTTTGAAGATATCCGTCGAAAATTTATTCACGGCTATGAGTATGAGGACATGCCGACCGAAGGAATGAGCCGAGCGGAGAGAGACAGAGGGGCCCCTATATGCAATCATCAAGAGGCTTGAACGGCATGTTGAGTTCTTTGACCGCGTTCTGAAGATACAGCCTCGTTGTATGGCCGCGTTCGGCGAACAAGAAGCAGCGACTTCCCAGAATTTGTACAGCGCACGACAGATATTCGAGTCTGCTTGCGAAATACTCATGTTTGAATATCAGGACGGCACATCGCTTGATGGCGAACTCGTAGCGCAGATGCGCGCCGACATTTGGGATCATACAAGCAGTTTGGTAAGCAAGCCAAAGCGGGTGACCAAGCTTTAGAAGAGTTTCGAGACGGAATTGAAAAGACTTGTGCGCCCGTAGTTGACCACAGATCAAAGGCAGCCAAGTGGTTCGCACGTGATCGATTTCTTGGCCTATAGCAAATAGACCTGAGGCGCGACCAGCCGTCGGTCGCGCCTCCCGGCCCACGTCACGCGTGTCCGTACAAGGAAAGGGGAATGCGGGCCAAAGATAGCCCCGGCATCGGTTGCTAGCGACAGGCTGCTTCATAGAGGCGCGCAAGTGTTCGGTCCGGCCAAAGTTGGCCGCGGCTGAAGTGATTTGTCAGGAGGATGGTTGTTTCGGCAACGCGAGCCCTTCGAAACAGCGGAAGGGCTTCCCAACCGGCTCCCTCAAAGAGGCATTCGTAGTAGCACCAATATTTCTTGCCGTAGCAAACGACAAATTCCCGAGGTGCCTCATCTAAAAGCGCCCGAAGCAAGGTTTTGCGTCTCGGCAGCAATCGCTCAATGTATTGGTCGCGGGTGCTGAAGCGCTTCCATTCGCTGTAGCGCCAATCAGTTTCTCTTCGATGGGGATAGGGAAGCATTTCTAGTAGCAGTGTATCCCCGCACGTCGACCGGCCAAGTGTTTTGGCTTGATACCTCTTTCGATCGGCAAGTGTAGGGCTGCTGAACCCGCTACGGCGAAGCATTAGATCACACATCGGACGCCAAGTTGGTTGCAAGGAAACGTCCCCAGCAAAGCGCTGCGGGCCTTTGATTCCTCTGTGGGCCTTTTCCAGATCCATCACTTGCTCGAAAGAAGACCGCCAACAGAGTACTTCTTCCTAAGAAGCGTTCATCACCTAATCCTTCCTCCATTCCGATAAAAACGCAGGGAGCATCACGACGACCATAACCAGCGAATGTCTCAATGCGCTCGCAATTGATCATCCAGTCTCACCGCATCGTCGCGAGCCGCACCGCCAGCGCGCACGCCCGCTCGTATTCGTCGAGATTGATCCACTCGTCGATGGTGTGCACCTCGTTCTGGCCGGCGCCGAACGTCACCGTCGGGATGCCGTGACGCACCATCCAGTTCGCGTCGAGCCCGCCGTTCGCGGTGCGCACGTTCGGCGTGCCGCCGCCCGCCTTGATCGCCGCGGCCGCGCGTTTGACGACGGGGAGGGTGTCCTTCATGCGGAACGGATAATAGTCGGTCTGCGTCTTGAACTTGACCTTGCCGGTCTTGCCTTCGCTGTTCTTCACCTTCTTGGCGGCCTTCTCGAACGCCGCCTTGTAGGCCGCGGTGATCTGCTTGAAGAACGCCGCGTCGTGGCTGCGGCTTTCGCCGCGCACATGCACGTAGTCGGTCACGACGTTGGTGGCGTCGCCCGCGGGGCGGCCTTCGCCGCCGGTCACCGGCCCGACATTGCTGGTGCCCTGCTTCTTGCCCTTCACGACCTTGCCGAACCAGCCGCCGGCTTTCAGGTCCGCGAGCGCGAGCCCGAGGATCATCGTCGACGAGATGCCGCGCTCCGGCGCGACGCCCGCATGCGAGGCGCGGCCGAAGATCTCCACCTCCCAGCGGTCGGCGCCGACCGCGCCCACGACGACGTTCGACGCCGAGCCGCCGTCATAGTTGAACGCCATCTCGGGGTGGCCGAGATCGGCGGTGTCGACGTGGCGCGCGCCGTAGAGCCCGCTCTCCTCGCGCACGCAGAACAGGAGCGTCAGCGGCGGATGGTCGAGGTTCTGCTTGGCAAGCTCGGCCGCGAGCGTGACCAGCACGCCGCAGCCGGTGCGGTTGTCGCCGCCGAGCGCGGTCTTCGCGGTGTTGACGATTTTGCGGCCCTTGATGGCGGGCTGCGCGCCCGCGCACAGCGGCACGGTGTCCAGGTGCGTCATGAACATCAGGCGCGGCTGGTTGTGCATCGCGCCGCGGCCGGGCAGGTGGACGATGAGGTTGCCGGTCTCGGTCGGCACCGGGATGCGCGCGTTGGCGTCGTCGAGGAAGATCGCGGACGCGGGAACGCCCGCCTCCTTCAGCGCCGCCGCGACCTCGCGCCCGATCGCCGCCTCGCGGCCGGTGACGCCCTCGACGGCGAGGAAGCGCATCAGGCGGGCAACGGCGGCCTTGGTGTCGACGGTGGACATGCTGATATTTCCTTCGATGCGGTTTGTCGGTCGCGCGGCAAAGATCGCGGGCGGCGCTAGAACGTCTTCGCGCCGTTCACATGCGTGAGCACGCCATAAAGCGAATTTGTGGCGGTGATGTAGAGCATGTTGCGCTTCGGCCCGCCGAACACGACGTTCGCGCAGATCTCCGGGATCTTCACCTTGCCGATCAGCGTGCCGTCGGTGTCGATGCAGTGCACGCCGTCGTCGGTCGCGGCCCACAGCCGGCCCTCGGTGTCGAAGCGCATGCCGTCGAAGCGGCCCGCCGTGCAGTCGGCGAATTCCTTGCCGCCGGTGAGCTTGCCGTTGTCGCCGACGTCGAACACGCGGATGTGCTTCGGCTGGCCCTTGGTGCGCCCGCCCGCCGAGTCGACGATGTAGAGCTTCTTCTCGTCGGGCGAGAACGCGAGGCCGTTCGGCCGGATGAAGTCGTCGGCGACGAGCGCGATCTCGCCGCTCTGCGGGTCGACGCGATAGACGTTGTTGCCGTTTTCCTGGCTGCGCCTTGTGGCCCTCGTAGTCGGAGAGGAGCCCGTAGGGCGGATCGGTGAACCAGATCGAGTCGTCGGACTTCACCACCACGTCGTTCGGCGAGTTGAGCTTCTTGCCCTGAAACTTGTCGGCGATGACCGTGACGCGCCCGTCGATCTCGGTGCGCGAGACGCGCCGCCCGCCGTGCTCGCACGACACGAGCCGGCCCTGCCGGTCGACCGTGTGGCCGTTGGCGTAGCCGCACGGCGTGCGGAACACGCTGACCGAGCCGTCGGTCTCGTCGTAGCGCATGATGCGGTCGTTCGGGATGTCGGAGAACAACGTGTAGCGCCCGGCCGGGAAGTACACCGGCCCCTCGGTCCAGCGCCCGCCGGTCCACAGCTGCTGCACATGCGACGTGCGGTTGACGCAGTTGCGGAAGCGCTCGTCGAAAACCTCGTAGTCGCTGGCGGCCATGTCATGCTCCGGTTGCGCGCTTCGCCGCCGGCGTCTCCCGCCCGGCAGCGATCTGCGCCGCAATGTCGATGAAGGTGCGCACGAGCGCAAGCCGCCTGCGCTCCTCCAGGCACACCACATATTCGCCGACGCCGAGATCCGCATCCGCCACATGAATGGAGCGGAACCGCGCGTCGTTGCCGAACTCGCTCTCGAACACGACGCCGATGCCGAAGCCCGCCGCGACCGCCTCGCGCACCGCCTCGCGTGTCTGCACCTCGATCAGCGTGCCCGGCTTGAGGCCGGCCTCGCCGAGCCGCGTCTCGAACACCTCGCGCGTGATCGAGCCGCGCTCGCGCACCACGAGGTCGTGCCCGGCGATGTCGGAGAGGGGAATGCGCCGCCGCTTCGCCCACGGGTGACGGCGCTGCACGAACAGCACGAGCCGGTCCTCGCGCAGCTTCATCGAATAGAGGCGCGGGTCGGAGGTCATCTTCGCCATCACGGCGATGTCGGCCGAGTGGTCGATCAGCTGGTCGAGCACGGCGGCCGAGTTGTCGATCTTGAGCGAGAACGTCAGCCCCTCGTGCTGGCGCTTCAGCGCCTTGAGGATCGGCATCACGTGGTAGGCGCTGTCGGCGGAGACGCGCAGGTGCCCGCGCGTGAGCGCGCGCGAGCCCGCGAGCAGCGCCTGCGCCTCGTCCTCGGCGGCGAACAACCGGCTGGTGATCGCATGCAGCGACTGGCCGATCGGGGTGAGCTGCACGCCGCGCCCCTTGCGGGCGAACAGGCCGACGCCGTAGGTCGCCTCCAGCGCCTTCACCTGCGCCGAGAGGGTCGGCTGGCTCGCGCCGCCGGTGCGCGCCGCGAGCGAAAAGCTGCCCGCGCGGGCGACCACATGGAAGGCACGCAGCTGAGTCAGGTTCATATAGGTATTATCTATAGATCGTATCCAAACTCAATATTGGATCGATACCGCGACGCAGCGTAAAAAGGGCAGGTCATTCCCCGCACGGAAGGCCCCGATGACCGCCCAGAACCGCGCTGTCTCCGAAACCGGCGATCCGCTGCTCCTCACCCCCGGCCCCCTGACCACCGGCAAGCGCGTCAAGGAAGTGATGGTCCACGACTGGGGCTCGCGCGACGCGGCGTTCCTCAAGATCAACTCCGAGGTGCTGACGCGGCTCCCCGAGGTGGTGAACGGGGTGGGGGATTACGTCACCGTTCCGATGCAGGGCTCCGGGACATTCGCGGTCGAGGCGATGCTCACCACGTTCGTTCCGGCGGACGGCAAGGTGCTGGTGCTGATCAACGGCGCGTATGGCCAGCGCGCCAAGAAGATCCTCGATATCGCGAAGCGCGCCGTCGTCGTGCACGAGACGCCCGAGGACACGCCGCCCGATCTGGCAAAGGTCGAGGCGTTGCTGAAGGCGGACGCCGCCATCACCCACATCTTCACCATCCACTGCGAGACGACGTCGGGCATTCTCAATCCGATCGTGGCGCTCGGCGCGCTCGCGCAGAAATACCGCAAGGGCTACCTGATCGAACTCGATGAGTGCGTTCGGCGCGATGCCGCTCGACGCGCAGGCGATCAAGCCGGACGCGATCGCGGCGTCATCCAACAAGTGCATCGAAGGCGTGCCGGGCCTCGGCTTCGTGATCTGCCGCAAGGCCGCGCTCGAACAGACCGCCGGCAACGCCACCACGCTGGTGCTCGACCTGCACGACCAATGGCGCAATTTCGAGAAGACCGGACAATACCGCTTCACGCCGCCGATTCATGTGATCGTGTCGTTCCATCAGGCGCTCACCGAGTTTTTCGAGGAAGGCGGGCAGCCCGGCCGCGGCAAGCGCTACGCGGAAAACTGCCGCGTGCTGATCGACGGCATGCGCGCGCTCGGCTTCGATCCGCTGCTCGGCGACAACCTGCAGGCCCCGATCATCGTGACGTTCCGCATGCCGGCCGATCCGGCCTTCAAGTTCCAGGCGTTCTACGATGCGCTGAAGGATCGCGGCTACGTGATCTATCCCGGCAAGCTCACGGTCGCGGACTCGTTCCGCATCGGGTGCATCGGCCGCCTCTATCCCGATCACATGCGTGGCGTGCTCGCCGCGATCCGCGATATCCTGAACGAGATGGGCGTGAAGTCGTTGAAGCCCGCCAGGGCGGCATGAGGAGGCAGCGATGAACATCCAGCGCACCCCGACCGTCGCGGTGAACGGCCGCGAGTACAAATTCCCCAAGCAGCCGACCGTCGCGGTCTGCATCGACGGCTCGGAGCCGGGCTACATCGAGCGCGCGATCGACGCAGGGCTCGCGCCGAACTTCGCGCGGCTGATGAAGATCGCGAACCTCACGGCACTGTCGGCGATGCCGAGCTTCACCAACCCGAACAACATGTCGATCATCACCGGCCGCCCGCCGTCGGTGCACGGCATCGCGGGCAACTACTTCTACGACCGCGCTCAGGGCAAGGAAGTGATGATGAACGACGCGAGCTTCCTGCGCGCGCCGACCATCATGAAGGCGTTCCACGACGCGGGCGGCAAGGTCGCGGTCGTCACCGCCAAGGACAAATTGCGCGCGATGCTCGGCAAGGACCTCGATATGTCCACCGGCCGCGCGATCGCGTTCTCCTCCGAGAAGGCCGACAAGGCGACCGTGCAGGACAACGGTATCGGCGATGTGCTGAAGCGCGTCGGCATGCCGCTGCCGGAGGTCTACTCTTCCGATCTTGTCCGAATTCGTGATGGCGGCCGGCGTGTCGATCCTGAAGAAGGAGCGCCCGGACCTGATGTATCTCTCGACCACCGATTACGTGCAGCACAAGGCGGCGCCTGGCTCCGACTTCGCCAACAAGTTCTACGCCATGATGGACCGTTACGTGGGCGAGCTCGACGCGGCGGGCGCCGTGCTGGTGCTCACCGCCGACCACGGCATGAACGACAAGCATCTGCCGAACGGCGAGCCGGACGTGATCTATCTCCAGAACCTCACGGATGAATGGCTCGGCAAGGACGTGGCGCGCGTGCTGCTTCCGATCACCGACCCGTACGTGGTGCATCACGGCGCGCTCGGCTCGTATGCGACGATTTACCTGCCGGCGGGGGCCGACGTCGATGCGCTGCTCGGCCGCCTGCGGGCGGTCGACGGCGTCGACGTGGCGATCAGCGCCGCGGAGGCGTGCCAGCGCTTCGAGCTTCCGGCCGACCGCTTCGGCGACGTCGTGGTGATCTCGACCATCCACAAGGTGCTCGGCACCGCGCGCGAGAAGCATGACCTCTCCGGGCTGACCGAGCCGCTGCGCTCGCACGGCGGGCTGACCGAGCAGGTCGTGCCGATGATCGCAAACCGGCCCGTGACGATCCCGGCGGGCCACAAGCTACGCAACTTCGACATCTTCGATGTCGCGCTGAACCGCGTCGCCGCCTGACAGGACCGATCCCATGAACATCCAGACGAAACCGCCGGTCCGCCACGAGGCGATGCGCATTGCCGGCAAGAAGGTCGAGACCGATCAGCAGATCGAGGTTTTAAACCCCTACAATGGCGCGGTGGTCGGCACGGTCCCGGCGGCGCGGCCCGAGCATGTGCGCGAAGCGTTCGCGAAAGCCGCCGCGTTCAAGCCGAAGCTGACGCGCTACGAGCGCCAGCAGATTTTGATGAAGACCGCGGACCTGTTGTCCGCCCGCAAGGAAGACTTCGCCCGCATCATCACGGCGGAGTCCGGGCTTTGCTGGAAGGACTCGCTCTACGAGGCGGGCCGCGCCTACGACGTCTATTCGTTCGCCGGGCAACTGACGATCAAGGACGACGGCGAGACCTATGCCTGCGACATCTCTCCGCAGGGCAAGCAGCGCAAGATCTTCACCACGCGCTATCCGCTGGGTGGTGTCATTTCGGCGATCACCCCATTCAATCACCCGCTCAACATGGTGTCGCACAAGCTTGCGCCCGCGATCGCGACCAACAACCGGATCGTGCTCAAGCCGACCGAACTGACGCCGCTGACCGCGCTGGCGCTCGCGGACGTGCTGTACGAGGCGGGCCTGCCGCCGGAGATGCTCTCGGTCGTGACCGGCAACCCGTCCACCATGGGCGACGCCATGATCACGGACCCGGATTGCGACCTGATCACCTTCACGGGCTCCGTGAAGGTCGGCAAGTACATCGCTGACAAGGCTGGCTATCGCCGCATCGTGCTGGAGCTTGGCGGCAACGATCCGCTGATCGTCATGGAGGACGCCGATCTCGACAAGGCGGCCGAACTGGCGGTCACCGGCGCGACCAAGAATTCCGGCCAGCGCTGCACGGCGGTGAAGCGCATTCTCGTCGTGAACAAGGTCGCGGACGAATTTTCGAGGCTCGTGCTCGAGAAGGCGAAGAAGCTGAAAGCCGGCGATCCGATGGACCCCGCGACCGATGTGGGCACCGTGATCCACGAGGGTGCGGCGAAGAACTTCGAGCGGCGCGTCGTCGATGCAGTCTCGAAGGGCGCAAAGCTCCTGCACGGCAACAACCGGCAGGGTGCGCTCTATCCGCCGACGGTGGTCGATCACGTGCCGTCCGATTGCGAACTGGTGCACGAGGAGACGTTCGGCCCGGTGATCCCGATCATCCGCTGCCCGGACGACATCGCGCAGGTGATCAAGATTTCCAACTCGACCGCCTATGGCCTCTCCTCGGGCGTATGCACCAACCGGCTCGACTACATCACGCGCTTCATCAACGAGCTTCAGGTCGGCACCGTGAACGTGTGGGAAGTGCCGGGCTATCGCATCGAGATGTCGCCGTTCGGCGGGATCAAGGACTCGGCCTCGGCTACAAGGAAGGCGTCGTGGAGGCGATGAAGAGCTTCACCAACGTGAAGACCTACTCGCTGCCCTGGCCGGCCTGAGGGGCCGCGCCGCCGCAATTGCGGGTTGCCGATCGTCCGTCCCGGCTTATGCTGTCTCCTGTGATCAGACAGGAGGCGACCGTGAAGTTTCCTCGCCGTGAGATCCTGCGTCTCGGTGCCGGTGCTGCCGCGCTCGCGATGAGCGCGCGTCCGGCCTCGGCGCAGAGCTATCCGGCGCGGCCGGTGCGCATGGTGGTCGGATTCCCCCCTGGCCAGTCGATCGACATTGTCGCGCGGGTGATGGCCCAATGGCTGTGGGATCGCCTCGGCCAGCAGTTCGTCATCGAGAACCGCCCGGGCGCCGGGGGCAATATCGCAACCGAGGGCATCGTCCGCAGCGCGCCGGACGGCTATTCGCTGATGGTGATGGGCGCAAACAACGCCATCAACGCGACGCTCTACGAAAATCTTAACTTCAACGCGATCCGCGATCTCGTGCCGGTCGGCGGCATTTACCGCGTGCCGCAAGTGATGGTGGTTCATCCGGATTTACCCGCAAAGACCGTCGCCGAGTTCATCGCGTATGCGAAGGCCAATCCAGGAAAGATCAACGTGGGCTCCGCCGGCGTCGGCTCGGTCGCCCATGTGACGTGCGAGCTGTTCAAGATGATGACGGGCACCGACATGCTGCACGTGCCGTATCGTGGCGGGCCGCAGGCGATCACTGACCTGCTCGGCGGGCAGGTGCAGGTCGTGTTCGACAATCTGCCATCGTCGATCGAGCACATCCGCGGCGGGCGCCTGCGCGCGTTGGGCGTCAGCACGACAAGCCGTCTCGAGGGCTTCCCCGACCTGCCGACGATCGGCGAAACCGTTGCTGGCTTTGAGACCAGCGCGTTTGCCGGCGTCAGCGCGCCGAAGGGCACTCCCCCAGAGATTATCGAGAAACTCAGCACCGAGATGCAGGCCGGTCACGCCGATGCCAATGTCCGGGCAAAGATTCATCAGATCGGCGGCTTCCCGCTGTCCCTTTCGTCGGACGGATTCGGCAAGTTCTTTGCCGATGAGACCGAGAAGTGGGGCAAGGCCGTGAAATTCTCTGGCGCGCGGGCGAGCTGAGAAAGGCGCGTGGTTGCCGGCCTCGCGCTTGTTGAAACACCGCACCGACGGCCAAGCAGAGTTGGCAAAAGGTGAGATAGTGTGACATTCTAAGGGAGTCCCAACGGCGAGGTCGGCGATGGCCGGGTCCCCGGACGCTCTCTACGATTACGACTCCGGGCGGATCGACGCCCTTTGCGGCAGCTATCGCGGCGCAGGGCCGTTGCCGCGGGCGTTCTACACATCTCCCGAGGTTTTCAAGGCCGACATGGATCGCGTTTGGCGGCGCCATTGGCTCTATGCCGGCCACGCCTGCCAGATCCCGCAGCCCGGCGACTGGATGACGTGGGCGATCGGTTTTGACTCGGTCATCCTCGCGCGCGGGAAAGACGGCGAGCTTCGTGCGTTTCACAACACCTGCCGCCACCGCGGCGCGCGGGTCTGCCGCGAGGAGCAGGGACACGGTCGCGCGTTCGTGTGCCCGTATCACGCCTGGACCTACGATCTCGACGGCCGGCTGAAGACCGCGACCGAGCGCGAGTTCGGCGTTCATCAGTCGAAGCTCGGGCTGCATCCGGTGCCGCTGAAGGATGTCGCGGGGCTGCTGTTCGTCGCGCTCGGCGACGATCCGGTGAGCTTCGATCGCGTCGCCGCTGAAGTCGGCGAGAAGATGCGCCATCAGGGTCTGGACGACGCGAAGGTCGCCAAGAGCGTCCGCTACACCGTGCAGGCAAACTGGAAACTCATCTTCGAGAACAATCGCGAGTGCTATCACTGCAACCACGCGCATCCCGAATACGTGCAGGGCACCTACGACACGGCGCGCTTCTCGCCGCAGAGCCTGCCCGAAGTGGAGACGGCAGGAGCGCATCGCGGGCGAGCGCTTCGCCCGCATGGGCCTCGGCGACGCGATGGCGTCGTCCGAGATGACCGGCACGTATTGGCGCGCGGCGCGCACGCCGCTGATGGAAGGCTGGAAAACGCAAAGCCTCGACGGCGCAGCCGGTCGCGCCGCTGATGGGCACGTTCCGCACACGCAACGAATGGAGCGACGGCACGCTGCGCTCGACGATCTTCCCGAACTTCTGGCAGCACGCGAGCGACGACCACGCGGTCGCGACGCGGATCACGCCGGTCGATGCGACGACCTGCCAGGTCGACGTCCACTGGTTCGTCCACAAGGACGCGGTCGAGGGGCGCGATTACCAGCTTGAGAAACTGCTGCCGTTCTGGCAGCGAACCTCCGAACAGGACTGGGAAATCTGCGAGGCGAACCAGGCCGGAATTCTCTCGCCGCGCTACGAGCCGGGGCCGTATTCGACGGTGCGCGAGACCAACGTTCAGCACTTCGTCGACTGGTATCTCGGCGCGCTCGGCGGGCCGCGCCCGCACCTGAAGGCGGTGCGGGCTTGAGCAAGATCCCCGGCGCCGCCCGGATCGTCATCATCGGCGGCGGCGCGATCGGCTGCTCGATTGCGTATCACCTCGCCAAGCTCGGCGAGCGCGACGTGCTGCTGCTCGAGAAGAAGACGCTGACCGCCGGATGCACCTGGCATGCGGCCGGCCTGCTCGGGCAGATGCGCTCGAAGGTCAACCTCACGCGCCTGATGCAATACTCGGCGAAGCTCTGCGCGAGCATCGGCGACGAGGTCGATCAGGATGTGGGCTGGCGCAATGTCGGCAGCCTGCGGCTCGCGGCGAGCGATGCGCGCTGGGAAGAGTTGAAGCGCGCCGCGACCGCGGCGAAAAGCTATGGCTTCGACCTCGAACTCGTCGGCCCGGACGAGGTGAAGAACCGTTTTCCGCTGGTCGATCTCAAGGGCGTGCGCGGCGCGACCTGGATCGCCTCGGACGGCTATGTCGATCCCTATTCGCTGACGATGGCCTACGCGAAAGGCGCGCGGGCAGGGGGCGTGAAGATCGCCGAAGGCGTGACCGTCACCGGCTTCCGGCAGGCCGAGGGCCGGATCACCCATGTGGAGACCGATCAGGGCGCCATTGCCTGCGAGACGGTGGTGAACGCCGCCGGTCTCTGGGCACGCCACGTCGGCGAGATGGCCGGCATCGAGCTGCCTGTCACCGTGGTCGAGCACCAGTATCTCGTGACGGAAAAATCGCCGCTCATTCCCGACAGGCAGCCGACGCTGCGCGATCCCGATCTGAATTTTTACCTCAAGTCCGAGCCGGGTGCGCTCGCGATCGGCGGCTGGGAGCGCGGCACGGTCGCGGTCAACGGCCTCGGCAAGCTGCCGATGGATTTCGGGCAGGAGCTGTTCCAGCAGAACCTCGATCGCCTTGCGGAGATCGCGGGTCCGGCCGCCGAGCGGATTCCGGTGCTCAACGAAGTCGGCATCCGCACCGTCATCAACGGGCCGATCCCGGTGTCGGCCGACGGCGAGCCCGTGATGGGCCTCGCGGAGGGCATCGCCAATTTCTTCATCGCGTGCGGCTTCACGGCCGGCATCGCGGCCTCGGGCGGCGCGGGCCTTGCGATGGCGAACTGGATCGCGCACGGCGATCCCGGCATGGACCTGTGGTCGTTCGACCTGCGCCGCTTCGGTCGCATGCACAACGGGCTCGCCTATCTGCGCGACGCCGCGATCGAAAGCTATGCGCGCTACTACACGATCGCGTGGCCCGAGGAGGAGCGCGAAGCCTGCCGCCCGCTGCGGCGCTCAGCCCTGCACGCGATCCTCGCCGCCAACGGCGCCGTGCACGGCCAGAAGTTCGGCTTCGAGCGCCCGAACTATTTTCTCACCAACGGCAAGGCGCCATCGATCGAGACCTTCGAGCGCGCGGCGCTCGCGCCGGTCGTCAGCCGCGAGCACAAGGCGATCCGCGAAGGCGTCGCGCTGATCGACATGTCGTCGTTCTCGAAATTCGAGATCACCGGGCAGGGCGCGCTGCGCTATCTGCAATGGCTCGCGGCGGGCAACATCGACAAGGGCGCGGGCTCGGTCGTCTACACGCAGCTTCTCAATGCCAAGGGCGGCATCGAGGCCGACCTCACCATCATGCAGCCGCGCGAAGGCACGTTCTATGTGGTGACCGGCTCAGGCTTCGGCGTGCGCGACGGCGGCTGGATCAGGCAGCACATGCCGCGCGACGGCTCCGTCGCGTTCAAGGACGTGAGCAGCGCCTACGGCGTGATCAATCTGTGCGGTCCGTACGCGCGCGACGTGCTCGCGCGGGCGACCGAGGACGACGTTTCCAACGCGGCGTTCCCCTACATGGCCTGCCGCTGGATCCGCATCGGCTACGCGCCGGTGATGGCGGCGCGCATCACCTATTTCGGCGAGCTCGGCTGGGAACTGCACATCCCGACCGAATTCGTCGCGCATGTATACGAGACGCTGCGCGCGGCGGGCGGCGCGTTCGGCATCACGGATGCGGGCTACAAGGCGATCAACAGCCTGCGCATGGAGAAGCGCTACCTCTACTGGAGCGCCGACATCTCGCCGGACGAGACGCCGCTCGAAGCGGGCCTCGGCTTCGCGGTGTCGTTCCGAAAGGGCGATTTCCTCGGGCAGTGACGCGCTGCTGGCGCAAAAAGAGGCGGGGCTGAAGCGCCGGCTCGAATGTTTCGCACTCGAAACGCCGCTCTCGGTCTATGGCGGGGAGGCGATGATCGCCAACGGCAAGGTGATCGGCATGACCACCAGCGGCGATTTCGGGCACACCGTCGGCCGCTCGCTGGTGCTTGGCTACGTGCCGCATGAGTATTTCGGCCAAAACACCATGGAAATCGAGGCTTTTGGCCGGCGCAGCCTCGCCACACGGGTCGAAGGCTGCATCTACGACCCCAAAAACGAGCGGGTGCGGGCATGACGTGGCGCCGCTGGCGCATCCTTGGGGAAACTGGCTAAGCTCTTGGCAGAATTCATGCACGTGTCACCTGCGGGTGCTCACCTGCGTGAAGCATTCCGGGGTTGGGATTTCATCGTTTTGAGGGGAGAGGAAAACAACATGATCAAACGCAGTCTGGCTCTTCTGGGGGCGGCCTGTCTGGCCGCCATCGTGGCGGCGGCGCCCGGCGTCGGCGCAGCGCACGAAGCTCACGATGTATACGGCGATCGAGAACGACCAGCTCGGTCCGTTCAAGCAGGCGATCGAAGCGGCGGTTCCCGATGTCGAGATCGTGTGGGTGCGCGACTCCACCGGCGTCATCACGGCGCGCTTCCTTGCCGAAAAGGACAATCCGCGCGCCGACGTGGTGTTCGGCCTCGCGGTCACCAGCCTGATCCTGTTCGAGAAGATGAACCTGCTCGAGACCTATGAGCCGAAGGGCGCCTCCGCGCTCAAGGCGGCGTTCCGCGACAGCGCCCCGCCGTACACCTGGACCGGCATGGACGCCTACCTCTCGGTGCTGTGCTTCAACACCGCGGAAGGCAAGAAGAACAACGTCGCGACGCCGACCTCGTGGCTCGACATCGCCAAGCCCGAGTACAAGGGCAAGATCGTCATGCCGCACCCGGCCTCGTCCGGCACCGGCTACCTCACCATCGCGGCCTGGATGCAGCTGATGGGCGAGAAGGCCGCCTGGGACTTCATGGACAAGCTGCACGACAACATCGCGGTCTATACGCACTCGGGCTCCGCGCCCTGCGTGCAGGCCGCGAAGGGCGAGCGGATGGCCGGCATCGGCTTCGACATGCGCGGCGCGCGTGAGAAGACGCAAGGCGCGCCGATCGACATCGTGCTGCCGAAGGAAGGCGCGGGCTGGGAGCTTGAGGCGACCTCGATCGTCAAGGGCACCAAGAACCTCGAACTGGCCAAGAAGGTCGCCGACTGGGGCGCCAGCAAGGGCGCGAGCGAGCTCTATTCGAAGTACTACGCGATCGTCGCGGAGCCGAGCGTGAAGAACACGCCGCCGAACTATCCGACCAACGCCGAGCAGGCGATGGTGAAGAACGACTTCGGCTGGATGGCCGAGAACCGCGACCGCATCCTCGCGGAGTGGTCGAAGCGCTACGAGTCGAAGGCCGCACCGAAGAACTGACGACAGGTTGTCGTCACCGGGCCGGCGCAGGCTTGCGCCGGTTCCCGGTGCTCCCGATTGATTGGCACCGAATGTGCCTCTTTAATCGAGGTTGCCGGGACAAACCGGTGTTGACGGAAGTTGCGGGCAGGGGTCGATGAGTAGTCAGCCAAGTCCGGCGCGGCCAGACGCTAGCGGGTCGGCCACGACGTTCCTTCGCGTCCGCGACCTGCACAAGCATTTCGGCAAGTTCACCGCGCTGAAGGACATCTCGCTCGACGTCAACAAGGGCGAGTTCGTCTGTTTCCTCGGGCCGTCCGGCTGCGGCAAGACCACGCTCCTGCGCGCGATCGCCGGGCTCGATCCGCAGAACGGGGGCACGATCGAGATCGGCGGGCGCGACGTGTCGAACCTGCCGCCGGCCGCGCGCGATTTCGGCATCGTGTTCCAGTCCTACGCGCTGTTTCCGAACCTGACGGTGGCGGCGAATGTCGGCTACGGCCTCGTCAACCGCCGCGACGGCAAGGCCGCGATCAACGCGCGCGTCGCCGAACTGCTCGCGCTCGTCGGGTTGACCGAGCAGGGAGCGAAATATCCGGTGCAGCTCTCCGGCGGGCAGCAGCAGCGTGTCGCGCTCGCGCGCGCGCTCGCGACCTCGCCCGGCCTGCTGCTGCTCGACGAACCGCTTTCCGCGCTCGATGCGCGCGTGCGGCTGCGGCTGCGCGACGAGGTGAAAGCGCTGCAGCGCCGGCTCGGCGTCACCACCATCATGGTGACGCACGATCAGGAAGAAGCGCTCGCGATGGCCGACCGCATCGTGGTGATGAACCAGGGCGTGATCGAGCAGGTCGGCACGCCGTCCGAGATCTACCGCAATCCGACGACCGCCTTCGTCGCCGACTTCGTCGGCACCATGACGTTCCTCGATGCCGAGGTGACTGGCCCCGACCGGCTGCGGTTGGGCACGATCGAGCTGGCCTGCAAGACCGTCAACGGTTTCAAGCATGGCAGCACGGTACGCATCGGGCTGCGGCCCGAGGAGATCCGCGTGCGCAATATCGACGCATCGACGCCGAACCAGATCGCGACGCGCGTTTCGCTGCTCGATTTCCTCGGCTCGTTCTGCCGCGCGAAGCTCGAACCGGAGGCCGCGCCCGGCGTCTCGATCCTGGCCGATTTCTCCGCCAATCTGATGCGCGATCTTGCCGTGGCCGAGGGCCAGAAGCTCACCATCGCGCTGCCGCCGGAATCGCTGCGTCTGTTTGCCAAAGGGTAAGTTGTGAGCGTCACCACGGCGAGTTCGCTGCCCGCGGTCGCGCAACGGGTTTCGCGCGAAGCCTGGGTGATGCGTGCGGGCATCATCCTGCTGGTGGCGTGGCTGATCCTCTCCATCGCGCTGCCGCTCTGGGCGCTGCTCTCGAAGAGCTTCCAGAACGGAAACGGCGAGTTCATCGGGCTCACCAACTACGTCCGCTACTTCTCGACGCCGAGCCTGTTCTATTCGATCTTCAACAGCGTGTGGGTCGCGGTGGTGACCACCGTGATCGTGATCCCGCTCGCCTTCACCTATGCGTATGCGCTCACCCGCAGCCGGATGAGGTTCCGCGGGCTGTTCTATGCCGCCGCGATGCTGCCGCTGTTCGCGCCCTCGCTGCTCTCCGCCATCTCGCTGATCTACCTGTTCGGCAATCAGGGCCTGCTCAAGGGCGTGATGTTCGGCGGCTCGATCTACGGGGCGAACGGCATCATCGTGGCGCAGGTGTTCTACTGCTTCCCGCATGCGCTGATCATCGCCGTTACCGCGCTCGCGCTCGCCGACGCGCGGCTCTATGAGGTCGCGGACGCGCTCGGCACCAAGAAATCGCGCATCTTCCGCACCGTGACTCTGCCGGGCGCGAAGTTCGGCCTGATCAACGCGGCCTTCGTGGTGTTCACGCTGGTGGTCACCGATTTCGGCATCGCCAAGGTGATCGGCGGGCAGTTCAACGTGCTGGCGACGGACGCCTACAAGCAGGTGGTCGGCCAGCAGAACTTCGAGATGGGCGCGGTGGTCGGCATGGTGCTGCTCGTGCCGGCCGTGCTCGCCTTCGTGATCGACCGCATGGTGCAGCGCCGACAGGTCGCGCTGCTCTCCGCGCGCGCCGTGCCGCTCGAACCGAAGCAGAACCGCGCGCGCGACATCGCGCTGATGGTCTATTGCGTGGTCATCGCCGGGATACTCATCGGCGTGCTCGGCACCGCGGTCTGGGCGTCGTTCATCACCTACTGGCCGTACAATCTCACGCCGACGCTGAACAACTACAATTTCGGCAACTTCGATCCCGGCGGCTGGTCGCCGTATTTCACCTCCGTCTCGATGGCGGCGTGCGCGGCGGTGTTCGGCACCGCGATCGTCTTCACCGGCGCGTACTTCGTCGAGAAGACCAAGATCATGCCGGGCGGGCGGATGATCGCGCACCTGCTCGCGATGCTGCCGATGGCGGTGCCGGGGCTCGTGCTCGGTCTCGGCTACGTGTTCTTCGTCAACGCGAAATGGAATCCGCTCGGGATTCCTCTACGGCACGCTCGCCGTGCTGGTGATCAACTCGGTCGCGCACTTCTACACGGTCGCGCACATCACCTCGCTCACTGCGCTAAAGCAGATCGATCCGGAGTTCGAATCCGTGTCGGCATCGCTGAAAGTGCCGTTCTGGCGCACGTTCTCGCGCGTTACCGTGCCGATCTGCTGGCCGTCGATCCTCGACATCGCGATCTACATTTTCGTCAACGCGCTCACCACCGTGTCGGCGGTGATCTTCCTCTACGGCGCGGACACCAAGCTCGCCTCGATCGCGATCGTGCACATGGACGAGATGGGCGCCTCCGCCGCCGCCGCCGGCATGGCGACCATGATCGTGTTCACGGCGCTCGGCGCGAAGCTCCTGCAGATCGTGCTCGACCGCGTCCTGTTCACGCGGCTGCAGGCCTGGCGCAAGCGATGAAGGCGCGGCCGGCCGAATCCGAAAGCGACACCAACCTGTCGCCGCAGCGGCGCGCCTGGGCGGAAAAGAGCCTCGACCCGGATGCGCAGATGCTGCTCGCCGAGGACGAGCGTTATTTCCTGCGCCAGTCGGTCTCGACGCCGTGCCTGAACGCCGTTGCGAAGGCGGAAGGCATCTGGATCGAGGACACGGCCGGCCGCCGCTACATGGATTTCCACGGCAACAACGTCCACCACATCGGCTACGGCCATCCGCGGCTCAAGCGCGCGATCGCCGAGCAGATGGACGACCTGCCGTTCGCGCCGCGCCGCTACACCTGCGGGCCGGCGGTCGCGCTCGCCGCGAAGCTCGCCGAGATCGCGCCGGGCAATCTCTCCAAGGTGCTGTTCACCACCGGCGGCTCGGATGCGGTCGAGGTCGCGATCAAGATCGCGCGCGCCGCGACCGGCCGCTACAAGACGCTGTCGTTCTGGGATGCGTTCCACGGCGCGGGCTTCGGCGCCGCCGCGGTCGGCGGGGAGGCGCTGTTCCGCTCCGGCGGCGTCGGCCCGCTGATGCCGGGCGCCGAGCATGTCGCGCCCTATGCGGGATATCGCTGTCCCTATGGCACGGCGACGCTCGCGGCGAGCGCGGACGCCTGCGCGCGCATGATCGAATATGTGCTCGAACGCGAGGGCGACATCGCGGCTTTCATCGCCGAGCCGATGCGTGCGGTGCCGCACATTCCGCCGCCCGGCTTCTGGCGGCGCGTGCGCAACGCCTGCGACCGCCACGGCACGCTGCTGATCTTCGACGAGATCCCGACCGGGCTCGGCAAGACCGGCAAGATGTTCGCCTGCCAGCACGACGGCGTGATCCCGGACCTGCTGGTGCTCGGCAAGGCGCTCGGCGGCGGCATCCTGCCGATCGCGGCCGTGCTGGCGCGGCCCGAGCTCGACGTCGGCGCGGCGCACGCGTTCGGCCACTACACGCACGAGAAAAATCCGGTGACGACGCGCGCGGCGCTCACCACCATCCAGATCATCGAGGACGAGGACCTGGTCGAGAATGCCGCGCGGGTCGGTGCTTCGGCGCTCGCGCGCATGCACGACATGAAGTCGCGTCATTCGATGATCGGCGATGTGCGCGGCCTGGGCTTCCTGCTCGGCATCGAGCTGGTCACCTCGCGGGTGAGCAAGTCGCCGGCGAAGGAAGCCGCCGAAGCCGTGATGTATCGCGCGCTGGAGCGGGGGCTCTCGTTCAAGACCACGTTCGGCAATGTGCTGACCCTGACGCCGCCGCTGACGGTGACCGAGGCCGAAATGAGCAAGGCGCTCGACATTCTCGACGAGGCGATTGCCGGTGTCGCAGCGGAGAAGCCGTGAACACGCTCGCGATCCGGCAGGAGCCGGCCAACCAGCCGGATGTGATCGCGCTGATCGAGGCGCTCGACGGGCTGATGGCCTCGCTCTATCCGGCGGAGAGCAATCACCTGCTCGATATCGCGGCGCTGTCCGATCCCGCGGTGTCGTTCCTCGTGGTGCGCGACGGCGACGAGGTGGTCGGATGCGGCGCGATCCTGCGCGATGCGCGCGGCTGGGGCGAGATCAAGCGCATGTATGTGCGGCCCGACCAGCGCGGGCGCGGGATCGGGCGGCGGGTGCTCTCCGAGCTTGAGGCGATTGCGCGCAACGCGCGGCTGCCGCTGCTGCGGCTCGAGACCGGCATCCACAACGCCGAGGCGCTGGCGCTCTATCGCCGCGCGGGCTTTGTCGAGCGCGGTCCGTTCGGCGATTACGCGCCGGACCCGCTGAGTGTGTTCATGGAAAAACGTGTAAACACCTGAGTTCCGAGTCGGGGAATACAATGCCGGGTAATCTCAGTTTCAGCGATCTGAAGAAGGCCGTCGCCGCCGGCACGATCGACACCGTGATCGTCGCGATGGTGGACATGCAGGGCCGTCTCGTCGGCAAGCGCTTCCAGGCGGAGTTCTTCGTCGACGGCGCATACGAAGAGACGCACGGCTGCAACTACCTGCTCGCCGACGACATCGACATGGAGCCGGTGCCGGGCTACGCGGCCGCGAGCTGGGACAAGGGCTATGGCGACTTCGCCATGAAGCCCGACATGTCGACCTTGCGCCGCGTGCCATGGCTCGAGGCCACCGCGCTCGTTCTCTGCGACGTGCTCGACCATCACCATCACGACGTGCCGCATTCGCCGCGCGCGATGCTCAAGGCGCAGGTCGAGCGCCTGAAGAAGCAGAAGATGCGCGCCTACTGCGCGTCGGAGCTCGAGTTCTACCTGTTCGACGAGAGCTACGAGGCGATCCACGCCAAGCACTATCAGGCGCCGAAGACCGCCGGCCACTACATCGAGGACTATCACATCCTGCAGACCACCAAGGAGGAGGGCGTGATGCGCGCCATCCGCAAGGGTCTGCAGGGCGCGGGCATTCCGGTGGAGAATTCGAAAGGCGAGTGGGGGCCGGGGCAGGAAGAGATCAACGTCCGCTATTCCGACGCGCTCGACATGGCCGACAACCACGTCATCCTGAAGAACGGGTGCAAGGAGATCGCGCTTCTGCAGGGCAAGTCCGTCACCTTCATGTCGAAATGGAATTACGGCCTCGCGGGCTCGTCGTCGCACGTCCACACGTCGCTGTGGGACGCGGCCGGCAAGACGCCGCTGTTCTTCGACAAGAAGGCCGAGTTCACGATGTCGCCGCTGATGCGCTCCTATGTGGCGGGCCAGCTCAAGTACGCGAGCGACATCACGTGGTTCCTCGCGCCCTACATCAATTCGTACAAGCGCTTTCAGGTCGGCACCTTTGCGCCGACGAAGGCCGTGTGGAGCCGCGACAACCGCACCGCGGGCTTCCGCCTGTGCGGCGAGGGCGGCAAGGGCATCCGCATCGAATGCCGCATCGGCGGCGCGGACCTCAATCCCTATCTGGCATTTGCGGCGCTGATCGCCGCCGGCATGAAGGGCATCGAGGAGAAGCTGACGCTTGAAGCGCCGTTCTCGGGCGATGCCTATCACGGCAAGAAACTTCCCGGAGGTGCCGAAGACCTTGCGCGAGGCGACCGAATGTCTCGACAAGTCCAAGATGCTGCGCGCGGCATTTACCGACGAGGTGATCGATCACTACGTCCACACGGCGAAGTGGGAGCAGTTCGAATATGACCGGCGCATCACCGACTGGGAGCTGATGCGCGGATTTGAGCGCTACTGATGCCCGACATCGTCTGCATTTCCCCCGTCGACGGCCGCGAAGTGGTGCGGCGCGCCTCGTCATCCGCCGCCGAGATCGAGGGCGCGGTCGCGGCCGCACGGCATGGCGCAGGCCGAATGGAAGCGCGTGCCCGTCGCGGAGCGCGGCAGGATCCTCTCGAAGGCCGTGGACGCCATGCTGGCGATGCGCGCCGAGGTGGGGCCGGAGCTTGCCTGGCAGATGGGCCGGCCGGTGCGCTATGGCGGCAACGAACTGGGCGGCTTCGAGGAACGCGCGCGCGCCATGATCGCTCTTGCCGAGAGCGCGCTCGCGAATATCGTTCCGGAGGAGAAGAAGGGCTTCAAGCGCTACATCGCGCGCGAGCCGGTCGGCATCGTGCTCACCGTCGCGCCGTGGAATTATCCGTATCTCACGGCGGTCAATTCGGTGGTGCCCGCGCTGATGGCCGGGAATGCCGTGCTGCTCAAGCACGCCGCGCAGACGCTGCTGGTCGGCGACCGCTTTCAGCAGGCGATGGACACGGCGGGACTGCCGAAAGGCCTGTTCCGCACACTGACGCTCAGCCATGACGACACGACGAAGCTGATCGGCTCCGGCGCGGTCGATCAGATCTGCTTCACCGGCTCGGTTGCGGCGGGGCAGGCGATCGAGCGCGCGGCAGCGGGCACCTTCGCGGGCGTCGGGCTGGAGCTTGGCGGCAAGGACCCGGCCTATGTGCGCGCGGACGTCGACCTCGCGCACGCGGTCGAGAACGTCGTCGACGGCGCGTATTTCAATTCCGGGCAGTGCTGCTGCGGCATCGAGCGCGTCTACGTGCACGCGGACGTGTACGACAAGTTCGTCGATGGCTTCGTGTCGCTGACGAAGCAGTACGTGCTCGACGATCCGCTCGACCAGAACACGACGCTCGGTCCGATGGCGCAGCCGCGCCTTGCGAAGACCGTGCGCGATCACATCGGCGAAGCTATCACCAAGGGCGCGAAAGCGCTGATCGACACCAAGGCGTTCACGCGCGACAAGGATGGCTCGACCTATGTGGCGCCTCAGGCGCTGGTGAATGTCGATCATTCGATGAAGGTGATGATGGACGAGACCTTCGGCCCGGTCGTCGGCATCATGAAGGTGAAAGACGACGCCGAAGCCGTGCGCCTGATGAACGACTCGCCCTATGGGCTGACCGCCTCGATCTGGACCGCGCGACATGGATGCCGCCGAGCGTATCGGACGCGAGATCGAGACCGGCACCGTCTACATGAACCGCTGCGACTATCTCGATCCGGGCCTCGCGTGGACCGGCGTGAAGGACACCGGCCGCGGCGCGACGCTCTCCCGCGTCGGCTACGAGGCGCTGACGCGCCCGAAGAGCTATCACTTGAGGGAAGTCTGAAAATGGAACTGCGCGGCAACTGGAATTATCCGACGACGGTGCGCTTCGGCGCCGGGCGTGCGAGCGAACTCGGCGAGGCCGTGAAGGCTGCCAAAATCACCAACCCGCTGTTCGTCACCGATCCGGTCGTCGCCAAAATGCCGATGACGCAGGCCGCGATGGCGACGCTCGCCGCCGCGGGCGTGCCGGCGAAAATGTTCGCCGAGGTGCAGCCCAATCCGGTCGAGTCGAACCTCGCGGCGGGTGTCGCGGCCTACAAGGCGGGCGGACACGACGGCGTTGTGGCGTTCGGCGGCGGTTCGGCACTCGATGCCGGCAAGCTGATCGCGCTGATGCACGGCCAGAGCATCTCGGTATTCGACCTTGAGGATGTCGGCGACTGGTGGACGCGCGCGGATGCGAGCGCCATCGCGCCGATCGTCGCGCTGCCGACGACGTCCGGCACCGGTTCGGAAGTCGGCCGCGCCGCGGTGGTGACCAACGAAAAGACCCACACCAAGAAGATCATCTTCCATCCGAAGATGCTGCCCACCGTCACGATCTGCGATCCGGAGTTGACGGTCGGCATGCCGCCGCACATCACGGCGGGCACCGGCATGGATGCGTTCAGCCACGCGCTCGAAGCGTTGTGCGTGCCGAGCTATCACGCGCTCGCCGACGGCATCGCGGCCGAAGGCGTGCGGCTGGTGAAGGAAAATCTTGTCGCGGCCTACAAGGACGGCACGAACATCGAGGCGCGCGCCCACATGATGGCGGCCGCAGCGGCCGGCGCGACCGCGTTCCAGAAGGGGCTCGGCGCGATCCATGCGCTGTCGCACCCGGTCGGCGCGCTCTACGACACGCATCATGGGCTCACCAACGCGGTGTTCGCGCCTTATGTGCTGGCGTTCAACCGCAAGGCCATCGAGGACAAGGTGAAGCGGCTCGCCGCCTACATCGGCCTGCGGCCGAGCTTCCGCGCGTTCATGGACTTCGTGCTGGAGCTGCGCGAGCAGACCGGCATCCCGCACACACTGGTGGGTCTGAAGGTCGATGACGCCAAGGTCGACACCATCGTGAAAATGGCGCCCGGAGGACCCGACCGCCGGCGGCAATCCGGTGAAGCTCGACCGCCGCGCCGCGCGCACCATCTTCATGCGCGCGCTGGAGGGGCGGGTGTGAAGCTGATTGATCTGAGCCGCGAACTCTATCACCGCACGCCGGCGCATCCGTCGCATCCGCCGATCGCGCTGGCGACCTGGTACGACCACGACGAGGTAAAGACCGCCGGCAACACAAAGTTCAGCTCGAAGGCGCTGTTCCTTTCGATGAGCGACCACGCCGGCACCCATGTCGACGCGCCTTGCCACTTCAATCCCGATCCGAAGGCGCCCTCCATCGACCAAATGCCGCTGGAGAGTTTCTTCACGGACGCGTTCTGCCTCGACCTCAGCCACGTTCCGCTCAAGCATGAGATTACCGTGGCCGAGATGGAAGACGCGCTGGCCAAAAGCGGCCAGACGATCCGCAAGGGCGATACCGTGCTGATCAACATGGGCGTCAACGCGCGGCTGTACGGAAAGCCCGGCTATACGACGGACTTCCCCGGCCTGCATGTCGACAGCGTTCACTGGCTCGCCGACCGTGGCAGTCCGATGTTCGGCGTCGAGGCCGTCAGCCCGGCCCCGCAGGGCGAGCCGAACTTCAAGGCACACATTGCCTGCGCCGAGCGCGGCATCACGCACCTTGAATGCCTGTGGAATCTGGAGGCCGTGGTCGGCAAGGGCCGCTTCAAGTTCATCGCATTCCCGCTGCGGATTCGCGGCGGCACCGCGAGTCCGGTCGCGCGCCGTCGCGATGCTGGATTGATGGATCCGTCGCGCTACTCGGCCGAAACCAGTTTCAGCCCGACGATCCCGGCGACGATCAGTCCGATGCAGGCGAGGCGGACCGCGCTCGCGGATTCGCCGAACAGCATGATGCCGAGCAAGGCGGTGCCGATCGTGCCGATGCCGGTCCACACAGCGTAAGCCGTGCCGAGCGGGAGCGTCTTCAGCGCGAGCCCGAGCAGGCCGATGCTGACCAGCATGCAGATGATCGTCAGCGCGGAGGGTATGAGGCGTGTGAAGCCATCAGTGTATTTCAGGCCGACCGCCCAGCCGACTTCCGAGAGACCGGCGAAGAACAGAATGATCCAGGCCATGACGAAGCTCCGAGAGCAGGGCCGTCCCTGAGATTGCGGAAATGCGCGGTCGTCCGCGCGACGGATAGGTAGCACCCGGGAGCGGTGGATCAAGCCGTCCGGTTGTCACGCGGTGCGTAGCCGTAGCGCCGTGCCAGATCGTCAGGCTTCGCGCCGAAGAAGTACGCAAGCCGCAGGCGCCACATCAGCAGGATCGTGCGCAGCACGCCGCGCCGCTCCCAGCGCCGGCCCGACGTAGTGACGCGCGCCGACAGGCACAGCGGCGGCGAGATGCGCTTGAGACGGCGCGCGAGCGTGATGTCCTCCATCAGGGCGATCTCGGGGAAGCCGCCGACCGCATTGAAGGCGTCGCGCGTGACGAACATCGCCTGATCGCCGGTCGCGATGCCGGTCAGGCGCGAGCGGGTGTTCATGAGCGCGGCGACGGCCGGGCAGCAGCGGATGCGTACCCTCGATGGTCACGTCGAAGCGGCCCCAGGCGCGGCCGGAACGTGCGAGGCCATCAGCAATCAGCCGGTCGGCATCCGGCGGAAGCCGCGTGTCGGCATGGAGAAACAACAGTATGTCGCCGCGTGCCGCCGCCGCGCCCGCGTTCATCTGCGCGGCGCGGCCGCGCGGGCTCTCGCATGACGCGGTCGGCCAGCGGCGCCGCAAGCGCAGCCGTGCCGTCGGTGCTGCCGCCATCCACGACGATGATCTCGGCGCCGCGCGTGCGTAACGGGGCAAGCGCCTCAAGCGCCGCGACGATGTTCGCGGCTTCGTCGAGAACCGGGATGATGATCGAAAGCGACGGCATCACGCCTCGGCGTGTGCGGCCGGACTCACTCCGCGGCTTCCTTCAGCGCGCCGCCACAGCTTGAGCCCTGGCCCGCCGTGCAGCCGAAGCAATGGCCGGCGACGCGGATTGGATTGCCGCTGATATCGTCGTTGAGCAGGTCGCGCAGATGCACGCGCTCGTCGCTGCCGCGTGTCAGCGGCAAGTCGAGCATCTGGTTGAAGTCGCAGTCGTAGACGTAGCCGCGATAATCGACCGACAGGAGGTTGCGGCACATCACGCCGTCGAGATTTTCCTCGCGATGCGCGTGCTGCAGCGTGTGCAGATAGCCGTCGAACTGGCCCTGCGACAACAGGATCGCGCCGAAGCGCTGGATCGGCATGTTGGCGAGCGTGAACAGGCTGTTGAACGCGATGCCGAACCGCTCCCCGAGGATGCGCTTGTAATCGGCTTCGAGCGCGACCTGCGGCGGCGGCAGCGACGGCCCGAGCGGATTGTAGACGAGGTTGAGCGTCAGCCCGGAGCCCTCGCGCCCATAGCCGAGCGCGTTGAGTTTCTGCAGGGCACGGATCGAGCCGTCATAAACGCCCTTGCCGCGCTGCTTGTCGACATTGTCCTGCAGGTAGCAGGGCATCGAGGCGACGATCTCGACCTGATTGGCGGCGAGGAATTCGGCGAGGTCTTCCTGACCCGGCTGTTCCTGGATCGTGAGGTTGTGGCGATCCATGACCTTCACGGCCATGTCGCGCGCCGACGTCACCAGCCGGCGGAAATTGGCGTTCAGTTCCGGCGCGCCGCCCGTGATGTCGAGGGTCGAGATCCGCCGGCGTTCGAGGAATTGCAGCACGACGTCGGCCGTCGCGCCGTCCATCTCCTCGGTGCGGCTCGGTCCTGCGTTGACGTGGCAATGCACGCACGACTGGTTGCAGCGATAGCCGACATTGATCTGAAGCGTGTCGAGCCGGCCGCGTGCGATCGACGGAAACGCAATCTTGTCGAGCAGGGGCCAGGTGTCGCGCATGCTGCCTCGTGGGCCGATTCCGGGCGGAAACTGGCATGCGAAACGGCGCGCGTCACCTGCATGACGCGCGCCGCGGCACAAATTCGCGTGAGGGGTCGGGCGGTTACTGCGCCGCCCGGTAGTCGTTGAACGACACGACAGTCGCCGCCTTCGGCATCGCGGGCACGAACAGGTTCCGCTCGAACATCATGCGCCGCTCGAAGAAGGTCGACCGGAAGAACGGATAGCGCTGGTAGACCTGATCGGCGACATGCGCGACGTTCACGGTCATCAGGCTGATCGGCTTCGAGAGCAGCGGGTAGGGACGCGCCTCGCAGATCGCCTGATGGCGGAACGTGCGCTTGTAGAAGGCCTGATGCTCCGAGCGGATCGCGACGAGGAAATGCTCGGCGTGGAAGTGCTCGGCCGCGAGCCAGCAAAGCCGCAGCGTCGCATAGGGCAGGCCGGGGTTGTTCGCCGAGGCGACCCTGTCGGTCACGAAGCGCGTCGGATCGACGATCGTGCGGCCGGCCGCGAGTTCCGGATCCATCAGATCCTCGAACACGTGATAGCTCGGGAAGTCGTTGTGCTCCGGCGAGGTGACGTGGATGCGGATCGAGCTGGCAAGCTCGCCGTCGAGGTAGAGGCCGAAGATGCGCGCGTTCGGCAGGTCGTCATAGGGATCGGTGAACGTGCCGGTCGCGTTCGGAGAGATCGAGCCTTCGCGCAGGTACGCCTCGTAGCGCAGGCGGAAGATCGGTTCGCGCTCTTCGGGAGTTTCGGCGAGCCGGCAATCGAGCCGGTCGAGCAGTTCTGCAACGCGATTGGAGAAGTTGTTTGTCGGATCAGGCCGGACGGGGAGGCGAGATTCCGCAGGAGACAACGCAACCGCAGCAACACCCATTTAATCGACCCTCCTCAAACACAACGCCCGCCCAGCGTGAGGATTGGGTTAACACATCGTTAACATGCTTACAACTTTAACGGTCTATTAAGGTTAATGGCTCCGGGAACTTTGCGAGCGTGCAGCGGCGTGCGTGACCCATCGTCATTGTTGAGCAGAGTGCGTGGAAGGAGGTGTGTCGGCCGCCGCACCAGCGCGAGAAATGCCTGCTGCATAATGCTTTTCGTAATTCACGCAATTGCGATGGCGAATGCCCGCGCGTGCTCGGGTAAAGCGGGGCACTCGATCCGGAGTGGTTTCGTATCCGGATTACTACTGAACAACCGAAATTAGAATTATGAAAAACGTGCGCGCATCAGCGTTAGTGACGCAAGGTCGCCTCGATGCGTTGTAACCGGCTACGCGACCTGTTCGACCGCGGTCGTGGCGGGGTTCATCGCGTTCAGGAGCTTGCGGATATCGGCAGCGGGGAGCGGCCGGCCGAGCAGATAGCCTTGCACCTCGTCGACGCTCGGTTCGCCCGCGATCAGGTCGAGCTGTTCCTCGGTCTCGACGCCCTCGACGGTCACGCGCAGGCCGAGCTCGGCGCTCAGTCGCGCCACGCCGCGCAGCAAGGTCATGCGGCGCGTGTTCTTCAGGTCCTGCACGAACGACTGGTCGATCTTCACCTTGTGCAGCGGGAAGCTGTGCAGATAGCTCAGGCTCGAATAGCCGGTGCCGAAGTCGTCGAGCGAGACCTGTACGCCGATCGTCTCGAGCTGGCGCAGGGCGGCGCGCGTCTTGCGCGTGTCCTGCAGCAGCGTCGACTCGGTGATTTCGATGTGCAGCCGTTCGGGCGGAAGGCCGGTCGCGGCGAGCGTCTGCCGGATCAGGGCGGGCACGTTCGAGCGGCTGAACTGGATCGGCGACAGGTTGACGGCAACGCGCGTGTTGCCCGGCCAGCGCCGGCATTCGAGGCAGGCCTTGCGCAGCACCTGCTGCCCGATCTCGACGATGATGCCCATCTCCTCGGCGACCGAGATGAACTCGCCCGGCGAGACCATGCCGCGCTCGTGATGGTGCCAGCGCAGCAGCGCCTCGCACGACAGGATGCGGCGCGTCTTGGCGTCGAAGATCGGCTGGTAGTAGAGATCGAACGCTTCGTTTTCGAGCGCGGTGCGCAGATCGAGTTCGAGCGTGCGGCGCGCCTGCGCGCGGGCTTCCATCTCGGCCTCGAACCAGCGCCAGGTGCCGCGGTTCTCGGCCTTGGCGCGGTAGAGCGCCATGTCGGAGTTCTTCAGGAGCTGGTCTGCGTCGGTGCCGGGCGCGTCCGCGATCGCGATCCCGATGCTCGCGCTGACCGCGACCTCGTTCCCGTCGATGTCGTAGTTGCCCGCGCAGGCCTTCGACCACGCGCTTGGCGAGCGCGGAGGCCTGATCGGACGACACGACGGGATACTGCAGCACGACGAATTCGTCGCCGCCGAAGCGCGCGACCACGTCGGTCTCGCGCACCACCTTGCGCAGCCGGTCCGCGACCGCGACCAGCAGCATGTCGCCGCGCGAATGGCCGAGCGTGTCGTTGACCTGCTTGAACTGGTCGAGATCGATGAAGTGTACCGCGCACATCTTCGTCGGCGAGCACCCGGCGATCGCCTCGTCCATGCGGTGGCGCAGAATTGTGCGGTTCGGCAGGCCGGTAAGCGAATCGAAGCGCGCGAGATGATTGATCTTGGCCTGTGCGGTCTTGCGCTCGGTGATGTCTTCACCAAGCAGCACCATGCCGCCGTTTTCCATCGGCTGTACGGTGAATTCGAGCGTGCGGCCGTTATGCAGATCGAGCACGAATGCATGCATCTCGAGGCCGGAAAGCCGGTCGTTGAGCTCGCCGACCAGCCGCTCGGCGCGGTCGTTCGGAATAAGGCCGCTGTCGACGCCGACCGTCACCAGTCGCTCGGGCGTGAGCCCTTTCAGTTCGACTTCGGCCGAGAGGCCGAGGTGCTCGTTCAGCCGCTTGTTCGCCACCACAATGCGGCGGTCCGCGTCGAACATGCACAGGCCGTGCGGCATGTTGTTGAGCGCGGTGTCGAAGCGCGTTGCGAGCAGCGTCATGTCGCGCGTCGCCACCACGGCGTCGAGCAGGGTCAGCCGCAGCCGCTCGGCGATGAATTTGACCGAGAGGAAGAACGGGCCGAGCAGCACGGCGAAGATCCAGTGATAGACAGTGCCGTGCAGCAGCAGCGCCGCCGTGATCGGCACCCACGCGCACATGATCTGGATGATGACCGAGCGCGAGTTGCCGAAGTTGCGGCCGAAGATCCCGACCACGTAGGCAATCGTCATCGAGAAGCTGATGAGCTGGGCGAACGCGTCGCTGGTCTGCGAGAACGCGATGTAGCACCAGATGCCGAGCAGCCCGACCGAGGATGCCGCGCCCGCGACGTAGCGGCGTTCCCATCGGCGCGCCACCGCATTGCTCTTTACGGTTGCACGGATGCGCGCGTAGGCGCGCATCATCAGCCCGCGCACGCAGGCGACCGCCACGACCGCGCAGGCGCAGGCCAGGAACAGCGGCTCGTCGGTTTTCCAGAAGGTGGTGACCATCGAGCCGACGACGAAGATCGTGCCGGTCAGGAGGGTGCGGCCGTCCTTGTAGAGGGAATCGACGAGCGGGATATAGATGTCGGGCGGAACCGCGATCGGCCCTTCGCCGGCTTCGGAAGACGGACCTGTCGATTCCATCAAAATCCACCCACGCGAGGCCTGGAAGGCCCCAAAAATCGCGCTGGCTCGGCCAGCATGCGGGCGACTTTGGATGAACAATCTATCTATGCGGTAAATGAAAGTGCGGGATATTGGCTTGCCCCTCGGTCAACAGGCCATTAACCAAGAGCGGGGGCCGAATCTTCACCCTCACGTTGCTGGAATGCCACCGTGCGCGTATCCCGACGCATGGCCAAGGGAACTTCATGCTCGAAAGCCGCTGGTTCATCCTTGGGGTGCTGTTCGCGGCCCGATTTGCCCTCGGTTACCAATTCCAGTCCGCGGCCTCGGTCGCGCCGTTCCTGATCCGCGATTTCGCTATCGGGTACACCCAGATCGGGCTGCTGGTGGGCGGGTTCATCCTGCCCGGCATCGCGATCTCGCTGCCCAGCGGGTTTCTCGGCCGCCGCTTCGGCGACAAGGCGCTGGTGAGCGGCGCCATGGTTGTCATGGTTGCGGGCGGTGACGGTCGCGGCGCTCGCGTCGTCCTTTGCGGTGATCCTGTTCGGCCATTTGCTGGCCGGCGTCGGCGGCGCGGTGCTGATCGTGCTGATGTCCAAGATGCTGGCGGACTGGTTCGCCAGCAAGGAACTGTTCCTCGGCAATGCGATCTTCATCGTCGGCTGGCCGGTCGGAATCGCGGCCGGGCAGCTGACGCAAAGCTGGCTCGCCGAACGTGAAATCCTGGCAATTCGTGTTCGGATCGAGCGCGACCCTCGTGGCGCTGTCGCTGCTGCTGATGGTCGCGTTCTATCATCGCCCGCCCGATCTCGACGAACCGGTCGCCGCTGCGCGGCCCGAGACGCTCACCTGGCCGGACATCAAGATCGCCAGTCTCGCCGGCGTCATCTGGATGTTCCTCAACGGCGCCTATCTGGTGATGGGCAGCTTCGGGCCGGCGCACCTGATCGAGCGCGGCATGCAGGTCGCGCAGGCGAGCGCGGTCGTCAGCCTGATGTCGTGGGTGTTCATCTTCGCGATCCCGCTCGGCGGATATCTGGCGACGCGCTACCGCATGCCGAACGTCGTGATGGTCGGCGGCCTCGTGGGCAGCATCGTGCTCGGCGCGCTCATTCCGTTCGCGCCGTACCCGTTCCTGTTCTTCACGCTGTTCGGGATCGCGTTCGCGCTGGCGACGCCGGTGGTGGGATCGCTCGCCGCCGAGGTGCTCAATCCGCGCGTGCGCGGGCCCGGCTTCGGCGTCTATTTCCTCTGGTACTTCGGCGGCATGCCGGTGCTGATCGCGTTCGCGGGTCTGCTGCGCGACTGGACCGGATCGATCACCGCGTCGATCCTGTTCGCGGCCGGGATGCTGTTCTGCTGTCTGGTGCTCGCCGGCATCTTCCGCCTCGTGCAGGGGCGGATGCCGTCGGCCTCATGAGGCGGCGTTGGCGCTGCGCACCGTCGGCGTCTCGATGCCGACGCGGCCGAAGCCCGGCAACTTGACGGCCGGGTGGCGCAGATCGAGCCCCGCGACGAGGCCGAGCACGTTGAGTTCGATCCCCTCGACCCAGCCGAGCTTGACGCCGAGCACACCCCACAGGTTCGCCTCGACGCCCGTGCCGCTGTCGGTCAGTCCCAGATAGGGCAGGGGACGGAAGTCGCGGCCGACCGCGTTGGGCGGCAGGATCGCGCCAAGTTCCGGCACCGTGCGCAGCATCGTCGCGACGAACGTGTTGCTGTTCGGGCCCGGCCAGATCACGTAGTCGCCGGCATTGGCATAGCGGTAGTCCTTGATGGCGGCCTCGATCCGCGGGATCAGCGCTTCGCGCCTGCGCACCCTTGAGGTCGACGACGACCTGTCCGCGCTCGCCGAACCACAGGTCCGGCGGCCACCAGTTGAGCCGCACCGGAGTGCCCCAGCCCGCGACGTCGTAGCGTCGCCACGCCGTATCGTTCGCACGCTTGATGACGACCCAGCTGTGGACCGCAAGCGCGCCCTTCCAGCCGCGGGTGCGGCCGGTCATCACCAGAATGCGCGCATCGGGGTACGAGGCCGCGGCCGGCATCTGGCTGACCGTCGTTCGGTCCCATTGGCTCCAGTGGGTGGGGCCGCCTTGGTAGGCGAGCGCGCCGGCGGCGCCGAGAACGGGAAGCAGGAAGACCGCGAGAAAAAACCACGCCGCGAACTTGCGGCGTCTGCGCGGCTTGGGAAGCGTTTGGTCCATGACGAAGGCAAGTATAAACGGTTTCCGTCTGAACTGTGGCAAGAGCGGCCGGTGGCCAATCCGAAAACATGACAAATGCGTAATCCTGTTCTGGTCGAGGTGATGCGCGGCCCGCTCGCCGAAAGCCGCCATCGCGGCGCGGTGTCGGTGGTGGATGCCGACGGCGCGACGGTGCTGTCCGTCGGCGATGTATCGCACCCGGTCTATCCGCGCTCCGCCGTGAAGCCGATCCAGGCGCTGCCGCTGATCGAGAGCGGCGCGGCGGACCGCTATGATTTCGGCGACGAGGAGATCGCGCTCGCCTGTGCGAGCCACGGCGGGGAGCCGCCGCATGTGGCGCTCGCCGCCGACATGCTCGCGCGGGCAGGGCTCGACGCAGACGCGCTCGAATGCGGCGCGCACTGGCCGATGCATCTCCCGTCCGGCCAGGCGCTTGCGCGTTCGGCGGCCGCGCCGTCGGCGCTGCACAACAATTGTTCGGGCAAGCACGCGGGCTTCGTGTGCGTGGCGTGTGCGATGGGCGTCGATCATCATGGCTACGTGCGGCCAGATCATCCGGTGCAGCGCGAGGTGCGCGCCGCGCTCGAAAGCCTCACCGGCGTGGGGCTCGCGGAAGATCAATGCGGCACCGACGGCTGCGCGATCCCGACCTGGGCGGTTCCGCTCGATCGCCTCGCGCATGCGTTCGCACGGTTCGGAACGGGACGCGGCCTCGGGCCGATGCGCGCGCTGGCAGCGGCGCGCATTCGTGCGGCGTGCGCGATGCAGCCTTACTTCGTCGCCGGGACCGGGCGCTTCTGCACCGAGATCATGATGCGCTTCGGCGCGCGCGTGCTGGTCAAGACCGGCGCGGAGGGCGTGTTCTGCGCGGCGCTGCCCGAGCAGGGTCTCGGCATCGCGCTCAAGTGCGACGACGGCGCGACGCGCGCCGCCGAAGTCGCGATGGCGGCGATGATCGCACGCTTTCTGCCGATGGCGGACGACGAGCGCGCCGGGTTGGAGCTGCGTCTTCGCCCGGCCTTGCGCAACTGGAACGGTACGACGGTCGGCGGGCTGCGGCCGAGCGAGGAATTACTTCAGGGCCACGCCGGCGCGTGAGTTCCGAGCGGGACGGACGGCCGCACCCAGCGCGGCGGCGTCTCAGACATCGTGGCGGCGTGACGCACCGTGGTGAGACGGCCGAAGCCTGACTCGTCGTCCTCCAACCGGTCGCGCACGTCATCGGCTTTCGGATCGGGGCAGGCGAGCCCATTCGCGACGCGCCCAAGCCCGCGCACCCACTGGCCGGTCTGCGCGAGCGACACCCGCACGTGCCAGCTTCCGCCTTGCGTTGCGCGCCGCGCGAGTGCCGTCATCGCGCCGAACGCCATCAGGAAACCGGCCGCGTGGTCGAGCGCCTGACAGGGGAGCGGCTTGGGCTGCTTCGCTCCGGCCGCCGCGGCCTCGGCGTGATTGATGCCGTTCGCATTCTGCACCAGCGAGTCGAAGCCGCGCCGGTTCGCCCACGGGCCCTCGTGGCCGTAGGCGCTAAGCGAAATATAGACGATGCCGGGCCGCAGCCGCGCGACGTCCTCCGGTCCGAAGCCGTTGCCGCGCACCGCGCCCTGGCCGGTAGCCCTGCACGAAAATGTCGGCGTCGCGCGTCAGCGCCGCGAGCGTGTCGCGTCCGCCTGCGTCGCGCAGATCGATGAACGCGGAAAGCTTGCCGCGCCCGTTGTCCATCGCGAGCGGCATCATTTGCGGCAGGTGCGCGGCCGTCACCATCAGCACGTCGGCGCCATGCGCCGCGAGCGTACGCCCGCACACCGGGCCGGCGATCACGCGCGTGAGGTCGAGCACGCGCACGCCGGACAGCGGCCGTTCGCCGGGCGGCAGCAGTTGCGGCGGCGCATCGCCGATGCGCTCGACGGAGAACACCGGCAGCGCCGCGATGGCCTTGCCTTGGGGATGCGCGTCCCATTCGGCGAACGAGCGCGTCATGGTGGCGACCAGCCCGGCTTCCGCCGCCGCGGTCTCGAATTTTTCACCTTCCCAGCCGTCGAGCGCGCGCTGCACCGCCTCGCGCGTGTACTCACAGCCGAGCAGCTTCAGCATGCCGTCGCGGTGATGCGGGAAATTGGTGTGCAGCCGCACGAAGCGGCCGTCACCGGTGCGGTAAAGCCCGGCGATCTTGTCCCACAATTCCTCGGGCGGCTTGCCGTCGACGCACAGATAGCGCTCGCTGCGGAACTCGATTGCGGCGTCGCGCATGCCGACGCTGACGTGCTGCATGCGGCCGGTACGCAGCCGCGACAATTCGGCGGCGGCGAGTGCGGAGGCCGCGATGCTCGTCTGCGCGGCGGTGCCGATCGCGAACGACGAGGGGAGTGCGGGCTCGCGGCCGGTGAGCGTCACCGCGTCGAGCGCGGAGTCCGGCTGGCCGGCGAGACGCCACAGCGCCGCAAGCGCCTGTTTCGGATCGGTGGAAGCATCCATGCGCCGACTTTATCGGCGCATGCGCAGGCGTGCTAGCGCACCCGGTTGCCGTTGATCGCAAGCTGGGCGAAGCGCGTTGCGCCCTCGCGCGCGAGATCGCCGGTCATCGCCTTGCGCTGATCCATGCCGACGATGGCGCCGTTCTTCGTCCCCGAGATCAGATTGTCGGCGATCACCGCCGAGCCCGCGCCGGGCGTGACCGATACCGCGATGCCGACGCCGGCGCCGCGCACGACGTTGCCGGTGACGTTCACGTCGCGCAGATATTGTCCCCAACCGACGGAGATGCCGGCGACCGGCGCGTTCTCGATCACATTGCCGGTGACGGCCGCGTCGGCCTCGATGCCGATGCCGATGCCGTTGCCGTCGTTCGGGTCGGTGCCGACGGGACGCTTGGGCACAAGGTTACGGATGAGGTTGCCCTGCACGACCGCGAGGCGGCCGCCCTGATTGAAGTTGGTCACCGCGACGCCGATCGCCGCGCCGTCGATGGTGTTGTTCGCGATCACCGCGCCTTCGAAGCCGAACTCCGCATAGATCGCGACTTCGCCGAGATCCGTGCAGGTGTTGTTGGTGATCTGGATGTTGGACGCCGCATTGCCGCGCACCGCCGAGAAGGCCGCGTTGCGGATGCGATTTCCCCGCACCGCCACGTTGTGCGCGCGGAACACGTTGACGGCGTTGCCGTTCTGCCCCGAGCCGCCGGCCTGCGCCGCAACACCGTCGATGCGGTTCTCGATCACCTGCGTGCTGTCGTCGCCCGCCTGCGAGCGCCAGACCTGAATGCCGTTGTTAAATGCGTTGCGGATCGTGTTGCGCGCAATCACGAGGCCGCGTGCATCGAGCGAGAAGATCGCAGCGGCAAGCGCGCCGGTGATCGTGTTGCCGGTAACCTCGCCCTCGACCTCTTCGAGCACGATGCCGTTGCGGCCTGCGCCGAGCACTTCGCAATCGCGGATCGCGATGCCGCGTCCGGCCGCAAGCTGGATGAGGCCGGCCTTCTCCGGCAGGCTCTTGCCGCTGCCGTCGAAGATGATGCCGGACAGGAGAACATGGTCGGCGTTGCGCGCGACGATCAGCGGCGCATTGTCGGTCGCGACGATGCGCGTCGCGCCGGGGACGCCGACAAGCCGTGCGCCGGTCGGCAGCACGAGGCTGCGCACCCGATAGACGCCGGGCGCGAGAATGAGCGGAAGGCGTGCGCCTGCGGTGCGGTCGATCGCGCGCTGGAGCACTTCGGTCTGGTCGTCCGCGCCGTTGAAGCGAACGCCGAGATGGATGGCGTCGACGCCAAGCCCGGAAACCGGGACGCTGCTCGACGTGGCGGCGGGCGCCGCGATGGCTTCGGTCGCGGTGAACGCGCCGGTTGCGGCGGTGGCTCCGATGAAATGGCGGCGGTCGATACTCATGGCGCTCCTCACTGTAGGAGCGCGAAGGTTCAAGAAGCGCGCCGCGCGTGCTGTGCCGCGCCGGGACAGGCGGTTAAGGTAAACGGCGCTGCGCCGAGAGAAGTGCGAGCAGAATGGCCTCGCCGGCGCGGGCGAGCGCCGCGGCTGAAGCGCTGCGCTTGCGGCCGCGCGGTCGCGGTGTCCGCGCGACCGGCGGGATGTGGATGAACTGCACCAGCGGCGTTCCGGATCGGGACGCCTCCAGTCCGCGCCAGTAGACGTAGTTGCACAGGTACCGCCCGGCATCGCGCGAGAGGCGGCTGCGCATGTTCGCGCGAGCTGCGGCGAGCAGGTGCATAAAGGGTGCGCGGCCGCAAAGGGCCGGCTTGCCGGGCGCGATGGCGCGATCCGTTGGGCGAAAGCCGGTGACATCGGGAAACAGGATCGACACGGCGTTGCGGGCGCGCGTCTCGACCGCAAATGCGGCGTGCGCGCCGCAAAGCCGAACATCAGCACGATGTCCGGCTTATGTTTCGCGATCAGCTTCGGCAGGTCGCGATCGACCGCCGCATAGCTCGTCTCGAAAATATGGACGATGCGCCTGATCTCCCGCGAAGGCCGGGCGGCGGCGCTTGCCGACCGCTGTGGCAAGCGGCCCGCTCGGATTGAACGGCGCGCCGGGAAAGCGGCCGAAGCCGGTGATGAGAACCGTGGTCATCGTGGGGTCCTGACCAGATCACTCGCTCCGCTCATTCCCGCGGAAGCGGGAATCCAGTTCTCGGCCCAGCACTGGGTCCCCGCTTTCGCGGGGACGAGCGGAAAGGACCAATCCATCGCATCATACCCCGAGCGCCGTCGCGATCTCGTCGACCGCGAGCGCGGGCGAGAGCGTTCCTTCGGCGACGGATTTCTCGATCGCGGGCAGGCGGGACTTCAGCCTGGCGTTGGTGTGCAGCCGCATGTGGAAGCGGTCTTCCAGCATGGTCCACATCCATTTGACCTGCTGCTCGCGTCGCCGCGCAACAAATTCGCCGGACACCTCGAGCTGCTGGCGATGCGCGAGCGCCTGATCCCAGAGCTGCGCGATGCCGTCCTCGGCCAGCGCCGAATAAGTCACGACCGGCGGCGCCCAGGTGGGGGAGCGCGGCGTGAGGATATGGAGCGCGGCGCGATACTCGCCGGCAGCGGCTTTGGCGCGCTTGATGTTGTCGCCGTCCGCCTTGTTGACGGCAATCATGTCGGCAAGCTCGACCACGCCCTTCTTGATGCCCTGCAATTCGTCGCCCGCGCCGGGCAGCATCAGCACGAGGAAAAAGTCGGTCATGTCGGACACGGCGGTCTCCGACTGTCCAATGCCGACGGTCTCCACCAGGATCACGTCGAAGCCCGCCGCTTCGCAGATCAGCATGGTCTCGCGTGTCTTGGCGGCGACGCCGCCGAGCGTGCCGGCGGCGGGCGAGGGGCGGATGAACGCGTTCGGATCGATCGCAAGGCGCGCCATGCGTGTCTTGTCGCCGAGGATCGAGCCGCCGGTGCGGGTCGACGACGGGTCCACGGCGAGCACCGCGACCTTGCGGCCTTTCGCGGTGAGGAACGATCCGAGCGCGTCGATTGTGGTCGACTTGCCGACGCCGGGCGAGCCGGTGATGCCGACGCGCAGCGCCTTGCCGGTGTCGGGCAACAGTTCCTGCACCAGCCGGTGCGCCTGGCCCTGATGGTCGGCGCGCTTGCTCTCGATCAGCGTGATCGCGCGCGCAAGCGTCGCGCGCTCGCCGGCTCGCAGCTTGCGGGCGAGGGTAGCGACGTCATGAGTCGCGGCGGCAGACATTGCCGCAATCAAGCAGGAAAAGGCGCGGCGATCAAAGCGCGCTGTTACTCCGCGGCCTGCAAGGCGTCGGCGTTGCGGCCCGCGCGCACGAGCTTGCCGGGCAGGGCGCCGGTGGCCTCGCCGCGCTCGAAGATCGGCTGGCCCGCGACCAGTGTCGCCTCGTAGCCCGTCACGCGCTGCACGAAACGCCGACCGTTCGCCGGCATGTCGTGGATCAGCTCCGGCTTCTGCATGCGCATGGCGTTGAAGTCGATCACGTTCACGTCGGCGCGCAGTCCCGGCGCGAGCCGGCCGCGGTCGGTCAGCCCGAAGAAATTCGCCGTGTCGCTGGTCTGCCGCTTCACCAGCAGCTCCAGCGGCAGCTTCGGCCCGCGCGTGCGGTCGCGGCCCCAGTGGGTGAGCATGTAGCTCGGCACCCCCGCATCGATGATCGAGGTGCAATGCGCGCCGCCGTCGGAGAGGCCGAGCAGGCAGGCCGGGTCGTTGAGCATCTCGCGGATCGGCTCGTGGTCGCCGGTGACGTAGTGCACCACCGGGAAGTAGAGATACTGGCCGTCCTCCAGGATGTAGTCATAGGCGACTTCCTCTGGCGCGCGGCCTTCGCGCTGTGCGATCGCCGCGATGCTCTTCTCCGGGCCGGGCTCGTAGTCCGGCGGATTGCCCATGACGAAGAACTTGTCGAAGCGCTTGGCGACCACCTGACGGAATTGCGCGAGCTTGGCGACCTCGGCATCCGAGGGCGCTTCCGCGAGGATCTTCCGCCGCATCTCGGGATCGCGCAGCCGCCGCCGCTGTTCCTCGATCGGCAGGCTCTCAAGCGCCTTGTAGCTCGGGCGCACCGTGAATGGATTGAGCGCGGTGCCGATGCCCATCATCACGCCGATCGGCCGACCGGCCGTTTGCGCGGTGAGCGAGAGCCCCTGCGCGCGCGCCTCGTGCACCGCCTTCATCAGGCGCCGCCAGCGCTGCGGATCGGAATAGCGGTCGGTGAGCAGGAACCAGATCGGCCGGCCGGTTTCCTTGGCGAGCTTGCGCATCCAGCGCAGCTCGAATTCCTCGTCGTCGAAATCGCTGTTCATCCCGAACGCACCGGTCCCGGTGACGCTCATCGCGGAGCCGATGCCGAGCAACTCGTGATCGTCGGCGTCGCGCGAGGGCACGAGGTCGCCGTCCGGCGTCTTGTGCGAGTCGGTGCGCGAGGTGGTGAAGCCGAACGCGCCGCATTGCAACGCCTCGACGGTGAGGTCGCGCATCTTCGCAATGTCATCCGGAGTCGCGGGCTCGCGGCGGATCGCGCGGTCGCCCATCACGTAGACGCGCAGCGGCAGATGCGCGATCTGCGCGCAGATGTCGATCGCGCGCTCGCGCCGGTCGAGTTCGTTCATGTATTGCGGGAAGCTTTCCCACTCCCAGTTCAGCCCGGCGGCGAGCACCGGGTTGGGGATTTCCTCGACGCCCTCCATCAGGTCCATCAGCGCGCCGTGGTGCTCCTTCTTCACGGGAGCGAAGCCGACACCACAGTTGCCGAACATCACCGTGGTGACGCCGTGCCATGACGATGGCGTCAGCATCGGGTCCCACATCGCCTGACCGTCGTAGTGCGTGTGCACGTCGACCCAGCCGGGAGTCACGAGCTGGCCGTCGGCATCGATCTCGCGCTTGCCCGGACCCTGCTTGCCGCCGACCGCCACGATGCGCCCGCCGGAAATCGCGACGTCGCCGGTGAACGGCCGGTGCGCCGCTCCCGTCGATGATACTGCCGCCGCGAATGACGATGTCGTGCATGGGGCGCTCCCGGGCTGGAGGGTGCTCAATGATGCGCCCGGGACGGGAACGCGGCAATGGGCCTGACGGGCAGGAGCCATGCCGTGTGGACGGAGTGCTATGCGGTCTGTCGCTTTGCGCGCGTCAGCCGGCTCAGGCCGGCACGCGCGCAGGACTGATCTTGCGCCGCACCCACACAAGCGCCGGCCAGGCGAACGCCGCGATGGTGCAGGTTGCGAGGATCGCCGAAACCGGCCGCTCGAAGAACGGCAGGATCGAGCCGTCTGATTTGATCAGCGAGGTGACGAACGCCTGCTCCACCATCGTGCCCATCACGATGCCGAGCACCATGGCGGCGACCGGATAGCCGTTCTCTTCCATCACGTAGCCGACGAGACCGAAGGTCGCGACCGTAATGACGCCGAAAAGGTTGTTGCCGATCGCAAACGAGCCGACCGCGCAACACAGCATGATCAACGGCATGATGCTCGACCGCGGCGCGCGCAACACGTGCACCGCCATGCGGATCATGATGATGCCAAGCGGGATCATGATGATGTTGGCGATAATGAACATGAGGTAGATCGCGTACATGCTCGACGCTTTTTCGGTGAACAGCGTCGGGCCGGGGTTGAGGCCCTTCATGTACAGTACCCCGATCGCGATCGCCGCGATGGTGTCGCCCGGAATGCCGAACAGCAGCGAAGGCACCCAGCCGGACGCGATCGAGGCGTTGTTGCTGGCGCCGGCCTCGACGAGACCCTCGACATGGCCGGTGCCAAACTTCTCCGGCGTCTTGGAGAAGCGCTTCGACATTGCGTACGAGACCCACGCCGCCATATCGGCACCCGCGCCGGGTAGCACGCCGATGATGATGCCGACGATGTTTCCGCGCGTCATTTGCCAGTGATAGATTTTGGTCAGCATCCATTGGCCGGCCATGATGCTTCCGAACTTGCGCTTCGGAAGCGGCGGCGGCTCTGGCGTGAGCATCGCGCGCATCACCTGCGCGACCGCGAACACGCCAACCAGCGCCGGGATCGGTTCGATGCCGCCGAACAGGTCGACAATCCCGAACGTGAAGCGCGGCACGCCACCGGGATTTTCGATACCGACGCAGGCGACCAGCAGGCCGATCAGCATCGCGGCGATCGCCTTCACGGGGGACGAACGCGCGACCAGCGTGGCGCACATCAAGCCGAGGAAGGCGAGCCAGAAATATTCGAACGTGGAAAACGACAGCGCGATTTCGGCAAGAGGCGGCGCCAGCAGCATGAGCGATAGCGTGCCCGCGATGCCGCCGATCGCCGAGAACCACACACCGGCGCCGAGCGCGAGTTCGGCCTCGCCCTTGCGCGTCATCGCGTAGGCTTCGTCCGCATAGGCGGCGGAAGCGGGAGTGCCGGGAATGCGGAGGAGGGCGCCGGGAATATCCCCCGAGAAAATCGCCATCGTGGACGCCGCGACGATCGTCGCGATCGCCGCGATGGGCGAGAGATAGAACGTCACCGGCACCAGCAAGGCGGTTGCCATCGTGGCGGAGAGACCGGGCAGCGATCCGATGACCAGACCGTAGACCGAGGCCGCCAGCATGGCGATGATGACCTCCCACGTGGAGATCAGCGCAAACGCTTCCATCAAGGTCTTAAGCATGGGTCACCACGGCATCGGAATAAGACCGGCCGGGAGCGGCACGCGCAGCAATTTGTAGAAGATGAGGTGGACGCCGATCGGCGCCAGAATCGCGAGCGGCACTGCAAGCTTCAGGCGCGCGCCGAGAGCAGTCGATGTCACGAGCACGATCACGCCGGCGGTCAGGATGAAGCCGAGCCGCTCGGCCGCCACCACGTAGAAAATCAGCAACAGAGGCGGAAACAGCGCGCGCAAGCCATAGAATTTTCCGCGCTTGGCAAGGGCCGCTTGCTGTCCGGGTTCGAGCGGATTGAGTTCTTCCTCTTCTTCGAACGAGTGCCCGATTCCGAACGCGATCATCAGCCCGCAGATCGCGAGCCCGATGCCGATGACGAGAGGAAACACGTTCGGACCGACGGGCTGGCCGGGCACCGGCGGAAGCAGCCACCCGCCGTACGCCGCAGCCGAGCCAAGGACGACGAGAAACAATCCCGTGAAACGATCGGGAAGACGCATAAAGACCCCTTACCACCCCATTCACCTCTCCCCGTTTACGGGGAGAGGTGAAAGTCAGACATCAGGACTTCGCGAGCCCGGCCGCTTTCATGGCGTCACCCATCTGCGCGTCGCCCTTCTCCATGAAGCTTGCGAACTGGCCTGCATCGCCCCACACCACGCCGAAGCCGCGGTTGCTCATGAAGTCCTTGAACTCCTTCGAGTCATAGACCTTCTTCAGCGACGCGGTGAGCTTGGTGGCGATGTCCGCCGGCAGTCCCTTCGGAGCGGCGATGCCGCGCCACGCGCCGGTCGCGTAGTCGATGCCCATCGCTTCCTTCAGCGTCGGGATATCCTTGAACACCGGGTTGCGCTCCGGCGACATCAGGGCGAGCGCGCGTGCCTTGCCGGCTTCGATGAGGGCGCGTGCCTCGGGGATGGAGCAGGTGCACAGGTCGAGGCCGCCGGCCGCGAGATCCTGCATCGCGGGCGCGGCGCCGTTCGAGGGCACCCACCCGACGTGGTTGGGCGCAAGGCCCATCGCCTTGAGCCAGCCGACCAGCGCCAGATGCCAGATGCCGCCCTGTCCCGTGCCGGAGGCTTTCATCTTGCCAACGGGCGCCGCCTTGATGGCGTCGGCAAGCTCCTTCACGGTCTTGTACGGCGAGGATGCGTTCACGGTGACGCCGGGCGGGTCTTCATTCATCAGCGCCAGCGGCGTGTAGCTCTTCGGATTGAGCTCGGTCAGGCCCTGCCAGTGCATCATGGTGATTTCCACCGTGATCATGCCGATCGTGTAGCCGTCCGGCGTGCCGGTCGCGATGCCGGAGTGGCCGACGACGCCCGAGCCGCCGGTGCGGTTCACGACGTTGAACGGCTGGCCGAGGTCCTTTTCCAGCAGCGCCGCGACGATGCGCGCGGTCGCATCCGTGCCGCCGCCCGCACCCCACGGCACGATGACCGTCACGGGGCGCGCCGGATAGGCCTGCGCGAACGAGGGTTTAACTCCGAGCCCTGCCGCGGCCGCAGCGGCGGCCGAGGATGCCGCGAACGCGCGGCGAGTCAGTTTTGTCATGGCGTCCTCCCAGCGGCCTTTGCCGCATTTTGTCCGATCTCTAACATGCTAGCGTCTGGCAAGAGCCTGAGGCAAGGCGCTCGGCTTCGCGCATGCACAGTGGCGGCCGGGCCGAACCAACTGCCTCTCGCTTTCGCGTCGGCGCGAATCAAGAATAGAGTCCGAATTCTCCGGAACCGAAGGCTCACCGCCCGCGTTCGCTGCTGAATTGGTGGCACGATGAGCATGCGTGTTGGTCTTGCGGAAGTGCTGCGCCGGCTGGCATCCCTCGTCGATCCCGGCAGCCGGCGCGCGTCCGCACGCGCCGTCGAAGCCCCCGATGACATCACCAGACAGGCCCTGCAGGACTCCGAGGAACGGCTGCGCCTCGTGCGCCGCGCGACCGGGCTCGGCATGTACGAGATCGACTGGGTTGCACGGCGGCGCTACTGGTCACCGGAGTTGCGCGCGATCCTGCATGTGCCGGCCGATCTCGACATCAACACCGATACCGACCTGCTCGAGCGCATCATTCCGAAGGAGATGCGCGGGCGGTTCCGCGACAAGCTTTATGCCTCGCTGGAGCCGGGAAACAACGGCGACTACGAGGACGAGCACCGCATCACGCGCCTCGACGGCACCGTCGGCTGGATTCTGCTGCGTGGGAAAACCTTCTTCTCCGACGGTGTGGAGGGGCGGCGCGCAGCTCGTTCGATCGGGCTGGTTGTCGACATCACGGATCGCAAGGTCGGTGAGGAAGCAAATGCGTTGCACGCCTCCACGGTTCTGTCCTCGAACGATGCGATCTTTTCGATCGACCCGGACCTCACCGTCAGGACGTGGAATCCCGGCGCCGAGCGGCTCTACGGCTACAGCGCCGCGGAGGCGATCGGTCATTCGCTGAAAATGATCTGCCCGGAGGATTTGCGCGAGCAGCAGACGGGGCTGTACGCGCAGACGATGGACGGCCGGCCGGTGCTGCTGGAGACGATGCGCCAGCACAAAGACGGCCACCTCATTCCGGTCGGCATTTCGGGTTCGCCCATCTTCGCGCCGGACGGGCACGTCACCGGCGTCGCCGCCGTGCACCGCGACATGACCGAGAACCGCGAGAACAAGGAGCACCTCGCCTTCACGCTGCGCGAACTGTCGCATCGCACGAAGAATTTGCTCGCCGTGGTGCAGGGGCTCGCGCACATGATCGCGCGCCGTGCCGACGACATCGACGATTTCGAAGTGCGGTTCCGCGGCTGCGTCCAGGCGCTTGCCTACAGCCACGATCTGCTCGTCGTGCACGACTGGCAGGGCGCGACGCTGGAGGAACTGCTGCGCATCCAGCTTGCGCCGTTCGGCGGCGTCGACGGCGGCAAGTTCGCGTTGCAGGGGCCGGAGGTTTATCTCGCGCCGCAGACCATGCAGTCGCTCGGTCTCATCATGCACGAACTCGCCACCAACGCGACCAAGCACGGCGCGCTCTCGACGCCTGCGGGCTCCGTCGTGGTCGACTGGGCGCGCGACTCCACGAACGAAGGGCTGAAGCTGACCTGGCGGGAGCAGGGCGGCCCGCGCGTCCAGCCGCCGGAGCACAGGGGGTTCGGCCGCGTCGTATTCGAGCGGATCGGGGCATCGTTGGACGGTGAGATCGCAACCGACTTCCGCCCCGAGGGCTTCGTCTGCGCGATCACCATCGCGGCCAACAACCTGCTGCCGCCGAACCGGCGCGTGCCGAGCACGCCGTCGCAGACCGGCAACCGGCTGCACTAGGCTACGACATTCGTCAGTTATTTCATCGGCTTGACGCACCAAGCTGCTGCGCTTGGTGAGTTAACCTCGGTTAACGACGCGCCAATTTTTCATCTCTGTCCGCGGCCAAATCGTGTATGATCGCTTCCGGTGGAAGGGTGCGGGAGAAGTCCTCATGCGTCGGCTCGCGACGACCACTTGGCTTGTCTCCATTTCCCTTGCATCCCTGCTTCCCTTCAGCGCTTTTGCCGCCGACCTTGCGTGGGAGGTCCAGAGCCCGTTCCGCTTCTTCAAGAAGCCGGCCGCGTTCGCCCTGCACGAGAAGGCGTTCGACGCGGTGCGCGGCAAGGCGGACTCTCCGCTGCCTGCGAACATCGTGTGGCGCACCGAGCGCCGCCTGAACGATCCGGATTGCGCCGACAAGTCGAGCCCCGGCCGCTGCTTTGACACGAAGCGCGCGGGCTACGAGCGCTCGCGCCTCGGCTGGGCCGCGCAGACGCTCGACTCCGTCTGCTACGAGCGCAACTCGCGTCCGTTCCGCTACATGGGCGTGTGCGAACGGCAGTATTCCTGGGGCACCGCGAAGGAAGACTATGTGCTGCCCGACGCGCACACCGTCGATGTGACGCTCGCGCCTGAGCGGCTTGGCCGAAGCGGGCGCCGGGGAATGCACGTTCTCGTGGCTGCCGCGCGCGGGCGCCGGCAAGGGCGAGACGGCGAAGCAGCCCTGCAAGAACAAGTTCGTCATCAAGCGCGTGCCGTATTCGCCGGACACGAAAGTCTCCGGCGCGACCGTGAAGGTCACGCTGCCGGACGGCCGCGAGTTGAAAGAAACCATCGTCGTGGAAGACGTGCTCGTCGTCGCGATGGGCGACTCGTTCATGTCGGGCGAAAGCAACCCGGACAAGCCGGTGTCGTTCAGCCCGTCGCGCGAGATGGTCTACGACCCGCAGATGGCGAACGACCGCGAGCGGCTCGCCTCGCGCGGCCACGAGAGGGCGAAGGCCAGCGCCTTCGGTCTTGCGTCGGTCGACAGCGCCTTCGACGTGAAGAGCCTGCCGCGCCGCCGCATGGACGATGAGGCGAAAGGCCTCGTCTATCGCCCGAACTCGGCTGAATTCCAGACGGCCTTCGATCGTGGCGGCGCGCAGTGGCTTTCCGCCGACTGCCACCGATCGCAATACGGCTACCCGTTCCGCGTCGGCCTCGCGATGACCCTGGAGAACCGCCATCGCGCGGTGACGCTCGTGAGCGTCGCGTGCTCGGGCGCGGACGTCACCGGCCTGTTCATGGATCACGACGCGCGCGAGCGCGCGGGCGAGAAGGGCGGCGCCAAGGTGCCGCCGCAGCTCGACCAGGTCGCTGATCTGATCTGCCGCGGCGGGGCGCAGGGCCGCACGCAGGCGGCAAGCTACACGCTGCCGACTTACAAATACGGCACGACCGGCATCTCGTCGCAGACCGTCTCCAAGCAATGGTGTCCGCCGTCCAACCGCAAGCGGCCGATCGACCTCGTGCTGCTGTCGATCGGCGGCAACGACGTCGGCTTCGGCGCGCTCGCGCTCTACGCCAGCATCGAGAATGCGCGCGATCTTGCGCCGATCGCGGCGCTCGCCGGCGGCGAGCTTCGTTTTGGCCCGGATGTCTCGCGCGCTTATCTCGCGGTGCTCGACAGGCGCATCAAAGCGGTGCGCGATGCGCTGGTCGACGGCTTCGGCGTCGAGCCCTCGCGCGTGCTGCAGAATGCCTATGAGCCGATCCACTTCGACGAGGTCGGCGGCTATTGCGGCTCGCAGCCGACGCTCGGCATGGACGTGCATCCCTCGCTCAAGGTGAACAAGGCGCGGCTCAACGAAGTCCGCCGACGTCGCGGCCGATCTGCAGAAGCGGCTCGAATGCATGGCTTCGACCCGCAACCGGCGCGACTGCCCGGCCAATCTGGCGACGGGCAGCGGCACCGGCTTCCGCTTCATCACCGAGCATACGGCGGACTTCTCGAAGCGCGGCATCTGCGCGCGCGATCCGACGCGGGCGCTGATCGATCAGGCCTCGATGAAGATGCCGCGCCGCTCCAAGACGACCGACGACTGGGAGCCCTATACGCCCGCGGGCGCGCTGCCCTACGTGCATCGCTGGCGGCTCATCCACAATCCGAACGACGCGTTCCTGACCGCGAATACGCATCGCGAAGGCATCTCGCCGTTCGACATTCTCCAGCCCGCCTTCGCGGCGCTCACCTCCGGCGCGTTCCATCCGACCGCCGAGGCGCACGCCATCGTCGCCGACCACGTGATGCGCCACGTGCGCTCGGTTCTCGACCGCGAGAAGAAGCCGGTGCTCGAGGGACGGCTGAACTGACGCGCTTCTTAAGCCGTCAGTTTCGAACCGGCACGTAACGGACCTGCGGACCTGCGGGCTTCGCCGCCAGCTTGCGCAGGATCGCAAGCGGGTCCGGCGCGCTGTCGAGTACGCATGCGTCTTTTGCGACCTTTCCGCCGTCGCGGCGAAACGCCGTTTGATCGATGACCTTGCAGCCGAAGCCGGTCAGCAAACCCTCGCCGTTGCGGACCTCCAGCACGCCGTAGGCATAGTGCCCCTGATTGCCGAAATGCGTCTGGACCAGAAAGCGTGCGCCTCCGAGCGGGTGAATGGTGGTTGTATCGGGACTTTTTGCTTTGCCGGTATCGTCCACCTCGGTGATGACGAGGCTTTGGTCGGCAACGAACGTTGTGAGGGTGTCGTTCTTCTTCCACGGCGCGCGGGGATCGTCGCGTTCAAAGGTCTCGAACTTCGCGCCCGGCAGGAAGGGGAGTGTGCGGCTGTCCGCCTCGAGCAGCGGCGCTTTCGATGTGACGCATCCGGCGACGACAAGAGCGCTAGCCATCGCGAGCGTGCGTGTGAGGAATGACATGAAGGCTCCTGGCTTGTCCGGAAGCGCGGACCCGCCCTCAAGGGAAGTCGGAGGAAAGTGGCTACCGGTTCACTCGGCCGCTTCTTTCGTGTGCCCGAGCCGCCGGTTGAGCGACTTGACCAGCGCCTCGGCGGCTTCGGCGATCACGGTGCCGGGCGGGAAGATCGCCTCGGCGCCGGCCTGCTTCAGCGCGTCGTAGTCCTGCGGCGGCACGACGCCGCCGACCACGATCATGATGTCGCCGCGGCCCTGCTTTTCCAGTTCAGATTTCACTTCAGGAACGAGGGTCAAGTGCCCGGCAGCGAGCGACGACACGCCGATGACGTGCACGTCGTTTTCCACCGCCTGCTTGGCGGCTTCGCCCGGCGTCGCGAACAGCGGGCCGACGTCGACGTCGAAGCCGAGATCCGCGAAGGCCGACGCGATCACCTTCTGGCCGCGGTCGTGGCCGTCCTGCCCGATCTTGGCGACGAGAATGCGCGGGCGGCGTCCTTCATCGGTTTCGAACGCCGCGACGAGCTTCTGCACGCGCGCGACCGCATCGGTCATGCCGACCTCCCGCTTGTAGACGCCCGACAGCGTCCTGATCTCGGCGCGGTGGCGCCCGAACACCTGCTCCAGCGCCATCGAAATCTCGCCGACCGTCGCCTTGGCGCGCGCCGCATCGACCGCCAGCGCCAGCAGATTGCCGTTGCCGCGATCGGCCGCGCGCGTGAGCGCCGCGAGCGCTTCTTCGACCGCCTTCGGATCGCGCTCGGCTTTCAGCCGCGCGAGTTTTTCAAGCTGCAGCTTTCGCACCGCCGAATTGTCGACCTTGAGCACGTCGATCGGCTTCTCTTCGGTCGGGCGATATTTGTTCACGCCGATGATCGACTGCGCGCCGCTGTCGATGCGCGCCTTGCGCCTTGGCGGCGGCTTCCTCGATGCGCAGCTTCGGGATGCCGGCCTCGATCGCCTTGGCCATGCCGCCGAGCTCTTCGACTTCCTGGATGTGGCTCCAGGCTTTCTTGGCAAGCTCCGCGGTGAGCCGCTCGACATAGAACGAGCCGCCCCACGGGTCGGCGATGCGCGTGGTGCCGCTTTCCTGCTGCAGGAAAAGCTGCGTGTTGCGGGCGATGCGCGCCGAGAAATCGGACGGGAGCGCCAGCGCCTCGTCGAGCGCATTGGTGTGCAGCGACTGCGTGTGGCCCTGCGTCGCCGCCATCGCCTCGATCGCGGTGCGCACGACGTTGTTGTAGACGTCCTGCGCGGTGAGCGACCAGCCGGAGGTCTGCGAATGCGTGCGCAGCGAGAGCGAGCGCAGGTCCTTCGCGCCTTCCTGCTTCATCAGCTTCGCCCAGAGCAGGCGCGCGGCGCGCAGCTTCGCGACCTCCATGAAGAAGTTCATGCCGATCGCCCAGAAGAAGACAGAGCCGCGGCGCAAAACGGTCGATGTCGAGCCCGGCCTTCTGCCCGGCGCGCACATACTCGACGCCGTCGGCGAGCGTGTAGGCGAGTTCGAGGTCCTGCGTCGCGCCGGCCTCCTGCATGTGATAGCCGGAGATCGAGATCGAATTGTATTTCGGCATCTTCTCGGACGCGTAGGCGAAGATGTCGGAGATGATGCGCATCGATGGCGTCGGCGGATAGATGTAGGTGTTGCGCACCATGAATTCTTTGAGGATGTCGTTCTGGATCGTGCCGGTGAGTTTCTCCGGCGGCACGCCCTGTTCCTCCGCCGCCACGATGTAGAGCGCGAGCACCGGCAGCACCGCGCCGTTCATCGTCATCGACACGCTCATCTGGTCGAGCGGGATGCCGGAGAACAGCGTGCGCATGTCGTAGATGGAGTTCGATCGCGACACCAGCCATGCCGACATCGCCGGACACGCGCGGATGATCGCTAGTCGTAGCCGCGATGGGTCGCGAGATCGAACGCGACCGAGAGGCCCTTCTGTCCGGCCGCGAGATTGCGGCGATAGAAGGCGTTGGAATCCTCCGCCGTCGAGAAGCCGGCGTACTGGCGCACGGTCCACGGCTGCGTCACGTACATGGTCGGGTAGGGGCCGCGCAGGTAGGGCGCGCTGCCCGGGAAGGTGTCGAGGAAGTCGAGACCCTTCAGGTCGTCGGGGCCGTACGCGGGTTTCACCGGAATGTCTTCGGGCGTGAGCCAGGGCTTTGCCGCGCCTCGTCGGCGTGCCATCGACGGGCTCGAACGCGATCCGGCGAAATTCGGGATCCGCGTCATGCGCGATTCACGCCTCTCGATCCAAGATATCATGCGCCGCTTTCAGCGTCGCCAGAACGTCGCAGCCGACGTAAATGAAGTCCTGCACGCCTGCGGCCTTCAGTTCCGCTTCGATTTCGCCGGGCCGGCCCGCCAGATAGATATGTGCCGCACCGGCGCCTGCAGGGCCTTCGCGGCGTCCGCCGCCTCGGCCGCATAGACCTTGTCGGATGAGCACAGGCACGCGAGCTTCGCGCCGGACGCTTTGAAGGCCGCGATCATGGCGTCGCGGCTGGCGAAACCGTCGTTCGACACGGCCTCGATTCCGCCCGCCTCGAAGAAATTCCTCGCAAACAGCGTGCGCGCGGTGAAATCCGAAAGCTTGCCGAGATTGGCGAGGAAGACCTTCGGCCGCGCGCCGGTCGTGGCAAGCATGCGGTCGGATGCATCGCGCAACGCCTCGAACGGCTCGGCCAGGCGGATGCGCGGCAACGCCGCGAAGGATGCAGTCGCGAGTTTGGCCGGATGCGGCGCGACGTCAAGCACCTGCACCGCCGCCTCATGGATGTCGGGAAATTCGCTCGTGCCGGTGAGCGCATCCTTGCGCCGCGCAATATTCCTCTCGCGCTCCGCCCGCGTTGCGGCGACCTTTTGCTGAACGAGACCTTGTTCCAGCGCGGCGTCAGCGCCGCCCGCCTTCTCGATCTCCTGAAACAGCGACCACGCGGCGGCGCAAAGCTGCGCGGTCAGATCCTCGATCCCGCCTGAGCCGGCGGCGGGATCGGAGACCCTCGCAAGGTTCGACTCCTCCAGCAGGACAAGCTGCGTGTTGCGCGCGATGCGCCGCGCGAAGGCATCGGGGAGGCCGAGCGCGCTCGTGAACGGCAGCACCGTGATGGCGTTCGCGCCGCCGAGGCCGGCCGCGACCACCGCGACGGTCGAGCGGAGGATGTTCACGTAAGGATCGCGCCGCGTCAGCATGCGCCACGCGGTCTCGGCCGCGACGTAGACCGGCGCGGGCGCAAGGCCGCAGGCCTGCTCGACGCGCGCCCACAACCGCCGGATCGCGCGGAATTTCGCGATCGAGAGAAACTGGTCGGCATCCGTGGCGAGACGGAAGTAGATCATGCGACGCGCGGCATCGAGCGCGATGTCGCTCGCTTCCAGCGCGCGCAGGTACGTGACGGCGCTCGCCAGCGCAAACGCAAGCTCCTGCGCTTCCGACCCGCCCGCGTTGTGGATCACGCGCCCGTCGGCGACCGCGAACGGCCCGCGAAAGCCGGCGCCGGCGAGTTCCTTCACGAGCTCCGCGAAGTAGGGCGCGAGATCCTTCCACGGCCGCACAGTGCTGCCAGTTGCCGCCATGTGCCCAAGCGGGTTGAGCGCGGCGCGCATTTCGACGCTCTCGGGCGCGATGCCGCGCTTCTTCACCAGCGCGGCGAAGTTCTTCGCGGCGTCGCGCGTTTCGGCCGCGACATTGAAATCGATGGCGACGCCGGCATCGAGATAGATGCCGTCGAGCACGCGATCGAGGGTCTCGGCGGATGAATTGAGCCCGTAGCCGTTCGCGTTGACTGAGCCTTTGCAAACGATGGTCAGTCCGGTCGCGCCATTCTCAAGGTCACGCAACGCCTGTTCGTTCGCGGCGGCAGGATCGGGATGATCGACGCGCTGCATGACCGTCCAGGGGGCGCCCGGCGCACGCGCCGCGACGGGCCGGGCATCGGCCGCACGTTCATAAAGCGGCTGGATCGCCAGCCCGTCATAGCTGCGCGCGACGAGACGCTTGTCGAACGGCGCGCCTTTGAGCACGCCGTCGACCAGCTTGAGCCATTGCTCGCGCGTGGCCGCTGGAAATTCGGAAGCGAATGCAAGCTCTTCGTCGGACATGGGTCCACTCGGCGCAGAGCTATCGAATGCAATGAAAGTGCCAGACTGGCAAGGGCAGGGCCGGCGGCCGCCTCAGGGGCCAGGCGCGAGCGGCGGCAGCCGCTCGATGCCGCGGTCGTCGAGCGCTTTCAGCGCGTCCTTGATGTTGCGCCCCGCGATCATGCGGCCGGGCACGATCTCGTTGAGCGGCACGAGCACGAAGGCGCGCTCGAACAGGCGCGGGTGGGGCAGGATCAGGCCCGGCTCGTCCAGCACGAGGTCGTCGTAGGAGAGAAGGTCGATATCGACCGGGCGCGGGCCCCAGCGGCGCGTGCGATAGCGGTCGCGGTCGAAGGCGCTCTCGACGTTCATCGCGCGCTGGAGCAGCGCGCGCGCCGGCAGCGCCGTCTCCACCGCGATCGCCATGTTGGTGAAGCGCGGCTGTTCGAGCACGCCCCATGGCGGCGTCAGGTAGTGCGAGGAAGCCGAACGCAGCGTCACGTCCTTGCCGTCGGCGAACAGCGCGACCGCTTCACTGAGCGCCGCACGGACGTCGCCGACATTGCCGCCGAGGCCGAGCAGGGCTTCAGCCACGTTGCGCCGCCTGGATCGCCGCCGTTACGCGCAGTGCCTGCACGGTTTCGGCCACGTCATGCACGCGCACGATGTCGGCGCCGCCGAGCACGGCGAGCACATTGCCGGCGATCGATCCGCCGATACGGTCGCCCGGCTTGGACGGCGAGACGGAGTTGATGAAGCGCTTGCGCGAAAGCCCCATCAGCAGCGGCAGGCCGAATTCGCGCAACTCGGAGAGCCGCGCGATCATCGCGATGCTTTGCTCCGGCGTCTTGCCGAAGCCGATGCCCGGGTCGAGCACGATGTGTTCGCGCGGGATGCCGGCCCGCGCCGCGATATCGAGCGAACGCGCGAAAAACGCCTTCACGTCGGCCATGATGTCGATCGAGGCGTCAGCGGCCTCGCGATTGTGCATCACGATCACCGGCACGCCGCGTTCCGCGACGACGCGCGCCATGTCGGCGTCGCGCTGGAGGCCCCAGACGTCGTTGACGATCGCGGCGCCGTGATCCAGCGCCCAACTCGCGGTCTTCGCCTTGATGGTGTCGATCGAGACCGGCAAACCGAGCCCGACGATCTCGGGCAGAACCGGCGAAAGCCGCACGATCTCATCCTCGAACGCGACCGGCTTCATGCTGCCGTAGGGCCGCGTCGACTCCGCGCCGATGTCGAGAACGTCCGCGCCCTCGGATGCCATCCGGCGCGCCTGCGCGAGCGCCGCTGGCGGATCGTTGAATTGCCCGCCGTCGGAAAAGGAGTTCCGGCGTGACGTTGAGGATGCCCATCACGGCGGGCCGGCCGAGCGCGAGCAATCGCCGCAGGGTGTCCGGCTTGTTCCGCGTAGCGGTATCGAGCGTCATGCCGCCGCTTTGCGGCGGCGCAGCTAAGGAGTCAAGCCGAGGTGTTCTTGTACTTGATCTTCGGGTCGAGCCGCTTCGCCGCCTCGATCCAGCGTTCGACGCGCTTCTCGGAGGGGAGAAGCTGCACGCGCTTGCGCTTCGCGTTCGCCGCCGCCATCGCTTCGGCGAGCTTCGCGGGATTGCGGTACTTCAGCTCGCGCACGGTATCGACGCCCGCGTCCTTGAGCAGCTCCGCATAGGGCTCGCGCACGCCCTTGATCCGCATGCGATCGGTCAGATTTGCCCAGCGCAGCACGAGTTGCTCGTCGACGCCGAGCCGTTCGGCGAGACTTTTGCGGTCTTTGGGCGTTTTCGACGCATCGAGCAGCTTTTCGGAAGTGCGGATGCCGAGCGCCTTGAGCCGCGCCGACATCGCCGGTCCGATGCCGGCGATCGCCGATAGAGAGTAGGACACGCGAATTCTCCTTCGTTCCGTCCGGGCGCGCCGCGACAGCCGAGGCCGGCGCGCGCCTGCGGGTACAGAGTTCAGACGGTATTTTCGAGATAGAGAGTTACGCGTGATACAAATTTGATCGTTCGACGCTTAGCCATGGCCCCCTCACGCCCCGCACTGCGGCAGGTTACAATGATCTTGAACACGCTCAGCGCAAAACACAAGCACGAGACGGCGCGAGCGTCGAGACTGTCAGCCGGTCGATGCGATCATTTCGCTCGCGAGCGTTGCGATAACGACACAGATCATTCCGGCGACGCTATAGATGGTAGAAAGCAACAGACGCGCGCTCTATAACGTCGGCGCGTAGACGAGGAGCATGCGCGATGGCTGATCTCGACACTGACGGCAAGATTTTCGTCGGCAAGAGCGGCAAGCCGGAATTTCTGACGCTGCATTACGGCAATCGCCACGGTCTCGTGACCGGCGCGACCGGCACCGGCAAGACCGTGACGTTGCAGATCCTCGCCGAAGGCTTCTCGCGCGCGGGCGTTCCGGTGTTCGCCGCCGACATCAAAGGCGACCTCTCGGGCATCGCCGCCGTGGGCGAGGCGAAGGACGCGTTCGTCAAGCGCGCCAAGGAGTTGGGCTTCACTTACGAACCGGACGAATTTCCCGTCGTGTTCTGGGATCTGTTCGGCGAGCAAGGCCACCCGGTGCGCGCGACCATCTCCGAGATGGGACCGCTGCTGCTCTCGCGCCTGATGGATTTGAACGACGTCCAGGAAGGCGTGCTGAACATCGCGTTTCGCGTGGCGGACGAGCAGGGCCTGCTGTTGCTCGACCTGAAGGACCTGCGCGCGATCCTCGTTTTCGTTGCCGAACACGCAAAGGAGCTGACCACCCAATACGGCAACGTGTCGAAACAGACGATCGGCACCATCCAGCGCCAGTTGCTGGTGCTGGAAAACCAGGGCGGCACGAAGTTTTTCGCCGAGCCTGCGCTCGACATGAAGGACTTCATGAAGGTCGACCGCGACGGGCGCGGCTACATCAACATGCTCGCCGCCGACAAGCTGATGGAAAATCCGCGGCTCTACGCGACCTTCCTGCTCTGGCTCCTGTCCGAGCTTTTCGAGCAGCTTCCCGAGGTCGGCGATCCCGAAAAGCCGAAGCTGGTGTTCTTCTTCGACGAGGCGCACCTGCTGTTCAACGACGCCCCCAAGGCGCTGATGGACAAGATCGAACAGGTGGTGCGGCTGATCCGCTCCAAGGGCGTCGGGGTTTATTTCGTCACGCAGAACCCGCTCGACGTGCCGGACAAGGTGCTGGCGCAACTCGGCAATCGCGTGCAGCACGCGCTGCGCGCCTTCACGCCGCGCGATCAGAAGGCGGTGCGCGCCGCCGCCGAGACGTTCCGCGCCAACCCGAAGCTCAATACCGCGACCGTCATCAGCGAACTCGGCAAGGGCGAGGCGCTGGTGTCGTTCCTCGAAGGAAACGGCACGCCCTCGATGGTGGAGCGCTGCATGGTGCGTCCGCCGTCCGCGCGCGTCGGGCCGGTCACGCCCGACGAACGCAAGGGCGTGATGGCGAAGAGCCCGATGAAGGGCAAGTACGACCAGACGATCGATGCAGAGTCCGCCTTCGAGGTGCTGCAGCAGCGCACCAGCGCGACCGCCGCGTCCGCCGGCGACACGCACCGCGCCGGGCGGCGTGGCGCCCGCCGAAGCGCCGCAGGAACAGGGCGGCGGCGTGCTCGGCAGCATCGGCGGCATGCTGGGCTCGCTCTTCGGCACCAACCGGCCGCGTGGGCAGCGCCTGTCGACCGGGCAGATCATTACCCGCGAGATCACCCGCTCGGTCACCAGCCGGGTGGCGGGCAAGATCGCGGCCGATCTCGGAAAATCGATCGGCGGATCGATGGGCGGATCGGTCGGCCGCGCGATCGTGCGCGGCACGCTCGGCGGCATGTTGCGGCGCTGAGCCGGAGTAGGGCGCGACCCCATAGACACCGGCTGACCACCCGGTAAAACCTGCCGGCAGCGCGCGCGCTCTCGCGCCCCTTTTCGAACTGTCATGGAGCCACGAATGGATTCCAAGGTCCTTCCCGCCGTGCTCGAACGGATCGATGCCGATCTCGACAAGAGCCTGGATCGTCTGTTCGATCTGGTTCGCATCCCCTCGATCTCGACGGACAGCGCCTACAAGGATTTCTGCCGCGCAGCGGCCGATCACGTGGCGAAGGACCTTGAGAGCCTCGGTTTCGAAGCGAAGGTGCGTCCGACCGCCGGTCATCCGGTCGTCGTCGGCAAGACCAACGGATCGGCGGCCCGGAATGGCGGGCCACGCGTTCTCTTCTATGGCCACTACGATGTGCAGCCGGTCGACCCGCTGAACCTGTGGCATACGCCGCCGTTCGAGCCGAAGGTCGACACGCTGCCCGACGGCCGAAAGATCATCCACGGGCGCGGCGCCTGCGACGACAAGGGCCAGTTCATGACCTTCGTCGAAGCGCTGCGCGCCTACAAGGCGGTGACCGGCAGCATCCCGCTCGACGTCACGATGATGATCGAAGGCGAGGAGGAATGCGGCTCGAAAAGCCTGTTCGACTTTGTCCGCACCAACGCCGACGAGTTCAAGCGCGACCTCGCGCTCGTGTGCGACACCGGCATGTGGAATACGACCACGCCGCTGGTGACGACGTCGCTGCGCGGGCTGCTCTACGAAGAGGTGACGATCACCTGCGCCGACCGCGACCTGCATTCCGGCATCTTCGGCGGCGGCGCCGCCAACCCCATCCGCATCCTCGCCCGCATCATCGCGTCGCTGCATGACGAGAACGGGCGCGTGATGGTGCCGGGCTATTACGACGGCGTGCCGGAGCTTCCGGCGGACATCAAGGCGGACCTGAAGGGCCTCAACCTCACGCCGGACCAGTTCCTCGGGCAGGTCGGCCTGAAGGTGCCGGCGGGCGAGAAGGACCGCATGCTGATCGAGCAGGTCTCCACGCGTCCGACGTGCGACGTGAACGGCATTATCGGCGGCTACACGGGCGAGGGCGCCAAGACGGTGATCGCGGGGCAGGCGTCGGCGAAAATCTCGTTCCGGCTCGTCGGCACGCAGAATCCGGAAAAAATCCGCGACAGCTTCCGCGATTTCGTGCGCAAGCAGCTTCCGGCCGACGCGAAGGCCGAATTCATCAATCACGCCTGCAGCCCGGCGCTGCAGGTGGCTTACGAAAATCCGGCGCTCGGCAAGGCCCGCGCCGCGCTCACCGAAGAATGGGGCACCAAGGCAGTTGCGGTCGGCTCGGGCGGCTCGATCCCGATCGTCGGCGATTTCAAGAGCGTGCTCGGGATGGACACGCTGCTGGTGGGATTCGGTCTCGACGACGACCGCGTGCATTCGCCGAACGAGAAGTACGACCTCACCTCGTTCCACAAGGGCACGCGCTCGTGGGCGCGCATCATCGCGGCGCTGGCGGGCTGATCGTCGTTCGTTCGCCGCCCATACGGAGAGAAGAATGCCCGAGATGAGCGGTGGCGATGGTGTCGTGCGGGCACTGCTCGCGCATGGCATCACGTCGATCTATTGCCTGCCCGGCATCCAGAGCGATCATCTCTTCAACGCGATGTTCGACGCCGGGGACGCGCTGCACGTCGTCCACACACGCCACGAACAAGGCGCGGCCTACATGGCGCTGGGCGCGGCGCTCGCGACCGGCAAGCCGCAGGTCTACTCGGTGGTGCCGGGGCCGGGCATGCTGAACGCAACGGCCGCGCTCGCGACCGCCTTCTCGACCGACGCGCCCGTGCTGGCGCTCTCCGGGCAGATCCCGAGCCGGATGATCGGCAAGGGCCACGGGATGCTGCACGAAATCACGGACCAGCTCGGCATTACGAAGCACTTCACCAAATGGGCGGCGCGGATCGAGAGCCCGCAAGCCGGTCCTGCCATGGTGGCGCAGGCATTCCAGTACATGACCTCCGGCCGCACACGCCCGGTCGGGCTCGAGATCGCGCCGGACATCCTGCAGGCGCGCGCCGATATCGACGCCGCGGCGCCACTGCCGCCCATCGAACAGCGGCTCGACGAGGACGCGATCGAACGCGCCGCGAAACTGCTCGAAAAGGCGGAGCGCCCGCTGATCTTCGTCGGCGGCGGCGCGCACGGTGCTGCGGTGAAGTGCGGGCGCTGGCCGAGCGCCTCGGCGCACCGGTTGCGACGTATCGGCGCGGCAAGGGCGTGATGGATGGACGCCACCCGCTCGCGCAGGTGCTGACCGGCGGGCACGAATTCTGGAAGACCGCCGATGTGGTGCTCGCGGTCGGTACACGCCTGCAATGGCCGACCGCCGTGTGGGGCACCGACGACAGCCATGAAGATCATCAAGGTCGACGTCGATCCGGAGGAGATCGAGCGCATCGCCAAGCCCGAGATCGGGCTCACCGGCGATGCCACGCGCGTGCTCGCGCGGATCAATGAGCACCTGCGCCACCTGCCATCACAGCGTCCGGATCGCGTTGCCGCGAGCCTCGCCGTGAAGGAGCAGATCGCCCGAGAAAGTGTCCGTGCTCGAACCGCAACTCGCCTACTGCCGCGCGATCCGCGATGTGCTGCCCGAGAACGGCGTGCTGGTGGAGGAACTGACCCAGGTCGCCTATGCGTCGCGCCTGCTCTACGACGCCTACAACCCGCGCAGCTTCATCACGTCAGGTTATCAGGGCACGCTCGGCTGGGGCCTCGCGACCGCGCTCGGCGTGAAGCATGCGCTTGGCGACGTGCCGGTGGTGTCGATCAACGGCGACGGCGGCTTCATGTTCACCGTGCAGGAGTTGGCGACCGCCGTGCGCCATCGCATTCCGCTGGTGACGGTCGTGTTCGACGACGCGGCCTACGGCAACGTGCGCTACATGCAGAAGAACATTCACGGCAATCGCGTGATCGGGACCGATCTTGCCAATCCGGACTTCGTCAGGCTCGGGGAAAGCTTCGGCATCACGTCCTACAAGGCGGGCAGCCCCGAGGCGTTGCGCGGCGCGCTGGAGAAGGCGCTGGCCGCAAACGAGCCGGCGCTGATCGATTGCCCGGTCGGCGAGATGCCGTTTCCGTGGCCGTTCATTGAGCTGCCGCGCGTGCGCGGTAAGAAGCCCTGATTTCCGTTCGTCCCCGCGAAGCGGGGACCCAGAGACCAAGAAAGAAAAAGCGCTGGATTCCCGCTTTCGCGGGAATGAGCGGAGCTTGTGCGGCTACTCCCCCGACCATTGCGGCGGCCGCTTGGTGAGGAACGCGTCGAGGCCTTCGCGGAAGTCCTTGCTCATGTAGGTCATCAGGATGAGGTCTTCGCCCTCGTCGGCCGACAGGCGCGGCTGAAGCCGGCGCATCGCCTCCTTGGTGGCGCGCAAGGTGAGCGGCGCATGGCTGGCGAGAAGCGTGGCGAGTTCGTCCGCCCGCTTTTGCAGCGCCGTGACGTCCTCGACGATCTCGCCGAGGAGGCCAAGTGCGAGCGCTTCCGGCGCCTCGACGAGACGGGCCGTGAAGATGATGTCCTTCACGCGCGCCGGGCCGAGCAGCGCCGCGAGGCGGCCATAATTTGCCATCGACAGGCAGTTGCCGAGCGTGCGCGCGATCGGGAAACCGAACCTCGCCGTTTTCGTGCCGATGCGCAGGTCGCAGCATGCCGCGATTGCGGCGCCGCCGCCGGTGCAGACGCCGGCGATGGCCGCGATGGTCGGCACGCGGCATTTCTCCAGCACGCCGAGCACGCGGTCGTTGCGCGCCTCGTAGTCGATGGCGTCCTGCGGGGTCTTGAACGCGCGGAACTGGTTGATGTCCGTTCCCGAGGCGAACGCCTTGTCGCCTGCGCCGGTGAAGATCAGGACCTTGATGGCGCGATCCTTGTCCGCTTCCTGACAAATCTCCGCCACGCGCTCGTACATCTGGAAGGTGAACGCGTTGCGCGCCTGCGGCCGGTTGAAGGTGACGCGGCCGACGCCGTCACGAATCTCGAAAAGGATGTCGTTGTTCTGTTCTGTCATGTTGTCTCCACAGGCCGCTGTCTTTGACGATGTGCCGCGGCGGGTCAAGCTGACTGATTGGCACGCAACCGCAGCCGAGCGGCGGGAAGGCGGGCATTTCCGTTCGATTTGCATCAAAGTCCGTGATGGAACGGTCAGCGGAATGCATGGCCGGTCCGCGGTGCGTCGCTGGCGCCTCCGCGCGTGCAGGTGTTACAGCATGTGCAAGACCGGGAAACACCATGGACGCGATCACCGGCCGCGACAGCGCGGCTGAGACCGACTCTCCTTATGCGTGGCGGCGTCTCGCCTGCACGGGGCTGATCAGCACGATCGGCGGTGTCGGCATGTGGTCGTTCATCGTCACGCTGCCGACCGTGCAGGCTGACTTCGGCATCACGCGCGCGGACGCGTCACTGCCCTATACCCTGCTCATGCTGGGCTTCGGGATCGGCGGCATCTTCATGGGGAAGCTCGCCGATCGCCGCGGCATCGTGCCGCCGCTCCTGATCGCCATCGTGTCGCTGGGAGCCGGCTACGTGTTGTCCGCTTTCACGACCAACATCTGGCAGCTTGCGCTGGTGCACGGGATCCTCCTGGGCTTGTGCGGGACGTCGGTGATGTTCGCGCCGCTCATAGCGGACATCTCGCACTGGTTCGTGCGCCGGCGCGGTATCGCGATTTCGGTCGCGGCCTCGGGCAACTACATCGCGGGCACGATCTGGCCGCCGATCCTGCAGGCCATGATCGCGTCCATCGGGTGGCGGCAGGCCCACATGATCGTCGGCCTCTTCTGCGTGGTGACATTGGTGCCACTGGTGCTGACGCTGCGCCGCAGGCCGTCCGTCCACGCCCTCGACCAGATGGGCGCGACAGCGACCGCCGCGCGAGGGTCGCTCGGCATTTCGCCGAACGGCCTGACGGGACTGCTGTGGGTCGCGGGCCTCGCGTGCTGCGTCGCCATGTCGATGCCGCAGGTGCACATCGTCGCCTACTGCGGCGATCTCGGCTACGGCGTCGCGCGCGGCGCCGAGATGCTGTCGCTGATGCTCGGCTTCGGCGTTGTCAGCCGCATCGGGTTCGGTTTCATCGCCGATCGCATCGGCGGGCTGGCGACATTGCTCGTCGGCTCGGTGCTGCAGACACTTGTCCTCATTCTCTATCTCGGCTTCAGCGGGCTGACATCGCTTTATCTGATCTCGGCGCTGTTCGGCCTCGTGCAAGGCGGCATCGTTCCGGCCTACGCCATCATCGTGCGCGAATACTTCCCGCCGGGTGAGGCGGGCGGGCGCGTCGGCATCGTGATCATGGCGACGCTGGTCGGGATGGCATTCGGGGGCTGGATATCGGGCGCGATCTTCGATCACACCGGCTCCTACCTCGCGGCCTTCGCCAATGGCGCGGCCTGGAACGTGCTCAACGTTGCGATCGCCGCGTGGCTCCTGATGCGGGCGAGCCGCACCGGCAGCGGACGCCTAGCGGCGGCTTGAGCATGATCCCGAAAAGTGGGGACCGGTTTTCGGACAAGATCATGCTCCGACAATCTAGAGCGGCAGGGTTGCGAGTGCGCTCAAGTCGCGCACGACCTTGACCGGCGCGAATTCCGGATACTCGTCCGGCATGTTGGCGCGGTTGACCCACACGCACCGAAAGCCGAAGGCGGTTGCGCCCATCACGTCCCAGCGGTTGGACGAGACGAACGCAACGTCCGCCGGGACGATGCCGAATACGTCGGTCACGAGCGCGTAGACCTCCGGGCGCGGCTTGTAGACTCGGACGGCCTCCACGGAGAGAACCGCGTCGAAATCCGCCGCCATGCCGGCCGCCTCGACCGCGCCGGACAGCATGCGCGGATTGCCGTTCGACAGGATGGCGGTCTTGAGGCCCTTCGCGCGCAGCGCCGAGCCAGGGCAGCGCGCGCGTCCGGGAAGGCGTCGAGCTTGAAGTAGCACTCAAGCAGCGACGGACGCAGCGCGCGATCGACCGCAGGGAAACGCGCGAACGCGTAATCGAGTGCGCGCTCGGTCAACGTCCAGAAGTCGATGTAGTGTCCGGCGGCTGATAGCATCCAGGCGTATTCGAGTTGCTTGGTGCGCCAGACCTCGGAGAAGCGATCCGCGTCAGGCCCTGCGGCAGCGCGATGGCGCGCGACCGCCGCGTGCACGTCGAACAGCGTTCCGTAAGCGTCGAACACGAAGGCGCGTATCGGCATCGCGGCTCTCCTTGCGCCGGGAATGCTCGCAGAACCCCGTTCCGATGTCAGCCATCAGCGATTTTCATGGGTGAAATGGTGTAGAAGGCCGTAAACAGGCGCCCGATATGGGTGAGGAGCACGCTCATGGCGTCGAACGGCTGGTCCAAGACGTGGACCTTCTACGAGGGCGACTGGCACGAGGGTAACGTGCTGATCATGGGCGCACGTACGCATGCGGCGTGGCTTGCGTCGGCGGTATTTGATGGAGCGCGCGCGTTCGAGGGCGTGACGCCCGACCTCGATCTTCACTGCGCGCGGATCAACAACTCAGCGCCGAAGCTTTTTCTCAAGCCGGTCGTGTCGGTGGACACCTGGATGGGGCTCGTCGCGGACGGCCTGAAGCGGTTCGACAAAAATACCGCGCTCTATATCCGCCCGATGTATTGGGCCGAGCACGGCGGGCCGGGGGCCGGTGTCTCCGCCGATCCGGAATCGACCAACTGGTGCCTGTGCATGTACGAGACAGGGACGCTCGATCCCGGCGGCATGTCGGTTACGCTCTCGCCGTTCCGCCGGCCGACCATCGAGTGCATGCCGGTCGATGCGAAGGCCGGCTGTCTCTATCCGAACAATGGCCGCGCGCTGAGCGAGGCCAAGTCGCGCGGCTTCGACAACTGCCTGATGCGCGACATGCTGGGCAACGTGGCCGAGCTTGGCGCCTCGAACGTATTCTTTGCCAAGGACGGCGTCGTGTACACGCCGGGCGCCAACGGCACGTTCCTCGCAGGGATTACACGTCACCGCACCATCAATCTGCTGCGCGATGCCGGTGTCACCGTGATCGAGGGGACGTTCCGCTATCCGGATTTTGAGAATGCCGACGAGGTCTTTTCCACCGGCAACTACTCGAAGGTCATTCCGGTGACGAGGCTTGACGATCGCTCGCTCCAGCCGGGCCCGTTCTATCGCAAGGCGCGCGAGCTCTACTGGGATTACGCACACAGCTGACACTGATGACCGCCCGCGCCTGCACCAACGCCGAGGAGATGCGCGCCGCCTTCGCGCCGATCTGGCACTATTTCGGGCAATTGCCGCCGCCCGAAGACGCGCTCAATCATTTCGCGCGCGTGATCGAGCCGCAGCGCGTCATTGCAGGGTTTGATGGTAACGACATCGTTGCAGGCGCGGGATCGTTTCCGTTCGACCTGACGGTGCCCGGCGGGCAGGCGAAGGCCGCGGGCGTCACGGTCGTCGGCGTTCTGCCGACGCACCGCCGCCGCGGTCATCTGCGCGCGATGATGCGCGCGCTGATCGACGACGCACGGGCGCGGAGCGAATCCGTCGCGGTCCTGTGGGCGACCGAAGACACGATCTACGGACAGTTCGGCTACGGCATGGCCTCGATGGCAGCCGAGATCGATCTGCCGCGCGAGCACACCGCGGCGTTTGCCGATGTCGATGCCGGCGGACAGACGCGGCTCGTGTCGCTCGGCGAGGCCGAGCCGCTGATTGCGCCAATCTACGACCGCGTCGCGCGCGAGACGCCCGGCATGTTCGCCCGCACCTCGGCGTGGTGGCAGGACCGGCTGCTGATCGACCATCCGTGGCGGCGGCAGGGCGGCGGCGCGCTGCGTTGCGCGGTATGGGAGAATGACGGAAAGCCCGGCGCCTACGCGTTCTATCGCGTCAATGCGATGTTCGACCGCGGCAATTCGAGCGGCCATATCTCGGTGGTCGAGGCGATGGGAGATTTGCCGCGCGCGACGCATGCGATCTGGCGTTTCATCTTCGGGATCGATTGGCTCGCGCGCATCAAGGCGATCTTCCTTCCCGTGGATCACCCCTTGCTGCTGTCGCTGGCAAATCCGCGCCGGCTGAATTTTCTGGTACGCGAGGGGTTGTGGGTGCGGCTGATCGATGTCGGCGCGGCGCTTGGCGCGCGCGGCTATGCGACCGACGACAGCATCGTCATCGACGTGGCTGACGCATTCTGTCCGTGGAACGCGGGGCGCTGGCGTATCGGCCGCGGCAAGGTCGAGAAGACGAGCGCCGAGCCGGATCTCGCGTGCGACGTCCGATCGCTCGGCTGCGTCTATCTCGGCGGCTTCACCTTCGCGCAACTGGCGCGGTCGCTGCGCGTCACGGAAGTGCGCGCTGGCGCAATCGCGCGCGCCGATGCAATGTTCCGCTCCGACCGCGCCCCGTGGTGTCCCGAGTTATTTTGAGGTTTGCGATGAGCGACGCACCGCCCGACCGTCTCTCCAACGACCCGAACAGCCCGTACTACGACGAGGCGACGCTGGCGCGCGGCGTCGGCATCCGTTTCGCCGGGCAGGAGAAGACCAACGTCGAGGAGTATTGCGTGAGCGAAGGCTGGATCCGCGTCGCGGCCGGCAATGCGAAGGACCGCAAGGGCAATCCGCTGACCATCAAGCTCAAGGGGCCGGTCGAGCCGTATTTTCAGAATCAGCCCGGCGCGTCCTGAGTGGTCCGGCGCGGCACGATTTTGTGCCGTGAAAACGAAAGGGAGCCGCCCGAGGGCGGCTCCCGCATTCATTCGGATCAAAGTCGTAGCGATCAGGCGCCGGCCTTGCCATACATCTCGTCGACATAGTCCCAGTTGATCAGGCTGTCCCAGAACGCCTCAAGGTACTTCGGCCGGGCGTTGCGGTAGTCGATGTAATAGGAGTGCTCCCACACGTCGACGCCGAGGATCGGGGAGGCGCCTTTCACCAGCGGGCTTTCGCCGTTCGGCGTCTTGTCGATGACAAGCTTGCCGCCTTGCACGGCGATCCATGCCCAGCCCGAACCGAACTGGCCGACGCCGGCTGCGATGAAGTCTGCCTTCGCCTTGTCGACGCCGCCGAGGTCCTTGTCGATTGCGGCCTTGAGCTTGCCCGGGATCTTGTTGCCGCCGCCGCCCGGCTTCATCCACTTCCAGAAGTGCGTGTGGTTGTAGTGCTGGCCGGCGTTGTTGAACACCGGTGCGCTCTTGCCGTGCGAGCCCTTCACGATCTCTTCGAGGGACTTGCCCTCCCACTCGGTGCCCTTGATGGCGTTGTTGCCGTTATTGACGTAGGCCAGATGATGCTTGTCGTGGTGGAACTCGAGCGTCTCCTTGGACATGAACGGCGCGAGCGCATCGTGCGCATAGGGCAGGTCGGGCAGTGTGAAAGCCATGATCAACTCCTTGGGGAAGGGAAACGGCGATATTCGCCGCAGGCTCGGGGTTTGGGAGCGGTTCCATCCTCTAGATAGGCCGGGCGACGCCTCGCGGCAACGCCGTTGTTGTGTGTCGGCCCGTGTCGCCAGCGCAACGTTGGCTGGGTATATCCTTGAAAACACTTGCCCCGTGGCTGCGGTTCCGGAAATGTGGGGCAGGGGGTAGCCTGGAATGCACCTGCTGCTGTTCGTGATCGGTCTTGCGCTGGCTGCCGCCGGGGTGGCGATGCTGCGCTTTGCCGTCCCGATCGACGATGTGGTGGGCGCGGCGCTGTTCACGTCGGGCGTCGTCGCGCTCGTCGGCGCGCTGCTCATGATGGCGATCGCCCTCGCGCTGCGCACAATCAACCGCATTTTCGAGCGGCTTTACATCCAACCATTGCCGCTGCCTCCGCTGGCCGCGCTTGAGCGCGACGATCCGGCGCCCCGCGCCGTCCGCCAGGCACAGTCGGAGGGCGCGTTGCGGCCTTCGACGCTGCTCGGCTGGCTCGGCAGCAGCGCCGCGACGACCGCATCCCGCTCCGGGTCCACGCCCGAAACCGAATTGCCCGAGACCAGCCCCGCCTCCGCGCCGGCCATCGACCTTACGGCGCTCGCGCGCATTCCCGAGCCGCCGCGCGAAGCGCCGGCGCCGCCACCTCCGCCCCCGCCGACGCCTTCATCGTTGCGGCCGCAGATGCCGGCTGCGCGTCCGCAGTTGCCGCCGCTGCCGACGCCAGTCCCGCCGCTGACACGCGCGCCACCGCCGCCGCCGCCCTTGAGCCCACCACCGCCGCGCTCGCGGCCGAAGGCTTCAGCCGCGGCGAAGAGGCCCGACTCGGAGGTCTATCGTTCGGGTGTGATCGACGGCATGTCCTATTCGCTGTTCATGGACGGCTCGATCCAGGCCGAATTGCCGCAGGGCACCGTGAAGTTCGCCTCGGTGGACGAACTGCAACGCTATCTGCTGATCACCAGCCCGGACTGATCGCGCCGCTCACGCGGCGGGCGCAAGACCCGCAAGCCATCTCATTCGCCCTTTAGCTTGAAAATCTGGAGAGGACTTGCGCCCGAGCCGTATTGGCCACGGCGTACTGATTTGCCAAGCGATCTGCGCCGATTTAAATTGATTGATCCAAGGCAGCCGGGATTTCAGAGTTTCGGTTACGGAGTCTTTGGTCAGATCAATCCACGCACGCACTGAGCGCACTCCGGGCCCAAGGACGGTTTTCGGATTTTCGAACGGCACCTCGCGAACCGTCGAGGGATCCTTGGGATCCTTGAACGTAACCAATGTCGGCCACCTGTCGCCAGCATAAACGCGGCGCCCTTTCATGGTCGAAAGATTTTTGGTCCATTCGATGTCGCGGGGCGCACCGTCGACGATTTTGAAAAAAGATCGCGGCGCAAACAGACTGGCGCGCCCATCTGCCGCCTCCGGCCCCAAGGAGAGCAGTGCAATGAGATTGCTTCCATTCCCCAGGTCGACGAACACGGCCTCGCCACGGACGCTCGTCCGGTGATCGTTCGCGCCGAGTGTGACCCAAGAAGGATATTGGGCTGTCGTTACCTCTAGAACGCTTGAGCCTGTCTTCAGGCCGTCAATCGTTTCCACTTCAACTGTGACCCAGTATCGATATGAGTAAGTCGGATAGGCGATGGAAAAAGCCGCATATAAACCTGATGCCAAACCGACGATGATGAGCAACCACTTCATACGACATTGATCGCGAACGCGTAGGAGAGCGCCACTTCCTTCAGCCGGTCGAAGCGGCCCGCAGCTCCGCCGTGGCCGGCTTCCATGTTGGTGCGCAGCGCGACGAGATTGTCGCCCACCGCAACGCTGCGCAGTTTCGCGACCCACTTGGCAGGCTCCCAGTAGGTGACGCGCGGATCGGTCAGTCCGGCGAGCGCGAGGATCGCCGGGTATGGTTGCGCGCGCACGTTCTCGTACGGCGAATAGCCGAGCATTGTGCGAAACGCCTGCGGGTCGGAGATCGGATTTCCCCACTCCTGCCATTCCGGTGGCGTCAGTGGCAGGCTGTCGTCGAGCATCGTGTTGATGACATCGACGAACGGCACTTCGGCGATGATGCCGCCGAACAGGTCGGGCCGCATGTTGGCGACCGCGCCCATCAGGAGCCCACCGGCGGACCCACCGTGCGCCACGATCTTGCCCGGCGCTGCGTAACCTTGCGCGGCGAGATGCTCGGCGGCGGCGATGAAATCGGAAAACGTGTTCGGCTTCTTGCGAAGCTTGCCGTCCTGATACCAGTGCCAGCCTCTCTCGGTGCCGCCGCGGATATGCGCGATCGCATAGACGAAGCCGCGGTCGACCAGCGACAGCCGGCTCGTGTTGAACGATGCCGGCATCGCGTAGCCGTATGAGCCGTAGCCGTAGAGCAGCAGCGGCGCGGTGCCGTCCGCCTTGACGTCCTTGCGATGCAGGATCGAGACCGGCACCAATTCGCCGTCGGGCGCTCTCGCCTGGAGACGCCGCGTCACATAGGCATCCGGGTCGTGCCCGCTCGGCACTTCCTGGCGCTTGCGCAACAGGCGTGACCGGCTCGTCAGGTCGTAGTCCCACACTTCGTTCGGCGTGGTCATCGACGAATAGTGGAAGCGCAGCCGGTCGGTGACGAACTCGTAGCCGCCTTCGGCGCCGAGCGAATAGGCCTCTTCGGGAAACGCGATCGCGTGCTCTTCGCCGGTGGCGAGGTTGCGCACAACGATCCGCGGAAGGCTATCCTCGCGTTCCAGCCGAACGAGCCAGTCTCGCAGCACCGTCATGCTGAGCAGGTAGATGCCGCGCCTGTGCGGCACCAAGTCGCGCCAGTTCTCGCGCGCGGTGTTCTTGAGCGGCACCACGGCAAGCTTGAAGTCTTCGGCGCCGTCCGCGTTGGTGCGCAACAGCAGGACGTCTTCGCCGTGCCACGCCGGGTGATGCTCGACGTCGTATTGCACGGACGGCTCACGCGCCGCGATCAGTATCGGTATTGCGTCGGGAATCGTCAGATCGATCAGCCGCGCATCCGAGGTTTCGTGATCGTGCGACGAGATTTCGGCGAAGCGGCCCGACTGCAGGCGCCCCAGCGAAACGAAGAACCGGGCATCGGCCTCTTCATAAACCAGCACATCGTTTTCCTGCGGCGTGCCGAGCGTGTGGCGATAGACGCGAGAGGGACGATGATTTTCGTCCAGGCGCACGTAATAGAACGCAGATGAATCGGCGGTCCACACCGGCGAGCCGGCCACGTCCGCGATGAGATCGGGCAAGTCTGCACCGGTGCGAAGATCGCGCACGCGCAGCGCGTCGTACTCCGAGCCGTTCTCGTCCGCCGACCACGCGAGCAGCCGATGGTCGGGCGAATGCTGCGCGCCGCCGAGCTGGAAGAACGCCTTGCCGGCCGCGAGGGCATCGCAATCGAGCAGGATTTCCTCGGCTCCGCCGTCGCGCGGCACCCGGCACAGGATCGGGTGTTGCCCACCTTCGCGGTAGCGCGCGTTGTACGCATAAGGCCCATCCGGGCTCGGCACCGTGGAGTCGTCTTCCTTGATGCGTCCCTTCATCTCGGCGAACAGCGTCTGCTGTAAAGCCTCGGTGTGAGCGAACGCGGCCTTGGCGTACGCGTTCTCCGCGTCGAGGTAGGCGCGGATCTCCGGCGCAAGTACCGCCGGGTCGCGCATCACGTCGCGCCAGTTGTCGGCACGCAGCCAGGCGTAGTCGTCGACGAGCGTGACGCCATGGCGCTCCGTGGTCTTGGGACGCCGTTCGGCGCGCGGCGGCGGTGGAAGGCGGGACGTACGCTCGAGCATTGCAACTCCACGAGAAGGAGAGGGAAGCCGAACCGCGTTAATGGCGGCCCGAGTTGAATTTGCGGCGTGCTGCTTTTCGCAAGGAAAGCGCTGTCGTTGCGCAAGACTTAGGAACGCGCGGCCGATGTCACAATCACGATGACACGCCTTTCACGCAGGACACTGCTCTCGGGACAACAGGACTGAGACCTTTGGCCGCGAGCGCTTGTGTAGAAATCGCGACCTCGTGACCGGCATTCAAGGCAAAACAGGCCGTTCGGGCTTGAATAGAAACCCCGCCAATACTATCCTTTCATGTAATTCGCTGCGTGCGATTTGTATCCAGACCTGACGCATATAGTTTAGCCGGCGCCCGGACCCGCATCGCCGCAGTCGATCGCAAGACGCATCGCCGCTATTTCGGCGGCCCTTTTGGCACGCAGGACGCCAGGCCATGACCGACAGCAATACAGGCGGCGGTTACATCGAACTGACGGCGAATATCGTCTCGGCTTACGTGAGCAACAATTCGGTGTCGGCGGGCGAGATCCCGAACCTGATCAATCAGATTCACTCGGCGCTGATGCGCGTTTCGGCCGGCCAGAGCGATGCCGCGCCCGAGCCGCTCAAGCCCGCGGTTTCGGTCAAGAAGTCGATCACGCCGGACCACCTCGTGTGTCTTGAGGACGGCAAGAAGTTCAAGTCGCTCAAGCGGCACCTGCGTACGCAGTACAACATGACGCCCGAGGCCTATCGCGAAAAGTGGGGCCTCACGCCGGATTATCCGATGGTCGCGCCGAACTACGCGGCGGCCCGCTCGCAACTCGCGAAACAGATGGGCCTCGGCCAGCAGCGCCGGCGCCGATCGAAGTAGTCTCGCCGGTCTTTGCACGGCGCTCGCCAGCGGCTCCCGCTCAAGGCTCCCAATGCACGCCAGTTACAACCGCAGCGTTGTAACTGCGTGTGCGTGCGGCGCAGATTTTGATCCCATCTTTTTCGCAGCGAACGGACTGCGTCGAATTATCTTTTCAAATCATTCGTTTATCGGTCCTCCGCTAGGACATGAAATCAGGAGTTGTGAACAGCCTATCCAAAATAGAGAAATAAATTATCCCCGCGACTCCGGGTTGAGGGATAATTTGCGGGAATCAATACCTACCCGGAGAAATGCATGACTTTCCCTTGTGTGTCGGCCGAGGCCATCAATGCTGCTGTTGCAGCGGCTTTTGTGATCCCGGTCGATGAGTTGCGCGCTCCGACCCGCCGCCGTGCCCCGGTTGCGCTGGCGCGCCAGAGCGCGATGTATCTCGCGCACGTGGCCTGCGGCCTGACCTTCACGGAAGTCGGCCGCGCGTTCGGACGGGACAGGACGACGGCCGCGCACGCCTGCCGCAGAATCGAAGACAGGAGGAAGGAAGCGACGCTCGATATCGCGCTGGCCGACCTCGAACATGCCTTGCGCCGCGACCTGCGCGCCGCGCCGGGGGCCGTGTCGTGATGAAGCCGGTGGGTAAACTCCCGAAGTCTGCAGCATCGCTGCTGGCGTCACTTTCAAACGGCGGCGCCGTGAGCGCCACCCGTGCGCGCACCGCAATCGCCGACGCAAGCCTGCTGGTGGCGGCGGATCTCGCCCGCCGCGAACCCGGCGGCGCATTGACGATCACCGAAGCCGGCCGCGCGCACCTGTTGCGTCAGGCCGCAGCGGCGGGCGCGATCGATCCCTTTCGCGCGCAGCACTTGAGTTCTCGCGCGCCGGATGGTGGCAACGCCGGACGGGCACGCCGACGTGATGGTCGACGAACTCGGAGAGTCCGCTTGCCTGGCTTGCGCGCCGCAAGGGGCGCGACGGGCAGCCGCTGATCCGTGCGGTGCATTTGCAGGCGGGCGAGCGTTTGCGCGGCGATTTCACGCGCGCGCAACTCACGCCGCGCGTCACGTCGAACTGGGATGCTTCGCTCGCGCACGGGCGCAGCGGGCAGGGTGGCGGCGGCACGTTCACCGATATCGTCGTCGCGGCGCGCGAAAGGCTGCATCGCGCGCTCGATGCTGCCGGTCCTGAGTTCTCGGGGCTGCTGCTCGACGTGTGTTGCTTTCTGAAAGGCCTCGAAGACATCGAGCGCGAACGGCGCTGGCCGCAGCGCTGCGCCAAGGTCGTGCTCCAGCTTGGCCTCGATCGTCTCGCGCGCCACTACGGGCTTGCCGAAGTAGCGCATGGGCGCGCTCGCGCGCCGATCAGGACATGGGTGGAAGCTGAAGCCGGGCTCGCGGCGGAGACCTAGGCGGCGCCTGCAAGCGCTGTCCGCGCATCGGACTTGATCCGCTCCACCATCGAGCGGAAACCGTTCGAGCGCTGCGGCGTGAGGTGCTCGCGCAGGCCGAGCTTCTCGAACAGCGCCACCGCATCGGTCGAGAGAATGTCGCGCGCCGGCTTGCCGGAATAGAGCGCAAACAGGATCGCGATCAACCCGCGCACGATATGCGCGTCGCTGTCGCCGATGAAGTTCAGCGTCGGGCCCGCTGCGCCGTCCGGTTTCACGTCCGTGTCGAGCCAGACCTGGCTGGCGCAGCCCTGCACCTTGTTGGCATCGTTGCGCGCGTCATCCGGCAGCGGCGCAAGCGTCCGCCCCAGCTCGATGACATAGCGATAGCGGTCGTCCCATTCGTCCAGGACGGAAAAATTCTCGATGATTTCGTCGATCGCGGTCATGGGCATGGTCTTGCCCACGATATAGGCGCATGCGCGCGTGGCGTACAGCCTGCGTACGGTCGCCCGTTGGCCGCTGTTCCGGCGGCTTAGCGCTTCGCTTCGGCTTGGCGTTGCGGCTGCGGCCCGCGCCACGTCGGCGTCGTATCGGCAAGCGTGAGTGTGTTCTGCGAGGAGTTGCTCTCGCCAACCGACCGCGCGGCCGGCAGCGTGCCGGTGTGCTCGGGTGCGGCGTTCGACGTGAACTTCTCGTAGAGCCACTTCGCGCTCGCCTGCGCCTTGTGCCCGAAGTGCACCAGCGCCTGCGAACCGACCTGGCATGCATCCGGCTGACGCGAGCAGAACTGACTCATGTCGGCGACCGTGGCCGACGCAGCCGTGACAGCCTGCGCGGCGCCGACGTTCGATTCCGGAACCTTCGCCGAGTCAGGCGTCGGCAGCAGCATGATCACGATGCTGAGCCAGAAAGCTGTACGGATAAGAAAGAACATGACCCTGCCCTTCGTCCTCCACGGTGTTTTCACCGCCGTTGAAGACACGCTAGCAGAGGCCGTTGAAGGCGAGGTTCGTTCAGTGCCGTCGATTTTGCGCATGTTAGAGACAAGTTTTCAGCGACTTTTCCTAAAATTCGAACGATTTTCATCGTTAAGAAAATGATGCCGAACGCCTGAACATCGCGGGCAGCGGCGAAACCATACGCGGAACCGGCGCCGCGAAGCGCGCAACAGCAGGAGAATCCCGCCGCGGTGATGCGCGGCCGTGCCCCGGCGCCGCCACTATTCGGCAACCGGTGATTCACCATTCCGGCTGAAACCGGTCGTGCAGCCTGCGTAATCGCCCTTACGGCGCGCTCGGAAGGCCGCGAACGCTGTTCCCTTAGCGTTCATTTAAGCGGCCTCTGCGACGATCCCCGGACAGTGGGGAGCGCGTCCGCAACGTTGGGCGTGTGTTTAAGTACGTGAGCCTGTTCGCGCAAATCGGCGCCTACATCGACTCGCTCGTGCACGCTTCGGCGCGGCTCGATCCGCTGACGGCTGCGCGTCATCGCGCGTTCATCGCGCCGCGCCTCGTCGGCGGGACGATGGCGCTCACCGCGCTGCCTATTCATCTCGCGCTCGGCGGAATCCCGAACACGCTCGAGATTCTCTTCTACGCCTGGCTCGCGACACCCATTCTCATCGCCTTCTATCTTTCGCGCTCCGGCGACTACGAAGGCGCACACGTGATGTCTTCGGTGGCGCTTGCCGCCGTGATCGCCGCGATCGGTCTGGCGACCGGCGGGATCGCGTCGTTCGCGGCCGCCTGGCTCGTGGTCATTCCGCTCGAGGCTGCGCTCTCGACCTCGCGCCGTGTCGTGATCGCCGCATCCGCGCTTGCGCTCGTGGTCGCCGGCCTTCTCTATGCGGCCGCCCCCATGCCCGCGGGCGGCACGATGCCGGCGCTGACGGTGCTCGGCATCATTTCGGCGGCGCTCTATGCGAGCGGGCTCGCGGTCGGCAGCGTGTCGCTTGCGCGCACGAGTTCGCGGCTGCTGGTGGTGGAAGAAGACCGCTACCGCATGCTTGCGCGCAACATCACCGACGTCATCACGCGCCACCGCCGCAACGGCACCGTGCGCTTTGCCTCGCCCGCAGCCGAATCGCTGTTCGGCGTACCGGCGAAGACGCTTTCGGGCCACGGCCTGTTCGACCGCGTGCATGTCGCCGATCGCCCGGCCTATCTCACGGCGCTTGCCGATGCGGCGGCGCAGGGCGTCAGCAGTTCGGTCGAATTCCGCATCCGGCGCGAAGTGCCGGGCGAAGCGGAAGCGCCGGCCCGGTTCATCTGGGTCGAGATGCGCTGCCGCGCGGTCGACCGCGCCGAGAACGATACCGATGGCGAGCAGGAAGTCGTCGCCGTCATCCGCGACGTCACCGAGCGCAAGACGCAGGAACACGCGGTTGAAGGTGCACGCGAGGAAGCCGAACGCGCGAACGCGGCGAAGAGCCGGTTCCTCGCGACGATGAGCCACGAGCTGCGCACGCCGCTCAATGCGATCATCGGCTTCTCGGAAATGCTCGCCAACGAAGAGGCGATGCAGCTCAACATCGCGCGCCGGCACGAATACGCTCTGCTGATCGGCGAGTCAGGTCATCATCTGTTGTCGGTGGTCAACGGCATTCTCGACATGTCGAAGATCGAATCCGGCAACTTCGAAATCACCCCGGAGCCGTTCGCGCCCGCGCCGGTCGCCGGAACCTGCTGCGATCTGATGGCCTTGCGCGCCCGCGAGTCCGGCATCGATCTCGTCTGCAACGTTGCGGCCGATCTGCCCGAGATCGTCGCCGACAAGCGCGCCGTGAAACAGATCCTGATCAACCTGCTGTCGAACGCCGTCAAGTTCACGCAGCGTGGCGGCAAGGTTTCGGTCAGTTGCGAATACGGCAGCGAGCACCTGACATTCATCGTGGAAGACAGCGGCGTCGGCATCGGCGAGGACGACCTGCGCCACGTCGGCGATCCGTTCTTCCAGGTGCGTACCGCCTACGACCGCCCGCATGACGGCACCGGCCTTGGACTGTCGATCGTGAAGGGTCTCGTCGAGCTGCATGGCGGCGAGCTTTCCATTCGCAGCCGTCTCGGTTCCGGAACGGCCGTGTCCGTGCGTCTGCCGATCGACTGCGAAGCGGTGCGCGTGATCGAGTCCGCTCCGAACGTGGAGCGGTTGCCGATCCCTGCACCGGCGCCGGCGCCAATAGATATCAAGGTGAGAAAAAGTGCCTGAACGCATCACGACAATCGATTCATCCGAGTTCGACCGTGAGGGGGGCCTGCGCGCGCTGTTGCGCCGTTTGCCCGGCCGCAATCCGCTCGATGTCATCGGCCTGTGTCTGCTGCTCGCCGCGTCCGGCGCGATCCTGATCAATGCGCTGTATCGCCAGCCGGGACCGCATCCCGCGCCGATCTTCTCCATCAAGCCGCGCCCCGTTGCGACCGAGCCGCCCGGCGGCATCGTGCCGTCGGTGCCGCGCGCGCGCGCCGAAACGGCGCCTGCCGCCAAGCAGGAGGCATCCGCGCGCTCGCGTGCCGATATCATCACCGACATCCAGCGCGAACTGTCGCGCCGCGGCCTGTACGACGGCCCGGTCGACGGCATGGTCGGGCCGAAGACCGACGCGGCGATCCGCGATTTCGAAACGAGCGCGAAGCTCAAGGTGAGCGGCGAGCCGACCGAAGACGTGCTGCGCGCGATCGCGCGCGCGCCGGTCAAATCCGAAACCGTGCCGTCGCGCGCTCCCGCGCGGCCCGATCCGATCGCCGACCTGATCGCGCCGACGCCGCGCGTCGTCGCGGTGCAGCGCGCGCTCAACGACTACGGCTATGGTCCCGTGAAGGCGACCGGGACGTATGGGGCCGAGACCATCGCGGCGATCCAGAAATTCGAGCGCGACCGCAAGCTGCCGATCACGGGCCAGATTTCGCCCCGGCTGCTGCGCGAGCTTGCGGCACTCACCGGTCGGCCGCTGGAATAGGCGGCACTTTTCCCTCGCTCTTCGTCATGGCCGGGCTTGTCCCGGCTATCCACGCCTTGCTTTGATGCATCCGGACGTGGGTGCCCGGCAAAGGTCGGGCACGAAAGAGACTCGCGCATGCGCCTCAAGACCGGCATCTGGGTCGCCGCCTATCTGCGCCGCTGCCAGGTCGAGGGCATCGACGCGGTGCTGCGCCGGCGTGGCGCCGACGAGGCGGGAGCGATCTTCGTCAAGGTGAGCCGGCTCGACGGCACCGCCGACCTTTACGGTCCGGCGCCGCAGTCGGCATTCGACGAGGCGCGCCCGAGCGAGCGCGCATTCGCCCCATCGCTCGCGGCGCAGCCCGCGCCCGAGGCGGACATCGAGGCCTATTTGACGCGGCAGCTTCGCTACGATCCCGATCTGTGGATCGTGGAGGTCGAGGAACGGACCGGCCGGCACTTCCTCGATCAGGTCGTGCGCTGACGGATCGGCGTGTCGACGCGGGCAGGGGCCGGCCGCTCGCGCGCGGCGGCGGGCTGACGTGTCGCCGAACCACGGCGCGAACGCGCGGCCTCGTCGTCGTAGTACATCGGCCGATGCGCGGGACGGCGGGTGCGCGCGGACTCGGCACCGCGCAGGCTCGCGACGATCTGGTGCGCGGCATCCGCGCTCAGACGCTCGTAGAGGCCCGCGAGATCGAACACCTGCCTGACGGATTCGCCGATCGCCGGGTCCAGGAACATCAGGACGCGCTGAAGCGTGACCGCGGGCATCGCAACCGCCTTGGCGGCGACCAGCAGCGGCTCGCCCGACGGATCGGAAACGATGCGCTCGGCCTGCGCGTGCGAAAGTCCGAGCGCGCTCTCGATCAGCCGGATGAAAGCCGGGCGGTCCCGTCCAAGCGCAGCCGTTTCCAGCGCGCGGATCGTCTCCTCGGGGCGAACGGTCTGCGGCCTTTCGGTCTCGATGCCGCCGAGGCTCATCAGGAGGATGCGGCGTTCCTGCGAATTCGACGAGAGGAACAGTTCGGCGAGGTCAAGGTCCCGCGCAACGGCTTCGTCTTGTTCCTGCGGCATGTCGGCGACCTTCGTGTCCGGAGCCGGGGCTAGCTCCCTCGCTGCCCTGTCCATCGCTTCGCCACGCTGCGCGATGACGGCCGCGTGGCTCAGGCCGAAATCGCGGCTCACCGCATAGAGCTCGGCAGCGGTCAACACTTGCGAAAGGCGCAGGATCGGCTCGGCAACCTCGATCACATCGCGCGCCAGCCGCCGCACGACGGCGGGAGGCGCGCCCGCATAGGCGCCGAGCTTGGTCGCGACGTTGATGCGCGTGATGACATCGACGGAGTTGATCAGGCGCAGCACCAGTTCGGTATAGTGACGCTCTTCCTCGGCGGTGTGCGTGCCCTTCTGCACATAAAGATCGGTCAGCACGCGCACCAGCGTCGGGCGAATGTCGACGCCATCGCGGCGCGCGAGACTGTCCAGGCCCTCCAGCTTTGAAAACATCGCAGACACGTTCTCGCCTCCGGCCACACCGCGCGAATAACAATTCTCGCCGACACCCTACCGCTGCCGCGTTAGCGGAGCGTTAACCTTGTCAGCCACTTAATCGGTGGGTGAACCGATCCGGTCAGCGGGCAAGCGGCCGGGGGAGGGGGAGATGGGAATTGTGATCGACTTTCCGGCGGAACGGTGTTCCGTCGCAACCGCACCGGCCACCGGGCAAGCGGACGGCAGCAGCGTCATTATCCTCCCGGTCATTCGCATCGAGCGGCACGACGATCGCCCCTTCGACGGCCTCGAACCCAGCAGGTCTTCGCCGCGCGGGAAGCGCCGCAAGCGCTAGACGATGCGCGTGCGCCGGCTGATCCTCGGAATTGCAGTTGCGATCGCGGCGGCCGGCTCAGGGCACGCGGGCGATTTCGGACGGCCCAAGCCCTCGCTGCTGGACGGATTGTTCCCGCCGCAATTCTGGAAGGGACCGGTCACCGGCTATTCGAGCTTTCCGCTCACCAATCTGGAAGAAGAGCTGCGCGACCGTTCCTACGTGCTGATCCGCCCGAACGAGCCGCGCGGCAAGTGGAACATCTACATCGCGGGATTCCAGATCGCGCATCTGCTGCCGCCGGCTTTCGACGGGCACGACCACACCGAATACGCGCGCATGCTGCTGTGGACGCCCGCGCGCTCGGAGGCGTCCTCCTACAATCGCTTGATCGAGGATATGGGGAGCGACGGCCGGCTGATCGGGCCATTCGCCGCGGTCGCATGTACGGTCGCCGACCTCGACGCGAAGCGCGAGCGCAGCCTCGCTTACGTCAGTGAACTATCGGAAGGCGAATCCGGCAATGCTTTCGGCCGCATCCGCGAGAACCGCATGATCACGGCCTGGGTGCAGCGCGCGCTGCACTGGCGCGTCGCGTCGTATCGTTACGCGCTGGAGCGGCTGGTGATCGCGGTGCCGTCACCGCTTGCGGTGGATGCCGAGCGGGCGCTGACGCGATTCCAGCGGATCGTTCTGGAAGCCGATCCGGTGCTGAGCCGTTGTGGCGGCGCGGAGTTCGCCGCGGCCGTGCGGCCGGTCATTACAAAATAGCGCTGCAACAGCTCAGGTTTGCTGGCGGCACTGTGCGGCGGCGAGCGAACGGCGCGCCATCGGCATCAGACCGGGCTCCGGCCCGAACGCCCGAATGAGGATGACGCCGGTCGACGTCGGCGATTCCACGATGAGCCGGTCGGCGGCGGTCACTTCCTCGTCGTCGGGAAGCTCGCCGCGCTGCTGCGTCGTCATCAGGTCGAGTTCGATGATGCGCCGGCCGGCCGCGCGATCGTTGATCGCGTAATAGGCGATGCCGTTGCGGGTATAGAACGACACCGATGTGTAGGCTTGGCTCACCGGCACGCGCAGCTTGAGCGGGCCGTTGGCGAGGTCGTAGCGGCAGACCGATGTGGCAAAGGCCGGATCCATGAACGGCAGCGGCGCATCGTCCGGCGTCGGGGCGGGCAGGGCAACGATGCCGTTCGCGGGTGCGACCGCGGCGAGGCGCGTGTAGGCGTCCTGCGTGGCAGTGCGCGGCAGCAGCAGCACGGTCGCGAGATGAACGATCCCGCCGAGCAGCAGGCCGCCGAGAAGCCAGAGGAGCCAGCGGATCATGTGCAGGCTCCCGCGGCGACCGCCGGCATCGGCGCATCCTTGGCGGTGCGGGTCGCAACGCCGACCGGCGTGTCGTAGAGGCGCAGCACCACGACGTAGCGATCGATACCGCCGGTCGGCAGCCAGTTCCCCGGCCGTGCGCGCGGCGATACCGCGATCTCGAACGTGCCATCGGCGCGCCGCGCGATCTCCTGGCTGGTGAAGCCGTAGCGGTCCGCCGGATTGGGAATGAGACGCCCGTCGAGGTCATAGAGCGTCACGGTCCAGAAGCGAGCGGCGGGAGTCGTGCCCGAGAGCGTGACGACGCAGCGGCCGTCGAGCGGTCGGCCGGTATCATCGGACGAGGCAAAGAACGCAACGCCGTCGCCTGAGCCGATCGGCAACTCGCCGCTGCGCGCAATCGCAGCGCGTGCATAGGGGTCGATGTCGGAGGTGCCGGTCTTCGGCCATGCGGTCCATGCGCCGATGGTGATCGCGCCGAACGCGGTTCCGCGCGTGAGCGCATATTGTGTCAGGCCGAGGCCGAACATGGCGGCGACCGCGAAGGAAAAAAGAAATCCGATCAGCAGCCGCACGTCGTTTCGCCTTACGCCGGCATCAGTTGCCGCGCACGATGCTCGGCGCGGCCGCGACGGTGTCGGGCGTCCCCACCGAGGCGCCGCGTTGCGTGGGGGAGCCTTCGGCGAGCGCCCGCGTCGCGTTTTCCATCATGCGCTCGACCCGCAGCAGCACGTCGATCGAGCGCCGCGTGAGCATGGTGGGACGCTGCGAAGGCTGTTCACCGGCCGCGGACGCGTTCGCGACCTGCGGAGCGGCGGGCGTCGGTCCTGCGGGCACGCCCGGAATGTTCTTCACCTCAACGCCCTGATGCGCATAGGCCATGATCTGATGCCACGTCATCGCGGGGAGCGAGCCGCCGGTCATGCGGTTGGTCGGCGCGTAATCGTCGTTGCCGAACCACACGCCGCACACATAGTTGCCGGTGTAACCCACGAACCACGCATCACGATACGCGTTGGTGGTGCCGGTCTTGCCGGCGGCTTTCACGCCGTCGAGGATCGCGCGCTTGCCGGTGCCTTCCTCGACCACCTTGTTCAGGATCGCGTTCATCTCGAGCGCGACCTGCGGGCGCAGCACCTGCTCGGGCTTCTTGCCGTCGCGATCGAAGCGCCACACGACCTCGCCGTTGCCGCTGCGCACTTCGATGATGGCGTGCGGCGGCGACGCCTTCCCGAGATTCGGGAACGCCGTGTAGCCAGCCGTATGGTCCAGCACCGTCACTTCGGCGGCGCCGATCGGAAGCGAGGATGAGTTGGGCAGGGGCGTGCGCAGGCCCATCTTCTGGGCGAGCTGGATGATCTTGGCGCGCCCAACCTTCGGGTTGCCGTCGCCGAGCGAAACCGAGAGCCGCACCGGAATGGTGTTGATCGAGCGCACCAGCGCTTGCGTGATCGTGACGGAGCCGGAGAACGAGTGCGAATAGTTCTGCGGGCACCAGTTGCCAAGACAGATCGGCGCGTCGACCACGATCGAAGTCGGCTTGAAGCCGTTCGAGAGCGCGGCCGCATAGACGTAGGGCTTGAACGATGAGCCCGGTTGGCGCAACGCGTCGGTCGCGCGGTTGAACTGGCTCTGCCCGTAGTCGCGGCCGCCGACCATCGCGCGGATTGCGCCGTCGAGATCGAGCACGACGGCGGCTGCCTGGCGCGCCTTGTAGTCGTTGCCGTGCTGGCGGATCATCGACTCGACCGCGTTCTCGGACTCGCGCTGCAGGTTGACGTCGAGCCCGGTGCGCACGACGAACACGCGTTCGTGCAGCGATTTCGGGAAGCTCGCGACGAGCTTCTTCATCTCGTCGAATGCGTAATCGAGATAGTAGTTCGCGACGCGCTCGTCGCGCCGGTCCATTGCGGTCGCGGGATTGCGCCGTGCGCCGAACACTTGGCCTTCGGTCATGAATCCGGCCTCGACCAGATTATCCAGCACCACGTTGGCGCGGGCACGCGCGGCCGGCAGATTGACGTGCGGCGCAAAGCGCGTCGGCGCCTTGAACAGCCCGGCCAGCATCGCGGCTTCGGAGAGGTTCACGTCGCGCGCGGACTTGTTGAAGTAGTACTGCGCGGCCGCATCGACCCCGAATGCGCCGCCGCCCATGTAGGCGCGGTCGAGATAGAGCTTGAGAATCTCGTTCTTGGTGAGCCGCGTCTCAAGCCACACGGCGAGGAAGGCTTCCTTCACCTTGCGTTCGATCGTGCGTTCGTTGTTCAAGAAAAGGTTCTTGGCGAGCTGCTGCGTGATCGACGAACCGCCCTGCACGACGCCGCCGGCGCGCGCGTTGGCGGTAAGCGCACGCAACAGGCCGGAGGGATCGATGCCGAAGTGCTCGTAAAAGCGCCGGTCTTCGGTGGCGAGCGCGGCCTTGATCAGATGATCCGGATAGTCTTCCAGCGGGATCGCGTCGTTATGACGTATCCCGCGAGAACCCACCTCGTTGCCGAAGCGGTCGAGGAAGGTGACGGCGAGTTCGGACTTCTTCAGCCAGTCCTCGTCGGAGGTTTCGCGGAAAGCGGGAATCGCGAGCGCGAGCGCCACGATCAATCCGCCGAGGCCCAGTGTCGCGCCTTCCGACAGCGGCTCGACGATCGCCCAGCGCCGCCAGCCGGCGACGTGGAAGCGATCCATGAAACCGGTGAAGCGCTCGTAGTACTCGCGCACGAGGCGCGCCGCATGGAAGACGGCCGAATTCGAGCCGCGAGTTGAAGTCGAGCAGGAAGCGCCTGAGCTTCGGCTTGAATCCCTGGCTGAACTGGTCGCCCAAGGCGCAATTCTCCGCCGCATACGGGCCGGCGGCGCCCCCTGTCCCGCCAACCTGTCAATTCGTTCAGGCTATGTACCGCGTTCGCCGTGCGCCGCCAATGGCAGAAGGGCAACAGGGTGAAGGAAACGCCGAATTTTCAATGCCACTACGGTGAATCCGTGGTCCGGGGCCGCGGATTTTCCCTCGCACCCGGCCGCGCCGGGGTCTATGTGAGCCGGCATGGCCGAGCCGTTCTGGAAAACGAAATCTCTCGCCGAGATGACCGACGGGGAGTGGGAGAGTTTGTGTGACGGCTGCGGGCGCTGCTGCCTCGTCAAGCTTGAGGACGAAGATGACGGCACGATCCACTTCACGCACATCGGATGCCGTCTGCTCGACGGCGACACCTGCCGCTGTCGCGACTACCCGAACCGCAGCGCGCGCGTCGACGACTGCGTGCGGCTTGACCGCGCAGAATCTCGCCGAGCTCAACTGGCTGCCGCCGACCTGCGCCTACCGGCTGATCGGCGCCGGCGGCGATCTCTATTGGTGGCACCCGCTCGTCTCCGGAGATCCGGAGAGCGTGCACGCGGCGGGCATCTCGGTGCGCGGCCGCGTGGTCGCCGACGAGGACGCGCTGCCCGACGACAAGCTCACCGATCACATCGTGTCGTGGCCGGGCAAATGGCCGAAGGGCGCGCGCGAGCGGATGGAACCGGGAACCCGGGCAGGCGCGCCGCGCCCAAATCGTAAATTTTCTTCGGAACGCCTTTGGGGTGGGCGCGTTGGGTAGGCAGGGCGGCGACCCCCCGTGCCCCCCGTCCCCGACGCCGCCCTTATTTCAGCCCCGGCCAGACATCCTCCCGAAGTCTGGCCGGGGCGGTTTTCTTTTGGGCCGCGAGTTCCATCGGCGGGACGCCTTCCGGAACCCTCTGACGACCGGCGCGTTCCCCATCACGAACGGGAACAGGGAGACCATCATGTCCACCGCTGACTATTCACCGGCCCATAACCGCAGCCGCGCGCCCGAATACGGCGCGACGCCGCAGACCGACACCCCGACCGAGGCACGCCAGGCCGTGACCGGGCAGGGCAACGGTGTTGTGCTCGCGGTCAGCACCGGCGCGGTCATCGTGGCGTTCGCGCTGATCTACGCGTTGTTCTTCGCCTGAACCGCTAATCCCGATCGGACAATCTGAATGGCGCAAAACGCCCCCGAATATCGTGACCCGCCGCCCTCGCAACGCGCGCGCGGCCCCGACGCTGCTGTCGTTGAAACTGCGACGGAGGCGCGGCAGGGCGTGACCGGGCATGGGGTCCAGCTACGTGCTGTTCATCAGCCTCGCGGCGGTGATCGTTGCATTCGCAGCAATTTATCTCGGCTTCTTCTCCGCCTGACGCGAGGCGGCATCGCGCTAAATGAAAGGCCGGCTGCGAAGCCGGCCTTTTTGCATGGGGCGATGTGCGGCACTATCAAGCAGTGTCCATCCTCCGGGAGCCGCCTCGTGACCCTGTCTCGCCGCACGTTCGTTTCGCTCGCATCCGTCGCCGCGGCGTCGTCCGCGCTGCCGCATCGCGCCCGCGCGCAAGCCTATCCGTCGCGGCCGCTCACCCTGGTGGTGCCGTATCCGGCAGGCGGTCCGACCGACACGATCGCGCGCCTGCTGGCTGAGAAGATGCGCGGCGCGCTCGGTCAGCCGGTGGTGGTCGAGAACACGTCGGGGGCGGGTGGCACGATCGGCGTCGGTCGTGTCGCGAAGGCACCGGGCGATGGCTACACGCTCAGTATCGGCCACTGGGGCTCGCACGTCATCAACGGCGCGGTCTATTCGCTCCCTTTCGATGTGCTGAACGACCTCGTGCCGGTCGCGCTGATCTCCGAAGGGCCGCAACTCCTCACCGCAGCGAAAACCGTGCCGGCGAAAAATCTCACCGAGCTGGTCGCGTGGCTCAAGGCCAATCCCGGCAAGGGGTTGATCGGCACGACCGGCGTCGGCGGCGCCTCGCACCTCGCGGCGGTCCTGTTCGCGAAAACGACCGGCACCGAGCTGCAGATCGTGCCCTATCGCGGCACGGCGCCACGCATGCAGGACATGCTCGCCGGCACGATCCATCTGGCGTTCGACCAGGTCGCAGGCGGGTTGCCGCTGGTTCAAGCCGGTTCGCTGCAGTGTTTCGCCGTGACGGCGAAGACGCGCCTCGGCGTTGCGCCGGATGTGCCGACCGTGGACGAGGCGGGGCTGCCCGGCTTCTACATGTCGGTGTGGCACGGCATCTGGGCGTCGAAGGGCACGCCGAAGGATGTGATTGCGAAGCTCAATGCCGCAGTCATCGAGGCGTTGAACGATTCATTGGTGCGCACGCGCCTGACCGAACTCGGGCAGGAGTTGCTGGCGCCCGAACGGCTCACGCCCGAGGCGCTCGGCGCCTACCAGAAGGCCGAAGCCGAGAAGTGGTGGCCGATCGTGAAAGCGGCCGGCATCAAGGTGGAATAGGGCGCATCGGGCACGCGCAATATCGGTGTTGCGGGCGATAAATATTTAGGTAATTCTACCGGAGCGAGTATCCGGTAGGTGTGCCTTGTATTTCCTTACTCCCCGCGATGTGACCTCGACCACTGCATATCTGTGGCTCGCCGCCGTCGATGAGGCGAAGCAGGCCAAGCTCTCGCTCGACCCGAATCTCGCAACACTTCCCAAGAAGCTCGACACCTGGCCCCCGGACGAGCCCGCGCGCTTGCAGCACTGCGAAGTGCAGATCACCGGGCTCACACCCGGTCAAACTTACGAATTCGCTCTGCTTGCCGACGGCAAGGCCGTCGCGCACGCTAAGTTCACGACGCTGCCGTCGGCGCTGCCTTTGCTTGCAGCGAGTAAGCCGTTCACGGTGCTGCTCGGCTCGTGCTTCGCACTGATGGAGGACGAGGGGGGAACGGTCGGCAAAGCATTCTCCCGCATGCCGCCTGCCGCGCGCCCGGACATCAAGATTCTTGCGGGCGATCAGGTCTATCTCGACAGCCCTGCCTGGCACTTTGGAGCGCCCCACAGTTATGACGATCTGCGCGATCGTTTTCTCGGCCAGTACAAAGGCACTTGGGGTCAGACGAATGGATTCGCCGAGTTGCTGAGCAAGGGCGCGAACTTCTTCTGCTCCGACGATCACGAGTATTGGAATAACGCACCCAGTCGCAGCTTTCCGGTCAACACATGGCTTAAGCAGGATCGCGACATGTGGTGGGACGCCGCGCACGAACTCTACCGTGCGTTCCAGACCCCCCGCCCGCTGCTACAATTCGATGTTTCGCCGCTCTCGTTCATGATCGCGGACACTCGCATCGATCGCGACAACAAGACGTTCATCCCGAAGGCGCGTTTCGCGAAGGTTGAGGCGTGGGTGAAGGGCCTCAAAGGTCCCGGCGTCCTGGTGATCGGCCAGCCCCTGCTGTGGCGTCCGACGGACTGGTATCACGGCTCGGTCTACGACTGGAATCTTCCCGACTACGACCAGTATCAGGATCTCGTCCGCATCGTTGCGGCGAGCCCGCACTCGCTCATCATCCTGACCGGCGACGTGCACTTCGGCCGCATTGCCTACGGCAGGCTGAAGTCGGGAGGCGAACTGGTCGAGATCATTTCCTCACCGCTATCGCTGATCGACAAGCTTGCTGCCGGCGAGTGGGAGGAAGCTCCGCCTACATTTCCGATCGTGCGCCCCGAGCAAGTGACCGCCCAACTGCTTGCCACCAATCAAATGATCACGAAGGCCGACTTCCAGGCAACGGCGGGCCACTTTCTCACGCTCGAATTTACGCAGCAGGGGCCGGGCGCAAAGCTCAAGCTGCGCTATTGGCCGGTCGACGCCGATGCGCCACCGAAGGACTTCGGAAAGACGATCTGGGATCGCACCTTCATTTGAGAGGAATCCATCATGGCCTTAATGAGCCGCCTTATTCATTCCGAGCTTAACAAGAAACTCGAACAGGATGACGCCGAAACCGCTCGCAACAAATCCGTCCGCAACAGAAAATGGCTGACGGATTTCGGAGCCGACGATGGCATCCTTCTTCTCGGCGGTGCCTCGCTCGCAGACTTCCGCATTCGGGTGGCGCAGTCCGCGCTACGCGGCGACATGTTGCCGAGTTTCTGGTCGCAATGCGGCGTGTTGATGGGCGGTGGAAAATTCGCCTCCGTGCCCCTCGACCTTGCTGCGCGTGCAGAGAAGTCCGAAGGAGAGGTGGACGATGTTTCGTCGATCCCGCGCACCAATGGCGTGCGCATATGTTCGCTCGACGAGATCGACGATCCCAAGCGCTACCCGAACATCGCGGTGGTCTGCTTCGCCACGGCGCATGAGAAGGTCGTCGAGTTCGTCGACCGCGTACGCCACAATCGGACCGTTCTTGATCTCCCGTCGTTGATGCTGCCGTGGCTCGGCTTCATCTGGGGCACCAGTGGGGCGGCCAATCCGCTGCTCAATGGCACCGGCTTGCCGAGTTCGGCCTTCGTCGAGACGGTCTACGCCATGGCGAATGTCGAACTGACGCCAGGACTATCCTCAGCCTCAAGCTGCCCGGAAGCGATCTGGCAATCGGCCAAATGGTGGGGCGGTTTCTACGCGAGCGCCGCCAAGAGCACGCGCGACAAGAAGGGGATCGTACCGATGGTGCCTGAAGGCCGCTACCTGATCCGCCAGCCATCCGCGACCGTCGATTGGCCGCAAGTGCTGGGAGATGCGACCCCAAAAGTGGGGCTGGACGGCAAATGATCGCGGCCCCGGGGCCCGACTTCGTCCGCTACGGACACTCGCCGACGCGTTCGCCCACGATCGCGACGCGCGACTCGACGGTCTGGCCCGGCATCGACATTTTCGTGCGCACCTCGGCGACGTAGCGCTGCGGTGTTTCGAACTTGAACGCGCCCGCGACATCCATCGCCATCTGTCCGGTGCATTGCAGCCGCCACTTCAGCGAACTCGCGGTCGCTTCGTGCTCGACGCGTTCGCAGGCGGAGTTGATCGTGCGCGCCTCCGGCGAAAAGGTCTTGTCGAGATCGGCGGTTTCGGCCGGCGTCATGCAGCGCATCTTCTCCTGCGGCGGCGTGGGCGCGCCGTTGATCTCGGGGATGCTCGTCACCTTCCAGTAACCGGGCTGAAGTCCTTCGGCGAACGCGGGGCAGGGTGCAACGACGGACATCGCGAGCAGAAGGGCTGCGCATCCGGTCTGATTCTTGTTCACTGCGGTGCCTTCCATGTTTGAGCGCGCAGCAGTGGACCAGTTTCGCGCGGCTGCCAAGCGGCTCAGACAAAACGAAGTTTGGCGCGCGATCGAAAAATCGCCCACGACCACCAAAATAATCCTAGGATCATATTGACAGCGCAGCGCTGCCTTGATAGGACAAGGGCACGCTCCAAAATTGGGTCTGCGGGACAGCGTCCCGGCGCCGGCCGACAAGGCCCGCGCGAGCTACCGCCGATCGTCTCACATCTTTTGCTCCTTTCGCGCGAGGACTCATGGCTCCTGCGAAGCGACGCGTCACGCTCGCCAATATCCGCGAAGCGCGCCGCGTGTATGAAAACACCAACGTTCCGGTGGAGGATATCGCCGCGATGCTCGGCGTCACCCGGACCACGTTCTACACGCGCCGCCGCCAGTGGGGATGGAGCCTGCGCCTCGATCGTGTGCCGCTAGCCGAGCCCCCGCGAGAGCCTGACGAAATCGCGCACCCGAGCGCGTCGCCGAATGCGAGGCCTTCGGACACGGCGGTCGTCGCCGCGCGCATCCGCCAAATGATCGAGCACGAGCTTGATGCCGTCGAACAGATCGTCGCGCAGCTCAAGCCCGCCGTCGAGCACACCGAAGGCGCCGAGCGCGCGGCGCGCGTGCTCGCGAGCCTGGCGCGCACGTTGCAGGAGGTCGCGCGGCTCGACGCGCCGCGGGGCAAGGCCGCGACGAGCGAGGAAGACAATGACCGCGGTCCCGCCGATGACGATGACTTCATTCGAGACCTGGTGCGCCGCATGGATGAGTTTGCCCAACGCGGACAAGGCGCTGTTCCTCTGCACGCTGCCGCCGAACTATCGTGAGCGGTTCGCCGCGACGTGGAGCAACGGCTTTGCCCTGCCGCATCAGCGTCCGCCCGAATTCGCGCAGAGCGGCGGGCCCTGGACCACATGGCTGATCCTCGGCGGACGCGGCGCGGGCAAGACGCGCGCCGGCGCCGAATGGGTCCGTGCGCAGGCCGCGCATCCGAAATCACGCATCGCGCTGATCGGTGAAACCGAGCGCGACGTACGCGAGGTGATGATCGAGGGCGCGTCGGGGCTTCTCGCCGTGCATGAACGCGGCAGCGCGCCCGAATGGATCGCCTCGCGGGGCCGGGTCGAATGGAAAAACGGCGCGATCGCGCAGACGTTTTCGGCCGAAGACCCCGACAGTTTGCGCGGGCCGCAGTTCTCCGCGGCCTGGTGCGATGAACTCGCCAAGTGGCGCCATGCCGAAGCAACGTTCGACATGCTGCAGTTCGGGCTGCGCCTTGGCGCACGGCCGCGGCAGGTGATCACCACCACGCCGCGGCCGATTTCCTTGCTCCGGCGGCTGATCGCCGATCCGGCCGCCGCGGTCACGCGCGCCGGTACAGTGGTCAACGCCTTCAATCTCGCGCCGGCGTTTCTCGACACCGTGGTGAAGCGCTATCGCGGCACGCGCCTTGGCCGGCAGGAGCTGGACGGCGAGTTGATCGAGGAGCGCGCGGACGCGCTCTGGTCGCGCGCGCAACTCGAAGCGTGCCGGGTGGATCGTGCGCCGGAATGCTCGCGCATCGTGGTGGCGGTCGATCCGCCGGCTTCGGCGACGAAGGATTCCGCCGCCTGTGGGCTGGTCGCGGCCGGCCGCGCCGGCGACATGATCTACGTGTCTGGCGGACGAGACCGCGAGCGGCCTGTCGCCCGCCGGCTGGGCCCGCAAGGCGATCGCGCTCTGGCGCAGGTTGGATGCCGATAGCCTCGTGGTCGAGGTCAATCAGGGCGGCGACATGGTGCGCGCTGTCATCAACGAGGCAGACCGCAACGTGCCGGTGACGCCGGTGCGCGCGCATCGCGGCAAGTATCTGCGCGCCGAGCCAGTCTCCAATCTCTACGAGCAGGGCCGCGTGCGGCACGCCGGCGTGTTCGCCGCGCTGGAAGACGAGATGTGCGACTTCGGCCCGGACGGGCTGTCGTCCGGCCGCTCGCCCGACCGGCTCGATGCGCTGGTCTGGGCGGTGACGGCGCTGACGTTCACGCGGGCCGAGCCGCGGGTGAGAGGACTTTGACATGTTCGAACGCCTGACAAATCTATTTCGCGCGCCGGAGGCGAAAGCCTCGCGCACCGCGCAACTGATCGCGCTTGAAAGCGGGCACCGCGCGCGCTGGACGCCGCGCGACTATGCCGGGCTCGCGCGCGAAGGCTACGTGGCAACGCGATCGTCTATCGCTCCGTGAAGTTGGTCGCCGAGAACGTCGGCGGCTGTGCGTTCCTGGTGGAGGAGGGGGTCGAGACGCGCGACCGCCATCCGCTGCTCGACCTGATCGCGCGGCCGAACCCGCGCGAGGACGGCGCGAAGCTGATCGAGACGATCGCCACGCACCTGCTGATCGCCGGCAACGCTTACGTCGAAGCGGTGAGCATCGACGGAAGCCCGCGCGAGCTGCACACGCTGCGCCCGGATCGCATGCGGCTCGTGCCGGGCGGCAACGGCTGGCCGGAGGCGTACGAATACACGGTCGCGGGGCGCACGGTGCGCTTCGACCAGACCGCGGCGCTGCCGCCGATCCTGCATCTCTCGCTATTGCATCCGCTCGACGATCACTACGGGCTCGCGCCGCTCGAAGCCGCGGCCGTCGCGGTCGATACGCACAACGCCGCCGCGCGCTGGAACAAGGCGCTGCTCGACAACGCGGCGCGGCCTTCCGGCGCGCTGGTTTTCTCCGGCGCGGACGGCGCCGTGATGTCGGACGACCAGTTCCAGCGGCTGAAGCAGGAACTGGAAAACACCTACCAAGGCGCGCGCAACGCGGGCCGGCCGCTGCTGCTCGAAGGCGGGCTCGACTGGAAGGCGATGTCGCTCTCGCCGAAGGACATGGACTTCATGGAGGCGAAGCACGCCGCGGCGCGCGAGATCGCGCTTGCCTTCGGCGTGCCGCCGCAACTGCTCGGCATTCCGGGCGACAATACCTATTCGAATTACCAGGAGGCCAACCGCGTGTTCTTCCGCGCGACCGTGCTGCCGTTCGCGAACCGCATCGGCTGTGCGCTCGCACAATGGCTCGGCGCGGCGTTCGGGGCGGTGCGGCTGGTCGTCGATGCCGACCAGGTGGATGCGCTCGCGTCCGACCGTGCCGCGTTGTGGCGCCGCATCACTGACGCGCCGTTCCTCACGCTCAACGAGAAACGCGCCTTGTCGGCTACGCGCCGCTCGAGGGCGGGGATCACCTCGCGTGATGGATGATTTGATCCGCACGTTTTCCGAGCGCGGCGACCTCGCGCACCTCGCGCTGCTCCTGTGGGCGGGATCGACCAGCGCATTGCTGCTGCTCGCCCTGCGCGAAATGAGCACCGCAACGCGCCGCATCGACGATTTCGTGCGCGAGCTTGCGCGCTTCAATGAAAGACACGGAGGCCGACGCTGATGGACGATCTGCACAACGTGTTGCGCTCGATCCGCGAGACGAAAGCGCGGCCGGATCATCTCACCGTATTCCGCGAATTCCTCAACCATCTCGACCGCGCCGCCAAACGCGCGCGGCGCGCACCGGCTCCCGTGCGCAAGACCAAAGGCGCCAGGCGGCGCGCGAAGAACTAGCCCATCTTTCATCTTTTATCCGGCCCCGACGCCGCGCCCCAACCGGGCGCGCGAAGGATCACGCATGCCCGCATCGAACGAGCAGCTCAGCGCTAGCCAGGTCTTCCGGCCGCGCACGACGATCGCTGAGGACGGCACGGTGGAAGGCTACGCCAGCCTGTTCGGCGAGATCGACGCCGCGCGCGACATGGTGATGCCGGGCGCGTTTGCGCGCACCCTGAAGAACCGCGGTGTCCGGCGCGTGCCCATGCTGTTCCAGCACGATCCGGCCGAGCCGGTCGGCGTATGGCTGGAGCTGGCCGAGGATTTTCGGGGGCTTCGCGCGCGAGGGAAGCTCATTCCGGAGGTGGCGCGGGCGCGCGAGCTGATCGCGCTCGTGCGCGCCGGCGCGGTTGACGGGCTCTCGATCGGCTTTCGCACCGTGAAGGGGCGCGTCGATGCGGCGAGCCGCGTCCGCAAGATCATCGATCTCGACCTGTGGGAGATCTCCATTGTCACGTTCCCGCTGCTCGCGGGCGCGCGCGTCCGCGCGGCGAAGGGCTCGGTGTCCTCCCCGCCGAAGCTCGGTCAAGCGCGGGCGCGCGCTGAGCGGGAGTGGGGCGGACTGCGGGCCGGTGCCGCGCTGCCAGTCACGCCAATGCGGCGCGTATCACCGCACGGCTTGCGCTGAGTTGCGAGCCCGCAGACGCATGTGACGATCTGGACCAACCATCCGACAGGGCCTGACGAGGTATTTGTCCGGCTGGATTGGGAACGTCGCGGCTTCGTTTGACGCATCTCTCGACTTTGACTGTCGATCTTCGCGCCCCTAGGTGCGCGCTTTGGCGCGCCTATCGCACACAAACGTCCACCACAAAGGAGAAACCCGAATGGACCTGGAAATTTTGCATTCCGCACCGGAGCAGAAGGCCGGCTTGCCGGCCGATGCGCTCGGCACCGATGACGTGATGCGAATCTTCGACGCCTACAAGGATGCGAACGATGAGCGCCTCGCCCAGATCGAGCGGCGGCGCGCCGATCCGCTGCTGGAAGAGAAAGTCGCGCGCATCGACGCCGCGCTCGACGGTGTGCTGGTGAAACAGGCCCGTCCGCCGCTCGCAGGCGAACGCATGCAGAGCGTCGGCGCGCGCGAGCACAAGGCGGCATTCGAGAGCTACGTGCGGGCGGGCGAAAGCACGGGGTTGCGTGCGCTGGAAACCAAGGCGATGTCGATCGGCTCCAGTCCGGACGGCGGCTACCTGGTGCCGCCCGAAACGGAGACCGAGATCGGCCGCCGCCTTACGCTGATCTCCCCGATCCGTTCGATCGCGGGCGTGCGCGAGATCTCCGCCAACGTCTACAAGAAGCCGTTCATGACGGCGGGTCCGGCGTCTGGCTGGGTCGGCGAAACCGACGCGCGCTCGCAGACGGCATCGCCCACGCTCGCCGAGCTGAGCTTCCCGGCGATGGAGCTTTACGCCATGCCGGCCGCGACCGCGACACTGCTTGAGGATGCGGCCGTCAACATCGACGAGTGGATCGCTTCCGAGGTGGAGCAGGTGTTCGCCGCACAGGAGGGCACGGCGTTCGTCTCGGGCGACGGCACCAACAAGCCGAAAGGCTTCCTCTCGTACACGACCGTCGCCGAAGCCTCCTGGGCCTGGACCAAGATCGGCTACATCGCGACCGGCACGGCGGGCGATTTCGACGCGGACGAGCCGGTCGATGCGGTCATCGACCTGATCTATGCGGCCAAGGCCGGCTACCGCCAGAACGGCAACTTCGTGATGAACCGCAAGACGCAGGCCGCGGTGCGCAAGCTGAAGGACTCGGACGGCCAGTATCTGTGGTCGCCGCCGCTGCAGGCCGGCGGCCGCGCGAGCCTGCTCACCTATCCGGTGGTCGAGGCCGAGGACATGCCCGACATCGCCGCGAATGCGTTCGCGATCGCGTTCGGCGATTTCCGCCGCGGCTATCTCATCATCGACCGGCAGGGCGTGCGCGTGCTGCGCGATCCGTTCACCGCCAAGCCCTACGTGCTGTTCTACACGACCAAGCGCGTCGGCGGCGGCGTGCAGGACTTCGACGCGATCAAGTTGCTCAAGTTCGCGGCGAGCTGATCGCGCCTCTCACGGCAGAGCGGGCGGCGCAAGCGTGCGTCGCCCGTTTCGCTTCAGGACTGCCAGACCACCTTGCAACGGAGACAACGAATGAAAAACTTCGGCACCAACTGGAAGACCACGCTCGGCGGCGGCATCACCGCCGCGATCGGGCTCGCCTCGCTGTTCGGCATCAAGCTCGGCGGGCAGCCGATCGATCCGACGACGGCGCTCGGCATGATCACCGGCGGCGTCGGCCTGATCTTTGCCAAGGACGGCAACGTGACGGGCGGCGCCGTTCAGCAGTGACCGGCGCGAACAAACAAAAACGGCGCGGATCGCTCCGCGCCGTCTTGCCGTGCCCCGAAGTATCTCGTTGCTAGCGCGCCGCCCACTGATGGCGCTTCTTGCCGGCGACGCGGCGCGTCGCGCGCGGCTCGGAAGCCTGGCGCGTCGTGCCCTCGGGCTCCGCCGTGTAGGTCGGCACGCCGCTGACGTTCGAGAAATGGGTGAGGAAGCCGCAGGCGCCGACGCCCGCGTAATTCGAAACGCGCTCGACGATGCCGACAAGCACGAAGCGCTTGCCGTCGAACTTCGCGACCGGTCCGCCGGAATCGCCCATGCAGGCGCTGGCGCTGATCGCGCCGCGGCGCTTGGGGTCGACCAGCGCGCCGTAGCGCGAGTCGGTGACCAGGCGCGCCTCGCGCAAGCCGGCCGACTGCATGCGCTCCGCCTCATGCGCAGTGCCGTAGCCCGCGATGGTGAAGACGCCGTCGCTGCCGCCTTCGCCGGCCGAGATCGGCACGTAGCTGGCGGGGAGCGGGCTCGCGATCGTGAGGAGGGTGGTCTGGCCCGAGGCCTTGTGGCTGGTCACGGCGATCTTGGAACCGCCCGCGACCACGAAGAAGGGCCCGGAACTTTCGACGCAATGGTTCGCCGTCAGCAACTGCTGGCGCCCGATCACCGTCGCGGAACACAGAAGATTGTGCCCGACCAGCTTCACGACGTGACGGCTGATGCCGCCCGCCGCGTGGCCGCGCATCACCGCTTGCGCGTCGCCGGCAAAAATAAAGGCGGCCGAAGCCACCACCAAAGCGGAGAGAAATGGAACCCGAAGGTGTGCCGCGATGTCCGCAAGGCGATGCGACTGCCGCATGAATTGCCCTCGTAACCGGTGCTTTTGATGCGGTTTGTTGCCGCCGCAGTGCACACAATCCCTGTTCATTGATCGGTAATCAAGAGCGAAGTTGGTTCCCAAGTATTTTTCCGGACCGTGTGATCCATTCGCGATACAGGGTGAGCGGCGTGACCCCGGTCAGCCCGCCGCAACCGGCCGAATTCCCCGGTCCGGTGGACCAGCTGACCAGACCGACGATGGCCAACCGGCCGCCGACGGCGCGGAAAACGGGCGCGCCCGAATCGCCGGTGCAGGCGCCAAGCCCTGCCTTTTCGCCCTTCGCGGCGGGATCGTGCAGCCGGATTTGCAGGTTTCCAGGCCGGCCCGTCGCGATCAGCTCCGCGGCGCGCGCGGTCCCGCCGGTCTTGCCGTCGCCGCGTACCGCAACGCCGAGCCCCGCGACTGTGAACGAGTTGCCGGGTGACACCGGCAGGGATGGACCGAGGGTCGCGGGCTCCGCGCTCTTGAGCGGTGCGGCGAGCTTGAGCAGGGCGACGTCCGCGGTTGCCCGGTGCGCGAGCAGCGCCTTGAGATCGAAGTTCGGGTGCGCGGTTACGCTTGTAACGTCGCGCAGCTGCGGCTGCCGCGCGGAGTCGTATTCCACGATCTTGTAGTCGGCGCCGGGCAGTACGCAGTGCGCCGCGGTGAGCACCAGATCCGGCGCAAGCGCCGCGCCGGTGCAGAAGTTTCCGCGCGAGCCGACGATCAGCACGACCGAACGCGCGATCGCGTCGGGCGGCGGCGTCGCGCCGCCGACCATCGCGGCCGCGGAGCACGACGAAACCAGCATCAGGGCGAGGGCAAGGGCGCGCATCGCGCGCATGAGCCTTTCGCGCGCGCGAAAAGTCAACCGAAAGAGCAATCCATGCCCTCTATTCTGCTGAGCGGCCCCGCGGCCGAGCCGGTCACGCTCGCGCAAGCGAAAGCGCACCTGCGCGTCGAGCACGACGATGACGACGACATCATCGCGGCGCTGATCGCGGGCTCGCGCATCCACGTCGAGACGCAGACGCGGCGCGCGCTGATCACGCAGTCCTGGCGGCTCACGCGCGACGTATGGCCGGAGAGTGGATTTGTCGCGGTGCTGCCGGTGCCGCTTGTCGCGCTCGACGCCGCGCGCGTTTACCGCGCGGACGGCACCATGCAGGCAATCGATGTCGCGGCCTTCACGCTCGATAGCGCGGCATCGCCCGCGCGGCTCGGCTTCACGCGTGGCGCGCTTCCCATCCCGGAGCGGCCGTTCGCCGGCATCGAGATCGACGTTACCTGCGGCTACGGCGACGAAGGCGACGATGTGCCCGAGCCATTGCGGCAGGCGATACGGCTGCTCGTCGCGCACTGGTACGAGAACCGCGGGCTCGTTTCCGAAGAGATCGCGGTGCTGCCGCAGACCGTCGCGGCGCTGATCGCGCCCTATCGGGTGCTCGCGCTGTGACCGCCGCGGGTGAGCTCAACCGCCGTCTCGTGCTGCAGCAGCCGGTCGAGACGCCGGATGGCGCAGGCGGTGTGGCGCGCAGCTTCACGGCCTTGACCACGCTGTGGGCGAAGGTCGAGCCGGTTTCCGCGCGCAACAGCGTGGTCGCGGACGCGCCCGGCGCGACGGTGACGCATCGCATCACGATCCGCGCGCGCGCGGGCGTCACCACGCGGGATCGCCTCGTCGAAGGTTCGTCGCATCTATCGCATCGTCTCGCTGCGCGAGGACGCCACGCGCCGCTTTCTCATCATCGGCGCCGAGCAGCGCAGCGATTAGCTGGCGCACGGCCTGAGCCCGAAAACCGGTCCCCACTTTTCGCGGCCATGCGCTGACCCGGAGAAAACTCATGACGACTGCCGCCGTGGCGCTGCGCGCCGCGATCCATGACGCATTGGTTGCCGACGGCGCGCTGACCGCGCTGCTCGGCGGGCCGAAGATCTACGACGAGCCGCCGAAGAGCGCTGCGTTCCCTTACGTGACGCTGGGCGAGGCGCGCGTGGAGGATTTCTCAGCCGGGAGCGATCCCGGCGAGGAGCACCGCGTCACGCTGCATGCTTGGTCGCGCCAGGGCGGACACAAGGAAGCGCACATGATTGCCGGCGCGCTGTTGCAGGCGCTCGACGACGCGCCGCTCGCGCCGGCCGGCCATCACCTCGTCAACCTGCGCTTTTCGGTCGCCGACATCCGCCGCGAATCCGACGGCCGCACCTATCACGCGCTGGTGCGCTTCCGCGCCGTGACCGAGCCGGCATAGCGGTCGCGAAGCGAGCGCGTCCGCATCAGGAGAACAAGGAGACATTCATGGCTGCCCAGAAAGGCAAGGACCTGCTCGTCAAGATCGCCGACGGCGCGGGCTTCACGACCGTTGCGGGCCTGCGCGCGCGCAGGCTCAGCTTCAATGCCGAGACCGTCGACATCACGCATGCGGAATCCGCCGGGCGCTGGCGCGAGCTGCTCGATGGCGCGGGCATCAAGCGCGCCGCTGTCGGCGGGCGCGGCCTGTTCAAGGACGCGGCGTCCGACGCGCTGATGCGCCAGACCTTCTTCGACGGCGCGGTGAAGAGTTTCCAGATCGTGATCCCGGACTTCGGCACGGTCGCGGGGCCGTTCCAGATCACCTCGCTCGAATTCGCCGGCGAGCACGACGGCGAGGTGACGACCGAACTCGCGCTGGAATCGGCGGGCGAGCTGACGTTCACGGCGAGCTGAATGCGATCCGGAGCTTTTCGAATGACCTACGTTCATTCTGCTTGGGTTGAGCATCAGCGTCAGCGCTGGCTGCAGCCGGACTGGCAACGCTGGATGCGGCACGACGAACTGTCTGTGCTCAGCTTGGCGTACTGGAAGCCAAGTCATTTGCCGCGCGGCTCATCGACGAGCAGCGTGCTGAGGAAGAAGCGCGCATTGCGGCCGAGCATGCGGCTCTGCAAGACGACCTCATTTACCTACGTCGCGAACTCGCCGAGGTGAAGTTCGAGCTCACGCTCCGCCGTATCGAGCGCAAGTACGATCCCAACCAGCCACGCGTTCCGAAGGGCAATCCGGATGGTGGGAAATGGACAACGGATGGAGCAAGCGATGCGGGGAAGGATGGCGGAGGCAGCGTCGACCCGATCGTGTTGTCAGATGCAGTCCCGGTTGTGCGCGGCGAACTCGGCAGCGAAGGCAAGATCGCCGATCCGTTGCCCGCGGGGGCGCCCTTCGTGGTGCTCGATCCGCACGTCACGCCGATCGCGCGGGGCGTTGAAACCATCGGCCGGCGCATGCGCCTGCGCGTTGTCGCGGCGAACCGCGATCATGGCGATCCCTCCGCGGTCGAACTCGAGGTGCGCGCTGGTGCGCTCGCGTATCAGCCCGTTGCGCCCGTGCATCTGCGTGCGCGACGCGAGGCCGGCGGTGTGCGCTTCACCTGGCGCGCGCGCCGGCGCGGACTTGCCGGCGTCACGTTCGCGGCGCGGCCCGATCTCAACGAGGCGAGCGAGGCCTACGAATTGGAAATCCTCTCCGGCGCTTCGGTCGCGCGTACTCTCTCCGCAACCACGCCGTCCACGCTTTACGCCACGAGCGACGAGACGCTCGACTTCGGCGGCGTGCAAACGAGCTTCAACGTGCGCCTCTATCAGATGTCGGCCGCCGTCGGCCGCGGCCTGCCAGCCATCGCAACCCTCACGCCTTAAGGATCGCCATGAGCGCCTCCGCCAATCTTGCGCTGCCTTTCATCGAAGGCGGCGAGCTTCTCCCTGACGTGACGCTGAACGAGACGTTGCGGCTGATCGATACGCTGGTGCAGCTCGCGATTGTCGATCGCGACCTGAACGCGCCGCCCGGTTCGCCAAGCGAAGGGCAGCGCTGGATCGTGAAGGCAAGCCCAAGCCCGACGGGCGCGTGGGCGGGGCACGGCAACCAGATCGCGGCGTGGCAGGACGGCGGCTGGGTGTTCTGCACGCCGAAGACGGGCTGGTTCGCCTTCGTGATCGACGAGGGTGCGCTGGTCGCCTGGAGCGGCTCGGCGTGGGTCAACGCGCTTGCGATGCTGGCGACGTTGCAGAATCTGTCGCTGCTCGGCATCGGTACGACGGCGGATGCGACCAACCCGTTCAGCGCGAAACTCAACAACGCCTTGTGGGCCGCGAAGACTGTGGCGGAAGGGGGTGACGGCGATCTGCGTTACAAGATGAGCAAGGAAAGCGCCACCAAGACGCTTTCGCTGCTGATGCAGACCAATTTCTCGGGCCGCGCCGAGGTCGGGCTGACAGGCGACGACAATCTCCATTTCAAAGTTTCGCCGGACGGTTCGAGCTGGTTCGACGCCATCGTGATCGACAAAGCCACCGGCAAGCTGACGCTCGTGGGATTTTCCAATGTTCCGGCGACGCGCCAGCTGCTCGCGGCCGCACCGTTCGATGCGCTCGCCTATAACGGCATGCAGCTCAATGGCAGCATGGAGGCGAGCCAGGAGAACGGCACGGCGTCGGTGACGCTCACCGGCAGCGGCTCGCTCCAGACCAGGTATCTGCTCGACGGCGTGATGGCGGCGTATCGCGGGACGTTCGTCGCGGCGGGGCAACAGGTGACCGACGCGCCACCCGGCTATCGCAACTCACTCAAGTTCACGGTTTCGACCGCACAAGGCTCGCTCGGATCGAGCGACGAGCTGTCGGTATTGGTTCCGATCGAGGGGATGCGGACGGCGCGGCTTGCGTTCGGATCGGGAAGTGCGGCCGCAGTCTCATTCGCGTTCTGGGTCAAGGCGCATCGCACCGGCACGTATTCGGGCTCGTTGCGCAACAACACGAAGGCACGCTCCTATCCGTTCACCTTCGCGGTCAGCGCCGCCGATACGTGGGAGTTCAAGACTGTCACCATCGCGGGCGATGTTAGCGGCGGATGGGCGAACGATACGAGTGTCGGCCTTCTTCTCAACATCTGCATCGCGGGCGGTTCTTCGCGTGTCGGCACGGCCGGCGCGTGGGCCGGCAGCGACTACAGCGGCGTGAGCAGCACCACGAACGGCGTCGCCGCAACCAGCGACACGTTCCAGATCACGGGGCTCATCGTTCTGCCCGGGATCGAGCTGCCCGACTCGACACGCGCGCCCTTTGTCATGCGCTCGCTCGATCAGGAGATGAACGCCTGCCAGCGCTACTGGGCGAAGAGCTACGATCTCGGTGCGACGCCCGGAACGGCGAGCAGCGTCGACGGACTGATCGATGGCGTTGCGGCCGGCACGGCACGCATCGTGTGCAACGTTTCGTTCCGCACGCGCATGCGCTTGCCGCCGACCGTGCTGCTCTATTCCTATACCGGCACGGCGGGCGTCTGGACCACGACCGCGAACACCGACACGGCTGCCGCCGCGGCAAATTTCGTCGGAGACTCCGCGAAGCGACGCGATCCGCGGGCTGACGCTGGTTGCGAGCCGGTGGAGTGCCCGCAGGCCCGTCTCGGCGGCTCGGCTCGCTCGGCTGGCCGCCGTGACCGTCGCCTTGACCCTGCTCGGTGACGTGCGCTGGCGGGGAGCCCCTGTCGCGGGGGAGCGTTCGCAGGCGCTGCTGGCGGCGCTGGCGGCCGCCGGCGGGCGGCCTGTGCGCAGCGAGCGGCTGATCGACCTGGTCTGGGGCGACGAGCCGCCGGTGAACGCGACGAAGAGCCTGCAGGTGCTGGTCTCGCGCACGCGGACCGCGCTCGGCGCCGGCGCGATCGTGCGCGACGCCGTCGGCTACCGGCTCGGGGTCGACCCGGCCGAGGTCGACTGCGTCCGGCTCGCCGCGCTCGTGCGCGACGCCGCCGCCGCGCTCGACGACGACGCCGAGCGCGCCGCCACGCTGGCCCGCGACGCCCTGGCGCTGGAGGACGGGCTGCGCGCGCCAGGCGAGGACGAGGCCGACCCGCTGACCGAGGTCCGCCGCGCGGCGGCCGGCGATCTCGCGACCGCCCGCGTGATCCTGGCGCAGGCGTCCAGCCGCACGGGCGCGCACGCCGAGGCGCTGCCCAGGCTCGAGGCCGCGCACGCCGCGCGCGCCGACGACGAGGCGCTGCTCGCCGACCTGCTGCGGAGCGAGGCCGTGGTGCGCGGGCCCGGGGCGGCGCTCGAGCGCTACGAGGCCTACCGGCAGGACCTGCTCGAACGGCTCGGCACCAACCCCGGCGAGCGCCTCGGCCGGGCGCATCGCGACCTGCTGGCGCTCGACCGCCCCGTCCGGAGCGGCGTGCGCCACGACGCGAGCTCGCTGCGCGGCCGCGACCGCGACGTCGCCCGGCTCCGCGCGCTGCTGACCGACGCGCGCGTGGTGTCGATCATCGGGCCGGGCGGTCTCGGCAAGACGCGGCTGGCCCACGTCCTCGCGCGCGACGCCGCGCAGTCGGTGGTGCACGTCGTCGAGCTCGTCGGCGTCACCGCGGCCGAGGACGTCGTCGGCGAGGTGGGCTCCGTGCTCGACGTGCGCGACTCGGTCAGCGCGCAGCGAACGCTGACGCCGGAGCAGCGCGCTCGACCTCCGCGGCCGCATCGCGCAGCGGCTGGCGCAGGGACCGAGCCTCGTCGTGCTCGACAACTGCGAGCACGTCATCGGAGCGGTGGCCGAGCTGGTGGCCTTCCTCGTCTCGGCGACCGCCGACCTGCGGGTGCTCACGACGAGCCGCGCGCCGCTCGAGATCGCCGCGGAGCACGTCTATCTGCTCGGCGAGCTCGAGCCGGCCGACGCGGCCGCGCTGTTCTGCGACCGCGCCCTCGCGGCGCGCCCGGGAGCCGAGCTGCCGCGAGGAGCTCGTGCGCAGCATCGTGACCCGGCTCGACGGCCTGCCGCTGGCGATCGAGCTGGCCGCGGCGAAGGTCCGGGCGATGGCGATCGAGGAGATCGACCGGCGGCTCGAGGACCGCTTCGCGCTGCTGCGCGGCGGCGACCGTGGCGCGCCCGACCGCCACCAGACGCTGCTCGCCGTGATCGACTGGTCCTGGAACCTGATCGACGAGGCCGAGCGGCGCGCGCTGCGCCGGCTCGCGCTCTTCAACGACGGGTTCACGCTCGAGGCCGCGGACGCGGTGCTCGGCGACGGCGCGCTGGACGCGGTCCAGGGTCTCGTCGACCAGTCGCTGCTGAGCGTCCGCGGCGCGGCGGGCGGCGTCCGCTACCGGATGCTCGAGACCGTCCGCGAGTTCGGCCGCCTGCAGCTCGGCGCCGCCGGCGAGGAGGGCGAGGCGCGCGCGGCCAGGCGGGCGTGGGCGACCGCCTACGCGGACCGCCACCGCGCCGGCCTGCTCCGACCGCGACCAGTTCGCGACGATCGACGCGATCGCCGTCGAGGAGGTCAACCTCGCCGACGAGCTGCGCGACGCGCTCGCCGACGGCGACCGCGGCGCCCTCGTCGAGCTGCTCTCCGTGCTCGGGCTCTTCTGGACGATCCGCGGCGAGCATGCGTCGCCTGATCGCCCTGACGGCCGCGGTCGCCGACGCGGTTCGCGACTGGCGGCCGCCGCCGGAGCTCGAGGACACCGCGCGCGCCGCGCTGGTGATGACGCTGATCGACTGCGATGGTCACGGACGACCGGCGCAGCGAGCCGATCCGGGAGCTGCTGGCGCGGCTCGGGCCGGGCGGCGGCGACCCGCGGCTGACCGGGATGGTCTCGATGCTGCTCGCGTACGACCCGGCGGATCCGGCCGCGTTCCCGGCCCGGCTCGAGCGGCTCGCGACCGATCCCGACCCCCACGTCGCGCTGCCCGCGCGCCAGTTGCTCGCCCACGCGCGCGAGAACGTCGGCGACCCCGCGGGCGCGGTCGAGGCGGCCGTGGGCGCGCTGGCGCTGGTCCGCGACGACGAGGGGCCGTGGACGGCGGCGCTGCTCCGCACCCGCCTCGCCGACCTGACGGTGAACCTCGGCGACACCGCGGCCGCCGACGAGCACGCCCGCGCCGCCCTGCCGGTGATGGAGCGGCTGGGGGCGACGGATGACGTGCTCCAGCTGCGCGCGCTGCTCGTCCTCTGCGCCATCGCCGAGGGGCGGCTCGCGGACGCCGAGGCCGAGCTCGAGCGGGTCGACGCGATCGACGACCGCGGGACCCTCTTCGGCGGGATCGCCTTCTGGCAGATCGGCGCCGCCGAGCTCGCGCTGGCTCGCGGCGACATCGCAGCCGGGCTGCGCCTCTACCGGGAGTGCGCGGCGGCCCTGGCGGGGCTGCGGCTGCCGGGGATCGAGTCGACCGGCATGGAGCCGTGGGGCGTGCTCGGCGAATCGATCGCGCTCGGGGCGCATGCCCACCACGCGGCGACCGACGCCGACGACGCCTACGCCCGCGGCGCTGTTCGCCACCAGCCGCGAGCGCGTCATGCGCATGCTCGATCCGGCGAACCCGCAGCTCGACTACCCCGTCGCCGGCCTGGCGCTGTTCGCCCTCGGCGCCTGGGGCCTGCTGCGCGACGCGGCGCCGGTCGGAGGACGCGGTCGGGCTGCTCGTCCTCGCCGAGCGCTTCGCCTACAACCGGATGATCCCGACGATGGCGTGGGAGCGGATCGCGCCGCACGCCGAGGCGCGCGCGCCCGGCCGGATCGCCGCGCTGCGCGAGGAGCTCGGCGACCGGCGGCCGCCGGAGCTGCTCGACCAGGCGCGCGGCCTGGTCGAGCGGCTCTCCGGCTAGAGGTGGCGCTTGTAGCTGCGCACCGCCAGCGGCGCGAAGATCGCCATCACGACGAGGCCGGCGAGCAGCGTCCAGCCGACCTCGGTGGTGACCGTCGCGTGGTTGGCGAGGTCGCGCGTCGCGGAGACCAGGTGGGAGACCGGGTTGATGTTCACGAACGTCTGCAGCGCCGGCGGCAGCGTGTCCACCGGGACGAACGCGTTCGACAGGAACGTCAGCGGGAACAGGATCATCATCGAGATCCCCTGGACGCTGCGGGCGCTGCGGGCGATCGTGCCGACCCAGGTGAAGATCCACGCGATGGCCCAGCCGGTGAAGATCGCCAGCAGGATCGCCGCCAGCACGCCGAGCACCCCGCCGCCCGGGCGGTAGCCCATGATCATGCCCGTGGCGAAGGTCAGGCTCGCCGCGATCAGGTAGCGCACGAGGTCGGCGACCATCGGGCCGGCCAGCGGCGCGATCCGCGCGATCGGCAGCGACTTGAAGCGGTCGAAGACGCCCTTCTCCATGTCCTCGCGCAGCTGCACGCCGGTGGCCATGCAGGTGGTCAGGACGGTCTGGGCGACGATGCCGGGGATCATCAGCGGCAGGTAGCTCCCGACGTCGCCGGAGATCGCGCCGCCGAAGACGTAGGCGAACATCGCCGTGAACAGCAGCGGCTGGATCGTCACGTCGAAGAACTGCTCCGGGTTGCGGCGCATCGTCTTCAGCGCGCGCCAGGCCATCGAGAAGGTCTGGCCGACCGTCTCGGCGAGGCTCGTGCGCGCTCGCGTGCGCGCGACCGCGGCCGCGGGGTCGACCACGCGGCCGCGCCGGCACCTCCGCGGCGATGGTCGCAGTGCTCATCGGACCACCTCCAGGGCGGGCTCGTCGTGTTCGGTGGGATCGGGCTCGTCGTCCTGCGCGGCGTCGTGGCCGGTGAGCGCGAGGAAGACCTCGTCGAGGGTCGGCTTGTCGACGCTCACCGAGGCGATCGCCACGGCGGCCTCGCGCAGGGCGATCAGCACGTCCGCCGCCCGGTCGGCGACGGTGAGCGGCGCGTTGATGCGGCCGGACTCGGGCGTCAGCACCGGCTCGCTGCCGAGGACGCGGCGGACGATGTCGCAGGCGAGCGCCTGGTCGGCGCCGGCGGCGAGCTGCAGCTGGAGCGTCGAGTTGCCGACCGACGCCTTGAGCTCGTCCGGCGTGCCCTGCGCGACCTTGCGGCCGTGGTCGATGACCGCGATCCGGTCGGCGAGCTGATCGGCCTCGTCGAGGTACTGCGTCGTCAGCAGGACGGTGCAGCCCTCGGCGACCAGGCCGCGGATCGTGTCCCACATCTGCCCGCGGGTGCGCGGGTCCAGGCCGGTGGTCGGCTCGTCGAGGAAGATCAGCGGCGGCCGCGTGATCAGGCTGGCCGCGAGGTCCAGCCGCCGCCGCATGCCGCCGGAGAACTGCGACAGCGGCCGGTCGGCGGCGTCCTCGAGCCCGAACTGCGCGAGCAGGCGCCGCGCGGTGGCGCGGGCGTCCGCCGAGCGCAGCCCCTGCAGGCGGCCGAACAGCCACAGGTTCTCGCTCGCGGTGAGGTTCTCGTCGACCGACGCGTACTGGCCGGTCACGCCGATCAGCTGGCGCACGCGGTGCGGCTCGCGGGCCACGTCGACGCCGAAGATCCGCGCCTCGCCCGCATCGATCGGCAGCAGCGTCGCGAGCATCTGCAGCATCGTGGTCTTGCCGGCGCCGTTCGGCCCGAGGACGCCGAAGATCTCGCCCTGGCTGCACCTCGAGGTCGATGCCGTCGACGGCGC
>CAWHEX010000005.1:0-370097 GCA_963828625.1 uncultured Alphaproteobacteria bacterium | reverse complement strand
GGAGGGCGGCCCGGGCGAGATCAGCAACGATCAGCACCGGCTTGCGCGGCAAGCGGTCCACCCAGACACCGACGAACAGCCCAACCAGGAGCGACGGGGACGTGCCGATGGCGACCAGGAGGCCCATCTGGGCCGGGTTGGCATCGAGCGACAGCGCCGCGATTAGCGGGATGGCGAGGGCCGTGAGTTGGGTACCGAGTTGCGAGATGGTCTCAGCGCCCCACAGCTTGAGAAAGCCAGAGTGGCGCCAGAGGCCCGTGGTCGGCCAGGCAGGCCGGCGAAGGCGGCCACGGCGGGTCGATCGGTCGGGAGTTACGGAAGGAATGGACGTGGGTTCGACTGACATGGGATAACCGTCCCCCGGATTAGTGGGGAGGGGGCGGTGGATGTGGCGCCCGCCTCCGCTGTCCTGCGCGCCCGCGTATTAGGACAGCGGTGAGTTGGCTTCGAGGAGGTATCCCAGTTTCATCGCGTCAAGTTGACGCGCATCCTGGGTTGTCTGATGCGACACGGTCATCACCTGAGTGGTCCATACACGGGCAGCGTTCATTGCCCGACTCGCGCAGAATAGGGTTTCAAGAGTACGAACGCAATACTTGTAACGGCGCGTCGGGGAAGTCACACTCTCTCCTCGCGCAAACGATAGCCAGCCCTTGATCCCTTCGCCCGGTCGCCTGAGTTCCTGAAAGAGTTGCCGCGGCTAATATCTGCGGCCAATTCCGTCGGCACGTGGATGTGAGTGAGAGGGAAGTTCGCGATGAATGCGAGCGACCGAACGACGAAGTTCCTGTTGGGTGAGGATCAGATCCGGGGAGTTGGTACAACATTGCGGCCGACATGCCGGTGCAGGCGCCGCCGGTGTTGCATCCGGGGACGAGGTAGCCAATTGGGCCGGAGGACCTGGCACCGCTGTTTCCGATGGAGGTCATCAGGCAAGAAGTCAGTACCGAGCGGTATATCCCAATTCCGGACGAGGTACTGGCGGTCTACCGGCTGTGGCGGCCGACGCCGTTGTATCGGGCGCACCGTTTGGAGAAGGCGCTCGACCTGCCGAACGGTGTGCGGATCTTCTACAAGTATGAAGGGACGAGTCCCGCTGGGAGTCACAAGCCAAATACTGCCGTCCCGCAGGCCTTTTACAACAGGCAGGAGGGGGTGAAACGGATCGCGACCGAGACCGGAGCGGGGCAGTGGGGCAGCTCGCTGGCGATGGCGTGTGCCTTCTTTGGGCTCGAGTTGAAGGTCTATATGGTCAAGATTTCGTACGCGCAGAAGCCATACCGGCGGGCGTTAATGGAAGCGTGGGGTGCGACGTGCGTGCCGTCGCCGAGTCCGGATACTGCGGCTGGGCGGGCGATTCTGGAGAAGGATCCGGAGTCGACGGGGTCGTTGGGGATGGCGATCTCAGAGGCGGTGGAGGATGCGGCGAGCCGGGAGGATACGAAGTATTCCCTGGGGTCGGTGCTGAATCATGTGCTGCTGCACCAGACGGTGATTGGCCAGGAGGCGGTGGCGCAGCTGGCGCAGGCAGATGCCTGGCCAGACGTGATTGCGGGGTGCGTAGGCGGCGGCTCGAATTTTCGGGGCTGACTTTTCCGTTCCTGCAGCAGAAGTTGGCGGGAAAGCAGGTGCGCGTGATCGCGGTAGAGCCTGCTGCGTGTCCGACGTTGACGAAGGGCACGTATGCCTACGATTTTGGCGATACGGCCGGGATGACGCCGCTCGTCAAGATGCACACGCTGGGGCACGATTTCGTGCCGGCGGGGATTCATGCCGGGGGACTGCGGTATCACGGGGCCGCGCCGTTGGTGAGTCTATTGTTAGACCAGGGGTTGATCGAGGCCAGGGCGGTGCCGCAGCGCCGCACGTTTGAAGCGGCGCTGCTCTTTGCGCGGAGCGAGGGGATTCTGCCCGCGCCGGAGGCAGCCCACGCGATCCGGGTGGGAATCGACGAGGCGCTGGCGGCACGGGAGGCTGGGGAGGCCCGCACGGTGCTGATCGGGGTCAGCGGCCATGGCCACTTCGACCTGGCGGCGTATGACACCTATCTCTCCGGGTCGATGCAAGACCATGAGCATCCCGAGGAGCGTATTGAAGAGGCCCTAACGCGCTTGCCGACGGGTTAGGGGCGCCCTATTGGCGGAAGGGACTCGGGATGGCGGACGATGGGATCTCGATGGATCGGCTAGAGGAGATCGTGCAGGAGGCGATGGCGGAACTGATCGAGCTGGGCGATGTCGATCTTGTGCGTTCGGAGGATGGTCTGGAACTTGACCTCTTTGGCGACGAGTGGACGGTCCATCTAGAGAGGTGGCCGACGTACCCGGCCGCGTTTGCCGCGATCGACGACGAGCCAGACGATCCGGTGGCGATCCCTGCGTCCCGAGCAGGAATCTTCGATGCCCCGATTCATGCCGCCCTCCAGGACCTGGACCGGATGCTGGACGGTGCGCTCGGGGTGGCGCTGACCGCATCCGGCGATCCGCTATCGATCGATCTGGCGACTGCGCTAGGGGCAGGATCGGTGGATGAATAGCGATTGGCCCCGGGCAAACGCCCGAGGCCAATCTCGTTGGTCGTCTGCCCGTCTTCCCGTCCCGTTACTGGCAGGTCCACTCGCCGCGGCGGCCGACCGACCACATCCAGGCGGCGGCGTTGGCGTTAGCGACGGGGTCGAAGATGTCGTAGGCGCCGTAGGGGGTGCCTGCGAAGGTGCTGGGGACGAACTGAAAGAGGCCATACCAGCCAGCCGGGTTGTAGGCGTACGGGTTGAGTCCCGACTCGCAGGTGGCGACCCTGAGCATGTCATCGCCGGACTGGCCGTAGGCGGCCGCGGCGGCATAGATGATCGAGACGATGTCGGTTCCAGCGGAGGCCGGAACGGCGGCGGGTGCGGATGACGCGCTGGTGTCCGTCGCGGCACCAGTGTTCAAGTAGTCGCCGTAGGCGTAGCCGCTGGCGCCGTTGAAGGTGACCGGGACGAAGCCGTTGTCCGCCTCACCGACGATCTGGACTTCGGACCCGGCCGGCATGATCGCCAGGATTGTGGCGTCGAGGCTGGGCAGGAAGCGCAGGTTGAGGTCGCTCGTCACGGTCGCGGTGGCATCGTCCGATGCCGTCTGCTCGGCAGCGGTGTCGTCAATGGTCCGAGGACCAATTGCGGCGTCCTGGGCCGCCGACGCCGGCGCGACGGTCGCGGCGGAGGTCAGCACGAACGCGAGCAAGAAGACAATGCCAAGCCTGGCCGAAATCTGGGTCGTCAGCGATCGGGTCGAAGTGCGCAAGTCAAAACCTCCCTGAATACGTCGGACGAAATCGAACTCATGGCGAAGAGGACAATACAAAGCCGGGCGGTTGTGATCCCGCCGAGTCTTGGGCATGCGGTTGCCGAATTGGCGACAATTCTTGGACGTCGTCGTTGCGTCCTGAGAGTGCGGCGGAGCTGGCGCCGTCAATATGGCGGCTCCAGTGGCCCTCCTCACGCCACACAGCCATCGTGCCCGCGACTGGAGATCGCAAGGCAAAAAATCGCTCACACCGCAGCGGGCACCGTCTCGAAACCCCAGTTGATGTGAAGCGCGGGAATGGATAACATCCAATTGGCGATACGTCAAATATCTCACCGCGAGTACGCCAATATTTTCAGAACCATCACGATGTAACTGCATAGGAACGCAATGTTGTCATATGAAAAACTCGGCCAGGCTCTCCCAGATTCTGGAGCAGCCTGTGCACGGTGACGAAGTAGAGCATGCGTTCCATATCAGCGTCGCTGAGCGCAAGAATTCTGAAATAGTGTTGCATGCAACAATACTTATTGACGCACGTGATTGGTGTTGCATAGCGCATTGCCCGCGGGTTCCTGGGCAAAGGAGCTAGCGCAACGGGCTGCTGATCTGTAGCAGTGGAGGTGCAGTCAGGGTGCTCGGGCCGATGCCCTGCTATACTGCGCGACCGTCGCGCTCGACGATCCAACTCGCCGAGAGTGATTCGGCGCGCGAGGGCGTGAGCATATTGGCAGCGCGTGGGACGCGCGATGAACGAGGAGCCTGGCATGACGCAGTTAAAGACGCAGCCGCAAACCCACCGCGTCTTTAGCGAAAGCGCATCGCATGCCTTTGCCCTCGATTCATCCCCTGGGGTCTGTCCAGACCTCTAGCGCAACCCCCTTCCAACTCATCGATCCGTATTCAGGGCCGGCTGCGGCCGGCGTTGCTGTGCCTCTTGACAATCCCGCCCCTACGTTGTTGCGAGGAGGACGCCATGCGCCCACTTCGCACGTTAGGCCGGTTTCGGAGCCTGCTCACTCGCTACCTGCGCCCGCAGTGGCCGCGGATGATCCTGCTGGCGCGATCCTGTCGGCACGATCGCGGTGCAGGTGGTCACGCCGCTGGTGGCGAGCCGCTTCATCGATCGAGCCGCCTCGGGTGGAGCGGTGCGGGCTTGATCTTCCTGGCGCTGCTGACCATCGGCCTGGCGCTCGTCGGGCAGGGTTGGCCGTCGCCGAAACCTATGTGGCCGAGAACGTGAGCTGGGTCGCCACGAACGCGCTGCGCGCCGACCTGGTCGCCCATCTGCTGCGGCTGGACGCCACGTTCCACACCGCCCACACGCCGGGCGAGCTGATCGAGCGGGTCGATGGCGATGTCGCGACCCTGGCCCGCTTCTTCTCGCGGTTCGTGGTCTACTGTGCTCGGCAACGGCCTCCTGATGGTGGGGGTGCTGGGGCTGCTGCTTCCGTGGACTGGCGGGTCGGCCTGGGCCTGAGCGCCTTCGTCGTGCTGGCCCTGATCGCCATGCTGCGCATCCGCGCCGCCGCCACGCCCGTCTGGGCCGCGGAGCGCCAGGCCAGCGCCGATTTCTACGGCTTCCTGGGCGAGTACCTGGCCGGGCTGGAGGATATCCGCTCCAGCGGGGCCGGCGCGTTCGTGCTGCGCCGCTGCGCCGAGGTGATGCGGTCCTGGCTGGCCGCGACGCTGCAAGGCCCAGATGCGGGGCTACGCGCATGGTCGCCACCAGCCAGGGCTGTTCGCGCTCGGCACGGCCTGGTCGCCTTCGCCCTGAGCGCCGTGCTCTTCCGGGACGGCACGCTGACCATCGGCACCGTCTACCTGATCTTCCGGTACACCGAGATGCTGCGCCAGCCGACCGAGCAGATCCGCAACGAGGTGCAGGACCTGCAGCAGGCGGACGCCAGCATGGGCCGGATCGAGGCGCTGCTCGCGACGGCACCGCGCCTGGTCGATGGCCCCGGCGACGCGCTGCCGCCGGGCCCGCTGGCGGTGGAGCTGGACGGCGTCTCCTTCGGCTATGCGAACGGACACGCCGGTCCTGCGCGACGTCAGCGTGCTGCCTGGAGCCGGGCCGCGTGCTGGGCGTGGTCGGGCGCACCGGCAGCGGCAAGACGACGCTGACGCGGCTCCTCCCGCGCTTCTACGATCCGCGGCCGGTGCGGTGCGCCTGGGCGGTGTCGATCTGCGGACCGTCCGCCTCGCGGCGGTGCGCGCGCGCATCGGCCTGGTCACCCAGGACGTGCATCTCTTCAACGCCAGCGTGCGCGACAACCTGACCCTCTTCGACGACAGCGTGCCGGACGACCGCATCAGTGCCGTGCTGGACGACGCTTGGGCCTGGCCGACTGGCTGCGGGAGCTGCCGCACGGGCTGGACACCGGCTGGGCGCCGGCGGCGCCGGGCTCTCGGCCGGGCAGGCCCAGGTGCTGGCCTGTGCGCGCATCTTCCTGCGCGACCCCGACGTGGTGATCCTGGACGAGGCGTCCTCGCGGCTCGACCCGCCACCGAGCGGCTGGTGCACACGGCGCTGGGCCGGCTTGCTCGCAGGGCGCACCGGCATCATCGTGGCGCACCGGCTGGCCACGTTCGCGTTCGCCGACGACATCCTGGTCCTGGAGGACGGGCAGGTGCGCGAGCACGGGCCGCGGCTGGCCCTCGCCGCCGACCCCACCTCGCGCTTCGCCGGGCTTGCTGCGGGTCGCCACCGAGGAGGTGCTGGCATGACGAGCCGCTCCCGACCTGGCGCTACGTTGCGAGAACTGGCCGCGCTATGCGCCGTGGCTCGTTATCTGCTCCACGCGGGTCTGTGGAGCGTGATGAACGCTGTCGTCGCTGCTGCCGGGGCTGATCGCCCGTGCCTTCTTCGATACGCTCACCGGGGAGGCCGCAGCTCTGCCGGGGCACGAACGGGCTGATCGGCCTGCTGCTGGTCGTGCGCTCGCCGCGGGCGTGCGGTCCTGTGGCTGGTCGCCGGCTATGTCGAGATCATCTTCCGCTTCACGATGAGCGGGCTGCTGCGCCGCAACCTGCTCCGGCGCATCCTGGACCGGCCCGGCGCCGGCGCTGCCCTTCTCGATCGGCGAGACGATCAGCCGCTTCCGCGACGATGCCTATCGAGGCCGAGGACAATCTCGACTGGACCGACGAGATCGTCAGGCCAGGGCCTGTTCGCCCTCGTGGCGTTCGTGGTGCTCCTGCAGATCAACGCCGCGATGGCGCTGGTCGCGGTCCTGCCGCTGATCGTCGATCGTGGCGGTCGCGCAGCGGGCGAGTGCCGCGCTTGGTCCGCTACCGCGAGGCCAGCAGCCAGGCGACCAGCCAGGTCACCGGGGCGATCGGCGATATCTTGGCGGCGGTGCAGACGGTGCAGGTCGGCCGGGGCCGAGAGCGGGTCACCGTGGCCCACTTCCGGCGGCTCAACGAGCGGCGCCGGGCCGCGATGCTGACCGACCGCCTGGTGACGCAGGCGCTGGACGCCATCACGGCCAACACGGTCAGCTCGGCACCGGGCTGATCATGCTGCTGGCCGCCGGGAGCCTGCGCGACGGCAGCTTGACGGTCGGCGACTTCGTCCTGTTCGTCTCCTACCTGGCGTTCATCGCCGACTATATCGCCGACGGCTCGGCCAGTACCTGGCGCACTACCGGCAGACCGGGTCGCCTTCGCGCGCATGGGCGACGCTGCTCGGCGATGCCCCGCCGGACGCGCTGACGGAGCCGACGCCGCTGCTCTTGCGCGGAGGCCGCTGCCCGCCGTGCCAGCCGCCGGCCGCAATCGCGATCAGATCGCCTGGACGTCGTGGAGGCGCGCGGGCTGACCTACCAGCTACCCGCAGTCGGGCCGCGGGATCGACGGCGGTTGACCTGCGTCTGCCGCGCGGCACGTTGACGGTGGTCACCGGGCGCGTCGGCGCGGGCAAGACCACGCTGCTGCGCGCCCTGCTCGGCTTGCTGCCGCCGCAAGACGGGCGAGATCCGCTGGAACGGCGCAGCGTCGTGGACGACCCGGCCTCCTTCTTCGTGCCGCCGCGCGCGGCCTACACGCCGCAGGTGCCGCGCCTGTTCAGCGAGACGCTCCAGCAGAACATCCTGCTCGGGCTTGCCGGACGAGCACGTGGCGCCTGGACGCCGCCGATCCGCGGCGCCGTCCTGGAGCACGACGTGCCGCCGCTGGAGGACGGGCTTGGAGACGCCGGTCGGCACGCGCGGCGTGAAGCTCTCCGGCGGCCAGGTGCAGCGCGCGGCGGCGGCGCGCATGTTCGTGCGCGGCGCCGAGCTGCTGGTGATCGACGACCTCTCCAGCGCGCTCGACGTCGAGACCGAGCGCGACGCTGTGGGAGCGCCTGCTCGCCAGCGGCGACGTGACCTGCCTGGCCGTCTCGCACCGCCGCGCCGCGCTGCGCCGCGCCGACCACATCATCGTGCTGCAGGACGGCCGCGTCGAAGCCGCGGGCACGCTCGACGACCTGCTGGCGACGAGCGAGGAGATGCGGGCGCTCTGGCAGGAGGAAGATGAGGTCATTCGGATCGACGTGGGGCCGATGATCAACCCCTCGGGCTAGGATCGCCGGGAGGGTGAGGGTGAGCCACGTCAGGCCAATTGAGATGGTCATCTGGAAGCCGGGAAACGCATCGCGAACGCTGAAGGAATCGTCAGCGTTCGCGACCACGAGGTCGCCGGGCACCGGCCGGAGATCCCACTGGCGCAGCTCTTCGAACGCAACCTCGGCCGCGTCCCGGTAGTGCTCGATCAGGACTGCCCCCGTCGTCACGGGCGACCCTGGGTCATCTGCCGGCGAGCTTCGAGCGGGTTGTAGCAGTGGTCCAGGGCGAAGCGCATGTGTACGAGGTCGAAGGATCTCGGCGCGAACTGCTGATCAAGGAGTTCGACGCCGCTAGAGGTCGTCGGGACCGGCGGCGTCAGGCCGATCTCCTCCAGCATCGCGCGGTAGTGGACGGCGAGGGCATCGACCGCGACGATCTCAATGCGGTGGTCATTCAGCGTGTTGCCCACGGTAGTAGCGGTTCCAGCGGCGCAGTCGTTGAGTCCTTCGTTGGTGAAGTAGGCACGCCGCCATGCCAACTCTTTGTCGACTCCTGTTAGCCAGGCTGTGCGTGTGTCGAATGACTGCATACGTGAGTTTTCCTCCGTTTCCAGACCGCGACGGGACACGGCGAATTGTCTCAAATCCACCAGGGTGAATGCCCTGCATCTGGGAATAGGGTGAAAGTGGGCTAAGCAGATAGCGCCTCCGGATCGTGAGAATCTGCTATTTCACCGAACGTTGACTGATTCGGCTCAATGCGACGAGGCGGAGGTTCTGATTGACCTAATCACGTAGAAGATTGTTGAAAGTCGCGGAAAACCTACGTAGTTCCATCGATGATCGATTTTAGCGGTATCGGCATCCTGCTGGTGTGGTCGCCGGTGGTGGCGGCGAATCCGCTCCGGACCCCAGGAGCAGGAGGAGATGCCGAGGAATGAGCACCGAAATCGGATCGTTCGGAACGTTCGAGTACAGACACAGCACGTCGTTCTTCGTCCAAGCCAGCCCTTTCGCCATGCCCGTGGAGGCCAGCCATGCAACCGCATTCCATTCCACGATCCATTCGCCCTCCGTGTCTTCGGAGATCGCTGACCGTCTTCGCCCTGACGCTAGCAATTCTGGCGCTGGCGATGCCCCTGGGAGCATCGGCCGCCGACGAGAAAGATGACCCCCGGCGCGACACTCCCCGGCGGGAGGAGACACCTGAGGTCCAGGTGATCGATGCACATGTCGCTCCTGCGGACACGGGTCAGACCCACTTCGTGGCGTCGGACCCAGATCCGGAGCCGGTGTGCCCTCCCGGATTCGAGCCCGCACAGCCGCCGTTTAACCCGGCTCTTGGGTGCGTCGCGACGGATCTTGCCCCCGCGTCGCCGGAGCCTGATCCGGCCTGCCCGGAGGGATTCGGACCGGCAGAGCCACCGCTCAATCCCGCCCTTGGCTGCCTTCCGACGGACGCCGCTAGTGGCTCCGGAGGTTCAGCGGGCGGGGATCCAGGTCCGATCTGCCCGGAGGGCTTCGTGCCGGCGCTGCCGCCGCTGAATCCCGAGTTGGGGTGCATCGCGTCCGCCGAGGCGATCGCGGTGAACACTCGTGCCGAACCGCAGACTGCCACGCTCGCCGGTGGTGGCGATGCGCGGCATCCTGGTCACGACGACTGCCCGCCCGGCTGGGTGCCGGCGCTGTCGCCGCTCAACGAGGACCTGGGCTGCATCAACAACACGCTGACTGCCGGAGCCGTCGCGGGCGACGCGTCCGGCGGTGTCTTCATCGATTCGGGATCGGGCGGCGGAACGGGCCATCCCGGCCATGGATGCCCAGAAGGGTATGTCCAAAAGCTCCTGCTCAAGCAGAACCCGGATGGGAGCCTGACGTTCTTCTACGGCTGCGTAAAGGAGGGCGGCGGGATCGTCACCGGGCCGACTGACATCTCGTCGGGCGCATCTGAGCCGGTCGTCGCCTACGTGTCCTGGACGGGACCGGATGTCCTCACCGTGCCGCCGTGCCTGGAGGGGTCGGCGCGGCATCCTTACTACCCTGAGTACGGGTGCATCCCGTACGGCTCGGGGCCATGGGCGCTGTAAGCTCGGGGATGTGCCCACGCCCCGGCTAATCCATCTGGCACGTGCATAAGCAACCGGTGCGGCCCCGCAGAGCAATCGGCGGGGCCGGACCGCGTTCGTTGCAGACCGGTGGGGAACGGGGCAGACTGTGCCACCTACGGTGAGGTAATCGAGATCGAAAGGACAGAAGCGTGGCAGAGGGACGACCCCGGGTGGCGGCATACGGAGGCTGGTCGTCGCCGATCACGGCGGACGCGATCGTGGCCGGGAGTGTCCGGCTCGGTTTGGCCTCGCTCGATGGGCACGATGCCTATTGGCTCGAAGGGCGGCCGAGCGAAGGTGGGCGCAATGCACTCATCCGAGCCGGCGCCGACGATCAGATCATCGAAGTCACCCCGTGGACATTCAATGTCCGCACACGGGTTCATGAGTATGGCGGTGGGGCGTTCGCCGTTCAGAATGGCGTGGTGGTTTTCGCCAACGATGGGGATCAGCGCCTGTACCGTTTGGATCGCGGCAGGAGGATGCCCCAACCACTGACGCCCGAGTCGGACGGGGCCCTACGGTACGCGGACATCGTGTTTGACGACCGGCGGGACCGGCTCATCTGCGTGCGGGAGGACCATCGCGGAGGCGGCGAGGCCGTCAATACGATCGTCGCGGTCTCGCTGGCGGGGGATGCCGGCGGTGACGAAGGCACGGCTCTGGTCGAGGGGACTGATTTCGTGGCGGCTCCTCGCCTATCGCCGGATGGCTCGCGGCTGACCTGGCTCTCGTGGAATCATCCCAACATGCCCTGGGACGGCACCGACCTGTGGGATGCCGAGGTCACAGGGCCGGGTCTGCTGGAGGCGGCCACTCACGTTGCGGGCGGCGTGGCCGAGTCGATCTTCCAGCCGGAATGGTCGCCAGATGGCGATCTGATCTTCGTGTCTGATCGGAGCGGCTGGTGGAACCTGTATCGCCGGGCAGCGGGGACGACCGAGATCCAGCCGTTGTGCCCGATGGAGGCCGAGTTCGGGTTGCCCCTATGGCTCTTTGGGATGCGGACCTACGATGTCCTCGACGACGGCCGAATTGTCTGCGCGGTCTGCGAGAGCGGTACCTGGTCGCTCGCGACGCTCCAGGAGGGCGGTGGGGAGCTGATCAGGATCGATCTGCCGTACGACGAGATCGATAACGTGAGCGCGTCCGGATCGACAGTCCTGTTCCATGGAGGGTCGCCATCGTCGCCGAAGGCCGTCGTCCGGCTCGATCTGGGGACCGGAGCACGGACCGAGTTGCGCCGGGCTACGGAGACGGTCCCGGATGCCGGGTATCTGTCGATGCCCCGAGCGGTCGAGTTCCCCACCGAGGGCGGGTTGACCGCATTCGGGTTCTTCTACCCCCCGGAGAATCAGCATTTCGCGGCGCCGGCTGGGGAACGGCCGCCGCTGCTGGTCCTCTCACACGGCGGTCCGACGGGAGCGACCGAGCCCAGTTTCGAGTTGGCAATCCAGTACTGGACGTCACGCGGGATTGCGGTGCTGGACGTCAATTATGGGGGCAGCACTGGATTTGGCCGGGCCTACCGGGAGCGGCTCAACGGCGCCTGGGGCGTGGTCGATGTCGACGACTGCTGCAACGGTGCCCGCTGGCTTGCCGAGCAGGGAGAAGTCGATGGGGCCAGGCTCATGATCCGGGGTGGCAGTGCCGGCGGGTACACCACGTTGGCGGCGCTTACCTTCCGCGACGTCTTTGCGGTAGGTGCCAGCCATTTCGGGATCAGCGACCTGGAGACGATGGCAACCGATACTCACAAGTTTGAAAGCCGGTATCTGGACAATCTGATCGGCCCGTACCCAGCCCGAAAGGACCTATACGAGGAGCGGTCGCCGATCCACTTCACAGCCCAGCTCTCCTGCCCGCTGATCCTTTTCCAGGGGCTGGAGGACAAGGTCGTGCCCCCCTCCCAGGCCGAGACGATGTTCGCAGCGGTGAAGGCAAAGGGACTGCCTGTCGCCTACATCCCATTCGCGGGCGAGCAGCACGGGTTCCGGCGGGCGGAAAACGTCAAGCGGGCACTGGAGGCCGAGTTGTACTTCTACGGCAAGATCTTCGGGTTCGAGCCGGCGGACGCGATCGATCCGGTGCCGATCGAGAATCTGTAGCGGGAGTATGGGGAGAAGCACGGTGGAGCAGATAGTCTCGTTGGGTGGGTCGGTGCTGATCCTGATCGCGTTCATTGGGAACCTGTTTGGGCGGATTCCGGCGTCGGGGTTGACCTACGTGCTCCTCAATGTGGTCGGGTCGGCGATTCTGTCGACCATTGCGATCCTGGAAGAGCAGTGGGGATTCTTGCTGCTGGAGGGGGTGTGGACGATTGTCAGCCTGTATGGTCTGGTGCGATTGCTGCGCGCGGAAGACAGTGAGACGGGGGCGGTGGGACTGGGACACTAAGGAAGAACGCATAGTGGGATGCAGGAACCGCGCGTATGGGGCGCAATGAATCGCGCCCCTACGCGCGGTGCTTTCGGGAAGCTTCCACTGTCAAAGACACCGGCACGTGTTCCGCGATGTGGTGGAGGAGGGCGTAGATCAGGTACGCCACGCCGGCCATTTCGGCGGTCTCTTCGACGACGGCGAGGACGGTGACGGGGCCGCCGCCCCGACCGCGGGCGTCGGTGATGCCAGCTTCGATCATCTCGATGATGAGCGCGCCGCCGATGTAGATCGCGGCGGCGAGGATGAACTGGCGGCGGGAGTCGGGCGGCAGGGCGCGCAGGAACGACAGGTAGGTCAGCCCGACAACTGCCGCAAAGATTGAGTAGGGCACGACCCAGGCCCAGAGGAAGGGGCCGCCGGTCGGTATGACGTCTTTGACCCAGTCGCCGAGTTGCTCGTGGAGCGAAGCGCCTTCGTCGCACGAGAGAAAGATCAAGATGATGGCCACGCCGAGCCAGTGGCGCGCCCATCGGTCGCGAGCCGCGCGGGCGGCGGCGGCGATGGCCGCGACAAGCAAGCCCGCGCCGAGGAGCATGCCGGCGGTAAACCAGGTGCCCACAGTCTGTTCCGCGCTGGGGTTGAAGTTGCGGCGGATGATGCGCAGGGTGCGGGGCAGAGCATCGCGATCGGTCGCATCGAAGTTCCTCGTCAGCTCTGCCGCGATTGCGAGGATGGTAAGCAGGATAATGACAGTCAGCAGAACGCGAAAGACGCGCTCTGGCTCGATTTCGATACGGTGACCTTTATCGCGGGCGGGCGGTGTTGCGACCTGGTGTGGCTTCGACACGGTCACAAGAGGATCGTGTCGATTCGCCGGGCACGCTCGTTCGTCGAGCCGTTCAGCTGACGTTCCGCGTCCGCGGTATGCAATCGGTCGTGGCGGAGACCGCCGCGGGCGGCGGAGATCGCGACCGCAGTGGCAGACGGCGCTGGACCGCCGGGGAGGTCGCGGGACTCGACGAAGCGACGTGGATCGAGGATCGCTTCGAGCCAGTCGTCGTCGATAGTCAAGGCGTGACCGAGCACCCGCTCAGTCGCTGCGGCGACCGCGCCGGCGTCGATGGCGCCGGTGCCTTGCTTGACGAGGCCCGAAACGATCCGGTGAACTGTACGGAAGGGCAATCCGTGGTCGCGCACGAGGGCGTCGAATGCCCGCGTAATCGGGACGTAATTGGGATCTTCGACGTCGACCGTGTCTCCGAAGGCGGCCGAATGGATCATGGTCGCGACGGCGGCGGCCTCGCCATAGACGTAGCTGACGCGCGCCCGAACGTGCTCCAGCACGATTGGATTCCGCTTCTGCGGCATGATCGAGCTGTTCCTGTACGAACTCGTCGTGGATGCGAAGGACGCTGGCTTCGGCCCGCGCCCAGATGAGCAGGTCGTAGACGAAGCGCGAGAGGCTCGCGGCAAGCGTGACGAGGGTCTGGGTTGCTTCGAGCATGAAGTCGCTGGCGCCGACCGCGTCGTAGCCGTTTTCGACGAACCCGTCGCAGCCGAGCAGTTGCGCGGTAAGGGCGCGATCAATCGGAGAACTGGTTGTGGTGAAGGCCGCGGCCCTGAGCGGCGGACAGTTCACGCGAGCATAGGCCTGCCGCAGGCGCTCGCTGTCGCGTTCAAGTGGACCAATGACCCCGAGCAGGTGGTGGGCGAGAGTCGTCGGTTGGGCGGGTTGAGTATGGGTAATCCCGGGCATTGGTGGCTTCCCCGTCGCTTCCCGCGGATGGACGGCGGGGGCGGCATCGTATCAGATCGGTCAGAATGGTCGGGATCGACTGCACGTTGAGCCGCCGACCGGCGTGCTTACCAGCAAGGGATGGGTATCTCACGATGAACCAACCAGGTGAACGACCACTCGATCGCGTCCTTCGGGCCGTCGAACAGAACCGGGAGCGCGATCTGGCAGATCTGTGCCGGCCTGTCGCCAGCCCAGCATCAGCGCGCAGAACGTTGGGGTGCGGGAGTGCGCCGATCTCTTCGTCGCGGACTGCTGACCGAGGCGGGCTTCAGCGCAAGGCTGATGCCGACGCCAGCGCACCCGTGATCTACGCCGAGTGGCTGGGCCCGGCCGGCCAACCGACAGTGCTGATCTACGGTCACTACGACGTGCAGCCGCCGGAACCGCTCGACCAGTGGCTCTCCCCGCCCTTCGAGCCGACCTGCGCGACGGCAAGCTCTTCGCGCGCGGAGCCGGCGACAACAAGGGCCAGCATCTTCGCCCAGATCGCCGCGCCCGGGCCTGGCTGGAAGCGGCCGGGACGCTGCCGATCGGATCAAGTTCCTGATCGAGGGCGAAGAGGAGACCGGCTCGCCGCACCTCGATGCCTTTGTCGAGGAGCATCCGCGACCTGCTTGCCGCCGACCTGGTCTACACCTCCGACGGCCCGGTGCATGACGACGCCTACCCGCAGGTGATCTACGGGGTGCGCGGGCTGCTCTATCGTCGAACTGCGGGCGAGAGGCGCCAGCCACGATCTGCACTCCGGCAACTGGGGCGGCATTGCGCCGAACCCGGCCTGGACCCTGGTGCAGCTGCTGGCGACGATGCGCGATGCGAACGGGCGGGTGACGATCCCCGGCTTCTACGACGACGTGCGCCCGGCGACCCCGGCCGTGGAGCGAGCAATTGCGGCGATGCCGATCGACACGCGGGCCTCGCTGGCGACGATCGGCCGGCGAGACGCTGCCGCCGCCTGAAGATTTAGGCTATTTCGAGCGGCTGATGACGACGCCGACGCTGAACATCGCCGGCTTTACCAGCGGCTATGGCGGGGAGGGAACCAAGACGGTGATCCCCTCGACCGCGCTGGTGAAGATGGACATGCGGCTGGTGCCCGATCAGCGCTGCCGACGACATCTTCGCCAAGTTCCAGGCGCACGTGGCGGCGCACGCGCCGGAGGTGGAGGTGCGGCGGCTGGGGAGCATGGAGCCCTCGTACACGCCGCTGGAGCATCCCCTGGCAGAGGTGGTGCGGCGCGCGGTGGAGCGCGGCTTCGGCAAGGCGCCGATCGACGTGCCGCTGCTGGGCGGCAGCCTGCCGGAGCCGGACGATCAGGTCGGCGACCGTCGACTTGCCGCTGCCGCTCGGCCCGACGATCGCGAGCACTTCGCCGGCGCGACGCGTGAACGACAGCCGATCGAGCACGGGCCGCCGCGATCGAACGACAGCGTGACGTTGTCGAACACGACCTCGCCGCGCCGCCACGCCAGATCGCGACGGCGTCGTCGCGCTCCTCGACCTCCGACCGGACGTGTCGAGCATCTCCGACACGCGGCGCAGCGAGACGCGCGCGGTGGCCAGGTTGGCGTACAGCCCCATCAGCGCCTGGAGCGGCGGCAGGAAGCGCATCTGGTACGCCATGAAGGCGACGAAGGTGCCGATGCGTCAGCTGCCGTCGATCACCCTGCAGGCCGCCGTAGACGAACACCGCGCCGGTGCCGGCCGACAGCATCAGCCCGGGCAGCCCGCCCGACAGATACGTCAGCCATCTGCATCGACATCAGCGCGTCGATGAACGCGCGGTTCGTCTCGCGCGAACCGCGTCGGCCTCGCGCTCCTGCGCGTTGGAGGTGACGACCAGCCGCACGCCCTGCAGCGTTTCGATCAGGAAGCTGCCGATGTCGGCGCTGCGCTGCGCGCAGCACGGCGACTTCTCCTTCGAGCCGCCGCCGGTAGCGCGACAGCGCCCACAGGCCGACGCGGCGCGGTCGCCGTCGGTCAGCAGGAACAGCCGCCAGTCGAGCCACGCCAGCATGCACGGTCGTGCCGACGAGGAACAGGCACGTTGCCGACCCAGGCCAGCGCGGTCTCGGCGGCGATCGCGCTGGATCTCGCCGATGTCGTTGTTGATGCGCGACATGATGTCGCCCATGCCGGGTGCGGCGTAGAAGCGCGGCGACAGGCGCTGCAGGTGGCGATACATCTCCAGCCGCATGTCGAACAGGATGTCCGCCGACACGCGCGTGTAGCGCAGGCCGCTGACGACGTTCAGCACGAAGCTGGCGATGGTGATGACGGCGAAGAGGACGGCGACGCGCATCAGGCTGGACGCGTCGCGGCCGAGCAGCGCGCGGTCGAAGAAGTCGCGCGACAGCAGCGGCAGATAGAGCGACAGCCCGGTGCTCAGCGAGGCTGATCACGAGCACCAGCGACGAGCCGCCGCCAGTACGGCACGACGAACCGCAGCGCGCGGCGCAGATCGCGGTCGAGAATCGGCACGCTACTCATCGCTGACGGACGTGGTCGCGTCGCCGGCGTGCGCCGGCGGGAACACGAACATCTCGGTCGTCGTGTCGCCCTCGAGCTGAATCGCGTTCATGAACTTGTAGGTCGCCGCGTCGTAGAGATCGATGGTGTCGCCGGCGTTGTAGATGTAGAGCACCTTGCCGTTCGAGCTGGTCTTGAGCGACATGCGCGGGCGGCCCTTGAACTCGGTGCGGCTGGCGAGCTGCTTGCTCTGCGAGGTCGAACTTCCAGAACTCGAAGCGGCCGATGTCCTGACATCAGGCCGTAGGCGACCTTGCGGTCCGGGCGCCATGCGTGAAGCCGACCGGCGTCGCCGGGCCGAGCGTGTAGAACTCGACGGTCTTCGCCGCCAGGTTGACGCGGCCGATGCCCATGATGCGCCGGTGCTGCACCGGATCCTGGATGGTGAAGATGCCGGTGTAGAAGCCGGGCTCGTCGTTGACGGCGTCGGTCGAGCCGAAGTCGAGCCGGCCGAAGCCCTCCTCGATCGGCTTCGACAGCTCCCACTTGTCGATCTGCGTGAACGTCGTCGTCTCGTAGATCAGCACGTCCTGATCGCTGAACAGGTACATCAGCGTGCCGTCGGGCGAGAACTGGATGTTGGCGTTCTCGCGCTCCTCGCCGTTCGGCCACGGGATCGTGCGCGTGATCTTGTGCGACGCCAGGTCGTACTGCACGAGCGTCGGCGGCCCGATCTCCCAGCGATCGATCAGCTTGGTGGCGGTCCTGGTCACCATGATCACGAAGCGGTGCTTCGGATCCGGCTCGAGGCTGCGGATGCGGACGTGCTTGTTCGGCTCGCTCAGCGTGAACGTGTCGATGGTCTTGCGCGCGGCGATGTCGATGATCTCGACCTTCTCCATCTGCGCTTCGATGGTGTAGAAGCGCGTCCGGTCGCGCGACAGCGACGTGCGGCGCGGGATGCCGGACTTGTACGGGATCGTGCCGACGACCTTCGCGTCGCCTCGTCGATGATCCAGAACTGATTCGGGAAGGTGCCGACGTAGATGCGTGCCCGTTGCCGGCGCTGGTGCCTGCGGCCGCGACGGCGCTCTTGCTCGCGGCTGCGCGGACGAGACCGGCTCCCACAGCATCAGCCGCGATGGCGAGCGCAGCGACGGCACGACAGCGCGGAGCGAAACGACTGACGGACATGCGGCAGTCCTCACGGCGCTCACGGGAAGACGAGATCGATCTTGCGCCAGTCCTTCTGGGCGGCCGCGCACTTGCTGGTCCAGTCGGGCGCGTGGTTGAGCTGGTCCGGCACCTGCGCCGGCCAGTAGCAGCCGATGTGGCAGTCGAACAGGTCGCGCTCGACCGGCTGGCAGAGTCCGGCCGTGCCGCCGGTGCGATCGGCTTCCCAGCCGGGCGAGAACACCAGCGAGCAGCCGAGCGGAATGTGCGGCCGGCTCCGGCTGCTGCGGCGGACCGCCGCGCTGCAGCGCGACGACGTCCTGCCGTCCTCGCGCCGGCTGCGGCCGTCACCTGCTGCTGCGTCGATGCTCCGTCTGACGACGAGTCCGCCTTGCGGTTGATCGCCTTCAGATGACTCATCGCCGACTGCTCTCCTCAGGACGACCGTTCCGGCCGGCTCGTCGCGATCGAACTGCGTCGAGGAACGCCGGGTTGCGCTCGCGAGAGCTCGCCGTAGATCTGCAGGCAGACGTCGGTCCAGCCGCGAATCCAGTCGCAGTAGTGCAGGTTCGCCTTCGTCGTGTCGCCGTAGCGCGTGTGCGCCTCGTGATAGCAGCCGCCCGAGCACACCGGCCGCGCCCAGCACTTGCTGCAGTCGGTCTTGTCGGCGATGTGATGCTGCTCGAGGAACGCCGCTGCGCCTCGCGATCGATGCCGTCGCGCGACGGTGCCGAGCTTGTGCGCGTCGGAGCCGGCGAAGCGGTGGCACAGCGCGACGTCGCCGTCGGTCGCCACGCCCATCAGCCCGAGGCCGGCGCCGCAGGGATACGCCTTGCTCATCCCCTTGTGGATCTCCTCGAGCGTCTCCTTGACGTTCGAGAAGCCGTGATGCCGGTTCTCCACCGCCGCTTCGAGGAACTCGTAGGCCAGCGTCGCGGAACTGGCCGAGCATCGTCGTCGAAGCCCTCGTCTGTCAATCGCGTAGCTCGCGCCCCGGCGCGGTCGTCACCGGCGCGAAGCCGACTTCCCAGAAGCCGATCTCCTCGGTCAGGTGCGTGATAGATCCGCTTGACGTCGAGCGTGCCCGACGTCAGCGTGACGCGCGCGCCGATCGGCCGGCTGCGGTGCCGCTGCAGCAGCGCCTTGATCTTCGGCGCGACCACGTCGTAGCTGCCCGCGCCGTTGTGGAAGACGCGGAACTTGTCCTGCATCTCCTGCGGGCCGTCGATCGAGATCGTCACGCCGACGTCGTTCTCGACCAGGAACTCGATGATCTCCGGCCTGCAGCAGCGTGGCGTTGGTCGTCAGGCTGAAGTCGACCTCCTTGCCCGACTTCGCGCCGCGCGCTGCCGCGCGTAGGCGATCGTCCGCTTCAGCACCGGGAAGTTCATCAGCGTCTCGCCGCCGAAGAACGTCAGGTGCGCGACCGGGTTGTCGCCCGACTCCTTCAGCATGAAGTCGACGCTCTGCCGCGCGGTCTCCTCGGTCATGAACTTCGGCTGCTTGCCGTTCTCGGTGTCGACGATCTTGTCCTCGCCGTACTCGTAGCAGTACGTGCACGCCAGGTTGCACTGGTTCGTCACGTTGAGCACCATCGTCGTCAACGGGAACGGCGTCAGCGGAAGCATCTTCGGCTGCGGCGTTCGGCGGCGCCGGCCGCCTCGCCGATCGCCCGCACGCGCGCGAGCTCGTCGACGTCGCGTCGAGCTGCGTCGACGCTCGAAGCTTGTCGCCGAAGGCGACGCGATCAGCTCGTCGCGCGTTGCGGGCGCTCGCGTCAGCCGCCGCAGGATCGCGTCGGCCGACTCGTCGAGCGCGAAGATCGCCGCGCTCGGCACGAGATAGACGAACGGCTTGCCCGGCCGCCTCGAAGCGATGATGCTCGCGTCGCGGCGACAAGTCAGTCATCGCGTGTCTCCGTCCGGGCGACCGTCTCGGCGGAGCGACCATCCAGTCGCATGTAGACCGGCACCGTCACGAGCAGGTGCGCGCGGGCGCGCAGCGGCTTTGTGCGTGCCCAGCGCCGCGTCTCGGCGCGAGCTCGGCCGACGACCCAGACGTCGCCGATGTTGTTGCGCTCGCCGCTGCGCTTGCGGGTTGGGACCGTCGATGTTCGGCGTGAAGAGGCCCTGCTGCGTCGAGCGCGCCGACGATACGCGAGGTCGTCGTCGCCGAAGGTCGCCGTGTACTCTTCGAGCTTCCACTTGACGTCGACCATGCCGAGTTCCAGTCGTCCTCGTGTCCGGCTTGCCGTCCGGGCCGTTGTGAACGCCACCGCCTCGAACTGCTGCAACTGCTTCGGGAAGACCGACGCCGCCGACCCGCGCCAGCCCGGCGCGGCAGCACCTTGATGCCGTCGATCTTGTCGAACACGATCAGCGCCGCGGGCTTCGTCGCGCCGGCGACGCTGATGTCGCGCGGGCCGGACGTCGCGTCCGCGGCGACATCGACGTCGATCGTCACGGCGTCGGGCGTCGCCGAGACGACGCGCGACACCGTGATGCCCTGGCCGAGGCTGATGTCCGACGGTCAGGCCGCGCGGCAGGTTCGCGCCGTAGAGATCGTGACGCCGGTGCGCGGCGACGCCGGTCTTGAGCGCGGCGATGCTGGCGCCGAGCACGACCGGTCGCGCCGACCTGCACCAGCTTCACGTCGATGCCGGTCTCGTCGTAGCGCCGGTGAACCAGCGGCCGCACATCTCGCGCCGCGTGCGCTCGACGGCACAGCACTCTCGCGCCACGATCGTCGCTGCGTCGGGCGTCGCCAGCGCGGCCGTGCCACGCGGCCGCGCCACTGGAAGCCGGTGTAGACGACGCGCGCTTCCCTTGCGCGTGACCGTCTCGCCGCTGCGCACGAACGTGTAGCGCGTCTCGGTGGTGAACGTATCGGGCATCGGCGGGATCGGCCGTCACCGTCACCTGCCCGAACACCGGCCCCTTGCCGGCGCGTAGCCGGAGATCGCCCACCGGCCCGCCAGCTTCGGCGGCTGCATCGCCGCCGCCCACGCCGTCCATTCCGGCGTCCGCAGCGGGAACGCCTTCGACAGATGCGCGATGATGCGATCCATCGGGTGGCGGTTGTCGGGCGGCGCGCCGTCGGCGCCTTCGGCTGCGGTCTGCGCGCGCGCCGCGGCGGAAGCCCTGGCCGTCGTTCATCGGCTGGTTGTCGACGAGCGGGTAATAGCCGCGGTGCATCGCGAGCAGCAGCTCCCACTCTTCCTTCGTGCGCCGCTCGCTCATGCACGCGGCCGATCGAATGGCACGACGAGCAGACGTCGCCGTCTCCTTGTCGGCGTCGTAGGCGACGTCGACCAGCCGCCGCTCCGCTCGAACGCCACCGGCCTCGCTTCCTCCGGCGCGAGCCCGTGGTTGTCGGCGAGGTACTTCAGGATCTCGCGCGCCTCCGCCGGCTCGAGCTGCGACCTGGTTGAGGCTGACCATCCGCTTGACGGTGTTCTCCCAGTTCTCCGGCGTCGCGCGCCGGTACGAGATGCGCGTCATGCGGTTCTTGTCGTCCGGACGTGGCAGCCGCCGCACGCCGAGCGAACGAGCTCGCTCTCGACGGGAATGCCTTCGTCAGATGCCGCCGCGGTGGCCGGCGATCGGCTGCGCGAAGGCGGGCGCGGCGGCGAGGCACTCGCGACGAGCGACGAGTGCGAATCTCACCATGACACCTTCTTCCTCAACCGAAGCGCCGTCCTGCGAGACGCTGACGGTTCGTCGGCAGGAAGCGCGACTCCGCGGCTGCCGAGGAACATCATCGTGCCGCCGGCGAACGCCGCCGCGAGACCGGCGGCGCCCAGCTTCTTGTTCGGCGACGTGGCTTCGCCGAACTCCGAGAACTCGCCGTTCTTGTCGCTGATGAAGCCGAGAGCCGGTGGCCATGCCGGCGGCGAACACCGCCGCGCCCGAGTAGACGAGGGTCTTGCCCGAGGGTCTCGGCGCCATCTGCTGCGTCTGTGCGCCTTCGGCCGCGGCCTGCTCGGCGCTGTCGCGGAGGCCTCCGGCGAACGCGGATGTGGACAGACAGAGCGCCAGGGCGCATGCGACTGATGTGCGGATCGATTTTCATGATGCGTGTCTCCTTTACCAACGGACTTTGAAGCCGAGTCTGGATGCGGCGCGGCGGGATGTACCGCGTCGGCACGCCGAAGGCGGTCGACGTGCCGAGCACCGAGCCGACGCCTTCGGCTGATCGCTGTTGGTCGCGTTGAGCGCGTCGAGGAACACGGCGATGCTTCGTCGGCCGCCGTCAGCGTGAACTCCTTCTGCGCGCGCATGTCGATCAGGTTGATGTCTGCGACGCGGCGATCGCCGGTGTTCGGCTCCATGTTGATCTGCGGCGCCGTCGGGAAGCCGAGGCCGCTCACGCGCACCTGCCGCGCATAGGCACGGCCGGTCTGATGCTGCAGGTTGGCCGAGACCATCACGCCCCACGGCAGGCGATACACGATCTGCGCCTTCGCCACGACCGGGCCGTCGCCGATCAGCAGGCCGTCGGTGTTCACGAAGTCGTTCGGCCCCGCCGCTTCGCGGCCGAAGGTTCCCGCCTGGCTGCTCTGCGATCGCCGTCGGCGTCGCGCGCGCGCTCGAGCCGAGCCGCCCTTCCGCCTTCGACAGCACCAGCGAGAACACCGCCTGCCAGTTGTTCGACATGCGCTTCGTCACCATCATCGTGGCGCCCCGGTAGCGCGTGGACATGCCGTCGGGGTTGGTCTGCAGGAACACGCGCTCCGCCGGATTGGAGATGCAGCCGGTAGACCATGACCGTGTCGCCGGTCGCGTCGATGCCGAGGTTGTCCATGTAGGGCACCTGCGACGTACTGCCCGGTGATGTCCTGCCAGCCCGTAGTCCTCGCCGCGCTTGTGGACGTAGCTGACCTGGAAGCCGAGGTTCGTCATCAGCTCCTGCTCGAACTGCACGATGTACTGATCGGCTGTACGGCGCCTTCATGTCCGGATCGATGCGCAGGTTGGCGTTGCTCGACGTCTGCACGAAGTTGATGCGGTTGCCGCCGGCGTCGAAGCCGAACTCGAACGACGGCGTGATCGACGGCACCGCCGGACGGAACTCGCCGTGCTTCCAGCTCCTTGTAGTAGCGGCCGTAGTGCGCCTTGACCACGATGGCCCGACTCCGTCAGCCGGTAGTTGACGCCGACGCGCGGCGAGAACGTGCTCCAGTGGTAGACGTCGTCGTTCGCCGCCGACATCTCGCCCGGTCGCGTTGCCCACGGCGTCGAGCAGCGGGAACGACGGAAAGCATCCCCTTGCTGTAGTCGTAGCGCACGCCCGAGGTTGAGCGACGCGCGGCCGACGCGGTAGGTGTCGTCGACGTAGGCGCCGGTCCAGCGCACCTTCGCGCCCTGGTGATACGGCAGCTGCGTCGTGCCGCGCGACGGCGCGTCCGGTGACGCTGAACGTGGTGATCGTGTCGTTCGGACCGTTCAGCTGGTCGCTGCCGTGACCGCCGTACTGCAGGCCGACCTTCAGATCGTGGCTGCCGCCGAGGAAGCGCTCGGTGTACTTCGACAGCTTGCCCGGCAGCCCGTAGCGCCAGCTGCGGTTCTCGGTCCAGTTCGCGATGCCGCCGGTGATCATGCCCGGTGTCGTCGTCGTCGAACCGCGTCTGCACGCGCGGCGTGCCGGCCAGGTTCGGGTCGTTCGAGCTGTTCAGCCAGAACCCGGAGTAGCGGGCCTCGAGCAAGCGTCGTGTCCGACAGCACGCCGGTGTAGACGAGGTTCGGCGTCGGGTTGTCGCCGTGGCTCAGGCCGATCGTGCTCGGCGCGGTGAAGGCGGTCGGCACGCCCGGAATCCAGTAGTAGTCGTCGTGATACCCGTGCATCAGCCGATGGTTCTCGTTGATGTTGTAGTTGAACTTCCAGAACACGCGGCGGGCGTCGTTCTTCGCCGGGAACAGCGGATCGACGCCCGGCTGCGAGTCGTAGTCGCGCTGATACTGCAACGCGCCGAAGAACCAGAACTTGTCGCGGATGAACGGCCCGCCCGCCTGCACCGACACGTCGCGGAAGTTGTCGCGGTGATACGGAAAGCCGCTGTCGACGGCCGCGGTCGTGTTCCGGCCGGTCAGCGCGTTGCTCTGGAAGTAGACGCTCGCGTCGCCATGGAACACGTTGCCGCCCTGGCGGGTCACGATGTTGAAGACCGCGCCCTGCACGTTGCCGTACTGCGCCGACGCGCCGAGCTGGACGACTTCGACCTCTTCGACCGCGTCGCTGCTCACCCACGGCGTCGAGCTGATGTTGGTGCCGTCGATCTGGTACGGGTTCTCGTTCGTGCTGCTGCCCATCGACTGCGCGCCCGTGCTCTGGCCGACGTTCGAGTTGCCGCTGACGCCCGGCGACGAGTTGACGAGATCGAAATAGGAGAAGCGCTTGGTCGGCGCGTTCTCGACCCACTCGCGGTTGTAGGTCGTGCTGACTTCGGCCGCCGACGAGTTGACGACCGGGCCTGAGCCTTCGACGGTGATCATTTCCGTGAGCGCGCCGACGCCAAGGACCACGTTGATCTCGACGAGCTGAGCCGACGGCGACGGCCACGGATGTGCGCTTGAGCGTGGTAAATCCCTGAAGCTCGTACTCGAGCTCGTAGACGCTCGGCGGCAACGCCGCGAACCGATACGTGCCGGTGCCGGAGCTTGTGATCGTCGGTGCGCCCGGCACGCCGGCCCCGCGGATCGTCACGGTCACGCCCGGCAGAAACCCGCCTGAATCGTCGGTGATCTTGCCGATGATTTCTCCCGTTGTCTGCTGCGCGGCAGTCGGCGCCGACAATGCCGGCAGCAACAGCAGGAGCGCGATACCGGTACACAACACTCTCATAGTGATTTCCTCCTCAGTACGGATGACGGATGGGAACGCTCGAACGATCGAGGCGCAACGTGCTGCGCGGCGTTCGCCCTGCTGAAGAGCAAGACACGCGCCACGATGCACGCGCGATGAAAACCTGAATGTTGACGGGAGTTTTCGCTGCGGCGCGACGCGATCGTCCAGCGATGCGCGGAGCGAACGCGCCATTCGCGTAGATGATTGGCGAGGCTACGGACAGAAATGTGGATGGCTCGCGCGTGCGTCCACATTCCACGGCGTGCGCCCTCGCGCGCACGTCATCGCGCGCACGTTGTGCGGCGCAGATGCGTTCAGAAATGTCAGGGGGCTAGAGCGCGTGAACAGAAGTGTCAACAGGCGCGAGGACGTCATCGGCGACGAGCAGCGACAGCGCGGCGAGAAATTCGGACAAGGCGACCGGGCCGTGCACGCGGCAGTACCGTCGAAGGCATCGGGCACGTGCCGATGGCGGATCGCGCAGTCTCCGAGCGCGATGAGATCGACGCCGTCCGCATAACGCATCGCCAACGCGTCGAACGGGATCGCATCTTCGAGGACGATTTCATTGCCGCGCACGAGCGGTCGCTTCACGAACGCGATGCGCGGACTCCAGCCGAGCCGCACGGTCGCGGCCGCGCGAAGGCGTTCGTGCGCGTCACGGACCGACGGACGCCGCAGCAGGCGGGCGCTGTCATCCGTGGGCGCGACGTCATCACCGTCACCCGACGCGCGCCGCCTCCAGAAATCATGCCCGTGGTGCGCCGATGCCCCCCGCGCATAGCTGCGGGTGCGTGCGAGATCGGCGGCATAGACGCCCCGCTCGCGTGCCGCGAAGAAATCGGTCGCCAGCGAACGGCGCCGCGAGTCGACCAGCGCGGTGTGAACCGTGATCGCTCCGAGCCACGCCGATGCGAGCGCCTTTTTCACGCCGAACGACGAGAGCGGATCGATGCACGATGCGGCGTCGCCCACGAGGAGAAACTGCGGACCCGCGAACGCGCTCGAGGAGTACAGCGACGCGTCGCACGCCCACGCGCGCTCGAGCGTGGCGCCGGCCGTAACGTCACGGAGGTGAATTGTCTTTGCCAGTTCTGCGGCGTAGGCCCGCGCTATCGGACCACGCGTCGTGCGCGTTGTGGCGCCATCCACCATCACCGCCACTTGTCGAATGTTTCTGGAGATCGCGAGCGACCAGGCCCACCCGTCTTCATAGGTCTCGACCGTGGTGCGGTCATCGTCCCCAGCGCCCCATCCACCGTCATTCCGCCAGAGGCCGCCGGCGCAACGCACCGAGGAATGGATGAAGAAAGACACAGCCGACAAAATCGTCAACAATCAACGCAACGCGTAAAGAAGCGAAGGGAAGAGACTGCCGATGGAGTTGCTGCAGGTACCGCGTCCCGCATGGATGACCGAAGACCTTGTGCTGCTCGAAGAGCAGGCGAAGCGCTTCCTGGCGACTGAACTCGTGCCGCACATCGAGAAGTGGACGCAGGACGGCATCATGGAGCGCTCGGCCTGGGACAAGCTTGGTCAGGCGGGCCTGCTCTGCGCGTCGATGCCGGAAGAATACGGCGGCGCGGGCGGCTCGTTTGCGCATGAGACGGTGATCAACCGTGCGATCGCGCACGCGGGTCTCGACGCGATTGGTGCGCCGCTGCATTCGGGCATCGTTGCGCCCTACATCCTCAACTACGGCACCGAAGAGCAAAAGAAGAAGTGGCTGCCGAAGCTCGCGACCGGCGAGATGATCGGCGCGATCGCGATGAGCGAGCCCGGCACCGGCTCTGACCTGCAGGGCGTGAAGACCTCGGCGAAGAAATCCGGCAACGGCTATGTGCTCAACGGCTCGAAGACCTTCATTACCAACGGCCAGCACGCCAACCTGATCATCGTGGTGGCGAAGACCGATCCGGCGGGCGGCGCAAAGGGCACGTCGCTGATGATGGTCGAGACCGACGATGCGCAAGGCTTCCGCCGCGGCCGCAAGCTGAACAAGCTCGGCATGGACTGGGCCGACACCTCGGAGCTGTTCTTCGAGGACGTGAAGCTGCCCGCCGAAAGCCTGCTCGGCAGCGAGGAAGGGCAGGGCTTCTATCAGCTCATGAAGGACCTGCCGCAGGAGCGCCTGATCGTCTGCACCGCCGCGATCGGCATGATCGAGCGCGCGCTGCGCCTCACCATCGATTACGTCAAGGAACGCAAGGCCTTCGGCAAGGCGATCATCGACTTCCAGAACACGCAATTCGAGCTTGCCGAGTGCAAGAGCGAGGCGACCATCGGGCGCGTCTTCCACGACCACTGCGTCGAGCGGCATCTGCGGAAGGAGCTCGATACCGTCACGGCGTCGATGGCGAAATACTGGCTGACTGACCTGCAGAACAAAATCGTCGACCGCTGCCTGCAATTGTTCGGCGGCTATGGCTATATGGACGAATATCCGATCTCGCGGATGTACCGCGACGCGCGCGTGCAGCGCATCTATGCCGGCACCAACGAGATCATGAAAATACTCATCGCGCGCAGCCTCTGAGGCGGCGAACAGGAGGAATACAATGACCGACGCATTCGTCTACGACACCGTGCGCACCCCGCGCGGCCGCGGCAAGGCCGACGGCTCACTCCATGAGGTGACCGCGCTCAATCTCGCCACGCAGGCGCTGGGTGCGATCAAGAACCGCAACTTGTCCGATCCCTCGGTGGTCGACGACGTCGTGCTCGGCTGTGTCGATCCGGTCGGCGAGGCGGGCGGCGACATCGCGCGCGCAGCGGCCCTCACGGCGGGCTACGGCAACACGGTCGCGGGCGTGCAGATCAACCGCTTCTGCGCCTCCGGGCTCGACGCAATCAATTTCGCCTCCGCTCAGGTGATGTCCGGCCAGCACGACATGACCATCGGCGGCGGCGTCGAGTTGATGAGCCGCGTCGGCATGGGTGCGTCCGGCGGCGCGTGGCCGATGGACCCCGCGATCGCGGTGCCGACCTACTTCCTGCCGCAGGGCATCTCGGCCGATCTGATTGCCACCAAATACGGCTTCTCGCGCGACGACGTGGACGCCTACGCGGTCGAGAGCCAGAAGCGCTCCAAGGCCTCGTGGGACGCCGGCAACTTCAAGAAATCCGTGATCGCCGTGAAGGACGTCAACGGCATGACCATCCTCGACAAGGACGAGCACATGCGTCCGACCACGACGATGCAGTCGCTCGGCCAGCTTCAGCCTTCGTTCGTGCAGATGGGCGAGATGTACGGTTTCGACGCGGTCGCCATTCAGGCGCATCCCGACGTCGAGACGGTCACGCACGTGCACCACGCCGGCAATTCGTCCGGCATCGTCGACGGCGCGGCGGCCGTGCTGATCGGCAACAAGGAAGCGGGCGCCAGGATCGGCAAGAAGCCGCGCGCGCGCATCCGTGCGTTTGCCAACATCGGCTCCGAGCCCGCCATCATGCTCACCGGCCCGATCGACGTGACGCACAAGGTGCTCAAGAAGGCCGGCATGAAGGTCGAGGACATCGACCTGTTCGAGCTGAACGAGGCGTTCGCCTCCGTCGTGCTGCGCTACATGCAGGCGCTCAACATTCCGCACGACAAGATCAACGTCGCTGGCGGCGCGATCGCGATGGGCCATCCGCTCGGCGCGACCGGGGCGATGATCTTCGGCACGGTGCTCGACGAACTGGAGCGGCGCAATCTCAACACCGCGCTGGTGACGCTCTGCATCGGCGCCGGCATGGGCACCGCGACGATCATCGAGCGCGTCTGAGGCGCGTTCGATGCCCAGGATCGACATCAGCGCGCAGCAGACGCGCATCGGCTCGCCGAATTATCCGCCGGCCTTCAAGCCGGCGTGCGCGGGACGCCACAAGACCGCGCTCGGCAATGCGGCGGGGCTCACGCAGTTCGGCGTGAACCTGACGAAGCTTGAGCCGGGCGCCGCCACATCGATCCGCCACTGGCACGAGCAGGAGGACGAGTTCGTCTATATCCTGCAGGGCGAGTGCGTGCTGGTCGAGGATCAAGGCGAAGTGACGCTGAAGGCGGGCGACTGCGCCGGTTGGAAGGCGAATGTGCCGAACGGGCACTGCATCGTGAACCGCTCGAACGCCGATGTGCTGCTGCTTGAGGTCGGAACGCGCGCGCCCTCTGAGCGCGCGCACTATCCGGGCTCGGACCTGAAATTCGAACGCGACGGCACAACCGTCCGCGTGCTGCATCTCAACGGCGAGCCTTACTAGGCGCCTTTCATTTCCAAGGAGAATACTGATGACCAATTTCAAGTTCGACGTCGACGCCGACGGCATTGCACTGATCACCTGGGACATGCCGGGCAAGTCGATGAACATCATCGACATGGACGTGATCGCGGAGCTCGAACAGCTCGTCGAGAAGGTCGCGGGCGACGCCGCGGTCAAGGGCGCGGTGGTTACCTCCGGCAAGGACACGTTCGGCGGCGGCGCCGACCTCACCATGCTGGAGAAGCAGCGTGGCGACTACGAGACGACGCTCAAGCAGAAGGGCGAGGATGCGGCGATCATGATGGTGTTCGATCGCAGCCGCCGGCTTTCGGTCGTCTATCGCAAGCTCGAAACGAGCGGCAAGCCGTGGGTCGCGGCGCTCAACGGTACCGCGATGGGCGGCTGCTTCGAGCTGGCGCTCGCCTGCCATCACCGGATCGCTGCGGACAATCCGAAGACGCGGCTCGGCCTGCCGGAGATCAAGGTCGGGCTGTTCCCCGGCGCCGGCGGCACGCAGCGCATCGCGCGCATGCTGGCGACCGCGGACGCGCTCAACTTCCTGCTCAAGGGCGACCAGATCCGCCTCGACCGCGCCAAGACCATGAAGCTGGTCGACAACGTCGTGCCGGCGGCGGACCTCGTGAAAGCCGCGAAGGACTGGATCAAGACTTCGCCCAAGTCGAAGCAGCCGTGGGACGTCGACGGCTTCAAGCTGCCCGGCGGCCTGATCTGGTCGAAGATGGGCATGATGACGTGGCCGGCCGCGAACGCGCTCTACCGCAAGGAGACGCAGGACAATTACCCGGCCGCGCGCGCGATCATGAGCAGCGTGTTCGAGGGCCTGCAGGTGCCGTTCGACACCGCGCTGCGCATCGAGTCGCGCTATTTCGCCAAGGTGGTGCGCTCGCCGGAAGCCGCCGCGATGATCCGCTCGCTGTTCGTTTCGATGCAGGAGTTGAACAAGGGCGCGCGGCGGCCCGAAGGCGCCGCTGCCACCACGCTCAAGAAGGTCGGCGTGCTCGGCGCCGGCCTGATGGGCGCGGGCATCGCCTATGTCACCGCGCAGGCCGGCATCGACGTGGTGCTGATCGACCGCGACCAGGAAGCCGCCGACAAGGGCAAGGCCTATTCGGCGAACCTGATGGCGGCCCAGATCAAGCGCGGCCGCGCCAAGCAGGAAGATGCCGACAAGCTGCTCGCGCGCATCACCGCGACGCCGGACTACAATGCACTCAAGGGCGTCGACATGGTCATCGAGGCCGTGTTCGAGGACCGCAAGGTGAAGGCCGAGGCGACCGCGAAGGCCCAGGCCGTCGTCGGCGACAAGATCGTGTTCGGCTCGAACACCTCGACCCTGCCGATCACCTCGCTCGCCGCGGAATCGAAGGACCCGAAGAATTTCATCGGCGTGCACTTCTTCTCGCCGGTCGACAAGATGATGCTGGTCGAGATCATCATGGGCGAGAAGACGGAAAACCCCGCGCTCGCCGTCGCGCTCGATTACGTGCGCGCGATCCGCAAGACGCCGATCGTGGTGAACGATTCACGCGGCTTCTACACCTCGCGCGTGGTCGGGACGTACATCCGCGAAGGTCACCTGATGCTGACCGAGGGCGTGCCCGCCGCGATGATCGAGAATGTCGGGCGCATGGCCGGCATGCCGGTCGGCCCGCTCTCGCTGAACGACGAGGTCGCGGTCGACCTCGCGTGGAAGATCCTGAAAGCCACCGAAGCCGACCTCGGCGCGAAGGCGATCGACGTGCGGCAGAAGGATCTGCTCGCCGAAATGGTCGAGAAGCGCGGGCGCTTCGGGCGCAAGAACGCCAAGGGCTTCTACGACTACCCGCAGTCCGGCCCGAAGCGGTTGTGGCCGGGCCTCGCCGAGTTGCAGAAGACGAAGCTCGATCCCGACACGATCGACGTGGCGGAGCTGAAGCATCGCCTGCTCGCGATCCAGGCGCTGGAAACCGCGCGCTGCTTCGAGGAGGACGTGCTCACCGACGTGCGCGAGGCGGATGTCGGCTCGATCCTCGGGTTCGGCTACGCGCCGTATTCGGGCGGCACGCTCAGCTACATCGATATGATGGGCGTGAAGGAGTTTGTCGCGCTGTGCGAGAAGCTTAGCGCAAAGTACGGCGAGCGCTTCAAGCCGAACAAGCTGCTCCTCGAGATGGCTGCCAAGGGCGAAAGCTTCTACACGCGCTTCGCTCCCAAGCGGCAGAAGCAGGCGGCGTAACCGCGGCGCTGCCTAACCCGGATCGCGGCCTCGTCCGGCAATTCCGTCTGCGTCGGCTGCGATCATCAGCAGCGCCAGCTCCGCGCCCGACCGCACGGGAAAGCGCAACACCGCGCCCTGCGCGCGTTCCGGCCGCCGCTGCGGGCGTGCGACCGACTGGCGTTCATCGAACCGTATGACCTGTGCGACCGGCATGGCGGCCTCCTGTCTCCATGTCGGTTAGTCGCGCCGGACGGGCGGCGGTTCGGTGACGGCGATCACATTTCCGGCAATTTGCTGACCCCTGCCCACCGGGCGCTGCCCGCGCGGGCGCGAAACGCGCGCCGCCCATGCGGTCTGCGCCCCTTGTTGCACCGCGCGCCGCCGCAATATCCTTCCCCCAAGGAACCAGAAACCTGGGGGAGCGGATCGCATGAACGTTCGCACGGCCGATTTCGTCATCATCGGTGCAGGCTCGGCCGGCGCCGCGCTCGCCAACCGCCTCACCGAGAACGGCCGCCATCAGGTGCTGCTGCTCGAAGCCGGCGGCGAGACGCATCCGCTCTCGCGCGTGCCGATCAGCTACGTGCGCTTCATCAACCGCCCCGGCGTGAACTGGCTCTATGCCTCCGAGCCCGAGCCGAACACCGGCGGGCGCAACATTCCGGTGCCGCGCGGAAAGATGCTCGGCGGGTCGAGCGCGATCAACGGCATGGTGTGGGTGCGCGGCCAGCGCCAGGACTATGACCACTGGGCGCAGCTCGGCAATCGCGGCTGGAGCTGGCACGACGTGCTCCCGGTGTTCAAAGGCATCGAGAACTACAAGGGCGGCGCCGACGACATTCGCGGCCGCGCGGGTCCGCTCACCGTCACCGACAGCGACGAGACCGGCCCGCTCTACGACAGCCTGTTCGCGGCGGCGGAAAGCATCGGGATCCCGCGCAACCCCGATTACAACAGCGGCGAGCAGGACGGCATCGCCATGACGCAGGCCTCCATCCGCGGCGGCTTCCGCATGAGCACCGCGAAGGTCTATCTCGATCCGGCGCGCGCGCGGCGCAATCTGCGCGTCGAGACCGGCGCGCATGCGCAGTCGCTGCTGTTCGAGGGCAAGCGCTGCGTCGGCGTGCGCTACACGATGCAGGGCGCGACCTGCGAGGCGCGCGCCGCGCGCGAGGTCATCGTGTCGGCCGGCTCGATCGCCTCGCCGCAACTGCTCGAGCTTTCCGGCATCGGGCAAAGCGAGCGCCTCAGGGCGCTCGGCATCACGGTGCAGCACGAGCTCAAAGGCGTCGGCGAAAACCTGCGCGACCATTGGGCGCCGCGCATGAAATGGCGCGTCGGCCGCCACGGCGTCACCTTCAACGAGCGCGCGCGCGGCCTGCGCGGGCTGGGGCAGGGGCTTCTCTACATCTTCGGCCGCAAGGGTTTCCTCAGCCACCCGGCCTCGCCGATGCGCGCCTTCGTCAAGAGCCGCGAAGGGCTCGACTCGCCCGACGCGATGATCGCGCTGCAGCCCTTCCTGGTGACGCCGGACGTGAAGCTCGCGAAGGAAGCCGGCATCACCATCATCGCGCAGCAGCTGCGCCCCGAGAGCAAAGGCTCGATCCACCTCAAGAGCGCGGACGTGAGCGTGCCGCCCGCGATCCGCTTCAATTTCCTCGCCGAGAGCATCGATCGCGACTGCCTGCTCTCGACCATGCGCATCACGCGCCAGCTGATGGAAGCGCCCGCGATGCAATGGCTCGGCCCGGAGGAAATGGCGCCCGGCCCGAAGGCGCAGACCGACGCCGAGCTGCTCGACTTCGTGGCGCGCAACGCCGAGACGACCTATCACCCGATCGGCACCTGCAAGATGGGCTCGGACCCGATGGCCGTGGTGGACGATCAGTTGCGCGTGCACGGGATCGCGGGGCTGCGCGTCGCCGACGCGTCGATCATGCCGACGCTCACCTCGGGCAACACGAACGCGCCGAGCATCATGATCGGCGAGAAGTGCGCCCGCATGGTGCTCGCCGCAGCCGAGCAGCAGGCCGCGGCGTAGATACGAAGACCCTCATCCTCGAGGTGGCCGCGCAGCGGCGGGGAGAGGGCCTTCCCGTAACCCTCTCCCGGCTCAACGCTTCACGTTTCGCCACCCTCTCCCTTCAGGGGAGGGGCAGAAAGTGCAGCCGCAGAGGCTTGCGGAACCATTCCGCGCGCCACAACTTGCCGGACATGAGCCGCGCATTCGTGAAAGAGCCGGATGGTGGGGAAGCCTTCGAGGAACTTCCCGACCGTCCGGTTTCGGAACATCCCAATCTGGTGACGCCGCAGGGCCTCGCGCAGATGGAGCGGCACGCTCGCGCGCCTGCACGACGAACACGCCCATGCGCAGGTCGCCGGCGACCGCGCCGCGCTCGCGCACACGTCGCGCGATCTGCGCTACTGGACGGCGCGCCGCTCGACCGCGCAGCACGATGCCCGCGCCGGACCAGACGGCGAAAGTGCAGTTCGGCTCCACCGTCACGATCGAGCGCGACGACGGACGCAAGCAGACCTTCCGCATCGTCGGCGAGGACGAGGCCGAGCCCGCCGAGGGCACGCTCTCCTACGTGTCGCCGGTCGCGCGCGCGCTGATGAACAAGTCGGTCGGCGACGTGGTGCAGGCGGGCACGGGCGAGGCGGAGATTGTGGAAATCAAATAGCTGCTGGGCCTCATCCTAGAATCAGGACCGCAGTAATTTGCTTAAGGTGCACGCAAGCATCATTGCCCACGACCATAAATCGGTGAGCTTATTGAAGTCCTTGTGTCACCCGGACTCCGATCTGAATTATTTTTTGTTTGACGGGCGAATTCACCCCAGATAGGCTCTTGGTGCCTCTCTCTTGGTGCATTTTGGCGGCGAGAGTCGAGAAGCGAAAAGATGGTTCACATAAAAATCCATTTTGTCTGGGAATCGTAGAGCGTCACGTGGCCGCTCGTCTAACTCAAGCTTGATCTTCCCATAGAATATTCGCGTGGCTGGATTTCATATCCTGAGTAAAAATCACCCGGTAGGATCGATCCTTCTAGCCGCGGCGAGCAGCTGCGCTTCATCGGGCGAGAGCTGCTGTATAAGCAGATGAAAAGGCAGGATGCGCTTCATCAACCCTGTCCGCATCTATTGTCCGGCTCAACAGCTGAGGCTCAGAACATCTCATCAATCGGGGTGCCTTCTGTCTCATAGCGAATTGCCTCAAACACAGGCCCAACGATTTGCGGGCTAGGTAGATATTCGTTTCTCCTCAGGAACGCGACGCACGGCCCTATTCGACGAAATTTCTGTAGCGGTCTTGGACTGCGGCTAGAGCTTGTACCGGAAAGAGTGCAAGCTGAAGAACCTTCACTAAATCTTCGACCAATTGTCCGGCTTGCTTCGCGCCCGGCTGCGCCAGATCCGAATAGACTTCCTTGACAGGAAGCTGCTTCGCAATCTCGCGAGCGAACTCTTCGGGTGCCGACATTTTTGCTCTCGCAATCGCTTGGACGCTTGCCTCTTTGGCAAATCATACTTGCCTGTTTGGCACAGTGGAACGTTGGTCAGATCGATCTTGGGGTAGTGTCTCTGCTGGAAATATCGCTTGACTAGCGTCGGCTTTTAATCCTATATCTACGCATCCCGTTCATGAAGGGCGCTTTCTAGGGGTGCCTTGATTGCGGAGCGGGATGCGGCCCCTGCGGGCGAGTCTCACACACTCCGCACTCGGGCGGCTTCGGGACCCGCCCTGGGGGCACTATGACCCCTGCGCGAGGTGCTCGCTGTATGGGGATGCGCGCCAATGCGCATCTCAGGAAGCGCGGCCCGGAGCCGAAAAATGCCGCCAGTGGAGCGCCGGGAGGCGCGCATCTCTCTTCGCACGAGAGATGCGGCGCACTATCGCAGGTGCGCCGGGCGGCAACGCCAGCCGCTCGCGGGGCCTCGCACGCCCCGGCGTTTCCCGGCGCTCCGCTCCCTTCACGGGGAGCGCCGCGGCCGCGACCCTCGGGCGCTTGCGCGCCGCGAGAACGCGCGTGTTTAAAGGAGTATCACACCTGCAATCAAATACATGCCGGAGCACGCGATTGCCCTCCCTTGGCGCCCGTGTGTAAGGTCGCGGCCCTTTCTGCCGGAATCCCCGAATGGCGCGTGACGTTGTCGACCTGACGCCGATCGAATCGCGCGACGAACTCGTCGCGTGGTTCGCCGCGGGGTGAAGCCGAAGGCGCAATGGCGCATCGGCACCGAGCACGAGAAGTTCGCGTTCACCACCGATACGCACGAGCCGGTGCCCTACGAGGGCCGCCGCTCGATCCGTTCGCTGCTGGACGGCATGCAGCATCTGCTCGGCTGGGAGCCGATCATGGACGGGCCGAACATCATCGGCCTCGCCGACGTGACCGGCGGCGGCGCGATCTCGCTCGAGCCGGGCGGGCAGTTCGAGCTGTCGGGCGCGCCGCTCGAGACCGATCCACCAGACCGCGCGCGAGCTGACCGCGCATCTGGCGCAGTTGCGCGAGATCGCGCGCCCGCTCGACATCGGCTTCCTCGGCCTCGGCATGAGCCCGAAATGGACGCTCGCCGAGACGCCGATGATGCCGAAGAGCCGCTACAAGATCATGACCGCCTACATGCCGAAGGTCGGCACGCTCGGCCTCGACATGATGTACCGCACCTGCACGGTGCAGACGAACCTCGACTTCTCGTCCGAAGCCGACATGGTGAAGAAGCTGCGCGTCTCGCTCGCGCTCCAGCCGGTCGCGACCGCGCTGTTCGCCAACTCGCCGTTCACCGAAGGAAAGCCGAACGGCTTCCTGTCGTTCCGCTCGGAGGTGTGGCGCGACACCGACAACCAGCGCGCCGGCATGCTGCCGTTCGCGTTCGAGGACGGCATGGGCTTCGAGCGCTACGTCGATTACGCGCTCGATGTGCCGATGTATTTCGTCAAGCGCGAGGACGAGTACATCGACGTCCGGCCTGTCGTTCCGCGATCTGCTGGCCGGCAAGCTGCCCGGCCACGGAAACCTGCGCGCCGCGCAATCCGACTGGGCGAACCACATCTCGACGATCTTCCCCGAGGTGCGGCTCAAGCGTTACCTCGAAATGCGCGGCGCGGATGCCGGGCCGTGGCGCAGGCTGCCCGCGCTGCCGGCGTTCTGGGTCGGCATTCTCTACGACGACGCCTCGCTCGATGCCGCGTGGGATCTGGTGCAAGGACTGGACCGCCGAGGAGCGCCAGAAGCTGCGCGACGACGTGCCGCGCGCGGGTTCAAGGCGGCGATCCGCGGCAAGGACATGCTCAATCTGGCGCACGAGTGTTTGCGCCTTGCCGAGGCCGGGCTGAAGCGCCGCCGCATGCTCGACAACGACGGGCGCGACGAGACGCGCTACCTGCGCCCGCTGCAGGAGTTCGTCGCGCGCGGCATCACGCCGGCCGAGGAACTGCTGGAGAAATTCCACGGGCCGTGGAAAAGCTCGGTCGATCCCGTGTTCACCGAGTATGCGTACTAGCGCGCGGCGCCTGACGCGTTCGCCTCGCGCCGGCTGCGAGGAGAGGGGAACGTCGGTGCCATGACCGAAAAGCCCCCGCGCCTGATTGCGCTCGCATTCGGCGTCGGGATGCTGGTCTGGTCCCTCGGGCTGTTCGGCCCGGCCGCGATCCTGCCCTACCTGCAAAGCGAACGCGGCTGGTCCGTCGCGATGATTTCGGCGGCGATCACCGCGCATTTTCTCGCGAGCGCGCTGGTCGTCGCCGCGATGCCCGAGATCCACCGCGCGATCGGGCTGCGCGGCACGGTGATGGCGGGCGCCATCGCGATCTACGCGGGCTTCATCGCGTGGGTCACCATTCCGCTGCCGTACTTTCTGTTCTTCGCCGCGCTGCTCAGCGGGTGCGGCCTTGCGTGCGGGAGTTCCGCGACCGTCAACGCGATCATCAGCGCGGGGTTCTCGACCGGCCGCGCCAAGGCGCTCGAGCACCGCGCTGAACGGGACCGCGCTCGGCGGCGTCGTGCTGCTGCCGCTGCTGACCCTTCGGCGGGCGCACGCTCGGGCTGGAATGGACGCTCGCGATTCTAGCTGGGTATTCATCGTCATCCTGCTGTGGATGTCGGCCGCGCTGAACAGCGTGGGCCTCAAGCGCGACCTCGCGCCGGGCGCCGGTCCGGCCAAGGCGGCGATCAGCCGGCGTGATCTCGTCCGCGTCGCCGCGCTTTCGCTCGCTTGCGGCCGCGTTCTCGATCGCGATCTTCGTGCAGGTCGGCGTCTATTCGCAGCTCATCAATCACCTGCGCCCGATGCTGGGGATCGATGGTGCTACGCTCGCGATGACGGGATGTGTGGTGCTCGCGATCACGGGGCGTTCCGCCGTGGCGTGGAATATCGGGCAGGCGAACCGGCGCGTCGTGGCGGCGGTTACCTTCCTGATGCAGGCCGCCGGCGTTATCGCGCTTGCGTTCGCGCCCGGACCTGCGGTCGCGATTCTCGGCTGCGTGCTGTTCGGTCTGGGTCTCGGAAATCTGCCGCTGCTGCCGCCGCTGATCGTGCAGCATGAGTTCGACGAGCAGAGCTTTACGCTGGTGGTGTCGACCGTGTCCGCCGTCAACCAGATCATCCTGGCGTTCGGGCCGATGACGTTCGGCCTGCTCTATGCGGCGAGCGGCGCGTACACGCTGCCGCTTGCGATCGGCTCGCTGCTCTATCTCGTGGCCGCGGCCGCCGTCCTGCTCCACGCCCGCGCCGCGCCGCGGCCCGGCATCGCGGGGGTGACGGCATGGCCAAGGGCACGCCCGCGACCGTCGCGCTGACCAAAGCCGGCGTCGCGTTCACGCTGCATGAATACGACTACGATCCGAACGCCGCGCGCATCGGCATGCAGGCGGCGGAGGCGCTTGGCGTTCCTCCGGCGCGGCTCCTGAAGACCCTGATGGCGAAGGCGGGCGGGGCGGTCGTGTGCGTGCTTGTGCCGTCCGATGCCGAAGTGTCCCTTGAAGAAACTCGCCGCTGCGGCCGGCGCGAAGGATGCCGCGATGCTGCCGCCCGCAGAGGCCGAGCGCGTCACCGGCTACCACGTCGGCGGCATCTCGCCGTTCGGACAGAAGAAGCGCGTGCGCGTGTTCGTCGCGCAACCTGCGCTCGCGCATCCAACCATCATCGTGAACGGCGGACGGCGCGGCTTGCAGATCGAGCTTGCGCCAGCGGATCTCGTGCGCGTGCTGGACGCGACGGCGGTGGAGTTGTCCTAATTACTCCGCCGCGCTCGCGGCCTCCGACAGGTTATCGAGCGACGAGATGACGTGCTCGGCCAGCGCATCCGCGAGCGAGGAGCGCTCGTGCGGATTGCGCACCAGCCCGATGCGGCAGGGCGGCAGTTCGGGGAAACCGTCCGCCGCCGTGAGCACGCGCATGCCGGGACGCAGGCCCGACTCCGGAAACACCGACACGGCCAGTCCCGACAGCACCGCGGCGCAGATCGCCGCCGCATTGCCGCTCGAATAGAGCACGCGATAGGGCCGCCCGATCGTCTCCAGGCATTCGACCGCGGCGCGCCGCCATGCGCAGGTCGGCCGCCCGAGCGCGAGCGGCAGCCGCTCCTCGGTGTGCGTCGCGTGGCGGTTCGACGTCGCCCACAAGAGGCGCTCCTGACGGAAATTTTCCGCCGTCATCGCGCCGTTGCAATTGGTGATGATCGCAAGGTCGATCTCGTTCGCCTTGATGCGTTCGAGCAGGCAGATCGTCTCCTCGCAGATCACCGTGAGCTCGACCGCCGGATAGGCGCGCGAGAAGCGCGCCATGATCTCGGGCAGATAGCGGTCCGCGTAATCGTCCGGCACGCCGAGCCGCACGTGGCCCGCGAGTTCGTCGGAAAACGCCGCCATCGTTTCCACGTTGAGCTTCACGATGCGGCGCGCGTAATCGAGCAAACGCTCGCCGTCCTCGGTGAGCTTCGAGGCGCGGCCGTCGCGCGCGAAGATCGCGCGGTCGAGCCGTTCCTCCAGCCGCTTCATCTGCATCGACACGGCGGACTGCGTCTTGTGAACGATGTCGGCCGCGCGCGTGAAGCTGCCGGTCTCGGCGATGGCGATAAAAGTGCGTAGCTGATCGACGTCGAGCAGGGCGGTCATGACAGGCTCCTGGAAAACCGCTGCGGACCCAATGGCATCCGGGGCGGCGAATTCATCACCACGACTGATTGGTTAGATTAAAAACATTCGTTTCACTTATCAATAGGGGAGGCGCATATTCCGGTGGTCAGGGCAAATCAGAGCTTTTCAGGCGGGTCCGCGAGAGGTCGCGGAGCGCCAAAGGCCCTCCTGCGCCCGACGGAACCGAATGGAGGATGCCATGTCGATCTATGCCGATACCCACGTCGCCCCGAGCTTTGCCGGGATGGTCAATGCCGTTACGGGGATCGTCGTCGCTCGCGCGCGCCAGGCCTTCCAGTTCGTGAAAAACCGTCGCGCAGCGGCGACGCTCGCGGGTCTCGACGACCGGATGCTTGCCGACATCGGGCTGACCCGGGGCGACCTTCGCGACGCCTTCTCCGAGCCGGTGTGGCGCGATCCAACCGCAATGCTGGTGAGCCGCGCCCATGAGCGGCGCATCAACCGCCGCCGCGCCCGCATCGGCCTTGCGCCGAAGGAATTCGACGCGCCGTCGATCGTTCCGACGCCGGGGCACGCGGCCCACGCGCGCTACTACTGACGACCAGGCGCCTCATCCCGAGGAGCCGTATTCCGAGTTTGGCTAGGCCGACTTCTCCCCCATCGGCCTTCCGCTCCAGGCCTCCTCGTCCCCTCTGAGGCTTGGACTCTTGCGCCCGCCGGTCCCTCCCGGCGGGCGCAATTTTTTGCGCTGTGAGTCGGAGCCGGATCAGCCCGGGAGATTCGGCTGCCGCTCCATCAGCTCGATGAGCCGGCCGAGCTTCCTGTCGATCTGCCCAAGCTGAAAGGCGGCGAATTCGGCCGCGTAGGCGACGCGCTCTTCGGCGCCCTGCGTTTGCTCATGCCGGATCAACGGCATGAAATCCGTGCCGAAGAATGCGTCGTAGCGTGTACGGACTGCGTCGTTTGCCATGCGGGTGCTCCGTTGTTGGCGGCACCCTGCGCCTGCTATCCTTAACAAACCCGCAGATGGAGCTGTCTGCGCGCGGGTTACACGTCCGCGGCGCCCAACTCGTAGGAGCCCTTGCGTCCGCGCGAATAGAGCTTCGCGGCGGCGACATAGATGTGCTCGCGATGAGCATCGAACGCGCCGAGCATGCCGGCTTCGTCCTCGACCATGGAGGGCTGCACGCGCTTGAGCGCCTCCGCGGTGACGAAGAACGACCACTCCATCGCGGTGTCGTAGCCCCAGAACCGGACGGCGCAACGCGTCGCGTCGTAACTGCGACTCTGATTGGGAAAATCCAAAGCCATGCGCGCTTAGAAAAAGCTCGTGAAGTTGAAGAGGTAGAGAAACCCGGCGAACAGCGCGAGCATCAGGCCGAGCACCGCATGCAGTCCGTAGGGCCCGATCAGCGCATTGATGGTTTGCGACATGAACCTGTTCCCCGGAATGCGCCGCGCCCGAAACCGGCGTGGCGCATTCAAGTTGAGATCTATTTCAGGCCGTTGAGCATCTCGGCACAGGCGCGCGCCACGGCTGAATTGACGTTGTCATTACCCGGCAGAGTCGCCCAGCCGCCCTTCTCGATGAACGAGCCTTGCTGATACGTGCTGACCTTCTTCAGCTCGACCATGTTCGTCGCTGCGCCGGTGGCTTGCTGAAACTTGTCGACGCAGATCGGCGACAGCGCGGTGACGACGGCCGCGCTGGTGCTGCGCTGGACCATCTCCTTGGCGGTGCCACCGGTAACCCAGCCACCCCAGTTGAAGCCCACGATCAGCGTGACGACCGCGCCGGCCGCTGCGCCCTGAAGCAGGCGGGTCAGTGAATCCCCGCGCAGAATTGCTGGCATTTCCATGGTGTTTTCCCTCTTCGCCCGACGTGTCTCGGAACGAGTGCAACGGATGCCCGAATGGGCTCCGGTCGATGCCGTCGAGTTGGATTGGAGGGCCGGCCGCTTTGAGATGGCGTTTCGGTCGCGCGCACCATGCGCTTGTCGCGCGGCAAAGTCGACAATTATCGCAACGACATAACAGCGCGGCGTCGTCTAGCGCTCCGTCTCAAGCGTTAGATGTGCGTCGCCTGCGCGGCCCATTCGGCGAACGCGTTCAGCACATCGGCGAGAACCTCGACGTCCTTCCGCCCCGTGCGCGCCGGGACATGGAAGGAATGATCCGCGTCTGCGAACAGCTTCAGCGTCGCGCGTTCGCCCAGCGCCTTGCACACCGGCTCAAGCTCGCTGCGTTCTGCGAGCGCGTCACGCGTGCCTTGCAGAAACAGCATCGGGATCGCCACGTCGAGGAGATGCCTCGCACGGTCGCGCGATGGACGCTTTGCCGGATGCAGCGGAAAGCCGACGAACGCGAGTCCCACGACGCCATCGAGCGGCGACACGGCCTGCGCCTGCGAGGTCATGCGGCCGCCGAACGACTTGCCGCCCGCGATCAGCGGCAGAGCGGGACACTGCCGCCGCGCCTCGGCGACGGCTGCGCGCACGGCCGCATGCGCGACATTTGGCGGGTCCGGCCGTTTGCTGCCTTTCTGCATGTAGGGGAATTGATAACGCAGGCTCGCGATGCCGCGCTCCGCGAGTCCGTCCGCGACCGCCGTCATGAACGAATGCGCCATTCCGGCGCCCGCGCCGTGCGCGAATACGTAGCAGGCGGAAGCCGTCGCAGGAGTTTCAATCAGGCCTGAGACATGCGTGCCGCCGCCCGCGTCGAACGTGATTGCCTTCGCGTCCGGCACGTCAGTCCTCACCCATCGACGTCCTCCGCCGCATTTGCGCCCGCAATGAGCTCGCCTGCTTCTTGGTTGAGTGCGCGCGCGCCACGCTGCACCTCGCTCAATGGTGTCGGCGTCGGGCGCGTGCGCAGCATGTCGATGCCGGCGTAGATGCCTTCGGCCTGCTGCACCGCGAGGCGGTCACGATCGCGCGTGCGGATGAAGTCCTCCACGATCGCGGCGCGGTCCGCATCGATGCCGATCGCCTTCAGGGTTTCGCGCCCGAACGTCATCGCGGATTCGAACGTCTCGCGCATCTCGTAGTCGACGCCCTTCGCCAGCAGTTGCAGCGTATGGCCGCGGTCGTAGGCGCGCGCATAGATCTTGGTACCGGGAAAGTCCGCGCGGATGAGATCGACGATGCGATTGGTCGCGTCCTCGTTGTCGATGCAGATTGCGACGAGGCGCGCCTCGTCGGCGCCCGCCGCGCGCAGCACGTCGAGGCGCGTGCCGTCGCCGTAATAGACCTTGAAGCCGAACCGCCCGGACACCTGGATCATCTCGGGATCGAGGTCGATCGTGGTGACGTCGATTTTCTCCGCCAGCAGATATTGCGCGACGATCTGGCCGAAGCGGCCGAAGCCGATCACCAGCACGGTGCCGCGCGCATCGGTGAAATCGTCGGCCTCGCGCACGTCGCGTTTCGTGAAGCGGCGCAGCGCGAAGTCGGTGAGGTTCGCGAATGGTGGCGCGATCAGCAGCGTGATCGCGGCGATCGCCGAGAGCAGGCTCCCCTGATTGACGCTCAGGATTCCGAGCGAGGTGGCGAGCGGGAACAGCACGAAGGCGAACTCGCCCGCGCCGGTGAGCACCGAGCCCGCGCGCAGCGAGTCGCCGCGCCGGACGCAGACGAAGCGGAACATCCCCCACACGATGAACGCCTTCAGCAGTGTGATGACGATCGCGGCGGCGACGACGAGCCACAGGTTCGCCCACACGATCTTCATGTCGATCGTCATGCCGACGCCCATGAAGAACAGCGCGAGCAAGAGCCCGCGGAACGGCTCGATGTCGGCTTCAAGCTCGTGGCGGTAGGTCGACTCCGCGAGCAGCACGCCGGCGAGGAACGCGCCGAGCGCCATCGACATGCCGACGGTGTGCATCAGCAGCGCTGCGCCGAGCACGATCAGCAGCGCGGCCGCGGTCATCACCTCGCGTGCGCCCGTCGAGGCGAGCAGGCGGAAGAACGGATTGATCAGGTAGCGTCCCGCGACCACCAGCGCGGCGATCGCGCCGCCGATCAGCGCGACCGAGCTTGCGGTCTCGGCCATGCTGAGCTGCGCGCGCGCCTCGCCCGAGGATGCCATCAGCGGCACCAGCGCGAGCAGCGGCACGACCGACATGTCCTGGAACAAGAGGATCGCGAAGGCGCGCTGGCCGTAGTCCTGCTGCAGATGTCCGCGGTCTTCGAGGATGCGCAGCGCGACCGATGTGGCGGAAAGCGCAAGCGCCAGCCCTGCGACCAGCGCGGCGCGCCAGTCGAACATTTTCGTGAGCAGCGCGAGCGCGGCGAGCGCGGCGGCGGTGAGCACAAGCTGTGCAACGCCGAGGCCGAAGATGTCGCGCCGCATTGCGAGCAGGCGATTGAGTTCGAGTTCGAGGCCGATGAGGAACAGCAGCATCACGACGCCGAGTTCGGCGACGGTGAGGATCGTTTCGGGCGCGGCTGAAAATGCCGAGCCCGTATGGCCCGATCACGATGCCGGCAATCAGGTAGGCGACGATCGCCGAGAGCCGCGCAAAGCGCGCGATCGGCACGCTGACCACCGCCGCGGTGAGCAGCACCAGCGGCAGGCGCGAGCAGGCTCAACTCGGCCGAATGCGAATTCATGTCGTGTCCCTCAAGTCCTTGCCCTGCCTACACGAAAGCGTTCGCGCCCGCGAGTGCGGCGCGCTTGTCTACAATTTCTGCGCGTGTCAGATTGTATGCCCGGTGAGGGGAGGGTTTGTCATGCGTGGCATCGGGGCAGTCGCGGCCTTGGCCGCTGTTCTTTTCAGCGCAACGGCGTCGCCGGCCGCCGCGCCCGGCGAATTTACCTCCGGCAACTGGCGCGGCGGCGCGGTCTTCCAGGGCACCAAGTTCGTTCAGTGCAACATGTGGGCGCCCTACATCAACAACTGGGACCTGATGTTCGCAATGACCGCGTCGGGCGACTTCCGCCTGGGCCTGCGCAATCAGAAACTCGACCTGACCTGGAGCAGTATCTTCGGCGAAAAGCTCGGGCTGCGCATGCAGATCGACGACAACCCCGTCGTCATCAAGGCATTCACGGCGACATCAGCCACCGTCGCGTCGACCTCGATCGCGAATCTCGACTGGGGCAAGGCATTGCGCGCCGGGAAAGTGCTGCGCGTCCACACCGGCAGCCGGGTGAGGCGATTCCCGCTCGGCGGCATCGATCCTGCGTTGACGGCGTTATCCGCCTGTGCGGCGAAATACCGGAACGCCTGACGCCTTGCCTCTCGCATCGGCAAACGCCGTTCACTAACATGACGCGGGGTGCGCGGACCGGATTTGCCTGAGGCCGTTTATGCGAGGTTTGCGACTAGTGCTGTGTGCGATGCTCGTCCTCGCGGCCGGGCTGGTTGCGCCTGCGCGTGCGCAGGTCGGGTTCGACCGCCCGGGCGGCGACTTCGCCAGTTTCCCCGTGACCACGGCCGACCCGGCGGCATGTGCGGCGCGTTGCGAGCGGGAAGGGCGATGCCGCGCCTGGAGTTTTGCTTATCCGCGTACCGTGACGCCGACGGCGACCTGTTGGCTCAAGAGCCGGGTGACCGCACGCAAGGAAGACAGTTGCTGTGTGTCCGGCGTGAAGGGCGCGGGTGTGCTCGACCGCAAGAGCGGGCCGATCGAATTTTCCATCGATCGCACCGGCGGCGACTATCGCAGCATGGATGTGAACGCCGATCCGACCGGCTCGGTATGCGGGGCGGCCTGCGCGGCCGATCAGCGCTGCCGCGCGTGGACCTATGTGCGGCCGGGCTACCTCGGTGGTTCGGCGCGCTGCTTCCTGAAAGAGAAGCTCACGCGGCCGCGTCACAAGCCGTGCTGCGTCTCGGGCGTGGTGCGCTGAATCAGCCCGTTCCGCCGACCGTGATCTTGTCCATCCGCAGCGTGGGCTGGCCGACGCCGACCGGCACGCCCTGACCGTTCTTGCCGCAGGTGCCGATGCCGGTGTCGAGTTCGAGATCGTTGCCGATCATGCTGACGCGATGCAGGTCGCTGGGGCCGTTGCCGATCAGCATCGCGCCCTTGATCGGCGCGCCGACCTTGCCGTTCTCCAGCTTGTAAGCCTCGGTGCACTGGAACACGTACTTGCCCGACGTGATGTCCACCTGTCCGCCGCCGAACGACACCGCGTAGATGCCGTTCTTTACCGACGCCAGAATCTCCTTCGGGTCGCGATCGCCGGCCAGCATGTAGGTGTTGGTCATGCGCGGCATCGGGACGTGGCCGTAGCTTTCGCGCCGCCCGTTGCCGGTCGGCTTCATGCCCATCAGCCGGGCGTTCTGCCGGTCCTGCATGTAGCCGACGAGGATGCCGTCTTCGATCAGCACCGTGCGGCTGGTCGGGGTGCCCTCGTCGTCGATGGTGAGCGAGCCGCGCCGGTCGGTCATCGTGCCGTCGTCCACGACGGTCACGCCCTTGGCGGCGACCTGCTGGCCCATCAGTCCTGCGAACGCCGAGGTCTTCTTGCGATTGAAGTCGCCTTCAAGTCCGTGGCCAACGGCCTCGTGCAGCATGACGCCGGGCCAGCCTGCGCCGAGCACGACGTCGAACTCGCCCGCGGGTGCGGGAACCGCTTCGAGATTGACCAGCGCCTGACGCACCGCGTCCTCGACCGCGCCTTTCCATTTGCCCGTCGCGATGAAGCGCTCGTAGCCCTCGCGCCCGCCATAGCCGTGACTGCCGGACTCCTGCCGGTCGCCTTCGCCTGCGACCACCGAAACATTGACGCGCACCAGCGGGCGCACGTCGCGATAGGTCTCGCCGTCCGCACGCAGAATTTCCACCACCTGCCAGCTCGCGCCGAACGACACCGATACCTGCCGGACCCTAGGGTCACGCGCGCGAGCGTAGGCATCGATTTCCTCGAGCAGTTTCACCTTGGCCTCGAACGAGGGCGCCGCCAGCGGATTGTCATCGCCGTAAAGCCGCACGTTGGAACGCGCGGGCGCCTGCGCGTAGCTGCCGGAGTAGCCGCCCTGTACGGCGCGCACCGCATCGACCGCGCGCGAGATCGCCTGCTCGGAAACGTCGGAGGCATGCGCGTAGCCCGCCGCTTCGCCCTTCACGGCGCGCAGCCCGAAGCCTTGCGCGGTGTCGTAGCTCGCCTGCTTGAGCCGGCCATTGTCGAAGACCAGCGCCTCGGCCTGGCGATATTCGAGGAAAAGCTCGCCGTCATCGGCGCCATCGAGGCCGCGCTTGATCAGATTTGCGGTGCGGGCGCGGTCCAGTCCGGCGCGGTCGAGCAGGGAAGTGTGGTCGGTCATCGAGCGAATCCGACCAAATGGGTCAGGCTGGAACATAGGCAATGCAACCCTGATCCGCGAGGGGTGCCGATGGTGCCGGTGCAGCGCCTCCGCTAGCATCCGCTGAAGGGCCGCAAAGGCCGTCTAACGGGAGGCACGCATGAGGATCGTTGCATTGGCTATTGCGGCGCTTGTGCCCGCGATGGCGCACGCGCAGGACACCCAGAAGCAGATCGCGGCACGTACCGAGCTGCACGCGATCCCCTCGCTCACGTTGACCGACCAGCAGTTCCTCGCCGGTGACGCCAACGGCCCGGCCGTGACGGTGACCGGCGAGCTGCGCGTCGCGCAGGGCTCCGGAAAACTTCCAGTGGTGGTGCTCGTCCACGGCTCCGGCGGCATGGGTCCGAACATCGAGATGTGGGCGCGCGAACTCAACGCGATCGGCATCTCGACCTTCGCGCTCGACGGCTTCACCGGCCGTGGCCTCGTATCGGTCAACATGGATCAGGCGCGGCTCGGCCGGCTCGCCTTCACGCTCGACGCTTATCGGGCGCTCGAAATCCTCGCCAAGCATCCGCGGGTCGACGCCGCGCGCATCGTGCTGATGGGATTTTCGCGCGGCGGGCAGGCGACGCTGTTCGCAAGCCTGAAGCGCTTTCACCAGATGTGGAACAAGTCCGGCGCGGAGTTTGCGGGCTACATCCCGTTCTATCCGGACTGTATGACGAGCTACATCTCCGACACCGACGTCGCCGAAAAGCCGATCCGGATCTTCCACGGCACGCCGGACGACTACAATCCGGTCGCGGCCTGCAAGAAATATATCGAGCGGCTGCGCGCGGCCGGACGCGATGTCCAGCTCACCGAATATCCGAACGCGCAGCACGGCTTCGACAATCCGCTCGGCTCAGCCGCGCCTTTCATGGTGAAGGGCGCGCAGACGGTGCGTGCCTGTCAGATCGCCGAGGAGCCGAAGGGCGTGCTGATCAACGCGGTCTCGAAGCAGCCGTTCACCTACAAGGACGCGTGCGTCCAGCAGGACCCGCACGTCAATCATGATGCGGAGGCGACGGCGGCGGTGAAGATCGCCGTCAAGGACGTGCTGAGGACGACGTTTCGTCTCGGGACGAACTAGGGCAGCTTGTCGTAGCCCTCGCCGAAGCCTTTCAGGCCGAGCGGGATGCCGATGCCTTCTTCCGGCGTCTGGAAGATGATGAAGGTCGCCTGCTGGCCGCTGCGCAGCTGCTTCACGAGGTTGTCGTCCATCACGACCTCGGCGACGCAGCCATTCGGCAGGCAGCGCACGAAGCCCGCGCGGCCGACGTCGGCCTTGTCGATCTTCAGGCCGAGGCCGGACGGAAGCAGCACGCCGAGCGGGGCGAGCACGCGCATCAGCCGGCTCTTCTGATCGGCGGTCTTGAGCACGATGACGGTGAGGCCGACGTTGGGGCGATCCTCGGCGGTGACGCTCTGGATCAGGGCGCATTGTTCGCCCTGTGCGCCCGGCGGGGTGTCGCAGCGGACCTGCCAGTCCGCGTGAACCGATTTCACCGTTCCCTGCGCATACGCCGGTACCGCAAGTGCGGCGCTCAGCAGCACGGCGCCGACAACTCCACGCACCAGGACGGTAGCATCCATGGTCTTGTCCCTTGAGGGCTGGACGGGTGGCCGGAGGCCAGGCCGCGCACAGGCCGAATCGCCGCTCCCCTGCGGTAGGTTGCGCCTGCCTGCGTACATGTGACTTCAACCGTGTCAAGAACGGGGCAGGCCCGAAACGCGTGTGGGGAAAAATAGCCGTGAAATCCGGCCTTTGCGGCGCTCTCCGCGCGCGCCCGGCGCGATCTGGAACGACTCCACGAGGCGCATTGCGAGGTAGGCTGAATTGTGGTTTGAGAAACCGCCAAGGCCCCGGTCATGGCGCTATCCCCCAGCGCCGAGGGCCTTGCCGGCAATGATGCCGTGCCGCGCGCGAACGGCTAAACGCTGATCGCGACAAAGATTTCGGCTTGAATGCCGTCGGCCACGGTCGAACGAGGAGCGGACACGCCAATGCTGGTGCTCATGCGAACAATCCGACTGGCCGCGCTGGTCATTGCGGCGGCCCTCGCAGGAGGCGGCCTCGCGTTCGCCGGTTCTGGTCAGCCCTCGCCCTGGCAGATGGGCTTCCAGCAGTCGGCGGCGCCGACGATGGATGACATCACCTGGTTCCACAATTTCGTGCTCTGGATCATCATCCTCATCACGATTTTCGTGCTCGTCCTTCTTCTGGTCGTGATCGTCAAGTTCAACGCCAAGGCCAATCCGACGCCGTCGCGCACGACCCACAACACCTTGCTGGAAGTGCTCTGGACGGTGGTCCCGGTCGTCATCCTGGTGGTGATCGCAATCCCGTCGTTCCGCATCCTGTTCGTTCAGCTCAACATCCCGCCCGCCGATCTCACCATCAAGGCGACCGGCAACCAGTGGAACTGGACCTACGCCTATCCCGACGACAAGATCGAGTTCACCTCGATCATGCTGAACGAGACGGACCGGATGAAAATAACGCCGCCGCCGCCGCGGCTGCTCGGCGTCGACAATCCGGTCGTCGTTCCGATCAACAAGGTCGTCCGCGTGCAGGTGATCGGCTCCGACGTGATCCATGCCTTCGCGGTGCCGTCGTTCGGCGTGAAGATCGATGCGATCCCGGGCCGGCTCAACGAGACCTGGTTCAAGGCGACCCGCGAGGGCGTCTACTACGGACAGTGCTCCGAACTGTGCGGCAAGGATCACGCGTTCATGCCGATCGAGGTGCGCGTGGTCAGCGAGCAGGCCTATGCGACGTGGCTCGCGGACGCCAAGAAGAAGTTCGCGATTGATACCAGCGCGCCCGCCAACGCGGTCGCGGCGAAGCAATAACCGGCAGCGGGCGGCAAAGAGAAGAAGTCGAGGAACAGATCATGGCTACTGCGGCATCGGCTCACGGGGCGCACGAAGAACATCATACGCCGACCGGTTGGCGCCGTTTCGTCTACTCGACCAATCACAAGGACATCGGAACGATGTACCTGGTGTTCGCCATCATCGGCGGACTGGTCGGTGGCGTGCTCTCGATCGGCATGCGCATCGAGCTGATGCACCCGGGCATCCAGTTCTTTCACGGCGAGCACGCCTCGCACATGTTCAACGTGTTCACGACCGCGCACGGCCTGATCATGATCTTCTTCATGGTGATGCCGGCAATGATCGGCGGGTTCGGCAACTGGATCGTGCCGCTGATGATCGGAGCGCCCGACATGGCGTTCCCGCGCATGAACAACATTTCGTTCTGGCTGCTGCCGTTCTCCTTCCTGCTGCTGTTGTCCTCGATGTTCTTCGAGGGCGAGCCGGGTGCGAACGGCGTCGGCGGCGGCTGGACGCTCTATGCGCCGCTCTCGACCTCGGGCCATCCGGGTCCGGCGGTCGATTTCGCCATCCTGTCGCTGCACATCGCGGGCGCCTCGTCGATCCTCGGCGCGATCAACTTCATCACCACGATCTTCAACATGCGCGCGCCCGGCATGACGCTGCACAAGATGCCGCTGTTCGTGTGGTCGATCCTGGTCACGGTGTTTCTGCTGCTTCTGTCGCTGCCGGTGCTCGCCGGCGCGATCACGATGCTGCTCACCGACCGCAATTTCGGCACCACCTTCTTCTCGGCGCAGGGCGGCGGCGACCCGGTCCTGTTCCAGCACCTGTTCTGGTTCTTCGGCCACCCGGAGGTCTACATCCTGATCCTTCCGGGCTTCGGCATGGTCAGCCAGATCATCTCGACCTTCTCGCGCAAGCCGGTATTCGGCTATCTCGGCATGGCCTACGCGATGGTCGCGATCGGCGGCATCGGCTTCATCGTGTGGGCGCACCACATGTACACGGTCGGCATGTCGGCCGCCGTGCAGGCCTACTTCGTCGCCGCCACGATGGTCATCGCGGTACCGACCGGCGTGAAGATCTTCTCCTGGATCGCCACAATGTGGGGCGGTTCGATCGAATTCCGCACGCCGATGCTGTGGGCGATAGGCTTCATCTTCCTGTTCACTGTCGGCGGCGTGACCGGCGTGGTGCTTGCCAATGCCGGCATCGACCGCGCGCTGCAGGAAACCTATTACGTGGTGGCGCACTTCCACTACGTGCTGTCGCTCGGCGCGGTCTTCACCATCTTCGCGGGCTGGTACTACTGGTTCCCGAAGATCACCGGCTACATGTACAACGACAAGATCGGCAAGCTGCACTTCTGGGTGACGTTCATCGGCGTCAACCTGGTGTTCTTCCCGCAGCACTTCCTCGGCCTTGCCGGCATGCCGCGCCGCTACGTCGACTATCCGGATGCGTTCGCGGGCTGGAACTACATTTCGTCGGTCGGCTCGTACATCTCCGGGTTCGGCGCGCTCATCTTCCTCTACGGTGTGTTCGACGCGTTCTACCTGCGCAAGGAGAGGGCGGCCGGAAATCCGTGGGGGCCGGGCGCGACCACGCTCGAGTGGACGCTCTCGTCGCCGCCGCCGTTCCATCAGTTCAACACGCTGCCGCGTATCAAGTAAGCGGAGTGACGCCTCGATAATGTCGCTGGTAAGCGAAAGCGCCGATCTATCGAAGCCGCTCGACCTCGCGCAGCCGAGTCTCGCGGGCGTCGAGGACTATCTTGCGCTGTTGAAGCCGCGGGTGATGTCGCTCGTGGTGTTCACGGCGCTCGTCGGCATGCTGGTCGCGCCGGGGCACGTGCATCCGGTGATCGGCTTCACGGCGCTGCTGTGCATCGCGATCGGCGCGGGCGCCTCGGGCGCGCTCAACATGTGGTACGACGCCGACATCGACGCCGTGATGACGCGCACCGCCAAGCGCCCGATCCCGGCGGGCCGCGTGCAGCCCGGCGAGGCGCTCGCGTTCGGCGCGACGCTTGCGGCGTTCTCGGTCGCGGTGCTCGGCGTGCTGGTGAGCTGGTTCGTTGCGGCGCTGCTTGCCTTCACGATCTTCTTTTACGTGTTCGTCTATACGATGTGGCTGAAGCGCTCGACGCCGCAGAACATCGTGATCGGCGGTGCGGCCGGCGCCTTCCCGCCGATGATCGGCTGGGCCGCGGTGACCGGCGACGTCAGCCTCGCGCCCGTGCTGATGTTCCTCATCATCTTCCTGTGGACGCCGCCGCACTTCTGGGCGCTCGCGCTGCTCCGGTCGGACGACTATGCGCGCGCGGGCGTGCCGATGCTGCCGGTGGTCTCAGGGTTCGACGAGACCCGCAAGCAGATCCTGATCTACACGGTGATCCTTGGCCCCGTCGGCCTCGCGCCCTGGTTCATGGGGTTTGCCGGGCGCGATCTACGGCGTCACCGCGCTGATCTGCGGCGCCGCGATGCTTCATCTTGCGTGGCGCGTCTATCGCGACCGCACCGGCCAGCCCGCGATCTCATCCGCGCGCAAGCTGTTCGGCTTCTCGCTCCTCTATGTGTTCGTGCTGTTCGCCGCGCTGCTCGCCGACAATCTGCTGGCGCGGCTTGGGCTGGGGCTATGAGCAACGATGATGGCATCGTGCTTACCGAAGAGCAGAAGCGCCGCCGCCGCGCGCGTTCGATCGCGATCGCGCTCTCGCTCGGCGCACTCGTGCTGCTGGTCTATCTGGTGACCGTGGTGAAGCTCGGTCCCGGCGTGTTGAACCGTCCGCTGTGAATGAACCGATGACGCAAGCGACCGGCCACCTCAGGAGAAACCGCCGCGACATGATCGTGGCGGCGTCCTGCGGCGTGTTCGTCGCCGCGATGGTGGGCATGTCCTACGCGGCGGTGCCGCTCTACGACTGGTTCTGCCGCACGACCGGCTTTGGTGGCCGCACGCAGGTCGCAACCGCCGCGCCGCAGGGCGCGCTCGGCCGCACGATCACGGTGCGGTTCGACGGGAACGTCACCGGCGGGCTGCCCTGGCGTTTCGAGCCCGAGCAGAATTCGATTCAGGTCCGCATCGGCGAGGTGTTCACCGTCAACTACGTGGCGCAGAATCTCGCGGCGCGCGAGACGGTGGGGCAGGCGGCCTACAACGTCGCACCGGCGACGACGGGCATTCACTTCCAGAAGATCAACTGCTTCTGCTTCACCGAGCAGCGGCTCGGGCCGGGCGAGAAGCGCGAGATGCCGGTCGTGTTCTATGTCGATCCGGCGCTCGCCAAGGACGCCGAGCTCGACGATCTCAACACGATCACGCTTTCCTATTCGTTCTATGCGGTGCGTGAGCCGGCGCGGCCGGTCGCGGATCGCGGAACGAAATCGGCAACAAACTAGGGTTGGCCCGGTTCGTCCGGGGCGGAACGGAGACACAGATGGCAGACGCTCACGCCAAACATCACGACTACCATCTCGTCGATCCGTCGCCGTGGCCGATCGTCGGATCGGTCGCGGCCTTCGTGCTCGCGGTCGGGCTGATCTCGTGGATGCACAAGCTCTACGCCGCGGCGCCGCTGGTATTCGCCGCGGGCGCGATCGGCGTCCTCTACACGATGATGGCGTGGTGGCGCGACGTCATCAACGAAGCCGAGCACAAGGGCGACCACACGCGCGTGGTGCAGATTTCGCACCGCTACGGCATGATCCTGTTCATCGCCTCGGAGGTGATGTTCTTCGTCGCCTGGTTCTGGGCCTATTTCTCGACCGCGTTGTTTCCCGCAGACCTCGTGCATGTTGCGCGCACCGAACTGCTCGGCGGCGTCTGGCCGCCCAAGGGCATCGAGACGTTCAATCCGTGGCACCTGCCGCTTCTCAACACGCTGATCCTGCTCACCTCGGGCACGACCGTGACCTGGGCGCATCACGCGCTGCTGCACAACGACCGGCAGGGCGTGAAGTGGGGCCTGATCTGCACCGTGATCCTCGGCGCGCTCTTCACCTGCGTGCAGGCTTACGAGTACGGTCACGCGGCGTTCAATTACTCGGGCCACATCTACGGCGCGACCTTCTTCATGGCGACCGGCTTCCACGGCGCGCATGTGCTGATCGGCACCGTGTTCCTGCTCGTCTGCCTGATCCGCGTCTACAAGGGGCACTTCACGCCGACGCATCACCTCGGCTTCGAATTCGCCGCCTGGTACTGGCACTTCGTCGACGTGGTGTGGCTGTTCCTGTTCGCCTGCATCTATGTCTGGGGCGCGGGCGCGCATGCGGCGGCCGGCGGACACTGACGCCGGCGCACTGACGCAATTCGTGAGGGCGGCCCGCAAGGCCGCCCTTCGCTTTCGGCATCCCGCCCATGACCTGCGCCCTGGCATGAACGCGCTGCGCGACGACTTCTCGGTTCAGGCGCTGGGGCAGGGGCTGCTCGTTGCGCTCGTCGGCTATGCGAGCTCGGTCGCGATCCTGATTCAGGGGCTGATCTCGGTCGGAGCGAGTGTGTCGCAGATCGCCTCGGCGCTGGTGATGATCGGCCTGCTCAAGGGCATCGTCGCCATCGCGCTCTCCTGGTGGCTGCGCATGCCGATCTCGATCGCATGGAGCACGCCCGGGATGGCGCTGCTCGCGACCACGGGCGCGGTTGCTGGCGGCTTTCCCGCCGCCGTGGCGGCGTTCATCGTGGTCGGCGCGCTCGTCATGCTGACCGGGCTTTGGTCGCCGCTCGGCCGCCTCGTGGCGTCCATCCCGAAGTCGATCGCGAGCGCGATGCTCGCGGGCATCCTGCTCAAGCTCTGCCTCGCGCCGTTTCTCGCGCTCGGCAAGGTCCCGTGGCTCGCGGGTGCGATCCTCATCACCTGGCTCCTGTTCACGCGCTTCGCGCGCAGCTATGCGGTGCCCGCCGCCGTCGCGGTAGCGCTGATCGGGATGGCATTCGACGCGCCCTTCGCCGGCATGAACGCCGCCGATTTCATTCCACACTTGGAGTTCGTGCGGCCGGTCTTCACGTGGGAGGCGATGGTCAACATCGCGCTGCCGCTGTTCATCGTGACGATGGCAGGGCAGAACCTTCCCGGCCTCGCCGTGCTCTCGGCCTACGATTATCGCCCGCCCGTCGGCCCGTTGCTGTTCTCGACCGGCGCGGCGTCCGCCGCGGGTGCGCTGGTCGGGATGCCGACCATCAATCTCGCGGCGATCACCGCCGCGCTCTGTGCCGGGCCCGACGCCCACCCTGATCCGAAGCGCCGCTACGTCGCCGGCATTTTCGGCGGCGTCGGCTACGTCGCTCTCGCGGCGCTCGCCGGGATCGCCGCCGTGCTGGTCGCGCGCTCGCCGCCGGTGCTGATCGAGGCGGTCGCGGGCCTCGCTTTGATCGGTGCATTCGGCAGCGCGATGCTCAACGCCGTGCAGGACGAAGACGGCCGCCTGCCGGGCCTCGTCACATTCCTGATGACTGCGTCGGGCGTTTCGCTGTTCGGCGTCGGCTCGGCGTTCTGGGGCCTTGCCATCGGTCTTGCGGTGCACCACGTGCTGCGCGTTGGAGTCCGTCCATGACCGAGAAGCCCTCGCTGTCGCAATCGATCGCAACGGGTCTTGCGGGCCGCTGCCCGCGCTGCCGCAAGGGCGCGCTGTTCACCGGCTTTCTCGGGCTGCGCAAGGAATGCGATGCGTGCGGGCTCGACTATTCGTTTGCCGATGCGGGCGACGGCCCGGCGATCTTCGTCATCCTGATCGCGGGCTTCATCGTGGTCGGCGGAGCGCTGATCGTCGAAATCGTTTATCAGCCGCCGTTCTGGCTGCACGCTCTGTTGTGGGGGCCGCTGATCTTGGTCGTGACGCTGCTGCCGCTGCGCCTCATCAAGGGACTGCTGATCGTTCTGCAATATCACCACGCCGCAGCCGAAGGCCGCACTCGAGCGCGGATCGAAATCGTGAGCGGGCAAGCGCCGCGCCGCCGCGGCCTGCTCATTCCGGCTGTCTTCGTGCTTGTGACGGTATCGGCGCTGATTGCGCTCGGGACGTGGCAGTTCGAACGCAAGACGTGGAAGGAGGGGTTGATCGCCGAGCTCGATACGAAGCTTGGCGCCGCCCCGGTCAATCTTCCGCCGCGCGAGCGCTGGGCGCAGCTTGGCGCGGCGGCGGACGAATTCCGCCGCGTCGCGTTTCCGGCGGAGTTTCTCAAGGGCGAGGAGGCTCTCGTCTATTCGAGCGGTTCGTCGCTGCGGCCGGATGTGAGCGGACCCGGCTACTGGGTCTTCGCGCCGGCGCGTCTTACCGGCGGCAGCCTCGTGGTGGTTAACCGCGGCTTCGTGCCGGAAGGCAAGCAGGACCCGAAATCACATCAGATACCGTCCGGCGTCGTCGACATCGTCGGCGTGATGCGCTGGCCGGAGCAGCGCGGAACGTTCACGCCCGCCGACGAGCCAGCGAAAAATCTCTGGTTTGCGCGCGATCCCGCCGGAATGGCGGCGGCGAAAGGCTGGGGAGCGATCGCGCCGTTTTACATCGATCAGGAAGGACCGGTCGCGCCGGGCGGCCTGCCCAAGGCCGGGCCGCTCAGGGCAAGCCTGCCGAACAACCACCTGCAATACGTCGTGACCTGGTACGGGCTCGCGCTCGTGACGGTGATTGCGGCGTTCTTCTTCTTCCGCGCGCAGCGACGCGGCGCCTGACGCAAGATACTGGTTTATCTTGACTATTCACCGAGCTACCGTTTTCTTGTGAAACTCCGGTCGCCCGATTAGTGTCGATCCTCGAATAAATCAGGGCATCCGGTGCGCTACATTTCCACCAGAGGCGAAGCCCCCGCGCTTGGCTTCATAGACGTCACGCTGGCCGGGCTTGCCCGCGACGGCGGCCTCTATGTGCCTGAGTCATGGCCGCATTTTCCGTCGGAGAAGATCGCGGCCCTGTCCGGCCGGCCCTATGCCGAGGTCGCCTGCGAGATCGTGCGCCCGTTCGTCGGCGGCGCGATCGCTGACGCCGATCTCGCCCGCATGGCGCATGACGCCTACGGGACGTTCCGCCATCCGGCGGTCGCGCCGCTTGCGCAACTGTCGTCCGGCACCTTTGCGCTTGAGCTGTTTCACGGTCCCACGCTTGCCTTCAAGGATGTCGCGATGCAGTTCCTGTCGCGGTTGATGGATCACGCGCTCGTGCAGCGCGGCGAGCGCTCAACCATCGTGGTGGCGACCTCGGGCGATACCGGCGGCGCCGCCGTCGAGGCGTTCCGCGGCAGCAATCAGGTCGACGTGATCGCGCTTTACCCGCAAGGCCGCATCTCGGACGTTCAGCGCCGCATGATGACGACGCAGGCCGAGCCGAACGTGCACGCGATCGCGATCGAGGGCACGTTCGACGACTGCCAGGCGATCGTGAAGGGCATGTTCAATCATCACGCCTTCCGCGACCGCGTGCGCCTTTCGGGCGTCAACTCGATCAACTGGGCGCGGATCGTGGCGCAGGTGGTCTACTACTTCACGGCGGCGGTCGCGCTCGGCGCGCCGCACCGTAAAGTGGCCTTCACGGTGCCGACGGGAAATTTCGGCGATGTGTTCGCCGGCTACGTGGCGGCACGCATGGGGCTTCCGGTCGAACGCTTCGTCGTCGCCACCAACGTCAACGACATTCTCGTCCGCACGCTGAAGACCGGCACCTATGAGGTGCGCGACGTGACGGCGACCGCCTCGCCCTCCATGGACATCCAGGTCTCGTCCAATTTCGAGCGGTTGCTGTTCGACGCCTACGCGCGTGATCCGGCGCCGGTGCGCGGCCTGATGGGCTCGCTCGCGCAATCGCGCCGCTTCACCATCGCGCCGCCGGCGCTCGACGAGATCCGCACGCGCTTCACCGCCGATCGTGCTGACGAGGGCGAAACCGCTGCCACCATCCGCAGCGTGCACAAGGAAACTGGCATCCTGATCGACCCGCACACGGCGGTGGCGGTTGCGGTCGCCGAGAAGGAACAGCGCGATCCGGCGACGCCGATGATCGTGCTCTCCACCGCGCATCCGGCGAAATTTCCCGACGCGGTCGAAGCCGCCAGCGGCATCAAGCCCGCATTGCCCGACTGGCTTGGCGATCTCGGCGCCCGCAAAGAGCGCATCACCGTGCTGCCGAACGATCAGGCGGCGGTCGAAAAATTCATCCTGGCGGCGAGTCGCGCCGCGCGTGAAGGAGCAGCTGCATGAGCATCGCCGTAACGCGGCTGCCCAATGGACTTACCGTCGTGACGGACTCCATGCCGCATCTGCAAAGCGCCTCGCTCGGCGTCTGGGTTGGCTCGGGCAGCCGCGACGAGCACGAAGACGAGAACGGCATCTCGCATTTCCTCGAACACATGGCGTTCAAGGGCACGGCGCGGCGTACCGCGCGGCAGATCGCCGAGGAGATCGAGGCGGTCGGCGGCGACATCAATGCGGCAACCAGCGTGGAGAGCACCGCCTATTTCTCGCGCGTGCTGCGTGCCGACGTGCCGCTCGCGCTCGACGTGCTGTCCGATATTCTCTCCAACCCGACCTTCGAGCCCGAGGAGCTGGCGCGCGAGAAGAACGTCATCATTCAGGAGATCGGCGCGACCGAGGACACGCCCGACGACCTGATCTTCGAATATCTCCAGGCCGTCACGTTCCCCGCGCAGCCCATCGGCCGCTCGATCCTCGGCACCGCCGAGACCGTGCGCGCCTTCGATGCGCGGCGGCTGCGCTCATATCTGGCGCGCAATTACCGCGCGCCCGACATGGTGATCTCGGCGGCGGGGGCGGTGGATCACGCCGCCGTCGTGGAGGAGGTCGAGCGCCGCTTTGGCAGCTTCGTCGGGCCGGAAGGCCCGCCGCCCGAGCCCGCGCGCTTTGCCGGCGGCTCGCGCACCGAGCAGCGCGACCTCGAGCAGGTGCACGTCGCCTTCGCGCTCGAAGGCGTGCCGCAGCGCGACCCCTCGATCTACAGCCTTCAGGTCTTCACCAGCGTGCTCGGTGGTGGAATGTCGTCGCGCCTGTTTCAGGAGGTGCGCGAGATCCGCGGCCTCTGCTACGCGATCTACGCCTTCCATGCGGCCTATGCGGACACCGGCGTGCTCGGCGTCTATGCCGGCACCGACGCATCCGATCTGCCCGAGCTGATGCGTGTCGTGGTCGACGAGATCGGCAATGCGGCGGACACGCTGAGCGAGGCCGAGGTCGCGCGCTCCAAGGCGCAGATGAAGGCGGGGTTGCTGATGGCGCTTGAAAGCTCCGGCGCGCGCGCCGAGCAGCTTGCGCGGCAGATGCTGATCTTCGGCCGCCCGATCCCGCTCGAGGAGATCGTCGCGAAGGTCGAGTTGGTCACAGTCGAGAGCGCGCGCGCCGCGGGCCGTGCGCTGATCGGACGAAGCCGCCCGGCGGTCGCCGTGGTCGGGCCCGGACGTGGGCTTGAAAGGGCGGCGGCGATTGCCGAGAGTCTGGGACGACGCTAGCGCATGATCCCGAAGAGCGGGCACCGGTTTTCGGAAGAGATCATGCGCCAGCGAAAGGCTGCTTAGACGAACTCCATGGCTTTCTTCCGCACGGTCAGCTTTTCCGAACCGCTGCCGGTCATCGACGGCGATCCCGTCTTTCTGCGCGCGCCGCAGATGGCGGACTACTCCGAATGGGCGACGCTGCGCGAAGCGAGCCGCGCGTTCCTCACGCCGTGGGAGCCGACCTGGCCGGCCGATGATCTCAGCCGCAGCGCCTTCCGCCGCCGCCTGCGCCGCTATACGGAAGACCAGCGCTCCGACCAGTCCTATGCGTTTTTCGTGTTCCGCCGCAGCGATCACGCGCTGGTCGGCGGCCTCACGCTCGCCAATATCCGGCGCGGCGTCGCACAGGCGGGCAGCCTCGGCTACTGGATCGGCGAGCCGTTCGCACGGCGCGGCCTGATGAATGGCGCCGTGCAGGCGCTGCTTCCCTTTGCGTTCGGATCGCTGCGGTTACACCGGATCGAGGCCGCGTGTATTCCTTCGAATGCCGCGTCGATCCGCCTCCTCGAAAAGGCCGGCTTCGTGCGCGAAGGCTACGCGCGCGAATATCTGTGCATCAATGGGCTGTGGCAGGATCATGTCCTGTTCGGCCGGCTTGCCGACAGCGCGAATGGGTGAGGGATGAGAGTTGTGGCGAAATGCGCGGCGGCGTGCGCGGGCGTGGCGCTCCTTGGCGTGCTTGCGTCGCCCGCGCCGGCGCAGTCGATCAGCGACAAGCTGAACTCGTGGCTGTTCGGCGGCTATTCGACGCCGCCCGCCGGCGCCACCCCTTCGACGCCGGCCGAGGTCGATTGTCCGGGCGTCGATGTGCGGCAGGGTGCGTCCACGCTCGCGATCTCGGCGCCGGGCGGCGAAACCACGCCGATGACCACCCGCTATCAGGTGACGATCGCGCAGACGGCGCGCGAGTGCGCGGCGCTCGGCGGCGTGATGACCATGAAGGTCGGCGTGCAAGGCCGCGTTCTCCTCGGACCGGCCGGCGGGCCGGGGCCGGTCGACATTCCGCTGCGCATCGCGGTGGTGCAGGAAGGGACGCAGCCGAAAACCGTGGTCAGCAAGTTCTACAAGCTGGCGGTCGCGATACAGCCGGGGCAGACGAACGTGCCGTTCGTGCATGTCGAGCAGGATCTCACGTTCCCGATGCCGCGCGGCGCCGAGCTTGACGCGTATGTGGTCTATGTCGGCTTCGACCCGGTGAGCCTGAACCAGAAGCCCGAGCGCAAGCCGCCGCCGAAGCGCACGAAAAAGAAGCAATAGCGAATGGCGAAAGCGAAAAGACGCGCGGCGCCGAAGCGGCGCCCGGTGAATAAATCTCGCGCGAAAAAGCCGGTCGCGAAATCCCGCGCGAAAAGGCCGGTGCGCCGGTCGCGAGGACTGCGCCTGCCGCTCTCCGGCATCCGCGTTGTCGAGTTCACCCACATGGTGATGGGGCCGACCTGCGGCATGATCCTGGGCGACCTCGGCGCGGAGGTCATCAAGGTCGAGCCGCCCGGCGGCGACAAGACACGCCGCCTGATCGGCTCCGGCGCCGGTTTCTTCCCGCTGTTCAATCGCAACAAGAAGAGCGTGACCGCGGATCTCGTCCAATCCGAAAGATCGCGCGCGCGTTGAAAAGCTCGTCGCGTCAGCCGACATCGTCAGCGAAAATTTCCGCACCGGCGCGTTGACCAGGCACAAGCTCGATTACGCCTCGCTGAAGAAGAAGCACAAGCGGCTGATCTACGTCTCGCACAAGGGATTCCTACCCGGTCCTTACGATCATCGCGTCGCGCTCGACGAGGTTGTGCAGATGATGGCGGGGCTCGCGTACATGACCGGCCCGCCGGGCCGGCCGCTGCGTGCCGGATCATCTGTCAACGACATCATGGGCGGCATGTTCGGCGCCATCGGCGCGATGGCCGCCTTGCGGGAGCGCGAGCACACCGGCAGGGGCCAGGAGGTGCAGGTCGGCCTGTTCGAAAACTGCGTGTTCCTCTCGGCGCAGCATATGCTGCAGTACAAGCTCACCGGACTCGGCGTCGCCGCCGATGCCGGACCGGATCAATGCGTGGGGTGTGTTCGATCTGTTCGAAACGTCCGACGGCGAACAGGTATTTCTCGGTGTCGTCACGGATACCCAATGGGCCGTGTTCGGCCGTGCGTTCGATCTCGGGGGCCTCGCGGACGATCCGCGCCTTGCGAGCAACACGCTGCGCGTTCAGTCACGCGCCTGGATGCTCCCGGCGCTTCGCGACATCATCAAGCGGCGCTCGTCGAAAGACGTGCAGCAGGTGTTCGAGCGCGAGGGACTTCCCTATGCGCCGATCGTGAAGCCCGAGCAGCTCTACGACGACCCGCACCTCAAGCAGAGCGGCGGGCTCGCGGACCTGACGTTGGATACCGGCGATACGACGCCCGTGCCGCTGCTGCCGCTGCTGCTCGATGGACGCCATCTCAGGCCGCGCATGCGGCTCGCGCGGGCAGGGGAGCACGACAAAGAGTTGTAGCGCTGCGGTCTCGTCGCAACGCAAACGGCCCGGTCTTGGACCGGGCCGTTGCCGTCTACGCTTGTAGAGAGATTACTTCTTGTCAGCGGTCGGCGCCTGCGCCGGAGTGCTGCTGTCCTTCGTGGTGCCGGAGACCGGAGCCGTCTGCATGGCGCCACCGGTCGTGCCGGTCTTCGCCTGGCCCTTGCTCTGCGCGTCGGTGTTACCCGCCGACGGCTTCGCACCCGGGCCCGTCGGATTCGTGTCCGCGCCCTTGTTCACGCGGTCCGGATTGACGTCCGCGCCAGCGCCACTGCCGCCGCCGCTCTGCGCCATCGCCACACCCGCGGTACCCGCGATAAAGGCCGCGGCCAAAATAGTCTTGAGCGTCTTCATGGTTTTTCCTCTCATGAATGCCCTGCCCTCCCGAAGTAAACGGCCGGGCGGGAGCGATGTTCCGGTGGAACATAAGTTTCACCGGAACTCGCAGGAACCGACGGCATCTACGAGGGAGACAATCAGGCCTTGGCAATCTCGCCCAGCACGTCGTCGAGCACGCGGATCATCGCGTCGATCTCCTCGCGCGCGACATTGAGCGCCGGCATGAAGCGCAGCGAATCCGGCCGCGGTGAATTGATCATCACGCCGCGCTGGAACGCGGCCGCTGCGACGGCGGGTCCGATGTCTCCGGCAAGATCGAGCGCAAGCAGAAGGCCCCGGCCGCGCACGCCGCCGAGCTTGTGCTTGCGCGCCAGCGTTTCGAGGTGGCCCGCCAGATAGATTCCCATCTGCGTGGCGTTTTGCAGGAAGCCGGGCTTGCCGATCTCCGTCATCACGGCGCAGCCGACTGCGGTCGCGAACGCGTTGCCATTGAATGTGCCGCCCTGATCGCCGTGTTCGAAGCAGCAGACGTCTTCGTGCGCGACCAGCGCGCCAAGCGGAATGCCGCCGCCGAGCCCCTTCGCCAGCACCATGATGTCGGGCGCAACGCCCGCATGCTCGAAGCCGAAGAATTTTCCGGTGCGGCCGATGCCGGTTTGGATTTCGTCGAGGATCAGCAGGATGCCGGCGCGATTGCACAGCGCCCGCAGGCCGCGCAGGAATTCATCCGTCGCGACGAACACGCCGGCCTCGCCCTGGATCGGCTCCAGCATCACAGCGACGGTGTTAGGCGTGATCGCTTTCTCGACCGCCGCCAGATCGTTGAGCGGCACCTTCGGGAAGCCCGGCACCTTCGGCTCGAACAATTGCTCCCATTGCGCCTTGCCGGAGGCCGCCATCGCGGCGAGCGTGCGCCCGTGGAAGCCGTGCTCCATCGTGATGATTTCGTAGGCGCCGCCGCGATTGTTCTTCCCCCATTTGCGCGCGAGTTTGATCGCGCCCTCGACCGCTTCCGCGCCCGAGTTGGTGAAGAAGGTTTTGTGCAGCCCGCTATGGTGCGCGATCAGGTCCGCAAGGCGGATCATCGGGGCGTTGTAGTACGACGGGCTGCAGTTCAGCAGCTTCGCCGACTGCGCGGCGACCGCCTTGGTGATCGCATCCGGGCAATGGCCGAGGCAGTTCACTGCCCAGCCCTGGATGAAGTCGAGATAGTCTTTGCCATCCGCGTCGCGCAACCACGAGCCGCGCCCCTCGACGAAGAGGACGGGCGGGCGGCTCGTGATTTCCATCAGCGAGTCGAACGGCGAGTGCGGCGGAGTGCTCAGTGCGGCTTGGGACATCTCGTCCTCCTGCGGTTTTGCCGGACGACGGGGACCTCAAAGACACGAAAGCCCCCGGCGTTTTGCGGCGGGGGCTTGGGGTCAGTCTGCGGGTGGTGCGTTCAGCGCATCCGCAAATGCCGTGCCTCCGCCAAAAGGCGGCGCGAACGGCGGCGGCGGGTGACGAACGTGAACATGGCGCGGGGAGATGCAGGATTTGCCGCGCCAAGTCAACGGCGGGAATGGCTCGCCGATACCGGCGATACAAAGATCTCGTCAGCCGGTGCCGTTGACTTGGGCTCCGGCGCCTCTACCATCCGCGATATCAGACGAACCCTGCGGGAGAGACCGGTTCAATCCGGCGCCGAAGGCGCAACCGCCCCGGAAACGCTCAGGCAAACGGACCGCAGGGGGATGAGACTCTGGAAAGCAGCCGCGCCGCAAGGCAAGGGCTCACCGACGGAGTAAGTTGCGGTTTGGCCCGCAGCGAAATCTCTCAGGTTCCGCGACAGAGGGGGCTCGGACGGGCTAGGTTGCCCGATCGAGTCACTTTGCCGGAACCGGTTCATGACCCAGGCGCCTGATACCGCACAAGAAAACGAGGCGCCCGCGGCGCCGGGCGAGGCCGCGCCGCTCGCGCCTGATCATCCGCCGGAGGCTGCCGCGATCGCGACTGGCGACGCCGCTCCGCCACCCGCTCCCGCGCCGCTCCGGCAGACGCCGCTGCACTCGCTGCACGTCTCGCGCGGCGCCCGCATGGTGCCGTTCGCCGGATACGACATGCCGGTGCAATACGCCGACGGCATCATCGCCGAGCACAATCATGTGCGCACGCAGGCGGGCCTGTTCGACGTCTCGCACATGGGTCAGGCATTTATTGCGGGCGCGGACCACGAGACGGTCGCGCGCGCGCTCGAAACGCTGGTGCCCGCCGACATCGTCAACCTCGCGCCCGGCCGCCAGCGCTATACCCAGTTCACCGACGAGAACGGCGGCATCCTCGACGACCTGATGGTGACGCGCCCGGCCGATCCGGAAGAGGACGGCGTGCTGTTTCTCGTCGTCAACGCCGCCATGAAGGAAGCGGACTACGCGCATCTGTCGGCGCGGCTTCCCGCGGGCGTGCGGCTCATTCGCGCAGAGCATCGCGCGCTGGTCGCCGTGCAGGGGCCGACGGCACGGCAGGCGGTCGGCCGGCATTGCCCCGACGTGATCCCGATGCCGTTCATGAGCGCGATCACAACGCGCTTCGACGGCATCGACTGCCACATCAGCCGCTCGGGCTATACCGGCGAGGACGGGTTCGAGATTTCCTGCAAGGCGACGCGCATGCGCGCGATCGTCGAGCGGCTTCTGTCCGAGCCAAGCGTGAAGCCGATCGGTCTCGGCGCGCGCGACTCGCTGCGCCTCGAGGCGGGCCTGTGCCTCTACGGGCATGACATCGACACGACGACGTCGCCGGTTGAGGCCGCGCTCACCTGGTCGATCCAGAAGCGCCGCCGCGCCGAGGGCGGATTTCCCGGCGCCGAGCGTATCCAGCGCGAGATCGCCGAAGGCGCCTCGCGCCTGCGCGTCGGCATCAAGCCGGACGGCCGCGCGCCCGCGCGCGAAGGCACCGAGATCAGGTCGGCCGATGGCGCGCCGATCGGCAAGGTGACGTCGGGCGGTTTCGGACCGAGCGTAAACGGGCCGATCTCGATGGGTTACGTCGCGAAGGAATTCGCCGCGCCCGGCACGGCCGTGCAACTCGTCGTGCGCGACAAGCCGCTGCCGGCGCAGGTCGTCACGCTGCCGTTCGTGCCGCACAATTACGTACGCTGAGGGAGAGATATGTCGACACGCTACACCAAGGACCACGAATGGATCCGCCTCGACGGTGACGTTGCGACCGTCGGGATCACCGAGCACGCGCAAGGGCAGCTCGGCGACATCGTCTATGTCGAGCTGCCGGAGATCGGCCGCAAGGTCGATCAGGGCGGCGAGGCGGCGGTCGTGGAGTCGGTCAAGGCCGCGAGCGACGTTTATGCGCCGGCGAGCGGCGAGGTGGTCGCCGTCAACGACGCGCTCGGCTCCGCGCCGGGCGCCATCAATGAGGAAGCCGAAGGCAAGGGCTGGTTCTTCCGGCTGAAGCTCTCGTCACCCGCGCAGCTCAACGACCTGATGTCCGCCGAGCAGTACAAGGAATTTCTCGGCACGCTCGAATAGCGAGCACGGGCCTTCCACCATGAAGGAGAGGGCGGTGGCACACGAGTATCGCGCGAGCCTGACGTGGACGCGGAGCGGCGCGACGTTCACCGACCAGCGCTACAGCCGTGCGCATTCGTGGAGCTTCGACGGCGGCATCACGGTCCCGGCGTCCTCGTCGCCGCTCAGCGTGCGCCTGCCGTATTCGGTCGCCGAAGCCGTCGATCCCGAGGAAGCGCTCGTCGCCGCCGTCGCAAGCTGCCACCTGCTGACGTTCCTCTACGTCGCGGCGAAGCAGGGCTACGTCGTCGATTCTTATTCCGACGAGGCGGCCGGCGAGATGACCAAGAACGAGCGCGGCAAGCTCTGGGTGTCCAAGATGACGCTCAAACCCGCGATCGCCTTCGCGGGCGAGAAGCGCCCGACGCAACAGCAATTCGACGAGCTGCACCACCTCGCGCACGAGGAGTGCTTCATCGCCAATTCGGTGAAGAGCGAAGTGATCGTTCAGGGCACGATGTCGTTCGTGTGAGCGGCGGACAGGAACAGGCAACACCATGCGCTATCTGCCACTGACGCCTGACGACCGTAGCGAAATGCTCGCGCGCATCGGTGTCGCCGACATCGACGAACTGTTCGCCGATATTCCCGCAGACAAGCGGCTGAAGGCGCTGCCCGATCTGCCGCGCACCAAAAGCGAGATCGAGGTCGAGCGCGTGCTCGGCCGTATCGCGGGCAAGAACGTCGCGGCCGGTTCGGTGCCGTTCTTCGTCGGCTGCGGCGCCTACAAGCACCATGTCCCGGCGAGCGTCGATCACCTGATCCAGCGCTCGGAATTCCTCACCTCGTACACGCCGTATCAGCCCGAGATCGCGCAAGGCACGCTGCATTATCTGTTCGAATTCCAGACGCAGGTCGCGATGCTGACCGGCATGGAGGTCGCCAACGCCTCGATGTACGACGGCTCGACCGCCTGCGCCGAGGCCGTGCTGATGGCGCACCGCGTGACCAAGCGGAAAAAGGCGGTGCTCGCCGGAAACCTGCATCCGCACTACCGCGAGACGGTGGAGACCGTGTCGGGCATGTCGGATCACGCGGTCGTCGCGCTGCCGCCGTCGCCGCAGGGCGCGGACGATATCGTCGCGGCGATCGACAAGGAGACGAGTTGCGTCGTCGTGCAGAACCCCGACGTCTACGGGCATCTGCATGACCTCACGCCGATCGCCGAGAAGGCGCATGCGGCGGGCGCGCTGCTGATCGCCGTCGTCACCGAAATCGTGTCGCTCGGACTGGTGAAGCCGCCGGGCGAGATGGGCGCGGATATCGTCGTCGGCGAAGGGCAATCGGTCGGCAACGGGCTCAATTTCGGCGGGCCTTATGTCGGGCTGTTCGCAAGCCGCACGAAATACGTGCGGCAGATGCCCGGCCGCCTGGTCGGCGAGACGGTCGACGCGGAAGGCAAACGCGGCTTCGTGCTGACGCTCTCGACGCGCGAGCAGCATATTCGCCGCGAGAAGGCGACCTCGAATATCTGCACGAACTCCGGGCTCTGCACGCTCGCGTTCAGCATTCATCTTTCGCTGCTCGGCGAGACCGGATTGCAACGCCTCGCGCGGGTCAATCACGCGAACGCGCTGGTCTTGGCGGACATGCTCGGCGCCGTGCCGGGTGTCGAGGTGCTGACCAAGACGTTCTTCAACGAATTCACCATCCGGATGCGCGGCGACGCGGCCGCGATCGTCGAAAAACTTGCGGCGCGCGGCATCCTCGGCGGCGTGCCGGCCTCACGCCTCGATCCCGGACGGCCGGAGTTGCGCGACCTCATCATCGTGGCATCGACCGAAGTGAACACCGACGAGGACCGCGCCGCCTACGCAAAGGCGCTGAAAGAGGTGCTGGCATGAACCAGCAGGGCCGTCCGACCAAGCCTGTCGAGGCCGTGGCGATTGGGCCGCAGACCTTCACGGGAAACCGCGCGCTGCGCATCGAGGAAGCGCTGATTTTCGAGAGCGGGCGCCCGGAAGTCACCGGCGTCGATCTCGACGAACCGAAGGTCGCGCCGCGCCTCGGCAATCTGGAGCGCAAGTCGATCGGCCTGCCGGGGCTCGCCGAGCCGGAAGCGGTGCGCCACTACGTGCGCCTGTCGCGCATGAACTACGGCATCGACTCCGGCGTGTTTCCGCTCGGCTCGTGCACCATGAAGCACAATCCGCGCCTGAACGAGAAAATGGCGCGGCTCCCCGGCTTTGGCGACATCCATCCGCTGCAGCCGCAGTCCACCGTGCCGGGCGCGCTTGAACTCATCCATGACCTTTCGCGCTGGCTGATCGAGCTCACCGGCATGCCGGCGGTCGCGTTGACGCCGAAGGCCGGTGCGCACGGCGAGCTGTGCGGCATGATGGCGATCAAGGCGGCGCTCGCGGCGCGCGGCGAGAAGCGCTCGGTGGTGCTGGTGCCGGATTCGGCGCACGGCACCAATCCGGCGACGGCGGCGCTGCTCGGCTATCGCGTCGAATCCATTCCCGCGCGGGCGGACGGCACGGTCGATCCGGAAGACGTGAAGAAGCACCTCTCGCCCGACGTCGCCGCCATCATGCTGACCAATCCGAATACCTGCGGGCTGTTCGAGCGCGACGTCGCGGCGATCGCCGAAGCCGTGCATGCGGCCGGTGCGTACTTCTATGCGGACGGCGCGAACTTCAACGCCATCGTCGGCAAGGTGCGGCCGGGCGATCTCGGCGTCGATGCGATGCACATCAACCTGCACAAGACTTTCTCGACGCCGCATGGCGGCGGCGGGCCGGGCGCAGGGCCGGTGACGCTGTCGGCCGCGCTCGCGCCGTTCGCGCCGCTGCCTTATGTCGTCGCCGGCAAGGACGGCGTGCGGCTGGTGGAGCATGCGGGCGACGGCGACGGCAAGCCGTTCGGCCGCATGTGCGCGTTCCACGGCCAGATGGGCATGTTCGTGCGCGCGATGAGCTACATGCTGGCGCACGGCTCCGACGGCATGCGGCAGGCGTCGGAAGATGCGGTGTTGAATGCGAACTACGTCAAGGCCGGCCTGAAAGATCTGATGTCGCTGCCGTTCGGCGACAAGCCCTGCATGCACGAGGTGCTGTTCGACGATTCGTGGCTCGACGGCACCGGTGTGTCGACGCTCGATTTCGCCAAGGCGATGATCGACGAGGGCTATCATCCGATGACGATGTATTTTCCGCTCGTCGTCCACGGCGCCATGCTGATCGAGCCGACCGAGTCGGAGAGCAAGTCCTCGCTCGACCTGTTCGTCGCGGCGCTGCGCGATCTGGCGATGGCGGCGAAAAGCGGCGACACCGCGCGCTTCTCCGGCGCGCCGTATTATGCGCCACGCCGCCGCCTCGACGAGACGCGCGCGGCGCGCCAGCCGGTGCTGCGCTGGACCAAGCCAGAGCCGCAGAAGGAAGCCGCGGAGTAGTTATCCCTCCCCGCGCGGGGAGGGATCATCGGTTGCCGGCCGAAGCTACAGCGACATGTTCATCGGCTCCGGGAAGTACCGGAAGCCATCGCCCTGCTTCGCAACATGGCCCACGCCCGGCCACGCGAAGTGATAGGCGAGGATCGGCGTCTTCTCGGCGGCAAGCGCGGTTGAGCTGCCGCACCCGCGATTGCGCCGACTGCTTCGGGTCGGTGTCGTAGGCGAACTCGGTGAGCGGCTTTTCCATCAGCAGCACCGGGTGGTGCGTCAGGTCGCCGATATAGGCGAGCGATTTCCCGCCGGACTGGATGTTGAAGATCGTGTGGCCGACCGTGTGGCCGGGCGCGCCGATCGCCGTGATGCCGGGCAGGAATTCCTGGCCGTCCTTGATGAACACGACGCGGTCGCGCACCGGCAGCAGGTTCTTCTTCGCCTGCGCGAGGAAGGATTTCAGCGGTCCGCCCGCGAGCTTCTCGTCGGTCCAGTATTCGAGATCTGATTGCTGGATATAGAACTGCGCATTCGGGAAGTTGCTCTTGCCGTCGTCGCCGACGTTGCCGCCGAGATGATCGATGTGGCCGTGGCTCATCACCACGGCGTCGATGTCCTTCGGATCGATGCCGGCCTGCTTGATGCTGTTGAGCAGCTTGCCGGTGGTCGGGCCGAAATCCTTCGCGCTGCCCATGCCGGTATCGAACAGCACCATTCGGTCGCCGAAGTTCACGATCAGTGCGTTCTGCTCCAGCACTGCATTTTCGAGCGGCAGGAAATTGCTCGAAAGCTGGCGGCCGATCTCGTCCTTCGAGAGACCGAGGAACGCCTGGGTCGGATCACCGAGCGGCAGCACGCCGTCGGAGACGATCGTGACTTCCGCGGTGCCAAGCTTGAAGCGATAGAAGTAGGGCGCTTGCGTGCCGAGCATCGGCGCCTTGGCGAAAGCCGGAGCGCCGCCAAGTCCTGCCGCGAGCATCGCGCCGCCGCCCTGCAGCAGCCGCCGGCGCGAAAGTGAAATCGTATTGTGGGTCATGGTCGCCTCCCTGATTGGACCGGCCGTTGATTGCGCGAGCCGGTTCCCGGCCGCATTGTGGAAATGCAACCAAGGCGAATACGTGACGCCGCGCGCGGTGTGCCGTCAACGCCGCGATGCAATATCGAGGATGAAACCGCGAAGGGGCCGAGGAACAGCGTCCGGAACCGGGAAGCGATAGGTAACAGGGTTATCCGTCGGCCAGCCAAGGAGGCGTTCATGAGACAATCACCGCAGTCATCGCAGCCGCTTTCATCGGCGGCAGTTGGGCCGTGGCGCTCGCCCAGAGCGGAGGCGGCAGCGGCGCCGGTAGTGACGTGAGCACGCCGCGCCAGAACCAAGTGCGTCCGACGCCCGCAAGCCCGCCGGTCAACCGCCGCGGTGACGAGATGGCTCCCATGCAGGGAAGCAATGTCTCGGCGCAGCCGTGGACCCAAACGCAGGGCAAGACGGACAAGCACAAGGTCCGCTAACCCTCTGTGCTGGAAAACAAAGCCCGTCGCGCATGCCCGCGCGGCGGGCTTTTCGCGCTCAATCCGCTTGAATTGCTTGGCGAATTCTCCTCGGCACAATCCGAGTGTCTGTAGTTACCCCCGCGAAAGGATTGCCCGATAGGCTGGCCGCCCCATTGGATGGTGCGCTGTCGTGAAGTCCAATCACCGGAGATTTGTGCGCCGGCCGCTCGGCTACCGGGCGAAGATCGTTGCGCCTGACGGATCATGGGGCCGCAATTGCCGCGTGCTCGACGTGTCGGACGGGGGCGCGCGCCTTGTCACCGAGCAGCCGGTCGAATTGCCGGAAAACTTCATTCTGGCGCTGGCGATGCGCGGCGTCGCGAAGCGGCACTGTCACGTCATCTGGAAACAGGATTGCGAGATCGGCGTCGAGTTCAAGGCGGCGAGCGACGCCGCCTAGCTAGCGCGATCAGTTCAGCTTCGCCTTCACGTCGCCGATGCCGCGCGTCACGAGATCGTCGGCGACCTTGCCCTTCACGGTGTCGGTGAGGATTTTCTCCGCTGCCGTGACCGCCGCCTCGGCCGCAGCCGCGCGCACGTCGGCGACGGCCTGAGCTTCGGCCTGCGCGATCTTGGTCTCGGCGAGCTTGGTGCGGCGCGCGATGAACTCTTCCATCTTGGTTTTGGATTCAGCAGCGATCCGCTCGGCCTCGGCCCTGGCGCCCGCGATGATCGCGGCGGCTTCCTCGTCGGCCTGCTTCTGCTTGCTCTTGTATTCGGCCAGCAGCTTCTGCGCCTCTTCCTTCAGGCGGCGCGCTTCGTCGAGTTCGGCCTGGACGCGCTTTGCACGGTCGTCGAGCGCCCCGACCAGCATCTTCGGCACACCGACGTAAACGAGGATGCCGATAAAGACCACGAAGGCAACAGCGACCCAGAACTCGGCTTCGAACACGGCGCGTCTCCTTACCGCTTCAACGCTTCGTCGACCGCGGCCGTGACCGCGGGCGCGGCAGGCGCAGTCCCGATCAGCCGTTCGACGATCGCGCTCGCGGCATCGACCGCGATGCCGCGCACATTCGACATCGCGGCGGACTTGGTCGCGGCGATCGACTTCTCGGCCTCGGCGAGCTGGGCATTGAGCTTGCCTTCGAGCTCCTTGCGGCGCTCCTCGGACTGCGCGTGCAGCTTGTCGCGGATCTCGGTGCCGATCGCCTGCGCACGATTGCGGGCATCGGCGAGCGCCTTTTCGTAAGCCGCGAGTGCGGCCTCCGACTCATCCTTGGCACGCTGCGCCTGCGCGAAGTCGCCTTCGATGCGCTTGGCGCGCTCCTCGATGATGCCGCCGATGCGCGGCACCGCGATACGCGAGATCAGGAGGTAGAGCGCCACGAAGGTGATGACCAGCCAGACGATCTGCGATGCGAACGTTTCCTTCGCAAACGGCGGAAACGCTGGCTTGCCGCCGGCGGGCACCTCGGTGTGTGACTTCGTGGCCATTGCCAACCCTCACGCGGACGGCTCGCGCCGTCCTCACATGATCCTAGAAGGCGCGTGACTTAGAGCGCGAACAGCAGCAGCAGCGCGATCAGCAGCGAGAAGATGCCGAGCGCTTCCGTCACGGCGAACCCGAAGATCAGGTTGCCGAACTGGCTCTGCGCGGCCGACGGATTGCGCAATGCGGCGGCAAGGTAGTGGCCGAAGATCGCGCCCACGCCGACGCCGGCGCCGCCCATGCCGATGCAGGCAATGCCTGCGCCAATGTACTTTGCGGCGATCGGATCCATTTGAAGCTCCCTTTCGAGGTTAGATGTTGCGGCCGTCAGTGGCCCGCGTGGATCGCATCGTTGAGGTAGATGCAGGTGAGGATGGTGAAAACGTAGGCCTGGAGGAACGCAACGAGCAGTTCGAGCGCGGTCAGCGCCACCACCATGCCGAACGGCAGCACGGCGCCGAACCAGCCGAGGATGCCGATGCCGGCCAGCAGCGGGATGAAACTCGCAAACACCTTCAGCGCGATGTGTCCGGCCAGCATGTTGGCGAACAGGCGCACCGAGTGCGAGATCGGACGCAGGAAGAACGAGAACACCTCGATGAACACGACCAGCGGCAGGATGAAGATCGGAATGCCGCTTGGGACGAACAGCTTGAAGAAGTGCAGGCCGTTCTTCCAGAAGCCGTAGATGACGACGGTAAGGAATACGACTAGCGCGAGCGACACCGTGATGATGATGTGGCTCGTCACCGTGAAGGTGTACGGGATAAGCCCGACGAGGTTCGCCACCAGGATGAACATGAACAGCGAGAACACGAGCGGGAAGAACTTCATCCCCTCGGTGCCGGCGGTACTTCTGATCGTCGTCGCCACGAATTCGTAGGAGAGTTCCGCGAGCGACTGGAGCCGTCCCGGCACGACGCTGCGCGATGAGGTCGTGCCAAGCAGCAGCGCGCCGATGATCCCGACCGCGATCACCATGAAAAGCGACGAGTTGGTGAAGGCGATCTCGTGCCCGCCGATATTGGCGATGGGAAAGATCTTGTGAATTTCGAATTGGTGGATCGGATCGGCCATGACGGCTTCGGTCTCTTCTGCCTTCATGCGCCGCTAAGGGCGCTTATCCTTGCGGATGGTCGAGTCCGGAACGCCTCCGGGTGCCACGCCCGCCTGTCGCATCACGTTCAGCACACCGGCCGTAAAGCCGAGCAGTGCAAACACGAACATCCCCCACGGCAAGGTGCCAAGACCCTTGTCGATCAGCCAGCCGAGCCCCGCACCGACCAGCACACCCGCGACAAGCTCGGAGGAGAGCCGGAAACCGCGGGCGAACCCCGAATGATCGGTGGCCGACCGGGAAGCGGAGCCTGTTTCGGCGGCGCGGCTGGCGCTGACATTGTCCAGCCGTTGACCGAGACTCTTGAGCCTCGCGGAGAGGGCGGCTTCCTCGGGTGATGTCCTGCCCGGATTTTCGCTCCCGCGTGTGCCGTCGGACATCGTCCACACCCGCGAAGTCGAGGAAAAACCGAGCTTTTCGCCGCCCTCAAAGCCGCGCGGACCATACTGACGGCCCCCCGCAGTGTCAAGAATCCGTGAGATTGGCTTAAGCGTTTGATACGGTTGAAAGAAATGCCATTCGCGCCGCCATGCCGCAGGCCGATTCACAAGGCTTTTCGGTGCACTGCGGGATGCCTTCGGGCGGCGGAAGGGTGCCATTGCGCCGCCGCAAAACGACGCCAGATTTTACGCGAACACGGAGTGTCCTCATGCGCACCTTTTCCGTCCTGATGGTCGCGACAATCGTCGGCCTGGCGCCGGCTGCGCTCGCGCAGAACGCGACGCCGGATTCCGAAAACGGCCGCTACACCTTCTCGGCCGTCAACGACGGCACGCTGCGGCTCGACACGCGCACCGGCGCGGTCTCGCTCTGCGCGAAGCAGGCGACAGGCTGGGCTTGCAACTCCGTGCCGGACGAGCGTCAGGCACTGGAGAACGAGATCGCCCGCCTGCAGCGCGAGAACGGCGCGCTGAAGAAGGACATACTGGCGCGTGGCCTGCCGCTGCCGGGAGGCGTCGCAAGCCTGCCGTCCGACAAGCAGCGCGAGTTGAACCTGAGGGTGCCGCTGCCGAGCGATGCGGAGATGGATCGCGCAATGAGCGCGCTCGAGCGGATGTGGCGCCGCCTCGTCGACATGGTGCAGAAGACGCCGGGCAGCGACAGGATCTAGTTCGCGTAGCGCTTCAGGAACTGCACCATTCGCGTCACCGCCTCGTCGCGCTGCGGAAAGTCGATGCTGACGAAGCCGTGGCAGGCGCCCGGATAGACGGCAAGCTCAGCGATATTCCCGGCCGCGAGCCAGCGCGGTGCCATGAACAGCGAATCGTCGAGCAGCGCATCGCGCGTGCCGACCGTGAACAGCGCTGCCGGCATGCCGCGCAGGCCGGCATGGAGCGGCGACACGTCGGGATCGGCGGTGTTCGTGCCGGGCGGCAGGAAGCATTTGCCGAATCCCACGATCGACGCGGTGTTGAGGACGAGCTTCTCGTCACCCCAGCGCCGCGCGCTCGGCGTCATGCTGAGATCGAAGCAGCCGTAGTTCATCAGCGCGGCCGAGAACGGCGTGACCTTGTGCCGGTCGCGCAGACGCAGCAGCGTCACGGCGGAAAGATGCGCACCCGCGGACTCGCCGCCGATCGCGAGCTTCGTCGTGCCGAAGCGTTTCGTGCCTTCGCGCAGCACCCATAGCGCGGCCGCCTCGCAATCGTCCGGACCGGCCGGATAGGGACTTTCCGGCGCGAGCCGGTATTCAACCGAGACGCACGCCATGCCGGCACTGTCGGCGAAACGCTCCAGCACCGGATCGAGCTGATCGCACGCGCCGATCGACCAGCCGCCGCCGTGAATATGGAAATAGATGCCGCGCGGCTGCTCGGGCGCGATGATGCGCAGGTCGAGCTTGCCACTCGGTCCGTTGATCGTCGTGGTGGTCGCGCGCGCCGACTTCGGCGGCAGCGGAAATGCGCCCAACCCTTGCAGGCGGCGCGCACGGATTTCCTGGATCGTCAGCCCAGTCGGTTCGGCTTCGAGCCGCGCGACGATGTGCTTGTTGAGCGCCAAAGTTTCGGCGGGAATCGCGGACGGATCGAAGAGGGCGGGATCGACAGTGATCGGCATTCAGCGCACCTTGCCGCGCGCCGCGACGGGATAGACCGCCTCGACCACGCCGTTCCGCGCTGCATAAACCTCGTCCATCATGTTGGTCACGACGCAGCAGTGGTTCGGGATCACGCTGATGGTCTCGCCGATCTTCGGCTTCTTCGCGCACGCCGACAGATCGAGAATGCCGTGCTCCTCGGAAAATCCGGTCACCTGCGCGTCCGGATATTCGACGACCCGACCGTAGCCCTTGGCGTAGTACTGCTCGTAGGTCATCACCTTCGAGCCCGCATCGAACACCGCGCGATCCTCGGTCGGGCGGCTCACGACGGTCGCGCGCACCGTCATGGCGCAATCGTCCCACGTGGCGGCGCCGGCCGTCACCTGCATGACGTCGTTGTAGATGTAGGTACCGGCGCGATATTCGGTCAGCATCGGAAAATCGCCGCAGCCTTGCAGCGCGGGCGAGCCGCCGCCGGAGACGACCGGCGTCGCGATGCCGGCGCCGTTCATGAGCTGGAGTGCGCGTTCAAGCCACAGCCGCTGCTCGGGCTTGGCGGTCGGGTAGGTCATCAGGCCCTCGAACCGCATGTTAGGCATGCGCATCGTCTGGCTCGCGAAATCGAGCGCGGCCTGCGGCGACTGCACGCCGTTGCGCCCTCCGCCGGTGTCGCATTCGATCAGGTAGCGGATGTCGACGCCGTGGCGCTTGCCCGCCTCCGACAGGCCGCGCGCCACCACCTCGTTGTCGATGACCACCGCCATGCGCTTCAGGCGCCGGATCAGCGCCACCAGCCGCTCGGTCTTGGCTTCGCCCAGCACATTGTAGGTGAGCAGGATATCGTCTGCGACGCCCGCGTCGGCCATCACCTCGACTTCGCCAAGCTTCTGGCAGGTGATGCCGACCGCGCCTGCCGCCATTTGCAGCTTCGCCATCGCGGGAATTTTGTGCGTCTTGATGTGCGGCCGGTTGTTGAGGCCGTGGCCGCTCAGCGTGTCCTGCGCGCGCTTGATGTTCGCCTCGACGATGTCGAGGTCGATGACGACGGCGGGCGTGTCCAGATCGGCGACCGTGGTGGCCATGCGTTTGTTGTCTCCCGAAAACGGCGAGTGAGTGCCCGCCTTCGTTTTCTCGTTGTTCCTCTTCGGAAACATGTTAGCCTAGGCGACAATCCGCCGCAGCTCAAACGGACGGAAATCCAGGGAGGACGAGAATGAAAATTACCAACAGACGAAGTGTGCTTGCGGCTCTCGCATTGGGTGCGGCCGCGCTCACATTGCCGACCGACGCCAGCGCCCAGCGCAAGTTCACGTTCGGCTACGACCAGCCCAAGACCACCGCGTACGGTATCGCGGGCGACATCTTCGACGCGAAGCTCAAGGAGCTCTCCGGCGGCAAGCTGTCGATCGATCAATTCCCCGGAGCGCAGCTCGGGCAGGAGCCGGTGATGCTGCAGAAGCTGCGGACCGGCGACATCGATTTCGTCATCACGTCGACGGCAAACGCCTCGACGCTCGCGCCGCAGGCCGGCGTGTTCTCGCTGCACTTCATTTTCCGCGACAAGGACCACCTCGCCAAGACGCTTGCCGATCCGGGTGTGTCGAAAGCCTTCCGCGACATGGTGAAGGAATCCGTGCAGGGCGCGCAGGTGCTGGGCTTGCTCACCATGGGCATGCGCAACATGTACTCGAAGAAGGAGATCAAGTCGGTCGAGGACATCAAGGGCCAGAAAATCCGCGTGCAGGCGACCAAGACCGAGGACACGCATTTCCCGGCCTATGGCTCGCAGACGGTGCACATGCCGTTCGGTGAGGTCTACACCTCGCTGCAGACCGGCGTCGTCAACGTCGCGGAGAACGGCATCAACGTCTACATGGCGAACAAGCATTACGAGGTCGCGCCGATCCTCTCGATCACCGAGCATGAAGCCAACAACAATTGTATCTGGATCAGCGACAAGACCTGGAACAGCCTGAGTGCTCAGGAAAAGGAGTGGGTGCAGGCGGCGGCCGACGAAGTGGCGAAGAAAGAGCCCGCGCTTGGACTGAAGCTTGAATCGGATTCGGCCGACAAGCTGAAGGCGATGGGCGTCAAGGTCGTCGAGAATGTCGACAAGTCGGGCTTCGCCAAGGCGGCGGGTCCGATCCAGGATCAGCTTGCCAAGGAGCTTGGGCCGCACGCGGTCAAGATTCTCGAGCTGGTCCGCAACGTAAAATAGCTGGCGTAAGTTACCGGCGGGCGGTGGCGTGGGGACGCTGCCGCCCGATCGTTACTGACGGCGCGGGGAGGGGTTCGGCGTGGCTTTCAAGACGTTCGTCATTCATCGCCACCGCCATTTGAAATGGACGGCGCTCGATCCGCTTGAAAATTTCCTGATGGTGCTCTGCGGGATTTCCATCGCAGGATTCACGTTTTCGGTGTTCCTCGACGTGGTGACGCGCGAACTGGGCGCGGCCTTCCTCTGGCTTCAGCTTGTCACGACCGGCTTCTTCGCCTGGGGCGTCTTCATCGGCATGGCGGTCGCGACGCGCCGGATGGATCATCTCAACCTGGTTGAGATCACCAAGCAGCATGAGCGGCCCCAAGCGCAGCTTCATGGAGATATCCAACCGGCTGGTCATTCTCGTGGTCGCGCTCGCGATGCTTGTGTTTGGCATCCAGAACGGGATGAACGACATGGGCAGTTTCCGCGCGCCTTCGCTGATCCCGCTCGCGACCTACACGGCGAGCGTGCCGATCGCCGGCGCACTGATGGTGCTGTTCTGCATCGAGCAATTGGTGAACGGATGGGCGCACGGCTTTGAGGGTCCTGAAGACTCCGAAGAATTCGTGGAGTTCAAGTGATGGGTAACGGCTCCATCATTCTGCTGATGACCGGCTGCTTCCTGGTCTTCGGATACATGGGCGTGCCGGTCGCGTTTCGCGCTGATGGCCGGGCGTGCTTGTCGCGTGCATGCTGACGCCGATCAGCATGCAGTCGATGGTCGGGCAGATGTTCCACGGCATCGACAGCGAAATCCTGCTGGCGGTGCCGTTCTTCCTGCTGGTCGGCGAGTTGATGACCTCGGCCAACGTCACCAACCGCATGATCCGCCTGGCGCAGACCATGGTTGGTCACTTGCGCGGCGGGCTCGCGCAGGTCGTGACGCTGTTCAGCATGTTCTTTGCCGGTATTTCGGGCTCCTCGACGGCCGATGTCGCGGTGCTCAGCCGCACCGTCGCGGTGGAGATGACCAGGGAAGGCTACGATCGCGCCTTCACGGCGGCGCTGATCGCCTGTGCGTCGACGATGGCCAATCTCATTCCGCCGAGCATCATGGCGGTGGTGTACGGCGCGACCGGCAACGTTTCGATCGGCGGGCTGTTTCTCGCCGGCATCGTGCCGGGCGTGCTGATCGGCATCGGCCTGATGATCTATTCGCACTTCTTCGGGCCCGTCGGCATCCAGAAAGCGCGCGCCTCGCTCTGCGATTTCGCCGACGCGGCGCGCGGTGCCGCGCTGCCGTTGATGATCCCGGTCATCATCATGGGCGGCATCCTCACCGGCTGGTTCACGCCGACCGAGGCCGGCATGGTGGCGTCGGTCTATATCCTGCTGGTGCTGGTGCCGCTGCTCGCCCGCGGCCACATTCCGAGCCTGCCGCGCGATTTCGTCTATACCGGCCTGCTCTATTCCATCCCGCTGGCGCTGGTAGCGGCTGCCTCAGCGTTTGGCTGGATGCTCGCCTATCTGCGTGGCCCCGATATCGTCTCCGGCTGGATCGAGATGTTCGCCGGCCACGACGGCCGCATCATCATGCTGCTGCTGGTGCTGCTGTTCATCGTGATCGGCGACTTCATGGACGCCGTTCCGGCGATCATTATCTTCATGCCGATCGTCATCAAGCTGAATGAGCTCGGCAGCATCAAGCCGCTGCACATGGGCGTCGTGCTGATCACCACGCTTGTTTTCGGGCTGATCACGCCGCCCTATGGGCTATCGCTGCTCGTCGCATCGAAATTCATCGGCGTGTCGTTCACGCGCGCGATGTATGCGTCGCTGCCGATCTACATCGTGTTCTTCATCACGATCGGCTTCACGGTATTCTTCCCGGAAGTCGTGCTGTATCTGCCGAAACTGCTGCTTCCTGAATCCGTCGGCTGCTTCAAGAGCCCGACCGGCGCGGGATACATCTGTCCGCCGTAGCGCATGATCCGAGCGCAGCTGGAGGCGTCAGCGCGGAAAGTCGTACAGCCGCGCCGGATTGTCCGCGAGGATGCGGCGGCGGATCGCGTCGTCGAGCGTCCACTCGTTGAACAAATCGAGCAGGTGGCCGGCGTTCGGCATCTCGCCTTCCATGCGCGGATGCGGCCAGTCCGAGCCCCACACGAGCTGCTCGGGGTTCGTGGCGACCAGCGCCTCGTGGAAGGCGCGCGCGTCGGGATAGTCCGGCGCCGCGCGGCTGACGCGATGCGTGCCCGAGAGCTTCACCCAGCAGCCGCCTTCGCCGAGCAGGCGCAACAGCGTCTGGAAGCCGGGCGCCGACGTGCCGAGCCGCGCATCCGTGCGGCCCATGTGATCGATCACCACCGGAAGGCCGATGTCCCGCAGGATCGGGATCGTGTCCGCGAGGTCCTTTACGTCGATCCAGAGCTGCATGTGCCAGCCGAGATCCTTCATCACCGGGCCGAGCTTGCGCGCCGCATCGATAGGCACGCCGCCGCGGTAATGCAGTTTGCCGTCGCGGAAATAGTGGTTGAAGCGCAGCCCGCGCACGCCGAGCGCGTGCCAGCGGCGTAGCTCGGCCGCGGGTATGTCGGCATCCGCCACCGCGACGCCGCGTAGCCGTTCGGGTTCGCGCTCGAGCGCATCGAGCATCGCCGCATTGTCGTGTCCATGCGCCGAGCCCTGCACCAGCGCGCCACGCGCCATCCCGAGGGTGTCGAGGAGGGCAAGATATTTCGCGAGCGGCGCATCGGGCGGCGTGTAGCTGCGGTCCGCCGCGTAGGGAAAGCGCGTTGCCGGCCCGAAGACGTGGCAATGGGTGTCGCAGGCGTTCGGCGGCGGTCGGAACGATCGGCCGGCGTGGCTCGCGCGGCGGAGGGCAGGGGGCGTCGGTCATGGGTTGTCGTTCCCCGCTCCGCTCATTCCCGCGCAATCGGGAATCCAGCTCTTTCTTCTTTTGCTCTGGGTCCCCGCTCTCGCGGGGACGAGCGGAAGAATTTCATCCTTTGGTGCCCATGCCGCGCATGAAGCGGTCGGTGATCAGCACGGGATCGCGCTCGGTCGCGCCGACGCCGGGCTTGTCGTCGATGCGCACCGCGATCAGCCATGGCCCGTCTTCGGTGAGCGCGCGCGCCATCATGGCGTCGAACATTTCCTCGTCCGCCGCCCAGCCGCTCTGCGCAAGGCCTGCGCCGCGCGCCATGGTGACGAGATCGGCGCCCGCCGCGGTCGCGGTCGGCTGCGATCCGGTGATCTGGTAGCTCTGATTGTCGAACACCACGATGGCGAGGTTCTTCGGCTTCAGCATCGCTATTGTTGCGAGGCAGCCGAGCTGCATGAGCAGCGATCCGTCGCCTTCGAGCGCGATGCAGCGGCGTTTCGGCTGCGCCAGCGCGACGCCGAGCGCAATCGGGCAGGCGAGCCCCATGCTGCCGAGCATGTAGAAGTTCTCCGGGCGGTGTCCGGCCGACCACAGATCGAAATTGGTGTTGCCGATGCCGCCGATGACGGCTTCGTCTTTCAGCTTCGCGACGAGCTGCTTGGTGACCGCGAAGCGGTTCATCACCTGCGCGTTGCCGGGGCCGATGGGCGGTTGCTCGTTCATGCCTTGAACACCTTTCCGCCGGTCAGCAGCGGCGAGAGGATGAACGCCGCAGGCGCGCGCGTCGCCACCGCCTGCTTGATCGAGCGGTCGAGGATGAATTCGAGCTCGTCGAGCCGCGTGATCGTGTGGTTCACCATTGCGAGTGAATCGAGCACCGGCCGCATCGTGCGGTTCACCATCGCCTGACCGAGGTTGAACTCGCCCATCACGCCGCGCTCCGAGATCATCATCAGCACCGGGATCTGGAACGCCACGGGCAGCGAGGCGATGACGTTGGCGAGCGTCGCAAAGCCGGAGGTCTGCATCAGCACGATGCCGCGCTTGCCGGCCATCCAGGCGCCGGCGACGATGCCGACGGCCTCCTCCTCGCGCGTCGCCACAAAGGCCGTGAAATAGCTGTCGTCGTGCACCGCCTTGATCAGCGGCTTAAGCACGTTGTCGGGGACGTAAACGACCAGCGGCACGGCGTTCGCCTTCAACGTGTCGACGACGATCTCGTGCCAGGCCCTCTCCTGCGCTGCCATCATTCCTCCCCTGCGGGCCACCGCGGTGGTGTTCCGGCGGCCGGCAAGCTACACCGCTTTAAAGAAAAACGTCGCAGGGAAAACAAGGGGGTTGGGCGCATGGCCGACGGTACGAAACGCGTGTTCAGTGTGAATGGGCCGGCCCACCCGATCTTCATCGAATTGCTGAAGAAGCGCCCCGACGTGCGTTTCGACCTGCTCAAGAACGACAGCGCGGATGATGCCGCGAACCCCATCCTGGCGGGCGCGCACGCCTATCAGAGCGGCTCGGCGCGCGACGAACTCGCCAGGAAGTACCACGCCGGCCCGGACCTCCTGCGCCGCACGCAGAGCCTGCTGATCGTCTCAACCAACGGCGCGGGCTACGACACCGTGAACCTGAAGGCCTGCACCGAGGCCGGCGTGCTCTGCCTCAATCAGGCCGGCGGCAACAAGGAAGCCGTCGCCGAGCACGTGCTCGGCATGATGCTGAGCCTGACCAAGCGCATCGTCGAGGCCGACCGCGCGACGCGCCGCGACGCCAATCTCAATCGCACGCTTTACATGGGGCACGACCTTGTCGGGCAGACGGTCGGCATCGTCGGGCTCGGCAATGTCGGCAAGCGCGTCGCGGAGCTTTGCCGCGGGCTGTTCTCGATGCGCGTGCTCGCCTACGACCCGTATGTCGCCGCCGAGGCGATGAAGTCGCTCGGCGTCGAGAAGGTGGACCTCGACGCGCTGATGCGCGAGGCGGACTTCGTCTCGATCAACTGCCCGCTGACCGACGAGAGCCGCGGCCTGATCGGCGAGGCGCAATACGCCCTGATGAAGCCGAACGCGTATTTCATCACGACCGCGCGCGGCAACATCCACGACGAGAAGGCGCTGGAAGCTGCTTTGCGCGCGAAGAAGATCGCGGGCGCCGGCCTCGACGTGTGGGAGAAGGAGCCGCCGCCGCTCGATCATCCGCTGCTGCAATTCGACAACGTGATGGTGACGCCGCACACGGCGGGCGTCACGCACGAGGCGCGCGTCAACATGGGCCGCTTCGCAGCCGAGCAGATGCTCGACGCGCTCGACGGCAAGCCCGTCAGCCGCGTGCTCAACCCGGAGGTCTGGCCGCGTTACGCGGCGCGGTTCAAGGAGACATTCGGCATGACGCCACAAGGCCCCGTCATCGTTCGGGGCGGTTAGCGCGCTGTGTCTGCCGGGATCAGCGCCAGCATCGAGACAAGAGCTTCGTGGGTGGTCGCGAGCATTGCGCTCGTGGTCCTTGCGGTCGCGTTTGGCGGCCCGTGGATCGCCGTCGTCGCGCTGAAGACGATCGCGGCCGAAACCGGCGGCGCGCGCTCGGTTCCGGCGTTCGCGTCGTCGCTCGCCTGGTTCGGCGCGGGCGTCGGCGGCATCGCGATGGGCTGGCTCGCGGATCGCTACGGCGTGCGCTGGACCGCCGTGTTCGGCTCCACGATGATCGCGCTCGGCTTGGCGATATCGTCGTACGGCGCGCCGTGGCTCGGGCAGACCTGGGCGCTCTACATCGGCCACGGCCTGTTCATCGGCCTGATCGGCAATGCCGGACTGAACGCGCCGCTCTACGTCTATGTCAGCCGCTGGTTCGACAAGCGGCGCGGCTCGGCGCTCGCGCTGATCTCGAGCGGGCAATACATCGCGGGCGCCACCTGGCCGCCGATCTTCGATCGGGTGATCGAGGGTTACGGATGGCGTCAGACCATGCTGGTGTTCGGCCTGTTTCAGGTCTGCATCATCATTCCACTGGCGATTGCGTTCCTCAAGCGCCCGCCCGAAGTGGTGCCGCCTCCGGTCGTCGCAGTGAAGGGCGCACCGAAGCACACAGTGCTCGGCTGGCCGCCCAATCTGGTGTTCGGCATCCTGATGGTCGCGGCCTATTGCTGCTGCGTGCCGATGTCGATGCCGCAGGGCCATCTCGTCGCGCTGTGCACCGATCTCGGGATCGCGGCCTCGCACGGCGCCGCGATGCTCTCGGTGCTGCTCGGCGTCGCATTCTTCAGCCGCCAGATGTGGGGCTGGATCTCGGACCGGATCGGCGGGCTGATGACCGTGCTGATCGGCTCGGCATGGCAGTTTCTCGCCGTCGTGGCGTTCGCGCTTACGCAGGACGAGATCGGGCTGTTCACCGTTTCGGCGCTGTTCGGGCTCGGCTTTGCCGGCATCATTCCGGCCTATGCGCTGATCGCGCGCGAGCTGTTTCCCGCGCGTGACGCGAGCTGGCGCATTCCGGTCCTGTTGTTTTGCAGCGGCTTCGGCATGGCGTCGGGCGGCTGGTTCGCCGGCCTGTTGTACGATCACTTTGGCTACTACGCGCCGGCGTTCGTGGCAGGTCTTGCTTTCAATGCGATCAACCTGCTGATGATCGGCACGCTGGTCGCGCGCCGCTCGCGGCCGGGCGGACTGCGGCCCGCCGTCGCCTACGGATAGACGAGATGCCGGCACGTCTGGACGATTTGCGCAGCGTTACGCCCGACACGATCGCTTCGGCGAAGCTCACCGTCGAAACGCCGGGCGAAGGTTTTTCCGAGATCACGCGCGAGGTTTCGGATTTCCTGCGTCAGGCAGGCGCACACGATGGCGTGCTGCTCGCCTACCTGCGCCACACATCGGCATCGCTGGTGATCCAGGAAAATGCCGATCCGGACGTGCAGACGGATCTGGTGACCGCGCTCCAGCGTGTCGCGCCCGCGAACGCCGGATGGGTGCACGACACCGAAGGTCCCGACGACATGCCGGCGCACATCAAGGCGATGTTCAACGGCGTCTCGCTGCACGTGCCGGTGACCGGCGGCAAGCTCGCGCTCGGGACGTGGCAGGGCATCTATCTCGCCGAGCATCGCGCACGGCCGCACCGGCGCGAGGTGCTGCTTCAGTTCGTCGGGAGCCGAACGGCGCGATAATCGCTGTTCGTCGCCGCGTGCGCGGCGGACGCGCGCAGGGCGGCTGTCCATGCGTGCGGGCTTACGGTGTTGCTGACGTAAGCGAGGCTTGCGAGCGCGATCGCCACCACGGCGGCGCCGCGCGCAAACACGAGCCACGTCTCGCGCAGGGCGCGCTGGGCAGTGCGCACGCCGCCTTCGCCGCGTGGACGCTCACGCGGCGGCAGCGTGCGCCAATACTGGCCGCGCGTGATGTTGGTATCGGTGAGGCGCCCGGCCCGCGCCATCAGCACAAGCGCGAACACAAGCGACACATTGGCCGCCGCCAGGAGCGCTATCGGCAAATCCAGGTCGTAGAGGGCGATGCCGAGGGTCGCGACGAGCGCAGTCAGAATTGCGTACCAGAGGGTGAGGCAGAAGGCGGTCGTGCGGCAGGAGTCCATAACGTCCTCGCTGACATTCCTGGAGACCGCTTCCTTTTCCTTCTCAGTGTCTTATTGAGTCGATCTACGACTAAAGTATGACGAGGACTTGCGGCGTCCCGCAAGCCCTCCGCGCATATGCCGCAGTCAGTCGGCGCTGCGTGCGAACCGGAACAGTGTCACGGCGAACATGATGGCGGCGCCCTGCACCGCGAGGCAGGTGCCGAGCGGGATGCCGAACACCGCGATCTTGTTGAGCGAGTGGACGAACCAACTCACCACCAGGAAGTAGCTCATCCAGGCTGCCAGCAGGACGAGCAGCAGCCGCTTGAGCCGCGCTAGGGCGGCCGAATTCTGCATCACGAGTACGAGTTGGGGGAGTTCGCCCGGGAGTAGGTTGCTCAGCATCGGTGCCTCCATCGCGGGCCAAAAGAGGCCCATTCGTCGCGTTCTGCGGCGAAGCGAGGGGGACGACTCCGGCGTACTTCCTCGCCGCCGGGTCCTGAGAGGCAAAATTCCTGCCTAAACAGGAGCCACGGTGAAAAAGTGTGCGCTTGGTGGGTTAATGAGTCCTTACGGCAACACTCCTGGGTGGGCGGCCGGATCCGGTCAGCCTTGATCAGGCCCCGAAGAACGAAAAGACGAGTGCGATCACCCACATCACGATGGCGATCGCGCAGGTCCAGAGCGCAAAGGTGAGATAGGTGTCGCGCAGGATCGTCGAGCTCGCCCATTGCGCGTAGGCCTCGGGCGGGCGGAAATCCTTCTCGATATAGAGCCACATCTCGGTCTTGCGGTAGTCCTTAGCGAGCGCCTCGCGCGCCTTGTAGATCAGGATGCCGGCCATCAGCATGGTCAGCGTGCCGCCGGCCTGAAAGGCGAGGCGCGGCTGAAAGGACATGCCGATCATCACGCAGAAAATGGCGAGCGAGCCGAAGCCGCATGCGCGCAGCACGGTCTCGTAGGCGATCCGGCGCATGTATTCCAAAGCGCGCTCCTTGGAGCAGCGAAATTCGGGCATCCCGGCAACGTAATCCTGCAACGTATTGCGGAGCCGCCGGTAGTCACAATCCCGTGGGCGTTCGCTAGAGACCGATCTGGAAGAAGTTTCCGATCGCCGGAAGCGTCAGCAGCGCCGTACCGGCAAGCCAGATCCACAACGAGACCGGGCTGGAGTCGTCCTTCACGGCGGCGAAGCGCTCGTAGAGCGCCGCCGGAATGCCGCCGATGATGATCGTCGCCGTGGACACCATCAGCGAGGAGAACATCAGAGTCAGCCCGACACTGCCGAACAGCAGCGCCGGCGCCAGGATCTGCACATGGATCAGCGCGAACAACAGCGCGAGCTGATTGAACAGCCCGTTGATCATGCCGAAGAACGCGATCGCGACGTAATAGAGGTTGCGTTCCATGGTTCAGCCTGCGCGCGGGAGAAGACCAAGGACCAGAAACAGATAGAGCAGGGCGACGCGCAGCCAGAACAGCCACACGACGCCGAACAGCCACACGATCACGGGCGCGGCCGCCTTCGGCGTGACGAGCGCAGACCGCTGCGACGAACGGATCGGTAACGCGGCAGAAGAAGCGCCAGATGTAGTTCGGCGAGTCCGGATCGAGGAACAGCGCAAGCACGGCACGGCCGAGCAGCGTGTACATCAGCGCCGCCAAAACAAAATTCGGCAGGTGGAAGTACCAGTGCGAGAAAAGCGAAGCGCTGATGTTCACGGGATCGCCAATCCTGATCGGCTGGCGCAAGCGTAGCGGCTCATTGGGAGCGCGTCACGTACCAGAAGAAGGCCGTGAAGTACGCGGCGCCCAGCACCATCGAACCCGCGAACCACGCGACGTCGCCGGGACGCAGGTACCAAAGCAATCCCACCAGCATCAACCAGACGAGGGTTCCGATCACCATCAGCACATGCATGCGCGGCACTCCTTGAGGGAATGCGCCTTAGCAAGTTCGCGCGATGAGCGGTCCGGACCATGGTGTCGCTGCGGCGATATGTCGAAACGAAGCGGGGCCCCGCAGGGCCCCGCCGCGTCACGTTTGCGGACGATCAGGCTTTCTCTTCGAGCACCGTCTTGCCACGCGGTTTGCGGATCTCGTCGATGAAGGCCATCATTTCGGCCGACGGCGCCTTGGTGAAGAGACTGACGACGTAGATCACCACGAAGCCGAGCGGCATCCCCAACAGACCGCAGTTGATATTGTTGAGGTTGAACCACCCGACCTTGTTGGCAAGGGGATGCGCCAGTGTCGGCCAGCTCTCCATGGCATTTGGGAGAGCCATTGCCGCTTGAAGGTTCGGGATAATCGGATTGCCCGTCACTGGATTGAGCAGTGACGTCATTCCGAAATACTTCACGCCGATGCCGGGGTAGTAACGGCTCACCACGAGGTAGAACAGGCAGAGCCCAAACCCGGCAATCATGCCGGAAATGGCTCCCGCTGTGGTCGCCCGTTTCCACCAGATGCCCATGACAAGCACCGGGAAGTTGCCTGCCATCGCGAGCGAGAATGCCCAGCCGACCATGGCCAGGATGTCACCCGGTCTGGTCGCCGCCAGCGCGGCCGAGGCGACGGCCACGAAGAACAATAGGACGCGCGCGACCGTGAGGCGGCGGATCGTCGCCGCGTTCGGATCGAGCATCTTGTAGTAGATGTCGTGACTGAGGGCGTTGGCGATGGCGAGCAGCAGCCCGTCGGCGGTCGAGAGCGCGGCGGCAAGGCCGCCAGCGGCCACGAGGCCCGAGATCACATAGGGAAGGCCCGCGATCTCCGGCGTGGAGAGCACGATGACGTCCGTGTTGATCACGAAGTCCTGCAGTCGCACGACGCCCGGATGGCCGGCGATGGCCTTGCAGGCGGCAACGATTGCATCGATGCTGGCGGCGTTCTTGCCGCAGATCTGAATCAGCCCAAGCTCACCCCAGGTGAACATCCAGGGGCGAACCGCGGTCAGGTCGCGTCCGATGATGTTGGTATACACCTCCAGCTTCGAAAACGCCGCGTAGGCCGGCGCCGAGAAGTACAAGAGAAAGATGAACAGCAGCGACCACGCGACGGAGTCGCGCGCTTCCTTCACCGACGGGGTGGTGAAATAGCGCATCAGGATGTGCGGCAGCGACGCCGTGCCGACCATCATGCAGAAGATGATGCCGAAGAAGTTCAGCGGCGAGTAGTTGATGAACGGCTCGATGTGCGGCTTCAGCGCGCCCGGCGGACAGCTCGCCGCCGTGCACAGCACAGCAAGGTTGTCCTTCAACAGTTGACCTTCGCGCGCCGTGATTTCCGCGATGGCCGCGCCGTAGGTGAGTTCCGGGATCGGGATGCCGTACTTCTTGGTGGACAGGATCACGATCGGCGTGAGGTAAGCGATGATGAGCACGATGTACTGGGCGATCTGCGTCCAGGTTACCGCGCGCATGCCGCCCAGCATCGCGCAGAGCAGGATGCCGACGAGACCCGCGAACACCGCGATCTCGAACGACATTCCGAGGAAGCGCGAGGCGATCAAGCCGGTGCCGTAGATCTGGGCCGTCACATAAGTGAAGGAGCAGCACACCAGCACGATCACCGCTAGGAAGCGAGCGAAGTTGCCGCCGAACCGAAACGCCATGAAGTCGGGCACCGTATAGGCGCCGAACTTGCGCAGATACGGCCCGACCAGGATCGACACAAGCACAAACCCGCCGGTCCAGCCGAGCACCCAGGCAAGGCCGTCATAGCCGAGCAAGAATAGAGTGCCGGCCATGCCGACGAAGGAGGCCGCCGACATCCAGTCGGCGCCCGTCGCCATGCCGTTGTAGAAGGCGGGGACGCGCCGGCCCGCGACGTAATATTCGGATACCTGCGCGGTGCGCGTCATCACGCCGATGATCGCGTAGACGGCGAGCGTGAAGAACACGAACAGATAGCCGAGGATCTTGTTGGGAACGCCGACCTGCTCGAGAACCGCGAGAAAGATGACGAACGCGATAAAGCCGCCCGCATAGGTGCCGTACATCCGGCCGAGTTGCTTATAGAAGGCGTCTGCTGCGCCGGTGGTGGTTTCGGTAGCCATGAGTTCGTTCCCCCTCAGTCTTCTTCGGCGTAGCCGTGATCGCGATCGATCTTGTTCTGCTGCTTCGCGAACATGAACAGCATGACGACGAACACGATCAGCGAGCCTTGCGCGGCCATATAGAAGCCAAGCGGGAAGCCGAGGATCGGGATAATGATCTTGTTGAGCGGCACGACGAACATGTGGACGACGTAACCGAAGAAGAACCAGACACCGAGATGCGTGAGCATCAACTTGGTTGTCTTGTCCCAATGCGCTTCTTCATTGGCCGTCGAATCCGCTACTCTCGCTTTGGTGTCCGCCATTGGCCCCAACCTCCCCTTCGCGGTACGGGCGGCCGACTTGCCGGCACGCCGCACGTGTGAATTGTTCGAGGGACGGCGCAACCCCGCGCAGCCCCCCGGCTGCGACGGCTCTTCAACCGGTCTTTGGGCCGGTTTGAGAGTCGGTTCACGGAAAAGCTACCATCGTGCTCTCAGAGGGGCTTCTAAGACTTTCGGCTAATAGTCGCGGAATCTTGTATTTGAAATTGTTTGGAAATCCGGTTTGACCACCTGCGACAAGCTGTACTTGGTAGGGCGGACGGCGCCCGCGTGTTTGGTCTGGAGCAGTTGATGGGCTTTTTCGATCTCTTCCGGAAACGGCCCCCGATTCGGGATCGGGCCGCGCTTGCGGAATTCATCGACGGCAATGCCGCGTTCCTGATGCAGAAGGGCCTCTACGAATATTCGCGCGCCCGCGCCGGGCACTACGCAAAGGTGCTCTTTCGCGAACCTGAATTTCACGCCGCGATCGAGACGGCGCGCTGGCGCGCCTATCCGCTTGGGCTCGCGATGGTCGGCGAGATGGCCGAGGGCGTGTTGCGCCCGCACGTCGGCGAGCAGCGGCACGCCACACACGAAGCGCTCAGCGATATCGTGCTCGATGTTTTCGACCGCTATCCGGTCCCGGAAGTTCTGGGCGTCGAGGAGTGGCGCGAGCATCGTGCGACGCTCGCGCACCGGCTCCAGCTCTCCGGCATGCATGCGCCCAAGCGCGCGATGGATATCCCCGAGCAGTGGGCGCAGACCTACTTCGATCTGATGCCGATTCACGAGAAGCTGAAGGCGCGCGATTTCCCCACCACGCGGAATTATCTGCGCGTCGCGATGTGCAACATCCACGACGACTTCAGCGAGCGCATTGACGTACCGGCAGTGATGCCGGCGCTGGCCGGCGCGACCGTCTAGGGCGCCCTTACAACCGCCCTCTGTACGACCTTCGTCGCAATAGCCTATTGTAACGGCCAAGACCCGCGCTGAAGCCGCGCGGCAAGCCGGAAAGCCGACGTGGAGTCCTCCTACCGCTTCGTGATCGCCGACGACCATCCGCTGTTCCGCGGAGCGTTGCGCGAAGCCGTGTCCGGCCTGTTCGCCACCGCCGACATTGCCGAGGCGGGCTCATTTGATGACGCTTCCGCGCTGCTCGACAAGGGCGGCGACGTCGATCTCGTGCTGCTCGACCTGTCGATGCCGGGCGTGCGTGGCTTTTCCGGCCTGATGTATCTGCGCGCGCAGTATCCAAGCGTCCCGGTCGTGGTCGTTTCTGCGAACGATGATCCGGCGGTGATCCGGCGCTGCATGGAATTCGGCGCGTCCGGCTTCATTCCGAAAACTCTCGGCGTCGAGGAGATGCGCGGCGCAATCGCGCGCGTGCTGGAAGGCGGCGTGTGGACGCCGCCCGACGTCGATCTCAAGGCCGGAACGGACGCCGAGACCGCCGACCTGATGGCGCGTCTTGCGACGCTGACGCCGCAGCAGGTGCGTGTCCTGATGATGCTGTCGGAAGGCCTGCTCAACAAGCAGATCGCCTATAACCTCACCGTCTCCGAGGCGACCGTGAAGGCGCACGTCTCGGCGATCCTGCAGAAGCTCGGCGTCGATAGCCGCACGCAAGCCGTGATCGCCGCCGCGAAGATCGAAGCCGGCCAGTGGCCGCAGACGATCTAGTTGTTTCCCTTGCGCATGATCTGATCCGAAAGCCCGGTTCCCGCTTTTCGGGACCATGCGCGCTATTCTGCCGCCGCCATCCGCTGCACGCGCCACTGCGCGATAAGCGCCCGCAACGCCGCGGGCTTGAGCGGCTTGTTGAGCACCTGAACGTCACGCTGGCGCGCTTCCTCGCGCACGACGGGCGAGCGGTCGGCGGTAATCAGGATCGCGGGCAGCTCCGCGCCGAAGCGCCAGCGCAGCGCCGCGATCGCCTCGATGCCGTTGCCGCTGTCGAGATGGTAGTCGACCAGCAAGCCATTCGGCGGCGCCTTGGCGTCGCTCACCGCCGCGAGTGCGCTCTTCAGGTCCGGCGCCTTGAGCACGCGGCAGCCCCAGCCGCCGAGCAGCGTCTCCATGCCGTCGAGGATTTTCGGCTCGTTGTCGATGCACAGCACCAGCATGTCGGTGAGCTGGCTCACATCGACGCGTTGCGGCGTCTGTGCGCGCGCGCCGATCGGCACGGCGGGCGCGAGCGGCACTTCGACGGAGAAATGCGAACCGTGCCCGCGATTGGGATGCAGCTCGATGCGGTGATCGAGCACGCGCGCGATGCGCTCCACGATCGAGAGTCCGAGGCCGAGCCCGCGCGCGATCTTGGCGCCCTGATCGAGCCGGTGAAATTCGCGGAAGATCTCGCGCGTCTTCGACGACGGGATGCCGAGGCCGGTGTCGTGCACATCGATGCGCAGCCGGCCGTTCAGCACGCGGCAACCGATCAGCACACGCCCTTCGGGGGTGTACTTGATGGCGTTGGAGACGAGGTTTTGCAGGAGGCGCCGCAGCAGGCGGCGGTCGGAGCGCACGGAGCGCGAGCAAGATACGAAGGTGAGGGTGAGGCCCTTGCCGCGCGCGAGCGGCGTGAACTCGACTTCGAGTTGGCGCATCAGTTCGTCCACGCGGAACGACGACATTTCGGGCTTCATCGCGCCGGAATCGAGCCGTGAGATATCGAGCAGCGCGCCGAGGATTTCCTCCACGGCTTCGAGCGAGGCATCGACGTTGGAGACAAGCCGCGCATCCTCGCCGCCGCCCTGCCGCTCGACGAGGCTCGTCACGTAAAGCCGCGCCGCATTGAGCGGCTGAAGAATGTCGTGGCTGGCGGCCGCGAGAAAGCGGGTCTTGGAGACGTTGGCTTCGTCCGCTTCGCCCTTGGCGCGCGCGAGCGCCGCGTTGAGGCGGGTGAGTTCCTCGGTGCGCTCTTGCACGCGGCGTTCGAGGTTCTCGTTGGCGCGTTCAAGCGCTTCGGCGGCTTCCACGCTCGGGGTCACGTCGGTCGCCGTGGTGACCAAGCCGCCGTCTGGCATGTGGTTGGCGCGGATCTCGATCACGAGGCCGCGTTCGCCAAAGCGTTCGCGGATCGGCTCCGCGCCGGAGAGATAACGCGTGATGCGATCGCGCACGAGGTCGTCGACGCTGCCCGGCCCGAGCGCGCCCTGTTGGCCGTTGTGGCGCAAAATTGCGTCGAGCCCAATTCCGACGCGCGTGAGCGACAGCGGCAGGTCGAGGATCTCGCCAAATTGCCGGTTCCAGCAGACGAGTTGCAGGTCCTTGTCGAACACCGCGATGCCTTGGCGCACGTGATCCAGCGCGGTCTGCAAGACTTCGCGATTGTATTGAATCGCTGCGTTCGCATCGTCGAGCAGCTTGAGCGCGGCCTTGGTCGAGACGGTGCGCTTGCGCAGCAGCAGCGACAGCACAAGCCGCGAGGACGCCGCGCCGATCGCTGAGGCGAGGATGTGTTCGGCGTAGCGCAAGAGATGGAAGTCCGCCTCGTGCTTGGGATCGAGGCTGATGCGGCGGCTCTGCGCGAAGCTCTCGAACGACGAGCGCGTGCGCTCCTCGCCCAGATAGCGTGCAACCGTCGCGGCCAGCTCCTCGACCGTGACGGAGGAGCGCCACAACCGGAAGCTCGGCGCCATCGGCGCCAGCTCCGAGGGGACGAACAGGTTCGCCTGCAATCGCTCGATCGAGCTCGGCGTCGCGCGAAAGCGAAGCTGCCACGTAAGCGATCACGTTGAGCGCAAGGCTCCACAGCACGCCGTGCACCAGCGGCGGCAGTTCGAGCCCGAGCAGATGCTGCGGGCGCAGCCACGCGATGCCGAATGGCCCAAGCGTCAGGATATCTTTGCCCAGCAGTTCGGCGTCCGACAGGCTCGGCAGCAGGAGCGTATAGGCCCACACCAAGATGCCGGCGCTCATGCCGGCGAGCGCGCCCCGCGCGGTGCCGTTGCGCCAGATCAGTCCGCCGAAGAAGGCCGGCGCAAGCTGCGCCACCGCCGCGAACGAGAGCAGGCCGATCGAGGCAAGCTGCGCCTCTCCGGCGAGGCGATAATAGAGATAGGCGAACACGAGAATGAGGAAGATCGCGATCCGCCGCACCGTGAGCAGGATCGCTCCGACGTCCTCGCGTCCGGACAAAATTGTTTCGCGCCGCCGCAGCACGAACGGCACAACGATATCGTTCGACGCCATGATGGCGAGCGCGACCGTCTCGACGATCACCATCGCGGTCGCAGCCGACAGGCCGCCGACGAACGCGATCAGCGCCAGTATCTCGTATCCGCCCGAGAGCGGAAGCGCGAGAACATACATGTCACTGTCGACGCTGCCGCGCGGCAGCGTGAGCATGCCGGCGATCGCGATCGGGATCACGAACAGGTTGATCAGCACCAGGTAGATCGGAAACAGCCACGCGGCGCGGCGGATTTCGGTTTCGCTTCGGTTCTCCACCACCGTCACATGGAATTGGCGCGGCAGCAGCACGATCGCCACGGTGGAGAGCAGCGTCATGGTGATGAACGTGCTCCACACCGGCTCGCGCGTCAGCACGGCCGCGGTGTGCGGCGTCTCCATCGCCTTGGTGAACAGCGCCATCGGGCCGTCGAACATCACGAAGGTGACGACGATGCCGACCGTCACGAAGGCGACGAGCTTGATGACGGACTCGGTCGCGATCGCGAGGATCAGCCCGTCCTGATGCTCGGTCGCGTCGATGTGGCGCGTGCCGAACAGCACCGCGAACGCCGCCATCGACATCGCGACGAACAGCGCGATGTCGCCGAGCACCGGCTGCGCGATGCCGGTGGTCATGTTGAGATGAGACAGGATCGTGCTGAGCGAGGAAGACACGGCCTTGAGCTGGAGCGCGATGTAGGGGATCGATCCGACGATCGCGATCAGCGCGACCGTCGCGGCGACCGCCTGATGCTTGCCGTAGCGCGCCGCGATGAAGTCCGCGATCGAGGTGATGTTCTGCGCCTTGGCGATCCGCACGATGTGCAGGATGAGCGGCGAGGCGAGCCCGATCATCAGCACCGGGCCGATATAGATGGTGAGGAAGTCGTAGCCCGTCCGCGAGGCAAGCCCGACCGAGCCGAAGAACGTCCAGGAGGTGCAGTAGATCGCAAGCGAGAGCGGATAGATCATCATCCGCGCGCCGCGCGTGCGGTCGCGCATGCGCGCGTTGTCGCCATAGCTCGCGATGACGAACAACAGCCCGATGTAGCAGAGGGCTACGACGATGAAGACCCAGCCTTGCAGCATGGCCTAAGTCACCATAGAAGCCGCCATTCTGTCCACGAAAACCGCGCGATTTTACCTCTCCGGCGCAAGCGCTGGGTCGCTATTTGCGCCCAAGTCGGGTTAACCTTTGCGGCGGTACAGGGAGGTGACGATGCTTGAAGAATTCAAAAAATTCGCAATGCGCGGCAATGTGGTCGATCTCGCGGTCGGCGTGATCATTGGCGCGGCGTTCGGCGCGATTGTCAGTTCGCTGGTTGCCGACATCATCATGCCGGTGATTGGCGCGGTGACGGGCGGTCTCGATTTTTCGAACTATTACGCCCAGCTGACCGGCGCGAAGGTGGCGGCAGGCACGCCGCTCGTGGAAGCCAAGAAGGCCGGCGCGGTCCTCGCGTGGGGCAGCTTCCTCACCATCGTGATCAACTTCGTGATCATCGCATGGGTCCTGTTCATGGCGGTGCGCGGAATCAACAGGCTGCAGCGCAGCGAGGCCGAAAAGCCAACCGCGCCTCCCGCTCCGACCAAGCAGGAAGTTCTGCTCGGCGAGATCCGCGACCTTCTGGCGAAGCGTCCGGCCTGACATCACCCGAACTGATCGGCGGCCCGCCGTCTTTTGATGAGACGCGCGGGTCGCTTGCTTTAGAATGCATGTGCCATGAATGATCCGATGCCCGATCCGCAAATGCTCTCGCTTGCCGGCGCGCTGCGCCGCGAGGCGAGCGGTGCGCCGGAAAGTGGGATCGTCGAGGTCGCGAATTACGGCCGTGGGCGCGAAGGGTTGATCCCGTTATGGATCGGCGAGGGCGACCTGCCGACGCCGTCATTTATCTGCGAGGCGGCGACGCGTGCGCTCGCGGCGGGCGAGACGTTCTACACCTGGCAGCGCGGCATTCCCGATCTTCGCGACGCGCTCGCGCGCTATCACACGAAGCTCTACGGCCGCGCCTTCGAGCCCGATGAATTCTATGTCACGGGCTCGGGCATGCAGGCGATCCAGATCGTGCTCGGCATGGTGGCGGGTGCGGGCGACGAGGTGGTGATCCCGACGCCGGCCTGGCCGAATGCGGCCGCGGCGGCCGGCATCGTCGGCGCGCGTTCGGTCGAAGTGCCGATGTCGTTCGGCAATGGCGGCTGGTCGCTCGATCTGGAACGGATCGGCGATGCGATCACCGAAAAGACGCGCGCGCTGTTTCTGGTCTCGCCCTCGAACCCGACCGGCTGGACCGCGACGCGCGAGGACCTCACCGCTCTGCTTGCGCTTGCGCGTCAGCGCGGCCTCTGGATCGTCGCCGACGAGACCTATGCGCGCTTCTGGTATGGCGCGGGAGAACGCGCGCCGTCCTTTTTCGACGTGATGGACCCGCAAGACCGCATCCTGTTCGTCAACACGTTCTCGAAAAACTGGGCGATGACCGGGTGGCGCGTTGGATGGATCGTCGCGCATCCCTCGCTCGGCCAGGTGGTCGAGAACATGATCCAGTATGCGACCTCAGGCGTCGCGCAGTTCATGCAGCGCGCCGCCGTGACGGCGCTGGAGCGCGGCGAAAGTTTCGTGACGCACCAGATCGAACGCGCGCGGCGCGGCCGCGAGATCGCCTGCAACGGATTGGCAGCGACGGGCCGGGTGCGCTTCGCGCCGCCCGATGGCGCGTTCTACCTCTTCTTCTCGGTCGACGGAGAACCCGACACGCGCAAGCTTGCGCTGCGCATGATCGACGAGGCGGGGGTTGGCCTGGCGCCCGGAACGGCCTTCGGGGCGGGCGGCGGGCAGTTCCTGCGGCTCTGCTTCGCCCGCAATGCCGAACAACTCGAAACCGCGATCTCGCGCCTCAGCGCCGTCCTGTCCGGGCGCTCGCCCTAGCGGTTGCTAAATACCACCCGCGCGGCGAGAATGCGCGCGGGATTGCAATCATGCGGTACCCAAAGCACGCTGATTTCGTGTGCAGACGCACGATTCGCACCGGACCAAGGGAACGCTCCAAGCGAGTGCCGCATTGACGGAAGTTCCCGGGGACCCGCGGCGCGCAAGTGGGTGCTTTGCGGCCGTTCATCGGAAGCGAGGGCAAGCCGACCATGTCTGCGAGCGACTCGACCGCCGGAGAGATTTTCATCGTCGACGACGACCCTCTGGTGCGTAATGCGCTGTCCATCGTGCTGTCGCGCCAAGGATACCAGATCACCGGCTTCGGCGAGGGCGCCTCGTTCCTCGCCGCCGCGCGGGCGCGCACGCCGACCTGCATCATCCTCGACGTGCAGATGCCGGGCCAGTCCGGGCTCGACATCCTGAAAGAGCTCAACGCGCAGAACTATCCCGCGCCGATCTTCATCATCTCCGGCGTCGGCGACATTCCGATGGCCGTGGAGGCGATCAAGAACGGCGCGCTCGATTTCATCGAGAAGCCATTCGACGCCACGACGGTGGTGACGCGTGTGCGTGAGGCCGTCGAGGCCTGGTCGCGCCGCAACAGCCCCGGCGGCAGCGTGGACGTCCTGTCCAAAAGCTTCCCCGGCCAGGAACAGCTCACCGCGCGCGAGCGCGATGTGCTCAACCAGATCGCCTCCGGCTCGTCGAACAAGCAGGCGGGCCGCGAACTCGGCATCAGCCCGCGCACCATCGAGGTGCATCGCGCGCGCATCATGGAGAAGCTCGGCGCCAAGAACGCGGCCGATCTGGTGCGCATCGTGCTGAGCGAGGGACGCCGCGCCTGAGCCGTGCGGGGCGCCTGCCGGACATGGCTTCAATGCCGTGAGGCATTTGACGGGCGGGGAAGCCGGGCGCATTGATCATCGCGTATTCCGCACGCACCCGGATTGATGTCTCTTCCGCCTCCAGCGCCAACGACCTCCCAGCTAGCCGGCCGGTTCGCCGAAACGATCGTTTACGCGGGTGTCGGCGCCGCGACGCTCGGCCTCGCAGGCCTTCCGGCGGGCTGGCTGTCCGGAGCGATCGTCGGCGTGTCGGCAGCGGCCCTCGCCGGGCGGCATCCCTATGTTCCGGTTCAGCTCGGCCGCGTGGTTTACGTAATCCTCGGCATTTCACTCGGCTCCGCGGTGACGCCCGAAACCGTCGCCACGATGGTGACCTGGCCGCTCAGCATGCTGGCGCTCACCGTCGCGATGGTCGCCGTCACCACGTCGGTGATGGCCTACCTGAAATTCGTGCACGGCTGGCCGACGCTCGATGCGTTGTTCGCCTCCGCGCCCGGCGCGCTCGCGCAGGCGATGGCGCTCGCGCAGGACACTGGCGCGAACGTGCGCGCGATCGCGATGGTGCAGACCGTACGGCTGTTCATTCTGGCGGTCGCGCTGCCGATTGCGTTTGCGGCCTTCGGCGTGGCCGGCTTGCCGCCGCCGCGTGGCATTGGCGACGCGACGATGGCGCGCTCGATCGCCGAACTCGGTGTGCTCGTGGTGGCATCGGCGGGTGCCGGGTGGCTCGCTTACCGGTTCCGCATTCCGGGCGGCCTGATCGTCGGCGCCATGGCGGCCTCAGGCGTACTGCATGGCGGCGGATGGGTGCACGCGTTCCTGCCGGTACCGGTCGCGATCTGCTCCTTCATCGTGATGGGCGCGATGATCGGCACGCGGCTCGGCGGCGCGGACATCCGCCAGTTGGCGCGTCTCGGTCTCGTCGGTCTCGGCGCGCTTGCGGTCGGCACGACGGTGGGCTGCCTGTTCGCTGCTGCCGTCGCGTGGGCGCTCAACCTGCGGCTTGCCGACGTCGTGATGGCTTATGCGCCGGGCGCGATCGAGGCGATGACCATCATCGCATTCGCGCTGCATCTCGATCCGGTGTTCGTCGGCGTGCATCACCTCGCACGCTTTACGTTCATGTCGCTGGTGCTGCCGGCGGCGGTCGGCGTGATCCGCGCATGGGAAGGCAAGCCGCCGAAAAAAGACGACGGCGCATAACTACTCCGCCGCCATCGCGCGGTTGTTGAACGGCAGTTCGAGCCGCTGCCACACATCGACCAGCGCTTCCGCGAGCGCGTCGATCAACTTGTCGTCGTGATAGGGCGAGGGCGTGATGCGCAGCCGCTCCGAGCCGCGCGCGACGGTCGGATAGTTGATCGGCTGGATGTAGACGCCGTGATCGGCGAGCAGCATGTCGCTCGCCTGCTTGCACTTCTCCGGATCGCCGACGAACAGCGGCACGATGTGCGTCTCGCTCGGCATCACCGGCAGGCCGACGGAATGCAGCACCGCCTTCACGCGTGCGGCGCGATCCTGATGGCGTTCGCGTTCCCAGTTCGATTCCTTCAGGTGCCGGATCGCCGCGACGACGCCCGCGCACACCGCCGGGGGAAGCGCGGTCGTGAAGATGAAGCCCGGCGCGTAGGAGCGCACCGCGTCGATCAGGTTGCGGCTCGCCGCGATGTAGCCGCCGAGGCAGCCGAACGCCTTGGCGAGCGTGCCTTCCAGCACGTCGACGCGTTCCATCTGCCCTTCGCGCGCGCAGATGCCGCCGCCGCGCGGGCCGTACATGCCGACCGCATGCACCTCGTCGCAATAGGTCATCGCGCCGTATTTTTCCGCGAGGTCGCAGATCGCCTTCACCTTCGCGACGTCGCCGTCCATCGAGTAGAGGCCCTCGAACGCGATCAGCTTCGGCCGCTCGCGCGGCTGCGCGGCGAGCAGCTCCTCAAGGTGCGCCATGTCGTTGTGGCGCCAGATGACCTTCTCGCAGCCTGCCTGCCGCACGCCCTCGATCATCGAATTATGGTTCAGTGCATCGGACAGGATCAGGCAGTTCGGCAGCAGCTTCGCGATGGTCGCGATGCCGGTCTGGTTCGACACGTAGCCGGATGTGAAGACGAGCGCGGCCTCCTTGCCATGCAGGTCGGCAAGCTCGGCCTCCAGTTCGACCAGCGGGTGATTGGTGCCCGCGATGTTGCGCGTGCCGCCCGCGCCCGCGCCCATGCGCGTCGCGGTCTCGACCAGGGCGCCGATCACCTTGGGGTGCTGGCCCATGCCGAGGTAGTCGTTGGAGCACCAGATCACGACGTCGCGCTTGCCTTCCGGCGAGTGCCACAGTGCATGCGGAAACCGCCCGGCGATGCGCTCGAGGTCCGCGAAAACGCGGTAGCGCCGCTCGGTATGCAGTGTCTCAAGCGCAGTCGCAAAAAAGGCGTCGTAGTTCATCCAGAGGCTCCCGAACGGGCCGACATTAGAAGCGTTCTTGTTCGATTGTCGAGCCTCCTGCGCGTCCGGAACAGGGATGTGTTGAGGTTTATCAAGAGTATGTGGGGAACTTCGTGTGCAGCCGGAAGGTGCTGCGGCGCAGGCGGGAAATCGCTTTTCGCAAGCCGTCGGCCGGTGATCGATGGCAAAGTCGCGATGCTTGCGAGTCGAGGGGTAGGATGAAACCAGGCGACGTCGATGCGCTCCTGTTCGATCTCGGCGGCGTCGTGATCCGCATTGATTTCGGCCGGGTCTTTGCGCGCTGGGCCGAGCATGCGGGCTGCGACGCGGCCGCGCTGCGCGCGCGGTTTTCGCAGGACCCGCCCTACCAGCGCCACGAGCGCGGCGAGATCGACGCCGCGGCCTATTTCGCGAGCCTGCGCGGCTCGCTCGGCATCGACCTCGACGACGCGCGGCTGCTCGACGGGTGGAACGTGATCTTCGTCGAGGCGATGCCCGGCATCGCGGGGCTGCTGGCGCGCGCCGCGGCGAAAATCCCGGTCTATGCGTTCACCAACACGAACCAGGCGCACGCCGACCGTTTCCTCAAGCAGTTCGCGCCACTGCTCGCGCATTTCCGCAAGGTTTTCACCTCGCACGATCTCGGCCTGCGCAAACCGGAGCCCGCGGCCTTCGCGCGCGTCGTGAGCGAGATCGGTGTGCCGGCGGGACGCATCCTGTTCTTCGACAATTCGGCCGAGAATGTTGCGGGCGCGCGGGCGAGCGGACTACAAGCCGTCCACGTCACCTCCGACACGACCGTTGCCGATACGCTCGCCGCGCTGAAGCTGTGATCGCGGGCTCGACATCGCCGCCGTTCTTGTCCAGTTTCAGTGATCGCAAACCGGCATGGCCGGCCGCGCTTCATCGGGGCACGACGTGATAGCGTGGCTCAAGACCCACTCGCCCGGCGTCGGCCTGTGCATCGCCGTCACGCTGATTGCGATCGCGATCGAGAAGATCGAGCTGCGCTTCACCGGCCATCCGTATCTCGAATCCCTGGTGATCGCGATCCTCGTCGGCGTCGCGATCCGCGCGTTCTGGGCGCCGGGGCCGGCGTGGCAGAAGGGCATCGGCTTCTCGGCCAAGACGCTGCTCGAAATCGCGGTCGTGTTGCTTGGCGCCTCGCTCAGCGCCGCGACCGTGCTGGCGCTCGGACCGATCTTGCTCGTCGGCATCGCCACCATCGTGGCGTTCGCGATCGTCACCAGCTACGCGATCTGCCGCGGGCTCGGGCTGCCGCGCAAGATGTCGGTGCTGGTCGCCTGCGGCAACTCGATCTGCGGCAACTCCGCCATCGCGGCGGTCGCGCCGGTGATCGGCGCGAAACCGGCCGACGTCGCGTCCTCGATCGCATTCACCGCGGTGCTCGGCGTCATCGTGGTGCTCACGCTGCCGCTGCTTGTCCCGGTCCTCGATCTGTCGCTCACGCAATACGGCGTGCTCGCCGGGCTCACCGTTTACGCGGTGCCGCAGGTTCTCGCCGCGACCTTGCCGATCGGCGAATTGAGCAACCAGGTCGGCACGGTGGTGAAGCTGGTGCGCGTGCTGATGCTCGGGCCGGTGGTGCTCGGATTTTCGCTGCTGGCCGCGCGGATGCGCGACGGTGCCGCCGCCGCCAACGGCGCGCCGCGGCGCTGGCCGCCGCTCACCGAACTGGTGCCGTGGTTCATCGTCGGATTTCTGCTGCTCGCGGTGGCGCGTTCGCTGGGCTTCATTCCGGATGATCTGGTCCGCCCGCTGCGCATGATCGCCGCCGTGCTCACGACGATCGCGATGGCGGCGCTAGGCCTCGGAGTCGATATCCGCAGCGTCGCGAAGGCCGGTCCGCGCGTCGCGACCGCGGTCGCGGGCTCGCTCGTGGTGCTCGCCGTCGTCAGCTTCGCGCTGATCCGTCTCGCCGGCATTCCTTGACGAAATCAGACGCCGAAGATCCGGCCCCAGCCGGTCACGCGCCGCGTATCGACCCCCGCGATCTTCAGGCTCTTCCATACCGTCGTCGCGACCGTGTCGTAGATCGGAATGCCGTGCGCGGCTTCAAGCTCGGCGGCGAGCGGCGCGGCGCGCATGTTGGTGCACACGACGGCGATCGCATCCGGCTTTGCGGCCGCGACCTCGCGCGTCATCGTGCGCATCCGGTCCGCGCTGATCTCGGAGAACGAGAAATTGTCCTGAATGCCGAGATGGCGCTCGGCCGCGATGCTGTAGCCGGCCTTCTCGTAGTTTGCGTTGATGCGCGCCTGCACGTCGTCGAGATAGGGCGTGACGAAGCCGATGCGCTTTGCGCCGGTGCGCTCCAGTATCTCGTTCAGCGCCAGCATCGCGGTGCAGGCCGGAATGCCGGTCGCCTGCGTGATCCGTTCGCACAGCTTCACGTCGCGCTCGAAACCGAGCCAACCGGATGACGTGCCGTTCCACGCGATGACGTTGACCTTGGCGTGCGCGAGAAATTCGGCGGCGCGCAGGATCTCTGTGTCGTCGAATTGCGCGAGCGCCTGCGCCGAGAGCGCGATCTCGGTCACCTTGAAGCGCCCGAAGTGCGCGCTCACCTCGGGCAAGCCCGACAGCATCTCGGCCGTCACCGGCTCCAGCACGGTGTTGGAGGAGGGCGTGAGCATTCCAAGAAGGACGCGCGCCGTCATTGCAAAAATCCCCAAACGTCAGGATGCTGCGCTTTCCTGAGCAAGCGAACCCATGCACCTGAACATCGTCAACGGCAACACCACCGCGGCCATGACCAAGACGATCGCGGCGGCGGCGCGCAAGGCCGCGCGGCCCGACACGGTCATCCGCGCCGTTGAACCCGCATTCGGCCCGGCCTCGATCGAGGGCGCCTACGACGATGCGTTCGCGGTGCCGGGCATCCTCACACGCATACAGGAGGGCGAGACGGAGGGTGCAGACGCGCATGTGATCGCGTGCTTCGACGATACCGGGCTCGATGCGGCGCGCGCGCTGGCGAACGCGCCGGTGATCGGCATCGGCGAGGCAGGCTTTCATCTTGCCAGCATGCTGGCGCATCGCTTCGCCGTGGTGACGACGCTATCGCGCTCGGTGCCGGTGCTGGAGAACAACCTTCTACGCTACGGGCTCGACCGGCGCTGCGCGAGCGTGCGCGCGACCGACGTGCCGGTGCTGGAATTGGACAATCCCGCGTCGAATGCCCGCGCGCGTATCGGCGCGGAGATTTCGTGCGCGCTGGAGGACGATCATGCGGAGGCGATTGTGCTCGGCTGCGCCGGCATGGCGGATCTTGCGGCCTCGCTCTCGGCGGAATTCGGCTTGCCGGTGATCGACGGCGTTGCGGCGGCGGTCGTACTTGCCGAAGGGCTCGCGGCGCTCGGGTTGAGGACCGCAAAGCGCGGCGGCTACGCGCGGCCGCTTGCAAAAACTTACTCGGGGATTTTCGCGCCGTTTTCGCCGAAGGGCTAACCGCGCGGCCGGCGCAGATCGAGCGTCGTCGGAAATTCTGGCGAGCGCTCCTCAGCCGGAATTTCAATCGCATCCGCCGAAGGACCGCGGTCCTGAAAGCGCGCGCGCCGCCGCTTCTCCGCATCGATGCTATCCGCAGGCAAGCCGTCGTATAGCGCCCCGTCGGGCTGTCCCGCATGATAGACGCAGCCGCCGAGCGAACGGCGTCTCGCAAGGTCGACGATGTCGAAAGTCAGCGGCGCGTTGATCGGCAGGTTCGGATGCAGCGAGACCGGAAGCATCGCGGTCTTGAAGCGCACACCCGCGACGTATTGACCCGCACGTCCGGTCACGGCGAGCGGCACGCGCCGGCCGTTGCACATGATGGCGTGCCGCGCCGGATCGAATCCTTGCGTCTTTACCTGCACGCGCTCGACGGATGAATCCGCGGGCCGCGAGGTCGCGCCACTGACGGTTTCCTCGCCGAGGACGTGCCACGGCTCGAGTCCGTGCCGCAGTTCCAGCGTCGCGCCGCCATGCCCGGCGCTGCCGAGCAGCGGAAAGCGGAAGTCGCGTTGCGGCTCGTACCATGCCGGATCGAAGCGGAATCCCGCGCGTTCGAGATCGGCGAGCACGCTCGTGAAATCCGCCCAGACGAAGTGCTCCAGCATGAACTTGTCGTGCAGCGCGGTCCCAAAGCGTACGCACGCGCCGTCCTGCGGTTCGCGCCAGAACCACGCGATCAGCGCGCGCACGAGCAGCTGCGCAGCAAGTACCATCCTGGCGTCCGGCGCCATTTCGAAGGCGCGGAATTCGACCAGCCCGAGCCGTCCCATCGGCGAGTCGGGCGAGAACAGCTTGTCGACGCAGATCTCGGCGCGGTGCGTGTTACCGGTGACGTCGACCATGAGATTGCGCAGAAGCCGGTCGAGCAGCCACGGCCGCGTGTCGTCGCCGGCTTTGGGAATCTGCGCGAGCGCGATTTCGAGTTCGTAGAGCGCCTCGTGGCGCGCTTCGTCGACGCGCGGCGACTGGCTGGTCGGACCGATGAACAGCCCAGAGAAGAAGTACGACAGCGAAGGGTGCCGCTGCCAATAGAGGATGATGCTCTTCAGCAGGTCGGGGCGGCGCAGGAACGGGCTTTCGGCGGGCGTCGCGCCGCCGACCACGATGTGGCTGCCGCCGCCCGTGCCGGTGCGGCGGCCGTCGTGCATGAATTTATCGGTGCCGAGGCGCGTCGCCCGCGCGTCTTCATAGACGCCGCGCGAGATCGCGACCGCTTCGCGCCATGTCCGCGCCGGATGCAGATTGACCTCGACCACGCCGGGATCGGGCGTCACCTTGATGAAGGCGAGGCGCGCATCGTCGGGCGGCGCGTAGCCTTCGAGATGCACCGGCATTTTGAGCTGCGCGGCTGCTGCCTCGACCGCCGCCGCGACCGCGACGTAATCCTCCAGCGCGCCCACGTAGGGCATGAACACGGAAAGCCTGCCGTCGCGCGGCTCGACCGCGAGCGCGGTGCGCACGACGCCTTCCTCGGCGGGCGGAAGTGTTGGAGGTGGATCGGGCAGGGGAGGCGGTTCGGCGAAAGGGTCGGTTGGCGCGACGATCGGATAATCTTGCGGCTCGACGCGCGGCAGTGCCGCCAGCGCGAGACGCGATCCGACCGGCAGGTCGCCCGGCAACAGGAACAGCCGCTCGCGCCGCGTCTCCCAGGCTTCGCTGATCCACGCGTCGTCCTGCCGGCGCAGCGGCAGCACGTAGCCCGCGGGTTCGCCGAGCCCGCGCTCGAATACCCGCATCATGCGGGCGCGCGCGGTTGCGTCGAACAGTTTCGGATCGAGCGCATCGACGTTCGCCGGAAGCTTGCCCTCTTCGATCATCCAGTGCGCCGGGTCCTCGTACGCAGCCTGCACGCGCTCTGCCGCAATTCCGAGCCGCCCCGCAACCGCCTGGGCGAAGCGCTTCGCGTCGTCCGCCGTGACGGCGCGCTTGTCGTCCTCGCGTGCGATCAGCGCATCGTCGTGCCACAGCGGCTTGCCGTCGCGCCGCCAGTAGAGTGCGAAGGCCCAGCGCGGCATCGGCTCGCCCGGATACCATTTGCCGAGCCCGTAATGCAGCAGGCCCTGAGGTGAGAAACGCGCGCGCAGCCGGCGGATCAGTTGATCGGCGCGCACGCGTTTGTCCGCGCCGAGCGCGGCCAGCGTCCATTCTGCCGAGTGGTAATCGTCGAGCGACACGAAGGTCGGCTCGCCGCCCATCGTGAGCCGCACGTCACCCGCCGCGAGATCGGCATCGATCCGCTCGCCGAGTGCGTCAAGCTTTGCCCACGCATCATCCGGAATGCCGAAGACAGACATGCGGCATGAATTAGCAGAAACGCGGGGGGCGCGATGCCCATTTGCCGGGCAGCTATCGCAAGATCGGTTGCGCCGCTATCATCGCGGAAAATCGGGGCGAAACGCATGACCGGCCGACTCGACGCGATGGCGCAGCACATGTGGAACGCGCGCCGCTCGCGGCAGAACTACGCAAACCTGCCGGACGAGTTGAAGCCGGGCTCGATCGCCGAAGCCTATCAGGCGCAGGAAGTCTATCACCGCCTCGCCGAGCCGATGTTCGGCCCCGTCGGCGGCGTCAAGGTCGCGACCACCACCAAGGTGATGCAGGACCTGATGGGCATCACGCACCCGTGCGGCGGCGCGATTTTCGCGCGCACGATCCATGCCTCGCCCGCGCGCATCCCGAAGAGCGATTTCATCAACCTGCGTGTCGAGAGCGAGATCGCGCTCAAGCTCGGCGCAGACATGCCGGCCGCGCAAGCGCCGTGGAGCGCCGAGAGCGTGGTGCCGTTCGTCGCGGGTGCGATGCCGGCCTATGAGCTGATCGAGGACCGCAATGCGGTCTACACCGAGACGCAGGCGGTCTCGATGATCGTGGAGAATTGCTGGAATGGCGGCGTCGTCATCGGCGCGCCCAAGGCGGTCAAGCCGGAAGCGATCATCGGCGTCACCGGCCGCCAGACGCTCAACGGCAAGCCGATCGGCGAAGGAAAGTCCGAGAACCCGTTCGCGACGCTCGCCTGGCTCGCGAACCTGCTGGCCGAGCGCAAGCGTGGTCTTATCGCCGGCATGGTCGTCATCACCGGCAGCGTGATCCCGACGTTTTCGATCGTGCCGGGCGACCGCTGCGTGTTCACGGTCGATGGATTGGGCGAGTGCGTGATGGACGTGACGTAGCGCACGCGCGGAAGCGGGAACGGAATATCGCAAAGCCATTCAGTTCAAATCGGGGGAAGCAAATGAAATCGCTTTTACGCCTTGCGGCACTGGCATTCGCGCTCGCCGTATCCGCGCCCGCGGTCGCGGCGGAATCGAACACGCTGCGCGTCGCGCGCCAGCCCGGCCTCGTCTACCTCCAGGCCATCATCATGGAGGAGAAGAAGCTGATCGAGAAGCACGCGGCGGCGCTCGGCCTGAAGGATATCAAGGTCAACTGGTCGATCATCACCTCGGGCGGCGTGATGACCGAGGCGATCCTCTCCGACTCGATCGACATCGCGACCACCGGTGTCTCGAACATGTTGCTCGCCTGGGGCAAGACCAACGGGCAGATCAAAACCGTCACCGGCATGGCGGGCGTTCCGTTCCGCATGCTCACGCGCAATGCGGCCGTGAAATCGATCAAGGATTTCGGTCCGAACGACCGCATCGCGGTGCCGACCATCCGCGTGTCGATGCAGGCGATGATGATGGGCATCGCACTCGAACAGGCGTGGGGGCCGGGCCAGCACGGACGGCTCGACACCAATCAGGTGCAGCTTGGTCATCCTGACGCCATGCAGGCGCTGTTGAGTCCGCAGCATGAGGTGAACAGCCACTTCTCCATCCCGCCGTTCCAGGACATCGCGATGAAGTCGCCGCTGGTGCACACGGTGTTCGTCTCCAACGATGTGATGGGCGGACCCGCGACGATCAGCAATTGCTGGGCGAAGCAGTCCGTCATCGACGCCAATCCGATCAAGGTGAAGGCGTTCATCGCGGCGGTCGACGAAGCGAGCGAGATGGTGGCGAAGGACCCGAGAGCCGCGGCCGAGATCTATGTCGCCGTCACCAAGGAGAAGATCACGGTCGACGAACTGGTCGCCATCATGAAGCAGCCGGGCGCGATCTTCTCGGCGACGCCCCAGCGCAGCATGCTGTGGGCGGACTACATGCATCGCATCGGGCTGATCAAGCAGAAGCCCGCGAGCTGGAAGGACTTTACCTTCCCGATGATCCACGATCGCAACGGGAGCTAGCGCCCGCGGCGCGGCTTGCCCGGATTATCGTTCGCCCCGAAGGTGCGCGCGCTGCGGCGCAGTGCGTCCTTCAGGTCCACCGGGCGGTTGTGCTTCGCGAGCAGGTCGGCGAACGCCTCGTCGGCGAGCTCCTGGAAGTTCTTCATGCTGTCACGCGCATAGAGGTCGAGCGCCGTCCAGGTGGCGCTGTCGAACGTCACGCGCTTGCCGATTCCGCCGGTCGCCTGTTTGCCCTTGGGCATGCGTCTTTATAGGCGCTGCGGATCGCGCTGCGCAAACAGGCCCCAGACCACCAGCACGATGATCGCGCCGACCACGGCCCCGATCAGGCCCGCGCCTTCGTTCGCCTGATACCAGCCGATCGACTGTCCGACATAGGTCGCGACGAACGCGCCCGCGATGCCGAGCAGCGTCGTCAGGATGAATCCTGCGGGCTCGTTGCGGCCGGGATGCAGGAATTTCGCGATTACGCCTGCGATGAAGCCGATGATGATGGTCCAGATGATGCCCATGTGCGCCTCCTGTCAGGCGCAGAACGGCGCCGAGACGCCAAAGTTCCGGAATGTGGGTGCGGGAAATATGGTGGTGCTGCCGGACAGGATTGAACTGTCGACCTCTCCATTACCAATGGAGTGCTCTACCACTGAGCTACGGCAGCGCGCCGGCGGAAAACGATGCAAATCAGGGCCGGAAACGGCGCGATCCTTGCCACAAGGGGGAGGGGGGCGCAAGCGCGCGCCGCGTCAGCCGAACCGCCGCAAATGCTCCTTCGCGCCCGCGCTCGCGTTCTGCCGGTCGGCGAGCTTGACCAGCACCTTCTTGATCCGCTCGGCGGCGAAGTCCTGCTGCGCCAGCGCCATGCCGCGGTCGAACACCTCCGAGTAGCGCGCGATCTGCCCGTCGCGGAACTGGAAGAAGCCGATGCCCTCGAACACGACCGGCTTTCCCTGCGCGCCCGGCATGCCGGAGGCGTAGCTGAAACGGTAGCGCGCGTAACCGCTGCGGCCGTCGCTCATCGGATCGAGGAAGTCCCAGCGGAAGTTCGAGCCGGTGTCGTGGAAATGCTGCAGCATGTCGGCGATCGCCTTGCGGCCTTTGTACTCGCCGAAGAAGCCGTCGTCGTAGACGCCATCCTCGGTGAACAGGGCGGCGAGGCCCGCGCCGTCATTGGCGGCGACGGCTTTCGCAAAGCGCGACAGCAGGTCCGGAAAATCCATTCGGCGTCTCCTGTCTTTTCTCTCGAAGGCTTCGGGCCTAGCTTAGCCCCGATGACGGACCGGCCGAAACCCACCGAAAAGGAACGGCGCGAGCAGCGCCTGCAGGCGGCGTTGCGGGAAAACCTCAAGCGCCGCAAGGCGCAGGCGCGCGGTCGCGCCGGAACGCCGGATTCCGCCGAACCTCACGATTCCGCCGGAATTGCCGCCGAGAAGAAGAGCGGGTAGACCGGCCGCGCGATTTGGCCAGCCGGGCCGCACGGGGAATTCCATGGACCGCATCCGCATCGTCGGCGGCAAGCCGCTCAACGGCACGATTCCGATTTCCGGCGCGAAGAACGCGACGCTGCCGCTGATGATCGCGAGCCTGCTTACCGACGATGTGCTGGTGCTGGAAAACGTGCCGCGCCTCGCCGACGTCGGATTGCTCCAGCACATCCTGAGCAATCACGGCGTCGACATCATGGTGAAGGGCAAGCGCCCGGGCGACGAAGAGCATCGCGGCCAGAACCTGCACATCTCTGCCGCGCGCATTGTCGACACCACCGCGCCGTACGAACTCGTCTCCAAGATGCGCGCGAGCTTCTGGGTGGTCGGTCCGCTGCTCGCCCGCATGGGCGAGGCGAAGGTCTCGCTGCCGGGCGGCTGCGCGATCGGCACCCGGCCGGTCGATCTGCTCATCATGGCGATGGAGCGGCTCGGTGCGGCGATCGAGATCGACGGCGGCTATGTGATCGCGCGAGCGAAGAACGGCCTGAAGGGCGGCGAGATCGTATTTCCGAAAGTGACGGTCGGCGGCACGCACACCGCGTTGATGGCAGCCTCGCTCGCGAGTGGCGAGACCGTGATCGAGAACGCGGCGCGCGAGCCCGAAGTGGTCGACGTCGCGGATTGCCTGATCAAGATGGGCGCGAAGATTTCAGGCCACGGCACCTCGCGCATCGTGATTGAGGGCGTGTCGCGCCTCAACGGCGCGCGCCACGCGGTGCTGCCCGACCGGATCGAGACTGGCACCTACGCGATGGCGGTCGCGATGACCGGCGGCGACGTGCTGCTCGAAGGCGCGCGGCCGGAACTGCTCGAGTCCGCGCTCGATACGCTCAGCCAGACGGGCGCCAAGGTCACGACGAGCAATGCGGGCATCCGCGTGACGCGCAACGGCGGTGGCATCGATCCGGTCGACGTGACGACCGCGCCATTTCCCGGCTTCCCGACCGATCTTCAGGCGCAACTCATGGGCCTGATGACGCGCGCGAAGGGAACCTCGCGCATCACCGAGACGATCTTCGAGAACCGCTTCATGCACGTGCAGGAACTCGCCCGCCTCGGTGCGCGCATCTCGCTCAACGGTCAGGATGCCACCATCGAGGGCGTCGACAAGCTCAAGGGCGCGCCCGTGATGGCGACCGACCTGCGGGCTTCGGTTTCTCTCGTGATCGCGGCGCTCGCGGCCGAAGGCGAGACGATGGTGAGCCGCGTCTATCACCTCGACCGCGGCTTCGAGCGACTGGAAGACAAGCTCGGGCGCTGTGGCGCAACGGTCGAACGCATCAGTGGCTAAGGTTGCCGCTCCGCGCCAACTCCCGTAGATTTGTGGACGTTAGACGGAGTTGGCGTGATGCAGGACGCGATCACCTTGCCGCGTGGCGGCGCTGCGGCGCGGGACGGCGCGACCGCGCTGACCCCCGAGCAGAAAGCCAAGTGGGATCGGGACGGCTATCTCATCCTGCCGCAATTCTTTGGCCCGGAGTTCGTGGATCCCATCAACGCGCTGATCGAGCGGCTGAGCGATCCCGCCAAGCGGCCGCAGGAGCTCGCCAACCGGATCGTGGTCGATCTGCTTTACGGACCGGCCGGCAAGCAGCGCACGCGCCTTGCCGACGCGCCGCCCGCCGCGCTGAAGGAGCCGGTCAAGTTCAACGACCTGCTGCTCGAATGCGACGAGATCCGCGCCTGCAATTTGCATCCGCGTCTCGTGCCGATTCTCGACGAACTGCTTGGCGGGCCGCCGGTCGCCTGCAACTCGCTCAACTTCATCCAGGGCAGCGAGCAGACCGAGCACATCGACTCATGGTTCATGCCACCGCCGACGCCGGACAAGATGGTGGTCACATCGGTGTGCCTCGAGGATGTGCACCCCGACGCGGGCCCGCTGTTCTACCTTCCGGGCAGCCAGAAGATTCCGCCCTATCGCTTCTCCAACGGCACCATCCGGGCGATCGGCGCCGAGATGGACAAATGCCACGCCTATCTGGACAGCGCGATCAAGGAACGCGGGCTGACGCGCGAGACGTTTCTCGGCCGCAAGGGCGACTGCTTCATCTGGTCCTGCCAGATCGCCCACGGCGGCTCGCGCATCAACGACCCGAAGCGCACGCGCAAGAGCCTCGTGACGCACTACTGGCGCGCGAACGACATGTCGGCGCACAAGCTCGAAGGCGTCAACGGTGGTTACTACTTCGCCAAGGACCACCAGCCGGTGCCGTCCGATCCGCTGTTGAAGCGCCTTGCCGACCGCGCCCTCCTCGAAGCGCGCTGGGCCGGGCGGCTCGTGAAGCGGGCAGTGGGCGCCTGAAGCGCCCCGCCTGCGGCGCAGACGCATTGCTGGCATTGACCTGGCGCAACGTCCGGCGCGTTCCGACTCTGCTATAGTTCGGGCTCCTTCATCCGCCCCATAGCGGCGAAATCGATGCACGCCCGCCTCGCTCACGCTCATCCGACGACGCTTGAGCTGTTCACGCCGAAGCTCGTCACGGTCTTCCGCGAAGGCTACGGCGTTGCCGACCTGCGCGCCGATGCGCTCGCAGGGCTGACGGTCGCGATCGTCGCGCTGCCGCTCTCGATGGCGATCGCGATTGCCTCTGGCGTCGGCCCCGAGCGCGGGCTCTACACGGCGATCGTCGGCGGCTTCATCGTCTCGCTGCTCGGCGGCAGTCGCGTGCAGATCGGCGGCCCCGCGGGCGCGTTCATCGTGCTCGTCGCCGCGATCGTGCAACGCCACGGCTACGACGGGCTGGTGCTCGCGACGATCATCGCCGGCCTGATCATGGCGGCGATCGGCTTCCTGCGGCTCGGCACCTACATCAAATACATTCCCTATCCGGTGACGGCCGGTTTCACCGCCGGCATCGCGACCATCATCATGGCGAGCCAGCTCAAGGAATTGTTCGGCCTCGACGTGCCGGACGAGCCGGCCGCCTTTGTGCCGAAGCTTGTCGCGCTGTGGAATGCTGCCGGCACGGTGCATCCGGCCGCGATTGCCGTGACGCTGTTGTCCGTTGCGCTCATCGTGTTCCTGCGCCGCGTTCGTCCGCACTGGCCGGGCTTCCTGATCGTGGTGGTGCTTGCAGCCGCTGCGGTCAGCGCGCTCGGCCTCGATGTTGCGACGATCGGCTCGCGCTTCGGCGGCATCCCGAGCATGCTCCCCGTGCCGTCGCTGCCGGACTTCAGCCTGCAGAAAGTGCAGGACGTGCTGCCCGACGCGCTCGCGATCGCGCTGCTCGGCGCGATCGAGTCGCTGCTCTCCGCCGTGGTGGCGGATGGCCTGACCGGCCGGCGTCATCGCTCGAACTGCGAGCTTGTCGCGCAGGGCGCGGCGAATGTGGGCGCTGTCATATTCGGCGGCATCTGTGTGACCGGCACGATCGCGCGCACGGCGACCAACATCCGCGCGGGCGCGCGTGGGCCGATGTCGGGCATCTTCCACGCGCTCTATGTGCTGTTGTTCATGGCAATCGCGGCGCCGCTCGTCTCCTACGTCCCGCTCGCCGCGCTCGGTGCGGTGCTGGCGGTCGTCGCCTGGAACATGGCGGAGAAGGACGAGTTCATCGCGCTGCTCAGGTCGTCGCGCGGCGATGCGTTCGTGCTGCTCGCGACGTTCCTGCTCACGGTGTTCGTCGACCTGCCGACCGCGATCGCGGTCGGCGTCGTCGCTGGTTCATTCCTGTTTCTGCACCGCATGGCGGAGAGCGTCGAGGTCGAGGGTGACACGCTGGCGACCGAGGATCAGGCCGACAACGGCGACGACCGCATCGGAGCGGATGTCGATCTGAAGGACGATATCTTCGTCTTCCGCATTTCCGGCGCGTTCTTCTTCGGCGCGACCGCGCGCGTCAGTACGATCCTCGACCGCATCGGCGAGCGGCCGCGCGTTTTCATTCTGGATTTCAGCGCGGTGCCGCTGATCGACTCGACCGCCGCGAAGGCGCTCGACGGCATCGTGCACAAGCTGCAGCGATCCGGCGCGCGGGTCTATTTCACGGGGGCGCGTGCGGGCGTGCAGCAGGCATTGCTGGCAGCCGGGCTCGGACCGCCGAAGGTGATCTACAGCCCGAGCGTCGAGGCGGCGCGCGCTGCGGCTACCGCCTGATCAGGCGCCGAGGCCACGCACCACCAGCCGGTTCAGCCGCGCCGCGAATGCCGCCGGATCGTCCGGCACCTCACCGTCGAGGATTTGCGCCTGCTCGAACAGCAGCGCCGAGAGGTCGTTCACGTCGGCCTCGTTCGAGGCCTTCTGCGCGGCGCCGAGCGCCTTCACCAGCGCGTGCCGCATGTTGAGTTCGAGGACCGGCTTTGCACCGACGCCACGGTTCTGCCGCGAGAGCAGCCGCTCGATTTCGAGATCAGGTCCTGATTTTGAGGCGACCAGGCAGGCGGGGCTGTCGGCGAGCCGCGAGGAGGCCTGCACGTCGGAGACGCGCTCGCCGAGCGCGGTCTTCACGGCGGCGATCAACGCGCCCTCGTCCGGTTTGTCGGCCTCATCCGCCTTCGGCTCGTCTTTCTTGCTTTCGTCGAGCAGCGGCACGAGGCCGAAATCAACCTCGCCCTTGCTCAGCGACTTGAGCGGCTTGCCCTCGTGGTCGGACGGCATCGCGGTCCAGAACGCATCGACCGGATCGCTCAGCAGCAGCACCTCGATGCCGCGCGCGCGGGCGGCTTCGAGCTTCGGGTTTGACTTTAGCCGCTCGGCACTGTCGCCGACCAGATAGTAGATCTCGGTCTGGTTGGCTTTCAGGTCCGCGACGTACTGCTTGAGCGAACGCCCCTTGCCGGCGGTCGTGTCGAAGCGCGCGAGCTTCAGCAGCGCCTCGCGCCGCTCGAAGTCCTCGTAGATGCCTTCCTTCAGCACCGCGCCGAACGCTTCCCAGAGCTTCGTGAAAGTCTCAGGCTCCTTCTCGGCGAGGTTTTCGAGCTCTGTGATGACTCGGCCTGTAATCGCTTTGCGGATCGCCGCGACCTGCGGATTGTTCTGCAGCATCTCGCGCGAGATGTTGAGCGGCAGGTCTTCCGAGTCGACGACGCCGCGGATGAACCGCAGATAGGATGGCAGCAAGTCCGCGTCGTCGGTGATGTAGACGCGCCGCACATAGAGCTTCACACGCCCCTTGCGCGCCGGATCGAACAGGTCGAACGGCCGCGTCGCGGGCGCGAACAGCAGCACCGCGTACGAATAGCGCCCCTCCGCCTTGTAATGCAGCGTCAGCGCCGGCTCGTCGAACGCGTGCGCGATCGAGCGATAAGCCTGTGTGTAGTCTTCCGGCTTTAGCTCGGATTTCGGGCGTTGCCACAGCGCGCTCGCGGCATTGATCTGCTCGGTCTTCGGCTCGCCTTCCGCCTGCGCCTCGACGAGCTCGATCGGGAACAGGATGTGATCCGAATAGGTCGAGACGACGCGGCGGATCTCGTGGCCTTCGAGATATTTCTTCCCATCTTCCTTGAGGTGCAGCACGATCTCTGTGCCGCGCGCCACGCGTGCGGCCTGCGCGTCGCTCGCGGGCGCGATCTCGAAGCCTGCGCCGCCCGTGGATGTCCACGTCCACGCTTCCAACGCTCCGGCGCGGCGGCTCGTCACCTCGATGCGGTCGGCCACCATGAAGGCCGAGTAGAACCCGACGCCGAACTGCCCGATCAGCCCCGCGCCGTCCTTCGCCTCGGTGAGCTTGCTCAGGAAGGCGCGCGTGCCGGAGCGCGCCACCGTGCCGAGATTGTCGATCAGTTCCTGTCGGTCCATCCCGATGCCGGTGTCGGCGATGGTCAGCGTGCTCGCGGCCGTGTCGGGGGTGAGGGTAATCTTGAGCGGCGTCTCGCCGCCGAGCAGGTCGGGCTTCGCGATCGCCTCATAGCGCAGCCGGTCGCATGCGTCGGAGGCGTTGGAGATGAGCTCGCGCAGGAAAACGTCGGTCTCGGAATAGACCGAATGCACCATCAGCCGAAGCAGCTCCGCGACCTCGGCCTGAAAGGAATGGGTCTCGGTTTCTTTCGAAAGCGTATCCACGTCTGCCATCGTTCCCGCTCATCACGTGCTGGTTGAACGAGTCCGATATAGAACAGCCATTCAGGCTCGCAAGGGCCGGGGGATGCTCTACTTTACGTCTTCGAGGAATTTCTCGGCCACCAGGTCCTTGATCGGCTTGGGCGTCTTGTACTGGATGCCGCCGCCCGGCTGGTCAAACCAAGCAGCGGCCGGGCCTTCTTGCACGTTGAATGCCTTCAATACCTTGTATTGATAGCGAACGACCTTTTTCTCACCATAAGGCAACGACCGCTTCTCGAAGGGCACTTCCCCCGGTTTTACCGGCGATAAAAACGTCCCATTGGGCCCACCAAATCGATCCAAAATAGTGTCGGGTTTCAACTCGACTGCTTTCGGTGTTCCTTCGAAGCCAAAATTGCGCGGCCACCAGTAGTCGCATGTGATTGCAAGCCAGTCCTTCGGCAGGCCCTCGCGTGCATCCACCGGCGTCGGACAAGACGAGCTGGGATCCGCTGCCGCGAGCGACGGCCCTGTTCCATAGCGAGTCTCGCCGAGCAGCTTCGACCACTTCTCCCGTTGCGGTTTGTTACCGATGAGTTCGGCTCTCACGAGGAAAGTAAGGTTCTTTCCGGCCTGCACGGGATCGGTGTTCATCGCCTGCATGATGCGCGCGGTATCGGCTTCGCGCGTCGCGGCGCTGCGCCTGCCACACTCGTTGATCAGCACGGCGCCTGCGATGACGACCGTGCTGCCAAAGATGGCCCACGCGATCGGACCGGTTCCCCGTCCATCTGAATCCGCCATGGCATTCCCCCCGTGGTGGTAAACAACCACAGGATGCCATTTTGGTCGGATGGCTCAAGTCCTTTCTGGGCGGGATTCTTGCCTTGCGCTGTCGCGCATGACTTCCTAACTAGCGGTCAACAGAAGGCTCCCGATGACCCCGCTGAAGCTCATTGCGCTCGACCAGGAAGATATTGCTGTCGTCTCCACCCATTTGCAGGATGCGGTGGTCAAGGTCGGCGACATCGTCTGGCTCCCGGCGGAAAAGCGGCTGGTGCTTGGCGTCAATCGGTTCGACTGGGAAGCCTGCGGGGAGGTCACCCCGTGTTACCAGCGCCGCCGCACCGCGCTGCGCTTCGAGCGGGTGAACGCGTTCCGCTGCCGCAACGTGAATCCGGCTTCCAAGGATGCGGTGCTCAACCTGCTGGCGGTGGAATTCAGCGAAAGCGACGCGCCGGCCGGCACCGTGACGCTGATCTTCTCCGGGGGCGCGGCGCTCCGCCTCGAAGTCGAATGCCTCGAGTGCGAACTCGCCGACCTCGGCCCGACCTGGACGGCCGCGGCACGTCCGGCGCACGTGATCGATCAGGCCTGACTTGACGGGGTTTTTGCGGCGCGTCATGCAGCGGTAACGCGGGCCGCAGGCCCGTCAGGGCTGCCAAAATGCCGATCCGCCTCGACGCACGCGCCGCCGACTTTGCCGGAAAATTCCGCGCGTTCCTCGACACCAAGCGCGAGACCTCGGCTGACGTCGAGCAGACCGTGCGTGCCATCATCGCGGACGTGGCGGCGCGTGGCGATGCGGCGCTGGCCGAATTGACACTGAAATTCGATCGCGTTGACCTCAACACAATCGGCCTGCGCGTCACGCCGGCCGAACTGGACGCCGCGACCGCGGCCTGCGACGCCAAGGCGCTCGATGCGCTGAAGCTCGCGCGCGCGCGCATCGAGACCTTCCACCGCCGCCAGATGCCGAAGGACGACCGCTTCACCGATCCGCTCGGGGTGGAACTTGGCCACCGCTGGACCGCGATCGAGGCGGTGGGGCTCTACGTGCCGGGAGGCACCGCGGCGTATCCATCCTCCGTGCTGATGAACGCCGTGCCCGCCAAGGTGGCGGGCTGCCCGCGCGTCGTGATGGTGGTGCCGGCGCCGGACGGCAAGCTCAATCCGCTGGTACTCGCGGCTGCGAAGCTCGCGGGCGTCGACGAGATCTACCGTGTCGGCGGCGCACAGGCCGTCGCGGCGCTCGCCTACGGCACGGCGACCATCGAACCGGTCGCGAAGATCGTCGGACCGGGCAACGCCTATGTGGCCGCGGCGAAGCGCCTCGTGTTCGGCCGCGTCGGCATCGACATGATCGCAGGGCCGAGTGAGGTGCTGATCATCGCTGACCGTGACGCCAATGCCGAATGGGTCGCGGCCGACCTGCTGGCGCAGGCTGAACACGACACCGCCGCGCAATCGATCCTGATCACCGACGATGCGGCGCTTGCGAGCGCGGTCGAAAAGGCGGTGGAGGGACAACTCAAGACGCTGCCGCGCAACTCGGTCGCGGGCGCGTCGTGGCGCGACTTCGGCGCGATCATTCTGGTCGACAAGCTCGATGACGCGGTGGCGCTCACCGACGCCATCGCGCCGGAGCACCTGGAAATCGAAACGCACGACGCCGAGCGCCTTTCGGGAAAAATCCGCAATGCCGGCGCGATCTTCCTTGGGAGCCATACGCCGGAAGCGATCGGCGATTACGTGGCGGGCTCGAACCACGTGCTGCCGACGGCGCGCTCGGCGCGCTTCTCCTCGGGCCTCGGCGTGCTCGACTTCATGAAGCGCACGTCGATCCTGCGGCTCGACGCGGACGCGCTCGCCAAGCTCGGCCCCGCCGCGATCGCCCTCGGTGAGGCGGAAGGCCTCGACGCGCATGCGCGCTCGGTCGCGATGCGGCTCAATCGCAGATGACCGCACCGGCGAACCCTCCGTCCCCGCAGCGCCTCGTCAAGGTCACGCTGGATGAAGGCTCGATCGGACGCTCCGGCCCTGACATCGAACACGAGCGCGCCGTCGCGATTTACGATCTGCTCGAAGACAACTCGTTCGCGCCGGTCGATCACGAGGGCGGGCCGTATGTGCTGCATCTCTCGATTACCGAGAACCGGCTGGTATTCGACATCCGGCGCGAGGACGGCGCGCCGCTGATGGCCCATCTTCTGTCGCTGACGCCGCTGCGCCGCATCGTGAAGGACTATTTCATGATCTGCGACAGCTACTACAAGGCGATCCGCACCGCGACGCCGAGCCAGATCGAGGCGATCGACATGGGCCGGCGCGGCCTGCACAACGAAGGCTCCGAGCTTCTGATGGAGCGGTTGAAGGAGAAGATCGTCGTCGACTTCGACACCGCGCGCCGCCTGTTCACCCTGATCTGCGTGCTGCACTGGAAGGGCTAGAGCATGAGCCCGAAAAGTAGGAAGCGGCTTTCGTACAACCTCAAGCTCAAGCGAAAAGTCTGAGCATGGCCACCCCGCCGCGCTCCGCGAGGCCCCAGGCGGTGCTCTTTGCCTGCGGGCTCAACTCGGTGCGCTCGCCGATGGCGGCGGCGTTGTTCAAGCATTTCTTCGGCCGCACCTATGTGAACTCGGCCGGCGTGCGCAAGGGCGAGCTCGATCCGTTCGCGGTCGCCGCCATGGAGGAGCTTGGCCTCGATATCGCCAAGCACAAGCCGATGACCTTCGAGGAACTGGAGGAGTGGGAGGGGCTCAACTTCGACATGATCGTCACCCTCTCGCCCGAAGCGCACCACAAGGCGCTGGAGCTGACGCGCACCCTCGCAGCCGATGTCGAGTACTGGCCGACGCCCGATCCGACCCCCACGGAAGGCTCGCGCGAGCAGCGCCTGGATGCCTATCGGGCGGTGCGCGATCAATTGACGAAGCGGATCAGGGACCGTTTCGGCACGCCCGCGAGCGGAAGCGGCTAGTCGGCTGCAGGCGAGCGCGGTTGTGAACCGCCCTTGATTGGGCTAGTTCGAGCCCCAGCCTCGTCCCAACGTCCTGCCTTCCGGAAACTGATGATCGGCCGCCCCAAACTCGTTCTCGCTTCCGGCTCGCCGCGCCGCCTTGCGCTGCTCAATCAGGCCGGAATCGAGCCGGATTCGCTCCAGCCGGCCGAAGTCGACGAAATCCCCATCAAGGGCGAACTGCCGCGCGCGCTCGCGAACCGGCTTGCTCGCAGTAAGGCGCAGGTCGCGCTCGCCAGCATCAAGATCAGCGAGGAATTGCGCGGCTCCTACATTCTCGCCGCCGACACCGTGGTGGCGGTCGGGCGCCGCATCATGCCGAAGGCCGAGATGCTGGAGGATGCCGCCGCCTGCCTGCGGCTCCTCTCCGGGCGCAATCATCGCGTCTACACTGGCATCTGCCTCGTCACGCCGAAGGAAGCCTTTCGTCAGCGGCTCGTGGAAACGCGCGTACGCTTCAAGCGCCTCTCCAGCGAGGACATCGAGTCCTATCTCGCGTCGGGCGAATGGCGCGGCAAGGCCGGCGGCTACGCGATCCAAGGGTTGGCCGGGACATTCGTCGTCAAGATGGTCGGGTCGTACACCAATGTGGTCGGCCTGCCGCTCTATGAGTCCGCATCGCTGCTCGGCGGCGAAGGCTATCCGGTGCACTTCGGCTGGCTGAACGCGATTTAGGTTGCGTCAATGAACATCGCCGCATGGCTGTCGCGCGCGGGGCTGAGCCATCCGGGACTTCCGGCGATCGGACGCGGCACGACGACGGCGCAGAGCTACGGCGAGCTGGCATCGCGCGCCGCACGGCTCGCGGACGCGCTGCAAACACTCGGTCTGAAGCCCGGCGACCGCGTCGCGATCGTGGCGAAGAACTGCGCCGAGTATGTCGAGACGATCTTCGGCATCTGGCATGGCGGCTTCGCCGCGGTGCCGGCCAACGCCAAGCTGCACGGGCGCGAGCTTGGCTACATCCTCGAGAATTCCGGTGCGCGCTTTTGCTTCGCGACGTCGGGGCTCGATGCCGAACTCGCGCCGCATGCGCCCGCGAGCCTGGAGCGGCTGATCGTCATCGGCAGCGGCGAATACGAGGCGCTGTTCGCCGCCGATCCCACCGAAGTTGCGTCATGCGACGGCAACGATCTCGCCTGGCTCTTCTATACATCGGGCACCACGGGCCGGCCGAAGGGCGCGATGCTCACCCACCGCAATCTTGCGCAGGCGAGCTTTGCGTATCTTAGTGACGTGGATGCCTGCGCGCCGGGCGACAGCGTGCTGCATGGCGCGCCGATGAGCCACGGCTCCGGCCTCTACATGATGGCGCATATCGCGCGGCTCGGCGTGAACGTCGTGCCCGAATCCGGCGCCTTCGAGCCGGACGAGATCTTCCGCCTGTTCGGCCGCTGGCCTCGCGTATCTATGTTCGCTGCGCCCACGATGGTGAAGCGGATGGTCGATTACGGCGGCGCGATCGACCCGGTGAACGTCCGCACCATCGTATATGGCGGCGCGCCGATGTACGTCGAGGATGCGCTGAAGGCGCTCGACCGCTTCGGCCCGCGCCTCGCACAGATCTATGGTCAGGGCGAAAGCCCGATGACCATCACGACTTTGGCGAAGGAAGATATCGCGAACCGCGAGCATCCGCGTTGGCTCGAACGGCTGGCATCCGTCGGGCGGCCCTATGCGTGTCTCGAGGTGAAGGTCACGGACGCGCAGGACAATGCGCTGCCCATCGGCGAGGCCGGCGAGATCATCTGCCGCGGCGATGTCGTGATGCCGGGCTACTGGAACAACCCGGAGGCGTCGAGGCAATCGCTGAAAGGCGGCTGGCTGCACACCGGCGACGTCGGCGTGTTCGACGCGGATGGCTATCTCACGCTGAAGGATCGCTCCAAGGACATGATCATCTCGGGCGGCTCGAACATTTATCCGCGCGAGGTCGAGGAAGTGCTGCTCAAGCATGCGAGCGTGCGCGAAGCCTCCGTGATCGGGCGTCCGCATCCCGAATGGGGCGAGGTCGTGGTGGCCTACGTGGTCGGCGAGGTGCCGGCCGGCGAACTCGACTCGCTGTGTCTCGGCGAAATCGCACGCTTCAAGCGTCCGAAGGATTACGTATTCGTCGATACGCTGCCGAAGAACAACTACGGGAAGATCCTCAAGACCGAGCTGCGCGAGCTCGATGCCAAACGACGGGAGAAAGCCGGTGCCTGATCGTCTCAAGGACAAGGTCGCGCTGGTCGTCGGCGCGGGATCGATCGGCCCCGGCTGGGGCAACGGCAAGGCGACGGCGGTTGCCTGCGCGCGCGAGGGCGCGAAGGTGTTCTGCGTCGACATCAATCTCGCGGCAGCGGAAGAGACCGCGAACATCATCACGAATGAAGGCGGCCTGGCGCTGCCGTTCCGCGCCGACGTCTCGAAGAACGGCGACGTCGAGGCGATGGTGAAGGCCTGCATCGCAGACTTCGGCCGCATCGACGTGCTCGACAACAATGTCGGCATCGCCGAAGTCGGCGGTGTGGTGGAGATGTCCGAGAAGACCTGGGACAAGGTGATGGACGTCAACCTGAAAAGCGCGTTCCTCACCATGAAGCACGTCATCCCGCTGATGGTCGTGCAGGGCGGCGGCTCGATCATCAACATCTCGTCGGTCGCGGCGATCCGCTACACCGGCGTTCCCTATTCAACCTATTACGCGTCGAAAGCCGCGCTGAGCCACCTCACGCGCACCACGGCCGTCGAGTACGCCGCCAAGCATGTGCGGGTGAACGCGATCCTGCCCGGACTGATGCAGACGCCGATGGTCGAGCATTCGGCCGGCCTCGCGCAAAGCTATGCGGGTGGCGATGTCGACGAGATGTGGCGCAAACGCGCCGCACAGGTACCGATGGGCATCGGTGGCTCGGGCTGGGACGTTGCGTGGGCGGCGGTGTTTCTCGCGAGCGACGAGAGCCGCTACATCACCGGCATCGAACTGATCGTCGATGGCGGGCTGACGCTGAAGGTGAGTTAGCGGCCGTCACCCTCAGTTGGCCGCGCTTTACGGACACTCCGCGCCGCTATCGATCCAGGCCTGCGCCAGTTCGCCGAGCTGCTTCTGATTGCCCGGGGCGGGCTCGCGGCCTTCGCCCGGTGCCCAGCCCCATGCCACCAGATCGTCCTGCGCCAGATGCTCGTGCAGCAGCGCGAGCGTGCGCCCGCCATTGCGCGCGGGGTCCTTCAGCTGCTGGCAGATCTGGCCGATCGTTTTTCCCTGCCATGCCATCTCGACCGGCGCGAGCTGCCAGCGCGGGTGGCCCGGAATGCTCTTGTAGCTCGCACCCGTGCCGACCAGCGTGAAGTTCCGCTCGGTGTGGCAGGCCGAGCAGGAGAGGCCCGCAATCCCCACCCCGGCCTCGCCGCGATAAGCCGGCGGCAGGTGCTCGTGGCGGTCGTTGCCCTGCGTCGGGTGCTCGCCCGCCGGATGGCAGTTCATGCAGCGCGGATGCGTCACCACCTTGGCGATCTCGTTGAAGAGCGCGCGCGAGCGTTCGGCCTTGTCCGCAATGCCGCCAAACGAGGAGAGGGGGCGCAGGTCGCGCGGGTTGAGCGCCGTGGTGTTCTGCACCTGGGCGGCGGCGATCGGGGCGAGCAGGGCCGCGCCGACAAGTCCGAACATTGCGATCCGCATGATGCGCTCCTTCCCGCGTTACGCCCCTAACGCCCAAGGTTCGCAGAAGGTCCGTTTCGCCCTTTGATCGCGCCGCATGGACGGCTTATCTGGACGGCATGGCTGAACCGTCTTACCCTTCCAAACCCTGCCCGATTTGCGGCAAGCCCCCGGTCGAACGCTTTCGGCCGTTCTGCTCGGGACGCTGCAAGGACGTCGATCTCAATCGCTGGTTCAAGGGCGCCTACGCGATCCCCGCCGTGGAATCTTCCGAGGATAGCGACGACGTGGACCGTGAGCCGCCCCGCCCAATCAAGAGCGAATAGAAACTTCATGGAAAATCAGACGGGCTGGCCCGACCAGCTGTTCGACGTGCTCAAGAAGGCCGACATCAGGCAGGTCGGCTATGTGCCGGATGCCGGCCATGCGCGGCTGATCGCGCGCTGCAAGGCCGACAACGACATCCGTGACGTCGTGCTGTCGACCGAGGAGGAGGGTGTCGCGCTCGCGGCCGGCGCGTGGCTCGGCGGGCAGCGCTCGGCGCTGCTGATGCAGTCGAGCGGCGTCGGCAACTGCATCAACATGCTCTCGCTGATCAACTCGTGCCGCTTTCCGTTCCTCACCTTCATCACGATGCGCGGCGAATGGGCCGAGTTCAATCCGTGGCAGGTGCCGATGTCGCAGGCGACCGAGCCGGTGCTCACCGCGATGGGCGTGAAGGTCTATCGCGTGACCGACGCCGACGAGGTGGCCGAAACCGCGCAGGCCGCGGTGGACCTCGCCTTCGGCGGCGACATGGCGGTCGCAGTGCTGCTCTCGCAGAAGATGATCGGCCGCAAGGTGTGGGTGAAGTGATGCTGGAACGGCGCAAGGCGATCGCCACCCTGATGGCGAACCGGCCGAAGGAGCTCTTCGTGGTGCCGGGGCTCGGCTCGTGCACCTACGACATGGCCTCGCTCGGCGAGAAGGATTCCGATTTCTACCTTTGGGGCGCGATGGGCGGCGCCACGATGATCGGGCTCGGTGTCGCGCTCGCGCAGCCGAAGCTCAAGGTCGCGGTGATCACCGGCGACGGCGAGATGCTGATGGGCATGGGTTCGCTCGCCACCGTCGGCGTGCAGCGGCCGGGAAATCTCGCGGTGATCGTGTTCGACAACCAGCACTATGGCGAGACCGGCATGCAGGCGAGCCACACCGGCGAGGGCGTGGACCTCGTCGGCGTCGCGAAGTCGTGCGGCATCCGCCATGCCTACGAGGTGACCGACGAGGCGGGGCTGAAGAAGCTCGCGGGCGATCTTGCCGGTCTGAAGGAAACGCTGTTCGCGCGCGTGCGCATCGCGGCCGACGAGCCGCAGCGCGTGCTTCCCTCCAAGGACGGCGTGGAACTCAAGCTGCGCTTCCGCAAGGCGGTCGCGGCCGCGGCGGGCTAGACGGTTTCGCGCGCACCGCGCGCGAATTCCGCCTTGTCTGGACAGCCCGAAATCGAGCCTCTATAACCGCGCGCCTTGACCAACACCCGCCGTCCGGCGGGCTCCGGCGCCCAGGTAGCTCAGTTGGTAGAGCACGTGATTGAAAATCACGGTGTCGGTGGTTCGATCCCGCCCCTGGGCACCATTTTCCTGTCGCGGCTGGTCGCGTTCCTCTGCTCAAGCGCCCTTTGGTTTCTTCTGAGCGCGGACGGGACGAGCGGTCGCGCGCTTCGACGTATTGAGCGCCGCGGCGGCGCGGATGAGCGCCTTCAATGCCTTCTCGTCGATCTTGTCGCCCTCGCGGATATCGAGGGCGCGCCGCACGTTGCCTTCGAGGCTGGAGTTGAAGACGCCCGAGGGGTCCTTCAGCGCGGCGCCGTTGGCGAAGGTCAGCTTCACGACGGCTTTGTAAGTCTCACCCGTGCAGATGATCCCGTCGTGCTCCCACACCGGAACGCCCCGCATCCCGTTCGACGGCTTTCTCCACTTCACCTCCTCGACGATGTCGGGGTCGGCTTCCCTGATCAGCTTGCGGACGCGCGCGAGTGTTTCGCCGCGCCAATCTCCCAGATCCTTGATGCGCGCATCGATGAGCCGCGCGGGAGAGTCCGCTCCCTTTGCGACCGTCGCGCTTCCCTTGCTCTTCTTCATGGTCGTCGCCTTCTTCGTGGTGTTGTCGCCCGCCCTCTTTGCGGCACTCGATTGGCCATTGGCGCAGCCTGCAAGGTCAAAGTCAAAAGCCGCCTCTCGCGAGACGGCTTTTGCGAAGGGTGATCGTGGCGTTCGGCGAAGCGGAGCGTGAGATCGCTACTGCTTCTTCTCGACGAACACCTGCACGCAGTCCATGGTGCCCATGTTCTCGGTCTGATGCGACGCCGTGATCGGCGTGGCACTTGCGGTGCCGGCCTTGTTATCCCGTATCGCGGTTTTGCCGTCCGCGTCGTAGAGCTTATTCTTGCAGTCGTTCACGTTGTAGACGACGCCGGGCAACGGATGCGCGTGCGGCTTGTCTTTCTGACCGGCTTTCCGGGTGCCCACGATCACGCGAAAATTGGCGTCCTCGAAGAGGATCTTGTAGACATCCGGATCGCCCTTGTAGCTCGGCTCCGAATTCTGGGCGAATGCAGAACCGGCCGACAGCGCCCCCGCAACGAAAACCAACAACGCAAATCTTTTCATGCGGCACTCCCTCCTTTGGAGCGCCGCCACCTTCTTCCTCGCCAGAAGACGGGTCAAGCAGCTTGGACGCGGCCGTTGTCGGACAAGTTCCGACCCGGCACCATCACTCCCGCGATTCCATCTCTCTGAAATCGCCCGCCTCGCTCTCGCTCGTCACCGCGCCCGCCTGTTGCGGCCAGCGCTCATGCGTGAGCGGCAGGAGAACCCGCGCGTCCATTCCCTTCGGTCCGAACGTGCGCTCGACCGAGCCGTTGAGCTGGCGCTCGATCACCATGCCGATCAGTCGCGTGCCGAAGCCGGTACGGCGCGCGCGTTTCGCCGGCGGGCCGCCGCGCTCCGTCCAGTCGAATTCGAGTGTCATCCCTTTCTCGGTGCGGCTCACACGCCACGCGACGTCGAGGTGTCCTTCAGGCACCGAAAGGCTGCCGTACTTGCTGGCGTTGGTGGCAAGCTCGTGCACGGCGGATGAAAGTGCGAACGACGGGTCGGGCTCCAGGTACACTTCCGGGCCGGTCAGCGAAACGCGCTCGAGATAAGGCGCGAGCAGCAGCCGCAGCAGATCCTGCAGCGAGGTCGACTGCCAGCCACCTTCGGTGATCAGGCGATGCGCGTTCGCGAGCGCGAGCACACGGGCCTCGTACTTCGTCGTAAGCTCCGCGACGCTGCGCGAGGTGCGCGAGGTCTGCGAGAACAGCGCGAGCAGTTGCGCGAACAGGTTGCCGGAGCGGTGGCGCAATTCGCGGATCATCAGCTCGTGACGCTGGTCTGCCTGGCGGCGCTGGATCGCGCTCGCGATCACGTTGGCGCATGCGACCAGGAATGACACATCGTGCTCGCCGAAACGGCGACGCCGCGCCGTGTGCGCGCCAAGCACGCCGTAGGCGCGTCCGTCGCGTCCCGCGATTGGCACGCTCACGCCGCTGTTGATGCCGTGATCGCGCAGCAGCGCGGGGCTTTCGAAGCGCGTTTCGGTCTTGAAGTCGGTGACGATGACGGGCCCACCCGCCGCAAGCGCGTAACCGGCGTGCGAATGGCGGCCGGTCGTCTCGTGTGCAACGCCGACCGAGCCCTCTCTCCAGCCCACACCTGCGCGCAGCAAAAGCTCGGCGTCGCCGGGCACCAGTTCGAGGACCTTCACGAACTCGACGTCCAGAATGCCGGCGATGGTCGCCGCCATTTCGTCGAACAGCACTTGCAGGTCTGGCTCGGTCAGCGCGCGTTCGCTCAGCCGGGCGACGATCTCCTGCTGCTTGGCGCGCAGGCGCAATTCACGCATCAGCTTCTGCCGGTCGGTGACCTCGCGGCAGGTGCCGATAAGCCGCACGGGCACGCCACCTTCCTGCACCACGGAGGCGATGGCTTCGACCCAGCGCTCTTCCTTGTCGTCCTGCGGCGCGAGGCGATAGTGCACGTGATAGGGCTTGCCGGTGCGCAGCGTTTCCTGGATCGCCGCCGTGATTTCCGGCTGATCCTCGGGATGAATGTCTCTCTGGAAACCCGCGAATGTTCCGTCGAAACTGCCCGCCGTCAGGCCGTGGATCTGCTCCAGCTTGCCGGACCACGTCACCGCGTTCGACTGGATGTCCCAGGACCACAGGCCGATTTCGCCAGCCTCAAGTGCGACCCGAACCGATTCGATGTCGGGAAACGAGGGCGCGCGCGTGTCGTCCGCCCCGGCTGAAGCGGTCTCCTTCTGCTCGTGCTCTTGCGGCACGACGCCGGACATATGGCGAACTTTCTGCGCACGCGCGTCAGGCGGAAATACGCCTTCGGTAGCTTATCTAATCTTCAGAACGCGTTGTTGAAAGGCATTCGGACATCAAGCGGGATATCAAGGCGTTAGTTCCGAATTTTTCCGCGGCACGTGAAGCCGTTGCGTCATTTCGCCGACGTGATTGATTCGATGGCGGCCTTGAGCTGCGCGATGTCATAGGGCTTCTGCAGCACGGCCGTCTGCCCATGCTTGCGCAGGTTCGCGTCGAGATGACCGCCGTCATAACCTGTCGCAATGATGATGGGCAGGTTCGCGTACTTCTGCCGCAACTCGATCGCCAGCGCGTCGCCGCGCCCGTCGGGAAGGCCGATATCGATCACTGCAAACGCGAACTGTCCGTCTGCCGCTGCGTTGCGCGCGGCTTTCGCGGTCGTCGCCTCGACGGTCCGATAGCCGAGCTCTTCGAGGGCGTCGACCGCCAGCGCGGCGACCAGCACCTCGTCCTCAACGAGCAACACCTTGCGTTCCACGCTCAATGCAGCCTCCTGCGGCGAGGTCAATCGGTCACTGATTTCGGAACTTCACGCAAGTGCCGCAGCAAGACGTTTGGCTATCCTGCCACAACGCGGCCCAAGCTGCGCGTCGAATCGGAGCTGACGCGCCGGCCGGTGGGATCCGGCCTTGATGTGCGGGGATAACGTGGGGAGGGGGAACTGGTTCCTCCGCCGGTCCCTCCGCGCCGCAAGCCCTTCTTATCCCGCGTGAAAACAGCGCGGGTCAGGAACGATTCACGCACCCGGCGTGTTGTTGCGGCGACTTCCAACATGAGGAGCCAACAATGAATTGGGATCGCGTTGAAGGTAACTGGAAACAGTTCAAGGGCCAGGTGCAGCAGAAGTGGGGCAAGCTCACGGATGACGACCTCGATGTGATCGAGGGCAAGCGCACCGAACTCGCCGGCCGGCTTCAGCAGCGCTACGGCCTTGCGAAGGACGAAGCCGAGAAGAACATCGATAGCTGGCTCAACACCGTCAACTGACCCGATCGGACAGGCCGGCCGCGGAAAGTCGCGGCCGGCTTGCGATCTTTCGCCACAACCAGGGACAACACCCGATGCCAGCTTCGCCGATGGACCGTGTCGCCGATCTCGAACGGCTGCTGCACGAAGTAGAGCGGCGGCTGACGCGGCTGCGGCGCACCGCAACGCGCGGCAAGCGCGAGGCGCCGGCCGCGGTCGAGAGCTTCGGGGATACGATCGCCGCAGCCTTGAGCGAGGTCGCAGGCCGCGTTCGCGGGCGAGCCGATACGGCGGGCAGCGATGCCGCGCAACTTGGCGAAGACGCGCTCAAGCTCGGCAACGAAGCGCTACGCAAGCTCACGCGCGAAGTCGAGCACCGGCCGCTGGTGATGCTGGCGATTGCCGCGGGCGTCGGCGCGCTTGCGGCGGGCTTGCTGGCCCGCCGCGTCTGATCGAACGACCGGATTCGCAGAAAATCAGGCGGCGGGCTTCGCCCGCTTTTTGGCGTTGCGCGAGAAGAACAGCGCCTGGCTCGCAATGGCGGACACCATTGCGGGCTGGAACGGCTTCGCGATCAGGAAGGCCGGTTCGGGCCGTTCGCCGGTGAGGAAACGCTCCGGATACGCGGTGATGAAAATCACCGGCACCTCGAACGTCTTGAGCAGTTCGTTCACCGCATCGAGACCCGAGCTTCCATCGGCAAGCTGGATGTCCGCGAGGATAAGTCCCGGCGGCTTCTTGCGTGCAATGGCCAGCGCTTCGGTGTGCGTGCGTGCGACACCGAGCACGCGATGACCGAGGCTTTCGACCAGTGTTTCGAGGTCCATCGCGATGAACGTCTCGTCCTCGATGATGAGAACGTCGGTCGCAATCTCGGCCGCAAGCTCGCGCCCGGACTCTTCGACCAGCGTGCGAAGCGTGGGAATGTCCACGTCGAGCACCTTCGCGGCGTCGTCCTCGGAGAAGCCTTCGAGCGCGACGAGCAGGAAGGCCTGGCGCGGCTTCGGCGTAAGGCTCGCGAGCCGCACATCGGCCGGCATGTTCGGGTCGGCCGGTATCTTCTCGTTGTTCACGCCGACCGAATTCCAAATCTTCGTGAACAGCATATAGAGCGCGACCCGAGGCCCGCCCGACGTCTCAATGACATTCGGGTCGCCGATCAGGGCTTCGAGCGTGGCGCTCACATAGGCATCGCCCGAAGCCTGACTTCCCGTCAGGGCCCGAGCATAGCGCCGCAGAAACGGCAGATATTGCGCAACTGCTTGAGATTTCAGCAAGAAAGCCTCCCGTCCCAGTCCCGATTCCAAGGTTTGACGGCCATCCAACGCAGCCTTTGAAAAAAAGTTCCGCCGGGTCGGGAACACGCCTCTGACCATGGCGTTATACCTCACCGAGTGGGTGGGGCCACAAGGTCGAGCAAGTGGGGCGGGGAACAGAGTGATGGAAGACGACGACAAGCCAGGCAGGCCCGGACAAATGCAGACTGACCTTAACCAGCGCAAGACCCGAGGCCGGCTTGGACGCGATGTCCAGAGCAAGATCGGCCAACAGCTCCGATCCATGTACGACAACGTGGTGAGCGAGGGCGTGCCCGATCGCTTCAACGACATGTTGCGGCAACTGGACGAGCGCACCGACAAAGATCAGGACAAGGGGACTGCGTAATGCCGTTGAACCCCGCCCTGCGTGACGCGATGTTGGCGGCAGTTCCTAGCCTGCGCGCCTTCGCGATTTCATTGTCCGGCAATATCGACCGCGCCGACGATCTGGTGCAGGAGACGCTGTTGCGCGCGATCGCCAACATCGACTCCTTCCAGCCCGGCACGAACATGTCGGCCTGGATGTTCACCATCCTGCGCAACCTGTTCCGTTCGGAGTATCGCAAGCGCCGCCGCGAGGTCGAGGATACCGACGGCTCGTATGCCGAGAGCCTCAAGTCGCATCCCGAGCAGAACAGCCGCCTCGAATTCCAGGAATTCCGCACGGCGCTTTCCAAGCTGCCGCCGGATCAGCGCGAAGCGCTCATTCTGGTCGGCGCCTCAGGCTTCTCCTACGAGGAAGCCGCGGCGATCTGCGAATGCGCGGTCGGCACCATCAAGAGCCGCGTCAACCGTGCGCGCACACGCCTTGCGGATCTCCTTGCGATCGAGAGCGCCGAAGACTTCGGTCCCGATCAGTCGACCCGCGCGATCCTTGCCGCCGGCGGAGGCCGCGGCTGATGTCCTGCCTGCAACGCGATTGAAAGCGCCCGGCCATTGCCGGGCGTTTTTGTTTTGGGAACGCCGCACACATGAAAACGCCCGGCTTTCGCCGGGCGTTTCCGCGTTCAGATGTTTGTGCCGTTACGGGACGGTCGGCGAGCGTCCGCGTACAAGTCCGACGACCGCCGAGATCAGGAACAGCACGACCGCGACGAAGAAGATGATCTTCGCGATCTCGATGGAAAGTCCCGCGATCCCGCCGAATCCAAGCACGGCGGCGATCAGCGCGACCACCAGGAAGGTCAAAGCCCAGCCAAGCATGACGGCTCTCCTCAAGTGAGTTGCGGCATTCGCCGCTTCGCCGGGAAAACGATCGCGCGTGGCTAAAGTTCCGAATCTGCCGGAACAGTTCCGCGCCGCCGGGAATTGGATGAACGCCGGCGCGGCAGGCTGTCGCGCGGCAAATTGAACGGGACCGATCATGGCGCGTGCGAAAAACAAGACGAAAGCTGCGGCGGTCGGCGTGGCTGTCGAGAAGCTATCGAGCAAGCGCGCGGGTTCGAAGAGCGCCCACAACGACAATCGCCGCCAGCCCTGGTCGGAGCTGTTCTCCAACGCGGCGTGCATCACGGCGCACTGGATGGGAAAGCCGATCGCTTTCCTGAGTGCATCCGCGGCGGTGATCGTGTGGGCCGCGACCGGTCCGATGTTCGGCTACAGCGATACATGGCAACTCGTCATCAACACCTCGACCACCATCGTGACGTTCCTGATGGTGTTCCTGATCCAGAACACCCAGAACCGCGACACGATGGCGTTGCAGTTGAAGCTGTCGGAGCTGATCATCGCGATGACCGATGCGGAAAACCGCTTCGCCAAGGCCGAGGATTTGAGCGACAAGGAGCTGGAAGAGCTGCACGATGAGCTGCGCAAGCAGGCCGACGAAACGCTCGGCACGCTGGAGCAGCCGCCGCACGCAGGCCAAGAAGGCGAGCTAGACCGTCTTTCAGCCGGATCGTCGGCGCGAGCGCCATCAGCAGGACCGCGCACGCGCCGAGCGGCACCCAGGCCGACCAGGCAAGCCCGGTCAGATCCCACAGCAAGCCCGCTGAATACCGGCGTGATCACGGCGCACGAATAGCTGATCGTGAACATCGCGGCGGAGACGCGGTGTACGTCCTCCGGCGGGGCCAGCAGCGGCGGCAGCGCCAGCATCAGGATGAGGATCGCGGCGGCGAAGAAGCCGAGCACCGCCGCGCAGGCGACGATTCCCGGACCGGACAGCGTCGCGATGCCGGCGATGGCGGCGAGCGAGCCCGCACCGCACACGACGTGCGGCCAGATCACACGCTCCAGCCGTCCGGCGACCGCGAGCAGCAGGAATGAGGCGGGGATCTGCCCGAGATTGAGCGCCGTCAGCGCAGCGCTCACGAGGTCGGGCCGCCCAACGTGATGCAGATAGTCGGGCAGGAAGGCATTCGCCGAAAAGTACATTGCGTTCACACTGCCCAGCGCAATGCCCAGCCGCCAAATCAACGGATCTTTCCAGTCCGGCCACCAGCGTGGCGGCGCGCTGTGCTGCGCGCGCGGCGGACGCGGCGCGAGGAACAGGATGACCAGTGCGATCACTGCGACCGGAATGGCCCAAACCACGAAGCTCGCGCGCCAGCTTTCGCCGGTCAGCGGCAGCACCACCGGAATGGTGAGCGCGACAGGAAAGATCTCACCGACGAGAAGCCCGTTGGTGAACACCGCCGTACCGAACCCGATGCGGTGTGGCAGCCAGATGCGCACCAGCGGCGGCAATGACGGGTGCATGATCGCGACGCCGAACCCGGTGATGATGGTCGCGCCGTAAAGCAGGATCACGTCGGGTGCCGCGCCGCGCAGCGCCGAGCCGGCAGCCGTCACCAGAAGTCCGGTGATGAGTGTCGCAAGCGCGCCGAATCGCGCGATCAGCAGCGAGCCCAGGACGGCCGTGCAGGCAAACAACACTGGCGGCAACCCGGTCAGGATGCCGACCTGCGTCTCCGACATCCCGAAGTCCATGCGGATCGACGGAATCACCGGCGGCACCGCCAGAATAGTGATGCGCAGTCCGTTTCCGGCGAGCCAGAGCAGGAGAACGTAGGTTGCGATGCGGCCGATCTGGCCGGACGGGGAGGGAGCCGGCATGAAGGCTTACACCGGCTCCATGCCCTTGCGGCGGATGACCGGCGCGATCTCCGCCGAGGCAAGATGCGCCACGAAGGCTTTCGCGGCCGGGACCGATCCCGTGAACGCGCCGGCCGAGAAGACCGTGACGCTTTGCAGCGCATCGGGAAGCGGGCCGACGATGTCGACCCCGTCCGCCTGCATCAGTTCGCTGATCTGCTGCACCGCGATCTCGGCCTCGCCGCGCGCCGTGATCTTTCCGACGATGCCGTCCTGCACGACCATCTTCGGGCCGAGCGCGTCGGCAAGGCCGAGCCGTTCGATCAGGCTCGCGAAATAGAGCCCGCTCGCGCCGGTTTTCGAGCGCGCGATGGATTTCGCCGCCAGCATTGAGGCCTTGAACGCGTCCGGCGTCGAAATGTCCGGCCGCGGCGCGCCTTTGGCGACCGCGAGGCCCACGAAAGACCGCGCCAGATCGGTGCGCTCCATGACCTTGCCCTGCCGGATCAGGTCGTCGATCGCGCCCGCCGTGAATACCGCGACGTCGCCGCTCTCACCGTCCGCGATGCGCTTCATCAGCGCGACTGAGGAATCATAGACGCGCACGACGTCGATGCCTTTCGCCTGCGCGAAAGCGGGCGCGACCTCGTCGAGCACGGCACGCATGCCGATGGTGCAGAGAACCTTGATGTCTGGCATTTTAGACAAGTCCCGGGGGCGCTCCCTTAGCATCGGACGGGCGCGCCGTCCCGCCCATTCCTGCCCACGACGCGGCATTCGGGGCTGCGTTGCACTTTGTGCATTGATATGGCGTTCCCGCAGGCGCGGCGTTTGCTATGCTGCTCCATCGCCGGCCGCGAACAAATCGACAAAATTGCCGGCAAGAGCCGCACCATGCGGCACGCAGGGAGGAATGCCATGACGGTGTCACGCCGCAAGTTTGCTTTCATCGCAGCCGCAGGCGGTGCGGCTGTCGCCTCGCCCGCCATCGCGCAGCAGCCGACCATCAAGTGGCGGCTCGCATCCAGCTTCCCGAAGAATCTCGAGGGCCTGTGGGGCGCTGCGGTGACAATTTCCAAGTACGTGTCCGACATGACGGACGGCAAATTCGAGATCCAGCCGTTCGCGGCCGGCGAGATCGTGCCCGGCCTGCAGGTGCTCGACGCGGTGCAGAACGGCACGGTCGAATGCGGGCATAGTTATTCGGGCTACTACATCGGCAAGAATCCGGCGCTGATCTTCGACGGCTCGCTGCCGTTCGGGCTGACGCCGCGGCAGCAGAATGCCTGGTACCTCGTGGGTGACGGCAAGAAGCTGATCGAAGAGCTTTACGATCCCTTCAATGTCGTCGCCATTCCGGCGGGAAATACCGGCGGCCAGACCTTCGGCTGGTTCCGCAAGGAGATCAAATCGCCGGCCGATTTCAACGGCGTGAAGATGCGCGTCGCGGGCTTTGGCGGCCGCGTGCTCGCGAAGCTCGGCGTGGTGCCGCAGCAGATCGCTGGCGGCGACATCTATCCGGCGCTGGAGAAGGGCACGCTCGACGCGGCCGAATGGGTCGGGCCGCACGACGACGAGAAGCTCGGCTTCCACAAGGTCGCCAAATACATGCACATCCCGGGCGTGCTCGAACTGGAGGCGAATAACAGCCTCTATATCAACAAGGCGATGTGGAATTCGATCCCGTCGAGCTATCAGGCGATCCTGCGCGGTGCGTGTGCTTTCGCGCTGATGGAGATGCTCGCAAAATACGACACGCTGAATGCACGCGCGCTCAATCGCGTGGTTGCGGCGGGTGCGCAGATCGTCGTGCTCACGCCGGAAACCCTGCGCGCGCTGCGCAACGCGCTCGAACAGGTGCTCGATGAGGAGTCGGCCAAGAGCGAGCAGTTCAAGAAGGTCGCGGATAACTGGCGCGCGTTCCGCGCCGAGCAGCATCGCTGGTTCTCGATCGCGGACGCCCGCACCGAGATGTCGGTCTATGCGCTGACGGCGGCGTCGCAGTAACGGCGCACTTTACCCTCCCCTCGCGGGGGAGGGCCCCTGCGCTAATCGACTTCCGCAAGCCGCGGGTTCGGCGTGAGCACCACGCAGAAATAGCGCTCCCATTCGGAGCCGAGCACGAAGTGCTGCGCCTTGAAGGTGTCCATCAGGTCCTGCTCATAGAGCGGAACCGCGTCCTTGTGGCAGATCATGAACTTCGCGGCCGCCACGATGTCCTCGCGATCGATGACGGCGAGCACGCGCATGTCGGGGTGGCGCTCCAGCCATTCGTACACCGCGATGACGAGCAGCGGGTAGCCGGGATGCAGCATGTCGTCGAGGCAAAGGATGCCTTGAGGGTGCATGGTGGCGAAGCCGAGGTCGAGGTCTGCGGCCAGGCTCTCGCGCGAGTGATCGCCGTCGATGTGCCAGAAACGAACGGGCCCGCCGAGCGCCTTGTTTATGTCGTCGGCTGAAAGCTCCCGCACGTTGCCTTTGAACGCGACGTAGCGGTCGCGTGCGAGTCCCAGCCGCGCGCAATGCGCATGGAACAGGTCGAGCAGGCCCTCGTTCGGCCAGTTGAACGTGTCGATCCCGAGCGCGCGTTCGCCGGGCGCAAGTCCCAGTGCCATCGCGATGAAGAAGCGACCCTCGAAGGTGCCGATCTCCGCGATGTGGCCCGTGATGCCATGCTCGCTCTGGCGTCGGATCACATGACCGCAGATCGTCGCGGCGAACGCCGACGACATGCCGCGCACGGTCTCGTAGCCCTCCGCGACATAGCGATCGACGGCCGGGTTGCCGGAAATGAAAGCCATCAGGACCTCGTGGACATCGTTGCGTGTGCGCGCGACAATCAGGGTTACGCAGAAACATTGAACGAAAACAAGGACCAGCCATGGCCGATACGATTGGCGTGATTGCGATGGGCGAGATGGGCTCGGCGACCGCGCGCCGCCTGCGCGAAGGCGGGGCGACTGTCATCACGCAGCTTGCCGGACGCAGCGCCGCGAGCGCGGCGCGCGCCGAGAAGGCGGGCGCGGTCCCGGTGTCGACCGACGAGGAATTCGTCCGCCAGTCCGATGTCATCCTCTCGATCGTGCCGCCGGGCGACGCCGTGGCGCTGGCCGAACGCCTCGCGCCCGCGATCAAGCGGGCCGGGCGCAAGACGGTCTATGTCGATTGCAACGCGGTCTCGCCGCAGACCGCCGAGCGGATCGGTGCGGTGCTGCAAGGCACCGGCTGCATCTATGTCGATGCCGGAATCATCGGTCCGCCGCCGAGCGCGACCGCGCGCACGATCTTCTATGCGTCCGGTCCCGGCGCGAAGGATTTCGCGCGGCTTGGCGACCACGGCCTCACGATCCGCGTGATGGACGGGCCGAACGGCGCGGCCTCCGCGATGAAGCTTTCCTATGCGGGCATCACCAAGGGCTGCACCGCGATCGGCTCTGCGATGATGCTCGGCTCGACGCGCGGTGGCACCGCGGATGCGCTGTTGCAGGAATTGTCCGAGAGCCAGCCGATGCTGCTCAACTGGATGCGCGGCTTCGTCTCGCGCATGCCGCCGAAGGCCTATCGCTGGGTCGCCGAAATGGAAGAGATCGCGCAATTCCAGGAGGACGATCCGGCGGCGCGCGACATGTATCTTGGCATCGCCAAGTTCTATCAGCAGATCGCGGATGCGCTCGATGCGCCGGCGCCCGGCGACGCGGTCGAGCAGCTGAAGGATTTCGTCGCCGAACGCGGCGAGGGCAAGCGCAAGAGCGCGTAGATGCCGTCCCCCTTCGACCTGACCGGCAAAACCGCGATCGTCACCGGCGCGAGCGGTGGAATTGGGCAGGCCATCGCGGTGGCTTTGGCGCAAGCGGGCGCGCGCATCGCCGGAGTTGCCCGCTCGTCGCAGGCCGAAACCGCGAAGGCCGTGAAAGCAGCCGGTGGCGACTACCGCGCCATTGCGGCCGATCTCGCGACCATCGCGCCGGTCGAGCGCATTCTCGATGAGACGATCGCGTGGGCCGGCCGCGCCGACGTTCTGGTCAACAATGCCGGCATCATCCGCCGCGCCGATCCGCTGGAGTTTTCCGAGAAGGACTGGGACGACGTGATCAACGTCGATCTCAAGTCGGTGTTCTTCCTTGCGCAGGCATTCGCCAAGCGCGCGGTCGCTCGCGGCGGTAGTGCGAAGATCATCAACGTCGCGTCGATCCTGGCACAGGTCGGCGGCATCCGCGTGCCGTCCTATACGGCCTCGAAGCACGGCGTCGCCGGCATTACCAAGCTGCTCGCGAACGAATGGGCCGCCAAGGGCATCAATGTGAATGCCATCGCGCCGGGCTATGTGCGCACCGACGCGACACAGGCGCTGCAGGACGATCCGGAGCGCAGCGCGCGGCTTATGTCACGCATTCCGGCAGGCCGCTGGGGCGAACCCGCCGACATGGGTGGCGCGGCGGTGTTCCTCGCCTCAGGCGCGTCGGACTATTGCCACGGCACGCTGCTGGTCGTGGATGGTGGCTGGCTGGCGGGCTGAGACCTTACGGCACGACCGCGAAAAATAGGAATGCCGCGAAGATCACGAGGTGCACGATGCCTTGCAACACCGTCGTGCGCCCGGTTCCGAGCGTGATCACGCCGACCACCAGCGTCAGCGCGAGCAGAACCTGATCCTTGGTCCCGAGCCCAAGCTCGAGCGGTTGGCCAAGCACGATCGACACGACCGCGACCGCAGGGATCGTCAATCCGATGCTCGCCAGCGCCGAACCAAGCGCCAGGTTGAGGCTCGTCTGCAGGCGGTTCAGGCGAGCGGCGCGCAGCGCCGCAAGCCCTTCTGGTAACAGAACAAGCGCTGCGATCACGATACCGACCATCGCCTTCGGTGCTCCGGCTTTGGCGATTCCGACTTCCAGCGTCGGCGTCAGGGCCTTCGCAAGGCCTACGACCGCCGCGAGCGCGACAAGCAGCAATCCCGCGCTGACAAGCGTGACGGTGTTGGACGGTGGCGGCGCATGCGTTTCCTCGTCGCCGGCTTCGGCGGGGAGAAAGTAATCGCGATGGCGCACGGTCTGCACAAATACGAACGAGCCGTAGAGCACGAGCGACACGATGCCGGCGAATACAAGCTGCGACCTGCTGAAGTACGGCCCGGGCGCCGTGGTGGCGACATTCGGAAAGATCAGCGTAAGGCAGGTAAGCGCGGCAAGAACAGCGAGCGCGGCTTTCGCGCCGTCGAGGTGGAAGGCCTGCTCATGATGCCGCGCGCCGCCGGAGAGAAGGCAGAGCCCGACGATCCCGTTGCAGACGATCATCACCGCCGCGAACACGGTGTCGCGCGGCAGCCCGGCCTTCTCGGTCGGTGCCGCGACCATCACGGAGACGATCAGCGCCACCTCGATAATCGTCACCGCGACCGCGAGCACCAGCGTGCCGAACGGCTCACCGACGCGGTGCGCTACCACCTCGGCGTGATAGACGGCTGCGAACACCGTGCCGAACAGGATGACCGCCGCGGCGGCCGCTAGGAAGCCGCTCGCAGGAGCGAACCAGAAGACCAGCAGGACGACGCAGGCGAGCGCGGGCCATGCCCACGCCCACCACGGAATGCGCGCCGCGGTCGCCAACTAGTACAGGCTCCCCGGCTTCTGCGCCGGTGCGTTCGCGCCCTCGCGCGTCGCTGCGATGGCGGCGCGCGCCGCGCCCATCATCAGCGAGTTGTCGTTGCCGAGCGTGACGAGCTGATAGCCGAGCCCGATCATGTCGCGCGCCCAGGACGGTGCGCCGCAATGGATGCCGGCCGGGATTTTTGCCGCCTTCGCGCGGTCGACGATGAACTTGATCGCGTCCATCACCTTCGGCGTGGTCGGGTCGGCACCCGGCTGGAAACCGAGCGAGAGGCCGAGGTCCGAAGGACCGACATAGATCGAGTCGAGGCCAGGCGTTTTGAGGATCGCGTCGAGATTATCGAGCGCCTGCTGCGTCTCGATCATCGCGATCGTCAGGATCGTCTCGTTGGCGAATTTCCAGTAGTCGGCGCCGCCGTACATCACGGCGCGGATCGGACCGAACGAGCGGCGGCCGCGCGGCGCGTAGCGGCAGTTCTGGATGAACTCCTCGCACTCGGCCGGTGTGTTGATCATCGGACAAACGACGCCGTAGGCGCCGGCGTCGAGCGACTTCATGATGATGTCGGGCATGTTCCACGGCACGCGCACCATCGGAGTGGCGTCGGTCTGCGAGATTGCCTGCAGCATCGGCACCGCGTCGGTGTAGTCGACGAGCCCATGCTGCATGTCGACCACGACCGAGTCCCAGCCGCAGCGCGCCATGCTTTCGGCCGAGGCCGAGCTCGGAATGCCGAGCCAGCCGTTCACCGCAACGCCGCCATTTTTCCAAAGGGTTTTGAGCTTGTTCTCGCGCAAGGCGTGCCTCCCGTTGAGCTTTTTTCCGGCCCGAGAATGGGCATGGCTGCCAAGCCGGGTCAATCCGATGTTGCGCTTGACCCCCCATGCAAAGGCGCACGATTATCGCGCTCCCTCCTCGGCGCCGGGGCGCCTTTTTCGCAGAGTGATCCATGAGCCCAAACAAGAAGAAAGTGATGCTGCCCGAAACGATGGCGAAGGCCGGCTGGGACGTACTGATCGGCCGCGACGACATCGATGCGGTCGGCTACGACCCCTATATTGCGATGCCGGACCTGCAGGTGGCCTTGAAAGACACCGACGGGATTGCGCTCTCGCTGACGCCGTTGAAGGGGCCTGAAATCGCGGTCGCGCCGCGCCTGCGCGTCGCCGCACGCATCGGCGTCGGCTACGACGCGGTCGACATTCCGGCGCTTACCGCGCGGAAGATTCCGCTGATGGTGGTCGGCACCGCGAATTCGGTCACGGTCGCCGAGCATGCGGTCTTCATGATGTACGGCCTCGCCAAGAAGGTGTTCTTCCACGATGCCGCGGTGCGCGAGAACCGCTGGCAGGATCGCTGGAAAGACGTGCCCGTCGATCTCGCCGGAAAGACGCTTCTAATCGTCGGCTTTGGTCGCATTGGCACGCGGACTGCGAAGCGCTGCCACGCGATGGAAATGAATGTGCTGATCTACGATCCGTATGTGCCGGCCGCGACCATCAAGGCCGCAGGCTATGAGCCGGTCAGCGATCTCGACGCCGCGGTGTCGCGCGCCGACATCGTATGCATCCATTGCCCGAAGACGCCCGAGACCCTCGGCATGTTCAACGCGGCGCGCCTCGCCCGCATGAAGCCGACGGCGTACATCGTCAACACGGCGCGCGGCGGGCTGATCGACGAGAAGGCGCTGCATGCGGCGCTCACTGCGGGCAAGTTGGCCGGGGCCGGCATTGACGTGTTCGATGCGGAGCCGACGCCAGCCGACAATCCGCTGCTCAAGCTGCCGAACACCATCGTGTCCGCCCACATGGCGGGCGTGTCGGTGGAATCGATGGACCGCATGGCGGTCACGACCGTGAAGAACATCCTCAGCGTGCTCGACGGCACGCCGACGAAGGAAAACGCGGTCAACAAGGAAGTGTTCGGCTGAGGCTTACGCCTCGCCGATCTCCCTGAGCACTTCCTGCGTGTGCTCGCCGAGTGTCGGCGGCGCGCGGTCAGCTGCCATCTGCACGCCATTGATGGTGATCGGTGCGCGCACGCCGGGGATCGAGCCGCCTTTGGCGAACTTGCTCGGCAGGTCGATGCGCATCTTGCGCGCCAGCACCTGCGGGTCCGCGAACACGTCTTCCATCGTGTTGATGGGTCCGCCGGGGACGCCGGCGGCTTCGAGCTTCGCCAGCAGATCCACGCGAGTCAGCAGTGCGGTCAGCTCGAACATGCGCGGGATCAGCGTGCCGCGGTTCGCGATGCGCGCCGCATTGGTGCGGTAGCGCTCGTCCGGCGCCATGCCGGGCTCGCCCAGAAGCGCGATCAGTCGCGCGAACTGGGAGTTGTTGCCGCACGCGATGATGACGTGTCCGTCGGCAGCCGGAAACACCTGATACGGCACGACGGTCGGATGCGCGTTGCCCATGCGCTTGGGCGCCTTGCCGCTGACCAGATAACTCGACGCGTGATTGGCGAGCACGCTCACCTGGGTGTCGAGCAACGCCATGTCGATGTACGAGCCTTTGCCGGTTGCGTGACGATCGTTCAGCGCCGCAAGCACGGCGAGCGCCGAGTAGACCCCGGTAAAGATGTCGGCGAGCGCGACGCCGCCGCGCATCGGCTCGCCGTCCGCCATGCCGGTGAGGTCCATGATGCCGCCCATGCCCTGCGCGAGCAGGTCGTAGCCCGCGCGGTGCGAGTAGGGACCGTCCTGCCCGAAGCCGGTGACCGAGCAGTAGATGAGGTCGGGCTTCTCCTTCACGAGGCTCTTGTAGTCGAGGCCGAATTTCGCGAGTCCGCCGGTCTTGAAGTTCTCGATCACGACGTCGGATCGCGCCGCGAGCTTGCGCACAATGCGCTTGCCGTCCTCGGTCTCGAAGTCGACCGCGACCGAGCGCTTGCCGCGATTGCACGCGTGATAGTAGGCGGCCGAGAGCGGCTTGCCGTCGGCGCCCTCGACGAACGGCGGCCCCCAGCCGCGCGTGTCGTCGCCCGCGCCGGTCCGCTCGATCTTGATCACGTCCGCGCCGAGGTCGGCCAAAATCTGCCCGGCCCACGGGCCGGCCAGGATGCGGGCAAGCTCAAGCACTCTGACGCCGCTCAGCGGTCCGGGCATGGAATTCTCTCGCAAAGTCAAAGGCAGGGAGGGGTCGGCAGTCAACGGACCGCAGTATTCCCCTGAGCGAGCCGTCTTGACAATCCACCCGACATGCGTGTGCTATCGCCAATACCGCAACCCATGAGAGTGGTCATGGGTCATCGCGCGTATGTCGCGCCACGCCGTATTCGTTGGTCGTTTTTGTGGAATTCCTCACTTCAACCGAACTCCTGAATGCCCCCCGGTGTCCCGAACGGAAACGGGACGCCCACGCGCGGGTCGATGTGCTTGCGCGCGACGTCGCAGCGGCCGGCTTCGGGGTTACGCGCGATTTCGATCACGCGGGCTTCAGTCCGCCTGAGCACTGGGACGCGCTTGTCGAAGGCGGCCTCCGCGTCTGTTCGTTTCCGCTCGACGAATCTCTCTGTCCGCCATCGGCAGCTTTCCGCGGCGCTGCTCCCCGGTCTGGTGCGCTCGCACGAGCGCGCACAGCGGCTCAGCCGGTCGACGTTCATGCACGACATCAGGGCGATCATCGCGGCGGCCGGCGCGACGGTGTTGGCCGACGTGTGGCGGATGGGCGTGTTCGCCGCGCGGCACGGCACCATCCGCGGCCCGGACACGGTGCGTGGTCTCAAGGTTCAGGCGGTCGGCCCAGCCTTGGGGCGCATGCTCGCGGCTGCGGGCGCGACTGTCGTGTCGCTGCCGTCAGACGAGATTCATGAAGCGCTGCGATATGGCCGGCTCAATGCGGTCGTGACGTCGCTGGAGAACTACACATCGCTCCGCTTGTTCGAGCAGGCGGAATGGCTCACGGTTCCGGGGCACAACGCGCTGTGCTTCATGTACGAGCCGGTGCTGGTCGCGAAGCAGGCGTTCGATCGGCGCGATGAGAGCCAGCGCAACAGACTTCTCGCCGCCGGGCGCGATGTGGGGGCGGCCTTCGCAGCAGACGCACCACGCAGGGACCAGGAGACGATCGAGGCCATGCGAGAGGCCGGCGTGAATGTCGCCGGGATGGCGCCGGTGGACTACTACGCGTGGCTCGCTGTCGCGCGACGATCGTCCTACGTAAACGTTGCCTGCAACATTCCGGGCGGCGACGAACTGATCTCGAAGGCGCTGAGCGTCGGCTAAAGAGCGCCGCGGCGCTCACTGCACGCGAAATCGCTCGACCGCCCGCTCATCGACCTCGACACCAAGGCCAGACCCCGCCGGAAGGATCACTTTGCCATTCTGGATGGCGATGGGGTTCTTCACGATGTCCTCGGCGAGATAAGCGTTCGTCAGGCTCACGCCCCATGCAACATTCGGCACGGCGCACGCGAGATGAATCGCCGCCGCCGTCCCGATGCTCGATTCCGCGATCTTGGCCGCCACGTTGATCTTCAGGCCGAGTTTCTTGCACAACTTGCCCGCCGCGAACGCCTCGCGGAAACCACCGAGCTTGATCAGCTTGAGCGAGATGCCCTTGGCGCCCGCGCGCTTCACCGCCTCGACATCGGCCAACGCGTGAATACTTTCGTCCATCCCGATCGGCGTCTTGCTGGCGCGGGCGAGCGCCTTCAGGCCCGCGATGTCCCCGGCGGGCAGCGGCTGCTCGATGAACGCGAGCCTGGCGTCGCGCGTGCGCTCGGCGTAGCGCCGCGCATCCGCCAGCGTCAGCCCGCAATTGGCGTCGGCGCAGAGCGTTGCGTCCGGCAGCGCCTCGCGGATCGCGTGCGCGGCCTTGATCTCGTCCGCGATCGGCTTCACGCCGATCTTGAGCTTGAAGAAATTGTAGCCCTCCGCGCGCTTCGCCTGCGCCTCGGCGATATCCTGCGCGGGCGTCGCGTTGCCAAGCAGCCACATCGGCTCGACGCTGCGGCGCGCTGGCCGGGAGAGGACATGGTCGATCAGCCCGCAACCGGATGCGCGGCAGGCCATGTCCAGCAACGCCATCTCGACTGCCGAATGCGCGCCCGTGTTGCCGACCAGCGCACGCGTCAGCATCGGTCGATGGTCGTTGTTGAGCCAGGCTTCCTTGCCGATCAGCATCGGCGCCAAATGATCGCGCACCGCCGCTGTCAACCCGCCGAGCGTGTCGCCCGTCATGGTGGGGGCCGAGGGCGCTTCGCCCCAGCCGACGTCGCCATCTGTCGACTCGATTCGCACCAGCAGATTTTCGGCCTTGGTGATCGTGATGCCGGCCATCTTCATCGGCGCCTTGAGCGGCAGCGCGATCGGGATTGCGTCGATGCGCCGCACGATCAGGGGCCGGCGGTGCGGCCGCACAGCAATGGCGGTGTCGGTCTTCTCCAGCATGACGCTTATTTTTGTTTGCCCATGATCTTGCCCGAAAACCGGTTCGCCCTTTGCGGGATCATGCGCTCAACCTTCCGGCTTGATGTTCGCCGCCTTGATGATCGGCGTCCACTTGTCCATCTCGGCCTTGTGGAACGCCCCGAAGCCTGCCGGCGTCGTCTGCTCCGCCGTTGGCAATTCCTGCCCGATGTCGGCAAGGCGCTTCTGCACCATCGGGTCGGCGAGCGCGCCCGCAATCGCGGCGTTGAGTTTCGCGATGATGTCCTTCGGCGTGCCCTTGGGCGTCCAGACGCCCTGCCAGATCGATACGTAAAAGCCCGGCAGGCCTGCCTCATCGACCGTCGGAATCTCCGGCGCGGAGGCGAGGCGCTTGTTCGCCGTCACCGCATAGGTGCGCACGCCATTGGACTTCGCGGTCGACAGTGCGCCGGAGGCCTGATCGATGATGATGTCGAGCTGGCCGCCGAGCACCTGCTGCAACGCGGGCGCGGAGCCGCGGAACGGGACGAACTGGAACTTGTTGCCGGTGACGGTCTGCAACGACAGCCCGCTGACATGCGGCGGACTTGCAAGGCCGCCGGTGCCGAAGGTGACGTTATCCGGGTTGGCCTTGAGCCAGACGATCAGCTCCTTCAGGTCCTTCGCGGGGAGCGAGTTCCGCGACATGATCAGCATCGGGCCGTTCGACAGCATCGAGACCGGCTCGAAATCCTTCAGCGTGTCGTAGGTGAGCGGATAGACCGAGGCGTTGACCACGTAGTGGTTCGGCCCGCCGATGCCGATCGTATAGCCGTCCGGGTCGGCGCGCACGACGCGCCCGGTGCCGATCGTGCCGGATGCGCCGCCGACATTCTCGATGATGATGCTCTGGCCGAGGATCTGCTGCGCCCGCGCCATCACGATGCGCGCGATGGTGTCGGTCGGTCCACCTGCCGACGCAGGAACGATCGCCGTAACGGGCCGCGTCGGATACGACTGCGCACCCGCATGGACAATTCCGGACAGCGTTACGAGCGCGACGACAAGCAGCTTCCGCATGTGAAATCGGTCTCCCTTGTGATGTCGGGAGGTTAGCACGCCGCCGCTCAGGTCTTGAAGCGCGGATCGAGATAGTCGCGCAGGCTGTCGCCGAACAGGTTGAAGGCGAACACCGCAAGGCTGATGGCGGCACCCGGGAACAGGATCATCCACGGCGCCTCGCGGTAGAAGTCGGCCGCGTTGCCGGAGAGCATCAGGCCCCAGGCAGGCGTCGGTTCGGTCACGCCGAGGCCGAGGAACGAGAGCGAGGCTTCGAGCAGGATCGCCTGCGCGATAAAGGCCGTGAACATGATGAGATAGGGCGCGACCACGTTCGGCGCCATGTGGCGGAAGATGATGCGACTGTTGGAATAGCCCGCCGCGCGCGCCGCATCGACGTAGGGCATCACGCGGATCGAGAGCGCGGCCGCACGCACCACGCGTGCGACGCGCGGAATGATCGGGATCGCGATGGCGTAAATTAGGTTTACGTCGATGCCGAAGAGCACGGACTTGCGCAACGCCGCGACCACCACGAGCGCCAGCACGATGATCGGGAAGGCGAGCAGGATATCGACGAAGCGCTGAATCCAGTCGTCGATCTTGCCGCCGAAATAGGCCGACGCGATGCCGAGCACCGCGCCCAGTGTTGAGCCGAGGAACGAGGAGGTGAAGCCGATCACCAGCGCGGTGCGCGAGCCGTAGATGATGCGCGACATGATATCGCGCCCGTACGCGTCGGTGCCGGCCCAGTGATCCCACGACGGCGCTGCGAGAATGCCGGCGAAGTCGATGTCGAGCGGGTTATAGGGCGAGACGTATTCGGCGAAGATGCCGGCGAACATCATCACGAAGATTACGACGAAGCTCGCAGCACCGAGCGGCTGCTGACGGATGAAGTCAACGACCGCGCTGCGCCGCCGCGGCAGGACCGGAGCCGAGGGGAGGGCTGCGACCGCCATCAGTTGTACCTGATACGCGGGTCGAACACCGCGTAGAGCAGGTCGACGACGAGGTTGATGACCACGTAGGCGCCCGCGACCAGCATCACCAGCGCCTGGATCAGCGTGAAGTCGTTGCGCGAGACGCTCTGCACGAACAGCATGCCGATGCCGTTGAGATTGAACACCTGCTCGGTGACGACGAGCCCGCCGATCAGGAAGGCGAACTCGATGCCGATCACCGTGATCGCCGGCAGCAGCGCGTTGCGCAGCGCATGGCGCGAGATCACCATCTTCTCGAAAACGCCCTTGGCGCGCGCGGTGCGGATGTAGTCCTCGTTGAGCACCTCGAGCAGCGACGAGCGGATCATGCGGGCCACCACCGCGCAGTAGCGGTAGCCGACCGCCATCGCGGGCCAGATCAATTGCTTCAGGTTCTCGATCGGGTCGACATAGATTGGCGTGAACGTGATCGGCGGAAGCCAGTTGAACAGGTACAGCAGCGTGATCATGATCAGCATGCCGAACCAGAACGAGGGTATCGACAGGCCGCCGATCGTGATGATGCGCACCGCGTAGTCGACCCAGGTGCCGCGCATCAGCGCGGCTGTTGTCCCCAAGGGTATCGCCAGCATCACCGCAATAATGCTCGCCATGATGGCGACCTGAAGCGACAATTCGAGGCGGAGCGCGATCTCCTCGGTCACCGGCCGGTCGGTCCACATCGACTTGCCGAGGTCGAGCGTCGCGAGCCCCACCATCCAGTCCTTGAACTGATAGAGCAGCGGCTTGTCGAGACCGAGCCGCTTGCGCTCCATCTCGATCGTTTCCTGGCTGACATTGCCGCCGTCGCCGCGCAGCTTCACCTCGACGACATCGCCCGGAATGACGCGCAGCATGAAGAACACGAGCACCGCGACGCCGATCAGCGTCGGGAACATCAGCAGGACGCGGTTGAGCGTGTAGCGGAACATTCTTCTCTTTCGTTTCCCTAGCCCCGCGCAGCGGGGAGAGGGTGCCGAGGACCGTCAGGTCGAGGCGAGAGAAGGTCAGGCGATCTAACCCTCCCCGGCTCGCTTTGCCTGCCACCCTCTCCCGCAAGCGGGAGAGGGGAAAGCAAACGTCAGCAGCGCCTCAGGTGTTCAGCCACACTTCCTCGAGCTGGGCGCCGAGATTGTGGCTCGGCGACATCTTCCAGCCCATCACCGTCTTGTGGCTCGGCACGATGCGGTGCCACCACAGGATCGGCTCCTGATAGGCGTTCTCGAAGGCGCGCTTCTCGAACGCGCGGATCATCGCCTTGCGCTTCTCCGGATCGCGCTCGCGCAGATGCTCGTCGTAAATCTTGTCGAGTTCGGCGTCCTTGTGCCGCGAACGGTTCTCCGGCGCGCGGGCGACGGAGAGGTATTTCGCAAGACCGAGGCTCGAATCGTCCATGAACAGATTCGAGAAGTCGATCGCGACGTCGTGGTTGCCGGCATTCATGTGCGCGAGATAGGGCGCGGTGTCGGACTGCTTGTGCTCGACCTCGACGCCGATCTGGCGCCACTGGTCGACCAGGAAGATGCCGGCCGGCGTGTAGGGCATCGCGAGATTGCGGTTCCACAGCACGAACTTCAGGTTCGACTGGCCCGCTTCGGCGAGCAGTTTCTTCGCCTCCTCGCGCGAGGCCTTGATGTCCTTCGAGAAGCCCGGGAGCTTGACGAGTTCGGCTTCCGGTGTCGCAAACGGTGAACCGGGCCGGATCACGCCGCCGACCGAGCGCAAGGTCGAGATGCGCGAGAGGCCCTGGCTGCCGCCCCAGCGATCGATCGCCATCAGCAGCGCCTTGCGTACGCGCACGTCGTCGAACGGCTTCTTCTCGACGTTGAAGCAGACGAGCAGGTTGAGCGTCCAGCTCGACTCCTCGATGCGGATCTTGTCGCCCATCGCCTGCACAAGACGGTCGCGCTCGGCGGGCGAGATGCCGCGATATTCGGCGAGCACCTGTCCGCCCTGCAGCGCATTGAGCATCGCGGCGGCCTGCAAGGTGAAGATGCCCTTGAAACCGTCGAGGTGCGGCAAGCCCTTCTTGAAGTAATTGTCGTTCTTCTTGCCCGACACGTACGAACCCTTGACGTGCTCGACGAAAGTGAACGGCCCGGTGCCGTTGATCTTGGTCTTCGGCCCGTTCGGGTCCGCGGCGAGATCCTTCGCCGCATAGATCACGTTCCAGGGCGACGCGAAGTGTTCGAGCATCGACGCGTTCACCGCCTTCATCTTGAAGATGATGGTGGTGGCATCCGGCGTCTCGATCGTGCCGATGTCGTTGAAGGTCGCCTTGCGGGTCGAGACCACGCCCTGCGGCGGATTGCGCAGGCGGTCGTAGGTCGCCTTCACGTCGGCCGATGTCAGCTCCTGCCCGTCGTGGAATTTGACGCCGGGATGAAGCTTGAACGTGTAGGTCATCAGGTCGGGCGCGACCTCCCATTTGTTAGCGAGATCGCCCTCCACGTCGGGGAATTTGTCGAGATTGAAACGCAGCAGCGTCGAATAGAAAGGGGCCGCGAAATGCAGCGTCGCATAGGTGTCGCTGCCGTGATTATCGTAGTGCGGCGTCTCGGCGCTGATCGCGAATTGCAGCGTGCCGCCCTTCTTGACCTGTTGGGCGGCCGCTTCCGGCATCGTGCCGCCGCTCAGGGCGATAGCCGCCGCTCCGCTCATAAGAACGGAGCGCCTCGTGACGAGTGCGTTCATTACAACTTCCTCCCACCTCGTGTTTCGCGTCGCCCCCGCGAAATACGCAATTAGACTTTATGGCAGGCCACGTAGTGGCCTGAACTCAACGGCCGGAATACGGGAATTTCGCGCCGGCATTCCTCGCCGGCAATCGGACAGCGTGTATGGAACACGCACCCGGCCGGAGGGGTCAAGGGTGAAGGGATTTCGCCGCGGAGCGCGCGCGGGGCGCGGCTGCGTTCCACCTTCGGGTCGGGGATCGGCGCGGCATCGAGCAGCGCCTTCGTGTAGGGATGCTGCGGTGCGGCGTAGAGCTCGTCGCGATCGGCGAGTTCCACGACATGGCCGAGATACATCACGGCGACGCGGTCGGAGATATGGCGCACCACCGCGAGGTCGTGCGCGATGAACAGGTACGAGAGGCCGAGCCGCGCCTGCAGGTCTTCCAGCAAGTTGATGATCTGCCCCTGGATCGACACGTCGAGCGCCGACACCGGCTCGTCGCACACGATGAAGGTCGGCTCCAGCGCGAGCGCGCGCGCAATGCCGACGCGCTGGCGCTGGCCGCCCGACAGTTCGTGCGGATAGCGTTCCGCCATGTAGGGAAACAACCCGACCTGGGTGAGTAGTCCCTCGACCCGCTCGTGTTCTTCTTTCCTGCCGGTCACCAGTTTGTAGACCCGCATCGGCTCGCCGATGATCTGCCCGACCGTCATGCGCGGATTGAGCGACGAATAGGGGTCCTGGAAGATCACCTGGATCTTGCGCCGCACACCGCGCATATCGGCATGGTTCGCATGCGTGATGTCGGCGCCGGCGAAGCGGATCGTGCCGCCGGTCGCCTCATCGAGCCTGAGCACCGCGCGTCCGACCGTGGTCTTGCCGCAGCCGGACTCGCCGACGAGGCCGAGCGTCTCGCCCGCCATGACATGCAGCGAGACGTCATCGACCGCCTTCACGGTCGCGGTCTCCGACGACATGAAGCCCGCGCCCGCGGCCTTCACGGAGAAATACTTCTTCAGATGATCCACGATCAGCAGCGGCTCGCCGTTCTGTTGCGAGCTTTCGAGATCGGCCGTTGCGATCTGTTCGCGCGGCGACACCAGCGTGCCGGCGAGAATTTCCTTCGCGCGAATGCAGGCCGACGCATGACCGGGCGCGACCGGCGTCAGCGGCGGATCCTGCTGCACGCACGCTTCGATCCGGTACGGGCAGCGCGGCGCGAAACGGCAGCCGGGCGGCGGCGAGCGCAGGTCGGGCGGCAGCCCTTCGATGGTTTCGAGCTTGATGCCCCGCGGCAGGTCGAGCCGCGGCACCGAGCGCATCAGCCCGATCGCATAAGGGTGCGCCGGCTGGAGGAACACGTCGTCGGCCGAGCCCTGCTCGATGATGCGTGCCGCGTACATCACGTTCACGCGGTCGGCGTAGCGCGCCACGATCCCGAGGTTGTGCGTGATGACGATCATCGCGATGCCGAGCCGGCGCGACAGCTCCTTCATCAGTTCGAGGATTTGCGCCTGGATGGTGACATCGAGCGCGGTGGTCGGCTCGTCCGCGATGATGAGCTTGGGATTGCACGCGAGCCCGATCGCGATCATCACGCGCTGGCGCATGCCGCCGGACAGATGATGCGGATACTGCTCGAGCCGGCGCGCGCCGTCGGTGATGCCGACGAGCTGGAGCAGTTCGAGCGCGCGCGCGGTCGCCTGCTCGTCCGTCATGTTCAGGTGGATCTTGAGCGGCTCCATCACCTGCTCGCCGATCGAAAGGACCGGGTTGAGCGAGGTCATCGGCTCCTGGAAGATCATCGAGATGTCGCGGCCGCGCTTCTCGCGCATCTGCTCTTCGGAGAGGTCGAGTAGGTTCTGCCCCTCGAACAGGATCTGGCCCTGCGTGACCCGCCCGGTCTTGGCGAGCAAACGCATGATCGCCAGCGAGGAGACCGACTTGCCGCAGCCGGACTCGCCCACGATGGCGACGATCTCGCCGCGGTTAACCGTATATGAAATGCCCTCGACCGCGTGGACGGTGCCGCGCGACGTCTCGAACCGGACATGCAGGTCGCGCACCTCAAGCAGAGGCGCGGCTTGCGAACTCAGGTCGGTCAGCGTTCCCACCCTGGATTAGGCAATTTTCGCGTGTCTTCTTGTGCCCTTAGCGGTCAGCCTATACCTGATAGCGGGTCTTCCGGCCAATGGGAAAGGCCGCGAGCGGACTGCGACAATAGTAGGCGGCTGACCGGGTGCGGGACGCAGATTCGACATAGCGAAAGCGCATGAACACCTCCTTTTTCGGCGAGCTGCTGCAGACGATCTCGGAGCGCGGGCGCGCACTGATCGACCTCACGCGCGACCGGCGCGGTGACGCAGCGGCACGGTCCGAAAACCTTGTCGATCTGTGCGAGGACCTGCTGTCCGGACGCGGCGAAGCCTCAGGCGTCGCACTCGCGCGTGAAATCTTCGTGCGCTACGACGCAGCTGACCACGGGGCCGCGCATCGCGTTCTTCGAGGCGCTCGCGACGCGCTTCGGCGTCGACCGCGAGCGGATCGACGCCGCCGTCGATGGCTGGTCGCGCGATGGCTCGGACGAGGCCGCCGCCGAACTGCACCTTGCCGCCGAACCGCGCCGGCAGGAGTTGTTCCGCAGGCTCAACCTTGCGCCCGGCGGCACCGCGGCGCTGGTCGCGATGCGCGAGCAGGTCATCGACGCGATGGTGCATCGCGACGACCTGTCACCGGTCGATCAGGATTTCGTGCATCTGTTTTCGTCCTGGTTCAATCGCGGCTTCCTCGTGCTGCGCCGCATCGACTGGTCTACCCCCGCGATCGTGCTGGAAAAGATCATCCGCTACGAGGCGGTGCATCAGATCAAGGACTGGGACGACCTGCGCCGCCGCATCGATCCGCCCGACCGGCGCTGCTACGCGTTCTTCCATCCGGCGCTCAACGACGAGCCGCTGATCTTCGTCGAGGTGGCGTTCACCGACGGCCTGCCGCGCGCGATCGCGCCGATCCTCGGCAAGGACGGCGGCACGCTCGCGCCCGAGAGCGCAAACACGGCGGTGTTCTATTCGATCTCGAACTGCCAGCGCGGCCTTGCGGGCGTGAGCTTCGGCAGCTTCCTGATCAAGCAGGTGGTGGAAGAGGTCTCGCGCGAATTCCCGCGCCTCTCGACCTTCGTGACGCTCTCGCCGGTGCCGGGCTTCGCGAACTGGCTCGCGGCGCAGCGCACGAGCAACGATCCGATCCTGTTGCCCGAGGACCTCGCAGAGCTGGGCGAGCTCGACAAGCCGAACTGGTGGCAGGACGGCGCAGCCGACCGCATCAAGGAGCCGATGCTGCACGCGGCCGCGACCTATTTCCTGAGCGCGCGCAGCCGCAACGGCGGTGCGCTCGATCCGGTCGCGCGCTTCCATCTCGGCAATGGTGCGCGGCTGGAGCAGCTCAATCCGCTGGCCGACCTTTCGGAGAAGGGCATCGCGCAGTCGCACGGCCTGATGGTCAACTATCTCTACGACGTCGACGAGATCGAGAAGAACCACGAGGCCTATGCAGAAAACCGCACCATCGTGGCGGCCGGCGGCATCCGGAAACGCGCAAGGGCGCCGAAGGAACTGGTGAAGGCTTAATCTACTTCCGCTCATGCCCGCGAAAGCGGGCATCCATTTCTTTGGCTCTGGGTCCCCGCTTTCGCGGGGACGAGCGGTCCGAGTGCTACTCCCCGATCTCCTTCAAGATCTCCGCCGTGTGCTGCCCGAGTCTTGGCGCCGGATTGGGCGACGCCATCGGCTCGCCGTCGAGCACGATCGGCGTGCGCACGCCGGGGATGCTGCCTGCCTTCGCGGCGTCGGTCTTCGGAAAGATCTGCATGCCGCGATGCTTGACCTGCGGGTCCACGAACACCTGATCGAGATCGTTGATCGGGCCGGCCGGCACGCCGACGGCTTCGAGCTTCTCCAGGAGGTCGTCGCGCTTGAACTTGCGCGTCAGTCCCGAGAGATGATCGATCAGCTCGCCGCGGTTCTTCAGCCGGTCCTTGTTGACCAGATACTCGGGATTCTTCGCAAGTTCCGGCTCGCCCAGCACCGTCGACCAGCTTGCCGTACTGCGAGTCATTGCCGGTCGCGATGATGATGTGCCCGTCCGCGACCGGAAACACCTGATACGGCACGATGTTGGGATGCGCATTGCCGATGCGCTTCGGCACCTCGCCCGACGCGAGATAGTTCATTGCCTGATTGGCGAGCACGCCGACGGTTGAGTTGACGAGCGCGGTATCGACGTAGCCGCCCTTGCCGGTGCGCTCGCGCCGCTGCAGCGCCGCCAGAATGCCGATCACCGAATAGACGCCGGTGAAGATGTCCGACACCGGCACGCCCGCGCGCGTCGGCTCGCCGTCCGCCGTGCCGGTGAGCGCCATGAAGCCGCCGATGCCTTGCGCCATCAGGTCGTAGCCGGCGCGCGCCGCGTTCGGGCCGTTCTGCCCGAAGCCCGTCACCGAGCAATAGATCAGGCGCGGGCAGGACGGCGCGAGGCTCGCGTAGTCGAGCCCGAATTTCTTCAGGCCGCCGACCTTGAAGTTCTCGATGAGGATGTCCGACTTCGCGGCGAGCTTGCGCACGATGCGCTTGCCGTCCTCGCTTTCGAAGTCGCATTCGATCGAGCGCTTGCCGCGATTGGTCGCGTGGAAATAGGCCGCGCCGAGATTGCCGTCCTTGCCCTCGATGAACGGAGGTCCCCAGGCGCGCGTGTCGTCGCCGGTCTTCGAGCGCTCCACCTTGATGACGTCCGCGCCGAGATCGGCCAGCACCTGTCCGGCCCACGGCCCGGCCAGAATGCGGGCAAGCTCCAGCACGCGAACACCAGCCAACGGACCCGGATTCGAACCTGACATTGGGCAGCATCCCCTCGACGAACGCGCGGCCGATGGGCCGCGAAACGCGCGTTGTGTGGCCTGAGATCGCGGCTTTGTCTATACCTCAGGCGTCAACGCGAGGGGCGGTCATGGCCGGCGAAAAGCTTTCCGATGCGGCGCTCGATACTCTGTTCCGCGAGGCGCGCAGCTACGGCGTGTTCGCGGACGAGCCGGTGACCGATGCGCAGCTTCACGCGATCTACGAGATCATGAAGCACGGGCCGACCACGGCGAACTCGCAGCCGCAGCGCATCGTGTTTCTGCGAAGCGAGGCGGCGAAGCAGCGTCTCGGACCGGCGCTCTCGCCGATCAATCGCGACAAGACGCTCGCCGCGCCGGTCGTCGCGATCTTCGCCTACGACCTGAAATTCACCGACCACCTTGGGCGCTTCTATCACAACAAGGATGCGGTGAAGTGGTACACGAAATCGCCGGAGCACACCGAAGCAGACCGCGTTCCGCAACGCTACGCTTCAGGCCGCCTACTTCATGCTCGCGGCGCGCGCGCTCGGCCTCGATTGCGGGCCGATGTCGGGCTTCGACAACGCCAAGGTCGACGCCGAGTTTTTCCCGGACGGGCAGTTCAAGTCGAACTTCCTGTGCATTCTCGGCAGGGGCGACGCGTCGAAGCTGCCGCCGCTGAACCCGCGCTTCGCATTCGACGAGGTGTGCAAGGTTATCTAGGATTTCCCGTAGACCGTCACGATGGAGCCGCGGGTGACCGCGTTTCCCGGCGAGGCGAGGAAACGGATCGTCGCGGCGACTTCCTCCACCTTCGGCCATGTGGCGAAATCCGCCTTCGGCATCGACTTGCGGTTCGCCGGCGTATCCATCGTCGAGGGCGCGATCGCGTTCACTAGGATGCCGTCCTTGGCGACCTCTTCGGCCAGCGCCTGCGTGAGCGCCGCGACGCCCGCCTTCGAGGCCGAGTAGGCGGTCATGCTCGCGCCGTGGCGGGGCTCCAGCGCCGGCCGTGCCGCGACGTTGACGATGCGCCCGCCCGCGCCGCCGGCGCGCATCGCGCTCACCGCCGCGCGGCTGCACAGATAGGACGACACGAGATTGCTCTCGATCTGTCCCATCAGCAGCGCCTTGTCGCTTTTCTCGATCGGCGCGAACGCGAAGCCGCCCGCGATGTGGATCGAGGCCCACAGTTTCGTGATGCCGCCGTAATACGTCGTCACCGCAGCCTCGTCGGCGAGCTCGCCGAGCGCGGTCAACGTGATGTTCTTGTGTTCGCGGTGCGGAAAGCGCGCCGCCTCGTCATCGCTGCGATAGGGCACATGGCAGATCGCGCCGGCTTCGAGCAGCGCGCCGACGACCGCAATACCGAGCGCGCCGGTCCCGCCCGTGACCACCACATGCCGGCCGCCGAAATCGGTCATGAGTTTCGTCCTCTCTGCGCACGCGTCGGCAGCACCTGATGCGTGATCCAGTTGGCGATTTCGGCGGTGCGGATCGCCGGGTCCAGCACGGTCGCGTCGATGCCGTAGCGCCAGGCGAGCGGCTTACTGGAAGGATCGCGGTTGAGCGCTTCAAGGTCCGCCACGTAGCCGTCGCGCGCCGCCTCGTCGGCGAAGAAGCCTTCGCTCATCAACCGCTTCCCATAACGCCGCACGATCGCCGCCATGTCGGCTAGCGTGAACTCGGGGTGATACTGCACGCACCACGCCGTCGCGCCGTCCTGACGGATTTCCGCCGCCTGCACGTCGGATTGCGCATTCGCCGCCAGCACGGTGGTGCCGGGCGCGAGCGTCTCGACCTCGTCGAGATGCACCGTCACGGCATCGAACACCGGCGCCTTGCCGGCAAACATCGGATGGTCGCGCCCGGCCTCGGTCAGCGCGATCTTGCGTCCGATCCCGATTTCGCGCCCCTTCGGGTTGGCGCGCACGGAACCGCCTGCCGCGACGGTCACGACCTGCAAGCCCCAGCAGCTTCCGAACAGCGGCGTCCGGCTCTTCAGGACCGCGCGGGCAAGTTCGATCTGCGGCGCGATCGCGGGACCGCCGTCATAGACATTGAGCGCCGAACCCGTGATCGCGACGCCGTCGTAGCCCTCGAGCCCGCCGATCGGCAGGTTCGTGCCCGGATCGGCCGGGTAGCAGATGTCCACGATCGCGCCGGGCAACAGCGTCCGCAGCAGGTCCGCGTAGCCGTCGCTCATGATCGTCCCGCCGGCCTGCACCTGTTTGGCGCGCAGTTCCGCGGTGTTGCCTTCGGCGACAAGCAGGCGAGGGGGCATCTCGGGACTCTGACCCTGTTTCAGGGGAGGGATGACGCCAAGTCATACCGCCAATACCGGCCTACGCGAAGCTTGACCTTGCGGGCAGCGGTTGGCACCTGATGCGGGAGAGGAATCGCAAGGGAAGCCATGGCGGATTTCGATCTCGCCATCGTCGGTGGCGGCATCAACGGGGCGGGCATCGCGCGCGATGCCGCCGGGCGCGGCTTGAAGGTCCTGCTCATCGAGCAGAGCGACCTTGCGTCCGGCACCTCGTCGAAGTCTACCAAGCTGATCCACGGCGGCCTGCGCTATCTCGAATTTTATGCATTCCGGCTGGTGCGCGAGGCGCTGATCGAGCGTGAATCGCTGATCCGCATGGCGCCGCATCTGACGAAGCCGCTGCGCTTCGTGCTGCCGCACCATTCCGGCTTGCGGCCCGCGTGGATGCTGCGGATCGGTCTGTTCCTGTACGACCATCTCGGCGGGCGGAAGATTCTGCCCGGCACGGAGACCGTCGACCTCACGCATCACCCGGTCGGCATGCCGCTCAAGCGCGATTTCCGTCAGGGCTTCATCTATTCGGACGGATGGGTGGACGATTCCCGTCTCGTGGTGCTCAACGCGATCGATGCGGCCGAGCGCGGCGCCGTCATCCGCACGCGCACGCGCCTCATGCGCGCCGACCGCGACCGCACCGGCCGGCGCTGGGAGCTTGTGCTCACGTCGCGCGGCAATCGCGAGACGATGAGCGCGAGCGCGCTGGTCAACGCGGGCGGCGCCTGGGTGCAGGACGTGACCGAGCATCTGCTCCGGCTCACGCCGCACGCACATGTGCGCCTCGTGAAGGGCAGCCACATCATCGTGCGCCGCCTGTACGAGCATGATCACGCCTACATTTTCCAGAATGCCGACGGCCGCATCGTCTTCGCCATTCCCTACGAGCGCGACCTCACGCTGATCGGCACGACCGACGAGGACTTCAAGGGCGATCCCGCGGCGCCGACCGCGAGCGCCGCGGAGATCACGTATCTGTGCCGCGCCGCGAGCGTCTATTTCCGCAAGCCGGTGACGCCCGATCAGGTCGTGCATGCGTTTGCGGGCGTGCGTCAGCTCTACGACGATGGCTCGCGCAGCGCGAAGGACCTGACGCGCGAATACCTGCTCGATCTCGAAGGCAGCGCCACGGAGGCGCCGCTGCTGACGGTCTACGGCGGAAAGATCACGACCTATCGCCGGCTCGCCGAGGCGGCGCTGCAAAAGCTCTCGCCGTTCTTCACGCTGGGCGCGCCCTGGACCGCGACGGCGCCGTTGCCCGGCGGCGATTTCCCGTACGACGGCCTCGCCGCGCAGGTCGCGCGTGCCCGCGAGAAATGGCCGTTTCTCACCGAGCCGAACGCGCACCGCCTGGTGCGCGCCTATGGCACACGGCTTGATCGAATCCTCGGCGATGCGCGTGCGATGGACGATCTCGGCGCGCGCTTCGGCGATGAACTGACCTCCACGGAAGTCCGCTATCTGGTGCGCCACGAATTCGCCGAGACGGCCGACGACGTGCTATGGCGTAGGTCGAAGCTCGGCCTGCGCGTGGGGGCGGAGACCGTGGCGTCACTGACCCGCTTCATGGAAAACGGCGGCGGCCGCGCCGCTGCGGAATAATTGGTCTGCCCGGAGGCTGCGTTGCCGAATCATCTGCTTGCGATCGATCAGGGAACGACCTCGACGCGCGCGTTTCTGTTCGACGCGGGCCTGAATCCGGCTGGCTTCGCGCAACTCGAATTTCCGCAGATCTATCCCTCGTCCGGCTGGGTCGAGCACGACCCGCAGGGCCTCTGGACTACGTCGGTCGCAACGGCGCGCGCCGCGATGGCAAGCGCGGACGTCACGGCGAGTGACGTCGCGGCGATCGGCATCACCAATCAGCGCGAGACGACGATCATCTGGGATCGTGCGAGCGGCAAGCCGATCCACAACGCGATCGTCTGGCAGGATCGCCGCACACATGATGTTTGCGCCACGCTGATCCGCGGCGGGCACGAGAAGCTCGTCACCGAGCGCACCGGATTGCTGCTTGATCCTTATTTCTCGGCGACGAAGATCGCGTGGCTGCTCGACAACGTATCCGGTGCGCGCGCGGCGGCGGAGGCCGGCAAGCTCGCCTTCGGCACGGTCGACACGTATCTGCTCTGGCACTTCACCGGCGGCAAAACGCACGCGACCGACGCCACTAATGCGGCGCGCACCGCGTTGCTCGACATCCGCTCCGGCCAATGGGACGCGGAATTGCTCAAGCTGTTCCGTATTCCGGCCTCGCTGCTTCCTGAGGTGCGGGACTCCGCGTCCGACTTCGGCACGACGCTGCCGCATCTGCTCGGTGGTCCGGTGAAAATTCTGGGTGTTGCGGGCGACCAGCAGGCCGCGACCGTTGGGCAGGGCTGCTTCAAGCCCGGCATGATGAAATCGACCTACGGCACCGGCTGCTTCGCGCTGCTCAATACCGGTGAGACGCCGGTGAAATCGCGGGCGCGCCTGCTCACCACCATCGCGTATCAGCTCGAAGGAAAGCGCACCTACGCGCTCGAAGGCTCGATCTTCATCGCGGGCGCGGCCGTGCAATGGCTGCGCGACGGCCTGAAGCTGGTCGCGACGGCGGCCGAGACCGGCCAGCTTGCGGCGACCGCGGATCCGAACGACGCGGTCTACATGGTGCCGGCCTTCGTCGGTCTCGGTGCGCCGTGGTGGGACGCGGAGGCGCGCGCCGCGCTGTACGGGCTGAGCCGCAAGTCCGGTCCCGCCGAATTGAGCCGCGCGGCGCTCGAATCCGTCGGCTACCAGACGCGCGACCTGCTCGATGCGATGCGCGCCGACTGGCCGGCCGCGAAAGGCGCCGACACGGTCCTGCGCGTCGACGGCGGCATGACGTCGAGCGACTACACCATGCAATTCCTCTCCGACATCCTGAACGTGCCGGTCGACCGTCCGGTCTTCATGGAGACGACGGCGCTGGGCGCTGCCTATCTCGCGGGCCGCAAGGCCGGCGTCTGCCCCGACCTCGACGGCTTTGCGGCGACCTGGAAGCAGGAGCGGCGCTTCGAGCCGCAAATGGACGACGGCACCCGCGCGCGCAAGTGGAGCGGCTGGCAGGATGCCGTGCGCCGCACGCTGACGCGCCGGTAGCGTTTGCACGCCTGCCGGTTTCGCGTACCTCCCAAATATGATTAGCGTGCCGCCATGGCGGCGCTCGTCACGTTCGACCGGATCAGCAGGCGCTTCGGCGATTTTGTCGCCGTCGACGGCCTGACGCTCGATATTTTCGAGCGCGAGTTCTTCGCCCTGCTTGGGCCCTCCGGCTGCGGCAAGACCACGCTGCTGCGCATGCTGGCGGGCTTCGAGACACCCGATGCTGGCCGCGTGCTGCTCGCTGGCGAAGATTTGGCCGGCGTGCCGCCTTACCGGCGGCCGGTCAACATGATGTTCCAGAGCTATGCGCTGTTCCCGCATCTCACCGTCGCCGGCAATGTGGCCTTCGGCCTGAAGCAGGACGGGCTGTCGAAGGACGAAATCGCGGCGCGCGTCGATGAAATGCTCGCGCTGGTGCAACTCGCGGGGTTCGGCGCGCGCCGTCCCGACCAGTTGTCCGGCGGACAGCGCCAGCGCGTGGCGCTCGCGCGCTCGCTCGCCAAGCGGCCGAAAGTGCTGCTGCTCGACGAGCCGCTTGCCGCGCTCGACCGCAAGCTGCGCGAGGAGACGCGTTTCGAGCTGAAGGAATTGCAGCGGCGGCTGCAAACGACGTTCGTGATCGTGACGCACGATCAGGATGAGGCGATGACCGTCGCCGACCGGATCGCCGTGATGAACCGGGGCAGGCTCGCGCAGGTCGGCAAGCCGGCCCGAGATATACGAGGAGCCTGCCTCGCGCTGGGTCGCGGGTTTCGTCGGTGACGTCAACCTGATCGAGGGAAGGGTGACGGCGGTCTATCCGTCGTTCGTGATGGTCGAGCGTGAGGGCATGCGCCTGCGCGTCGCGCATGCGTCGGTCGGCGCCGGGACCGGCCGCGGTCGCGCTACGACCGGAGAAGATCCGCATCGAGCATTCGGTGCCCGAGCGGCACTTTCGAGAACGGCGCAGCCGGAACGGTCGTCGACATCGGCTACCTCGGCACGATGTCGCACTACAAGGTGCGGCTCGACGACGGGCTGGTGATGACCGCCGCGCTGATGAACGAGCAGCGGCAGTCCGCGCGCGTCAATGTGAACGACCGCGTATGGCTGTCATGGACGCCCGAAGCCGGCGTACTGCTGACGGAGTGACGCTTGAAGGACGCGCAACCCCGCCACTGGACGATCCGTGTCGCGATCCTCGCATCCTACGCGTGGCTCGCGGCCTTTTTCCTGCTGCCGTTCCTCATCGTCCTGAAGATCAGCTTCTCGCAGACCGCGATCGCGCAGCCGCCTTACGTTCCAGTGCTTGATCTCGGCGAAGGCTGGGAGGCGCTGAAGCAGTTCTTCGCCGCGCTCTCGTTCGAGAGCTACGCCACGATGCTCTCCGATTCACTCTATGCGTGGTCGTACTGGAAGAGCATCCAGGTGGCCGCGATCTCGACCGCCATCCTGCTGTTGATCGGCTATCCGGTCGCCTACGCGCTCGCGCGTGCGCCCAAGCGCTGGCAGGCAATTCTCGTGCTGCTTGTCGTGCTGCCGTTCTGGACCTCGTTCCTGATCCGCGTCTACGCCTGGATCAACATCCTTCAGCATGACGGGCTGCTCAATCAGGCGCTGCTCGCGCTGCGCATCGTCGATGCGCCGGTGTCGTGGTTGGCGACCGACTACGCGGTCTATATCGGGATCGTCTATTCGTATTTCCCGTTCATGGTGCTGCCGCTTTACGCCGCGCTGGAGAAGCTCGACCACGCGCTGCTCGAAGCCGCGGCCGATCTGGGCGCGCCGCCGTGGCGCGCCTTTCTCACCGTGACGGTGCCGCTCTCGCTGCCCGGCATCGTGGCAGGCGCGCTACTCTGCTTCATCCCGATCGTCGGCGAGTTCGTCATTCCGGACCTGCTCGGCTCGTCGTCGACCGCGATGATCGGCCAGACGCTGTGGATGGAGTTCTTCGCGAACCGCGACTGGCCGGTCGCCTCCGCGGTCGCGATGGTGCTGCTCGCCATCCTGGTGCCGCCGATCCTGATCTACCGGCAGCGCGAGGCGCGCGCGCTGGAGGCCCGAAGCTGATGCGGCGCTTCAGTCTCACCAACCTCACCGCGCTCGCGCTCGGGCTGGCGTTCCTCTATCTGCCGATCGCGATCCTGATCATCAATTCGTTCAACAACTCGCGTCTCGTCACGGTATGGGGCGGCTGGTCGCTGCGCTGGTATCGCGAGCTTGCGAACGACGCCGCGATGCTTGACGCCGCCTCGGTCTCGTTCCGGGTCGCGTTCCTCTCCGCCGCTGCCGCCACGATCCTCGGCACGCTCGCGGCGCTCGCACTCACGCGTGGCCGGCGCTTCCGCGGCCGGCTCCTGTTTTCCGCGATGATCTACGCGCCGCTCGTCATGCCCGAGGTCATCACCGGTCTGTCGCTGCTGCTGCTGTTCGTCGCACTCGAACTCGATCGCGGCTTCTGGACCATCGTGATCGCGCACACGACGCTGACGCTCTGCTTCGTTGCGGTGATCGTGCAGTCGCGGCTTGTTACGTTTGACACGAGTCTCGAAGAAGCCGCGTTGGATCTCGGCTCTCCGCCGCTGCGCACCTTTTTCACGATCACGCTGCCGCTGATCTGGCCGGCGGTTGCCTCGGGCTGGATGCTTGCCTTCGCGCTCTCGCTCGACGATCTCGTGCTCGCGAGCTTCGTCACCGGGCCGGGCGCGACCACCCTGCCGCTGCGCATCTACTCGGAGGTGCGCCTCGGCGTGAAGCCGGAGATCAACGCGGTGTGCACGATCATGATCACGGTCGTGGCGCTCGGGCTGATCGCGGCCTCGCTGCTCACCAAACGCAAGCAGGCAACAGCGGCGTTGGGCGCCAGACTGTGACTACTCCCGCCGCGCGCCCGGCGGGCTGAACAGGAAGACGACCAGCCAGATTGGCACGATAATCAGCGAGCCAAGCAGCAGGTTCGGCAGCGCCCACGAAATGCCCTGCCGCGCCAGTTCGGCCATGCGCTCGGGCGTCACGCCCATGTCCTTGAGGATCTGGTCTGCCGTGATGCCGAAATGGGCCAGCACCGTGCCGACGATCAGCGACGCTACCGCGACCTTCACCAGCGTCGAGAGGAGGCGCGCAAGCATCGGTTCCGCCGCCGGGGCCTCCGGCGCCTGATTCGTCGGGCGGATCATATCAGCGAAAGGCGGTTTCAGGGCCGCGAGGCAGGCGTCACGGTGCCGTCGCGCTGCAACTGGTCGATGGCCGAGCGGACCGCGTCGCGCGTCTTGCGGTCGCGCACGGCGTCCAGCAGCGGGGCGGCCGCGCCGGAACGACGGATCAGGCTCTGGGCGTCGGGCAGCAGGATCGGATCGTCCCAAGGTCCCTGCACCACGAAGGGTAGCTCGAACAGCGGGGTCGCGTCCGCCGTCGCCGCGACGAGCGCGGCGGTGCCCTTGAGGTCGAGGTCGCGCGCCGGGATCGAGGCGGACCCGGCGAGCCCGAGGCGTACCGCGCCGCCTTCGACCTTCACGTCGTCGGCCGTCGCGGTGCCTTGCGCGATCTTGAACGTGGCCGTGAGCTTCTCGTAGGGCGTTCGTCCGCGGCGGAAGTCGCCCGCGATGGAGAGCGGGCGCTGCTCCAGCCGCTTGAGCAACTGCTCGATATTGAAGCCCGCGATCCCGCCCTGGCGCGCCGTCAGTTCGGCGGTGCCGGTAACCGTGCGCGTCAGCGCCAGCACGCTGTCGCCTGTCGCCTCCATGGCGAGCGAGAGATTGCCGCGGCCTTCCAGCTTGCGGATACCGAACATGTCGCCGAGGCTGGGTTCCAGATCCACTTCGGCGAACTGCATCTGTGACTTGATCTCCGCGCCCGCGCCTGACTTCGCGATCACCATCGCGCCCTTCATCACGCCGCCATAAGCCTGCGCCTCGACGACCGCGAGCGTCAGGCGGCCGTCACGCAGGTTCGCGGTTGCGCCGGTGCGTCCAAGCCGCACCGTGCCCAGCGTCACGCGCGCCGCCGAAAGCCTCAGGTCGAGATCGAGCTCCGACAGTCCATCGACGCTGAACGGGCGGCGGCTCCAGTCGCGCGCGCTCGCGCGCAGAATTTCGATCGTGGACAGATAGGGCGTCAGGTTCAGCGCATCGCCCGCAAGCGTGCCCTTGATGGTCGTGCGCGGCTCGCCGGTCAGCGCGAGCACACCCTCGGCGACATTGCCGTCGAGCTCGATGTTGACGCCGGACAGCAGGGTGATGCCGCCGGTCAGGCTCATCTGCGCCTTCAGGGCGAACGGCCCGAAGCCGCCCTCGGAGAGTTCCTGCCGATTGATCCACAGCATCGCCTCGCGCAGCGACTTGCCGTCGACCGCGAGCGTGCCCTCGACCTTGAGCGAGGGCCGCTGGCTCATGTGGCCGTCGAACGCGAGCTTGAACGGCGCACCCGCGAGCCGCACCTTCAGGCCCGTGCGATCGCCCGAGAGCGCCGCGAGCAGGTCGGCGGCATTCGCGCTCGCATCGAACGTCTCTCCGCGCCAGATGAAGCGGCCGGTCGCGCCGAAGCTGCGCGCGATCGAGGGCCAGGCGAATGACATCTCGACACCGGAGAGTTCCTGGGAAATCCCGCGCGATGCATCGGTCACCGTGATGGTGCCGCCGTTCATGCGCACCTCGGACACCGACAACGGGCGTCCGGGCTCCGGCGCGCCCGGCTTGAGTGTGCGTGCGAGCGTCGCGAGCAAGCGCGACCAGTTCGAGCGTCCGTCCGCCTCGACCCGCACGGCAAGCCGTGGCTTCGTCAGCGACAGGTCGGCCGCCTCGATTTGGCCGATGAGAAGCGGAAGGAGACGCAGCTTCGCGGTCAGCCGCTCGGCCGCGAGCGCCGGCGTCGCGTTGCGCTCATCATCGAGCACGACGTCGGAGAAGCTCACCATCGCGGTCGGAAACAGCGAGACCGAGACCTCGCCGCGGATGGTCGGCTCCAGCCCGGTCGCGGCGCGGATGTCGGAGAGCACGGCGTTGCGGACCGTGTCGGCCGGGATCAGTGCGGACGTGGCGATAATTGCGATGAAGGCGGCCGAAAGCACGGCCGCAACGGCAACGCACAGTCGCAGGAGGCCGGTGGCCGAGGGCACGAACGTTAAATCCAGAGGTTTTCGATTGGCCTGCCGACTATAGCGGCGAGGGACTCGCGCGCAACCTTCTGGCGGTGCTCTGTGACCCTTTCGTGGCCGGCGCGCGCCCCGGTTGGGCGGCGCGCGACGTTCATCAGTTCAGGTCGTTCGCGACCTTGTAGCTTGCCTGCGTCGCGCCCTTGATCTGGTCGAGCGTCACGTCCGGCGCAAGCTCGACGAGGGTCATTCCGCCGCCGCCCTTCTTGTCGATCGTGAACACGCCGAGGTCGGTGATGACCATGTCGATCACGTTCGCGCCGGTGAGCGGCAGGCTGCACTTGTGCAGGAGCTTTGCTTCGACCGAGCCGTCCTTCGCCTTGGCGGAATGCTCCATGATGACGACGACCTTCTTCACTCCAGCGACGAGGTCCATCGCGCCGCCCATCCCCTTCACCATCTTGCCGGGGATCATCCAGTTGGCGAGATCGCCGTTCTCGGCCACCTGCATGGCGCCGAGCAGCGCGAGATCGATGTGGCCGCCGCGGATCATCGCGAACGAGTTTGCCGAGGAGAAATAGCTCGTCGTCGGCAGCTCCGTGACGGTCTGCTTGCCGGCGTTGATCAGGTCCGGATCCTCGTCGCCCTCGTACGGGAACGGGCCGAAGCCGAGCATGCCGTTCTCGCTCTGGAGCTGCACGGTCATGCCGTTCGGGATGTAGTTCGACACCAGCGTCGGGATGCCGATGCCGAGATTGACGTAGAAGCCGTCGCGCAACTCCTTCGCGGCGCGTTCGGCCATCTGATCGCGGGTCCAGGGCATGGGCTGTCTCCTCAGGCGGCGGGGCGCTTGCGCAGCGTGCGCTGCTCGATGCGCTTCTCGGCGGTGGTGTGAATGATGCGCTGGACGAACACGCCCGGCGTATGGATGTGGTCGCCGTCGAGCTCGCCCGGCTGCACGAGGTGTTCGACTTCAACGACCGTGACGCGCGCCGCGGTTGCCATCATCGGATTAAAATTGCGCGCGGTCTTGCGGTAGACGAGGTTGCCTTCGGTATCGCCCTTCCAGGCGTGCACCAGCGCGAGATCGGCCACGAGCCCGGTCTCCATGATGTAGCGCTCGCCGTTGAACGTGCGCTCTTCCTTGCCCTTGGCGATGTCGGTGCCGACGCCGGTCTTGGTGAAGAACGCCGGGATGCCCGCGCCGCCCGCGCGCATGCGCTCGGCGAGCGTGCCCTGCGGATTGAACTCGATCTCCAGCTCGCCCGCGAGGAACTGCTGCGCGAACAGCTTGTTCTCGCCGACGTACGAGGCGATCATCTTCTTGATCTGGCGCGTCTCGAGCAGCAGGCCGAGGCCCGCGCCGTCGATGCCGGCATTGTTCGACACGCAGGTGAGGTTCTTCACCCCGGAATCGCGCAGCGCCTTGATCAGCGTCTCCGGCATGCCGCACAGGCCGAACCCGCCGGCCATGACCATCATGCCGTCCTTGAGGACGCCGTCGAGCGCCGCTTTGGCGTCCGGATAGACCTTTTTCATGCGAACCCGCCTTTTGAAACTGCTCTCGCGCAGTCTGATTAGCCACAGACCCGCAAAGGTCAAGCATCCCGGCGGATGGAAGTCGTATGCTACGACAACCGCGGACGGGTGCGCCAGAGCGGCGGCCGGGTCCGGATGACTCGGTGCGACCAGGCCAGCGATGCGGGGACGGCTGAAAACGGCGATCGTGGGGCCCGGCCACTGGGGCAGGAACGTCGCGCGCGAACTGAACGCCGTGAGCGACCTTGTCGCCTATTCGGGGACGGACCCAGCAAAAAACGCCGAATGGGCGCGCCAGCACATTCCCCAGGCGCGCTATCTGACGATCGATGAGATCTGCGCCGATCCGGAGATCGCCGCCGTTGCTGTCGCGACCCCGGTTCCGTTGCTCGCACCTGTGGCGCGCCGTCTGATCGACGCGGGCAAGCATGTGCTTGCCGAAAAGCCGATGGCGCAGTCGTCCACGGAGGCAGCACGGCTCGCCGACGCGGCGGCGGCCCGCGGCCTGACGCTCGCGGCCGGCTATGTGTTTGTCTATCACCCGGTCTATCGGGAGATGAAGCGGCGCATCGGCGTGCAAGCGGTCCGCCGCATGACGTTACGCTGGGAGAAGTTTGGGACATTCACCGACGCCATCGAGCAGTCGCTGCTCTGCCACCATCTCGCCCTCGCGCTCGATTGGCTGGGAGAGCCAACGGGCGGGGCTATCCAGCGCGGCCCGGGCGTCGAGAGCGCCTGCGACCGCATCGAGGCGCGGCTTGCCTATCCGCATGCCGAGGTTTCCTCGTTCATCGACCGCGCGGCGGCGCGCCCGGCGCATGTGGTGACGGTCGAGTCCGCCGACGGCACGCGCCTGGAATGGGATGGCTATCGGCTGTTCGACGTGCAGGGACGACGCGCGGACCGAGATCGTACTTTCCGATACGCGCACGGCGCTCGCCTGCGAGGTCTCGCAATTCATCGAGGCGGCAGGCGGTGCGGGTGCGCTCCCGACCGGCGGCGCTTTTGCGGCGCGCGTGCTCGCGATGCTGGAGACGTTCGGGCGCCGCTAGATCAGGGCGACGGCCGCGCGCGCGGCCGCGACGCAATTGACGATCTTGCCCGAGAAGATCGTGATCAGCTTGTCGCCGATGCGGGTCACCAGCGTTGGCCGTTCGTCCGTATCTTCGCGATCCGGCAGCACGGCGCGGACTGTGTACATCGAGCCGATATGCACCGCGTCCGCGAGCGCCGGGATGAATGGCGCCCCGGCTGCGATGAACTTTGAGAAGTTCGTGAGCTTCGGATTCCGGATCGTCCCCTGGTCGAGACAGTCCCGGAGCGCGGCCGGAACGTCCGCCTCGGTCCCGACATTGGTTGCATGGATCGCGTGCGTGACATGCCCGAGCACATAAGCGCCGGTGCGGCCCTTCGGGCCGACGCTCATGAACGGTCCGTCGAGGATCACGATGTCCGTCGCGCCGAATTGCGGCGGCAGGCTCACCACCGGCTTCTCGCAAACCTCGAACTGATAGGTCTGCGGCGCATGGCCCAGCGCCTTGAGGACGTCGCCGTTGCCCGCATAGGCGGCCACGATGATCTTGTCGAACGCGTCCAGCGTGGAGGCTCCGGGCGCGAACGCCGAGATGGATTTGCACGCCGCTTTCGGCGAGCCGCTGCTGCACGAGGCGCAGAAGAATGTCCGGATCGATGCTCGCCTCGGACGCCTCGAAAGTGTCGGCAAGCACCGGATTGATCAGCTCGGGAGATGTCGCCGGACGCAGCGGCAGGCCTTGGTCGCGGCAGAATGCGACGAATTGCGCGGCCGATACCAGGCTCCCCCGCCGGGCGATCCCGTAGAGGTGACGCACATCCGTGACGATCGCCTCCGCGTAATCCTCCGCGAAGGAGGCTTGTTCGGCTCGAACACGATTGCGCGGTCTCGGGACTGCGCGGGTAGTGATAGCCGCGGTGCAGGCGGTACTGATTGACCCACGAGGCGGCCGAGAGCAGGCGCGGCGCGGCCTCGAACAGATGAACCGTGTGCCCGGCGCGCGCCGCATGGATCGCGGCAGTCGTGCCGAAGATCCTCCGCCCACTACTGCGATGCGCATCTCACGCTCCGCCGCGATGGCGCGTTTGCGGCAGCCCGAAATCGATCGATGGGAGAGGCGGCATTGCGCCGGGTTCCTAGCCGACGCCCTGACCTCGCTCAAGGCATGCTCCGCGCGACGGAACAAGAGCATATTCAGGCAATTGACGCCGCATTTGCGAACAAAAGCAGAAACGTGATTGCTGGTGCTCCGGACCGCGGGCATTTGATTCGCATGGACTATCTCGGCCAGGCTCAATCCGGATCAGCGCGCGGCGGTCGAGCATGGCATCGGCCATGACGACCCGCGGCCGCTGCTGATCATCGCGGGCGCGGGCTCGGGCAAGACCGACACGCTGGCGCATCGCGTCGCGCATCTGGTGATGAACGGCGCCGACCCGCACCGCATCCTGCTGCTGACGTTCTCGCGCCGCGCCGCCGCCGAGATGGAGGCGCGCGCCGACGCGCATCCTCAACCGCGCGAGCGGCACGAACGCGAGCGCGGGGCTCATCTGGGCCGGCACCTTCCACGCCATGGGCGCGCGCTTCCTGCGCGAGTATGCCGAGCGCATCGGGCTCGACCGCGCCTTCACGATCCACGATCGCGAGGATGCCGCCGACCTGATGAACCTCGTGCGGCACGAGCTTGGCTTCTCGCACACGGAGAGCCGCTTTCCCGCCAAGGGCACCTGCCTGTCGATCTATTCGCGCGCCGTGAATGCCGAGGCGCCGCTCGAAGAGGTGCTGGGCAAGGCGTTTCCCTGGTGTGCGAACTGGGCGAGCGAACTGAAAAAGCTGTTCGCCGCCTACGTGGAGGAAAAGCAGCGCCAGAACGTGCTCGATTACGACGACCTGCTGCTCTACTGGGCGCACATGCTCGGCCGACAAGGCGTTCGCGGCCGAGATCGGCACGCGCTTCGACCACGTCCTGATCGACGAATATCAGGACACCAACCGCCTGCAGGCCTCGATCCTGCTGGCGCTCAAGCCGGACGGGCGCGGGATGACGGTCGTCGGCGACGACGCGCAGTCGATCTATTCGTTTCGTGCCGCGACCGTGCGCAACATTCTCGATTTTCCCGGTCACTTCACGCCGCAGGCCCGCGTCGTCACGCTCGCGCAGAACTATCGCTCGACGCAGCCGATCCTCGCGGCATCGAACGCCGTGATCGCGCTCGCGGCCGAGCGCTTCACCAAGAACCTGTGGAGCGAACGCGAAGCCTCGCAGCGGCCCGCTGCTCGATCGCGGTGCGCGACGAGACCGATCAGGCGCGCTACGTGGTGGCGCGCGTGCTGGAGAATCGCGAGGCCGGCCTGCCGCTGAAATCGCAGGCGGTGCTGTTCCGCACCTCGCATCATTCCGACACGCTCGAATTCGAGCTGACCCGCCGCAACATTCCGTTCGTGAAGTTTGGGGGCTTGAAGTTCCTCGAAGCCGCGCATGTGAAGGACGTGCTCGCCGCGTTGCGGTTTGCGGAAAATCCGCGCGACCGTGTCGCGGGCTTTCGCGTGACGCAGCTTGTGCCCGGTATCGGACCGGCAGGCGCTGCGCGCATTCTCGACCGGCTCGCCGCGCCCGATCCGGCTGCGATGCTGGTGACCTACGCACCGCCGCGCGCGGGCGCGGAGTGGAAGGATTTCGCCGCGCTGTTCGACACGCTGTTCCGTCGCGCCGCTGGCTGGCCGGCCGAGCTGGAGCAGGTGCGGCGCTGGTACGAGCCGCATCTCGAACGCCTGCATGACGACGCGCACGTGCGCGCCGCCGACCTCGCGCAGCTTGAACAGATTGCCGCGACGTACCGCACGCGCGAGCAGTTCCTCACCGACCTCACGCTCGATCCGCCGTCCGCGACCTCGGACGAGGCGGGCGCGCCGCTGCTCGACGAGGATTACCTGATCCTCTCGACCATCCATTCCGCCAAGGGGCAGGAATGGAAATCGGTGTTCGTGCTCAACGCGGTCGACGGCTGCATTCCGTCCGACCTCGCGACCGGCTCGGCGGACGAGATCGAGGAGGAACGGCGGCTGCTCTACGTGGCGATGACGCGCGCGAAGGATCAGCTCGATGTGATCGTGCCGCAGCGCTTTTACACGCACAATCAGGCGAACCGCGGCGATCGTTACGTGCACGCGCTGCGTACGCGGTTCATTACGACGCCGGTCGCGAGGCTGTTCGATCAGCGCGTCTGGCCGAGCGCGCAGGCCGGACCGAAAGGCGCGCAGCCGCAGTCGCAGATCGACGTGACGGCGCGGATGCGCGCGATGTGGCGGTAGCGAAGCGCTACTGCTTCTTCTCCATCCCCTCCGCAGCCACGAACGGCGTGCTGGTCGCCGGACCTTCGCCCCAAACGAGGATCGTCGCGGGCTCGGTCTTCGCGCCGTCGTAATGCACGCCCTTCGCCCAATGGATCACATGCGTGCCGGCCGGCATGGCCACGGTTGCTTCGGGATCGAACTTGCCGCCGTTGCCGACCCACCATGTGCCGGAGATCACCATGAAGAAGCGGTCGTTCGGATGGAAATGCGGCCGGCTCATGTTGCCGGGCAGCCAGGTGAGCAGCATCGCGTAGGGGCCGGGCTTGGACGGATCGCCCTGCAGCACGGCGGTGCGATTTCCCGAGCGCGTGTTCTCGGTCCACTTGATGTCCGGCGGCAGCTTGAAGCCGACGATCTTCGGATCGAGCTCGATGGCGTTCGCGCTGCTTCCCATCAGGACAGCAGCCGTCACGGCAAGCCAGGCCAAACGCATAGTCGCCTCCCTCATGTTTTGTGGGAGCACTCTAGCAAGCCACGACTGGCGCAACCATGCGTGGGCAAGACGCGCCCGCGCGAATGTGATCGTCAGTCTTCGGTCTTGCCGAACTCGCAGCCCTTGGCGGCGTAGCGGTAGCGGCTGATCCCGAACTGATCTTCGGTCGCGACCGGGCGGCAGCGCGCGAGCCACTTGCGTTCGCGCTCGGCGGAGGCCGCGGTTTGCCGCGCATCGACCTGCCACGGCAGGTATTGGCCGCTGCCGCCAACGCCGTGCCGCCAGTAGCTTGTGCAGGTGAACGCGCCGGTCATGTACACGCAGCTCGAACTGCGGATGCCGTCAGCCGACGCTGGGACTGATGAGATTGTAACGATCAGGCAGGAAGCGGCGAGGGCATGGCGCACCATTCTGGTTGCCATCGGATACTCCGTTTTTCACACAGCCAAAGTCTCCGCCGCGAAGCCTCTGGCCGTTACGAACGAACATGCTACACAGTTTCGCAGCGTCCGCCACTCCCTTGCGTCGTGCGCCGGGAATAGCCAATTTCCGGATTCGAAGGAGTTCCGAATGCCAGCACTGCCCGACTACAAGGTGTCGCCGTCCGTGCAGCCGAAGCCGGAAGACTATGGCTACGACCTCGACCAGGCGCTCGCCTCCGTGATGGGGCTGCATTCGATCATTCCGAACGATGCCTTCACGGCCGAGACACTCGGCACCGAGCGCGCTGGCAATGCGGTGCTGATCCGCGAGAGCGGCGTGGTGCTCACCATCGGCTATCTGATCACCGAGGCCGAGACGATCTGGCTGCATCTGAACGACGGCCGCGTCGTGCCGGGCCACGTGATCGGCTACGACCAGGCGACCGGCTTCGGGCTGGTGCAGGCGCTCGCCAAGCTCGACCTTCCGGCATTGCCGCTCGGCGATTCCACCATGGTGCCGCCCGACGAGCGCGTGGTGGTCGGCGGCGCGGGCGGGCGTCAGCGTTCGGTCGCGGCGCGCGTCATCCAAAAGCAGGAATTCGCCGGCTATTGGGAATATGTGCTCGACGAAGCGATCTTTACCGCGCCCGCGCATCCGAACTGGGGCGGCACCGCGCTGATCGGCCCCGCGGGCGACCTCATCGGCATCGGCTCGCTGCAGCTTGAGCGCGCGCGCGAGAAGGGCCCGAACGAGCACCTCAACATGATCGTACCGATCGACGACCTGAAGCCGATCATCGATGACCTGTTGAAGTTCGGCCGACCGAACCGCCCGCCCCGCCCTTGGCTCGGGCTTTACGCGACCGAGATCGAGGACAAGATCGTCGTCGTCGGGCTGGCGACGCGCGGGCCCGCGCAGGCTGCCGAGATCCGCACCGGCGACATCATCCTCGCGGTCGCGGGCCGCGAAGTGACCGGGCTTGCCACCGCGTTCCGCAAGGTCTGGTCGCTCGGCGATGCCGGCGTCGAGGTGCCGCTGCTGGTCTATCGCGACGGCCGCACCTTCGAGGTGACGATCAAGTCCAGCGACCGCACCAAGTTCCTCAAGGGACCGAGTCTGCACTAGGCGTCGCGGCCACGCCTTTCCCGGCGTGCGGGGGCATTTCATGGCGGGCGATGAATTTCCCAGGCATCCGCCGAAGCCGCGATTGACGTTGCGGGTCGCGATCACCGGGAAGCGCTTTGTGCCGAAGAGCCAGCGGGAACGCGTCCGCGATGCCCTTGCTAGTGTGTTTGAGGCGCTTGGCCGTTTTCTAGTCGCCCATAGCAAGAAGGATGCCGGCTTTTTCTCAGATCAGCCGCCGCTGCTGCGCATTATCTCCGGCATGGCCGAAGGAACCGATCAACTCGCAGCCGACGTTGCGAGCAAGCGGTTCGCCGAAGAGAGCAGAAAGGAAAAAGAAAAGCCCGGGACCCGTGAGATCGAGACGCGCCTCGCTGCCATTCTGCCATTTGAGCGATCCGAATTCGCGAAGGATTTTTGGAGCGACCCAGAGCACCCAAAGGGACCGAAGCGAACCGACACGGAGGCCCAGCCCATCCTCGTTGCGTTCAATCGATTGCTGAACGATCCTGCGATTGAAACTGTACTCGAGATCGATGACGAGACTCTCCTGAGCACTGGCCGGGAGGAGCATCGCGACCGGGCGTATTCGAATCTCCGCGATCTACTGCTCGAACATGCGGATGTCGTTGTTGCGGTGAGCAATGACGAATACGGGGGTGCCGGAGGCACGGTCGACGTTATCGGCCTAGCGGCAGGACTTGAGATTCCCCTCATCAAGATGTCCACGTTAAAGGCCGGCATCCATGTCATGAGCCCGGCTGAACTTGACGCAGCCGACCAAGCACCGAGGGAGAACGAGGAATTCAAGATCGAGGGCTCGCTTCCGAAAAAATTCGCGAGCGCGCTGACCCACATGCTCGAACCCCCTGCGCCCGCGCCGGCGCCGACCGGGTCAGTAGGTGGACACCGGGCCCACGATGAATTTCACAACGCGCGCGTGCGTCTCGAAAGCTACTTTCGTGAACGGTTCGAACCGGCGCCGTTCCGTTGGGTCTTCAGGAAGTTCCGTGATCTGCTAGTCGCGAAGCGCAATCACGGTGAGCCGTTCTATTTCGGCGTGCTTGCCTTCATCCGCGCGATGTTCCGGCGCTACCCGGTTGATACGCCGCAAGGATGCGCAAGAAAACTATGGCCTCAAACTCACGATTTATTTTCGCAGGACCGCGGAAAGGTCGTCAGAGATGTGCTCGGCAGGCGCTTCGGCTGGGCCGATGCATTGGCCATCCGCTATGCTGACGCGACCCGAAGCGCTTACGTGCTGATCGCGTTCATCGGTGCGACGGCGGTTCTTGCGGGCCTTCTTACTCTGTTTGCCGAGGAGCGGAGCGGGGAGTGGAAGGTTGCGGCGCTATTCTTCGAAGGCGTGATCCTCGCTATTGCTGGCCTTTATCTGTTCAGGCCGGCGCACACGGAACGCTGGCACCAGCGCATGGTGGAATACCGCGCTGTCGCCGAACTACTGCGACATCAGCGTTTCATTTATGCCCTCGGCTCAGCCGACCGGTTGGAACGCACTGGAGACCGAACATGGCGCGAGCCCGACGCATGGGTCGGCTGGTACGTGCGCGCGACTATGCGCGAGCTGGGCTTCCCCTCGACAAGAGTGTCAGGCAAGCATCGTAGCGATGTGCTCGCGTCTTTCCGCGAGGAAGAACTCGTCGGGCATGAGGGCCAGATCGGCTACAACGGGTCCATCGCTGATCGTTTCCAAACGCTTGATGAGCGTCTCGGGAAAATTGTCACCCGCGCCTTCATGATCACGCTTCTCGCGGCGGCAGTCGGCGTTGCGGTACTTGGATCGATCCTATTTCTCGATTACCTGACTCTCATCGATCATAAGAAGGCCGAGCACGAGATCCATCTGCTCAAACCGTATTTCACGATCATCATGGCATTCGTGCCTGCCTTGATCGCTGCGGTGCACGGCATCCGCTTTCAGATGGAATTCGACAATACAGCGAAGCGCGCTGCCGCAACGCGGCGCGAACTCCTTAAGATCGCGGAAGCCTTGGATGCTCCGGGAGCCACGCCCGGCCGCAAGTACTGTGTTTCGTACGTCAGGCTCGCCAACGAAGCCATGTCGTCCGATCTAGCCGGTTGGTCCAATGTCTATCGTGGGAAGGCTCCTGAGCCGCCGTAGAGGCTCAACCCTTCTCCCCATACGTCGCGCGCGAGATATCCGGCACGGGAATCCCGCCGTCGATCGCCTTGCAGCGGATGTCCTCGGCTTCGGCCTTCTGCTGCGCCAGCGTGAGCACGTCGGTCATGCGGTCGCGCGGCACGAAGCAGACGCTGGTCTCGTCCGCGATCACGAGATCGCCGGGCTCGACGCGCACGCCGCCGATCTCGATCGAGCCGTTGATCTCGATCGTCTGCAGGCGCCACTTGCCGGTGACGGCGGAGAGTTCCGTCGACCAGATCGGATAACCGACGCTGCGCGAGTGGCCGACGTCGCGCACGCCGCCCCACACGATCGCGCCGACTTCGCCCTGGCGCTTGCCGGTCTGCGCCGAGATGCCGCCCATGTTCGACATGCCCGACACGCCGTCGATCACCAGCACGTCGCCCGGCGTCGCGAGATTGTGCGCCTCGAACTCGGCCATCTTGTTCACGTGGTTGCGCGCGCCTTCGAGCGCATCGGCGCGCTGGAGCACGTTGCGGACCGTCAGCGCCGGGCCGACCATGCGGCTTCCCGCGATGGTCGGACGCAGGATGTGCGCCCCGACCACGCCGGACGGGATGCCGAGTTCGTCCATCGCGTCGGACACGATGCCGGTCGCATCGCCGAGCGCGAGGAAACCCTCGATCACGCCCTGCGGCGGCCGCGGCACGGCCATCTGCCTGATGTTCTCGCGCGCGATGCGCCCGGTGAGACGCTTCTCGGTCATGCGGTGCTCCTTCAATCCATCTGGATATTCGCACGCCGGATGACCGCTGCCAGCCGGTCTGTTTCCTCTTTCAGAAATTTCGCGAAGTCCTCCGGCGAGCCGCCCACCACGTCCGAGCCCTGCTCGGCAAAGCGGGCGCGCACCGCCTCGCTGCGCAGCACGGCTGCGATTTCGCGGTTGAGGCGCGCGACGATCGCCGGCGGGGTCTTCGCGGGCGCGAGCAGTCCGAACCACGTGCCGGTGAGATAGTCGATGCCCTGCTCGCGGAAGGTCGGCACGTTGGGCAGCGCCGCCGTGCGCGCCTTCCGCCGCGATGCCGAGCGCCTTGAGGCTGCCGTTCTGGATCAGCGGCAGCACCGCGAGCCCGCCCGCGAGCAGCATCTGCACCTCGCCGCGCAGCACCGCGAGCGTCGCCGGATTGCCGCCGCTGTAGGGCACGTGCTGCATCCGCGTGCTGGTGAGGTCCTGCAACAGTCCGGCCGCGAGATGCGGCCCGCTCCCGGCGCCGTAGGACGCATAGTTCAGTTCGCCCGGATGCGCCTTCAGGCGGGCGATCAGATCCTGCACCGAATTGACCGGCAGCGGCGGCGTGACGACGAGGATGCTCGGCGAATTGGCGATCAGCGCGACTGGCGCGAAGTCGCTCTGGCTGTACGAAAGCTTGCGGTAGAGCGAGGGGTTGGCGGCGAACGAAATGCTGGTCAGCAGCAGCGTGTGGCCATCCGGCGGCGCGTTCGCGACGGCCGCCGTCCCGATATTGGTCGAGGCGCCGGGCCGGTTGATGATGACGACGCGGCCGCCAAGGCTTTCGCTTAAGCGCTCGGAAAGCACGCGCGCGATCAGGTCGGTGCCGCCGCCGGCCGCGAACGGCACCACGATTTCCACCGTGCGGCTGGGATAGTCCTGCGCGGACGCCGGAAGCGCGAACAGCACAAGCAGGAGGGAAAGGACGCGTCGCATCGCGCCGGTATAGCAGAAACTATTGCGGCGCAGCTTCGGGCATCAGCGTCAGGTCTGCGTAGCGCGCCATGCGGATCACCGGCACGATTCCCGCCGCGACGATCAGCAGCGCGGCGAGCGCGCCTTCCTCGAAATTGCCGCGCGTGGCGAACTGGTAGATGTACGTGGACAGCGTCTCGACGTTCAAAGGCCGCAGCAGCAGCGTCGCGGGCAGTTCCTTCAGGCAATCGACGAACACGAGCAGCGCGGCGCCGCCAAGCGCGGGGCGTGCGAGCGGAATGTGGATGAGCCGCGCCAGCGCGCCGGGCTTCTGCCCAAGCGTGCGCGCGGCGTCATCCACGCGCGTCGAGATGCGTGAAAGGCCCGCATGCGCCGAGCCGGTCGCGATGGTGAGGAAGCGCACCACGTAGGCGATCACGATGGCGGCGCCTGAGCCCGCGACCACGAGGCCGACACCCGCGCCGGTCAGCGCGCGCGAGACGACATTGAGCCCTTCGTCGATCGCGACCAGCGGCGAAAGGAGCGCGAGCGCCAGCACCGTGCCGGGCACCGCGTAGCCGAGCCCCGCGAAGGTGAGCGCGGTCTCCGTCCACGGCCGGCGGATCAGCCGCGCCGCGATCACGGCGCCGAAGCCGAGCGCGAGCGCCACGGCGGTCGCGGCAGCGGCGAACAGGATCGTGCTGAAGGTTGCGCGCACAAGCTCGGGATCGAGGCTGCGCTTGAGCGCTTCGTGCGTAAGACTCGCGGCCGGCAGCAGGAAGCCGAGCAACACCGGCAGCGCACAGACGATGCAGGCGGCGAGCCCGGCCCGCCCGGTCAGCACGATCGGCGCGGGCGGCTGCGAGCGGCGCAGCACCAGATGAAAGCGCTTGTCGCGCCGGCCGTGCCGCTCGAGCCAGATCAGCGCCGCGATCACGATCAGCATCACGCAGGCGATCTGCGCGGCGCCGGGCAGACTGGAGCGGTTGAGCCAGGTGGTGAAGATCGAGAGCGTGAGCGTGCGCACGCCGAGATATTCGGACGCGCCGATGTCGTTGAGCGCCTCCATCAGGGCGAGCGACAGGCCGACCGCGAGGGCAGGGCGGGCGAGCGGCAGCGCCACGTGGCGCGCGAGCATCAGGCGCGTCGCGCCGAGCGTGCGTGCGACCTCGAACAGCGCGGCACTCTGCGTCTGGAACATCGCGCGCGCGGCGAGGAAGACATACGGATAGAGCACCAGCGAGAACACGAAGATCGCGCCGGGAAGCGAGCGGATCTCCGGATACCAGGAGTTCGGCTTCGGGCTCCAGCCGAACAGCGCGTGCAGCGCGATCTGCACCGGGCCGAAGGCATCGAACACGTCCACGTAGACGTAGGCGACGATGTAGGTCGGAAAGGCGAGTGGCAGCGCGAGCGCCCACGCAAGCGTATCGCGGCCCGGGAAACGGTAGGCGGTGACGAGCCAAGCGGTGCCGGTGCCGATGATCGCGGTCAGCACCGCGACGCCCGCCAGCAGCAGCACGGTGACGCGCAGCGCCTCCGGGATGACGTAGGCGACCAGATCCGCCCAGACGTCGGATTCGCCCGAGGCTGCGATGCGCCCGAGGTTTGCGAGCGGAATGACCACGAGCGCCGCGACCGCGAACAGGAACGCGCTCGCCGCGAAATCGGAGGACGACCAGAAAAAGCGACGCCGGGCAGGGGTGCCCGGCGTGTTGTCTGTGGCGACGGTCACGCCGTCACGCGCGGATGGCGAATCCGCTCAGTTATCGAACCCCACCTTGTCGACGAGGTTCGCGGCCGCCTTCTTCTTGTTGGCGATATCGACCAGCGGGATCGTATCGGCCTTGAGCGCACCGTATGAGGCGATCGTCGGATTGACCTTCACGCCCGCGCGCAGCGGGTATTCGTAGTTCATGTCGGCGTAGAGATGCTGCGCGTGCTCGCCGGTCAGCCACTCGACCAGCTTGATGGCATTGGCCTTGTTCGGCGCATGCTTCGCCAGCACGACGCCCGACACGTTCACGTGCGTGCCGCCGCCCGCGAAAGTCGGCAGGATCACCTTGGTGGCGTCGGCCCACGGCTTGCGGTCGGTTTCCTTGTCGTTCATCAGCGCCCAGTAATACGTGTTGCCGAGGCCGATGTCGCACTTGCCGGCCGCGATGTCGCGCGCGACTTCGCGGTCGCCGCCCGACGGCTTCTGCGCGAGGTTCGCCTTGAGGCCCTTGAGCCATTCCTCGGCCTTCGCCTCGCCGTGATGCACGACATACGCGGCGAACAGCGCGTTGTTGTACTGGTGCTGGCCCGAGCGGATGCAGATCTTGCCCTTCCATTTCGGGTCGGCGAGATCCTCGTAGGTGATCGCGTCCTGCTTCACGCGCTCCTTCGACGCATAGACGACGCGCGCGCGCACCGCGAGGCCGAGCCAGTGCCCCTTCGGATCGCGGTATTGCGGGGCGATCGCCTTGTCGGCGGTGTCGGACTTGATCGCCTGCGTGATGCCCATGTTCTCGGCTTCCTGCAGACGCGCGATATCGACGGTGAGCAGCAGGTCGGCGGGCGAGTTCTCGCCTTCGGTCTTGATGCGCTGCTCAAGCCCGGAGCTTGCCGAGATCACGTTGACCTTGATCTCGGTGTCCTTGGTGAAGGCGTCGAGCAGCGGCTGGATCAGCTTGTGCTCGCGGTACGAGTAGACGTTGACCTCGTTCTGGGCGAACGCCGGCGTCGCGAGCGCGAGGCACAGGGCGGACAAAAGAATACGGCGGGACATGGGGCCTCCTGGGCCGGACGTGATTGTTGGCTTGTCCTAGGGCCGACCCGCAGGCGAAACAATGAGAATTATCAAGGCAGATCAATCAGTTGGAACAATTCTAAACCTACATCAGTCTGGAATGAATCAAAAGAAGAGGCGTCGCCTTTGATCGGCCGCGCGGAAATCAGACGGCGCGTCCCACGCGCCTCTTCGGCGAGGTGCTGCGTCCCTTCGTCTCACGCGACCTGCGGCGTGCCGCCGGCGAGCACCGTCGCCATCCACGGCCGGTCGATGTTCTGCCCCGACACGACGACCGCGGCGCGCTTGCCGCGCATCGCCTCGCGCTCGCGCATCAGCGCTGCGAACGCCGCCGCGCCCGCGCCTTCGGCGAGCGTGTGCGTGTCGGTGTAGAGAATGCGGATCGCCTCCGCGACCTCGTCGTCGGTGACCTCGACGAGATGGTCCATGCCCTTGCGGATGATCGCGAGCGCTTCCTCGCTCGGGATGCGCACCGCCATGCCGTCCGCGAAGGTCATCGCCGAGTTGGTCGGCACCGCGCGCCCGGCATCGAGCGAGAGGCGGTAGGTGTTGGCGCGATCCGACACGACGCCGACCACGCGCGCCTTGCATCCGAGCGCATCGCGCGCCGCGATCACGCCGCAGATGCCGGAGCCGAGACCGATCGGCACGTAGACGGCGTCGAGATCGGGCTCGGCGGTGAACAGCTCGTAGCCGTAGGTCGCAACGCCCAGCACCAGATCGCGGTCGAACGACTTGCCGTATTCGTAGCCGCGCTCCGCGGCGATCGCTTCGGCGCGCTCGCGCGCCTCGTCGAAGTCGCGCCCGTGCTCGATCAGTTCGGCGCCGAACGCGCGCATCGCGGCGTTCTTCTCGGCCGAATTTCCGAACGGCACCACCACCGTGCAGGCGACGCCGGCGCGCGCGCAGGCGAAGGCGAGCGACTGCCCGTGATTGCCGCGCGTCGCCGTGATCACGCCCTTCACATCCGGCCGCTCGCGCTTGAGCCGGTCGACGTAGGCGATGCCCGCCGCGCACCTTGAAGGCGCCGGTCGGCGTGTGGTTCTCGTGCTTGACCACGACATCGACGCCGGTGCGCTGCCGCAGCAGCGGCCACGCGAACTGCGGCGTTGGCGGCATCGAGGCGTGCACGACCTTTGCGGCGGCTTCGAGTTCGGCGACGGTGAACATGATAACCGGGAAACGGTGCGGGCTACCGCAGGATTGCGGGATGTCGCGGCGGCACCCAGGCGATCTCGGCGATCATCTTCTTCACGATCGCCTGGCCGAACGAATTGTGGTTCTCCGCCGCCATCACGAACGAGCCGGGCCCGCCGGTCACGTTGCGGCGGTAGTATTCTTCCAGCCCGCCGGGCGGGTTGGTGTGTTCGGGATTCCACGGCAGCGGCGTTTCGCTCAGGATCACCAGCCCGTTGATGGTCACGCCCTTGGCGAGAACCTCGTCGCGCACCGAATTGATGTCGCGTCCGGAATTGTTCGTGCCGTCGCCCGCGACATCGATCGTTCGGCGGATGCCCTGATAGGGCGAGCGCTCGAGCTGCGCCATCGAGAACTCCAGCCCCGCGCTGATCGAGGTGCGGTCCGCGAACGAGCGCGGCAGCTCGATCATCTGGTCGCCGATCTTGCGCGCCGAGGCGGCGTCGCTCACCACCGTCCAGTCGATCACCAGCTTGAGCGAGGTCGCGCCCGACCATTCGACGAAGCAGATCGCGATCTTGCCGTGCGGCCCGGAGCGGATCGCGTCGATCACGCGCGGGTTGGACAGCGCCGCCGCGTAGCCCTCGCGCTGGAGCTGGAATTTGCGCGTGTCCACGCTGCGCGAAACGTCGGAGGAGAGCACGAGCAGGAGATCGACCGGTTCGGCCGCGCGCGCCGTCCCGCCGAACACCAGAATGCTGGCGACAAGGGCAAGGACGGTCCGGACGAGAAGCCTCATCGAGTCCTCCATTTCACGCGTGCCGGCGGCGGCCGGACATCGAGCGTAACCGATTCCGATGGTTCCAGATATTCCGCCTGTGAGGGGCGGCGGTCCGCTGGCCGCGCGGCGCCGGGCTTGACATTGATTTGCATTCCAGTGTACTTTGCATTGTAAAGTAAGGGCGACCATGAAGGACCTTGAGCGCGCGCTCGCCGACATCACGGCCATCCGCAGCCAGCTTGCGCGCGGCACGCAGTTCCGCGGCTACGGGCCGGTGACGGTCGCGGCGACCGGGCTGCTCGCGCTGCTCGCCGCTGCCTTGCAGGCGCTCTATCTGCCCGATGCCGCCGCAACGCCGCTCGCGTATCTGGCGCTCTGGGCCGGCATGGCGGCGCTCGCCGTGATCCTCACTGCCGCCGAGATGATGGCGCGCTCGCGCCGCGAGCACGGCGGGCTCGCCGACGAGATGCTCTACACCGCGGTCGAGCAATACATTCCGGCCGGCGTCGCCGGTACGCTCATCACCGTCGTGCTCTATCGCTATGCGTCCGATGCGCTGCCGCTGCTGCCCGGCCTCTGGCAGATCGTCTTCAGTCTCGGCGTGTTCGCCTCGTGCCGCTCGCTGCCGCGCGGCATGTTCGCGGTCGGCGTCTGGTATCTGGCGGCGGGACTCGCGACGCTCGCATTCGCGGCTTCCGCGCCATATGCGCCGCTCGCGATGGCGATCCCGTTCGGCATCGGCCAATTCCTGATGGCCTTCGTGCTCTATCGCGCGACCGGAGGGCACGATGGCGAAGAGTAAGAGCGAGGAAGGGCGCTTCGCCTACGAGGGGCTCGACCGCGTCATCCACGAGAAGGCGCGCCTCTCGGTGCTCACCTCGCTGGTCGCGCACCCGAAGGGGCTCGTGTTCGGCGACCTCAAGCAGATGTGCGGACTGACCGACGGCAATCTCTCGCGCCACCTTCAGGTGTTGCAGGAGGCGGGGCTCGTCGCGATCGAGAAGGGCTACGACCACAATCGCCCGCAGACGGTCGTGCGCATCACGCCGGAAGGCCGCACGCGCTATCTCGACTATCTCAACGTGCTCGAACAGGTCGTGCGCGATGCGGCGAGCGCCGCGAAGGGCGGCGCAGCGGCGAGCCTTCGGAAACTCAAACCAGCCTGAAAAAAATTTGCGGGGAAACTTTACAATGCAAAGTACTCTCGAACGACAAGAGACGAACGCCGCGCAGGACTTCGGCCTGCACGTCGCGGTCATCATGGACGGCAACGGCCGCTGGGCGCAGCGCCGCGGCAGCCCGCGCGTTGCCGGCCACCGCGAAGGCATCGAGGCGGTGCGCCGTACCGTCGAGGCGGCGCCCGACCTCGGCGTCGGCATGCTGACGCTGTTCGCCTTCTCGTCCGACAACTGGCGCCGTCCGCCCACGGAAGTGAGTGCGCTGATGGGCCTGCTGCGGCGCTACCTGCATGCGGAGCGTGACCGGCTGGTCGCAAACGGCGTGCGGCTCAATGTGATCGGGCGGCGCGACCGCCTGCCCGACGGGCTCGCCGAAGAGATCGCGCTTGCGGAATGCGCGTCCGCCCGCGGCAGGCGCCTCACGCTCAACGTCGCGCTCGACTATTCGGCCCGCGACGCCATCGCGAACGCCGCCGCCACCTGGCTTGGCGACGATTTGCCGGAGCGCGCCGCGTTCGGCCGCCTGCTCGCCGTGCAGGGGCAAGGCCCCGGCCGCGACGTCGATCTGCTCATCCGCACCGGCGGCGAGAAGCGCCTCTCGGATTTTCTGCTGTGGGAGTGCGCGTACGCAGAGCTGCACTTCACCGAGACGATGTGGCCGGATTTCGGCACCCAGCACCTGCGCGCCGCCGTGATGGATTTCCGGACGCGCGAGCGCCGCTTCGGCGGGCTGCTCGTCGCCGCCGAATGACCTTTCAACCGAGGGAGAAGCATGACTGACACGACGCACGATCCATTTGCCGCGCAAGGCGATGCCACGCAGCCTTCCTTTCCGCCGCCACGCGCCGCAGCAGACTACACCACGCTGTCGATCGCCAAGGTCGCGCTCATCGCCGGCGTGGCGATCGCGACCATCGTGCCGAACATGTTCATCTCCGGCCTGATCGAAGAGCGCGAGGGCCGGCAGGCCAGCGTGAAACAGGAGATCGCGCGCAACTGGGGACCGGAGCAGAATTTCTACACGCCGACGCTCGTCATCCCGCACCAGTTTGGGGACCGTGCGCGCCAATACATCAAGATCGCGCCGGCGCGGTTGGACCTCGCCGCCAATCTCACGCCGCAGGAGCGCAAGCGCGGCCTGTTCCAGGCCACCGTCTATGAAGGCAAGGTGGAGATGAACGGCGCGTTCGTCGTGCCGGCGGAAGCGCGCCTGCGCGAAATCATCTCCGACCGGGATTCCCGCATTCTCTGGAACGAAGCGATGATCGCGTTCGGTACGGCGTCGGACTTCACCGGCCTGCGTTCGACCGACAACATCACGATCGATGGGATCGAACAAACATTGTTGCCGTGCCTCGACGCGTTGCGGCAGGAAGCGGCCTGCCGTGGCGGCGTGATGATGTTGGCGAGCGCACCGCTCGCGCCGCCGGCAGCGGGCGGCGCGCGTGTGCAGTTCAAATCGGCCGTGAGCCTGCGCGGCACCGGCTCGTTCTCGCTGCAGTATGCCGGCAAGGAACTTACGGCGAAAATCTCATCGCCGTGGCCGAGCCCGAGCTTCAATGGCAACCCGTTGCCATTGAATTCGACCGTCACGCCGGACGGCTTCGAGGCGAGCTGGCAGACCATGGAGTTCGGCTCGCCGCGTATGGTGTCGTCGGCCGGCGTATTCGATTCCTCGATGTGGCGGGGCGCCAGCATCGGCGTCGACCTGATCGAGGCGACGCCGATCTACCGCATGATCAATCGCGTGGCGAAGTACGGGCTGCTGTTCGTCATCCTCTCGTTCGCCACCTACTTCTTCTTCGAGGTGCTGTCGCGCCTGCGCATCCACATCGTGCAGTACGGCCTGCTCGGAGTGTCGTTGTCGCTGTTCTCGCTGCTGCTGCTCTCGTTCGCGGAGCCGATCGGCTACACCAACGCGTATCTGGTCAGCGCGAGCCTCGTACTGGCGCAGGCGACGCTCTACACGGCGGCGGTCGCGCGGCGCTTCACGCCGGCATTCGTGTTCGCCCTGATGCTCGCGAGCCTGTTCGCCTTCATCTACGTGCTGCTTGGACTTGAGACCTACTCGCTGCTGATCGGCGCGCTCGCGCTGTTCGTGGTGGTCTCGGCGCTGATGGTGCTCACGCAGATGGTCGATCTGCCCGGGCGCCTGAGCAGCGCACCGGCGTGAGGCGTCCCCCCACTCGACGCCGGCTGCGCTCCGGCCCCCTCTCCATTCGCGGAGAGGGGGCCATGTTTTTCCGGTCGCGGATTTGGTAAAATCCGATTTGCGAGGCGAACATGTCCGACACACTCGATCCGCTGGTGCTCGATCTCGTCGAATGGGTGGCGAAGGAGCCGCGCCCTTACGCCGAGGTGATCGACGCCTGGCGCACCTCGTGCCCGCGCCTGACCGTGTGGGAAGAGGCGGTCGACCGCGGGCTTCTCATGCGCCAGCCGGTCGAAGGGCAGGGGACGATGGTGCAAGTCACGCCGTCCGGCACGCGCTTCCTGCGCGCGCATCACAGGTAGACCTTCAGACAGATGTAGCGGCGGTGGCGCGGGCGTATCGCAGCGGATAGCCTTCGCTCAAATGGAGGACGAATGGGGCGGTTTCCTTTCACCGGGTTTGTTATGGCGGCATTCACGGCGATATCTCTCGCAAACGGCACGGCCGGCGCTGCCGAGATCAGGCTTCTTGGCAGTGTCGGTGTCCGCGGGCTCGTCGAGGAACTGGGGTCGAGATTTCAGGCGAAAACCGGGCACAAGGTAGTCGGAGACTTCGCCGTCATTGCAAAAATCAAGCAGCGAATAGACGACGGCGAGGGCTTCGATCTTGCAATCGTGAGCCCGGAGGCGATGGCCTCCCTCGCGGCTGACAAAAAAGTCGATCGTCACGCGCCGTTCGCGCGTGCCGGCATGGGAGTCGGATTTCGCAGGGGCGCGGAAAAACCGGATGTGTCCTCGGCGGAGGCAATCCGAAGGTCCCTGCTCGCCGCGCGCTCGGTCATCTACTCGGAGCAAGGATTGAGCGGAAAGGCATACCTCGCGCTCGTCGAGCGCCTCGGCATCGCCGCGGAGATGAAAGACAAGGCGAAGTCCTCAGACGGCAACATCCTCGCACCCGTCGTTTCCGGTGCCGTCGAACTGGTTGTCACGTCGATGTCGACGATTGCGCTGAACAAGGGCGTCGAGTTGGCAGGGCCGTTCCCACCCGATTTTCAGATGTACGTGCCCTTTGCGATCGGAATATCAACGCAGACGTTGCAAAAAGATGTCGTCGAGCAATTCCTGGATTTCATGAAAAGCCCCGAAGCTGCGCCAGCGTTTGCCGCAGCGGGACTGGAGCGGTGAGCAAAACCCGGCTCCGGCTATGACCGCGCTGGCCGCTCAATCGAGATCGCTGGCGACGCCTCCAGCGGACGCCCTTGTTTATGAGGGCACGTCCTCGCCGAGCTTCAGCTTGAGCAGCCGCGCGGCGTTGCCGCTCATGACCTTGCCGCGTGTCGCGGGATCGAGCGCAAGCCCGTCGAGCGCCGCGATGGTCTTCGCGATCGGCCCGAGCGGTGCGTCGGTCGAGAACACCACGCGGTCGGCGCCGAAGAAATCGAGCCCGCATTGCAGCCCGTTGCCGGCGCCGAACAGCGCGGTGTCGGCATAGAACTCGTGGAAGTAATCGAGGTGCGGGCGCTTCAGCGACTTCAGCACGGTCGAATAGTCCTCGTCCGAGGTGCGCGAGCCGAGCACCTCCATGCCGGCGCCGATGCGCCCGTCGTAGAACGGGATCATCCCGCCGAGATGGTGCGTCACGATCTTCAGGCCCGGATGGCGGTCGAACACGCCGGAGAACACCAGCCGCGCCATCGCGACGCTCGTCTCGTACGGCCAGCCGAAGCACCACCACATCTCGAAGCGCGATTTCTGCTCCGACGCATAATCCGGCATCGCGGCGGTGCGCGCCGGATGCAGAAAGATCGGCAGGTCGTGCGCGGCCATCGCGGCGAACACGGGCGCGAAGCGTTCCTCGTCGAGCGGATGGCCCGCAATGTTGGTGAAGATCTGGATGCCGCGCGCGCCGAGTTGCGTGATCGCGCGTTCGGCCTCTTGCAGCGCCGCATCCACGTCGTCGAGCGACACCGCCGCGACGAAAGCCGGAAAGCGCTTCGGATGCTTCGCCACCAGCTCCGCCATCGCGTCGTTCGCGACGCGCGCAAGCTGCGCGGCGGTCGCGCCCTGCGCGATCTCCTCCAGCGGCGGATTGGGCAGCGAGATGATCTGCCGGTAGTCGCCGATCGCGTCCATCTCGGCGAAGCGCAGATCGAGGTCGAACAGCTTCTTCACGCCGCGCAGGCGCGCCCCGATGTTCTCCAGTTTGGGCGAGGCGCGCGACATTTCCCGGAAGAACGCATCCGGGAGAATGTGCGTGTAGATGTCGAGGATCATGATCGAAACTCTCTCCGCTCATTCCCGCGCAAGCGGGAATCCAGGGCCAGGAACTGGGTCCCCGCTTTCGCGCGGACGAGCGGAAATTGGCTAGTTCTGCAGCATCCGCTTCACGCCGGACGCTGCTGCCGCGTCGGAGACGACCTTGCTCTGCACGTCGATCTCCTTGGCGAACTCGTCTGCTCCGCCCGGCCGCACGATCTGCCCGGTCGCACCGATCTTCGCCGCGATGTCGGGATCGCTCGCCGCCGCCATCACGTCGGCCGCGATGCGGTCACGCAGATCCTTCGGCATCTCCTTCGGGCCGAACAGGCCGATCAGCCCGTCGATGCCGAGCGTCGGGTGCCCGGATTCCTTCGCGGTCGGCACGTCCTTGATGACCGGCGCGCGCTCGCTGTTGGTGATCGCGATCACCTTGACCTTCCCGGCCTGCACGTGCGGCCGCATGATCGCGTAGGCCGCGACGTAAAGCTGGATGCGCCCTTCGGCGAGATCGTTGATCGCCTGCACGGTGTCGCGATAAGGCACGCGCGCGATGTCGGCGCCCGCCAGCTTCAGGAAACCGTTGGCGACGAAATCGTTCGCGCCCGTGGCCGACGCCATGTTGAGCTTGCCCGGCTCCTCCTTGGCGCGCTTGAGCAGGTCATCGACCGTGTTGATCCCGAGCGAGGCCGGCACGCCGACCGCCACCACGGTGTTGCTCACGCGCGCGATCGGCACGAGGTCCTTCACGTCGTAGGGCAGCTTCTCGTGCAGGAACGGATGCGCCGTGAACGTCGAGGTCGGCGCCATCAGCAGGACGTGATCGTCGTTCGCGCCGGTGAATGTCGTAATCGCCACGATGGCGTCGCCGCCCGGCTTGTTCTCGACCACGACCGGCTTGCCCCATTTCTGCGACAGCTTGTCGGCGATCAGCCGCGCGCCGATGTCGACGCCCGAACCCGGGCCGAGCGGCAGGATGAAACGCACCGAACGCTGTGGCCAGCCTTGCGCCTGCGCGAAGGCCGGCGCCGACTGGATGCAGATGGCCGCGACCGCGCAAAGCGCGAGCAGGTGTCGCCGGTTCATGGGGTGTCCTCCGGAAGCGTTTCTTTGTGCCCTTGGGGCGAATTTAGCGAGGCGCGCGCGTCGGGTCCATGCGGCGAATGTCGCGGGGTTAACCGATTTCCTCCGGCGGCTTCACGTGGCGGAACGAATAGAGCAGCGCCAGGTCGTAGACGATCTTGAGTGCGCCGCAGAGGATGAACGGCAGGCCCGCGGCGGACGTTGCCAGCAGCGCGCCGGTCAGCGACGGGCTCAGCGCCGACGCAAGGCCGCGCGGCACGGCGGTGACGCTTGCGGCGGCGGTGCGCTCGGCCGGCGTGACCACCGCCATCACGTAGGAGGTGCGCGTCGGCACATCCATCTGCGAGAGCGCGGAGCGCGCGAGCAGCAGCGCCAGCGCCGTGATCAGGTTCGGGGCGAACACCGCGAGGATGAGAAAGATGCTCGAGGGGATGTGCGTGAACACCATCGTGTTGACGAGGCCGATGCGTTTCGCGAGCCACGCCGCCACCGGAAACGAGAATGCGCCCAGCACGCCCGACCAGAAAAAGAACAGGCTCGCCGCCGACAGCGAGAGATCGAAGCGGTCGAACAGCCACAGCGCCATCATCGATTGCACGGCGAACCCGCCCGCGAATGAATCGAGGCTGAACAGCGCCGCGAGCTTGTAGACCGTGCCGCGCGACGGCCCGAGCGGAGTCGAGGGGCCGGCATCGCGCATCGCGACATGCGGCAGGCGGCGGTAGAGCAGGGCACTGACCAGCCCGAGCGCCGCGTAGGCGACGAACATCAGCTTGAATGCGGTCAATTGCCCGATGCCGGCGGGCGCCAGCAGATCGGGCGTCGCGGCGGCGAGCGAACCGGCCGCACCCGCGAGCGCGCCGATCAGGCTGTAGCGCGCAAAGGCGGCGGTGCGTTCCCGATCGGCGACGCCCTGCGCCAGCATCGCGTGTTCGAGCGGCACCAGAATGCCGGAGTCGCCGGTCGAGGGATTGATCGTGCCGAGGAACGCGACCAGCAACACGAAGCCGATGTGCTCGCTAAGTGAAAACGCAAGGCCGGTCGCGGCGGTCAGCGCGGCGCCGAGCAGCAGCAGATTGCGCAGATCGTGGCGCGGCGCGAAGAAGCCGACGCCGAGCGTCAGCACCGACGAGCCGAGCAGCGCCGCCGTCGCCACGATCCCGATCTGCAGCGGCGTGTAGCCGACCGCCGACAGGTAGGCCGGCAGGATGATGACGGCGAAGCCGTCGCCGAAGCCGCGGAAGCCGCGCGCCGCGTAGAGCAGCCGGATGTCGGCTGCGAGGGGACGCGCTTGCGATGAAAATTCGGACATGCCCAACAGCCCTTAGCCCGTCGCGCGGGCAAAGTGCAGTGCTTGGGCAAGATGCCTTGAGATCAGGCCGGGCGACTGCGATCGGGCCCGGCGCCGATCAGATGACGGCGATGGGAGCGCCAAGTCAAGCGCGGCCGTCATAGCTCCTTGCGGTACACCACGAAGCCCGAGTGCGTCGCGACGTAATCGTACAGCCGCATCGCAGTCTTGTTGGTCTCGTGCGTGTGCCAATAGACGCGTGTCGAGCCGGCCGCCTTCGCGCGTTCACACACGCCCTCGATCAGCGCCTTGCCGACGCCCTTGCCGCGCTGCGAGCCATCGGTGAACAGGTCCTGCAGATAGCACACCGGCCCGAGCATGATGGTGTTCCGATGAAACAGGTAGTGCGTCAGCCCGACCAGCTTGCCGCCGCTCTCGGCCACGAGCGCATGCATCGGCTCGTAGCCGTCGAAGAAGCGCTGCCATGTGATGTTGGTGACCTCGATCGGCACTGCGGTCGGGCCGACGCGCTTGTAGAACGCGTTGTAGCCCTCCCACAGCGGAAGCCACTGGTCGTAATCGGCGCGCGTGACGGGGCGAACGGCAACGGCTGACATTGGCGGCTCCGCGTGTGGATGCCGCGCAGCCTATGGGCATGCCGGATGCCGCTCAAGCGAACATCGGTGATGGCCCGCATGAACCGCATTGATGCGGCGACGTGGCCCGCGGAGCCCGCGCCGCTAGGCAGCGTGGCGCTGCCTGAAACGCCGCAGCGCGTCTTCGACGTCGTCCTGGCGCGGCATCGCGGCCATCGGCGGAAGCGGCGCGAAGGTCGGCGCATCGGCGGCAGGCAAAGTCTCGGGCAGCGCGCCGATCGGAGCTGAGCTCGGTACGATGTTCAGGATGTCGTTGCGCCGGCGCATCGTCTCCAGAACGATGAAGACCGCACAGGCGAGAAGGCCGAAAAACGCGATGGCGCCGAGCAACAGGCGCAATGTCGGCCGGCCCTCATCATCGGCAACATTCGCGCGCCGGTGGGCGGACAGGACGGGCTGATCGACGATAGCGGCTGGCGCCGGTTGGTCGCTCACTTGCTCGGTCGCGGCCGGAGCTGACGGGTTTTCCGCGCGCGGCGCCGCGCTGACCGAAGGTGCGGGCGCCAGCAAAGGCTGCACGGCTTCGTCGGTGTTGCTGACGTTCCGCGTCATCAGATTCTGAATGACCGGTGCGATCGCGGGCTTCGTCTCCGGCACCGGCGTCCGGGTGGCCGGAACGCTCGCCACGGGTGCAGGTGCTTCTGTCGCTTCATCCAGTTCGGGCTGCGGCGCCTTGCGCGCGACCGCGGTCTTCTCCCCTTGCCCCTGCTGCACCAGACGCCAGCACTTGCGCAGCGAGGGCCGCTCGATGCGGTAGTACCAATGGCTGCCTTCGGGCGCCGGGCCTTTCGGTGCCGTGAGGCAGGAGTCCGCCGCGCCGGCGCTTTGCGGCGCGAGGATCGAGAGCGAAAGAGACGCGGCGAGAATTCCGATGGCCGGCAAGGCCGACGCGGTTTGAACCGACATGAACCACCCCGTTACGCAATCGACACGATGAAGATGCGATTAGCGGTCGTGTGCCCGCTCGCTCGTCCTTCTGGCAATCTCGCCGGGGATTCGGGTCACAGCGCGTCGCGATTTTGACCATTCGCGTGCGGAAATGCGCACGGCCGCCACACTGTGGCGCGCGGGAACTCTGAATTGATGAGAATGAGCCGACGAAACGGCGAACGCGCCGCTACTCCGCCAGCACACGCTGGCCCGGAAACGTGATCTCGACCAGCGTGCCGGCATCGACCGCGCTCTTGATCGCGAAGCTCGCGCGGTTCGCTTCCGCGAGCGCCTTGGTCAGCGGCAGGCCGAGGCCCGTGCCGCCCGAGCCATAGCGCGTCGAGGTCGCGAGCTGGCGGAACGGCTCCATCGCGGTCTCGATTTCCTTCTCGGTCATGCCGACGCCGGTGTCGCGCACGCGGAGTACGGCCTCCGAACGATCGGTCAGCGCGGTCGAGACGATGACCTGGCCACCCGCGCCGGTGAACTTGATCGAATTGGAGAGCAGGTTGAGCACGATCTGCCGCACCGAGCGCGCGTCCGCCACTACCGGCGGTAGCGTCGCGAACAGCGAGGAGCGGATGATGATGCGCTGCTGGTTCGCCTGCGGCTGCATCAGCGCGACGCATTGCTGCACGAGCTGGTTGAGGTTCACGCTCGCGAACACGAGATCGAGCTTGCCCGCCTCGATCTTGGAGAGGTCGAGCAGGTCGTTGATCAGCGAGACGAGATGTTCGCCCGAGGCATGAATGTCCTTCATGTACTCGCGATAGCGGTCGTTGCCGAGCTTGCCGAACTGCTCGGTCATCATCACTTCGGAGAAGCCGAGGATCGCGTTCAGCGGTGTGCGGATCTCGTGCGAGATCTTCGCAAGGAAATCGGACTTCGCCGACGACGCGCGCTCGGCGGTGCGCTTGGCGTTGAGCAGGTCTTCTTCGGCGCGCTTCCACTGCGTGATGTCGCGCAGCACGGCGCAGAATTTCGGCATGCCGACGCCGATCGGCCCCATTGTCATGAACAGCGGGATCAGCCCGCCCTGGCGCACGCGGCCGATCACTTCGCGCCCGTCGTTGAGCACGCTCGCGACGCCGTTCTTCGTGAGCCCATCGAGATAGTCGCGCGCGGCGCGCTCGCTCTCCGGCGCGAACAGCTCGGTGAACGGCCGGCGCGCCATCTCGTGATATTCGTAACCGAACAGCGCTTCAGCCGAGCGGTTGAACGTGAGGATGAGCCCCTCGCTGTCGACCACGATCACGCCGTCGGTCGCGGTATCGAGGACGGAGCGCAGCTCGCGCGTCTCGGCTTCGGCTGCGCGAATTGCGATCTGGGCATCGCGCAAGTGTTCTGCGGCCGCGGTGCGGATGAGAACGAGCATCAGCGCGTTCTCGCCCTGCCACGGCACGGTGTAGAGCCGGCCCTCGCAGGTCATCGCCTCGCCCGCGCGCGTCGCGAGCGTGAAGGTCTTGCCCGTGCCGTTGAGGCGGTCGAGCGCGCCCGTATCGGTATCGACCACAAGGCGTTCGAGCCCGCCCGCTTCTGCGACAGCGGCAAGACCCGAATAGCCGGTCCATTCGAGGAAGGCGCGGTTGGCGTAAAGTAGCCTGTCGCTGCGGTGGATCAGCACGCCGACCGGCAGCCGGTCGAGGATGGCGTGATCGTGCTCGCCCTTCAGAACGGAATCCTCGACGGCGGGCGCGAAGGCGCTCGGCAGCGTGCCGGGGAGGGCAGGCGGCACGTCCATTTCGGGGGTGGCTTCCGGCGGCGCGGGCTCCGGCGTCAGTGCCGGCGCCTCGCCGTTGGCGAGCGCTTCGGCTATCTGGTCGAACGCCGACCGCTCGACCGGGGTCAGCGTCGGCCGCCGTTCGGGCGCGCCGCGGAACGGCAGCACGTTCTTCACAGTCGGCACGACGGTGAGCAGCGGACGCGGCTCCTCCTTCGGCGGCTCGGTCTGCGTGGACGGTGTAGGGGAGGCGGGCGGTGCTGCCTCGATCGGCGCAGCGCTCGCGGCGCGCGCTTCGCGGCACACGCCGAAGCCGCGATAGCCCTGGAATGATTTGTCGCGACTGAAGACCGGCAGGCCCGACAATTCGACGATCACGCGCTCGCCGGATTCGGTCGGCCACGTGATGGTGATGCCGCTCCATGTGTCGCGCGAGGCGACTGCATGCGCGACGCGGTTCTCCGGATCGAGGCTGAGCGTCTGCGCGACCTCGCTCCACGGCTTGCCGAGCGCATCGCGCGTCTGCGCGCCCATCGCTTCCGCGAAGGAGGAGGTGGCGATGTTGAAGTTCTGCGCCGCGTCGATGGTCCAGACAAAGCGCAGCGGCGCGCGCCGTTCGGGCGCGGAATTGTCGGCGGGGGACTGAGGTGCGGCGATCCCCGCAGCAGGCTCCTGCGGCGCTGGCGGCTCGGTTTCCGGCGCCGGTACCTCGGCGGCGGTTGGTTCGGAAGGTGCGGACGCGGCCTCAACGGCGGGCGCGTCTTGTGAGTGGTCGAGCACCGGTGATGGTTCGCTTGACTGTGGAGCTTCGATCGGCCCGGCCTCTTTGGTCGCCGGCTGAGCGGGAGCTTCGGCAATTTCAGGAGCACCGACCCGGGCGAGCAGCACCGTCGCGGCGCCGTTGCCGATTTTCTCCAGGATCAGATCGCCGAGCGCGCTCTCGCCGTATGCGCGGCCTTCGGAAAGCGCCTGCGCCATCAGCGCGGCGGCGCCGAGCGTCGCGAGCGTGGTGTCGGGCTCAAGATCGCCGGTCGCGAAGTACAGCGCGCCTTCGGTCGAGAACACCGCGAGAGGTTCGGTGCTCGCGCTGAATTGGCGCGTCGCGCGCTCGCCGAGGGGCAGGATCGGCCGCGCCGTTTCCGACCCGACGATCAGGATGCCGTAGTCGTCATCCGCGAGCGGAAGCCGCGCGCAGGTGCATACGAGATTGCTGCCGACGCCGCGCAACCGCTCGAGGCGCGGCGCGCCGCTTGCCGGCAGGGCGGCGGCGACACGCGCGACATCGGCCGCGACAGGCTCGTCCGCGGCGAAATTCCGTTCCGTCAGTTCGGCAGGCGACGGCGCACCGAGCACGGCCGCGGCTGCGGCATTCGACCAGATCACGCGCGTTGCGTCCGCGTTCCACAGCCACGCCGGGATCGCGCTCATCGCATAGGGCGAGAGGCGCGCATCGCGCGTCAGTTTGAGGATCGTATCGGCTGCGGTCATTGGGCTGGAGCCAGGCCTTCAGCGTAAACAAATCTTTAATAGGGCGCGGCTTTTGCCCCGTCCACGCCGCTTCAAGGCTAACCTTAATGCGCAACCGCCGGGCCGTTCCGGCGTTGGCAATTGAGGCAATTCTCGCCAATATGACGCTGCGCGAGGCGCAGCGCGGAGGAAACCAGATGGCGAACGATCCGACCTGGAACTTCGATGTTCCGACCCAGATGCGTCAGTTCGCCGAGCAGAGCGTCGAGCAGGCGCGCAAGGCGGTCGATGGCTTCATGACCGCGGCGCAAAAGGCCGTTACCACCGCGGAGACGCAGGCCGCGACCGCGCAGTCCGGCGCCAAGGACGTGGGCCAGAAGGCGATGGGCTTTGCCGAGCAGAACATCGCCAATTCGTTCGCGTTCGCCCAGAAGTTGGTGCGCGCCAAGGACGTGCAGGAGGTGATGGCCCTGCAGCAGGAATTCCTGAAGTCGCAGATGCAGGCCATGCAGGAACAGGCGAAAAACCTCGGCGCCGCGGCCACGAGCGTGGCCGGGAACATGGCCAAGCCGAAAAGTTGATATTTTTCATATTAATTATGGCGATGCACAATAAGATATTGCATTGCAGCAAAAGAGCTGTTATATAGCGTTCATCGAATTGACGCAGGGGCCGGTGAGGGCTCTGCCAGCGATGAGAGGAAATCCCATGACCGACAACACCATGAAGCCGAAGCCGGCCAAAGCCGCCGCGACGGTGATCCCGTTCGAAATGCCGAAGTTCGAGATCCCGAACTTCGACATGCCCAAGATGGAAGTCCCGGCTGCGTTCCGCGAGTTCGCCGAGAAGGGCGTCGCGCAGACCAAGGAGAACTACGAGAAGTTCAAGGCGGTCGCCGAAGAGAACACCGAGATGCTCGAGACCGTCTATTCGACGGCCACGCAGGGTCGACCGAGTACGGCCTGAAGATGATCGAGATCGCGCGCTACAACACGAACATGGCGTTCACGTTCGTCGAGAAGCTGTTCGGCGTGAAGACCCCTTCCGAGCTGATCGAGCTTGCGACCGCGCATTCGCGCACGCAGTTCGAGACGCTGACGGCGCAGGGCAAGGAGCTCGGCACGCTCGCGCAGAAGGTCGCGACCGAGACCGCCGAGCCGATCAAGTCGGGCGTCAACAAGGCGATGAAGAAGGTCGCCTAAGCCACGCACGAAGTCAGTCGCGTAACGAAGCCCGGGCCGTTGCCCGGGCTTTTTCGTTTGAACGCATGCGCGGCGTGGCGCGACCTACCAGCGGGGCCGAAACCCTTGCCAAACAAGGGGCCTGCTCCTAATTTCCGCCCGCTCGCGCGCGGGCCATGCAGCTGTAGCTCAGTTGGTTAGAGCGCCGGATTGTGGATCCGGAGGTCGGTGGTTCGAGCCCACCCAGCTGTACCAGTCATTTCAATGACTTAAGCCCGCAATACAGACGACACAATCGCAACATCTGCCGGATACACGAGTGCGGTATCCCTTCAGCATCGAAGGGACACGCCATGAACCACTCTCTGATCAGCGCCAGCGGCAACACCCACGCGAAGATCGCACTCCTCGCGGTTGCGGCGACGTTCGTGTTCATGGCGGTGGTTTCGGCGAGCGGCGTTACGAAGTCCGACGCGCGTTCCTATGGCCCGGTCGTCAAGGCGACCACGACCACCACGGTCGCCGGCGGCGCCGTCGTCCGCTAGGGCTGATGGCTCTGATCCCAGATCTCGGGCACTAGCTCGTAGCCGCCGTTCGGGCGGCGATTGAGATTCAGGAATCCCGGAAAGTGCATGTGCATGCCGGCCGCGAGCGTGCGGTCGGTCGCCACTTGATCCATGATGCGTTTGCGCGTCGCGATCGCGGCCTGCGGATCGACGTCGGGCTCCATGTAGACCTCCGGACGGCGCGTCTGGATGTCCGGGATGTGGTGGATGTCGCCCCAGATCAGCAGGCTCTCGCCCTTCGATGCGACGAGATAGCCCGTGTGGCCCGGCGTGTGGCCGTAGAGCGGCACCGCGGTGACGCCGGGAAACACTTCACCCTTCGGCTCGCGGCGCTGGTTCTGGTACGGCGCGATCTGCTCGCGCGCCCAGCGGAAGAAGCGCATCTGCTGGCGTTCCGTCGCCTTCGCCATCGCGGCATCGTCGTGCCAGTGCTTTACGTCGGCCTCGGCGACAACCAGTTCGACGTGCGGATAGATTGCCTTGCCGTTTGCGTCGGTCAGGCCGTTCGAGTGATCCGGGTGGCAGTGGGTCAGCAGGATCGTGTCGATCTTCTTCGGATCGATGCCGGCGACCGCGAAATTCTTCGGCATGTGACCGAGCGTCGGCCCCATGCTGTTCTGCGAGCCGGTGTCGACCAGCGCCATGCGGCCGGCCGAATGGATCACGAACGTATTGATCGAGATGCGCGGCGGGGCAGGGCGATAGGCCTCTTTCAGGATGCTCTCGGCATCCTGCGGCGTGATATCGCGCATGAATTCGTAGATGCCGTCGAGATAGCCGTCGCTGATCGTCGTCACCACGATGTCGCCGATGTGGCGGCGATAGACGCCGGGAATTTGCGCAGGAGCAGTCGCCATCGTTACGCCTTTCGTTCCGCGACGAAGCGCGCCGCCATCTTGAGCACCTCGGCGTCGCGGCCGAACGGCGCGAGCGCAGTTTCGGATTCGGCGACGAGCGTTTTCAGCCGTGCCTTGGCGCCGTCCATTCCCAGGATCGTGACGAACGTGCCCTTGCCGGCGGCCGCGTCCTTGCCGGTCGCCTTGCCGACGGTCGCGGCATCGCCCTCGACGTCGAGCAGGTCGTCCGCGATCTGGAACGCTTCGCCGAGCAGCGTGCCGTAGCGGTCGAGCGCCTCGCGCTTCTCCGGCGATGCCTCGCCGAGGATCGCGCCCGCGAGGCAGCCGAAGCGCAGGAGCGCGCCGGTTTTCATCGTCTGCAGCAGCTTCACGTCGTTCGGGCCGAGCTTCTGCACCTTGCCGCCGTCGAAGCGGCCTTCGGCTGCGAGATCGAGCATCTGCCCGCCGACCATGCCGCCGAGGCCCGAGGCGCGCGCAAGCGCCAGCACGAGATCGACCCGCACGGCCGCGCTTGGATGCGTCTCGGCCCGCGCCAGAATGTCGAAGGCGAGCGTCAGCAATCCGTCGCCCGCGAGGATCGCGGTCGCGTCGTCGAACTTCTTGTGCGCCGTCGGCCGTCCGCGCCGCAGGTCGTCATTGTCCATCGCGGGGAGGTCGTCGTGCGCGAGCGAATAGCAGTGCACGCATTCGAGCGCAGCGCCCGCCATCAGGGCGCGCTCGCGCGGCACGTTGAACAGCGCGGCGGTCTCGGCCACCAGAAACGGGCGCAGCCTTTTTCCGCCGCCGAGCGCCACGTAGCGCATCGCCTCCATCAGGCGCTGCGGGCGCGCGCGCTCGTCCGCAAGCAGCGTCGCGCCGAGCAGCCGGTCGAGCAGGCTTTCGGTGTCGGCCGCGACCTGATCGAGCCGCTGCCGGAACGCCGCCCCGGCGTTTGTCGCGTCATTCATGATTTCGTCCGGTCGAACGCACGTTTCGGCATGAAAATCAGCACTCCGGCCCTGCCGCAAGGAGGAACGGGCACTCCTGGTTAATGTGGGACCGTCCCTATGGCATCCGGGCCTGCCCCGGGCAACCCGGTCAGGCCGCATTGCTGGACAGCGGCCCACCGCGCGGCTAGTTCCTCGCCGATGTTCGTCGTTTTGCTTGCCGCGCTTTCGCTCGCGATCTGGATCTATCTCGTGTTCGCCCGCGGCGCGTTCTGGCTTTGCCGCGAGCGTGACATCGGAAAGGACGCGCTGCCCGCGGTCCTGCCTACCGTCACAATCGTCGTGCCGGCGCGCAACGAGGCCGACAGCATCGCCGAGAGTGTGTCCTCGCTGCTGCGGCAGGATTACCCGGCGGCCTCGCTCGTGCTGGTCGACGACGACAGCGACGACGGTACCGCGGATGTCGCGCGGCAGGCCGCCGCAACGGAAAGCCGCACTGACCGGCTCGCCGTCGTGAGCGCCGAGAAGCTGCCGCAGGGCTGGACCGGCAAACTCTGGGCCGTGAAGCAGGGCATCGCGGCGGCGGAGGAAAAACACGCACCGAAATATCTGCTGCTCACCGATGCCGACATCGTGCATGCGCCCGACACGCTGAGCTGGCTGGTTGCGCATGCCGAGAAGCATCAACTGGTGCTCACGTCGCTCACCGCGCTGTGGCGTTGCGACAACCTCGCCGAGCGCGTGCACATCCCGGCATTCATCTTCTTCTTCCAGATGCTCTATCCGTTCGCCTGGGTGAACCGGCCGGATCACGCGATGGCGGGTGCGGCCGGTGGCTGCATGCTGGTGCGCGCCGATGCGTTGCGCGCGGCAGGCGGCATCGAGGTGATCCGCGATGCGCTGATCGACGATTGCGCACTTGCGGCGGAACTCAAGAAGCAGGGCCCGATCTGGCTCGGGTTGACCGCGCGCGTGCGCAGCATCCGGCCCTATCCGGACTGGGACAGCATCCGCCGCATGGTCGCGCGCTCGGCCTACGCGCAACTCGGCTACTCGCCCCTGACGCTGATCGGATGCGTCGCCGGAATGGCGCTGACTTATTTGGTTCCACCGTTAACGGCGCTGATTGCGACCGGCTGGGCGCAACTCTTCGGTGCGGTCGCATGGGCGTTAATGGCGATGTCGTTCCAGCCCGTGCTGCGCTTCTACCGCCTGTCGCCCTTGTGGGGGGTGGCGCTGCCCGCTATCTCCTTCCTCTTCATGCTGTACACATTGGACTCCGCGTACCAGTACGCCGCCGGCAAAGGCGGAAGCTGGAAGGGGCGCGTTCAGGCGAAGGCGTCATGAGCACGGCCGGGGAACTGCGCTCGGGCAAGGGGCACCGCGACGAGAACTTTCCGGTCGCCTCGTGGCTGATCGATGCGCGTCATCGCGGCATCATCCTCGCCTTCTATGAGTTCGTCCGCGTCGCCGACGACATCGCGGACCATGTGAGCCTGAAGCCCGAAGAAAAGCTCGCCCAGCTCGACCGGCTGGAAGCGAACCTGCTCGGGCACGGCGAGGACAATGCCGAAGCCGTGCGGCTGCGCGGCGCGCTTGCCGAACGCGGCCTGCCGCCGCGTCATGCGCAGGACCTGCTCACCGCGTTCCGCATGGACGTGACCAAGCTGCGTTATGCCGACTGGGACGATCTCATTCACTATTGCAGCTATTCGGCGATGCCGGTCGGCCGCTTCGTGCTCGATGTGCACGGCGAGAGCCGCGCGACATGGCCCGCGAACGACGCGCTCTGCGCTGCGCTTCAGATCAACAATCACCTGCAGGATTGCGGCAAGGATTTCCGCGACCTCAACCGCGTCTACATTCCGCTCGATGCGTTCGCGGCTGCGGGCGCCACGCCGGAAGAACTGGGAGCGGCGCGCGCCTCGCCGAATCTGCTCCGCTGCATCCACGCGCTCGCGGCGCGCAACGAAAAGCTCCTGGCCGAGGGCGACCCGTTCGCCGGGGAGATCGAAAATACGCGCCTCGCGCACGAAGTCGCGACCATTCACGCCTTTGCGCGCCGCATCGTCGCGCTATTGCAGTCGCGTGACCCGTTGAGCGAGCGCGTACACCTGACCAAGGCGCAGTTCGCACTTCTCGGGATCGGCGCTATCATGGTCAATGCGCTGCGCCGCATCGGCGGCACGCGGCCGGTGCGCAAGCCGCAGGATGCGCGGCACAAGGCCTGAACGGATTAAGCGAGTAACACGCGTGGCCGCAGCCGACATTCAAGATAACGCCGCCCAGCGCGCTTCCGGCAGCTCGTTCTATACGGCGATGCGGATCATGCCGAAGCCGCAGCGCGAGGCGATGTACGAGATCTATTCGTTCTGCCGCAAAGTAGACGACATCGCGGACTCGCCGGGCCCGCGCGACCTGCGCCTCGGGCAGCTCAAGCTCTGGCGCGCCGACATCGACGCGATCTACAGCGGCAGCTCGGTTTCGCGCGCGCGCAGCCTCGCGGCGCCGATCAAGACCTTCGGCCTCAAGCGCGAGGATTTCTATGCCGTGATCGAAGGCATGGAAATGGACGTGGTCGCCGACATCCGCGCGCCGAACTGGGCGAAGCTCGATATCTATTGCGATCGCGTCGCGAGCGCGGTCGGGCGGCTCTCGGTGCGGGTCTTCGGCATGGACGAGCGGGCCGGCATTGCGCTCGCCTATCACCTCGGCCGTGCGCTGCAACTCACGAACATCCTGCGCGACATCGACGAGGACGCGGAAATCGGGCGGCTTTATCTGCCGCGCGAGGCGCTGACGCAGGCCGGCATCATGACGCCGGAGCCGCAGGCCGTGATGGCGCATCCGCGGCTTGGCGAAGCATGCCAGCAGGTCGTCGAGCGTGCGCTGGGGCATTTCGCCGAGGCCGAGCGCATCATGAAGAAGTGCTCGCGCCGGAGCGTGCGCGCGCCGCGCATCATGGGGGTGGCCTACAAGGCGATCCTGCGCAAGCTGATCGCGCGCGGCTGGGACGCGCCGCGCAAGCCCGTGAAGGTGTCGAAGCCGCTCCTGATGCTGACCATCCTGCGCTACGCGTTCATCTGATGCCGCGCACCGTCCACGTCATCGGCGCCGGCCTTGCCGGCCTTTCTGCTGCGATCCGCTTGAGCGGGCGCGGCGAAAGGGTGGTCGTGCACGAAGGACAGCAACAGGCCGGCGGCCGCGCTCGCTCCTACTACGATGCGTCGACCGACCTGGTGATCGACAACGGCAATCATTTGGTGCTGTCAGGCAATCACGCCGCGATGGACTACGTGCGGACGCTCGGGTCCGAGGCCGGTCTGGTCGGGCCGCCGCACGCGGACTTTGCCTTCATCGATCTGGCGAGCGGCAAGCGCTGGACGCTGAAGATCGGCGATGGCCGCGTGCCGTGGTGGATTTTCGACGGCAGCCGCCGCGTGCCGGACTCGACGTTCATGGACTATGTGCGGCTCGCGCCGCTGCTCTGGGCTTCGAAGGACAAGACGGTCGGCGACGTGATCGCCTGCAAGGGTCCGGTCTACGACCGGCTCGGACAGCCGCTGCTGCTCGCTGCGCTCAACATCGATCCACCGCAGGGCTCGGCGGCGCTCGCAGGCGCAATCGTGCGCGAGACACTGCTTGCGGGCGGGCAGGCGTGCCGGCCGCTCATCGCGCGCGGGCTGACCGAAGTGCTGATCGATCCGGCGCTGCGGCTTTTGGAGAAGGCGGGCGCGGAGGTGCGCTTTGGCCATCAGCTGCGTGCGCTCGAGTTGAACGACGGAAAGGCGGCCGCGCTCGACTTCGGCGGCGACCGCATTACGCTCGAAGCGCGCGATGCCGTGATCGTCGCGGTGCCGCCTTGGATCGCGCCCTCGCTGGTGCCCGGCCTGTCGGTCCCCACTCAATACCGCGCCATCGTCAACGCGCATTTCCGCATCGCGCCGCCGGCGGAGTTCCCGCCGATGATCGGTGTCATCAACGGCACCGTGGAATGGATCTTCGCGTTCCCGGACCGCCTGTCGGTCACGATCAGCGGCGCGGATCGGCTGCTCGATCAGTCTCGCGAGGAACTCGCGGCGCTGATCTGGAAGGAAGTGGCGGCGGTGGCAGGCATTGCGGCCGAATTGCCTCCCTGGCAGGTCGTGCGCGAGCGCCGCGCCACATTCGCCGCGACACCCGGCGAAAACGCAAAGCGCCCCGGTCCCGCCACGAAGTTCGCCAATCTTTACCTTGCGGGAGATTGGACGGACACGGGCTTGCCCGCGACCATCGAAGGTGCCATTCGATCCGGCAACCGGGCAGCCGATCTGGCGCTGCGCCACTAGAGAAAAATGACCGATATCACGCTCACCGCGCCGTCGCTGGCGCTGAACAAACTCGATCCCGCGCTGGAGCAGAAGATCCACGCCGCGACCGATGCTGTCCTGTCGGACCAGCAGGCGGACGGGCATTGGGTCTACGAGCTCGAAGCCGACGCCACGATCCCGGCCGAGTACGTGCTGATGGTGCATTACTTCGCCGAGCAGCCGGACCTCGAACTGGAACGCAAGATCGGCGTCTACCTGCGCCGCATCCAGGGCGCGCATGGCGGCTGGCCCCTGTTTCACGAGGGCGCGTTCGACATGAGCGCCAGCGTGAAGGCCTATTTCGCGCTCAAGATGATCGGCGACGATATCGACGCGCCGCACATGAAGCGCGCGCGCGAGGCGATCCTCTCGCGCGGCGGCGGCGTGAAGGCAAACGTGTTCACGCGCGCGCTGCTCTCGCTCTACGGCGTTATCCCGTGGAAGAGCGTGCCGGTGATGCCGGTCGAGATCATGCTGCTGCCGAAATGGTTTCCGTTCCATCTCGACAAGATCTCGTACTGGGCGCGCACCGTGATCGTGCCGCTGCTGGTGCTTCAGGCGCTCAAGCCGAAGGCGATCAACCCGCGCCGCATCACGATCGACGAATTGTTTCACGAAGATCCGAAGACCGTTGGCGCGCCACACAAGGCGCCGCACCAGAAATGGATCTGGTTCGTCACCTTCCGCGCCATCGACGTCGTGCTGCGCGCGGTCGAGCCCTTCATGCCCACGGGCCCGCGCAAGCGCGCCATCGACAAGGCGGTCGCCTTCGTGACCGAGCGGCTCAACGGCATCGACGGGCTCGGCGCGATCTACCCGGCGATGGAAAATTCGTTGAAGATGTACGCGGTGCTCGGCTATCCGGTCGATCATCCGCATCGCGCGATCGCGCGCGCATCGCTCGACAAGCTCCTGGTGATCAAAGACGACGAGGCCTATTGCCAGCCCTGCGTCTCTCCGGTGTGGGACACCGCGCTGGTCGCGCATGCGCTGCTCGAAGCCGGCGGCGAGAAGGCAACCGCTGCGGCGAACCGCGGCCTCGACTGGCTCAAGCCGTTGCAGGTCCTCGACGTGAAGGGCGACTGGATCGAGAAGCGCCCCGACGTTCGTCCGGGCGGCTGGGCGTTCCAGTACAACAACGCGCACTACCCCGATCTCGACGACACCGCGGTCGTCGTGATGGCGATGGACCGTGCGCGCGGCGAGCGCGGCAAGATCTTCGATGAGGCGATCGACCGCGGCCGCGAATGGGTCGTCGGCCTGCAATCCAGCGATGGCGGCTGGGGCGCGTTCGACGCCGACAACGCCTATCACTATCTCAACAACATCCCGTTCGCCGACCACGGCGCGCTGCTCGATCCGCCGACCGCGGACCTGACCGGCCGCTGCCTCTCGATGCTGGCGCAGCTTGGCGAACGCCCTGCGACCTCCGCGCCGATGCGGCGCGCGATCAAGTGGCTCGAACGCGACCAGTTACCGGACGGAAGCTGGTACGGCCGCTGGGGCATGAACTACATCTACGGGACGTGGTCGGTTTTATGCGCCGTTAATGCGGCGGGCGTAGATCATCAGGCGCCGATGTTCCGCAAAGCGGTGCAGTGGCTTGCCTCGATCCAGAACGAAGACGGCGGCTGGGGCGAGGACGGTGCGAGCTACAAGCTCGATTACCGCGGCTTCGAGAAAGCGCCGAGCACGGCCTCGCAGACGGCATGGGCTTTGCTTGGACTGATGGCCGCAGGCGAGGTGGAGCATGCGGCTGTTGGACGCGGCATTGCGTATTTAGCCCGGAATCAAGCCAGTGACGGGAGTTGGGATGAGGAGCGGTATACTGCCACAGGCTTCCCCCGCGTCTTCTATTTGCGCTATCACGGATATCGGAGATTCTTTCCGCTCTGGGCGATGGCGCGCTATCGCAATCTCAAGAGCGGGAACAGTCGAGCGGTCTCTTTCGGAATGTAATCGCGCGGGGGGCGCGACCGAATGATCGTAGTGGTGGGGATGGCATTTGAGGCCCGCATTGCGGCGGGCCTTGGCGTTCCTGTCATTTGTGGCGGCGACGGAAGCCGGCTCGAAGGTGCGCTGACCCGCGCGATGGCGGCGGGTTGCGGCGGTCTCATCAGCTTCGGTGTCGCCGGCGGCCTCGCGCCCGATCTCAAGCCCGGCACCTGCGTCATCGGTTCCTCGATCCTCAACGATACTGACAACCATCCGACCGACGCGCGCTGGGCGCAGCGTCTCATGCGCATCATTCCGGACGCCGTGCACGGCCCGATCCTCGGCGTGCGCGAGCCGATCGCGCACGCGTCGGCGAAGCACAGCCTGCACCGCCAGACCGGCGCTATCGCGGTGGACATGGAATCGCAGGTGGTGGCGCGCGCGGCCCAGCGTCACGGCGTTCCGCTTGCCGCGATCCGCGTGGTGATCGATCCGGCGGAGCGAACCATCCCGCGCTCGGCTCTCGCCGGGACCCGCCCCGACGGCACGGTCGATCCGTTTGCGGTGGTGCGCTCGTTGATGCGCTATCCGCGCGATCTGGCCGGCCTCGTCCGCATGACGTTCGATGCGCGTGCGGCGCGCGCGACGCTGGTGCGCGGCAGCGCGCTGCTTGGTCCCGGTCTCGGAATGATGGATGTGGCGCCGCGCCGTCCCGTCATTGCGCTTGCCCTGGACGCCGCGCAGGCCGACGCGTAAAGCCCGGCTCTCATGAATCAAAAAGCCCGGCGCAACAAGGCCGGGCTTTTTTTGTTGTAGGAGCCGCTCGCCTTACTCGGCGGCGGTCAGATGCATCGGCTCGCGCTCGGCTGCGGCCTTGGCGGCTGCGCCAGCCGCCGCGGCCTTGTCAGCCGCCTTCTTGGCCTTCTCGGCGTTGAGCTGGGTCAGCGTCTTCTGCACCTGCTGCGAGAAATTGTACTGCGCGGGGCGCTGGTTCGCGAGCGAGATCTCCGGCGCCATCGGTCCTGAGGTGCGCACGCCGAACAGCGCGATCTTGAGCGCCTTGAGCGGATGCTTGACGGCGAGGTTCGCGGCGGTCGGTTCGTAGCCGCAGTGCGCCATGCAGTTCGCGCACTTTTCGTAAGCGCCGGTCCCGTAGCTGTCCCAGTCCGTCGTTTCCATCAGCTCGTTGAAGGTCTTCGTGTAGCCTTCGCCGAGCAGGTAGCAGGGCTTCTGCCAGCCGAAGACGTTGCGCGTCGGCATGCCCCACGGCGTGCAGTGCGCTTCCTGATTGCCGGCGAGGAAGTCGAGGAACATGCCGGAGTGCATGAACTTCCAGCCCTTGCCCTTGCCGAGCTCGAACACCTTGCGGAACAGCTCCTTGGTGTTCTTGCGCGCGAGGAAGTGCTGCTGGTCCGGCGCGCGCTCGTAGGCGTAGCCGGGGGAGATCGAAACCGCGACGTCCATCTTTTCGCAGAGATCGAGGAACTCCGCGATGTCTTCGGCCGGGTGGCCGTCGAAGATCGTGGCGTTGACGTTGACGGTGAAGCCCTTCGCCTGCGCGGCCTTGATGCCGGCGACGGCCTTCTCGAAGCCGCCCTCCATGCACACGGACTTGTCGTGATGCTTCTTGATGCCGTCGAGATGGACCGAGAAGAACAGGTAGGGCGACGGTTCGAACTCGCCGAGCTTCTTCTCAAGCAAGAGCGCGTTGGTGCATAGCGACACGAACTTCTTGCGCGCAATGATACCCTTCACGATCGCGCCGATGTCCTTGTGGATCAGCGGCTCGCCGCCCGGGATGGCGACCATCGGCGCGCCGCACTCGTCGACCGCCTTGAGGCACTCGTCGACCGAGAGGCGCTTGTTGAGGATTGGATCCGGATAGTCGATCTTGCCACAGCCCGCGCACGCCAGATTGCAGCGGAACAACGGCTCAAGCATCAGCACGAGCGGATAGCGCTTCCGCCCCATGAGCTTCTGCTTCATGATGTAGGAGCCAATCTTGATCTCTTTGAAAAACGGAATAGCCATCCTGCTACTTTCTGACTTTCTTCGATTTAACCGGTAATTTCAGACGGTTTGAGCGAAAACGTCAACTCGCCCGGCTCACGGTTCGCGTCGCGAAACCTTCCGTCAATTCGGCCGGCAGGCGGAATTCCATGTGCTCTTCACGGCCGGGCAGGGTCGAAACCTCGACCGGCCCGATGCGTCGCAGCGCATTGATCACGTCCTCGACGAGGACTTCCGGCGCGGAGGCGCCCGCGGTCAGTCCGACGACCCCGGCGTCCTTGACCCATTCGGGCTCGAGCGCGGAGCCGTCCGCGATCAGGTAGCTCGGGATGCCTTCCTCGGCGCCGATCTCGCGCAGCCGATTTGAATTGGACGAATTCTGCGCGCCGACCACGAGGATCACGTCGACCAGCTTGGAGAGATCGCGCACCGCCGATTGGCGATTCTGCGTCGCGTAGCAGATGTCGCGCGTCTCCGGGCCGATGATGTCGGAGAACTTGCGCTGAAGCGCCGAGATGATGTCCTTGGTGTCGTCGACCGACAGCGTGGTCTGCGTCACGTAGGCGACCGGCGTGTCGGGCGAGATGTCGAGCTCTTCGACTTCCTTCTCGTTCTGCACCAGCATCACCGGCGCCGGGATCTGGCCCATCGTGCCTTCGACTTCCGGATGACCCGCGTGGCCGATCAGGATCAGCTTGCGGCCCTGGCCGACGTAGCGCTTGCCCTGATTGTGCACCTTGGTGACGAGCGGGCAGGTGGCGTTGAGCACCGGCAGGTCGCGGCTCGAGGCTTCCTGCTCGACGCTCTTCGCAACGCCATGCGCCGAGAACACCGTGACGGCGTTCGGCGGCACTTCGGAGACTTCCTCGACGAACACCGCGCCCTTCGCCTTCAGGCTCTCCACGACGTGCTTGTTGTGCACGATCTCATGGCGCACGTAGACCGGCGCGCCGTATTTCACCAGCGCGCGCTCGACGATCTCGACCGCGCGCACGACGCCGGCGCAGAAACCGCGGGGCTGGGCCAGAATAACCTTCATCGCTCTCTCTACACGTTACGGACCGAGCGTTCCCGGCCCCAGATAAATTTATGCGCGCGAAACCCGCGCGCAACGGAACTTCCTACCACGCCGTCAGGCGTGTTGCACTACGTCGATTCGGACGTCCTTACCGAGCGCTTCGAACACTTTCGCAACGATTCCCTTCGCGTCGAGCCCTGCGACTGCGTACATCGCGGCCGGCGAATCCTGATCGATGAACATGTCGGGAAGAACCATGCAGCGCACGCGCAACCCCTTGTCGAGCGCGCCGCTCTCCGCAAGCGTCTGCATCACCTGCGCGCCGAAGCCGCCGATCGAACCTTCCTCGATCGTGATCAGGACTTCGTGTTCCTTCGCGAGGCGCAGCACGAGATCGGTGTCGAGCGGCTTTGCGAAGCGCGCATCCGCGACCGTCGTCGAGAGTCCCTGCGCGGCGAGCATGTCGGCAGCCTTGAAGCATTCCTGCAAACGCGTGCCATAGGACAGGAGCGCGATGGAAGTGCCTTCGCGCAAGATTCGACCTTTTCCAATTTCCAGCGGGACGCCGAACTCCGGCATCTCGACGCCAACGCCGTCGCCGCGCGGATAACGCAGCGCGGACGGATGGTCGTCGATCGCAACCTGCGTCGCGACCATATGGGCGAGTTCGGCTTCGTCGGCCGCCGCCATCAGCACGAAGCCGGGCAGGCAGCCCATGTAGGCGACATCGAACGCGCCCGCGTGCGTCGGGCCGTCGGCGCCGACGAGACCCGCGCGATCGAGCACGAAGCGCACCGGCAGTTTCTGGATGGCGACGTCGTGCACCACCTGATCGTAGGCGCGCTGCAGGAAGGTCGAGTAGATCGCCACGAATGGCTTGTAGCCTTCGGTCGCCAAGCCTGCGGCGAAGGTCACGCCATGCTGCTCGGCGATGCCGACGTCGAACGTGCGCTCCGGGAATGCCTTGCCGAAGATGTCGACGCCAGTGCCGCCCGGCATCGCGGCGGTGATGGCGACGATCTTGTCGTCCTTGCGCGCCTCTTTCACGAGGTTCTCGCCGAACACCTTGGTGTAGGAGGGCGCGTTCGATTTCGCTTTCGCCTGCGCGCCGGTCGCGACGTCGAACTTGACGACGCCGTGATATTTGTCGCTCGACGCTTCGGCGGGCGCGTAGCCCTTGCCCTTCTGCGTGACGACGTGGATGAGGATCGGGCCGTTCTCGGCGTCGCGCACGTTTTGCAGCACGGGAACAAGGTGATCGAGATTGTGACCGTCGATCGGGCCGACGTAATAGAAGCCCAGCTCCTCGAACAGCGTGCCGCCGGTCAGGAAGCCGCGCGCATATTCCTCGACGCGCAGCGCCTTCTCCTCGACGACCTTCGGCATGCGCTTGGCGATCTGCTTGCCGATCTCGCGCAGCGACATGTAGGTGCGGCCCGAGATCAGCCGCGACAGGTACGCCGACAGCGCGCCAACCGGCGGCGCGATCGACATCTCGTTGTCGTTCAGGATCACGATCAGTCGCGAATTCATCGCGCCGGCGTTGTTCATCGCCTCGTAGGCCATGCCGGCTGACATCGCGCCGTCGCCGATCACGGCGATCACGTTGCGCTTCTCGCCCGAAAGGTCGCGCGCGACCGCCATGCCGAGTCCGGCCGAGATCGAGGTCGACGAATGCGCGGCGCCGAACGGGTCGTAGTCGCTCTCGGCGCGCTTGGTGAAGCCGGAGAGCCCGCCGCCCATGCGCAGCGTGCGGATGCGGTCGCGCCGGCCGGTGAGGATCTTGTGCGGGTAGGCCTGATGGCCGACGTCCCAGATCACCCGGTCGTTCGGCGTATCGAACACGTAGTGCAGCGCGACGGTCAGTTCGACCACGCCAAGCCCGGCGCCGAGATGGCCGCCGGTCACGGCGACCGCCGAAATCGTCTCGGTGCGCAGTTCGTCGGCAACCTGCCGCAGGTCATGTTCGTTGAGACGGCGCAGATCGGACGGCTGCGTGATTGCGTCCAGCAGTGTGGTCGGTGACGTCATGCTTGCGACAACATCTTCCCTGAGGAGTTTAGCGCGGTTTGAGGACGGAACTCAGAGACGGCCCCGTGCCTTGCCGCACCGCAATGAACTAATACATGCCCCCCAAGATCGCCAGTAAATCCTCGCCAATCGACCCGGCGTGGAACATATGCTAGCGCCCCGTCACGGACCCTCGACGACAACGCCCGCAGGGGCGGAAGGTTCACGCGGTCCGGCGGGTGCCCGGGCCGCGATTACTCGATAAAAGCGAGCAATATCAATATCATGCTTAGGACTGCGATCGCCTCAATCGTCACGCGCTGCACCCGGCATGCATGGCTCGTGATCGTGCTTTCGACCCTTCTGACGGCCGCATCCGGCGTTTACGCTGCTAAGCATTTTGGGCTTAACACCGACATCAACAAGCTGATTTCCCCGGATTTGGACTGGCGAAAGCGCGAAATCGGCTTCGAAACGTCGTTCCCCCACCGGCTGCACTCGATTCTCACGGTGGTCGAGGCGCCGACCCCCGAACTGGCCACCCAGGCGGCGGACCTGCTGGTCGCACGGCTTTCGAACAACAAGGAAAACTTCGTTTTGGTGACGCAGCCCGGCGGAGGTGAATTCTTCCGCCGCAACGGGCTCATGTTCCTGCCGACCGCCGAGACCGAGAAGGTCGCCGGTCAACTCGCTCAGGCCGAACCGCTGATCGCGCAGCTTGCCACCGACCAGAGCATCCGCGGACTGGTCGAGGCGCTCCAGCTCGGCCTCACGGGCGTCGAACTGGAAAAAATCACGCTCGACGCGATGCTCCGTCCGCTGACGATGACGGCCGACACCGTCGAGTCGGTGCTCGCCGGAAAGCCGGTGAACTTCTCCTGGCAGGAGTTGATGAACGGCAAGGCCTCGGACAGCGACAAGCGCAAGTTCATCGATGTGCAGCCGGTGCTCGATTTCACGGCGCTCGAGCCGGGCAAGAAGGCGACCGACGCGATCCGTCAGGCGGTGCGCGATCTCAAGCTCGGCAGCGAATATGGCGCACGCGTGCGCCTGACCGGGCCGGTGCCGATCGCCGACGAGGAATTCGCCACCGTTCAGGAAGGCATGTTGTTCCACCTGATCGGCACGGTCACGATCGTGCTGCTGATCCTGTGGCTCGCGCTGAAATCCGGCAAGATCATCCTCGCGGTGTTCCTCAACCTCATCGCCGGGCTCGCGATCACGGCGGCGCTCGGCTTTGCGGTCGTCGGGCCGCTCAACCTCATCTCGATTGCGTTCGCGGTCCTGTTCATCGGCCTCGGTGTCGATTTCGGCATCCAGTACAGCGTGCGCTATCGCGCCGACCGCTACGAGAACGACGACCTCGATCTCGCGCTCGTGGATGCCGGCAGGCACTTCGGCGCGCCCCTGACGCTGGCCGCGACCGCGACCGCCGCAGGCTTTCTGTCTTTCCTGCCGACGGATTATCGCGGCGTGTCCGAGCTCGGACAGATCGCCGGAATGGGCATGCTAATCGCGTTTCTCACCAGCATCACGCTGCTGCCCGCGTTGCTGAAGGTCTTCAATCCGGCGGGCGAACCGGAGCCGCTGGGCTTCTCGTTCCTCGCACCGGTCGACAACTTCATGGAGCGTCACCGGGTCGCGATCCTCGTCGGCACGGCGGTGGTTTCGATCGGCGGGCTGCCGCTGCTCTACTATCTCCAGTTCGATTTCAATCCGATCAATCTGCGCAGCCCGAAGGTGGAATCGATCGCGACATTCCTCGACCTGCGGCGCGACCCGACGACCGGCGCAAGCTCGGTCAACGTGATGGTGCCGAAGCTCGCGGATGCCCCGCCGGTGGTCGAGCGCCTCTCGAAGCTGCCCGAGGTCTCGCGCGTCACGACGCTGAATTTCTTTGTGCCCGAGGATCAGGACAAGAAGCTCGCCGCGATCCGCGTCGCGCGCGAAAAGATCGAGCCCTCGTTCAAGCCGGACGCCCAGTCCAAAGCGCCGACCGACGACGAAGATGTGACTGCGCTCAACGAAGTAGTCACCGCGCTCAACGAGGCCGCAGGCAAGCACGGCGGCGGGGAGGGGGCGCCGGCGGCAAAGCGCCTCGCGGCCGCGCTCGACAAACTCGCCAAGGCGACGCCGGAGATGCGTGCCGCCGCGGCGGCCACGTTCCTCAAGCCGCTCAAGACCGCGCTCAACAACCTGAAGGACCTCCTGACCGCGCATCCGGTGACGCTTGCCGACGTTCCTGCCGACATCGTGGAGCATTGGCAGACGAAGGACGGCCGCGCGCGCGTCGAGGCGCTGCCGAAAGGTGATCCGAACGACAACGAGACGCTGCGCCATTTCGCGCGCGCCATACTGGCGGCGCAGCCCGACGCCATCGGCGGACCGATCTCGATCCTTGAGTCTGGCAACACCATCGTGCGCGCGTTCTTCGAGGCCGGCGCCTGGGCGCTGATCTCGATCTCGATCCTGCTGTGGATCGTGCTGCGGCGCTTCGGCGACGTGTTGCTGACGCTCGTCCCGCTGCTGCTCGCCGGCGTGGTCACGCTCGAACTGTGCGTCGTGTTCGGCATGGCGCTGAATTTCGCCAACATCATTGCGCTGCCGCTGCTGCTCGGCATCGGCGTCGCATTCAAGATCTACTACATCATGGCTTGGCGCGCGGGGCAGACGGGGCTGCTGCAGTCGAGTCTGACGCGCGCGGTGTTCTACAGCGCGCTCACCACGGCGACGGCGTTCGGAAGCCTGTGGCTCTCAAGCCATCCCGGCACGTCGAGCATGGGCAAGCTGCTCGCGCTCTCGCTGCTGACCACGCTCGCGGCCGCGGTGCTGTTCCAGCCGATCCTGATGGGCAAGCCGCGCGTGCTGCGCGAGGCATAAAAAACGGGACCACGCGGTCCCGTTTTTCAAAACCCAATCCGCCGAAACGATTTACTTCTTGGCGTTCGCCTGCGCGGCCGCTTCGTCAGCCACACGCAGGCAGGTATCGCTCGGCGGGGGCGGTGCGCCTTTTTTCGCCGCGCCTGTTTGCCCTGCGGAAGCGCAGCACTCTTGATCGGCGGCAGCGGCGTCGCGTTCGGCGGGGGCGTCGTCACGCGCGTCCATTGCTGCGTCTGGCACAAGGGCCACACGAGACAGCCCTCGAGATCCAGCGTGTTCTCGTTCGCCAGGTTGATCGTGGCGCCGTACAGCTTGCCGTTCTGCGAGTTGTAGATCTCGCCGGTCCATTTTCCCGGCTCTTTCGTCGGCACGAGGCCCATCAGGACCGGCGTGCCCAGCAGCGGGCGATCCCGCTTGGCCGGATCGGGGTTTTCCTTGTCGAGGGCGCCCGGTGTCTTCTCCCACGAGAGGATGCCCCACATCTTGCCGCCGCAGTTGTCGATCCGGATGTGGCCGTACCCTTCCTTCACCAGCCAGTCGCCGATGACCGAAGCGTCGGCGGCGAGCGCGCCCCCGGTTCCGAGGGCAAGAATTGCTGCAGTTGCAAATAGCGTTTTCATTCGGCCTCGATTGAATTGTTCTCGCGCGCTTAACACATTGGGCCTAGTGTTTGTTTCAGGCAGCATTTCGGCAAATTTGCCGCATTGCTGCCCATCTGGGTTGCGCTAGGGTGCGCCCCGTTGGTTACCGGGAACCACATGAGTGACAATTTGGGTGCGATCGACGTCGCAGCCCTGTTCGACTCCCACGAAGCGGAACGCTTTGGCCTCCACACGCGCCGTCTCAATGAGCAGATGGTCCGGGTGCTGCGGACCATCGGATATGATGTGGGGTTTTGCAAGGGACGCGGCCAGTACCTCTTTGATCGGAATGGCGAGCGCTATCTCGACCTGCTGAGCGGCTTCGGAGTCTTCGCGGTCGGCCGCAACCACCCGGCGATCCGAGCGGCGCTGAAAAGCGCGCTCGATGCCGACCTGCCCAATCTCGTGCAGATGGATGTCTCGACGCTCGCCGGCATTCTGGCCGAGCGGCTGCTCGCGCATGTGCCGCATCTCGACAAGGTGTTCTTCGCGAATTCCGGCGCGGAGGCGGTCGAGGCGGCGATGAAGTTCGCGCGCTCCGCAACCGGCCGTCCCGGCATCGTCTATTGCAGCCACGCTTTCCACGGCCTGACCTACGGCGCGCTCTCGCTCAACGGCGACGAGACATTCCGCGCGGGCTTCGAGCCGCTGCTGCCGGATTGCGTGCGCATCCCGTTCAACGATCTCGTCGCGCTCGAGCAGGCGCTGTCCTCGCGCAAGGTCGCGGCGTTCATCGTCGAGCCGATCCAGGGCAAGGGCGTCATCCTGCCGAACGAGGAATACCTCAAGGGCGCCGAGCATCTGTGCCGGCGCTACGACACGCTGTTCGTCGCGGACGAGATCCAGAGCGGGCTCGGACGTACGGGAAAATTCCTCGCCGGTGAGCACTGGGGCATCGAGCCCGACATGGTGCTGCTCGCCAAGGCGCTCTCCGGCGGCTACGTGCCGGTCGGCGCCGTGCTGATGCGCAAGAAGACCTTCGACAAGGTGTTCAACCGCATGGACCGCGCGGTGGTGCACGGCTCGACCTTCGCGAAGAACGATCTCGCGATGGCGGCCGGCATCGCGACGCTTGAGGTCATGAAGGCCGAGCGCGTCATGGAAAATGCCACGCGCACCGGCGACCGCCTGCTGCGCGAATTGGGTGCGCTCGCGGAAAACTACGAACTTCTGAAAACCGTGCGCGGCAAGGGCATGATGATCGGCGTCGAGTTCGGCGCGCCGAGTTCGCTCAAGCTCAAGGCCTCGTGGAGCATGCTGGAGACTGCCAGCAAGGGCCTGTTCTGCCAGCTCATCACCATCCCGCTTTTCAAGGACCACAAGATCCTGACGCAGGTCGCGGGCCACGGCAGCCACACCGTGAAGCTCATTCCGCCGCTGATCCTTACCGACGAGGACTGCGACTGGATCGTGCGCGCCTTCGACGCGGTCATCGCCGACAGCCACAAGGCGGGCGCAGTCTGGTCGCTCGGCAAGACGCTGGTCGAGCACGCGATGCGCCCGAGCGCCTGAGCGGCCCACTCCGTATCGTTCCGTCCATGATGGGATCGTGCCGCGCGTCTGTTGCGCCACGCGCCGCGCCGCTACACTCCGCGCCGTCTGTCATGGGGGTGAGCGATGCGCGCGGCCTGGTACGAGAAGAACGGTGCGGCCAACGAAGTGCTGCACGTCGGCGAGGTCGAGACGCCGCAGCCGGGGCCGGGCGAGGTGCGCATCAAGCTCAAGACCTCCGGCGTCAATCCGTCCGACGTGAAGACGCGCGCCGGCACCGCGCGCAAGATCGCGTTTCCGCGCGTGATCCCGCAAAGCGACGGCGCGGGCGTGATCGACGCGGTCGGGCAGGGCGTCGCGCAATCGCGTGTCGGCGAGCGCGTGTGGGTCTGGAACGGGCAATGGAAACGCCCGTTCGGCACGGCGGCCGAATACATCGTGCTGCCGCAGGAGCAGGCCGTGAAACTGCCCGACGCGGTGAGCTTCGAGGCGGGTGCGTGCCTCGGCATTCCGGCGCTGACCGCCTGGCATGCGATCGAGCTTGCGGGCGCCGCGAAGGGCACGACTTTGCTGATCGCGGGCGGGGCCGGCGCGGTCGCGCATTACGCGATCCAGTTCGCCAAGGCGCGCGGCGCGACCGTCATCGCCACGGTGTCGTCGCCGGAGAAGGCGGCCCTCGCGCATAACGCGGGCGCGGATCACACGATCGACCGCAAGACCGAGGATGTGGCGCAGCGCGTGATGGCGCTTACCAAAGGCGGCGCCGACGCGGTGATCGAACTCGACCTCACCGCCAACGCGAGCCTGCTGCCGGGCACGTTGCGCCCGCGCGGCACGCTGGTCGTCTACGGCACCGGGCCGCAGGTGCAGTTTCCCGGCTCGTTCTGCCTCGTGAACAACATCACGGTGAAGTTCATGCTGGTCTACGAGCTGACCACCGACGAACGCAGCCGCGCCGTCGCCGGGATCACGCGCATGCTCGAAGCGAACACGCTGATCCACAATGTCGCGAAGACATTTTCGCTTGGCGAAATGGTCGCTGCGCACGAGGCCGTGGAACAAGGAAAGGTTGCGGGTAACGTAGTGATACAAGTGGCGTGATGCGCGAACGGCCTGCTAGGCTATCTTCCAGTTGTACAACAGGTCGTCTGCGCCATGGCGATGGGGCGATCCCGTACGGGAGGTTCGCGTAAGGTCACGGCGCGCGCGAAAGCTGCGCCCCGCGCTCCTCCGTTCGGCCGCTCGCTGGCGATGCTGCTGCTGCTGTCGCGCGAAGCCGTGATGCAGCGCTGGCGTGCCTTCCTGCATGAGCGCGCGCTGACCGATCAGCAATGGCGCGTGATGCGTGCGTTGCGCGAGGTCGACGCGCTCGAGATCGTCGAACTGGGCCGGCGCTGCTGCATCCATCCGGCGAGCCTGTCGCGCATTCTGCCGAATCTTGAGTCGCAAGGCGTCATCTCCCGCCGGCCCAACGCGGCGGACCAGCGGCGGGTCATCGTGTCGCTTTCGGCGCTTGGCCGCCGCCTCACCGACAAGATCGTTGCCGAGGGCGCGAGCATCTACGCCGAGCTTGCGCGCGACGTCGGGCAGGAACGCCTCGATCATCTTTACGACCGTCTGGAAGAATTGGTCGGGCTGCTTGCCGCTCCGAAACCGAACGGCAAGACGCGGCGCGCATCCGCAAGCCAGGCCGCGCGCGTCGCGCAACTGGAAGACTGCTAGCGCGCCACCATCGGCCGCGCTTCCAGCACCGGCTCGCGCACCGGCACGCCGCGGAACGGCGAGCCTTCCTCGAACCACGATTTCGGCGCCGGTTGTCCCCACAGCGTCTGGCGCTGCGGATCGTCGAGCGTCCAGCGGATCGGCTCGTGGTCGGTATCGACCGTGAGATAGTCCGAGGTGAACAGCTCGACGCGGTGACCGTCCGGATCGCGCACATAGAGGAAGAAAGCGTTGGCGATGCCGTGCCGGCCGGGACCGCGCTCCATGTTGGTCAGATAGCCCGAGGTCGCCATCACGTCGCAGGTGTTGAGAATGTCGAGCGCGTGCGCGTTCCAGACGCCGATGTGGTGCAGGCGCGGGCCCTTGCCGTTGGTGAAGGCGAGATCGTGGGTGCTGCCCCGGCGCTGCATCCACACCGCCCACAGCTTCGGGTCGGCGCCTTCGGTCTCGGTCGTCTCGGTGAGGCGAAAGCCGAGCTGGGTGTAGAAATCGTAGGACGCCTGCACGTCCGGCGTGAAGCAGTTGATGTGATCGATGCGCTGGATGCGCGCGCCTTTGTAGAGCGCGTATTTCTGCAGCATCGAGGGAACGCGATCCATCTTGAAATAGAGATCGAGCGGCATGCCGACGGCATCGACCGTGCGCAGCGTGCGCCCCTGGAACGGCACGTTCGGCCACGACACCGGCAGCTTGCGCGCCGTGAACCATTCGGCGGCCTTGTCGAGATCTTCTTCGCTCGCCGACTTTGAAGCCGATCGCGAGCGCCGCGATGTCGTCCGACTTGCGCAGCACCACCGAGTGATGATTGCGCTCTTCCACGCCGCGCAGATAGAGCGCGTCCTTGTCCTCGTCGGAGACGATGTAGCCGAGGCAGTCCACGTAGAACGCGCGCGACTTCGCGAGGTCCGCAACGCCGAGCTCGACGTGGCTCGCGCGCACGATGTTGAACGGCGGATTGAAGACGGGATCGCGCAGCGGCATCAGGTACCGATCTTCGGAATCTTGTGATTGTCGAGCGCGATCGCGATGTTCTTCGTCTCCATGTAGAAGTCGAACGAATAATCGCCGCCGTCGCGCCCGATGCCGGACGACTTCATGCCGCCGAACGGCGTCGGCAGGTGGCGCACGTTCTCCGAGTTGACCCAGATCATCCCGGCCTCAACCTGTTGCGCAAAGCGGTGCGCGCGCCCGACATCCTTGGTCCACATATACGCCGCGAGCCCGTAGCGCACGTCGTTCGCGATGCTCAGCGCTTCCTTCTCATCGGCGAATGGGATCATCGTGAGCACCGGGCCGAAAATTTCCTCCTGCGCGATCCGCATGCTCTGGCGCGCATCGAGGTAGAGCGTCGGCGCGACGTAGTTTCCCTTGTCGCCCGCGCGCCCACCGCCGACGACGGTAGCGCCGTCCTTCTCGGCCGCGCCGATGTAGGACAGAACCTTGTCGACATGGCGCGGATGGATCAGCGGGCCGATCTCGGTCGCGGGATCGAGCGGGTGGCCGACCTTGATCTTCTTCATCCGCTCGGCGGCGCGCTTGGAGAATTCCTCGTAGATCGACGCCTCGACCAGCGCGCGGCTCGACGAGGTGCAGCGCTCGCCGTTGAGCGAGTAGATCATGAACAGCACGGCATCGAGCGCGCGGTCGAGGTCCGCGTCCGCGAACACCACGACCGGGTTCTTGCCGCCCAGTTCAAAATGCACGCGCTTCAGCGTTGCGGCGCCCTGCGCCATGATGGCCGAGCCGGTCGCGCTTTCGCCGACGAAGCCGACCGCCTTGATGTCCGGGTGTTCGGTGAGCGCCTTGCCGGCGTCCTCGCCGAAGCCATGCACGGTGTTGAGCACGCCTGGCGGAAGGCCGGCTTCGAGGCAAATCTCGGACAGCAGCGTCGCAGTGAGGGGGCTCCACTCGGCCGGCTTGTGTACGACCGTGCAGCCCGCCGCCAGCGCTGGCGCGATCTTCCACGTGGATAGCATGAACGGCGTGTTCCACGGCGTGATGACGCCCACGGGACCGATCGGCTGGCGGATCGTGTAGTTGAGGTGCGTGTCGGTCGGCAGCGACAGGCCGTCGTTCGCGCCCGGCGCGCGATCCGCATAGAAGCGGAAGTTCTCCGCGCCGCGCACCGCCGCCTTCGACATGTAGCGGATCGGCTGGCCGGTATCGATCGACTCAACGAGCGCGATCTCGTCGGCGCGCGCCTCGATGGCGTCGGCGATCTTGTGGAGGAGCTTGCGCCGTTCGTCGCCGGTGGTGCGCGACCAGCCGGTGCGGAAGGCTTTCGTCGCGGCCTTCGCGGCCCGGTCGATCTCGGCCGCCCCGCCACGCGCGACTTTCGCGATCACTTCGTTGTCGACTGGCGAATGCGTCTCGAACGTTGCGCCGTTGCCGGCGTCCTGCTTGCCGTCGATCAGGTGCGCGACCGGCTTGTCGCGGAAGCGTTTGAGAAACTCGTCCGCGCGCGCGATCGACTTGTCGAGCGCCGTGCTCATGCGGCATTTGCCTTGCGCTCGCGCATGCCGTTGCGCAGCAGCCGCGTGTCGGAATCGATCTCGTGGATTTCGACCGTCAACGCCAAGGGCCGCGCCTTGAACACATGATCGAGCGTTTTGTTGGCCTGATCGTAGACCGTCTGCACCGCGTGCTTCTTCTGCTCGAGGCTGCGCCCCTTGCGCGCGCGGATGTCGATGTGGACGAACGCATTCTCGGGCGAGCCGTCGCCGACCCGGAAATGCTCGCGGCGCTTGAGGCGCGTGCGCACCGCGACCGGCTCCGCGATGCCGGAGGAGATGGCGGCGGCGTGGATTTCCTCGACGAGGCGCTGCGGCGTGATGTCGGCTTCGATGTTGGCGGAATATTCGACGATCACGTGCGGCATGGTTTCCTCCGATGGTCGCGTGGCGCGTTGACGGCTTCACGCATTTCTAACATGTTCTGGGCGAGCCAATCTGCCGCGTCAAGGCAAGGAATCCGGCATTGAAAATCGCAACATTCGCGGCCGGCGGCCGCACGAGTTACGGCGCGGTCGTCGGTGACGGGATCGTCGATCTCGGCAAGCGGCTGAAGTACGCAAGCGTGCTCGACGTGCTGCGCGCGGGCGCGCTCGGCGAGGCCGCGAAGGCGCGCGGATGCAAAGCCCGACGTCGCGCTGAAGGACGTCACGCTGAAGCGGCCGGTCGAGTACCCTGAGAAAATCCTCTGTATCGGCGTGAACTACGACAACCGCAACGCCGAATACAAGGACGGCGAGCGAGCAGGCGAAGTATCCGAGCATGTTCTTCCGCACGCCGGGCTCGTTCGTCGGTTCGGGCGAAGCGCTGGTGAAGCCATCCGTGACGCAGCAGTTCGATTACGAGGGCGAGATCGCGCTGGTGATCGGGAAGGAGGGGCGGCGGATCGCCAAGGAGAAGGCGCACGAGTACATCGCGGGCTACACGCTGTGCAACGAAGGCACCGCGCGCGAGTGGACGCGGCATTCCAAGTTCAACGTCACGCAGGGCAAGAACTTCGACGCCTCGGGCAGCCTCGGCCCCTGGATGGCGACGGCCGACGGGATCGATCCCGGTAAGCCGCTGCATCTGACCACCACGGTGAACGGCGAGCCGCGCCAGGACGACACGACCGCGAACCTGATCTTCACCTTCGCGGATCTGCTCGCCTACGTGACGATCTTCACGACGCTCAAGCCCGGCGACATTCTGGTGACCGGCACGCCGGTCGGCGCGGGCGCGCGCTTCGATCCGCCGAAGTGGCTGAAGGCTGGCGATATGGTCGCGATTACGGTTCCGGAGATCGGAACGCTGAGCAATCCGGTGGTCGACGAGGCATAACCAAGGACCCCGGCGCGGGCCGATCAAGTATTGACCAGTTTAGAAAACTTATAGTCTGCAGCAGGATTTGACCGCGGGGCGGCATCCGCAGGGCCGCCAAGATTTACCGTCAGATTGGAATACATCGAAGAAGTGCTTTTCTTTTTTGCGTCTGCCGAAACGATGACCTAAGCAAATCGAAGGCGCACCCGGGTTGGCGACTAAGTTCCGCATGATTGTCTGTTCCTGCAACGTATTCAGCGACCGCGACGTGCGGTCAGCGATCGATACCGCCCCGGCGCGCCCCGCCACGGCCAATCAGGTCTATGGGTGCCTTGGGTGCAGCCCGCAGTGCGGACGGTGCGCACGTACTATCCGCCGCATCATGGACGAGGCGCTGACCGGCGCCGCCTGCACGCAGGAATGCCCGGTCGCCTGCGCGCATCACGCCCTCGCCGAGCCCGCGCGGTAGCCGATCCCCTCGTAATTTCTGGTCTGACCTGCGGGTGCTGCGCCGATATGGCGCCTTGAAGCACGCAACCTTCTACATTAGAATTAGTTGAAACTAGCTGGACCGTCCTTTGGCGGTCCCGACACGCAGGAGTGGGCCATGAAGGGCGACGCCAAGGTCATCGACTATCTCAACAAGGGCCTGCGCAGCGAGCTCACCGCGATCAACCAGTATTGGCTGCATTACCGGCTGCTGGAGGACTGGGGCTTCAACGAGCTCGCCAAGAAGTGGCGCAAGGAATCGATCGAGGAGATGCAACACGCCGACAAGTTCGTGGACCGGCTGATCTTCCTCGAAGGCTTCCCCAACATGCAGGTGCTCGATCCGCTGCGCATCGGGCAGAACGTGAAGGAAGTGCTGGAGTGCGATCTCGCCGCCGAGGTGGACGCGCGCGCGCTCTATCAGGAGGCCGCGACGTATTGCACCACGGTGAAGGACTACCCCTCGCGCGACCTTTTCGAGCAGCTGATGGCCGACGAGGAAGGCCACATCGACTTCCTCGAAACGCAGCTCGATCTCGTCGAGCAGCTTGGCGTCCAGCTTTACACGCAGGCACACGTCGGAAAGCCCGGGAAGGGCGACGCGGACTGACGCGGCGGCAAACGCGCGAGACAACAAAAGCCTCGAGACGGCGACGTCTCGGGGCTTTTTGCTATCCGACCAAGGAAAGTTGCTTTCGCTGAAACCTCTGGGCCGGGCGGGTGGCCGGTCCACCGGTTCGCTCCCTGCGGCGGACTGCGTCACGAGAACAATTTTGCCTGTATGCAGAAGATGATACAGTCGATCCCAACAATCTTGCCGCGGCTCTCCGCGGCCGAACTGGGAGGATGAGATGGCTACCAGGATTATCCGCGCGACACGGCGCGATCTGCTCAAGGGCACCGCCGCCGCTCGGCCTCGCCAGCGCATTCCCGATGCCGGCGATTGCGCAAGGCGCGCCGATCAAGGTCGGCCTGATGCTGCCCTACACCGGCACGTTCGCGAAGCTCGGCAAGTTCATCGACGACGGCTTCCGCCTGAAGGTCGAGCAACTCGGCGGCAAGCTCGGCGGACGGTCCGTCGAGTACGTGCAGCTCGACGACGAGTCCGAGCCCGCGAAGGGCACGGACAACATGAATCGGCTGGTCGGCCGCGACAAAGTCGATGTCGTGGTCGGTACGGTGCATTCCGGCGTCGTCGATGGCGATGGCCAAGGTCGCGCGCGACAACAACTCGCTGCTGATCGTGCCGAACGCCGGCGCCAACGACGTGACGCGCGGGCTGTGCGCGCCGAACATCTGGCGCACCTCGTTCACCAACTGGCAGCCCTGCTTCCCGATGGGCAAGGTGATGTACGACGCCGGCCATCGCAACATCATGACCATCACGTGGCGCTACGCGGCGGGCCTCGAAGACGTCGAGGCGATCAAGGAAGGCTTCGGCAAGCTCGGCGGCAAGGTCGTCGAGGAGCTTTACCTCCCGTTCCCGCAGGTCGAATTCCAGGCGCTGCTGACGCAGATCGCACAGAAGAAGCCGGATGCGGTGTTCGCGTTCTTCGCGGGCGGCGGCGCCGTGAAGTTCGTGAAGGACTATGCGGCGGCGGGCCTGAAGACCTCGATCCCGCTCTACGGCCCGGGCTTCCTCACCGACGGCACGCTGCCGGCGCAGGGCGCCGACGCCGAAGGCATCAAGACGACGCTGCATTACGCCGACGATCTCGACAATCCGGCCAACAAGGCGTTCCTCGCGGCATTCAAGCAGAAGACCGGCCAGGACGGCGACGTCTACGCGGTGCAGGGCTATGACGCCGGCGCGCTGCTGGCGATCGGGCTCGACGCCGTGAAGGGCGACACCGCCGCGCGCGACAAGATGTACGCCGCGATGGGCGCCGCCAAGATCGACTCGCCGCGCGGGCCGATCAGCTTCTCCAAGGCGAACAATGTCGTGCAGAACATCTATCTGCGCGAGGCGAAGGGTGGCCTGAATCGCTACGTCTCGGTCGCGCACGCCAACCTCGCCGACCCGGCGCCGGGCTGCAAGCTGTCGGCGTAATCGCGCGCCGCTCTCCCGTTCACCTCTCCCCGCTTGCGGGGAGAGGTCGAACGACGGCCGTAGGCGATCCCTCACCCGGCTCGCATTCGCTCGCCACCCTCTTCCCGCTCCGCGAGGCGAGGGACAACGGAGCCCTCATGGACCTCGCCACCTTCGCCGTTCAGGTGCTCAACGGCGTGCAGTACGGCCTCGTGCTGTTCCTGGTCGCGAGCGGGCTGACGCTGGTCTTCGGCATCCTTGGCGTGATCAATCTCGCGCACGGCGCCTTCTACATGCTCGGCGCTTACGTGGCGTACTGGCTCACGCTCAAGACCGGCAGCTTCTTCGTCGCGCTGCTTGGCGGCATGGCGATCGCCTTCATCGTCGGCCTTGCGCTCGAAAGCACCTTCATCAAGCGCCTCTACGGCCGCGATCATCTCGCGCAGGTGCTGCTCTCCTACGGGCTCATCCTTGTGCTCGATGAAGTCCGCCACATCGCCGTTCGGCAAGGACGTGCATTCGGTCGCGGCGCCGCAATTTCTGCAAGGCTCGATCCGCCTGACCGAAGTTCTCTCGTATCCGATCTATCGCCTGGCGATCTGCCTGTTCTGCCTCGCGGTGGCGGCGGCGATCTTCCTCGTCATCGCCAAGACCCGCATCGGCATGATCGTGCGCGCGGGCGCGGAGAACCGCGACATGACGCGCGCGCTCGGCATCCGCTCCGATCTGGTCAACCGGCTGGTGTTCGCGACCGGCATCATGCTGGCGGCGCTCGCCGGCATCGTGGTCGCGCCGATCTCGACGGTTTTCCCCGGCATGGGCGACCAGATGTTGATCCTCTCGTTCGTTGTCGTGGTGCTCGGCGGCATCGGCTCGGTGACCGGCGCGGCGATCGGCGCGCTGCTGATCGGCTTCGCCGACACGTTCGGGCAGGTGCTGTTTCCCGCCGCCGCCTCGATCTCGATCTATCTGGTGATGGCGGTGGTGCTGCTGTGGCGGCCGCACGGCATCATGGGCACGCGGGAAAGCTGATGCGCGCGCGTAGCTCGTGGCTGATCGCCGGCCTGCTGCTCGCTGTCGCGATCGCGCTGCCGCTCCTCGTGCCGACCTACTACACCCAGTTCGCCAGCAAGGTGCTGATCCTCGGCCTGCTGGCGATGGCGCTCAACCTCGTGGTCGGCTTCGGCGGCCTGGTCAGCATGTGCCACGGCGCGTTCTACGGGCTCGCCGGCTACATGCTGGCGCTCTCCACGCCGAAATACGAGGCCGCCTCGGTACTGCTGACGCTGCCGCTCGCGGTCGCGGCCGCGGCCGTCACGGCGCTCGCCATCGGCGCGCTCTCGCTGCGCACGCGCGGCGTCTACTTCATCATGGTGACGCTCGCGTTCGGCGAGATGCTGTTCTACCTCTTTCACGACAACCAGTTCGCCGGCGGCTCGGACGGCGCCTACATCAACATCAAGCCCGCGCTGACGCTGTTCGGCGCCACGATCCTCGATCTCGACAAGGCGCGGATCTTCTATTGGGTGGTGCTGTTCTTCGCCATCGCCACCATCATCTTGCTTCACACTATTACCAAAGCGCCGTTCGGCCGCGCGCTCGCCGCCGCGCGCGACAACGAGCGCCGCGCCCGATCGCTCGGCTTTCCGATCTATCGCCTGCGGCTGACCGCGTTCGTGATCTCCGGCGCGCTCGCGGGACTCGCCGGCTACTTTGCCGCCGCGCAGTTCGGCTACGTCGCGCCGCAGATGCTCGGCTGGCACCAGTCGGCGATTGCGCTGGTGATGGTCGTGCTCGGCGGGCAGAGCGGCGTCGATCGGTCCGCTGATCGGCGCCGTGATCGTGATGGGACTGGAGGAGTGGCTGAAGGGCCTGACCGAACACTGGAAGCTGATCGAGGGCGTCATCATCATCGCGATCGTGCTGGCGTTTCCCGGTGGCGTTCAGTCGCTCATCAATCGCGTATTGCCGGAGCGCGATCATGACTGAGATCGCCATGCGCACGGTGGCGCTCTCCAAGCGCTTCGGCGGGCTCGTCGCCGTCAACGAGGTTTCGCTCGAACTGGCGGTGAACGAAATCCACGCCGTGATCGGCCCGAACGGCGCCGGCAAGACGACGCTCGTGAACCTGCTCTCCGGCGACCTCGCGCCGACCGGCGGCGACATCCTGCTCGGTAAGACCAGCGTGCGCACGTTTGGCGCGGACCGCCGCGGCCTCGCGGGGATCGGCCGCTCGTACCAGAAGACCACGATCTTTCCCGATGCCACGGTGTTCGAGAACGTGCGCCTCGCCGTTCAGGCGCATTCCGCGGCGCCGCTCGGGGTGTTCCTGCGCGCGGACGTCGAGACCGCATTGCGCCAGCGCACCGATGCGGCGCTCGCGACCGTCGGCCTCACCGGCCGCGCCAGTGCGCGCGCCGGTGCGCTCAGCCACGGCGAACAGCGCCAGCTCGAGATCGCGATGGTGGTCGCGACCGATCCGAAGGTCGTGCTGCTCGACGAGCCGCTCGCCGGCATGAGCCAGTCGGAGTCGCGCACGATGGTGGAGTTCATCCGCACGCTGCGCGCGGGCAGGGCGGTGCTCCTCGTCGAGCACGACATGGATGCGGTGTTCGCGGTCGCGGACCGGCTCACCGTGATGGCCGACGGCAAGGTGATCGCGAGCGGTGTGCCCGACGAGGTGCGCCGTCACCCCGCGGTGCGCGCGGCCTATCTCGGCGCGGAGACGCTGCACGCATGAGCGCGCTCCTCACCGCCACGCAATTGCAGGCCTGGTACGGCACGTTCCACGTGCTGCACGGGATCGATCTTGCGGTCAGCCGCGGCGAGACGGTCGCGCTGATGGGACGCAACGGCATGGGCAAGACCACGCTGCTGCGCACGCTGATGGGGCTGGTGCCGCAGCGCAGCGGCCGCCTCGTGCTCGACGCGGACGATGTCTCGACCGCGCCGCCCGAGACGATCGCGCGCGCGGGCGTCGCCTTCGTGCCCGAGGGGCGCGGCATCTTCGCTTCGCTCACGGTGACGGAAAATCTCGTGATGGCGTCGCGCGCCGGGCCCGGACGGCCGCTGCGCCTGGACCCTGGAGCGCATCTACACGCTGTTCCCGCGGCTTGCCGAGCGGCGTCACCATTGGGGCAATCAGCTGTCCGGCGGCGAACAGCAGATGCTGACGCTCGGCCGCGCGCTGATGACCAATCCCGCGCTGATCCTGATCGACGAGGCGACCGAAGGACTTGCCCCGATGATCGCGCAGACGATCTGGCAGACGCTGCGTGCGATCCGTGCCGAAGGGGTCGCCACGCTGGTGGTGGACAAGGATTTCCGCGCGCTCTCCGCGCTCTCCGATCGCGTGCTGCTGATGACCAAGGGCGAACTGGTGTTCACCGGCACGCCTGCGGAACTCAACGCGCAGCACGAACTGCTGGAGCGTCACCTCGGCGTTTAAGCGCAGAGCCGCTCGCTGACCCGCGTCAGCTCGTCCACGCATTCATCGACGGTGCGTCCCGACGTGTCGACGCTCGCATGCGAGCGCCCGTAGTCGGCGGCGCGCGCAGCGAGGATCGCCACCAGATCTGTCATTGCATCGCGATTGTGCGCCATCGGACGGAAGTCGCCTTGCTCCATTACGCGGCGCATGTGCTCGGCCGGCGTGGCGCGCAGCCAGATCACGTGCGCCTCGCCCAGCAATTGCTCGAACGTCAGATCGTCCGCCACGATGCCGCCCGCCGTCGCGATCACGGCGCTTTCTTGCGTTGCCACGATGCGTTGCAGGCATTCGCGCTCGTAGCGGCGGAACGTGCCCTGGCCGTACACCTCGAACAGCGTCGCGACCGGCGCGCCGTGCTCGCGCTCGATCATCTTGTCGACCTCGACGAACGGACAGCCGAGCTTGTCGGCGAGCGCCGCGCCGAGCGTCGATTTTCCAGCGCCGCGCAGGCCGATCAGCGCGATGCGCCGCGCGCGGTTCGGCGCGCCGGACGGCACGCGTGCGCGGCTGCGCGCCTCGCGCCCGGCCGGCATCAGGTCGATCGGATCGAGATCGAGCGCGCGCGCGACCGCGTCGAGCACCAGCACGCTCGGGTTGGCCTCGCCCGTCTCGATCTGCCCGAGATAGCGCTCCGAGGTCTGGCACTGCCGCGCCAGAACCTTGCGCGTGATGCCGCGCTTGGCGCGCTCGTTGCGCACCAGCGCGCCGATCTCGGCGAGCAGGCCGGTGTTCTCGGCGCGCCCCGGCTTCGGCTCCTGCGCGGACATCAGGTCTCGATCTTCACGTACTCGAAATCGCCCGGCTTGTTGTCGATGCCGACCTTGGGCGGCGCGATCCAGCCCGCGAACTCGCCGGTCTCGTAGTGCGGGCTCATCAGGCTGGCGATGAAGTCGCCGTCCTCGGTCGAGGGCAGCCACTGCGCTCTTGCCCTTGCCCCACGCGGCATCGTTGATCAGCACGCCGTCGGGCGTCGCATGCACGGCCTTGAACTCGCCGATCTGGCGGTGGAACGCGACGTCCGGCAGCGTGAGCTTGTAGTCGTAGCCGGCGAGCGAAATGATCTTGTTCCAGCGCAGCAGCCCCTTCACGCAGTCCTGCGAGTAGTCGTCGCGCAGCCGCATGTTGAGCGCGGTCAGCGCCGGTTCGTCGACGCGCTTGGCCTCGCCGTTCACCAGCTTGAGCACCGGATAGGTGGCGTTCTTGAGCTTGTGATCGTCCTCGATCTGCGTCTCGCGATAGCGGCCCTTGATGCCGGCATTGAAGGCGTTCGCCGCGTTCGTCGAGACTTCGCTGCCGAACAGGTCGAGCGACAGCGAGTAATGCAGGTTGAGCTTCTTCTGGATCGTCGGCAGGTCGATCACGCCGAGCGCGCGCACCTTCGCGATGTCGTTCGGATCGCTGATGCCGGCCGCCTTCATCGCGTCGCAGGTGCGCTGCACCACGCGGCTGATGCCGGTCTCGCCGACGAACATATGATGCGCTTCCTCTGTCAGCATGAAGCGGCAGGTGCGCGACAGCGGATCGAAGCCCGACTGCGCCAGCGAATGCAGCTGCATCTTGCCGTCGCGGTCGGTGAAATAGGTGAACATGAAGAACGAGAGCCAGTCCGGCGTCGCCTCGTTGAACGCGCCGAGCATGCGGGGCGAGTCCGCCGAGCCGGAGCGGCGGCGCAGGAGTTCATCGGCTTCCTCGCGGCCGTCGCGGCCGAAATATTTCTGCAGCAGGTACACCATCGCCCAGAGGTGACGGCCTTCCTCGACGTTCACCTGGAACAGGTTGCGCATGTCGTAGAGCGAGGGCGCGGTCTTGCCGAGGTGGCGCTGCTGCTCGACCGAAGCCGGCTCGGTGTCGCCCTGGATCACGATCAACCGGCGCAGCATCGCGCGATGCTCGCCCGGCACGTCCTGCCACGCGGGCTCGCCATAACTTTGCCCGAACGGCACGACGCGATTTTCCTCCTGCGGCGCAAGCAGAATGCCCCAGCGATATTCGGGCATGCGCACGTAATCGAACTTCGCCCAGCCGCGCGGATCGACCGAATAGGCGGTGCGCAGATAGACGAGCGACTCCTGGAAGCCTTCCGGCCCCATGTCGTGCCACCAGTCGATGTAGCCGGGATGCCAGCTCTCCAGCGCCTTGAGCACGCGGCGATCCTCGCCGAGGCCGACATTGTTCGGGATGGTGGTCGAGTAATCGACCTTGATGTCATGCACGTTCATGATCAAACCCTCTTCATATCGAAATTCGGTTTCTGCCCCGAGCCGTAGCGCGTGAGCGCGCCCTCGGGGCCGACGGCGTTCGGGCGCTGGAAGATCCAGTTCTGCCAGGCGGTAAGGCGCGCGAAGATTTTCGTTTCCATCGTCTCGGGTCCGGCGAAGCGCAGGTTTGCCTCCATGCCGGTGAGGCCGTCAGGCGAGAAGCTCGCGCGCTCTTCGAGGAACACGCGCACGTCGTCCCAGTCGATGTCGTCCATCGCAAAGGTGACGAGGCCGAGCTCTTCCGCGCCCTCGGCGTCGAGCGCCTTGCCGATGGCGGCCTTCGCGGCATCGAGCGTGGTGCTGTCGTCGAGGAAGCGCGTCGCGAGGCGCGAGAGGCCGTTCGACATCGGGTAGCGGCCGAAATTGACGGCATGCAGCGTGAGCGTCGCGGGCGGCCGGTTGTCGCCGGAGAATTCGCCGATCGCCATGTAGGAGCGGTCGGCCGCGAAGGCGAGTTCGGCGAGGGTGCCGGCAAAGCACGAGCCCGGCTCGATCACGGCCGCAAGCGAGCGCGAGGTCACGTCGATGCGCTTGAGCACGCGCTTCCATAGCCCCAGAATCTCGCGCGCCAGCCAGTGCTCGGCATTCGCGGTGAGAAATTCATCGTGCGCGATGACGGCCTGCGGGTCGCCCAGCGTCTTGAACACGATCACGGCGGTCGCAAGTTCGTTGATCCGCAGATGCAGGATCGCGTCGTCGAGCTCGCGCGCGCAGCGCAGCGGCCAGTAGTCCGCGCCGAGCTTCGTCAACGCTTCGGCGTCTTTCGGCGGCGCCTGCTCGGGGCCGCGGATCGTGATGGTGACGATGCGCTGGTCGCGCTCGATGTCCGCATCGACGGTGGAATAGCGCAGGCGGTCGCCCGAAATCTCGCGCTGGAGCGGCGTCAGCTTGATCCCGCTCACCGCCGCGCGGCTCGACTGCGTTGCGAGCGCCTTCACGCGCGCGCCGATCGCATCGTCGAGCTTCGAGCGCGGCGCGACCTCGTCCACCAGGCGCCACTCGACCGCGCGCTTGCCCTTCACGCCTTCTTCGGTGGTGCAGAACACGTCCGCATGGTCGCGGCGGACTTTGCGCTTGTCGGTGACGCGCGTGAGCCCGCCGGTGCCGGGCAGCACGGCGAGCAGCGGCAGTTCGGGCAGCGACACCGACGCCGATCCGTCGTCCACCAGCATGATGTGATCGCAGGCAAGCGCCAGCTCATAGCCGCCGCCCGCCGCCGTGCCGTTCACGATGCAGAGGTATTTCTGGTCGGAGTTCGCGCTCGCATCCTCGATCGCGTTGCGCGTCTCGTTGGTGAACTTGCAGAAGTTGACCTTGTGGGCATGCGTCGCGCTCGCGAGCATGCGGATGTTGGCGCCGGCGCAGAACACGCGCTCCTTGCCGGAGCGCAGCAGCACGACCTTCACTTCCGGGTGCTCGAAGCGCAGCCGCTCGATCGCGTCCGCCAGCTCGATGTCGACGCCGAGATCGTAGGAATTGAGCTTCAGTTCATAGCCGCCGAGCAGACCGCCCTTTTCGTCCACGTCCATCGTGAGCGTCGCGACCTCGCCGTCGGTGGCAAGCTTCCAGTGCCGGTAGCGCGCGGGCTCGGTGCGAAAATCGATCACGCCATTGGCGGCCGCTTCTGCCATGGACACGCCTCCTCAAAGGAAATTCGTATTATATTTCAATACAACGACAGGAATTATAGTTCCTGTTCAGTCCCTAGGCAAGCCGTCGTCCACGGAAATCACGCGGCGCTGTCGAGCCCTTCGTGGACGAAGATGCGGTCGGTGAACGCCGCGACGGCGGCAAGCGTTTCCTCCGGCTTCTCGCGATGCGGCGCGTGGCCGGTGCCCGGCATCACCATCGCGTCGACCGGGCAGTAGCACTCGTCCTGCGCGACGCGCACCTGCGCGAGCGTGCCATAGCGGTCGTCCGCGCCCTGCATCAGCAGGATCGGCACGCGGATGTAGGCGAGCGCCTCGGCGATATCGAACGCGGTCGTGAACTGCGGATCGAGCCAGGCCTCGTTCCAGCCGCGGAACGCCGCATCGACGTCCGCATGATGGCGCGCGAGCCGCGCGCGCAGGTCGGTCGTCTCGTAGGCCTGGCGCGCGTTGCGGATTTCGGCGAGGCCTTCGGGCTCGGTGAAGAAGTGCGGCGCCATCAGCACGAGCCCGCGCACGCGATGATCCTGATGGCTGCCGGCGTAATACGCCGCGATGGAAGCGCCATCGCTGTGGCCGAGCAGGATGCCGCGCTGGAATCCGATCGCGTCGAGCAGGGCAGGGAGCACATCAGTCGCCTCGCGCTGCATGTAGTCGAGCGGTCGCGGCAGCGTCACCGTGGACGACTTGCCGTAGCCCGCGCGCGAATAGACGAACACGCCGCAGCCGGTGCGTTCGGCGAGCTTCTGCGGAAATTCCCCCCAGATCGAAACCGAACCGAGCCCCTCGTGCAGCATCACGATGGTGGGCGCCTCGTCCGGACGCGGGCCGATCATGCGGTATTCGAGCGCCGCGCCGCCGATTGATAGGTGACCGGAGTCGGAGAGGGCGGTCATTCAGTCCCTCAGCTTGAAGCGCTGGATCTTGCCGGTCGCGGTCTTCGGCAGGCTGTCGACGAAATCGATCCAGCGCGGATATTTCCACATCCCGATCTGCTGCTTCACGTGCTCTTTCAATGCCTCGCTCAGCGCTTCGTTGCCTTTGGCGCCGTCTTTCAGCGTCACGTAGGCCTTCGGCCGCAGCAGCCCGTCGCTGTCTTCCTTCGCCACCACGGCGGCCTCGAGCACGGACGCGTGCGAGATCAGCGCGGACTCCACGTCGAACGGCGACACCCAAAGGCCAGACACCTTGAACATGTCGTCGTTGCGTCCGCAGTAGCGGTACATGCCGTCGGGATCGCGCACATAGATGTCGCCGGTGCGTGTCCATTCTCCCTCGAACGTGCGCCGCGTCTTCTCGCGCTGGTTCCAGTAGCCTTCCGCCGCCGTCGGCCCGCGCACCAGAAGCTCGCCCAGTTCGCCGTCCGGCACGTCCGCGCCCTTGTCGTCGACGATGCGCAGGTCGTAGCCCGGCACCGCGACGCCCGACGTGCCGTAGCGCAGCTTGCCCGGAATATTGGATACGAAGATGTGCAGCATCTCGGAAGAGCCGAGGCCGTCGAGAATGTCCACGCCGAAGCGCTTCTTCCATTCGGTGCCGACATGCTCGGGCAGCGCTTCCGCCGCCGACACGCACCAGCGCAGCCGTTTCGATCCGTTCTCCGGCGTGCAGGCTGCATCCGCCAGCATCATGGCGTAGAGCGTCGGCGCGCCGAAGAACAGCGTCGGCTGCTCGCGCCGCAGCACATCGAAGATCGCGCCCGGCGTCGGCCGGTCGGGCAGCAGCGCCGTCGTCGCGCCGACCGCCATCGGAAAGCTCATGCCGTTGCCGAGCCCATAGGCGTGATAGAGCTTGCCCGCCGAGAAGCACACATCGTCCTCGCGGATGCCGAGCACCGGCTGCGCGTAGAGCGTCGCGGTGTCGCGCGGGCTGGTGTGGATGTGGCGCACGCCCTTCGGCATGCCGGTCGAGCCGGACGAATAGAGCCAGAACGCGACCTCGTCGCCGACGGTTTCGGCCGGCGCGGCGGGTTTCTCGGCATCGAGCAGCGCGCCGTACTTCGCGTCGCGCGCCGCGCCGTCGCCGGTGACGATGAGATGCTTCAGCGTGGCGAGCCCTTCGGCTGCGGTCTGCGCGGTCTTGAGATAAGGTGCGGAGACGAACAGCGCCTTGGCGCGCGAGTCCTGCAAAATGTAGCGGAACTGCTCGACCGGCAGCAGCGTATTGAGCGGGATCGGAATGAACCCGGCACGGATCGCGCCCCAGAACAGCACCGGGAAATCGACCGTATCGAGCATGATCATCGCGAAGCGGTCTTCGCGCTGTAGCCCGAGCCGCGCGAGCATCGGGCCGACGCGCGCAACCGCGTCCGCCAACTCGCCGTAGCTCATGCGCCGCGCCGGATCGATGAAGGCAGGCTTCGCCGCTCGCCCCTCCGCGACGTTGCGGTCGACCATGTCGACCGCCGCATTGTAGGTCTGCGCGGCCATTCCTTGTCGTTCCCCTGTTTGGTCGGCAGTATAGTTTGCACAGACCGCGGAACAACTGTGGCCATTCTGGGAGGAATTTCAATGCGCCGTGCGCTGGCTTGTTCGCTTGCCGTCGTTGCCGCTCTCGCGGCGGGGCTGATCGGCGCGCGCGCCGAAGTCGATGAGGTGCGCCTCTCCAAGCAATACGGCCTGCCGTATCTGCCCTTCATGGTGATGGAGAATTTCCAGTTCCTCGAGAAGCAGGCCGAGAAACAGGGCCTCAAGCTCAAGGTCTCGTGGACGACGCTGTCGAACGCGAGCGCCATGATGGAGGCGATCCTCTCCGGCCAGATGGACTTCATCGCGCCGGGCCTGCCGACGCTCGCCACCATGTGGGACAAGACCGTCGGCACGCCGAACGAGATCCGCGCGCTCTCGGCAATTCAGTCGATGCCCTATGTGCTGGTGACGCGCGAGCCGCGCATCAAGACGCTGCGCGATTTCACCGACAAGGACCGCATCGCGCTCCCCGCCGTGAAGCTCACCGGCCACGCGATCGCGCTGCAGATGGCGGCCGCCAAGGAGTTCGGCCGCGAACACTACGACAAGCTCGACTCGATCACGGTCTCGCTCTCGCATCCGGATGCGGCGACCGCGCTGCTCGCCGGCAAGGGCGAGATCAACGCGCACTTCGCGAGTTCGCCGTTCTACTACATCGAGCTGGCGGCGCCCGGCATCCACAAGGTGCTGCATTCGTATGACGCAGCGGGCGGCCGTCACACCAACGGCGTGCTGATGGCCTCGAAGAAGTTCTACGACGCCAATCCGAAGGTCTGCGCGGCAGTTGTGGCGGCGCTGGAGGAATCGAACGCCTGGATCAAGGCCAACCCGCGCAAGGCCGCCGAAATCTACATCGCGCTGACCAAGGAAAAGCGCTCGACGCTCGACGAGATGGAGAAGATGGTCACCGATCCGGACGTCGACTACACAACGACGCCGATCAACGTGATGAAGTTCGTCGAGTTCATGAACCTCGCCGGTACCGTGAAGAAGAAGCCGGCCTCGTGGAAGGACCTGTTCTTCCCGATCGCCTACGAGAAGTCGGGAAGCTAAATCACTCTCCGCTCATGCCCGCGAAAGCGGGCATCCAGTTCTTGGCCAAAGCGCTGGGTCCCCGCTTTCGCGGGGACGAACGGAAACGAATAGAGGAGAACAACAATGAACGCGCCCGCCACCCAACCGACCATCACTGTCGGCAGCTTTTCCATCGACATCCTGGTGCAGGGCTTTCCGGGCAAGACCGTGTGCCATGGCGGGCTCGGCTGGAGCACGGTCGCGCTGGTCCGTGGGCAGGGGCGCGTCGTGCTGATCGATGCCGGGAATTTCGGCATGCGGCGGCTGATCTCCGAGCGTCTCTCGGCGCACGGCCTGACGCCCTCCGACGTGACCGACGTGATCCTGACGCATGCGCACTACGACCACTCGATCAACTGGCCGATGTTCACCTCCTCGCGCATCCTGCTCGGCAAGTCCGAGCTCGACTGGGCGGTGGCGCAGCCGCTCGGCCATCACACCATTCCGGAATTCTACGTGCGCGAACTGAAGACCTGGCCGAAGTACGAGGGCGTCGATATCGGGCAGGAAGTGCTGCCGGGGCTGACCGCCTATGCGGGACCGGGCCACACGCCGGGCCATCTCGTCTACGTGCTCAACGGCGGCGAGCGCGACGTAATCTTCTCCGGCGACGCTGCGAAGAACCGCGCCGAGATGTTGTCGCTGACCGCCGACATGACGATGAACGCCGCGGACAGCCTCGCCACGATGGAGCGCATCTGGGAGCTGTGGAAGAAGAAGCCGGGCTCTATCTTGGTGCCCGGCCACGACGTGCCGATGCGCCTGGAGAACGGCGAGCCGGTCTACATCGCCAAGCGCACCGCCGGCATCAACGCGTGGTTCGGGCGCAAGCTCGAAGAGACGACGCTGATTGAGCTCAAACTGTAAGAGGACCCGCGATGAGCACGCCGCCCGAGATACCGCTTTACTGCAATGAGGAGCAATTGCCTGACGGCTTCGTCAGCTATTGCGCCGCGCAGAAAATGTCGGAGCCGACCGGCAGTCCGCATGTGCGCAGCGTGGCGATTTATATTCCGAAGTTGAAAGAGTGCCCGACCGTTTCGGTGCGCATCATCACGCACGCTGCGGGTGCGCTGCTGACGGTCACATCGCTCAAAATCAATCTCGACGTCGGCGGGTACACCCAGATTGCGATCGCCGCAGGGCCGCTTCCGCCGCCCCACGGCGGCGCCACCGCCGCGGGTGTGCACTACTGCAACATCGTGGCGATCGGAAAGCCGGCCTGACGCGCTCGACGGTCGCCCTGGCCTTATAGCCAGCCGCGCCGGAAGACATGGTCTGTCATCGACGAACGATTCAGTTCGTCGCGGCACACGCCGATGTCCGCGAGCGTGCGGTCATTGAGCGCGTAGAGGATCACTGCGGTCGCCCGCCGCCCCTGACGATCCCAGTAAGCGCGCCACAGTCTGCGGACAGCGGCAGCGGCGCGTTTCCAGCGAAAGTTTGGCGCGACGCCCGGTACGAAAATCCGGACGTCGCGCGTGAAGGGAACAGCCTCGGTCATTGTTCTTGCTCTCTGTTTTGACCGCGGATGTCCCCACTCTGCGGTGCGGCGTATTACGGCCGCGCTTCCAGGATCATGTTGAACGGCGTCGCGACCGCCTTGCGGAACTGCGAGAAGCCGCCTTGGGTCACGATCTCGCCGATGCGCTTCGGACCGGCTTGCGCACCGAGCCCGAGAGCGACCTCCTGATTGAGCGACGTCGGCAGGCAGATGTGCGTCGACCCGGCGTAATAGACGCGCCCGACCGGGTTGAGGTTGTCCTCAAGCCTGTCGCCTGCCGTCGGTTCGACCAGCATCAGCGTGCCGTCGGGCTTGAGCGTCTTGCGGATGTGCGCGACGGCGCCCGCCGGATCGCCCATGTCGTGCAATGCATCGAACATCGTGACGAGATCGAAGTCTGAGCCGGCGAAATCCTGCGCCTTCGCGACCTCGTAGCGCAGGTTCTTCGTTCCGTTCATCTCCGCCTTGGCGTGCCCGATCGAGCCTTCGTCGTAGTCGATGCCGACGAACTGCGAGTTCGGAAACGCCTCCGCCATCAGCCGCGTCGAGTAGCCGTGGCCGCAGCCGACATCGGCGACCTTCGCGCCGCGCTGCAGCTTCTCGACCACGCCGTCGAGCGCCGGCAGCCATGCGCCGATGAGATTGGCGCGGTAGCCCGGTCGGAAGAAGCGATCCACGCCGCAGGACATGCAGTTGCAGTGGTCGCTCCAGTGCAGGCCCTCGCCGGTCTTGAAGGCTTCCGCGAGCCGCGGCTCGTCGTGATAGACCGCCGACAGCAGGCTGAAGCCGCCGACCATGATGACCGGGCTGTCTTCGTCGGCGAACACCGCCGCCTGCTCCGGCGTCATCGAGAACGCGTTGGTGTCCTTGTGGTAGGTGACGAAGCCGGAGGCCGCCTGCGCCGACAGCCACTCGCGCACATAGCGCTCGTGCGTGCCGGTGCGCCGCGCGAGTTCGGCCGACGTCATCGTGCCCTCTGCAAGCGCGCGGAACAGTCCGAGCTTCTCGCCGAGGATCACCAGTGCGGCATTCGATGCCGCACCGAGTTCGTTGACGACAGTGCCGAGCAATGGCTCGAGCTTGCTCATATCCAGGTTCATGGCTTCGTCCTCGTGTTCTGTGATGGAGGCGCGGGGCGCCGTCAGGCCCGCGACATACGGCTTCTGGACATTTCGCGTCAGAGGCAGAATGGTCGGTTCCGAGCCATTTGAGCCAAAGGCCGCGATACAATGTTTCGCGAGCGCATTCGCGTCAGCATTCCGCTGTTTCCGGAATGCGATCCGTCGATCATCTACGGCGTGTTCGACGTCCTCTGGGCGGCGGGACGCAAGTGGGAGCACATGAAAGGCGGCTCGCCTGAAGGATTGTTCGAGCCGCGCCTTGTTGCGGCCGAGCCGGGTCCGATGCAGCTCATCACGGGCGTCAGCATCATCCCGCAGGACACGCTCGACCAGGTCGGCAAGACCGACGTGGTGTTCGTGCCCAATGTCCTCCTCGGTCCGGGACAGACGCCGGGCTCGCTCGACCGGCGGGTGATCGACTGGATCAAGCGCATGCACGGCGAGGGTGCCCAGCTTTACGGCACCTGCGGCGGCTCGCTCGTGTTGGCGCAGACCGGGCTCCTGAGCGGTCACGAGGCGACGACGCACTATCTCTTCGCGCCGATGTTCAAGAAATATTTTCCCGACATCACACTGCACATCGACCGGGTCGTGGTGCAGAGCGGCCCCGACCAGAGCATGGTCTGCGGCGGCGGCGCCTCGTCGTGGCAGGATCTCGCGCTGCTGCTGGTCTCGAAATACGGCGGCACCGCAGAAGCGATCCGGATGTCGAAGCTGTTCCTGTTCCAGTGGCACCGCGAGGGCCAGCTTCCGTTCGCCGCCATGATCCAGAACGTGGGGCACGGCGATGGCGTGATCCTGAAATGCCAGGAGTGGCTCGCGAACCATTACCAGCGGCAGGATATCGTCGCGGCGCTGGTGCGCGAATCCGGATTGCCGAAGCGCAGTTTCGACCGGCGCTTCCGCGCGGCGACCGGATATTCGCCGCTCGGCTACGTGCAGACCCTGCGCATCGAGGAGGCGAAGCAGTTGCTCGAAACCGCGCAGATCGCGGTCGAGCAGGTCGGACGCGAGGTCGGCTACGAGGATGCCGCCTCATTCCGACGGTTGTTCCGGCGGCTCACCGGAATGGGTCCGAGCGATTACCGGCGCAAATTCCAGCCGCCCGCGATCGTTACGCGGGCAGGCAAGGGACCGGCGCCTGAGGCGCGGCGCTAGAGCTTCGGAATCTTCGCCTGATCGATCACGGCCTTGTAGATGTCGATCTCCTTGGTGACGCGCGCCCACGCGGCGTCCGCGCCCTTCGGCCGCACCAGGAAGCCCGCCTTGTAAAGTTTCTCTTTCATCTCCGGCGTGGAGAGCACTTTCAGCGTCTCCGCTTCGAGCCACTTCACCACCTCGGGCGGCGTCTTCGCGGGCGCGAGCAGCACGGTGTCGGTCGCGAACACGAAATCCTTGTAGCCCTGCTGCTCCATCGTGGGCACGTCGGGCAGATCGGGCCACCGCTCGTCGCCCGTCACCGCGAGGCATCGCAGCGTACCGGCCTTGATGTGCGGATGCGCCGGCGGCAACGAGCCGGAGGAAAGCTGCGCGGTGCCGCTAAGCAGCGCCTGCAGCGCGTCGCCGCCGCCCTTGTAGATGATCGTCTCGAGCTTCGGCATGTCCTCGCGCACCTTCAGCACCTCGGCCTGGATGTGCGGTGCCGTTCCGACCGGCGGCGTCGCGACGTTGAATTTTTCCGGATTGGCCTTCGCGAGCGCGACGAATTCCTTGATCGTCTTGGCCGGTGTCTCGGAGCGCACCACGAACGTGTTCGGCGAGGACGCAAGCTCGCTCACGCCGACGAAGTCCTTGTAGGGGTCGTAGGGGAGCTTGTGATAGAGCCCGAAGTTCACCGAATAGGCATTGGTGGCGAGCAGGATGGTGTAGCCGTCCGGCTCGGCGCTTGCCGCAAAGCCCATCCCGATATTGCCGCCGGCGCCGCCGCGGTTCTCGACAATGAAGGTCTTGCCGGTCGATTGCTCGAGCGCGGCGGCCACGATGCGCGCCGTGATGTCGGACGGGCCGCCCGGCGTGTTGGCCACCACGAATTTCACCGGACGTTCGGGATAGGCGGCGAGTGCAGAGCGAACATGCAGCACGCTCGGCATCGCAACGCCGGCCGCGAGCGTGGCCGCGGTCTTGAGGACGCGGCGGCGCGATACCTTCGGCAAATCGAATTTGCTCATGGTCGTTTCCCCAGGGTTCGTTGTTCTTGGTCTTGCGTTCGGGTCTGCGCCCGGTCGCGAAAAGCTAGGCCAGAACCGTCCGGTCGTCCAATCCCGGCGCGCCGCGCTCATGCGGCGTGGACGGCAATTTCAGCGGCTGAAAACACGGTGAGACGTGCGCAGGAACCCGGCGCAGCTTTTGGGGCTGAACGAGCGCAATTGCGCGCGCGGCCGACACATGGACCACGCGATCGGCGTGACCTTCGCGGTCCCGCCGGTCGCCGCTGCCGCTTTCGCTATTCTGACGATCAGTAAAGCTGACCGATCTCGGTCAGGAATTTGCGGCACGTTCCGCTGAGCTTGGTCTTGTTCGCCTGGAAGCATTGCAGGACGGCCATGTCGCCGCCCTGGAAGGCGTGCTTGCACAGTCGCGGCCCATCGCCCTTGCACGCAATATTGCCGCGCTTGCGTATGTCGTCCTGCGCGGAAGCCGGTGTCGGCACGATCACGTTGCTCAGCGCAACGACAGCAAGCGCGGCAGCCACGAGTAGTCCGGTACGGGATGCAAGCACAGGCGCCTCCGGGTTCTTGTGGAGTTCAGTTGAGCAGTCCGAGATCACCGAGGAATTTGCGGCAAGGCGCGCTCAGCCGCGCCTTGTTTTTCTGGAAGCACGTCAGGATGACGCCGTCGCCTTTGCCGAAGAACTGCTTGCACAGCCGCGCCGAGTCGGGCGTGCAGGCGTCATTGCCGCGGGCGCGTTGCTGGCTTGCCTGCGCGAAGGCGGAAGCCGGCAGCGCCAGCGTGCCGAACACGACGGCGGCGACGATTCCAGCGCGGAATGATGGCAAGGGGCGTCTCCGGCGTTTGCGATTCTATGCCGTGACGATAACACGGGCGCGCCGACACACCGCCAGCGCAACCCGCGTTGCCCACCGCAATTAGCGCGGAACCGTTGCGCGCGGGCACCATTCCTCGCCACAATTCGCGCGCCAGGCGCGACAGTGGGTCACAAGGTGTGCTGCGCCTTCGCGTCCTGGATGATTTTCCACACGCGCTCCGGCGTCGCCGGCATCTCGACGTTGGCGACGCCATAGTCCGACAGCGCATTGACGATCGCGTTCATCACGGATGTGAGCGCGCCCGCGCAACCCGCTTCGCCGCAACCCTTCACGCCGAGCGGATTGTTCTTCGCCGGAACCGGATGGCTCTCGAAGCCGACTTCGGGGCAATCCTCCGCGCGCGGCATCGCGTAGTCCATGTACGAGCCGGTGAGGAGCTGGCCGTCGGCGTCGTAGGCGGTCTTTTCCATGATCGCCTGCCCGATGCCCTGCACCACGCCGCCGTGGACCTGGCCCGCGACCAGCATCGGATTGATGAGCGTGCCGAAATCGTTGACCGAATTGTAGCTCACGACCTCGATCACGCCCGTGTCGGGATCGATCTCGACCTCGGCCACATGGCAGCCGTTCGGAAACACCGACGGGATCGGTTCCGCCGAGACGTGCTTGACGCTCAGCGTGTCCGGCACGCCTTCCGGCACCTTCAGCCCGCCGCGCAGTCTGTCGGCGAGTTCCATGATGCCGATCGAGCGGTCGGTGCCCGCGATGGTGAAGCGGCCCGCCTTGAACTCGATGTCGCCAGCCGAGGCCTCCAGCACGAAGCCCGCGATCTGCTTGCCCTTCTCGATCACCTGATCGGCGCCTTCGGCCAGCGCCGTGCCGCTTGCATACATCGAGCGCGAGCCGCCAGTGCCGCCGCCCGCGAGCAACTCGTCGCTGTCGCCCTGCAACAGCTTGATGCGCTCGAACGGAACGCCGAGCTTCTCGGATACGACCTGCGCGAACGGCGCGGCGTGACCCTGCCCGTAATCGAGCGTGCCGGTGATCATCGTCACGTCGCCGTTCTGCTCGAAGCGGATGCCGCCCATCTCCTTGCCGGGAGGCGCGGTGACTTCAAGATAGCTGCCGATCCCGAGGCCGCGCAGCTTGCCGTGCTTCTTCGACACGCGCTTGCGCTGCTTGAAGCCCTTCACATCGGCGAGTTCGACCGCGCGCTCGAACAGCGCGGGGAAGTCGCCCGAGTCGTATTGCATCCCGGACGATGCCTTGAAGGGAATCTCGGATTTGCGGATCTGGTTGCGCTTGCGCAGCGACAGGCGGTCGACGCCCATTTCCTCCGCGGCGCGATCGATCAGCCGCTCCATGTAGTAGTTGCCCTCGGGCCGTCCGGCGCCGCGATAGGCCGACACCAGCGTGGTGTTGGTGAACATCACCTTGGTGCCCACCTCGATCAGCGGGATTTTGTAGACGCTGACCGCGTTCTTCACGATGTTGAGCGTCGACATCAGCGGCGAGACCGGGCCCAGATAGGCGCCGGTGTTGCCGAAGCCGGTGAAGCGCGCGGCGAGGAACTTGCCCTTTTCGTCGAGCGCAAGCTCGCCGGTGAATTCGTGATCGCGGCCGTGGTGGTCCGACACGAAGCTCTCGAAGCGGTCGGCGGTCCACTTCACCGGGCGGCCGAGTTCCTTCGCGGCGTGCAGGATCGGCACGTATTCGGGATAGACCGCCGCCTTCATGCCGAACGAGCCGCCGACATTGCCGGTCAGCACATGCACCTTGTCGGGCGTGGTGGCGAGGATGTCGACGAGTTGGCCCTTCATGCCGAACGCGCCCTGACATCCGATGTTCATCGTGTAGCGGCCGTTACCCTTGTCGAACGACGCGATCGCGGCGCGCGGCTCCATCGCGCTCACGACGACGCGGCTGTTGACGAGGTGCAGCTTGGTGACGTGCGCGGCTTTCGAGAAAGCCTCCGCGACCTTCGCGGGATCGCCGTAGAGATAGTCGAGCGCCACGTTGCCGGGCACGTCGTCGTAGAGCTGCGGTGCGCCGGGCTTGGCGGCTTCGCTCGCTTCCGTAACGGCGGGGAGGGCGTCGATATCGACTTCGACCGCTTCGGCGGCGTCCTTCGCCTGCGCGAGCGTCTCGGCGATCACGACCGCGATCGGATCGCCGACGAAGCGCACCTTGTCGGTCATCAGCGAGTGACGCGCCGGCTTCTTCATCTCCGAGCCGTCGCGGTTCTTGAACGGGACGACACATTTCATCGTGCCGTAGGCGGAAAGGTCCGCACCGGTGTAGACGGCGAGCACGCCGGGCATGCCCTTCGCGGCGGCGGTGTCGATCTTCTTGATGACGCCGTGGCCGTTGCGGCTGCGCACGAACACCGCATGCGCCTGCCCCGGCAAATTGAGATCGTCGGTATAGCGGCCCTGACCCTGCACGAGGACCGGGTCCTCGGTGCGGCGCACGGACTGGCCGACGCCGTATTTGTTCAAATCGAACGTATTCGAGCGGTCTTGCACATTCATGGGTGAGGGGGCCTTCACGGGGGGGAATGTCGCCTGCGATTATCACCGCGAGCCTGTTTTCGATAGGGGGTGAGGTCAGGGCAGGCATGCGCGTCGCCCACCGCAGTGGGCGGGATCGCGACCTGCGGATTCACCATCGCGAAAGCGGCCATTTGTCGCGATTTTCGACCAATGGACCGAAATCTGCTCTTGGCGTTGTGCCGCCGATCAGGCAAAAATGCCGCAAAAGTCTTTATGATCGGGAGGAACCCAAATGCTTCAACTGAAAATGACACGTGCGCGTTTCGCGGCCGGTTTCATCGCCGCGACGGCGCTCGCGCTTCTGCCGAATTTCGCCTCAGCCCAAGGCGGCGATCCGATCAAGATCGGGTTCTCGATGGCGCTGACCGGACCGCTCGCCGCCAACGGCAAGCAGGCGCTGCTCGGCGCCAAGATCTGGGAAGAGGAAACCAACAAGAAGGGCGGGCTGCTCGGCCGCCAGGTCAAGCTCGTCTTCTATGACGACCAGAGCAATCCATCGACCGTTCCGGGCATCTACACCAAGCTGCTCGACATCGACAAAGTCGAACTCGTCGTCGGTCCCTACGCGACCGCGATGATCGCGCCGGCGATGCCGATCGTGATGCAGAAGGGCAAGGTGTTCATCGGCCTGTTCGGCCTCGCGGTGAACAGCGAGTTCAACTATCCGAAATACTTCGCGATGATCCCGTCGGGACCGAACACGAAGCCCTCGTTCACCGAAGGCTTCTTCGACATCGCCGCCGCGCAAAATCCGAAGCCGCAGACCGTGGCGCTGGTCGCCGCCGACCAGGAGTTCTCGCGCAACGCCTGCGACGGCGCGCGCGACAACGTCAAGAAGCACGGCTTCAAGGTCGTCTACGACAAGACCTATCCGCCGACCACGACCGACTTCACGCCGATCGTGCGTGCGATCCAGGCGGCGAACCCGGACGTCGTTGCGGTGTGCTCCTATCCGCTCGACTCGGTCGGCATGGTCAAGGCGGTCAATGAGCTGAACTACAAGCCGAAGATGATCGGCGGCGCGATGGTCGGCCTGCAGGCGACCGTGTTCAAGACCCAGCTTGGCCCGCTGCTCAACGGCTGGACCAACTACGAGACGTGGGTCCCCTCGATGATGACCCCGAGCGCCGACGCGTTCCTGAAAACCTACCAGTCGCGCGCCGCCGCCGAAGGCGTCGATCCGCTCGGCTACTACCTCGGCACCTGGGGTTACGCCTATCTGGAAGTGCTCGCGGCCGGCGTGAACGGCTCGAAGAGCATCAACGACGACAAGATCGCCGAGTGGCTGCGCGCCAATCCGGCGAAGACCATCATGGGCGACATCAAGTTCGGCGCGAAGGGTGAATGGGCGGCCTCGAAGATGCTGCAGGTGCAGTATCACGACATCAAGAACAATACGGTCGACCAGCATCGCGGCATGGACACGCAGACCGTGCTGACGCCCGCCGACCTCAAGACCGGCGTCCTGGTCTATCCGTACGAAAAGGCGAAGTGACCTAAGCTCGCTCTTTCGTCCTCGACACAGCGCCGCGCGGGAAACCGCGCGGCGTTTTTCTTTTGTGCCGTCGCCCTGAGGTGCGCGCCGCGCTTGGCGAGCCTCGAAGGGCGCGGTGCCTGCCAACTCGCAAGCAAAAGCCAACGCAGGCGCTAGATTAGTTTCATCACCCGCCGAAGGTCGTCGTTGATCCGCGATTGCCATCCGTCACCGGCCGCCTTGTAGGCTTTCACGACATCGGCATCGAGGCGAAGTGAGACAGGCGTCTTGGTGGGCGCCTTTTGCTTGCCGCGCCGGCGCATGGCACGTGCGAGATCGGGGAATGCTTCGTCGAAGCCTTTCGCTTTGGCGAAGTCTTCCTTTGTCCATTTGGAATTGTCGGACACCGCCCGCATATCGGCGCGGAGTGTAAGGCTTCTTATTCTTTGAGAGCTTCGGCATAGAGCCTCCTTTCCTGCACGCTGGCGGGCCGCATGCTGCATTACGCTGATGCCCTCGCGGCCCAACCGTGCAAACACCACGCAGACGACTCCACGCAGGCTTGCGCCGATGGCCTTCCAGCGGCTTCGTCTTGGAAGGAACGAACAAAGCTTCGACAAAGAAGGCTTCGTTCAGGTCCGCAAAGTCCAAGCCATGCTTGTCGATATTGGCGAGGCGCTTCGGTTCATCCCAAACGATCCTCATACGAAATTTGCATATAGAAATTTGCGTCAGGGTGTCAAGTAAATTGTAGATACAATTTGATGTTAGCTAACGTCCGGAAATTCGTGGGACGATCGCCAGCGCTTAGATCCCCAGATAAAACTTCCGGATCAGGTCGTTGTTGTTGAGCTCGTCCGCCGACTTGCCCTCGAACGCGATGCGGCCGTGCACGATGACGTAGCCGCGGTCGGCGATGCGGATCGCCTGATTGAAGTTCTGCTCGGCCATCAGCACCGTGAGGTTATATTTCGTCTGCAAGGTCTTGATGGTGTCGATGGTGCGGCTGACCAGGATCGGCGCGAGCCCGACGGACGGCTCATCCACCAGCAGGATGCGCGGCGCGCTCATCAGTGCGCGCGCGAGCGCCAGCATCTGCTGCTCGCCGCCGCTCATCGAACCTGCGAGCTGGTGGCGGCGCTCCTTGAGCCGGTCGAACATCTCGTAGCAGAAGGCGAGATTGCGGGTGATCTCCCGCCGCGCGGTCGGGCGGAACGCGCCGAGCAGCAGGTTCTCCTCGACCGTGAGCTTGGGAAACAGCCGCCGCCCCTCGGGGACGAGCGCGATGCCGAGGTCGACGATCTCCTCGGTGGTGCGCCCGACGAGATCGTGCTTCTGCCCGTCGATCTCGGCGATGATGGTGCCGCCGCTCGGCCGCACCATGCCCATGATGCACTTCATGAGCGTGCTCTTGCCGTTGCCGTTGGTGCCGAGCAGCACGACGGTCTCGGCCGGACGCACGTCGAGCGTCACGTCCTCCAGAACGCGGACCGAACCGTAGGCGGCGTGCACGCCGCTGATGGCGATGCTGTTAGCCAAGGTAGGCTTTCTCCACCTCGGGGTTGCGCACGACCTCGTCCGGCTTGCCGTCGGCGATCTTCTTGCCCGACACCAGCACGACGAGCCGCTGCGAGAAGCTCATCACGGCGCTCATGATGTGCTCGATCAGGATGATGGTGATGCCGCGCTCGTTGAGCTGGACCAGCAGCTTGAGAATGTCGTCGATCTCGGAATGCGAGAGGCCGGCCATCGACTCGTCCGCGATCAGGAGCTTCGGCTCCGCCGCCATCGCGCGCGCGAGCTCGAGCTTGCGCATCTCGACCTGCGTGAGGTCGCGCGGATGCTTGGTGGCCTTGTGGTCGAGCCCGACGAGGCGGAGATATTCGACGCAATGCGCGTCCAGTTCCGCCGCCGAGAGGTGCGAGCCGGAGCGCGCCTTCACGGCGTAGAGCAGCGGAATGCGCAGGTTGTCGGCGACCGACATGCTGTGGAACGGGCGCGGCAACTGGAACGAGCGCGCGAGCCCGAGCACGGTGCGCTGATGCGCGGGCAGGCCGTCCATCTTGCGCCCGTCGAACACGACGCTGCCGCCCTCGTTTTGCAGCGTGCCGCAGATGCAGTTCACCAGCGTGGACTTGCCCGATCCGTTCGGGCCGATCAGCCCGAGCCGCTCGCCCGGCGCGACGTTGAGATTGATGCCGTCGAGCGCGACGAAGCCGCCGAAGCGCTTGCTCACTTGATCGATGTGCAGCAGGGGCTCGCTCATCCGCGCCCCCTGCGGATCATGTTCTGCACCAGCCCGACGATGCCGTTCGGCGCGATGATCACGAACGCGACCAGCAGCACGCCGACGATCAGCACGTTGACGGCCGACGAGATCGTCACGGTCGCGACCTGCTGGATCGTCCCGAGCAGCAGCGCGCCGACCAGCGGACCGACCCAGCTCCCGGTGCCGCCGATCATCGGCATCGCGATCGAGTTGACCGCGTAGTCGAGCGCGAACGCCGACGAAGGCTGGAGGAAGCCGATGTAGTAGGGGAAGGGCGCCCCCGCCATGCCCATCAGCGCGCCCGAGATCGTGGTCGCGATCAGCTTGAGCCGCAGCGTCGGCACGCCGGAGGCTTCGGCGGCAAGCTCGTCGTCGCGGATCGTGGCGAAGCCGAAGCCCAGCCGCGAGCGCTCGATCGTGCGGGCGACCACGATGGCGACCACGGCGAGCAGCAGCATCAGCAGGAACAGGTATTCGATGTAGGGGATCTCGAATCCCGCGACATTGATCGTGTTGGGCCGGATGATGTAGGCGCCGCGCGAGCCGCCGACGTAGTCCCAGTTCACGATCAGCGTTTGCAGCACGACCGCGAGCGCGAGCGTCGCGATGGCGAAGAACGAGCCGCGCAGGCGCAGCGTCAGGTAGCCCATGCCGAGGCCGATGATGCCGGACACGATCCCGCCGGCGATGATCAACAGCGGGATCGGCATCTGGAAGGTCTTGTGGAAGAACACCGACGTGTAGGCGCCGACCGCGAAGAACGCCGCCGATCCGAAGTTCACGTAGCCGCAATAGCCGCCGAGGATGTTCCATGCGGTCGCCAGCACGATGAATTGCAGCACCGTGTAGCCGGCGAAGAAGTAGTAATTGTTCGAGAAAAACTGCACCGCGCCGAACACAGCCGCGGCGGCTGCCAGCGTAATGAGGATGAAGGTGCGCGAATGCACGGCCTACCGTCCCAGGATGCCGGCCGGCCGGAACGCCAGCGTGAGCAGCAGAAAGCCGAACGAAACCGCGGGCGCCCATGAGGGGCCATAGAACGTCGCCGTGATGCTCTCGACCACGCCGAGCAGCAGCGCGCCGATCACCGTGCCGGGCAGGCTGCCGAGCCCGCCGAGCACGCAGATCGCGAACACGCGGCCGATGTATTCCCGCCCGACCGAAGGCTCGATCGGCTGGATGATGATCAGGAACGCCCCCGCCATCGCGGCCGTTGCGATCGAGATGCCGAACGCGATGCGCTTGATCTTGATCGGGTTCGCCGCCATCAGGGCGAGCGCCTGCTGGTCTTGCGACACCGCCATGATGGCCCGCCCCACGAAGGTGCGCGAGAGATAGAGCTGGAGCGCCGCGAACATCGCGAGCGCGAGGACGCACGGCACCAGCAGCCGGTAGGGAAGGTCGACGAAGGCGAAGCGCAGCGTCGGCCCGATATAGAAGGCATCGACGTAGCGGTAGTCGACGCCGAACACGAGAATCAGCGCGACCTCGGTGATGAACAGGATGCCGAAGAAGAACGCGAGACCGCGCAGCGCTTCCTGCCCGCGCTTCTCGAACGACAGGTAATAGACCTGATAGACCGCCGCGCCGAGCGCGTAGAACACCGGCAGCATCAGCAGCCCGACTAGGATCGGGTCGATGCCGAAACTCTGGTTGATGATGTAGGCGAGATAGCAGCCCAGGATGATGAACGCCGGGTGCGCGATGTTGACGATGTCCAGCATGCCGAACGAGATCGAAATGCCGACCGTCACGGCCACGTAGAAGCCACCCAGCAGCACGCCCGCGATGATGGCGTTGATCAGGAGTTCGACTGGAAAATCCATGCCCGGGGACCGATCCCTGGCCTCAAGCCCGCGGCGCGCCTGCGCGGCCCGCAAGGAAGCGCTGAATCCGTCCGGTTCCCGACATGAAGTCCCCCTGAGGCGCGGTTTCTTGGTTGCTTTTCTTCTAGCATGGCCTCGCCGCCATGCCAGTGCGCAATTTGCCCCTATCGGAACGCGAAGTTTGCCGTCAGTTTCACCTTTGGGAATTTGCCCACCGGGCCGGTGTTATCAGATCGGCGCCAGAAAACGGCGGAGCAGGGAGAAGACGCAAATGACACATCACCACTGGCGGCGCGCCTTGGTCGCGGGCCTTGTGCTGACGTTCGCCGGGACCGCGCTGGCGCAACAGCCGGCGCCGATGCGCGTGCGCGGGCAGATCGAGAAAGTCGACGGCAACACCCTGACCGTCAAGGCGCGCGACGGCGCGACGCTGGCCATCACCGTGCCGGACAACGTGCGCGTGACGAGCCTGGTCAAGGCTTCGCTCGCCGACATCAAGCCGAATTCCTACATCGGCGTCACCGCGATGCCGCAGGCCGACGGGAGCCAGAAGGCGATCGCGATCCACATCTTCGCCGAGGCGCAGCGCGGCACCGGCGAAGGGCACAGGCCGTGGGACCTTCAGCCGGGCTCGACCATGACCAATGCGGCGGTCGAGACGACGGCCGCGGGCGTCGACGGACAGGTGCTGACGGTGAAGTACAAGTCGGCCGACAAGACCGAGGAGAAGAAGGTGATCGTGCCGGCGGACGCCGCGATCGTCTCCTTTCAGCCGGGCGAGCGGAGCGAATTGAAGGCCGGCGCGCAGGTCATCATTTTCGGGGTGCAGAAGCAGGCGGACGGCACCATGACGGCGCCGGCAGTGAATGTCGGCCGCGGCGTCACGCCGCCGATGTGAGACAGGCGTCACGGCTGACTGGTCAGCGAAGAGTCAGCACTGACTAGTCAAGTTGACTAGTCAGTGAGCCGATAAGTGGGGACTGCGGTTTACGCGCCGGCTTTGATGAGCAGCTGCGCGGCGCCCATCAGCATCAGCAGCGAGGCGACATCCTCATGGTCCCGGCCCCAGCGGGCGTACCACTGCTCCAACGGCTAGTGCGCGATGCTCTGGCTGTGCTCGCCGCCGGGCTCCGAGATTGCCTTGAGCGCATCGCCCGCGGGATCGGCGCCGTTGCCTTTCAGCGCCATGTCGCCAAGCGACAGGATTCCGACGAGCCGCTTCTCGCGGTTCATCACCGGCAGACGCCGCACCTTCACGTCGCCGAGATTGTGGCGACCTCTTCGAGCGTCTGATCGTCGAAGCAGTAGAGCACCTCGGCGCTCATGATCTCCTTCACCAGCGTCTTCGGGCCCTTGCCGGCCGCGACCGCGCGCACCGCGATGTCGCGGTCGGTGATCATGCCGACGAGCGAGTCCTTGTCCGCGACGGGGAGCGCGCCGCAGTCGGTCTTGCCCATCAGCAGCGCGGCCTGGCGGATCGTCTGGTTCGGGCTCGCGAGTTCCACGTCCGTCGTCATCGCGTCTTTCACCTGCATGGTCGGCCTCCTTTGCGGGAACCGCGCGAAAATCGCGGCTCTTCAGGAGGAAACGCATGCCGCCGCGATGGGTTCGATTGCGTGGAACTTGACGCGTGCGCGCACGCGGCGCGGACCCACGTTACTGCGGCGGTGTCGACTGCGGCGGCGTTGCGGGCTTCGGCCCGCCGCGGCGGTGCACCGGGCTTGTCGCTTCCGGCAGCCAGATCTTGTCCAGCACCTTCTTGGTGCGCTTCGGGTCGACGTGCGGCCCGATCAGCGTCTGATACGCAAACGCCGCCTGCTTGTATTCGTCCTCGCAGCCCTCGGCGCGCTCCGCCGGCAGGTATCCCTTCGCGGTGAGGTCGCCGAACAGCTTGGGATCGGCGCCGTAGGCGATGCACAGCAGGTTGAAGAAGCGTTGCGCCGGCGTGCCGTGGACGTTGGCGTATTGCTGCAGCGTCAGCGCGCCGGCCGCGGCCTTCGCCTCGGTCATGTAGGCGTTGGCGGTGCCGCCGATCAGCCGGCGTGCCTCGGCCTTGCCGAGCTGGAGCGTGATGTATGCCGCCACCTGATCGGCCGCGTCCTCCTCGCGCCCGAACACCGGGATCTTCAGCATCTCGAACAGCGCGTGCCCGAACTCGTGCAGGCAGGTGTCGAAGATCGGCCCGACCAGCGCGTCGATCGGCGCGACGCCCGCTTCGGTCACCTGCTCGGGCGCGTTCTTCCAGATCTCGTCGATGTATTCGTAGCAGATCGTGATGACGTCATCCTCGTACCAGGCGTTGGCATCGCCGTCGCAGCCGGCGAGCTTGACCTGCAAGGTGCGGGGCAAACGGAACGGGCTGAGAAACGTCTTCAGTCTTTCGAGGAAGCGGACCGCCCGCAGCCGTTCGAAGATCGCCTGATGGAGGGGATTTTTCGGCGGCACGTAGCTGACGGCGACGCGGTTCGCCCGCGCGACCGCCTGCGCGGTGCCGACCGGCGGCGCCGCGAATGCAAGCGCGACGAGAACGAGCAGGACCGCTTTCATCGTTGCACGCAAGATCAGTTCCTCGCTGCAAATTCGCCCGGCAGGCCGCTCGCGATGACGCGGTGATCGATCTTCTTCACGTCGTCGATGCCGCTGAGGATCATCGTGGTGTCGAGCTCGCCGCGGAAAATATTGATCGCGCGCGCAACGCCGGCTTCGCCGCCCGCGCCGAGACCGTACAGCGCCGCGCGTCCGATCATGCAGGCGTTGGCGCCGAGCGCGAGCGCGCGGAAGATATCCTGTCCGGTGCGGATGCCGCTATCGATCAGCACTTCCTTGCTACCGCCGATCGCCTCCGCGACCTTCGGCAGCGCCGCGATGGTCGAGGGTGCGCCGTCGAGCTGGCGCCCGCCGTGGTTCGACACCACCACGCCGTCCGCGCCGGTCTTCAGCGCCTCGCGCGCATCCTCGGGATCGAGGATGCCTTTCAGCACCAGTTTATGCGGCCAGATCGAGCGGATCCATTCCACATCCTTCCAGCTCACCGTCACGTCGAACTGGCTGTGCGTCCACTCGGCGAGCGTCATCCCGCCGAAGCCGGAATCGCCGGGCAGGTGCCCGTCGACGTTCGCGAACGTCCGGCGCTTGCCGTTGAGGATGCGCCACGCCCAGGTGGGACGCCGCAGCACGTCGAACACGGTCTTCGCCGTGAGGCGCGGGGGCACCGAGAGCCCGTTGCGCATGTCGACATGGCGCTGGCCGTTCACCGGCAGGTCCACGGTGAGGAACAGCGCGGTGCAACCGGCCTTCTCGGCGCGCTCGATCAGCGCCTTCACGAAGCCGCGGTCGCGCATCACGTAGAGCTGGAACCAGAACGGCTTCTTCACCGCCTCGGCGACGTCCTCGATCGAGCAGATCGACATGGTGGAGAGCGTGTACTGGATGCCCGCGGCGTGCGCCGCCCGGCAGGCGAGGATCTCGCCGTCGGCATGCTGCATGCCGGAGAGCCCGGTCGGCGCGATCGCGAGCGGCAGCGCAAGCTCCTCGCCCAACACCGTGGTCTTCAGGCTGCGCTTCGACATGTCGACCAGCACGCGCTGGCGCAGCTTGATCGCCTTCATGTCCTCGACGTTGGCGTCGCGCGTGTGCTCGGAGTAGGAGCCCGCCTCCATGTATTCGAAGAACACGCCGGGCACGTTGCGGCGCGCGATCCGCCGCAGGTCCTCGATGCACATGGCGTTACGCAGGCGCATTCCTCACCCCGTTGCTTTCTGCAAGGTCTGGATAGCACGTTCGGCGCATGAAACGGGAAGGGGTGAAGAGGAAGGCGGGACCGTTTGCTACACCGGTCCCCGGTTGCTCGCCCAGTCCGCCAGCACGCGACGGTCGATCTCGGACACCTTGTTGACGCCGGTGAGCGCCATCGTGACGTCGAGCTCCTTCTGGATGTAGCCAATCACGTTTCTGACGCCCTCCTCGCCGGCCGCGCCGAGACCGTAGACCATCGCCTTGCCGATCATCGCCCCGCGGGCGCCGAGCGCCAGCGCGCGCATCAGATTCTGGCCCGACGTGATGCCGCCATCGATCAGCACTTCGGTGCGCATGCCGACCGCGTCCGCGATGCGCGGCAGCGCCGCGATCGAGGAGGGTGCGCCATCAAGCTGCCGGCCGCCGTGGTTCGAGACCACGATCGCGTCGGCGCCGGCGTTGATGGCTTTCTCGGCGTCGCCCGGCATTCATGATGCCCTTCAGGATCAGCTTGCCCTTCCACTGATCGCGGATCCATTTCACGTCGCCCCAGTTCAGCGTGGGATCGAACTGCGAGGCCGTCCACGAGCCGAGCGAGCTTGTATCCGCGACGCCGCTCACGTGACCGACGATATTGCCGAACGAGCGCCGTTTGGTGGAGAGGATCGCCTTCACCCACTGTGGCTTGGTCGCGATATTGAGGATGTTGGCAAGCGTCATGCGCGGCGGCACCGAGAGGCCGTTCTTCACGTCGCGATGGCGCTGGCCGAGCACCTGCAGGTCCACGGTGAGGACCAGCGCCGAGCAATTCGCGGCGGCCGCGCGGGCGATGAGCCTTTGGATAAAGGGGCGGTCGCGCATCACGTAGAGCTGGAACCAGAACGGCTGGCCGGTCTCTGCCGCGACGTCCTCGATCGAGGCGACCGACATGGTGGAGAGGCAGAACGGAATGCCCATGGCGTTCGCGGCGCGCGCTGCGTGGATTTCGCCGTCGGCATGCTGCATGCCGAGGAGCCCGACCGGCGCGATGGCGAGCGGCAGCGACACGGGTTGCCCGAGCAGCGTGGTTGCGGTCGAGCGCTGCGATACGTCGACCAGGATGCGCTGCTCGAGTTTGATCGCCTCGAAGTCGCGCCGGTTCGCATGAAGCGTCTCCTCCTGGTAGGAGCCGCTCTCCGCGTAATCGACGAACATGCGCGGCACGCGCCGCAGGTATTGCCGGCGCAAGTCCTCGACGCAGGTGTGGGTGGGCATTTCTGACATCTCTCCCGGACGCCCGCGTTGTCTAGCATACGGGGACGCGGACGCCGCAAGGGCCGGGCTTTCGCCCGCGCCCCACTGACGTCATCCTGAGGAGCCGAGCGTAGCGAGGCGTCTCGAAGGATGGCCACGAACTCCGGTCCTCGCTTTAGGCCATCCTTCGAGACGCGGCCTTCGGCCGCTCCTCAGGATGAGGGCTGGAGTCGCAGCACCAGCCTCAAGCGGGGAACCCAAACCCTTGCCCGGCTTTATGGTCCCGGAGAGAGGGAACCATGTCGCTTCTCAAATGGGCCGTCATCATGCTGCTGGTGTCGCTGGTCGCGGCACTGTTCGGCTTCACCGAGCTGTCGGCGGCGAGCGCGGATGTCGCGCGCGTGCTGTTCTACATCTTCGCGGTGATCTTCCTCGTGCTGCTGGTGCTCGGCCTGACGATCTTCCGCTCGACCGGACCGTAGCTCACGCCCGCGCCGCGGCTTTCATCTGCCCCCGTCCGCGCAGCACATGCGCGAGGGCATCCGCGAGTTCGTCGCGGCTATAGGGCTTGCGCAGCACGATAAAGCCTTCGCGCAGCGCTTCCTCGGCGCTCGCCGAGAAGCCCGTTGCCAGCACCAGGGCGACGTCCGGGTAGGCGAGGCGGATCTGCCGCGCGAGGTCGAAGCCGGTTTTGCCGCCGGGCAGCAGGATGTCCGAGAACACCGCGTCGAAGCGCTCCTGACGCAGCCATTGCAGCGCGCTGTCGACATTCGGGGCGATCGACGGCTTGCAGCCAAGCTCGGCCAGCAGGTCGTGCGCCAGCGCCGAGACGTCCTCGTGGTCTTCCACGATCAGCACGCGCGCGTCGAACCGGCGCGCTTCGCCACGCTCCAGCGGCGCAAGCGCCAGCACCTCCGCATCGCTTACCGGCAGATAGAGCGTGACCGTCGTGCCGCGATCCGGCGTGCTCTCGATCACCGCCGCGCCGCCGGATTGCTTGGCGAAGCCGTAGACCTGGCTGAGGCCAAGGCCCGTGCCCTTGCCGACCTCCTTGGTGGTGAAGAACGGATCGAACACGCGCGGCAGCATCTCGGGCGCGATGCCGATGCCGCTGTCGCTCACCGAAAGCGCCACGAATTCGCCGGCGAGCCCGTCGGGATGACCGTCGAGCGTGACGCTGCGGATGCCGAGCGTGAGCGTGCCGCCTGCCGGCATCGCGTCGCGCGCATTGACGCCGAGATTGAGGATCGCGAGATCCAGTTCGCCGACGTCGACCGAAACGCGGCAGGCGCCGGACGCCGCCTTGGTGCGCACCTCGATATCGCCCCGCAGCGAGCGCTCGAGGATTTCGCGGATCGCCGGCAGGCGGGCGCCGAGATCGACCACTTCCGGATTGAGCGCCTGCTGGCGCGAGAAAGTGAGCAGTTGGCGGGTCAGCGACTGCCCGCGTTCGGCCGCGGTCTTGATCATGCCGAGATAGCGCGTGTCGTTGGCCGGCCGCTCGTCGCGCGAAAGGCGTTCGACCGCGCCTTTGACGACCATCAGCAGGTTGTTGAAGTCGTGCGCGACGCCGCCGGTGAGCTTGCCGATCGCTTCGAGGCGCTGGGTCTGGCGCAGCGCGTTCTCGGCGCGCTCGCGCCGTTCCGCCTCGCCGAACGCGCGCTGCGTGCGGATCAGCGCGACGCCAAGCGCGGCGAACAGCGCGGCGGTTGCGGGCACGCCGAACACCAGATGCGCCATCACGGCGGAAAGCCACTGGTCGTAGATCGCCGAGACCTCGATTCCGGTCGAGAGATAAATCGGATAGTCGGCGAGCTTGCGCGTACCGATCAGCCGCTCGCGCCCGTCGATGATCGAGCCCGACTTGTAGATGCCGCCTCGCGGGGTTGCGCGCGAGCTGAAGCTGGAATCCCGTCCCGGCGCCGAGCCGCTTCATGTTCGGATTGCTCGGAAAGCGCGCGAGGAACGTGCCATCCGCGCGCAGCATCGCGTAGTACGCACCCTCGTAGCGCCCGATCGACGAATAGAAGCGCTCAAGCTCGCCCGGATCGACCGAGACCTGCACGACGCCCGCGAAGTTGCCGTTCGCATCGACGCGCCTGCGGCTCACCGCGAAGAACGGCGGCGTCGGCGGATTGGTCTGGGCGCGCGGCTGAAGGACTTCGCCGATGAACAGCCCGATGTCCTTCTCGACGTGCGCGGCGAAATAGTCGCGGTCGCGATAGGAGCGGTCCGACGGCGCCGGATAGATATTGCTCGCGACCAGCGGCCGGCCGTCCGCGTCAAACACCCAGATCGCCGCGATCTGCGCCAGCGCGTCCGAAATCGACGTGAGCTGGCGGTTCAGGCGCGGCTCGCGCCCGAGAATGGTCTCGCGCGTCATGTCGCCGGTGAGGTGCTGCACCTCGATGAACACGAGGTTGACCGGCTCGAACACGCGCTGCGCGTGCTCCTGCAGGACATCGAGCGAGCGGTCGATGCGCTCGCGCGCGGTCGCGTAGGCGTTGTTGTAATCGAGCCAGCAGGCGTAGACGAACAGGATCAGCGGAAGGATGACGGTGCCCGCCATCATCAGCAGGAGAAGGCGTATCGAGGCCCGTTGCGGCGCGCGTTGCGGCACGACCGACTCCTTCCCCCACCCGGGGCCGATTTAGCCGCAACCGCCGCGATCCGCAACGCGGAAAGGCCGCGTGCGGTCACGTTTCGACCACATATGGTATCCTGATTGTTCGCAGGATGAAGATTCCATGACCCGCCGGACCGGAAGCGCCGACCTGCCGCTGCATGGCGGGCGCGTGCCGGCCTGGCTGGGCCAGCGCATGACGCGGCTCGGCGCCGTGATCACGCAGGCGGTCGTCCATCACTACGGGCGCGACGAACTGCTGCGCCGGCTCGCGCATCCGTTCTGGTTTCAGTCGTTCGGCGCCGTGATGGGAATGGACTGGCATTCCTCCGGCATCACGACGAGCGTGCTCGGCGCGCTCAAGCGCGGCCTCGCGCCGCTGCAATCCGAGCTTGGCATCCATGTGTGCGGCGGGCGCGGGCGGCATTCGCGCAAGACGCCGGAGGAGCTGATCGCGGTGGGCGAGCGCACCGGCATCGACGGCGCGGCGCTCGCAAGCGCGAGCCGGCTCGTCGCCAAGGTGGACAGCGCCGCCGTGCAGGACGGCTTCGAGCTTTACCTGCACGGCTTCATCGTGACCGACGACGGCCAGTGGACCGTGGTGCAGCAGGGCATGAACGGCGATGCCGGGCAGGCGCGGCGCTATCACTGGCTCTCGGAGGGCCTCAAGAGCTTCATCGACGCGCCGCACAGCGCGATCGACGGGCCCACGCAGGGCGTGATCGTCAACCTCACCGACCACCGCGCCGAACCCTCGCGCGGCGCGCAACTCGATCTGCTCGACCGGCTCGGCCCCGACGCGATCGCGGAGAAATTCGCCGCGCTCGCCGGGCGCGACGTGCCACCGCCCGCCGAACCGCTGCTGCCCCATCTCATCATGCCGGCGCATCACGATGTCCGTCCCGAGGATGTGCATGTGCGCCGCCTGCGCGGCAATCTCGCGGCGGCGGCGGATCGCGGCCCACAGGATTTCGCCGAACTGCTGCTCACGCCCGGCGTCGGCGCGCGCACCGTGAAGGCGCTCGCGATGGTGGCGGAGGTGGTGCACGGCACGCCCTGCCGTTTCGATGATCCGGCGCGCTTCTCGCTCGCGCATGGCGGCAAGGATCGCCATCCCTATCCGGTGCCGCTCAAGGTCTATGACGAGACCATCCGCGTGCTGAAATCCGCGGTGCAGCAGGCGAAGCTCGGCCGCGAGGAAGAACTCGGCGCGCTCAAGCGGCTCGACGACCAGTCGCGCGTGCTGGAGCGGATCGCGGGCGGCCCGACCGTTGCGGAAGTCATCGCGCAGGAGCGCGAGCGCTCGCATCTCTATGGCGGGCGCAGCGTGTTCGGTGTCGAGCCGCCGCCCGCAAAGCGCGCGAAGTCAGCCTAGGCCGCTACGCCGCTGCCGATACGGAGGCGAGCGCCTCCGTCATCGCTTTCAGCGCGTCGGCGACCGCACGTTCGCGGATCGCGTCGCGTCCCGCATCCTCGTAGCGCCGCTCGAAGTCGCGCACCGGCCCGCCACGCCGCGCGACCGCGATGCACACGCGCCCGACCGGATTGCCGTCCTCGTCCGGCTGCGGCCCGGCGACGCCGGTGATCGCGGCCGCGATCCCGGCGCGGGAATGCGCGAGCGCGCCTTCCGCCATCGCGCGCGCCACGTCGGCGCATACCGCGCCCTGCTCGCGCAGCAGCGCGTCGGACACGCCGAGCGCGCGCGCCTTGTGCGCCTTGGTGTAGGTGACGAACCCGCCGTCGAAACTGTCCGACGCGCCTTCGGCATCGGACAGCACCTGGCACATCAGGCCGGCGGTGCAGGATTCCGCCGTCACGATGGTGACGCCCGCCGCCTTGGCGCGGGCGAGGAGGGCGTTCGCGAGCGCGGTCAGTTGCTCCTGCATGCCGGGCTCCGGCTGCTTACGCCCGCTTGCGCGCCTTCTTCGGCGCGGCGCGTTTCTTGGCGGCCTTCGCGGCGGGACGGCGCGTTTCCTTGGCGCGGCGCGCGGTGCTCTTCGGCTTTGGCTTGCTCGCCTTCGCCTTGCCGTTGCTCGCCTGCGGATTGATGCGCCGCTCCGCGAGCGCGGTCAGCTTCGCGTCGGTCGCCTTCTCCTCGGCGAGGTTCGCCTTGAAATGCGGCACCACGTCGGTGCGGCCGAGCTCGGTCGCCCACGCGATCAGCGCGCCGTAGCGCGTGATCTCGTAATGCTCGACAGCCTGCGCGGCGGCGACGAGCCCGACGTTCATCACGTCCTCGTCGTCGATCTCGCCCATCAGCTCCTTGCCTTCCTTCAGGATGCCCTCGATCGCCGGGCACTTCTCGCCCTTCGGGTCGCGGTCGAGCGCCTCGAAAACCTTCTCCAGCCGCTGCACCTGTCCTTCGGTCTCGGCGAGATGCTTCTCGAAGCCGGCGCGCAGCTCCTTGTTGGTCGCCTTCTCGATCATGTCCGGCAGCGCCTTCAGGATCTGCTTCTCGGCGTAATAAAGGTCCTCAAGACCATGCATGAACATGTCTTCGAGCGTCTTGATGTCCTTCGAGAAGAAACCCATGGCGCAGCCCTCGTGTTGGTGAATTGTGTGCTGCTCCAACCACGGCGGCACACAAGAGTTCCACCGCCGCTCTAGGAGCCGCGCGCATCCTCGCGCTGCGTGCGCGCGTGATTGTCGTGCAGGAATTTCGCGAGCTGCTCGCGCAGGGACTCGTCGCGCTCGCCACGATGGCCGATCACCACCGCGTGCTCGAACAGCTTCTGCTGGATGTCGGCCGGCAACTCCGCCCAGACATGGATGGCGGCGGCGCCCATCAGCGGCGCGAAACGCGTCTCGGCGGTCTGGTCGTCCGGCATGGTGATGCTCCCGCGCAGCAACGCCCTCTCGCGCGCCCGGTTCCATTGCTGCGCCGCATTAACGCGGCCGGAACGATTCGCGGTGCATGCTGGAGCCGTCCGGACGACCGGGAGCCACGCGCAGATGAACGATTTCAACATGCTGAGCAGCCGCGCCGGCAAGCCGTGGTCGGCCGACGACGAGGCGGAGCTGCGCCATCAAGCCGCGCGGGGCGTTTCGCTGCACGAACTCGCCGCGATGCTCGCACGGCAGCCCGGCGAGGTGCGCCAGCGCCTTGCGGCGCTCTCCCGCCCATCGCCCTCGCGCAATTGAAAACGGCCCGGCCCCTGAGGGCCGGACCGCTTCGCATACGCTTCGAGAAGCTTACTTCACGCCGCCCGTGCCGGCGCCGCCCGGAGGCGTTGCGCGGCTCGGGGGAGCGGTGTTCGCGGCCGGTGCGGACGTCATGCCACCGCTCGGACCGGACATCTGGCCCGAGCCGGCGGTGTTTCCGGCGGTCGGATTTGCGCCCGCACCCGTCGGGTTCTTGTCGGCGTCCTTCATCGTTCCCTGCTGGGTCGAGATCGGCGCCGCCCGCGCCCTGAGCCATCGCCACGGTGCAGCTTCCGGCCACGAGGGCCGCGGCGAGGATTGTCGAAAGCGATTTCATCTTGTTCTCCTTGGAGGTTCAAACGCTCGATGTCGCGTGTGCACGTTGCCGCAACGGTCGCCTGCCGCTCACCGAGATCGGGCGGCAGACGGCGCCGTCGGGGACGCGCTCCGAGAGCCTGCAGCCGCATCAATCGCTGATCCGATGCAGGCCACATGACGGCCCCTCGCCAGCAGGTCGTGCCACACTCGTCCGGCACCGTAGGTCCGATCGCTCGCAAGGAAGCTGGCGCGAACCCGCGCGCCAAGCTCGTCATCGCTTCGGCTGCGCTGACTGCGCGGTCGCGTCAGCCAGGCATAGAAGCCGCCCCGCGAGACACCGAGCGCCCCGCACAACCAGTCCGCCGGCCAGATCCCTTAGGTCGCTCGCAACAAAACCGAACTTCACGTCGATTCCCGCGCGAAGTAGGCCGCGGCTTTCTTTAGGATGTCCCGCTGGCCTTCAGCTTGATCACCTCGCTCTTGAGCCGCGCGATCTCCAGCCGCTCGGGCTTCATCTGCCCGTGGCCAGGAAAGGCGTGTTGCGGATCGTCGGCGAGTTTCTTCACCCACTCGCGCAACTTTGACGCTACATTAGACGGCCGAGATTCTGCGACTCGCCTCGAACTCGGATGCGCTCCGACGAGTCATCAAGTCGGAGGCGTCAACGCCTACAATCTCGCTTCATACAATTGCGTTGTAAATGCTTCTTCACCTCTCCGACGCGCCACAAATACCTCTCCACAAATATGTCGACCTAATTCGTTGTTGTCGGACACCAGCAAGAAGACGCTTAAGGCCACCGGCGAGGTGACGTGGATATCGGCTTCAGCAAGGAAGTGTATTTCCTATGCGTTCCGGCTGATAGGCGATCGATTCAGAAAGAACTATTCCATATCTATGCTGACCATCGCACGACCAAGCAACCGCTGGAGGAAGCGCGCAAGATTATGAATTACGGGGCCCGGAAGTACGGCGACAAGCGCGGTGGCCGTATAGACGATTGCGCTTCATGGAGCCGGAGGTAAGCCAAGCTTTGCAAGTGATCGATATCTTTAGTTGGCGCGATCGCCTACAAGCTCAATGGTCATCTACGCTAAGCCAAACGCCAAATCGAGGCGAAAAAGGAATTATGCGACTGACATTTTGAGCTGGGCCAAGATCACAAATCCCTTTGAACGGACGCCGTACTATCGGCGTCGCTGACTATCATTCATCGCGACGGCACGCCGTTCGTGAAAAGGCGCTAACAGCAGATAGGCTTGCTCGAAACGCTTCTACGCCGCCTTCACCTCAACCCGCACCGCAAGTCCGGCCGCAGTCGCGACATTGATCAACGCGTCGAGGCTGAACTTGTTGATGCGCCCGCGCAGCAGGTCGTTCAAACGTGGCTGCGTCAGTCCAAGGCGCTTCGCGGTCGCGACCTGAGTCAGGCCCCATTTCGCGACGGCCGCGCGGATCGCGATCATCATCTCGGCACGCGCCTTCATGTTGGCGGCCTGCGCGCGCGTCGGCTCGATCGCATCCCACACGCTGGCGAACTTCTGCTTCTTCATCGCGTCGCTCCACGCTTGAGTTCTTTGTAGCGCGCCTGTGCGAGGGCCAGGTCGCGTTGGGCGATACGCTGCGTCTTCTTCACGAAGGCATGCAGCACATAGACGGAATCGGCGAACGTCGCGACGTAGATGACGCGAAATGCGCCCGATGCGTCACGAACACGTATCTCCCGGACGCCCGGCCCGACAGTTTGCATCGGCTTCCAGTCATCCGGGTCGAATCCGCGCTGCACGCGCTCCAGCTGAAATCCGGCGTCGTGGCGCGCCCGCTCGGGAAACGCGCGCAGATCCGCGAGCGAGCTTGCCAGGAAGACGACCGGCTTCATCGATCTGTTATATCAGTTTTGATATCGAAGACCTATCGAATATATAATCCTCTTATTGACAATTTATTCCTATCGCTCTAACCTTGTAATCACCTCGTCCGCCGAGGGGCGCGCTCATGAGGCGTCGTGAGGGCGGGACGAACCGGAGGCGGCGCCGCAGATACGGCGCGAACACGCTTCCGGTGGCCGCGCGGGGATAACCCGTCCGGTCTGGTGCGGCGCCTGCGCGCGAGCCCTCGCAAGGTTCGCACCCGGGCGGCTTCGGGACCCGCCCTGGGGGTACTACGGCCCCTGCGCGAGGAGCTCGCTGCATTGAGCCGGCGCGAATGCCGGTTTCGGAAGCGCGGACCGGAGCCGAAAAATGCCGCGATGGAGCGCCGGAAGGCGTGCCCGCTCCCGGTTTTGGGCGGGCGCCGCGTCCCCGCTACGGATGCGGCTCGTTCGAGCGCCTTCTGGCGCTCCATCCCCCTCGTTTTCGAGGGGAGGCCACGCAACAACCGGGCGCTTTGCGCCGCGGCAACGCGAACGGCTGCCTGAAACCGGCGCGCTATCGCCCCACCACGGCGGCGGAGTAAACAGCAGCATGATCCGGCCAGTCCTCACCGAATTCGCGCTCTTCCTCACGCCGTTTGTCGTCTACGCGATCTATCTGTGGGCGACGCGCGCGGGCGTGCTGCATCCGGAGTCCTGGCCGCTGCCGACGCTCGCCGGGCTCACCATCGTGGCGCTGCTGCTGATGGCCGGCAGCTTCATCGTGCTGGCGCAATGGGGCGGCGAGCCGCCCGGCTCGGCCTACGTTCCGGCGCACATCGAGAACGGCCAGCTCGTGCCGGGGACGACGACGAAGTGAAGCTCGACGCGCCGTGGCTGCAGCGACCGGCCGCTCGCCGCCCTTCTCGCCGCGCTCGACCGCGACGGCGAGGAGGCGCGCGTGGTCGGCGGCGCGGTGCGCAATGCGCTGATCGGGATTGCGCCGGGCGACGTCGACGTCGCGACCACGGCGACGCCCGCCGAGGTTACGCGCCGCGCCGAGGCCGCGGGCTTCAAGCCGGTGCCGACCGGCTTCGACCACGGCACCGTCACGGTGGTGATCGAGGGCACGCCGTTCGAGGTGACGACCCTGCGCGAGGACGTCGAGACCTTCGGACGTCATGCGACGGTGAAATTCGGGCGCGACTGGAAGCGCGACGCGGAACGGCGCGACTTCACCATGAATGCGCTCTCGCTCTCCGCCGACGGCACGGTGCACGACTACGTCGGCGGCGTCGCGGATCTTGAACGCCGCCATGTGCGCTTCATCGGCGATGCCGCGACGCGCATCGCCGAGGATTACCTGCGCATCCTGCGCTTCTTCCGCTTCCACGCGTATTACGGCGAGGGCCAGCCGGACGCCGACGGGCTGCGCGCCGCGATCGTTGCGCGCGCCGGCCTCGAACAGCTCTCGCGCGAGCGCGTGCGCATGGAGCTGATGAAGCTCCTGCTCGCGCCGCATGCGGTGCCGGCGCTTGCCGTGATGGCGGAGGCGGGGCTGCTCGACTCCGTGCTCGGCGGCGAGCCGCATCTCGCGAGCTTCGCCAACATGACGAAGGTCGAGGCGGCGTGCGGCGTTGCGCCCGATGCGGCCCGGCGGCTCGCCGCGCTCGGCGTGCGGGTGACGGAGGATGCCGAGCGGCTGTGGCAGCGGCTGCGGCTTTCCAATGCGGAGCACGAAGCGATCGTCGCGATGGCGGAGAACTGGTGGCGCGTGTCGCCGGCGATGGGGGAGGGCGCGGCGCGCGAACTGATCTATGCGATCGGGTCGGAAAATTTCGCGGCGCGCGTGATGCTCGCGTGGACGCGCGCGGACGCAAGCGAGCACGATGAAGCGTGGCGCGCACTTGCGACATTGCCGGCGCGCTGGACCGCGCCCGCGTTTCCGCTCAAGGCCGCGGATTTCATCGCGCGCGGCGTCGAGAAGGGCCCGGTGCTGGGTTCGGCGCTTGCCCGCGCCGAGAAAGCCTGGATCGCGGCAGGCTTCCCGGTGGACCGGAAAGCCCTGAACGGCATTCTCAACGAGACACTGGGGGGATGAGGCTATTCCGCCGCCTGCAGGGTGGCGACTTCGTCGGCGCCGGCCTGCATGGTGGCGGCGACCAGCAGATAGACCCGCACCCAGGCGCGCTCGACTTCCGGCGTGAAGGCATTCGCGAGCCCGCGCTCGAGCGTCCAGATCAGCGCCTCGCCGACCGCCTTGTAGTGGTTGTCCTTCACGCCGTAGCCGGCGTGGCGCGCACCGAGCGCCATCAGTTGCGGCGCGAGCTTGTCGAGATCGCCCAGGCCCTGCACCGCCATCGCGAGCATCACCATCAGCTTGCGCTTCTGGTCGCGCATGTCCTCGGGGAACATGCCGCGCAGGCTCGGCGCCATGTAGAACAGCCGCTCGTAGAACAGGTCCGCCGCGACCCCGGAGATCGGTACGACGAGGTCGAACGTCTCGCGCACGAGCTTGATGTCGGTTGCGGTCGGCGCGTTGGAGTCTTGGGTCTGCACGGCGGTCCTCGGTGGTTGGAGTGGCCTAGCTTTGTCGTGTGCCGTGCGGGCGGGGTTCGGAAACCGCTCGTATCGCTGGCATTTAGTTTGTATCGTTCGTATCTGGGCGCGCCCGGGTAACGTTAATGCGTGCGAAGACAACTCCGGCCGACGTCGCGGCGCGCGCCGCGCAGGCGCTGCAACGGCGCAGAACCGACGCGTTCCGGCGCGAAACCTTCGCGCTGCCGCGCATCGAGGCGCGCGAGAAGGCGCGCGAGATGTTCCGCCGCTTCCCCAGGCCCGCCTACATGACCGAGATCGAAAGCTGGCGCGAACTGCCCGACGGCCGCATCGAGTTCACGATGCGGCGCCTGCCGACGGCGGACTAGGCGTGATCCCTGAAGTGAGGACCGGTTTTCGAGAAGTCACGCCGACGAAAACCAATCACGGCGCCCACACGGCCGCGTCAGAAACTTGTGACGGTATGGCGCGCAGGCGTGAGGTGACGTTTGGCGCAAGCGCGCTAGGATCGCGGCACGGAGGCGCTCATGCGTAGGTTCTGGCGCGGTCTTGCGATCTTCCTTGTCGGCGGCGTGCTCGGCACCGGCTTCGGCGTCGCGCTCGGCTTCTTCGTCTATCCGTTCGTGTTTCCGCCGCCGGCCGCGAGCGATCAGCTCAGCGAGGCCGACAAGGCGAAGCCGGTCGCGACCGGCACCTTCATCCACGCCAATCCGTCCGACCCGATCCATTGGGGCAAGGGCAAGGTTTCGGTCTACGAGCGCGCGGTGTTTCTCGAACCGGATTTCGAGGTCGGGCCGGGTCCGGCGTTCCACGTCTATCTGGTGCCGAAGGCGGGCTTGCGGAAAAATTCCGACTTGGGCGACGCGATGTTCGTCGATCTCGGCGGCCTGCGCGCCTTCAAGGGAAGCCAGCGCTACGCCATCCCGGCGGGCGTCGACCTGAAGAATTATCAGAGCGTGATCATCTGGTGCCGGCAGTTTTCCGTGCTGATCTCGCCCGCGGATTTGATGATGAAGTGAGGACGCGAACGGCGTAAGGAGGGGCGTGCTCGCCGCCTTTGCCGATCTCTCGATCATCGAACTGCTGCTGATCGCCGGCATGGCGCTCTTCGCGTCGATCATCGGCGGCGTCGCGGGCTACGGCACCGGCGCGCTGATGCCGCTGGTGCTGGTGCCGATCGTCGGCGCCGAGCCGGTGGTGCCGATCATCGCGATCTCGGCGCTGTTCACCAACTCGAGCCGCTCGTTCGCGTTCTGCGACTCTGATCGACTGGCGCCGCGCCGTCATCATCATGGTGTGCGCGCTGCCGACCACCATGCTCGGCGCCTAGGGCTACACGCTGCTCACCGGCAGCGGCGCCATGCTGGTGATCGGCACCATGATGATGCTGAGCGTGCCGCTGCGACATGCTTTCGCGGAAGCACGGACTAGTCCTCGGCGAACCGGGACTGGCGGTGGCCTCCGTGCTGTGGGGCTTCGTCGTCGGCGGCACCGTCGGGGCGGGGGTCATCCTGCTGTCGCTGCTGATGGCGGCCGGCCTGCAGGCGCGGCCGTGATCGCGACCGACGCGGTGATCTCGATCATCATCGGCATCATCAAGATCGGCGTGTTCGGCTTGTTCGGCGCGCGTGACGGCGAAAGTCCTCGCGGTCGCGCTGCTGATCGGGGTCGTGGCGTTTCCCGGCGCGTTCCTCGCCAAGGCGCTCGTCGAGCGGCTGCCGGTGCATGTGCACACCGCGATCCTCGACGCGGTGGTGATGGTCGGCGGCGCTGCTGATGGTGATCGGCGCGTTACATGCCGTTAAGGCTCACGGCCACTTCACCACCGGCGGCAGCGAGGACAGGATCGAGTCGACATTGCCGCCGGTGCGCAGGCCGAAGATCGTGCCGCGGTCGTAGAGCAGATTGAACTCGACATAGCGGCCGCGGCGCACGAGTTGCTCCTCGCGCTCGGCCTCGGTCCAGGGCTTCGCGAAATTGCGCCGCACCAGCTCGGGATAGATTTTCAGCGAACGCGCGGCCGACGTCCTGCGTGAAGGCGAAAGCCGCATCCCAGTCGCCGCTTTCGAGATAGTCGTAGAAGATGCCGCCGATGCCGCGCATCTCGTTGCGGTGCTTGAGATAGAAATACTCGTCGCACCATGCCTTGAATTTCTCGTAGGGCGCGATCGCCGCATGCGCGTCGCAGGCGGCTTTCATCGCGGCGTGGAAGGCGAGCGTGTCGGGATCGTCCTGCGTGCGGCGCGCGATCGAGCACCGGCGTGAGATCGGCGCCGCCGCCGAACCACGCCTTGGTGGTGACGACGAAGCGCGTGTTCATGTGCACGGCCGGCACGTGCGGATTGTGCGGATGCGCGATCAGCGAGATGCCCGAGGCCCAGAAGCGCGGGTCGTCGTCGGCGCCGGGAATTTCCTTGCGGAATTCCGGCGCGAACTCGCCGTGCACGGTCGAGACATGCACGCCGACCTTCTCGAACACGCGGCCGTGCATCATCGACATGACGCCGCCGCCGCCCGGCTCGCCCGTGGTCGGTGCGCTGCCAGGGCGTGCGCACGAAGCGGCCGGGCGCGCGGTCGGCGAACGGCGCGTCCGCGGGCAGCGCGTCTTCGACGGCCTCGAACGCCGCGCAGATGTCGTCGCGCAGCCGCTCGAACCAGGCGCGCGCGCGTGCCTTGCGGTCCTCGAGTGTCGCGGTGTCGGGCAGGGGAGTTGTCATCCGGCTTATTCTAGCCTGTTGAATGCCGCCCGTCTGCCGCATCGCCTCGCCCACCGCCATCGCGGCGGCCATCGCCACGTTGAGCGAGCGCAATCCCGGCGCGCATCGGGATCGTCAGCCGGGCGTCGGCCGCCGCGTGGACGTGCTCCGGCACGCCGGCCGATTCGCGGCCGAACAGCAGGACGTCGCCGGTCCGGAAAGCCGTGATCGAGATAGGACGTCGCGTCGCGCGGGTGGTGAACAGCACCAGCCGCAGCCCCTGCGTCGCGCCGCCAGTCCTCGAACGCGGCCCACGAGTCATGCCGCGTCGATCGACACCTGATCGAGGTAGTCCATTCCGGCGCGGCGGAAGGCGCGGTCGGAGACCGGGAAGCCGGCCGGCTCGATGATGTGGGCCTCGACGCCGAGGCAGGCGCAGAGCCGCAGAATCGTCCCGGTGTTCTGCGGGATATCGGGCTCGTAGAGGGCGATCCGCATGGCCGCAGAACCGGTTGTCCGGCGCCTACCCGCAGGGGGCGAAACCGCGTGTTCCGTGAGCGACTTTATGCAGCCTTGCCGGGATGTGCGCGAGGGCGGGCTTGCGCTCTGGCCTTTAAGGGTGCCAATAAAACGCCGCCGGATTGCGCCGCTCGCGGTCTTCCCAGGACCGGATGCAGCGCACCGTTCGCGACCGCCGGGGGCTGTCGTTTGGGGCGAAGTCTTTGACGGTCCGCAGCGCGGGCGGGCTGACCGGCAAGAGGAAAGGGCCTGACTGTGACGACCATACTTCGGCCGAGCCGACTCGCCGCGATTTCCTCTACATCGCAACCGGCGCGGTCGGCGCCGTCGGCGCCGCCGCCGTCGCCTGGCCGCTGATCGCGCAGATGAACCCGGACGCCTCGACGATCGCCGCCGGCGCGCCGATCGAGGTCGATCTCGCCCCGATCGCCGAAGGCCAGGTCATCAAGGTGTTCTGGCGCGGCAAGCCGATCTTCATCAGCCACCGCACCAAGAAAGAGATCGAGGAGGCGCAGAAGGTCGACGTCGCGACCCTGCCCGATCCGCAGCCCGACGAGAAGCGCGTCAAGCCGGGCAAGGACCAGTGGCTGGTGCTGATCGGCATCTGCACGCATCTCGGCTGCATCCCGCTCGCGCATCAGGGCAACGTACGACGGCTGCTTCTGCCCGTGCCACGGCTCGCACTACGACACCTCCGGCCGCATCCGGCAGGGTCCGGCGCCGGCCAATCTTCCGCTGCCGCCCTACGAATTCGTCTCCGACACCAAGATCCGGATCGGCTGACGCATCGAGCGCATCATCGTCCAGGATTGAAAAGAATGAGCGGACACTTCGACCTACCAGCCGCAAAACGCCTTCATGAAATGGATGGAGCGCCGCCTGCCGATCGCGCGGCCTGATCCATTCCTCGTTCGTCGCCTATCCGACGCCGCGCAACCTGAACTACTGGTGGACGTTCGGCGGCATCCTGTCGTTCCTGCTCGGCGCCCAGATCATCACCGGCATCGTGCTGGTGATGCACTACACGCCGCATGCCGACATGGCGTTCAATTCCGTCGAGCACATCATGCGCGACGTGAACTACGGCTGGCTGCTGCGCTACCTGCACTCCAACGGCGCCTCGATGTTCTTCGTCGCGGTCTACATCCACATGTTCCGCGGGCATGTATTACGGCTCCTACAAGGAGCCGCGCGAGGTGCTCTGGATCCTCGGCGTCATCCTCTATCTGCTGATGATGGCGACCGGCTTCCTCGGCTACACGCTGCCGTGGGGCCAGATGAGCTTCTGGGGCGCGACCGTCATCACCAACTTCTTCTCGGCGATCCCGATCGTCGGCGAATCCGTCGTGACCTGGCTGTGGGGCGGCTATCGCGGTCGGCAATCCGACGCTGCAGCGCTTCTTCTCGCTGCACTACCTGCTGCCGTTCGTGATCGCCGGCGTCGTCGTGCTGCACGTCTGGGCGCTGCACGTCGTCGGGCAGAACAACCCGACCGGCATCGAGCCGAAGACCGAGAAGGACACCGTGCCGTTCACGCCCTACGCCACCATGAAGGACGGCTTCATGGTCGTGCTGTTCTGCATCGTCTTCGCGTGGTTCGTGTTCTACGTGCCGAACTATCTCGGCCACGCCGACAACTACATCCCGGCCAATCCGGCCGTGACGCCGACGCACATCGTGCCCGAATGGTACTACCTGCCGTTCTACGCGATCCTGCGCGCGATCCCGAACAAGCTCGCGGGCGTGCTCGCGCTGTTCGGCTCGATCGTGCATCCTCGCCTTCCTGCCGTGGCTCGACACCTCGCGGGTGCGGTCGGCGAACTACCGGCCGCTGTACCGGCAGTTCTTCTGGATCTTCGTGATCGTCTGCCTCGGCCTCGGCTGGCTCGGCTCGAAGCCCGCGGAAGGCGGCTACGTGATCGCGGCGCGCATCCTCACCGCCTACTACTTCATCCACTTCCTGATCATCCTGCCGCTGCTCGGCCTGATCGAGACGCCAAGCCGCTGCCGAATTCGATCGCGGACACGTGCTGAAGAAGGGCCATCGGTCGGCGGCCGGTGCCTGCGTGGCGGTCGTGTCTCGGCGCTGCTGCTCGCTCTCCTCGGCGTCATCGGCGGCGTTCGCGCAGGGCGCGACGACACGCCGCAGCCGCCGCGCAACGAAGTGGTCGTTCGCCGGCGCCGTTCGGCAAGTTCGATCGGGCGCAGCTCCAGCGCGGCTTCAAGGTCTACAAGGAAGTCTGCCAGACCTGCCACGGGCTGAACCTGCTGTCGTTCCGCAATCTCGCCGACCGGGCGGTCCCGGCTTTTCGGTCGGCGCAGGTCGACGACGATCGCGGCCGAATACAAGGTTCAGGACGGGCCGAACGATCAGGGCGAGATGTTCGAGCGCGACGGCCGCGCCGGCCGACCGTTTCCCGCCGCCGTCGACCTGGAAGAACGAAGCGCAGGCGCGCGCGCTCTACAACGGCACGGTGCCGCCCGACATGTCGGTGCTCGCCAAGGCGCGCAGCTACGAGCGCGGCTTCCCCTGGTTCATGGTCGAGCTACCGTGTTTCTCAGTACCAGGAGCACGGCGTCGACTACATCGTCGCGCTGCTGAAGGGCTACAAGGACAAGCCGCCGGAAGGCTTCCAGCTGCCGGCGGGTGGCAACTACAACGAGTACTTCCCCGGCCACTCGATCGCGATGCCGCCGCCGCTGACCGACGGCCGCGTCGACTACACCGACGGCACGCCGGCGACGATCGACCAGTACGCCAAGGACGTCGCGGCGTTCATGATGTGGGCGGCCGAGCCGCACCTCGAGGCGCGCAAGCGCATCGGCTTCCAGGTGATGATCTTCCTGCTGATCTTCGCGGGGCTGATGTACTTCACCAAGAAGAAGGTCTGGGCACGACGTGCACCGACCACGGCGTGACGCTTCGCGAAATCGATCTTGACGAGAGGGCCCCGGTTGGGGCCCTTCGCTTTTCTGCGGCGTGGCTGGAGCGCGACACATGACCAAATCCGTCCTCGGCATCATCGGCGGCTCCGGCGTCTACGATCTGCCGGGCCTGGAAAACGTGCGCGAGGAGCACATCGAGAGCCCGTGGGGCGAGCCGTCGGGGCCGCTGCGCATCGGCGAGATCGCGGGCCTGCCGGTCGTGTTCCTGCCGCGCCACGACAAGGGCCACCGGCTCTCGCCCTCCGACATCAACTACCGCGCCAACATCGACTGCCTCAAGCGCGCCGGCGTCACCGACCTCGTCTCGCTCTCGGCCTGCGGCTCGTTCAAGGAGGAGCTGCCGCCCGGCACCTTCGTGCTGATCGACCAGTTCGTCGACCGCACGCACAAGCGCGAGAGTCTCGTTCTTCGGCAAGGGCTGCGTCGCGCATGTCTCGATGGCGCATCCGGTGTCGCCGCGGCTGCGCATCCACATCGCCAACGCCGCGATGGCCGAAGGCATCGAGGTGAAGCGCGACGGCACCTACGTCTGCATGGAAGGCCCGCAGTTCTCCACGCTTGCCGAAAGCCTCACCTACAAGCAGCTCGGCTATTCGGTGATCGGCATGACCAACATGCCGGAGGCGAAGCTCGCCCGCGAGGCGGAGATTTGTTACGCGACCGTCGCGATGGTGACCGACTTCGACTGCTGGCATCCCGACCACGACGCCGTGACGGTGCAGGACATCATCAAGGTGCTGACCGCGAACGCCGAGAAGGCGAAGCGGCTGGTCGCGCGGCTCGCGCGCGATTTCCCGCGCGAGCACGAGCCGTGCCCGATCGGCTCCGACCGCGCGCTCGACACCGCGCTGATCACCGCGCCCGAGGCGCGCGATCCGGAGCTGCTGAAGAAGCTCGACGCGGTGGCGGGCCGGGTGCTGAAGGCATAGCGCTACATCTTCACGCTCGGGATGCTGCCGAGCAATCGCCCAAGATATCCGCCACCTGAGCCGATCACGGCACCAGATGATTGCGACAGCATGATCGAAATGATTATCAGCGCCGGAATCGACTGGCGAACATCCACTTGATGATGATGGCGACCATGCGCCAGAACGGAATGTCGATATCGGCGATCGCGACGCGATGCGGCGCGGCCGGCGGTTGAACCGACATGGGTTGCCCTCCCGTTGTGCCCTGCCCGCATGGTTGGCCAAACTGACGCTGTCCGCAATGGGAGGAAACGCGATGCGCATCGTCGATCTGAACACCGAGCCGCGCGAGGAATGGCGCAAGGGCGTGCTCACGCGCATGCGCGTCTCGGCGGCGAACGGCGGCACGCAGCTTTGCCTGTTCGAGCAATGGTGCGAGCCCGGCCATGGCGCGCCGACGCATCTGCATGCCGTCGAGGAGGTGCTGCATGTGCTGGAAGGCGAGGCCGACGTGTGGGTCGAGGCGACAGCACGTCGCGCTGAACCGCCGGGCAACTGGTGATCGTGCCGGCCGGCGTGAAGCACGGCTTTGCCAACTGCGGCACGGGCGAACTGCATATCCAGTCGACGCTCGCCGCGCCGGTGTTCGAGGCGGCCTATGACGACAAGCGCGAGACGCCGCGCCGCTGGCTGCCGGCAGTAGATTTCGCCTATTCGTCCGACTCACGTTCCCAGATCCGCGAGACCCCGATGACTCACCCGTGCTTCGAAAACGACCTGCGCGCCGCGATCCGCACGCATCCCGGATTATCCCAAGCCCGGCATCATGTTCCGCGACATCACCACGCTGCTCGGCAATGCGCGCGCGTTCCGCCGCGCGGTCGACGAGCTGGTGCAGCCCTGGGCCGGCGCGAAGATCGACAAGGTCGCCGGCATCGAGGCGCGCGGCTTCATCATCGGCGGCGCGGTCGCGCATCAGGTCTCGGCCGGCTTCGTGCCGATCCGCAAGAAGGGCAAGCTGCCGCACCAGACCGTGCGCATGGCCTATCTGCTCGAATACGGCTCGGACGAGATGGAGATGCACGTCGATGCCGTGCAGAAGGGCGACCGCGTGGTCCTGGTCGACGACCTGATCGCGACCGGCGGCACTGCCGAGGGCGCCGTGAAGCTGTTGCGCCAGGTCGGCGCCGAGGTGCTCGCGGCCTGCTTCATCATCGACCTGCCGGAGCTCGGCGGCGCCGAGAAGCTGCGCAAGCTCGACGTGCCGGTGCGCACGCTCGTCAGCTTCGAGGGGCACTAGGCCTTCTTGTTGTCGCCGTTCTCGCCGCCCTCCGGCTTGTCCGGGAAGGCGTTTTTCAACAGCCCGTCGATCCCCGCGCGCAGGCCGTCGAGATAGGCCCGCGCCTCGCTCAGGTTATTGGCGCTGCGCTTGATGGTCGCGGTGGCGAAGATCGCGATCGCGCCGGCGACCTGCGCGGGATCGTCGCCCGGCGCGACCCTGGCGAGCTTGCGGGCGATCACTTCGCTGCGTGACACGTCGCGCCGCGCCGTCGCGTGCGCCTTGCGGTGCGCCTTCGCCGATTTCGGTTTCTTCTTGGATGGCACGATTTTCTTCTTGGATGGCATGACCTTCGGCCCCTCTCGATTGCCGAGCATAACGCCTGAAGGCCCAACCCTTTCCCTCGGCGGCCGAACAATCGGCGCCGGGGATTCGCAAAGCTTTCTCCAACGGTATCGGAGAACGGAATTGCCGCCTGCGAGCGCCCTTTGAACCTTCCGGCGGCTCGTAACGACTAATTAACCATACCGTCTGGCCTGGAAGGGGACCGCCATGACCGTGTTTCGCGCCATCGCTCTTGCAGCCTTTGCCGCCATCGTGATCGCCACGGTGACCGGCCCGGCCGGTTCGTCGGCGACCTCCGCCTGCGGCGGGGCGATCGTCCAGATCAAGGACCCCGGCCTGCGCGCAAGCTTCGAGAAGTTCGAAGCGCAGCAGTCCACGACCGCCGCCAAGGCCTGCGCGGCATTCCGCAACACCGGCGCCTGATCCCACCCAGGAAAACGTGGGCGGACAAGCCACAGCCCGGCGTCTTTCGCGCACCGCCCCTTGACCGACTCCGCCGCGCACGGCACGGTCGCGCGCATTCGGGGAGCGCGCGCATGACCGCAAAAAGCCGCATCGCACTAGCCTTTGTGAGCCTCCTGTTGTGTGCAGCTCCGGCCAGTGCCGCGAGCTGGTTCGAACTCAATTTCGGCCTGACCGGCCCGCGCCACGACGCGCTGGTGCCGCTCTGCGACGACCCGGGTGTGCTGAACGAAATCCGCTCCAAGTTCGGGCACAAGGAAAGCGAGTTCTGGAACTCGAATCTCGCGATCGTCGGCTTCGACCGCATCCGCGAGACATCCTTCCGGCCTTGGGCCGCGCAGGCGATCCCGCGCCGCTTCTGCAACGGGACCGTCCGCGTCTCCGACGGCCGGCGGCACACCGTCCACTATTCGATCCTCGAGACGTCGGGCTGGCTCGGCATGTTCTGGGGCGTCGAATGGTGCGTGGCCGGGCTGGACCGGAACTGGGCCTACAATCCCTCCTGCCGGGCGGCGCGGCCGTAATTCCGGCCCAAGCTTTCCACAGGATGGAACCCGATTGTGGATGTTTTTGCTCCGTTCATGTCTGTTCTTGTATTGTTCCGACCTAGGCGTTAAGGGACTGTTACACTTGACATACCCTGACCCCTGATTTAGGGTGTTCTTACAGAGGAACACCCGATGGCTAAGTCAATTCTCTCAGAAGTACATTTCCAGAACGAAGCGGCAGCGTTCGCTTACGTCGAGGCCAAACTGTGGCCCAACGGCCCGGTGTGCCACCACTGCGGCGAGCGCGAGCGCATTGGCCAACTGAAGGGCAAGACCACCCGTCCGGGCCTCTACAAGTGCTACTCCTGCCGGAAGCCGTTTACCGTCCGCATGGGCTCGATCTTCGAGTCCTCGCATCTGGCGCTGCACCTGTGGCTTCAGGTCATCCACCTGATGTGCGCGTCAGCAAAAAAGGCATCAGCACCCGCCAAATCCAGCGGATGCTTCAGTGCTCCATGAAGACCGCTTGGTTCCTCGGGCATCGCATCCGCGAAGCCATGAACGAAGGTCCGGGCATGTTCTATTCGCCGCTTGGCGGGCAGGGCGCGACCGTTGAAGCCGACGAAACCTATGTTGGCGGCAAAGCCGAAAATCGCGCGTACCACGTCCCCGCGCCCAAGAAGGCCGTCATGGCGCTAGTGGAGCGCGGTGGTGCGGTGCGTAGCTTCCATGTGCCGAACGTCACTGCACAAGACCCTGCGCCCGATCATCGGCAAGCACGTCGCACCGCGCCAGCCACCTCATGAGCGACGAGGCATCATGTCTATACCGGCATCGGCCATCACTTCGCTTCACACAAGACTGTCGTGCACTCGGCAAAAGAGTACGTGCGGCAAGAGGCCAAGAACCTCGTCCACACCAACACCGTCGAAGGTTATTTCTCGATCCTGAAGCGCGGCATCTGTCGGCGTGTACCACCACGTCTCAGAGGCGCACTTGCAGCGTTATCTGCACGAGTTCGATTTCCGCTACACCAATCGGGAGAAGGTCGGCATCAATGACGTGTCGCGCACCGCAATTGCGGTTGCTAGCGCGCGCGGCAAGCGGCTGACCTATGAAACGATTGGTGGCGGAAGGGCAAAAGCATAAGCGCCAAGCGTTCTAAGCGCCGGAAGTGGCGCGGCTGGCGGCGGCGTAATCCTGAAACCGATCAGGTTCAGTTGAAGTTGCCGCTGGAGGACTAAGCGGCGACTTCTGTGGAATCAAAATCCAATTGCCGCGCTGATTTTGATTAGTGATCAGGCCACGCTCCTTCAGCCGATGGAGATGGGAGCGAAACGTTGTGCTTCGCAGCCGGGGGTTTGCTTCGATCACACGCCAGTAGAGACGCTTTGTCGGAACGGCCTTACCGGCGGACTGAAGCGTCTGCAAAATCGTGTTCTCAACTAGAATCCGATCAAAGCTGTTCTTGCGCGTCACGTCGCGAAGCCGAGAGCCCTCGCGCCGGACGCGAAGTAGAATGTCCTTGAGCGTGTCGCGTTCGGCTTGAAGTCTAGCTAGCTCCTGCTCCACTTGGGCCAGTTGCGCGATAACTTGCGTCTCCAGTAGATTCCTGTCACCGCGCTGCATGTTGCGTTCGCCTTTTTTGCAACAAAGTAGGCTTGCTAAGCGTGCCGATTTTCTTGCGTTCTATCAGATGGTTATGGGGTTGACAAGTACCCCGCCGGGTGATAGCAACATGCGTTGCTATCAATTGTTGCACTTCAGTTGCGGCGCATTGCGATTTGGATTCCTGTGCACCTGACAGTGGGAATCCGCGCTCCCCGGGTTATTTATCAGGTGCTCTTATGGAATGGACTGCCAAAGGATTCGGCGCAGGGAGTGCGAGTGGGGGTACCGCTAGTTTTGACGTCCCGCCATTACCGGCGGGCGCTATCGCGAGCCCGGAAGAATTCGCACATTTGGAGAAATGCATCAGCAATCCCACGGGACCATCGCCGCTGATCCAGAGGGCGGCGGCATTGCTGGAATCCTTAAGGAACCGCCGCTCCTAGCGACGGCCCCGCTCTCGCCGAACTCATAGAGTCGGCGTTTTCCATTGCGGCAAGAGCGAGCGGGTTACCAATTTTCTTCACGTCCATGCGGCTCGATGGGTACAGGACCGCTATTGCGGTGTCTTTGTTTTCCCCGATCCGGACGACCCAACTAGAATTCTCGGTTACTACACGCTTTCCCAATTCAACGTTTCGCGCGACCAAGTGTCGAACAAGATTCGAAGCACCTCTCTGGCGGCCAACATTCCGATGGCGCTCCTCGGCTACATGGGAAGGTGTGACGGCGCACCGAAAGGACTGGGGGGCGTACTGATCGTCGACGCTGCCCGACGCGCTCACCGACAGACTGACATTCCCGCACGCGGGCTTGCGCTGGAGCCTGAGGGCGGGAGAGCCAATGTGAAGCTTTGGCAGTGGTATCAAGATGCAGGTTTCAAGCCCGCAAAGACGCTCGAACTGATGTATGCTCCATACGAAAACCTGATGCCTGAACTTAAGAAGTGATGGCTCGCAAACCTGCCGCACCCAAGCTGACCGACGCCGAACGCCACAAGCGTTTCGTTGACATGGCGAAGGAAGTAGAAGCGTCGGAAGATCCGAAGGACTTCGAGAAGGCGTTTGATAAAGTTGCGCCGGCAAAGCCTACCGACAAGCAAACTACGCCCGCTAAGAGTTGAGACTAGGCGCGCGCCGATGGTGGCGGATGTCATCCACCAATCCAGATAAGTGATCAATACGATAGAATTTCACACCATGCTGGCGCATCATATCGTCGACAGCCAGCGCGATACCGCTCTCGTTTTGGTCGGCCAAGTCACCAACAACGATCAGCCTCTTCTCAGTTTGCTGTGCCAGCCATTGGCCTTCGACCGCACGCTTGCTGGCCTCCTTCAAAGCCTCATCGGGATCGCCACCAAGCCGCACGGGATCAATCAGATTGTACGCCCCATTCTGGTAAGCGTAAGGCGCCTCAATCGTGATGCCGTAACGCGGAAGCGGAACAGGTTCGGGTCGCTCCAAAAGATGAACCACACCGGCAGAATCCAACTCTTTCCGCAGTTTGGTGATGACCTTAGGTCTGCGGGTAGAAATCTCTGGTTCGCCAACCAGCGAATTGAAAAGCTCTTCTAACTCGGCATTTGGCTCTTCAACGAGCATGGACATCGGCCGCGAAAAACGAATGTCGTTGGCCCGTGATTCTGCAAATTTCTCGAACCGGCTACGGCTGAAGTCCTCGGAGAGTTCTACATTCACACGATTTTGAATACCCTCTTTCAGAGACGACAAATAGGAGCCTTGCGGTTTGCCGAATACCCGCTCTATGCGCTTCACACCCTTGCTGAAGCGCACGCGAACGTACTTCGCCAAAGGCACAACAAGCACCACGCCGATATTGATGAATTCAAATCGGTCGGGAACCGGACTGTATTGAATGATCGAATAAAATCCCTGTGCTGACATGACTCTGCCTCAAAACTCCAAACGCTTCTGACCCATCACAGCAAACTCGATGAACTCATCTACTAGCTTCGCGCGGGCGCAGATCACCTCGATCCACTTCGACTTCGTTCCTGACGTGATTCCCCATTCGGCCGGGACCGACCCGACAATTCTGCTCGCAATGTCCTGGTTCATGTCGCGAAGGCGGCGACGCGCCGCGTCCAGCCTATCGTATGTAATGTATGGCTTGAAGGCTGGAAAGTTTCCGTAAACGCGATTGTCCAAGATCGTGTCTTTCCATCCCAATTCAGGGTCTAGCGTAGTCTCAACAAAGCAATGGGAATGATCGAAGGCTACCAATTCAAATTTTCTTCCAGATTGCCGAAAGAATAGATTGTCGAGATTTGACCCCTGACCTTGTATCCACGGCGAATGCCTATCCGAATTCCTGATCCAAGTGTCGAATACGACTAACTTTGCGACATCTTCAGGATTGGTAAGCTTGCGCAAAAAGGCGGTCCCGCCGTCGCTAGTTGAGCCCCTGAGTTCTGAAGAAACGAAGGCCGGACCTTCCACAACGTCGCCCCGACCGATCATCGGAATTTTGAGGTTGCGAACATCCAAAAGAGCGAACGGGGGCGTTTTGAGCCCAAGCCAGCGGGCGAGTTCTGTGCCAACAAGCTCTTCTGCGAGAGCATCCGTTCCAGCCGGATTGCCGATCCCTTTGAGGAACCCGATGCCTGCGTCGGTCAGGACTTTGACGGGGCGAGTGCTAGTGGTCAGTGGCTCAATAACCCTCTTGATGAGGGTCGGACGCCATTCGCTCCCGCAATGCAACATACGCCCGACGCCTACAACTCATGGGTCGCCCCAGAGTGTACGGCACGGTTTTACCCGTCAACTTTCCAGTCTATATTTAGGGCATGGGTATTCGAAGTGTAACGTTGCCGGCGTTAATCTCCCGACCGGTTCAACGGGGAGTAAGGGAGGCGTTCATGCGCCGGTTGTGGTTCTTCGTACTCGGTTCACTGTTTGGGCTCGCACTTTTAGGCGAAGCGGTGGCGCAGGATGCGCGCCAGAACGAACCCGGGAAGTTCGATTTCTACGTGCTCGCGCTGTCGTGGTCCCCGTCCTACTGCGAGCAGGCGGGTGAGCGCGCCTCGAAACAGCAGTGCGGCGCGCGGCCGTTCTCGTTCGTGGTGCACGGGCTGTGGCCGCAATACGAGAAGGGCTTCCCGGAGTTCTGCCAGAACCCGCCGCCGCGGCTCGACCGCAACATCGTTTCCTCGATGCTCGACCTGATGCCGGCGACGCGGCTGATCTTTCACGAATGGGACAAGCACGGCGTGTGCTCCGGCCTTCCGGCGCGCGGCTATTTCGAGACCATCCGCAAGGCGCGCGCGGGCGTGAAGATCCCGCCCGAATACCTCGAGCCGAAGTCCGCGATGACCGTGTCGCCGGACGACGTCGAGGAAGCCTTCGTGAAGGCCAATCCCGGCATGAGCCGCGCCGGCGTCGCGATCACCTGCGGCGGGGCGCGGCTCTCCGAGGTGCGCATCTGCCTCTCGCGCGATCTGAAATTCCGCGACTGCCCCGAGATCGACCGGCGCGCCTGCAAACGCGACAAGCTCAACATGCCGCCGGTGCGCGGAGGGTGATACACATCCGGCGTGAACTATCGCCACGCCTTCCACGCCGGGAATTTCGCTGACGTCTTCAAGCACGCCGTGCTGGCGCGCATCGTCGCGCACCTGAAGGAAAAGCCGGGCGCGTTCCGCGTGATCGACACGCACGCGGGCGCAGGCGCCTACGACCTCGCCGGCGCGGAAGCGAGCCGCACCGCCGAATGGCGCGACGGCATTGGTCGGCTGATCGCCGCCGATCTTCCGCCTGCGGTGCGCGATCTGTTGGCGCCCTATCTCGACGCGATCGCGATCGGCACTGACGGCAGCCTGACGGTCTATCCGGGCTCGCCCGTGCTCGTGCAAGGCTGGCTGCGCCCGCAGGATCGGCTGATCGTCTGCGAGCGCGAACCCGCCGCCGCCCGCGCGCTCGCGGACCGCATGCGCGGCGACAACCGCGTGAAAGCGGTTGAAATCGACGGCTACGCGGCGCTCAACGCCTATGTGCCGCCGAAGGAACGCCGCGGGCTCGTGCTGATCGATCCACCGTTCGAGCAGCCGGACGAGTTCGACCGCCTCGCGGACGCGCTTCCCAAGGCCCACCGCAAATGGCCGACCGGCATCTATCTGGTGTGGTACCCGGTCAAGGACAAGCGCGCGGTCACGGGCTTTTCGCGCCGCCTCGCCCGGCTCGGCATCCCGCGCATCCTGCGCGCCGAACTGACCCTGCCGGTGCGTGACGACGCCCGGCTGCGGGCCTGCGGGCTTGTCATGATCAATCCGCCGTGGACGCTCGAAGCCGAGCTTGGCGTCCTGCTTCCGGTCCTCGCCAAGGCGCTCGCGGGCACGTCCGGCGGCCGGGCAAATCTCGCCTGGCTCGCGGGCGAAAAATGACAACCCTGCGGCGGTGCGCCTCTTTCCAGCCGGAGCGGCTTGATGTCTACTTATGGCGCTGGCTTTGACGTTCCGCCTCTCTCGGGGGGCTGGCGGAAAAACGACTGCGGCGCTGTGCCGAAGCTTTTCCCAGGGAATGTCCGGCCGAGCTGCTGCGCCGTGGGGGCCGGCAGCGGGGCAATTGGGAAAGGGAGTCTTCCCGATGGCGCAGGGTGGTACCGTCAAGTTCTTCAACAGTGAGCGTGGCTACGGCTTCATCAAGCCGGACGACGGTGGACGCGACGTGTTCGTGCACATCACGGCGGTCGAGCGGGCCGGACTGAAGTCGCTCAACGAAGGCCAGCGCATCGACTTCGACGTCGAGCCTGACAAGAAAGGCAAAGGTCCGAAGGCCGTGAACCTCGTGGTCACCGGCTGACGGATCTGCCCTTTCATCTTCCGGCCGGAATGAGCGTTGCGCGAAGCCAGCCTTCGCGCCTTTCGGGTTTGGAAATTGAATCCCCGCGACTATGCTCTTGCCATCGCGCCCACGGCGCCAGACCGGACCTTTGACCCATGATGATCCTGCGTTCCTCGCCGCCTTCGCCGTTCGGCCGGAAGGTCAAGCTCGCGCTCGGCATTCTCGGGCTCGAGAACGAGGTGACGATCGAGAAGGCCGATCCGACCGACGCCAGCGACACGATCCGCCAGCAGAATCCGATCGGCAAAATTCCTGCGCTGATCACCGAAGACGGCACCGTGCTCTACAACTCGCCGGTGATCCTCGAATATCTCGATCATCGCGCCGGCGGCGGGAAGATCATTCCGAAGGACGCCAACGCGCGCTTCGCCGCGCTGACGCTCGAAGCGATGTGCGACGGCATTCTCGATGCGTGCATTCTGCTCGTCTACGAAGGCCGCTGGCGTCCGGCCGAGATGCACGTGCAGAAATGGACCGACTATCAGGCCGACAAAGTGAAGCGCGCGTTCGACGTGCTGGAGGCGAAGCCGCCTGCGCTGACTGCGGTGCCCGATGTCGGGCAGATCACGCTTGCCTGCGCGCTCGGCTATCAGGACTTGCGCTTCGGCGGCAAATGGCGCGCGCAGTATCCGAAGCTGGTGAAATGGCACGACGCGTTCGAGGCGCAGGTGCCGGCGTTCGCGAAGACGCGCGTGACCGCCTGATCGCATCTCCGACTTGTCGCACACGAACAAAAGCCCCGGAGCGATGCCCCGGGGCTTGATTGCTCGAAAGCTGTCCGCGATCAGTAGCGCGCGACGACCGGACCGCCCCAATCGAACTTGTAGTTCAGGCCGAACTTGGCCGTGTGGATTCCCGGAGGATCCTGCCGCCAGCAGAAATTCTGGGCGACATTGGCGTCGATACCGCAGGCATTGAATGTGCTGCCACGGCCGAGATGGAGATACTCGCCCTTGATCGACCAATTGTTGGTCAGGGCGTATTCGATGCCGGCGCCCACAGCCCAGGTCACTTGCGACTTCTTGCCCGTAGCTGTGACGGTATCGGTGAACCCCGGCACGGTGTTGCCCGCATCGATCACCGACGCGCTGGTCTCGTAGAGCGCCACGCCGCCCTTGACGTAGAACAGCGCGCGGTCGACGGCCCAGCCGGCACGGCCGGCGATGACACCGTACCAATCGCCCATCCGGCCCGAGCCATTAACGTCGAGGCTGTTGGGCTCCAGCGCTCCGGTGGAAATCCGCAACGCCCCGATTTCACCCTCTATTCCAAGAACGAAGGTCGAGCCGGCCGGTTGCCAGTTGCATCCCAAAGTGCCGCCGCCGATGAACCCCGTTCCGCGCTCGTAATCCCACGGGTTGGTTCCGACGCCGTTGTAAACCGGGAACGTGCCGCCCTGTCCAATGCTTCCGATGTCGGTGGACGACCAGTTGCGCGCCTGCGACGCGCCGCCGACGAACCCGCCGAGATAACAGCCGGACCAATTGTAGCCCGACGCAGCGACCGCCGCCCTCATCGGCGCCTTGACCGGAATGTCGGCCGCAAAGACGGGTGTGCCCGCCAGCGCCAACGCGCTTAAACCCCAGATGATCGAATGTTTCATGACCCGCCCTCCAACGCCGCTTTTCTTTTCCTAGCGTCCTGCCGGCAGTTCGGCGCGAAGAGAAGGCCTTGTCTAGTGCAAGGAAGCCACACACCGCGACAGAGATGACCCAGCGGAATGAAATGGAAATCGATCCCGAAACAAGGAGTTAAAGGGAGTGTCTGGAACTCTTGTGTGGACAACATTTGAAACGGGCAGTGAGGCCACCGCGCGCCGGCGAATAGGCAAAGAGAAATCCCGGGCGCGAGCCCGGGATTGTGTGCGCTGGCGATTACGACGCGCCGATAAAGTGCCTAGAAGCGATAGTTCACGCCGAGCCGGAACACGCCCGACGAAAATCCGTTGTTGACGCCGGTCAGCACGTAGCTGCGATCGTCGAGCCGCACATAGAGGTATTCGGCCTTGGCCGACCAGTTCGGCGTGAGGCCGACCTCGACGCCGCCGCCGATGGTCCAGCCGAGATGCGACTGCGACTCGTTCATGCCCGCGAATTCGACACGGCCGCCGCCATAGGCAAGGCCGCCGGTGAGATAGATCAACACATTGCTCATCGTGTAGCCGGCGCGGCCGCGCAGGGTGCCGAACCACGGATTGGAGAACTTGTACGCCGCGAATGTGCCACTCGCGGCCGAACCCTGAAGATCGGCTTCAACGCCGAGGACCCATTCGGGATGGAAATGCCAGTTGTAGCCAAGCTGGCCACCGCCCGCGATGCCGCTCGGGCTGCCGCCGCCCCAGTTGGTCACCGAACCCCACTGGTAGCCGAGGTTCGCGCCCACATAGAAGCCGTTCCAGTTGAAGGCCGAGAAGGGCGCCGCCGCGAAAGCAGCTCCGCGGACGATGTCAGCCGCCGCGGCCGGGGTCACGAGCGTCGCCATGATGGCGATTGCGCGCAGGATCGTCTTCATTGTTCTCTTGCTCCCTGAAGGGCCCGCGGGCGGCGCTCCGCATGACCGGACCGCCGCCCGCGTTATGGTCATCCCCGCCCCACAGTGATGACCGGTCCCGTGCCCGTTCGTTGGTCACTCTCGCGGCCTTTGAGTTAAACTTTCTTAAAATGCGAAGGACCGTTCGGGATATGCCTAAGGCTCCGTGTACCGCCCGATGCGGCAGTCGGATTCGATTCACCATGAGGCGGGAGGCCCACGCAGAATGACGGACGACGCTTCGCCGCGCGCAGCCCTCGTCACCGGCGCCGCCCGCCGCATCGGCCGCGCGATTGCGCTTGCGCTGCACCGGTCGGGCTATGCGATCGCCATTCAGGCGAACCGCTCCGCCGCCGAGGCCGAAACCCTGCGTGACGAGATCGTGCGGGCAGGGGGCCGCGCCGCCGTGCTGCGGGCCGATCTCGCGGATCACGGCGCGGTCGTGGAACTCGTGCCCGCCGCCGCCGGTGCGGTGGGTGCGCTCACGCTGCTGGTCAACAATGCCGCGACCTTCGAGCCGGACGCGATCGGGGCGCTCGAGGCCGCGCGCTTCGACCGCCAGTTCGCCGTGAACCTGCGTGCACCGCTGTTCCTGAGCGAGGCGTTCGCCGCGCAGGCGCGCCCCGGTGCGTCGATCGTGAACGTGCTCGATCAGCGCGTGTTCAAGCTCACGCCGCACTTCGTGTCCTACACGCTGGCGAAAAGCGCGCTGCACGCCGCAACGCGCATGCTCGCGCAGGCGCTCGCGCCGAATGTGCGGGTCAACGCGGTCGCGCCCGGCCCCACGATGGCGAGCGCGCGGCAGGCGGCGGAGGATTTCGCGCGGCAGGCCGCCGCCGTGCCGCTCGGGCACGGCTCCGCACCTGAGGAGATCGCAGCAGCGGTGATCTACCTCGCGGGCGCGCGCAGCGTGACCGGCGTGACGCTCGCGGTCGATGGCGGGCAGCACCTTGCGTGGCAGACGCCCGACACGGGCATCGCCGAATGACGTCGGTCCAGCCGTCCGAGGACGTCGATTTCGAGAGCGAAGTCCCGGTGCTGATCGTCGGTGGCGGCGCTGCCGGGCTTTGCGCGGCGCTCGCGTCGCATGATGCCGGCATCGAGGCGGTGGTGATCGAGCGCGATCCGGTGCCGTCCGGATCGACCGCGCTCTCGGCCGGGCTGATCCCGGCGGCCGGCACGCGCTTTCAGGCGGCGCGCGGCATCGCGGATACGGCGAAGCTGTTTGGCGAGGACATCGCGCGCAAGGCGCATGGCGAGGCTGACGCGAAGCTCGTGCGCGCAATCGCGGAGCGCGCGGGTCCGACGGTCGAATGGCTCGCGGATATCTTCGCGATGCCGTTCGAGGTCATCACAGACTTCAATTATCCGGGCCACTCGGCGCACCGCATGCACGGCCTGCCGAGCCGCAGCGGCACCGAACTGATCGATCGCCTGCGCGCGGCGGTCGAGGCGCGCGATATCCCGATCCTCACGGGGCGCGTGTGCGAAACGCTGTTCGCCGACGAGGAGGACGGCTTCATCGAAGGCGTCGCGCTGGCGGGCGGCGAGACGATCGGCTGCGGCGCGCTGGTGCTCGCCTGCAACGGCTATGGCGGCAATCCCGAACTGGTGCGGCGCTTCATTCCCGGAGATGGGCGATGCGCTCTACTTCGGGCATCCCGGCAACCGGGGCGACGCCGTGCAGTGGGGCGAAGCGCTCGGCGCGCGGCTCGCGCATCTCTCCGGTTATCAGGGGCACGGTTCGGTCGCGACCCCGCACAACATCCTGATCACATGGGCGACGAACACCGAGGGTGGTTTCCAGGTCAATCGCGAAGGCCGCCGCTTTCACAACGAGGCGCTCGGCTATTCGGAGGCCGCGGCCGAGGTGTTGCGCCAACCCGGTGCCATCGCGTTCGATATTTTCGACGCGCGGATTGCAGGCGTCGCGCGGCAGTTCCAGGACTTCAAGAATGCCGAGCGGGCAGGCGCGCTCGTCACGGCGGAGTCGCTCGACGCGCTCGCCGCATCGATCGGTGTTCCGGCCGATGCGTTGCGGTCCGAATTTGAGAGTGTCGCGCCGGGCACGCCCGACCGCTTCGGCCGCACCTTCGAGAAGACACTCAGCCCACCTTATTGCGCCATCAAGGTCACCGGCGCGCTGTTCCACACGCAGGGCGGGCTTGCGGTCGATACGAAGGCACGCGTGCTGCGCCAGAACGGCAAGCCGTTTCCCAACCTGTTCGCGGCCGGTGGCGCTGCGGCCGGCGTCTCCGGCGCGCAGGCGTCGGGCTACCTGTCGGGCAACGGCCTGCTCACCGCGACGGTGCTCGGACGTATCGCGGGGGCGTCTGCCGCCGAACTCTGAAATCGGGTGGATACGCCCGGGCGGCCCCGCCATATCGAGGGAAACCGGAGGCCATCATGACCCGCTCCGCCCACGCCCGGAAACCCGAGGCGAGCGACATCGCTGATCGCGTCGCCGCGCTCGACTGGGCTGCCGTCAATGCGGACCTCGACGCATTCGGCTGCGCCACCACGGGGCCGCTGCTGACGCCGGACGAATGCGCGGCGATCTCCGCGCGCTACGACGAAGACAAGATCTATCGCTCGCGCGTCATCATGGGGCGGCACGGCTTCGGGCGCGGCGAATACAAGTATTTCTCCTATCCGCTGCCCGACACGGTGGCGGACCTGCGCGGCGCGCTCTATCCGCCGCTTGCCGACGCCGCCAATCGCTGGAACACGCAGATGGGACTCGACCAGCGCTTCCCGGGCGAGCACGCCGCCTGGCTCAAGCGCTGCCATGCGGCGGGGCAAACGAAACCGACGCCGCTGCTGCTGCAATACGGGCCGGGCGACTACAATTGCCTGCATCAGGACGTCTACGGCGAACTCGTGTTCCCGTTGCAGGTCGCGTTCCTGCTGTCGCAACCCGCGCAGGATTTCACCGGCGGCGAATTCGTCCTGACCGAGCAGCGCCCGCGCATGCAGTCGCGCGCCGAGGTCGTGCCGCTGCGGCAGGGCGAAGGCGTGATCTTTCCGGTGCATCACCGCCCGGTGCAGGGCACGCGCGGCGTCTACCGGGTCAACATGCGCCACGGCGTCAGCCGTTTGCGCTCCGGAAAGCGCCATACGCTCGGGATCATCTTCCATGACGCGAAGTAGCTAGCCGCCGCATGGGCGAAGTCCCGATTTTCGCCCCATGGTTTCGGACGACCCCAAGGCCAATATCGAGCCGGACATCGACCTCGACGACGATGAAGTCGAGGACGAAGTCGGCCTGCCGGCGATCGACGAGGAGGCGCCCGGCGCGCCGCTCGCGGGCGGGGTCGCGGCGATCCAGCGCTACGCCAAGCATGCCCCCAAGGCGCCGGGCGTCTATCGCATGATCGACGCCAAGGGCGAGGTGCTCTACGTCGGCAAGGCGAAGAGCATCCGCAAGCGCATCGTGTCGTATGCGCGCCAGGCCGGCCACACCGCGCGCATCATGCGGATGATCGCCGCGACCGCGTCGATCGAGTTCGTCTCGACCACGACCGAGACCGAGGCGCTGCTGCTCGAAGCGAACCTGATCAAGCGTCTTCGCCCGCGCTTCAACGTGCTGATGCGCGATGACAAGTCGTTTCCCTACATTCTGATCACCAAGGGCGACACCGCGCCGATGATCATGAAGCATCGCGGTGCGCGCTCGAAGCCGGGCGAGTACTACGGCCCGTTCGCGTCCGCGCAGGCGGTGCATCGCACGATCACGGCGCTGGAGCGCGCGTTCCTGATCCGCTCATGCTCCGACCCCGTTTACGAAAGCCGCACGCGGCCCTGCCTGTTGCATCAGATCAAGCGCTGCTCGGCACCGTGCACCGGCGAGATTTCACACACCGACTATGCCGAGCTGGTGCGCGAGGCGAAGGCGTTCCTCTCCGGCAAGAGCCGCGCCGTGAAGGAAGAACTCGCGGGCGAGATGGAGAAAGCGTCCGGCGATCTCGATTTCGAACGCGCCGCCGTCTACCGCGACCGCCTCGCCGCGCTCTCGGCGGTCCAGTCGCGTCAGGGCATCAACCCGCGCACCGTGGAGGAAGCCGACGTGTTCGCCGTGCATCAGCAGGGCGGCTATTCGTGCGTCGAGGTGTTCTTCTTTCGCACCGGGCAGAACTGGGGCAACCGCGCGTACTTCCCGCGCGCCGACCGCTCGCTCGAAGCCGGCGAGGTGCTCGGTGCGTTTCTCACGCAGTTCTATGACGACAAGCCGCCGCCGCGCTGCGTCTTTCTCTCGCACGAGATTGAGGATCGCGCGCTGCTCGCCGAAGCGCTCGGCGTGAAGAGCGGCCACAAGGTCGAGGTCTCGCTGCCGCAGCGTGGCGAGAAGAAGGAGCTGGTCGACCACGCGCTCGCCAATGCGCGCGAGGCGCTCGGCCGCAAGCTCGCCGAAACGCAGTCGCAGCAGAATTTGCTTGGTGCGCTTGCCGAGACGTTCGGCCTCGACAAGACGCCGCGCCGCATCGAGGTCTACGACAACTCGCACATCCAGGGTTCGAACGCGGTCGGCGCGATGGTTGTCGCGGGACCGGAAGGCTTCCGCAAGAACCAGTACCGCAAGTTCAACATCCGGTCCGAGACGCTCACGCCGGGCGACGACTTCGGCATGATGCGCGAGGTGCTGACGCGAAGGTTCAAGCGGTTGATGGCGGAAGCGCCGCGCGCGGTGATCGATGCGCAGGACATTCCGCAGGAGGCCGATGCGCTACCGGGCGCGGCGGAAGCGGGGGTCTTGAACGAGCCTTATGAAGTGAACCCCTCTCCGGTCCTCGCTGCGCTCGGTCATCCTCTTCCCGACGGAGAGAGGGGAATGGAGCTGGTGGCGACGGTCGAGCCAAACGATGAAGATGCGGAGCCCGCCGAATCCCCTTGGCCCGATCTCGTGCTGATCGACGGCGGACAGGGTCAGCTCACCGCCGCGCGCGAAACCCTCGCCGAGCTCGGCGTCACCGGCGTGCCGCTCATCGGCATCGCCAAGGGTCCGGAGCGCGACGCCGGCCGCGAGACCTTCTTCATCACCGGGCGCGAGCCGCTCAAGCTCAAGCCGCGCGACCCGGTGCTCTACTTCGTGCAGCGGCTGCGCGACGAGGCGCATCGCTTTGCGGTCGGCTCGCACCGGCAGAAACGCAAGAAGGACATCCGCGAGGCCGGCCTGCAGGAAATCCCGGGAATCGGCCCGACTCGCAAGCGCGCGCTCCTGCACCACTTCGGCACCCTGAAGGCGATCGAGCGCGCCTCGGTGGCGGACCTCGAACATGTGCCGGGGATCAACGCCGAAACCGCCCGCAAGATCTATGATTTCTTTCATGAATCCGCCCCGCGCGGCTGACCGTTCCGCAGCGGCAAACGGCGGGCCAGCCATCCGCATAACGCGGTTGCACCGCCGGGGCGCAAATGCTCTTTTGACGCCATGACCACGACGACGAGTCCCGCATCGTCGGCGCGGGCGTTTGCTCTGCCGAACCTGCTGACCTATTCGCGCATCGGCGCGGTGCCGGTCGTTGTCGGCTGCATGTATTTCCAGTCGATCCTCGGATACGGGCTGTGGCTGCGCTGGGTGGCGCTGTTCGTCTTCATCGTGGCCGGCATCACCGACGTGCTCGACGGCTATGTGGCGCGCGCCTACGGCCAGCAGTCGAGCTTCGGGCGCATGCTCGACCCGATCGCCGACAAGCTGCTCGTCTCGTCCTGCCTGCTGATGCTCGCCGCCGACGAGACCATCAAGGGCCTCGCGCTCTGGGCGGCGATCATCATCCTGTGCCGCGAAATTCTTGTCTCGGGGCTGCGCGAATATCTCGCGGAACTGCGCGTCACCGTGCAGGTGACGTGGCTCGCGAAGTGGAAGACGTTCCTCCAGCTGCTCGCGGTCGGCTTCTGCATTGCGGGCGATGCCGGCGACAAGATCCTGCCGATCACCACCGAGATCGGCATCGCGCTGCTCTGGCTCTCGGCGATCCTCACTCTATATACGGGTTGGGACTATTTCCGTGCCGGCGTGCGGCATTTGATCGAGGACTGAGCGCTTGAAGCTTCTCTACTTTGCCTGGGTGCGCGAGCGCATCGGCAAGCCCGAGGAGGAGATCGATCCGCCGGCCACCGTGCGTACGGTCGGCGATCTGGTCGCGTGGCTGTCCGGGCGCGGCGAGGAATACGCTTATGCGTTCGAGAACGCCAAGGTGATCCGCGCCGCGATCGACCGCACGCATGTGAAACCCGATACGCAAATCGCGGGCGCGCGCGAGATCGCGTTCTTCCCGCCGATGACCGGGGGCTGAGGTGAGCGTCCGCATCCAGCGCGAGGACTTCGACATCGGCGCCGAGATCGCGCGGCTGACCAAGGGGCGCACGGACATCGGCGCGGTCGCGACCTTCACCGGCATCTGCCGCGGTGACGGCGTCGCCGCGATGACGCTGGAACATTATCCGGGGATGGCGGAAGCCGAGATCGCGCGCCATGTCGAGGAAGCGCAGTCGCGCTGGCCGCTGCTCGGCGTGACGGTGATCCATCGCCACGGCCGGTTTGTTCCGGGCGACAACATCATGATGGTCGTTACGGCTTCGTCGCATCGCGAGGCCGCTTTCGCGGCGGCGGAATTTCTGATGGATTATCTTAAAGTCAGCGCGCCCTTCTGGAAAAAGGAAGAGCGCGCCGGACAGGCCGTGTGGGTCGAAGCCCGAAAGGCGGATGACGCCGCGGCGGATCGCTGGGAAAAAGGCGGCGGCAAGCGTGAAGCCGCCGAATGAACGCGCGGGAAGACCGGCGCAAAGCCGGCTCCTGACTGGGAGGAGTGATTTGAACCACGCCACCGCGACGCTCGCGGCGTTGTTGATGTCGCTGACGGCGGCATTCGCCGACACGCGCGTCAGCTATTTTCCGGTCCCCGCAGGCGCACACCCGCACGACGTCGCCGCCGCGCCGGATGGTTCGGTCTGGTACACGGCGCAGAACCAGGGCGCGCTCGGCGTTCTCGATCCGAAGACCGGCAAGGCTGAGCAGATCAAGCTCGGCGCGAAGGCCTCTCCGCACGGCGTCATCGCGGGGCCGGACGGCGCCGCCTGGATCACCGAAAGCGGGCAGAACGCGATCGCGCGCGTCGACGCGAAGACACGCGAGGTGAAGCTGTTTCCGCTGCCGGCGGGATTCGAGAAGGCCAATCTCAACACCGCGACGTTCGACGCCAAGGGAACGCTCTGGTTCACCGGGCAGAACGGCGTCTACGGCCGCGTCGACCCGGCGAGCGGCAAGGTCGACGCATGGAAGGCGCCGAAGGGCGCCGGCCCCTATGGCATCACGACCACGCCCTCGGGCGATGTCTGGTATGCCTCACTCGCCGGCGACCACATCGCGCGTATCGATACGGCGAGCGGTGCCGCAAGCATCGTCGAACCGCCGAAGCCCGGCGTCGGCCCGCGCCGCATCTGGTCGGACTCCAAGGGTGTGTTGTGGGTGAGCTTCTGGCACGCGGGCGAGCTTGCGCGCTATGAGCCGGAAACCAGGACATGGAAAAGCTGGCCGCTGCCGAAGAGCAAGAGCGGCTGCTATTCGGTCTACGTCGACGAGAAGGACAAGGTGTGGGTCACGGATTTCGTCGCGAATGCGATCCTGCGCTTCGATCCCGCGACCGAGAAATTCGATACCTTCCCGTCGAACAAGCGCGGCGCGGCGGTCCGCCAGATGCTCGGTCGCGCGGGCGAAGTGTGGGGCGCGGAATCCGGCACCGACCGGCTGGTGGTGCTGCGCTATTGAGGTACGCATGACGCGCGGTTCCATTGGATTGACGCTGGCCGCCCTCACGTTCGCGAGTCCGGCCTACGCGGAGGACTGGCCTACGCGCCCGGTCACGATGATCGTGCCCTATGCGGCGGGCGGCCCCGTCGACACTGTTGGGCGCATCATGGCGCAGGGCCTGAGCGAGGTGCTCGGCCAGCAGGTCATCATCGAGAACATCGGCGGCGCGGGGGGCATGACCGGCGCCAATCGCGTGGCGAAGGCCGCGCCCGACGGTTACACGTTCCTGCTCGGCGGCAGCGCCACCATGACGACCGTGCCGGCGCTCTACGGCAAGAAAGTGCTTTATAATCCGCTCACCGATTTCGAGCACGTGCTCCAGTTCGCCGACTCGGCCCGCATCCTGATCGCGCGCAAGGATTTTCCGGCGAACACGCTGAAGGAGTTCGTAGCCTACGCCAAGGCCAATACCGACAAGCTCCAGTACGGCTCATCCGGCACCGGCGCGGGCGCGCACATCTGCGCGCTGCTGCTCGATCAAGCGATGGGTGTGAAGATCACGCATGTTCCGTATCGCGGCGCCGGGCCCGCGATGCAGGATCTGCTGGCGGGCCGCATCGACTACATGTGCGAGCAGGTTTCCACCGCAATTCAGCAGATCAGGGGCGGCACCGTGAAGGCGGTCGCCACGATGGGACTAAGCCGCTCCGATGTGCTCCCCGACTTGCCAACCGCGGCCGAGGAGGGCTTCGACATCAATTGCGCCTCGCTCAGCGCGTTCGAGTTTCCAAAAGGGACACCCGAGGCGATTGTGAACCGCCTCGCTGAAGCGGCCAACAAGGTGGTGGAGAGCGCGTTCGTGCGCGAGCGGTTCGCGACGCTCGGCGTCGCGCCCGAGCCGCCCGAGCGGCGCACGCGGGCGTACTATCTCAAGACGCTGCCGCCCGAGGTGGAGCGGCAGGCCGCGATCATGAAGGCGAGCGGACTGACGGCGGAGTAGATCGCGCGCTATGATCGCGGCGTGCCGCGCATCCTCCTCTCGCTCCTCCTGATTCTTGTCGCTGCTGCCGCCGACGCCGCAACGCTGCGCGAGCGGCTGACGCCGGACGTGCTCGCCGTGGTGATGCCGGGCGCCGAGCGGCTCGGTGCGGAAGAAGGTTCGCCGCCCAGCATCGCGGTCTACAAGGGCACTGAGGTCGTCGCCTACCTGTTCTCCACGTTCGATGTGGTGCGCGCCTCCGGCTATTCGAGCGTGCCGTTCGACGTGATCGCGGGCGTCGATCTGGCCGGCCGCATCACCGGCGCGAAGGTGATCTTCCACGTCGAGCCCTATGTGGTGAACGACGCGATCCGCCAGCCGCAACTCGATACGTTCCTCGCGCGCGAGGCCGGGGAGTCGGTCCGTGGCGGCACCACGCCGGCGCTGCATCCGGATTTCGTTGCCGGCGCGACGGTGACGGCGCGCGCGATGCGCGGCGCGGTCGCGGACGCGGCCCGGCTGGTGCTGCGTACGCGCATGGCGCTGCCGCAGGTGAGCGAGCCGACGCTCAATCGCGAGCAATATCGCCGCGTCGTCATGGGCGGATCTGCTCGCCGAGGGCGCGGTCGTCCATCCGGCGCGTCGCCACACCCGGCCAGGCGAGACCGACGTCCCTACACGCGGCGCTGCTCACGCCCGCGGCGCTCGGCGGCAGCCTGATCGGCCTCAATCGCTACAACGAATACATGCGGCGGTTTCCGCCCGGCGCGCAGGTGATCGCGGTCGCGTCGACCGGCCCGTACGACTTCCTCGGCGACGACTACGTGCGCGCCGCGAAAGGTTATCGCTTCGATCGCATCCGCGTTGTGCAGGAAGGCCGCACCTACAGTTTCGTCAATTCGGATTTCCTGCGGCTTGATACGCGCGAGCACGAGGGCTTTCTCTCGCAGCAATACGCGGCGCTGTTCGCGTTGCCGCCGACGTTCGACCCGCTGAAGGAATGGCGGCTCGAGCTGCTGGTGCAGGTGGACAACAGCTACGTCGCGTTTCCGCTGCACTACCGGCTGCCTGCCTCCTATGTGCTGATGCCGGATGCGAAGCCGACGCCGATCTGGGTCGAGGCGTGGCGCGATGCGCGGGTGAGCATCGCGATATTGTGTGTCGCATTGGCCGCGCTGACGCTGATCTTCGTGTTTCAGGATCGCCTCGCGCGCTCGCGCACGGCGCATCGTGTGGTGCGCATCGGCTTTCTTGCCTTCGTGCTCGTGTGGGTCGGCTGGATCGCGGGCGCGCAGTTCTCGATCGTCAACGTGATGCACTACGTGACCGCACCGCTGCGCGGCTTCGACACGACGCTGCTGCTCGAGCCGTTGATCGTCATCATCGCGGTCTATACGGCGGGTTCGCTGATCCTGATCGGGCGCGGCGTGTTCTGCGGCTGGCTCTGTCCGTTCGGCGCGTTGCAGGAATTGCTCGCGCAGTTCGCACGCGCACTCGGCGTGCCGCAGTGGACGCCCTCGGCGCTGACCGAGAGCCGCCTGCGCTGGGGCAAGTACGTCGCGGCGTTCGTATTGATCGGCCTTGCGTTCGTCTCCATCGAAACCGCCGAAAGCGCCGCCGAGATCGAGCCGTTCAAGACCGCGATCACCTCGAAGTTCACGCGGGCGTGGCCTTATCTCGCCTACGCGGCCGCGCTGCTCGCGATCGGCCTCACCACCGAGCGCGCCTATTGCCGCTTCTTGTGTCCGCTCGGTGGCGTGCTGGCGGCGCTTGACCGCTTCCACCTGCTCGACCGGCTGCGGCGGCGTGCCGAGTGCGGCAGCCCGTGCCGGCTGTGCGAGGCCGCCTGTCCGGTGAGGGCGATCGAGAAATCCGGAAAGATCGCGACGGCGGAATGCTTCCAGTGTCTCGACTGCCAGGTCGAGTATTTCGACGACCAGCGCTGTCCGCCACTGGTCGCGGTGCGCCGACTGCGGGAGAACGGCAAGGTGGCGCATGCGTGAGCGCTTCACGCGACGCCGCGCGATCCGCGTGCTTGCCGCAGCCGCCGGGTTGCCGCTGCTTGCGGCTGGCGTGCGCGCGACCGTGCCGGCCGGGCGCTTCTTCGGCTGGCAGGGCGAGGTGCTCGGCGCTGCTTCCGAGCTGACTCTCTGGCATTGGGACGAAGCGCTCGCGCGCCGCACGATCCTGAAGGTGCGCCACGAGATCGAGCGCCACGAGCGCATCTTCAGCCTCTATCGCGAGGACAGCGAGATTGCGCGGCTCAATCGCGATGGCGTGCTGGCGCGGCCATCGCCCGAACTGGTGGCGGTCATCGATGCGAGCCAGCAACTCGGCGTATTGAGCAGCGGCGCCTTCGATATCTCGGTGCAGCCGCTCTGGCGCACCTACGAGCAGCACTTCTGGTCGCGCGAGAACGTCGCGCCGGACATCGCGTCGCGCGCGCTGGAGGTTGCGCGGACGCGCGTGGATTTCCGCCGCGTACAGGCCGGGAAGCGGGCGCATCGACCTGCCGCCCGGCATGGCGATCACGCTCAACGGAATCGCGCAAGGATACATCACCGACCGCATCGCCGGCCTGTTGCGCAACGAAGGCTTCGAGCAGGCGATGGTCGATCTCGGCGAATTCCGTGCGCTCGGCAATCACCCGGAGGGCCGCGCCTGGCGCGCCGGCCTGCGCGGCGGGCGTACGGTCGGCCTCTCAGATAACGCGCTCGCGGTCTCGGGCGGTTACGGCACGACGTTCGAGCCGGGCGGGCGTTTCCACCACATCTTCGATCCGGCAAATGGCGCGAGCGCGAACGCGCTGCGCGAGGCCGCCGTGATCGCGCCACGCGCGATGATCGCGGACGGGCTGGCGACAGCGATCTGTGTTGCCGGGGAGGAGAGGGCGGCGGCGTTGCTCGCGCCGCACGGCGCGCGCGCCGTTCTTACGCGCCCGGACGGTACGTCCGTGGCGATCGGCGAAGCAGCGGCCTGACGAGGCCGCCGATCGCGCTCTCAACCGATCTTGCGCATCCAGCCTTCGGTATCGGCGACATCGCCGCGCTGGATGCCGACGAGCTTGGCCTTCAGCGCGGCCGTGGTCAGGCCGCCATCGCCATTGCCGATGACGATGTCGCCGTTCGTGCTCTTGATCTTGCCGATCGCCGAAACGACGGCGGCCGTACCGCAAGCGAAAGCTTCGCGCAATTTTCCGCTCGCCGCATCGGCACGCCATTGCTCGATGCTGTAGCGCTCCTCGCGGACCGTGTGGCCTGCCTTGCGGGCGAGCGTGATGATGGCATCGCGGGTGATCCCGGGCAGGATCGTGCCGCTCAGCGGTGGCGTCACGATCGAGCCGTCGTCGAACACGAAGAACACGTTCATGCCGCCAAGTTCCTCGACCCACTTATGCTCGGCGGCGTCGAGGAAGACGACCTGATCGCAGCCCTGCTCGATCGCCTCGGCCTGGGCTAGAAGACTGGCGGCATAATTGCCGCCGCATTTCGCCGCGCCGGTGCCGCCCTCGGCCGCGCGCGTATAGCGATCGCTCAGCCAGACTGTGACGGCCTTGGCGCCGCCCTTGAAGTAGGAGCCGACCGAGCTTGCGATCAGGAGGAAGAGGCATTCGTGCGACGGACGCACGCCGAGGAAAGCCTCGGTCGCGATCATGAAAGGCCGCAGGTAGAGGCTGCCTTCGCCGCTCGGAACCCACGCCCGGTCGATCGTCACCAACTCCTCGATGGCCTGCATGAAGAGAGGCTCGGGCAACTCCGGCAACGCCATGCGTGCCGCGGAGGCGCGGAAGCGCTGCGCATTCTGGTCGGCCCGGAACAGCGCGATGCTGCCGTCGCTGAGATTATAGGCCTTGAGGCCTTCGAAGATTTCCTGCCCGTAGTGCAGCACCGCCGCGGCGGGATCGAGCGAGATCGCCTCGCGGGCGCGCACTTCGGCGTCGTGCCAGCCGCGGTCCTTGGTCCAGCGGATGCTGACCATGTGGTCGGTGAAGACGCGGCCGAAACCCGGATCCTTCAGCAGTTCCGCCCGCGCGGCGGCCGAGACGGGCTTGCTCGCCGGCTTGCGCGAAAAGGCGATCGCCTCGATCTTCTGATGAGCGTTCATCAACGCAGGTCCTGTTTCCTCCGGGGCCGGCGTTTTGCCTCGCCGGGCACCTCTGGGGTATTGTCTTAGCGTGTCCGGCGCATTTGCGCCCGCCGGACTGAGGGTTAGACCGCACGGGCGTATCCGCGCACGATCCTTTCGCAGAAGCGCTCTCCTTGGTAACAATCAATCGAAAATATGTCAACATGGCTGACATAATATTTTCTCAACCGGCCGGGCGAACCCCTGAGGGGGATGCTGCCGCGTCGGGCGCCGAGCATGAGCCGATCTGGGACCTGATCGAGCTTCTGTTCTTTGCCTACCGGGATTTCGTGTCCGACCCCGACCACGTGCTGGAGAAGTTCGGCTTCGGCCGCGCGCACCATCGTGTGCTGCATTTCGTCAACCGCAACCCCGGCATGAAGGTCGCCGACCTGCTCGACATCCTGCGCATCACCAAGCAGTCGCTTGGGCGCGTGCTCAAGCAACTCGTCGACGAAGGCTATGTCCTCCAGAAGGAAGGCCCCGACGATCGGCGGCATCGCCTGCTCTACGTGACGCCGAAGGGCGAGCAACTGGCCATGAAGCTCGCGGGCCTGCAGACCGAACGGATCACGCGCGCGCTCGGCGGTCTCGGACCGAACGCGCACGAGGCGTCGCGCGCGTTCCTTGCCGCGATGGTGGATACCGAAAGCCGCGACGCGGTGCTGCGCTTCATCGCACGGGCCGACGCGCGCCGGAAACGCTGAGCGAACGATGGCCGGGCCCGCTGTCGCACTTCCCGATGACGCGCCGCACCTGCTCGTGGTGGACGACGACCGGCGCATCCGCGATTTGCTGTCGCGCTTCCTGTTCGCCGAGGGCTATCGTGTCACCACCGCCAACAATGCCGCCGAAGCGCGCGCCAAGCTCGACAGCCTGGCGTTCGACCTGCTGGTGCTCGACGTGATGATGCCGGGCGAAACCGGCTTCCAGCTTGCGAAGTCGCTGCGCGAGTCTTCCACCGTTCCGATCCTGATGCTCACCGCGAAGGCCGAGACCGAGAACCGCATCACCGGGCTCGAACTCGGCGCGGACGACTACGTGCCGAAGCCGTTCGAGCCGCGCGAACTCTCGCTGCGCATCGCGAATATCCTCAAGCGCACGGTTCCGGTGGCGCCTCCGGTTATCGAGTCCGCGCGGTTCGGCGATTTCGTGTTTCATCTCGCACGCGGTGAACTCAAGCGCGGCGATGAGATCGTGCATCTCACGGACCGCGAGCGCGACATGCTGCGCGTACTTGCGGCAACGCCGGGCGAAACCGTGCCGCGCATGGCGCTCGCCGGAAACGGCGGCGGCGCGAACGAGCGCGCGGTCGACGTGCAGGTGAACCGCCTGCGCCGCAAGATCGAGCGCGATCCCGCGAACCCGCTGTTCGTGCAGACCGTGCGCGGCATCGGCTACCGGCTGGTGATCGCGCCATGACGTCGATCGACGCCGGCCTTGCCACGCTGCGCTCCGCAGCCGGGCATGTATCGGCGGCGTACGACTGGTTTGCGCGCTGGCTCAAAGGCCTGATGCCGACCGGCCTCTACGGCCGCGCACTGCTCATCATCATCACGCCGATGGTCGTGCTCCAGTCGGTGGTGGCATTCGTGTTCATGGAGCGGCACTGGAACACGGTCACGCGCAGGCTTTCGGCCGCGGTCACGCAGGACATCTCGGCGCTGATCGACGTCTACCGCAGCTATCCGCAGGACCCCGAACGCACCGTCATCCGCCGTATCGCGCTCGAGCGCCTGAGCCTCTCGGTCGATTTCCTGCCCGTTTCCGAAATGCCGCCGCCCGGGCCGAAGCCGTTCTTCTCGCTGCTCGATCAGGCGCTGTCGCAGGAGATCAGCCGGCAAATCCGCCGCCCGTTCTGGATCGACACGGTCGGCCGCTCCAACCTGGTGGAGATCCGCATCCGGCTCGACGACACGGTGATGCGCGTATTCACGCAGCGCAGCGCCGCCTATGCGTCGAACTCGGAAATCTTCCTGTGGTGGATGATCGGCACTTCGCTGGTGCTGCTGTTCGTCGCGATCCTGTTCCTGCGCAATCAGATCAAGCCGATCCTGCGTCTCGCGGATGCCGCCGAAAGCTTCGGCAAGGGGCGCGACGTGCCGGGCTTCAAGCCGCGCGGTGCGCGCGAGGTGCGCCGCGCAGCGCAAGCTTTCATCGAGATGAAGCGCCGCGTCGAGCGCACGATCGAGCAGCGCACCACGATGCTGGCGGGCGTCTCGCACGATCTGCGCACCATCCTGACGCGCTTCAAGCTGGAGCTTGCGCTGCTCGGCTCGGGTCCCGAAATCGAGGCGATGAAGAAGGACGTCGACGAGATGGGCCGCATGCTCGAGGCCTATCTCGCCTTCGCGCGCGGCGATCTCGGCGAGCAGGGCGCGCCGACCGACATGGCGGCGTTCCTCGAAGAGCTGCGCGCCGATGCCGAACGCAACGGTCACAAGACCCATGTGATGTTCTACGGCCATCCGATCGTGACAGTCCGCCCGGCGGCGTTCCGGCGCTGCCTCGGCAATCTGGTTTCCAATGCGGCACGCTTCGCGAAGGAGATTTCAATTTCCGGCCATCGCGATCACCGCTGGCTCACCCTCAATGTCGATGACGACGGGCCGGGCATTCCGGCGGACATGCGCGAGGACGTCTTCCGCCCGTTCCTGCGTCTCGATGACGCGCGCAATCAGGACGAGGGGAACACCGGGCTCGGCCTTGCCATCGCACGCGACATCGCGCGCTCGCACGGTGGCGACATCACGCTCGCCGAAAGCCCGATGGGCGGCCTGCGCGCGACCGTGCGGGTGCCGGTCTAAAGCAGTCCGCACGTCCCCGCGAAAGCGGGGACCCCGTTCTTTGCAAAGCACTGGATGCCCGCCTACGCGCGGGCATGAGCGGAAAGCGATTAAGCCGCCGCCGCTTCTTCGCTCGCCTCGTCGCGCCCTCTGCGGAAGCGCGAGCGGCAGCGGCCGGGCGAAAAGCGGCACAGATCGTCGAGCATGCCGGACCAGCGCTGGCCACGCGCGAGCGCGCGGTCGAGCGCCGCGAGTGTGCGTGCAAGACCCTCGTCCTCGTCATCGACCCAAGTGCGCAGCACGGAGGCGAACAGCATCGCGAGGCCCTGTGCGCGGATCATGCCGCGCGGCCCTGCCGCATCGATGTTCGCCGCGGTGAGCATCCAGGTCTGCGAGCGCACCGCGAGCCCGTTGAGCGCAAACGCAAGGCCGGGACTGCACGAAGCCGATTTCAGCAGCGCGCGCGTCGCCTCGCGATGCGGCGCCATCGCTTCGATCCGGCGCATCAGCACGTCGAACAACCGTTCGCGCGGCGGCTCCTCGTTCATGTCGGCGTCGGCATTCGCCAGCACCTTGCGGTCGAGCTCTTTCATGTGCGCCGCGAGGATCGACAGCGTCGAGCCGAACTCGGTGCGTGCAGCGGCCAGCGAAACGCCGGCGCGCGCCGAAATGTCGCCGAAGCCGATCTGCTCGAAGCGCTTCTCGGCGAGCAGCGCCATGAAGGCGGCGATGATCTTTTCGCAATCGGTGCCGCCCGGCGGCGGAAGCGCGGCGGCGCGCTTCTTCGGCGCGGCGCGAGAGCGTTGCGGTTTGCGGGCCATGACGGCCTCCTGTTGTTGTCGTCGTTAGAATAGGCGCTCAATCGGGCCTATTCCATGGCGTCAGCCGGCCAGTTCCCTCGAGCGCTTGGTCGCGGCTGCGATCGCCTTTTCCATCAGCGGATCGAGGCCGTCCGCCGCCATCAGCACCGAAAGCGCGGCCGCTGTGGTTCCGCCCGGCGAGGTGACGTTCTGGCGCAGCGTCGCGGCATCGAGCGGCGAGCGGTGCAGCAGTTCGCCGGAGCCGGAAACGGTCGCACGCGCGAGACGCGCCGCGAGGTCCGCCGGCAGGCCGGCCGCCGCGCCCGCGCGCGCCAGGCTCTCGGCGAGCAGGAACACGTAGGCCGGGCCGGAGCCCGACACGGCGGTCGACGCATCGATCAGCCCTTCGTCGGTCACCCATTCGACCGCGCCGACGCTGGTGAGCAGCGTGTGTGCGAGCGCGCGTTGCGCGGCGCTCACCTTCGTGTTCGGCACCGCCACCGTGATGCCGCGCCCGATCGCGGCCGGTGTGTTGGGGATCGAGCGCACGATGGCGCAATTGCCGAGCGCACCTTCGAGAAAGGCGATCGTCTTGCCGGCCATCACCGAGACGGCGACGGTCTGCGGCCCGACCAGCGCTTTCAGCGGCGGCACGACGTCGGCGGCGACCTGCGGCTTCACCGCCAGGACGATGACGCTTGCGTCATCGATCGTCTCCGGATTGATGCGCACGCCGCGCGCCGCGAGCGCGTTGATCTCGTCGGCCGGCTGCGGCTCGCGGATCGCGATGCGTTTCGCATCGAGCCCGAGCGCGAGCCAGCCCTCGAGCATGGCGCCGCCCATCTTGCCGGCGCCGACCAGCACCAGCGTGCCGGAGAAATCGCGGAGTGTGTTTGTTGCCATCGCGCAGCCGCTCCACCGTCATCGCCCGCCAACGGGCCCGGCCAGCCGGCCCGATGATAAACTTCGTCGGGCAATCCCGTATTCACGGGACGGTGTTCACTGGATGCCCCGCTTTCGCGGGGCATGACAAGGGGAGAGATGCGGCGGCTGGAAAGCCTAGGCCTCGCCGGACGTATCGAACATCGCGACGTCGAGCGCATCGCGCGCGCTCTTTCCGGCCCAGACGACGAACTGGAACGCCTGGAAATAGCGCTCCGAGGCGTCGAGTGCCGCATCGAGCAGCGCCTCGCACTGGCGGCCCGCGACTTCGACGCCGCCCGCGAGCAGCAGCGCGTGGCGGAACATCACGATGCCGTCCTTGGTCCACATGTCGAAGTGGCCGATCCAGAGCTGCTCGTTGATCAGCGCGATCAGCGCCAGCACTTCGCCGCGGCGCGGCTCGGGCACCTTGAGGTCGAACGCGCAGGCGAGATGCAGCGCCTCGATGTCGTACATCCAGGTGAACGAGACGTGATAGTCGGTCCAGCGTCCCTTCACCGAAATCGCGATCTCGTCGGCGCCCGCGCGATCGAACGCCCAGTCGTGCAGAGCGGCAAGCCGTTCGACCACGTCGACCGGATTGCTCTCGCGCTCGGTGTTCAATTCCATCAGCGACATGCCGGCTCCACGGGTGGCGTGTTGAACAGGGAACGCGACGCCACGAACCGGCATCACGGATTCAAAGGCTGCGTGTCAGACAGGCCCGAATCACCGGCTGAATCGAATATACCCGCGCGAGTCCACGCGTCCAAAAGTGCGCGCTGCTTCGTCCACAGCGGCACAAAATGCACGCGTGTCAACGATTTCGAACATTAACGCACAGCGTTCGAGTCATTCGGTCGGAGCAGGAGTCATCGAGTCCTATTTTCCGAGTCCGTCACCGCCGGACTTTCCAGCCATCGACGTCTTTGCTGCCGCGAGACCATCAAAACGCAGATGCCCGGCACAAGGCCGGGCATGACGCGTGCAAGAAGTTGCTGCCTGGCTAGTCGAACAGACTCGACACCGACTCTTCCGTCGCGGTGCGGCCGATCGCTTCGCCAATCAGGCCCGCGATCGAGAGCACGCGGATGTTGCTCGCGATGCGCACCGCCTCGGTCGGCTGGATCGAGTCGGTGATGACCAGTTCCTTCAGCCGCGAGCCGGTAATGCGTGCGACCGCTCCGCCGGAGAGCACGCCGTGCGTGATGTAGGCGGAGACGGCGGTCGCGCCCTGCGCCAGCAGGGCGTCGGCGGCATTCACCAGCGTGCCGCCGGAGTCGACGATGTCGTCGAACAGGATGCAGGTCGTGCCGGCGACTTCACCGATCACGTTCATCACTTCGGATTCGCCGGCGCGCTCGCGCCGCTTGTCGATGATGGCGAGCGGCGCGTTGATGCGCTTGGCAAGCGCCCGCGCGCGGACCACGCCGCCGACGTCGGGCGACACGACCGTCACGTCCTGGCCCTTGAACCGCTCCTTGATGTCGCGCGTCATCACGGGCGAGGCGAAAAGGTTGTCGGTCGGGATGTCGAAGAATCCCTGGATCTGCCCGGCATGCAGATCGACGGTGAGCACGCGGTCCGCGCCGGAGTTGGTGATCAGGTTGGCGACGAGTTTTGCCGAGATCGGCGTGCGGCCGGAGGCGCGGCGATCCTGCCGCGCGTAACCGAAATAGGGAATCACGGCGGTGATGCGCTTGGCCGAAGAACGGCGCAGCGCGTCCATGATGATCAGCAGTTCCATCAGGTGGTCGTTCGCCGGGAACGAGGTCGATTGCAGCACGAACACGTCCGCGCCGCGCACGTTTTCCTTGATCTCGACGAAGACCTCCATGTCGGCGAAGCGCCGCACGTCTGCCTTGGTCAGCGGGGTCTGCAGGTAGGCGCCGATGGCTTCGGAAAGCGCGCGATTCGAGTTGCCGGCGACGAGCTTGATTGCCCCGTTATTCGCCGCCATTTGTCCGAGTCTCCGAAAGCCGCGCGCGGCAGGGTGATACCAAGCCATGCCGGGTGCGGCAATATGGACGCGGCGGGTTGTCCCGAAGCTTTTTCAGCCGGTTAACGCGATGTTCCGAAGCGCTTTATCGCACGCCCGAAAGGGCGAGCCGTTCGGCGGCGCTCGACCGTGCGGCGGAGCGCGAAGGCGGGGCCGGGGCTGCCTCAATCGCCGCGACCGCGGCGGTCCCCGGCTCGGCCGGAACACCCGGATTGCGCACATAGGCGGCGAGGCGATCCATGCTCGTGCGGGCGATCCGGCGCAGCATCGCCTCGTCGGCGGCGCTCCACGGATCGCCGCCGCTGCGCCCGCTGGCTTCCTCGCCCGTGATGCGCAGCGTGCGGAGCTTGTCGTCGTCGTACACGTCCCAGACCCAGGAGATGTGCGTTCGCCCGCGGATCACCTGCGCGGCGAGATAGCCGCGCACGCGATAGTTCGCGGTGCCTTCGCGTGACGCGATCGCGACCTGACGGCCTTGCGCTTCCGTGGTGAGGTTATCGACCAGCCGGTTGAACACGCCGACCGGCGGTCCGTCGATGGAGTCGAATGCGATCGTTGGGCCGGAAACGTCGGCCGATGTCGCCAGCGAAACGTTGGATGTATTCGACGTCGTGCAGCCGGCGGCGAACGCTGCGAAAAACACAGCGACCACACCACACGCCATGCTGCGCGCACACCTGCGCAAGCCCGGCTCCCGCACCACCATCACGCACCCCTGCGACGTGGCGGCTCTGTGCCCGCCTTCGCCTCACCGAAATGGCGTAGCGCCAAACGGCGCCGCGGTCCAGCGGATCACCGGATTAGGGTAATCGCGTTGACGTGACGGCCATAATCCGGCTCGGCCCGGTGCGTGGTCCGGCGATAACTGAAGAAGCGCTCCGGCTCCGCATAGGTGCACAGCCCGAGGTCCTCGATGCCTTGGATTCCAGATGCTTCGAGGCGCGCCTTGATGTAGCCGGGCAGATCGAACATCGCGTGCCCGGCTTTTGCCGAAGGCGCGAAGAATTTCCCGTTTGCACCGTCCACCGCCTTGAAGCGGTCGACGAACTCCGCCCCGACCTCGTAGTTCGGCTGGCGGATCAGCGGCCCGATTGCGGCGGCGATCCGCGCTCGACGGGCGCCGAGCTTTTCCATCGCGGCGATCGTGGCTTCGAGCACGCCGATAAGCGCGCCCTTCCAGCCCGCATGCGCGGCGCCGACCACGCCGGCCTCCGCATCCGCGAACAGCACCGGGCCGCAGTCCGCCGTGGTCACGCCGATCGCAAGACCCGGCACGCGCGTCACCAGCGCGTCGGCGCGGGGCGCGTTCTCGCGCGTCCACGGCGTCTCGGCGACGATCACGTCCGGCGAATGGATCTGGTAGCAGCTCACGAAATGCGTCGGCGCGACGCCGAGCGTCGCCGCCATGCGGGCACGGTTCTCGCGCACCTTGTCCGACGCGTCCCGCGAGCCGATGCCGCCGTTCAGGCTCTTATAGATGCCCTCCGACACGCCGCCCTCGCGCGTGAAGAAGGCGTGGCGGATGTTCGGGAAGGTGAGGGACGGGGCCTGGATCATGCGGGCCGGAATGGCGCGCGCCGCGCTAGCTGTCAAATCCCGGCAGCGTGCCGAGCCTCGGGTGCGCGATCGCCATCGCCTTGAACAGTTCGCCCATCTGGTCCGGTGCGGTAAGCCGCGCGAGCGCGCTGTCGATGTCGGCGGCCTGCTGCGGTGTTGCTTTCGTCTTCAATCTTTCGGCGCGCCGCTCGATCCCGATCTTGCGCAGGAACGCGGCTTGCGAAATCGGCCCCAGCGCCGCGGCGCCGTTGCGCGTCGCTGTGACCGCGAGCGCGGCGAAATCGACCTGCGTGGTGAGGTCGGCTTCGCCCGGCGCGTCGAGCGGATCGGCGAATGTGTGCGCGCGCACCGCCTGAAGCGTGTCGCCGAAGCCGCTCTCGGTGTGGCCATAGTCGACGATCAGCGCAGCGCCGCCATTTGACGCGATGCGGCGCGACAAGAGCGCGATCGGCTGATCCTGACGCCGCTCCAGGAGTGTGCCGGCGGGCAGGTCGGCGCCCGCATGCCCGAACAGCGCATCCGGCGCCGCGACGAATGCCAACTTGTCGTCCGCGAGGCCGACCATGCGCATGTGCCAGCCGTCGCGATCCTTGATGAACTGTCCAACCGGGAGCGCATCGACAAACTCGTTCGCGATCGCAATCGCGGGGCCCTCGGGCATGCCTTCGATGGCCTGATGCCAGTTCACCGCGCCCGCGTGCGCGAGCGTCTTTTCCTGAACGGAGCGCAGCACTGGACTCGTCTCGACCAGATGAACCGAAACCGCGGCGAGAAAATCCGGCATCCCGGTTGCGGCGCGCAGCGCATCGGCCATCAGCGTGCCGCGCCCCGGACCAAGCTCGATGAGATTGATGCGCTGTGGCGCTCCCATCCGCTGCCACACGGCGGCCGCCCACGCGCCGATCAGTTCGCCGAACATCTGGCTCACCTCCGGCGCGGTGACGAAATCTCCCTGCGCGCCGAGCGGATCGCGCGTCACGTAATAGCCGTGCTGCGGATGGCCGAGGCAAAGCTCCATGTAGCGGTCGACCGGAATCGGGCCGTCGATTGCGATGATGCGGCGAAGTTCGGCTTCGAGCGGCGTCATGCGGCCGGGTGCAGCGTCGGGCGGCGCCGCGCGCGCACGATCAGAAAGACGCCGAACAGGAACAGCGGAATCGACAGCAGCATGCCCATCGTCAGCCCGCCCCACAGGAAGCCGAGTTGCGGATCGGGCTCGCGGAAGAGTTCGCAGAACGTGCGCGCAATCGCATAGCCAACGGCGAACGCGCCGACGATGAAGCCGGGCCGCCGCAAAGCGCCGCCGCGCACCAGCAGCGCGAGCACGATCAGCAGCACCAAGCCTTCCAGCGCCGCCTCGTAAAGCTGGCTCGGATGGCGTGGCACCGGCCCGCCGGTTGGAAACACCATCGCCCAGGGCACATCGGTGGGGCGGCCCCACAGTTCGCCATTGATGAAGTTCGCAAGCCGCCCAAGAAACAGCCCGATCGGTCCGACTGCGCAGGTCACGTCGCCGAGCGACAGGATCGGAATGCCGCGTTTCTTCGCGAACAGGATCACGGCCGCGACGCAGCCGGTGAATCCGCCGTGGAATGACATGCCGCCCTTCCACAGCTCGAAGGATTCGAGCGGGTGCGCGGCGAAGTAGGCGGGATTGTAGAACAGCACGTAGCCGATGCGGCCGCCGAGGATGATGCCGAGCGTCACCCACACGATGAAGTCGTCGTAATCCATGACGGTCATCGGCGCCGGGCCGCGCCACAATCTCTCGGCGCGGATGAGTGTGCGCGCGTATAGCCAGCCGAGCAGGATGCCGACGATGTAGGCGAGCGCGTACCAGCGGATCGCGAACGGTCCGAGCTGGAGCAACACCGGATCGAAGTTGGGGAAGGTGAGGGCGAGAAGCATGTTGGCTCGCGGGGCTGCGCGGTGATGCGGCGCGGCCCACCGTCAAGTCAAGACGAAAAGGCTGCGCGCGGAACCTGCGCGCGCGCGCCGCATTGAGCCGAAGGCTGGCAGGTCGACGCCGCTGTTCATGCGGCGAGGCGAGGCACACATGGTCAACCCGCTCGAAATCATGCCGGTTCTGGCGCTCGCCGCGATGATCGCCTTGATTCCTCTGCTCGCAGACGGCTCCGACACGCACCGCTCACGACGCCGCGGCCCGGGCCGGTGACGCCGCCCGGCGCTCTTGCCGCCTGCGCGCATAATCTCCATTCTCATCTCCGGGCGCCCCGGAGACTTCCCATGACCCAGACCAGCAACCGATTCTTCGACGAGGTCGCGCGGCTGATGAACGACGCGGCTGGCGTCGCCACGGGCGTGCGGCGGGAGTTCGACACCGTGATGCGCACGCAGGCCGAGCGCGTCTTGCGCGAACTCGACGTGGTTCAGCGCGAGGAATTCGAGGCGATCAAGGAAATGGCCCGCCTTGCGCGCGAGGAGAACGAGACGCTCCGGGCACGCATTGCGGCGCTGGAGGCGAAACTGGGTGGGCCCAGCGCGACCGCGGAAGAGCGCGGCGGCGCTTCGGTCGTCGGAAGGGGCTAACAGCGCCTTTTGGCTGGGTTTCTTGTTTTTCCGCGTCTTAGCGGCTATTAAGCCCGCACGCTGAGCGGCTCCGACACCCCTGGAGGCACGCCGCTTGGCAATTCACTCACAGAACCAAGGATTTAGCTATGGCGACCGTCAATGAACTAAGCGCGACGGCGCGTCCGAAGGCCGGCAAGGGGGCCGCCCGGGCAGTGCGTCGCGAGGGCCGCGTGCCCGGCGTGATCTACGGCGACGGCAAGGAGCCGCTCGGCGTCTCGCTCGACTTCAAGGAGTTGAAGCTCAAGATCTACGCGGGTCACTTCCTCACCACCGTCTGTAATCTCGACGTGGACGGCACGAAGCATCGCGTGATCCCGCGCGACTTCCAGCTCGACCCCGTGATGGACAACCCGCTCCACGTGGATTTCCTGCGCCTCGGCGAAGGCGCGCTGGTGCGCGTGCGCGTGCCGATCCGCGCGATCAACGCCGATCAGGCGCCGGGCATCAAGCGCGGCGGCACGATCAACATCGTGACCCACACGATCGCCGTGCAGGTTCCGGCCGATGACATTCCGCAGGCGTTCGAGGTCGATCTCGCCGGACTGGACATCAACCACTCGCGGCACTTGAGCGACATCACGCTGCCGCCGAACGTGAAGGTGCTCGAGCACGGCGACATCACGCTGGTGACCATCGTGCCGCCGTCCGGCTACGCCGAAGAAATGAAGGCGGCCGCCGAAGCTGCTGCTGCCGCCGCCGCCGCTGCTGCTGCTGCTGCCGAAGCGCCTCCCGCTCCGACTGGCGCACCTGGTGCGACGCCCGCGCCGGCTGCTCCCGCCGCCGCTCCGGCTGCCGAGAAGAAGTAGACTTGGCGCATCTACGGTCCCGGCTCCGGCCGGGACCGATTCATCTGCCGCCGATGGCCTGATCCATGCTCATGTTCGTCGGGCTCGGCAATCCGGGCGAGAAGTACGCGCGGAACCGCCACAACATCGGATTCATGGTGGTCGACGCGATCGCCAAGCGGCATCGCTTCGCGCCGTGGCGGCGGCGCTTCCAGGGCGTCGCCACCGAAGGCGCGATCGGACAGGAGAAGGTGCTGTTGCTGCTGCCCGGCACCTATATGAACGAATCTGGCCGCGCGGTCGCCGAGGCGATGCATTTCTACAAGATGCCGCTGACCGACATCGCGGTGTTTCACGACGAGATCGAGCTTACGCCCGCCAAGGTGCGCGTGAAGATCGGCGGCGGGATCGCGGGTCACAACGGCCTGCGCTCGATCAGCGCGCATGTCGGCAACGACTACAAGCGCGTGCGGATCGGCGTCGGCCATCCGGGCGTGAAGGATCTGGTACATCCGCATGTGCTGGGCGATTTCGCCAAGTCCGAGCGGCCGTGGGTCGAGGCGCTGTGCGATGTCATGGCCCACGACGCCGAGCTGCTCGCGCAGGGCAAGGACGCAAGCTTCCAGAACAAGGTGCATCTCGCGATGACCGCGAAGGGCTTCGGCGAGACGAAGGACACTGAGGAAAAATAATGGGCTTCAAATGCGGCATCGTCGGACTGCCGAATGTCGGCAAGTCGACGCTGTTCAATGCGCTGACGGAGACGGCGGCCGCGCAGGCGGCGAACTATCCGTTCTGCACCATCGAGCCGAATGTAGGAGAGGTCGCGGTGCCGGACCCGCGCCTCGACGTGCTGGCGAAGCTAGGCAAGTCCGCCGAGATCATCCCGACGCGGCTCACCTTCGTGGACATTGCGGGCCTCGTGAAGGGCGCCTCGCAAGGCGAGGGGCTGGGCAACCAGTTTTTGGGCAACATCCGCGAGGTCGACGCGATCGCGCATGTGGTGCGCTGTTTCGTGGATGAAGACGTCACGCACGTGGCGAACAAGATCGATCCGGTCGCCGACATCGAGACGATCGAGACCGAGCTGATGCTCGCCGATCTCGACAGCCTCGAACGGCGCGTTGACGCGCTGGAAAAGAAAATCCGCGGCCAGGACAAGGAAGCGAGGGAAACGCTTGACCTCGTGCAGCGCGCGCTCAAGCTATTGCGCGAGGGCAAGCCCGCGCGCTTCGTCGAGCGCAAGGCCGAGGAAGAGCAACTGTTCCACTCGCTCGGCCTGCTCACCTCGCTGCCCGTGCTCTACGTCTGCAACGTCGACGAAGGTGCGGCCGCGACCGGCAACGACTACGCGCGCGCGGTCCAGAAGCGCGCGGCGGAAGAAGGCGCGGCCTCCGTGGTCATCTCGGCGAAGATCGAATCCGAGATCGCCGTGCTGCCGCGCGACGAGCGCGAGATGTTTCTGTCCGAGATCGGCCTGAAGGAGCCGGGACTCGATCGCATGATCCGCGTCGGCTACGGCCTTCTGCACCTCGTGACGTTCTTCACTGTCGGGCCGAAGGAGACGCGCGCCTGGACCGTAACGGCGGGCTCGCGCGCGCCGCAGGCCGCGGGCGTGATCCATTCGGACTTCGAGCGCGGCTTCATCCGCGCCGAGACGATCGCATTCGACGATTACGTCAAGGGCGGCGGCGAGGCGGGCGCGCGCGACATCGGCAAACTGCGGCTTGAAGGCAAGGAATACGTCGTCGCCGACGGCGACGTGATGCATTTTCGGTTTGCGACCTAGCGATCCATCCAGGTCTTTTCGCGCACGACGATTGGCGGTTGCATCGCGACGCCGCATCTTGAGCCAGCGCGCGCTGGCGGAGGTGCGATTTGCCTGTAAAGTGATGAGGTAACGTGAAACCGAAACATGACGCCGGCAATGTCGCGCTCATCCGAAATTGCATTTGTCATGTTCGGGCAGAGCCCGCGGTTGGGCGATTTTCTCGACATCATCGTTGGTAGCGGCGGCTTTCTTTCGAAGGTCGTGGTCAACGTGGACGATCCCGCGCCAGCGGGCAGGAAGAGGTTCGACGACCGGCTGCGGGACGCGAATGACTTCCTGCAACGATCCGGCCGCGCGCATCCCATCGCGGTCGAGCCGATCGGTGCATTCCAGCCGGCGGCGGGAGAGCGCTACGTCGTCGGCTTCCGCGGCGCGCACGTGGCTCCTCTCCGCGATTTGCTACGCGAGAAATTCAACATCGCGTTCGAAAGCCTGATCCACCCGAGCGCCGTCCTGTCTCCGTTTGGGCGCCGCGGCGAAGGCGTGATCGTCAGCGCCGGTGCAGTCGTCGCATCGGGCGTCGCACTCGGCGATTTCTGCATGCTGAACCGGGCTTGCAGCATCGGCCATGATGCGGCGATCGGTGCGTTCACAAACATCGGGCCGGGCGCGCATCTGGCCTCGGGCGTCGTCGTCGGCGATGGCGCGGTCGTCGGCATCGGCGCGAACGTCATCGAGAACATCAAGATCGGCGAGAACGCTTTGGTGGCGGCGGGCGCGGTCGTGACGCGAGACGTGCAGCCCGGCGCGATGGTGGCCGGCATTCCGGCAACATTCAGGAAAATGTGGAAGAGGCCGGGCTAGCATGCAGCGCGCCGACGATTGCGAGGTCGTGCGCTATCGCGACGGGATGAAGGAGGACTGGGATTCCTGCATCACGCAAGCCAAGAACGGAAACTTCCTTTTCCTGCGCGACTACATGGACTATCACCGCGACCGTTTCGACGATCACAGTCTCTTGTTCGCCAGCGCGGGGCGAACGATTGCGTGCCTGCCGGCGCATCGCATCGACGATGTCCTGTGCTCGCATCGTGGCCTCACGTTCGGCGGCCTCGTGATGCACGAGGCCGTTCGCTTGTCGGATGTCAGGGCGATCTTCCGGGCTTTGCTTAGCCACATGAAATCTGAGGGCATGCGGACGCTGTATTACCGGCACATGCCGCACCCCTATCACCGGCTGCCGGCCGAAGAGGATATTTTCGTGCTGAGTGGTCTTGGCGCACGCGTCGTCGAGACGAAAGCGACGTGCGTCGTGCCCGCCGGCATGTCGGCTTTGTATTCGCAGGATGGTGTCCGCCGGGTCGTCAACCGCTTCGGGCGCTCGGGCCTCACCCTGAGACGCAGTTTTGATTTCGCCGCATACATGGTGCTTTGCGAGGACTATCTCTGGCGCCGGCGCGCCGCAAAGCCTGTTCATAGTGGCGGGGAGTTGGAGCGGCTGGCGGCCCGGTTTCCCGACAACATTCAGCTCTACGTCGTCGAGCGCGGTTCGGACACCGAGGGGGGCGTCGTCATCTATCGCAACGCCGCATGCGCGAGAAGCCAATACCTCGCGCAAAGTGCATCCGGCCAGCGGGCGCGGATCATTCCGGCAATCTACGATCACATTCTCAATAGCGTCTTGCCGCAAGGCACGATGTTCGACTTCGGCCACTCCACCGATCCGGCCACCGAGTTCGAATGATGAAAAATTGCACGCCTACAAGGAAGGCTTTGGCGCGCGCACGATCCTGCTCTCGTCATATGAACTGTCGATCGATTGATGTCATGAAGCGTGCGCCAGGACAGAGCGGGGGCGACGCAACGGCCGGGCCGACGATTCCCTTTCTTCAGCTCACCAACAGCATCGCCGAGATGCGCGGCGAGCTCGATGCCGCCTATGCGCGGGTCATGACGCGGGGGCAGTTCATCCTCGGCGAGGAGACCGCGGCGTTCGAGTGCGAATTCGCGGCGTATTGCGGGACGGTGCACGCGATCGGCGTCGGAAACGGTCTCGACGCGCTCACGTTGATCCTGCGCGGGCTCGGCATCGGCCCTGGCGATGAGGTGATCGTCCCGGCGCACACGTTCATCGCTACATGGCTCGCGGTGACGGCGACCGGCGCAACGCCGGTGCCGGTTGAGCCTGACCCCTCAACGTTCAACATCGACCCGGACCGCGTCGAGGCCGCGATCACAGAGCGCACGGCCGCGATTGTGCCGGTCCATCTCTACGGCCAGTGCGCCGACATGACGCATCTGACCCGCATTGCCGACACCGCGGGTCTCCCGCTCGTCGCGGACGCCGCGCAGGCCGCGGGTGCCACATTCGCGGATCGCCCGGCAGGCGCGCTCGGCCGTGCGGCGGCGTTCAGCTTCTATCCGACCAAGAACCTTGGTGCGCTGGGTGACGGTGGTGCCGTCGTCACGTCCGACGGCGCGCTCGCCGATGCGGTGCGCAGGCTGCGCAACTATGGCTCCACCGAAAAAGGCCGGCACGAAATCCACGGATACAATTCGCGGCTCGATGAGTTGCAGGCGGCCTTCCTGCGGTGCCGTCTGGCGCAGCTTCCGCAATCGAACGCGCGCCGCCGGACGCTCGCCGCGCGCTACATCGAGCGGCTTGCCACGAACCCGAGAGTGATCCTGCCGCAGGTCGTGCCCGACGCGCTTGCGGTCTGGCATCTGTTCACGATCCGCGTTCCGGAGGGCCGCGACTCGCTTCAGCGCTATCTCGCGAGCGAAGGCGTCGAAACCCGCATCTACTATCCGGCGCCGCCGCATCTGACGCCCGCCTATGCGTCCGCGCCGTTTTGCGCCGCTGCCTGTCACCGAGCGGCTTGCGCGCGAAATCCTCAGCCTGCCGCTGCATCCGCATCTGGCCGATGCCGACGTCGACCGCATCTGTGAACTGATCCTGCGATGGCCGCTGAGGGACCTTTGACCGCCGGGTCGATCGCGCAACTCCAGGCGCGGGTGCACGACGCGTTGATTGTGCACGACTTCGAGGCGGCATTCGCGGCGATCCACGCGACGATGCAGCATGCGGTCGATCTCGCGCGGTCGCGCCGCATCCTGAGCTTCGGCGCCGTCGAGGTGGACGAGCTTTGCCTGCTCGTCGGCCGGCGGTGGCTGGAGACCCATCGGCCGGACCGCAAGGGCCCCGCCGCGCCCTCGGGGCCGTGCGACCTCTATGTCGCGTCCGCTCTCTATGACAGCGGCGGACACACCGCGCTGCTCGGCGATTTCGTTCGTGCGACATCTGCGCGGCGCGCGATGCTTGCCGTGACCAATCTCACCAACACGCCGGGCGGATTGCCGCCGGCGGTGCTGCAACGCGCTGCGCTGACGCTCGCGCAGGTCGAGGTGTGCCAGAGCACCGGCTTTACGGAGAAATTCGCCTGGCTCATCGACGTGATCGACCGCGTCCGCCCGGACCGCATCATCCTGTTCAACCATCATGAAGACGGCATGGCGATCGCGGCGTGCCAGCCCGGAAGTGCGCGCGAAACGGTATTCGTCCATCATTCGGACAGCGTCCCGAGCGTTGGAGCCTTTCTTCCCGGTGCGGTGCACCTCGACATCACGCCGTTCTGCTTCCACTGCTGCCGGCATCAGGCGCGGCTCAAGAACACCTTCGTGCCTCTCGTCGCGCCGGACGAGGGTGCGCGGCCGGGCGCACGTTTGCCGCCGCGCGGCGGTCTGCGCGGCTACGCGCAAGAACTCCTCGACGCGATAACGAAGTTGAGGCCGCACAGAAAAGTCCCGCTGCTCGCCGGATTGCGCACGGCGGCCTCCGGATCGCCCTACAAGTTTCGCGAAGATTACGAGCCGAACTATGCCGACGCGGTCGCGGCGATCCTGAATGCCACGCAGGGCTGGCACGTCCACATCGGCGATCTGCCGGATAGCGACCTTGCGCGCATGCGTCACGCGCTGATCGAGTGCGGTGTTCATCCCGCACGCTTCGTGCATGTGCCGTATGTCGACTCCGTGTGGCGCGCGATGGAGGACTACGAGATCGATGTCTATATCGGCTCGTATTCCACACGCGGTGCGCGCACATCCGTCGAGGTGATGGGCTCGGGAACGCCGGCGGTGTGGCACGTGACGCGGCCTGCGACACTGTTCCACGATACGCACATGAAGTACGACGGGGCGGCCACATGGCGGACGTTGAAGGAGTTGCTCGCCATTTTGTGCTCGGTCGACCGGAACTGGCTGACGCAGCAGTCGCGCCTCGCGCGGCGCCACTACGAGCGAAACCACCATCCGCGGCTGATGGCGGCGTGCCTTTCCGGAGACGCGATTGCGGGACATGCGGTCCGCGCGGCCGGAACGGCCACATCCGAGCCGCGGCTCATGAGCCTTGACGATCTTCTTTCGCTCGCGTGACTTGACGCGGACCCTGTTTACAGCCCGCTGCTCGGAAAGATCTCGCGGGCCTATCGCCGGAACGCGAACAGGTCAGCGTCGGGATCGCTCTCGCCGGTGAGCGCGGTCCGGATCAGCTCGGCGGCAATCCGGCTGTAGGTGATGCCATTGCCGCCGTAGCCCAGCGCAGCCCAGCAATTCTTGTGTCCTGGTATCGGCCCGATGCTCGGCAACCCCGTCGATGTCTCGCCGAACGACGACGCCCAGGCGAACTCCGGCGTGGTGTCGAGGCGCGGAAACAGCTTGTGCAGTTTGCGGCGGATGCGGGCGATCTTCGTGGGGATCAATGCGTCGCGTTTCTCGGCGTCTGAGAACGGCGCATCCTCGCCGCCGCAAACGACGCGGCCCTCATCGGTGGTCCTCATATACAAATAAGGCTCCGCCGCTTCCCAGATCATGCATTCTTCCGGCCACAGGCGGTGCGGCTGCGGCTTGGTCGCGAGCGCCCACGTCGAGGCAATGCGGTGGCCCTTGAGCGGCACCATCTTGGGAAACTCGTAGCCACTGGCGAACACCAGGATGCGGCAACGAATGACGGGGCCATCGTGCGTGCGCGCCACGATGCTGCGTTTGCCCGCGTCGATCTCCGTGATTTCGACAGGCGAATACAGGCGCGCGCCTCTTGCGCTCGCATGCTTGAGAAACTGCGCCGCCGCGGCGCGCGGATTGATGGTCAGGTTATCGAAGCCAAGCAAAGCGGCTGAACGGGAGATGCGAAAGCGCGTCTTCAGCGCGGCGCGATCAAGAAATTCCGTTTCGAGGCCCGCCATCCTCCGCAACCGCTGCTCTTGCGCGAGGCCGCTGGCGTTCAGCCGGTTGCCAGCAAGATAAAGCGTGTCGCGCGCCGCCGCTTCGATCCCCAGCGCGCGGAATTGCGCATGCAGCGATGCCACCGCGAGGCGCGACCGCCGCCACGCGCGCACGGCATCCGCTTCGCCGATCTTTCGCCGCAGCTCCGTCAGCGGCGTGTCGATCTCGTATTGAACAAGCGCCGTACTCGCCGCGGTGGATCCCTGCGTCGGCTTTCGCCGGTCGACGATCACGGCCGCGAAGCCTTCCCGCGAGAGTTCTTCGGCGACCATCGCGCCCGTGATGCCGCCGCCGACGATCAGGACGTCCGTCTTCAAGTCCCGCGTGAGACGCGCGTAGGGAATGCGCGGCGCCCGCAGATGCTGCCAGAGGGATTGGCCGGTTCGAAGCTTCTTGTGAGTCGTGACCATGTGGGGTGCGCAGAGAGAAATCGAACCGCCAGTATGTCCGATCGCCAGCCCTTGCCCAAACTGTTTCGAAAATTGTGGGTGCTGTGACCGGACGATCGCAGCGGCGGGCTTGTTCCGCATTCGCAATTCAGCGCGACAGGACTTTTATAGCGAAGCAAATTCCGACTACACTTGCGGCTCGTCACAGAAGGCGGAGCGAGATGGCAGCACCGGCGGTTCGGCGCGCGGATTTTCTGATGGCGCTTGCGTACGCGACGGACCTCGCGACCGGCCATTCGCGCGATTTTGCCCTGCGATCGTGCGTGCTGGCGGTGCGATTTGCGGATGTCATGGGCCTCGACGAAGCTGCGTGCCGTGCCGTCTATCATCAGGCGCTGCTGCGCTTCATCGGATGCAATGCCGATACGCATTTGCTTGCGGCGCATTGGGGCGACGAGATCACGCTTCGCCGCGAGCTGCATCACATCGACATGGGCAACCGGGCGGAATTCGTCGAAATCCTCGTCCGCGCGCTTACGCGAAAATTCGCCGGTATGCCGCCGGAAGAACTCGCCGAGGCCGTGCAGCGCGGCCTTGCCGAGGGCCCGCAGATCAACATTCCGGTCCTGTCCGGGCACTGCGAGGTGGCGCAGAGGATCGCGGAGCGGATCGGTCTGCCGCAGGCGATCCGCGAGAACCTCGGCCAGATCTACGAGCGCTGGGACGGGAAAGGAATGCCGCGCGGCCTCTCGGGCAATGCGGTGAAATTTCCGGTCCGCATCGTGACGCTGGCGCAGGAAGCGATCGCGCTGCACGACGCCCATGGCTTCGAAACCATGAAGGCGATGATCGCGAAGCGTTCCGGCGGCGGTTACGAGCCTGAGCTCGCCGATCTCTTTCTCACCAACGCCGAGGAGCTCTTCAAGGGGCTCGATCAGCCGGTCGACCGCGAGACGATCCTGGCGCTCGAACCCGAGCCCCACGCGATGCTGAGCGAGGACGCGTGCGAAGAGGCCTATGTGGCGATCGCCGACATGATCGACATGCGGATGCCTTTCACGTTCGGGCATTCGCGCGCGGTCGCGGCGCTCGCCGATGCGGCGGGGCAGCGCATGGGCCTTCCGGCCTCCGACATTCGCGCGATGCGCTGGGCCGCCTACACGCATGACATCGGCGAGCTTGCGGTGCCGGTCTCGACCTGGATGCGGGCGGGCGCGCTCACCGAACGCGAGAAGGATGCCGCACAGCTTCATCCCTATCATGGCGAGCGCGCGCTCGCGTCGTTGGGCGGGGAGGGCAAATCCGTTGCCGCGCTGGTGCTGCGCCATCACGAGCGCCTCGACGGCAGCGGCTATCATCGCTACGCCAAGGCCGCGGACCTGTCGCCCGCCGCCCGCATCCTTGCCGCCGCCGAAGCGTTCCAGACCGCGAAGGAAGCACGGCCGCATCGTCCGGCATTGAGCGATGCTGCTGCGGCCGCGAAGCTCCGCGGCGCGGCGCGCGAGGGAAAGCTCTGTCCCGAAGCCGTCGAGGCCGTGCTCGCGTGCGCGGGTCAACCCTCCCGCCGGCAAACGTCCGCGCGTCCGACGGGATTGACGCCGCGCGAGATCGAGGTGCTGCGGCTGATCGCCGGCGGGCGCGACCGCCAAGGAAGCCGCCCGCGAGCTCGAGATCGCGCCCAAGACCGCCGACCACCACATCCAGAACCTCTATTCCAAGATCGGCGTCACCACCCGCGCCGCCGCCGCTCTCTACGCACTCGAGCGCGGCCTGCTGCAGCACGGAATGTCCCCCGCATAGGGAATCCACCCGATGTGAAGGCCGTGCCGCGGCGGGCATCGTTGCCGCCGTGAGCCGGTCCATCGGGCCGCCGGTACACCCGCCACCACCGCCAAGGCTTGGAACTGACAGGGGATTTTCCTGTCCGCTTGGGAGCCTTGCGCCATGCCCAGTCCAATCGATGCCCTGCTTCTGGCGGCGGGCGGCGCGGTCGCCGGCGCCCTCGCTGCCACAAATAGCGCTCCGACGGCGGTCGCCCTCACAAACACCGTCTCGTCGCTCAACGAGAACACCGCGACGGCGAGCCACATCAAGGTCGCCGACATCGTGGTGACCGACGATGGGTTCGGCACCAACACGTTCGGCCTCGCCGGCGCGGACGCGGCCTTCTTCGAGATCGAGGGCACGTCGCTCTACCTCAAGGCCGGCACCGTCCTCAATTACGAGGCGAAGACGAGCTATGCGGTCGCCGTCACGGTGGACGACACGCTCCGTCGGCACCACGCCGGACGCCACCAGCGCGGCCTACACGCTCGCGGTCGGCAACGTGGTCGACACGGCACTCGAGGCTGCGCTTGTCGCCATCGGCGGCGTGATCGTTGGCGCTATCACTCCCGCCAATTCTGCGCCGACGGCAGTGGTCCTCACCAACACCATCGCGTCGATCGACGAGAACACCGCGACGGCGAGCCACATCAAGGTCGCCGATATCGCGGTGATCGACGATGCGCTCGGCACCAACACGCTGGGCCTCACCGGTGCGGACGCGGCCTTCTTCGAGATCGTCGGCACGTCGCTCTACATCAAGGCCGGCACCGTTCTCGACTTCGGGACAAAGGCGAGCTACGCGGTCGCCGTCACGGTGGATGACCCCGACAAGGGCGGCACGCCGGACGCCACCAGCGCGATCTATACGCTTGCCGTGGCTGACGTGAATGCGGCGCCGACGGTCGCGCTCACCAACACCACCGCCTCGATCGACGAGAACGCCGCGACCGCAAGCCACATCAAGGTCGCCGACATCGTGGTGACCGACGACGGGCTCGGCACCAACACGCTTGGCCTCACGGGCGCGGACGCGGCGTTCTTCGAGATCGACGGCACATCGCTCTACCTCAAGGCCGGCACCGTGCTCGATTTCGAGACAAAGGCGAGCTACGCGATCGCCGTCACGGTCGACGATACTTCGGTCGGTACGACACCAGACGCCAGCGTGACCTACACGCTTGCCTTGTCCGATGTGAACGAGGCGGCACCAGGCGACGCCACCGCCGGCCAGCAGCCACCGATCGACGGAGGCGCTCAGGATGCGGGTCCGTCGGCTCCGCCGAGCGCACCCTTCGATTTCCTCGCGTTCCTGCAACACGTCGCCGACCAGATTCCAGGCTTCGGCGCGCCGGGCTTCGGTACGCCGCTGGCCGGTACAGCCGGTTTTCCGATGGCCACCGGTTTCGCGGCGCCGCCATCAGCGCCTTTCGACCCGTCCGGCTTCTTTCATCAGACCGACTCGTTTCCTCACTTTGCTTTTCCGGCTCCACCGCCGGCCGACTCCTTCGGCTTCGGCGCACCCGGCTTCGCGACCGCTCTGGCCGGTGCAGGCGGTCCGGCGTTCCATACTTTCAACGCTCCGCCCGCAGATCCTTTCGATCCGTTCGGCTTCTCGCATCAGACCGATCCGTTTGGCTTCCTGCACCAGGCGGACCCGTTCGCCGACTTTGCGCTCCCCGCTCTATCGCCGGGCGACTTGCTCCTCGGCTTTGGCCCGCCGCTCGTGTGGGCCTAGCAGGGTCCGCGCGCGGACGGCCTGCGGGAAGCGCAGCGACCGAGGTGTGTTTGCTGGATCGCGCCCGTGCGGGCGGTGGCGGCGAGGTTACAATCCGCCGCGATTGCGGATCGCCGCGAGATGTTCGTTGATCCGGAACACCATCAGGATGAACTCCGCCATGATGCGGGCGAACAGGATGCCGAGCAGCATGCCGGCGAAGCTCGCGATCGCCGTGATCGCGCCCGCGACGGGATTGATCGGCAGCGTGCCGAGCGCCGAGACCAGTCCCGACCCGCCGGCCAGAATGACGACCACGACGACAAGCCAATAGAACAGCTTGATGATCGACGGCGTGATGAACCGTTCCCACTGGAACAGGTCGCCGATATAGAACATCAGCTTCTCCTCGTGAGTTCGGGCCTTCGGCTGCGCGAGACTGCATGCACCATGGGCGATGTCAATGCAGCGCTGTTGACGCACGCAAGCCCGAGGCGTCTAGGGATCAGCCTCGTTTTACCGGGGCGAAGGGCGCCGTGCCGAAGTTCTATTTCGAGGATTTTTCCGTCGGCTGGACGGCCGAATATGGGCCGCGCCGTGTCACGCGCGAGGAGATCGTCGGCTTCGCCGCGCAATACGATCCGCAGCCGATGCATCTCGACGAGGAAGCGGCGCGCCACACCATGCTGGGCGGGCTCGCGGCGTCGGGCTGGCACACCTGCTGCATCATGATGCGCATCATCGCCGACAACCTCCTGGTCGATGCCGCCTCGATGGGCGCGCCGGGCATCGAAGAGGTGAAGTGGCTCCGCCCGCTGCGCCCCGGCGACAGCCTCACGGTGCGCGGCAGCGTGACGACCACGCGCGCCTCGCAGAGCAAACCGGACCGCGGCTTCGTCACTTTCCTTTGGGAAGTGTCGAACGAGCGCGGCGAGAAGATCATGACGCTCCTCTGTCCGCAGATGCTGCTGCGGCGCGAGGCCGGAGCGGCCGCATGAGGTATTTCGACGACATCAATGTCGGCGACCGCATGGCGCTCGGCACGCACACGTTCACGCCCGACGACATCAAGACGTTCGCCGCGCAATACGATCCGCAGCCGTTCCACATGGACGAGGCGGCCGCCGCGAAGTCGCATTTCGGCGCGCTGTGCGCGTCGGGCTGGCACACCGTCGCGGCGTGGATGAATCTGCGCGTGCAGTACGGCAAGCGCGAGGATGCCGAACGCGCGGCGCGCGGCGAGCCGCTGGCCAAGCTCGGTCCGTCGCCCGGCTTCCGCGATCTCAAATGGCTCAAGCCCGTCTATGTCGGGCGACGTCATCACCTATGCATCGGAGGTCGTCGAAAAACGCGTGACGCGAGCCGCCCCGGCTGGGGCATTATCTTCGCGCGCAACACCGGCACCAACCAGAACGGCGAACTGGTCATGTCCTTCATCGGCTCGGGATTTGTGGAGCGCCGGCCGGGGGCCGCATGACCGCGACGGCGGACATCGCTTCACCGGAAACCACGCGGCGCGAGGAGCGGCGCGCGATGGGCGTCGCCGGCGGCGCGCACGCGCTGCACGACGGCTACACCGACCTGATCTACGTGATGCTGCCGATCTGGCAGGCCGAGTTCGCGCTCGAGCTACGCGGCGATCGGACTGCTGCGCGGCGTGTTCGCCGGCACGATGGCGGGATTCCAGATCCCGGCGGGCCTGTTGAGCGAGCGGATCGGCACGCCGCTGGTGCTCGCGGCCGGCACCGCGCTCGCGGGGCTCGGCTATTGCCTCGCGCCGTTCGTGGACAGCTATGCGGCGCTCATCGTCATTCTGTTGATCGCCGGGCTCGGCGCGAGCACGCAGCATCCGCTCGCCTCCGCGCTGGTCGCGCGCGCCTTCGCGGGCACGCGTTCGCTCAACGCGCTCGGCACCTATAATTTCGCGGGCGATCTCGGAAAGATGGCGGTGCCGGCCGCGGCGTCGCTGCTCGTGGTCGTGCTGCCGTGGCGCACGTCGCTTGCGCTGCTCGGGCTGATCGGTCTCGTCGCGGCGATCGCGATCCTGATCTGGACGCCGCGCTTTCCCGCGGAGGAAAAGCCGTCCGCCGATGCGAAGCCGGATGCCGCGCAGGCCGGCGGTCGCGGAGGGTTCAACGTGCTGCTGTCGATCGGCGTGATCGATTCGGCGACGCGCATGGGTTTCCTCACCTTCCTGCCGTTCCTGCTCACCGCGAAGGGCGCCTCGCTTCCGACGATCGGCCTCGCGCTCACGCTGGTGTTCGTCGGTGGCGCGGCCGGCAAGCTGGTGTGCGCCTGGATCGGCGCGCGCATCGGCGTGGTCGCGACCGTGTGGCTCACCGAAGGCTTCACGGCGCTCGGCATTCTGGCGCTGCTGAAGCTGCCGCTTGAGCCAAGCCTGATGCTGCTGCCGCTGATCGGCGTCGCGCTCAATGGCACCTCGTCGGTGCTCTACGGCTCCGTCCCGCTGATGGTGACGCGCCGAGCAGCGCACCCGCGCGTTCAGCATCTTTTACACCGGCACGATCGGATCGGGCGCGATCGCGCCGATCCTCTACGGCATGATCGGCGATCTTCTCAGCGTCAACGTCGCGCTCGTCGTGGTCGCATGCCTCGTGCTCACGACGCTGCCGCTCGTGCTGGCGATCCGCAGCAAGGTGGTAGCCGCGTAGTTTTGGTTACCCAATTCCAAACGCGTGGGGCCGGAAACCGGCAGACTCTGTCTGATTTTCGTCAACGCATTGGTAGTAACAATAAGCCGCAGGATGGCGATGTCTGGAGGACAGCCATGGATGAGCGGCGGCATGCACAACGGACGCGAACCCTGAAGGCGGGGAAGGTCGAGATCGACCACCGGAACCCCGTGCTCGATTGCATCGTGCGCAATCTCTCCACGCACGGCGCACTGCTGCTTGTGCCTTCGATGGCGGTGCCGGATGAGTTCGTGCTGACGCTCGGCGCAACGCGCACGCGCCACGACTGCCGCGTCGTGTGGCGCGCGATCGATCGCGTCGGCGTCGAGTTTGTTAGCGGCGGTACTGCGGACGGCGCTGCCCTGAACCGATGATCGGTGCGGCCGCGCTCTTGTGGCGGAAGCTGATGCGTCCGCGCTGCAGATCGTAGGGCGACATTTCCACCACCACGCGGTCGCCGACGCCGGTTCGGATGCGGAACTTGCGCATCTTGCCCGCCGTGTAGGCGAGCACCTCGTGCTCATTGTCGAGCTTCACCCGAAAATTGCCGTCGGGGAGCACCTCGGTGACCACGCCGTCGAATTCGAGCAGTTCTTCTTTCGCCATTCCGTGAATCCCTCCGTGGCGATCTTTTAGCGCAAATTCTGTTCCGCGTCGCCACCCGTCCGGGTGCGGCGCGGCTCGTTCCGGCGCATGAAGCCGACCGTCGCGATGTTGTCGGGGTTCGCCGCGACCGCCGGTGCCTGCGCCTGCCCGTTGCGGTGCTGGCCCCGGCCGTTGTTGCGGTTCTGCTGGCCCTGATGGCCGTTCTTCTCGTTGCGGCGCTGCTGCTGACCGTTGCGATGCTGGCCGTTGCGGCCATTGCGCCCGGCGTTCTGTTGCGGCCGGTGATGCTTCGCGGGCGGACGCTCGGAGGCGTGCGGCGATGCACGGCGGTCGGTGACGGGGATCGACATCTGGATGAGCTTTTCGATGTCGCGCAGATAGGCCCGTTCCTCGTGATCGCAGAACGACGTGGCCACGCCCTCAAGCCCGGCGCGCGCTGTGCGGCCGATGCGATGCACGTAGCTCTCCGGAACGTTCGGCAGGTCGTAGTTCACCACATGGCTGATGCCGGTGACGTCGATGCCGCGCGCCGCGATGTCGGTCGCGACGAGAGTCTTCAGCTTGCCGGCGCGGAATGCGTTGAGCACGCGCTCGCGCTGGTTCTGCGACTTGTTGCCGTGGATGGCTTCTGCCGCGATGCCGTTCTTCGTGAGGTCGCGCGCAACCTTGTCGGCGCCGTGCTTGGTGCGCGTGAAGACGAGCGCCTGGCCTTGCTCGTCGCGCAACGTCTCCACGAGAAGCGCGGGCTTGCCGACGCGTTCGATGAGGATGACGCGCTGCGCCACGCGCTCGGTGGTCGATGCGACCGGCGTGACCGCGACACGCGCCGGATCGCGCAGCATGTGCGACGCGAGGTCTGCGATCTCGCGCGGCATCGTGGCGGAGAACAGGAGCGTCTGGCGCTCCTTGGGGAGCTTCGCGACGATCTGGCGGATGTCGTGGATGAAGCCCATGTCGAGCATGCGGTCGGCTTCGTCGAGCACCAGCACGTCGACATGATTGAGCCGCACGGCGTTCGACCGAAGAAGGTCGAGCAGGCGGCCGGGCGTCGCGACGAGCACGTCGAGACCGTTCATCAGATCGCGCACCTGGCGTCCCATCGGCACGCCGCCGATGACGAGCGCGGACTGGATGCGCATGTGGCGGCCGTAGGTACGGAAGCTGTCGAGGATCTGCCCGGACAATTCGCGCGTCGGGCTCAGCACCAGAACGCGCGGGCTCTTTTTCTCGAGCGGCTTCCGGTTGAGGGCGAGGCGATTGAGGATCGGCAGCGCGAACGCGGCGGTCTTGCCGGTGCCGGTCTGCGCGATGCCGATGAGATCGCGGCCGGTGAGCACGACGGGGATTGCGGCGGACTGGATCGGGGTGGGGATGGTGTACTGCTCTTGAGCGAGCGCGCGAGTGATCGGCTCAGCGAGGCCGAAGTCGTTAAACGAGTTCAATGGGTCGTCCTAAATCATAAGCGAGATGTGCCGGCACGATCGCAATCGTGTCGGCTGCATGCCGCGGGGTTAGACACCCCCGCCTGGTCTGGGCTGTCAAATTGGATGGAAGGTCGAAAAAGCGGGCCGAAACCTTGCTGGTTTCATACAGGCGGCCCCGCCAACGGCTCATACAAGGAGCCGATGGGCGCTATGTGGCAGTTTCGCGTGGTTATTTCAAGGCGAGATTTCGCGACCGCCCGTTTGGGCACGATTTCCCGAAAACTTGGTTTCCGCTTTCGGGCGCGTGCCCTAGCAGCGGATGACCGTGATCTCGCGCTCGCCCTCGCGGCCGGGACGGTGACGCGCTCGGCGCGGCAGGCATCCTGGTTATCCGAGGGGACGCTGGTGATCCGCGGTGCGGGCGGCGCCATCGGCACGGCCCGCGGCGCATCGGCGCTGTCGTCGGCGGGCTGTGGCGCATAGACCGGGATCGTCTCGGCCGGTCCATAAGGCACGCCGACATAGGACCAGTCCTCGCCGATCGTGAGCGGATAGATCCAGCCGGTGAGATAACGCCGGTGATGGTGATGATGCCGGCGCTGAAGCTCGTGCGGCCCGCCGTGCGCGGTGTGGCGCGGCCCGATCTGCAGTTTCGGCGCGGCCGGAAGCTGCAGCGCCGTGCCACCGGAAAGGGCGGCGCGTCCGATGCGGCCGGGCCGGCCGGTGCGCAGGATGCCCGCCCGCGGATGGGCGCGCAGCATGACCGGCGCGCGGAAATGGACGTGTCCGCCACCGATCCGGATACCTCCTCCGGCAGCCTGCGATGGCTCGGGAAAGGTCAGCATTCCGGCGAGCGCGAGCAGGCCGAACGCAACAAAATTTCGCGACATCACGCGGTCTCCCGTTCAAAACGAGGAGCCGCCGCACTCCAGATTTGGCCTCGGCTGAAACCTAATCGGGCCTCGACAGTTTGTCGAACGGGGCGGGCACGTGAATTAAGACAAAGTTAACCGCCCCGCTTGAACCAAACTTAACCGCCGCTCGACTAACTGGTGAAGGGCGTTGGGGAGGGGATGATGGCTGACCGTCGCAGTCTGGGCATTGTGGGCTTCGTGTTCGGGGGCGTGACCGCCGCCGTCATGATGATCGCCGTCATGGTGGTGAAGAACCACGTCGATGGACGCTTGACCCTCGAAGGCGGACAGCTTCCGGTCCTCGCTGCCTCGGCCCAGTCCGTCATCCGCTAAACGATCCAGCCTGCAACTAATCGCGGCCTGTTCCGTTGTCCGTCATCACGACGGAGCGGAAACCCATGCCATTTCCAGTCAGAATGACGGTGATCGCAGCCGTTTTCGCGGCCTCCTCTGCCGCGCAGGCCGCAGAAGTCCCGACGCTCGACGTTAGCCCGACGTGCCGGCCGCTGCCCGGCGCCGACGTGACAATCGACACCGACCGCTGCCTCAAGACGGAGCGCGAGGCGCGAGAGCAGCTCGCGCAACAGTGGACGGATTTCCCGCCGGCCGACCGCAGGCTCTGCACGCAGACCGCCTCGATGGGCGGACTGCCGAGCTACGTCGCTCTCATCACCTGCCTCGAGATGAAGCGCGATGTCGCGAAGCTGCCGGCCGACGGACTGAGCACCAGGCCGTCGGCGCTGAGGCGCTAGCGGCGATCAGCCGTCGCGGCTGGGCCGGGCGGCGCCCGCCTGCGTCTTCCACTGCGTCATGCTCTCCGCAATGATCTTCACCGAGGTCATCGCGACCGTGGAGAGTTGCGCGTAGCTCGCGATCTCCCGCTGCACGCGCTCGCCTTCGGTCTGAAGGAAATCGCGCACGTTGCGCAGGTCGGCGATCAGGCTGTCGATCTCGGTCACCGACGATCCCGACACACGATCGAGCAGCGTATTGATGCTGCTGACCGCCTGTTCGCTGGTGGCATCCGATGCGTTACGGCGCAGTTGCGCCACATCGCGGCGGACGAATTCGCGGATCTCGCCTTCGAACTCGGTGGTCGGTAGATCGTCGCCAATCTTGGCGGCACGAGAGGGTGCAGCGTTCATGGATGTCCCCGTTTTTCGAGAAGGAGTTACGCGCGGCTTACAAAGCCCTTCCACCTCGCGATTCCGTCACGTGAATCGGGCTGCTTATGGCCGAGTTCGCGGCAAAATCAGGTCTTCCCTGGACAGTTTGAAACGGAAGCGACCTGTCGAGGCCGCGCCTGCCGTTGCGTCGGACGCCGGAAAAGCGAACAGCCGGCCTTTCGGCCGGCTGCTCTCTTGGCGACGCGTATTGGAAGAAGATCAAAACCGGCCGGTACCGAAGATCAAACCGGATGGCCTCCCATCGGAGCCACCACGGTCGCGATGACCGAAGCCGTCTTGCGCTTCATCGCCATCACCCCCGTCGGCACGCAGGATTTTGCCCGCCACCGCGAAAACCGCTAGTGCAAAAAAGCCACACGTCATGATCGTCTGGCGCGCTGACATGCGTCCTGCGTCACGGCGTCTGTCGCGCAAAACACGCGCGCGCTTTCGCGAAAATTGATGCGACGTCAGCGGACGCGCGCGACCGATGTCCATGTAATTCAGGAACTTTGCACGTTCAGCCAGCTTGAGGTCTGCATGTCACCGGGACATGCCAACCGGAGCCTTCCATGTCCACGCTCACCTCAGACACCGTCATCATCCCCGAAGAGTCGAGCACATCGGCCGTCTCGTGGGGTGCGATCGCGGCTGGCGCAGTCGCGTCTGCAGCCTTCTCCCTCTTCCTTCTGCAACTCGTCACCGGGCTCGGCCTGATCAGTGTCAGTCCCTGGGCCAATTCGGGCGCGTCCGCCTCAACGGTCCATGTCGCGGGCGGCATCGCGCTCGTGCTGATGGCCGTCATGGCGTCAGCGGTCGGCGGGTACCTTGCGGCACGGCTCCGCACCCGCTGGGTCGGCATCCACACCGACGAGGTCTACTTCCGCAATTCCGCGCACGGCCTGGTCGCATGGGCGTTCGCAACGATCATCAGCGCAACCGTGCTGGCGTCCGCCGCAGGCGTGATCGCCGGCAGCGTGGCGCAAGGTGTGACCGCCAACCCGGCGCTCGTCCCCGATCGCAATGCCTATCTGGTCGACACGCTCTTCCGCAGCGACCGGCCGGCCAGCGCGACCGACCAGCCTGCGGTGCAGGCTGCGACCGGCGAGACGTCGCGTATCCTCGGGCGCGGCCTCGCACCGGGCGGCGACTTTACGGCGGCCGACCGGACGCGGGTTGCGCAACTCATCGCGGCGCGAACGGGCATCTCTCAGGCCGACGCCGAACAGCGCGTCAACGCCGCGATCACGCAGGCGAAGGCTGCGGCCGACGAGGCGCGCAAGGCCGCGGCGAAGCTCGCGTTCTGGTTTGCGGCGGCGCTGCTCGCGGGCGGTTTCTCGGCCGCGCTCGCCGCGATCGAGGGCGGCAGGCTGCGCGACGAAATGTAAGCGAGGCTCCGGCCGCAAAATGAAAAGCCCCGGCCAAGGCCGGGGCTTTTTTGTCTTTCCCGTGGTCCGTAGACCGCCGGGCGATGTGATCGCCGCTTAGCGCCAGAACAGCGCCAGCAGGATGATGATCGGCAGCGGGATGCCCAGCAGCCAGAGTAGCGCGCCTCGACCAAAGCCCATGGTGTTCTCCTCAGTGTGTGTCCGCCTCCTAACGCGTCGCCACGGTCGGAGTTCCATCCAAGGCCCTTGCCGCCGACGCGCCGCGGTCTAGAATTTCCGCCAAAGCGAAACGGGAAAATCCTGGAGGCCGCCCATGCTCTCGATCCGCCAGATCCATCCGGTCTTCGCCGGCGAGGTGTCCGGGGTCGATCTCAGGAAGCCGCTGACCCGTGAAGAGGCCAAAGCGATCGACGCCGGCATGGACCGCTACGCGGTGCTGGTCTTTCGCGACCAGAACATCACCGACGACCAGCAGATCGAATTCACCAAGAACTTCGGCGAGATCGAGGGCGCGTTCGGCGGTAACATCACCAAGCCGCACGAGCTGCGCCTCAAGACCGGCATGATCGACGTCTCGAACCTCGACAAGGACGGCAAACCGCTGCCGCGCGACGACCGCCGCCGCATGTTCAATCTCGGCAACCGGCTGTGGCACTCGGATTCCTCCTTTCGCGCGACCCCGGCGAAATACTCGATCCTCTCGGCGCGCCAAGTCGCGACCGCGGGCGGCAACACCGAGTTCGCCGACATGCGCATCGCCTACGATCTGCTCGACGACGACACCCGTGCGCTGGTCGAGGACCTGGTGTGCGAGCACACCCAGCTTTACTCGCGCGGCTCGATGGGTTTTTCGGGCTGGACCGAGGAGGAGCTGGCGATGTTCAAGCCGGTGCGCCAGCGCCTCGTGCGCACGCATCCGGTGACCGGGCGCAAGTCGCTCTATCTGTCGTCGCACGCCGGAACGATCATCGGCTGGCAGATGCCGGAGGCGCGCGACCTGCTGCGCGATCTCAATGAGCACGCGACGCGGCCCGACCTCGTCTACGTCCATCGCTGGCGGCTGCACGACCTCGTGATGTGGGACAACCGGCAGACCATGCATCGCGTGCGCCGCTTCGACGAGACGCAGCCGCGCGACATGCGCCGCACGACGGTGAGGGGCGAGGCGATGACTGCCGAGCAGGCGGAAGCCGCCTGACGGGGTAGTCCACAAAAGCAAAACCCCGCCGAAGCGGGGCTGCCAAACCAATGCGTTATTCGAACTGACGCTACCTTAGCGCAGATTTTCTAAGGTCCCGGCAAGGCATTCGCTAAAGTTTGAGCGAAAAATCTCGGTCAAATTGCGCGGGCCCTTGCGATCGCTAGCGCTGCGGATTCTGCACCAGCTGGCCGCGCATCATATCGTCGACGCACTTCTCGACCAGGATCAGGCGCGCATCGAGATTTTTCGCGCGCTTGTCGCTTTCCAGTTTCATCCAGCACTGCGTCTTGGCTTCTTCCGGGGTGAGCGCGGCAGCTCTTTGGGGCGGCGCTGTTGGCGGCGGCGCGCCCGGAGCGGCGGCGACAGGCGGCGGAGCCGCAGCAGACAGATCGGCCGATGAATTGCTTTGCGCGCAAGCCGCAAGGGCAGTTAGCACGCAGGCGGCGAAAAACGATCTGGCATTCATGCCGCCTTCATAGCGCCGCGGCGGCAAGGCCGCCAGCGTCAATGGAACTCTTGATCCACCGCAGCGTTGGAACCGCGGGGCCAAGGAGGATTCTATGCGCGCGCACCGACTTACGTTATCTGCCGTTGCGTTGCTCGCGGGCATGAGCGTCGCGGCTGCCCAGCAGCAGTCGCCGGCCAACCAGGCGACCAATCCGATCGGCGACGGTCCGTTCAAGTCGCAGCAGGGCGGCAAGGAAGAGCCCGGTTCGCATGCTTCCGGCGCGAACAACGATGCTAACAACGACGCCGTGTTCGTGAACGGCCGGCTCAACGTGCCGGGTGCGCCGCAGGACAGCCAGACCGTTCCGGCGAAATACTCCAAGCACAACGCCGAGATCGACGCGCTGCCGATCATGGCTATGCCGCTTGGCTTGAGTGAAGCGCAGAAGTTGCGCATCGCCGAGAGCGTCGCGAAGTCCGACGCGCCGGTGGAAGCGATCAGCGCGAAGGCAGCGGACATCCTGCCGGTGGATACCCGGACGCAGGAGTTGCCGAAGGACATTACGGCCACCATCGGAAGCGTGAAATTCATCCGCACCCGCGACAACATCCTGCTGGTGCGCCCGTCCAACATGGTCGTGGTCGAGGCGATTTCGAAATAGCACCTCTGCGGCCAACCCGCTTGCCGAAGGTGCGCCCGGCGCGCTAGCGAAAGGGCCCGGGGAGGGCCCTTCGATGAAATCGCTCGCTGGCGCGGCCATTCTGCTGTTCGTTACGCATGCCGCCTTCGCGCAAAACGCGGCGCCCGAAGCCGTGAAGGAGCTTGCGCCGAGCGGTACGCTGCGCGCCGCAATCAATTACGGCAACGGCGTGCTGGCGCAGAAGGGCGCGGACGGCGAGCCGCGTGGCGTCTCCGCCGATCTCGCGCGCGAGCTTGCCAGGCGCCTCGGTGTGCCGCTCGCCTTCGTCCCCTTCGACGCCGCCGGCAAGGCGTTCGCCGCCGCGAAGGAGAACAAGATCGACGTCCTGTTCGTCGCGATCGAGCCGGTGCGCGCCGCCGACGTGGAGTTCACGCCGCCTTACGTGCTGATCGAAGGCGCGTATCTGGTGGCGAAGGATTCCCCGCTGCGCGAGCCCGCAGACGTCGACAAGCCCGGCGTGCGCATCGCGCTCGGCGAAAATTCAGCCTACGACCTCTACCTCACGCGCACGCTGAAGAATGCGACGCTGCTGCGCACCGCGGGCGGCTGCTGCAAGAACATCGAGCTCTTCCGCGCCGAGAAGCTCGACGCCGCGGCCGGCGTGCGCCAGCCGCTCGCCGCGTATGCGAAAGAGCATCCCGACGTGCGCGTGATGGAGAAGGCTTTCCAGCAGATCCGCCAGGCGATGGCGACGCCCAAAGGCCGGCCCGCAGCCTCAGCCTACCTGCGCGCCTTCATCGAGGACATGAAAGCGAACGGCTTCGTTGCCGACGCGCTGAAACGCAGCAACCAACCGGACGCGCAGGTCGCGCCCGCAGGAGGATAGATGAGCACTGTTTCCGCCGACGTTCTGAAGGACCTCGCGCCGACCGGCACGCTGCGCGCCTCGATCAATCTCGGCAACATCGTGCTGGCGCAAGGCACGTCCGACAATCCGGCCGGCGTCACGCCCGAGCTTGCGCGCGAGCTTGCCAAGCGCCTCGGCGTGCCGTCGGCGCTCACCTGCTTCGATGCCGCCGGCAAGGCGTTCGACGCCATGAAGTCCGGCAACGTCGACATCGTGTTTCTGGCGATCGAGCCGGTGCGCGCTGCCGAGATCGAATTCACCGCGCCCTACGTCATCATCGAAGGCTGCTACGTCGTGCCGAAGAACTCAGCGCTCAAGTCACCCGCCGATGTCGACAAGGCCGGTATCCGCGTCGGCGTGAATCAGCGCTCGGCCTACGATCTGTTCCTCACGCGCAATCTCAAGAACGCCACGCTGGTGCGCAGTGAGGACGGCGCGCAGACCTTCGTCGACCAGAAGCTGGAAGCCGCGGGCGGCGTGAAGCAGTCGCTGCTGCAATTCCTCGCCGGCCATCCGGAGCTGCGGCTGATCGACGAGCGCTTCATGGAAATCCGTCAGGCGATGGGCTGCGCCAAAGGCAAGACGGCCGGTGCCGCGTACCTCCGCTCTTTTATCGAGGAGATGAAGCGCAACGGCTTCGTCGCTGACGCACTCAAGCGTTCCGGCCAGGGCGATGCGGCGGTCGCGCCACCAGAAAAGTGACGGAACAAGTCTGAACAGATATTAATTAAATAATTCAATAGCTTAGCATCCATTCTGGGGAACGCCGCGCGCGCACTCGCGTTGTCGCTGCGTGGAAGGGCAAACGCCCGATCATCCCCAGGAGGAACTCATGCGAAAATTTGCTCTCGCGACCGCGGCCGTCATGGCGCTCGCCTTCAGCGCGCCCGCTTTCACGGCTCCCGCGCTCGCACAGGACGGCACCGTCAAGGTGAAGATCAAGACCGGCGACCGCGGCCATCATGACGGCTGGCGTCATCGCACCATGAAGAAAGTCGTGCTGCACCGCGACCGCGGCCGGCACGAGGGCTGGCGTCATCACCGCCATCACGGCGCGAGCAAGACCGTGATCATCAAGAAGGGTCACGGCAAGACCATCATCAAGAAGAAGTTCGAGGGCTAGGCGCTCGTTCGCTGCGTCCGACAAGCGGCTCCGGCAAACACCGGGGCCGCTTTGTCATGGCCGGCGCTGGCGCACGCAGTCGCTCCGTCCTACATCTCGGCAGGGGCCAATGACCGGAGTCGTACCATGAAATTCCTGCCGCTTGTCTGTGCCGCTTCGCTGCTGCTGCCGGGCAGCGCTGCCGTCGCCAAATCCGGTGCGGAGGCGAAAGCCAAGGTGCGCACGCACATGGTCAACAAGCGCGTGCACGCGGTGCGGCCAGCGAGGCCCGCGAAGCCGAAGGACCCGTACGCCGCGTACTGGAATGATCCGAGCCGCAACGAATTTCCGAGTTGGGGTTATCGCGGCGGGTTCTAGCCAAGGCCGCCGCCGCGCCGTAATATTCCGCTTCCGCCATCGATTGCGAGGGGCGTCCCCATGAAAACCATTCTCTGCGCCGGCGCGCTTGCGCTGCTGCTGACGGCGAACGCCGCCGCCAAACCGGGCTTCGCGGTCTCCACCGTGAACCTGCGCGCCGAGTCCAACACCACAAGCGAAATCCTCGCGAAGATTCCCGGCGGCGCACGCATCGATGTCGGCGATTGCGTCGAGGGCTGGTGCGCGGTGACGTTCCAGGGCAGGAGCGGCTTCGCGATCGCGACGGCGCTCGACACCGCGGGCCGCGCGCCGCGCCAGGCCGTGCGCCGTCCGCCGCCCGGCTACGATCCCGATGACGACGACGATTACGTGCCGGCCGCGCCTCCGCCGGGCTACGTCGTCGGCCCGCGCGTCTACGGCCCGCCGGTGGTGTACGGGCCGGGCCCGTACTGGGGCGGCTATTGGGGCCCGCGCTGGGGCTATGGCTGGCGGCGGTGGTGAGTTCGCGCGCGTAACGGCGCACCCCGACTGCGCTGCCGGCGGAAGTCATTCCCCTCAAAGACGCGCGTTAAACGCGGCCGGCGTTTCGTGCCCGCCATGACGGCGCAAACCCGCGGCGACTACTTTCAGGGAATAGGCGGCGGCCGCGTGCCGCCGCTCTCGTCCCCGTGAGAATCCACCGCGTTAACGGATGAAACCCGAACCCCGCGCCCGCGTTATGCAATGGAACACGGAACAGCGAGAGGTGGGCCATGCGGCTCCTTTTGGCAGGCGCGATGATGTGCGCAACGATCAGCGTTGCGGGTGCGCAAGCGGCAAGCAGCCCGAAAGCTCTTGGCGGCGCGCCGGAGCCGGTCAACGTAGGCAGCACGATCATCTGCGACACGTCCGAACAGGCGCAGCGCTTTCTCGTACTGCGCAACACCGGCACCGAGACCTCGCAGGCGCTCCAGCTCGTGAACACCGAGGCGAAGGTGCAAAGCGCGTGCGGGGCCGCGGTGGTGGCGTTCCAGGCCGGCGAGGAGATGGGCATCGCGCGTGTCGACGGCAAGCGCGTAAAGATCGTGAAGGTTACAGTGCTGGCCTACAACAACGGCAGCGGCTGGACGCCCGTGCCAGCGACCGTGCAGTACGCGATCATGGCGCTGCCCGGGATCGAGGCCTGACCGGGCTTGTTCCGCAGCCCCGCGCCGTGCTTGTGAGATGACACAAGCACGGACGCCATGAAGACAAGCCAGAACCGCATTCTCACCACGCACACCGGTAGCCTGCCGCGGCCGGCGGATCTTGTTGCGCTGCTCAACGCGAAGGAGCTGGGCGAGGATTACGATCGCGCGGCGTTCGCGGGACGCATCGAACGCGCGATCGCCGACATCGTGGAGCGGCAGATCGACACTGGGCTCGATGTCGTGAACGACGGCGAGCACTCCAAGGTGAACTGGATGGCTTATGCCCGCGTACGCCTGAGCGGGCTCGAGGAGATCGACAGTCCGCCGACGTTCCGCGGGGCCACGCGCGACTCGCTCGCCTTTCCGGGGCCCTACGAGGACATGCGCGTGATGCTGGCGGCGCGCTCCGGCGCGATCGTGGCGAAGCGCCAGGTGCGCCCGCGCGCGCAGGTGTGCAGCGGGCCGATCCGCTATGTCGGACAGGCGGAACTTGGCGCAGGACATCGCGAACCTGAAGGCGGCGCTCGGCGGGCGCGGCGAGGGGTTCATGACGGCGATCTCGCCGTCCAATCTGGAGCTCTATTACGAGAACCGCTTCTACGCGTCGGAGGAGGAATACCTCGCGGCGCTCGCCGACGCGATGCATGTCGAATACAAGGCGATCGCCGATGCGGGCCTCGTGCTGCAGATCGACGATCCGCGCATGGCGACGCATTACAATCGCGCGGTCGACGCCTCGGTCGAGGATTGCCGCAGGTTCATCGCGCGGCGCGTCGAGGCGGTGAACCACGCGTTGCGTGGCATTCCGCAGGAGCGCGTGCGCTTCCACACCTGCTACAGCGTCAACATCGCGCCGCGCGTGCACGATTTCGAGCTGCGCCATTTCGCGGACCTGATGCTGCGCATCAACGCGTCGGCCTACCTGATCGAGGCCGCGAACCCGCGCCACGAGCACGAATGGCAGCTCTGGCAGGAGGTGAAGCTGCCCGAGGGCAAGATCCTCGTGCCAGGCGTCGTCTCGCACTGCCTCCATCTGGTGGAGCATCCCGAACTTGTCGCGCAGCGCATCGAACGCTTCGCCTCCGTCGTAGGGCGCGAGCGCGTGATCGCCGGCACCGACTGCGGCTTCGGCACGTCGGGCGCGGGCGACGAGGTTCACCCCGATGTGGCGTGGGCGAAGCTCGCCGCGCTGGTCGAGGGCGCGCGACTCGCGAGCGCGAGGCTGTGGGGCTAGCGGCGCGTGGCGTCGATGACGCGCGGGCCGGGCCAGAAAAATGCCAGCACGGTGCGCCCGCCGATCCACCAGCCGAGCACGAATTCGAGCATGGCGTAGAAGTCGAGCGACATGCTGGTCTTCGTGGAATCGTCGCGGGTGATCGCCATGACGGAAAAAACGACGAGGCCGATCACGACATGCAGCACCACGGCCCAGCGCGCAGGTTTTCGCGGCGCGGGCTCGGGCCGGACATGCCGGATCGGATCGATCAGGCGGCGCTGCACGGTGCCGGCCAGCACCGCGTAAAGCTTGACGAACGCAATGGCGGCGATGCCGCAGAGCGCGGCCGCCCAATAGTCAAAGTCGGACCCGCGTGCGTGCAGCGCGATGCCGCCGGACAGCAGCACGAAGCCAAGCGGAGTGCCGAGCCGGGCAAGAAGCGTTCGGTGCCGTGTGGCGAAATCATCGAGCCAGTCGTCGATGATGTCGCGCGCTTTCGCGGTCCCGGGTTTGGTCTGGCGCGTCCAGAGATAGTCGAGCACGCGATGGCCGGCCGCCCATGCGGCGAACAACAGCATCGACGCGTAGGTGTAGGTTTCTTCCTGCGCCATCACGGTGGCGATCAGCGCAAGTCCGGCCAGCGTGTAGACCACCGACGCCCACATCGGAAACGTGTCGCGCAGCGGCGGCGCCGCCGGTTCGGGATGCAGCCGGTCGATCAGCCGGTGCGCCGCAGGGATGATCGAGCGCGCGTAAAGCCGGATGAGAAAAATCGCCACGGCGCCGAGCAGGGCGGACGCCGCCCCGTCGGCGAAGCCGGACACATACGCGGCGAGGGCCACGCCGCCGAACAGGATCGTGAACGCCAGCACATGGCCGAATGCGGCGAGCACCGGCCAATTGCGGCCGGCCCACGCCTCGATTGATCCCCACGCGGCGAAGTTCATGGCGTTCGTCCGGCACGTCATCCTTGGTCGCGCCGGAAGGCCGCACGGTTCACTGCGGCTTGCGCTTCCGGCGTTACTGCCGCAGCGCGGGCGCCACCAGAAACGGCGTCATGCCGAGGACGACGCTGACGAGCGCGAAGGCGAACACCAGATCGTAGCCTTGCGTCCAGTCGTGGATCAGGCCGCCGGCCCATGAGCCGACGGCCGAGCCGAGGCCCATGCCGATCGAAATCGTTCCCATGATGGTGCCGACACGCTTGCCGCGGAAGATCGACATTGCGGCAGCGGCGACCAGCGGCCCGCGCGATCCCATCGTGCTGCCGAAGCAGAACAGGAAGCCCGAGAGCAGCCAGATGTTCGGGTAGCGGCTGAGCGCCCACAGCATCAGGATGCCGGTGATGGTGAGGCCGTAGGCCAGCAGAATCGCGCGGCGACGGCCGAGCAGTCCGTCGAGCCAGCTGACCGTCAGCATGCCGATGATCAACAACACCCCGGAGAGGCCCCACGCGGTGGCGGCCTGTAGCGGCGGGAATCCGACCTCGACCAGATACGTGACCACCTGGACCGAGATCGAAAACATGCCGGTCCCGGTAAAAAAGAAAATGCAGAACAGCGACCAGAATGCGTGGTGACGCATGGCGCTGCGCAGCGTCCAGTCGCTGTTCTGAGTTGTGTCGTCGCCTGCGCTCGTCTGCACGGCGCGCGTGATGTGTCCGGCTCCCGCATTGATGCGCCGCCATGGCAGCAACAGCAGCGGCACGACGGCGGCGAGCATCACGCCGCCGAGGATGTGATAGGCGCCGCGCCAGCCGGCAGTGTCGATGAGGATTTGCGTCAATGGAACGAGCAGCAGCACGCCCGCGCCCATCGATGATGCGACCACTGCCAGCGCCGTCGGCAGTCGCGGGCCGAACCAGCGGCTCACCAGCAGCGAGCCAGGCACCTGGCCAAGGCATGCGCCGCCGAGACCCACCGCAAGCCCGACGCAGAGCTGGAATTGCCAGAGCTGCTTGCGCGAAGGCCGCGGCGGAAAATCCCGCGCCGATCAGGACGAGGCCGATCGCATAAACGGCGCGCGGGCCGGAATGGTCGAACAGCCGCCCGACGAACGGCGCGGCAAAGCCGACGCAGAGCGCGCCGATCGAATAGACCGAGACGGTCTGCGCGCGGTCCCAGCCGAACGTGCTGGAGATCGGCAGCAGGAAGACCGTGAAGGTCTCGGTCATGCCGCGCGCCAGCGTCATCAGCAGGAAGACGAGGCCGAGCACCACGAAGGCGAGGCGCGGCGTCGTGTGGTCGGGCGGTGGGGCGGTGGGGGCGGCTGCTCGCTCATCGACGCGTGGCTATCGCATTCCGCGCTGTTCGCCACGCACGTCAGCGCAGCCCAGCCTTGCAGGCGCATTGGACTGGAAACGTAGGGCGGATCACCGCCCCTTGCGCTTGAAGCCGCCGCGCATGCCGGGTCTGCCGAGCGTCGAGCGCCCGCGCGCCGGGATCGATTCGACGCCGGGACCCATCTCGTCGAGGTTCGGCTTGCGCGGGCCTTTGCGCTTCGGCAGCGAGACCGTGACAGGTTGGGGCGCTTCGCGGTCGGATCGTCCACCACCGCAAGCTCCATCGTGCGCAGGCGCTTGACCTCGTCGCGCAGCCGCGCGGCCTCCTCGAAGTCGAGGTCGGCGGCGGCCTCGCGCATGCGGCCTTCGAGATCGGAGATCACCGCCTCGAAATTGTGCCCGATGGTCGCGCCTTCCTCGCCGAGGCCCGCGATGCCGCCTTCGGTCGAGATCAGCACGTGGTCGCGCTCGTACACGCTGTCGAGAATGTCGCCGATGTTCTTCTTGATGCTCTCCGGCGTGATGCCGTTCGCGGTGTTGTACTCGACCTGCTTCTCGCGGCGGCGGTTGGTCTCGGCGATCGCGCGTTCCATCGAGCCGGTCTTCGTGTCGGCGTAGAGGATCACCTTGCCGTCGACGTTGCGCGCCGCGCGGCCGATGGTCTGGATCAGCGACGTCTCGCTGCGCAGGAAGCCTTCCTTGTCGGCATCGAGGATCGCGACCAGCGCGCATTCCGGAATGTCGAGGCCCTCGCGCAGCAGATTGATGCCGACCAGGCACGTCGAACGCGCCGAGCCGCAGGTCGCGGATGATCTCGATGCGCTCGATGGTGTCGATGTCGGAGTGCATGTAGCGCACGCGGATGCCCTGCTCGTGCAGGTACTCGGTGAGGTCCTCGGCCATGCGCTTGGTCAGCACGGTGACCAGCGCGCGGTAGCCGGCGAGCGCGGTCTGACGCAGCTCGCCGACCAGGTCGTCGACCTGCGTGCGCGCCGGGCGGATGTCCACCGGCGGATCGATCAGCCCGGTCGGGCGGATCACCTGCTCGACGAACACGCCGCCGGCCTGCGTGATCTCCCATTCGGACGGCGTCGCCGACACCGCGACGGTCTGCGGGCGCATCGCGTCCCATTCCTCGAAGCGCAGCGGCCGGTTGTCCATGCAGGAGGGCAGGCGGAAGCCGTATTCGGCGAGCGTCGCCTTGCGGCGGAAGTCGCCGCGATACATGCCGCCGATCTGCGGCACGGTGACGTGGCTCTCGTCGCAGAACACCAGCGCGTTGTCCGGCACGTATTCGAACAGCGTCGGCGGCGGCTCGCCCGGCTGGCGGCCGGTGAGATAGCGCGAATAGTTCTCGATGCCGGCGCAGGAGCCGGTCGCCTCCATCATCTCGAGGTCGAAGATGGTGCGCTGCTCCAGCCGCTGCGCCTCGAGCAGGCGGCCCGCGGCGTTGAGCTGGTCGAGCCGCCATTTCAGCTCGGCCTTGATGCCGCTGATCGCCTGGATCAGCGTCGGGCGCGGCGTCACGTAGTGCGAGTTGGAATAGACCTTGATGAACTGCAACTCGTCGGTCTTCTGGCCGGTGAGCGGGTCGAACTCCTCGATGCTCTCGACCTCGTCGCCGAACAGGTTCACGCGCCAGGCGCGATCCTCGTAGTGCGCCGGGAAGATGTCGAGCGTGTCGCCGCGCACGCGGAACTGAGCCGCGATAGAAGTCGTGCTGCGTGCGCTTGTATTGCAGCGCCACGAGGTCGGCGATGAGCTGGCGCTGGTCGATGCGCTCGCCCTTCTTCAGCGCGAAGGTCATCGCCGAATAGGTCTCGACCGAGCCGATACCGTAGATGCACGACACCGAGGCGACGATCACCACGTCGTCGCGTTCGAGCAGCGCGCGCGTCGCCGAGTGGCGCATGCGGTCGATCTGCTCGTTGATCGAGGATTCTTTCTCGATGTAGGTGTCGGTGCGCGGCACGTAGGCCTCGGGCTGGTAGTAGTCGTAATACGAGACGAAATACTCCACCGCGTTGTCGGGAAAGAAGCTCCTGAACTCGCCATAGAGCTGCGCCGCGAGCGTCTTGTTCGGCGCGAGGATCAGCGCGGGGCGCTGCGTCGCCTCGATCACCTTCGCCATCGTGAAGGTCTTGCCCGAGCCGGTGACGCCGAGCAGCACCTGATTGCGGTCGTGGCGCTTCACGCCCTCGACCAGTTCCTTGATCGCGGTCGGCTGGTCGCCCTTCGGCTTGAAGTCCGACTTGATGACGAGGCGCTGGCCGCCTTCGGATTTCTCCGGGCGCGCGGGGCGATGCGGCGTCCACACGCTCGGTCTCGTTGCGGAATTCGGCGCGGCCCTCGCGCAGCAGCGCGTCCAGCGACTCCGCCGTGGCGGCGACGCCCATCGAGTGATATCGCCGCGCTCGACCGGCGCCGCTCGCGCTTCGGCCGCTCGAATTGCGGTTCGGGGAACGACACCGCGTCGCCGTCGAGCCCGAGCGCGCGCGCCAGCTCCGGCGAGGCTTCGATCAGTTCGGCGTCGGACGTGTATTGCGGCTTGCGGGGCTTCGGAGAAGCCGCGGATTTGGCGTCGCCCTCTCGGGGCGGGCGGACGGGCGCGACGGACAACTTGGCCGAGCAGGGGCTGGTCACCGACTTCCGCGCGCGATGCGCGGCGGAAAAATCCTCGCGCCGGTCCCACGAATTGCTGGCGGGCGGCTGCAGGCCGGTCTTCGGGTCTTTCTCGGCTGCACGCCTTGCCGGGCAATCGCCCGCTGCGCGTGGCCGGCTTCTGCTGCGGGTTCAGCCCGGTCTGCGACCCGACCCCCGCGGTTCCCTTCGCGATGCCGGGATTGAGCAGCTTTTCCAGATGCGGGCGCGATCGGCGCGAGCGGCTCGCGCGCCGCCTTGGCGCGCGTCGGGCGCGCCGGATCCTTGCCTTTCCGCGAGTCGGGGGATTTCGCCATGCGGCGAATATGGGACGGGGAGTGAGGCGAGGGAAGGGCAGCTTTTGCCGTCACGCAGCGTCTTCGTCTATCATCAACAGACAGTGACAAAGCATGGCCGACGGAGGCACTCGTGAAGCAATCGCGCGATCTGACCCGACGCAGCGTCCTTGGTGCCGGAGCCGCCACGCTCGCCGCCCCGTTCCTCTCCCGCTCCGCCTCCGCCCAATCCGCGTGGCCCGCGCGTCCCGTGAAGGTGATCGTTCCGTATCCGGCCGGCGGCGGCGCCGACACGACGCGCGCGTATCTTCTTCGCGCGAGCTTGGCGAGATATGGGGCCAGCAGTTCGTGATCGACAATCGTGGCGGCGCGGGCGGCACGATCGCGGAAGCGATCGCCGCGAAGGCGGACCCGGACGGCTACACGATCCTTTATGACGCCACCGCGTTCTCGATCAATCCGTTCCTCTACAGCAAGCTCTCGTTCGACTACGGCAAGGATTTCCAGCCGGTGCTGCTCACCACGCTGGTGCCGAACATCCTGGTGGTGAACAAGGACGTCGCGGCAAAATCCGTCGCTGACGTGATCGCGCTCGCCAAAGCCGCGCCCGACGGGCTCGACTTCGCGTCGTCCGGCAACGGCACGGTGCAGCACCTCTCGCTGGAAATGTTCCGGCACATGACCGGCACGAAGATCAACCACATCCCGTATCGCGGCGGCGGGCCCGCGCTGAACGACGTGATCGGCGGGCAGGTGAAGTACTTCTTCTCGAACGGCTCGGCGTCGCGTCGGGCTGGTGCAGGCGGGCTCCGTGAAGGCGATCGCGCACACCGGCAAGGGCCGGCTCGCGCACGCTGCCCGATCTGCCGCCGGTGTCCGACACCATTGCGGGCTTCGAGGCCTATGAATGGAACGGCGTGTTCGTGCCGACCGGCACGCCGGCCGAGATCATCCAGAAGCTCAACGCCGGCATGAATGCGCTGATGAAGGACCCGACGGTGACCGACCGGCTCGACAAGCTCAACATCAGTACCGGCAGAACACGCCGGACGAATTCCGCGCGTTCGTGGCCGCCGAGATGGAGCGCTGGAGCCGCGTCGTGAAGGACGCGAACATCAAGCTCGGATAAAGAGCCTGACGTTCGCGCAGAGTGATGGCGCTCACGCCACCGCCGCGAGCGCGTCGTCGAACCGCGCCGCCAGCGTGGCGAACTGGTCGACGAAGTTTGCAGGAACTTGCGCGTCGCCTCGTCGGCGATCGCGCCGTCCGCGCCGATCAGGCCGGGCTTGAACGTGATGTAGGCCTCGCCGCCCATCACCAGCGCGCCGAGCACGCCGAGCACCTGGCGCAGATGCGCCTGGCCGACCGCGGTGCCGATCGCACCCGGCGTGGTGCCGGTGATCGCCGCCGGCTTGCCGTTCCACGAATTCTGTCCGTAGGGCCGCGCACCCCAGTCGATTGCGTTCTTCAGCACGGCGGGAATCGAGCGGTTATGCTCGGGCGTGACGAACAGGAAGCCGTCGGCGCGGGAAAGCTCGCCCTTGAAGCGCGCGACCGGGGCGGGGAGCGGCCTCTCGACGTCCTGATTGTAGATCGGCAGGTCGTCGATCGCGACGAACGCGAACTCGAGACGGTTGCTCAGCCGCGCGAGCGCTGCGGCGAGCTGGCGATTGATCGAGTCCTTGCGGTTGCTGCCGACGATCACGGCGATCTTGCGGGTTGTCATGGTGATGACTATCCTTGGTTACGGTTTGATACTGAGGATAAATAGATGACCGCGAAACGCCCGCAAGAAGGCACAGCCGTGATACCGGGTAACCTGCACGTGCCCGAGGAATGCCGCGCGGTGAGCGAGGTGCTCGGCCGGGTGGGTGACAAATGGTCGGTGCTGGTGGTGATCATGCTCGCCGCCGGCCCGAAGCGGTTCAACGAGCTACGCCGCGGCATCGGCAGCATCTCGCAACGCATGCTGACGCTCACGCTGCGCGGGCTGGAGCGCGACGGGCTGGTCACGCGCACCGTGTTCCCGACGGTCCCGCCGCGCGTCGACTACGAACTCACCACGCTCGGCCGCTCGCTGATCGAACCGGTGAACGGCTTGAGCCTGTGGGCGCGGCGCAACCGCTCCGCCATCGATCGGGCGCGCCAGCGCTTCGATGCCGCAGCGCCGCGCGCGAAATCGGCCTGATCGAAGCGCCGTACCGCCTTGCCGTGGCGGGCGCGCGCGGCCTAAGCTGTGTGCAATCAAAATCACATAGCGAGGGAGGCGATCATGCCCAACAAGATCACGCGCCGTCATGTTCTGCAGGCCGGTGCGGCAGCCGCCACCACATTCGCGGCGCCGCACGTTTCCGCGCAAGGCGCGAAGAAGGTCACCAAGGTGCACGACTTCGAGACCTACGCGGATGTCGCGAAGGCCGAACAGGAAGGCGCGTTCGTTTTCTATTGCCACGAGAACGAGGCCGGCACCGCGGCGATCATGGAGGGCTTCCAGAAGGACTTCCCCAAGATCAAGACCAGCTATGTGCGTGCGCAGACCGGCGCGCTCTACAACAAGATTCTCTCCGAGCGTTCCGCCGGCCGCTTCGATGTCGACGTGTTGCAGCTCTCGGACATCGCGCCGGCGGTCGATTTCGAGAAGAAGAACGGCTACGAGCTCTACGTCGGCCGGTACATGGACGCGTACAAGAAGGACTATCTCTCGGCGACGCCCGGCGCCTACTTCTGGACCGGCGTGACGTTCGCGGGGCTCGCCTACAACAAGACGAAGGTGACGGGAGCGGATATCCCGAAGACCTACACGGACATCAACAACCCGCGCTTCCGCAACAAGATCTCCTGCAAGATCTCATCGTCGGGCATCCAGTACGTGCAGTGGTATCTGCTGCGCCAGATCCACGGCAACGATTTCTGGAAGGAATTCGCCAAGCAGCGCCCGCGCGCGTTCGACTCGCGCGTGCAGTTGTTCGACCGTCTCGCCAAGGGCGACGACGACATGACCGCGCTCGCCGAATATTCGGCTTACGTCCTCTACAAGAGCCGCGGCGCGGACGTCGCGTTCGTGGCCCCGCCTGAAGGGCTGGTCGCGACGCCGCTCGTGCTCGGCGCGGTGCAAAAGGCGCCGCATCCGGAAGCTGCGAAGCTCTTCATCGACTGGGCGATGTCGCCGCGCGGGCAGAAATACTACCAGGATCACCCGAACCTCTATTACGGCTCGGTGAGCAACGATCCGCCTCCGATGCCGACCGGCGACAAGCTGTCCGCGTACAAGCTGATCTTCCCGACGGACTGGGACGACTACGGCAAGATCCGCGACGTGTTCAACAAGGAATGGAACGCGATGCTGGGGCTGTGAGCCCCACTCTCGTCGTCTCCCGCGAATGCGGGAGGCCCCGTACACAGGCGGTCGTTTCTAGGCACAAAGGCTGGTGATGACTGGATCGTCCGCACGCGCGGACGATGACGGCGGGGCGGCGATGCGGATTCCGAGACTCTCGTTCAGTGCCCCCGCCATTGCCGGCGCGCTGGTTGCCGTGATCGCCGGCCTGCTGGTGCTCTATCCGGTCGCCTATCTGCTGCAGGCCGCGCTCAACACCGGCGAGCCGGAAGCGCGGCCGCCGACGAAATACGGGCTGGATAACTTCGCCGGCCTGCTCGAATACCCGCAGATCATCCTCAACACGCTCACCGTGTCGTTCGCCGCCACCATCATGGCGCTGATCCTCGGCTTCCTGATGGCGTGGACCCTGACGCGCACCAACGTGCCGGGGCGGCGCTTCTTCGAGCAGGTGATGGTCGTTCCCTATTACATGACGCCGCTGCTCGGCGCGCTTGCCTGGAGCCTGCTCGGCACGCCCGAGAGCGGCTTCCTCAATCAGGTGTTTCGCGCGCTCGGCGGCAAGGAATACCTCATCAACATCAACTCCCCCTATGGCATCGCCTGGGTGATGGCGCTGTTCGAAGGCTCGGTCGCCTTCGTGATGATCGGCGCCGTGATGAAGTCCATGGACCCGGCGCTGGAGGAAGCCTCGCAGGTGATGGGCGCGAGCCGCTGGCGCACGATGCTGCGCGTCACGCTGCCGCTGGTGCTGCCCGGCGTGCTCGGCGCCGCGGTGTTCGTGTTCGCCGAAATGCTCGGTTCGTTCGCGGTCGCGCTCGTGCTCGGGCTGCCCGACCGCTACTACGTGGTGACGACGGCGATCTATCAACTGGTGCAGCAGTATCCGCCGAAAATCCCCGTCGCGGCCGCGATGGGCGCGTCGCTGTTCGTCGTGATGTTCGTCACGCTGTTCATCTACCGCCGCATCATCATGGCGGGGAGCTACGTCACCATCACCGGCAAGGCGTTCCGGCCGCGCGTGAACGATGTCGGGCGGCTGAAATATCTCTTGTGCGCGATTTGCGTGTTCTACCTGTTCTGCTCGGTCGTGCTGCCGCTGCTCACCCTGTTCTATGCATCGATCCAGAAGATCTCGACCGCGTTTCCGGCCGCCAGCAACTTCACCACCGAGCACTTCTACAAGGCCTTCACGATGAACGCCGCGACCGTCGCGCTCGGCAACAGCCTGTGGCTCGCGCTCTGGACCGCGACGCTCGGCGTGCTGCTGATGGGGCTGATCTCCTGGATCATCTATCGCTCGAAGCTGCCGGGTGCGAGCGTCATCGAATACATCGTGATGTTTCCGCAGTCGGTGCCGCGGCTCATCTTCGCGTTCGGCATGATGTGGGCGTGGCTGGTCTTCCCGATCCCGATTTACGGCACGCTGTGGCTGCTGCTGATCGCCTATCTCACGGTGTTCCTGCCGCTCGGCGTCCGCACGATCTCGGGCGTGATGCTGCAGATCGACAAGAGCCTCGAGGAGTGCGCGCAGATGTGCGGCGCCGGATGGAGCTATCGCATGCGCACCGTGACGGTGCCGCTGCTGTGGCCCGGACTGATCGCCGCGTGGCTGCTGCTGTTCGTCGCCAGCATCCGGGAGCTCGGCGCCTCGATCCTGCTGATGGGCCCGCACTCCAAGGTGATCACGCCGTCGATCGTCGAGAGCTGGTTCGCGAGCTCGACCGAGCTGACCGCCGCGATGGCGTTGATCCAGACGGCGGTGGTGGCGATTGCGGTGGCGGTCCTGATGGCGGTGACACGGCGCGCGACGACGAGGATCACGGACTGATGGCGGAGCGCAAAGCCCATATCGAGGTCGAGAACCTCGAGATTTTCTACGGCGACGTGCCGGCGGTGCGCGGCGTCAGCTTCGTCGTGCATCCGGGCGAACAGCTGACGCTGCTCGGCCCCTCGGGCTGCGGCAAGACCACGACCTTGCGCGCCATTGCGGGCCTCGAACAGCCGAGCGCGGGCGAAATCCGCATCGCCGGTGCGCCGGTCTATTCCAGCGCCGAAGGCGTCAACATTCCGGCCGAGAAGCGCGGCCTCTCGATGGTGTTCCAGTCCTACGCGATCTGGCCACACATGACGGTGTTCGAGAACGTCGCGTACGGCCTGCGCGTGCGCCGCGAGAGCAAGGCCGCGATCGACGAGAAGGTCCACCGCGCGCTCGACATGGTGCAGATGCGCGCCTTCGCGCAGCGTGGCGCCTCGCAACTGTCCGGCGGGCAGCAGCAGCGCGTGGCGCTCGCGCGCGCCTTCGTGTTCCAGCCATCCGTGCTGCTGTTCGACGAGCCGCTCTCCAACCTCGACGCCAAGCTGCGCGCCGACATGCGCATCGAGTTGCGCGAGCTGCAGCACCGGCTCGGCATCACGTCGGTCTACGTGACGCACGACCTCGAAGAAGCGCTCGCGATGTCCGACCGCATCGTGGTGATGAAGGACGGCCTGATCGCGCAGGTCGGCACGCCCGGCGAGATCTACAATCATCCGCGCAACGCGTTCGTTGCCGACTTCGTCGGTTCGGCCAATCTCATTCGCGGCCGCAACCGCACCGATCTCGCGATGGACGACGCGGTGGCGCTGGAGACGACCGGCGGCCACATCGTCTACGGCATGGCGCACGGACGGCCGGCGGGCGCGGAGCTGACGTTCTCGATCCGCACCGTGCATCTGCTGCTCTCGGCGCAGAAGCCAACGGGCGCGCGCAACGTCTGGCCCGTGCGCATCGAGCGCTCGGTGTTTCAGGGCGACTTCACGCAGACGATCGTGCGACTGGGGCGGGCAGCGCCTCGTCATCCGCGGCGCCGCGATGGAGCCGCTCGCCGACGGCAGCGAGGCTTATCTGTCGGTCGAGCCGAAGCGCGTGGTGCTGCTGGAAGAGACCGCCGGCTGATCAGCCCGCGCACGGCTTGCGTTCGGGTTCATTGTTTCGCGCAGCCGTTCCCGATGGGCTTGGTCTCGGCAAGGATCGTCCTGATCTCGGCCGGCCGGAAGGCACCGAAATCGTCCGCGATCAAGTAGCCGCCACGTACCCGCGCGCGCAGCGCGTCGAGCACACGCTCGCGCGACTGGGCATTGTTGCGCAGCGCGGCCGCCGTGCCGCGACCGCGGGGAGGATCTGCCGCGACGGCGGCGGCGCCGCGAATGAATGCCAAAGCCGACTCGACCGCGATCGCGCGATTGTTCGGCTCGCACAGATTCCAGCTGTTCTGCTGATAGACGCATTCCGCGATGAGGCGCCAGTAGTCGACGAGCTGTGAGCTGTTGGCGCCTTCCGCGCCAACCATCGAGCCGATGCGCGTTGCCGTGCCCATCATGTTCAGCATGGCATAAACGGCTTGCGGGCTGCCGTTGCCGAAGCCTTCGAAATTGTCGCCCTTGGCGCAGGCCGCCAGCAGCGGGGCCTGGGCGGCTTCGCCCAACCGCTTGCCGGAGAATTTCGGCGCAGGGCTCGCGGCTGCCTGGGGCAGGGCACCGGGTTGATTGCCGAGCGAGAAGGCAGGTACGGCCGATTTAGACCCGGGCCACATCTTCCAGCCCGCGATGGCGAGAACGCCGATCGCGAAAGCCGCGCAGCCGATGAGCAGAATGCTGCCGAGGCCCGACGAACTCGAACTGACAACGACGGTCTGACGCTCGCGCATTTCCTTGACGATCGACATGGGTCACCCATCCAGGCCGATGACAAACAGCGCCCGCCACATCAGGCTCATTCGACTCCCCCAGCTTTTTACAGCCGGAAATCGTTATAAAGTTCTGCCGTCTCGGAAAGGTTTATGCCGTTGCGGAACACCGGCGGTGGTTAACGTCCGGGAAAATATATCATTTGGATCAGGCCAGCGCCGCGCGCATCGCCGCCACGGCAGCGCAGGCGCCGATGGTCGCGGCGAACTCGTTCGCCGTGACGTACATCAGCCCCATCGCGGCGATCAGCCCGAGCCATTCGGGCGGGCCACCATTCACAGCGACGGGCCCGAGGATCGCGCCGACTAGCGAGATGGGGATTGCGCGCAGCCACGCGTCGACGCGCGGTGTGATCGAGACGTAACGCATCAGGAAAAAGCCGCTGAGGCGGCAGACGAGCGATGCGAGCCCGAGCAGCGCGATCGCCTGGAAGACGTCAGGCCTTATCGACACGCAGCGCCCCCGCAAGACTGCCAGCCAGCGCGCCGGCGAACAGATACCACGGCCCCGGTACCAGCTTCTGGACGAGAACTGCCGTCGCGATTGCGACGACGAGCGGCGCGATGCTGCGCGCCGTTCGGAAGAAGCCGACCGCCATCACGGCGAAGAACGCCGCGAGCAGGAAGTCGATGCCGAACCTGCGCGGATCGCCGAGGGTCTGCCCGAACAGATGGCCGATCACGGTCGAGCCGGTCCACGGGATGAACATCACGAGGCCGCTGCCGAGCAGGAAGCCCGCATCCGGGCGGCGTTGCTCGTTGATCTCGCGCATCGTGAGCATCCAGTTGCCGTCGCCGAAGATCGCGAGGCCCGGATAGATCTGCCAGAACGGCAACGGGCCGAAGTGCGGGCGCAGCGACGCGCTGAGCAGTACGTAGCGTGCGTTCATCGCCAGTACGGTGAGCACGAGCGCGAACAGCGGAAGCGGCTCGGCCCACACCTGCAAGGTCGCCATCTGCGCGCCGCCCGCATAGACCCACGCGCTCATCAGCGCGATCTCGGCGACCGTGAGGCCCTTCGACGCCGCCAGCAGGCCGACGCCGAGGCCGAACGCGATCAGCGTCGGCGAGATGAGGATGCCCTTGCGTGCGCCGTCGACGACGCCCGCCCAAGTGAATGTCGGCGTCTGCATTATTGCGCTTCGAAGCCCGCCTTCTTGAGCAGAGCGACATTCTTCGGCACTTCGGCCGCGATGAACGCCTTGCTCTCCTCGCTCGTCTCGATCACGGGCTCGAGCAGCGACTTGTTGAGCCGTTCGACGATCGCGGGCTCCTGCAGCGCCTCGCGCATCAGCGCATTGATGCGGTCGCAGATCGCGCGCGGCGTACCCTTCGGTGCCCACAGCCCGTACCAGCTCTGGAAGTCGTAACCGGCAAGGCCCTGTTCGGCGAGGGTCGGGATATCCGGCGCGAGCGCCGAGCGATCCTTCGTGGTGATGCCGAGTGTCTTCACCTTGCCGTCGCGCGCGCCGGGGATCAGCGCGAACGACGCATCGATTAGAAGCTGCACGTGTCCGCCCATCACGTCGGTCAGCGCGGGCGCGGTGCCGCGATAGGGTGAGGTCGCGATCGTGAGGCCGGTGCGGCTCATGAAATCGACGGTCGCGAGATGGCTCGGCGCGCCGAGCGCGGGGATCGCGAAGTTCCAGTCGTTCGGTGCCGCCTTGGCGGCCGCGATCACCTCGTCCAGCGTCTTCTGCGGCCGTCCCGGCGCCATCACCATCAGCAGTGGCGCGCGCGCGGTGCGGCCGATCGTCTCGAAGTCCGCCTGCGGATCGAACGTCACGCCCTTCACGGCATGGTTCAGGATGATGTGGTTGAACGCCGAGGCGAGCAGCGTGAAGCCGTCCGGCGCTGCATTGAGCACCGCGGTGGTGCCGATCGAGGCGCTGCCGCCCGCGCGGTTCTCCACAATCACGGTCACGCCGAGCTTGTCCTGCAGGCGCTGCCCGGCGAGGCGGCCCATCGCGTCGTTCGCCGCACCTGCGGGAAACGGCACGATGATGCGGATCGGCTGCCCGTGCGGCCACGCGGTCTGCGCGATCGCAGGCGCCGCGAGGGCGGCAGCGGCCGAGCCGAGGAGGAACGTGCGGCGCTTCATGTTGATCCTTGATGCGTGTGCTTTGACGATGCGTGCCAAATTATCGCAAGCTGGCCGAATAGCCAGCCCGGGAAACGCAATGCCATTCGCTCTCGCCGACATTCGCACGCGGCTTTTCGCCTCCGTGCTCTCCGACTGTCTCGACTCCGCCGGCGCGATGGATCAAGCGCTGCCGTCGCGCATCCGCCCGCTCGACGAGGCGAGCGTGATGGTCGGCCGCGCGCGCACCGCGCAATTCATGGAGGTCGACCATCATGAGCCAGGCACCAATCCGTACGAGCTGGAGATCGCGCTGATCGACAGCCTCGCGATGGACGAGATCCCGGTGTTCGCGTGCTCGAATCCGCAGCGCGTCGCGCCGTGGGGCGAACTGCTCTCGACCGCCGCGCAGGTGCGCGGCGCGGCCGGCGCGCTGATGGACGGCGCGACGCGCGACGTCAAGGCGATCCGCGCGATGAACTTTCCGGTGTTTCATGGCGGCATCGCGCCGCTCGACTCCAAGGGACGCGGCCGCGTGATGGCGCTCGACGTGCCGGTGCGCTGCGCCGGCGTGAAGGTCGCGAGCGGCGATCTGATCTTCGGCGACGCCGACGGTGTGGTGGTGATTCCGCGCGCGATCGAGGAGAAGGTGCTCACGTTCGCGTTCGAGAAGATCAAGGGCGAGAAGCGCACGCTCGACGATCTGCGCGCCGGCGAGAAGCTCGGCGATGTGTTCGCGAAATACGGGATCCTCTGATGCCCTTCAAATGCGATCAGCCGGCCGTGCCCACCGTGCAGCAGGACGACGCCACGGTGCGCATCACGCGCTGGGATTTTGCGCCCGGCGCCGCCACCGGGTGGCACACGCACGGCTGGCCGTATTTCGTCATCATGCTCACCGACGCCGTGATGAAGATCGAGGCGGCGGACGGTGCGGTGAGCGAGGCGCGGCTCGCGGCCGGACAGTCCTATCAGCGCCCGGCGGGGATCGAGCATGACGTGCTGAACGCCTCTGAGCAGCCGATGGCGTTCGTCGAGATCGAGATCAAACGCCCCGAGGCGCTGCAGAAAAGCTAAAATTTCCGTGCTGCGCGCTCGCCACTCACAAGCTGACCCAGCGGCATGAACGGAACTCTGAAGACACAATCTCATACAATTTAAACCAAACCGATTAACTCGGAATTCGAGCCTTTCTACGTATTCTTCGCCAGCACAACCGGGGGGAAGGGCGGGGCGAAGCGCGATGACGGCTTGCGACACCGTTCAGGCTGGCTCGATGGACGCGGGTCAGCTGAAGGATTTGCTCGCGCTGCATGAAGCGGCGCTCGCGAGCATGTCGCACGGGCTGTGCATGGTCGACGCACAACAGCACTTGGTCCTGTTCAATCAACGCTTTCTCGAATTGTTCGAACTGCCGCCCGGGCTGGCGCGCATCGGCATGCCGATGGCGGAGCTGATCAGGCTTTCCGGCGAGCGCGGAAACTATCCGGTCGCGCAGTTCGACGGCATCAAGCGGCGCCGTCAGGAGATGATGGCGCAAGGCAAGCCGTTCCGGCTGCTGCGCCAGATGTCGCGCGGCCGCACCTTCGCGATGGACTATCGCCCGCTGCCGAGCGGCGGCTGGGTCACGCTGGTCGAGGACGTCACCGATCGCCAACGCCGCGAATACGAAATGCGCGTGCAGTTCGAGCGCTACGATCAAGCCATCACGCAGATGTCGCACGGCCTGTGCGCGGTCGATGCCGACCACCGCATCGTGCTGTTCAACGCGCGTTTCCTCGACATGTACGGCGTGTCTGACGACGTCATCCGCGTCGGCGTATCGATGCGTGACGTGATCGACATCGTGGCGGCGCGCGGTTACTTCCCGGACGCCACGCCCGAGCGTATCTGGCAGCGGCGGCTGGAGAAGATGGCGGCAGGCAAGCCGTTCCAGCAGCGCCAGACCCTGCGCAATGGACGCGACTACATCCTGCACTATCACCCGATGGCGGATGGCGGCTGGGTCACGCTGTGCGAGGACGTCACCGAGCGTTACCGCATGGAGCGCGCGCTGCGTCTGCAATTCGAGCGCTTCGACCAGGCGGTGAACCACATGTCGCACGGCCTGTGCATGTTCGGCCCTGACGAGCGGCTGATCGTGTGCAACGCGCAATATCTGAAGATCTACGGGCTCGACCCCGCGATCGTGAAACCCGGCGTAAGCCAGCGCGAGCTGCTCACGCACTGGATGACGAATGTCGACGAGCCCGGCATGACGGCCGACGGGTTCAACGAGAAGCGAAAGCGCGGGTCCGCCGACGGCGCGCTCTCCAGCATACGCGTGCGCCTCACGGACGGACGCGTGATCGAAGCCATCACGCGCGCGACCGCCGACGGCGGCTGGGTTTCGTCGCACGAGGACGTCACGGAGCGGCTGCGCTACGAGAGGGTCCTGCGCGAGCAGAACGTCCTGTTCGACGCCGCGCTGGAGAACATGGCCCATGGCCTTTGCGTGTTCGACAAGGACTGGCGCGTGGTCGTGCGCAACCGGCGTTATCTGGAGCTTTACGGGCTCGGGCCGGACGATGCGCTGCCCGGCACGCCTCTGGTCGAGTTGATGCGCCAGAGCATCGACCGCGGCATGCACACCACCAAGGTCAGCGCGGAGAAGTTCTTCGCCGACTTCATCAAGCGTGTCGAGGTCGACCGCGAGCCGGTGGTGTTCCGCCGACTGACCAGCGGCAAGCTGCTGGCGGTGCGCCACGAGCCGATGGAAAACGGCGGCTGGGTCGGCACCTTCGAGGATATCACGGAGCGCGAGCGCGCCGCGGATGCGCTCAAGGAGCAGCACCGCCGCTTCGATATCGCGCTCAACAACATGGCGCATGGGCTGTGCATGTTCGACGAAAACATGCGGCTGATCGTGACCAACAACCGCTATGCCGAGATGTTCAATCTGGACCCGGCGCAGGTTCAGCCGGGCATAACCATCTACGAGTCGTTTGCGATGAGTTTCGCGGCGGGCAATCACCGCCACCGCGACATCACGCTCGACGAATACTACGCCAGCTATGTGAATGCGCTGCGCGAAGGCGATCTGGTCGCGCACCGCAACCTGGCGGACGGCCGCATCCTCAAGGCCACGCACCAGCCGATGGCGCAGGGCGGCTGGGTGGCGATCTACGAGGACATCACCGAGCGCCATCGCGCCGAGCAGAGCATCGCGCACATGGCGCGGCACGACGCGCTGACCAATCTGCCGAACCGGTTGCTGTTCCGCGAGCGCATGGCCGAAGGCCTTTCCCGCGTCGAGGGCTTCGGTGAATCGATCGCGGTGCTCTATCTCGACCTCGACAACTTCAAGGGCGTCAACGACACGCTCGGCCACCCAATCGGGGACAAGCTGCTCGGCACGATCGCGGAGCGCATCCGCAACGCCGTCGGCGCGGACGACACCATCGCGCGCCTCGGCGGCGACGAGTTCGCGATCCTCCAGTGCAATTCAGGCGCCGCAGCGGCGGGTGCGCTCGCGCGGCAACTGGTCGAAATCATCTCCGAGCCGATCGACATCGACGGGCAGGAGATCAACTCCGGCGTCAGCGTCGGCATCGCGCTCGCGCCGGACGACGGCACCACCGCCGACCATCTGATGAAGTGCGCCGACCTTGCGCTCTATCGCGCCAAGGCCGAAGGACGCGGCACCTTCCGCTTCTTCGAGCCGGACATGGACGCGCGTATCCAGGCGCGCCGCGCGCTCGAAGTCGACTTGCGCCGCGCGCTCACGGCCGGCGAGTTCTCGCTGCACTATCAGCCGCAGATCAATCTCGCGACCAACGAACTGGTCTCCATGGAGGCGCTGCTGCGCTGGACCCATGCGGAGCGCGGTTCGGTGCCGCCGTCCGAGTTCATTCCGCTTGCCGAGGAAATGGGCCTGATCGTCCCGCTCGGCGAATGGGTGCTGCGCGAGGCCTGCAACGAGGCGGCGCGCTGGCCCGAGCCGATCATGGTCGCGGTGAATCTCTCGCCGGTGCAGTTCCGCAATCGCGGGCTGGTCACCACCGTGACTCAAGCGCTCGCGGCTTCGCGCCTTGCGCCGAACCGGCTGGAGCTGGAGATCACCGAGGCGGTGCTGCTGCAGGATGACGAGATGACGGTCACGATGCTGCATCGCCTGCGCGCGCTCGGCGTGCGCGTCGCGATGGACGATTTCGGCACCGGCTATTCGTCGCTCAGCTACCTGCGCTCGTTCCCGTTCGACAAGATCAAGATCGATCGCTCGTTCATCAAGGACATCGAGCGCAACCGCGGCAGTGCGGCGATCATCAAGGCGATCGCGGGCCTCGGCGCGAGCCTCGGCATCCGCACCACGGCGGAAGGCATCGAGACCGAGGAGCAGCTTGAGATCGTGCGCCGCGCCGGGTGCACCGAGATGCAGGGATACCTGGTGAGCCCGCCGCGCCCCGCGAGCGAGGTGCCCGGCCTGATCGCGCGCTTCCGGCCCGAAGCCGCCGTCGCGGCGGCCTAGCCCTTCGCTCGCACTGACGACGCCTCGGTGCTCGTGGACGCGGGCTGAAGCTCATAGTCCTGAGGGTCGAACAGGTTCGTCATCAGGCGATAGCTGAACGTATAGCCGGGCCAGACGCTTGTGTTCTTGCCGGTGGCCGTCTTGTACCAGGAGTTGCAGCCGGAATTCCAGATCGAGCGATCGAGTCGTTTCTGGACTTTCACGTCGTATTCGGCCTGCCGGTCGGCTTTCACATTCACGAAGCGCAGACCTTGGCCGATCATCGTCTGAATCGCCTGCACGATGTAGTTCGCCTGCGCCTCCAGCATGTAGACGAGCGAACTGTGCGACAGGTTGGTGTTCGGGCCGTACATCATGAACAGGTTCGGGAAGCCCGTGACGCAGATTCCGTTGTAGGCCTCTGCGCCGTCGTGCCACGTCGCATGCAGGTCCTGCCCGTTCAGGCCTTTGATCTTCATCGGCGCGAGAAAATCCGTCGCATGGAAGCCGGTGCCGTAGACGATCGCGTCAACCGGATGACGCTTGCCGTCGCGCGTGACGATCGCATCGGGTTCGATACGGTCGAGCTCTTCGGTGACGACCTCAGCATGATCGTGATTGAGCGCCGGGAACCAGTCGTTCGAAATGAGGATACGCTTGCAGCCGGCGCGATAGTCCGGAATGAGCTTGCGCCGCTTGACCGGGTCCTGATGGCTCTCCACGCCAGCCACTTTGTCTCCAGCTCGACCCAGCGCGTGATCCACCACAGGCGCGTGAACGCGAGCGCCCGGCTCTCGTTCTTCAGATAGTAGTAGAAGCGCGACAGCCGCGCGGAGACCGGGATGTTCTTGAACAGCCAGTTCTCAAGCGCCGTGTACGGGCGATCCGGCTTCGCGATGATCCATGCGGCCGAGCGCTGAAACAGCGTCAGCTTCTTCACCTTCGGCATAATCTGCGGAACGAACTGGATCGAGCTCGCGCCCGTGCCGATCGCCGCGACGGTCTTGCCGGTGAAGTCGTAGCCGTGGTCCCAGCGCGCCGAGTGGAACGTCTTTCCGGCGAACGTCTCGATCCCCTTGATCCGCGGAATCGCCGGCCGGTTGAGCTGGCCGCACGCGGTGATCATCACATGCGCCTGCAGGCTGGCGCCGTCTGCGGTCGCGATGGTCCACAGCCCCTGCGCCTCGTCGAAGTCGGCCGAGACCACTTCCTTGTTGAACTGTATGCGCGACCGCAGGCCGTAGGTATCCGCGCATCCTTCCAGATAGGAATGGATCTCCTTCTGGGGAGCGTATTTGCGCGTCCAGTCGCTTTTGGGTGCGAACGAGAAGGAATAGAGAAGGGACTGCACGTCGCAGGCGGCGCCCGGATACGTGTTGTCGCGCCATGTGCCGCCGACGCGGTCGCCCTTTTCCAGGAGGACAAACGACGTGATGCCGGCGTTCTCCAGTTGAATGGCCATGCACAAGCCACCGAAGCCGGTGCCGATGATCGCGATCGTGGGAGTGCCGCTACGGGTCGCCTGCGCCATTACGGAGTTCCTTTGCGGACGGCGCGCGCGTGCTTGCGGCGGACGTCTGTTGCGCGGCCGCGCGCAGGCACGTCGGGCAGAGGCAATCCTCTGTCGAACCCGCCGGCGGCATCGGCAATCGAAAGTCTTCCTCTTCGCACCAGCAATGCCCGGTGCCGACGCCGCATTCGAACGCGGCGCCGCACCGCGCGCAAGAGAGGGCACGAGCCATTGCGGCCTGATTTATGAATTGATTATGCGATGCGGAGCAGGGGAGCGCTACTGCTGCACGATCACCTTGGTGCCGACCGGAACCCGCGTGAAAAGATCTTCGATCTCGTCGTTCACGAGACGAAAGCAGCCGGACGAGACCGCATGGCCGATCGTCTCCGGCGCGTTGGTGCCGTGGATGCGGTAGATCGTGTTACCGAGATAGAGCGCACGCGCGCCCATCGGATTGCCCGGGCCGCCCGCCATGAAGCGCGGCAAATAAGGCTGGCGCTGGATCATCTCGGGCGGCGGCGTCCAGTCGGGCCATTCGGCCTTGCGCGAGACGCGCAGCAGGCCCTGCCACTGGAAGCCGTCGCGGCCGACGCCGATGCCGTAGCGGAGCGCGACATTGTTCGGCTGGATCAGATAAAGGAAGCGGTCCGACGTATCGATGATGATCGTGCCGGGCGCCTCGGTGCTGCGGTAGAACACCGGTTGGCGGCGATAGGCCGGGTCCATGTCGGCTTCGGCCGGCGCCGCGACGCCCGGATCGCGATCCTGAATCGTCGGCGCGGTGCGGCGCCATTCCTCCGGCGTGCCGAATTGCGCGAACGCACCCGATGCGCCCAGAACCGATGCAATCGCGAGGATCGCGGCATGCGCGTGGCGCAACGCCCGCGGCGGTAAATTCGGCGTCAGGTCCATAGGCGCACCCCCGTGCGACGGCCTATATAGGTGCGCACTGTGTTCATTCCGAGGATGCCTCCATGATCGATCTGTATTACTGGACCACGCCGAACGGCCACAAGATCACGATTTTTCTCGAAGAGACCGGACTGCCGTACAAGATATTTCCCATCAACATCGGGAAGGGTGAGCAATTCGCCAAGGACTTCCTGAAAATCTCACCGAACAACCGCATTCCGGCGATGATCGATCATGAACCGCCGGGCGGCGGCGCGCCGGTGCCGGTGTTCGAGTCGGGTGCGATGCTGATGTATCTCGCCGACAAGACCGGCAAGTTCTGGCCGAAGGATCTGCGCAAGCGCACCGAGGTCAGCGAGTGGCTGTACTGGCAGATGGCGAACCTCGGCCCGAATTCCGGGCAGAACAATCACTTCAACAATTACGCGGTCGAGAAAATCCCCTACGCGATGGACCGCTACCGCAACGAGGTGAACCGCCTCTACGGCGTGCTCAATCGCCGCCTCGAAGGCCGCGACTACGTCGCGGGCGAGTATTCCATCGCCGACATGGCGATCTATCCTTGGATCGTGCCGTATGAGCGGCAGGGACAGAAGATCGAGGATACTCCGAACATCAAGCGCTGGTTCGAGGCCATCAAGGCGCGGCCCGCGGTAGAACGCGCCTACGCCAAGGCGAAGGAGATCAATCCGAACCCGGGCGGCATTCGCACCGCGGAGGAGCGCGCGATCCTATTCGGGCAAAACGCAGAGTCGATCGCCAAGGCGGCGGCTGCGGCGCGCTAGCGCGGCGCGCTATCCGTCGCTGTCGGCTTCGAGATGCAAAAGGGCCGCCGCGAGATCTCGCGGCGGCCCTTTGTCGCGTAGCCGGGTTGCGTCAGATGCCGCGTCCCCAGAAGCCGCAGTAGCGGTGGATCACCCACTCGATGTTCTGCTCATAGCCGGCGAGCGTGCCGTACTTCGGCAGCCGAACGTCCTTCACGGCCGGATCGAAGCATTTGCCTTCGTCTGACGCCTTCTTCACCTCGGCGTTGAGGTCGGTCAGAAGCGCAATCTGCTGCTCCATGTCGGCGCGCGTGCCGAGCCGGTCATTCGGGCCGGGATGGCCGGGAATCATCTTCTCCCATTTCAGAGCGAGCGTCTTCTTGAGCGAAGCTTCCCACTCGCCCGGATAGGAGTCGTTGACCGCGAGCCGCGACGGCATCGCGCCGAGCGAATTGAAGTCGACCGCGAAGATGATCTTTTCCTTCGGCAGGAACATCACCAGCGACGAGTCGGAATGATTGCGGCCGGTGAAGTGCAGCTCCAGTGTGGTTCCGCCGAGCTTGATGACCTTCTTGTCACCGACCGACTCGTCGGGCACCGGCGTGGCGGCGTCCTTCAGCACCTTGAGCCGCGCGGTGGCGTTCTTGTGCGCGACGATCCTGGCGCCGGCGTCCTTGAACGGCTTGCCGCCGGCTGCGTGATCATAGTGATGGTGGCTGTAGATCAGGTACTTGATCGGCGCTTTGGTGATCTTCTTGATCTCGTCCACATAGGTGGCCGCAGCCTGCGGGCGGCCATAGCTGATCGGATCGGTCGCAATCACGCCCGCCGGGGTGACGATGAACATCGCCTGATGGTTCTGGTAGCGGAAGATATAGACGCCTTCCGTGCCTTCCACTTTCGTGGTGGCGAAGGCCGGACGCTGCGCCTGCTGCGCCACCGCGGGAGCGGCAGGCAAAAGCATTGCGGCCGCCACAGTGGCGGCGGTGACAAACCTGGTCTTCATCGAGAATCCCCCCTGATGCGTGCGTGTACGACGCGGCGCCATGCTCGGTGGGAGCGTGCCGGCATTCAAGTCACGGCTGCTTGATGAAACGAGGCGGATTGCCGCACGAAATGGCGTGCGGCGCCCGGAATAAGCGGCGGGCGGCGGTGTTGGAGGCTATTCGCCGCCGACCATTCCGACGATCTTCCAGGCCCCGGTCGCGTCCTTGCCGAAGCAGAGCTGGTCCGAACCGAGCGGATTGATCGCCTCGGCCGCCACGAACCCGACCTTGCCGCTCGGGGTGACGATGCGCATGAACTCCTGGCTGGCGTTCGGTGCGGTGTCGGCAAAGACGCGGACGAAATGCATGCCGAGCTTCTCGATCACGGGCGAATTCTGCTGCGCGGCGGTGCGGACTTCGACGCCGTCCTGCGCGGTGAAGCCCCAGTCGCCGATGTCGGTCTTGGTCGCTTCGGCGAGCTTCTCGAGCTCCTGCGGGTTGAACTCGGGGCCGGCCGGCGAGCACACCGTGTTCGGGCGGTCCGGATAGGCTGCGGCCGTTTCGTCGGAGGCGAATTCGCCAAGGCGCTCCCAGCCGGAGCCGTCCTTCGCGGCAATGCCGAGCGCGGTCGCCAGCGCGTCGATGCCGGTCTTCTTGCCGGCCGCGTTGCCGGCTTCCTTCATCCAGAAGAAGCCCTGCGGCAGCACCATCTTGGAGAGCGCCGCGCGATCCTTCTTCTGCGCGATGGCGACGAGATCCTTGCGGAAGGCCGCGAGCGTGGCGTCGGTGGAGGGTTTCGGCGGCGACACCTTCAGCGCCGCGTAGGGCGCGGGCGGTGCTGCGGCCGGGGCCTGCTGTGCCTGCTGCTGTTGCGGCGGCGCGCCTTTCTGTGCCGCCGGCGGCGGTGCACCTTTCTGCGGCGGGGCGGTCATGCCCTTCTGCTGGCTCGGCGGCGGAGGCATCTGCCCCGGGCGCGGCAACTGGCTCTGCGCCAGCGCGGGCAGGGCGATCAGTCCGCTCGCAAGAAGAGTCGCAACAAAAGTGGTCCGTCGCATGGTGGCCTCCCGATGACGCCAAGCTGATAGCCAAATTAGCGCAGAATTGCGACAGGCTTGGCGGAACCGGCCCGTCCGATGGCCTTATGTGTCGCCTCTCGCGGGCGTGAGGTTCATCCGGTTGGGGCGGCGCGGCGGGCCTGCTAGAGCACCACCTCCCGCCGACACGAAAGCCAGCCCATGCCGTTCTATGCTTCCTCCCCCTATCTGCTGCCGATCGGCCTGCTGATCTGCTCCAATCTGTTCATGACCGTCGCCTGGTACGGCCACCTGCGCTTCAAGGAAGTGCCGATCTGGGGCGTGATCCTCGTGGCGTGGGGCATCGCCTTCATCGAGTACTGCTTCGCAGTGCCGGCGAACCGCTACGGCAACGCCGTCTATTCGGCGGCGCAACTCAAGACCATCCAGGAGGTGATCACGCTCCTGGTGTTCGCCGGATTTTCGCTCCTCTACCTGAAGGAGCCGATCGGCTGGAATCATCTCGTCGGCTTCGCGCTGATTTCCGCTGGCGCGTTTTTCATTTTCCAGAAATGGTAGCGCATGGCTCCCGAAAAGCGCGCACCGGTTTTCGGACAAGACCATGCGCCATGAAAAAGCGCTGAACGAACGGGGACACACATGGCAAACCATCGGCTCGATGCCGCGCCGGAAACGGTGCACTGGGGTTTCTTCGACGCGAAGCTGACGCCGCTGATCACGGTGGACAGCGGCGACACGGTCACGATCTCGACCGTCTCGGGCATGGCGACCCAGATGCCGGCCGCGCCGCTGAAGGTCCCGCCCGCGCTCGCCGCGATCCACGCCAAGGTCCCACAGAAGCTGCCCGGCCATATCTGCACCGGTCCGGTCGCCGTGAAGGGCGCGAAGAAGGGCCACGTGCTCGAAGTACGGATCAAGGATATCCAGCTCCATTACGACTGGGGCTACAACATGATCCGCCCGCTCGCGGGCGCGCTGCCGGACGACTTCGACACGCCGACGCTGATCCACATTCCGCTCGATAAACAGAAGAACACCGGCACCTTGCCATGGGGACTCGAACTTCCGCTCGCGCCGTTCTTCGGCGTGATGGCGGTCGCGCCGCCGCCGGGCTGGGGCATGGTCTCGACGCTGCCGCCGCGCAAGAACGGCGGCAATCTCGACAACAAGGAGCTTGTCGCCGGCACCACGCTCTATCTGCCGATCCATGTCGACGGCGCGCTGTTCTCGTGCGGCGACGGCCACGGCGTGCAGGGCGACGGCGAAGTGTGCGTCACCGCGATCGAGACCGGACTGATCGGCACGTTCGAGCTGCATGTGCGCGACGACATGAGCCTCGAATGGCCGCTTGCCGAGACGCCGACGCACATCATGACGATGGCGTTCGATCCCGATCTCGACGACTGCGTGACCATCGCGCTGCGCGACATGATCAAGCTGATCTGCCGCCGCACCAACCTGTCGCGCGAGCAGGCCTATACGCTGTGTTCACTCGCCGCCGACCTGCGCGTCACGCAGGTGGTCAACGGCAACAAGGGCATCCATGTGATGCTGGCGAAGAAATATCTCGCGAGCGGCTAGGCTGTCGCCGCTGACCGTCAGGGCATGACGGCGAAAACCACCGCGATCTTTTGCCGTATGGCTTCGAGCCGGCCCGCCGCGCCGTATTTCTTGCGGCCGAAGAGATGATCGACCCGGCCGCTCCACAGCCATCGCCATCCCCAGCCGAGAAGATAGATGAACGCCGCGATGGCGAGCAGGATCGCCGTATAGAGAATGCCCTCGCTCCAGTTTCTGGTGTGCGCCGCCTGATTGATGATCAGGCCCGTCCAGCCGAGCGGGATCAGCGCCACAAGCACGGCGAGCCAGTAGAGCCCGCGCGAGATGAGCGACTCCACCTGAATCGTCGTGCCGACATAACGCTCGGCGATACGGCGCGCGCCCGCGCTGTTTGGATTCTCGACCGACATGGCGCCCCTCCATGTTGCCGGTGAACCTGCAATCGCGGAAGGCTGAAGCTTCCAGTCAGCGTTGTCAAACGCCGCGAGCGCCCACCGGCCTTTGCAGCGCCACGTCGTAAAGCCCGTGTGGCTCGTAGGCCCACCACGCAAACTTCCAGCGTCGGCTCGCGGCGAAGTCCGTCACCGCGCGGTGCACGCCGTAGGCGCCGAGATAGGGATCGGCGTGCGCGAAATCGTTGAACACCAGATAGCCGCCGCGCCGCACCTTGGTTGACGCCACGGCGGCATCGCGGCTCGCGCCCGCGTAGGAGTGATCGCCGTCGATATAGATCCAGTCGAAGTAGTCGTCGGCGAAGCTGCCGAGCATCTCGTGCGAGAGGCCGCGGTGCATGACGACGCGCGGATCGGCGGCGACCGTCGGATCGAGCAGGGAAAAATCGAGATCGATCAGGTGCAGTTCGGCAGGATCGCACGCCGAAAGCATGTGCCCTGCGAACTCGCCGCGATAGGTGCCGACCTCGGCAACGCGTGCGCGGCGCGGAAGCTGTGCAACGAGATCGTTGCGCGAGGCGCAGAAGCGGCACTCCGCGATCAACTCGGGCGGAAGCGAAACCGACCGTCGCCCTTTCGGCACGATATGCTGCGACAGCCGCGCGAGGTGGCGCAGGCGCTGCGGAATCCGGCTGCGAATTCGAGAGCGGCAAACGGCTGAACAATGAAGCCATGTCGGGATTCGCGTTGATCGGAGCCGGGGCGTCGCGCCTGCACAAAGCGCGAAAAATCGAACGAAAACAATAGCGGAGTTCAGCCGCCGGCATGCCTCCGATCGATAAATTTGATCGCGCCTGTCGCTTTTCGGGCCGCCCGGACTGGGATATTTTACAGCCCATCGCTGTCCTGTGGCCCCGGGCGACACATAAGGCCGGGCAGCGTTTCGAGGATGTCATGGCGCTGGATGCGAAGGGTGCGGCCGCACTGGCCCTGCATCGGTTCGGTCTTGGCCCGCGCGCGGGTTCGATCGCGGCGATCGCCGCCGATCCGCGCGGCGCGCTGCTTGCCGAACTGGACAAGGCCGGCATCGGCCAGATCGTCAATGCCGAACTGATGACCGCGGCGCAATCCTCGACCGCGGCGTTCAACTTCCGTCAGGAGCGCCAGGCGCGGCTGATCGCGCAGCGCAAGGAGGAGGAAGAGCGCAAGGCCGCCGGCATGTCCATGGAGAGCATGGAGCCGAAGCCGGAGAGCGGCGCGCAGCAGCCCGCCGCGAACCCGCCGCCTGACTTCCAGCAGCAGCTTTATTTCCGTGAAGTGAAGGCGCGCTTCGATGCTGCGCTCGCGCCCGAGATCGGCTTCGTCGAGCGGCTGATCTGGTTCTGGTCGAACCATTTCTGCATCTCGGCGGATCAGGTGCAGAGCATGGCGGGCGGCTACGAGCGCGAGGCGATCCGTCCGCATGTGCTCGGCAAGTTTTCCGGGATGTTGCTCGCGTCGGCCGGCCATCCCGCGATGCTGTTCTATCTCGACAACTCGCGCTCGATCGGACCGAAGTCGGTCGCGGGCCTCGTCAATACGCGCGGGCTGAACGAAAACCTCGCGCGCGAAATTCTCGAACTGCATACGCTCGGCGTGCGCTCGGTCTACTCGCAGGAAGACGTCACCAGCTTTGCCAAGGTGCTGACCGGCTGGACCATCATTCCGGCGACGACCAATCCGGAGCACGGCGGCGAGTTCATTTTCCTTGCACGCATGCACGAGCCGGGGCCGCAAACGGTCGTCGGCAGGACCTACGCGCAGCCGGACGTCGCGCAGGGCAGGGCGGTGCTCGCCGATATTGCGCGCCATCCGGCGACCGCCGCGCATGTGGCGCGCAAGCTCGCGCGGCATTTCTGCGCCGACGAGCCGCCGGACTTGCTCACCGAGCGGCTGTCGCGCCGCTTCCTCGAAACGGACGGCGACCTGAAGGAGATCGCGAAGACGCTGATCGAGTCGCCCGAGACCTGGGACGAGCAGCGGCTGAAGCTCAAGCGCCCGAGCGAGTGGCTGATTTCGGCATGGCGCGGGATCGGCGTGATGCCGGACGCGCAGCGCGGCCTGCAGGCGATGGCCTATCTGGGCGAGCGCATGTGGCGGCCGAACGCGCCGCAGGGCTTCGCCGATGTGCAGTCCGCGTGGATCGACGGCCTCGCGCAGCGCCTCGATATCGCGAACCGCATCGCCGAGCTGGTGCAGGCGCGCATCGAGCCGGGCGATTTCGTCGAGACGTCGCTTGGCGCGCTGGCGTCGCGCGAAACGCGGCAGACCATCGAGCGCGCCGAAAGCCGCCAGCAGGGGCTCACGCTCGCGCTGATGGCGCCCGAGTTTCAACGGAGGTGACCATGTCACCCAATATCGTTCACGCCGCGACGCGCCGCGAACTGCTCGGCGGCGCCGGGGTGCTGTTCGCCTGGCCGTTCCTGCCGAAGATCGCGCGCGCCGAGGGGCGCGATCCGCGCATGCTGACGATCATCCTGCGCGGTGCGCTCGATGGGCTCGCGGCGGTCGCGCCGGTCGGCGATCCCGACTGGGTCAAACTGCGCGGCGACAAGGCGCTGCTGCTTGACGGCAAGCCGGCGGCACTGCCGCTCGACTCGTTCTTCGCGCTCAATCCCGCGATGCCGAACCTGCACCGCCTCTACACGGCCGGGCAGGCCGCGATCGTGCACGCGGCCGCGACGCCCTATCGTGAGCGCTCGCACTTCGATGGGCAGGATGTGCTGGAAAGCGGGCTGCCCAATCCGGGCCGCGCCGATTCCGGCTGGCTCAACCGCGCGCTCGGTGTGCTCATGGCGGAAACGCGCGTACGCCGCGACGGCCGCGCCTTCGCGGTCGGGCCGGTGACGCCGCTCGTCGTGCGCGGGCCCGCGCCGGTGCTGTCGTGGACGCCGGCGCGCATCCAGCCGGCGAACGAAGACACCATGGCGCGGTTGATCGATCTCTATCACCACACCGACACCGAGCTCGCGCGCGCGATCGAGGGCCGCCGCGATCTTGCGATACTGGCGCGCGGCGACGATCCGGCCGTGATGGCGCCGACCGAGGGACGCCAGATGCCGGCAGGCTTTGCCGCGCAGGTGCGCGCCTTCTTCGCCGATGCCGCCGGCACCGCGGCGAAATTCCTGGCGCGCGCCGACGGGCCGCGCATCGGCGCGCTCGCCTTCAACGGCTGGGACACGCACATCGACGAGGGCGCGGACTCCGGCCGCCTCGCGACCCTGCTCGGTGCGCTCGACGGCGCGATTGCAGCGGCCGAGAAGAACATGGGCGAGGCGTGGCGCGAGACTGTGGTGACGGTCGTCACCGAGTTCGGCCGCACCGCGCGCATCAACGGCACCAACGGCACCGATCACGGCACCGGCACGATCGCGATCCTTGCCGGTGGCGCGCTCAAGGGCGGGCGCGTGATCGCCGACTGGCCGGGCCTGAAGAACGCGAACCTCTACGAAGGCCGCGATCTCGCGGCGACCACCGACCTGCGCGCGGTGCTGAAGGGATTGCTCAAGGATCACCTGCGCGTCACCGATGAGGCGCTGGCCGCGAACGTGTTCCCGGGCAGCGCCGACGTGAAGGCGATGACGGGGCTGGTGTAGGCGCTCAACGCGAGAGATAGGCGCGTATCGCCTCGGCGATACGATCGCCGTCGGTGCCGGGCGGCAGGAAGCCGAGATATTTCCCGGAGCGGTCGACCAGATAGAGGAAGGCCGAATGGTCGACGGTGTAATCGTCGCCCTTCGTCGGCACGCGCGCGTAATAGACCCTGTAGGCGTCCGCGGCGTTCTTGATCGCTGCCGCGTCTCCGGTGAGCGCGACCATCCGCGGATGAAACAGCGCGACGTAACCCTTCAGGTGCGCCGCGGTATCGCGCTCGGGATCGAGCGTGACGAACAGCGGCTGCACGGCGTCCCCCGCCTTGCCGAGCCGGTCCATCGCGAGCCCGATGTTCTGCAGGTCGGTAGGGCAGACGTCCGGGCAATACGTGAAGCCGAAATAGACGATGAGCACCTTGCCGCGGAAGTCCGCATCGGTGCGCGGCTTGCCGTCCTGATCGACCAGCGCGAACGGCCCGCCGATCGGCTCGCGGTTCCACATCACCGCATCCATCAGCTCGGCTGCGGAGCGCGATGATCGGGTCTGCGCGGCAGGCTGCGACGCGATGCCGGCGAGCACCAGCGCCGCGAGCGCAACGTGCCGCACCTTAGAGGGTCGCCATGACCGCCGGCGGCTCCGGCTCACTCATGGCCAGCGCTCGGAGCGTGTGGCGCACGAGCGCGGTTAGGCCCGCGGCCTCCGGTCCGGTGCCGGTTGCGTCGCCTATGGCGACCGCCCATTGCCCGGACCGCACGGGCCAGATGTCGTAGAAGTCGCCACCGACTTCCATCCCGTCCCCGAACGGGTGGTACACCGCGGCGATATCGAGGCCGGGGATCACCGGCACGCTCGGCGGCAGGAGGCTGCGCTGGAGACGGCGGCTGACGTCGATGCGGTCTCGTTGAAGCTGGGCCGGCGAGCGCCTGCGCCGTCTGGGCGGCGAGGGCGAGCACGAACCGCCGCTCGTCCTCGTCGAAGAGACGGGCCTGGCTGAAGCTGAAGCGCAGGGCACCCAGCCGCCGACCCTGCACTTCGAGCGGCACCGCGGACAGGGCCACGGTGGTGGCCTTGAGGCCCGCCAGCCTGGGAAAGCGATCGTCCCGCTCGGCACGGGACTCCAGCCACACCGGCTCACCGGAGCGCAGCGCCGCCGCCGCCGGCAGACTCGGCGTTCCGAGACTCGGTGCGGAGCCCAGCCAGGACCGTCTCGTCGTAGCCGACAGCCCCTGGCAGCACGAGCTGGTCGGCATTGGTGGCCAGCAACAGACCGCCGCCGGACGCGGCCAGCGCGGCCACGCCCTCGTTCAGCACGGCCTCGGCGACCGCCTCGGGTGTCGCCGCCGTGGCCAGGGCGGCGGCGACCGTGTACAGGCGGGCCGCCCGCTCGGAGGTGCGGTGAGCGCTGGCGACACGATCGACCTCGGCGAGGAGGCGGTGGGTGAAGGACCGACTGGGCGGCGCCGGTTCCCGGCTGGCCGCCGCCCGGAGCTGGGTGACGAGCTCCCCGATGTACCAGTGTCGGAACAGGTGGTGCTGGGGTGGGGTCTCCAGCGTCAACAGCCGCCGGGCCCGGCAGTAGGCGTCGACCTCGTCGAGGGCCCGGACGTAGTCCTCGGCGGCCTGGGCGGCGCTGGCCGGCAGGTCGAGGACCAGCCGGGTGGTGGCCTGGCCGCGCCGCTCGGCGTCGAGCGCCTGGCGCTTGACGGCGAGCCGGGCCTCGGCGAAACGGTCGACCACGGCACTCACCAGCGACGCCAGGTGGGGCGGGACCTCGGTCGTCAGTCCCGCCCGGGCGCCGGCCGACGCGAGGGTCAACTGCGGACGACGTTCTCGACGTGGGACTTGGCGGCGAGGAGCAGATCGGTGGGGACCTCGCCCAGCGCGACATGGAAGCGCGGCTCAAGCGCGGCGTCGAAGTCGAAGTCGTCGTCCCACTTGGCGAGCAGTTCTTCTTCGGCGACATCGGCAGGACCTGGACTGCTCCGGCCGGTGATCTCCGCCCAGACGACCTTCCCATCGTCCTCGAAGGCTGCTCCCCACCGCTCGGCCAGGCGAGCGACGAGACGGAGCCCCCGCCCGGTCAGCGATTCCTCGGACAGCCGTCCGAGCAGCGGCGGAAGGCGACTCCCGTCACGGACCTCGATCCTCACCGCGTCGCCGTGAGACCTGACCTCGACGCCTGTGCACCCCCCGCCGTGCAACATGGCGTTCGTCACCAGCTCGCTCACCACGAGCCTGGCGTCGTCAGCCAGCTCCTCGCGCCCGAACTCGGTTGCCCGCCGACCCACGTCGGCGCGGGCACCACTCACCACATCCGCGTCGCCCAGCTGTCGCGGCGCGCTCTCCGACTCGTTCACGTGGGACGGAAGAGTAGAACGACGGCCGTGTGGGCGGCACCCGGGACACGCCTTCATCGGGATCGCGTATCGAAGGAAACCCCGGCCCGGGCCTACGGGACGAGGTTGCCTTCAATGAGGCGCTACGCGGCCAAGTGGGGGGAGCGGCCTCGCATCGATGCGGTTCGGTGAGTCTGCCATTTGAGACCACAGTGAGCCAGGAGACGCAGGCGATAGTTCTCGAAGTTGGTGAAGCCGTAGCCGACCCGCTTGATGTTCTTGATGAGCAGGTTCAGCCTCCGTGGGCCCGTTCGATCCCACTGTCGACTGCACCCAGTAGCCAGGATCTGACCTATCGCCAACGGGTTCGGGTCGTCCATCCGTTCCACCCGTTGGCCGGCCAGGAGTTCGAGTTCGTCAAGCGCCGCAGGAACTGGCGGGCCGACCGTGTCTACTTCCTCGACGTCGGCGATGAGCTGGTCTCGGTGCCTGCCGAGTGGACCGACGTGGTGGCGCCCGACCCGTTCGTGATCGTGTCGGCGGGGCGCTCACCCTTCCACATCGCTGACCTGCTCGAGCTGACCCGGCTGGTGGGTGAGCTCGCGCACGCCGCTCCTCCGGTGTCAAGCGGACTACGCCGTGAGTGTCCGGAGGATTCTGCCGTCGTGGTTCACCGGAGGTCACCGGTTCGGACGATGTGAGCGGCGCCCCTCCCGGTCTGGGCAGGGTATATGTGCCCGCTGGTGGGCGGCATCCACCATCCGGTCTCAACTTGTAGGCATAATCCTATGGACATACCGACCAGGGGGGCGAGATGGCCAGACGACCACGGGACCAGAAGGCCGAGGAGCTGGCCCGCAGCCGGACCCTCAACCCGCACCCGGAGGGGGTCAGCGACGAGGCCTTCGCCGCCGCGGAGTTCTTCGACGCCCGCGACCTCGTCCAGGTCAAGTACGAGATGCTGCGCAAGGTGGAGGCCGACGGCGCCACCGTGCGCGGCGCGGCGGGCGCCTTCGGGATGTCGCGCCAGTCCTACTACAGCGCGGCCTCAGCCCTGGCCGCCGACGGACTGGCCGGCCTGCTGCCGGCCAAGCCCGGGCCCCGGGGAGCACACAAGCTCACCGACGAGGTGCTCGACCATCTCGAGGCGCTGCGGGCCGAGGACCCGGGCCTGGGCTCGACCGAGCTCGCCTCCGCCGTCGAGGAGCGCTTTGGCATCTCGGTGCACCCCCGCTCGGTGGAGCGGGCCTTCGCCCGGCGGGAGGTGGCGAGGAACCCCAAAAGTGGCTGAGCCCGACGGGCCTGAGCGCCGGTGCGATCCCGCCGGGCTGGTGGCGGCCTACGAAGCCATGCGCGCCGCAGCGCTATCGGGGCGCCCGCAAGGATGGCGCCACGGCCAGGGCGTGCTCGCCGGCCGGGGCCTGGCGGCCTGGACGGCCACGTGGGCCGCCCTGGTGACGGTGCCGGCCGCAGGGACGCCAGCAGCACCCCAGCCGTCCGACCAATCCACCCCGGTCCCGTCCCGTCCAACCGACCACACCCCACCGCTGTCGTCCCTGCGCAACGCCGGCGAGATCGTCGCCGTCCTCGCCCAGATGGCCCTCGCCCACCTCTGAACGGCCGCGCCCCGGCCCGGCCTGCACCAAGGAGCCGACATGAACGACGCCTCCACCAAGGTCGCCGCCCACCACCTGCGCCGCCACGCCTATCTCTACGTGCGCCAGTCCAGCCTCTACCAGGTCGCCAACAACACCGAGTCGACCCGACGCCAATACGACCTGCGGTCCCGGGCGGTCGCCTTGGGCTGGTCGGCTGAGCGGGTCGTGGTCATCGACGTCGACCAGGGCCAGTCCGGGGCCTCGGCCGCCGACCGGGAGGGCTTCCAGCGCCTGGTGGCCGATGTGTCGCTGGGCAAGGCCGGCATCGTGCTGGGCCTGGAGTGCTCGCGCCTGGCCCGCAACAACGCCGACTGGCACCGGCTGCTGCAGCTGTGCTCGCTGACCAACACCCTCATCTGCGACGAGGACGGGCTCTATGACCCCGGCGCCATCAACGACCGGCTGCTGCTCGGGTTGAAGGGCACGATGTCGGAGGCCGAGCTGCACTTCCTGCGCGCCCGGCTCCAGGGCGGCATCCTGGCCAAGGCGGCCCGGGGCGAGCTGGCCCTGCGCCTGCCCGTGGGTTTCGTCTACGACGCGTGCGAATCTGTCTTGCTGGACCACGACGCCGGGGTGCGGGAGGCGATCAGCCACTTCTTCGCCACCTTCGAGGCCACCGGCTCGGCCACGGCGGTGGTGAAGGCGTTCATCGCCGAGGGGCTCGGCTTCCCCGGTCGCCACAGCGGCGGCCCCCACGCCGGCGAGCTCTACTGGGTGCCGCTGCGCCACGACCACGCCCTGTTCGTGCTGCACAACCCCCGCTACGCCGGCGCCTACGTCTACGGCCGCCACCGGGACGTGACCGATGTCGACGGGAGAACCCACACCGTCGCCAAGCCCCGAGCGGAGTGGACGGTGTTCATCCCCGGCGCCCATGCCGGCTACATCAGCCTCGAGCAGTTCGAGGCCAACCAAGCCACTCTCGCTGCCAACGCCGCCGCCCGGGGCGAGGACCGCCGCGCCGGGCCGCCCCGGGAGGGCCCGGCGCTGCTGCAGGGCCTCGTCGTCTGTGGCCGCTGCGGGCGGCGCATGACGGTCAAGTACCACAAGCGCGCCAACGGCAGCCTGCTACCCGACTACAGCTGCCAGCAGGAGGGGATCGCCACCGGCGCTGCGCCGTGCCAGACGGTCTGCGGCGCCGGGGTCGACGCCGCCGTCGGCGCGCTGGTGCTGGAGCAGCTCTCCCCGCTCGCCATCGAAGCGGCCCTGGCCGTCAGCGCCGAGCTCGCCGGGCGAGCGGCCGAGGCAGACCGCGTCCGGGCGGCGACCGTCGAGCGGGCCCGCTACGCGGCGGAGGCGGCCAGGCGACGCTACCTGGCGGTCGACCCCGCCAACCGCCTCGTGGCCAGCACGCTCGAAGCCGACTGGAACCACAAGCTGCGCGAGCTGGCCGACGCCCAGGACGACTACGACCGAGCGGCCCGGGCCGGTGCCGCGCCGCTCGACGAGGCGCAACGGGCCCGCGTGCGCGCTCTTGGCCTCCGACCTCCCCGCGCTCTGGAACGATCCCGCCACCCCCATGCGAGAGCGCAAGCGGCTCATCCGGCTCCTGGTCACCGACGTCACCCTCCTCTACGCCGACGAGCACATCACCGCCCACGTCCGTCTGCCGGGAGGGGCCTGCCACTCCCTCACGCTGCCACGGCCGCTGCGAGCCTGGGAGGCCCACACGACGCCGCCGGCCACAGTGGCCATGATCGACGAGCTGCTGGCCGACCACACCATCGGCGAGGCCGTGGTGATCCTCAACGCTCGGGGAGCCACGGGTGGCTGGGGCAAGCCCTTCACGGTCCCCTCCCTCACCGCGCTGTGCAAGGCCCGAGGCATCCCCGGCCCGCGCCAGCGGTTGCGGGATGCCGGCATGCTCACCGTGGGCGAGATGGCGGCGGAGCTCGACGTCACGACGCAGACGATCAAGAAGTGGCAGCGCCGGGGGCTCATCACCGGCCGGCCGATCGACGGGCGGCGCGAGTGCCTTTACGATCCCGGCCAGCGCCGCCCTTCGGTCGGACGTCGCCGCCGTCCGAACCCCACCGCCGAGACTGTCACACCTGTTCGCGATGATGGCGACCAGGCCGCCGGAGCCATCGGAGTCACATCCTCACCAGGAGGCGCAGTGTGAAGCGCACTCGTTGCTGTCGCCGGTGCGGTGGTGGGCCAGGATCTCGGTGCGCCACTTGGCGAGCGTGCCGCCGAGGCGGCGCAGCTCCTTGACCTCCGAGCTGGCGCACTCGGCGATGACGGCGTCGAGCAGCACCGTGGCCTCGGAGGACGTCGTCGACGGCGTACACCTCACGAAGGTGCTCCTTGGCCAGCCAGGCGGCCACCACCTCGTCACGGGGATCGCCGGCGGCCAGGGCGGCGTCGAGGCGGGCCCGGGTGATGTCGGTGAGGCGCTCGGCCCCGGTGAGCAAGACCTTGCGGATGTCATACAGCGGGTCGCCTCTTCGGCCCCGGTGGCCGGTCAGCTCCTGCTGGGTGCGCCGGCGGACATCGTCGAGGGCCCGGTTGGCCAGGCGCACGATGTGGAAGGGGTCCGCCACCACGGTGACGTGGGCCAGGTCGGGCCACAGGCCCAGGCGGTAGGCCTCGTGGGGGTCGATGGTCACCACCTCGACGTCGGTGAGCCACTCGATCGGCCGCGCCGCCAGCCATCGCCGCAGCTCAGCGGCCGAACGCCCCTGGATGACGTCGCACAGCAGGCCCCGGCGGACGTCGACCAGGCCGGTGGCGAAGATGCGGGGGTGGGTGGGAGTGGCGGCCAGGAACCCGGTCTCGTCGATGCCCAGGGCCTCGACCCCGCCGATGCGGGCCGGGTCCTCGACGGCGGGGCGGGCCAGGGACTCGAACGCCGCCCATGCCGTGGCCCAGGCGATGCCGAAGGCCCGGGCCACCTCGGCCGTCGACCGTCCCTCGTGCGCCGATGCGGCGGAAGATCTCCCCGCGGGCCCGCTCGGTCAGCACCGCCCGGGGGGCGATGGCCTCGGTCTGCTCGGTCCAGGTGGCCACCTCGCAGTCGGGGTCGGGGCAACGCCACCGCCGCTTGTCCCACACCAGCACCACCGGCCGTCCCCCGGCCTCGAGGTCTCGCACCTTCGTCTGCCGCCGGCCCTTGGACTCGGCCCGCGTGCCGCAGCCCGGACACGCCGTCGGTGCCGGTGGCGTCTCGATCAGCACCCAGATCTCGCCGTGCGTCCTCCACCGCCGCTCGCACCACGAACTCGGGCATGCCGACCAGCACCGCCGCTGCGTCGCTACTGTCACGTTCCACCAGGGGCCTCCATTTCTTGCAGTCGTCAGAAGCCGCAAGAATGCCGAGGCCCTTGGCCGCGGTGGTGGATCGTCTATGGGGAGTCGATCAACCGATCACGCCCCCCACTTCGTCGAGAAGCGCCTTCAATGACCTGTTGGGCGGCCAGGGCCATGTTGGCCCGTTGGCGCATGGCCGACCCTCGGAGCGGTGGCGGGGCTGCGGGCCACCGACGGCGACGACCTGCAGGCAATGGGGAGCTCGAAGCTGCCCGGCGCGCTCATCGGCGCAGGCTTGGTGGACGAATGCCGCCTGATGATCGAGCCGATCGTGCTCGGCGGCGGCAAGCGCCTCTTCGTCGGCGACGGCCAGGCCCGCAAGCTCGTGCTGGTGTCGACGGCGACGAGTGGCACCGGGGTACAGATCTGCACCTACCGTCCCGTCGCCTGATCCGGGGCTCGCCGACCTGCGCACCACCGGGCAGGCGTCGAACACCCCCCTCGTCGTCCTTGCGCAGCTCCACTCGAGACCTGATGAGGCGATACCGTGAACCGACCACCGCGCGATGACCAGGCGGGCTTCGACCCTCAACGAAGCCAAGGACCGCCTCGCCAGATCAATTTCTACAACCAACCCCGCGCTCGACCCGCCGAAGTGTCCTCATGTAGAAGGGTCCTCCTAGAATCGACCGTCACGGCCCACGGCGTCATGGCGCTGTAGGCGTTGGCTATTGCGCTGAGAACTACTACCGGAATCCCGTTCGTGTCCCGACATGGCACCCTCCGACCGCAGCGCGCGCCTGCCCGCACGCAAATGCCTGCTGGACATGTCGATGCGGCACCCTCTGTAGACTTACGTCAGGATGCTCGATGTGAAGGTCATCATCATCGGAGCTGGCTTCGGCGGCATTGCCGCAGCGATCGAACTGCGCAAGCATGGCTTCAACGATGTCACGATCCTCGATCGCGCCGCAGAATCCGGCGGGACCTGGTATTACAACAACTATCCGGGCTCGGCATGTGACGTTCCTAGCTACCTCTACTCATTCTCCTTCGCCCAACGGGCCGGATGGACTCGATTCTGCTCGCCGCAGCCTGACATCCTCAACTATTTCCGCGACGTCGCACACGAGTTCGGCGTGGACCGCCTGATAGTTCCGAATGCTGACATCACGTCCTGCACGTGGAATGAAACGACAGCCAGCTGGACGATCGTGAGCGCGGATGGCCGAACTTGGGAAGCTAATGCTGTCGTCCTTGCCACCGGTCAGTTGCATAACGCTCTCTATCCGTCCATCGAAGGCAGAGAGGTCTACGCTGGTCATAGCTTTCACTCCTCCTCCTGGGATCATGATTTCGACTTCTCGGACCGCCGCGTAGCCGTCATTGGTTCTGGCTCGAGTGCGGCGCAGTTCGTCCCAGCGATAGCCGGCGAAGTTCAGCGGCTGATTGTCTTCCAGAGGACACCCAACTGGTTTCTTCCGCGAAAGAACCACCACAGCCCCCTAGTCGTACGCACCGCCATGCGCTTCCGTCCCCTTCGAACGTTGGTGCGGTTCCTCATCTCCGTTGCAGCCGACGGCTTTATCCTCATGATGCTCCATCCCAAGACATACGGTCGGCTGGGCCAAGCGGCATCGTTGTCATTCATGCGATGGCAACTCAAGGATCCTGTATTGCGTCGTAAGGTCCGACCGAACTACAGTTTCGGGTGCAAGCGCATCGTGTTCAGCTCGTTCTTTCTACGAACGCTTCAGAGGTCCAATGTCGACCTCGTCACTGAACCGATCGCTCGGATGACCCAACGCGGCATTGTCACGTGTGATGGTGTCGAGCGCGAGGTCGACTGCATAATCTATGGCACGGGCTTCCATGCCGCCGACTTCATGTACCCGATGGATATCGTTGGTATCGGCGGGCGTACTCTGCGCGAATCGTGGGCCGATGGACCACACGCTCACCTCGGCATTGCGGTCCCTGGTTTTCCGTCGCTGTTCCTGATGTACGGGCCGAACACCAACACGCCCGGCGGGTCCGTAGTCGTCCTCCTTGAAGCGCAGGCTTCTTATTTGCGCCAGGCCCTTGAAACCGTCCGCTTTCACGGGGCTGCGGCGGTTGACGTCCGACCATCAGTCGAGGCCAAGAGCGATTCCAAGACACAAGCCCGGTTCATAGGAACGGCTTGGACGCACTGCGATTCCTGGTACCGGAGCCCAGACGGTCGAAATATCGCCAACTGGCCGGACTACATGCGCAAGTACGTGACTCGCACGCGTGCCTATGATCCCGGAGATTTCAACTTGGTCTCGCGCTCAGGTTGCCACGGGCGATAGGCGCTCGTCACTCCAGAGCCTGACCACTCGGCTCCGTTGATTGGTTCGCAATCTCTGTCGGGAGCGAGGAACCCCCGCGAACCTGTGCGCCGACCAAGAGCAACTCAGTGATGCGACGAGGTGTCTCGCCGAGGATTGGAAACAGCATCGAGCGTCGCGGCAATCGGACGTGGCGGCGTTTGTGCTCCATCGCTCGCACAATGTGGCGTGCAGCCGTGTCGGAATCCATTTCCGGCAGCAGACCAAGACGGCGTAGACGAGTGACCGAGCGTGCAGTCGGCGGATAGGACATTGCGTTGGCCCACAGGTCCGTCCGCACGGGTCCGAGTTCAACCAAGGTTACGCCAACCGGATGACCCTTGAGATCGGCTCGCAGCCCAGCGCTGAAATGACTCAACGCTGCCTTGGTGGCACTGTAGACGGCCAAACCGGGGAGTATCCCGGTCGCTGCCAACGACGAAATATTGACTACGTGGCCGCCGCCTCGTTCGATCATTCCGGGTACGATCCTGCGGCACAACTCGATCGGGGTCGCCAGGTTGAGTTGCGTAAGCTCGACCACATCCTGTGGCGTCAGCGCCATGAGACCTGCGGTTGCGGCTCGCGCTGCGTTGTTGACCAGTATGTCGACGGGACCGTCGCTCTCGACGCGCGCGATGAGTTCGCCAACTTGATCGCACTGTGAAAGGTCGGCAACATACGCTGTACCCCCCAGTTCCTGGGCGAGTCGCTCCACACGTTGGCCGCTGCGGGCCACGAGGGCAACCGCTGCGCCAGCTTCGGCGCACTGTCGAGCGATACTCCACCCGATTCCCCTTGACGCCCCGGTGATGAGCACTCTTTGGCCCGCGAGCGTCATGCCCTCACCGCCGACAGACCCCGACGTTCATCGACCCGACGGGAACAGGAGCGCCATTCTCGGGCATTTTGGCCGTCCTATTCGTGGCTACCGCTGACGGCGAGTATTCCATCATCCTGCCAGCTCTTCCGACAGTAATCCAACCGACCGGGCCCAGCTGGCCAGCACGCTTCGATTTTGCATACACTTCGGAACGAAGTAGTCATCTCAAGCGCGCCCGTAAATGGCCGCGTTGTTGGTCCGCATGCTGAACAAGTCTTTCGAACGCGTCGAGCACTCAGCGTCGAGACCCACGGTGTCGAGACAGATGGCGTGATTCTCGAGGTCCAGGTCGCGGTAGATAGTCAGCAGACGCTCGTCGCCATAGAGGGCCATCTGGGGCACGCTCCCCTCCATCGACAGAACCGCGGCGTGGTAGCGCGATGCTGACGAGGGAGCTCAGCCGCCGGAGCTCGCTCACCATCGCGGGCGGTGGCACGTCGTCGGCGAAGATCGTGCGGGTGCGGGCACGAACGTCAGGAGCCAACACGTCCAGAATCTGGTTGCAAATGCCGACATCGATTTCATCCATGGCAATCAACTCGGCGTCCCAACCCCGCCGACGAACCACATCGGCGATGAGGCCGGCCCAGGCGGCCACCAGCTCCCTACTCCGGGCGGCTCGCCGCTTGTTCCACGAATAGTAGTAGGGCCAGTGGTAGCAGTTTCTTCCACGTCCGAACAGCCGTATGCGGACGGGCCAGATGTTGAACTCGACCGGTGCGAACCCGACCGTCGTAGGCCCAGGTCCGGAGGACGGCGACGGGCGATACTGGAACGAGGTGTCAGCGGTGATCACGATCTCGTTGGAGACACCAACTGACCGCAACTCGTCGCGGCCGGCGGCAGATCGGGTAATGATCAGGTCGATGTCGGTGCACACGAGGCGTGTGAGCGCACGATTGATGGGCCGCATGTGCCCGGCGTCCACCGCATAGGCAACGGTAAATTTTCCGTGCCTATTCGCCGACCAGGCTCCCCATAGAAA
>CAWHEX010000004.1:0-218491 GCA_963828625.1 uncultured Alphaproteobacteria bacterium | reverse complement strand
GCGGCCGGCTTGTCGTCCTTCAACGCCGAGTTGATGAAGATCGACGGCGCCGACGACGACCGCGAACGCGATGACCGCGCCGAGCGAGACCACCAGGTTGCGGCGGGTCGTCTTACGCCGTTGGGCCTTCTGTACTTCTTCGAGGCGCTCCCGCCGCGACTCGCGATCCTTCTTCTGAGACATGGGAATCTTCCTTCTGAGCAGGATGAATGGAACTCGACAGCTCAGCAGGAAGGCGGTCCGCGAAGTCGGTTCGTACGGATCGAGGCCGCCGGCGCGGGGGCCGCGACGACGGACGCGGGAGCGAGCTGGGGAACGTCCGGCAGCAGCACCCCGAGGAGCGCCACCCGGATGAACCGCAGCAGGTCGGCGATCGCCCAGATCAACGAGTCGCCGTGAACGGCCAACGCCGCAACGAGAATCGACACGGTGACGTGGAACACCGACATCGAGGGACTCGGGAACGCGCCGTCGTGGCCGCAGATCACGAACGCGGCGGGGAACACCAGCTGCGCGCCGACGGCCGAAGCGCCCACCTGCACCAGCCCGCGGCGCTTGTCCGCGAGGACGACGAAGGCCGCGGCCAGCACGACCCAGCCGGCCACCAGACTCAGCAGCGGCGGCAGGTGTCCGCCCGTGGCGACGTGCGCGGCCGCCGCGAGCAGGGTCGTGACGAACGCGAGCACCGCGCCACGCATGGCGCGCGTTGCCCCCGTTCGTGTATTCACGCGGCCGAGCATAACCGGTGAATGTGTGTCACCAGCCCAGTTCGTCGCAGCCGGTGTGGTCGGCTGGTTCGAGCTGCACGGTGGCGTGGCCGACGCCGTGGTCGTCGCGGAGGAGCTGGGCCCGGTCGAGGACGGCGTGGTCGTCGGCCTGGGCCTCGTGACCAGGTGCGCGGTGGCGACGTTCATCCCCGAGGTCAGCGTCCACAAGTGCACGTCGTGGACGTCGCCCACTCCCGGAATCGCGGCCAGGTCGTGGCGACCTGGACCGGGTCGATCCCGGACGGGGCGTGCTGAGCGAGTACCGCGAGCACCTGGCGGCCCAGCGGCACGGCGCGGACGACGACGAAGAGGCCGATCGCCAAGGCGACCGCGGTGTCCCAGAAGGGTTCCCCGGTGACCGCGACGAGGATGCCGGCGGCGATCACGCCGACCGATCCGGCGGTGTCGGCGACCACCTCGATATAGGCGCCCTTGACGTTGAGGCTCTCGCCGGCCCCGGCGCGCAGCAGCCACATCGCTATCAGGTTGACCACCAGGCCGAGCACGCCGACGACCAGCATCGGAGACGTCGAGTCTCGGCGCCTCGCCGATCCGGCCGATCGCCTCGGACACGATGTAGACGGCGACATCAGCATGACCAGGACCGCGAGCGCGGAGGCGAAGACCTCGGCGCGGTAGGAGCCGTAGGTGCGGCGGCCGGTGGTGTCCGGGCGCGTCGCGAGCCGGGTGGCGACGAGCGCCGCGGCGAGGGTGACCACGTCAGCGGCCATGTGGCCCGCATCGGAGAGCAGCGCCAGCGAGCCGGAGACGAGGCCGTAGGTCAGCTCGACGACGAAGAACCCGGCGATCAGCGCGAACGAGGCGGCGAGCCGCCAGCGGTGCTTGCCGCCCGCGTGACCGCTCACGGGGACCGTGCTGTGTCCGTGGCCGTGACCTGCGCTCATCAAGACTCTCGCTCGGGGTGGATGGCTTCGGTGTGGCCCGTATGGGAGAACGCGAGGTCGAGCAGCATGCGGACATGGGCGTCGTCGAGCCGGTAGTACGCCATGCGGCCGGACCGGCGGGCGGCGACGACGCGGTGGGCGCGGAGCAGGCGGAGCGCGTGCGAGGTGGCGGACTCGCTGGTCCCGGTCACCGCGGCGAGGTCGCAGACGCAGAGCTCGCCGTCCAGCAGCGCGACCAGGAGGCGGAGCCGTCCCGGGTCGGCGAGCAGGCTGAACACGTCCGCGGTGTCGACGACGTCCGACTCGGCCGGCATGCGGTTCTGGACGCTCTGGACGCGGGCGGCGTCGACGACTCGGGTGTTACAGGAGTCGAGCGCCAGCACCTGGTCGTCTGAAGAGCTGTTCATACGTCGATGTTCGGGGAACGTGATCTTGCCTGTCAAGTTCGGCGGTGCTGGGGTTACTTGATGGAGGCGCCGACGAACGGGACGGAGTTCTCCGAGAGCAGCTCGACGAACAGCCCGAGGTCGCCGACGGTCACCTTGAGCCGTGGCGTGGCCTCGAGGTCGGCGGGTGTGGTCTTGGCGTTCGCCATCGGGATCGTCGTGTCCGTGCCGATCTCGCCGTTCCGCGGATCGACCGTCACCAGGCGCAGCTTGTAGTCGCGCGCCGCGTCGCCGCCCGTTCCCTCGGGGGAGCCGACGACGCCGAGCAGCAGCCGGCCGTCGGGCAGGACGGTCTGCACCCAGCGGACGGTCGAGCGTTCGTACTCCGTGATCGGCAGCTTGCGCGTCCAGGCCGTGTAGCCGGTCGCCGGACGGATCGCACGCAGCTCGAGGGCACGTGCGTCGAACGTCGCCTCGGTGAGGACCGCGATCCGGCCCGAGGTGACGAAGCTCCGCCGGTAGGCGACCGAGGAGCTGGCGAAGTCGGACTCCGGGCCGGTGTGGCTCGCGTCCAGCCACGTCTGCGAGCCGTCCGACAGCCGGACCGCTCCGAGCGTGTACTCCGGCGCGCCGTTGCGCGCGATCGCGATGACCGCCTCGGTCGCGCCCGGTTGCAGCTTGCCGACGACGGAGAACAGCCCGAACGCCGGCGCCGTCCACTTCCAGACCGTCTTGCCGGTCGAGGCGTCGAACATCAGCAGCACGTTCGGGGTCGGGTACGAGTCGCGCCCCGGCTGCGAACGGCAGGCCAGCACGGCGAGGACCCGGTCGCCGGGCGCGTTCTGCGCGTCCCGGACGGAGCACGCGCCGGGCAGCTTCTGCTCCCAGATCGACGTGCCGTCGAACCGGGTCGCGGTCATCACCGCGTGGTCGGTGGGCGTCGCGCCCCTGCTCCACAGCAGCCAGTTGCCCGCAAGCGCGGCGCGCAGCGAGCTGCGTTCGTCCGGCGCCGCGCGGGCGACGAGCATCTCGCCGGTGAGCGCGTCGAACACCCACATCCAGCGGGTGGGCGGGCTGTTGAACAGCACGTTCCGGCTCTTGTCGAGCCGCCCGGTGGTCGCCACGATCGAGCCGTCGGTGGAGACCTTGGGGACCTCGACGTTCTTGGTGTCGTACCGCAGCTGCTCCCACCGGATCTTGCCCGTACGCGGGTCGGCCATCGTCAGGCCGCGGCCGGTCGTGGCGACGAGCCCGCCGGCGGTGGTGAGCCAGCCGTTGGTCCGGTCGCTCGCCGGCTGGGTCCACTCCAGCCCGCCGTCGAGCTTCGCCACCTGCTCCTTCGGCGCCGGCAGCGAGGTCTCCTTGACGATGGTGTTGCCGTCCGAGACCGCGTGCGGGAGCCAGAGCTCGGTGGAGAACGTGACCCCCGCGACGCCGACCACGACGACGATCCCCATGCAGATGATCGACACGCGTCGCGCGCGGTGCATCCGGCCGCGGTGGCTGGCGATCAGGCAGATCGCGGCGAGCGTGGTGAGCCCGAGCCCGACCGCCGCCAGCGGGCCGCGGAAGCCCGCGCCGCCGAGCGGTCCGGGCTCGACCATCAACGTGAGCAGGACGACCGTCATGCCGCTGAGCGACGCCACGAGCGTGAGACTCGGGACCAGCAGCCGCCACAGGTCGCGGAACGTGAACCAGGAGATGATCGCCAGCGCGAACGCGAGAACGGTCATCGAGACGCTGCCGTCGAGCCAGAACCCGGGTTGGGAGTAGCCCGACGCGGGCGCGGTGACCGTGGTCTGGATCGACGCGGCCTGCAGGTGCAGCGCACCGGCGAGCAGCAACATCAGGCCGATCGTGCGGAGCACCCAGCGGCCGCGGGTGGCGTACCCGCTGTCGGGCGCGGGTGGTTTCGCCGGCGGCGCCTCGGGGGCTGCCGGTGGTGGGACGGTTTCCGTATCCATGCTCAGTTGGCGTGCTCGAAGTCGACCGAGGAGTAGGCGCGGAGCTTGGCGAGGGAGTGCTCGGAGACGATCGACCGGATCGTTCCGCTGCGCGAGCGCATCACGAGCGAGTGCGTCGTGGCGCCGCCGGAGCGGTAGCGGACGCCGCGCATCAGCTCGCCGTCGGTGATGCCGGTCGCGACGAAGAACGCGTCGTCACCCTCGACCAGGTCGTCGGTCTTGAGCACGCGGTCGAGATCGTGACCGGCGTCGATGGCCTTCTGCCGTTCCTCGTCGTCGCGCGGCCACAGCCGACCCTGGATCATGCCGCCGACGCACTTCATCGCACACGCCGCGATGATGCCCTCCGGCGTGCCACCTATGCCGGCGAGCAGGTCGACGCCGGTGTCCGGCCGGGCGGCCATGATCGCGCCCGCCACGTCGCCGTCGGTGATGAACTTGATCCGCGCGCCGGTCTCGCGGACCTCCTGGACGAGGCCCTCGTGCCTTGGGCGGTCGAGGATCACCACGGCCACGTCGGCGGGGGAGGAGTTCTTGGCCTTGGCGACGCGGCGGATGTTCTCGCCGATGGGAACGGTGATGTCGATGACGTCGGCGGCCTCGGGGCCGGTCGCGAGCTTGTCCATGTAGAACACCGCGGACGGGTCGAACATGGCGCCGCGCGGGGCGACGGCGAGAACGCTGACCGCGTTGGACATGCCCTTCGCGGTCAGCGTGGTGCCGTCGATCGGGTCGACGGCGACGTCGCACTCCGCGCCATCGCCGGAGCCGACCTCCTCGCCGTTGTAGAGCATCGGGGCGTTGTCCTTCTCGCCCTCACCGATCACGACGATGCCGCGCATGCCGACGGACGCGATCAGCGTGCGCATCGCGTTGACGGCGACCTGGTCGGCGCCGTTCTTGTCGCCGCGGCCGACCCAACGGCCGGCGGCCATCGCGGCCGCCTCGGTCACGCGTACGAGCTCCAGCGCGAGGTTGCGATCCGGCGCCATCGGTTCGACGCGCAGCGGCGGCGGTACGGCGGTGGGATCGGACATCGTCGCCTCCGTGGGCGGGTCGAGGGGGACGCTCGTCAGCCTATCCAGCGCTCGTCTGTCGCTGGATAGTCGGTGGCGGCGTTGCTTTCTCGGCTCCGCTTTGCCTCGATGGCGCCCGATCGATCAGCTGACCCAGCCATCCCAGCTGGCGCCATAGATGCCACCCGCCGAGAAGGCGACGCCTAAGGCCGACCGGTGCGACCTAGGAAGCACCGTCGAGGTCCTCTACCTCGTCGGCGGGCTTCTCCGACCGGGCCGCCGCGAGGCGGGCGCGGGCGCCGTCGAGCCAGGATTGGCAGATCTTCGCCAGCTCCTCGCCGCGCTCCCACAGCCGGAGGGACTCCTCCAGCGTGGTGCCGCCGGCCTCCAGCTTGCGGACGACGTCGATCAGCTCGTCGCGGGCCTGTTCGTACGAGAGGCCGTTCTCAGTCACCATAGGCACCCTACTTCCGTACCTCGACGCCGAACCGGCCGGCCGACACCCGCGCGTCGAGCCGCTCGCCCTCTGTGACGTCCTCGGGGTCGAGCACGGCCGCGCCGTCCGCCTTCTGCAGGACGGCGTAGCCGCGGTCGAGCGTCGCCTTCGGGCTGAGCGCGCGGACCTGGGCGAGCTGGTGGACGAGGTCGTCGCCGGCCCGGTCGAGCAGGTGGGTGAGCGTACGTCTGGCGCGCTCGCGGACGGCGACCAGCTCCTCGCCGCGGCGGGTGATCTCGCGCAGCGGGTCGCCGAGGGACGACCGCGCCCGGAGGCCCTGCAGACCGTTCGTCTCGCGGTCGAGCCAGGCGGTGACGAGCTGGCGCGCCCGCGTCCGGAGCTCGCTCACGCGGGTGAGCTCCTCGCCGACGTCGGGAACGATCCGCCGCGCGGCGTCCGTCGGCGTGGACGCGCGGAAGTCGGCGACCAGGTCGAGCAGCGGGGAGTCCTGCTCGTGCCCGATCGCGCTCACCACCGGGGTCTTCGCCTCGGCGACGGCGCGGACCAGGCCCTCGTTCGAGAACGGCAACAGGTCTTCGACCGAACCGCCGCCGCGCGTGATCACGATGACGTCGACCTCGTCGTCCTTGTCGAGCCGCCGGAGCGCCTCCATGACCTGCTCGGCCGCGAACGGACCCTGCACCGCGACGTTCTCGACCCGGAACCGCGCGGCCGCCCACCGCCTGCGCGTGTTGTCGAGCACGTCCCGCTCGGCGGCCGAGTCACGGCCGACGACGAGGCCGATCTTCCTTGGCAGGAAGGGCAACGGGCGTTTGCGTTCGCGCGCGAACAGTCCCTCGGTCGCGAGCAGCCTCTTCAGGCGTTCGAGCCTCGCCAACAGCTCACCGAGGCCGACCGGGCGGATGTCGTCCGCGGCGAGCGACATCGTGCCGCGCGGGATGTAGTACGTCGGGCGCGCATGCACGACCACGCGCGCGCCCTCGACGACGGGCGGGTCGACCACGTCGAACACGCGGCGCGGACAGGTCACCTGCACCGAGATGTCCGCGGCCGTGTCGCGGAGCGTGAGGAAGACGACCGTCGTGCCCGGGCGTCGGGTCAGCTGCGCGACCTGACCCTCGACCCAGATCACGCCGAGTTTCCCGATCCACTGGCCGATCAGGTTCGCGATCTGCCGTACGGGAGCGGGTTGCTCGGGTGAGGTCTGCAACGCCATTCGGGCAGCCTACTTGGGCGTTGCGGCGGTTCTTCGGCTGTCCACAGGGTCAGTCGTCGTACTCCGAACGCGACCAGAACTCCGGCTCCAGCCCGAGGCTCTTCAGCCAGGTCGACTCGCCTCGCCGCACGAGCACCTCGCCGTTCCGCACGAGCAGCTCGAGGGCGTCGTCGCCCGGCTGGCCGCCGAGGGCCTCGACGACGCGGGGAACGTCGGCGGCCGCGACCCGGAGCGAGTACTCGTACTCGACCATGCCCGGCCGGCCGAGATCCTGCCCCTCGATCACGAACCCGCCGTCGTCGGTCGCGCTCACCTCCACGTACAGGCGGTGGGCTGCGTACAGGCGCACGGTTCGGGAGGACATCTCACCAACTTACGTACTTCTACGGATAGATCATCCTGCCTCCCGCCTGACACCGTTCCGGCAGGGCCAAGAGAGGGGATCACCATCATGTCCGAGAAGAAGGACACCCGAAGAGCTGTAGTGACAGGCGGTGCCGTCCTCCTGGGCGCGGCAGTCGTCGGCGGCGCCGCGGAGGGCACCGCCGAGGCGGCGAACGGTGGACCGCTCCTGATCGGGCGGGCGAACGTGGGTTCGGCGGAGACCAAGCTGACGAACGCCAGCCCGGTGCCCGCCCTGAACGTCATCAGCACCAACGCCGCCCACGCCGCGGTCCTCACCGCCAAGCACAAGGATCGATGGGGGCTCCTCGCCGTCAACGAGTCCACCGGGAGGGGCGTCGGCGGAGCGATCCGCGCGGACGGTCGGCAGAACACGGGCCTCTCGGCGGGGACGAGCAACAAGGCGGCAGCAGCCATCGTCGCTCGCAACGCCGGCGCGACGGCGAACGACACCGCGTCGACCGCGGTGGTCGGCACGGTAGGACCGACCGCCGACCAGGAGCTTCGGAACGCGTCCGCGGCCTACTGGCACAGTGCGGGAGGATTCGCGGGCCCGAACGGCGTGATGGGTGTCTCGACCAAGGACAACGGCTTCGGTGTGATCGGAGTCGCGAACCGTCCCGGCACCATGGCGCTGGTGGGCATCGCGTTTGCGACCTCGACGGCTCTCCACACAAGCGGCATCTCCCAGCTGAACGGGCCGGTCAATGTGTACGGCACGCTCACGAAGGCGGCAGGCTCGTTCCGCATCGACCATCCGTTGGATCCGGCGAACAAGTTCCTGTCGCACTCGTTCGTCGAGTCGCCGGACATGCTGAACGTCTACAACGGCAACGTGATCGCCGACGCGCGCGGCGAGGCGACCGTGGAGCTGCCGGACTGGTTCGAGGCTCTGAACAAGGACTACCGCTACCAGCTCACGCCGATGGGTGGTGCGGCTCCCGAGTTGCACGTGAAGTCGGAGGTGTCTGACGGCCGGTTCGGGATTGGCGGAGCCAAGCCGGGCCAGAAGATCTCCTGGCAGCTCACCGGCATCCGGCAGGACGCGTACGCCGAGACGCACCGCATCCCGGTGGAAGAGGAGAAGTCCGCACAGGAGAAGGGGAGGTACGTGTTCCCCAAGGGCTTCGGCAAGCCGGAGTCGGCCTCCGTGGCGGCGCACCGATGAGCGCCGACGAGTCCCGCACCCGGCGCCGGCTGCTGACCGGTGGCGCGGTCGTTCTCGGCGCCGCCGTGGTCGGGTCGGAGGGTACGGCGCAGGCCGCGAACGGCGGCCCGCTGCTGATCGGCCGGGCCAACGTCGGCTCGGCTGAGACGAAGCTGACCAACTCGAGCTCCGTTCCCGCGTTGAACGTCATCAGCACGGGCACGGCCCACGCAGGCCTCCTCACCGCCAGGAACAAGGACCGGTGGGGAGTGTGGGCGATCAGTGAGGCCACGGGCATCGGCGCCGGCGGCGCGATCCGTGCGGACGGGCGGAAGAACACCGGGCTGTCGGCAGGAACGGCGAACAACTCCGCGACCGCCATCACCGCACGCAATACGGCGCCGTCGAACGGACAGTTCCAGGAACGGGCGATCGTCGCGACTGCTGGCAACGGCCAAGCGGAGCTGGCGAGCTGGGGCTTTCCCAGTCAACCGTCGATCCTCGCCGCTGGTCACCACGGAATCGCCGGCGTCTGCGATGGCCAGGGCACTGGTGCGCGTGCGGGCGTGCTGGGTCTGGCTCGGCACACGGATTCCGTCGGCGTCTACGGGGCCGCGTTCGCACCGGCGCTCGCCCTTCGCGCCGACGGCGAGAGCCGGCTGTTCGGCAACGTCGGTATCAGCGGGACCCTGTCGAAGTCGGCGGGCTCGTTCAAGATCGACCACCCGCTGGATCCGGCGAACAAGTACTTGTCGCACTCGTTCGTCGAGTCGCCGGACATGCTGAACGTCTACAACGGCAACGTGCTCGCCGACGCGAACGGTGAGGCGACGGTCGAGCTGCCGGAGTGGTTCGAGGCGCTCAACAAGGACTTCCGCTACCAGCTCACGCCTATCGGCTCGGGTGCGCCCGACCTGCACGTCAAGGCGAAGGTGGCGGACGGCCGGTTCGCGATCGGGGGCGCCAAGCCGGGTCAGGAGGTCTCCTGGCAGCTGACCGGCATCCGGCACGACGCGTACGCCGACGAGCACCGGATCAAGGTCGAGGAAACCAAACCGGCGAAGGAGAAGGGCACCTACCTTTTCCCGAAGGGCTTCGGCAAACCCGAAGTGTCAGCCCTCGGAGCGGCGACCGCGGCCGTGGTACGCCGATGAGCCGCCAGCGCGTCCGTTAGGCATCGCCCACCTGGGTGCGGGCAGATACGGTGACCAGCGATGTCCGTACTCAGGAGGGGCCGATTCACGAAATGACCGATCTCACGCTGCTTCCAGCGCCACGTTCGATCACCGCGGACGACGGCGAGAGCCTCACGCTGCAGCCCGAGGGTCTCCTCCTCATCGACGCCCCGGACGCGTCCCAGCTCCTCTTCACCGCCCAGCGCCTGCAGGCCGCCCTGGCCAGCCACGCGGGTGTCGCGTACGAGATCGCCGCCACCTCCGAGTCTCCCGACGGCGCGATCGCGCTCCGCATCGACCCGGATCACGCGCACAGCCAGGGGTACGTACTCGCCGTCCGTGAGCACGGCGTCGAGGTCCGCGCCCAGACGTCGCAGGGCCTGTTCTACGGCGTGAACACGCTGGTCCAGATCGTCGAGCAGACCGGTTCGGAGCTCCCGCGCTTCACCGTCACCGACTGGCCCGACCACCACGCCCGTGGCGTCATGCTCGACGTCAGCCGCGACAAGGTCCCCACGATGGAGACCGTGTACGCGCTCGTCGACAAGCTCGCCAGCTGGAAGCTGAACGAGGTGCAGCTCTACACCGAGCACACGTTCGCCTACCACCAGCACAAGGACGTGTGGGAGGAAGCGTCGCCGTTCACCGGCGAGGAGATCCTCGAGCTGGACGCGTACTGCCGCGAGCGCTTCATCGAGCTCGTCCCGAACCAGAACTCGTTCGGCCACATGCATCGCTGGCTGAAGCACAAGAAGTACGCCGATCTCGCCGAGGTCGAGGGCGACTTCGAGACGCCGTGGGGCATGATGCCCGGCCCGTTCTCCCTCACGCCGCAGGAGCCGGGCAGCATCCAGCTGGTCGCGAGCCTGTACGACGAGCTGCTGCCGCACTTCACCAGCAAGCAGCTGAACGTGGGTGCCGACGAGACGTTCGATCTCGGCCAGGGCCGCAGCAAGCAGGCCGTCGAGGAACGCGGCGTCGGCCGGGTCTACCTCGACTTCCTCACCGAGATCTACCGCGAGGTGACCAAGCGCGGCTACACGATGCAGTTCTGGGGCGACATCATCGAGGGGCACCCGGAGCTCATCGCCGAGCTGCCGAAGGACGCGATCGCACTCGGCTGGGGGTACGAGGCCGGCCACGACTTCGCGACGTTGTGCTCGCGCTACGCGGCCGCCGGCGTCGAGTTCTACACCTGCCCGGGCACCTCGGCGTGGTGCACGATCGCCGGCCGTACGACGAACGCTCTCGGCAACCTGCTGAACGCCGCCGAGAACGGTCTCGCGAACGGCGCGAAGGGCTACCTGATCACCGACTGGGGCGACCGCGGCCACTGGCAGCAGCTGCCGATCAGCTACCTCGGGCTGGCCGCCGGGGCCGCGTACTCCTGGGCGCTCGAGGCCAACCGCGACCTCGACATCGCGCAGGTGATCTCCCTGCACGCGTTCTCGGATCCGTCCGGCTCGCTCGGGCGGATCGCGTACGACCTCGGCGAGGTCTACAAGTCGCTGGGGCTGATGATCCCGAACGCGTCGCCGCTGTTCTGGGTGTTGAGCTTCACGTTCGAGGAGCTGGCGACGACGGACGAGAAGTCGCTCGCCGGGCGGCTCGCGGTCGGGCTGCGGACGATCACGCAGGAAGCCGTGCAGGACACGTTCGCCGCCATCGACGCCGCGATCGCCCCGTTGGGCGAGTCGACGTCGACAGCGGCGGACGCGGAAGTCGTACGAGCGGAGTTCGAGTTCACCGCGCGCTTCCTGCGGCATGCGGCACAGCGGCTCGAGTACTTCCTGGACGACTCCGAGGACCGGACCGAGCTCGCGTCAGACCTGGACGGCCTGCTCGAGGAGTATCGCGAGCGTTGGCTGACCCGTAACCGCCCGGGCGGACTGGCCGACAGCGCGGGCCGGCTGGAGTCGCTGCGGGTGGACTACACCGGCTGAGGTAGTCCGGTGATCATGTCGGTGATCATGTCGGTGAACATGAAGCCAGAACGGCCCCTAGCACCGTTTCGGCTTCATGATCACGATCATGATCACGCCGCCCGGCAGACGGAGTGGAGGGCCCGGCCGAAGCCGGCGACGTGCAGCGCGTCGAAGTGCCGGTCGTGGCTCTCCACCACCGCGTCGACGGTCACCTCGATCCGGCAGCCCAGTCTCGCCCTTTCCTTCTGGGTGTCGGCGACCGCGTGCACGAGCGCCGCGCTGGCCACGTTGATCTTGTCGCGGATCTCGGCGAGGTCCGGCGCCTCGGTCGGGGCCTGCGACGGGTGGCGCTTCCACTCGCGGTGGAGGCCGTACTGGACGACCTTGCTGGCCTCGATCTGGTCGCGGAAGATCGTGCGCATCTCGTCGGGGTCCGCGCCCAGCTCCGCGGCCTGCTTGGCGACGTCGTCGAGGACCTGTTGCTCGCGTACGGGGTCCTCGATCGGCGCGCCGGAGATCCACTTCGAGGCGGCGACGAGGTCGGCGATCGCGAGCCGGTCGGCGGCGTAGTGCGTGACCGGACGGAGCGGCGTCTCGGTCGTGGCCTGGGCGGGGAGCGCCCCGAACCCGGCGATGGCGACGGTTGCGGCGGAAACGGCCAAGATCTGGCGAAGTCGTGGAAAGTGCATGAAGCCCATGCTCGTCACGCCGGCTGACGGGTCGCTGACGCGCGGCTGACGGCATGTGGCGTTGGTCACGCTGCGTGAACGAGGTCGCGCAGCGCTTACGATGGAGGCATGACGACGACCCCGCGCCGCGTCCTGCTCGCCGCTCCCCGTGGTTACTGCGCCGGAGTGGACCGAGCCGTGATCACGGTCGAGAAGGCTCTCGACCTCTACGGCGCGCCGGTGTACGTACGCAAGCAGATCGTGCACAACAAGCACGTCGTCCACACGCTGGAGGAACGCGGCGCGATCTTCGTCGAGGAGCTCGACGAGGTGCCCGAGGGCGCGACCGTCGTGTTCTCCGCGCACGGCGTCTCGCCGGCCGTGCACACCCAGGCCGCCGACCGTTCGCTGAAGACCATCGACGCGACCTGCCCGCTGGTGACGAAGGTGCACCACGAGGCGAAGCGGTTCGCCGGCGAGGACAAGGACATCCTGCTGATCGGCCACGCCGGTCACGAGGAGGTCGAGGGAACCGCGGGTGAGGCGCCCTCGCACGTGCAGCTGGTCGAGGGGCCGGATGACGTCGACGCCCTCGAGGTACGCGACCCGTCGAAGGTCGCGTGGCTGTCGCAGACGACGCTCTCGGTGGACGAGACGATGGAGACCGTCGAACGGCTGCGGAAGAAGTTCCCGCTGCTGATGGACCCGCCGAGCGACGACATCTGCTACGCGACGCAGAACCGGCAGGTCGCGGTGAAGGAGATCGCCGCGCAGGCCGACCTGGTGATCGTCGTGGGTTCGGCGAACTCCTCGAACTCGGTGCGGCTGGTCGAGGTCGCGCTGGAGGCCGGGGCGGGCGCGTCGTACCGGGTGGACAACGCCTCGGAGGTGGATGTCGCCTGGCTCTCGTCGGCCTCGGTCGTCGGCGTGACGAGCGGTGCTTCGGTGCCGGACTCGCTGGTGCAGGGCGTCCTCGACCTGCTGGCCTCGCACGGGTTCCCGGCGGCTGAGGAAGTGCGGACGGCGGACGAGAGCTTGATCTTCGCGTTGCCGCCGGAGCTGCGCCGCGACCTTCGTTCGGCCGCTTCCTAGGCCGCGTTGCGGTAGGGCTGCCGTTCGGGCGGCTCTTGTTCCTCGTCCTGCTTGGGCTGTCGGGTGAGCGCGACGCGTACGGCGATCGTGCCAAGCGCGATGGCGGTCGCGGCGACCAGCGTCCACGACTCCGAGGCGAGCGTGGCGAGGATGGCCGTCGGCCGGTCCTCTATCCCGGCGAGCAGCATGGGGACGAGGGAGCCTAGGACGATGAACGTTCCGAGCGCGGCGAGCGGCGGGAGGACGCCGGCGGTGAAGACGTCCGGCCTTCTGACCGCGGCCGCGACGCCGAACGCGGTGAGGATCGAGCTCAGCATGAAGAACAGGCCGAGCTGGTTGGTGAGCATCAGGTCGACGCCCGCTGTCAGCAGGCTGGCGCCGACGCTGACCAGGATCGCCAGCAGCCCGGACATGCCGGTCGCGCGTGGCTTGCGCTCTGGGTGGCCGGCCCGGCCGGCGCGGTCGGCGCTGGTGAGCTGAACGGGCGGCAGGTCGACCGGCCGCTGGGGGCGCTGCTGCGGGAGCTGTTGTTGTTGCTGCTCGCGCTCGTCCTGGACGCGCTGCAGATCGCGCTGCGCCATCCGTTGGGGGAGCGTGTAGGCGTCGTCGGCGAACAGCGGGCGCTCGTCGCGCGGGCGCGGCGGCGGGGCCGGCTCCCAGCGGGCGACGGGGTCGTCGGCGAGCGGGTCGTGCTCCTGCAGCTGCTGGCCGTAGCCGCCTTCGCTGGCGTGGCCGAGGACGTCGTCCGGGAACGCGGCGCTGACCTCGGGGTCTGCCGGGAGCGTGCCGGGGCCGAGCGCGTCGGAGCCGAGCAGCTCGTCGGCGTACTCGTCGTTGACCGGGAGCGTCTCGGCGTAGCGGTCGACGTACGGCTCGGCCTCGAACAGGCCGGTCGAGGTCTGCTCGCGCTCTCGCTCGTTCAGCAGGTCGGAGAACTCCTCGGGCGCCCAGGCCTGGGTCCGCTCCTCCCAGGAGGGCGTCCACTCGTACTGGGGCTCCGGGATCGGTTCCGGCTGCGGTTCCGGGGCGCGCGGCTCGTCGTACTGAGGCTGGTAGCTCTGGTACGGCTCGGGCCCGGGCTGTGGTTCGAAGTACTCGACCCTCGGCGGCTCTTGGACGGGCTCGGGCTCGGACCAGGCGGGCTGCCAGATCGGCTCGGGCTCAGTCTCCAGCTGGGGCTGGGACTCCGGCTGGGGCGCGTACGAGTCGACCCGCTGGGGGACGTCGTCCTCGTCTTCGAACTCGGTGATCGGGATCGACGCGGTCTGGTGTCGCCAGCTCGTGGTGGGCGGCGAGGAGACGTACGGGAGATCACCCTCGGCGTCGTCTTCCCAGTCGTCCTGGAGCGGGTACGCGGCGCGTCGTCCGACGGGACGCCGGCCGGGCAGCGGCGACGGGGTGCGGTGAGGGGTCTGGGCTTCGACGTTCATCTGGTACGCGGCGCGGCGGCCTGGGGTGCTCGGGGCATCCGTGCGATCGCCGGCGTCGGAGTAGTCGGCGCGGTGCCCGGAGGCAGCCGCGCGTCGCCCGCCCCGGTGCCCGCCGTTCAGCGAGCGGCCTGGAGCAGGAGTAGCGCTCTCCCAACCGGACTCGTTCACATGCCCAAGGTAGAGCCCCAGTCACCTCCTCGTCACTCTCGCGGGCCCATCCGCGCTCAGAGTCATCAGGGTCTCACACTGCGCGGGCTTCGGCTGTGCCGGATGCCCCTATACGAGCAGCGATGCGAGGAATCGGCTGCTTGTGCTTTCTGCGAGGTTGGCTGTGCGTCCTGGTTGTAGCTTAGGCTTACCTAAGTGAGCAACATCGTGGTGTCGCATGCCTCGTCGGGCCTGGTGCTCGCTTCCGTCGTACGGTCGGCGCTGATCTCGCCGCACTTCGTTCGGGTGACGTTGGGTGGATCTGACCTGTCGCGGTTCTCCCCGTTGGGATTCGACCAGTGGATGCGGCTGGCCTTGCCGGTGTCTGCTTCGACGCGGTTCGACAACCTGGCGCCGACGTTCGGGATGACGGGGTTCCTGCGGTACCTGACCTTGCCGCGGGGGACTCGGCCGGTGATCCGGAACTACACGGTGCGGTCGTTCCGGCCTGATCCTCTGGAGCTCGATGTCGACTTCGTCGTGCACGGCACCGAGGGGGTTGCTGGGCCTTGGGCCGCGTCGGTGGAGGCGGGGTCGCGGGTGGCGTTCATCGACCAGGGGTGTGGCTGGCGGCCGGTGCCCGCGTCGTCGTACCTGCTGGTGGCGGACGAGAGCGGGCTCCCGGCTGTGGCTGGGGTGTTGCGCGATCTGCCGCGGTCTGCTGTGGGGACGGCGTTGGTGGAGCTCTTCGACCTGGCTGATCGGCAGGAGGTCTCGGCTCCTCCCGGAGTGACGGTGCGCTGGCTGGAACGGCCCGTGCGGAGCGCGCCGGGGTCGGTCGCGCTGGCTGCCCTGGCGGAGCTCCCTCTGCCTTTGCCTGACGCGCCGCCGTACTGCTTCGCGGTGGGGGAGCAGGCCCTCGCGACCGGTGCCCGGAGGCACCTGGTCGCTCGGGGTGTGCCGAAGACGCACGTCACGTTCTCGGGGTACTGGCGTCGGCCGCGCTAGACGAGGTCGGCCAGCCGATCGACCTGGGTGGGGTCTTCGCCGTGGCAGTAGAGCATGACCTCGTTCGCGCCCAGATCGGCGAAGGAGTCGATCGATTCCTTGATCTGATGTGGTGTCGTTCTGAGGCCTTGGATCAGGTGGTCGGCGCGGCCGGTGAAGCTGTAGTAGGCGTGCATCGCCTTGCGGGCTCGGTCGATCACGTCGTCGTCGCCGAGCGCGACGTTGACCTGAGCGACGATGCGCGGCTCGCCTTGGCGGCCGTGGTGCTGCCAGCTTTCGCGGACCGTGTCGAAGATGCGGCCAGCCCACTCGGGCGGCGCGGCGGCGATGACACCGTCACCCCAGCGGGCGACTCGTTCGAGCGCCTTGGGTTGGAAGCCGCCGAAGAGCACCTCGGGGCCGGTCTGCTTTGTCGGCGCTGGTCCGATGGGGCCGACGTCGTCGGCGTACGGCTCACCGGCCCAGATCCTTCGCATCGCCGGAAGCTGCTCGTCGAGCCGCCTGCCCCTGGTGCGGAGGTCGACCTGCGCGACTTGGTGGTCGTCCTCCCGCCCGCCGACCCCGAGCCCGAGCACGAGCCGGCCGTTGGTCATGCGGTCGAGCGTGGCGGCCTGCTTGGCCAGGAGTGCCGCATCGCGAAGGGGAGCGAGCAGCACCTCGGTCTGCACCCTGACGCGTTTCGTGGCGCCCGCGATGACCGCGAGAGCGACAAGGGGCTCGGGATTGTCGTACACGAGCCGATCCAGCAACCCGAGAGTGCTGAACGGCCCGTCGTCCGCGCTCTGAGCCCAGTCGAGCAACCTGCCGGGATCGCTGATGGGCAGGCCAATACCAACGTTCGTCATGAACATCCTCCGAAGGGGTCGACAAACTACGTCGCCGCCCCTCCGGCACCTCTGGAGAAGAGGTGGAACGTTCCCACTCTGCGGCTACCTCAGGGGACCGTCACATCGAAGTGATCCCCACTCTATACGTCAGGCGCGTGGACGAGGTCTTCGAACGTTCTCGTGCCGTGCGGTCAAAGGCCGCGCACGGGGCGGGCTTCGGCGGCGGAGTCGAGGAGTTCGGGGGCGCCCAAGGGGCGGACCGCTGCGTCGACGGGGGCAGGGCCGGGGAGCTCGTCGGAGGTGATCTTCAGCTCGTGCATCCGCCGCGCCGTTGTCAGCACGCGGGTCTCCAGCGAGCCCACCGCTTCGTTGTACGACGACACCGCGCCCGTCAGCGAGCGCCCGAGGCGGTCGAGGTGCCGGCCCAGCTTGCCGAGGCGTTCGTACAGCGACCGGCCCAGCTCGAAGACCTCGCGCGCGTTTTCCGTCAGTGCCTGCTCGGTCCAGGCATACGCCACCGTGCGCAGCAGCGCGATCAGCGTGGTGGGCGTGGCCAGGATGACGCGGCGCTCGGCCGCGTACTCGAGCATGCCCGGGTCCGCCTCCAGCGCGTGCGACAGGAACGCCTCACCGGGCATGAACAGCACCACGAACTCGGGCGTCCCCGGCAGCCGCCGCCAGTACGCCTTGCCGGCCAGCGAGTCGACGTGCGAACGAACCTGCCGCGCGTGGATCGCCAGCCGTTCGGCCCGGATGTGGTCGTCCACCGCCTCCGCCGCCTCGAGGAACGCCTGCAGCGGCACCTTCGCGTCGACCACGATGTGCTTGCCACCCGCGAGGTTGACCACCAGGTCGGGCCGTTGCACCGCCTCCCCGTCCGTACCGAACGACGTGTGCTGGAACGTCACGTCGACGTGATCGACCAGCCCCGCCAGCTCCGTCGCCCGCGCGAGGTGCAGCTCGCCCCACCGGCCGCGTACCTGTGGCTTGCGCAGAGCCGACGCCAGCGAACGGGTCTCCCGCCGCAGCTCCTCGCCCTGCAGCCGTACGGACTCGACCTGCTCCCGCATCGCCGTGTGCAGCTCGAGCCGCTCGTGCTCGATCTCCCGCAGCCGCGCGTCGAACCGGTCCAAGCTCTCGCGCACAGGCGCGACCGCGTCCTCCGCCGCCCGCGACCGCGCGTCGGTGAGGTCGAGCAGCTGCCGGCTCGACTGCGCGACGGCGTCCGAGCACATCGCCTTGACCTGGTCGGCGAACGCGCGCCGATCGGCCACCCTGCCGCGCATCCAGAGCACGCCGAGCAGGGCGCCGAGCGCGAGGCCGACGGCGAAGCCGAGCACGATCCCGTTCATGGAAGCCACTCTGCCGGCGACCACCGACAACTCGGCGGTGACGCTCCGCGTACGCTTCCACCGTGGCTTTGCAAATCGGGATTGTCGGGCTTCCCAACGCGGGGAAGTCGACGCTGTTCAACGCGTTGACCGCGAACGACGTGCTTGCGGCGAACTATCCGTTCGCGACGCTCGAGCCGAACGTCGGGGTGGTCGGCGTGCCCGATCCACGCCTCGACGTGCTCGGGAAGCTGTTCGAGTCGGTGAAGGTCGTGCCGGCGACGGTGCAGTTCGTCGACATCGCCGGGCTCGTACGCGGCGCGTCCGCGGGCGAGGGGCTGGGCAACCAGTTCCTCGCGCACATCCGCGAGGCGGACGCGATCTGCCAGGTGACGCGGGCGTTCCGCGACCCGAACGTCGTGCACGTCGACGGCAAGGTGTCGCCGTCCGACGACATCGAGACGATCACGACCGAGCTGATCCTCGCCGACCTGCAGACGGTCGAGAAGGCGCTGCCGCGGCTGGAGAAGGAGGCGCGGCTCAAGAAGGACCTCGCCGCGAAGGTCGCCGCGGTGCAGGCCGCACAGAAGGAGCTCGAGGCTGGCCGTACGGTCTACTCCGCCGGCCTGGCCTCGGAGGAGCTGCGCGACCTGAACCTGCTGACCGCGAAGCCGTTCCTGTACGTCTTCAACTGCGACGAGTCCGAACTGTCGGACGACGCGCTGAAGGCCGAGCTGTCAGCCCTCGTCGCGCCGGCGCAGGCGATCTTCCTGGACGCGAAGATCGAGATGGAGCTGATCGAGCTGGATGCGCGTCGAAGCCTGAGTCTCCGGCGGAACGCCTAGCCGGGGATAAGATCGTACAGCAGCTTGATGTTCAGCACGATCAGGATCGCGGCGATCAGCGCGCAAGCCCAGCTCAGCCAGCGCGGCGCAACAAGTTCGCCCATCTTGGCGCGGTCGGCCGTGAACATCACCAGCGGCACGATCGCAAACGGAAGCGAGAGGCCGAGGATCACCTGACTGAGGATCAGCAGCTTCGCGGTCCCGCTCTCGCCGAACCATATCGTGACCGCCGCCGCCGGAATGATCGCGATGGCGCGCGTGGTCAGCCGCCGCGCCCAGGGCGGCAGGCGAATATCGATGAACCCTTCCATCACGATCTGGCCGGCGAGCGTCGCCGTTACCGTCGAGTTCAGTCCACAGCACAACAGCGCGATCCCAAACAGCGTCGGCGCCCAGGCGGAGCCGAGCAGCGGCGCGATCAGCTTGTGCACCTCGCCCAGCTCGGACACGTCGGTCTGCCCGGTCTTGTTGAAGGTCGCCGCCGCGAGGATCAGGATTGACGCGTTGATCAGCAGCGCGAAGCACAGTGCAATCGTTGAATTGATCGTCGCGAGCTTGATCGCCTCACGCTTTTCCTCGATCCCCTCGCCGTACCGTCGCGTCTGCACCACACCCGAGTGGAGGAACAGATTGTGCGGCATTACGGTCGCGCCGATGATGCCGATCGCGAGATAAAGCATGTCGGGATTTTTCACGATCTCGACCGTCGGCGCGAAACCGACGATCACCGCGCGCCAGTCGGGATTGGCCATCGCGATCTGAAGCGCGAAGCATATCGCGATAACACCGAGCAGCGTGACGATCAGCGCCTCGATCCAGCGGAAGCCGACATTTTGCAGCCACAGGATCAGGAACACGTCGAGCGCCGTAATGAGGACGCCGAGTTCGAGCGGAATTCCGAAAAGTAGATTGAGACCAATGGCCGTGCCGATGACTTCGGCGAGGTCGGTCGCGCAGATCGCGATCTCGTTCACCACCCACAGCGGCCACGACGCCCAGCGCGGGAACGCGTCGCGGCACGCCTGCGCGAGGTCGCGCCCTGCCCCGATGCCGAGGCGCGCGCACAGCGCCTGCAACAGGATCGCCATGATGTTCGACATCAGCGCGATGGTGAGCAGCGCGTAGCCGAACTTCGAGCCGCCAGCGAGCGAGGTCGCCCAGTTACCCGGATCCATGTAGCCGACCGCGACGAGGTATCCGGGTCCGAGGAACGCGCCGAGCTTGCGCCAGAACGAGCCGGTCGGCCTTGTGCGGATCGAGCCGAACACTTCGGACAGTGACGGCGTCCCGCGCGGACGCTTCCATCCGGATTCAGGTGCGGCTTGCAGCGAGTCCACGGCCATGGCGTTCCCTCCAACGCCACCACCTTATCTAGTTGCGAATAATTTGCAATTGCAGAATTGATGGCGAGAATAAACTACTCTAGTCTAAATCAATGCCTTACGATTTGTGCCCGGTCAGAACGCGACTTTCGGGAAGGCGTTTTTAACGAAACTTGTTCGACCGCGGAAAACCCTTCGGCGCGAGTCGTCCGGCATCGGCGCGATTGCCGCGCCAGTCGGAGAGCTCTTTCAGCGTGAGCGAGAACGCGCGCCCCGCTCCGTCGGTCCAGCTCAAGCCGTCCGCGCCCTTGAAGGTCTTCACGTCGGCAAGCCCGCCGTCCTTGTAGCGTTGCAGGCGCACGCCGGTGCCGCGGGACATTTCCGGCAACTGGTCGATGGGGAAGATCACCATCTTGCGGTTCTCGCCGATGGTCGCGACCTGCTCGCCTTCGACGACGCATACGCCGCGCGCTTCATCCGGCGCCTTCACGTTGAGCACCTGCTTGCCCTTGCGCGTCGTACCGAGACATTCATCCTCGGGAACGATAAATCCCCTGCCCTGATGACTTGCGACGAGGAACTTCCGTCCGCCCTGGAAGGGGAACATCGTGACTATGTCGGATTCCTGTTCGAGGTCGATGAACAGCCGCACCGGCTCGCCGTGACCACGCCCGCCGGGCAGCTTCGATCCCTCGAGCGTATAGAAGCGCCCGTTCGTCCCGAGCATAAGGAATTTCGAAGTCGTTTCGGCGAAGAACGCGATCTTCAGGCTATCGTCCTGCTTGAACGACACGCCGGACAAATCCTCCATGTGACCGCGCAGTGCACGCACCCAGCCCTTGTCCGAGAGCACCACCGTGATCGGCTCGCGCACGACCATCGCTTCCTCGATCGCGGCCTCGTCGTGCTCGGGCGCCTCGGCGAAATTGGTGCGGCGCTTGCCGAGCGGCGTCTTCTTGCCGAACGCCTCGCGCAGGTCCTTGATCTGCGCCGTGATCGTGTCCCACTGCTTCTTCTCGGACTTGAGCAACTCCTCGAGCGATTTCTTCTCCGCGCGAAGCTCCTTGTCCTCCTTGCGGATCTCCATTTCCTCGAGCTTGCGTAAATTGCGCAGCCGCATGTTGAGGATGGCGTCCGCCTGCACGTCGGTAAGCTTGAACGCCTTCATCAGCACGGGCTTCGGCTCGTCCTCGGTGCGGATGATCTTGATGACGCGATCGAGATTGAGAAACGCGATCAGGTAGCCGCCGAGCATTTCAAGCCGGTGGCCGATCTGCTTCAGCCGGTGGTTCGAGCGGCGCACCAGCACGTCGCGCCGGTGGTCGAGCCATTCGCGCAGGGCCTCGGCCAAGCCGATCACCCTCGGCACCCTGCCCTTCACCAGCACGTTCATGTTGAGGGGGATGCGGTTTTCAAGCTCGGTGAGCTTGAACAGGCTCTCCATCATCAGCGCGGGATCGACGGTGCGCGCACGCGGTTCGATGACGAGTCGGATATCCTCGGCGGATTCATCGCGTACGTCGGCGACGAGCGGCAGTTTCTTCTCGTTGATCAGTTCGGCGATGCGCTCGACGAGACGCGACTTCTGCACCAGCCACGGGATCTCGGTGATGATAACGAGCCAGGTGCCGCGCCCGGAATCTTCCTGCTCCCATTTCGCCCGCACGCGGAACGAGCCGCGCCCGGTTGCGTACGCCTCGGCAATTTCGGCGCGCGGATCGACAACGATCCCGCCGGTCGGAAAATCGGGACCGGGCACGAACTTCAGCAATGTCTTCGAGCGTGCGTTCGGATTGTCGATCAGGAACAGCGCCGCGTCGCAAAGCTCCGCCGCATTGTGCGGCGGGATCGACGTCGCCATGCCGACCGCGATGCCCTGCGCGCCGTTCGCCAGCAGATTGGGAAACGCCGCGGGAAGAACGATCGGCTCGTCCGACTGCCCGTCATAGCTCGGGCGGAAATCCACCGCGTCCTCGTCGATCCCGTCGAGCAACAGCCGCGCGACCTCGGTCAGGCGCGCCTCGGTGTAGCGCATGGCCGCCGGGTTATCGCCGTCGATGTTGCCGAAGTTGCCCTGCCCGTCGACCAGCGGGAAACGCGAGGAAAAATCCTGCGCGAGCCGCACCAGCGCGTCGTAGATCGCCTGGTCGCCGTGCGGATGGAAATTGCCCATCACGTCGCCGACGATCTTCGCGGACTTCTTCAGCGTGGTGCCGGGATCGAGCCGCAGCAGCCGCATCCCGTACAGGATACGCCGGTGAACCGGCTTGAGGCCGTCGCGCGCATCCGGGAGCGCGCGGTGCATGATGGTGGAGAGCGCATAGGCGAGATACCGCTCCTCGAGCGCATCCCGCAGCGTGATCTCCTGCACGTCGCCCCGATCGGGGGGAATCAGTTGTTTACCCATGAATAACGGGTACTGCGTGCCACCGCGATGAACAAGAGATGAACAACTTAGCCACGATCTCTACGTAATTCTCCAATTACATTGAGGCATCGCAGGCGAAGACTAGGGTCCAGTCTGCAATCGATCGAACGGTTACATACGCTCGCAAGCTGAACGAATTGGCTGGTCGAAAGTTGAGATTCGTCGAGCGATCTTTTCGGAACGCTTGCGTTCGTATGGTGGTCGGAGGGAATAGGGGTTCGTCCCCGTCCGGTCGTCCAACGTCACCAAGGAGAGGAGACTTTCGAATGCGTGGAATCATCTTAGCAATGCTGGTCGCGGGAGGCATCGGTCTTGCCGGCACCGCCAGCGTGTCGGCCGCCCCGGTCAGCGGCGCGGTGATCGGCGATGCTGCGAACGCGGCGAGCCCGGTCGAAACCGTGCAGCACTGGCGCTGGGGCAGCCGCGGCGGCCGCCATTGGCGTGGCGGTGGTGGTCACTGGCGCTGGGGTAGCCGCGGCGTGCGCCGTTGCCACCGTCCGTGGAGCAGCCGCTGGGTTCCCTGCTGGTAACCAGCAGTTCTGCGTCAAATCTTTGCGGGCCGGTCGCGCAAGCGGCCGGCCTGATTTATTGCCGCCGTCAGTTCAAGCTGGGTTGCCGGACCCACAGATTGCGCAGGATCGCGCCGACGATGTTCGAATAATCGTCGGTCCATACCCGCTGGTTCGGATCGCGCTCGCGCACCGGCCAGAACACCGACTTTCCGAGCGCACCGAAATCCTCATCCCGCCGCGCGATCGCCGCGACGCGCGGCACCCAGTGATGCAGCATCGGATTGGGCTCGACGTCGCCGCCGTCATAGATGCGCGCGATCGCGCCGTTCGCATTGGCGACGCCGGCTGCGACTGAAGCCAGCTCGAGATTGAGATTGGAGATGTGCATCGCCACGATGCCGCCCGGCTTGAGCTTGCTGAAGTAGAGCGCGATCGCCTCGCGGGTGAGCAGGTGGATCGGGATCGCGGCGCCGATGAACGCGTCGACGAAGATCAGGTCGTAGCTTGCGTCGGGCGCATCGGCGATCCGCAACCGCGCATCGCCGAGCACGACCTTGGTTTCCGGCGCGCACTCCGAGAAGTACTGATAGATTTTCGGATCGGTCGCGATCCGCACCACATCCGGATCGATCTCGTAGTAGGTGAGCGTGTCGCCCGGCCGCACCTGACAGGCGAGCGCGCCGGTGCCGAGCCCGACCACCGCGAAATTGATCGGCTTGTCGCCGGCCTTGGCATGCACGGCGTCGAGCGTCTGTGCGATGCCGGCGCCCTCGAAGAACTCGGCGATCATCTCGGGCGGACCTTCGATCGGCTTGCCCTCGTCGTCGCGCACCTGCTGGGTGCCCTGCGCGGTCGTGCCGTGCCACAGCACGCGATATTTTCCGTCAGAGGTATCCACCACGTTCAGCACGCCGAAGAAGTTGCGCACCTTGAAGACGCTGGGCGTCTCGTTGAAGTAGGTGTTGGCGAACAGCAGGAACGCGAGGATTGCGGCGAACGGCAGCGGCGCGCGCCAGAATTTCGCCGTGAGGCCGAGCAGCACACCGAGCATCACCAAGTAGACGCGGTAGTCGAAGCCCACGTCATAGTTCTTGACGACGTAGCAAAGCACCAGCGCGATGAAGAGTCCGGCGAGCAGCAGCCACCCTCCGCTGCCCCGCACCGGCCACGCGAGGCCCGGGCGGCACAGCAGCGCGAGCACGATCAGGATCGGGTATTCGGCGACCCAGTTGAACGCATGCGGCGCGATCAGTCCGGTCGCGATGCCGCCGATCATACCGCCGAACGAGATCCACATGTAGAACGCGGTCAGGTGCCGCGGCGCGGGCCTGCGGCGGGCGAGCTCGCCGTGGCACATCAGCGCGCATACGAACAGCAGCAGCAGATGCAGCACGATCAGTCCGATGGTCGAGGTGACCGGCAGCGCGAGAAACAGCACGACCAGAATGAACACCACGACCGGCTGCGCCGCGACGACGAACCGGTGCGGAATAAGCGGGCGCGTCTGGAACGCGATGACGAAGGTCAGCAGATAGAGCGCGAGCGGCGCGACCCAGAGCAGCGGCACGGCTGCGACGTCGGTTGAGATATGCGCCGTCACGGCGATCAGGAGGCCGGACGGCACGGCCGCGAGCGCGATCCAGATGATCGCATCGCGCGCACGCGGAGGGACTGCTTCCGCAATGCCCGCCGCAACGGTATCCGGCAATCGGTTGGGCGAGCGCAGCAGGAGCCAGCCACACAACGCGAGCAGCAGGATCAGGACGTAGAACCCCGCGGTCCAGCCGAGTGTCTGGCCGCCGAGCGGCACGAACGGCTCGATTACGAGTGGATAGGCGATCAACGCCAGAAAGCTTCCGACATTGCTCGCCGCATAGAGGAAATACGGGTCCTTCGCGGCCGGATGATCGGTGCGGACAAACCACGCCTGGATCAGCGGCCCGTTGGCGGCGAGCGCGAAAAACGGCAACCCGATCGACACGGCGAACAGGCCGAGCAGCCACAGCGCCTCGCCGGAAGCCGGCGGTCCGCCCCACCCGCTCGCGATATGCAGCGGCAGCGCGAAGCACGCGACGATCATCACCGCCAGATGAATGATTACCGACATGCGCCCCGGCGCGAAGCGCGTCAGCGCATGCGCGTAGGCGTAGCCGGCGAGCAGCGTGGTCTGGAAGAACACCATCGCGACCGACCACACGGCCGCAGCGCCCCCAAGCCTGGGCAGCACCATCTTGGTGAACATCGGCTGCACGGCGAACAGCAGCGCCGCGCTCACGAAGATCGCCGCCACATAGGCGAGCAGCAGGTTGCGCGACGAAATCGCGCGTGGAGTCGCGTCGGCCGGGATGCCGGATGTGCTCATACGGTTTCGATCATACAGGGGCTGCGCCATGCAGAAGGGCGGCCGACCGGCCGCCCTTCACACGATTCAATTGCTGCCGGCAGCGTTCGCCGGTAGCGCGATGCCTCAATGCGAGGCCGTCGGGATCTTCTGACCCGCCGCGACCCAGTCCTCGTAGCTCTGCATCTGGATGCCGAGCCGGTCGTAGCGAACGCGCAGGAAGCCGTCGGGACCGCGCAACACGGCATCCGGCCGGATCGACTGCACTTCATGACCCATCACGCCGACATAGGCCTTCTCGCTTCCGTTGTAGCTGAAGCGATAGAAGCCGAGCCCGTTGTCGAGCTTGCCGAGCAGTTGCACGTCATGCTTGGCGCGGATGTCGGAGACAGCCATGCCGCTGAAGCCCGAGCCTCCCATCCCGCCGCCGCCGCCCATGGGACCGCCGCCGCCACCGCCGCCGAACCCCATCGGGCCACCCATGGGACCGCCGCCACCGCCGCCGCCGAAGCCCATCGGGCCACCGCCCATGAAGCCACCGCCACCGCCGCCGCCGAAGCCCATCGGGCCACCGCCGCCACCCATCCAGCCGCCGCCCATCGGGCCGCCACCCATCCAGCCACCGCCGCCACCCCAGCCGTGCCAGCCGGCGCCGCCGCCCCAGCCGAAGCCGCGACGATGGCGATAACCGCACCAGTACCAACCCGGACCCTGCCAGCCGTCGTCGTACCAGCAATGGCGCCGGCCACCGAACATATAGAGCTGCACATTCTCCGTGACGGCGATCGAGTCCGCCGCGCCGTTCAGCACGCCGGTGCCGGGAAGTCCCGCGGCGTCAGATCGCGTGCTGAGTGTCGTTACGCCCGCCGCAATCGCGGCCAGCGTTGCAAGTCCTGTAACGAATTTGCGCATCGCTCCCTCCATGATCCTGTCGGAATCGAAATCGCTTCCGGTCTCAAACCTAGAGCACAATCAAATCGCTTGCACGCCTATTTCAGCAACATTTCTGCCACAGCGTGAATGGTCGTTCAGGAAGCTGCGCGCACATCGGCCCCGCGCAGCACCGCACTGATGAAGCTTGCACGTGCATCGTGCATCGGCATGCCGCGCGGTTCGAGCACGTGACGCGTCAGGAAAAATCCGGTGAGCGCGAACGCATCATTCAATTCCTCGGTCGTCGGTCCGTCTGCTTCTTCGCTGCGCAGGAACGTCGGCAGCCGCAACATGCGATCGCGCCACGGTTCGCCCGCCGCGCGCGAAACCGCGCGGCCCGACTTCGGCGAGACGTAATCAAGCTCGGCCGTCACGCCTGTCGCCGCGCACTGATCGAGATCGAGCCCGAAGCCAAGCTCGGCAAGAAGATGCAATTCGAAACGCGCGATCAGCGCGGCGGCGAGCGCGCGATCGCCAAGATGATCGAGAATGTCGGCAAGCGCATCGTGCACCAATTCGTGCGGATCGCGTTCGGGCAACAGGCGGCAGAGCGCCGCGAGATGCGTCACGCCGTACGCCGTATGCGCGGCTATCATGAACTCGCCCGCGCGCAGCCGCAGGCCTTCGATAACGTAATGTCCGAGATGCTCGTCGAGCCGCGCGCGCCAGGTGGCGCGCACGATGTTTCCCGGCTGGAGCACCGGCCGCATGCGCGAGCCGCTTCCGCCGCGCACCAGACCGAGGTGACGCCCATGCGTGCGCGTCATCAATTCGAGAATGGCACTCGTCTCGCCGTGGCGGCGCACACCGAGCACAATGCCTTCGTCGGTCCAGTCCATGATTCACACGTTGAGCACGATCTGATCGGAAAACCGCTTCCCGCTTTTCGGGATCATGCTCTAGCGTTTCGCCGCGCCGCTGCGCTTCGGCTTCGCCGGCACCATACCACCGGATTCGTCGTCCGTGACGAAACACCGATAATAGTCCGGCTGTTTCAGCTTTTTCTGTGCGCAGGCGTGGACCGGATCGAGGTCAGTGATCTTCCGATACGGCAGATACGGCCCGATCATGAAGCGGATGCTGCCGTCCGGCGAGCCGCCGAAGCGGTCGATCTCGCCCTTGAGCTGGGGCCGCACGCTGAGGATCGCGTTGCGCAGCGTTTCGCCCTCGATGAAATTGTCAGGCAGCTGGTCGAACGGGCCGTCGAAATAGTTGTTGGCGTTCATGTTGCCATCGAATGCGCCGACCATGATTTTACGGCTAAGCTTGTGATCCTTGTAGAAGGCGAAGCCGGTGCGCTTGCCGATCAGAATGCGGTCGGTCTTCTTCGGCGAAAAGAACTGGTCGGCGACCGTTTCGGTCTCGTCCAGCACGTAGTGAAAGACCTTCAGTTTCGCATTGTAGATCAGGAAAAACCGGATCGCGGATTTATCGAAGATCGGACCGATGAACGCCTCGTCCGGTCCGAGCGCGCCGGCCGGCGGCTTCACCTGCGAGAGATCGTTGAGCGCGAAAAGCACGCTCTTGCCCTGGTAGCTCAGGCGATAGAGGAGCTTCTCGACTTTCTCGATCGTCACGCCCTGCGAGGCGTCGAGGGTCATGTGCTTCACCGGCGCGTCGTCGTACCACTGCGCGGTATCCTCGAAATAGGCGAAGTCGGCCTTGCCCTCGTCGCGGTTGCTCGCGTCGAGCCGAATGTTGCCCGCATAGCGGATGCCGCCGAGCATGAAGCCGAAGTAGAAATAGTTCTCGGTCGGATAGACCTTCACGCGCTCCGGCAGCTGCGACATCACGAAGCCGAACACCACCATCGGGTCTTCGACATTGAGCGTGGCCGAACGCGTCACGTCTTCGACATAGGACTGGTTGGTCTGGAGCTGCGGCGTTTCCGCAGTTTGCGCCGCTGCAACCTGCACCACCGCGGCAACTGCAACAATTGCCGCAACGACGTTTTGAACTTTTCCGATCATCATGAGGCGATCACTCTTTTCCAGCCCGCGCAGAAGACCCGCGATCCCGCGCGCCTGAGTTATTCCTTCGGAAACTCGATTCCCATCTGGCGATAGCGCTCCGGGTCGTCGCCCCACCCTTCCCGCACCTTCACGAACAGGAAGAGATGGACCTTCTGTTCGGTCAGCTCGGCGATCTCCTTGCGGGCCTCCGCGCCGATCGCCTTGATGGTGGCGCCGCCCTTGCCGAGCACGATCTTGCGCTGGCTTTCGCGCTCGACATAAATCGTCTGCTCGATGCGCGCCGCGCCGTCGCGCAATTCCTTCCACACTTCGGTTTCGACCGTCGCCTGATACGGCAGCTCCTGATGCAGCCGGTCGAACAGCTTCTCGCGCGTGATCTCGGCTGCGAGCGAACGGATCGGCGCGTCCGATATCTGATCTTCCGGGTAGTGCCACGGTCCCTTCGGCGCGTGCGCGGCAAGCCAGCCTTTCAGGTCCTCGACGCCATCGCCGCTCGACGCCGAAATCATGAAAGTCGCGTCGAACTTCGCCTTGCCGCCGATCGTTTGCGCCAGCGTCAGCAGGGCGGGCTTGTCGGCAAGATCGATCTTGTTGAGCACGAGGACCTTCGGCTTCCCAATCCCGTCGAGCCTGGCGAGGATCGCGTCCGCCTCCTCCTCGAGACCTTTCTTGGCGTCGATCAACAGCACCACGATATCGGCATCGTGCGCGCCGCCCCACGCGGTCGTCACCATCGCGCGATCGAGCCGTCGGCGCGGCGCGAAGATCCCCGGCGTGTCCATCAGCACAAGCTGCGCCTCGCCCGCGGTCGCGATGCCACGCACCACCGCGCGCGTGGTCTGCACCTTGCGGGACACGATCGTCACCTTGGCGCCGACCAGCGCGTTGGTGAGTGTCGACTTGCCGGCGTTCGGCGCGCCGATCAACGCAATGAAACCGCAGTGCCGGTCTTCCTCAGCCATTCGCCGTGTCCTGGGCTACGCCTTCGCGCGTCAGCATCGCCGCGGCGGCGGCCTGCTCGGCGGCGCGCTTGGAGCGCCCGACCCCTTCGGCCGGGGCGAGCTTCGGCACATCAACCGCGACGCGGAATTGCGGATTGTGGTGCGGGCCCGTGCGTTCCACTTCACGATAGGCGGGCGTCGGCAGGCCGCGCCCCTGCGCCCACTCCTGCAGCATGGTCTTCGCATCGCGCAGCGGGCGCTGGGGTTTGAGCATGCGCTCGTGCCACAGCCGCTCGATGAGCGCGGAAGCAGCCGGATAGCCCCCATCGACAAACACCGCCCCTATCAGGGCCTCGCACACGTCGGCGAGCGTCGCGGTGCGCCGTCGCCCGCCCGCGTTCGATTCCGATGAGCCGAGGCGCAGCGCTGCGCCGAGATCGATCGCGCGTGCAACGTCGGCGCACGTCTCGCGCCGCACCAGATCGGCGAGCCTTCGCGACAGTTCGCCTTCGTCACCCTTGGGAAATGTCCGATACAGCATGTCGGACACCGCGAGGCCGAGGACGTGGTCACCGAGAAATTCGAGTCGCTGATAGCTGCCGCCCCGCCCCTGCTTAGGCGAGGCCGCCGAGATATGGGTGAGTGCGCGATCAAGGATCGCCTTGTCGGCAAACGCGTAGCCGATCCTGCTTTCAAGCGCGTCGCGGGCCTCGAAGGTCTTGGCCTTGCGGCTCATCGAACGATCGAGAACAACCGGTCCCAGCGGACGACCCACGGCCAGCGCCACACTTTCCACGCGGCTTCGCCGTCTCCGACCGAGAAGAAGATGATCTCGGCGCGCCCGACGATGTTGTCGATCGGCACGTAGCCGACCTGGCTGAGCACGCGGCTGTCGGTCGAGTTGTCGCGATTGTCGCCCATCATGAAATAGTGGCCGGCCGGAACGGTGTAGATCGGCGTGTTGTCGTAGAACGAGTTATCGACCAGATCGAGCGTGTAATAGATGACGCCGTTCGGCAGCGTCTCCTTCCAGCGCTTGATGCGCTTGATGCCCGGGCCGTCCTCGGTGCCGACGTAGTCCTCGGCGCGCTCGCGCTTCACCGGCTCGCCGTTGATCTGAAGCACACCATCGATCATCTGGATGCGATCGCCCGGCAAGCCGATCACGCGCTTGATGTAGTCGGTGGAGTCATCGCGTGGCAGGCGGAACACCACGACGTCTCCGCGGGTCGGTCCCGAGCCGAAGAGGCGTCCGGAGAACAGCGGCGGCGAGAACGGGAAGGAATAGCGGCTATAGCCGTACGTGTATTTCGACACGAACAGGTAATCGCCGATCAGCAGCGTCGCCATCATCGAGCCGGACGGAATGTTGAACGGCTGAAACAGGAAGGTGCGGATGACCACCGCGATGAGGAGAGCGTGGATGACCACGCGCACGGTTTCGGCGAATCCGCCCTCTTTCCGCTTTTCTTCGGTTGTCGTCACGCGCATGGCCTCTGAAAGCTCGCAAGGTGGCGCCCCCACCCGTCGGCTCGCCCTTGTACCGGTTGAGGGCGGTGCACGCAACGAATGACGCGCCGCGATGGCGGACACGCATAGATTTTTCCCGCCATCGCAAACAGTTGAAAATAATGGAGAATTCTGAACGCGTGCGTGGACGCTCCGCACGCGGCCGGACCGCTATTCCGTTCCGGGATAGCTGTGGGTCTTGAGTAGCCGCGCGAGATGCGCGGCGTTCGATGCCAGCATCGCGGTGGTGTCGGCGACGACTTTCGGCGCCTTCCTGAAGTCCTTGTATTCCTTGTCGCCCTGCGCCTCGCCGACCCAGTAGGTCACGCTGCCGGGCGGACAGGTAAAGCCGACTTCCGTCATCGCCTGGATCAGTTCGGCGGCGCAGTGATGCGCGCCGTCCTCGTTGCCGACCACCACGACGCAGCCGACCTTGCCGTAGGACGGCATGCGGCCCTTGTCGTCGGTCTCGGTGAGGAATGCGTCCATCCGCTCCATTACGCGCTTCGCGACGCTCGATGGCTGCCCGAGCCAGACGGGCGTGCCCATGATGAGGATGTCGGCATTCATCACGCGCTGGCGTAGCGCAGGCCAGTCGTCGCCCTTCCCCTCGTCAGAGGTCACGCCGGGCTTGATGTTGTGATCGACCGCGCGGACGATGTCGCCCCTCGCGCCGTGTTCCTTGAGCGCGTCCAGCAACTGCTCGATCAACACCTGCGTGGAGGACTTTTCCTTCTTGCTCGCGCTCTTCAGCGTGCAATTGAACGCGAGCACTTTCAGCGCCGGCTGTGGTGCTTGCCGGGCCATGACGTCAGGCGTCCGTGCCGGCTGCGATGGTCGGCTGGAAGCGCTGTGTGGGCTTGCTGTCCTTCGGACGCTCGAACCTCCGTCCCATCGTCCAGTTTTCGCTCATGCGGATCTCGGGATTCGGCACCGTCCAGCACGCGCCATCCGCGTCCATGAACACGACCCAAAGCAGGTCCGCTTCTGGACCGTAGTCGATCAAGAAGTGCGCGAGGCCATCCCCTCTTGGGGTTTTCAGCGGAATCGGCGGATTGAGCTGGACAAGCATTCAGTACCTCTGGGCTGCCTTCGGAAACGAAGGTTGGCTCAGAGAGTTCCAGCAATTTATTGAATCAAAAGATGAATGTCAGGCCGGCGTGCCTGCGGGCACCGCCGAGATGATCACGAAGGCCTGCGCCAACGGATATTCGTCGGTGATGCTCACATCGATGCGTGCTTGCATTCCGGCAGGCGTCAACTTCGCGAGCCGCGCCGCCGCGCCGCCGGTCAGCTTCATGGTCGGGCGGCCGGACGACAGGTTGACTACGCCCATGTCGCGCCACCACACGCCCTGCCGGATACCGGTCCCGAGCGCCTTGGCGCAGGCTTCCTTCGCGGCAAAGCGCTTGGCGTAGGTCTCGACACTTTTCGCACGCCGCTCCGCCCGCGCCCGCTCGGTGTCGGTGAAGATGCGCGACAGGAAACGGTCGCCGTGCCGCTCGATCACCTTCTCGATGCGGCGGATGTCGGTAATATCCGAGCCGATGCCGATGATCATGGTGCAGGGCGGCGCGCAAAGCCGCGGTCGATCGCGGCGCGCATCGCGGCGATCATGCCGGTGAGGCCGCCAAAGATCGCTTCGCCAATCAGAAAGTGCCCGATATTGAGCTCGACGATCTCGGGCAATGCCGCGATGGCTTCGGCTGTCTTGAAATCGAGACCGTGACCCGCGTGGACTTCGAGGCCAAGCGACATCGCGCGCGAGGCTCCCTTCACGATGCGCTCGAACTCAATCCGCGCCATCGTGTCGTGCCCGTCCACAACGGCCTCGCACCACGCCCCGGTGTGGATCTCGATCACCGGCGCGCCCGCTTCCGCCGCCGTCTCGATCTGCTTTTCGTCCGCGCCGATGAACAGCGACACCCGGATGCCCGCCGCCTTGAGTTCCGCGATGATCGGCACGAGCTGATTGTGCTGACGCACGACGTCGAGCCCGCCCTCGGTGGTGATCTCCTGCCGCCGCTCCGGCACGATGCAGGCCGCGTGCGGGCGCGCCTTCAGCGCGATGTCCACCATCTCGCGCGTCGCCGCCATCTCGAAATTCAGCGGCTTCGTCAGTTGAGCCTTCAGCCGCGCAATGTCGTCGTCACGGATATGGCGGCGATCCTCGCGCAGGTGCGCCGTGATGCCGTCCGCGCCCGCCTCGACGGCGAGCAGCGCCGCCTTCACGGGATCGGGATGGCGTCCGCCGCGCGCGTTGCGGATGGTCGCGACGTGGTCGATGTTGACGCCGAGGCGGAGCTTGCTGGCAGGCATACTATGACTCAAACACGGATCGCGGCCGGGACGTCAAATTCATTGTCCTGATGACATAGCCGCACGGCGGCTCAAGCGTTCACCCGCTCGACCTTCGCGACCACATCCTTGGCCTTGAGCTGCGCGATGATCGCGTTCAGGTGCTTGAGGTCGTAGACCTCCAGATCGATCAGCAGTTCGGTGAAGTCGGGCGAGCCGCGCTGCATGCGGACATTGTCGATGTTGCCGTCGTGCTCGGCGATCACCTGCGCGACCTGCGCGAGCGTGCCCGGCTCGTTGACCGAGTGTACCTTCAGCCGCGCCGGGAAACGCTGCGGGCTTTGCTCCTCGACGTCCCACCGCACATCGAGCCAGCGCTCGGGCGTGTCCTCGAACTGTTTCAGCGCCGGCGACTGGATCGGGTAGATCGTGATCCCCTCGCCCGGCGTCATGATCCCGACGATGCGGTCGCCCGGCACCGCGCCGCCGTCCGCCGCGAAGCTCACCGGCAGATCGCCCGAAACGCCACGGATCGGGATCCCGCCGTCGCTTTCCTTGCCTTCCGGCACCTTGAAGATCAGCGACTTCACTTTGCTCAGGCCGAACCAGCCGCTTTCGGCTTTCGGCGCAGGCGCGCGCGCAACGCGCTCTTCTTTGTAGTCCGGGTACATCGCGCGCGCGACATCGGATGCCCTCATCTCGCTGCGCCCGACCGCCGCCATCACTTCCTCGATCGAGGTGCGCGCAAGCCGCGGCAGCGCGCCCTGCAATTTTTCGTCCGAGTAGTCCTTCTTGGCCCGCTGGAACAGCCGCTCGACGATGCGCCGGCCGAGCCCGACATATTGCTCGCGTACCGCGACGCGCGTAGCGCGACGGATCGCGGCGCGCGCCTTGCCGGTGACGACCACGGACTCCCATGCGGCCGGCGGCTTCTCCTGCGCTTTCGACGTGATGATCTCGACCTCGTCGCCGTTCGCCAGATCGGAGACGAGCGGCGCGATCTTGCCGTTGATCTTCACGCCGACCGCGCGGTTGCCGACGTCGGTGTGCACCGCATAGGCGAAATCGATTGCGGTCGCCTTGCGCGGCAGCGCGATCAGTCTGCCTTTGGGCGTGAAGCAGAACACCTGATCGTGGAAAAGTTCGAGCTTGGTGTGTTCGAGAAATTCCTCCGAGTTCACGCCCTCGGACAGCAACTCGATGGTGTGGCGCAGCCACGCATAGGCGTTGCTTTCGCGCGAGAGCATTTCGGTCGGAGAGCCGTGTCCGTCCTTGTAGAGCGCGTGCGCCGCGATGCCGTATTCGGCAACCTCGTTCATCACGCGCGTGCGGATCTGCAGTTCGACGCGCTCGTTGCCCGGCCCGATGATCGTCGTGTGAATCGACCGGTAGTCGTTCTGTTTCGGCGTCGAGATGTAGTCCTTGAAACGCGCAGGCACCATCGGCCACGTCGTGTGCACGATGCCGAGCGCGCGGTAGCATTCCTCCAGCGAGCCGACGACAACGCGGTAGCCGACGAGGTCGGAGAGTTGCTCGAAGCCGATCGACTTGCGCTCCATCTTGCGCCACGTCGAATACGGCCGCTTGTGCCGCCCCTTGACGCCGGCCACGATGCCGCTGTCGGCAAATTTCTTGGTAAGCTGACGCTCGATATCGATCACGACCGTCTTGCTGCGCGCCGCAAGCGCCGCGAGCCGCTCGCTGATCACGCGATAAGCGTCCGGATTGAGCTCCTGGAAAGCCAGGTTCTCCAGTTCCTCGCGCATCTCGTGCATGCCCATGCGGCCGGCGAGCGGCGCATAGATATCGACCGTTTCCTCCGCCGTGCGGCGGCGCGCTTCCGGCGGCATGAAGTCGATCGTGCGCATGTTGTGCAGCCGGTCGGCGAGCTTGATCAGCAGCACGCGCACGTCGGCGGCGATCGCGAGCAGCAGCTTGCGCAGGTTCTCGGCCTGCTTCGCCTCGCGTGTGACGAGGTCGAGCTTCTTCAGCTTGGTAAGGCCATCGACCAGCGCGCCGATCTCGGGCCCGAACGTCTCGTCGATCTCGGCCTTCGTCGCCTCGGTATCTTCGATCGTGTCGTGCAGCAGCGCCGCCACGATGGTGGCATCGTCGAGCTTGAGGTCGGTCAGGATCGCGGCGACCTCGAGCGGATGGGAAAAATACGGGTCGCCCGAGGCACGCTTCTGCGAGCCGTGCGCCTTCATGGCGTAGACGTAGGCGCGGTTGAGCAGGTCTTCGTTGGTGTTCGGATTGTAGGTCTTGACCCGGTCGGTCAGGTCGTACTGCCGCATCATGCGCGGCTTGCGCTTCTTTACCGGCTCGGCGACGTCCGGCGCGATCGGCGGCGCAGGTTCGACCGTGCGCTGCGAGGGGCGCTGGTTCTGCATGCGCTCCAGCTTGTCGGTCTGGCTGCCGGGCATACGCTTCCTTGCACCGCGGCGGCGGATCGCGCGCGGCTTACCCAGCAGAATACCACGGGAATTTGCGATTTCGGCAACGCGTTTGCGTGAGGGTTGCCGAAAAACGAACGGCCCGGACGATGTCGGGCCGTGTCGCGCCAAAATCCGTCAGGCTCAGAGGTCTTCGTCGCCGCCCTCGATCTCGGGCTCCGGCTTCTCTTCCGGCGGCGCCAGGCCTTCGAGGCCCTTGAGCAGTTCTTCCTCGGTCATGCGGTCGACCGTCACCTCGGTATCGTCGGAGTCCACGCTCGCGCCGGGAGCACCGATCAGCGGCACGGAGTCGGGCTCCGGCTCGTCGACCTCGACGTACTTCTGCAGCGTGTGGATCAGGTCTTCCTTCAGATCGCCGGGCGAGATGGTCTCGTCTGCGATCTCGCGCAGCGCCACGACCGGGTTCTTGTCGTTGTCGCGGTCGATCGTGAGCTGCGAACCCGACGACAGCATGCGGCCGCGATGGGCGGCCAGCAGCACGAGGTCGAAACGATTTTCCACCTTATCGATGCAATCTTCCACGGTGACACGGGCCATCGGCGCGCCGCTCCTATCGAAATTGTGTGCGAATGTTGGCGTTTAGGTATTCCGCTCACGTAAAAAGCGCAAGGCCCAAGTTTTCGCACTTGGCGGCCAAACACGGCTCTGTTAGGCAGTTTCGTTAAGAGTCGGAGCCGGGTTGCTCAAAGTCATTGCGCTATTGGATTGTGAGATCCGGCCCGGCCCGAACTGGCGGCACTGTTTGGTGAAGCCGGACATTTCCGAGAAACGAGGATCGGCGGCCTCCGGCGCGCGCAACGTCGTTTTCCGCGGATCGCATTGCATTTGATTTGAGAGAGCCATGGCCGTACCTGCCGAAAAAATCGCGCTGTTCATCGACGGCGCCAACCTCTACGCGACCGCCAAGACCCTTGGTTTCGACATCGACTACAAGCGGCTGCTGCGCGAGTTCCAGTCGCGCGGCTACCTGCTGCGGGCGTTTTATTATACCGCCGTGATCGAGGATCAGGAGTATTCCTCGATCCGCCCCCTCATCGATTGGCTCGACTACAACGGCTACACCGTCGTCACCAAGGCGACGAAGGAGTTCGTCGACCAGTCCGGCCGCCGCAAGGTCAAAGGCAACATGGACATCGAGCTTGCGGTCAACGCGATGGATATCGCGCCGCACATCGACCACATGGTGCTGTTCTCCGGCGACGGCGATTTCCGCTCGCTGGTCGAGGCGGTGCAGCGGCGCGGCGTGCGCGTGACCGTCGTCTCCACCATCTCGACGCAGCCGCCGATGGTCGCCGACGAACTGCGCCGTCAGGCCGACATCTTCCTCGACATCGTCGAGCTCCAGAGCAAGATCGGCCGCGATCCCGGCGAGCGCGCCCCGCGTCCTCCGCGCGATGATCGCGGTGCCGAGCGTGGCGGCGGTGGCAGCGGCGAGCGCAGCCAGCATCCGCAGTTCCTGCAGCGCCCCGTCGCGCCGCAGCGCGCCGGCGCGGCGGATGAATTCGACGAAGAAGAGTAAGCCGGCCAAGCCGACGGTCGCCGCAGCGGCGGAAGCCGAGCCGCCGCGCGACTGCCCGCGCTGTCCGCGCCTTGTTGCGTTTCGTGAACAATGGCGCGCGAAGGAGCCGGACTGGTTCAACGCGCCGGTGCACTCGTTCGGCCCGCTCGACGCACGGCTGCTGATCGTCGGTCTCGCGCCCGGCCTGCGCGGTGCGAACCGCACGGGAAGGCCATTTACCGGCGACTACGCAGGCGACCTGCTCTATTCAACACTTCATGAATTCGGCTTCTCACGCGGCACATTCGACGCGCGGCCGGACGACGGGCTCACTCTGATCGATGCGCGCATCACGAATGCGGTGCATTGCGTTCCGCCCGAGAACAAGCCGACGCCGGCCGAGATCAACACCTGCCGCGATGCTTTTCTCGCGCATCGCATTCCCGCGATGCCGAAGCTGCGCGCCATCGTGATGCTGGGGCGCATCTCGCACGAGTCGACGCTGCGCGCGCTCGGGCAGAAGCTTTCAGCCGCCCCGTTCGGGCACGGCGCGCGGCACAGTGTCGGCAATCTCGCGCTGTTCGATAGCTATCACTGCTCGCGCTACAACACGAACACCGGCGTGCTCACGACCGACATGTTTCGCAAGGTGTTCAGGGACGTGCGCGCTTACCTCGACGCCTGAATCCAGGCGACAACTTCCTCGGCGCTCTTGTCCGGCGGAAACACCGGGTAGAACACTTTTGTGATGACGCCGTCGTCGATCACCCACGCCATGCGCTTGAGCAGCGTCATGCCGGCGACCTCGAACGTCGGCAGCTTGAGCGCGCGCGTCAACTTCAAATCGGCATCGGAGAGGATCGCGAACGGCAGATGCAGCCGCTCGACCGCCTCGCGCTGATAGTCGATGTCCTGCGTGGACAAGCCGAACAATTGCGCGACGCCAAGCCGCTTCAGATCGGCGAAATGATCGCGGAAGCCGCACGACTGCGGCGTGCAGCCGCGCGCGCCCGGAATGCCGTCCCAGCCAGTCGGAAGCGCCTGCCCCGGCCGCCCGGTGCGCGGGTAGACGTAGACAACCGTCCGCCCCTTCAGCCCCGCAAGGTTGACCTGCGAACCGTCGGTCGCCGCAAGCGCCAAGTCCGGGAGCCTCATCCCGGCCAGGTGCTCGGCGGCCCCATCGTTCGGTGGCGGGGGCAGGTCGTCGGGTAGGACCAGTGGATTGTGCAGTACTTCGGCCATCGCCACCTCCCAGTAAATTCAATGTGTTACGTGATCTTGCCACTGTAGAGGATCAATTTCGCTCTGGACCAGCGCCACGGCATGCAACGTCCTGCGGAACTGGGCGTTCTAGCCATATGCGCGGCCGGCGCCAATTCGTGTGCGCGTGCGGCTTGGCCCGCCCCTCTCGTCAAAGGATGACCCGTTATGAACAGACGCGAAACCCTCAAACTCATCGGCGCGTCGGCCGCGCTTGCGGCAACCGGCCGCCTCGTCGTGCCGGGCGCGGCGTTTGCTCAGGCGCCGGCCGCCGAAGGACCGTTCAAACTTCCGCCGCTCGGCTACCCGTACGAGGCGCTGGAGCCGCACATCGACGCCCAGACCATGATGATCCATCACGACAAGCATCATGCCGCTTACGTCAATATGTGTAACGAGTTCGCCAAGCAGGTGCCCGCGCTCGCGACGACGCCGATCGAAAAGACGCTCGCCGACCCGGCCTACATCCCGGTGCAACTGCAGCAGTCGGTGAAGAACAATCTCGGCGGCCACTGGAACCACACCTTCTTCTGGGACCTGATGAAGCCGGGCGGCGCGAAGGAGCCGAGCAGCGAACTCAAGTCCGCGATCGAGGGCTCGTGGAAGGATGTCGGCGAGTTCAAGGAGAAGCTCAACGCCGCGGGCGGCGCGCGCTTCGGCTCCGGCTGGGCGTGGCTCGTCGTCAACAAGGACAAGAAGATGGAGCTGATCTCCACCGCGAACCAGGACACCCCGATCGCGCAGGGCGCGAATGGCGATCATCGGCGTCGATGTGTGGGAGCACGCCTATTATCTGAAGTACCAGAACCGTCGGCCCGACTATCTCAAGGCCTGGTGGAATACGGTGAACTGGGACAAGGCGTCGGAGAACTTCAAGAAGGCGATGGCCTGACGACCGCCGCAAAAGAAACGGCCCGCTGCCTCGCGGCAGCGGGCCGTCCTATGATGCGAGCCGTCCAACCTTGCAGGGGACACCTCTGGGCGGCCCGACCATAAGAAGGTCAGTCTACCCAGGCGATGTCGGTGAGCTTGCCGGTCACGCCTTCGAGCTTGCCCGCGCTGGTCGCCTTGCCGGTCTTCAGGTCGACCGAATAGAGCGCGCCGCCGCTCACCAGCCACGCCGCATTCTCTTCGCCCTTGTTGACGATGTTGAACGCCGTCGCGCCGTCGAGCTTCACGCCGAGCATACCGATCGTGTTGAGCACACCGTCGTTCGGCGGGGCTTGGCTGAGCAGATGACCGGCCGCGTCGATATCGTAGAGCGCGGTCGCGCTCGGCTTCGGGTTGGCGGAGTTGGTGTAGGCGCCCGCGACCACGTTCGGGGTCTTTCCGGCCATCGCATCGCCGTCCTTGTACTTCAGCGAACCGTCGACGATTGTCTTGCCGTCATCGACGTTGATGCGCAGGTTCGCGCCGTCAGCCGTGATTACACGCAGACGGTCGGCAACCGGGTTGAAATCGACGACTGTGATAGCGCCTTTCAGGCCTTCGGAAATCTTACTCTTCATCGTAGCGGCGCCGGTCTTCGCATCGACCGTGTAGATGCCGCCATCGGCCGTCACCGCGTAGAGCATGCCGTCCGCCGGACGCACGTCGATGCCGACGACGTTCGCCGCGCCCTTGATGTCGGCCTTGCCGGTGACTTTCTTCGTTGCCGGATCGACCCAGACCAGCGTCTTTCCGTCGACGAGGCCAATGATGGAGGCAGCAGCAGCCGCATTCGCGAAAATCGGCGCGGCGAGGATCGTGCCGGCAAGCGCCAGCGCTTTCAGTCGGGTATTCATTGATATCTCCTGCTCGATTGAGCGCTTCGAGACCGTGAGGGTCCCCGTTCACGTCGCGAGATACGCGGCGGATCGCGCGCGGTTTGCGGGCCCACGGCCGGGACCGGTCACGTCCTCGTGAGGAGATGCGGGATCGTCAGCCCTTGGCGCGCAGCAGGCGGCCCTTTTCGCGCGCCCAGTCGCGCTTCTTCTCGGTCTCGCGCTTGTCGTGCAGCTTCTTGCCCTTGGCGAGCGCAAGCTCGATCTTGGCGCGGCCCTTTTCGTTGAAATAGAGCTTGAGCGGCACGAGCGTCATGCCCTCGCGCTCGACCGCGCCGATCAGCTTGCTGATCTGCCGCTTGTGCAGCAGCAGCTTGCGCGGGCGCTTCGGCGTGTGATTGAAGCGCCCCGCCTGCAGATATTCGATGATGTTGGAGTTGATCAGCCAGATCTCGCCGCGTCGCGCATCCGCATAGGATTCCGCGATCGTCGCCTTGCCGTTGCGCAGCGATTTCACCTCGCTGCCGGTGAGCGCGATGCCGGCCTCGAACTTCTCGCCGATTTCGTAGTTGAAGCGCGCCTTGCGGTTTTCGGCGACGATCTTGAACCGACGTTCCTCCTTCGCCGCCATGCCCTCACGATTTCCCGAAACAGGCCGCGCTGAATTTCTTCAAGGGCTCGGCGATGCCGGCGAGCGGCACCTGCTGCGATTTGTCGCCGACGGTGACCGTGAGAGGCCCCTTCCCGCTCAGCATCGGCATGAACTCGGCGCGGAAAATCCCGAGCGCGCGCGAGTCGATGTTGGTCTCGTAGCGGAACGCCGGCTGGTTGGTCAGGTTGTCCATGCCCATGTCGCCGCGCACGGAATATTTCCGTCCCGCATTGGTCATTCCCATGACCACGACCGGCTTGTTGCTCGGCAGCGCGATACCCGTCGAATAGATGCCGATCTCCTCGGAATCGCGCAGGCAGGCGACGATAAGGTAGCGCGGGCCCCCGGCATCCGGCGCGTAGCTCATGATCGCGCGCTTCGGCTTGACGTCGACCGACCAGCCGGCCGGAATATCCTGCGCCGCCGCGAGCGCCGTTGCGCCGATGAGTGCGATGCCGCCGAGAACGGTGCACGAGGCGAGTTTCTTCTTCATTCCCAAAGCCCTTGAAACGATGCGCGCCGACCGTGCCGGACGCCGACTCGCTGCTGTTTAGTGTTCACGCCCGAATGGGGCAAGACGGCAGCCGGCCGCCACGTTTTAGGCAATTCTTTCGCGCTACCCCGGCCTAGTTGATCAGGCCGGCATGCACCATCGCCTCGCGCACGACCGTGCGCGCTTTCTCGGACGCCGGAACCATCGGCAGCCTGACATTCTCGGTGCACTTGCCGATCAGCGACATCGCATACTTCACCGGCGCCGGGCTCGTCTCGACGAACAAATTCTGGTGCAGCGGGGCGAGCTTGTCCTGGATCTTCAGCGCGGCCGCGAAGTCGCCGCGCCCGCACGCCGCCTGAAACTCGGAGCATAGCCGCGGCGCGACGTTCGACGTTACCGAGATGCAGCCGTGTCCGCCGTGTGCGTTGAAGCCCAATGCCGTGATGTCCTCGCCGGAGAGCTGGTTGAACTCTGGTCCGCACTCCGCCCGCTGCTGCGACACCCGCGCCATGTTGGCGGTGGCGTCCTTCACGCCGGCGATGTTCTTGAGCTCATAAAGGCGCTTCATGGTGTCGACCGACATGTCGATCACCGAGCGCGGCGGGATGTTGTAGATGATGATCGGAATGCCGATCGCGTCATTGATCGCCTTGTAGTGCTGGTAGAGCCCCTCCTGCGTCGGCTTGTTGTAGTAGGGCGTCACGATCAGCACGGCGTCGGCGCCGGCCTTCTCGGCATGTTTCGAGAAGTCGACCGCCTCGGCCGTCGAATTCGAGCCCGCGCCCGCAACCACCGGGACGCGGCCGGCGGCCTGGTCCACGCACCACTCCACGACCTGCTTGTGCTCGTCGTGCGACAGGGTCGGGCTTTCGCCCGTGGTGCCGACCGGCACGAGACCGTTGGTTCCCTCGGCGATCTGCCATTCGACGAGGTCACGGAAGGACTTCTCGTCGACCGAGCCGTTCTTGAAGGGCGTGACCAGCGCGGTGAACGATCCCCGGAAATTGGTCTTGGCGCCCATTGCTCACGCTCCCTCGGCTCGCGGGTTGTGACCGCGCCCGAAACCTATCCCCGGACCCGGGCGGGCGAAAGCCAAATCGCTCCGCCAGATGCCCTCGGGGTGGACCTATCAACCGCCAGCAGCGAAAGGCCGAATTCGTATTTATCCGGAGCAGGTTCCGGGCAGGTTGCCGCGTTTTTGCCGCGGTTCGCCCCCATGGTCCGGCGCCGGCGGGTTAGCAATTCGTAAACGGGATTCGGCTCAAAAATCGGTTCGATCGGCGGGGCGCGGCCCGGACGTTTGCGGGCGGCGGTCTCAGACAGAATAATTTCGGGTGCGGCTTCGCCGCGAGGGACTGTGGGCATGGATTTCAGGCGCAGCCAGCGCTGGCTTGTGGGATGTGCGATCGCGGCGCTGGTATCGGCCGCCGTTACTTTCCCCGCGATGGCCGCCCCTGAAGCGAAGACCGCGCCGGCCAAGACCGCCGCAAAGCCTGCGCAGAAGACCACACCAGCCAAGACGGCGGCGAAGCCCGCAGCCAAGCCCGAGATGGCGAAGGCCACAGCGAAGCCTGCCGCCAAGCTTGAGACGGCGAAGACGGCCAAACCGTCCGCCACGCCTGAGAAGACAAAAGCCAAGGTTGCGGCCAAGCCCGAGAAAGCCAAGACGGCGAAGGCGCCCACCAAACCTTCTCCGACCAAAGCCGCAAAGGCCGTGTCGAAACTCGCCACGGCGAAATCCACCGCGCCCGCGCCCCGCGCGCGTCCCCAGTTCAATCTGACCTCGGCGCCCAATCCGTCGATCCGAGACGCACTCTCGCCGGTGCAGATCCTGCCGACGAGCCTTTCGCCGATGACACCCGCCGTTGCGGTGACGCCCCCGGCCGCCCCAACTTATGCGCCGCCGCCCGCGCGCGCCTCGCTGATGCCGGCCGCACCGTTCGCCGCCGCTCAAAGCACATCGACGCCCGCCGCCGACGTTGCGTTGGCCAAGCAGGCCGTCGACCTCGCCCGGCGCGGCAAGACGACCGACGCGACATCAATCGCGAAGTCCATCGGCGATCCGCTTGCCCGCAAGCTCGCCGAATGGACGATCCTGCGCAGCGAAGAAAACGACGCGGGCTTCGACCGCCTCGCGGCGTTCAGTGCGGAGAACCCGAGCTGGCCAAACGCCACCATGATGCGGCGGCGCGCCGAGAGCGCGCTGTGGGACGAGCGCCGCGGCGCCTCAACCGTGCTCGCGTTCTTCCAGTCGCAAAAGCCGTTCACCGCCAAGGGTAAGTTCGCGCTCGCGCGCGCCCTCCTCGCGCAGGGCGATCAGCCGGGCGCCGCACAGCTCGCGCGCACCGCCTGGCGCGACGACACCTGTTCGGCGGCGGTCGAAAAGGCCGTGATGGAAACGTTCAGCGAGATCCTCACGCGCGCCGACCACAAGGCGCGCATGGATCGCCGCTTCTATGATGACGATCCGGACGCCGCCATGCGCATGGCGCAACTGCTCGGCGGCAACGATCTGCTGATCGGCAAGGCGCGCAAGGCGGTCGTGGACAAATCCTCCAACGCACGCGCGCTGCTTGAAGCCGTTCCGGCGGGCGCGCGCAACGATGCCGGCTACATCTTCCACAAGGCGCAATGGCTGCGCCGCGAGGACAAGCCGATCGAGGCCGCGCAACTGCTGCAATCGGCGCCGCGCAGCGCCTCGCAACTGCACAATCTCGAAGACTGGTGGACGGAGCGCCGCCTCGTCGCCCGCAAGCTGCTCGACATGGGTGAGCATCAGGCCGCCTATCACGTGGCGCGCGATGCGATCCCGCCGGCCAAGGACAATCCGCGAGCCGAGCACGAATTCACCGCCGGCTGGATCGCACTGCGTTTCACCGACAACCCAACCGCCGCCTATCAGCACTTCTCGCGGATCGGCCACGGCACCAGCAATCCGATCACGCTTGCGCGCGGCGAATACTGGCAAGGCCGTGCGCTCGAGGCCGCCGGCCGCAATTCGGAGGCGCGCGCGCATTATCAGGCCGCCGCGCAGTATCCCACCGCCTACTACGGCCAGATCGCGCGCGCCCGGCTTGGTCTCGGCGAACTGACGCTGCGCCGCCCGCCCGAGCCTTCCAATCGCGCGGGGCTGATGAACCTCGAAGTCGTGCGCGCGGTGCAACTGCTCTACGCCGTCGACGCGCGCGACCTCGTCATTCCGTTCGTAAGCGACCTTGCGGAGCGCGCGGTCGACATCGGCGCGCTTGTGGTGATCGCCGAGATCGCCCGCAAGCACGACGACGCGCGCGCAATGCTGCTGATCGGCAAGGGCGCGCTCAGCCGCGGCTTCGCGTTCGACGTCTACGCGTTCCCGACGAACGGCATTCCCGAGTTTCCGCGTTGTCGGTCCCTCGTCGACAAGAGCGTCGTCTACTCGATCGCCCGGCAGGAAAGCGCGTTCAATCCGCGCGCGGTTTCGAGCGCCAATGCGCTCGGCCTGATGCAGGTGCTGCCCGGCACCGGCAAGCAGATCGCCAAGAAGTTCGGCTTCGCGTTCGACCGCAACCGCATGCTGTCGGATGCCTCCTACAACGCGCAGATGGGCGCCGCCGAGCTCGGCGACGTGCTTGAGTCCTACCGCGGCTCCTACATCCTGTCGTTCGTCGCCTATAACGCCGGGCGCGGCCGGGTGAAGCAGTGGATCGAGAAGTACGGCGACCCGCGCGACGCGAATGTCGATCCGATCGACTGGGTCGAGCGCATCCCGTTCTCGGAGACGCGCAACTATGTCCAGCGCGTGCTGGAGAACATGCAGGTCTATCGCGCACAGCTGCATCAGGGCTCGCGCCTGATGATCGAAGCGGACCTGCGCCGCGGCACGCCGGCGGCGAACTGATTACAAAGCGTCCGCCCTCCCCTATGCTCGTCTGAGCAAGGGCTGACATGGCGGACGCGCTTCCCAACGAACCCGCCGGCGACACCGGCTTTGCGAGCCGCTTCGTGAGCGCGCCCGACGGATTGCGCCTGCATGTGCGCATCTACGGCATGCGTGCGCGGCGCGGTCTCCCCTTGGTCTGCCTCCCCGGTCTCACCCGCAACGGCGCGGACTTCCACGAGCTTGCGACCGCGCTCACCGCCGACCCCGAACAACCTCGTCTCGTCATCGCGATCAACTCCCGCGGCCGCGGGCGATCCGACCACGACGCCAATCCGGAGAACTATTCGTTTCCGGTCGAGCTGGCCGACGTCATCGCGGTGCTGACCGCGCTGGAAATCGGCCCTGCGATCTTCCTCGGCACATCGCGCGGCGGTCTGCTCTCGATGCTGCTCGGCTCCGCCCGGCCGGCCGCACTTGCCGGGGTCATCCTCAACGACATCGGTCCGGTCATCGCGCCGAAGGGCCTCGTTCGCCTCAAGGGCTACGTCGGCAAGCTGCCGACCCCTCGCAACTACGAGGAAGGCGCCGACATCCTTCGCCGGCTCGGCGATGCGCAGTTCCCTGCCCTCTCGTCCGATGGCTGGCTGCGTCAGGCGCGCCAGACCTGGACGCAATCGAACGGCGCGCTGGCGCTGGCCTACGATCCGGCGCTGAGCCGGACGCTGGAGACCGTCGATCTCGAACGGCCGCTCCCGCCGCTCTGGGGCGCGTTTGATTCGCTTGCCCGCATGCCGCTGATGGTCGTGCACGGCAAGAACTCCGACATTCTCTCTGCCGCGACGATCGATGCCATGCGCGAGCGCCGTCTCGATATCGATGTGCTTGAGGTGCCGGATCAGGGCCACGCGCCGCTGTTGGTCGAGCCGGACACGATCGCGCGGATATCCGCGTTCATCCGCCTGTGCGACGTGTCGGCGCTCGGATTCTGAGCGCGTTTCGGCGCAAGTATCGCCACAGAACTCGCAGCGTTCTTGCCGAAGACATTCGTGTAAGCCGCAAGACGCGCGGCCGAAATCGACGACAGTGAAAGTTTGGGCCTGCGCCGCGCACTATTCGGCAGCACGTATTGCGATGACGAGCCAAGTAGACCGCCCAGCTGGTGGCTGACCGCGCGATCGCGCTTTCTGTACTCGACCTAGGGCACGGCTAGGCGCAAATCGGGCGCCAGAAGACCGGGTTTTTGCGGAAAATTTATACGTGTGGCAGGCGGAGCAGCCGGAGTACCCCGGCGATTTTCGTTCGCCGGCCTAGGTATCGGCTAGGTAATGGCCGGATTGGCCGTCCCGTCGCGCGGCGCGCTGGCCTCGGAAGGCGGCGCAACCCGCGTGCTTCGGCCGCGGACCGCGTCCGCGACATGCTCCGCAGCGTCCAGAAGAGTTTCGTGCGCCAAGTGCGCATAACGCTGCGTGGTGCGGGCATGCGCATGCCCGAGCAGCCCCTGCACGACATAGAGCGAGATGCCGCGATTGACGAGGAAGCTCGCGTAGGAATGCCGCAAATCATGTAGCCGAACGTCCTTGAGGCCGGCGCGCTTGCGGATGCGATCCCACGGAAAGAACAGCGATGCGCTCGGCCGCCCGTTCACCGGCGACGGAAAGATATGCGGATTGCCGTCATGACGCGGGATTGCGCGCAAGAGTGTGAGCGCGTCGCCGTTGAGCGCAATCGCGCGCGGTTTGCCGGACTTCGACAGCGGCACCAGCAGCGTGTGCCGCTCCCAGTTCACATACTCCCACTTCGCCTGGGTGATCTCGTTGCGCCGGCCGCCGGTCAGCAGCAGCAGCATGATTGCCTGCGCGGCGGTCTGGTTCTCGTCCATCGCGATCGACGAAATCAGGCGCTGCGTCTCGTCCGGCGCGAGGAAGCGGTCGCGCTGCACATCCGGCGCGGTGCTCAAGCCCAGCGTCGGATTTTGCGTCATGCCGGCGACGCGCCATTTACGGCCCAGATTGTAGATGTAGCGCAACAGGATCAGCACGCGGTTGGTCGTACCGGATGCATAGCCCCGGTCGCGCATGCCCTGCAGCAGATCGGAGATCTGCTCGTTCTTGAGCTGATCGACGGGCTGCGCACCGAGGTGCGGAAGAATATGCAGCCGCAGCACGGTCTCGTCCGTGTTCCAGCTGCGCTTGTAGCCCTTCACGTATGGCAGGTAGCGGTCGCGCACGAACTCCTTGAGCGTGGGAATCTCACGCAGTTCGCGCCGCTCGCGCTGCGGATCCGCGCCGACCAGCGCCTGCGCCAGGATCAGACGCGCCTTGCGCCGCGCCTGATCGAGCGTCAGGACATCGGCCGGGCCAATCTTGAACTGCCGTTCACGGCCGCGATCGTCGGTGTAGCGTTGGTAAAACGTCTTGCCGCCGGAGGCGCGGACTTCGAGCATGAAGCCGCGCTGGCCCGTGTCGAAGAAATCGATCTTTGGCCGCCCAGCCGGGCAAGCCGCAGCGTGGATAAAGCGGCTGGTCAGGTCAATTCTTGGCATGCGGCCGCGACACAAACTGGGACATGGACGACAGGCCTGCTGCCACCCGTCTGCGATGGTCGGCAGGATTTCGGAAAGGTGGCCACCGGTTTGCCCGGGCGAATGTAGAGTTGTTAGGGCAGTCACGGCGCGCATTTGCGCGCGCGCACACTAACTGCGTGTCTGGCAATTCCGGCAGCAAGCGTCCGCCGGTTGTGCTGAAAGTCGGCTTTGTCGTTAGCGGCTCTCTCGAGCCGACCTGAAAAAACTTAGAAAATTGCTGAGAAATCAAACTCAGCATGGCGAGCGCGTCTGCTCAATGGCAGCGCCGCGAGTACGAAATATTGCGACTCTAGCGTGCTGGAGACGGCACCGCCTTCGGCGACGTGATGGCCGAAAATGGCCAAATCTGCAGCTTCAATACCCGCCTCAGACGTAATTCGACTCATTGCACCCAACTCAAATTCTGAAACGAAGAGCCCCCGGCCACTGGCCGGGGGGCGTTGTTGAACCGACGATGATCAGCCGATCATGGCCAGAAGTTGCGCTGCACACGCAGGATCGAGCGACCACACGCTCATCGCTCGACGGAGCGTAGACGCCTGCCGCACGGCCGCCTGAGCCCGGGAAGTTACAGACGCCGACCGTGATTCGGGTCATGCTTCGTCTCGACCCTCGTGTACATTACTTCCAGGCCGATATCGAACAGCGGCGCCGGATTCCAGATCGTGCGGGTACCGACGTTCCACACGTTGAAGTCCGGGTCGCAGCCAGGCACGCGCCGTCGTACCCGTGAGCACCGTGAGTGGCGCAACGCGGATGTGCGAATCTGGGCCTACCGGTGACGAGCAGAACAGCGTCGTTGCGACGCCGTTGTAGTCCGCAGCAGTCCAGCTGCCATAGACTGACGTACGCAACGCCGGAGTCCAGTAGTGCTCGATCGCTGCCGCGATCGAGTAGTAGCGCGTCAGCTGCTGACCAGTGGCGCCGCCGGTTGACGCCAACGTACCGAAGATGGAGTCCATCGCCCAGGCGGCCGCCACGTTATTGCCGTTGAAGCGGCCGTATGAGTTGACCGTGCCGACTATGCCTCCAGACCAGCCGACATATCCTTGGGCGCCTTCCGCGACCGTACCTTCGACCCAGAACTTGTCACCCTTCGCCCACGGCAGGTTGATGACGATACCACGCCATCGCCGCCCAGCCGTATGCGTCAGCCGGAGCAAGGAACTGCAGAATTCACGCCGGGCCCGCAGATTGCGTTCGCACCGGTCGGTGTTGTTGCCGTAGTAGCCCGCACGAAGCTGGTGCAGAGCGCCGGCGATCTGTGCCGAGCCCCACGCCTGATCGACGCGCAGCGATCCTACGATGTCCGGGATGCCGGTGCCGGCCGCGTCGCCGAAGAACGCAGCAGTCGCTCCAGCAATCGAGACGTTATACGAGTCTTGGGCAACACCAGGACCCGGTTGCACCGAGATCGCGAGGGCATTAGTCGGATCGTTGCGATGCATCCCAAATAACGCCACGACGCATGAACTGGTCTTCCAGCGAGATCGTCGCCGTGAACCCGTTGCCGAACGTCGCCGTGTAGGCGGCGAGCAGTGTGCCGGCAGCACCGGTCTGCGAGGAGTTGCCGACGTAACCGCAGCCGTAGCAGAACGCACCGCCGAAGAAGTCGAAGTAGGACTGCGACTTGCCGAAGGTGAAGCCTGCGAACTGGATAAAGCCACGTTCCGTGTAGATACGGCCTTGCGTGGTTTCACCGGTGGTCGTCTGGAAACCGGCGCGGGTGTAGGCGCGCAGGGTCCCGTATTCGGTCTGCGTGCGTACATCCAACGACGTCACCCAGCGGGCGCGCATGCTGTACTCGTTAATGTTGATCCGGTTGTTCAAACCCTGGCCGCCTGTGACAGCAGGCACGTTCGAGTTGCCTGACTGGAACGCGTACTCGGCGCGGATCCATCCGCCGATCTTGATGCAGGTATCGGTTCCGGGAATGTAGAAGAACCCGGCGCCGTAGATGCTGCAAATCTTCACGTATTCAATTGGTTTGGACGAATGCGTCCGTTCGGGCATCAGGATTCGACTGTCGGGCTGGCTGCGAATTCAAAATCTCCACTTGGGTTGGGTGAGCAACCGGAACGCGCGGGCGTGAATTCCGCTTGCTCAGTCATCCGGCCGATCGAAAAATGCTCCTTGGCGGTGTGAACAGATCAAGACCGGCACCTCGCACGATCATGGATCCTGTCCCCTGGCGATCCCGGAGCCTTGTCGACCGGATGATCCGGATGCAGATCGACGTGCGCATCAAAGCCGGCGCGCGCCCCGAAAAATTCGCCTGCGAAGGTCGCGCGAGGAGCGCGACGGCATCCAAAAATGATCGCCGCACACCCTCGCACGCGAATCACCTTTCGACTGATTCGCTCGTTTTTGATCGCGAGAGCACTTTCGCGCGTGCTTTCGTCACTGCCCTGTGAAAAAAAATTCGCTTGCGAAAAAATCTCATTGCGAGGACGTCGCTCGCACATCTGCTTTGAAGAAATTTTCTGATTTTCGTTTTGCGAACGCAGCAACAATCGAATTGTGACAGCAATAAAACCCTTGATTCATGCGGGTTTCTTCATCGTCGCAAAAATGCGCATCCTCTGCGAAGAATTTTTCGAACAACGCACGTGCTTGCGACGACGCGCGCATCGTTCAATCAAGCAACATCGCTCGCGCGCTTCGTTATCGCTCACTGTTCGTTAAGGAGATTCGGAGTTTTTCATTGGGTGCTGTAGTAATCGGAGCGCGATGCACGTCGATTCGTTGATGCGCATCGTTCTGATACCGCCACTCACTCAATTGCTTGGAGGGCAATATGGCGAAGAAAGCGAAGAAGGCGAAGAAGGCGAAGAAGAAGGGCGGCAAGTAATTCTTGCTCCTGAACGACGCGATCGACAGCGATGTCGAGAGCAGCGTCGCAAAGGCCGGCGAGGCCGCTCAGCGCAATGCTGCGGATGGCCACGCCGGCTCTAGTCGACGACGGAGGGCGTCGGCGAAACTGAGGTTCACCTTCACGGGTAGTGGATTTTTGGTCCGGCTTCGGTTGGTCCTAGGCTTTCGTCACTGACGTGTTCGCACGTTACGGCGACTGCGACGAAATCCCGGACATCTCAGGTTATCGCCGACGCCCTCGGTCATCTCGACGAGGGTTGAAGCGCCGAGGCGCTCCCCGCCGATTTCAACGTCAGCTCAGCTTCGATTGATCGAGATCAGGTGCCTTGCGCCTTGAGGCGCTTGTTGCACGCACTGTAAAATTTCGGCCACTTCACGCCGCCGGTCTTGTTGGCGGCTTTTGCTTCTTTCCATTCGGCGCTGCATTGCTTGCGCCTCTCGGCACCCGACGATTTCTTTGCCTTCTGCGGCGCAGTGGCCATTTCGGCTTTCGCCGGACTGGCGGAGGAAAGAAGAGCGGTCGTTCCGACGCCGGCGAACAACGCCGCTGAAAGAACCAGTGCGAACGTACGCTTGATCATGACAAGACCCCTGAAACACATGTGCGCCTCAAAGGCTCGCCGATAACAAGGGCAATTGCAACCGGCATGCAACCGGACGCCTTCGTGGCGACCAAAGGGTGCGCGAGAGTGCAGCCGAAGTCGGAGCAATGTCAGATCATTATGTTGGCGGGCACGTTCGCGCGCCTGCGGCGCCCGACTTCGCTGCGATTGTCCACGCGCTTCCAGGTTTCGCCCATGCAGATCAGCAGGAAGCAGCCTTCCACCTTGATGCTGTCGGGCCCGGTCACGATCAGGTTGCCGTCATAGATCTTGCCGTTGTCGCTGTTGTAGAAGCGCCCCGACCAGCGGCCGGCTCCGTTCGGCTGCATGCCGTACATGATCTGAATGCCAAGAACCGGCCGATCCCGTTTCGCCGGATCGGGATTGTATTTGTCGGTCATCGGCCGGCCGGTCGCGTCGTCGATCGGATCCTTGAGCCATATGATCGTGCCGCACAGCGTCCCGCCGCAATCGGCGATCCGGACGTGGGCGTCGGCATCCTTGGTGAGCCAGAGGCCGAGCGGACTTTGCGCGTGCGCGGACGCCGTCAGCCCGAGAAGCGCGATGGCGCCGGCGATCAGCCGGACCGCGGTCCGCATGTCTTGTTTCGCCCCGCTCTCCGGTCTTGTGGAATTCGTTCAGTTCGCCTTCGTCCAGGTCTGCCCCTTGCACACGAGGCCGCCGAGTGCACAGCCCTGAAGCTGCAGCGTAGTGCCGCCCGAGAAGGTGAGATTACCCGAATACGTCTTGCCGTCTTCGGCGTTGTAGACCTGTCCCGCCCATTTGTCGGCGCCGCTTGGCTTCATGCCGAGCACGATCTGGACGCCCATCAGCGGGCGGCTGCGCTTCGCCGCATCGGAATTGTTCTTGTCGGTCTTCGGCTTGCCGGTGTCGGGATCGTTCGGCTCCTTCAGCCAGATGATCGTGCCGCACAGCGCGCCGCCGCAATCGGCGACCCGGATGCGCGACGTGCCCGCCTGCGTGAGCCAGGTGCCGGTCGGATCGGCGGCGAACGCACCCTCGGTGCCGGCCAAGATCAACATCGCGGCGACCGCAAGTTGGCATCCCGTCTTCATGTCGTTGCTCCGTGCTTCCACCGTTTGGTTCTCGCACATTCTCGGGGGCGGAAAAAGGCAGGCACAAGGCGGGGCGAGGTTGCGTCCGTGGTTAGCGGGTTGCGAACCGCCACGGTTAGCGATCCGTCAGCAAGCTCCGAAATGCCCGTCATTCGGGCGTTTCTTGGGTTGCGCTTAGTTGTGCGCCGAAACCGTCTTCACATTCGATTCATCGCAACATTTAAGCCGGTGTTGAAAAGTCGTGGCCGATAGTCGCCCGGCTCGCAGCGCTCAGGACGTTGCGTGCGGGGACGACGGAACGCCTCATGGGGATGAGGTGCCGAAGGGATAAAGGGGAGGCCAGCATGGCCCATCACGAATACGCCGGCACGAATGGCGACGACTTGTACGAGCTCGGATTGACGCATGCGGCGGGCCGCTTGGTCCCGACGGATCTCGTTGCCGCACACAAGTGGTTCAACATCGCTGCCATGAAGGGTCACGGGGATGCCGCGCGCATGCGCCGCGAGATCGCCGCCGAGATGACCGACGCGGAGATCGGTCAGGCGCAGCGCGCTGCGCGCGATTGGCTCAAGGCCAACGCGGAACCGTCGCAGGCGGTAGCAGCGCCGCAGTTCCGCGCAGCGGCCTGAGGACTTGTCTCAGGTACGGGTGGCGGCCTCATCGGCCGCCGCCGCGCACATTGCCAATCACGACCTCACTGTCAGCTCGAGCTTGATGAGCGCGTGCCGTGCCCGCACTCTCGGGTGGCTGGCCCGCGCCTTGTCATTGCCGGCATGCTCGGGCATATCGGCCGGACCGGAGAGGTGGCCGAGTGGCTGAAGGCGGCGGTTTGCTAAACCGTTATACGGTCTAAAGCCGTATCAAGGGTTCGAATCCCTTCCTCTCCGCCAACACCGCGAAATTCCTCAGGATTCTGCCGAGCGGATCCAGAACTGGTAAGTGTAGAAAAACGCGTCCGGGTTCTCGGTTTCGAACGCATGCCAGTGATCAAGATCGGTCATCGCGGGATCGTCGGGGAAGCGCTCTCGGTATTGCCGCGCGATCCGCGGGTCGAGTTCGAAGCCGAGGAACGCAAGCCTATTCTCGCGCAGGAAACCCGCGATCTGCGGGATGGTCATTCGGTGCTCGCGCACGTGGAAGACGAGATCGCGCACCTCGCTGGTCGTGAAGAAATCATGGGTCCTGGTGATGAGATCCGCGAGCGGCGGGCCGAAGCCGCCGGTGATCAACTCCTGCCGGAAGCGCTGGATGCCGTCGGCATCGGCGCGATAGCCGCGCTCGGCGATGAGCGCGCGGCCGGCGATCACGCCGGGGCGGCCGAGTTCGCTGTAGAGGCCGACGCGCATGAAGCCGCCGGGCCGCAGCAGCGATAGCAGCACGCGCCATCCGGCCCACGGGTCGTCGAGATGATGCAGCACGCCGCTAGACTCGATGAGGTCGAACGAACGGCGAAGCTGCGCGGTCTGGAGGATGTCGGCCTGGCCGTATTCGATGTTCGTGAGACCGAGTTCGTTGGTCTTGCGTTTCGCGTAGGCGAGGCTCGCGAGTGACAGGTCGATCGCGAGCACGTTCGCGCCGACGAAACGCTGCGCGATTTCGACCGCCTGCCGCCCGGTACCGCATCCAGCGACGAGGATATCCAGCGTCGTCTTGCGGCTTACGTCGCGAAGCGCCGGCGTGGTGAAGCGATTGCGCAGGTAGACGTCGAGCGGCTTCGCGCTCTCGGTCGGCGCAACCTTGATCCAGCGCGGATACGGATTTTCCTCGTACATCTCGCGCACCTTCAACGAGACGTCATCGTCGATCGCGGTCAGGCGCGGGATCGAGGCGCGCAGACGCTCCTCTTCGCGCGGTTCGTCGAGCTGCTGCGTGAGCAATGCGTCGACGCTTGCGGGCCACTTGCGCGTGCGCAACGCATCCGCGGCCGGCAACGAGGCGAGCGGAAAATATGCGCCGACCGCGACCGGCCAAAGCGCGGGGATCGGCGCGTCCGAATGGAGCGCGTCGATCAGTGCATCGCGCAATTTTCGTGCGTGCTCACGCTCGTCCGCGTCGCAGAAAAAGACGTACTCGTTGACGAAACACTGCCGTCCCAGCGCACAGAAAAAACGCAATAGCGCATCATCGCCTGGATCAGGAAACGCCATGCCGGCAGCGGTTTCCAGCATCACCCGGCGGACATTCGTGAGGTATTGCTCAAGTGCCAGATCGACGTTCGGCGCAACCTCAAGCACGCTGTGAAAGAGCGGATCGCGTAGCGCCGGCAGCAGCTTTTCGCCAAGCAGCTCATCTGCTCCCAGTGGCTTCGGCCATTCGGCGGCTGCACGCGCGACGACCGTGCGCCAGGCATTGTTGCGCAGCACGATGCTTGTCGCGACGCGTGTCAATTCATCAGGCCGCCCCCAAGGCTCGGTCAGTCCGCGCAGGACAAGATCGCGAACATGAGCGCTGTCGGCGGTCGCTGCCGTGTCGCGGACGGCGCGAACGAAAAGATTCTTTGCATCGAGCGTTTCGCGCAGGCTGAGCGCGCGCATCGCGGACGAAGCCGCTTGCACGATGCGTCCGGTGCCGAAATGCAGCCGAGCGAGATTCGTGTGCGCCTCGAACAAATCGGGCTTGATCGCGAGCGCGCGTTCGCATCGCGCGATCGCCTCGTCGGTTCGCCCCAGTGCGAGCAGCATCGCGCCCGTGTTGTTGTGCGCCTCGGCCCAGGCTGGCCTGAGCGCTGCCGCTCGCTCGCAAGACGCGAGCGCCCGCTCAATGAGACCTTGTTCGCGTAGCGTCTCGCCGAGGCTCAAATGCGCTTCGGCATAGTCGCCTTTAAGTGTGAGGGCGTTGGAAAACTGCGCTTCGGCTTCAGGTGCGCGGCCGAGCGCTACGAGCGCGAGTCCGAGATTGTAGTGGTACTGCGGAAGCGGCGTGCCGCGCGTGATCGCTTGGCCGATCAACTCGATCGCAGCTTCATGCTGACCGCGCTGGTGCGCGATGATGCCGAGCAAGTGAAGGCTGTCGGCATGAGCGGGATCCGTTGCGAGGATTTGCCGGTAGAGCCCCTCGGCCTCCGCCAGTTGTCCACCGCGGTGCCGGTCGATCGCGAGGATGAGCAACTGATCGTTCTCCGTGCCCGCTTGGGTTTCCCGCCCGTTCATGTCAGCGCCGGTCCCGTTGCCTTGCAATCTGTTCGCTCAGACAGAAAACCTTGCGCCGGCAGATCCAGAAAAATCCACCGAAAAGGAATCGAATCACGTGCCCCGCGACGCGGTGAACAGTGTGATCGGCCCGCCAGCACCGATTGCCCACCATTCAGGCGAGCCTGTGGATTTCCGATACGTGAAGCGCCGTTTTCGTGCTACCGTCGCGGCAACATTGACGCGTCATGGAAGTTTTTGATTTTACTAATAAAAATGAGGGCCGGATTTGACGCGTCACGGCCCGCTTTTGGCATTCGTAAACACACAAAATAGCGAGTGCCATTTGTGCAACACATGCCTGAAAACGCGCTTCGAGCCCTGTGATTCGGCCCTTTTTTCATTGTGTGTGCAGGCCCCATGAGTAACGTTTCCGGTGCGACGGAGGGGGGCATCCCCAGGTCGCCCCGTCCAGGTTCTGAAGATCATACCCCAGTGGTGAGAAATTCGGAGCCGGGTGGTTAGCGGGGAACTGAAGGGGACCTTCCAGGGTGCTTCGGCATCCGACGAGCGGAACCCTCCCGATAAGCAAACTTGGAGGTCACGATGAAGATGGTGAAAAGCCTTCTCCTCGGTTCCGCAGCGGGTCTCGTTGCGGTAGCGGGAGCACAGGCTGCCGATCTTCCCGTTAAGGCCAAACCGGTCGAATACGTGAAGATTTGCAGCATCTACGGCGCCGGGTTCTTCTACATTCCCGGAACCGATACCTGCATCAAGATCGGCGGATGGATCCGCGCCGAGTACGGCTTCCAGACGAGCAACTCGTCGGTCCCCTACAATCAGGGCACCGGCGGCCGTAACAACCGCATCGACTCGAACGAGTACAACATGCGGGCTCGCTGGACGACGTCACTCGATGTTCGCACGCAGACCGAATACGGGACCCTGCGCGCCTACACCCGCGCCGGCTTCCAGACGACCACTGGTGAAACGACGCAAGGCCGTATCTACACCGAGCGTGGCTTCATCCAGTTCGCAGGGTTCACCTTCGGCAAGTCGCAGTCCTACTTCGACTTCTTCGGCGGTGCGTTCTGCTATGGCTGCTCGTACTCTGGCACGGCCTCGATGACCGGTGCTGCCGGCACGCTGCTCGCCGCCTATACGGCGACGTTCGGCAACGGCTTCACGGCCACGATCGCGCTGGAAGACCAGTTCATGCGCCGCAACGGCATCTGGGACGCCGGCACGGACGCACTCGCGATCAGTGCGCAGCCTGGACCGGGTTGGCTGCAGGACTTCGTACAACGTGACTGCCGTTCCTTTCGGCGATCACGCGGCGATCGGCATGCCGGACATCGTGGGATCGCTGCGCGTCGATCAGGCGTGGGGCTCGGCACAGATCGCCGGCGCTCTGCACCAGCTTCGTGCGGGCTACTACGGCAACAACACCGACCGTCGGCCGGCTCGATCGGCCCGGGCGGTTACACCGGCCTTGCTCCGGCCGACGCATACGGCTGGGCCGCGATGGCGGGTATCGTCATCAACCTGCCGTGGGCGAAGGGTGACAAGTTCTACGTCGAAGGTGCGGTCGCGGAGGGTGCCGGCGCGTATGTCGGTCTCGACGGCGGCATCAGCGGCAAGAACAACACCTTCGGCCGCTTCAACGGCGGTAACGTGGCAGCCGCGTGGGCGATCGACTCGATCTTCGCCAATGCGGTCGGCCCGGCTAGTCTGGCAGGTGGCGCACCTGGCGCAACCGGTCAGCAGCTGACGCGCTACTACACGATCACGGCGGCGCTCGAGCACTACTGGACGCCGGCATTGCGTACGTCAGTCTGGGGCAACTACACCGCCGTGGACTACAACTCCAATGCGACGGCCATCTTCTGCTCGTCACCGGTTGGTCCGACGCGCACCTTCGCGGGTGCGACGCCGAACTTCCTGACGGGCGCGGTGCTCGGCTGCAACCCGGACTTCAACGTGTGGGCGGTTGGCGTCCGCACGATCTGGAACCCGGCGCCGCAGTTCGATATCGGCCTGGAAGTCATGTACACGGGGATCGAACAGAAGCATCGAGGCACCGAATCCGGCTGCCGCGCGCGGCGTTCTGTTCAACTTCGCGGGTGCGGGCGGCCGTGCGTCGGGACTGTATGCCCCGTCGAACGAGAACGTCTGGGCCTCGATCCTGCGTCTGCAGCGCAACTTCTGGCCATGATCGGCTGATCATCGGCTAGTTCAGCTACGGACCCCCGGCCAAAAGCCGGGGGTTCTTCTTTTCTGGTCAGTCACTAAGAGCGAACATCCGCCGATCAGGCGCCGAACTTCGTCTTCAGCAGGTCGTTCACGGCCTGCGGGTTCGCCTTCCCGCCTGACGCCTTCATTACCTGCCCGACGAACCAGCCGACCGCCTTCGGGTTGGATTTCGCGTCCGCGACCTTGTCGGGGTTCTTCGCGACGATCTCGTCGACGATCTTCTCGATCGCCCCGGTGTCGGTGACCTGTTTCATGCCGCGTGCCTCGACGATCGCGCGCGGATCGCCGCCTTCCGACCAGACGATCTCGAACAGGTCCTTGGCGATCTTGCCGGAGATCGAGCCGTCCTTGATGAGATCGAGGATCGCGCCGAGCTGATCGGCCGAGACCGGAGACGATGAAATCTCCCTGCCCTCCTTGTTGAGCCGTCCGCCAAGGTCGTTGATCACCCAGTTCGCCGCCGCCTTGGCGTCGCGCCCCTTGGCGGCCGCCTCGAAAAAGTCGGCCGTGGCACGCTCCGCCACCAGCACGTCGGCGTCATAGGCCGAGAGCCCGATCGCTACGAAGCGCGCCTTCTTCTCGTCCGGCAGCTCCGGCAGCTTCGCCTTCAGCGCATCCACTTCGGCCTGCGTCAGTTCGAGCGGAAGCAGATCCGGATCGGGGAAATAGCGATAGTCATGCGCCTCCTCCTTGGAGCGCATCGGGCGCGTCTGCCGTTTTCCAGGGTCATAGAGCCGCGTTTCCTGATCAATCGTGCCGCCATCCTCGATGATTGCGATCTGGCGCCGCGCCTCGTGCTCAATGGCGTCACCGATAAACGAGATCGAATTCATATTCTTGATCTCGCAGCGCGTGCCGAGCGGCGCACCCGGCTTGCGCACCGACACATTCACGTCGGCACGCAGGCTCCCCTTCTCCATGTCGCCGTCGCAGGTGCCGAGATAGCGCAGGATCGAGCGCAGCTTCGCCACATAGGCCTTGGCCTGTTCGGACGAGCGGATATCCGGCTTCGACACGATCTCCATCAGGGCCACGCCTGAGCGGTTGAGATCGACGTAGGACATCGACGGGTGCCGGTCGTGCAGCGACTTGCCGGCGTCCTGCTCGAGATGCAGCCGCTCGATGCCGACCGTCGTGCTCTCGCCGTCCGGCAGGTCGACGACGACCTCGCCCTCGCCGACGATCGGCTGCTTGTACTGGCTGATCTGGTAGCCCTGCGGCAGGTCGGGATAGAAATAGTTCTTCCGGTCGAACACCGATTTCAGATTGATCTTCGCCTTCAGCCCGAGCCCGGTGCGCACCGCCTGGCGCACGCATTCGGCATTGATCACCGGCAGCATGCCCGGCATCGCGGCATCGACCAGCGAGACATGGCGAATTCGGCGCGCCGCCGAACGCGGTCGATGCTCCCGAGAACAGCTTGGCGTTGGAGGAAACCTGCGCATGCACCTCGAGGCCGATCACGACTTCCCAGTCGCCGGTCGCGCCCTTGATCAACCTGGATTTCTGCGGAGCGTTCATGTCTCGATTTCGCCGCCAAATTCACCGCACGGCCGCACGGAACCCACGAAACTTCATTGGCCGTCAATGCGTTGGGTCTACAGGACTTAGCGGAGCACGCAATGGCTGACAATAATGCACCGAATCCCGGCATCGGGATCATTCTGGGCGGAATTCTGGTCCTCTCGGCGGCCTTTTTCATCCTGACCGGCGGCGAACTCGGCGGCGAGAAGAAGATCAAGGGCGACGCTGACCTTCCGCCGGTCGCCTCGCCCACGGGCAACGCCGGTGAAATAGCGCTACGCGGGAATCAGCGGAACCTGAAGCCAGGCGCCCGCAGCCTGCTCGACGGCATCGAACGTGTCGCTGAACTCGCGGAATTCGATGATCTTCCCGTCGCGCACCCGAATGAAATTGATCAGCCGGAAGCTGAGCGTCCGGCCAGTCGCGCGCTGCACGAAGGATGTCTGCGACAGCACTGCGGCGCGCTCGCCTTCGACGATCAGTTGCTCGTGCTCGTAGCGTTTGAGTTCGAACTGCTGGCCGATCGCGCCGAGCACTTCCAGCGCCTGCGCCTTGCCGCGCCGCGGGCCCTCGAATGGAAACACGCGCGAGGGTCCGTAGATGCACCAGTCGATGTCGTCGTGGATCAGCGCCGCGACCTTCTCGGCGTTTCCCTCGAGATAGGCCTTGTGCAGTGCCTGAACCGTGGCGCGCGTCTGCGCGGCTTTCTCGTCGGTCACGGCCGTCCCCCTTTGCCGGTACCGCTCAAGTCAACGCTTCAATCCGGCCGTTGTCTACAATCGGATGGCACGCTCAGCGCGCAAGCATCGCGCCCGCGATGGCAGCCCACTCGGCGTCGAGCGGACCCTTCTGCACCGGCTTGCCCGCCGTGCGGTACCAGTAGCTGGCATTGGGCAGATCGCCCTCGACGCGATGCAGATAGGCGTGCACCCAGGCGGCCTCCGCGCCCTCTTCTTCCATGACGATCTTGTGCGCCTTGTCCCAGTCGCCCTTCGCGGCCCACCAGAGCGACCGCAGCGCAGGCTGTAAGATCGGGAGGCGCGGCCCCTACGACCGATGCCCTGAACGCCTCGGGCGTCATCACCACCACCGCTCCGCCGGAAAAATGCCCGGCCGCGTCCTCGATCTTCTGGCCGAGCGCGAACAGCGTTTCCTCGTCGAAGGCCTTGCCGATCAACTGCAAGCCGAGCGGCAGGCCCTGGCGGTCGAGCCCGGCCGGCACCGCGATACCCGGCAGCCCCGCCATGTTCACCGTCACGGTGAATACGTCGTTGAGGTACATCTCGACCGGATCCGCTCCGCCCTTCTCGCCGATCGCGAACGCGGCCGACGGCGTCGCCGGCGTGAGCATCGCGTCGATGCCCTTCGCGAAGCAGTCCTCGAAGTCCTTCTTGATCAGCGTGCGCACCTTCTGGGCGCGGATGTAATAGGCGTCGTAATAGCCGGCCGAGAGCACATAGGTGCCGATCATGACGCGGCGGCGCACCTCCTTGCCGAAGCCTTGCGCGCGCGTGCCCTCGTACATGCCGATGATGTCGCGGCCGGGCACGCGCAGGCCGTAGCGCACGCCATCATAGCGCGCGAGGTTGGACGACGCCTCGGCCGGCGCGACGATGTAGTAGGCGGGCAGTGCGTACTTTGTGTGCGGCAGCGAGACATCGACCATCTCGGCGCCGGCATCCTTCAGCCACGCGATGCCCTGTTGCCAGAGCGTTTCGATCTCGCCCGGCATGCCGTCGAGGCGGTATTCCTTCGGAATGCCGATCTTCATGCCCTTTACGGACCGGCCGAGCGCAGCCTCGTAGTCCGGCACCGGCAGATCGACCGAGGTCGTGTCCTTCGGATCGTGCCCCGCCATCGAGCGCATCAGCAGCGCGGTGTCGCGCACCGTGCGGGCGATCGGGCCCGCCTGATCGAGCGAAGACGCAAACGCCACGATCCCCCAGCGCGAGCAGCGCCCGTAGGTCGGCTTCAACCCCACCGTCCCGGTAAACGCCGCGGGCTGGCGGATCGAGCCGCCGGTATCGGTCGCGGTCGCGCCGAAACAGAGCCTTGCCGCAACCGCCGCGGCCGAGCCGCCCGACGAGCCGCCCGGCACCAGATGCGCACCCTCGATCTGCCCGCCCGTTCCGCGCCGACATTCGAGCCCTTGCGCCGCCACGGGTTGACCACCGGGCCGAAGCACGAGGTCTCGTTCGACGAGCCCATCGCAAACTCGTCATTGTTGAGCTTGCCGAGCATCACGGCGCCGTCGCGCCACAGGTTCGCCGTGACGGTCGACTCGTAGGTCGGCGTGAATTCGCCGAGGATGCGCGAGCCTGCGGTGGTGCGCACACCCTTGGTGCAGAACAGATCCTTGATGCCGAGCGGGATGCCTTCGAGCGGACCGCCCTCGCCTTTCGCGAGCCGCGCGTCCGAGGCCCGCGCCATCGCGCGCGCCGCCTCCGGGGTTTCCTTCACGAAGGCATTGAGCGCGCGGCTCTGCTCGACCGCGCCGATGTGCGCGTCGGTCAGCTCGGCGGCGGTGATTTCCTTCTTGCGCAGACGATCGCGCGCTTGCGCAAGCGTCAGCGACGTGAGTTCGCTCATTGCTTTTCTTCACGCATGATCTTGTCCGAAAACCGGATGCCACTTCTCGGGATCATGCGTCCGGACTATCGCAGACGAAGTTGTTCTGGCGTTCGTTCTTCTTTGCGATCTCGGACGGCGCGTGCTGCCGGATCAGGATCGTGCCGTCAGGCTGTTCCTCGCGATAAAGCTCGCCCGGCTGCGGCAGGCCCATGCCGCGCAAATCGTCCGCCGTGTGCCCGGCCGGCATCTGGCCCTGCGAAATAATATCGATCAACGCCCAGATGCGCTCGCGATCGCCCTCTTCACAGGCCCAGCACATCGCTATTCGATCACTTTCGGGACGAGGAAAAAATTGTCTTCCGTCGCGGGCGCGTTCGCCACGATGTCGGCCGCAATGCCGCCGTCGGTCACGACGTCGTCGCGCATCTTCATTGCCATCGGCGTCACCGACGTCATCGGCTCGACACCCTCGACATTGACCTCCTGCAATTGCTCGACAAAGGCCAGCATGGCGTTGAGCTCGCCCTTGAGGTGCTCGACCTCATCGTCGGCGACCGCAATGCGCGCGAGATGCGCGATGCGGCGGACGGTGGCGGCGTCGACGGACATTGAAAACCCCTTATCGGACCAAGGGTTTAGCAGAGGGCCGAAGCCCGCCGCAAGATCGTTTGCGCGCCCGCATTGGCTTCCTTGCAGTGCCGGCGGCAGGCGGCGGTTGTTCGTGCCGCCACCACCCCAATATAAGGAGCGACACCGAGAAAGGCAGCCGTCATGGACGCCCCGAATCCCTCCTCCCACGTGACCTTCGCCAACCGCACGCCACTGCGCATCGGCGCGGTCGGCCTCAAGGCGCGCGACCTTCCGCGCCTCACGGACTTCTATGCGCAGGCGATCGGGCTGCATGTGCTCGACAAGGATGCAAAGTCCGCGCGGCTCGGGGCCGGCGGCGTGACCTTGCTCGAACTCGAAGCCGCACCTGGCGCGCTGCCCGACGATCCGCGCACCGCCGGCCTCTATCACACCGCGTTCCTGCAGCCGACGCGCGCCGATCTGGCGCGCTGGCTGGTGCACGCGGCGCGCAATCGCGTGCAGCTTTCCGGCGCATCGGACCATCTGGTGAGCGAGGCGATCTATCTGGACGATCCGGAAGGCAACGGCATCGAGGTCTATCGCGACCGCTTGCCCGAGGAATGGCGCTGGACCGGCGACCGCATCCAGATGGCGACCGACCGGCTCGATCTCGACAAGCTCGCGGACGACGACGGCAACACCGCCTACGCGGGCGCGCCGGATGGCCTGCGCATCGGGCACGTCCACCTGCGTGTCGGCGACCTCGCGCCGACGCAGAAGTTCTATTGCGACGTTGTCGGCCTCAATCCGACCGCGGGACGCGGCGGCGCGCTGTTCATGTCGTCAGGGCGCTATCATCATCACGTCGGCAGCAATGTCTGGCATTCGGCTGGCGCCGGAAAGCGCGACGACAATCGCGCGGGCCTTGCGTGGTTTGCGATCGAGGCCGCGGATGCTGCCGAACGCGACGCCGCGATTGCGCGGCTGAAAGCTGCGGATGTTCCCCTCACGCAGGGGCCGGACGGCGTTACGGCACGCGATCCGTTCGGAACCGTGGTCCGCTTCACAAGTTGACACTACGGAGCGGGCACACCTCCCCAGGAGGCCGCGATGGAACGCTTGTACTTCATCTGCCCCAAGACCAGGCGCGCCGTCGATGTCGGCGTGACGACCGAAATCGGAACCCTGCTGCGCATCAAGTCAGAGACGTTGCGCGCGCGTTGCCCGGCCTGCGGTGAGATTCACGAGTGGAAGGTGCGCGAAGCCGCGCTGCCGCAGGCGGCGTGATTGTGCGCGCCTTAGCGCGAGAGCTTGTTCATCGCCGCGGCGGCGCCGAACACGGTCAGCATCACCAGCGCCAGCACGCCGCCGATCATCACCGGAGTCCGATCGGTCGTTCGCGCAGGAACCAACGTCAGCGCCTGCATGCGCCGCTTGGATGAGCGCACCGGCAGCGCCGCGAGCGCATCGCGCGCGCGTTCGATTTCGGCGATATCCCGCGTCAGTTGATCGTCGACGGGCTTCGGCGCAACGGGCGCAAGCGGCACCACGATCGGAACCGCAACAGGCTTATCCATCGCAGCCGCAGCAGCAGCGACCGCCGCTGTCGCCGCGTCCATGGACGCGGACTCAGCTTTGCTCAACGACGCCCAGGCGTTGAACCATTCGAACTGCCCAGTCCCGTCGTTGTCGCGCGCCATGACACTGCCCCGGATGAGGAACAGCCTCCAGTTAGGCGAAGCGCGCGAAACACGCGACGTCTATCCTTTGTAAACCTTAATTGCGGTCGGCACCTAGACTGTGAACGGCGTTCCCTTCTCAGGCACGATCACCTTCGTGAGGCTGCCCTTCATCTCGGCAACGAACGTGTCGGCGTTCGGCTCGATGATCGGAAACGAGCCGTAGTGGCAGGGGATCGCGAACTGCACGTTCATGAAGCGCTTGACCGCGAACGCGGCCGTCACCGGACTCATGGTGAACCGGTCGCCGATCGGCACGATCGCAACCTTTGGCTCGTGGATTTCGGCGAGCAGCGCCATATCGGAAAAGATGTCGGTGTCGCCGAGATGCCAGACGCCCGGCTCGCCCGGCGCCTTGATGATCACGCCGCATGGATTGCCGAGATAGATCGGCATGCCGTCCTTGATGTCGCCCGACGAATGGTCGGCGCGCACCATCGTCACGGAAAATCCCCCGAGGCGGGTCGTGCCGCCCATATTCATCGGGTTCATCTGTTCGAGGCCCTTGCCGGCGAGCCACATGCACAGATCGTAATTGGCCGTGACGGTCGCGCCGTTCTGCTGGGCGATGTCGAGCGTGTCTCCGACGTGATCCGCGTGGCCGTGGGTCAGCACGATGTGCTTCACGTCCTTGATGGCGGCGGCCTTGTCCGAGACGAACGCCGGATTGCCGGTGAAGAACGGGTCGATCAGCACGGCATTGCCGCCGAAATCGAGCCGGAACGCCGAATGGCCAAACCACGTAATCTGCATACTGTCCTCGTGAGGGTTCGGGATTGGCGCGCAGCATAGTCGCGGAAATCCGCCAATCAATGTGCTAGGCCACCTCCCATGCCGGTTCTACCGCTCGTCGAAATTGCCCCTCTGCTGCCCGTGCGCGGCGCGCTGATCGGGCTCGATCTCGGCACCAAGACGATCGGGGTCGCGGCGAGCGATCCGGACCGCAGGCTCGCGACCGGCGTCACGACGGTTGTGCGCAAGGCCTTCACGGCCGACGCGAATGCCCTGCTCGCCCTGGCGGCCGAACGCGGCACGGCCGGTTTCGTGCTCGGCCTGCCGATCAACATGGACGGCTCCGAAGGGCCGCGCGCGCAATCGACCCGCGCCTTCGCGCGCAACTTCGCTAGGCTGACCGGCCTGCCGATCGGCCTGTGGGACGAGCGGCTCTCCACCGCGGCGGTCGAGCGTGACCTGATCGCGGCGGACGCCAGCCGCGCGCAGCGCGCCAAGGTAATCGACCAGCACGCGGCGATCTTCATCCTGCAAGGCGCCCTCGATCGCCTGATGCGCCTGCGCGAAACGGCCTGACCGATGGGCGCTGTCGTCGGAGCACTGCTGCCGGTCTTCCTGCTGATCGTGCTCGGCTTCGCGCTGCGCCGCTGGCTGATCGCCGAAGACGCACACTGGATCGGGCTGGAGCGCCTTCTTTATTATGTGATGTTTCCTGCCCTGCTGATCGGCACAATGGCGCGCGCCGATCTCACCAAGGTGCCGGTGCTCGCGGTCGGCGGCACGATGTTCGCCTCGGTCATGCTGATGGTGGCGCTCTGTTTTGCGCTCAAGCCCTTGCTGGAGCGCTCGCTCGGCGCAGATGGCGCTGCCTTCTCGTCAATGTTTCAGGGGGCGACGCGCTGGCAGACCTTCGTCGCGCTGCCGCTCGCCGGCAATCTCTACGGCGACTTTGGCCTCGCGATCGCGTCCGTCGCGCTGGTCGCGATGACCCCGCTGCTCAACATTCTCAGCGTCTCGGTGCTGGTCCGTTATGCCGCGAAGGGCGGCACCGCCGATTGGCGCAGCGTGCTGATTGCGATTGCGCAGAACCCGTTCATCTGGGCGTGCGTGATCGGCGCTGCGCTCAATCCGGTCTACGCCCATGTCCCGCAGGTCGCGAACGACGTGATCGAAGCGCTCGGCCGCTCGGCGCTGGCGCTCGGCCTTCTGATCGTCGGCGCCGGGTTACGTATCGAAGAGGTCACGCGGCTAAAGCCGCTCACGATACCCGCCTGCGTCCTCAAGCTGGTCGTGATGCCGGTCATCGCGATCACGATCGCACGCTTTGCAGGTTTGTCCGGCGCGAACCTCGTGGTCGTCGCCTGCTGCACCTGCGTCCCGGCGGCGTCGAACTCCTACATCCTGGCGCGCCAACTCGGCGGGGACGCGCCGCTGATGGCGCAGATCCTCACCGTTCAGACGGTGCTCGCTGCGCTCACGATGCCGGTCGCGATGAGCTTCGTCTCATAGAAAAAGGCGGGCCGACCGGCCCGCCTCCATTCCGATTCCTCGATGACGCTAAGACTAGTAGCCGCCGCCCTGCGTACATGGCACGCGGCGATAGCCTTCCTGGCAATAGTTGCTGCTGCCGTAGCCATAGCGGTAGCCAGACGACGGATAGACCGGCTCGTAGGCATACGGTGCCGCATAGACCGGCTCATCGTAATAGTAGCCGCCGTCGTAGTAGCCGTACGGCCGCGCCGCGACTGCCGAGCCGATGAGCGCGCCCGCCGCGATGCCGGCGCCAATGCCGATTCCCGGGCCCCAGCCGTGACCACGGCCGCGCCAGCGAATGTCAGTCACGTGGTCGGTGGTGGCCTGCTTCACCGTCGCAGTGCCTGTCGGCAACGGACCGGCCGATGCGGAAGCCGACATTCCAAGTGCGAACGCGCCCGCAAGGCCGAAAGCAATCGCGCGATTCCTGATGCTGGTCATTGTTCTGCTCCATGGCGTTGCGGCCGCATTGGGCCACTCGGCGAGACAACGCCTGGAAGCGGGGGGTGTTCCGGCTCAAACGGCCGGAACCGCCCGTTCTGACAGGCTCGTGACCTCGGGAACCGCCAAATCCGCGGTTCCAAAGGTTCCGCCGCGCGCTGTTGCGAGCCTCGTGCGCGCAAAGGCCGGCGCCACCGTCGGAGCGCTCTCGTTGAGCGCCGCCGTGGCGGCCAGCATGGCAAGGCGTTCCACCGCCGCGCGAGCCTTCGCCTCGCCGTCGGCTCCCGACAGCGTCTTCGCGATGAAGCCCGCGGCCTCCTCCGCGCCGGGAAGATCGCCGCAGGCCTGCACCAGATCGCCCAGCACGACGCGGGCCGCCTCGCCTTCGCGCGCGAGCGCGCGCAACACGTCGAGGCACATCACATTGCCGGAGCCTTCCCAGATCGCATTGACGGGCGCCTCGCGATAAAGCCGCGCGAGCGGCGTCTCCTCGACGTAACCATTGCCGCCGAGACACTCCATTGCCTCGTAGATGAAGCCTGGCGCTGTCTTGCAGATCCAGTATTTCACCGCCGACGTGAGCAGACGCGCACGCGCTGCTTCCTTCGGATCGGACGCCGCAAGATCGAACGAACGGCAGAGCCGCATCGTCAGCGCTGTCGCGCCCTCCACCTCGAGCGCCATGTCGGCGAGCAGCGTGCGCATCATCGGCTGGTCAGCGAGATGGCGCTGGAACACGGTGCGATGGCGCGCGTGGTGCATCGCCTGCGCGAGCGCCATGCGCATCATGCCGGCCGACGAGATGATGCAGTCGACGCGCGTGAGCTGCACCATCTCGATGATGGTACGCACGCCGCGGCCTTCTTCACCGACGCGCCACGCGAAGGCGTCGACGAACTCGACCTCGGACGACGCATTCGAGCGGTTGCCGAGCTTGTCCTTCAGGCGCTGGAAGCGCAGCCCGTTGACCGAGCCGTCGGGCCGGAAGCGCGGCATCAGGAAACAGGTCAGCCCGCCCGGCGCCTGCGCCAGCACCAGGAACGCGTCGCACATCGGCGCCGACATGAACCACTTGTGGCCGGTGATGGTGTAGCCGTCCGAGACCGGCATCGCGGCCGTGGTGTTGGCGCGCACATCGGTGCCGCCCTGCTTCTCGGTCATCCCCATGCCGAGCGTGATGCCGTCCTTCTCCCACCACGGGCGGAAGCTCGCGTCGTAGGTGCGCGAGAGGATCTTGCCGACCAGCTTTTGCAGAACGGATGGCTCGATCGCGAGCGCGCCGACACAGGCGCGCGTCATGGTGATCGGGCACATGTGCCCGTTCTCCACCTGCGCGATCATGAAATAGCGCGCCGCGCGTGCGACCTCCGAAGGGTGCCGGCGCGCGCGTTCCCTTCGTCCGTCCAGGTCGAGGCGTGCAGGCCCGGCTTTCGTGCTCTCGGTCATGAAGGCGTGATAGGCCGGATGGAACTCGATCACGTCGCGCCGGAAGCCCTTGGTGTCGAAGGTCCGCAGCTTCGGGGTGTTCTCATTGGCGGCGCGCGCCGCCTCGAACATCTCGGCCCTGCCCCAGTGCCGCCCGAACGCTGACAGCGCGTCGGCTTCGGCCGCGGCGCCGTTCGCCGCAACCGCGTCGCGCAGCGCCCGGTCGCTGGCGAAAAGGTCGATGTCCTCGTAAGGCGGGGACTGGTTGAAAATGTCGTGAGTGTCGAAGCGCTGCTGGACCGTCATCGAGTCCTCCGGAACGCCGATTTTAGCACGCAAACATGGTGAATGCCCCCGCCACCGCGCCTGTGGACCGCCGGGCGGCGGCCTTGCCCCACCCCTACGACCCGCCTATAGGGGTCGCTTTAATGAATGTCGTTCCGAAGAGCACGTTCGTCCTCAGCCGCCGACATCTGCTGGGAATTGCGGGGCTTTCTCCCGAGGAAATCAACGGCCTCCTCGACCTCGCGGACGAATACGTCGATCTCAACCGCCAGATCGATAAAAAGCGCACCTCCCTGCGTGGCCGCACCCTCATCAACCTGTTTTTCGAGGCTTCGACCCGGACCCAGTCTTCGTTTGAGTTAGCCGGCAAGCGGCTCGGCGCCGACGTCATGAACATGGCGGTCGGCAACTCGTCGGTGAAGAAGGGCGAAACCCTGATCGACACCGCGATGACGCTGAACGCCATGCACCCGGACATTCTTGTGGTGCGGCACCACGCGTCGGGCGCGGTGGAACTGCTGGCGCAGAAGGTCGACGGCTCGGTGGTCAACGCCGGCGACGGCGCGCACGAGCACCCGACGCAGGCACTGCTCGACGCACTCACCATCCGCCGCAACAAGGGCCCGATCGACCGCCTCACGGTGACGATCTGCGGCGACATCCTGCATTCGCGCGTCGCGCGCTCCAACATCATCCTGCTCAACACGCTGGGCGCGCGCGTGCGCGTCGTCGCGCCATCCACGCTGCTGCCGCCCGACATCGAACGCTTCGGCGTCGAGGTCTCGCGCGACATGCGCGAGGGACTGAAGGGCGCCGACATCGTGATGATGCTGCGCCTGCAGCGCGAGCGCATGAACGGCTCGTTCGTGCCTTCGACGCAGGAATACTTCCACTACTACGGCCTCGACCAGAAGAAGCTCGGCTACGCCAAGTCCGACGCGCTGGTGATGCACCCGGGCCCGATGAACCGTGGCGTCGAAATCGACAGTGCGGTCGCGGACGGCGCGCAATCGCTGATCCGCGAACAGGTCGAGATGGGCGTTGCGGTGCGCATGGCGGTGCTCGAAGCCCTCTCGCGCAATTTGCCGAACGCGTAATGCTGTCAGACCGCCGCCCGATCCTGCTCGCCAACGCCCGGATCGTCGACCCGTCGCGCGATCTTGATTTTCCCGGCGACTTGCTGATCGCCGATGGCGTGATCCGCGAAGCAAAGCGCGGCATCCATGCGGCCGGCGTGCCGGAAGGCACCGAGGTGATCGACTGCGACGGCCGCGTGGTCGCGCCGGGCTCATCGACATGCGCGCCTTCATCGGCGAGCCGGGCGCCGAATACCGCGAGACGCTGGCTTCCGCGAGCCAGGCCGCGGCCGCGGGTGGCGTCACCACGATCGTGTGCCAGCCCGACACCGATCCGGTGATCGACGATCCGGCGATCGTCGATTTCGTGCTGCGCCGCGCGCGCGATACCGCGATCGTGCATGTCCAGCCGATGGCGGCGATCACCAAAGGCCTCAAGGGCCTTGAGCTCGCCGAGATCGGCCTGCTCAAGGCCGCGGGCGCCGTTGCGTTTACGGACGGCGCGAAGAGCGTAACGAACGCGCAGGTGATGCGCCGCGCTCTCTCTTATGCGGGGGATTTCGACGCGCTCGTGGTTCATCATACCGAGGACCCGGATCTCATCGGCGACGGCGTGATGAACGAAGGCGAGTTCGCAGCGCGCCTGGGGCTGTTCGGAATCCCGAAAGCGGCCGAGACGATCATGCTGGAGCGCGACATTCGGCTCGTGGCGCTGTCGCGTGCGCGTTATCATGCGGCATCGATCACCTGCGCCGAGTCTCTCGCGGTGCTCAGGCGCGCGCGGGATGCCGGCCTGCCTGTCTCGGCGGCCGCCTCGGTCAATCATCTCGCGCTGAACGAGATCGATATCGGTTCGTACCGCACCTTCTTCAAGGTCGCGCCGCCGCTGCGTTCGGAGGTCGATCGCGCGGCGCTGGTGGAAGCGTTGGGCGAAGGACTGCTCGACGTCGTCATGTCGGACCACAATCCGCAGGATGTCGAGACCAAGCGCCTGCCGTTTGCCGAAGCCGCGCCCGGCGCGATCGGCCTCGAGACCATGCTGGCGGCGGGCCTGCGCGTCGTGCACGGCGGCGAGGTCAAGCTGATCACGCTGCTGAAAGCAATGTCGACACGGCCGGCGGAGTTGCTCGGCCTGCAAGGCGGCACGCTCCGGCCCGGCAGCCCGGCTGACGTGATCGTGGCCGATATCGACGCGCCGTGGGTGCTCGATCCGGCCGAGTTGAAGTCGAAGTGCAAGAACACGCCGTTCGACGAGGCGCGGCTGCAGGGCCGCGTGCTGCGCACCATCGTTGCCGGGCGCACGGTGTTTGAATACGCTTTGGCGTAATGGTCATGTCCTATCTGCTACCGCTCGTTGTCGGCTATCTGCTTGGCTCGATCCCGTTCGGGCTCGTGTTCACCCGTATCGCCGGCACGCAGGACATCCGCGACATTGGCTCCGGGAGCATTGGCGCGACCAACGTGTTGCGCACCGGCCGCAAGGGTCTCGCCGCCGCGACGCTGCTTGCCGACCTCCTGAAAGGCACCGTCGCGGTGCTGCTCATGACCTGGTGGTCCGGTCACGATGCCGGACTGGTCGCCGGAACGGCGGCGTTCTTCGGGCATCTCTTTCCTGTCTGGCTCGGCTTCAAGGGCGGCAAGGGCATCGCCACGGGCTTTGGCGTCTTGCTCGCCGTCTCGTGGAAGGCCGCCCTGGCGGCTGCGGTGATCTGGATCGCGGTTGCGGCCGCAACCCGCTATTCGTCGGTCGCCTCGCTCATCACGTCTGTTGCCGCGGCGGCCATCCTCTATTTCCTCGGCGAGCAGCCTGAAGCGCTGACGTTCCTCGTGTTCGCGATCGCGACCTTCATCATGCATCGCGGCAACATCGCGCGGCTGCTGCAGGGTACCGAAGGAAAGATTGGCCAGAAGGCCGAAGCCCCGCACGGAGCATAAGGTGAGCGCGCCGGCTAGGCTCACGGACGACGAGCGGCTCGACTGGCTGCGCCTCATCCGCTCGGAAAACGTCGGGCCGCGCACTTTCAGATCTCTCGTCGGTCATTGCGGCAGCGCGCGTGCCGCACTTGAGGCATTGCCGGCGCTGGCGCGGCGCGGCGGCGCGGCACGCGCGATCCGCATTTGCCCGCGTACCGACGCCGAGCGCGAAATGGAAACGGCGGCGCGGCTCGATGCGGTCTTCGTCGCCTCGTGCGAGGCCGACTACCCCTTCCGCCTTGCGGCGATCGACGATGCGCCGCCGCTGATCGCGGTGCGCGGCAATCTGGCGGCGCTGGCGCGCCCGATGGTCGCAATCGTCGGTTCGCGCAACGCATCGGGCGCCGGCATCAAGTTCGCGGAGCGCATCGCGCGCGAACTCGGCGACGCCGGATTCGTGATCGCTTCGGGCCTGGCGCGCGGGATCGATGCGGCGGCGCACCGCGCGAGCCTCGCGACCGGCACCGTCGCGGTGTTCGCGGGCGGACAGGATCGCATCTATCCGCAGGAACATGCGGGGCTGCTCGATGCGCTGCTCGCCGAAGGCGTGGCCGTCTCCGAAATGCCGTTCGGCTGGGAGCCGCGTGCGCGCGACTTCCCGCGCCGCAATCGCATCATCTCCGGCCTCTCCGCGGGTGTCGTTATCGTCGAAGCGGCGAAGCGCTCGGGCTCGCTGATCACGGCGCGGCTCGCACTGGAACAAGGGCGCGAAGTGTTCGCGGTGCCGGGCTCGCCGATCGACCCACGCGCCGAAGGCACCAATGGGCTGCTCAAGCAGGGCGCGACCCTCGTGACCGAAGCGTCTGACGTGATTGCCGTCGTGGAGCCGATCCTCGGCCAGCGAACCGCGCTGGCGGCACGGGAGCCGGACGGCGACGGCGGTATCGCGATGCCGGCCGAGCCGGAAGGTCAGGCCCGCGCGCGCATTCTGGAGCTGCTCGGACCCGCGCCGGTGGGGATCGACGATCTGGTGCGCCTCGCGGACTCAACGCCTGCCGCGGTACGGATCGTCCTGCTGGAACTTGAGCTCGCGGGAAGGATCGAACGTCAGGGCGGCGGGCTGGTGGCGTTGATTTGAGCAGTCGCGGCGCTTCCGCCATCCTGCGCGGAGGCTTCCGCCTCAAGCCGCACCATATCCAGCAGATAGGCGAGGGTTTCGAGCTTGTCGCGGCGCGCCATCGCGGCGAGGTCGGCGGAAATAGCCGAGATATAGCCTGCCGTGGCAGCGCGGCTCATGGGCGTATCTTGGCTCTGAACTGGCTTGCCCCGTCCCACCGCAACCCTCGCTGACCGTCGAGCGGTTCTTCCTCTCCAAGCGTGTGTTTCCCCTACTCTGGTAGAGCAGGGATGCCCTGTATAGAAGAACGAGTTGGCCGGATTACTCACGCGCCGGTTGCAATCGTGCGTGCTCCCGGGTCTCCGCACCCGGCCCGCTTACGAGGCAGCCGGTTCACCATGTGGCCAGCCCGTGATTTGACAGGGACGGCCTCATTACCCATGTTCCGGCCGACTTCAAGGCGCCCCCGGCGCGTACCGAGGGTCGTCCCAAAAGCGAAATTCACCAGGGATTTCATGAACATCGTTGTTGTCGAGTTGCCCGCGAAGGCCAAGACCATCAATAAGTATCTGGGCCCCGACTACGAGGTCCTGGCTTCGTTCGGCCATGTCCGCGACCTGCCCGCAAAGAACGGATCGGTCGATCCGGACCACGATTTCAAGATGATCTGGGAGGTCGACGCCAAGGCGCAAAAGCGCCTCTCCGACATCGCCAGGGCCGTCAAGGGCGCCGACAAGCTGATCCTCGCGACTGACCCGGATCGCGAGGGCGAGGCGATTTCCTGGCACGTGCTGGAGGTGCTGAAGGAAAAGGGCGCGCTCAAGGATCAGAAGATCGAGCGCGTGGTGTTCAACGCCATCACCAAGCAGTCTGTCGCCGAGGCGATGAAGAATCCGCGGCAGATCGATGCCGCGCTGGTCGATGCCTATCTGGCGCGCCGCGCACTCGACTACCTTGTCGGTTTCACCCTCTCGCCGGTGCTCTGGCGCAAGCTGCCGGGCGCGCGCTCCGCCGGGCGCGTGCAGTCGGTCTCGCTGCGGTTGGTCGCCGACCGTGAGCTTGAGATCGAGAAGTTCGTCGCGCGTGAATACTGGTCGCTGGTGGCGACGCTCGCGACCCCACGCAACGACACATTCGAGGCCCGCCTCGTCGGCGCCGACGGCAAGGAAGATCCAGCGTCTCGACATCGGCACGGGGACGGAAGCCGAGCAGTTCAAGCGCGACCTCGAGGCCGCGCAGTTCTCCGTCGCCTCGGTCGAGGCCAAGCCCGCCAAGCGCAATCCCCCGCCCCCGTTCACGACCTCCACGATGCAGCAGGAGGCGAGCCGCAAGCTCGGCTTCGCGCCGGCGCACACCATGCGCATCGCCCAGCGGCTCTACGAAGGCATCGACATCGGTGGCGAGACGGTCGGTCTCATTACTTATATGCGTACCGACGGTGTGTTCATGGCGCCAGAGGCGATCGCTGCCATCCGCAGCGACATCGCGTCGAATTACGGCAAGCAATACGTGCCGGACGCCGCGCGAAATTATCAGAGCAAGCAGAAGAACGCGCAGGAAGCGCACGAAGCCGTGCGCCCGACCGACGTGTCGCGCCGCCCGCGCGATGTCGCCAAATACCTCGATGCCGAGCAGGCTCGACTTTACGAACTGGTCTGGCTGCGCGCCGTCGCGAGCCAGATGGAATTGGCCGAGATGGAGCGCACCACGGTCGACATCGCCGCCAAGGTCGGCGTGCGCATTCTCGACCTGCGCGCCACCGGCACGGTTATCAAGTTCGATGGCTTCCTCACGCTCTATCAGGAAGGCGAGGACGACGCGGCCGAAGATGACGAGAGCAAGCGCCTGCCCGCAATGAGCCAGGGCGAAGCGTTGGCCAAGCGCGCGATCGCCTCCACGCAGCATTTCACCGAGCCGCCGCCGCGCTATTCGGAAGCCTCGCTGGTCAAGCGCATGGAAGAGCTCGGCATTGGCCGGCCCTCGACCTATGCGTCAATCATTCAGGTGCTGAAGGACCGCAACTATGTGCGGCTAGAGAAGAAGCGCCTCTACGCCGAGGACAAGGGCCGCGTCGTGGTCGTGTTCCTGGAGAACTTCTTCGCCCGCTACGTCGAATACGACTACACCGCCGGGTTGGAAGAAGACCTCGACCGCATCTCGAACGGCGAAGTCGACTGGCGTGAAGTGCTGCGTGATTTCTGGCGCGACTTCATCGGCGCGGTCGACAACGTCAAGGACGTGCGCGTGCGCGAAGTCCTCGACGTGCTTGACGCGATCCTCGCGCCGCATCTCTTCCCGCCAAATGCGGACGGCTCCGACCCGCGCCTCTGCCCGACCTGCGGCAACGGCCGCCTCGGACTGAAGCTCGGCCGCTTCGGCGCCTTCATCGGCTGTTCGAACTATCCGGAATGCCGGCACACACGCCAGCTTTCCAACAATGGCGGCGTGGCCGACAAGGTTCTCGGCAAGGATCCGGAGACGGGCCTCGACGTCGCGATCAAGACGGGCCGCTTCGGCACTTATTTGCAGCTCGGTGAGACCATCAAGGACTCCGAGGAAAAGCCCAAGCGCGCCGGGATCCCGAAGGGCACGATCGTCGACGAGATAACGCTCGAAGCCGCGCTCAAGCTGCTCTCGCTGCCGCGGGAAGTCGGCAAGAACCCGGAAGACGGTGAGCCGATCCTCGCCGGTATCGGCCGCTTCGGTCCTTACGTGCAGCACGGCAAGACCTACGCGAACCTCGACTCCAGCGAGGACGTGCTCACCATCGGGCTCAATCGCGCCGTGACGCTCATCGCCGAGAAGCGCGCGAACCCCGGTAAGGGGCGGCGCTTCGGCGCTGATCCGGGCCGCTCGCTTGGCGACCACCCGCAACGCGGCGGTGCGATCCTGGTCAAGAAGGGCCGCTACGGCCCCTACGTGACCAACAGCGGCATCAACGCCACGATCCCGGACAGCCAGAATCCCGAAGAAATCACGCTCGATGATGCGGTGGTCCTGATCGAGGCGCGCGCCGAGAAAACCGGCGCCAAGCCGGCGCCGCGCCGCAAGGGGCCGCGCAAGGCAGACGCCCGTGTCGCCAAGCCGGCCGCCGAGGGCGGAAGTAAGCCCAAGAAAGCGGCGGCCAAGAAAAAGGCCGCCACCAAGTCGCCGCGCAAGAAGCCGGCGACGGTCGCGGCCGAATAGGGTTTCCGGGCTGGCGATCCGGCCTGCCCGGCCCTACCTTTCCGTCATCTTGAAGAAGCCAGCCAAGAAACACCGGCCCACCGGCCTTCCCTCCCGCGAAGACGTTGTCGCCTTCATCGGCACGCACAAGGGCAAGGCCGGCGTGCGCGAAATTGCGCGCGCATTCGGCCTGAAGAACGACGCTCGCGCGAAATTGCGCCACATGCTGCGCGATCTCGCCGACGCGGGCGTGGTCGAGCATAAGCGCAAGAAGCTCCACCATGCGGGCGCCCTGCCCGCGGTAGTTCTCGCCGAAATCACGCAGCGCGATTCCGACGGCGAACTGATCGCCGTTCCGACCGAATGGGACACGGAGGCGCACGGCGAGGCGCCGCGCATCCGTATCCACGTCCCGCGCAAGGCGCGTCCCGCCGAAATCCCGGGCGTCGGCGACCGCGCGCTGCTGCGCACGGAGGAAACCGGTGAGGAAGACGAAGCGATCCGCCACACCGGCCGCGTCATCAAGGTGCTGGATCGGGCAAAGCAGCGCCAGCTCGGCATCTTTCGCGCCCTACCGAACGGCGGCGGCCGGCTCGAACCGGTCGACAAGAAACAGCTCGGCCGCGAGCTCGCTATCCCGCCCGGCGCGACCGCCGATGCGGCCGACGGCGACCTCGTCGCCGTGGAGGTCGCACGCCAGGGCCACTTCGGACTCCCGACCGCGCATGTGAAGGAACGACTCGGCTCGCTCAAGAGCGAACGCGCCGCGAGCTTCATCGCAATTCACGCGCATGAAATCCCGCACGTGTTTCGCCGCGAAACGCTCGCCGAAGCCGAAGAAGCACGGCCCGCCGGTCTCGCCGGGCGCGAAGACTGGCGCAAGGTTCCGCTGGTGACCATCGATCCGGTGGACGCGAAAGATCATGACGACGCGGTTCATGCCGAGCCCGATACCGATCCGAACAATGCGGGCGGCTACATCGTCACGGTCGCGATTGCGGACGTCGCACACTACGTGACGCCCGGATCGGCGCTGGATCGCGAGGCGCTGGTGCGCGGCAACTCGGTCTATTTTCCGGATCAGGTCGTGCCGATGCTGCCCGAGCGTATCTCGAACAACCTCTGTTCGCTGCGTCCTACCGAGGACCGCGCGGCGCTCGGTGTCCGCATGACGATCGGCGCGGATGGCCGCAAGCGTCACCACACTTTCCATCGCGTGCTGATGCGCTCGGCTGCCAAGCTCAATTACGCGCAGGCGCAGGACGCAGCCGACGGGCGGCCGGACGAGACGACCCGCCCTCTCCTCTCGACCGTGATCGAGCCGCTCTATGCGGCCTACCGCGCGCGTCTGCGCGAACGGCAGGAACGCCAACCGCTCGATCTCGACCTGCCGGAACGCAAGATCCTGCTGAAATCCGACGGCACGGTTGATCGCGTGATCGTCCCGCCGCGCCTCGACGCACACAAGCTGATCGAGGAATTCATGATCCTCGCAAACGTCGCGGCGGCGGAGACGCTGGAACGCGCGCGCGTGCCACTGATCTACCGCGTCCACGACGAGCCATCGCCGGAGAAGCTCGTCGCGTTGCACGAATTCCTTGCCACGCTGGATATCCGCCTTGCCAAGGGCCAAGCCATGCGGCCGGGCGACTTCAACAAGATCCTGGCCCGCGTGAAAGGCACAGAGCACGAAACGCTGGTCAACGAAGTGGTGCTGCGCAGCCAGGCGCAGGCGGAATACGCGGCTGAGAACTACGGCCACTTCGGCCTCAACCTGCGCCGCTACGCGCACTACACCTCGCCGATCCGCCGTTACGCCGACCTCGTGGTGCACCGCGCACTTATTCGCGCGCAGAACTTCGGCGACGACGGGCTACCGGCGCAGGCCGACCTGAAGACGCTTGGCGAGATCGCGGCGCGCATCTCGGCCGCGGAGCGTCGCGCCATGAAGGCGGAGCGCGAGACCGTCGATCGGTTGATCGCGCATTTTCTCGCCGACCGCATCGGCGCAAGCTTCGAAGGACGCATCAGCGGCGTCACGCGTGCCGGCTTGTTCGTGAAGCTCAACGAGACGGGCGCCGACGGCTTCATTCCGGCGCGCACCATCGGCGACGACTATTACCGCTATCACGAGGCACGCCACGCGCTGATCGGCGACCACACGGGCGAGAGCTATCGCCTCGGCGATATCATCACGGTCAAGCTGGTCGAGGCAGCTCCTGTCGCCGGCGCGCTGCGATTCGAGATTTTGTCCGAGGGGCGTTATGAGACGGGCGTGAAGCGCCAGCATCGCCGCACCCGGTTCGAACGGCCGAAACACAGGGCCAAACGCACCGCCCGAAAAAGATAAGAAGACCGCGCATGAATGACATTGCCGAACGCCTGACCAAGGTCGAGCGCGACCAGAGCCACCCGAACCTCACGCCGCGCGATGCCGCGACCCTGATCCTGGTCGACCGCTCCGGCGATGTGCCGAAGGTGCTGCTCGGCAAGCGCCATGCGGGCCTGAAATTCATGGCCGGCAAGTTCGTGTTTCCGGGCGGCCGCATGGAGCCGGGCGACAAGAAGATGCCGGTAGCGAGTGACCTCGACCCGAACGCGGGCGCGCGGTTGATGCGCGGCGTGCGCCGCCCGAGCCTCGACAAGGCGCGTGCGCTTGCGCTCGCGGCGATCCGCGAAACCTACGAGGAAACCGGCCTCCTGCTCGGCAAGCGGGTGGACACTGCCCCGGCTGTGCCCGACGGGCCGTGGAGCGCCTTCGCCGAGGCGAAGATCCTCCCGGACCTCGCCGAGTTGCACTTCATTGTGCGCGCGATCACGCCGCCGCGCCGCCCGCGCCGCTTTGATGCGCGATTCTTCGCGGCCGACGCCACCACCATCGCCCACAAGGTCGACGGCAAGGTCGGCCCGGACAGCGAACTGGTCGAGCTTGTCTGGCTTCCGATCCCGGAGGCGAAGCGTCAGGACCTGCCGACCATCACGCAGGTGGCGCTGGATGAACTGGAAGCGCGCGTCGCGAAGGGGTTCGGGCACGATCTGCCCTCGCCCTTCTACCGGATGCTGCACAAGAAGTTCGTGCGCGCGGAGCTGTAGCGTCATGGACTCCACGCAACTGCTCGTTTTCGCCGCCGCCTATTTCGCGGTGCTGGTCCTTCCCGGCCCGGGCGTGACGGCGCTTGTGGCGCGCGTGCTCGCGCGCGGATTGACCGGTGCACCGGCGTTCATCGCCGGTTTCGTCGCCGGCGCTCTCGTCTGGTTCACGGTTGCGGCGACCGGGCTCGCGGTTCTGGCGCAATCGTTTGCGACGGTCTTCGTGGCCATCCGCTACGCGGGCGCGGCTTATCTTCTTTATCTGGCGTGGAAGCTGTGGACGTCCGCGCCGCAATCGATCGACGCGTCACGGCAATCCCCGGAGGAAAGAGGCCGGCTGTTCCTGACCGGACTTGCGATCAATCTCGGCAATCCGAAGGTGATCGTGTTCTTCCTCGCCCTGTTGCCCACGGTCGTGGACCTCGGCGCACTCGCGTTCACGGGTTTTCTGGAACTGGCTGCGGCGATCATCGCGATCGCCGGCGGCGTGTTGACCGGCTACGCGCTGGCCGCGGCCCGCGCGCGGCGGCTATTCACCTCTCCCCGCACGCTCCGGCTCATCAACCGCGGGAGCGGCACGATCATGGCCGGTGCCGCCATCTCCATCGCGGCTCGCTAGGCGGTTCCCTGATTTCTTGACTTTTCGGCCCCCGCCGCTAGTTTCCGGCCAAATTCAGCGAGGTTTCCAATGGCCAAGTCCACCACGATCAAGGTGAAGCTCGTGTCGAGTGCCGACACCGGCTTCTATTACGTGACGCGCAAGAATTCGCGCACCATGACCGACAAGCTGGTGATGAAGAAGTACGACCCCGTCGCCAAGAAGCACGTCGAGTTCCGCGAATCCAAGATCAAGTAATCAGCCCGATCCCGGCTGCTTTTAAGGGCGTCCGCAAGGGCGCCCTTCGTGCTTTTGGATGGCTCAGGGAAGAAGGTGGCCGGCCGGGAGCGGTGTCATTGAGGAGGCCACTCACACCGTCCCGAACCGGCCGAACCCCACGGGCCTCAGGAGATGCGGCGGACCTGAGCATTCCGTAGGGTATTCAAAGCGATGAGGAGCGATTCTTGCGTGCGCTTTAAGTCTTGCCGCACGCCGCTCCGGTGCATATTCCGCCTGTCGGAAGCTAGATGAACCCCGGCGGAAAGCAACGCTTCCGGACCTCCCAGCGTGGAGAGATTCGCCGGTAGTGTAAAGCGTTAGGGTTTATTTGACGGGGATCAGGCCGCGTCGGCCACAACCCGGTTCCGGCCGTCGCGTTTTGCGCGATAGAGCGCCTGATCGGCGCGCTTGAGGACACTCGCGCCGGTGTCGTCCGGGTGGCCGAGCGCCGCTAGACCGATCGAAAGCGTCACATCGATCGCCTTGGCGCCCTGCTCGATCGCGAACGGCTCGCCCGCGATGCGCCGGCGGATGCGCTCCGCCACCAGTGCGGCGACCGCCATGTCGGTTTCCGGCATCACGATCACGAACTCCTCGCCGCCGTAGCGGCACGCGAGATCGATGCCGCGGATCGACTTCTTCACCCGTACGGCGAACTCGCGCAGCACGTCGTCGCCCGCATCGTGGCCGTGGGTGTCGTTGATCGACTTGAAATAGTCGATGTCGAGAACGAGCAGCGTCAGCGGTTTGCCGCGACCGGCCGCCTGCTCGACCAGCGTGGCGAGATGGCTTTCCATGTAGCGGCGATTGTAGAGGCCGGTGAGGCCGTCCGTGATCGCCATCTCGATCGATTGCTGAACGTTGTCGCGCAGCCGCGCCGTGTAGCGCTTGCGGCGGATCTGGGTGCGGACGCGCGCCAGTAACTCGTTCTTGTCGATCGGGCGGACCAGATAGTCGTTCACGCCGATTTCGAGGCCGCGCAGGAGTCGCGCGTTGTCCTCCGCCTCGGCGATCATCAGGATCGGCACGCCGCGCGTGCGGTCGAGCGAGCGCACCTGGCTGCACAGCCGCAGCCCGTCGTAGTTCTCCAGCCCGAGCGAAACGATCATGACTTCGTAGCCGGTCTCCGCCGCATGGAAGAGAGCTTCCTGCGGGTTCGACTCCACGTCGACGGTATGCTCGGTGGTGAGGATGCTGGCGATGCGCTCGTAGGAGGCCTTGCGGTCGTCCACCAGCAGCACACGCCCGCCCTTGCCCGTCTCGGACAGCGCGGCGACTTCCGGATCGTTGATGCCGATCTCGCGCGACGTGACAGCGCGCATACGCAGCTCGTCCGCTGCCATCTTCAGGCGCACCAGCGAGCGCACCCGCGCGAGCAGCGCAATGTCCGACACCGGCTTGGTGAGGAAATCATCGGCGCCGGCCTCAAGGCCGCGCACGCGGTCGGATGGCTGATCGAGTGCCGTGACCATCACCACCGGTATGTGATGCGTCGCCGGATTGGCCTTGAGCCGGCGACAGGCCTCGAAGCCATCCATCTCGGGCATCATGACGTCGAGCAGCACGATGTCGCATTGCGCGCGCTCGCAGATCGCCAGCGCGTCTGCGCCGGAATTGGCGGTGGCGACGTCGAAATATTCCGCCGTCAGCCGCGCCTCGAGCAGCTTCACGTTCGCCGGGATGTCGTCGACGACGAGAATACGTGCGGTCATCGCCGTTCCTCCGGACCGAGGAAATGGCGGACGGTCTCGATGAACTTGCCGACCGAGATGGGCTTGGACAGATAGGCCTCGCACCCGCCCTCGCGGATGCGTTCCTCATCGCCCTTCATGGCGAAGGCCGTCACGGCGACCACCGGGATCACCTTAAGTTCGGGATCGTCCTTGAGCCACTTGGTGACTTCGAGACCGGACACTTCGGGCAACTGGATATCCATGATGATCAGGTCGGGCCGATGCTTGCGCGCGAGTTCGAGCGCCTCGATACCGTTGCGGGTGCCGACGGTGTCGTAGCCGTGGGCTTCCAACAGGTCGTGGAAGAGCTTCATGTTGAGCTCGTTGTCCTCCACGATCAGGACGGTTTTGGCCATCCGGCCCTCCGGCTCACCCCCGCGATCGCCGGCACAGCCGACGGACCGCCTCGCCCCCTGGCGCGCGAATGGGCAGAATTTAGTAAAAAGCCTAACGGCGATGGGTTACGGAAAGGCAAACGGCGACAGTGAAACAGCTTCGTATCAACCGGGAAATTGCCGAAAAACTCGCAATTTCCGCGCTCTCGTACCTTGCAAGCGAACCCGAGCGGCTGGGCGCCTTTCTGGCCGCCTCGGGAATCGGTCCGGAAGCGATTCGCGAGTCCGCCGCCGATCCTGCCTTTCTGAGCGGCGTGCTGGACTACGTGGCATCGGACGAGCCGCTGCTGCTTGCGGTATCCGAGCACGCCGGGGTTTCGCCCGAAACGGTCGAGAGCGCGCATGTGGCGCTCAGTGGACAATGGGACCGCGAGGCCCCCTGACCCGCGCACAGCAAGGACCGGCCTGCCATGATGGGCAGCGGGAGAACACGATGGCGGGCTTCTGCCGCGATTGCTTCGCCGATGTTGCCGACGCGGCGCCGCGTTGCACATCGTGCGGCACGCCGCGGGTGATCCGTCACCCCCAGCTTCATGCGCTCTCCATCGCGCACGTCGACTGCGACGCGTTCTATGCGACGATCGAGAAGCGCGACGACCCATCGCTTGCCGACAAGCCGCTCATCATCGGCGGCGGCAAGCGCGGCGTCGTCTCGACCGCCTGCTACATCGCGCGCACCTACGGCATCCATTCGGCGATGCCGATGTTCAAGGCACGCAAGCTCTGCCCGCATGCCACCGTGATCTCGCCCGACATGACGAAATATGCGCGCGTCGGGCGCGAGGTCCGCAAGCTGATGTTCGAACTGACCCCGCAGGTCGAGCCGCTGTCGATCGACGAGGCGTTCATGGACCTGGCGGGCACCGAGCGGCTGCACACGATGAGCGCCGCGCGCTCGCTGGCGCACTTCGCGAAGCGCGTGGAGGCGAACCTCGGCATCACGGTGTCGATCGGGCTTTCGGCCAACAAATTCCTCGCCAAGATCGCCTCCGACCTCGACAAGCCGCGCGGCTTCGCGGTGCTCGGCAAGGACGAAGCGGTCGCGTTTCTGGCGATGAAGCCGGTCGGATTCATCTGGGGCGTCGGCAAAGCGAGTACGGCGCGGCTTGAGCGCGACGGCTTTCGCGGTGTTGCGGATTTGCAGCGCGCCGACGAGGGCGACCTGATGAAGCGCTACGGCGTCGAGGGGCGCAGGCTCTGGCGGCTATCGCGCGGCATCGACGATCGCAGCGTCAACCCGGAGCGCGAGACCAAGAGCGTGTCGGCCGAAACCACCTTCGGTGAGGACATCGCCTCCTACAAGCCGCTGGAGAAGCTGCTCTGGTCGCTCAGCGAGCGCGTGTCCGCCCGGCTGAAGAACAGCGGGATCGCCGGATCGACCCTGACGCTCAAGCTGAAGACCGCCGATTTCCGCATCCGCACACGCGCCCGCTCGCTCGGCGAGCCGACGCAGCTTGCGGCGCGGATTTTCGACGCGGGCCGTGACTTGCTCGCGCGCGAGATCGACGGCACCAAATTCCGCCTGATCGGGATCGGCGCGTCGAACCTCGCGGACGCCGACAGGGCAGACGGGGCCGATCTCGTCGACCGCAAGGGCGAGCGCACTGCCAAGGCAGAGCACGCAGTCGACAAGGTGCGGGAAAAGTTCGGCAAGGCCGCCGTCGTCAAAGGACTGGTGTTTGACCGAGCGCACCCTCCGCGCCGACGACGACGAGGACGAAGACGAGGCGTGAACTCACGCCGCAGCCTTGCAGGCTTTCCCCTTCGTTGTGCGGCGGCTACCATGGCCCGATAACAAGTCAAAAAAGTATAGCGAGAGGGAGAAAAGCATGACGAGGATGTTCGTGACGATGGCCGGCGCCGCGGCGCTCGCCGGTATGCTGGCAACGCTGCCGGCCCCCGCAATGGCGCAATACCCCGATCGCCCGGTCAAGATGATCGTGCCGTGGGCCGCAGGCGGCGATACCGACAACATCTTCCGGCCATTCGCCGCCGAATTGCAAAAGCACATCGGCCAGCCGGTGGTGATCGCCAACGTCGGCGGCGCATCCGGGACGGTGGGCGCGCGCGAGGCGAAGAATGCCGCGCCCGACGGCTACACGGTCTACGCGGTGCACGACTACATTCACCTGACGTTTTACGCCGGCATCAGCGACGTCAAATACAGCGACTTCGAGCCGATCTGCCTCGTCGCGGCGACGCCCTCGGTGCTGACCGCGAGCGCCAAGACGCCGTGGAAGAACTGGCAGGAGCTTGTCGACGACGCCAAGAAACGCCCGGGCGAGATCACCGTCGGCGCGACGCTCGGCTCGACCAGCCACATCTTCCCGGCGATGATTGAAAAGGCGGCCGGCTTAAAGTTCAAGTTCGTGTCGTATGACGGCCTCGCGCCGCGCATGAACGCGCTGCTCGGCGGCCACATCAACCTCACCGACTCCAATTTGACGCAGAAGGGCAAGGTCGATGCCGGCCTGCTGCGCTTCATCGCGATCGCGAGCGAGAAGCGCGATCCGGAATCGCCCGATGTGCCGACGCTGAAAGAGCTCGGCATGAACATCGTCTACGAGGTGGTACGGGGCATTCTGGTCCCGAAGGGAACCCCTGCCCCAGTGCGCGCCAAGCTGGAAGACGGTTGCGCCAAGGCCACCAAGGAGGCGAGCTTCGCTCAGTCGATGAAGGTGCAGGGAACGCGCGTAGCCTACCTCAATGCGACTGACTATGCGGCCTTCCTCGCCAAGATCGACGGCGAGAACAAGACGGTCATGACAGACCTCGGCCTGATCAAGAAATGAGCATCGGCCGCGACGGCATTGCCGGGCTGATCCTGTTTGTGATCAGCCTGGTTCTCCTGGTTCAGTCGTTCCAGCTTCCGTCGCTTCCGATCGTTCCGGTCGGACCGGGCTTCTATCCGGCCATCGTGCTGTCCTTCATGGCTGTGGCGAGCGCGTTGCTCGTCGCGCAGGATATCTTCAAACCTCGCGCGCCTGCCGGCGACGGGGACGCCCCGAAGCGAAACTTCCGCGCGGTGCTGACTGCTTTCGCGATCGTGGGCGCCTATGTGGCGCTGCTCCCGCTGCTCGGCTTTCGCGTTGCCACCGTGTTGTTCGTGGGCGCGCTGCAAGCCGCGCTGGACCGCCCGCAAACGGCGCGCCAGTGGGCTATTCTCGCCGCGATCGCACTCGGCACCGCGGCGCTGAGCTATGTGGTGTTCGAGCGCTACCTCCTGGTGCTGCTGCCGCGCGGCGCGTGGACGGGCTTTTAGATGTTCGAGCTGCTCGGCAACGGCCTCCTCACCATCGCGCAGTGGAAATATCTGCTGCCGCTGTTCTTCGGCACGCTGGCCGGTGTGGTCGGTGGCGCGCTGCCGGGCGTCACCATCACGATGACCATCATCGTTGTGCTGCCGTTCACCTTCGGGCTCGATCCGCTGCAGGGACTGGCCGCGATGACCGGCGTCTATGTCGGCGGCTCCGCGGGCGGTCTGGTCACCGCCTGCCTGCTCGGCATCCCGGGTACGCCTTCGGCGATCGCCACAACGTTCGACGGCTTTCCGATGGCGCGCAACGGCGAGCCGGGCCGTGCGCTCTGGCTCGGGATCTGGGCTTCGTTTTTCGGCGGCCTGCTGGGCGGTCTGTTCCTGATTTTCGTCACCGGCCCCCTCGCCTCGATCGCGCTCGAGTTCGGGCCGTGGGAATTCTTCTCCCTGTTTGTCCTGGCGATGGCGATGGTCGCCGGCCTGGTCGAATCCTCGATGGTGAAGGGCCTCATCTCGACCGGGATCGGGCTGCTGATCACCGTGATCGGCACCGACCCGATCGGCGGCGTCCCGCGCTTCACCTATGGGTCCGAGTTGTTGAGCGCCGGCTTTCCGTTCCTGCCGGTCCTGATCGGAATCTTCGCGTTCTCGCAGATCATGGCCGACGTGGAAAAGCGGAACGCGTCCGGTGCGGCGGAAACCGCCCAGGGCGCTCCCGCGCTGTCCGTGTCTCATCTGAAAGTCATTGGCGAAATCCTCGGCCGTCCGTTTCTGCTGCTGTGGTCCACCATCGTCGGGCTAATCATCGGCATTCTGCCGGCGATCGGCGGCAGCGCGGCGAGCGTGATGGCCTACGACCAGGCCAAGAAATTCTCCCGGAATCCGGAGAAGTTCGGCAGCGGCGCGCCGGAAGGCATCATCGCGTCGGAATCCTCGAACAACGCCAACGTGGGCGGATCGCTCGTCACCATCATGGCGTTCGGCATTCCGGGCGATGCCGTCACCGCGGTCATGATCGGCGCGATGACGATCCACGGCATCCAATCCGGGCCGCTGTTCGTCTCGCAGCATCCGGACATCGCCTACGGCATCTACGCGGCGTACATCCTCGCCCATCCGATCATGGTGCTGATCCTCGCAGTCGGCGCGATGTTCCTGCTGCGGATTACCCGTGTTCCGCTCGCCATGCTGGCGCCGGTCGTGCTGGTGCTGTGTGTGATCGGCGCCTATGCGCTCAACAACACCATGCAGAGCGTCTATGTGCTGCTGCTGTTCGGTGTGGTCGGCTACGGGCTGGTCAAGCTCGGCTTCCCGCTCGCACCGCTGATCCTCGGCCTCATCCTCGGCGATCAGATCGAAATCAATCTGGTGCGCGCGATCATGACGGACGCAAATCCGTGGCTCTTCCTCACGCGGCCGATCTCCGGCGGGCTGCTGCTCGCAGCCGCGCTGTCAGTCGGCTTTGCGGTGTGGCAGCATCTGCGCCACCACAAGCGCGTCGTGCAGGAAGCAGAGCCGGACTTCTGACTGCCTGCACGATTTCTCGTTTCGACTCGGGCGAACTGATCTCTCCGAATGACGCCATCGAGAGTGGCGAGGAACGGGAGAGCTCGCGCTCCGCCAGATCAGGCGGCCTGCGGCACGCGCTCGTAGCGCAAACGGCGGATCGCCGAGATGTCGAAGGTTTCCTCGCCGACCTGAATGACCGCGCGCTCTTTCTCGTCGAGCTCGAGCTGCGCCCACATCAGGTAGGCCTCAGGCACCGTGCGGCAGGCGATTGTGAGATCACCACACTGCATGACCGCATCCTGGCGCGGCTCGATATAGATGAAATCGTCGTTCATCACACACTCCCCGATACTCATACTGAGACCATCGGACTCAGCCCGGGAAGTCGGCCGAAAACGCGGCACAATCGTGATTTGATGTGGGCTTGTTTGTGCCTACGGAAGTACGTCAATCCGAATGCGGAGGCACCGAGAACACGCGCCGCCGAGCCGCGCAAGAAGCTGCTACTTGCAGCCCTTCTCGCTCTTCACTTCCAGCGAGCTGATCTTGCCGTCGATGACGAAATCGCCGTAGTCGAGCCGCAGTGCGCGCGAGACGCCGTTCTCGTACATCTCGAACGTGATCGCGTAGACCGGCGTCTGCTCGCCCGGCTGATCGTCGGCCTTCTTTTCCGTCTTGTCGAAATAGCTGATCGTCACCGGCCAGCGCGCGAGGCCCGCGAGCGTGTCCTTCTCCGCTTCCGCGTCTTCCGGCTTCTTGTCCGGGATCGATGGCTTTCCGATCACCGAGAGCGTCTCGTAGATCTTCTCGCCCGTCTCCGAGCCGTCGTAGACCGCGACCTCGAGCAATGTCTTGCCCTCGCGTGCCGCTGCGATCAGCGGCGCATGTGCTCGGTCGGAAACACCACCGTGCCGGCGTCGAACTTCTTCGTCTCGGGCTTGCTGAGTTTCACCGCGACAGCTGCTCTCTGCCGCGTTCCGCCTGCCCGTCGACCGTCGCCGATCTGCTTCGGTCCATGAAGTTCTGCGACTTGAAGCGGAAGCTCTTGCCCTCCGCCTCCTCCCAGGTCGTGGTGCGCAGATCGCTGAGCGCAACCTTGCCTTCGCCGCTGTCGAGTTCGGACACCTGGCGGAATTGCAGCGCATAGCCCTCGCAGGCGCTGCCGGAGAAATCGTACACGATGCGGCCGCGCACCGATTTCAGCGCACGCTTGCCGCGCGAGCTGGTCAGCTTCAGGTCGTAGATCGCGACGATGCGGCGCAAGCTTGACGGGCGCGCCGGCCGCGCCCTGGGCATTCGCCGCACTGTGCGCCGCGAGTGCTCCGCGCGCAGGCCAACAGTGCGACAAAACCAAGGCGGACGGGCTTAACTGCAATCATTTCGTTCTCCTGCAAATCAGCGCGCGGAACATAGTGGTGGGTTGCGTGCGCCGCAACTGCGATCCTGCGAGCTCTCCATGATCGCGCTTGCAAGGCGGAACAGCGGCCGTTCGGCCAAAACTCGGTTCCGCACAGCAGTGGAGGCGAGATTGATGGCCGGGAACGGTTGAAAAGAAGCTTGCGGACCTTGGCATCACGCTGCCGCACCCCGGCCGCGCCGGTCGCGAATTACGTGCCTTTCGTCCGCACCGGCAACCTGCTGGTCGTGTCCGGCCAGCTCTGCTTCGATCGCCGACGGCAAGCTCGTCGCGGCCAAGGCAAGCTCGGCGGCGCGTGTCTCGATCGAGGACGGCGCAGAAGGCGGCGCGCGCCTGCGCCATCAACCTGCTCGCCCAGCTCAAGGCCGCGCTCGGCGATCTCGACAAGGTCCAGCGCGTGGTGCGCCTCGGCGGCTTCATCAACGCCGACGCCGGACTTCCTCGACGGCCCGAAGGTCATGAACGGCGCGTCCGACCTGATGGTCACGGCCTTCGGCGACAAGGGCCGCCACGCCCGCACCACCATCGGCGTCGCCGTGCTGCCGATCGATGCCGCGGTCGAGGTCGAAGGCATGTTCGAAGTCTCCTGAACCGCCGCCTTGCCCGCCCGATGCCCGGCCTCGACTGGCTGACCGCTCGACCGGTCGCGCATCGCGGGCTGCACGATGCCGCCAACGGCGTGATCGAGAACACCGCCTCCGCCTTCCAGGCCGCGATCGCCGGCGGCTATTCCATCGAGTGCGACCTGCAGATCACCTGCCGACGGCGAGGCCATGGTGCATCACGACTTTGCGCTCGGCCGCCTCACGCGGCACGCGCAGGCTCGCCGCCATGACCGCCGCGGGACTGAAGCGAAGTCCCGTTCAAGAACACGTCCGACCGCATGCTGACGCTCGGCGAGCTCTGCGACTCTCGTCGCCGGGCGCACGCCGCTGGTGATCGAGCTGAAAAGCCGGTTCGACGGCGACAACCGCCTCGCGGCGCGCGCGGCCGAGGTGCTGAAATCCTACGCCGGGCCGGCGCCGCTGATGTCGTTCGATCCGGGCCCCATCGCGGCGCTGCGCGAGCTCGCGCCCGGTCTGCCGCGCGGCATCGTGGCGGAGCGCCACTACAGCGACTCGGAATGGGACGAGCTTTCCGCACGCCGCAAGCGCTCGCTCGCGTTTCCTGCTGCATGCGTTCCGGTCGCGCCCGCATTTCTCGCCTACCGGGTGAAGGACCTGCCCTCGCCGGCTCCGCTCATTGCGCGCCATATCTTCGGCCTGCCGCTGCTGACCTGGACGGTGCGCACGCGAAGAAGACCGCAAGCAGGCAGGACGCTGGGCAGACCAGATGATTTTCGAGGGCTTCAGGCCGTAAACTCAGCGCATGACCGACGACCTGCGCATCCGCGTCGTTCCGGCGATCGCCGATATCCCGGCGGCCGCGTGGGATGCGTGCGCCAATCCGGCTGGATCAAATTCTCAAGAGGACGGCCTATAACCCATTCATTTCACACGATTTTCTGTCCGCCTTGGAAGCCTCGGGCTCCGCCACGGCGCGGACCGGCTGGCAGCCGCAGCATCTCATCGCCGAGACGCCCGAAGGCGCGGTGCTGGGCGCCGTGCCCTGCCTATCTGAAATCGCACTCGCGCGGCGAATACGTCTTCGACGCCGGCTGGGCGGAAGCCTACGAGCGCGCGGGCGGTTCGTATTACCCGAAGGTGCAGGTCTCGGTGCCGTTCACGCCCGCGACCGGACGGCGGCTGCTGGTGCCTGCCGGCGACAAGCCGACGGCATCCGGCAGGGCTTGGCGAGCGGCCTCATCGAGCTTGCCAGCTGCGCGACGCCTCCTCGGTGCATGTCACCTTCGCGCCGGAGAGCGAGCAGCGCGTGCTCGGCGAGTTCGGCTTCCTCAAGCGCACCGACCAGCAATTCCATTGGGAGAACGCGAGCTACGCGACGTTCGACGATTTCCTCGATGCGCTCGCCGCGCGCAAGCGCAAGACGATCAAGCGCGAGCGGCGCGATGCGCTTGCGAACGGCATCGACGGTGCACTGGCTCACCGGCAAGGACCTGACCGAAGACGCCTGGGACGCACTTCTTCGCGTTCTACATGGAGACCGGCTCGCGCAAATGGGGCCGGCCTTATCTCACGCGCGAGTTCTATTCGCTGATCGGCCAGACGCATGGCCGACAAGGTCGCTGCTGGTGATGGCCAAGCGCGCCGGACGCTACATCGCCGGCGCGATCAACTTCATCGGCGGCGACACGCTCTACGGCCGCCACTGGGGCGCGGTCGAGCATCACCCGTTCCTGCATTTCGAGCTCTGCTACTACCAGGCCATTGATTTCGCGATCCAGAACAAGCTGCAGCGGGTCGAGGCCGGCGCACAGGGCGAACACAAGCTCGCCCGCGGCTACATGCCGGTGACGACCTATTCGGCGCATTACATCGCCGATCCGGCGCTGCGGCGCGCGATCGCCGACTATCTCAAGCGCGAGCGCGCCTATGTGGAGGCCGCGGGCGCGGAGCTGTCCGCCCGGGACCGTTCCGCAAGGATCTGATATTCGAGCAGACCCCGTAGAAGGACAAAATCGCGATGCCGAGTTACGATCCGAACAACATCTTCGCGAAGATCCTTCGCGGCGAGCTGCCCTGTCACAAGGTTTACGAAGACGAGAAGGCGTTCGCCTTTCTCGACATCATGCCCCGCGCGCCCGGCCACACGCTGGTGCTTCCGAAGGCGCCCGCGCGCAATCTGCTCGACGTCGATCCCGCCGATCTCGCGCACGTGATGCAGGTCGCGCAGAAGATCGCCAAGGCCGGCATGAAGGTGTTCAACGGCGACGGCGTTACGATCCAGCAATTCAACGAGAGCGCCGGCGGACAGGTGGTGTTTCACCTCCATGTCCACGTCATCCCCCGCAAGGAGGGCGTGCCGATGAAGCCGCCCGCGAGCATGAAGGAAGAATCCTCGGTGCTCTCCGATCAGGCGCTCAAGCTTTCGGCGGCGCTGCGCTGATAACGCCGCAGATGGTCGCACCAACCGCTCGTTGATTGCGACGGCACGAGGCGGGGGTTACGCTCGCCGTAAAATAAGCCAAGGAGACGACCGATGTTGATGCGCCGCGGATTGCTCGCTGCCGCGATTTTGAGTTCGCTGCTGGCCGTCCCGGCCACCGCACAGAAATACCCCGACCGGCCGATCACCCTGATTGTCCCGTGGGCTGCCGGCGGCGGTGCCGACTTCGCCGCGCGGCTGATGGGTCATGCGCTTGAACGCGAGCTTGGTGTTCCGGTGAACGTTATCAACCGCACCGGCGGCAACGGCGTCACCGGCCATTACGCCATCGCGTCCGCGACGCCGGACGGCTACACGATCGGGCTGGCGACGTCGGAAATCGCCTATCTCAAGACCACCGGCCTCTCCGACATCACGCCCGACACCTACGACATCATCTCGACTGTCCTGAACTTCCCTGCCGGCATCACGGTGAAATCGAACTCGCCGTACAAAACCGCCGCCGAGTTCCTCGCGGCCGTAAAAAGCAGCCCAAAGAACACGTTCACGGCGTCAGGCGCCGGCACCGGCGGCTCGTGGCACATCGCCATCGCGGGGCTCGGCAAGGCGGCGGGCGTCGGCGCGGATCAAGTGCGCTGGGTGCCGAGCCAGGGCGGCGCGCCCGCGTTGCAGGAGGTGATGGCGGGCGGCATCACGACCTTCTCGGGCTCGCCCGGCGAGGCGAAGTCGCTCGCCGACGGCGGCCGCGTGAAGATCCTCGCACTGATGTCCGAACAGCGCTCGCCCGCCTTCCCGGATGTGCCAACCTTGAAGGAGCTGGGCGTCAACTGGTCGTTCAGCAACTGGTTCGCGCTCGTCGCGCCGAAGAACCTGCCCGCCGAGGTGAAGGCTCGCCTGGTCGCCGCAGGTGCCAAGGCGCATGCGACGCCGGAAGTGCAGAACCCCCTGAAAGACCGTGGCTTCAATCCGTCATGGTCCGGCCCCGAAAAAGCACGCGAGTTCGCGCTCAGCTTCGCGACATCCACTCGAGACGTTCTCAGCGATCTCGGACTCGCCAAACAATAAGGCCGGCGCGTCTCACGGCCCGATCATTCGCATCAGACGCCGCATCGCCGCCGGGATCGGCGCGATGACCGGCCGGTCGAATGCCGCCGCGAGCGCGATCGCGGCCTGACCGAGCGGGCCGCCTCCGATGATGACGGTCTCGGCGCCGTCGATTTCGAAACATTCGGCGCACGGCCTGACGCAGGCTTTCCTCCAGCCGCGCCGCATCCGCGGTGAGCGCGACCGGATCGCCGGGCGTGAGCCTGATGCCGGTGTAGCGCGGCGCAAGACCAAGATCGCGGACGCGGCTTTCGATCGCTGCGGCAAGCTCCGGCGTCGTTGTCGCGATGCCGAACCGGCGGCCGTCAGCAGCGGCTTCAAGCATGGATGCTTCGGCGATGCCGACAACAGGGACCGAAACCTGCCGTCGCAACGCATCGAGACCCGGATCGCCGAACGCGCTGACGATGATGCCAGCGTAATGCGCCGCCTCGCGCACGCCGATCGCGACGACTTCGGCGGCCGAGCTCAGCCAGCGCCTGCGCTGTCACGATCATCGGCGGACTGCGTGTCGCGGTCGCGCCGACAACTTCGACATCGGCGCGCGCAGGCCTGCGCGATGGCGATCATCGATCGCGGTCGTGTCGCGCGACTGTTCGGATTGATGAGCAAGCACGCGCCGCAGCGCTCAGCCTACCGCCAACAGGAGCGCGCCGAGTGTTAGTGCGATCTCGCCGCCGATCACGCCGGCGAACACCGAGCGGCGGATCGCAGAAACGCCAGGAAGCCGACCACCACCGCGCCGAGCCGCACCGGCGTCGGCACGGTCGCGAGCACGCCGGGTGCGAAAATGGTGAGCTTGGCGATCACGCCGGCAAGGATCGCGGTCGCGACCGCCCTCACCCATACAACGATCTCGGAATCCTCGCTCAGCCCGCTGGCGAAGACGACGCCGAGCCAGCGCCACACTTCGCTTGGCAGGAAGCCCGCGACGATCAGCGCGAGGTACGCCGCCATTTCTCCGGACAACGTGCTCATCGCATCGCCTCGCGGAAGCGGTGCACCAGATAAGCCGCCGTTCCGGCCGCGATGCCGCTCCACATCAAGTCGAGCCCGATCTGCCACGCGGCGAACAGCGGGCCGAGCACGAGCCCGAAGCCGAGCGCGAGCCGATCCACCAGCATGCGCCCGTTGCGCAGCGTGGACATCAGGAAGGCGAGCGGCGTGAGAAACAACAGCCCGGCGCTCATCAGCGGCGGCAGCTTGGCGGCGAGATAGAAGCCGACGACGGTCGCGGTCATCGCCGTGATGCCATAGCCGGTCCCGAGCCCGTTGCAGAACGAAACGCGGTTCTCGCGCGGCACGCCCGGCAGGAGCCGCATCGCCTCCACCCACATGCTCACCGCGGTGAAATGCGCCGGCAGCACAAGCTTCCACGTGGGCATGTCCGGCCGCCGCAGCATCGGCAGCATGGCGACGACCATCGGCAGGAGACGCACGCTCGACAGCCCCACCGCAGCACCGACCTCGAACAGGCTCGCACCCGCGCCGAGTGTCGAAATCAGGATCACCTGCGCCGGCCCCGCCCACACCAGGATGGTCGACAGCAGCGCCCACACGACGCTGAAGCCGAAATCATGCGCGAGCGCACCGATGCCGATGTAGGTGCCGAACAGCACGTAGCTGAATACCGAGGTCCACGTGGCGCGAAAGCCCGCCAGATAGGCTGACAGTACGGAAACCGGCGGCGCGGCGGGCAGCGACATGCCCCCCTGTCCCATGACGGCGCGGCGCGCGCAATCGATGCCCCGGCGGCGTGCGCATGCGTGCGGCGCAAGGCGGAATGACAACGCCGGACCGCGCGTCCACAATGCACGGCGTTAAGGGGGAGCACCCGATGTCCGACACGCCCTTCCCGGCCGTCGCCGCCGCGATCAAATCCACGCTCGAGTCGCAGGGGTTCACGAAGCTGGTCGGCGCGCAGGTGGTGTCGATCGAGCCGGGCGTCGTCGTGATGGCGCTCGACCGCAGGCCGGAGGTGCTGCAGCAGAACGGCCTCTTCCACGGCGGCGTGCTCGCCTATCTGGTCGACAACGCGACCACCGCCGCGGCCGGCACGATGATCGATCGTGCGAGGCGCAGCGTCATCACGGCCGAATACAAGGTCAACCTAGTCGCGCCCTCGACCGGCGACCGCCTGACTTGCCGCGCCGAGGTCGTGAAAGCCCGGCCGGCTGCTCACCGTCGTGGAAGCAAAGGTTTTCTGCCGTATCGATGGCGCGGAGAAGCTGGTTGCGGTCGCGCTCGCAACCATCGCCAATCTGGATATCAAGTCCAGCTAGGCTCAGACATCGGCCGCGAAGGCCGCGATCGGGTAGGACATCAGAAGCTTGCCATCCTTGCGCTTCACCTTCATGCCGAGCCCGTCATCGGCAAGCGAGTCCTCGAACATTTTGCGGATCACCGGGAGGTCGTCCGGCGCGGGAAACGAAGTCGCGAGCAGGCCCTCAAGCTCACTGCGCACGTCGTAATACGCCTCGCGTGGCGCCGGCACGCCAGCCTCCGCAAAAAGCGTCCGCCATTCGCAGAGCGGTAACGCGCGCGTATGCGAGGGATCGCGCAGCCGTTCCATGCGGTTGAATGCAGCCGCGCGCCGCGGGTCCTCCGACACCACGACGTCGGCGACGACCACGCGACCGGGCCGTTTGCATACCCGCGCCATCTCGCGCAGCACGGCAAGCGGATCAGGGAAATGGTGAAACGCGTACCGCGAAACCACGACGTCGAACGCGCGGTCGGGAAACGGCAGCGGCAGCACGTTGGCGACATGCCAGTCGACATTTGTGAGCGCGAGCGCTGCCGTGTGCTCGCGCGCCTTCTCGATCATCGCGGGCGTGAGATCGATGCCAGTCGCGTGGCGGCAGACCTTCGCAAATGCCGCGACCACCAGTCCCGGCCCGCACGCAACGTCGAGCACCGTGTCGTCAGCGCGAGCGCCGGAGAACTCCACGAGCAGGCGCAGCGCCTCCTCGTCGCGGATCGACGGCGCGTTCGCGAATGGCGTTGCCTGACGCGTGAACTGATCGACGACGATGTCGGCGTTTGAGGTCATGCGGGCGCACTATAACGTCTGCAAAAGAAAAGCGCCGGTCCGAAATCCACCGGGCCGGCGTTTCTGTCTTGCTAACTTGCCGATCAAACCTTGAGCGGGACCTTCGGCACCGAGCCCTTGCCGCTCGGCGGCGTGCCGCCTTTCGGCCCGGACGGGCGCGGCTTGCGCGGGCTCGCGCGGCGCTTCGCGCGATTCTTGCGCGGCTCCGGGAGCTTCTCCTGCTTCGGCGTGACCGGACCTTCCGGATACTCGAAGCTGAGCTTGTCCTCGTCCTTCGAGAGCACGACGCGCACGTGCCCGCCGGCCTTGAGGACACCGAACAGCACGACATCGGCGAGCGGCTTCTTGATATACTCCTGGATCACGCGCGCCATCGGCCGCGCGCCCATCTGCTCGTCGTAGCCCTTGCCCATGAGCCACTTCGCGGCCTCGTCGGAGAGCTCGATCGTGACGTTGCGGTCGGCGAGTTGCGTCTCGAGCTGCATCACGAACTTGGTGACGACGCGCGAGATCACCTCTTCGGACAGGTGCGCGAACGTGATGACCGAGTCGAGCCGGTTGCGGAATTCAGGCGCGAACATGCGGTTGATCGCCTCGACGTCGTCGCCCTCGCGCTTGGTGCGCGTGAAGCCATAGGCCGAGCGTGCAAGGTCGGCGGCGCCCGCGTTCGTGGTCATGATCAGGATCACGTTGCGGAAGTCGACCTGCTTGCCGTTGTGGTCGGTCAGCTTGCCGTGATCCATGATCTGCAGGAGCACGTTGAACAGATCCGGGTGCGCCTTCTCGATCTCGTCGAGCAGAAGCACGCAGTGCGGATGCTGATCGACGCCGTCGGTGAGCAGTCCACCCTGATCGAAGCCCACGTAGCCGGGAGGTGCGCCGATCAACCGCGAAACCGTGTGGCGCTCCATGTATTCCGACATGTCGAAGCGGATCAGCTCCACGCCAAGCAGCGCAGCAAGCTGTTTCGCGACCTCGGTTTTGCCGACGCCGGTCGGACCGGAGAACAGATAGCAGCCGATCGGCTTCTCCGGTTCGCGCAGGCCCGCACGGGCGAGCTTGATCGATGACGACAGCGCGCTGATCGCCTTGTCCTGGCCGTACACCACGCGCTGAAGCGTGTTTTCCAGATGCGCCAGCACCTCGGCGTCATCCTTTGACACGGTCTTCGGCGGAATGCGCGCCATCGTGGCGATGGTGGTCTCCACCTCTTTCAGGCCGATGGTCTTCTTGCGCTTGCTCTCGGGCAGCAGCATTTGCGCCGCGCCGGATTCGTCGATCACATCGATCGCCTTGTCGGGCAGCTTGCGGTCGTGGATATAGCGCGCCGAAAGCTCGACCGCCGCCTTGATGGCTTCGTTGGTGTACTTCAGGCGGTGATAGTCCTCGAAGTAGGGCTTGAGGCCCTTGAGGATCTCGATCGCGTCCGGGATCGTCGGCTCGTTCACGTCGATCTTCTGGAACCGGCGCACCAGCGCGCGGTCCTTCTCGAAATACTGGCGGTATTCCTTGTAGGTGGTCGAGCCGATGCAGCGCAGCGTCCCGCCCGCGAGCGCCGGCTTGAGCAGGTTCGACGCATCCATCGCGCCGCCCGAGGTCGCGCCCGCCCCGATGACGGTATGGATCTCATCGATGAACATGATCGCGCCGGGCGTCGCCTCAAGCTCCTTGATGACCTGCTTGAGCCGCTCCTCGAAATCGCCGCGATAGCGCGTGCCCGCGAGCAGCGTGCCCATGTCGAGCGCGAAGACGGTCGCGTTGCGCAGCACGTCCGGCACCTCGCCGTTGACGATGCGGCGCGCGAGTCCTTCGGCGATCGCGGTCTTGCCGACGCCGGCATCACCGACGAACAGCGGATTGTTCTTCTGGCGGCGGCACAGCACCTGGATGGTGCGGCTGATCTCGGTGTCGCGCCCGATCAGCGGATCGATCTTGCCTTCGCGCGCCTTCTTGTTGAGGTTGATGCAGTAGGCCTCGAGCGCATCGCCCTTCTTCTTGTTCTCATCGCCGGTCTTGGCGTCGGTATCCTCGTCGATGCCGCGCACCGGCTTCGACTCCGACAGCCCTGCCCGCTTGGCAATGCCGTGGCTGATGTAGTTGACCGCGTCGTAGCGGGTCATGTCCTGCTCTTGCAGGAAATAGGCGGCGTGGCTCTCGCGCTCGGCGAAGATCGCGACCAGCACGTTCGCGCCGGTCACTTCCTCGCGCCCGGACGACTGCACGTGAATGACGGCGCGCTGGATCACCCGCTGGAACCCGGCGGTCGGCTTGGAATCCTCGTTCCCTTCGGTCACGAGGTTGTCGAGTTCCGATTCGATGTAGGCGGTCAGGCTGCGCTTGAGCTTTTCCAGATCGACGTTGCAGGCGCGCATGACGGCGGCCGCATCCTGATCCTCAAGCAGCGCGAGCAGGAGGTGCTCGAGCGTCGCATATTCGTGATGGCGCTCGTTTGCGAGGGCGAGTGCCCGATGGAGCGACTGTTCGAGGCTGCGCGAAAAAGTTGGCATTACGATCTCGTTGTTGTCGTCACTGTTGCGGGTCGCCCTCGTCCCGGTCTCGCCCCCATATAGTCACTTCTTTTCCATCACGCACTGGAGAGGATGCTGGTGTTTGCGTGCAAAGTCCATCACCTGCGTCACCTTTGTTTCGGCCACCTCGTAGGTGAAGATCCCGCACTCGCCTATGCCGTGATGATGCACGTGCAACATGATCTGCGTCGCGGCTTCGCGGTCTTTGTTGAAAAACCGCTCCAGAACATGAACGACGAACTCCATCGGCGTGTAGTCGTCATTCAGGATGAGCACGCGATAGAGTGAAGGCTTCTTGGTCTGCGGCTTGGTGCGCGTGATGACCGCGTTGCCCGGCGCGTTGCCGCCGCCGCTGCGCCGCCTGCGGTCGTCGTCCGCGCCTCGGGGGCGCAAATCGGGTCGCACGGCTTCCTTGTGTCCTGACAAACGACTCATGTTTCTGCGCGCAGTCCGGTTCGCGCTGAGAGCGGTGGATCGAGAAATGATGCCGGAAACCGCTCCCCGACGAAACGACGTTTTCTATGCACTCCCTGTCACGTGAACCCGGCCGCCTGCCGCCCGTTCCGAACCACCGGTTCAATGCGGACGACTGAATCGCAGTTTACAAAAACTATATGGAATTCAGCAAATTCGAAGGAATCGAAGGACCGCCAGCCGGCCACAATCCGGCACCTGGAACGTCAACACCCGCCGCAGGACGCGTGAACCAGCAAATATGTCCTTGTTTGCGCCACGCAAGAGCGGCCGGACCGCCGATTTCACGCCGAGTCAGTGCGTCGCCGGGAGTCTGCGGTTCGATTCACACTTTGTCAGACATGTTGGCAAATCCGCGTCATTCCGAACCAATTGCAACTCATCCGTAAAGTCTGTCGGGCAATTTGCGCGCAGTTTGCAAAAGGCTGCGGTTCATGATTGCACCCGTTCCCCTCACCGTCCGCTGCGTCGCCTCGGCGCGCCGCGCGATCCGCCAACTTCGTGACAGCGCCTCAGCATTGCAGACGGATCGCCGTGGCAATGTCGCGGTGATCTTCGCGTTGTCGCTGGTCCCGATCTTCGGCGCCGTCGCCGCTGCGGTCGACTACAGCCGGGCGAATTCGGCGCGCACCGCGATGCAGGTCGCGCTCGATACCACTACCCTCATGATCTCGAAGGAAGCGCTCGATCTCAAGAGCGGCCAGGTTCAGAAAAAGGCCAAGGCCTACTTCAACGCCCAGTTCGACCGTCCCGACGTGAACAAGCTCAAGGTCACGTTCTCGATGCAGAACAACGGGCCTGGCGACTTCACGGTCGTCGCCGAAGCCACTGCCTCCATCGACACCGCGATCGCGCAGGTGATCGGCAAGAAGACGATTGACCTGCGTGCGGACACACAGGTGCGCTGGGGCTTCAAGGCGCTGGAAATCGCGCTCGCGCTCGACAACACCGGATCGATGGCATCGAAGAACAAGATGACTGAGCTGAAATCGGCCGTGAAGTTGCTGCTCGCGACAATGAAGAAGAATTCCAAGCTGCCGGACGATACCAAGATCGCGATCATCCCGTTCAACACGGTGGTGAACGTCGGAACCGGCTTCGCGGATTCGCCTTGGGTCGCCTATGACGCGACGATCACCAAGGCGAACTGGCAGGGCTGCGTTGCCGATCGCGATCAGCCCAATGACGTCAAGGACACCGCGCCGAACGGCGCCCCCGCGACCCTCTTCCCGGTGGCAGACTGCGGCGCGCTCACAAAAGTGCTGCCGCTGACGAGCGACTGGAACGCAATGGATGCGACCGTCGACGCGATGACGCCGGCGGGCAACACCAATGTGACCATCGGCACGATGTGGGCGTGGCACGCACTGAGCCAGAGCGAGCCGTTGAACCAGGCGCAGGCCACCAAGAACGACGTCGAAAAGGTGCTGATCCTGCTGACCGACGGTCAAAACACGCAGAACCGCGTCACCACGAACGCAGCTCAGATCGACAAGCGCACGGAAAACGTCTGCGACAATCTCAAGAAAGAGAAGATCCGCGTTTTCACCGTGCGCGTCATCGAAGGCAACGTCCCGCTGCTGCAGAACTGCGCCAGCGCGCCCAACATGTTCTACGACGTGCAGACCGCAAGCCAGTTGACGCCGGTATTCGCCTCGATCGCGGCGAGCCTCTCCGGCGCGCGCCTCTCAAAGTAAAAGCCCGGACTGAAGTCGTGATGGTTAACAGAAGCTGAATCAGAACTCTCGGAAAGTACGTAAGTGACTCAACGGAATCTAAAAGCCTTCATGGCAATCTGCTGCAATGTTCATAACCAGGATGCGTGACATGTCGCTCTCCCGTTTCATGAAAGACCGCCGCGGCGGCGTCGCGCCGATGTTTGCGATCGCCGTCGTCCCCTTGCTCGGCCTCGTCGGCGCATCCGTCGACTACAGCCGCGCCAACTCGATCCGTGCCGGGCTGCAATCCGCGCTCGACGCGACCTCGCTCGCGATGGCCAAGCTCGCGCCGACGCTGACGCCGGGCGAGCTTCAGCAGAAGACCACCGCCTACTTCAACGCGATGTTCAATCATCCCGAGGCGAAGAACATCGTCATCACGCCGACCTACACGACGGCGGGCGGCTCGCAGCTCACCATCGCGGCCAGCGGCTCGATGGATACGACCTTCATGCGGGTGATGGGTTTCAACAACCTCAGCATCGGCAGCACCGCGACCGTGAAGTGGGGCAACAATCGCCTGCGCGTCGCCCTCGCGCTCGACAATACCGGCTCGATGAGCTCCGACAACAAGATCGGCGCGCTCAAGACCGCGACCAAGAACATGCTCGACCAGCTCAAGGCCGCGGCGACGAACAACGGCGACGTCTATGTCTCGATCGTTCCGTTCAACAAGGACGTGAACGTCGGCACTTCGAGCTACACCGGCGCTTCCTGGGTCGACTGGGAAGACTGGGATGATGACAACGGCCAGGACACGTCGAGCACGACCTGCACATCGACCAAGACCGGCAAGAACGGCAAGACGAAGAAGAAGTGCTCGACCACGACGTCGTGGGTTCCGGACAATCACAACACCTGGAATGGTTGCATCACCGACCGCGACAAGGAGTACGACGTCCAGGGCACCGCGCCGACCAGCGCAGCCGCGACCAAGTTCCCGGCCGAGCAGTACGACAGCTGCCCGGTGGCGATGACGGGCCTGACCTACGACTGGAACAAGCTCAGCTCGCTCGTCAACACGATGAAGGCGGACGGCACGACCAACCAGACGATCGGTCTCGTGTGGGCGTGGATGTCCTTGACTGGCGGCGGTCCGTTCACGGTCCCGGCGCTGGACGCGAACTACAAGTACTCGCAGGTGATCGTGCTGATGAGCGACGGTCTCAACACCGAGAACCGTTGGGATGGCAACGGCTCCACGCAGTCATCGGCCGTCGATGCGCGCATGAGCCTCGCCTGCACCAACGCGAAGAACGCCGGACTGACCATCTACACGATCCACGTGAACACGGATGGCGATCCGACTTCTACGGTGCTGAAGAACTGCGCAAGCAGCCCGAGCAACTTCTTCACGGTGACCTCGTCGGGTCAGATCAACACCGTGTTCAACCAGATCGGCACGCAACTCTCGCAGCTGCGCATCTCGAAGTAACCGCTGCGGCAGCGCCGCACGCACGGAAAAGCCCGGCCTCTCGGCCGGGCTTTTTCTTTGCGCCCCGCACAGACAAGCAAAAAGCCCGGCGAAACCGCCGGGCTTTTCAAATCCGGGTCTGGCCGGCCGCGTTACTTCGCGGGCGCAGCCTTCGCCATGATGCCCTCGAGCGGCTTGTAGGCCTCCTTGGCAACATCTGTGTAGAGTTCGCTCATCTTGGTCGCCTGCGCAACGAAGCCCTCGTAGGCGGTCTTGGCGTAGTCGCTCTGGACCTCGATCGCCTTCTCGAGCGACTTGGCGCCGAACAGCTTCTCGAGCGCCGCGCTGCCGTCCTCGAAGCTCTTCTTCGAGTAGTCGGCGAATTCGGTGGCGATCGCCTGCCAGCCCTTGGAGACGGTGCCGAACTGCTTCAGCGCGACATCGACGTTGTCTTTCCCGAGCTTCTGGAAGTCCTCGAAATTCTTCAGCATGTGTCCTCTCGTGGCCCACCGCGTGCGGTCACAGGGCCCGGCTATCCGTTGGTTGTGCCGGCCGCACGCGCCGGCGTTGTTAACCACATATACCGCACTGCACAAAAAATCAAGCCGCAATGCAGCAAAAAGCTGGAGCTGTAAGCAAAATCTCTGACCCGCCGCTTAACGTTTTGGCAAGTACGTTCCCACTACCGTTTCACTTTGCCACCATGCGGTTGGCCCGTCTGCGGATTTCGCAGGCGGAAGGTGGACAAACAGGGACCACCGGATCCTGTTCGGATCCGAGTGTCAGGACGGGGAAGTTCATGCTCCGCACGATCCGGCCGGCAGTCGGCCTGCGTTTTGGATTCTGTGCACTGGCGGCGGTCATCGCCCTCACCGCAATCGGCAGCGATCCCGCCGATGCGCGCGGGCGGCGCAAGCGCCACAAGGGACCGGCTTATACGCCGCCCTACGCGGCGCTCGTCATCGACGCGAACTCGGGCCAAACTTTGCACGCCGCGAACGCGGACGCGCTGCGCCATCCGGCCTCGCTCACCAAGATCATGACGCTCTATCTGCTGTTCGAGCAGATCGAAGCGGGCAAGCTCAAGCTCAACTCGCGCCTCGAAGTGTCGGAGCACGCCTCGGAGCAGGCGCCGTCGAAACTCGGCCTGCGGCCGGGCCAGACCATCGCGGTCGAGGACGCGATCCGCGCGCTGGTCACGAAATCCGCGAACGACGCGGCGGTCGTCGTCGCCGAGGCGATCGGCGGCAACGAGGAAAGCTTCGCGCGCATGATGACGCGCAAGGCGCGCGCGCTCGGGATGAGCCGCACCGTCTATGCCAACGCATCGGGCCTGCCGGACGACGACCAGCTCACCACGGCGCGCGACCAGGCGACGCTCGGGCGCGCGATCCAGGACCGTTTCCCGCGCTACTATCGTTATTTCGCGACGCCGAGCTTCGCCTATGGCGGGCGTGCGATGCGCAACCACAACAGGCTGCTCGGACGCGTGCAGGGCGTCGACGGCATCAAGACCGGCTACACCCGCGCGTCGGGCTTCAATCTCGTGTCGTCGGTCCATCGCGGCAGCCGCCATATCGTCGCTGTCGTGCTCGGCGGCGCGTCGGGCGGCGCGCGTGATGCGCGCATGCGTACGCTGATCGAGCAGCACATCGCGAGCGCCTCGGCGCAGCGCAGCGTCGCCAAGATCGCGGAGGCGGCTGAAGTCGCAGCCGCGCCCGCGAAGGTGGCAAAACCCGAGCCGCAGGCGCGCCTCGCACGCGCCGACGCCATGGCGCCCGCTGCGGCGCAGGCTGCCGCAGAGGCGAGCGCGCCGGATTCCGGAACGACGTCCGCCGCCACCGCGCAACCGCTCGCGCCGATGACCACCGCGCCCGCGGCACATCTGACCAAGCCGGGCTCCGGCGAGCCGATCAGCCCGGTCAAGGTGAAAACCATCACGGTGAAGGCAGGCAACGTACAGACCGCAATGCTGGTCCCGCTCGTCACATCCGCCCCGCAGGCGAGTGTCGCGCCGGCGCATTTCGCGCGAACCGCCACGGTCGCGGCGCCGGCCCCCGCCGCTGCACCAGCCCCCTCGCCCGCTCTCGCGGCCGCGCGCGCAGCACTGGCTGAATTGCCCATGCCCGCGCCAGCACCGGCCGCTGCCCCCGTCCCTGCGGCGGCGGTCTACCAGACCGCTGCGGCTGCCTCCGCGGCCGTCGCACTGCCTTCCGCCGCGAGCAAGACGCCGCATCCGCGCGGCCCGTGGCTGATCCAGGTCGGCGCATTCCCGAAGGAAACCGAAGCGCACGAACGTCTGCGCGAAGCCAAGACACTCGCCAAAGCCATGCTCGCTAAGGCGGACCCGTTCACCGAACGCGTCACCAAGGGCAGCCAGGAGCTCTATCGGGCCCGCTTCGCCGGTCTCGACGAGAAAACGGCCGAAGCCGCCTGCCGCTACTTCAAGAAAAACGAAATCGCCTGCATGGCGATCAAGAACTAGCGCAACGCCTGCATCCCGCTCAGCAAAAACGCCCCGGCCTTCTGGCCGGGGCGTTTTTTTGGCTCCCGGTCCCACCTCCCCGAAGGAAAGTCCGGCGCGTTAGCAAAGCTGCAAGGCGTTGCGGTTACAGTCCGGGCAACAACAAAGTTACGGGTAGCGTCGACTGAGTATCAGAGGCCGCTGAGTGGCTAGGTGAGTTCGGAGTATCTCAGCGATGTTGCCGGAGCAGCGTATCCTTGGCCTCGTTGACGCGAGCCGCAAGGTAGTTCGTGCCCCCGAGATCCGGGTGGAGCCTTTTCATCAGCGTCCGATGGGCGCTGACGATGTCTTCGGTTTTGGCTCCGGGCTCAAGGCCAAGGATCTGGTAAGCCTCCTCATGCGTCATTGGCCCGCGCGACGGGCTCCCGCGCCCCGCTGCCGTATCGGCCTGCGCGTGCTCTCGCCAGCTGGCGTCCCGGCGGTCAAGATACGCTGCCAGTAAGGCACGGCTCTCCTCGTCGATTTCGATGAACAAGCCGACGAGCGTATTCACGTCGAGCGCATCGAGCTGCATGCCCTCCCGCGGCCCCGTCAGGATGACACCGCGCATCGCGCCGGTGTCATGATCGAGTTCCATTTCGAAAAAAGCCGACCGCACCCGCGAAACCTGCCCGCGGCTTTTCTGCGTGCGCTGTCCGAATCCGGCCGGGCCGAACGGCGCCCAGCCGAGCAGACCCAATCCCGTAAACCCGAGCGGCAGCGCGACGGCGAATTGCCCGCGCGCTGCAAGGAATGCCGCAAAGCCGAGTGCCGTGACGCCGCCCGAAATCTTCAGGATGGCGGCAAGCTTGCGCGGGTCTGTCTGCAAATACTTGTGCGCCATCCAGATCAGGATCGCGAGCGAGACGAGCCCAAGGAGCACCGTCATGGCTATCTCATCTGCGCGAGCAGCTTCTGCGCGCCCGCGCTGCGCCTGGCCGAAAGATCGGCGAGCGCCTTGACGCCGCCAGCCGCATAGACTGCCGCCGCGCGCAACAGTTCGCCCAACTCGCCCGCGGCGGACAAATCGAAGCGGCAATAGGCGCCACGCGTCAGCCGCGCGATCTCGCGAAAGGCGCGCTCGGCGACGGGATCATGTCCCTCCTGAAACATGAAGGCCGGAATGCCTTTCAGACCAAGCTCACCGGCCGACGCCGCAAGGTCGTCGATCGCCTCTTCCATCGCGTCGCCAACATAGACCAGCGCCTGCACCTTGGCGCGGTCGGACTCGTTTCTGGTGTGGCTGAGCACCTTGTCGATCTGCGTGTGACCGCCTTGGCAACTGATGCGACCCATCAGGTCGCCGAGACCAGTGCCGTCCGATACCCAGCGCGACGCACGGCATTCGTTGAGGCCGCGAAAGTAGACAAGCTGCACGTCGAGCCCGCCGACCGAGGCCGTCTCGCGGAACATCTCGCCTTGTAGCCGGCACGCGGTATCCCAGGTCGGCTGGCGGCTCATGGTGGCGTCGAGCGCGAAGATCAGCCGGCCGCGCTTGCCGGCCTCGACCGGCGGCGCAAGCGTGCGGGCGCGCTTGACGAAGGCGTCGATCTCGGCGCGCGACGAAACGGTCGCCGGCTCGGTGTGCGCACCAGTTGTGACGGACGTCGTTCGGTCGGTTGTCTTGTCGCGTTCCGATGCCATTTCAGGCCCTTGGCCGGGTATCAGCCCGACCCCGGCCTATAAGGTGGCATCTCGGGGGGCGGGCGCAATGGGCCTCGTGTCGCGGGGCGGCTCTGCCAGAATCATGTCGTCGGTGTCGAGCGGCCTGTCCTGCGTGGCCAGCCATTCGGCCCGGGCGGCGGCGCGGCGCCGTCCGCGTTCGTCGATCGGCAGCTTGAGCGCCTCGATCACGTTGCGGATCTCCTGCCGCGCCGTGAGGTGTGAGAGATTCGGCTTCGCGCCGAGCGTCGCCTCGTCGAGCTGATCGAGCGCGGTGAGGCCGTAGGGAAAGAACTCGCGAAACACCACGCGCTCGGAGAAGCCTTCGACCGGACGGAACCCAAGCCTCAGCCCGAGGCGGTCGAGGCATTCGCCGACCAGTTTCTTGTTGCGCGACGCAACAAGCGCAAGCCGGTTGCGCACCACGATCCAGTCGGTGAGGCCGCCGTCCACGATACGCCGCTGTCGCCGCGCATAACGCACCATCTGGGCGTAGTGGCTGGCGCCGGTCACCTCGAAACTCGCCGGATCGACCGTGCCAAGCACATCGAAGTCGAGGAAACTGTCATTGAGCGGCGTCACCAGCGTGTCGGCCATCGAATGGGCGAGCCGCATCAGGTAGGTGTCGTTGCCGGGGGTATCGACCACCACGAAGTCGTGCGTGTGCTCGACCGCGTTGATTGCCGCGGCGAAACCCGCGAACTCCGCCGCCTCATTCTCGTCGACGCGCGCGCCCTCGCCACGCGCGATGGCGTAATGATCCGGAACTTCGAGCGCCGCGCCACGCCGCGCACTGTCGCGGCGGTTCTCAATGTAGTGTGTGAAGGATTTCTGGCGGCTGTCGAGGTCGATGGTGGCGACGCGCTGTCCGGCTTTCAGAAGCGCGACCGCGATATGCATCGCGGTTGTGGTTTTACCCGAGCCGCCCTTCTCGTTACCGAGCACGATCACATGCGCGGAACGCGGTACACCACTTGTTGCCTGGAGCAACATCACCCGGCCCCTCAACGCCGCATAATCTGAATCGATTTGTGTCAAGGTCAAGGACGATTTGCACGTTAACTCGCGGAGACTGGTTAACCACGCTCGCGAACGTTGGAGCACGCTGTTAGTTTCCGCGCCGACCGAACGAGGAACTGTCGATGGCACGGCGTGTGAAGATCGCAAAGACCGTTGTGGCGCTGCGCCGGGACATTGCGCATTGGCGTTCGCGCGGCGAAACCATCGCTCTCGTGCCGACGATGGGCGCCTTGCATGCCGGACATCTTGCGCTGGTGCGGACCGCGCGCCGACGCGCCGATCGCGTTGTCGTCTCGATCTTCGTCAATCCGGCGCAGTTCGCGCCGACCGAGGATTTCTCCACCTATCCCCGCACCTTCGCGGCCGATGTTGCAGCGCTGGCTGAACACAAAGCCGATCTCGTCTGGGCGCCAGCGAACGTCGGCGTGATGTACCCGGAAGGGTTTGCGACGCGCATTCTGCCGGAGGGGCCGGCTACCGCCGGACTTGAGGACGCGTTCCGGCCGGCCTTTTTCACCGGCGTCGCGACCGTCGTCGGCAAGCTGTTCATTCAGGCGATGCCGGATGTCGCGGTATTCGGCGAGAAGGACTACCAGCAGCTCCGCGTTGTCAGCCGGATGGCGCGCGATCTTGATCTTCCGCTCAAGGTGATCGGCGTGCCGACCGTGCGGGAAAAGGACGGCCTCGCGATGTCATCGCGCAACATTCACCTCTCGCCGGAAGAGCGCGCCGTCTCGCCGGTTCTGCATCGCGTGCTGACGCTATGCGCGGACAAGATCGCCAAAGGACGGCCGATTGCGACCATTCTGTCCGAAGGACGCGAGGCGATCCTGCGCGCCGGGTTTGCGCTCGACTATCTGGAGGCGCGCCATGCCGAGACGCTGGCGCCCGTCCGCGCGATCAAGGATGGCCCCGTCCGGCTTCTGGTCGCGGCGAAGCTTGGAAAAACGCGCCTGATCGACAACCTCGGCGTCTAGCCAATCCGCTCCAACACCGGCAGCGCCGGCCGTTCGCCGCTCGCCTTGCCGCTGATCGGTGCGCGCGGAAGCTTGGAGGGACCGGCATCCATGACGAAGTTGTGCTCGAGCGAATACCACGGGCCGGTCACGTCCGGCGCGGGCGCTTTCTCGTTCTGATGCAGCACGTAGTCGCCGATGAGGTGGCGTGTGACGCCGAACTGCACATCGCTGTCGATGTTCTTGTCGTCCGCGACATAGATTTGCGAAATCAGCGTCTTGAAGCCGTCCTTTGAAGCCAGGAAGTGAAGATGCGCGGGCCGCATGTTGTGCCGTCCTTGCGCACGCAACAACTCACCGGTCGGTCCGCTGACCGGGATCGGATAACCGGCGGGCCTGATGCTCCGGAACGCGATGTAGCCGTTCTCGTCGGTGAAGAACTTGCCGCGCAGGTTCATGTCCGCCTGCCCGGGGTCCTGGTTCTCGTAAAAGCCCTCGGTCGAAGACTGCCAGATGTCGACCTCGGCGCCCTTGATCGGCTTGCCGTCCCGGTCACGGAACCAGGCCTTCACGAACAGCACCGGGCCGGGCGTCGGCGACCGCACAATCGAGCCGCCATTCGGCGTGACCGGCGATTGCTCTCGCCAGAACGGCCCAAGCAGGCTGGCGTCGGTGTCGGTCTGGCCATCGGAGTTGTTGAGCAGGCAGACGAGCGACGAAATGCCGAGTGACCCGCAGATCAGGATCGCCTCGTTGTGCGACTCGTTGCTCGCCTTGCCGAGCGCCACGACGTAGTTCACCGCGGTGCGGAACTCTTCCTCGGTGAGCTTCGACTTCACGCACGAAGTCGTGCATGTGGCGCACGAACGCGCCCATGATCTCCTTGAAGCGCGCGTTGGGCGCGCGCTCCAATTCCTTCAGCACTGCCGGCGTGACGTCTTCCTGTCGTTCAATGATCACTTACGTCGCCTTCTTCTTCATCGGGTCCTTGACGGCCTCGAAGGTCTGGAACTCGACATTGAAGAGCTCCCCATTCACCTTCTCGACCTTGCGCATATAGATATTCTGCACGATGTCGCGCGTTTCCGGGTCGATCGAGATCGGCCCGCGCGGGCTTTCCCACTTCATGCCCTTCATGGCGGCGATCAGCTTCTCGCCGTCGGTGTCGCCATTGGTCTTCTTCAGCGCCTCGTAGATCAGGTGCATGCCATCCCAGCCCCCGGTCGAAATGAAGTTGGGGCGGAAGTTGTTCGTCTTTTTGAACTCCTCGACGTACTTCTTGTTCGCCGCGGACGGGTGCGCGGCCGAATAGTTGTGCGCCGTGATGACGCCGAGCATCACATCGCCCTGACCGGCAAGCTCGTCGTCGTCGGTGAGGTCGCCGGGGCCGATGAGCTTGATGTTGGCTTTGTCGAGCCCGCGCTCGACGAACTGGCGCGCGAAGGTACCACCCTGCTGGCCGGGGAAATAAACAAAGGCCGTATCCGGCCCGATGTCGCGGATGCGTTGCAGGAACGGCGCGAAGTCCGGATTCGCCAGCGGGACTTTCAACTTCTCCATGACCTGGCCACCGCCGGCCGTGAACGCATTCACGAAAGCCGTCTCGGCCTCCGCGCCCGGTGCCCAGTCGTTGACCAGGGTCACGATTTTCTTGCTGCCGTTCTTCGCCGCCCAGTCGCCCATGATCATCGACGACTGTCCGAGCGTGAAACTGGTGCGCGTCATGAAGGGCGAGCGGTCGATCGTGACCGACGCGCCCGAGATGATCACCACGGTCGGGACCTTCGCCTGCGTGACCAGCTGGCCGATCGCGAGCGCGGTCGGCGTGATGCCGCCGAGCACGATGTTGACCTTGTCGTTGACGATCATCTCCTGCACGACGCGGCGCGCCACATCCGGCACGCCGCTATCCTCGCGCACGATCAGCTCGATTTTCTTGCCCGCGACCTTGTCGCCGTTGAGCTGCATGTAGAGCTTTGCGCCGGCGAGCGCCTGGCGACCGACAGTTTGGAAGCCGCCCGTGAGCGACAGGCAGGCTCCGATCTTGATCACGTCCTGCGCGGCGGCAGGTTGCACTCCGACCGCAGTCGCGGCGCCGGCCGCGGCCATTCCCTTCAGCACGTCCCTGCGCAGCATCGAACCCTCCCGAATTTCTATTTTTTCAAAGCCCTTAAGCCCGGACCTTGAATCTAGATCGTAGCGCCTGCCTGCTACAATAGGCCAAGTTCACGCAGTTCGCGCCGCATCTGCTCGGGCATGTTGCGCGCGCCGGGTGCCGCACGGTCGAGATCCCTCGGCGCATCCTTCGGTGTCAGATAGCGCCAGCCCTGAAAGGCGCGGAACGGCCGCGGCTGGACCAGCACCAGCTTGCCGTCCATCACGAGGCGGCAGCGGGAAATCCCCTCCTTGTCGACGAAGGGACGGATCGCGACCAGCCGCTCGCGGCACAGGATCTCGCCGCGGATGACCCAATAGAGCGAGCCGCCCTCGGTGAGCTCGTCGGCGCGCTTGGGCTGCATCCGGGTCGTATGGATGTGCTCGGGCTTCTCGCCCTTCTTTTTCTTCTCTTTCAGCCGCCGTTTGATCCAGTCGTCGAGCTCCTGGATCGTGTCGACGCCGACACAGAGCTTGAGCAAATGCAGGGGCATTCTATCCCTCTTCTTTTGCAGCCTCGATTGTCATGATCCTGGCGTTCTCGGCGACCTGCGCGCCGACCTCCGCACTCACCTCCGCCACAACGCCGTTGTGCGGCGCAAGCAGCGCGTGCTCCATCTTCATCGCCTCGACCACCGCGACACGCTCGCCCTTGGTGACGCGCGCGCCCGCAGCGACCAGGATCGCCAGCACCTTGCCGTGCATCGGCGCCTTCACGATGCCGTCGCCGTCGAGGTGATCGACGTCGACCGCGTCATAGCTTTTCAGCGCGACGTGACGCTGCACGCCATTGCCGACCGCAACGACGCCGCCCGCGACAGGGACGATCCGCACGCCCTCCCGCGCGGCCGCAACGCCGTCGACCGACGCTTCGGGCGCGCCGCGCCACGTCACGCTCGCCTTGCGCGGATGGCCTTCAACCACGATGTCGAGGTCGAGCGCGCGCTGCGGCCCAAGCGAGAAGCCGTCGGCCGTATTCCAGGGATCGGACCACGGCGACTCGTCCGCGCCCTCCGATTGCGGCATCAGCAGGCGCTCGACAGCCGCCGCGACGATCGCGGCCTCGGCTTGCGGATCAGGTGTCGTCAACGCGGCAAGATGCCGGTCGATGAAACCGGTATCGAACTTTCCGCTGCGAAACTCCGCATGGCGCGCAAGCGCCGCCAGAAACGCCGCGTTGGCGTGCGGCCCGACCACGACGGTATTTTCGAGCGCCGATGCAAGCCGATCCAGCGCCTCGTCACGGTTGCGCCCATGCGCGATCACCTTGGCGATCATCGGATCGTAATAGGGCGAGACCACCGAGCCCGCCTCCACGCCGGTATCGACGCGCACCCCCTCGCCCGCCGGAAACTCCAGCGCCGCGAGCTTGCCGGTCGACGGCAGAAAGCCCCGCGCGGGGTCTTCGGCATAAAGCCGCGCCTCGGCGGCGTGGCCGTCGATGCGCACGTTCGCCTGCGCGAGCGGCAGCTTCTCGCCCGCCGCGACACGGAATTGCATCTCGACGAGATCGAGCCCGGTGATCGCCTCGGTGACGGGATGCTCGACCTGAAGCCGCGTGTTCATTTCCATGAACCAGAAGCCATCGGGCCGAAGGCCGCGTGCGCCATCCGCAATGAATTCCACGGTGCCGGCGCCCTGATAACCTACGGCGTGCGCGGCTTCCGTCGCGGCGCGCCCCATTGCGGCGCGGATATCGGCGGTCATGCCCGGCGCGGGCGCCTCCTCGATCACCTTCTGATGGCGGCGCTGGAGCGAGCAGTCGCGCTCGTTGAGATGAATGACGTTGCCGTGGCTGTCGGCGAACACCTGCATTTCGATGTGGCGCGGTGCGGTGACGTATTTCTCGATCAGCACGCGCGGATCGCCGAAGGCCGATTGTCCTTCGCGCGCCGCGCCTTCCAGCGCGGCATCGAACTCGGCGTGCTTGTCGACACGGCGCATGCCCTTGCCGCCGCCGCCCGCGACCGCCTTGATCAGCACCGGGTAACCGATCTGATAGGCCTTCTCCTTGAGGAATTTCGGGTCCTGCAATTCGCCGTGGTAGCCGGGCACGACCGGTACGCCCGCCTTCTCCATCAGCGCCTTGGCCTGATCCTTCAGCCCCATCGCGCGGATCGCGGAGGGCGGCGGCCCGACGAACACGATGCCGGCGGCCGCGCAGGCTTCGGCGAATTGCGCGTTCTCGGAGAGAAATCCGTAGCCGGGATGGATGCACTGCGCGCGCGTGCGACGCGCCACGTCGATCAGCTTCTCGACGACCAGATAGCTCTCGCGCGCGGGCGGCGGCCCGATCAGGTGCGCCTCGTCGGCGACCCGCGTGTGCAGCGCACCGGCGTCCGCCTCGGAGTAGACCGCGATCACGCGCAGGCCCATCCGCTTCGCGGTGCGCGCGATGCGCACGGCGATCTCACCGCGATTGGCGATCAGGACGGAGGCAAACATTGGTCAAGCCATAGCGCATGGCGGACGCGATGGGCACCGCACCCGTCCAGTTGTCCTCAGACGGAAATTGTTACTTGGCGTTCGGATTGAGCGAAAGCGGCGCCGAACCGTCCGACGACCGCTTGGCCGCAGGCCGGCGCGCGGCGGAAGCCGGCGCCGTGTTGGTCGGCCGCGGCGGGTCCGCGCTCGGCGCGGCCGTCTGCTGCGGCGGCTGCGCTGAAGGCTGAGAGGGCGGAGGCGGCGGTGCCGCGGCCTGCGGAGGTTCCGCATTCATGATGCTGACGGGCGGGATCGAGGCCGCGGACGGGAACGTGACGTTCGGTCCGGCGGGAACACCGGTCGGCGCACTCGAACTCGATGCGATCGGGCGCGTGCGGGTCGGCCAGTTCACCGCATAGCGCGCGACCGTCACGTCGAACAGCCGGTCCCGCAGGTTCGCGCGCAGTTTCTTGTCGTCATAGACGAGGCCGAACGCATCGCACGCATCGGCCGTGCAGCCGTCGCGGCTCATCAGCACCTGCGAGGCAAGGCCGTAGCGATCCGCCGCGATAGTGCGGCGCAATCCCGCGATCGAGGGTTCATAGCCGGAATCGCGGCGCGCGGTGAAATCGTGCGCATCGGCAAGCAGCGAGAGCCGCGCCGAAATATAGGCAGTCGCAGCCGCCACCGTTTCGGGGCTTGCGAACACCGCGCGCTCGCACGCGCCTTCCACGGTTTCGGTGTTTGTTGCCTCGAGACAGGCAACGGCCGAGCCCGGCGCAACGCTTCGGCCGATCAGTTCCGCGGCGCGATGATCGAGCGCGCGACGCTCGTCGGCGCGATCGCGGTCGCCCGTGCGGCTCACATAGGTCCAGCCGAACACGATGGCGATGACGATCACCGCCACGCGGAACACGAGCCCGCCGAACTCGGTCAGACCGGCGCGCATCACCGCAATGACGATCAGGGCGACGATCACCGCCGCCGCCACGGCGAGTGCCCACAGGGGAAGCGTGAAAGTTCCGGTGGTCAGATCAAGACCGGGGAGCCAGTCGAGATTCATTCAATCCGCCCATCAAACCCCCTTCAGTATGGCGCAGCGCAACACGCTCCGCCACCCAAAATAGCGGAAACCCAAAGGCTTATTGCCGGTGCGGCAGCGGGCAGTCAGTTGACCTTGGCGCCCGACATCTTGACCACTTTGGCCCATTTCTCGACGTCGGCGCGCAGATAGGCGTCAAACTCGGCCGGGCTCATGGCCATCGGAACCGCGCCCTGCTTCTCCCAGGCAGCCTTCACGTCCGCCCGGTTGATGACCTTGTTGATCTCGCCATTGAGCTTCTCGACGACGTCCTTCGGCGTGCCCGTGGGGGCCATTATGCCGAGCCAGATCGTCGCCTCGTAGCCGGGGACGCCCGCCTCCGCGACGGTCGGGATGTCCGGCGTCAGCGGCGAGCGCTTCAGGCCGGTCGTGCCGATCGCCCTCACCTGCCCATCCTTGGCGTTCGACGACATGGTGGTGATGGCGTCGAACATCATCTGCACATGCCCGCCGAGCACGCTCGAGCGCGCCTCGCCGGACGCCTTGTGCGGCACGTGAACGATGTCGGTCCCGCTCATGGCTTTGAACAGCTCACCGGCCATGTGGTACGGCGTGCCCGGCCCTGATGAAGCGTAATTCAGCTTGCCGGGATCCTTCTTGGCGAGCGCGATGAATTCCTTCAGGTCCTTCGCCGGCACCGAAGGATGGATCACCATCAGCAGATCGGAATAGTTGAGCGGCGCGACCGGAACGAAGTCGCGCATCAGGGCAAACGGCTTGTTCGCGACGAGCGACTCGTTGGTCGTGTGGGTGTTCGACATCACGAGCAGCGTGTATCCGTCGGGCGCCGACTTCGCGACCGCATCGGTGCCGATGATCGATCCTGCGCCCGGCCGGTTCTCGACCACGAAGGTCTGCTTGAGCTGTTCGGAAAGATGCTGCGCGATGACCCGCGCGTAAACATCGGCCGGACCGCCCGCGCCGAACGGCACGATCACGCGGACCTGGCGCGAAGGATAGTCCTGCGCCGAAACCGTTTGCGTAAAACACAGGGCGAGCAGCGCGCACGCGGCGCTCCGCAGCATGACGGCCATGAGATCCTCCCGAAAATATTCGCCGTTGCGTCTTAGTCCGCCGCCCCCGGCACGACAACGCGCCCGTTTGTAGCAGCACCCGACGGCCGCGCCGACAAAAAAGTGGCCCCCGAAGGGGCCACAAGAGGATCGCATTGCTGTCGGGAGGATCAGCAGCGCGACCGTGTCCGGGTAACGACGCTGCCGTCCGGGCGGGTTTCGCGCACCGTGACGGTCTTGCATCCGTCGCCGCGCACCTCGCGCTCGCGCCAGTGGCGGTGACGATGGCGCCGCGTCGGGCCCAACACGGACGCCGACGCCCGGCCCTTCGATGTAGACGCCCTGCGACGAGATTTCCGTCGACTGGGCACGAAGCTCTCCGGCGGTGGCCGGCGCGGCGATCATGACCGCGGCAGCGGCCGCGAGGCAGATATTGCGCATGGGGAAATTCTCCAGCTGTTCCAGTGGTCGGTACGCAACGTTCCCTTCGTCGAATTGTTCCCCATGCGGCGGATATGACCGCGGGTCAGCGCATAGGGCGCTTAACGCAATGTTGAGGGCGCAAGGCGCAGTATCCGCGGCTGAAACCCCGTGCCGCGGACCGCCGCCGCTATCCGCCGCGACAGCGAAGACGACAGAATGTCGCCCGCGAGCATCAAACCCGGCGCTGACCGGCGCGCCTATCTCGGCGACGAGATTGTCGAAGAACTGCGCGCGTCGGGCCTGCCGTTCGGGCCCCGTCAGTTCGAATTCTGGTTCTCACACAAGCGCGGCCGCAACGCAGCGCTCAGCGCGGCCGCGGATTCGATCAGAGCCGAAGCCGGCGCCCTCAGCGCCGCCGACATCGAGCGCCTTCATGAGGTACACCTGTCGCCTTGGCGGCTCGCAAAGAGCCCCGAAACGGTCGTGGCGCGCCTCGCCGAAAAGCTCGACGACATCGCGCGCACGCTCGACGGCGCGATCGGCTCGACGCACGCGCAGCGTGAGACGCTGACCGCCGGAGTCACGCATCTCGGCCGCGAGAGCAGCCCGACGCTTCAGGATGTTCTGAACGCGATCGATCGGCTGGCGCGCTCGGCGAAAGAAAACCAGACCCACTATGCGCTGATCGAAGCCCGGATGGAGGCGGCGCATCGCGAGATCGCGGCTGGTGAAACGTGAACTCTCCATCGTGCGTGCCGAGTGCAAGCTCGACCCGACGACCGCATTGCCGAACCGCGCAACTTTCAACGCGCTGCTTGAGAGCGCTCTCAACGAAGCCGCCGACGCCCGGCAGCCGTTGTCGATCATCCTTTGCAATCTGGATTACTTCCGCGCGTTCAACGAACACTTCGGTGATTATGCGGGCGACGAGGTGCTGCGCTCGATCGGTCTGCTGTTCAAGGCACAGGTGCGCAACGCGGATACTGTGACCCGCTTCGGCGGCGACGAATATGCGGCGATCCTGCCGCAGATGCGGACAAGCGACGCGGTCGACTGCGCGGAGCGCTTCCGGCAGGTGCTGATGGCACATGAATTGATCGCGCATCCCAACGGCGCCGGCCGCGTCACGGTTTCGATCGGGGTTGCGGACGCGATCAAGGGCGACACGCCGGAGTATCTGCTCCGCCGCGCCGGGAACGGATTGAGCGTCGCCAAACGCGAGGGACGCAATCGCGTTGTCGAAATGACTCCGGACGGGCCGGTCTGGAATGCCGCGCGGCGCGTCTAGTTCGTGAGCGCAGCCGTGTCGTTGCACACCTGCGGAAACGCGCCGCGGCAGGTGCTGTAAAGTTCGGGACATGGCTTCGCAGCCTGCGTCGCCGCTTCGGCGGTTTTCAGCCGATCGCCATTGGCGCTTGCGACCGGATCATAGGTCAGCACCGCTTCGTCGCGCGCGAGCTTGCGGTCCGCGACGAGAAAGCGCTCCGCCGCCTCGAAGAAGACGGTCGCCGACCGGCTTGCGCCGTCGGCTTCCTTGGTGAGCTTCGCGTAGGCGGCCGGATCGGGCTTGACCACCTTCGCCCTGACGGCGGCGTCAGCGTATAAAGGTGCCGAGCTTGAAATAGATGCCGCCGCATTGCGCGGTCGCCTGCCAATAGGCCTTGCCGTGAAAAGGCGTGCCGGGCGCGGCCACGATACGGTCCCGCTTGTCGGCGGGCGCTGCGGGCGGGGCACCCGGCGCCTGTTGTTTCTTCGCGCGCCGCGTCTCAGCCGCGGCCGACAGGGTCAGCGCAATGACGAGAATAGCGGCGGTGGTGACGCGTTGCGCCTTCATGCCCCGACAATAAAGCGCAACGCGGACGCAGCGCCAAGCGCGCCGCAGAGCGCAAGGACAAGCGCATGGAACGAGAACTTGCTCGGCTGGTCGGCCGGCGCCGACGGCGCCGCGCTCGCAACGGCCTGGATCACCGGAGACGGGATCATGCTCGCCGCGACCGTCGCTCCCATGTTTCGGCAGGTCGGGAAGAACGACGGGGCGCGACTCGGCGGACGCAAGCTCCATCCTGGCGCGGCTTCGGCGCGATCCGGTCCTGCTTGGCGGTTGCTGGCGATGCTTGCCGCCTGAGTGGAAAGTTCGGCGGCCACCGGGCGGCCTGGGCGATCTCGATCGCCGGCAGCGCCTCGGGCGGCTCGAGATTGACCGCCATCGAGATGCGGCTTGCGCAGGATCTCGAACGCGTTCTGCGCCATCGGGCGCGGATCGATGAAGCCGCGGAAGCGGCGCGAGAGCGCCGATTCAGGCAGCGCGGCCGGTTGCGAAGCTGCCGATGCGAGCTTCATGCCGGCTTGGCTTGACGGCAAAGCCCGGTGCGCGACGCTTCACGAGGCGCGAATGCTTCGCGCGCCGCGAAGCGACCACTTGCACGCGTTTGACCGATTTTCTTCTTGGCCGCAGGCGTCAGATCCTGTGGCTCCGCAGCGACGGCGGACGCAGCCGCACGCTCGCACTTCTTGATAAAACGCTCGTCGCAGGCACTGACAGGTGCGGTGAGGCAGGTAAGCAAAGCAACAACAACCACCGCCCCTGCGGCCGTCACTCCGCACGCTACTCATCGCGTTCCCCTGCGGCTCGGCTTACTCGGGTCAACCCATTGGGTACTTGGGATGGCATGACCGTGACGAGATTGCGGCAAGCCCGCCCCATTTATGTTCTGCCCTGGTCCTCCTCTTGCGTGCGTCGCGGCGACGCCGCATTCTTCCCGCGACGGCGGAGGATGCGAGGGGCCATGCGATGCGTTTGCTGTTTGGGATCATTCTCGGGGCGGCGCTGACGATCGGCGGGGCCTACGTATCCGATACCGCGGCGAAATCGGCGCCGAAAAACCGATGGTCAACTGGGATGTCGTCGGCAAGAACGTCGACACGCTCACTACGATGGTGAAGCAAGGCTGGGCCAAGCTGACGGGCTAGCGCCGCGCGAACGCGAGCGCCCGCTAGAAATTCTCCACCCACGGCCGCAACTCGACTTCCCACGACCAGGCGCTGCGCGGCTGTCGCAGCACATGCAGGTAGCTCTCCGCGATAGCGTCCGGATCGAGCATCGCGTCGGGTTTGTCCGGTGACGCTGGCCGTCTTTCAGAGCGAATTCCTCCGTCGATGACAAAATGGGCCACATGCACGCCGCGCGGCGAAAGCTCGCGCGCGAGCGACTGCGCAAGGCCGCGCAGCGCGAACTTGCCCATGGCAAAAGGTGCCGACTGCGCGTAGCCTTTCACGCTCGCCGACGCTCCGGTGAACAGGATCGCGCCCTCCCCTTTCGGCAGCATGCGACGCGCCGCCTGCTGCGCGACGAGAAATCCGCCGAACGCGGACACTGCGATCGACTTCTCCACCTCGGCGGGATCGAGGTCAACGAGCGGCCCGCGCGTGCGGAAGCTCGCGTTGTAGACGACCACATCGGGCGCGCCGATCGCGGCCTCGACGTCGCCGAACAGTTTCTCGACCGCGGCGCGGTCGGTCGCGTTGCAGGCGAAAGCCTTGGCGCCGGTTTCGCTCGCAAGCCCCGCCAGCTTGTCGACCGAGCGCGCGACGAGCGCCACCTTCATGCCGTTCCTGCTGAACAATCGCGCCAGCGATGCGCTCAAGCCGCTTCCGGCACCCACGATAAGAGCAGTGCGATAGTCCGTTGCCATGATTATGTCCCCGTGCGTTCCCGAAACATGGAACCCCGAACGCCCAACAGCAAGAAGCCCGGCACAAGGCCGGGCTTCCAATGCCGTCTGTCGATTGTCCGGTCAGGCTGCGGCGCGCCACTGCGCCTTCGCATCGCGTGCCGCCTTCGAGAGGTGGACGTGAGTATCCACGTGGTCCACCCAGTCGAGCGGAATGAGATGATGCTGGCCGGACGGATCCGCGCTCTTCGTCAGCTTGATCTCGGTGCCAAGGACGTGATCCACGGTTCCGATCTTCGTTCCGTCGGAACCGATGACGTCCATATGTTCGGTGATCTTGTCCTTCATTGGGTGTCTCCTTCGTGTGAGGGATAACGAAACGATCGCAGCGATGTTCCGGGCGATCGCTATGCGGCGCGGTACTGCGGATGCTGCAACGCCGCCGCGACTTCTGGCTTCGTCATGCTGGTTCCGTCATCGCCGTCGATCAGCAGCGTGACGCGCCCGTTGTTGTTGGCGTGGCGCGCCCAGCCGAAAGCCTCGTCGAGCGAGGCGAATTCCTTGAACAGAAACTGGTCCCTCTGCAGCGGAGAAATGCTCTCCGATCCACGCGGACCGATGAAGACGCGATAGCGCATGGTTCCGCTCCTTTGCTGGTCACTGAAAGCAAAAGGGAGCGCTGGCCCTGCGGCCGCGCTCCCCGTGCATGAGGTGAATATAGTGGCGAAATGGGCCGATCGTATGGCTCGGCCCACCGATTGACCCCGAGTTCCCTCGCGCCCTACCATCCCGACATAACGGACAAAATCGCGGGGAGAGAAATGCGCCTGACCATCCAGCTTGTGCTCGCCATGGCATTGATGCCGGCGGCCTTCACCACCGCGGCAAACGCGCAGGGCGCGGCGCCGGTCTATCTGGCGACCTACGTCGAGACCGCGACCACCTCGGCGAAGGATGGCGTGGCGCTGCTCAAGCAGTATCGCGACGCGATGCGCAAGGAAGACGGCAACATGCAGGCGAGCGTTGCCCAGGAGATCGGCCGGCAGAACCGCTTCGTGGTGCTGGAGGCCTGGAAGGACCAGGCTGCACTCGACGCGCATGGAAAGTCCGCTGGGACGACCGCATTCCGCGACAAGTTCAAGACGGTCCAGAACGCGCCTTATGACGAACGCATTCACAATGCGCTTGCGGTCGCGCAAGGCGCGCCGGGCGCCGCGAAAGGCGCGATCTATGTCGTGAGCCACGTCGACGTGCCGCCGCCGCGCAAGGACGAATGCATCGCGGCGCTCAATCCGCTCGCCGATGGCAGCCGCAAGGGCGCGGGCAATGTGCGCTTCGATGTCTGGCAGCAGAGCAGCCGCCCGAACCACTTCACCGTCGTGGAAGCCTGGAAGGATCAGAAGGCCTACGATGCCCGCGGCTCCGCGGGACCGCAGCGCGACTTCCGCGCAAAGCTCGGGCCGATGCTGGGCGCGCTCTACGACGAGCGGCTCTACAAGTCGATCGACTGACCGCGGGCGCCTAGCGCCCGTATTTGACGAGCACCGCCTCGCAGGCGGGGCTCAGCGCGCGCCGATTCGCCTGGAAGCACTTCAGCACGGCATCGTCGTTGTCGATGGTGTTCTTGCAAAGCCGCACGGCGTCCGGCCGGCAGGCGCGCTGGTCCTCGGCCGTCCCGCGCGGCGTGAGGAACGGCGGCAGCGGGATCGGCGGATTCGTGCTTCCGGGAAGCTGGGCCTGACTCGGCGTGGCGTAGGACGCCATCAGGATCGCGAGCAGCACGAGCGAGCGGGCCATAGTCCCCCCTTGGATATTGCGCCTCGTGCCGGCATCCGCAGATCTAACGCCGACGGGCATTTGACGGCCGGCGATGAATCGGCCGGCCGCCGACTTGTCGGCTGTCTCTATGGAGAAGTCATGGCCGGCTTGTGGCCGACCGGCGCTTCGCACCGGAGCACGAAGCGCCGTGAAATCAGGCGACCTCGGAGGTCTCGGCCGGCGGCTGGGCGCTGGCGCGCGCCGTCAGCTTGGCTTCCATCTCGTTGTGCAGACGGACGAGCCACCTCTCGGCGTCGCGCGCCTTCGTCTCGGCCTGAATGGTACGCTCCTCGAGCTCCTGATTGCGCTCTTCCAGCGCCCTGAGCTGGCCCAGCGCCCGTGTGAGCAGGGTCTCGATGCGGTTCTCGGTGGTCGAGATCGAGTCGGCGACCTGGCTGACCAGATCGAGCACGGCCTGACCCTTGCGGTTGAGCTCTCCTTCGCGCGTGAAGGCCTCGAACACCGCTTCTTCATCGCGCCGCATGCGCAGGATGTTCTCGGCGCCCGCAACGCTGGTGCGGTTACGCTTGGACTGACGAAACTGTTCCATCTGGGTTTCTCCGGGAGAATCGGGCGCCACGTCGTCGCCTTCGCGGAGCAGCGTGCAAAAACATGGTTAATAATGAGTATATTTTCGGCCGCCGGCCTCTCCCGCTATGCGCCGCGCGAAGGATGAATGGCCAAACCACGAAGGGCGTTTCCCGGCGCAAGCCGCTATAAGGATTGGGACAATCAAGGCCGGAATCCCGTGCTCGCAGCCGCCCTCCCTTTTGTTTTCGCGATCCTCTGGGCGTCGTCCTATGTGGCGGCCAAAATCGGCCTTGCCGACATCACGCCGTACACTTTCGTCGCGATCCGGCTGGGAATCGCCGCCGTCGCCGCGATCGCGATGGTGGTGGCGCTCAAGCGCCCGCACGGGCCGCTCGCGCTGCGCTGGCCGCATCTGATGATCGGCGGCGCGCTGGTGCACGGGCTCGCGCTCGCAACGGCGCACAAGGCGCTGGTGAGCGTCGCCGCGACCCCGACCGCGCTGGTGCACGCGTTTCATCCGATCCTCACCGCCGCGCTCGGCGTCGCGGTGCTCGGCGAAAAATTCGCCTGGTGGCAATGGCTCGGATTTGTGCTCGGCCTCGCGGGCGTTGTGCTCGGAATGCCGCACGACGCGGACTTCAGCATCATCGCGCTGCTGGGCGTGAGCCTGTTCGGCCTCTCCGGCGGCACGCTCTATCTCAAGCGCTTCGCCGCCGACGTGCCGCCGTTCGAAGCGACCGCCGTGCAGCTCATCGGCGGCGCGCTGATGGCGCTGCTTCTCGTGATCTTCTTCGAGACGCCGCACGTGCATTGGTCGCCGACCCTGATCGGCGCGATGACCTGGAACGTGCTGCTGATGTCGATCGGCGGCATGGCGATCTACAACCTGATGATGGACCGCCACGGCGCAGCGCAGGCCGCGTCCGGCTTCTTCATCGTGCCCGGCGCGTCCGCGCTGATCGCGTGGCTGCTGATCGACGAGCACCTGAAGCCGATCGCGATGATCGGCCTCGCCGCCGCGACGATCGGCGTCGCGCTGGTGTGGTGGAAGCCGAAGGCGCCGCGAACGCTATTTGACCAGCCCGAAGCTGCGCGGCAGCCACATGTAGACCTCCGGCACGTAGGTGACGAATCAGCAGCACCACGCACATGCAGGCGAGCAGCGGCAGCAGCGGCGGGATGATCTTCTCCATCGAGATGTTGCCGACCTTGAGCGCCACGAACAGCGCCGTGCCGACCGGCGGCGTGGTCAGCCCGAACGACAGGTTGATCACCATGATCAGCCCGAGATGCACCAGGTTGATGTCGAATTTCAGCGCCAGCGGCAGCAGCATCGGCACCAGCATGATCAGCGCCGGCGTCATGTCGACGAACATGCCGACGACCAGCAGGAACCCATTGAGGATCAGCAGGAACGCCCATTTGCTCTGGATCAGGTTGAAGAAATTCTCCGCCAGCATGTTGGGCAGATTCTCGTAGGTGAGAATCCACGCATAGACCGAGCAGGTCGCGATCAGCAGCATCACCACCGCGTTGGTGCGGCAGCACTCCCAGATGATTTCGGGAAGTTCGGAGATCTTGATCTCCTTGTAGACGAAGATCGTCAGGATCAGCGCATAGACGCACGCCGCGGCGCCCGCCTCGGTCGCGGTGAACACGCCCGAGATGATGCCGCCGAGGATGATCACCATCGTGAACACGCCGGCCATGCCGTCGATCGACGCGGCGGACCTTCTCGCGCGTTTCGAGCTTCGGCAGCGTCTTCTGGTGATAGAGCTTGCCGTGCACGAACGAGGCGACCATCAGCGACAGGCCGATCATCACGCCGGGGATGACGCCGGCGAGAAACAGCGCCGCGATCGAGACGTTGCCGGCGACGTGCGCGAACACGATCATGCCGATCGAGGGCGGAATGATCGGGCCCATCGTGGCGGCGGTGAGCACGATCGCGGTGGCGAAGCGGCGCGAATAGCCGTCCTTCTCCATCGCGGGGATCATCATCGCGCCGATGGAGGAAACCTCCGCGACCGCCGAGCCGGTGACGCCGCCGAAGAACATCGAGGCGACGCAGACGATCTGCGCCAGCTGCCGGGCAGCCAGCCGACCAGCACCTCCGCCATCAGCACGAGGCGCCGCGCGATGCCGCCGCGCGCCATCAGCGTGCCGGCGAACACGAAGAAGATCACGGCGAGCAGCGGGAACGTGTTGATCGCGGTCAGCATGCGCTGGACGATCGTGGCGTTGTCGACGCCGGGCAGCAGCAGCGTGGCGAACACCGTCGAGACGCCGACCGCGAACGAGATCGGCATGCCGACCGCGATCAGGATGATAAAGGCAAGCCCGAGCAGCAGGAGGATCATGGGCTCAGTCCACGCTCGTGCCGGTGATGGCCGCCGCCTCGGGCCGCACGATCTCGTCGACGATGAGCTTGAAGGCGAACACCATGATCAGAAAGCCGGAGATCGGCATCGCCGGGTAGTACCAGTAGTTCGTGTAGGGGATCGTCTCCATCAGGTCGGAGCCGAAATCCTGCACGAACGTGATCCCGTAGCGGAAAACGATCCAGCCGAAGCCGAAGATCATCGCGCTCAGCAGTGACGCCGAGCGCGCGCCGTACCGGCTTGGGCAAGCGCGTTGAACAGCACGTCGAAGCCGACATGATCGCGCTGCATCACGCCGACGGCGGCGGCGAGGAAGGAGATCCAGATCAACAGATAGCGCGGCACTTCCTCGGTCCAGGACACCGCCTGGCCGAAGCCGTAGCGCGCAACGATCGCGACGACGACGATGAGGAACAGCGCGCTCGCCAGCAACGATGCAGAACCAGCGCACCACGATGACCAGAAGATTCGCGAACCGGTCGAGCAACATCAAGAAATTTCACGTCTTCCCCCTACAGACGAAGGGCGGCGGATCACCGCCGCCCTGCGTCACGCTTGCGCAGCGCCGACGCTCAGAAGTTCTTCTGGCTGTCGAGGATGAAGGCGATGGTCTTCTCCACGCCCGAGCCGCTTGCCCTCTTCCTGCACCAGGCTCGACACCGCCTTCACGAACGGCGCCTTGTCCGGCGTGATGATCTCGGTGAAGTTGCTCTTTAGCTGCTGCAGATCCTTCACTTCCGAGATCTTCCACGCGCCGCGCATGTAGGCCTGCGTGCGCGCGCCGGCCTCGAGCACCGCCTGCTGCTGGTCGGGCTTGAGCTGGTTCCACAGCTTCATCGACATCGCGAGCACATCCGGAATGCGCATGTGCTCGTCGAGCGTGTAGAATTTCGACACCTCGTAGAACTTCTTGGCGACGACGGAGGGATGATTGTTCTCCGCGCCGTCGACCACGCCGGTCTGCAGCGCGGTGTAGAGCTCGGCCCAGGCCACCGGCACGCCGGTCGCGCCCAGCGCCTTCATGGTGCTGACCATCACCGGCGAGGCCATCACGCGGATCTTCTGGCCCTTCAGGTCATCGGGCGTGCGCACGGCTTTCGAGGTGAAGAAGTTGCGCGAGCCGCTATCGATGTAGCCGATGATCTTGATGCCCTTGTCTTCCATCTGCTTGGCGAGCGCGGCGGCTTCCGGCTGCGCCAGGAACCACCAGAAATGCGCCTCGTTCTTGAACAGGAACGGCAGCGAATACATGTCCATCGCCGGCACGACCTGATTGAGGTTCGAGGCCGAGACGGTGGTGAAGCCGATGGTGCCGTTGCGCACGCTCTGCACGTTGGCGACCGCGTCGCCGAGTTGGGTGTTGTGATAGACCTCGACCTTCACCGTGCCCTTGGTGAGCGTGCCCACCTCTTCGCCGAAATACTTCTCGGCGTAGCTCGACGGATGGTCGATCGGCTGGATGCCGGAATACTTGGTGACGATCTGGGCCTGCGCGGGCGCAAGACTGAAGAATGCGGCCGCAACGGCCGCGGCGATCATGCGCATGAAGTCCTCCCTTGGGAAAACGCGATCTCTTGTTGGTTTCGGCGAACCGTAGGAGTCGCCGTAACAGGCTTGTCAATCGACCAGAACGGCGTAACGGCGGCTGCAAAATGCAAAACGCCCGGCAGCGAGTGCCGGGCGTCATCGAAACTACTCGATAGCGACGAAGCGTTACGCGAGCGAGAGATTGCCCGCCGCCTGCTTGCCACGCTCGGTGATGATCTCGAAGTTGACCTTCTGGCCTTCCATCAGCGTGCGCATGCCGGCCCTCTCGACCGCGCTGATGTGCACGAAAACGTCCTTCGAGCCGTCGGCCGGCTGGATGAATCCAAAGCCCTTTTGCTGTTGAAGAACTTCACGGTACCTGTCGGCATCATGTGCTCCTTGCGTTGATACGCCTGTAAACCCTGCGCGCGCTCATCGCGCGCCGGACAAAGCATCCGAGTTTTGGGAGATGTCTTGGTGAAGCGCCCAAAATCGGGAGCGTATCAAGGCAAGCCGAAAACCAGATTGCGGCGCGGTTCTATACGAACGGCCCGAAGCCGTCAAACCGCGCCCCGCCCGGAAGCCCAGTCACGCCGCGCGTTCGAGCTGGCTCTGCTTGGCGACGCGCTCGTGCGGCTCGGTCGCGCTTTTGATGCGGTATTGCTGCTCGTCGCCCTCGGTGGGAAGCACGCGAACCACCTGATAGACGCCACCGCCGTCGCCGCGGCCGAGCAGGCCTGCGATGATGTGAACGTTGTCGCCGACGCGAAACTTGTGAGCCAAGACAGCCTCCGTATACTGCAAAAAGCCACTCGGACCGCCGCAACCGGGGCGCAAACGCCGCTCGTCATGGGGTCCATGTCCTTATACTAGCACGGAAAATTCCGCTCTGTGCGGCTGCGCATGTAAATTTATTTATGTGAATTTACGTCCTGACTTCCCTAGCGGTATGCCGGCTCGTCCCCCACGGCAGTTCCGGCAGGTCGGCCGAGACCGTGTCGGTGAAGCGCGCGGGGCGCTTTTCCAGGAACGACGCGATGCCCTCCTTCACGTCGGCGCTGCGGCCGCGATGGAACATGGCGCGGCTGTCGAGCCGGTGCGCCTCCATCGGGTGGCCCGCGCCGAGCATGCGCCACATCATCTGCCGGATCAGCGCGACCGAAACCGGAGCGGTCTTGTCGATGTAGCCGCGTGCGATCGCGCGCGCTGCCGGCGATCAGCTCGTCGGGCGGCACCACGCGGCTGACCAGTCTGCCCGCAAGCGCCTCTCGGCGCCGAACACACGGCCCGAATAACACCAGTCGAGCGCCTGCGCGATGCCGACGAGGCGCGGCAGGAAATAGCTCGACGCCGCCTCCGGCACGATGCCGCGCTGCGAGAACACGAAGCCGAAGCGCGCGTCGCTCGACGCGATGCGCACGTCCATCGGCAGCAGCATCGTCGCGCCGATGCCGACCGCAGGCCCGTTCACCGCGGCGATCACCGGCTTGCGGCAATTGAAGATGCGCAGCGTCATGCGCCCGCCGCCGTCGCGCGCGTTCTCGTGCGAGAGATCCGGCTTGCCGTCCGGCCCGTTCGGCACCTGCGGGCGGTCCGCGCGCGCCTCGCGGTCGAAGGTCTTCGCGCCGGTCGAGAGATCCGCGCCGGCGCAGAACGCCCTGCCCGCTCCCGTCACGATGATGGCGCGCACCGCATCGTTCGCATCCGCCTCGTCGAACGCGTCGATGAACTCGCGGATCATCTGCGTGTTGAGCGCATTGAGCTTGTCCGGCCGGTTGATCGTGATGGTGAAGATGTTCTCGGAAAGTTCGGTGAGCAGGGTTTCGTAGGGCATGGAGATTCCTCTCAGATTTTCCGGCTGTCATAGGCCCAGTGCAGCAGCGCCTGGCGCTGGCGGCGACGGCAGGAGAAGTCGCCTGTCTCGCAGTGCATCCTGATCTGCCCGATGTGGCGGCGGAACGCCTTCCAGCGCTTGATCTGGCGCGCGTCGTCTTCGTGGCGGCGGCCCATGTAGTAGCGGCAATACCACTGAAACCAGCCGCGCGGATCGTCCTTGTGCAGCCATCCCTTGCGCCGCCATTCGGCGAGCGGCTGGCTCGCATCGACCTGAAATAGTTGAGCGCGTTGTCGCGTTTGCCGGGCGAGAGCTTCGCGTGCGCGAACCAGCTTTTGGGAAACTCGCGCTTGCAGTCGGTCATGTAGATTGCCGCCGAACACGCCGAGCTCTGAGCATCTCGGCCGGCGTCAGCTCGGGCTCGAACGCGGGATCGAAGCTGCGGCCCGCGGTGCGGCGACGCGCTGGTAGCGATAGCCGCGCTGCATCTTGTCGTTCACCGTGATAGTGCGTTTCGTCATCGGTCTTTCCGGATGGCATCGGACCTTAGCGGCGAACCGATAACCTGACGAATGGGCTTCGGTTCGCCGCGCCCGCGCGCTAGGCTGCGCGCCCCGCCAATCGAGTTCATCCCATGCCCCGCACCATCGACTACTGGTTCACCGCTCGCCTCGCCCTTGGGCGTTCCTCGGGCACAAGCCGTTCCTCGACCTCGCCAAGGCGCACGACGTGACCATCCGCTACCGGCCGGTCGACCTCGGCGAGGTGTTTCCGCACACCGGCGGCCTGCCTCTGCCCAAGCGCCATCCGGCGCGGCAGCGCTACCGCATCCTCGAGCTTCAGCGCTGGCGCGAGGCGCGCGGCGTGGCGCTCAAGATCAATCCGAAGCACTGGCCGTTCCCGGCCACGACCGCGAACCGCACGATCGTCGCGGTGGCGCGAGTCCGGCGCCGATCCGGGCCGCTACACGCAGCGCGCCTTCGAGGGCGTGTGGGTGAAGGACGAGGACCTTGGTCAGGACGACACGCTCGTCGCGCTGCTGAACGAATGCGGCCACGACGGCGCCAAGATGCTGGCGGCCGCGAAGTCCGATGCCGTCGGCGCGGTCTACGCGAAGAGCGCCGAGGACGCCGTGGCCGGCACGATCATCGGCTCGCCCTGCTACGTGCTCGACGGCGAGGTGTTCTGGGGCCAGGACCGGCTCGGGCTGCTCGAAGAGCGCGCTCAAGAGCGGCCGCAAGGCTTATCGGATGGACGCGACGGCGTAACGCTACCGGTCAGGGTGCTGTCGCGGACAGAAGCCACGCGCGCGTCGGCAGTTCGATCGCGTCGCCGCGCTGGTGGCGCCGCAGGTCCTGCACGATCCGCTCGCGCACGGCCGGTAGGGCATCGCCCTGCCCGCGCAGCAGCGTCGCGGTGCGCACCGTGCCGGTCTCGAAGACCGACACGAGATCGGCATCGCGCGGCAGCCGCCAGATCGCCTCCAGCGGCTGCGTGCGGATCGAAGCCGCCGCAAAGCCTGCCTGCTCGGTGAGTTGCGCGAAGCTCTCCGGCGTCACGCGCACATCGCTGCCGGCGGGCATCGGCACCTCCATGCGGCCGTGCGCGGCGACCGCCTCGGTGATCAAGCGCCACGGCAAATTATCCTGCCACGCGGCCCAGATCGTGAAGGCGAACATGCCGCCCGGCGCGAGCACACGCCGTGCCTCCGCGATCGCACGCTCGGGGCGCTCGACATGATGGATGCCGAAGTTCGCCACGACGGCATCGAACGACGCGTCGGGAAATGGCAACGCTTCGGCGTCGCCGGTCGTGAACACGATGTCCGGATGCCGCCTGCCCGCCTCGGCGATCATCCGGTCAGAGAAATCGACGCCGGTGACGCTCGCGCCCGCCTCAGCCGCCGCCCGGAGGCAACGCCCGTGCCGCATGCGATGTCGAGCAGGCGCGTGCCGGGCTTGATCGCCACCGCATCGAGCAACGGCGCGACGAACAGCGCGGTGGCGGAGGCGAACCCGTCGAAGGTTGCCGCTGCGGCCTGCCACCCGGCGTGCTCGAACGCACGGATGCCGGTCATCGGCTGCGCCGGCGTCCGGCGAACTGCGCCGTCACGATGATGCAGGGCACGAGCAGTTCGGGAATGAGATAGCCGAGCCATACGGCGGAAGGCTGCGGCAGGCCGACGATGCTCATCGAAATGAGCCGCCCGATGCCGGCGAGAAACACACTGAGTGCGATGAGATAGACCAGCGTGCCCTGCTGGCGGACGGTGATCGCAGCCCACAACGCGACGAAGCCGGAGCCAAGGTAAACGCCGGCGAGGAAGCGGTGCACGTTGTCGAGCCGCGCGCCGTTCTCCGGCTCGCCCAGATACATTTGCAGCGGCCCGCCGGTGAGCGCGATCGCCGCGACGAGGAAGAGACAAATCTGGACGATGCGCTGGCTGATGGGCATTGGGTTTCGTCCTGACGGCGTTGGCGAGAACGCTAGGCTGCCGAACTTGGAAAGGCGAATGCCGAAGCAAAGCGCTCCGTCATGCGCACCCGCCTCACATCCTGAACACCCCAAACCTCGTCTCATGCACCGGCGCATTCAGCGCCGCACAGTAAGCCAGCGCCAGCACGCGGCGCGTTTCGCTCGGCGCGATGATGCCGTCGTCCCACAGCCGCGCGGTCGCGTAGTAGGGATCGCTCTGCTCGTCGAACGCATCCTTGATCGGCTGCTTGAACTCCGCCTCCTCGACCTCGCTCCACGTCTTGCCCGCCGCCTCGATGTTGTCGCGCCGCACGGTCGCCAGCACGCGAGGCCGCCTGCTCCGAGCCCATCAGCGCGACGCGCGCGTTCGGCCAGGTGAACAGGAAACGCGGCGAGTACGCGCGCCCGCACATGCCGTAATTGCCCGCACCGTATGAGCCGCCGACCACCAGCGTGATCTTCGGCACGTTCGCACACGCCACCGCCATCACCATCTTGGCGCCGTTCTTGGCGATGCCGCCCGCCTCGTATTCGCGCCCCACCATGAAGCCGGTGATGTTCTGCAGGAACAGCAGCGGAATGCGCCGCTGGCAGCACAGCTCGATGAAGTGCGCGGCCTTGAGCGCGCTTTCCGAATAGAGGATGCCGTTGTTGCCGAGGATGCCGATCGGAATGCCGTGGATGTGCGCGAAGCCGCAGACCAGCGTCGTGCCGTAGAGGTGTTTGAACTCGTCGAACTCCGAGCCGTCGACCAGCCGTGCGATGATCTCGCGAATGTCGTACTGGCGGCGCGTGTCGCTCGGGCACCACGCCGTCGAGCTCGGCCGCGTCGAACAGCGGATCGCGCGGCGGCGTGAGCGCGATGTCGACCTTCTTCGTCGAATTGAAATTCGAAACGATGCGCCGCACCGTCGCGAGCGCGTGACCGTCGTCCGCCGCGTAGTGATCGGCAACGCCAGAGAGCCGCGCGTGCACGTCCGCGCCGCCGAGATCCTCCGCCGACACCACCTCCCCGGTCGCAGCCTTCACCAGCGGCGGGCCGCCGAGGAAGATCGTGCCTTGTTTCCGCACGATGATCGCCTCGTCGGACATCGCCGGCACGTAGGCGCCGCCCGCCGTGCACGAGCCCATCACGCAGGCGATCTGCGGGATGCCGAGCGAGGACAGCGTCGCCTGATTGTAGAAGATGCGGCCGAAGTGCTCGCGATCCGGAAACACCTCCGGCCATTGCGGCAGGTTCGCGCCGCCGGAATCGACCAGATAGATGCAGGGCAGCCGGTTCTCGCGCGCGATCTCCTGCGCGCGCAGGTGCTTCTTCACCGTCATCGGATAGTAGGTGCCGCCCTTGATGGTGGCGTCGTTGCACACCACGACGCACTCGCGGCCCTCGATCCGGCCGACGCCCGTGATGATGCCGGCGCCGTGGATCGCGTCCTCGTACATGTTGTTGGCCGCGAGAGGCGACAATTCGAGGAACGGCGTGCCGGGATCGATCAGCCGCAGCACGCGCTCGCGCGGCAACAATTTACCGCGCGCGGTGTGGCGCTCGCGCGAGCGCTGCGGGCCGCCGAGCGCGGCTTCGGCGCGCTTGTCCGCAAGTTCCTGCACCAGCGCGCGCATCGCGGCGGCGTTGGCGCGGAACTCCTTGCCTTGCGTGTCCACCGCCGAGGCGAGTTTCGCCACGCGTCTCTCCCTGTTCCCGACTCTGTCGGCCGCATGATGGCGCACGGCGCGCGCGCCGTGAATGCGTATTCATGGAACATCACATATTGGCACGCCGTGAAACATCGGCGGAACGGTGGCAGGAGCGTCGCGTTGCACCCCCGTCGGAAGGGGACCGGGCGCATTTTCCGATTCCGAGGAGAGGAACAATGAGACGTACCCTTTTGATTTCCGTCGCGGCGCTCGCGCTCGCGGCTGGCGGTAACCTCGCGTATTCGCAGGGCGGCTCGGGCGGCGGCGCCGGCGCCGCTGGCGCGGGCGGCGGCAGCACCCCGATGGCCAATCCGTCCGGTCCGTCCGGCGGCGCTTCGGGCGGCCAGTCCGGCGGCGCCGGCATGAACCAGGACACCGCCCCCGGCAGCGCGGCCCCGGCCAAGGCGCGCAGGAGCGCGGCGGCATGGAACGGCAGAAGTCGACCCAGCAGGCCCCGTCGGCCCGCCAGTCGGCGGATGACAAGACCGGCACCCCGGCCCGCCAGTCGGCGGATGACAAGGCCGGCACCAACACCCGGCAGTCACAGGACGGCAAGTCCGGTGCGGACACGCAGCAGTCGCAGGGCACGCAGAACGGCGGTGCCAAGCAGGGTGCGGCCGCTCAGGGCGGCGGCGCGATGACCTCGAAGAACGTCTCGCTCACCAGCGAGCAGAAGACCACCATCCGCAGTACGGTGCTAACCAGTTCGGCACCGCGCGTGACCAACGTCAACTTCGACATCAAGGTCGGCATCGTGGTGCCGCGCACGGTACGCGTCGCGCCGCTTCCCGCGACGCTGATCAGCATCGAGCCGGAATGGCGCGGCTACATGTATTTCGTCTACAACGACGAGATCATCATCGTGGAGCCGCGCACGCTGCGGATCGTGCAGATCATCGTGGTCTAGCCGGTCGCGCAAGCGCTAGAAGTAAGAAGGCAGCCCGCGGGCTGCCTTCTTTTTTCGCGCGCGACGGCTCGTGGCTGGCTATTCCGCCAGATCGCGCATGACGTCATACAGCGCCGCCTGCCCTTCGAAGCCGATGCCGGGGCGGTCCGAGAGCGAGATGTGGCCGTTCTCGATCACGGCATCGTCCGCGAAGCCCGCGAACACGCCGAACACGCCCGGATAGCTTTCCGCGCCGCCGAGATTGAGGCCGGCCGCAATCGCGAGCGACATCTGGTTGCCGCCATGCGGGAAATGGCCGGAGCGCGGCCATTGGTACTTCTCCAGCGCGGTGAGTGTGCGCGCATATTGCACGATGCCGTACGCCTGCGGCGGATCGACCTGGATCACATCGCGCCGCGCGTGCTTCAGGTTGCCGAAGCGCACGAGGTTTTCGACATCCTGCGTCGAGAACAGGTTCTCGCCCGTCGAAAGCGCGTGCGGATAGGCGTCGGAAACCTCCGACAGCGTTGCGAAGTCGAGCGGATCGCACGGCTCCTCGAACCAGCGCAGTTTGTACGGCGCCATCGCTTTCGCGTAGGCGAGCGCTTCCTTCAGATCGAACTTCGAGTTGGCATCGACCGCAAGCTCGGCGTTGGCGCGGCAGAATGCTTTTCACCGCCTCGATGCGGCCGCATGTCCTCGTCGAGCGGCGCGCCGCCGACCTTCATCTTCACCATCGTGTAGCCGGCATCGAGATGGCGCTTCATCTCGTCGCACAGTTCCGGGATGCCCTTGCCGGGCGCATACCAGCCGCCACCGACATAAACGAAACATTTGTCCAGCACCTTGCTGCCCGAGATTTCCGCCAGCAGCACGTGCAGCGGCTTTTCTTCGATCTTGGCGATCGCGTCCCACATCGCCACCTCGATCGTGCCTATGCCAATCGAGCGCTCCGAGTGCCCGCCGGACTTTTCGTTGCGCATCATGACGGCGAGGATCTTGTCGGGGGCGAAATTGCTGCCGGAATCGTTGAGCAGCGATTTCGGATCCGCCTTCAGGATGCGCGGGATGAAGCGCGCGCGCATCTGCGCGCCGCAGGCATAGCGGCCGGTGGAATTGAACGCAAAGCCGGTGACCGGCTTGCCGTCACGAATGACGTCGGTGATCACCGCGACGACCGAAGTGGTCATCTCGGAGAAGTCGATCGAGGAGTTCTTCAGCGTGGAGTTCAGCGCGATGGAGGTTTCGCGGATGTCGGTGATGCGCATGCGGCTACGCAAGTCCGACAACGCTCACGAGCCGCGCCGAGCTGCATGCGTCGCGGACGCTCTTGAGACCTTGGTAGGTCGACCCATTGTAAAACTCCTCCCACGCCGCGACGGAAGGAAATTCAAGCAGCACGATGCGGCGCGGCTGCCAGTCACCCTCGTAGACCTTGTGCTCGCCGCCGCGCGCCAGATATTTCGCGCCCGCCTTCTCCAGTGCAGGCTTCACGCCGGCCATGAATTCCTGATAGCGCGCGGGATCGCGAATATCGACATCGAAGATCACGTACGCTGCCATTCCGGTTGTCTTTCGGTTGTCGCAGTCCGCAGGCCCACCCGTCAATCAGCTTGAGGCATGAACGCTTCACTCAATCCTCAGCTTCGCATCCCGCACAACCTTGCCCCACTTCTCGATCTCGGACTTGATCCGCGCGGCGAATTCGTCTGGCTTGTTCGCCACCGCGATGAAGCCGAGCGCGTCGAGCTTCTCCTTCACGTCGGGCTGCGCGACGATCCTGGCGATCTCGCGCTGGAGCAGATCGACGATCTCCTTCGGCGTGCCGGCCGGCACCACGAGGCCGGTGAGCGTGTCGGAGTCCTGTCCGGTGATCCCCTGTTCGGCGAAAGTCGGCACGTCGGGCAGCGCGGCCACGCGCTTGTCCGCCGCGACACCGAGCACGCGCAGCTTGCCGTCCTTCGCGGCCGGCACCGCGGGCGGCAGCGCCGAGAACGTGACCGGCGTGTGCCCGCCGAGCGTCGACTGGATCGCCGGTCCCGCGCCGGTGAACGGCACGTGCGGGAAATCGAGGTCGTACGTCAGGCGGAAAAGTTCGCCCGACAGATGCGGCGTCGAGCCGGTGCCCGGCCCCGCGAACGAGTACTTGCCGGGATTGGCCTTGATGAGATCGCGCAGCTCGAGAACCGTTTTCGCCGGCACCGAGGGATTCACCGAAACCACATTGGGCGAGTAGCAGATCAGCGTGACCGGCGCGAAATCCTTCACGGCGTCATACGGCACCTTGGCGTAGAGGCTCATGTTCACCATGAAGCCGGTGGAGATCACCATGATGGTGTAACCGTCCGGCGCCGCGCGGGCGACCTGGGCGGACGCCGTGTTGCTGCCCGCGCCGCCGATATTCTCGACGTAGAACTGGTGGCCGAGGGTTTCGGAGAGCTTCTGCCCCACGATGCGCGCGATCACGTCCGTCGGCCCGCCTGCCGCGAAACCGACCACCACGCGGACCGCCCGGTTCGGATAGCCTTGCGCGAATGCCGATGCGGCACTGAGCAGAACGGCGGCGATCGCGCTGAGCAGGCGCACGGACATTGTGTTCTCCCTGATGTTTTCTTGGCGGGCATCATCCGCGCCCGCGCCGTCGAGAACAAGACGGCGCGAGGGCCTCTTTTGAGGCCTTCGGTTTTGCACGCTCCGCGCGCGTCCGGACCCGTGATGGAACTTTCGCGACTTTCGGACGTTGTCTCTCCGAATTCCCACACAAGGAGACGGACGATGGACAAGGATCGCGTGAAAGGCTCGCTCGAGCAGGCCAAAGGCAAGGTGAAGGAAGTCGCCGGCAAGGTGACGGGCGACGCCAAGCTCGAAGGCGAAGGCAAGGCCGACCAGGTCGCCGGCAAGGTGCAGAACGCCGTCGGCGGGTTGAAGGACGCGCTGCGCGGCAAGTAAGCGAGCCGCATATTCTGATGGAAGCCCGGCCGTCGCGCCGGGCTTTCGTCGTTCAGGGAAGCGCGTCCCAAGGATGCGCGACGTCCGGCGCGTGGAAAAGCATATACCCGCCGAGTGCATCCGAAGGGCTGAGGCAGATCAGTTCGTCGGTGGCGAACGCCGGCGTCACGCCTGCCTTCGCGATCACGTCACGCGTCACCGAAAGGTCGGCGCGCAGCGCCTGCCCCGCCATGAACGGCAGCGAAGGCGCACGGAAACCCGGCAGCCGCTTCGCAAGCGTCTCGGGATCGGCGAACACCACCCCTCCCCGGTCGAGCGCGATTGCCTGCATTCCGCCGCGCGCGACCGGCGCGCGGCCGAGATAGCGCCCGTAACGCGCCGCAACGGCCGCCGGGTCGTCGACGCACAGCAGGATATCCGTCAGCCCTTCGACGCCGTTCTGCGAGATCGTCTCCGGGCGCCACACCGTGTCCGGCGTGTGCGGCGTCACCCATTGCAAGCGGCCCTCCGCCATCACGCCGGGCTCGGGCCGCAACACCGAGAAATGCACCTCCGGCTCGCCCGGCAGCGTGCGGTCGCGGCGCCTGAGTTCGATGACGCCCTGCATCGCGAAGCCCGCCGCCGTCAGCCGCGCGCGCTGCGCGTCATGTCGGCGGCCGAGAACGCGATCAGCTGCAGGCCGGAATAGCGGTCGATCTGCTTCTTGAACTGCTCGGCGAGCGGCGTGTCGTGCGTGGCGGCGAGAATTTCCAGAAAGCCGAATTTCACTTTCGCGAGCCGGTTCGACGTGCCGCTCGGCTTCAGCGCGCCGCTCGCGTCCGCATTGGTCTGCACATTGACGAGCGAGACGCGAAAGCCGAGCCGTTCGAGTTGCGCGCCGGCCGCTTCGAGGTCGTGAACGAAATAGCCGACATGATCGATGAAGACCTCATCGCCTCGCGGCAACTGGCGTGCGGCCCACGTCACGCGGTCAGCACCGTCGGCCAGTCGGCCTCGTCTTCCGGCACGATCCACGTCTCCTTCAGCGCGGCGGCGCGCCATTCGCTCCAGGCCGGCAGCGCCATCATGGCATCCATGTAACCTTGCGCCTCGCGGCTCACCTTCAGCCCGTAGGTGTTGAGCCGCGCCACCACCGGCGCATACATCGCATCGACTGCGCAGAACTTGCCGAACAGGAACGGCCCGCCGTGTTTCGCGCGGCACTCGCTCCACATCGCGTCGAGGCGCGCGACGTTGCCCTGCGCGGCGGCGGAAATCTCGCGCGTACGCACCGGGCGGCGGATATTCATCGGGCATTCGCTGCGCAAGGCGCCGAAGCCCGGCATGCATCTCGCTCGCAAGCGCACGCGCGTGCGCGCGCAGTTTCATGTCCTTCGGCCACACACCCTTCTCGGGAAATCTGTCGGCGAGATATTCGAGGATCGCCAGCGTCTCCCACACATGCGTGTCGCCGTCGGCCAGAACAGGCAGAAGACCGACAGGCGTGTATTGGGCGATCCGCTGCTTGAATTCCGGGCTGCCGAGCGGCGAGCCGAACGGAACGAGGATTTCCTCGAACGGAATGCCGAGCGCCTTCATGGCGATCCACGGACGGAAAGACCACGACGAATAATTCTTGTTGGCGATGATCAGCTGCATCACGCGTTCTCCGCTGGCAGGCGCTTCACGTTCGGCCAGTCATACTCGAATTTCGGGATAACCCAGGTTTCGTTCAGCGCCGCGCGTCGCCATTCTTTCCAGGCGGGCAGCGCCATCATCGCGTCCATGTAGGCCTTCACCGGCGCACTCACATCGATCTGGTAGGTGGCAAAGCGCGAGACAATCGGCGCATACATGGCATCCGCCACCGAGAACCTGCCGAACAGGAACGGCCCGCCTGCGCCGAAACGCGCGCGGGCTTCGGTCCAGATCTCCTGAATGCGCGTCGACATTCGCCTGCGCATCCGCCGAGAGAGTGCGCTTGCCCGGCGGACGCCAGAAGTTCATACCGCATTCGCTGCGCAGCGGCACGAAGCCGCCGTGCATCTCGGTCGCGACCGCACGGGCATGCGCGCGCGCCGCGGCATCGGATGGCCAAAGCCGCGCCTTCGGAAATTTCTCCGCCACGTATTCGAGGATGGCGAGCGATTCCCACACCCGCACCGCACCGTCGATCAGGATCGGCACCTTGCCGGCGGGCGAGCGCTTGAGGATCTCCTCATGGCTGCCGTCGACGTAGAGCGAGATCACCTCTTCGTCGAACGCGACCCCTGCGACCTTCATGGCGATCCACGGCCGGAACGACCACGACGAATAGTTCTTGTTGCCGATGATGAGTTTCAAGCTGCGCCCCCGTCACGTCCAAGCATCGCGGACGCGGACGGCCTCGCGACAAGCGAAATGTCGTGATCGGCGCAATCAACCGCGCAAATGAAGTCAGTCGTGCTGCATCAAGCCTTGCTGCATCAAGCCTTGGGCTTCGCCACCGGCGCCTCGACGGGTGCGCCGGACTTCTTCCACTCGCCAAAGCCGCCCCTGATATGGGCGACCGGTTTCATCCCCATCCGGTGCGCGGTCTGCGCCGCGAGCGCGGAGCGCCAGCCGCCGGCGCAGAAGAAAACGTACTTCTTGTCCTGCGCGAAAACCGGCTTGTGGTACGGGCTCTCCGGGTCGATCCAGAATTCCAGCATGCCGCGCGTCGCATGGAAGGCGCCGGGCATCTTGCCCTCGCGCTCAAGCTCGCGCGGGTCGCGGATGTCCACGAACACGACGTCGTCCCGGCCATGCAGTGCCTTTGCCTCATCGACCGAAAGCGTCTCGATTTCGCGCTCGGCGGCCTCGAGCATCGCCTTGTAGCCGGTGGTGATCTTCTGCGGCATGTCGGTCTCCTGCTGTGACTGACAGATAGTGTTGTCGCCCGTCCGCTGGCAAGGCAGCATGTGGCAAACGCCGAGTCTGCTATGCCCTTCAGCCCCCTCGATCTCGCCGCGCTCGTCATCGCATGGGCCGGCTACGCGGCGCATATCGAGTACCTCCCGAAGAAGAAGGAGAGCCTGAACAAATCCATGAACCGCTATCGCGTGGTCTGGATGCGCCGCATGCTCGACCGCGAAATGCGCATGGTCGACATGCAGGTGATGGCCTCGCTGCAGAACGGGACCGCGTTCTTCGCCTCGACCTCGCTGTTCGCAATCGGCGGCGCGCTCACCGTGCTGCGCACGACCGACGAGATGCTCAATGTCGTCGCGACCCTGCCGGTCGGCATCTCGACCACGCGCGTGCTGTGGGAAATGAAGGCGATCGGCCTTGCCGTGATCTTCGTCTATGCGTTCTTCAAGTTCGCGTGGTCGTACCGGCTGTTCAATTATGTCTCGATCCTGCTCGGCGCGATGCCGCCGGAGAGCGAGAAGACACGCCCGAAGCCGAAACGCATGTGCAGCGCACGCGCTTCGCGCGGCGGGACGGCACTTCAATCACGGCCAGCGCGCATTCTTCTTTGCGCTCGGTTATCTCGGCTGGTTCGTCAGCCCCTATGTGTTCATGGGCACGACCGCAGCCGTCGTGTTCGTGATGTGGTGGCGGCAGTTCGCGTCCGACGCGCGCCGCGCGATCGATGCCTAGTCCAGCAATGCGTCGAACGCCCGCATCGTGACGGCGCGCGCCTTGCGCTCGCCGAGCAGGCGCACGCGCACCAAGTGCGACATCGCGAGACCCATCACGGATGCCGCGATGACATCCGCGTCGCCGTCCGGCCTGGCAGCACGCGCGAACTTCACGATCAGGCGCTGCAGCTCGCCGAGCTGACGCGCCGCGGTGTCATGCACCGGGCCGGGCACATCATCGAACTCGATCGCAGCGGCGAGGATCGGACAGCCGCCGCTCGGTCCGGTTTCGTCCAGCCAGTCGATCCAGCGCTCAAAAAAGAGGCGCAGGCGCAGGGCGCGATCCGCAACGGCGCGCAACGGCTCCGTCACCTCGGCGCGGAACCTTTCCGCCGCGCGGTCGAGCGTCTCGACCTGCAAGGCTTCCTTCGACTGGAAATGCGCGAACAAGCCGCTCTTGGAAAGACCGAGCCGGTCTGCCAGCGGGCCGATGGTCAGCCCGCCGAGCCCCTGCAGGCTCGCAAGCTCTACCGCCTCATCGAGAATGCGTGCGCGCGTGCGGTCGCCTTTGGCCGGTTCGATCATGGCACGAAAATAGCACGGTCGTTCGTTTCGACCAAGGACGCCGGACATTCACCAATCCGTCGCGAAACACGACGTCTTAAATCGACGCCTCAGGTCCGTGGCGCTACGTTGCGGCCCGGTTTCACTGGAGAATCACACATGGGGCGGCTTTTTCTGGCGGCGGCGATGCTGGCGACTTCGGTATTCGCCGCAAGTGCTGAGAAGATCGATCTGTCCACGATGACCTGCGCCAAGTTCCAAGGCAGTTCGAAGGACGAGATCAGCATCATCCTGACCTGGCTCGACGCGTACTATCGCGACGAGGACGATCCGGCGATCATCGATACTGACCGCTTCGTCGAGAACGCCAAGAAGCTGGGCGAATACTGCTCGGCGAACCCGACGATCGGCCTGATCACGGCGACCGACAAGCTTTTCGGCAATTGAGCTTGCCTGACATCGCCGCTTTGGCGATGTCTACGGCATGCAGAATCAAAACCTTGCGCGGCCCGATTCACGTGCCATCGAGGCCGCGCTTCTGCGTCTGGTGGCCGAGCGCGGACCCGGCAAGACCATCGATCCGGCCGAAGCCGCGCGCGAGCTCGGCGGCGCTCATCCGGATCAGTGGGGGCCGCTGATGCAGCCGATCCGCAAGGTTGCGGTCGCCCTCGCCGAGCAGGGCCGCATCGTCATCCTGCGCAAGGGCAAGCCGGCCGATCCGCGCGACTTCAAGGGCGTGTACCGACTGAGCGCGCCGCGGCTGGATTAGGGCGCGGGAAACAGTTCGGCGCTGCGCCCGGTGAGCCGATAGACGAAAAGGCCCACCCATTCACGCGCGGCAGTGTCGGTGCGGCGCAGGCCGTCACCCACGTTGGAGAACGGGCGCAGCAGGTCGACCGCGCCGCGTGTGCGGTAGTCGACCGGAAAAGCCTCGACGGGAAATCCCGCCGCGCGGAATACGCCGACCGAGCGCGGCATGTGATGCGCCGACGTGACCAGCAGCCAGCGCTCGCCGGGCTTCGGCTGCACAAGCTCCTTGGTGAAGCGCGCGTTCTCGTCGGTGTCGCGCGACTTGTTCTCCAGCATGACGCGCGCCTTCGCGATGCCGAAGCTCTCGAACAGCCGCGCCGCCAGCTCCGCTTCGGATGTCGTTCCGCCATAAACGAGCCGGCCCGAACCGCCGGTGAACACGACGCGCGCATTGGGATAGCGCCGCGCAAGCTCGGCAATCGCGGTCATGCGCTCGGCCGCCTCGTTGAGCGCGACCTCGCCGCGGACCTCCGAGATGACCGTATCGAGTGCGCCGCCGAGGCAGATGATGCCGTCGGGCACGCCGCGTGCGGCATCCCACGGCGGAAAGCGCTGTTCGAGCGGCAGGACGAGCGCGTTACCGAATGGCGAGAGTCCCGCGATGCCGATCAGGATCAGCGCGGCCACCGCGAGCCTGCGCCCTGCCCGCGCGAAGCGCGTCACCATCAGCACAAGGCCGATGGCGCCGAGCGTGATCAGGATGTTGGACGGGAGCGCGAAAAAACCGAGAATTTTCGCGAGGACGAAGAACATCTACTTCTTCTTCCACGCCTCGTAGCGCGCCTTGGCTTCGTCGTTCGGCGGATAGAGGCCCGGCAGCGGCACGCCGCGCTCGACCTCGCTCACCACCCAACTCTCGTAGCGCTCGTGCTCCTCGCCCTCCTCGGCGATGAAATCGACGAGATCCTTCGGGATCAGCACCGCGCCGTCGTCGTCGACCACGATCACGTCGTCGGGAAATACCGCGACGCCACCGCACGCGATCGGCTCCTGCCAGCCGACGAACGTCAGCCCGTTCACCGAAGCGGGCGCGGCCGTGCCCTGGCACCACACCGGCAGGCCGGTCGCGACGACGCCCGTCTTGTCGCGCACCACGCCGTCGGTGACGAGCGCCTTCACGCCGCGCCGGACCATGCGCATGCACAGGATGTCGCCGAAGATGCCCGCGGTGGTGACGCCCATCGCGTCCGCGACCGCGATGCAGCCCTCGGGCATCGCCTCGATCGCGCCGCGCGTCGAGATCGGCTTTGCCCAGCTTGCGGGCGTTGCGAGGTCCTCGCGCACCGGCACGAAGCGCAGCGTGAACGCCGGCCCGACGATGCGCTTGCCCTCGGCATGCGCGAACGGCATCGCGCCCTTCATCCAGCAATGCCGAATGCCCTTCTTGAGCAGCATCGTCGTGATGGTGGCGGTGGTGACTTTCTCAAGCGTAGCGACGAGTTTGGGCGAAAGGCTCAAAGCAGTCTCCGAAGGTGTTTGCGATCTTGTATCGCCGCAGCCTAGCGCATTCAGCGCTCGGGCACACCAGCGAGCCGCAAGCCTTCGCAGTAGCGATCGCGATCGTTATCGTTACGCAGCGGATAGACTTCGCGGAAATGGGCGATGGTGAAGTTAGGCTCAAGCTCGCGTAGCTGCTTGAGATGCGGCCTTGCCTCCTCGATCCTGCCGAGCAGGCCCAGCGCAGCGATCACCGGCTTGTAGCGCGGCAGTGAAATCCGGATTTGCCTTGATCACGCGGCGGCCGACGCTGACCACCTGCTCGTAGTCGCCCTCGATCATGCGGGCGATCGGATAAACGGTCTCGAAGAAGCCGTAGTGCGGATCGAACGGCGCGAGTTCGCGGTAGCGTCCGAGCCGCTTGAGCGCCATCTTCCAGTCGCCGATGTAGCAATGGGTCAATGCGTTGAGCGCCCACACATAGGCGAGATTCGGGTTAAGCCGCAGCGAGCGGTCGAAGTAGTAGAGCGCCGGATCGAACTCTTTCTTCCACGCGAGCGTATGCGCATAGATGCCGAGCGCCTCGGCATTATCGGGATCGATTTTCATCGCGCGCAGGCAATAACCCTCCGCGACGGCAAGCGTCGTGACCGGATCGCTGGTCCAGCCCTGACCGACGTGCCACATCTCCCAGTAGGCCGCCCAGGCGAGCGCCATCGCGTCGTTCGGGTCGATCTCGAGCGCGCGCTTGATCAGCCGCCCGGCTTCTTGGAACGTGCTGCGTTCCATGTTGTAGACCATCGGGATCGCGCGTAGCAGGAGACCGGTTGCCCCGTGGTTGTCGCGGCGCTTCGGCTGGCCCTCGATGAACAGGATGACCGGGTCGATACGGCCGACAATCTTCGCCGTCACCATCTCGTCGACCTTGTGCAATTCGTCGGTGCCTAATTCGAAACGGTCGCTCCACACCGGCGAGGCGTAGCGCGTGAGATCGAGCAGCCGCACACTGATCTGGTAGCGCTTGCCGCTGAGCGTGAGCGCGCCGTCGACCACGTAGTCGAGGTCGCTGGAGCGCAGCGGATCGTCGTTTGCCACCGTCGCGGTCTCGCCGCGCATCAGCGTCACGGGCGCGATCACGTCGAACCAGCGGAAGCGCGCGAGCGCGGCGGCGATCTCCTGGCTGAGCGAGAGCGCGAGACCGTCGTCCTCATTAGCGCGCGTCGCGTGAAACGGCAGCACGCCGACCCGCAGACGAGTGCGAACGGGCGCCGGCACAGGAGCCTTTTGCCGCTTCTGACGCACGGCTGCATCCTCGGCTGGCTGACGTTCCCGCTCGCCGCGATCCTCACGACCGACCATTGCGATGACTTCATACAGTGCGTGGGTCTCGCGCGATGGCTCGACGTCGAGCGAGCGCTTGAGCTGCTCGCGCAGCCGCGCGTATTCGCGTAGCGCCAGCGCGCGCTCGCCCTTATCGGCCAGCGCCCGCATCAGAATGCGCGCGGCTCCTTCGTGCGTCGGATCGAAACGAATCAGCCGGCGCGCGATGTCGGCGCGTTCGTCAGCGTCGGGATTGCTGCGGTGCGCCTGCTTGAGGTCGGCTTCGAGCAGCGAGCGCAGCATCTCGGTGAAGCGCGACCGCTCGCCGATCAGCCACTGGTCGAACGAAACGCTGAGATTGTCGAGCCCTTCGAGCAGTTCGCCGCTGCACAGGCTGGCAAGTTCGCTGCGGTCCACATTCTCCGGGGACGGGCCGAGCACGGCCAGCGCGTCGATCCAGCACAGGTCGGTGTTGAGACGAACAGTCTCGCGATCCGACGAAATGAGTTCATCGGCAAGCGGACCGAGTGCGACCATCAGTTCGCGGAACGCCTGGCGGAAACTCGCGCGACCCTGAAAATCCGGGACGCGGTCCCACAACATCGCGGCGAGCCGGCTACGCGGCACGCGCACTCCCGCCGCGAGGCACAGGCAACCGAGAATGGCGCGCGCCTTGCGGCCGCGCGGCAGCACGTTGGCGCCGACATAGGTCGTGGCGCGCAGCGAGCCGAGCAGATGGATGCGAACGATGGGGCGGGTAACCGGCCGGTCGCGAAGCTCGGGAAGCCGGCCCGCGTCGAGTGCGACGACGTTTTTCAGCTCCGCTTCAGAAATCTGCTTTTGCATCGTACGCGACCACTTTTGAAGGACTGCCGGCTCGCCAATGTTGCTGCAACTGCCCGGCACAACCGAATTACACTCAGTGCCTGCGTTCTTAACGGCTACAACCTTACCGTAAATTCCTCCCCGGCCGGAAGGGGTTTTTCACGCCGGAATCACAGTCGTTACGCAAAATAAGAAATATTTTTCACAATAGTTAAACGCTCGTTTGACGGGTCCCCAACCGACTCACGCATACGGTCCATCCTGTCGACGCCACGCGGGCGCGATTCAACCACTGGAGGATTCCCTATGACCGCTTCATTCCAAGTTACGCTGGCTCCGGCTGCGACCCGTGACACCGGCAAGGTGCGCATGGGCTCCATGAGCCCGGGTTTTCCGACCGTGCGCACTGCCCCGGCGCAGACGGCCGACAGCGGCAAGATGCAGATGGGAAGCATGAGCCCGACCTTTCCGGCCGTCCGCACGGCTCCGGCGCAGACGAGCGACACCAGTAAGGTGCGCATGGGCTCAATGAGCCCGAGCTTCCCGACCGTGCGCACGGCGGCGCCGCAGACGAGCGACGGTGGCAAAGTGCAGATGGGAAGCATGAGCCCGAGTTTCCCGGCGGTCCGCACCACACCGGCACAGACCGCCGACAGCGGCAAGGTCCGCCTCGGCAGCATGGCGCCCACCGTCTAAGGCGGGCCTCCACGACCGTATCAGGATGGGCACTTCCATCCTGATACGTCGCTCGTGCCGCGACGGTCGCGTCCCGGCACGGATGCATTTTTAAGATTGCTCTCGACGTGGAACGTAAATGGACGAACCTTCCGCCGATATCCCGCTGGTCAAGTTCTATCGCTTCCTTCCCGGCGCCCGCGCGCCGATGCGTGCCGATCGCTCCGCTGCCGGCTCGATGCCGACGCGCGCGTTCCGCTACTGCGAGGCGATGCGCACCGCCTCCTCGCTTGGCTGGTACGTTTTTCCGCCGATGAGCTTCAAGCTGATGTGGGACGGCGCGAACGACGTCGTGTGGAATTACGAGAACAACGACAATTGGTATTCGCTCGAAGCGGCGCAGTTTCCGAATTTCGCGCAGCATTTCGACAGCGTGGCGCCGCCCGAGGTGCAAGGCTATTCGCCGCCCTTCCTCGGATCGTTCAAGGACCCCGCCGGGCTGATGCTGTGGAGCGGCTTCGTGGCGCGCACCGCGCCCGGATGGGGACTGCTGGTGCGGCCACCCGCCAACCTCACGCACAGCCAGGGCTATGAGAGCTACGAAGGCATCGTCGAGACCGACCGCTGGTTCGGCCCGCTGTTCGTCAACCTGAAACTCACCCGGCCGAACGTGCCGATCTCGTTCGACGCCAATTATCCATTCCTTCAGGTGCAGCCCGTGCATCGAAGCCTGTTCGGGGACAAGCTCGACAACTTCGACGTGGTGGAAGGCATCGAAGACCTTCAGCCCTCCGACTGGGCCGATTTCCACCGGACCGTTTCCAAGCCGATGTCGGAGCCGCATCGCCAGCGGGGCGAGTATGCCGTCCAGACCCGCAAGCGCCGACAGGAGGAGGAGACGCCCGGCTAGGCCGCGCATCGCGGCGACCAAAAGTTATGCACCAATGGCTATTGACGAGCGCTTTCGTTCAACGTTCAGTTGAGGGGCCCTTGAGAAGTCTGAAAATGGTTCAGGATCGACGGCGGCAGTCGGACACCGACGCCATTACGGTCCCCGGCGTCAACGCGCTCCAGCCGGTCGCGCCGGTCGTGGCGGAGCAGGACGTCACCAATCCGGCTGATGCCGGGCATCCCTCGGCCAGGCTTGGCTGGCTCGTCTTCTGGATGAGCGGCACGCTCGTCGCGTTCATCGTCGCGGCGGTGTCGGTACGCACACTCTCCAGCACGCTGAACGCCTTCGAGACGATGACCATCCGCAGCGCCGGTGGACTCGCGCTCCTGCTCATGATGGCGGCACTGCGCCCCGACCTGCGCCGCAGTGTGCGGGCGAATCGCATGGGGCTGCAGTTTTTCCGCAACGTCGTGCATTTCGGCTCGCAGATCTGCTGGACGCTCGCGGTGGCGATGCTGCCGTTCGCGACGGTGTTCGCGCTTGAGTTCACCATTCCGGCGTTCGTCGCGATACTCGCGATCTTGTTCCTCGGCGAACGGCTGACGACGCATCGCGCGATCGCTCTCGTGGTCTGCTTCGTCGGTGTTCTGGTGATCCTGCGGCCCGGCCTCGCCGGCTTTCAACCCGCCATGCTGATCATGATCGCGGGCGCCTTCCTGTTCGCAACCGCCGCGATCGCAACCAAGAAGCTGATCAGCACGGAAGCAACTTTCTCCATCATGCTCTGGATGAACCTGATGCAGCTTCCGATGAATCTCGCGGGAAGCGATCTGTCATCCTTCCTCAAGCTCGACAGCGCGACGGTTCTTCCGGTGATCGGCATCGCGGTCGCGGGCCTGACGACCCACTATTGCCTGACCAACGCCTTCCGTTTCGGCGACGCGATCGTGGTCATTCCGATGGATTTCCTGCGCGTGCCGCTGATCGCGCTGGTCGGCTGGGCGTTCTACGGCGAACAGCTCGACGCAATAGTGTTCGCCGGGGCGGCGCTCATCGTCGGCGGCGTGCTGTGGAACGTACGCGGCGAAGCGCAGCGCAAGAAATCGCCGGCCCGCCGTTCGACGGACCAGAACCGCGGTGTCATGCAGCCCGCCGAATAGCGCTTCCTCTCAATCCCACTTCGGCGCCCAGCCGACGCTCACGACCCGGCCGGCGGGCTTCGCCAGCGCATCGACCTCCGCCATGTCCTGGGCGGACAGTTCGAAGTCGAAGATCGCCATGTTCTCCGACAGGCGTTCGACCTTCGAGGTGCGCGGGATCACGATCGCGCCCTTCTGCACCAGCCAACGCAGCGAGATCTGCCCCGCGCTCTTGCCGTGTTTCTTGCCGATCCGGCCCAGCACCTCGTCGCCGCCCGCGCGTCCGCGCGCGATCGGGCAATAGGCCGTGACCGCGATGCCGTGCTTCTTGCACGCGGCGCGCACCTTTTCCTCGTCGAGATAGGGGTGCCACTCGATCTGGTTGGTGACGATCGGCTCTGAGGAAAGTTTCACGGCCTCCTCGATCAGCGCCACGGTAAAGTTCGAGATGCCGATGTGGCGCGCGTAGCCCTCGCGCTTCATCTTGCACATCGCGCCCATCGTCTCGGCGAGCGGAATCTGCGGGTTCGGCCAGTGGATGAGCAACAGGTTCACGTCGGACACGCGCAGGTTCGACAGGCTCTGCTTCACGGCGCGTTCAAGATTCAACGGCGCGAGTTCCGTGTGCGGCACCTTTGTGGTGATGAACACGTCCTCGCGCTTAACGCCGGAGGCATGAAACCCCTCGCCAACTTCCTTCTCATTGCCGTAGATCAACGCGCAATCGAGGTGCCGGTAGCCGAGTTTTAGCGCCTGCTCGGTGATGCGCGAACCGACCGCATCGTTGAGCTGCCAGGTGCCGAGCCCGACGACCGGAATTTTCGCGCCGTTTGCTTCAATCGTTTGCATTGTCCTCTGCCTCTCTACACGTCCCATTTCGGCGCTTGCGGCGGATTGACCACGCGTCCGTCCGGCCGCTTCAGCGTCGCGATTTCGTTCATCTCGGCCGGCTCGAGCGAGAAGTCGAGCACGTCGAGATTTTCCTCCTGCCGGTCCGGCTTGCCGGAGCCCGGAATGACGATGATCCCCTGCTGGATCAGCCAGCGCAGCGAGACCTGGCTCGCGGTCTTGCCGTGCGCCGCGCCGATACGCTCCAGCACCGGATTGCCCGGCACGCGCCCGCGCGCAATCGGACAATAGGCGGTGATCGCCATGCCGTACCCGCGCGAGGCTTCGATCACCTTGGTCTGGTCGAGAAACGGGTGCACCTCGATCTGGTTGGCGACGAGCGGCTCTTTCGTCACCGCATGCGCCTCCTCGAGCAGCGCGACCGTGTAGTTGCACACGCCGATATGCTTGGTAAGGCCGTCGCGCTTCGCCTTGTTGAGCGCGCCGATGCTTTCCGCGGCCGGCACTTGTGCGTTCGGCCAGTGGATCAACAGAAGATCGACCGCCGGCAGGTCGAGCAGCTTGAGACTGTTCTCGACCGAGCGGGCGAAATCGTCGGCCTTGAGATTGTTGTCGCGCACCTTGGTGGTGAGGAAGATGTCCTCGCGCTTCACGCCCGAGGCGCGGATCGCCTGCCCCACCTCGCGCTCGTTGCCGTAAAAGGCCGCGGTGTCGATATGGCGATAGCCCTGGCGGATCGCGGATTCGATCGCCTTGGCGCCGGCCTCTTCCTTCAGCCGCATCGAGCCGAATCCCACGATGGGGATCTTGGCGCCGTGCGCCGCGACGAATTGCATCCCGCTTCCTCCGTTGCGGGCGCACTCTAGCCGGGGCCGCGCCTGCCTTGCCAGCGATATGACGCAGCCTGCGCTTGCATCCCACGCATGCCGCGCTTCATGATCATGGGCCGGCTTCGCGCAAGGAGCACGCCATGAGCACACAGTCACCCGGTTGGTCGTTCCCAAATCTCGCGCCGTACAATCTGGCGCAGCAAATCCTGCCGTGGAGCTTTTCCGGCGTAACGGTGAACTACAAAGGTGACGCGAACATCGAGAAGAACGTCATCGAGAATGTCGCGAGCTACGGCAAACAGCTTGGCATCCTGACCGACGCGGTCCTCAAACTGGCAAACAGGTCCCTCCCCCGCAAACCGGACGAGCCCGACGAAGACCCGATCGCGCGGCTGCACGAGATCGCGGTGGAGATCGAGAAACTGAAGGACACCCACAAGACGTCGCTGCTCAAGCAGGCACAGGACGCGATGGACAAGCTCGCTGCCAATAATCCGGCATCCGCGAGCTACATCGCGTCGAAATACGTCGGGGAGAAGTAGCGCCGGCCAGGCGTCACCCCATTTGTTTCAGGACGGAATGGGAAAGAACCGTGCCCGCGCTGTCGCCAGTACCGTGCCGGTGCCGAGTTCTTCCAGCCGTCCCTCGACATCCACATAGCGGCCGTGGTCGGCGACCAGCGACCCTTTGCCGACGATCGGCGTCTCGATCGGCACCGGCTTCACATAGCGCACGGTCAACTCGCCGGTGACCGCGCTACGCGCGGTCGCGAGATGAACGGCAGCCGCCAGCACCTCATCCAGATATGCAGCGACGATCCCGCCGTGCGCCGTTCCCGGCGGCCCGTTGTATTGGCAGGGAACGATGATCGGCGAGATCACGCCTTCGGGCGTCTTGAAGCACCGAACGTGCAGGCCAGTGGGATGTCCGGGCCCGCAGCCGAAACACTGGTGAAAACGATTGTCTGTCCCGCCAATGGGGAGTTGCTCCTCAAGGCCCGCAAAGGTGGCGCGAAATGGTTCGGCAAGGGGCGATGTCAACGGTCGGGCCTCCGGCGGCAATCGTCCCGTCCGTCGTAGGAGCGCGGGATCGAGACTGTCAACTCGCGGCCAGCAGCGCCGCCGCCTTCTCGCGCACCTCAGCTGGAAACGCACAAGCACGCCGCGCGTCCTTGTCGAGATGCACGGCCGTCAGCGTCGTGATCGCGGCGACCTCGTCGGTGTCCGACTTGCGCATTTCGTGCGTGAAGCGGATGACCTTCTCCCTCATCTCGTCCAGCACCGAATAGACCGCGACGATATCGCCCACGAGCAGTTCGCGCTTGTACTGGATGTTTTGCTCGACCGCCGCCATGCCGCGATTGTTCTCGCGCAGGAACGTCGGCGTGATACCGAGCGCATGAAAAAGATGCCACGTCGCCTCGTCGAACTTGCCGACGTAATGCATGACGTTCATGTGGCCCATGTGGTCACAGTGCCACGGATAGATCGCGCCCTTGTAGGTGAGCAGCGCGTCCATCGTCAGCCCGTCTTCTCGAAGATCTCGCGCCCGATCAGCATGCGGCGGATTTCGCTCGTGCCCGCGCCGATCTCGTAGAGCTTGGCGTCGCGCAGCAGCCGCCCGGTCGGAAACTCGTTGATATAGCCGTTGCCGCCGAGACACTGGATCGCCTCCAGCGCCATCCAGGTCGCACGTTCGGCCGCATAGAGGATCGCGCCGGCCGCGTCCTCGCGCGTGGTGCGCCCGTCGTCGCACGCCTTCGCCACGGCATACACGTAGGACTTCGCGGCATTCATCGTCACGTACATGTCGGCGAGTTTCGCCTGCATGATCTGGAACTGTCCGATCGGCCGCCCGAACTGCTTGCGGTCGTGCACATACGGAATCACGACGTCGAGACAGGCCTGCATGATGCCAAGCGGGCCCGCCGCCAGCACCACGCGCTCGTAGTCGAGCCCCGACATCAGCACGTTCACGCCGTTGCCGATCGCGCCGAGAACGTTCTCCTCCGGCACCTCGCAATCGTCGAACACAAGCTCCGAGGTGTCCGAGCCGCGCATGCCGAGCTTGTCGAGCTTCTGTGCCTGCGAAAATCCCTTGAAGCTTTTCTCGACGATGAAGGCCGTCATGCCGCGCGAGCCCGCGGTCGGATCGGTCTTGGCGTAGACCACGAAGGTTTCCGCCACCGGCCCGTTGGTGATCCACATCTTCGAGCCGTTGAGGATGTAGCGCTCACCCTTCTTGTCGGCGCGCGTGCGCATCGACACGACATCCGAGCCGGAATTCGGCTCCGACATCGCGAGCGCGCCGACGTGTTCGCCGTTCACGAGCTTCGGCAGATAGCGCTTTTTCTGTTCGGCCGTTCCGTTGCGACTGATCTGATTGACGCAGAGATTGGAATGCGCGCCGTAGGAGAGCCCGATCGCCGCCGAACTGCGCGAAATCTCCTCCATGGCGACACAGTGCGCGAGATACCCCATGCCGGCGCCGCCGTATTCCTCCGCGACGGTGATGCCGAGCACACCGAGCGCGCCGAGCTGCGGCCAGAGGTCGCGCGGAAACTTGTTCTCGCGGTCGATCTCATCGGCGCGCGGCGCGATGTTGTCTTGGCTGAAGCGCGCGACGGTATCGCGCAGCGCGTCCACGTCCTCGCCGAGCGCAAAGTCGAAGCCCCGCCAGGCATTCGCGATCATGACGTTTCCTCGAGGTTTATGGATCATTGATAGACGGCGGCGCGCCGTTTGTCAGCGCCGCTATTTGAGCCCGAACCACAGTGTCGCGATCCCGAGGAACGAGAAGAAGCCAACCACGTCCGTTACGGTGGTGACGAAGGGGCTCGACGCCACGGCCGGATCGCGCCCGAGTCGATGCAGTGTGAGCGGGATCAGGATGCCGCCGAGCGCGGCTGCGATGAGATTGCAGATCATCGCAAGACCGATGACGATGCCGAGCCCCGGCACCTTGAACCACGCATAGGCCGCAACGCCGGTAATCACCGCAAACGCGATGCCGTTGAGCACCCCGACCATCAGTTCGCGCATGATGACGCGGTTTGCGTTGGACGCGACAAGCTCGCGCGTCGCAAGCGCGCGCACCACGATGGTCATGGTCTGCGTCGTAGCGTTGCCGCCCTGGCTCGCGACGATCGGCGCCAGCACGGCGAGCGCCACCATCTTCTGCAGTTCGCCTTCGAAGAACCCCAGCACCGACGAGGCGAGGAATGCGGTCGCGAGATTGACCAGCAGCCAGTTGAAGCGGCTGCGCGCGATCGTCCAAACCGTATCGGACAGCTCCTCCGAGCCCTTCACGCCGCCGAGCGCCTTGATGTCCTCTTCGGCCTCCTGCTCGATCACGTCGACGATGTCGTCGAAGGTGATCACGCCGACCATCCGGTCATGCGCATCGGTCACCGGCGCGGCGACGAGATTGTAGCGTTCGAAGCGCCGCGCCACCTCTTCCTGATCTTCTGTGGCGCGAACGATATGGCGCTCCGGCTCCATCAACTCGGACACCGCGACGGGGCGCTTTGTGCGCGCCAGCCGGTCGAGCGGCACCGCGCCGAGCAGTTTGTGGTGACGATCCACCACATAAAGTTCGAAGAAACGCTCCGGCAGGTCCTCGGTTTCGCGCATGTAATCGATGGTCTGACCGACGGTCCAGCTTGGCGGTACCGCGATGAACTCGGTCTGCATGCGCCGACCGGCCGTCTCCTCCGGGTAGTCGAGCCGCTGCGCGAGCGCGACGCGCTCTGGAGGCGACAACTGCTCGAGGATCTCGGCCCGGTCTTCCTTCGAGAGGTCTTCCAGGATGTAGACCGCGTCGTCGGAATCGAGGTCGCGCACGCCTTCGGCAACCGTCTCCGCAGGCAATTCCTCGAGGATCTCCTCGCGCACCGCGTCATCGACTTCGGTCAGCGCCGTGAAATCGAAGTCGTCGCCGAGCAGTTCGATCAGCTTTGGCCGCAGATCGGGATCGAGCGCCTCGATCAGGTCGCCGACATCGGACTCATGCAGATCGTGAGTGAGTGCACGCAGGAGGCCGGCGTCGCTCCCGGCGATCGCCTCGCTGACTGTTTCGACATATTCGGAGCGAACCGCGCCCTCTTCGTCGCGCAGCCGTGCGGCCTCGCGCACCGGCTCATCCTGTGTCGCCGCCATGTCCTTCTCATCGAGCATGCCGGCTCCGCGCAACGAACCTGCGGCGTGAAATTTTCCGCTTGTACGCCGGGACGATGACAGGGGGAAGCGCGAGGCTCAGGCGGCGCGCCGTGACTTGGGCTGCTCGCCCGCTTCGTTGCTCAAGCGCCGCTCGTCGTCCGCAGTTCGATAGTCGCCGAGGCAATCCGGCGAGCAGAACGCGAGGCAATGAAACACAAGAAAATCGGGCGCGCCGGAAGGCGTGGCGCCGCTGCACATTTCGCAGATCACCAGAGTCTTCTTGCGCATCGGCGCCTCCGAATCAGCGTGCCAACAATGCGCGCCGATTACGGCCTGTCAAAGTTTTCTGCGGTTTGGAGTGAGCCGGCGCAGCTAGCGCCGCTCAGGCACCATGATGCGCGGCGCGCCGGGCGGCGGCGTGGTCGGATCGCTCGCACCCGCGGACGGACTGGCGGTGGTGGAGCCCGTGCCGCCGATGCTGCCCGTCGTCGAAGAACTGCCGACCGTGCCGGTGACCGGCGCAGGCGTGCCGGCGCTACCGACACCCGTGTTGAAGTTCGGCGCGACCGTCGTATTGCCGGGACCGCTACCGCCGGGAACTCCGACGCCCGATGACGGAGCACCCACGCCGGGCGATGCTCCTGGGGCAGCCGCCGTTCCGGCGCCTGCGCCGCCCCCGGTGGCTCCGCCTGCCCCACCACTCGCCCCGCCGCTCTGAGCAACAGCGAAGCTCGATGCGCCCGCGAACAGCATCGCGGCGAGGACAAGACGGCGCGGCTTCATGGCGAAACTCCCTCAATCGGATCGTTGCAAATCAAACGATCTCGATTGCGGGTTCGTTCCGCCGATGGCTGCTGTCCCAAAGGGGAAAATGGTGCGGTCGAAAGGACTCGAACCTTCACGCCTTGCGGCGCTGCCACCTCAAGGCAGTGCGTCTACCAATTCCGCCACGACCGCGTGCGAAGAGGAATGCCGGACTGACCCGGCGCTTGGCCGGGCGCATGTAACAAATCGCTCCGGCCGGGACAAGGGTTGGGATATTTGGCCGAAAACGGCCCGAAATCAGCGCTGGTCGGGGCCGCGCGGCAGCATCTCCTTGACCTCGACCGCGATGCGGTTGCCGCTCACCACCACGGAGCCCTTCGCGACGGGGAAGTTGTTCACCAGGATCTTGACCTCGTCATCCTCCGAGGTGTCGAGCTCGATGATGGCGCCACGGCCGAGCCGGAGCGCCTGATGGATCGGCATGGTGGTCGCGCCAAGCACAACCGCAATATCGAGCGAGACCTTGTCGAGCGTCGCCACGGATGACACATCCCCCGAAAGAACAGCAGGGACGCACGTCATCATGGTATGGTTAGCCGATGGTTAACGTCCGCGACGGGCTCGGTTTCGGCCTGAAATCAGAAGGGCTTGCGCCGGTCGAATGGCGCGTCGCCGAGGGCCTTGTGCCCTACGGGACGGCGCTTGCCGTGATGGAGGAACGCGCCGCCGCGATCGCCGCCGGACAGGCGGCAGAACTCGTCTGGCTGGTCGAGCACCCTCCCCTCTACACCGCCGGAACGTCGGCGCAGACAGGCGATCTGGTCGAGGCGCGCTTTCCGGTATTCGAGACCGGACGCGGCGGACAGTTCACCTATCACGGCCCCGGCCAGCGCGTGGTCTACCTGATGCTGGACCTCAAGCGACGCGCGCCCGATGTGCGCCGCTACGTCGCGACGCTCGAGGAGTGGCTGATCCGCACGCTCGCCTGTTTCAACGTGCGCGGCGAGCGGCGCGAGGACCGCATCGGCGTGTGGGTCGCGCGGCCCGACAAGGGTGCGGGCAGCGAGGACAAGATCGCCGCGATCGGCATCAGGCTGAAGCGCTGGGTGTCGCTGCATGGGATCGCTCTCAATGTCGATCCGGACCTGTCGCATTTCTCCGGCATCGTGCCGTGCGGCGTCGCGGATACGCGCTACGGCGTGACGAGCCTCGTGGATCTCGGGCACATCGTGTCGATGCCGGAAGTCGACATGGCGCTACGGGGAGAATTCGAGCCGCTGTTCGGTGCGGCACAGGCCGGGGCTACTTCTTCTCCGGCTCTTTCCTCTGCGCGCAACTGATCGCCACCGGCTGACACGCCGGACCGATGTTCGAGCATTGGTCGTCTGCGCCCTCGCGCCGCGTGCAGGTACGGCAGCCATCGGTCCATTGCAGGCAGGTCTTATCCCGGTCGCCGTACGCGTGGAAGGAAGCGTCCACTGGCGGCGGTTGGGTTTGCGCCAATGCCGCGAGGGAAAACAACAGCAGCAAGGCGAAGGCCGTCGCGGCAATTCTCATGGCGCACCTCACACCGTAGGCATAACCGAAAAGCGCTGTACCGCGCGGCGCCAAGGCTACCAGATCGTCATTCGCTTCTTCTACCTCCACGGCCTCGACCAGCGCGTGATGCGCGGCCCCTGCGGCAGGCTTCGAGTATCGCCATCACCGCCTCGCCGGGACCGGAAAAGACTGCTTCGACAGTGCCGTCGCGCCGGTTTCTGACCCAGCCTTCGAGGTCTCGCCGCACGGCCTCGTCCTCGACGAAGGCCCGGTAGCCGACGCCCTGAACGCGCCCGCGGATCACCACATGGCGGATGACGTTCATCCGATTTCTCCGGTCTCGGCCGGACGCGCGCCGCGATAACCGGGCGCGAGACGCTGTAGCGCTTCGACATAACGCGGCGGCATCCGCCAGTCGCGCGCCGCAGCAACGACGCGCTCCTGATATCCCGGCATCGGGCGGCGCTTGCCGACCTGCCGTCCCACGTACACCAGCGCGCGCTTGCGGCTGCTCGCCGGTTTCCACCGTCAGCATCACACGCCGGTAAAGCCCGCTGTCGAGGCTTTCGAAGGCGTTGAGCGCCGCAAGATCGCGCGGCGTGAGCCGCCACAGCACGCCGGACACGCATTGGCCCGATGCTGGCGCAACACAGCCGTATCCTTGCGCGATCAGATAGCGCCAGCCGCGCAACGTCGCGATGCCGAGCGCCGCCGCGCCGGGGCAACGCCGTGCCATCGCCGCGCGCTCCATGTTGGCGCCGTACCCGAAATAGAGCGTCATGGCACGCGCTTGCGCATTCCGGTGCGGATCGAGAACAAGAGCGAGATCACCGACGGCACGAACGCGATCAGAATGAGACCCTTGAGGATCGTCGTGAACACGCCGAAGTCGGGCTTGAACACGATCGCAAACAGAAACAGCATCAGCAGCGTGCCCGTCGCGGCGTCGCCCGCGGGATTTTCGCCGCCGGTCGCAGTGGCATCCGGATGCGTGAAAAATGCGACGAGTAGCACGAGCAGCGCGATCGACAGCAGATAGATCAGCGCGACGCCGACCGCGGCGGCCGGTCCCTCCCCGGCATCGCGCAGCCGCCGGACGTGCAGCAGCAGCCACAGCCAGATGAGCGCGGCCTGCACCACGATGAACGGCCAGAGCCCAGCTCGACCGACCACTTCGCCGGTCAGTAGAAACTGTGTTGCGATGCCGGCGATCCACACGGCGGAGACGCCGAGCGCAAACCGCCTCGGCGCCAGCCCGCCTTTGGTGGGGTCTAGAAACGCGACCGGATCCATGCCGCCAGAGTGGCATGGCCGGCACGGATCGCGCTACGTGCTGCGCTACTTGCGCTGCTTCTCAGGATGCGCGTCGACGAGCCGTTCGAGCGGCGGCGCGGAGCCTTCCGGATGCTCGGCGATACTCTCGACCGAGGCCCGCTCGACCTCCTGCTCGTAGGTCTCCAGCCGGGCGTTCTTGTCCGGGTCGGATGCGGTCGGATCGTCGGCCGCTTTTCGCTTCGGTGTCAGGCCCATCGGTCTCTCCTGTGTCAGGCGTTCACGACATTGCCGCCGTTCGGATGCAGCACCTGTCCGCTCATGTAGGAGGCGTCCTCGCTCGCGAGGAACACGTAGCAGGGCGCGACTTCGTTCGGCTGGCCGGCGCGCTCCATCGGCGCGCTCGCGCCATGCTCGGCAACCTTCTTCGCGCTGAACGAGGCCGGAATGAGCGGCGTCCAGATCGGTCCCGGCGCGACGCCGTTGACGCGGATGCCCTTCTCGACCAGCGCCTGCGACAGCGAGCGCGTCAGCGACACGATCGCGCCCTTGGTCGCCGCATAGTCGAGCAGCGTCTTGTGGCCGCGATAGGCCGTGATCGAGGTCGTGTTGATGATGCTCGCGCCCGCTTCCATGTATTGCAGGCAGGCGCGCGTCATGTGGAAGAAGCTGAACACGTTCGTGCGGAAGGTCTTCTCGATCTGCGCGGCATCGAGATTGAGTGGATCGTCGGTCTCGTGCTGCTCGGCGGCGTTGTTCACCAGAATGTCGATGCGGCCGAATTCCTCGAAGGTGCGCTCGACCGACTCCCAGCAGAACATCTCGTCGCCGACGTCGCCGCGAAACAGCATCGCGCGGCTGCCCTCCTTCTCGACAAGGCGCTTGGTCTCCTCGGCGTCGTCGTTTTCTTCAAGATAGAGGATCGCGATCAGCGCGCCTTCGCGCGCCATTGCGACCGCGACGGCACGGCCGATGCCTGAATCACCGCCGGTGATGACCGCGACCTTGTCCCGGAGTTTGCCGACGCCCGCGAATTTCGGCATGAAATCCGGGCGCGGACGCATCTCGCTTTCGACGCCCGGCTGATGCTCCTGCACCTGCGGCGGCTGCTTCTGTTTCTTCGCCTTTTCGGCGGTCTTTTCGGGCTTTTGATGGACGTTCATTGCCGGGCCTCTGGGTCCGGACGGGAACGTTTCAGGCCGCAGCCAGTTCCATCAGCGTCCTCAGGCGAATTCGAGGATCACCGCGTCGACCGCGAGGCTGTCGCCCGGCCTTGGCGTGAAGCTTCTTCACCGTGCCGTCGCGCTCGGCGCGCAGCACGTTTTCCATCTTCATCGCCTCGACCACGGCGAGCGTCTCGCCCGCCTTCACCTCCTGCCCTTCGCTGACCGCGATCGCCTTGACGAGACCCGGCATCGGGCAAAGCAGTTTCTTGCCGGTATCGGCCGCGACCTTCACCGGCATCAGCCGCGCATAAGCCGGCTTCGCTCTCGGTATAGACCTGCGCGTTCGCGAACGTGCCGCGCCATGCGAGCAGGAAGCCGTTCGCGACCGGCCGCACCTGCACCGAAACCGCATCGCTGCCGACCGTCCCGGACCACACCGGCTCCCCCGGCCGTCCAGGCCGACTGGACGGTAATCAACTCGCCCTTCCCTTTTGCCGCGTCCGCGCTGCCGCGATAGCGCAGCTTGATCGTTGTCTCGGACGCCTTCGGGCACCAGCGTTGCATCACCATGCGACCCGTCGCCGTTTGCCGCGACATCCACGGTGTATTCGCTCGCATTGAGCCACACGCGCCGGCTGGTCGCGCGCGTCACTGAGCGTCCGGTGAGCTGGCCGGAAATCTTGCGCTTGCGGCTGCCGAGCTTGTGATCGATCGCGGCGGCGACGGCCGCGAGCACGCGCGCGCTCTCGCCATGCGGCGCACGATTTTGGAATCCGTCCTTGAACTCTTCCGCGATGAAGCCGGTGGAAAGCTTGCCCGCACGCCAGCGCGGATGCGCCATCAGGGCGGCGAGAAACGGAATATTGTGGCGGATGCCGTCGATCGCGAACGCATCGAGCGCTTCGGCCTGCGCATCGATCGCGGCTTCGCGCGTCTTCGCATGGGTGACGAGCTTGGCGATCATCGGATCGTACCAGATCGAGATTTCGCCGCCTTCGTAGACGCCGGTGTCGTTGCGCACCGTGACGCCGTCTGCCTCGCTCTCCTGCGGTGGCCGGTAGGTGGTCAGCCGTCCGGTCGATGGCAGGAAATTGCGCGTCGGGTCCTCGGCATAGACGCGGCTCTCGACCGCCCAGCCCTTCAGCTTCACGTCGGCCTGCTTGAGCTTGAGCTTTTCGCCCGCCGCAACGCGGATCATCTGCTCGACCAGATCGATGCCGGTGACAACTTCGGTCACCGGATGCTCGACCTGAAGCCGCGTGTTCATTTCGAGGAAGTAGAAGCTCTTGTCCTGCCCGGCGACGAACTCGACCGTGCCGGCGCTGTCGTATCCGACCGCCTTGGCGAGCGACACGGCCTGCTCGCCCATCTTCTTGCGCGTCGCGGCATCGAGCAGCGGCGATGGCGCCTCCTCGATGACCTTCTGGTTGCGGCGCTGGATCGAGCATTCGCGCTCGCCGAGATAGATGACGTTGCCGTGCTTGTCGCCGAGCACCTGGATTTCGATGTGGCGCGGATCGACGATGAATTTCTCGATGAACATGCGGTCGTCGCCGAACGAGGACTTCGCCTCCGACTTCGAGCGCGCGAAGCCCTCTGCGACCTCGCCCCGCGAATACGCGATGCGCATGCCCTTGCCGCCGCCGCCGGCCGAGGCCTTGATCATCACCGGATAGCCGATCTCGTCGGCGATCTTCACCGCGTGCTTTTCGTCCTCGATCACGCCGAGATGGCCGGGCACGGTCGAGACCTTGGCTTTCGCGGCCGCTTTCTTGCTCTCGATCTTGTCGCCCATCGCGGCGATCGCGTGCGGGTTCGGACCGATGAACACGATGCCGGCCTTCTCCAGCGCGCGCGGGAAGGCCTCGCGCTCGGAGAGGAAGCCGTACCCCGGATGCACGGCCTCGGCGCCCGTCTGCTTGCAGGCGGCGAGGATTTTCTCGATGACCAGATAGCTTTCGGCCGCGGCCGGCGGCCCGATATGCACCGCCTCGTCCGCCATCTCGACATGCAGCGCGTCACGGTCGGCGTCGGAATAGACCGCGACCGTGGCTATGCCCATCTTGCGGGCTGTCTTGATGATCCGGCAGGCGATCTCGCCGCGATTGGCGATCAGGATGCGCTTGAACATGTGGCCCTAACCCGAACCGGCCCATTGGCTTTGCGGCGTTGCAGCAAGAAAGTCAATCGGACGGCGCCGCCGCCGCCGGGCGGTTTTCGGCAAACCACAGGATAAGAACTTTCCAATTCGTGCGCCCGCAGGCGGATGTCGTTCTCTTGGATATCAAGCTATTGGACGATTGATCTTAAGTAAGGGTCATCCGCTGGCCGCGCTGAAGCGCGAACTCTATATCGCGGGCGGAACACCCCGATTGCCCTCACTACTGGAGAAACGCGATGGCTCTTTCGCTTGGCGATACCGCACCGGATTTCGAGGCCGAGACCACCGAAGGCCGGATCAAATTCCACGACTGGATCGGCGACAAATGGGCGGTGCTGTTCTCGCATCCGAAAGACTTCACCCCGGTCTGCACGACCGAGCTCGGATACATGGCCAAGATCAAGCCGGAGTTCGACAAGCGCGGCGTGAAGATCATCGGGCTCTCGGTCGATCCGGTCGACCGCCACGCGGGCTGGGCCGCGGACATCAAGGAGACGCAAGGCACGGCGCCGAACTACCCGATGATCGGCGACACCGATTTCAACGTGTCGAAGCTCTACGGCATGCTGCCGGCAGCCGTATCCGGCGATGCCGCGAAACGCACCGCGGCCGATAACCAGACCGTCCGCAACGTATTCGTCATCGGGCCGGACAAGAAGGTGAAGCTCATCCTGGTCTATCCGATGGTCACCGGGCGCAATTTCGACGAGGTGCTGCGCGTGATCAACTCGCTCCAGCTCAACGCGAAGCACAAGGTCGCAACGCCCGCGCAGTGGAAGCAAGGCGAGGACGTCATCATCGCGGGTTCGGTCAACGACGACGACGCGAAGAAGCTGTTCCCACAGGGCTGGAAGGCGCCGAAGCCCTATATCCGGATTGTCCAGCAGCCGCGTTGATCGACGGCAGCGTTATGAGTTAAAGGGCGCGGCTCCGGCCGCGCCCTTTGTCTTTCAGGATCACTCATGTCCGACATCGCTCTACCGCCCTTCGCCAAGTTCCTCGGCATCGCGCTCATCGCCGTGACGCCGGAGAAGGTTGAGGCTAGCCTCGCGGTGCGCGAGGAGTTCAAGAACCGCGGCGGCATGATGCATGGCGGCGCCGTGATGGCCTACGCCGACAGCCTCGGCGGCACGCTCGCGACCGCCAACCTGAAGCCCGGCCAGCGCACCGCGACGATCGAGAGCAAGACCAATTTCTTCGCCGGCATCCCGATCGGCGATGTCGCGCACGCCGAATGCGTGCCGCTGCATCGTGGCCGTACCACGATCGTGGCGCAGACGAGGATCACCCGGAACGACGGGAAGCTCGCCGCGATCGTGACGCAGACGCAGATCGTGATGGACGGGAAGGACGGCTAGCCGAACACCACGCCTTTTTGTTGCGCGCGCAGCCGCGGGTCGTGCGATCTGACGAGCACCGGCCGGCCTTCGAGGATTTCCCCGCAACGTGCGAGCGTGTCTTCGGTCAGCCGGGCCATCGCCTCTTGCGTGTAGAAGGTCAGGTGCGGAAATAAAATCACGTTTTCCATCGCGAACAGCGAACTCATCGGATGTTCGCTATGCGCGAGCGGTTCGCGGCTGAACACGTCGAGCGCGGCCCCGGCGATCACCTTCTCGCGTAGCGCCACAACCAGCGCCTCCTCGTCCACGATCGCGCCGCGGGACACATTGATCAGGAAGGCGGTCGGCTTCATCAGCGACAGTTCGAGACCGCCAATCAGGTGGCGCGTGCGCGCGTTGAGCACCGCGTGGATCGAGACGACGTCACTTGTCGCCAGCAGCATGTTCAGCTCGTCGACCTTCTCGATACCGGCCGCGCGCATCGTTTCCGCCGAAACATACGGGTCGTAGCCGATCACCCGCATGCGGAAGCCGGTCGCCATGCGCGCCATGCTGCGCCCGATCCTGCCCGTGCCGATGAGCCCGAGCGTGCGGCCGCTCAGATCGAACCCGAGCCAGCGCGGCATCGGCCATGCCCAGCCGTACGTCGTCATCGCGCGGCCGATCGGCACCAGCTTCTTGGCGAGCGCAATCATCAGGGCGAACGCGCCTTCGGCGACCGTCTCCTCGGCATATTCCGGCACATTCACCACCGGGATGCCGCGCGCAATCGCGGCCGGGATATCGATCGCGTCGATGCCGACGCCGTATTTGACGATACCCTTGAGCCGGGTCGCGGCTTCGATCACGCGGGCGGTGATCGGCGTGTAGCACATCAGCAGAAGATCGGCGTCGCTCACCTCCGCGATCAGCCGGTCTTCACTGATGCCTTCGGCCAGCAGAGTCAGATCGCAGCCCGCCGCGCGCAGTCCTGCGTCGATCTCCGGGCATTCAAGCTCGCGGTCGGTGCGGACGGCCTTCATCCGCGATCAGCGCCCGTGCCGATAGGCGAGATACCAGGCGGCCGCCGCCGGGATTCCGAAGATCGGAACGAACGCCGCAAGCTCGTTCACGAGAGGAATGCCGGCTTGCGTGACCCCGACCGCCGCATTGAGGATCGACGCCACCAGCCACACCGGAATGAACAGCGCCGCCCCGGCCGCGCCGCTGCGGCCGAACATCCGGTAGCCGAAAAAGAAGAACGCAAGTCCGGCCAGCCCGCCGATGATGACGATCACGATGTGCATGCGCGCCCCTCTTCTCGGGCGAGCGTAGCCGGAGGCAGCCGCCGTTTCCATCGCGGCATTTTCGGTCGCGAACGGCGCGCCACGCCACTATGATCCGCGCCGCAATCGAGGAGACGGACATGGACGTAAAGGCAGCAGTGGCGGTCGCGGCGGGAAAGCCGCTGGAGATCACGACGGTTCAACTCGACGGGCCGAAAGCCTTCGAGGTGATGGTCGAGATCAAGGCGACCGGCATCTGCCACACCGACGAATTCACGCTGTCCGGTGCGGACCCCGAAGGCCTGTTTCCCGCGATCCTCGGGCACGAGGGCGCGGGCGTGGTGGTCGAGGTCGGGCCGGGCGTCACCTCGGTGAAGAAGGGCGATCACGTCATCCCGCTCTACACGCCGGAATGCCGTTCCTGCCCGTCATGCCTCTCGCGCAAGACCAACCTCTGCACCGCGATCCGCGCGACGCAGGGTCAGGGGCTGATGCCGGACGGCACCTCGCGCTTCTCGCTCGACGGCAAGAAGCTGCACCACTACATGGGCTGCTCGACGTTCGCGAATTACACGGTGCTGCCCGAGATCGCGGTCGCGAAGGTCCGCGAGGACGCGCCGTTCGACAAGATCTGCTACATCGGCTGCGGCGTCACGACCGGCATCGGCGCGGTGATCAACACCGCCAAAGTCGAAGCCGGCGCGAAGGCGATCGTGTTCGGGCTCGGCGGCATCGGCCTCAACGTGATCCAGGGCCTGCGGCTTGCGGGCGCCGACATGATCATCGGCGTCGATATCAACAATGCCCGCAAGGAATGGGGCGAACGCTTTGGAATGACTCACTTTGTCAATCCGAAGGAAGTCGGCGCCGACCTCGTGCCGCACCTCGTGAACATGACCAAGAAGGGCGCCGACCAGATCGGCGGCGCGGACTACACCTTCGACTGCACCGGCAACGTCACCGTGATGCGTCAGGCGCTGGAAGCCTGCCACCGCGGCTGGGGTGTTTCAGCGTTGTTATCGGCGTGGCGCCGTCCGGCGCCGAGATCGCGACGCGGCCGTTCCAACTGGTCACCGGGCGCGTGTGGAAGGGAACTGCGTTCGGCGGCGCGAGAGGCCGCACCGACGTGCCGAAGATCGTCGACTGGTACATGGACGGGAAAATCGAAATTGACCCGATGATCACCCACACGATGCCGCTCGCCGACATCAACAAGGGTTTCGACCTGATGCACGCAGGGACAAGTATCCGCAGCGTCGTGGTGTACTGACGGCGGCAAAATTCCCGCTTCATCGCTTCAAGTTCCCGGAACGCAGGCGCGCTCAGGGCTTTGTCCAGACGAGGAGAAAGCCATGACCGAACGCACCGGTATGCCGAAGGAACCCGGTCCTCAGCCCGACCCGATCCTCAACGAAGGCCCCGCGAGCGGCCCGCGCAAATGGGCCGTTGGCGCGGTGATCGCGGCCGTCGTGCTCGCCGTAATGTATGGGGTCACCACGCACCGCGCCGACGTGCAGGACGAGCAACGTCATAGTAAGACGCAGTCCGCGCCGGCCTCCACGCAGCCCAGCCAGCCGCTACCAGGCGGCCGCACCACGGCAGGCGCCCCGCCCTCCCCGGGCGGCGCGACCAAACCCGGCGGCTAGACGCTAGGGCGTGAACTCCTGCGCCAGCGTCAGGATTTCGCGCTGCCGCGGAATGCCGGGCCAGTCGCGATCGAAGTCCGCAACGAGACGTTTCATGCCCTCACCGTTCACCGCGCGGTCGAGCGAGGCGCGGTCGGGCATCTGGTACATCGCCTGATGCACGGCCGGGTCGCTCGCGCTCCAGAAGCGCCACGCCTTCAGTGCGCCGAACGTCTTGACCGCGTCAGGAATATGCTCGGCCTCGTACCACTTGCCGAACGCCTCCCGCTTGGCCGGATCGGAGACGGTGGCGCGGACGACGAAGTAGTGAGCGGACATTGGTATTTTCCTATTGCGCCGGGCTTACGAGCGGCTTTCCCCGCTCCACGGTATAGATCGCGATCAGCTTCGCTGGTGTCGAGCCGAGTGCGCCCTCGTTGTGGATCGCGGCGTCGCGGATTTCGAGCCATTCGCCGGCCTTGGCGATTTTCTCCGGCTGGCCGTCGAGCACGAACCAGAACTCGCCTTCCAGCACCTGCGCCTGGACGGTTCCCGGATGACTGTGTCGGCCGGCCTTGAAGCCCGGCTGAATTTCGACCATCGCGGTGATCACGTCGTGGTTCGCGCCGGGCACCTCGACTTTTCCGAGCACGGTCCGCTTCACCGGCGCGGGCTGCACCGGTGAAGGCTGCTGCTGCGCGCTCGCAGGAAGCATGAGCGCGAACGTGACGACCGCAACGCTGGCAAAAAGGCGTTTCATGGGCGCATCTCCCTGGAAGTTGAGGGATCGTAGTCGAGGGCTCCTCCCGGCGGAAGCGGCGAAATCACTCAGCCGGAGACGCCGCAGGCGCGCGCGGCCGTAACGCGACGGCCCGCCGGAGCAATGCAAGCCAGAGCCGGTCGACGCGCCCGAGCGGAATCGCGAGCGCAAACGTCACCGCCATCGTGACGACGATCGCGGCGATCGCCGCCAGCGGATGACCCGCCGCGGGGAGCAGGACGAGGTAGATGGCGCAGCCAGCCGAGCACAGCACCGGGATGTGCAGCAGGTAGATGGGAAACGAAATTTGTCCAAGAAACGACGCGAACGGGCCGCGCAGCCGATGCCCGTACTCCAGCGCCACGATGAGGACGATCACGGCGCCCGCGGTGTGCAGCGTGACCCGCAGCGCGTGCGGTGCCGCCTTCGCCACGGGTGCGAGAAATTCGTAGAACCCGAGCGGCCCCGGCGGAATGTGTTCGTGATAGCCGAACAGGAGAAACGCCACGGCGAGCCCTACCCCCGCGATCCATCCGCGCCGCACTGCTTGGTGCATGAACAGCGCGTGCAGACGATGGCGCGTAGCCGCAAGCGCGACACCCGCGACGAAGCAGAACGCGTAGGCGTTCACGTACCAGCAGGCGATGACGGCAAGGACGGCGGCGGCCAGCAGATAGGGCATGCGGGCGCCGATCAGCAGATAGGCCAGCGCGAACGCCAGAAAGCTTCCGAAGAACTCGTAGTACATCGTCCAGAGGCTGGAGTTGAACGCCGCCGTGCCGAACAGGAACGTCGCGACCGTCCCCTCATAGGCGGCGGCGAGCACCGCGGGCGCCGGATAGGGATTGGTGCGGTACATCCACGCGAGCCAGATCGAGCCGGTCGGCGTGTCGGCGGCAATGTTGGCGTAGAGACCGAGCGCGAACAGCGCTCCGGCGCCGAGGTTCACGATCAGCACCGGGAACGCAAGACGCGGCCAGCGCCGCAGCGTGGCAAGCGCAAGCAGCCGCGGGGTCGCGGAATCAATCGCCTGGTAGGTCAGCACGAAGCCGGAAAGGACGAAGAACAGCGCGACCGCCGCGGTGCCGTTCAGGAATGCAAAGAATGGCGTGCCGAACAGCGACCACGGCTGCGCCGGAACGACGAGCCCGCTCACCGTCGGCAGGAAACCGAGCAGACAATGGTGAAACAGCACGACGACCGCCGCGATGCCGCGTACGGCCTCTAGCTCGATCAAGCGTTCAGGCTGAATGCGTTGTGTGGCCGGCAAGCGCCGCACCTCTGCGGTAGTCAAGTATGTCCGACTCAATGCGCGCGAGGATAGCAGACCGTCGGGACGCCGAGCCGCCTGCCCTACAGCGGCAAATTATCGTGCTTCCGCGCGGGCATCTCGACTTGCTTGCCCTTCAGCATCGCGAGCGCGCGGGCAACGCGCCGCCGCGTCGCACTCGGCATGATCACCTCGTCGATATAGCCGCGTTCAGCCGCGACGAAAGGCGAGAGGAAGCGGTCCTCGTATTCCTTGGTGCGCGCCGCGATCTTGTCGGCGTCGCCGATGTCGGCGCGGAAGATGATCTCGACCGCGCCCTTCGCGCCCATGACGGCGATCTGCGCCGTCGGCCAGGCGTAGTTCACATCGCCGCCGATGTGCTTCGACGCCATGACGTCGTAGGCGCCGCCGAAAGCCTTGCGGGTGATCACGGTGACCAGCGGCACGGTCGCCTGCGAGTAGGCGAACAGCAGCTTCGCGCCGTGCTTGATCAGCCCGCCATACTCTTGCGCGGTGCCAGGCAGGAAGCCCGGCACGTCCACGAAGGTGACGATCGGAATGCCGAACGCATCGCAAAAGCGCACGAAGCGCGCGGCCTTGCGGCTCGCATCGCTGTCGAGCACGCCCGCCAGTACCATCGGCTGGTTCGCCACGAACCCGACCGTGCGGCCGGCGATGCGCCCGAAACCCGTCACGATGTTCTTCGCGTAGGCCGCCGAGATTTCGAAGAAATCGCCCTCGTCGGCAACCTTGAGGATCAGCTCCTTGATGTCGTAGGGCTTGTTCGGATTGTCCGGGATCAGCGTGTCGAGCGATTCATCCGCGCGCGCGATGTCGTCGAAGCTCGGCCACTCCGGCACGCCCGCCGCGCAGTTCGCCGGCAGGAAATCGAGCAGCCGGCGGATCTGCAGCAGGCACTCGACATCGTTCTCGAACGCGCCGTCGGAGATCGCGGACTTCGTGGTGTGCACGCTCGCGCCGCCAAGCTCTTCGGCGGTGACGACCTCGTTGGTGACGGTCTTCACCACGTCCGGCCCGGTCACGAACATGTAGCTCGTGTCCTTCACCATGAAGATGAAGTCGGTCATGGCCGGCGAATAAACGTCGCCGCCCGCGCACGGCCCCATGATGACGGAAATCTGCGGGATCACGCCGGAGGCGATCACGTTGCGCTTGAACACCTCGCCATAGCCGCCGAGCGAGGCGACGCCCTCCTGGATGCGCGCGCCGCCGGCATCGAACAGGCCGACGATCGGCGCGCGCGCCTTCATCGCCATGTCCTGGATCTTCTGGATCTTCAGCGCGTGCGTCTCCGAGAGCGAGCCGCCGAACACGGTGAAATCCTTGGCGAACACGAACACCGTGCGGCCGTTCACCGTGCCCCAGCCGGTGACGACGCCGTCGCCGGGGATCTTCGCGCCCTTGTCCATGCCGAAATCGGTCGCGCGGTGCTCGACGAACATGTCGAACTCCTCGAAGGAGTCCTTGTCCATCAGAAGTTCGACGCGCTCGCGCGCGGTCAGCTTGCCGCGCTTGTGCTGCGCGTCGATGCGCGCCTGCCCGCCGCCGAGCCGTGCATTGGCGCGCCGTGTTTCGAGCTTTTCGAGGATGTCTTTCATGAGATTCACGCCCGTTCACGAACCGGCGACCCACATTGTCATTGACGGCGAATGTGGGCAATCCTGCACGGTCACGGAGAGGCAGCCATGGCTGTTTCCAACGTCCAGCCGGCGCCGTCGAGGGCATGCCGCGGCTGCTGTTGCGGCTCGAAGGCGCGGCGCTCGCGATCGGCGCGGTCTATGCCTATCACCGCCTCGGCGGAAACTGGTGGCTGTTCGCCGCGCTGATCCTGGCGCCGGACCTGGGCTTGCTCGGCTACCTGATCGGCACGCGGATCGGCGCGATCGCCTACAACGCCTTGCACGTCACGCTCGGACCGCTGGCCTGCGCGGCGCTCGGATTCCTGCTGCCGTCGTTCGACCTGATTGCGATCGCGCTGATCTGGGCCGCGCATATCGGCATCGACCGCGCAATCGGGCTGGGCCTGAAATACGGCGCGGGCTTCGGCATCACGCATCTCGGCCGCATCGGCGGCGCGATGCGGGGTCTAGGCGATCTTGCCCGATGCCCGCAGGATGAAGATCAGCACCTCGGCGACGGCGCGATAGAGCCCCTCGGGAATATCCTCGCCGAGTTCGACCTGCGACAGCGCCTCGGCGAGCGCGGCATTCTCCTCGATCGGCACGCCATGCTCGCGCGCGAGACGCAGGATCGCCTCGCCGATCTCGCCGCGGCCCTTGGCGACGACGCGCGGCACCGGCACGGCGGACTTGTCGTATTGCAGCGCGACGGCGAGCGGGAGCTTCATGTGGCGCGATCCATGAAGCGGCCGGGCGTGGCCTGCCGCGCAACGGAGGGCGGCGCGCCGACCTTGAACTGGAAGTCCGCGGCTCAAGTTCCGCGGCGCGCAGCGCTTCGCTCAGCGCGGCCGCCTGATCGTTCAATCGCGCCGCGGTCGCGTGCCGCTCGGCCCACAGCGTGACGCTGGTCCGTTCGCCGGCGAGCGCGACCATCGCATGCACCGGCCCCATCGGCTCGACATCGAGCGAGAAGCGCGCGCGCCAGACCCGCGCCAACGGATCGGCCTTCGGCGGGCGCGCGTCGCGGCTCACCTCGAACTGCGCAATGGCCGTGCCTTGCGGCGTCGCGAACGGCACCTCGAAACTCCAGCGCTGGCCGGTGTCCGCGCGTTGCGCCTGCGGCTGTTCGGGCAGCGAGGCGGCCTGCAACAGCGTCGTGCGCGCGAGCGCGCCGTCGGTCTGCGCGATCAGCCTGTCGGCGATCTCGTGCGGGGCGGCGTCCGGCGGGATCGACGGCGCTGCCGGCGGCTGCGCCGCGAGCGGCGCGCCGCGATAGGGCGGCGGCAGCGCGCCGTTGCTTCGCATGTCGGGCGAAGCGGTGTGCGGTTCGTGAGCCTCCAGCACCGACCCGAGCGTCTTTGCGAGATTCGTCGCCTGCTCGGGCGAGAGCGACGCATTCTGCGGGATCAGCGCGTCGGGCGCGCCCGCAAGTGCATTGGCGACATGCCTGATGGTTTCGCTTGCGGCCATCGGCTTTGGCGCTTCGCCGGCGACGACCGGCGCAGCGGCCAGCACAGGAAGCGTACGCGTGGCGCCTGTTATGGGCAGCGTGTTCGCGGGAGCGCGACCCGGCGCGGGCTCGCTCGCAGACCAGACTTTCGCAACGTGCCGCAGCACGAGCAGTGCAGCCTTAAGATCGTTCGCTGGCGCCGGCGTCAGCATTTCTGCATCCGCGGGCGCGGCTGTTCGCGCCACCGCGAGGCGCGGCTCGAACAGCATGCCGGAGCGAACGAAGGCCTGCTTCACGTCGGCGGACGTGAGCTTTTCTTCCAGCGGCACGCGCAGGCGAGAGAATATCGGCGGCTGCGGCGCGCACAGGCGCGGGGGCGCTCGGCAGCTTCGACGATCTGTTCGGCATCGGCAAAGAGCGGCGCAGCCCCGCTCTGGCGGCTTGCAGCGATACGCACCGCTTCGTGCAGGGCGCGTTCGGGAGAGACATCGCGCGCAGGCGCGTCCGGCTGACGAGGCGGGATGATGGACGGCGCGTCGGGCGCAAGCGGTTCGGCAATCCGGTGCGGCGTTCCCGCGGGCGCGCGGGCGATGATCACAGCTTCGCCGATCGGCTGACGCGCTGCGGGGCTGGGGATGATGCACCCTGCCCCGTCGGTTGCGGCACATCCGCGTAGATCACGAGCTTGGCGCTCGGTCCCGTCCCCTTCACCGAGAGCGCGATCGTCGTACCCGGCGTGAGCGGCACGTCGGAACGCACATCGACGATCGCCTGCGGAAGCTGAAGACGGAAAACATCGCTCTCGATCAATTCGAGGACGAGTGCCTGAACGATCTGCCCCGGCGGCACGGCGAGCGCCGGCTGCCCGAGCGTGGTCGGCAGCGTGACGCCGGGAAGATGGATCGCGTCCACGGTGCATTCCTTGCGTCGGTGGACCTCGCGCCCCGTATAGGCCGGCAGGGTGAAGCGTTCGTTAACGCTTCGGAAACCATGTCGCGCATCGCCCCGAAAAGCGGGTGCCGGTTATTCGGAAGAAGGCGATGCGCCAAAGAGTTACCCGGCCGATGACAATACGGTCCCGGCCGCCTGCATGTCGGCGAAGCGCGCCGCGCGGCGCTCCAGCGCAACCGCGTCGCGGCCCCACTGCGCCATGTTCCAGTCTTCGTCGACATTGGCGGCCTTCCATGCCGCATCGACGTCGATCCTGCCCGCCGCGAGCGCCAAGGCGATCAGCGCCGAACCGGTCAGCGTGGTCACGACGTGCGCGGCGCCGAGTCGCCACGGGTCGGACGGGATCGCCGCGAGCGCAGACGCGATCGCGCCGTCGGGCTGCGCCACGAACACCACACCCTCGCTCAACACGAAACGCGCGCCGAGTTCATCGCGCGCCCACGCGACGATCGGGTCCCAGTGCTGCGCCTGCATGGCGACGAGACCCTCCGGCGTATCGGCGCGATAGCAGACGAGATCGGAGCCGAGATATTTCGCGATCTCGTCGATCACGGGCTGCGGGCGCGGCGCCACGCCGTCGATGATCGAGTTGGCAAGCCGCGTCAGCGGCATCGTCGCGGGGTTGATGCGCTCGCCCTGCGCGTTCCATTCGGCGGCGATCGCCTCCGCCAAGGCGCACGACGGCGCTGCGAGCGCGCCGCCCGCCGGCGTCTTCACGGCGCGGGCATCGAGCAGCACCGGGAATGGCGCACCCTCTCCCGCCGTGGCGGATTTGTAGAACCTCTTGCGCAGGCTCGGCCGCATGTTGCGGCGTGCCGCCTCGCTCGGATCGAGCGGTGCGCTGCCCTGCAGGTCCTCGAAAATGTCACGCATGAAAAAGGCCTATCTGCGCAAAGCAGATAGGCCGTCGCGCCACTCCAATTCAAGCCTTAACGGTGCGCGGGGGTTGCCAGATGATCCCGCGCCTCGTCGGTATCAATCAGCTTGCCATAGACGCCGCCGAGAATGGCGCCGTAGGCCAGGTGGAACAGCGCCACCACGAACGGCGCGAAGGCGCCGAGCTTCAGGCACAGCATGCCCGAGCCAGTGAGCGGCGCGATGACGAACAGAACGATGAGCGCGGCGGCGCTCGCGAAGATAACTCCGCGCAACCAGGACGGCCCGAACAGATAGTCGTGCAGGACTCCGAATACCGCCCCCCACAGCAACACACCGACGAAGAAGTGGAACAGCAGTCCGGCGACCGGCGCGCGTACGCCGACCGCCTCGGTCACGACCGTGACCGGCTCGTGCAGCGCCGACATCACGAGCGCCGCGATGAAACCCGCAACGATGCCGTTGCCGATCCGGTCCGGGATCGAGATGTCGGTGCGCATGATCATGCGAGCGCTGCCTGTGCGGCCTGCGGCGGATGCGTGTTCGTCCACTCGGCGGTGAAGAAGCCGTTCTCGCCCATCAGACACACCTCGGTCTCGGCGCCGCGCTCACCAAGCTTGCGCGCAGCTTCCACCGCGAACAGCATTGCTTCCGCCTTGCTCTTGTACGGACCGAACACTTCGTCGGCGAACTTGATCAGCCACTCGTCGTCGCGCTGGACGAGAAAATATCGCGTTGGCGACATGGATTGCTCCCCAGGAAAAAAATGGCCTCTACGCTTGGGTACGCAACACGCCAATGAGGTCACCGATAACGTTGGATCGGTCGGAAAGTTTGGCAAGAGCCATACGCTTTTCGCGCGCAGCACCCCGCGTGGCGCGCATGACGCGATTTCTTGAAAATCGTTGGATTTGATCCGAAAGGAGTCAAAAGCTCTGAAATGCCAGCCCAAACAGCTCGTTTCTGTCCCGAAAACAGCCAAAAGGCGAAAGAGTTTTCATGCCAATGCGGCAGCCGCGTTCATTGTCGCCAAACGCCCGCATGGCGGGTTGCCGCATTTCCTGCGTCACGATGTCCAGATTTGGGCAAGCGCGGGGCTCAGTGCCGGGAAGGAATCGATCACCGCATGCGCGCCCGCCCGGGCAAGCGCCTCGCGCGGATGATAGCCCCACGCCACGCCGATCGCGGCGGCGCCGGCTGCGCGGGCCATCGCGATATCGTAGAGCGTGTCGCCGACCATGACCGTGTCGGCGGGTTCGACGCCGGCCTCGCTCATCGCATCGAGCACCATGCCAGGGTTCGGCTTTGACGGCGCATCGTCCGCGGTCTTGATGGTGATGAAGTGCTCAAGCAGTCCGTGACGCGCGAGCACCGTGCGCACGCCACGCTGCGATTTTCCGGTAGCGATGCCGAGCACGACATCGTCGCGCCGCGCGAGGTCGGTCACGGCTTCCGCCGCGCCGGGATAGAGCGGCTCGAGGTGGTCCATCTGTGCGGCGCGCATCGCGTGGAACGAGGCCCGATAGGCGTCGCACATGCTGGCGACCGGAAAGCCCACCCTGCCCTCGCCCAGCTTCTCGAAGGCTTCCGGCAGGGACAGCCCCACAATCGAGAGCAGCGTTTCACGCGGCGGAAGTTCCAGTCCATGTGTCCCGTAGCTTTCGTGCATCGCGGCAAGAATCATGTGCTGGCTGTCGACGAGGGTTCCGTCACAGTCAAAGATCACTAATTTCAAAGGGTTAGCCATCACCTGTCGCTTTATTCCGGCCACAGACGGACTATAAACTGGCCTCATGGGGCGAGCTAACCATCCGTGGAAATCCGGATGCGAATGATGGGCGCTGTGACGATGGTATCGATGGCTTTCCCAGGGGTGGTCCACTAAGTTCTGCTTCGGAATCGGTCCAAAGAAGCCGATGCGATAGGGATGAACCAATCGGCCCACGCTGCGCCGCGCTGAGTCCCTTTCCCGCAAGGGGCGCGAGCACGAGGAGGAAATGAAACTTACCGACATTGCCGCGCCCGACTACTTCCACAAGGTCGTAGATTGCCAATGGGCCTGCCCGGCGCACACGCCTGTGCCCGAATACATCCGCTTGATCGCGCAAGGCCGCTACGGCGACGCCTACATGATCAACTGGAAGTCCAACGTGTTTCCCGGGATTCTCGGGCGCACCTGCGACCGTCCGTGCGAACCGGCGTGCCGCCGCGGGCGCGTGGAGAAAGATCCGGTCGCGATCTGCCGCCTCAAGCGCGTCGCCGCCGACTACAAGGAAGACATCAAGGAGCGGCTGCCGAAGGCCGTCGAGAAGAGCAAGCGCAACGGCAAGCGCATCGCGCTGGTCGGCGCCGGCCCCGCCTCCCTGACTGTCGCGCGCGATCTCGCCCCGCTCGGGTACGAATGCGTGGTGTTCGACGGCGATTTCCGTTCGGGCGGCATGATGCGCTCGCAGATTCCAAAGTTTCGCCTGCCCGACAAGGTGATTGACGAGGAGTGCAACTACATCCTCGATCTCGGCGTCGAATTCCGCGGCGGACGGCCGGTCGAGAGCCTGAAGAAGCTGCTCGCCGAAGGCTGGGACGCGGTGTTCGTCGGCTCCGGCGCGCCGCGCGGGCGCGAGCTCGACATTCCGGGCCGCAAGGAAGCCGCCAAGAACATCCACATCGGCATCGACTGGCTCTCGTCGGTGTCGTTCGGCCACGTGACGAGCATCGGCAAGCGTGTGATCGTGCTCGGCGGCGGCAACACCGCGATGGACTGCTGCCGCTCCTCGCGCCGCCTCGGCGGCGAGGATGTGAAGGTGGTCGTGCGTTCCGGCTTCGAGGAGATGAAGGCGTCGCCTTGGGAAAAGGAAGACGCGATGCACGAGGGCATCCCGATCCACAATTTCCTCGTGCCGAAGGAATTCACCCACAAGGACGGCAAGCTCACTGGCGTCATCTTCGAAAAGGTGAAGGCCGAGTTCGACGACAAGGGCCGCCGCAAGCTGGTGAATGCCGGCGAACCGGACCAGCACTTCGAATGCGATGACGTGCTGGTGGCGGTCGGCCAGGAGAACTCGTTCCCCTGGATCGAGCGCGATGTCGGGCTCGAGTTCGACAAGTGGGGCATGCCGCAGGTCGACCCGCAGACCTTCGCGTCGACCAATCCGAAGGTGTTCTTCGGCGGCGACGCGGCGTTCGGCCCGAAGAACATCATCTGGGCGGTCGCGCACGGCCATGAGGCGGCGGTGTCGATCGACAAATTCCTCAACGGCGAGGACATCAGCCATCGTCCCCTGCCCGCGGTCGAAGTCGTCAGCCAGAAGATGGGCATCCACGAGTGGAGCTACGATAACGACATCGCGAACGACAAGCGCTATCGGGTGCCGACGCGCGACAACGTCATCGCGCTGAAGGACATCCGCACCGAGGTCGAGCTCGGCTATGACGACAAGCTCGCTTTCGCCGAGGCGCAGCGCTGCCTGAACTGCGACGTGCAGACCGTGTTCACCGGGCAGCTTTGCATCGAGTGCGACGCCTGCGTCGATATCTGCCCGATGGATTGCATCACCTTCACGGCAAACGGCGATGAAGCCGATCTGCGCACGCGCCTGCAGGCGCCCGCGATGAACCTGACGCAGGATCTGTATGTGGCCGACAACCTGAAAACCGGCCGCGTGATGGTGAAGGACGAGGACGTGTGCCTGCACTGCGGCCTGTGCGCCGAGCGCTGCCCGACCGGCGCGTGGGACATGCAGAAAACCCTGATCCAAATGACGCAAGCGGAAACGGTATGCCAATCGAGAGCGTGAACGACTTCGTCGTCAGGTTTGCCAACGTCAACGGATCCGGCTCGGCCAGCGCGAACGAACTGTTCGCACGCTCCGTGATGCGAATGGGCGTGCCGGTGAGCCCGCGCAACATCTTCCCGTCGAACATTCAGGGCCTGCCGACCTGGTACGAGGTGCGCATCACCGAGGCCGGACATCTAGGCGCGCGTGGCGGCGTCGACCTGATGGTCGCGATGAATCCGCAGACCTTCGACAAGGACGTCGCCTCCATCGAGAAGGGCGGCTATCTGTTCTACGACTCGACCAAGCCGCTGCCGGCCTCGCGCTTCCGCGACGACATCACGGTGATCGGCATTCCGCTTACCGCGATCTGCAATCGTGAATACATCGATCCGCGCCAGCGCCAGCTCTTCAAGAACATCATCTATCTGGGCGCGCTCTCGGCGATGCTCGACATGGATGTCGGTGCGATCGAGAAGCTGATCGCCGAACAGTTCCGCACCAAGGACACCCTGATCGAGCCGAACGTGCACGCGCTGCACCTCGGGCGCGACTACGCGCTGTTGAATCTCGAATGCCCGATCGGCCTTCGCGTGAAGAAGGCGAACGCCGTCGGCGACCGCATCTTCATCGAGGGCAACAACGCGACCGCACTCGGCGCAGTCTACGGCGGCGCGACGGTTTGCGCGTGGTATCCGATCACGCCCTCGTCGTCGGTGGCGGAGGCCTTCCAACGCCATTGTTCACGCTACCGCACCGACGGAAAGACCAAGACAAACCGCTACGCCATCATCCAGGCCGAGGACGAACTCGCCTCGATCGGCATGGTGATCGGCGCCTCGTGGAATGGCTCGCGCTCCTTCACGGCGACCTCGGGCCCCGGCATCTCGCTGATGCAGGAGTTCCTCGGCCTCGCCTATTTCGCCGAGATCCCGGCCGTATTGATCGATGTGCAGCGCGCCGGTCCGTCGACCGGCATGCCGACGCGCACGCAACAATGCGACCTCCTCTCATGCGCCTACGCGTCACACGGCGACACCAAGCACGTGCTGCTACTCCCCGAAGATCCGGCCGAAGCCTTCGAGATGACCGCGCAGGCGTTCGACCTGGCCGACCGGCTGCAGACGCCGATCTTCGTGATGACCGATCTCGACATCGGCATGAACCACCGGCTCTGCCGTCCGCTGAAATGGGACGACTCAAAGGTCTACGATCGCGGAAAGATCATGACGGCGCAGATGCTGGACGCCGGCACGGATTTCGGGCGCTATCTCGACGTCGACAGCGACGGCATTCCGTTCCGAACCCTGCCCGGCACGCACCCGACCAAGGGCTCGTTCTTCACCCGCGGCACCTCGCGCGACCGCTACGCGCGCTACACCGAGGAAGGCGGGCCCTACGCCGACAACATGGCGCGCCTGCTGCGCAAGTTCGAAACCGCGAAGAGCCTCGTGCCGCGCCCGGTGCGCCGCAATGCCGAACAGCGCGCGCGCTATGGCGTCATCTATTACGGCTCTACCTCGCCCGCGATGGACGAGGCGATCCACTTGATCGCCGACCGCGGCACGCCGCTCGACATGCTGCGCGTGCGCGCATTCCCGTTCCATCAGGACGTCGACTCTTTCATCGCCGACCACGACTTCATCTTCGTGGTGGAGCAGAACCGCGACAGCCAGTTGCGCACGCTGATCACCACGGAGTGTAACGTCGATCCGGCGCGCCTCGTGCCGATCCTGCACTATGACGGCACGCCGATCACCGCGCGCTTCATCGCCCGCGCGATCGGCGACCATCTCGACGCCCTGAAAGTCACGCCGCTGCGGAAAGTCGTGTCATGACCTACATCGTCAAGCCCAAATTCCATCACCCGGCGCTGCCGAAGAACGCGCTTGGCTTTACGCACCGCGATTACGAGGGCTCGGTCTCGACGCTGTGCGCGGGCTGCGGCCACGATTTCGATCTCCGCCGCGATCATCGAGGCGTGTTTCGAACTCGCGCTGGAGCCGCATCGTGTCGCGAAGCTCTCCGGCATCGGCTGTTCGTCCAAGACGCCGACCTACTTCCTCGGCCAGTCGCATGGTTTCAATTCGGTGCACGGGCGCATGCCGTCGGTGCTCACCGGCGCGAACCTCGCCAACCGCGACCTCATCTATCTCGGTGTCTCCGGCGACGGCGACAGCGCCTCGATCGGTCTCGGTCAGTTCGCACACGCGATCCGGCGTGGCGTCAACATGGTCTATATCGTGGAGAACAACGGCGTATATGGCCTCACCAAGGGCCAGTTCTCCGCCACCGCCGACCGCGGCTCGAAGGCGAAACGCGGCGCGATCAACAACGATTCATCGATCGACCTGGTCGCGATGGCGATGCAGCTCGGCGCGACCTTCGTCGCTCGCTCCTTCTCGGGCGACAAGGAGCAGCTGGTCCCGATCATCAAGGCAGCGATCGAGCACAAGGGCGCGGCATTCATCGACGTGCTGAGCCCGTGCGTGGCTTTCAACAACCACCTCGGTTCGACCAAGAGCTTCGACTACGTGCGCATGCATAACGAGGCCGTGAACAAGCTCGACTTCATCACCGGCCGCGACCCGATTAAGGTGTCATATGAGCCGGGATCGGTGGAAATCGTCGAGCAGCACGATGGCTCGAAAATTGCGCTGCGCAAGCTCAATTCCGACTACAATATTCATGACAAGCTCGCCGCGATGAACTTCCTGCTCAATCATGCGGCCGAAGGTCAGATCGTTACCGGGCTCCTGTATGTCGACAACGACCCCGACGATCTGCACGTGCATCTCGCGACCGTCGCGACGCCGCTCAACGCGCTGGGCGAGACGCGAGCTGTGCCCCGGCTCCGCGACGCTCGACAAATTCAACGCGAGCCTGCGGTAGTCACGCCTTCATCCACGGCTTCTCGGCAACTGCCTGCTTCACCGCGTCGACCATCCCGTCGGGTGGCCCCATCTTCACGTCGAGCGGCTTGCCGGTTTCGAGCACGCTCTTCACGCTCGAAAGGATCGCGGGCCAGCCGTCCCGGCCGCCCGCGAGGATCGCCTCGGGCACGTCCCACGCGTGCGCTTCGGTCATGGTGAGCTTCACGGCGCCGCCGGCCTGCTCGATCTCGTAGGTCACGAGGCACTCGGGCAATTCGCGGAAGTCCGGCATACCCTCGACCAGCCACGTGCAGGAAAAGCGGCGCGGCGGCTCCCATTCGACCACGCGGCCGGACATGTGCACGCGGCCGTCCGGATAGCGCAGGAAAAACGCGCCGCCAGCGCGCGGTTCGACGTCGATCGAGAACCCAGCGAAATACTGCCGCGTGAACACCGGATCGATCAGCGCCTGCCAGACCTTCTCCGCCGTCGACGCGATGTAGGTCACGTAGACGGTCTTCGGCTTGAACTTCGCGATGCCGATCATGGCTAGCCAGCCATCTGGAACGCGACGTCGCCAGTCTCTAGCAGCGACTTGAGGTTCGACATGATCTTCGGCCAGCCGCCTGACACGGCCTCGACGAACTTGGTGCCCTCGCCTTCGAGTTCGTGATTGATCGTGAGCTTCACCGCCTTGCCGCCGAAGTCCGGGTAGTAGTCAGCCATCTCGATTGCCATCGTACAGCGTGACCAGCCCTCGGCCTTCAGTTCGGGCTTGAACTCGTTGCGCCAGCGGATGACGAGGCGCTGGTTCGGAACAGCTTCGAGAATTTCCCCGGTGTCGGCGACGCGGCCGTCCTCGAAGGTGAGGCTCCACGGCGAGCCTGGCTTCCAGGTGGATTCCGCCGTGATGCCGAACCAGTATTTCCTTATCGTTTGCGGATCGGTCAGCGCCGCCCACAGCTTCTCCGGCGTGGTGCGGATGTAGGTCACATAAACGAATTTCGGCTTGCCCATCGTTACTCTCCTGTCCCGGACTCCAGCGCCTTCTTGATCTCGCTCAGCGCGGCGATGCGCCCGCGTTCGAACTTTCCGATCCATCGCTCCGCGATTTCGTGAATCGGGACCGGATTGAGGTAGTGCAGCTTTTCGCGCCCGCGCCGCACCGTGGCGACGAGGTTCGCCTCTTCGAGCAGGACGAGGTGCTTGGTCACCGCCTGCCGCGTCATGGCGAGGCGCTGGCAAAGCTGGCCCAGCGTTTGCCCGTTCTCGGCGCAGAGGCGGTCGAGAAGCTCGCGGCGGCTCTCGTCAGCCAGCGCCTTGAACACCTTGTCCATGCCGACAATATGCAACCATTTGGTTGCCTGTCAAGGCCGCAGGCTGAGTTCCTTCGGCCGAGATGTGTTCAGCGCGTGGAGTTCTGGTATCGGCGCTTCTTCCCGCGCTTTTTCTTCCGCGAAGGATCGGCAGGCTGCCGATAGACAGCGTGCGGTGTGGCGCCGAGTGGGGTCGAGGTCGAGATGTTCGGCGGCACGCCGTAGCTTGGTTGCGAGAGCGGCGTCACGACCGACGGTACAGGCATCGGTGCGACCGGCGGTGGCGGCTGCACGATCGGCGGCTGCGGCAGCAGCAATGGCGGGTTGCCCGATTGCGCGAGCGCGGCCGAACTTGCGAGGGCCGCCGTCAGGATCAGGATGAGTGGCCGCATGAACTCGCTCCGCCTCCCCGACCGACAACGCGCCAGCGTGGCCTCCGGAGCCCGCAGACCCGATCACATTCGCGAAACCGCGGCGCCCTAATCCTCCGGCGCGTCGACGATCGGATCATAGCGCGTCGCATCGAGGCCGAGCAGGTTCCAGGTCTGCTGCATGTGCGGCGGCAGCGGCGCGGTGATGTCGATCGTGCCGCCACGCGGGTGCGGCACAGCAATTCTGCGTGCAAGAAGATGCAGCTTGTTCTGCATGCCGCCCGGCAGCTGCCAGTTCTCGATCTGGAAATACTTCGGATCGCCGACGATCGGGTGCCCGATGTGCGCCATGTGGGCGCGCAGCTGATGCGTGCGCCCCGTCACCGGCTTGAGCGAGACCCAGGCGAGCGCCTGCGCGGAGGTCTCGACCACCGCGTAATAGGTCACCGCATGGCTCGCGCCCTCATCGCCGTGCTGCGCGATGCGCATGAACGAGTCCTCCTCGCGCTCCTCCTTGGCGAGGAAGGTCGAGATGCGGCCCTGATGCGGACGCGGTACGCCGGCAGTGAGCGCCCAGTAGGTCTTGCGTGCCGAACGCGACCGGAACGTTTTCGCGAGCGCGGCCGCCGCAAAGCGCGTCTTGGCGACGAGCAGGCAGCCTGCCGTATCCTTGTCGAGACGGTGCACCAGACGCGGGCGCTGACCGTCCACGCCGGGCGCGCGCAGCACTTCGAGCATGCCGTCGAGATGGCGCGTAGTGCCCGAGCCGCCCTGCACCGAAAGGCCCATCGGCTTGTTCAGCACCAGCACGTCGGCGTCTTCGTGCAGCGTGATCGATTTGAGAAAATCGCGGGTCTCTTCGTCTTCGGCGGAAAACCGCGACGCGGGCTTGCCCTCGCCGAACTTGAGCGGCGGGATGCGGATCTGCTGGCCGCTCTCGATCCGGTCCTTCGGATCGGCGCGCTTGCCGTTCAGGCGCACCTCGCCTTTGCGGATGATGCGCTGGATGTGGCTGAACGAAAGCCCGGGGAACCGCCCCTCGAAGAAACGGTCGAGCCGCATGCCGGATTCATCGGCCGAGACCGCGACGGTCTGCACGCCGGTGGAAACAGCGGGCGGCGGCGGCAGCGGCGGCGGCGCGGGCTTTACCTGAGCCGGCGCCCTGACGTTATCCCGCGGCGGCCGTTGCGCGGGCGCAGACACCGGCCGGCTTCGCTCGGTCCGCCCTTTATCGCGACCTTTGTCCGACCGCGCGAGGGCGCGTCCGCCGCCGCGTTTGGCGGGGCGCTTTGCCTTGCCCTCCGGCTGATTGCGCGTGGAGTGCCGCGCCCGCCGCTTCTGCGATCCGTTCCGGTTCTTTCTCACGGACACCGCCGCATTTCGCTGTGCTCACCGTTCCAGGTGACGGCAAGCCGTTCGCCCTTCATCGCAAGCGTGATCGGATGCCGCACCATCATGCCGCCGTTGGAGCAGCGGCCCTCGATGTAGAGCGCGCGGTCCGCCTTGTACATCTTGCCGATGGCGCAGAACTCGCTCGCCCAGGTCACCGTGGTGGGCGTGACGATCAGCGGCGCCAAGCGCTGTGTACCTCCCCCGCCGCCACAATACTGCGCGTCCGCCGCCCAGCGGCCGAATTGCGGCTCGGCGGCGACGCGCAAGACACGCGCGCCCACGGTCACGAGCGCCGTCACAACAGAAGTCTTCACGAATTCCGCTCCGCTCGCTTTTTCGCCCAGTATTCCAGCCGCTTGCGGATCTCGCGCTCGAAGCCGCGCTCGGGCGGGTCGTAGAATTTCTGCCGTTCGAGGGACTCGGGAAAATAGTTCTGTCCCGAGAACGCCTCCGGCGCGTCATGGTCGTATTCGTAACCCGCGCCGTAGTCTTCCTCTTTCATCAGCTTGGTCGGCGCGTTCAGGATGTGCTTCGGCGGCAGCAGCGAGCCCGCGGTCTTCGCGACCTGCATCGCCGCGCCGTACGCCGCATAGGCGGCATTCGATTTCGGCGCCGTCGCCACGTAGATCACCGCCTGCGCGATCGCGAGCTCGCCCTCGGGTGAGCCCAGAAAATCATAGGCATCCTTCGCGGCATTGCAGATCACCAGCGCCTGCGGGTCGGCGAGCCCGATGTCCTCCACCGCCATGCGCACGATACGGCGCGCAAGATAGAGCGGGTCCTCGCCGGCATCGACCATGCGGCAGAAATAATAGAGCGCCGCATCCGGGTCGGAGCCGCGCACCGACTTGTGCAGCGCCGAGATCAGATTGTAGTGGCCGTCCTGGCCCTTGTCGTAGATCGGCGCGCGGCGCTGCACGATCTCCTGCAGTTGCGCGGCATCGAAAACCTCGTCCTTGCGCGCGGCACGCCAGATTTCTTCCGCAAGCGTCAGCGAGGCGCGTCCATCGCCATCCGCCATGCGGGTCAGCGAGGCGCGCGCCTCGGCATCGAGCGGGAGCTTGCGGCCTTCGATCTCCTCGGCGCGCGACAGCAGTTGCTCGATCGCAGCCGCGTCGAGCGACTTGAACACCAGCACGCGTGCGCGCGACAGCAGCGCGGCGTTGAGCTCGAACGAGGGGTTCTCGGTGGTGGCGCCGACCAGCACCACGGTGCCGTCCTCCATCACGGGCAAGAAACTGTCCTGCTGCGCGCGATTGAAGCGATGCACCTCGTCGACGAACAGCAGCGTCCCCTTACCCATCTCCCGCCGCGCGCGCGCCGCCTCGAACACCTTCTTCAGGTCGGCGACGCCGGAGAACACCGCGGAGATCTGCTCGAACTCCAGTTCGGTTGCGTCAGCGAGCAGCCGCGCCACCGTGGTCTTGCCGGTGCCGGGCGGCCCCCAGAAGACAAGCGAGCCGAGCGAGCGCGTCTCCAGCATCCGGGTGAGCGCGCCGTCCGGCCCGAGCAGATGATCCTGCCCGACGACTTCGGCGAGCTTGGTCGGGCGCAGCCTGTCGGCAAGCGGGCGCGGCGCGTCGTGATCGAGGCCGGCGGCTTCGAACAGGCTGGGTCCGCGTTTCGGCCTGGCGCTCATCCGCTGAACGTCATCGAGAGTGATTGGCCGCCGCGCATGATGGTGATGGACCAGCGCCGCGTGTTTTCCTTGGCGACGCGGTCGAGATCGCGCGTGCGGGCGATCTTCTCGTTGTTGACCGAGGCGATCACGTCGCCGCGCTGGAAGCCGAGGTTCTGCGCCACCGAGCCGTTGGCGATATCGAGGATGACGACACCTTCCGCCGACGGATCGAGCCGCAGCTCTTCCGCCAGCGCAGGCGAAATGTTCGCGACCTTCACGCCCATGAACGGCGAGCGCGTGCCGATGACGATCTCGTCGCGCGGCGTTTCCGGCGCGGTTTCGAGCGCGATCGAAACGCGCGCCTCCTTGCCGCCGCGCACGATGCCAAGCTGCGCGTGCCCGCCGAGCGGCTTGGTGGCGAAGCGGTAGTCGAACGCGTTCTGGTCATCGACGGTCTGCCCGTCGATCGCGACGATCAGGTCGCCGGTCTTCAGGCCCGCGCGCGCGGCCGGGCTCTTGTCGGTGATACTCGCAACCAGCGCGCCGGCGGGGCGCTTCAGCCCGAGACTCTCGGCGATATCCGGCGTCACCGCCTGCAACTTCGCGCCGAGCCACGGCCGCTTCACGCTCGTACCGCCGCTCTTTGCCGACGCGATCACGACCCTCACCATGTTCACCGGAATGGCGAAGCCGATGCCCTGCGAGCCGCCGGAGCGCGAGAAGATCGCGGTGTTGAGCCCGACAAGCCGCCCGCCAAGATCCACCAGCGCGCCGCCCGAGTTGCCCGGATTGATCGCCGCGTCGGTCTGGATGAAGAACTGGTAGTCGGTGATGCCGACCTGCGTGCGCGCAAGCGCCGACACGATGCCGTGCGTCACGGTCTGCCCGACGCCGAACGGGTTGCCGAGCGCGAGCACCACGTCGCCTACCTGAAGTTCATCCGAATTGCCGAGATCGATCGCGGTGAAACGTTCGCGCGAGTCCTTCACGCGCAGCACTGCCAGATCGGTGCGGGCGTCCTTGAGCAGCACCTCGGCCTCGAACTCGCGCTTGTCGGCCAGCGCGACCTTCACTTCGCTTGCGCCCTCGATGACGTGGTTGTTGGTCATGATCAGGCCGGAGGCGTCCACGATCACGCCGGAGCCGAGCGCGCGCTGCACCTGCTCGCGCGGCATCCCGCCTCCCCCGCCCCCGAAGAAGCGGCGGAAGAACGGATCGTCCATGAACGGGTTGCGGTTCTCCACCACGCGCGCCGCATAGACGTTGACCACCGAGGGGGCAGCCTTCTGCACCACAGGCGCATAGGACATGCGCAATTCGAGCGAACTCGCCGGGACGCGGCGGTCCTGAGGCTGTGCCTGGGCATATGCCGCAACGGCAACGCTGGCGGCGGTGGCGCAGGCCGAAATCAGTCGGAGAATCATGGGAGGCGCGGTCCGGTTTCTGCCCGAGATATAAAGGCTTAAAGCGGGCGGTTGAAGGGCGCGGTTTCCCGCCCTGAAACCATGCAGCCAAGGCGTGTGGGACGCACCTGTGCGACGTTTGCGGCACGATTGCACCCCGGTTCCGATCGTCTCACACTCCGCGGAGGTCCAGCCGACCGGACCTTGGGGATCGGGGGAGCGACAACATGGATGCGCAACAGGCACAGACGCGGCGCGCCGTTTCCGCCGCCGTCATCGGCAACGTGCTCGAGTGGTACGACTTTGCGGTCTACGCCTACGTGGCGGCTTACATCGCCAAGAACTTCTTTCCGCAGGGCGATCCCGTCACCGCCCTGCTGGCAACCTTCCTGACCTACGGGCTCGGCTTTCTGGCGCGCCCGCTCGGCGGCATCATTCTCGGCCGCGTCGGCGACACCCATGGCCGCAAGACCGCATTGCTCATCACCATCGCGCTGATGGCGGTCGGCACTGTGATGATCGGCGTCCTGCCGACTTACGCGTCGATCGGAGTCGCGGCGCCACTGCTGCTGCTGATCGCACGCCTGCTGCAAGGCTTCTCGGCCGGCGGGGAATGGGGTTCGTCCACGGCCTATATCGTCGAGTGGGCACCGCCGGGCCAACGCGGTTTCTACGGCAGCTTCCAGCAAACCAGCGTCGTGATGGGCCTGCTGCTTGGCTCCGGCATCGCGGCACTGTTCGCCACCATCTTGACGACCGAACAGATGGACGGCTGGGGCTGGCGAATTCCGTTCCTGCTCGGCGGCATCCTCGGTCCGGTGGGCCTGTGGATGCGGCGGACCATCGACGAGACGCCGGCCTACAAGAAGATCACCGCAACGCCGGTCACCGCGGCGGAAGACAAGACCAATCCGTGGCTGCTCGCCGGCCGCGCCTTCGGCTTCACCATCGTGTGGACGGTGTGCTTCTACGTGCTGCTCAACTACATGCCGACATGGACGCGGACCTATCTCAAGATCACGCCGGCCGCGGCGCTTTGGGCCAACACCATTGGCCTGCTCGCGCTCGTCATCTTCATTCCGCTGATGGGCAAGCTCTCCGACAGATACGGCCGCAAACCGCTGCTGCTCGCATGCTGCATCGCCTACATCATACTGCCCTATCCGATCTTTACGTATCTTCTGGGCGGCGTCTCATACACCGAGTTGATCCTGGTGCAGATCCTGTTCGCGATCCTGATCTCGATGTTCTCCGGACCGGGACCGGCGGCGATCGCCGAGATGTTCCCGACGCGGACGCGCTCGACGTGGATGACGTCGGGCTATGCGCTGGCGGTCGCGATCTTCGGCGGGTTTGCCCCGTTCATCTCTGTCTGGCTGATCAGCACCTTCAACTCACCGATCGCGCACAGCTACTACCTGATCGGCGCCGCGATCGTGTCGACCATCGTGATCTGGACGCTACGCGAAACTGCGCATGAGCCGCTTGGCTAATCAACAAGCATGCTGATCACGTACGAAGGCAAGCGCGTCATCGTGGCCGGTGCCGCCCGCGGCATCGGCCATGCCATCGCGGTCGCATTCGCCGAGAACGGCGGGGCGGTGATCGCCTGCGACCGGCTGTTCGAGGAAGTCGAGCACTACGAGGGTCCGGCCAAGACCGGCGGCGGCACGATCCGCGCCGCCAAGGTCGACGTGACGGACAAGGCCTCGATCGACGGCCGTTGTGGCGCAGGCCGGCGGGCCGATCGACGTGCTGGTCTATGTGGCGGGCGGCATCCGCGGTCAGAAGCCGAAGCCGCTGGAAGAGGTATCGGTCGAGGACTTCCACCAGATCGTGGACGCCAATCTCACCGGCGCGTTCCTGTTCGCGCAGGCCGTCGCGCCGGGCATGAAGCGCGCCGGAAAAGGCCGCATCGTCACGATCTCAAGCCGCGCCGCGCTCGCGCCGAGCCTCACCGGCATCCAGGCTTATGCGTCGGCCAAGCATGGCCAGCTCGGCCTCGTGCGGCAGCTCGCGCATGAGCTCGGCCAGTTCGGCATCACGGTGAATACGATCGCGCCGGGCTTCCTGCGCACCAGCCCCGATTACGAGCCGCAATGGGAAGGCTGGGGCCCGGAAGGACAGAAGCAGTTCGTGGAACGCCTCGCCATGCGCCGGATGGGAACCCCGGACGACATTGCGCATGCTGCGCTGTTCCTCGCTTCGGATTATGCTTCCTGGATCACCGGACAGATCCTTCCCGTCATGGGATCTCCCACGTAGGAGCTTCGCGATGAACGAACAAACGCCGCTGGAGCCGTGGCAGTGGCCGGAAGCGCATTGGCGCAAGCTGGTCAATCAGGTGCGCGCTGGCAAGGCCTTGCGCCCGAAGGCATGGAAGAACGGCGCGCGCTGCGCCGTTGCGCTCTCGTTCGACTCCGATCATGAGACCAACGAGCTGCGCGAGGGCGGCAAGTCGATCGGCCGCATGGCGTGGGGCCAGTACGGCAACCGCGTCGGCGTGCCGCGCATCCTCAAATTGCTCAAGAAATACGATGTGCCCGCCACCTTCTACGTGCCGGCGGTTGCCGCCCTGCTCCATTCCGACGAGCAGCGTCAGGTGATCGCCGAGGGCCACGAGATCGGCATCCATAGCTGGATCCATGAGCTCAATTCCGTCCTCTCCTACGAGGCGGAAAGCGACATCATGCATCGCGCCGCCGATACACTGGAGAAGATCACGGGCGTCCGCCCGGTCGGCGCGCGCACCGCCTCATGGGATTTCTCTCCGCACACGCTGCGCATCACCAAGGAAATGGGGCTGCTCTACGATTCCTCGCTGATGGCGGACGAAGACTGCTACGAACTCGTCCTCGACGGCGAGCCGACCGGTGTGGTCGAACTGCCTGTCGAGTGGGTGCGTGACGACGCGGTCTATTTCATGATGCACCGGTTCCAGTCGCTGCGGCCGCAGATGCCGCCGGAGGCCGTGTTCGACGTCTTCCGCCGCGAGTTCGACGCTGCCTACGAGGAAGGCGGCATCTGCCAGATCACATGCCATCCGCATATCATCGGCTACCGCTCGCGCATCTGGATCATCGAGGAACTGATCCGCCACGCGAAGTCGCGGCCGGATGTGTGGTTCGCGACCCACGCCGATGTCGCAAAGTACGCCAAGGAGCATGCCGCATAATGCGTGTCGCCGTCATCGCCGATATCCACGGGAACGTGCGCGCGCTGCGCGCCGTGATGGACGATCTGAAGGACGTCGCGGCCGACCGCGTGATCAATCTCGGCGACACGGTGTCGGGCCCGCTGGAAGCCGCGGAGACGGCCGATGTTCTGATCAGCCTCGCCTGGACAACGATCCGCGGCAATCACGACCGCTGGCTGCTGGAGAAATCCGAAGCCGAGATGGGACGCTCCGATCAGGCCGCCTACGCGGAACTGAAGAACCATCACAAGGCGTGGCTCTCTTCGCTGGAGGAAAGCGCGGAGTTCGAGGGCCTGATCTTCTGTCACGGCACGCCGGACAGCGACACGACCTATCTGGCCGAGACCGTTGAGCTGGATGGCCGCGTACGCGTCGCGACGCGCGCCGAGGTGACGCGACGGCTTTCCGGCGTGCATGCGCCGCTCGTGCTGTGCGGCCACAGTCACATCGTCCGCGCAGTTGGGCTCGACGACGGGCGGCTTGTGGTCAATCCCGGCAGCGTCGGCCTCCCCGCCTACACCGACGCAGAACCGGTACAGCATTCGATGGAAATGGGCGCGCCGCACGCGCGTTACGCCGTGCTGGAGCGCAAGAAGGCCGCCGATCCGTGGCATGTGACGTTCCGCGTCGTCGCCTATGACTGGAACGGCGCATCCGCCAGCGCCATGAAAAAGGGCCGCGAGGACTGGGCGCGCTGGATCAAGACGGGGTACGCGAACCCCTAGCGCGCGCCGCGGCTTTCCAAAATCCGCACCATCCCGGCAAATCCGCGCCGCTTCGCATGCTGGAGCGATGTGATGCCCTCGCGGTCCGCGATATTCACGTTCGCGCCGGCCTCGACCAGCAGCCGTACGATCTCGGTATGCGTCGCCCCACCGTCGCCGAGGAGCACGGCTTCGAGCAACGCGGTCCAGCCGAGCTTGTTGACGTGATCCTTGTCGATCGCGGTCGCCAGCAGGATGCGCACCGCTTCCGGATGGCCGTGATGCGCCGCCGGGATCAGCGCCGTTCCGCCGTAGCGGTTCACGCTTTTGAGGTCCGCCCCCGCCGCGAGCGTCATCTTCAGGATTTCGTGACGGCCTTCGGCACCCGCATAGAGATACGGGCTGTCTTGCATGTCGTCCTTGGCATTCACATCCGCGCCCGCGGCTATCAGCGCGCGCGCCACGGGAACATGATTGCCATGCGTCGCCGCAAGCAGCGCGGTGCGCCCGCGCGGATCGCGCGCCGCAACGCCGGCACCCTCCCGGATAAGCCGCTCGACGGCGCCGAGATCGCCCTTTCCGGCGGCCGCGATGAGCGCCTGGTCGCGGCCTTGGGCATTTGCCGTGACGATCATGACAAGGCCGAGCATCGCGGCAAGAACGATCCGGATCATGTTCCCAGTTGGCACGTTGCCGCACGCCCAGGCAACGCCGCTTCCTGCCGCATAACGGGGTTGTTACAGTTGCGTCATGGATGAAGGAACGCCCCCGCATTTCGCCGCCGCGATCTATCTCGTCGCCTTCGTCACCGGCGCGATCATCATGAGCTTCGAGATGCTCGGCTCGCGCTATCTCAACCCGTATTTCGGCAGCGGCATCTACACCTGGGCCTCGCTGATCTCCGTCGTGCTCGCGGCGCTCTGCATCGGCTATTTCGTCGGGGGGCTGATGGCCGACCGCCACCCATCCACCACCGTGCTCGGCGCGACCGTGCTGGTCGGATCGGCCTACATTCTGGCGCTTCCGCTCTTTTCGGAGCGCTTGATGGAATTCGTGCTCGGCGCGACCGATGACGTGAGGACCGGCAGCCTCGCCGCCGCCTGCGCGATCCTGCTTTTCCCCGTGACCTTCCTGGGAATGTATTCGCCGTTCGGCATCCGGCTGCTGCTGCGCTCGGCGCAAAGCTCCGGCCGTGTTTCCGGCACCGTCTACGGAATTTCGACTCTCGGCAGCATCGCCGGAACGCTCGGCACGACGTTCCTGCTCATCCCGGCGATCGGCACGCGCGCGATCACGCTCGCGCTCGGGATCGCTGGCGTCCTTTCGGGCCTGCTGCTCGTCCTGCTGCGCACGCGCAGCACAACGCTTGCTCTTGCCATCACGATCGCCACCCTCGCCGCCTCCGGCGCGCATGCGGACGATCTGGTCGATTCGAAAATCCGTGACGACATGCTCAAGCGCGCCGACGGGCGCATCGCGCACATCGAGACCGAATACAACGACATCTTCGTCACCAAGCGTGGGCGCGAGCTGACGATGTCATTCCAGCTCAAGGGCTACGACTACACGGAGTCGGTCGCGAACCTCGCCGACCCGGACGACCTGCCGGTGCGCTACACGCAGATCATGACCATTGGCGTGCTCTATCCGCCCGAGGTGAAGCGCGTGCTGATGATCGGGCTCGGCGGCGGGTCGATCTCCAGCTATCTCGGCCGCCACATGCCGGACGCGGTCATCGACACGGTCGAGGTCGATCCCGGCGTCATCACGGCGGCAAAGACCTATTTCGGCATGATGGCGACACCGCGCGTACGTTACCTCGAAGGCGACGGGCGCGTGTTCCTCAATCGCAGCAAGGATACCTACGACCTGATCCTGATCGACGCATTCCACGGCGGCTATGTGCCGTTTCACCTGCTCACGAGAGAGTTCTACACGCTGGTGAAGCAGCACCTCGCGCCTGGCGGCGCGGCGGCGTTCAACGTGCACGACGGCACCAAGCTTTACGCCTCGACGCTGGTGACCCTGCGCGCCGTCTTCTCCGGCATGCACCTGTATTCCTCGGGTTCGGGCGAAATGATCCCGGTGGTCACGGCGGAGAGTGCGCCGGACGACGCAACGCTCGCAGCCCGCGCCAAGGCGTTGCAGGAAAAGCACCGCTTCCGCTTCGAACTGCCGGCATTGCTGGCCCGCCGCACCGAAAAGTCCGGCGCGACGCAGACCGGCGAGCTGCTCACCGACGACTTCGCGCCCGCCGCGCTTTATGAAGCGATCGGCGACAAGCGAAAGAAGAAGTAATCACTCCTTCGGCGGCACCGTGCGCAGATAGGCCACGATCGCGTCGAGGTCGTCGCCGGTCATGTTCTTGTAGAATTCGTAGCCCATCGGCGGCTTGAGCCGCGAGCCGTCCTTGCTCACGCCATCGGTGATGGCACGCTTGATCTCGGCGTCAGTCCACCCGCCGATGCCCTTCTCCTTGTGCGAGGTGATGTTGCGCGACGTCGACTTGCCCCACGGCCCGGGGAAGTCGAAGCCGCCCTTGCCGTAGGACGTTTCGAACTCGCGTCCCTTCGGACCCATCGGCGTGTGGCATTCGAAGCAGTGTCCGATGGTCGCGAGGTAGAAGCCCTTCTTCACCTTGTCGGCCATATCGGCGTCGCTGAACGCCTTCTCGGCGCCCGGCGGAATATGACGCGGCAATGCGATGCGGTACTCCGGCGTCGGCGTTTCGGCCTTCACGGGTTTCACGGTCTTCAGGTAAGCGACGATCGCGCTCATGTCGGATGGCGTGACGATCTCGTAGAAGTCCGCCGGCATGATCGCGGCGAGCCGCACGCCGTTCGGCCGCTCGCCCTTGCGCAACGCCTTTTCGATATCGGCGTTGCTCCAGTTGCCGATGCCAGTTTCCTTGTCCTGCGTGATGTTCGAGGCCGTCACCTTGAACGGCGGCTCATCCCAGGACAGCCCGCTGGACAGATCACGCTCAAAGACCGGCGCGCCACGCTCGCCCTTCGGCGTGTGGCAGTTCTGGCAGGTCATGATCGTGTTCACGAGATACTTGCCGCGCTCGACCGGCGCTTGAGCCAAGGCGGGGCCCGCGGTCGCGAGCAGCGCGGCGATCACCAATCCGGCACGAAAATGCATGTCGAACCTCCCGGGAAACAGTCTGGAATGGCTCCAGATTGTGCCTGTTCGGGCAGCGCGGCAACCCCGTACCCACAACGAAAAAGGGGCGGCCCGTGAGCCGCCCTTTCAGTTCAGCCGCGCGCGGGGCGCCCTAGAACCGCGCGTTGATCCACTTCGCGGCGTAGTCGAAGAAGTTCTTGAAGCTGTTCGCGTATTGGCCGGGCGTCTTTTCGCACGGCGTGCAGGGCGTGAAGCCGTGGTTCGCGCCCTCGATATAGATCAGCTCCTTGTCCTGGGCCTTCGCCATTTCGAACAGCACTTCATTGTCGCGCACGAACACGAAGGCGCCCATCGCGGCGAACAGGACCGGCACCGAGATCGACTGCACGGCGCAATTGGTCGAGTTGTTCGCGCTGCAGTGATCGATCGCTTCGAGTGAATCGGTCGCACGAACCGCGTTCGCGCTCAGGAACGAACGCAGCGTGAATATCCTCGTCCCGAGGCCGAATGAGAGCGCGGTCGGCACGATCTTGTGGTCCGGCACGATGACGCTCTTCACGATCTCGCTGGCGATCGTGCCGTCGTTCTTCAGAAGCTTCTGCGGCTGCCGTGTGTGGTTCATCGACACGATGCCGGGATCGAACTGGTTCATGTAGATGGTGCCGGCCGGACCCGCGCCGGGGTTTCCGGCGCGCGGCAGCACCAGAAGGTCGTCGTCCACGTAGCCGTTTGGATTGACCTTGAGCGCGTCGAGCCGGCGCGCCGCGTCGTCGATCGTCGCATTCATGCGCTTCGCCTGCGCCGCAAGATAGCGCTTGAGGAAATCCTCGGAGTAGCGCGACGGACCGTTCGGATTGTAGCCATTCGCCGGATTGAGCGGATCGAGTTCGGGCACCAGCGGTGCATTCGGCGGGCTCGTCTCGCTCGCGACCGGCAGCATGGAGCGCAGCACATTCACGGGCTGCCCTGGATGTGCGTCGGCGAACACGATGCCGTCGGCGCGCGGAAAGCCGGACAGGTCCTCGGTGCACGGCGCGATGCGTTTCGGGTCCTTGCAGTAGGCCGGGCCATTCTCCGCCACCGCCTGATAGAAACTCATGGTCGGCCCGCCGCCGCTGTGGCCGAACAGAACCACCTTGGTGATGCCGGGCTGCTTGCGCAGGAATTCCATCCCCGCCTTCACGTCCAGCGCGATCTGGTCCCAGCGCACTTGCACCTCGTTGTTCACAAAGCGCGGCACCATGCACAGCACCATGAAGCCGCGTCGGGAGAACTCGGTGCAGCCGGGATGCGCCAGATAGTTCGCGGTACGGTGGATGATGATAAGGCCGACATGCGGCGCGGGCCCGCTGTCGGGCTTGTAGAGCGCCGCATGGGCCGGCGTGAGGCGGATGTAGAGCGGGTTGCTTTGCGCGAGCAGCGGGCCTGCAAGCCCCATCAGGATCACGCACGCAGTACCGAGTACACGGCAGATGCCGCTCATCCTCGCCTCCCCCAATCGTTTCTTGGGATGGAAGACTGACGGGAGGCTCTGCGCCACGCAAGCGCTCCCCGCGCAGGGCACCAAAGCAAAAGAGCGGCGCTTGGCGCCGCTCTTTGAATGCAGGTTGAAGCGTGCGGGTATTACGCGGCCGCCGTCTCCTCGGTGTCCGCGCGCTCCTGCACCGGGCCTGAATCCTTGCCCTTGGCATCGACGTCGCGGTCCACGAACTCGATCACGCCGACCGGCGCGCTGTCGCCGTGGCGGTAGCCGGCCTTCAGCACGCGCGTATAGCCGCCGTTGCGCGAGGCGTAGCGCGGGCCGAGCACGTCGAAAAGCTTCTTCACCATCGCGGGATCGCGCAGCTCGGCGACCGCCTGGCGGCGCGCGTGCAGGTCGCCGCGCTTGGCGAGCGTCACGAGCTTCTCGACGATCGGACGCAGGTCCTTCGCCTTCGGCAGCGTGGTGACGATCTGCTCGTGCTTGATCAGCGCGGAGGCGAGATGCTGGAACAGCGCGGTGCGCTGGTTCGAGCGGCGATTGAACTTGCGATGGGCACTGCCGTGACGCATGGCGTCGTCCTCACTTCTTATTCACGCCAAGGCCCGGCAATGCACCGGGCCCGACGAAGTCAGCGTCTCAATAATGGTCTTCGAAGCGCTTGGCGAGCTCTTCGATGTTCTCAGGCGGCCAGCCGGGCACTTCCATGCCGAGATGCAGGCCCATCTGCGCCAGCACCTCCTTGATCTCGTTCAGCGACTTGCGGCCGAAGTTCGGGGTGCGCAGCATCTCGGCCTCGGTCTTCTGCACGAGGTCGCCGATGTAGACGATATTGTCGTTCTTCAGGCAGTTCGCCGAACGCACCGAAAGCTCGAGCTCGTCCACCTTCTTGAGGAAGGCCGGGTTGAACGCGAGGTCCGGGATCGCCTCGGAGACGACCTCCTTGCGCGGCTCCTCGAAGTTCACGAACACGTTGAGCTGGTCCTGCAGGATGCGCGCCGCGTAAGCGAGCGCGTCCTCCGGCGAGAGCGCGCCGTTGGTTTCGATCTGCATCGTCAGCTTGTCGTAGTCGAGGATCTGGCCCTCGCGGGTGTTCTCCACGCGGTACGACACGCGCCGCACCGGCGAGAACAGGCTGTCGACCGGGATCAGGCCGATCGGCGCGTCCTCGGGACGGTTGCGCTCAGCCGGGGTGTAGCCCTTGCCGGTCGCGACCGTGAACTCCATGCGGATCTCGGCGCCTTCGTCGAGATGGCAGATCACGTGATCCGGATTGAGGATCACGATGTCGCCGACCACCTGGATGTCGCCTGCCGTGATCGTGGACGGGCCGGACTTCTTCACCACCATGCGCTTGGGGCCTTCGCCCTGCATCTTGATGGCGATGTCCTTGATGTTGAGGACGATGTCGGTCACGTCCTCGCGCACGCCGGGGATGGAAGAGAACTCGTGCAGCACGCCGTCGATGTGCACGGACTGCACAGCCGCGCCCTGCAGCGAGGAAAGGAGAACGCGCCGCAGCGCGTTGCCCAGCGTTACGCCGAAGCCGCGCTCGAGCGGCTCGGCCACCACGGTCGCGATGCGCTTTGCGTCGCCGCCCGCGTCGACCCGGAGCTTCTCGGGTCGGATCAGTTCCTGCCAATTCTTCTGGATCATCTCACCATCTCGTCGAACCGCGCGGGCTCTCCCCGCGCATTCCCGCTCCGCTCCGCGGGAGGAAAATACGGCGGCGGGCAAGCCCGCCGGTAAAAATCAGACGCGCCGGCGCTTGCGCGGACGACAGCCGTTGTGCGGGATCGGCGTCACGTCACGGATCGACGTGACGGTGAAGCCCGCGGCCTGCAGCGCGCGCAGCGCGGACTCGCGGCCGGAGCCCGGTCCCGCCACCTCGACTTCGAGCGTGCGCATGCCGTGCTCCATCGCCTTCTTGGCGGCATCCTCGGCGGCCATCTGCGCGGCGAACGGGGTCGACTTGCGCGAGCCCTTGAAGCCGTTGCTGCCCGACGACGACCAGGCGATCGTATTGCCTTGCGCGTCGGTGATCGTGATCATCGTGTTGTTGAACGACGCATTCACGTGGGCGACGCCCGACGCGATATTCTTGCGTTCGCGACGGCGGACGCGTCCCTGTGTGGCTTCTTTGCCCATGCTCGACCCTGTTGCGGCTCGTTCCGGAAATTCCGGCGAGCCTGACTGCCCTGACCCTTAAGAAACGCGAATTACTTCTTCTTGCCCGCGATGGCCTTTGCCGGGCCTTTGCGCGTACGGGCGTTCGTGTGCGTGCGCTGTCCGCGCACAGGCAGCCCGCGCCGATGACGCAGGCCGCGATAGCAGCCGAGATCCATCAGGCGCTTGATATTCAACTGGACTTCGCGCCGCAAATCGCCCTCGACGACATAGTCGCGGTCGATCATTTCGCGGATGTGCAGCACTTCCTGATCGGTCAGCTGCGACACGCGCCGCTCCCCCGGAAGATTCAATTGTTTCATGATCTCGGCGGCCTTTTGCTGGCCGATGCCGTGAATGTACTGCAACGCAATGACGACGCGTTTGTTGGTCGGAAGATTGACACCAGCGATACGAGCCACGTGCTTGCTCCTGTTGCCGGCTTTTGCCGGCCGTTTCTCCGTTTCCCGGGCACGGAGAACGCGAAATGCCGCAACGACACCCGCCCCTCGGCTCAGGCCGGCATCGTTGTCGCGCTTATGCAAAACGGATGCCGGGTATTAAAGGATTCCAACGCGTTCCGTCAACCTCTTCGGATCACGGAATTAACGCCGTTTCGAGCTCTTTTTGGCCGCCTTGGTGGCCGGTTTCCTGGTCTTCGCCGCCGGCCGGGATTTGGCGGACTTTCCGCCCCGTCCCGCCGCCTTGGAGGCCTTTTTCGCGCTGGCCTTGGCAGGCTTTCCTGCTTTCGCCTTCGGGGCCTTTTTCCCCGTCCTGACCTTGGTCGGTTTCGGCTGTATTTTCTGGGCGCTAGCTGCCTTTGTTGAAGCCTTTTGCGGGCTGCGCAGGGGCGAAAATCCAGGCGATCGCAGCCGTCACGTCGTCGATCGGCGCCATGCCGTCCACAACCCGCAGGGACCCCTTTTCCCGGTAATAGTAGATCAGCGGCGCGGTCTGGCGCCGGTAGGCCTCCAGCCGGGTCTTGAGGATCTCCGGATCGTCGTCCTTGCGCAGCGGTTCCCCGCGCGCCAGCGTCTCGGCGATGCGCGACTCGATGCGCCGCACCAGCATGGTTTCGTCGACCTTGAGTTCCACCACGCCTTCCAGCCCGAGCCCCTTGTCCTGGAGCATCTGATCGAGCGCCTGCGCCTGCGCGACGGTGCGCGGGAAGCCGTCGAGGACGAATCCCTTTTTGGCGTCCGGCTCGTCGATGCGGTCGGACACGATCGCGTTGACGACCTCGTCCGGGACGAGCTCGCCCCGGTCCATGATGTCTTTGGCCTTCAGTCCGACCGGCGTACCGGCCGCGACCGCGGCGCGCAGCATATCTCCGGTGGAAAGCTGCACGATCCCGTGTTTGGCGACGAGGCGCTGCGCCTGCGTCCCCTTCCCGGCCCCCGGCGGGCCGAGCAGTACCAACCTCATCTACGCCGCCCCCGCAGCTTCGAACGCTTGATTAGTCCTTCGTATTGATGGGCCAGGAGATAGCCCTGCACTTGCGACACCGTATCCATGGTGACGCTCACCACGATCAGCAGCGATGTCCCGCCGAAATAGAATGGCACGGCCGCGTAGCTGATCAGGACTTCGGGAATGAGACAGACGATCGCGAGATACGCCGCGCCGACGACCGTGACGCGGCTCAGCACATAGTCGATGTACTCCGCAGTGCGTTCGCCCGGCCGGATGCCGGGAATGAAGCCGCCGTGTTTCTTCAGGTTGTCGGCGGTCTCGGTCGGGTTGAACACGATCGCCGTATAGAAGAACGCGAAGAACACGATCAGCGCGATATAGAGGATGAGGAACAGCGGCCGGCCGTGCGCGAGATTCGTGGTGATCCACGTCATGATCTCGCCGCCCTGCCCGGCATTGAAGTTCGCGACCGTCGTCGGCAGCAGCAGCAGCGACGAAGCAAAGATCGGCGGGATCACGCCCGAGGTGTTGAGCTTGAGCGGCAGATGCGAGGACTGGCCCTCGAACATCTGATTGCCGACCTGGCGCTTGGGATACTGGATCAGCAGCCGGCGCTGCGCGCGCTCGATAAACACGATGAAGGCGATGACCACGACGGACATCAGGATGACGGCGAGGATGATGCCGGTAGAGAGCGCACCCTGACGGCCGAGTTCGAACATGCCGAACAACGCGGACGGAAGCTCCGCGACGATGCCGGCGAGAATGATCAGCGAGATACCGTTGCCGATGCCGCGCGCCGTGATCTGCTCGCCGAGCCACATCAGGAACATCGTTCCGCCGGTGAGCGAGATCGTGGTCGAGATGCGGAAGAACCAGCCCGGATCGGAAACGACGTTGCCCGCGCCCTCGAGCCCGATCGAGATGCCGTAGGCCTGGAAGGCGGCCAGCAGCACCGTGAGGTAGCGCGTGTACTGGTTGATCGTCTTGCGGCCCTGCTCGCCTTCCTTCTTGAGCTGCTCAAGCGTCGGCGAAACCGTCGTCATCAGCTGAATGATGATCGAGGCCGAGATGTACGGCATGATGTTCAGCGCGAAGATCGCCATCCGGTGGATGCCGCCGCCGGAGAACATGTTGAACATGCCGAGAATGCCGCCGGCCTGCGTGCGGAAGATCTGTTCCCATGCGGACGGATCGATGCCAGGCAGCGGGATGTAGGTGCCGAGGCGATAGACCAAAAGCGCACCCAGCGTGAACCAGATGCGCTTCTTCAGCTCTTCGGCCTTGGCGAGCGCCCCGAAGTTGAGGTTTGCCGCCAGTTGTTCCGCCGCTGAGACCATGGCCCGTCGCTCCGTTGCCGCCCCGCCTATATGGGGGTCAGGCCGCCGATTTGCCTGTCTCTTCCTTTTTCGGCGCGAGGATCGTGACCGAGCCGCCGGCCTTTTCGACCGCCTCGACCGCGGACTTCGACGCGCCCCACACCGAAAATTGCACCTTGGCCTTCAGTTCGCCATTGCCGAGAAGCCGCACCCCGTCATGAGCCCGGCGCAGCAGTCCCGCCTTGATCATGCCGGCTGCGTCCACCGTACCGGAAATGTCCAGCTTCTTGGCGTCGATCGCCTTCTGGACGGTGCCGATATTCACTTCGTGCAGCTTGAGCTGGAACGGCTTGTTGAAGCCGCGCTTCGGCAGGCGGCGATGCAGCGGCATCTGGCCGCCCTCGAAGCCCTTGATGCGCACGCCCGAGCGCGCGGTCTGACCCTTGCCACCGCGTCCGCCGGTCTTGCCCATGCCGGAGCCGATGCCGCGCCCGATGCGCTGGCGATTCTTGCGCGAGCCCGCGCGGTCGGCGACCTGATTGAGTTTCATAACCTTGCGTCCTTACTTGCCGTCGACCACGCGCACGAGGTGCTTGACCTTGGTGATCATGCCGCGCGTCGCCTGCGTGTCGGGCAATTCCTTCACGCGGCCGATCTTGTTCAGCCCGAGCCCGATCAGGGTTTCGCGCTGGGTGTGATGGCGCCGCTGCGGGCTGCCGATCTGTTCGACCTTGACGGTCTTGCTCGCTGCCATGGCTCGCTACCCTCGGTGCCTATTCTACCGACGCCGCCTCGGCGTCCGAACCGGTGCGGCGCGACTGCAGCGCCGACACCTTGATGTTGCGCCGCTGCGCGACCGAGCGCGGCGAATCCTGGTGCTTCAGCGCATCGAACGTTGCACGCACCATGTTGTAGGGGTTGGACGAGCCGATCGACTTCGCCACCACGTCCTGCACGCCGAGCGCATCGAACACCGCGCGCATCGGGCCGCCCGCGATGATGCCGGTGCCGGGAGGCGCCGCGCGCAGGTGAACCTTGCCGGCGCCGTGGCGGCCGAGCACGTCGTGATGCAGTGTACGGCCCTCGCGCAGCGGAACGCGGATCAGGTTGCGCTTGGCGGCTTCCGTCGCCTTGCGGATTGCTTCCGGCACCTCGCGCGCCTTGCCGTGGCCGTGCCCGACCCGGCCCTTCTGGTCGCCGACGATGACGAGCGCGGCGAAGCCGAAGCGACGGCCGCCCTTCACCACCTTCGCGACGCGGTTGATGTGGACGAGCTTGTCGATGAACTCGCTCGGCTCCTCGCGCTCGCGGGAGCGTGAGCGGGAGCGATCTCGGTCGCGCGGTTCATGTGCCATCTGTCTTGGTCCTTAGAACTTGAGCCCGGCTTCGCGCGCCGCATCGGCCAGCGCTTTGACACGGCCGTGGTAGAGATAGCGGCCGCGATCGAACACCACGTCGGTGACGCCCTTCTCGACCGCGCGCTCGGCCACGAGCTTGCCGACCGCTTTCGCGGCATCGACATTGGCGCCGGTCTTGCCGCCGTCGCGCAGCGTCTTTTCCATCGACGAGGCGGCAACGACGGTGCCCCCCTTCAGATCGTCGATGATCTGCGCGTAGATGTGCTTCGACGAGCGGAACACGGACAGCCGCGGCCGCCCGTTGGCGCCTGCCTTCACGGCGCGGCGCACACGCGCCTGACGCCGCTCGGTCGAATTCTTGAACTTGGCCATCGGCGGCTCCGTTACTTCTTCTTGCCTTCCTTGCGGAAGATGTATTCGCCCTCGTACTTCACGCCCTTGCCCTTGTAGGGCTCGGGCGGACGGAAGGCGCGAATCTCGGCGGCGACCTGACCGACTTTCTGCTTGTCGATTCCGGTCACGATGATTTCGGTCGGCTTCGGCGTCGCGATCGCGATGCCTTCGGGGATCGGATAGATCACGTCATGGCTGTAGCCGAGCGCGATCTGCAGGTTCTTGCCTTGCAGCGCGGCGCGATAGCCAACGCCGGTGATCTCGAGCTTGCGCTCGAAGCCCTTGGTGACGCCGGTGATCAGGTTTGACACCAGCGTGCGCGAGGTGCCCCACATGGCGCGTGCTCGCTTGGTCTCGTTGCGCGGATCGACCTTGACGGCGCCGGCATCCATCTTCACGGTCACGTCGACGGGCAACACGACCTGCATGGCGCCCTTCGGGCCTTTGACCTTGACGGTCTGCCCTTCGACGTTCGCGGTGACCCCTGACGGAACCGGGACCGGCTTTTTTCCGATGCGTGACATAAATTTGTTCCTTGTCCCCTGCCCTAGAACACCGTGCAGAGGATTTCACCGCCGACGTTCGCGTCGCGGGCTTCGTGGTCGGCCATGACGCCCTTCGGCGTCGAAAGGATCGCGACGCCGAGACCGTTATTGACGCGCGGCAGCGCCCTCACGGACACATAGACGCGACGACCAGGCTTCGACACCCGCTCGATCTCGCGGATCACGGGCGCGCCGTCGAAATATTTGAGCTCGATCTCGAACTCCGAGCGGCCGTCCTTGTGTTCGACCGACGCGTAGCCGCGGATATAGCCCTCGTTCTTGAGGACCTCGAGCACGCGCCCGCGCAGCTTCGAGCCGGGCGTGGAAACCTTCGACTTGTTGCGCATCTGCGCGTTGCGGATGCGGGAAAACAGATCGCCGAGTGGATCGTTCAACGGCATGCGACCCTCCTCACCAGCTCGACTTCACGAGCCCAGGGATCACGCCCTTGGACCCGAGATCGCGCAGCGCGATGCGGCTCATCTTCATCTTGCGGTAATACGCGCGTGGCCGTCCGGTGATCTCACAACGATTGCGCACGCGGATCTTGGCGGAGTTGCGCGGAAGCTCGGCAAGCTTGAGCGTGGCCGCGAAACGTTCCTCCATCGAGGCGTTCTTGTCGCGCGCGATCTTCCTCAGCCGCTCGCGGCGCCCCGCATACTGCTTGGCAAGCCGCGCACGCCGCTTGTTTTTCTCGATTGAACTGGTCTTCGCCATCAACGTCTCCTCACCTTTCCGCGTTTGAGCAGGTCCCGAACGGACCGCTCACTGCCGGAACGGAAAATCGAATGCGGTCAGCAATGCCCGCGCCTCTTCGTCGTTCTTCGCCGTCGTGCAGACGACGATGTCCATGCCCAGGATCGATTCCGCCTTGTCGTAGTCGATCTCCGGGAAAATGATGTGTTCCTTGATGCCGATCGTGTAGTTGCCGCGCCCGTCGAAACTCTTCGGATTGAGCCCGCGGAAGTCGCGTACGCGCGGCAGCGCGATGTTCACGAGACGGTCGAGGAATTCGTACATACGGCGGCGGCGCAGCGTCACCTTGCAGCCGATCGGTTGATTCTCGCGCAGCTTGAAGGTCGCGATCGACTTGCGCGCATTGGTGATGACGGCCTTCTGGCCGGCGATCATGGCGAGATCCGCAGCCGCGAGTTCGACCTTCTTGCGGTCGCTGACGCCCTCGCCCACGCCCATGTTGAGCACGACCTTGTCGACGCGCGGCACTTCCATGCCGTTCTTGTAGCCGAACTGCTTGGTGAGCTTCTCGCGGATGACCGCGTCGAAATGCTTGTGCAGGCGCGCCGGCTCCTTCGGCTCCGGCTCGCGCTCGACCTTCGGCTTCTCGGCGCGCGCAGCCGCATCGGCTTTCGCTTTCGCGGCGCGTTCGGCTTTCTCGGCCTTCGCGGGCGGCGGGGCCTTGTCGGCCTTTGGCGTCTGATCTTCTTTATCAGCCATCGATCTCAACTCCAGAGCGCTTTGCGAAGCGCACTTTCTTGTCGCCAACCGTCTTGAACCCGACGCGGGTCGGCTTGCCGTCCTTCGGGTCGGCGAGCGCCAGGTTGGAGAGGTGCACCGAAGATTCCTTCGAGACGATGCCGCCTTCCTGCGTCGCTGACTGTTTCTGGTGGCGCTTGACCATGTGGATGCCGCGCACCAGCGCGCGCCCTTCGGACAAACGCATCTCGATCACCTCTCCGGAGCGCCCCTTGTCGCGTCCCGTGATGACCACAACCTTGTCGCCCTTGCGGATTTTCGCTGCCATCACAGCACCTCCGGGGCGAGCGAGATGATCTTCATGTGATTCTTGGCGCGCAGCTCTCGCGGCACCGGCCCGAAGATGCGCGTGCCGATCGGCTCCATCTGCGGATTGATCAGCACCGCGGCGTTGCGGTCGAAGCGGATGACCGAGCCGTCCGCGCGCTTGATGTCCTTGCGGATGCGCACCACGACGGCCTTCATCACCTCGCCCTTCTTGACGCGGCCGCGCGGGATCGCCTCCTTCACGGAGACGACGATGACGTCGCCGATGGTCGCGTATTTCCGCTTGGACCCGCCCAGCACCTTGATGCACATGACGCGACGCGCGCCGGAATTATCCGCCACGTCGAGGTTGGTCTGCATCTGGATCATCGATGCACCTCTTCCTCTTTCTTTCTATGCGCCCGATGCGCCTTAAACTTTTGCCCGCTTCTCACCCCGGACGATGGTCCAGCGCTTGAGCTTCGAAATCGGCCGGTGTTCTTCCAGCCAAACAAGATCCCCGATCGAGTACTCGTTTGTCTCGTCATGGGCGTGATACTTTTTCGAACGCCGCACGGTCTTCTTCAGGACCGGGTGCGTGAAACGGCGCTCGACGCGGACAATGACGGTCTTGTCCTGCTTGTCGCTCACCACGGTGCCCTGCAGCATCCGTTTCGGCATTACGATCTCCTCACTTCTTCTCGGACGCGCGCTTTTGCGCAGCGATGGTCTTGATGCGCGCGATGTCGCGGCGCACGACGCGCACGCGGCCGGTGTTCTCGAGCTGTCCCGTCGCGCGCTGGAAGCGCAGATTGAACTGCTCCTTCTTGAGCTTCATCAGCTCGTCGGAAAGCTGGTCGGGCGTCATCGCCCGGGCATCGCCGGCTTTCATGGATCCCTACTCCTGGATGCGCGCGACGAAGCGCGTCTTGATCGGCAGCTTGGCGGCGGCGAGCGCGAGCGCTTCCTTGGCGAGCGCGACGGGGATGCCGTCGACCTCGAACAGGATGCGGCCCGGCTTCACGCGCGTGACCCACAATTCGACGCTGCCCTTGCCGGAGCCCATGCGGACTTCAAGCGGCTTCTTGGTGACCGGCACATCCGGATAGACGCGGATCCACACACGGCCGGCGCGCTTCATGTGACGCGTGAGCGCACGACGCGCCGCCTCGATCTGGCGCGCGGTCACACGCTCCGGCTCCATCGCCTTGAGCCCGTACTCGCCGAAGGCGAGCGACTGGCCGCTGGTCGCCTGGCCGCGGATGCGGCCCTTGTGCGCCTTGCGGAACTTGGTCTTGCTCGGTTGCAGCATGGTCTATTCCAAATCCCGGCTCAGGCCGCGTCGCGGCGTGGCCGACCGGCCTCGCCCTCGGCCATCTTCTTGTCCTGCGCCATCGGGTCGTGCTCCATGATCTCGCCCTTGAAGATCCAGACCTTGACGCCGCAAGTGCCGTAGGTGGTGAAGGCGGTCGAGACGCCGAAGTCGACGTCGGCGCGCAAGGTGTGCAGCGGCACGCGGCCCTCGCGATACCACTCCATGCGCGCGATTTCGGCGCCGCCGAGACGGCCCGAACAATTGATGCGGATGCCTTCCGCGCCAAGCCGCATCGCCGACTGCACGGCGCGCTTCATGGCGCGGCGGAAAGCAACGCGGCGCTCGAGCTGCTGCGAGATCGATTCTGCGACGAGCTGCGCGTCAAGCTCCGGCTTGCGGATCTCGACGATGTTGATGACGACGTCGCTATCGGTGAGCTTCGCGACCATCTTGCGCAGCTTCTCGATGTCGGCGCCCTTCTTGCCGATCACCACGCCGGGACGTGCCGAGTGGATCGTCACGCGGCACTTCTTGTGCGGGCGCTCGATCACGATCTTCGACACAGCCGCCTGCTTCAGCGCCTCGGACAGGTCCTCGCGGATCTTCATGTCCTCGTGCAGCAGCTTGCCGTAGTCGCCGCGACCCGCGTACCAGCGCGAGTCCCACGTCCGGTTGATGCCGAGACGCAGCCCGATCGGATTGACTTTCTGACCCATGACCTTCTCCGCTACGCCTTGGCCGCAGCCGCTTCTTCGACCTCCCTCACCACGATGGTGAGGTTGGCGAACGGCTTCATGATGCGTCCCATGCGGCCGCGCCCGCGCGGCGAGAACCGCTTGAGCACGAGCGCCTTTCCGACATGCGCCTCGGCAACGACGAGATCGTCGATGTCGAGTTCGTGGTTGTTCTCGGCATTCGCGATTGCCGACTGCAGGCACTTGCGCACATCCTTGGCGATGCGCTTGCGCGAAAACTCCAGGTCCGCGAGCGCGGTCGCGACCTTCTTGCCGCGGATCAGACCTGCGACGAGATTGAGCTTTTGCGGGCTCACCCGGAGCATCCGGGCCACCGCTTGAGCCTCGTTCTCGGCGAGGCTGCGTTCGTGCGCTTTCTTGCTCATCGCTCGCTTACCTTCAAACCTTTAGCTCGATGCAGCCGGGGCCGCGGCGGGTGCGGACGGGCCCGACGAACGCTTGGCCTTGCGGTCCGACGAATGGCCAAAGAACGTGCGGGTCGGCGAGAACTCGCCGAACTTGTGACCGACCATTTCCTCGGTCACCTGCACCGGAATGTGCTTGTGGCCGTTGTAGACGCCGAACAGCAATCCGACGAACTGCGGCAGGATCGTCGAGCGGCGGCTCCAGATCTTGATCATCTCGTGTCGGGTCGAACCGCGCGCGGCTTCCGCCTTCTTCAGCAGGTAGCCGTCAACGAATGGACCCTTCCAGACCGAACGCGTCATGATGCGTCGCCTCTACTTCTTCTTGCGAGCGTGGCGGCTCGCCACGATGAATTTCTGCGTCTTCTTGTTGTTACGGGTCTTCTTGCCCTTCGTGGGCTTGCCCCACGGCGTGACCGGATGGCGCCCGCCCGAGGTGCGGCCTTCGCCGCCGCCGTGCGGATGGTCGATCGGGTTCATCGTGACACCGCGGTTATGCGGCATGCGGCCCTTCCAGCGCTGGCGGCCGGCTTTGCCGATCGAGACGTTCATGTGGTCCGGGTTCGACACCGCGCCGACAGTCGCGATGCAGCGGCCGAGAATCAGGCGCTGCTCGCCCGAATTGAGCCGCATGATGACGTAGGCCTGATCGCGGCCGACGATCTGCGCGTAGGTGCCGGCCGAGCGCGCGAGCTGCCCGCCCTTCCCGATCTTGAACTCGATGTTGTGCACGATGGTGCCGACCGGCATGTTCGCCATCGGCATCGCATTGCCCGGCTTCACGTCCACATGCTCGCCCGCCACCACGGTGTCGCCGACCGCGAGACGCTGCGGCGCCAGGATGTAGGACTGCTCGCCGTCGTCGTACTTCAACAGCGCGATGAAGCCCGAACGGTTCGGATCGTATTCGAGCCGCTCGACCTTGGCGACGACGTCGAACTTGCTCCGCTTGAAATCGATCCTGCGATAGGCCTGCTTGTGGCCGCCGCCGCGGAAACGCGTCGTGATGCGGCCGGTGTTGTTGCGGCCGCCGCTCGCGTTCTGGCCCTCGGTCAGCGCCTTCACGGGCGCGCCCTTGTAAAGGCCGGAACGATCGACCAGCACCAGCTGCCGCTGGCTCGGCGTAATGGGGTTGTATTTTTTGAGCGCCATCGACTCGTCTCCGCCTTACAGACCCGTGGTCACGTCGATGCGGTGACCCTCTTCCAGCGTCACGACCGCTTTCTTCACGTCCGACTGCATGCCGGGACGGCCGCGGAACGCCTTGAACTTGCCCTTGCGGGTGAGCGTGTTGACCGCCTTCACCTTGACGTCGAACAGCTTCTCGACCGCTTCCTTGATCTGCGGCTTGGTCGCGGTCAGCGCGACCTTGAAGACCACCTGGTTACGCTCGGACGCGACGGTCGCCTTCTCGGTGATCACCGGAGACAGGATCACGTCGTACATGCGCGGATCGGTCGGGGTGCTCATTTGAACCGCGCCTCCAGCGCCTCGACGGCGGCCTTGGTCAGCACCAGCTTCTGCCGCCGCAGGATGTCGTAGACGTTGATGCCCTGAACCGGCAGCACGTCGATGTTCGGAATGTTGCGCGCCGCGCGGCCGAAATTTTCCTCGATCTGCGCGCCGCCGACGATCAGCGCATTCGCAAGCCCGAGTTTCTCGAACTGCGAGGTGAGCGTCTTGGTCTTGGCTTCCTTCACGTCGATCGCGTCGAGCACGATCAGGCCGCCGTCCTTCGCCTTGGCAGACAGCGCGTGGCGCAGCGCAAGCGCGCGGACCTTCTTCGGCAGGTCGATGGCGTGGCTGCGCACGACGGGACCGAACGAGCGACCGCCGCCGCGGAACAGGTTCACGCGCGCAGAGCCGTGACGCGCCGAGCCCGTGCCCTTCTGCTTGTACATCTTCTTGCCGGTGCGCCAGATATCCGCGCGGTTCTTCACCGCGTGGGTGCCGGCGCGACGCTTGGCGAGCTGCCAGACGATGCAGCGCTGAATGAGATCGGTACGCGGCTCCAGACCGAAGATGTCCTTGTTGAGCTTGACCGAGCCGGCTTCCTTGCCGTCGAGGGTCGTGACCTTGAGATCCATCACGCGCCCCCTTCCGTCTTCTCGGCCGGAGCGGCAGCGCCATCCGCAACCCGGAATTTTCCAGGCGTCGGCAGATCCTTCGGCGGCGCTTTCTTCACGGCGTCACGCACAGTGATCCAGCCGCCCTTTGCGCCCGGCACCGCGCCTTCGATCAGGATCAGGCCGCGCTCCACATCGGTCTGCACGACCTTGAGGTTGAGCGTCGTGATGCGCTCGACGCCCATGTGGCCCGGCATCTTCTTGTTCTTGAAGGTCTTGCCCGGGTCCTGACGGCCGCCGGTCGAACCGATCGAGCGGTGCGAAACCGACACGCCGTGCGATGCACGCAAGCCACCGAAATTCCAGCGCTTCATGCCGCCCGCAAAGCCCTTGCCGATCGAGGTACCGGTCACATCGACGAACTGCCCGGCCACGAAATGGTCCGCCGTGATCTCGGCGCCAACCGGGATCAGTGCATCCTCGCTGACGCGGAATTCTGCGACCTTGCGCTTCGGCTCGACCTTGGCGATGGCGAAGTTGCCGCGCTCGGCCTTGGTGACGTTCTTCACCTTGCGGGTACCGGAGCCGAGTTGCAGCGCCACGTAGCCGTTCTTGTCCTTGGTGCGGTGGGCGACGACCTGACAGTTCGCGAGCTTCAGCACCGTCACCGGCACATGTGCGCCGGCTTCGGTGAAGACCCGGGTCATCCCGACCTTTTGTGCGATCACTCCGGAACGCATTTGCGTGTCCTCAATTCCTAATCGGCCTAGAGCTTGATCTCGACGTCGACGCCGGCGGCAAGGTCGAGCTTCATCAGCGCGTCCACCGTCTGCGGCGTCGGGTCCACGATGTCGAGCAGGCGCTTGTGCGTGCGCATCTCGAACTGCTCGCGGCTCTTCTTGTCGACGTGCGGCGAACGGTTGACCGTGAACTTCTCGATCTTGGTCGGCAGCGGGATCGGTCCGCGCACCTGCGCGCCGGTGCGCTTCGCCGTATTGACGATTTCGCGCGTCGACGTGTCGAGGATGCGGTGGTCGAAGGCCTTGAGCCGGATCCGGATGTTCTGGCCGTTCATCTTCAATCTCTTTTCTGCGTCATGCCGGACGGGACCGGCCATCTAAAAGACGTGGATGGCCGGGACGAGCCCGGCCATGACACAGAGGTTGCTACTCGATGATGCTGGCGACGACGCCGGCGCCGACGGTGCGGCCACCCTCGCGGATCGCGAAGCGCAGTTTCTCTTCCATCGCGATCGGCACGATCAGGTGCACTTCCATCGTGATGTTGTCGCCCGGCATCACCATCTCGGTGCCTTCCGGCAGATGCACCATTCCGGTCACGTCGGTGGTGCGGAAGTAGAACTGCGGGCGGTAGTTCGTGAAGAACGGCGTGTGGCGACCGCCCTCTTCCTTGGTGAGGATGTATGCCTCAGCCTTGAACTTGGTGTGCGGCTTGACCGAGCCGGGTTTGCACAGCACCTGACCGCGCTCGACTTCCTCACGCTTGGTGCCGCGCAGCAGCGCGCCGATGTTGTCGCCCGCCTGGCCCTGATCGAGCAGCTTGCGGAACATCTCGACGCCGGTCACGACGGTCTTCTGCGTGTCCTTGAGGCCAACAATCTCGACTTCCTCGCCGACCTTGACGATGCCGCGCTCGACACGGCCGGTCACGACGGTGCCGCGGCCGGAGATCGAGAACACGTCTTCCACCGGCATCAGGAACGGCAGATCGATCGGACGCTCCGGCTGCGGGATGTATTCATCGACCGCTTCCATGAGCTTGAGGATCGCGTCGTGACCCTGCTCCTTGTTTTTGTCTTCCAGCGCCATCAGCGCTGAGCCGCGGATCACCGGGACCTTGTCGCCCGGGAAGTTGTACTTCGACAGGAGTTCACGAACTTCGAGCTCGACGAGATCGAGGAGTTCCGGATCGTCGACCATGTCGACCTTGTTCATGAACACGACGAGCGCCGGCACGCCGACCTGGCGCGCGAGCAGGATGTGCTCGCGGGTCTGCGGCATCGGGCCGTCGGCCGCGCTCACCACCAGGATCGCGCCGTCCATCTGCGCGGCGCCGGTGATCATGTTCTTCACGTAGTCGGCGTGGCCGGGGCAATCGACGTGAGCGTAGTGGCGATTTTTCGTCTGATACTCGACGTGCGCCGTCGCGATCGTGATGCCGCGCGCCTTCTCTTCCGGCGCTTTGTCGATCTGGTCGTAGGCCGTGAAGGTCGCGCCGCCGCTCTCGGCGAGCACCTTGGTGATCGCGGCCGTCAGCGACGTCTTGCCATGATCGACGTGTCCGATCGTGCCGACGTTACAATGCGGCTTGTCGCGATTGAATTTTTCCTTACCCATGACGGTCTCCGTTGGTCCTTAATCTCTCAACCCAGTTGATCAGGCGAACTTCGCCTGGATTTCCTCAGCAACCGCACGCGGGACTTCCGCGTAGTGGTCGAATTGCATCGTGAACGTCGCGCGGCCCTGTGACATCGAACGTAGGTTCGACACGTAGCCGAACATGTTGTTGAGCGGCACCATCGCGGTCACGACATTCGCGTTGCCGCGCATGTCCTGACCCTGGATCTGGCCGCGCCGCGAGTTGAGATCGCCGATGACCGAGCCGGTGTAGTCTTCCGGCGTCACCACTTCGACCTTCATGATCGGTTCGAGCAGCACCGGGCCGCCCTTGCGTAGCGCCTCGCGCAACGCCATGCGCGCCGCGATCTCGAAGGCGAGCGCCGACGAATTGACCTCGTGATACTTGCCGTCGATCAGCGTCACCTTCAGGTCCACGACCGGGAAGCCGGCGAGCACGCCGGCACCGAGCACGGACTCGAGGCCCTTCTCGACGCCCGGGATGAACTCCTTCGGCACCGAGCCGCCGACGACTTCGTTCTCGAACTCGAAGCCCGACGCCGCGGGTAGCGGTTCGACCACGATCTTGACCTGCGCGAACTGACCGGTGCCACCGGTCTGCTTCTTGTGCGTGTAGTCCTCGGTCACCTTGCGGGTGATCTTCTCGCGATACGCGACCTGCGGCGCGCCGATATTGGCTTCGACCTTGTAGGTGCGCTTGAGGATGTCGACCTTAATGTCGAGGTGGAGTTCACCCATCCCCTTGAGGATGGTCTGGCCGCTCTCCTGATCGGTATGCACGCGGAACGAGGGATCTTCCGCCACGAGCTTCGCCAGCGCGACGCCGAGTTTTTCCTGATCGGCCTTCGATTTCGGCTCGATTGCGATCTCGATAACGGGCTCCGGAAACTCCATTTTTTCCAGGATCACCTGCTTGTTCGGGTCGCACAGCGTGTCGCCGGTGCGCACTTCCTTCAGGCCCGCGAGCGCGACGATGTCGCCCGCGTAGGCTTCCTTGATGTCTTCGCGGTTGTTGGCGTGCATCAGCAGCATGCGGCCGATGCGCTCCTTGCGTTCCTTGGTCGAGTTGATGACGCCGGTACCGGTCGTGAGCGTGCCCGAATAGATGCGACAGAACGTGATCGTGCCGACGAACGGATCGTCCATGATCTTGAACGCCAGCAGCGACATCGGCTCCTTGTCGTCCGGCTTGCGCTCGATTTCGTTGCCTTTGTCGTCGGTGCCCTTGATCGCGGGCACGTCGAGCGGCGACGGCAGAAAGTCCACCACGGCGTCGAGCAGCGGCTGCACGCCCTTGTTCTTGAAGGCCGAGCCACACAGCACGGGATAGAACGCGCCGGTGATGACCGCCTTGCGGAGCAAGACGCTTGATCGTCGCCTCGTCCGGCATCTTGCCGTCAAGCCACTCGGCCATAACGTCGTCGTCGAGCTCGACGGCGGCCTCGACCAGCTTCTCGCGGTATTCCTTGGCCTGATCGGCGAGGTCGGCCGGAATCTCTTCGTCGTGATACTTCGCGCCGAGGCCCTCGTCTTCCCAGATGACCGCCTTCATGCGGACGAGATCGATGAGACCCTTGAATTGGCTCTCCGCGCCGATCGGAAGCTGGATCGCCACCGGCTTCGCGCCGAGACGATCCACGATGTCCTTCAGGCACTGGAAGAAGTCCGCGCCGATCTTGTCCATCTTGTTGGCGAAGACGATGCGCGGAACCTTGTACTTGTCGCCCTGCCGCCAAACGGTCTCGGTCTGCGGCTCGACGCCCTGGTTCGAGTCGAGCACCACGACGGCGCCGTCGAGCACGCGCAGCGAACGCTCCACCTCGATGGTGAAGTCGACGTGGCCGGGCGTGTCGATGATGTTGAGGCGCTTGTCGTTCCAGAAAGCGGTCGTCGCGGCCGACGTGATCGTGATGCCGCGCTCCTGCTCCTGCTCCATCCAGTCCATCGTGGCGGCGCCCTCGTGGACTTCGCCGATCTTATGGGACTTGCCGGTGTAGTAGAGGATCCGCTCGGTGGTCGTGGTCTTGCCGGCATCGATGTGCGCCATGATGCCGAAGTTGCGGTAGTCCTCGATGGGGTGGACGCGGGGCATATCTCTCGATCCTGTTCGCCGTTACCAGCGGTAATGCGCGAACGCGCGGTTGGCTTCCGCCATACGGTGCACGTCTTCGCGCTTCTTTACGGCGTTCCCCCGATTGTTCGACGCGTCGAGCAACTCCGCCGAGAGCCGATCAACCATTGTTTTCTCGTTGCGTTCGCGCGCGGCCGCGATGATCCAGCGGATGCCGAGCGCCTGCCGGCGGTCCGTGCGGACTTCGACCGGCACCTGATAAGTCGCGCCGCCGACGCGCCGCGAGCGCACCTCGATGGACGGCATCACGTTGTCGAGCGCCTGCTGGAACACCGAAACCGGGTTCTGCTTGGTCTTGCCTTCGATGACGTCGAGCGCGCCATAGACGATCTGCTCGGCGGCCGACTTCTTGCCGTCGTACATGATGGAATTCATGAACTTGGACACGACCAGATTCCCGAACTTCGGATCGGGATTGATCTCGCGCTTCTCGGCACTATGGCGACGGGACATCGTTCAGCTCACTATTTCGGTCGTTTCGCGCCGTACTTCGAACGGCGCTGCTTGCGGTTCTTCACGCCCTGCGTATCGAGGACGCCGCGCAGGATGTGGTAGCGCACGCCCGGAAGGTCCTTCACGCGGCCGCCACGGATCATGACGACCGAGTGCTCCTGAAGGTTATGGCCTTCACCCGGGATGTAGCCGATCACCTCGAAGCCGTTGGTGAGGCGAACCTTGGCGACCTTGCGCAGCGCCGAGTTCGGCTTCTTCGGGGTCGTCGTGTAGACGCGCGTGCAAACACCGCGCTTCTGGGGAGACTGCTGCAGCGCCGGCACCTTCTTGCGCGACTTCTGCACCACTCGCGGCGAGCGGATCAGTTGATTGATCGTCGGCATCGTCTCGCTTCATCCTCTCGGGCAGGATCAAAATCCTGCCGCTCGTTGCACGGTTCATCCGCGCGAAAACGTCAAGCGCGCCGTCCGCTTGTATTCGCGGAGGAGCGCTCACCATTCACAGAGGACCGCGGCAAGCCGCGATCATGCACCCGTTCTGACGCATCAGTTGTCAGAGGCAGCGTCTGAATTTCATGGGTCGAGGCGTTGGACCGCCATGCCGACTAAGAAACTCACCGCCTGCCGGAAAGTGCGCGGTTTTTAACGTTGCGAGTCCGGGGTGTCAAGGCCGGAAAGCTCCGAAAAGACGGCCGTTTCCGTCGATTCCGTGGCAACCCGCCACCCCTTCTCGCGTGCCGCGGCCGGCCGCTCGATTCCCGCCCGGCGACATCCCTTCAGATGGGGTGTGCAACGCAAAAGAGAAGGGCCGCCCCGTGGGACGGCCCTGATTTTCTTGCAGAAAACGCGGCTCTGCCGGCGTTATTCGGCCGCCGGCAGAGCCGCTGGCTGCTGTTCGGCGACCTTCGCGGCCTGCTCCTTCTCGCGCTCCTCCATGATGAGGGCGTCGCGCTTGACCGCGATCTCGCGCAGAGAGTTCATGACCGCGCCAGTGCCCGCCGGGATCAGCCGGCCGACAATGACGTTCTCTTTCAGGCCCTCGAGCGTGTCGTGCTTGCCGTTGACAGCCGCCTCGGTGAGCACACGAGTCGTCTCCTGGAACGAGGCCGCGGAGATGAACGAGCGGGTCTGCAGCGACGCCTTAGTGATACCCAGCAGAACCGGGTGACCCTTGGCGCCCTTCTTGCCCTCTTCCTTCATCCGCGCGTTGATCTCGTCGAGCTCGATCTTGTCGAGTTGCTCGCCGTTGATCAGTTCGGTCTCGCCCGCGTCGGTGATCTCGACCTTCTGCAGCATCTGGCGAACGATCACCTCGATGTGCTTGTCGTTGATCGCGACGCCCTGGAGCCGATAGACCTCCTGGATCTCGTTGACGAGGAAGTTCGCAAGCTCTTCCACGCCCTTGATGGCCAGGATGTCGTGCGGCGCCGGATTGCCCTCGACGATGTACTCGCCCTTCTCGATCACGTCGCCGTCCTGAAGGTGGATGTGCTTGCCCTTCGGGATCAGGTACTCGACGGGCTCCACGCCCTTCTCGTTCGACTCGATCGTGACGCGGCGCTTGTTCTTGTAGTCCTTGCCGAACCGGATCGTGCCGGAGATTTCCGCGATCGTGGCGGCCTCCTTCGGCCGGCGCGCTTCGAACAGCTCCGCCACCCGCGGCAGACCGCCGGTGATGTCGCGCGTCTTGGCGCTTTCGGTCGGGATACGCGCGATGACGTCGCCCGCGCCGATTTCCGCACCCGGATCGACCGAGATGACCGCGTCGACTGCGAGCAGGTAGCGGGCCTCACCGCCGCGCGCCAGCTTGAGGATCTTGCCGTCCTTGCCCTTGATCACGATCGCTGGCCGCAGATCCTGCTGACCGCGCGCCGAGCCGGTGCGCCAATCGATCACGACGCGCTTGGCGATACCGGTCGATTCGTCGAGCGACTCGGTCAATGACTGGCCTTCGACCAGATCCTCGTACGCGATCGTGCCGGAGACTTCGGTCAGCACCGGGCGGGTATAGGGATCCCACTCGGCGATGCGCTGGCCACGCTTGATCTTGTCGCCTTCGTCGACCTTCATGCGTGCACCGTACTGGATGCGATGCACGGCACGCTCGGTCCCGTCCTGATCAACGATCGCGACCGCGATATTGCGCGCCATGGCGATGAGTTCGCCATCGGTATTGCGCGCGATATTCTTGTTCTTGATCTTGATCGTGCCTTCGAAGTTCGATTCGATGAACGACTGCTCGTTGATCTGCGCGGCGCCGCCGATGTGGAACGTGCGCATGGTAAGCTGCGTACCCGGCTCGCCGATCGACTGGGCCGCGATGACGCCCACCGCCTCGCCCATGTTGACCGGAGTGCCGCGGGCGAGATCGCGCCCGTAGCACTTGCCGCACACGCCATTGACCGTCTCGCAGGTGAGCACCGAACGGATGCGCACTTCCTGCACGCCCGCGTTGGCGACGACCTCGACCTCCGGCTCCGTGATCAGCGTGCCGCGCTTGACCAGCACGGTCGAGCCGGACGGATCGCGGATGTCTTCGGCCGCGGTACGGCCGAGGATGCGCACGCCGAGCGAGGCGACAACCTGACCCGAGTCGATGATCGCGCGGGTCTTGATGCCGGCCTTGGTCTTGCAGTCTTCTTCCGTAATGATCGAGTCCTGCGCGACGTCAACCAGACGGCGCGTGAGGTAGCCCGAGTTCGCGGTCTTGAGCGCGGTATCGGCGAGGCCTTTACGTGCACCGTGCGTCGAGTTGAAGTACTCGAGCACCGAGAGACCTTCCTTGAAGTTCGAGATGATCGGGCTCTCGATGATCTCGCCCGACGGCTTCGCCATCAGGCCACGCATGCCGGCAAGCTGCTTCATCTGCGCGGGCGAACCGCGCGCGCCCGAGTGCGCCATCATATAGATCGAGTTGATCGGGACTTCGCGGCCGGACTTTTCGTCCTTCTTCACCGCAGAAATCTCCGCCATCATCGCGTCGGCGATGCGGTCGGTGCACTTCGCCCACGCATCGACCACCTTGTTGTACTTCTCGCCCTGCGTGATCAGACCGTCCTGATACTGCTGCTCATATTCCTTCGCAGCCGTGCGGGTGTCCTCGACGAACTTCCACTTCGCCTTCGGCACGACCATGTCGTCCTTGCCGAACGAGATGCCCGCCTTGAACGCATGATGGAAGCCGAGCGCCATGATGCGATCGCAGAAGATCACGGTCTCCTTCTGGCCGCAGTGGCGGTAGACCGTGTCGATCATTCCCGAGATTTCCCGCTTGGTCATGAGCTTGTTCACGACGTCGTAGGAAGCCTTCGTTGAACGCGGCAGTACCTGCCCGAGCATGACGCGGCCCGGCGTGGTGTCGTACCAGCGGCGAACCTCTTTGCCGCTCTCGTCCAGCCCCTCCCAGCGGTACTTGATCTTGGTGTGGAGCGTGATCGCGCCCTGATTGAGCGCGTGCTCGATGTCCGACATCGTGCCGAACAACTTGCCCTCGCCGGGCTCGGCTTCGCGCATGAGCGAGAGATAGTAGAGACCGAGCACGATATCCTGCGACGGCACGATGATCGGCTGGCCGTTCGCCGGATGCAGGATGTTGTTCGTGCTCATCATGAGCACGCGCGCCTCGAGCTGCGCTTCGAGCGACAGCGGAATGTGAACGGCCATCTGGTCGCCGTCGAAGTCCGCGTTGAACGCGGCGCAAACCAGCGGATGCAGCTGGATCGCCTTGCCTTCGATCAGCACCGGCTCGAACGCCTGGATGCCGAGACGATGCAGCGTCGGCGCGCGATTGAGCAGGATCGGATGCTCGCGGATCACCTCATCGAGGATGTCCCAAACCTCCGGCTTCTCCTTCTCGACCAGCTTTTTCGCCTGCTTCACCGTGGTGGACAGGCCCTTCGCGTCGAGCCGCGAATAGATGAACGGCTTGAACAGCTCGAGCGCCATCTTCTTCGGCAGGCCGCACTGATGCAACTTGAGTTCGGGGCCGACCACGATCACCGAACGGCCCGAATAGTCGACGCGCTTGCCGAGCAGATTCTGACGGAAGCGGCCCTGCTTGCCCTTGAGCATGTCGGCGAGCGATTTGAGCGGACGCTTGTTCGCGCCCGTGATGACACGGCCGCGGCGGCCATTGTCGAACAGCGCATCGACCGCTTCCTGAAGCATGCGCTTCTCGTTGCGGATGATGATGTCCGGCGCGCGCAGCTCGATCAGCCGCTTCAGGCGGTTGTTGCGGTTGATGACGCGGCGGTAGAGGTCGTTGAGGTCCGAGGTTGCGAACCGGCCGCCGTCGAGCGGCACGAGCGGACGCAGGTCCGGCGGGATCACCGGCACCACGGTCAGGATCATCCACTCGGGTTTGTTGTGCGAGCCCATGAACGCCTCGATCAGCTTGAGGCGCTTTGCGAGCTTCTTCGGCTTGAGCTCCGAGGTCGACTCCGCGATCTCGACGCGCAGGTCGGCGGCGAGCTTCTGCAGGTCGAGTGCGCGCAGCATGTCGCGGATCGCTTCCGCGCCGATCTTGGCAGTGAACGAGTTGTTGCCGTACTCGTCCTGCGCCTTGAGGAACTCGTCCTCCGAGAGGAGCTGACGCTCCTTCAGCGGCGTGATGCCGGCCTCGATGACGACGTAGTACTCAAAGTACAGAATGCGTTCGAGATCCTTCAGCGTCATGTCGAGCAGCAGGCCGATGCGGCTCGGCAGCGACTTGAGGAACCAGATGTGCGCGACCGGCGCCGCGAGCTCGATGTGGCCCATGCGCTCGCGCCGCACGCGCGACAGCGTGACTTCCACGCCGCACTTCTCGCAGATGATGCCCTTGTACTTCATGCGCTTGTACTTGCCGCACAAGCACTCGTAGTCCTTGATCGGTCCGAAGATGCGCGCGCAGAACAGGCCGTCACGCTCCGGCTTGAACGTGCGGTAGTTGATGGTCTCGGGCTTTTTGATTTCGCCGTACGACCAGGACAAAATCTTCTCCGGGCTCGCGATCGAGATCCGGATCTGGTCGAAGACCTGCGCCGGCACCTGCGGGCTGAAGAGATTCATCACTTCTTGATTCATTGACCGTCTCCTTGGCCGCCTCGGCGGCCCGAATTTCGTGGCAACGCTCTCGTTACCTGCCGCCCGCATCGCGGGCGAAACGGGAGCGGCCCTCGCCGCTCCCTCGTCCTTGTTACTCGGCCGCTTCCTGTGTCTGGCCGCCGCGTTCCTGCTTGGAGTTATGCAGATCGACGTTGAGGCCGAGCGAACGCATCTCCTTCACGAGCACGTTGAACGATTCCGGAATACCGGCCTCGAACGTGTCGTCGCCGCGCACGATCGCCTCGTAGACCTTGGTGCGGCCGGCGACGTCGTCCGACTTCACCGTCAGCATCTCCTGAAGCGTATAGGCCGCGCCGTATGCTTCGAGCGCCCACACTTCCATTTCGCCGAAGCGCTGGCCGCCGAACTGCGCCTTGCCGCCCAGTGGCTGCTGGGTGACGAGCGAGTACGGACCGATCGAACGCGCGTGGATCTTGTCGTCGACCAGATGGTGGAGCTTGAGCATGTAAATGTAACCCACCGTCACCTTGCGATCGAACGTGTCGCCGGTGCGTCCGTCGTAGAGCGTCACCTGACCTGAGCGCTCCAGGCCCGCCATATCGAGCATCTTCTCGATGTCGCTCTCCTTGGCACCATCGAACACCGGCGTCGCGATCGGCACGCCGTTGCGCAGATTGCCGCCAAGCTCGATCAGCTCCTGCTCGCCCAGCGACTTGATGGTCTCGTCGTCGCCGTAGACCTTCTTGAGCATCTCCTTGAGCGGCTTGGTGTCGTGCTTGGAATTGTAAGCATCGACCGCCTGACCGATCTTGATGCCGAGGCCCGCGCAGGCCCAGCCGAGATGCGTCTCGAGAATCTGCCCGACGTTCATACGAGAAGGCACACCAAGAGGATTCAGCACGATGTCGGCATGCGTTCCGTCCTCGAGGAACGGCATGTCCTCGATCGGCACGATCCTGGAGACGACGCCCTTGTTGCCGTGACGGCCGGCCATCTTGTCGCCCGGCTGGATCTTGCGCTTCACCGCGACGAAGACCTTGACCATCTTCATCACGCCGGGCGGAAGCTCGTCGCCGCGCTGCAGCTTTTCGACCTTGTCGAGGAAGCGCTGCTCGAGGCCCTTCTTCGACTCGTCGTACTGCTTCCGGATCGCCTCGATCTCCGCCATCACCTTGTCGTTGGAGACGGCGAACTGCCACCACTGCGAACGCGGGTACTCTTCGAGCACCGCCTTCGTCAGATGGGTGTCCTTCTTGAAGCCCTTCGGGCCCGCGATGCCGACCTTGCGCTCCAGCAGTTCCGCAAGACGTCCGTAAACGTTGCGGTCGAGGATCGCCTGCTCGTCGTCGCGGTCCTTGGCGAGGCGTTCGATCTCTTCGCGCTCGATCGCGAGCGCGCGCTCGTCCTTGTCGACGCCGTGACGGTTGAACACGCGCACTTCGACGACGGTGCCCTGAACGCCCGGAGGCACGCGGAGCGATGTATCGCGCACGTCGGAGGCCTTCTCGCCGAAGATGGCGCGGAGAAGCTTCTCTTCCGGCGTCATCGGGCTTTCGCCCTTCGGCGTGATCTTGCCGCACAGGATGTCGCCTGCACGCACTTCAGCGCCGATGTAGACGATGCCGGCTTCGTCGAGGTTCTTGAGCGCCTCTTCCGAAACGTTCGGAATGTCGCGGGTGATTTCCTCCGGACCCAGCTTGGTGTCGCGGGCCATCACTTCGAACTCTTCGATATGGATCGACGTGAAAACGTCGTCCTTCACGATGCGTTCGGAGAGGAGGATTGAGTTCCTCGAAGTTGTAGCCGTTCCACGGCATGAACGCGACGAGCACGTTACGTCCAAGCGCGAGCTCGCCGAGATCGGTCGAGGGACCGTCCGCGATGATGTCGGCCTTGTGCACCTGATCGCCCACCTTCACCAGCGGACGCTGGTTGATGCAGGTGTTCTGGTTGGAGCGCTGAAACTTCATCAGCCGATAGATGTCGACGCCCGACTTGGTCGGATCGAGATCTTCCGTGGCGCGCACCACGATACGGGTGGCGTCGACCTGATCGACCACGCCGGTGCGGCGCGCCCCGATTGAGGCGCCGGAGTTGCGTGCGACGACGCCTTCCATGCCGGTGCCGACGAACGGCGCCTCGGCGCGAACCAGCGGCACCGCCTGGCGCTGCATGTTCGAGCCCATCAGCGCGCGGTTGGCGTCGTCGTTCTCGAGGAACGGGATGAGCGCCGCCGCCACCGACACGAGCTGCTTCGGCGACACGTCCATGTAGTCGACCTTGTCGGGCGTGATGAACACCACGTCGCCGGCGTGACGGCACACGATCAGGTCTTCGGTGAAGCGGCCCTTGGCGTCGATCGGCTGGTTCGCCTGCGCGACCGAATAGCGGCCCTCCTCCATCGCGGAGAGATACTGCACATCGTCGGTGACGCGGCCGTCCTTCACCTTTCGATACGGGGTCTCGACGAAGCCGTACTTGTTCACACGCGCAAACGTCGCGAGCGAATTGATCAGGCCGATATTCGGGCCTTCCGGCGTCTCGATCGGGCAGATGCGGCCGTAGTGCGTCGGGTGCACGTCACGCACCTCGAAGCCGGCACGCTCGCGTGTGAGACCGCCCGGGCCGAGCGCCGAGAGACGCCGCTTGTGCGTGATCTCGGAGAGCGGGTTGGTCTGGTCCATGAACTGCGAAAGCTGCGAGGAGCCGAAGAACTCGCGCACCGCGGCAGCAGCGGGCTTCGCGTTGATCAGGTCCTGCGGCATGACGGTGTCGATATCGACCGACGACATGCGCTCCTTGATGGCGCGTTCCATGCGCAGCAGGCCGATGCGGTACTGGTTCTCCATCAACTCGCCGACCGAACGCACCCGGCGATTGCCGAGATGGTCGATGTCGTCGATGTCGCCCTTGCCGTCGCGCAGGTCGACCAGCGTGCGGATCACCGCGACGATGTCTTCCTTGCGCAGCACCCGCATGGTGTCGGGCGCGTCGAGTTCAAGCCGCATGTTCATCTTGACGCGGCCGACCGCGGAAAGGTCGTAGCGCTCCGAGTCGAAGAACAGCGAGTTAAACATCGTCTCGGCGGTATCGACCGTCGGCGGCTCGCCCGGACGCATCACGCGATAGATGTCGAACAGCGCATCCTCGCGCGTCATATTCTTGTCGACGGCCAGCGTATTACGGATGTACGCGCCGACATTGACGTGATCGATGTCGAGCAGCGGCAGTTCCTTGTAGCCCGCCTCGTTGAGGACCTTGAGATTCTTCTCGGTGATCTCCTCGCCGGCCTCGACATGGATCTCGCCGGTCTTCGGGTTGACGAGGTCCTCGCCGATGTAGTGACCGATCAGTTCCTCATCGGTGACGCGCAGCGCCTTGAGGCCCTTCTCGGCGAGTTGGCGCGCCTGGCGAACGGTGAGCTTCTTGCCGGCCTCGACCACTACCTTGCCGCTGTCGGCGTCGACCAGATCGTTGACCGCCTTGTAACCGCGCATGCGCGTTGCATCGAACGGCACGCGCCAGCCTTCCTTCGCGCGCTTGTAGACAACCTGACGATAGAAAGTGCGCAGCACCTCCTCGCCGTCCATGCCGAGCGCGAACAGAAGCGACGTCACCGGAATCTTGCGGCGGCGGTCGATGCGGGCGTGGACGATGTCCTTCGCGTCGAACTCGATATCGAGCCACGAGCCGCGGTACGGAATGATGCGGGCGGCAAACAGGAGTTTGCCTGAGGAGTGCGTCTTGCCCTTGTCGTGATCGAAGAACACGCCGGGCGAGCGATGCATCTGCGAGACGATGACGCGCTCAGTGCCGTTCACGATGAACGTGCCGTTGTTCGTCATGAGCGGAATGTCGCCCATGTAGACGTCTTGTTCCTTGATGTCCTTGACCGACTTCGCGCCGGTCTCTTCGTCGATATCGAACACGATGAGGCGCAGCGTCACCTTGAGCGGCGCCGCATACGTCATGCCGCGCTGGCGGCACTCATCGACGTCATACTTCGGCGGCTCGAACTCGTACTTGACGAATTCGAGCATCGAGGTCTACGAGAAGTCCGAAATCGGGAACACGGACTTGAACACGGTCTGCAAGCCCTCGTCGGGCCGGCCGCCCGGGGGCTCGTAGATCTGCAGGAATTGGTCATAGGACGCCTTCTGAACCTCGATGAGGTTCGGCATCTCTGCGACTTCCTGAATTTTTCCGAAAAACTTACGAACGCGCTTGCGACCAATAAAAGTCTGCGCAGTAGCCATGAGGTCTTTTCTCCGTCGAACCGGCTTTTAGCGCGGACGACTCTCCGGATGGTCGCCATCCAATCGCGACCGTCCGGACAGGCGTCAGACACGCCGTATGTCATTCACGCGTTGATACGACTTGGGCGCCGATCCCAAGTCGCCGAATTCATAGCCGCCGCTAGGCGTCGTTTGTGGTGAAACCG
>CAWHEX010000003.1:0-821560 GCA_963828625.1 uncultured Alphaproteobacteria bacterium | reverse complement strand
GTGCCCCGCCTGGGGAGTACGGCCGCAAGGCTAAAACTCAAAGGAATTGACGGGGGCCCGCACAAGCGGCGGAGCATGTGGTTTAATTCGACGTACCAGCGGCGGATGGGCGAACGATACGAGTGTCGGCCTTCTTCTCAACATCTGCATCGCGGGCGGTTCTTCGCGTGTCGGCACGGCCGGCGCGTGGGCGGGCAGCGACTACAGCGGCGTGAGCAGCACCACGAACGGTGTCGCCGCAACCAGCGACACGTTCCAGATCACGGGGCTCATCGTTCTGCCCGGGATCGAGCTGCCCGACATCGACATGCGCGCCCTTTGTCATGCGCTCGCTCGATCAGGAGATGAACGCCTGCCAGCGCTACTGGGCGAAGAGCTACGATCTCGGTGCGACGCCCGGAACGGCGAGCAGCGTCGACGGACTGATCGATGGCGTTGCGGCCGGCACGGCACGCATCGTGTGCAACGTTTCGTTCCGCACGCGCATGCGCTTGCCGCCGACCGTGCTGCTCTATTCCTATACCGGCACGGCGGGCGTCTGGACCACGACCGCGAACACCGACACGGCTGCCGCCGCGGCAAATTTCGTCGGAGACTCCGCGTTCTGCGAAATCGGATCGAGCGGGTTGACGTCCGGCAACGCCTATTACGGCCACTGGACCGCGAACGCGCGGCTGTGAACTCCGAACCGCAGCGGCACGGCCCTTCCGCGGGTGCTTCGCTGTCTTTATACCAGCGCGTCCTCGCGGAGAGTTTTCATGGACGTGCGCGATGCCATTGTGACCCGGTATTCCTGCCGGGCATTCCTCCCCACGCCTGTTCCCCTCGACATCGTGCGCGACATCCTCGATCGCGCGGCGCGCGCGCCATCCGGCGGCAACCTCCAGCCCTGGCTGGTCCATGCGCTTGCCGGCGACCGGCTCGAAGCCCTGAAGGCGCAGCTGCGTCCGCGCTTCGCCAATGAACTCCCGCGCGGGGAGGGTGCCGAATATCAGGTCTATCCGCCCGACCTGAAGCAGCCCTATTACGGCCGCCGCGCCCGCGTCGGCGAGCAACTCTACAAGTCGATCGATATCCCGCGCGAGGATCGCCCGGCCCGCTATCGCCAGTTCTCCCGCAATTACCTGTTCTACGACGCCCCGGTCGGCCTGTTCGTCTCGATGGACCGGATCATGGGCGCGCCGCAATGGTCGGACGTCGGCGGCTTCATCCAGAACATCATGCTGCTCGCGCGCGCCCACGGGCTGCACACCTGCCCGCAGGAGGCCTGGACCTCCTGGCACAAGACCGTGTCGGCCTTCATCAAGCTTCCGGCGGAGCACATTCTGTTCTGCGGTATCGCGCTCGGTTACGAGGACGAGGCGGCGCCGATCAACCGCTGGCGCGCCGAGCGGGAGCCGGTGCAGGCGTTTGCGACTTTCGACGGATTTGCGAGTTAGGCCGTACTCTTGACACCGTCGCGCTTTAGGCGCTTCACCGGCTTTGGACTTTGGCGAGGCACGATGGGGCTTTCCCGCACTTTACTATTGGCGGCTGCGCTCTGCGCACTGCCCGGCATCGCCGGCGCGGCCGAGCGCAAGAACTGCCTTTCGCCCGAGGAGCGTCAGGCGGCTTTGACCGCCCGCAAGGCCGTGCCGCTTGCCCGCGCCATCCGTGTCGTCAAGGCGCGGGTCCGCGGCGACATCCTCAAGGCTCGCCTGTGCCGGCAGGAGCGCGGGCTAGTCTACGTGCTGACAGTGCTGGCCCACGATGGCAAAGTGCTGCAGGCGCGAGTCGATGCGGCCGACGGTCATTGGCTCGACGGGAGCTGAGGGGAACTCAATTGCGCCTGCTCGTCGTCGAAGACGACCCAGACCTCAACCGTCAGCTCGCGACCGCACTTACCGATGCCGGCTATGTGGTCGACCGCGCCTTCGACGGCGAGGAGGGCCATTATCTCGGCGAGACGGAACCCTATGACGCCGTGATCCTCGATATCGGCCTTCCCAAGATGGACGGCATTTCGGTGATCGAATCCTGGCGCCGCGCGGGGCGCGCGATGCCGGTGCTGATGCTCACCGCGCGTGACCGCTGGAGCGACAAGGTGCAGGGCTTCGATGCCGGCGCCGATGATTATGTCGCCAAGCCGTTTCATCTCGAGGAAGTGCTGGCGCGCATCCGCGCGCTGCTGCGCCGCTCGGTCGGGCACGCCAAGAGCGAGTTCACCTGCGGGCCCGTGCGGCTCGATTCACGCACCGGGCGGGTGAGCGTCGACGGCAATCCGGTGAAGCTCACGAGCCACGAGTACCGGCTGCTCTCCTATCTGATGCATCACACCGGCCGCGTGGTGTCGCGCACCGAACTGGTCGAGCATCTCTACGACCAGGACTTCGACCGCGACTCCAACACCATCGAGGTGTTCGTCGGCCGCATCCGCAAGAAGCTCGGCGTCGACGTGATCCAGACGGTGCGCGGGCTCGGGTACCTGCTCACGCCGCCGACGGCGTGAAGCTGCGCGATTGACATGCGCGCCAACTCGCTTGCGCTGCGTCTGTTTCTCTCCGCCACCGCGGTGACGGTGGTCATTCTCGTGATCACCGGCATTGTGCTGTCGTCACTCTATCGCGACGGCGTGGAGCGCTCGTTCGACCGCCGGCTCGACGTCTATCTCAAGACGCTGGTGGCCGATGTCTCGGCCCCGGAAGAAACCGATAAATTCTCCCAGTCGCTCGGTGAGCCCCTATTCGATCTGCCGCTCTCGGGCTGGTACTGGCAGACCACGCGGCTCAATCCCGCGAAGCCGGAGGTCAAGTCCTCACGCTCGCTGTGGGATGGCGGGCTTCCGCATCTGGAAGACCTTGGCGTCCAGACCGCGGCCGACGGCACACGCAAGCGCTATGTGACCGGTCCTGAGGACCAACGCCTGCGTCTCGTCGAGCGCACCGTCGACCTCGGCGAGGAGGGGCGCTTTCTCGTCGCGGTCGCGGGCGACGCGCAGGAGGTCGAGGACGAGGCGCAGTCTTTCGACCGTGCACTCGGCGTTACATTTGGCGTACTCGCGATCGTGCTGCTGCTCACCACGATGTTCCAGGTGCGCTTCGGCCTTGCGCCGCTCAAGCGCATTTCACAGAGCCTTGTGGCGATCCGCGCCGGAACCTCCGAACGGCTCGAGGGGCGCTTCCCCGAAGAGATCGCGCCGCTCGCACGTGAGACCAACGCGTTGATCGACGCCAACCGCGAGATCGTCGAGCGCGCGCGTACGCATGTTGGCAATCTTGCGCACGCGCTCAAGACGCCGCTCTCGGTGATCGTGAACGAGGCGACGGCGCGGGGCGACGACCCGCTCGCCGTCAAGGTGCGCGAGCAGGCGGCCGTGATGCGCGATCAGGTCCAGCATCATCTGGAGCGCGCCCGCATTGCGGCGCGTGCGACCGTTGTCGGTACTGTGACCGAGGTCGTGCCCGTCGTGACCGCGCTCGCGCGCAGCATGGAGAAGATCCACCGCGATCGCGGCATCGCGATCGACATCGAGGCGCAGCGCGACGCGCGCTTCCGCGGCGAGCGCCAGGACCTCGAGGAAATGATCGGCAATCTCGTCGACAACGCGTGCAAGTGGGCGCAGTCGCGCGTGGCGGTCGAGGTGGTGGCTGGCGCCGATACCGCGCAGGCCCAGCAGACGCTACGCATCGTCGTGGACGATGACGGCCCGGGCCTGACGCCCTCAGAGCGCGAGCGGGTGCAAGCCGCGCGCCGTGGTCATCGGCTGGACGAGACCAAACCCGGCACGGGTCTCGGCCTTTCGATCGTGGTCGATCTCGCGGCTCTCTATGGCGGCGCACTGACGCTCGGAACCGCGCCCATCGGCGGCCTGCGCGCCGAGCTGGTGCTTCCCGCTGCCTGAAAGAGCGGCTTTGCCTGAATCAGCCCGGCGCGTTAGTAAGGACGCCGCCTCGCTTGCGCCGTGGGGCGTCATCGGGCCGGGACCTTCATGCCAGTGCTGAGATTCGCCGCCACCGGCTTGGCCGTGTCCGCAGGCTTGATGCTCGCGTCCTGTGCGAGCGAAACGAACATCAACCTCAAATCCGAGACCACCGGATCTGCCGGGATAACCGGCGGGGTGATTGGCGGCGCGATTGGCACCAATCTCGACGAACGCGACCGCCAGCGCGCATTCGCCGCCGAGGTGCAGGCGCTTGAACAGGGCCAGCCGGGCGAGCCGGTCGGTTGGCGCGGGGACGGGCCGAAGCGGTACGGGACCGTTATTCCCGGCGCGCCCTACCGGCTCCGCGGCACGCTCTGCCGCGATTACACCCACGCCATTTACGTCGACGGCCGGCCGCAGACCGCGCGCGGAACCGCTTGCCGCAACCCGGACGGAAGCTGGGCTCCGGCCGGATAGGCCTCCCGCAAACGGCTTCTTAACGCCCGATTGCTAACTCTACCGTTAGGTAAACTTGCATTTCCCCAGGTGAGGGCATGGCCGACGCGGTGCCCAACGACCGCTTGCGCCAATATCTGCGTGACCTGAAACCGGAAGCCCGCGCGCTTCTGGTGGCGGAGCTTGAGCGCGCGACCTTGAGCGGCGAGGGGCCGCCCGGCGCCGCCTTGATCCTCGATGCGTTGCGCGACGAGACCCGCAAGGCCGGTCGATCCTTCCCGCGCGTCGGCAGCCCGCAGCGGCTGTTCTTCGTGCCCGTCGAACCGTTCCTGGTCGACGACATTCCCGAACGCAAGCATCGCGGACGCATCTCGCGCGTCTGCCTCGGTCCGATGTGGGACTGGATCTCGCGCGACCTGATGCCCGAGGAAACTAAGACCTACGTGGATCAGGTCAATGTGCTGCTGGCCGCCAACGAGAAGGGCGGCGCCGAGCAACTCGCGCGCGCGTTTCAGGACTTGGCCGAGCAGCGCATGCGCGAAGTGCTTGGTGCAGTACGCACGGATGAGAAATTGCATGGCCGCCTTGCCGCCCAAGTCGGCACGCCGCATGCCATCGAGGATGTGCGCGAGATCGCTGCGATCCTGCGCGTGCGTGACGCGCTCGACGTGATCGCCTCACGGTTACCGGCGACCATCAGCAATCTTGCCGACGAGCAACTCGAAAACGTCAGCGCGTTGCTCGAGTTGCCGGTCGGCCGCCATCGCGACGTGTTTCTCTATGCGCTGCTGGTGGTGATGACCCGTCTCGGCTCGCCGTGGCAACTCATCCGGCTTGCCGTCCATGCGGCGAAAAGCGATGTCGCGTCGCGCGTTGTCGGGACGCCGTTCGCGGTCGCGGTTGACGTGGTGCTCACCGACGTCGAGCGCATGATCTCGACCTTGCGCCGGGGCCTGAAAGCCGGGCGGGGGGAGGAGGTCGTCGGCCTGCTCAAGGATATTCATGACGCGGCGCGCGCGTTGCGCACCGAGATGGACCTCGCATCGGATTCCCCCTGGGCGCGCCAGCTTGCGGCGTCGCGCGGCGAAGTCGCAAAGTTATTGCAAGCCGAGATCGACAACCTGCCGGGACAGGTGCGGCGGCTGTTGCGTGCGCGTACCGCGCGCGATGTCGGAGCCGACGCGACGATCGATGCCCACGATGTCGCAGATATCGACGCGAAGCTCATGTTGGTCGCGGGGTGCCGGAACTACGCGAGCGAGCTTGCCGATCAGCGAGGTGACGCGGCGCGTCACGTCCGATCTGCAGAACTATTTCGACTCCGGCATGCAGATACTGCTCGATCGGTTGCGCACATCCCCGCCCGCCGAACGGAGCTATCGCCAGTCGCAGGTAGATGCGGCGGTGAAGTTCTGCGCCAAGCTGTTCGGCGCCGACTATGCGGGTGTGCTCGCCAAGGCCGCCGATGTGGCCGCGAAAGGCGAACAAAAGGCCGCGAAAGCCTAGTTTCCCGCTGATCTACCGCATTGCAGCGTCCAAGGCGGCATGATGTAAAGCCGCCATGACGTTGTGGCTCCTGTTCGCGCTGATGACCGCGGCGGCGATCTTCGCCGTGCTGTGGCCGCTCGGGCGTGGCGCCGCGGCGAGGCGGTCCGGGAGCGACATCGAGGTCTATCGTGATCAGATCGACGAAGTTGCACGCGACCGTGCCGCCGGCCGGATCGGCGAGGCGGAAGCCGAAGCCGCGCGCGTGGAGGTTTCCCGCCGACTGATCGCGGCGGCGGATGCGGCCCAGGCGCAGCCCGAGCCGGCGCAGGGCGCGACCGTGCGGCGCCGCGCGATCGCCGTCGCCGTGCTGATCGCGCTGCCGGCCGTTGCCGCCACGCTCTATCTGATGCTCGGTTCGCCGCGATCTGCCGGCTCAGCCGTTCGCCAGCCGCACCGCGCCGCCGCTGCAGACCCGCAGCCTCGATGCGCTCGTCGCGCAGGTCGAATCCCATCTCGAAAAGAATCCCGAAGACGGCCGAGGCTGGGAGGTGATCGGACCTGTCTACATGCGCTTTTCCCGTTTCGACGATGCCGTGAAGGCGCGACGCAACGCTCTGCGCCTCAATGGCCCGAGTGGCGAGCGCGAGGCGGACCTTGGCGAGTCGCTGATGGCGGCGGCGAACGGCATCGTGACCGAAGAAGCGAAGTCCGCCTTCGACCGCGCGCTGAAGCTTGACGCGAAACAGCCGAAGGCGCGCTTCTTCCTCGGCGTCGCAGCCTATCAGGACGGAAATCGCAAAGCGGCCGCCACGATGTGGCGCGAGTTGCTCAAGGACGCTCCGCCGAACTCGCCGTGGATGGGTATGGTGCGCGATGCGCTCGGGCGCGTCGAGGACAGCCCGCCGGTCGCACAGACGCCGGGCCCAAGCACGGAGGATGTCGCAGCCGCTGAGAAGATGAATCCCGACGAACGCGCCGCGATGGTGCGCGGCATGGTCGAGCGGCTTGCCGAACGGCTCAAGAGCGACGGCTCGGACGTGGAAGGCTGGCTCCGCCTCGTGCGCGCCTATACGGTGATGGGCGACCGCGACCGCGCGCTCGCTGCCGCAGGCGATGCGCGCCGGGCACTCGGCCACGATGCCGACAAGCTCCGCAGGCTTGATGAACTGATGAAAGAACTAAGGCTGGAGAGCTGAAAGATGCGAGGCTTGTTCGCATGACCCGCAAGCAGCGGCGGCTGGTGCTGATCGGCACGGGCCTGAGCGTTCTCGGGCTCGCGGCGGCGCTCGTGCTGTTCGCGCTGAAGGATTCGATCGTCTTCTTCAACTCGCCGACCGATGTGGTCGAGAAGAACGTGGCGCCAGGTGCGCGCATCCGCCTCGGGGGACTGGTGAAGGCCGGCAGCCTGACGCGCGGCGATAACCTGCTGGTGCGCTTCGAGGTCACCGACGGCAACAAGACGGTGCCGGTGAGCTACACGGGCATCCTTCCTGACTTGTTCCGCGAAGGGCAGGGCGTCGTGACCGAAGGCGCGCTCGATGGTGCCGGCACCTTCAAGGCTGACAGCGTGCTCGCCAAGCACGACGAAACCTACATGCCGAAGGAAGTCGCCGACGCGCTCAAGAAGCAGGGGCACTGGAAGACCGACGGCGGCGGCTATGGTCTCGCCGGATCGACAAAGGACGCGAAGAAGTGACGCCGGAATTCGGCCACTACGCACTCGTTCTCGCGCTCGCCCTGGCGCTGGTGCAGGCGACCGTGCCGCTGTGGGGCGCGCGCCGCAATGACGCGACGCTGATGGCGGTGGCCGGTTCGACGGCGCTCGCACAGTTCGTTTTCGTCGCTGCGTCGTTCGCTGCACTAACGGCCTGCTACGTCGCCTCCGATTTCTCGGTGCTCAACGTCTTCCAGAACTCCCATTCGGCGATGCCGCTCGTCTACAAGTTCACGAGCGTGTGGGGCAATCACGAAGGCTCAATGCTGCTGTGGGTGCTGATCCTAGCGGTATTCGGCGCGCTGGTCGCGCTGTTCGGATCGAACCTGCCCGCGACGCTGAAAGCGAACGTGCTCGCCGTGCAGGCGTGGATCGCGTCTGCGTTTTATCTCTTCATCCTGGTGACCTCGAATCCGTTCCTGCGCGTTGCGCAAGCGCCGGCGGAAGGGCGCGACCTCAACCCGATCCTGCAGGACATCGGCCTCGCGGTGCATCCGCCGCTGCTCTATCTCGGTTATGTCGGTTTTTCGATTTCGTTTTCGTTCGCCATCGCTGCGCTGATCGACGGCAGGATCGATGCCGCATGGGCGCGCTGGGTGCGGCCGTGGACGCTCGTCGCCTGGATGTTTCTCACGCTCGGCATCGCGATGGGCTCCTACTGGGCGTACTACGAACTCGGCTGGGGCGGCTGGTGGTTCTGGGACCCGGTCGAGAACGCCTCGCTGATGCCGTGGATCTCCGGGACCGCGCTGCTGCACTCCGCCGTCGTGATGGAGAAGCGCAACGCGCTCAAAGTCTGGACCATCCTGCTCGCCATCCTCACCTTCTCGCTCTCGCTGCTCGGCACCTTCCTGGTGCGCTCCGGCGTCCTCACCTCCGTGCACACCTTTGCGACCGATCCAACGCGCGGCGTCTTTATCCTCGCCATTCTGATTGTCTTTATCGGCGGCGGGCTTGCGCTCTATGCATGGCGCGCGCCCGCGTTGAAGCAGGGCGGCATCTTCGCGCCGATCTCGCGCGAGGGTGCGCTCGTCTTCAACAATCTCTTCCTTACGTCGGCCTGCGCGACCGTCTTCGTCGGCACGCTCTATCCACTCGCGCTGGAAGCATTGACCGGCGACAAGATTTCCGTCGGTGCGCCGTTCTTCAATCTCACCTTTGGCCCGCTGTTCGTTCCATTGCTGATCGCGGTGCCGTTCGGGCCGTTGCTCGCCTGGAAGCGCGGCGACGTGCTCGCCGCGGGCCAGCGATTGCTCGCAGCGGTAGCGCTTGGGGTCGTTGCGCTGGCGGCCACCTTCGCGGTTCAGGGCGGCGGACCGGTGCTCGCGCCTTTCGGCATCGGGCTCGGCGTCTATGTCATGGCAGGCGCCATGATCGACCTGATCGAGCGCACCGGCCTGCTACGCGAGCCGCTGAAGGTGGCGTTCGCCCGTGCGCGCGGCCTGCCGCGCTCCGCGTGGGGCACCAGCGTCGCTCATTTCGCCGCCGGGCTCATGCTGGTCGGCGTGATCGCCGAGAGCCAGTGGAACGCCGAGCGCATCGTGTCGCTCAAGCCGGGCGAAAGCGTTTCCGTGCGCGGCTACGACGTGAAGCTCGACGGCCTGCTGCCGCGCCCGGGACCGAACTACCGCGAACTTGTCGCGCGCTTCACGGTCAGCCGCGACGGGCAGGTGATCGACGTGCTGGAGCCGTCCAAGCGCACGTTCCCGCAGCGTGAGATGTCGACCACGGAGGCGGCACTGCTGACGAACGGCGCGTCGCAGCTCTATCTCTCGCTCGGCGATGTGTCGGCTGAAGGTGCGATCGCGATACGCCTCTATCACAAGCCGTTGGTGCTGCTGATCTGGTTCGGCGCGGTCATCATGGTGCTCGGCGGCGCGCTGTCGCTTTCCGACCGGCGGCTGCGTGTCGGTGCGCCGAAGCCCGCCCGCAAGGCGGCGCTGCAGCCAGCGGAGTAGGGCGGTGCGGCACCCGCTCGCTCTCATCGTTCTCGTGTTGTCGCTTGTCAGCGCTCCCGCCCTCGCGGTCCAGCCCGACGAAATCCTGAAAGACCCCGCGCTCGAATCCCGCGCCCGCGCGCTCAGCCAGGAGCTGCGGTGCATGGTCTGCCAAAACCAGTCGATCGACGATTCCGATGCGCCGCTCGCCAAAGATTTGCGCGTGCTGGTGCGCGAGCGGCTCACCGCGGGCGACAGTGACCGACAGGTGATCGATTTTCTGGTTGCGCGCTACGGCGAGTTCGTCCTGCTCAATCCGCGCGTGAGCTGGCGCACGCTCCTGCTCTGGCTCGCGCCCTTTGCGGTCGTGCTCGGCGGTACGCTCGCGCTTTTCGCGCGGCGCCGGCGAAGCGAAGAGCCTGCGATGGCGGCGGCGGCCGTGCCGCTGACGGTGGACGAGCAGCGGCGCGTTTCCGAGCTGCTCGACGATCCGCGCAAATAGTCGCCTATTTCGCGATCACCCCATTTTCGACGAACAGGGTCATCAGACGGTTCGCCACGTCGGCGTGGCCCTTGGGCGTCCAGTGATCACCGTCGCCGAAATAGTGCTCGGCGCCCTCGAAGGTCGCGTAGGGGATCTTCTGCGCGCTCAGCATCGCTTCCAGCGCCGGCTCCCGATACTGCAATCCGACCAGAAATTTTGCCCCCTGCGACTCGACGAACTCCCGCATCATGCCGATGAGATGCTCGGTCGGGTCCGGCACGGTGACTACCGGATTGGCGATCAGCACGTAGGCCGAGGCGGCGACGCGCATCACCCATGAATGACGCGCGAGCCAGTTGTCCGCGAAATAGAGATGCCGCGACCACGGCACCGGCTGCCCGCGAAATTCGCCGGGCGGGAGCGCGTAGTAGGGCTTGTATGGCCCGTCCTGCCGTGAGTTCGTCCGGTTGTCCTTGCGGTCGTTGTCGACGCACACCATCAGCACGACCACATCCGGCTTGATGCGCGGCCACAGCCGGCGGAGCAGGAGATACTCTTGATCCGTCCCGTAGGCCGTGACTCCCGCGTTGACGACGCGATGCTTTGGCATCTGCGTGCGCAACGTTTCGGTGAACCGCTCGTTCGCCTCGGCATCGTAGCCCCACACGAAGGAGTTGCCGAAGAACGCAACGGTCGGCTTCGGTGCCGCGTCGTGCTCAATGTCCCGCAGACCGAGACTGTTGTGGCGCACGTTGATCGTGCGCAAGCCCGTGAACGTCAGCGACGAGTTCGGAGTCGGGACCCAGCCGAGCTCAGCATCGTAAGTGTAGACGCGCTCTGACCCGACGCGGTGCATGCGCAGGTAGCGCAGGTCGATGACGCGCAGCACGATCTCGCTGACGGCGAGCGTTGCGACCACGATTGCGAGCTGAAAAGCGATAGCGCGGGCGAAACTTCGCTTTGTGCCGCCTGCCTGCGTCGATGCCACGCCAACTCCCGCCGCGATTCTCGTCCGCTATATGACTTGGCGCGGCCGCCGACGGGAAGGGTGCCATTTAACGCTATGAATTTCATAGGTAATTCGAGTTATCCAACCTTACTAAAGATTAATGCCGCCGACAGGACGCCGTAAGGCGCGCCACTCCATCTTCCCATCCAACAACGGTGCGTCTCGCACCTCGCAGGATAGATGGAGCTTCGGTCAATGTTGCAGAGCGATACCGCTCAAAAGCCGCGCTCGGTTTTGTCAGCGCGCCGCCTTGTTCTTCTCGCCTCCGCGGCGATCCTCGGCGCGGGCATCGTTTTCTCCGGCGCGCATTTCTCGCCGCGCTCGGATGCGCCTTTCCTCGCCAGCCCCGCCTATGCCCAGACCGCCCAGCGTCCGGTCGGCTTTGCCGACATTGTCGAGCGGGTGAAGCCATCCGTGATCTCGGTCCGCGTGAAGGTCGACGGCGGCCCGCGCCCGATGAGCTTCGACGGTGACTCTCCGTTCCCTCCCGGCTCTCCGATGGAGCGCTTCTTCCGCCGCTTCGGCTCGCCCGATCAGGATTCGCCACGCAGCAGTCCGCGTGGACGTGGCCCCACGATGGGGCAAGGCTCGGGCTTCTTCATCTCGGCGGACGGCTACGCCGTCACCAACAACCACGTCGTCGATCATGCCGAGTTGGTTGAAATCACCACCGATGACGGCCGCACGTTCAGTGCGAAGGTGATCGGCGCCGATCCCAAGACCGACATCGCGCTGATCAAGGTCGAGGGTGGCAGCAACTTCCCGTTCGCCCCGCTGGCCGAGAAGTCGCCGCGCATCGGCGACTGGGTGCTCGCGGTTGGCAATCCGTTCGGCCTCGGCGGCACCGTCACGGCCGGCATCGTCTCGGCGCGCGGCCGCGACATCGGCGCCGGCCCCTACGACGACTTCATCCAGATCGACGCCCCGGTGAACAAGGGCAACTCGGGCGGTCCGACCTTCGACGTCGACGGCAACGTGATCGGTGTGAACACCGCGATCTACTCGCCCTCCGGCGGCTCGGTCGGCATCGCGTTCGCGATCCCGGCGGACACCGTGAAGTCGGTCGTGACGCAGCTGCGCGAAAAGGGCGCGGTCACGCGCGGATGGATCGGCGTGCAGATTCAGCCGGTCAATGCCGACATCGCCGACAGCCTCGGCCTGAAGACGGCGGAAGGCGCGCTCGTCGCCGAGCCGCAGTCCGACGGTCCCGCAGTGAAGGCGGGCATCCAGGCCGGTGATGTGATCACGCAGGTCAACGGTCAGCCCGTGAAGGACGCGCGCGATCTTGCCAAGAAGATCTCCAGCCTGCCGCCCGGCTCGAACGTCAAGCTCGGCGTCGTGAGCAAGGGTGCTGACAAGGCCGTCACCGTGACGCTCGGCGAGCTGCCGCGCGAACAGCGTGTGGCGCGGGCCGACACGGATGGACGCGATGGTGGTACCGGCACCGAGGTGCCGCGGCTCGGCTTCTCGCTCGCGCCGGCCAACAAGGTCGCGGGCGCAGGCGCCGAAGGCGTCGTGATCACCCAAGTTGATCCGAGCGGTCCCGCGGCGGCGCAAGGTTTCCGTACCGGCGACGTTATTCTCGATGTCGCAGGCAAGCGCGTCACCAGCCCGGACGAAGTCCGCAAGGCCTTCTCCGATGCGCGTGGCGGCGGAAAGCGTACTGTTCTGTTGCGTGTGAAGTCGGGTGAGAACACGCGGTTCCTCGCGGTTCCGCTCGGACGCGGTTGATCGTCGCGCCCGCTTTAAAACCGGGCGCTGAGTACACAAGTTCGGGGCGTGCCGCCGGCAATCGTCGCCCCCGTCGGCGGAGCGAACCCGGGGGATGGGTGTAACAGCCCATCCCCACCTTCTACGACCTGGCCCCGGCCTTCCCCGTGCCCCCCAACCGGGCCGGGTCGAATAGGGGGCGGTGGAGTGCCCCTCCGCCGCCCCCGAATTTTTTGATGCCGACGTTGAGACCTTCCCCATGCTCCGGGACAATTCGCTAGACTTGGCTGCGACCCGGGTTCAGCACATCCCCATGCGCCTGCTCATCATCGAAGACGATCGCGACGCAGCGGACTATCTGGTCAAGGCCTTCAAGGAGGTCGGGCACGTGGCCGACTGGGCGCCCGACGGCGAGGATGGTCTCGCGCTCGCGCTGGAGGGGGCCTACGACGTGCTGGTGGTCGACCGCATGCTGCCCAAGCGCGACGGACTTTCGGTGATCAGCGCGTTGCGCGCGAAGAATATCGAGACGCCGGTGCTGATCCTCTCCGCGCTTGGCCAGGTGGACGACCGCGTGAAGGGCCTGCGCGCAGGCGGCGATGACTATCTGCCCAAGCCCTATTCGTTTGCCGAACTGCTCGCGCGCATCGAGGTGCTGGCACGCCGCCGCGGCGGGCGCGGCGAGGAGACGTCCTACCGGGTCGGCGATCTCGAACTCGACCGGCTTTCCCACAGCGTGACGCGCGGATCGGCCGAGATCGATCTCCAGCCGCGCGAATTCCGCCTGCTCGAATACCTGATGAAGCATGCCGGGCAGGTCGTGACGCGCACGATGCTGCTGGAGAATGTCTGGGATTATCATTTCGACCCGCAGACCAACGTCATCGACGTGCACATCTCGCGGCTGCGGTCCAAGATCGACAAGGGCTTCGCGCAGCCGCTGCTGCATACTGTTCGCGGCGCGGGGTACATGATCCGTGACGGCGCTCGGTAAGCTCGTCCGCTCAACGACGTTCCGGCTCACGCTGGTCTATCTCGTTATTTTCGCCTTCTATGCGGCGGCGCTGCTCGCCTATTTCGCGCTCAACACCGGCCGCCTGATCACCGAGCAGATCACCGCGACGGTCGATGCCGAAATCGCCGGGCTGACCGAGCAATACACGGTCGGCGGTCTGCGCCAGCTCATCCTCACGCTGGAGAACCGTTCGCTGCGCCCGGGTTCGTCGTTCTATCTCGTCACCGCACCGACCGGTCAGGCACTCGCGGGCAATGTCGGGTCGCTTGCGCCGGGTGTGCTCGACAAGGTTGGCTGGACCGAGACGGTCTATCGCCGGCTCGACGAACAGGAGCCTACCGAACACCGCGCGCTGGTGCGCGTCGCCCAGCTCTCCGGCGGCTTCCGATTGCTCGTCGGTCGCGATCTGGAAGAGCGCGCGCGCATGAACGAAATCATCACCGCGGCGGCGCGCGGCTCGGTAGCGCTCGTCGTGGTGCTCGGCCTTGCGGGCGGCTTCTTCGTGACGCGCCGCGTGTTGCGGCGCTTCGATGCGATGACGGCGACGACACAACGCATCATGGAGGGCGATCTCTCGGAGCGCCTGCCGGTCACCGGCACCGGCGACGAGGTCGATCGGCTGGCGATCAATCTCAACGTCATGCTCGATCGTATCGAGGCGTTGATGCGCGGGCTCAAGGAGGTCTCGGACAACATCGCGCATGACCTGAAGACGCCGCTGACGCGGCTGCGCAACCGCTGCGAGGCGGCGCTCCGCACGGCGCAAAGCGAGAGCGACTATCGAGGCGCGCTTGATGCAATGATCGAGGAGTCGGACGGCCTGATCCGCACCTTCGATGCGCTCCTGATGATCGCGCGCGCGGAGTCCGGCCAGGCGCGCGACAACATGAAGGAGTTCGATGCGGGCGACATCGTGCGCGGCGTCGCGGAGCTCTACGAACCGCTGGCCGAGGAGAGAGGGCTTTCGCTGGTTGTCGATGCGGCTTCGCCGGCCACGATCCGGGGCAATCGCGAGCTGCTGAGCCAGGCGCTCGCGAACCTCGTCGACAACGCCATCAAGTATGCGCCGGCCCCGGAGGCGGCCGACCGCGCGCGTCAGGAGATCACGCTCCGGGTGCAACAGGAGAACGACCGCGTGCTGATCGTGATCGCCGATCGTGGTCCCGGCATCGCCGAGCCGGATCGCGCGCGCGCGATCGAGCGGTTCGTGCGGCTGCCGCAAAGTCTGGCCGAGCCCGGCTCGGGCCTCGGCCTCAGTCTGGCCGCCGCAGTCGCGCGACTTCATGGCGGCGAATTGCGGCTAGAGGACAATGCACCTGGATTAAAGGTTGTGATTTCTCTCCCAAAATATTGATTTTATTGAAGTTCTATTGAGTAATTCACCGCCGCCGACTCGTGGTCTATTCGATGTGACGGATAACGCGCCCTTCGCCCGGAAACCCAAAGAATGGCCAAGCCGGCGAAACGCGCCGCCAAGACCGAAACGCCGACCGGCGGTCTCGCGGCGGCCATCGCGTCTGCTCCCAAACTCTCCACGCCGAAGGAAGCCCGCGCACGCGTCGAAGGCTGGCTGTCCGAGATCGGGCGCAGCGCGCCAGGCAAGGCGATCAGGCAACTTTTTGCGCCCGTCAAGGGACGCGCCGCAAAGCTCGGCGATGTATTCGCGGCAATCGCGGAATCCTCGCCCTATCTGTGGGACCTCGTGCGCGCGGACCCCGCCCGCGTCGTTGGGCTGCTCGAAGCAGATCCGGAGACGCGCTTCACAGCATTGATTGCCAGCGTACGGCATGCCGGGGCGAACGCCGGGAGTGATGCGGACGCGATGTGCGCGTTACGCCGCGCCAAGGCGGAAGCTGCGCTGCTGATCGCGCTCGCCGACATCGGCGGCGTCTGGCCGGTCGAGCGCGTCACGCGTGCGCTCACCGAGTTTGCCGATGCCGCACTCGGGGCGGCGATCGGCTACCTGCTGCGCGGCGCCGTCGGGCAGGGGAAGATCAAGCCGGCTGATCCGGCCAACCCGCAGCAGGGCAGCGGCTACGTCGTGCTTGCGATGGGCAAGATGGGCGCGTTCGAGCTCAACTACTCGAGCGATATCGATCTCATCGTGCTGTACGACGAGAACGCGCCGGCGCTCGCGGAGGGTGTCGAGCGTGGCTCGTTCTTCGTTCGCCTGACGCGTGGCCTGGTCAAATTGATGCAGGAACGCACCGAGGACGGCTACGTCTTCCGCACCGACCTGCGCCTGCGTCCCGATCCGGCGTCCACCGCGATCGCGATCTCGCTCACGTCGGCGCTCAATTACTACGAAAGCACCGGGCAGAACTGGGAGCGCGCCGCCATGATCAAGGCGCGCCCGTGCGCAGGCGATCTTGCCGCCGGCGAGGCGTTTCTCAAGGAGGTCGCGCCGTTCATCTGGCGCAAGTACCTCGATTACGGCGCGGTCGCGGACGTGCACGCGATGAAGCGACAGATGGCAGCCTACAAGGGGCACGACCAGATCGCCATCGAGGGCCACAACATCAAGCTTGGCCGCGGCGGCATCCGCGAGATCGAGTTTTTCGCGCAGACGCAGCAGCTCATCGCCGGCGGCCGCCATCCGGAACTGCGCGGCCGGCAGACGCTCGCCACCCTGCAGGATCTCGCGAAGGGCGGATGGATCAGCCGCGATGCCGCGCGCGACCTCGGCGAGGCCTATCGCTTTCTCCGCGTCGTCGAGCATCGCCTGCAAATGGTGGCCGACGAGCAGACCCATACGCTTCCGGCCGAGCGCTCCATACTCGAACGCTTCGCCCGGTTTCTTGGCTACGCGAACCGCGACGCGTTCGCGGCCGTGCTGCTCGAACACCTGCGCAAGGTGCAGCGCCATTATGCGCGGCTGTTTGAGGATGCGCCTGCCGCCGAGGCCTCGCGCCGGGCGCTCGCCTTTCTCCCCGAAAAAGACGACACCGAAACGCTCGACAAGCTCGCCGCGATGGGCTTCCGGCGTCCGATCGAGGTGAGTCAGGCCGTGCGGCGCTGGCTCGCAGGCGAATACCGCTCGCTCAAGAGCGAGTCTGCGCGCGAGCATCTGGCTGACCTCGTGCCCGTGCTCATCGATCACCTCGCGCGCTCGGAAAATCCCGATCAGGCGCTGGTCGCGCTCGACCGCTTCCTCGCCGGATTGCACGGCGGCGCGCGGCTCTTGTCGCTGCTGCGGCGCAATCCGGATTTCGTCGCGCTGCTGGCGCTCGTGCTCGGGACAGCGCCGCGGCTTGCCGACATTCTGGCGCTGCATCCCAACGTGATGGACGCGCTGATCGAGCCGTCGTTCTTCGGCGCGTTGCCTGCGGACGAGAAACTGAGCGCCGAGCTGTCGCGTTCGATGGCGCAGGCCGCGTCCTATGAGGATCTGCTCGACCGGGCGCGGCAGTTCGGCCAGGAGCACATGTTCCTGATTGGCGCGCGCATCCTGTCAGGCACGGTGTCGGCCGAGCAGGCGGGCGAGGCGTTCGCCCGGCTTGCGGACGTCATCCTTCGTGCCGTGCATCAGGCGGTGGAGAAGAACTTCGTTGCTGCGCATGGGCGGTTGAAGCGTCAGCAAGGCGCGGTGCTGGCGCTCGGCAAGCTCGGTGGACGGGAGATGACCGCCTCGTCCGATCTCGACCTCATCACCGTGTACGATTTCGACGAGAACCATCCGCAGTCCGACGGCCAGCGGCCGCTCTACGGGGGGCAATATTTTGCGCGCATGACGCAGCGCCTCGTCAGCGCGCTCTCGGCGCAGACCAACTACGGCGCGCTCTACAATGTCGACATGCGACTGCGCCCCTCAGGCCGGTCCGGCCCGGTCGCCACCATGCTCGGCTCGTTCGAGAGCTATCAGGAGAACGAGGCCTGGACGTGGGAGCACCTGGCGCTGACGCGTGCGCGCGTGGTGTCCGGACCGCCAGCGTTCGCGGCGCGCGTCGAGAAGGTCATCAGGGATGTGCTGTGCCGCCCGCGCGATGCCGAGACCATCGCGGGCGATGTCGTCGAGATGCGGCGCGCCATCGCCACCGAAAAGGGCGACAAGGAACGCTGGAACCTGAAATACGTCGCAGGCGGGCTGGTCGATCTCGAATTCATCGCTCAGTACCTGCAGCTCGTTCATGCCGCCGAGAAGCCGGACATCCTCGATACCGCGACAGCGCGCGCGCTCGACAAGGCTGCCAAACTTGGACTGCTCGCTGCGGAAGATGCCGACGTCCTGCGCCCCGCTGTGCGGCTCTACCAGAACCTCACGCAAATCCTGCGGCTTTGCCTCTCGGGACCGTTCGATCCGAAATCCGCAGGGCCGGGCCTGCTCGGGCTGCTGGCGCGCGCCGCGGACGTGCCGGATTTCCCCACGCTCGAGGCGCACCTGACAGAGACGCAGGCGCGCGTGCGCGCAAGCTTTGTGCGGATTTTGGGAAGCGCGCCGTAGCGTCAGTGAACCGAGAGCGAGGCCGGCTCTTCGGTCAGCTCGGGCATGATGATGCAATTCACCGGCAGCCGCACCAGCACGATCGTCCCGGCGCCGAGCGTGGAGCGGATACGCATCGCGCCGCCATGCAATTCGGACAATGATTTCGCGATGGCGAGGCCAAGTCCCGAGCCGCGGTGGGTCTTGGTGAGCTGATTTTCCACCTGCTCGAACGGCTTTCCGAGGTTCTTCAGCGCCTCTTTCGGAATGCCGATGCCGGTGTCTTCGATGGCGATGCTCACGAAACTGCCGACGACCCGCGCGCGCACGGTGACGCGGCCACCGTCTGGCGTGAACTTCACGGCGTTGGACAGGAGATTGATCACGATCTGCTTCACGGTCCGGCGGTCGGCGCGCAGCCGGATCGACGGCTCGATCTCGGCATTGAGTGTGAGGCGCTTCTCGTCCGAGCGCGTTGCGACGATCCGCATGATATCCGGGAGGAACGAGTTGAGGTCGATCAGCTCGGGCTCGAGATTGGTGCGGCCGGCTTCGATCTTCGACATGTCGAGGATGTCGTTGATCACGTCCAGCAGATAGGTCCCGCTCTCGCGGATGTCGCGGCAGTATTCGAGATACTTCGAATCGCCCAAGGGGCCGAACAGGCCCGACTCCATCATCTCCGAGAAGCCGATGATCGCGTTGAGTGGGGTGCGCAGCTCGTGGCTCATGTTGGCGAGGAAGGCCGACTTCGCCTGGTTGGCTTCTTCGGCGCGGTCCTTCTGTTCGGCATAGCGCTCAGCCAGATAGGCGAGCTGTTCGGTCTGCCGCTCCAGCGCTTGTTGCGAGGTGCGCAGGTCGACGACGGTCGCCTTCAATCGCTTCTCGCTCTCGATCAGCTTTTCTTCGTGGCGCTTTAGCTCGGTGATGTTGGTGCCGACCGAGACGAAGCCGCCATCCTTGGTGCGTCGCTCGCTGATCTGCAGCCAGCGGCCATCTTCCAGCTGCGCCTCGAAGGTGCGCGCGCCGGGCACCGCGCGGCCTTCGCTGGAGAGCTGCATCTTGACGATCGGCTTGCTGCCAGCCGCGGAGATGTCCTCGTAGGGCGTGCCCGGCGCGACCGCTTCGTCGGTCAGCCCGTGCAGGCTCTGGAACTTGGAATTGCACAGCACCAGCCGGTTGTCGGCGTCCCACACCACGAAAGCCTCGGAGATCGCCTCGATCGCGTCGCTCAGGCGCATTTCCGCTGTCGCGCTTTCCTCGGCGAGCTTCTTCTGTTCAGTAATGTCGACCGCGATGCCGATGAGGTGCTGGTGCGGTTCGCCCGGCTGCCGCACAAGTTCGCAGCGCGCCCGCAGCCAGACCCAGTTGCCGCTCGCATGGCGCATGCGGAAGACGCGGTCGATCGAGGTCGCGCCGGTATCGGCAAGCTGGCTTGCAAGCTCGTAGAGCTGGACGTCGTCAGGATGAACGAAGCCGCTGATCTCCCCGAAGCTCAAGAGCTTGTTGTGCGGCGGCAGACCGAGAATGTCGAACATCGAGTGCGACCAGAACACGCGCCCGTTCGCGAGGTCCCAGTCCCACAGTCCGCAGCGGCCGCGATTGAGCGCGGTGTCGATGCGGCTGCGTACAGTGTCCTCGATGCTGGCAGTCTCGCGCATCAGGCGCGATTGCCACAGGAAGGCGAAGCCGAGCATCAGCACGACGAAGCCCGTCGCCGAGAACAGCGTGACGGCGAGCGTGGTGTCGGCGCGCCATTCGCCGAGCAGCACGTTGCGCCGCTGGGTGACGGCGATCTGGCCAAGCGGCGCATTAAGGAAGCGTTGTGCCAGCAGGACGTTCGATCCGTCTGCGAGCGTCAGGTCGGTGACGCTGGAGAGGATGCTGACCGCAGCGAAGCGGGGGTCGCGGGCGATCGCCTCATTGAGCTTGCGGCCGACGTAGCCATTGAGCGCCGGCTGGGTCGCGATGATGGTGTTGCTGGCGTCGGTGAGCACCACGAGCCGGCCGCCCATCGTGGCACGGGTCCAGTCGATCCGGTCGAACGCGCGGAAGGCCCGCACCACAGGGTCGCCGGTCTCATTGAGCGCAAGGCGCTCCATGCGCTCCGCGATGACGGTTGCGACAAGATCGAGCTCGTCTGCGGATTTCGCGACCGCCTGGCGCAGCCGCTCGCGAATATCCACGACCGCCGCGACGCCGAGCGTCGCGAGGAATGCGATGATAAGAACGGGTACTGCGCGCCGCAAAAAGGGCTCGGCGGTCAGCAGCCGCCGGTAAGCTGGTCTTGCGACCGCTTGTGCCAAGCCCTTCATGGAATCGGAATGCGCAGACGCGCTCGCGCTTTCGGCGCGCGCCATTCAGGCCTCCGCTCGGATGTCCCCTAACCGACGAAACGGAAGGATGTGCCGCATCTCTCCGAATCACTTCCATTCGAATCGAAATCGGAATCGTTGTCGAGAGTCCGGAGAATCCAAAAGTAAAAAAATTTTATACGCGGTCCCGCCTACGTTAACTTTTTAACGTCGCGCTGCAACCGCCGATTCCGCGGGGCTAACTTGCAAGCATGTCGAGTCCGATCACGCGCCCTGAAGCGACTTGTCGACGATCTCGCGCAGGTCGCGCGACAGGTTCATCGTAGCGGCAAGCCGCCGAAGCGACGTTTCGGCCTTGGCGCGGCGCGTCGGTTCGAGGTTGCGCCAGGAGCGGTAGGCGGTGGTCAGCCGCGCCGCGACCTGCGGATTGATCGGGTCGAGCGCGAGCACTGTGTCGGCGAGGAAATCGTAACCGGCGCCGTCCGGGCGGTTGAACTGGGTCTGGTTCGCGAGCGCAAAGGCGCCCAGAAGCGCGCGCACCCGGTTGGGATTGGTCAGCGAAAATGCGTCGTGTTTGGTGAGCGCGCGGACGCGCTCCAGCGTGCCCGCCTCCGGGACAGCAGCCTGCAACGAGAGCCATTTGTCCACGATCAGCGGGTCGGCCGAGTACCGGCGGTAGAAATCGTCCAGCGCAGCTCGCCGCTCCGGTACGGCATGCAGCGACAGCGTCGCGAGCGCCGCCATCCGGTCCGTCATGTTGGTGGCCTGATGGTACTGCCGCGCCGCAACCGCGATCGCCGAGGTGCCAGCGGCGGCGAGCAGATCGAGACAGACGTTCTTCAGGGCGCGCCGGCCGGCGCTCGCGGCGTCCGGGCTGAATGGCCCGTCGTCGTGCATGCGCCGATAGGTCTCGCGCAACGCCGAGCCGAGGCGGGTGCCGATGGCTTTGCGCAGGTGAGCGCGCGCCGCAAAGATCGCATCGGGATCGACCTCATGCGCGATCTCGCGCGCGAGGTCGGTCTCGGTCGGCATCGCGAGCACGAGCGCGACGAAGGCTGGCTCAAGGGCCGGATCGGCCATCACGGCGCCGAGCGACGCGACCAGCCCCTCATCGTCGTGTGGCGGTTTGCCGGCGCGGATGGCGACCACGTTCTCGGTAATGGAGGACACCGCCAGAGACTGGATCGCCTGCCAGCGATTGAACGGATCGGAGTCGTGCGCGGCGAGGAATTTCAGGTCGTCGGCCGAGACGTTTGATTTGATCTTGATCGGCGCCGAGAAGCCGCGGTTGAGCGAGAGGACCGGCCGCTGCGTCACGCCGGTGAACTCGAGTGCCTCGTTCGCCTGCGTCAGCGTAACCACGCCGCGCACCACGGGACGGCCATCGGTCGGTGACATGGCCATCTCGCGCCCGTCCGGACCAACAAATCCCATCGCCAGTGGAATCACCATCGGTTCTTTCGCCGGCTGGCCGGGCGTCGGCGGCACCGTTTGTGTCACCTCCAGCCGATAGGATTGCGCTTGTGCGTCGTAAGTGCCGTTCGCGGTGACTTCCGGCGTGCCCGCCTGCGCGTACCAGCGCATGAACTGGGCAAGGTCGGTCCGGGTCGCATCCGCGAAGCAGCGCACGAACTCATCGACGGTCGCCGCCTGTCCGTCATGGCGCTCGAAATACAAGTCCATCCCGCGGCGGAAACCGGACGGCCCGAGCAGCACCTTGAGCATGCGCACGACTTCGGCGCCCTTGTCGTAGACCGTCGCCGTATAGAAATTGTTGATCTCGTTGTAGGCGGAAGGCCGCACCGGATGCGCCAGCGGACTTGCATCCTCGGCGAACTGCCGCGCGCGCAACGCACGCACGTCCTCGATCCGCTTGACCGGACGCGAGTGCTGATCGGAGGTGAACTCCTGATCCCGGAAGACCGTCAGGCCTTCCTTCAGGCAAAGCTGAAACCAGTCGCGGCAGGTGATGCGGTTGCCGGTCCAGTTATGGAAATACTCGTGCGCGATGACGCCCTCGACGCTCGCGTAGTCGGCATCGGTCGCGCTCTGCGGGCTCGCCAGCACAAGCTTGTCGTTGAAGACATTGAGTCCCTTGTTCTCCATTGCGCCCATGTTGAAGTCCGACACCGCGACGATCATGAAGATGTCGAGATCGTATTCGCGGCCGAACGCTTCCTCGTCCCAGCGCATCGAGCGCTTGAGCGAGTCCATCGCCCAGGCGCAGCGGTCCTCCTTGCCGGGCTCGACGTAAATGCGCAGCGCCACGTTGCGGCCCGACACCGTGACGAAGGTGTCCGCGACGCAACCGAGATTGCCGCCGACCAGTGCGAACAGGTAGCTCGGCTTCGGGAATGGATCGTGCCACACCGCGTAGTGGCGTGTTGAGTTCGGGCACGTCGCCTGACTCGACAAGATTGCCGTTGCTCAACAGAACCGCGGCTTCGGATTTCGCCGCCTCGATTCGCGTCGTGTAGACCGCCATCACGTCGGGCCGGTCCGGGAAATACGTGATGCGGCGGAACCCCTCGGCCTCGCACTGCGTGCAATAGGTCGCATTCGAACGATAGAGACCCATCAGCTGCGTGTTGGCGGAAGGGTCGATGGTCGTTTCGATCTGCAGAAAGCAGGTGCCCGCCGGCGGCTGCGCGATCGTGAGGCTGTCCGGCGTCGCGACGTAGTTGTCCGGGTGGATGACCGAGCCGTCGAGCTTGAGCGATACGAACGTCAGCCCGTCGCCATCGAGCACGATCGGCGCAGGCGCCTTGGCCTGCGGGTTCGGCGACATCTTCAGTGTGGAGCGCACCCGGGTCGCGGTCGGATGCAGCGAAACATCGAGCTCCACGGTTTCGACCAGCCAGTCCGGCGGACGGTAGTTTTCGAGGCGAACGGGGCGGGCCTGTTCGGTGCGCATGGTTTGGTCTCGGATTCGGTAGGCGGGGTCTAGGACGGGCAGGGGGCAATAGAAAGGCACGGGATGGAACGCGAGGCCGGCCTCCCGGAGCCGCGAAAAACCGTCGCGGTCCCAAAATGGGTGAATTAGGATACATCAGGGCGACAACCGACGATCCAAGAAAGAAAACGGGAGGGATTCATGAAAAGCCTGCGCAGCGCGCTGCTCGGCCTCGCGGCACTCCTAGCGGCCGGCGCCTCGGCCTTGGCTCAGGGCGACTATCCGAACCAGCGTGTGACCATCATCGTGCCGTTCGGTGCGGGCAGCGTCACCGACATCATGGCGCGCATCCTGGCTGACGATCTCACCCGCCGCTGGGGCCAGCAGGTGATCGTCGAGAACCGCGCAGGCTTGCCGGGCACGGTCGCGGTCGCGAAGGCGCCGCCCGACGGCTACACGCTGATGCTCACCTCCAACGGGCATACGGTTTCGGGGCTGGTGAACAAGAATCTCTCGTTCGACCCGATCAAGGATTTTGCCGGGATCACGCGCGTCAGCTCCGCGCCGCTCTTTCTGATTACCAACCCGAACACGCCGGCGCGCAATCTCAAGGATCTCATCGCCCTCGCGAAATCGAAGCCGGGCACGCTCAACTTTTCCTCGCCGGGGCTTGCCAGCACGACGTTCATCGCGGGGGCGCTGTTCCGCAAGGCCGCTGGCCTTGACCTCGTGCATGTGCCGTTCAAGAGCGCGCCGGACGCGGTGACGGCTGTGGTGCGTGGCGACGCGCATATGTATTTCGCGCCCGTCAATCTCGCGATGGAGATGAACGAGGCCGGCAAGGTCATCGCAATCGCTGCCGCGACGCCGAAGCGGATCGCGGAATTGCCGAACGTGCCGACCTTCACCGAAGCGGGTTTGCCGTTTGTCTATGATTCCTGGTTCGGGCTGATGACGCAGGCGGCGGTGCCGAAGCCGATCATTCAGAAGATCAACAAGGATGTCACCGAGTCGCTCAAGAGTGCCGACGTCGCGGCCAAGCTCAAGGCGCAGTTCGTTGTGCCCGTGATCGACACGCCCGAGGAGTTCGACGCGATCATCCGCAAGGAAACCGCGCACCTCGCCGAAGTGTTCAAGGAAGCCGGTATCAGCAACTAGGCCGCAAGAAGGGCTAGCGCGTTCTGCGGGATACCGACGCGAGCGGGATAGTTGCCGGCGCGGGGTCGTTTGCGGCCTGCCCGTAGGCGGGCTCGGAGGCTTCAAGCTCCCGCACCCGCTCGGTCAGCCGCTCGATTTCGTGCGCCGCCAAGGTCACCAGCTGGGCGGTTTGGTGCCAGCCGCTATCCTGAAGATAGCCGCGGCTTTCGTGCAGTGCCTGGGCGAGTGCCGGTTTCATGCGCTCCGCTTCCCTTACGGAAGCCGGAGCAAAGCAGGTCCGTGGCGTGCCGTCATCGGGCCAAGAGCGCGAACAGAGCCTCGCCGCACGAAAATCGTGTTTCACGGTCTTTCGGGCCGGCTCCCGCGCGGTTCGGCATGACCGATCACGCGCTTGATCGTCGGGAACGTCTGCCGGAGCGCCCGCTCGACGTCGTCGACCTTCTCGTGGACTTCCCGGACGGTCAGCATCGGGTCGACGCGGCAGTGGAAGTTGACGATCTCGCCCTCGGCCGTCTCGCGCACGCGGACGTCGTGGATCTGGTCCACGAACGGTATGTGCGCCGTGATCGCCGTCAAGGCATCGCGCACGGCTGAGACGCGCGCGTGCGGCGCGTCGCGCCCGGAAAGGCCGCGCGTCTGCAACGGCTCGATGTGGGTTTCGACCTCGACGGCGGGGCCAAGCTCAGCACGCACGGCCCCCTCGAGCCCGTCCGCGATTTCATGGGCGGCGGTGAGCGACAGGCTGCCGTCGACTTCGAGATCGAGCGAGACGGACAGTCGCCCGCCGATCGCATGCACCGTGACGTGGTGCACGGCGAGTGCGCGATTGCGCGCGATCACCATGACGCGTTCGAGCACGGTTTCGTCGCTGAGCGCGCGCGGCTCGCTGACGATATCGATTTCGGCGCGCGGCAACTCGGCGCGGATTGCCTCGGTGAGCGCGGCCTTGATCGCGGCGACGCGATCGAGCGGCAGGGTGCGGCTCACCGCGACCACCAGATCGACGAACAGGGCAGGACCAACGGGCCGCGCCCGCACGCGTTCGATCGCCACCACGCCGCTCACCTGCCGGGCGATCTCGGAGATGCGTGCGGCGGCGCCCTCGGGCGCGGTGTCGGTCAGGGTTTCGACGGTGCGCCGCCCGAGCCGCCAGCCGGCGATCACGATGAATACCGCGACGATGATGGCGGCCGCGGAGTCGGCCCACGGATAGCCGAGCGCAACAGCGCCAAGCCCGATCAGCACGGCGATCGACGACCACATGTCGGAACCGAAATGCAGCGCATCGGCCTCGAGCGCTTCGCTCGCGGTCTCGGCGGCCACACGATAGAGGAGGCGCGCGCGCAGGAAATCCACGACGATCGATACGACGATCACCGCGAAGGCCCAGAAGGTCGCCTCCACCGCATGACTGTGGTCGCCGGCGAGTCGTTTCACGGCCTCCCAGATCACCACGCCGGACAGGACGAACAGGAGCCCGGTCTCGATCAGCGCTGAAACGCTCTCGACCTTGCCGTGGCCGTAGTGGTGCTCCTCATCGGCCGGCTTGCCCGAGATGCGCACCGCGTACCAGGTCATCACCGTCGCGACGAAATCGATCGCGGAGTGCGCGGCCTCGGACAGCAGCGCCAGCGAGCCCGAGAACACGCCGACAACGGCCTTGGCGATCGTGAGGCCGCCCGAGGCGACCATCGACGTCAGCGCGACGCGTTCCTTGTGCTCCTGCATTCTGGAACTCTGCGCGGCGTTACGCCGCCCGCGATTGGGCCATCTCGGCCGCTGCTTCGCTCATCGCCTCGCGATATTCATGCACCAGCCGCGCGCACAGTTCGGCGGTCGTCGGCACGTCGTCGATGCTGCCGACGCCCTGGCCGGCCGACCACACGTTCTTCCATGCTCTTTTTTCGTGATTGAGATCGAGCTGCTTGGTCGTCGCCGCAAGGTCGATATCGGTCGCGCCCGCCGCATCGACGCTCGGACGCAGGAAATTGCCGTGCACGCCGCTGATCGCCGCCGTGTAGATGATGTCGTTCGCATTCGTGCCGACGATCATGTCCTTGAATTCCGGTTGCGCCATGCTCTCGCGCGTCGCGATGAAGCGCGTGCCGAGATAGGCGAGATCCGCGCCGAGCATGCGCGCGGCCGCGATGTGGCGGCCGGTCGACATCACGCCGGAGAGCAGGATCGTCTTGGAATAGAACTGGCGGATTTCCGGAATGAGCGCGAACGGGCTGAGCAGGCCGGCATGGCCGCCCGCACCCGCGCATACCGCGATCAGGCCGTCGACGCCGGCCTCGGCCGCCTTGTGCGCGTGACGCATGTTGATGACGTCGTGGAACACGAGCCCGCCGTAGCCCTGCACCGCGCCGACCAGTTCCTTCACCGCGCCGAGCGAGGTGATGATCAGCGGCACCTTGTGCTTGATCGAGATTTCGAGATCCGCCTGTAGCCGCGGATTGCTTTTGTGCACGATCAAATTGACGCCGAACGGCGCGGTGGGACGTCCGGTGTCACGCTCGATGCGGTCAAGACGCTCGCGGATTTCCACGAGCCACGCCTCGTAGTCCTCGCTGCTCCGCCGGTTGAGCGCCGGAAATGTCCCGATGACGCCGGCGCGGCAGGATTCCACCACGAGGTCCGGGTTGGACACGAGGAACAACGGGGCGGCGACCGCCGGGATCGACAGGCGGCCGTGAAACTGGACGGGGATCGGCAAGGCGAAAATCCTTTCGGCTATTCGGCGGCGACGCGTTCGCGTGCTTTCAATTTGGGCATGATGTGTTCGGCGAACAGTTCGACCGAGCGGCGCGCTTCGTCGAACGTGAGATCGCCGAAGGCGAAGCGGCACGCCGCATAGTTCGCGCCCGATTCATCAAACTGCGCCTGCAATTCGTTCAGCACGGCGCGCGGTGAACCCGCGATCATGCGGCCATTGTGGCCTTCGCCGTCGAACTCCGCCGGATAGACGACGCCGACCGGCCTGGAGCCGTGATCGAGCCAGAGCTTCATGAAGCTCGCATACCAGCCGCGGTAGGCGCGGCGCGCGATGGCAAACGCCGCTTCGTCGGTGTCCGCGATGACGATATGGCGCGCAAAACCAACCTTCGGCTGCTTCGCGTCCGCGGGGCAGAGCGACCAGTAGTGATCGATCAGCGTGCGCGCGGTGCTGGCCGGCGTGTTGGTCACGATGTTCATGCCGGTGCGCGCGGGCCGCTCGGTGTTCTGTGGCGTGCCGACGCCGTACCACAGCGGCGGATGCGGCTTCTGCAACGGCTCGAGCACGAGCGGCACGTTGCTTGAACGAATAGAATTCGCCCTGATAATCGAGCGTGCGGTTCTGCAAACCGCGCATCAGCACCTCGAACCCCTCGATGAACATCTTGCCGAGCTTCTCGGGATCGAGGCCGTAGTAGCGCACCTCGATCGGCGAGATGCCCTTGCCGGTACCGAACTGGAAACGCCCGCCGCTCATTTGGTCGAGCATGCAGATTTCTTCGATCAGGCGGATCGGGTGATAGAGCGGCAGCGTGTAGACCAGCGGTCCGAAATTAAGCCGCTTCGTCCGCTGCGCGACGGCGGAGAGGAACACGCTGGGCGAGGGGGCCATGCCGAGCGGCGTCGAATGATGCTCCGCCACGTGGTAGCAGTAGAAGCCGAGCCTGTCGTAGAGTTCGACCAGCTTGAGGCGGTCCTCGTAGAAGTCACGCAGCGGCGCGCCGGAGGAATCCAGGTGATCGAAAACGCCGAACGCCAATGTCATCGGATTGTCTCTGCCTGCCCGTGCCTTGATATAGCCGCTCGGCGCGCCTGACGCCAAATGACGGAATCCACCCTCGTGTTTCCCGCGCTGGCCGCCGTTTACGCGGCGCTCGCGCCCTGGACCGAGGCGCTGTTGCGAGTGATTACCGGTTTCATTCTCATTCCTCACGGCCTGCGCATCGGCTTTGGTTTCTTCCCCAACACGGGCCTGCCGGTGACCGGATCGTTCGCCGGCCTGTCAGCCGCGCTCGAACGCGAGGGCTATCGGCCGGGCGTGCTTTGGGCGGCGGTCGTGCTCGCGACCGAATTGATTGCCGCTCCCTTGCTAGTCCTCGGGCTGTTCACCCGGCCGGCCGCGCTGCCGATTTTCATTCTGCTGGCGTTGTCGGTCGTCGCGCACCGGCGCGACGGCTGGTTCTGGAACACGCTCGGGATCGAGTATCCGCTGTTGTGGGCGGCGTGTGCGCTGTATTTTCTGGTCAATGGCGGGGGCGCGATTTCGCTCGACCGCCTGATTGGCTGGGAATTTTAGTCCTCGATAATCGCCACCGCGCGCGTCCAGCCGGCCGACGCCTTCTCGATCTTCACAGGAAAGCACGCGACCTTGAAGCCGTGATCCGGCAGCGCGTCGAGGTTCGACAGCTTCTCCATGTGGCAATAGCCGATCTCGCGCCCCGCCTTGTGGCCTTCCCAGATGATGCTCGCGTCGCCGGTCTCCTTGTAGCGCTTCGCCGTGTAGCTGAACGGCGCATCCCAGCTCCACGCATTGGTGCCGGTGACGCGAATGCCTTGCTGGAGGAGAAACAGCGTCGCCTCGCGCCCCATGCCGCAGCCGGTGTCGAGGAAATTCGGCTGCCCGTAGGCTTTGCCCGCTGACGTATTCACCAGCACGATGTCGAGCGGCTTCACTTGGTACTTCAGCCGGTCAAGCTCGCGCTTCACATCGTCCGCGGTGCAGACGTAGCCGTCGGCCTTGCTGCGGAAGTCGAGTTTCACCGCGTCGTTGAAGCACCACTCGAGCGGCACCTGATCGATGGTGAGCGACGGCTTGCCGTTGTCCATCGTGGGATGGAAATGGTACGGCGCATCCAGGTGCGTGCCGTTGTGCGTCGAGATCGCAACGTTCTCCACCGCCGGGCCCGCGCCATCGGGAAGTTGGTCGATCGGCACCCCGAACACCTGATGGAAATTCTCCGCGCCGGCCTTGTGGTCGACGTAGTCGATCTTCGGCAACATGTAGGGCGGATCGGACGCGATGCCCGCCTTCAGTGCCACCGAAATGTCGATGATGCGGCGGGCCATGTTTCCTCCTGATGGATTCTTCTCAAGCAGCAAGCTTGCCGCTTTTGGATCGCATTCGCCAGTCTCGCACGCTTGACCGCTGTCCGGTTTGCGGTACCAAAGATCAAGCCCGCGTTGGGCACGACAATGAAAGGGAAGCCCGATGCGGCGCAGGGACGTTTTGATCGGCGCAGGCGCCGCAATGTTTGCCGGACCGGCACTGGCGCAAGGCTATCCGGATCGTCCGATCACCATTACCAACGGTTACGGCCCCGGCGGCTCGACCGATATCGCGGCGCGACTGTTGATGAATCAGATGACGCCGGCCGTGAATCCGAACGCGCGCATGATCATCGAGAACAAGCCGGGCGCGAGCGGCACGATTGCGAGCACCTGGATGGCCCGCCAGCCTGCCGACGGCTATTCCCTGATGATTTCGGAGTCGTCCTCGTTCGCGATCTGGCCCGCGATGCACGAGAGCGGAACGAAGTACAAGCCGTTGGAGGACTTCGCGTGGATTTCGGCTATCTGCACCGCCCCGCTGGTGCTGATCGTCAGCAAGGAATTCCCCGCCAAGGACGCGAAGGAAGCATTCGACGTGCTGCGTTCCGAGCGCTCGCAAAAGCTCGACTATTCGAGTTCCGGGCCGGGTTCGATTCCGCACATCGCGGCCGAAATGTTGAAATATGTCCTCGGCAAAGGCGCGCAGTCGCAGCACATACCGTATCGCGGCGGCGCTCCCGCGGTGCTGAGCGTTGCCAAGAACGAGACGGCGTGGGGTGTGGCTTCGCTCGGCTCAGCGGCCGGGCAAATCCAGGGCGACCTGCTGCGCGCGCTGGCGGTGACGAGCGCGAAACGGTTTCCGGCGTTCCCGGATGTGCCGACCTTCACCGAACTCGGCATGAAGGAGATGGAGCTTGCGATTTTCTACCTGCTGCACGCGCCGACGGGATTGCCGCGCGACATCACCGAGCGCCTCAGCAAGTCCGCCGCCACCGCGCTTGCGCATGGTCCGACGCAGGAGAAATTCATCGGCGCTGGCATGGAAGCGTGGAAAGGCGAGAACACGCCTGACACCGCGCGCGGCATCGTTCAGACCGAGCTCAATCGCTTCAAGGCGGTGGGCGAGCGCACCGGGATCAAAATCACCGGATAGGAGTGCTGCTCAATTCTTGATCCGATAGCCGGTCTTGAAGATCCACGCGATGGTCCCGACGCAGAGCGCGAGGAATACGAGCGTCACCGCAAGGCTTATGCCGACGTGCACGTCGGACGATTCGAAGAAGCTCCAGCGGAATCCGCTCACCAGATAGACGATCGGGTTGAACAGCGCGACTGTCTGCCAGCCCGGCGGCAAAACGCTGATGGAATAGAACGTACCGCCGAGGAACGTCAGCGGTGTGATGATGAGCAACGGCACCACCTGCAGCTTCTCGAAGCCGTCGGCCCAGATGCCGAGGATGAAGCCGAACAGGCTGAAGCTCACCGCCGTCAGGATGAGGAACGCGATCATCCAAAACGGGTGCGCGATGTGCAGCGGCACGAAGAAGCCCGCGGTCGCGAGCACGATCAGGCCGAGGATGATCGATTTCGTCGCCGCCGCGCCGACGAATCCCAACACCATCTCGATGTAGGAGACGGGCGCCGAGAGGTGCTCGTAGATCGTGCCGACGAATTTCGGGAAATAGATGCCGAACGAGGCGTTCGCGGTGCTCTGCGTCAGCAGCATCAGCATGATCAGCCCGGGCACGATGAACGCGCCGTAGGTCACGCCGTCGATCTCGGTGATGCGCGAGCCGATCGCGGCGCCGAACACCACGAAATAGAGCGAGGTCGAGATCACCGGCGACACGATGCTCTGCCAGATCGTGCGGCCGGTCCGCGCCATTTCGAACACGTAGATTGCGCGTACCGCCCGGAAGTTCATCGGTCTTTTCTCACCAGATCAACGAAAATGTCCTCCAGCGAGCTTTGCGTCGTGTGGAGGTCCTTGAAGCGAATGCCGGTGCGGTTGAGATCCTGCAGCAGCGCAGTGATGCCGGTGCGTTCGCTCTGCGTATCGTAGCTGTAGATGAGCTCCATGCCGGCTGCGCCGAGCGAAAGCCGATGCGCGGAGAGTTCATCCGGAATGACGTCGAGCCGGCGCTGCAGGTGCAGCGTGAGCTGCTTCTTGCCGAGCTTGCGCATCAGCTCGGCCTTCTCCTCGACCAGAATGATCTCGCCCTTGTTGATGACGCCGATCCGGTCCGCCATCTCCTCGGCTTCCTCGATGTAGTGCGTGGTGAGGATGATCGTGACGCCGGAGGCGCGCAGGCGGCGCACGATCTGCCACATGTCCTGCCGCAACTCGACGTCGACGCCAGCGGTCGGCTCGTCGAGAAAGAGGATCTGCGGCTCATGCGAGAGCGCCTTGGCGATCATCACGCGGCGCTTCATACCGCCCGACAGCGTGATGATCTTGCTGTCCTTGCGGTCCCACAGTGATAGGTCTTTCAGCACTTTCTCGATGAAGGCCGGGTCGGGCTTCTTGCCGAACAGCAGCCGGCTGAAATTCACCGTCGCCCACACCGACTCGAACGCGTCGGTGTGCAATTCCTGCGGCACCAGCCCGATCAGCGAGCGCGCCGCGCGGTAATCCTTGGTGAAGTGGTGCCCGTCGACCAGCACCGTACCCGACGTCGCATTGACGATCCCGCAGATGATGTTGATCAGCGTGGTCTTGCCCGCGCCGTTCGGCCCGAGCAGCGCAAAGATCTCGCCGCGCCGGATGTCGAGATTGATGGTGTTGAGCGCGAGCCGCCCCGACGCGTAGGTCTTGATGAGGTTCGAGACGGAAATGACAGGCTGCATGCGGACTGGACCGGGGAGGGGAATCGCGACCCGCGATATAGTGTGTTCCCGCGGCGAATGCACGGGGCGCGGAACCATCAATTGAATTGATCTGCGCTAACCGTCTGACGCTACAAGCCTCCCGCATATGCAGCGAAATCACCGCTTCAGCATCGCGCCGATGATGGAATGGACCGACCGGCATTGCCGGTTCTTCCATCGGCTGCTCACGCGCCGCGCGCTGCTCTACACCGAGATGATCACGACCGGCGCGGTGCTGCGCGGCGATCGCGCGCGACTGCTCGGTTTCGATCCGGCGGAGCATCCGGTCGCGGTGCAACTCGGCGGCTCCGATCCGCGCGCGCTCGCCGAATGTGCGCGCATCTGCGCCGACATGGGCTACGACGAGATCAATCTCAATGTCGGCTGTCCGTCGGATCGCGTGCGGGAAGGGCGCTTCGGTGCCTGCCTGATGGCGGAGCCGCAACTCGTCGGGGATTGCGTCGCCGCCATGAAGGCAGCGGTCGCCGTGCCGGTCACGGTGAAGTGCCGCATCGGCATCGACGCGCAGGACCCGGAAGAGTCGCTCGATACGCTGACGCGGCTGGTCGTCGCGGCCGGCGCGGACGCGCTGATCGTGCATGCGCGCAAGGCATGGCTCGACGGGCTTTCGCCGCGCGAGAATCGCGATATCCCGCCGCTCGATTACGACCGCGTCTACCGGCTCAAGCGGGCCAATCCCACGCTGCACGTCTCGATCAATGGCGGGATCGCGAGCGTCGAGCAGGCCGTTGCGCACCTCGATCACGTCGATGGCGTGATGATGGGCCGCGCCGCCTATCAGGAGCCGTGGCGGCTGCTTGCCGTCGATGCGGCGATCTACGGCGCGCCCGCGCCGTTCGCGTCCGCCAGGCAGGCGCTCGAAGCATTCTTCCCTTATGTCGAGCGCGAGCTCGCGCATGGCACGCGGCTGCACGCGATGACGCGCCATATCCTCGGCCTGTTTCACGGCGTGCCCGGCGCGCGTGCGTTTCGCCGCCACATCGCGATGAACGCCGTCAAGCCCGGCGCTGACATTGCGGTCCTGCGCGAGGCGCTTGGCCTTGTGATGGACGCGCGCGCCGAATTGGCGCACATCGCCGCCTAGGCTCGCGTTCCTTCCGGAGCATTGATGATCGCAGGCATTCCGCTCGGCGAACTCGCCTGGCTCGCGGCGGCGATTGTCGCTGGCGGCGCGCTCGCGGGATTCCTCGCCGGCCTGTTCGGCATCGGCGGCGGCGCGATCATCGTTCCGGTGCTTTACGAGGTGTTTCGCGTCGTCGGCGTGCACGACGACGTGCGCATGCAGCTTTGCGTCGGCACCTCGCTCGCCATCATCCTTCCAACCACGATCCGCTCCTACATGGCGCATCGCGCGCGCGGTGCGGTGCTGCCCGACGTGCTGCGCATCTGGATGGTGCCGATGGTGGCGGGCGTCGCGCTTGGCGCGCTGATCGCGACCGTCGCGCCGCAGGCGGTGTTCAAGATCGCCTTCATCGTGCTCGCGGGGATCATCTCGATCCGGCTGTTCGGCGGCGACGCATGGCGGCTCGGCGATACGCTGCCCGGGCGCGTTTGCGATGATCGTCTACGGCCTCGGGATCGGCCTTGCGTCGTCGCTGATGGGCGTCAGCGGCGGCTCGATGTCCACGATGGTGCTCACCCTCTACGGCAAGCCGATCCATGCCTCGGTCGGCACCGCGGCGGGCCTCGGCGTGCCGCTCACCATCGCGGGCACCATCGGCTACATCCTCGCCGGCCTGCCGCATCAGGCGCTCACGCCGCCGTTTTCGCTCGGCTTCATCTCGCTGCTCGGTGTGGTGCTGATGGCGCCGGTGTCGAGCTTCACGACAGTCTATGGCGTGCGTCTTGCGCATGCGCTGCCGCGCCGCCAGCTCGAAATCGCGTTCGGGGCGTTCCTGCTCGCGGTCTCGCTGCGCTTTCTCGTGAGCCTGTTCTGAGAGCTCAGTTCGCGCGCAGCACCAGCCGGTCGCCGCGCACTTCCGAGCTGAGCGCAGCCGGTTGAGGAAGCTCATCCCGAGCAGGCTCGTGCGCAACTGGCCCGGCTGCGCGATCAGCGCCGGCACCGCGCGTTCCTCGATGCCGCCGACCTTGATGCGGTCGAGCGTTACGGGGGCGGCGCGCGTGCGGCCGTTCGCGGTCTCGACCGCGACCGAATAATTGAGAAAATCGAGCGGCAGGCCCGCGGCCTTCGCGGCATCCTGCGTCAGCACCACCGCGCTCGCGCCGGTATCGTAGATGGTTGCGACGCGCGAGCCGTTGATTTCCGCCGTGACCTGAAACTCGCCGCGTTGCCCGCGCGAAATCTCGACAATGCCGCCGCGCGAGGCCGCACGGCCGGGCACCAGTTCCGCCATGACGCGCTCGCCGATGTCGCGCAGGTCGTGCCGGTAGGTGTAGCCGACCGCCAGCAGGAGACCGATCACCACCCAGAACACCGCGGCCTGGAACGCCTCCGCGACGCGCTCGCGAAACAGCGCCAGCACCGCGCCGCCGATGAAGATCAGCAGCGCGATCTTGTAGATGAGCGAGGCGAAATCGCCGGTCTCGAAGCCCGCGACCGTTCCCTGATCGTGCCGCAGCACGAGCGCCAGCATGCCGACCGCGAGAAGGACAAGGAGGATCCAGAGGAGGCGGCTGCGCACGATCAGCGTTCCTCAGGCCTGCTTAGCGGCGGGCGCCGGCTGTCCGGCAAGCCGGTGCGGCAGTTCCGCCATGATGCGTTGCCGTTCGCCCTCGCCGAGCGACATCCACCGCGCGATCTCATCGAGCGTGCGCCCGCAGCCGTGGCACAGCCCCGAGCGCGGGTCGATCGTGCAGACTTTGTTGCAGGGGGAGGTGACCGCCATGCGATGGGTTTCGATTCGACCGGGAACATAAGGACCGTGGCGCGGAACGCAATCCGCGGACGCTAGCTGCTGCGTTGCGCCTGCGCGCGGCCGCGCGGCGCCATCGTCTGCTCGGGATGCGGCTGGATCGGCGGGGAGGGCTCCGCCAGCGGGCCGAGCGCCGACATGACCCGCTCGGCCTGGAACGTGACGACGACTTCCGTGCCGAGGCGCAGCTTGGATTTCAGCGTGAACGTCCCGCCATGCAGGTCGATCAGGTTCTTGGCGATCGGCAGACCGAGGCCGGTGCCCTGTTCGGCCGACTTGATCGCATTGGTGCCCTGACCGAACGAGGCGAGCACGATCGGGATCTCGTCGTCCGGAATGCCCGGCCCGTTGTCGCGCACGCTCATGTATTGCCCGCCGGCCGCGGTCCAGCCGACCTTGAGCCACACTTCGCCGCCCTGCGGCGTGAACTTGATCGCGTTGGACAGCAGGTTGAGGCAGATCTGGCGGCAGGCGCGCTCGTCAGCCCAGAGCCGCGGCAGCTCCGGCTCGAACGCCTCGTGGATCGCGATGCCGCGGCTGTGCGCGCGCATCTTCAGCAGATGGTGGCAATCGCTCGACCACCTGCGCGAGGTCGACCGGCTCCTCGTGCAGTTCGTAGCGGCCCGCCTCGATGCGCGACAGGTCGAGGATCTCGTTGATGAGGTTGAGCAGGTGCACGCCCGAATTGTGGATGTCGCCAGCGTATTCCTTGTAGGTCGGCACGCCGTGCGGCCCGAACACCTCGCTCTTCATCACTTCGGAGAACCCGAGGATCGCGTTGAGCGGCGTGCGCAACTCGTGGCTCATCTGCGCAAGGAAGCGCGACTTCGCGATGTTGGCGGACTCGGCGCGTCGCCGCGCCTCGTCGGAGATGGCCTTTGCCTGTTCGAGTTCGCCGATCAGCGCGTCCTTTTCGGCGCGCGCCTCGAGCGTTGCGAGCGTGGTCGAATAGAGCCGGTGCGCCAGCATCGTGAAGTAGGCCTGCGCCGTGACCGTCATCGCGGCGAGCACGAAGTTGTGCATTCCGCCGCGGAACATGAAATCGAGCGCGACCGCGAGCGTGACCGGCGCGGTCGCCGCGACCATCGCGATCGGCAGGCTGGACGCCAGCATGCTCGACACGGCGACCACCAGCAGCATCACGAACAGCATGAAGGTGCTGGCGCCTTCGTCGACGCGCACCACCGCAATCACGTTCGACATCCACGCGAGGCCGAAGAACAGGTCGAGCACGACGAAGCGGGCACGCCAGTGCCCGATGTTCACGCGGCCGGAGGCTTCATTGAGAAACTTGCGGCACTGATGCGTGATGATGCTGTGGATGCCCGCGACGACGAGCGTCCATGCGCCGGCAATCACCGGCCCGCTCCAGAGGCTCGAGATGAACCCGACGGTCGCGACCAGCAGCAGGATCGCGACCGATGCCGACTGGCGGTTCTGCGCGAACTGGCGCAACAGCTCATAGTCGAACGCCGGGGTGCCGCTGGTCGAGGTCAGCCGGTCGCGCGCCCAGCGCACGCGCTTGGTCGCGTCGCGGCGTCGCGCCGCGGCGGCCTTTTCAGCCGGATCGGTAATGCCGAGCTCCTCGCTCGTCATCGCAGTCATGCGAGAGCGTCCAAAATCCCGGAAATACAGGTTGTTTGTGCATCATAAACCTTAAGGGCGGGCTGAAAGACTTGGTTAACGAGACGTTGGCGGCTAGTCTCCCGCGTCGTTCAGGGAGTCTTGGATGAAACTTTACGACGGCGGGCGCGCACCGAATCCGCGCCGCGTGCGCATCTTCCTCGCCGAAAAAGGAATGTCCGTCCCGGTCGAAAAGATCGACCTGGCGGCGCTCCAGCACAAGACAGCAGAATTCACCGCGATCAATCCGTTACAGCGCGTTCCGGTATTGCTGCTCGAAGACGGCACGGTGATCACCGAGTCGATCGCCATCTGCCGCTACTTCGAGGGCCTGCGCCCGGAACCGGCGCTTTTCGGCCGCGGCGCGCTGGAGCAGTCGCTGGTCGAAATGTGGAACAGGCGGGTCGAACTTAATCTCTATCAGGCGGTTTCGGCGGTGTTTCGCCACCTGCATCCCTCGATGAAAGACTTGGAGATGCAGGTCCCCCAGTGGGGCGAGGCGAACCGGCCGCGTGTCTTCGAATTTCTCGGCCTGCTCGAACGCGAACTGACCGATCGCATGTTCATCGCCGGCGATCATTATTCGGTGGCCGACATCACCGCGCTGGTGGCGGTCGATTTCATGCGGCCTGCGAAACTCATCATGCCGGAAGAGTTCGTCAATCTGCGCCGCTGGCACACGCAGGTCAGCGAGCGTTCGAGCGCGTCGGCCTGACATGCGCTTCACGGTTGTCGGATCAGGCGATGCGTTCGGCTCCGGCGGACGCTTCAACACATGCTTCCATCTTGCGACTTCTGCCGGGACATTCCTGGTCGATTGCGGGGCATCGACTCATGTCGCGCTGCGCGTGCGCGGCATCGAGGCGAACAGCATCGACGCGATCATCCTCAGTCACCTGCACGGCGATCATTTCGGTGGCATTCCGTTCCTGCTGCTCGACGGACAGTTTCTCAGCCGGCGCGAGCGTCCGCTCGTCTTCGCAGGCCCGCCCGGCGCGCGCGACCGAATCAACACGCTCTTGGAAGTGTTCTTCGCCGGCTCGACGAAATCGCAATGGCGCTTCCCCTGGAGCGTGACCGAGATTCCGGTCGCGCGGCCGACGCCGTTTCAGGGCCTGAGCATCACCAGCGCGGAGGTGATCCATTCCTCCGGCGCACCGTCGACCGCGCTGCGCATCACCGATGGCGCCAAGACGTTTGCGTATTCGGGCGACACGCAGTGGACCGACGCCCTGCTGCCGATCGCTGCGGGCGCGGATCTGTTCGTGACCGAGTGCTACGACTACGACCGCGAGCTGAGCGGCCACCTGAACTGGAAGACGCTGAAAGCGCGCCTTCCGGATTTCACCGCCCGGCGAATCATGCTCACCCACATGAATCACACGATGCTCGCGCGTCTGGACGAGGCGAGGGCGGCCGGCGTGCTGGTCGCCGAAGACGGACTTGTGCTCGATCTGTGAATGGCTGATGAATGAACCCTTTGGTGTTGCGTGTGTTTTCTGCCCTGAAACTGCTGTAGTTCCGCAATAAGTTTTGCGGGCCAGTCTCTCAAAAGAGAACACCTCAATGCTTCGCAAACTCCTCTTCAGCCTCGCCGCATTCGCGGCGCTGATGTTCGCCGCTGTCCACCCGGCATCCGCCCAGCAGCGTATCGCGCTGGTAATCGGCAACGGCGCCTATCCCAAAGGACCGATCGAGCATTCGCTCGCCGACGGCGGGCTCGTCGCCGAGGCGCTCACCAGCATCGGGTTCGAGATCGTCGAGGGCGCCGACGTGAACCAGACGGACTTGCGCCGGGTCTTCCGCGATTTCCTCGCGAAGGTTCAGGCGGCCGGCCCCGACACGATCGCGTTCGTCTACTACTCGGGTTACGGCATCGAGTTCGAAGGCGAGAACTATCTCGTCCCGGTCGACGCGCGGCTCGATCGCGATAGCGACATTCCGATCGACGCGATCCGGTTGTTTGATCTGCTGCGTCCGCTGGCCGACACGCCGGCGACGACGAAGATCGTTGTTCTCGATGCGGCGCGTCCGCTGCCGTTCCAGATTCAGGGCGGTGCGCTGGCCACCGGGCTGGGCGCGGTCGAGGCCGCGCCGGGCCTGCTCGTGGCGTTCTCGTCGGCGCCCGGCACGACCGCCGCGGACGGCCCCGGCGCTTACGGCGCCTACGCCACTGCCATCGCCGAAATGGTGCGCGAGCCGGGGCTCGACATCGACACGATGTTCGCGCGCATTCGCCTGCGTACCAACGAGGCGACGAATGGTGCGCAGACCCCTTGGGAAGTCTCGCAGCTTCAGCAGGTCGCGATGCTGGTGCCGGGGCAGGCCACGGCGCCTCCGTCGGGCACACCGCAGGGATTGATCCAGGCGCCGCAGACGCAGATCGGCGCGCCGGTCGTTCGCCGTCGTCCGCCGCCGCGTCCGCTTCAGGATCTCGGGCCGGAACAGGCTTACGCCTACGCGGTCGAGCAGGACGATCTGCAGGGCTATTCGGACTACGTCCGCGTCTATCCGGACGGTCCATATTCGCAACGCATCTGGGCCGTCATCCGTGCACGCCGCGAGGCGTTGCTGTGGCGGCGCGTTCTCCTGGAGAACTCGCCGGATGCGTATTGGACCTACATCCAGCGCTATCCGGACGGCATGTACGTGTTCGACGCACGCCGCCGGCTGCGGCGGCTTGCAGCCGCCGAGGGGCCGCCGTCCGGTTTTCGGATGCGCATGTATGACGACGTGCCGATGCCGCTTTCAGGCGAGCCGCAAGGTTTCATCCGCGTGCTGCCGCCGGCGCCGCCGCCACGCCGTTTCCTTGCGCCGCCCCCGGCGTTCATCGTTGGTCTGCCTCCGCCGCCGCGTCCCGGTGGCGGGATGTTGTGGCGCCGCCCGCAACCGGCGTTCCCCGTCATTGTCATGCCGCCGGGGCAGCGTCCGGGCTTCACGCCGGGCACGCGGCCGCAGGGACCGCAGGGCGTGATGGGACCGCCGCAAGGACAGGGCGGCGTCGGCGCAGGCGGCCGTCCACCGGGTGGACCGCCTCCGGGATTCCAGGGGCCGCCGAAGGAATGGCAGAAGCCCGGTACCGGGATCGGCAATGCGCCGCCCGGCCCACCGCCGGGACAAAAAGGACCCGCCGTCGTCACCACGCCCCCGGCGGGCGCCGGAGGTCCGCCGCCCGGCTTCAAGGGGCCGCCGAAGGAATGGCAAAAGCCCGGTACCGGAATCGGCAGCGCGCCGTCCGGCCCACCGCCGGGACAAAAAGGACCCACGGTCGTCACCACGCCTCCGGCGGGCGCTGGAGGTCCGCCGCCCGGTTTCAAAGGCCCACCCGCACAGGGTCAGCCGAAGGGACCGGCCGTCGTGAATCAGCCGCCCGCCGGTAGCGGTGGAGGGGCCGGGCCTCAACCCGGCTTCAAGGGCCCGCCGAAGGAATGGCAGAAGCCCGGCACCGGCATCGGCAACGCGCCGTCCGCGCCGAAGGGACCGGCCGTCGTGAACCAGCCGCCAGCCGGTAGCGGTGGAGCGAGCGGAGCGCAGCCCGGCTTCAAGGGCCCGCCTGCGGGCGGACCGCCTCCGCAATTGAGAGCCTCGCCGCCGCCTCAGCTGCAGCAGCCACGTCCGCCGCAGGTCTCGGCACCGCCGCCGCCTCAACCCCCGAAGGCGCCGCCTCCGCCGCCACCGCCGATGGTGAAAGGACCGCCACCCGGTCCGCCGCCTGGCGCGCCGCCGCAGGTCAAGGGGCCGGTGCCCGGTACCAAGGGTCCGCCCGGGTTGCCGAAGTGCGCCGTCACGGGCGGCAAGCAACCCTGCGCGCCGTGAGGCTTGCGTCGCGCGCGTCGTGCTAGTCTCCAGGCTCACTCCGGGAGACGTCACGCATGGCATTCACGGCGATCCGCACCGCGACGAGCGATGGCGTGATGACGATCACGTTGTCGCGCCCCGACAGGCTCAACGCGTTCACCACCGCGATGCATGCGGATCTGCGCGAAGCGCTGACGACGGCGGAGACCGACGACAGCGTGCGCTGCGTGGTGTTGACCGGTGAGGGCCGCGCCTTCTCGGCGGGACAGGATCTGACCGAGGAGCGCGTCGTCGGCCCCGACGGCAAGCCGGACTTCGGCGCACGGCTCGAGCGCGACTACAATCCGCTGGTCGAGCGGATCTATGCGTTTCCCAAGGTGACGATCGCGGCGCTCAACGGGCCGACGGTCGGCGCGTCGGCCAACATCGCGCTCGCCTGCGATATCCTGGTGGCGGCGCGATCCGCCTATCTGCAGGAGGCGTTCGCGAAGATCGCGCTGGTGCCGGATGCCGGCGGCACGTGGTCACTGCCGCGCATCGTCGGCGCGAAGCGCGCGCTCGCGCTGGTGCTCACGGCCGACCAGATTCCCGCCACAGAGCTCCAGCAGATGGGTCTGGTCTACAAGGTGTTCGATGACGCCGTGTTCGCCGATGAGGTCGCAAAGCTCGCGCAGCGCTTCGCGCACGGCCCCGCGATGACCTACCGGCTGATCAAGGAGGCGATGCGCGTGAGCGAAGGCAACGATCTGGCGACCCAGCTCGCACTGGAAGCGACCTTGCAGCGCAGGGCCGGTACGAGCGAAGATGCGCGCGAGGGCGTGACCGCGTTCCGCGAGAAGCGCGCCCCGCGCTACAAAGGACGCTAAGGGAGCAACGCATGAAGGGAAAAATCGTCACCGTCATGATCGTGCTGGCGGTCGTGCCCGGACTGCTCATCGCGGCCGGCCCGACTGTTGCGCAATTCAAGAGCGTGGGCGCCGATCAGCAGAAGAAAGATTACGAGACGGCGAAGAAAAAGCCCGACGACAGCCAGTACAAGGCCGCGATCGAGCGCATGCCGGAAAAGAAATTCGACCCGTGGGCGAATATGCGCTGATCGCTTGCGGCGTGCCAAGGCACGCCGCCGCGTTCGCGCCCGCCGAAGCGCCTACTTCTTGCCGACGTTCACGGCGCCCGGCTTGCCTGGGCCACCGGCCACCGGCGGGCCCTTCTGCTTCTTGTTCCAGTCAGCCTTCGGCTTCTTCTTTTCCTTGTTGCTGCGCATCTGACCCTTGGCCATGACGTCCTCCTGAATCGATTGGTCCGCTCTCGGACGGCTGGATGCTATCACAACGTATCGATTACCGCTCCAGCCGCGCCAGCAGGCTCGACGTATCCCAGCGCCCGCCGCCCATCTTCTGTATTTCCGAATAGAACTGATCGACCAGCGCGGCGACGGGCAGGTGCGCGCCCGAGCGGCGTGCCTCGGCGAGGGAAATAGAGAGGTCCTTGCGCATCCAGTTCACCGCGAAGCCGAAGTCGTACTTTCCGGCGTTCATGGTCTTGTAGCGATTTTCCATCTGCCAGGACTGCGCCGCGCCCTTCGAGATCGTCTCGATCACCGCCTCGATGTCGAGACCGGCCTTCTTGGCGAAATGAATGCCTTCCGAGAGCCCCTGCACGAGACCCGCGATGCAGATCTGGTTGACCATCTTGGTGAGCTGGCCCGCGCCGGCAGGCCCGAGCAACTTGCACATGCGCGCGTACGAGCCCGAAATGATCTTCTCGGCGCTGCTGTACGGCTCGGCATCGCCGCCGCACATCACGGTGAGGAGGCCGTTCTTCGCGCCGGCTTCGCCGCCCGAGACTGGCGCATCGACGAAATGGAAGCCCGCCTTCTTGGCTTTCTCGTAAAGTTCGCGCGCGACCTCGGCCGACGCCGTGGTGTGATCGACGAATACGGTGTTCTTGCCCATCTTCGGGAAGGCCGCGCTCGAAACCGCGCGCACGTCGTCGTCGTTACCGACGCACATCATGACGAAGTCCTGGCCGGCGGCGGCTTCCTCCGGTGTCTTCGCGGCCTTGCCGCCGAATTCCTTCGCCCATTGCTCGGCCTTGGCGGCGGTGCGGTTGAACACCGTGACCTCGTGGCCGCCTTTGTTCTTCAGGTGCCCGGCCATCGGGTAGCCCATCACGCCAAGACCCAGAAACGCGACTTTCGCCATAGCAATCCTCCCTGACGGCCAAAATTGTCGAATGTGTTTGCGCGAAGCGGGCGCGTGCCGTCAACCGTGTGCCGTTGACCGCACCGGTGGGGGGCTTATCTAGGTCTCAACGGGTGGGCGCGGGCAGGGGAGAAGTATGGCGACCAAGGAACAGGTGCTCGCGGCTCTTGCGGCGGTGAAGAGCCCCGACGGCGCGCCGCTGACTCAGACCGGCAAGCTTTCCGATGTGGTGGTGAGCGACGGCAAGGTGTTCTTCTCGATCACCGTCGATGCCGCCGTGGTCCAGCAATGGGAAGCGGTGCGCAAGGCCGCCGAAGCCGCGGTCCGCGCCGTGCCCGGCGTGAAGTCCGCGATGGTCGCGCTGACCGGCGAGCGTGCGGCGGGCGCCGCGCGCGCGGCGCCTCCACCGGCGAAGCCGCCGGGCAACGGACATGGGCACACGCATGCGCCGCGCGGCGAACGGCCGGTGCAAGGCCCGCCGGGCGTCGCGGCGATCGTCGCGGTCGCGTCGGGCAAGGGCGGCGTCGGCAAATCGACGACCGCGATCAATCTCGCGCTGGGTTTGCGCGATCTCGGCCTGAAGGTCGGCGTGCTCGACGCGGACATTTACGGCCCTTCGGTGCCGAAACTGCTCGCCATCCGGGGCAAGCCCGAGATGCTCGGCGGCAACCGGCTGAAGCCGATGAGCGGCTACGGCCTTACCGTGATGTCGATCGGATTCCTCGTCGCCGAGGAAACGCCGATGATCTGGCGCGGCCCGATGGTGATGTCGGCGCTGACGCAAATGCTGCGCGAGGTCGAATGGGGCACGCTCGACGTGATGATTGTCGACATGCCGCCCGGCACCGGTGACGCCCAGCTCACCATGGCGCAGCAGGTGCCGCTCGCCGGCGCGGTGATCGTTTCGACGCCGCAGGATCTCGCGTTGATCGACGCGCGGCGCGGCGTGGAGATGTTCAAGCGCGTCAACGTGCCGGTGCTCGGCCTCATCGAGAACATGAGCTATTTCGTCTGCCCGAAGTGCGGCGAGCGGCATGACATCTTCGGCCACGGCGGCGCGCGTGCGGAAGCCGACAAGCTCGGCGTGCCGTTCCTCGGCGAGGTGCCGCTGCACATGGCGATCCGCGAGACGTCGGATTCTGGCCGCCCGGTGGTCGCGACCGATCCGGACGGGCCGCACGCGAAGGTCTATCGCGAGATCGCGCAGCGCGTGCGCGAACAGCTCGGCGCGAAAGGCGGGGGCAGGGCCGCGCCGAAGATCGTGATCGAGGCTTAGGCATCGATTGCATAGCCGGAGCATAGTTGCTATACATGTATAGCAACCATGCTCCGGAGTTTCTCATGCTCGCCCTGCGTCTTCCTCCCAAGCTCGAAAAGCGCCTCGATGCGCTGGCGAAGAAAACGGGCCGCACCAAGAGTTTTTATGCGCGTGAGGCGATCCTCCGTCATATCGAGGATCTTGAGGACTATCACCTGGCGCGACGGCGGCTCTCTCGAAGCGCTGAAGCGGTAACCCTCGACGAACTTGAAAAAGAACTCGCCAAGGAAACGCGGTGAGCAACGCGCCGCTTTGGCGCGTTGAATTTGATCCCGATGCAGCACGAGAGTTGCGCAAGCTCGGGCACGACGCTCGGCATTTGATCTTGAAATATCTGCGCGAACGGATCGCGACGGCCGAGAATCCAAGGCGCTTCGGGCACGCACTGCTCGGTGACTTGAAAGGTCTTTGGCGCTATCGCGTCGGGGACTATCGGATTGTGGCGGACATCAGAGACAAGGAAATTGTGGTCATGGTCGTTACGGTTGGCCACAGACGCGACGTGTACGGATAGGCTTCAGTCCTCCACCCACATCCGCAGCAGATTGGCGAGCGACTTCGAGACGAGATCATACTCGGCGCTCTTTCCTTCGCGCGCGAACATCTGCCGCCGCGCGGTATCAAGATCGAACAGCATCTCGCGATGGGCGGGATCGCGCACGTAGGATCGCGCCCAGCCGACCGCGGCGAGCCGTGTGCCGCGCGTGACCTCGGCCACGTGATGCAGCGTCGTCGACGGGTAGGCGACGAGGCCGCCGGCCTTGAGCTTCACGGCGTCCTCGCCGGATGCGCTCTCGATCACCAGTTCGCCGCCGTCGTAGGCGTCGGGATCGGAGAGAAACAGCGTGAACGAAACGTCGGTGCGCATACCCTGCATCAGCGCATCGTCGACGTGGCTGCCATAGCGCATGCCCGGCTCGTAGGCGGAGAACATCACCGAGGCGAGCGCCTTCGGTCGTACCGCCATTGCGAATAGTTCATTCTCTCGAACGCGCGCCTCGACAAGCGCACGCACCGTTTCGACCTTGCGGTCGCTCGTCGCCTGCCGGTTGTTTTTGACGAGCCGCGCCGCGAAACCGGCCGTCTCGCGGCCGTCCTCGAACGTCGCGCGCGCGAGCGCTTCCCGCACCAGCGCGAGTTCTTCCACGGTCAGGACGTTGGCGATGACGATTTGCATGATCTGTTCAGGTTAGTTCCGCAAAGCGTTGGAATTATTCCAAATTTCGCAAACTTTACTGGACCGGTCCAGTTACGCGACCGTATGGTGCCGCGCATCTCAAGACAACGCGAGCGGAAGCGACAGAACATGAAGTCGAAGACCAAGATCTGGCTCGGCGTCGGCGCCTTCGTGGTCGCGGGTGCCAACGTGGCAGGGCCGGCCCATGCCGAAACGCCCGCGCTCGATCGGCTGCGCGCCCGCGAAACGGTTTCGGACAAAGCACTGACGCGCGCGCTCGCTTCGACCGATCTCTCCGCAGCGGCGAAAAAGCACAGTCATGGCGGCGAGGGGGGAGAAGGCGGTGAGGAAGGCGGCGCGAAAGGTGGTGCGAAGCTTCCGCCCGATCTCGATTTCGCGCTGAAGATCGCGCAGATCCGCGGGCATCTTCTGGTTGGCGACCAGCTCGTGAAGGAAGGCCAGTGGGCGGCCGCGCTGCCGCATTTCCTGCATCCGAGCGAAGAGCTTTACGGCCCGCTCCGGGGCCGGCTGAAGGATTACAACACGCCGCAGTTTGCGACCGCGCTGAAGCTGCTCGCCACGACGGTGAAGCAGAAGAAGGGCGGCGACGATTATGCCACGGCGCTGAAAGGTGTCGAGGATGCGCTCGCGGCGGCCGATGCCGGCGTGAAGGCGAAGCAGCCGGGTGAAGGCTTCGTGGTCGAGACGGCGCTCGAATTGCTCAAGAGCGCAACCGGCGAATACGCGGCGTCGATCGTCAAGGCGCGCATCGCCAAGCCGGTCGAGTATCAGGATTTCGCGCGGATTCGTCTGGCGGGCCGAGGCGATGATCGAGTCGGTCGCACCAGCGCTCGAGAAAAAGGATGCGGACGCGCTCAAGCACGTGCGCGACGCGTTCGCGGAGTTGAAGAAGGCATGGCCGACCGCGATGGCGCCGAAGACACCGGTGAAGACCTACGCGGCGGTGCTGTCCGACGTGTCACGCATCGAGTTGTCCGTCGGCAAGCTGATGTGAACTGGCCAACCGCGGCGCAGGGGCATTGGCGCGGCCTGGTCGCGGCAGCATTCCTCTGCGGCGCCGCCGTGGGTGGCGTCGCCACGCTTGCCGCAACGCCGGACGGCGATCTCGCGGCGCTCAAGGAAAAATTTCGGCGGCCCACCGGCATTCCGTTTCCGGTCTCCAATCCGTATTCGGACGTCAAACGCGCGCTCGGCGAGAAGCTGTTTCACGACAAGCGGCTTTCCGCCGACGGCACCGTTGCGTGCGCGACCTGCCATGTTCGCGGCAAGGGATTTTCCGACGGCCGCATCACGGCGATCGGCGTGCCCGGACGCCCGCTCGCGCGTCACACGCCGACGCTGTGGAATCTCGCCTGGGCGCCGAACGTGTTCTGGGATGGTCGCGCGCGCAGCCTCGAGGAACAGGTCGCCGGTCCCATCATCGCGCCGGACGAGATGGCGCAGCCGATGAAGCCGCTTGTAGCGCGGCTTGGCGCCGACAAAGACTACGCGCGCGCCTTCGCGAAAGCCTTTCCCGAAAGTCGGCGCGTCAGCGAAGACACTCTGAAGAAGGCGATCGCCACGTACGTCCGTACGCTCGTCTCGCCCGAGGCGCGCTTCGATCGCTGGGTCGCAGGCGACGCAGCTGCGCTCAACGCGCAGGAGACGGATGGTTTCCGTCTGTTCACCGGTAAGGCGGGATGCGTGAATTGCCATGCGGGGTGGGCGTTCACCGATCATGCGTTCTACGACGTTGGCCTTGCGAGCGAGGATCGCGGGCGCGGCGCGGTGCTCCGCCTTGAAGCCGCCGAGCACGCATTCAAGACACCGTCGCTGCGCGAGGTATCCCGTCGCGCGCCATATATGCATGACGGGTCGCTGGCAGGACTTGCCGACGTGGTGCGCCATTACGCGGGCGGGATCACGGTGCGGCCAACCTTGCCGCGCGACCTTGCCCGCGACCTCACCCTCGATGCGGGCGAACAGGCCGCACTCGTCGCGTTCCTCGACACGCTCACCAGCGAAGCCGACCCGCAGCCGCCGGCGGCGATTGTTGCGGAGAAGTCGGCGGCGGTGGCCGCCATCCATGCGACCTCGGTATCGCAGCACGACAAGACGTTCACGCCAACGCACGTGCGCATTCGCCTTGCCGAGAAACTGTGGATCCTCAACAACGACACGCGCACCCACAACATCCGTGTGTTCGATCCGAAGCTCGACTTCGATTCCGGCGCGCAGGAGCCCGGCGAAACCGTGGAAATGACTTTTCCGAAAGTGGGCTCCTATCTGGTATTCTGCGGCATCCATCCCCGGATGGAGTTCAAGGTAGACATCGTCCGCTGATCGCGGGTGCGCTTTTGTAAACGCCGGATTTTCGCTTGCTCTCGGACTTTCCCGTCATCGCGCGCAATGTCGTCGCCCGCTCGTCCGGGCTGTACGTCCGCGCACTTGTCGTAACGCTCGTCGCCGTCGCGGCGTTTTTCGCGCTGTCCTATGCGTCGACCTTGGTCAGTCGCGAGGAAATCGCGCGCAAGCTCCAGCAGGCGAACACACAGCACACATTCACCCAAACGTGGGCCGCCTGGACCGCCCGCGCGATTCCGCGCTTCGGCGGCAACGACTGCCTGATGCTGTCCGCGCTGCTGCAGGATTATCCGGACCGTCTCGCCGAGGCGATTTCGGCACGCATCCCGCCGGCCGAGGGACAGCCGCCGGGACGTGCTCGGCGACCCGACCATTCCGGCATGCCTGCAGATGATACCAGCGCTAGAGCGCGGTGCGCATGCCGATCCGACGGCGGTCCCATATCATCGCTACCTGCACGGCCAGCGCATTTTCGCGGTGCTCGTGCGAGCGGTGATCTCCCCCTATGCGCTTGGCTGGATCACGCTCCTCCTCAATGCATTTTTCTTGCTGCTGGTCCTCGTGCCGGCGGCGCGAAGAAGCGCTTCAGGCAGGCGGGATGCCTGGCGCGAGCGCGGCTACGCGGCGATTGCCGCCATGCTCCTGTTCTTCAGCGGCCTCTGGCTGTTCGGTATCTATTTCTCGTTCGGCCTGTCCGATCTCGTGCTCGCGGTGTTTCTGGCCTACGCCTATCATCGTCGTGTGGCGGAGGTGCGATTTGCAGCCGCGGTCGCAGTGTTCGGTGTGTGCACGGCGATCTTCGAATTCCTCACCGGCGGCATACCCTTCGGGCTTGCGCTGCTGCTCGGCGTCGTCGCACTCGACGGTCCGCCTGACCGCAATGTGCTGCTGCGCCGGGCGTTCCACGGCACGGTCATTTTTGCCGGCGCCATCGTCCTGACGTTCGCGATCAAGATCGCGCTGGTGATGCTGTTCGTCGATGCGAGCGCGCTGGCCGACTTTCGCAGCAGTCTGGCGGTGCGCGTCGGCAGTTCATTCGTCGCCAGCCTGCCGCCGCAGGAGATCGCCTGGCTGTCGCGCTTCGGCATCGACGTGACGACGCTGGAGCGGAGCTGGGTGCTCACCGTGCTCTACATGCTCGCACGCCTCGGCTACGCGACCTTCGTGATCGGTTACGGCTCGCCCGTGCTTGGCATGACGATCATGGGCGCGGCCGTCATCGTGGTCGTCGTCATGTTCATCCGGCACGCGCGCAAGCCCGAAGACGACATTGCGCGTACACGCCTGCTGATTCTCTTCGCGTCCGCGCTCGTCATGCCGCTGTGGAGCCTCGTCTTCCTCAGTCACACTTTGCTGCATGCGATCTGGATGGTTCGCCCGTTCGCCTGGTACATCGCGCTCGCCGGTATCTTGCTCCTCTGGCCCACCGCGCACCACGAACGATTACAAGTTCCATCAACGACTTAACCGGCGACCCGCACCCTTCGTCTGACGTCCGCCGGGCGCCCAGTTCTGCCGGTTACAGGTTCCCTCTGCGTGGACACCTGTGCTAACCGACCGCGGCGGCATGCGTCGCCGCTCTCAATTCCCCGGGCACAAGGACCTTCCCGAATGAAGCGCCGTGAATTTCTCCAGAAGACCGCGGGCGCGTCGCTCGCCGCGACCGCGATTGCCAGCCCCGCCATCGCCCAGTCGATGCCCGAAACGAAGTGGCGGCTGACGTCGAGCTTTCCGAAGTCGCTCGATACGATCTACGGCGCCTGCGAGGTGTTCGCCAAGGCGGTGGCGGAAGCGACCGACAACAAGTTCCAGATCCAGACCTTCGCGGCCGGTGAAATCGTGCCCGGCCTGCAGGCCGCCGACGCGGTGACCAACGGCACCGTCGAGATGTGCCACACCGCATCCTACTACTACGTCGGCAAGGACCCGACCTACGCGTTCGGAACCGCCGTGCCGTTCGGCCTCAACAGCCGCATGCAGACCGCCTGGCAGTTGTTCGGCGGCGGCATGGAGCTGATGAACGACTTTTACAAGAAGGCCAACATCTACGGCATTCCGTGCGGCAACACCGGCTGTCAGATGGGCGGCTGGTTCCGCAAGGAGATCAAGGAGCCGGCCGACCTGAGCGGGCTGAAGATGCGCATCGGCGGCTTTGCCGGCCGCGTGCTCACCAAGCTCGGCCTCGTGCCGCAGCAGCTTGCCGGTGGTGACATCTATCCGGCGCTGGAGAAGGGCACACTCGATGCCTGCGAGTGGGTCGGCCCGTACGACGACGAGAAGCTCGGCTTCCATAAGGTCGCGCAGTACTACTATTACCCCGGCTGGTGGGAAGGAGGCGCGATGCTGCACAACTTCATCAACATCGAGAAGTGGAACGCGCTCTCGCCGACCTACAAGTCGATCGTCCGCACCGCCTCGATGGCGGCGCACGAATGGATGCAGGCGAAATACGACGCCGGCAATCCGGGTGCGCTCAAGCGTCTGGTGTCGGGCGGCGCGCAGCTGCGTCCGTTCCCGCCGGCCGTGATGGATGCGTGCCTCAAGGCCTCGCTCGAACTTTACAATGAGGTCTCCGCCTCGAATGCCGACTTCAAGAAGATCTGGGAGTCGACGCTCGCCTTCCGCAACGACCAGTATCTCTGGTGGCAGGTCGCCGAATACACCTTCGACACCTACCTGATCCGCAACCGCACGCGGATTTAAGCTGCCCACCTTTCAACGTCATGAGGGCCCCGGAGCACACTGTTCCGGGGCTTTTTTCGTTTCCGGCGCGCGGCTTGTTGAGATAGATTACGGCCAGATTTGAGGCGGCGGCGGGGATTTGACCCGGGGCGTCGTTGCCCGCCTTGGTCGCAACGTCTTAATCCTTCAACAGGGGAACGCCATGAAGCGTCGTCAATTCCTCAAATCAGCGGGTCTTGGACTCGCCGCAACCGGCGCCATTGCGGCGCCCGCCATCGCGCAGTCGAGCCCCGAGATCAAATGGCGGCTGACTTCGAGCTTCCCGAAGTCGCTCGATACGCTCTGGGGCTCATCCGAGACATTCGCCAAGTACGTCGCCGAGGCGACCGACAACAAGTTCCAGATCTCGACCTTCGCCGCCGGTGAAGTGGTGCCCGCCCTGCAGGCGCTCGATGCGGTCAGCAACAACACCGTCGAGTGCTGTCACACCGCCGCCTATTACTACGTCGGCAAGGACCCGACCTTCCCGCTGTTCTGCGCCGTGCCGTTCGGGCTCAACACACGCCAGCAGAACGCCTGGTTCTATGACGGCGGCGCGCAGAAGCTGATGGATGAGTTCACCAAGAAGTTCAACATCGTCAGCCTGCTCGGCGGCAACACCGGTGCGCAGATGGGCGGCTGGTTCCGCAAGGAAGTGAAAGAGGTCACCGACCTGAACGGCGTGAAGATGCGCATCGCGGGTCTCGCCGGGCAGGTGATGGCGAAGCTCGGCGTCGTGCCGCAGCAGATCGCGGGCGGCGACATCTATCCGGCGCTCGAAAAAGGCACGGTGGATGCGGCCGAGTGGGTCGGCCCGTATGACGACGAGAAGCTCGGCTTCCAGAAGGTCGCGCCGTACTACTATTACCCCGGCTGGTGGGAAGGCGGCACCACGCAGCACTTCATGTTCAATCATCGCAAAGTGGGAAGAGCTGCCGAAGAACTACAAGGCGATCGTCACCGCGGCGGCAGGTGCGGCGAACATCGAAGAAACCGCACGGTATGATGCGCGCAACCCGCAGGCGCTCAAGAAACTGGTGGCGCAGGGCGCACAGCTTCGTCCGTTCAGCCAGCCGATCATGGAAGCCTGCCTGAAGGCCGCGAACGAGATCTACGCCGACATCTCGTCGAAGAACGCGGACTTCAAGAAGGTCTACGACAACATGATCGCCTTCCGGAACGACGAGTATCTCTGGTGGCAGGTGGCCGAGTACACCTACGACACCTTCATGATCCGGACGCGCCCGCGCGCCTGATCGTCCAAAAGTTGAGCAGCAAGACCCAGCCCGGGGCCCTTTGGCCCCGGGTTTTTTGTATTGGCTTCCCCGAATAGTTCCGTAAGATTGCGCCCAGTCGCTCGTCGGTGACAGGCCAACAAAAAAACGGATTTCAATCCGGTCGCGTCGGCAGAGAGTCGACTTAAATCCAGCAGGGGAAACGCTTATGAAACGTCGTGAATTCCTGAAATCGGCAGGTGTCGGGATCGCCGCCTCGGCCGCCGTCGCCGCGCCCGCGATCGCCCAGTCGATGCCGGAAGTGAAGTGGCGCATGCCGACGAGCTGGCCGAAGTCGCTCGATACGCTGTACGGCGGCTGCGAATACTTCGCCAAGCGCATCGCCGAAATGAGCGACAACAAGTTCCAGATCCAGGTATTCGCGGCGGGCGAAATCGTGCCCGGCCTGCAGGTGCTCGACGCGGTGCAGAACGGCACCGTCGAAATCGGCAACACCGCCTCATACTACTACTGGGGCAAGGACGCGGCGTTCACCTTCGGCACTGCGCTTCCCTTCGGCGTCAACACGCGCGGCATGAATGCGTGGCTGCGCTTCGGCGACGGCCAGAACCTGATGAACGAGCTGTTCGCCAAGTACAATTGCATCGGCTTCGCGGCCGGCAACACCGGCGCGCAGATGGGCGGCTTCTTCCGCAAGGAGATCAAGACCGTCGATGACCTGAAGGGCCTGAAATTCCGCGTCGGCGGCTTCGCCGGTACGATCCTGCAGAAGCTCGGCGCCGTGCCGCAGCAACTCGCCGCGGGCGACATCTATCCGGCGCTGGAGAAGGGCACCATCGACGCCGCCGAGTGGGTCGGTCCGTACGACGACGAGAAGCTCGGCTTCGTGAAGGTCGCGCAGAACTACTACTACCCGGGCTGGTGGGAAGGCTGCGGTCAGAGCCACAATCTGATCAACATCGCCAAGTGGCGGGAGCTGCCGAAGGTCTATCAGAGCATGATCGAGGTCGCGTCCGGCGATGCCTGGGCTTGGGTGGTCGGCAAGTACGACTACGCCAATCCGGCGGCGCTCAAGAAGCTGATCTCGCAGGGTGCGATCTTGCGGCCGTTCCCGCAGCCGGTGCTCGAAGCCTGCTACACCGCCGCGCAGGAAGTCTATGCGGACCACATGAAGACCAACGCGCACTTCAAGAAGCTGCACGAAAACCTGGTCGCGTTCCGCAACGACTTGTTCGCCTGGCAGCAGGTGGCCGAGCTTGGCTTCGATAGCTTCATGATGCGGATGCGCACGCGCACCTGACGCACAAACGCAAAAAACCGAGAGCCCCGGAGCGTCGCTCCGGGGCTCTTTTTATTTCGGCTGATTTTACTGTTTGGCGGGCGGTAGCCCGAAGTCGAGTGCCGGCAGCTCGGGCAATTCGATCTCGATCCTGACCTTTGAAGGATCGATCTGGGGCCCGGTGCTCTTGTAGTGCATCACCAGTTGGGGGAACGCGATCACCAGCGCGACGCCGATGCACTGGATGATCACGAAGGGCACTGCACCCCAATAGATCTGTCCGGTCGTCACGCCTTCCGTCGCCTTGCCGGTCACGCGGTCGGTGTAGGTCTCGCGTGGCGCGACCGAGCGCAGGTAGAACAGCGCGAAGCCGAACGGCGGATGCATGAACGAGGTCTGCATGTTCACGCCGAGCATCACGCCGAACCAGATGAGATCGATGCCGAGCCGCTCCGCGGCTGGTCCGAGCAGCGGGATGACGATGAAGGCGATCTCGAAGAAGTCGAGGAAGAAGGCGAGCACGAAGACGAACACGTTCACGAAGATCAGGAAGCCCATTTGGCCGCCCGGCATCGAGACGAGCATTTCCTCGACCCAGCGATGGCCGTCGACGCCATAGAAGGTGAGCGAGAAGACGCGGGCGCCGACAAGGATGAACACGACGAAGGCGGAGAGTTTCGCCGTCGACTCCACGGCCTGTCGCGTCAGGTCGAACGTCAGCCTGCGTTTCATAATCGCGAGGATCATCGCGCCGGCCGCGCCCATGGCGCCGCCTTCGGTCGGCGTCGCGACGCCGATGAAGATCGTGCCGAGCACGAGGAAGATCAGCGCAAGCGGGGGCACCATCACGAACGTGGTCTGCTCCGCCATGACCGTGACGAGACGGAAGCCGGTGACAAGCTGGATAAGAGCGGCGACGAGCGCGTAGAACGCGCCGGCCGAAAGGGCAGCCAGCAGGATCGCCCAGTTCTCGTGGTTATGCGTGTCGGCGTAATAGGCGGCCGCCGCGAAGGCGGCGAACAGAATGCCGGTCGCGTAGAAATAGCGTGCGCCGAAGATCCGATTGAACACCGCGCACAGGAACGAGACGACCACGCCCAGCGACATCGCCAGCACGACGAAGTCCGCTCCGGCGCGCACTTTGGTATGTTTCATCAGGTAAATCGAGACGAGCGCCGAAAACAAAACCAGCACGCCGAGCTGCCACACACCGCGCGCGCCGTCCGGCTCGCGGTAGCCGATATCGTCCACCGGCAGGCCGGGTGCCGCCTTGGGGTAGAGAATGCTGACGAGGAAAACGTAACCCGCATACATCGATGCCAGAACGAGGCCGGGCAGGAATGCGCCCTCGTACATGTCGCCAACCGACTTCCCGAGCTGGTCGGCCATGACGATCAGCACCAGCGACGGCGGAATGATCTGGGCGAGCGTGCCGGAGGCCGCGATCACGCCGGAGGCGACGCGCCGGTCGTAGCCGTAGCGCAGCATGATGGGCAGCGAGATCAGCCCCATCGAGATGACCGAAGCGGCGACCACGCCGGTGGTGGCCGCCAGCAGCGCGCCGACGAAGATCACCGCATAGGCAAGTCCGCCGCGGATCGTGCCGAAGAGTTGCCCGATCGTGTCGAGCAGGTCTTCGGCCATGCCGGATCGTTCGAGTATCAGCCCCATGAACGTGAAGAACGGAATCGCCAACAACACGTCGTTGTTCATGATTCCGTAGATGCGTTCGGGCAGCGCCTGCAGGAAGTCGGGCCGGAACAGCCCCACCTGGATTCCGATGAAGCCGAAGATCAGGCCGACCGCGCCGAGCGAGAATGCCACCGGATACCCGAGCAGCAGGAAGATCACGAGCGCCACGAACATGATGGGCGCCATGTAATGGATCAGCAGGTCCACCACGGTGGGTACTCCGGACGGTTCGCGGGTTCAGTTGGACTTGGGTTGGATTTCGGCAGCTTTGGTCTCGGCGAGCAGTCGCGCCACCTCGGCCTCGGCGGCAGCCTTCAATCCGCCGGCGGTGTGATACGGGTCGGGAATTATCGCCCATCATCACGGCGATGCGTTTGATCAGCTCGGACACCCCCTGGAAGAAGAGCAGGACGAACCCGATCAGGATGAGCGCCTTGGCGGGCCATTGCGGCAGGCCGCCGGCATTCATCGATTGCTCGTTGAGCTGCATCGATTTGAACACGAACGGAACGGACGTGATGATCATGATGATGGTGAGCGGCAGCAGGAAGAGGGCGTGCCCGACAACGTCGATGATGTTGCGCGTGCGCTGCGTGAAGGAGTTGTTCACGATGTCGATGCGGATGTGCTCGTTATCGAGCAGGGTCCATGAGGCGACGATCAGGAACACCGCGCCGAACAACACCCATTGAAGCTCCAGCCAGGAGTTCGACGAGGTATCGAACAGCTTGCGGATGACCGCGTTGACCGCCGACACGATGACGGCCGCCAGGATCAGCCAGGCCAGCGCTTTTCCGATACGGAAATTGGTCGCGTCGATGACGCGGCTCACACGAAGGAGCGCACCCACGTTTGCCATCCCCTCTTGGGTGGCGTCCCGCTCCACCCCTTCTGGATTGTCCCGTTTTTGTCGATCCGGTCTGGCGCCGGTTGAACGCAGCTTAGCCTCAATCGCGCATCCGGCGTCAACCGAATCTTGGCCATGAAATCCGCAGGTTGGGCGGAATCAGGCGGCCCGCCGCGACCGGGTTCCGAATAGTGGGCTAACGTCTGGTTAACCACGTACGCCCATGATGCAACTACGGTTTGCGCCGCATGCTGGCGCAGGCCGCTCTTGGCGCGGCCGGGGTCCGGCCGGTGGGGAGCCATGCGGCATCTGACTGTTTCCGAGCGGCTGCTCGTGGTGGCGTTGCTGCCTGCGCTTGCGCTGCTTGCGCGCGAGGCATTCGGCGCGCCTGCGCGGGCACTCCGCGTCGCTATGGACCGCATTCAGCCTCGGCGTTCCGGCGCTCGCGATCGCGCTTGCGCTCTATGCCGCCCGGTCCATCGTCGTGCCGGTCCGCCAGACGACCGACGCCATCGCGGCGCTGGCCGAAGCGCGTCCCACGGGTGAGACGGCGCGGGACGAAATGAGCCAACTGACCGCGGTCGCCGGCTCGCTGGTCGCGTCCGCCACAGAGCGTGCCCACGACAGCGCGGAACATGACAAGCTCGCCCGCGCCGAACGCGCGGCGCGCCGCGCCAACCTGTCGAACATGGCGAGCGAGGTCGAGGCCGCGACCGAGCGCGGCCTGCGCACCGTCGCCGACGGCTCTGCGGTGCTGCGCACCAAGACCGCCGACGTGCGCGGCGCGCTCGAGACGGTGCATATCGCCTCGACCGAGGCCGCGAAGGCCGCCGACCACTCGCGCACGCTCAACGAGGACGCGGCGCGCCTTTCCGACGAGGTGATCGCCGCCATCGATGCGATCGCCCACAAGGTGCGCGAGGGCTCCGACATCGGCCGCAGCGCGGTCGAGCGCGCGGCGAATTCCCGCCAGACCATCGGCGCGTTGGCAAAAGCCGCCAAGGACATCGGCGAGATCGTCGGTGTCATCACAGCGATCGCGGAACAGACCAACCTGCTTGCACTGAACGCCACCATCGAGGCGGCGCGCGCGGGCGAGGCCGGGCGCGGCTTTGCGGTGGTGGCGACCGAAGTGAAGACGCTCGCGACGCAGACCGGCAAGGCGACCGGCGAGATCGGCGCCAAGATCGCCGAGATCCAGTCGACCACCAGCGAGGCGGTCGCCTCGATCGGCGCGATCGCTGAGGCGATCGACGAGCTATCGCTTGTCACCAATTCGGTCGCGGCCGCGATGGATCAGCAGCGCGCCGCAACCGCGGGCTTCGTCACCAACGTGCGCGGCACGACCGTCGCGGTCTCGGACGTCGCCGAGCGCGTCACCGGCATCGCCGGCATGGTGACGCAGTCGAGCGCGAACGCGAGCGAGGTCGCGCGCGTCGCCGTCGACATGCAGCGCGCCGCCGAGATCGTGCGCACCGAGATTCCCGAGATCGTGCGCTCCGCGTTGCGCGCCGACCTGCGCGAGCATCCGCGTTTCGATGTGGACATTCCGGCGATCATCGAGTTCGCCGGACAGAAGGTCTCCGCGCGGGTGTTCGACCTCAGCCGGGGAGGGGCGCGCATCGCCTGCGTCCCGCACATTGCCGCCGGCATGGATGTCGCGGTGACGTTCGAGGGGCTGCGCCCGGTCAAGGGCAAGGTCGCCTGGATCGCGGGCGGCTGCTTCGGCGTGCACTTCGAGCCGGTCATGCTCAAGGCCGGCGAGCTGCTGCACATCACCGGGCTCGCGGCGGCCTGATCAGGCTCCAGGCTCACCCGGCTGCACCGGCGCTGCGACCGCGCGGCGGCGCACCACCTCGCGATGGAGCGCATAGAGGCCACTGCTCACGATCAGGATCGATCCGGCGATCGCGAAGCGGTCCGGCACCTCGCCGAACGCCAGATAGCCGCACACGCCCGCGAAGATGAGCAGCGTGTAGCGGAACGGCGCGATCGCCGCGACATCGACGCCGCCACGGAACGCCGTGACGACGAGAAAATGTCCGCTCGCCACGAAGGTCGCCGAGATCGTCAGCATGCCGACATCAAACAGCGCCATCGGCCGCCATTCCTCGAACAGGCCCATGATCGGACCGATGAGCATCGAGCAGAAAGCCGCCATGAAGGAGATCATGACACTCGGAATGCTGCGGTCGAGTTGACGCGTGATCATGTCGCGCGCGACGCCCGCGAACGCGGTCGCGACGCCGAGCAGCGCCCACGCGTTGAACGCGGCCGGCGTCGGCTTGATGATCAGCAGCGTGCCGGCGAAGCCGATCATGATCGCGGTCCAGCGCCGCCAGCCGACCTCTTCGCGAAGGAAGATCACGGCGGCCGCCGTGATGAGCAGCGGCGAGACGAGATTGATCGCCGAAAGCTCCGCGAGCGGCATGTGCACGAGCGCCGTCGTGAACAGCACCATCGCGAGCCCGTCGCACGCCGTGCGGCTGAGCACGAGCGGCTTGAGCATGCGCGGAAACGCCGTGTAGTGCCCGAGCGCGATCACGAACGATCCGACCAGCAGCGTCGCGATCGTGCCGCGCACCGTGATGACTTCGCCAAGCGGATAGCGCTGCGCGGTGAGCTTCAGCACCATGTCGTTGATGGCGAAGCATCCCATCGCCCCCATCAATGCGAGCATGCCGCGGCGGTTTGCGCGCGCTGACGTCACGGTAACTCCAATGGAAAAGCCACGAAAGGACTACGATTTGCGTGGCGCGACGAGGGCTAACACGCGTCGCGGCCGTGCGTCGAGCATCCGTGGGGAATGTCGGCTGTGCGCGTCGGGTATGCCGGAATCAGCCGCCCGTCACGCTCATGTGTCGCGACACGGCCGGCTTGCGCGCGCGGCGGTCGATGACGAAGTCGTGGCCCTTCGGCTTGCGCAGGATCGCGCCGTCGATCGCCGCATTGACGAGATCGTTGCCCTCGGAGGCGCGCAGCGGCGCACGCAGGTCGGCGGCGTCCTCCTGGCCGAGGCACATATAGAGCGTGCCGGTGCAGGTGAGCCGCACGCGATTGCAGGATTCGCAGAAATTGTGCGTCAGCGGCGTGATGAAGCCGAGCCGTCCGCCGGTTTCGGCGACACGGACATAACGGGCAGGGCCGCCGGTCTGATAGTCGATGTCCGTCATCGTGTAGCGCTCGGCGAGCCGCGCGCGCACGATCGAGAGCGGCAGATACTGATCGAGCCGGTTCTCCTCGATGTCGCCGAGCGGCATCACCTCGATGATGGTCGCGTCCATGCCGCGCCCGTGCGACCACGCCACGAGATCGCCAAGCTCATCCTCGTTGACGCCCTTCAGCGCGACCGCGTTGATCTTGACCGCGAGGCCGGCCTTTTGCGCGGCGTCGATCCCCGCCATCACCTTGTCGAGTTCGCCCCAGCGCGTGATCGCGCGGAACTTGTCGGCGTCGAGCGTATCGAGCGAGACGTTGATGCGCTTCACGCCGCAATCGGCAAGCTCGGCGGCGTATTTCGGCAGCTGCGAGCCGTTGGTGGTCAGCGTCAGTTCGTCGAGGCCGTCACCGAGATGGCGCGAGAGCGAACGCACCAGCGTCATGATCCCGCGCCGCACCAGCGGCTCGCCGCCGGTGAGACGCAGCTTGCGCACGCCGCGGCCGATGAACACGCCGCACAGCCGGTCGAGTTCCTCCAGCGTCAGCAGATCCTGCTTCGGCAGGAACGACATGTTCTCCGACATGCAGTAGACACAGCGGAAATCGCAGCGGTCGGTCACCGAGACGCGCAGATAGGTGATCGCCCGCTGAAACGGATCGATCAGCGATGCCGCCTTGACGGTGGTGGCGCGTTCGAAGCCCATGGTTCCCGGTACGCCCGTTTCGGGCGTGTTTGGCAGACTATTCAATATGATATAGGGCGGCTTGGAAAGGATTTCAAAGCGTGAGCGACCATTGGCCGACAGAGCTGCGCCTCGCGAAGGATCGCAAGACGCTGACCGTTGCGTTCGACGGGGGCGAAAGCGTTGCGCTGCCGGCCGAATATCTGCGCGTGAAAAGCCCGAGCGCCGAGGTGCAGGGCCATTCGCCGGACGAACGCAAGACCGTGCCGGGCAAGCGCAACGTGATGATTTTGGAAGTGAACCCGGTCGGCAATTATGCCGTGCGCCTCGTGTTCGACGATTTGCACTCGACCGGCATTTTCAGCTGGGACTACCTGCTCGAACTCGGCCGCAACCGGCCGAAGTACTGGCAGGAGTATCTCGACGAACTGACCGCGAAAGGAATGACGCGCGACAAAGCATGATCCCGAAAAATCTCGGATCAGATCATGCCCGGACGAGTCACCGCATCACGATGACCTTCGCGCCGACCTTCACGCGACCGTAGAGATCGATCACGTCGTCGTTCATCAGGCGGAAGCATCCCGACGACACGGCCTGTCCGATCGTCTCCGGCTCGTTCGAGCCGTGGATGCGATAGAGCGAGGAGCCGAGATACATCGCGCGCGCGCCGAGCGGATTCTCCGGATCCACCCTTCATGAAGCGCGGCAGGTCGGGGCGGCGCTTGAGCATCTGCGACGGCGGCGTCCAGTCCGGCCATTCCTTCTTGGCGACGACCGAGGTGGTGCCGGCCCAGGTGAAACCGATGCGCCCGACGCCGATGCCGTATTTCAGCGCGGTGCCGCCATCCTGGATCAGGTAGAGCCGCCGCTCCGAGGTGTTCACGATGATGGTGCCGGGCGCGTAGTTTCCGGGTGCGCTGACCGTCTGGCGGCGGATGGCGCCGACATACGACATGCCGCCGAAAAGCTCATAGCGCTTGCCGCCCGGCTGACCGCCGGAATAGCGGCCGTCGGCATCGCCAAGATATTCGCGCTGCGCCAGCGCGGCGTCCGCGCCGAGCAGCGAGAAGGCCACAGCGGCGGCGGCGACGATTCGCAAATGCATCGAAAACCCTCGTTCTCTCAATCGCTTCAAGGTCGATTGCGAGGGGTGAAACACCCCGCGCCCGCCGCAGAAAGGCCATAACTTGCCCGTTCGGGCAACCCAAATCCGCGTGCGCGGGGTGCTGTTTTCTGTCGCTGTTGCGCCGGCACAACCCGCCGGAAAACGACTGTATCGTTTCGGCGCAGATCGGAGCGTTGGTACGAGGCCGGCGCGGCACTGAGGCGGGAAATCAGATGGAGGAAATGGTGGGCGCTATAGGGATTGAACCTATGACCTCTCCCGTGTGAAGGGAACGCTCTCCCGCTGAGCTAAGCGCCCGAAAGCATTGCGGCCGCTGGTTTAAGGGGCGGCGCGGGAAGGTGTCAACCAACGTCCGTTAGCGGATCGGCTGTTTCGGCGGCTGCTTGGGGCGCGGCCGGCCCTTGCGCGGCGGAGGCCCCGGCGGCGGCGCCGGCTGGAGCTGCGCATAGACCGGATTGGGCGCGAGTTCCGGCATCCCGCCGATTTGCTGCTCCGGCGTGGCAGCTCCCGCGACATCGACGTTCATGTTGTCGGCGCCCCGCGGTCCGACTGGCACCACCTGCGGCAAATATCCGTTGAGCGAATAGTTGACCGTGAAGCTGCGATCCGCCGGCACCGGGATCATGCAAGGCGTGCGGCAGCTCGGCCCGAGCGATGTTTTGGCGTCGGCGCCCGGCGGGTCGGATTCGATGGTGAGCGAGACATTCGCGCCAGACGAGAGGCTGGGGAGAAAGTCCAGGCTCGGCGCCCACGAGGAACAACCGCCAAGCAAGAGCGCGCCGGCGATTGCGGATGCACGTACGAAGGTTGTCATGACGTCAACGTAAAAAATGCCCCGGGCGGCCCCCCGGCTGTCCGGGCAGGACCATAGGGGCCCAGCCTGCGCGGCGCAACCGAAACTCTGCGAATGTGGCGGATGAGGCACCGCCGGGCGGGCGGCCAAGCCGTTGCGCAATCAGATTTTATAGGCCGTGCGGAAGCCGCCCCAATGCTTGCCGAACAGGCGCACCGGGGCATCGATCTCGCGCATCATGATCACGACGCCGGTGCCCATGTCGCGCGGGTAGCTCTGGATCAGGTAGGGGCGGACGTTGCGCGCAGCGCTCAGGCCCGCGCGGTCATCGAAGATGCGCCGGTTGCGGCAGTTCGCGGTGTTCCACGCGACTTCGCCCGGCTTCTGCGGATGCGAATAGATGCGGTTGTGAACCGGCAGATAGCCGTTCCGGTCGACCGCCGCGCAGAAGATCATGCGCTTGTCGGAGGCAAGCAGCGGCTCCTGGATTCCCGGAAGCAAATCTTCCAGCACCGCGAGCGAGCGCGTACGGAACTGGATCGGGTCGGTGCCCTCGATCGGCGCATAGTCGGTGTCGAAGATCGCTTCGCGCGTGATCGCGCCTTCGGTCACGGCGTCCTCGAGCGCCATCGAGATCATCGCGGCGTTGTCGAGCGCGCGATCGACGAATTCCTTGTTCTCCTCGCGGATGGAATCGAGGCGCTCGCGCAGCGCTGCTTCGGCTGCCGCTTCAAGCGCGGTGAACTCGACATGCAGGCCGAGCGCCGAGCGCCCGACGATGCGCGCGCGTCCGCGCCCGATGCCGGCGAGATCCGCCTCCACGCTGGTCCCGACCGGCAGCGCATCGGTCTCGCCGCCGCGCACCAGCATTCCGCCTTCGGACAGGTCGGCGGTTTGCGCGCGCACCGCGATGCTCCCCTGGCGCAGCACGACCGCGAGATCGCAGGGCAGGCGGTCGTGCCGCCTGCGGTCGCCGATTTCGGTCTGGCGCAGGAACGTGACGAAGCGCGTCTGAAGCTTCGCCGCAAGGTTCGCGGCGTCCTGTCCCGAACGATCGATGCCGTCGCCGCTCTGCTGCGCGCGCGCCGACGCGAGCTTGATCTCGGCGGCGCTTTCTGCGACCGAGCCGACGAAGCGCGAAGAATCCGACGCGCCGCGCGAAAGCTCGCTGGTGATCGCGATCTGCTCCTCGATCGCCTGCGCGACCGCGGCGAACACGGGGCGGATTGCGCCGATCGTCGATGTGATGCGGTTGACGGCGGCGATCGATTCCTGCGCGTCGCGCTGCAACTGCTCGATCTTGCGGCGAATTTCTTCCGTGGCGTTCTGCGTCGCGCCGGAGAGCGCCTTCACTTCGCTGGCGACGACCGCAAAGCCGCGCCCGGCGTCGCCTGCGCGTACCGCCTCGATCGTCGCGTTGAGCGCCAGCAGATTGGTCTGTTTCGCGATCGCCGAAATCAGGCTCACCACGTTGCCGATCTCGGCCGACGAGGCCTTCAATCCATCGACGCTGTTTCCCGCGGCCGACGCGGCGTGTCCGGCATCGTCGGTGAGCGCGCCGGCCTCGCGCACCTGCCGGCTGATCTCGCTCGACGAGCGCGCGAACTCTTCCGTGGCGTTCGCAAGATGCGTCGCATTCTCGGTGGCATGACCGGCGAGCGTTTCGAGCGAGTCGCTTTGCCCGCGGATCGCGCCGAGCACGTCGGCGGTCGCGCGTGTGCCGCCGCGCACGGTGTCGGCCGCGCGCTGAACGTCGCGGATCATCGCGGCGAGGTCGGTCTCGATCAGGTCGATCGTTTCGCGGATCGCCGCCATGCGCGCGTGCGAGTGCTTCGGCTTCGAGTTCGGGAATGGCCGAGGGGGCTTCGGCCAAGGGCAGCGCGTCGGCCGCTTCGGCATCATCGCGATGACGCCATCCCAAAATTTTCTGGAGCATCAGTCTTACCGCGGTGGCGCAGGGTCGAGGCAGGAAGCGCGCGCGCCCGCAGCGGTTATCAGGGTAAACGCTTACTTAACGGTTAAACGCCGGCTCAGGCCGGCGCACCCGGCAGGAGTTCCAGCACGGCGGCCGGCAGCGCATCGAAATGGCTGATCAGCCGGTCGGCCCCAAGCTCGGCGGGCGGCGTTTCGGTGTAGCCGAAGTCGACCGCGACCACCGGGATCGCGGCCGCGCGCGCGGTCGCCACATCGGTCATCGAGTCGCCGACCATCACGGCGTGTCCGGTGTCGCCCCCGGCGCGCGCGATGGTGAGCCGCAGCATGTCGGGGTCGGGCTTGCGCATCGTGAAGGTGTCCTGGCCGCAGATCGCCACGAAGCGGGATTTCAGGCCGAGCTGTTCGAGCAGGCGCACCGAGAGCCATTCGAGCTTGTTGGTGCAGACCGCGAGACGGCAGCCTTTGGCGCTCAGCGCGTCGAGCGCACGTTCAAGTCCGGGAAACGGCCGCGAGCGGTCCGCGATGTGCTCGGCATAGATGTCGAGGTATTCCTTGAACAGCTTGTCGATCTCCGCGGGCGGAGGCTGCATGCCCTTCGAGGCGAGCGCGCGCTGCAGCAGCGGCTTCACGCCGGCCCCGATCATGGTGCGCGCCTCGTCGAACGCCACCGCCGGCACGTCATGACGCGCGAGGATGACGTTGAGCGTATCGACAAGGTCGGGCGCGGTGTCGATCAGCGTGCCGTCGAGATCGAACACGATGGTGGGAACGGGCATTGGCGAAGCGCTAGCGCGGGGAGGGGCTTTAGGCAAGGATTCGACGGGCTGGCCGAGCGCCGCCGCAGCGCCTATCTCCCTGCTTGCCGCCGCAGGCGGCGGCGGCTAAGGCCTCTGGCGCCAACCCCGGAATTTGCCCATCCATGAACGCCGACACCTACAAGCGCGAAGCCGCCGCCGGCGCACTCGAATTCGTGCGGCCGGGGATGCGGCTTGGGCTCGGCACCGGCTCCACGGCGCGGCCGTTCGTCGACCTGCTCGGCGAGCGCGTGCGCGCGGGCCTCGACGTGATCGCGGTGCCCACTTCGGAGGCGACGCGCGCGCAGGCCGAGCAATGCGGCATCCCGCTCACCACGCTCGACGAGACCCCGGAGCTCGATCTTACGATCGACGGCGCCGACGAGATTTCACCGGACCTGACGCTGATCAAGGGCGGGGGCGGCGCGCTGTTGCGCGAGAAGATCGTCGCGGCGGCCTCCGCGCGCATGATCGTGATCGCCGATCAGTCAAAATGGGTCGCGATGCTCGGCCAGTTTGCGCTGCCGATCGAGGTCGTGCCGTTCGGCCTTGCGTCGACGAAGCGCGCCGTCGAAGCCGCGGCCATCGCAGCGCGCAGCCCCGGCCCGGTGACGCTGCGCCGGGACAAGGCCGGCCATGCTTTCGTCACGGACGGCGGCCATTTCATCCTCGATGCCGCGCTGCAAAGGATCGCCGATCCGCGCTCGCTTGCCGGCCTTCTGGCTGCTATTCCGGGCGTGGTCGAACACGGGCTTTTTATCGGGCTCGCTCATGTGGCCGTGATCGCCGGTCCGGACGGACGGCGCATCGTCGAGCGGCCTTGAACCGAACAGGAAGGATCGACCCATGATTTCCAGGTCTCTCGCCCGCCTTGCCCCGGTGGCGCTGATTGCGTGCCATCTGTTTGCCGGCGCCGCACTCGCGCAGCAGCCCACCCCCACAGCCGTCGCGAGCGCGCGCGAACTGGTCGAGATCAAGGGCGGCGCCGCGATGTTCGACCCTCTGATTGTGAACATCGTCGAGCAGACCAAGGGCGCGCTGCTGACGACCAATCCGCAGGCCTCCAAAGACCTCAATGACGTCTCCACGCAGCTGCGCAATGAATTCGCGCCGCGCCGAAGTGAGCTGCTGGCCGAAGCGGCGCGGCTTTATGCCGTGCGGTTCACGGAGCCCGAGATCAAGGACATGGTGACGTTCTACAAGTCGCCGCTCGGCAGGAAGATGCTCACCCAGGAGCCGCAGGTGCTCGACGACACGTTCAACTTCGCGCAGCAATGGGCGCCGCGGGTCGGCGAAGAAGTCATGAACCGCTTCCGCGCCGAGATGAAGAAGAAGGGCCATAATCTCTAGGCCCGTACCGCCGGCAATCACCATGGCCGAGTTCGACACCGATCTCTTCGTCATCGGCGGCGGCTCCGGCGGCGTGCGCGCCGCACGCATCGCCGCGGGCTACGGCGCGCGTGTGATGCTGGCGGAGGAATACCGCGTCGGCGGCACCTGCGTGATCCGCGGCTGCGTGCCGAAGAAGCTTCTCGTCTACGCCTCGCGCTTCTCTCACGAATTCGAGGATGCGGCGGGCTTCGGCTGGACGGTGCCGGCGCCGACGTTCGACTGGGCGACGCTGATCGCCAACAAGGACAAGGAGATCGACCGTCTCGAAGCCGCCTACACGGCGAACCTGACGCGCTCCAACGTGACCATCGTGAAATCGCGCGCCGTGCTGGAGGACGCGCATACGGTGCGCCTGCTCGCGGACGGCAAGCGTGTTCGCGCGAAGCACATCCTGATCGCGACCGGCGGAACGCCCGGCATGGGCACCGGCATTGCCGGCATCGAACATGTCATCTCGTCGAACGAGGCTTTCCACCTCACCGAACTGCCGAAGCGCATCCTGATCCAGGGCGGCGGCTACATCGCGGTGGAGTTCGCCTGCATCTTCGCGGGCCTCGGCTCGGAGGTGACGCTGGTCTATCGCGGCGAGAACATCCTGCGCGGCTTCGACGACGAGGTGCGCGCGCATCTGCGCGCCGAGATGGAGCGGCGCGGCATCCGCGTGATCTGCAAGCGCATCGTCGAGGCGGTCGAGCCGGTCGATCATGGCCTGTGCGTCGAACTCTCCGACCATGACGACATCGTCGTCGACAAGGTGATGTTCGCGACCGGCCGGCGGCCGAATATCGCGGGCCTCGGCCTCGAAGCCGCAGGCGTGCGCGTCAACGACAAGGGCGCGATCGAGGTCGACGAGTTTTCGCGCACGTCCGTCCCGCACATCCATGCGGTCGGCGACGTGACCGATCGCATTGCACTCACGCCCGTGGCGATCCGCGAGGGCCACGCCTTTGCCGACACGGTGTTCGGCGGCAGGCCGGTCGCGGTCGACCACACCAATGTGCCGACCGCGGTCTTCACCGAACCCGAGATCGGCGTCATCGGCCTCACCGAAACGCAGGCGCGCGAGCAACTCGCACGCGTGGATATCTACAAGGCGGTCTTCCGACCGATGAAGGCGACGCTGTCCGGCCGCGACACGCGGATGTTCCAGAAGCTGATCGTCGACGGCCACAGCGGCCGCGTCGTCGGCTGTCACCTGGTGGGCGAGGGCGCGGGCGAACTGATCCAGGTGCTCGGCATTGCGGTGCAGATGGGCGCGACCAAGGCCGACTTCGACGCCACCATGGCGGTGCACCCGACCGCCGCCGAAGAACTCGTCACGATGCGGACCGCGACGGCGAGCTACGTCCGCGAGGCGGCCGAGTAGGCGTCAACGCGTCCGATTGACTGTTCCCCCGATTGCGAAAAAGATTGGCGTGGCCGGCGCAACGACCGGCATCGATGGGGGAGGGATCAATGACGATGCGGGGTCTGGTGATCGGCGCGCTCAGCGCGGCCGTGCTTCTCGCTTTCGGCGCCGGCGATGCGGCATTCGCGGCGAAGAAGCAGTCGATGTGCAAGGCGGTCGACAAGCCGCAATGCAATCTGGTCCTGCGCGCAGACTGCACAAAGCAGAACAAGTGCGGCTGCCAGAAGTGGGTCTGCCGGCTCTGATCGCTCCGGCCGGATCGCCGCCTATACCTTGCCTTCGGCGCGGCCGGGGCGCTGCCAGATACGCCAGACGATGAAGATCACAAACGCCACGTGGATCGCAGCGTTGTGCATGAACAGCGCCTCGGGCCCGATCCACGTCATCATCCAGGCGGCGGTGGTCGGGCCGACGATCGCGCCGATCGTGTAGGCAAGCAGCAGTCCGGTCGAGACCTCGACGGCGTTCTCGCGCCCGCCGAGATCCTGCGCGTGGCTCGACGACAGCGGATAGAGCACCAGCGCCGAAGCGCCGAACGCGGCCGCGAGCAGGCTTAGCACCAGGGCATCGCTCTTCGCGAAGACGATCAGCATGGCCTGCGCGGCGACCGCGATGGCGATCGCTATCAGCATGATGTAGCGGCGGTCGCCGCGGTCGGCGATGCGGCCGACCGGCCACTGCACCAGCGCGGCGCCGATGATCGTCGCGGTCATGAAGCTTGCAATGCCGCCGGGCGTCAGTCCGCTGCGCTCGGCGAACACCGGCGCCAGCGTCCAGAACGTCCCGTTCGCGATGCCCGACACCAGCGCGCCGACAACACCGACCGGCGAAATGCGGAACAGCCAGCCAAGCCGCAGCCGCGGCACTGGCGGCGGCTCGGGCGGATCGGTGCGCGTATAGGCGAGCGGAAGAACCGAAAGCGCAAGAAACGCGGCGACGATCGAGAACGGCACGAAGGAGGTCGGCGTGATGAAGCGGATGGCCTGCTGCCCGACCGCGCTGCCAGCGTAGTGCACGATCTGGTAGATCGCGAGTACGCGCCCGCGCACGACGTTCTCCGCCTTGTCGTGCATCCAGCTTTCGATGGTGGCGTAGAGTCCCGCGAAGCAGAAACCCGTCACCGCGCGGATCGCCGCCCACGCGGTCGGCTCGACGAACAGCGGATGCGCGAGCGCCGTGACGGTGCTGATCGCGACGAATGCGGCGAACGCCCGGATGTGGCCCGCGCGCGCGATGATGCGCGGCGCCGCGAGGCAGCCGACGAACATGCCGACAAAATAGAACGAGCCGATCAGGCCGATCGCGAGCTGCGAAAACGAGGCCCCGGTGGCGCTGAGCGGGATCAGCGTGTTCGACAGCCCGTTGCCGGCGATCAGGATGAAGACCGCCGTAAGCAGCGCTGAAACCTGGGCATAGGCGGGGTGGAGGGGCATGGGACCAAAATTGCTGTCCCGGCCGGCCGAAGGAGAGCGCCGGGACCTGTGTTTGCCTATCTGATTTGGGCGCGGCTTGGGTACCCCGGAACCCGGATCGCCGCCGCGACTGTAGGCGAAGGGCGCGGCCTCCGATCTCGGTGCGCCTTCCGGGACGGCGGCGAGGCGTGTATAAGCCCCGGCAATTGCAGGAGTTATGCGTCATGTCCGAGCGCTGGACGCCCGATAGCTGGCGGTCGAAGCCGATCGTTCAGGTTCCCGAATACCCGAATGCCGCGAAGCTCGCGGCGGTCGAGTCCCGCCTTGCGTCGTTTCCGCCGCTCGTTTTTGCAGGTGAGGCGCGCAACCTGAAGAAGTCGCTCGCGCGCGTCGCGGCCGGCGAGGCTTTCCTGCTTCAGGGCGGCGATTGCGCCGAGAGCTTCGAGGACCACAGCGCGAACTCGATCCGCGACTTCTTCCGCCTGTTCCTGCAGATGTCGGTGGTGCTCACGTTCGCGGCCGCTTCGCCGGTCGTGAAGGTCGGCCGCCTCGCCGGGCAGTTCGCGAAGCCGCGTTCGTCGTCGGTCGAGAAGCGCGACGGCGTCGAGCTGCCGAGCTATCGCGGCGACATCGTCAACGGCGCGGAGTTCACCAAGGAAGCGCGCACGCCCGATCCGCAGCGCCTGATCGAGGCCTATCACCAGTCGGCCGCGACCTTGAACCTGCTGCGCGCCTTCGCGCACGGCGGCTACGCGAGCCTCGGGCGCGTGCACCAGTGGATGCTCGGTTTTGTAAAAGACCCGCGCGCGATGGACCGCTACAAGCAGGTGGCCGACCGCATCTCCGAGACGCTTGCCTTCATGCAGGCGTGCGGGCTCGATCTCGAAAGCCATCCCGAGCTGCGCGGCACCGACGTCTACACCAGCCACGAGGCGCTCCTCCTCGGCTTCGAGCAGGCGATGACGCGGCAGGATTCCACCACTGGCGACTGGTACTGCACGTCCGGCCACATGGTGTGGATCGGCGACCGCACGCGCCAGATGGACCACGCGCATGTGGAATATTTCCGCGGCATCAAGAACCCGATCGGCATGAAGTGCGGGCCGTCGCTCAAGCCGGACGAACTGATCCGGCTGATCGACACCCTCAATCCCGAGAACGAGCCGGGACGGCTGACGCTGATCAATCGCTTCGGCGCCGAGAAGGCCGGCGATCATCTGCCGGCGCTGGTGCGCGCCGTGCAGCGCGAGGGCAGGAGCGTGGTGTGGTCGTGCGACCCGATGCACGGCAACACGATCACGGCCGAGAGCGGTTACAAGACGCGTCCGTTCGACCGCATCCTGCAGGAGGTGAAGACTTTCTTCGCGGTGCATGCGGCGGAAGGCACGCATGGCGGCGGCGTGCATCTGGAGATGACCGGCAAGGACGTCACCGAATGCACCGGCGGCGCGCGTGCGATCAGCGATCAGGATCTGAACGACCGCTATCACACGCTGTGCGATCCACGGCTCAATGCCGAGCAGGCGATCGAGCTTGCTTTCCTGCTCGCCGAATTGCTCAAGGCCGAACGCGCCGCCAAGGCAAAGCCGATGCAGGCCGCGGCGGGGCTGTAAGGATCGCTTTCGCGTCGCGGCGCGCTTCCACTAGCATGTGCGCTGCGCTCGGGGGCGCCGCGTCCGGCTTGATCCGGACGGCGAGAAAAAATCGGGAGGAATGGCATGATCCGCTTGTTCGCGCGGGGGGCCGCGCTCATCGCGCTTGCGGCCCTGCCGCTCAGTTCAATGGCGATCGCGCAGATCGCGGTTTCGGCCAACGACAACAAGATCGCGCTGGTGGACGGCGCGAACGTCGTGCCGGCCAATCCGCCGCCTGACACCGTGATGATCCTCGACATCGGCGTGACGCCGCCGAAGGTGCTCGGCGAGCTTAAGGCGCCGTCCAGCGTGGTCGGCGTGCCGCAAAGCGTCGCCGTGTCGAAGGACGAGAGCTTCGCGATCGTGACGTCGGCCATGAAGGTCGATCCGGCCGATCCGAAAAAGACCGCGCCGGACGACCGGGTTTCGGTGATCGACCTCAAGGCCAATCCGCCGGCGGTCACGCAGACGCTGCAGGCCGCCGCCGGCGTCACCGGCGTCTCGATCAGCCCGGACGGCAAGCTCGCGCTTACGGCCAATCGCAACGACGGCTCGGTGTCGATCTTCACGATCAGCGGCAAGTCGCTGACCGCGGCCGGCAAGCTCGACCTCGGCAACAAGAATTCCGGCCCGAGCCACGTCGCCTTCACGCCCGACGGAAAGACCGCGATCCTGACGCGCGACGGCGATCACCGCGTGTCGATCCTGTCGGTCGACGGCGACAAGGTCACCGACACCAAAAAATTCATGGTCGCCGGTTTCCGTCCCTACAGCCTCGTGATCTCGCCGAAGGGCGATGTCGCGGTGTTGGGCAATCAGGGCGGCGGGCAGGGCGACATCGACCAGATCAACGTGATCGACCTGAAGACCATGCGTGTGGTCGACGCCATCGCGGTCGGCCAGACGCCGGAAGGCGTCTCGATGTCACCGAACGGCGCCTACGTCGCGGTGATTATGCACAACGGCTCGCCGCGCAAGAAGGACCATCCGGCCTATAACGCGGACGGCCTGATGAAAATCTTCAAGGTCAACGGCACCAAGCTCACGCTCGCCGCGACCACGAAGATCGGCGTCTGGGCGCAGGGCTCGGTCTGGAGCAAGGACAGCAAGCGGATCGTCGTGCAGGCGACCCACGAGAAGTTGCTTCAGGTATTCGCCTTCGACGGGAAGACCGCCAAGCTGACCGGCACGATCAAGACCAACGGCGGCGGCGTCGGCATGCGCACGTCGTTCCAGTAAGCCGCCGAATCTTTGCTAGGCTGTGACGGGCGCGGGTTATCCGCGCCCGTTTCGCAAGGGAGATCTCTCCGTGCTTCGCATGTGGCGCGCGACGCTGAACTCGTGGGCCGGCCTGAAGGCCGCCGCGCGTTCCGAAGCGGCATTCCGCGAGGAGCTTGTCGCGCTCGCGGTCAGCGTGCCGCTCGCCTTCTTCATTACGCCGCTCGCGTGGAAGCGGCTCACGCTGATCGGCGTGGTCCTGCTGCTCCTCGTGGTCGAACTGCTCAACACCGCAATCGAAAAGCTCTCCGACCATGTCTCGCCGGGGCAGAACCCGGACATCGGCCGCATCAAGGACATGAGTTCCGCCGCGGTCGGCGTCGCGCTGGCGATCGTCGGGTTCACTTGGCTGCTGGCGGTCGCCGAATGGCTCGGCCTCGTCTGACCGCATTGCGGCGCGCCATCCGCCTCGCTACATCCTTGGTATGAACGCCCGCCCCGCCGACCGCCTCGCGATCGCGATCGCGCAGCTCAGCCCGACCCTCGGCGACGTCGCCGGCAATGCCGAAAAGGTCCGCAAGGCGCGCGCGACGGCGGCCGGGCAGGGCGCCGATCTCATCATTTTCCCCGAGCTGTTCATCGCGGGCTATCCGCCGGAAGACCTCGTGCTCAAGCCCGCGTTCCAGGCGGCCTGCCGTTCGGCGGTCGAGGCGCTGGCGCGCGAGACGGCCGACGGCGGTCCGGCGATCCTCGTCGGCGCGCCGTGGGTCGATGACGGCAAGCTCTACAACGCCTATCTTCAGCTCGAAGGCGGCAAGATCGTCGCGGCGCGCTACAAGGTCGAGCTGCCGAACTATGGCGTGTTCGACGAGAAGCGCGTGTTCGCGCAAGGCCCGATGCCCGGCCCGATCGTGCTGCGCGGCGTGCGCATCGGCATTCCGGTGTGCGAGGACATCTGGCACCCGGACGTCTGCGAGTGCATCGCGGAGACCGGCGGCGAGATACTGCTGGTGCCGAACGGCTCGCCCTACTGGCGCGACAAGACCGAAGTGCGCCTCAACATCGCGGTGTCGCGCGTCGTCGAAACCGGTCTGCCGCTCGTCTACCTCAACATGGTCGGCGGGCAGGACGAGCTTGTGTTCGATGGCTCATCGTTCGGCCTGAATGCCGACCGGTCGATCGCGTTCCAGCTTCCCTCGTTCCGCGAGATGGTCGTCACCACCCAATGGGTCCGCGAGAACGGCACATGGCGCTGCCTCCCGAGCGAGAAAGCGCTGATCGAGGAGGATGACGAATCCGACTATGCGGCCTGCGTGCTCGGGCTGCGCGACTACGTCGATAAGAACGGCTTCAAGGGCGTGGTGTTCGGACTGTCCGGCGGCATCGATAGCGCGCTCTGCGCCGCGATGGCGGTCGATGCGCTCGGCGCGGATCGCGTGCGCGCCGTGATGCTGCCGTACCGCTACACCTCGCAGGACTCGCTCGAGGATGCCGCCGCGGTCGCGAAGGCGCTCGGCATCCAGTACGACATCGTGCCGATCGCAGCACCGGTCGAGGGCTTCGAATCCGCGCTCAAGCCGCTGTTCGCCGGCACCAATCGCGACATCACCGAAGAGAACCTCCAGTCGCGCACGCGCGGCACGATCCTGATGGCGATCTCCAACAAGTTCGGCCTGATGGTCGTGACGACCGGCAACAAGTCGGAGATGTCGGTCGGTTACGCGACGATCTACGGCGACATGAACGGCGGCTTCAATCCGATCAAGGACCTCTACAAGACGCAGGTGTTCCGCTTGTGCGGCGTGCGCAATGCGTGGAAGCCGGTCGGCGCGCTCGGGCCGGATGGCGTCGTCATTCCGGAACGCGTCATCACCAAGCCGCCGACGGCCGAGTTGCGCGAGAACCAGAAGGACCAGGACTCGCTGCCGCCTTACGATGTGCTCGACGCGGTGCTCGAACGTCTCGTCGAGCGCGAAACGCCGATCGCGGATATCGTGGCCGAAGGCTTTGACCGCGACCTCGTGCTGCGCGTCGACCGCATGCTCAATCTCGCCGAATACAAGCGCCGGCAGGCCGCGCCCGGCGTGAAGGTCACGCTGCGCAATTTTGGCCGCGACCGCCGCTACCCGATCGTGAACAAGTTCCGCGATCCCGGCACGCCGCTACCCAAGCCTGACGAAACCGTCAGCGCCTACGAGCGCGCCAAGAGCGAAGCGTTCGATTTCTAAAGATCTACTTCGTCGCGGGCGCGATGAAGGTCGGACCGACCGAGCGTACCGTGCGCTTGGTGTTGTCCTTCTCGGCCGTCGCAGCCGGCGGCGCTGCCGGTGCGGGCGTCGATCCCGTCGCGGCGGGAGCCGCGGGCTGAGCGGCGGCGGGCGCGCGGCCTTTGGTCTGGCCCTTCTGCGCAGGCGGCAGCGCCAGTTGCTTTGCGCGTTCTTCCGTCACCACGACATCGCCCGGCTCGACCGCTTCGTCCTTGCCGAGCGCTTCGGCCCAGCTTTGTCCCGGGCGCTTGCAGCTGCACGAGGGGTTGAACTCCTGCCGGTACTTCAGCGCGTTCGGCAGCGCCGTGTAGGGCTGGCCGCTGATCGAGGTCGCCTGCGTGATGTCCTCGCCGGTGGTGCGGTAGGAGAACAGCATCGCCTCGGCAGCCGGGCACATGCGCTGGCAGGTCTTTTCGTCCTGCGCGAAGCGCGATGAATTCGTCGCGTACGAGATCGGGAAATAGAACCCGTCGCAGGTGCGCACGCACACGGTGCGGAAACTTCCGCTCTGCGCTTCCGGGTTGGCGAACTCGCCCGCAGGACCCGGCTCGCCGCCATCGCGCCCGAACAGCTGATCGAAGAAGCCGCCCGGCTGCGCGCGCGGCCTGCCGGTATTGCGGACCGCAATTGTTCTGCGCAAGCGCGATCATCACCGAGCGGCGCTGCTCGCCGCGGTCCTGATCGTTGCCGCGCAGCCGCTGCAGGTCGACCGTGATGCGGTCGAGGTTGCCGCGCATGTTCGAAATCTGGCGGGTCAGGCCGACGCACTGCTCCGACTGCGACTGAAGCGCGCCGAACAGGAAGAAGCCGGTGCCCTCGCAGCCCGCGCGGCGGCTCTGCGCCAGCATGCGGTCGAGCTCGCCCTGCTGGCGGTTGGCGGCTTCCTCGTAGCGGCGTACCTGTTCGGCACGCGCCGGGTCGCCGCCGGCGCCGCGATCCATCGTGGCAAGCTGGCCTTCGAGGCGCGTGCAAAGCTGGCTCTGGTAGTTTTGTCCCGGCTGCTGGGCAGCGCCCGGACCGGGCGGCCAAGGCTGCGCCGAGGAAGGCGCGTTGGCGCCGAGCGCCACGGCGCATGCCGCTACCGCGAGCGCGCCACATCGTGCCGTCCAGCGCGAAAGCATCGTCCGATCCAAAATTGCCGCCCCCGCGCCACTCTTCGCGATTGAAGCCCGTCAAACGTGTCGAAAATGTGAATCGAAACAGATGGATCGGCTTGTAGCGTCGGCTGGCGAAGAGGGGAAGACCTTCGGATCACTCCACGCTGCGGTGTGGCAATTTCACCGCATTTCGGCGCGCAGGTTCCAAACGATGCCGGCCATGATCAGCGCCGCGCCGAAGAAAACCATGATGTCGAGCCGCTCAGCGTAGAACATCCAGCCGACGAACGCGATCAGCGGAATGCGCAGGAAGTCGAGCGGGATCACCACGATCGCATCCGCGACGCGCAGCGCGTTAGTGAGGAAATAGTGCGCCGATGTGCCGCCGATGGCGATGCCGGCCGCCCAGATCCATTGGTGCGGCTCAAGGCGCAGCGGAAATGCCGGGTCGGTCCCGACCAGCGCCATGACGATCTGCATCACGTTCATCCAGAACAGGATCGCGATGGTGCTTTGCACCGGGATGAGTTTCTTGGTGCCGATGTTTGACGCCGCATAACCGAACGATGCGACCAGCACGCCGAGCGCCGCCGGCTGGAACGCCTCGATGCCCGGCCGCAGGATGATGAGCACGCCGAGGAAGCCGAGCGCGATCGTGCCCGCGCGGCTGACGGTAAATTTCTCACCGAGGAACAGCACCGCGAGCAGGCCGGCCCAGACCGGCATCATGAATTCGATCGCGAACACGGTCGCGAGCGGCAGCACGATCACGGCGTTCGCCCAGCACAGGTTGGCGATGAAATGCGTGCCGTTGCGCACCAGATGGGTAACCGGCTTGCGCAGCGCGAGGTAGCCGAACAGCGACGGCTGGAGCGTCATCACGACGAGCAGGAGCGCGAGCCCGCCGACCGCGCGCACCATCAGCAGTTCGAACAGGTTCAGCACGCCGCCGAGATTGCGCACCGAGATCGCCATCAGCGAGAACGACAGCAGCGTGCCGATCATCCAGAAGACGGCAGCGGGGATGTTGGAGGTTCGCGGCGGCGGCTGCTCCGGTTCGCCCAGAGCGCCCGCCTCGACGGGAGTAGCGGTCACGCGCAGATCCTTCTTGTTCTTGTCGCGGCGTTGTTACTCGGCGTCCGTTTGGTTTTCCGGCCGCGCCTTGTCGAAGGCGGGAAGTTTCAGGCAGGCGGCTTCCGCCGCGGAAATCTTCGGATACTTCGCCATGTCGACCTTGAAGCGCCGTGCGTTGAACACCTGCGGCACGATGCAGAGGTCCGCCATCGTCACATGGGCGCCGAACGCGTAAGGTCCGGGGCGCAACAGCGCCTCAACCGCATCGAGCCCCTGCGCGACCCAGTGGCGATACCACTCATCCACCGCCGCCTGGTCGTGCTTGAGCGGGCCGCGCAGATAATTCAGCGCAACGAGATTATTCAGCGGGTGGATGTCGCACGCGATGATCTGCGATACCGCGCGCACCTGCGCCCGCGCGATCGGATCGGCGGGCAGCAGCGGCGGCTCCGGTTCGACCTCGTCGAGATATTCGATGATCGCGAGCGACTGCAGCAATACCTCGCCGGTCGAGAGCGCGAGCGCCGGCACACGCTTCTGCGGATTGATCGCGCGGAATTCCTCGCTCCACTGCCAGCCGCCGTCGCGAGTGAGGTGCACGGACGTCTGCTCGCAGGGCAGCTTCTTCAGGTTGAGCGCGATGCGCACCCGGTAGGCGGCCGACGAGCGGAAATAGCCATAGAGCTTCACGGACGTTTCCCCGGCATGCGTGCCACCTGTCTGGCGGTCACGTCGTGAGTTTCTTCGCGCGTTCGGACAACATCCGCAGCGCGCGATCGAAGGCCGCGCGGTCCGCCGGATCGACCGCCTCGATCAGCCGGCGTGCGAACGCGGCCGCGACCGGCGCGAGATCGTGGTAGATGGCGCGCCCCGCCGGCGTCAATGACAGGAATGCCTCGCGCATATCAGCCTTGTTGGCGCGGCGGGCGAGCAGGCGGCGCTTTTCCAGAAGCGCGACGGCGCGCGAAACCTTGGTCTTGTGCATGTGGCTGTGTTCGCCGACCTCCTTGCCGGTCATCACGCCGTATTGGCCGAGCGTAACCAGCACGCGCCATTCCGGCACGCCGATGCCGTAGCGTTTGGCATAGACCTGCGACAGCGCCTGCGAGGTCAGCGCCGCCACGACATTGAGCCGGTAGGGCAGGAACTCTTCGAGCTTCAGCGGCGCCTCTTCGGGCGCGGCCTGCTCGCTTGCGTTCGGCGCGATCGAGCCGTCACGATCCATCGGCTTGGTCCTTGAGCCGCGAGATTGGCCGAACTCGCCGCGGCGTGCAACGGCGCGTTCCTTGACAAGGCCGCGTCAAATTCCTTGGCTGGGCGCGGGAGAAAGCCATGAGCTTCGCCGGCGAAAGCGCTGGAGGATTCTCGCCCGATCGCGCGCGCGCGGCGGCGCGCGACTTCGACGTGAAGCGCCTGCCGGCCGACTTCATCGACGATCCGTTTCCCTATTATCGGGCGCTGCGCGAATATGATCCGGTGCATCGCATGCCGGACGGCGCGTACCTCATCACGCGCTGGCGCGACTGCGATGCGGTCTATCGCGACGCGCGCGTGTTCTCCTCCGACAAGAAAGTCGAGTTCGGCCCGAAGTACGGCGATACGCCGCTCTACGAGCATCACACCACCAGCCTCGTGTTCAACGATCCACCGCTGCATACCCATGTGCGCCGCGCGATCCAGATGGCGCTGTCGAACCGTGTGATCGCCGAGATGGAGGCGGGACTGGTCGCGCTCGTCGATCGCCTGCTCGACGCGATGGAGGAAAAAGGACGCGCCGACCTGATCGAGGATTTTGCTGCCGCCATTCCGGTCGAGATCATCGGCAACCTGCTCGGCGTGCCGCGTGCGGACCGCGGGCCGCTGCGTGGCTGGTCGCTCGCGATCCTCGGCGCGCTCGAACCGGTGCTGACGCCGGAGCAGACGGCGCTCGGCAATACTTCGGTGCGCGACTTCTCGGACTATCTCGAAGGTCTTGTGGCGGAGCGGCGGCGCAAGCCGGGAGATCCCGACAAGGACCTGCTGACGCGTCTCATTCGCGGCGAGCACGAGGGTCGCAAGCTCTCGGAAGCCGAGCTTCTGCAAAACTGCATCTTCATTCTCAATGCCGGGCACGAGACCACGACCAACCTGATCGGCAACGCGCTGGACATCTTCATCCGCTTTCCGCACGAGCGAGCGCGTCTGATTGCGGATTCATCACTGATGAAGAGCGCCGTCGAGGAAGTCCTGCGGTTCGAAAGCTCGAACCAGCTCGGCAACCGGATCGTGACCGAGGACACGACGCTCGGTGATGTCCTCATGCCGAAGGGCACGCTGGTGACCCTCTGTATCGGCGCCGCGAACCGCGATCCCGAACCGTTTCCCGATCCCGACCGCTTCGATGTCGCGCGTAATCCGACTCGGCATCTCGCGTTCGGCTCCGGCATCCACATGTGCGCCGGAATAAGCCTCGCGCGCCTTGAGGGCCGCGTCGCGATCGAGCGGTTTCTCAAACGGTTTCCGCATTATGCGCCGGCCGGTGCGCCGACGCGGAGCCGTCGCGCGCGCTTCCGTGGCTTCACGGCGCTGCCGGTGCGGCTTGGGGACAACGCGGCATGACCGTCGTCGCGTGCGGCACGCTCGGCGATGCGACCGTTCACCGGATCACGCTCTCCGGCGGCGATCTCGACGTGTCGGTGCTGTCGTGGGGCGCGACGATCCAGAGCCTTTGCGTTCGCGGCCCGCACGGTCCGCGCAACGTCGTCCTCGGCTTCGATACCTGCGACGAATACCTGCGGCATCGCCTTTACATGGGATGCGTCGTCGGGCGGTTTGCCAACCGCATCCGGGCTGGCCGTTTTTCGCTCGACGGGACCGCCTATCAACTCGGCCGCAACGAAAACGGAATCAATCACCTGCATGGTGGCGTCGAGGGGTTTTCGCGCAGAGTATGGTCGATCAACTCCGTCACGGAGCGTGCGGTCAGCCTGTCGCTTGTCTCTCCCGATGGTGAGGAGGGCTATCCGGGCACGCTCACCGCGCGATGCACCTACAGCATCGAGGACGACCGGTGTTTGCGCATCGCGCTGTCCGCTACCACGGACGCGCCCACGATCGTGAACCTTGCGACCCACAGCTATTTCAATCTCGACGGCGTAGGCGACATCCTGCGCCATCGTCTCGAAATACCCGCGGAGACCTATCTGCCGACCGATAATGCAGGGATCCCGACGGGCGAACTCCGGCCCGTTCGCGGAACGCCGTTCGATTTTCGCGTCATACGCGCGGTTCGCCCGGCAGACGCGCCGCAGCAGCGATACGACAACACCTATGTTCTGCCGTCATCCGAAGGACGCGTGCGCAGGGCCGCGCGCCTTGAAAACGCGGCGTCCGAGCTCGGAATGGAGATCTGGTCGACGGAGCCGGGCATCCAGTTCTTCGATGGCGGAACGATGCGGCCCGTGCCTGGCCGCGACGGCGCCGCCTACGGCCCCTACAGTGGGCTTTGCCTCGAGCCGCAACGCTTTCCCGACTCTCCCAATCAGCGCGGGTTCACGGATTGCGCGCTCTATCCGAGTCAGGTGTACCGGCAGATCACCGAATACCGCTTCGACCGCCCGTGAGTTGACTTGGTTGCATGTGCAACTAATCTGCCGCGAGCACTTCAGGGAGGAATCCCATGAACGAGTTCGTCTCGTCGGCCCTTGGCGCTGCGCGTCCGGCGCACGGCCCCGCCGGCCCGAATTACATGTCCGGCTTCGGCAATACCTTCGAGACCGAGGCGCTGCCCGGCGCATTGCCGGTTGGGCGCAATTCGCCGCAGAAGGTGAACTACGGGCTCTATGCCGAGCAGCTTTCCGGCTCGCCCTTCACGGCGCCGCAGGCCTCGAACCAGCGCTCGTGGCTCTATCGCATCCGCCCGCCGTGCGTCACACCGGCCGCTTCGAGAAGATCGACCGCGGGCTGATCCGCACCGCGCCCGAGCGCGAGGATGGCGAACTGCCGATCGGGCAATTGCGCTGGGGCCCGACGCCGATCCCGGGCGAGACGCTCACGTTCGTCAACGGGCTGCGCACGATGACGACCGCGGGCGACTGCGAGACGATGGCCGGCATGGCGGCGCACGTGCTGCTCGTCACCGCATCGATGGAGCGCGAGCACTTCTACGACGCCGACGGCGAGTTGCTGATCGTCGCGCAGCAGAGCCGGTTGCGCTTCCGCACCGAGTTCGGCTCGATCGACATCGAGCCGGGCGAGGTCGCGGTCATTCCACGCGGCGTGATCTTCCGCGTCGAACTGATCGACGGTCCCGCACGCGCCTATGTGTGCGAAAACTACGGCGGCGGCTTTACGCTGCCGGACCGTGGGCCGATCGGCGCGAATTGCCTCGCCAACCCACGTGATTTCCTTGCGCCGGTTGCGTCATACGAGGACGTCGACGCGCCGCACACGCTGACCGTCAAATGGGGCGGCGAGCTTTACCAAACGCAGCTGCCGCATTCGCCGATCGATGTTGTGGCGTGGCACGGCAATTACTATCCTTACAAATACGACCTGCGCCGTTTCTCGCCGGTCGGCGCGATCGGGTTCGATCATCCCGATCCCGTCGATCTTCACCGTGATGACCTCGCCGTCGGAGACGCCCGGCACCGCGAACATCGATTTCGTGATCTTCCCCGAACGCTGGGCGGTCGCCGAGAACACGTTCCGCCCGCCCTGGTATCACCGCAACATCATGTCGGAGTTCATGGGGCTGGTTTACGGCGTCTATGACGCCAAGCCCGAGGGTTTCGTTCCCGGCGGCATCAGCCTGCACAACCAGATGCTGCCGCACGGGCCGGACGCGGACGCCTTCAATCACGCAAGCAACGTCGAGCTGAAGCCGGTGAAGCTCACGAACACGCTCGCCTTCATGTTCGAGACGCGCTTCCGCCAGCGCGTGACGAAATACGCGGCCGGGCTCGACACCTTGCAGGACAACTACATCGACTGCTGGACCGGCCTGAAAAAGAACTTCGATCCGAACAAGCGCGAGCCGTGACGCTTGCGCCGCTTGGCGCCGAACCTCATGCTGAGGTGCGAGCAAAGCGAGCCTCGAAGCATGGCAGCGAGTTACCGAGCTTGTAGCCATCCTTCGAGGCCGCGCTGCGCGCGGCACCTCAGGATGAGGGAAAGAGATCGCGATGCCGGAACAGCCAAAGCTTCTGATCCCCGCATTCTTCCGCATCTATGTGGTATTCGCGCCCTTCACCGAAATCCTGATCCGCCTGATCGCCGGCGGTTCGCTCGCCTTCCACGGCTATCAGATCCTGTTCGGCAACATCGAGGGCGCGGGGCGGTTTTTCGAGAGCGTCGGCTTCGAGAACGGCCTCCTCTGGGCCTGGGTGGTCGGCATTCTGGAATTCGCGGCCGGCATCATGCTCGCGGTCGGGCTGCTCACGCGGATCGCCGCGGGCGCGATCATCGTCTTCCTGGCGGTCGCGATCGCCACCTATCACTGGGAATTGGGATACAATTGGGAGGCGCGCGGCGTCGAATATCCGCTGTTCTGGGCGATCGTCGTGTTTCATTTCCTGATCCACGGCGGCGGGCCGTGGTCGCTCGATGCCAAGATCGGACACGAGATCTGATCGCTGAATTTACCGGGAGGATTGCATGCTGAATCGCCGGACATTGCTGTTGAGCGGCGCCGCGCTCACGGCGGGCCTCGCGCCCGCCGTCGCGCAGGATTTCCCCGCGCGGCCGATCCGCATCATCGTGCCGCTCGCGCCCGGCGGCATGGCGGACATTCTGGCGCGCGTCATCGCGGCCAAGATCACCGAGACGACCGGCCACGCGGTGGTGGTCGAGAACCGCACCGGTGGCGCCGGTGTGATCGGTGCTGACGCGGTCGCGAAATCGCCGGCCGACGGCTACACGCTGCTGATGGGCCTGCACGCCACGCAGGCGATCCTCGTCCATCTGCAGAAGCTGCCCTACGATCCCGCGAAGGACTTTGCGCCGGTCATCCATGTCGCGACCGTGCCGAACGTGCTGCTCGTGAACAATGCGGTACCGGCGAACTCGCTGAGTGAACTGATCGCCTACGCCAAGGCCAATCCCGACAAGCTCACCTTCGCGTCGCAGGGCAACGGTTCGACCGGTCACATGATCGGCGAGCAGTTCAAGGTCGCGGCCGGGATCGCGCTGACGCATGTGCCGTATCGCGGTGCGGCTCCCGCGAGCCAGGATCTGGTCGCCGGTCACGTCAGCATGCTGTTCGACATCGTGCCGCTCGCAGTGTCCAACCTGCAGAGCGGCAAGGTGCGCGCGCTCGCGGTGTGCGCACCGGAGCGCGTGAAGGTGCTGCCCGACGTGCCGACCATCGCCGAAGCAGGGCTTCCCGGCATGGAGGCGGGCGCATGGTTCGGGCTGTTCGCGCCCGCAGGGACGCCGCCCGCCGCGGTCGCCTGGGTGAATGCCGAGGCGAAGAAGGCCTTTGCGACGCCGGAGGTGCGCGACCGTTTCGCCGGGCAGGGCGCGCTCCTGCCGCTCGGTCCCCCGGAAAGCTTCGGCGCGCATGTCGCCGCCGAAACCGAGCGCTGGGGCGCGCTGATCCGCCGCGCCGGCATCAAGACCGAATAGGCGCCCACGACAGCCCACAGTTGCTGCGCTGTTGCTCTTGATGGCAGACTTTGTCCTCCACCGGGGGAGGGGACAATGCTGGCGAAGATCGAAAAGAACCTGTCGGCTTACAACGACATCGCGCTTCTGGTCGCGCGCATTCTGATCGCGATCCTGTTTCTCGTCGCGGCCTACAACAAGTTGAAGGGCCTCGGCGGAACGACCGGCTACATGACCAAGCTTGGCGTACCCGCGCCGTCCATCATGGCGCCGGCTGTGGCGGCATTCGAACTGGTTTTCGGCCTTCTGCTGCTGGTCGGGTTCAAGACACGTCTCGTCGTCCTCGCGATCGCCGTGTTCGTCATCATCGCTGCGCTGATCGCGCACACCAACCTTTCCGACGGCAACCAGCTCAACCACTTCCTGAAGAACTTCGCGATCGTCGGCGGATGCCTCGCGCTGTTTGTGACTGGCGCAGGCGCCTACTCGATGGATGCCAAGCGAAGGTGAGGCATGTACAGCCACATCACGGTCGGCGCATCGAACATGAACCGCGCGATGCGGTTCTATGATGCAGTGCTGGCGCCGCTCGGGCTGAAGCGCAAGAACACCTTCAAGGTCGCGATCAGCTACGCCCCGGAGGATTTCTCCGGCATCAATGCGCCGTTCTGGGTGTTGCGTCCGCACGACAAGAAGGATGCGACGCCCGGCAACGGCGCGACGGTGGCATTCGAGGCGCAGACGCGCGCGGCGGTGGACGCGTTTCACGCCGCGGCGCTCGCGGGCGGCGGCAGCGACGAGGGGCCGCCGGGTATCCGCGAGCACTATCATCCAAACTATTACGGCGCCTACGTGCGCGATCCGGAAGGCAACAAGCTCTGCGCCGTGTGCCATAGCGCCGCCGCGGCGGTGGCCGCCGAATAGGTCTTCCGCCCGCGCGCGCCCGTTCCCATATGTGCGGCGCCCGCAGGAGGGGCGCGCACATGAAGCGGTTCGCCGTTCTGGCTTTCGTTTTGGCAATGCTGGCGCCGCTGGCGGCGCGCGCGGCGGACGATCCGGATCTCATCTTCCGCAAGTCGACCGTCTTCCATTGGGTGTCGCCGAACGACAAGCTTGCCACGTATGCGATCGACGATCCCGTGGTGGAGGGCGTCGCCTGTCACTTCACGGTGCCGGAGAAGGGTGGCTTCAAGGGCTGGATCGGAGTCGCCGAGGAAGTGTCGGACATTTCGCTCGCCTGCCGCCAGGTCGGCCCGATCCAGTTCAAGGCGAAGTTCGAGCAGGGCGACGACGTCTTCCGTCGTCGCCGCTCGCTGCTGTTCAAGAAGATGCAGATCGTGCGCGGCTGCGACACCAAGCGAAACGTGCTCGTCTACATGGTCTACTCGGACCGGATCATCGAGGGGTCGCCGAAGAACTCGACCTCGACCGTGCCGATCATGCCGTGGGGGACGTCGGACGTTCCGAAGTGCGCGGCGTGGCTGGAAAACTGACGCGCTCGGTCACGCGCCTCAATGGATGCTGAGCCGCGATCCGCATCGCTTTGAGGACGGACCCGGATCGGGCGGCGCAGGCCGAAGCCCGGCACGCCGAGCAGCTCGTCGAGGTCGGGCAGGAGCACATAGGTCACAATGCCGTCGTCCCTGCCGGGCGCGGGCGCCGCAGGGCGAAGCTCAACCTGACCGAATGGGGTACGCAGGCGCGGATTGCTCATGATCTGGTCCCTGCGAGGCACGACGACGGGACATGCCCCAATCATTAGTCGCTTAACGCAGGCACAGGTTCACAAGTTCACGCTGAAAAGAGATTTGCCTGCCAAGCGGGCTGAAATCGGGTGCATTCGGGACGATCCGGGCCGATTTTGCGGCGGGATCGTGGCCGGGGTACCTGCCGCTGCTTGACGGGCGGCCGAACCGCTCGCATAACCGCCCGTATGCACGGCCTTAACGCAGTCTGCGGCATCATTTGCCGGAAGATTATTCGCTAGCTCAACGCTGGCTGCGGCCGTCTTTTCTCAAATCCGAGACCGACGCCCGGCCAGCAGGCCCCGGGGCGCTTATGGATTTGAAGCTGTACGACACGCTGACACGCGAGAAACGGGTATTTGCCCCGATCGATCCGGCGCGCGTGCGCATGTATGTGTGCGGGCCGACGGTCTACGACTTCGCGCATATCGGCAATGCGCGCCCCGTCATCGTGTTCGACGTGCTGTTCCGCCTGCTGCGCCATCTCTATGGGCAGGACCGCGTCGCCTATGTGCGCAACATCACGGACGTCGACGACAAGATCAACGCGCGCGCGGCGGAACGCGGGATCTCGATCCGCGAATTGACCGAGACGACCTACGCCAACTTCCACGCCGACGTCGCGGCGCTCGGCTGCCTGCCGCCGACCGTCGAGCCGCGCGCGACCGAGCACATCGAGGAGATGAAGACGCTGATCGAGCGGCTGATCGCCTCCGGCAATGCGTATGCGGCGGAAGAGCACGTGCTGTTCAGCGTGCCGTCGATGCCGGACTACGGAAAGCTCTCGAAGCGCTCGCTCGACGAAATGGTCGCGGGTGCGCGCGTCGATGTCGCGCCCTACAAGCGCGGCGACATGGACTTCGTGCTGTGGAAGCCCTCGAAGGAAGGCGAGCCCGGCTGGTCGTCACCTGCCGGCATCAAGACGCCGGGCCGTCCCGGCTGGCACATCGAATGCTCGGCGATGAGCTGGAAGCATCTCGGCGAGACCTTCGACATCCACGGCGGCGGCATCGATCTCGTGTTTCCGCACCACGAGAACGAGATCGCGCAGTCGCGCTGCGCCTTCCATACGGGCGTGATGGCGAACTATCTGGATGCACAACGGCTTCCTGCAGGTCGAAGGCGAGAAGATGTCGAAGTCGCTCGGCAACTTCTTCACGATCCGCGAGGTGCTTGCCGACTGGCAGGGCGACGTAGTCCGTTTGGCAATGCTTTCAACGCATTACACCCAGCCGATCAACTGGACCGTGAAGGGGCTGGAGGAGGCCGAGAAGGCGCTGGCGAATTTCCTCGACGCGGCCTCCGCCGACGCGGAGGCGCGTCCGGCCCCGGGTGTTCTCGAAGCGCTGGCCGACGACCTCAACACGCCGAAGGCGATCGCCGAAATGCATGGCCTGCGCAACGCTGCAGGCCGCAAGGCGCTTGCCGGCACGCTCGCCTTCTTCGGTTTCCGTCCGAGCGCCTTCTCCGAATGGCGCGAGGCGCGCGCGCCGGCGCCTGCGCTCGCGCCCGAGGAGATCGATCGCCGCATCGCGGCGCGGCTTTCGGCGCGCAAGGACCGCAACTTCGCCGAGGCCGACCGCATCCGCGACGAACTCGCCGCGCTGGGCATCGTGCTCAAGGACTCCAAGGACGGCACGACCTGGGAGGTCGCGCGATGATGGCGCGCGCGCATCCGGCCTTCGCGCTGCGGCCGTTCCTCGTGACGGACACGCCGCTGCTCGCCGAGATTTTCCGCGCGAGCATCGAGGAACTGACTGCGGAGGATTACAGCGAGGGCGCGCGGCAGGCCTGGGCCTCGGCGGCGGACGACGAGGAGGAATTCGCCAAGCGCCTCACGGGCCAGCTCACCTTGATCGCCACCATGAACGGCTCGGCCGTCGGATTTGCGTCGCTCGCAAACAACGAAAATATCGATCTCGTCTACGTGCATCCCGCCGTGGCCGGGCAGGGCGCCGGCACCATGCTGGTCGATGCGCTGGAGAAACTTAGCGCCGCGCGCGGCGCGAAGCGCCTGACCGCCGACGTCAGCGACACCGCGGAGGATTTCTTCAAGAAGCGCGGCTTCACGGCGCGTCAGCGCAACACGGTGCAGCGCGGCGGCGAATGGCTCGCCAATACCACGATGGAGAAGGCGCTCGATAAGGGAGCCGCCGCATGAGCAGGGAACGTCTCTATCTGTTCGACACGACATTGCGCGACGGCGCGCAGATGAACGGCGTCGACTTCACGCTGCAGGACAAGCTCGTGATCGCGCGGATGCTCGACGAGCTCGGCGTCGACTACATCGAGGGCGGCTATCCGGGCGCGAACCCGACCGACACGGAGTTCTTCGCGCAGGACCACAAGCTCGGCGCGACCTTCACGGCGTTCGGCATGACGCGGCGGCCCGGCCGCTCGACCTCGAACGATCCGGGCCTCGCGACTCTGCTCGACGCGAAGGCCGATGCGATCTGCTTCGTCGCGAAGGCGTGGGACTATCACGTCCGCGTCGCGCTCGAGACGACGAACGAGGAAAACCTCGCCTCGATCCGCGACAGCGTGCAGGCGGCCGCGCAGAAGGGCCGCGAGGCGTTGGTCGACTGCGAGCATTTCTTCGACGGCTACAAGGCCAATCCGACATACGCGCTCGCTTGCGCGAAGACCGCGCACGAAGCTGGCGCGCGCTGGGTCGTGCTGTGCGACACCAATGGCGGCACGCTGCCGCACGAGGTCGAGGCAATCGTCAGCGAAGTCGTGAAGCATGTTCCCGGCGATCATCTCGGCATTCACGCCCATAACGACACCGAGCAGGCCGTCGCCAACTCGCTCGCGGCAGTGCGCGCGGGTGTCCGCCAAATCCAGGGCACGCTCAACGGCGTCGGCGAGCGTTGCGGCAACGCCAACCTGGTGTCGATCATTCCGACCCTGAAGCTCAAGCCGGAATTCTCCGAGAAATTCGATATCGGGATCTCGGACGCGAAGTTGAAGACGCTGGCGCACGCCTCGCACACGCTCGACGAGATGCTCAACCGCGCGCCGGACCGTCACGCGCCCTACGTTGGCGAGAGCGCTTTCGCCACCAAGGCCGGCATCCATGCCTCCGCGATCCTCAAGGAGCCGGAGACCTACGAGCACGTGAAGCCCGATGTGGTCGGCAACAAGCGCAAGGTGCTGGTGTCCGATCAGGCCGGAAAATCGAATGTGCTGGCCGAGCTGGAGCGCATCGGGCTCACCGTCGACAAGAACGATCCGCGCATCGGCCGCCTGCTCGACGAGGTGAAGGAGCGCGAGGCGCAGGGTTTCGCCTATGAGTCGGCGGATGCTTCCTTCGAGCTGCTCGCGCGAAAGGTGCTCGGCCGCGTACCGGACTACTTCTCGGTGGAGAAATTCGACGTCAGCGTCGAACAGCGCATCAATGCTGTGGGCCAACGCGTGAGCGTGTCGATGGCGGTCGTGAAGGTGAAGGTCGGCGCCGAGACGCTGATCTCGGCCGCCGAAGGCATCGGCCCGGTCAACGCGCTCGACGTCGCGCTGCGCAAGGACCTCGGCAGATACCAGAAGTACATCGAAGGCCTCGACCTGATCGACTACCGCGTGCGTATCCTCAATGCCGGCACCGAGGCCGTGACGCGCGTGCTGATCGAGAGCCAGGACGAGACCGGCGACCGCTGGACCACGGTCGGCGTGTCGCCGAACATCATCGATGCTTCGTTCCAGGCGCTGATGGATTCGATCGTCTACAAGCTGGTCAAGTCGAACGCGCCGGCATGACCTCGCGGCGGACCATATTGGCCGCAACGGCGGGTGCGTTCGCCAGCTTCGCGACGCGGGCGAGCGCCGCCGATCATCGCGCCTTCGTGGCCGCCGCATTCGAGATGAAGGACAAAGCCGTGCGCGCGGGCGATCAGCCATACGGCGCAGTCGTCGTGCGCAACGGCGAAATCGTCGGCTTCGGCCCGAGCCGCGTACGCGAACTCGGCGAATGGACCGGCCACGCCGAACGCGAAGCGATGCGCGACGCGCAGCGCCGGCTTGCGCGCAGCGACCTGTCGGATTGCGTGATGTATTCCACCTCGCGCCCCTGCGCGGCCTGCGAGCGCGCCGCTGCTCAGGCGAAGCTCGCGCGCATGTATCACGGGCAAGACGCGACCGACGCCGGAGCACCGCGATGATCGATCATGTATCCATCGCGGTAAGCGATCTCGGCGCGGTCCACGCGCTTCTATGAGGCCGTGCTCGGCGTGATCGGCTACGAGGCGCTCGACATTCGCGGCTCCACCGTCGGTTTCGGCAAGAAGTATTCCGAGTTCTGGCTGAACGCGCGGCCGGACATGGCCCCGGTCCCCTCCAATGCCGGGTCGCACATCTGCCTGCGGGTGCGCTCGACCGAAATGGTGGACGCCTTTCACGCGGCGGCGCTCGCCAATGGCGGCACCTCCAACGGCCCGCCCGGCCTGCGTCCGCATGACGGACCGAACGGCTATTACGCGGCCTTCATCCGCGATCCGGACGGCAACCGCGTCGAGGCCGTGACCTTCACGCCGCCCGCCGCTTGACGGCCCGCGCCGGCTCCCGGAAAGAGAACTGATCCTCCGGGCCCGCGCATGCTGTTTCAAAGCCAGATCTATGTGCTCGCGTTCCTGCCGCTCACCGTCGCGCTCTATTACGCGGTCGCGGGCTCTGCGGCGGCGCGCCAATGGGTGCTGATCGCCGCGTCGCTGGTGTTCTACGGCTGGTGGGACCCGCGCTTCATTATCCTCGTCGTCAGCCAGATCACCGTCACGTGGCTGCTCGCGTTGGCCTATGAGCGTTCCGGCGCACGGGCGTGGCTCGTCGCGGGCGTAGTGCTCAATCTCGCCTCGCTCGGTACCTTCAAGTATCTCGACTTCCTTCTCGTCTCGTTCGAGGCGGCGAGCGGCGTCACGTTCCCGCGCGCACATCTCATTTTGCCGATCGGCATCAGCTTCTTCTCGTTCCAGCTCATCTCGTATCTGGTCGATCGCATGCGCGGCAATGCGCCCCTTTATCCGTTCCGGCCGTTCGCGCTGTTCGTGCTCGTGTTCCCACATGTGATCGCAGGACCGATCGTGCGTCATAACGAGCTGGTGCCGCAGTTCGCCGAGGACCCGCGCCGCGCCGGCCTGTGGACGCGCGTCGGCGCGGGGCTTGTGATCTTCACGGTCGGATTCGGCAAGAAGGTGCTGCTCGCCGACCGGCTTGCGCCGCGGTGGACCAGCTTTTCTCGCAAGCGACGCAACGCGTGCTCGACTTCGGCGAAGCCTGGACCGCGGCGCTCGCATTCTCGTTCCAGCTTTTTCTCGATTTCTCCGCCTACACCGAAATGGCGATCGGTTCGGCGCTGTTATTCGGCCTCGTGCTGCCGGAGAATTTTCGCCGCCCCTATCTCTCGGCTGACCTGCGTGACTTCTGGCGACGCTGGCACATCTCGCTGTCGAACTTCCTGCGCGACTATCTCTACATTCCGCTCGGCGGCAGCCGGCACGGCCCGGCGCGCTACGTGATCGCCAGCATCGTCACGATGGGCCTATGCGGACTGTGGCACGGGGCAGGGTGGACTTATGTGGCGTGGGGCCTGTGGCATGGCGCCGGCCTTGTCGTGTGCCGCGGTTGGCAGCAACTCGCGCGCCCGATGCCGGCCGTCGCCGGCTGGCTGCTCACGATGCTGTTCGTGCTCGCCGGCTGGGTGGTGTTCCGCGCCAATGGTTTCGCCTCGGCGGGATCGATCCTCGGCTCGCTTGCGGGGGTGAACGGATTTGACGGCGTGCTCGCCGAAGCGAAGCTGATCGCAATCGCGGCGCTTGCGAGCGCGCTCATTCCCTCGGCGCATGAAATGAAGGACCGACTGTTGCAGCCGATGCCGGTGCTTGCGATTGCGACCGCCTTGGTCGCCGCCTTCTGCGTGCTCGAGGTCGGCAAGGGCGCGCCGGTCAACTTCATCTATTTCCAGTTCTGACCATGGCGCGGGCACACGAGCACACAGATCCGCAGGCGAAAGGCTGGCGCCGCTTCGCGCTGCTGTTTCTCGGCGCGTTCGGCGGTGGCATCGCCGCCGCCATGCTCTTCATCCTGCTACTCGACCCCTACGACATGGTGCCGTTCTCGCTTCCGATCGAGCGCCCGCTGGTGAGCGGCAGCCAGCGCTTCGCCTATCCGCAGGTGATGCGCAGCAAGCGTTTCGACGCGCTCATCGTCGGCTCGTCGACCGCACGCCTGATCGACCCCGCACAGCTCAACGGTCCGTTCGGCGCGCGGTTCGCCAACATGGCGATGAATGCGTCGAGCGCCTGGGAGCAGTACCGCACGTTCGAATATTTCCGCCGCAACGCCGGCGCTCCGAAAGTGGTGATCGTCGGAATCGATGACGGCTGGTGCGACCCGAACGCTGACCGTGATCGCGTGCGGCACGGCTTTCCCGAGTGGATGTACGACGACGACAAATGGAATGACTACGCCAACCTGTTCAACAGCGGCACGCTCGAGATCGCCGGGCGCCTGATCGGCTACCATCTCGGCCTCTATCGCGCGCGCAGCCGCTACGACGGCTTCGAGGTGTTCACGCCGCCGGAGAGCGATTACGTGCCCGAGCGTGCGCGTGCCGGCATCTGGATCGGGCGCACGCCGCAGACATTACCCGATGTTCCGCCTCCCGCGCTCGCGGATGAGGAGAAGCGCGCGCTGAAATTCCCGGCGCTCGCCTGGATGGACGCGATGCTCGGCGAATTGCCGGCCGCGAGCACGAAAGTGCTCGCCTTCATGCCGGTGCACGTCGCCGCGCAGGCGTGGCCCGGCACGCGCGATGCGGCGGTCGAGGCGGAGTGCAAGGCGCGCATTGCCGGGATTGGACGCGCGCGGGGTGCGAAAGTGATCGACTGGCGTATCGCGTCGCCGATCACGAACAATGACGAAAACTACTGGGACGGGCTGCACTACCGTCTGCCAATCGCGCAACGGATCGGGCGGGAGCTGGTTGATGCCGTTATCAACGGCGCGCCATCAGGGGAGGGCAGCTACCGGATCGTGACCCCCTGAGCGTTACATCCGCTCGACGGTCTCGGGCTTGCCCTGCTTCTCGCGCTCGCTGACCGCCGCCGCGGCGGCATGCAGCTTCGGCAGGATGTCCTCCGGGCCATCGGCGACAAGCAGCGAGACGGCAAGTTCAAGCCGGATGAATTCGAGCCGCCGCATGTGATCGAGCAGCGCACACAGCGGGTCCCAGAATTTCTTGATGTTGAGGATGAGGATCGGCTTCTTGTGCCGTCCGAGCTGCGCCCAGGTGAGTTGCTCGACCAGCTCCTCCAGCGTGCCGATCCCGCCGGGCAGCGCCACGAACGCATCCGCGCGATCGAACATCGTCTGCTTGCGCACATGCATGTCCGGCGTGACGATCACTTCCTGCGCGCGCTTCAGGGTGTGTTCGCGGTCCTGCAGGAATTCCGGGATGATGCCGGTCACGCGCCCGCCGTGATCGAGTACAGAGTTCGCGACCGCGCCCATCAGGCCGCGCGAGCCGCCGCCGTAGACGAGGCCGACATTGTCGCGCGCGAGAAGCTCGCCGAAGCGGCGTGCAGCCTCCATGAAGGCGGGATCGGTTCCGGGCCCGGACCCGCAATAGACGCAAACCGTTCGAATCGTGCTCATGGGGTGGATGTGCCTCTCGGCTTGGGGAGCGTCAAGGCACGCCGCGGCGGAAGGTTTCCGCGGCGTTGCGCACAACAGAATACGCAACGGAACCAGCTGGATCGGCGGCTTTTTTGCGTGGCAAATTCAAGATCGCTGGTAAAGTAGGGCGTACAGGGAGCGGGATGCCAATGCCGCGCACGAGTATCGCGTATGTCGCCCTGATCGGGGCCGGCCTGTCGGCCGCCGCGCTCGGGCTTTCGGTGCTCTGGGCCTACAAGCCGTGGGAAGAGCCCAAGGGCACTGCGGTCGTCGCCAAGGCGCCGCCCGCGCCACCGGCCGCAAAGGCCCCGGCTGACCCCAAGCGCCCGCCGGGTAGCGCAGCGCCGATCCCCGCGGCCCCGCAGCAGAAGGCGCCCGTGCCGCCATCACCGCCGGCCGCCGCCGAACCTTCCGCCGCAAATCCGCCAGTGTGGACACCGCCCGGCGCACCAGTGCCAACCCTTCCCCCGGCCGCCACCGCGCCGCCCGCGCCTGAACCCAAGGTCGCCGTCGCGCCGGCGGTCGTGCCGCGTCCACAGAAGCCGGAGGCTGCAGCGCCGCCGAAGCAAAGCGAGAGCCGCCACAAGCCGGCCGACAAGCCTGCGATTCAGGTGCTGCGCGGTGGTCCGCAGCGCTACGCCCAAGTCGGGAGGCCAGTCCCGCCGCAGACCGAGATCGTGGTGATCCGCGGCGTCCGTTCGTTACCGAACGGCCAAGGAACCGTGCAATCCGGCGCAAAGGTCCTGCGCGTTCTGGACTGATCTCAACCGTCCTCATCTTCGTGGAAGGCGAGGGTGCCTGTGGCGCCTAAACGCCCTATATGTGGGCGAGCAAGTTAGACCGATTCAAGAAAGCCTTCGAACGCCGACGATGAACGCGCCGCAGTCTCCCGCAAGCTTTCGCACGCGAAAGATCTCCGCCGAGCGCGGAGCGCTGCTGCGCACGCTCATCAATCTCTGGCCGTACATCTGGCCGTCGGATCGCCGCGATCTGAAGCTGCGCGTCGTCGGCGCGACATTGCTGTTGTTCATCGCGAAGCTCGCGACCATCGCGGTCCCGTTCACCTTCAAGTGGGCGGTCGATGCGCTGACCGGCGAAACAAAGCCGCCGGAGGCGGCGCCGCCGTGGATTCTCTGGGCCTTCGCGGCGCCCGTGCTGCTCACCGCGGCCTATGGCGGCATGCGCATCCTGATGGCGCTGCTGACGCAGGTGCGCGACGGCGTGTTCGCCAAGGTCGCGATGCACGCCGTGCGCCGCCTCGCACGGCTCACCTTCGAGCACATGCACCTTCTGTCGCTGCGCTTCCATCTGGAGCGCAAGACCGGCGGTTTGACCCGCGTTCTCGAACGCGGCCGCAACGGCATCGAGACCATCGTGCGCATGGTCATCCTGCAGCTCGTGCCGACCATCGTCGAGGTCGCGCTGATCGTCGGCGTGCTGCTGTGGATGTTCGACTGGCGCTACGTGGTGATCATCCTGGTCACCGTCACGCTCTACATGGCGTTCACCTACTACGCGACGGAGTGGCGCATCGGCATACGCCGCAAGATGAACGACAGCGACACCGACGCCAACACCAAGGCGATCGACTCGCTGCTCAATTACGAGACGGTGAAATATTTCGTCGCCGAGGGGCGCGAGGCCGACCGCTACGACCGCACGATGGCGCGCTACGAGGATGCGAGCGTCAAGGCCTATACCTCGCTTGCGGTGCTCAATGCCGGACAGGCCGCGCTGTTCACGGTCGGGCTGAGTGCCGCGATGGTGCTGTGCGTGATCGGCATCCGCGCCGGCACAAATACGGTCGGCGATTTCGTGATGATCAACGCGATGATGATCCAGCTTTACCAGCCGCTCAATTTCATGGGCATGGTGTATCGCGAGATCAAGCAGGCCGTGACCGACATCGAAACTATGTTCACGATTCTCGGGCGTGAGCCGGAAATCGAGGACAAGGCCGGCGCTGCTCCGCTTGCGGTCACGCGTGGCGCGATCCGCTTCGAGGACGTGCAGTTCGCGTACGATCCGGCGCGCCAGATCCTCAAAGGGTTGAGCTTCGAGGTGCCGGCCGGGCACACGGTCGCGATCGTCGGCCCGTCCGGCGCCGGCAAGTCGACCATCTCGCGGCTCCTGTTCCGGTTCTATGACGTCACCGGCGGGCGCATCACGATCGACAACCAGGACATCCGCGATGTGACGCAGTACTCGCTGCGCGCCGCGATCGGCATGGTTCCGCAGGACACGGTGCTGTTCAACGATACGATCCGCTACAACATCCGCTATGGCCGCTGGGACGCGAACGACGCCGAGGTGGAAGAGGCCGCGCGGCTGGCGCAGATCGACGGCTTCATCCGCTTGGCGCCGGAAGGGTACGAGACGGAAGTGGGCGAGCGCGGCCTGAAATTGTCCGGCGGCGAGAAGCAGCGCGTCGCGATTGCGCGCACGATCCTGAAAGGTCCGCCGATCCTCTTGCTCGACGAGGCGACCTCCGCGCTCGACAGCCATACCGAAAAGGAAATCCAGGACGCGCTCGATCGCGTCTCGCGCGGCCGCACGACGCTGGTCATCGCGCACCGGCTCTCGACCATCGTCGGCGCGGATGAGATCATCGTGCTCGATCAGGGCGTGATCGCCGAGCGCGGCACGCATCACCAGCTTCTGTTGAAGAACGGGCTTTACGCCAGCATGTGGAACCGCCAGCGTGAAGCCGAGGAGGCGCGCGAGAAGCTCGCCCTCGTTGAGCCCGAGAAGGCCGCACCGAACCGCTACCCGCCACCGGTCGAGGATCCCGCCATCGCGGCCGCGCCGACAACTCCTGCCGACATTTCCGTCGCGATCGTGGAATAGCAATGTCCGTCATCAACTCGATCCGCTCGCAGCTCGCGCCGATCCATCCCGAGGGTTATCCGTTCATCGGCGGCTTCGCCTTCGCAAGCCTTGTCCTGTTCTGGCTGTGGCCGCCGCTCGGCTGGCTCGGCACGGTCCTGACCGCGTGGTGCGCGTATTTTTTCCGCGATCCGGTGCGCGTTACGCCAATCGCCGAAGGCGTCGTCGTCGCGCCTGCCGACGGGCGGATCAGCCTCGTCGTGAATGCGGTGCCGCCGCCTGAACTCGCGCTCGGCGACCGTCCGCTGCCACGTGTCTCGATCTTCATGAGCGTGTTCGACTGTCACGTGAACCGCTCGCCCGTGTCCGGGCGCATCGAGCGCATCGTCTACACGCCGGGAAAATTCCTCAACGCCGACCTCGACAAGGCGAGCGAGGATAACGAGCGCAACGCGCTGGTAATCGTGGCGGGCGCCGGCCGGTTCGGCGTGGTGCAGATCGCGGAACTTGTCGCGCGGCGCATTGTCGGCTGGGTGAGGGAAGGGCAGGAAATGGGTGCGGGCGAACGCATCGGCATGATCCGCTTCGGCTCGCGCGTCGACGTCTACCTGCCGTCCGGCTCTGCGCCGCTCGTTTCCGTTGGGCAGACCGCGATCGCCGGCGAGACGGTGATCGCCGATCTCGGGACCATCGGCTCGGGCCGCTCGTTCCGCGTCGGCTAAATCTCGCCTGTGGATGGCCGCAGGCGTAAACGCGCTTTAACCCGCTGCGCGCGTCGCGCTTAGCACAATCGATCGGGAATCCTGCGCATCTCGCGTCGATGCCAAAGCAAACGCCAGCCGATGATGAGCGCGCCGAGGCGATCCTTCGCCGCAAGGCGGCGGGATCGCTCGGGCTCGACGACGCGCTGGCGGAGCTGGCCGATGCCGACTGTGGCGCGATCCTCGCGCGGCTCATCGCCGAGCGGATCGGGATTGCGGCCGATTTCATCGCGCGCGCGCTGGATGCACCCTCCGATGAGGACCTTTCAGTGATCTGCCGGGCGGCCGGCCTGAACATGAACAGCTACTCGGCGCTGCTGCGCATGCGCCGGCGGCGCGACCGCATCAGCGAGGGCGCTCCAACCGACGCGCTGAAGCTGTTTGCTGAGCTTTCGCCCGCCGCCGCGAAGCAGATGCTGGCGCGCCTCGTGCCGGGGTTTAGCCAGCGCCGCCCGCCGATCAGACGCGCGCGTTAACCTTTCGCCAGCCCGCGGTGGCGGCATCAGGGGGCAGGCGCTATATTGGCGGAATGGCGTATCCCTCCGATCCAGACCGGCGTCAGCGCAGGCTCAGGCGTTTGCGCCAGATTCCCCTGCGTACGCTTGTTCCCAACGTTATCACGCTGCTTGCGCTCTGCGCCGGACTGACCGGCATCCGGCTCGCGTTCGAAGAGCGCTATGAGCTTGCGCTTGCCGCGATCGTGTTTGCCGCGATGCTCGATGCGGTCGACGGGCGCGTCGCCCGCATGATCAAGGGCACGTCGCGCTTCGGCGCCGAACTCGACAGCCTCGTGGACTTCGTGAATTTCGGCGTTGGGCCCGGCTTGATCCTCTACATCTGGGGTCTGAAGCCGCTCGGCAATCTCGGCTGGATCGCCGCGATGATCTTTGCGATCTGCGCAGGGCTCAGGCTTGCGCGCTTCAACGTGCAGATCGAGGACCCGAACCGCCCGGTCTGGGCCGGTAACTTCTTCACCGGCATTCCGGCGCCTGCGGGCGCCATCGTGGTGTTGCTGCCGATTTATCTTTCATTCCTGCATGTGCCTGTGCCGGCCGCGATCACGCTGGTCTTCACCTTGATCATCGCGGGCCTGATGATTTCGCGCCTGCCGGTGCTGTCGGGCAAGCAGATCGGCACGCGCGTGCCGCCAGAAATGGTGTTGCCCGTCATCATCGTGGCGGTGCTGCTCATTGCGCTGCTGATCAGCTATCCGTGGGAAATGCTGAGCATCGGCACGCTGGTGTATCTCGCCTGCCTGCCGTTCGGCTGGTTGTCCTATCAAAAGCACAAGCAGGCGGATGCCGCACTCGCGGCCGCCCCGGCGGCGGGCGCCGACCAGCCGATACCGCCGGTCCACGAGGGCGAGGACGAACGTCCGTCGCGTCTCAATTGATGCTGCGCGTCGTGCGGGTCGTCAGCGCGGCCGAGAGCCGCGACACTCATCACGTCGACAGCGTGGTGCTCGCGGCCGATCAAAGGAATGTGCAGACCGCGCGCCTGACCGGGATCCGTGGAACGCAGATCGGGTTGATGCTTGCCGAGCCGGTGATGTTGCGGGGCGGCGATGCGCTGGAACTCGATGACGGCTCGTTCGTCGATATCGTGATCGAAGCCGAGCCGCTGCTCGAAGTCCGCGGCGACGATCTCACCCATCTGGCGCGGCTCGCCTGGCACCTCGGCGACCGGCACGTTCCGATCCAGGTCCTGCCCAATCGCGTGCGCATGCGCCCTGACGCGGCGCTCGAGGCGATGTTGCGCAAGCTCGGCGCGCGCGTTGTCGCGATCGAGGCGCCGTTCGATCCCGAGGGCGGCGCCTATGCACACGCCGCGCACCAGCATACGCACGGCCATGACCATCACCACGATCATGACCACGACCATGATCATGGCCACGCGCACGATCACGACCATCACCGCGATCACAAATGACCCGGCTCGATCCGCAAGCCGAGCAGCGCTGCCGCGCAAGTTTCGCGCGTCAGCAGGCGATGACGACCATCGGCGCTTCGGTACTGTCCGTCGCGGCGGGTGAGGTCGAGCTTACGATGCCGTTCTCCGAGAAGTTGACGCAGCAGCATGGCTTCGTGCACGCTGGCATCATCACGATGCTGTGCGACACGGCTTGCGGTTTCGCGGCACTCTCGCTGATGCCGCAGGACGCAGCCGTGCTGACGACCGAGTTCAAAGTGAATTTGCTCTCGCCTGCGAAAGGCGAGCGTTTCATCGCGCATGGCCGCGTGGTACGGCCGGGCAAGAAGCTGATGGTCTGTCTCGGCGAGGTGTTCGCCGAAGAAAACGACAAGCGCAAGCAGGTCGCGCTGATGACCGCCTCGATGATGGTGATCGATACGTCGACGGGGCTGAAGGACTAACTGCCCAGCGCGTTACGGATCGCCTTGCGGTTCAGCCGCTTCGCATTCGCGTTGACGGTGCGGAACGCGGGGCGCAGTCCGGCGCTGGCGATCGCCATCGGGGCATTCCAGAGCGGCGCGAATTGACCCATCGCGGCCGCGCTGAACATCCGCATGGCTTCCATGTTCGCCGCCACGCAGCCTTCGATGAGGGCGGCGGCCTTCTCGTCGACCATGCGGGTCGCTTCGCTCTGGCGTGCCGCCGCGGTCGCAAGCGACGCAAAGCCGAACATCGGCAGCCGGTGCCACAGCGTCATCGCAGCGGATGTCGCCGCCACCATGCTGTCCGTGCCAAGATTGGAGCCGCGCCGGGGCATGACGACCTCGCAGGATTGAATGCACAGGATAAGGCGCGGCAGCGGCCAAATGTTCCCGCGCAACCCGTCCGGTCACCGATGCGGGCTGAAGAACCAGATCGCGAAGACGATCAATCCACCGACGACAAGCAGCATCGTGGATGCGGCTGCCAGCAAATACGCAAGGCCCATCAGAAAATCGGCCGGCTGCCATCGAGTCAGTGTCAGCCAGTACCAGACAGCGGCGCCCGGCATCGCGGCGGCAAGCACCGCGAGCAACAGGTCGAGGGGGTGAACGGTCTTCCGGAACATCGATGGACCGCCTTTAGCCAACCGAAGGCAAGATTATCATGCATGATGCGCGAGCGAAATCAGGCCACTGTCAAAATCCAAAGCCGGCCACGGGTGGCGAAGCAGCCCAGCACCCGGCGCGGACAGGAGATCACCATGACGTTGAGCGTCGAGCGCGATGGGCCGGTCACGACATTCATTCGCAGCCGCATCGCGGCGCGCAACGCGATGGACCCGGCAGGTGCCGACGCGCTGACCGAAGCGTTGCTCGCGTTCGACCGCGACGACGCGCAAGCGGTCGCGGTGCTGTGGGGCGCGGGCGGTGCCTTCTGCGCGGGCTTCGACCTGAAATATGCCGCCTCGCAGCTCGGCCAGAAAAATCCGATGGCCGCGCTGAATTTCCCGGAAGGCGAGGCGCCGACCCCGCGCGGGCCAATGGGCCCGTCGCGATTGCAATTGTCCAAGCCGGTGATCGCCGGGATCGCGGGGCCGGCCGTCGCGGGCGGGATGGAGCTGGCGCTGTGGTGTGACCTTCGCGTGATGGAGCGCAGCGCCTTCATGGGAGTCTACTGCCGGCGCTGGGGCGTGCCGCTGATCGACGGCGGTACAGTCCGTTTGCCGCGCATCGTCGGACGCGGCACGGCGCTCGACATCATCCTCACCGGGCGCAAGGTGCCAGCCGAGGAATGTCACCGCATCGGATTGTGCGAGCGCCTCGTGCCCGACGGCGAGAGTCGCGCGGCGGCTGAAGCGCTCGCGCACGAGATCGCGCGCTTCCCGCAAGGCTGCATGCGCGCCGACCGCCGCTCGGTCTGGCTGCAGGAAGGCTTGAGCGAAATGGATGGCCTGCGCGCCGAGTGGGCGAATTCGGCCGGCATGGTCGAGCGCGAAGGCGCGGCGGGCGCCGCGCGTTTTGCCTCCGGCAAGGGGCGGCATGGCGAATTCGGCGATATTTGATAAGAAGGCGCCGCCGTAGCACCGGGAGTTTTTCAATGGGCCGCTTGCGCGACAAGGTCATCCTCATCACCGGCTCGGCCGGCGGCATCGGCTCGGCGATCGCCGAGGCGGTCGTGCGCAACGGCGGGATCGCGGTCGCGACCGACCTGGCCGATCGTCCCGGCATCGATCACGCGCTCGATGTGACGTCGGAAAGCGACTGGCAGCGCGTCGTTGAGGCGATCGGTGCGAGCGCGGGGCGGCTCGACGGCCTTGTGAATGCCGCCGGCATCGCGCCGCTTGGCACCGTTGAGGCAACCGACTACGCGACGTGGCGCAAGGTGATGGCGGTCAATCTCGACGGCACGTTCCTCGGCTGCAAGCACGGTCTCGCGCTGCTCAAGCGCGGCGGCGGATCGATCGTGAACATCTCGTCGGTGTCCGGCATCGTCGGTGGGCACAATCTCGCGGCCTACAACGCCTCGAAGGGCGGTGTGCGGCTGCTTACCAAGTCGGTCGCGCTGCACGGCGCGCGCCTGAGCCCGCAGGTGCGCTGTAACTCGGTGCATCCGACCTTCATCGAGGGGCCGATGACGGACGAACTGTTCCGTCAGGTGGCGAACCCCGCGGATGTGAAGGCGCGCATGGAGAAGCAGATTCCGCTGCATCGCTTCGGCAAACCGCACGAAGTCGCGGACATGTGCGTCTATCTGCTGTCGGACGAGTTCCGCGTTTGTCACCGGCGCCGAGTTCACCATCGACGGCGGACTGACGGCGCAATAGGAGCGACGCCAGGAAAAATGGGAGCCGGTTTTCCGTCCGGCGTCGCGACCAGAAATCTAGCTCGGGATCGGGTGCCCCGGCATCAGTTCGTACGGATGCACCCAGCCGGGCAGCGCCTTCACGCGCTCGCGCCATGCGGCAATGGCCGGATGGTCCTTGCCGATGTCGAAGCCGAATTCCTCGGGTGGATAGTAAAGATAACCGGCAAGCGACACGTCGGCGATCGTCGGCTTGTCGCCGAGCAGGAATTTGTGTCCCTCGAGCCGCTTGTTGACGATGGCGAGATTGCCGTCGATGCGCGCCTTCAAGAAGGCGAGCACGGCCGGATCGCCCGCGGGCTTGGCGAAATTCTTCAGGAAGCGATAGGGCCCGAGGAAACCGTTGACCTTCTGGTTGTCGAAGATGATCCAGCGCAGCGCTTCCATCTCTTCGTCCTCGCCCTGCGGCAGATATTTGCCCGAGCGCTTGGCCAGATAATTGAGGATCACGCCGGACTGCGTGAACTTCTTGTCCCCGTGCGCCAGCACCGGCGCTTCGCCCATCTCGTTGACCTGCGTGCGATACTCCGGCGTGCGCGTCTCGCCGGCGAAAAACTTCACGTAGATCGGCTTCCAGTCCGCGCCGATCAGATTGAGCATCAGCGCGGCGCGATACGCGTTGCCGGACTGCGCAAAGCAATAAAGCTCGTACTCGGGCATGGTGGCTCCCCCAATGTGTCAATGAAACTAGAGCACGGTCCGCGCCAAGGGAAACCGCATTCGCGAATGCGATCGATCACGAAAACGAATGCCTCAGCGCGCGAGCGTCAGCTGCATCCCGCTCGTTGCCTTGCCGTCGAAGCGGCCGGGCGCGGCGAGCGCAAGCTGGCCGAGCGGCTGGCCGTTGTGATCGCGGATCACGAGCGAGCTGCTTCTCGAAAGTCCACTTGCGGCTCGTGTAGAAATTCCCCGGACACCCGCCCTCCGGCGCGATCGTGCCTTCGCCGGAATCGCTCGGGCCGCCGAAATTCATCACGCACGGGCTCGCGCCGGCCGCCGCAAGCTGCCAGCGGCCCGCCATCGGCTCGGGCGGCGCGCCGTAGCGCGTGCCGCTTACCGGCAGATGCGGTCCCAGTGCTCCCGAGGCTTTTCGCCTGCGCAGCCCGCGAGCGCCAGCGCGGCAAGCGGTATGGCGAGCGTCCGCATCATCACGCGCTACTTCATCGTCGGGATGACGAACTCCGCGCCTTCCTTCGTGCCGGACGGCCAGCGCGCCGTCACGGTCTTGGTCTTGGTGTAGAAGCGCACCGAATCCGGGCCGTGCTGGTTGAGGTCGCCGAAGCCCGAGCGCTTCCAGCCGCCGAAGGTGTGATAGGCGAGCGGCACCGGGATCGCGAAGTTCACCCCCACCATGCCGACCTGAACGCGGTTGGTGAAATCGCGCGCGGTGTCGCCGTCGCGCGTGAAGATCGAGACGCCGTTGCCGTATTCGTGCTCGGAGGGAAGCCGCACGGCCTCCTCGTAATCCTTCGCGCGCACCACCGAGAGCACCGGGCCGAAAATCTCTTCCTTGTAGATGCGCATGTCGGGCTTCACGTCGTCGAACAGGCAGCCGCCCATGAAGTTGCCGTTCTCGTAGCCCTGGAGCTTGAAGTTGCGGCCGTCGACGACGAGCTTCGCGCCTTCCTTCACGCCGATGTCGACGTAGTTGCGCACCTTCTGCATGTGCGCCTTGGTCACCATTGGGCCGTAGTCGGCCTGTGTGTCGGTCGAAGGCCCGACCTTGAGGCTCTCGACGCGCGGGATCAGCTTCTCGATCAGGATGTCCGCGGTCTTCTTGCCGACCGGCACCGCGACCGAAATCGCCATGCAGCGCTCGCCCGCGGAGCCGTAGCCTGCTCCGATCAAGGCGTCGACCGCCTGATCCATGTCGGCGTCAGGCATCACGATCATGTGGTTCTTCGCACCGCCGAAGCACTGCACGCGTTTCCCGTGCGCGCAGCCGGTCGAATAGATGTATTGCGCGATGTCGGATGAGCCGACGAAGCCGATCGCCTTCACGCGCGCGTCGGTGAGCAGCGCGTCGACTGCTTCCTTGTCGCCGTTCACCACATTGAGCACGCCTTCGGGCAGTCCGGCCTTGATGAACAGCTCCGCGATGCGCATCGGCACGGTCGGATCGCGCTCGGAGGGCTTGAGGATGAACGTGTTGCCGCATGCGATGGCGGGGGCGCACTTCCACAGCGGGATCATCGCGGGGAAGTTGAACGGCGTGATGCCGGCGACGACGCCGAGCGGCTGGCGGGTCGAATAGAGATCGATGCTCGGGCCTGCGCCTTCGGTATATTCGCCCTTCAGCAGGTGCGGAATGCCGCAGGCAAACTCGACCACCTCGAGTCCACGCTGGATGTCGCCCTTGGAGTCCGCGAAGGTCTTGCCGTGCTCGGAGGAAAGGAGCCGCGCAAGGTCGTCGTACTCGGCCTGGATCAGTTCGAGGAACTTGAACATCACGCGCGCACGCCGCTGCGGATTGGTCGCCGCCCAGCCGGGGAACGCCGCCTCGGCATTCGCGATGGCGTTCTCGACCTCGGCCTTGCTGGCGAGCGCGACCTTGGCCTGCACCTCTCCGGTGTTCGGGTTGAACACGTCGCCGGCGCGGCCGGATGTGCCCGCGACCTGCTTGCCGCCGATGAAATGCCCGACCTCGCGCATGACCTAACCCTCGACTTTGTCTGGTTTTGCCGTGTGATAGCGCAGGCAGCCGTGCGCGGAAAGGCGCGCAGCGCCGCTCCTCGCGCCAAATGCGGGCAGCCGGGAACAATCCGGCCACCTTGCGCGTTACGACACTCGCACGCGGCTGGGTGGAATTGAATTTTATAACTTGAACAAGGTCTTGCCGGCGTTTGATGTCATCTCAGGCAAGCTCGGATAGCCCAGCGCCGTCAGGCGCGGAGCCGCGCGGCGAAATGGCCACGCGCGTTGCCGCGCACGATTGGGCTTCCACGGCGCTTGGGCCCCGCGAATCCTGGTCGCCGAGCCTGCGGCTGATCACGGACACGATCTTGGCGTCGCAGTTTCCGATGGCAGTGCGCTGGGGTCCCGAGTTCGTCCAGATCTACAACGACGGCTATCTGCCGATCCTCGGCGAGAAACATCCGGCAGCGCTTGGCCAGCCGTTCCGGCGGACTTGGCCCGAAGTGCAGCAGCAGCTTGGGTCGCTGCACGAGGACCTGTTGTCCGGTGCGCGGAAGGCCTTCTTCTCCGACGACCTGTTGCTGCGCATCCAGCGCCGCGGCACCGCATTCGAGGACGCCTACTTCACCGTCAGCTACAGCCCGATCCCGGACGACACCGCGCCATCGGGCATCGGCGGGGTGCTGATCACCGCGGTCGAGACGACCAAGCGCGTCTGGGCGGAGCGCGCCTTGCGCGATCGCGAAGCCGAACTCGCGCGCGTTCAGGAAATCGGACAGGTCGGCGGGGTCGAAGTGTTCCTTACCGACGGGTTCAAGAACCGCCGTTCGCCCGAATACCTCAAAATCCACGGCCTGCCGCCCGAGGCATGGAACGAGTTGCACGAGGACTGGGTCCGCCGCCTTCATCCGGAAGATCGGGAGAAGAACGAACATGCCTTCATCCGCGCTGTTCGCGGTGGCGCGACGGAGTACAACGCCGAGTACCGCATCATCCGCCCCAGCGACGGCCATATCCGTTGGATCCAGGTCCGCTCGCAGATCGAACGCGACGGAGAGGGTCATCCCTTGCGGCTTGTCGGAGCACACATCGATATCACTGAGCGCAAGCGGGCCGAGCAAGCGCTGCAACAACTCAACGAAACGCTCGAACAGCAAGTCGCCGAGCGCACGCGCGAGCGCGACCGGGTGTGGCGCGTCTCGGACGATCTGATCGGCGTTGCGAACTTCGAGGGCTACTGGGGCGCGATCAATCCGGCCGCGACGGCCATTCTCGGCTGGAGCGAGTTGGAGCTGCTCAGCATGCCGATCGCGACGCTCTGGCATCCCGACGATGTGGAATTCACGCTCGCGAACCGCTCGCAGCTTGTGCAAGGCGGCCCGACCGTGCGCTTCCAGAACCGCTATCGGCACAAGGACGGCTCATACCGGTGGCTGTCGTGGTCATCGACCGCCGAGGGCGCGTTCATCTACGCACTCGCGCGCGACGTCACGGCCGAGCGCGAAGCCGGTGAAGCGCTGCGGCGAACCGAGGAACAGTTGCGGCAATCGCAGAAGATGGAAGCGGTCGGCCAGCTCACCGGCGGCATTGCGCACGACTTCAACAATCTGCTGACCGGCGTGATCGGCTCGCTCGACCTGATGAAGAAGCGCATCGCGCAAAGCCGCTTCGGCGATGTCGAGCGCTACGTCTCGCTCGCGACCGCGTCGGCAAACCGCGCCGCGGCGCTCACGCACCGGCTGCTCGCCTTCTCGCGCCGGCAACCGCTCGATCCGAAGCCGGTCGACATCAATCGCCTCGTACTGTCGATGGAGGACCTGCTGCGCCGGACCATCGGCGAGAACGTCACGCTCGAGATCGTCACCGCGGGCGACCTGTGGGGCACGTTCTGCGACCCGCATCAGCTTGAAAGTTCGCTGCTCAACCTCGTGATCAATTCGCGCGACGCGATGCCGAATGGCGGGCGTCTGACGATCGAAACCGTGAACGCGGATATCGGCAACCTTCAGGTGGCCGAACTGGGCGATGCCGCCCCGGGCCAATACGTGTGCCTTGGGGTGACAGACACCGGCATCGGAATGGCGCCGGCCGTGCAGGCGCGCGCGTTCGATCCGTTCTTCACGACCAAGCCGCTCGGGCAGGGCACCGGGCTTGGCCTGTCGATGGTCTACGGGTTCGCCCACCAGTCCGAAGGCTATGTCCACATTCGTTCGGAGCCGGAGCAGGGCACGACCGTGAACCTCTGCCTGCCGCGCTATCGCGGCGCCGTTGCGGAAGCATCCGGTGGCGCCGCGTCTACGAATGTGCCGAAAGCGCAGTCCGGTGAGACCGTGCTGGTGATCGAGGATGAAGCAGCCGTGCGCGAACTGGTCACCGAGCTGTTGAACGATCTCGGATACCGCGCGCTCGAAGCCGGTGACGGGCCCGCGGGCTTGAGAATCCTGCAATCTGCCGAACGCATCGATCTTCTCGTCAGTGACATCGGGTTGCCCGGCATGAACGGTCGTCAGGTTGTCGAAGCCGCGCGCGTACAGCGGCCCGATCTTAAGGTTTTGTTCATTACCGGATATGCCGAGAACGCCGCGATGGCGGACGGATTTCTCGGACCCGGAATGGAAATGGTCACGAAGCCATTCGCGGTCGACGCGTTGGCGGCACGCATCCGCGAGATGATCGCCTCGTGATCCGGTCATGCTTTACGGCCCCTTAATACCCCGCACGCTACGGTTCCGGTGCTCTCGCCGGTGGGGAGCGCGCGAGCCCGCGTCGCGTCGTGTTTGGGGTTGTTCATGGATATCGCAACCGGCCTAGGGCTGCTTGCCGGCCTGGCCGTTATCATCACCCTGATTCTGATGGGTGGCGATCTGCGGATGTTTTATGACATCCACGCCATCATCATCATTTTCGGCGGCTCGATCTCGGCAACCCTGATCCGGTTTCCGTTCAACGCGATGATCCACGGCCTGCCGCTCGGCTTGAAGTTCGCCTTCTCGATGACCAACACGACGCCGCGCGAACTCGTCGATGAAATCGCGGGCCTCGCCGAAATCGCGCGCAAGTCCGGTCCGGTGGGTCTGGAAAAGGTCACGCCGGACGATCCCTTCCTCGCCAAGGGCATCCGGTTCGTCGCCGACGGCTACGACGCGGACTTCATCCGCGACAATCTCGAGCGCGACCGCGACAATTTCCTCACCCATCTCGACGAGGGCAGCAAGATCTATCGCGCGATCGGCGACTGCGCGCCGGCCTTCGGCATGATCGGCACGCTGATCGGCATGGTGCAGATGTTCGCCAACATGACCGATCCCTCCAAGCTCGGCCCGTTGATGGCGGTCGCTTTGCTCGCGACCCTGTATGGCGCGCTGGTCGCCAACCTCTTCACGCTGCCTATCGCCGACAAGCTGCACGTCAAGTTGCTCACCGAGGAGATCAACAAGACGCTCATCATCGACGGCATCCTGATGATCCGCGAATCCAAGAGCCCGACGCTCGTGCGCGAAATGCTGCTCGCCTATCTGCCGGAAAAGCATCGCGATCACGAAGCCGAACTGGCGCCGGCCTGACGACGCAACGGAAGGCTGACGCGTCATGGCGAGAAAGAAGGGTGGCCATACCGGAGGTCACGGCTGGTTCGTCACCTTCGCCGATCTGATGGCGCTGATGATGAGCTTCTTCGTGATGCTCGTCGCCTTTTCGACCCAGGACAAGGCGAAGATGCAGATCGTGGCCGGTTCGATGCGCGATGCGTTCGGCGTGCAGCAGGTGCGCTTCAACGGCATCGTCGAACAGGACGGCATCCCGACACGGCCTTCCGTGAAGAATGTCGCGCGCATCAACCCGGAAGATTCCACCAACACGCCCGGACCGAACGATCTCGACCTTCAGAAGGAAGGTCTGAAGCTGAAGGACGACCGGGCGTTCGCGCTCGCTGCCGCCTCGCTGCGCCAGGCGATACAGGACATGCCGGAAATCGCCGAGCAGTCGAAGCACGTCATGATCGAGGAGAACGAGAACGGCCTCAACATCGAGATCGTCGATCAGGAAGGCCGCTCGATGTTTCCCGATGGCGCGAAGGAGCCGTTCGATCGCACGCGCCGCCTGATCCAGAAACTCGCTGCGCCGCTGAAAGGGATGCCTAACCGCGTCTCGATCGCCGGTCATACGGCGGCGACCCGGATGCCCTCGCGTCCCGGCTATGGCCCGTGGGAACTTTCCGCGGATCGTGCCAATGCCGTACGCCAGATCCTCCAGGACGAGGGCCTGCCGAGCTCGCACCTGTTCCAGGTGGCCGGCAAGGCGGACAGCCAGCCGCTGTTCCCGGACGATCCGCACATTGCGGCCAACCGCCGCGTCACCATTACCCTGATGCGGGAAGCGCCGCCGTTGCCGATCGGCTTCAAGCCCTGAACCGCCGCGGCGTCACAGCTGAAAGCCTGCCATTTCCGATGCGGTAAGCCTGCGAAGATGTCCCCATGTTCGCTGGTCTGGCGGAGTGCTATTGGCTGACGGGGTGATATAAGGGCGCCCCTTCACCGGCCCGGATCCGGCATCCGCCATTTCATGAACGAAGCCGAACGCGATCCTTTGCTGCCGGCCGGTCAACCGGCGAGCGAGCACCAGCCCGCCAGCTTCTACGCAATGGCGCTCGGCAGCGTCGGCATCGTCTACGGCGATATCGGCACGAGCCCGCTCTACGCCTTCCGCGAGGCTGCTGCTGCTGCTGCTGATGCTGGTCCGATCACCCGCGAGATCGTCCTCGGCGTCCTGTCGATGATCCTGTGGGCGCTGATCGTCGTGGTCACGCTCAAGTACGTGCTGATCCTCCTGCGCGCCGACAACAACGGGGAGGGCGGCACGCTTGCCCTCATGGCGCTTGCGTTCCGCGCAATCGGAAAGCGCACGCCGATCGTGCTGCTGCTTGGCGTCATCGGTGCCGCGATGTTTCTCGGCGACTCGGTCATCACGCCCGCGATCTCGGTGTTGTCCGCGGTCGAAGGACTTGAAGCTCGTTACGCCCGCGCTGGAGCACTACGTCGTCCCCATCACGATCGTGATCCTGATCGCGCTGTTCGCGGTCCAGCGTCGCGGCACCGCACGCGTGGCGTCGTTCTTCGGACCCGTGATGGTGGTGTGGTTTATCGCTGTAGCCGTGATAGGCGCGTTGCACATCAGCGACGACCCCGGCGTGTTCTGGGCGATCAATCCGTATTATGCGGTCAAGTTCCTCTCGCAGCATGGCTTCATCGGGCTTGTGACGCTCGGCGCCGTATTCCTTGCGGTGACCGGCGGCGAAGCGCTCTATGCAGACCTTGGTCACTTCGGCCGCAAGCCGATCCAGACCGCATGGTTCGCGCTCGTGCTGCCTGCGCTGGTCATCAATTACTTCGGCCAAGGTGCGCTGGTGCTGCGCGATCCGACCGCGATCACCAATCCGTTCTACCGGCTCGTACCGGAGATGCTGCTGCTGCCGATGGTGGTGCTCGCGACCTGCGCCACCGTGATCGCCAGTCAGGCGGTCATCACCGGCGCTTATTCGCTGACCCATCAGGCGATCCAGCTCGGCCTGCTGCCGCGCCTCGCGATCCTGCACACCTCGGCCGCCCACTTTGGCCAGATCTATATTCCGCGCGTGAACGCCGCGCTGCTCACCGGCGTGCTGATCCTCGTGCTGATGTTCCAGACCTCGAGCAAGCTGGCCCATGCGTACGGCATCGCCGTCACGACCACGATGGTCGTCGACGGACTGCTCGGCTTCATCGTGGTGTGGAAGCTCTGGCGCTGGCAGTGGTGGAGCGCCGCCTTGCTGATGGTGCCGCTCGTGGTCATCGATGCGGTGTTCCTCAGCGCCAATCTGCTCAAGATCTTCGAGGGTGCCTGGGCGCCGGTGCTATTCGGTTGCGCGATGGTCCTGCTGATCATCACCTGGCAGAAGGGCACCCGCATCCTGATCCAGAAGACGCGGCGCATCGAAGTTCCGCTCGAACTCGCTGATCAAGAGCCTGGAAAAGCGCCCGCCTCACGTGGTGCCCGGCACGGCGGTATTTCTCACCAGCGATCAGGAATTCGCGCCTGCGTCGCTGATGCACAACCTCAAGCACAACAAGGTGCTGCACGAGCACAACGTGATCCTCACCATCCAGATCGCCGACACGCCGCGCGTGGTGGATGAAGAACGTGTGGAGATCACGCCGATTTCGGACCGGTTCAGCCGGGTGGTGCTGCGCTTCGGCTTCGTGGAGTCCCCGAATGTCCCCAAGGCGCTCGCGATTGCGCGCAAGAAGGGTCTGCAGTTCGACATCATGTCGACGTCGTTCTTCCTGTCGCGGCGCTCGCTCAAGGTGGCGGCGAAATCCGGGATGCCGGCGTGGCAGGACCGGCTCTATATCGGGCTTGCCCGGTCGGCGAACGACGCGACCGACTTCTTCCAGATTCCGACCGGACGGGTGGTCGAGGTTGGAACGCAAGTGACCGTTTAGAGGCGCTCTTTAGGTCATTGATATTGAATAATTAAATTTCGCCCAAGCGACACCAAGCGATCCGCTCCGATTGCATGGCTGTCCCGGTTCCGTCGCCTTGGCTGACATCGTGACTACGGCGTTGAGCGGGCGTACAAGCCCGGCCCCTGCGCATGTTGCAGCGCGGCATTCGGAGCAGGCGAACGGCCTGACAACCCACCATGATGCTCAGTCTCACGGCCCCTCAGGGGAGCGATCTTTCCGCTCGCCGCGACGATGGCGCGCGTCCCGCTACCGGTTTTTGGGCTCTCACCCTCGGCAGTATCGGCGTCGTCTACGGCGATATAGGTACCAGCCCGCTTTACGCCTTCCGCGAGGCGATCACCGCGGCAACGAGCGGCGGCGGCGTCACAAGCGAAGCCGTGCTCGGTGTGCTCTCGCTGATCTTCTGGGCGCTGATCGTCGTCGTCACCCTGAAATATGTCGTGCTGCTGCTGCGCGCTGACAATAACGGGGAGGGCGGCACGCTCACCTTGATGGCGCTCGCGCAACGCGCGCTCGGCCGGAGCACGCCGGTCCTGTTCCTGCTCGGCACGATCAGCGGCGCGCTGTTCTACGGAGATGCCGTCATCACGCCGGCGCTTTCGGTGCTCTCGGCGGTTGAAGGTCTCAAGATCGCGACGCCCGCGTTCGATCCTTACGTCGTTCCGCTCACCGTCGTGATCCTCATCGCGCTGTTCGCCGTGCAGTCGCGCGGCACCGCGCAGATCGCGGCCCTGTTCGGGCCGGTGACGCTCATCTGGTTCTTCGCGATCGGCATCGCCGGTGTGCAGCAGGTCGCCGCGAACCCGGCCGTGCTGGCCGCGCTCAATCCGTGGCATGCGCTGAGTTTCCTCGGCGGCCACGGCATGATCGGCCTGATCACGCTCGGCGCGGTGTTTCTGGCGGTTACGGGTGCGGAGGCGCTTTACGCGGATCTCGGCCATTTCGGACGCCATCCGATTCAAGCTGCGTGGATTGCCGTCGTGCTCCCGGCGCTGATGCTCAACTACCTTGGGCAGGGCGCACTGGTGCTCGCCAATCCGAAGGCGATCGAGAACCCGTTCTTCCTGCTCTATCCCGATTGGGCGCTGCTGCCGATGGTCGCACTCGCGACCGCGGCGACTGTGATCGCGAGCCAGGCCGTCATCACCGGGGCCTATTCGCTCACCCGGCAGGCGATCCAGCTCGGGCTTCTGCCGCGGCTCGAAATCCGCCACACGTCCGAGACGCAGGCCGGGCAGATCTACATGCCGCGCGTCAACGGTCTGCTGCTGATCGGCGTGCTGCTGCTGGTGCTGCTGTTCCGCTCTTCGAGCGCGCTCGCCTCCGCCTACGGCATCGCCGTGACCGGCACGATGGTGGTCACTGCCATGATGGCTTTCATCGTGATCTGGAAAGGCTGGAAGTGGTCGCCGTGGCTTGCAGCAGCGATCATCGCACCGTTCCTGCTCATCGACCTGACGTTCCTCGGCGCGAACATGCTGAAGATCCACGAGGGCGGCTGGATGCCGCTCGCGCTCGGCGGCCTCGTGATGCTGGTGATGTACACATGGCGGCGCGGCAGCCGGTTGCTGTTCGAGAAGACGCGCCGGCAGGAGACGCCGCTGCGTGGCCTCGTCGCGATGCTGGAGAAGAAGCCGCCGGTGTACGTGCCCGGAACTGCGGTATTCCTCACCAGCGATCCGACCAGCGCACCGACCGCGCTGATGCATAGCCTCAAGCACTACAAGGTGTTGCACGAGAAGAATGTCATCCTCACCGTCGAGACGGCAGACACGCCGGCCGTGAAGCCGCAGGACCGCGTCCAGATCGAGCAGATCGGGGAGAGCTTCTCCTGCGTCACGCTGCACTTCGGCTACATGGAGACGCCGAACGTGCCCAAGGCGCTCGCGATTGCGCGCAAGCTCGGCTGGCAGTTCGACATCATGTCGACTTCGTTCTTCCTGTCCCGCCGCGCGCTACGGCCGGCGGCGAAATCGGGCATGCCGCGCTGGCAGGACCGCTTGTTCATCCGCCTGGCGCGCGGCGCCAACGATGCGACCGACTACTTCCAGATTCCGACCGGACGTGTGGTCGAGATCGGGACGCAGGTGGCGGTCTAGGCCGGCGTTTGCGGTTTCGCCGCTCTCGCGATATGGGACGGGACGAGGTTGGTTGCGTAAAGGAGAAGCACCATGGCGCTCGACCGCGACAGCGTGCACGATCTCTATCCCGAAGAGGTCGCCAAGGGCATCACCGAGGGCAAGATCCTGCTCATCGACGTGCGCGAGCCGAGCGAGACCGAGGTCGAACGCTATCCGGAAGCCGTCTACATGCCGATGTCGGAGTTCGATCCGCAGGCGTTGCCCGATCCCGGCGGCAAGCAGGTCGTGTTCGCGTGCCGCTCCGGCAACCGCTCGGTGACCGCCTCGCTCGTCGCGCAGACCGCGGGGCTTCCCTACAACGCGCACCTTGCTGGCGGCATTAAGGGCTGGAAGGAAGCGGGCCTGCCGACCGAGTCGTGATCGGCAGCATGTTCTTCACATGAACAAAGTCTTCGCCAACCTGCCGGTTTCGGTGTTCGAGGTGATGTCGCGCCTCGCGCGCGAGCAGAACGCCGTCAACCTCGGCCAGGGATTTCCCGACGGCCCATTCCCCGAAGACGTGCTTGCGAAGGCCGCCGAGGCCGTGGTGCATGGCTGGAACCAGTATCCGCCGATGATGGGTCTGCCCGAACTGCGTCAGGCGGTCGCTGCGCACTACAAGCACTGGCAGAACCTCGACTTCGACCCCGACAGCGAGATCATGATCACCTCCGGCGCGACCGAGGCGATCGCGGGCGCGCTCATGGCGCTGATCGAGCCGGGCGACGAGGTCGTGCTGTTCCAGCCGCTCTACGACGCCTATCTGCCGCTGGTGCAGCGGGCAGGGGGCGTGCCGCGCTTCGTTCGGCTGGAGCCCCCGCAGTGGCGCTTTACCGAGGAGCAGCTCGCGCGCGCCTTCACGCCGAAGACGCGCGTGGTGCTGTTCAACAATCCACTCAATCCATCGGCGACCGTGTTCCCACGCGAGAACCTGGAACTGCTTGCGCGCTATTGCGAGAAGTTCGATGCGATCGCGGTTTGCGACGAGGTGTGGGAGCACGTCATGTTCGACGGGCGGCGCCACATTCCGCTGATCGCGATGCCCGGCATGCGCGAGCGCTGCGTCAAGATCGGTTCGGCCGGAAAGATTTTCTCGCTGACCGGCTGGAAGGTCGGGCTCGTGTGCGCCGCGCCCAATGTGCTGCGCGTGCTCGCCAAGGCGCACCAGTACATCACCTTCACGACGCCGCCGAACCTTCAGTCCGCTGTCGCCTACGGGCTGGCCAAGACAGACGACTATTTCGACGGCATGCGCGGCGATCTCCAGCGCAGCCGCGACCGCTTCACCAAAGGGCTGCGCGATCTCGGGTTCCCGGTGATCGAGGCGGAGGCGACCTATTTCGTCAACGTCGATCTTGCGAGCCTCGGCCTCAATGAGGACGACGAGAGCTTCTGCAAGCGGCTGGTGCTGGAGCACAAGGTCGCGGCGATCCCGGTCTCGGCGTTCTACGCGACCGACCCGATCCGCTCGGTGGTGCGCTTCTGCTTTGCGAAGCACGACGCGACGCTCGATGCTGCGCTCGAACGGCTTGGCGGTGCGCTCAAGCGCGCGGCATAGCCTCCGGCTCTCGATTGCGGTTATGCCGGCCCGACCTTCACGCCGAAATAGGCGAACACTACCGCCAGCACGAACAGCACGATCGCGCTTACCAGTAACCATCGCATTGTCGAGGTGAGCGACTTGGTGCGCTCTTCCTCCGACTTGTGGCTGATGACGAACGACTTGTTCTTCGAGCCGCTGGCCGGCTTGCCGATCAAGCCGCCCGGCTGCACTTCGCCGAGCACGTAGACCGGAATGTCCGTCGCGAGGATGCTCTCCTTGCGGCGGAACGTGGCGTTCGAGTTCGACAGTGCGGAGAGCACGGTGCCGAGCATTCCGCCGCCGGTCGCATTCGGTGCCGCGGTCGGCTCGTTCACCGTCTGCGCCGCCTCGACCTCCGCGCCGTCGAAATCGATGCCTGCCTTGCCGCTCTGATCCTCGATCAGGCACTGGCCGTATTTCATGTTGGAGTAGACGGTGGTGGTGCGCGTCTTGCGCTCCTCGCGGCCCTGGCTGTCGCGCTCGTAATAGGTCTCCTCGCGCTCGATCTCGCATTTGTAGTAGGCGCAAGGCGTCCGCGAAAACTCGGCGACCAGCGGAACGCGCACGCGTAGCGTACCCTTCACCTCGACGAGCGTGCCGGGCGCTATCCGTGCGATGCTCCCCGCGCCGCTTGTTTCGAGCGACGACATCAGGGCGATCTCGCGCCCGACGCGGCTGCGCCACCACAGCAGACCCAGGGCGATGAGCGCTGCGACCGCGGCGCAGATACCGAGCACGAGATTCATGATTCCCCCGAACGAGCCCGCGCGGAGAATAGAACAGCCGCGCGCGCAAACAAAAACCCCGGGGCGCAACCCCGGGGTTTTCCGTGCCGTGCAGTGTGGAGATCAGTACCGGGCCGTGACCGCGCCCGGGAAGCCGAACTTGTAGTTCACGCCGAGCTTGACCGCGTGGACCTGCTGGTCGATGTCGGTCGAAGTGCCGGGCGCGAATGAGACAGGCTTGGTGCCGAAGTCCATGTAGTTATATTCGAGCTTCGCCGACCAACTCGGTGCGAAGGCGTATTCGACGCCGGCGCCTGCGGTCCAGCCGATCCGCGTTTGGGTGGCCTCTACGCTTGCGGGCAGCGTGTAGAAGTTCGTTGTGAAGCTGTCGTTCGCCCACGCGACACCGCCCTTGCCGTAGACGAGCCAGCGGTCGAACGCGAGACCGAGCCGGCCGGTGAGGGTGGAGACCCAGTTCACGTCGGTATTGAAGCTCGCGCCGAGCGGGCCGCCGACGATCGCGCCGGTGTTGGTGCCGCCGTTGATGCCGCTCCACGAGAAGTCGCCTTCCACGCCGAGCACGAACTGGTTGATCTGGTAGTTGAAGCCGACCTGACCGCCGCCGAGGAATCCATTGGCCTTGTTGCTGACGTTCAGACCGAACGCATCGCGCCAGTCCTTCTCGGCCCAGCCGTAGCCGACGTGACCGCCGACATAGAATCCGGTCCAGTCGTAAGTGACCGGCAGCGCGCCCGCGGGCGGCGCCTTGTAAACCGGACGGCCTACATCGGCCGCCATCGCGGTGCCGCTCATCGCTGCAAGTCCCACCGCGACAAGCAAGCTTCGCATCGTGCCCTTATGCATCTTCTTCTCCAATTGAAACATCGCGCCCCACGGGACCGCTTGAGGCGGCTGGGTATTGCCAACTCAAGTCGGGATTGCGGCAGGAACGCAGCAAAATGGCGAACGTTCCGGCGCTACCAACGTTCGACGAAGCTGTTGTTTTTGCGCAACGAAAGTTCCGCTGGAACTTGCGAGGTCACCGCAACATCGCCTAGCGTCCGCTCGCCGGACGAACGCTGCGGAGTAGTTGATGTTTGTTAAGAGAATCTTTCTCGCCCTCGCGGCGTGCGCGGCGCTGGTTGACGCAGCGGGAGCTCAGAAAGAGCGGGTCGTCAATTTCTATAACTGGTCGGACTACATCGACCCGACCGTGCTCGAAGACTTCACGAAAGAGACCGGCATCAAGGTGAAGTACGACACGTTCGATTCGAACGACATGCTGGAGACGAAACTGCTCGCCGGGCGCACCGGCTACGACGTTGTGGTCCCGACCGCGTATTTTCTCGAGCGGCAGATCAAGGCCGGCGTGTTCCAGAAGCTCGACAAGAGCAAGCTGCCGAATCTGTCGAACGCATGGGACGAAATCACGAAGCGCCTTGCGATCTACGATCCCGGCAACCAGTACGCCGTGAATTACATGTGGGGCACGACCGGCGTCGGCTTCAACGTGAAGAAGGCGCGCGAGGTGCTGGGCGAGGGCGCGAGCCTCGACACGCTCGACATCGTTTTCAAGCCGGACGTCATCGCGAAGTTCAAGGATTGCGGCGTGCATGTTCTCGATGCCGCCGACGATGTCTTCGCGGCGGCGCTGACCTACCTCAAGCTCAATCCGAACACCAAGGAACAGGCCGACCTGGAAAAGGCGGCCGACCTGATCGCCAAGGTGCGGCCATCGGTGCGCAAATTCCATTCATCGGAATATCTCAACGCGCTTGCCTCAGGCGAAATCTGTCTCGTGTTCGGTTACTCGGGCGACATCAAGCAGGCGCAGAAGCGCGCCGCCGAGGCGAAGAATGGCGTCGAGATCGGCTACGCGATCCCGAAGGAGGGCGCGCAGCTCTGGTTCGACAATCTCGCGATCCCGAAGGACGCGAAGAATATCGCGGAGGCGCACGCGCTGATCAACTATCTGTTCAAACCGGAGGTCGCGGCGAAGAACTCGAATCTCATTTCCTACGCCAACGGCAATGCGGCGAGCCGCCCGCTGATCGACAAGGCGATTGTCGAGGACAAGACGATCTATCCGGACGACGCGACGATGCGGGGCTTTTACACGATCCAGTCGCACGACCAGAAAACGCAGCGCCTGATGAACAGGCTGTGGACCAAGATCAAGACCGGACGCTGACCGTTCCGCACGGAAACGATCTGGCCGCCTCCTGATCCGCGCGATAAGGTGCGCGCCTCAGGGAGGAATAACCACATGAAAATGCCGATGATTGCGCTTGCGCTCACGATGATGAGCGCACCAGCGCTCGCTGCGACGTTTGTCTACGTGTCCAATGCCGATGACGGCAATATCGGGATGTACACGCTGCAGGCCGACGGCACGCTGAAGGCCGGGGACCGCGTCGAGGCTGCCAAGGTCGTGATGCCGATGGCGGTGAGCCCGGACAAGCGGTTTCTGATCGCGGCCGTGCGCTCCAAGCCGTACGAGGCCTACACCTATTCGATCGACAAGACGTCGGGCGCGCTCAAGCTCGTCGGCAAGGGGCCGCTGGCGGAGAGCTATCCGTACATCACGATCGACACGACCGGTCGTTTTCTGCTCGGCGCATCGTACGGCGCCAATCAAGTCGGCGTGAATCCGATCGGCAAGGACGGCAAGGTCGGTGAGCCGATCCAGGTGATCCCGACCGCGCGCAATGCGCACTCGATCCGCACCGACAATACGAACCGCTACGTGTTCGTGCCGCATCTTGGCACCGACCAGATCTTCCAGTTCGTGTTCGATGCGAAGAAGGGCAAGCTTTCATCCAACACGCCCGCGACCGTGCAGATGAAGCAGGGCACCGGGCCGCGCCACATCATCGTGTCGAAGGACAACAAGTTCGTCTTTCTGCTCAACGAGCTGACTGCGACTGTGACCACGCTCGCGCTCGATGCGAAGACCGGCACGCTGAAGGAGCTCGACTCCGTCTCCGCGCTCCCGGCCGACACGAAGCTCGTCCCCGGCCAGCCGCGCGCTCCGGTGGCGCCCGGACAGACTCCGCGCGATCTGGCGAACGACATCTGGGCGTCCGACCTGCACCTCACGCCGAACGGCAAATTCCTCTATGCGGCGGAGCGCACGTCGAGCACGCTCGGCGGCTTCAAGGTCGACGCCGCGACCGGCAAGCTCAGCTTTGTCGGCTCGACGCCGACCGAGAAGCAGCCGCGCGGCTTTGCGATCGATCCGAGCGGCAAGTTCATCGTGGTGTCAGGCGAGAAATCCGACACGATCTCGACTTACGCGATCGACGGCGAGACCGGTGCGCTCAAGCCGATCGGCAAGTACCCGACCGGCAAGGGCGCGAACTGGGTGGAGATCGTCTCTTTCTAGTTCTAGCGCCAGCGGCGGTGCAGCCAGAGCCACTGCTCCGGGTGCTCGCGCACCCAGCTTTCGACCACGCTGGTGATGGCCTGCATCGTGGCTTGAATGTCGACGTTCCCCTCCGCATCGCGCGCGAGGGGAATTTCGTCTGTCAGTTCGGCGTCGAAGTGATTGCCATCGGGCCGCCGCATCACGCGCACGCCGCGGATCGGCGCGCCGGTCAGACGCGCGAGCTGTGCGATCAGCGGATTTGCCTTGGCCCGGCGACCGAAGAACACCACGTCCACGCCTTGCGTCGTGTGCTGGTCGACCAACACCGCGACATGTTCGCCTTTCTCCAGCGCGCGGCCGAGCCGGAGCGGCGCGTCGAGCCCTGACGCCACCATGTTGCCCATGCAACGCGCGCGCATTGCGACGATCGCGTCGCTTGCCTTCCCGATGTTCGGACGGCGGTAGAGGATCGAGGTCGGGTAGCCGAACTGGCGCGGCGCAAGCGCGGGAATTTCCCAATTCGCCAGGTGCGCGGCGAAGACGAGCTGCGGCCTTGATCCGAGTTCCCCGAGACGCTGGAACGTCGTGTCGTCGATCATCACATCGGGATCGGCGGATCGCCCGGGCCGCGCCGGATCGTGGATGATGACGCGGTCGATGTGCGCGAACTCTGCGGCGACGCGGCCGAGGTTCTCCCACACGCCGGCGAGGATTTTCTCGATCTCCTCGGGCGATTTCTCCGGGAACGCCGCCGCGAGGTTTGCGCGTCCGGTCCTGTGCTCCGGAATCCACGGCCCGATGGTGCGCATCAGGCGGCCGAGCACGTTCGCCATGCGTTGGCGGTTGATCCGGCGGAGCACCGCAAGCGTGCCGACCACGACCGACCCCAGAACCGCCTCGGCCGCGCCCTTGAGCGGCCGCAGAGACTTCAGCGCTGCGGAGCGGCGCGCCATCGCGTCAGAACGTCACGATGATCTTGCCGAACACCTTGCGGCCTTCGAGGCGCGCGAGCCCGGTTTCGAAATCCGCGAGCGGCACTTCGGTGTCGATCACCGGTGTCAGGCCCGAAGCCATCTTGGCGAGGCTCTCGCGCACGTTCCGCATGGAAGCGCCGAACGAGCCGATGATCCGATACTGCTGGAGGTAAAGCTGGAACAGGTTGATCTGCGTCGACTGGCCGGAGGTCGAGCCGCAGGTCACGAGCCGCCCGCCGCGCTTGAGGCAGAGCAGCGACCCGTTGAACGTGTCGGGCCCGACGTGCTCGAAGGCGACATCGACGCCCTTCTTGCCCGGTCGCCTTGCGCACCACGGTCTCGAAGCGATCGGTACGATAGTTGATGACATGGTCGGCGCCGATCGCTTTCGCCTTGTCGATCTTCTCGTCGTCGCCGACAGTGGTGAACACGGTCGCGCCGATCGCCTTCGCCATCTTGATCGCCGCGGTGCCGATGCCGGAGCCGCCCGCCTGCACGAGAATGCTCTCGCCGGATTCGAGCTTGGCATTGTCGAACAGCATGTGCTGCACGGTGCCGAATGCCACAGGCGCGCAGGTCGCGTCGCGAAGGCTTACGCCGTCCGGGACAGGGATCACGAGACGCGCCGGCATGTTGAGCAGATCGCGCGCAAATCCGTCGGCGTGAAAGCCCATCACTCCCGAGACGTTTTCACACAGATTGTCGCGCCCCTCGCGGCACGCCTTGCAGGTGCCGCACGTCAGCCCGCCATACGCGACGACGCGATCGCCGGCCTTTAGCGCGCTCACGCCGCTTCCGACGGCCGTAATCTCGCCCGCCGCCTCGACGCCGACGACGAGCGGCAGCTTGCGTTTGGCGAACGCCATGCCGCGCCATCCCCACACGTCGAGATGATTGAGGCCGATCGCCTTGATGCGGATCTGCACCTCGCCTTCGCCCGGCGGGCGGCGGATCGGCATGTCGATCAAGTTCAAGCTTGCGGTCGGCAACGAGCGTCAGCGCACGCATTCAGATCGTGTCCTCAGGAGGCAATCGCAAAACAACTAAGGTCAGCGATGGATACCCATCCCTGCCGTCAACCCGCCATCGACCGGAAGGTAGGCGCCCGTGATGTAAGAAGCGGCGGGCGCGAGCAGGAATGCCACGATCCCGGCGACATCCTCGGGCTTCGCGAAGCGCTTGGCGGGAATCTGCTGCTCCATCTGCTCGCGATACTTGTCGTATTTGGTCATCATTTCGGTGTCGATGAAGCCCGGCGCCACGTAGTTGACGGTGATGCCGCGGCTGGCGCTCTCGATCGCGAGGGTGCGCGAGTAACCGAGCAGCGCCGCCTTCGAGGCCGCGTAGGCCGAATTGCCCTGGTTGCCGCGCTCGGCCGTCACCGAGCCGATCACCACGACGCGGCCATCCTTCGCGCGCATCATCGTGCGAACCATTCCGGCGGCGAGCCGGGTAAAGGACCAGAAGTTTACCTGCATGGCGGCTTCCGCCTTGTCCTGATCGAGCATCACGGCAAGCGTGTCGTAGGACTGACCGGCGTTGTGGACGAAGGCCGAGTAGGGGCCTTCCTTCTCGATCGTCGCGACCAGCGCATTGACGGCACTCTTGTCCGCGAGATCGGCCTGATGCGCCGCGAAGGTCTGGCCGGAATGCGCGGCGCTCATCTCCTTCACCAGCGCGTCGGCTTCGGCGCTGGCAGAGCGATACGTGAAAGTCACGTCATGGCCGGCCGCCGCGAGCACGCGCACGATCGCGGAGCCGAGCCCACGTCCGCCGCCGGTGACAAGTACGCGCCGTTTCGCTGTTGTGTCAGCCATCAGCGTGGCTCCCGGCTCATGACCAGCGCTACGTTTTGCCCGCCAAAGCCGAACGAATTGGAGATGACGTGCGTCACGCGCGCGTCGCGCGCCACGTTCGGCACGACATCCAGCGGGATCGTCGGGTCTGGAATGTCATAGTTGATGGTCGGCGGAACCCGCTGGTGCTCCAGTGTCAGCAGGCTGAAGACGGATTCGACGGCGCCGGCGGCCGAGATGGTGTGGCCGATCATCGATTTGTTGGACGAGATCGGAATGCTTGTGGCGCGTTCGCCGAACACCGCCGAGACGCTCAGATATTCGTTCTTGTCGTTCTCCGGCGTGCTGGTGCCATGCGCATTGATGTAGTCGATGTGCTCGGGCGTGAGCCCGGCATCATTGAGCGCATTGCGCATACAGCCGATGCTCGGCTTCCCGTCGGGGCTCGAGCGGGTGCGGTGGAAGCTGTCCGCCATCTCGCCGCAGCCGTCCATCACGCCAAGAATTCTCGCGCCGCGCGCCTGCGCGGCCTCCAGGCTTTCCAATACGAGCGCGCCCGCGCCCTCCGCTATGACGAAGCCATCGCGATCCTTCGAAAATGGACGCGAGGCGCCTTGCGGCGGATTGTTGCTGGTCGAAAGCGCGGACAAAAGTGAAAAGCGGATCAGCGACTCGGCGTTCACCGATGCGTCGGTCCCGATGCACAGGGCGGCGCTCGCTTCGCCGCGGCGGATCGCCTCGACCCCGAGCTGAATCGCGGAGGCGCCTGACGCACATGCGGTCGATAGCGAGATCGGCGAGCCCTTGGTGCCGACGCGTTCGGCGATGTTGGCGGCGACGGAGCCGAACAGGAAGCGCTCGTAGACATGACGGAACTGCCCGGTCTCCCCTGCGCGCATCAGATCCGCATAGCTGAGATCACCATTCGCGCCGGATGCGCGCACCAGCGCTTCGCGCTGGTCCCACTCGATCTCGAGCGGCGCGACCGCGATGAAAAGCGGTCCCGGAAAGTTGCCGCGGCTCCCGATATTGGATTGCGCGATCGCCTCCTCCGCCGCCATCTCGGCAAGCCGTTCGGACAATCCGGGCGAGGAATGATGCTCGATCGGGATGAAGTCGATCGTGCCCGCGATGCGGGTCTTCAGTCCTTCGGTCGAGATGCGCGTGATCTCGCGGATGCCCAACTCGCCGGCGGTGAGCTTGCGCCAGTTGTCTTCGCGCCCCGCCCCGAGCGAAGTGATAACTCCCATACCGGTGACGACGACGATCGGCCTGCCTGCCTGGTCGGTCTTCGCCATGCGCATCTCCCTCAGTCGATCGCTTCGACGAGAGCGAGACCCTCGCCGCGCCGATGCCCGATGCTCGTCACCACCACTTGCCGCAGCGCCGCGTCCATCGACCGCTCGAACCCCGAATCATCGGACGGCGGAAACAGGTGGCCGCGCCGCAACGCGACCGCGGCGAGCGCGATATTAGCCGGAAACTGCGGCTCGAGCCCATGACCGAGATGGGTGCCGGTGGCGCGCACGGCAAGGCCGGGATGCTGCTCCAGGAATGCCCGTTCTTCGGCAGTGACGGGCTCGACGCCCGTGGCACCCGAGATGAGGGCGGCGTTCTCCGGCTTCACCCTTTGCGCAATGTTCGACCACATGCGCTCCAACGCCCCCGTGATTGCGCCGGGCGTGCGCTTGACCTGATCGGTTTGGATGCTGGTGAACCGCGCAAACGGCTTTACGCCGCGCTTCACCGCATGCTGTTTCTCTTCGAGCACCAGAAATGCCGCGATGGTGCCGAGCTCCATGCCGCCGCCGCTCGCCGCGCGTTCCCAAACCCGCGTGTGTTGGTCGTGCGTCAGGCATTTCGCCAGCACGTAGTAGAGAATGACGTCGAAGCGCTCGGCATTGTACGCGCCGCCGACCAGCGCGATCTCGCTCTGTCCGGCCGTGATTCGGGCGAGCGCGATGCGCAGTGCATCAACCCCGGCCTGCTCTTCGCCCATGAACGTGCGCGATGACCCCGTGACGCCGTGCACGATCGAGATGTTGCCGGCCATCAGGTTCGCGAGTTGCGCGAGGAACAATGTTGGGCGCAGGTCGCTCATCAGGCGTTGGTTCAGATAGGCACCGCGATCATTCGCGGTGCGCAGTCCCGCCAAGATGCTGATGTCGACTTTCCCGTCGCGCTCGCCGCCTCCGGCCGCGACGATCATGTCGGTCTTGGACAGAAGCTCTGCGTTGCCTTTTACGCCTGCGCTGTCGAGTGCGAGGCCTGCCGCATAGACGCCGTAGCGCTGCCAGGCTTCCATCTGGCGCTGGTCGCCCTTCTTCGGGATCTGCTTGTCGAAATCGACTGCGACGGCGCGATGCACGACGTAGGGCGCGAATGCGGCGATCTCCGCTGATGAAGGCGCCGACAGGCCCTGCCAATGCGCGTCGAGACCTTCCCCGAGACACGAGACGATGCCGACGCCGGTGATCCAGACCTCACGTGCTTCAGGCATCGATCGCCTCCATCGGGAAGGCGATCTCGGCAGCGATCTTTTCCATGCTAGAGCGGAACGACGGATCAGGAAATTCGACGAGGCGGAACGTCAGTTCGGCGTTACAAACAGGTTTGCCGTCGCACTTGATCGCTGCGTTCGTCCTTGCGAAGCCCGAGCCGTCATGAACAAGGCTCGCCGTAACGGAAAGCACCTGTCCCGGCGTAACGAACGTGCGCAGTTTTGCCTCCTTCACGGCGGCAAAGAACGGCATGCGGGTGAACTTGTGCATGGCAATCAGGAGCCAGCCCGACGTTTGCGCCATCGTCTCGATCAGCAGCACGCCCGGCATGAGCGGGTGCCCGGGAAAGTGCCCCTCGAAGATCGTGGACGTGGTCGGGACGGTGGCTTCGGTGCGGATCGTGTGGTCGTCGAGCTTGAGTTCGACAATCCGGTCGATGAGGAGGAAGTACTCGAGACGCATGCAGTCCTTACGCCGTCGCCGCGCCCTTGGCGGCGATCAGTTCGTCGATGCGCGCGCACAGGTTTTTCAGGACGAAATACTGCTCGGTGGTCGCCTTGCCGTCGTTCACTTCCTGGGTCCACTGCTCGAGCGGCAGCTTGATGCCGAACGCCTTGTCGATTGCGAAGGCGATATCGAGGAAGTCGAGGCTGTCGATGCCGAGGTCGTCGATGGAGTGGCTATCCGGAGTGATCTTCTCGCGCTCGATGTCACAGGTTTCGGAAATGATGTTCGCCACGGTGTCGAAAGTCGAAGACATCGGCAACCCTCTGAAATCTATCGTTTTTCGGCGCTGAATCGCGCACGCATCCCCCGGCCGGTGCCCGGCGCACGCCCGTCTTATCGCGCGGTCCCCGTATAGCCAAGGGGTTGGGTCAGTTCAATGCGCGGGCATTGGGTGGAACGCGCCGGGCGGCCGATGGTTTTGCGTTGGGTCGCGCGAACGGCGCGCCTCACGCGGCGCCCGGATTGGATTGCGTCACGTCATACAACCCAGACAATAAAACCGAGGTTTCTTCGAGAAGGGCGATAGTTTTGAATCAACGAGCGGAACTTTCCGAGCAACAATAGGCTCAATCGTCGTCAAGATTTGTTTCAATTGTTACCCGAATATTACCTTACGTCCGATACTCTATAGTGTTCAGAGAGCTAGACGAGCCACATTATTACCTTCTCGCTGCCTTCTCGGCGTCGGTAAATCGAACCATTTGCTGGCCAAGCGGTCTTCCCATCCACAACAAAAGAGGGACACCGCTGATGATCATGCGGAAACTTGGATACTTGGGGCTCGTCACTTCAGTCGTTTTCGCCTGCGCCGGGGTCGCGGAAGCAAAGCAAAGGCATCACCACAAGCATTCTCACCACAAGCATTCGCACGCTCGTTCGCACGGCGCCGGGGGCGGCTCCGGCATGGCGTCGATGTACGGCACGAAGGGTGACGGCTACGCCGGTCGCCGTACGGCCAGCGGCGAACGCGTCAATTCCGGCGCGCTGACCGCGGCGCACAAGACGCTGCCGTTCGGCACGATGGTGCGCGTCACCAATAACCGTAACGGCAGGAGCGTCACCGTTCGCATCAATGACCGCGGTCCGTTCGTGCGTGGCCGGGTTATCGACCTCACTCCCGCAGGCGCCCGTGCAATCGGCATGTCCGGCCTTGCGCCGGTGTCGCTCTCGGTCGCCGGAAGGGGCTAACCGCTGCGTTATCGGGTCGGCGGCGGCACATTCACCTGTGCGCAGTTCCGCCGGCCCGACAACACGCAGTCCTGATTGCGGCGCATCTCGGCAATCGCCGTCGCAAGCCATATTCCGATGCCCACCAGCACCGTGCAGGCCACGAACGCCAGGCCGTTGTTGATCATGCGCTGACGGTAATTGTCCGGCTCGCTGACGGCGTACTTTTCCAGGCCCTCGACTGGCCCATCCGGTATCGTGGTGTGCGGCGCGTTATGCGTGCGCAGCAGGCCGCGCCGCTGGAACGGCAGGATTCTTCCTTTGGTTTCCTCAGGCTCAGATCCGTTCGGCGGCATGGCGCAGTTCTAGCATTTTCGTGCACGCGCCGCGCGCCGCCCTCAGCGCGTCTCGTCCGCGCTCCGCGCATGCGCGAGTTGTCCCGCCACATAGGTCGCGCGCACCGCGCGATCGTCCCCGAGCATCATCAGCGTGAAGAGTTGATCCTCGACCGACTCTGCGCGCGCGTTCCGCAACGACAGCAGCGGCGTCGCCTTTGGATCGAGCACCACGAGATCGGCCTCGCGTCCGGGCGCGATCGCGCCGATCCGGTCGTCGAGGGCGAGCGCGCGCGCGCCGCCGAGCGTCGCGAGATAGAACGCCTCGGTCGCGCTGAGCGAACGGCCGTTGAGCTGCGCGATCTCGTAAGCCGCGCCCATCGTGGCGAGCAGCGAGAAGCTGGTGCCGCCGCCGATGTCGGTACCCAGTCCGACCTCGACGGGCCGACGCGGGTTTTTCGCTTCACCGACCTGAAAGGACCCGAGCCGAGAAACAGGTTCGACGTCGGGACAATGCGCGAGCGCGGTGCGGCTTTCATGGCAACGGCAAAGCTCGTCCTCGGAAAGATGCACGCCATGCGCCAGCACCGCGCGCCGACCGATCAGGCCGTGACGGTCGTAAACGTCGAGATAGTTCCTTGCTTCCGGAAACAGCTTCGCAGTCCAGGCGATCTCGGCGCGGTTCTCCGCGATATGGGTGTGTACGAACACGTCGGGATGCTCGCGCCACAGACTGCCCGCCGCATCGAGCTGCTCCGGCGTCGAGGTGCCGGCGAAGCGCGGCGTGATCGCGTAGAGCGAACGCGCGTGGCCGTGCCAGCGCGCGATCAGCGCCTTGGAGTCGTCGTACCCTGTCTGCGCGGTGTCGCGCAGTGCCTCGGGCGCGTTGCGGTCCATCAACACCTTGCCGGCGATGATGCGCATGCCGCGCTTTTCGGATTCGGCGAACAGGGCGTCGACCGATTGTGGATAGCTCGCGCAAAACACGAGCGCGCTTGTGGTGCCGTTGCGCAAAAGCTCGTCGCAAAAGATGCGCGCCATTACGGCGGCGTGCTTCGGGTCCTTGAAGGCGATCTCGGCCGGGAAGGCATAGCGGTCGAGCCAGTCGAGCAGTTGCGTGCCGTAGGAAGCGACCATTCCGGTCTGCACGTAGTGCACATGCGTGTCGATGAAACCCGGCGTGATGATGTAGCCGCTGTAGTTCTCGACCGTGGCGTCCGCGGGGAGGGCGCGGCCGATCTGGGCCGCGGGGCCGACCGCCTCGATCAGCCCGTTGCGGCAGACCACGATGCCGTCCGTTTCGACCGCGAGCGCCTTTGCGGGATCGGACAGGAACGGATCGTCGCGGCACGTGACGATCGTGCCGCGCAGCGCGCAAATTCCGTCCGACGCTCTGGAAGCCATGCCGCCTCGCGCAGAATCTTCGCCCGATTATGGCGCAGGAATGCGCAAGCGTCTGCGGGAGGCGAGGGCTGGTGGCGCGGCAAGCGCGCCGCTATTGTCCGCGCATGGGCCCCAACCGCTTTCGCCGTTTCGCCGCCATCGTGGCGGCTTATGCGCTTGTGTTGCAGGCGCTGGTCGCGGCGTTCGCGGTGCCCGGTGGACTTGCGCTCGCGGCGGCCGATCCTTCCGTCATCTGCCGCTCGAACGCGGGCGGCAGTGATCCGGCGTCTCCCGCAGCCCATGATCTGTGTGTGGCCTGCCTCGCGGGCCACTGTGCCTCATCGTTCGCGGGCGGCGACGCTGCCGCGACGCTCCTGCGCTGGCCCGCAGACGCGATCGCCGTCGCGCTGCCTGCCGTGCCGCATGCGCCTGTCACGCTCGCGCGCCACCATCAGCACGCACCGCGCGCACCGCCGCTCGGCTGATTGACCAGCGTCCGTCTTTCTCGATCAACCGCCGCGTCAGTCGCGGCCCATTCGCATTTTGGAGCTATCGATGAAAATCCGCACATCCGTTGCCGCGTTGCTGCTCGCCCTGATGGCGAGTGGCGCGAACGCACATGAGTACAAGGTCGGCCCGCTGGTGATCGGCCATCCGTGGTCGCGCGCTACGCCGAAGAATGCACCCGTCGCGGGCGGCTATCTGAAGATCACGAACACCGGCACGACGCCGGATCGCCTGACCGGCGGCTCGGTCGAGGTCGCGAAGGGCTTCGAGGTCCACGAGATGAGCATGGACGGCGGTGTGATGAAGATGCGCGAGCTCAAGAACGGGATCGAGATCGCGCCGGGCGCGACCGTCGAGCTCAAGCCCGGCTCGTATCACATCATGATGACCACGCTGTCGCGCCCGCTCACCAAGGGCGAGCGCGTGAAAGGTTCGCTGACATTCGAGAAAGCCGGCAAGGTCGATGTCGAGTTCGCCGTCGAGGCGATCGGCGGCTCGCCCGCCGGGCAGCCCAAGATGAAAGAACACAAGCACTGAGGCGGCATTACCAGCCGATCGTGCGCGGCAGCCACAACGCGATCTGCGGGAACAGGAAGCACAGCACCAGCGCGACGACCTGCATCCCGACGAAGGGGATGATGCCGCGGTAGATGTCGCCGGTGGTTACCTCGGGCGGTGCGACTCCGCGCAAGAAGAATAGCGCCCAGCCGAACGGCGGGGTGAGGAACGACGTCTGCAGGTTCACGCAGATGAGTGTCGCGAGCCACACCATGTCGACGTTGGCCGCGGTAAAAACCGGCAGAAACAGCGGCACCGCAATGTAGGAAATCTCGATCCACTCGATGAAGAATCCCAGAATGAAGATGATCAGCATCAGGAACCAGATGTCGGCATTGATGCCGCCGGGCAGCAGCGCGAAGAGGTCGTGAACGATTTTCTCGCCCTGCAGTCCGCGGAACGCGAGCGCGAACACCTGGGCGCAGATCAGGATGAACATCATCATCGCGGTCGTCTTGACCGTCGCCTGACAGGTCTCGCGCAGCACCTTCAACGTCAGCCGTCCGGTCACCGCGGTGATCAGGATCGACCCGAGCGCGCCCATGGAGGCGGCTTCCGACGGCGCCGCGATGCCTGCGATGATCGATCCGAGCACCGCGCCGACCAACCCGACCGGAGGCAGCACGACTTTGACGAGCTTGCGCATCAACTCGGCGCGGGGGAGCAGGGCGCGCTCCTCGGCCGGGATCGCCGGCACCATGTCGGGCCGGACGATGCCGAGGATGAGGATGTACAGCACGTAAATGCCGGCGAGCATCAGGCCGGGGATCATCGCGGCGGCGAATAATGTGCCGACCGATTCATCGAGGATGTCCGCCAACAGAATGAGGATCAAGCTCGGCGGGATGATCTGGCCGAGCGTGCCCGACGCGCAGATCACGCCACTCGCAAGACCCCGATCGTAACCGCGGCGCAGCATGCCCGGAAGTGTCAGCAGACCGAGCGTGACGACGGTCGCACCGACGATACCGGTGGTCGCACCCATCAGCACGCCGACGAGCACGATGCCAATGCCGAGCCCGCCGCGCAGCGAGCCCGCCAGATGTCCGATCACGTCCATCAGGTCTTCGGCGAGACGTGAGCGCTCCAGCATCATGCCCATGAAGACGAAGAGCGGGATAGCGAGCAACGTCGAGTTGGTCACGACGCCGAAGATGCGGTGCGGCAAGAGGCTGAACAGCGTTGTACCGAATCCGAGGTAGCCGAACACGAAGCCGGATACCGCGAGTGTCATGGCAACCGGAATTCCCGCCAGGAGCAGGACGAAGAACGACACCAGCATCAGGACGGCGAGGATTTCGAGCGACATCAGGCGGCCCGGTAGGCGAGGGTGCTCTTGATCGCCTCGGACAGCGACTGGACGAAGAACAGTGTAAAGCCGATCGGGATCAGCGCCTTGATCACGTAGCGGTAGTCGATGCCGCCGGGATTGGCGGTGCCTTCGCCGATGCTCCAGGACTGCCAGACGTACGGGACGGAGAGCCGGATCACGAGGACGCAGAAAATCATCGCGAGGATCGCGGTGATCACGTCGACCAGATGCTTGTTACGCGGGGAGAAGTATTGAAACACGACGTCGACGCGCACGTGTTCGCCATGCAGCAGCGCGTAGGACATGCCGAACAGGCAGATCGGCACCATAATGTGCCATTCGAGTTCCTGCGTCCAGATCGAGCCGACCGAGAAGCCGTAGCGCAGCAGCACGTTCCCGCCCATCACGAGAGCGATGCCGAGCGCCAGCCATGATGTGGCGCGGCCGACGAGATCGGTGAAACGGTCGATCCCGTCGGCCAGTCCCCTTGCGGTCATGGAGCCTTCAGGCCTTGCGGATCTTGGTGTGATAGACGAGCTCGCTCTGGTCCGCCCACGCGTCGTACTTCACCTTGTAGGCCATGTAGCTGTCGTGCACCTTCTTGGTGACCGGATCGCGCGCGACCGCTTCGTCGAGAATCTTGGTGGTGGCGACGCGGAGCGCCTTCACGATGTCATCCGGCAGCGGCTGCGCGATCACGCCCTGGTTCTTGGTCAGGTCCTCCATCGCCTCGGCATTGTTCTTCTGGCACCAGGCCTCGCTGATCACGTTGCAGGCCGCGCAGGCGTTCTCGACGATCGCCTTAAGGTCCGGCGGCAGGCTCTCCCACTTCGCCTTGTTGACGATGACTTCGGAGGCGGTCGCCATCTCGTGCCAACCGGTCGTGTAGTAGTACTTCGCGACCTTGTGCAGGCCGAGTTGACGGTCGAGGAACGGGCCGACGAATTCGGCCGCGTCGATCACGCCGCGTTCGAGGTTGGGGAAGATTTCACCGGGAGCAATCAGACGTGAATCGACGCCGAGCTCCTTGTAGACGCGGCCCGCGAGGCCGGGGATGCGCATCTTCACGCCCTTGAGATCGTCGACCGTCTTGATCTCCTTGCGGAACCAGCCGGTCATCTGCACGCCGGTATTGCCGGCGAGGATGGGCACCAGATTGAAGCGGTCGTAGACCTCGCGCCACAGCCCTGCACCGCCGCCGTCGTAGTACCAGCCGTTGAAGCCCTGGAAGTTCAGTCCGAACGGCACCGCCGTGAAGTACTGCGCGGCGAAGCTCTTGCCGGTCCAGAAGTATGAGTTGGCGTAGTTCATCTCGACGGTGCCGGAAGACACCGCGTCGAAGCCCTCCGCCGCGGGGATGAGCTCGCCCGCGCCGTAGAACTGGATCTTGATGCGGCCGCCGGACATCGCTTCGATGCGGCTGATCAGGTCTTTCGCGCTGCCCGGGCCGGTCGAATAGAACGCGGCATTCGGCCCATAGAAGCTCGTCATTTTCCAATTGAAGGTCGTCTGCGCCCGCACAACCGCGGGAGCGGCAATCGTCGCAGCCCCGCCAGCGAGGGCGAGCTTGGTGAAATCGCGTCGGCGCATCGGTGACTCCCTCGTGACCAGTTGATGGCGCGTTGGGAGCAAGGGCCATGCCGCAGGTATACCTGCGTGATATCATGCGCTTGTGCGCAATCTTTCCCGCGCCCCCGCACGGTGCCTGAAATTGTAGCACCGATCTGCTCATGCGATAGACAGAATTCGAGCATGATTGCCCGTAGTGCTGCGGCGCGGTATTGGAGCCGCGCCCAGGCCGCTAGCAACGGCCTTCAGGTCATGCCGAAGCCGGAAACGAAATCAACAAAATGGCGACCAGCCCTGCGGTCCTGCTGCGCGTCTTTGCCGCCGCGATTTTCCTCTCGGCGGCGCTGCTGTTCGCGGTGCAGCCGATGTTCACCAAGATGGTGCTGCCGCGCCTCGGTGGAACGCCGTCGGTATGGTCGGTGGCGATGGTGTTCTTCCAGGCGGTGCTGCTTGCGGGCTACGCCTACGCGCATGCGCTGACGAAGTATCTGCCGGGAAAGCGGTCTATCGTCGTCCATCTCGTCGTGATGGTGGTAGCGACGGTGTTTTTGCCGCTCGCGATCGCGCCGTGGTGGGGGCGCCCGCCGGCTGACGCGACCGCGGCGCTGTGGCTGCTCGGACTATTCGCGGTGTCGATCGGGCTCCCGTTCTTTGCGCTCTCGGCCAATGGCCCGTTGCTGCAGGCGTGGTTTGCGCGCACCGATCATCCCTCCGCCGGAAATCCGTACTTCCTCTACGCGGCAAGCAATATTGGCAGCTTCCTCGCGCTCCTCTCATATCCGTTCGTGCTGGAACCGCTGAGTACGCTGGGCCAGCAGACGCGCGGCTGGACCGTGATGTTCTTCGTGCTGATCGCGCTGATCGGATGGTGCGGCTGGCTGATGCTGCGCTCAGCGCGGCCGGGCGATCTTCCGGCGACGGACACCACCGCCGTCCCAGCACCGACGTGGGGCGATGCGCTGCGCTGGATTGCGCTCGCGGCGGTTCCGTCCGCGCTGCTGATCTCGGTCACTTCGCACATCTCGACCGACATCGCGGCCGCGCCCTTCATGTGGGTGGTCCCGCTCGCGCTCTACCTCGTCACTTTCGTGATCGTGTTCCAGACGAGGCCGATCCTGCGCCACGAATGGATGGTCGCGATCGAGCCGATGTTCATCGTCGCGCTCGTCGGCATCATGGTGCTCGACATCCGGCAGTACATGCTCTGGCTGCTCGCGCTCAATGTCGCGACGTTCTTCGCCATCACGATGGTGTGTCACGGCGAGCTATCGCGCAGCCGCCCGCCCGCACAGCACCTGACGGCGTTCTACATGTGGATGTCGGCAGGCGGCGTGATCGGCGGCATCTTCGCCGGACTGATCGCGCCGAACATCTTCAACTCGGTGATCGAGTATCCGGCGCTGATCGTGCTGGCGATCCTCTGCCGCCCCGGTCTGGTCATGCCGACCGACACGCGCACGCGCCTGCTGTGGCTCGGCGCCGCCGCGGTGGTCGCCGTTGTGGCGTTCCCAGGCCTGACCGAGCGCTACGTCACCGACGAGAAGACCTTCAACTGGACCGTCGGCGCCATGCTGGTGATCGCCGGTCTTGTCTCGCGCGAGCCGCTGCCGTTCGCGTCCGTGATCGCCGTGGTGTTCATCATCGGCCAAGCATACCGGCCGGACTCGGAAGTGCGCGAGACGATGCGCAGCTTCTTCGGCGTGCACAAGATCACCGAAACTTCGGACGGCCGGTTCCGCGTCTTCCTGCACGGGACCACGATCCATGGTGCCGAGCGCCTGCGCGACGACGCGGGCGAGCCGATCACCGGCAAGCCGCCGATGATTTCGTACTATCACGAGAACTCGCCGATGGGCGTCACCGTCAAGGCGGTGCGCCAGCGCGTCGGCGGTCCGATCAAGGTCGCGGTGGTCGGTCTCGGTACAGGCACTTTCGCCTGCTTCTCCGAGCCGGGCGACACCTTCAAGTTCTACGAAATCGACGCGAGCGTCGAAAAGCTCGCGCGCGACCCGAACAAGTTCAACTACATCTCGCGCTGCGCGCCGGATATTCCGGTCGTGCTCGGCGACGCTCGCCTGACGCTCGCCGAAAGCCCCGACAGGTATGATCTGATCATGCTCGACGCGTTCACCTCCGACGCCATCCCGATCCACCTGATGACGCGCGAGGCGATGGCGACCTACGTCTCCCGGCTCGCGCCCGGCGGCAGCGTGATCATGCACGTCTCGAACCGCCACATGGAGCTTGCCTCCGTCGTCGCCGGCATCGCGCACGCCAACGGGCTCGCCAGCCGCATGAACAACCGCGCGGCGCGCGACGACGAGGATGACGCGAATTACATCTTCACCTCGACGGTCGTCGTCAGCGCGCGCGAGGAGAAGGATTTCGGGGTGCTGCTCGAGGACAAGGACTGGATCGATATCGAGATCGATCCTGCCCAGCGCATCTGGACCGACGATTATTCCAATGTCGTCGGAGCAATCCTGCGAAACCTGCGCAAGCATCCGCCGGTTTCTACGGAGTAGGGAGGCCGGAATGCCGTCCGAACGGTTCGACTTTCCCAACGCGCGCGGCGAGAAGCTCTCTGCTCTGCTCGACCGCCCGGCCGGACAACCGGTCGCGTTCGCGCTGTTCGCGCACTGCTTTACCTGCGGCAAGGACGTGCTCGCCGCCAAGCGCATCGCCGAGGGCCTGACGGCGCGTGGCATCGCGGTGTCGCGCTTCGACTTCACTGGGCTGGGCGCGAGCGAGGGCGAGTTCGCCAACACGACGTTTTCGTCCAACGTCGATGATCTGGTGGCGGCGGCCGACCATCTGCGCAAGATGCACCAGCCGCCCGCGATCCTGATCGGGCACAGCCTCGGCGGCGCCGCGATCCTCGCGGCCGCGTCGCGCATTCCGGAGGCGCGCGCTGTTGCCACCATCGCGGCGCCCGCCGATCCCGCGCATGTCACCGGGCTGTTCAAGGATCAGGTCGAGCGGATCCATGCGGAGGGCGAGGTCGAGGTCGCGCTGGCGGGCCGTCCGTTCCGCATCCGCAAGGAATTCCTCGATGACGTGAGCGAGCAGAAGCTGCATGCGTGTCTCGCCAATCTGCGCAAGGCGCTGCTGGTGCTGCATTCGCCCACCGACAATCTGGTCGGCGTCGAGAATGCGAGCGCGATCTTTGGCGCCGCAAAGCACCCGAAGAGCTTCGTCTCGCTCGGCGATGCCGATCATTTGCTGAGCAAGCGTCGCGACGCAGTCTACGCGGCGGACGTGATCGCCGCCTGGTCGGAGCGCTATCTCGACATGGTGCCGGAGCCCGACGTGATGCCGCTCGACGGCGTGCTGGTCGCCGAAACACGCAACGGCAAGTTCGAGCAGTCGATCATCGCCGGGCCGCACCGCTATCTCGCCGACGAGCCGACCTCGGTCGGCGGCAACGGAAGCGGGCCGAGCCCTTACGAATATCTGCTCGCAGGGCTAGGCGCGTGCACGTCGATGACCATCCGGCTCTATGCGGACCTGAAGAAGATTCCGCTTACGCGTGTCGCTGTGCGGCTCAAGCACGACAAGATCCATGCCGCCGACTGCGAGAACTGCGAGACGAAAGAAGGCAAGATCGACCGCATCGATCGCGAGGTCACGCTGGAAGGCGAGCTTTCGGCCGAGCAGCGCATGAGATTGCTTGAAATCGCCGACAAATGCCCGGTTCACCGTACGCTGCACGGCGAGATCGATATCCGGACCCGGGAAGCCGCATGAGCGTCGTCATTGTCGGAGCCGGGCAGGCGGCCGCGCAACTCGTCGTGAGCCTGCGCCAGGGCGGCTACAAGGAGCCGATCCGCATGATCGGCGACGAGCCCTATGCGCCGTACCAGCGCCCGCCGCTGTCGAAGAAATTTCTCACCGAGCGCCCGGCAGCCGACACGCTCTATTTCCGCCCGGAGAAATTCTGGACCGAACAGGGCGTGACCGCAGATTACGGCGTGTCCGTTCGGTTGATCGATCGCACCGGCAAACGGGTGACATTCGAAGGCGGGTACGCCGAATACGGCACGCTGTTCCTGTCGACCGGCACGCGTGCGCGCCCGCTGCCTCATACCCGGCACCGATATGCCGGGCGTGTTTTCGCTGCGCAAGATCAACGATGTGCGCGCGCTGCGGGCCCCGATGGACGCGGCCAAGCACATCGTCATCGTCGGCGGTGGCTATATCGGCCTCGAGGTCGCGGCGGTCGCGCGCGGGGAGGGGCGGGAAGTCACGGTGCTGGAGGCGGAGGATCGCGTGATGAAGCGCGTCACCTCGCCGGTGATCTCGACCTTCATGCAGGACTTTCACCGCAAGCGCGGCGTCGATATCCGCCTCGGCGCGCGGCTTGCCGCGATCGAAGGCGAGGGCAAGGTTGCGCAGGTCCGCCTCGCGGACGGCGCGGCGCTGCCCGCCGACTTGGTACTGCTCGCGGTCGGCGCGAAGCCGAACGACGACCTCGCCGCTGCGGCTGAATTGCCTTGCGAGGACGGCATCGTGGTGGACGCGCATGGCAGTACCGCAGACCCGGCCATCCATGCGGCCGGCGACTGCACCCGTTTCCCGAGCCGGCGCTATGGTCGCCGGCTGCGGCTGGAGTGCGTGCAGAATGCCATCGATCAGGCCAAGGCGGTGGCCGCCGCGATCCTCGGCAAGCCGCAGACCTACGATCCGGTGCCCTGGTTCTGGTCAGATCAATACGAATTGAAGCTGCAGATGGCGGGGCTTTCGGATGGCTATGACGACGCCCGGACCGTGGGCGACGTCGCAGCGGCGCGGTTTTCGGTCGAGTACCGCAAGGCCGGAAAGCTGATCGCGGTCGACGCCGTCAACGACGGCCGCGCCTACATGAGCGGCCGCAAGCGCATTGCGGAGGAGACGGCTTGATTGGACAATGGCCGCCTCATCGGGGAGGGCGCCAATGACGATCATGTACCACGAGGGCAATCGCCAACTGCAGGATCAGTTCGACAGCCGCCGCATCTCCGACCGCCTCGAAGAGAAGCTCACCCGCACCGCTTTCACGGCCGACGACAAGGCTTTCATCGAAAGCACGATCTACTTTTTCCTTTCGACTGCCGATGCCGAGGGACGGCCGGACTGCTCATTCAAGGGCGGACCGCCCGGCTTCGTGCGTATAACCGGCGACTCCGAACTGGCGTTTCCGGACTACGACGGCAACGGCATGTTCAAGAGCCTCGGCAATACGCGGGTCAATCCGAATGTCGGGCTCCTGTTCATCGACCTGCATGAGAAACCACGCCGCCTGCGCGTCAACGGCACCGCGAGCGTCTCGCGCGAGGACCCGCTGCTTGCCGAAACCGTCGGCGCGCAACTGATCGTGCGCGTGCAGGCACGTGCGATCTTCCCGAATTGTCCGCGCTACATTCCGAAAATGCAGCTCGTCGAACCCTCGGTCTATGCGCCGCAGCCGGACTGCGATCCGGTCGAGCCGGCGTGGAAGGGCTTCGACTTGTTCAAGGGCTACGTGCACCCGCGCCAACCCGTCGCGCGATGAACTCCAGCGTCACGATCCCGCTCTGGCTTGCCGTCGTTGTGGGAGTGCTCGCTGTCTGGGCGGCGTTCGACCGGATTCTGGTGCCGAGCGTTCGCTGGTTCATGCGCCGCCGCCTCAATCGCGCGATCGAGGAGCTCAATACGCGGCTGAAGCTGCGCATCCAGCCCTTCAAGCTCGCCAAGCGTCAGGCGCTGATCGATCAGCTGATCTTCGACCCGGAGGTGCTGCGCGCGGTCGAGGAGTACGCAACGGCCAACAACGTCCCGCGCGAGGCCGCGCAGGCGCGCGCACGCCGGTATGCCCGGGAGATCGTGCCGTCGTTCTCGACCTATGCGTACTTCCGCATCGGAACGCGGCTCGCGCGCTGGCTCTCGATGTTCCTGTACCGCGTCCGCCTCGGCTACATGGACGAAGACGCGATGAAGACGGTCGATCCGGACGCCGCCGTGATCTTCGTCATCAATCACCGCTCCAACATGGACTACGTGCTGGTCACCTATCTGGCGTCGACCTCCTCGGCGCTCAGCTACGCGGTGGGGGAGTGGGCGCGGATCTGGTTGTTGCAGAACCTGATCCGCTCGATGGGCGCCTATTTCGTACGCCGGGACTCGCGCGAGCCGCTCTATCGCAAGGTGCTGTCCCGCTACGTTCATTTGGCGGTCGCGGGCGGCCTCACGCAGGCGATGTTTCCCGAAGGCGGCCTGACCCGCGACGGCAAGCTGCGGCCGCCCAAGTTCGGCCTCCTGAGCTACATGGTGTCGGCCTTCGATCCGCGCGGCGCGCGTGATGCCGTGTTCGTGCCGGTGGGCATCAATTACGATCGGGTGATCGAGGACCGCGTTCAGGTCGCGGCCGCGACGACCCCGCAGGGCGAGCGGCCGCGCTTCCAGTTCTCGCCGGCCGTGCTCGCCGGCTTCCTCTGGCAGAACCTGATGCTTCGAATGCGCGGCAGGCTCTATCGCTACGGCTACGCGTGCGTCAGCTTCGGACGTCCGGTTTCCCTACGGGAGTACCTGACTGGGCGCGGTCTCGATTTCCGTACGCTCGACGAAACGCGACGTTTTGCGGAAATCGAGCAACTCGGCGCGACGCTGATGGAGAAGGTCGGTCAGGTGGTGCCGGCGTTGCCGGTGTCCCTCGTCGCGACCGTCGTTCTGGCCGCGGCGCGGCCCCTTTCGGCGCTCGAACTCAAGGGCGAGATCGAGATCCTGATCCGCCGCCTGATCGCGAATGGCGCCCACATCCATATCCCGCGCGCGGACCAAGACTATGCGGTGGAGGTCGGTCTCCGGATGCTGCTGCTGCGCCACTTTGTCGAGGAGCAGGACGGCCTCTACCGCGCCAACCCGCGCGAGGAGGCGCTGCTGCGATATTACGCCAACTCGATTTCCCACCTGCTTCCCGCGGTGGGACAAGCAGCTTGAACGTCACGGTTTTCCGACGTCAAGGAACCTCGTTATGCTGTGACGGTTCTTGGGGATTGCCGAGTTTTTCTAGCGGTTTTTCTGGGGCGGTAACTTGACACTCTGCGAGCGACGCCGCTGAATGCTAAGTGATGGCGGCGGGAGAATCATGTCAACAGACTATACCCACGAAAGTCTGCAGCGCCTGATCGAAGAAATTCGTCGGGAAGCATATGGACTTGGCTGGCGCGAGGCAGCGCAGAAGAGCGTACCCCCGGCCAGAACACCATCGTCATCCAGCGTGACCGAAGCTGGCTTGCGCGAGCTGGCCAGCGCACGGACACCGCCCGCGCGTACGTTCACAGAGACCTCGAGCGCCGAGAACGTCTTCCGCCTCGCTCTGGAAGAGGACGCGCTGGGCGCGACAGCGACTGCCGCGAGCGAAACCGATCTTGGCAGGACCGCGCAGGCGACGCTCGATCTCGTCGATCAGGTCACCGACAATTTCTCCGTGACCGAGCAGCGCATTGAGGCCTTGCTTACCCGGGCGCTGGATCGCTTCCGGACCCTGGAAGCCCGGCTGAGTACCCTCGAGGCGCTCAACCGCTCGCTGGAGCGCCGCGCCACCCAGGCCGAGTCCCGCGCACGCGAGGCAGAACGCTGGATCAAACGCGTTCACCTCCAGATCGAGCAGAAATTCAAGAAGCTCAAGACTGCACGCGGGCGCGACGGCGCGGATACCGCGGCGGCCTGAGGCTTCCTTCCATCGAGACGACCAAGCGGCGATCTCAGGATCGCCGTTTTTGTTTTGGGATGGCACGACGCGTCGCGGCCGGCGCGCTTTCCTGCTATCTGACCCAGAACTGACCAAACCGGGGACGGATATGCTCTCAGACGCCGATCGGGCCAAGGCCGCCGACATTCTGATGAACGCGGAAAAGACGCGAAAGCAGGCAACCCAGCTTTCGGTCACGTTCCCCGGCATCACCTTCGAGGACGCCTACGCGATCTCGACCATTTGCGCCAAGCGCCGCATGGCGGCCGGCGAAAAGCTGATCGGCCACAAGGTCGGCCTCACCTCCAAGGCGATGCAACAGTCCTCGCAGATCGGGGAGCCGGACTACGGCTATCTGTTCGAGTCCATGATCGTCCCGGACGGCGGGAAGGTGCCCCACGAGAACTACTGCGCGCCGCGCGTCGAGGTCGAGCTGGCGTTCGTCCTCGGCAAGGAGTTGAAGGGCCCGGGCGTCGGCCTGACCGATGTGTTGCGCGCGACCGAATACGTCGTTCCCTCGATCGAGATCGTCGATGCGCGCATCATCAATCCGCGCAAGATCTTCGATACCATCTCCGATAACGGAGCTGCCGCCGGCATCGTGGTCGGCGGACGTCCGGTCGGGCCGATGGATATCGACCTGCGCTGGGTCGGCGGCATCATGATGCGCAATTCCGAAATCGAGGAGACCGGCGTCGCGGCCGGCGTGCTCGGCCATCCCGCGATGGGCGTCGCCTGGCTCGCCAACAAGCTCGGCCAGCATGGCGTCGCCCTCGAAGCGGGGCATCTTGTCTTGGCCGGCTCCTTCACCCGTGTGATCTGGGCGCAGAAGGGCGATACGGTGCGCGCCGACTTCGGCGCACTCGGCAGTATCTCGGTGCAGTTCGTCTGAGTTAGGCGGAGTTCACGCGGGCCGCGGGCGGCGTGTCCGTTTCGCGCGCGTAGTGGACGCGCTTCTCCTCGAACATCGCGAGGTCGGCCCGCTTGACCACGGCTTCAAGCCGCTCGCCGGACGTGCTGGTCGCCGCTCCCATCGAAAAGCTTAGCGGCGAGCCAGGATAGAATTGATTGTTGATCTCGGTCAGCCGATGGATTGCATCCACCATGGCCGCGCCCGCGGACTCGTCCATGCCCGGCAGCAACACGGCAAATTCGTCGCCGCCGATGCGCGCCGCGTAGTTCGGACGCTCCACGAGTGCATTGAGCACCTCGCCGGCGCGTCGCAACAGCGCATCGCCGACCGAGTGCCCGAACTGGTCATTGGCGGACTTCAGCCCGTTGAGGTCCGCGATGATGATGGTGATTGGGTGCGGTCCCTTGCGCTCGAGCCGGGCGAGTTCGTCGGCGTAGAACGAGCGATTGTAGAGCTTGGTCAGCACGTCGTGCTTGCCGAGGTACTCCAGATAGGCTTCCGCCTTCTTGCGTGCCGTGATGTCGGTCAGCGCGATCTGCACCTGCGACCAGTCGCGCTCGCGCCCCGGGAACACCGAGAATTGCATGTGCAGATGCAGTTCGGTCCCGTCGAGCGCGTAGTTCATGACCTCGCGGCTCTGGAACAGCTTGCCGTCCCACAGATCGATCAGCTGCTCGCGAAATTGCTGCTGCATGTCGTCGCGGAAGATATCGGAGAGCCGCGCCAGCAGCGCTTCCCGGTTGGGCGCGCCGAACAGTTCGAGTGTATGCCGGTTGACGTCGATCACGCGGATTTCGTTCATGCAGCGCGTGACGAATTCCGGATGAACGTCGGTGAAGACACGGAAATCGACGATGCCGCGCTCTCGCATCTCGTCGAGCAGGGTCTTGATTGCCGAGAAGTCCTCGACCCAGAGCGAGACCGGCGAATGCTCGAACAGGCCGCGCGCATAGGCCTCGCTCGCAACCATGTCCCGTCGCGCGCTCTCGCGCACGGTCACGTCCTCGATCGCGACGAGCACGCGGTCCCACGTCTGTTCGTAGCCGGGCAGGATCGACCCCCTGAGCTGGATGTCGATGCGCCGTCCGGTCAGCGTGTAGTTGACGGTATGGCTGAAGAAGCCGGTCTTGCCCTCCCAGAGCTGCACCAATTCTTCGATGTGGGTGGTGAGCATGTCGTCGCGGAACACGCGCGCGAGATTGTCGATCAGATGATCGACGTCGATCGCTTCGAACAGCGTCAGCGTCGCGCGATTGACCTTCACGACCTTGATCTGCGCGGAGCACTCGGCGACCCGCCGATGGTCGGCGGCAAGATGCGCGCGCAGATCGGTGACTCCATCGCGGCGCCACTGCGTGAAAAGATGTTTCAGCCCGCTGTAGTCTTCCAGCCAAAGCGAGACCGGTGCGAGCGCGAACATCTCCGCGTCGTCGTTTATCGCTGCGCGCTTTTCCAAGCTTTGCACGAGGCCCTGTGGAGTAAGGGGCGGCCGACATCGCCGTCGATCAGCGCGAAGCTTCGCGGACAACACCTAAGAAACGATGACCTGACGTGCGGGAACCCGCGCCGAAAACGTCAACGCCTTGCGGCTAAATGCGGGCAGGCGAGGGAACTTGTTTTCTGTGTGTGAGGTGAGTTGGCTGGGGGACTAGGATTCGAACCTAGAAAAACAGAGTCAGAGTCTGCTGTGATACCATTTCACCATCCCCCAATCAGGCCGCGTGCGGCTCGCGAATGAGCCGGAATCAGAGCGGCTTGGTGGGCGCGCCTGCCGCGAGGGCGGGCACCGTGCGCAGCGAAATATAGCAGCGGGGCGGTTCGCGCAACCACCGATCCGGGTCTTGCAGCACACGGTTCCTACCCGGCTTTCCGCTCTGCCGTCGCCGCATCCCACCACGGGCAGGTGCCGGGCATCAGCCGGTGGTTCCCCTCGATCACCTGCACGGGGTGACGCACACCGTCCTCGGCGAGCTTCTTGCGCATGGCGCGCGCCTCCGCGCGCTTCGCCTCCGGCAACCAGGCGCGGTCGTGGCCCCACAGGCTCGGGCCGACGGTGTACTCCTCGGCGGTCCAGTTGTCGGGTTCGACCAGCCGGCCGCCCCAGCCGTACTCGACCATGAAGCCCGACGGCGACCAGGAATAGAATGACGTCACGTGGTCGTTGGTGTGGCGGCCGAAGGTCGAGCCGATGCTCTCCGGATTCATCAGCGCGATGTCGTAGGCCTGCCCGACATCGTCGAGGCTGAAGAGCTCCACCATCATGTGATGGATGCCGTTCGTTCCGGTCTCGAGGAACGCGAGACTGTGGTGGCGCGGATTGACGTGGAAGAAGTAGGCCTTGAATGGCTTGAGAATGTAATCGCTGAGCGCGAAGCCGAGTACGTCACGATAGAACGGCAGCACGTCGTCGATCCGCTCGACCGTCAGCACCGCATGGCCCATGCCGAGCGGTCCGGTACGGAAGCCCGAAATGCTGCGGCCGGGGCTAAACGGCTCGCTCGCGATCTGGCCGCCGTGAAATGCCTCAAGCCGGTTGCCGATCGGGTCGTGAAAGACGATCAGGTCCGCGACGCGCCGCTCCTGCGCGAGCGCGCGGCTGCCGCGCGCCACCGCGACGCCCGCGCGTTCAAGCCGCGCGCCGAGCGCATCGAGTGCCGCTGCGTCCGCGACCTCCCAGCCGTAGAATCCGGCGCCGCCGTCCGCATCCGCGCTGACGATCACGCGCTGCTTACGATCGTCCATGCGCAGCGAAAGCGTCGTGCCGGTGCGCTCGACAAGCTGCATGCCGAGAAAGCGCGTCGCATAGCCCGCCCAGTCGTCAAGGTTGCGGGAGCGGATGCCGACATAGCCGAGCGCCTGGAGCGCCATACTCACCCTCGCGTACACGGAAGCGCGCGAATTCGCGCCGTGGTCGGATCATACCACGGGACAAATCGCGCTGAAATCGGCGGATGGTGGGCAATGCGAGCGGGACCGACCGAGGTGGCCGCGGCGCACTAGTCAAACCGGAAGGGTGAGGGTGCCGCCACGTCTGCTGGCGGCACGTCCACCAGGTTCTCAGTCGGCCTGAAGGTCGGCCAGTTCTTCGGCCATCTCGACCAGAAGCTGACGCGCCTTGCGGCTCTTGATCTTGTGGAACGCCTTCACGATGCGCACCGAGCCGGAGGTCTGCATGAAGCCGAACACGCTTTCCGATGCGCCCTGATCCCGCGACGAGCCGCCGGCGGCCGAGCCGCTGAAGAAAAACGAGATCGGCACTTCGAGAGCTTCGCTGATCCGCTGGAGCCGGCCGGCCCCGATGCGGTTCACGCCCTTCTCGTACTTCTGCACCTGCTGGAATGTGACGCCGATGCGATCCGCGAGTTCGGTCTGGGACAGACGGCATTCCAGCCGCCGGGACCGCACGCGCCGTCCGACTTCTGCGTCGCGGCTGTCGGCACGTCTTGCACGTACGTGCTTGTCGCTTGTCTTGGCCTGTTTCATGGTGTCTTTCTATCTTCGCTTCGTTGCTCGGATTTGGAGGCCATCAGACCGGGTGCCCCATACGCCCCTGCTACCTCCGCGCTATTTGAAACAACCATAGTGAAATGTGACTCGGCAATCCGTAATCTCCATTTCACATTTATTCTCCGTAACCGCACTGACCCATCGTAAATGTGCGCTTCACGCGGGCATTTCGTTACCACTGGCGTGCCGCGCAAACTTGCTTAATGGGCCTCACCCTTGGTTGTAAGCAGGGCCTAAGGCCGCCAACGCGCAACTCTTGCGTTGTGTTCCGGCGCTGCTAGAGTTTTTCCGATCTAGGCACAAACGAAAGCCGCGAGCCGTCGAGCGAGGAAGAGCTTCGGCGCGGCAGGATGGAATTTTGATGGACGACGAGGCCCGGACTCCGTCCGGCCTCGACCCCGCGCATCGACGGGAGCCGAGAAATCGGCCCCCGTGGGGTCGGCGCTGGCCACCCCGCCATCCGCGTCCGGAGGGCGGGGTTAATCAACATCGCCCGCGCCCCGCGTATGCGGCGCTCGATCTTGGCACCAACAATTGCCGTCTGCTGGTCGCGCGCCCGATTCGCGACGGCTTCCGCGTGATCGACGCGTTCTCGCGAATCATCCGGCTCGGCGAGGGCATGGCGGCCTCGGGCCGGCTCGGCGAGGCGGCGATCGGCCGCGCGATCGAGGCGTTGTCGATCTGCCGCGACAAGATGCGCAACCGCGAAGTGTCGCGCGCGCGCCTGATCGCGACCGAAGCCTGCCGCTCGGCCGAGAACGGCGAGGACTTCCGCGACCGCGTGCAGCGCGAGGTCGGGCTTGCGCTTGAAATTGTCGACCGCGAAACCGAAGCCGAGCTTGCGGCGATCGGCTGCACGCCGCTGATGGATCCAGTCTCTGCCGGCGTCATCCTGTTCGATATCGGCGGCGGCTCCTCGGAGATCGTGCGGCTCGGGCGCAATCATCCGGCCGATGGCGGGCCGCCGGTGCCGCATATCCACGGCTGGGCCTCGCTCCCGGTCGGCGTCGTGTCGCTCGCCGAGCGCTACGGCGGCGTGAACGTCGATCACGCCCTCTACGAGGCGATGACCGCCGAAGTCGAAGCCTATGTTCGGGCTTTTGCGAAGGAGCATTGCGAGGGGCTGGATCTCGCGTCGATGCATCTGCTCGGCACATCCGGCACGGTGACCACCATCGCGGGCCTGCACCTGCGGCTGCGGCGCTACGACCGCCGTCAGGTCGACGGCTGCTGGATGACCGACGGCGAGGTGCAGACCGTGCTCGATGAGCTGCGCGCCATGAGCTACGACGAGCGCGTCGCCAGTCCCTGCATCGGCTCGGAGCGTGCAGACCTCGTGCTCGCTGGTTGCGCGATCCTTGAAGCGATCCGCCGCGTCTTTCCGTGCGAACGGCTGCGCGTTGCCGACCGCGGTTTGCGCGAAGGCATGCTGGTGGAATTGATGCGCGCCGATAATGTCTGGACCAACCACGGCCACGCACCGTGACCTCCGCGCGCGACGAGCGGCCGCTCAAGGTGCGGCTGAAGAAAAAAAATACCACAGCGTCGTCTAAGCGCTGGCTCGAACGTCAGCTCAACGACCCTTATGTGGCGCGCGCGAAACGCGAGGGCATGCGCTCGCGCGCCGCCTATAAGCTGATCGAGATCGACGACAAGTATCGTCTGCTCAAGCCCGGCGCGCGGGTTGTCGATCTCGGCGCGGCACCCGGCGGCTGGAGCGAGGTCGCGGCAAAGCGCGTGAAGGCCGGGGAGGGACGAGGTGCGGTCGTCGCAATCGACCTGCTCGAGATGGCGCCGGTCGCGGGCGTTGAATTCCTGCATCTCGATTTTCTCGATCCCGCCGCGCCGGAACGGCTGCGCGCGCTCATCGGCGAGGCCGATGTGGTGCTCTCCGACATGGCGGCGAACGCCACTGGCCACCGGAAGACCGACCAGCTCAAGATCATGGCGCTGGTCGAGGCTGGCGTCGAGTTCGCCCGCGAGGTGTTGCGGCCGGGCGGCAGTTTCCTCGCCAAGGTCCTGCAAGGCGGTGCCGACGCCGCGCTGCTCGCACAGCTCAAGCGCGATTTCGCCACCGTGCGTCACGTGAAACCGCAAGCAAGCCGCGCCGATTCAGCGGAGCTTTATCTGCTGGCGACCGGATTTCGCGGGAGCACGCAGAGTGCCTGAGCCTCTGCCCGGCCGAGACCGCGTCGAGACCGTGGTCGCGATCCAGTATCTGCGCGCAGTCGCCGCGGGACTGATTGTCTTCCAGCATGCGATGGGCATTCCGGCGTTCGTCCATTACGCGGCGCATTTCGGTACGGTCGGAGTTGATCTGTTCTTCGTGATTTCTGGCTTCATCATGTGGACGACGACCGAAAGCCGCGCGCGCAATCCGCTCGCATTCTGGCTCGCGCGCGTTGTGCGCATCGTCCCGCTCTACTGGATGTTCACGGCCGCCTATCTGGCGGCGGCGCTGATCACGCCGGAGAGCTTCTTCAGCCTCAAGCTCGATCCGGCGCACATCGTCAAGTCGTTCTTGTTCATCCCGGCCGAGCACCCGAACCTCGGGCTTGTCGCGCCGGTCTACACGCTCGGTTGGACGCTGAACTACGAGATGTTCTTCTACCTGCTGTTTGGTCTGTGCCTGTTCGTACCGCGGCGCGCGCTGCGGTTCGCGCTGCTCGCCGCGATCTTCCTCGGCCTGATCGGGTTCGGGTTGCTCGTACAGCCGCAAGGGCCGGTCGCGCGGACCTATGTCGATCCGATCATGCTGGAGTTTCTCGCCGGCGTGGTGCTGGCACTCGGCGCGCGCCACCTCATGCGCTGCGGCGCGCTGACCGGCGTCGCGCTGCTCGCGTTCGCGGCGCTCTGGGTCGCGATCGTCTATGCCAACGGCTACGCGCTGCCGCGCATCGTCTCGCACGCCATTCCGGCCGTTATCGCGGTCGCGGGTGCGTTGATGCTCGAACGCGCAGCGCGGGCGCATCCGAACCGCATTGGCCTGCTGCTCGGCAATGCGTCGTATTCGATTTATCTCGCGCATCCGTTCGCACAGCGCATCTGGCTGCTCGGCGTGATCCGAACGGTCGGCCTTCCGGCGATCCCGCCGACGCTTTACATCCTGACGGCGTTCCTGGCGGGCATCGCGGGCGGCGTGGCGAGCTATCTGCTGATCGAGCGGCACCTGCTCAGCGTCGGCCGGCGGCTGATCGGCCGTCAGCCGACCCGCTGATCCGACGCATCCGGTGCCGCGATCGGCGGCCGGTTCGCCATCGAGGCGCCGGCGTCGGGCGGCAGCGTCCAGAACAGGATGGCAGACGACGCTGCAATTGCGCTGATCACCAGAAACGCCGGCCGGAAATCCGCTGCCGTGATGATGCTTCCGCCACTGAAAGTGACCGATAGCTCGACGCACAGCGCGCCGACCGCGACGCCCGCCGCGATCGACAACTGCTGCGCCACGCTCACCAGCGAGGTCGCGCGGCTCATGCGGCGCGGCTCGACGTCCGCATAGGCGATCGTGTTGGTCGCGGTGAACTGCAATGAGCGGAAGAATCCGCCGATCAGCAGCACGACGATCATGAAGGCGAAGGGCGTTGCCGGCGTGAACGCCGCGCAAGCCGCCGTGAAAGCCGAACTGATCAGCGCATTGAAGATCAGGATGTTGCGAAAGCCGAAGCGCCGGATGATGCGCGCCGCGAAGGTTTTCATCGTGAACGCGCCGAGCGCCGCCGTGAAGGTCACCAGCCCGGATTCGAGAGGCGTGTAGTTGAAGCCGATCTGTAGCAGCAGCGGCAGCAGAAACGACAGCGCGCCGATGCCCAGGCGAAACAGCGAGCCGCCGACCACATTGGCGCGGAGCGTCGGGATGCGCACCAGCGAGAAGTCGAGCACCGGCGCCGGTGTGCGCCGCGCGTGGACCGTATAGGCGATCAGGAAGATCGCACCGGTCGCGACCAAGCCGGCAACGAACGTCGGCGGCACGAGCCCGAGCCCCGCCACAGAGAGCCCGAACGCCAGTCCCGCGATGCCGAGCCCCGCGAGCACCGCGCCCGTCAGGTCGAACCGCTCCAGCCCTTCGATCCGCACGTCCTCGATATAGCGCGTCGCAAGCACGATGCCGATCAGGCCGATCGGCACGTTGATGAGAAAGATCCAGTGCCAGGTCGCATACGTGGTGATGAGGCCGCCGACCGGCGGCCCGATGATCGGTCCGACCAGCGCTGGCATCGTCACCCACGCCATGGCGTCCACCAGCTTGTGCTTGTCGATCGAGCGCACCAGTACCAGCCGCCCGACCGGCGTCATCATGGCGCCTCCGACGCCCTGCAGGATGCGCGCCGCGACGAAGCCTTCGAGCGAGTTGGCGAAGGCGCAGCCGATCGAACCGAGCACGAAGATCGCGATTGCCGTGCGGAACACCGTGCGCGCGCCGAAACGGTCGGCGATCCAGCCGCTCGCCGGGATGAACACCGCGAGGGAGAGCAGGTAGGAGGTGACGGCAAGCTTGAGCGCCAGCGGGTTCGCGCCGATGTCGGCGGCGATCGCCGGAAGCGAGGTCGCGATGATCGTCGCGTCCATGTTCTCCATGAACAGCGCGACCGCGATGATGAGGGGAACGAGGCGGTCACGGCTCATGGGCGGGCTCGGCGCTTTCTAGCGCGATTGCGGGCCAAGAGCATTGCAGAACGCGCATGCGTTCCTAGATAAAACGCGATCTCGGGAGGGTTCGATGATCTACATCCTGGCTGCCCTGCTGCCGCCGATCGGGCTTTTGCTCAACGGACAGCCGTTTTCGGCGATCTTCAGCGTGTTGCTGATCGTGTTCTGCCTGATCTTCGGCTGGATCTTCCCGGTCCTGTTTCTCGTGCCGTCGATCCATGGCGTGGTCGCGGTGCACATGAAGCGCGAGGACCGCAAGCACCGCGAGATCGTGGACGCGATCGAGCGCTACGGCCCGCCGCCCGGATACGGGCGCTAGCGGGCGGCTCCGCATTTAGCAGCGCCGCGTGGCGCGTCAGGGCTTCGGGCCGAGGCTTTCCAGTCCCCGCATCGCCGTCTCGAGGCCGGGCCTGAGCTCCAGCGCCTTGCGGAAATCCGCGGCCGCACCCTGCTTGTCGCCTATCCGCATCCGGGCCTGCGCGCGGTTGTTCCACGAGTACACGTCCGCGGGATCGTATTGCAGCGCCTTGTCGTAGTCGGCGATGCCGCCTTTGTTGTCGCCTTTGAACAGGCGGATCATGCCGCGATTGCGCCAGCCGCGCGCGTCCTGCGGCGCGAGCTTGATCACCGCCGCATAGTCCGCAATCGCGCGGTCGAGTTGCTCGGCGTCGCGATGCACATTGCCGCGTCCGAGGTAGGCCATCACGCTCGGCGCAAGGCGAATCTGGACGTCGTAGTCGGACACCGCGCGCTTGTGGTCGCGCATCGCGTGATAGGCGAGCGCACGGTTGCCGTAGGCGCGGGCGTAGTTCGGCGCCACCTTGATCGCCATGCTGAAGTCCACGATCGCATGATCGAGCTGGCGCTTGTGGAAATAGGCATCGCCGCGATTGTTGTAGGCGATCGCCATGTTGAAATCGAGCTTGAGTGCCTCATCGTAGTCGGCGACGGCGCGATCATAGTCGCCCTTGAAGGCGTAGGCGCGGCCGCGGTTATTGAACGCGCAGGCATACGTCGCATCCAGCCTGATCGCTTCGTTGAGGTCGGTGAGCGCTGCGTCGAGCTCGCGCTTCTCGGTTAATTCGTGGCCGCGGATGCAGTAGGCCGCCGCAAGCTTGCGCCTGGTCTCGGATTTCGCCTCGATGACGGCCGTGCAGGCGGTGAGACGGCTGACGGCCGTGCCGTCGGTCGCCACGCAAGTCTTCCAGTTGTCGTCGGATTGGGCGGCGAGGGGGCCGGGGAGAAAGCCGACTGCAGCGAACGCAAGGAAGGACAGAACGGACGCGCGCATGATTCCCCCGAGACGGCAGCGGTCTCGATTGGTCGCCGTCACATCACGAAAGGTTCAGGTTTCTGCATATCCGTGAGAATTTTCCGCCCCCGGAACCCTGTTCACAGGCGTCCTGTCATGCTATCGCCCCTCGCCAACTCCGCATTGGGGCGAGATTCGCTGCCGGTTACGAAAGCCGGGCAGGGCACCCCATTTACACCCTGCGGGGCAAGGAGAGTTGGCAATGGCCAAAAAGGCGAACGGCGGCCCCGAACTGGCGCTGACCTTCGACGACGTGCTGCTCAAGCCCGGCCTCTCGGACGTGCTGCCGTCCGAGGTCGATATCCGCAGCCGTCTCACCCGCGACATCCCGGTCAATATCCCGATCATCGCCTCCGCGATGGACACCGTGACCGAAGCCAACATGGCGATCGCCATGGCGCAGTTCGGCGGCGTCGGCGTGATCCACCGCAATCTCGAGCCCGAGGTGCAGGCCGAGCAGGTGCGCCGCGTGAAGCGCTTCGAGTCCGGCATGGTGGTGAACCCGCTCACGATCGGTCCGCGCGCCAAGCTGGTCGAGGCGCTCGATCTCATGAAGGCGCACGGGATTTCCGGCATTCCGGTGGTGGAGGGCGGCGGCAACGGCCGCGCCGGCAAGCTCGTCGGCATCCTGACCAACCGCGATGTGCGCTTCGCGACCGATCCGGACCAGCGCGTCTCTGAGCTGATGACGAAGGACAAGCTCATCACGGTGCGCGAGGGCGTGACCCACGACGAGGCGAAGAAGCTCCTGCATCAGCACCGCATCGAGAAGCTGCTGGTCGTGGACGAGAACTACCGCTGCGTCGGCCTGATCACTGTGAAGGACATCGAGAAGGCCGTCACCAATCCGAACGCCTGCAAGGACGAGCAGGGCCGTCTGCGCGTCGCGGCCGCCACCACGGTCGGCGACAAGGGCTTCGCCCGGACCGAGCAACTGATCGCCGCGGGCGTCGATCTCGTCGTCGTCGATACCGCGCATGGCCATTCGCGTCACGTGCTTGACGCGGTCAATCGCATCAAGCGCCTCTCCAACAAGGTGCAGGTGGTCGCCGGAAACATCGCCACGTCGGAGGGCGCCAAGGCGCTGATCGATGCCGGCGCGGACTGCATCAAGGTCGGCATCGGGCCGGGCTCGATCTGTACGACGCGCATCATCGCGGGCGTCGGCGTGCCGCAGATGACCGCGATCATGGACTCGGTCGAGGAGGCGAAGAAGTCCGGCACGCCGGTGATCGCCGACGGCGGCATCAAGTATTCGGGCGATCTCGCCAAGGCGCTTGCGGCGGGCGCGGATTGCGCGATGGTCGGCTCGCTGTTCGCCGGCACCGATGAGACGCCGGGCGACGCTTTCCTCTGGCAGGGCCGCTCGTACAAGAGTTATCGCGGCATGGGCTCGGTCGGCGCGATGGCGCGCGGCTCGGCCGACCGCTATTTCCAGCAGGACATCAAGGACACGCTCAAGCTCGTGCCCGAAGGCATCGAGGGGCAGGTGCCCTACAAGGGCCCGGTCGCCACCGTGCTGCATCAGCTCGCCGGCGGCTTGCGCGCTGCGATGGGCTACGTGGGGGCAAAGGATCTGGCCGATTTCCACGCCAAGGCGCAGTTCGTGCGCATCTCGTCCGCAGGCCTGCGCGAGAGCCACGTGCACGACGTGACCATCACGCGCGAAAGCCCGAATTATCCGAGCAGGGTCTAGAAATCTTCGGCGGCAACATTGGACGTGAATTCTATCATGAAGCCGACCGCTGCACAGAAGGCGACCGCGTACCTGGAGTATCAGTACGCCGAGGTGAAGGACCTGACGACGAAGTTTCTCACGGTGGTCGCGGCCGTGCTCGCGTTCTCCGTGACCTTTTCCGAGAAGATCGTCGACTTCGCCCACGCGGGGAATTTGGCGAAGTGGACGATGATCTTTATCTGGGGTTTTTGCCTCGCCGCCTTTGTTCTTGGAGGCTGCGCCATCTGGCTGATCTACAACGCGGGGATCATCGCCAAGGACGTGGAACTCCATAACGAGCCGTCGAACTATCGGTGGCACACCCGCTGGGCGTATAATTGCCTCAATGTCGCTGGTGTTCTGTTCGTAGCCGGGCTTGGCCTGCTCGTCATCGCGGGCCTCATTCGGGTGTGGCCGCACGCCTAGCTCCTGACGGATTGTTTTGGTCGGAGCGCGTAAGGTTGGTCGATGTCGCTCCTCTTTCCCCTGCTGGCGCAGATCGGCTGGACGTTTCTGCTATATGCGTGGCTGACCGTCGCGCGCGCCCAAGCCGTGAAGCGCGGTGAGGTGGTCTACGGCGACTTCGCGCGCCATGAAGAGCCGCATCACGTCGCGCGCATCACCTACAATCTCGCGAACCAGTTCGAACTGCCGGTGATCTTCTACGCGGTCGTCGTGCTGCTCGTCGCGACGAAGAATGTCACCACGGTCGACGTCATCGCCGCCTGGGTCTTCGTCGCGGGCCGCGTGATCCACACGCTGATTCAGACACTCACCGACAACGTGCCGCTGCGCGGGCAGGTGTTTCTCATTAATTTCGCGGGCGTAGCCGTGCTGGTCGGCCATGTCGCCCTGCTGGCGCTCGACGGGTTGGGGCGCTAGACCAGTCGCCCCGACGACCGGAGCCGCCTATGTCCGAAACCGCCCGCCGCATCGTGCTTGCATCGCGCCCCGTGGGCGAGCCCAAGCCCGCCGACTTCCGGCTGGAGGAATTTCCCGTGCCGCAGCCGGGCGCCGGACAACTTCTGCTGAAGACAAATGGCTATCGCTCGACCCGTATATGCGCGGGCGCATGAGCGATGGGCCGTCTTACGCGAAGCCGGTCGGCATCGACGAGGTGATGGAAGCCGGCACGGTGAGCGAGGTCGCGGCCTCGAACAACGACCGCTACCAGAAGGGCGATATCGTGCTCAGCCGCGCCGGCTGGCAGACGCATCTTCTTTCGGACGGCTCGGGGCTGCGCAAGCTCGACCCGGCGCTCGCGCCGGTCTCGACCGCTCTCGGCGTGCTCGGCATGCCGGGCATGACTGCGTACACGGGACTCCTTGAGATCGGTCAGCCGAAGGCGGGCGAAACGGTCGTTGTCTCCGCGGCCTCCGGTGCGGTCGGTGCGGTGGTCGGGCAGATCGCCAAGATCAAGGGTGCGCGCGCTGTCGGCATCGCGGGCGGGCCTGCGAAGTGCAAATACGTGAAGGACGAACTCGGCTTCGACGACTGCATCGATCACCGCGATCCTTCTTTCCCCGAAAAGCTGAAAGGGGCGTGCCCGACGGGCGCCGATGTATATTTCGAGAACGTCAGCGGCCCCGTGTGGGACGCCGTGTTCCCGCTGCTCAATACCTTTGCGCGCATTCCGGTGTGCGGGCTGATCTCGCAGTATTCGGCGACCGAACTGCCGCCGGGACCGAACCGCACGCCGCAGCTCTTCCGCGCGGTGCTGACCAAGCGCCTGACCATCCGCGGCTTCATCGTGACGGATTTCGCCGCACGGCACGCCGACTTCCTGCGCGACGTCGCGCAGTGGATCAAGGAAGGCCGCATCAAGTATCGCGAGGATATCGTGGACGGACTCGAGAATGCGCCCGCAACATTCATGGGCATGCTGAAGGGCAAGAACTTCGGCAAGCAACTCATTCGCGTGGCGGAATAAATCATGACCGTTCAGATGGTTCTGCTTCCGGTCTTCGTGCAGGTTGCGCTCACGTTCTGCCTGCTCGTCTGGATGGCCTCCGCGCGCACGTCGAGCATCAAACGCGGCGAAACCAAGATGCGTGACATGGCGCTCGGGCAGCCGGTATGGCCGAACCGCCCGCACGCAAGTCGCGAACAGCTACCACAGCCAGTTCCAGCTTCCGCTGCTGTTCTATGTCGTCGTCCTCTGGGCGTGGATCACGAAACAAGCCGATGTGATTTTCGTGGTGCTGGAATGGCTGTTCGTGCTGCTGCGGATCGCGCACGCCTACGTGCACACCACGTCGAACTACGTGCCACGGCGCTTCCAGGTGTTCGCCGCGGGCATGCTGGTGCTGGTCATCATGTGGATCTACTTCGTGTTCAAGATACTCACCGCATGATTCCGAAAAGTGTGACGGGGTTTTCGGACAAGATCACGCGAAGAGAGAACGCATGACGCCGTCCGCACGTTTATCCGCCGCGATCGAGGTCTTTGCCGACATTGAGGCGCGCCGCCGCCCTGCCGCGCAGGCGCTCAAGGACTGGGGCCTGGCGCACCGCTTTGCAGGCTCCGGGGACCGTGCCGCGATTGCCGGCCTTGTCTATGACGCGCTGCGCCGCAAGGCTTCGTCCGCGTGGATCATGGGCACCGACACGCCGCGCGCCGTGCTGCTCGGCATGTTCGCGCGCGAACGCGGCCTCGATGTCGAGGCAATTTCGGCGCTGAGCAGTGGCGCACGCTTCGCGCCCGCGCCGCTCACCGACGACGAACACGCGCGGCTGCGCGCCGCAAGTCTCGAGGACGCACCGCCGCATGTGCGCGGCGACTACCCCGAATGGCTCGACGACAAGCTCGCCGCAACGTTCGGTGCCGGGCGGGTGGAGGAGGGCGAGGCTCTTTCCTCCCGTGCGCCGCTCGACCTGCGCGCCAACACGCTGAAGGCGAGCGCAATGAGGCAATCGAAGCGCTCTTCCGAGTTGAATGCTCAGGCGACGCGCTGGTCACCGTGGGGTGTGCGGATCGTCGTCTCGCCGGATTCGAAAAGCCCGGCGATCCACGCCGAGCCCGCGTACCTGAAGGGCCAGATCGAAATCCAGGACGAAGGCTCCCAGCTTGCGGCTCTGCTGAGCGGGGCGAAGGGCGGCGAACAGGTGATCGATCTCTGCGCCGGTGCGGGCGGCAAGACGCTCGCGCTCGCCGCCGTGATGGAGAACCACGGGCAGATCTATGCGACCGACACCGACAAGCGCCGTCTCGCGCCGATCCACGAGCGGGTCGCGCGCGCCGACGCGCGCAACATTCAGGTGCGCACACCGCGCGGCGATACCGATATTCTCTCCGACCTCAGGGAGCGCGCCGATGTCGTGTTGATCGACGCGCCGTGCACGGGGACCGGTGCGTGGCGGCGCAATCCGGATGCCAAGTGGCGCGTGCGTCCCGGCGCGCTCGCGGAGCGGCTGAAGGAGCAGACCGATGCGCTCGACCGCGCGGTGCCGCTTGTGAAGCCGGGCGGGCGCATCGCCTACGTCACCTGCTCGGTACTCGACGACGAGAACGGCGCGCAGGTGCGCGCCTTCCTCGCGCGGCATTCCGGCTTTGCGATCGTGCCGCCCGCCGAAGCGGCGAATGCGCTCGGCGAGCGTGCCTTCCTGTTCCGCCGCGCGGTGCTGAATTCGGACGAAGGGCTCTTGATGACACCACGCCGCACCGACACGGACGGATTTTTCGTGAGTGTGCTGCGCAGGGCCGGCTAAAACTGCCGCCGGAGGTGCAGATGCCCGCGTTGCCGTTCGCCCTGATCGCCGCGCTGCTGTACGCCGCGCCTGCCGCCGCGCAGGAGAGCGATCTCGTCGAGGATTCGTCTTTCCTGCGCGTGACCGTCGGCGAGCGCACTGTCCGGCTCGAAGGCCTGGTCGTGAAGAAGCGCGACGCAGCCGGAAAACTTCCAGTCGTACTGATTGCCCACGGCAAGCCCGGCTCCGACGGCCGCATGCTGGACGACCGCGCCAGCGAATACGCCCGGCAGGCGCGTGATTTTGCGCGGCGCGGCTGGCTCGCAGTCGTCGCGATGCGGCGCGGCTTCGGCGGCTCGGACGGGCCGGCGCCTGTGCCGCTCTCCTGCGCGAGCCCGTCGCTGCTCGGCCGTTTCGCTTCCGACGCCGACGAGTTACAGGCCGTACTCGCGGCTGTTGCCAAGCGGGACGACGCGGACGCGACCCGCATGATCGCGATCGGCGTCTCTGCGGGCGGCGCGGCGGTCGTGGCGCTCTCGTCGCGCAACCCACCGGGTCTTGCCGCCGTCATCAATGTGTCGGGCGGATTGCGCTTCCCGCGTGCCCGAAGGAGGACGCGCTCGTCGCCGCGTTCAAGGAATACGGCGCGAAGAGCCGCATCCCGCATCTGTGGATCTACGCGAAGAATGACAGCTTCTTCCCCTCCGAACTGGTCGCCCGGATGCAGAACGCGTTTCTCGACGGCGGCGGCGACGTGAAGCTCGTGATGTTCGACGCCGACGAGCGCTACGACGGCCACGCGATTTTCCGCAACGCGAACGGTCGCGGCAAATGGCTGCCGCAGATGGATGCCTTCCTGCGTTTCCACAAGCTGCCGACCTGGACGCGCGACGATGTGAACGCCATGCTCAAGAAGCTCAGCGCCAAGGAGACCTCGCGCGGCTTCGTCGAGAACTATCTGGCGGGGCCCTCCGAGAAGGCGCTCGCGCGGCAGAAATCCGGCGGGCAGATGACCTATACCTATGGTGCGAGCAGCGTCGAGGCCGCGCGCAAGTCGTCGGTCGAGCAATGCGAGAAGCGCGGACAGCCCTGCGAGGTCATCATGACCAACGATCGCTGGCTTGGCCCGCCCGAATAGCTGTTGGCCGCGCGGCGCCCGCCATTGCGGGCCGCCCTCCGATTCGCTACCTGCTTGCAATGACCGCCCACGACAAGATTCTCATCGTCGATTTCGGCTCGCAGGTCACCCAGCTCATCGCCCGGCGCGTGCGCGAGGAGGGGGTCTATTGCGAGATCGTGCCGTTCCAGAAGGCCGCGCAGGCCTTCGACGAGATGAAGCCGCGCGGCGTCATCCTCTCCGGCGGCCCGGAATCGGTGCACGAGGCAGGCTCCCCGCGCGCCCCGCAGGCGATTTTCGAGGCCGGCATTCCGGTGCTCGGCATCTGCTACGGGCAGATGACGATGGCGGCCCAGCTCGGCGGCACGGTCGAGGGCGGGCATCACCGCGAGTTCGGCCGCGCCGATGTCGAGGTGAAGGCGCAGAGCAGCCTGTTCGAGGACGTGTGGCGCTCGGGCGAGCACTATCCGGTGTGGATGAGCCACGGCGACCGCATCACCAAAATGCCGCCCGGCTTTCAGGTGGCCGGCGTTTCGCCGAACGCGCCGTTCGCCGTCATCCAGGACGAGAAGCGCAAGTATTACGGGCTGATGTTCCATCCCGAGGTCGTGCACACGCCGCACGGCGCGGCGCTGCTGCGCAATTTCGTGCGCAAGATTTCCGGCGCGGCGGCCGACTGGACCATGCGCGCCTTCAAGGACGAGGCGATCGACAAGATCCGCGCGCAGGTCGGCAAGGGCAGGGTGATCTGCGGGCTCTCGGGCGGCGTCGATTCAAGCGTCGCCGCCGTGCTGATCCACGAGGCGATCGGCGAGCAGCTCACCTGCGTGTTCGTCGATCACGGCCTGATGCGGCTCGGCGAAGGCGAGCAGGTCGTGACGCTGTTCCGCGATCACTACAACATCCCGCTCGTGCATGTGCAGGCCGAGAAGCATGTTCCTCGACGCGCTGGCGGCGCGACCGACCCGGAAGTGAAGCGCAAGACCATCGGCAAGCTGTTCATCGATGTGTTCGAGGCCGAGGCGAAGAAGATCGGCGGCGCGGAGTTCCTCGCGCAGGGCACGCTCTACCCGGACGTGATCGAGAGCGTGTCGTTCACCGGCGGGCCGTCGGTCACCATCAAGTCGCACCACAATGTCGGCGGGCTGCCCGAGCGCATGAACATGAAGCTCGTCGAGCCGCTGCGCGAACTGTTCAAGGACGAGGTGCGCAAGCTCGGCCGCGAGCTTGGGCTGCCGGAGAAATTCGTCGGCCGCCATCCGTTTCCCGGCCCCGGCCTTGCGATCCGCTGCCCCGGCGAAATCACGCGCGAGAAGCTCGACATCCTGCGGCTCGCGGACGCGATCTATCATCGAGGAGATCCGCCGCGCCGGCCTCTACGACGACATCTGGCAGGCCTTCGCCGTGATCCTGCCGGTGAAGACCGTCGGCGTGATGGGCGACGGCCGCACCTACGACTTCGTCGTCGGCCTGCGCGCCGTCACCTCGACCGACGGCATGACCGCCGACTTCTATCCCTTCGACATGAAGTTCATCGGCCACGTCGCGACGCGCATCATCAACGAGGTGAAGGGCGTCAACCGCGTGGTGTACGACGTGACCAGCAAGCCGCCGGGGACGATCGAGTGGGAGTGAGGCGAAACGAATATGCCAAAGGAATTTCAACTCGACATTCCGACGGGCCAAGCGCAGACGAATGTTTCGCTCCGTATTGGGGACACTCTCTATCTGCTCGGAGCTAACGGCACCGGGAAATCCGGTCTTGTGTCTCATCTGTTTAGGCAGCATCAGGCGCACGCAAAGCGTATCTCGGCGCACCGGCAGACATGGTTCGAGTCGAACACATTGGAGATAACCGCGCGCGCGAGACAGGACTTGGAGAATACTTTTCGCGGTCAAGACGCGGAAAGCCGCGGGCGCTACTGGGAGTGGAATCTTCTGCGCGCTCCAATAGTGCGATCTACGACTTGGTGGACGCCGATGCAGCACAAGCGCGAGAAGATCGCTGCGCTAGTGCGGTCGCATGACCTTCCCGCTGCTGACCGAGAAGCTCAAAGCCATCGCCCATTCAGGTCATCAACGAGCTGATGCGATTGTCAAACCTTCCTATCGAGATCAGCTTGGAAGAAGGGCAAAGCATAATTGCACGCAAGAATAGAGGGGACGGCTACAGCGTAGCCGAGTTGTCGGACGGCGAAAGGAATGCGTTTCTCATCGCAACGAATGTTCTGACCGCAAGAGCAGAAACGCTCATATTGATTGACGAACCTGAGCGCCATCTTCATCGGTCGATCATTTCACCGTTGTTGAAGCTTCTATTCGACAGACGCAAGGACTGCGCGTTCATTGTTTCCACCCACGAACTCATGCTTCCGATCGACACGGCTGAGGCTTTGACGTTACTCGTGCGCGGTTGCGAGTTCGCGGGGCGGGAGCCGCGATCGTGGACGGTAGACCTGGTGCCGCCGGGCGCTGCGATTGGCGAGGATCTGAAGCGAGACGTTTTGGGCGCGCGGCGCCGGATGTTGTTTGTTGAAGGGACGACGAGGAGTCTCGACGCGCCGCTCTACAATCTGCTGTTTCCGCAGGTCTCGGTCGATTCCGAAGGAAGGTTGCCGTGAGGTCGAATACGCCGTGAAGGGATTACGCAGCGCGGCAGAAATGCACTGGGTTGCCGCATGGGAACTCGTAGATAATGATCGACGGTCGCCTCAGAGCATTGAGCGGCTCAATGAGGCTGTGCATCTGGGCGCTTCCGCACTATTCAGTGCGAGTCATGTCTACTATCATCCGACGATTGTTTCTCGAATTGCTGCGAGGCAGGTCAGTTGATTGGTGTGAACGCCGGAGACGCTTGTGAGTCCGGTTTGAAAAAGCAATCGCTGCCGCCCGAGCGCAAAGGGATCATTTCGTCACAGGTGCCGTTCATTCGGCCAGCAGAGAGAAAGATATTGAATGGATGCCCCGGACGCGAATGACGCTGCGCGTGGTGGGGTGGTGAAGGTGGAAGCTCGATATGTCCGCTCTCCGTGCTGTTGAAGGGGCGCGCTTCGACGCGCTGGCGAATGCCGAGGACTGGAACGGGCTGCGGCTCGATATCCCTTGCGAGGAGTTCGGCGTTCGGATCGTGTGATTACTCAGAGCTCAAGATAGCAGATCAGGCTACCTACCGAGCGGCATGCTAAGCTGCTCCAGGATGACCCGGCCGCAGTAATGGACCTTCGCAACCTGCTGGGAGACTTATGTGTGTCGTCTGTCACGGCCTACGCTTTCGAGAGTCGACAGCACGCCCCGGACGCGATCTAACCCATGGCCATCTTCTCCCGCCTCAAAGCCGCCGCCGCCGACGACTGGGCGAGCTACGTCGATCACGACTTCGTCCGGCAACTGGGCGACGGCACGCTGCCCGAGGCGGCGTTTCGCATGTACCTCGTGCAGGACTATCTGTTCCTGATCCAGTTCGCGCGCGCCTATGCGCTCGCCACCTACAAGAGCCGCACGCTCGCCGACATGAAGGCCGCGCAGGCGGGGCTCGCGTCCATCCTCGACGAGATGGAGTTGCACGTCCGGCTGTGCGGGCGCTGGGGATTGTCGCCCGCCGAGATCGAAGCGGCGCCCGAGCATCAGGCGACCGTCGCCTATACGCGCTTCGTGCTGGATTGCGGCGCGGCGGGCGACCTGCTCGACCTGCATGTCGCGCTCGCGCCGTGCGTCATCGGCTACGCCGAGATCGGCCGCAAGCTGGCGCCCAATGGCGCCGACGCGCTCGGCGCGCATCCCTATCGCGAGTGGATCGGCGAATACGCGGGCGAGGGCTATCAGGCGGTCGCCGCGAAAGCCCGCCGCCATCTCGACGATCTCGCCGCGCGGGCGATGACCGAGCAGCGCTTCGTCGAACTGGCCGCGCTGTTCGGCAAGGCGTCGCGGCTGGAGGCGGATTTCTGGCAGATGGGACTTGCGGCGGCGAGTAATGAACGCCGGTCATCGTGATCGCCGCGTATCGTTTCTCCTCCAGCGCTGCGGGATCGCCGGTTTCAAACACGATGTCGTGTTTGTTCTGATCGATCTTTTTCGCACATTGTTAAGTATCTGCTATTTCCGAACGCCTTGACCGACCATTTTTAACGCTTTCCTGAATCCGCCGTCCGATCATCTGCGCCCTGTATTTGCGACAATCAAAATGGGGCGTCTACGATGCGGCGGATCATCCTTCTTGCGCTGCTTCCCGCGCTCCTGCTCACGGCCTGCTCGCAGGAGCGCGGCACGGTCTATCCGGGTTCGCTTGATAAGACGCGGCAGACCTTGCTGAAGACGGACCTGCCGCCGGTGTTCGGCAGCGCGGCGCCGAGCGTTCGGGTTCAGGCGACCAAGCCTACCGAGGTCACGTGGTTCGTCAGCCGGAACGGCGATGAACTGATGCGGTATGTCGCAACGCTCAGCGAAACCGGAAAAGACCGGACCCGCGTGGCCCTTGAGCTCAAAGGCTCGAAGGACGTCGAGAAGCGCTTCGCCGAGAATTCAAGCGTCAAAAATCTCTATCTGGTGGCCATGGGAGAGCGGATCGCTTCGTCGATCGAAGGTCGCGCCCTCGACATGGCGAAGATCTATCCGGCGCTCGCGATCGCGTCGATCGCCAACATGCCGAACATCCGCAAGTCGCTGGATGAGGCGGTCAAGGCCTCGGAGGAGCTTGAGCGCAATCATCCCCGGAGCGCTGCGCGCAAACCTGGGTCGGTCAGATTCCAATAGCTGGAAAGCGTCCGTGTAGCGCCTTCCGGCCGTCGACGGGTTCAGGGAAAACGGGATGAGGATTTTCGTTCTGTTCGCAGCGGCCATGTCCCTTGCGGGTTGCGAAGCGTTTTCCGGTCCGGCCAATGTCTACAAGCTGCCGGTTGCCCGCGCCTACCAGAAGCTCATGGCGGTCGACATCAAGCCTTCTGGCAACGGGCCTTTCTATCGTCTTGATATCCAGACCACCGGAAAGCGGAATGAGCTGGTGGAGTGGACGCTCAAGGGAAACAGTGTTCCCTACTGCGTTGCGTCTTTGAAGTCGCTGGACGCGGACCGGACGCGCATCGACCTCTCCTGCAAGCGAGGCGAAGGAGCTATTGCGGGAATTCAGGCGAAGTTGACCCGCAATCGCGTGATCGAGCTCGTGGATGCCACGCTCAAGGATCGGCCGTTCGATTCTCGAAGCGCTGACGATGCTGCGGTCGCGGCCGCCTGGCCCGCTGACCCTGCCACCAGCGACGCGAATTTTGGCACGGCCGCGGCCGAGGCACTCGAAATGGATCGCAAGACGGCGGAGCTGATGCGGCAAGCCGCCTCCGGCCGGCGCTGAGGTTTCCGAAGAAGCCGCGAGGGGCGTTTTCCCCAGCCGTCGCTGCATCACGGCGACGCACCTCGTATTCTCTTGCTCAAACCGCCTTGGCTTGAATAACGTCTGCTGGCACTGCTTCAAGTGCCGGAGACGAAACCAATGCCGCGCATTCGCTGCATCACCGAGATGGGCATGGGCGTCGATGTCCATGGGCGCGACGCCACCAAGGCCGCCAAGCGCGCGGTCTCGGACGCGATCCGCCATTCCAGCCTCGGCTTCGTGCGGATGGTTGGGAAGACCGCGCACGACATGTTCGTCGATGTCACGATCGGTGTGCCGAACCCGGAGGCCGTCGACACAGCGGCGGTCGCAAAGGAGCTTCCCTACGGCACCGTGACCGTCAAGGCCGTCAAAGGCGGGCTGGAAATCCCGGCCGAAAGCGGCGGCGACGCCATCACCATCGCCAACGCCGCGGTGATCGTCAGCCTCGACGACGGCAAGTGAGCGGCGAGGAAGCGACCGAATGCCCTTGACCATCTACGGCATCAAGAACTGCGACACGATGAAGAAGGCGCGCGCCTTCCTCGACAAGCGCGGCGTCGCCTACGCGTTCCACGATTACAAGACCGCCGGGATCGAGAAGGCGAAGCTCGAAGGCTGGGCGAAGAAGGCCGGTTGGGAAACGCTGCTCAACAAGGCCGGCACGACGTTCCGCAAGCTCCCCGACAAGGACAAGGAAGGGCTCACCGAGGCGAAGGCGATCAAGCTGATGCTGGCGCAGCCCTCGATGATCAAGCGCCCGGTGCTCGAACCGGCGGCGGGAAGTTGCTGGTGGGCTTCAAGCCGGAGCAATACGAGGCGATCCGGTAGTCCATTCTCCGTCATGCCCGGCCATAGCCCGTCGAAGACGGGCGTAAACGCCCTGATGGCCGGGCATCCGCGACTTGCTTCGCTGTAGCAGACACGTGGATGGCCGGGACAAGCCCGGCCGTGACGCAGTAGGGTAGGGCTTACCCACAGCCTCCACCCCGTCAAATGAGTCTCCCATGGAAATTTCGCTGAAAGGCCGCTCCGCCATCATCACCGGCGGCTCGAAGGGCATCGGTTTCGCCATCGCAAACCGTCTCGCGTCGTCCGGCGCGGATGTCGCGATCGTCGCGCGCGGGCGCGAGGGCCTTGACGCCGCGGTCGCGCAGATCAAGAAAGGTACGAACGCGCATGTGGTCGGCGTGCAGGCCGATGTCGGCAAGGCCGAAGACGTGCAGCGATCCTATGACGAGGCGATGGCGGCCTTCGGCAAGCTCGACATCGCGGTGAACAACGCTGGAACCTCGGCGACCGGCCCGTTCGAAAATCTCACCGACGAGATCATGCAGGCCGACCTCGATCTCAAACTGTTCGCCGCGATCCGCTTTGCCCGCCTCGTCTGGCCGCAGATGAAGGAGCGCCGCCACGGCCGCATCATCAATATCCTCAATGTCGGCGCGAAGGCGCCGCGCGCGAACTCCGCGCCGACCTCGATCTCGCGCGCTGCCGGCATGGCGTTCACCAAAGTGCTATCGGGCGAGGGCGCGCCGCACAACATCCTGGTCAACGCGCTGCTCGTCGGGCTGATCGAGGCGGACCAGCACGTGCAGGCGGCGAAGCGCAAAGGCGTGCCGCTCGCCGACTACATCAAGGGGCTGGAGAAGGACATTCCGATGGGCCGCATCGGCAAGGCGGAGGAGTTCGCCAACATGGCGTGTTTCCTCGCGTCTGACGCCGGCTCGTACGTGACCGGTACCGCGATCAACATCGATGGCGGGCGGTCTCCCGTCGTCTAGACGGCCAGTCCTTCGATTGCGAACACGCGCGCGGGTGCACCATCCGCGCCGGGAATCTTCAGCGGCGCCGCGCAGAGCAGCGTGCGCGGGCCTTTCAGCGCCGCCGTGTTGACGATGTATTCGATCAGGGTCACGCCGGCGCGCAGCAGCACGTCATGCGTGACGTGCTCCGGCGTCGGTGCGATGTGGTCGTCGAGCAGGAGGCGGATCGCATAATCCTGCGGAAAGTCGAACGCGACCGCGGTCGGCTTGCGCGCGAGCAGCCATTCGGCGGCATCGCGCGTCAGGTACGGCGCCTCCTTCCAGAACGCTGCTGTCGTGTTGTCGCGCTTCGTGTCCCACGCAGACGAGAGCAGCAGGATTTCGCCCTCCGCGCCGCCCGGATCGGCCTGCGCAAGCCGCGCGGCGTCGATCGCGGTATTCGGCGCGGCGTCGCGCAGGTTGAAGACGCGCGCTGGGCCTACCACGCGATTGAGCGGCGTCGCCTCGATGGTCGGCGCGTGCGCGACGAAATGCGCCTGCGCATCGACATGCGAGAAGCCGTGACAGGTGGTGGCGAGCCGCGTGACGCGGAACTGATCGCCGGCCGCGATGTCGCCCTTGACGCTGATCTCCGGCGACCACCGGAAATGCGGGCCGATCGGCATGCTCAGATCGATGATGTCCATGCGCACTCCGAAACTCCGGCTGCGGATCGCCGGAATGTCTGCTTACACTAGAGGCCGCGCGCGATGGAACAATGGGAGGAATGCATGGCCGGCCGGCTTGCCGACAAGGTTGCGATCGTCACCGGTGGGGCAGGGGGCATCGGCGCCGCGACCGGCCTCCTGTTCTGCGAGGAGGGCGCGCGCGTTGCATTGGTGGACAGTGCTCAGGACGCGATGGACGCCGCGCTCGCTGATATCCGCACGAAACTGCCCGGCGCGCAGGTCACGGGCATCGTGACCGATGTGGGCCGGGAGGAAGCCGCCGCGGCCGCCGTTGCGGCCGCCCGCAAGGCGCACGGCGCGATCGACGTGCTGGTCAATCTCGCCGGCATGCGCTCCTACGAGCCGCTCGCCGAGGCGAAGGCCGAGACCTGGGAGCGCATCCTCGCGGTCAACCTGTTGAGCTACGCGTGGTTCACGCAGGCCGCGATCGGCGATTTGCGCGCGCAGCACGGCAGCGTCGTGAACATTTCCTCCACGCACGGCGTCAATCCGCGCGCCGGCATGGGGCAATACGACGTGACCAAGGCCGGCATCATCTCGATGACCAAGACGCTGGCGTTCGAGGAGGCGAAGCACGGCGTGCGGGTGAACGCGGTGTGCCCCGGGCTTACGCTGACGCCGTTCCATCGCAAGCGCTACGCGGCGGCCGGGCGCACGCAGCAAGACATCGATGCGGAAGGGCTCGACGGCTGCCTGCTTCAGCGCTGGGCCGATCCGCGCGAGGTCGCGTTCCCGATCCTCTGGCTCGCGTCCGGGGAAGCTTCGTACGTCACCGGCTCGGTGCTGATGGTCGACGGCGGGCGTTACGTGAAGTGAGCAAGCGCGCCTCTAGTTCACCTTGATCCCGGACTGCCGGATCACCGGCGACCAGCGCGCGAGATCGCTGTCGATCTGCGCCTTGAACTCGGCCGGCGAGTTGCCGACCGGTTCCATGAATTGCGCGGCGAATTTCGCTTTCAACTCGGGCGACTGGATCGCCTCGACCACCTCGCGGTGGATTTTCGCCAGCACCGCGGGCGGCGTGCCGGCAGGCGCGATCAGCCCATTCCAGGCATCGGCTTCGACATCGATGCCGCTCTCCTTCAGAGTCGGAACGTCGGGCAGGAACTGCGAACGCTTGGCCGTCGTGACCGCGAGGATCTTCACTGCGCCGGATTGTGCATGCGGCTGCACCGAGATCGCCGGCATCACCGCCAGCTGCACGTCGCCGCGCACGAGCGCAGTCATTGCCTGCGGCGAGGAGCCATAGGGAATGTGCGTGAGCTTGGTATCGCTCTTCTGCGCGATCGCCTCGACGGCGAGATGCGACAGCGAGCCGTTGCCGATCGAGCCAAAATTGTACTTGCCCGGGTCCTTCTTCAGCATCTCGATCAGCTGCGCGACGCTGTTGACCCCAAGGCCCGCGGGCACGGACAACGCGCTCGGCTGATTGGTCAGGATGGTGACGAGCGCGATCTCCTTCGCCGGGTCATAGGGCATCTTGGAGAAGAGAAGCGTGTTGATCGCGAGCGCGCCACCGAGGCTGATGCCGATGGTGTGCCCGTCGGGCTCGGCCTTGGCGACCGCATCGGTGCCCGTCATTCCGCTTGCGCCGGCCTTGTTCTCGACGATGAAGTTCTGTCCGAGTTTCGCCTGAAGCTTGTCGGAAACCAGCCGCGCGATGATGTCGGGGGTCGATCCCGCGCCGAACGGCACCACGAAGCGCACGGTCTTGGTCGGCCATTCCTGCGCGCTCGCAGGCGTGGCCGCGCAGAGTGCGAGTAGCGCCAGGGCGAAAATGCGTTTCATCGTTCCTCCGGCAAATCCGTGGCTGCGGGCCCCCGCGGCATATGTCCGTCGCGCCTTGCCGAGGTCAAGCGAAGTGTGGTCTGCATGCTGCAACGCATCGATACCGGGAGGCCGCAATGGGCCTGACGATCATGGTTGCCGGACTGGTGCTGTTCATCGGCATGCACCTCGTCACGACGCGGCGCGCGCAGCGCGCGGCGCTGATCGCGCGGATAGGAGAGGGCGGCTACAAGGGCCTTTATTCACTCGTCTCCGTTGTCGGCGTGATCCTGATCGCGTGGGGCTTCGCGCGCTACCGCGCGGCCGGATACATCCCGGTCTGGGATCCGCCAACCTGGACGCGGCACATCACCGTCGCGCTGGTCTGGCCATCGATCATCTTTTTCTACGCGGCTTATTCGCCCGGCCGCATCAAGACCGTCCTCAAGCATCCGATGCTGGTCGGGACGAAGCTGTGGGCCGTCGCGCACCTCATCTCCAATGGCGATCTCGGTTCGATCATCCTGTTCGGCTCCATCCTCGGCTGGGCGGTCCTGGACCGTATCTCGCTCAAGCACCGCACCGACCCCGGATCGCCGCCCATTCCGGTCGGGGGCGTCCGAAAGGACGTCATGGCGGTCGTTGTCGGGACGGTCGTCTATCTGGCCCTCGGCTTCCTGTTCCACCCATACGTGGTCGGGGTTCCGGTGTTCGGCCGGTAGTGGCGGAAACCATCCCGGAGGGTCCCGGCAGCCAAGCTTTGCCTTGGGCCTGCCATATCGGTAGTTTACGGCGCGCAACGTGGGGAGCGGCCCCGCTGAAACGACTTTCAGTCCTCCCCGGAGAGCCTTGAAGTGGCTGACATTTTTCACGAAGTCGATGAAGAAGTCCGGCGCGAGAAGCTAAAGCAGCTTTGGGACCGCCACAGCAATCTGATCGTCGCGGCGGCCCTGCTGGTCGTCCTCGCGGTCGGCGGCTGGCGCGGCTACGATTACTGGGAGAACAAGAAGGCTGCCGAATCGGGTGCGGCTTTCGAGGCCGCGGTCGTTCTGGCGGAGGCCGGCAAGCCGGCCGAGGCGCAGGCCGCCTTCGCCAAGGTCGCCAAGGAAGGAAGCTCCGGTTACCGCATTCTCGCCGGGTTCCGCGAAGCCGCCGAGCTCGCCAAGAGCGATCCGGCGGCCGCCGTGAAGGCCTATGACGCGCTCGCCGCGGATTCGAGCCTCGGGCGTCCGCTGCAGGACCTCGCCGTGATCCGCGCCGGGCTGATCCTTGTCGACACTGCACCGTTCAACGAACTCAATGGGCGGCTTGAGCCGCTCACCGCGGCGGACCGCGCCTTCCGTCACAGCGCGCGCGAACTGCTCGCGCTCGGCGCCTGGCGTACCGGCGATCAGGCGGCGGCGAAGCGCTGGTTCGACGTGATCGCGACCGATGCCGAAACGCCCGCCGGCACGCGTCAGCGCATAGACGTGCTGATGACGCTGACCGGCACCAAGGCGAGGACATGATGCGCAACCGTTTTCTCACCATCGCCGCGCTGACCGCGAGCATCGCGCTTGCGGGCTGCGAGTCCTTCGATCCGCTCGACAAGCTGTCCGAGCTCGACATCATGGGCACGTCGAAGAAGCCGCTGGTCGGCGAGCGTCGGCCCGTTTTCGAAAGCGGCGTGCCCGGCGTGCCGCAGGGCGTTCCGCCCGAAATGGTGAAGGGCTATCAGCCGCCGGCCGAGGCGCCGCCGCCCGTGGTTGAAGCAAAGCCCGAGAGACCGAAACCGAAGCCGAAGAAAGCGGTCGTGCGGCGCGCGCCTCCGCCCCAACAGCAACAAAAGCAACAGCAGCAGGCGCAGCCGCAGCAGCCGACACAGCAGCAGCAGGTGCGGCAGGCGCCGGCCGCGCAGAGCACGACGCAGTCCGCCCCGTCGAGCGCCGCCGCCTGGCCGAGCATTCCGGGTTCGCAGCCGACCTGGCCGACCAACGCGCCCCCGGCCCCGACGCGCTAGGAGTGATGCCGGGAAGACCGGTGACCGGTTTTCCCCGTAGCATCGCGGCCACAAACAATGAGCTTCACCCTCGCCATCGTCGGGCGGCCGAATGTCGGCAAGTCGACACTGTTCAACCGGCTGGTCGGCAAGCGTCTTGCGCTGGTCGACGACCGGCCCGGTGTGACGCGCGACCGCCGCGAAGGGCAGGCGCGTCTCGGCGATCTTGCGTTCACGGCGGTCGACACCGCGGGTTTTGACGAGGGCGGACCCGACAGCCTGATCAGCCGTATGATGGAGCAGACCGAGGCGGCGATCGAAAGTGCCGACGCGGTTCTCTTCCTGATGGACGTGCGCTCCGGCCTGACCCCGATTGATCGCCAGTTCGCCGGCGTCGTGCGCCGTGCCGGCAAGCCGGTGGTCGTCGTCGCCAACAAATCCGAGTTGCGCGCCGGAGCCGGCGCAGCCGAGGCCTACGAGCTGGGTCTCGGCGACCCGGTTGCGATCTCGGCCGAACACGGCGAGGGTCTGTCCGACCTCTACGACGCGATCCGCGCGGCGCTCCCTGAGCACACGTCCGTCCCGATCGAGGACGATGAGCCCGAGACCGACGAAGAGAGAGCCAACCGGCCGATCCGCGTCGCGGTCGTCGGCCGGCCCAACGTCGGCAAGTCCACGCTGATCAATCGCCTGCTCGGCGAGGAACGCCTGCTCACCGGACCGGAAGCCGGCATCACGCGCGACACCATTGCGGTGATGCTCGAATGGCATGGTCGCGAGTTTCGCCTGTTCGATACCGCCGGCATGCGGCGCAAAGCGCGCATCGAGGAGAAGCTCGAGAAGCTCTCCGTCGCCGACACGCTCAACGCGATCCGCTTCGCCGAGGTCGTCATCGTGCTGATGGACGTCGAGCGTCCGTTCGAGGAGCAGGACCTGCGCATCGCCGATCTGGTGCAGCGCGAGGGCAGGGCGCTCGTTCTCGGCATGAACAAGTGGGACCTCGCGGACGGAGGGCGGGCCGGCAAGCTGCGCGAAGAGGCCGACCATTGGCTGCCGCAGGTGAAAGGCGTCCCCATCGTCGCGGTGTCGGGCATGCTCGGCGAAGGCCTCGACCGGCTGATGCAGGGCGTCGTCGACGCCTACGCGATCTGGAACAAGCGCGTCGCCACCAATCCGCTGAACCGCTGGTTCGAAGACGCGGTGTCGTCGCATTCGCCTCCTGCGGTGAGCGGCCGGCGCCTCAAGCTCAACTACATCACGCAGGTGAAATCCCGGCCCCCAAGCTTCGTGCTGTTCTGCTCGCGTGCGGACGCCGTTCCGGAAAGCTACCTGCGCTACCTCGTGCATGGCATGCGCGACCATTTCGACCTGCCCGGCACGCCGATCCGCATCACCTTGCGCGAGAAGGCGAACCCGTTCAGCCACAAGAAATCGAAGCAGCGATGAGCGAGGCTGCGTCGCAAGTCAGCGCGCCGGGGCGCGCGGCCTTCGCGTTCATCTTTGTCACGGTGTTGCTCGACATGCTGGCGCTCGGCATCATCATCCCGGTGTTGCCCGGCCTGGTCGTTGGCTTCATGGGCGGCGATACGGCGGGGGGCGCTGAGATTCTCGGGCTGTTCGGCACCGCCTGGGCGCTGATGCAGTTCGTGTTCTCTCCGGTACTCGGCGCGCTGTCCGACCGTTTCGGAAGGCGGCCGGTGATCCTGATTTCATGTCTGGGTCTCGCGTTGGACCACATCCTGATGGCGCTTGCGCCGTCGCTGTGGTGGCTGTTCGCCGGCCGCGTCATTTCGGGTATCGCGGGGGCGAGTTTCTCCACCGGCTTCGCGTATGTGGCCGACGTCACGCCGCCCGAGCAGCGCGCGGCGCGATTCGGGCTGCTTGGCGCCGCGTTCGGCGCGGGCTTCATCCTCGGGCCGGCCATCGGGGGACTCGCCGGCAGCATCGATCCGCGCTTGCCGTTTTGGGTCGCGGCGGGCCTTGGGCTCGCGAACGCGCTCTACGGCTGGCTGATCCTGCCGGAGTCGCTGCCGAAGGAATCCCGCATGCCGTTCTCGTGGCGGCGCGCGAATCCGCTCGGCGCGCTGAAACTCCTGCGCTCGCATCGCGAGTTGGTCGGCCTCGCCGGCGTGAATTTCCTCAGCATGCTGGCCCATGCGGTGCTGCCGATCATCTCGGTGCTCTACCTGAATTACAAATACGGCTGGGACGAGCGGACGGTCGGTTTCCTGCTGGCGTTCGTTGGCATCTGTTCGATGGTGGTGCAGGGCGCGCTGATCGGTCCGTCGATCAAATGGTTCGGCGAGCGCAAGGCGCTGGTCGGCGGATTGCTGCTCGGTGCTGCCGGGTTCTTCGTCTACGCGGTCGCGCCGACCGGACTGATATTTCTGGTGGGCATTCCGCTGCAGGCGCTGTGGGGCATCGCCAATCCGGCCTCGCTCGCGCTGATGAGCCGTCACGTCGGCGCCGACGAGCAGGGCCAGCTTCAGGGCGCGAATGCCAGCATCTCCGGCATCTCCAGCATGATCGGGCCGGGGCTGTTCTCGCTCTCGTTTGCCTGGGCGATCAAGCCGGAGCTTGGACTGAATTTGCCCGGTACGCCGTTCACGCTCGCCGCATTGCTGCTGCTCGCCGCGATGGCGATCGCGTGGAAGACGACGCGCGCCTGATTTATTCGATCCGCGACGCGTCGCCGTCGAACCCCATCGGCGTGTACATGCCGCCGTGGAATTGCCGCGAGATCGGATCCTCGTTGTCCGGCCCGCGCATGATGTCGGCCGCGTAGTCCTCCGCCTTGTCCTGCGGCTTGTAGCCGAGGAAATCGAGATCGGCGTTGCGGTAGCGCGTGCGGGCGTTGTCGGAGACGCCGTACACGGTGATGAAATGATAGTCCGGCGCGTCGATGCAGCATTGGACCAGATGCACGGCGTCGCGCGGGCTGAGCCACACATACAGCAGCCGCCGGTCGTCCGGCTTGTCACGGAACGCGCCGATGCGCAGGCACGCGACCGAGAGGCCATGCTTGTCGGCGAACAGGCGACCGGTCGCCTCGCCGAACACCTTGCTCACGCCGTAGATGCCGTCCGGGCGCGGAACGACGTTCTGGTCGATGACGCGGGCGCGGCGATAGAAGCCGACCGCGTGATGCGAGCTCGCATAGACGACGCGTTTCACGCCTTGCCGCCGCGCGGCCTCGAACACGTTCCAGGTGCCGACGATGTTGTTCGGCAGGATCTTGTCCCAAACGTCCTCGCCCGGGATCGCCCCGAGATGAACGACGCAGTCGACGTCCTTCATGGCGGCTTCCACGGCGGCAAGATCGGAGAGGTCGGCGGGCGCGATCTCCTCGCCGGCTTGCGCCGGTCCGAGCGGCGCGACGTCGGAGAGGCGCAACACCGGGTAGCGGTTGCGCAAACCCGTGCGCAGGGTGCTGCCGATTTTCCCGGCCGCGCCGGTGATGAGAATGCGCTTCATGCGACCTCTTTTTCAGTATCCCAGCGTGAGGTCGACTTCTTCCAGAAGCGATCCCCCGGCCTCGAGACTTTTGATGTTCGCGACCATTTCGGTCACGAGCTGGGCGACGGTCGGCCGCCGCGCCACGTGCGGCATCACGGTCACTTTGGGGTGCAGCCAGAGCGGGCTTTCCGGCGGCAGCGGCTCGGGCCACAGCGCATCGAGCGAAGCGTACGACAATTGCCCGGAATCGAGCGCGGCGATCAGATCCTTTTCCACCACATGCCTGCCGCGTCCGATGTTCACCAGCATGGCGCCTCTCGGCATCATGGCAAACGTGCGCGCACAGAAGATGCCTTTGGTTTCCGCTGTCAGCGGCAACAGGCAGACGGCGATATCGGTCTGATTGAGAAACGGCTCGAGCTGATCGGCGACCGTGGAAGATGGGCACCTCGGCGGCCTGCCGCGGCGAGCGAACCCATGCCGAGACCTTGAAGCCGAGCGACTTCAACACCAGTGCCGGCGCCGTGGCCATCAATCCGAAGCCGAGAAAGCCGACGCGCCTTTGCTCCGGCCGCAGGATCGGCGCCCTGCGCCATTCCCGATTGGCCTGCGCCGCCTGATACGCCGGCATCTCGCGATGCAGGCGCAGGACGTGCATGACGACATATTCCGTCATCATCGGATCGCCGCCGGGCGGCTCCACCTTGCCGAGCGGGGCCTTCGGCAGTTTTGGATGGCCGACAATGTCCTCCACGCCGGCCGCGCGGCTGAACATGGCTTTCAGATTCGGGAAGGCTGGCAGCGCGTCGAAATCCGGGTGCATGAAGGCGAGGTATTCGATGTCCTTCAGCTCGCCGGCGTCGGGCCAGATGCGGATAGGCAGATCGGGAAGCTGTGCCTTGAACGTATCGCGCCACTCCGTCGCAGCGCCGATGATGTGGTCGAGCCCGATGATCAGCAGTGCCATGCGGCCTCTCGGTCCAAGCAGTTATGCGGAAGTAGCTTAAGCCGGCGGCGCCCAGCTGAGGAATTTCTTGACGCGATAATTGTAGAGCGTGCCGGTCTGCGTATAGCCGGGCAGGCAGAGATCGATGATTTTCTCGGCGCAGTTTTCCGGCGTGTCGAGCGTCATCGGGTCTTCGCCCGGCATCGCGCTCGCGCGCATGCGGGTGCGGATCGGCCCTGGATTGAAGATGTTCACGCGCAGCCGTGTCGATGCCGTCTCGGCCGCGTAGATGCGCGCCATCAGCTCGACCGCGGCCTTCGACACCGAGTAGGGCCCCCAATAGGCCATCGGCGTCCAGGCGGCGCCCGAGGTGAGGAACACGGCGCGGCCCGCGTCGGATTTCTGCAGCAGCGGATCGAGCGAACGGATCAGCCGGTAGTTCGCCGTGACGTTCACCGTCATCACGTCCTCGAACACCTTCGGCTCGATATGGCTCATCGGCGAGAGCGCGCCGAGCAGGCCGGCATTCGCCACCAGCACGTCGAGCTTGCCGTAGCGCTCGTTGAGCGTCGCGCCGAGCCGGTCGATGCCGTCGTAGTCCTTCAGGTCGAGCGGCACGAGCGTCGCCGACCCGCCTGCGGCCTTGATGGCGTCGTCCAGTTCTTCCAGCCCGCCGACCGTGCGCGCGATCGCCACCACATGCGCGCCGGCCTTGGCGAGCGCGATCGCGGTCGCGTGGCCGATGCCGCGCGACGCGCCCGTGATCAGTGCGATGCGGTCGGCGAGGGGCTTCAACTGGCTTCCGCGAGCAGCGACAGTTGCCGCGGCGAGTGATCGCGCGTGGTCATGGTCGGTCAGCGGCGTCGGATATTCGCCGGTGAAGCAATGGTCGGTGAACTGCGGCCGCTCCGGATCGCGCCGCTCGTGGCCCATCGCGCGATAGATGCCCTCGACCGACAGGAATGCGAGCGAGTCCGCGCCGATGATGCGCCGCATCTCCTCGACCGAGTGCGTCGCGGCGAGCAGCTTCTCGCGTTCCGGCGTGTCGATGCCGTAATAGTCCGGGTGGGTGATCGGCGGCGAGGCGATGCGGAAGTGCACTTCCTTTGCGCCCGCATCGCGCATCATCTGCACGATCTTGGTCGAGGTGGTGCCGCGCACGATCGAGTCGTCGATCAGCACGATGCGCTTGCCGTTCACCACGGCGCGGTTCGCCGAATGCTTCAGCCGCACGCCGAGCTGGCGGATCTGCTGCGTCGGCTCGATGAAGGTGCGGCCGACGTAGTGATTGCGGATGATGCCGAGCTCGTAGGGGATGCCGGACGCCTGCGCGTAGCCCATCGCGGCCGGCACGCCGAAATCCGGCACCGGCACGATGACGTCGGCCTCGACCGGCGCCTCGCGCGCAAGCTCGGCCGCCCATCGTCTTGCGCACGTCATAGACGGCGCGCCCGCCGACGATGGAATCCGGCCGCGAGAAATAGATGTATTCGAAGATGCACGGCCGCGCCTGCGCGAACGGGAACGGCTTGTGCGAATGCACGCCCTGCTCGTCGAACACGACGACTTCGCCGTTCTCGACGTCGCGCACATAGCGCGCGTTGATGATGTCGAGCGCGCAGGTTTCCGAGGCGAGGATCGGGTGGCCGTCGAGTTCGCCGATCACCAGCGGGCGGATGCCGAGCGGATCGCGCGCGCCGATCAGCTTCTTGTTGGTGAGCGCGACGAACGAGTACGCGCCTTCGAGATGGCGCAGCCCGTCGATGAAGCGGTCGATGAAGCGGTTGCGCTGCGAGCGCGCCACGAGATGCAGGATCACCTCGGAGTCGCTGGTCGACTGCATGATCGCGCCGTCGCGCACGAGCTGTTTGCGCAGCGTGAGGCCGTTGGTGAGGTTGCCGTTGTGGCCGACCGCGAAGCCGCCGCCGTCGAGCTCGCAGAACAGCGGCTGGACGTTGCGCAGGATCGTCTCGCCGGTCGTCGAATAGCGGTTATGGCCGATTGCCGCGCTGCCCGGCAGCTTGGCGATCACTTCGGCGCGCGAGAAGGTGTCGCCGACCAGCCCCATGCGCCGCTCGGAGTGGAAGCGCCCGGCATCGAACGAAACGATGCCGCAGGCTTCCTGTCCGCGATGCTGGAGCGCGTGCAGCCCGAGCGCCGTGATCGCGGCCGCGTCCGGATGCCCGAAGATGCCGAACACGCCGCATTCCTCGTGCAGGCGGTCCTCTTCGAGATCGACACTCGTTGTGCTGTTTTGGGGGCCGTTGGGTTGATCCATCATCTCGCCTTTCGGGCCCCGGCAGGGGTTAGAGTTTCGGTTCGGCAGCGGCAAAGCGGCCCGTTGGCGGTCCAAGACCGGATCGGCCGCCGGCGGGGGTCTCCTGCTCCTGTTCGTCAGGCTTGTTGCGCTTCAGCCGCTTCAAGATGGTGCTTTCGGGGTCGTCCGGCAACATCGACATCAGCCACTGGCCGGTGCCCTGCAGGACCACGCGGGATTTCGCGTTTTTGACCCATTCGGGCTGGCTGCGGTCGGGAACCAGCCAGGCGAAGAACAGGAAGGCGACCACCACGATCACCAGGCCGCGCCCGAGGCCGAACAGGAAGCCGAGCGTGCGGTCGAGCGCACCGACCCGGCTGTCGAGGATCGTGTCGGAGATCTTGATGGTGACGATCGACACGAGCAGCAGGGTGCCGAGGAATACGCCGCCGATCGTCACGGCCGAGGCCACGATGTCGTTGGAGAAATACTGCAGCACCGTCGGCTTCAGCCGCGGATACGAATAAAGGGTGAGCCCCGCGGCGGCCACCCATGAGGCGATCGAGAGCACCTCGCGCATGAAGCCGCGCACCATCGCGAGCAGCGCCGAGATCAACATCACAACCAGCAAGATCACATCGAGAAGTGTGATGGGCATCGACCGCTCTAGCCTGCGCAGCTTCGCGCAGTTCCGAAACCGGTTGGAATCGGCGGGTGCGCAAGCGCCTGCTGTATAGCGGGCCGCGCTATCCCCGTCACCCCGTCTTGTCGGCGAGGCGCACAGGCGATTTGGCCCGTTTGCTGTTTGCCGCGATGTCCGCGACGAGATCGGTCAGCGACGCTATCGCGTTGAGGGTCAAACCGGATTCGGTTCCGCTGTCGCGCGCCGTATCAGGGGCGAAAGCGCGGGAAAAACCGAGCTTGGCGGCTTCCTTCAGCCGCGCCGCGGTCTGCGCCACCGGGCGTACTGCACCAGAAAGGGACACTTCACCGAAATAGACAGCCTCCGCGGGTAACGAGGCCCCCGCGAGCGAGGACACCAGCGCCGCCGCGGCCGCAAGGTCGGCTGCCGGCTCGTTGATGCGCAGGCCGCCCGCCACGTTGAGATAGACGTCGTGGCCGCCGAGCTTCACGCCGCAATGCGCTTCCAGCACTGCGAGCACCATCGAGAGGCGGCTTGAGTCCCAGCCGACGACCGAGCGGCGCGGCGTGCCGAGCGAGGTCGGCGCGACGAGCGCCTGGATTTCCACCAGCAGCGGACGCGTCCCCTCAACGCCGGCGAACACGACGGTGCCGGGGCTGCCGAGGTCGCGCTCGGAGAGGAAAAGCTCGGACGGGTTCGGCACTTCGCGCAAGCCCGTGCCGGTCATCTCGAACACACCGATCTCGTCGGTCGGCCCGAAGCGGTTCTTCACCGCGCGCAGGATGCGGAACTGATGCGCGCCGTCGCCCTCGAAGGAGAGCACCGCATCGACCATGTGCTCGACGACGCGCGGGCCCGCGATCTGGCCGTCCTTCGTGACATGGCCGACCAGAATGACGGCCGCGCCCGCGCGCTTGGCGAAACGGATGAGCGTCTGCGCGGCGCCGCGTACCTGCGTGACGGTGCCGGGCGCGGATTCGACCGCGTCGGTCCACATGGTCTGGATCGAGTTCGATGACGATGAGGCGCGGCGGCTTGCCTTCGCTCATCGTCGCGATGATGTCCTCGACCGAAGTCTCGGACGCAAGCTCGACCGGCGCCGACCCGAGCCCAAGGCGCTCGGCGCGCAGGCGCACCTGTGCGACTGCTTCCTCGCCCGAGATGTAGACCGCGCGGTGGCCGGTGTTGGCAAGCGCGGCCGCGGTCTGGATCAGCAGCGTCGATTTTCCGATGCCCGGATCGCCCGCCATCAAGAGCACCGAGCCGCGCACGAACCCGCCGCCGGTCACCCGGTCGAACTCCGGCACGCCGGAGGGCAGGCGAGGGGCCTCGCGCGATTCGCCCGCGAGCGGCTGAAGCGCGAACACGCGCCCCTTGCGCGCCGAGCGGCCGGGAACGGCGCGGTCGGCCGCCGCGCCTTCGTCCGTGATCGTGTTCCACTCGCCGCAGGCTTCGCACTTGCCGGCCCAGCGGGTGTAGACCGCCCCGCAGTTCTGGCAGGTGAAGGAGTTGGTCTGTTTGGCCATGCGGCAATACCCGCCGCGTCGCTCTGCGGCCCCGAATCCAAGGCAGAGCCTAGCAAATCAAAGAGAACAATACAAGAACATTAGCCGCGAAACCCGCTCAGGTCCGGTAAATGCGCCGGTATCGCCGCCCGAGGCTGGTCAGCACCTCGTAGCCGATGGTGCCCGCGCGCGCGGCCAGATCGTCAACCCCGATTTCCGGACCGAGCAGGCTGACGAGATCGCCACGGCCGATCCGGGATTGCGCAACGTCGGTCACGTCGATCGCCATCAGGTCCATCGAAACGCGGCCCGCGATCGGGCAGCGCTGTCCCGCGACGATGGCCTCCGCGCCGGGCTTCCTGTCGCTTGCGCTCGCGGCGCGAAGAAAGCCATCCGCATAACCTACCGATACGATCGCGAGGCGGGTGGGGCGCTTCGCGGTCCAGGTTGCGCTGTAGCCGACGGTCGCGCCCGCTTCGACCTCGCGAAGTTGCACGACGCGCGCATCGAGCGAAACCACGGTGCGCATCGGGTTGGGTTTGCCGGGCGTCGGGTTCGCGCCATAGATCGCGACGCCGGGGCGGACGAGATCGTGATGCGCCCCGCTTCCGAGGAAGATGCCGGAGGAATTCGCGAGCGATCCCGCGATGCCGGGAAACAGCGCGCGCACCGCGCGGAAGCGCTCGATCTGGATCGCGTTGAGCGGATGCTCCTCCTCCGAGCAAGCGAAATGGCTCATCACCAGTGCGATGCCGTGATCCTTGCGCAAGCCGGACGCAAGCTGTGCGGCTTCCTCATGGGAAAATCCGAGCCGGTTCATGCCGGTGTCGAAATGCAGTGCGGCGCCGCCGCGCCATCCTGACGTCGCACGAAACGCGTTCCACTCATCGAGCTCGGCGGGGCTGCCGATCACGGGCCGCAGGTTTGCGTCTGCATAAGCCTGTGCGGTGCCGGGGAAGATCCCGTTGAAAACATAGATCGCCGCATTCGGCGCCGCGGACCGCGCGCGCCGCGCCTCGCCCAGGTTTGCGACGAAGAATGTATCGCATCCCGCCGCGGCCAGCGCGCGTGCCACCTGTTCGATGCCGCAGCCGTAGCCGTCGGCCTTGATCACGGCCGCGCACTTCGCCGGCGCTGCGCGCACGCCAAGCGCGCGCCAGTTCGCCACGATGGCGGCGAGGTCGATCGTGAGGATGCCGCCCGCTTCCGTGTCGGGCGGACCGCTGGTCTCCGTCATTCCGGCATCATCGGGCGGGCGTGTCAGGGGCACAAGCCGCGCGGATCAGTCCCCCAGCCGTTGCGGCAGCTTGTCGGCATCCGCGAGATCGGCAAACCGGGTGACGTTCGACTCGAAGTGCAGCTGGATGGTGCCCGTTGGTCCATGGCGCTGCTTCCCGATGATGACTTCCGCCTTGCCATGCACCAGCGCCATCTCGGTCTGCCACTTGAAGTATTCTTCGGTGCCCATCCGGGGTTCTTTGTTCTTGAGGTAATACTCCTCGCGGAACACGAACAGCACCACGTCGGCGTCCTGTTCGATCGAACCGGATTCGCGCAAGTCCGAAAGCTGCGGGCGCTTGTCGTCACGGCTTTCGACCTGACGCGAGAGTTGCGAAAGCGCCAGAATCGGAATGCTGAGTTCCTTCGCCAGCGTTTTCAGGCCGGTGGTAATCTCGGTCACCTCCTGCACGCGGCCCTGCTGTGCGCGGTGGCTCGATCCCTGAAGCAACTGGATGTAGTCGACCACCAGCAGATCGAGCCCGCGCTGCCGCTTCAGGCGACGGGCGCGCGCCGCAAGCTGCGCGATCGAGAGGCCGCCGGTCTCGTCGATGTAGAGCGGGATCGTCTCCATCTCGCGCGCCATCTGCGCGATGCGGTCGAAATCGGCCGGATCGATCTCGCCGCGCAGGATGCGGTGCGAGGGAATATCGGTCTGCTCGGAGATGATGCGGTTGGCGAGCTGCGGCGCCGACATTTCGAGCGAGAAGAAGCCGACGATGCCGCCGTTGACGCTTTCGGTGCGCCCGTCCGGCCGCACCTCGCCGCGCCACGCCTTGGCGATGTTGTAGGCGACGTTGGTGGCGAGCGCGGTCTTGCCCATGCCCGGCCGTCCCGCGAGGATCACCAGATCGGATTGCTGCAAACCGCCCATCATCCGGTCCATGTCCGCGAGACCGGTCGCAAGACCCGACAGCTTGCCGTCGCGCTGGTAGGCGCGCGCCGCCATGTCGACCGCGGTGGTGAGTGCAGCGGCGAAGCCCTGGAAGCCGCCGTCGTAGCGGCCGGTCTCGGCAAGTTCGTAAAGCCGCCGCTCCGCATCCTCGATCTGGTCGCTGGGCGCGAGATCAACCGGCGCGTCGTAGGCGACGTTGACCATGTCCTCGCCGATGATGATCAGGTTCCGGCGGACGGCGAGGTCGTAGATCGTGCGGCCGTAGTCTTCCGCGTTGATGACGGTAGTCGCTTCCGCAGCGAGACGCGCGAGATACTGGCTCGCGGTCAGCCCTGCGACATCGAGATCGGGCGGAAGGAACGTCTTGAGCGTAATCGGACTCGCGACCTTGCCGGCGCGGATCAGGCTCGACGAAAGCTCGTAGATCTTCTGATGGATCGGCTCGAAGAAATGTTGCGGCTCGAGGAAATCCGAAACCCGGTAGAACGCCTCGTTGTTGACGAGAATCGCACCCAGCAGCGCTTGCTCCGCTTCGACATTGTGCGGAGCAGCGCGGAAGACAGGTGTGTCGGGCGCGGGCTTACGCGCCGTTTGTTCGCCAGCCATGTTGATGAACGCACTCGTGTGCAAAACCGGATGTGCGTCTTAGCACCGTGCGACTGCGGTGGCGAACAAAGATTCGCTCCGTAACCGTTGTCCACGATTCCCACCGCGAAAACGTTTTGCAACTGAATCCGCCGAATTGCTCTTGACGGACTTGTGTCCGGCGCGACGGAAAAATTTCTACTCGCCGGCAAGCCGCAGCGGCGGGCGGCTGCCGCTCTCGACCGTGCGCAAGCGCGCTTCCTCGCGCGTGATGTAGTCGCGCGTGATGGGAACCACACCTTGCCGCTTCGCCAGCTGCAACTGGAAGACCATCATGCCCTGTTCGCGGAACGTCATCTCCGACGCCGCCAGATAGAATTCCCACATGCGCACGAAGGACGCGTCGTAGATTTTTTCCAGGTCCTCGCGATGCGCGAGGAAGCGCTCACGCCAGTGCTTGAGTGTTTCCGCATAGTGCAGCCGCAAGATCTCGATGTCGGTGACGAGGAAGCCTGCGCGCTCCACGGCGGGCAGAACTTCCGAGAGAGCCGGGATGTAGCCGCCGGGGAAAATATATTTCGCGATCCACGGGTTGGTGATGCCGGGACCTTCCGAACGGCCGATCGAATGGAGCAGCATCACGCCGTCGTCGGTGAGCAACTCGGCGCATTGGCGGAAATACGTATCGTAGTGTCCGACGCCGACATGCTCGAACATGCCGACCGACACGATGCGGTCGAAGCGCTCCGCGAGGTCGCGGTAATCCTGCAGGCGGAAATCGATCCGGTCGGTGAGACCTTTCTCCTCGGCGCGCGAGCGCGCGAGCGCGAACTGTTCCTCCGAAAGCGTGATCCCCGAGACCTTCGCGCCGCAGACCTCGCCGAGATAAAGCGCAAGGCCGCCCCAGCCCGACCCGATGTCGAGCACGCGCGCATCGGGATTGACCAGGAGCTTCGAGGCGAGGTGGCGCTTCTTGGCGAGCTGAGCGTCGTCGAGCGATTGCTCCGGATATTCGAAGTAGGCGCAGCTGTACTGGCGGTCCGCGTCGAGGAAGAGGGCGTAGAGCCGTTTATCGAGGTCGTAGTGATGCGCGACGTTCTTGCGCGAACGGGTGCGCGGATTGAATTGCGCGAGCCGCCGCCAGACATAGCGCAGCAACCATTGCGTGCGCGCCCAGCGCGGCGGCTTGCCGCTGTGGTCCTGCGACATCGCGAGATGGAGGAAGTCCGCGATCGTGCCCTGCTCAACGATCAGGGTGCCGTTCATGTAGGCTTCGCCGATCGCAAGCTCGGGATCGAGAATCACACCGCGCAGCGCGGCCGGCGTCGTGAACCGCACCGCAACCGGCGTGCCGGTCCCATCGCCGAATTCGAAGGTATTCCCGCGCGGCGTCGTCAGACGCAGCGTCCCTTGCCAGATAAACGTCCGCAGCAAGATTTGCAGTACGCGATCCATCGGACGCCCAAACAACTTGTCCGCCCGACCTCGCGGCCGCGGCGGACTGATAGCAAGGGCCGCGAGCGCGGGAAGGGCGGAACGCCAACGCCTCCGAGGGGCGTCAGCACGACATTACCAACACCATTAGAACAAAGTTCAACATTATCGGCAATGCCATAGGGTGGCCGGTGCGTCGTCGCCGGGGCTTCCCTGCGCCGGGGAATGCGCTAAAGGTCGCTGGGGCGACTTCAGGCCGGGCGGGGCCTGTTGTTTCAGGAGGTTGAAAGTGTCCGGGTTCGGACGGATCACGCTGATCGGCGCCTTGCTGGCGGCCGGGGCCGGTGTTGCGGTCGTGCACGCCCAGACCGTGCTGGGCGACCCGCGCGACGCGGCCAAAACCTTCGCATCCAACTGCTCGGCTTGTCACAAGAGCCCGCGCGGGCTTGCGAAAAGCGGCCAGGTGGCCGGTTTCCTGCGCCAGCATTATACGACCGGGGCCGAGATGAGCGCCGCGATGGCGGCCTATCTGGTCGCGGCGGGGGCGGCGCCTGCCGAAAAGAAGAAGACCGCTGCCACCGACGAGGCGGCCGGCACCAAATCCAAGGGCAAGCAGCTGACCGCCACGCCTCCGGGCGAGCCCGGGTCGGAGGCGAACAGCCAGCGCCAGCTGCGCGGCAAGCAGCGTCAGGCCAAGGCCGATGCGCAGGCCAAGGCTGAGGCTCAAGCCAGGTCTGATGCTCAGGCCAAATCCGATGCCGAGACGCAGGCCTCGCGTCCGGCCGCCGCACCGGCAGCCCACCCGCCGGTCGCCGAAGAGGCAAAGCCCGCCGCCGCGACCGCGTCGCTTGCGACGCCGCCGGCCGCCGCCGAGACGAGCAGGCCGTCCCGGCCGCCGCTGGTCGTGCTCGACATCCCGATGCCGGAGCTGCCCGTAGGCCCTCCGGCCGACCTCACTCAGTCGGTCTTCTCTTCTTCGCCGCTGCCCTGACTTTCCGTGTCTGCGGTTTCGGGCTTCTCGAAGAACGCGGCTGCCGCCTCGGCGGCAATTGCGGCCTCGTCGTCACCTTCCTCGCGGCGCCGCGTCACATCCTCGCCGCGCGCCTGACGCTCGGCCTCGTCGGCATTACGCGCAACGTTCACCGTGACCGTAACCTCGACTTCCGGGTGCAGCGCGACCGGGACCTTGTGCAGGCCGACCATCTTGATCGGCGCATGCAGCGCGATCTGGTTGCGCGTCACGGTGAAGCCGGCATTCGACAGGATGTCCGCGATGTCGCGCGCCGAGACCGAGCCGAACAGCTGTCCGGTTTCGGACGCCTGCCGCTGCACCACGTAGCTCTGCCCGTCGAGCTTGGCGGCGATCTTGTCGGCGTCGCCCTTGAGCTCGAGGTTGCGCGTCTCGAGCTGCACCTTCATGCCCTCGAACTTGGTGCGGTTGTCCTTGGTGGCGCGCAACGCCTTGCCCTGCGGGAGCAGGAAATTGCGTGCGAAACCGTCCTTTACGCGCACCACTTCGCCCATTTGTCCTAGCTTGGCGACGCGTTCGAGCAGGATCACTTCCATTGTTAGTCTCCTTTGTGTGTCTGGTTGTGTGTCTAGGTGTGATGGGTTGAACCGGGAGCCGCCGGCGGACCGCGCCGGGCGGCGGCGCGTGCGCGCAGCGACAGCATCGTTTCCAGAAGGCCGACCAGCGCCAGGATGACGATCGGCCACCAGAACACGACGACCGTGAAATAGAGGCCGGTGAGCATGAAGCTGCGCGCGGTTATTCCGAGCGTGACGGCGTGCGCGACGGCAAGTCCTAGCAGCGCGTAGACGAGCATCAGGCTCGCCGAGACGACGCCGCTCGACGAGCCCGACCAGGTCCGGCAGGAACGTGCCGGCGACCGCGATCGCCAGCACGGTCGGGGCGAATGGCGGGAACGTCATCTGCGAAAGCTGCGGCCACGGCCGCTTGAGCCGCCCGGAGATCCGCACGATCAGCGCGGCGAGCCACACGTTGAGCAGCGTGGTGATCGTCAGCGCGGTTGCCTTCATCGGCGGAACGACGAGCACGAGCACGTCGAGCATCCGCTCGGGGTCCCGGATGTTCGGGAAGGTGACGGGGGCGCCCGACGGCGTGCCGGAAATGAAGCGCAGCACGCGTTCAAGCTCCCGCCGCAGGCCGGCGTTCATCTGCGCGGCGTCGAGGCCGTAGCGCACCATCGAGGCGATCACGACGCCGGCTGCCACGATCGCGGTCCAGACCACGATCCGCCCGACCGGATACCATTCGACGTCCGCCGGATCGGGGCCGGGCGAGGGCCGCGCCAGCAGCACCAGATAGCCGATCCACCAGGCCGGCAGTCCGATCCCGATCAGGAAGGCGAATGCGACCGACCAGGTCGTCGTGGCGGCAAGCGCGGCGGATGCGACAAGCGCGGCCGTCAGCCCCGCGAAATGCGTCCATCCGATCGCCGCCAGCATGATCGGAAGCTGCGCGAAATTGGCGAGCAGGAACGAGAGCGGCGAGCCGGACGCAATCGAGGCGAACAGCAACGCCGATGCTGCGCCTGCGCTCAAGCCGATGAGAACGATCTGCATCATCGCCAGCTGTCCCGCTCTTCGAGCGGTTAGAGACGGCTTGATGCCGCCCCAACCATCGACCGCCGGGCCATCCCGGCGGTCTCTTGTGAGTTGATCCCTAGCGGATCACGTAGTTCAGCAGACCGAGAAAGCGCGCCCGCTTGATGGCGCGCGCAAGCTCGCGCTGCTTCTTGGTCGAGACCGCGGTGATGCGGCTCGGCACGATCTTGCCGCGTTCGGAGACGTAGCGCTGCAACAGCTTCACGTCCTTGTAGTCGATCTTCGGCGCATTGCTGCCGGAGAACGGGCAGGTCTTGCGGCGGCGGAAGAAGGGGCGGCGGCCCTGGGATGAGGCGAACTGCATGGTGCTTATTCCTCTGCCGCTGCTGCTGCGCGGCTCTTCGGCATCGTCGCGCGGACGGCGATCATCGCGCCGCGGGCCGCGGTCGCCACGATCGAACCGGTCGCCACGATCGAAGCGGTCGCCGCGGCGCTCATCGCGGTCGCGATCGCGATCGACCTTGCGCATCATTGCCGACGGGCCTTCCTCGTGCTCGTCGACGCGAACCGTGATGTAGCGCAGAACGTCTTCGCTCAGCCGCTCCTGCCGCTCGACTTCGCTCACCGCCGCCGGCGGCGTGTCGAGGCGCAGCATGGTGAAGTGCGCCTTGCGGTTCTTGTTGATGCGGAACGAGAGCGTCTTGACGCCCCAGTACTCGGGATCGCCGACGATCTTTCCGCCGAGGCCCTCGATGACGCCCTTGAAGGTGGCGGTCATCTCCTCGACCTGCTGCGTGGTCAGGTCCTGGCGCGCCAGATAGACGTGTTCGTATAGCGGCATGGAATGCCTTTCCCTTTCGTTGCGCTCGTCCGGCGCCAAGCCCCTCGTGCCCTTCGGGAAAGGCAGAGAATTCTCAGGAAGGCGGGAACACGGGACGCCGGACCATGCGGTCCTATCGGTACCCTGCGGCACCAACCGTCCGTTCAGCTCCCGGCCGGGATCGAGCGAAGAGGGGCGTTATAGCGGGAAATGGCGCGATGACAAGCCGCAAGGCGGACCGTGCGCTACGAGGCGCCCGGCGCGGTCTTCAACCTGTTCTCGATCGAGCGGATGATGTCGGCAAGCTGCACCGCGATGACAGCGCCTTCGCGCAAACTGCGGATATCGGGCGGGTTCGCGGCGTCGGAACTGTGCTGCAGCCGGTGCAACAAGCCGAGAAGCTGCTCGAGCGCCTTTGTGAGCATGACCTGCTTGAAACGCGGATCGGTCCGCGAGCGCGCGATATCCGCATCGGTGATGACAGCCAGATCCATAAGCTACGCCCGCCGAACTACGTACGACACATTGTGGCGGGCAGTGTGGCAGCTAAAGGTTGTCCAAAGGTTCCCGCGGGAACTCCGACCGCGGCTTGACGATTTGCGGTCCTTTGGTGTCTTGGTTCGGCACCATTTGCCGGAGCTAACGATGTCGATTGCCTTCATTTTTCCCGGTCAGGGCAGCCAGGCTGTCGGCATGGGGAAGGCCCTTGCGGACGCGTTCCCGGCGGCGCGGACGGTGTTTGACGAGGTCGACGAGGCGCTCGGCGAGAAGCTCAGCGCCATCATGTGGGAAGGGCCGGCCGACCGGCTGACTCTCACCGAAAACGCGCAGCCGGCGCTGATGGCGGTCTCGCTCGCCACCATGCGCGTGCTGGAAACCGAAGCCGGCGTCGACCTCAAGCGTGATGCAGCATTCGTCGCCGGCCACTCGCTCGGCGAATACTCCGCGCTCGCCGCTGCCGGCGCACTGACGGTGCCGGACACGGCGCGTCTGTTGCGTATTCGCGGCCGCGCGATGCAGGCGGCGGTCCCGGTCGGCGTGGGCGCGATGGCGGCGCTGCTCGGGCTTGAGTTCGATGCGGCGGCGTCGATTGCCGGCGAAGCGGCGCAAGGTCAGGTCTGCCAGGCGGCGAACGACAATGGCGGCGGGCAGGTCGTCGTCTCGGGCGACAAGTCGGCGGTCGAGCGCGCGGTCGAGATCGCCAAGGGGAAGGGCGCGCGCCGCGCGATGCTGCTGCCGGTATCCGCACCATTCCATTGCGCACTGATGCAGCCCGCCGCAGACGCGATGGCGCAAGCGCTGTCGAAGGTGGCGGTGAAGCCGACCGCCGTTCCGCTGGTCGCGAACGTGCTGGCGCGCCCGATCAGCGATCCGGCCGAGATCGTGAAGTCGCTGATCGCGCAGGTCACCGGCACGGTGCGCTGGCGCGAATGCATCGCCTTCATGGCCGGCGCCGGCGTTGATTCATTTTATGAGGTTGGTGCGGGTAAAGTGCTGTCCGGACTCGTGAAGCGCATCGCCGACGGCGCGACCGGAACCGCGATCGGAACTCCGGACGATGTCGCGGCGTTCAAGGCCGCGCGCACGAAATAGACGACACAGATGCTCCTTGCCGCGCATTTGGAAACGCCGCATCCGGCACGCGCGCGATGGCCTCTTTGTGAACGTCGGCGGGAGCACGATTTGAGTGATAGGTCACGGGCTTAATCAGTATTGCGTATGTCGTCATGCGTGCTGGCCAAGCTTTGGGAAGTATGGTAACCGAACCTCACTTGATCGGGGCAGCCGGGCATTTTGGGGGCCATCGAACGATCCCTTCGGGAGCGAACGGTTTTGCCGCATTCAGCTACGACAAGGCCGCGACGGCTCGGGTCGCGCGGTTCAAGACCATTGAGAAAATGCGAGGGTGACAGCGATGAGTGAGATTGCCGAGCGGGTCAAAAAAATTGTCGTCGAGCATCTCGGCGTCGAAGCCGACAAGGTGACCGAAACGGCGAGCTTCATCGATGACCTCGGCGCCGACAGTCTCGATACCGTCGAACTCGTCATGGCATTCGAAGAGGAATTCGGGTGCGAGATTCCGGACGACGCGGCAGAAACGATCCTCACCGTTGGCGATGCGGTGAAGTTTCTCGAAAAGAACGCGAAGAAGAGCTGATTCCTCGAATCCGCTGGCAGCGCGGTTCCGGGAACGCTCGGTGATTCCCGATCGCGCCATCCGGACCATTGGCGAGAACGTGACATGAGACGCGTCGTCGTCACGGGGCTCGGCATGGTGACGCCGCTCGGCTGCGGGGTCGAAACCACGTGGCAGCGCCTGCTCGCCGGACAGAGCGGCGCGAAAAAAATCGAAAAATTCAACGTCGAGGACCTGGCGGCCAAGATTGCCTGCCCGGTCCCGCGCGGCGACGGCTCGGACGGGACGTTCAATCCCGATCAGTGGATGGAGCCGAAGGAGCAGCGCCGGGTCGACGACTTCATCATTTTTGCGATGTGCGCCGCGCGTCAGGCGATCGAGGACTCCGGCTGGAAGCCGACGAGCCGCGAGGACCAGATTTCGACGGGCGTGATGATCGGCTCCGGCATCGGCGGCATCGAGGGGATCGCCGATACGGCGATCACCATGCTGGAAAAAGGGCCGCGCCGCGTTTCGCCGTTCTTCATTCCGGGACGGATCATCAATCTCGCGTCCGGCTACGTGTCGATCGAGTTCGGCCTGAAGGGCCCGAACCACGCGGTCGCGACCGCCTGTTCGACCGGCGCGCACGCGATCGGGGATTCGGCGCGCATGATCGCGCTCGGCGACGCCGACGTGATGGTGGCGGGCGGTACCGAGTCACCGATCAATCGGCTCTCGATGGCGGGATTTGCCGCCTGCCGCGCGCTCTCGACCGCCTTCAACGACGATCCGCCGCGTGCCTCGCGTCCTTACGACAAGAAACGCGACGGCTTCGTGATGGGCGAGGGGGCGGGCGTCGTGGTGCTGGAGGAATACGAGCACGCCAAGGCGCGCGGCGCGAAGATCTACGGCGAACTGGTGGGTTACGGGATGTCCGGCGACGCCTACCACATCACCGCGCCTTCAGAGGACGGCGATGGCGCGTTCCGCTGCATGAGCGCCGCGCTCAAGCGCGCCGGGATCGCGCCGTCCGAGATCGACTACATCAACGCGCATGGCACCTCGACCATGGCGGACGGGATCGAGCTTGGCGCGGTCGAGCGCGTGCTCGGCAATGCCGCGGGCAAGATCTCGATGTCCTCCACCAAGTCGTGCATCGGGCACCTGCTCGGCGCGGCGGGCGCGGTCGAGGCGATTTTCTCGCTCCTTGCGATTCGCGACAAGGTCGCGCCGGCCGACCATCAATCTCGACAATCCCTCGGTCGAGACGCCGATCGACCTCGTGCCGCACAAGCCGCGCAAGCGGGACATTGATGTCGTATTGTCCAATTCGTTCGGCTTCGGCGGCACCAACGCCTCGCTCGTCTTCCGCCGCGTTGCGGCCTAGGCCCGCACCATGCCGGGGGTCCACCCTTTCGCCATATTTTCCCTTAACCTGCGTAAAGTTGGGCGCGAGGGGACATGACGGACGCAGGCGCCTCGCCGGAGCCATATCAAGGCGAAGTCAAACGCGTCGCACCGCGTAGCCCGCGCGCGGCTCTGGAGCCTGAATACATGCCCGAGCCCATGCGGCCGTCGCGAAGGGCGCGCCATCCGCTGATCATCGCGGGCAATGCGATCTTCACCGTCATCCTGGTGGTCGCGATCGCGGGCGGGCTTGCCTACTCGTACGGCAAGCACAAGCTGGAAACCGTGGGCCCGCTGGACCGCGAGAAGGTCGTCAACATCCCGAAGGGCCTGCGCCTGAACGAGATCGCCGAGCTGCTGGCGCGCGAAAACGTTATCGAGCAGCCGTGGATCTTCATTCCGGCGGTGATCGTGCTCAAGGCGAAGGACGATCTGAAATTCGGCGAATACAAGTTCACCAAGCAGGTCAGCCTGCGCGAAACGATCGAGACCATCATCGAAGGCAAGGTCGTCCAGCATGCGGTGACGATCCCGGAGGGCCTGACCTCCGAACAGATCATCGCGCGGCTTGCCGAAGTGGATTTCCTCGCCGGCAACATCCGCGAGATCCCGAAGGAAGGCACGCTGCTGCCGGAGACTTACAATTTCCCGCGCGGCATGACCCGCGAGCAGGCGCTGCAACGCATGCAGCAGTCGCACCGCCGCGTGCTCCAGGAAATCTGGGACCGGCGCAGCCAGGACACGCCGGTGAAGACGCCGGAGGCGCTGGTCACGCTCGCTTCGATCGTCGAGAAGGAAACCGGACGGGCCGACGAACGCTCCCGCGTCGCGGCCGTGTTCGCCAACCGCATCCGCCAGAACATGAAGCTGCAGTCGGACCCGACGATCATCTACGGGCTCGTCGGCGGGAAGGGCACGCTCGGCCGGCCGATCATGCGCTCCGAGATCGACCAGCCGACGCCCTACAACACCTATGTGATCACCGGCCTGCCGCCGGGACCGATCGCGAACCCGGGCCGCGCCTCGCTCGAAGCGGTGGCCAATCCGGCGCGCACCAAGGAACTGTTCTTCGTCGCGGACGGGACCGGCGGGCACACCTTCGCGGAAAACCTGCAGCAGCATCAGCAGAACGTCACGAAGCTGCGCCAGTTCGAGCAGCAGATCCGCCAGACGACGACGCAAGCGACGCCCGACCGCGCCCTTCCGTTTGCTGAGCCTGCGGCGCCCGTCATCGATCCGGTGACGCAGTCCCAGCCAGCCTCGGCGGCCACGAAAAACTCCAAGCAAAAAACCAAGACCAAAACGCAGTAGCCGGGGTTTTCGCGGCCTTGTGAGGGTGAAACCCCGTCGCTAAGGTCCCGCCGGTTTCGCTATTCTCACAGGATTCCCGAAATGGCGCTGTCGAGCATGACCGGCTTCGCGCGGGCCGATGGCGTCGCCGGCAATTATGCCTGGGCGTGGGAGCTCAAGTCGGTCAACGCCAAGGGGCTGGAACTGCGGCTGCGCCTGCCGCCCGGCTGGGACTCGGTCGAGGTGCCGTCGCGCGCCCGCATCGCGGAAGTGCTGTCGCGCGGGACCGTGCACGCGAACCTTACCGTCCAGCGCTCCGGTATCGCGCCGGTGGTGCGGGTGAACGAGCCGGTGCTTGCCGCTGTGCTCGCGACCATGCGCGACATCGGCGCGCGCATTCAGGCCGCGCCGCCGAGCGTCGAGGGCATTCTCGGGCTGAAAGGCGTGATCGAGGTGATCGATCAGGCCGAGAGCGAAGAGGAGCGCCGCGCCGCGGAAGCCGCCGTCGTCGCGGGATTTGCAACCGCGCTCGCAAGCCTTGCCGACATGCGAAAGCGTGAAGGTAATGCGCTCGCGGGCGTGCTGCGCACGCGCCTCGACGAGATCGCGGCGCTGACCGCCCGCGCCGAAGCCGTCCCCGGCCGCAAGCCCGAAGCGATCAAGGCGCGGCTCGCCGAACAGGTGGCGGTGCTGCTCGAGACGTCGGCGCGCTTCGACGCCGATCGGCTGCATCAGGAAGCGGTCCTGATCGCCTCCAAGGTGGACATCCGCGAGGAGCTCGACCGCCTGGTCGCGCACGTTGCGCAGGCGCGCCGCATGATCGACGCAGGCGGCCCGGTCGGCCGCAAGCTCGATTTCCTCTCGCAGGAGCTCAACCGCGAATCCAATACGCTGTGCGCGAAATCGAACGACGTCGAGCTCACCAACATCGGCCTGGAATTGAAGACGGTGGTCGAGCAGTTCCGCGAACAGGTCCAGAATCTCGAATGAGCGCCGCCGCGGCCCGCCGGGGCATCATGCTGGTGGTTTCCTCGCCTTCGGGCGCGGGCAAGACCACGCTCACGCGCAACCTGCTGGCGCAGGAGAAGAACATCAGCCTGTCGATCTCGGTGACGACGCGCGCGCGCCGTCCGAGCGAGATCGACGGCATCCACTATCATTTCATCGGCATGGCGGAATTCGTGGCGTTGCGCGACGCCGGCGGCCTGCTCGAATGGGCCGAGGTGCACGGCAACTGCTACGGCACGCCGCGCGGGCCGGTCGAAGCCGAGCTCGCGGCCGGCAAGGACATGCTGTTCGACATCGACTGGCAGGGCACGCGCCAGCTCTATGAGACGATGCGGCAGGACATCGTCAGCGTGTTCGTGCTGCCGCCCTCGGCCGCGGAATTGAAGACACGGCTGGAGCGCCGTGCCGAGGACAGTGCCGACATCATCACGCGGCGGCTGCGCAATGCGATCGAGGAGATCGCGCACTGGAGCGAGTACGATCACGTGCTCATCAATGACGATCTCGACCGGACCTTCGCGGGCTTGCGTGAGATTCTCGCGGCGGGCCGCCGCAGGAGCGCGCAGCGCGCCGACATGAGCGCGTTCGTCGCCACGCTGCTGGCCGAACTCCGCCAGATAGCGGTCTGAGCAAACCCTAAGGCTTCAGCACGACGCGGCCGACGACCTTTCCGGCGCGCAGGTCGTCGAGCGATGCCTGCGCGGCGGACAGCGGGCGCTCGAAGATCGGCACGGCCGGCACCTTACCGGCGCGCGCCAGCGCCATCATCTCGTGCGCTTCGGCGAGCGTGCCGGTCATGGTGCCCTCGATGCCGAACACCCGCAGCGGAAACATCGCGATCGGCGTGGTGTAAGTGCCGCCGATCAGCCCCGTGATCACGACCTTCCCGCCCTTGGCAAGCAAACCCGATGCGAACGCAAGCGAACCGTCGGTGCCGGCGAAATCGACCGCGCCATGGACGCCGCCGGTTGCCTTGAAGAGCGCCTTGCGGGCGTTCGGGTCGGCCGGATCGTAAGCCGCCGCGGCGCCCGCCTTCAGCGCGGCCTCGCGCTTTGCGGCGTCGATATCGGCGACGATCGGCTTGTTGGGAAACAGCGCGAGCGCGAACGCGAGCCCCATCATGCCGACGCCGCCAAGCCCGACGAGCAGCACTGGCCCGCGCTTGGCTTGCTCCGTCACTCTCTTCAGCGCCGAGAACGCCGTGAGGCCCGAGCACATGTAGGCGCCCGCGAGCGTCGCCGGCAGCGAACCGTGGTCGATCAGATAGCGCGGGTGCGGCACCAGCACGTGCGTGGCGAACCCGCCGTCGACCTGGATGCCGAGATGGCGCGGCGCCGCGCACAGGTTTTCCTCCTCGGCCTTGCACGCCGCACACTCGCCGCAGCCGATCCAGGGAAACACGGCGGCCGATGTGCCGATTTTCACATCCGCATCGGGGCCGGCCTTTTCGACCACGCCGGCGATCTCGTGGCCGAGCGTGAAGGGAAGGGCGCGTCCTGCCGTCACGTCGAGCTTCTTGTCGCCGCCGAGGCTGAAATAGCCGTCGTAAAGATGCAGGTCGGAGTGGCAGACGCCGCAACTGCCGATGCGAACGAGCACCTCGGTGCCGCGCGGCTCGGGTGCCTCCACGACGGTCTCGCACAGCGGCGTCGCATACGCGGTCATCGATTGGCGGATCATGCGGGTCATACGAGCCCTCGGGCGAGTGCGACAAAGCCTTCGACCGCAATATCCTCTGCCCGCGCGGTCGGGTCGATCCCGGCCTGTTCGAGCAACGGAATGGGATCGACGCCGAGCGATCGCAGGCTCTGCCGCAACATCTTGCGGCGCTGGCCGAACGCCGCCTCGGTGACGCGCTCCAGCACGCGACGGTCGCAGGCGAGCGGGGCAGGGCGGGGTACGAACTGAACCACCGAGGACGTGACCTTCGGCGGCGGCACGAATGCGGACGGCGCGATGTCGAACAGGATCTTCGCTTCGGTGCGCCATCCGGCCAGCACGGAGAGCCGGCCGTAGGTCTTCGAGCCGGGCTTTGCGACGATGCGCTCGGCGACCTCGCGCTGGAACATCAGCGTGAGCCGATCGAACCACGGCGGCCAGGGCTCGGCGGTAAGCCAGCCGACGAGCAGGGCGGTCGCAATGTTGTACGGCAGGTTCGCGACGACACGCGCCGGTCCCGCGCCGAGATACGGCGCGATGTCGAATGTCATCGCGTCGCCGGACACGATGTGGAGCCGGTCCGGGTAATGTTCGGCGATCTCGGCGAGCGCCGCGATCGCGCGCTCGTCGCGCTCGACCGCGATGACGCGTGCGGCGCCTTCGGCGAGCAGCGCGCGCGTCAGCCCACCCGGTCCGGGGCCGACCTCCAGCACGGTGACGCCTTGGAGCGGGCCCGCGGCGCGCGCGATGCGCCCCGTGAGATTGAGATCGAGCAGGAAATTCTGGCCGAGCGATTTCCGGGCGGTCAGTCCGTGGCGGCGGATCGCTTCGCGCAGCGGCGGGAGGGCATCGACCGCATTCATTTCGCCGGCGCCATCGCGTCGGCCGTGACGAGCCGCGCCGCAAGCCTGAGCGCGGCGATCAGGCTCGCGGGGCTCGCGCGGCCGGAACCGGCGATGTCGAACGCGGTGCCGTGGTCGGGGGAGGTGCGCACGAAGGGGAGCCCGAGCGTGACGTTGACGGCGTGATCGAACGCCAGCGTCTTGATCGGGATGAGCGCCTGATCGTGATACATCGCGAGCGCCGCGTCGTAGCTGCGCCGCGCCGCATCATGAAACATCGTGTCGGCAGGCAGCGGCCCGCGCGCGTCGATCCCTTCCGCGCGCAGCGTCTCCACCGCGGGCGCCACGATCGATCGATCCTCATCGCCGAGTGCGCCGTCCTCGCCCGCATGCGGGTTGAGGCCCGCCAGCACCAGCCGCGGCCGCGCGACGCCGAAGCGTTCGCGCAGGTCGCGCGCCACGATGCGCGCGGTGTCGACGATCAACGCGGTGGTCAGCTTGCCCGGCACGTCGCGCACCGGCAGGTGGATCGTCACCGGCACGACGGCAAGCTCGGGCGACCACAGCATCATCACCGGATGCGCCGCGCGTCCGGTGTGCTCCTGCGCGAGTTTGGCGAGAAATTCAGTGTGTCCGGGCTCGGCAAAGCCGGTGCGATAGAGCACCGCCTTGGCGACCGGGTTGGTGACGACCGCATGCGCGCGTCCCGCGAAAACGTCCGCCACCGCGCGGCGGATCGCTGCGATCGCCGCAGGCGCGCTCGATGCGTCGGGATGCCCCGGCTCCGCGGTGACGGTTTCGCTCAAGGCGACGACCGGCAGTGCCTTGCCGAAGGCGCGCACGGCGCCGGCAGGCTCCACGGCCGCGAAAGGAATATTGAGCCCGAGCAGGCGCGCGCGCCGCGCGAGGAAGTCCTGATCGCCGAGCAGATAGAAAGGCGGCAGCGCAAGCTCGCTGCGCCTCTGCCAGGCCGCGAATGAAATGTCCGGACCAATCCCCGCCGGCTCGCCGAGTGTCAGCGCCAGCGGTTTCGTCATGGATCAGCGATACTCGATCAGCGCCTGGGCGCGCAGTTCCTTGAGGAATTTCTTCGACAGCGCCTGATAACGCTCCTGATAGATCGCGTCGCGCGCCTCGCGCTTGACCAGCGAGTCGCCGGTCGCGGGCGTCTTGTTGCAGACCGCGAACAGTTCAACGCCCTGCATGGTGATGTCCGGAGGCGTCAGGCGGCCGAGCGGTGTGTTGTTGAGGACGTCGCGTTGCTGCTGGGCAAGGTCGCCCGATTGACGCGTGATGGCGGCACGCACCGCGACGTCGGGCAGGGACATGGCGATCCGCACGCCTTCTTCGCAACTCGTGAACCGCGCGCGCAACGCCTCCGCGTCTCGCTTGCGGGCCTCGATGGCAGCCGGGGCCGCGCCGCGCGGCGCGATGAAGAGAATCGGCCGCAGGCTGTATTCGTAATTCGCAGACTCCTGCTTGTTGCTGGCCTGCATCTTGACCTCGACCTCCTTCTCGCCGACCTGGAGGCTCGACTGATATTTTCCGCGAACGATCTGCGACCAGACGAAGTCCGCATGCAGACGGCCTTTCAGTGCGTCGACGCTGATGCCGCTCTTCTTCATCATCTCGGCGAACTGTGCGGGACTCATGCCGGCGCGCCGCGCGATGTTCGTGAAGGCCGAGTTCGATTTCGCGCTTGGGAACCTCGGCGATGTATCGCTTGGAGAGCTGCACCTTGAGCCGGTCGTCGATCAGCTCATCGAGCACTTCCTGGCGTGACGGCGTTTTCTGCGTCGAGAGCTGAATCAGACGCGTGCGCTGCGCGATATCGACCGCGGTGATCGGCTCGCCGCCGACGAAAGCCACGATCTGCGCATGAGCTGCCGGCGTAACGCCGAGCAGCATCAGCGCCGCGACCAGACACGCTGCGGAGATGTGCCGTATCCGTTGTGCCCCGATTGGTGTCGCGAAAGGCATCGTCATCCTCTTCCTGCCGCCCCGCGCTTCGTCCGTCGTCCTAGAACAGGCCGCCAGTCGAGCTTGTACTCGTGCTCTGACTGAAGCTGGTCCCGCCGATCGTGCGCAAGTTTACCACCAGCAGCACCTTGTTGTCGGTGGTCTGCGTGCCAGCATAGGAATAATCCGTCAAGTAATTGAGCGAAATAGCAAAACAGTCGTCAATATAGCCGAGCCCGACGCGGGTCTGGTTGAACTGGTGCGCCTGGAGATCGTAGCGGGCCGAACCCAGGATGCTCCAGTTCTGCGTGAACTTGAATGTGACCTGACCGGTGACGCCCTGACGGCGCTCGAGGAAGCCGATCTCGGGCTGCCGGTCGTAATTGCCGTAAAGGGCGCTGACCTGCCAGCGATCGAAGTTCGCGCGCCCTTCGACCTCCACGCGGCGGATGCGGAAGGTGTCTTCGTCGAGCAGGAAGCGCGAAATCACCGAATAGATGTTGTCGGGCTGATAGGCGATGCGTGCCACATAGTCTGAACGCGCGGTCTCCAGCCCGCTCGTGATGCCCGTGTTGACCGAGTCGGCGATCGCAAAGGAGTTGGAGCCGAACAGCTGGTAGGACTGCCCGAACAGCACGTTCATGGTGCCGGCGCGGTTGAACTGCGCGGTGTACTGCATGCCGGCATTCAGCCGCGTGCCGCCTTCGATGCGATCCCAGCCGGAGAACTTGTTGACGCTGAACAGATTGCTGTCGTCGAACACGAGGCTTTGCGCATCTTCGTTCGGCAGCTTGCCGATTGCGCCTTCGTTCGGCCGGACGATGAGCTGTGCGATCGGTTCGATCGTCTGCGTGCCCCAAGGCTGCACGCCGATGAAGGGATAGCGGTATTCAAGCCCGACCGCAGGCATGACGCGGCCGACCGTGCTGTCGCCGGTCGGCAGATAGTTGCTGACGCCGGTTTCGCCCTTCACGGAGAGCGCCGCGATGTCGGCGCGCACCGTCGCGAACGGGGTCCATTTCTGTCCGTACGGATCGATCAGGGTGCGCCGCCACGTCGCTTCTGCGGAGGCGCGCGAATAGGTCCCGGGGAATCCGCGCAGGATACAGTCGCGCGGCGTCTTGAGGGCCGGATCGGCGGATAGCGTGTCGCACTGTCCGCTAAACAGCGCAGTCTGCGTGATCGGATCGAAGTCGGCGGCGTCGCGGGTGAGGCTGGTCACGTTGGCGCGATAGGTGACCTCGCCGCCAAGCACCGGCCAGGCGAGCTTGTTCTTGTAGTCGATCACCGGAAGGATGATCGGGAGCTGGCTTTGCACGTCGCTGCTGGCGAGGCCATAGAAGTACATGCCGCGCGCATCGAAATAGCTGCGCGCGCCGCGGCCGCTGAGATAGAGCTGTGTGACCGTTTCCAGGCCGCCGGACTTGAACGGATCCATCGCGGCGAAATAAGTGCGCAGCCCGTAGTCCTGCAGGAAGAACTTGTCGGTGATGACCGAGCCGTCCCAGCCCCACACCCAGTTGTTGTTGAGGGCGAACTGGCCGGTGGTGTCGATGTTGCCGCGGAAATCGCGGTCGCCGGGCGAGCCCACTCCGAACTTGTTGGCGAAGTAGCCGCGGTCGGCCTGGAAAATGCCCGCCGCCTTGATCGAGTATGAGCCGTTGATCAGCCGGTGACGCCATTCGGCCTGCAGCAGCAGGCCTTGTCTCGAGGAGAGCGTGGGCGTGACGGTGAGATCGTAGTTCGGCGCGAGCGCCCAGAAGTACGGCGCGGAAGCAAACACACCCAGTCCGCTCGAGTAGCCGAATTTCGGGACCAGCAGGCCGGTCTTGCGTTTGACCGTCGGGTCCGGTGTCGAGAGATACGGCCAGTAGAACAGCGGGAAGCCGAGAAACTCGAGCTTCGCGTCCTCGAAGTAGATCATCTTCTCGGTGTTGTCGTGCATGATGCGCGTCGCGCGCACCTGCCAGCGCGGCGGCTTGCGCGGATCGTCCTTGCACGGTTCGCACGCCGTGTAGACGCCGCTCTGGAACACCGTGTAGCGGCCGCCCTGCCGCTCGGCGCGCGGCGCCGCGAAGCGGGTCCGGTCGGCGGCCTCGAGCTGCAGCGAGTCGACGAACCCGTCACGGAATTCGTCGGTCAGATCGATGATCTCGCCGTGCACGACCTTGCCGTCGGCTTCGGTGAAGCGCGCATTGCCTTCCGCGCGCATGCGCTTGTTCGCCTGGTCGTAGATGACCTTGTCGGCTTCGAGCGTCGAGCGCTTGTAGTAGATCTGGACGTTGCCGACCGCGAGGATGCGATTGTTGGCGTTGTCGTATTGCAGTTCGTCCGCGCGCACGAGCATCTGCGCGTTCGGATCGGTCTGTCCGCTGTTGAAGGTCGAGGACGCGGTCGGCACGTTCGGCGCCGTCGGGACGCCGACCCATTGCGGATTGGCCTCGGAAAACTGCGCAGCGGCGGGGCGGGGATAAACGGTCGCGACAAAGCCGACAGCAAAAGCCGCGACGCCAAACAGCGCCGCGCACCAGCCGCCCCCAGACTTGTCCCCTGGCCGAGCGCGTACCGCCGCGGCCATCACCCGTCCTCCTGGTACAAGAGCACGACGAAGCCTGTGAGCCCCCCTGCGAGCACAGGCAACCAAGCAGCCGCGACCGCGTGAAGCAGCTCGGCCTTGGCCAGATCCTCAGTTACTTTCGACAATACATAAAGCAGAAAACCTGCTGCGACGCCACTCAAAACCATTCTTGGCACGCCGCCGAAGCGGAAGAACCTTAAGGAAACGCTACACGCAAGTAATACCATGGCAGAAAGCAGGAACGGACGAGCAATCAGGATTTGGTACTGCAATTTATAGCCTGCGGCGATGAGTCCCGATCGCTCGGCGATCTCGATATACGCTGGAAGTTCCCAGAAGGGCACCGTCTCGGGAGTCGAAAAGCTCTCGCGCACCTGCGCCGCAGTGAGGTTGGTCTTCACCTCGAACGTCGCGTAATCGCGCGGCGGCACGCCGCTCGCGTAGACTCGGGCCTGATCGAGCCGCCAGTGGCCGGTTTCCAGCACCGCGCTCTTGGCCTCGATTCGGTCGAGCGCCTGTCCCGCATGGTCGAAGGTGAAGACGCTGACACCGTCGAGCCGGACGCCCTGTTCCTGGCTCGACGCCGCAAAGACGATCGATTGGCCATCGGCGCTGCGCTGCCGCACCCAGAAGCCGAGTGCGTTCTGCTGCTGCATGACCGATTTGCGTGCGCCGAACATCTCGGCTTCGAGCTGCTTCGACCATTCGCGCATCAGCGCCGACAGCGGATTGTAGATAGCGGTCGCCGCGATCCCGAGCACGAAAGCGACGATCACCGCAGGCGCAACGAATTGCCAGGCCGACATGCCGGCCGCGCGCGCGACGACCAGTTCGTTGCGGCGCGAGAGCGCGAGGTAGCAGGCCATCGCGCCGACCAGCACCGAGAACGGCAACAGCCGCTCGGTCAGTTGCGGCACGCGGAAGAACGAGGTCTTCGCGACCATCCACGCCGACAGGTTGGGGACATCGGCGGCGCGCCGCATCAGCTCGATGTAATCGACCAGCACGATCAGCACGAAGATGCCGAAGAAAACCGACATCACGGCGCCGAGGAAGCGCATGCCGAAGTAACGAATGAGGGTGCGTGAGACCATCGCGTGCGGGCTCAGGTGGGCTGCAGGCGCTGCTGCAAACGCTCGAACGCGTTCGCAAGCTGCGTCATGAAGGCGGGCGGCTCGAACACGGCGCCGCGCATGATGGCGTAAAGGCCGAACCCGAACGCGAGCGCGATCGATCCCCACAGCACGTAAACCGCGGCCACCGACTGCGCCGCGACGACGTTGCAGGCAAAACCGGTGAGGCGCAGCCCGCCGATCAACGCGATGGTCATGACGATCGACATTTCGCGGCTCTGCCGGCTGGTGCGCGGCGCGCCGAGGATCGCGAAACAGAGCGTCGTGAAAGCGATCGGATAGATCGGGGCGGCGAGACGGTCATGCAGTTCGGCGCGGAAATGCGTCGGCACCTGCTTGTAGGTCGGGTCCTCAGGATCGGGGAATGCGACGTCCCACAGATTGCGCTCGCGCACGCCAAGTGCGCCGAGCTGCGGCCCTCCGGCGAAGCGCGAGAGATCGAACGCGTAGCGCTCGAACTTCACGATGGTCGGATCGGTCCGGCCGGTTTCCATCCGGTGAACGCTGCCGTTGATCAGTACGAGGAACGTGCCGCGGTTGATCTCGACGATCTCGCCGAATTCGGACAACGACGTGACGCGTTCATTCGGATCGCGCCGGTCGTCGATGAAGATACCGGCGAGCTGGCCGTCGGCGCGGCGTTCGCGAATGTGGAAGGTCAGGCCGCGCTCGATCGACAGGAAGCGGCCGGGCTGAACGATGTTGACGACGAAATCCGCTTTCACCTTGGTGGCCCAGTCGCGCAACTCACGCAGTCCCATCGGCGCCACGTAAGCGCTCACGACGGCGACCAGCGCCGAGACGACGAGCGTGGTGGTCAGGAACGGGCGGAAGACGCGCCATGGCGACATGCCGGACGCGTTCATCACCACGATTTCCGAATCCGTGTTCAGCCGGTTGAGCGTATGGCCGACCGCGACCACCAGCGCGAGCGGCGCGATGACCAGGACCAGCATCGGGATCAGCAGGCCGGTGATGCCGATGAACGTCAGGATGGTCTGACGCTGATTCGTCATCAGGTCGATTTCGCGCAACGCATGAGTCAGCCAGATGACCGCGGTCAGGCTGACAAGCACCAGCAGAAACGCCCCGAATGTGGTGCGGAAGATATAGCGGTCGAACGCACTCATTGGCTGGCGGCTGGCCCCCGATTCTCGCGGCGCAAACGTCCCCGACGCACCGCACCCAAGCTCTAGCCAGAATGGATGGCAAGACCGGGGCGGCCACCTCGCAAGAGCCTGTCCGATGCGCTATGGGAAGGCCGAAATTGAGCCGATTTGGCGCAGCAGGCGCATTTTTTCCCGCACTGTGACATGAAAGGACCACTTTCCATGGCGGATTCCCCGAAGCTCGGCTTTGTTCCACTCAGGGCGCCCTCCGGCGGCGTCCTTGTGGTCTTTGCCGACGACGGTGTGCGGTTCGGCACGCGGACCCGTGCGATTCTCGGCTCCGCCGTCGAACTGGTGACCAAGGCCGCCAAGGCAGACCGTTTCACCGGCAAGGCCGGGAGCACGCTCGACATCGTGGCGCCGGCGCGGCTGAAGGCTGCCCGGCTGATCGTGATCGGGACCGGCAAGGCGGCGGACCGCAAGCCGAAGGATCTGGTCAAGCTCGGCGGCATCGCGATGGGCCGCGTTCCGTCCGCCGCCACGGAAGCCACCATCCTGCTCGAACTCGGCGACGGCCCGCTCAAGCCGGACGCGGCGGCCGATGTCGCGCTCGGCGCGAGCCTGCGCACCTACACGTTCGATCGCTACAAGACCAAGCGCAAGGAAGGCGAGGAGGCGCCCGCCAAGGCGCAGGTGTCGCTCGCCGTCGCCGACGTGGACGGTGCGCGCAAGGCGTGGACCGGCCGCCGCGCCGTCGCGGACGGCGTCGTCATCGCGCGCGATCTCGTCAACGAGCCGCCGAACATCCTCTTTCCGGTCGAATTCGCGCGCCGCGCCTCGGCGCTGCGCAAGCTCGGCGTCGGCGGTCGAGATCCTCGACGTGAAGGCGATGCGCAAGCTCGGCATGGGCGCGCTGCTCGGCGTCGGGCAGGGCTCGACGCAGGAGAGCCGCATCGTCGTGATGCGCTGGAACGGCGGCAAGAAGGGTGCAGCGCCGATTGCGTTCATCGGCAAGGGCGTCTGCTTCGACACCGGCGGCATCTCGATCAAGCCGGCCGCCGGCATGGAGGACATGAAGGGCGACATGGCGGGCGCCGCCTGCGTGACCGGCCTGATGCATGCGCTCGCCGGCCGCAAGGCCAAGGTCAATGCGATCGGCGCGATCGGCCTTGTCGAGAACATGCCGGACGGAAACGCGCAGCGCCCCGGCGACATCGTCACCTCGATGTCAGGCCAGACCATCGAGATCATCAACACCGACGCCGAAGGCCGGCTCGTGCTCGCGGACGTGTGCCACTACATCAACACGCGCTTCAAGCCGGCATTCATGATCGATCTCGCGACCTTGACCGGCGCGATCATGGTCGCGCTCGGGCAGGAACATGCCGGCATGTTCTCCAACGACGACAAGCTCTCGGAGCGCCTCACGCAGGCCGGTCTCGATACCGGCGAGAAGGTCTGGCGCATGCCGCTCGGGCCCGAATACGACAAGATGATCGATTCGAAGTTCGCCGACATGAAGAACACCGGCGGCCGCTTCGGCGGATCGATCACGGCGGCGCAATTCATCCAGCGCTTCGTCGGCAAGACGCCGTGGGCGCATCTCGACATCGCCGGAACGGGCTTTGCTTCGCCGTCCTCCGACATCAACAAGAGCTGGGGCTCGGGCTGGGGCGTGCGGCTGCTCGACCGGCTGGTGGCGGAGCACTACGAGTAGCGCGGACACCCGCATGACCGAGTCCTGTTCTATCACCTGCAGCGGCAGCCGCTCGAGAAGGTGCTGCCGCAGCTTGCTCGAAAAGTCGCTCGAGCGCGGCTGGCGCGCGTCGTGAGTCTCCGCTGGAGGACCGCATCGAAGCGCTCGACGCGCATCTGTGGACCTATCGCGACGACAACTTCCTTGCGCACGGCACCCACCGCGAGAGCGAGCCCGCGATGCAGCCGATCCTGCTGACCGTGCACGATCACAATCCGAACGGCGCGAATGTGCGCTTCCTGATCGACGGCGCGCCGGTCCCGGCGGATGCCGCGCAGTATGAGCGCATCGTCCTGCTGTTCGATGGCGAAGATGACGAAGCGGTCGCAGCCGCGCGCAGCCGCTGGACCGACGCCAAGGCGCAGGGCTTCGACGCAACCTACTGGCAGGCCGACGAAAACGGCCGCTGGGAAAAGAAAGCCTGACTGCCGGCTCTCACACCAGCGCGAGGATGCGCGCCGGAGCGCCGGTCGCATCCTTCACCTTCGGCAACCCCGCGACCAGCGTCGCGCCCGTCGCCGGCACCTTGTCGAGATTGGCGATGTTCTCGATGCCCCAGCGCCCGGACGGCAGCCACGCGTAGTGCGTCTTGAAGTCTTTCGAATTGCCGGGATCGAGCGAGAGCGTATCGGACGCCAGTCCCACCGACGTTGCGCTCCTTGAGAAGCCACGCGGTCGCCTCCGGATGAATGCCCGGGAAATGCATGACGCCGGCCGCATCCTTGCCGACGAACTTCGCCGCGTTGGTGGCGTGCTGCGCCCAGCCCGAGTTCATCGCGACGCAGCAGCCGTCGGGCAGGCGGCCGTTGCTTCGTCTCCCAGTCGGCGAGGTCCTGCCTGGTCATCGCGTAGTCGGCGTTCTGCGCGGCCTTGGCCGACACGTCCACCACCGCGAGCGGCGCGACGAGCTGTTCGGCCGGAATCTTCTCCACCGTCGCGCCGTTCTCCGAGAAGTGGATCGGCGCATCCATGTGCGTGCCGCAGTGCTCGACGATGCGCCACCAGTTCAGATTGAAGCCGTCTTTCTTGAAATCGTACTTCTTCTCGAACTCGATGCCCGGGCACGCCGAAGAAGGTCGGGAATTCGGGCGACAGCGTGTGGGTGAGATCCACCACGGATCTGAAGCTGCGCTGCGCCAGCGCGGGCGTGACTGCCGTCGCGGCGAACGCCGCGCTCGTGACCGCAGCCCCGCGGAAAAATCCGCGCCGCGACAACGCGCGATGGACCGCTTCCTCGCATCCGGGAACGCACATGTGAGCCTCCTGTTCGCCTCGGGTTCGAGCCGGAAGATTCGCTCCGTTGGCGGCTTCGGGCAACGGCCGTGTTGTCGCGCTTGCATCCGCCCCGCGCGGCCTTTAAGAACGCCGCATGCTCGTGCTCGACGACATTTCGATCCGCGTTGCCGGCCGCCTCCTGCTTGACGAGGCGTCCGCCCGCATCCCCGAAGGCGCGCGCGTCGGGCTCATCGGCCGCAACGGCATCGGCAAGACGACGCTGTTTCGCGCGATCGTCGGCGAGACCGGCGATCGAGCACGGATCGATCGGCATGCCGGCGCGCGCCCGCATCGGCCGTCTCGCGCAGGAAGCGCCGGACGGCCCGCAAAGCCTGATCGAGGTGGTGCTCGCGGCCGACACCGAACGGCTGAACCTGCTCGCGGAGGCCGAGACCGCGCACGACCCGCATCGCATCGCCGAAATCCAGACGCGCCTCGCCGACATCGGCGCGCATGCCGCGCCCGCGCGCGCCGCCGCCATCCTGGCGGGCCTCGGCTTCGATGCCGCCGCGCAGCAGCGGGCGTGCTCGGATTTTTCCGGCGGCTGGCGCATGCGCGTCGCGCTCGCGTCGGTGCTGTTCGCCGAGCCAGATCTGCTGCTGCTCGACGAGCCGACCAACTATCTCGACCTCGAAGGCACGCTGTGGCTGACCGATCACCTCGAGCGCTATCCGCGCACCGTGATCGTCATCAGCCACGACCGCGACCTGCTCGACGATGCGGTCGACTGGATCCTGCACATCGACGCCGGCAAGCTCGCGCTCTATCGCGGCGGCTATACGTCGTTCGCGCGCCAGCGCGCCGAGCGTCAGGCGCTCAACGCCGCGGCGGCGAAGAAGCAGGAGGCCGAGCGCAAGCATCTGCAGAGCTTCATCGACCGCTTCAAGGCGAAGGCCACCAAGGCCCGGCAGGCGCAATCGCGCGTCAAGAAGCTCGCAAAGCTCCTGCCCATCGCGGCGATCGCGAACGACGACGTGCGCCCGATCGAGATTCCGCCGCCCGCAAAACCGCTCTCGCCGCCGATCATCGCGCTCGACCGCGTTTCGGTCGGCTACGAGCCCGGCAAGCCGGTGCTGCGGCGGCTGACGCTGCGCATCGATACCGACGACCGCATCGCGCTGCTCGGGCCGAACGGCAACGGCAAGTCGACGCTGGCGAAGCTGCTCGCCGGCCGCCTTGCGCCGTTCGACGGGACGGTCACGCGGCCCGAGCGGATCGAGGTCGCGTATTTCGCGCAGCACCAGCTCGACGAACTGGTTCCGGCGCAGAGCGTCTACGAACACGTGCGCCGGCTGATGCCCGACGCGCCGGAAGCGAAGGTGCGCGCGCGCGCCGGCGGCATCGGGTTTTCCGGCGAGCGGGCCGACACGCCGGTCGCGAACCTTTCGGGCGGCGAGAAGGCGCGGCTGCTGCTCGGCATCGCGACATTTGCCGGGCCGCATCTCATCATTCTCGACGAACCGACCAACCACCTCGACATCGACAGCCGCGCCGCGCTGATCGAGGCGATCAACGACTATCCGGGCGCCGCGATCCTGGTGTCGCACGACCGCCATCTGATCGAGGCCTGCGCCGACCGGCTGTGGCTGGTGGGCGAGGGGACCGTTGCGCCCTACGAGGGCGACCTCGACGACTACCGCCGGCTCGTGCTCGGCCGCGACGCGCGCGACCGGCGGGCAGCGCGAGGCCGACAACCGGCCGTCGCGCACCGACCAGCGCCGCGCCGCGGCGGAGAAGCGCGAAGAGCTCAAGCCGCTGAAGCGCCGGATCGATGCCGCCGAAAAGACGGTCGCGAAACTGACCGCCGAGATCGCCACGATCGACGCGCAGCTTGCGAGCGATCTGTTCGCGCGCGATCCCGCCAAGGCGACCGCGCTGTCGAAGTCGCGCGCCGAAGCCGCCGCCGCGCTCGCGCGCGCCGAGGAAGACTGGCTCACCGCCAGTTCGGCGAATACGAAGAGCGCGATGGCCGAGCGCGCTAGAGCCGCGTCAGCCGCGCGGCGTCTGCTCGGCGGCGCGATAAAGCTCCTTTGCGTCCTCGCGCAGCGCGCGGCGCGAGACATCGCGCGAATAAAACATGTGCCCGCCGCCGTAGACCGACAGCTTGAGCCGCTCGGGCGAAGCGAACGGCGGGAATCTGCGCGATGATGAGCTGGTTCTCGAAATAGGGCGTGACGAGATCGCTCGCCCCGTGCGTGACCAGCACGCGCAGGCGCGGATCGCTTGCCAGCGCCGAGCGCAATTCGCGGACGACCTCGTGCGCCGAGCGCCCGCCGCCCCAGTCCCAGCGCGAGCTGACCCGGCCGTTGAGCAGTTGGTACGGCTCTTCGACGCGCCACTTCAGCAGCCGGCCATAGAGATCGGTCATCGCGCTCGACAGCGGCGCGCGCAGTCCGCTCAGCACCGGATCGTCGTAGTTGCGAGGACGCCGAGGTCGGGTCCGGATCGATGCCGGTCACGGTCGCGTCGTACATGCTGGCGACCAGTCCGCGCTCGCGATTGCGCTCGCGGATGAAGGTACGCGTGTCGATCCGCCCGGCAAGGCGGCGCACCAACACCGGATCGAGGCCGGTGAATTGGGCGACGCGCGCGCTGATGCGCTCGGTCGCGGCGGCATCGCGCTCGCCGCGCATCAGATCCTGCAGGTAGTCGCCTGACGCGTAGCGCTCGACCTCGCGCAGCGCCTCGCGATCGAACGGCGCATTCGCTTCGCGCGCCGCGGCGGCCATCGACGGCAGGCGCGACACCCAGCCGAGCGGCGACTGGCGGCCGTTGCCGCGCCAGCCGAAATCGAGCACCGGCGAGATCATCACCAGCCCGCTGACGCCGACGCCCTGCTCGTTGAGCTTCGCGCTGAGCATCGGCGCGCGGAAGCCGCCGTAGCTCTCGCCGGCGATGAACTTCTTCGACGCCTGCCGGCCGTTCTTCTCGATCCACTTGCGCATGAAGGTCGCAAGCACATCGATGTCGCCGTCGACCGACCAGAAGTGCTTGCGCACGTCATCGCCGGTCGCGATGAAGCGGCTGTAGCCGGTACCGACCGGATCGACGAACACGAGATCGGTGAAGTCGAGCCATGTTTCCGCATTGGGGATGACGCCGGACGAGGAGGAGGGCGTGACGTTGTCGAGCGGCAGCCGCCACGGGCCCATCGCACCGATTTGCAGATAGGCCGACGAAGCGCCGGGGCCGCCGTTGATTGCGAAGGTGAGGGGACGCGAGCCCGGTTCGACATCCGGCCGCACGAAAGCGATGTAGGCGATCTCGGCCTGCAGCTTGCCTTCGCCGTTGTTGATCGGGATCGTGCCGGCGGTCGCCTTGAAGCGCAACGTGCGGTCGGGAAGTTCGACGGTGTGGTCGGTGGTGACGTCGGCGGGAAGCCGCGCGGCGTCGCTCGCCTGTTCCTTTGCACTCTCGGCGGGGCGGCGCGCAGGCTCGGCGAAGGACGGCGCGACGAATGCAAAAGCGAGGATGGCGGCGAGCGGAAGGGCAGAGCGGCGGCGGCGCGTGGATGTGATCATGCGGCGATCATCTCACGCGCATTGCGGCAGCGCCAAGGCGCGGATACCGCTCGCGATGATGTGACGGATTACGGTTTGGTTAGCCGCGAAACGCCGCGCGCCAGTGCGGCTTGCCGTCGGACGGATCGGGCAACTGTTCGATCGCCTCCGCGCGCAGGCCGTGGATCGTGAAGCGCATCAGCTCGTCGCGCGTCAGCGGCCACGGCGGACCGGAAGCCGGACCGGTTCCTTCACGGGCGCGCGCGATCACCAGCAGCGTACCGCCCGGCCGCACGAAGCGCGCGATCTGCCGCATCGCTTCCGCGCGCGGCGCGTCCGGCAGGGCCTGCAAGGTGTAGCACTCGTGCACGAGATCGAAGGCGCGGTCCCACGCGGCCGGAGGCTGGAACAGATCCGCGGCAACAAGATCGAGTTCCGGAAAGCGCGGCTTCGCCCACGCGATGGCGCGCGCCGAGAGGTCGAAGCCGGTGACGCGCCAGCCCTTGTGCCGCGATCGCCGCCGCGTTGTCGCCAAGCCCGCAGCCGATATCGAGTGCGCGCGCGTCGCGCGCAGGCGCGGCGGCGTTCGCGAGCCATGCGGCGAGCAGCGGATGCGGCTGAAGATCGGCCCAGGGAATTTGCGCGGGATCGTCGCCGGCCGTCGCATACACCGCTTCGAAGAAGGCGCGCCGATACGGATCGCTCGCGCCCGCATCGTCCATCGCGTCGAGCCGCGCGCGCGCCGCGAGGCGGCGCGCCGCAAACTCCGGACTGTCCGGATCGCTCATTGCCGCGGAGCGGACTTCTTCGCGCTCTTGGTGGGGCGTTGCGGCTGCTTCTTCGCCGGCTGCGGCGGTTCTGCGACGCGTTCCATGGAAGCGAGGCGTCCGCCCATGAAGCGGTAGATGCCGGGGCGCGCGCCGCTCATGTAGGTCAGCGTGACGGCGCGCTGGCCGCGTTCATTGGCGCTGATCTCGACGCGATCCGTGTAGCCCGCGAGCTGCACCACCTGGCATTCGGTCATCTGCAACGCGATCCCGCGCGGACCGCCGCGCACCTCGGACGGCATCGCGGGACCGCCTGCCGCGCCGCGTCCGGTTTCCGGGCCGGCCGTGAAATAGAGCGCCTGATTGCTGCGCGGATTGATCGGATCGGATGCAGGGGTTTGCGCGACCGTGTCGGCGGGCGCTGCGGGGCCGGGCGGGGGCGCGGCCGGACCGGGCGAATAGGTCGGCGCAGGCGTTGCGTCGAATGCACAGCGCCCGTCCGGCCCGACGAGGTCGGCGGCGGTGACGACGGACGGTCCGCTCTGGTCGCGCCGGTAGAAGTAATTGTAGTCCGCGGCGCGAAGCGGATCGTTGCCCTTGAGCGGGTTGAGATCCGCGACCGAGAACGTGCTGAAGTCGAGGCTCGAACAGCCGCCCAGCAACGCGAGCGCCGCAACCGCCGCGAGCCGGCGAAAGGCGTGTGGTTCCCGCACGAACAACTCCGTCACATCCGATTGCTTGATGCGCGGCGCATAATGCGTCAGCGGCGCGCCGCTATCAACCGGCGGCGCGGCCAAGTCAACCCATCGAACCGGATGGCGGCCTCAATGCGGTGCGCCAGGGGGACAGCCGTGGAATCCATCGCGGAACGTTGGCCCGGAAATCCTCGTACTGGGTTCCGAACGTCTGAACGAGCACCGGCTCCTCGTACGTCAACACGAAGGCGTGGAAGGCGAGCCACATGAGCCCGCCGTAAGCCATGAGACGCCAGTCGCCGAACAGGATCGCCTGGCCCAGAATGACCGAGACGACGGCAACGTACATGGGATTGCGCACGTAGCGGTACAGACCCGTCACCACGAGGTTCTGCGTCGGTGCGATCGGCGCTGGCGTGCCGAGCCCTTGCAGGGCAAAGCGCGCAAACGAGTTAACAAGCCCGGGCAAGCCCGCGACGATCAACAGTATCCCGACAGCGCGCGTCGCTTGCAGATCGAGGAACGGAGGCAGGAATTCCCAACGCGTCATCCACCACGGAATGAGCCCCGCCACGACGCTGGGCACGGCCACAAAAAAGAGGGCGGAGCCTAGAATGGCCATCGTCATCGTTCGTCTCCATGCGAGAGCCGGTCGTGTGGCGCTATCCCGTCAAATATTCCCGGATCAATCCACGCGCACGGTGTAACCGGCCTTTTACTGCTTCCCGGCTGAGCGACAGCGACTGTGCGATTTCGTCGATCGTCAGCTCATCGACGTCACGCAGGAGCACAATCTGCCGATAGTTTTCGGGTAGCGACTGGATCGCATTCGTGAGATCGAGTTGCAGTTCATCGTCGCCGGCGGTCGCGAGCTGCGCCGAATTGGAAAACGAATCCAGCGGCAGCGCGTTGCCGAGAAACGCGCGCGCCAGCCGCCAGCAGGTACGCCGCACGATCGACAGCAGCCATCCGGAGAAGGCGCCGACCGCACGCAGCGATGCGATCCTGCGGTAGGTGAGGATCAGGACTTCCTGAACGGCCTCCTCGACGTCGCTCGCGGTGCGGCAATTGTATTCGGCGTAGCGCCGGATGTCGGGTTGCGCGCGCTCCAGCAGAAGGGCGATCGCCCTGCTGTCACCGGCCTGCGCCGCGGCGATGAGTTCAGGCTGCACAGCCATGGCGAGACCTGCTCACTATCCGCTTCCTGCTTGCAGTTTGCGGCCGATCAGTGCGCACATCGGGCAGAAGCCGACGAACCCGCTCAGCAGCGTGATCGCGCCCGATCCGGCCAAGACCCATCCGGTGAGAGTAGCCCACTGCGCCGTCACGCCAAGCACCACCATGCCGGTGCCGATCAGGCCGCGGCCCCAGCGTTCCCATGTGGGCAAATTCTTGCGGTAAAGCATTGTCTGGCTCCTCTCCCTGGTTTCGTCGTGGGGAAAGAGGCTCGCTTCCACCGAAACGGTTCGCGGAATTTTGAAGTTTTTTTCACGTCGCCAGCCCCCTCATCGAGGGGCTCTGCGTCGCACGGCTGATCGGTCGCTAATTCAAACTGAGACAACACCAACCGGACACGACGAAACCCCGACCTCTCGCGAGGCCGGGGTGAACGGTCGTCGAAGATTTGGCTGCGATTACTGGCAGACCCGGATCAGGCGCACGTTGCCGAAGCGGTTGACGCGCTTCACGTAGTAGCAGTCCGGCCCGACGTCGACATAGCGCGCGCCGTAGAAGCCGTAGCCGCCGTAGCCGCCGTGGAAGTGGTGGTGGCCCCAGCCGCCGCCCCAGCCGCCCTTGAAGCCCCACGCCGAAGCGGAGGTCGGAGCGAGCGCGGCAGCGCTGAGCGCTGCGATGGCGGTAAGCGCGAGAATGGACTTGCGGATCATGGTGTTTCTCCTGTGGAGGTTTCTTGGATGTCGTCTGCCTGTGTAGTCGCGCCTCCCCGGGCCGCGGTTCACGATACAATGTGCCGCGCAGGCTGAACGGCCGTTCAGCCTTGCCGCTCGCGAATCGGGCGGCTATAAGCCGCCGACTTCAATCACCCAGAACAATGAGGACTGACCGATGGCGGTCGAGCGCACTTTCTCGATCCTCAAGCCCGACGCGACCAAGCGGAACCTGACCGGCGCGATCAACGCGATCATCGAGAAGGCAGGACTTCGCATCATCGCGCAGAAGCGCGTGCGCATCACGCGCGAGCAGGCGGAGACATTCTACGGCGTGCACCGCGAGCGGCCGTTCTTCGGCGAGCTCGTCGAGTTCATGACCTCCGGGCCGGTGGTGGTGCAGGTTCTCGAAGGCGAGGGGGCTATCGCCAAGTATCGCGACGTCATGGGCGCGACCGATCCCAAGAAGGCCGCCGACGGAACCATCCGCAAGACGCATGCGCTCTCCATCGGCGAGAACTCGGTGCACGGTTCCGATGCGCCGGACACTGCGGCGAACGAAATCGCGCAGTTCTTCTCCGGAAACGAGATCGTCGGTTAAGTCGTTCTGAAACGTGGCGTTTGGCCGCGCGCTACGGTAAGTCGCTTTAGACTTGTCGGGCGCGCCCTCGCTGCCGTCTATTGCGGCGCGAAGGCGAAGATTTAAAACGGGGAGCAGCCGGGTGGGATATCTCTGGGCGGACGTGATGACTCCGGCGTTCTGGTTGGCCGTGGGTCAAATCATCTGGATCAACATCCTCCTCTCCGGCGACAACGCGGTCGTTATCGCGCTTGCGTGCCGTTCGCTGCCGCCGAAGCAGCGCTTCTGGGGCATCCTGCTGGGCGCGGGTGCGGCCGTGGTGCTGCGCATCTTCTTCACCATCATCATCGCGCAGATCATGGGGATCGCTTTCCTCAAGCTGGTCGGCGGCCTCCTGCTGCTCTGGATCGCCGTCAAGCTGCTTGTCCCGAGCGATGAGCACGGCGAGGACAGTGTAAAGGCCGGCGACACGCTGTTGCGCGCCGTGTGGCTGGTGACCGTCGCCGACATCGTGATGAGCCTCGACAACGTCATCGCGATCGCGGCGGCTGCCGAAACCGCGGCCGCGCGCGTGGACATGGCGCACGCATTGACCATCAAGACGATCCTGATCGTCTTCGGCCTCGCGACCAGCGTTCCTTTGATCATCGCGGGAAGCGCCTTGCTGATGGCGTTGCTCAACCGCTTCCCGATTCTCGTTTGGGCGGGCGCGGGCCTGCTCGGCTGGGTCGCGGGCGAAATCATCATCAAGGACGCCGCCATCGTGAGCTGGCTTGGCGAGGCGACCGTCGAGAAATGGCACCTGTGGGCCGCCGCCGCAGGCGTCGTCTTCGTGCTTGGGCTCGGCTACCTGATCCGGCGCGCCCATCACAAGCGCGCGCTGGAGCAGCCGCTGATCGTCGATCCGCCCGGCCCGGAAGAATTTCCGACCCGCTCGAGCTAGCCCGCAAGGGACAAGACCGCCTGCCGCCGGGATGCTAGGCTGCGCGCACCATGAATTCAGCTTGTCCGCACGCCCGTGATCAAGATTGCGGCGTCAGCCTGCCCGCATGATTGCCCTTCGACGTGCGCCCTTGAGGTCGAGGTGCTCGACGGCCGCTCGATCGGCCGCGTGCGCGGCGCGGAGGACAACCTCTACACCGCGGGCGTGATCTGCGCGAAAGTCGCGCGCTATTCCGAGCGCATCCATCATCCGGATCGCCTGCTGCGCCCGCTGGTGCGCAAGGGATCGAAAGGCTCGGGCGAGTTTGCGCCGATCTCGTGGGACGACGCGCTCGATCTCGTTGCGGAGAAATTCCTGGCCGCCGAAGCGAAGCACGGCAGCGAGACGGTGTGGCCGTACTACTACGCCGGCACCATGGGCCTCGTCATGCGCGACGGCATCAACCGCCTGCGCCATGTGAAGAAGTATTCGGGCTTCCACTCCACCATCTGCGTCAATCCGGCCTGGACCGGCTTCATCGCCGGCACCGGCAGGCTTGCGGGCCCCGACCCGCGCGAGATGGCGAAGTCCGATTGCGTGGTGATCTGGGGCACCAATCCGGTCAACACGCAGGTCAACGTAATGACGCATGCGGTCCGCGCGCGCAAAGAGCGCGGCGCCAAGATCGTCGCGATCGATATCTACCAGAACGGCACCATGGAGCAGGCGGACCTTGCCGTGCTCGTGCGGCCCGGCACCGACGGCGCGCTCGCCTGCGCGGTGATGCATTGCCTGTTCCGCGACGGCTTTGCGGATCGCGAGTATCTGGAAAAATACACCGACGCGCCGCGCGAGTTGGAAGAGCATGTGCGCACGCGTTCGCCCGAATGGGCCGCAAAGATCACGGGCTGCCCGGTCGAGACCATCGAGGCGTTCGCTGCGCTGATCGGCGAGCGCAAGCGCACCTATTTCCGCCTCGGTTATGGCTTCGGACGCTCGCGCAACGGAACGACCAACATGCACGCCGCAAGCTGCATCGCGGCGGTGCGCGGCTCATGGGCGCTGGAAGGCGGCGGCGCGTTCCATAACAACGGCGCGATCTATCACTGGGACAAGATGATCACCGAGGGACACGACGCGATCGATCCCTCGATCCGGTTGCTCGACCAGTCGCGCATCGGCCCGGTTCTCGTGGGTGAGCCGGATGCGCTGATCAAGGACATTCCGGTAACGGCGCTGCTGATCCAGAACACCAATCCGGTGTCGGTTGCGCCCGAGCAGGACAAGGTCAAGCGCGGCTTCGCACGCGACGATCTGTTCGTGTGCACGCACGAGCAGTTCATGACCGAGACCGCGCTGATGTCCGACGTGGTGCTGCCTGCCACGATGTTCATGGAGCACGACGATCTCTATCAGGGCGGCGGGCATCAATACATTCAGCTCGGGCCGAAGCTGATCGATCCGCCCGGCGAGTGCCGCTCCAATCACGACGTTCTCGTTGGCCTCGCGAAGCGCCTGGGCGCGAAGCACGAAGGCTTCGAGATGACGCCGCGCCAGCTTATCGACCGTCTGCTCGGTGATTCAGGCTGGGGCACGCTCGCCGAGCTGGAGGCGAACAAGTGGATCGATTGCCAGCCGGACTTCGACACCGCGCACTACACCAAGGGCTTCGCCTGGCCCGACGGAAAATTCCGCTTCAAGCCGGACTGGAAGACCGTGCCATTCCGCTCGCCCTGGCTCGCCGGGCCGGTGGACGACATGCCGGCGCTGCCCGACCACTGGGGCGTGATCGAGGAGGCGACACCGGAGCATCCGTTCCGGCTCGGCACATCACCGGCGCGCAACTTTCTCAACTCGACCTTCAACGAGACGCCGACCTCGATCGCGCGCGAGCGCCGCCCGACCGTGATGATCCATCCGGCCGACGCCGTGACGCTCGGCATCGCGGACGGCGACAAGGTGGTGCTTGGCAACACGCGTGGACAAGTGCGCATTCACGCTAAGCATTTCGACGGCGTGCGTCGTGGCGTGCTGATCGCCGAGTTGATCTGGCCGAACCACGCCTACGAGGACGGGAAGGGCATCAACACGCTCACCGGCGCGGACGCGATCGCGCCGTATGGCGGCGCGGCATTCCATGACAACCGGGTGTGGATCAAGCGCGCCTGACGGCGCTACTTCTTCCCGTACACCTCGGCATAAACACCCTTCTCGATTTCATCGAACAGCGTGCCTTGCTTCGGCTGCCACCCAAGCTCGCGCGATCGCTTGCCGCGCACGCGGCTGTTCGAGCCGAAACTGAGGTACGCGCCCGGTCCAAGGCCCTCGACCGCTTCGCCGATCGGCCAGTCGTTCGTCGCATCGCCCATGCCGAGCATGCGGCCGATGGACTGCGTGACCGTTTTGAAATTGGCCTCGCTGGCCTCCGCATAGAACGTCGAGCCGGGCTTCGCCTTGTCGAGCGCGAGCAGAAAAAGCGCGACGACGTCCGCGATGTGTACGTGGCCCCAGATGTTCAGGCCGCGCCCGACGTGCCGCGGTGCGCCGTGCTTCTTCGCGACGTCGATCAGCTTCGGCAGTTGCACGCTGATGCCCGAAACGCCGATGCCGCGCCCGTAGATCAGTGTCGGGCGGATCACGATGGTGCGCAGGCCGGCCTTCGCGGCAGCGAGCACCTGGTTGTCGATCGCGACCCGCATGGCCTTTTCGGGCTCGGGCGTGAACAGCGTGTCCTCGTCGAAGGTGTCTTCGCGCGCCTCGCCGTTGTCGTACGTGCCGACGACGCTTGATCCGCTCGTCTGGATCAGGGTCTTCCCACTCCCTTTCAGCCCATCGAGCAGCGCGTGGGCAAGAAAAGCATTGTCGGAATTCGCCGCGTTGATCACGGCATCGACGCGTTTTGCGACCTCCACGAGCGGTGTATAGGCATTGATATCGCCTACGACCGGCTCAATCCCGCGCTTTTTGAGCGAAGCGGCAGCCTCGTCGGAGCGCGCGAGGCCGAGCACCGTATCGCCCCGCTCCAGCAGTTTCGTCGCAACCGACCCGCCGATATAGCCGGTCGCACCCGTCACAAAGACCTTCATATTTCAACTTCCAGCCGCAGTTGTGGGAATGGCGTCAGTGCGCGCGCTTGACATCATAGCGGCGCACGCCCGGAATGGCGAATAGCGCAAAAGCGCCGGCGCCGCTCTGCGGTGCGAAAGAACGAATCTCTCGGGAGGACTTTTTGATGTTTCGTCATCTCAGACTATTGGCTGTCGCCGCAGTTGCGGCACTCAGCCTGTTCGGCACACGCGCCGAGGCGGCGTTTCCGGAGCGGCCGATCACGCTGATCGTGCCGTGGGCAGCAGGCGGCGGCACCGACGCGGTTGCGCGGCAGGTCGCCATGATGCTCGAGCGCGACTTCAAGCAGCCGGTGAATGTCGTGAACCGCACCGGCGGCTCGGGCGTGGTCGGCCACACGGCGATCGCGACAGCGGCGCCCGACGGTTACACCTTCGGGCTCATCACGCTTGAGATCAACCAGATGCACTGGGTCGGGCTGACCGATCTCACGTGGGAGGGCTTCACGCTGCTTGCGCTGGTCAATCAGGACCTCGCCGGCATCTTCGTGAAGACGGACTCACCGCACAAGACCGCGAAGGAGCTATTTGCGCACATCAAGGCGAACCCCGGCAAGGTGGTGGCCTCGGGCTCGGGGCAGGGCGGAAGTTGGCACGCCGCGCTCGCCGGACTCATGGAGCTCGAGGGACTTCCGCCGAACTCGATCCGCTGGGTACCGGCAACCGGCGCCGCGACCGCACTGACGGATCTTGCGGCCGGCGGCGTCGAGTTCGTGGCATGCTCGATGCCCGAGGCCGAGGCCCTCATCAAGGCAGGGCGCATCCGCAGCCTCCTGTTCATGTCGCCGAAGCGCGCCGCGAACTTCCCGGACGTGCCGACCGTCGATGAAGCGCTCGGCAGGAAATGGCACAAGGGCGTGTGGCGCGGCTTTGCCGCCCCGAAGGGGCTCCCGAAGGAAATCGCCACGCAGTTTGAAACCGCGATCAAGAAGGTCTGGGACAGCGCCGAGTTTCAGGAGTTCATGAACAAGCGCGGCTTCGATCTGGTTTACGCGGATTTGGTGAAGTTCGCGGAGTTCATGAAGACCGACAACCAGGACAACGGCAATACGCTGAAGTCGCTCGGATTGGCGAAGAAGTAAGTCGTCGCTGAAAAAAACGGCGCGCGGTGCAGGCCGCGCGCCGTCACTCAATTTGTGCTATTGCCGCTGCTACGGCATCGGCACCTCGCCGACGTCCTTCGGCACCTTGTAGCCCTTTTGCACTGCGGGCCGGCCCGCGATCGCCAGATACCAGCGCTTCACGTTGGGATACTGGTTCATGTCGATCGTCTGCCACTCGAAGCGTGAGATCCACGGCCAGATCGCGATGTCGGCGATCGAATAGTCGTCCGCCACGAACTCGTGCTCGGTCAGCCGCCGGTCGAGCACGCCGTACAGCCGGTGCGCCTCTTTGAGGTAGCGCTCCTCGGCGTAGGGTGCCTTGCCCTTGTTGTACTTCACGAAGTGGTGGACCTGGCCGAGCATCGGGCCCGGCCCGCCCATCTGCCACATCAGCCATTCGATCGCGCGGTAACGCCGCTCGCCTTCCTTCGCGAGCAGCTTGCCGGTCTTGTCGGCGAGATAGATCAGGATCGCGCCCGATTCCATCAGCGTCTGGCCGTTGTCGCGATCGACGATCGCCGGAATGCGGTTGTTCGGCGCGATCTTCAGGAAGTCGGGCTTGAACTGCTCGTCCTTGCTGATGTCGATCGCGTGCGACGTGTAAGGCAGCCCGAGCTCTTCAAGCGCAATTGATACCTTTCGGCCGTTCGGCGTCGTCCAGGTGTAGAGATCGATCACGATGTCATCCTTCCGTGCGGTGAAAATGTTGCTGTGGGCTGTGAAGGGCGGCGGGTAAGACTGCAGATCAACTAGCAAAAATTCCCGCGCGCCGCTCCCGGCAAATCGCGCATATGAGAAAAATTCTCCGCGCATTGTAACGATCTGCGCGCATGATGCGCGATGTCGCAGGACGTGCGGCGCGTTCGCTTTGTCTTGCAACCGCCGTATTTCTTCGCTTTTTTCCGCATGCAATCGGTTTTTGGCGGCACCAGATTGCGTCCTTGCGGGGCGTCTATTTCGGACCTTCCAAGATCCGGCTTGTGGCGCGGCGTGTGCGAGCACGTTCCGCGTCATCGTTGACTCCGAAGCATCAGGAGATCGACCGTGCAAGGCACCGTCAAATGGTTCAACCCGACCAAGGGCTATGGATTCATCAAGCCGTCGACCGGAGACAAGGACGTGTTCGTCCATATCTCGGCGGTGGAGCGCGCCGGCTTGAGCTCGCTCAACGAAGGACAAAACGTGGAATACGAGCTTGTCGCCAACCGCGGCAAGACCTCGGCGGAGAATCTCAAGGTCGCCTGAGGCGGTCGCGCCGGAGCAGGCTCAGGCCGCGCCTTCCGCGACGCGCCTGAGCGCCAGCGGATAGAGGCGGTGCTCGACCTCGAGCACGCGCGCCGCGAGGGTGTCGGGCGTATCGCCGGGCAGCACCGGCACGCTTTCCTGCGCGATGACGGGTCCCGCATCGAGTTCCGGCACGACGAAATGCACCGTCGCGCCGTGCCGCGTCGCGCCTTCGGCGATCGCGCGCGCATGGGTGTCGAGCCCCTTGAAGGCCGGAAGCAAAGACGGGTGGATATTGATCATCCGCCCGTTCCATTGCGCGACGAGCCACGGCGTCAGCACGCGCATGAATCCCGCAAGGCACACGATGTCGATCGTGTGCCGTTCGAGCACCGCCTGCATGGCGCGGTCGAACGCCTCGCGATCCTTGCCGAACGGCTTGTGGTCGACCACCTCGGTCGCGATGCCGGCCTCGCGCGCGCGCGCCAAACCGGCGGCGCTGGCAACGTTGGAGAGGACCAGCGTAATCTCGGCCGGATAGTCCGGCGCCTTCGCGGCCGCGATCAGCGCGGTCATATTGGAGCCGCGGCCCGAGATCAGGATCGCGACGCGCTTCCTGGTCATGTCAGCGCGAGATGGCCGTCATAGAGAACGCGGGGAGCGCCATCGGTGACGGAAACCACTTCGCCGAGCCGCGCGACCGACTCGCCTTCGCGCTTGAGCAGTGCGGCGACGGCGTCCGCCTTCGCCGCATCGACGACCGCGATCATGCCGATCCCGCAATTGAAGGTGCGCAGCATCTCGGATTCTGCGACGCCGCCCTTGGCGGCAAGCCACTTGAAAACCGGCAGAGCCGACACCTGCGCCAGATCGATCCGCACGCCGCAGCCAGCGGGCAGCACGCGCGGAATGTTTTCGGTCAGTCCACCGCCCGTGATGTGCGCGAGCGCCTTGACGGCGCCGGTCTCGCGGATCGCCGCCAGGCAAGAGCGGATGTAGAGGCGGGTCGGCGTGAGCATCGCTTCGCCCAAGGTGATGCCGTGCGCGAACGGGCAGGATGCGTCCCAGCGCGCCCCGGTCGTCTCGATGATCTTGCGCGCAAGCGAAAAGCCGTTCGAGTGAAGGCCAGACGAGGCGAGCCCGAGCACGACGTCGCCCGCCGCGACCCCGCGCGGCAATATGGCGTCGCGCTCCACCGCGCCGACCGCAAAGCCCGCGAGATCGTAGTCGCCCGCCTTGTAGAGACCCGGCATCTCGGCGGTCTCGCCGCCGATCAGCGCGCACCCCGCTTCGCGGCAGCCCTGCGCTACGCCTTTGACAACCTGTGCGCCGACTTCGGGTGAAAGCTTGCCGCACGCGAAGTAATCGAGAAAAAAAAGCGGCTCCGCGCCCTGCACCACGAGGTCGTTCACCGACATCGCGACTAGATCGATGCCGATCGTCTCGTGCCGGCCGGACTCGATCGCGATCATTACCTTGGTTCCGACGCCGTCGGTGCCGGATACCAGCACGGGGTCCTTGAACCCGGCGCGCTTGAGGTCGAACAGCCCGCCGAACCCGCCGATTTCGGCGTCCGCGCCCGGCCGGGCGGTCGCCCGCACGAGCGGCTTGATAAGGTCCACCATGCGGTTGCCAGCGTCGATATCGACGCCCGCTTGCGCGTAAGTAAGGCCGTTGCGCCTGTCGTTCATGCGGCTTGCCCTAGGTCAGAACGGCGGGCCGTGCAATGGCCGCGGGGCACTTGTCCGCAGCGGCGCTTGGCAAGCGGCTCTATGCGGTTTATCTGCCAGAACTGGACTGACTGCCGGGGCCTTACGTTGAGTATCCCTAATCTGATTACGCTGGCGCGCATCCTGCTCGTGCCGGTGGTCGTATGGGCGATCGCATCGAACCAGATGCTGTTCGCCTTTCTGCTGTTCGCGGGGGCAGGCGTGAGCGACGCCGTGGATGGCTTTCTCGCCAAGCGCTTCGGCATGGCGAGCGAGCTTGGCGCCTATCTCGACCCGCTCGCCGACAAGGTTCTGATCGTCTCCATCTACATTTCGCTCGGGATCGCCGGCGCGCTGCCGCGCTGGCTGGTCATTCTGGTGGTGTCGCGCGACTTGCTGATCGTCGGCGGCGTCATGTTCTCCTGGCTTCTCCACAAGCCCGTCAGCGTCAAGCCGCACCCGGTGTCGAAGGCCAACACCGCCGCGCAGTTGCTGCTCGTCGGATTAGTTCTTGCGGCCCTCGGCTTTGCCTTCGATGCCGGCTGGGCGCTCACCGCCGCCATGATGGCGGTCGCCGTGCTGACGCTCGCCTCGGTCGCAGTCTACCTGCGCGAATGGGTGCGCCACATGGGCGCAGCGTGATAGAACTACCGTCGCTTCGCCGCGGGGACCATCGATGACGTTCACACGCCAGATGACGTTCTGGGCGCTGACGTTCGTGGCCGGCATCCTGATGCTGTGGGTGCTGCGCGAAATCCTGCTGCCGTTCGTCGCCGGGATGGCGCTCGCCTATCTGCTCGATCCGCTGGCGAACCGGCTGGAGCGCATCGGCGTCAACCGGCTCGCCGCATCGCTGGTGATCATCGGCACCGTCGTCCTTGCGTTCGTGATCCTCATCCTGATTTTCGTGCCCTTGCTGACCTCGCAGTTCGGCGCCTTCATCGAGAAGCTGCCGGGCTACGTGTCGCGCATCCAGACGCTCGCGATGGACCCGAACCGCGAATGGCTGCGCAAGTTCGTGGGCGAGGGCGTCGTTGACGCGCAGATCGGCGATCTCGTGAAGCAGGGCGCGACTTGGGGCGCGACATTCCTGAAATCGCTCTGGTCAGGCGGACAGGCGCTGATCTCGATCTTTTCGCTCATCGTCGTCACGCCGGTCGTCGCCTTCTATCTTCTCTATGACTGGAACCGGATGGTGGCGACGGTCGACAACTGGATTCCGCTTCACCAGCGTGAAACCGTGCACAGTCTCGCGCGCGAAATGGACAGCGCGATCGCGGGCTTCGTGCGCGGACAGACGGCCGTGTGCCTGATCCTCGGCTCGTTTTACGCCGTGGCGCTCACTTTGTCGGGCCTGAACTTCGGCCTGCTGATCGGCCTCGCTTCCGGCATCATCACGTTCGTCCCCTATGTCGGCTCGATGACGGGGCTCGTGCTCGCCGCCGGCGTCGCGATCGCGCAGTTCTGGCCGGAGTACACGCCGATCGTCATCGTGCTCGTCATCTTTTTCGTCGGACAATTCCTGGAAGGCTACGTGCTGGCGCCAAAACTCGTCGGTGAGAGCGTGGGCTTGCATCCTGTCTGGCTGATGTTCGCGCTGTTCGCGTTCGGCTATCTGTTCGGCTTCGTCGGCCTTCTGATTGCGGTGCCGCTTGCCGCCGTGATCGGCGTGCTCATCCGTTTTGCGCTGCGACGCTACCTCGAAAGCTCGTTCTACACCGGCGAGCAGGAAAGCCCGGTCGGCTTCACGGCTACGAAGCGTCTGGAGTCGGACCGCGCCCCATGAGTGTGCCGCGTCAGCTTGCGTTCGCGCTGCCGCACAGCGAGAGCTTCGCGCGCGATGACTTTCTCGTCGGCGCGTCGAACAGCGGTGCGCTCGCGATGATCGAGCGGTGGCCGGATTGGCCCGATCGCGCGCTCGCGGTCGTCGGTCCCGAAGGTGCCGGAAAAAGTCATCTTGCGGCGATCTGGGCCGAGCTTGCGGGCGCCCGTCGCGTGTCCGCGCGCGTTCTCGGTGAGATCGTTCTGCTGGACGAGCTTGCGACGGGCACACTCGTGGTGGAGGACGCATCCGCCGGCCTCGACGAGCGGGCACTGTTTCATCTCCTCAATCTCGTGCGGGAGGAGCGGGGATTTTTGCTGATCACCGCACAGACGCCGCCCGCGGTCTGGGTCGTCGCGCTGCCGGACCTTGCGTCGCGTCTGCGCGCCATTCCGGTGCTGGAATTGGACGTGCCGGACGATGCATTGCTGCGCGCCTTGATGGTGAAGCTGTTCGCCGACCGCCAGCTCGAGGTGGACGAGCCCCTGATCGGCTATCTGGCGACGCGGATCGAACGCTCGTTTTCCGCCGCGCGCACCGCGGTCGAGGAACTCGATCGCGAAGCACTGCGGCAGAAACGGCCCGTCACGCGGGCGCTGGCGGCGGAGTTGCTGGGCGCAGCGTGAACCACAGCACCGCCGCGATGGTAGCGGCGCCGAGCGCCCCATAGGTCGCCGGATAGCCCAGCCACTCCATGCCCATGATGCCGATGAACGCGCCGGCTGCGAGGCCGCAGTCCGACCATGTTGCGTAGGCGGCGATTGCGCCAATGCGGTCGCTCGATTGTTCGGCCGCGACGATCGGGGCGACGATCGCGAACGTCACGCGCGCGATGATCAGCACGACCGCGCCGGCGTAAACGTGTCCGAGCGCAATAGCGATCAGACCGACCGCCGCGAGCACCGCGCAGGGCGCGAGCACGCGGCCGGCGTGCAGGCGGTCCACGATCGGACCGCTGACGAAGGCGAGGATCACCGAGACGAGCCGCTGCGCGGCCAGTAGCAAGCCGGCCCCGATAAGAGCCGAGGTGACCGGGATGATGTCGGCGAGCAGCGTCGACAGCGTTGCGGTGAAAACACCGTCCGCGCCGAGGGCCACAACGAAGAACAGGATGTTGAGCGAGCTTGGCACCCATCGGCCCTTGGCCGGTGCGGGCGCCTCGCCGACTGGCTGGCGCAGGCGCGGCAGCGTGAGTGCGAGCGGAACCGCAATCAGCCCGACCAGTCCGTAGATCACGAACACGCCTTGCGGTCCGGTGAGCGTCACCAGCCAGCCGCCGAGGCCGAGCGCCACCACCGGCCCGAGCGTACTCACCGCGCGGTTCAGCCCGATGTGCGTGCCCGCGCGTTTTCCGTCGCCATAGGCGTAGGCCGTGTTGGTGAGGTTGATCACCCCATAGGCGCCGCCCCACATCAGCCGCGCGATGAACAGCAGGATGAACCCGCTCAGGAGTCCGTAGGCGAGCGTCGAGATTGCGCCCGCGGCGCATGCCGCGGCGGTCAGCGTGTTCGCGCCGAACCGCTGCGACAGCGGCGAGACCCAGCCGTAGCCGACGATCCGGATCACGCGATTGACCGACAACAGCACCGCGACCGAGGCGACTTCGACGCCGAACGCCGCCGGATAGAGCGGAAGCACCACATAGATCAACGCATCGCCGAGCCAAACGAGGCCGAGCGCTGCCGCGGCGATCACCGTTTCCGAATAGCCCCGCGCGCTCTCCGCCGACGTCACACGCTCCCCCAAACCCCAAACGCCAAGAGAGGGCGGAACCCACTTCGCGGCATGCCCCACGGGGGCTGCGCGAGAGTGCTTGACGCCGCCCCCCGACCCGGCGGCATCATGTCACCGAACCTTCATACGGTCCGGTTAGTTTTCCTGATGAATTGCATTTGTGTGCCATGCCCGATCTTAGCGAAGCTATTGTTTTAACCGCAGAATCCGCCGCAGCGGAACCGCGGACGGCGAGCGCCGGTCCGGCGGCGGTGCTGGCGTTGCACGATCTTTCGGCGAGTCCCGAGCGGTTCATCAACCGGGAGCTTTCCTGGCTGCACTTTAACCGGCGGGTGCTCGAAGAGGCCGAAAACGAGAGCCATCCGGTGCTCGAACGGCTGCGTTTTCTCTCCATTTCGGCCAACAACCTCGACGAATTCTTCATGGTGCGCGTCGCCGGCCTGAAGGACCAGGTGCGCGAGGGGATCGTCGAAAAGAGTCCCGACGGGCTCACCCCGGCCGAGCAGCTCGTTCGCATCGGCGAAGCGGTCGGCGGCCTTGCCAGCGACCAGCAGGCGCGCTGGCGCGCACTGCGCGAGGGCCTGGTCAGGGAGAACATCGTCCTCGTCGAGGGCGCGGACGTCACGAAGGCCGAGAAGACCTGGCTCGAAGACCACTTCCTCAATCACATCTTCCCGGTGCTGACACCGCTCGCGATCGATCCCGCGCATCCGTTCCCGTTCATTCCCAATCTCGGCTTCACCATCGCGATGCAGCTCGCGCGCTCGACCGACGGGCGCGGCATGAATGCGCTGATCCGCGTGCCCGGCACGCTCGATCGCTTCATTCGTCTGCCCGATCCGGAAGGGGGCGGAGCGCGCTTCATCACGCTCGAACTCGCAACCGGCCTGTTCATTGCGCGCCTGTTTCCCGGCTACGTGGTGAAGGGGCAGGGCGGCTTCCGCGTCATCCGCGACAGCGACGTGGAGGTGGAGGAAGAAGCCGAGGATCTGGTGCGGCTGTTCGAGACCGCGCTGAAGCGGCGCCGTCTCGGTTCGGTCATCCGGCTCGAAGTCGACGCCGCCATGCCGCCCGAGCTGCGGCTGTTCGTGCAGCGCGCGCTGCGCGTCGCCGACGACGAGGTGTTCCTGGTCGAGGGCGTGCTGGCGCTCAACGAGCTGTCGCAGCTTGTTGCGCTCGACCGGCCTGACCTGAAATTCGTGCCCTACAATCCGCGCTTCCCCGAGCGCATCCGCGATCAGGGCGGCGACTGTTTCGCGGCGATCCGCCAGAAGGACCTGATCGTCCATCATCCCTACGAATCGTTCGACGTGGTGGTGCAGTTCCTCAATCAGGCGGCGCGCGATCCGAATGTCGTCGCGATCAAGCAGACGCTCTACCGCACGTCATCGGACTCGCCGATCGTGAAGGCGCTCGCCGAGGCAGCGGAGGCCGGAAAGACCGTGACCGCGCTGGTCGAACTCAAGGCGCGCTTCGACGAAGAGGCGAACATCCGCTGGGCGCGCGACCTCGAGCGCGCGGGCGTTCAGGTGGTCTATGGCTTCATCGAGCTCAAGACCCACGGCAAGCTCTCGCTCGTCGTGCGGCGCGAGGGCAAGGCATTGAAGACCTACGTGCATGTCGGCACCGGCAACTACCATCCGGTGACGGCGCGTGTTTACACCGACCTGTCGTTCTTCACCACCGACACCGTGATTGGCCGCGACGTCGCGCGCCTGTTCAATTTCATCACCGGTTACGCGGAGCCCGCCGAGCTCGAGAAAATGGCAGTCTCGCCGGTCAACCTGAAGAAGCGCATCCTCGATCACGTCGCCGACGAAATCGCGCACGCGAAGGCCGGCCGGCCCGCCGCGATCTGGATGAAGATGAACTCATTGGTCGATCCGCAGATCATCGACGTGCTGTACGACGCCTCGCGCGCCGGCGTCGAAATCGACCTCGTCGTGCGCGGCATCTGCTGCCTGCGGCCCGGCGTGCCCGGCCTGTCGGAGCGCATCCGCGTGAAGTCGATCATCGGACGGTTCCTCGAACACAGCCGCATCTATTGTTTCGGCGGCGGCTTCGGCCTGCCACACCGCAAGGCCCCGGTTTACATCTCGTCCGCCGACATGATGCCGCGCAATCTCGACCGTCGCGTCGAAGTGCTGTGCCCGATCCTCAATCCGACCGTGCACGAGCAGGTTATCGACCAGATCATGGTGGCGAACTTCAAGGACAACGAGCAAAGCTGGAACCTCTTGCCGGACGGCACCTCGCTGCGTATCAAGGCCGCGCCGGGCGAAGAGCCGTTCAACGCCCATAAATACTTCATGACCAATCCGAGCCTTTCCGGCCGTGGCAAATCGCTCAAGGAGTCGTCGCCCCGCAGCCTCACGCGCCGCCGCGAGCGCAGCTAGCGCGCGCGCGAAGGTGTTCGCGCAGGGCCGTCTCCATTACGGCCCTCCCATCGCCGTCATCGATATCGGGTCCAACTCGGTGCGCCTCGTCCTCTACGAGGGCCTCACGCGCTCGCCGACGCCGATCTTCAACGAAAAGGTACTGGCGGGCCTCGGACGGGAGGTTCAATCGACCGGCCTGCTCGCCGCGGATGCGGTCGAGAAGGCACTCAGCGCGCTGCACCGTTTCCGCGCGCTGTGTGACACGGCGGGCGTGAAGCGGTTGTGGTGCGTGGCGACTGCCGCCTGCCGCGACGCCGAGAACGGGCCCGAGTTCATCGCCAGGGCGGAGCGCATCTGCCGCCGGGACATCACGGTCCTCACCGGCAAGCAGGAAGCGCATCTCTCCGCGCTCGGCGTCATGTCCGGCCTCTACCAGCCCGACGGGATCGTCGGCGATCTCGGCGGCGGCTCGCTCGAACTGGTCGATGTGCGGAACAGCAGCGTGCGCCGTGGCGTGACGCTGCCGCTCGGCAGCCTTGCCTTGCAGGACCTGTCGGAGAAGTCCGTCAAGAAAGCCGAGAAGATCGTGCGCAAGTCGCTCGCGCGCGCGCCGCTGCTGAAGCAGGGCGAGGATCGCACGTTCTACGCCGTCGGCGGCACCTGGCGCGCGCTCGCGCGGCTGCACATGTGGCAGACCGGCTATCCGCTGCACGTGATGCACGGCTACGTCATTCCGGCGCGCGAGGCGCTGGAGTTCTCCCGCCTCGTGCATCGGGTCAATCCCGAGATGCTCTCGCGCATCGAGATGGTGAACGAGGCGCGCCGGCCGCTGCTCGCCTATGCGGCGCTCGTGATGGAGCACATCGTGCGCATCGCGCGCCCGCGCGAGATCGTGATCTCGGCGCTCGGCGTGCGCGAGGGGCTGCTCTATTCCGAGTTACCCGCGCGCGAGCGCGCCAAGGACGGGCTGATCGCTGCGGCGCAGGACCTCAATCTTGCTGCGCTCGCGCTCTCCCGAGCACGGCGCCGAACTGATCCGCTGGACCGACCGGTTCATGAAATCCTCCGGCCTCGACGAGACGCCGGAAGAGCGCCGCCTGCGTCATGCGGCCTGCCTGCTCGCGGACATCGGCTGGCGCGCGCATCCCGACTATCGCGGCGAGCAGTCGCTCAACATCATCGCCAACGCGGCCTTCGTCGCGGTCGATCATCCGGGGCGCACCTTCCTCGCGCTCGCGGTCTTTTTCCGCCATGTCGGGCTGGTGGACGATGAGCTTTCGCCCAATGTGCGCGAGCTTGCTTCCGCGCGGATGCTCGATCGGGCCCGCGTACTCGGAGCGTCGCTGCGCGTTGCTTATCTCGCCTCGGCGTCGATGCCGGGCGTACTGCCGCACACGCCGATGGTGGTCGAGCGCGGCAGGCTGAAGCTCAAGCTGCCCGGAAAGTTCGCGCGACTCGGCGGCGAGCGGCTGTTCAACCGGTTGCGCCAGCTCGCGCGCCTGATCGGCCGCGAACCGGTGATGGATGTCGGTTGACGGGCGCTAGTGGCTGTACTGCGAGAGCAGGAATCCGCCCGCGCCGAGGACGATCAACCCAACGCTGACGATCTTCACCGCGTAGAGCGAGCGCCTGAGCGCCACCATTTCGAAGTCATAGCCGGCCTGTTCGGCGCGGCTCATCGGGCCGTGGCTGATGACATACTGGTTATGAGCCTGCGGCTCTTCCAGTTCGGCCATGACGGCCGCGAACCCGATCAGGATTCCAAGGACGACGAATCCGAGAAAGCCGAGCAGCGGCAGCATCACGAGAGGAAAGAGGCCGATCGCCACCACCGGCAGCAGCAGCGGCACAAGCGGCAGATCGCGTGTCATGAGGCGCATGGGATAACCCTCGCGGGATTGTCCCAACACTACCACATCGCCCGCGCGCCGGTCTTATGCGTTCTGTTGATGCCGGTCAGAAGCGGCGTTGATCCGGGCTACGCGCGCGTTCCCTGGAACGGGAAGCTGCCGAACATGCCCGTATCGGCCGTGCCGGTCAGCGAATTCCCGTCGACCGTCCCGCTGAACGTCAGCGTCAGCGGCATAGGGTTGGTGATCGAGACCTTCCACGACAGGCTGTTGCCGCTTACCGAGCCGTCGGCGATGTCGGTTGTATTGCCCTCCGCCTCCTGCTTGCCGGTGAGCGTTCCGCCGGCGGTCGAAAGGGTGAGCACACTGCTCCGCTCCCCCATCGGGGTTTCCATCGTCAAATTCCAGGTGCCGTCAGCGGACATGGCCTGATCCTTTCAAGAATTCTGAAAACCCTCGTTACCCGAACCGCAGATATGACGAAACAGATTTTGTGTCGCGGCTAGCGCTCCACCGTGACCACCCGATGCTTGTCGACCGCGAGCGCGAGCTTCCCGCGCTTGAGCGCGATCGCCTTCTCGCCGAACATCTCGCGCCGCCAGCCCTTCAACGCGGGCACGTCCGCGTCGTCGCTCCCGGCAATCTGTTCGAGGTCGTCCACCGTCGCGATCACCTTCGCGGCGACGCCATTGCGCTCGGCGGTCATGCGCAGCAGTACTTTGAGCAGTTCGACCGTGGCGGTCCCGTTCACCTGCTGACGGCCGCGCTCCGGCATCGGCAGCGTCTTCGGATCGCGCGCGAGGCCGCGCTTCACCGCCTCGAGAATGTCGTGGCCCCATTTCGAGCGCTCGAAACCCTTCGGTAGCGAGCGCAGTCCTCCGAGTTTCTCCAGCGTGGTCGGCGCCTGCACGGCGAGATCGCCGATCACCTCGTCCTTGAGAACGCGCCCGCGCGGCACATCGCGCGCCTGCGCCTCGCTCTCACGCCAAGCCGCGACTTCCATCAGCACGGCAACTTCCTTCGGCTTGCGCGCGCGCGTCTTGAGACGCTGCCAGGCGTTTTCCGGCTCCATCTTGTAGGTATCCGGCGAGGTGAGTATCTCCATCTCCTCGCCGACCCACTCGGCGCGTCCGCGCTTTTTGATATCCGCCGAGAGCGCCAGATAGACGTCGCGCAGGTGCGTGACGTCCGACACCGCGTATTTGAGCTGCGCGGCGGTGAGCGGCCGGCGCGTCCAGTCGGTGAAACGGTTCGACTTGTCGATCGCGTCGCCGGTGATGCGCTGCACGAGCTGGTCGTAGGAGATGGAGTTGCCATAGCCGAGAACCATGGCGGCGACCTGCGTGTCGAACACCGGATGCGGAATCATCTTGGCGCGATGCCACACGATCTCGATGTCCTGCCGCGCCGCGTGGAAAACCTTCAGCACCTTCTCGTTCGCCATCAGCTTGAAGAAGGGCGCAAGGTCGATCCCGTCCGCGAGCGCATCGACCACGACCGCTTCGTCCGCGCTTGCCAGTTGGGCCACGCACAGGATCGGAAAGTAGGTCGTTTCGCGCAGGAATTCGGTGTCGACGGTGATAAACTCGTGTTTTGCGAGCCTGGCACAGGCGGCACTCAACTCCTTCGTGGTCGTGATAGGCTCCATAATGCGTGTCTTATCGGAGTCGGGTGGCGCTGTCGCGGCCAAGCAATGCGGCGTGCGCAAGATCAATCTGGAACTCAGGATTGTGCGCTATCTCATTGCCACAGTGACATTTCTTGCCTACGGCGGGGCGCTGCAAGGTGCTGAAATTGCCGACGCCACAGGGCGAACGGTGACAGTTCCGGACCGGGTTGAGCGCGTCTTGGCCTCCGGACCGACCGCCGCCGTGGTCCTCTACGTTCTGGCTCCCGAAAAGATGCTCGGCTGGCCGAGCGCGCCGCGCCCGAACGAGCGCGAATTCATCCTGCCCGCCGCGCGCGACCTGCCGGAGTTCGGCCGCCTCACCGGGCGCGGCGACACCGCCAATGTCGAGATCGTGCTCAAGGCGAAGCCCGACCTGATCTTCGATTTCGGATCCGTGTCGCAGACCTACGTTTCGCTCGCCGAGCGCGTGCAGCAGCAGACCGGCATTCCGTATCTGCTGATCAACGGCCGTCTCGACCAGACCGCGGCCTCGCTGCGGCTGCTCGGCAAGACGCTCGGCGTCTCCGGGCGCGCCGAGGCGATTGCGCGCTACGTCGAGGAAACCGAGCGGCTGATCGACGAACGGCTGAAGGATATTCCGCCGGGCGCACGCAAGCGCGTCTATCTGGCGCGTCAGCCGAACGGGCTCGAGACCGGACTGACCGGTTCGATCAACACCGAGATCATCGAGCGGGCAGGGGGCGTCAACGTCGCCGAGCGCGCCGCCGGTCGCGGCGGCATCGCCAACGTCTCGATCGAACAGGTGATCGCCTGGGCGCCCGACATCGTCGTCACCTGGGACGCGAACTTCTTCGCGCGCGTCAACGACGATCCGGTGTGGGCAACGGTGCCGGCCGTGGCGAACAAGCGCGTTTTTCAGGCGCCGCGTCTGCCGTTCGGCTGGATCGATGCGCCGCCGTCGATCAATCGCGTCATCGGGCTGCGCTGGATCGCGGGCCTGCTCTACCCCGAGCGCTTTCCGGAAAACATCCGCGTGACGGCGCGCGATTTCATCAAGCTGTTCTATCAGGCCGACGTCACCGACGCGCAGCTTGACCGCATTCTGGCCGGCGCCCAGCCGGGCGGCCGTGGCCGTTAGTTGGTAAGCATGATCTGTTCTGAAAACCGCGACACACTTTTCGGGATCATGCGCTGATGCGTCGTTTCGCCGTCGTCGTGCTCTTGGCGGCACTGGCGGCGGCGCTTTTGCTGGCGCTCGCGGTCGGACCGTTTCCGCTGCGCATCGGCGACATTTCCAGCGCCGTCGGCCGCATGTTCGGCTTTTCAGACGGCGCGCCGACCTCGGGCGAAATTGTCTTCGCGCGCGTCCGCCTGCCGCGCGTCGCGGCGGCCGCGCTCGTCGGTGCGGCGTTGGCGGGCGCGGGCACCGCCTACCAGACGCTGTTCCGCAATCCGCTGGTTTCGCCCGACATTCTCGGCGTCTCCACCGGGGCCGGGCTCGGCGCCGTGTTGGGCATTCTGTTGTCGCTGCCGGTCGTCGGCATCCAGGCGCTGGCGTTCGTACTTGGCCTCGGCACCGTGGCGCTGGTCTATCTCATTGCTGCGGCGCTGCATGGCCATGACCGCACGCTGGTGCTGGTGCTCTCCGGCGTCGTGGTCGGTGCACTGGCGGGCGCCTGCATTTCACTGGTGAAAATCCTCGCCGACCCCTACGACCAGCTTCCCGCCATCACGTTCTGGCTGCTCGGCAGCCTCGCAGGCGTGAAGCTCGCCGATCTCGCGATTGTCGCGCCGCTGGTGATCATCGGCCTTGTGCCGCTGATCCTGCTGCGCTGGCGCATCGGCGTGCTCTCGCTCGGCGACGATGAGGCGCGCTCGCTCGGCGTCGACGTGACGCGATTGCGCTTGCTCGTCATCGCAGCTGCCACGCTGATGACCGCGAGCGTCGTGGCGATCTCCGGCGTGATCGGCTGGGTCGGGCTGATGATCCCGCACATCGCGCGCATGATGGTCGGGCCGAACTTCGACCGCTTGCTGCCCGCCGCGATGCTGCTCGGCGCGTCGTTCATGCTGATCGTCGATACGCTCGCGCGGTCCGTCGCGCGCATCGAGACGCCGCTTGGCATCCTCACGGCGGTGCTCGGCGCGCCGTTCTTTCTCTGGCTGCTCGCGCGCGGCAGAAAGACTTGGGGCTGAACGTGAGACTGGCAGCGCGCGACCTTTCGATCGGCTACCGCAACCATCTGGTCGGCTCGAACATCGCACTGACGCTCGATCCGGGCGAGGTGCTCTGCCTGCTCGGACCGAATGGCGCGGGCAAGACCACGCTGTTCCGCACGCTGCTCGGGCTGCAACGCGCGCTCGGCGGATCGGTGCTGCTCGACGAGCAGCCGATCGACCGCATGCGACCGGCCGAGATCGCGCGCCACATGGCCTATGTGCCGCAAGCCCACGCGACTGAATTCTCCTTCACGGCGCTCGACGTCGTGTTGATGGGGCGGACCGCCCGGCTCGGCACGTTCTCCAGCCCCGGCGCGGCGGACGAGGCGATTGCGCGCGACAAGCTGCGTGCGCTTGGTATCGGCGAACTGGAGGATCACGACTACACGCGCATTTCGGGCGGGCAGCGTCAGCTCACGCTGATCGCCCGCGCGCTCGCGCAGGAAACGCCGATCCTCGTGATGGACGAGCCGACCGCGAGTCTCGACTTCGGCAATCAGACGATGGTGCTCGGCCGCATCCGCGAACTGGCAACGGAGGGATACGGCATTGTGCTCTCGACCCACGACCCGGACCACGCGCTGCTTGTCGGGACGCGCGTCGCCATCATCGCCGACGGCGGCTTGCGTGCGGTCGGCACGCCCGCCGACGTCGTCACCGCCGAAACGCTGTCGGCGATCTATCGCACCGAGGTGATCGTGGAAGATACGCCGTCCGGCCGCCGCGTTTGCGTGCCGGCGTGGGGCAATCATGACAACCGGAACACAAAGGCAAGGAACTGATGAAAGCAGCGTACATTGAGGAGTTCGGCGGGCCGGAGGTCATCCGCTACGGCGACCTGCCGGACCCGGTGGCGGGTGAGGGTCAGGTCGTCGTCGACACGGTCGCGGCAAGCGTCAATGGCGCGGACTGGAAGGTGCGCGCGGACCACTACGGCAAGACCCAGCCGTTCCCCCTGATTCTTGGGCGCGATTTTTCCGGCGTGGTCAGCGCGCTCGGCTCGGGCGTCACCGACCTGCGGGTCGGCGACGAAGTCTTCGGCGTTCTCGAGACGGGCCGGGAAGGGGCTTACGCTGAAAAGATCGCGATCCCAGCCGCCATCGCGGCGAAGAAACCGGCAGCGATGTCCCACGTCGATGCCGCGGCGCTTGCCCTGACGGGGCTGACGGCGATCCGCTCGATCGAGGACTCGCTGAAGCTGAAAGCCGGCGAAACGATCCTGATCCAGGGCGGCGCGGGCGGCGTCGCGAGCTTTGCGATCCAGCTTGCCAAGCATATCGGTGCGCGCGTCATCACCACCGCCAGCGCATCCAACCTGTCGTATCTGCGCGAGATCGGCGCCGACGAGGTGATCGACTACAACGCGACCGACTTCACCAAGGCGGTACGCAACATCGATGCGGTGTTCGACACCGTCGGCGGGGACGTTGCGACGCGCTCCTTCGCGGTGCTCAAGCCGGGCGGCCGCGCGGCCTTCATCGCGTCCGGCCCGAAGGCGCCGACGCCCGAGCGCTCCGACGTCACGAGCTTGCGGCCGATCGCCTCCCGCGATCGCCCGGTCCTCGATCGCGTCGCGGCGCTGTTCCAGGCGGGCGTCATCCGCCCGCCGGAGGTCAAGCTCTACAAGCTGTCCGAAGCGGCCGAAGCGCACCGCGTGAGCGAGGCGCGTCACCTCAGGGGCAAGCTGGTGTTCAAGCTGCGCTAAATTCCGCGCACCTTCGGGCGGAAGATGAATTCCCACGGGGAGGGCATCGGGCCGACCGGCATCTCGATCAGCGTCGGCCCGTCGCGCCGCGCAAAGCCGCGTTGAGCGCGCCGCGCAATTCCTCCGGCGTGCGCACGCGCTCACCCGCCGCGCCGAATGCCTCCGCGAACTTCACGAAATCCGGGTTGGCGAGATCGCTCGCGATCAGCCGGTTGCCGTAGTTTTCTTCCTGGATGCGGCGCACGTTGCCGAACGAGCCGTCCGCGAACACGATCGCCACCAGCGGAATGCGGTGGCGCACGGCCGTCGCAAGCTCGTTCGCCGTGTACATGAAGCCGCCGTCGCCGTTGATCGAGACGACCGGCACGTCGCGCCGCGCATCCTGCGCGCCGAGCGCGGTGGCGAAGCCCCAGCCGAGATTGTCCTGATAGCCGGGCGAGAGAAACGTGCGCGGCTTGTAGACCGGCAGCGCGAGCCGCGCCGCGAAGCCGACCTGCGTAACCTCGTCGACGAAAATGCCGTCCTCGGGCAGTTCGGCGCGGATCGCCTCGAGGATCGCCAACTGAGGGCCAAGCTTCTCGAAGAGCTTCGCCCGCTTCGCCTGCCGCTCCTGCATCTCTTCGGTGCGCGATGTGCGCGTCTGCGGCGCGGCCGCATCGATCAGCCGGCGCAGGATCGGGGCGGCATCGCCGATCAGCGAGACGGCTGGCGCGCGCTGTTTCGCGGGTTCGTCCGGATCGGCATTCACTGCGATGATCGCGAGATCGTCGTCGACGCCCCACATCGTGTGCTGGAAGAAGAGCCGCGTACCGACCGCGAGCACCACATCCGCCTCGCCCCACAATTCGTGGCCGAGCGGCAGCGTGACGGCAAGGGGATTGCGCGAGTCGAGCACACCCTGGCCGCGCCGGAACCCGCACAGCACCGGCGCCTGCAGCATCTCGGCAAGTTGCGTCACTTCCGCTGAAGCATCCTGTGCGCCGCCGCCGACCACGATCAGCGGCCTCTTCGCGCCACTCAGACGCTTCGCGGCATCGCGCAGCGCATCCTCGTCGATCGCCGGCTGCTTCACCGCCATCGGCCGGCGCACCTTTGCTTCGCCCGGCTTGCCCCACACGTTGATCGAGCACTCGAGCGCCGCCGGGCCGGGCCGCCCCGACGCCATCGCGCGGAACGCCTGCGCGACCTTGCGCGGCGCTTCCTCGGGCCCACGCACCAGCGCCGAATGATCGACCAGCCGTTTCAGAATGCCGGCTTGATCGTTGATCTCGTGCAGATGGCCCAGCTTGCGGCCGATGTCGCCCATCGGGATCTGCCCGACCAGCGCCAGCACTTGCGCATTCATCGAATAGGCGGTGAGCAGTGCGGCCGACGAATTGAGCAGGCCCGGTCCGGGCACCACCGCGTACGCCTGCGGCTTGCCGGTCACGAGCGCCGCGCCGAGCGCCATGTAGGCTGCGCCCTGTTCGTGGCGCGTGTGGATCGTGCGCATGTTGTCCGACGACTTGAACAGCGCGTCGAACAAATGATCGTTCTGCACGCCGGGCAGGGCGTACATCGTGTCGAGGCCATGCGCGATCAGCGACGCAACGATCGCCTCAGCGGTGGTCATCTGCGGCATGGCCGTTCACTGGCAGATCGCCGGAAGGCTGTCGAGATGGCGTGCAAGCGCCGGATGCGCCATTACCTTGACAAATCAGACCCTGCGTGCGCCTTTCGCGCGCTTTTTCCCGGATCGGACTCGATGCACCGTTATCGTTCCCACACCTGCGGCGCGCTGCGCGACAGCCACATCGGCGAGACCGTGCGGCTGTCCGGCTGGGTGCATCGCGTGCGCGATCATGGCGGCGTGCTGTTCATCGATCTGCGCGATCATTACGGGCTGACGCAGGTCGTGGCCGACCCGGATTCCGCGGCGTTCAAGGACGCCGAGAAGCTGCACGCCGAGTGGGTCATCAGGATCGACGGCAAAGTGCGCAAGCGCCCCGAGGGGACGCTCAACGCCGAACTGCCGACCGGCGACATCGAGGTCTATATCTCGGCGATCGAAGTGCTCGGCCCGGCGGCCGAATTGCCGATGCCGGTGTTCGGCGATCAGGAGTATCCGGAAGAGATCCGCCTCAAGTATCGCTTTCTCGATCTGCGGCGCGAGCGGCTGCACGCCAACATCATCAAGCGCGGGCAGATCATCGACTCGATCCGCCGCCGCATGAAGGAGCAGGGCTTCTTCGAATTCCAGACGCCGATCCTGACGGCGTCGTCGCCCGAAGGCGCGCGCGACTTCCTCGTGCCGTCGCGCCTGCATCCCGGCAAGTTCTACGCGCTGCCGCAGGCGCCGCAGCAGTTCAAGCAGCTCACGATGATCGCGGGCTTCGACCGCTATTTCCAGATCGCGCCGTGCTTCCGCGACGAGGATGCGCGCGCCGACCGCTCGCCCGGCGAGTTCTATCAGCTCGACGTCGAGATGAGCTTCGTCACGCAGGACGACGTCTTCGCCGCGATCGAGCCGGTGATGCGCGGCACGTTCGAGGAGTTCGCCGAGCGGCAAGCCGGTGACGCAGAAGTTTCCGCTCATTCCGTTCGCCGAGGCGCTGCAGCAAATACGGCACCGACAAGCCGGACCTGCGCAACCCGATCGAGATGCAGAACGTCTCGGAGATTTTCCGCGGCTCGGGCTTCAAGGTGTTTGCTAACATCCTCGATGGCGATCCGAAGAATGAAGTGTGGGCGATTCCCGCGCCGGGCGGTGGCTCGCGCGCGTTTTGCGACCGCATGAATTCATGGGCGCAGGGCGAGGGCCAGCCCGGACTTGGTTACATTTTCTTTGTCGAGGAAGAGGGCAAGACGTTCGGCCGCGGTCCGGTCGCCAACAATGTCGGGCCGGAGCGCACCGAACAGTTGCGCACGCAGCTTGGGCTCAAGGCGGGCGATGCGGTGTTCTTCGTTGCCGGCGATCCGAATGTGTTCGTGAAGTTCGCCGGTCCCGCGCGCACCAAGGTCGGACAGGACCTCGATCTGATCGCGAAGGATCGTTTCGAGTTCTGCTGGATCGTCGACTTCCCGATGTACGAATGGAGCGAGGAAGAGAAGAAGATCGACTTCTCGCACAACCCGTTCTCGATGCCGAACATCGAGCCGGAAAAGTTCCTCGCGCTCGATCCGGGCGACAAGGACGCGCTGCTTGGTCTCAAGGCCATTCAATACGATATCGTTTGCAACGGAATCGAATTGTCATCCGGCGCGGTGCGTAACCACCGGCCCGACGTGATGAAGAAGGCGTTCGCGATCGCGGGCTATCCGGAGGAAGTGCTGGAGGCGAAGTTCGGCGGCATGCTGCGCGCGCTGTCGCTCGGCGCACCGCCGCACGGCGGTATCGCGCCCGGCATCGATCGCATCGTGATGCTGCTGTGCGGCGAGGAAAACTTGCGCGAGGTCGTGCTGTTCCCGATGAACCAGCGCGCCGAGGACCTGCTGATGGGTGCGCCCTCGGAGGTGAGCCCGAAGCAGCTTCGCGAATTGCACATCCGGCTCAATCTGCCGGACAAGACGTAGTTCTCTATTCGAGCGTGATCTTATCCAAAAACCGGTATCCACTTTTCGGGAATCACGCTCATCGCCCCGTCGTCGCCTCGATCTGGAAGCGCGCGAGCGCGGCGACCGGGCCTGTCTTCATCGCCTCGAGCAATTGCATCGCCGAGACCTTGCCCCGCGGCGTGAGTTTGATCGTGAGCGTGCCGCGCGGGTTCTCGATGAACCGCGTGATCGCGCCCGCGAGCGCCATCACGTCGGGATTGATCGCGGCCATCTTCATGGCGGTCTCGCGGATGCCGTCGGCGATGGCCTTGCGCGCTTCCTCGCGTGTGATGTTCTGGCTGCGCGCGCTCTGCGCGATCACGAGGTCGAGCCCGCCGGTATCGCGCAAGGAGAGTTCGACCGGTCCGGCCTCGATCTGCGCCGCCATGATCGCCGCTTGCAGCGGGTTGAGCGAGAAGGTTTCGCGCTGCACGTTCGCGAGCGTCAGGCTTCCGGCCGCCGTCATGAGGCCACCGAACTCGATTGCGACCGGGGTCAGGGCAAACGACCGCGCGTTTTCCGTCCATGCGGCGCCGAGATCGATGTTGACCGCCGCGCTGTTGATGCCCGCCGCTGCGAGCATCCTGAACGGATCGGGATCGCTCAGGTCCACCGGGCCGGACATCTTCAGCGTCACGCGCGCACGCGTCGGCAGCGGCCCGACGAACTGGCCCCAGGCGATGTTCAGCGTGTCGATGTTGACCGGCTTGTCGCTGTCCTTGTAGGGCGCGACGAGGTTTGCGATCTCGGTGCCTTCGAGCAGCAGCAGCAGCCCGACAAGCTGCTCCGGCGCGGGGCTCTGCCGCGACGTCGAAAGCTGCGCGGAGACGCGCATTAGGTTCGCGATGTCGAGCGACTTGAGCGCAAAGCGGCCGATCTTCACCGGGCCCTGCGGCGCCTTCGCCTCCAGTCCGTCGAATGCGAATTCGGCGATCTTGCCATTCTCCAGATTGGCGAGCCGGATCGCCGCGATGCTGAACGTGCCCTCCGGCGTGTCCATCGCGAGGCCGCGCACCTGAGCGCCGCCGATGCGGATGCCGTCATAGATGCCGGCGGCCTTCGTGATCAGGTCGCGCATCTGCTCCGGCGTCGGCGTGGTGCCGGGCGGCGGGGCGGCCTCGACGATCGCCATCAGGTCGGCGAATTGCAGTTTCGACGGACGCAGGCCGACATCGTCCACGGTGACGCCTTCGACCCGCATGCGCAGGCCCTTCTCGAACGATGCCGTATAGGCGCCGGCGGTCATCTGGCGGTATGCGCGATAATATTTGTCGTCGTTGGCGTGCTGCGGATCGAGCAGCATCAGCGTGGAAGCCGCGTCGAAGTCGTAGGCCGCCAGATTGGTGACGTCGCCGGTCAGCGTTTCGGTCTTGCCCGCGGCGTTCATCGCGGCGGTGAAGGTCACGCGTTCCACGGTGGTCGACGCGATCTTGCCGTCCTTGATGTCGCGCAACGCGACGCCCGAATAGGTGTAGTCGCCAACTCCCGCAGCCGTGGACGACGCGACCGGCGTCAGCTTCAGCGTGACGGTCGGAACGATCGCGGATTTCGCGCTCACCGCCGCAAAGTGCTGCAGCCCGAACCGGTAGATGTCGACCGGGGATGCGCTCGTCGAGCGGATGCTGGGGCGCGGAGGGGCCGGCATAGTCCGTCACTTCGACGCGCGGCGCCTGATAGGCCATGCGCAGGCCGCCCTGCACGGCCATCGTTCCGGCGACCTGCACGTCCGTGGCGTCGATCCGGTCCGCCGTGAATCGTCCGGCGGCCGGCTGGTTGACGCCGGTCGCGATGAAGCGCGCGATCTTCACGCTCACCGGCGGCTGCGCGGCCGATTCGCCTGCAATGTCCGCGACCGTGATGGTGCGGGTCCACAGGTCGAAGTGAACCTTGCCGTGGCTCGCCTTCGCGCCGCTCGCCCGCAATGTCGCAAAGGCCGCATCGACCTCGTTCGCGATCCGCTGCTGCGTGTAGATTTCCAGACCGAAGTAGCCGCCGACCGCGATGGCGGCCGCGGCGAGCAGGCCGATCAGTATCTTGCCCATGTTCCCCGGCTCCGTTGGCCGATTGTCCGGCGGCGCAAATGCCATATTGTCGGTCCTGGTTGGACCGGAGTGTGGCAATGGCTTCCACGATATCAGACGATCTGCGCGCGGGCGCGCTCGTCTATCACCGCTTGCCGAAGCCGGGAAAGCTGGAAATCCAGCCGACCAAGCCGCTCGGCAACCAGCGTGACCTGGCACTCGCTTATTCGCCGGGCGTAGCGGCCGCCTGCGAGGCGATCGCCGCCGATCCGGCGCAGGCTGCCGAACTGACCGCGCGCGCCAATCTCGTCGCCGTCGTCTCGAACGGCACCGCGGTGCTCGGCCTCGGCAATATCGGCCCGCTCGCGGGCAAGCCCGTGATGGAAGGCAAGGCGGTGCTGTTCAAGAAGTTCGCCGGCATCGACGTGTTCGACATCGAGATCGACGCCCATGACGTCGAGCACGTGGTGTCCGTGGTCGCGGCGCTGGAGCCGACCTTCGGCGGCATCAATCTGGAGGACTTCAAGGCGCCCGAGTGCTTCGACATCGAGGACAAGCTCAAGGCCCGGATGAAAATTCCGGTGTTCCATGACGACCAGCATGGCACCGCCATCATTGTCGCCGCCGCGATCCAGAACGCGCTGGAGCTGACCGGAAAGAAAATCGGCGCGGTCAAGATCGTCGTGTCCGGCGCGGGCGCTGCGGCGCTCGCCTGTCTCAACCTGATCGTTTCGTTCGGCGCGAAACGGGAGAACATCTGGGTCACCGATATCGAGGGTGTGGTCTACGAAGGCCGCACCGCGCTGATGGATCGCTGGAAGGCGGTCTACGCGCAGAAGACCGACAAGCGCAAGCTCGGCGAGGTGATCGACGGCGCCGATATTTTCCTCGGCCTCTCGGCGCCCGGCGTGCTCAAGCCCGAGATGGTCAAGCGCATGGCGGACAAGCCGCTGATCATGGCGCTCGCCAATCCGACGCCGGAAATCACGCCCGAGGAAGCCGTTGCCGCGCGCCCCGACGCGATGATCTGCACCGGCCGCTCCGACTACCCGAACCAGGTCAACAACGTCCTGTGTTTCCCCTACATCTTCCGCGGCGCGCTCGATGTCGGCGCGACGACCATCAACGAGGAGATGAAGCGCGCGGCGGTCGATGCCATCGCGGCGCTCGCGCGCGAGGCGCCGTCCGATGTCGCGGCGAAGGCCTATGGCGGCGAATTCCGCACCTTCGGGGCGGGCTCGCTCATTCCGAATCCGTTCGACCCGCGCCTGATCCTGCGCATCGCGCCGGCTGTCGCGAAAGCGGCGATTGCGTCCGGTGTCGCGACGCGGCCGATCACGGACTTCGCCACCTATCAGGAGCGGCTCAACCGCTTCGTGTTCCGCTCCGGCTTCATCATGAAGCCGGTGTTCGAGAAGGCGAAGACCGCGATGAAGCGCGTCATCTACGCCGAGGGCGAGGACGAGCGCATCCTGCGCGCCACGCAGGTCGTGGTCGAGGAGGGGCTGGCGAAGCCGATCCTGATCGGCCGCCCCGCGATCGTGAACGCGCGGCTGGAGCGCTACGGGCTGGCGATCCGGCCCGGCCGCGATTTCGAGCTGATCAATCCCGAAGAGGACTCGCGCTACCGGACCTTCGTGCAGACTTTGGTCGAAATCGCCGGCCGCAGGGGGCTCACGCCCGACGCGGCGCGCACACTCGTGCGCACCAATGCGACAGTCATCGCGGCACTCTCCGTACGGCTCGGGATCGCCGACGTGATGATCTGCGGCGTCGAAGGCCGCTACATGGGACATCTCACCCACATCCGCGACATCATCGGGCTTGCGCCGGGCGCGGGGATATTCGCCGCGCTGACGACCGTCATCACGGCGAAGGGCGTCTATTTCCTCGCCGACACGCACATCAATCCGGACCCGAGCGCCGCCGAGATCGCCGAGATGGCGATCCAGGCCGCCGGACATGTGCGCCGTTTCGGCATCGAGCCGAAGATCGCGCTGCTCTCGCGCTCCGACTTCGGCAGCTACGAGTGCGACTCGGCGCGCAAGCTGCGTCAGGCGCTCGCGATCGTCACGGCAGCAGGCGCCGGGCCTCGAGATCGACGGCGAGATGAACGGCGAGTCCGCGCTGGTTCCGGCTTTCCGCCAGCGCGTGTTCCCGCATTCGCGGCTGACCGGCGAGGCGAACGTGCTGATCATGCCGAACATCGATGCCGCGAACATTGCGTACCAAATGATCAAGGTTCTCGGCGACGCACTTCCAGTCGGGCCGATTCTCATCGGCGCGGCGCGGCCGGCGCACATCCTCACGCCGTCAACCACGGCGCGTGGCGTCGTCAATATGACGGCGATCGCGGCGGTCGAGGCGCAACAGGCTGCGGAAGCTCAACTCCCGCTTGGGTTTGCATGACCTTCATTGTTCCCCACGTGAGGCGAAGGACTTAGCGTTCGGACGCGGCAAGAATTTCCTTGATCGCCGGACCAAGGGACCTTATCTGAGGGCTCTGCCGCTGTAGATCAGTCCGGTTAGGACAGGGTCGGGCGGCTTTCGCTTTCCGTGGCGCCGGCATGCCGGCATCTCGGGTTCTTTTTCCTGGTTGGGGAGGACGGCATGCGCCAGCACGCCCTCTTGCGATCGGACAAGGGCTTGGGGATCCCAGGTACCGCCCGAAAGAAAGACAAGCCGGCAGCGGCTCCGACTGTCGTAGACGATCGTAAGGATCACTTCGTCACGCGCAATGGCGTGCGTTGCGCCGGCGTGCATTTGATCGTCGATCTCTACGACTGCGAAGCATCTCGACGACATCGACCATATCGATGCAGCGCTGCGCCGCTGCGTCGCCGCCGCGGGCGCGACGCTGCTGCACATCCACTTGCATCATTTCGAGCCGAACGGCGGCGTGTCCGGCGTCGCGGTGCTGGCCGAGAGCCACATCTCGATCCATACGTGGCCGGAGGCGCACTACGCTGCGATGGACATTTTCATGTGCGGCCGCGCCAATCCCGATGCCTGCGTGCCGGTGCTGCGCGAGGCGTTCAAGCCCTCGCGCATCGCGGTCGGCGAGCATCTGCGCGGGCAGGGGACCTGAGCCCTTCTGTCATGGCCCGGGCTTGTCCCGGGCATCCACGACCTGTAGCCCCTCAACTACGAAGACATGAATGGCCGGAGCGGGTCCGGCCATGACGGAGCATCTGTGTCATGCCCGACAAGCGCTGGCTTTCCGAAACGCTGTTCGACGATCTCGGCTTCCGCATGAGCTTCGCGGCCGAGAAGGTGCTCTACGAGCAGCAGACCGAGCACCAGCATCTCGTGCTGTTCGAGCAGAAGCACTTCGGCAAGGTGCTGATGCTCGATGGCGCGACGCAGGTCACGACGCGCGACGAATTCATCTATCACGAGATGATGACGCACGTGCCGATCCTCGCGCATGGCAAGGCGCGCAATGTCCTCATCGTCGGCGGAGGGGACTGCGGCATCGCCGAGGAGGCGCTCAAGCACAAGGCGCTGAAAAGCGTCGTGCAGGTCGAGATCGACGAGTTGGTGATCGCGTTCTCGAAAGAGCACTTCCCGGAGTTCACCAAGCCGGTGTTTCGCGACAAGCGCTTCGAGAGCGTGATCGGCGACGGCATGAAATACGTCGCCGAGACCGATCGCCGTTTCGATGTCATCATCGTGGACTCGACCGATCCGCAGGGGCCGGGCGCAGTCCTGTTCACCAAGGCGTTCTATGCCGCCTGCAAGCGCTGCATGGCGCCCGGTGGCGTGATGGTGACGCAGAACGGCGTACCGTTTTTCCAGCCGGACGAACTCGTTTCATCCGTCGGCATGTTCAAGAGCTTGTTCGCCGATGCCGCGTGCTATGTCGCCGCGATCCCGACCTATGTCGGCGGCCACATGGCGATGGGCTGGGCATCGAAGGACAGGAAGCTGCGCCAGCATCCCGCGCGCACGATTGCGTCGCGCTACAAGAAGGCAGGCAGCTTCAAGACAAAGTACTGGACGCCGGAGGTCCATGTCGCGGCCTTCGCGCTGCCCCGCTTCATCGCCGAGCACGTCAAGAGCGCGAAGAAGCGCTGACTCTACTCGGCCTTCGCATTGAACAGCCGCTCCGCATTGCCGTGCGCGACGCGCTTCGCCTGATCTTCCGGCAATTGCGCGAGCCACTCGCGATACGTCTTCATGATGCCGTCATAGGCAAACCAGCGCTCGTTGATCCAGGTGTCGGACCCGAGCAGGAAACGATCCGAATAGCGCGCGAACAGGTCGCGCCACGCGGGTGATAGCTTGCCCGCGCCTTCCGTGATGCCGCCGCGATAGGACAGTTCACCCATCAGGCCCGGATAGGTCTGCATCAATTCCGGCGACGCGCGCGGGCGCGGTGGAGAAACCGGTGTGCGCCCAGATGATGCGCGCCTTCGGATTGTGCGAGAACAGCAGCAGCAGCGCTTCCTCGTCGCAATGCATGTGCAGCCAAAGGTTCTTCTCGACCGCGAAATTGACGATGCGCTTGACCTGCTCGCCCGCCGCCGCCTTGCCGTAGATGTGACCCTCGCCGATGCCGCGATAGTAGCCGCGCTTGTATTCGGACTGGATCAGATCCCAGGTCGCCGGATCGTCGAACCAGGTCTGGATGTCGGCGCGCACGCGGTAGGGCCGGATGAACGGCACGACTGTCAGCCCCGGCGCCTTCGCATCCATCAGCTGGTGCGTGCCCTTGTTCGGCCGGCTGGTCGCGATGATGCCGGTCACGTTGTTGCGGCGGAAGATCTCCAGAACCTTGTCGAGCTCGTAGTAAGGGTTCGGTTCCTGATTGTAGTGCAGGTGTGCGTCGAAGATGCGCAGCGGCGCCTGCGCCAGCGTTGGCGCGGCCCCAGCGCGCCAAGCAGCGCCGCGGCTGCGGCGCGGATCAGAAAATCCGGCAATCTCATCGTCTGCCCCTCGTTCGGTGCGAACGATACTAGAACTGGCGCCGAATATGCCGATAGCGCGGCGTTACGCCGCTTCGCGCAGCTCGCGCTCGGCGGCCTGCACGTCCGCGCGCGTCGGCAGCGAATGCTCGATGCCGAGATAGCGCACGGAATGCGCCGAGGCCGCACGGGCGAAGCGGAAATGCGCGTCCCACGGCTTCTCGGGCGCGCTGAGATACGAATAGACATAGGCGCCGTGGAAAATGTCGCCCGCGCCGTTGGTGTCGATCACCTCGTCTTTCGGCACCGATAGCGCCGGCATTTGGCGCTCGTTGCCGCTCGCGTCGATCCACACGAGGCCGTGGTCGCCGAGCGTCACGCCGCCGACCTTGACGCCCTTCTGCCGGAGAAACTGACATAGCGCGGCTGGACTCATGCCGAGTTGCTCACACAGCCGTTGCGAACAGATCGCGACGTCGATGAATTCCAGCAGCTCATGCGTGTTCGAGCGCAATCCGCCGCCATCGAGCGAGGTGAGGATGCCGGCCTCTCGGCAGGCCTTGGCGTAGATGGATCGCGGCATCGCCCTGATGTCCGTCGAGATGCAGCGCACGGCAGCCGGTCAGGTCGAGTGGCGGCACCGGGTGCAGGTAGTGGTCATCGCGGCAGCGGATGATCGCGCGCATACCCTTGTTCGGCATCACGAAGGAGAGCGACGACTCCTTGACCTTACGTCCGTGCACCGGAATGGCGTATTTCGCCGCCATGTCGAGAAACATGCGCGCGAGCCAGTCGTCGGCCAGCGACGTCATGAGGTCCGGCACGACACCCAGCTTGGCGCAGCAGAAAGCCGCCGACACCGCGTTGCCACCGAAGCTCACCGCATAGTCGCGCGCGACGACTTTCTCGTCGCCTGTCGGGATCTGGTCGATCAGGAACGTGACGTCGATGTAGGTCTGACCGATGAAGAGAGCGTCCATGATGTGATCCGCTTGTGACTTCGCTGTGAGGCGTGTGCGTTAGCAGTCTGTTAACTAGCGACGCGCGCGATTGCCTATACTCCTCGTGAAAAAATATTTCTCCGTAATGCCCTCTTAACGGGAAAAAGCGCAATTTAGCCCGGTAATCCAGCGAGGTTTGGGTGATTCCCCGCAGGCTGCGCAACTCTTTGGCGATCGTGGCCGGAGCTCTTCTTGCTGGCGTGCCGGTGGCGATCATTCATCGTGGCGTCGACGCCTACATTGAACGCCAGGCCTCCGAGGAAGTTCGGCTGGCCGCGCAGCGCGCCATCGCGCGCGCCGAATGGCGCATCGGTCAGGCGATCACCGCGCTCAGCATGATCGGGAAAGTCGGTCTCGTCAGTTGCAGCGACGTCGACGCCGAGTTCGTGCGCCGCATCGTGATGACCACAACGCCCCTGAAGGAGGTGGCGGTCGTGGATTCAGCCGGCGTGCCGCGCTGCCTTCCGGCCGGTTCGGTTGCCGGGACACGCGCGTTGTCGCGCGACCTGCGCACCGCCGACGATCGCGTATTTCTCTCCGTGGTCCGGCCCCCCGATCTCGATGGGCGCGTGCTGCGCATCACATGGCGCCGGGCCGGCGAGGTTCTCCAACTCATCGGCCACATTCCAGCCGATGTCTTTCTCACGGAAGAATCACCGGGCAAGGCCGCGAGCTTGCCGGTCGTGCGCGTGATGCTGAGCGAAGGAACGCTCGTCTCGGTTCCGCTCAATCAGCAGGAAGTGGCCGCCGAAGAGGTGGACCCAATCCGCGCGCAAAATGCGTCGACGCGCTATCCGCTCATCGCGACCGCGACGGTCTCGCGTTCCGCCGTTCTTGCCGATCATAGCGATCTGCGCACGCTTGGAGCGTTCGGCAGTTTCGCGCTTGCGGCGCTGATTTTCGCATTTGCGCTGCTCATTCCGTGGCGGGGGCGTGGCAATCCCATCGTCGAGATGGAGCGGGCGCTCGAAGCGGGCGAATTCATCCCTTACTACCAGCCGCTGGTCGACCTGCGCGGCGGAGCGATCGTCGGCGCCGAGGTGCTGATGCGCTGGCGCAAGGGAGACGGCACCATCATTCCGCCCGGCACGTTCATCCCGCTCGCGGAGTTGTCGGGACTGATCATCGAGATGACCCGCGCGCTGATGCGCAAGGCGCGCGACGAGATGGGGGCGGCCTTTGGCCTGCGCCCGCGCGTCAAGTTGGGTTTCAACCTCACGGCCCGCCATTTCACCAGCGACGCGATCGTCGGCGATGTCCGCGAGATCTTCGGCGGTTCGCCCATCCGCATGTCGCAGATCGTGCTGGAGGTCACCGAGCGCGAGCCGCTCGAGGATCTCGACATGGCCCGGCGTGTCATCGCGGCGGCGCAGGAGCTTGGCTGCAAGATCGCGATCGACGATGTCGGCACCGGCCACGGCGGGCTGTCCTACATGCTCAAGCTCGGCGCGAACTACCTGAAGATCGACAAGATGTTCGTCGACGCCATCGGCACCGAACGCTATTCGACCACCATCATCGAGACGCTGATCAATCTGGCCCAGAGCATGCGGATGGAGATTTTCGCCGAAGGGGTCGAGAGCTTCGAGCAGGTGAAATATTTGCGCGAACGGGGGATTTTCCTCGCCCAGGGCTATGCATTCGCCCCGCCGCTGCCCGGACCGCTGTTCCGGCAGCTTCTGGAGGCGGCCCATCCGCTGGGCGGCGAGGGGACGACCGGGACCCCGCCCGCGGCCATCGGGGAATTCATGGCGGCGCGCGATCAGGTTGCGGCTGCTTAACAAGTTAACCAATCGCTAACCATGTTTGGCCAACACCTAGGGTTGGGGGCTGCATGACCGCGGCTCCGCCCGGCCTATGCGCCGGTCGATGCACACAGGCGAGGAGAGATCCCGCGTGATCTCGCCCAAGCTCTGGAAGATGGCTGCAATTCCGATCGGGCTCGCGCTTGCCGCCGTGCCCGCCGCGGGCGTGCACTATTGGCTCAGCCATTACATCGAGCAGGAAGGCGTCAACGAACTCACCGTCTCGGCGAGACGCGTCATTGCGCTGACCGAAGCGCGGGTTGGCCGTGTGATCGAGGCGCTGGACGATCTCGCGGCGCGCGGCGTCACGTCATGCACGGGCGCCGACCGCGCCGCGATGCACGAGATCGCGTTCCGCGCCTCGCCGGTCAAAGAGGTCTCGCTCATCGATGCGGATGGCGACACCGTCTGCACCAATCTCGCGCTGCCGTTCGGACACCGGCAGGTGATCTCGCCGCCGGTGCAAAGCACGCACAGCGAAATCGTCATCGAGGTGATCCGGCTCGGCGAGGCAAGCGACAACGCGGTCCGCGTCCGCCGCACGATCGCGGACGGCTCGTGGGTTGCGGCGCTCGTCCCCGCCGACATGCTCATCCCCCGCGTCTCGTCCACGGGCGCACCGAGCGCCGTGAATGCGACCCTCGCCACCACCGGCGGCGTGGTGATCGGTGAGCGCAATGCCGACGTGCGGGGAAATCTTGAGGCGGCGGAACTGCTGAGTGCGCAGTTCAAGTCGGAGCGCTACGGCGTCGCCGTCACGGTTGCGATGCCCAAGGCGCACGCGCTCGACGGACACGCCAGTCTTGTCATGATGGCGACGGTCGGCACAGGCTCAAGTGCCGCGCTGATCCTTGCGCTGGCGGGATTTCGGCACGTTGCGCTCGCGGGGCAATCCGGTTGCCGACCTGGCGCGCGCCATTCGCGGCGGCGAACTTGTCCCGTACTACCAGCCGATCGTCGATCTTGCGACGGCGCGCATCGTGAGCGCAGAAGTGTTGGTGCGCTGGCGCAAACGCGACGGCACGCTCGTGCCGCCGGTACAGTTCATTCCTCTCGCCGAGTCGAGTGGCCTTATCATCGACCTGACGCGCGTGCTGATGCAGCAGGTGTGCGCCGACGCCGGCGCGGCGATCGGTGCGCGGCCGCATTTCCGGATCGGCTTCAATCTCTCGGCGCTCCATTTTGCCGACGAGACGATTGTCGAGGATGTCCCGGCGATCTTCAGTCGAGTCGCCGATCGCACTGAGCCAGGTCCTGCTCGAAGTCACCGAGCGCCAGCCGTTGACCAATCTGACGACGGCGCGGCGCGTGATCGCGGCACTCCAGGGACTCGGCGTGCATGTCGGGATCGACGATCTCGGCACCGGCCACAGCGGGCTGTCCTACATGCTCAAGCTCGGCCTCGACTTCATCAAGATCGACAAGATGTTCGTCGATGCGATCGGCACCGAGCGCTACTCGACCACGATCATCGAGACGCTGGTCGGCCTCGGGCGCGACATGAAGATGGAGATCATCGCCGAGGGGGTCGAGACGTTCGAACAGGTGCAGCACCTGCGCGAGCGCGGCATCCGCAAGGCGCAGGGGTACGTTTTCGCGCCCCCATTGCCGGGGCCGACGTTCCTTCGGCTGCTGGAAGCCTCCGATCCGGTCCCGTCGGCCAAATCGGCCGATTCGTCTCGTTTGGACGCCGCAGCGGAGGCTGCCTAGGGAACGAAAGCGCCCGCGGTCGCATTTTGCTTCGTACCGTGGTTGAGTACGAGCCGGTATCTGGCGGGCAAATCTGGTGTTTTTGGCTGTCCGCGACAGAGGGTCTGCCGTCATGCCGCCACAACTGGCGTCTTATTGCGTGTTATCGGCCCATCACCGTACAACCGGGGTCGCGGTGCGGCGTGTTTCGAGGCGAGGACTTAAGATGTTCGTTGCCAGGTCGCTCCAGCTATTTCTGCTTGCCGCCGCTGTGCAGATGTTCGCGGTCTCCTTCGCCCTCGCGCAGAACAAGCCGGCTACTCCGCCCGACAGTTATCGCGTCGTGATGGAGAACGAGCGCGTCCGCATGATCGAGGTTCACGTCAAGCCGCACTCCAAGGTCAACGTGGACTCGCCGCCGGGCCGCGACCGCTTTCTCTACATGCTCTCCGATGGCGCGCTGATCCTCGCGCCGCCCGGCAAGCGGCCGTACGAGTTTGCGTTGCAGGCTGGCGAGACGGCCGTGTTTCCCGCTGTGTCGCCGACCGTGGAGAACGATACGGATTCTCCGGTCCGCGCCCTGATGGTCGAGATCAAGGAGCGCATGCGCACCGCGGCGACCAGCACCGGGTCGGGCAGAGGCAAAGCCAGCCGCAGCAGGTCGCGCGGCAAGTTCGCGGCGCGATCGAAGTCGCGCCATGAAGCGCGCAAATCGGCGCGCGCATCGAAGACCGCATCCAAGTCCTCCGAGCCTATTCCCGCTCAGTCTGCGCGGCAGTGCGAAGCCGGCGAAAAAAGTTTCCGGGCGGGGCAGGGGCAGCTAGCGCGGTCAGCTCGCCGCCTGCACGGGCAGCGGCGTGCCGCTGCGGCGCGCATCGTAGAACGCGATGATGCTGCGCGCGGTCGCAGGCTTGAGCCGGGAAAATCCGGACAGCGCGCGATCAAGATCCTGCACCGACAGCGAGCGGTTCGCGGCGCGCAGCAGGATCGCTTGTGTAGTGGTCCACGAGAATCCCGCGACCTTCGCGAGGATCACCGCCATATCGGGATTGTCGTCGAGCATGGCGCGCTCGACGAGATCGATCGGCGCTCCGGTGAGGAGCGAAAGCGCGACCGCTGTCTCTTCGAACTTGCGGGCGTCCGAAAACGCGGAAACTTCCGGCTCGCCGAGCCGGCCGGCGCGGTGCAGCCCCTCGACTTCGGTCCGCGCGGAAGCATAATCGCCCGAGCCGCGGCGCGAGGCTGCGCGGATCGTGCCGTCGATCTCGGCGATAACATCGCGGATCGCGGCGGCAGCGGCAGGATCGGCGGCGGCGAGTTTCTGGCGCACGGCGGCAGAGGCGCGCTCGACCAGCTTGAGCAGATGCTGGCGCGGCAGGTCGTGCCGCGTGCCGACATTGACCGCGAGCACGTCGTCGTTGACCGAACGCTCGACCAGCGTGCGGAAGGCTGTGTTGGAGAAGCGTGCGCCGTTGTTGCGTGCGACCACGCGCACCACATCGCGGTCGCCGCGTTCGACCAGCACGTCGGTGACAGACTCGCTGAGCCCTTGGCGCTGTGCGATCGCCAAGAGATGCTCCTGACTCCGGGTGGCGGCGGTCGCAGCCAGATAACCGTCGTCGAGCCGCGGCGAATGGCGCAGCACAGGCTGCGCCACCGCGATGTCGTCATCGGCGCCGAGCGAGCGGATCACCCCAAGCGGCGCATTGTCGATCCGGGCGAGCCGGCCGGCGAGCTTTGCGCGCGCATTGCTCTCGATGGTCGCCGCGAGGCGTCCGATCACATCATCGAACAGCGTGACATGATCGTCGGTGTAGGTTTCGGAGCCCGCGATGAACAGATCGGTGATGCGCCATAGCGCATCGGCGCGCTTGTCCTCCGAGGCGGAAGCGAGCGCGTCTTCGATTTCGTCGATCATCGTCTGCGACGGCAGCATGGCGCAGGCAATCCTTCGCGCGCTGAGGCGGCAGCGCGAGCCCGAACCCACCTTATGAACAAGGAATGAAAATTCGCTTGCGGCCGTGTGCGAACCGCACGGTTAAGAAGTGATTAAGTTGAAACCTATTTGCGCTTGGCGCGCCACGCCTCGTAGTCGACCTTGGAGGCCGCGTCGGGCGGGTAAAGCCCGAACGTCGACTGGCCCGCGCGCACGCGTTCGATCACGAAGGTCTCGAATAGATCCTGTTCGGCGGCTTCGTTCGCGATTTCCTCGGCGATTCCCGCCGGGATGACCACCACGCCTTCGCCGTCGCCCACCATGATGTCGCCGGGAAACACGGGGACGCCGCCGCAGCCGATCGGCACGTTGAGGTCGACCGCGTGATGCTTGATCAGATTGGTCGGCGCCGAGCCGCCTTGGCAGTAGGTCGGGAAAGGCATCTTCGCGATCTCGGGGGAATCGCGCAGGCCGCCGTCGCTCACCACACCCGCCGCGCCGCGAACCATCATGCGGGTGATCAGGATGCTTCCTGCGGAGGCGACGCTCGCGTCCTGCCGGCAATCCATCACCAGCACGCTGCCGGGCGGAATGGCTTCCACCGCGGCGCGCTGGGGATGCGTGCGATCCTGAAACACGTCGATCGTGTCGATGTCCTCGCGCGCCGGAATGTAGCGCAGCGTATAGGCGGGCCCGACCATCTGCGGCGCATCGGGGTTGAGCGGCCGCGCGCCTTGCACAAAGGTGTTGCGCAGGCCCCGCTTGAACAGCAGCGTCGTCAATGTGGCGGTGCTGACACCTAGCAACTTCTGACGCGCCGTATCGCTCAATGGTTTTGTCACGCGTTCCCCCGCAGCATTGTGCCGCATCGCGCGGCTGACATTTCAGCGCCGGCTCTGATAGAACGCCCGCCAACACCGCGCAAGCCGCGCAGTTTTTCGGAGGACGACATGCGAGCATTCATCGGCGCGTTGGCGATCATCGGGGCTTTCGCCGCGCCCGCGACTGCGCAGGATTGGCCCACGAAGCAGGTCAATCTGATCGTCCCCTTCTCTGCGGGCGGCACCACCGACCTGTTCGGGCGTCTGCTGGCGCAGCACCTGCATCAGAAGTTCGACAAGCCATTCATCGTCGAGAACAAGCCCGGCGCAGGCGGCAACATCGGCGCCGGGCAGGTCGCGAAGTCCGCGCCGGACGGCTACACCTTCCTGGTCGGTACGGTGTCGACGCACGCGATCAACCCGTTCCTCTATTCCAAGCTGCCGTATGACACCGTGAAGGATTTCCAGCCGGTCAGCCTGATCGCGCGGCTGCCGAACCTGCTCGTCGTGCATCCGGACCTGCCGGCAAAGAACGTTGCCGAGCTGATCGCGCACCTGAAGGCGAACCCGGACAAGCTGTCCTACGGCTCGTCGGGTGCCGGCACGTCCATTCATCTCGCCGCAGAGTTGTTCAAGATTAAGACCGGCACCTCGATGACGCATGTGCCGTTCCGCTCGTCGGGCGACATCATGAACAATCTCACCGGCGGTCACATCCAGCTTGCCTTCGACAACGCGACGCTCGCCTGGCCGCAGGTGCAGGCTGGCCGTCTGCGCGCGCTCGCCGTGACGTCACTGACCCGCGCGCCGTTCGCACCCGACCTGCCGCCGGTCGCCGACACCATTCCGGGCTTCGAGGCAACGTCGTGGCACGGCGTGTTCGCGCCGGCCGGTACGCCAAAGCCGATCGTCGACAAGATGGCGGCCGAAATGAAGCGCATCCTCGAACTCCCGGACGTGAAGGCGAAGCTCTCCGAGATCGGCGCCGTGGCGGCGCCGCTGGCGCCGGAAGATTTCACGAAGTTCATCGACGGCGAGCGCGCGAAGTGGGCCGACGTCGTGAAGGCGTCGGGCGCGAAGATCGACTGATCGCGCGCCCGGTCAGTCCTTCAGCGGCGCCTTGTACTTCGTGAGCGCGCGCTCGATCAGCGCGTTGTCATAGGTCTTTTCCATCTCGATCTTGGCTGTCTTGAAATCCGGCTCCAGGATCGAGATCGCATCCCATACGCTCTTCACGGCCTCGTTCGTGACCTTGCCATCCCACTGGAACGCCGCGAGGTTCTTCTCGAGCGACTTGCGATAGAGCTTCTCGTCGGCCTGATAGTACTCCGGCGGCAGCGATTTGATGATCTCGTCGATGGACGCCGTATGCAGCCATTGCATTGCGTGCACGATCGCGTTCGCGATCGCCTGCGTGGTGTTGGGGTTGGCCTTCACGAATTCGGTCTTGGCATAGAGGCAATCCGCCAGATACGGGCCGCCGAACGCCGCGCGCGTGCCTTCCTCGGTGCGGCTGTCGGCCAACACCACCGCGCCGTCGACATCGACCATCGCGTTGATCGCCGGGTCGAGGTTGACGATGGCGTCGAGTTCGCTCCCGGAGCGCATCGCCGCAACCGCGCTCATGCCTGTGCCGATCGAGATGAAGCTTGCATCGCGCCACGGCACGCCGGCTCGCTCCATCAGCCCGGCGACGAAGTTATGTGTCGATGAGCCCGGCGACGAAATGCCGATCTTCTTGCCCTTCAGGTCGGCAATCGTCTTGATCTTGTCGGCCTGCGACTTGCGCACCACAAGCACGTTCGCCGGATAGCGGCCGAACACCGCAATGCACATCAGGCTCACGCCCTTCGCCTGCATGCGCAGCGTGTGCTCGAACGAGCCCTCCACGACGTCGGCATTTCCGCCGACCAGGTTCTGCAGCGCAGCCGTGCCCGATGCGAAGGCGGTCGAACTCGACCTGAAGCCCTTCCTGTTCGAAGTATTTGCGGTTCAGCGCGACGAAGTACGCGATCTTGTTCATCTGGCTGATCGAGCCGCCGACCGACAGCGCGATGCGCGTCTTTTCGAGCTTCGGCGCCTGCGCGAGCGCGCTGCCGCTTGCCGTGAACACGAATGCGCCCGCGAATGCGAGCAGGGCGACGCGCATCATCGAAATCCTCCCGTGTTTTTTCATTGCCGCAAGTGTGTCAGGCAAGGGGACAGCTCACAAGCGACCGGAAGGCGTACCGGAGTGGCCCACGCGACGTGGCTCATCCAGCGATGGGCTAACGTGTCTTCGCCGGCAACAGGCCCATGCGGTTCTGCACATCGGCAGGTACGCGGTAGTCGCGCATGACCCGGCGGCTGTCGCGCAATCCGAGCGCCTCGCGCTGCACGACGAAAAGCCAGAGCGCGTGGCCTGCCTGAGCAACAAGCGCGCGGCGCGCCTGGTGCGTTTCGTCGGTGTGCTCGGCCTGTGCGTCGTGATCGCGCAACGCTGCCAGCGCCGCTTCCAGCGCGCGGCCGAGCCGGCCAAGTGTCGACGCCTTCTCCTGCGCGAGCTCATAGTCGAGCACGGCGGCAGGCGAGTCCTTCCAGATATCGACGATCTTGGGTGCGATCGAACGCGGCGGCCGGACAGTCATGCTTTCAGAGATCTGTCATTTCAGATGGAACGCGAGAGCTCTTTGTCGATCGCCGCGATGACGTGCGGATCGGTCGGCTCGATCTGGGTGGAGAAGCTTGCGGCGACGTGGCCGTCGCGGCCGATCAGGTACTTGTGGAAATTCCAGCGCGGCAGTTCGAGCGGCTTCTCGGCGGCGGCCCATTTGTAGAACGGGTGTGGGCTCGCCCCGCGCACGTCCGCCTTGGCGGCGAGCGGGAAGCTGACGCCGTAGCTGCCGTGCGCGGTGTGCTCGATTTCGGTGACGCCGCCCGGCTCCTGTCCGCCGAAATCGTTCGACGGAACGCGCGACGATCATCAGGCCGCGCTCGCGGTAGCGCGTCCACAATTCCTGCAAGCCCGCGTATTGCGGGGTGTAGCCGCACTGTGAGGCCGTATTGACCACAAGGATCGGCTTGCCGGCGTAATCGGCAAGCTTGATGTCGCCGCCCTTGAGCGCCGCAAACGAAAAAGCGAAGGCCGTCATGCGGCTCATCCCCTGCGCGGCCGCCGCGCCGGGCGCCACCGCGATGCCTGCGAGCAATGCCAGTATCTGCCTGCGATCGATCATGTGAGTCCTCGCAATCCGCCGAGAATAGCGCGTGAAAATACGGCCGGAAAGCGGCCAGGTTTCGCGGTCGAAACTTTCGTCCCCATGCGACGTAGCTCTCGCGACGCCCAGGACCGGAGCCCAGTCATGATCGCCCGCATCGCCATCACGCTTTGCCTGCTCGCCACACCGGCGCTCGCGCAGGAAAATTACGAGAGCTGGCGGCTGCACACGCCGACATTCCCCAGCACCGGCGGCGGCGGGATCATGATCGGCAATTACAATCCCGTGATCGACGGCAACAAGTGCAAGACCGATTTCACCGCCACCGAGCCGAACGGCACGGTCTATTACAACAGCATCGAGTTCGACGCCGTGCCGGCTCAAGGCGGCATTCTCTGCACCAATGGCAAGTGGCGCAGCCGCGATGGCTCGGCGACCGGGACCACGCCCTACCGCGTCTTCGTCAAGGACGGTGTGCTGCGCGGCTCGCCCTGAGTCGCGACGCAGCCGGACGATGGCCGCACGGCCGGCGCACCCGCGCCGCAATGATGCCGCGCCTGCATGATGCCTTGCGTAGGTTCCGAATCGCGGCCGAGACCGCGAGCGGGCAGGGCGTCAGGGACGGGCCGAAATGGTCGACAAGCGTTTCTGGAGCGGCGCGATCATCGTGGCGACGGCTGTCGTCGCGGGCGCAGGCGCGCTTCCGGCGTTGCTGCTTGCACCGCCTGTGCCCGAGCCGACGCTCTCGCCTGTCTTGGCGGCGAAGCCGGTCGCCGCAATCCCCGCCGAGTTGAGAGCAGCGCTCGCCGAGCCGAAGGCCGAACCTGTGGTCCTGCGCGTCGAGTCCCGCGCCTATCGTCGAGACAAGGGATCTGGCGCCCGCCAATCCTCCGGTGCCGGTGCCGATCGTCGCCAACGCACCGCAAGCCGAACCTCCTCGGATTGAAGCAAGGCCGCTTGTCGAAGTTGCGCCACAGCCGATGCCACCGATTGCCGACGTCGCGCCACTGCCGGCGTCTCCGGCGCCCGAGCCTGCGACGGCCGTTCCGTTGCGACAGGCCCTGCCGGTCGAATTCCCGCCCGTGCAGCCGGTCGGCGTGGCCGACCTACGACGAGAATTGCCCGCCGGTCAGGCTGCTCCCGCGCAACGCATCGGCGGACCACTTGTGCAGCCGCAACGCCGCGCCGCGCAGGCGGCAAAACGCAAGCGGCACGCCGTCCGCCCTGCGGTCTATCCGATCCGCGAATTCTTCGCCTGGCGGCGATAAATCAGCGGTTTCGCGCCTGAAACGCGGGCTTGGGCGCTTGCGTCCACTGCCGTAAAATCGCCGCCCATGCGTTTCGGCGTTTTCATATCGGTGGCGAGCCACGTTGTGCTGGTCGCGCTGGCGCTGTTCGGCACGCCGAAGCTGTTCGACACGCCCTCCATTGCGTCGATCGAGGTCGATCTCGTGCGGCCCGATGAGATCGAGAGGCCGCCGGACAAGCCGAAAGAAGAAAAGCCGGCGCCCTGGAATCCGCTCCCCGAGAAGAGCGATCCGCCGCCGCAAGCCGCCACACCGCAGCCAGCAGAGCAAGCCGCAGCCCGAACCGAGCAATCCGCCGCCTTCGAATGAGCAGACCGCCGCCGGTCCGCAGGTCCCTTCGCCTTCGTCGGCACCGCCCTCGGTGTTCGATCCCGCCAGCATCCCGGCGCTGCTGAACCTGCCGACCGCGCCCGACAAGGGTTTTGACGCCGAGGCGATGACCCGCGGCGAACCTCGCCGACGAAGATCGTGCGGCGCTCAAGGCGCACATCAGGAAATGCTGGAAGCTTCCCGCCGGCCTGTCGGCCGCACAGACGATGCGCGTCGTGGTGCGCGTCAGCCTGCGCCGCGATGGGAGCCTCGCGGCCGATCCATTGCTGATCGAGGCGAGCGCGTCGCGCGAGGGGCCGTTGCTCCTCCAAACCGCAGTGAGCGCTCTGAAGGACTGTCAGCCCTTCGGTTTCCTCCCCGCGGACAAGTATCGGGAGTGGAGACTGCTCGATCTCAGCTTCTCGCCGCGCGACATGGCGGGCGGCTAGCCCAGGAAGCAGAAAATATAATTATTCCAGACTGTTAACCTACAACTTGTGCGTTGCACAAGATACTTGCTGCATTGCGGTATTTGAGGGATAATCGATTCTGCAAACTGCGAGCAAAAGCCATGTCCACGACTTGGAAGACGAAATACGGAATGCGCCGGGTCCGGCACGATCCGCCGACGCTGGAGGACGCGATCTTTGCGGCCCGCGGGCTCACCGACGACTTCGAAGAGCAGGTGGCGGTCGCGGCGGGCCTGATCGATCTTCCGCTCGACGAGGTTCGCGCGGCGCTGAAGAAGGCGGCATCGCCGCGCAAGCCGCTGGCGACCGTGGCGTTCACGAACCGGGGCGGCACCGAGCGCTCCGTGGTGGTGGAGCGCAAGGCCCCGCGGCGGGTCCTGCCGGCGCGCACGCTGCCGGGCCGCTCGTTCGGCTGAACGAACTGATCGCGCGCCGCTTGGCGCACGCGGTGGCGCGGGCCTCGGCCGAAGCGCTAGAATTGCCGCATGCCGGCCAACACCCTCGACATCCGTCCGCTCTCCGGCGCGATCGGCGCCGAAATCCTCGGGATCGATCTCGCGCACGACTTCGGCGACGAGACCGTGGCGGCGATCCGCGCGGCGTGGCTCGAGCACCTTGTGGTGTTCTTCCGCGACCAGACGCTGGAGCCCCCGCAGCTCGTCGCGCTCGCGCGCCGCTTCGGCGAGCCGGTCGAATATCCGTTCGTGAAGGGGCTCGAGGGCTTTCCGCACATCACGCCGGTCATCAAGCTCGAGCACGAGAAGGTCAATTTCGGCGGGCTGTGGCACTCGGACACGGCGTATCTCGACAAGCCCCCGATGGCGACGATGCTGATCGCGCGCGAGACGCCCCCGCGCGGCGGCGACACGCTGTTCGCCAACATGTACCTCGCCTACGAGACGCTCTCGGAGGGCTTGCGCCGCGTGCTCGACGGCCTGACCGCGGTGAACTCCTCCGCCAAGGCCGACGTCACCAAGACGCGCGAGGACCGCATGAAGGACAGCGCGAAGACCGACGCCAAGAAGGAATTCAACGCCGAGCACCCGGTGGTGCGCACGCATCCCGAGACCGGCCGCAAGGCGCTCTACATCAACGGCGGCCACACGCTGCGCTTCAAGGACATGACCGCCGAGGAAAGTGCGCCGCTGCTGAGCTACCTGCTACCAGCACGCAGAGCGGCCCGAGTTCACCTGCCGCTTCCGCTGGGCGCCGGGCTCGCTCGCGCTGTGGGACAACCGCTGCACGCAGCACAATCCGGTCAACGACTATCACGGCCATCGCCGCGTGATGCATCGCGTCACGCTCGCCGGCGACACGCCCCGCTAGGGCTGCGTCATGCCGCAGCAAACCGACGTCAAGCCGAAGACAAAGACCAAGCCGAAGGTCGAGCGGCCGAAGCTCTGGAAGGTGATCCTGCTCAACGACGACTACACGCCGCGTGAGTTCGTCGTGATGGTGCTGAAGTCCGTGTTCCGCATGGGCGAGGAGAAGGCCTACGCCGTGATGCTGACGGCGCACCGGCGCGGCGCCTGCGTGATCGCGGTGTTCACCAGGGACATCGCCGACACCAAGGCCAAGGAAGCAACGGATCTCGGCAAGGAGCACGGCTATCCGCTGTATTTCACGACCGAGCCCGAGGAATAGCCGCGCTCAGCCCGGCGGCAGGTGCGCCACGATCGCGCCCGGCGGCGCGAACCAGATCCCGATCATCGCGGCGAGCGAAACGAGCGCGAGGAACCCGTTGAGCACGATCAGCACCGGACGCGGGATCGGCCGCAGCTCGGCGAGCAGCGGCGGCAGGCCGGGATTGAGCTCGCGCCAGATCGCGGCGCAGAAACAAAACACGGAAAATCCGATCAGCATCGTGGCGTCAAGCATTACCAGCCACGGCGGCAGCACGCCGGCGAGCAGCGCGCGCGCCCCGATGCCGCTCGCGAGCGCGAACAGCCCGGTGCGCACCCACGCCGCATAGGTGCGCTCGGCCGCGAGGATGTTGCGGTCGGCGGCAAGGCGCGTGTTGAGATCGGCCGAAACCTCGATCGCGGCGGCGGCCTGCTTGGTCTGCGTTGCGGCGTGTTTCGTCTCCGTCGCCTGATCGGCGACGTTGCGGCTTTGCCGCGCGACCTCGTGCGCGGTGCGCTTGACGGCCTGTTCGGCGGCTTTGGGCTGTGCGGTTGCCATCTGCGACAACGCGCGGGCGCGCATTCGGTTCGCGGCCGTTACGGCCCGAACCACCACGCCCAGGCGATGCGGCCGATCGCGAACACCACCACCACGCCGACCACGCAGAGGAAGATCGTGATGCCGAGATCGACCTGCTTCTTCGCCTCGCGCAGCGCGGTGCCGAGCTTGCCCGGCCGCTTCGCGAACATCGCGCGCAGGAAGAGCACCAGCGGGATCGCGGCCGAGATGAAGGCGATGATCTTGAGCAGCATGCGGGGCCTTTCGCGGCGCGCACGATAGGCGAGCGGGGCAGGGCAGGCAAAGAAGGCAGCCGCCCGCATTCCCGCGGCGCGTTTTGCGTCCGGGCTGTGAGAAAGTGCGCGCCAACGAGAAGAAGGGCGCGCGGGACACCGGGTCCTCGGCGCAGACAAGTTTACGCAGTCTGCGCAAACCGTCTGACCGGACCCGCGGGCCTGATCGCCTCGCGGCGCCCAGGCGGGACGATGCTTTTCGATGAAGCGCCGTCCGGATTGTCGTGACCGCCAGTCCGCCAATTCTCCGGCGTCCCGCGCGCGATGTTTGAAGCCTGCTCTACGCGGCCCCCGGTGGTCTTACCTTTTCAGGCGCCCGCGCTTGCGCACGGGATGCCTCACCACCGCTGTTGGGGGCCTCGGCTGCGGCGGGCGACAAGGCAGTCGCATGGGCGCAGCCGCCTTGAGCCCCCGGGTGGCGCGCAGCAGGCGCGCCGGGACCGTGCAGCTTCGGCTGCCGCGCTTTGGGTGTACGTCTCGGCACCCGTGCACAGCCACCGCCGCCTGTCCCCAGCCTCGTGACGTTCGCGAGACTTCCCTTGGCGGGAACAGGTTGAGTGCCATATACGCGATGATAGGTATTTAGTCAAGATAACGGACTGTGTTCATTTCGTGGTTTTGGGGCTCGCGCGCGCCGCCGGTCAGGCGATACGCTCCGAGCGAAACGCAAAACCAGGAGGAAGCCGATGCCCGAAGTTTACGTGCACGCCGTCGAGGGACGTACGCCCGAGCAGAAGAAGGCGCTGATGGCCGACATCACGCAGGCCGTGATGAAGAACTTCAACACGCCGGCGGAGTCGGTCGTCGTCACCGTCGTGGAGAGCAAGAAGGCCGACAAGATGAAGGGCGGGAAGCTGTTCAGCGAAAGGTGAGGCGAGGGCGCGGCGCCAAGCGGCGCAACGCGCTCCGTCAGTTGCCCTTGCCCTCGATCTTGAGGCCTTCCTTGCCGCCGATGCTGATCGAGATGCCGGGCTTCTGGCGCTCCTGATAGAGCTGATAGCCGAGCACGCCAGCGCCGACGATCAGCGCACCGAGGGCGAGATAGAGGATGTTGCGGTTCATGTGATGATCCGTGCCGGGGTCACCGATTGAGCCATAGGCAACGGCGGCCGGGCGATTTGGTTCCGCCGTGCCGCCGAGCCTTGGAGGGCGAATTAAGGACCCCGGAGCCATCGATCGCGCCGCCCGGCTCACTGGCAATGCCGGTGCTCCTGTCTTGGGCGGGCCGCGTGATGCCGTCGTGGCTTGTGCTGGTGTTCGCGGTGCCGCTCGCGATCGCGGCAGCATTCTCGTTCGCGTTCCGCCGCGGACCGGGCGCGCACCTGCTCATCTGGCTCGCGAGCTTCCCGTTGCTCTGGGCCGCCAGCGTGTTCCTGACGCTGGTGATTTCGTTCCAGGTGCTCGGGGTCGATTTGGTGGATTGAGAAGGACGAAATATCCCGGTGCAGGGACAATGGTGGGCAAATCTTTTCAAACGTCGTCGTATTAACGCGAAAAGCCAGATGATCCCCGCTCTGCTGGCGCAATATTCGCACCTCCCTTTGGGAGTCGAACATGTACCGAAAATTTCACGCGACTTGAATTTTGCTGGGTTTGCTCTTGCTTCTGGGACACCTCCAAACCGGCAACCCGAACCTCCGGCTTGCCGTCTTTTGATTCTGCAAGAACGAGAACATCGAATTCAACTAAGGTGAAAAACCCGCTAGTTCCTCCGCTCAACAGGTTTCCTTGGCCGGAGATATAGCCCTCCGCAGCGACATGCTCCCCGCCAGGTGTTTTTTGGGCTGCGCGAATCCCGTCTATATTTGAGTCAAACTAGTCGCGACAAATGTTTTTAGATCCATCTAGCGATCATCCAAAAAACTTGGCCAACGCTGGCAGGAACGACGCAATTATTCCCAAATGATCTGCAGTAAGAGAAACAAACTTCTGATAAGCAGTTGCAAAAGCTCCGGTGCCCTGATGCCGTCTCATTTCTTCAATAGCGGCAATTAGTTCTTTCTTCGCCGCAGGATCACTTATCGACTTCGTTACTTGTGTTGTAAGAGAGTTCGAATACATCGCCAGATGCTGCCAAGTTCGTTGAACGATCAACTGAGCCGATGTTTACACGCGAGTTTTGACCACTTACGTTGAATGTAGATGGGCCGCCGGTGCCCGAGGGGAACGCGCCCTTTCGGCGAATTTTTACTTGATAATGTGGCGGTATGGCGCCGCCAAGACCTTCATAATAAACGGGATCGACTACCTCGAAGGTCTCTTCAGTACCATTAGGTAGCTTACGCCGAATTTCATCGCCAACGTGAATTACAGCGTTCTTGTTCGGGATGGTCGCAAGCTTGCTGTCGAGTATGCCCTTTTCGATGCTGCGGACTTCGCCATCCGAAGATACGATTTTCAGGTCGGATTGGGGGAAGGCTGAAAACATGTTGCTCCTCACCAACATAGATGAGCACGATTTATTCCTAAGCAAGGGTCAGTAGTTTTTGCAAAACACCGGTCAGCTCACTCTATTTCCTCATTGATCTGCTATACAACCTGCAGATAACGAGATTTGCCGGTGAGCTCGGTCTCGATACGACCCCAAGTCCTTACGCGCTACCTCAAGCTCAGCGCCATTCCACTCACGTCGAGGTTCACCATCAGGCCGGTCTGCGTGCCGGAAAGCTGCAGCACCGCGCCCTTCTGGTTGGTGAGCACGATCGCCTGCGGCCCGCGGATGATGGTCGCGCCCGCGCCGGCGGCGCCATAGACGCCCTCGATGTCGCGCGGATGGAAGATGTTGCTCACCCGGCCGCGCAGGTTGGTCTGCGAGCCGCCGAAGGTGAAGCCGTAGCTCATGCCGCCGACGGTCAGCGGATAGGTGCGCCCGCGGAACGTGAGCGTGCCCTGTCCGACATTGCCGCCGATCACCCAGCCGGCCTTGAGGAACGAGATGCGCACGAAGCCCTCGTCGGCGTGGGCCGGAGAGAATGTGCCTGCGAGCAGAGCGGCGAGCGTGACGATGAGCGTGCGAAAGTTGAGCATTTTCAGATCCCTAAAGTTGTCGTCTATTCAGAATTTTCACTGTAACCGCACTCGAGGCACAGTGGCCCAGAGCTAATTCTGAGCATGTTGGTGTGACATTCCGGGCAGGCTCGTTCGGAGTAAGCTAATTGTTGGTGCCGCTTCCTCTTGTCCATGTTCGCTTGGAAACGCTCATTTGCCAGCCTAACGCGCTCAGCACCTTCTTCACGGCGGCGTTTCTCGCGATGCACGCGTGTCCGCCGAATCACGCCAGGTCGCGCGTTGATCCTATCGCTTTCGCACGCAGCGCCGTGAGCGTTTCGGCTCTTCGCCCGCGGCGCTTCGACTTGCTTGATCTCACCGGCCGGGCAGGACCCAGTCTTTCCGTCGTCGCCATCGTCCGCATCGTCTAGCCGCGGTAGACGCTTCCGACTCCCCGGCTAATGGCCGGCATCAACAGCGCACAACGTTCGTGGGATGCGCCGTCGCGTCATAGCCTGCCGCCGCGTGGACGTCAAGTGAGCGCGATCACGCCGCCGATTCCACGATCGAGTCTCACGAACAGCCCGTCGTGCTTCCGCAGGTGTTGCACTTCATGCAGGTGCCGTTGCGCACCAGCGTGAAGTTGCCGCATTCGCCGCAGGCTTCGCCCTCGTAGCCTTGCGCCTTCGCCTCGGCGCGCTTCTCGGCGGCGCTCGCCTTGGCGATGGTCTTGGCGTCGGCCCAGGTCTCCAATGCGGTCGCCGGGGATACGCGCGCTTCCGGCTCGGCCTTCAGCGCGGTCGCGCCTTCCGAGCGATGGCTCGACAGCGCGGTGACGACACTCCGGCCGCCGTCGGCGGTCGACCCGCCGGTGGAGGAGGTGGAGACGGCGGAGGCGCTCGGGCTCATCACGGCGAGCTTGTCGCTGCGATTGCGCGTGAGGCCGCGCGACATGTAGCGCGTGTCGGGGACCTGCTTGCCTTCCTCGACGCCCTTGCCGAGCGCATCGAAGTTCGACTCGGCTCGGGTTGACGTGCGCGAGGTCGAAGCGGTCGAGATAGGAGACCGCAAGCTCGCGGAACACGTAGTCGAGGATCGAGGTCGCGTTCTTGATCGCCTCGTTGCCCTGCACGATGCCGTTCGGCTCGAAGCGCGTGAACGTGAAGGCGTCGACGTATTCCTCGAGCGGCACGCCGTATTGCAGGCCGAGCGACACCGCGATCGCGAAATTGTTCATGATCGAGCGCAGCGCCGCGCCTTCCTTGTGCATGTCGATGAAGATCTCGCCGAGGCGGCCGTCATCGTATTCGCCGGTGCGCACGTACACCTTGTGGCCGCCGACCACCGCCTTCTGGGTGTAGCCCTTGCGCCGGTCGGGCATCTTCTCGCGTTCGCGCAGCACGGTGATGCGCTCGACGATCTTCTCCACCACGCGCTCGGCGACGTGCGCGGCGCGCGCCGCCATCGGCTTCTCGATGAACGCCTCGATGCTGTCTTCCTCGTCCTCCTCGTCGGCGATCAGCTGCGCCGAGAGCGGCTGCGAGAGCTTCGAGCCGTCGCGGTAGAGCGCGTTCGCCTTCAGGGCGAGCTTCCAGGAGAGCAGGTAGGCGGACTTGCAGTCCTCCACCGTCGCCTCGTTCGGCATGTTGATGGTCTTGGAGATCGCGCCCGAGACGAACGGCTGCGCCGCCGCCATCATGCGGATGTGGCTCTCGACCGAGAGGTAGCGCTTGCCGGTGCGGCCGCACGGGTTGGCGCAGTCGAACACCGGATAGTGCTCGGACTTCAGGTGCGGCGCGCCCTCGACCGTCATCGCGCCGCAGACGTGGATGTTGGCGGCCTCGATCTCGCGCTTGGAGAAGCCGAGATGCACGAGCAGGTCGAAGGAGGGCGATGCGATCACCTCGGCGCTGACGCCGAGCTTCTCGCGCAGGAATTCCTCGCCCAGGGTCCACTTGTTGAACACGAACTTGATGTCGAACGCGCTCGGCAGCGCCTTCTCGATCTTGGCGATCGCCTCGTCGTCGAAGCCCTTGGCCTTCAGCGTCGAGTGATTGATGCCGGGCGCCTGGCCGAGCGAGCCGTGACCGACCGCGTAGGCCTCGATCTCGGCGATGTCGCTCTCCGAATAGCCGAGCGTGCGCAGCGCCTCGGGCACCGCGCGGTTGATGATCTTGAAGTAGCCGCCGCCGGCGAGCTTCTTGAACTTCACCAGCGCGAAGTCGGGCTCGATGCCGGTGGTGTCGCAATCCATCACGAGGCCGATCGTGCCGGTCGGCGCGATGACGGTGGCCTGCGCGTTGCGGTAGCCGTGGCGCTCGCCGAGCGTCAGCGCCTTGTCCCACGCGGACTTCGCATGCTCGATCATCGCGCTGCCGAGCACGCCGAGATCGGTCGCGTGGTCGAGCCGCACCGGCGGCTGCGAGACCTTCTCGTAGCCGGTCTTTTCGCCATACGCGGCGCGGCGATGGTTGCGCATCACGCGCAGCATGTGCTCGCGGTTCTTCTTGTAGCCGGGGAACGGGCCGAGCTGCTTCGCCATCTCGGCCGAGGTCGCGTAGCTGATGCCCGTCATGACCGCGGAGAGCGCGCCGCAGATCGCGCGGCCCGCATCCGAGTCGTACGGGATGCCGGACGACATCAGCAGCCCGCCGATGTTGGCGTAGCCGAGGCCGAGCGTGCGGTACTCGTAGGAGAGCTGCGCGATCTGCTTGCGACGGGAACTGCGCCATCAGCACCGAGATTTCGAGCACCATGGTCCAAAGGCGAATGGTGTGCTCGTAACCCTCGATGTCGAAGAAACCCGCGACCCCCAGTTCCCCGGACTGATGCGCTAACGGGGTTGTGGCGGTTCGATAGGGCAGCAGGTTGATCGACGCGAGATTGCACGCCGTGTCGTCGAGGAACATGTATTCCGAGCACGGATTGCTGGCGCGGATCGGCCCCGAGGCCGGGCAGGTGTGCCAGTCGTTGACGGTGGTGTGGAATTGCAGGCCGGGATCGGCGCAGGCCCACGCCGCGTAGCCGATCTTCTCCCACAGGTCGCGCGCCTTCACGGTCTTGGCGACCTTGTTGCGCGTGCGCCAGGTGAGGTCCCAGTCGCCGTCGGCCTCGACGGCCTTGAGGAATTCGTCGGTGACGCGCACCGAGTTGTTCGAGTTCTGGCCCGAGACCGTGAGGTAGGCCTCCGAGTCCCAATCGGTGTCGTAGATCGGGAAATCGATGTCGGTGTAGCCCTGCTTGGCGAACTGGATCACGCGCTGGATGTAGTTGTCGGCGACGTGGTTGCGGCGCGCCGCCTTGATCTCGCGCTTCAGCGCGGGGTTCTTCTCCGGCTGGAAGCAGTCGTCGCCCGAGCCTTCGCAGTTCACGCAGGCCTTCAGGATCGGCCTTCAGGTGCTTCTGGTTGATCTTGGAGCCGGTGACGAGCGCGGCGACCTTCTGCTCTTCCTTCACCTTCCAGTCGATGAAGGCTTCGATGTCCGGGATGATCGGTATCGACGATCACCATCTTGGCGGCGCGGCGCGTCGTGCCGCCCGACTTGATCGCGCCCGCCGCGCGGTCGCCGATCTTGAGGAAGCTCATCAGGCCGGACGACTTGCCGCCGCCCGCGAGCTTCTCGTTCTCGGCGCGCAGCGAGGAGAAGTTCGTGCCGGTGCCCGAGCCGTACTTGAACAGGCGCGCCTCGCGCACCCACAGGTCCATGATCCCGCCTTCGTTGACGAGATCGTCGGCGATCGACTGGATGAAGCAGGCGTGCGGCTGCGGATGCTCGTACGAGGACTTCGACTTGGTGAGCTTGCCGGTCTGGAAATCGACGTAGTAGTGGCCCTGGCTCGGGCCGTCGATGCCGTAGGCCCAGTGCAAGCCGGTGTTGAACCACTGCGGCGAGTTCGGCGCGACGCGCTGCGTCGCCAGCATGTAGCGCATCTCGTCGAAGAACGCCTGCGCGTCGTTATCTGAATCGAAGTAGCCGCCCTTCCAGCCCCAATAGGTCCACGTGCCGGCGAGGCGGTCGAACACCTGCTTCGACGAGTGCTCGCCGACGATGCGCTCCTTCTCGGGCAGCGTCGGCGAGCGCGTCCTCGTCGGCGGCCGAGCGCCACAGGAACGACGGAACGGTTTCTTCCTCGACCTTCTTCAGCCGCGCAGGCACGCCGGCCTTGCGGAAATACTTCTGCGCGAGCACGTCGGAGGCGACCTGGCTCCAGAAGGCCGGCACCTCGACGTCGTCGAGCTTGAACACCGTAGAGCCGTCGGGATTGCGGATTTCGGACGTGGTCAGCCGGAATTCGATCTCCGCGTAAGGAGACTGACCCTCTTTGGTGAAGCGACGTTCGATCCGCATTCTCTGCCCCTTTTGGGCGCCGAAAGCCCCGCGGAAATATCCGCTAAATATAAGCTGCCGACGCGTTTTCTGTTAGGCGCAAGCTGTCCGCTGCGCGCCCTTTTGAACCGGGTTGGCCCGGTGCTCTGTCTGACCCGTCCCCGTACCCCCCGGTACCGAGCGGCACCGGTTCGTTCACGGCGGTTGATCCGCCGCGCCACACGCGGTCCCCATAGCCGCCCGAGCCGTAGCCCCGGCGGCGGAGGTACCCAGAACCCTTTTTGGGAGGTCCGCCGGGGGACTAAAAACTGATCCCGTCGAACGCTCCAAAAGCTAGGACGACTCCCCACTGCCGTCAAGCAGTAGTGGGTAGTTCTGAATCAAACGCTAAGGATGGTGGGAGGGCTGTGAATTCCGGGGATGGGAATCGATCCAGCGCCAGAAGTATCGGAGATTCCGAACGGATTCGGAAGGGGGCTTTGTCACATTAGGTTCGTGGTCCTGTTGCCAACCCGTCATGGCGGGCCGGCGGGAGCAAAAAAAGTCGTCCGGCGCCGGACATGGAATTCGGGGCCGCTCCGGGCGGGCTTCGTGTCAAGACGGAAAATTCCGCCGCCCGGGCACCTTGGCGGCGTCATTTCAAGCGCGCGGCGCGCCGAAAACCCGCATGAGGATTGAACGAATCTGGCGTGCGTCGCCTTCGATTCTGCTCGGCCGCGCGTCATGGACTTTTTTTCGATGAACTGGCATCAGGGCGCAGCAGCACACGACTGATGAGATGAAGATCAAAACCTTCTTCACCCGCTTCTTCACCTGGTGGAACGGCCAAACCTTCGGCACGCAGGTGTGGACGTCGCTCTATGGCGAGTTCGTCGGCGAAGACGAATTCGGCAACCGCTACTACCGCACCAAGGGCGGCAAGATCGATCCGTCGCTCGGCTTCGAGCGGCGCTGGGTGATCTACCGGCGATTACGCCGAGGCCTCCGCGATCCCGCCGTCATGGCACGGCTGGATGCATCACACCGTCGATGTGCCGCCGACCGAAGAAAAATACCGGCCGTGGGCATGGGAAAAGCCGCATCGCGCGAACCCGACCGGCACGCCCGCCGCGCAACGGCCGATCGGCTCGACGCTCTCGCAAGGCCGTCGCCCGAAAGCGACCGGCGATTACAAGGCGTGGGTGCCGGGCGCGAAAAGCTAGGCGCTGGCGCCTTCCAACGCCCGCCCTTTGGCCGCCGTATTCAGCGTGTTAACCAGCCACATCTCGGTTCCGGGCTAGAGTGCCCACAGACCGAATCGCCGGAAGCCAGATGCTCCGCCACAAATTCCTTGCGACCGCTGCCGTGCTGGGCGCGCTTTGCGCGGTGACTCCGGTCGGGGCGCAGTTCGGCACGATCTTCGGCGGGCCGCCGCGTCCGCCCGCGGACATTCCGCAGTCCGGCCCTCCGTCGTCGGACGACCGCTATTTCCAGTCGCGCCCGCAGCAGCAGATGTGGACGCGCGAGCCGCAGGTCGTGCAGCCGCCGCCCGGCGGTTATCAGCCGCCACCGCCCGGCTATCCGCCGCAGGCCTATCCGGGACAGCAGCAAGGCTATCCGCCGCCTCCCGGTTATCCGCAGCAGGCGAACCGTCCGCCGCCCGGCGGATTCCAGCAGCAGGAGCTGCCGCCGCCGCCCGGCGGCGCCGCCGCGCCCGGTCAGCCGGGCACGCCGGCATCGCTTCCCGGACTGCCGCCGGGACAGCGCCAGCCGCGCGGTGCGCCCGGCGACACGCCGGTCACGCCGCGCCGCCGAACGACGAAGTCGTGATCGAGCCGCCGGCGCAGAAGATCGCCGAACAATCAGGCGGTGTTCTCCGGCCTCGACAAGATCACCGGCCGCATCATCGCGTTCGACGTCGCGCTGAACGAGACCGTGCAGTTCGGCGCGCTGCAGGTGACGCCGCGCGTCTGCTACACGCGCCCGCCGACCGAGACGTCGAACACCGACGCCTTCATCGAGGTCGACGAGATCACGCTGCAGGGCGAGATCAAGCGCATCTTCACCGGCTGGATGTTCGCCGCGAGCCCGGGCCTGCACGCGATCGAGCATCCGATCTACGACATCTGGCTCGCCGACTGTAAAGGCGCCGCAGCAGCCCGCAGTCGCGGCCGCGCCGGAAGCCGTGCCGGCGGCGCAGCCCGCACAGCGTCCGCAGCGCCGCCGCAGCAACAGCGCGCGAAGCGCCGCCGCCCCGGCCGCGGTGCAGCCGCAGGCCCAGCAGTTGCCGCCGCCGCAGCAACTGCCGCCACCGATGCAGATCCGCTGATTCGCTGATCTTGTCCGAAGACCGGTTCCCGTTTTCGGGATCACGCGCTCGTCGCGCTGCACGGCATCCGCGCCGCTGAGCGCGCGGGCGAACACCGACACGTCGGCTTCCTCCTCGATCGCGCGCGCGAGCAGTCTGCCGTAGCGCGCCTGCGGCACTTCGGCTGCGCCGAACGTCTTCAGATGGTCGGTGAGGAATTGCGTGTCGAGCAGCCGATAGCCGCCGAGCCGCAGCCGCGCGACGAGATGCACCAGCGCGATCTTCGAGGCATCGCGCGCGCGATGGAACATGCTCTCGCCGAAGAACGCCGCGCCGAGGCTCACGCCGTAGAGGCCGCCGACCAGCGCGTCGCCGTCATAGACCTCGACGGTGTGGCAATGCCCGATGTCGAACAGCCCGCGATAGAGCTTGCGGATCGGCGCGTTGATCCAGGTGCGCGCGCGCTTCGGGCCGGGCTCCGCGCAGCCGTCGATCACGGCTTCGAAGTCGCGGTCGCACACGACCTCGATAGCGACGTGTTGCGCACCGTGCGGGCGAGCCGGCGCCGGCATATGGAAGCCGTCGAGCGGAATGACGCCGCGCTCTTCCGGCTCGATCCAGAACAGCGCCGGGTCGTCGGCATCCTCCGCCATCGGGAAGATGCCGCACGCATAGGCCTTGAGCAGAACCTCGGGCGTGAGTTCCAGAACCGCGCTGTCGCGACTGCGCCATCGCGCAATCGTATTCCGATTTGTTGCGCAGCTCACAGCACAATCTCACGCGCCAGGCCGCGAGAAATGGAACCCGATCCTCCGGTAACCGATTGATAACGCTGATCACTCCAATTTTCTCTAATTCGGAACGCATCCCGGCTGGACACGTTGGACCCTCGGAGGCGAGGAGCCATGAAAACCGATCCCACGACCATCCTGCTCGTTGAAGACGAACCGTTGCTCAGCGAGTTGATGACCGAAGCCCTGACCGACCGCGGCTTTGCGGTGGAGGTGGCGTCCGACGCAGGTCACGCGTTGCGCTATCTGCTGTCCGGTGCAGAGGTTGATGTGCTCTTCACCGACATCGATCTCGGCGAGGGCATGGACGGCGCGGCGCTCGCGCAGCTCGCGCGGGAAATGCGTCCGACACTGCCGGTGGTCTATGCATCCGGACGCCGCTCGATGACCGAGCTTGATACCGTGCCGGACTCGATCTTCCTGCCGAAACCGTATTCGCTAAGCCAGGTGGACGCGACCATCGCAAAGATGATCGCGAAGTCCGAAGACTAGTCCATCCCGCCGCGCGCGAGGAACTGCTCCAGCCAGTGAATGTGGTAGTCGCCGTTGATGATCGCCTCGTCGCGCACTAGCGCGCGGAACAGCGGCAGCGTGGTGTCGATCCCGTCCACCACGAACTCGTCGAGCGAGCGGCGCAGCCGCATCAGGCATTCGGCGCGCGTCTTGCCATGCACGATCAGCTTGCCGACCAGCGAGTTGTAATGCGGCGGGATGACGTAGCCCTGATAGACCGCTGAATCGACGCGTACGCCAAGACCGCCCGGCGGATGGTAGTGCACGATCTTGCCCGGTGAGGGGCGGAAAGACACCGGGTTCTCGGCATTGATGCGGCACTCGATGGCGTGCCCGTGAAAGCGCACTTCGTCCTGCGCGATCGTGAGTTCGCCACCGGCCGCCACGCGGATCTGTTCGAGGATCAGGTCGATCTCGGTGACCATCTCGGTCACCGGATGCTCGACCTGAATGCGCGTGTTCATCTCGATGAAATAGAACTTGCCGTCCTCGAACAGGAACTCGACCGTTCCGACGCCGAGATATTTCAGGTCCTGCATCGCTTTCGCGACCGTCGCGCCGATCATGTCGCGCTCGCCGGCATTGAGGGCGGGCGAGGGGCTTTCCTCCCAGACCTTCTGGTGGCGGCGCTGGAGCGAGCAGTCGCGCTCGCCGAGATGGATCGCCTTGCCCTTGCCGTCGCCGAGCACCTGGATCTCGATGTGGCGCGGCTGTTCGAGATATTTCTCCAGATAGACCGCGTCGTCGCCGAACGCGGCCTTCGCCTCGGTGCGCGCGGTCGAGAGTGCGGTCGAAAGGTCCGCCTCGGTGCGCGCGACCTTCATGCCGCGTCCGCCGCCGCCGGCCGCGGCCTTCACCAGCACCGGGAAACCGATGTCGCGCGCGAGCGCGGTCGCCTCGACGTCCGACGTGACGCCGCCCTCGGAGCCCGGCACCACCGGAATGCCGAGGCGCTTTGCGGTGCGCTTCGCCTCGATCTTGTCGCCCATGATGCGGATGTGCTCGGGGCGCGGGCCGATGAAGTGCACGTCATGTTCGCCGAGGATTTCGGCAAAGCGCGCGTTCTCCGACAGGAAGCCGTAGCCCGGATGCACCGCGTCCGCGCCGGTGATCTCGCAGGCGGTGAGCAGCGCCGGAACGTTGAGGTAGCTGTCCTTGGCGGGCGGCGGGCCGATGCAAACGCTTTCGTCGGCGAGACGCACGTGCATCGCGTCGGCGTCCGCGGTCGAATGCACCGCGACGGTCGCGATGCCGAGCTCCTTGCAGGCGCGCAGCACCCGGAGCGCGATCTCGCCGCGGTTGGCGATCAGGATTTTGTCGAACATCTATTCGATAATCATCAGCGGCTCGCCGTATTCCACCGGGTGGCCGTCTTCGAACAGGATCTGCGTCACCGTTCCGGCGCGCGGCGCCGGGATCTGGTTCATGGTCTTCATCGCCTCGACGATCAGCAGCGTCTCGCCCGCCTTCACGACGGTGCCGACGTCGACGAACGGCTTCGCGGTCGGCTCCGCCGCGCGGTAGGCGGTGCCGACCATCGGCGAGGCGACGACGCCCGGATGTTTCGCGGGATCGACAACCGATGCGATGAGGGTCGCGGGCGCGGGCGCCGTCGACGGGATCGGCGGAACGTGCGCGCCGCCCGCGAGAACATGTGTCACCGACTGGCGCGCGACGCGCACGCGCACGCCTTCGCGCTCGACTTCGATCTCGGACAGGCCGGTCTCGTCGAGCAGCTTCGCCAGTTCGCGGATCAGGTCTTCTTGTTCGCTCACAATGTCGCCCGGGGTCGTGAAGTGTTCAGCGCCTACTGCTGGCGCGCGGCCTGGATTTTCTGGCTCAGCGCAGCAAGACCGACCGCGCCGATCACGACGTCGTTGCCGATCACGTAGCTCGGCGTGCCGTTGAGACCGAGCGCCTCGGCGAGCTGCATGCTCTCCTGAAGCGTCTTGGCGACTTCCTCGCTCTTGAGGTCGCGCTCGATCCGCGCAAGGTCGAGCCCGACCTCCTTCGCGGCGGCGAGCGCCTTCGCCTTGTCGACCTGACCGCGCCCGGTCAGCAGCTTCTGGTGAAACTCGAGATACTTCTTGCCGGTCTTGTCCTGCATGCGCACCGCGACCGCGACCTGCGCGGCCTCGACCGAGCTCGGGCCCAGCACCGGGAATTCCTTGAGCACGACCTTGAGCTTGGAATCCTTCGCCATCAGCTCGACCATGTCGTTGAGCGCGCGCTTGCAGTAGCCGCAGTTGTAATCGAAGAACTCGACGAACGTGACGTCGCCCTGCGGATTGCCGAGCGTGACCTGGCGCGGCGAATTGAACAGCGCCTCGGAGTGGTTCTTGACCGCCGAGCGCGCCTTCTCGGATTCGGCGACCGCCTGCTTCTTCTCAAGCTCGGCCATCGCCTCCTGCAGCACCTCGGGGTGCTTGATCAGGTAATCCTTGATGATCTTCTCGATCTCGCCGCGCTGCGGCTCGGAAAAGCTCTGCGCCGCGGCAGGCGTCATGCCGGCCAGCGCAAGCGTGGCAGCGACCAGAAGCGAAAAACGATTCATTGTGTTGTTCCTTGAGCGGGCCCTTTGCTGGCGGGGCCGAACGTGAAATTCACCTTGGGCCGGCCGCTGGCAGACAGCTTCAGGCTGACGATATCGTCGGAACGCACCCAGCCGGGCGAGCCGGTGGGGAAACGGGTCTTGGCGCGCGCCGCAAGCTCGCGCGCGGTCTTGTTGTCGCCGCGGGCGAGCGCCGCCTGCGCGGACGCAAGATCGGCTTCGGCGAGTTCGCCCTTGCGGCCATAGGCCATCGCAAGCTGCGAAAACACCTCGGGCTGCTCCGGCTCGCGCTGCATCGCGACGCGCAGGAGCGAGATCGCCTCGTCGGAATACTTGTTCTCGCCGGTCGCGACCAGCGCCTGACCGAGCATGATGCGGATCAGCGAGGCGTTCGGCGCCAGTGCGGCGGCGCGGCGCAGCGGCGCGACCGCGGCGGCCGGCTGCGCGCTTTCGAGCAGCGCCTGACCCTTCAGCTCATGGAAGTAGGGGTTGTTGGGCTGCTGTCTGGATCAGCGCGTCGATTTGCGCGACCGCGTTGCCCAGGCCGCCGAAGCGGTGCGCCGCAATCGCGCGCGCATAGCGCGCCGGCAGGCTGGTGTCGGTCGAGGGATAGCGGCGCATGACGGTGTCGGGCCGCTCCAGAAAGCCCGCAAGCTTCGCGCGCATCAGGTCGTGGCGCATCTGAAGCTCGGGCGGGTCTTTTTTGTCCCAGAACTGGTTGGTCTTGACCAGATCCTCCAGCGCGAGGACGCGCTCGCGCGGCATCGGATGCGACTGCTGGTACGGGTCGATGCGGCTCGACACGATCAGGAGATCGTCGGCGAAGCGCTTGAAGGTCTCCTGCATGCCCTTGGCGGATTGGCCGGTGGCATTGAGGAACTTCACCGCGGCGCGGTCCGCCGATTCCTCCTGCGCGCGCACATAAGAGAGGACGGAGCGGCGGATCATCTCCTGCGGCGCCTGGATGGCGGCGCCTGCGACCTGACCCATGTTGTTGCCGCCGCCGGCTGCCGCCCCGCCGACGAGCGCGCCGACGCCAAGCAGCAGCGCGATGATCGAGGCAGTCTGCGCGGTCGCCATCTGCTCGCGCAGCCGCGACAGATGCCCGCCGGCCATATGGCCGGTCTCGTGCGCGAGCACGCCGATGATCTGGTTCGGGGTCTTGGCGTCGTACAGCGCGCCGACGTTGACGAAGATGCGCCGCCCATCCATCACGAACGCATTGAAGGTGCGCTCGTTGATCAGCACGACCTGCACGTTCTGCTGCCCGAGGCCCGCCGCCTTGAGGATCGGCGCGGTGTAGTCGCGCATCAGCTGCTCGATCTCGGCGTCGCGGATGATGGGCAGGCCGCCGGGCTTCGGCTGCGCGACGACCGGCTGGGTCGTGGCGACCAGCGCGGCGGCCGTCAGCAGCGCGATCGCGCGCGCGGCTGGCCTCGCAAAGCGCGCCCTGCTAGGTCTTTCGCGTCCCGGCATCAAGGATTCCTGCTTCGCCGCAAACTAGGGACCCGGGCGTCTTGGGTCAACGCGCGCCCGCCCGCGCGCAGGGCAGGAAAAGCCGCCGATTGCGGCGCCAGCGAGGCTGAGCTAAGCGCTTGCCGGCCTTAGGAGAAGTTAACGCCAATGCTCGACCGGGCGCTTTCCCTCATCACCCCGTCCGCGCGCAGCGATGTGCCGCCCTTCATGGTGATGGACGTGATGGCGGCGGCGGCACGCATCGAGGCCCAAGGTGGCCGCGTCGTGCACATGGAAGTCGGCCAGCCGGCAGCCTCCGCGCCGCGCACCGCGATCGCCGCCGCGCAGGCCGCGCTGGTGAAGGCCGACGTCGGCTACACGGCGGCACTCGGCACTCCGCAATTGCGCGCGCGCATCGCGCGGCATTACGCCGATGCATACGGCGTCACGGTGGAACCGGAACGCATCGTGGTGACGACCGGCTCATCGGCCGGATTCATCCTCGCGTTCCTTGCGCTGTTCGAGCCGGGCGACCGCGTCGCGGTCGCGTGCCCCGGCTATCCGCCGTACCGGCATATCCTCACGGCGCTGGGCTGCGAGCCGGTGATGATCGAGATTTCCGCCGCGACGCGCTTTGCGCTCACCGTCGAGGCGCTGCTGGAAACCCATCGCCGCACGCCGCTGAAGGGCGTGCTGGTCGCAAGCCCGGCCAATCCGACCGGTACGATGATGCGCGGCGAGGACCTGAGCGCGCTGATCGCGGCGGCCGAAGGGGAGGGCATCCGCTTCATCTCGGACGAGATCTATCACGGGCTCGACTATGCGTTCCCGGCCGTGACGGCGGCGAAGTTTTCCGACAACGCGCTCATCATCAACTCGTTCTCGAAATACTTCTGCATGACCGGCTGGCGCGTCGGCTGGATGGTGGTGCCGGACGCGCTGGTGCGTTCCGTGGAACGGCTGCAGCAAAATCTTGCGATCTCGGTGCCGACGCTTTCGCAGGTTGCCGCCGCCGCGGCCTTCGATGGGCGCGACGAGATGGAGCAGGTCAAGCACGGCTACGAGGAGAACCGCCGCATCCTCGTCGAGGGCCTGCCAAAGGCGGGGCTCGACAAATTCCTGCCGGTGGACGGCGCGTTCTATCTCTACGCCGACGTCTCGCGCTTTACGTCCGACAGCCTCGACTTCGCCAAGCGCATGCTGGAGGAGGCGGGCGTCGCCGCGACGCCGGGCATCGACTTCGATCCGGTGCACGGCCGCGAGTTCGTGCGCTTCTGCTACGCCGGCAGCGCCGCCGACATGCGTGAAGCGGTCGAGCGCATCGGCAACTGGCTGCGCAAGCGATAAGGCTTTCCCGAAAAGAAAACGGCGGCGGAGTTTCCTCCGCCGCCGCAATCTTGTGAGCCGCGGCTAAGGCAGCTCGTTCAGGCCCGCCAGCACGGTATGGATGATACCGGACGACACGCTGGTCTCGATGCAGTTCGCGACGGCGTCGTTTTCCTTGTAGCCGTTGGCGACGTCGGTTGCCGTGATCGTGTAGCTCCCGGCCCATGTCGTGTCGTCAGTCGCGCCGGGTGCGAGGTCAATCAGCGACCCTGTGACCACCACCTGGCTATCAACGTCCGCAACACCGATCGTATGGAGAGTCACGTTTCCGCCGTTATGCAGCGTGAACTCGTAGTCGATCACGTCGCCCGCGTCGGCTATGTTGTTGTTGTTGACGTCGTGAAAGCCGAGCGCTGCCTTGGTGAAGTCGAGGTCGACGAGTGCCGTCACCTGAACCGAGGCGGTGTCGCTGTCGCCAGCACCCTGGTCGGTCGTGACCGACGCGGTGTTGTCGATCGTCGCGTCGCCGTTCGCGGCTTCGGCAGCCGTCACGACGTGGTCCGCTGAGTACTGCCAGGTCTCGCCGATGTCGAGCAGGCCGTCGCCGTCGGTGTCGCCGTCGTTGATGGTGTCGTTATTGGCATCGACGGCCGCGAGGTTGCTGGCGAAGTTGTCGGTCACCGACACGCCGCTCAGCGTCATGTTGCCGTCGTTGGTGACTGCGATCGCGTAGTCGATCGTCTCACCCGCGTCCGCCGTACCGCCCGGCACGCTCGCGGTCTTGACGAGCGTAACACTCGGGTTCTGCGCGATCGACACCGAGAGGGATTCCTCGTCATCGACGCCGGTCGAGGTCGTGACCGCCGCGGTGTTGTCGTGGGTCAGGCCCGCATCGACCACGCCGCCATTCTCGATGTCATCCTGCGTGACCGTGTAGGTCGCGGTGTAGTGCCAGGTTTCTCCGACATCGAGCCGGCCGTTGAGGTTGGTGTCGCCGTCGTTGATGCTGTCGTTGTTGACGTCAACCGGCGTCGCCAGATGGCTGACGTTGAACTGGAACGTCTCGCCGGAGTCTTCCGTGCCGTTATGGTTCGTGTCGCCGGCGTTGTAGTACTGGAAGGTCTCGCCGGTGTCCTCGAAGCCGTTCTGGTTCGTGTCGCCGATATTGGTGTACTCGAACGTCTCGCCCGGATCCTCGATGTCGTTGTGGTTCGTGTCGCCGACGTTGTGAAAGACGAACGTCTCGCCCGGATCCTCAAACCCGTTCTGGTTGGTGTCGCCGACATTGTAATCGCCGTTCAGTTCCCCCGCGAGCAGGCCGGCGCCGGGAACCGGGGCACCGATGTCGAAGATTTCGCTGATGATGGTCACGTCCGTATCCGTGACCACCGGGTTGTCGATCGTGGCGTTGCCGGTGTTGGCGACGTTGATGGTGTAGGTGATGACGTCGCCGGCCGCGTCCACCGAGGACACGTCGGCGGTTTTCGTCAGCGTCACCGAAGCGTTGCGCTCCACAGTAACGGCGGCGCTTGCCGAAACCGGAGTGGTCTCATTGGTGTCGGCCGTCACCGTGTTGACGATGATGCCGCCGCTGCCGTTGGAGTCGATCTCGTCCTGCGTGACCGTATGGCTTGCGGTGTACTGCCAGGTCTCGCCGGCGCTCAGTTGGCCGTCCATGTTGGTGTCGCCAACGTTGAACGCGCCGCTGAGAACCGGAGCAAGGTTGCTGACCGAAGGATCGCTCACCGTGACGCCGGTCAGCGCCGTGCTGCCGGTGTTCGCGAACGTGATGGTGTAGGAGATCACTTCCCCGGCCGCATCCGCGGTGCCGCCCGGGACCGTGGCGGTCTTGGTGAGAACCGGATCGTCGCTGGTGCCGAGAATCGTGATGCAGACTTCCTGGGTGTCCGACGCGCCCGAGGAATCGGTCACGGTGATTTGATAGCGGAGCGTCAGGGTCTCGTCCTTGGCGAGGAAGCCGACCGCGCTGTTCTGCAACGCGAAGCTCCAGTTGACGTCGCCGAGCAATTGGGACGTCGAGTCCGGATCGATTGCCGCCCCCAGCGCGGCGATCAGATCCGCATCCGAAATCGGCACTGTGCCGCCACCCGAACGTGTCGCCGTGACCGAGGTCGAAACCGTATGGGTATCGGAGAGGTCGATATCGCTGAACAGGAAATCGCCTTGAGCGGTAAGATTGCCGCCTGACAGGTTCTCTCCTTCGGTCAAATGCGCGGACTCAGGGAACGCCAGTATCACGGGCTTGTCGTTCGTGCCGTTCACCGTGACGACCACGTTCTGCGTGGTCAGGCCGCCTTTCTTGTCGTCGACCTGTACGACGTAGGTGATCTTGATCTGCTCGCCGGCCGCGAGATAGTCGAAGGCAAGGTCGGGCGCCGAGAACGTGGTGTTGACCGTGCCGTTGCTGGAGCCCGAGTTCTTGACGACATTGTTGATGTCGAAAAACGACATCAGCTCGGCCGTGCCAAAGGAGCCGGGCAGAATGCCGGCGGTGTTGCCGGTGGCGGACACGCTGAGAACGCTCGCCGTATGACCCGTGTTGTTCAGGTCGACATCGGTGAACTGCAGCGCGATGTGCGCGGTGTCGGCCGACAGCGAGAGCGTCTTGTTGGCTTGCTCACTGAGCGTCGCCCCGCTCGTGGTCGCGAAGACCGGCTTGTCGTCGGTGCCGGTGACCGTGAGTGTCACGGTCTTCTTGGTGCTTCCGCCGTGATTGTCTTTCAGCGTGATTTCGTACGTCAGAACGATGGTCTCGCCCTTGGCGAGGAAATCGAAGTCGCGGTCGTCTTCACTGAACGTCCACTTCAGTTTACCCGAGCCGTTGCTGTCGCTCACGATCGAGGACGTCAGGCCCGCCTGGAATTTCGTGAGCGCTCCGGAGGGCAGCGTCGATCCGCCCGACCATGAAGCGGTCTTCAAAGCCGTGGTCGTCGTATGCGTGTCGCTACGATTGCTGTCGGTGAAATTCATCGTGCCGGTGAGCACGTGATCGATCGTCGAGCCGGTCGTATTGGCATCTTCGCTGAAGCTGCCGGTCGCCGCCGAAGAGGTAATGACTGGATTGCTGTTGCCGCTCATGGCTCTCCCCTTTGTGTTGTTGGTAGCGGGTCGAAATACGCGCCGATTGGGAAGTGACCGACGGCTCCGAAATCAACGGCGCATGCGAGCGACCGCTTCGGGAGCGCAATTCTGGTCTGACGATTATCTTCCCCAGCCTAAGCGAAAAGATTGTACCGTTACGGCAGGCACGCGCAAGTCGATTACTTGCAAGAAATAGCCGACAGATTGAGTAAAACTCGAAATCAACCTGACGATGAGCGAGTTCCATTTGCGGCGCGCACGGTGCGGGATGCTTCAACCTTTATCGTGCGTCGCATCATCGTTCGCGGCTGCGATGCATGACGCAGCATCGCTCCATCAGGCGACACGCGCATGACGATCGTCGCGTCTCGACACCTGGACCGCATGCGCCGCCGGCACGCGCCGCCGACCCTGCGCGAGGCGCCGCAGCGCGTCGGCCGCTGGTTGCACCGGCGCCGGCGGGCGCGCAAAGCACCCCTGCGCCGCACGCCTTGCGAAGTGCCCGCCGTCACGCTAGATGCATGTTCCTCACATCATAAAGGACCCGCGAGTCAGCGCGTTGTGTGGCGCGGCGGTCCAAATCCAAAACGGAGCGACAAAGCATGTGGAGCGGCCCTAAGGGCGCCAGCGTTCAAGAGCGCCTTGACCGTGCTCAGGACGCCAAGAAAGCCCTGCTCGAGCGTTTCAAGAAGCAGCCGGGTCCCGGCGACAAGGAATATGAAGAGCGGCAGGCGCAGCTGAAGGCAGTCGCCGACGCCCGCCGCGAGCGCGAGGAACTCCGCGTCAAGCAGAAGGCCGAGGAGGCCGTCCGCCGCGCCGAGGAAGCCCGCCTCAAGGCCGAGCGCGAGGTGCGCGAGGCGAAGGAAGCCGCCGACCGCGCCATCCGCGAAGCGGCCGAAGCCGCCGAGCGCAAGGCGAAAGAGGAAACCGAATTCGCCGCCCTGGTGAAGTCCGAGGAGGAGGCGCGCAAGGTCGAACTGGTCAAGGAGCAGCGCGCCGCCCGCAAAGCCGCGAAGAAAAAGAAGAAGCGCGGGCTGTAGGCTCGCGCTGGTCGGCCGCGTCGCTTATGACGACCCATCGGCGCTGATTCGGCTCGCTGTTGCGCGCCCTGCCGCGTACATAATCTTGACGTTGGTGCCCGCGCGAGAGCCATATCGGGCATGGAGCGCAAGCCGATTCTCCTGGCCGCGACGATCTGCCTGACGCTGATCGTTGCCAGCACTCTTGGGCTGTTCATCGTTCTTCAGCGCTATGCGCCCGAACCCGCGCAGGTGCGCGCGTGGCTCGGCGGGAAGGCATCTTTCGCCGAGCGGGCGCGCGTGGCGCGACCGACGGCTGTGGTGGTGGTTCCGCCGATCAACACGCCGTTCATCGAAGAGTCCGGAAACGGAAGCGTCGGCTCGATACAGGGCTCAGGCAGCCGGGCAGGGAGCGCGCCGCAAGCGGCGCCCGCTCCGTCTCAGACCGCATCGGGTGCGCCCGCCGCCCTGGAGCCGAAGCGCATCCGCACCATCCCGATCAGCGATCCGCTGGCATCGAGCGTGCTGACCGGCGCACAGAAGACACCCTCCGACGCGGACCCGGTTCCCGTGCCGCAGTCGGGCACGCTGCCAGCCGCAGCACCCGCGAGCGAAGCCGCGTTTCCGACCGGCTCGATCCCGCTGCCGCAGCCGCGCAACCGCACGAAAGCGAGCGGGCGGTAAGCCGTTAGGGCGCACCCAGCATGCGCTTGAGGTAGGTGTCCGCCTGCGCGCGCTCGGCAAATTCCGGCGTCGTGTCCGGGACGCCGAGATAGAACACCGTGATTTTCGGCTTGTTGGCGGCGGCGTCCTCGGCGCTCGCGTAGAAATGAAACTCCGTGCTCGGATGATCGGCGAAGCCCGCGCGCGGGATCGCGAGTTCGGTTTCGCGCGCGAGCGGCCGCGCCGCGACGAACACCTTGTGGTCCTTGGTGAAGGGATCGACGCCATCGAGGCGGATGAAGCGATGGCTCGCGTCAGCGATCACGCGGACGATCACCAGCGTTTCGGTTTCGCTAGCGCCGCGCTTCACTGCCCAACTGAGTTTGACGCCTGGTGAAATGAAGGTCGAATTTTCACCATGCACGCGCGTCTCCTGCGCGGCGAGCGGCGAGGCGAGCAGCGGCGATCAAGGCGGCCGCGCAAACCAATCGACGCGTCATGACGCTTCCTTTGCCAGCAATTGCACGCCCTCGTGCGGGAGCCGCACGCTCACCGCTTCGCCGGGCGCGAAACGCTCCGACTGCGGCGGATTGAACCGCACGATCTGCACCGTTTGCCCCGCGACCTCGACCTCGTACTCCATCTTCTCGCCGAGATAAGTGCGCGTGAGGACCTTTCCGGAAAGGCCATTGCCGGGCGAGCCGATGGCGATGGCTTCGGGCCGCACGTTGGCGAGCACGGTCTGCCCCGGTTTCACGTCCGTGCCTGCGCCCTCGATGGCGTGCGGCTGACCCGCGATGGTGAGATCGACGCGATCCGGCGACACCGCCGTCACCGCCGCCTCGATCAGGTTCGAGCGGCCGATGAAGCGCGCGACGAACACCGACGCCGGGCGGCGGTAAAGTTCCTCCGCGGTGCCGATCTGCTCGATCACGCCCTTGTTCATCACGGCGATGCGATCCGAAATGGCCATCGCCTCTTCCTGATCGTGCGTCACGTACACGGCCGTGATGCCGAGACGGCGCTGCAGGTCGCGGATTTCGCCGCGCATCGACGTGCGCAGCTTGGCGTCGAGGTTCGAGAGCGGCTCGTCGAACAGCAGCACGCGCGGCTTGATCACGATGGCGCGCGCGAGCGCCACGCGCTGCTGCTCGCCGCCGGAGAGCTGGTGCGGCATCTGCCGCTCGTAGGAGGCAAGCCCGACCAGCGCGAGCACGTCGGTGACGGCGCGGCGCACCGCGGCGCCCTCCATGCGCTGCACCTTCAGCCCATAGGCGACGTTCTCGAACACCGAGAGATGCGGAAACAGCGCGTAGTTCTGGAACACGAAGCCGATGTTGCGCCGGTTCGCCTCGATACCGGTGACGTCGCGCTCGCCGATGTGGATTTCGCCCGCACTCGGCTCCTGGAAGCCCGCGATCATGCGCAAGGTCGTGGTCTTGCCGCAGCCCGAGGGGCCGAGCAGCGTCATCAGCTCGCCGGGCGCGACGTCGAGGCTCACGTCGTGCACGGCGGCGATGTCGCCCTTCACCTGATGGCGGAAGCGCGCCGAAACCGATTTGAGGCGGATGCCGTCCATGTCAGCCGCCTCCGACGCCCCATTGCGCCTGCTCGGCGGCCGCGGCCGGCAGGCGGCGCAGCAGCGCGTTGACGCAGGTCGTGACCGCCATGACGATCACGATGACGAACACCGAGAACGCCGCCGCGGGCCCGAGCGAAAGCTCGGTCATGTTCTCGAGGATGCGCACGGTGATCAGCGTCCAGCCGATCGAGACGAGGAAGATCGTCGCGCTGATGGCGGTCATGGAGCGGATGAACACCACGCCGACACCCGCGAAGAACGCCGGCATCACCAGCGGCAGCGTGATGCGGCGGAACGTCGTCACGCTGCGCGCGCCGAGGCTTTTCGAGGCTTCCTCCAGCGATTTGTCGATCTGGTGCAGCAGCGCGACCGTGGTGCGGATGCCGGTCGGCGAATAGCGGAACACGTAGCACGCGATGATGATCAGCGCGGTGCCGGTCAGCGCGATCGGCGGATCGTTGAAGGCGATGAGGTACGCGATGCCCACGATGGTGCCGGGCAGGGCGTAGTTGATCATCGACAGCACTTCCATCGTGCGGCGGCCGGCGAATTCCTTGCGCGCGACGAGATAGCCGAGCAGCACGCCGTAGAAGCCGCCGAGCGGCATGCCGATCAGCGCGATGATCATGGTGTCGATGATCGCCTTGCGGCCTTCGGTGAAGATCACGTGGTAGTGCGCGAGCGTCCAGGTGTGATTGGCGCCGAAGGCGACGACCAGCGAGGCGTGCAGCAGCAGCACGTAGAGGTAACCGATGAACAGCGCGACCGCGACGCAGACGAGGATCAGCACGGCGCGCATGGCGGGCGTCACGCTGCGGATCGTGGACTGTGCGCCCGACTTGCCGCTGATGGTGACGTAGTAGCCGCGCTCGACCCAGACGCGCTGCACGATGTACACGATCGCGGCCGGCACGAGCAGCAGCAGCGACATCGCGGCGCCGCCCTTGAGGTCGAACAGCCCCGTGATCTGCAGATACGCCTCGGTCGGCAGCACCGGGAACGAGTTGCCGGCGAGGATCAGCGGCGTTGCGAAGTCCGCGAGCGAAGCCGCGAACAGCAGCAGGAACGCGTTGGCGAGGCCGGGCAGGGCGAGCGGCAGGGTCACGGTGCGGAACACGTTGAAGCGCGACGAGCCGAGGCTGAACGCCATCTCCTCCAGGTTGCCGCCGATGGCGGCGAGCACCGGCCGCAGCGCCAGATAGGCGATCGGGAAGTAGGTGAGCACTTCGGCCGCGAGCGTGCTCGAAAGGCCGTAGACGTTGGTGCCGCGCATCCCGAGCAGCTCGTAGGTGATCAGCCCGCGCGGCCCGAACGAGAAGATGAACGCGATCGAGGTCGTGAACGGCGGCGAGATCAGCGGCAGCAGGGTCATCGCGTCGATCACGCGCACCCAGCCGCGCGGAAGGTTTGCGCGGCTCACCGTGAAGGCGAACAGGAAGCCGAGCGCGCGTGCCGATGATGCCGACGAGCGTGCCGAGCAGCAGCGAGTTGATGAACGCGCGCTGCGTCTGCGGCTTGGCGATCACGCTCATCAGCGGGCCGAGCGCGGGCTTTCCCTCGTCGAGGAACGCCGTGCCGGCCAGCATCACCAGCGGATAGACGACGAACAGCGCGAGCAGCAGCCACAGCGCCGTCACCGTCACGGTGAGCGCCGGATCGCGGACGAGCGGCGCGGCGCGCGCGCTCATGGGGTGCGCGTCACGCGCCTACGGCAGGATCTCGGCGATCCAGCGGTCCACGATGCGCTTGCGGTTCGCGCCCGCGTAGGCGTCGTCGATGGCGAAGATCTTCGCGTCCTTCAGCACGGCGGCGAGCGAGGCTTCGGTCTTCACCTCCGGATGCGCGGGAACGAAATTGATCTTGTGCTTGGCGTAGAGGTTCTGCATCGCCGGGCTGGTCGCCCAGTCGATCAGCTTCTTGCCGGCGGCTGCGTTCTTCGCGCCCTTGAGCAGCGCAATGCCTTCCGCCGCCGTGCCGATGCCTTCCTTCGGGAACGAGATCACGACGTCGTAGCCCTTGGCCTTGGTGTCGAGCGCATCGACGATGAAGAAGATGCCGCCGCCGGCCTGTCCGAGCCCGACCGGCAGCGTGCCGCCGCCGCCGCTCTTGGTGTAGAGCTGCACGCTCTGGCGCAGCTTCTTCAGGAACGCGAAGGCCTTCTCCTCGTCGCGCCCGTTCACTTCGAGCACCGAGAAGATGCGCGTCACCGCCGTGCCGGAGGTGCGCGCGTCGGCCATCTGCAGCATGCCCTTGTAGGCGGGGTTGGTGAGATCGTCCCACGACTGCGGCGCATTGAGCTTGTGCTCGGCGAGGAACTTGGCGTTGGTCATGAACACCAGCGGATCGTCGGCGATCGCGGTCCACTGGCCGTCGGCCTGCTTGAAGCGCGCCGGGAGCGCCGCGGCCGAAGGCGGCTTGTAGTTCTCGAACACGTTTTCCTTGATGCCGGCCGCGAAGGTCTCGACCGGTCCGCCGAACAGCACGTCGACGCGCGGATTGTTCTTCTCGGCGATGATGCGCGCGAGCGCCTCGCCCGAGGAGAAGCGCAGGAAGTTCACCTTGATGCCGCTCGCGGCCTCGAACTCCTGCAGCATCGGCCGCGCCCAGTTCTCCGGCCAGATCGAATAGACGTTCAGCGTTTCCTGCGCGCTCGCTGCGGATGAAAACAGCGCGAGCGCCGCCGCGAGGCTGGCCTGCGATACGAACCGGCGCGTCAGAGATGTCACGGTCATCCTCCCGGAAAGACTTGTTCTTCTCGGGCAAGGATGCGCCGAAGCGGCGGGGAAGACAATCGCGCGCGCGGGTTCCCGCGCGGCTACTCTGGGTGGCGGAGCGTCAGAACTCCACGTCGAGTTCTTCGACCTCTTCGGGCTCGGACTTCGCGGCCTCGCTCCAGTCCTTCATGGCGGGAAGCTCCATGATGGCGGCGCAGTAGGCGGCGCAATCGCTGTCGAGCTTCACGTCATAAGTGAGGAAGCGGGTCGCGACCGGCGCATACATGGCGTCCGCCATGCCGGGCTGCGCGCCAAACAGATAAGGCCCGCCGTATTTCGCGAGGCACTCGCGCCAGATCGCGACCACGCGGTCGATGTCGGCCTGCACGCCGGCCCACACCTTGAAGCCCGGATAGTGCGCGCGCAGGTTCATCGGCAGCGCGGAGCGCAAGTTGGAAAAGCCGGAATGCATCTCGCCGCAGATCGAGCGGCAATGCGCGCGCGCGCGCGCGATCGGAGGGCAGCAGGCCGGCGTCGGGTTTCAGCTCGTTGAGATATTCGGCGATCGCGAGCGTGTCCCACACCTTGATCCCGTCGTGCGTGAGGCACGGCACCAGGAACGAGGGCGAGAGCAGCAGCAACTCGGCGCGTGCGGATGGATCGTCGGCCGGCGACATCTCCACCGCGCAATCCAGTCCGGCCATCTTGCAAAGGAGCCAGCCGCGCAGCGACCACGAGCCGTAATTGCGGCTGTTGATCGACAAAATGGCCTCGGCCATGCGTCACCTCTTGCCGAAATCCCGCGCGGCCGGATCGCTCCAGCCATCGCAAGTTGTGGGCGGCCCGCCAGCGCGCTTACGCGCGTCTTCGACGCGCTGGGCGTGGCCGCATGTGATCCCGGCAAGGATCGGGTTTTCCAGAGATTGGACGACCCGGCGATTATTATCTCGCAGTGCAGCAAGAAATGCACTAACTTTTCGGCGCCGGGTTTGAGCTATTGGGATGGGGGCCGCGCATAGCGCGTCGAAGACGCGCGTAAACGCGCTAGCGGGCCGCGAAGCATGCTCTATCAGGCGTATCAAGCACATACTGACATCATGGTGCCGGTCCGGGCCTGGGCCGGTGCCGCACTGCACGCGTTCGCGCCGATGAACGGCATGTCCGGGCCCGGCATCAAGAACCTCACGGCCGCCTACGAGCTGATTGCGCGCGCGGGGCTGACCCACGTGCGCCCGGCCTTCGGGATCGACACCGTCACGGTCGGCAACGAGGAACTGCCGGTCGTCGAGGAAGCGGTGCACGCGACACCGTTCGGCACGCTGTTGCGTTTCGCCAAGGACGTCAGCGCCGCGCAGCCGCGCGTGCTGCTGGTCGCGCCGCTCTCGGGCCACTTCGCGACGCTCTTGCGCAACACCGTCAAGACGATGCTGCCGGAGCACGACGTCTACATCACCGACTGGCACAATGCGCGCGACGCGCCGCTTGCGGCCGGCCCGTTCGGCTTCGACGACTATGTCGATCACCTCATCAAGTTTCTCGAGGTTATCGGGCCGGGCGCGCACGTCGTCGCGGTGTGCCAGCCATGCGTCGCGACGCTCGCCGCCGCCGCCGTGATGGCGCAGACCAACAATCCGGCGCAGCCGCGCTCGATGACCTTGATGGCCGGCCCGATCGACTGCCGCGTCAATCCGACGAAGGTGAACGAGCTTGCGACGAGCAAGCCGATCGAATGGTTCGAGCAGAAGCTGATCGCGCAGCGTGCCGCTCCGCTATCCGGGCGCGTTCCGCAAGGTCTATCCGGGCTTCGTGCAGCTCGCCGCGTTCATGAGCATGAACATCGAGCGGCACGTGAAGGCGCACAAGGAGCTCTACGACAATCTGGTCGCGGGCGATCTCGCGAAGGTCGCGCAGACCAAAGCCTTCTACGACGAATATTTCGCGGTGCTCGATCTCACCGCCGAGTTCTATCTCGAAACCGTGCGCATCGTATTCCAGGAATACGCGCTCGCCGCCGGCACGCTGCGACATCGCGGCGAGCTAATTGAGCCGCGCGCGATCAAGCGCACCGCGCTGTTCACCGTGGAAGGCGAGAAGGACGATATCTGCGCGGTCGGGCAGACGCTCGCCGCGCAGGAGCTTTGCTCGTCGATCCGTCCCTACCGCAAGCGCCACCACATGCAGCCGGGCGTCGGGCACTACGGCGTGTTCTCCGGCAAGAAGTGGGAAGCGCAGATCTATCCGCTCTTGAAGAACACGATCCTGTCGAGCGAGTGACCGCAGCCTGAATATGCCGCGCTTATCCATTTAACGCATGTGAATGGAAGCGGGACACCCCCGGGAAAACCCTGTAGGACAAGCGCGGGGGCGGGGCTGACGCCGGTCGATTGCGGAATGGACAGCGATTTCAAAGCGGATATCGACGCGATCGCGGCTGTCGCGGCGGTCCCCACGATCCTGAATGTGGTGTGCCGGGTTACCGGCATGGGCTTCGCGGCGGTCGCGCGCGTGACGCCGGAGCGCTGGGTCTGTCTTGCGGTCAATGACGAGATTAGTTTCGGGCTCAAGCCGGGCGGCGAACTCAAGGTCGAGACCACGATCTGCCACGAGGTGCGCGAGGCGCGCGAGGTGATCGCGATCGATCATGTCGCCGACGATGAGCTGTTCTGCGGCCACCCGACACCGGCGATGTACGGATTCCAGAGCTACATCTCGATGCCGATCTTCCTCAAGGACGGCAGCTTCTTCGGCACGCTGTGCGCGATCGACCCGAAGCCCGCGAAGCTGAAGAATCCCGGCGTCGTCGGCATGTTCCGCCTGTTCGCCGAACTGATCGCGTCGCAACTCGACGCCGGGCGCCGCCTTGCGAACGCGCAGGCCGACCTGCTCAGTGCCCAGACGGCGGCTGAACTGCGCGACCAGTTCATCGCCGTGCTCGGGCACGACCTGCGCAATCCGCTCGCCTCGATCGCGGCGGGCACGCGCCTGTTGCAGAAGACGCCGCTGAACGAGAAGGCGACCTCGATCATCGTGATGATGTACCAGAGCGTCATGCGCATGTCGGGCTTGATCGACAACGTGCTCGATTTCGCGCGCGGACGGCTCGGCGGCGGACTGACATTGACGCCCTCGCAGGAGCCGCTCGAACCCGCGCTGCGGCAGGTCATCGAGGAATTGCGTCTGGTCCATCCGGACCGCGCGATCGAGGCGGAATTCAACGTGACCCGGCCGGTGCGCGCGGACAGGCCGCGTATCGCGCAGCTTCTCTCCAACCTGCTCGGCAACGCGCTGATGTACGGCGATGCCGACAAGCCCGTTCAGGTGTCGGTCAAGACGGAAGAGCAGTTTGAGCTTGCGGTGTCCAATGCGGGTTCGCCCATTCCCGAAGCCGCGATGGCACGGCTGTTTCAACCATTCTCGCGCGGCGAGGTGCGGCCGAGCCAGCAGGGCCTGGGTCTTGGGCTCTACATCGCGTCGGAGATCGCGCGCGCCCACGGCGGCACGATCGACGTGACCTCCACGCCGGAGCAGACCTGCTTCACGTTTCGGATGCCGCTGGAGTAGCGCTAGCGTAGCCCCGCGCGCTTGAGGTCGTCGTCCGAGATGCCCATCAGGCGGCCCTTGCGGCTGACCCAGCCGCGCGAATCGACCAGCAGCACACGCGCGCGCTCCGGGAAGACCTCGAACACGGTGCGGAATACCGGCGGCGCGACCTGAGCACCATTGCTGTCGATCAGCCCGTATTTCTGCCCGACCATCACGCTCGCCCAGTCGCCGGAGAGCTCATCCGCCCAGTCGTAGCGCGCCGGGATGCGCATCTTGCCGTCGATGTCGGCGTAGCCCCATTTCGTTCCGTCGCGCACCGGCTGCAGCGCCGCGCGGTGCCGCGCCTTGATCTCCGCCCACAGCGGCTGCGTCGCCTTGCGGGTCTCGAGATCGACGAAGCCCCACAGCGAGCCGTTGCGATACGTCGCGAGCTTGCCGTCGCCGTTGAAGTCGTTGTCGACCTGATCGTGCAGCGGCGGCAGAATCCACTTGCCGGAAAAATCCATGATGCCGACGCGACCCTGCACCTTCACCGCGTAGGCAACCGTGAGCAGCCCGACCGGCACCTCGCGCTCCGGCCCGAACAGCGTGAGCGGCTCGACCGCTTCGAACACGGGGTTGATGGTGAAATTCCCCTTCATGTCGATCGCGCCCCACTTGCCCTGCACGCGCACCGGGATCGGATGATCGTCCTGCGCCGCCTCGGCGGCTTCCTCGAAGCCGTCCTTGAGGATGCGGCCCGTGCGGTCGATCAGCGCGAACGTCTTGTCGCGCCGCACGATCGCGGCGTCCTTGTTCCAGAACGGGCGGCACTCGTCGAACAACTGCCGTATCGCGACGGCGCCGGACGGGTCCACGTAGCCGCACTTTCCGGCGAGCGTGATGTTGGCGAGCTTGTTGTAGAACATGCCGGCCTCAGTCCAGCGCTCCTCGCTGACCGGCTGGCCGCTCTCGTTCAGGAATCCGTACTTGCCGTTCTCCTTGAACAGCAGCGGGAAGGAATTCGAGCGCCACGCGATCTCTTCGTACTTCGGCTGAAGGATCACGCGCCCCTTGCCGTCGGCGAGACCATATTTTCCGCCGCGCCCGAGCACGATGTATTCCGGCTCGACGCGCAGGCGGCGGTTGAGCTTCACGCCGTAGAGTTCGTCCCAGCTTTCCGGGTTGAGCGTGCGCAGCGCGTGGTCGGTGAGGCGCAGCTTGCCGCCGCTGACCTCGACGCTGTAGCTGCCGCCGGCGTTGAAATTCAGCGTCGTGTATTGCGGGTTCGTGACGATCCGGCCCTTGCGGTCGATCGAGCCGACGAGCGCGCCACGCCACACGCGGCCGACATCGCCGGCCCATTCGCCGGTCGAGGAATAGATCGGCTCGATGACGGTGCGGCCCTCGGTGTCGATGTAGCCGCACTGGTCCTTCTCGGCGCAGGCCTGCAGCAGCGGCGCGGGCGCGCGCATCGACCACCAGGCGAAGCCACCGCCAAGCAGGATCGCAACGGCGGCGATGCCCGCGAGGACGGGAAGGGGAAGGTTCCGCATGGCCTGCTCCGAATGGAGATCAGGCCAATAAGCGCGCGCTGCGTGCAGAAGGCGCTAATGTGCGCGCGTTCCGCCGAATTATCGTTGACGGCGGGTTACCGGAGCGCGGGCGCTCGGTGGCTCACTCCGCCTTGACGCCGGCCGACTTGATGATCGGCCACCACTTCTCGATCTCGGCCTTCTGGAACGCCGCGAGGCCTTCCGGCGTCTGCTGCGCGGGCGCCGCGACATCGAGGCCGAGCTCGATGAACTTCGCCTTCACGGCCGGATCGGCCAGCACCTGCCGCATCGCGCCGTTGAGCTTGTCGATGGCTTCCTTCGGCGTGCCCTTCGGCGCCCAGAAGCCGAACCAGCCCGACATCAGGAAGCCCGGCACGCCGGTTTCGGCCGAGGTCGGAATGTCCGGCATCGAGGGCGAACGTTCGGCCGAGAGGTTCGCGATCGCCTTGATGGTGCCGCCGCGCACCTGCGGCAGCGAGACCGCGCCCTGCACGACCAGCAGGTCGACCTGCCCGGAGATCAGATCGGTCATCGCCGGACCGGCGCCGCGATAGGGGATGAAGGTGAACTCCGCGTTGGTGAGCTGCTTGAGCAGGATGCCGGAGACCTGCGCGGCGGCGTTCTGGTTCACGAACGTGACCTTGCCCGGATCCTTCTTCATCAGCGCGACGAGTTCCTGAAGCGAGTTCGCTTCGAGATTCTTCTTCGCGACGAGCAGTTGCGGATTGTTCGAGATCAGCCCGACCGGCTCGAAGTCCTTCTCCAGATCGTAGCTGAGCTTGTAGATGATGCTGCCGACATGCGTATCCCACTGGCCGATGTCGATGGTGTAGCCGTCCGCTGGCGCGCGCGCGACGCGCCCGACGCCGATCGAGCCGCCCGCGCCGCCGACATTCTCGATCACGATCGGCTGGCCGAGGATCGGCCGCATGCGTTCCGCCATGATGCGCGCGGTGGTGTCGGTCGAGCCGCCGGGCGGGAAGGGGACGATCAGCGTGATCGGGCGCGACGGATAGGATTGCGCGTGCGCGGCGGTGATGGTGGCGAGCGCGATCGCGATCGATGCGAACAGCCTGATCATGAAATCTTCCCCGATTTTCTCTAACGCAGCGCGGCCGCGATGTTGCCGCCGTCGACTGTCGTGACATCGGCAGTCGTTTTCAATGCCAGTGCCTGCGACACAAATGCCTGCGCGACGTCTTCGGCCGTGACCTCGCGCTGAAGCAGGTTGCCGCTCATGTAGTCCTTCTCGGACACGCCGCGCGCCTTGGCGCGCTCCTTGATGAAGTCGTCGGTCACGATGCCGGAGCGGATGCGGTCCGCATTGACGGCGTTGGAGCGGATGCCGTCGCGCGCCGTAGTCGAGGGCGTACTGGCGCGAGAGGAACAGCGTCGCGGCCTTGGGCAAGCCGTAGGGCCCGAAGTTCGGGCCCGGATTGATCGCCTGCTTCGACGCATTGAACAGGAGGCACCCGCCGGTGCCCTGCGCCAGCATGATCCTCACGGCGGCCTGCGCGACGCGCTGGTGGCCGTAGAAATTCAGCTCGAAGCTTTCTTTCACCGCGGCTTCGTCGACTTCGCCGATGCGGCCCTGCGGCGGCGTCGCGCCCGCGTTCGACACCAGAATGTCGAGCCCGCCGAACGCTTCGACGACCTTGCCGAACGCGGCGTGTACCGATGCGGCATCGGTCACGTCGCAGGCGATCGCTCTGCCGATCCCCTTGGCGGTTTCGCGCGCCGCGGTTTCATTCACGTCGAGCAGCGCGACTTCGGCACCCGCGGCCGCGAAGGCCCGCGCCGTCGCGGCGCCGATCCCGCTGCCCGCGCCGGTGATCGCCACGATCTGACCGGCGAGCGGCTTCTCCGCCGCGCCTGCGAGCTTTGCCTGTTCGAGCGACCAGTATTCCATGTCGAACAGGTTTGCGTCGTCGAGCGCCTGATAGCGGCCGGTCGCCTCCGCGTCGGTGATCGTCTCGATCGCGGCTTCCATGAGATCGGCCGCGATACGCGCATCCTTCGCGGAGCGGCCGAGCCCGAACAGCCCGAGTCCCGGCACCAGCACGACGCGCGGCATCGGGTCGAGCGGCTTCTTGATGCCGCTGACGCGTGCGTTGTTGCTCTCGAAATAAGTCTGGTACTTGCCGATGAAGTTCGCGACCGCGGCGCGCACGTTCTCGCCGGAACGCATCGAGCTTGCCGGCTTCCGGAGCGGCCAAGATCAGCGGCCAGTTTTTGGTGCGGATGGTGTGATCCGGCGTCACCACGCCGGCCTGGCTGTAGCGCGCAAGGTCGGCGCCGTTGACGAAGTTGAGGATCGCGTCGTTCATCCGGAATTCGAGGATGAAGCGCTTCCACGCGCCCTCGATCTTCTCGTCCTTCAACGCGCACGCGCCGCGGATGATCGGCGCCGCGTCCGCGCCGTTTGCGACTTGCTGCGGCAGTTGCGCGCTGGCAAACACCGCCTTGCGGCCGCGCTTCAATCGTTCTTCCGCAAGCGTCACGTGTGCGATCATGCGCTCGTAGGCTTCGCGCGCGTCCGCGCCGAACGTGAAGATGCCGTGCCGGTGCAGGATCAGCCCTTCGACGGATGGATCGTTCGCGTAGACGTCCGCCGCCGCCTTGGCGAGCGCGAAGCCCGGCATGATGTAAGGCACGTAGCCCATGCGCTTGCCGTAGACCTCCGCGCACAGCGCATCGCCGTTCGGGCTGATCGGTCAGGCTCAGCACCGCGGTCGAATGGGTGTGATCGACGAATTTGTGCGGCAGGAACGCGTGCAGCAGCGTCTCGACCGAAGGGTTGGGCGCGGCGGGGTCGATGAGGTTGGCGCGCTGCACGCGCACCATGTCTTCATCGGTGAGCGCATCGCGCGCGCGCAACTTGCGCAACGGCTTCGAGCCGCACCGCGGGCAGGCCGGCGGGCTCGATCGTGCCCATGTCCCAGCCCGATCCCTTGACGCACAGCACCTCGACGTCGTCGCCGTTGAGATCGGCAACGCGCGTCTTCACAGAGGTGTTGCCGCCACCATGCAGGACGAGCTTCGGATCCTGGCCGAGCAGGCGCGTCGTGTAGACGCGCAGCGCGAGATCGCGCGCGATGCCGTCGCGGGCGTAGCGGTCGACGGCGGCTTGCGCCTCGCTATCGACCCACGCGCTTTTCATCTCATCCGCGCTTCGACCACCAGCCGAAGCGGCGCGGCTTGGATTCCTCGGCCGCGGCCGCAGGCTCCGGCGTCGTCACCGGCTCGGCCGCAGGTGGCGGCGCGGGCGGTGTTGGCTCCGGCTGCACGTCGCTCATCGGGCCGGACGAGAACATCGGCGCGGGCTCGCGGATCGTGGAGCGCCGCCGTGGCGACTCGGCCGGGGCAGGGGCCTCGGACGCCTCGTTGCGCGCGACCGGTTCGAACGGCTGCGGCTCGGGCTCGCGCGATTGAGCCTGCGGCTGCGCTTCCTCGCGCGACGGTCCGCCGCCGAGATCTGCGACGGCGTCGGCAACCTCGGGCTCGAAGCCCTGCCGCGCGCCGTTCGTCTCGTGCTCGCCGTCATGCGGCTGATCGGATGTGCCGCCGTTCGCGCCCGCGTGTGCGCCTTCGCCTTCGCCGTCGCGGCCACGCCGGTTGCGGCGACCGCCACGGCGGCCGCGCCTGCGGCGGCGATGCTCGCCGTCGCCATTCTGCTCACCGCGATGCTCCGGACGGGCCTCGCCATCCGCGGCGGCCTGTTGCGGTTCGGCATTCTCGTCGCCTTCGTGCGCGATCGCATGATCGGCGACGGTCTCGTTCGTGAACTCGCCGCCCTCGCGCGGGCTACCCTCACGCGGACCGCGTCCACGTCCACGTCCGCGGCGGCGCCGTCCGCGCTCGCGTTCGCGGCTCGGTTGATCGCCATCGCGCGCTTCGGTTTCGGCAGGCTCTTCTTCGTCCACCGTCTCGCCTTCGACAGCGGTTTCCTCCTCGACCTCGTCCTCGACCAGGTCGTCGGCAAGATCCGCTTCGTCCGCCACGGGCGCGATCACCGGCGTCTGCGCGAGCAGCGCCTTCGCGGCTTCGACGCTGTGCACCTGCTCGCCCTTCTCGATCAGGAAGGGCTGTGCGGCGCCGACCGTCGCGTCGGCATTGACCGTGAGGGTGATCTGGAAACGGCTTTCCAGATCGCGCAGATGCGCGCGCTTGTGGTTGAGCACATAGAGCGCGACCTCGGAGCGCGTGCGCACAATGAGATTGTGCGTCGCGCCCTTGAGCAGCATTTCCTCCAGCATGCGCAGCAGATGCAGCGCCACGGAGGACACCGAGCGCACGTGGCCGGAGCCGCCGCAATGCGGGCACTTGTCGGTCGAGCTTTCCAGCACGCTCGAGCGGATGCGCTGGCGCGACATTTCCATCAGGCCGAAATGCGAGATGCGCCCGACCTGGATGCGCGCGCGGTCGTTCTTGAGTGCGTCCTTCAGCCGCCGTTCGACCTGCCGGTTGTTGCGGCCCTCATCCATGTCGATGAAGTCGATGACGATCAGCCCCGCGAGATCGCGCAGGCGAAGCTGCCGCGCGACTTCCTCGGCCGCCTCCACATTGGTCTTGAGCGCGGTGTCCTCGATGTGATGCTCGCGCGTTGCGCGCCCGGAGTTCACGTCGATCGCGACCAGCGCCTCGGTCTGGTTCAGCACGATGTACCCGCCCGAGCGAAGCTGGACTGTCGACGAGAACATCGCGTCGAGCTGGCTCTCGATGCCGTAGCGCGTGAACACGGGCTGGGGATCGACATAGAGCTTCACGTTCTTGGCGTGGCTCGGCATCAGCATGCGCATGAAGTCGCGCGCTTCGCGATGGCCTTCCTCGCCGGCGACCAGGATCTCCTCGATGTCCTTGTTGTAGAGATCGCGGATCGAGCGCTTGATCAGCGAGCCTTCCTCGTAGACCAGCATCGGCGCGGTCGATTTCAGCGTGAAATCGCGCACCGTCTCCCACAGCCGCAGCAGATATTCGAAGTCGCGCTTCACCTCGGTCCTGGTGCGCGAGGCGCCCGCCGTGCGCAGGATGACGCCCATGCCCTCCGGCACTTCCAGGTCCTGCGCGATCTCCTTGAGCTTCTTGCGGTCGAGCGCGCTGGTGATCTTGCGCGAGATGCCGCCGCCGCGCGCGGTGTTCGGCATCAGCACCGAATAGCGGCCGGCGAGCGAGAGGTAGGTGGTGAGCGCCGCGCCCTTGGTGCCGCGCTCTTCCTTGACGACCTGCACCAGCATGATCTGCCGGCGCTTGATCACTTCCTGAATCTTGTACGAGCGGCGGTAGCGCGGGGTGCGCTCCTGCACTTCCTCCATCGCGTCCGCACCGCCGACGGACTCGACGATTTCTTCGTCGCCGTTCTCCGCCGCGGCCGGTTCCTCGATCTCGGTGATGTTGCCGCCGTGGGACTTCTCCGCCGCCGTTCGAACTCGGGCGCGAGATCAGGACTGTCGGCGGAATGCGGCGCGTGGTCCTCGCCGTCGCTTCCTGCGCTTGCTTCGGCTGGAGCGGATTCGGCGGAGGAGGGCTCGTGCGAAGACTCGGCCGAATGCTCTGATGCTTCTGCGGCGGATTCGGCTTGATGCACATCCGGCTCGGGCGTGTGCGACGCTTCGGACGTCTCGCGGCGAGTCCGCGTGGTGTTCTTCGGTGTGGTGCTCGTCCGCGCGATGCCCGGCAGCATCCGTCGCGGAAGCCGCGTGCTCGTCCGCCTTCGGCGTGTCCGTTTTCACCATCGCCCGCTTCGAGCGGCGCGGTGCGCACCGCGTCGCGGCGCGCATGTTCGCGGCGCGGCCAGCGCCGGCTCGCACGCCGGTCGATCTCTTCCTCGGCGTCGCGATGCGCGCGCTCTTCGGCCTCGATCAGCGCCTGCCGGTCGGCGACCGGGATCTGATAGTAGTCGGGATGGATTTCCGAGAACGCCAGGAAGCCGTGGCGGTTGCCGCCGTAGTCGACGAAGGCGGCCTGGAGCGAAGGCTCTACGCGCGTGACCTTCGCGAGATAGATGTTGCCGCGCAGCTGGCGGCGGTTTGCGGATTCGAAATCGAATTCCTCGACCCGATTGCCGCGTAGCACGACCACCCGCGTCTCTTCCGCGTGGGTGGTGTCGATGAGCATCTTGTTGGCCATTGAATTGTCTCTTGGCGGCGCCCACGCGCATGTCCATGCCGTGCCATTGGCACGGACACATGCGACGCGCCGAATTTGGGGTTGAATGAATGGCCTTGGATCGCACGGGCAGGGGCGAACGCGAACGCGTTGCCTGCAACCCTTAAGTGCTCGACGGGGCGACGCGGTTGATCCGCGTCTTGCGCCTTGAGCATGATCCTCGACCTGGACTGTACGGCGACGCTTGCGCGCAACCGTGGTTTCGTCAGCGCTGCCGGCTTGGGTTGGCGGGCGAGCCGCCTGTCCGGATGTCCATAATGGGCGTTGGCCGTTTCCGCTAAGACGCCGTGGCGTCAAGAGAATTAGCCTCGGGGGCCGCTGTCCGCTCGTCTCTGGAGCGGGGGTAGGGCGGCCACCGGATGCCCGAACGCGGCAAATCCGGATTCGCAACCGTCAGCGACACTTACATACGGCGGGGCGGGGAGGATGGCAAGCGAGTGACCCTGGACACGGATTATGGCTCTCCCGTGGGCGCGGCGACCGGTCCGGAGAGCCGCGATAACCGCGATCAACCCTGAGTTAGTAAAAGTCAGGATGCAGCAAGTACTGGTTCGAATATGAGGGCACATTGCCGCACTATTCGATGAAGTTATACGATGGAGACACATCAGGATGAAGTATCATGCTGATAATAATAAGATTTTCCTGTTCCATTATACATAGAGTTGATGGTGTTACGATCATCACAAGCCCGGGAATTTGACGCTCGCCCACAGCCACGAGATTGTTGCTGATTAACGTTTCGTTAACGTGAGGTCAGGGGCAGACGATTTACGGTGGATGCAGCCGCCTCTACCGTTTCGAAAAGAGGGGCGCGATTGTGACCAGGCTTGCCAACGTTGTGACCGGGGCGTTCGCGCTCGGGATCCTGTCGATCGCGTCCTCGCCTGCCATATCGCAGTCCGTCCCTTTTAGCTGGACCGGCGCCTATATCGGCGGCAATGCGGGCGCCACATTCCACCCCGGCAGCTCTGCCTTCAGCGGTGGCGGCCAGATCGGTTACTCCTATCAGGTCAATCCGACCTGGGTGCTCGGCGTCGAGGCGGACCTACAGACGGCGAATATCCGCAAGCAAACCAGCTCGGGCCAAGCCTTCCCGACCTCAGTTTCCGGCGCGCCTTTTGTTTGTCAGCTCGGCAACCCTGCGCTTGGAACCGTCCCGGCGCGCTCTTTCGACCTTACGGACCCGAATAATCTTTTCGCGGGTTTGGTGCAGTTCGTCACCGGCTCTCGGACCATATCAACTCCGCAACAATGCGCCGCCGTCTTCAACAACCCCACGTTCCGAGCGACGCTCACCGGGGCGTTCGGGGCTATCGCGCCCGCAGTCACCATCACCAACTCGCCGACCGCGGTATTGTATGGCCTGTCCGGCGGGCTCGACTGGTTCGGCACACTGCGCGGTCGCCTCGGTTTCGCAGCTACAAACGGCCTCCTGCTCTATGTGACCGGCGGCTTGGCCTACGGCGAGGGTCGATTGGCTTACACCACCACCACATCGACGACCGTGACCGCGCTGAGTACTTTCTTCTTTCCCACGCAGACAACGTTTTCGAGCTTCGTGACGACGCAGGACAGGATTCTCCTGGGCTACGCGATCGGCGGTGGCGCGGAGTACGCGTTCCATCGCAACTGGTCGGTAAAGGGCGAATATCTCTACGTCGATCTCGGCGAGGCCGGCCTCGGAACGCAGAGCGTCAAATTCAACACCAGCATGGCCCGGTTCGGCGTCAACTACCGCTTCGCCGCTTCTCAGTGATCGAAGTCAGCGGCGCGTTCGCGCTGGGAGCCCCCGCGGAATCGACACGAACGCCGGCCTCTTTCGAGGACATCTTTTAATAGATGCGGTGTGCCACGTGTGCGCATGGATTGTAAGTTTATGTGGAACTTTGTGGCGTGGACACCACATGCGGCTGAAAAAGCAGTAATCCCACAGCCTTAGCGCCACAGAAAACCGAACGCGATTGCCAATGACCTGACGGCGTTTACGTTCGTTAACTGGCGGCGGCGTCGCGCAGAAGCGAGGCGTTCCGGGCGGGGACAGATGGGGCGTTAGCATGAGCGAGTTCGGAAAGATTCGGCGCGCGCCGCGGACGAATGAATCGCGCCGCGGTTTGATGTCCGCGACGGCGCTGGCGATGGTGATCGCGAGCGCGGGACTGCTTTTTTCGGGTGGATCTGCCACCGCACAGTTCGTTTGCGTCGGGAATGCGACCGGCGCGACCGTGCCGCCCGCGACCGCCGACGGCGCTGGCTCAAGCGCCGCGGGCGGCAACAACGTTGCCTGCGGGATCAACGCCAACGCCACGGGCAACACCCTCGTCCAGAATAGCGCCAATGTCGCGACCGGAAACGCCGCCAACGCGAGCGGCGACGGCGCCACCAACATTGCGATCGGAAACGCCGCCAACGCAAGCGGTAGTCACGCGAACGGCCTGCCGAGTGGCAATGTTGCGACCGGGAGCAACGCCAACGCGAGTGGCAACAGCGGCGGCAACATTGCGACCGGTACCGATGCCAACGCGAGCGGCGTCGAGGGCTCTAATATTGCCTTCGGAGGCCGCGCCAACGCGAGCGGAGCCAAGAGTGGCAATTTTGCTACGGGCTTCGCTGCAAACGCCAGCGGTGCTTCTTCTGGCAACATAGCAACCGGCTCATTGGCCAACGCATCCGGCGACGGAAGCAATAACCTGGCGTTCAAAGGTTTCTCGTTTGCGGCGGGTTCGAACAGCTCCAACACCGCAATCGGCGGAAACGCCGGCGGCGACAACAGCAAGAATTCCGCGATCGGCGACTCGGCGAACGCCAGCGGCAATAGCGGCAACAACATCGCGAGCGGAACCAGCGCCAACGCCAGCGGCGTCGGCGCCGGCAACATCGCATTCGGAATGTCCGCCAACGCCAGCGGCAACGCCGGCGTCAATACCGCGGTCGGAGTTTCAGCCAACGCCAGCGGCGGCAACAGCTTCAACGTCGCGGCGGGATTCAACGCCAACGCCAGCGGCGCCTTTAGCTCCAATATCGCGACCGGAAACGGCGCCGACGCCAGCGGAAGCGGCAGCATTAACATCGCAACCGGATTTACCTCCAACGCCAGCGGCACCAACGCCAGCAACTACGCGTCCGGAAACTTTGCCAACGCGAGCGGCGACGGCAGCGGCAATACCGCGACCGGTGGAAGCAACGCGAGCGGCGCCGCCAGCCGCAACGTCTCTTCCGGCTTCGCCGCCGACGCCAGCGGCGCAAACAGCTCCAACGTCGCGATTGGAAACAGCGCCAACGCCAGCGGTGCCGGCACTCTCAATACCGCGGTCGGTAGCAATGCGGTTGCGACTGGGACCAGCGCTTCCGCGTTCGGCGCCAACGCGTCGGCAAGCTTCGCCAACTCGACGGCGATCGGTAACGGCGCAACGGCGACGCGCCCCAATCAGGTCGTTGTCGGCACGGCGTCGAATACTTACACGATGCCCGGCATCGCGTCGGCCGCGAGCCTGTCGGCCCAGACCGGTCCGGTGAAAGTCGTGACCTCGGATGCGAACGGCAACCTCGCGACCGCCAGCTTCAGCCCAACGGACATCTCGAGCCTGCAAAACAACGTCGCCGTTCTTCAAGGCAACGTCGCGGTTCTCCAGTCGCAGATGCGGCAGTCGTTCGAAGGCACCGCGATGGCGATCGCGATGGGTGGCAGTGCGTTGCCCGGCGACAAGAGGTTCGCGATCTCGACCAACGTGGGCACGTTCCGCGGCGAGAACGCCGCCGCCGTGCTCGCGCAGGCGCGGATCACCGACCACATCGTGCTCAACGGCGGCGTCGCGATGGGCTTCGCGCAGGGTGGCGTCGGCGGGCGGGCGGGTGTTACCTTCGCGTGGTGACTTGTTTTTGGATCGGACGGAGCCTTGCGTTAGGGGCGATGGCCACCGTCATCGCCGTTTCCGTCATGGCGGCGGGTGCGCAGGCTGAGCAGAAGGCCGAAGCGGCGCCCAAGCCCGCGCAGATCGATCGCAACGGCGTCCTCATTCTCGTGCGCTCGACAATTCTGGCGCTCGATCAGGCGAACAAGACCGGCAACTATACGGTGCTGCGGGATCTGGGCGCGCCCGGATTCCAGCAGGTGAACACGGCAGCGGGGCTTGGCGACATCTTCGCGAAGCAGCGCGCCGACAAGCTCGACCTCTCCGGTGTGGCGGCGATCGATCCGCAACTCTCGCTGCTGCCGCAGATCGAGTCGAACGGGTTGATGCGAATGGCCGGATTTTTTCCGTCCGTGCCGCAGCAGGTGAACTTCGAATTGCTGTTCGCGCCGGTCGACGGGCAATGGCGCCTGTTCGGCCTTTCGGTGAACCTCGGTCAGGCCGCACCGGCTGCGCCGATGCCGGCATCGCCGCCGCCTGCTCCCGCCAAGCAATCGGAGAAGAAGGCGCCGGCACCGGCGCCGGCCAAGCAATCGGCGCCACCCCCGAAGCAGTAGCCTGTTCGGCGGGGTTGGACGTCGGTGATGATCAGTCCGGCACGCAAAGGGCTGTCGCTCGTGGTGAGGTTGGGTATATAGTTTCCCGCATCACAACCATTGGGGGAAACGATGACTCGCATGATTGCTGTCTTCGCGCTCCTGCTGACCACCACCGCGGCGAGCGCGCAGGGTCAGATCCATGAAGTGCAGTACACCGGCTTCAAGGTCTGGGTAGACTGCGACAAGCGCGGCCCGACCCAGTTCTTTTACGCGGCGCACCGGGATTCCGGCAGCCTTCCGCGCGGCAAGAGCTACACCATCGACGACAATTTCGATCGGAATTGCCAGTCCAAGACCACCAGGAATTTCGGTACGGCGCGCGGCATTCCGTTCGACGTCGGTCATCAGGTGCCCGCCAATCACTTCGACGGATCGACCAAGGCGATCAAGGAAGCGAACCACTGGACCAACCTGCTGCCGCAGACCAAATCGATGAATCGCGGCGCGTGGCGCCAGACCGAAGACATCATCGAGTGCCTGCGCGATCAGGTGATCCTCCAGGTGTGGGGCGGCCCGGTTTGGACCGGCGCGCGCAACGACTTCATCAGGAGCCACGGCATCCCGACGCCGTCGGCGTTCTGGAAGGTCGTGATCCGCACCGACAACAAGCAGGCGATCGCGTGGGTCGTGCCGAACAAGACGAACATGGGGCGCAACAAGCTCGACACCACGATCAAGACGGTTGCCGAGGTCGAGCAGATCGCCGGCCGCTCGTTCGACGCGGTCAACAAGACGACCAAGCCTGCGAAGTCCTGGCCGCTGGTGAGGGGCTGCAAGATCAGCTAGCGGGACATTGCCGGTTCGGGCAGGGCCACCAGCCGCTCGCAAGGGAGGTCGGCCGCGATGTCCGCCGAGAAAGGTCTGTGCCAGCTTGAATTCGCGTCGCTACCATTGATTGCGACGCGCAAATTGATACACTTGGGCAGCTGCTAAAGGCCGGTTCGAAAGCCCTAATTGATGGTGAGTGACAGGGGGGGTTAAATGTGGAAAGGCGCTAGTTTTGTTCACTTGATGACACTCAGTCTTGGCTGCCTGGCCTTCCCGTCTTTGTCGTTTGCGCAAGGCTGCGACATTCTCAAGCTGAAGAAGATTACGCACGCGCAGGGGCAGCTTTTCGCTGTATCGAGCCGGAATAATTCAGGAATTCCGATCCGGCTCAGTCCAACCGAATTTGCGTCGACCGATCTCAACTTCGATTCCAAGCTCAGCCTGATCTACGTTCTCGATAATCCTCCAGGCGTCGCAAACCCTTTCGCGGTGAAACGCGACAACTCCGGCGTCTTCGCAGTGCGGATGGTTTCAACAAGCGCCGACGGAACGAAACGCCAGCCAACCTACGTCTATTTGAAGCGCGACAAGATCAATACTAGCCGCGGCCAGCGGGAGTCCTGGAACGGAAGTATCTCCGCGAGGACGTATTATACGTATCACCATCCGCGCGCGTTGCGCGCATCGAGCAGCTATCTCGAACGCGAGTTTCATGCGGAGTATACTTATCGCGATGACGCTCCCGATCGGGCGACCTACGAGCCGCGCGAGCGTCGAAGCGAATTCCATTTTCCCGAAATGAAGGTAACTGAACCGACCGACGCGGCGAGCAGGCTGCTTTCATCGGTGTTCGGATCGGGTACGGCATTCGCCGATAGCCTCGAAACGCGTTTTGAGGCGCAGATCAAATATTATCGGCAAAGCACCGAACCTCGCTGCATCACGATGAACACGGGAATTGAGGCAGCGGATAACGGCACGCTCAACGTTACGATGACGGACCTTGATTATCCGCGTGGTTTGCAGGACCGGGAGAGCAGGGAAGTGTGGCGCATCAAGTGGCGCAAGCAGTGAGCGGCGGCCGCTAGCGCGATGCCGGAAAACAACCCAAAGCCGACTGAGAAGAACGCCGGCGCCGAGAAGGGCGAAGCGAGTTGGATCGGCAAGTTTTCCGATGCGATCAGGGGATTTTTGACGGCGGTGGCGGAAGCACGAATTCCGCCCAGCAAGATGGCGCTCGTTCCAAAGCAGGGATCGATCAATCTCGTGACCGGCCTGCTCGGTATTTTGCTGTTTACCGCGGCCGGTCAAATCGAGGCGGCCACCCGGGAAGCGGCTCTCCGGAGTCAGGTTCTGATGGCCGCGATCGGCGCGGTGCTGCTGTTTGCGTCTGCCATCGTGGTCATCTTTGCGTCCCGCAAGCCGCAAAAGATCGTCGACGATTGGAACAGGACCGCGAGCGTGTTCATCGTGGTCTGGCTCTTGGCGCTCGTGGTCTTTCTGATCCTGACATTGCCTTCGCTGTTGATTACCCGCGAAACTATTCTGCTCGATCGCCTTGTCTCTCGTCTTTTCGATGCATTCTCGAACAACCGGGTCGCTTGGAGAGAAGATCTTGCGAAATCGATGATCTGCACTTTCCTCGCATCGCTAGTGCTGCTGTTTCGAACAAAATTTGCGGACAGAAAATTCTCGCTCGCGGCTGTCGGTCCCTGGGTCTGGGTGCTGTTGATGACGGTTGTTGTCGGCTTGGTCTTTCATATATCTCTCTACGTCCCTGCAAGGCTGTGAAGGCTGCACTGACAGTGCCAGCGCGATTGGAGTGGCGCGTACAGGGACTTTCGCCACAGCTTTGATGCGATCAACGACATTGAAGTCCGCCAGTCCTGATCGCTGATCAAGGGGTGGAAGCTGAGCTGGCGCCGCTCGACACGGCTTCCGAGCCGCAGGCGCGGGCCGTCCGTCCCACAATCATGCCTTGGTTACCAATTGTGGCAATGGGCGTGCCCGCGCGCCGAATTGGGCCCGTTTTCTCGACTTAATGACGGGTTAACCATGGCGGCCTTACTCATGCGTGGGAAGGTTCAGGACGCATGATGCGGGCGGTTCTGCTGCTTGGGGCGTTGCTCGCCGGCCTTGCGCCTGCGGGCGCGGAGGAGCGCGCCGCGGTGGCGCGCACCGGCACGCCGGCCGATGGCTTTCCGGTCGCAAGCGAAGCGCGGCTCGGCGGCGATTCCGGCCGCACGCGGCTCGTGCTCGACCTCACCCGTCCGATCGAAGTCGCGGCCTTTACGTTGGCCGATCCGTATCGCGTCGTCATAGACATGCCGCAGGTCACGTTCCAGTTTCCCGCGCGCACCGGCGCGCACGGGCGGGGACTGATCAAGGCGTTCCGCTACGGCCTCGTGATGCAGGGCGGCTCGCGCATCGTGATCGATGCGACCGGGCCGATCCGCGTCGACAAGGCGTTCGTGCTCGACGCTGTCGACAGTCAGCCGGCGCGGCTCGTGGTCGATCTCGTCTCGGTCGACCGCACGACCTTTATGCGCAACCTCGCGCTCGAAGCGCGTCCGCGTCGTGCGCCGGAGACGAAGCCGGTCGAGACCGCGCGGCGCGTCAATGACGGGCGGCCGCTGGTGGTGATCGATCCGGGGCATGGCGGGCCTGATACCGGAACTGTCGCTTCGAGCGGCGAAATGGAAAAGACGATCGTGCTCGAGTTCGCGCAGGCGCTCCAGCACAAGCTCGAAAAGGGCGGCAAGTACCGCGTGATGATGACGCGCAACGAGGATGTATTCGTCCCGCTCGGTGAGCGCGTGCGCACCGCGCGCAAGGAAGGGGCGGCGCTGTTCGTCTCGATCCATGCCGACGCGCTCGCCGCGAGTTCGGAGACCGACGTGCGCGGCGCGACCGTCTATACGGTGTCCGACACCGCGTCCGACTCCGAAGCCGCAAAACTCGCCGAAAGCGAGAACCGCGCGGACGCGATCGCGGGCGTGGACCTTTCGTCCGAGCCTGAGGAAGTCGCCGACATCCTGATCGACCTGACCCAGCGCGAGACGAAGAACTTCTCCGCGCATTTCGCCCGCGCCGTGGTGAAGGAACTCAAGGCCGCCGCCAAGCTGCACAAGCATCCGCTCAAGTCGGCGGGCTTCAAGGTGCTCAAGGCGCCCGATGTGCCTTCGGTGCTGATCGAGCTTGGCTACGTGTCGAACAAGCAGGACCTCAAGCTGATGGTCTCGGAAGGCTGGCGCGCGCGCACGACCGACGCGGTCGCGCAGGCGGTGAATGCCTTCTTCTCCACCCGTCTGGCCGGTTCCGGGTCCCGCAATGGCGCGAACTGAACCGCGGATGGGGATGGGTTCGGCGGGCGGCGGCGGGCCGCCCGGCAAGCCTCAGTTTGACCATAAAACGGCGCGACTTAGCTTGATCTTGGCGCGTGCGGGGACGCATATCGCACATGCGTGTTCGGATGGCGTAACATCCGGTGGCAACGGGAGATTCGTCGCGCCAGTACGGCGATGGCGGATGGGCGGTGAATGAAGCTTCTGCTGCGCTTCCTCGGCTGGATATTCGCGGTCGGCACCGTGGTGTTTCTCGTCGGCGTCGCGGGCGCCGCGGGCATGTTCTGGCATTTCTCCAAGGGCTTGCCGGACTATTCTCAATTGCAGGACTACGAGCCGCCGGTGATGACGCGTGTGCACGCGGCGGACGGTGCGCTGGTCGCCGAATACGCCACGCAGCGCCGGCTCTATCTGCCGATCCAGGCGATCCCGAAGCTGGTGCTCAACGCCTTCATCGCGGCCGAGGACAAGAATTTCTACGACCACGGGGGGCTCGACTTCCAGGGCATCGCGCGCGCGGCGCTCTTCGCGGCGCAGAACTACGGCAGCGGACGGCGGCCGCAGGGCGCTTCCACGATCACCCAGCAGGTCGCGAAGAACTTCTTCCTGACCAACGAACCGAGCATGGAGCGCAAGATCAAGGAAGCGCTGCTCGCGCTTCGCCTCGAGCGCACCTATTCGAAGGACAAGATCCTCGAGCTTTATCTCAACGAAATTTATCTCGGCTTCTCGTCGTACGGCGTCGCGGCCGCATCGCTGCTCTATTTCGACAAGTCGGTGCACGAACTGACCGTCGCGGAGGCAGCGTATCTCGCGGCACTGCCCAAGGGCCCGAACAATTATCATCCGTTCCGCCGCCGCGAGGATGCGATCGGCCGGCGCAACTACGTGATCGAGCGCATGGCCGAGGACGGCTACCTCAAGGCGGCCGACGCCGAGAAGTTCAAGAAAGAGCCGTTCAACGTCGTTCCGCGTCCGACCGGCGCGCACATCTACGCGGCGGAGTATTTCGCCGAGGAAGTGCGCCGCGACCTCAACGACCGCTTCGGCGAGAAGAAGCTCTACGAGGGCGGTCTCTCGGTGCGCACGTCGCTGGTGCCGAAGCTGCAGGAAGTCGCGCGCAAGACGCTGACCGACGGCATGGTGAAGTTCGACGAGACGCAAGGCTATCGCGGCGCGATCACCAAGCTCGATCTCGCGGGCGACTGGGGCATCAAGCTCGCCGAGCAGAAGGCGCTCTCCGACATCGCGCCGTGGCGGCTCGCGGTCGTGCTCGAAGTCAGCGATCAAGCCGCGCGCATCGGCCTGCAGCCCGCGCGCGAGCCCGGCGGCGGAGTCGCCAAGGATCGCCAGATCGGCAGCATTCCGATCGAGGGCGTGAAGTGGGCGAAGGCCGCGAGCGGCCCGGACCGAAACAAGACGCCGTCGCGCGTCGGGCAAGTGCTCGCCGCGGGCGATGTCGTCTATGTCGAACCGGCCAACAAGGACGCCAGCACCTATCGGCTGCGCCAGATTCCGGAAATCTCCGGCGCCATCGTCGCGATGGACCCGTGGACCGGCCGCGTGCTCGCGATGGTCGGCGGCTTCTCGTTCGACCAGAGCCAGTTCAACCGCGCCACGCAGGCGCTGCGCCAGCCCGGCTCATCGTTCAAGCCGTTCGTCTATGCGGCCGCGCTCGACAACGGCTACACGCCCTCGACGGTCGTGATGGACGCGCCGATCGAAGTCGATACCGGCTCGGGCGGCGTGTGGAAGCCGGAAAACTATTCGCACAAGTTCTATGGGCCGCAGACCCTGCGCTTCGGCATCGAGCATTCGCGCAACGTGATGACGGTGCGGCTCGCGCAGGATGTCGGCATGCCGCTGATCGCCGAGTACGCCAAGCGCTTCGGCGTCTACGACGACATGCCGACCTATCTGTCGTTCGCGCTCGGTGCTGGTGAGACGACCGTGATGCGCATGGTCAGTGCGTACTCGATGTTCGCGAACGGCGGCAAGCGCATCAAGCCGACGCTGATCGACCGCATCCAGGACCGCTACGGCCGCACCATCTTCCGCCACGACGCGCGCGAATGCCGGGGCTGCGAGGCGCAGAAGTGGGCGAACCAGAACGAGCCCTCGCTGGTGGATCGCCGCGAGCAGGTGCTCGATCCGATGACCGCCTACCAGATCACCTCGATGATGGAGGGCGTCGTGCAGCGCGGCACCGCGACCGTGGTGCGCGAAGTCGGCAAGCCCGTCGCGGGCAAGACCGGCACCACGAACGACGAAAAGGACGTGTGGTTCGTCGGCTTCTCGCCCGACATGGCCGTCGGCGTCTATCTCGGCTACGACAAGCCGCGCCAGATCAGCGGCCGCGCCACCGGTGGCGGCATCGCGGCGCCGATCGTGAAGGAATTTCTGAAAGTCGCGCTCGCCGACAAGCCCGCGGTGCCGTTCCGCGTGCCGCCCGGCATCAAGCTGATCCGCATCGATCCGAAATCCGGCATGCGCATTGCGGCGGGCTCGCCCGGCGGACTGCTCGAAGCCTTCAAGCCCGGCACCGCGCCGCCCGACGCCTATTCGGTCATCGGCTATCAGGAGGGCGGCGAGCAACGCTCATGGGGTGCGCCGTCGCCCGAAGCCGACAGCGCGCTTCGCTCCGGCCGCGGCGGACTGTGGTGACGCGCATTTTCTGATATCTCTCGCGGCGGCCGGGCAAGCGTCCCGGCCGTTTCGTTTTTCGGGCGGCCCGTAGCGAGCGGCGAGCGCCCGATTTTCCCGAAGGCGCACACGTGGGCCTCGACCATCTGCTCTTTCTGCTGATGTCGCTGATCTGGGGCGCGACCTGGATCGCCACCAAGGTGGGCCTTGCGGCGGTGCCGCCGTTCTTCTTCGGCGCGGCGCGCTACGTTCTGGTGTCCGCCGTGCTGCTGTTCGTTGTGCGCGATCTGCGCACGGTGTTCGGCGGCGGACGCGCGCTGCGCGTCATCGTCAGCGGCGCGCTGGTCGTCGCGGCGACCTACGCGTTCATCTACTGGGGCATGCAATACGTCGCGTCCGGCGTCTCGGGCGTCGTCAACATGTCGATGAATCCGGTCTGCCTGTTCGGCCTTGCGATCCTGCTCGGGACAAGAGCGTCCGACATGGCGCCATGCGCTGGCGCTGCTGCTCGGCATCGGCGGCCTCGTGCTCCTGTTCTCCGGCAAGGCCGCGATGAGCGGCGACGTCATGGAGTTGTGGGGCGCAGCCGCGCTGGTTGCCGGATCGCTCTGCTACTGCCTCGGCTCGGTGCTGTCGCGCCCGCTGCTCGATCAGGTGACGCCGCTGCAACTCACCGCCGCGCATGGGCTGGTCGGTGCGGTGGGCCTCACGCTGCTGTCGCTCGCCGTGGAGCCGGTATCGGGCGCGACCGTCGCGGCACTGTTGACGCCCGCGCCGCTTGCGGGCGTTCTGTTTCTGGTGATCGGCGGCACGTTCATCGCGTACACCATTTTCCTGCGGCTGATGCGCGACTGGGGCGCATCGCGCGCCGGGCTTTATTCGTTCGTGTCGCCGGTCGTCGCCTTGATCCTCGGTGCGATCGTGTTCGGCGAGCCGCTGACCTGGCGCGAGATCGGCGGCGCCGCGATCATGTTGCTGGCGGCGTGGATCGCGGTCTCGGCAGCCAAGGAGGTGTCACCTGGCTAGTGGGCGCTACGATGCGGTGGTGTTCGATCTGCTCACCGCGCTGATCGATTCCTGGACGCTGTGGAACGCGGCCGCCGGATCGCCCGAGGCGGGTCTGCGGTGGCGGCGCCAGTATCTCGAACTCACGTACGGGCAGGGCGTCTACCGGCCTTACGAGGAGATCGTGCGCGCCGCCGCCGAACAATCCGGCGTCGGACTGCAAAGCGCCGATGAACTGGTGCGACGCTGGGACGAACTGCCGCCTTGGCCTGAAACCGTCGCGGTTCTCGCTCAACTCGCGCGAGCGCGTGCCGCTCGGCGTCGCGACCAACTGCTCGGTCGTGCTCGGCCGCCGCGCGGCGGCACGCTGCGAAGTCGCATTCGCGGCCGTCGTGACGGCCGAGGAGGCCGGCTTCTACAAGCCGCGTCCCGAGCCTTACCGGGCAGTGCTCGCGAAGCTCGGCACCGCGCCGGCGCGGACGCTGTTCGTCGCGGGCTCCGCGGCGGATGTGCCGGGCGCCACGGGCGCCGGGATGCCGGTCTACTGGCACAACCGCATGGGGCTTGCGCCCGTTGGCGACACCAAGCCTGATTACGTGGAGCGTTCGCTGACGCCGCTGCTGGAGATCGTGTGATGCTTGCGCCTGCCGGGAACTCGTTGCTCACGCTCGAAACGCCGCGACTTCTTCTCGACCTCGATCGTCTGGAGAGGAATTGCGCGGCCATGCGCGCGCGCTGCGAGGCGCTCGGCGTTGCGCTGCGGCCGCATCTCAAGACCGCGAAGTCCGTCGATGTGGCGCAGATCGCGACCGGCTCGTCCGGCGGCATCACGGTCTCGACGCTGAAGGAGGCCGAGCACTTCGCAAATGCCGGTTATCGCGACATCCTGTACGCCGCGACGATCGTGCCGGGAAAGCTCGCGCACGCGGCACGCATCATGGAAACCGGCGCCGACCTGATCCTTGCTACGGATTTGCCCGACGTCGTGGCGGCGGCCGCGCGCTTCGCCACCGAACGGAAGATCACGCTCTCGTTCCTGATCGAGATCGACTGCGGCGAGCATCGCAGCGGACTTCCGGCCGGCTCTCCCGAGATCGTGGCGCTCGCGCGCGCGATCGCGAGTGCGCCGGGAGTTCGGCTGCGCGGCGTGATGACTCACGCGGGCCACTCATATGGCCCGAGCGATCCCGCGCAGGTCGTTCCGATCGCAACGGCGGAACGCGATGTCGCGGTGAATGCAGCGACCGCGATCCGCGGCGCGGGCCTGCCGTGCGATATCGTCAGCGTCGGCTCGACGCCGACGGTGCTCTACGCGGATCACCTGCGTGGCGTGACCGAAGTGCGTGCCGGCATCTACATGCTCTGGGATCTGGCGCAGCTCTCGCGCAAGGTGTGCGCGATCGACGACATTGCGGTTTCGGTTCTCGCCTCGGTGATCGGGCACAATCGGGCCGGGCGCTCGCTCATTCTCGATGCCGGCGCGCTGGCGCTCTCCAAGGACATCGGTGCAAACAAATATCTGCCCGATGCTGGCTACGGATATGTCTGCGACGTGCGGACCGCGGCCAGGCTCGGCAAGCTCTCCGTCGATGCCGTGCATCAGGAGCACGGCACGGTCACTGTCGACGACGAGGTCTGGTTCGCGCGCCTCCCGGTCGGCAGTCTGGTGCGCATCCTGCCGAACCACGCGTGCATCACATGCGCCGGCTATGAGGCGTTCGACGCGGTGCGCGGGGAGGCGGTCGTCGGACGCTTCCCGCGCGTCAACGGGTGGTGACGCGCTCCCACGTCATCCGCCGCACGCTGACCTTGCCCTCGATCGGGTCGGCGGATTGCGGCGTGGACAGGATGAGGCGATCGCCGTCGAGCTTGAAGTGGCGCGTCTGCTTGCTGCCGGTGAAGCTCTCGTTCCACGAGATATCGACGTGATGCGTCACGACATCGCCCTCGATCGTGTAGGGGCCCGCGTAGCTGAGCATGCTGCCGTAGAGTGCGCGCGCTTCGTCGGGCGTTGCCTTGCCGCCGGCCGGGGCCTTGCGGTCGCCATGCGCGAGCAGCGCGATCATGCGCCCTTCCGGGCTGTAGTTGAGGATGCCCTGCGGGTCTGGGCCGAACAGATCGGTCTTCATGCCGGAGGGGATTTCCTCGCGCACCGCCGCGACGAGCTTCCAGGTTCCGATCAGGCCTTCGTTCACGGCGCACTCCGCTTCAAGGGATGCGCAGCATAGCGGCTGACGCCGGGGAGGGAAGGTTGTCCGCGGCCCTCGCGAAAATCGTTGCGAAGCAGCGACTTGATCGCTACATCGGCGCCATGCGCACAGAACTCCAGAAGATCGTCGATGACATCAAGCAGTCGGTCGGGCTGCTGAGGAGGCATCTTTGACTTCGATGCGGCGCGCCGGCGGCTCGACGAACTGAACGTTCAGGCCGAAGATCCCAATTTCTGGAACGACAATCAGCGCGCCCAGCGCCTGATGCAGGAGCGCGGCGCGCTCGAGGACCAGCTCACCGCCATTGGCCGGATCGAGCGCGAGCTTGAAGACAACATCGGCCTGATCGAGCTCGGCGAGGCCGAGAAGGATCAGTCCGTCGTCACCGAGGCCGAAGCCGCGCTGCGCGCGCAGAAGGCCGAGGTCGCGCGCCGCGAGATGGAAGCGCTCCTTTCGGGCGAGGCGGATTCAAACGACGCCTATCTGGAGGTCCATGCCGGCGCGGGCGGCACCGAGAGCCAGGACTGGGCCAACATGCTGCTGCGCATGTACACGCGCTGGGCCGAAAAGCACGGCTTCAAGGTCGAGTTCATGGAGGAGAGCCAAGGCGAGGAGGCCGGGATCAAGTCGGCCACGATCCACGTCAAGGGCCGCAATGCCTACGGCTGGCTCAAGACCGAAATGGGTGTGCACCGGCTGGTGCGCATCTCGCCCTACGATTCCAATGCGCGGCGCCATACTTCGTTTGCCAGTATCGAAACCTATCCGGTGATCGACGACAGCATCAAGGTCGACATCAACGAGTCGGATGTGCGAACCGATACGATGCGTGCGAGCGGCGCCGGCGGCCAGCACGTCAACAAGACCGAGTCCGCGATCCGCCTGACCCATATCCCGACCGGTGTCGTGGTGTTCTGCCAGAACGACCGTTCGCAGCACCGCAACCGCGCGCAGGCGTGGGACATGCTGCGCGCGCGGCTCTATGAGCGCGAACTGAAGAAGCGCGAAGAGGCCGCCGCCGCCGAGAATGCCGCCAAGACCGACATCGGCTGGGGCCACCAGATCCGCTCGTACGTGCTGCAGCCCTATCAGATGGTGAAGGACCTGCGCACCGGCACACAGACCTCCGATACCGGCGGCGTGCTCGACGGCGATCTCGATCAGTTCATGGAAGCAACGCTCGCCCAGAAGGCGTTCGGTACCGGGCCCGACAAGGTCGAGGATGTGGAGTAGGCGCTCGCCGCGTTAAAGCACGCCGCCGAGCCGCACGCCTGCGCGCAGGAATTTCTGCGGATCGACCGGATCGCCGTCGACACGCGTTTCGTAATGCAGATGCGGGCCGGTCGAGCGTCCCGTCGTGCCGACCTTGCCCACGACCTGGCCGATACGGATCGTCTGGCCAACTTCGACGTCGATCGCCGAAAGATGCGCATAGCGCGTCGCAAAACCGTTGCCGTGATCGACCTCGACCATCTTGCCGTAGCCGCCGTTCCAGCCCGCCATCGTGACGGTGCCGGCCGCGGTCGCGCGCGCCGGCTCGCCGGTGTCGGCGCGGATGTCGAGACCGGTATGCATCGCGGGCGCACGGATGAACGGGTCGTTGCGCACGCCGAACCCTGATGTGGAATTGAGTTCGCCGGTCATCGGCTTGCGGATCGGCACGGCGGTGAGCGTGCGCGTTAGCCGCTCGACCTGTCCGCGCACGAGCCTGATGCGATAAAGCTGGCGGTCGAACGTCGAGAGGCCCTGCGTCGAGACCGGCACGAACGGGCCACCGGTCGCGCGCGCGGGTAGCGGCGGCGCGATCTTGCTGAGGTCGAGGCCGAGGTCGGCGAGGATGGTACGCATCCGCCGCGCCTTGGAGTTGTAGTTTTCCTCAAGCGCGTTCAGCGTGCGGTTCTGCTGCAGCTCGAAGCGGTCGAGCGAGAGCGTCAGGCGCGCGAGCGCGCCTTCGATGCCCGCCGTGTTCTTCACTTCTCCGAACCGCGCCGCGCCCGGCGTCGAACGCGACTCCAGTTTCGCTTCGCGCTCGGGCGGAGCGACCAGAATGAGGGTGTCGTTGATCGGGGAGGGCTTCGGGGCCCCTTGCGGTGCGAGCACCACGGGCGCGGGGCTTCGCTGTCCCGGCTTGACCGATCCGGTCGGCGCCGCGTCCGGCAGGCTGGAGAGCGCCGACGAGCGCGACTCCAGAACCGCCTGACGGCGCACGATCTGGTCGAGCTTGCCTTCGACCTGCTCCTGATCGAGCAACTGCCGGCTTGCGAGCCGGTCGACCTGACCGCGCAGGTCGGCGATGCGGTCCTCGTAGGCGAATTGCATCTGCGCCTGGCGGCCGATCAACCGCGTCAGCACGTCGTCACGGAAAGCGAAATAGGTGGCGGTGACGGCGGACCATCCGGCCATCAGCACGAGCGAGCCCACGATGATCCAGAACGCGACCGGGCGGACGCGCACCTGACGGCCGCCGTGACCCAAGGTCCAGTCACCCTTGGCGGATATGTCTTTCGCGGGAGGCTTGGAGCGCGCGCGCGCGTGATGAGGGGCACGCTCGCCAAAACTCATGACCGCAGACTGATTTGACATCGGTACTCCGCGCGGCCCGGGGAGGCCGTATGCGACGGGGACCGATATGACCTTCACATGGTTAATTTTCCCCCAAAGGTGCAATTGCCGACGATCTGTTAACGCCTTGGCAAGTAGGGTCGCGCGCGGGGAAACAACGGCCGCACAGCGAAAAAACGATGATCGCAAACGCGCCCTCAGAGCGCCTTGGCCGCCTCAAGGACCGCCTCGGCATGGCCGGGGACTTTGACGTTTTCCCACACCTGCGCGACGCGCCCGTCGGGGCCGATCAGGAGGGTGGTCCGGCGGACGCCCATGAACTTGCGGCCGTACATCGACTTCTCGCCCCAGACCCCATACGCGGCCAGCATTTTCTTGGCTTCGTCGGAGCCGAGCGCGACCTTCAGGGCGTGCTTGTCGCGGAATTTGTCCTGCGCGGCGACGGAATCGGCGGAAACTCCCAGGATTTCGGTGCCGGCCCTGGAAAATTCGCGCTTGAGGGCCCCGAACGCGATAGCCTCCTTGGTGCAGCCGGGTGTGTCGGCCTTGGGGTAGAAAAACAGCACCAGTTTGCGGCCTTTGAAATCGGACAACGACACGCTGCCGCCGCCGTCGCGCGCAAGCGTGAATCCGGGGGCTTTCGTGCCGATTTCGGGGATCATGTGCCTTCCTTTCGACGCTTTCAGAGGGTCAATGTGACGAGGGACGAGGCGCCGGTAAAGGGCTGGCGGAACAGGGGCAATTCGCGCGGATCGGGGATGGACCGGCCTGCCGCCGCCGCTCCTGAATTCGAGGCGAGGGGCCTCGACAGCGAGGGGACGTCCGGCTGCGCATGACGGGCTCGATCAATTCGGCTGCCGAAGCGCTGCGTGAGGTCTGGGCGACCCTGCAGTTGCATAGCCGCGAGCTTGCCGAGCGCGCCGCCGACCGGCTGCGTCCCGATCACCATCAACACCATCGCTCTCACGAACATCATCGCGCGCATGTGCCGGCGTATCGCTCGCCGCTCGTGCGTCGTCTGCTGATCGGAACGGGCGCCGTCGCGTTTGCGGCGTTCGCGAGCTGCGGCATCGTGTGGTGGCAGCTTTCCTCCGGACCGATCGCCATCAACATGGTGACGCCGTGGCTCACCTCGGCGATTGAGGAGCGGCTCGGCGGCGGGCATCGCGTCGAGGTCGGCGGAACCGTTCTCGAGCGCGACGAAGTCGGCCGCTCTGCGCTGCGCCTGCGCGACATCGTGGTGCGCGATGCGCTGGGCACCGTGGTGGCGAGCGCACCGAAGGCCGAAGTCGGCGTCACGGCGATCAGCCTCTTCACGGGCCGCGTGCAGACCGAGCGGCTGAGCCTGATCGGCGCCGAAATGGCGCTGCGCATCGAGCCCAACGGCGACGTCAACATCCTTGCGGGCGCCGCCAAGCCCGCGATCGCCGCGCCCGCCGTCACGCATTCGATCGGTGCCGCGGCCGCGGTGGGTTCGGCGAACGCCGAGGAGCAGCCGCGGCTGCCACCGGTCGAGATCGCGACCAATCCGCTTGCGGCCGTCCTCGCATGGATCGACCGGCTGGACTCGCTCGGGCTCGACGGCGGCACGCTGGCTGAGATCGGATTGAAGGACTGTACGCTGGTCGTCGAGGATCAGCGTCTCGGCAAACGCTGGACGTTCGAGCACATCAATCTCAGCCTGACGCGCCCGCAGGAAGGCGGCGTCGCCTTCGCGGTGAATTCCACCGGCGCGGACGGACTGTGGTCCATGACCGTCACCGTCACGCCGAAGGGCGACGGACGGCGCACCATCGAAACGGTCGTGCGCGACGTTTCGCCGAAGGACCTGATGCTGGCGCTGCGCGCGAGCGACAGTCATTTCTCCGCCGACGTTCCGCTCTCCGCCGTGATCCGCGCCGAGATCGAGCGCGACGGCACGTTGCAGGTGATGGAAGGCCGCATCCTCGCAGGTGCCGGCCATTTCGGTTCGCGCGACGATCCGGAAAGCCGTGTCCATATCGACGAGGCGCAACTCAATCTTCGCTGGAACCCGGCGACCCGCCAACTGCAGATGCCGCTCGAGGTGCAATCGGGTCCGAGCCGCGTGAGTTTTGCCTCGCTGCTCGATGTGCCGGCCGAAGTCGGCGCGCCGTGGGGCCTGTCGATCCCGCGCGGCCTCGTGGTGTTCGCCTCCGCCGACCGCTCGCGCGATCCGCCGCTGATCATCGACCGCGTCGCCGTGAAGGCGCGCATCGACCTGACCAAGCGTCTGTTCGAGATCGACCAGGCTGATCTCGGCGGCATGGCCGGCGGCTTCGCGATGTCCGGCGCGATCGACTATTCGGGCGCGGACCCGCGGCTTGCGCTCGGCGTTGCCGGCACGCGCATGACGCTCTCGGCGTTCAAGCGGCTGTGGCCCGCGATGGTCACGCCGCGGCTGCGCGCCTGGGTGGTGGACCGCGTCACCGGGGGCTTCGTCGAGCGCGTCGTGGTTGCGCTCAACGCGCCGCTCTCGACACTGGAGCCGGGCGGACCGCCGCTGCCCGACGACGGCCTGTCGATCGATCTCGTCACGACCGGCAATACGTTGCGCGTCGTCGATGGGCTGCCCGCGTTGCGCGATGCCGAACTGGTGACGCGCGTGCAGGGCCGCACCGCGACGGTGCGTGTCGCGCGCGCGATTGTCGATCTGCCGTCAGGCCGCAAGCTCACGCTCGCGAACGGCCTGTTCGAGGTTCCCGACACGCATCCGAAGCCCTCACCGACGCGCACGCGCTTCCGCGCCGAAGGCAACGCGGACGCCGCGGCCGAACTGCTCGGGCTGGAGCGCTTGCGCGATTCCGCGAACATGGCGCTCGATCCGGCCACCACGAAAGGCACGTTCGCCGCGCAGGTCGCGCTCGACTATCCGCTGACCGGTACGCTGACGCGCGACAATCTGAATTACACGATCGACGCCGACATCTCGAATTTCGCGGCCGAGAAGTGGGTGCGCGGCCACAAGGTCGAGGCGACCTCGCTCAAGCTGATCGCCAATTCGCAGGGCTTCTACACCAAGGGCGACGTGAAGATCGGCGGACTGCCGGCGACGGTCGATTACCGCAAGCCGACAGGCGATACCGACGCCGAGGTGCGCATCCAGGCGACGCTCGACGATGCCGGCCGCCAGAAGCTCGGCATCGGCATGACCGACACGCTCTCCGGTCCGGTGCCGTTCAAGCTGCAAGGCCGCGTCGCGTCGGCAAACGATCGCGAAAGCCGCTACCAGGTGGAGGCCGACCTCAAGGACAGCCGCATCACCGAACTTTTGCCCGGCTGGTGGAAGGCCGCAGGCCGCGCGAGCCGCGTCACCTTCACGGTGATCGACAAGCCGCAGGTGATGCGCTTCGACGACATCGTGATCGAAGGGCCGGGCACCCTGGTGAAGGGCACCATCGATCTCGACGCCAATGGCGAGATCGCGTCCGCGAGCTTCCCGTCGTTCGCGCTGTCCGACGGCGACAAGGCGACCTTGCGCGCCGACCGCGCAACCGACGGCACGCTCAAGGTGACGATGCGCGGCGAACTGTTCGACGGCCGCGGCTTCATCAAGTCGGCGGCGTCCGGGCCTTCATCCGAGAAAAGCAAGACGGGCCGCGACTTCGATCTCGACGTGAAGCTCGCGACCGTCACCGGCTACAACATCGAGACGCTGCGTGGCGTCGAGCTGCGCATGTCGCGGCGCAACGGCCACGTGCGCAGCTTCGGCATGACCGCCAAGCTCGGCAGCAACGCCGCGCTCTCCGGCGACCTGCGCGCTTATCCGGGCGGCCGTCAGGTGATCTATTGCGAGGCGAACGACGCGGGCGCGCTGCTGCGGTTCACCGACACGTATTCGCGCGTCGTCGGCGGACAGATGTGGATCGCGATGGACCCGCCGACGACCGACGGCCTGCCGCAGGAAGGCGTGCTCAACGTGCGCGACTTCTCGATCCGCGGTGAATCCGAACTCCAGCGTGTCGCCGGCTCTGATCCGAGCGGACGCAATCCGTCACTCGGTGCGGGCGTGACCTTCTCGCGCATGCGGGCGGAATTCACGCGCTCGCCCGGCAAGCTTGCACTGCGCGATGGCGTGGTCTGGGGGCCCGTCATGGGCGCGACGCTTGAGGGGCAGTTCGATTACGGACGCGACGACGTCCGCCTGCGAGGCACGTTCATTCCGGCCTATGCGCTGAACAACTTCCTTGCGCGCGTTCCGCTCGTCGGCCTGATCATCGGCGGCGGACAGAACGAAGGCATCTTCGGCATGACCTACGAGGTCACCGGCCCGCAGGGCAACGCGACCTTGCGCGTCGCGCCAATGTCTATGCTGGCACCCGGCATCTTCCGCAAGATTTTCGAATTCCGCGGGGCCGACAACGACCGCAATGCCGTGCCGCAGTATTCCTCGCCGACGCGCTAGATCTACACCGGCTTCAGCAACACGTGCTTCTTGCGGCCGAGCGAGAGCTTGATCACGCCTTCCGGGGTCACGTCCTTCAGCGACAGAGCCATCTTCTCATCGGTGACCGCCGAGTCGTTGACCTTCAGCCCGCCACCCTTGATCTGACGCCGCGCTTCGCCGTTCGACGCGACAAGTCCGGTCTTATCGGCGAACGCGCTGAGCACGCCGAGGCCCTTCTCGAGTTCGGCGCGTGGGACTTCGACGGTCGGCAGACTTTCGGCAATGGCGCCTTCCTCGAAGGTCGTGCGCGCGGTGCCAGCGGCCTGTTCGGCGGCGGCGCGCCCGTGCAGCAGCGCAGTCGCCTCGGTGGCGAGCACTTTCTTCGCCTCGTTGATCTCCTGCCCCTTGAGCGCGGCGAGCTTGGCGACCTCTGCCAACGGCATTGTGGTGAACAGCTTGAGGAAGCGCGCGACGTCGCCGTCCTCGGTGTTGCGCCAGAACTGCCAGTAGTCATAGACCGGCAGCATGTCGGCGTTGAGCCACACCGCGCCGGCCGCGGTCTTGCCCATCTTGGCGCCCGACGACGTGGTGAGCAGCGGGCAGGTGAGCGCGTAGAGCTGGTGCGTGCCCATGCGCCGCCCGAGGTCGACGCCGTTGACGATGTTGCCCCACTGGTCCGAGCCGCCCATCTGCGTGTTGCAGCCATAACGGCGCGCAAGCTCCACGAAGTCGTAGGACTGCAGGATCATGTAGTTGAACTCGATGAACGACAGCTCCTGGTCGCGGTCGAGCCGCAGCTTCACCGAGTCCATCGTGAGCATGCGGTTGATCGAGAAGTGCCGGCCGACGTCGCGCAGCATCTCGATGTAATTGAGCTTGGTCAGCCACTCGGCGTTGTCCGCCATCACGGCATCGCTCGTGCTCGAGCCGAACGTGAGGAATTTCGAGAACGTGCCCTTGATCGACTCCTTGTTGGCGTCGATCTGCTCGTAGCTCAGGATCTTGCGCGTCTCGTCGCGGCCCGACGGGTCGCCGACGCGCGTGGTGCCGCCGCCCATCAGCGCGATCGGCTTGTTGCCGGTCTGCTGGAGCCAGTGCAGCATCATGATCGAGATCAGGTGCCCGATGTGCAGCGAGGAGGCGGTGCAGTCGTATCCCACGTAGGCGACAAGCTTCCGCGCCGCGGCAAGCTGATCCAGCCCGGCCACGTCGGAAATCTGGTGGATGTACCCGCGCTCCGACAGGATGCGCAGGAAATCCGATTTGTAGTCGCTCATCGCCCGGGTCCGGTTTTTAGGGTGTCGGAAAGAGCTAGTGGTCCGCTTCTAACATTCGCGTCCTTGTGCGGCGGGTTCTGTTGCGAATGTTAGAAGCAAAGGACCACTAGCAAACATTAAAGTTCTAGTGGAGCTTTGGATTTAACATTCGCTTCTCGGAACCGCGGCGGGATGTGTAGCGAATGTTAAATCCGCTCCACTAGTGGTGTAACAGGTCCGGCACGGAATTCATAGAATTGGGGCGGCATGCGGGCGATCGGGCTGATGAGCGGTACGTCGATGGACGGGATCGATGTCGCCATCATCGAAACCGACGGCGAGACCGTGACCCGCTTCGGGCCGAGCGCGCTGCATTTCTATCAGGATCACGAGATGGCGCTGCTCCGCCGCGCCATGGAGGCGGCGCCCGCGTTACGGTCGCGCGACGCGCGGCCGGGCGTGATCGCCGAGGCCGAGGCGATGTCGACGGCGTTGCACGCCGGCGCGGTGAACACATTCCTTGTGGCGAACGAGATCGACAGGGCGACCATCGACGTCATCGGCTTTCACGGCCAGACCATCTGGCACCGGCCGAAGGAGAAGCTGACGGTCCAGATCGGCGATGGGGCGATGCTGGCGCGCGAGACCGGCATCGCGGTGGTCTACGATTTCCGCGCCGCCGACGTTGCCGCCGGCGGGCAGGGCGCGCCGATCGTTCCGGTCTACCATCGCGCGCTCGCGCGCAAGCTCGACCGGCCGCATCCGATCGCGGTGCTCAATCTCGGCGGCGTCGCGAACTTCACCTACATCGATGGTGATGGCGATCCGATCGCGTGCGACACCGGCCCCGCGAATGCGCTGCTCGACGATTTCATGCGCGAGCGCACGGACGCGACTTGGGACGAGAACGGCGCGACGGCCGCGCGCGGCCGGGTCGATGACGCGGCGATTGCCAGTCTCCTGACGCACCCGTTCTTCGCTCAGCCCTGTCCAAAGTCGCTCGATCGAAACGATTTTCGTGCGTGGGTCAGCGAGCATGCGAACCTTGCGGAGAAAAGCACAGAGGATGGCGCCGCGACCCTGACGGCGCTCACGGCTGCGAGCGTCGCGCGCGTGGTCGAGGCACTGCCGCGCGCGCCGAAAAGCTGGATCGCGGCGGGCGGCGGCGCCAACAATCCGACGCTGATGCGGATGCTGTCCGAGGAACTCGCGCCCGCGACGGTGGAAACCGCGAAGCAGGTCGCGCTGGTCGATCAACGCGCTCGAAGCGCAGGCCTTCGCGTTCCTTGCGGTGCGTTCGCTGAAGGGTTTGCCGCTTACGTTCCCGACGACGACCGGCGCGCCGCGCCCGATGCAGGGCGGCGTGCTCGCGAAGCCTTGAAGCGATATCGAAGAGAGAAGTAAGAGCGCGGCGCTCAGGCCGCGCTTGAATCCGCGGGCTTGAGCCGCTTGTCGAGATAGGCCGTGACGGTCTGCATCATCGGCTCGATCTTGTTGTCGAAGAAATGGTTCGCGCCGGGCACGACCTTCTGGTCGATGATGATGCCCTTCTGCGTCTTGAGCTTCTCGACGAGACCCGTGACGTCCTTTGCGGGCACGACCGCATCCTTGTCGCCGTGGATGATCAGCCCTGAGGACGGGCAGGGGGCGAGGAACGAGAAGTCATAAAGATTGGCGGGCGGCGCGACCGAGATGAAGCCTTCGATCTCCGGCCGGCGCATCAGCAACTGCATGCCGATCCAGGCGCCGAACGAGAAGCCCGCGATCCAGCAGGAGCGCGCTTCCGGGTTGATCGTCTGTGCCCAGTCGAGCGCGGACGCCGCATCCGACAGTTCGCCCGAGCCGTGGTCGAACGAGCCCTGGCTGCGGCCGACGCCGCGGAAATTGAAGCGCAGCACCGAAAAGCCGCGATGCACGAACGCGTAGTAGAGCTGGTAGACGATCTGGTGGTTCATCGTGCCGCCGAACTGCGGGTGCGGGTGCAGCACGATGGCGATCGGGGCGTGCTTGACGCGGGCCGGATGATACCGGCCTTCGATCCTGCCGGCCGGACCGGTAAAGATGACCTCGGGCATTCAGACCTCGACCAATGCACAACCCTTAGATAGGGATGGCGGGAAGCTCAACTCCAGGCGCGCTTGACGCCAGCGGCCAGTCCGCGTAACTATTTAGAACTGTTCTAAATTCTGGGACAGCCTCGCCAGACGGACCCGCAGCCGGGCGGGCGTGGCGGGTTCTCTTGCACGATTTGGCGGACCAAAAGCAAGTCTTTTGCGTAGTGTGCGGCTAATGTGGACTTTGCGGATCGAGAATCAATGAGCGGGCGTGTGTATCTCGACTGGAATGCGAGCGCTCCGCTGCGTTCCGAGGCGCGCGCCGCTGCCCATGCGGCGCTTGAGCTTGCCGGCAATCCCTCATCGGTCCACGGCGACGGCCGCGCAGCCCGGCGCGTGATCGAGGAAGCGCGCGAGGCAGTCGCCGCGCTGGTGAACGCCGATCCGCGCAACGTCGTCTTCACCTCCGGCGGCACCGAAGCGAACGCGCTCGCGCTGTCGCCGGGCATCGAGCGCGGCAACGACAAGGCTAAGCGCGACCGGCTGCTGGTCTCGGCCATCGAGCATCCTTCGGTGCTGGCGGGCGGGCGGTTTCCGACGAGCCAGGTCGAGAAAATTCCGGTCGATGCGAAATGGCGTGATCGACCTTGCGGCGCTGGAACAGCGTCTCGGCGCGGGTGGCCGCGCGCTCGTGTCGGTGATGGCCGCGAACAACGAAACCGGCGTGGTTCAGCCGACGACGCAGGTCGCAGAGATCGTCCACCGCCACGGCGGTTTGTTGCACGTCGATGCCGTGCAGGCGGCGGGACGGATCGAACTGGACATTCAGGCGCTCGACGCCGACGTCATGACGCTGAGTGCGCACAAGATCGGCGGCGCAAAGGGCGCAGGTGCGCTCATCCGGCGCGACGAGGCGCTGCATTTCGCCGAGCCCCTCATCAGGGGCGGCGGGCAGGAGCGCGGCAGCCGCGCCGGCACCGAGAATGTCGCGGCAATCGCTGCGTTCGGCGCGGCCGTAACTGCGACCAGGAAAGCTTTCAGCGCCGAAGCCGAACACATGACGGCGCTGCGCGACCGCCTCGAAGCGGGCCTGCGTGCCGCGACGCCGGACGCCGTGATCTTCGGTCGAGCAGGCCGAGCGCCTGCCGAATACGACGCTGGTTTCGATGCCCGGCGCCAAGGCCGAAACGCTGGTGATCGCTTTCGATCTCGACGGCGTGGCCGTCTCGTCCGGCGCGGCCTGTTCGTCCGGCAAGGTCGCGCCCTCGCACGTGCTTGCCGCCATGGGCGTGCCTGCGGAACTCGCGCGTGGCGCCATCCGAATCAGCACCGGCCCCGCCACCACGGAGGCCGAAATCGACCGATTTCTGGACGTTTGGAAAAAGCTTGTTCAGCGCTTATCTATCAAGGAGAAACGCGGCCTCGCCGCCTGAACAAGCACCATAACCGGCCAGTGTGGCGGTTCGGAAGTCCGCAACAGAGCGCGGTGAGTCCGCAATGCGGACTTCCGAACCTAAGCCACACTGGAACTAATACGACTGACTAGTGTCCTTCGATTCCGAAGTTCGTACGCGAGGGTGCTGGACGATGAGACGAACTTCGGAATCGGGACACTAGTGCCAAACCCCGCGGCCCTTGAAGCCGCTGTGGAGGAGTTAAATGCCGGCCGTACAAGAGACCGTCGATCAGGTCCGAAGGATCGACGTTGACCAATACAAGTATGGGTTCGAAACCGATATCGGATCCGAAAAGGCCCCCAAGGGCCTGAGCGAAGACACTATTCGCTACATTTCGGCGAAGAAGGACGAGCCCGCCTGGATGCTCGAGTGGCGGCTCGACGCCTATCGGCGCTGGCTGACCATGCGCGAGCCGCAATGGGCGCGCGTCGACTACGGCCCGATCGACTATCAGGACGCCTACTATTATTCCGAGCCGACGAACTTCAAGGCGCCGAAGTCGCTCGACGACATCGATCCGGAAATCCTCAAGACCTACGACAAGCTCGGCATTCCGCTGCGCGAGCGCGAGGCGCTGCTCGGCATCGTGCGCGAGCCGGTCGAAGGCGAGGAACCCGAGGCGCCGCGCAACCGCGTTGCGGTGGATGCGGTGTTCGACAGCGTGTCCGTCGCCACCACCTTCAAGGACGAGCTGAAGAAATCCGGCGTGATCTTCATGCCGATCTCCGAGGCGCTGCGCGAGCACCCCGATCTGGTGAAGCAAGTATCTCGGCTCGGTCGTGCCGGTGTCCGACAACTTCTTCGCGACGCTCAACTCGGCGGTGTTCTCCGACGGCTCGTTCGTCTACGTGCCGCCGGGCGTGCGCTGCCCGATGGAGTTGTCGACCTACTTCCGCATCAACGAGAAGAACACCGGCCAGTTCGAGCGCACGCTGATCATCGCCGACAAGGGCTCTTACGTGAGCTACCTCGAGGGCTGCACCGCGCCGATGCGCGACGAGAACCAGCTTCACGCGGCCGTGGTCGAGTTGATCGCGCACGAGGATGCCGAGATCAAGTACTCGACCATCCAGAACTGGTATCCGGGCGACGCCGACGGCAAGGGCGGCATCTACAACTTCGTCACCAAGCGCGGCGACTGCCGCGGCGCGAATTCCAAGATCTCGTGGACGCAGGTGGAGACCGGCTCGGCCATCACCTGGAAATATCCGAGCTGCATCCTGCGCGGCGATGGTTCACGCGGTGAGTTCTATTCGATCGCGATCTCGAACGGCCATCAGGAGGTCGACTCCGGGACGAAGATGATCCACCTCGGCAAGAACACGACGAGCCGGATCATCTCCAAGGGCATCGCGGCCGGTCATTCGCAGAACACCTATCGCGGGCTTGTGTCGTCGCACCGCAAGGCGAAGGGCGCGCGCAACTTCACCAACTGCGACTCGCTGCTGATCGGCAACAAGTGCGGCGCGCACACCGTGCCGTACATCGAGGCGAAGAATTCCTCGACCGTGTTCGAGCACGAAGCCACCACCTCGAAGATCTCCGAGGACATGCTGTTCTATTGCCGCCAGCGCGGACTCTCCGCCGAGGAGGCGACCGCGCTTGTGGTCAACGGCTTCGTGAAAGATGTGCTGCAGCATTTGCCGATGGAATTCGCCGTGGAGGCGCAGAAGCTGATCGCGGTGAGCCTTGAGGGCTCGGTCGGCTGATTGAATGAAGAAGGACGCGTAATGCCTCTGCTTGAGATAAAAAACCTGCACGTCGAAATCGACGGCAAGAAGATCCTCAACGGCCTCGACCTTGTCGTGAACAAGGGCGAGGTGCACGCCATCATGGGCCCGAACGGTTCGGGCAAGTCGACGCTCGCCTATATCCTCGCCGGCAAGGCCGACTATCAGGTCACGGACGGCGAAGTGCTGTTCAACGGCGAGGACGTGCTCGCGATGCAGCCGGACGAGCGCGCCGCGAAGGGCGTGTTCCTGGCGTTCCAGTATCCGATCGAGATTCCCGGCGTCGCCACCATGACGTTCCTGCGCACGGCGCTCAACGCGCAGCGCAAGCATCGCGGCGAAGCCGAGCTGACCACGCCGGAATTCATGAAGCGCGTACGCGAGGCGGCGGGCAAGCTTTCGATCAGCCAGGAGATGCTGCGCCGCGCGGTCAATGTCGGCTTCTCCGGCGGCGAGAAGAAGCGCAACGAGATTTTGCAGATGGCGCTGCTCGAGCCGCGCCTCGCGGTGCTGGACGAGACGGACTCCGGCCTCGACATCGACGCGCTCAAGATCGTGTCGGAAGGTGTCAACCGGCTGCGCTCGCCGGAGCGCGCCGCGATCGTCATCACCCACTATCAGCGCCTGCTCGACTACATCGTGCCCGACATCGTGCACGTGCTCTCGAAGGGCCGCATCGTGAAGACCGGCGGCAAGGAACTGGCGCTTGAGCTGGAAGCGAGCGGCTACGCGCAATTCCAGGAAGCCCCCGTCGCGGCGGAATAACGATGGCTGAACTAACCCTCGTAAAGAACGCCGCCGAGCAGCAGCTCGCGGCCGAATGGCAGGCCGCGAAGGGCAAGCTGCCGGGCGCGGCGCCGTTGCGCGCGGCCGCGTTCGAGCGCTTTGCGATCACTGGCCTGCCGCATCGCCGCGTCGAGGAATGGAAATACACCGACCTGCGCGCGCTGATGCGCGACGCAAAGCCGCTCGCTTCGCCGCCCGACGCGGCCGCGAAAGCGCGCGCGAAGGATGCGGGCGCGCTTCTCGCCGATATCGAGTGCCGCAAGCTGGTGTTTGTCGATGGCGCGTTCGTCGCCGAACTGTCCGATCTCGCCGCGCTTGAGCCCGGACTTTCCATCCAGCCGATGTCGCAGGCGCTCGCCAAGGGCGATGCGCTGGCGGCCAAGCACCTCGGCAAGGTGGTCGCGACGAGCGATGTCGCAGTCGCACTCAACACCGCCTTCATGGGCGATGGCGCGGTGATCCGCGTCGCGGCGGGTGCCGCGGTCGAGCGGCCGATCCATCTGGTGTTTGCCGCAACCGGCGAGAAGCCGGCCGCGCTGTTCACCCGCTCCCTCGTCGTGGTCGAGAAGGGCGCACGCGCCATGATCGTGGAGAGCCACGAGGGTGCGGATGGCCGCGACTATCAGTCCAACACCGCGCTGGAGCTGTCGATCGCCGACGAGGCGCATGTCGATCACATCAAGCTCACGCGCGAAGGCGGGAACGCGCTGCACGTCTCGTCCCTGATGGCGGACGTCGGCGCGCATGCGCGCTTCAACGCATTCGTGTTCACGACGGGCGGCGCGGTCGTGCGCAATCAGATGTTTCTGCGCTTCGGCGGTGAGGGCACGCTCGCGAATATCCGGGGCGCGACCCTGCTCAGGGGCCGCCAGCATGCCGACATCACGATGGTCGCCGAGCATGCGGCTGTCGGCTGTCAGGCGCGCGAAGTGTTCAAGACCGTGCTTGATGACGAGAGCCGCGGAATCTTCCAGGGCAAGATCATCGTCAAGCCAAATGCGCAGAAGACCGACGCCAGGATGGCCTCGCACGCGCTGATGCTCTCCGAAGAGGCCGAGGCCGACAACAAGCCCGAACTGGAGATTTTCGCCGACGACGTCCAGTGCGGCCACGGTGCGACCGCGGGCGATCTCGACGAGGACCTGCTGTTCTATCTGCGTGCGCGCGGCATCCCGATGGCTGAGGCCGAGGCGCTGCTGATCCAGGCGTTTGTCGGCGAGGCCATCGAAGGCATCGAACATGCGGGCCTGCGCGAGGCACTGATCGAAGCGGTCTCGGCGTGGCTGAAGGCGCGGAACTGAACATGCATCCTGCCGTGAGCAATGGCTCCTACGACGTCGCCCGCATCCGCGAGGATTTCCCGATCCTGTCGATGCAGGTCTACGGCAAGCCGCTGGTCTATCTCGACAACGCCGCCTCGGCGCAGAAGCCGAAAGCGGTGCTCGACCGGCTGGAGCAGGCCTACACATCCGAATACGCCAACGTGCACCGCGGCCTGCATTATCTCGCGAACGCCGCGACCGAAGGCTACGAAGGCGCGCGCGAGAAGGTGCGAGCATTCCTCAACGCGAAGCGGCCCGAGGAAATCATCTTCACCCGCAACGCCACCGAGGCGATCAACCTCGTCGCCTACACGTTCGCGCGTGAGCGCATCCAGCCCGGCGACGAGATCGTCATCTCGATCATGGAGCATCACTCCAACATCGTGCCGTGGCATTTCCTGCGCGAGCGCCACGGTGCGGTGATCAAGTGGGCGCCGGTCGACGAGGACGGCAATTTCCTGATCGACGAATTCGAGAAGCTGCTCACGCCGCGCACCAAGCTGGTCGCGATGACGCACATGTCGAACGCGCTCGGCACCGTCGTGCCGATCAAGGACGTGGTGCGCATCGCGCAAGCTCGCGGCATCCCGGTGCTGGTCGATGGCAGCCAGGCGGCGGTGCATCTCGAAATCGACGTACAGGACATCGGCTGCGATTTCTATTGTGTCACCGGCCACAAGCTTTACGGACCGACCGGCATCGGCGCGCTCTACGGCAAGTACGAGCACCTCGCTGCGATGCGGCCGTTCAACGGCGGCGGCGAGATGATCCGCGAGGTGTTCGAGGATCGCGTCACCTATGGCGACCCGCCGCACCGGTTCGAGGCGGGCACGCCGCCGATCGTGCAGGCGATCGGGCTTGGCGCCGCCATCGACTACATCCAGTCGATCGGGAAGGCGCGCATCCGCGCACATGAGACCGATGTCGTGACATACGCGCAGGAGCGGCTGCGCCAGATCAACTCGCTGCGGATCATCGGCACCGCGAAGGACAAAGGCGCGATCGTTTCGTTCGAGATGAAAGGCACGCATCCGCACGATGTTGCGACGATCATCGATCGCGCGGGCGTCGCGGTGCGCGCGGGCACACATTGCGTGATGCCGCTGCTGGCGCGCTACGGCGTGACGGCGACCTGCCGCGCGTCGTTCGGGCTCTACAACACCAAGGCCGAGGTCGATACCCTTGCACAGGCCTTGATCAAGGCGCAGGACATGTTCGCATGACCGACGAAATCAAAGTCGAAGACAGACCGGCTCCGAACGCGGTGGAGACCTCGGGCGGCAGCGCAATTCCCGCCGAGGAACTCGGGCGCATCACCGACGACATCATCGGCGCACTGAAGACCGTGTTCGACCCGGAAATCCCGGCCGATATCTACGAGCTCGGCCTGATCTACAAGGTCGACATCGCGGACGACCGCGTCGTGACGGTGGACATGACGCTGACCACGCCGAACTGCCCGTCCGCGCAGGAGCTGCCGATCATGGTGGAGAACGCGGTGTCGAGCGTCGCGGGCGTCGGCCCGGTGACGGTCAACATCGTGTGGGACCCGCCTTGGGAGCAGAGCCGGATGTCGGACGAAGCGCGCGCCTCGTTGAACATGTGGTGAGATCGTTGCGACCAACCTTGGGCGTACCCAAATAGACAGTGCGGGCATTTCCGGGTATTCTGGATTCGCCAGAGATTAGAATGGCTTGAAAGAACAAATGGCAACTGCAAGGCCCCGACCTCAGGTGATGCGTCTGACCGACGCCGCCGCTGATCGCATCAAGTCGATCATGGCAAAGGCGGACAAGCCGATCGCCGGCGTGCGCGTGGGCGTGAAGAACGGCGGCTGCGCTGGCATGGCCTACACGATGGAATACGCCGCCGAAGCGGCGAAGTTCGACGAGGTCGTCGAGGACAAGGGCGTCAAGCTGCTGATCGACCCGAAGGCCGTGCTGTTCCTGCTCGGCACCGAGATGGACTTCAAGGTGGACAAGCTGTCCTCGACCTTCGTGTTCAACAATCCGAACCAGACCTCGGCCTGCGGCTGTGGCGAGTCGGTGCAACTGACACCGGCCTCCGACCCGGCGGGCGCCGAAGCGCACTGACCGCGCGGCGTCATGGACGCCGCGACGATCCGCGAACTTTTCAATGAATTCGGTCCCGTGAGCGTGCGCCGCATGTTCGGTGGCGCCGGCGTGTTCGTGGACGGGCTGATGATCGCGCTCGTGTCGGAGGGCGTGATTCATCTCAAGGCGGATGCCGAAACGATCCCGTCGTTCGAAGGCGAGGGACTTGGCGCCTTCACCTACGCGACGAAGAACGGCCGGCACACGCTCACCTCGTACTGGCGCATGCCGGAGCGGCTCTACGACGATCCCGGCGAACTTGCGCGCTGGGCGCGGGATGCGCACGCGGCGGCACGGCGCTCAGCCGCACGCAAGCCGGCAACACCGAAGCCGAAGGCAACAGCGAAGAAGAAGCGCAGGTGAGGGCGCGTCAGGCGACCTTGGCGGGTGCGGACGTCGAGACTTCCGGGTCGGTCTCGGACAGAACGCGGTTGCGGCCGGCGCGCTTCGCCGCATAGAGGCAGTTGTCGGCGCGCTCGATCAGCGACTGGGCGCTTTCGCCCTTCTGGAACGACGCGACGCCGATCGACACCGTGACGCGGCCGAGATGCTCGCCGGTGGAGCGCTTCATCAGCTCCTTGGTCATCACCGCGCGGCGCACGTGCTCGGCAACGGTCAGGGCCGAGCGCAGCGGCGTGTTCGGCAGGATGACGGCGAATTCCTCGCCGCCGTAGCGCGCCGCCACGTCCTGGCCCTTGACGTTCTGCTTCACCGCCAGCGCGACAAGTCGCAGCACCTGGTCGCCGGTGAGGTGCCCGAACGTGTCGTTGAATGCCTTGAAGTGATCGATGTCGGTGAGCAGCAGCGTGAGCGGCTCGCCGGTCTCGGCGCTCTGCGCCATGCACTTGTCGAGCGTCTGGTCGAAATACTTGCGGTTGGCGAGCGACGTCAGCGGATCGGTCAGGCTTTCGTTGCGCACCGCTTCGAGATTGACCTGGAGCTGCGTGATCTCCTGCTTGGAGGCCTTCAGGCTGTGCTCCAGCTTCGAATTGTTTTCTTCCATGTCGCGCGTCGCGCGCACCAAGGTCTCGACGATGGTGCGCAGCCCGTCGCGGTCCTTCGCGGTGCCGAGGCTTTGCGTCGCATGCGCGAGGCTTTCGGTGTAGGTCGTGGCCTCGCCCACGGCGGCGTCGATCATCGCCATGACTTGCTCGATCTCGTCGATGATCTGGCCGCCGACATTGTCGAGGCGGTCGGTCAGACGCACGGGCGAGAGATAGGTCTCGTAGATCTGATCGAGGTCGGTCGTGGTCAGCGTGCCGTTGCGGCTGATCGTCTCGTTGATCGTCTGATTGAGCGACGGATTGTGGCCGGTCGCGTAGGTGTACCAGACCTCGTAATTGCGCGGGTACGCCGGCTGACGCAACGCCTTGATCTGGCCCAGCGCGATCTCGGCAAACGCCAGAGTCCGCTCGTGCTCTTCGGCCTGGTCGTTCATGTGTGTGCAGCTCCGCTCGCGCGGCCCGAAAGCCACGCGATCCAACCCCCCGACTACGGGTTTAACCCTATGCGACGAGCCATAAACAGAGGGTAAACGTGAGTTATTGAGGGAAGCTTTGGCCGCAAACGTTTTCGTGAGGTAGTTTCACACACTGCCGCAGAGGTAATGCTCTTGCCAGCTTACGGCGAACGCTGCGTCACACGCTCCCGAAATCATCGAGAATATTTTCAACGGCGCTTTCAGGCCTTGAGCGTAACTGGCCGCAGCAGGAATGCCGGTAGGTGTGACTCGTCCCCTTCCTCTACGCGAGGACGTGGAGCAGGGCGGCGCGAGCGCGCCTCGTCGAGCTGCGCGACCTTGGGGGCCGGACGCGGCTCATTCCCGCGACGCGGCTGATGTGCTTGCCGTTTCGGCCGCGGGGCAGGGCGCTCGCGCGGCGGCGCTTCCGCCGTTCGCGCCGGCTCCTCGCCCCAGGACAGCGTCTGCCCGATCAGCTTCTCGATCGCGCCGATCGCCTTGGTATCGATCGGGGCAACGATAGTAATCGCGACGCCTGATCGGCCCGCCCGGCCGGTGCGGCCAATGCGGTGGACGTAATCGTCCGGATGATGCGGAACATCGAAATTGAAGACGTGGCTGACGGCCGGAATATCCAGCCCGCGCGCCGCGACGTCCGAGGCGACAAGCAGCTTGATCTCGCCGCGGCGGAACTGCTCAAGCGCGGCCGTGCGCGCCGACTGGTCCATATCGCCGTGCAGCGCGATCGCCGAGAACCCATGACTGACAAGCGAGCGGTGCAGGGTCGCGACCTCGCGCTTGCGGTTGCAGAAGATGATTGCGTTGGTGAGCCCTTCGGCCGCGCGGATCAGCGTGCGCAGGGTGTCGCGCTTCTCGTGCGACTCGCGGCCGGTCTTCACCAGCTCTTGCCTGATCGTCGCAACCGTTGTGGCGGGTCGCGAAACTTCCACGCGAACCGGGTTGTGCAGGAACTGTTCGGTGATGCGCTGGATCTCGGGCGGCATCGTCGCGGTGAAGAACAGCGTCTGGCGCGTGAACGGCACCAGCTTGCAGATGCGCTCGATGTCGGGAATGAAGCCCATGTCGAGCATGCGGTCGGCTTCGTCGATCACCAGCAGTTCGACGCCGGTCATCAGCAGGCGTCCGCGCTCGTGATGGTCGAGCAGGCGGCCCGGCGTTGCGATCAGCACATCGACGCCGCGCATCAGCTTGGCGTCCTGATCGTCGAACGAAACGCCGCCGATGATGAGCGCGACCGTGAGCTTGTGCTTGGCGCCGTACTTGATGAAGGCTTCCTGCACCTGCGCGGCGAGTTCGCGCGTCGGCTCGAGGATGAGCGTGCGCGGCATGCGCGCGCGGGCGCGGCCCTTTTCCAGCATGGTGATCATCGGCAACACGAAAGCGGCGGTCTTGCCGGTGCCCGTCTGCGCAATGCCAAGCACGTCGCTGCGCGCGAGAACGTGGGGAATAGCCTGCTCTTGGATCGGGGTCGGCGTCGTATAGCCGGTCGCCGCGACGGCGGATTGGACTTTTTCGGACAAACCTAGATCAGCGAAGGACATGAAGCCTCGAATGGGTGACTGCCCTCGGAGCTACACCGCGCCGGACACGGAACGATGACATTTGTTGCGCGGGGAGGGCGGTCGAATCTTGCAATCGGACCGGTCGATGAGGAACATAGTCATCCGTTCCTTAAAGTCAATATGCTGCACTGCAACAAGATGCGATAAAGCCTAATTTTTCATGGCAAATCGCAAGTGGGAGGCGATGCTTGGGTGAAACTCTGCCGATTGTTCTGGTGCCCGGACTGAACTGTTCCCCGCGCCTTTACGCATCCCAGATTCCGGCGCTCTGGACATTCGGGCCGGTCACGGTCGCGCACCACGTCGCGGACGACACGATGGCGGCGATCGCGCGGCGCGTCCTCGATGCCGCGCCGCCGCGCTTCGCGCTCGCCGGTCTCTCGATGGGCGGCTACATCGCGCTGGAGATGGTGCGGCAGGCGGCTGACCGCGTCGCGAGGCTGGCGCTGCTCGATACCGGCGCGCGGGACGATCCGCCCGAGGTTCGGGAGGTCCGCCACAAGCGTATCGCGCTCGCCGAAAACGGACGCTTCGACGAGGTGGTCGAGACCACATGGCCGATGCTGGTGCACGCCGACCGGCGCGGCGACGCCGCCCTCAAGGCGATCCACGTCGCAATGTGCCGCGACGTCGGCGCGCAGGGCTATGTTCGTCAGCAAAAGGCGATCCTCTCGCGGGCGGATTCCCGCCCGCTGCTGCCCACGATCCGCTGTCCGACGCTCGTGCTGGTCGGAGCGCAGGATGAGCTGACGCCGCCGCATCTCTCCGAGGAGATGGCGGCGGGCATTCCGGGCGCGAAGCTCGTGAAGGTCCCGGATTGCGGGCACCTCTCGACCCTGGAGCGGCCGGACGCCGTTACCAGTGCGATGGCGGCATGGATGCGTCAGTGAAGGTGGATGCCTCGCGGCGAAAGCTGCGCTAGGTTCGCGCAAAATCACGGGAGGAGTCGCCATGAGGACGCGCCGCTGGTTGATGGGTGCGCTGGCTGCCGCGGCAATGGCCGCAGGCGGGAGCCTCGCGAACGCGCAGGGCGACGTGGCCAATTATCCGAACAAGACGATCCGCATGATCGTCGGGTTCGCGGCCGGCGGCGGCAACGACATCTTCGCGCGCCTCGTCGCGACCAAGCTCGCCGAACGCACCGGCTGGACGGTCATCATCGAGAACAAGCCGGGCGCGGGCGGTCGGCTCGCCGCCGACTACGCGGCGAAGGAAGCGCCCGACGGCTACACCGTACTGGTCGGCGCGAGCGGCGCGATGGCGATCGGGCCGATCATCTACAAGACCGGCTACGACACGCTCAAAAGCTTCGAACCGGTGACGATGATCGCGGATTTCCCGCTGATCCTCGTCGTGCATCCGGATCATCCCGCCAAGTCCGTGAAGGAACTGGTGGAGTGGACCAAGGCCAATCCCGACAAGGCGAACTATTCAAGTTCGTCGCCGGCGTTCACGCTGCCGACCGAACTGTTCAAGATGCGCACCGGCGCGAACGGCGTCGGCATCCCTTACAAGAGCAGCGGCGAAATGCTGCTCGGCGTGGTTTCGGGCAACGCCTCGATGGCGATCATCGATCCGCCGCCGACCACCGCGCAGATTCAGGCCGGCAAGCTGCGCGCGCTCGCGGTGACGGGCGCGAAACGCACGCGCGAACTGCCCGACGTGCCGACGATGGCGGAGGCCGGCGTCTCCGGCGTCGTGGTCGGATTGTGGAGCGGCTTCTTCCTGCCGACCGGCACGCCGAAACCGATCATCGACAAGCTCGCGAAAGAATTGAGTGAGGTGATCCTCAACACCAACGTGCGCGACCAGCTGATCGGCATGGCGGTCAATCCGGTCGGCAACAAGCCGGAGGAATTCCGTCACCTCATCGCCGAGGAGATCAAGCTGTGGCAGGCGGTGGTGAAGGAAGGAAACCTGAAGTTCTCCGAATAATGCGGCTCATGGCGGGCGCGGCGCGCCGAGCGTGCCGTGTTCGTGCCAGATGACGGCGTCTTTCAGCCGGTCGTCGCCCCAGAATACCTCGCCGCGCGTCACGAACGTTGGCGCGCCGAATATCCCGAGCGTACGCGCCTCGTCGGTTGCCGCCTCATAGGCGCGCGTCGTCGCGTCGGCCTCCGCGAGCGCGAGCACGCGCCGCGGGTCCTCGCCGATCTCGCGCAGGCTGTCGGAGAGGTTCGGCTCGGCGCCGCATTCCTGCTTCTCGACGAACCAGCGCCGGTAGGTCGCGCGCACATAGTCGGCGCACCAGCCTTCCTGCGCGCCGACGATGGCGACGCGGTTCGCGAGATCGGAGTTCTGCAGCGGGTAGGGCGGCTCGCCCTCGAATGCGAAGCCGTACATCGCGGCGCGGCGGTGCACGTCGCGAAACGCGTAGGCGAGCTTCTTCGGCTGCGCGGCGGGCAGGTTGTTCATTTCCTGCATGATCGTGCGGATGCGGAACGGCCGCCACACGAAGCGCACGTCGGTCGTATCCTCGACGCGGTCCATGCGCATCACGGTGAGGAACGTGAACAGGCTGCCGATGGAGAACCAGAAATCGATCGGATCGGATTGCGGCATGGCGCCTTCTACCACGGCAACTCGGCGCCGTCGTAATTCACATAGCGGTGGCCCGGCTTCCTGCCGTGCTTTTCGATCGCATTCGCGACATTGCGGCAGCTTGTCGCGACATCGAACGTAGCTGACGGCCCGCCCATGTCGGTGCGTACCCAGCCGGGTGCGATCGAGAGCACCGCATGTCCGGCGTGGCGATGGAAGAAGTTGCGCGTGCCCATGTTCAGCGCCGCCTTGCTCAGCCGATAGGTTTCCCACGAGCCGTAATCGTTGTCCGCGATGCTGCCGAGGCCGGACGACATGAACGCCACAACCGATTTAGGCCTGAGCAGATCCGCCAAGGCGTCAGCCGCCGCGAGCGGATAATAGGCATTGACCAGAAACACCCTTGCGACCTCGTCGGGCGGCACTTCGTGCAGCGGCTTCGGCACCGAGCCGGAGATGCCGGCAACGAGAAAGAGCAGGTCGAGCTTTTCGTCGGCGAGCGTTTCGCGAAGCTCCGCAACGCCGTCGGTATCCGCGATGTCGACGCGCTCGATGCGCAGGTTATCTCCCGCATCCTTCGCGAGCGCTTCGAGCTTCGACGCGTTGCTGCGCGCCGTCGCGATCACGCGCCAGCCGCGCGACAGATATTCGCGCGCAAGCCCAAGCCCGAGGCCGCGCGAAGCACCGATCAGCAGGGCAGTTTGTTGGGAGCGGGGAGGCAAGCGCTGCGCCCTCGTTGATGAAGCGGTGGCGTGCATCGTGTCGCGACGCGCCGCCAAGCCTTCGTTAGCACTTTGATAACCTTAGCGAAGTCGCGATCCGCACTGTAACTCGTTTGCACTAGACGACGAAGCCCATCGCGATGATCTTCCGCCCGGGACTTCCAAGGGGTGGTTGCAATGAAACATGCGTTACAAATTGGGCTGGGACTGATCGCGCTGTCCGCGGTGCAAGCGAGCGCTGCGGATATTGCGATGAAGGCGCGTCCGCCGGCGCGTGCGATGGTCGTCGCGAGCAACTGGACCGGCTGCTACATCGGCGGCAACGCCGGCGGCGGATGGGCGCGCGACAGCGTCACCTGGACCGGCGTCACCGAAGGAGCCACGGCCTTTGCGGCGGGGGCCGCGACCGTGATCCCGGGGGCTGCGAACGCCACCTCCAACGGCAGCGGCTTCGTCGGCGGCGGCCAGATCGGATGTAACTACCAGACCGGCGCGCTCGTGTTCGGCCTCGAGGCTGACGCACAGTACACCGGCCTCAAGGGAAGCCGCACCGCGGTTTCGCTCGGCAACACGAACGGCGGCCCGGCCACCATCGTACCCGGCAACGTCAGCGAATCCTTCGACGCCAAATGGCTCTCGACCTTCCGCGGCCGCGCGGGCTTTGCGAGCGGCCCGGTGCTGTTCTACGCCACCGGCGGTCTTGCGGTCGCCAACGTGTCGTTCGCCGACCAGATCTGCTTCCCGACCGCGGCGGTGCCGATCTGCAACACGGCGAGCTCCAACAACTCGCGGCTGGGCTGGACGGCGGGCGGCGGCATCGAGTGGATGTTCGCGGCGAACTGGACGGTGAAGGGCGAATACCTCTACGCCGATCTCGGCACGACCTCTTCGACGAGCATCGCGACCGTGATCGGAGGGACCGCCCAGCCGCTCCCGAACGCCACCATCACGCACAATCACCGCTTGACCGAGAGCATTGGTCGGCTCGGCCTGAACTATAAATTCTAGAGCGCGGCGGATCGTTCTCAGGAAAACCCCGGGCTTTGTCCCGGGGTTTTTGCTTTTGGAAGGCAGACGCTTTGTATTCGGCGTTATTTTGGCCGGGCGCTAGACGTCGAGCAATTCCTCGCTCGCGAACTCCGCACGTTCCTGGATGAAGGCGAAGCGCGTCTCGGCCTTCGTGCCCATCAGCCGCTCGACCGAAGATTCGGTGTCGGCGCGGTCGTCGGTCAGCAACATCACCTTGAGCAAGGTGCGCTTCCTCGGGTCCATCGTGGTTTCCTTCAGCTGCGCCGGCATCATCTCGCCGAGGCCCTTGAAGCGCCCGATCTCGACCTTCGCGTTGGCGTGGAATTCCTTTTTCAGAAGCTCGTCGCGATGCCCTTCATTGCGCGCATAGAAGGTCTTGCCGCTGTGTGACAGGCGATAGAGCGGCGGCACCGCGAGATAGAGGTGCCCGCGCTCGATCAGTTGCGGCATCTGCCGGTAGAAAAACGTGATCAGCAGCGCCGCGATGTGCGCGCCGTCCACGTCGGCGTCGGTCATGACGATCACGCGGTCGTAGCGCAGGTCCTCGTCGCGATAGTGTGCGCCGGTGCCGGCGCCGAGCGCCTGCACCAGATCGGCGAGTTGCTGGTTGCCGGCGAGCTTGTCCTTGCCGGCGGAGGCAACGTTGAGGATCTTGCCGCGCAGCGGCAGCACCGCCTGATTGGCGCGGTCGCGCGCCTGCTTGGCCGAGCCTCCGGCGCTGTCGCCTTCGACGATGAACAGCTCGGAGCCTTGCGACGCGGTGTTGGAGCAGTCGGCGAGCTTGCCGGGCAGGCGCAGCTTGCGCGTCGCGCTCTTGCGCTGCGTTTCCTTCTCGGCCCGGCGGCGCAGCCGCTCGTCGGCGCGCTCGATCACCCAGTCGAGCAGCCTGTTCGCCTGCGTGGGATTCCCGGCGAGCCAGTGATCGACATTGTCCTTGATCGCGGCTTCGGTGATGCGCTGCGCCTCGACGGTCGCGAGGCGATCTTTCGTCTGGCCCTGGAATTCCGGCTCGCGGATGAACACCGAGAGCATGCAGCTCGCGCCGATCATCACGTCGTCCTGCGTGATGTTGGCGGCGCGCTTGGATTGGCTGGAGCGTTCGGCGTGATCGCGGATGCCGCGCGTCAATGCGGCGCGCAGGCCGGCCTCGTGGGTGCCGCCGTCCTGAGTCGGGATCGTGTTGCAGTAGGAGGAGACAAATCCGTCCGCGTCCGCCACCCACGCAATCGCCCATTCGACGCCACCATGGCCGCCAGTCTTGCCGACCTTTCCGGCGAAGATGTCGGGATGGACCAGCGTGGTGCCATGCAGCGCGGCGGTGAGGAAGTCCGTGAGGCCGCGCTCGAAATGGAAAGTCTCCTGCTCCGGCACGTCTTCGATGCCGACGAGCAACGCCTTGTCGCACTTCCAATGGATTTTGACGCCGCCGAACAGGTAGGCCTTCGATCGCGCCATCTTGAAGATCCGCGCCGGCTTGAACGCAGCCTTCGCGCCAAAAATCTGCGAGTCCGGGTGGAAGCGCACCTTGGTGCCACGCTTGTTCGGCGCGCGCCCGAGCTTCTCGATCTTGCTCTTCGGAATGCCGCGCTCGAAGACCTGGCGGTAATGCTCCTGTCCGCGCCAGACTTCCACTTCGAGTCGGTCCGACAGCGCGTTCGTGACCGACACGCCGACGCCGTGCAGGCCGCCTGAGGTTTCATAGACCTTGGAGTCGAACTTTCCGCCCGCATGCAGCGTCGTCATGATGACTTCGAGCGCGGATTTCTTCGGGAATTTCGGATGCGGATCGACCGGCATGCCGCGCCCGTTGTCGGTGACGCTGACAAAACCATCAGCGGTCATCTCGACCTCGATGGTGCTCGCGTGCCCTGCGAGCGCCTCGTCCATCGCGTTGTCGATCACTTCGGCGAACAGGTGATGCAGCGCCTTCTCGTCCGTGCCGCCGATATACATGCCGGGCCGGCGGCGCACGGGCTCCAAGCCTTCGAGCACCTCGATGTCGCGCGCCGTATAGGACTCGCCCTTGGGCGCGGGCGCGCTACGCACCGCCTTGGCCTGCAAGCGGCGGGAGGAGGGGCTGTCGGCGAACAGGTCGCTGGTATCGGCTGGTTTCTTGGCGGCTTTTGCCATGTGTTGTTCTTCTTGCTGGACCACGAATCAATTGCCCTCGACTATGCCACGGCTTTGGCGGCATCGTGACATTCCGCCGCTGGCGCGGGGCCGTGCGGCAGGCTAGACCGAAGGTCTTCCAAGGACTTCAGCCCAGATGTTCGAACACTACGTGCAGCCGATCGCCGATTTCGCGCGCATGCACGCGGCCTGGGCCGCGCCGATCGTGTTTGCGCTCGCCTTCGCGGAGTCGCTCGCCTTCGTGTCGCTGCTGGTACCCGCCTGGGGCGTGCTGGTGCTGATCGGTACGATCATCCAGGCTGGCGGACTGAATTTCTGGCCGATCTGGATCGCGGGCTCGATCGGCGCGGCGCTGGGCGACTGGCTGTCCTACTGGATCGGGCGGAAGCTCGAACACACCGTGCAGCACATCTGGCCGCTCTCGAAACATCCGGAGCTGATTCCGAAAGGCGAGACCTTCATCAAGAAGTGGGGCGCGCTCGGCATTTTCATCGGGCGCTTTTCCGGACCGCTGCGCGCCTCGGTGCCGCTCGTCGCCGGTATTTTCGAGATGCCGTTCTGGCGATTTCAGATCGCGAATTTTAGCTCTGCGTTTGTGTGGGCCGCAGTGTTGCTTCTGCTCGGCGACGTTGTTGCGAAGGGTTTGCAATTTTTCGGGAAATAACCTGGCCCTTGGAATTAACGCTGGCGGCAGGGTGTTTCCATCAGGTGCGGCTATCCAGCCGATTTCCGGCTATTGTCCGCCGCGCTAGGGAAGGGCAACGCGACGCGGCTTTGATCGCGCGCAACAGGGAGGGCTTCATGACAGGTTTGACGCGCCGTACGCTTCTGACAGGCGCCGCCGCAGGTGCCGTTGGCACGCTTGCGCCGTTGGCTCCGGCGGTCGCCGCCGCGCCGCCGGTCGGCAAACAGAACGCCGGCTTCTACCGCTACAAGGTCGGCACGCACGAAGTCACGGTCGTGACCGACGGCGCCAATCGCTTCCGCTTCCCGGATGGCTTTGTCGTCAACAAGAACCGCGACGAGGTGAATGCCGCCTGGGCCGCGCTCTATGGCGAAAAGGATCAGATGGTGGTGCCGTATTCGCCGCTCGCGGTGAACACCGGCTCCAAGCTCGTGGTGATCGACACGGGCACCGGCGAGGCCAACTTCGAGCGCAGCAAGGGCGCGGCCGGCCAGTTCCAGAACAACCTGAAGGCCTCGGGCATCAATCCCGATCAGGTCGACACGGTCATCATCTCGCACTTCCACGGCGACCACATCAACGGCCTGCTCACGGCCGACAACAAGCTCGCGTTCCCGAAGGCCGAGATTCTCGTTCCCGCGCCCGAGTGGAAATACTTCATGGACGACGCCGAGATGAACAAGCAGACCAGCGACCGCATGAAGGGCGTGTTCGCGGGGCTGCGCAAAGTGTTCGACGCGCTCGGCCGCAAGGTCACGCAATACGAAGCCGACAAGGAAGTGGCGCCCGGCATCACGTCGGTCGCGTCTTATGGCCATACGCCCGGCCACATGTCGTTCGTGATCGCGCAGGGCAACAGCAAGGTGTTCGTCCAGTCCGACGTCACCAACATTCCGCTGTTCGTGCGCAATCCGGGCTTCCACCTGATGTTCGATCAGGATCCGCAGATGGCCGAGGCCACGCGCCGCAAGGTCTACGACATGCTCTCTTCTGAGAAGATGATGGTGCAGGGCTTCCACTATCCGTTCCCGGCGCTCGCCCATGTCGAGAAGTCCGCCTCCGGCTACCGCGAGATTCCGGTGGCATGGAATCCGGCGATCTAGCCGACCGGCACGCGACAAGACGAAGGCCGCCCCCACGGGCGGCCTTTTGTTTTTGGCTCGCGCTGCGCGCCCGATTGGCTAGACTGGGCGCCAATGGCCGCAATGGCCTGCGGGGCGCGGTGCCTCGCAAATAATTCCGCAATCAATCCAGGGAGGAGCCCATGAAACTATCTCGCCGCGCATTGTTGTCAGGAACCGTCGCCATTGCGGCGGCCCCGCTGCTGGTGCCTGCGCCCGCGCTGGCGTCCGCGCCGCCGGTCGGCAAGCAGAACGCCGGCTTCTATCGCTACAAGGTCGGCGACATCGAGGTGACGGTCGTCACCGACGGCGCGAACACGTTCAAGTTCGCCGACAATCATCTGACCAACAAGACGCGCGATGAACTGAACAAGGCGCTCGAGGCGGCGTATTACCCGAAGGACCTGATGACGACGCCGTACAATCCGATCGTCGTCAACACGTCCGGCAAGCTCGTGGTGATCGATACCGGCACCGGCGAGGCAGCCTACGAGCGCAGCAAGGGCGTCACCGGGCAGTTCCAGGCGAACCTGAAAGCCGCCGGCATCGATCGCAACGCGGTCGACACCGTGATCATCTCGCACTTCCACGGCGACCACATCAACGGACTGGTCACGCCGGACAAGAAGCTCGCGTATCCGAACGCCGAAATTCTCGTGCCGGCAGGCGACTGGAAGTTCTTCATGGACGACGGCGAGATGAGCCGGGCCACAAGCGAGCGCATGAAGGCTGTGTTCGCAGGCGTGCGTAACGTCTTCGATGCGATCGGCCGCAAGGTCACGCCGTACGAGCCGGGCAAGGAGATCGCGCCCGGCATCACCGGAGTCGCGACGCCGGGCCACACGCCGGGCCACACCTCGCACATCATCGCGTCGGCCAATGACAAGGTCTATGTGCAGGCCGACGTCACGCACGTGCCGTACGTCAATGCGCGCCATCCGGACTGGCATGTCTTCTACGACCAGGATCCGGCGATGGCGGAAGCCACGCGCCGCAAGGTCTACGACATGCTGGTGGCCGAGAGGATGCGCGTGCAGGGCTTCCACTATCCGTTCCCCGCGCTCGCCCACGTCGAGAAGAGCGGCGACGGCTATCGCGAAGTGATGGTGTCGTGGAATCCAGCGATCTGATCGTTGCCTAAAACATTTGCGTGAGGGCCGCCTTCGGGCGGCCCTTTTGCTTTCCGGCGACCGGCCGAGGATTAACGGCGCTGCGACCTCTGCCGCGGGGATATCCGTATTACTACTGTATTACCTCCGGCCACCGAATTTACGTATGGTCATTTTCGATCAGGGTCACGTGCATACGTGCCCTTGCCCAACTCAACATCTCGCTCGCCGGCGCCGCACGGCGTCCAGGATTTCAGCATGGCCGCTTCATCCGCCGCACCGTCGTTCACCGAGGCCGAGCTCGCGCTCGCCGACACGGTCATCCTGATCATGAAGGTGATGGCGATGCGCGGCATCATCGACGAGGAGGGGATCAATACGGTCCTCCTCGACCTGCTCGGCCGCTACCAGCGTGAGCACCTGCATTCCGCCGCCGCGATGGCCGAATACCTGCGCCGGAATACGATCGAGTCGGAGGGCCCCGGCATCGGCCGGCCGCCGGTAGGCTCGGCTTGAACCAGACGCGCGCGCCCCGCGACTGATGTTGAGCAGCTTGACGCAATCCCGCGTCAGCCTATATACGCGCACGCCATGACGCAGATCGCGACCATATCGAACCGCCGCCGCCGTCCCGAAAGGGCGGTAATGGCTGATCGCGTCTGATCATCAGCCCTGCCGCCGGAGAGAACTCCGCGGCACCCCTCTTGAAAACCCGCGCAGTTCCGTCTCCGGTGGCCCTAACCCGGAGAGCGCGCCATGTACGTCCATCCCGCCTTCAAAGTGCACCCGGCCGCGAGCCTCGCGTTCGCGGCGGCGCGCGGCTTTGGCCTGGTGACCGCGTGCGACGGCGGCCGTCCGGTCGCCTCGCTCCTGCCGTTCCGCCTGATCGAGGCCGACGGCAAGGTGCCGAAGCTGGAATTCCATGTCGCGCGCAATAATCCGCTCGGCGCGATCGCCGAGAAGGGCGGCACCTGGCTCGTGGCGGTGCAGGGGCACGACACCTACGTGTCGCCCGACTGGTATGCGAGCCGCGATCAGGTGCCGACCTGGCTCTACGAGGCGGTGCATCTCTCGGGGCCCGTGCGCGTCATTCCCGGCGAGCACACGCAGCCGCACACCGAAGCGCTCAGCGCGAAGTTCGAAGGTTGGATCGAGGGCAAGAAGCCTTGGCTGCTCGACAAGGTGCCGGACAAGCGGCGCGAGATGCTGCTGAAGGGCATCATCGCGATGGAGATGACGATCGAAACGATCGAGGGCAACTTCAAGCTCAACCAGCATAAGTCCGACGCGGACCATGTGGCGATCGCCAATGCGCTCGCCACGCAGAACGATGTGTCCGCGCAGGCGATCGCGAAACGGATGGTCGCGCTGCGCCCGCAGCTCGACTACACCTCGCTCGCGCCTGTCAGTGAACCCGCGGCCTGAAGGAACACGCCATGACCCTCGCCGACACCAAACAGCCGCAAGGCAAGGCTTCCGCCAAAGCCGCCACGAAGAAGCCCGTCGTCTTCGTCGATGGCGAGTCCGGGACGACCGGGCTCGGCATCCGCCAGCGCCTCGACAATCAGAGCGACGTCGCGGTGAAGAGCATCGATCCCGACAAGCGCAAGGATCCCGCCGCGAAGCGCGCGCTGATGGAGGAGGTGGACCTCGTCGTGCTCTGCCTGCCGGACGCAGCCGCGAAGGAAACCGTCGCGCTGATCGACGGCATGGGCAACGCGGCGCCGAAGGTGCTCGATGCGTCGACGGCGCATCGGGTCGCGCCCGGCTGGACCTACGGCTTTCCGGAACTCGCGCCGGATCAGGCCGACAAGATCCGGGCGGCAGCGAAAGTCTCCAACCCCGGCTGCTATCCGACCGGCGCGGTCGCGCTGATCCGGCCGCTGGTCGATGCGGGCCTCATGCCGGCCGACTATCCGGTCACCATCAACGCGGTGAGCGGCTACACGGGCGGCGGCAAGTCGATGATCGCGGAATTCGAAGGCGGCACCGCGCCATCCTTCGAGCTCTATGGTCTTGGCTTCGAGCACAAGCATCTGCCGGAGACGCAGCTTTACGCCAAGCTCGCGCGGCGGCCGATCTTCGTGCCGTCGGTGGGCGACTTCCAGCAGGGCATGCTGGTCTCGGTGCCGTTGCACCTCGATACGCTACCGGGCAAACCGGCCGGCGCCGACCTGCATGCGGCGCTGGCGAAGCGATATGCGGGCAGCACCTACGTGTCGGTGATGCCGCTTGAAAACGAGGCGAGCAAAACCGGCCGGCTCGAGCCGGAGGCGCTCAACGAGACAAACAAGCTCGAACTTTATGTCTTCGCGAGCGAGATGCACCGGCAGGCGGTGCTCGTCGCGCGCCTCGACAATCTCGGCAAGGGGGCGTCGGGTGCGGCGGTGCAGAACATGCGGCTGATGCTCGGACTGGAATAGCTCCAGTTCACGGATTGCGTCCGTGCTCATTTTTTCGTGAGCGCGGACGCAACGCAAAGCCACACAATCGCAACGCGCGCAGAGGTTAACGAATGGGGCAGGGCGCGGCCGGCGCGATTGCCACCAAATCATCATACTCCCGCCAAGCGCGAGTCACATCCGGCGAGCATTGAACGCTCATCAAGCGACAAGAAGACTCCCTGAGGAGGACTTGATGGGACGTGTGGTCATTCAATGCCCCGCGACGGGGCAGACGATTCCGACGGGGATCGAAACCGAGCGCAGCAGGTTCGAGTGCTCGACGGTCTTCTTCGCTGACGCCTATTGCGGGCTGTGCAACGCGAACCATCGCTGGTTCGCGCGCGACGCCTGGATCGAAGAGCCGCGCGCCGAAGCGGCCTGACGCACGCTTTCATCCGATCAACGCGACGCCGGCTTGCGCCGGCCGCATCCCGTTTGCCGGGCCAACACGAGAGCAGGAGAGGTGGAAGACATGAGCGACAACGCCACGCACACGAGAAAAGCGACCCGCGCCGCCGCAAGCGCGGCCGAAGAGATGGCCGCCGCCACGCTGCGGCCCGAACTGCCGTCCTCGTTCGTCGACCTGTTCGATAAATCGATGGCCCGTGCCAAGGATGCGCATGAGAAAGTGGCGACTATCGTGGAACATTCGACCGAGGCGTTCGAGGAGGCGTTTTCCTGCGCCAACCGGGGCTCCGCCGAATATCGCAACAAGCTCATGGAGATCACGCGCGCCAACGCCAATCTGGGGTTCGATCTCGCGCGCGAAGCGTTCGAGGCGAAGTCCTTGCCGGACCTGTTCGAGTCCGGCGGTCGCGCATCAGCGCAAGCAGTTCGATCTCGCGGCCTCGCAGATGAAGGAACTCGCGGCGCTGACGCAGAAGGTGGTGAGCGAGACCACCGAGCCGATCCGCAACGGCATGACCGAGCCGTTCAGGATCGCCAGCTAGTTCCGCGCGCGCACGGCCTGAATTTCGAACCGGCTGGTGGTGCCGCACCGGCCGGATGCCCCTCTTGCTGCCTGCCGTTAATTTTAATAGCGGCAGCTTTCCACGATCGCATCGACGGTTCCTTTACCGCCACGCGGTATATCGATGTCATGCGCAGCAACGAATTCGGCCGCCGCGGGGCCGCGCAGCAGGCGTCCGCGCCCGCAGCTGCCCCGCGCGCCGCAAAAGATCAGCCGGAAGAGACCGTCGTCGATACGATCTTGTCGTCGCCGCTGATGGGCCAGCTCGCCGGCATCGTCGGCGGCGTGGTGATCATCGCGCTCATGATCACGCTGTACGTGACCACGATGAAGGGCATGGGCCGCGCGCTCAGCCAGTCGTGGGAAAGGAAGACGATTACGCCGATGATCGTGGAGCCCGATCCGGCGGCTCCGTTTGGACGCGGGCCGTGCGACGTCCACAGCTTCAATTCCGAATTCCGCAAGCTGCAGCGGGAGCTCGGCTGCTGATGCAGGACATCCTCCGCAACGGATTGCCGCTGCACTGGTTCACCGGGCGCAACGCGGCGCTCGCCGGCCTCGGCATCGGGCTCACGTTCATCGTCTGCAACGAAATCTATCACTACACCAAGAAGCGCGTCACCGAGCCGACCGAAGCGGCGGCATGTTTCGAGCCGTACGACGCGACCTACAAGCCCGGCAGCGCGCCGCTTCCGCCGCGCGGTACGCCCGAGACCGACGACCGGCGCGATCAGAATTACATCGTGCAGGTGAAGGACGCCGAGCGGGTGTGCAAGCCGGGCGCATGCGACGCGCAGGCCTCACGCAACTACAGCAGTGCCCTGTTCTGGTATTTCTCCGAGCGCATGCGCCATATGCGCCGGCTCGACATGAATCACGGCGACGCAGGGATTGCGCGGGCGCGTCAGCTCTACCGCACGGCGGACGACCTCGCGATCGAGCAGGGCCTGCGCGAGCGCTATCAGGCGAAGCTGTTCCGCATCAACGACTCGCGTCAGCACCGCGAAGTGAAAAGCATCCTGATCTTCAAGGGTGGCGAGGCGATGCGGCCGTGCCGCAAGGGCGACGCCTAGTCCTTCACCTTCACGTACGAGCCGGGCGCGTCCTCGATCGGCTGATACTTGCCGCCGCCGGGCTGGCGCGCCGGCACGGTTTCGCCGGCCTGCTGCCTGATCCACTCGATCCAGTCCGGCCACCATGAGCCGGGATGCTCGGTCGCCTTCTCCATCCATTTGTCGAGGCTGCCGAGCGGTGCTTCGCCGGTCCAGTATTGATACTTCGGCTTGTCGGCGGGATTGACCACGCCCGCGATATGGCCCGAGCCGGCGAGTACATACTTCACGGGCCCGCCGAAGAATTTAGAACCCAAAAAGGCGGACTTCGCGGGCGCGATATGGTCCTCGCGCGTCGCCAGATTGTAGACCGGGATGGTCACCTGCCCGAGATCGAGCCGCTGGTTGTCGATCACCATCTGGCCTTTGCTCAGCTTGTTATCCAGATAGCAATTGCGCAGGTAGAACATGTGGTTCGCTGCGGGCATTCGTGTCGAATCTGAATTCCAGTAGAGCAGGTCGAACGGGTAGGGCTGTTTACCCTTGAGATAGTTGCTGATCACGTAGGGCCAGATGAGATCGTTCGAGCGCAGCATGTTGAAGGCGTTCGCCATCTTCTTGCCTTCGAGGTAGCCGCGCTCGGTTATCTTCTTTTCGAGCGCCGCAAGCTGCGCCTCGTCGACGAACACCATGAGATCGCCCGCATGGGTGAAGTCGACCTGCGCGGCGAAGAACGTCGCGCTGGCGATGCGCTTGTCGCGCTTCGCCGCCATCCAGGCGAGCGTCACCGCCATGAGGGTGCCGCCGACGCAGTAGCCGATCGCGCTGACCTCGTCCTCGCCGGTCACTTCCTTGATCACGTCGAGCGCCGCGAGCGGGCCCTCGTGCATGTAGTCTTCGAAGCTTTTCAGCGCGAGCCGCGCGTCCGGATTGACCCAGGAGATGACGAACACGGTCAGCCCCTGCGCCACGCACCAGCGGATGAAGGATTTTTCCGGGTTGAGGTCGAGGATGTAGAACTTGTTGATCCACGGCGGGATGATCAGCAGCGGACGCTTCAGCACGGTCTCGGTCGTCGGCGCATACTGGATGAGCTGCATCAGCTCGTTCTGGTAGATCACCTTGCCGGGGGTGAGCGCGATGTTCTTGCCGAGCGCGAACTTCGACCCGTCCGACTGGCGGATCTTCAGGTTGCCCTGTCCGGCCTCGATGTCTTCCGCGAGCATGTGCATCCCGCGCACGAGGTTCTCGGCGTTGGACGAGAGCGTCTCGCGTACCAGCTCGGGATTGGTCAGCACGAAATTCGACGGCGAGACCGCGTTGCCGATCTGCCTGACATAGAACTCCGCCTTGTGGCGCGTGTGGTCGTCCACCTCCGCGTTCTTCACGAGGTGGTCGGCCCATTGGGTCGTCACCAGATAGGCCTGCTTGAGGAAGTCGTAGAACTGGTTCGACGACCATTCGGGATCGGCGAAGCGGCGGTCGCGCGGGTCCGCCTGCGCCACCGGCTCCGCCGGCTCTCCCGCCATGCGTTTGACCGCCGAGGCCCACAGATCGAGATAGGCCTTGCCGAGGGTCGCCTGCACCTCGACGGCGCGCTGCGGGTCGGAGAGCCAGTATTCGGCGACGTGCCCGAGCGTCTTGACCACGTCGGCGATCTCGTCGGCCGGTTCGGTCCTGACCGCGCCTTCCTCGCGCGGCTTCAGGTAGGCGGCGAGCGCCTTGCCGCCTTCCTCCACCATGCGGGCGATGTTCTTGGAGAATCGCTCTATATCGACGGCGCCGACCTGCGGCGGCGCCGGAGCGGGGGCCTGCGGCGGCTTGGCGACGGTCTTGTCCTGCACGCGGTTTTCGCCCTTGGCCGGCTTCGTCTTGAGGACTTTGGTCCTTGGTTTCGTCATATTAGCCGCATAAACCTGTTCGAAGCCACTGCCGGGCATACTCTCGTCGTTGTGCATTGCGGTGCGAATGTAGCGATGATCTGGAACGCGCGACCTCGCAATATGGCTCCAGCATTTGCCGCTCTTGTGGCGGCCTGCGTCGCGTTGTCGGCATGCTCGACCAGCTTCGACGCGTTGCCGGAGAAAATGGGCGGGCTGCCCGAGAGCGCGCCGGCGCGGTCCGCCGAGCCGCTGCCGTTTCCGAACGTCTACGAGGTGCGCCCGACCCGCGAGGCGAAGCCTCTGAACGACGACGAGCAGAAGAAGCTCGAAACCGAGCTCACGACGTTGCGCGACCATCAAAAGACGCTTGCCACCCCGCCCGCGCCGCCTCCGGCCAAGAAAGCCGCAGCGCCCGCGCCAAAAGCGGCCGCCAAGGCGACCCCCTCCGAAGAAAAAGCAGAACGAGGCCGTGGTACCCGAGCAGAAAGGCCCGGTCGCCGCGCCCAAGATGATCAACTGACCCCTCGCGTCCGCCCCAACCCATGATAAAAGGCCCGCGTCGCGGGCCGTCTGGAGGGGCCGGCCCGCAAGACAAGCCCAAGAGAGCCAAGACCATGGAAGATTTCCACCGCATCCGCCGGCTGCCGCCCTACGTTTTCGAGCAGGTGAACAAGGCCAAGCTCGCGGCGCGCAATGCGGGTGCCGACATCATCGATCTCGGCATGGGCAACCCCGACCTGCCGGCCCCGGCGCATGTGATCGAGAAGCTCAAGGAGGTCGTCGGCAAGCCGCGCACCGACCGCTATTCGTCCTCCCGCGGCATTCCGGGCCTGCGCAAGGCGCAAGCTTCCTATTACGGCCGCCGCTTCGGCGTGAAGCTCAACCCCGACACGCAGGTCGTGGCGACGCTCGGCTCCAAGGAAGGCTTCGCCAACGTCGCGCAGGCGATCTCGGCGCCGGGCGACATCGTGCTGTGTCCGAACCCGAGCTATCCGATCCACGCGTTCGGCTTCCTGATGGCGGGCGGCGTGATCCGCTCGGTGCCGGCCGAGGCGAACGAGGAATACTTCCACGCGCTCGAGCGCGCCGTGATCCACTCGATCCCGAAGCCGCTCGCGGTGGTGGTCTGCTATCCGTCCAACCCGACCGCGCATGTCGCGACGCTCGATTTCTACAAGGACCTCGTCGCCTTCGCGAAGAAGCACGGGATATTCATTCTGTCGGACCTTGCCTATGCGGAGGTCTATTTCGACGACAAGGCGCCGCCGCCGTCCGTGCTCGAAGTGAACGGCGCGATGGACGTCACCGTCGAGTTCACCTCGATGTCGAAGACCTTCTCGATGCCGGGCTGGCGCATGGGCTTCGCGGTCGGCAACGACCGCATTATCGCGGCGCTCGCGCGGGTGAAGTCCTATCTCGATTATGGCGCGTTCACGCCGATCCAGGCGGCGGCCGTCGCTGCGCTCAACGGGCCGGAAGACTGCATCGCCGAGATGCGCTCGACCTACAAGAAGCGCCGCGACGCGATGGTGGACACGCTTCGGCCGCGCCGGCTTGCACGGTGCCGCCGCCCGCCGCCTCGATGTTCGCCTGGGCGCCGCTGCCCGAGCCGTTCCGCGAAATGGGCAGCCTCGAATTCTCCAAGCTGCTGGTCGAGAAGGCCGAGGTCGCGGTGTCGCCGGGTGTCGCGTTCGGCGAGCACGGCGAGGGCTACGTGCGCATCGCGCTGGTCGAGAACGAGCAGCGCATCCGCCAGGCCGCGCGCAACATCCGCCGGTTCCTTGATACGGGTCTCGACAAGCTGCACAACGTCGTCCCGCTCGCGACGCGGCGCTAGTCGACACCAACTCATTTCATTCGGGGCGCAATTCATGGCCACGCCGTTGAAAGTGGGGCTTGCCGGTCTCGGCACGGTCGGCGCCTCGGTGGTGCGTCTGATCGAGCGGCAGCGCGTCGCGCTCGCGCAGCGCTGCGGCCGCCCGATCGAGATTGTCGCGGTGACGGCACGCAGCCGCGCGAAGAACCGCGGCATCGATCTCAAGAAAGTCCGCTGGGTGAAGGACCCGATCGCGCTCGCGCGCGATCCCGGCATCGACGTGTTCGTGGAACTGATGGGCGGGGCAGGCGATCCGGCGAAACGCGCGATCGAAGCCGCGCTGTCGTCCGGTAAATCAGTCGTCACCGCCAACAAGGCGCTGCTCGCCAAACATGGCGTGGCGCTCGCGCGGCTCGCCGAGCGCAATCATGTCGCACTGAATTTCGAGGCGGCGGTCGCGGGCGGCATCCCGATCGTCAAGACGCTGCGCGAGGGGCTTGTCGGCAACAAGCTCGCGCGCATCTACGGCATCCTCAACGGCACCTGCAATTACATCCTCACGCGGATGGAGCAGGAGGGCCTCTCGTTCACCGATTGCCTGAAGGACGCGCAGCGCCTCGGCTATGCGGAAGCCGACCCGACCTTCGACATCGAGGGACACGACACCGCGCAGAAGCTCTCGATCCTTGCGAGCCTCGCATTCGGCATCAAGGTCGACGAACGGGCGATCTACGTCGAAGGCATCTCGTCGATCACGCCGGCGGACCTCGCGGCGGCCGACGAACTCGGCTACCGGGTCAAACTGCTCGGCGTCGCGGTCGATACCGGCAAGGGCATCGAGCAGCGCGTTCACCCGACGATGGTGCGCAAGGATTCGGCGATCGCGCAGGTGATGGGCGTGACCAATGCCGTGACGGTCGACGCCGATGCGGTCGCGGCGATCACGCTGGTCGGCCCCGGCGCGGGCGGCATGGCGACGGCCTCGGCCGTCGTCGCGGACATCGGCGACATTGCGCGCGGCGTGCGCACGCCGCCGTTCGGCCGCGCGAGCGGAAGTCTCGCGCCCAGCCGCAAGGCCGCCGATGCAGCGCCACGAAGGCGGCTACTACATCCGCCTGCTGGCCCGCGACAGGCCCGGCTCCGCCGCGACCATCGCGCGCCGCCTCGCCCAGCAGGGCATTTCGCTGGAATCGATTGTGCAGCGCCATTCTGCCCAGCATCCACAGGGCGGTGACAAGCCGGGCAAGACGGCCGCGCCGGTTCCTGTCATTCTCATCACCTATGCGACCACGGAGGACGCGGTGCGCCGGGCCCTTGCGGCGGTCAAACGGGACAAGGTGATATCGGGCGCGCCGCAGGTCATCAGGATCGAGAAGAATTGAGACGGCGCAGGCCGTCCGAGGGGGAAGAAGAATGTCGACGATTACCGTCCAGGCCCATCAGATGCTCGAGCGCATTCTGTCGCTCGAGATCGTGCGCGTGACGGAGCGCGCGGCGGTTTCCGCGGCGCGCCTGCGCGGGCGGGGCAACGAGAAGGCGGCGGACCAGGCGGCGGTCGACGCGATGCGGCGCGAGCTCAACAAGCTGCCGATCCACGGCACCGTGGTGATCGGCGAGGGCGAGCGCGACGAAGCCCCGATGCTGTTCATCGGCGAAGAGGTTGGGCGCAAGACCGGACCGAAGGTCGATATCGCGGTCGATCCGCTCGAAGGCACGACGCTGTGCGCGAAGAACATGCCGGGCGCGATCGCCACCATGGCGATGGCGGAAGGCGGCACGCTGCTCAACGCGCCGGACGTCTACATGGAGAAGATCGCGATCGGGCCGGGCTATTCCAAGGGCGTGGTCGATCTCGACGCGCCGGCCGAGCAGAACATCCGCAATCTCGCCAAGGCAAAAGGCGTCCAGCCGGCCGACATCACGGCGCTGATCATGGACCGGCCGCGGCACGCGGACCTGATCGCGGCCGTGCGCAAGACCGGCGCGTCGGTCGCGCTGATCACCGACGGCGACGTCGCGGGCGTCATTCACACCACCGATCCGGACGAGACCGGCATCGACATTTACATGGGCATCGGCGGCGCGCCCGAAGGCGTGCTGGCGGCGTCGGCGCTGCGCTGCATCGGCGGGCAGATGCAATGCCGCCTGGTGCTCGATACCGAAGAGAAGCGCGAGCGCTCGCTCAAGATGGGCATCAAGGACCCGCGCAAGAAATACGAGATCGAGGACATGGTGAAAGGCGACTGCCTGTTCGCCGCGACCGGCGTCACGACCGGCTCGATGCTCAGGGGCGTGAAATTCCGCAAGGAAGTGATCGAGACCGAGACGGTCGTGATGCGTTCGGTCACCGGCACGGTGCGCTGGATCAAGGCTGAGCACCGCCAGCTCGACAAATTCCACCTCGATTGATGGCACGCGGGCGGGCGAAGAAATATCTCGTTCTATCAGCCATTTGCTTTGTTTTTCTGTCTCATCACGCGAGCGCACAAAGCTGCAAGAGCTTCGGCAAGGAAGCACGGCGCGCAATCGGCGCTCACGCCGCGGCGCTGCAGCGCATCGAGCATGAAGCCTCGGACCGGCTGAAGGGCCTCGATACGCGTCCGTTCGATGTTCTCGCCACAGAGGCGCGCAAGACGACCGCGATCATCGCCGAGCCGGTGGCCCTGAGGCGCGAGGAAGATCTGGCGCGCTGCCGTAACGAGACGAAGCCGATCCGCAAGCTGTGCGCGGTCGCCGCGCAGATGCTGGTCGAGGTGCTGGAGAAGCACATCGCGAGCGCGAAGCCGGACTACGACAAGGCCGCTTACGTCCACGCGGTGGCGGAGTGCGAAAAGCTGATGGACCTGAAGCCGCTCAAGTCCGGCATTCGTGGGACGGAGTGAAAGCTCAGGCCGGCACGGCTTCGGCATTCGTGCGCGCATTCACACCGGTTTCCCGCGCCAGCAGGCTGCCGAGATGGCTCGCGATCGCGCCCATGCCGCTCCTTGACGTTCCAGCACGTCCGTCCTTCGCCTCGGCGTCGGGATTGTAATTGGTGTTGGTGTTGACGTCGTAGGTGAACGCCCGGCCGCTCTCGTCCGTGATGAACTCGACGCCCGCGATCGCGATGTCGTTCGCCGCAAGGAACGCCTGCCATTTCGCGATCAGTGGATGGCCGAAGCCCTGCACGATCTGGAATTTGTCGCTCGGTGCGACGGCGGGACAGACCTCGGCGAGCGCCGGGGGCTCGATCTGGCAGGCGTCGGCCGGGCAAAGCTCGAACCCCTGCGAGGTGTCGACCCGCACGGCGTAGAGGAATTTTCCGCCGACGAACTCGACGCGCGTGATGAACGGCGTCGGGCGCCTTGATGTAGCGCTGGACCAGCGTGATGCCGTCCACGGAATTCTCGAAATCGCCGCTTGCGAGGTGCTCTTCGAGCGCGGCGGCCGAGAGGAGCAGGCGGACACCGAGACCCTTGCCGGCACGATTGTGCTTGAGGATCACCGGATAGCCGAGACGCCGCGCCGCGTCCGCGATGTTGTCCTTGCCGACGACCGCCAAGGTCTGCGGCGTTTCGATGCCGAATTTGGCGAGCGCTTCGTATTGCGCGACCTTGGAGAGTTCGAGCTGCAGCGCGCGCTCGCCGTTGACCACGACGGCGCCGTGGCCCTTGAGCCAGGCCAGCACCGCGCCGGTCAGTTCGGGCGCATAGCGATGATCGCGGGTGTGCGACGACGCGCTCATGCGATTGTAGAAGACGCCGGGCGGCGGCGGCGTGCGCAGGTCGAGAATGCCCTGATCGAGATGCCATTCGGCAAACGGAATGCCGCGCGCGGCGAAATTCTTCCGCAGCGGCACGACCCACTCGTCATTCTCGTGAATGACGTAGACCTTGGGCGAGCGATCCTGAGGCGTAAGGCTTTGGCGCATGAGTTTCGGCCCGCATCTGGCAAATCGTGATTTCAGACGTATTTGTGCGTGGCGCGGACAGCAACGCCGCGGGCGCAGAAAGAAATCGGCTGCTTTCGCGATGGTTTATCGCAGATGATATTTTCCACCGGCGCCAGGGGTTTTTGGATCAATATCCCGGCCGGATTCGACGAAGACTGATCGACCCGCATGACAATGCCTTTGCACGCCCTCAGTGGAACGCCGCCTGCGTTCCTCGGCGTCGAGCGCTCGGTGAACGGGCGCATCTGGCGCGCGCGGCTCGACGCGCGCGGCGAAGCGCGCGCCACGTCGATCACGCAGCGCCACGAGGGCGTGTCCGAACTGCTCGCGCGCGTGCTCGCCGGGCGCGGTGTCGAGCCCGACGCGGTGACGGAGTTTCTCGACCCGACCGTGCGGCGTCTGATGCCGGACCCGGACCGGTTGACCGACATGCCGAAGGCCGCGTCACGCATCGCCGACGCGGTCGAGCGCCGCGAGAGGGTCGCAATCTTCGGCGACTACGACGTGGACGGCGCGACCTCCGCGGCGGTGCTGGCAAAGTTCCTGCGCCATGCCGGCGGCGAGCCGCTGATCCACATTCCGGACCGGCTGTTCGAAGGCTACGGCCCCAACACCGAGGCCGTGCGCGCACTTGCCGAAAAGGGCGCGCGGCTGCTCGTCACGGTCGATTGCGGCACGATCAGCGTGGAGCCGCTGACCAAGGCCAAGGAGTTTGGCCTCGATGTGGTCGTCATCGATCATCATCAGGCCGACGAGGTGCTGCCGCCGGCCGACGCGCTGGTCAATCCGAACCGGCTCGACGATCTCTCGGGACTCAACCATCTCGCGGCCTGCGGGCTCGTGTTCATGACCGTGGTCGCGGTCAATCGCGAACTGCGCAAGCGCGGCTTCTGGACCGAGGCGCGGCCCGAGCCGGATTTGCTCGACCTGCTTGATCTGGTGGCGCTCGGCACGGTGGCGGACGTGGTGCCGCTCAAGGGACTCAATCGCGCGTTCGTCCAGAAGGGGCTGCTCGCGATGCGCCGCCGCGAGAGCGTCGGGCTGACCGCGCTGATGGATGCTTCGCGCCTGACCGGGCCGCCGGAATGCTGGCATCTCGGCTTCCTGCTTGGCCCGCGCATCAACGCGGGCGGGCGCATCGGTCGCGCCGATCTCGGCGTGCGACTGCTGCTCGAGCAGGACGCGACGGAAGCCGGCGCGATGGCGGCCGAACTCGACCGGCTCAACCGCGAGCGCCAGACCATCGAGCAGGCGACCCTGGCGCAGGCCGAGGCCGAGGCGATGGCGGCGCTCGGCATCGAGGAAAAGGGCGCGGTGGTCGTCACGGCCGGGCAGGGCTGGCATCCCGGCGTCGTCGGTCTGGTCGCGGCGCGGCTGAAGGAACGTTACGGCCGGCCCGCGTTCGCGATCGCGCTGGAGCCGGGCGGCATCGGCACCGGCTCGGGCCGCTCGATCACCGGCGTCGATATCGGCGCGGCGGTGCGCCACGCCGTGACGGCGGGCCTGCTCGTCAAGGGCGGCGGCCACGCGATGGCGGCGGGCGTGACGATCGCGCCGGACAAGCTCGCGGCGTTCCGCGCGTATCTTGAAGAGACGCTGGCGGAGCCGGTCGAAGCCGCGCGCCGCGATGAATCGCTGCTGATCGACGGGGCGATCACAGCCACCGGCGCAAACGTCGCGGCGTGCGCCGAGATCGCGCGCGCCGGACCGTTCGGCGCCGGGCATGTGGAGCCGGTTTTCGCGCTGCCGTCGCACACCGTCGCCTATGCCGAAGAGGTCGGGCAGGCGCATGTGCGCGCGCGGCTGCGCGCGGGTGATGGCACCATGATCAACACGATTGCGTTCCGCGCGGCCGGCAAGCCGATCGGGCAGGCGCTGCTCGCGAACCGCGGCCGCAACGTTCACGCGGCCGGCACGCTCTCCATCGACCGCTGGAATGGCGAGGAGCGCGTGCAGTTCCGCGTGATGGACGTGGCGACGACCGAGCCGGGGTCCTAGCTATTTCTTCTGCGCGCTCGCGCGGACTTCCTTGGTCTTGCCGACGAGCATGTTCAGGTCGATGGCGTTCGCCATGGCCAGATAACCGGCGCGGTTCGGGTGCAGCTTGTCGCCCGGCCCGCCGGTCGTGCTTTCGGGCACCATCTCGGCCTTGAGCTCGCCGGTCGCGGCATCGAACGTCGCCTTGTCGAAGTCGATCACGCCGTCGAACGTGCCCGACGTGCGGACGAATTCGTTGAGCGCCTTGCGCTTCTCGTTCTGCTCGGGCGAGCCGTGCGCCGCATTGGTGGCGTTCAGCGCCGTCACTGCAGTCGCGCCGAAAATGCGGATGCCCGGGATCTTCGCGCGCACCTTCGCGACGACCTCCTTCATGCGCGCCTGCACGGCTTCGGCGGTCGCGTTGCCGTTCTTGCTGAAGTCGTTGATGCCTTCGAGCCAGATCATCGCGGTCACGCCCGACAGCGTCAGCAGGTCACGATCGATACGCGACATCGACGACGGCCCGCCGGCGAACGGCTTCTGCGGCGAATATTCCGGCGGCCCGACGACCTGATTGCCACCGATGCCCGCATTGACGACGGCGGCGCGGTGGCCGGCGGCGGCGAGGCGGCGCGCCAGCACGTTCGGCCAGCGGTCGTCGCCGTTCATGGTCGAGGCAGTGCCGTCGGTGATCGAGTCGCCGAACGCGACGATCACCTTGGTGTCGGCCGGCGCCATCATGTCGACGGCGTCGAGGAAGAACCATGAGGCCGTCGAGTACAGGAATGCGGATTCGTCCTCCGCCTGTCCCTTCGATCCGGCGCCCGGAGCGCTGACGTAGGACGTTTGCAGCGCCTTCGCGTGCCAGGTCATCGGGCCGGTTTCGCCCGCGACATGGAAGCTGACCGCGAGCTTGCGTCCAGCCATCGCCTTCGCGTCACGCACGAACGGCAGCGTGACGGCGTCGCTCCACACGTCCTTGCCGGGCTCGATCGTGACGCTTGGCTTGCCACCGAACGTAACCGGCCGGTTCGAGCCCGCGACCAGCGTGGCGCTGGTGTGCTGCAAGCCTGCGAACGCGCCGTCGATGGTAACGGGCTTCGTTCCGAACGCATTGGAGAAGCGCAGGCGCGCCTGCTTGCCCCAGATATCGGGCAGCACGATCAGCCGGAACGTCTGGTCGCGCGCGCCGGCCTCGGGCGACGGGAAGGCGAATTTCTGCACCGGCTGCGCCGACGGATTGCCGACCGGGTAGGGACCCTGCACGGACGCGGCCCAGCTTGTCGCCCACTTCTCGCCCTTCTGGGCAAACGCGGGCGATGCAAAGGCGAGAGTAACGGCGAGAGCGATCGATGCGCTGCGGGCGCGGATCATGGGTGGCCTCCCTGTTGCGGATTTGAGCCGCTTGGACGCCATCATGGATCGGCGCCGCGTGCGCGCGCAACGCGTTGCGCGCGGTGCTGCCATTCACAAAACGGAGATCACTCGCCGAACGTGGCACCGCGCGGCGGAGGCGCGTTTGCCGGCGGCGGCGAAGACTCGCCACGATCCATCCGCTCGATGAGGCCGGCGAGCAGGCCCCAGAAGAACGTGTCGCCCGGATAGCCGCGGATGCGCCCGACCTCGCGGCCCTGATCCACCAGTACGAACACCGGCGTGAAGCGCTCGCGCTGCACGAAACTCAGGTCCGCAGGCAACGGCTTGGCGAAGTCCACCCGCCGCAGCGGCGCGCGCTTGCCTTCAGCCGTCTTCTCGTAGGCGGGCGCGATCTCGCGGTCGAACCGCTGGCACCACACGCAGGCTTTCTGCTCGAACATCACGAGTTCGGCGGCGCGCGCATGGAGCGGCGCGAGGAGGAGAACGAGGAAAAGCGCGAGGCGCATGATGTGGAGATAATCTCAGCCGTAGCGGAACGCCAGCAGGTTATCGAACGAGCGCAACTCGCGGATCAGCCGGTTGAGCAGGTCGCGGTCGCGCGCTTCGATGGCCGGGGTATCTGCGCAAGGCTTGCGGCGGCGCCATCGATCAGTCGGCGAAAATCGGCATGGCGGCGAATGCCGGGCGGCGCCATGCCGTCGCAGCGGCGCAATGTGTCGCCGTACGCGGTCGCCTTGCTGGCGGCATCCTGCGCCAGCGTGGCGTTCCAGTCCGTGGTCTTTTCATCGAGGGCGAAAAGCTGCTCCATCGCGGTGTTCGCATCGAGGATGCAGTCGGCCAGCACCGTGGCGCCGTTGTCGCGGCGCAGGCCGGAGAGCAGCTTGCGGATCTTCTCGAGCGATTCGCGCGCCACCTCCGGGCTGCCCATGTTCAGGACCAGCGTGGTGCCAATAAGCCCGGCCGCGATTTCCAGCATCGTGCCCGTGTAGCGCTGCGGGTCGCGAAACGCCGCCGGGCGGGGCAGCGTGCTGACCTTGCCCCAGGTTTCGCGCATACCCTCAAGCTCAAGTCCCGCAAGCTCGATGTTGCCGGTGCGCAGATAGCCGAGCGCGACGCGGTGATGGCTCATCGCGGCTTCGACCGCGCGGTGGAAATCCTCAAGATCATCAGCCTTCGCTGGCATGCAGAAGGCCAGTGCTGCGAGGCACGCGCAGGCGGCCATGCGCAAATGATGCTTGAGGCGGGAGGGTGCGAGCCACATATTGCGCATCATAACGGAATGCGCCGGACCATGCCGGTCTGGATTGGCACGATACGCTTTGCCGTTAACGGACAATGAAATGCTGACGCGACGGGAATTGCTCACGGGTCTGGCCACACTCGGGCTGGCCGCACCCGCGCGCGCGCAGGCCGTGATGACCGACGACGGCATCTATCGTCAGCCGTGGTTTCTCGAAAGCTTCCTCGAACTGGGCGACGATCTTCAGGGCGCGACAAGCGCCGGCAAGCGCTTCGCGATTATCTGGGAATTGCGCGGCTGCCCCTATTGCCGCGAGACGCATCTGGTCAATTTCGCGCGGCCCGACATCGAGGCCTTCGTGAAGGCGAACTTCGAGATCCTCCAGCTCAACATCGTCGGCGCGCGCAAGGTGAAGGATTTCGACGGCGCGGAGATTTCCGAGAAGGCGCTCGCGGCGAAATACGGCGTGCGCTTCACCCCGACCGTGCAGTTCTTTCCCGAGGTCGCGGCCGGCCTTGCCGCCGTGGCGCCGGAGAAGCGCGAGGTCGCGCGTGCGCCGGGCTATCTGCGGCCGGACGATTTTCTCGCGCTGTTCCGCTTCGTGCGCGAGAAGGGCTACGAGACGAAGAGCTTCCGCGATTATCTGAAAGCGGCGCGCTCCTGACGCCTACCCGATCTTCAGATACGCAAAGCCCTTGCCCTGCAGTTCGGCGACCGTCGCGACGCCGGATGGCACGAATTTCAGGAACGCGTCCGAGCGGGTCTTGGCCGGATCGATGTTCAGCCGCTTGTAGGTGATCTGGCAGAGATAGGCCTCGACGCCGTACTTCGTCAGCCCGACGAAACGCTGGTAGATTTCCGGATTGATCGTTTCCTTCTCCCACGGCGTGCCGGAGAGATCGTTGAGGAAGAACTTGATCCCCGCCGCGTGCGCGACCAGCACCAGCTTGAGCTTGAAGGAGTCGAACTCGTAGGCCGAGTAGTGGTTCAGCATGTTCTGCAGCATCTGCGAGAAACGCTGCGGATCGCCGAAGTCGCAGTGGTAGAGGCACGCGACGTCGGCCTCCTTCTTCACCGCGTTGAGGTCGAGCAGCGTAGGCGCAGCGAGCGCCGCCGTCGTGGCAAGGCTCGCGCCCGAGGCGGCAAGCGCACCGATCATTCCGCGTCGCGTGGTCGACATGGCTGGTCTCCGATCATTGTCCGGTGTTGACCGGGCTTTCCCGGCTCATCAGCAGCGCCACCGCGTCTTTGATCTGCTCGATGGTCAGCACCTTGTTCGCGCCGAAGCGCGGCATGGTCGAGCAGGGGAACGCGGCGTGTGAGTTGTAGATTTTCTCGTAGGCCGCCTTCACGGCCTCCGGCTTGAAGTCGCGCAGCTTGCCGTATTCGGAAAGGCTCGGCCCGAGCGTGCCGTAGCTCACTTCCTTCTTGGTGAGCTGATGGCAGGCGTAGCAGTTGCCGCCGTTCGCCTGCCGCGCCGGATAGTCGGAGAAGCGCAGGCCGTAGCCGGATTGCGCGAGCCGCTCGCCCTTTTGCCAGTCGCCCATGAAGTTGTTGTCGGGCGGATAGACGATCGACGCCAATTCGCGTTTCTGGATCTCGTCCGCGACGGATTTCGGCGGGCTGTTCCGGTGCATCGAGCACAACGCCATCGTGTCATCCGGCGTGAGGCGCGAGGCCCAGTCCGCCGGTGCGGTCGGGAACGCGGCCTTGATGGCCGCGTCGGCGGTTGCGGGATTGGGCTGCTGCGCGACGGCGCAAGCGGTGCTGAAGGCGAGGGCGGCGAAGGCGATGATGAGGCGCATGGGCGTTCTCCTCAGCGCTTCAGGCCGGGAGCGGTGATCTCGCCACCCTCGGCCTGTTTCGTGAGGAACGCGATCAGTGCGACGCTGGCCTCCGATGCCATCTGCAATTCCGGCATCCGCATCTGCCAGTAGCAGTCATAGAGGCGGTGCTGCATCGTCATCACATGTGTTGATGAAACCCGATAGGCCGGCCACTCGCCGACCACCTTCGCGGCTTCCTTCTTCTCGGCGAGGAAAGGCAGCCCCTGCAGCCGGATGCGCAATCCCGAATTCGCGTGGCAGGTCGCGCAGGCAAAATCGAACGGGCCGGAGCGGCGGTTGAACAACGTTTCGCCGAGCGCCGCGATCTCGCGTTCCTTCGCGTGCGTAAGCGGTGCGGCAAATTTCTGCCCGGCGGATTTGCTCGCGACCCAGGTCGCGATCGCGCCGAGGTCCTTGACCGGCGCCCCGCCGCCCGGATGCGGGCGCTTGACGTAATCGGCGGCGCTGATGCCCTGCAGTTGTTCCATGCACCACAGCAGGCGCGTCTCGGCATCCATCACGCGATCGGCGTCGGCGAAATAGCGCGGCAGTTCGGCGAACGCGCCCTCGACCTTGCCCGGCCCCTTGCCGAGATCGCATTGCTCGAGGGTCGCTTTCTTCGGACCGGCGGCGGTCGTCCACAGCGCCTCGCCGCGATCCGCATCGAGGTAACCGGGATTGCTCCACGGGTCCTCGCGCAGCATCTGCCGGTATTTCTCAATCGCCTTTTCGGTCTCGGCGTCCTGCGCAGGGGCAGGCGACGCGATGGCGAACACGGCGAGTGTCGCCAGCAGGATTGTCTTGAGCACCGACTTGCTTCTCCCGATCGTTTACCGCGCGTCCGCGAGTTTGTTGCATTGTCGGGCGGCACCGTCTACACAAACGAAAGATTATGCCTATCTGGTGGGCCGTGGCACCATGTCCACGGAATGAATCTCTTCCGGAATGCTGCGGCGCGGAATATTCTTCTTTCTTGCGCCGCACGCGGGAAATTCGGGACTGAAGGGGCTTCTCTCATGCGCAGTTTGAATCGTCGGCAGGTGCTGGGGGCGGGCGCTGGCGTGTTCGCCACTGCCGCACTGGGTCTGTCGGCTACGCCCGCGCAGGCGGCGAACGATTTGGCGGAGATGATCGCCAAGTTCACGGGCGGCAAGCAGCCGGTCGAGGGCAAGGTGAAGCTCGACCTGCCGGAGATCGCCGAGAACGGCAACACGGTGCCGATGACGGTATCGGTCGACAGCCCGATGACCGCGCAGTCGCATGTGACCGAGGTGCTGGTGATCGGCGACGGCAACCCGCGCGCCGGCATGGCGACGTTCCACTTCACGCCCGCGAGCGGCGTCGCCGAAGCCAACACGCGCGTCCGCCTTGCCACGACGCAGAACATCACCGCGATCGCGAAGATGAACGACGGCTCGTTCTTCACCGTCAGCAAGCAGGTGAAGGTCACGATCGGCGGCTGCGGCGGCTGATCGGAAAATCGAATTTCGAGGACACAGTCATGGCCACCGCTCCCAAGCCGCGCATCAAGCTCGACAAGAAGGAAGCCAAGCAGGGCGACATCGTCGAGGTGAAGGCGCTCGTCTCGCACATCATGGAGACGGGCCAGCGCAAGGACGCGCAGGGCAACACGATCCCGCGCAAGATCCTCAACAAGTTCACCTGCACGGTCGCCGGCAAGCAGGTGTTTGCTGCGGAGTTCGAGCCGGCGATCTCGGCAAACCCCTACATCCAGTTCAAGTTCAAGGCGACCGAGTTCGGTCCGGTGGTGCTGACCTGGACCGACGACGACGGCTCGACCATCGTCGGCGAAGAGACGATCAAGGTCACTTGATTAGTTGGTGCATGATCTTTTCCGAAAACCGGTTTCCACTTTTCGGGATCATGCATTGATGTTCTCGCGCCGCGAATTCCTTCAGGTCGCGGCTGCCACGGCGGCTATCCTGCCGAACGACTGGTCGCGCGCGTTCGCGCAACAGCGCGTCACGCAGGACGATCTGTTCCGGTTCGATGCGACCGGCAACGTTACGATCCTGCATTTTGCCGATCTGCACGCGCAGCTTCTCCCGATCTATTTCCGCGAGCCCTCGGTCAATCTCGGCGCGGGCGAGGCGAAGGGACTTGTTCCCCACATCACCGGCGCGCGAATTCCTGCAGCGCTTCAACGTCGCGCCGGGCACGCCCGCCGCCTATGCGCTGACGGCGGAGGATTTCTCCGCGCTGGCGCAAGAGCTACGGCCGCGTCGGCGGGCTCGACCGTCTCGCGACCGCCGTGAAGGCGGTGCGGGCCGAGCGCGGCAACCGCGTGCTGTTGCTCGATGGCGGCGACACCTGGCAGGGCTCGCTCACGGCGAACCGCACCAAGGCGCAGGACGTCGTCGATTGCGTGAAGCTCCTGAAGCCCGACGCGATGACCGGCCATTGGGAATTCACCTACGGCGAGGAGCGCTTCAAGCAGCTTGCCGAAAGCCTCGGCTATCCGTTCCTCGCGCTCAATGTGCGCGACACCGAATGGGAAGAGCCGGTGTTCGACGCCTACAAGATGTTCGAGGCGGGCGGCGTGAAGGTCGCGGTGCTGGGCGAGGCCTTCGCCTATACGCCGATCGCGAACCCGCGCTGGATGTTTCCGAAATGGACGTTCGGCATTCGCGAGGACGACGTGCGCGCCAACGTCGAGAAGGCGCGGCGCGAGGGCGCGCAGCTTGTCGTGCTGCTGTCGCACAACGGCTTCGACTGCGACCGCAAGCTGGCGACCCGCGTGAACGGCATCGATGTGATCCTCACCGCGCACACGCACGATGCGCTTCCCGCGGTCACGCAGGTCGGCAAGACGCTGCTGATCGCGTCGGGCAGCAACGGCAAGTTCCTCTCGCGCCTCGATCTCGACGTGCAGGGCGGGACGATGAAGGATTTCCGCTACCGGCTGATCCCGCTGTTCGCCGACGTGGTCGCGCCTGACGCTGAGATGAAGGCCGCGATCGATAAGGCGCGCGCGCCGTTCGCCGCGGAGTTGTCACGCGAAGTCGGGCGCACGGACTCGCTGCTCTATCGCCGCGGCACCTTCAACGGCAGCCTCGACGACATGATCTGCGCGGCGCTGCTTGAGGAACGCGACGCCGAGATCGCGCTTTCGCCCGGATTTCGCTGGGGCACGACGATGCTGCCGGACGCGCCGATCACCGTGGAGGACATCCACAATGCGACGGCGATCACCTACCCGAACGTCTACCGCATGGGCATGACCGGCGCGCGGCTGAAGGAAATCCTCGAGGACGTCGCCGACAACGCGTTCAACCCCGATCCCTACTATCAGCAGGGCGGCGACATGGTCCGCTGCGGGGGGCTGGGCTACACCATCGATCCCGCAAAGCCCGCCGGCACGCGCATCTCGGGCATGACGCATCTCAAGTCCGGCACGCCGATCGAGGCGAACCGAGAGTACACAGTGGCCGGCTGGGCCAGCGTGAACGAAGCCACCGAAGGCCCGCCGGCGTGGGAACTGGTGGAGAAATACGTCGCGCGAAAGAAGACCGTGACGGTCCCGCCCGGGACACCGGTGCGGATCATCATGGGTGGCGGCTGAGCGGCGCATATTCCGCATTGCATCAATATCTTGGGAAATTGTTTCTTCCGATTGCCGCTTTGTAGAAGGATCGTGCCGCCTCATGCTAGGAAGGCGGCATGGGCGATCCGGACAAGCCGAAAACCTCACGCCGCGGTTTTCTTACCGCAGCAGCCGGCGCGGGCGCCGCGCTGACCGGCACGCCGGCGCTTGCCGGCAATCCAAAAAACCTTCCCCCCAACGTGCCCGAATGGACGCGTACGCTCGGCGATGGTGTCGCCGTGCGGCCGTACGGCAAGCCGTCGAAACACGAGGCGCACGTCGTCCGCCGTGACGTGCAGTGGCTCACCGCAAGCCGCGAGTCCTCGGTCAGCTTCACGCCGCTGCACGAGCTCGACGGCATCATCACGCCGAACGGCCTGTGCTTCGAACGTCATCACGGCGGCATCGCGGAGATCGACCCGCAGGACTACCGACTGATGATCCACGGCCTGGTCGAGAAGCCGCTGACCTTCACGCTCGCGGACTTGAAGCGGCTCCCGCGCGTGAACCGCATCCATTTTCTCGAATGCGCGGCGAACTCCGGCATGGAGTGGCGCGGCGCGCAGCTCAACGGCTGCCAGTACACCCACGGCATGGTGCATTGCGTGGAATACACCGGCGTGCCGTTGCGTGTGCTGCTGGACGAGGCGGGCGTTCGGCCGAACGCGAAATGGCTGCTCGCCGAAGGCGCGGATTCCGCCGCGATGAACCGCTCGATCCCGCTCGCCAAGGCGCTCGACGATTGCCTCGTCGCCTACCGCATGAACGGCGAGATGCTGCGCCGCGAGCAGGGCTATCCGGCGCGGCTCGTTGTGCCCGGCTGGGAAGGCAACGTCTGGGTCAAATGGCTGCGCCGGCTGAAGGTCGGCGACGCGCCGTGGTTCGCCCGCGAAGAGACCTCGAAATACACCGACTTGTTGGAGAACGGCAAAGCGCGCCAGTTCACGTTCGTGATGGACGCGAAGTCCGTCATCACGTCACCGTCGCCGCAGGCGCCACTGCGCCAGAACGGCTTCACGGTGATCTCCGGCCTCGCTTGGTCGGGACGCGGCAAGGTCGCGCGCGTCGATGTCTCGCTCGACGGCGGCAAGAACTGGCGCGCCGCGAAGATCGACGGACTCGTGCTCGACAAGGCTTGCGTGCGTTTCTACGCCGAGACCGAGTGGACCGGGCAGGAGATGCTCCTGCAATCGCGCGCGATCGACGAGACTGGCTACGTGCAGCCGACCAAGGCCGAACTGCGCAAGGTGCGCGGCGTCAACTCGATCTATCACAACAACGGCATCCAGACGTGGCTCGTGAAGGGCGATGGCGAGGTCGAGAATGTCGAAGTCTCGTAACCTCGTAGCCGCGCTGCTCTGCGTCGTTGCCGCGTCCACGGCGGACGCCGCCGAACGCAAGCTCGGCATCGGGCAGACCGCAACACCGCAGGAGATCGCCGGCTGGGACATCGACGTGCGGCCGGACGGGCAGGGGCTTCCGCCCGGCAAGGGCTCGGTGAAAGACGGCGAAGAGGTCTACATGACCAAATGCGCTGCGTGTCACGGCGAGTTCGGCGAAAGCGCGGGGCGCTGGCCGCAGGTCGCGGGTGGGCAAGGCTCGCTCAAGTCCGACGATCCGGTGAAGACGGTCGGCTCGTATTTCGCCAACCTCTCGACCGTCATCGACTACATCCGCCGCGCGATGCCGTTTGGCGACGCGCAGTCGCTGACCAGCGACGAACTCTACGCAGTCGTCGCCTATACGCTGTTCCTCAACGACATCGTGGACGATAAATTCGTGCTGTCGAAGGAGACGTTCGCGCAGGTGAAGATGCCGAATGCCGCCGGCTTCTACGACGACGATCGCGAAACGGCAGAGAAGGCGTTCTGGAATCCCAAACCCTGCATGTCGGATTGCAAGGCCGACGTGAAGATCACAGGCCGCGCGCGGGTCATCGACGTGACGCCCGACGACAAGCGGCCGCGCGACTGAGGCGTTCGGTCGCAGCAGCAGAAACGTTCTGCGGCGCCCGATCTGGAAATACAAATTTTATCCGGGCGCGGGCCACGGCAGAAACCCGCGCCACGATACCGGTAGACGAGGCTGCGGCTTGCGAGGCACAAGCGTTGCGACAATGCCATGCGTAGCGTGATCGCAATGATCGCTGTGTTCGGGGTTTCAGGCGCCGCAGGCGCCGCGCCGGATATCGAGCTCGGCCGCTATCTCGCGCAGGAATGCCTGACCTGTCATCGTAGCGCGACGGCCACCAGCACGATCCCGAATATCTTCGGTATGACAGAGAAGACCTTCGCCGAAGTGATCAGGGCCTATCGCGAGAAGCGGCTCGACAATGCCGTGATGCAGAACATCGCCGAGCGGCTCAAGGACGACGATATCGAAGCGCTCGCCGCCTATTTCGCCAGGACAACAAGACCTTGAAGGGGCACGACATGACCAGAATGACTCGCCGCAATTTCACGATGCTCACGGGCGCATCGCTCGGGGCGCTCGCGTCGCCACTGTTCGCGCCGGCGGTGATCGGGCAGGCCAAGCCGAAGCTGGTCGTGGTCGGCGGTGGCCCGGCCGGCGGCACGGTCGCGCGCTATGTGCAGAAGGATGCGGAAGGCAAGGTTGACGTCACGCTGATCGAGCCGCACTCGAGCTTCACGACCTGCTTCTTCTCCAACCTCCACGTGGGCGGCTATCGCGATCTCAATTCCATCACGCACATCTACGATGGCGCGCGGCGCGCTGGCGTGCGCGTCTTCCACGAGGCCGCTGCCTCGATCGACCGCGAGAAGCGCACGGTGTCGCTCCATCGCGGGGAGAGCTTCTCCTACGATCGTCTGGTCGTCGCTCCCGGCATCGATATCAAATTCGATTCCGTTCCCGGCTATTCGGAGGAAGCGGCCGAAGTGATGCCGCACGCCTGGAAGCCCACCAACCAGATCGAATTGCTGGTCCGCAAGCTCAATGCGCTCAACGACGGCGACACGATCGTCATGGTCGCGCCGCCCAATCCGTATCGCTGCCCGCCCGGGCCATACGAACGCGCCTCGATGTTCGCGCACGTGCTCAAGAAGAAGGGGCACACCAAGTCCCGGATCATCATCCTCGATCCGAAGCCGACATTCTCCAAGCAGGCGCTGTTCCTCGAAGGCTGGGAGAAGCACTACCCGGGCATGATCGAGTGGCAGGACCCGAAGATTTACGGCGGCATCAAGGGCGTTGATGCCTCGACCGGCGAAGTGAAGACGGACCTTGCGACCTACAAGGCCGCGCTCGCGAACGTCATCCCGGCGCAGATGGCCGGCAAGATCGCGCGCGATGCGGGCCTCGCCGACCAGTCCGGCTTCTGCCCGATCGATCCCGAGACGATGAAGTCGAAGATGGACCCGAACGTGTTCGTCATCGGCGATGCCTGCATCCCGGGCGACATGCCGAAATCGGCGTTCTCCGCCAACAGCCAGGCCAAGGTCGCCGCCATGGTGATCCGCGGCGAGCTGACCGGATCGCGCATCTTCCCGGCGCGCTACACCAACACCTGCTGGAGCCTGATCGAGACCGACGACAACGTGAAGGTCGGCGGCACCTACGAGCCGGGCGAGGGCAAGATCAAGGCGGTGACCACCTTCGTCAGCCAGAAGGACGAGCCGGCCGACCTGCGCAAGCAGAACTACAAGGAGTTGGAAGACTGGTACGCCAGCATCGTGGCGGACGTGTTCGGTTGATGGACTGCGCGCAGGCGTCATCGCCCGCGAATGCGGCGACCCGTAGACGCAGATCTGTCTTCTGCAGGATTGACGTTTCGGCCGTTATCCGGTGATTACTGGATGCCCCGCCTTCGCGGGGTATGACGGCGGGTAGCATGTCCAGACTGAATCTTTCCATCGCGGTGCGCGACTATGACCGCACCCGCCCGCTCACCGACGGGTCGGTGCAGATCGACGGCGTCGATCCGGTGTTCATGGCGCTCGATCCGGAGGAAATCTTCTTCCGCGCCTTCCGCCATGCCGAGTTCGACATCTGCGAGCTGTCGCTGTCGAGTTCCACGGTCAAGACCGCGCAGGGTGACTTCGCCTATGTGGGCGTGCCGGCCTTCGTGTCGCGTGCCTTCCGCCACACCTCGATCTACGTGCGCACCGATCGCGTGAAGAAGCCGCAGGACCTGAAGGACCGCAAGGTCGGCGTCGCCGAATATCAGCTCACCGCGAACGTCTGGGCGCGCGCGATGCTGGAAGACGAGTACGGCGTGAAGCCGTCTGACATTCACTGGATCAGGGGCGGCCTGGAGCAGGCGGGCCGCGTCGAGAAGATCGCCGTGAAGCTGCCGCCCGAGATCAGGCTCGATCCGGCGCCGGAAGGCGCGACGCTCAACGCGATGCTCGAAGCGGGCGAGATCGACGCCTTCATCGGGCCGCGCACGCCTTCATGTTTTGAGCGCGGCGCTCCCAACGTCGGATGGCTGTGGCCTGATCCGATGTCGGCTGCGAAAGACTATTTCGGGAAGACCGGCTTCTTTCCGATCATGCACATGATCGGCGTGCGGCGCACACTGGTCGAGGCGCACCCATGGCTGCCCGCGACGGTGCTGAAGGCGTTCACGCGCGCGAAATCGATCTGCCTTGCGCTGCTCGAAGAAACCTCGGCCAGCAAGGTCACGCTGCCGTTCATGGAAGAGCAGGTGAAGGCTGCGCGCGACCTGATGGGCGCGGACTACTGGCCCTACGGCATTCCGGCGAACCGCAAGCAGCTCGAGTATTTTCTGGCCCAGCACCACAAGCAGGGGCTTTCGTCGCGGCTCGTGAAGATCGAAGAGCTGTTTCACCCGACGACGTTCGAGGCGTACAAGCTGTAACCACCAACTCAGCCCTCATCCTGAGGAGTGCCCGAAGGGCGCGTCTCGAAGGATGGTGGCAAGCGCGGTGTTTGTGGCCATCCTTCGACGCCCTCGCTACGCTCGGGCTCCTCAGGATGAGGGCTGGAGTTATTTCGCCGGCCTGATCCGCACGTGAATATTCTTCTCCTGCGTGAAGGCGAGCATCTCGTCGAAGCATTCCTCGCGGCCGATGCCGGACTGCTTCACGCCACCGAACGGCACGCCGAGGAAGTGCTTGCCGACCTCGTTGATCCACATGAAACCGGCTTCGACCGCCGCGGCGGTGCGATGCGCGGTGGAGATGTCGTTGGTCCAGATCGAGCAGGTGAGGCCGTATTCGACCATGTTCACCTCTTCGAGCATCTTCGCTTCGTCCGACCATTTTAACACGCCGAGCACGGGCCCGAAGATTTCCTCGCGCGCGATGCGCATGGTCATGTTCACGTCGGCGAACACCGTCGGCTCGATGTAGAAGCCCTTGGCGAGCGCCGGATCGCTCGGCGGCCCACCGCCGGTCACCAGCCGCGCGCCGTCCTGCTTGCGCGGCTTCGATGTAGCTCATGCACGCGGTCGATATTGCATCTTCGACACGATCGCGCCCATCGTGGTCTCCGGATCGGTCGGGATGCCGGGCTTGAAGTGCTTGATGCGCTCCTTCACGCGCGTCGAGCACCGCATCGTAGATCTTCTCATGGATGAAGGCGCGGCTGGTCGAGCCGCAGGACTGCCCGCACCAGGTGAAGTTCATTCCCGCGATCACCGCGCCCGCGACTTCGTCGGGATCGGCGTCCGGGTAGGCGATCAGCGCATTCTTGCCGCCGAGCTCCAGCATCACGGGCTTCAGGTATCGGAGGCGGCGCGCATCACGGCGCGGCCGGTCGGCACGCTGCCGATCAGCGCCACCATCGCGACGCCGGGTGGCTCGCGAGCGCCGCGCCGACTTCCTTGCCGCCGGGGATCACGTTGAACACGCCGGGCGGCAGGATGCCGTCGATCAGCTCGGCGAGGCGCAACGAGGAGAGCGGCGACTGTTCCGGCGGCTTCACGATCACGGTGTTGCCGGCTGCGAGCGGGGCGGCGGACTTGCCCGCGCAGAACATGAACGGGTGATTGAACGGGATGATGCGCCCGATCACGCCGCGCGGCTCGCGCACCGAGAAGTTCACCGCGTCCGGCCCCATCGGGACGGACGGCCCTTCATTTCGGTCACGAGCCCGGCGAAGAATTCGGTCTGTGCGGCGGCGACCATTGCGTCGCTCACCATCTCGGCGACCGGATTGCCGCAGTCCGCCGCGTCGATCATCGCAAGCTCGCTGCGCGTGCTTGCGCAGCACCTCGGCGATGCGGCGCAGCATCTTGGCGCGTTCGAGCGGCGGCACATTGCGCCACTCCTTGAACGCGGCCTTCGCGGCCGCGACCGCCGCGTCCACATCGGCGGCGCCCGCGTCGGCAACCTTGCCGAGCGTCTCGCCGGTACCCGGATTGATGGTGTCGGCCTCGCGGCCGGACTTCGGCGCATGCCACGCGCCGCCGTAATAGCAGCCGCGGTGCTCCGGAAGCGTCAGCGGCGCCGTGATCGTGACGGGTGCGTTCATTTCTTGCCCTGGATCTGGATCAGCTCGCCGACCTGCGCGGGCGTCAGCGGCTCGGGGATGAACTTCAGCGAAACGGCCTCGGGCATCAGCGTGTCGAGGCCCTTGATCTCGTCCGGCCACACCAGCGACTTGGGGAAGAAGTCGTCGCGCACGCGCTTGGCCAGCGGCTCCGGCACGTTCACGAACTCCGCATAGTCCTTGATGACCTGCGGGTTGGCCGAATACATGTACTCGATCGCCTCGCGATACGCCGTCATGAAGCGCGCGATCACGTCCTTGCGCTTCGCCAGCGCCTCGGTGTTCGCCACGATCACGCGGATGGTCTGGCCCTTCACGATCGACGCGTCGGTTGCTTTCGCGATCACCCGAATTTGCCCGGCGTCGATCTCCTTCAGGCCGAACGGCGGCGAGGCCCAGCCGATATCGACCTGATCGGTCATCACGGCGGTCAGCGTGGAGGAGGGGTTGCCGGTCGGCTGAGGCTTGGCCTTGAGGTCGAACTCCTTGATGAACGCGAGCACGATCGAGTTGGTCGAGGAGCCGCGCGTCGAGAACGCGATGGTCGTCTTGTCGGTCGTGTCCTTCAGCGTCTTGATCGGCGAGGTCGCCTTTGCGTACCAGTAGTCGGCGGCCCCGGTCGCCTGTGCGCCGATGATGCGCACCGGCGCGCCTTTGGCGTAGGCCGCCATCGCGCCGAGCGTGCCGACCGCAAAACCGAGATCGACGCTGCCCGAGATCACCGGCTGCAAGGTCTCGCCGCTGCCCGACGTGTAGGTCGGCTCGACCTCGATATTGTGCTTGGCGAAAATGCCGGCCTTGGTGCCGAGATGGATCATCGCGGTGTCCCAGTTGCCGCGCTGGCCGATGGTGGCCTTGATCTGATCGGCGGCCGAGGCGGGCGTGGCAAGGGCCGCAAGCGTGAGAGCCAAAGCGAGGCGTCTCATGGGGTTCCTCCTGGATTATCGTTGCCTGATCGGGTCCACGCCGCCGAGCTTTCCGACCAGCGCGTTCACGCCGATCGAGAGCACGAACAGTACGATGAGCAGCGCATACATGCGCGGCATGTTGAAGGTCGAATAGGCGTTGATGATCAGGAAGCCGATGCCGCGATTGGAGAGCTTGGTTTCGGCGAGCAACGTGCCGATGATCGCAACGCCAAGCCCAAGCCGCACGCCGTTGAGGATCGGAAGCCGCATCGCCGGCAAATAGATTTTCATCACCATTTGCCAGGTCGAGGCACGGAAGCTGCGCCCGACGCGGATCAGCACCTGATCGATCGTGCGCATGCCGGCTGCCGCGCTGAGCGCGACGGGGAAGAAGCACGAGATCGTGCCCATCGCGACCTTCGAGCCCGGCCCGACGCCGAACCACATGATCATCACGGGAAAGAAGATGATCTTGGGGGTTGGCCCGAGATAATAGAGATACGCCTCGAAGGCGCGACTGAGCAGCTTGTTGCTGCCGAGCAGGATGCCGACCGCAAGGCCCGAAAGGCCACCGATCAGCAAGGCGGTGCCGATCTCGCCGGCCGTCACACCGAGATGCCAGTAATAGGTCTTGTCGGCGAGAAGTTCGACCAGCGCGCGCCCGATCACGATCAGCGAGGGCACGACATCGCGGAACAAGAGGCCCGACGCGGCGACCGCCTCCCATGTGACGAGGATCGTCGCCACGATGGCGATGCGCACCAGCGTGACCGGGTTCGCGAACGGCGCGGCAGGCGCGGTCAATCGGCCGGTCTCAGCCATTTCTCGATCCTGTCGGTGACGAAGAAGAAAATTACGCTGACCAGAATGACGAAGCAGATCGCCGCATAGGTGCCGGGCAGGTCGTAGCGCTCGGCGAGATCGTTGATCAGCTGTCCGAGCCCGCCGAAATTGATCAGGAACTCGACGCCGACGATGTTGATCAGCGCGAAGATCATGCCGAGCCGCATGCCGACGAAGATCGTCGGCAGCGCGGCCGGGAACAGGATTTTCCAGAACAGCTGGAATTCGGAAAGCTTGAAGCTGCGCCCGACATTGATCAGCACGCGGCGCGTGCCGGCCAATCCCTCGATGGTCTTCAGGATCACGGCGGGCAGGCCCGCGACGAACCCCATCATGATGATGGTCCGTTCGCTGCGGCCGAAGATGACGAGGAACAGCGGGTACATCAGCACGGTCGGCGCGGAGGCCATCGCGGCGACCCAGGTTTCGGTCGCATCGCGCAGGAGCTTGACGCGATAGAGCAGCACGCCGATGCCGATGCCGAACACCGCGAGCAGCGTGGTCGCCCACAGCGCCTCGCGCGACGTAACCATGAAGCGGTGCGGGATGTCCTCCTCGACGATCACGCGCTCGAACGCGCCCGCGATCTGCGAGGGCATCGGCACGATGAACCGATTGATCACCCCGGCGCGGATCAGCACTTCGAATGCCAGGATGGCCGCGATGAGCGAGCCCAGCCCGAGCGCGAGCGGCACAAAATTGCGCTGCGCGCGCACGCTCACGGCTTCTGCTCTGCGCGGTGCGCTTCGTCGTCACGCATGCCGCGGCTCGCTTCCTCGCGCAGGTCGCCCCAGATTTGCGCGACGTAGCGCCCGAACGCATCGCTCGAGACGATTTCGGACGAGCGCGGGCGCGGCAGCTCGACCGGCACCATGCGCTTCACCTTGCCCGGGCCGGTAGGTCATCACCAGCACGCGATCGGCAAGTTGCACCGCCTCGGTGATGTTGTGCGTGATGAGCAGGCAGGTCTGCTTCAGCTGGTCCTGAATCTGCAGCACCTTGTCGCCGAGCAGGAGTCGCGTCTGTTCGTCGAGCGCGCCGAACGGCTCGTCCATCAGCAGGATCTTCGGCTCGGAGGCGAGCGTGCGCGCGATCGCGACGCGCTGGCGCATGCCGCCGGAGAGTTCGGCGGGGTAGCGCTTGTCGAAGCCGGTGAGACCGACGAGATCGATGAAGTGGCGTGCGCGCTCGATGCGCTGCGCCTTCGGCATGCCGGCGATTTCGAGCGGGAAGGCGACATTCTCCGTCACGGTGCGCCACGGGAACGTCGACTCCTCCTGGAACACCATGCCGATCGAGGGATGCGGGCCGGTGACGGTTTCGCCGGTGACGGCGACCCGGCCCTCGTAGCCGTCGAGCAGTCCGCCGATGATGTTAAACAGCGTGGACTTGCCGCAGCCGGATGGCCCGATGACCGCGAGGAATTCGCCGGGCGCGACATTGAACGAGATGTGGTCCACCGCCGTGATGACGCCTTCGGCCGTCTCGAAGTGCTTGACGAGATCGTCGACGACGAGCACCGGCTCGGCCTGTGTGGCCTGCGGCGCGGTGGAACGGAGCGGGGCGGTCGCCATCACTTGCGTTCCGCGTTCGATACGGCGGCGGTCATCGCCGGCGTATAGCCCGGCTCGACGCGCACATCGACCACCGCAATCTCGCCGCGCTCCACCGCGGCGATCGCTTGCGCGAAAGTGGATTTCAGTTTGCCGGCCTCTTCAATTGGACCAAAGGCTGTGGCACCCTGCGCCCGAGCGAGCGCCGCAAGATCGATGTCCGGATCGCTGATGCGCTGGCCGATCCACTTGTTCTCAACGGGCCGGTTCCGCATGCGCGCGACGCGCTCCTGATGCACTTCGTCGTTATAGAACGAGCGATTGTTGGCGACGACGATCAGCAGCGGAATGCGGTAATGCGCCGCTGTCCAGAGCGCGGTCGCGCCCATCAGGAAATCGCCATCGCCGCAGATGCCGACGGCAATGCGGCCGGTGTCCTTCAGCGCGAGCGCCGCGCCGACCGTGACGCCCGGACCCGCGCCGAGGCCGCCGCCGCCGTCACTCCCGAGGAAATCGAGCGGGTGCCGGAACGGCCACCACGCACCGTTCCATGAGAGCGGCAGATGGGTGAGCGAGCAGGATTTGTCGCCGACCGTATTGCGCAATGCGCGGGCGAGGTGCTCGACGGTGATGGGGCCGTCGGCGAGTTTCGTTTCATTCCGGGCCGACGCCGCGACCGGGCGCTTCGGTGTTGGGCCGAGCGCTTCGAGCAGCGGAACGATGGCGTGTTCGGGATCGGCGGCGAGCATCACGTCCACGGGGGCGAACCCCTGATGGTCCATGCTCCAGCCATTGTGGATCTGGTAGTCGATCGAAACCTGAATGACCTTGGCGTCCGTGGCCGGCGCCTTCGCGGCTTTCAGCGTGCCGGCGAGATCGACCCAATCGAGGCTGAGGATCGCGTCCGCCTTGCCGAGCGCCGCCAGCCCTTCGGCATCGGGTGTCAGCACGGACGGCGCGCCGAGATGTGCGGGATGATCGGTCGGGAAGCTCGCGCCGACCTTCAGATCGGTGATGACACGCGCGCCGATCGCTTCGGCCAGAGCGACGCGGGCCTTCCATGCGTCCTCGCTGCGCGACGCGCGGCCGATCAACATCACGATATTCTTCGCGGCCTTCAGCAGCGCGGCGGCCTTCGCCACAGCGTTCGCGTCGGGCGCACCCGCGACCGGCGGCATGAAGCGCGCAGTCTCAACCGGTGGCAACGGCTCGCCGAGCTTCGCTTCCTGCATCTCGGCATCGAGGTTCACGTAGACCGGACCCTGCGGCGCGGTGTTCGCAAGCCACGAGGCGCGCATCAATGCTTCGCGCGCCGCGCCGGGCGAGGCCGGCTGGTCGTCCCATTTGATGTAGGGACGGATGAGCGCGCCCTGATCGCGCGCGGTATGGATCCAGTCGATCCAAGGACGGCGTTTCATCGCGTCTACCGGCCCGGTCGCGCCGAGCAGCAGCACCGGCATGCGGTCGCACCACGCATTGAAGATCGCCATCGAGGCGTGCATCAGCCCGACATTAGAGTGCAACGCTGCCGCCATCGCCTTGCCGGTGACCTTGGCGTAACCGTGCGCGATCGCGACCGCGCTCTCCTCATGCAGGCAAAGCAGCATCTGTGGCGCGGCATTGCCGAGATAATTGACCAGCGAGTCATGCAGGCCGCGATAGCTCGCGCCGGGGTTCAGTGCGATGTAGGGAATATCGAGCGCGCGCAGCGTATCGGCGATCACGTCCGAGCCGAAGGCCGGCGCATTGGCGCCGGAGGGCAGGGGGCGTTCGATGGGCTCGGCCATGCGCGACCGTATCACAAGGGTGTCGCGGTCCACGCGCCGTTCTGGCGCGAAAAGCGCAGCGGAACAGCGTTTCGACGATGTGAATGTTCGAGCGTCGCGTCGGTCAGGGCGCAGACGACCAGCAGGATGCCGCCATGCGCGACGATCACGGTTTCGCCGTCCGGCGTGTCGTCCGCAAGGATCCGCATGACGCTTTGCGCCGCGCGATGCACGAAGGTTTTCAGCGGCTCGCAGCCGTCCGGGTCCCAGTCCCAATTGAACGCGCCTTCGATCGGCTTGTCCCACAGGCTCACGTAGAAGCGTTCGCTCAGTGCGCCGTCCACCTCGGGATGTATCTTGTGTTCGGCCGCGACGAGGCTCGCGGTACGCCACGCGCGCGCCATCGGGCTTGCGACCAGCCGGCCGATGCGCGTGGTGGCAAGTGCCTTCGCGGCCGTGGCCGCTTGTCCCTCGCCGGTCTCGTTCAGCGGCGTGTGCGGCAGCTGGTAGATCTTGTTGCGGTTTCCCTCCGTCTCGCCGTGGCGCACGAAAATGAATTGCTCGCGCTTCGGCGCGAACGTCAGTCCGGACGCGTGCTGGACGATGCGGTCGTAGCCGAGAAGATCGATGACCTGGGTCATGGGAGCCCTTACGCAAAACGCCGGCGCGAAGGATCGCGCCGGCGGTTGTCGGGAAGTTCAGCGCATCACGCCTGTGCGATGAACTTCTTGTTCATGTAGACCTCAAGGCCCTCGATGCCGCCCTCGTGGCCGTAGCCGGAATCCTTGATGCCGCCGAACGGCGTCTCGGGCGTCGAGATCGCGACGCTGTTCACGCCGACCATGCCGGACTGCAGCGCATCGCCGATCGCGGTCGCGGTCTTCGGCGACGACGTGAACGTGTACGCCGCGAGACCGAACTCGAGCGAGTTCGCGCGCTCCACCACCTCGTCGAACGTCTTGAAGGTGACGATCGGCGCGACGGGGCCGAACGGCTCCTCGGTCATGATCTTGCTGTCGTCCGGCACGTCGGTGACGACGGTCGGCTCGAAGAAGTAGCCCTGGTTGCCTGAACGGCCGCCGCCGGTCTGAACTTTGCCGCCGCGCGCCTTCGCGTCCGCGACGAAAGCGTCCATCGCGTCGAGCCGGCGCGGATTGGCGAGCGGGCCCATCGTGGTGTCCTTCTCCAGCCCATCGCCGAGCTTGATCGCCTTGGCGTTGTCGGTGAAGCGCTTGACGAAGCGGTCGTAGATCCCTTCCTGCACGTAGAAGCGCGTCGGCGAGATGCAGACCTGACCGGCATTGCGGTACTTGAACGCCGAGATCGTGTCGGCGGTCTTTTCCGGGTCGGCGTCGCCGAACACCACGACCGGCGAATGGCCGCCGAGCTCCATGGTGGCGCGCTTCATTCCCTTCGCGGCGAGCTGGGCAAGATGCTTGCCGACCGGCACCGAGCCGGTGAACGAGATCTTGCGCACGATCGGCGAGGCGATCAGGTGCTCGGAAACCGTCGCGGGCACGCCGAACACGAGATTGATCACGCCGGGCGGCACGCCCGCGTCCTCGAAGCACTTCACCAGTTCAACGCAGCCGCCGGGGGTTTCTTCCGACGCCTTGATGATGATCGAGCAGCCCGCCGCGAGCGCCGCCGCGAGCTTGCGCGCGGGCGTCAGCACCGGGAAATTCCACGGCGTGAACGCCGCGACCACGCCGACCGGCTCGGTCACGACCATCTGGCGCACCGTCGGATTGCGGCTCGGGATGATGCGGCCATAGGCGCGGCGGCCTTCCTCGGCGAACCACTCCACGATGTCGGCGGAGGTGACGGCCTCGCCCTTTGCCTCGGCGAAAGTCTTGCCCTGTTCCTGCACCATCACGCGCGCGACCTGATCGGCGCGCTCGCGCAGCAGATCGGCCGCCTTCTTGATGATGCGGGCGCGGTCGTAAGCAGACTTCGTCTTCCACAGCTTGAATCCGGCGTCCGCGGACGCGAGCGCCGCATCGAGATCCTTTGCGGTCGCGTGCGGCAGGTGCGCGAGCGGCTTCTGCGTCGCGGGATTGAGCACATCCTCGCCACCACCGCCGTTGCCGTGGTTCCACTTGCCGTCGATGTAAAGCCCGAGTTGCGTGTAAGACATGGTGTCCTCACCTTGTGGTTTTTGAAAATGCGGTTGCGGAGCCCGCCGGCTCCGAAGTGTCAGCGTCCGCCCTAACGAATAGGGGAGAATGAGGCCGGAAGATAGATGTCGGTATGCATCGTGAGAAGTTGGTCGGGCCCGCCGGGCGGCGGCCAAACGCCTGTCTCGATGGCGGTTTTCCGGGTGTTCGCCCGCACCTCAAGGCTCGGGTAGGGCCAGATGTGCAGGAAGCGCGTGACCGCGCCCGTGGTTGAATACATCGCCGCAAGGATCGGAGAGAGTTTCATGCGCACGGGCGCCTGCTTCTCCCAGGCCGCGATCGTCGGCGGCAGCCCGTTGGGCTTCAGCAGATAGGTGCGCACCTCGAACACCGGACCGTACTGGCCGGGCTTGATCGGCGGCAGGAAGGGAAACTGCACGAACGTATCGCTCGAGCGGCGGTCGGTCAGGTCGAGGCAGCCGAAGGGATTTGCATCCTTCGCGACGCTGTCCCGGTCCGCCGCGAGGTCGGCGTCGCTGGAATAATTGTGCAGCAGCAGGATCTGGTTGAGGTCCCCGATCTCGCAGGTCAGGCAGCCGATGAATTCGCCTTTGCGCGGATTGGCTTTCAGCCACTGCTCGATGCCGGGCAGCGCCTTCATGTGCGTATTCGGCTTCACCGTGATGATGGTCACGTCATAGGGCATCGCAACATGATCTCCGGGTGGGCAACGTGGATCGCGCTGAGCAATTGACAGGTCGGGAAGGTGGCTCTTTAGTTCGCGCGGGCGATCAAGCTATCCGTTGGGCCACGACGCCGCAACGGCGAGAACAACAGCCGTCAAACACGACGGACAGGGAGGATCATATGGTGAAACGCGGCGTAAACCGCCGGACCGTGCTTGCGGGCGCAGGCGCAGCGGCGACAAGTTTGGCGACGGGCGTGCGCGTCGCGCGCGCCGCCGATCCGGTGAAGATCGGCGTGCTGTTTCCCTTGACCGGCAACGCGGCAGCGGCGGGACAGGCCGCCAAGGCGGCGGTCGAGCTTGCGGCCGACATCGTCAACAACGCGCATCCCGATCTCAAGCAAATCCCGCTTGCCGAGGGCGCGGGACTGCCGGGCCTCGGCGGCGCAAAGCTCGAACTCACCTTCATCGACCATCAGGGCAATCCGTCGGTCTCGCAGCAGCAGGCTTTGCGGCTCATCAATCAGGACAAGGTGCATGTCCTGTTCGGGGCGTATCAGTCGTCCTGCACGCTGACCGCGACGCCGGTCGCAGAGCGCAATGGCATTCCGTTCGTGGTGGGTGATTCCGCGGCGCTCAACATCACGCAGCGCGGCTTCAAGACGCTGTTCCGCGTGACGCCGATCGCAAGCGACTTCGCCGCGGCGTACATGCAGTTCTTCGACGACATGAACAAGGCCGGCAATGCGGTGAAGTCGGTCGCGGTGGTCAACGAGAACACCGACTACGGCACCTCGGTTGCGGATGCCGTTGAGGCGGCGGCGAAAAAGGCGGGCTTCACCGTCACCAACCGCATTCCTTACAGCGCCAGCACCACGGACGTTTCCGCGCAGGTGCTGCAGATGAAGGAGAAGAAGCCCGACGTCGTGATCTTCATCAGCTACACGGCGGACGCGATCCTCTACATGAAGACGATGAAGAACCTCGACTACATGCCGCCGATGGTGCTTGGCGACGACTCGGGGTTCTCCGATCCGTCGTTCATTCCCGCGGTATTCGACGTTGCCCAGGGCGCCATGAACCGCTCGTCATGGGACATCGGCAAGCCTGGCTCGCATACCGCGAAGATCAACGAACTCTACAAGGCCAAGACGAACCGCGACCTCGACGACACCTCGGGCCGCAATATGCAGGCTATGCTGACCTTGGCCGACGCGCTCAATCGTGCGGCCTCCAACGCGCCGGACAAGATCATCGCGGCGCTCAAGGCGACCGACCTCAAGCCCGAGCAACTGATGATGGGTTATCGCGGCGTGAAGTTCGATGAGACCGGCCAGAACATTCTTGCCTCGACCTACCTGATCCAGCTCAAGGGCAAAGAATACAAGGTCGTGTGGCCCGACGCGAACGCGACCGACAAGCTCGTCTGGCCGATGAAGGGTTGGAAGGCGTAGCGCCCTACAAAGCGTCGTGCCCGGGTTCTCCCGGGCATTCACGACCTGACGATCGGGAACAAAGACGTGGATGGCCGGGCACCAAGCCCGGCCATGACGGCGGACAGACGGATTCTCATGATCCTCATTCAAGTCATTGTCGGCGGCCTGTTGCTCGGGGCGATCTATGCCCTGTTCTCGTCAGGTCTCACGCTGATCTGGGGGATGATGAATTTCATCAATTTCGCGCACGGCGAATTCGTCATGCTCGGAATGTACGTGGCGCTGCTGGTGGTGATGTGGCTCGGCGGCGGCCCGGAGGTGTTCGGCTTCGCGGCGGCGTTCGCGCTGTTCGTGCTTGGCGTCATGATCTATCTCTCGCTCATCCGCCACGTCATGCGCGGGCCGATGCTGGCGCAGATTCTCTCGACCTTCGGCCTCGCTCTCCTGCTGCGCTACACCGCGTTCTGGATCTTCTCGGCCAACGTCGTGTCGCTGCCACAGACCTCGCTCGGCGGCACGCTCAACATTTTCGGCATTCTGGTGCCTGTGGCGCAGCTCGTCGCCGGCATCACCGCGACGGTTCTGACGATCGCGATGCACATGTTCCTGACGCACACCACGTTGGGCTCGAAGCTGCTCGCGGTCGCCGAGGACCGTAATGCCGCGATGCTGATGGGCATCCGCCCGGACCGCATGCAGGCGCTCGCATGGGGGCTCGCGGCCGCCGGCGCCGGGATCGCGGGCGCACTGATGGCGATTTCGTATCCGTGGTCGCCTTCGGTCGGCGAGACGTTCGGGCTGACCGCGTTCGTGGTCGTGACTCTCGGCGGCTTCGGCAGCGTGCCCGGTGCGATGTATGCGGGCCTGATCATCGGACTGATCCAGGCGCTTTCCGCGTTTTATCTCGGGGCGATCTACAAGGACATCGTTGTCTTTGCGTTGTTCGCCGCGCTGCTCTGGATCCGCCCGCAGGGCCTGATGGGCAAGGCGTGACCGCATGAAAGTGGCCATCGCGCTTGCCGTCGCCTTCCTCGCGTATCCATTCGTTTTCTCAAACGCCTTCTATCTCGACATCGGCCTCGCGCTGCTGCTCGCCGCGATCTCCGCCTCGGCGTGGAACATCGTCGGCGGGTATGCCGGACAGGTGTCGGTCGGCCACTGCATGTTCTTCGGGGTCGGCGCCTATCTGCCGCTGCTCGTCTATCACCATTGGCAGTTGCCGCCGATCGTCGGCATTCCGATCGGCATCGCGGTGAGCCTCGTGCTCGCCGTGATCATCGGCCTGCCGACCTTCCGCCTCTCCGGGCATTACTTCAGCATGGCGACGATCGCGGTCGCCGAGCTCATTCGCCTTGTGGTCGGCACGGTCGACTTCCTCGGCGCGGCGATTGGCCTGCAAGGGCCGGCGGTTGGGCGCGGCTGGTGGGACCTGACGTTCCGCGGCGAGCTTCCGTATTATTTCATCTTCCTCTCGGTTCTGGCGCTGGTGTTGTTCGTCATCTGGGCGATCGAGCGCACGCCGCTTTGGCTATTATTTGCGCGCCATCAAGGCGGGCGAACGGGCCGCGCGTTCGCTTGGCGTGCCGGTGCGGCGCACCAAGCTCTATGCCCTGATGTTGAGCGCGGCGTTTACCTCGCTCGCGGGCTCGCTCTACGCGATCAAGACCGGTTTCATCGATCCCGAATCCGGCTTCGGGATTCTCGTCTCGGTGCAGATGGTCATCATCGCGGCGCTCGGCGGGGCAGGGTCACTGTACGGCCCGCTCGTCGGCGCGCTCATCCTGATCCCGCTGCAGACCGCGACCAACACCTGGTTCGGCGGCGGCGGCACTGGACTGACCTACATCCTCTACGGCGGCATCATCGTGATCATTGCGCGCTTCGAGCCGGGCGGGTTGTCCGAGATGTGGCAGCGCATCGCGCCGAAGTTTCGGAGGCGCCGCGATGTTGCTTAGCGCCGAAGGCGTCTCGAAAACGTTCGGTAGCCTGCGCGCCGTCGCGGGCGCGGACCTGACCATCGACGAGGGCGAGATCATCGGCCTGATCGGCCCGAACGGCGCCGGCAAGTCCACATTCTTCAATTGCCTTGCCGGAGACACGCTGCCGACCGCGGGCCGTATCGTGTTCGACGGCGTGGACGTCACGCGCGCCACGCCGGAAGAGCACGCGCGCCTCGGCATCGGGCGCACCTTCCAGGTGCCGGCCACGTTCGAGGACCTGACCGTGCTCGAGAACGTGATGATCGGCGCGTTCCTGCGTCACCACAATCGCGCTGCGGCGCGCGAGCATGCGCTGAAGGTGCTCGAACTCGCAGGGCTGAAGGACCGGCAGGACCTGCGCGCCCGCTCGCTCGGCACACCCGGACGCAAGCGGCTGGAGATCGCGCGCGTGCTCGCGACGGGGCCGCGGCTGATGCTGCTCGACGAGGCGCTCGCCGGGCTGACGCCCGTCGAACTGCAGGCGGCAATTGCGCTGGTGAAGACGATCCACCAGACCGGGGTTACGATCGTGATCGTCGAGCACATCATGGAAGTCATCATGACGCTCGCGAAGCGTGTCATCGTGTTCAATCAGGGTCATGTGATCGCTCAAGGGAAGCCAACTGATGTCGTCCGGGACGAGGCCGTGATCGAGGCTTATCTCGGCCGCGGTCACCGCCAGTGGCGCAAGAGGACTGTGTGTGTGAAAACGCATGCACTTTTGGGGTCATGCGCTGATGGACCGCCTGCGCGTCGAACATCTCGAAGTGCGCTACGGCGACCTCGTCGGCATCGCCGACGTGTCGCTCGACGTGCAGCCGGGATCGATCGTGGCGCTGCTCGGTTCGAACGGTGCGGGCAAGACCACCACGCTCAACGCCGTCGCCGGCCTGGTGGCCCCGAGCGGCGGCACGATCGAGTGGCGCGGCGTGGCGATCGGCGGTCAGCCGGCGTACGCCATCGTGTCGAAGGGGCTGGCGCTCTCGCCGGAAGGCTGGCGGCTGTTCGTGACCCAGACGGTCGAGCAGAACCTGCGGCTCGGTGCGAGCGTGCTCCACGACAAGGGCAAGATCGCTGCGCTGTTCGACCGGGTCTATGCGCTGTTCCCGCGCCTCGCCGAGCGCCGCCGCCAGCTGGCGGGCACGCTCTCCGGCGGCGAGCGGCAGATGCTTGCGCTCGGCCGCGCGCTGATGAGCGAGCCGGCGTTGCTGATGCTGGACGAGCCGAGCCTCGGGCTCGCGCCCGCGGTGGTCGATCAACTCTACGACGCACTGCACCGGCTGCACGAGGAAGGCCTGACTTTGCTGTTGGCCGAGCAGTCGATCCCGCTCGCGCTGGCGATCGCCGACTACGCCTATGTGCTGCAAACCGGCCGCACCGTGCTGGAAGGGACGGCGGAGTCGCTCGAGAAGAACGAGCAGGTGCAGGAGATCTATCTCGGCATCAAGGCGACCGCTGCCGTCTGAACCGCGCGCGCCGTCATTGCGACTAAGCGGTCATGGGCCCGTTGAGCTTCCTCATCCTGCGACGCATTGCGTCGAAGATCGCGAACGGCATCGATCGCCTGATCGACTTCTGGGATCGCCTCACGTTCCAGCCGACGCGGGATGAAATGCCGGATTTTGCGAAGCGCCCGGGTGATCCCGGCTACCTGCCACGCAAGGACCGCGACGCGGTCTAGCCGCCGCGCAATTTCGCCAGCAGCTTAAGGCCGAGATATCCGTCCGCCGGAACGAGCCCCGCTTTTTGCTGATAGTTGCGTGCGGCCGCCATGGTGAGGTTGCCGACGCGCCCGTCCGTACCGCCGGTATCGAAGCCCGCGGCCGTGAGGCGCTTCTGCATCTCCTGCATCTCGGCCAGGGTCGGCGCGCGCTCGCTGCCGGGAAACGGCTGCACGAACGGGCCTGCGCCGAGCACGCGGTCGCCGAGGTGCACGATCGCGAGTGAATAGTTCATCGACGGATTGTAGGTCTTCACCGCATAGAAGTTGGGCCCGAGCAGGAACGCGGGTCCGCCCGCGACCGGCACCCAGAGTTTTGCTGTCAGGTTTGGGCTCGGGAACGGCTGCCCGTCCGCGCGCGTCAAACCCATCGCCTGCCACGCTTCGTAGCTGCGCGATGTCTCGTCCGAGCCGCTGCCACCTGCACGCACTTCGTAACCCCAGTGCTCGCCGCGCCGGTACTTGCCGCGGTTGACCAGATAACGCGCGCTCGATCCGAGCGCATCGTCGGGCTTGTCGAGCGGATTGACCCGGCCGTCGCCGTCATAGTCGAGGCCGACATTGAGCCAGACTTCAGGCATCCATTGGGTATGCCCCATCGCGCCGGCCCATGAGCCGACCATCTCCTTCGGCGCGGCCCAGCCCTTCTCCACGATGCGCAGCGCGTTGATGAGCTCGGTCTCCCAATACGTGCGCCGGCGCGGCTCGCCCCAGGCGAGCGCCGCGAGCGCCGGAAAGATCGGCCGCGAGTGGTTCTGCTTCACCAGCGGATCGCCGAAGGTCGAACTCGATGCCCCACAGCCCGAGGATGACCGCGCGCTCGACGCCGAAATCCTTCTCGATGCGCGCGAGGAGCGGCGCGATTTCCTTGGCGCGCTCGCGGCCGTACTGGATGCGCCAGTCGGAGACGCGGCGGTTGATGTACTGCCAGAGCTGCTGGTTGAACTCCGGCTGATTGCGGATCGCCGAGAACACGCTCTCGTCGGGCTTCAGCCCGCCCATGACGCGGGAGTAGGTCGCATCCGAAACGCCTTTCGCACGCGCCTTCGCGCGGAAGGTCTCGACCCATTGGGGGAACGGCTGCGCGGCGGATTGGGCAAATGCGGGCATGCCCGCGAGGACGAGCGGCAACGATGCCGCCAACCGGAGATACCGACGGCGGGACATGTCCGGATCGAATGCTCGGCAATCAGTCATGGTCGCGCGCGCAACCCTGTCATTTCATGCGGGTGAGAATCGCATCGGCACAGGCCATGAGTTTGTCATAGCCGGCGCGATTTGGGTGCCCGTCATTCGGCAAAAAATCTTGCCCCGACAGAGCGCACCAACTGTTGGAAATGCCGCGAGAGTTCGAGCGCGTGGATCGCGTCCTGCGTTACCGACGCCATTCCAAGCGCGCCCGCTTCGACCCGTTGCGCGACCATCATCACGTGAAGCGGAACACCCAGCGATTTCATATGCTCCAGCGCGGATTCCGTTTCCGGAGGAAATACAGTGCGCGTTTTCACGGCTCCGGGCAGACGACGCAGTGCTTCCACCGCCCGGGACATGAATTTGTAGGTGTGGGAGTTTTGCTTGAAATACATCGCAACAAAATCGGCAGCAGTGAGACCGGGAAAGCGAACTTCAAACCGCGCGGCTGCCCGCTCGAGAATGTCTGCTTGGGGTGCATCCAACCCGACGGACTGCCAAAAGGCGTTCGTCTGACAGATATTCTGGTTCATGCAGCTCAGCTGTTCCGCGTTCCATGACCAGACCGTTCGGCCGAAGTCGTCGCTGATGGCGATGACGAGAATGCGATCGATCACGAGCCCTCGATCGCGCAGGTAGTCGATCGTGCGCGCCCAGTGAGAAAAACCCGTGCCCATGAATCCGCCATTTGCGATGCGCTCGTTCGGCCGGCGCGCCTGAAGGCGAGGGAACCAGGGGCACCCGCCATGTCCTGCGGTGAAGCTGTCGCCGAGAATGAGGGTCGCGGATGTTCCAGGCGGGATATCGTCGTCCTGCAGCAGTCCCCAGTTGTTGGAACGCATTCGGCAATCGTATTCGATCGCAATTCGTGGCCACGGTGGGAGGAGCGATGCCATCGCGTAGACCCCCACCTCGCGAATCGATGTGTAAGGCCGATGGACCCAAATTCCGGAGTCCAAGTTTTGGTACGCGTCCGGCGAGACGGAAAGGAACCGGTAGGCGAAATGATAGTCGGGGTCCGGGAATACCATCCGGAGCAGCAGCTCGAGTCCGCCGACAAGAAAGATCGCGCAAGCAATTAGATAGGCGAAGTATTTCGAAGCTGTTCGCATTGCCCGGCGAGAAAAGTTGCGGGCGTACGATCAGTCGTATTGTTGCCAAAGTACACGCAATAGAATGCTTGAAACGGTCCTTTAAGTTGCAGGCGAGTTGTAGCCGGGCCAGGTTCCCATCGAGGCGTCAGCTTCGGAAAGCGGCTATGCTGGAGCCAATTCGCCGTGGAGGATTTCCATGAACAAGATCGTTCAATCCGTGATCGCGCGCCGTACCGTCATCGCGGGAGCAGGGGCGGGCCTCGTATCGGGGCTTGTCAGCGAGGCGAACGCCGAGGCGAAGCCCGAGATTCAGGGAAGCGAATACTGGGCGAACAAGGGCAGCGTGAAGCTCAACCTCTGGCGCAAGCGGATGGCGCCGAAAGCAGGCGAGACGCAGCCGGTCGTGTTCCTGGTGCACGGCTCGTCGAATTCGGCGCGCTCGAGCTATGACCTGAGCGTACCGGGCAAGGGCGAGTATTCGTTCATGAACGTGCTCGCCGGCTACGGCTTCGACGTCTGGACGATGGATCACGACGGCTACGGCCGCTCGGGCTCGTCCGGCAACAATTCCGACATCGCGAGCGGCGTCGAGGACCTCAAAGCCGCGATCCCGGTCGTCGTGCAGGAGAGCGGTCAACAGAAGCTGCACATGTACGGCACGTCGTCCGGCGCGATCCGCGCGGGCGCGTACGCGCAGGCCGAGCCGCAACGCGTCGACCGGCTGATCCTCTCGGCGTTCACCTACAAGGGTACTGGCTCGCCCGAGATCGCGCGGCGCAATGCGGTCGCCGACCGCTATCGCAGCAACCCGCGCCGCAAGCGGGACCTTGCGATGATCCGCTCGATTTTCACGCGCGACGGCCACGCGTCGGCCTACGACATGGCGGTCGCCGACGCGATCGCCGCCGAGGAATTGAAGTTCGGCGATCAGGTGCCGACCGGCACCTATCTGGACATGGCGGTGAACCTGCCGCTGGTCGATCCGAAGAAGGTGAACTCACCCGTGCTGATGATCCGCGGCGCGCACGACGGCAACTCGACCAATGAGGATCTGCTCGATTTCTACGCGCAGCTTCAAAACGGCGACCGCCAGTTCGTCATCCTGCCGCACACCGCGCACTCGATCGGCTACAGCAACAACCGGCATCTGCTGTGGTACGCGGTGCGCAATTTCCTGCTCGCGCCCGCGGCGGTGTCGGCCTGATTACGGCACCGTCACCGGTCCGCTGGTGACGACACGCAGCTTCCAGTCCTGCGCGATCGTGCCCGCGAGATTGAGCTTGCCGGCGAGATAATAGAGCCGCTTGGTATCGACGCTGCTCGACGTGCAGAAGCGGTCCTGCAGGTAGAACGGCGGCGTCGCCTGGTAGTGCAGCGTCGCCTGCACGGCGGCCGGTTTGCCGTCGAGTTCGGCGAGCGGCACGCGATAGATGAGGGCGTCGCTGCCGCCGCGCCGGTAATCCGGATCGTCATCGACGCCATGCGCGCCCGACTCCTCCGCCATCGCCTCGTTCGCGCCGAGCGCCTTCGAAATCTGGATGCGATCGCCGAGCGGGAGGAAACCGGCCGGCAGCAGGCGGTTGTCCTTCACCTTCGCGCAGATCGACAGGAAGCTGGTGGTGAGCTGGCCTTCGGCCTTGGCGTTCGGCCCGCACATCGGCGCCGCGCCGTTCGCCGGCGTCGAGACCAGCTCCTGATAGATCTGCGCCTGGTTCTGCTGCGTGATCTCCTGATAGTGCGGCTGGTGGATGCGCTTCTCCGGCTCGATGCGCGCCGAACAATCGTCCTTCCACCACATCTCGCCATCGATCGGGTTGTTCTTCTCGTCGACGATCATGCCGAGGCTGTTGGTGCGTCCCGATGACCAGATCACCTTGTTGCTCACGTCGAGCACGCTGAACTGCAGGAACGCGCGGCGGAAACCCACGCCCGACGGAAACTTGTGCCCGACCTTGTTGATGACCGTGACGCGCGCGCTCAACGCACCATCCTGGTTGCGCACGTCGCCCACGGTGATCGTAGCGGTCCGGTTGATCGCCTGATCCAGCACGGCGAATTCGGCGGTCGGAATGGAGTTGATGCCCGAGGAGGAGAGCATCGGATCGGTCTTGCGGATGCCGAGGATGTCCGGGAACTGCCACGCCATCTTGAGCAGATAGACGTTCAACCCGACCAGCGTGTGCTTGCCGAAGCCCGAACGCTCCTGAAGGTCGATATCTTCCTTGGGCAGCGTGTGCTCGGCCTGCGGGAAGTTGGAATATTCCTGGATCGCCGCGACCTTGCTGCGATACGGATTCCCCATCACGTCCTTGTTCGGCATATGGCAGCCCTGGCAGGACTGTGCCTGCGGGCCGGAGCCGTACGGCAGCACGCCATCGACGGAATCGCCGGTCCGGTAGTCGCTGAACGCCCATTCCGGATAGGTGGTTTGTTCGTAGGCGTGCCCGATCGTCTTGCCGCTATGCAGGATCGGAATGTGCACGGTGTGGCAGCTGCCGCACATCTCCGGCTTCGTGATGGTCTGGCTGTGCGCCGGATCGATGCCGAGCGCGTGCTTCATCGGCTTCTTCTTCGGCTCCTTGAACGGCCCGAAGAGTTCGCCGGGCGCGCCGACGAGGAAGTTGCCGGTGAACGTCGCGGCGAAACCGGTCAGTCCCGGATTGGCCTCCTGCTGTTGTGCCGGAATGCACTTGTTCTGCGGCTGGTGCTGATACTTCGCGGTGTCCTCCTTGCCGAGCACCATGTGATGGCAGGCGTTGCATGAGATGCCGTCGCGCGCGAGCGCGCCGTAGTTCGCAAGCGCGCTCACCGGGTCGATCGGCGCAGTGGACGGGTGGTGTTCACCATCGCGCGCGAGAACGGCGAGCACTCGTTGTCGATCGCGTGCTGGCGCTGGCCCATGATGCCGTGACAGCCAAGGCACGTGTTCTGGATCGTCGCCGCGGATTCCTTGTGGAAGGTGTCGGTCTCGCTCGCGAGCTGCGCGAAGAAGATCGGATCGCGTCCCGCCAGCCCCATCGGCGAACCACGCCAGGTACCGTACGGCGAGATGTTGACGAGCTTCCCGTCCGGCCCCGGCTGCGTCATGTCGTATTGCAGGCCGGTCCCGCCCGCGCTGTGGCAGCCGAGGCATTGATCCGAGGTAACGAACTGGCTTGCGGCGGTCGTGTCGCCCGGCTTCGGCCAAACGCTGTCGTAGGTCTCGGACGGCATCTTGATCTCGTCGCGCACCGGCATGTGGTCGCGCGCGGGCATCCCGCCGATCGACTGGAAGATTCTCAGGAAAGCCGGGTCGTACGCGGGGTCGTTGCCGGCATTCTCGCTGTCCTTCGCGCCCGCGTTCTGAATGCGGTTTTGCAGGCTCTGCCAGGATGGATCGAGAAAGAAGTTCTGGGACAGAAACACCAGCGGCTCGCCGGCCTCTCCGAAAATGTTCTTCAGCGATGCGAAGGTCGAGTTGTCTTTCGCCGACGCGTGGCAGTTGGTGCAGTACTGGCCGAAGCCCATGTTGGGATAGGGGTTTCCCGGCTTGGGCGGCCAGTCGATGTCCCACACCGAGCCGGGCCAGCCGTACCAGCCCCAGAACCAGCCATCGTAGGAGCCCTTGGCGTCGCGCACCATGACGGCGGACGCTTGCGAGTTCGCCTTGAGCAGCAGCACGTCGATGCCGGCGCAGGCCGCGGCCGGGTAGGGATACATCTCCTTGATCATCATCGCGCCGTCCGGCACGGGCGCGGATGTGGCAGGTGCCGCGCCGCCTTCCGGGCGGTTCGCCTTCAGCCACTCGTACATCAGCGGTGAGTACCAGATCAGCACCGGCGCATGTGTGCCGAAGCCCTGTCCGGTCCATTTGCCGTTCGCGTAGGCGCCGATCCACGGGCCGGTGTCGCGCACGCGCTTGTCGCGCTTCCAGCCGCCCGCCTCGTTGCGGTGGCACATGGCGCCGAGGTATTGGGCGATCTTCCCTTCGTATTCATTGAGCGGCAGCGCGCTCGGGCGGCGCACGTCGGCCTCAAGCGCCTCGCATAGCTTGAGATCCTGCGGGATTTGTGGGGTCGCCTGCTCGTCCGGGCAGGTCGCGGACGCGTGCGCGGCGATTGCCGAGAGAAGGCTTGCACAGGCCGTCAGGGAGACGATGCAGCCATGTACGCGCGACCAGACCATCGCCAACCCCGCTCTGCCTTACCGGGAGGATAGGGGCTGGCGTTCCGGCCGGTCAATCACAGGTCGAAGTCGGAAAATCACGCCTTCGCGGCGAAGAAACCGCGCATCGCGCGATAGGTCTCTTCGGGCGCTTCTTCCTGGAGGTAATGCCCACACGGCAGCGCCTGCGCGTCGCGGATGTCGTTCGCGTAGTTTTTCCAGATCGCCGGCGGATCGTTCTGCCGCCCGACCTGCCCGGTCGCGCCCCACAGCAGTTGCACCGGGCAGGCGATCTTCTTGCCGGCCTTGAAGTCCTCGGTGTCCATCGCGAGGTCGAAGGACGCGCAGGCGCGGTAGTCCTCGCACATGCCGCGCACAGTCTCGGGATTGCGGAAGCAGCGCTTGTATTCCTCCAGCGCCTCCTTGCCGAAGAACGATAGGCCCTGCGCGGTCTTCGCGAGTTTCTTCTCGATGAAGAAGTCCGGGTCGGCGCTCATCAGCCGTTCGGGCATCGGCGCCTTCTGGATCATGAAAAACCAGTGGTAGGCGCCGGTCGCCCACGCCTGCGTGACGTGATTGAACAGATGATGCTGCGGGATGATGTCCTGGATGGACGCGCGCAGCACCTTCTCGGGATGGTCGAGGCACATGCGGTGCGTCACACGCGCGCCGCGGTCGTGACCCGCAACGAAGAACGTGTCGAAGCCCAACGACTTCATCACCTCGACATTGTCCTGCGCCATTGCGCGGAACGAGTAACTGGAGTGATCCGGCTGGCTCGGCGGCTTCTCACTGTCGCCGTAGCCGCGCAGGTCGGTCGCCACGACCGTAAATTCCCGCGCAAGGCGCGGCGCGAACTTGTGCCAGCTCAAGTGCGTGAACGGATTGCCGTGCAGCAGCAGCAGCGGCGGGCCCGAACCGCCATGCGCCACCACGATGCGCGCACCGGAAGTCTGGATTTCCGTGCGCGTGAATCCGTCCATCAACATTTCGGCCCTCGTGCGTCACCGCTCGAGGGCCGAGTAGAAGAGACGCGGGCGGGCGGGACAAGCCCGGTCAGGACGAAATCGTTCAGTCCACGCTCGCGCCGCTTTCCTTGATCGCTTTGCCCCACTTCTCGATCTCGTCCTTCACGAACTGGCCGAGATAGGCGGGCGTCATGCGGTCTTCGGTCACGATGGTGACGCCGAGCGGCTCGAGCTTCTCGCGCACCTGTGGCGACTTCATTGCCTCGACCGCGGCGGTGTTGAGCTTCTTCACGATCGCATCCGGCGTGTTGTTCGGCAGGAAGATCGCATTCCACGTATAGGCGTCGACATTGACCCCGCCTTCGCGCGCGGTCGGCAGGTCGGGCAGGTTCTTGATGCGCTGCGGCGCGAGCGCCGCGATCGCCTTCACGGCATTGCCCTGGATCTGCGGAAACGCGGTCGAGACGATTTCCGTCATGTAGTCGACGCGTCCGCCCTGGAGGTCCTGCATCGCCGGCGCGCTACCGCGATAGGGGACGTGGGTGATGTTCACGCCGAGCGCCGAGTTGAGCAGCACGGTGCCGAGATGCACCGCGGCGCCGACACCGGACGAGGCGAACGACATCTTCTCTTGGTTCTTCTTGGCGTATTCGGCGAATTCCTTGATGTTGCTGACCGGCAGGTCCTTGCGCACGATCAGCACCAGCGGCACTTCGCCGAGCAGCGCGACCGGCTGGAAGTCCTTGCCGGCGTCGTAGAGCGGCTTCTTCGAGAGGTTCTGCACCTGCGCCTGCGTGCCGACGGTACCGAGCAGCATCATGTAGCCGTCCGCCGGGGCGGTCTTCACGCGGTTCGCGCCGGTCATGCCGCCTGCGCCGGTGGCGTTCTCGATCACGATCTGCTGGCCGAGCAATTCGCTCATGCGTGCCGCGACCACGCGGCCGAGCACGTCGGTTGGGCCACCCGCTGCGAACGGGATCACCATCGTGATCGGGCGGGTCGGGTAGTCCTGCGCATGCGTCGCGCCGCTGAGCGTGAAGAGGGCCGCGCACGCGGCCGTCAGAACCTTGAGCATCCTGTCCTCCATAAAGGTTGCCCTTGCTTTATCGGGCTTGTTCGCCCGGTCAAGCGGGCGTTGCCGCCGCCATTGCGGCGGCGTATGACCGCCATGCTTCGGGGGAAGGGCTGCATGCGCATCGCCATTGCAGGGCTTGGCACCATCGGGCGCGCGCTCGCGCGCAAGCTTGCCGACGGCATGCCGGGGCTGACGCTCGCGTGCGTCGCGGCGCGCGACGAGGAAAAAGCGCGCGGCTGGCTCGACGAGGAGGGGATCGAGGTTCCGATCGTCGCGCTGAGTGAATTTCCCGATCATGCCGACCTGGCGGTCGAGTGCGCGCCGGCCGCGATCCTCGACCAGATCTGCCGCCCGATGCTGACTGCCGGCAAGCAGGTGATGGTGCTCTCCTGTGGTGCGCTGCTGCCGCGCCCCGAACTGCTCGAACTCGCAAAGCAGCACGGCGGGCGCATCGTGGTACCGACCGGCGGACTGCTCGGCCTCGATGCGGTCGCGGCGGCCGCCGAGGGTACGATCAATTCCGTGCGCATGACGACACGCAAGCCGCCGAACGGGCTGGCGGGCGCGCCGCACCTCGTAAAGAACGGCATTTCGGTTGAAGGGCTGAACGAGGCGAAGCTCGTCTTTTCCGGCACGGCGCGCGCCGCGGCTGCGGGCTTTCCCGCCAATGTGAATGTTGTGGCTGCACTGGCCATGGCCGGCATCGGCCCCGACCGCACGATGATCGACATCTACGCGGATCCGACCAAGACGCGGAATTGCCATGTGATCGAGGTCGACGCGGACTCGGCCTCGTTCACACTTTCGATCGAGAACGTGCCCTCGGAAAACCCGAAGACCGGCCGGATCGTGGCGCTCTCGATCATCGCGACCCTGCGGAAGCTAGCCGCCCCGCTACGCGTCGGAACCTGAGTTCCAGACGAGGGAACTTTCGGGTTCCCATCCTCGTTATCTGCCCCATGACCACCAAGGCGCAAACGTCCGCCATCACGAATGTGATGGAGATCGTAACCCGGTTCGTATTCGGCATCGCCAGCGCGGTGCTGATGCTGATCGCGCTCGCCCTGTCGATCTACAGCGCCGGCCTGATCGTGCAGGCATTGCGCGGACCCTGGAACGACGCGGGTAGCGCGCTCCTGGAGTGCATCGGCTACGTCGTGATCGCGGTCGCGGTGTTCGACGTCGCCAAGTACTTTATGGAGGAAGAAGTCATTCGCGTGCGCGAGATGCGCTTGCCGTCCGAGGCGCGGCGCAGCCTGACCAAGTTCGTTTCCACGATCACGATCGCGGTGTTCATCGAAGGGCTGGTGATGGTCTTCCGCCAGGGCGGGCAGGACATCCAACTCATTCTCTATCCGGTAGCGATCCTGTTCACCGGCATCCTGCTCATCCTCGGCCTTGGGCTCTATCAGCGCCTCAGCGCGGATGTGGAGCAGCAGGTCGAGGCGCAGGACAAGGCCGATGAGCGGGAAGGGCCGCGCAGGAAGTAACCCAACCTTGGCGGCGGCGGCGCGGCCAAGCATAGTCTCGGTGCGTCATCATTTTGATTCGCGCCGAGGCCCCGATGGCAGCCGCCGAAAAACTGTCGATTGATCTCGCCCAGGAAGAAGAACGTTGCCTCACGCATGCGCGCGCCGCGTCGCGCCAAGCCGTGATGAAAGGCATGGACCGCGAAACGCTCGCGGATGCCTTCATGCTCGAAGCGGTCAAGCTCACCTTCGGCGTGGATGACGCCGAGGCAGCCGTGCTGGCGCAGCGCTGGAAGGAGCAGACCTTCCAGATGCTCGACGCCGATTACGTCACGCATTCCCCCGAGGGGCAGCCGAAGGTCGTCCGTTTGCTGCGGCCGGTCACCCGGCAGCAGCTCATGGCCGGCACATCGTTGGTGCGCGAACTGATTCAATAGAGAGGTTGGCGCGCCCTACGGGACTCGAACCCGTGTTACCGCCGTGAAAGGGCGGTGTCCTGGACCGCTAGACGAAGGGCGCGGGATGCGGGCAAGGCCGCGAAGCGGCGCGAGATATAGAGAGCTTGGGGGCAGGGGGCAACCCGCCTCCGCCTTCAGGCTTCGGCGGGCTAACGCCCGGCTTCGCTGACGCTCCGGCGGGCTGTGCCCTCACCAATTCCCGGTGTTCGGCATCGAGGACCAAGGCTCCTTCGGCGGGAGCGGCTGGCCCTTCTGCAACAGTTCGATCGACTGCTTGTCGGGCGAACGCACGAACGCCATGTTGCCGTCGCGCGGCGGGCGGTTGATCGTCACCCCGCCCTTCATCAGCTTCTCGCAGGTCGCGTAGATGTCCTCGACCTCATAGGCGAGGTGGCCGAAATAGCGCGCCTCGCCATAGTCCTCGGTGTTCCAGTTATAGGTCAGTTCCACCAGCGGCTGGTCGCGGCCCGACTTCTTGCTCTCCTCGACAAGGCCCATGTCGTCCGAGGCGGCCAGGAAGACCAGCGTGTACTTGTTCTTCTCGTCCACCCGCCGGCGCACCTCCTTGAGACCCAGTAGGTCCACATAGAAGTGCAGCGCGTCGTCGAGATTGCGCACGCGCAGCATGGTGTGCAGGTATTTCATGACCTTACCTCTTGCTTCCGCCCGATTGTTTCGCCCAGTCCTTGGCCGCCGGGAGAATACATGATCGCGCCCGATGTGAAGACCGCCATCGCCCGGTTACGGGAGCTTGTGGACGCCGCCAGCGTCATTGTCCCGTTCACCGGGGCCGGCATCTCGACCGAATGCGGCATTCCGGACTTCCGTTCCCCGGGCGGCATCTGGACCAAGATGCGGCCGATCGATTTCTCCGACTTCATCGCGAACCAGGAGGCGCGCAACGAGTCGTGGCGGCGGCGCTTCGCGATGGAAAAGTCGTTCGGCGGGGCGAAGCCCGGCCGCGGGCACCGCGCGCTGGCAAGCTTCTACCAGGCGGGCAAATCGCCCGGCGTGGTGACTCAAAATATCGATAACCTGCACCAAGCCTCTGGCATTTCAGCCGAACATGTCGTGGAGCTCCACGGGAATACCACCTACGCGACATGCCTCGACTGCGGCACGCGCTACGAGTTGCCTTGGGTCAGGCAGCAGTTCGAGGAGATGCAGGGGCGCGCGCCGACGTGTCCGGACTGCGAGGGGCACATCAAGACCGCGACGATCTCGTTCGGTCAGGCGATGCCCGAACGCGAGATGCGACGCGCCGAAGAATTGACTCGCTCCGCCGATCTTTTTCTCGCGATCGGCTCCTCGCTCGTCGTCTGGCCGGCCGCGGGATTTCCGATGATGGCGAAGCGCAACGGCGCGAAGCTCGTCATCATCACGCGCGAGCCGACCGACTTCGACGACATGGCCGACCTCGTTGCACACCATGACATCGGCGATGTGCTCGAACCGTTCATAGCGGCGTGAGGTGAAGAATCCTCAAGCGGAACGGTACTTTCCATCGCACTGTGCACAGTTAGCCACAGCCCGGTGCTATTCGCGCTTTTACCTCTTTGCCCGCGTGCGCGCGATGTTATGTTCGTTGGGTGCGGTGATTCTGAAATTGGTAAGCGCCCGGAAGAGGCGCCGAACTTAGCGGCGGCGTACGACGTCATGTCGTCGGACGATTTGGGGCCAAAAATACCTGGGGCTGATTTCACTCAGACCGATCTTGTCGGCGACCTCGCCGACGAGACGGCGAGCGTCATTGAGCTCACCGGTGCGATAAAGTGGTTCGACGTTTCGAAGGGCTACGGCTTTATCATCCCGGACAACGGTCTGCCGGATGTGCTTCTGCACGTCACCTGTCTGCGCCGCGATGGCTACCAGACGGCGTATGAAGGCGCGCGCGTTGTCTGCGAGGTGCTGCAGCGGCCGAAGGGTCTCCAGGCTTTCCGCATTCTCTCGATGGACGAGTCGACCGCGGTGCAGCCGACGCCGGCAGCGCCGCCGCGCACCCACGTACAGGTCAATCCGACCAGCGGGCTCGAGCGCGCGACGGTGAAGTGGTTCAACCGGCTGCGCGGGTTCGGATTCCTGACGCGCGGCGACGGTACGCCCGACATTTTTGTGCACATGGAAACGCTGCGCCGCTACGGCCTCACCGAGCTTCGGCCGGGGCAGACCGTGCTGGTTCGTTTCGGACCCGGACCAAAGGGCATGATGGCGGCGGAAGTCCGCCCCGACGGCCCGCCGCCGCACTAACCGTCTGGCAATCTTCAAAATTTAGGCTGACCAGCGCGGCTTGCTGGCCCAGATCGAACCGTGTATCGCTCGCGCCATCCGGGGCATAGCGCAGCCTGGTAGCGCGGAAGTTTTGGGTACTTCAGGTCGCAGGTTCAAATCCTGCTGCCCCGACCAGTCAAACGGGCGACACGATGGTTGCACGCATCTACCAGCCGGCGAAGACCGCGATGCAGTCCGGCAAGGCCAAGACCAAGGACTGGGTGCTCGACTACGAGCCGGAGCAGCCGCGCGCGGTCGAGCCGCTGATGGGCTGGACCTCCTCGGGGGACATGCGCCAGCAGCTCAGATTGCGCTTCGAGACGCGGGAAGAGGCCGTCGCCTACTGCGAACGCCACGGCATTCCCTATCAGATCGCCGAGCCCAAGGCGGTGACGCGCCGGGCGATGTCCTATTCGGACAACTTTGCCTACACACGGCGCGGCGCCTGGACGCACTAGGGCGCATTATTGCGCCGCTAACGGTTCGGCTGCACCATGCACGTCACGGCCCCGTAGCTCAGTTGGATAGAGCATCAGCCTTCTAAGCTGAGGGTCGGAGGTTCGAATCCTCCCGGGGTCGCCAGTTTGCCAGCGATTGGCATTGCGCGGCCGCGCGCCTAACATCCGCAAAACGTCATGGAGGAACGCAGGATGCTCGCCCGCATTGCCGCCACCGCCTTGTTCGCCGCCGCGCTCTCACTTCAGCCGCTCCGCTCCGAAGCACTCGACCTCAACGTCACGCATTTCGGCACCGGCATGTACGGCGTGCCGCACGCGGTCGCCAAGGAGAAGGGCTTCTACAAGGAAGCCGGGATCGACGTGACGGGCTTCCTCACGTCCGCCGGCGGCGGCACTACGGTGCGCAATGTGCTCGCCTCGGAGCTTCCCTATGGCGAGGTCGCGGTGCCGGCGGTCATCGCGGCCGCGCAGCAGGGGCTTGAACTCACCATCGTGCACGCCGGCGTCGCCAGCGTGTCCGATCAGGTCTGGATCAGCCGCAAGGACGACCAGAGCATCAAGACCGTGAAGGATCTGCAGGGCAAGAAGCTCGGCTATTCGAGCCCGAAGTCTGTCACCGACATGATCACTTCGCTCATGCTCGACGCGAACGGCCTGACCGGCAAGGTCGAGCGCAAGTCGATCGGCGGCATCGGCTCTGGCCTGACGGCGCTGCGCGAAGGCGCGGTCGACATGACCTACGTGACGCAGCCGGTATGGGCGCGCGAGAAGGACAATTTCCGGCTCGTCTTCCGCTCGCCCGAATGGGCGCCGCGCGTGATGCAGACCGTCGGCGTCGTGCGGACGGATTTTCTCAAGAAGAACCCGGACGTGATCCGCGGGCTGATCGAGGCGCGCCGCAAGGGCGTGGAATTCATCAAGTCGAACCCGGATGAATCCGCGAAGATCATGGCGAAGGAATACAAGATCACCGAGGCTGAGGCGAAAGCCGCCATCGCGGACGTGCTGAGCGGCGGCGGGGTCTACTGGAGCCCGGGCGATTTCGACTACGAGGGCATGACCACGATGCTCAAGGGCCTCCAACTGGTCAAAGCGGTCGAGCCGGGCCCATTCGACTGGTCGAAGATCATCGACGACAGCTATCTGCCGGCGGCTCTGCGGGGCAAGCCGAAATCCTGAGTGCGGTTCGCCGCATGAATGCCGAGCACCTTCGTCTCGAGGGCGTGACGCGCGTCTATCCGGCGGTCGAAACGCATGCCGCCGTGCATGCGCTCGGGCCGATCGATCTCGCGCTGAAGCAGGGTGAGTTCTTCTCCGTCGTCGGCCCATCGGGCTGCGGCAAGTCCACCTTGCTCGACGTCGTCGCGGGGCTCGCGAAGCCGACCGCCGGCACGATCCTGTTCGAGGGCAAGCCCGTTTCCGGCCAGGTGCCGGACGGTGTTGGCGTCGTCTTCCAGGAGGACGCGAGCTTTCCGTGGCTCACCGTCTATGACAACGCGGCCTTCGCGTTGCGCCGGGCCGGCGTGCCGGACGCGGAGGTGCGCGAGCGCGTCGGGCAAACGCTCACCTTCACGGGCCTGATGTCGTTCGCGCAGGCTTATCCGGCGCAGCTCTCCGGTGGGATGCGGCAGCGCCTTTGTATCGCCCGCACGCTGGTGATGCGCCCGCGCATGCTGCTGCTCGACGAGCCGTTCGGCGCGCTCGACCAGCAGACGCGGCTGCTGATGGGCGACGAGCTGTTGAAGCTGTGGCGCGAAACCGGCGCGACCATTCTGCTGATCACCCATTCGCTCGACGAGGCGGTGCTGTTGTCGGACCGCATCGGCGTCATGTCGGCGCGGCCGGGCGTGTTCATCGATCTGGTCGAGACCGGCTGGGAGCGCGAGCGCGACAGCCGCATCGTGTCGCGCCCGGCTTTCGGCGAGGCGACGGGGCGAATCTGGGACGCGCTGCGCGATCAGTCGATCAAGGCGCTCGCGATGGCGTCATGACGCGGCCGGGCCTGATCCGCGTTGCCCTCATTCTCGGCGCGCTGGCGCTGCTCGAATGGGCGTGCCGCTACGGTTTTGTCAGCCGCGAGGCAGTCATTCCGCCGACCGTGATGCTGCAGGGCGCATGGCGCGCGCTCGCCTCGGAGGAAACCCGCACCGAGATCCTATGGACGCTGGAGAACGTCGCGCTCTCGCTCATCCTGTCGCTGATTGTCGGTTCGGCCGCCGGGTTGCTGCTGCACCGCTGGACGCGGCTGCGCCGTGCGCTCGACCCACTGCTCGCGAGTTACTACGCGGTTCCCACGTTCGTCTTCTATCCGCTGTTCATCGTGCTGTTCGGCCTCAACCGCTGGCCGCTGATCGCGATCGGCTTCCTGTTCGCGGTGGTCGCCGTCATCATCAACACGCTCGACGGGCTTGCGCGCATTCCGCGCGCCTTCACGCGCACCGCGGCCGTGATGCGCCTTACGCCCACGCAATATGCCCTGCACATCATCCTGCCGGCGGCGGCGCCGTGGCTGTTCACCGGCGTGAAGTTCGCGGTGGCGTATTCGTTCATCGGCGTGATCGCGGGCGAGTTCGTGGTGTCCGGCGCCGGAATGGGACACGCGATCGCGTTCGCCTACAACTCGTTCGACAATCGCATGATGTATGGGCTGATCGTGCTCCTGTTCGCGACCGTCGGTGGCATCAACATGGTCCTCTGGATGTGGGAGCGCAGGCTCTATGCCCGCCGCGCAGGACGCTGACCCGCTCGTCGTGACCGAGCGCGTCGAGCGCCGGCGGGACACCCGTGCGCTCGACACGGCGCTGCTGTTCGTCGGCTTGATCGCGTTGTGGCAGGTCGGCTCGCTTGTATTGGGGCGCGACGCGCTTCCGTCTCCCGTGGCGACGGTGGGCAAGCTCGCCGCGATCATGGGCGATGAGGATTTTCCGCGTCACGCCTGGGAGACCGCCCGGGCCTTCCTGACGGCGCTCGCGATCTCGCTGGTGGCGGGACTGGTGATCGGGCTTGTTCTCGGCGCGCACAAGCTGTCCGGAGAGATCACCGAGCCGATCCTCGCGGCGCTCTATTCGATCCCCAAGATCACGCTCTATCCGGTCATCCTGCTGCTGTTCGGGCTCGGCATCTCGGCGAAGATCGCGTTCGGCGTGATCCACGGCATCATCCCGGTGATCCTGTTCACGATGAACGCGGTGCGGAACATCCGCGCGGTCTACCTCCGCGCCGCGCGCGCCATGCGGCTGACGCTCGCGCAGACCGCCATGACCATCGTGATCCCGGCGGCGCTGCCCGAGATCGTGTCCGGCTTCCGCGTTGGCTTCGCGCTCACGCTGCTCGGTACGCTGATCGGCGAGATGTTCGCCTCGCAGCGCGGCATCGGCTACATGCTGGTGAAAGCCATGGAGACCGGGGATACCGGCACCGTGATGTCGCTCGCGCTGCTGCTTGTGGTGCTGGCGACCGCGGCCTCCGCTGCGCTCCTTGCTCTCGATAAACGCCTGCGCAAACACGCATTGCCATCATGAGGACCGCCGGATGACCAAGACCCGACTGAAGACCATTCTCGAAAGTGGCACGTTCGTCGTTGCGCCCGGCGTGTTCGACATGTTCTCGGCGCGCGTTGCCGACCGCATCGGTTTTCCGGCGCTCTACATGACGGGCTATGGCGTCTCGGCCTCTTATCTCGGCGTCGCCGATGCGGGACTGGTGACCTACCGCGACATGGTGGAGCGTGCGCGCACGATCTCCGACGGCACCGGCGTGCCGCTGATCGCGGACGCCGACACCGGCTTCGGCGGGCTCATCAATGTGCGGCAGACGGTGCGCGGCTATGAGGCGGCCGGCGTGCAGGCGATCCAGATCGAGGATCAGGAGATGCCGAAGAAATGCGGCCACACGCCGAACCGGCGCGTCATCGCCGCGCCGGACATGTGCCGCAAGATCGAGGTGGCGGTCGATGCGCGCGCAAGCGACGACACGCTGATCATCGCGCGCACCGACGCGCGCACGGGCCTTGGCCTCGACGAGGCGATCCGGCGCGGACAGGAATACGCCAAGGCGGGCGCCGACATCGTTTTCGTCGAAGCGCCGGAGACCGAGGACGAGTTCAAGCGTGCCGGCGAGAAGATCGATTGCTGGCTCCTCGCCAACATGGTGCCGACCGGCAAGTCGCCGGTGGTCTCCGCCGAGAAGCTGAAGGCCTACGGGTTCAATGTCGCGATCTACCCGTCCGCCGGCATGTCGGTCGTCTGCGCGGCGCTGGAGTCGAGCTACGGTTATCTCAAGGCCAAGGGTTCGACCGAGGGCTCGCCCACGCCCGCCTACACGATGGCGCAGCTTCACGAGCTGACGGGTTTCCCGGACGTCTGGGAGTTCGAGAAGCGCTTCGCCGAAGTGTGAGGCTATCGGTATCTCTGTTCGAGCGCGTCGAAGCGCGGCTTGTCGACCGCCTGCTGGCGCTCCGCGAAGCCGGCGAGCCGGTCGGAGACCTGTGCCAGCGATCCGTCGCGCTTGAGCGCCGCCATCACCTCGTTCACCGACTTCAGCGCGGCCTGCAGCGCGGCGTTCGCGTAAAGCACGCCGCCGAAACCGAGCTTCGCCAGTTCGCTCTGGGCGAGGGCAGGGGTCAGACCGCCGAACACCATGTTGGCGATCTGCGGAACCGGAACCTCGCGCGCAATGCGCGCCATCTCGGCCGCGTCGAGCGGCGCTTCGACGAATGTCGACGTCGGCGCCTGCCTCGACGAAAGCCTGTGCGCGGGCGATCGCCGCATCCAGCCCCTCGATGGCGCGCGCATCGGTACGCGCGATGATCTGCAGGTCCGGATCGGTCCGCGCATCGACCGCGGCCTTGATCTTCGCGACCATCTCGGCCGCCGCGATCACCTGCCTTGCCGCTGAAGTGCCCGCACTTCTTCGGAAACACCTGATCCTCGAGCTGGAGGCCCGCGGCGCCCGCGCGCTCCAGCAGCCGCACCGTGCGCCCGACGTTGAGCGCATTGCCAAATCCCGTGTCGGCATCCACCAGAACCGGAACGTCGACCGCATCCGTGATGGCGGCGACATGCGCGGCCAGTTCGGTCAGCGTCACGAGGCCGATATCCGGAACGCCGAGACTCATGTTCGCGATGCCGGCGCCGGTCACATAGACGGCCGGAAAGCCGTGCGCGGCGATCACGCGCGCAAACAGCGCATTGGGAGTTCCCGGCAGGATCGCGGCCGATCGGGCTGCAAGGAGCGCTTTGAGCCGTCCGGTGTGCTTGCCCACGCGCTTTTCTCCCCATCCCAGCGATTGTGCTGTTCATGCCGTGGGCCGCCCGTTTCCTCAAGTGCCCCGGGGATGCCGCGGCGCGGCCCCAGAGATTCCCCATTTTCCAAGCAAACGGGCGCGTCCTGCGTTAACTCTCCGTTCGCCTCCGGCCTGCAGGATGCGGTAAGTCGCGAGCGTCCCATGCGTGTCCTTTGTCTTGTCATCGCCTTGTTGTGGTGTGGGCCGGCCTTTGCCGACCTGCGGATCACGCGCGACTTCGGCGGCTTCGTTGAGCAATACAAGACGAAGTACGCCAAGATCCGCGACCGCAAGGAACGGGTGATCATCGACGGCATCTGTAATTCGGCCTGCACGCTGGTGCTGGGCATCGTGCCGCTTAACCGCATCTGCGCGACGCCGCGTGCGAGCCTCGGCTTCCATCAGGCCTATTACGACAAGCGCTGGACTGCCGGGCTGCGCGTTACCAGTGTCGCGGGCACCGACGAACTGATGTCCTACTATCCGCCCGCCGCGAAGGCATGGATCGCCCGGCAGGGTGGGCTGTCCGCCCAAATGAAGCGTGTGCTCAACGGCGCCGAATTGTGGGCAATCATCGATCCGTGCCCCGATGAATATTAGCTCCATGCCCAAATAGGGCTTGGCAACAAACCTCCATTCCGTCGAGACTAATGGCGAAGGCGGCCGCAAGCGCCGCCCCGGAGGAACGTCCATGCGCGCTGTTGTCAAAGCGACCATTGCACTTGTTGCCACCGCCCTGGTGGCGGCCCTTCCGCAGATCGCGAGCGCGCAGGCGCCGGAAAAGCGCAAGGTCAACGTCGCAACCGCGTCGCTCGGGTTGCCCTATCTCCCGCTCGTCATCGCGCAGCAGCGCAAGTATTTCGCCGACGAGGGGCTTGAGGTTGAGATCGCGGCGTTCGCCGGCGGCTCGAAGGCGCTGCAGTCGCTGATGGGTGGATCGAGCGATGTTGCGTCCGGGGCCTATTCCAACACGCTCACGATGGCGGCGAAGGGCCAGAAGCTGAAAAACTTCGTCGTGCAGGTGCGCTATCCGGCGCTGACCATCGCGGTCTCGAAGCGCGTCGCCGACCGCTACAAGTCCCCGAAGGACCTCAAGGGGATGAAGATCGGCGTCAGTGCGCCGGGTTCGAGCACGCACATGATCGTCAATCATCTGCTGAGCAAGGGCGGCCTCACCTCGGACGACGTGTCGATCATCGGTGTCGGCACCTCGGCAGGCGCGGTCGCCGCGATGGAGAAGGGCGACATCGACGCGATCATCAACTCGGATCCCGTGATGACGAAGCTCGAGGCGGACAACGCCGTCACGGTCATTGCCGAGACGCGCACCAGCAAGGGCACGATGGACCTGTTCGGCGGTCCTTATCCGGAGGCAAGCCTCTACGCGACGGCGGACTTCATCGCCAAGAACCCGAACACCATCCAGGCGCTGACCAACGCCATCGTGCGCGCGACGCTGTGGATGCAGCGCGCCAGCATCGAGGACATCGCGGCGAATGTCCCGCCCGAGCACATGCTCGGCGAGAAGGACCTCTATCTCGCCTCCCACAAGAAGATTCAGGAGGCGCGCTCGCCCGACGGGCTGATCACCAAGGAGGGCGCGCAGATCGTGCTGAACGTGTTGGCGGCGTTCCTGCCCGAGGTGAAGGCCGCCAACATCAATGTCGAAGACACCTACGACAACCGCTTCGTCGAGGCCGCGCTGAAGAAGTGGCAAGGGAAAATGTAAGGCTTCGGGACCGGCGGCGCGGCGTCAGCATGCGCCGCGCGCATGGTCCGCATGTCGGGATCCGCGCGGGGTGCCTTGCGGGCGCGGCTCCTCTATAAGACCCGCAAGATTTGCCGGGTACCTCTTAGCCAGACATGGCCGAAATAACCGAAGGAACGGGCGGCGCGGCGCGCGCGAACAACGATTCGCGGATCATTCCGCTCGTCTGCTCGGCGCATTTCGTCAGCCATTTCTACATTCTGGTCCTGCCGCCACTGTTCCCGTTCATCCGCGACTTCTACGGGGTGAGCTACACGCAGCTCGGCCTCGCGCTGACGGTGTTCAACATCACCACGGGGGCGTTGCAGACGCCTGCCGGGTTCCTGGCCGACCGGGTCGGCTCGCGCCCGGTGCTGGTATCCGGCCTCGTGCTCGGCGCGGTGTCGCTTGCGATCGTCGGGCTCGTGCCGTCGTTCTGGCTGCTGGTCGCGATGTTCGCGCTGCTCGGGGTGGCGAACGCGGTCTACCATCCGGCCGACTACGCGATCCTCTCGCAACTCGTCTCGAACGAGCGCGCCGGACAGGCGTTCTCGGTCCATATCTTCGCGGGCTTCCTCGGGACAGCAGTCACGCCCGCCACGATGCTGATCCTGACGCAGGCGCTTGGCTGGCAGGGCGCGTTCGTCGCGGCCTCGGCGATGGGGCTGATCGTCGCGATCGCGTTCCTGCTCCAGCCCGCGGCGCTGTTCGAGCCGCTGCCCAAACCGCCGCGGCCCGCGAGCGAAAAGCCGAAGGACGAAAAGGGCGGCTGGTCGCTGCTGATGTCGGCGCCGATCCTGCTCAATCTGCTGTTCTTCGTGATGATCACGTTCTCCACCACCGGCGTGCAGAACTATTCGGTGGTGGCGCTGAACGAAGCCTTCGGCACGCCGATCGGCGTCGCCAACACGGCGCTCACCGCGAACCTGATGCTCAGCGCGTTCGGCGTGCTCGCCGGCGGGGTGCTCGCCTCGCGCGTCAACCATCACGAATGGGTCGCGGCCGGATCGTTCTTCGGCATCGCGGTGACGGCCGTCGTGATCGGCTTCGGCGACCTCGGCATCGTGCTGCTCATGATCACGATGTCGCTGAACGGCTTCGTCAACGGCCTGATGCAGCCCTCGCGCGACATGCTGGTGCGCGCGGTGACACCGGAAGGACAGTTCGGCAAGGTCTTTGGCTTCGTGACGACCGGCTTCAACATCGGCGGCATCGTCGCGCCGTTGATGTTCGGCTACGTGATGGACACCGGCCATCCACGCGCCGTGTTCTACCTGGTTGCGGGCCTCAGCCTGCTCGCGATCCTCACGCTGGTGCCGAGCTTCCTGCGCCGCCGGCCCGGATAGCGGCATCTCGTTCTGCCTGACGTGCTACGCGTCGCTTGCCTCGGTCCTTACTTTTGAATAATTTCAAAGTAACAAGGGCCGGGATCGATGCGCCTGACCGAACAAAGCCGCTATGCGCTGCGTGTGCTCGCCCATTGTGCCGAGCGCCATCCGACGCTCGCCAAGGTGGCGACCATCGCCGGCGTCACCGGCATCACCGAGCAGAACATCTTCAAGCTGATCAAGATCCTGACCAAGGCCGGTCTTGTCCAGACGATCCGCGGCCCGCATGGCGGCGTGCGCCTTGCGATGGCGCCGGGCGCGATTCGCGTGGGGCAGGTGATCCGCGCCATCGAGCCGCGCTTCAAGGCGTGCGGCCCGCTCGACCTGATCATGTCGGAGGAGCCGGTGGCCGCGGTCGAGCGCGAACTCGACCAGGTGATCGGGCGCGGCATCGCGGCGTTCATGGAGTCGCTCGACCGCACCTCGATCGCGGCGCTCGTGGCGAAAAGGTCAGCGGCCAACGCCGCCTGACGCAATCTCGGCAACAGCGGCCTTTGCACCCTTCGCAATGATGCGCGAAAGCGCATCCGTCACGGCCGTACGGAAACGCGGATCGGCGGCAAGCTCCGGCGAAAAAATCTCGCGCACGTCGAGCAGGGCAGGGGAAAGCCGGTCGGCCACGGGCCCCACCTGATCGGCGATCGCGCGCAACCGTGCCGACAACGGATCGCGCACGTCGATCGGCTTTCCGCTTTCATCGATGCCGGTCGCGTAGCGCATCCAGCCTGCGACACCCATCACGAGGCGATCGATCGGCGCACCGGCTGCGAGCCGGTCGCGGATGCTCCCAAGCAGACGCTGCGGCAGCTTCTGCGAACCGTCCATGCAGATCTGCCAGGTGCGGTGCTTCAGTGCTGGATTTTCGAAACGCTCGATCAGCGCGCGCTTGTAGGCAGCGACGTCCGCGCCCGGCGGCATCTTCAACGTGGTCGCGGCATCATCCATCACGCCTTCGGCGAGGCGGCGATAGGCTTGGTCCTTCATGGTGTCGGACACGGTCTCGTAGCCCGCGAGATAGCCGAGATAGGCGAGCGTGGAATGGCTGCCGTTGAGCAGCCGCAGCTTCATGTTTTCGTAGGGCGCGACATCGCGCACGAACTCCGCGCCCGCGATCGACCAGTCCGGCCGCAGGCCGCGCGCGAAGCGGTCCTCGATCACCCACTGGCTGAATGGCTCGGTGACGACCGGCGCGGCGTCCTCGACGCCAAGACGCGCCGAGATGGTCCGGCGGTCCTCGTCGGTCGTCGCAGGCGTGATGCGATCGACCATCGTTGCGGGAAAGTTGATCTCGTTGCCGATGAAGTGTCCGAGGGCCGGGTCACGCAGGGCCGCAAAGCGCGACACGATGCGCGCGACGGTGCGGCCATTGTGCGGAAGGTTGTCGCAGCACAGCACCGTGAACGGCGGAATTTGTTCTTCGCGCCGTTGCCGCAGCGCTTCGACCAGGAAGCCGGGCGCGGTGCGCGGCCGCACCGGGTTGGCGAGATCGTGCACGATATCGGGATGCTTTTCGTCCAGCGCCGCGGTGGCCGGATCGTAGCAATAGCCCTTCTCCGTCACCGTCAGCGTGACGATGGCGACGGAAGGCTCGCACATCGCGTGCAGCAGCGCTCCCGGGTCCTCGGGCGCGACCAGCACGTCCTTGATCGCGCCGACGACCTGCAATCGCTCGCCCTCGGCACCACGCACAGCAAGCGTATAAAGCCCGTCCTGCGGCGTGAGCTGATCCCGCGTGTGCGGGCGAGCGCAGGCTCGCCCCGGCGATGCCCCAGCGCAGATCGCCCGCCGCGATGGCGGCCTCGGTGTACATCGCCTGATGCGCGCGCTGGAACGCGCCGACGCCGAGATGGACGATTCCGGTCGCGAGAGCGCCCCGGTCGTAACCGGGGCGCGTCACGTCACGCGGAAGTTGACCGAGTGTTGCCTGCGAGAGCCGTGCGGTCATTTCCCGAGCAGCAGGTTCGGAAGCCAGAGCGACAGCGCCGGAATGTAGGTGACCAGCACGAGCACGATCAGCATCGGGATGTAGAAGATCATGATGCTCTTCGACACGGCCTCCATCGTCACCTTGCCGATGGCGCATCCGACCACGAGCGTTGGACCGACCGGTGGCGTGAGCAATCCGATGCCGAGATTGAGGATCATGATCATGCCGAAGTGCACTGGATCGATTCCGAACATCTTCACCACCGGCAGGAAGATCGGCGTGCAGATCAGCAGCATCGGCGCGAGGTCCATGAATGTTCCGAGCACCAGCAGCAGGATGTTGATGAGGAACAGGAACATGTACTTGTCGCTGGAGATCGACACGAAGAAGGCCGTCACCTTCGCGGGGATCTGCATGATCGCCATCATGTAGCCGAAGGCGATCGAGAACCCGATCATGATCATCACCATGCCGACGGTGCGCACGACGCGCCCGACCAGCAGCGGCAACTCGCTCCATTTGTAATCGCGATAGATGAACATCGTGACGAGGAACGAGTAGATGCAGGCGACCGCGGCTGACTCGGTCGGCGTGAAGATGCCGGAGAGAATGCCGCCGATAATGATGAGGACTGTCACCAGCCCCCAGAACGCCTCGCCCGCGATGGTGATCGCCTGGCGCAGCGGGATGACCTCGCCTTTCGGGAAGTTGTCGCGGCGCGCGATGTAGAAGCACAGCACCATCAGCGAGAGGCCGAGCATCAGGCCCGGAATGATGCCGGCGATGAACAGATGCGCGACCGAGATCGTGCCGCCCGCCGCGAGGGAGTAGATGACCGCGTTGTGCGAAGGCGGGATCAGCAGCGGCTGGAGCGAACCCGCAATAGTGACATTGACGGCAAAGAGGCGCGGATAACCGGCCTTGATCATCTGCGGGATCATCACCGAGCCGATGGCGGCGGTGTCGGCGACCGATGAGCCCGAGATGCAGCCGAAGAAGGTCGAGGCGAGAATGTTCACCAGCGCAAGGCCGCCACGGATGAATCCGACGAACACCTTCGCGAGGTTGACGATGCGTGTCGCCATGCCGCCTTCGGCCATGATGCCGCCGGCAAGGATGAAGAACGGGATCGCGAGCAGTGCGAAGTCGTCCATGCCGTCGGAGGTCTTCAGCATGACGGCTTCGAGCGGCAGATCGGTCCACAGCGCTGCAAGGATCGCCGCAAGGCCGAGCGCGTACGCGACCGGCATGCCCATCAGGCAAAGGACGCAGAAGCCGCCAATCAGGATGATCATGTCCATGGCGATTATTCGGTGCTGATCTGCGAGATCGCGTCGCCGTCGGGTTCCTCGAACAGCTTCGAGGTCCACAGCCGCTCAATGACAAACAGCACGGTAATCAGCCCGCCGATCGGGACGGGCAGGTAGGACGCGCCGACCGAATACCAGGGAAAGTCCGCAATCGACTGGTACCAGGTGGTCTGGCAGAGCTTGATGCCCCACCAGAACATGAACAGGTTGGTGCCCATCATGCACAGCTCGATCAACCAGCCGATCGCCGTGCGCGCCTTGCCGTCCAGCATCATCGGGATGACGGCGACGCCGATATGCAGATTTTCGCGATAGCAGATGCAGGCCGCGAGGAAGGAAAACCAGATCATCATCAGCACGGCCATCGGCTCGGGCCATGATGAGGCGCTGTTGAGCACGTAGCGCGTGAACACGCCCCACGGGATCATCAGCGTGATCGCCACGAGGCAGAAGCCCGCGATGATCATGCAGAAGCGATGGATCAGATCCATCGCCCGGACATATTGGGCCTTCATTCCCCCATTCCCCTTCGCAAGAGAACGGGCCGGCCAGTCAAACCCGGCCGGCCCGCGACGTCAGTGCGCGGTTACTTCACCGCCTGAACGCGTTCGATGAACGGCATCAGCGCCTTGGCGTGCTTCTCGTAGACCGCCTTCTTCACGGCATCCGCCATGGCGGTGTTGTCGAGCTTCATGATTTCGACGCCGTTCGCCTTCATGTCGTCGATCGACTTCTTCTCCATCTCGGCCCAAAGCGTCCACTGCTCCTTCTGGGCCCCCTTGGCTTCCTTCATGATCAGGTCCTGGTCTTCCTTGGAGAGCGCCGTCCAGCTGCGCTTCGAGAACACCAGGATTTCCGGGATGATCAGGTGCTGCGTCATCGAGTAGTACTTCGCGTAGCGATAGTGCTGGCCCGACGAGTAGCTCGGCTCGTTGTTCTCCGCGCCGTCGACGACGCCGGTCTGCAGCGCGTTGATGAGCTGGTCGAAGCCCATCGCGACGCCGTTGCCGCCCATCGCGTTCATGGTGTCGACGAAGATCGGGTTGCCCATCATGCGGATCTTCAGACCCTTGAAGTCGTCCATCGTCTTGATCGGCTTCTTGCTGTTGTAGACGTTGCGCACGCCGCCGTTCATCCAGCACAGGCCGATCAGGTTCGCGGTCGGATGGTCGGAGAGCTTCTTGAGCATCTCGTCGCCGATCGGGCCGCTCACGACCTTGGTCATGTGGTCGACGTCGCGGAACACGAAGGGCAGGTTGAAGGCGTTGAGCTCGGGCACCAGCGGACCCATCGGGCCGAGGCTGATGCGCGCGATCTGCAGCGCGCCGACCTGCGCCTGCTCGATCATCTCCTTCTCGCCGCCGAGCTGCATCGACGGGAACATCTGGACGCTGACGCGGCCGTTGGTGGCGGCTTCGAGGCGCTTGCCCATGCGCACGACCGCTTCCACGGTCGGATAGCCGAGCGGATGCACGTCGGTCGCCTTGAGCACGACTTTGGCCTGGGCGGATGCCGTTGTGACGCCACCGAGCCCGGTGAGCGCAGCGGCGGCAACGCCGGCATTCAGGAATTCACGTCTGTTCATGTCGCTTTCTCCCTCTTGGTTTCTTCCCATCCGACCGGCGTTGCGCCGGCTAGAGCTTGTAGGCCTTCTTGGCCAGACCGTACGCGAGTTCGCGCGCGACCTCGCGCGCTTCGTCCTCGTCGAGCAGGTGCTTCACCACCAGCTCCGCGAGGTAGGCACAATCGACCCGCCGCGCGACATCGTGCCGTGCGGGGATCGAGCAGAATGCGCGCGTGTCGTCGTTGAATCCGACCGTGTTGTAGAAGCCGGCGGTTTCGGTGGTGAGTTCGCGGAAGCGGCGCATGCCTTCCGGTGAATTGTAGAACCACCAGGCCGGGCCGAGCCGCAGCGCCGGATAGTGCCCGGCGAGCGGCGCGAGTTCGCGCGAATACGCGGTCTCGTCCAATGTGAACAGGATAAGCGTCAGCTCGCGCTCGTTGCCGAACCGGTCGAGCAGCGGCTTGAGCGCGCGAACGTAGTCGGTGCGCGTCGGGATGTCCGCGCCCATGTCGCGGCCGAACTTCGCGTAGACGCCCGGATTGTGGTTGCGCATCGAGCCCGGATGGATCTGCATCACCAGCCCGTCGTCGAGGCTCATGCGCGCCATTTCGGTCAGCATCTGCGCGCGGAACAGTTCCGCATCGCCTTCCGAGACGTCGCCCATGATGATCTTGGCAAACAGCCGCTCGGCATCGGCGTGCGAGAGATCGACGGTCTGCGCGGAGACGTGACCGTGGTCGGTCGAGGTTGCGCCGTGCTGCTTGAAATAGGCGCGGCGCTGGCGGTGCGCTTCCAGATAGCCGTGCCACGAAAGCGTGTCGCAGCGGGTGAGGGTGCCGAACGCTTCGAGATTGGCCCGGAAGCCGTCGAACTCCGGATCGACCACCGGGTCGGGCCGATAGGCCGTGATCACCCGGCCCTTCCATCCCGGACGCCTTGATCTTCTTGTGTGACTCCAGCGGATCGAGCGGACTTTCGGTCGTGGCGATCACCTCGATCTTGAAGCGCTCGAACAGCGCGCGCGGGCGGAATTCGGGCCGCGCGAGACACTCGGTGATGCGGTCGAAATAGTCGTCCGCGGTCGCGGCGGACAGCCGCACCGTCATGCCGAACAGTTCGGAGAAGGATTGATCGAGCCACAGCCGCGTCGGCGTGCCGCGGAACAGATGATAGTGCTCGGCGAACGTGCGCCAGATCTTGCGGGCGTCGGTCTCGACCGCGCCGCCGTCCTTGCGCGGGATGCCCATCTCCTCGAGCGTCACGCCCTGGCTGTAGAGCATGCGGAAAATGTAGTGGTCCGGCGTCACGAACAGCCGTGCGGGATCGGGGAACGGCGCATCCTCCGCATACCAGCGCGGGTCGGTATGGCCGTGCGGCGAAACGATCGCGAGATCGCGCACTTCCGCGTAGAGACGCCGCGCGACCGCGCGCGTCGCGAAGTCGGCCGGGAACAGGCGGTCCGCATAGACCAGCGGGGCGGTGAGGGGCGCGGCGCGCTGCGGCTTGTTCATGCGGCGGGCTGCCTTTCGCGGCGTGCGAGTTCTTTCTCGGCGGCCTCGCCGCCGATCAGGATTGCTTCGACGCCAAGCAAATGCGCATCCATCGCGGTGCGCGCCGCCGCGGCATCGTGCGCCGCAATCGCGCGGTAGACGGCATCGTGCTCGCCGACCGTGAGATCGCGCTGCTGCGGGCTGCAGCGCGCAACGATCAGGCCGGTGATCGCGCCCATGCGCTCGAACATCGGCGAATACATCTCGGCCCAGCATTCGTCGACGATCGACGCGAGCACGCTGTTGTGGCTGGCAAACCCGATCCGTGCGTGAAACTGGTGGTCGGCCGCGCGATGTGACGGGGTGTCGTGCGCCGTCGAGATGAGCCGCACGGTCTCGCCGATGGCTGTGATTTCGGCAGGTGTCGCAAGCTCAGCGGCGAGGGCGGCTACTTCCGGCTCGATCGTGCGGCGCGCGGCGATCAGTTCGAGCGGCGAGGAGCCCGCGCCCTCGAACAGGCGGCCGTTGCTCACACTGTGCGCGCCGGCCTCGACGGTGACGAAAGCGCCGGCGCCGACCCGCACCTCGATGAGACCGGCGATTTCCAGCGCGATCATGGCCTCGCGCACGGTCGGGCGGCTCACGCCGAGCAGCTTCGCAAGGTCGCGCTCAGGCGGCAGCCGGTCGCCCGGCTTGAACTCGCCGCGCGCGACGAGGGCCGTGACCTGCCCGGCAACCTGCTCGTAAAGCCTTTGCGTCGCGACGGCCTGAAACGGCACGCGCAGCCCTCCCGTCCGCTTTTACAGCGGTTTCGGGCGGGACCTTATGCGGGTGAGGGTAGGGTGATCAAGTGGCCTGACCAGTTCGCCCTGTGGAAAAGCGCAACTGACGACGCACTAGAAGATGAGTTTCGGCAGCACCAGCACGAGCGATGGGAAATAGATCAGGATCGCGACCAGCACGATCACGGCCGCGAGCAACGGGATCGCCTCGCGGGTGTACTCATCCATCGAGCAGTTGAGCATCCCGCAGACCGTGTACATCGCGACGCCGACCGGCGGCGTCATGCCGCCGAGCGTGACGGTGGTCATCATCACCAGCCCGAAGTGCACCGGATCGATGCCGACCTTGGTGATGACCGGGACGAGGATCGGCGTAAGCAGCAACACGATCACGGTGCTTTCGAGGAACATCCCGAGCACGGTGATGAACGCGACCAGCAACAGCATCAGCACCGACGGATTGCTGCTGATGGACACAAGGAAGGTGGTCGCGGCCTGCGGCACGCCTTCGAGCGTGATCATGTAGCCGATCATCGCCGAGAACATGATGATCAGCATGATCATGCCGTTGTCGATCATGCTCTGGCGCAGCGACTCCATCAGTTTCTGCCACTGTCAACTCGCGATAGACGAAGAAGCCGATGAAGATCGCGTAGGCGACCGCGAACGCCCCGGCCTCCGACGGCGTGAAGATGCCGTAGCGGATGCCGAGAATGAGAAACACCGGGAACAGCAGCGCCCACTTGCATTCCCAGACGTTCGACAGCACTTCCCCAGCGGTCGGCAGGCGGTCGGCGGCGGGCTTGTAGCCGCGCTTGCGCGCGATCAGCCACGCGGTGAACATCAGGAACACGGTCATCAGCAGGCCCGGAATGATGCCGCCCGCGAAGAGTTGCCCGATCGAGACGTTGCCCATGAAGCCGTAGAGGATCAGGCCGATGCTTGGCGGGATCGTCGCGGTGATCAGCGCGCCGACCGCGATGGTCGCGGCGGTGTAGCCTTTGGTGTAACCGGCCGCGATCATCGCGGGCCCGAGGATGCGTGCCTCCATGGCTGCCTCCGCGACCGCCGAACCCGAGACGCCGCCCATCAGCGCGGAGAGCACGATCGCGACCTGCGCGAGGCCGCCCGCGATCCAGCCGGTCAGCACTGTGGACAGGCGGATCAGCCGCATCGTGATGCCCGCCTCGTTCATCAGATGGCCGGCGAACACGAACAGCGGGACGGCGAGCAGTGGGAACGATTGCGTGACGGAGGCGATCTTCTGCACGGCGATCGAAGCCGGCACCGGCCCGAACACGTAGAACAGAAACGCCGAGCAGCCGATGGCGAAGGCGACCGGCATGCCGAGGAACATCAGCAGCAGAAACAGCAGCGTCAGCGTGCCGCTCATAGGACTGTTCCGTCGCGGCCTTCGAGCGAAAGGACTTCGGCGCCGGTGAGGCCGCGCCACAGCCGCCGCAGCGCGGTCAGCAGCATCAGGAATGCGCCGGCCGGGATCGCCGAGGTCACGAAGCCGTAGCTGATGCCCACATCGCCGAGCGGGCGCTCGAGGTTGAGCAGGGTCAGCTGGACGCCGAGCCAGACCAGCGTGGCGAGGAACACCGAAATCATCACCAGGAAGACGATCGCCAGCACGCGCCGCGCCTGCCGCGAGAACGTACGTACCAGAATGTCGATCTCGATATGGACATTGCGCTTGAGCGCGATATCTGCCCCGAGCACGCAGGCCCACACGAACGACATCTGCGCGATGTCGACCGCCCAGATGATCGGGTAGCCGACGGTGCGGCTGACCGCGCCCACGAACACGAGCGCGGCCGTCACGGCGAAGAAGATCATCGCGATGATCTCTTCGCCCCGTGTGAAACGATCGTGCATGGAGCCCGGACCCGAGGTCTTACGCCCTCGTCCGCCTGCGCGGGGAGGGCGCGCCGATTACTTCGACAGTACGGCGTCGACCTGCTTGCGCAGATCCGCATATCCGAGCTTGTCGTAGACCGCCTTGGTCGACTTCGCGGAACGGCGTCACGTCGATCTCCGCGATGGTGACGCCCTTCTCCTTGAACTGCTTTTCGTAGTTGGCGAGCGAGTCGATGGTGCCGTTCGACGCGACATCGCCCGCCTTCAGGGCTTCGTCACGCAGCACCTTCTGCAAGTCCGCCGGCAGCTTGTCGAACCAGATGCGCGAGGTCACGACGCCGGTTATCAGGTTGATGTGGCCGGTCTTGGTGATGAACTTCACCTGCTCGTAGAGCTTCGACCCGAAGGAAGCCGGATGCTGCGCCTCGACCGCATCGATCGCCTTGAGCTGCAGCGCAGAATACGTCTCGGTCCAGGGCATCGGTGTCGGCGTCGCGCCGAGCGCGCGCACCGTCTCGAGCCAGACCGGCGCGCCGGGCGTGCGCATGCGCAGGCCGTTCAGGTCGGCAGGCTTGGTTACCGGCTTGTTGGTGAGCAGATGACGCTGGCCCTGAAACCAGTTGAACGAAAGGATCTGATGGCCCGAGGCATTGCGCAGCTTGCCGACCCATTCCTCGAACAGCGGCGAGGTCACGAGCTTGCGCAGGTCGGCGAAATCCTTCGCCACGTAAGGCGCACCAAGAATGCCGAGTTCCTTCACGTAGGCGCCGAGCCGTCCGCCGTCGACCACGACCGCGACGCCCGCGCCGGCGCGCGCCTGTTCGAGCACGTCCTCGTCCGGGCCGAGCTGCGAGCCTGGAAAGAGCTTGATTTCAATCTTGCCGTTTGAGCTTTTCGCGACTCCATCGCGGAACGATTCAAGTCCCTTGAACAGCGGATCGTCGACCGTGAGCGACGTGTTGACGTTAAGCGTGAAATCGGCCGCGTAGGCCGGGACGGTGAGCGCGGCGGCGAGAAAAGCCGCGGCGGCGATGCGACGAAGCATGAGAATCCTCCGCTTGTTGGGGTCCGGGACCGCACGTCCCTGTTGATTTTGCGAGCCGTCTGGACTGAAATGGTAGTATGGAAGCTCAGCCCGCGCAACAGGACTTGCGGCTCGAAGCCGTCTCGCCGCGCGGGCGCGGAGCGCCGGGCCGTGCGCCGTCGATGTCCGAGCAGGTATTTCGCACGCTGCGCTCCGCGATCGTGACCATGCGGCTCAAGCCCGGGGAAGCGCTGTCCGAGCAGGATATCGCTTCACGTCTCGATGTGAGCCGACAGCCGGTGCGCGAGGCTTTCATCAAGCTCAGCGATGACGGCCTGCTGCGCGTGCTCCCACAGCGCGGCACGTTCGTACGAAAAATTTCCACCGAGGCGGTGGCCAATGCGCGGTTCGTGCGCGAAGCGGTCGAATGTGCGATCGCGCGCGAAGCCGCACGGCGTATCGGTGCCGCAGACCTGTCGGCGCTCAAGGGCCTGATCGCCGAGCAGCGAAAAGCCGCGAAGGCCGACGATCCCGAGGCGTTCTTCGTGCTCGACGAGGAATTCCACCGCAATCTCGCGGCGGCAAGCGGCTGCATCTACGCCTGGAAAGTGATCGAATCCGCCAAGGCGCAGATGGACCGCGTGCGCTTTCTGAGCATTCCCGAGGCCACCCCGACGCGGCGTTTGATCGCGCAGCACAAGGCTGTGCTCGATGGCGTCGCGGCCGGCAATGGCGCGGCGGCGGCCGATGCCATGCAAAAGCATCTGCGCGAGATCCTGTCCTCGCTGCCGCGCCTTGCGGCGAAGTACCCGGCCATGTTCGATGCCGAATCGGAAACACGAAACGGAGCGGCGGTGTGAGACAGGCGTGGCGTTGGTACGGCCCGGACGATCCGGTGACGCTCGATCACGTGCGCCAGGCAGGCGCGATCGAAATCGTTTCGGCGCTGCATCAGTATGCGCCGGGCGAGGTATGGCCGCAGAAGGCGGTCGCGGAGCGCAAGGCCATCATCGAGAACACGCCGGCCGGCCGCTCTCCGCTGAAGTGGACCGTGATCGAAAGCATCCCGGTGCCGGACGACATCCAGCGCGGCGGCGCCGGTGCTGCGCGCCAGACCGAGATCTGGATCGAGAGCATGCGCGCGGTCGCGGCCGAAGGCATCCGCACCATCTGCTACAACGTGATGCCGGTCGTGGACTGGACCCGCACCGACCTCGACTATCCGATGCCGACGGGGGCCACCGCGTTGCGGTTCGACTATGACCGCTTCGCAGCCTTCGACCTGCATGTGCTCAAGCGAAAGAATGCGGAAGCGCGACTACGACGAGGGCGTGCGCGCGCGCGCGAAGAAGGTCGCGGACGCGCTCTCGCAGAGCGACGCCGAACTGTTGACCAGGAATATCGCGGCGGGCTTGCCGGGCGCGACGACATTCTCCGCCAACCTCGACGCGTTTCGGGAGCGCATCGCGTCGTATGCCGGGATCACGCCGGACAAGATGCGCGCTAACGTGGCGGCGTTCCTTGCGAAGGTCACACCGGTCGCCGAGGAGCTCGATGTGCGGCTTACGCTGCATCCGGACGATCCGCCGCGCGCGATCTTCGGCCTGCCGCGCATCGCATCCACGCGCGCCGACTACGAAGCGCTATTCAAGGCGGTGCCTTCGAAGGCGAACGGCATCTGTTTCTGCGTCGGCAGCCTGGGCGCGCGGGCGGACAATGACGTGGTCGCGATGGCGAAAGACTTTGCGCCGCGCATCTATTTCGCGCATCTGCGCGCGACGGCGATCGACGACAAAGGCAAGAGCATCAGCTTCACCGAATCCGACCACCTCGATGGTGACGTGAACATGATCGACGTGCTGCGCGTGATGGTGGCGGAGAACAAGAAGCGCGACGACGCCTGGCGGATTCCGTTCCGCCCGGACCACGGCCACCGCATGCTCGACGACATCGAGAAGACGCGCATCAACCCGGGCTATACCGGGATCGGCCGCCTGAAGGGCCTCGCCGAATTGCGCGGCGCGATCCGCGTGCTGCAGTGATGCGCAAGCACCGCATCGCCATCATCGGGCTTGGCATGGCGGTGACGCCGCATGCCAAGAGCCTCGTCGACCTGAAGGACCGCGTCGAGGTCGTGCAGGCGTTCAGTCCGAGCGAGGCGCGGCGCAAATCGTTCGGCGAGAAGTTTCCGTTTCCGCTGTCAGGCGATCTCGACGCGATCCTCGCGGACAAGAGTATCGATTGCGTCGAAATCCTCACGCCGCCGAACACGCATCTCGATCTGGTGCGCAAATGCGCCGCCGCGGGCAAGCATATTCTGCTCGAAAAGCCGCTGGAGATTTCGACCGAACGCTCAGTCGCACTGGTCGAGGCCGCCGCAAAGGCCGGCGTCACGCTCGGCGTGATGCTGCAGCATCGCTTCCGCCCCGCCGGGATGAAGCTGCGCGAAATGCTGCGCGCCGGCGAACTCGGGAAGATCGTCAATTGCTCGACCGTGATCCGCCTGTGGCGGCCGCAGAGTTATTACGACGTCGAAGGTCGCGGCACGAAAGCGCGCGACGGCGGCGGCGTGCTCGTCACGCAGGGCATCCACACGCTCGACCTGATGCTCAGCCTTGCGGGGCCGATCAGCGAAGTGCGCGCTTACGGCACCACGTCGAGCGTGCATCGCATGGAAACCGAGGACATGGTCGTTGCCGCCGTGAAGTTCGAGAACGGCGCGCTCGGCACGATCGATGCGACGACGGCGGCCTATCCGGGTTTTGCCGAGCGCATCGAGATCATCGGCGAGAAGGCGACGGCCTCGCTCGTCGGCAGCGATCTCGTGGTCGCGCATCACGATGGCCGCACGACCGAAATGAAAACCGAGTTCGGCGGCGGCGGTACGGGCGCCGATCCGATGGCATTCCCGAACGACTGGCACCGCAGCGTGATCGCCGATTTCCTGGACGCGCTCGATCAGAAACGCGAGCCCATGATCAGCGGCCGCGAAGCCCTGAAGGTGCATCGCCTGATCGATGCGTTGCTGGAGGCAGGGACGACAGGCCGAACCGTCAAGGTGCAGACGTCATCCTGACGCGCGCCTCCCGCGCCCAACCGCCGCACGCATCACGATTTTTCTGGATTATGAACGTCCAGTCATCATTGCGACACGATTGCTGGACAAATCTCCGTTCGGGTGGATGGAATGCACGGCCCCGTTTTCGGGGTTAGGGAGGTTCTTCGATGCTCGCCTGTATCCGCGCTGGCCTTGCCGCCGCGCTGATGACGCTCGTTTCCTTCACCGCTTCCGCCGCCGATAAGCCCTTCCAAAGATCAGACCTGGCCGACAGCGCCGTCCGGCTGGAAACCCAGATCAAGACCGAGTCCGGGCAGGTCGCCAAACCTGTCGCCACCCTGCGCAGCGAGGCCGAAGCCGCGTTCGCCAAGCGCGATTTCCGCGCCGGGATGCAGACGCTGGCGCAGATCGTGTCGGTCGCGCCGCGCGAAGCCGGCAACTGGCTGCGCCTCTCGCGCGCCATCCTGCAAATCCGCCCGAACGACGATCGCGAGCGCACGAACTTCCTCGAACGCGCCGCGACCGCCGCCTACATCGCGTATCAGCGCTCCGGCAATGCCGGCGAGGAGGCCGATGCGCTGGTGCTGCTCGGCCGTACGTTCGCGGAGCGCAAGCTGTGGCGTCCGGCGCTCGATGCCTATCGCTATTCGCTCGATCTGCGCGAACTTGCCGAGGTGCGCCAGAGCTACGAGCAGGTGCGCGACCAGCATGGCTTCCGCATTCTCGACTATTCCGTCGACGCGGACGCCGCGTCGCCGCGCGCCTGCTTCCAGTTCTCCGAGGAATTGCCGGGCAAGCGCACCGATTTCTCGCCCTTCGTCGCGCTCGAAGGGACCGACAAACCCGCGATCACCACGGAAGAAAAGCAGCTCTGCGTCGAAGGGCTGAAGCACGGCGAGCGCTATTCGATCACGCTGCGCGCGGGCCTTCCGTCGACCGTGCGCGAGGCGCTGCAGAAATCCGCCGACTACAACATCTACGTTCGCGACCGCAGCCCCTATGTGCGCTTCACCGGCAAGGCCTATGTGCTGCCGCGGACCGGCCAGCGCGGCATTCCGGTGGTCAGCGTCAACACGTCGTCCGTGAAGGTGAAGGTCCACCGCATCGGCGACCGCAACCTGATCGACACGGTTCTCGGCAGCGACTTCCAGCGCAATATCGATCGTTACGACCGTCGCAAGCTCGAATCCGAGAAGGGCGCGCTTGCATGGGAAGGCGAGCTGAAGATCGACACGGTGCTCAACGCCGACGTCACCACGGCTTTCCCGGTCGATCAGGCGATCGGCGACCTCAAGCCCGGCGTCTATGTGATGACCGCGGAGCCGGAAGGCCGCCCGCGCGACGAGGACTACGGTCAGCTTGCCACCCAGTGGTTCGTCGTTTCCGACCTCGGGCTGACGGCGTTCTCCGGCAATGACGGCGTCAACGTCTTCCTGAATTCGCTCGCCACCACCGAAGCGAAAGCCGGAATCGAAATCCGCCTGATTGCGCGCAACAACGAAGTCCTCGCGACGCGGACCACCGATGCGGCGGGCTTCGCGCGCTTCGAGGCAGGCTTCGCGCGCGGGGAGGGTGGCCTTGCGCCCGCGATGCTCGTCGCCGACGGCAAGGGCGACTACGCGTTCCTGAGCCTCAAGGGCCCGGCGTTCGATCTGACCGACCGCGGCGTCGCGGGCCGCACGGTTTCGGCCGGGCTCGATGCGTTCGTCTATGCGGAGCGCGGTGTCTATCGCACCGGCGAGACCGTGTACCTGACCACGCTGCTGCGCGACGCGCAGGGCGTCGCCGTCACCGGCGTGCCGATGACGCTCGTGATCGAGCGCCCCGACGGCGTCGAATACCGCCGCTCGGTGGTGCAGGACATGGGGATCGGCGGGCGTGCGCTTTCGTTCCCGATGGTCTCGTCCGCACCGACCGGTACGTACCGGGTGCGCGCCTACACCGATCCGAAGAGTCCCGCGATCGGCACCACCAGCTTCCTGGTCGAAGACTACGTGCCGGATCGCATGGAGTTCGACCTTGCGTCGCCGACCGGCAAGCTCTCGAAGGCGACGCCTGCCGAGGTGACGGTCGATGGCCGCTTCCTCTATGGCGCGCCGGCAGCCGGTCTCGATCTCGAAGGCGAGATGAAGATCAAGGCTTCGGCCTCGCGGCCGGGCTTTGCCGGCTACCAGTTCGGCGCGAGCGACGATGAAGACGAGGTCAAGAGCGAGCAGACGACGCTTGAGGACCTGCCGCAGACCGACGACAGCGGCAAGGCGACCTTCACGGTCGCGCTCGACAAGGTGCCGGCGACATCGCGCCCGCTCGAGGCGCAGGTCACCGTGCGGCTCGTCGAGTCCGGCGGTCGCGCGGTCGAGCGCAATCTCTCGCTCCCGATCGTGCCGGATGCGACGATGATCGGCGTCAAGCCGTTGTTCTCCGGCAAATCGCTCGGCGAAGGCGAGAACGCCGGTTTCGACGTGATCGTGGTCGCACCCGACGGCAGGCAGCTTGCCGCGCAGGGCCTGCGCTACGAACTGCTCAAGATCGAGCGCCGCTACCAGTATTACCGTCGCGATGGCCGCTGGGAGTACGAGCCGGTCAAGAGCACGCGGCGCATGGCCGACGGCCGTATCGATGTCGCCGCCGGTCAACCGGGCCGTGTCTCGCTTCCCGTGACGTGGGGCCGCTATCGCCTCGACGTGGCGAGCGACGACCGCAGCATTCCGCCCACGTCCGTGACGTTCGATGCGGGTTTCTATTCGGATGGCTCGGCGGACACGCCGGACCTTCTGGAGATCGCGCTCGACAAGGCCGAATACGCGGCAGGCGACACGATGACGGTCGCCGTCACGGCGCGTACCGCCGGCAAGATCACGCTCAACGTGGTCGGCGACAAGCTGCTCACCACGACGACAGCCGACGTGCAGGCTGGCACCGCGCGCATTCCGCTCACCGTCGGGCGCGACTGGGGCTCGGGCGCCTATGTGGTGGCAACGCTGCGCCGTCCGCTCGACGAAGCGGCGAGCCGCATGCCGGGCCGCGCCATCGGCCTGCAATGGTTCTCGGTCGACAAACGGGCGCGCACGCTCGCGTTCGAGATGCCGCTGCCGAGCCTGATGCGCCCGAACGGTCCGCTGCGCGTGCCGATGAAGATCAACGGGCTGAGCGTCGGCGAGGAGGCGAGGATCGTCGTTGCCGCCGTCGATGTCGGCATCCTGAACCTCACCAACTACAAGCCGCCCGCGCCGGACGACTACTATCTCGGCCAGCGCCGCATGACGGCTGAGATCCGCGACCTCTATGGGCAATTGCTCGACGGCATGCAGGGCACGCGCGGCACGATCCGCACTGGTGGCGACGGAGCGGCCGCGGCACTCGCCGGCACGCCGCCGACGCAGCCGCCGCTCGCGCTCTACTCCGGCATCGTGACGGTCAAATCCGACGGCTGGGCCGAAGTGCTGTTCGACATTCCGGCATTTGCCGGGACCGTGCGCGTGATGGCGGTCGCCTGGTCGAAGGACAAGGTCGGCAAGGCGTCGGGCGATGTGATCATCCGCGATCCCGTGGTGCTCACCACGACCCTGCCGCGCTTCCTGCTCACCGGGGACCGCGGCACCATCCGTCTCGAACTCGACAATGTCGAAGGTCCCAACGGCGAGTATTCGATCAGCGTGGCCACCGACGGCCCGCTGCAGGTCGGTCAGCGCGAGCAGAAGCTTCGCCTCGCCGGCAAGCAACGCACGGGCGTGAGCCTGCCGATCAATGCCACCTCGGTCGGCGTCGGCAACGTGGCGGTCAAGGTCAGCGGCCCGAACGGCTTCGAGATGCAGCGCAGCTATACGCTCGCCGCGAAGCCCGCGACGCAGATCATCACGCGGCGCACCGTGCGTCCGATCGCCCGCAACGAGAGCATCAGCGTCTCAAGCGACCTGTTCGCCGATCTGGTGCCGGGAACGGGCGGCGTGCAGCTCTCGGTCGGTCCCTCGACCGCGCTCGACGTCGCGGCGCTCCTGAAGGCGCTCGACCGCTATCCGTTCGGCTGTTCGGAGCAGACCACGAGCCGCGCACTGCCGCTGCTTTACGTCAACGAGCTCGCGAGCGAGTCGCATCTCTCGCTCGATGTCGCGATCGACGACCGCATCAAAGGGGCGATCGAACGGCTGCTTGCGCGCCAGGGTTCGAACGGGTCGTTCGGCCTGTGGTCGTCGGGCGGCAGCGACATGTGGCTCGACGCCTATGTGACGGACTTCCTGACGCGGGCGCGCGAACGCAACTTCGCGGTGCCCGACGTCGCGTTCCGTCTCGCGCTCGACAATCTGCGCAACCACGTCAACTCGACCGACCCCGCCAAGGAAGGCGGCAGCGATCTCGCCTACGTGTATTACGTGCTTGCGCGCAACGGCACGGCTCCGCTCGGCGATCTGCGTTATCTTGCCGACACGCGGCTCGATGCGCTGAAGACACCGATCGCCAAGGCACAGCTCGCCGCGGCCCTCGGCATGCTCGGCGACAAGACCCGCGCGGAGCGCGTCTACAACGCGGCGCTGGAGGATATCCCGCCGCAGCCGAAGCTTGAGTTCGGCCGCACCGACTATGGCTCGTCGCTGCGTGATGCGTCGGCGTTCGTTGCTCTCGCCTCCGAAGGCAACGCACCGCGTCCGGCGATCCTGCGTGCGGTCGAGCGGATCGAGGCGGCGCGGGCGCTCACGCCCTACACCTCCACGCAGGAGAACGCCTGGATGGTGCTGGCGGCGCGGGCGCTCGCGCGCGACACGGCCGGCATGGCGCTCGACGTGGCCGGCGAGACGCGGCGCGGGCCGCTCTATCGCAGCTTCCGCGCGAGCGATCTGGCGGCCGGGCCGATGCGGGTCACCAACAACGGCGAGAATGCCGTGCAGGCGGTGGTCTCGGTCATCGGCGCGCCGGTGACGCCGGAGCCCGCGGCCGACAAGGGCTTCTCGATCGAGCGGCTCTACTACACGCTCGACGGCGAGCGCGCGGACGTCAGCAAGGTGAAGCAGAACGAGCGCTTTGCCGTGGTGCTGAAGATCACCGAGGGCCAGCCGACCTTCGGCCGCATCATCATCGCGGACTACCTGCCGGCGGGCTTCGAGATCGACAATCCGCGGCTGGTCTCGTCCGGCGATACCGGCACGTTGTCGTGGATCGAGGACGCCAAGGACCCGGCGCACACCGAGTTCCGCGATGACCGCTTCACTGCAGCCTTCAACCGCGATCGCGGCGACAAGGCGGTGTTCACGGTCGCCTACGTGGTGCGCGCGGTGTCGCCCGGCAAATACGTGCTGCCGCAGGCCTACGTCGAGGACATGTACCGTCCCGACCGCTTCGGCCGCACCGGCGTCGGCTCGGTCGAGATCGAGGCGGCGAAGTGAGCGAGCGCCCATCAAGGCGATGGCGGCGCGTACGCGTCGCCATCGCCGGCATGGCTGTCGCGGCGACTCTCGCCGTCGCGGGAGGTGCGGGTTGGGTGTACTCCCTCGGTCCCGTGCCGCTCGGTGAGAAGCTCGAATTCTCGACCGTTGTCGTGGATCGTGAAGGACGCCTGTTGCGGCCTTACGCGGCGCTCGACGGGCGCTGGCGCCTTCCCGCCACCGTGAACGACGTCGACCCGCGCTATGTCGATCTGTTGATCGCGTACGAAGACAAGCGCTTCCGTTCGCACTTCGGCGTCGATCCGATGGCGGTCGCCCGCGCGGCGCTGCAACTCGTGTCGAACGGGCGCATCGTGTCGGGCGGCTCGACGATCACCATGCAGGTCGCGCGGCTGCTTGAGCCGCGCACCGACCGCACGTTCCTTGCGAAGCTGCGGCAGGCCGTACGCGCGGTCCAGCTCGAATTTACGCTGACCAAGGACGAGATCCTCACGCTCTATCTCGGACTTGCGCCCTACGGCGGAAATCTCGAAGGCGTGCGCGCGGCCTCGCACGCCTATTTCGGCAAGGAGCCGAAGCGCCTCTCGCTGGCGGAGGCCGCGTTGCTCGTCGCGATCCCGCAAGCGCCGGAAGTGCGGCGGCCCGATCGTTCGGCTGAGGTGGCGCATCGCGCGCGCGACCGCGTGCTCGATCGCGTGGCGGATGCAGGCCGCGTCCCGGCCGACGAGATCGCGCAGGCGAAAACCGAGACCGTTCACGGCGGCCGGCGCGCGATGCCGATGTTCGCGCCGCATTCGGCCGATCAGGCGGTCGGGAATTCGCCCGGACGCAAGATCGTCGCGCTCACGATCGACGCGAACATCCAGAAGCCGCTCGAAGAACTCGCACGCGAACGCGCGCGTTCGCTCGGACCCGACATCTCGGTTGCGATCGTTGCGATCGATCATGCGACCGGCGAAGTGCTCGCCCGCGTCGCCGGGGCCGATTACTTCGACGAGCGGCGCGCCGGTCAGGTCGACATGACGCAGGCGGTGCGCTCGCCCGGCTCGACCCTCAAGCCGTTCATCTACGGTCTTGGCTTCGAGGACGGGCTGATCCATCCCGAGACGCTGATCGAAGACCGGCCGGTGCGCTACGGCACCTACGCGCCCGAGAACTTCGACCTGACGTTCCAGGGCACGGTCTCGGTGCGCAAGGCGCTGCAGATGTCGCTCAACGTGCCGGCGGTCGCGGTGCTGAATGCGGTCCATGCAAGCCGACTGACGGCGCGTCTCACGGATGCGGGCGGGCGATTTGTCTGGCCGAAAGGCGAAATACCCGGGCTCGCGATGGGGCTTGGCGGCGTCGGCGTAACGCTGAGCGATCTCACGATGCTCTATGGCGGCATTGCGCGCGGCGGCCATACGGTGCCGCTGGTCGAGCGCCGCGACGTGATCGAGGCCGCGCAACCGCGCCGGCTGATCGATCCGGTCGCCGCCTGGTACATTGGGAACGTACTGATCGGTACGCCCCCTCCCGAGAGCGCCGCCGGCGGTCGCATCGCATTCAAGACCGGCACCAGCTACGGCTACCGCGACGCTTGGTCGATCGGGTTCGACGGCAGGCGCACGGTCGGTGTCTGGGTCGGCCGCCCGGACGGCGCGCCAGTTCCGGGACTGGTCGGCCGAAGCGCCGCGGCTCCGATCCTGTTCGACGCGTTTGCCCGCATGCCCGGTCTTCCGACTGCGCTGCCCAAGGCGCCGAAGGGCGTCGTGTTCGCCACCAACCATCGTCTCCCGCTCCCCTTGCAGCGCTTCCGGCCGGGCGTGTTGCCCGGCGACACCGCGGAGGCGGCACCGCGCATCATGTTCCCGCCGAACGGCGCGCGGCTGGAACGAGCAGGGACGGGTGCCGAAATGGCGCTGAAGATCTCCGGCGGCGTGCAGCCGCTGACCTTGCTGGTCAACGGCGTGCCGCGGCCGTCCGAGACCGGCCGGCGCACGCTGTTCTTCACGCCGGATGGGCCGGGTTTTGCGCGGCTCACCGTGATGGATGCACGCGGTGTTGCGGACAGCGTCGTGGTGCGGATCGAATAGCAAATCCTGAGCGATCCAAACGACTTAACCCGACTTTGCGAAGCAGGGCGTTTGCTCTAGTGTCCGCGCCGAATCTGGCTGGTTCGGGACATGATCGCACGCGCCGCGTCCACATCGCCGCTCCGGGACATTGGCGCGCTGTTCGCGCTGGTGACCACGTCGCATGCGCGCGCCGTCGCGGTGCTGATCGTCGTCGGCCTCATTTCCTACCTGCCGGGTTTCTTCAACATCCCGCCGATCGACCGCGACGAAGCGCGCTTCGCGCAGGCGACCAAGCAGATGATCGAGACCGGCGACTACGTCGACATCCATTTCCAGGACGAGGTTCGCTACAAGAAGCCGGTCGGCATTTATTGGCTGCAGGCCGGCGTGGTGCGCGCGGCGGAAGCGGTCGGCGTCAGCCAGGCGCGTACGACCATCTGGCTCTATCGCATACCGTCTTTGCTCGGCGCGATCGGAGCGGTGCTGCTCACGTATTGGGTGGCGCTCGGCTTTGTCTCGCGGCGAAGCGCGTTCGTCGCCGGCATGATGATGGCGACCTGCCTCCTGTTGGGGGTCGAGGCGCGACTGGCCAAAACCGACGCGATGCTGCTCGCGTGCTGCGTCGCCGCCATGGGCGTGATGGCGCGCGCCTATCTGCAACAATACGAAACGTCGGATATCCCGTGGGGTCACGCGATCCTGCTGTGGACTGCGCTCGCGGGCGGCATTCTGATCAAGGGTCCGCTCATCCTGATGATAGCCGGCGTGCCGGCGCTGTTCCTCGTGATCGCGGATCGCTCGGCGCGCTGGTTGCTCCGGCTGCGGCCGCTCGTCGGGATACTCTGGATTCTGCTGCTCGTGCTGCCGTGGTTCCTCGCCATCATGGGACGCGCGGGCGACACCTTCATTCAGGATTCGCTTGGGCAGGATCTGTTCGCCAAGATTTTCAGAGGCCAGGAATCGCATGGCGCGCCTCCCGGCTATTACCTGCTGCTGTTCTGGCTGACTTTCTGGCCCGCCGCGCCACTTGCGGCGGTTGCGGCGGCCCCTATTTGGCGGCACCGGCGCGAGCCGCCGACGCGCTTCCTGCTTGCGTGGGTCGTGCCGTGCTGGATCGTGTTCGAACTGGTGGTCACCAAGCTGCCGCACTATGTGCTGCCGCTCTATCCGGCGATCGCCATCCTGATCGTGCGCGAGATCGAGCGGCGCGACCTGTCGGAAAACCCGCATTTGACGCGCTTCACCGTGATGTGGCCGATCTTCGCCGCCGTCATTCCGGCCGCCGCTGTCTGGATCATGCTCTACATGCGCGGCCAGTTCGGCTGGCTTGCGTGGCCGTTCGGCGCGATCGGCCTGATCTTCGGGTTCTATGCCTGGCGTCTCTATGACGTGGAGGGTGCGGAGCGATCGCTGCTGCGCGCCTGCATCGCGATGCTGTTCATGGGGATCGCCACGCTCGGCGTCGCGATCCCGCTGATGCGGCCAATTTTTCCCAGCGCGTCCTTGATGGATTTCGTTAGGGACCCCGATTGCCCCAATCCGGTGATCGTGTCTGCCGGCTTCCACGAGCCGAGCCTCGTTTTCCTGCTCGGGACGCGCACGCGACTGGTCGACGGCGCGAGCGCGGCGGAAATCCTGCGTCAGGGCGAGTGCCGCTATGCGATCATCGAGTCGCGCCATGAGCGCTCGTTCGCGCAGCGCGCTGAGGCCATAGGGCTGCGTTACCGGTTGCGTGGACGGCTCGAGAACAGCTTCAACATCAACGGCGGACGGTCGATCACCTTCGCGATCTACCGGTCGGAGTTCCAATAGTGAGCGTGGGCATGGGCGTGAAGGAACGCGCGCCTGAAAGCGGCCTCCATCGCATCGCGATAAATCTCGCGGCGTGGTTCATGCTCGTCGGCCGCGCGCGGCGCTTCCCCACATCCCGGCTGCTGCCGCCGACACGCCGGCTCGCGGCAGGGGCGATTGTGGGTGTCGCGCTCGTCGCGTTCTGCATGCTCGTCCTCGACGCGCGCGCCGTGACCTTTGCCAGCGGCCTGCCTCTGTGGGTGGTCGACACGTTCAACGAGATTACCGACTACGGCCGGTCCGGCTGGACGCTGATCCCGATCGGCGGCCTGATCGCGCTTGCGGCGATCCTGTGCTCACCGAGAGCAGGGCGCGTGACGAACCTCGTTCTCACGAGCATTATCGTGCGCCTCGAATTCCTGTTCCTGGCGATCGCGATCCCCGGACTTGTCGTGACGGTCGTGAAAGGATTCATCGGCCGCATGCGGCCGTCCGATCTCGGTCCGTTCGTCTACTCGCCCTGGTCATGGCAACACAAATACGCGAGCCTTCCGTCCGGTCACGGTGCGGCGGCTTTCGCGCTCGCCATCGCGATTGGAGTACTTTGGCCAAAGCTTCGCGCGCCGGTCTGGATTTTTGCCGTGGTGATCGGGTTGAGCCGTGTCGTCATCACGGCGCATTTCGTCAGCGATGTGGTTGCGGCGGCCTTCGTCGGCGTTTTCGGCGCCATTCTGGTGCGCAACTGGTTTGCATCCCGCGGCCTTGCATTCGCGCCCGGACCGGACGGGGTCATTCGGGCGCTGCCGGGCCCGTCCTGGCGGCGGCTGAAGACGGTTGCCCGCAGGCTCATTGGCCAATAGAACGCGGCGCTTGCCGCGAAATGGATGCCAATGCCCGATCCAGGCCTTCCGGGAACTCCGGCCGTTTCTATTGTCGTGCCCGTGCGCAACGAGGCCGAGAATGTGCGGCTGTTGACCGATGAGATCGCGGCGGCGCTCACCGGCCGGTGGGTCTTCGAGGTCATCTACGTCAATGACGGCTCGACGGACTCAACCGAGGCCGCATTGAACGCACTGAAAGCAGAGCGGCCCTGGCTGCGGCAACTCAAGCACGCGGCCTCGTGCGGCCAATCCGCGGCGGTGCGCAGCGGTGTGATGGCAGCACGCGGACCAATCGTTGCAACGCTCGACGGTGATGGCCAGAACGATCCCTCGTTCCTTCCTGCCCTGTTCGACGCGCTGGAACAGGGCGGGGACCGTATGGGACTTGTGGCCGGCCAGCGTCTCAGGCGGGCCGGCGCGTTCAAGAAATTTCAGTCGCGCATCGCGAATGGCGTGCGCAGCACGATCCTGCGCGACGGCACGCGTGACAGCGGCTGCGGCTTGAAGGTCTTCCGGCGCGACGCGCATCGTGCGTTGCCCTATTTCGACGCGCAGCACCGCTTTCTGCCGGCACTGTTCCGCCGCGATGGTTTCGCGATCAGTTATGTCGACGTGATCGATCGGCCAAGGCATGCCGGCAAATCTAACTACGGGCTATGGGACCGGCTCTGGGTCGGGATTCTCGATCTGGCCGGTGTGTGGTGGCTCATCCGCCGCCGCAAGCGCGTGCCGCAGGTTTCGGAGGTTTGAATGCTTGGCGCTGTTGTAAATTATCTCCACGACGTCTTTGTCACGCGCCTTGATTGGTGGGTCGCGCTCGGGTTCATCGCGCAGGCGCTGTTCAGCATGCGCTTCATCGTGCAGTGGATCGCATCCGAACGCGCCGGCCGCAGCGTCATTCCGACAGCGTTCTGGGTCTTCTCGATCGGCGGTGGTATCCTGCTGTTCGTCTACGCGCTTTACCGTCGCGATCCGGTGTTCATCGCCGGGCAGGGCGGAGGCCTCTTTATCTATGCGCGCAATCTTTATTTTGTGATGCGCGAGCGCCGTCAGGCGGCGGCTCCGGTCGCCTGACGCATCGCTACGAACGCCTGCTCAAGATCGGCGATCAGGTCGCCGACATCTTCCAGCCCGATGTGGAAGCGGATGCACGGGCCTTCAGCATTCCATTTCGTCGCGGTGCGGAATTGCGCGCAGTCGAAGGGGATCGCGAGGCTCTCGAAGCCGCCCCAGGAAGCACCGATCCCGAACAGCGTGAGCGCGTTGATGAACACGTGTGCCGCGGCATCCGGTACGGGCTTGAGAACGATGCTGAACAGTCCCGATGCGCCCAGAAAGTCACGCTTCCAGATCGCATGACCCGGATCGCTTTCGAGCGCGGGATGGAGTACGCGCGCGACTTCGGGGCGCGCCGCGAACCACTTGGCGACCGTGAGCGCCGATTGCTGATGGTGCAGCAGGCGCACCCGCATGGTGCGCAGTCCGCGCAGCGCGAGGAACGCATCCTCCGGTCCGGTGCAGATCGCCATCGTGTCGAACGTCGTGCGCAAATCCTTCCAGCAGTGATCGTTGGCTGAGACGAGTCCCATCAGCAGGTCCGAATGGCCGCCGAGGTATTTCGTGCCGGCCTCGATCGCGATATCGACGCCGCGCTCATGCGGTGGAAAGAACAGCGGCGTCGCCCAAGTGTTGTCCATCAACACGATCGCGTCGCGCGCGTGTGCGGCCTTGGCGATTGCCGGAATGTCCTGCATTTCGAAGGATAGCGAGCCGGGCGCTTCCGTAAACACGGCCCGCGTGTTCGGCTTGAATAGCTTGCCGATGTCCGCGCCAACCAGCGGATCGTAATAGGTGGTCTCGACGCCGAATTTCTTCAGCACCGTGTCGCAGAAATTGCGCGTCGGGCGATAGACCGAGTCGGGCACCAGCATGTGGTCGCCGGCCTTCAGGCACGAGAACAGCGCGACCACGATGGCCGCGAGACCCGAAGGAACCAGTACTGTGCCGGCGGCGCCTGAAAGCTCGGACCACGCGACCTCGAGCGAGTTGGTCGTTGGCGTGCCCTTGGTGCCATAGGTGAAACGGGCGTTACGCTTGAGGAAGTTCTCGGCGTCGGGATAGAGCACCGTCGAACCGCGGTAGATCGGCGTGTTCACGTAGCCGAATTGCTCGGAAGGGTCGCGCCCCGCGCCAACAAGGCGCGTTGCCTGCTGCAGCTTCCTGCGGCTGCCCTTGTTCTCAGGTATCCGGTTCATCTGTGCTGGTTCCCGTGCGAGCGGGCATTTACCGCGTCAACGGGTCTTATGGTCAACCCCTTGACCTGACTGGGCGATAGTTCTGAGATGCGGGACAACGGGGGTTGCGCGGGAGTCTTCGGTATGATTACGCCATGCCGAGGCCGCGTCCCGTGCGCAAACGGCGGTATTTTGGACGTGCCGAAGTAACCCTGGAAAGCCTGTCACCCTAGAGGGGAGAAAGTTGTGTCATGAAAAGCGTGGTAACCAAACTCGCCCTCGCGGCGGCAGTTGCGTTGGCGGCTTCGGCGGCGTCGGCCCAAACGCTCAATACGATCAAGACGCGCGGCATTCTCAATTGCGGCGCCAACGGCACACTCGGCGGTTTCGGTCTGCCTGACGCGCAGGGCAACTGGACCGGCCTCGATGTCGACTTCTGCCGCGCGGTCGCGGCCGCGATCTTCAACGATCCGACCAAGGTGAAGTTCGTCGCGCTCACCGCGCAGCAGCGCTTCACCTCGCTGCAATCCGGCGACGCCGACTTGCTCGTCCGCAACACCACCTGGACCTCGTCGCGCGACACCTCGCTCGGCCTGAACTTCACCGGCGTCAACTATTACGACGGTCAGGGCTTCCTGGTGCGCAAGGCGCTGAAGGTCAATTCGGCGCTAGAACTCAATGACGCGGCGGTCTGCGTGCAGCAGGGCACCACCACGGAGCTCAATCTCGCGGACTACTTCCGCGCCAACAAGATGAAGCTCAAGACGGTTACCTTCGCCACCGCCGACGAGGCCATCAAGGCGTACGACTCCGGCCGCTGCGATGCGTTCACCACGGACGCCTCCGGCCTCTATGCCGAACGCCTGCGGCTTGCGAAGTCTGACGACCACATCGTGCTGCCGGAGATCATCTCCAAAGAGCCGCTCGGCCCGTCCGTTCGTCACGGCGACGACCAGTGGTTCGATATCGTGAAGTGGACGCACTACGCGATGATAACGGCGGAGGAACTCGGCATCACCAAGGCCACGCTCGATGAGGCGATGAAGTCCACCAACCCGGACGTCAAGCGCCTGCTGGGCACCGAGGGCAATTACGGCGAACAGCTCGGCCTGACCAAAGATTGGGCGTATCGCATCATCAAGCACGTCGGGAACTACGGCGAAGTGTTCGAGAAGAACGTCGGACAGGGCTCGCCGCTCAAGATCGCCCGTGGCGTCAACGCGCTGTGGACCAAGGGCGGACTGCAATACGCCCCGCCGATCCGCTGATCGCTCGCAATTCACACATCAGGGGCCGGGTGGCATGCCACCCGGCCTTTTTTCATGAGGCGCTTGCATGCCGCGGTGGGCTGGGATGAAATGAGCGGGTGGGACGCCGGTCAGGCGTTCGGGGGACGGCATGAGTATCGCGCAGGCAGGCGGCCCGCCCAAAGTCTCGCTGCTTTACGACCCCAAGGTCCGCAGCATCGCCTATCAAGTCCTCCTCTGCGCCGCCATCATCTTCCTTGCCTACTCGGCAGTCCGCAATGCGGCGGACAATCTTGAGCGTGCGCGCATCGCGTCGGGCTTCGGCTTCTGGAACCAGACGTCCGGCTTCGACATCAGCCAGACGCTGATCGAATACTCGGCCCAGAGCGGCACCTACGGACGCGCGTTCTGGGTCGGCCTGCTCAATACGCTGCTGGTCGCCTCGATCGGCATCATTCTCGCGACGATCGTGGGGTTCGTGGTCGGCATCGCGCGGCTGTCGCGCAACTGGCTGATCGGCAAGCTCGCGGCCGGCTACGTCGAACTGATCCGCAATCTGCCGCTGCTGCTGCAGCTGCTGTTCTGGTACAACGCCGTCCTCAAGGCGCTCCCCGACCTGCGCGATAGCTGGTCGATCGGCAACGTCTATCTCAACAACCGCGGGTTCTTCGCGCCGTCGCCGATCGTCCAGGATCGTTTCACCTGGGTGGTTGCGGCTTTCGTGATCGGCGTCATCGGCGCGATCGCCTATCGCAGCTGGGCACGCAAGAAGCAGGAAAAAACCGGCGAGCAGTCTCCGATCGGCCTCGTCGCGCTCGGCCTGATCGTCGGACTGCCGCTTGTGGTCTTCTTCGTCGCCGGCATGCCGCTGACGCTGGAATATCCCGAGAAGGGCCGCTTCAACATCCGCGGCGGTCTCGAAATCCTTCCCGAATTCGTCGCGCTGCTGATCGGGCTCACGCTCTACACCGGCGCTTTCATCGCCGAAGTGGTGCGCGCCGGCATCATGGCGGTGTCGAAAGGCCAGACCGAAGCCGCGGGCGCGCTCGGATTGCGCACCGGCCCCACGCTCAAGCTCGTCGTCATCCCGCAGGCGATGCGCGTGATCATTCCGCCGCTGACCAACCAGTACCTGAATCTCACGAAGAACTCCTCGCTCGCGGTGTTCGTCGGATATCCGGATCTCGTGCAGATCTTCACCGGGACCGTGCTCAACCAGACCGGCCAGGCCGTCGAGGTCGTGATGATCACGATGGCGGTCTATCTCTCGATCAGTCTCATCACGTCGATGGTCATGAACTGGTACAACGCGCGCATTGCGCTGGTTGAACGGTGAGCGCGATGGCCGTGACCACACAAGAGCGTCAACAAAGCTTCGTGCGCACCACGCCGGTCGATGCGATGGCAGCGCCGGCCGCGACCACCGGCGTCATCGGCTGGATGCGCGCGAGCCTGTTCTCCAGCCCGCTCAACACCGTGCTGACGGTCCTTACGATCGGGCTGATCTATCTGATCATTCCACCGACCATCGACTTCTTGATCATCAAGGCGGTGTGGGCTGGAAACGATCGCGAAGCTTGCCTTGCAACCGCGCAGCATCCGGAGGTTGGCGCCTGCTGGGCGTTTGTGCGCGATCGGTTCTTCTATTTCATCTATGGCTCCTATCCGATCCCGGAGCGCTGGCGGGTCGATATCTTCTTCGCGATGCTCGCGGTCGGGATTGTCTGGATGCTTTGGCTCGAAGCGCCACGCCGCGATCTCGGCGCGCTCTACTTTTTCGTTGTCGTCCCGCTCGTGTCGTACGCGCTGTTGACCGGCTTCCCGGCAGTCGGTCTGCGCAATGTCGACACCTCGCTGTGGGGCGGCGTGCTCGTCACCATCGTGGTGTCCTGGGTCGGCATCGTGTTCTCGCTACCAATAGGCATCCTTCTGGCGCTTGGCCGGCGATCGAACATGCCGGCGGTGAAGCTGTTCTCGGTGATCTTCATCGAGTTCGTGCGCGGTGTGCCGCTGATCACCGTCCTGTTCATGGCGAGCGTGATGCTGCCGCTGTTCGTCCCGGACGCATGGTCGCCGGACAAGCTGCTGCGCGCGCTGATCGGCATCGCGATGTTCGCCTCCGCCTACATGGCGGAGGTAGTGCGCGCCGGACTGCAGGCCATCCCGAAAGGCCAGTACGAAGGCGCGATGGCGGTCGGCCTCGGCTACTGGCAGATGATGTACCTCATCATCCTGCCGCAGGCGCTGAAGGTGACGATCCCGAACATCGTCAACACCTACATCGGGTTGTTCAAGGATACGACGCTGGTCGTGATCGTCGGTATCTTCGACTTCCTGCGCACGGTCGAGGTCTCGCGCATCGATCCGAAATGGGCGGCGCCGACCACCAGCGCGACCGGCTACGCGTTCGCGGCGATCTTCTATTTTATCTTCTGCTACAGCATGTCGCGCTACGCGAAGAGCGTCGAAGCGCGGCTCGGCAAGGCGGACAGACGTTAACGGGCAGGTCCTCAGATGAGTGATGCATCAGCGAAATCCGGCAGCGCGCGGGCCGTCGAAATCACCGGCATGCACAAGTGGTACGGCGAGTTCCACGTGCTGCGCGACATCAACCTCGCGGTCGATCGCGGCGAGCGTATCGTCATCTGCGGGCCGTCCGGCTCCGGCAAGTCGACGATGATCCGCTGCATCAACCGGCTGGAGGAGCATCAGCAGGGCAGCATCGTCGTCGACGGCGTCGAACTGACCGGCGACCTGAAGAAGATCGACGAGGTGCGCCGCGAAGTCGGCATGGTGTTCCAGCACTTCAACCTGTTCCCGCATCTCACCATCATGGAGAACTGCACGCTCGCGCCGATCTGGGTCCGCAAGATGCCCAAGAAAGAGGCGGAGGATGTTGCGATGCAGTTCCTCACCAAGGTGAAGATCCCCGAGCAGGCGCACAAATATCCGGGCCAGCTTTCCGGCGGCCAGCAGCAGCGCGTCGCCATCGCTCGCGCGCTGTGCATGCGGCCGAAGATCATGCTGTTCGACGAGCCGACCTCGGCGCTCGATCCCGAAATGGTCAAGGAAGTGCTCGACACCATGGTGCAGCTCGCCCAGGAGGGCATGACCATGTTGTGCGTCACGCACGAAATGGGTTTTGCGCGTCAGGTCGCGAACCGCGTGATCTTCATGGACGCCGGCCAGATCGTGGAGATGAACGAGCCGAACGAGTTCTTCTCCCATCCCAAGCACGAACGCACCAAGCTGTTCCTGAGTCAGATTCTGCACTGAGCGGCGGAGCCGTTCGTTTGCGGCCCTGCGGCTAGCATGTTACGGCATTTGCCTTAGCGCGGCCGCGCTTGCGGTCGGCAAAAGCAACAATTGCGACACTCAAATCGGGAGGAAGAGGATGTATCGATATCTCGCCGCAGGCGTTGCGGCTGCGTTCCTTGTCTCGGCCGCGCCGGCGTCCGCGCAGGACAAGCTGACGGTCTTCTGGGGCAAAGGCTTCTACAAGGCCGAAGACGACGCGCTGTTCGCGGCGGTGAAGAAGTTCGAGGAGAAGGCCAAGGTCAAGGTCGACATCTCCCAGTACGCACCGCAGGACATGATCCCGAAGACGGTTGCCGCGATGGACTCCGGTACCCCGCCGGACGTCGCCTATGGCGACGTGTTCGACTTCCAGGTCGTCGGCAAGTGGGCCTTCGAGGGCAAGCTCGAGGACATTTCCGACATCATCAATCCGCTGAAGGGCCAGTTCGCGCCGAACACCGTGGAGACGACGTTCCTTCACAGCGACAAGACCAAGAAGAGCGCCTACTACGCCTTCCCGATGAAGCAGCAGACCATGCACATCCAGTACTGGATCGACATGCTGGCGCAGGCGGGCTTCAAGGAAAGCGACATCCCGAAAGGCTGGAAGGACTACTGGGACTTCTGGTGCAGCAAGGTGCAGGCGGGATACCGGCAGAAGACCGGCACGCGCATGTTCGCGATCGGCCAGCCGATGGGCGTGGACTTCGAGCGACTCCTTCTATTCGTTCCTCACCTTCATGGACGCCTACAACGTCAAGCTGGTCGACGACAGCGGCAAGCTGCTGGTCGACGATCCGAAGGTGCGGCAAGGCCTGATCGGCGCGCTGAAGGATTACACCGACATCTACACGCGCGGCTGCACGCCGCCGTCCTCGTCCAACTGGAAGGACCCGGACAACAACGTCGCCTTCCACAACAAGACGTCGATCCTGACGCACAACGCGACGATCTCGATCGTCGCGAAATGGATCGACGACTCCAACAATTCGACGCTCACGCAGGAACAGCGCGATCAGGCCAAGAAGAACGTCGAGGAGAACATCGCGACCGCCGGCTTCCCGAACAAGCCGGACGGCAAGCCGATGATCTATCGCACGGCCGTGAAGGTCGGCGTCATCTTCGCGGACTCCAAGAACAAGGCGAAGGCGAAGGAATTCGTGCAGTTCATGCTGCAGGAGGAAAACCTCACGCCTTATGTCGAAGGCGCGCTCGGCCGCTGGTTTCCGGTGACCAAGAAGGCGCAGGAGAGCAAGTTCTGGCAGGAGAACCGCCACAAGAAGGCGGTGTACGACCAGTACAAGTCCGGCACCGTGACCTTCGAGTTCACCAAGAACTACAAGTTCACCATCCTCAACAATGAGAATGTGTGGGCCAAGGCGATGAACCGCGTGGTGAGCGAGAAGATCCCGGTCGAGAAGGCGGTCGACGAGATGATCGCCCGCATCAAGCAGGTCGCGGGCTAAAGCGATCACAACCCCAGCCGCCACGGCGGCCGGGGTTGTCGCGTCAGGGTAGGGCCCATGTCCTCCATCGCGCTCAGCCAGACCGGAAGCGGCCGCACGCCGATTTCGGCATGGATGACGCCATGGCAGGCGTGGGGCGTGATCCTCGTCGTTCCCTATCTGCTCGTTTTCATCTTCTTCGTTGTTTATCCGATCGGCTACGGCTTCTGGGTCGCGCGGCGTCCCGACACCTACGTACATCTGTTCGAGGACCCGATCTTCGCAAGATCGGTTGTCAACACGCTGGTGTTTCTGATCGTCGCGATCAATCTCAAGATGATGGTCGCTCTGCTGCTATCCGGATTCTTCATCCAGACGCGCACGTGGATCAAATGGCTCTCGGTACTGTTCATCCTGCCGTGGGCGGTGCCGTCGATCCCGACCATTATGTCGCTGCGCTTCATGCTCAATCCCGAGTGGGGCATCATCAACCAACTGATCTTCCGCCTGACCACGGAGGATGGCCCGAACTGGCTCAACGATCCGGCCATCGCGCTGTCGATGGCGATGCTCGTCCACATCTGGAAGTCGTTGCCGTTCTGGACGCTGATCCTGATCGCGGCGCGCCTTGCGATCCCCGACGATCTCTATGAGGCCGCCTCGGTGGACGGCGCCTCGCGCTTCCAGAAATTCAAATACGTCACCTGGCCGTCGATGCAGACGCTGTATGTGACCTGCACGATCCTCTCAATGATCTGGACGCTCGGCGACTTCAACAGCGTCTATCTGTTGACCGGTGGCGGGCCAGGCGACCTCACCCACGTACTCGCGACGCTCGGCATCCGCTATCTGCGCCTCGACATGGTGGATCTGTCGATCGGTGCGATCGTGGTCGCGATGCCGCTCGTGCTTCCACTTGTGTATTTCATGATGAAGCGGCTCTCGCGATGAAAATGCCATCGCTGCGCGATGTCGCCGTCGAGGCGCGCCTTCTGCTGATCGGCATTCCGGTCTTCATCTGGACCATGCTGCCGATCTATCACCTGTTCCTGTTCGCGATCTCGCCAAAGGAGTCCGCGTTCGCCGGCAAGCTCTGGCCCGACAATCCGACCCTGCACAATTTCGGCGTCGTGTTCCGGCAGGAGCATTACTACCTGCACCATTTCTGGCAGCAGTTCTGGAATTCACTCGTGATCGCTGTGGCGACGGGCGTGATCACCTTGATGATCGCAACGTGCGCAGCGTTCGCGATCAGCCGCCTCAAGGTGCGTGGCGGGCGCGCGATCATGAACCTCGCGCTGTTCACCTACTTCATTCCGGCGGCCTTCCTCGCCGTGCCGATGTACCGCACGATGGGCCTCTATGGCCTGATCAACAGCCAGTGGGCGCTGATCCTCGCGATGGTGACGATCGCCTCCCCGTACGCGATCTGGGTGCTGAAACAGGCTTCCGACAAGCTTCCGGTCGAACTCGACGAGGCTGCGATTGTGGACGGCGCCTCGCCGATGCAGCTGTTCCGGCTGGTTTACCTGCCGCTGATGATGCCCTCGCTGGTCGCGGTCGGCACCTACGCGCTGCTGCTCGCGTGGAATGAATATCTCTATGCGTTCCTGCTGTTGTCGAAGGATACCAACGTCACGCTCTCGGTCGCGCTCGGCAACTTCCTCTCGGCCGACGACTCGCCGTGGGAATTGCTGATGACCACGGGCCTCATCTATGCGCTGCCCCCGGCCGCGATCTATTACGTCTTCCGCCGCTACATGGTGTCGGGCCTGACCGCCGGTGCGGTGAAGAGCTGACACAAGACGGGACGACTTAGCCGCCGCGCCGCACAAACCGGCAGTCAGCCGGGCCTGCCGTCGAGCGCCATCCCGAGCCACCGTACAAATTCCTGCCCGCCCTGAAACCTTTGCGGCTGTGCTTCCGTAATGGGACGCAGCCAACCGTCGGGAGGGGCTCATGACCACCGCCAATATCGCCCACATTCAGACCATGTACGCCGCTTTCGGGCGCGGCGACGTCGCCGCTCTCCTGGCGGGCGTCGCCCCGGACGTCGACTGGCAAACGGTCGGCCGGCCGAAGGATTTCCCGACGCTCGGGCCGCGCAAGGGCACCGCGCAGGTTCGGGAATTCTTCCAGCTCGTTGCCGAACACGAGGATTTCTCGGACTTTACGCCGCGCGAGTTTTACGCCGCCGACGATAAGGTCTTCGTGCTGGGCACGTACAAACTCAAGGTCAGGACGACCGGCAAGCCCGTCGCCTGCGAATGGGTGCACGTGTTCACGCTGGCGAACGGCAAGGTCACGCGCTTCCGCGAGCACACCGACACGGCGCAATTCGCCGAAGCGTTCGGCAGCGCGGGGCAGGGGATCGCGCTCGCCCGCCGCTTCATCGATGAGGTTTGCAATGGCCGCAAGCTTGCCGCCGCGGACGAGCTTTTCACGCCGGGCCACAGCTACAACGATCCGGCTAGCCCGGGCACCGCGAAAGGCCCGGCGGGCATCCGGGACGTGGTCGGCACCTATCATCGCGGCGTGAAGGACGCGCGCTGGGATGTCCACGAGATGCTCGAAACCGGCGACACCGTCGTGATGCGCTGGACCGGCAGCGGCACGCATACCGGCGACCTGCTCGGCATTGCGCCGACCGGCCGCAAGGTGCGCGTGGACGGCATTTGGATGTTCCGCGTAGCGGGCGGCAAGATCGTCGAAAGCTGGAACTGCTGGGACACGCTCGGCATGCTGCAGCAGCTCGACGTCGTGCCGCAGCTTGGCGCGAAGGCTGCCTGATTTATTCGACGTAGATCATCTTCCGCGTCATGCCGCCGTCGACGGTGAAGTCCGCTCCGGTGACGAAGCCGGAGCGCTCGCCGTCGAGCAGCCAGGCGACAATCTCGGCCACGTCCTCCGGGCGTCCGACGCGGCCGGCGGGATGCTGAACGTGATCCTTGCGCCGGAGCTTGTTGTAGTCGCGCGTCGCGATCCAGCCGGGGCTGACGCAGTTCACCCGCACCGGCCCGAGGCTCACCGCAAGGGCATGGGTCAGCGCCACCAGCCCGCCTTTGCTCGCCGAATAAGCCTCGGTATCCGGCTCCGACATCTGCGCCCGCGTCGAGGCGATCGACACGAATGCGCCGCTGGTCGCTCGTAGCGCGCGCTCCGCCGCCTTGGCGAGCAGGAACGCCGCGGTAAGGTTCACGTCGAGGACGCGCCGCCACTCGGCCAGCGTCAGTTGTCGGATCGGCTTGCGGATCATCATGCCGGCATTGGAGACGACGCCGTCGAGCTGGCCGAACCGCTCGATCGTGGCGGTGACGGCGCGCTTGGCCGTATGCTCGTCGCCGATATCGCCCTCGATGATGGCGACGCGACGGGTCTGCTTGCCGAACACCCGTTCGAGCTGCCCGGCCGAGACGTCGAGCGCGCCGATATTCCAGGCCTCGTCGAGGAGCCGTCGTGCGGTCGCGCGGCCAATGCCATGCGCCGCGCCGGTGATGAGTGCGACCTTGGGCTTCATTGGCGTCAGCGGCCCCTTGGCCGTCTTCCAGGCATCGATCCCGCCCGTCAGATGGCAGGCGGATGAAAGGCGAGCGTCCTGCGCGGCCTGCACCGCCATAGCGGAGCGCTCCCCGAACGCGCAATAGAACAGGAGTCGCTTGCCGTCTGCGGCCGCCAGCCGGTGTAGCAAGCCGTCCGGTGCGATGTTGGTGCGGAGATCAGGGTAGGGCGCGTGAACCGAACCCGGAATGACGCCATGCTTTTCGCGTTCCGTCGTTTCGCGCAGATCGATGAAGGCGATATCGGACTTTCCGACCAGACCTAACGCGTCCGCCGCGTTGACGGCCCAGCCGCGCCGCGCGATCTCGTCTTGCGCAAGCCCGACCTTCATATTGGCCGGAACCGCGACGTCCATCATCTTCGGGTTGGGAAGATTGAGGTTGTTCATCACCGCGGCGTATTCGTCCACGGACTTCACCTGAAGGCGCGGATTGAACGCCTTCTCCTCGCCGATGGTCGAGACGGTCTCGCCCTTGTAGTCGTGCGCGGGGAATACCATCGTCTCGTCGCGGAGCTTGAGCAGCTTGTTGAAAATCGAGTCGTATTGCGCGCGCGGATCGCCGTTCTGGAAATCAGTACGGCCGGTGCCGCGGATCAGAAGCGTGTCGCCGGTGAACACGCGATCGTTCATCAGGTAGCTGTAGGAATCGTCGGTGTGCCCCGGCGTATAAAGCACATCGAGCGCCACGCCCTCGATGGCGAGCTTCTCGCCTTCGGCAAGACGCATTGAGACGACGTCGGCCTTGGTCCGTTCGCCCATCACGGTGATGCAATGCGTGCGGTCGCGCAGCGCGCCGAGCCCCGTGATGTGATCGGCATGCAGGTGCGTGTCGACGGCCTTGACCAGCTTCACGTCGAGCTCGCGGATGAGCTGGAGGTAGCGGTCGACCTTTTCCAGCACCGGATCGATGATCAGCGCCTCACCGCCGCGCCGGCTGGCAAGCAGGTACGTGTACGTGCCGGAAACGCTGTCGAACAGCTGGCGGAAGATCATGGCGTCCTCCGGTGTTCAGGCGGCTTTCTGCACCCAGAATTGATACATCCCGCCGAATGTATCCGGATTCTCCGTTTCGAAGCGATGCCATTGATCGAGGTCGGTCATCGCGGTGTCTGCCGGGAACCGGTCGCGATATTGAGCCAGTAGCGGCGTGCTCAGCTCGAAGCCGAGCAACGACAGCTTGTGCTCGGTCAGAAAAGCCGCGATTTGCGGCAGCGTCAGCCGGTGCTCCTGCACGTGAAACAGGAGATCGCGGCACGCACTGATGCTGTAGAAGTCCGGCGACGCCAGGATCGCGCGCAGACGCGGATCGCTGCTCTTGAGGAGGCTCTGGCGGCACCGGCGGATGCCGTCGGGGGTCGTATCGTATCCGCCGGCGGTGACGAATTCGCGCGCCGGCGCGATATCGCGGCGCGCCAGTTCGCTGTAGAGGCCGAGCCGCATGAACCCGCCGGGCCTGAGCGAGCGCAACAGCGTCGCCCAACCAGCGAAGGGGTCGGCAAGATGATGCAGCACCCCGCTCGACTTCGATTGACATCGAAGCGACGGCCGGGAAATTCGAAGTCCGACGATGTCGGCTTGGGCGAATTCGATGTTCGTCGACGCGGAGCTCGGTCGCCTTGCGTTGCGCGTAGGCAAGACTTGCCGAGACTGAGGTCGATCCCGAGCACGCGCGCGGCCGGAAACCGGCGTGCCGCATCGATCGCCTGCTGGCCGGTGCCGCAACCCGCGATCAGGATATCCGCGGAGGCCGCCTCCGGCGTGTCCGCGATCGACGCCAGCGGAAATTCGCCGCGCAGGTACGCCGCGATGCCGGGCTCGGGCCGGACCGGCGCGGCCATAGTCCAGCGCGGGTAGGGATTGCTCTCGTACTGGTCGCGCACGCGCGCCGAGGTCTGATCCGTGATCGCGTTCAGCCTGGGCATCGCGGCGCGAAGCTTTGCCTCTTCCTCAGGCTCCCGGACCTGTTGATCGATCAGGCGGCGTATTGCGTTGGGCCACGTCCGGCTCTGAAGCGCGGCGTTCCGATCGAGTGTATGCAGCGGCGCGTAGCACGCATAGGCGATGAGCTGAATGTTCAGAATGGGTTTGGCGGCTGCCAGCTCGGACGCGAGCTTTCCGCGCAACGCCACGGCGCCGTCCTGCTCCACGTCCGGAACGTGGAACGCATACTCGTTGATGAAACACTGCCGCGCGAGCGCACACGAGAACGGGAGCATCTCGGGTGCGATCTCGTCTTTCGACTGGAGTGCCGCATCGATCAGCAGCGTTCGCACGCAGGCAAGCATCCGCTCCATCGCGTCGTCTGCGACCGGTGTCGACTCCAGAACGCAATACACCAATGGGTCCTGCGTCAGCGGCACCATCGCGGGGGCAAGCACATTCGGATCGACGCGCCGAGGCCAGATCTCGTCGACAGCACGCATCGCGGACCGGATTGCAGGGTCCGCCTTGATCAGCGTGAGCGCCGGGCCTGCAAGTTCGACCGGACGCGCCCACACTTCAGTGAACGCGCGCGTGAGGAGTTGGCGAAAGCCTTGGTCTCCGGGTAGTCGCGAGGCGCGCCGTGACGCACTGGACGAACAAGGCGCGCGACTCGGCGGTATCCTGCAGCATCGCAACGCGCGCTGGCCGCATCGACCGCCTCGTCTGGCCGACCCTGTTCGAGCAGGGTCACCGCGAGGTTGTGGTGCGCCTCAGCGCAAATCCGGCTCGGCGGCGGCCGCGCCGGAGTAGTGCTGGCTCGCCGCCGCGAGATCGCCCTGGTCGCGCAACAGGTCGGCGAGAAGATTGTGAGCCGCCGAAAACGTCGGATCGATCGCGACGGCCTTGCGGCAATGCGCGATCGCCTCGTCCGGCTCGCCAAGCGCGCGATAAGCCTCCGCGATCGTGCCGTGATAGGCGGCGATGCGGTCGTTCGCGTCGATCGCTTGCTTCGATCAGCGCGACCGCCTGCTCCGGCCTGCGGTCTGCAGCGCGATCATGCCGAGGAAGTGCAGGCAATCGAGCTGGCGCGGATCGATTTCGAGGATGCTGCGGTAGAGTTGCTCGGCCTCGCTGAACTGGCCGTCCTGATGACGCCGGAACGCAAGCTCAAAAAGGCCGTCGATCCGCGCGGTGTCGCTCGCGCCGTGACCGTCATCCCTTGACCACCGGCGTATCCGGCCGCGCGCCCCACTCGGACCAGGACCCGTCGTAGACGCGACCGGGCTGCTTGCCGAGGGCGTCGATGGCGAACGTCAGGATCGAGGCGGTCACGCCCGAGCCGCAGCTCGTGACGATCGGCTTGTCGAGGTCCACTGCCCGCACCCTTGAAGGCGGCGGCGATCTCGTCCGGCGACTTGAGGCGGCCGTCCTTCAGCACTTCGCCGAATGGCACGTTGGCCGATCCGGGCATATGGCCGCCGCGCAGGCCGGCGCGCGGCTCCGGTGCCTCGCCGCGGAAGCGGTCCGCGGCACGCGCATCGACGACCTGCGCGGTCTTGTCGAGCAGCACCTTCTGCACATCGTCGATCGAGGCGACCATCGCGCGGTTGAATTTCGGCGTGAATGTCTTCGGCGCGCGGGGCTTGGCCGGGCCGGTTTCGAGCGGGCGGTTCTCGGACTTCCACTTCGGCATGCCGCCATCGAGCACGCGCACGTTCTCGGAGCCGAACGCACGGAAGGTCCACCAGACACGCGCCGCGCCATAGAGGCCGATGCCGTCGTAGAGAACGATGGTCATGCCGTCGCCGACGCCGAGCGCGCCGATCTGCGCGGCGAACTGCTCGGGCGAAGGCAGCATGTGGGGCAGGGGATTGGACTTGTCGGAGATGGCGTCGATGTCGAAGCGTTGCGCGCCCGGAATATGACCGGCGAGGAATTCGGCCGCGGCGTCGCGCTTGTGGTTCGCCAGATAGTAGGAGCTGTCGAGCACGACCACGTTCGGATCGGCCAGATGTGCCGCGAGCCAATCGGTCGAAACGAGCCAGCGGCTCGCAAGCTTTTCATCAGGCATTGAACGTCCTCAGGTCTCTTGGCGCATCATCTTGGGATGATGCGCTCAGGCGAACGAAATCCGCACGCGGCGGTTCTGTTTGCCCTTTTTCTCGATCTGCGTCACGCGGATCGCGCCGATCTCACCGGTGCGGCGCACATGCGTGCCGCCGCACGGCTGCAGGTCGAAGCCGACGATCTCGATCAGCCGCACCTTGCCGGTGCCGATCGGCGGTTTCACCGACATGGTTTTGACCAGCCCCGGATTGGCTTCCAGTTCCGCATCGCGTGATCCAGCGCGAGCGCACTTCGGCGTCGGCCTTGATCATCTCGTTCACCTTGGCGGTGATCTCGTCCTTGTCGAGCCCGGCTTCCGGAATGTCGAAGTCGAGCCGGCTGTCGTCCTCGTTCACGGCGCCGCCGGTCACCGGATAGGGCAGCACGGCGGAGAGCAGATGCAGCGCCGTGTGCATGCGCATGCGGCGGTAGCGCGCGCCCCAGTCGAGCTTCAGGGTGACGTTGTCGCCGGCCTTCGGGCCGTTCGGTCACGCTCTCGGCCGGCACATGCGCGATCTCGGTCTTGAGCTGATCGTTGTAGACCGCGGTCGCGAGCGGAAACTCGCCGGCCGGCGTCACCAGCACGCCGCTGTCGCCCGGCTGCCCGCCGGAGGTCGCGTAGAAGCAGGTGCGGTCGACCACGATGCCGCCCTTCTCGGTGAGGCCGAGAACGGTCGCGGGCGTCGACGTCAGGTAGGCGTCTTCGCGGAACAGGCAGTCGGTGGGCATCAGATTCTCTCTTACACGAACGGCGGCTTGATCGTCGACTTGCGCTCCAGCCATTCCGGCACCGGCAGGCCCTTCGAGCGCAGGAAAGCCGGATTGTACAGCTTCGACTGATAGCGCGTGCCGTAGTCGCAGAGAAGCGTCACGATGGTCTTGCCCGGGCCCGAGTTCCTTCGCCAGCCGCACCGCGCCCGCGATGTTGATCGCCGACGAGCCTCCGAGGCACAGCCCTTCATGCTCGAGCAGGTCGAAGATCAGCGGGATCGCCTCCTCGTCGGGGATGAGATAGGCCTTCTCGCACTTGATGTCTTCGATGATCGGCGTGACGCGCCCGAGCCCGATGCCTTCGGTGATCGAGCCGCCTTCGGAGGGCTTCGCCTCGCCGTGCGCGAACAGATTGTACATCGCGGCGCCGCGCGGGTCGGCGCAGCCGATGACGATGTCCTTCTTCATCTCGCGCAGGAAGGTGGAGGTGCCGGCGAGCGTGCCGCCGGTGCCGACGCAGGCAGACGAACGCATCGACCTTGCCGTCGGTCTGCTGCCAGATCTCCGGGCCGGTCGAGGTGTAGTGCGCGCAGGCGATTGTCGAGGTTGTTCCACTGGTCGGCGAAGATGACGCCGTTCGGCTCGGTCTTCTTCAGCTCTTCGGCGAGGCGGCGGCCGACATGCTGGTAGTTGTTCGGGTTGCTGTAAGGGAGCGCCGGGACCTGCACCAGCTCTGCGCCGCAGAGCGTGAGCATGTCCTTCTTCTCCTGGCTCTGCGTCTCCGGGATCACGATCAGCGTGCGATAGCCGCGCGCGTTCGCGACGAGCGCGAGCCCGATGCCGGTGTTGCCGGCGGTGCTCTCGACCACGAGCCCGCCCGGCTTGATGTCGCCGCGCTTCTCGGCCTGCAGGATCATCTCGCGCCCGGCGCGGTCCTTCACCGACTGGCCGGGATTCATGAACTCGGCCTTGCCGAGGATCGTGCAGCCGGTTTGTTCGGACACGCGCTGGAGTTTGATCAGCGGCGTGTTGCCGATGGCCTCGACGATGCCGTCGCGAATTTGCATGGAAGACCCGGATGAAGGTTGACGCGCGCGACCCTAGAGAACGGGGTCGGGCCGAACAAGGCGGTCCTTAGCATGTAGGCATCGCACGGGCCGCAGAAAGGCCGAGTGAAAAGAATAATTTCGCTCGGGAACGGCTCATTCGCGGTATGAATATTGCGCCAAGCGTCCGGCGTGCAGGCGGAATGTACTTCACGGCCGCATGGGCATTGCGACCGGACCGGGCTCGCGCAGCTTGGCGGTGAGATTCGCGAATTCGCACAGCAGCGGCCGTGTGTCGCGCGGATCGATGATCTCCTCGACCAGAAAAGTCTCGGCGGTACGGAACGGCGAGCGGTAGCGGTTGAGCCGCTCCTCGATCTCCACCCGCAGCTTGTCGCGGTCCGGCGCGGCGTCGAGCTCGGCGCGGTAGGCGGCCTCGATCCCGCCCTCGACCGGCAGCGAGCCCCAGTCGCCGGACGGCCAGGCGTAGCGGTAATGCAGGCGGTGGTGCGGCGTGTGTCCGGCGCCCGCGACGCCGAACACCTTGCGGATGATGATCGAGCAGAACGGCACCTTCGCCTGATAGATTGCCGAGAGCGCGCGTGCGCCGTAGCGGATCGTGCCGGCCTTTTCGGATTCCACGCCGATCACGAAGCCCGGCACATCGACGAGATGCACGACGGGCAGATGAAACGTGTTCGCGAAATCGACGAACCGCGTGACCTTCTGCGAAGCCTCGGCGGTCCAGCCGCCGCCGTAGAAGTAGGGATCGCTCGCCAGCACCGCTACCGGCCAGCCGTCGAGCCGCGCGAGCGCGGTGATAGCCGAGCCGCCGAACTTGCGGCCCATCTCGAACAGCGAGTCCTTGTCGAACAGCGCGTTGAGGATGCGGCGCATGTCGTAGACCTTGCGCCGGTCGTTCGGGATCGCCTCGATCAGCCAAGGGTCACGTCGTGCAGGGTCATCGCGGCGCGCGGCGTCGTCTGCCGGCGCGACGCGCTCAGGCAGTTCGTAGACCGACGACGGCAGATAGGAGAGAAACCGCCGCGCCCGCGCGAAGGCTTCCGCCTCGCTTGCCACCACATCGTCCACCGCACCGGCGCGCGCGTGAATGTCGGCCGCGCCAAGCTCGTCCTTGGTGATCGGACCGCTGAGGCGCGCAACGACCGGCGGTCCCGCGATGAACATATGCGAGGTGCCTTCGACCATGACCGAGTAGTGGCTGGTCACAAGCCGCGCGGCGCCGAGACCCGCCACCGACCCGAGGCCGAGCGAAACCACCGGCACCGTGCCCATGTTGGCGACGACCCAGTCCCATGCGGGATTGGCCGGCACGTAGGTGTAGCCCTGCGTCTCGATCGTCTTCACCGAACCGCCGCCGCCCGTCCCGTCGATCAGCCGCACCAGCGGGATGCGCAGCTCGTTCGCCATCTGCTCGGACTGCACCTGCTTGCCGCGGATCGAGGCATCGGCCGCGCCGCCGCGCACCGTGAAGTCGTCGCCGCCGACCACCACCGCGCGGCTGTCGATACGGCCGCGTCCGAACACGAAGTTCGCCGGCTGGAACGAGGTGATCGCGCCGTCGTCGCCGTACTGCGCGCGCCCCGCGAGCGCGCCGATCTCGTGGAAGCTGCCCGGATCGAGCAGCGCATCGATCCGCTCCCGCACCGTGAGCTTGCCGCCGTCGTGCTGCCGCTTGACCTTGTCGGGCCCGCCCATCTGCCGGGCGAGCGCCTCGCGGCGGCGCAATTCCTCGATGTCAGTTTCCCAGCTCAACTCACGCCCCTGCGCTCGACCCGTCGAACGGGCGACTATAGCATCCGGACGCGAGGCAAATGCGGGCAGGGGACATGGCCGAAATCAGCGTACGATCGGAGCTGAATGCGATCGTCTGGAAGATCGAGGCGGCGGTTGGAGCCGCGGTCAGCGCGGGCGACACCCTGATCATCCTCGAAGCCATGAAAATGGAAATCCCCGTCACCGCCCCACGCGCCGGCACGGTGAAGAGCATTCTGGTCGAGGAAAAGCAGCAGGTGGCCGAGGGCCAGCCGGTCGCGCTTTTACAATTTTGACGCGTTGCCCGAATTGCCGCGGTCCGCGAACGGCCCTCGCCACGATTGAGCCGGAAATCCGCCTGTCGGGTTCCCAACGCCTGCCGTAGAGGCAACTCATCCTCCCAACTCAAGGGCGCCTTCGGGAGACTATCCAATGCATCGCAGAACCTTCTGTGCGCTGGCGGCTTCGTCGCTGGCGTTCCTGGTCCTTGGCGTCAGTGGCTTGCGTGCGAACGAGTATAGGCTGACCGGACCGATCGTTCACGAGAACCTCGCGATCTATCTCGTTTACGGCAAGTCCGCGGGCGGCGCTGTGCCGCTCACGCTCGACGAGGCGCTCACCAAACGCGCCGTAAAGGTACACGAGACCGGCAACGTCAACGAACTGCAGGTCGAGAACCTCGGCAGTGACGAGATCTTCGTTCAGTCCGGCGATATCGTGAAAGGTGGACAGCAGGATCGCGTGCTGAGCGTCAGCCTGATCCTGCCGCCGAAGTCAGGCCGCATCAACATCGCGGCGTTCTGCGTCGAGCAGGGCCGCTGGTCGGCGCGCGGCAAGGAAGACGTGAAGACGTTCACGACCGCGTCGGCGAGCGTGCCGTCGCGCGAAGCGAAGCTCGCGATCCGCGCGCCCGCCGAGACCACGCGGCCGGTGGTCACGCCCAATCCGGTCGCAGGCATCGATCAGGGGCGCATCATGTATCACGCGGCGCGCGATAGCGCGGCGAGCCCGCAGCAGCAGGTGTGGGCGCGAGTGAAGAAGATGCAGGACGGCCTGTCGTCGAACCTCGGCACGCCGGTGCAGGCCGCTGCGTCGCAGAGCAGCCTTCAGCTTTCGCTCGAGAACGAGAAGCTCAGGGACGCGCAGGATGCCTATCTGAAGGTGCTGCTGAACGCGGGTGAGAGGGATGCCGATGTCCTCGGCTACGTGTTCGCCGTCAACGGCAAGCTCAACAGTGCGGAGATCTATCCCTCGAACGGCCTGTTCCGGAAGATGTGGCCGAAGCTTCTGAAGGCGAGCATCACCGAGGCGATCGGCCAGAAGAATGCCGACAAGGATCCGGTGCCGGCGAGCGAGGAGGCGCTTGTCTTCATGACCGAGGCGGCGAAGGGCGCGGCAAGCGAGAAGCCGCTTCCGGCGAGCGTGCGGCTCGAAACGCGGCAGGCCGAGAAGGCGTTCTATTTCGAGACCCGGCGCGCCGACGGCGGCTGGGTCCATCGCAGCGTTCTGGCGAAGTAAAAGCGACTGCCCACCACGGGGTTGTTCCGCGGTGGGCAGGCATCTTGCGCGCGACCAGGCGCGAAAATCGACCTATCCTGCGCTTCGGCCGGCGCGCCAAATTCAACGCGCGCGGCGCTTACGGTTGGGCATTCGTTCTGCTAAGCGTCCCGGCAGTGCCACCCATCGTGAAAGCCCGAAATGCCTCCTGCGAAGTCCAGCGGCCAGCTTGAAAAGGCAATCCAGTCCGGCCGTTTCGTCATCACCGCCGAAGTAACGCCACCGGTGTCCTGCGAGGCGCAGGATCTGCTCGACAAGGCGCTGCCGCTCAAGGGTCTCGCCGACGCGGTGAATGTTACCGACGGCGCCGGCGCGCGCGCACATCTTGGCGCGATGGCGTCCGCGACGATCCTTCAGCAGAACGGGGTCGAGCCGGTGCTGCAGATGACCTGCCGCGACCGCAACCGTCTTGCATTGCAGAGCGATCTGCTCGGCGCGGCGGCGCTCGGCCTGCGCAATCTGCTGGTGCTGCGCGGGGACGATCCGAGCGCGGGCGATCAGCCCGACGCAAAGCCGGTGTTCGATCTCGATTCCGGCGCGCTGATCCAGACCGCGATCGGCATCCGCGAGCGCCATGAACTACCGTCGGGCCGCAAGGTGACGGGCAGGGCGGACTTCTTCATCGGCGCCGCTGACATGCCGATTGATCCGCCGAAAGGCTGGGAGCCGAAAAGCCTCAAGGGCAAGATCACGGCCGGCGCACAATTCGCGCAGACGCAATTCTGCATGGATATCGACATCGTGCGGCGCTATGTGGCGCGTCTCACCGAGCATGGCCTCACGAGAAAGATTTCGATCTTGATCGGCGTCGTGCCGCTGCGTTCGGCGAAGTCCGCGCGCTGGATCAAGGAGCATCTGTTCGGTGCGATCATCCCGGACAGCATCGTCGAGCGGCTCGACTACGCGGGCGATCCCGTGGCCGAGGGCCGGCAGATCTGCATCGATTTCATCGAGCAGCTCAGCACCGTGCCGGGAGTCGCGGGCGCGCATGTGATGGCGCCGAACAACAAGTCCGCGATCCCCGATGTGATCGCGAAAGCGCGCCGTGTCGTGAAGGACCGCGCGGTCGCCTGACGCGGCTATTCCTCGAACGCTTTGCGCAGCACCGGCCGAAGCGCGAACAGCGCGACACCTGCGAGCGCGGGCGCGAGCGCGATCATCAGGAAGAAATGCGGCTTGCTCAGGCTGTCCCACATACCGCCAAGGTAGCTGCCGAGGATACCTCCCGGCAGGCTCGCGGCGAACCAGAGACCCATCATCAGCGAGAGCACCTTCGCGGGTGCAAGCCGCGACACCAGCGCGAGGCCGACCGGCGCCACGTAAAGCTCGCCGATCGTGACGATGATGAAGTAGGCGACCAGCAGCCAAGGGCTCGCCTTGCCGTCGCCGATGGTCAGCGCGCCCGCCGCCAGCACGATATTGGCGAGGGCCATGCACGCGAAGCCGATCGCCATCTTGGAGATTGTGGACGGTTCGGTGCCGCGGCTGGCTTGCCAGGCCCAAAGCTTGATGACGGCCGGCGTGAGCACGAAGATGGCCGCGGAGCCGATGGAGAGAAACCACGCGGTCAGGATCTGGCCCTTCCAGAAGCCGAGATCGACCTGCCGGTCGGTGTATCGCTCGGCCCAGAACTGGATTGTCGCATCCTGCTGGCCGTAGGCCGCCCAGTAGAACGATACGAGGATGAACACGCAGATGAGCCCGGCAATGGCCTGCTTTTCGCCCGGCGTGAAGGGCGCCGAGGCGACTTTTTCCCGGCGAGACTCGCGCACCTTGTCGGGCGGCAGGTGACGCAGTCCGGCGAGATAGATCGCGGTCGCGACCAGCATCGCAACGCCAGCCGTTGCGAAACCGTAGTGCCAGCCGATCGTCTGGCCAAGCGTACCGGCGGTCAGCGGCGCGAGAAACGTGCCGATGTTGATGCCGAGATAATAGATCGAATAGGCGCGCACCCGCCGCTCGTCGCCTTCCGCATAGAGTGCACCGACCTGCGTCGAGACGTTCGGCTTGAACGCGCCGATCCCGGTAATCAGGCAGGCGAGCGCGAAGAACAGCGTGGCCTCGAATATCATCAGAAAGTGGCCGGCGGCCATCAACAGCGCGCCCGCGACCGCCGTGATGCGCTGACCGAAAAAGCGATCCGCCACGTAGCCGCCGATGATCGGCGCCGAGTAGGCGATACCGGTGAACAGCAGGACGAGCTGCGCCGCGAAGGCTTCAGGCGTTCGCGGGCCGTAGAGAGCTTCCAGCGTCGCCCTGACGGCCCCGTAGCCGATGATCAACTCGATGCGGCCGGGAAGCAGGGCGTGCTGCACCAGATAGAGCGCCAGAAGCGAACTCATGCCGGCGTAGGAAAAGCGCTCCCACATTTCGGTGGTGAAGAGCACCGAAAGCCCCTTCGGATGGCCGAACAGGTGTGAATGCCTGATGTTCCGGGCGTGTCCTTGGGGCATTGGGAGAGCCGGTTTTCCGGAACGCATTACCGGCTATAATCCCGGTACGCACAAGGGAACGAGGAACGAACAACATGGCCGGCTCAGGCAATTCCATTCGACGCAAACCGTCTCGACCGCCTCATGGACGAGGCCGGCATCGACGTGCTGCTCGCGACTTCGAAGCACAATGTGCAGTACCTGCTCGGCGGGCACCGTGCGTTCTTCTTCGACTACATGGATGCGATGGGCTTGAGCCGCTATCTGCCGATCATGGTCTATCCGAAGGGCAAACCCGACAAGGCGGCGTATTTCGGCCACCGGCTGGAGAACTTCCAGCATCAGGTGAAGCCGTTGTGGACGCCGGAGGTGCAGGCGAACTCCTCGGGCGCGCTCGACACGATGAAGAAGGCGACCGAATACCTGCGCCGCTCCGGCGTGCCGGCGAAGCGCATCGGAATCGAGACGACGTTCATGCCGATGGATGCGGGCGCCGCGCTGAAGAGCGCGATGCCGGAGAGCGAGATCAAGGACGCGCTGGTCGTGCTTGAACGCCAGCGGTTGCGCAAGTCGCCGCAGGAACTCGCGATGCTCAAGGACGCGTCCGAGAAGGTGATCGAACTCGATGATGGCGGCGATCGCGCAGAGCGGGCCGGGCACCACCAAGGCGGAGATCGCCGAGACGCTGCGCCGCGAGGAGGTCAATCGCGGGCTGACGTTCGAGTATTGCCTGATCGCGGCGGGCACGAGCCACAACCGCGCGCCGTCCGATCAGCGCTGGGAGAAGGGCGACGTGCTCTCGGTCGATTCCGGCGGCAATTATCACGGCTACATCGGCGACCTCGCCCGCATGGCGATCCTCGGCGAGCCGGATGCCGAGCTTGAGGATTTGCTGGGCGAGATCGAGACGGTCCAGCGGGCGGCGTTCAAGCCGATCAAGGCCGGCGCGATGGGCGGCGATATCTACGCGGCCGGCGAGGCGCTGGTCGCGAAGTCGAAGCAGCACAACAACATGGAATTCCTCGCGCACGGCATGGGCCTTGTGAGCCACGAGGCGCCGCACCTGACCAACCACGGTCCGGTGCCTTACACCGACGAGGACGCGCACCGGCCGCTGGAGGCGGGGAGCGTCATCTCGGTCGAGACCACGCTGAAGCATCCGACGCGCGGCTTCATCAAGCTGGAGGACACCGTCGCGGTGACGGACACCGGCTTCGAGCTGTTCGGCGAAGGCGGGCGCGGCTGGGTTCGCGGCGGGACGGCGCTGCGCAACTAGCTCCGCAAATGACACGCGGCCCAGTGTCCGGGCCGCTTTTCCTCAAGCGGCGGGATTTCGGTCGCGCACAGCGGCAGCTTGCGGATCGGGCAGCGCGTGTGGAAGTGGCAGCCCGGCGGCGGCCGCAGCGGGCTCGGCACTTCGCCTTGCAGCACGATGCGCTTGCGCCGTGCATTCGGGTCGGTGACCGGAACCGCCGAGAGCAGCGCCTCGGTATAGGGATGCAGCGGCGTCGCGTAGAGGTCGCGCGCCGAGGCGACCTCGACGATGCGGCCGAGATACATCACCGCGACGCGCATGCTGATGTGTTCGACGACCGAGAGGTCGTGCGCGATGAACAAATAAGTCAGGCCGAATTTCGCCTGCAGGTCTTCCAGCAGGTTGATCACCTGCGCCTGGATCGACACGTCGAGCGCCGAGACGGGCTCGTCGCAGATGATCAGCTTGGGCTCGACCGCGAGCGCGCGCGCAATCCCGATGCGCTGACGCTGCCCGCCGGAGAACTCGTGCGGATAGCGCCGCATGTGATCGGCCTGAAGGCCGACCGTCTCAAGCAATTCGACCACCCGGTCGGTGAATGCCCGCCGCGTCGGCGCGAGCTTATGGATCGTCAGCGCCTCGCCGATGATTGCGCCGACCGTCATGCGCGGATTGAGCGAGGCGAACGGGTCCTGGAAGATGATCTGCATGTCGCGGCAGAGCGATCGGAACGCCCCGGCGTCGAGCTCGGTGACGTTGCGCCCCTCGAACCAGATTTCGCCCGCCGTCGGTTCGATCAGCCGCAGGATGCAGCGCCCGGTGGTCGATTTGCCCGAGCCGGATTCGCCCACCAGCCCGAGCGTCTCGCCCTTGGCGATGTCGAAGCTGACACGGTCGACCGCATGCACGGTCTCGGACTTGCCGGCGAAGAAGCCGCCGCCGACCTCGAAGTTCTTGGTCAGGTCCTTCACGCGCAGCAGCGGCTCGGTCATGTAGCGGCCGCCTCCAGCGCGGGCTCGACCAGCACGCAGGCGACCCGGTGCCCGCCGCCGATGTCATAGAGCGGCGGAACAGCCTCGCGGCACTTCGGCATCGCGAACTTGCAGCGCGGCGCAAAGCGGCAGCCGGGCGGGGGCCGCAACAGGCTCGGCACGACGCCGGGAATCGCCTCCAGCCGCGTTTTTTTGGTCGCGGCCGTGTCGATGCGCGGGATCGAGCGGATCAGGCCCTGCGTATAGGGATGGCGCGGATTGGCGAAGAGCTGATCGACCGGCGCCTCCTCGATTACCTTGCCGGCATACATCACCACGACGCGTTGCGCGGTCTCAGCCACAACGCCCATCGCGTGGGTGATCAGCATGATCGCCATGCCGAACCGTTGCTTCATGTCGGCGAGCAGTTCGAGGATTTGTGCCTGGATGGTGACGTCGAGCGCGGTGGTCGGCTCGTCGGCGATCAGGAGCTTCGGATTGCAGGCGAGCGCCATCGCGATCATCACGCGCTGGCGCATCCCGCCGGAGAACTGGTGCGGAAAATCGTTCACGCGCGCATCCGGGTTAGGGATTTGCACCAGCCGCAGCATCTCGATGGTCTTCTCGTGCGCGGCGCGGCGCGAGAGCTTCTCATGCTTGCGCACGAGTTCGGCGATCTGCTCGCCGATGGTGTAGACCGGATTGAGCGAAGTCATCGGCTCCTGGAACACCATCGCGATGTCCTTGGCGCGGATGCGGTCCATCTCCTGGTTATTGAGCGGAACGAGATCGCGTCCCTGATAGAGGATCTGGCCGGCGACGATCTTTCCGGGCGGCATCGCGATCAGCTTCAGGACGGAGAGGGCGGTCACGGTCTTGCCGCAGCCGGATTCGCCGACCACTCCGACCGTTTCGCCCCGCCCGATCGTGATGTTCACGCCGTCGACCGCTTGCACCATGCCGTCGTCGGTGGCGAAGTGCGTCTTCAGTCCGCGAATATCGAGCAGCGGCGCCGCGTTCGCGTCCTCCTGCATCACATCACCTTGCGCGGATCCAGCGCGTCGCGCAGGCCGTCGCCGATGAAATTGATCGTGAGCACCGTGAAGAAGATCGCCGCGCCGGGGAACAGCGCCCAATAGGGCGCAATGTCGAGATAGTCTTTGGCGTCGTAGAGAATGCGGCCCCAGGTCGGAATGTCCGGCGGGAAACCGAGGCCGAGGAACGACAGCGTCAACTCCGCGATGATGGCGGCCGCGACGTCGATCGTGGCCGCGACGATGACCGGCCCGAGCGCGTTCGGCAGGATGTGACGCACGACGAGGCGCGGCTTCGACGCGCCGAGCGCGCGCGCTGCCTCGACGAATTCTTTCTCGCGGAGCGACAGGAATTGCGCGCGCACCAGCCGGGCGACCGGCATCCAGCGCAGCCCGCCGATCACGATCACGATCAGGATGAAAATACCGCCTTCGAGGCCGAACATGGCTTTGAGCGTGTCGCGGAACAGGTACATCACCAGCAGCAGCAGCGGCAGCGCCGGGAGCGAGAGGAACAGGTCGGTGAGCCACATCAGCGCCGGGCCGACCCAGCCGCGCGACATGCCGGCGATCGCGCCGATGATCGTGCCGACGGTGAGCGCGACGAACATCGCCGAAAGCCCGACGGCGAGCGAGATGCGTCCGCCGTAAAGCATCCGCGCGAGCAGATCCTGTCCGAGGTCGTCGGTGCCGAAAGGATGCTGCCAGCTCGGACCCTTGAGCCGGGCGGTGAAGTCGATGTCGTTGATGGCGACGCTCCAGAGCAGCGGTGCGAGCAGGATCGCGAGGATCAGCGTCAGCAGGATGAACGCGCTCGCAAATGCGAGTCGATGGCGGCGGAAGCGCCGCCACGCATCGAGCCACGGCGAAAACTGCCGCACGGGCTGCTGCGTCGCTGCGGCGACCTCAGCCGAGCTTGATGCGAGGATCGAGCCAGCCATAAAGGATATCCGCGACGAGGTTGAAGAACACGACAAGGCAGGCGAACACGAACGTGACCGCCATGATGACGGGCGTGTCGTTCGCCAGAATGGCGCTGATGAGCAGCGATCCGATCCCCGGAATGCGGAAGATCTGCTCGGTCACGATGGCGCCGCCGAAGATCGCCGGCATCTGCAGCGCGACCAGCGTCACGACCGGAATCAGCGCGTTGCGCACGACGTGCTTGATGATGACGACGCGTTCGCCGAGGCCCTTGGCCCGCGCCGTCGTCACGTAATCGAGCCGGATGACGTCGAGCACGGCCGAGCGCACGTAGCGCGTCATCGACGCGCCGAGGAACAGGCCGAGCACCGAGACCGGCATGATCGCCTGGCGGACGTGCTCCCAGTAGTAACGCCAGCCGGTTGCGCTCACGTCGCTGTAGACGAAAGGCAGCCAGTCGAGTTGCACGCTGAACACCAGAATGAACAACAGCCCGGTGAAGAAGGTCGGAAGAGAGAAGCCGATGAACGAGAAGGTCGTCGCGACCTGGTCGAAGACCGAATAGGGACGCACCGCCGAGAGGACGCCGACCGGAAGCGCGATCAGCAGCGCCAGTATCTGTGCCGAGCCGATGACGATGAGCGTTGCCGGCAGGCGCTGCAGGATGAGCGTATCGACGTTGATCCGGCTCGCGAACGAGAAGCCCCAGTCGCCCTGGACCATCGCGGTGATCCAGCGGATGTAGCGGACCGCGACCGGATCATCGAGGCCGAATTTGACTCGCAATGCCGCGCGCACTTCCGGCGGCACCGCCGGATTGGTCGCAAGCTCGCCGAACGGATCGCCCGGCGCGAGCGCCAGCACGGTGAACAGGATGATGCTGATCCCGAGCAAGCTCGGGATGGCGATGAGGAGGCGCTTTGTGAGATAGCGTCCCATCGCCGTTATCCCGATCCGGCCGGTTTATGCCGGAGCCGCGTCACTCACGTCGTCCGGTACCAGTCCTGCAGGTTCCAGAAGTCGCTGTCCCAGCCGCTGCCGCGCGAGGCGAGCGTGTTCGCTTTCGCCTGAACGCGCGGACGATAGACGACCGGGATGACCGCGTGATCGCCGCAGGCAAGATCGTTGATCTTGATGAAGTGCGCGGCGCGCTTGACCGGATCGAGCTCGGACTGCGACGCCTTGAACGCGTCGTCAGCCTCCTTGTTGGTCCAGCGCGTGATGTTGCGGCCCTGCCACTTGTTCTCCTTGGTGGCCACCTCCCACGAGACGAACTGGAGCAGGAACGTTTCCGGGTCCGGCTGCGTCATCGTCGTCGTGTACATCTGGATGTCGCAGTAGAAGTGCGGGTAGGTGTCGGGGTTCGCGACGTCGGATGAGAAGAACACCGACGCGGTGACCGACTTCAGCTCGACATCGATGCCGGCGCGCTGACACGCCTGCTTGACGATCGCCTGGTTCTTCTGGCGCGGCGTGTTGATCGATGTCTGGTAGACGAACTTCAGCTTCTTGCCGTCCTTGGCGCGGATGCCGTCCGGGCCCTTCTTCCAGCCTGCGTCCTCGAGGATCTGGTTCGCCTTGTCGACGCTGAACTCCCACTTGGTGTTCTTCGACACGAACTTCTGCGGATTGTTGACGAAGTTGCCGGTCGCGATGCCGGTGCGGCCGTAGATGTGGTCCTGCACCGACTGCCGATCGATCAGCAGGGCCAGCGCTTGCCGCACCGCCTTGTCGGTCAGCGTCGGGTGCTTGCTCTTCATGCTGGCGCGCTCGCCGTCCACTTCGGTCCACGGATCGGTCGAGTTGAGCTGGATGTGCTCGATGTTGCCGCCGGGCGACATGTCGGTCTTGCCCTTGCCGCCCTTTTCGAGCCGCAGCAGGATTTCGTCTTCGACCTGCAGGTTCCAGGCATAGTCGTATTCGCCGGTCTGCAGCACCGCGCGCGCGGCCGAGATTGCGTCGCCGCCGCCCTTCATCTCGATCGTGTCGAAGTGAGGCCGGTTCGCGATGTGGTAGTTCGGGTTGAGTTCGCCGCGCACCATGTCGCCGGGCTTGAAGTCGACGAATTTGTACGGCCCGGTGCCGACCGGCTTCAGGTTTGCCGGTGCGTCGCGCGACTTCTCGCCGGTGTAGTCGGCGTACAGGTGCTTCGGAATGATCATGCCGCGCACGCCGACGAAGGCGTCGGCCCAGAACGGTGTCGGCTTGTCGAACAGCACGCGCACCGTATGCGAGTCGACCTTCTCGACCTTGACGCTGGTGTAGCTGCCGCTGGTGGTCGCGGCCGTTGCCGGGTCCTTGGCGTATTCCCAGTTGAAGACGACGTCGTCGGCCGTGAACGGCTTGCCGTCATGCCACGTGACGCCCTGCTTCAGTTTCCAGGTGACGGACTTGCCGTCCTTCGCGAGGCCGTTGTTCTCCAGGTCAGGGATTTCGGCGGCGAGCACCGGATAGAGCGCGCCATCCGGGTCCCACGCGGCGAGGGGCTCGTAGAAGATGCGCGAGCCGTCCTGGTCCTTGGTGCCGACCGCGAAATGCGGATTGAGCAGCGTCGCGCCCTGCCACCACAGCGTCTTGAGTGCTCCGCCGCCGCCGCGCTTCGTCGGCTTGTATTCGGTGGGCTTCGCCTGCGCGTGCGCGACGCCTGAGTAGACCAGCATCTGGGTCGCGAGCGGCGCGGTGAGACCCAGAGCGATCATCTGGTTGATGAAGGCGCGGCGCGAGAGCTTGCCGTGTTTGACGTCAGCGATAAGGCCACGCAGATCGTGTTCGTTCATGAGACCCCTCCGAATGCTGGTGGCTTCTTCTTCCGGGGATTTTTGCGCCGGAACGAAGCCGGTTTGCAGCAAACAGAACAGGTTGACGGGAAACGGTCAACGGAGGCATCGGCGCGAAACTTGGCGGCAACGTCGCAGGCGCGCGTCAACGAGTCGCGAGGCGCGATCGTCAGACTGCAAGGCGGAAAGGTCGTGGCTCCCCGGGCCGGATTCGAACCAGCGACCAACCGGTTAACAGCCGGTTGCTCTACCACTGAGCTACCGGGGAACACGAAGGCCGGTGGATAGCGCACCGACGCGCCGGGCCTATACCAAAGGCGTTGATGCATTGCAAAGAAGGCGGGCGCTCGGTGCGTGCGCGCTCGACCGTCTTTGCGTTTCAATCTCGCGCGAGCGCGAGGACTACAGCCCGGCGATGCCGTTCATGGCGGCGCGCGGAATGTCGTAACGGGTCAGGCCGAGGCGGGCGAGCTCCGCATTCGTGAGGCGCGCGAGCCGCTCGTAGCGGTAGGCGATCTCGCGTCCTTCCGCGATGCCCTCGAAAACGTCGACCGCAAGCTGGAAGAGGCGCGGGCGCGTCGGCATGGAAAAGCGGGGCAAGGCTGCGGTGGTCATCTTTCACTCCTGTCGGAATCAAGTTCCTTTTCAATCTAATACTGGTATACCAAAATGGTAACGGATAGTTACCGCATAGCAGCATGATTTATGTTGCATGGCAGTAAATTGAGCGAAAGGCCCGAAAAGTGGACGGGAACCCCGTTTGGAGGCCCTAGGTGGGCCGCAGAATGCGATGTCAGGCGGCGCGCGCCCGCAAGCACGGGGAGGAGCGCCGACTTGGTGCCGATCTGGCTTAGTGACTTGGTGCTGAGGTGTTGGAGGCCACGCCCGGAATTGAACCGGGGTAAACGGTTTTGCAGACCGCTGCGTAACCACTCCGCCACGTGGCCGGGACGTTCGGCGGAGTTGTGACAACTCCGGCCGGAGGCGCGCTTGCTATAGCGGAGGCGGGCACCCCGGGCAATGCCGAAGCAGCGCGGGGAGGGCTCGGACAGTCGCGCCGAACCTTGCGTTTTGCCGGTCCCTGCCGCAAAAGATCGCGCGGATTTTTGCCCCTTCCGCAGCGGGGATTCGGGATGGTCGATTACGCGCAAGCGCGGCGGACCATGGTGGATTGTCAGGTGCGTCCAAGCGACGTCACTGATCTTCGCATCATCGCGGCGCTGCTCGATGTTCGCGCGCGAACGTTTTGTGCCCGAGGCGCGCCGCGCGATCGCCTATCTCGATATCGATGTTCCGGTGGGAGCGCAGCGGCGCGCGCGCGCTGCTCAAGCCGATGGTGTTCGCCAAGCTCTTGCAGGCGGCGGCGATCGGCGAGAACGATCGCGTGCTCGATGTCGGATGCGCCACCGGCTACTCGGCCGCCGTGCTGGGACGTCTCGCAGGCGCAGTCACCGCGCTGGAGGAAGATCCCGCGCTCGGGCGCGCCGCGAGCGAAGCGCTCGGCGGCATCGCCAATGTGTCGGTCGCGAACGGTCCGCTGGCCGCAGGCTGGGCGCAGGGCGCGCCTTACGACGTGATTCTGCTCGAAGGGTCAGGCGAGGACCGTTCCAGAGGCGTTGCTCGCGCAGCTCAAGGACGGCGGACGACTGGTGGCCGTTGTCGGCAACGGACCTATGGGCAAGGCCGCGATCTATCGAAAGGCGGGCGGACACGTGAGTTCGCAACCGCTGTTCGACGCCACGGCGCCGGCATTGCCCGGTTTTGCGAAGCCGCCCGCCTTCGTTTTCTGACCTGCGCCAATCCGCGCCGACCTCACGTCACTGTGGCGCGCTTGCGCCACTGGCGATGATTTCTCCCTCTGCGACGCCGCCAGGGGTTTCAAGGCAGGGGCCCTGCGCCTATGATTCCGGTGCCGGAAAAGGCAGCTAACTGCCATAGTTGGCGGCGATTCTCCGGGCGGCATGGGGTCAAATGGACGGGGCCGGCTTGCGGTGGACGGTCTGTGCGGCAGCTATTGCGGCCGTACTGGGATACCCGTGTGCTGCCGGCGCCGAGACGCTGGAAGGCGCACTGGCGCAGGCTTATCGCAATAACCCGACGCTGAATGCGCAGCGCGCAGCCGTGCGCGCGACGGACGAAACAGTTCCGCAGGCGCTCGCCAACTACCGGCCGCGCGTCACCGGCTCGTTCGATTCCGGCTATCAGCATTTCGAATCGATCTCGACATCCGGCGGCAACTTCACCCAGACCAACACCAACATCAGCCCGCGCGGCGGCAATGTCGGTTTGGTGCAGACGCTCTACAACGGCCAGCGCAGCGGCAACCTCACGCGGCAGGCCGAGGCCTCCGTGCTCGCCGGTCGTGAGACGCTGCGCAATACCGAGCAAACCACTTTGCTCGATGCCGCGACGGCGTACATGAACGTGCTGCGCGATACCGCGATCCTCGATCTGCAGCGGCGCAACGTGCAGGTGTTGCAGGAACAGCTCAAGCAGGCGCGCGACCGCTTCAATGTCGGCGAAGTGACCCGCACCGACGTCGCCCAATCGGAATCGCGGCTTGCGGCGTCGCAGTCGCAGGTGCTGTCCGCCGAGGCGAACGCTGAAATCCTCGCAGGCGACCTACCGCCGCGTCGTCGGCGCCGATCCGACCAATCTGCGCGCCGGCATGCCGGTGGATCGCCTTTCTCCGCGCTCGCTCGACTGCCGCGGTGGATCAAGGGCGCGCAGGAGCATCCGACCGTGAGGCGGCGCAATACACCGTCGACGCCGCCCAGTATGCCGTGAAAGCCGCGGAAGGCTCGCTCTATCCGACCGTGACGTTCGAGAGCAACGTGCAGCGGCGCTGGGACATGCAGCCGGGCGTCACCGACCAGATGACCGGCACGGTGCTCGGCCGCGTCGCGGTGCCGATCTATCAGGGCGGCTCGGAGTACTCGATCATCCGCCAGACCAAGGAGACGCTCGGGCAGCGCCGCATCGAGCTCGACGTGCAGCGCGATCAGGTGCGTGTCGCCGATCGTGCAGGCCTGGAGCCAGCTCGAGGCCACCAAGGCGCAGATCATCGCCGCGCAGGCGCAGGTGACGGCGACCGAAGTCGCCCTCAACGGCGTACGCGAGGAGGCGCGCGTCGGCCAGCGCACCACGCTCGACGTGCTCAACGCGCAGCAGGAACTGGTCAACGCCCGCGTGTCGCTGGTGACCGCGCAGCGCGACCGGGTCGTGGCATCGTTCACGCTGCTTTCGTCCGTCGGACGGCTCTCGCCGCAGCAGTTGCGGCTTGCGACCGACCTTATGATCCGCGCGTGCACTATCATCAGGTGCGCGACAAGTGGATCGGCGTGCGCACGCCGGACGGCCGCTAGGCCGCGCGTCGCCGACGTTCTTGTAGGTACGCTTCCTGTCCACAAGACTTTGCTCGGGCTCGACCTTCCCCATGCCATGTTCGCGAGAATTCTCGCATATTTGCGCGTCTGCCCGGGCTGATTCGCGCCCGGCGGAACAGCGCGTGAAGAGGACAGCGAATGAGCCAGGCCGCGAAGGCGCAAGAGCCCTCGATGGAGGAGATTCTTGCCTCCATCCGGAGGATTATCGCCGACGACGACAAGCCTGGGGCGAAGGCCGAGAAGGCGCCCGAACCGCCGCCGGCCGCCAAGGCTCCGCCGCCGAAGCCCGCGCCAGTGCCGACCCCGCCTGCCGCTGCGATCAAGCAGGACGACATCGACGCGATGCTCGCCGGCCTCGACGAGCCGCCCGCGCCGCCGCCCGCGCCGAAGATCGAGCCTGAACCCGAACCGGATGTGCTCGAGCTGACCGAGGCGATGCAGGCGCCGTCGCCCGGGCTTCCGCACCATCGATGGCACTCAGGACGTCGTGTTCGACGAGGTGGAGCCCGACGAACCCGCGCCGCCTCCGCCGCGCGCGGAGGAGCCCGCGCCGAAATCGTTCGCGTCGTCGATGCCGCCGATGCCCGAGCGGCCGCTGATTTCCTCCACGACCGCCGCCGCGGTCGACTCCGCGTTCAACACGCTCGCCCAGACCGTGTTGGTGCAGAACGCCAAGACGCTGGAAGATCTCGTGAAGGAAATGCTGCGCCCGATGCTGCAGCACTGGCTCGACAACAACCTTCCGACGCTGGTCGAACGGCTGGTGCGTCAGGAAATCGAGCGCGTCGCGCGCGGGCGCAGCTAGCTCTTGCGCGTCTGTCCGCCGCAGCATGCGCGGCGAACCACAGCCCCAGCACCGGCAACAGGATCGCGGCGATCATGAAGATCGCGGGCCCGCCCGTGCGGTCGATCAGCAGCGAGCCGCCCGCGACGCCGAGCGATTGGCCGATGTAGAGCGCGGACGAAAACAGCGCCACGGCGGTGCCGCGCGCCTGCGGCGACATCTGCGTGGCGTTGATCTGCAGCGTGTTGTGCAGCATGTAGAATCCAAGCCCGACCGCGACCACGGCTGCCGGCGCGATCCACCACGCCGGCGCGAGCGCGAGCGCCAGATAGGCGACGCCGACCAGCAGCCCGCCGAATGTCGCAAGACCGGTCTGGCCGAAATGGCCGACGAGGCGATGGACGCTGCCGGCGTAGATCAATCCTCCGATGCCGAACGTGCCGACAATCAGTCCGACGAGCGTGAACGACAGCGAGAAACGCAAATGCAAATCGGCGCCGACATAGGCGAATGCGCCCCACATCAGCGCCGCCTCGAAGACCGCCGCGAGCAGCACGATGCGCGCCCAGCGGTTGGAGAGCACCGTGGAATAGTCTGCGACGAGGCCGCGAGAGCGTTGATCTGCCGGTTGCTCCGGCCTCGTGGAAGGATTGTTCGCAAGCTCGCGAAAGAGAGCAATAGCGGCGAGCGCGAATGCGCCGCGAGCAGGAAGAACACCGCACGCCAGCCGAGCCAGTCGCCGATGACGCCGCCCGCCGCCTGGCCGAACAGCTGCCCGGTGATCTGTCCGGTGAGATAGCGGCCGAGCACCTGCTGGCGGCGCTCGTAGGGGACCGCGTCGCCGACGAACGCCATGCCGAGCGGAATGATCCACGCGGCGGTGAGCCCGGAGGCAAGCCGCGCGAGCGCGAGCGTGGTGAGCGATTGCGCGAGCCCGCATGCCAGCACGGTGAACGAACAAACCGCGCAGGCGATCGCGACCGAGCGGAATTTCCCGAGCCGGTCGCCGATCGGCCCGATGATGAGCTGCACGGTGCCGTGCGTGATCGCGTAGGCCGTGACGATGATCGAGGCCGCGCCGATCGGTGACGCCCATGTCGGTCGCGATCTGCGGCAGCAGCGAGTCGGAGGCGCGCACCATCGCCTGAGTGGCGAAGCCCGCAAGCGCGAGCAGCGCGATTGCGCGCGTCGGCGTCGCGGAAGGCGGCGTCAGTGCAGGATCCGCGGCAGCCATAACGCGACCTCGGGGAACTGCATCAGGATCAGGATCGCCAGGATGTAGACGAACACGAACGGCATCACGCCCGCGAAGATGTCGGTGATCGGCCCGGCATCCTTGCGCATCCCCTGCAGCACGTAGAGCACGGTGCCGTCAGGCGGCGAGATCAGCGCGATCTCGACCAGCATCGTGACGATCACCCCGAACCAGATCGGGTCGTAGCCGAGCGCCAGCACGACCGGGAAAACCACCGGGATGGTCGTGATCACCATCGAAAAACCTTCCATGAAGGTCCCGAGCGCCAGATAGAAGCCGATGATCAGCAGCATCACGCCCCACGGCGGCAGCGGCATCGCGCTGACCAGCTTTGCGAGTTGCTGCGGCACGCCGAGTTGCACGAAGATGAAGTTGAGGACGTAAGCCCCGAACAGGATCGCGCCGATCATCGCGGTGTTGCGCGCGGTCGCCTCGGCGGACGCATTGAGCATGCGGAAGGTGAGCTTGCCCTCGATCGCCGCGAACACGATCGCGCCGACAACGCCGAGCGCGGCGGACTCGGTCGCGGTGGCAAGGCCGCCATAGATCGTGCCGAGTACCAGCACGATCAGGATCGCGGTCGGCAGCAGGTCGACGACTGTCTTTAGTTTGTCGCGCAGCGGGATTTTCGGCCCGGTCGCGTCCATCGGCGCGGCGGTGCGTGCCTTGGCGAAGATCACCAGAGTGAACAGCGCGACCACGAGCAGGCTCGGACCCACGGCCGCGAGATAGAGCGCGCTGACCGACGTCTCGGTGATTAGCGCATAGATGATGAAGGTGATGCCGGGCGGGATGAGGTTGCCGAGCGCGCCGCCGGCGGCGAGCGAGCCGAGCACCATGCGGTTGTCGTAACGCGTGCCGTGGAAGAACGGGAGCGCGACCGAGCCCATGGTGGCGGCGGTCGCCACCGACGAGCCGGAGATCGCCGAGAACACGCCGCAGGCTGCGATATTGGTGTGCAGCAGTCCGCCCGGCAGCCGGTCGAGCCAGACATTGAGCGCGCGGTAGAGCCGTTCCGACAGCCCGGCGCGCAAAAGGATCTCGCCCATCAGCAGGAACAGCGGCACCGCGACGAGAACGAAGCTCGACGACGGCGACCAGACGGTCTGCCCGAGGAAACTCCAGAACGGGCGGTCGGAGAACGCGAAGCCGACGATCAGGCCGAGCACGCCGAGCGCCGCCGCTACGTAGATGCCTGCGCCGAAGAACAGGCAGAACAGCACCACCAGCAACAGGCTTTGCCAGATCAGCGTATTGCCCGGCCCCGCACCCGTCAGGCTGAGCACGACCATCAGCCCGACCAGCACCAGCAGAAACAGGATGGCGATCATGCGCCGTCCTTCTCGGCCGTGGCGACGGCCTCCAGCGCTTCGGCGGCCTCTTCCTCGTAGGTGCGTGCATGAACCAGCGCCTCAGCCTCGCGCCCGCGGCCTGCCAGCACCAGAAGGGTGCTTTCGAGGAGAAGGAGAATGATCAGGAGCAGGAAGACCGCGATGCCGAAGGCCCATAGCCCCTGCGGAATCCACAGCGGCGTGCGCAGCAGGCTGATGTCGGTCGCGCGGAACAGGATCGACTCGTCGACGAGATCGTAGGCGCCTTTGGCGATGAAGCCGATGAATACCGCGAGCGCCGCGAGGCTCAGCAGGTGCATCGGGTAGCGCAGCCGGTCGGGCAGGTGGTTGATCAGCACGTCGATGCGGATATGCGCGCGCGTGGTGAGCGCGTGCGCGAGCGCCCACGAGATGCCGAACGCCAGCGCGTAGCCGGTCAGTTCGGTCGTCGCCTGCGACGAGAAGCCGAAGAAGCGGCGCGCGATCACGTCGAACGTGATGAACGCGGCGCAGAGGATGAAGCCCCAGCCCGCCACGTAGCCCATCAGCGTGCCGAGGCGCGCGACAGTCCGCCGGCAGAACGTGGCCGCGGCGATTAACCCGTCGAACACCGCGCAGCCTATGCCGCTATTTCGGCTCGTACTTCACGCCCGTGATCGGCGCGACCAGGCGGTTATAGGTCTCGCCGCACTTCTCGCCGCAGCGCTTGACCCATGCGGGCAGCACGACAGCGGTGAGGGCGCTGCGCAGCACGGCGCGATGTCCGCCTCGGTCGCGCGGGTGATCGTCATCGGCTTGTCCTCGACGGTGCGGCCGATCTTGCAGCCGTCCTTCTGTCCGGCATTGCACGCAACGCCGTCCTCGGTCAGTTCAAGCCCGAGAGCCCATTGCTTCTCCTGCACTTCGGTCATCACCTTTTGCAGGAAGTCGCGGACCGCCGGATCGAGCTTGTTCCACCAGCCAAGATTGACGCCGTAGGCGGCGACACCCCACTGCACCGGCAGCACGTACATGTGCTTGGTCACCTCGTACCAGCGCGCGCCGTTGCCGGTCGCGGTGCCGGTGACGGCGCAATCGACCACGCCGCGCTCCAGCGCCGAATAGACTTCCGGGAAGCCGATCGCGACCGGCTGGCCGCCGATCGACTGGATGAAGTCGTTCTGCGAGCCGCCCGGCGTGCGCACGCGGCGGCCCTTCACGTCTGCGAGCGACGTGATCGGCTCGCGGCAGAAGAACACCTGCGCGGGGAACGGATAGGTCGCGATGATCCGCACGTTGAAGCGCTCGAGCTCCTTGTTCAGCTCGGGCATCACGGCTTCGGCGACCTTGCGGCCCATTTCATGCGAACTGAGAAGCCCGGCGAGGTCGATGATGTCGAGCAGCGGCGCGTCGCCCGCGACGGTCGGGAGCGCGATGCCGCCGAGATCGATCTGTCCGGCGCGCAGAACGCGCAACAGCTCGGGGCCGTTGAGATTGCGCTCCGGCCAGCTGGCGAGCGTCACGGAGATGCGCCCGCCGCTGCGCTTGGGCAGTTCCTCGCGCAACATCGGGATATCGACGCGGGTGTACTGCGGAATGGTCGGCGAAAGCTGCGTCACCATCTGGATCGCGACCGGCGGGCCTGCGGGAAGTTCCTGCGCCAGCGCAGAACTCGCCGCCATGACTGCGGCCAGTCCAATGAGTACCCGTTTCATCATCGTCCCCCTTTGCGGCCGTGAGGCCGGATCAAGTGTTCATCTCGGCGGGTCCCGCGACCTCGCGATAGGTCACGAGCGAGCGGCCGTCCGGCAGGCGGCGCCCGTCGGCGCGGATGTAACGGCCGTCGGGCAGCCTGCGCGTCAGCGACGTGACCTCGCCTTGCCCGAAGCCCGCGCTCAGCTTCCGCGCGAGCGCAGCCGGATCGTCGGTCGGCCCGTAATCGCCGCGGCGCGCCAGATAGGTCATGACCTCGAGACGTTCGACGCCCGGCCGCACGATCCCGGGCGGAATGTTCATCAGCGTGGAGGCCGCCGTGTTGGCGACCATCAGGCGGCCGTCCGCGCTCCAGAGCGCAACGCCGTCGCGCATCGCGTCGAGCGCAAGCTGGTAGTCGGAAATGTCGGAAGAACCGGTCACGCGGTACGCCCCTTGTCCGCCGATAGTGGCATTTCCGTTCCGCATTGGGGAGGGTGGCCCGCCCGCTTGCCTCCGCGCGCGCCAGTCCCTATTCAGCCCGCATGACAATCGAAAAGACCTACCAGCCCGCCGAGGTGGAAGGGCGCATCTATCAGGCCTGGGAAGCAGCCCAGGCGTTCCGCGCCGGCCGCCCGGAACGGCGGGACGCGAAGCCCTACACCATCGTGATTCCGCCGCCGAACGTCACCGGCTCGCTCCACATGGGGCACGCGCTCAACAACACGTTGCAGGACATCCTGTGCCGCTTCGAGCGCATGCGCGGGCGCGACGTGCTGTGGCAGCCCGGCACGGATCACGCCGGCATCGCGACGCAGATGGTGGTCGAGCGGCAGATGATGGAGCGGCAGGAGCCCGGCCGCCGCGATATCGGACGCGAGAAGTTCCTCGAAAAGGTGTGGACGTGGAAAGCCGAGTCCGGCGGCACGATCACCAATCAGCTCAAGCGGCTCGGCGCGTCATGCGACTGGTCGCGCGAACGCTTCACGATGGACGAGGGGCTGTCGAAGGCCGTGCTGAAGGTCTTCGTCGAGTTGTACCGGCAGGACCTGATCTACAAGGACAAGCGGCTGGTCAACTGGGACCCGAAGCTGCTCACCGCCATCTCTGATCTCGAAGTGCAGCAGATCGAGGTGAAGGGCTCGCTCTGGTACATCAAGTACCCGATCGAGGGCAGCGAGAACGAATACATCATCGTTGCGACGACGCGCCCCGAAACGATGCTTGGCGATACCGCCGTCGCAGTGCATCCGGACGATGAGCGCTACAAGCATCTGATCGGCAAGCACGCGATCCTGCCGCTGGTCGGCCGGCGCATTCCGATCGTGGCGGACGACTACTCCGATCCCGAGAAGGGCACCGGCGCGGTGAAGATCACGCCCGCGCACGACTTCAACGATTTCGAGGTTGGGCGGCGGCACCACCTGCCGCAGGTCAGCGTGCTCGATATCGAGGGCAAGATCGATATCAAGAACAACGCGGCGTTTCTGGAAGACGCGCACCCCGAATTGACTGTCGTCGAAACGCTGCACGGCGTGGATCGATTCCGTGCGCGGAAATTCATCGTCGATCTTCTGGAAAGCAGAAGCCTGCTCGACAAGATCGAACCGCACACGAACATGGTCCCGCACGGCGACCGCTCGAACGTGGTGATCGAACCGTTCCTGACCGACCAGTGGTACGTGAACGCCAAGGAGCTGAGCTTCATGGCGCTCGCGGCCGTGCGCGAGGGCCGCACGAAGTTCGTGCCGCAGAACTGGGAGAAGACCTATTACGACTGGATGGAGAACATCCAGCCGTGGTGCATCTCGCGCCAGCTCTGGTGGGGCCACCAGATCCCGGCCTGGTACGGGCCCGACGACAAGGTGTTCGTCGCCGAGACCGAGGATGAGGCGCTGGCCGAGGCGCTCGCCTATTACGTCGTGAAGGACGTGTTGACGCAGGACGAGGCAAACAAGATCGCCGAGAGCGCGGAGAAGCGCGCGACTTTCCTCAAGCGCGACGACGACGTGCTCGACACGTGGTTCTCGTCCGCGCTGTGGCCCTTCTCGACGCTCGGCTGGCCCGAGGAAACGCCGGAGGTGAAGCGCTATTACCCGACCAACGCGCTGGTCACCGGCTTCGACATCATCTTCTTCTGGGTCGCCCGCATGATGATGATGGGCCTGCACTTCATGAAGGAGGTGCCGTTCGACACCGTTTACATCCACGCGCTGGTGCGCGACGAGCGCGGCGCCAAGATGTCGAAGTCGAAGGGCAACGTGATCGATCCGCTCGCGCTGATCGACCAGTACGGCGCGGACGCGCTGCGCTTCACGCTGACCGCGATGGCGGCGCAGGGGCGCGATATCAAGCTCTCGACGCAGCGCGTTGAGGGTTACCGCAATTTCGCGACCAAGCTGTGGAATGCGGCACGCTTTGCCGAGATGAACAGCGCCGCGCTGGTGGTGGACTTCGACCCGCGGCTTGCGACCGAAACGCTGAACAAGTGGATCGGGCACGAGCTCGCGAAGGCGGGACGGGAGATCACCGCCGCGGTGGAGGGGTACAAGTTCAACGAGGCGGCGGGCGCCGCTTATCGCTTCGTCTGGAACGTCTACTGCGACTGGTATCTTGAACTCGCCAAGCCCGTGCTCACGGGGCCGGATGGTGCGGCCAAGACCGAGACGCGCGCGATGGTCGCCTGGGTGCGCGACGAGGTGCTCAAGCTCCTGCATCCGTTCATGCCGTTCATCACCGAGGAACTGTGGAGCGTGACGGCGGTGCAGCCGCGCGCGGCGCTTCTCGCGCTGAGCGCATGGCCCGCGCACGACGGGCTCGACAACGCGGAAGCCGAAGCCGAGATCGGCTGGGTGGTCGATCTCGATCAGCGCGATCCGCTCGGTACGCGCCGAAATGAACATCACGGCGGCCACTCCACTCGCGCTGGTCAACGTCTCGGCGGACACGAAGGCGCGTGCGGTGCGCTGGACCGAGACGATCATGCGGCTCGCGCGCGTATCGGAGGTCTTCTATCTCGACAAACCGGCATCGGGTTCGGTGCAGCTTCTGGTGCGCGATGAGGTCGTGGCGCTGCCACTCAAGGGCATCATCGACGTCGCGGCCGAGCAGGCGCGGCTCGCGAAGGAAATCGCCAAGGTCGATGCCGACATCAAGCGCGTCGATGCCAAGCTCGGCAATCCGGAGTTCGTCCGCAAGGCGCCGGAAGAGATCATCGAGGGCGAGAAGGAGAAGCGCGAGGAGGCCGAAGGCCGCCGCGCGAAGATCCTCGAAGCGCTCGATCGGCTGAAGGGCGCGGCGTAACCAGCTGCGCTATACCTTCACCTCGCTGATCTGCACCACAGGCTGCGCGTCTGTGTAGTTGCCGATGTCGCCCATGATCTCGGCGGCGTGCGGTCCGAATGCACCCTGGAATGCCTCGACCGAGTTGAAATGCAGCGTGCAGAGGGTCTGGTAGGTCGCGGCAGTGCCCGGTCCGCCGCCCGCGATGCCCTTCTCGATCTCGACTTTCTTCAGCGCGGGCGAGAGCCGCTTGCGGATCATCGGCGTGTGACTGTTGAGGTAATAGTCCCAGTCGAATTTGCTCGATTGCGGATAGAACACGCCGACCTTGATCATCCTGCTTTGCTCCCTGGTTATGGCCCCTGTCTTAGCAGCATCCGCCTTACGATTTGAACGGTTTGCTCAGGAACCGAGAGCCTTTCAATCCGTAGCGCCAAGGGTGGTCTATCGCCTTGGTGATCCCGATGCGCGGACCGATGGCGACGACCTGTTCGTCCGCCCGTGCCCGCAGTTCGAACGGCGGCGCATCGAGCGCGAGCGCGTTGTGCGCATGCGTGATGCCGAGCGCCTCGGTCAGCCGACCCGGACCGGAGCAGAGCAGGCGAACGTCGGGCGTATCCCGCCGCCGTTGCATCGCGGCCAGTCCTTCGGTCGGCTCCAGCGCGCGGATCAGCACGGCGCTCGCGCTTCCCGCCGCCTCGCACACGAAGTTGACGCACCAGTGGATGCCATAGGAGCGATACACGTAGACATAGCCCGGCGGGCCGAACATCACGGCATTGCGCGGGGTTGGCCCACCGTAGGAATGCGCCGCCGGATCGGTGTGGTGATAGGCCTCGACCTCCACGATGATCCCGCCCACGCCACGGAAAAGCAGTGTCGCGCCGATCAGTTCGGGCGCGACTTGGTGGACGCTGCGGGAGAAGAAGCTCTTACGGAGACGGCGCGGCATGTGCTCGACGGGACCAGTTAGTGCCCCTAGTCTTACGCGAGAAAAAACATCGGGAGAACGCCGCGTGCCCAATCCTCGCTGGAAGATCAAGCCTGCCGGCTCCACCTGGGGCGATTTCGGCCCCGACGATCAGCTCGGCCGGCTGAATCTCGTGACGCCCGAGAAAGTGATGCAGGGCATCGCCGAGGTGAAGGAGGGGCTCTCGTTCTGCCTCTCGATGCCGCTCGATTTTCCGGGCGGGAGCATCCTCAACCCGCGCCGCAAGCCGCCGCGGCTCGCGCCGACCGAGCGCAGCGGCAAGCCGAACATGACCTATCCGCTCTCGCGTGACGATCCGAGGCTGATCGATGTTGTGTGCGACGATGTCGTGCTGCTCACGCTGCAATACTCCACGCAATGGGACAGCCTCGCGCACGTCGGCCAGGAGTTCGACGTCGACGGCGACGGCAAGCCCGAGATGGTGTTCTACAACGGCTTCCGCGCCGGCGAGCACATCGTCGGTCCGGTCGACTATCGCGGCGGCAAGGAAACGGCGACGGGCGGCCATCAGGGCGCGACGCGGCTCGGCGTCGAGAACATGGCGCGCACCGGCGTGCAGGGCCGCGCCGTGATGGTGGATCTGCTCGAGCATTTCGGCCGCGCGCGCCGCATGGTCGGCTACGAGGACTTGATGATGGTGCTCGACAAGGACAAGGTGACGGTGGAGCAGGGTGATTTCATCTGCTTCCGCACCGGCTTCGATCAGGTGCTGCTCGAATTCGATCGCAAGCCCGACGAGTCCGTGCACGACATCTGCGCGGTGCTGGACGGTCGCGACGCGCGGCTCCAACAGTGGGTCACGGACTCGGGCGTCGTCGCGCTGATTTCCGACAATTACGCGGTGGAGGGCGTTCCGTCCCGTCCCTGCCCGGACGATGCCGACCACTGTGCGTCGCTGCCGCTGCATGCGCACTGCCTGTTCCGGCTCGGCGTCTATCTCGGCGAGATCTGGTATCTGAGCGAGCTCGCGGACTGGCTGCGGGCGCAAAAGCGCAACCGATTCCTCCTCACCGCGCCGCCGCTGCGGCTGCCCGGGGCAGTCGGCTCGCCGACGACGCCCGTTGCGACCGTTTGAACCATTTCGGCACGCCGCGCGACCAAGAACGGGCAGCTGGAATGGACCAATGTCGCTACGTCGTATCTCGAACTGGCAATGGGCCGCGGTGACCGCGGCCTTTCTCGCCGTCTTTTCGGTCTCGGTCGTGGCGCTGATGCTCGGCAAGGACGCCATGATGACGATTGGCGCGGTTCTGCTGGTGGCGCTGCTCGGCGTGATCTGGCTGGTGACGGGCTGACCGCACGTTTTCCGCGCACTTGCGACGCAACGCGACGCTGCGTAAGTAAGAAGCCGAAAGGCTTCCGATGGCCGTCATTATCGACTCATTGAACGGTCCCGCGAAGGCGCGCCATCCCGAAAAGGCGCATCGTCCGGACACGCCGCTGCTGCGCAAGCCGGACTGGATCCGCGTCAGGGCGCCGGTCTCGCGCGGCTACTCCGAGACGCACCGCATCGTGAAGGAAAACGGCCTGCACACGGTGTGCGAGGAGGCCGGCTGCCCGAACATCGGCGAGTGCTGGGAGAAGAAGCACGCCACCTTCATGATCATGGGCGACACGTGCACGCGCGCCTGCGCGTTCTGCAACGTGAAGACCGGTCTGCCCGGCGCGCTCGATGCGAATGAACCCAGGCACGTGGCCGAGGCGGTGGCGAAACTTGGCCTGAGCCATGTGGTGATCACGTCGGTCGATCGCGACGATCTCGCGGACGGTGGCGCCGATCATTTCGCGCAGGTGATCCGCGCGATCCGCGCCGCGACGCCGAAGACCACCATCGAGGTGCTCACGCCGGATTTCCTGCGCAAGGACGGTGCCGCCGAAGTCGTTGCTGCGGCGAAACCTGACGTGTTCAACCACAATCTCGAAACGGTGCCCTCGAAGTATCTCACGGTGCGGCCGGGCGCGCGCTACTTCGCGTCGATCCGCCTGCTGCAGCAGGTGAAGGAGCTCGACGCACAGATGTTCACCAAGTCCGGCATCATGGTCGGGCTCGGCGAGGAGCGGAACGAAGTGCTGCAGCTGATGGACGACCTGCGCGCCGCGAATGTCGATTTCCTCACCATCGGGCAATACCTCCAGCCGACGCGCAAGCATCACGAGGTGGTGCGTTTCGTCACGCCGGACGAGTTCAAGTCCTACGAGACCATCGCCTACGCCAAGGGCTTCCTGATGGTGTCGGCCTCGCCGCTGACGCGCTCCTCGCACCACGCGGGCGATGACTTCGCGCGGCTGAAGGCTGCGCGCGCCGCGCTCGCGCGCTGATGCCCCAGTTCCGCAACACCCGCCGCGTGCGCCACGCGGCCGGCAAGATGTTCGATCTCGTCGCCGATGTGGAGCGCTATCCGGAATTCGTGCCGCTCTGCCAGTCGTTGCGCGTGCGCACACGCACGCCGGGCGAGGCCGGCACCGAAGTTCTCGTCGCCGACATGACGGTCGCCTACAAGGTGATGCGCGAGACGTTTGCCAGCCGCGTGACGCTCGACCGGCCGAACCTGAAGATCCAGGTCGCATACCTCGACGGGCCGTTCAGCCACCTCGACAATCGCTGGACCTTCAAGCCCGCCGGCGATGCCGCCTGCGAGGTCGAATTCTTCATCGCCTACGAGTTCAAAAGCCGCGTGCTTGGCATGCTGATGGGGGCGATGTTCGAGGCAGCTTTCCGGCGGTTTGCCGAGGCTTTCGAGCGCCGGGCGGACGCCGTTTATGGCCGGGTAAGTACCTCTTAAGGTCGCCGCCGTACGATCCGCCGTTATCCCGAGCGGATTTCCCATGAGCCTGCATCGACCCGACGGCCCCGAGCCTTGGCGCGTCTGCGGCGCGGTTCGCGCCGGCGCTGTTCGCCGCGACGCTGTTCGCCTCGGCGCTGCTGCTGTTCGCCGTGCAGCCGATGTTCACCAAGATGGTGCTGCCCAAGCTCGGCGGCGCGCCATCGGTGTGGTCGGTCGCGATGGTGTTCTTCCAGGCCGCGCTGCTGGTCGGCTACGCCTACGCACATCTGCTCGCGCGCACGCTGAGCGTCGGGCACGGCGCGCTGGTCCATCTCGGCGTGCTCGCGGCCGCGGCGCTGACATTGCCGATCGGGATCGCGCAGGGGTTCGCGGTGCCGCCTTCGGACGGCGTCGGCCTGTGGCTCGTCGCGCTGTTCGCGACCTCGATCGGATTGCCGTTCGCCGCGCTCTCGGCCAGCGCACCGTTGCTGCAAAGCTGGTTCGCGGCGAGCGGACATCCGCAGGCGCGCAATCCTTATGTGCTCTATGCGGCGTCGAACCTCGGCTCGTTCGCGGCGCTGCTCGCCTATCCGCTCGCGCTCGAGTCGCTGCTGACGTTGCGCGCGCAGGCATGGACCTGGTCGGTCGGCTTTGCGGGCCTCGCGGTTCTGATCGCGTTTGCCGCGATGATCGCGGCGCGCGGCGCGGACGGCCAGTCATCGCGCGTGCCGAAGCGGCTCCGCGCCGCGACCTTGCGCGACCGCTTCGCCTGGACCGCGCTTGCCGCGATCCCGGCCGGCCTCGTGATCGCGGTCACGGCCTACATCTCGACCGATATCGCGGCCGCGCCGCTGCTCTGGGTGCTGCCGCTCGCGCTCTATCTGCTCACCTTCGTGGCGGTGTTCCGCGACAAGCCGTGGTTCATCGCACGGTCTGGTCATCAAGATCGTGCCGTTCGTCGTCGCGCCGCTTGCGATCACGCTGCTTGGCGGCGACCGCGAATACTGGCTCGCCACGATGGCGCTCAATCTGCTCGCGCTGTTCGTGCTGGCGCTCGCCTGCCACGGCGAGGTCTACGCGCGCCGGCCTGCGCCCGCGCGGTTGACCGAGTTCTATCTGTGGACTTCGTTCGGCGGCGTCATCGGCGGCATCTTCGCCGGCCTGCTCGCGCCGCATATGTTCAACCAGACCTACGAGTATCCGATCCTTGTCATCGCGGCGCTGCTCGCGCTGCCCGGGCGCGCTGAGCGGAACGGTGCGTGGCATTCCTCTGGCGCATCTGGCCGGCGCCCGCCGCGGCGGCGCTCGCCGTCGTCCTCTATTACGGCTTCGACGTGCGCATGCCGCCGCAGGCCGCGCTGTTCCTGCAAGCCGCGCTTGTCGCTGCTGGTCGGCTGGATGCTGTTCCAGCGGCACGATCCGGCACGCCTTGCCGCGATCGCGGTCGTCGGCTTTGTCGTCACCGGCTTCTGGCAGCCGGGCCTGCGGCTGATCGAGACCACGCGCAGCTTTTTCGGCGTCCATCGGGTGGTCGAAACGACGACCGGCACGCATCGGCTGCTGGTCCACGGCAACACGATCCACGGCGCGGAGCGCGTGCGCGAGGCCGACGGCACGCCTTGTGCAGGGCAAGCCCGAGCCGCTCACCTACTACTATTTCGGCGGACCGATCTCGGAAGGCGTCGCGGCGGCGCGTGCCGCGCTCGGCAAGCTCAACAACGTCGCGGTGGTCGGGCTTGGTGCCGGGAGCCTTGCGTGCCACCGGCGCGGCGCCGAAACCTGGACGTTCTTCGAGATCGACCCGGAGGTCGTGCGGCTCGCGCGCGACCCGAACATGTTCCGCTTCATGTCGAGCTGCGCGCCGGCAACGCCGGTCGTGCTCGGCGACGCCCGGCTCACGCTTGCGGCATCGGCCGCAGCAGTTCGATCTGATCGTCCTCGACGCGTTCTCATCCGACGCGATCCCGACGCATCTGCTCACGCGCGAAGCGCTGCGCGGCTATCTGGCGCGGCTTTCACCGCACGGCATGCTGCTGCTGCACATCTCCAACCGCCACCTGGAGCTCGCGAAGGTCGTGGCGGCGCTCGGCGCCACCGAGGGGCTGGTAAGCCTGCTCAAGACCGACCGCAACGCGACCGACTTCGCGAACGACCTGAAGGCGGCCGCGATGGTCGCAGTGCTGGCGCGCAACGAAACCGATCTCGGCCTGCTGCCTTACTCGGAAGGCTGGGACAAGATCGACGCCGGCGCGGTCGTGCCGTGGACCGACGACTATTCCGACATCATCGGTTCGATGCTGCGCAAGAAGCTCAATCGCTAGGCACGACAGCTCCAGCAGCATCGCCAGCGCCTCGATCACCGAAAGCCGCCGGATTTCCGAGCGGCCGAGATCGCCGTAGCGTTTCTCGCGATGGATCAGGCGGCCGTCTTTCGCCGCCGCCGCGAAATGCACGAGCCCGACCGGCTTCTCGGCCGAGCCGCCGCCCGGGCCCGCGACACCCGTGATCGAGACCGTCAGATCGACACCCGCCCGTGCGAGCGCACCGCGCGCCATCGCTTCGGCGGTCGGCTTGCTGACCGCGCCGTGCGCGGCAAGCGTCGCCTCGGGCACGCCAAGCATCGCCATCTTGGCGGCGTTGGAATAGGTGACGAAGCCGCGGTCGACCACGTCCGACGAACCCGCGATCTCGGTCAGCGCGCCCGCGACAAGGCCGCCGGTGCAGGATTCCGCGGTCGCGACCTTCCAGCCGCGCGCGCGGCAGGCTTCGAGCACGCGCTCGGCCAGCGCGCGCGTCTCGGCGTCGATCACGGCGCGCTCCAGGGCAGGCGGACGGTCGCGGTCGCGTAGGCCGCGATGCCCTCGCCGTTGCCGAGCGCGCCGAGCTTCTCGTTGGTCGTCGCCTTCACGCCGACGCGGTCGATCGAGAGGCCCGCGATCTCGGCGATGCGCGCGCGCATCGCGTCGCGGTGCGGATTGACCTTCGGCGCCTCGCAGACGATCGCGACGTCGAGATGGCTGACTGCGCCCGCCGCGCTGCCTGCACGCGCTCGACCGCGAACAGCGAGGAACTTGTCGGACGACGCGCCCTGCCAGCTGATCGTCGCTCGGCGGAAAATGCACGCCGATATCGCCGTCGGCGAGCGCGCCGAGGATCGCATCGACCAGCGCATGCAGCGCGACGTCGGCGTCGGAGTGGCCGGAGAGCTTGCGCGCATGCGGAATCTTCACGCCGCCGAGCCAGACGTGATCGCCGCCGGCATCGAATGCATGGATGTCGTAGCCGATGCCGGTGCGGATATCGGTCGAGCGTCTGCGCGTCGCGGTCGGCGCGCGCGAAGTCTTCCGGTGTCGTCATCTTCATGTTGCCGCGCTTCGCCCTCGAACACCGCGACCTTCAGGCCGGCCCATTCGACCAGCGCGGCATCGTCGGGAAAATCGTCGCGGTTCGCGGCAGCGGCGCGCCGATGCGCATCGAGCAGGGCAGGGTAGGCGAAAGCCTGCGGCGTCTGCACGGTGCGCAGCGACGAGCGATTGAGCGTCGCGGCGACCTCGCCGGCGTCGTCGACGAGCTTCACGGTGTCGGTGACCGGCAGGCCGGGCACCGCCGCGCCGTGTTTTGCCGGCGGCCGCGATCGCGCGGCTCACCAGCGCGGCGGACGTGAACGGCCGCGCGGCATCGTGCACCAGCACGATCGCGGGTGCCTTGCCGCTGAGCGCTTCGAGCCCGGCGCGCACCGATCCCTGCCGCGTCGCCGCCCCGGGCACCGGCTGCGCGAGGTCGAGGCCTTCGGCGGCGGCCGCGAAACGGGCGGTATCGTCGGGATGAATCACCGGCAGGACGAGATCGACCTCCGGGTGGCTCGTGAACACGCGCAGGCTCTCCCGGACCATCGGGCGAGCCGCCCAGCACCTTGTATTGCTTGGGATAATCGAGCCCGGCGCGCGTTCCGCGCCCGGCTGCAACCACCACCGCGGCCACGCGGATCGCCATGCATCGTCCCCGGTTTTCTTGTGTCCGGCTATGGCTTAGCGCGCTGCGTTCACCATCGCAAACGGATTTTGGCCTGCGAAGCCTTGGGTAATTGCTGCACCGCAACACTTGCGGAGCTGCCAGAAATGGCTAAACTGTAAGCAGATGACTGGACGCCTAAATAGTGTGCATTGAAGCCATAACGCCTCCAACGACGGGGGTTTCGGACAAGCCGCTGGCCGTCGGGCCGCTCACGCTGCCGAACCGCGTGTTTCTGGCGCCGATGTCGGGCGTCACCGATGCGCCCTTCCGCCGGCTTGCCGCAAAGCTGCGGCGCCGGCATCGTCGTCTCCGAAATGATCGCAAGCGCTGCGCTCGCCGAAGGGCAGGCGCGATCAGCAGCGCCGGCTCGCAGGCGAGGGGCTCGCGGCTCAACGTCGTGCAGCTCGCGGGCTGCGAGGCGCACTGGATGGCCGAGGGCGCGCGCATCGCGGAAGGCGCGCGGCGCCGACATCATCGACATCAACATGGGCTGTCCCGGCCAAGCACGTGACCGGCAAGGAGTCCGGCTCCGCGCTGATGCGCGATCTCGATCATGCGCTGACGCTGATCGACGCGACGGTCGGCGCCGTCGACGTGCCGGTGACGCTGAAGATGCGGCTCGGCTGGGACGACGCATTCGCGCAACGCGCCGGAGCTTGCGCGCCGCGCCGAGGACGCGGGCATCGCGCTGATCACGGTGCACGGCCGCACGCGCTGCCAGTTCTACAAGGGCTCGGCCGACTGGGCCGCGGTGCGCGCCGTGAAGCAGGCGGTTTCGATCCCGGTCGTCGTCAACGGCGATGTGACGGATTTCGAGCGCGCCGTCGAGGCGCTGACGTCAGTCCGGCGCCGATGCCGTGATGGTCGGGCGCGGCGCGCAGGGCCGGCCGTGGTTTCCGGGCCATCTCGCGCACTATCTGGCGACGGGCGAGAAGCGTGCCGCGCCGTCGCTCGCCGAGCAGTGCGACATCTGATCAGCGCGCTCTACGACGAGATGCTCGACGCATCACGGCGCGCGCATCGGCGTGCGCCATGCGCGCAAGCATCTCGGCTGGGCGCTCGATGCGGCGGCGGAAACCGCGGGTGTCGCGGCGCATGACCTGAAGGCAGCGCGCGCGCACGTGCTCACCTCCGACGATCCCGCCGAAGTGCGGCGCCGCCTGACGGCCGCCTACGACGGCTTCGGCTGGAGGGCGGCGGCATGACCCACGCCGAGCCCATCGCCTCGTTCGCCACGGACACCGCCGACACGGTGCTCAACGCGCTGCCGCATCCGGTCCTGATGGTCGCGCCGGACGGCAAGATCGCCGAGGCGAACGTCGCGGCCGAAGCTTTCTTCGAAGTCTCGATGCTGCTGCTGCGCCGTCACGCGCTGCGCGATCTCGTGCCGTTCGGCTCGCCGCTGCTGGCGCTGATCGAGCAGGTGCGCAACCGCGGCTCGGCGGTGAACGAATATCGCGTCGATCTCTCGACGCCGCGCAATCCGGGCGAGCGCCTGGTCGACCTCAATGTCGCGCCGGTGCCGGAGCGGCCCGGCCATGTCGTGGTGATGCTGCAGGAGCGCACCATCGCCGACAAGATGGACCGCCAGCTCACCCATCGCGGCGCGGCGCGTTCGGTGATCGCGCTCGCCTCGATGCTGGCGCATGAGATCAAGAACCCGCTCTCGGGCATCCGCGGCGCCGCGCAACTGCTCGAACAGTCCGCCAACGACGACGACCGCACGCTCACGCGCCTGATCTGCGACGAGGCCGACCGCATCGTGAAGCTGGTCGACCGCATGGAGGTGTTCGCCGACGAGCGGCCGGTCGAGCGCGAGCCGGTCAACATCCATGTGGTGCTCGACCGCGTGAAGAAGCTCGCGCTGTCGGGCTTTGGGCGCCACATCAAGTTCGTCGAGACCTACGATCCTTCGCTCCCGTCGGTGCTGGCGAACCGCGACCAGTTCATCCAGGTGTTTCTCAATCTGGTGAAGAACGCCGCCGAGGCGATCGGCGATCAGGCCGACGGCCAGATCGAATTGACGACCGCGTTCCGGCCGGGCGTTCGGCTGCAAATCCCGGGCAGCAAGACGCGCGTGTCGCTGCCGCTCGAGTTCTGCGTCAAGGACAACGGCGCGGGCGTGCCCGCCGACCTGCTGCCGCATCTGTTCGATCCGTTCGTGACGACCAAGCCGACCGGCACCGGCCTGGGCCTTGCGCTGGTCGCCAAGATCGTCGGCGATCACGGCGGGATCATCGAATGCGAGTCGCAGCCGCGCCACACCATTTTCCGCGTGTTGATGCCGATGTTCACAGGGGACGACGCCTTGCCGGGTGGCGGAACCTGAAGAGGAAGTGATGCCCGCAGGAAACATACTGGTCGCCGACGACGATGCCGCGATCAGGACGGTGCTCAATCAGGCGCTGTCGCGCGCCGGATATGAGGTGCGCTCGACCGGCAATGCCGCGACGCTGTGGCGCTGGGTCAGCCAGGGCGACGGCGATCTCGTCATCACCGACGTGGTGATGCCGGACGAGAACGCGTTCGACCTGCTGCCGCGCATCAAGAAGCTGCGGCCCGAACTGCCCGATCATCGTGATGAGCGCGCAGAACACCTTCATGACGGCGATCCGCGCGTCCGAGCGCGGCGCCTACGAATATCTGCCGAAGCCCTTCGACCTGAAAGAGCTGATCGCGATCGTCGGCCGCGCGCTCGCCGAGCCGAAGGAGAAGCGTGCGCGAGCCGCCGAAGGCCGAAGACCTCGGCGCGATCCCGCTGGTCGGCCGCTCGCCCGCGATGCAGGAGATCTATCGCTTCGTCGCGCGGCTGATGCAGACCGACCTCACCGTGATGATCACGGGCGAGTCCGGCACCGGCAAGGAACTGGTCGCGCGCGCGCTGCACGATTACGGCAAGCGCCGCTCCGGGCCCGTTCGTCGCGATCAACATGGCGGCGATCCCGCGCGATCTCGTGGAGTCCGAACTGTTCGGCCACGAGAAGGGCGCCTTCACCGGCGCGAACACGCGCGCGTCCGGCCGCTTCGAGCAGGCGGAAGGCGGCACGCTGTTCCTCGACGAGATCGGCGACATGCCGATGGAGGCGCAGACGCGGCTGCTGCGCGTGCTGCAGCAGGGCGAATACACGACCGTCGGCGGGCGCACGCCGATCAAGACCGACGTGCGCATCGTCGCCGCCAGCAACAAGGATCTGCGCGTCCTGATCCAGCAGGGCCTGTTCCGCGAGGACCTGTTCTTCCGCCTCAACGTCGTGCCGCTGCGGCTGCCGCCGCTGCGCGAGCGCGCCGAGGACGTGCCCGACCTGATGCGGCACTTCTTCGCGCTGGCCGAACGCGAGGGGCTGCCGCCGAAGCAGGTCGATGCCGCGGCGCTCGAGCGGCTCAAGCGCTATCGCTGGCCGGGCAACGTGCGCGAACTGGAAAATCTCGCGCGCCGGCTCTCGGCGCTCTATCCGCAGGAAACGATCACCGGCGCGGTCATCGATGCCGAACTGGTCCAGCCGGCGATTGCGGCGCCGGACGGACGACGGCCGCGGCGACGACACGATCAGCGCCGCGATGGAGCGGCATCTCGACGCGCTACTTCGCGAACTTCGGCGACGGCCTGCCGCCGCCCGGCCTCTATCACCGCATCCTGAAGGAGGTCGAACAACCGCTGCTGTCCGCAGCGCTGGCGGCGACGCGCGGCAACCAGATCCGGGCCGCCGACCTTCTGGGCGTCAACCGCAACACGCTGCGCAAGAAAATCCGGGATCTGGACATCCAGGTGATCCGCACCAGCGGCTGATTCAAAGCCGGCGGCAACGTGCCGAATTGCGCCGCGGAATTGTCGCAATTGGGCAACATTGTTCTATAAATAGCATCAATCGGTCCTGCGGACGCGGCGTTCCACGTGCGATCCGTGCGGCCGCGCCGTCACTCCTTCACGCTCCGGCACGGGCAGCGAATGACAACCGCGGACGACGTCGCGATCGCCGACACCTCGGGCGGCGCCTCGGCGCCGACGCTTTCGATGCGTGTGCTCGGCTCGATTGCGGTCGTCGCTCGCGCTGCTCTCGGCCACCGTCACCTTCGCGGTGCTCGCCGGCCTGACCCCGATCGCCCCGACCCATCAGGTCGTGGTCACGGTGCTGGCGGTCGACGCGGTCGCCGTCGCTGCTGCTGATCGCGGTCATCGGCCGCGAAGTCTGGAACATCATGCAGGCGCGCCGGCGCGGGCGGGCAGGCGCCCGGCTGCATGTGCGCATCATCGCGCCTGTTCTCGGTCATCGCCGCGGTGCCGGCGATCCTGGTCGCGATCGTCGCCAGCATCACGCTCGATCGCGGCCTCGCGCCCTGGTTCTCCACGCGCATCCAGTCGCGTGATCCAGAATTCGCTCACCGTCTCGCAGGTCTATTTCAACGAGCACGGCGCGACTGATCCGCAGCGAAATCTCCGCGATGGCGTTCGACGTCAGCCGCGCCAAGCCGCTGTTCGATTCAGCGACCGCGAGCGCTTCCGCCAGCTCCTCAAGGCGCAGGCCGAGCTGCGCGGCCTGCCGCTCACCCTGATCGTGCACAGCGATCTCACCGTGATCGAGAAGGCGGAGATCGAAGGCGTCGGCGATATCGCGCCGCCGCCGGCGAGCGGCGCGCTGGCCGGCGTCGGCGAGAACGAGCCGCAGGTCGCGATGTTTCTCGAATCGAAGACCGTCGCGGCGGTGATCAAGCTGCGCGGATACGAGGACACTTACCTCTACGTGGCGCGCCCGCTCGATCCGCGCGTCATCGAGCAGTTGCAGGCGACGCAGGAAAGCGTCGCGGAATTCGCCAATCTGGAGGCGCGCCGCGTCGGCGTGCAGATCGCGTTCGCGCTGATGTACACCGTCATCGCGCTGATCGTGCTGCTGTCGGCGGTGTGGATCGGGCTCAACTTCGCCAACCGGCTGGTCGCGCCGATCCGCCGCCTGATCGGCGCCGCCAATCTCGTCTCGACCGGCAATCTCTATGTGCAGGTGCCGGTGCGGCGCGGGGAGGGCGACCTCTCCCAGCTCGGCGAGACCTTCAACAAGATGACGCAGGAGCTGCGCACGCAGCGCGACGACCTGATGCGCGCGCGCGACCAGATCGACAGCCGCCGCCGTTTCACCGAAGCGGTGCTTGCGGGCGCGAGCGCGGGCGTGATCGGCGTCGATTCGGAAGGCAAGATCAGCATCCTCAACCGTTCCGCCGAGCGGCTGATCGGGCAGAGCGAGGCCGATGCGGTCGGCCGCGAGCTTGACCGAGGTGATGCCCGAGCTTGAGCCGCTGTTCGCCGAGGCGCGCACCGGCATGCACCGGCTGGTGCAGGGCCAGATCACGATCAATCGCGACATGCGCGAGCGCAACCTGTCGGTCCGCGTCACGACCGAGCAGTCGGCCGACGAGCACCACGGTTACGTGGTGACGCTCGACGACATCACCGATCTCGTCACCGCGCAGCGCACGTCGGCCTGGGCCGACATCGCGCGCCGCATCGCGCACGAGATCAAGAACCCGCTGACGCCGATCCAGCTTTCCGCCGAACGCCTGAAGCGCAAATACGCCAAGGTCATCACCGAGGACCCAAAGCGTCTTCGAGCAATGCACCGACACGATCGTGCGTCAGGTCGACGACATCAAGCGCATGGTGGACGAGTTCTCGCGCTTTGCCCGCATGCCGAAGCCGGTGATGACGAGCCGAGGATGTCGCGGACACGGCGCGTCAGGTCGTGTTCCTGCAGCGCGTCGGCAGCCCCGACATCGACATCGAGATCGAAACCGAGCAGGAGCACATGCCGGCGAAGTTCGACCGCCGGCTGATCAGTCAGGGCCTCACCAACATCGTGAAGAACGCCACCGAGGCGATCGCCGCGCGTGCCGCCCGATCAACTCGGCCGCGGCCGCATCCGCGTTTCGGTCAAGCGCGAGGGCGGCGACATCGTGATCGACGTGATCGACAACGGCACCGGCCTGCCGAAGGAAAACCGCAACCGCCTGCTCGAGCCCTATGTGACGACGCGCGAGAAGGGCACCGGCCTTGGTCTCGCCATCGTCGGCCGCATTCTCGAAGAGCACGGCGGGCGCATGGACCTGTTCGATGCGCCCGAAGTTGCCTCCGGCGGGCGCGGCGCATGGGTGCGGCTGCGATTCGCCGCCGAAAGCGTCGGCGACTCCAAGACCGAACGGTCGAAAGCTGAAATCCTCGAAGCGGCGAGTGAGCGGTAATCATGGCGTCTGACATCCTCATCATCGATGACGAAGCCGATATCCGCGAGCTGGTCGCGGGCATCCTGCAGGACGAGGGCTTCGAGACGCGCACCGCGCGCGACAGCGAGACCGCGCTCAATTCCATCTCGACGCGCCGGCCGAACCTGCTGTTCCTCGATATCTGGCTGCAGGGCAGCAAGCTCGACGGGCTGCAACTGCTCGACAACGTGAAGGAGCAGCATCCCGAACTGCCGGTCGTGATGATCTCCGGCCACGGCAACATCGAGACGGCGGTCTCGGCGATCAAGCGCGGCGCCTACGACTTCATCGAGAAGCCGTTCAAGGCCGACCGGCTCGTGCTGGTCGCCAACCGCGCGCTGGAAAATTCCCGGCTCAAGCGCGAGGTGAGGGAGCTCAAGCAGCTCGCGCCGCAGCCGACCAGCCTCGTCGGCAAGTCGCCCGGCGATCAATCAGCTTCGCCACGTGATCGAGAAGGTCGCGCCGACCAACAGCCGCATCCTGATCGTGGGCCCGTCCGGCGCCGGCAAGGAACTGACCGCGCGCACGATCCACACCCATTCGCGGACGCAAGGACGCGCCCGTTCGTCGTCATCAATGCGGCCGCGATCACGCCGGAGCGGATGGAATCCGAGCTGTTCGGCGTCGAGGCTTCGAACGGCTCGCAGGAGCGCAAGGTCGGCGCGCTCGAAGAGGCGCATCACGGCACGCTGTTCATCGACGAGATCGGCGACATGCCGCGCGAGACGCAGAACAAGATCCTGCGCGTGCTGGTCGACCAGACCTTCCAGCGCGTCGGCGGCACCAACAAGGTCGATGTGGACGTGCGCATCGTGTCCTCGACCACGCGCAATCTCGAATCCGAGATCGCGGCGGGCAAGTTCCGCGAGGACCTGTTTCACCGCCTGTCCGTCGTGCCGATCCGCGTGCCGCCGCTCGCCGAGCGGCGCGAGGACATCTCGGTGCTGGTCGACTATTTCATGGACCAGATTTCGCAGGCGACCGGGCTGCCGCGCGCGCAAGATCGGCGAGGACGCGATGGCGGTGCTCCAGTCGCATGACTGGCCGGGCAACGTGCGGCAACTGCGCAACAACGTCGAGCGGCTGATGATCCTCGCCGGCGGCGACGCCGACGCGGTGATCGATGCCTCCATGCTGCCGCAGGATGTCGGCGCGATGGTGCCGAACCTGCCGAACGGCAATGGCGGCGAGCACCTGATGGGACTTCCGCTGCGCGATGCGCGCGAAATGTTCGAGCGCGAATACCTGCGCGCGCAGATCAACCGCTTCGGCGGCAATATCTCGCGCACCGCCGAGTTCGTCGGCATGGAGCGCTCCGCGCTGCACCGCAAGCTCAAGGCGCTGGGAATCGGCTAATCTCCATGGCCGCGACGCGCAAAGACGGGAGCTAACCTTGTCACGCATCGCCTATGTGAACGGACGCTACGTGCCGCATCGCGCCGCGCAGGTGCATGTGGAGGATCGCGGCTATCAGTTCGCCGACGGCGTCTACGAGGTGTGCGAGATCAGGGGAGGGCGCCTGGTCGACGAGCGCCGTCACATGGATCGGCTGGAGCGCTCGCTCAAGGAGCTGCGCATCGCGATGCCGATGCCGCGCAATGCGCTCGGCGTGGTGTTCCGCGAAACCGTGGCGCGCAACCGGGTGCGCGACGGCATCCTCTATCTTCAGGTCACGCGCGGCGTCGCGCGGCGCGATCACGCGTTTCCGCCGCCCGGCACGCTGCCGAGCATCGTGGTCACGGCGAAGAACTACGATCTGGACAAGCTGGAGCTGGGCGCGGCCGATGGCATCGGGGTCATCAGGGTGCCGGAGAACCGCTGGCCGCGCGTCGACATCAAGTCGGTGTCGCTGTTGCCGAACGTGCTCGCCAAGCAGGCGGCGCGCGAGCAGGGCGCCAAGGAGGCCTGGTTCGTCGATGCCGACAAGTTCGTCACCGAAGGCTCCTCCTCGAACGCCTGGATCGTGACGCGCGACGGCGCCGTCGTCACGCGCCCGGCCGATTTCGGCATCCTGCGCGGCATCACCCGAACGGTGGTGCTCGACGTGATCGCCGAGCATGGGCTGAAGCTCGAGGAGCGTCCGTTCACCATCGACGAGGCCTATGCGGCGCGCGAAGCCTTCGTCACCTCGGCGACCCAGTTCGTGATGCCGGTGGTGCGGATCGACGGCAAGCCGATCGGCAACGGCGCGCCCGGCCTGATCGCCAGCGCACTGCGGCGCGATTATCACGACCACGCTGAAATCGCCTGAAACAGGCGACAAACCGACCCCGCCGGCGAAACTTGCGCTTGCGTGGTTCCCCGCCGTGCCATCTAATGGCCTTTGCCACGTCCGCGTGCGGGGGCACGCCCGCTCGCGGGGAAATCAACGTGACAAGAAAAGGCTCGCGGAGAGGGGTCCGCGAATAAAAACGGAACAACGGCAATGGCAGCCGAACGCGCGCAAAATCTGCAAGACACCTTCCTCAATCATGTACGCAAGAGCAAGACGCCGCTCACGATCTTTCTGGTGAACGGCGTGAAGCTGCAGGGGGTCGTGACCTGGTTCGATAATTTCTGCGTGCTGCTGCGGCGGGATGGGCATTCCCAACTCGTCTACAAGCACGCGATATCGACCATCATGCCGGGGCATCCGATCCAGCTGTTCGAAGGCGCCGAGGAGGCGCCGGCAGAGAAGGCCTGATTTGGAGCCGCGCCGCCGCACGACTTTCGGCCAGTTGAGCCCGCCGCACGACGGCGCCTCGACCGGACGTGCGATGGTGGTGGGGCCGTATCTGCGCCGCCCGCCGGCACGGAGCCGTGGTGCGCGGCGCCGAAGGCGAGCGCTCGCCGGAAGCGCGGCTCGAGGAAGCCGTCGGCCTTGCCGCGCGCGATCGATCTCGATGTGGTCGAAGCCGGGCTCGCGCATCTCGGCGCGATCCGCCCCGCGACCTATCTCGGCAAGGGCAAGGTCGAGGAGTTCGCCGGCCTCGTGAAAAGCCACGACATCGGCATCGTCGTGATGGATTGCGCGCTCTCGCCGGTGCAGCAGCGCAATCTCGAAAAGGCCTGGAGCGCGAAGGTGCTCGACCGCACCGGGCTCATTCTCGAAATTTTCGGCAAGCGCGCGCGCACGCGGGAAGGCACGCTGCAGGTCGAGCACGCGCATCTGACCTACCAGAAGAGCCGGCTGGTGCGCTCCTGGACGCATCTCGAGCGCCAGCGCGGCGGCTTCGGCTTCCTCGGCGGCCCGGGCGAGACGCAGATCGAGTCCGACCGGCGCATGATCGAGGAGCGCATCGCCAAGATCGAGCGCGAGCTCGAAGGCGTGAAGAAGACCCGCAAGCTTCATCGCGACAGCCGCAAGCGCGTGCCGTATCCGATCGTCGCGCTGGTCGGCTACACCAATGCCGGCAAGTCGACGCTGTTCAACCGCCTGACGCGCTCCGACGTGATGGCGGCCGACATGCTGTTCGCGACGCTCGACCCGACGCTTGCGGGCGATCACGCTGCCGCATGGCGGCAAGGCGATCCTGTCCGACACGGTCGGCTTCATTTCCGACCTGCCGACCATGCTGGTCGCGGCGTTCCGCGCGACGCTGGAGGAGGTGGTCGAGGCGGATGTGATCCTGCATGTGCGCGATGCGACGCACGAGGACACGGCCGCGCAGGCGCAGGATGTCGAAGAGGTGTTGCGCGCGCTCGACATCGATCCGAACGATCACGAGCGCCTGATCGAGGTCTGGAACAAGATCGACCGGCTCGACCCGGAGCAGCGCACGCAGCTTGAGAACGTCGCGGCGCGCCGCGGCGAGGACCGGCCGGTGCTGGCCTCGGCGCTGAGCGGGCAGGGGCTCGATACGCTGCTTGATGTGATCGAAGCGCGGCTCGCGCGCCGCCGCGTGGTGCTCGATCTCGTGCTCGATCCGGCCGACGGCGCAGGGCGTCAGCTGGCTCATCGCCATGCCGAAGTGATGGCGAAGGACATGGCGAAGACGGCAAGCTCGCCATGACGGTGCGCGCGGATGCCAGCAATGCGGAGCGCATACGCGGAAAATTCGCCTCGGCAGCTAGCCTGATTTTTCGCTTCGCCTTCGCGGCATTCCAAAGCGCGTCCATTTCGGCGAGCGTCGCGTCGGACGGCGTCTTGCCCTTGGCGGCGAGGGCGGTCTCGATCGCGCCGAAGCGTCGCTCGAACTTCAGGTTGGTGGAGCGCAATGCGGTCTCGGGATCGACGTCGAGATGACGCGCGAGGTTGACCACCACGAACAGCAGGTCGCCGATCTCGTCCTTGACGTGCCCGCTGTCGCCGGCGTTAAGCGCGGCCTCGACCTCGTCGGTTTCCTCGCGGATCTTCGCGATCACGGCCTTCGGGTCGTTCCAGTCGAAGCCGACCTTCGACGCCTTCTGCTGCAGCTTGAGCGCACGCGCGAGCGCCGGCAGGCCGGCGGGCACGCCCGAGAGCGCGCCGTCGCGGCCCGGGGCAGGGCTCCTGCCTGCGGCCACCCGCGCGGCCTTCTCCTGCGGCCTTGATCGCATCCCACTGGACGTTCACCTCGCCGGTGCTCATGCCGCCCTTGTCGCCGAACACATGCGGATGGCGGCGGATCAGCTTCTCGGTGATCGCCTGCACGACATCGCCGAACGCGAAGGAGCCTTGCTCCTGGGCCATGCGGGCGTGAAACACGACCTGCAGCAGCAGGTCGCCCAGTTCGTCCTTCAGGTCGTCGAGATCGCCGCGCGCGATCGCGTCAGCGACCTCGTAGGCTTCCTCGATGGTGTAGGGCGCGATGGTCTCGAAATTCTGCTCGAGGTCCCACGGGCAGCCCGTGCCGGGCGTGCGCAGCGCCGCCATGATCTCGATCAGCCGTGCGATGTCGCGGGAAGGCTTCATGATGCAAGGGCGAGGGTAGCAAGCCACCCTCGCCCGTGCGGAAGTTAACGCCGGCAACCCACACGAATTCAGTGCCCGCTGCCGTCCGCCTTGCGCGCGGACTCGAACAGGAACCAGGTCCGCTTCTCGGTCGCGTCGATGTAGTTCTCCAGGAGGCTCGCCGTGGCGACGTCCTCGTGGTCGTCGCATAGCTTGTGCGCCTTGCGCATCGCGGCCGCGACCTCCTTGTTGTCGTTCATCAGCTCGCGGACCATGTCGCCGGCGGGCACGAACGCCTCGTCATTGTCCTTGATCGACTGCGCTTTGGAGATGTGGCCGATCGAGCGCAGCGTCGTGCCGCCGATCTTGCGGACGCGCTCGGCGATCTCGTCGGTGGTCGCGAAGATCGCGGCGGCCTGTTCCTCGAACAGCAGATGATAGCTGCGGAAGTGCGGGCCGCTGACGTGCCAGTGGAAATTCTTGGTCTTGAGATACAGCGCGAAACTGTCGGCCAGAATGCCGTTCAGCGCCTTGGAGATTTCGGTGACCGCCTTGTCGTCGAGGTCGGTCGGGGTGTCGAGATCGGGCGCGGGCTTGCGCGCGCTTCAGTTGGGTGACTTTGCTCACGGGATTGCCTCGTGCGTCATGTGGGGAAGGGCGCGGTGCGCGCGCGTATCCGGTAATGCGCGAGGCCCGTGGCGCGGGTTCCATGATCCGCGATACAAAATACACAGATCGATTCGCATAAGACATATTATGGAATATTTATCGTGATGCCGATAAGAGGCTGAAATATCTCAATCTTTAGACAAACGCGCGTTCAAAGCGCGATCCGCATGCCGTCGTGCGCAGGCTCGACGCCGGCCGGCAGGCTCACGCGCAGCGCCGCGTAGTCGAGGTCGGCGTGCATGTTTGTCAGGATCGCGCGCGCGGGCTTGAGCCGCTCGATCCAGGCGAGCGCGTCGGCGACGCTGAAGTGGCTCGGATGCGGATGGTAGCGCAGCGCGTCGACGATCCACAGATCGAGCCCGGCCAGCGCCTCGGTGCTCGCGTCCGGCATGTCGTTCAGGTCGCTCGAATACGCGACCGCGCCGAAGCGGAAGCCGAGCGACTGGATGTCGCCATGCTCCTGGACGAACGGCAGCGCCGTGATCGGGCCACCCTTCCCGTCAATCGTTAACGGCTGGCCCGCATGGAGCCCGTGCATGTTCAGGATCGGCGGGTATTCGCTGCCGGGCGGCTGTACGAAGCAGTAGGCAAAGCGCGTCATCAGCATGCGCGCAGTCGCGTCATTGGCGTAGACGTCGAGGCGGCGGCGCGCGCGCAGGAAAATTCCGCGCAGGTCGTCGATGCCGTGGGTGTGGTCGGCGTGCTCGTGGGTGTAGAGGACCGCGTCGAGCGCGTTTACGTCCGCGTCGATCAGCTGCTCGCGCAGGTCGGGTCCGGTGTCGACCAGCACGCGCGTGACGCCGTCCGGACCCGTGCGCTCCACCAGCAGCGAACAGCGGCGGCGGCGGTTCTTCGGATTGGCCGGATCGCAGGCGCCCCAGCCGGTGCCCGGTCGCGGCACGCCGCCGGACGAGCCGCAGCCGAGGATCGTGAACGTCGAGCGTCATGCCGCCACGGCCGCCGGGCGCGGCACTTTGGAGAACAATTTGAAGAAGTTCTCGGTGGTCTGGCGGCAGATCTCTTCGAAGGTCACGCCGCGCACCTCGGCCAGCACCTTGGCGACCTCGGTCACATAAGCCGGCTCGTTGCGTTTGCCGCGGTACGGGTTCGGCGCGAGATACGGTGCGTCGGTCTCGACCAGGAACCGGTCGGCCGGCAGGCTTTTGGCGATGTCGCGCAGCACACCCGAGTTCTTGAACGTCACGATGCCGGTGAAACCGATATAGCAGCCGAGCGCGACCGCGCGCCGCGCAAGCTCCGCGCCGCCGGTGTAGCAGTGCAGCACAGCCGAGAAGGGCCCCTTCCCCATCTCGCTCCTCGAGGATGCGCGCGGTGTCTTCGTCGGCCTCGCGGGTGTGGATCACCAGCGGCAGTTTCGTCGCGCGCGCCGCCGCGATGTGGGTGCGAAATCCCTGTTCCTGCGCGTCGCGCGGCGAGTTGTCGTAGTGATAGTCGAGCCCGGCCTCGCCGATCGCCACGACCTTCGGGTGCTGCGCGCGCGCGATCAGGTCGTCCGCCGTGATGTCGAGTTCTTCATGCGCGTGATGCGGATGCGTGCCGACCGAGCACGTCACGTTCGGGAAGCGCTCCGCGATGGCCAGGATGCCGGCGTGGCGGCGCACGCGCGTCGAGATCGTCACCATGTGGCCGACACCCGCCGCCTCCGCGCGCGCCACGACCGCGTCGAGTTCCGCCGCGAAGTCCGGGAAAGTCGAGATGGCAATGGCTGTCGACGAGCATGGCGTCAGCCCGCCTTGGCTTCCGGCTCGATGTAGCGCGGGAACACCGGCGCGATCGTGCCGAGCGCCTTTCCGGCGGTCAGACGATGCGCGCCGCCGAGCCGGGAGAAATCCCGCTCCGATTGCGGAATATTGAGCAAATCCAGGAATTTCGCGGCCGATGTTGGCATGAAAGGCAAAGCCAGGATCGCGACCTGCCGGATCACTTCGGCGGTGACGTAGAGCACCGTCCCCTGCCGCGCCGGATCGGTCTTGGCGAGCGCCCACGGCGCCTCCCCTGCGAAATAGCGGTTCGCCTCCGCCACCACGGCCCAGACCGCGTTGAGCACCTGATGCAGCTGCATCGTCCTCATCGCGTCGCGCGCCTTGCCGACCATGGCGTCGGCGGCGGCGAGGATCGCCTGATCGTTCGCCGAGAACGCGCCCGGGGTCGGCATCGCGCCGCCGAACTGCTTGCCGACCATGGTGAGCGAACGTTGCGCGAGGTTGCCGAGATCGTTCGACAGGTCCGCATTGATGCGCGCCACGATCGCCTCGTGGCTGTAGTTGCCGTCCTGCCCGAACGACACCTCGCGCATGAAGAAGTAACGCAGCGGATCGACGCCATAGGCTTCGACCAGCGTGAACGGATCGGCGACGTTGCCGACCGACTTCGACATCTTCTCACCGCGGTTGAGGATCCAGCCGTGGCTGAAGATCTGCCGCGGCACCGCGATGCCGGCCGACATCAGGAACGCCGGCCAGTAGACCGCGTGGAAGCGCACGATGTCCTTGCCGATCACGTGCAGGTCGGCCGGCCAGTAGCGCTTGAAGCTGGCGCTGTCGGTGTCGGGGAAACCCGCCGCCGTGATGTAGTTCGTCAGCGCATCGACCCACACATACATGACGTGCTTTTCGTCGCCCGGGACCTTCACGCCCCAGTCGAAGGTGGTGCGCGAGACCGACAGGTCCTTCAGTCCGCCGCGCACGAAGCTCGCGACCTCGTTCAGCCGCTCGCGCGGCAGTACGAAATCGGGAACGTCCGCGTAAAGCTTCAACAACTTGTCCTGATAGGCCGAGAGCCTGAAGAAATAGCTCTCTTCCTCGACCCATTCGACCGGCGTGTTGAGCGCACCGAGCCGCACGCCGTTTTCGACGCGCGTTTCGCTCTCGTCGTAGTAGGCCTCGTCGCGCACCGAATACCAGCCGGCGTACTTCGACAGGTAGATATCGCCGTTCGCCTTCATCCGCTCCCAGATCGCCTGCGAGGACTTGTGGTGGCGCTCTTCGGTGGTGCGGATGAATTGGTCGTTCGAGCAGTTGAGCAGCTTTGCCATCTCGTGGAAGCGCGCGGAATTCTGGTCGACCAACTGCTTCGGCGTGATGCCGGCCTTGGCGGCGGTCTGCGCGATCTTGATCCCGTGCTCGTCAGTGCCGGTGAGGAAAAACACCTCGTAGCCGTCGAGCCGCTTGAAGCGTGCGATCGCGTCGGTCGTGATGATCTCGTATCCATATCCGATGTGCGGCGCACCGTTCGGGTAGGCGATCGCGGTCGTGATGTAAAAGCGCGGCTTTTCGGCCATTGCGGGCGGCTTTCAGAGGCATCGAAGGCCGGGACATAAGACGCGAAACGTCGTCTCCGCGTCTTATGTCCCGGCCGACGCTGAGCCCTAGGTATCAACCGCGCGTGGCTGCGGCAAGCCAGCCGAACACATTGAAGGCAAACGGCTTTCGCTCAAGGTGAAAGATCTCTACATCGCGCGCCGCGACATTGAGCTTCTCCCACACGTCGGCGAAGCGCACGAGCCGCGCAGGCTCCGCGCGCGCAGCGGTCACGCGCGCCGAAAGCCAGTCGCGCACGGCGTCGACGAAGGCCGCAAACGCGGTCTCGTCGCTCCGTCCGAGCGCATCGCCGAGCGCATGCAGCGCGTTCGGATCGACCGACGGGAGCGCGTCGAGCATGGTGTTGACGCGCTCGCGCACCGCAAGCGCCGCGCCGCCCGCAAGATCGAGCGCGCGCGAAACGCTCCCGTCCGAGGCGGCCGCTGCGGCCTTGATCTCGGGCTCGCCCGGATCGCGTGCAAGCGCTCCGCGCAAGCGCACGTGCAACGTCGTCCGGTTCGAGCGGCCGCAGCGCGAGGCGGCGGCAGCGCGAGCGGATGGTCGGCAGCAGCCGCCCGGGCGCGTGGCTCACCACGATCAGCAGCGCCTTGGCGGGCGGCTCTTCGAGGATTTTCAGGAGCGCGTTCGCGCCGGCCGCGTTGAGCTCGTCGGCGCTATCGACGATGCAGACGCGCCAGCCCCCCTCGCCCGCCGTCGAGCCGAAGAACCCGACGGTGCGTCGCACGTCGTCGACCTGGATCACCGTGCGCAGTTTGCCGCTGTCACCCTCGGTGCGTTCCAGGATCAGGAGATCGCTGTGCGCCTGTGCGGCAACGCGGCGGACCGCCGGATGATCCTCCGGCAGCGCAAGCGAAGTTGCCTTCTTGCGTGGTCTTGGGGTCGGGGTGCGCGAAGACGAAGCGCGCCATGCGATAGGCGAGCGTCGCCTTGCCGATCCCGCGCGGCCCGCCGATCAGCCAGGCATGCGGCATGCGTCCGCGGTAGGCATCGAGGAACGCCTGCTCGGCGGCCGTCTGTCCGTAGAGCGAGGTCGTCTCGCGCGGGTGCGGCGCTTCCGCCGTCTCGCTCGCACTCACGAGGCAACGCCCCGGATCGCGAGCGGCGCTTCGGCCGGATGCAGGCGCGCCATGACGGCGGACCAGATGAATTCCGAAACCGTTGCGGGATCGGCCCCGGCGCTGACGACGACGCAACGCTCGGGCTCGCGCTCGGCGAGTTCGAGATAGGCCTCGCGCAGCTTCTTGTGGAAGTCGAACGCCTCGCCCTCGAAGCGGTCGATCGGCGCGTTGCCGCGCCGGTCGTTCGCGCGCTTGAGCCCGATCTCCGGCGCGATATCGAGGATGACGGTGAGGTCCGGCCCAAGCTCGCCGACGGTGAGCTTCTCAAGCCGCGAGATCAGCCGCGGGTCCACGTTGCCCAGCACGCCCTGATAGATGCGGGTGGAATCCGCGAAGCGGTCGCTGATCACCCACTGGCCGCTCTGGAGCGCCGGGCCGATGGTCTGGCGCAGATGATCGGCGCGCGCGGCCGCGAACAGGATTGCCTCGGCGTGCGGCCCGAGCGGCTTTGCGGCGCCGAGACAGGAGCACTGGCGGATCGCTTCCGCGCCGGCCGAGCCGCCCGGCTCGCGGCTCACCACGACGCCCAGACCGAGCGCTTGCAGCCGCTTTTGCAGGAGCGCGACCTGCGTGGACTTTCCCGCGCCCTCGCCGCCTTCGAACGTGATGAATTTGCCGCGCGGCATCGTGATAATCAGAGCCGGTCCACGCCGGCCCGGAACACGTTGATCACCAGTTCGCCCATCGCGTCGAACGCGCGCTGGTGCAGCGTGCCGCCCTCGACGTCCTCGCCCGCCTGCAGCGGCACTTCGAGCACGACGTTGTCGCCGCGCGAGACCTTGAGCGTGCCGATCGGCTGGCCTTTCGTCACCGGCGCCCGCACCGGCCCGGCATAGACCACCTTGGCGCTGAGCTTGTCGGACATCGCGCGCGGCACCAGCAGCTTGATCGGCGTCGGGCTGACCAGCGAAACGCGGCTCTTCATCGCCGCCGATACAGCTTCGCCTCGCCGACCGTCTCGCCCTGCGCGAACAGCGCGCGCGCCTCGAAGGCGCGGAAGCCCCATTCCATCAGCTTGCGCGTTTCGTCGGCGCGTTCCTTCATGGTCTTGAAGCCGTTCGCGACCACGATCAGGCGCAGATTGTTGTTCACCGCCGAGGCCGTCGAGGCCGTAGCCCGCCTCCTTGGTGAAGCCGGTCTTCAGCCCGTCCGCGCCGATGTTCATCGCGAGCAGCGGATTGCGGTTCTGCTGGCGCACCTTGTTCCAGGTGAACTCGCGCTCGCCGTAGATCTTGTAGGCCTCCGGATAGGTCTTGATGATGTGCTGCGCGAGCTTGGCGAGTTCGCGCATCGTCATGTTGTGATCGGCGTCGTGGATGCCGGTCGAATTGGTGAAGCGCGACTGCGTCAGGCCGATCTCCTTCGCGCGCTTGTTCATCAGGTCCGCGAAGGCAAGCTCGCTGCCCGCGATGCCTTCGGCGAGCGCGATGCAGGCGTCATTGCCCGACTGGATCATCACGCCGTGCATCAGGTCCTTGACGCTGACCCGGCTGTTGAGCGCCGCGAACATCGCCGAGCCGCCGGAGGGCGCCCCGCCCTTGCGCCAGGCGTTCTCCGAGATGGTCATCTCGTCTTCCCACTTCAGCTTGCCTTGCGCGATGGTGTGGAGCACCAGCTCCGTGGTCATCAGCTTGGACATGCTCGCCGGGGGATTGAGCTTGTCGGCGCTCTTCTCGAACAGCACGGTGCCGCTGTCGGCCTCGATCAGGATCGCGTAGGGCGCGGAGATCTGGAACGCGTCTTCCTTCTTGGGCGGCGGCGTCTGGGTCGAGGCCGGAGACGCGGCAAGGAACAGCCCGCCGGCGATTGCGGCGGCAATGATGCCGGCGCGCGGATTGAGGTCTGACAAGCGCATGGCTGACTATACCCGGCGGCCACCGCAGCCGCGCCCCTAGATGTATCGATCAGGGCGCGACGATGCCAACCCTGTCGGGCCAATCAAAGGCGGTAATCGCTCATGTCCACAGGCGTGCGGCCCGGCAGCGGATCCGGTGCAGCGCGAAAATCCGTGCAAAATCGAAGGTTAGTAGAGGCCGCGCCCGCTCGAAACCCCGATCGACCCGCGGACCGGCGCGTAGGCCGAGACCGGCGAAACCACCGGGGGCTGCGGAACGAACTGCGGCGCGGCGCGCCCGTTCGACGTGACCTCGGTGACCGGCTGGCCACGCGCTTCCGCGGTGCGAAGCTTGGCGGCGAGGTAGCGCGGCGTCTCGGTATCGGGCGACACATTGGCGACGCGCGGATTGACCGGGTGACGCGCGAGCGCCTCGCTCGCAAGCGAGCTTGCGGTGCGCAATTGCGGATGCGCTCGACGAGGCGACGCGATCGCTCTCGCCGAGTTCGTACGGCCGCTCCTGCGGCAACGGCGTGTTGGTGCCGCGCAGCGCGGTGTGCCCGAAGTTTGGCAGGTAACGGTTGTTGCTCGCCACCATCACCGGGGCGGGTGCAGGCGCGCCCTGCCGTAGCGTCGCCATCAGCTGACGGTCGTCCGAACCTGCGAGCGGCGCCGTTCCGACGTATTCGACGCGCACTTTCGCGGTGCCGTGATGACGGAAGCCGAGCAAATCGGCGGCGCGCGCCGAAAGGTCGATCTCGCGATTGGCGTGATAAGGCCCGCGATCGTTGACGCGCACGACCAGCGATTTTTGGGTCGACAGATTGGTGACGCGCACATAGCTCGGCAGCGGCAGCGTCGGATGCGCGGCCGAGATCCCGCCCATGTCGTAGATTTCACCGTTGGCGGTGAGCCGGCCGTGGAAGTCGTCACCGTACCAGGAGGCAAGGCCCTCATTGCGGTAGCGCCGGTTTTCCTCCGGCACATATTCGCGGCCACCGACCGTGTACGGCTTGCCGACGCGGTAGACGCCGCCGCCCTTGGGAACCGGCTGACCCATCTCCACGACGCGCGGCGAGGCCGACACGCCGTACTTCGGATCGACCTTGCTGGTGAGCTTCGAGGATGACGAACAGTTGGCGAGCAGCAGGCAACCGAACGCGACTACGCCCGCCCGTGCAAACGCACAGACTCCCTGCCGTTGTCCCCGTTCCACCCCATGAACTGAGGCTTTCCCCGTGATTCGCGGACCAAACCGCGCGGCCGGTCCGACCCGTAACCCGCCAATGGTTAAAATAGCGCCGCGTCCGACCCCCGCCAACCGCAGCCCTTAAGCTTGGTAAATACGGGATTGCCAATTTGAGGCTTTGGTAAGGCGCTCGCCGCTTGCAAACCCTTGGCTCCTCGCGCATTTGAGGGCCGATCCGGAAGGGTGGCCGAGTGGTTTAAGGCACCAGTCTTGAAAACTGGCGTAGGCGCAAGTCTACCGTGGGTTCGAATCCCACCCCTTCCGCCAGCTTGGAAAGCCGTTCATGAGCCGCGCCGCCGCCATTTCCCGCGCCGAAAAGTATTTCGATTCCGGCGCGTTCCGGGACGAGCTGGCGCGCCGTGTCGCGATCCCGACGGAGAGCCAAAATCCCGAGCGAAAAGCAGATCTTGCGCGCTATCTCTCAAGTGAAATCGACACCGGCGTTGGAGAAGCTCGGCTTCACCTGCCGCACGCTGACGCAGGAGAAGCGCGAAGGGGCCGTTCCTGTTCGCCGAGCGGATCGAGGACCCGGCCCTGCCGACCGTGTTCGGCTATGGCCACGGCGACGTCATTCGCGGGCTCGATGCCGGCTGGAACGCGGGCCTTTCGCCCTGGACGCGTGACCGAGAAAGACGGCCGCTACTACGGGCGCGGCGTCGTCGACAACAAGGGCCAGCACACGATCAACATCGCGGCGCAGGCAGCGGTGCTCGCGGAGCGCGGCAAGCTCGGCTTCAACGCCAAATGGCTGATCGAGATGGGCGAGGAAACCGGCTCGCCCGGCCTGCGCGAACTCTGCGCCGAGCACCAAGACCTGCTGCAGGCCGACGTGCTGGTCGGCTCCGACGGCCCTCGTCTCACCGCCGACCGGCCGACCATCTCGCTCGGCACGCGCGGCGCCTATCCGATCGATCTGTGGATCGATGCGCGCGAGGGCGGACACCATTCGGGCAACTGGGGCGGCTTGCTCTCGAGTCCGTCGATCCAGCTTGTGCATGCGCTTTCCACCATCACGGGACCGACCGGACAAATCCGCATTCCCGAATGGGTGCCGGCGGACGGAATTCCGGACGTCGGTGCGCCGCGCGCTCGCCGATTGCGAGGTCAAATCCGGCCCGGGCGATCCCGAGATCGATCCGGACTGGGCCGAGCCCGGCCTGACGCTCGCCGAAAAAGTCTTCGCGTGGTGCACGTTCGACATCCTGGCGATGACGGCGGGCAACCCGGAAAGCCCGGTCAACGCGGTCCCTCCCCGCGCCTGGGCGCGCGGACAAATCCGCTTTGTGGTCGGCACCAACCCGGACGAATTCCTGCCCGCGCTGCGCCGCCATCTCGACCGTCACGGCTTCCCGATGGTGCAGATCGCCAAGGGCCGCGACGACATCATGAACGCGACGCGGCTCGATCCCGAGCACCCGTGGGCGCGCTGGGCCGCGACCTCGATCGCCAAGACCACGAACCAGAAGCCCGCCGTGCTGCCGAATGTCGGCGGCTCGCTGCCGAACGATATCTTCTCCGAAGGCCTCGGCCTGCCGACGATCTGGGTGCCGCACTCCTATCCGGGCTGCTCGCAGCATGCGCCGAACGAGCATTTCCCGACCGCGCTCGCGCGCGAGGCGCTGCAGATCATGGCCGGGCCTTACTGGGACCTCGGCGAGCCCGGCACGCCGGCGCGGGCGAGCATCGCCGAAGGCGACCTGATGGCGCGGATTTCCTACGTCTCGCTCGGCTGCCCGAAGGCGCTGGTCGACTCGGAGCGCATCCTCACGCGCGCTGCGCGCGGAGGGCTATGAGCTCTCGCGCGAGCACGCGGGCGCGGACCTCGTGATCGTCAACACCTGCGGCTTTCTCGACTAGCGCGCAGGCGGAATCGCTCGAAGCGATCGGCACCGCACTGGCCGAGAACGGCAAGGTCGTCGTCACCGGCTGCATGGGCGCGGAGCCGGAGAAGATCACCGCGAAATTTCCCAACGTGTTCGCCGTCACCGGCCCGCAGCAATACGAGAGCGTGGTCGAGGCGGTGCATCGCGCAGCGCCGCCGGCGCACGATCCGTTCGTCGATCTGGTGCCGCCGGAAGGCATCAAGCTGACGCCGCGCCACTACGCGTATCTGAAGATTTCAGAAGGCTGCAACAATCGCTGCTCGTTCTGCATCATCCCGAAGCTGCGCGGCGATCTCGTCTCGCGCCCCGCCGCCGACGTGCTGCGCGAGGCCGAGCGGCTGGTCGAAGGCCGGCGTGAAGGAACTGCTGGTCATCTCGCAGGACACCTCGGCCTACGGCGTCGATATCAAATACGCCGAGAGCCAATGGAAGGGCCGCGCGGTGCGCGCGAAATTCATCGACCTGTCGCGCGAGCTTGGGCGAACTCGGCGCGTGGGTGCGGCTGCATTACGTCTATCCCTACCCGCATGTCGACGAGGTCATCCCGCTGATGGCCGACGGCAAGGTGCTGCCCTATCTCGACATCCCGTTCCAGCATGCGGCGCCCGATGTGCTCAAACGCATGAAGCGTCCCGCCGCGCAGGAGAAGACGCTCGAGCGCATCCGCCGCTGGCGCGAGATCTGTCCGGCCCTGACCATCCGCTCGACCTTCATCGTCGGCTTTCCCGGCGAGACCGACGCGGATTTCGAGATGCTGCTCGACTGGCTCGACGAGGCGCAGCTCGATCGCGTCGGCTGCTTCAAGTACGAGCCGGTCGCGGGCGCGGTGGCGAACGATCTCGCGGCGCCGGTGCCGGACGAAGTCAAGGAGGAGCGCTGGCACCGCTTCATGGCAGCGCCAGCAGGCGATCTCGGCGAAGCGCCTCAAGGCCAAAGTCGGCACGCGCCAGCAGGTCATCATCGACGAAGTCGGCCCGACCGTCGCGAAAGGCCGCAGCAAGGGCGACGCGCCGGAGATCGACGGCGCGGTCTATGTGGCGAGCCGCCGCCCGCTGCGCGTCGGCGAGATCGCGACGGTGAAGATCGAGCGCGCCGACGAGTACGATCTGCACGGCGCCGCGGTCGGCTTCTAGCGCGAGCTTCGCCGGATCGAACCGCTCGATGAAGCCGATCAGCGCCGCGACCGCGAGGCCGAGATCGCGCGGGCTCGCGTATTCCATCGGATTGTGACTGATCCCGCCGCGGCAGCGCACGAACAGCATGCCGATGGGACACAGCTTCGCCATCGCCTGCCCGTCATGGCCCGCGCCCGAGCCGAGCCGCAGCGGCTCCGCGCCGAGCGCGCGGATCGCGTCGGCCAAGCTGATCCTGAATATGCGGATGGCACGGCGTGGTCGCGACCTCGCGCGTCGACGTGATCGTCGAGCCCGAGATGACGTCGGTCGGCGATGGCGCGCACGCCGGACTTCAGTGCTTCGGCAAGTTTCGCACGCGCGGCTTCCGAACCGGAACGGATGTCGAAGATGACAACGACATTTGCCGGGATCACATTGGTGGCGCCCGGCGCGACCGCGATGCGGCCGACGGTTGCGACCACTTCGCCCTTTGTTTCGCGCGCCAGCGTTTCGCCGAGCAGCATCGCTTCCGCGGCGCCCGCGAGCGCGTCACGCCGCAGCATCATCGGCACGGTGCCGGCGTGGCCGGCTTCGCCCAAGAATTCGATGTTGAGATAAGTCTGCCCGATGATCGACATTACAACGCCGAGCGGCTGACTGCGGGTTTCCAGCACCGGACCCTGCTCGATGTGGACTTCGACATAGGCGGCTGCTTCATCGCGGGTATACGCGGCGGCCGGGATCGCGTCAGGCGATCCGCTGTAGGCCTTGATGGCGTCGCCGAGCGTGACGCCGTTGCGGTCCGCCAGCGCGAGCCATTCCGTTCTTGAAAATTCCTGCACAGGCGGATGACGAGGTCAGCGTCGCCGGAAAGCGCGACCCCTCCTCATCGCCGAACGCCAGCACGTCGATGCCGAACGGGAGTTTCCCTGTCGCGGAAATACTCGCCCGCAAGAATCCCCGAGATCACGCCGAACGGGCCATCGTACTTGCCAGCATCGATCACGGTGTCGATGTGCGACCCGATCAGCAGCCGCTTGGCGCCCTGCCCCTCGAGCCGCCCGCGCACGGTGCCCAGTGCGTCTTCGGAGACCTGCAAGTCCCGCCTCGCGCATCCACTCCGCGACGCGGTTCGCCGCGCGGCGGTGCTCCGCCGTGAGAAACAGCCGCACCAACCGGTCCGGCTCGGCCGAAATCGCGCCGAGTGTATTGACCATCGTCTCGGCGCGGGCGCCGAAAGCGTCGATGTCAGCTTGGGGAAAAATCGGAGAGCATGGCGGCTGCTTATCACGGCCGCTTCGCGGCTTGGAAGCGGTAGCCGGTCGTCGAGATCGCGCGGCGCAGTTTTCTGGACTGCCTCGAACCCATGCATCCCGGCGCGCCACTGCATGCAACCACCAGCCCCTTCATCGGCTGGATCAGCAACAGTGCAAGCGCGATCGTCAGCGGCAGGAACATCGCCGCGTGAATCCAGTAGGCCGGCTCGTAAGCCATCTCGACGTGCAGGATCAGCGGCACCACCAGATGGCCGACGATCACAATTACCAGATAGGCCGGAAAGTCGTCGGCGCGGTGATGATGCAGCTCCTCGCCACATGCGTCGCAGCGATCCACGACTTTCAGGAAGGCGCGGAACATGCGGCCCTCGCCGCAATGCGGACAGCGGCCGGCGAGGCCACGCCACAGCGTGGTCTTCAACGGCTGCACGGATTCGGAAGTGTCCCCGGTCATACCGAATAGATAGGCGCACGCGCGCCGTCAGACAACTCCGCGAAATCGCATGGCCCGAAACGCAAAAGCCGCCAGGGCGAACCCGGCGGCCTCCGCAGCGAAAGTCAGCCTCAGGCGAACAGTGAGTGGTCGACCGGTCCCGCCACGTAGCCGTAGCGCATGTTGCTCGGGGCTGGACCTTCCTTCTCGTATTCGGTCCTTCCAGGCGGTGATGCGGTCGTTCTTGATCTCCTGCATCGCGCGCTGGGGCTGGATGTTGTAGAGCTTCGCATTGTTGGTGCCGAAGATCGCGGTCTTCACCGGCCCGGTCGCATCGCCGAGCGGCGCGAAGCCGTGCTTCTTCTGCATGTCCTCCGGGATTTCGAGCCGGCGCAGGCCCTCGATCTGCCATTGCGGCGAACCGGTCCACACCGCGTCGGTGCCCCAGTTCACGTGATCGGCGCCGAGGCCCTTGATCAGCGTGCCCATGAGCGCCGCGCAGACCCGCGGCTGGGCGATCAGCGTGGTCGCGAACAACTGTCCGACGTCGCCGTAGACGTTGTTCACGCCGAACTGCGCCGGAATGTCGGCGAGGTCGCTGGTCCACGAGATGCGGCCGGTACGCTCGAACTCGGCCAGCGCCACTGCCGGATCGCCGCCGACGTGGCGATAGGCCGAGTGGTAGATGACGAAGTTGAGCTGCGGCCAGTCCTTCGCGGCCTTGCCGACGTCGGCGACGTCGCAGAAGCCGCGCAAATGCGGGAACTGCTTTTCGACCGAGGGCGCGAACAGCCCCTTGTGCACGCAGACGTTCTTGATGCCGCGCCTTCACGAACTTCTCGTAGGCCTTGTAGATGACCTTCTCGTCGTCCATGCGCCACGGGAACTTGCTCAGGTTCTTGTGCGTGTTGTCGCCGATCGTATAGCCCTTGATCGACTCCGGCTTCAGCGCCAGGCCGGCATCGAGCGCTGTCGAGCCAGCCCGGCCGGCCCGGCGTGAAGATCATGTGCGAGAACAGGCGGCGCGAGCCCGCCTCCTTGTTCACCTTCTCGCGCGCGTCGCGCATCTGCTCGTTGGTGAGGAACCAGTCCTGCTCGATCTCGGACGGCGACGACGAGATCAGCGCGATCTTGGTGTCGCTGTCGAGGAACATCTCCTTGACGTAGTTTGCGTACTTCAGGTCCTCGATCGTCTGCTCCTTGTCGGCCAGCGTCTTGTTCCAGCCGGCCTTGCCGACGGCATTGCGCTGGTTGACGAAGTTCATGATGCGCGTGTCGTCGCGCAGGAAATGCGTGTGCATGTCCATGATGAACTGGTCTTTGAGCGCCGGTCGGCGCGCTCCTGCGCCATCGCGGGCGTCGCGGCCTCGGCCTTGCTCACCTCGAACATCGGCCCATAGACCTCGTTCATCGCGACGAACGACGCCGCCATGCCGGCGGCGGTCTGGAAGAAGCGGCGGCGGTCGAGGCCCTGTTTCTTGCCGAGTTCGTCGGCCATCGCGAGGAGGCGGTTCTCGACTTCCTTCTGCTTTTCGTTCTGCGGGTCGGGATAGAACTCGTCGCTCGACACGATCTGTGTCGGGATCGGCGTATGAAGTTTCAAGTGCTCGGACGGAATGAGTGCGGCAAGTTCTTCGTCGGTCAGCATGCTACTCATGGGGCATCCTCCCTTGTCCGGGCTGTTGTCGCCACCGGCCGCCCGGCCTGAATTGAAATTAGCACAGTTCGAGAGTGCGCGCGCGTGCGCCCGGCGTCGCATGCGCACGTTCATTTCATACGGAGAAAAATTGCGACTGACGCGCTGCGCGGCGAGCCACGCGCCGAGCTTCTGGCGCTCTTCCTCGGTCATGCCGGTCTGGTTGCCGAGCGGCATCGCCTTGTTCTGCACGGCCTGCGCCATGATCAGTGCGGAATGCTTGCGCAACTGATCGGTCGTCTCCAGCACGACGTTCTTCGGCGCCTCCTTGAAGCTCTCGTGTGTCGGCCTTGCGGCGTGGCACATCGCGCAGTGCTTCACGGTGATCGTCAGCGCTTCCATGTCGCTAACCGCGCCGGCGGTAGTCGCAGGCGCACGCGGCGCCGTGATCCAGATCGCGCACACCAGCGCGAAGGCTGCGAGCGGAAGCGCCCAGTCGAACGTTCCGAGTCGTCGCCCGCATCCGCGCGGTTGATGAAGTGCCGGATCAGCGCACCCATGATGATGATCAGCGCGACCACCAGCCACGCCTGCGGATGCGTTGAGAGGAACGGATAGTGCGGCGACACCATCATCACCAGCACGGGCAGCGTCAGATAGTTGTTGTGGGTCGAGCGCTGCTTGCCGATCTGGCCGTAGCGCGCGTCGGGCACCTCGCCCGCGATCAGTTGCGCCACCATTTTGCGCTGGTTCGGGATGATCACCATGAACACGTTGAATGCCATGATGGTGCCGACGAACGCGCCGACATGCAGGAACGCACCGCGCGGGGAATACACTTTGGTGTACAGCACCGCCGCGAGCAGGATCAGCGCGAACACGCAGATGCCGAGCAGGACCGTGTTCTTGCCGATCGGCGAACGGCACAGAGCCTCGTAGATCACCCAGCCGGCGAGCAGCGATGCGATGGAAATCGCAATCGCCTGCCAAGGGTCAAGCGGCATCACGGAGGCGTCGATCAGGTACGACTTGGCGTGCAGGTAGTACTGCACGACCATGAGGCCGAAGCCGCTCACCCAGGTGAGATACGCGTCCCACTTGAACCAGTGCAGATGCGCCGGCATCTGCGGCGGCGCGACGGTGAATTTCTCGACGTGATAGAAGCCGCCGCCGTGCACCTGCCACTGGGTGCCATAGACGCCCGCGCTCTTGCGCTCCTTTGGTCGAGCCCGAAGTCGAGTGTCATGAAATAGAACGACGTGCCGATCCAGCCGATGCCCACGATCATGTGGAACCAGCGGAAGAGCAGGTTCAGCCATTCGCCGAGGAAGACGTCCATCGCTATTAAGAAAAGCCCTCACCCCAGGCGCTGGCGGGGAGCAGGCGTCTCGAAGGGCGAGGGCAAGCATCTGTAGTCATCCGTGCCGACGCTCCGGCTGTGCCGGGCACCTCGGGTTGCGGTTCGGCAACACTCACTTCGCGGGCGGCTTCTCGTCGATGCCCTTGATGTAGAAGTTCATGCTCAGGATCTGGCCGTCGTCGAGATGTGTGCCGCCCTTGCACTCCACCTCCTTGCCGTCCTGCGCCGACGCACCGGGCACTTGAACGGGTGCAGCTTGCCTGACGAGATCGCGGCTTCGGTCTCCTGCGCGAGCTTCTTCACGTCATCCGGCATGTTTGTGTAGGCCGCCATCTGGACGATGTTGCTGTTGAGCCCGCCCCACACGTCGCCGGTCGCCCATTTGCCGTCGAGCGCGAGCTTGATGCGGTCGACATAGTACGGCGACCAGTTGTTGATGATGGCGGTGAGCTGCGCCTTCGGGCCGAACTTGATCATGTCGCTATCCTGCCCGAACGCCAGTGATGCCGCGGTCGTTTGCAAACTGTATCGCGGCAGCCGAGTCCGTGTGCTGGGTCAGGATGTCCGCGCCCTGATCGGCGAGCGCGCGCGCGGCGGCGGCTTCCTTGCCGGGGTCGTACCAGGTGTTCACCCAGATGATCTTCACCTTCATGTCCGGACGCACCGACTGCGCGCCGAGCATCATGGCGTTGATGCCGGAGACGACCTCAGGGATCGGGAACGAGCCGATGTAGCCGATCGATGCCGGTCTTCGACATCTTGGCGGCGATCTGGCCCTGGATGTAGCGCCCTTCGTAGAAGCGGCCCGAATAGGTCGCGAGGTTCTTGCCGCGCTTGTAGCCGGTCGCATGCTCGAACATCACGTTCGGGTATTTCTTCGCGACCTTTGCGGTCGCGTCCATGAAGCCGAACGAGGTCGTGTAGATCAGCTTGTGGCCGGCGCGCACGAGCTGCTCGATGGAGCGTTCCGCGTCGGGCCCTTCGTTCACGTTCTCCAGATAGCGTCGTGTCGATCTTGCCCTTGAACGGTCCTGGATCGCCTTGCGGCGCGACCTCGTGCTGGTAGGTCCAGCCCATGTCGCCGATCGGGCCGACATAGATGAAGCCGACCTTGAGTTTCTCCTGCGCGCTTGCGCCGGTCGCCGCGCCAAGGCGAGCCCGAAGGCCGCGGCGGCTACGATGAACTTTTTCATGTCTGTCTCCGTTATCCCTGCGGGAATTCAGTTCCGGCCGCGGCGCCCGCACGCTCCGCCTACCGGTACAATGCTCAACGGTCGGGTACGAAAGCAAGCCCGAGCGACGCAGGCGCCGGGACTTCCTGCCCGGCCGCGCCACCATGAGATCGCGACCAGCACCACGATGGTCGCCAGATATGGCAGCGACGACATCAGCTGCGACGGAATGGCCAGCCCGAATGCCTGCGCGTGAAGCTGCAGGATGGTGATGCCGCCGAACAGATAGGCACCGACCATCAGGCGGAACGGCAGCCACGAGGCGAACACCACGAGCGCCAGCGCGATCCAGCCGCGCCCCGATGTCATGCCCGACACCCAGAACGGCGTGTAGGCGAGCGGCAGGTACGCGCCGCCGAGGCCCGCGCACGCGCCGCCGAACAGCACCGCCAGCATGCGGATCTTCAGCACCGGATAGCCGAGCGCATGTGCGGAGGCGTGATTGTCGCCGACGGCGCGCAGGATCAGTCCGGCGCGCGTGCGATAGAGGAAGTACCAGATGCCGACGATCAGGGCGACGAGAAATAGATGAAGGCATTCTGGCCGAAAATAACTCGGCCGAGGAACGGAATGTCGGTGATGAACGGGATGTAGAGGTGCGCCGCGCCTTCGATCTTCTGCCCGACATAGCCCGCGCCGATCAGGCCCGAGAGGCCGACGCCGAGGATCGTCAGCGCAAGGCCCGAGGCAACCTGGTTCGCCGCAAGTCCCAGCGTCAGCGCCGCGAAGACCGCCGACAGCGCGATGCCGCCGAGAATGCCGCACAGCGCGCCGACCGCGATCGAACCTGTGAGGTACGCGCCCGCGAAACCGCAGGCCGCGCCCACGATCATCATGCCTTCGACGCCGAGATTCAGCACGCCCGAGCGCTCGACGACCAGTTCGCCCGAGGCCGCGAGCAGCAACGGCGTCGAGGCCGTGATGACCGTGAGCAGGATGGCTTCAACGAACTCCATGCGACGACCTTCGGTGCGAACATCGAGACGGAAGCGGTAGAGGATCAGCGTATCGCAGGCGAGCACGTAGAACAGCAGAATGCCCTGAAACACCTTCGTGAGATCGAGCGGCACCTTGAGCGAGATCTGTGCGCTTTCGCCGCCGATGAAAGTGAGCGCGAGGAACAGCGCCGCGATCAGGATGCCGACCGGATTGCAGCCGGCCGAGGAACGCCACGATGATCGCCGTGAAGCCGTAGCCGGGCGAGATGTTCGGCTGGAGATGGTTCACGGTCGCCGCTCACCTCGATGATGCCGGCAAGGCCTGCGAGCGCGCCCGAGATCAGGAACGTCACGACGGTCAGTGTCTTGTCGCTGAACCCCGCGAAGCGCGCGGCGCGTGGTGCGGCGCCCGACCAGCTTGATCTCGAAGCCCTTGAGCGTGCGGCCGAGCATGATCGGTCGCGCCGATCACGACCAGCAGCGCGATGATCGCGCCGAGGTGCAGCCGGCTGCCCTCGATCAACGTCGGCATCGCGGCGACGGAATCGAATTCGGCCGTGGTCGGGAAATTGAAGCCCTTCGGATCGCGCCACGGCCCGCGCACCAGAAAGTCGAGCAGAAGCTCGGCGACATAGACCAGCATCAGGCTGGTGAGGATTTCGCTTGCGCCGAACCGCACCTTGAACAGCGCCGGGATCAGCGCGTAGAGCGCGCCGCCGAGTGCGCCGAGCACCAGCATCGCGGGCAGCACCCAGAATCCCGCGTCCGTGCCATGCGTGACCACCGCGAGCCAGCCGCCGGTGATCGCGCCGACCAGGAACTGGCCTTCCGCGCCGATGTTCCAGGCGTTCGCGAGGTAACACAGCGCAAGGCCGACCGCGATCAGCACCAGCGGCGTCGCCTTCACGGCGATCTCCTGCAAGGCCCACGGGTCGGTCAGCGGATCGAGGAAGTAGATCTTCAGCGCCTCGACCGGCGGCTTGCCGAGCAGCCAGAACAGGAACGCGCCGGTCGAAAGCGTCAGCGCGATCGCCAGCAGCGGCGACAGGAGCGCCATGAAGATCGACCGCTCGGCGCGGCGTTCAAGCGCGAGCCGCATGCGCCTCCTCCACACCCTTCATGCCGACGCCCGCCATCAGCATGCCGATCTCGCCGCGGTCGGCGTGGCGCGTCGTGCGCGGCGCGGAGAGCCGGCCGGCGCAGATGACAACCATGCGGTCGGTGATTTCGAACAGCTCGTCGAGGTCCTGGCTCATCACCAGCACGGCCGCGCCGCGGCTCGCGAGATCGATGATCGCCTGACGGATCGCGGCAGCGGCGCCCGCGTCGACGCCCCACGTCGGCTGGCTGACGATGAGCAGGCGCGGTTCGCGCAGGATTTCGCGGCCCACGACATATTTCTGCAGGTTGCCGCCCGAGAGGCTCATCGCCTCCGGATCGCGCTTCGCCTTGCGCACGTCGTAGCTCTTGGTGATGCGCTCCACGAAAGCGAGCATCTGTCCGCGATCGATGAACCCGCGCCGCACCATCGGGCTTGCGGCGTGTCCGCTGATCAGCGCGTTGTCGGAAAGCTTGAAGCGCGGCGCGGTCGCGTGGCCGAGCCGTTCCTCCGGCACGAAGGCGGCACCGAGCCGCCGCCGCTCCGTGATCGAGAGGCGGCCTGCATCGCGTCCGTCGATCTTGATCGCCTCCGCATTGCCGGCCAGCATCTCGCCCGAGAGCGCGGCGAACAGCTCATCCTGACCGTTGCCCGCGACCCCGGCGAGGCCGAGGATTTCCCCTGCTGCAACTTCGAACGTGACGCTGTCGAGTTTGGTGCCGTGCGGGTCTTCCGGCGTGAGGTTGAGGCTGCGCACCACGAGGCGCGGCTGCCCGACCTTCTTCGATCCGTCCGAGCGCACCGCGCCGACTTCGCCGCCGACCATCATGCTGGCGAGCGATTGCGCGGTCTCGGCGCGCGGATCGCAGGTCGCGATCACCTTGCCGCCGCGCAGGATCGTGGCGGTGTCGCACAGCGCGCGCACTTCCTCGAGCTTGTGCGAGATGTAGAGGATCGCGCGGCCTTCCTTGCGCAGCACGCGGAGCGTCCGGAACAGTTGCTCGGCCTCCTGCGGGGTCAGCACCGAGGTCGGCTCGTCGAGGATCAGCAGCTTCGGGTCCTGCAGCAGGCAGCGCACGATCTCGATGCGCTGGCGCTCGCCGACCGAGAGCCGCCATACCTCGCGGCGCGGATCGAGCGGCAGGCCGTAGGATTTCGAGACTTCGGCGACACGGTCGTCGATGCCGGTGAGCGGCGCATTGTCGAGGCCGAGCGCGACGTTCTCGGCAACGGTCAACTGCTCGAACAGGCTGAAGTGCTGGAACACCATGCCGATGCCGCGCGCGCGGGCGGACGCCGGTCCCGCCAGCACGACCGGCTGGCCCTGCCAGCGGAATTCGCCGCGCGTCGGCTGCAGCAGGCCGTAGATCATCTTCACCAGTGTCGATTTGCCGGCGCCGTTCTCGCCGAGCAGCGCGTGCACTTCGGCCGGCCAGATTTCGAGATTGATGCTGTCGTTCGCGACGAAGTCGCCGTAGAGCTTGGTGATGCCGACGGCTTCGAGCAGCGGCATCTCGTCCGGCTGCACGGGCTTGTCCGGCGCGGGCGCGGTTGCGAGCGCGGCATCAGCCATGATGCGCCCTGCCCGGTTCTGCTTCGCCTGTCCTTGCGGCGCCAAGTGCGCCTCGCGCACGATCAGCACCTGCGCGGCGACCGACGCCGCGATCGCGGCCGGCGCCTTGTCCTTGATCGCGGTCAGGCCGATCGGGCAGACGAGCGCGTCGATGGCGTCCGCCGCCATGCCCATCTTGTGCATCGCCGAGGTAAAGCGCGCGCGCTTGGTCGCGCTGCCGATCAGTCCGACATAGGCGAAGCGGTTCGCCGTCAGTGCGGCGATCACCAGATCGAGGTCGAGCGCGTGGCTGTGCGTCATCACGGCGATGAACGCGCCGTCCGGCGCCTTCCCGAGTAATTCAACGGGATCGCCCGCGGTGATCGCGGTGACGTTCGGCGGGAAAGCGTCCGGTATCGCGCCGGGCCGCATATCGATCCACGTCACGAGAAACGGCAGCGGCGCGAGCGTGACGGCAAGCGCGCGTCCGACATGGCCCGCGCCGAACAGATAGAACGGCGTCGGCTCCTCGCCGAAGCGTTCGCGCACCGATCCGTCGGCGCACACCTCGTAGGCGGGGCCCTTGGCGGCGTCGGCGATGTGCCGCGCGAGGCGTCCGTCCCTGCCGATGGTCGCGATCGTGTTCAGTGCGCCGTTCCGCTCGGCCTGCGCGAGCTGGTCCACGATTGCCCGGTCGGCAGCGCCGTATCGCTCGATGGTCAGCAGCACCCGCCCGCCGCAGCACTGCCCGAGATCAGGCCCGAGCGCCTTGTCGAGTTGTGTCACGGCCGGCCCGTCGCGCCGCGCCAGCAGCGCCTGCGCTTCGGCAAGCGCGCCCCACTCCAAGGCGCCGCCCCCGATCGTGCCGGTGAACGTGCCGTCCGGCGCAACGACCATGCGCGCACCGACCTCGCGCGGGCTCGAGCCCTGCGCCTGCGCCAGCGTCACGAGTGCCGCGCCGCCCTGCCCGGCGATGAAGCGCGCGATGGTTGGCCAGGTGGCCATCAGGGTGTCACCGCCCGCACGGCGCGCAGAATCGACTCCGGCGTCGCCGGTGCGTCGAGCGGCACCGGCACCGTGGGATTGAGGCTATGGATCGCGTCCGCGATCGCGGCGAACACGGAGATCGCCAGCATCAAAGGCGGTTCGCCGACCGCCTTGGAGCGATAGATCGTGTCTTCCTGGTTCGCGCCGTCCCACAGATGCACCTGGAAATGCTCCGGCACGTCGGAGGCGCACGGGATCTTGTAGGTCGAGGGCGCGTGCGTGAGCAGCCGCCCGTCGCTGTGGAACACGAGTTCTTCGGTCGTGAGCCAGCCCATGCCCTGCACGAAGCCGCCCTCGATCTGCCCGATGTCGACCGCCGGATTGAGCGAGCGTCCGACGTCGTGGACGATATCGACCTGCTGCACCTTCATCTCGCCGGTGGTGATGTCGACGACGACTTCCGAGCAAGCCGCGCCGTAGGAAAAATAGAAGAACGGACGGCCCTGCCCCGTCGCGGCGTCCCAGTGGATCTTCGGCGTGCGGTAGAACCCGGTCGACGAGAGCGAGATGCGCGCCAGATAGGCCTTGCGGATCACCTCGGCGAACGGCACCGACTGGTTGCCGATGAACACGCGGTTGTCGCGAAACTCGATCTGGTCCGGCTGGACCTCGTAGGCGTCGGCGGCGAACGCGATCAGCCGCTCCTTGATGGTCGCGGCGGCGTTCTTGGCCGCCCAGCCGTTGATGTCGGAGCCGGAGGATGCCGCGGTCGCAGATGTGTTCGGGACCTTGGCGGTCGTCGTCGCGGTGATCTTCACGCGGTCGGCCTCGACGCCGAACTCCTCCGCCACCACCTGCGCGACCTTGATGTAGAGCCCCTGCCCCATCTCGGTGCCGCCGTGGTTCAGGTGGATCGAGCCGTCCTGATAGACGTGCACCAGTGCGCCCGCCTGATTGAGGTGCGTGGTGGTGAACGAGATGCCGAACTTCACCGGCGTGAGCGCGATGCCGTGCTTCAGCGTGGGGCTGATCTCGTTGAACGCCCTGATCTGCCGCCGCCGCCTTCGGTAGTCACTCGTCACTTCGCAGCGGTCGACGAGGCCGGGCAGGACATTGTCGTCGACCGCCATGCCGTAGGGCGTGACGTCGCGGCCCTCGCGGTAAAGGTTGCGCTTGCGCACATCGAGCGGATCGATCTTGAGCGCCCAGGCGATCTCGTCGATCACGCGCTCCGCCACCATCATGCCCTGCGGGCCGCCGAAGCCGCGGAACGCGGTGTTCGACACCGTGTTGGTCTTCATCCGCCGGGAGGTGATCGTCGCCGCCGGCAAGTAATAGGCATTGTCGGCGTGGAACATGGCGCGATCGTTGATCGCGGCGGACAGGTCCGCCGAATAGCCGCAGCGCGACGCCATCTCGGTTTCGAACGCGAGGATGATGCCGTTCGCGTTGAAGCCGACCGCGTAGTCCGCGATGAAATCGTGACGCTTGCCGGTGAGACAGATGTCGTCGTCGCGGTCGAGGCGGATCTTGCACGGTTGGCCGGTCACGCGCGCGCCGAGCGCTGCGATCGCGGCCCATTGCGAAGCCTGCGTTTCCTTGCCGCCGAACGCGCCGCCCATGCGGCGCACCTCGACGGTGACAGCCACATCGGGAAGCTTCAGCACGCGCGCGATCAGGTGCTGAAGCTCGCTCGGGTGCTGCGTGGAGGAATAGACGTGCATGTCGCCGTCTTCGCCGGGGATGGCGAGCGAGACCTGTCCTTCGAGATAGAAATGCTCCTGGCCGCCGATGCGCAGGTATCCGCGGACGCGCTTCGGGCTATCGATGAGCGCTGTTGCGCTGTCGTCCTTGCGGAACGTGTACTCGGGAAGGATATGGCTGTCGGCTTCGAGCGCCTCGTCGACCGTGACGTGGTGCTCGCCGACCGCGAACTCGAACTTGGCAAGCCGCGCTGCGCGCCGCGCCTCCCCGCGCGTCTTCGCGACGACGGCGAATGCAACCTGCCCGTAGAACTCGATGCGCCCGTCGATGAATATCGGATCGTCGTGCACCACGGGGCCGACATCGTTCGCACCGGGAATGTCACGCGCGGTCAGCACCGCGACGACGCCGGGCGCGGCGCGCACCGGATCGAGGTCCATGCTGAGCAATTGACCGGCTGCGATCGGCACGCCGCCGACCGCGACATGCAGCAGCCCTTCGGGCTCGCGCATGTCGTCGATGAAGGTCGCGGTGCCGGTGACGTGCTTGGGCGCAGAGTTGTGCCGCATCGAGCGGCGCACGACGCGCAGCCGCAATTCCTCGGAGCGGCGGTCAAGCTGCACTGACACCCGCCCCCTCCCTGTGGCCGACGATGCGCGTTTCGAGCGACGATTGTCCGGCGATTTCGTTCAGCGCCTTGCGCAGCAGCGCGCGCGCGACGTCGAGCCGGTAGCCCGCGCTCGCGCGCATGTCGTCGATCGGCGCGAAGTCGTGCGCGAGCGCGGCGAGCGCGTCGTCCCAGCTTTCCGGATCATTGACGTGACGCTCGATCAGCGCCTTTTCGGTGTTGCGCGCCCGCTTCGGGATGCCCGCCATGCCGCCGTAGGCGACGCGCGCGCCGGCGATGCGCATGCCGGCGAGCCGCAGCTTGAACGCGCCCATGACAGCCGAGATGTCGGAATCGAAGCGCTTGGTGATCTTGAAGCAGCGGAAATGCTCGTCGAGGCCGAACTTCGGAACGCGCACGACGCGCACGAACTCGCCCGGCTGGCGGTTCTGCTTGCCGTATTCGAGGAAATACTCTTCCAGCGGCAGCGTGCGCGGCCGGTCATTGCGCTGGAGGGCGAGCGTCGCGCCGAGCGCGATCAGCGCGGGTGGCAGGTCGCCGATCGGAGAGCCGTTCGCGATATTGCCGCCGACGGTCGCCGCCATGCGGATCTGCGTGCCGGCGAAGCGGCGCATCAGTTCGCCGAGATCGCGGTCGATCGCCGCGAGGTACGGCATCGCCTCGGTGTGCGTGACGATCGCCCCGAAGGCGACGGCGTCGCGCCGGTCCTCGATCTCGTCGAGGCCCTTCACGCGGCCGAGCCAGATCACCTTGGGCAGGTCGCGCAACTGCTTGGTCACCCAGAGCCCGACATCGGTCGAGCCGGCGATCAGCGTGGCGTCCGGATTGGCGTAATAGAGCTTCGCAAGCGACAGGATCGAGGAAGGCGCCGCGAAGAAGCGCTCGCGCGTCGCCGACGAAGATATCCTCGCTGTCGCGCAGGTCGGCGAGCGCGCGGCGCGCGCCTCCCTCCTCGGCGGCGAACCAGTCGTTCGCGGGCGACGCACACGCGGCGAGCGCCGCATCGACGATCGGACGGTATCCGGTGCAGCGGCACAGGTTGCCGGCGATCCAGTCGTTCACGCGCTGACGGTCCATCGGCCGGTCGTCGGCGCGATGATAGAGCGCGAACAGGCTCATCACGAAGCCGGGCGTGCAGAACCCGCATTGCGAGCCGTGCTGCTCGACCATCGCCTGCTGCACGGGATGCAGCCTGCCTTCGCGCGCGAGATCTTCCACCGTGATGATCTCGCAGCCGTCGGCCTGGCCCGCGAACAGAATGCACGCGTTGACGGGCTCATAGACGAGCCGCTCGCCCCGCATCCGCCGCAGCACGACCGTGCAGGCGCCGCAGTCGCCTTCGGCGCAGCCTTCCTTGGTGCCGGTCGCGCGTTCGCTCAGGCGCAGATAATCGAGCAGCGTCAGCGTGGGTGAAATGCCGGTCAGCTTCACCACCTTGCCGCGCCGCAGGAAGCGGATCTCGCTGCGCATCAGCTCCCCCGGTAGGTGGAGTAGGCGAACGGCGAGACCAGCAGCGGCACGTGATAGTGGGTGTCCTCGGTGACGCCGAAGCGGATCGGCACCAGATCGAGGAACGGCAGTTCGGGCAGCTTCATTCCCTTGCGGCGGAAATATTCGCCGACGTGAAACACGATCTCGTAGCGGCCCAGCAGGAAGGCCGTGCCTTCCAGCAACGGCTTATCGATCCGCCCGTCCGCGTTGGTCACCGCCGCGACGATGAGTGAGCCCGCATCGTCGACGCGCGTAAGCATGACCTTCATTCCGGCGGCCGGTTGCCCGGCCGCGGTATCGAGCACGTGTGTGGTGATCTGGCCCATGCAAGATCAATTCCAGCCTCTGAATTGCGCTGCGGCCATGTTCCAACAAATCGCCGCCCGACAAAAGGCGTCAATTGCGGGCACGCGCTGCGGTGAAATGCGGCAGGAGTTCCGGGCGCGCCTGTCCGGCGGCCCGGAAATGGCGTTACGGGACCAGGATCGAGGACCCCGTGGTCTTACGGCCTTCGAGGTCCTCGTGCGCCTTGCGGGCGTCCTTCAGGGCATATTTCTGGTTCACGGGGATTTTCACCGCCCCGGAGCCGACCACCTCGAACAGGTCGTTCGCGATCGCCAACAGGTCCTCGCGCTTGGCCGCATAATGGTTGAGCGTCGGGCGGGTCGCGAACAGCGATCCCTTGAACTGCAGCATGTTGATGTTGAACGCGTCGATCTGGCCCGAGGCGGCGCCGTAGCTCACGAACATCCCCAGCGGCCGCAGGCAGTCGAGCGAACCCGGGAACGTCGTCTTGCCGACGCCGTCATAGACCACATCGCACAGCTTGCCGCCGGTAATCTCCTTCACCTTCGCGGCGAAGTCCTCTTTATTATAGAGGATGGTGTGGTGCGCGCCGTTCTGCTTGGCCAGCTCGGCCTTGTCAGGTGAGCCGACGGTGCCGATCACGGTCGCGCCGAGATGCTTGCCCCATTGGCACAGGATCAGGCCGACGCCGCCGGCTGCCGCATGCACGAGAATGGTGTCGCCCTTCTTCACGTTGAAGGTCCGGCGCAGGAGATATTCGGCCGTCATGCCTTTGAGCATCATGCCGGCGGCCTGCTCGTGCGAGATATTGGCCGGCAGCTTCACGGCGCGGTCGACCGGAATATTGCGCTCGGAGGCGTAGCCGCCGTGCGCGAACACGGCCGTCACGCGGTCTCCAACCTTGAAGTCGCTGACGCCGGGGCCGACCGCAATCACGTCACCCGAACCTTCGTTGCCGATGATGAGCGGATAGCCATTCGGCGGCGGATAGGCACCGGTGCGGAAATACGTATCGATGTAGTTGATGCCGGCTGCGGCCTGCTTGATACGGATCTGGTTCGGTCCCGGCGCCGGAACGTCGGCCTCCCCGAAGGTCAGCACTTCCGGACCGCCAGCCTTGTGAACGCTTACCGCCGCAACCATCGTTTTCTCCCGCTTTCCGCGCGCCTTTGCGGCACGCCTTTCACACGAATGGCCGGGATCATAGGTTCCGGTGGCGCGGAAGCAAGGCGGCAGACGGCGGTGAGCGGACTACCGCCCACCCGCGACGCGCACATTCGTGCCGGTGGTATAGGACGAGGCGTCCGACAGCAGGAACAGCACCGCTTCGGCGACCTCTTCGGCGGTGCCCGGCCGCGCGATCGGGACGGTGGGCGCAATGCGTTCGAGCCGACCGGGCGGATGAATTTCGGTCGCGATGATCCCCGGCGACACCGCATTGACGCGGATGCCCTCGGCCGCAAGCTCCTTCGACAGGCCGATAGTCAGGGAGTCGACCGCGCCCTTGGATGCGGCGTACCAGACATACTCGCCGGAGCTGCCGAGCGTGGCCGCCATCGACGAGATCATCACCATCGCGCCGCCCTGCCCGCCGTGCTTGGTCGACATGCGCAAGATCGCGCCCTTGGCGCACAGCAGCGCGCCGACGACGTTGAGCTCCAGCGTGTCACGGATCTGCTTTGCCTCGACCGCCTCGACGCGCGAATTCCCGCCCGTCGTGCCGGCGTTATAGACAAGGTGTGTCAGCCGTCCGAGCTCCTTGTCGATGGTCGCGAACGTGCGGTCGATATCGGCTTCCTGAGCCATGTCTCCCTGGATCGCGACCGCGCGGCGTCCGGCCGCCTTCACGGCCGCCACGACACTCGTCAGCGGCCTTCGCGTCGCGCAGATAGTTGACCGCGACGTCGTAGCCGCGCGCGCCCGCGAGCTTCGCGATGGCCGCGCCGATGCCGCGGCTCGCGCCGGTGACGAGAAGAATCTTATTCACTATGGCGCTCCCGCATCCCTTGAGCCTTGGTGCGCGCAGCCTTGCGCACGCGATTGCGATTGGCCAGCACGTTGAACAATTCAACGACGCCGGCAAAACCCATCGACGCGTAGATGTAGCCGCGCGGAATATGGAATTCGAATCCGTCCGCAACCAATGCGACGCCGATCATCACCAGAAATGCCAGCGCCAGCATTTTCGTGGATGGATGCTTGGCAACGAAACGGGCGACCGGACCGGACGCCACATACATCACGATCACCGCGATGACGACGGCCGCGATCATGATCTCGATATCCTGCGCCATCCCGATCGCGGTGACGATCGAATCAACCGAGAAAATCAGGTCCACGACCACGATCTGCAGCACGATCATTGAAAACGCCGCGTAGACCTTCGCGGCGGTCTCGTCGTGGTCGTCCGCCTCGACTTCGGCGTGGATTTCGTGCGTTGCCTTGGCGATCAGGAATAACCCGCCAACGATCAGAATGATGTCGTGCCAGGAGAACTCGCGGCCGAACGTCGTCACAACCGGATAGGTCAGCTTCATCAGGAAGGTCAGGCCGAACAGCAGGACGATGCGGAACACCAGCGCGAGCGCGAGCCCGATCTGCCGCGCGCGCTTGGCGTCCTGCGGCGAGCAGCGCGACACCAGCACCGAGATGAACACGATGTTGTCGATGCCGAGGACGATTTCGAGCGCCGTCAGGGTGACGAGCGCGGCCCAGGCTGTGGGGTCGGTAAGAAGTTCAAGCACAATTCAATCCGTTCGCCGCAGCAGTCCCGCCCCCAGGAAGTAGAGGGCGATGGCACACAATCCGGCCGTGATCCATACGCCGGGCATCATGTCGCGCAACAGCGTCACGAAAGCCAGCACCGCCCAGATGCCGAGGAGGCTCAAGGTCAGGATGCGCAAGCGCACGACGCGGGCGGGGTGCACGAATGGAACCGGCACGAAGGTCGCAATGGCCAGCAAGGCGATTGCCGCTGCGGCAATCCACGGATCGGGCTTGAGCAGCAGCAGATAGAACACGGGTACGTTCCACACCGCCGGGAAGCCGCGAAAGTAATTGCCGTCCATCTTCATGCGCGTGTCGGCGAAATAGAGCGCGCCGCTGATGACGATCGCGACGGCGCAGGGGATGGCGAGGAAGGATGGAAGAAGCCCGCTTGCGACCACCACGTAGGCCGGAATGAAAACATAGGTGAGGAAATCGACCACGAGGTCGAGGATGTCGCCCGACCAGCGCGGCAGGCGCTGCGCAACATCGAAGCGGCGCGCCAGCGTGCCGTCCACACCATCGACGAATAGCGCGGCCCCGAGCAACCAGAACATTCGCGTCCAGTCGTGCTCTATCGCGGCAAGCAGTGCGAATAGCGCGAGCGCTGCGCCCGACGCGGTGAAGATGTGGACGCCGAAGGCTGCCGCGTTTGCGAGCGGCGGCAGCTTCGTTTCAGGCGCGTGCATCGCTGCCCCAATCGAGGCGCACCAGTTCGGCCGAGCGGCCGGCGAAATTCCAGTTTCGCCCAAAGGCACGCACGCGCGAGGTCTCGGCGCGCGCGATCGTGACGTCGCGGCCGACCCAGTAACCGGTGTTGGAAACAACGACGTTTTCGCCCGGCTCCTTGCCCTTGATGGGCTTCACGACGCCTTCAATAATCTTTGGAATCTGAAAGATATGCGTGCCATCCTTGATCTCGTACACGATCTTCTCGGTGCGCACGCCAAGGAAGCCGCCGACGAGGATTTTCAGGAGGCCGGTCGAGCCGCCGGCCTTGCCGGTGAAGATGCGGGTGAGCGCCTTCACGGCATAGATCGAGGCGCGTTCATCCACGTAGAGCGCGGCGGTCCAGTTGCCGCGTGCAAGTGGTCCCGGAATGTCCAGCAGCAGGCCGACATTGATGCCGGAGATGTCCGTCGTCTCGTGGTGGCCCTCGTCGATGCGGATGCCGGCCCAGGCCTGGCAGTAGCCTTCGGTCGGCTCGTGCTGGCCGAGCGAGATCACGCAAGGACAAAAGACCGTGCAATTGCACGAGAGAACGAAATCGCCTTTCAGCTTCCAGTCTTCCGCCACGCCTTGCTCCCTACCCTGCCCGCGCGGGCCAATACGCCACGACCGAACTCACGATGAACGCCGCCCCGGCGAGAATGAATACGACGCCGAGCGCGCGCGAGAAACGCGCTGTCGTGTTCAGCTTCTCGATCGTCATCGCTACTCCGAGCGCCGCCATCCAGACGACATTCATTACCCCGACGGCGAACATCAACAGCATCATCGCCCAGCAGCAGCCAAGACAATAGAGCCCCTGCCGCAGTCCGAGGCGGAACACGCCGCGCGGCGCGGCGGTCCAGTTCGCGAAAAAGAACGGAAACGGGCGCTGGCACTGGGTGACGCAGGCGTGTTTCAGCGCCGAGAACTGATAGAGGCCCGCGCGACGAACGCCGCGCCGGAAAACAGCGGGCTTGCCGAGGCCATCTTGGCGTCGAGCAGCGAGAGGCGCGCGAACAAGATTTGCAGGACTGCCAGCGCGGACGCCGCCGCGAACCACACGACGACGTATCCGGCGATCAACACGACGGGCGATGCGGCGGGCTCGCCCTTTTGCGCCGCCGTCTCGGCGAGGTCCGCGTAGGTGAGGATCATCGGGCCCGCCGTCGGCAGCATCATGGCGAGCACCATCGCGCACCACATGGCGAACAGCAGCGCGGCTTGCGCCGCCTCCGGATAGGATGCACCGAAAGTCGGCCGGCAGAGTGCTTCCAGCAATGAGACGCCGGACATGCCGGCGAGCATCAGGCCGAGATAGATCCAGCCCGCGGCGACGAGCACCACGATGCAGGCCATCGCGATGAGGCGCGGCCGCGCGAGCGCGCGCACGGGCTTGATCGCGGCGTCCTGGACCAGGGTCGTCATGGTCCGTTCCTAGCGCAATGGGCTGCGCTCGTCATGGCGGGCCGGATTGGCTAGGAAGGCGCATGGCGCGAACGGTCGAAGTTGCTGTCGTTGGCGGGGGCCCGGCCGGCCTGACGGCCGCGATCGCGCTCGCCGCCGCCGGTATCGAGACGGCGCTGGTCGCGAAGGCGCCGCCCGCGGACAACCGCACGACCGCGCTCCTGTCCGGTTCCGTCGCGGCGCTCGAGGCGCTGGATGTGTGGCCGCTGTGCCGCGACCGGTCGGCGCCGCTCACCGCGATCCGGCTGGTCGACGACACGCCGCGTCTGATCCGTGCGCCCGAGGTGCTGTTCGAAGCGGCCGAGATCGGCCTCGAAGCCTTCGGCCACAACATCGAGAACCGCCATCTGATCGCGGCGCTCGACAAACGCGCGGCGGCGCTGACGCAGCTTGTGCGGATCGGCGCGACCGTGACGGCGGTCGAGCCGGGCGATGCGGGCGTGACGATCCGTCTGGACGATGGCGAGGATATCGCCGCGCGCCTTGTCGTCGGCGCGGATGGACGCAAGTCGCTCTGCCGTGCAGCGGCCGGCATCGAGACGGAGCAGCGCAGCTATCCGCAGGCGGCGCTCACGCTCAGTCTCGGCCACGCGCGCCCGCACAACGGCGTCTCGACCGAGTTTCACACTGAGGGTGGACCATTCACGCTCGTTCCCCTGCCCGGCCTGCGATCGAGTCTCGTGTGCGTGGCCGATCCGGGCGAAGCCGAACAGCTCGCGGCACTCGATGCTGCGGCGCTGTCTGAGGAAATCGAACGCCGCGCGCATTCGATCCTGGGCAAGATAACCGTCGAGGAGGGCCGCGGGCTGTTCCCGCTCGGCACCGAAATCGCCCGCAGCTTTTCGGCGCGTCGCATCGTGCTGGCGGGCGAAGCCGCGCATGTCATCCCGCCGATCGGCGCGCAGGGCCTGAATCTCGGCCTGCGCGATGCCGCGACCATCGGCGAGCTTGTCGTCGAGGCACGGCGCGCGGGCAGCGATGTTGGTTCGCCCGACGTGCTGGCGCAGTACGAGCGGATGCGGCGCGCCGACGTGACCTCGCGCGCTTTCGCGGTCGATGCGCTCAACCGCAGCCTGCTGACGGACTTCCTCCCCGTGCAGGGCGCGCGCGGGCTTGGCCTCTATCTCATCGACCGGATCGCGCCGCTCAGGCGCGCGCTGATGCGCGAAGGCGTCGAGCCGACGCTGCAGCCACGGCTGATGCGGGGCGAAGCACTTTAGGTTTTCAGATAATATCGTTATCCGCGCCAAGCTGCGGGGCAGGCTTTGCCGACCCGGCCGGCTCGCGCAAGGTTGCGGCGATCGGCACCGGCAACGCCGGCATGGTCGTGCCGGAAGCGCCCGCGATGTGATGCGCGAACAGCCCGCGCTCGACGAAATGCGGATCGTGCAGCGCCTCTTCCAGTGACGCCATGATGGTGACGCAGCAATCGGCGGCAGCAAACTTCGGCCGCCAGTGTTCGGCGGTCTCGCGGGCGATGATCTCCGCGATCGCCGCCTTGGTCGCTTCCGGATCGGCAAGATCGTTCATCAGCGGCTGCGGGCGAACCCTATCGTGTTGCAGAACGACAGCCAGAATTTCTGCTCCAGCGCGCCGCAGGCGACGATCTTGCCGTCGCGTGTCGGATAAAGCTGGTAGCGCGGCGAGGCGCCGACCAGCCGCAACTCGCCGGGCGCCGGGAATTTCCCGGTCGCGTGGCCGATCGCGTAGGCGTACCACGCGAAGGTAAACATCGCGTCCGTCATCGCGACGTCGAGATAGACGCCCTCGCCCGTTGTGTCGCGCTGGCGCAACCCAAGCAGGATGTTGATCACGGCCGGCATCGTGCCGCCGCCGATGTCGGCGATCAGCGCGGGCGGGATCACCGGCTTGTCGAGCGGCCCCGGCTGGAGCGCGAGCAATCCCGGTCAAGCTCTGATAGTTGATGTCGTGTCCCGCCTCGCCCGCGCGCGGACCGTGCTGGCCGTAACCCGAGATCGAGCAGTAGACGATGCGCGGATTGATCTTCCTGATTGCGTCGTAGCCGAGATCGAGCCGCTCCATTACGCCCGGACGGAATTGCTCGACGATGACATCCGCCTTCTCGATGAGCGGTCGCAAGCGCTTGCGGTCGTTCTCGTTCTTCAAGTCGAGAACGAGACCCTTTTTTCCGCGGTTGAGGATCGAGAACACGGCCGCGGCGCCATCGTGGCGCGGCGGCGTGCCGCGCATGTCCTCGCCGCCCGGCCGCTCGATCTTGATCACCTCGGCGCCGGCCTCCGCGAGCATCAGCGTCGCGAGCGGCCCCGGCAGCAGCGTGGTGAAGTCGAGGACGAGGATGCCGGAGAGCGGCTGCGTCATTTGGGTCTCGCAACGTCGCCTTCGGCCTTGAGCCAGCGCACGCTCGTACGAAACGCCTCGAGCGTGCGCGCGACGTCCTCGGCGTCGTGGACCGCCGACACGAGCCCGCCCGGCGCGCCCATGATGTCGACGCCGTTCGCCAGCATCGCGATGCGCAGGCGATGGCTGAGGTTCGCGTTACGCACCGCCTTCAACTCCTTGAAGCCATGCCGCAGCGGATCGAACGTCTGCGGATCGATGTCGAGACCTTGCGGGTTCTGGAAAATCAGGAACGCCGATGCGTCGCCATAGATGCCCCACGGCACGTCTTCCTCGACGAGGATCTGCCGCATGCCGGCGCGGATTTTCTCCGTCGTTGCTTCGGCCTTCGCGCAAACATCCTCGCGTTCGACGATCGACAGCGTCGCGACCGCGGCCGCCGAACAGAGCGGGTTCGAGTTGAACGTTCCCTGATGGCCGATCTTCTCGCGCCCCGCCCTCTTGGCGGCAGCCGCGTCGAGTTGATCCATGATGTCGGCGCGTCCCGCGACGGCGCCGCCGGGCAATCCGCCCGCGACGATCTTCGCCAGCACGCACATGTCCGGCGTCACGCCGAAGCGCTCCTGTGCGCCGCCGCGCGCCCAGCGGAAACCGGTGATGACCTCGTCGAGTATCATCACGATGCCGCGCTCCTTCGTGACGGCGCGCAGGCCGGCGAGGAAATCCCCCGGCAGCGGCACCATGCCCCACGAGGCGCCCGAGCCTTCGAGGATTACGGCCGCGATGTCGTCGCGCTGGCGCAGTGTGTCGGCGACGTGCGCGATATCGTCCGCCGGTAACAGGATCGTCTGCTCGACCAGGCTCGGCAAAATGCCGGCCGGCACGCCGCCGTCGAAGTGCGACATCGATCCGGCGGCTACCTGGTCATGCCAACCATGAAAATGGCCAATGAACCGAACCACTTTGGGCTTGTTCGTAAAGGCACGTGCGAGCCGTAGCGCAAGATGCGACGCTTCCGTGCCGGATGCGGTGAAACGGACCCGCTCGGCGCACGGAACGAGGCGGTTCACGAGCTCGGCCCAGCGAACCTCGGCCTCGTGCGACGACCCCCAGTGGGTGCCTTGCGTCACCTGGGCCCGGACGGCTTCGACGACCGCCGGGTGAGCGTGCCCGAGCAGCAGCGCGCCATGCCCTCCGAAGAAGTCGACATACTCGTTGCCGTCGACGTCCCACTTCCGCGACCCGGAAGCGCGCGCCGCATAGACCGGGTACGGCAACAGCGTCCGGGAGTTGTGGGTCAGTCCGGCCGGGATCACCCTGCACGCCTCGGCGTAGAGTTCCGCCGACCGCTTCGTGCGGGAACGGTACTCGGTCTCGACCCGCGAGTTGGTCAGCGGCGGTTGCGCCAGATCCATGAAGACACCTGAGTTCGGTTTCCCGCAGCGTGCCCGTTTTCACGGGTTGGACGCAACGGGGCCCCTGCGGCGCTCGTAATCCGTCAGCTGATCACTGACTAGTCCAGACTAGTCAGCGCTATTCAGCCGTATCTACAGGGCAATGCTGGCCGCAGGCCTCCGTGATCCGAAATCCTGCGCGCGGGTCGCATGGGGCGCCCGTCGTCTTCGTCGCGGTGGCGTTGATCGCACTCGTGGCGTTCCGGTCGCGCAGCTGGACGCGAGACGGGCGTGCGAGCAGGCCTTGCGCATCCCTGTCGGGCGTCTCATCAGCACCCGCTCGGGCGGCGTGTTCCTCCAGGAGCAGGGTCCGGCAGACGGGATGCCCATCGTCCTGTTCCACGGGACCACGGCGTGGAGCGAGCGGACGACGACCGGCGTCGGAAGGCTTTCGCGTGATTGCGCTCGGGCTGCCGCCGGTCGGCTTTCGGACGGGACCCGGCGGCATACCGTCATGACTAGGTATCATGCGTGCAACGATCTGCTGACTAGTCTGCTCCCGAAGCCTGCCATCGTCGTCGCTTACTCGTTCGGTGCCCGCGCCGCCGCGGAACTCGTGATGCGTTATCCGACGCAGGCCCGCGCCCTGGTGCCGGTCGACGCCGCGTTCGGATGACCGCGCCTCCGCCGGACCCCGCTTCTGCTCCGTCCGAAATGGATCCGCGAAATGATGGTGTCGCCGACGATCGCCAACCCGTTGGCGACCGAACTGCTCCTCGAATCTCTCATCGAATCCCTGATCGAGAAAACGGAGCGCGCGCTCCCCGAGCACCTCGAATTCTCCGGCGTCCGTCCGGACTGCGCGATAGCACGCCCGATATCGCGGAGTGGCTCGCCTATTTCCTTGGCGGCGACCGGATTGCGGAGAGCGCCGACCGCAATTCTTATGCATGACTGAAACTCCGGATCCCAATCATCTGGGACAACAAGGATTCTGGCATTCAGGATCGCAAACGCGCGATCGCCAAGACTTCATTCCGCACGCCGCGCTGACGTTTTTGCCGGACCTCAGGCGCATTCCGCAGACCGAAGCACCCAATGAATTCAATGATGCGCCGCTCGGGACGCTCAAAGCACTTTAGGGTCGAGCTCGGGCTTCGCCGCGGGAGACCGTCACGGACATCATCAGGGTCTTTGCGTGGGGATACGCGCCGCTGCTCGCGCTCGTCATCGCGTCGGGGTACGGCGCATGACGACGAGCGAGCGCGTCTATCGCAATAGCGCTGTTGGCATCACACCGCTCTTCACCAGCCACATCGTGGTGGTGAGAGTGACCACCGAGACGAACGTCCCGAACAGCACCGAGCCGGATGCCTGCGCCACCCAGGTGTCGTACTGCCGCGCCATGATGAACACGTTGAGCGCGGGCGGCAGCGCCGCCATCAGCACCGCGGTGTAGACCCAGACCGGATCGAACGGGCCGAGCAAGCGACAGCAGCACCAGCACGGCGATCGGATGCAGCAGCACCTTCACCACGATCGTGAACGGCACCTCCCACGGGATGCGCTGCATCGGCCGCAGCGCGACCGTGACGCCGAGCGCGAACAGCGCGCACGGCGCCGCCGCGTTCTGCAGGAACTGCATCAGCCGGTCGAGCGCGACCGGCGGCTCGAAATGGATCGCCGCCGATGCAACACCGAGCGCGGTCGCGATGATGAACGGGTGCAGCACGATGCGCCTGACGACTTCCAGCGCCGTTGCGGCGAGGCTCTGGTGGCGCGGCGCCGACAGCGTCATCAGGAACGGCACGAGCGCAAACAGCAGCAGCGTGTCGAAGCAGAAAATCAGCGCGACCGGCACATTGGCGCCCGCGCCGAGCGTCGCGAGCGCCAGCCCCGGCCCCATGTAGCCGATATTGCCGTAGGCGCCGGAAAGGCCCGCGATGGTCGCCTCTCCCATGTTGCGCCGGAAGGCCCAGCCGATCGCATAGGCAAGCGCGAACGCGACCGACGTCGCCAGCATGGTCGCGATGATGAACGGCGGATTGTTGAGCTGCTCGAGCGGAGTCTGCGCCAGCACCCGGTAGAACAGGCAGGGCAGCGACACGTAGATGAGAAAGAAGTTCATCCACGCCATCCCGGTTTCCGGGATCTGCTTGAGCTTGCCGCAGGCAAGCCCGAGGAAGATCAGTCCGAAGAAAGGCAGCGCGAGGTTGATGACGTCGAGCATGGGTTGGAGATGTATACCTGAAGCGGTTGTGAAGTGACGGAACGCTCAAGCCTGTTCATCATGGGCGCACGAGTGCGAAACGGTACTCCGGAGCCGGTGTGGACAGCATAGCAGTTGGGATCGTCTGCAAGACGCCGGCGCCCGGCCTGTCGAAGACCCGCCTCTTTCCGCCGCTGAGTCCGGAGGAATGCGCCGCGCTGGCCACCTGCTTCATCCGCGACACGGCTGGCACGGTGAGCGGACTGATCGGCGAAGGTGTCACGGCTTATGCGATCTATACGCCCGTTGGAACCGGGCACGCGCTGCGTGAACTGCTCCCTGCGGGCTTCCGCATGCTCCCGCAAGACGACGGCGATCTCGGCGCGCGGCGTGGCGGTGCTGTCGTGCTGAGTCCCGCGCTCGACGGCGGCTACATGCTGATTGGGCTTTCTGCGCTGCATGAGCGACTGTTCGCCGATATTCCGTGGAGCACCGCACAGGTCTATGAGCGCACGCTCGCAGCGCGCCGCCGAGATCGGCCTGCCGGTCGTCGCCCTGCCCGGCTGGTATGATGTGGACGACGCCGCTTCACTCGCCATGCTGCGGAGCGAGCTTGCAGGTGACCGCCCGGCCTTCGCGCAAGGCAACCTCGAAGGCGCGCCCGCGCCCGCCACCCGCGCGCATTTCGCACCGACGACAATTTCGTACGGCCGTTCAATATCTAGTGCGCTTCCGGCCGCATATTGGCCGAAGAATTGCATGGAAATAGGCTGGTTGCTCTGTCAGGACTGCGCGCCATGAAACTCCCCCGCCCCTTCTTCAAGCCGCTCGCGATCGGCGCGCCCGAGCCGTACCGCGAGCTTCCCGTACGGCTCGAACGCATGATTCATTTCGTGCCGCCGCATGTCGAAAAGATGCGCGCCAAGGTGCCGGACCTCATCCGCGAAGTCGACGTGGTGCTCGGCAATCTGGAGGACGCGATCCCGGCCGACGCCAAGGAGGCGGCGCGCGCGGGCTTCATCGCGCTTGCGCAGGCCAACGATTTCGGTTCGACCGGCCTGTGGACGCGCATCAACGCGCTCAACTCGCCGTGGGCGCTCGACGACATCACGCAGATCGTCGCGTCGGTCGGCAACAAGCTCGACGTGATGATGCTGCCCAAGGTCGAGGGGCCGTGGGACATCCATTATCTCGATCAGCTGCTCGCGCAGCTCGAAGCACGCCACCAGGTCACGCGGCCGATCCTGATCCACGCCATTCTCGAAACCGCCGAGGGCGTGAAGAACGTCGAGGCGATCGCCGCCGCCTCCCCGCGCATGCACGGCATCTCGCTTGGCCCTGCGGACCTCGCGGCCTCGCGCGCGATGAAGACCACGCGCGTCGGCGGCGGGCATCCGGATTACGTGGTGCTGGCCGACGCGGACGGACCCGAAAGCGCGCGCGGAAAATTCCAGCAGGACCTCTGGCACTACACCACCGCCAAGATGGTCGACGCCTGCGCGTCGGCCGGCATCAAGGCGTTCTACGGACCGTTCGGCGACTTCTCCGACCCTGCCGCCTGCGAGGCGCAATTCCGCAACGCCTTCCTGATGGGCTGCGCCGGCGCCTGGACGCTTGCACCCGACCCAGGTGCCGATCGCCAAGCGCGTGTTCTCGCCCGACGTCGCCGAGGTGAAATTCGCGCTGAAGATCCTTGCCGCGATGCCCGACGGCACCGGCGCCGTGATGATCGACGGCAAGATGCAGGATGACGCCACCTGGAAGCAGGCCAAGGTGGTGGTCGATCTCGCGAAGATCGTCGCGGGGAAGGATGCCGAGATGAAGGAGCGTTACGGGCTTTAGCTAAGGCTCGCGCACCGGCTCTCGCGGCTCAGCGCGTTACCACCGGCCCCAACCGCCGCCCTGCCCGAACGGCCCGAAGGCCTGGCGCGGCGCATAGCTGTAGGCCGGCTGCGCCTGCTGCGCGCTTGCTTCCTCCAGCACTTTCGCCTTGGCGCGTTCGCGCGCGATCTGCTTTTTGCGCGCCTTCGCCTTCTCGGCCTTGATCTTCTCCTGCGCAAGTTGCGTGGCGCGTGCGGCTTCGTCCTCGGTTGGCGCGGATGAGACAAGCGAGGCCGCCGCGCTAATCTGCGCAGGTGTTTCGATGGCCGCCTCAACCGGCCGCGGCATCGCGGGCTCGGTCACGGCGACGGGCGACTCGACGAGCGACGCGGTCCTGGCTTTTTCGGCTGCCGCCTCCTCGGCGCGCAGCCGTTCGACCTTCGAAGCGCGCGGGTCATGCCTGACCGCAGGCTTGGCGGCTTCGGCCTTGAGGAATGTGGGTCCGGGTCCGCCCGGCTCGAGCACGGCGTTCGCGGCGATCAAAAGCGAGAGCAGCACCCCCCCGACAATCGTGAAGTATTTCAACAAACTGGGCATCATCTCTGGCTACCGCCTCAATTGGCTTGGCTGGCTCGCAAACGCGCAAAATCTGCGGCCGTTCCGCGGGCCACTCGGAAGTTTGTCGCGCTGGGTTACCAGAAGGTTCGGCCCGAAGTTTCGGCAGCCCGCGCCGCAACCGGGCTGATACTGGCGCTGGGGCGAAAAGCGTACTATTTCAAGACCATGACGGAAGAGCGCAATGCCAAGTTCAGGATCGGGGCCGTGGTGAAGCACCGGCTTTTCCCGTTCCGCGGCGTCGTGTTCGACATCGACCCGGTCTTCGCCAACACCGAGGAATGGTACAACGCGATTCCTGCCGAGGTGCGGCCGCGCAAGGACCAGCCGTTCTACCACCTGTTCGCCGAGAATGCCGAAACCGAATACGTCGCCTACGTGTCGGAGCAGAACCTGTTGCCGGATGAATCCGGCCAGCCGGTGCGCCACCCGCAGGTGCGAGAGGTATTCGAGCGCGCCCGAGACGGCAGCTACAAGCCGCGCGAGCAGCGGCTGAATTAGGCCGCTGCCTCTTTCCCGTCACCAAGTGCGGGTTTGAGTGCGCCGCTGGGCAACCTGAGGATTCCGCTGATGCCGCACCGTTTTGCTTCCGCCGTGCTGTTCGCGCTGGCCTGCTCCCTGCCCGCTCCTGCCTTCGCGGCGCAATGTGGCAATGGCGCCGCCGGCTTCGAGGGCTGGAAGCCGGCCTTCGCCGCCGAGGCGCGACAGAAGGGCGTCGGTGCTGCCGGCATCGCGGCCTTGATGGGCTCCACTTATGCGACGCGGACCATCGCGGCCGACCGCGGCATGAAGAGCTTCAAGCTTTCGCTCGATCAGTTCCTGGTCAAGCGCGGTGCCGCCACCATCGTGTCGCAAGGACGCCGGCTCAAGCAGCAGCATGCCGCATTGCTTGCTTCGATCGAGCAGCGCTATGGCGTGCCGCCGGGGCCGCTGCTGGCGATCTGGGGCATGGAGACGGCGTTCGGCAAATTGCGCGGCAACGAGAACATCGTCTCCGCAGTGGCGACGCTCGCCTACGATTGCCGGCGGCCCGAGTTCTTCACCGACCATCTCTATGCGGCGCTGAAGCTGATCGACCGCGGCACGCTCTCCGCCACCACGCGCGGCTCGATGCACGGCGAATACGGCCAGACCCAGTTCATGCCCAAGGCCATCCTTCAATACGGCGCCGGAAATCTCGACAGCCCGTCGGGCGCGCTGACGTCGACCGCGGCCTTCCTCAAAGGGCACGGCTGGAAGGCCGGCGCCGGCTATCAGCCGGGGCAGCCGAATTTTGCTGCGATCGAGGGCTGGAACGCCGCGACGGTCTACCAGCAGGCGATCGCCATCATGGGACGGCAGATCGACAGCGGCGTGACAGCGTCGCAGTGATGCGGCTGATAGATGGCGCCGCGTGGCGGCTATTGCTGCCGCGCCGAAGGTCCGTCGTTCGCCTTCGCGAAATCGGCAAGCGGCAATCGAAAGCCCGCGGCCTGGCCTGACGCGCGAACGCCGCGCAGGTGCAGCACCTGACCCGACTTGAGCTTCTCGATGAACGCGGCGCTGGCGTCGAAGTCCGCGATACAGCCGCGCGGATTGCACCCCGAGAATTTGCCGGCGCGCGGCTCATCGCGATCCACCGCGATACGTGCGCCCGCCTCGCGCCGGACATCGGGCGGCAGCGTCACGCGCAATACCTTGGATCTCTCCGGCGCCCTCGATCAGCGCGGCGCCTGCCGCGAACGGCCCGACTTCGCGGCGCACTTCCATCATGGTCAGACAGATCAGCGGAGCCGCGGGCTCGCTCTTGTCCCTGCCGCACAGCTTCACCCATGGCGAATACTTGAACAGCTCTGTACCCATCACCTGAGGCGGAAGCGGGTTCGGTGCGGGTTGGACCGGCCGCGGGCTTTGCTTCTCGGCGCGCGGCGCCGGCTCGGCCATCGCGGTCGAAGCGAGCGCAACGCAGACAATGACGGAGCCGATCCTGCCGATCACGCCGCGTCCTCGAAGGGTGAACAGCCGCACGCGACGACCCCAAAAGATTAAGGCGCGCCGGTGGCGCGCCCTAATCGATCCAGTTGCGAATCGATTGCTACTTCTTCTGTCCGGCCGGCGGCGTTGCCTGCAGGCGCTGGCGCGCTTCCTCGGCCTTCTTCTGCAGTTCTTCCTGCAGCTTCTTCTGGTCGTCCTCGAACTTCTTCGGGTCGGTGGCCGGTCCCTCGTTCGCCTTGGCGAAGTCGGTGAGCGGCAGCATGTAGCTCGCAGCCTGTCCGGGCAGGTTGATGCCCTGCAGCACGATCTGCTGGCCCTTCTTCAGCTTCGCGACGAAATCCTTGGTGACGTCGAAGTCCGCCATGCAGCCGTTCGGCAGGCACACGATGTAGCGGCCCTGCATCGGCTCTTCCTTGTCGAGCAGCATGCGCGTGCCCTGTGGCAACTGCATGCCGAGCGGCAGCGTGATGCGGAAGAGCTTCTTCTCCTCACCCGACTGCTCGATCAGCGCGGCGCCCGCGAGGAACTGGCCGGTCTCGAGGCGCGCTTCCTTCACGGTCAGGCAGACTTCCTTGGCCTGCGGGTTCTGGTCCTTGCCGCAGAACTTGGTCCACGGCGAATACACGATCGGCGGCTGCTCGGCGCCGGCTTGCTGCTGCGCGTCCGCACCCGGGGTGCCCGGGATGGCCGGCGCCTGCTGGGCGGGCTGCTGCGGCGCCTTCGGCTGCGCCTTCTGCGCGGGCGGCGTCGGACGCGGCGTTGCCTTCGGAGCCGGCACGGTCGACGGCGCCTGAGCGAGAGCCAGCGACGCGCCGAACGCAAGCGCCATCACCGCCGTCATGCACGTTGCGGCGGAGCGCACCCCAGCAAACACGTGAGCGTTCATGCGATCAAAGTCCTCTGTCAGAATGTCTTTATTGTCCTGCGTCACCCGCCGCGGACGCCCCGTCGCGCGCTGTCTCGTCGTCAAATGCGGCGACAGCGTGACAGGGGCTCTGTCGATTAGCCCAATTCCGGGGCAGATTCCAGTGGTGATGTCGGTACTTGTACCGACATCCTGAAGGCTTCGGCCGCCGTGATAGATTCACGCACACACGACGAATCGGAGCCGGGTCGATCCTGCGCCAGCCCATCATCAGTTCGCGGTCCGTGACGCGCATCGCCGGCGCGGCGCTGATCGGCATTGCGCTGACGGCGCATGCGCTGGGCGCGCCGCGCCATGCCATCGCGATGCATGGTGAGCCGGCGCTGCCCGCCGACTTTGCGCACTTCCGTTACGCCAATCCTGCGGCCCCGAAAGGCGGGCGGCTGGTCCAGGGCTGGCTCGGCAGTTTCGACAGCCTCAATCCCTTCATCATCAAGGGGCTGCCGCCGCAGGGCATCCGCGCGCCGCTCGTCAGCGGCAGCAACATCATCGCCGGCCATGTCGTCGAGAGCCTGATGGTGCGCGGGCTCGACGAGCCGTTCACGCTTTACGGACTGCTAGCGCAGTCGGTCGATACCGATGCGGCGCGCAGCTTTGTGACCTTCACGCTCAACCCGGCGGCGCGTTTCTCCGACGGCAAGCCGGTGACGGCGCAGGACGTTCTCTTTTCCTGGCAGTTGCTGCGCGACCGGGGGCGTCCGAACCATCGCATCTTTTATTCGAAGGTGACGAAGGCCGAGGTGCTGAACGACCGCACGGTGCGTTTCGATTTCGGGAGCGGCGAGGATCGCGAGCTGCCGCTCATTCTCGGGCTGATGCCGGTGCTGGCAAAACACGCCATCAACCCGGACACCTTCGAGGAAACCTCGATGACGCCGCCGCTCGGCAGCGGCCCCTACGTCGTCGGCAAGGTCGATGCCGGCAAGAGCATCACGCTCACGCGCAATCCCGACTATTGGGGGCGTGACCTCGCGGTCAATCGCGGCTTCTGGAATTTCGACGAGATCCGTTTCGACTATTACCGCGACGCCGCCGCCTATCACGAGGCGTTCAAGAAGGGCCTGTTCGACCTGCGCAAGGAGGACGATCCCGGCCGCTGGCAGACGAGCTACGATTTTCCGGCGCTGCGCGACAAGCGCGTCGTGAAGGAAACCTTCACCTCGGGCCTACCAAAGCCGAGCTTCAATTTCGTCTTCAACGCTCGCCGCGCGCCATTCGCGGACATCCGCGTGCGCGAAGCCGTCGCGCTGCTGTTCGATTTCGAATGGGTGAACCATTCGATCTTCTTCGACCTCTACCGCCGCAGCGGCAGCTATTTCGAGGGCTCGGAACTTTCCGCGCGCGGGCGTGCCGCCGATGCGCGCGAGCGCGCGTTGCTGGCGCCATTTCCGGGATGCGGTCCGCACCGACGTGATGGATGGGAAGTGGCAGCCGCCGGTAACCGACGGCTCGGGCCGCGACCGCACGCTGCTGCGCCGCGCGCTCGCGCTGTTCAACGCCGCCGGCTACGAGCTGCGCGGCACCGAACTGATCGAGAAACGCACCGCAAAGCCGCTGGAGTTTCGAGATCCTCACCCTGAACCGCGACGAGGAGCGCATCGGGCTGCTGTTCGCCGCCCAGCTCAAGCGCGCCGGGATCACCGCGCAGGTTCGCCTTGCCGATGCGGTACAATACGAGGCGCGGCGAATCGCCTTCGATTACGACATGATCCAGTACCGCTGGGACCAGTCGCTCTCGCCGGGCAACGAGCAGGCCTTCTACTGGAGTTCGGCGGCGGCCGACAGCAACGGCAGCCGCAACTACATGGGCGTCAAAAGCGCGGCGGCGGATGCCATGATTGCCGCCCTGCTCAAGGCCGAGACGCGGACGGACGTGATCGCGGCAGTGCGTGCGCTCGACCGCGTGCTGATGTCGGGGTTCTACGTCGTGCCGCTGTTCCACGCGCCGGAACAATGGCTCGCGCGCTGGACCTACATCGAGCGGCCCGCGGTCACGTCGTTGCATGGTTATGTGCCCGAGACGTGGTGGCGTGCGCCGCAGACGCAATGAGGAACGCGTGATCCTGGGGGCTACCTTGAACGCAACGGCGCCGGGCGCGGCAGACGACACCACCAGCGACCTGCCTCCCGTCCGCGCGACGCTCGACGATCTTTTCCGCCGTACCGTCGCGGCGCGGCCGGATGCGCTTGCGTTGATCGATCCGCCCGATCGCGTCGCGTTCACCGACGGGCCGGTGCGCCGTCTCACCTACGCCCAGGCCGACCGCGCAGTGAGCGCGCTCGCCGCGCGGCTGCGCGGCTTCGGCCTGCCGACCGACTCCGTCATCGCGCTTCAGCTTCCCAATACGGTCGAAAGCGTGATCGTGCTGCTCGCGATCCTGCGCGCCGGGCTTGATCGCCGCGCCGCTGCCGCTGCTCTGGCGCCACGCGGATGCGGCCGCCGCCCTCACACGCGTTGCGGCCCGTGCGCTGATCGGCTGCCAGCGCATCGGCGATACGGTGCATGGCGACCTCGCGATGCACATCGCGATGGACACCTTCACCATCCGCTTCCTCTACGGCTTCGGCGAGAACCTCCCCGACGGCGTCGTGCCGATCGACGACATTTTCACGGATCACTACGAAGCTCCGATCATCGAGCGGCCCGGTGATGCGTCCGCGCATGTCGCGGTGGTGACATTCGACGTCGCGCCCGAAGGTATCGTGCCGGTCGCGCGCAGCCATGCAGAACTGTTGGCTGGAGGCTTGGCTTCGCATCTCGAGGCGCGTATCGAACCGGAAGCGACGATCCTCGGCGCGCTCGCGCTTGCGTCATTCGCGGGATTGTCCACCACGCTCGTGCCCTGGCTGCTGAGCGGCGGCACGCTGGTGCTGCATCATCCGTTCGCGCCCGCGACGTTCGCAGCGCAGCTGACCGACGAAGGCTGCACCGTCGCGGTTCTCCCCGGCCCGATGGTGGCGCGGCTTGCCGAGGCCGGGCTGATCGGCACGCGCAACGCGCATCACGTCATCCTTTCGGTGTGGCGCGCGCCGGAGCGCCTCGCCGCAAGCTTCATCTGGTCCGGCGGCGAAACGCTGGTCGATGTCGCGGTGTTCGGCGAGACCGGCCTGATCGCGACGCGGCGCGAGGCCGACGGCAAGCCGTCCGCCATCGCGCCCGGCCGCATTGTCGTGCCGCGCGGCGCGGCACGGGGGATGCATGTGCTCGACGTCGCGCGCTCGCCGGCCGGCACGCTGGTGCTCTCCGGTCCGATGGTGGCGCACGCCGCGTTCCCGCCCGGCTCCGAGCGCGGCACCGGCCCGCGGCTGAAGGCGACCGACGGCACCGTGGACACCGGCTACCCGTGCCGCCTCGACCGCGACACCCATCTTCTTGCGATCGACGGCCCGCCCCCGGGCATCGTCAGCGTCGGCGGCTACCGCTTTGCGCTGCGCACCCTGCAGGACCTGATCGCCGGCATCGAGGACGGCTCGACGCTCGCGGCGCTGCCGGACATGCTCGCCGGCCACCGGCTTGCCGGCACCGGGGTTAATCGCGACGCCATCTGCGACGCGTTACTTTCGCATGGCGCCAACCCCTTGCTGGTCGCGGCTTTTCGCGCCCGGAAGCCGCCACAACAGGTATCCGCTGCTTAACGTTCCCTGAAAAACTGCTGGGTCCGCGTTGACGCGTCCTTTACGCGGGTTCGCTAGGTTTCCGCCTGTCTTTGTAAGGGCGGCGTATCAGCCATGGCGTTGTCAGGTCCGGTCATCGTCGTTGCCGACGACGGTGCGCAAGTGCGCGAAGCGCTGGCGCAGGGGGGCAATCTCCCCACACGCGCGGTCGGCGTGGACGGCATTGCGGGCCTGGCGAAGCTTCGCCCGTCGGCGGTCGTGCTGGTCGACAGCGCGACGAGCCCAAATCTCCAGTTTTCCGTCGCGTCCGCGTTCGAAGGCCGTCAACCGCTCGTTCCCATCGTGGCCGTCATGCCGCCCGGCGAAGCGCCGGCCTCGCCGCATGTCATTCCGATGGTCGCTGATAATGTCGCGGTCCAACTCGTTCCGCGCCTGCGCGCCGCGCTGCGCGTGCGCGCGTTGCACGCGACCGCGTTGAGCCGGCTGCGAAGAGGCAGCGGAACGCGACGACCGGCCCGAGTTTCCGCAACACGATCCGCTCGAGGACGCGACCGTGCTGGTCGCAGGCCGCGGCCGCAACTTTCCGGCACTGACGGTGGCGGTCGGCGAGTGCATGGGACTGGCCGGCACATTCTCGCTCGATACCGCGCGCAGCTACCTTGGCGCGCGCGACATCGACGGCGTCGTGATCGGTGACGGCTTCAACCGCTCGATGGTCGACGACTTCATGGACGAGCTTGCCGCCGATCCGCGCTGGCGCGACCTCCCGGTGATCGTGCCGCGCGATGCGCTCGAACAGAACCCCGAGCGCATGCCGAACGTCGATCGCATCAGCGGCGACCCGCAGATGATCGCCGCGCACATGCTTCCGCTCGCGCGCATGCATGCTTTCGCAGGACGGCTCAAGCGCGTCACCGCTTCGCTCGACCAGAAGGGCGCGCTCGCGCCCGATACCGGCCTGATGACGCGCGCAGCGTTCATGAACCAGCTCGACCGTGCCGCAGTCGCGGCGACGCGCGGCGCAGGGCTCTCGGTCGCGCGGTTCTCGTTCGACCGGCTGCCCATGCGTGCCAGCCTCGATGCGGCCCGCATCACCGGTCGCCTCCTGCGCACAAGCGACATCGCCTGCCGGGACGACGACGGCACGATCCTGATCGCCTTCATGGAAACCGATCTCGTCACCGCGCATGTGGTGGCGCGGCGCATCGCGAGCGTGCTCAAGCACACGACGCTTGCGCTCGGCACCGAGCGCACCCGCCTCGGCACGGCCATCTCGCTCGCGGCGTTCCGGGCGCGCGACACGGTCGAGACCCTGCTCGCCCGCACAATCGACCAGCGCATGGTTGCGGCGGAATAAGGCAGCGCCTACTTTCGTGAAAACGAGGGTAGTTTCATGGCCGAACCGCTTGTCATCGATGTCGTCTCCGACGTGGTGTGCCCCTGGTGCTTCATCGGCAAGCGCCGCCTGGAGCACGCGCTCGAACTGCGCCCCGACATCCCGGTCGAGATCCGCTGGCGGCCCTATTTCCTCAATGACTGGGTGCCGCGCGAAGGCATCAGCCGCGACGAATATCTGACCAAGAAATTCGGCTCGCCCGAGCGTTACAAGCAGATCGCCGGACGTGTCGCCGCCGCCGCGAAGGCGGAAGGCCTGAACTATGAGGTCGACAAGATCGCGCGCCAGCCGAACACGCTCGACTGCCACCGCCTGATCCTGTGGGCGCGCAACGCGGGCGATGCCGGCAAGATGAAGCAGCGCCTGATGGAGCTTTATTTCAGCGAGGGCGCCGACCTCACCGATCGCGAAGTGCTGGTCAAGGCCGCGGCCGATTGCGGCATGGACGCGAACCTCACGCGCGAACTGCTGGCGAGCGATCGCGACGTCGATCGCGTCACGCAGGAAGCCGAGCAGGCCAAGCAGGCGGGCATCGACGGCGTGCCCTGCTTCATCCTCGGCGGCGTGCTCGCGATTTCGGGCGCACAGGACCCGGCCTATCTGGCGGACGCGATTGCGCGCGCCGCGGAGGAAGCCGAGAAGCGCGACAGCGCCGCGACCGCAGCGGAGTAACCGCTAGCTGGCCGGCTTGTCGCGGTAGACGACCTTTTTGAAGTCGTCGTCCTCCTTGAAGTCGATCAGGTCGCTCTCATCGAGCATGCTGTGTTCTAAGTCCGGATTGAAAATTTCCCTCAACAGTTTCCGTGGCGCGGAGTTGTAGTCCTTCGACAACTCGACAGCCTTCGTGACGGCCTCCAACGCCTTGCGCCGTGCGTCGTCCAATTGGTCTTTCGTGCCCGAGTTCCGCTTGAGCCAAGCGTGGGACTGCCCGAACGCCGCTGCGCGCCACACATGGATCATCGGATCCTTCGCCGCGTCGGGCAGCGCGACAAGCTGGTCGGAAAGATCGATCGCTTGCCGGAATCCATGCGGCTCCGGAATGTAAAGGGCCGCGAGCAAGGAGCTTTTTAGCAACGAGGCACGTTTAACGGGATCACTCGTCCGTTTGATGACCTCGTTGATCATCTCATTCGAACCGGAAAAATTACCGCGCAAGCGCCGTACATCGGCGATATGCCGCCGGATATCGTCGTTTTCCGGATCCTTTTGCAACGCATCGCGCAGTGCGTCTTCGGCCACATCGAAATTACCGAGCCGCGCCTGCGCCAGCGCCCAGCCGACGATTTCCTTCGGATCCGAAAGCGTTTCCCGTCCGATCTTTGCGATGTCCTTATCTTCCTGCGTCGCAGGCGCTTTTTGCACCGGCGGTCCGCCCCGATCGGCTCCCTCCGCCGGAGGCACGGTCGTGGGACGTGTTGCCGAGTCAGTGAGCTTCTGCTGTTCCACCTGCGTTCTGGTCGCATCCTCGGCGCTCATGAAAAGCAGCGTAAGCCGCGTGCGTGTCTCCAGATATGCGAACAGGCAACCCGCAATGAGCGTCGCTATGATCAGCGCGAAGAAAAACGGCGAAGAGAAATCACCACTGTAGTTCAGCAGGGCGGCGTCTTCCGCGATCTTGATCTCCTTGCCGGCGACAAAGGCCGATGCCAACAGTGCGGCCTTGTAGAGGTAAGCGATAAAGGTCTGGAATTGGACCAAGCCGACTCCGATGATGATCTTGGTCAGCCAGTCGGATATTTCTTCGAGGCTTGTGTTGCTGCGGAACGCCTGTCTTTCAGCCGCTTGCGCTGCCTTGCGCGCTTCATTCGTCCCGTCAGGGCGTAGCGTCGTTTGCTCTACTACAGTGCTCTGTTGAAGCGAGCGCGGTATCCCAAACAGAAAGCCAAGCATGCATCCGACAGCCGTTGAGGCGCCCGCAACCGTAAAGCTGACGCTCCAGGTTAGGGTTATCTTGGCAATACTACCGCAGCCAAAAGCGCACTCGGGGTTCAACATCCCGATCGCAATGCCCATCAGGACAATGACTACGAGAAGAAAGAGATAGAACCACTTCGCGAACTGCTCGACCGGGCTCAGCCGGGCCAAAACAGTCTCGACGAATTTTTGTCCATCGCCTGTGCCCGTACCCGGCTCGGATTTGGCCATACTCGCCCCCAAAACAACCAATAGGCGAATAATAGACCACCGCGACGACGATCAAACAAGTGGATCGGACTAGCGCTATTTCCCGCACACGCTCGCGTATTTCGCCGCGGCTTCGCTGTCCTTCGCGGCGAGCGCGCAGCCGCCGGCCTTGTCGGCGAACTGGACGTGGCGCGATAGCTTCAACTCGATGAGTGCCGCCATCGCGCCGGGCTCGCCGAGCTCTGCGGCGACGGTCGCGTCGTAGAGAAAGCCGTCGGGATAGTCGAGGGGCACGTCCGGGTTGGCCACCAGTGCGCGGATCAGCTCAAGCCGCGTGTCGTAGTCGTTGGAGCCCTGGAAGATCAGTTCGATCCCTTTTTTCACGTCGCGCGTGACAAGCCGCCCCTCGACCAGCAGGCGCCCATATACGGCGCGCACCGGCGGCGCGTCCGACGACCAGCTCCACCACCGCCAACCGCCGCCGACGAGCGAAACCGCGCGCCTCTCGTTCTTTGGACCTCCCTCGCCCTTCAGCAGCATGTCGGCGAGGTCACCTGAAAATCCGGGCCACAGTTTGATCGCCTCCTCGAGGAGTTTGCGAGCGCGAACCGGATCGTCGGCACGAAGCGTCTCAGCCATGATGCCGATCGCGTTACCGCGGCCGTGCGCGACGCTTTCCAGGAGCCGGAGGCCTTCCTGCCGCTCTTCGGGCTTTGCGGATCTGGCCAGCGCGCCGCCAAGCGTGATGACCATCGAGGCCTGATCGCTGTCCTTCGGCGGCCGGGTCATCGCCCGCCGCGCCCAGATGATCGCCTCTGCGGCATCGCGCTTCACGATCGTTCCACGCGACAACTCGCCCACCAACCTCATGATGGCGTCGGGCTCGCCCAACTCGGCGGCCCTGCGCAACGCGCGCTCGGCCTCGGCGCGGTCGACCAGTTGCGGCCTGCCCAGTTTGCCGCGCTCCCAGGACCGGTGTCTCTCGTACAGCTCAAGCCAGGCTTTTGGGTGATCCTGCGCGGCCGCGGCGCGGAGGAGTCTCACCACATCCTTATCCCGGCTCGTCGGGCTGTACGCGCGCGCCAGCGCGAGCTGTGTGTTCGCACCATCAGGATCGACAACGATCGCCTGCTCGCAGGCGCTAAGCAGATCCTGCTTGAACTTGGCCATCCCCTCCGAGTCCCAAGGGTCGGCCCGCGCGGCGCCAAGTCGATGGCACTCGGCCACGACCGGCGGCAACGCGGCTTGCGCATACGCCGCGCACGGCGCGAGGGCGAGCAGGATCGAACAGGCAAGGAAGCGTGACGCGGTCATCATCACGTCATTATGCCTTCAGGCCGCTATCGCGCCAATCGCAGCGCCAGCACGAGGATCGCACTCGCGGCGATCCACGAGCCGACGACGCGCAGACCGATGCGCTGCCACGGGCGCGTTGCCTGCATGGCGATAGCCGCCACAAGCGCAAGAACCAGAATGGCCGCGACCGCCAGCCCGGCCTGCGACGCGATCGCGTTCACAATCGTCAGCTCGTGCGGCGGTGCATTGAGCGGCAATGCGGAACCCACGGCGAAGGCCATCACGGCGGCGAGCCATTCGGAGATCGCATAGGCGGCGATCACGAGGCCGGCCGCCACCGCTGCAAGCATGAGCAGCCCAAGCGAAGCGGGGTTGTCGCGGATCGCGGACGCGACCGTGATCGAACCGGCAAGAAGCCCGAGCGTGAACGCGGCAAGCAGAGAAAGCGGAAAGCGCTCGGCATGCTGACCCGCGAGAAGGCCGAGCGCCACGACGGCCAGCAAATGACTCGGAACGAAAAACTGCGTCACCCCGCCGACGAAGGCGGTCATACAAGTCCGCCGAGATAGGCGACGCCGACCAGCGCAATGACGCCCCCTGCCCCGCGCACCGCGAGCCGTCCGGCGGGCCATCGCGCGGCCAGGCCGAATGCGATGCCGGTGAGGTGCAGCAGCCCGGTCGCGATCACGAAGCCGGCCGAGAACGCGACCGCGTTGGCGCCGTCCGGCAATTCCTTGCCGTGCGCGTAACCGTGGAAGATCGCGAAGACGCCGACCAGCACGGCGGCGGCCCAAAGTGGCGGACGCGCCGCGAGCGCGACCATCAGCCCGAGGACGATCGCCGACGACGCGATGCCGGTCTCGACCGCGGGCAGCGGCACGCCGAGGATGCCGAGCACGCCGCCGAGCGCCATCACCAGCGGAAACACGATCGGCAACAGCCAGATCGCGGGGGCGCCAAGGAACGCGCCCCACAGCCCGACCGCAACCATCGCGACGACATGGTCGGGTCCGAACACCGGATGTGCGAGGCCGCTGAGGAAGCCGCCCGCACTTTCACCCGTGTGCGCGAGCGCAGGCGTGGCTGACTGCGGCGATCAGAACCGCGATTGAGACAGAGCGCGTCATGGCGCGATCTTACGCCGCCTTCTTCCGCTCCGCGATGGCGACCAATGTTCGCAGGATGAGGGTCGCGCCCTTGAGGCGCTGCTCGGGCTTTTCCCATTCGTTGAAGAACACGACCTTCATGTCGGGGCGCACGCGGGCATCCTTGCCTTCTTCCTGAATGTATTCGAGCAGCCCCGCCGGATTGGCGAACTCGTTGTCGCGGAACGACAGCACCGCGCCCTTCGGCCCGGTATCCACCTTCTCGACATTGGCGCGGCGGCACAGCGCCTTGATGGCGACGATCTTGAGCAGATGCTGCACTTCCTCGGGCAGCGGACCGAAGCGGTCGACCAGTTCCGCGCCGAACCCGTCGATCTCGCGTTCTTCCTCGATGTCGGCGAGCCGCCGGTAGAGCCCGAGCCGCACCGAGAGGTCCGCCACGTAGTCCTCCGGGATCAACACGGGCATGCCGATGGTGATCTGCGGCGACCAACGGTCGGCGGCAGGCTCGGTGCCGCCCGCTTTCATCATCAGCACGGCCTCTTCCAGCATCTGCTGGTAAAGCTCGAAACCGACTTCCTTGATGTGGCCGGACTGCTCTTCGCCCAGCAGATTTCCGGCGCCGCGAATATCGAGGTCGTGCGAGGCAAGCTGGAAGCCCGCGCCGAGCGTGTCGAGCGACTGAAGCACCTTCAGCCGCCGTTCCGCCTGGCCGGTGAGGCGCTTGTTCGGCGGCAGCGTGAACAGCGCATAGGCGCGCGTCTTGGAGCGCCCCACCCGGCCGCGCAATTGATAAAGCTGCGACAGGCCGAACATGTCGGCGCGATGCACGATCAGCGTGTTGGCGGTCGGAATGTCGAGGCCGGACTCGATGATCGTGGTCGAGAGCAGCACGTCGTATTTGCCGTCGTAGAACGCCGACATGATGTCTTCCAGCGTGGTCGGCGGCATCTGCCCGTGCGCGACCGCGACGCGCGTCTCGGGCACGTTCTGGTCGAGATAGGTCTTCACCTCGGCGAGATCCTCGATGCGCGGCGACACGTAGAACGCCTGCCCTCCCCGATAGCGCTCGCGCAGCAGTGCCTCGCGCACCACGATCGGATCGAACGGCGCGATGAACGTGCGCACCGCAAGGCGGTCGACCGGCGGCGACGCGATGATCGAGAGGTCGCGCACGCCGGTCAGCGCAAGCTGCAGGGTGCGCGGGATCGGCGTCGCGGTCAGCGTGAGCACGTGCACTTCGGCGCGCAGCGTCTTGATCTTCTCCTTGTGCGCGACGCCGAAGTGCTGCTCCTCGTCCACCACCAGCAGGCCGAGGTCCTTGAACCTGATCTGCTTGCCGAGCAACGCGTGGGTGCCGATCACGATGTCGACCGTCCCGTCGGCGATCCCTTCCTTGGTCTTCTTCAGTTCGGCGTTCGGGATCAGCCGCGAGGCCTGCGCGACCTTCACGGGAAATGCGCGGAAGCGTTCGGTGAAGTTCTTGAAGTGCTGGCGCGCCAGCAAGCGTGGTCGGCACCACCACGGCCACCTGTTTGCCGTTCATCGCCGCGATGAAGGCGGCGCGCAGCGCAACCTCGGTCTTGCCGAAACCGACGTCGCCGCACACCAGGCGATCCATCGGCTTGCCGGAGCCGAGATCGTCCAGCACCGTATTGATGACGCGCTCCTGATCCTCGGTCTCGTCGTAGGGGAAGCCCGCGCAGAACTCCTCGTACATGCCGTGCGCGATGGTCAGGCGCGCGCCCTGGCGCGTCAGGCGCGCGGCGGCGATCTTGATCAGTTCGGCCGCCATCTCGCGGATGCGGTTCTTCAGCCGCGCCTTGCGCGTCTGCCAGCCAAGCCCGCCGAGCTTGTCGAGCTGCACGCCCGCATCTTCCGAGCCGTAACGCGAGAGCAGCTCGATGTTCTCGACCGGCAGATAGAGCTTGGCGTTATCGGCGTAATGCAGTTCGAGGCAGTCGTGCGGCGCGCCGGCCGCCTGGATGGTCTGCAGGCCGACGAAGCGCCCGATGCCGTGATCGACATGCACCACGAGGTCGCCGGCATCGAGGCTCGTCACCTCGGCGATGAAGTCCTCCGGCCGCTTCGAGGCGCGGCGGCGGCGCACAAGGCGGTCGCCCAGAATGTCCTGCTCGGCGATGACCGCGAGGTCCGCCGTCTCGAAGCCGGATTCGAGGCCGAGCACCGCCAGCGCGATTTCGACGTGCGGCCGCCGCAGGACGTCGGGATAGCCCGCCACGTTGGTCGAGGTTGACCAAGCCGTGCTCGGCCAGCACGTGGCTCATGCGGTCGCGCGAGCCATCGCTCCACAGCGCGATCACGACGCGCTTGCCCGCGCCTTGCAGGGCGTGGACGTGTTTCGTCACCGCATCGAAGACATTTGCCTCGGCCTCGGTGCGCTCCGGTGCGAAGTTGCGCCCCGCCCGCGTTCCGGCATCGACCACGGCCGCGTCCGGATCGGCGAACGGGGTCAGCCGCGCGAGCGCGCCCTTGCCGATCAGCGCCTGCCATTCGGTCTCATCGAAGTAGAGCCGCGTCGGGCGGCAGCGGCTTGTAGACCGTGCCGGCGCGGTCGGCTTCCAGCGCCTGCTGGCGCGCGTCGTAATAGTCCGCGATCTGCGCGAAGCGCTCGTGCGCGGCTTCTTCGGCGAGCGGCTCGAGGACAATCGGAGAGCCCGGCAGATAGTCGAACAGCGTATCGAGCTTCTGATGGAACAGCGGCAGCCAGTGCTCCATGCCGGGATGGCGGCGGCCCTCGGAGATCGCCTCGTAGAGCGGGTCGTTGCTGGCCGCGCCGAAGGCCTCGACGTAGCCGGTGCGGAAGCGGCGGATGGTCTCGCTGGTCAACTGGAATTCGGAGACCGAAACGAGATTGAGCGCGCGCAGCGTGTCGGAGGAGCGCTGCGTCTCGGCATCGAAGCTGCGGATCAACTCCAGCGTGTCGCCGAAGAAATCGAGCCGCACCGGATCGCCCATGCCGGGCGGATAGAGATCGACGATGCCGCCGCGCACCGCATAGTCGGCGGGTTCGCGCACCGTCGAGGTGCGGTTGTAGCCGTTGAGCTCCAGCCACTGGATCACGCCGTCCATCGCCAGCATGTTGCCGGGCGCGGCGGAGAGCGATTGCGTCGCGATGAGGCTGCGCGCCGGCACGCGCTGGAGCGCGGCGTTGACGGTGGTGAGCACGACGCCCGGCCGCTCGCGTCCCTTGAGGCGCGCGAGCCGCGACAGCGTGGTCATGCGCTGCGCCACCACGCCCGCATGCGGCGACACGCGGTCGTAGGGCAGGCAATCCCATGCGGGAAATTCGTTGATCTCGATCTCGGGCGCGAAGAACGAAAGCGCGCGGGCAAGCTGCGCCATGCGCGGCCCGTCGCGGCAGACAACGACGAGGCTGGTCGCAGGCGCGTTCGCGCGCGCGGCGACCGCACGGGCAAGATCGGCGACGATCAGCCCCTCGGCGCCGTCCGCGACGCCCGAAAGCGTCACCGCACGGCCGGGAACGAGCAGTTCGGCAGGCGACTTCGCCATCAGGCGGCCCCGCCGAGATGAAATGCGCGCAGCCGGCGGAAGAAGGCCGTGTCGTAGGGCGCGGGGGTCGCTTCCGCACCGGTGACCCAGCCGTACAGGTCCTGCTCGGGCACCTCCATCAGGCGCTCGAATTCACCGATGTCGGCGTCGCTCAGCGTCTCGATATGCGCGTCCGCGAAGCGTCCGGTGATCAGATCCACCTCGCGCGTGCCGCGATGCCACGCGCGGAACAGCAACCGCCGCCGCCGGTGGTCCAGGCCTTCGCTCGATCGGGTGCTATCCGGTCATGTCCGCAACACGAAAAGCCCGGACGTGCCGGGCGGTGGTGGGTGATATAGCGATGCGCCGCGCGAATGTCAGCCGGTCGCCGCATTTGGTGCGATAATGATGCCGTTGGGGATCACATCCATGCCTGACGCGCCCAATCCGCCGCGCGGTTTCGAACCGCTGTTCCGCACGAGCCCGTTCCTCGAAACGATCGGGCCGCTGTTCTATCGCAAGGAGCCCGACGGGGGCTTCGTGATCGGCCTGCGCGTGCTGCCGAAGCATGCAAATGCGCGCGGCGGCGCGCATGGCGGCCTGATGACGACCCTGCTCGATATCGCGCTCGGCTACCGGGCGTCGTTGAGCGTCGACCCGCCCGCGAACCTCACCACCGCAAGTCTCACGGCTGATTTCGCCGGGGGCGCGAAGGTCGGCGACTGGATCGAGGCGCACGTGGACGTGCAGAAGGTCGGCGGGCGGCTTGCTTTCGCGAACGCGTTCCTGACGGTCAATGGCGAGCGGGTGGTGCGCGGCAGCGCAGTGTTCGCGCGCAGCGAGGCGAAGGCCTAGCCGGATGCGCGGGACATCTCTGCGGCCGGGAGTGGCGGCGGTGCCTAGAACAGACGCCGGAAGAATTCACCGCCGATACGGATGGCCGTCGCCGAATAAAGACCTCTGAACATGACGAGATCGGCGACGTACAAAACCACCACCCCAGCCAATACAAGGGCGAGTCGTTTCATGGCTCGATGATGCAGTATTTTAATACCGCTTCAACAGAAACGTGTAGGCAGTCCCCGGTTCCCTCGATGGAACTCGGGGAAAGCTGATGCGCCCCCACCTGCTCACCCCGCTTTTCGCGCTCGCTGACCGCCTTGCCCAAGATCGGTCCGAAGCTAGAAAAGCTGTTCGCGCGGCTTTTGGGTCGCGACCAGCCGCGGGTGATCGACCTGCTGTTCCACCTGCCGAGCGGCACCATCGACCGCCGGGCGCGTCCCAAGCTGCGCGACGTCGTGCCCGACACGATCGCCACCGTGACGGTGACGATCGATCGCCATCGCGCCGCCGCCGCCGAACCGCCCGCGCGCGCCGTACCAGATCCAGGCAAGCGACGAGACCGGCGACATCACGCTGACCTATTTCAACGCGCGCAAGGATTTCCTCGAGAACCTGCTGCCGGTCGGCGAGCGGCGCATCGTTTCGGGAACGGCCGCGTTCTACGACGGCATGCTGCAGATGGTGCATCCCGACCGCGTCGTATCGGAAGCCGATGCCGCGACCTTGCCGCTGATCGAACCGGTCTATCCGCTGACCGAGGGCCTGAGCCTCAATGTCGTGCGCAAGGCCGCCGAAGCGGCGCTCGACGCGCGTGCCCGCGCTGCCCGAGTGGCAGGATGCCGCATGGCTGCGGCAGCAGGAATGGAGCGATTTCGGCGCCGCGCTGACGGCGCTGCATCACCCGGACGATCCCGCGACGGTGACGCCGGACACGCCGGCCTGGTCGCGGCTCGCCTATGACGAATTGCTGGCGGGCCAGCTCGCGCTCGCGCTGGTGCGCGCCAACCAGAAGCGCCTCGCCGGGCGGCCGAGCAGCGGCGACGGCAAGCTCGCGCAAGAAGATCATCGCGGCGCTCCCCTATTCGCTGACGCCCTCGCAGGCGCGCGCCGTCGAGGAGATCAACGCCGACCTCGGCAAGCCCGAGCGCATGCTGCGCCTGCTGCAAGGCGACGTCGGCTCGGGCAAGACCGTGGTGGCGCTGCTCGCCGCCGCGAGCGTCATCGAGGCCGGACGTCAGGCAGCCTTCATGGCGCCGACCGAGATCCTCGCGCGCCAGCATCACAAGACCATCGCGCCGCTCGCCGAAGCCGCCGGCTTGCGTGTCGCGATCCTCACCGGCCGCGAGCGCGGCAAGGAACGCGCCGACATTCTGGCGCGGCTCGAGGCGGGCGACCTCGACCTGCTGGTCGGCACGCATGCGCTGTTCCAGGACGAGGTCGCGTTCCGCGATCTCGCGCTCGCCATCGTCGACGAGCAGCACCGCTTCGGCGTGCATCAGCGCCTCGCGCTCGCCCGCAAGGGCGAGGCCGTCGACGTGCTGGTGCTGACCGCGACGCCGATCCCGCGCACGCTGGTGCTCACTTACTTTCGGCGACATGGACGTTTCGCAACTGCGCGAGAAGCCGGCCGGGCGCCAGCCGATCGACACGCGCGCGGTGCCGCTCGGGCGCATCGACGATGTCGTGTCGAGCGGTCGGGCGCGCGCTGGAGCGCGGCGAGCGGGTCTACTGGGTCTGCCCGCTGGTCGCCGAATTCGAGGTGAGTCGATCTCGCCGCCGCCGAGGAGCGCTACGCCGACCTGAAGCAGCATTTCGGCGAAGCCGTCGATCTCGTCCACGGCAAGCTGAAAGGCGCCGACAAGGACGCCGCGATGGCGCGCTTCGCCGCCGGCGAGACGCGGCTGCTGGTCGCCACCACGGTGATCGAGGTCGGCGTCGATGTGCCCGAGGCGACCGTGATGGTGATCGAGCACGCCGAGCGCTTCGGCCTCGCGCAACTCCATCAGTTGCGCGGGCGCGTCGGGCGCGGCCGCGAGCGCTCGACCTGCCTGCTGCTCTATCGCGCGCCGCTGGGCGAAACCGCCAAGGCGCGCATCGAGATCCTGCGCGAGACCGAAGACGGCTTCCGCATCGCCGAGGAGGATCTGCGCCTGCGCGGCGAAGGCGACGTGCTCGGCACGCGCCAGTCCGGCATGCCGGGCTTCCAGGTCGCGCGCATCGAGACGCATGGGCCGCTGCTCGAGCCGGCCCGCAAGGATGCACAGCTGATCCTGTCGCGCGACCCCGCACTCACGTCCGAGCGCGGCGAGGCGCTGCGCCACCTGCTCTATCTGTTCGAGCGCGACGAGGCGATCCGGCTGTTGCGCGCGGGGTAGCTACTCGGCGGCGGTGGACGCGCCGTAACCGCACGTGCGGCGCGCGCGGTTTCGGCCAGCGCCGCGAGCTTGCGGTGCTGGTCGCCATTGCCGCCCGGCTGGATCATGCCGGCCGTCATGATGAGCTTCGCGGCGGCTTCGACCGGAATTTCCAGCTCGATGACTCGCGTGCGCAGCACGTAGAAGAAGAAGCCGGTCGTCGGGTTCGGCGTGCACGGCATGAACACCGAGACGTATTCTTCCTCGCTCGGCAAGCGCGCCGTGATGTCGGCGCCGGGCGGCGTCGAGAGAAACACCAGCGACCACATGCCGGGCGCCGGAAACTCGACCAGCCCGACGGTGCGGAAGGTCGAGCCGGACTTCGAGAACAGCGTCTCGAACACCTGCTTCAGGCCGCGATAGAGCGGCCGCACGATCGGCACGCGCTCGAGGAATTTCTCGCCGACCTCGACCAACGTGCGGCCGACGAGGTTGGCGGTGAGGAACCCGAGCATGGTCAGCGCGACGAACGCGATGATCAGGCCGAAGCCCGGCACCTTGATCGGCAGGTAGGTTTCCGGCCGGTAGGCCATCGGGATGAACGGCCGCACCAGATCGTCCACCCAGGTGACGAACGACCAGACCAGCCAGATCGTGATCGCGACCGGTCCGGCGACGATCAGTCCGGTCAGGAAATAGTTGCGGATGCGGCTTGCGGCGCCGTGGTGCGGCACTGGCTCGAGGGGATCCCCAAGCGGCGCACCGGAACTCTCAGAAACGGTCATTTCAATATACGGCCTTCGGCCTTGTTACCCGGTCACCGCGATCTGAGCGCAGTATATGGGAAATATGTGGCGCACCGCCATCCGCCAGAACGGACGGCGCAATGACGCAGCAAGTTCGTTAATGGGGCGATTGCCTATTCGACAGTCACGGATTTCGCGAGATTGCGCGGCTGGTCGACGTCCGTGCCCATCATGACGGCGGTATGATAGGCGATCAGTTGCACCGGGATCGCATAGACGAGCGGCGTCACGGTCGCGGGCATTTCGGGCAGCGTCAGCGTCACCAGCGACGACACGGTCGCCTCCGCGGCGCCCTTCGGGTCGGTCACGAGGATGATCTTGCCGCCGCGCGCCGCGACCTCCTGCATGTTCGAGACGGTCTTCTCGAACACCCGGTCGTACGGCGCGATCACGATCACCGGCATGGTCTCGTCGATCAGCGCGATCGGGCCGTGCTTGAGTTCGCCGGCCGCATAGCCTTCGGCGTGGATGTAGGAGATTTCCTTCAGCTTCAGCGCGCCTTCGAGCGCGATCGGGAACGACGTGCCGCGGCCGAGATAGAGCACGTCGCGGCTGTGCGCGAGCTTGTGCGCGAGCTCCTCGATGCGCGGCTCCATCGCCAGCGCCTCGGTCATCAGGCGCGGCACCTCGATCAGCGCACGCACGAGCCTGCGCTCGTCCTCCTCGGAAAGAATGCCGCGCGCCCGTCCCGCCGCGATCGCGAGGCAGCACAGCGCGGCAAGCTGGCAGGTGAACGCCTTGGTCGAGGCGACGCCGATTTCAGGACCGGCGAGCGTCGGCATCACGGCGTCGCTTTCGCGCGCGATGGTCGAGGTCGGAACGTTCACGACGGAGAGAATGTGCTGCTTCTGCTCCTTGGCGTAGCGCAACGTCGCGAGCGTGTCGGCGGTCTCGCCCGACTGCGAGACGAAGATCGCCAGGCCGCCTTCGGAGAACGGCGCCTCGCGATAACGGAATTCCGACGCGACATCGATTTCGACCGGCAGGCGCGCGAAGCGCTCGAACCAGTATTTGGCGATCAGCCCGGCATAATAAGCCGTGCCGCAGGCCGAGATCGCGATGCGGTTGATCTTGGCGAAATCGAACGGCAGCGCCGGCATGCGCACGCGCTCCGCCGACATGTCGAGATAGTGCGCGAGCGTGTGGCCGACGACCTCCGGCTGCTCGTGGATCTCCTTCGCCATGAAATGGCGATGGTTGCCCTTGTCGATCAGGAACGCCGAGGCGTTCGACTGCTGGACCGCGCGCTTGACCTTCTTGCCCGCAACGTCGCGCACCTGCGCGCCCTTGCGGTTGAGCACCGCCCAGTCGCCCTCTTCCAGATAGCTGATCGTTTCGGTGAATGGCGCGAGCGCGATCGCGTCCGAGCCGAGATACATCTCGCCCTTGCCGTAGCCGATCGCGAGCGGCGAGCCCTTGCGCGCGCCGATCAGCAGATCGTCCTCGCCTTCGAACAGGAACGCGAGCGCGAACGCGCCACGCAGCCGCGGCAGCGCCGCCTGCACGGCGTCGGCCGGCGACCTGCCGTTCTTCTTCATCTCGTGCGTGACGAGATGCGCGACGACTTCGGTGTCGGTCTCGGTCGAGAAGCTGTGGCCCTGCGCTCTGCAGCTCGTCGCGCAGCTCCTTGAAATTCTCGATGATGCCGTTGTGCACGACCGCGACCTTGTCGGTCGCATGCGGATGCGCATTCACTTCGTTCGGCTTGCCGTGCGTCGCCCAGCGGGTGTGGCCGATGCCGCTGTGTCCGCCGAGCGGTTCGCTCGTCAGCCGCTTCTCGAGGTTCTTCAGTTTTCCTTCGGCGCGCCGCCGCGTCGAGGTGCCCGCCTTCGAGCGTCGCAACGCCCGCTGAATCGTAGCCGCGATATTCAAGGCGCTTGAGCGCCTCGACGATTTCTTCGGCAACCGGCTCGCGCCCGAGTATTCCGACGATCCCACACATGCGCCGAATATGCCCCCTGATTTGACCCGAACAATGCCCAAATCGGGTTTAAACGCTGCTAATACGGCAACGAAATCACAAAGCATCTCGCTCTGTGACAGTTGAATTATCGGGCGCGATAAATCGTTAACGCTTTTTCTTCGCGGCTTTCTTCGCCGTTTTCTTGGCCTTTGCGGGCTTCGGCGCGGATTTCGCGGCCGGAGCGGCTTTTGCCTTGCCGGCCTTCGGCTTCCAGCCAGCCTTGTTCACCTGCCGCCCTCGCCCAAGCGCGAGCGCTCCCGACGGCACGTCGTCGGTGATCACCGAGCCCGATCCCACATAGGCGTCCGTGCCGATTTTGACCGGCGCGACCAGCGCCGAGTTCGAGCCGACGAACGCCCCCTTCCCGACCTCGGTGCGATGCTTTGCCTTGCCGTCGTAATTGCAGAAGATCGTGCCGGCGCCGATGTTGGCGCCATCGCCGACGCTGCCGTCGCCGATGTAGGCGAGGTGATTGACCTTCGCGCCCTCGCCGAGCTCGGCTGCCTTCACCTCGACGAAATTGCCGACGCGCGACTTGGCGCCGAGCTTCGCGCCCGGACGCAGCCGCGCGAACGGCCCGACCGTCGCGCCCTTGCCGACATGCGCGCCTTCGAGATGCGAGAACGCGCGAATCAGCGCGTTGTCCTCCACCACGACGCCCGGTCCGAACACAACGTTCGGCTCGACCGTCACGTCGGCGCCGAACTTCGTGTCGGCGCAGAGAAACACCGTCTCGGGTGCAAGCATCGTCACGCCGGCATCCATCGCGGCATCGCGCAGCCGCCATTGCAGGGCATCCTCGGTATCGGCGAGTTGCGCCTTCGTATTGATTCCGCGCACCTCATCCTCCGTTGTTTCCAGCGCCACAGCTTCGAGCGCCATGCCGTCCGCGATTGCGACGGCGTCTGTCAGGTAGAACTCACGCTTGGTATTCGCATCGCCGATGCGGCCGAGAATTTCGAGCGCGACGTCGCCGCGCAGCGCCATCAGCCCGCCGTTGCACAGATCGATGCGGCGCTCGATTTCGCTCGCGTCCTTGTCCTCGCGGATCGCGACCAGCCGATGGCCGCGCATGATCAGCCGGCCGTAGCCCGCCGGATTCTGCGGACGGAAACCCAGCACCGCGATGCTCGCGTGATGATCGATCGCGCCGCGCAGGCGCTTGAGCGTGTCGGCGCTGACCAGCGGCGTGTCGGCGAAGATGACGAGAATATCGTCCGCGCCTTTTTCGATCGCCTTGCGCGCGCTCAGGACCGCATGCGCGGTGCCGCGCCGCTCGGTCTGAACGAACACCTGCGCCTTCGGCAATTCGCGCTTCGCCTCGTCGGCGACGGCATCGGAATTCGGCCCGACCACCACCGCGACGGCTTCCGTGCCGGCATCGCGCACCGCCGCCAGCACGTGCGCCAGCATGCTGCGTCCCGCAAGCTTGTGCATGACCTTGGGCAGCGACGAGCGCATGCGCGTGCCCTCGCCGGCGGCAAGCACGATCGCAAGGCAGGTACGTTTGCTCATGGATTACTCTGAAAGAGGACGCGACTCGCGCCCTCATACTGGCCCGCCACCTAATAGGAAAGGTGCATAGCGGGGATGACGACCCCGGAACCCGGCGGGAATTGTGGGATTCTGCTACCGTTTTCGGCGTTTCTGATTCGTTCGGAGCCCTAGCGCCCATGACGGCGTTTCGCCGCACGCAACTCATCCGGATTGGTGTCTGGATCGGATTAGCGACCGTCGCCGTGCTCACCACGGTTCTGGCGGCGCGCACCGAGACAGGCGTGCGCCGCATCGCGACCCTGCTTGCACCACCGCCCGCCGATGTCACCGCGCGTTGCGCGCGCGCCGGTCCAGGTCGCAAACGACGCGGAGCAGCGTCGCCTCAGCGACGCGGTGCGCGAGCTCTCGGCCGACCGCGACCGGCTTCAGGCGCGGCTTGCCTCGCTCGAGCGCAATCTCGATGACGTGACCGGTTCGATCCCGCCGGCCGCGGCAAATCCGAAGCCGCCTGAGACCGCCGCCGCCGGCTATCGCCGCAGCAGCGCCGGCTCCGCCGACCGCTCCGGCGACCGCCGCAGCTCACCCGCTTCGACGCCTGCGGTGCCGGCGCGCATCACCGCCGGGCATATCGCGACAGGATCGCCGGCGGCCGCGGAGTCCACCGCGACCAGAACCGAGTTCGGGATCGACATCGGCGCCAACGCCTCGATCGAAGGATTGCGGGCGACGTGGACCGCGCTCAAGGTGACCCAGCCCGCGTTGTTCGACGGCCTGCGCCCGGTCATCGCGGTGCGCGAAGGCAAGACGCCCGGCTCGATCGAACTGCATCTGATCGCTGGTCCGCTGCCGAATGCCAGCATTGCGGCGCGCCTGTGCGCGACGCTCGCCGCCGCGAACCAGAACTGCCAGCCGACCGTGTTCGACGGTCAGCGGCTGGCGCTTCAGTAGACCTCAGCCCGGCATCGCGGTTTCGACCAGCCGCGCCCAGAACGAGGCGCCGACCGGAATGGCGTCGTCGTTGAAGTCGTAGGCCGGGTGGTGCAGGCCCGCGCTGTCGCCATTGCCGATGAAGATGAAGGCGCCCGGCCGCGCCTCCAGCATGAACGAGAAGTCCTCGCCGCCCATCAGCGGCGGCGTGTTGGCATTGACGCGCTCGCTGCCGACGACCTGACCCGCGATGCCGACGGCGAATTCGGTCTGGCGCTCGTGATTTTTCGTGACGGGATAGTCGCGGTTGTAGGTGAGCGTCGCCTTGGCGCCGTAGGCCTTGCCGATCCCTTCGACGATCTCGCGCAGGCGGTTCTCCAGCGTATCGCGCACCTCGGGCAGCAGGCTGCGCGCGGTGCCGCGCAATGTCGCGCTCTTCGGGATGACGTTGTCGGCGGAGCCTGCATGAAACTGGCAGATCGAGATGAGCCCGGACTTGATCGGATCGACGTTGCGCGAAACGATCGACTGCGCCGGGGTCACGATCTGCGCGCCGACCACCACCGGGTCGACGCCGAGATGCGGCTTCGCGGCATGCGCGCCCCGCCCCTCGATCTCGATGATGATGCGGTCGGCCGCCGCCAGCAGCGGACCCGGCCGGATCGCGAAGTTACCGACCGGCAGGCCGGGATTGTTGTGCATCCCGTAGACTTCCTCGATGCCGAACCGCTCCATCAGGCCGTCCTTGACCATCTCGCGGCCGCCGCCCCCGCCCTCCTCGGCGGGCTGGAAGATCACCACCGCGGTGCCGTCGAAGTTGCGCGTCTCGGCGAGATATTTCGCAGCCCCGAGCAGCATCGCGGTGTGACCGTCATGGCCGCAGGCATGCATCGCGCCGGGATTTTTCGAGCGGTACGGCAGGTTCGTCTGCTCATCCATCGGCAGCGCATCCATGTCGGCGCGCAGTCCGATCGTCTTGGGGCCGCTTCCGGCGCTCTTTTTCTTGCCGCGGATCACGCCGACCACGCCGGTCTTGCCGATGCCGGTCACCACCTCGTCGCAGCCGAACGCCTTGAGTTTCTCGGCGACGCTCGCCGCCGTGCGGTGCACCTCGAACAGGATTTCCGGATGGGCGTGAATGTCGCGCCGCCATGCGGCGACCTCCGCCTGCATTGCGGCGATACGATTGACGATCGGCATGGAAAACTCCGTGGGGACCGCAGGATGCAAGGTCCCGGATGTGGGCCTGTACCAAACCGAAGCGCGCGCTGACCGGTCAACTGGTACCCGCCTGCGGCGGTATCACAATGTCGGCGGTCTGGACCGCGCAGGGCGACCGCGGCTAAGCTTGCGCCAAGGGTTTGGCGCCGCTCGGCCGCCGACAGAACGCATTGCCCTGGCGTTCAGGAAGGACCGACCATGAAGCTCAAGACTCTTTTGCTTGCGACCGCGCTCGCGGTGGCATCGCTCGCGCAGCCGGCGGCTGCCGCGACGTTCCGCTTCGCGTTCCAGGGCGATCTCAAGTCGCTCGACCCCTATTCGCTCAACGAGACCTTCACGCACGGCGTGCTCGGCAACGTCTATGAGGGCCTGACCAAGCGCGACAAGGACCTCAAGATCGTCCCCGGCCTCGCCGAGCGCTGGGAAACGCCGAGCCGAACCGCTGGCGCTTCCACCTGCGCAAGGGCGTCAAGTTCCACAACGGCGAGGACTTCACCGCCGACGACGTGGTGTTCTCCGCCGACGCGCGTGCATGCGCCCGCGTCCGACATCAAGACGCGCTTCCCGGCCGACACCAAGGTCGTGAAGGTCGACGACCACACGGTCGATTTCATCACGTCGGGTCCGAACCCGATCCTGCACGCCGAATGGGACACCTGGTACATCCTGTCGAAGAAATGGGCCGAGGCGAACGGCTCGGCGCAGCCGCAGCCGCAGGCCGGCCAGCAGATGAGCTATGCGGCGCTCAACGCCAACGGCACCGGCCCCTTCACCATCACCAGCCATCAGGCCGGCGTGAAAACCACGTTCAAGCCGAACCCGAACTGGTGGGGCAAGCCGGAGCACAATTTCGACGAGGTGATCTTCACCACGATCTCGAACGACGCGACGCGCGTCGCCGCGCTGCTCTCCGGCGATGTCGACTGGGCCGATCCGATCCCGCTGCAGGACGTGCGAGCGCATCAACGCGAGCGCGAACGCGAAGGTGCTGCAGGGGCCCGAGCTGCGCACGATCTTCCTCGGCTTCGACCAGTATCGCGACGAGCTGAAGTACTCGAACATCAAGGGCAAGAACCCGTTCAAGGACGTGCGCGTGCGCAAGGCCTTCTATCTGGCGATCGACGAGAACGCGATCGCCGACAAGGTGATGCGCAAGGCGCGCGGTGCCTTCCGCGCTGATGATCTCGCCGCTGCTCTTCCCGCTCGCGAAGGACTTCAAGCGTCCGGCCTACGATCCCGACGAAGCGAAGAAGCTGCTCGACGGAGGCCGGCTATCCGAACGGCTTCGAGGTGACGATGGATTGCCCGAACGACCGCTACGTCAACGACGAGGCGATCTGCCAGGCGGTCACCGCGATGCTCGCGCGCGTCGGCGTGAAGATCAATCTGCTGGCGCAGCCGAAGGCGAAGTACTTCGCCAAGATCCTGGTGTCCGGCGGCTACGACACCTCGTTCTTCCTGCTCGGCTGGACGCCCGGCTCGTTCGACAGCTGGAACGTGCTCGCCAACATGTACCGCTGCCGCGACGAAAAGGGCGCCGGCGGCAACAACAATGTCGGCAACTACTGCAATCCGAAGATGGAGGAGATGATCAAGCAGATCCTGGTCGAGAACGACACGGGCAAGCGCGATCAGCTGATCAAGGCCGCCTACCAGCTCGGCCAGGACCAGGACTGGGGCTACATCCCGCTGCACCAGCAGGCGCTCGCCTGGGGCGTGTCGAAGAAGGTGAAGGTCGTGCAGCGCGCCGACAACCAGATCCTGTTCTACTGGTTCCGGAAGGACTGATCACCGACTGATCCGCGAGCGAGCGGCCGGGCAGAGCCCGGCGCTTTACGCGATCCGGCCTCGCCGCTCGTCGTTCGGGATGACCCGCGATCTCAGATCGCCATGATGCTCGCCTTCATCATTCGCCGCCTGTTGCAGGCCATCGTGGTGATGCTCACGGTGGCGCTGATCGCGTTCACGCTGTTCCGCTTCGTCGGCGATCCGGTCAACCAGATGGTCGGCATCGAGACGACCGCCGAGGAGCGCGCCGCGCTGCGCGAGCAGCTCGGCCTGAACGATCCGGTCGTCGTCCAGTTCGCGCGCTTCGTCGGCAATGCGGCGCGGCTCAACTTCGGCAACTCCTACCAGTTCAAGACGCCGGTGATCGACCTGATCGCCGACCGCTTTCCCGCGACGCATGGAGCTCGCGTTCGCGTCCGCGCTGTTCTCGCTGCTGATCGGCATCCCGATGGGCGTCTACACGGCGCTGCACCGCCGCTCGATCCTGTCCAACATCTTCCTCGCCGCATCGCTGATCGGCATTTCGCTGCCGACCTTCCTGATCGGCATCCTGCTGATCTTCCTGTTCCCGGTGACGCTCGGCATGCTGCCCTCGTTCGGGCGCGGCGAGGTCGTGCGGCTCGGCTTCTGGACCACGGGCCTGCTCACCGCGTCCGGCCTCAAGGCGCTGATCCTGCCGGCCGATCACGCTCGGCCTGTTCCAGATGACGCTGATCATGCGCCTGGTGCGCGGCGAGATGCTGGAGGTGCTGCGCACCGACTACATCAAGTTCGCGCGCGCCCGCGGCCTCACCGACCGCGCCGTCAATTTCGGCCATGCGCTGAAGAACACGCTGGTGCCGGTGATGACCATCGCGGGCCTGCAGCTCGGCTCGATCATCGCCTTCGCGCTGATCACCGAGAGCGTGTTCCAGTGGCCCGGCATGGGGCTGTTGTTCCTCAAGGCGGTGCAGAACGTCGACATCCCGATCATGTCGGCCTACCTGCTGCTGGTCGCCTTCATCTTCGTGACCATCAACCTGATCGTCGACCTGCTCTACGCGGTGGTCGATCCGCGCATCCGCATCGACGCGCGGGCCGCGTGACGCCATGAGCGCCGACCCGATCGGCCTGCCGCGTCCCGCTGCCCGGCCCTCGCGGCTGCGCGCGATGCTCGACAGCGATGTCGTCTATTCGTTCCTGCGCTCGAAGCGTCACCATCGCTGGCGGCCATCGTGACGCTGCTCATCGTGCTCGCCGCCCTGCTCGCGCCGTGGATCGCGCCGCACGACCCTTACGACCTGCGCCATGCTCAGCCTGCTCAACTCGCACAATCCGCCGGCCTGGCTGAAGGGCGGCGACCCGCGCTTCCTGCTCGGCACCGACGACCAGGGCCGCGACGTGTTCTCCACCATCCTCTACGGCTCGCGCCAGTCGATCGCGATCGGCGTCATGGCCACTCTGTTCGCCGCGTCGCTCGGCATCGCGCTCGGCCTGATCGCCGGCTATCGCGGGCGGCTCGGTCGACGCCGTCATCATGCGCGCCGCCGACATCCAGAGCACCTTCCCGGCGATCCTGATCGCGATGCTGATCGACGGCACCTCGCGCGCGCTGTTCGGCGAGCAGCGCAACGAGCAGGTCGTGTTCTGGGTGATGGTGCTCTCGATCGGCCTGTCGTTCTGGGTGCAGTATGCCCGCACCGTGCGCGGCTCGACGCTGGTCGAGAAGAACAAGGACTACGTGCTCGCCGCGCGGCTGATCGGCATCCGGCCCGGACTGATCCTGTTCCGCCACGTGCTGCCGAACGTGGTCGGCCCGGTGCTGGTGATCGCCACCATCAACCTCGCGCTCGCGATCATCACCGAGGCGACGCTCTCGTTCCTCGGCCTCGGCCTGCCCTCGACGCAGCCCTCGCTCGGCACGCTGATCCAGATCGGGCAGAAATACCTGTTCGCCGGCGAATGGTGGATCGCGATCTTCCCCGGCATCACGCTCGCCGCGCTGGTGCTCGCGGTGAACCTGCTCGGCGACTGGCTGCGCGACGCGCTCAATCCGCGGCTGCGGTGAAGCTCGACGGCCTGCGATGACGCAGGCGTGTTTTCCCCGGTGACAACCCTCCGGTGCGGCCATAAGCTTCGGCCCAACCGGCGTTCGCGCCGCACATCTCGGAGGGGTAAATGCGCTTGAAAATCAGTGCCTTTATGCTCGGCGCCGCGATGGCGCTGATGGCGACTGCCGCCGATGCCCGCCCGGTGAAATGGGCGCGCGCCGCGCGACGCGCTCACCCTCGACCCGCACGGGCAGAACGAAGGCCCGACGATCGCGTTCAACGGTCAGATCTATGAGCCGCTGATCGCGCGCGACAATGCCAACAAGCTGATCCCGGCGCTCGCGACCTCGTGGAAGCTGGTCGATCCGACCACCTGGGAATTCAAGCTGCGCCAGAACGTCAAATTCCATAACGGCGACGCCTTCACCGCCGACGACGTGGTGTTCTCGTTCCAGCGCGCGCTGCAGCCGACCTCGGACTACAAGGGCTACCTCGCCAACACCAAGGAGATCGTGACGGTCGATCGACCTACACCGTGCACCTGAAGACCAACGGCCCGAACCCGCTGGTGCCGGACAATCTCACCACCGTCTTCATCATGAGCAAGAAGTGGGCGGAGGCGAACAACGCCACCAAGCCGCAGGACTTCAAGAACAAGGAAGAGAACTTCGCGGTGCGCAACGCCAACGGCACCGGCCCGTTCATGCTCGTCTCGCGCGAGCCGGACGTGAAGACGGTGGTGAAGCGCAACGACGGCTACTGGGGCCGCGGCGAGGTCCCGCTCGAGATCACCGAACTGACGCTGACCACCATCAAGCAGGACGCGACCCGCGTCGCCGCGCTGCTCTCCGGCGAGGTCGATGTGGTGCAGGACGTGCCGGTGCAGGACATCGAGCGGCTGAAGGCCTCGCCGAACCTGCGCGTCACCGAAGGGCCGGAGAACCGCACGATCTTCTTCGGCTTCGACGTCGCCTCGCCCGAGCTCGCCTCATCCGACGTGAAGGGCAAGAACCCGTTCGCGGACGTGCGCGTGCGCCAGGCCGTGAACATGGCGATCAACCGCCAGGCGATCCAGCGCGTCGTGATGCGCGGGCAAGCCGTGCCGGCCGGCACGATCGCGCCGCCCTTCGTCAACGGCTACAAGAAGGAGTTCGACACGCTTCCGCCCGTCGATGTCGCGAAGGCGAAGGCGCTGCTCGGCGCGGCCGGCTATCCGAACGGCTTCTCGGTGTCGCTGCACTGCCCGAACGACCGCTATCTCAACGACGAGGCGATCTGTCAGGCGACGGTCGGCATGCTCGGCCAGATCGGCATCAAGGTGAATCTCGTCTCGCAGTCGAAGTCGCTGCACTTCCCGATGCTGCAGAACCTGAAGTCCGACTTCTATCTGCTCGGCTGGGGCGTGCCGACCTACGACAGCGATTACATCTTCAGCTACCTCTACCACACGCGCAGCGGCACCTACGGCGGCTGGAACGCGACGCGCTACTCCAATCCGGCGCCGACAAGGTGATCCAGAGTCTGCTCGGCAGCGAGACCGACATCGCCAAGCGCAACGCCACCATCGCCAAGATCTGGGACAAGGTGCGCGACGACCAGGTCTATGTCGCGATCCATCACCAGATGCTCGCGCACGCCATGAAGAACGACATCGATGTGCCGGTCCGGCCCGACAACATCATCTTCTTCAAGGATGTCGCGTTCAAGAAGTCGTAAGTCTGGTGCGCCGTCACCCTGAGGTGCGACCCCGGCCGCTTTGGCCGGGGAAGCCTCGAAGGGCGACGGCATTTGCGGCCATCCTTCGAGGGCCGCTATCGCGGCCACCTCAGGATGACGGTTCGCGCATGGTAGCCCTCAGTTCATGATCGCCTACATCCTGCGCAGCCTCGCCCAGGCCATCATGGTGATGCTGGCCGTGGCGTTGCTCGCGTTCTCGATGTTCCGCTTCGTCGGCGATCCGGTCGCCAACATGGTCGGACAGGAAGCCTCGCTGAAGGAGCGCGCCGAGCTTGCCGAGCGGCTCGGCCTCAACGATCCGTTCCCGATCCAGTTCGCCAACTTCGTGCGCGACATGACGCGCGGCGAGTTCGGCATGTCGTACCGCCAGGGCGCGGCCGGTCGCCGACCTGCTGCGCGAGCGCGTGCCCGCGACCGTCGAGCTCGCGCTCCTCTCCTCGCTGTTCGCGCTGGTGTTCGGCATCGCGCTCGGCGTCTACGCGGCGATCAACCGGCGCGGCATCTTGGCGAATGCCGTGATGTCGCTCTCGCTCATCGGCGTGAGCCTGCCGACATTCCTGATCGGCATCGGGCTGATCTATCTGTTCGCCGTCGAGCTGCGCTGGCTGCCCTCGTTCGGGCGCGGCGACGTGGTCAAGTTCGGCTGGTGGTCGACCGGCCTGCTCACCGAGATCGGGCCGCAAGTCGCTGATCATGCCGGCGCTCACGCTCGGCTTCTTCCAGCTCACGCTGATCATGCGGCTGGTGCGCGCCGAGATGCTCGAGGCGATGCGCACCGACTACGTGAAATTCGCGCGCGCGCGCGGCATTCCGGAGCGCTCGATCTCGTTCCGCCATGCGCTGCGCAACACCATGATCCCGGTCATCACCATCGCGGGCCTGCAGTTCGGCTCGGTGATCGCCTTCGCGATCGTCACCGAAACCGTGTTCCAGTGGCCCGGCCTCGGCGCGCTGTTCGTGCAGGCGGTGCAGTTCGTCGATATCCCGGTGATGGCCGCCTACCTGATGTTCGTCGCGCTCGTGTTCGTGGTGGTGAACCTCGACCGTCGATCTCCTCTATTTCGCCGCTCGATCCGCGCCTGCGCGGCACGACCGCGGCGGCGAAGTGACATGCGGCGCACCCGCCGCTCCCCGCCCCGGTCTCAGGACCGCGCCTGCTGGCACGCGCCTGGGATTCGCGACGTCGCCTGGAGCTTCCGCCATTCGCCGGTCGCGATCGCTCGCCAGCGTGGTCGCGCTGGTGCTGCTGTTCGGCGCAGTGCTCGCGCCCGTTGATCGCGCCGCAGAACGCCTTCGATGCCGCCTCGCTCAACCTGATGGACGGCTTCACCAGGCCGGGCGAGCCGAGCGCCGGTCACGGGCCGCGTGTTCATGCTCGGCACCGACGGCCAGGGCCGCGACATGTTCTCGGCGATCCTCTACGGCTCGCGCGTCTCGCTGCTGGTCGGCTTCGCCTCGGTGCGTGTTCTCGATCGCGCTCGGCGTCTCGCTCGGCCTGATGGCCGGCTATGTCGGCGGCCGCACCGACGCGCTCATCATGCGCATCGCCGACATCCAGCTCTCGTTCCCGGCGATCCTGATCGCGCTGCTGGTGTTCGGCGTCGCGCGCGGGCTGATCGCGCCGCAGCATCACGAGCAGGCGGCGATCATCGTGCTCATCGTCGCGATCGGCCTGTCGAACTGGGCGCACTACGCGCGCACGGTGCGCGGCTCCACGCTGGTCGAGAAGAACAAGGACTACGTGATGTCGGCGCGCGTGATGGGCCGCTCGGCCTTCGCCATCATGGGCCGCCACGTGCTGCCGAACGTCATCGGCCCGGTGCTGGTGATCGCCACCATCAACCTCGCGCTCGCGATCATCGCGGAATCCACGCTCTCGTTCCTCGGCGTCGGCGTGCCGCCGACCCAGCCCTCGCTCGGCACGCTGATCCGCGTCGGCCAGCAATTCCTGTTCTCCGGCGAATGGTGGATCTTGTTCTTCCCGCGCTCGACCTCGTGCTGCTCGCGCTGTCGATCAACCTGCTCGGCGACTGGCTGCGCGACGCCCTCAATCCGAAGCTCCGATGACCGAACCCGTCCTCAGCGTCCGCAATCTGCAAGGTCGAATTCCCGACCCGGCGCGGCACGCTGACCGCGATCGACGACGTCTCGTTCGACATCGCGCCGGGCGAGGTGCTCGGCGTGGTCGGCGAATCCGGCGCCGGCAAATCGATCACCGGCACGGCCATCATCGGGCTGATCGAGCCGCCCGGCCGCATCGCGGGCGGCGAAGTGCTGCTGCGCGGCGAGCGCATCGACAACCTGCCGCCCGAGGCAGATGCGCAAGATCCGCGGCAAGCGCATCGGCATGGTGTTCCAGGACCCGCTCACCAGCCTCAACCCGCTCTACCGCATCGGCGAGCAGCTCATCGAAACCATCCGCACGCACACGACGCTGTCGGACGTCGCAGGCGCGCGAAGAAGGCGCTCGTCGCTGCTCGAACGAGGTCGGCATCCCGGCGCCGGAGACGCGCATCGACAACTATCCGCACCAGTTTTCCGGCGGCATGCGCCAGCGCGTCGTGCTGGCGCTCGCGCTCGCGGCCGAGCCGGAGCTGGTGATCGCCGACGAGCCGACCACCGCGCTCGACGTCTCGGTGCAGGCGCAGATCATCGCGCTGCTGAAGCGGCTGTGCGCGCAGCATGGCGCCGCCGTGATGCTGATCACCCACGACATGGGCGTGATCGCCGAGACCGCCGACCGCGTCGCCGTGATGTATGCGGGCCGCATCGCCGAGATCGGCCCGGTGCGCGACGTCATCAAGGCGCCGCTGCATCCCTACACCAAGGGCCTGATGGGCTCGATCCCGTCGCTCACCGCCGAGCACGACCGCCTGGTGCAGATCCCCGGCTCGATGCCGCGCCTGACCGCGATCCCGTCGGGCTGCGCGTTCCATCCGCGCTGCCCGCGCGCCTTCGCGCCCTGCGCGACCTTCCGGCCCGAATTGCAGCCGCGAGGCAGCGCTCGCAGGTCGCCTGCTGGCTCTATCACCGCCTCCCGGTGACGGCGGCCGCGTCATGAGCGCGATGACCGCGCCCGCAGCCGCACCGCAGCGCCGGACCGCGAAGCCGCTGGTCGAGGTGAAGGACCTCGGCCGCATCTTCGACGTCTCGAAGCCCTGGCTCAACCGCGTGATCGAGCGCCTGCCGCGCCGCCTGCTCACCGCCGCCGCCGATGTCTCGTTCTCGATCGGCAAGCGCGAGACCTTCGCGCTGGTCGGCGAATCCGGCTCGGGCAAATCGACCGTCGCCAAGATGGTCGGTCGGCCTGATCGCCGCCGACCACCGGCGAAGTCATCATCGACGGCGTGTCGATGAGCGACCGCAAGCACGACGCGCGAGCGCCGCCGCCTGCGCCGCCGCATCCAGATGGTGTTCCAGGACCCCTACGCGAGCCTCAATCCGCGCTGGCGCGCGCTCGACATCGTCGCCGAGCCGATCCGCGCCTTCGGCATCGCGCAGAGCGACGCCGAGACCGCGACGCAGGTCGGCGATCTGCTCAAGCTGGTCGGCCTCGATCCGGCCGACGGCGCGAAATATCCGCACGAGTTCTCCGGCGGCCAGCGCCAGCGCATCGCGATCGCGCGCGCGCTCGCCTGCAAGCCGGAATTCATCGTGTGCGACGAGCCGACCTCGGCGCTCGACGTCTCGGTGCAGGCGCAGATCCTCAACCTGATGCGCGACCTGCAGGACCGCTTCGGCCTCACCTATCTGTTCATCAGCCACAATCTCGCGGTCGTGCGCCACATGGCGAACCGCATCGGCGTGATGTATCTCGGCCGCCTCGTCGAGGTCGCGCCCGCGCGCGAGATGTTCCGCGCGCCCGCGGCACCCCTACACGCGCATGCTGCTCGACGCCGTGCCGGACCTCGATCTCACCGGGCGCCAGCGCAAGCCGGTCGAGGGCGAGGTGCCGAACCCGATCGATCCGCCGCCCGGCTGCCCGTTCCATCCGCGCTGCCCGTTCGCGAATCGACGCGCTGCCGGGTCGAGCTGCCGCTGCCGATCCAGGCCGGCGCCGCGACGGTGCGCTGCCACGCCGTCGAGGAAGGGCGCATTTCCAGCGCCTGATGCGCACAGGGACGGGTTGACCCCTTGGGGCCGCCCCCGTACACACCGCCCTTCAGGAGCGCGTAGCTCAGTCGGTAGAGCATCTGACTTTTAATCAGAGGGTCCCGGGTTCGAGTCCCGGCGCGCTCACCACTCAGTCCCTCCGGATGGGTGGCGGGTCCACATCAGAACTCCCAATTCACCCGGCTTTTCGTTCATGACGTTGTTCGCCAAGATTTTGTGGAAGCTTGGCAACTTCCTCGAGCCGTGGGTGCAGCAGCTGCTGCCGAAGGTGCATTTCCGTCAACGCACGGCGGTCAGTCCGCTCGCGGACGCGGTGCGCACCGGCCAGTATCCCCTCGCCGAGATCGAGCGCCGCTATGCGCGCTATCAGGCGGCGGAAATCTCGATCGCGGTCTCTGCGCCAAGACGACATGTACATCCGCGGTCTTGAGGGAAACCTCGACCACTACCTGCAGGTCGGCCGAGGCGCGATAGACCTGATCGTCGCCGCGATGGTCACCGCCAAACGGACGGATTTTGGAAAGATCCTCGACCTGCCCTGCGGCGCCGGACGCGTCACGCGTCACCTTCGCCGCGATGTTTCCTGACGCCACGATCTTTCGTAAGCGAGCTCGAGACGCGGAGGGAAGACTTTGTGGTCGAGACCTTTGGCGTGCAACGCGCGGCACGCGAATCCAGAATTCGAGCTGGAGCCGACCGAAGCCTACGATCTTGTCTTCTGTCGGCTCTCTGCTCACCCATTTGGACGCCGTGCGCGCCAAACGCGCCATCGCGTGGTTTGCACGCGCGCTTGCGCCGGGTGGTCTCGCGGTGCTGACCACGCACGGCCGCCGCCACGACGAGCTGCAGGCCGAGGTGCACTACGTCGATGACGCGAGGTGGGAAGCGGCTCGCAACGACTATCGCTCAACCGGCTTCGGCTTTGCGCCTTATCCGACGCCGCTGTACGGGCTCAGCATTTGCTCCGCGGCGTGGCTGATGTCTCTCGTCGAAACGCTGCCGGACGTGCGCGTTCTGATGTTCCGCGAAGCCGCGTGGGACGATCACCAGGACGTCATCGTCCTCCAGCGCACGGACGGCGGATCGCCATAGCGGCACGCGGCGCTAGCGCGCCTGCGCGCGCCACCCGCTTCTGCACGTCGAACACCTGCTGCCGCCCGCAGTGCTGGCACTTGTAGGTTTTCACCTCGTGACCCGGCTCGGTCGGGTGCGGCTCGAGGCTCGCGAGATTCACCGGCCCTCCGCAGTCGCAAACCGGGAGCAGGAAGGGATCGCGCACCCGTTTTTTCTGACTCATAACGGCTGACATTCTTGGCCTTTCGAATCGTTTCGTGTCCCTAGGTAATATGCTCCTCCAAGCCGCTGATGTCGTTGTGTTTTCGGTCAAGTGCCTTTCGGAGGCCCGCCGCGCGGGCTTTCGCGGGAATGTGCGAGCGCATGTGGCGCGGGCGGGTGCTTTGTCCCCAGCCCCTGCCCGGTTTTGTGGCGAATGGGCCACACTCGCGGCAAATGCGGTTCCATTGTGGCGGTATCCGTTTGAACCGTTAACCATGCGCCGCTAAAGTGCGAATCCGTTTCGCGCCGCGTGTGCCTGGTGCAACTCACAACAACACTTGGACAACAAAGGGCCTCCCGCGTCTCGCGCGATGGCTCCGGCGATGGGGGACTTTCCATGAAGAGAAGTCTGATTGCGCTGGCGACCGCGGCGGTTGCGGCGCTCGGCCTGATGATGCAAGGCGGCAGCGCGCAGGCCTTCCTGCTCAAGGATCGCAGCCCGAACGTGACGGCGGGCCAGCTCATCGCCGGTGGCGCCATGACGGCGGTCTACTGGACGCAGGTCTGCAACAGCAGCTTCAGCAATTGCGCGCGCTTCGACAGCCCGCGTTCGCTGAAGTGGTTCGGCCTCACCACGGTCGGCTGCTTCGCGCTGAGCCCGATCGTCTCCGGCATCCTGGTCAGCGCGAACGAGCAGCGCGAGCTGCGCTCGAGCGAAGTGTTCATGATGATGGCCGACTGCGTCGTGCCGCTCGTCGGCGGCTGGGTCGCCAAGGCGGCGTTCGACGCGAACCCGCATTGGGACGCCGGCACCGGTCGCGGCCGCGGCATGAAGAAGTAACAAACAGCCGATCGAAATTTTTTCGACCCGCCGGGCGATGAGCCCGGCGGGTTTTGTTTTGCGTTTTGCGTAACTTGTTGCGCTGCACCCGCCCGATACGTGGTTTTTCAGAATTATTTGAATGAAAACGCACCGCGCGCGTTTTCACGAAAGTTTCATTAGTCCGCCATGCTCACGCCGCACGGGTTTGGTTCCCTGACAGCAGTTCAGGAGGGGAAGCGTGCGTGCTGCACTCCAACTGAGGAGGCCGATCATGACGTTGCAGAATGCCACATGCACAGCCGCTTCACGCGCCGCCGCCTGCGTCAGGCTGCCGGCCTGTCCTCAATGCGGCGACATGCTGCTCGCGCCGCTGCTGGCGCAGCACGTCAGTGCGCGCCTCGTGCACAATCACTGGGCCTGTGAATTGTGCGGGCATACGTTCCGCCGCGTGCATCAGTTCGAGGCGGACGGCCTCGACGCCGCCGCGTAGGCTCGTTCAGAGCCAGCCCGAACGGCGAAAGCGGTAGAACAGGTAGCCGCACAGCCCGAACATGATCGTCATCACGACGGGATAGCCGTAGGGCTGTTCGAGTTCGGGCATCGACTTGAAATTCATGCCGTAGATCGACGCGATCGCGAGCGGGATCGACAGGATCGCGGCCCAGCCGGTCAGCTTCTTCGTCACCTGGTTCTGCGCCAGCGAGACCAGCAGCAGATTGGCTTCGAGCGCGGCGTTCAGCAGGTCGCGCAGATTGTCGATGCCCTCCACCACCAGGACCACATGGTCCTGGACGTCGCGGAAGTAGTCGTTCATCGCGTGGTCGATCAGCGGCACGTCGTAACGCATGATGCGGTTGCACACCTCCTGCAGCGGCTGCACCGCGCGACGCAGCAGCAAGAGCTCGTGGCGCAATTCATAGATGCGCTCCACGTCGGTCGGGTCGCTGCGGTGTGCGAAAACCTCTTCCTCGAGCGCGTCGGCTTCCGCTTCAAGCTCGTGGAGCACCGGGAAGTAGTTGTCGACGATGAAGTCGATGATCGAATAGACGACGAAGCTCTCGCCTTTCGCCAGCATTTGCGGCGCACTTTCGCAACGCGCGCGCACCTCCCGGTAAGCCGTCGTCGAGCCGTGCCGCACGGTCACGACATAGCCGCGGCCCGCGAAGATGTGTGTCTCGCCGAACTGGATCTTCTTGTCGACGAGTTGCGCGGTTCGCAGCGCGACGAAGACCGCATCGCCGTAAATTTCGAGCTTGGGGCGCTGATGCGCGAGCAGCGCGTCCTCGATCGCCAGGTCGTGCAGATTGAAACGCTGCTGCACGGTCCGCAGCAGATCCTTGTCCGGGGCGTGCAGCCCGACCCAGACGAAGCTGCCGTCGGCCGCGCACGGACAGGCCTGCTTGAGGTCGACCTCGGCGCGCCGCTTGCCCGCCTCGTACTCGACGCAGTTGATGACTGTGCTCATCGGCGTTTCCGGGTCGGTTCTTGCCGGAATCATTCAGGCGCATGCCGTGGTTGGAGGCATTCTAGTCCCCAACGCGCGGGCGTCGAGGGCTTTGGCGGCGATCTAGCCAAGCGGCGGAATATCGCCGCGTTCCCATGTCTGGCGTGTGACAGCGCGAAACGCCGCGAACTGCCCCTGCGCGATCGCGGCGCGCATGCCGGCCATCAGTTCCTGGAAATAGGCGAGATTGATCTCCGAGAGCAGCATCGCGCCGAGCATCTCGTTGGCGGCGGTGAGGTGATGCAGATAGGCGCGCGAGTAGGTGCGCGTGGCCGCGCAGGCGCTTGCCTCATCGAGCGGGCGCGGATCGCCGGCGTGGCGGGCGTTGCGCAGGTTGATGGCACCGTGGCGCGTGAAGGCGCGTCCGTGACGGCCGTTGCGGGTCGGGAGCACGCAGTCGAACATGTCGATGCCGCGCGCGACCGATTCCAGCAGATCCTCCGGCGTGCCGACGCCCATCAGGTAGCGCGGCTTGTCCGCGGGGAGCGCGGGCGCGACCTCGTCGACCATGCGCAGCATGACCTCCTGCGGCTCGCCGACCGCGAGCCCGCCGATCGCATAACCGGGAAACCCGAGATCGATCAGCGCCCGCACGCTTTCAAGCCGCAGCGCCGCATCGTCGCCCCCCTGCACGATCCCGAACAGCGCCCGGCCCGGCCCGGCGCCCTCGAAGGCGCGTTTGCTCCGCTCGGCCCAGCGCAGCGAGAGCCGCATCGCGCGCTCGATCTCAGACCTCGCGGCGGGCAGCTTCAGGCATTCGTCGAACTGCATCACGATGTCGGCGCCGAGCAGGTTCTGCACCTCGATCGCGCGCTCCGGGCTGAGCGATACCATCGCGCCGTCGATATGCGAACGGAACGTGACGCCGCTCTCGTCGAGCTTGCGCAGTTGCGACAGCGACATGACCTGAAAGCCGCCGGAGTCGGTCAGGATCGGGTGCGGCCAGTTCATGAACGCGTGCAGGCCGCCGAGCGCCGCGATGCGCTCCGCGCCGGGCCGCAGCATCAGGTGATAGGTGTTGCCGAGGATGATATCGGCCCCGCCCGCGCGCACCGCCGACGGGTGCATGCCCTTCACGGTCGCCTGCGTGCCGACCGGCATGAAGGCGGGCGTGCGCACGACGCCGTGCGCCGTCGTCACCTCGCCGGTGCGCGCCGCGCCGTCAGTCGCAATGAGCCGAAATCCAAAATCCATGCGCGGCCGGTTCTCCGGCCGCGAGCCATATCATGATTTTCGCAAGTCCAAGTCCCCGCTACTTCATCCCGGCGACGGCCTCTTCGACCGCCTTGCTGTAGTGCGACAGCACGCGGGCGCGCTGCAGGATGTAGAGGCGTTCCTCGGGGGTCAGGCGGCCGACCGCCTCCTTGATCTCGATCGACTTCGGCACGTGCGGGTGCAGCTTTTCCGACATCGAGATGTAGATGCGCGAGGGAAACAGCAGCGCCATCGGATCGATGGCCGCGTACTCGTGAATCATCGGGAAACTCCTTCCACCTGTGATCCGCTAATGCCCCTGGGTGGCGGCACGTTTGCAGCCGCGGATTGCGGGAGCGTTATTTCCGGAGTTCGGATTTGGCGGGAATACGATTCAAACTTGTCCGCGAAAAAGAAGGCAGGCATCGCCATAGGAGTAGAAGCGGTAACCCGCTGCGATCGCATGCGCGTAGGCGGCCTTCATGGTGTCGAGGCCGGAAAACGCCGCGACCAGCATGAACAAAGTCGACCGCGGCAGGTGGAAGTTGGTCAGCATCGCGTCGGCCGCACGGAACCGGTAGCCGGGCGTGATGAAGATCGCGGTCTCGGCGGCGAACGGGCGGATCGCGCCGCTCTCGTCGGCCGCGCTTTCGAGCAGCCGCAGCGAGGTCGAGCCGACCGCCACGATGCGCCCGCCGGCGGCCCGCGCCGCATTGAGCGCGTTCGCGGTGTCCTCGCTCACCACGCCGTACTCGGCGTGCATCCTGTGATCCGCGGTATCGTCCGCCTTCACGGGAAGGAATGTGCCCGCACCGACGTGCAGCGTCACGGTATGCAGCCCGACGCCGCGCGCCTTCAGCCGCGCCACGAGATCGTCGGTGAAATGCAGGCCCGCGGTCGGCGCCGCGACCGAACCTTCGTCCTGCGCGAACAGGGTCTGGTAGTCGGCGCGGTCCTCATCGTCCGCCGCGCGGCGCGACGCGATATAGGGCGGCAATGGCATGTCGCCGCGTTCGGCGATCGCCTGATCCAGCACCGGCCCGTGGAACGCGAAGGCGAGCGTCACCGCGCCGCTCTCATCTTTCGCTTCGACAGTCGCGTCGAGCTGACCGAGGAAGCAGACCTTGCCCTCGTCGCCGAAGCGGACCATGTCGCCGGCCGCGAGCCTTTTGCCCGGTTTGACGAACGCCTGCCAGCGCGAGGCGTCGAGCCGCTTGATGAGATTCGCCTCGATGCGCGTCTCGGGCCCGCGCCCGATACGGCGCCCATGCAAGCTTGCCGGGATCACGCGCGTGTCGTTGACCACGAGCTGATCGCCGGGCTGGAGCAGATCCGGCAGGTCGCGCACCACGCGATCCTCCAGCGTGCCGCCCGGCCGCACCACCAGCAGCCGCGCCGCATCGCGCGGGCGCGCGGGGCGCAGCGCGATCCGCTCGGGCGGGAGATCGAAATCGAACAGGTCGGTGCGCATGTCTCGCCGTCATCGTCCGCGAAAGCGGACGATCCAGTAATCACGAAAAGAAGCAATTGGCACGATCATCCATCACATATAATGCGGTGTTTGCTGGATGCCCGCTTTCGCGGGCATGACGATCGAGAGTCCATGCCGTCCACCGCCGTCATCCAGGTCAAGCAGGGCATCGGCGATGTGATCTGGCATCTGCCGTTCGTGCGCGCCATCGCGGCGCAGGAGCCCGAAGGCGCGGTGTCGTTCCTCACGCTGCCGTCCACCCGCGCAAAGGAGCTGTTGCAGGCCGAGCCGTGCATCGGCTCGGTTATCTATTTCGAGCATCAGGGCTCGGAATTCAAACGCGTCGTCAACCTCGCGGTGCTGACCGCGCTCCTGCGCGCCAGGAAGTTCCGCCGTGTCTGGATCCTCGACCGCACCACCCGGCCCGCGCTCGCCGCCAGAATGGCCGGCGTCCCCGAGCGCATCGGACCGGGCGGCGGCGCGCAGCGCTGGCTGATCACCAACGACGGCATCGAGGAGCGCCATTTCCGCGCGATCGTCACCGACTGGCTGCGCGTGTTTCTGGAATTGATGAACGTGCCGGTGCCGTCGACCGAGCCGGATCTGAAGCTTCCGCCTGCCCTGCTCGCGAACATCGGCGAACGCTTCGCCGCGATGGCGCGTCCCTGGACCGTGCTGGCGCTCGGCGGTTCGCATCCCGAGAAGGACTGGCCCGACGCACACTGGGCGGCGTTTCTCGACACCCTGCGCCGCCGCACCGCCGGCACGGTGTTCCTGATCGGCGGCCCGGACAATGCGCCGCGCGCCGAGGCGCTGATCGCGCGCTCGGCCGGCGCACCAGCCGTGAATGCGTGCGGTCTCTCGATTGTCGAAGCGGCCGCGCTGCTGCGCCTCGCCGACCTGTTCGTCGGCCCGGACTCGGTCCGATGAATCTCGCCGCGGCGGGTGCCACGCCTGCGTTCGCGCTGTTCGGCTCGACGCCGGTGCTCGACTATTCGCGCTTCATCCACGCGATCGAGCCGCCCGGAGGCAAATCGGCCGACGGGATGCAGCGCATCACGCCGGCCGCCGTCATGGATCGGATCGCGCCGTATCTCGACGCAACGAAAGTCAGCTGACCGTCGCCTTCACGATCTTGTCCGGGTTCTGCACCGGCTCGCCCTCTTGATCTTGTCGACGTTGTCCATCCCCTCGATCACCTTGCCCCACACGGTGTACTGCTTGTCGAGGAAGCCGGCTTCGTCGAAGCAGATGAAGAACTGGCTGTTCGCGCTGTTGGGCGACTGCGCGCGCGCCATCGAGGCGGTGCCGCGCACGTGCGGCTCGGCGTTGAACTCGGCCGGCAGGTTCGGGTAGCTCGAGCCGCCCGTACCGGTGCCCTGCGGGCAGCCGGTCTGCGCCATGAAGCCGTCGATCACGCGGTGAAACACGATCCCGTCGTAGAAGCCTTCCTTCACCAGCGTCTTGATGCGTTCGACGTGCTTGGGCGCGAGGTCGGGCCGAAGCTCGATCACGACATTGCCCTTGGTGGTTTCGAGCGTCAGCTTTTCCTTGTCGGCCATGATCCCTCTGCCTGTTTGCTGTTGCGTTTGTCGATGAAATTGATCCGCAGCGTCCGGCCCGCGACCGCCCCGCCCATTGAATCCGTGAACGGCATCCGCTCGCAGCGCTCCACCGCTTCGGCGACCGCCGTGTAGTAGCGCTCGCGTTCCTCCTGGCTGACCGCGCGCGCGAACTGCACCGCGCGCGGCTTTCCGAACAGTTCGCCCGAGCGCTTGAAGCTCACCTGAAACGTCAGGTCAACCGCCGAACGCTCTGAGCCGAGCGGCGGCGGGCTCCAGCATCCGACGAACGCGGCGGAGAGTTCCTGCAGCGTATTGACCGGTGCCGCCGGCCGCACCGGCCGCGGATTGGGGTAACGGATCTCGATCGACAGGATCATACCCTGCGCGATCGCGGCGTCCGTCGCGAGCACCGCGCCGAACAGCGCGCCGCGCGCATGCAACGCGCGCGATGGCCGAGCGGCGCGTCACGGCTCGATGGTGGCCTTCTTGACGAAATCGAGCTGCGGGAAATCCTTCTGCAGGTAAGCGTTGCCTTCCGCCTGCACGCGCCCCTGCTCCGGCCCGCGGCCGTTCGGCGCGCCTTCGCCGTAGCCGGCATGCAGCTTGTCGACCACGTCCATGCCGCTCACGATCTGCCCGAACGGCGCGAAGCCCTGCCCGTCGAGTCCGGCATTGTCCTTGAAGTTGATGAACACCTGCGTGGTGCGCGAGTTCGGCCCGGAGGTCGCGAACGTGATGTTGCCGCGCTTGTTGCTCTGCTTCACGGCATCGTCCGGGATGCGCGCCGTTGCGCCACGCCGGACTGAGCTTCGGGTCGCCGTTGATGCCGAACTGCACCATGAAGCCGGAGATCACGCGGAAGAAGCGCGTGTCGTTAAAGAAGCCGTTCTTCACCAGATTGTAGAAACGGTCGGCGCCATTCGGCGCCCAGTCCCGGTTCACCTGGATCACGAACACGCCCTTGGAGGTGTCGAACTTCGCCTTGAAGGTGGCCGGCGCCTTTTCGACGAGCGCCGCCGGATTGGACAGCGCGCCCTGCGCGAAGGCCGGTGCGGTGACGAGCAAAGCTGCCGCGGTGGCGAGCAGACGGATCATGAAAACTCCCGGTTTTGAATTCAGCGAGGCTTGGCGGCGAACTTCGCCTTGAACCGGGCCGCGACGGACGCCGGTACGAAGGACGAGATATCGCCGCCCATTTTTCCGATCTGGCGCACCAAAGTGGCGGTGATCGGGCGCACCGCGGGCGATGCAGGCAGGAAGACCGTCTGGACCGCCGGCGCCATCGCGGCGTTCATGCCGGCCATCTGCATTTCGTAGTCGAAATCGGTGCCGTCGCGCAGGCCGCGGATCAGGATCGTGGCCTTCTCGCGCTGCGCGAGCGAGATCACCAGATCGTCGAACGTCACGCAGGCCAACTCCACGCCCGCAGCCTTCGCGACCGGACCGCAGACCTCGGTCAGCATCGCGAGGCGGTCGTCGGCGGGAAACAGCGGCGTCTTGCCGGGATGGATGCCGATCGCCAGCACCAGCCGGTCGGCCAGCCGCACCGCCTGGCGCACGACGTCCAGATGGCCGTTCGTAACGGGGTCGAAAGACCCTGCGTAAAGGGCAATTCGGGGCATTCGCGGGGTCTAGCCCGCGTCCCAGGTGGCCGCAAGGGCCATCAAATCCGGATCGAGGAATTGTGCGTTCCGGCTTGAACCTTTCACCCCCATCTCGCGTCTAACTCAGTGAAGGGCCCCGGCGGGACAACGATACGGGGCAAGGGTGGCTAAAATGTTCAAGATTTACAGCATGATGGCAGCTGCCGCGCTCGTCGCTGGCGCGCTTGTCGTGGCTCCCAGCCTTGGCCCGGTTTCGGCCAATACGCGTCACAGCATCACCCAGACGACCGCCGGCAAGGGCGACCGCCTCGACATGGAGGCCCGCCTCTCCTGCCGCCAGCAGTCCTGGCCCTATCTCGACCGCTCGTGCATCCGCGATACGCGCACCGAGTTCCGGCTCGGCCCGTCAGGTCCGCATCGTCTCGGCAGACCGCAAATAAGTTTTGAGAGGCGAAAGCCTTTCACCTTCGGGGATTGATGCCCAATCCCCTCTTCGACCCGGGAGTGATGCCCACTCCCACACGACCCCAAGTGACTACGCGACCCAAGTGACCCCATACTGTCCCGGCCTAACCAGCCGGGACATTTTCTTTATGCGCCTCGCTCTTGCCCTCGCCGTCGCGCTCGTCGCCACGCCTGCGCTCGCGCAAATCCCGCCCGGCCCCTCCGAGCTGCGCATCTATGCGGGCCTGCACGCCGCGGCCGCGAAGGGCGATGCCGCCGAGATCGAGCGGCTGCTCGCCTCGCGGCGAGCAGAACGTCAACGCGCAGGATGCGCACAGCCGCACGCCGCTGCATGTCGCGGCGCATTTCGGGCATCAGGCGGCCGCGCAGGCGTTGCTCAAAGGCCGCGCCAACCCGAACGCGCTCGATGCGCAGAAATACGACATCGTCACCATCGCGGCGGTGAACAACGACGTGCCGATGCTCAAGCTCGCGCTCGCGGGCGGCTGCGACCCGAAGAACATCACCAGCCCCTACAACGGCACCGCGCTGATCGCGGCCGCGCATCTCGGCCACGCCGAAGTGGTGCGCGTGCTGATCGCGGCCGGCGCGCCGCTCGATCATGTCAACAATCTCGGCTGGACCGCGCTGATGGAATTGATCGTGCTCGGCAACGGCGGCAGGAACCACACCGACACGCTCGAAGCGATCGTGAAGGCCGGCGCGAACCTGAACATCGCGGATCGCCAAGGCGTCACGCCGCTCGGGCATGCGAAGCAGCGCGGCTATGCCGAGATGGTGAAAATTCTCGAAGCGGCAGGCGCGAAATAGCGCCGCGACCGCGCAGCCTTGCCCGAACGGCGAAACGCAGCACAATAGCGCGATACGTTCCCGCAAGACGGAGAGGCATGGCCGGTCTGAAGGTTCTCGTTGTCGGCGGCGGCATCGGCGGCATCACCACGGTGCTGGCGCTGCGCCAGCGCGGCATCGATGTGCAGCTCTACGAGCAGGCCGCGGCGTTCGGCCAGGTGGGCGCCGGCATTCAGGTGTCCTCCAACGCCGCGCGCATCCTGCTCAAGCTCGGCCTCGGCGAAGCGCTGAGGAAAGTCGCGACCTATCCCGAAGGCCGCGACTATCGCGGCTGGGACACCGGCGAGCGCCTCTACTACACGCCGCTCGGGCAGAAAGCCGAAGCGCATTTCGGCTCGCCCTACTACGCGGCGCATCGCGCCGAATTGCTCGACGTGCTGCTCAGCGGCCTTACCGACAGAACTGGCATCACGTTGGGCTCGCGCGTCGAGCGCGTCGATCAGGACGCCAGCGGCGTGACGCTGACGCTCCAGAACGGCGAGACCGCGCATGGCGACATCCTGATCGCGCGCCGACGGCATCCACTCGACCATTCGCGGCCAGCTCTTCGGCAAGGAACTGCCGCGCTACACCGGCAACGTCGCGTGGCGCGGCCTCGTGCCGGCCGAGCGCGTCGCGCATCTCGATCTCGGCAGCGTGGTCGGCGTCTGGATGGGCCCGAACCGCAGCATCGTGCAGTACTACGTGTCGGCGGGAAAAACCTTCAACTGGATCGGCATCAGCCGCTCCTCCGAGCCCGCGCGCGAGTCATGGCTCGCCGAAGGCAAGGTCGAGGATGCGCTCGCCGAATACGATGGCTGGAATGCGACCATCCGCACCATCATCGGCGCGACGCCGAACGTGCTCCGTCAGGCGCTGTACGACCGCGAGCCCCTGCCCGACTGGCAGGTCGGCCGCATCGTGCTGATCGGCGATGCCGCGCACCCGATGATGCCGTTCTACGCGCAGGGCGGCGCGCAAAGCATCGAGGACGCCTACGTGCTCGCGGGCTGCATCGCGGAAGGCCAAGCCAAGCCGCTCGACGCGCTGGCGCGCTTCGTCAAGATGCGCCAGCCGCGCACCGCGTGGATGCAGGGCCTCGCGCGCCGCGAGGAGCAGTCCTACCAGGCGAACGACGCCGCAACGATCAAGGCACGCAACGAAAAGATGCGCGCCAACCGCACGCCGGAGACCGCGACGTTCCCGCCGGAGCAGGAGCGGCTCTACGGCTACGACGCCGAGGTCGAATTGCGCAAAAGCGCCTGACGAATTCCAGCAACATCCGCACAACAGACGCGGAACAACAAGGGATGGAGAGATGACGCCAAGGACAAGATCGCCGCTCGCGGCTTTCGCCGCCTTCGCACTGCATGGCAGGCGCAGCCAGCGCACAGACCTACCCGACCCGGCCGATCACCGTCGTGATGCCCTTCGCGGGCGGCAGCGGCAGCGATGTCGCGGCGCGCATCGTGTTCGCCAAGATGGCGAGCAACCTCGGCCAGCCGATCATCATCGAGAACAAACCCGGCGCGGGCGGCAATTCCGGCACCGCGCAGACGGCGAAAGCCGCCCCGGACGGTTACACGCTGGTGGGCGCAGGCTCCGGCCCGTTTGCGGCGAACCTCACGCTCTACCGGGAGCTCGGCTACGACCCGCAAAAAGACTTCACGATGATCTCGCCCTTCGTGAGCTTCACGGTGGTCGTCACCGCGAGCACCAAGCTCGGCATCAACTCGGTGCAGGAGCTGATCGACCGCGCAAAAAAAGAGCCCGGTGCGCTGAACTACGGCTCGGTCGGCATCGGCTCCTCGCAGCACCTCGCCGGCGAATACTTCGCGCAGGTAACCGGCGTGAAGCTCACGCATGTGCCCTATCGCAACATCGCGCAATTCGGCCCGGACATGATCGCCGGCGCGGTGCCGCTCGGCTTCGCCTGGTATCCGAATGTTGCGGGTCCCCTTCAGGCCAATGGCGCGAAGGCGCTGGCGGTCGCGGGCGACAAACGGCTCGCGACCCTGCCAGACACGCCGACCACCACCGAGGTCAAACTCCCCGAATACAAGGTTGACGGCTGGTTCGGCCTCGCCGCACCCGCGGGCGTGCCGAAGGACATTCTCGAACGGCTCAACAAGGAGCTGAACGCCGCGCTGAACGATCCCGACGTGCGTGGCAACTACGAGAAGGTCGGCGCGGTGCCGTTCGGCCTCGGCCTCGAAGAGTCGAAGGTGTTCCTCGCCAACGAGATCGCGAAATACCGCGACATCATCACCAAGGCCGGGATCGCGAAGATCGAATAGGCGCCATCGCCGGGTCCGACCATCCGGGCCTTTCGTGGATACCCGCACAAGTACAAAGGCCGCCCCTCCTGCGGGGCGGCCTCCAATAGTCGCTTCGCCAAAGAGACGGGTATTCTTACTTCAGCGTGAGGTTCGCACCCGCGGTGGCGCCGTCGCCACCCGAGTTGAAGTTGATGAAGTTGTTCACGTAGGACTGCAGCGTTCCGCCGGCGGTCGCGGACATTCCGGTGCTCAGATTGAGCGTGACGGTATTTCCGCTGATCTGCATGAACGAGTTGGCGCCGTCCGACTGGATGCCGACGTTGTTGGCAAAGACGCTGTTGTTTTCAAGCGAGACGAAAGTCGCCGCGGTCGACGCCGTCGAGATGACGCCGTTGTTGGTGTTGCCGGAGATGACATTGTCCCTCAGGAGCGCGCGCATGCCCCCGGTGCTTGCCGTACCGCTGAACCTGACGCCGACGGTGTTGTTTTCGATCTGGTTCCGGGTGAGGGTTACCCGCGCGGCGCCGGTGCCTGTCGGCGCAACGTTGATGCCGCCCGTGGTCGAGCTGCCGCCGTTGGCGGCGATGAAGCTGTCACTCACGTAGAGTTCGGACGTGCCGGACGGAGCAAACGAGATGCCGTTGCCGCTGGCGTTGGCGAAACGGGTGATCTTGCTCTTCACCACGTGCAGCGCGGCGCCCGCAAGAAAGCGGATCCCGTTGAGGCCCGTTCCGGCGCCGTTGATGTCGAGGCCGCTGAGAATCACGACATCGCTTGCGCCGGCGTTGATTATGATGCCGTTGCTCCCCAAGGTCGCCAGCACACCGGCTTCGGTGTAGTCGCAAATGATCGTCATCGCCTTGGTGATCGTGACCGCGCCGAATGCACCGGGATCGAGGCAATTGATCTCACCGGCCGGCGCAGTCTTGAGATGGCGCCCGCGAAGGTCTTGCAGGGCGCGTGCGGCTGCACGGATTGAGATCGTCGCCCACGCCCGAAACCCAGTGCGGGTCGCCTGAGCGTGACTCGCCGTGGCACTCAAACCAATCGCGAGCGCCGCTCCACAAATGCTGCAAACGTCTTCATCTATCGCTCCCTTGGATGTGTCGTTAGTTACATCCACCCCACGCAATCATAGGATTTATTTGCGGCGCGAGCTAGGGCCCCGGCGAGGACAACGTTAATCAAGCCTGTCGGAATGTCGCAGCGCGCTTCGGGAGTGCAGGCCCGAATCAGCTCAAACGCGCCTGATTCACGGCTATCGCCGGCTCGCCGCGAGCAACACGCAGGCGCCCGCGATCAGGATACCGCCCGAGACGCGATCCGCGATCAGTTGCGCGCGGCCGCTCACCATCGTGCGCAGCCGCGCCGCGCCGAGCACCCAGATCGCGTCGCCGATCACCGTGATGATCCAGAAGGTCGATGCGAGCAGCCAGAGCTGCGCCTGCCTCCCCTCCCCGTCGGTCAGGAACTGCGGCAGGAATGCCGCCTGGAAAATCAGTGTCTTCGGATTGGCGAACGCAACTGCGAAGCCGCGCGCGAAAGCACGTTCCGGCGACAGCGGCGCGGGCGCCTGCGGCTTGCGCGCCTTCCAGAGGGTCTGAATGCCGAGAAACAGCAGGTACGCCGCGCCCACGAAGCGGATCACGTCGAAGTTCTTGGCGAACAGGTCGACGATCCACGAGAGCCCCGCCGCCACGACGGCAAGCTGGATCATCACACCGATATTGACGCCGGCCATCGCGATGAGGCCGGTGCGCGCGCCGTGCGTCAGGCTGGTGCCGACGATGAGTGCGACGTTCGGCCCCGGCGTCGCGATCAGCAGCGCGGTCGCGAGGACGAAGACGAGATAGAGTTCGACGGACATGGGCGTGCTCGCTTGCTGAGCCGCCACCTATCCGCAAATATTTTCGTGATTCAAGGCCGGAGGCCGCGGAGCGACTATTCTTCCTCGGAGAGCCGCTCGACCGACACCACGCGCTCGTCGTCCGCCGTGTCGAACACGATCACGCCTTGCGACGAGCGGCCGACGATACGGATGCCGTCGACGCCCGTGCGGATCAATTGGCCGGCGTTCGTCACCAGCATGATCTGGTCGGTCTCCTCGATCGGGAACGAGGCAACCAGTTTGCCGGTCTTGTCGCGGATTTTCTTCGCGCCCTTCTTGCCTTCGAGTATGCCCATCGCGACGATGCCTTTGCCGCCGCGATTGGTGATCCGGTACTCGTAGGACGACGAGCGCTTGCCCATGCCCTTCTCGGACACGGTCAGCACGAACTGCTCGACGGCCGACATCTCGACATAGCGCTGCTCGCCGAGTTCGATCGCGCCGGTCGCCTCCTCGGCGTCCGCTTCCTCTTCGGCCTCGACCTGATCTTCCTCGGTGCCGCGCCGCACCGCATTGGCGCGCTTGAGGTACGCGGCGCGCTCGTCCGCCGTCGCCTCGACATGGCGCAGGATCGACATCGAGATGATCCTGTCGCCCGCATCGAGCGAAATGCCGCGCACGCCCATCGACGAGCGCCCGGCGAACACGCGCACGCCGTGCTCGACGCCGTCGCGGTTATCGGAAACCGGGAAGCGGATGCAGCGCCCGCCCGCGGTCGTCAGCAGCACGTCGTCGTTCTCGGTGCAGATCTGCACGCCGACGATGCCGTCGCCCTCGTCCAGCTTCATCGCGATGATGCCGGAGCGACGCACGTCGGAAAAATCGGACAGTTTGTTGCGCCGGACCGTGCCGCGCGTGGTCGCGAACATCACGTCGAGCTTGTCCCAGCTCGCCTCGTCCTCGGGCAGCGGCATGATGGTGTTGATCGTCTCGCCCTGCTCGAGCGGCAGGATGTTGATCAGCGCCTTGCCGCGCGCCTGCGGGGCGGCCAGCGGCAGCCGCCAGACCTTCTGCTTGTAGACGCGGCCCGCCGAGGAGAAGAACAGCACCGGCGTATGGGTGTTGGCGACGAACAGCCGCGTGACGAAATCCTCGTCGCGCGTCTGCATCCCCGAGCGCCCCTTTCCGCCGCGCCGTTGCGCGCGGTAGGTCGAGAGCGGCACGCGCTTCACGTAACCCGCGTGCGAGACGGTGACGACCATATCCTCGCGCTGGATCAGGTCCTCATCCTCGACCTCGTCGGTCTGCTCGACGATCTGGGTACGGCGCGGCGTGGCGAAGTCCTTCTTCACCTGCGCGAGTTCGTCCTTGACGATCGTCTGGATGCGCGCGCGCGAACGCAGGATATCGAGATAGTCGGCGATCTCGGCGGCGAGCTTGTCGAGCTCTTCCTTGATTTCGTCGCGGCCGAGCGCCGTGAGGCGCTGGAGGCGCAGGTCGAGGATCGCGCGCGCCTGCACGTCGGAGAGCCGGTAGGTGCCTTCCGTCGAGACCTTGTGGCGCGGATCGTCGATCAGCTCGATCAGCGCGGCGACGTCCGCGGCCGGCCAGTCGCGGCCCATCAGCGCTTCGCGCGCTTCGTTCGCGTCCTGCGAGGCGCGGATCGTGCGGATCACCTCGTCGATGTTGGCGACCGCGATCGCGAGCCCGACCAGCACGTGGGTGCGGTCGCGCGCCTTGGTGAGGCGGAACTTGGTGCGGCGGGAGACAACCTGCTCGCGGAACGCCACGAACGTGGTCAGCAGGTCCTTCAGGTTCATCACCTGCGGACGGCCCGAGTCGAGCGCCACGACGTTGGCGCCGAAGGAGGATTGCAGCGCGGTGAATTTGTAGAGCTGGTTCAGCACGATATCGACCATCGCGTCGCGCTTGATCTCGATGACGACGCGCAGGCCGTCGCGGTCGGACTCATCGCGCAGCGCCGAGATGCCCTCGATCTTCTTCTCGCGCCAAAGCTCCGCGATGCGCTCGACCATCGTGGCCTTGTTCACCTGATACGGAATCTCGGTGACGATGATCGCCTCGCGGTCGCCGCGCAGCGTCTCGACCGCGACCTTGCCGCGCATGATGATCGAGCCGCGCCCGAGGTGGTAGGCGGAGCGGATGCCCTGACGGCCGAGGATGATGCCGCCGGTCGGGAAGTCCGGCCCCGGCATGATGCTGATCAGGTCGTCGATCGACAGCGTCGGATCTTCGATCAGCGCCACGCAGGCATCGACCACCTCGCCGAGATTGTGCGGCGGGATGTTGGTCGCCATGCCGACCGCGATGCCGCCCGCGCCGTTGACCAGCAGGTTCGGGAAGCGCGCCGGAAGGACGAGCGGCTCTTTCTCGGTGCCGTCGTAGTTCGGCTGGAAGTCGACCGTGTCCTCGTCGAGGTCCTCGAGCAGCGCTTCCGCCGCCTTGGTCATCTTGCTTTCGGTGTACCGCATCGCGGCGGGCGGATCGTCGTCGATCGAACCGAAATTGCCCTGGCCGTCGATCAGCGGCACGCGCATCGAGAAATCTTGCGCCATGCGCACGAGTGCGTCGTAGATCGACTGGTCGCCGTGCGGGTGATACTTGCCGATCACGTCGCCGACGATGCGCGCCGACTTCACGTGCTTCTTGTCGGCCGTGTGCCCCTGCTCGTGCATCGAATAGAGGATGCGCCGGTGCACCGGCTTGAGGCCGTCGCGCGCGTCCGGGAGCGCACGCGCCACGATCACGCTCATCGCGTAATCGAGGTACGAGCGCTTCATCTCGTCGGTGATGGACACCGGACGGATATCGGATGGCGGCGTGGGTTCGCCGGGCTTGTCGTTTTCGATGTCTGCCAAGGGAATTCCGGGACGCGATTCTTGTGCAATTCATATAGGTGATTTGCGCCCTCGCAACCACCCCAAATGATCGCTTTTTCGGGTTAATTTCCGTCAATCTTTCAATGGCTTGCAGGCCCGCGCGGGCGGAGCTTTGCGGCCCTCGCGCAAGATCGCCGCGACCGCCCCGTCATGCTAGCGTCGCGCCCTGTCTGGAACCGGGAAAATGACCTCCCTGCCGATCGATTTTCTGGTTCCGCGCTGGTCACCTTGTTCGTCGTGGTGGACCCGATCGGGCTGACGCCGGCCTTCCTCGGCGTCACCGCCGGATTGCCCCGCCCCGCGCGGCGGCGCGTCGCGCTGCGGGCCTGCCTCATTGCGTTCGCGATCCTGACCGGCTCGTCACTGATCGGCGACTGGCTGCTGCGCATGATGTCGATCTCGCTCCCCGCGTTCCGCATCGCGGGCGGGCTGCTGCTGTTCTCGATCGCGTCCGAAATGGTGTTCGGCGTGCGCATCGCGCGTCAGTCCGAAGCCGCCGACAAGGCCATCGAGGAGCACGTGCGCAACATCGCGGCGTTTCCGCTCGCCATTCCGCTGATGGCCGGGCCCGGCGCGATCACCGCGACCGTGCTGCTCGCGGGCCGCGCGGGCGGCGACCCGATGCGGCTTGTCGCGCTGGTCGCGATCATCGCCGTCGTGATGGCGGCGTGCCTCGTCGTGTTCCTCGGCGCGAGCCGCATCGAGCGGCTGCTCGGCACCACCGGCAACACGGTGCTGTCGCGCCTGCTGGGCGTGCTGCTGGCCGCGATGGCGGTGCAGTTCGTCGTGGATGGCGTGAAGGCGCTCCTCGGCTAGTTGCCGAGGAATGCCTTGATCTTGTCGGCCGCCTGGTTGACCGCGACGACGCCGAGCAGATGCCCGTTCGGGCCGGTGAGCGTTGCGGTCTCGACCTTCACGCCGTTCGCCGCGATCTTCTTCGCCGTCTCCTCGACGTTCGGCGCGTAGAAGATCAGGTCGGTCGGCGCGTAAATCACCAGCGCCGGCACTTTCATCTTGGCCGGGTCGGCGGCGAAGATCTGGTTCGCCTTGGCGAGATAGAGGAGACTGTTCGCATCCGACACCGCAGCGCGCGCGACCGATCCCGCCTCGAGCACTGCCTCGATCTTGAATCTGTTGCCGAATGCCTTGGCGGGGTCCTTGCCCTCCTCGGCCGGCGCGAGACCGAACGTCTTGGTCGCCCAGTCGTAATGGTTGGCGTGCAGTGAGATCACTTTCAGCGCGGCGACGAGTCCGCCGTCGGCGGCTCGCTGTCGTAATAGTCGCCGCCCTTCCATTTCGGATCGAGCTTGATCGGCTGACCCCAGATGTCGAGCCAGGCGATCAGGAACGCGTCGCCGCCGGCCGAACCGATGATCGGGATGATGCGCTCCACCATGTCGGGATAGTTCGCGGCCCATTCATAGACCTGCAGCGCGCCCATCGAGGCGCCCATCACGGTCTTGAGCTTGCGGATGCCGAGGCTCTCGACCAGCGCCTTCTGCACGTTGACCATGTCCTTGATCGACACGACGGGGAACGTCATGCCGTAGGGCTTGCCGGTATCCGGATTGATGCTCGCCGGGCCGGTGGTGACGACGCCGGCCTGCTTGACGTTCAGGTTCACCAGCGTGTCGGAGGAGATGACGTAATACTTGTTGGTATCGATCAGCTTGCCGGGTCCGATCAGCGAATCCCAATAGCCCGCGGCCCGATCGGTCGCCGCGTATTTTCCGAACGCGTGGCTCGTCCCGGAGAAGAAATGCGTGATCAGGATTGCGTTCGAGCGGTCCGCGTTGAGCGTGCCCGCCGCCTGCCAGCCGATCTTGACGTTCTTGATCGTGGCGCCCGCATCCGTCGTGTACGACGGCATCTCGAACGTCTTCTTCTCGACGATGAGGTCCTGCGCGGAGGCCGTGAACGGCAGTGCGACAAGGATCGACAACGCAACCGCGCGAACCCATTTCATGGACGCTCTCCCCGCTATGTTGGTATCCGATCTAACATGGCGATGCGCGATGTCACCACTGTGGCTTCGCGATCATCAGCCAGAGGATCGCCAGTACCGCGAGGAAGGCGGGCCAGCCGAGCACGAACCAGATGCGGAACAACCGGTGATACGACGCCGGTAGCGGATCACCACGCCGCGCAGTTTCTGCCGAAATCTTGCGCAGCCTTATCTGAACCCACACGACCGGCAGCCAGCAAAGTCCGGCCACGACATAGAGCCCAAGCGAGAGCACGATCCACATCTGGCTCCACGGATAACCGTGCAGCATGACCAGCAGAGCGCCGGTGAGCGGCTGCACCAGGACCGCCGTCGCGGTGAAGACGGCATCGGCGATCACCACGGTGCGTGCGGTATGCGCGATCGCGGCCACATCGCCGCTGCGATGCGCCATCCACATGAAGAACGCGATGCCAAGGCCGGTGCCGAACAGCACCGCGACGCCGAGAACGTGGACAAATTTGAGCGCGAGGTCGAACGAGGCCATCGCGCAACGCTGCTAGCGCGCTGCTGGCTAGAACGGGATCTCGTCGTCCAGGTCGCCGCGCTTCCCGCCACCGCCGCCCGCCATCGCGGGCTGTCGCGCAGCCGGACGGCTCGCGCCGAAATCGCTGCTGTCGCCGCCGCCGCCGAAGTCGCCTGCGCTCACCGCCGCCGCCCGCGCGGTCGAGCATGGTCAGCGTCGAATTGAATCCCTGCAGCACGATTTCGGTCGAGTACTTCTCGACGCCGTCCTTGTCGGTCCACTTGCGCGTCTGCAGCGCGCCTTCGAGATAAACCTTCGAGCCCTTCTTCAGGTACTGCTCGGCGACCTTGGCGAGACCTTCGCTGAAGATCACGACGCGGTGCCACTCGGTCTTTTCCTTGCGCTCGCCGGTCGCCTTGTCGCGCCAGCTTTCCGAGGTCGCAACCGAAAGGTTCACGACCGGGCGGCCATCCTGCATGCGCCGCACCTCCGGGTCCTTGCCCAGATTGCCGACCAGAATGACCTTGTTGACCGAACCTGCCATCGAAACCTCCACCAAACGTCCTGAGCACCTTTACGCCCTCGCGGCCGCAGCCGCGCCCGGCGAATTCACTTGTCCACGCCAATATGGGTGCGCGGCCCACCGGATGCGTCGTTCTCTTTTTGTTCTAGCAGGTCGACGAACCTGCCGCAACCCACCCTGGGCGGCTAGTCCACCTGCAAGCCACCGGCTTGATCGGCCCTTCCCAGCGCGCGATCTCCTCGGCGACGTGTTTGGCCAAATATTCGGGGCTTCGGCGTTCGGGCGCGATTCCAGTCACGCCGATCTCCAGCATGCGGCTCTTGATCGCCGGGGTGTCCATCGTGCCGTGCACAGCCTCATTGAGCTTGTCGACGATGGCCTTCGGCGCGCCCTTCGGCAGGAACAACGCCGTCCAGGTGGTGACATCGAAGTCCGTCATCCCTTGCTCATGCGCGGTCGCGAGGTCCGGCATCAACGGCGAACGGTCCTTCGAGAGCAGCGCCAGCGCCTTCACCTGCTTGCCGGCGATCCGCCCGGTCGCCGTGCCGAGATTGCCGCACAGATAGTCGATCTGTCCACCGATCAGGTCGTTCGCCGCCGGCCCCGCGCCGCGATAGGGAACGTGCGTGACGTTGACACCGGCCCTGGCGTTGATGAGCGCGCAAGCAAGATGCGTGGTGGAGCCCGCACCGGCCGAGCCGAATTGCATCTTCGCGCCGTTTGCTTTCAGCAGTGCGACGAATTCCGTGAGGCTGTTGGCTGCGAGGTCCTTGCGTACCTCCAGCACCATCTGCTGCTCGGAGAACAGCGCGACCGGAGTAAAGTCGGCGATCGCATCGTAGCGCCGCTTCTTGTAGATCGTCTGATTGTAGGCGTGCGTGCCGACCGTACCGAGCAGCAGCGTGTAGCCGTCGGGTTTGGCCGAAATGACGCGGTTCACCCCGATGATGCCGGCCGCGCCGGTGACGTTCTCAACGATGACCGGCTGGCCGAGAAGCTCCGCCATGCGCACCGCGATGATGCGGCCCACGACGTCGAACGCCCCGCCCGCCGCATAAGGCACCACCATCGTGACCGGCCGCGTTGGGTACGCCTGCCCGAGTGCGATCCCGGGAGACAGGGTCGCCGCGATGATCGCTGCCGTGATGACGCTGTGCCGATTCATGGGAGCCTCCGCATTTCCGCTAATGCCCGATATTCACCAGCGAACCGCCATCCACCGGCAATTGCACGCCGGTGATGAAGTTCGCCTCGTCCGAGGCGAGGAACAGCGCGGCGTTCGCCACGTCCCAGGCGGTGCCCATCTTCTTGCGCAGCGGCACGCGCGCATCGCGCATTGCGGCGATCTCGGCGCGCGGCTTGTTGGCGTGGCGCGCGCGCGTGTCGACCGCCATCGGCGTGTCCATCAGGCCCGGCAGGATGACGTTCGAGCGGATGCCGTATTCGGCATTCTGGATCGCGATCTGCTGCTGGTAGGCGATCATCGCGGACTTTGAGATCTTGTAGGTCACGTACGGATACTTCTCCCACGCGGCGAGCGACGAGATGCCGAGGATCACGCCCGACTGCTGCGCGCGCATGACCGGCAGCACGTGCTTCACCGCCATCACCATGCCGCGCAGGTTCACCGTCATGATGCGGTCGAACGCTTCCTCGGTGATCTCGGTCGGCGGCGCGTCGCCGCCCGCGATCGAGAAGCCGACATTGTAATGCAGGATGTCGATGCGGCCCCATTTGGCCTTGCAGGCATCGATCATCGCCTTCATCGAGGCCTCGCGCGTCACGTCCGCCTCGAAGCTCGCCGCATCGCCACCGTCCTTGGCCTCCTTCTTGGCCATCTGCACGGTCTCTTCGGCCGACTTCAGGTCCTTGTCGACGCAGAAGACCTTCGCGCCTTCCTGCACGAAGCGGATGACGGTCGCCCGCCCGTTGCCCATGCCGGTTCCCGGCCCCTGCCCGGCTCCGACGACGATTGCGATCTTGTTTTCGAGGCGTTTCATCCCAAATCTCTTGGCTTGAGCCGGCGCCTGAATTGGCGCCGGAACTGTTATCCACAATGCGTGTCGCCCGACCAGCCCCATGCCGTGTCATGGCTGGGGTGGCCAAACCGTCTTGTTCTCATTATGTTCCGGGACTCATGAACGACCTTTTCGACAAGAGTTGCCCGCGCCGCAACCTCGACGGCGGCCGCAGCATCACGATCCGCGGGGCGCGCGAGCACAATCTCAAGAACGTCGACGTGGAGATCCCGCGCGACCAGCTGGTGGTGTTCACCGGCCTGTCCGGCTCGGGCAAATCCTCGCTCGCTTTCGACACGATCTATGCCGAGGGCCAGCGCCGCTACGTCGAGAGCCTTTCGGCCTACGCGCGCCAGTTCCTCGAGATGATGCAGAAGCCGGACGTCGACCAGATCGACGGCCTCTCGCCCGCCATTTCGATCGAGCAGAAGACCACCTCGCGCAACCCGCGCTCGACGGTCGGCACCGTCACCGAGATCTACGACTACATGCGGCTCCTCTGGGCGCGCGTCGGCGTGCCCTACTCGCCCGCGACCGGCCTGCCGATCGAGAGCCAGACCGTCAGCCAGATGGTCGACCGCGTCCTCGCGCTGCCCGAGGGCACGCGGCTCTATCTGCTCGCGCCCGTGGTGCGCGGCCGCAAGGGCGAGTACCGCAAGGAATTGGCCGAGTTCCTCAAGAAGGGCTACCAGCGCGTCAAGGTCGACGGGAAGTTCTACGAGATCGGCGAGGTGCCGGCGCTCGACAAGAAATTCACCCACGACATCGACGTGGTGGTCGACCGCATCGTGGTGCGCGCCGACATCGGCACGCGGCTCGCGGACTCGCTCGAACAGGCGCTCAAGCTCGCGGACGGACTCGCCATCGCCGAGATGGCCGACGGCGCGGCCGTGGCAGGCGCGAAGGCGAACAAGGGCCGCAACGAGACCGCCGAGCGGCTGATCTTCTCGGAGAAATTCGCCTGCCCGGTCTCGGGCTTCACCATTCCGGAGATCGAGCCGCGGCTCTTTTCCTTCAACAACCCGTTCGGCGCCTGCCCGAAATGCGGCGGGCTCGGCGTCGAGCAGCACATCGATCCCGAGCTGGTGGTCGATCGGGACCGCACGCTCAAGAGCGGCGCGATCCTGCCGTGGGCGAAATCATCGAGCCCCTATTACACCCAGACGCTGAGCGCGCTCGGCAAGTTCTACAAGTTCACGCTCGACACCAAATGGAAGGACCTTCCGAAGAAGGCGCAGACCGCGATCCTCAATGGCTCGGGCGATGACGAGATCCGCTTCGCCTACGACGACGGCATGCGCAAATACGAGACCAAAAAGCCGTTCGAGGGCGTCGTCACCAACCTCGAACGCCGCTGGCGCGAAACCGAGAGCGACTGGGCGCGCGAGGAGATCGCGAAGTATTTCCACGACGTGCCGTGCGACGCCTGCAAGGGCTACCGGCTCAAGCCCGAGGCGCTGTGCGTCAAGGTCGGCGGACAGCACATCAGCGAAGTCGCCGAACTGTCGATCAAGCGCGCGGGCGAATGGATCGAGGCGCTGCCGCCGCAGCTCAACAAGCAGCAGAGCGAGATCGCCGCGCGCGTGCTGAAGGAAATCCGCGACCGGCTCAGGTTCCTCGTCGACGTGGGGCTGGAATACCTCACGCTCGCGCGCGCCTCCGGCACGCTCTCGGGCGGCGAGAGCCAGCGCATTCGCCTCGCCTCGCAGATCGGCTCGGGCCTCACCGGCGTGCTCTACGTGCTCGACGAGCCGCAGCATCGGCCTGCACCAGCGCGACAACGCGCGGCTCCTCGAAACGCTGAAGCGCCTGCGCGACCTCGGCAACACCGTGATCGTGGTGGAGCATGACGAGGACGCGATCCGCATCGCCGACCATGTGCTCGACATCGGCCCCGGCGCCGGCATCCACGGCGGCCACATCATCGCGCAGGGCACGCCCGACGACATCATGAACCACCCGGACTCGCTCACCGGGAAATACCTCACCGGCGAGATGATCATCGAGACGCCGGAGCGCCGCCCGATCAACCCGCGCCGCACGCTGAAGGTCATCAACGCGCGCGGCAACAACCTGAAAAACATCACCGCCGAAGTCCCGCTCGGCCTGTTCACCGCCGTCACCGGCGTCTCGGGCGGCGGCAAGTCCACGCTGCTGGTCGACACGCTCTACAAGGCGGTCGCGCGCCGCCTTAACGGCGCGAGCGAGGGCCCTGCCCCGCACGACCGGCTCGAAGGGCTCGAACACCTCGACAAGGTGATCGACATCGACCAGTCGCCGATCGGCCGCACGCCGCGCTCCAACCCCGCGACCTACACCGGCGCGTTCACGCCGATCCGCGAGTGGTTCGCCGGCCTCCCCGAGGCGAAGGCGCGCGGCTACGAGCCCGGCCGCTTCTCGTTCAACGTGAAGGGCGGGCGCTGCGAGGCCTGCGAGGGCGACGGCGTCATCAAGATCGAGATGCACTTCCTGCCCGACGTCTACGTCACCTGCGATGTCTGCAAGGGCAAGCGCTACAACCGCGAGACGCTCGACGTCGTGTTCAAGGGCAAGTCGATCGCCGACGTGCTCGACATGACGGTCGACGAGGCGACCGATTTCTTCAAGGCGGTGCCGCGCATCCGCAACGTGCTCGAAACGCTCCAGCGCGTCGGCCTCGGCTACATCCATGTCGGCCAGCAGGCGACCACGCTGTCAGGCGGCGAGGCGCAGCGCGTGAAGCTCGCCAAGGAGCTGTGCAAGCGCGCGACCGGCCGCACGCTCTACATCCTCGACGAGCCGACCACCGGGCTGCATTTCCACGATGTCGCGAAGCTGCTGGAGGTGCTGCACGAGCTGGTCGCCGGCGGCAACACCGTGGTGGTGATCGAGCACAATCTCGAAGTGATCAAGACCGCCGACTGGATCATCGACCTCGGCCCCGAAGGCGGCGACGGCGGCGGCGAGATCGTCGCGGCCGGCACGCCCGAGCAGGTCGTGAAGGAGAAGCGGAGTTATACCGGGGCGTTTCTCAAGCCGGTGCTGGCGAGGCGGGGCTGGAGGGAAGAAGAGGATGCAGGCGGCGGAGTAGTATTTTCTCCTGTAGCCGACGGTTGTATTTATTTTCAGCATCGATCATCTGGTCCTGCACACTAACTCGCCCCTGAAAAGACCAGGCCGATTAAATGAAGCTACTGCCGTCTGACCCTGACATTCAAACAATCGTCGGCAGGATCAGTTCTGGCGATCTCGATCTTCAACCGAACTTCCAAAGGGGCGAAGTCTCGACCACTTCCGAAAAGAAGAGTTGATCGACAGTGTCTTGCGCGACTGGCACATCCCGCCAATTCGACGTTGTCGTTGACGAAGAAGGACGGCAGGAGTCTCGGACAGCCAACAACGGCTCGTGGCCATTCGTGATTTCGTCGACGAAGTATTCCGCGTTGACGGGTCGATCGAACCGTACGATCAGCGGATAAAGCGCCTCGACGGCCTTACTTACCGCCAGCTTCCACCTGACGTTAAACGCGCCTTCGATGAGTTCACAATTCAGCGTCTTTCGCCTTGTCGACTACTCGCCGGCGAACCTGGAGAGTTATTTTTTCGCCTTAACCAAATGACCCATCTCACCGCGGCGAGGAGCAAGCGGAATGCATTTTTTCGGCCGGTTCGCGAACAAGTTCGCGATTTAGTGCAAATAATAGAATTGCGATCTACGTCAGACACGTTTGGATTTTCCAATCGCCGGATGGCTTACGACGATGTCCTAGCGAAGCTCTTATGCACTCTCGAACGTCGTTCACTCGGTGTTAAATTGGGTGCTGCCGAGATCTCGGACAAAGATTCCGTGCGTCTGATCCTTTTTCCGAGCGCCATGTCACTCTTGCTCGATCAACATCGAATTTCTTACGTTCGCTGTGAAGAATGCTCCGGTCAGAGTTCGTTTTAATAAAGCGACTCTTTTTACTTGGTTGGTCTTTTCAACTTATTTTGTGCGCTCGCAGAAAGCGCCCCACCGACATTTCAATTTCATTCGGAAATTTAAAAGCAACGAGCAGAGCCGGCTCTCCAATTGCGGGTTTTAAAAGCAGTCAAATGACGAAACTATCGCCTTTGACGGAGCGGAGCTTATTGCGAATCTTTACAGACCGCTCAAGCTCTCGCGTCTCAGACGTTAGCTCTGTTTTACTCCGAGACATAATCATCTGGCTTTTCTTTTTTTTATTTTTCTCGGATCGACGTCGATGATCTTCTCACTCCGCCAAAAGCCGAACGCCTGTCAACGGTGCATGCGGTACTGCAGTCACGCACCGAACCTACCGTGGACACACTCGAAGGCCTAGTGGACCCCACGTTATGGGGCACTCTCCCATGAGGCTGGCAGAGCGAAACAAATATTGGTCAGCATTGCGCGATAAACCCACGCGGCCGGTACAACTAGCATCTTTCTCATTTGAGGGCATTCCCGGCATCGAGGATGGCTCCATAGAATTTCGCTCGCCAATGACAGCCATCTGCGGAGTTAACGGAACCGGGAAGTCTTCATTACTGAGAGGAATTTGGGCTACATTAAAATGGAGCAGTTTGGAACAAACCCCCGAAATTAAGGAGCGTCTCAAGGAACTATCTGGCAAACTCTCTTTTAAAATTGGCAACACTGTTGTTGATCACGAGGTGCCGAGAGCATCAGCGGGAGTGCCGGAGACAATTGCCTGCGTGCACATCGACCCTTCATCAATGGCAACACCTTTGCAACGCAGAGTATGTGCTATAACTAATTTGCAGGAAGTGCTCGAACCTCATTCTCCAATTCAACTAGAGGAAGACGAAGTCTCGATAATATCGTTTGTATTGAATAAAAGATACGACAGCGTTGCTATCTATGAGATCGACGATTTTGCCGATGAAGACCCGTTTCCTATCGTTACGGTCGCTAAGTCTGGGGCGAATTACGATAGTCGAACGATGAGCTTGGGTGAGATATCAGTGTTTCTAATATTCTGGCTTTTACGTCGCGTAGAAGAGAACAGCCTAATCTTGCTCGAAGAACCCGAGACGTTTTTGGCACCGGTATCGCAGGGTGCTTTACTTGATTATCTTGCCGCCCTGTGTGTCAGAAGGCGCCTTACTTTGGTATTGACAACTCATTCGCCACAGATGTTTGCTAGACTTTCTAAAGAGCAAGTTCAATTTTGTTACCGGTCTGTTTCTGGTCCGGCAAAACTTGCGAAGGATGAGCAGTTTTATAACATGCGTAGGGCTGTTGGCATTGAGCCGCAAGTCGACGTGCTGCTCATAGTCGAAGATAGGCTCGCGCGAGAATTCCTTTTGTCGATTCTAAAGAGTAATAATGTTATTACACTAACTAGGTCAGAGATTATTGACGTAGGTGGGTTTGGAAATATCGATCTTGCCTGCTCTTTATTGGCGAAGAAATTAAGAGCGATTACCATCGTTGCGGCTTATGATGGTGACACGCAGACCTCCAGAGCGATCGATTGGCCTGCGGTCTTTCTGCCTGGCGAGCGTCCTCTAGAGGAGCTACTGCGTGAAGCAGCTGAGAATGACTTGGGCGGTTTCGCACTTCGCCTTGGAAAGACGGTAGATGAAGTGGATATTGAATTAACTCGGATTAAGGCGCTGGATCATCACGACTGGTACATAGAGTTAGGAAAACTTTCCCGAATGTCATACACAGATCTTTTAAATATACTCTCATTACATTGGGCATCTGACGCACACCACGAAGCGGACGTTGATAACTTTGTTTTCGACCTCGAAAAGATACTTACTGGACTACGTCAAACCGCTTAGGCCTTCTTCCACACAACCTTCGTCTTCCCAACTTTCGTCGGATCGCCCACCGTCCTGTTGAGCGCCACAGCCTCCCGCGCCAGCCTTGCCGCTACCGTCGGCTTGATCGCGTCGCCCTCGCGCAATTCCAGCGTCGCCATCTCGTATTTGCCGCCCGGCTTGAGCCGCGGCTCGATCTCGCGCAGCCGCTTCCCGCGCCAGAAGCCGAACAGCACGCGGCTCTCCTCGGCGCGGATCAGCAGCACCGGGCCGTTGGCGACGTAGACCAGATGTCCCCATTTGATCTGCTCTTCGAGCGCCTTCTCCTTGGCGACAGCGGCGCGCAGCATCGCCACGCAATCGCGCTGCCAGCCGGTGAGCGCACGGACGTAGGCGTCGGGATCGGCCGCGGGCACGCTCTTTCGCATCATGGTCCTGACATCCTGCCGGGAAATTGGTGGGTCAGGCGATGCGCTCACCCACCCAACGATCATCGCGAAAAATAAGTTATCCCCGCCTGCAAAACCGCAACTATCTTCATCCCGCCTTGCTCGTCGAGGGGCGTCAACCGGTGACGCTGGATTGGCGGAGCAAGCCGGGCGGAGCGGCCGGAGAACAGGCCGCGCCGTCCGGGGCTAACGCCGGGCAACCGGCGAAGGCTTGCGCGGCGCCTGCGCGTCCGGCCTCGTCAGCCGGGCACCCGGGCGGCTTCGGGACCCGCCCTGGGGGTACTACGGCCCCTGCGCGAGGAGCTCGCTGCATGGGGATGCGCGCGAATGCCGTATCTCAGGAAGCGCGGACCGGAGCCGAAAAATGCCGCCAGTGGAGCGCCGCGAGGCGAGCGTGCCAGCGCCAAGGCACGCTCCACGCCTCGCAAGCGTGGATGACTTCGGTGCGCTTCGCGGCGCTCCGCTCCCCTCATTTCGGTGAGGGAAAAAGGAATGAGGCGCAGCCCGCGCGCCACGACAAGCGGGCCGGCGGAGCTTTGCCTGTCATGATCGGCGCGCTATCGATCCTTCCCCAGTCGCTCCACTTCCTCCACGGTCCGCCCTTCCCGCGCGCGATAGACCGGCAGCGACCAGCCGTAGTGCAGCGCGAGCGCGCGGATGACGAAGCACGCGGCAAATCCGGCAGCCGCCGCGATCGCGGCCGGGCACCCGAGCGCCGTGAGCCCGACGAACGCCGCCGCGCCCGCGAGCGCGGCGGTGACGTAAATCTCCTTGCGCAGGATCAGCGGGCTTTCGCCGCCGAGAATATCGCGCATCACGCCGCCGAAGGTCGCGCTCACCACGCCCATCGCCACCGCGATGAAGGCGCTCGCGTTAGCCGCGAGCGCACGATCCGCGCCGACCACGCAGAACAGCGCGAGCCCGGCCGCGTCGAGCCAGAGCAGCACGCGGTAGCGCGACTCCGGGATGTGCGCGAGGAAGAAGGTCGCGGCCGACACGCCGACGCAGATCGCGAGATAGACCGGCTCGCGCACCCAGAACACCGGCAGCGCGCCCAGCATCGCGTCGCGCAGCGTGCCGCCGCCCATGCCGGTCACGCAGCCGAGCAGCATGAAGCCGAAAATGTCCATGCGCTTGCGCGAGGCGACGAGCGCGCCGGTGACGGCGAACACCGCCGTGCCGAACCAGTCGATCCCGGTCAGGAACGTGCCGAGCATCGTGCGGTTTTACCTCACGCCCGTGCCCTTGCACCGCTGGCACTTCAGCACCCTGTCGCCCTTCTTCACCAGGCCCTTGCCCTCGCAGTTCTTGCACTTCGGCCGCTTCTTGATGTTGGGGCCTCTCAGATTGTGATTGTCCATGTCGGTCTCCGGGCCTTGATGCGTCGCGACAAGAGAGTCGCGCCCCGCCGTCTATGCCAGACTTGGCGGCCGATTGCCCGCCTGCTCCCCACCGCCTATATGCGGCCATGTCCTCCGATACGCTCGACACCGTCGCGCCCCCGCCCGCCCCGGCGGACTGCCCGCATTGCCTGAAATCGCCCGGCGCTTTGCGTCTGCGATCTGGTCGCGCCGTTCGACAACCGCGTCGAACTGCTGATCCTGCAGCATCCGCAGGAGCAGGACCGCGCGCTCGGCTCGGCGCGGCTCGCGGCGCTGCATTTCAGGAATGCGCATTTCAAGATCGGCCTGTCGTGGCCGTCGCTCTCGAAGATCGTCGGCCGCGAGACCGATCCGAAAGGCTGGGCGATCCTCTATCTCGGTTCGCTCAAGGCCGAGGCGCTCGGGCCCGGCCGCGACATCGTGGTGACGACCGGCCAGGGCGCGGCGCTGGAGGACCAGGACGCGGCGCTGCGCGGCATCGAGGGCGTCATCCTGCTCGACGGCACGTGGAGCCAGGCCAAGGCGATGTGGTGGCGCAACGCCTGGATGCTCAAGTGCCGCCGCGTGCTGCTCGCGCGCGCGCGGCCGTCGCGCTACGGCAAGCTGCGCAAGGAGCCGCGCGGCGACGGGCTCTCCACCATCGAGGCCGCCGCCATGCTGATGGCGCGGCTGGAGCGCGACCCGAAGATCGAGGCCGTGCTCAACACGAACTTCGCCAAGATGCTGGAGCGCTATCGCGCGGCGTATCCGAAGGGGCAGAAGAAGGCGCGCGGCGCGGCCGGCCGCCGACCCGGTCGCGCCTGACGCCGCCGCATCTGGAAACAGCCTTGCCCTACGCGCTCGTCATCTTCGATCTCGACGGCACGCTGGCGGACAGCTTCCCGTGGTTCCTGCGCAACGTGAACGACGTGGCGGACCGGTTCGGCTTTCGCCGCATCGCGGACGAGGAGATCGAGCCGCTGCGCCGCGCGGGCGCGCGCGAGATCCTGAAACGCCAGAACGTGCCGCTGTGGAAGCTGCCGGCGATCGCGCGCCACATGCGGCGGCTCAAGGCCGCGCATGTCGGCGACATCGCGCTGTTTCCCGGCGCGGACGCGATGCTGCGCGCGCTGCATGCGGGCGGCGTGACGCCTCGCGCTCGTCACGTCAGACAACGAAGCGAACGCGCGCCGCCAGCTTGGGACAGCGCCGCGCTGTTCTCGGATTTCGACTGCGGCGCCTCGCTGTTCGGCAAGACGGCGAAATTCCGCCGTGTGGTGAAACGCGCGGGCGTCGACGCTGCGCAAGCCATCGCGATCGGCGACGAGGTGCGCGACATCGAGGCCGCCCGCGCCGCCGGCATCGCCTGCGCGGCCGTCACCTGGGGCTACGCCGCGCCGGAGGCTTTGCGCGCGCACGCGCCGGACAGGGTGTTCGAGCGGATGGAGGACATCGCGCCCGCATTGCTCGCGCGGGAGGGCGGAGCGGCGCGCGTTGCCAGTCCGGCGCGGGACGCGTAGCCTGAGCGCGGATTCCTCCGGACAGGAGCACGCCATGAGTGTTCCGAAAGCCCTTGTGCTTGGCGTCGCCCTGCTCACTTGGGCCGCGCCCGCTCTCGCGCAGTCAGCCAAATCCGATCCGCCGCCGGCCGATTTCAAGGGTTTCGTCCAGCCGCTGCTGCCGCCGATCGTGCTGCCGCCAAGCTCCTCGATCACGCCCGGCGCGATCACGGGCGATCCGATCACGTCCTACTCCACCACGCCCGGCTACGACGCGGCGCGCTCGGCGCCCGCGCCCGGCCTGCGCCTGACCATCCCAACGAGGTAACAATCATGTCCGCGTCCGCCCTGCGCGCCGCGCCGCAATCCGACCACGACATCCTCGCCGCGCTCAACACCGACTACATCAATTCGGTGCAGCACTCGGATGTGAGGCGTTTCGACGAAATCCTCAGCGCCGATTTCTGTTGCAGCAATCCGGACGGTTCGCGGGTCGACCGCGCGGCGTTCCTGACGCAGACCGCGAAGCCGGTCGGGATCAAGAACCTGAAGGCCGAGGACGTGCTCATTCGCATTATTGGCGACTTCGCCATCATCCATGCGCGCACGGCCTACACGAAGCCGGACGGCAGCGCGGGCGGCGGGTGCTACACCGATTGCTGGGCGAAGCAGAACGGCCGCTGGCTCGCGGTCTCGGCACACGTGACGCGGCTCTAGCCGAACCGAAACGCCGTCCGGCCGCGTTAGCCTGCCAATCGGGGACACCGCCATGCCGAGCGCCAGCTACCAGATCGTCCGGCAGGCGATCGAGGCCGAGCAGCAGATCGCCTGCACGTATCAAGGCCATTACCGAGAGCTTTGCCCGCACATCGTCGGCCGCACCGGCAGCGAGGAACGGCTCCTCGCCTGGCAATTCGGCGGCACCAGCGGCTCCGGCCTGCCCGTCGGTGGCGCCTGGAAGTGCCTCAACGTCGGCGAAATGCGTGACGTCGCGGCGCGCGAGGGACGCTGGCACACCGGCCCCGGCCACAGCACCACGCAGACATGCGTGCAGGAGATCGATCTCGACATCAACGTCCATGTCCGCACCGGCGCGCGCTGAGCGCCTTCCGCGCATCGGCACCGCCGGCTGGGCGATCCGCAAGGAGCACGCGGCAGCTGTTTCCCGGCGACGGCAGCCATCTGGAGCGCTACGCGCGTCGTCTCAACGCGGTCGAGATCAATTCGTCGTTCTACCGGCCGCACCGCCGCGCGACGTATGAGCGCTGGGCCGCGTCCGTGCCGGCGCGTTTTTCGTTCGCCGTGAAAGTGCCGCGCGCCATCACGCACGAACTGCGGCTGAAGAAGGCGGACGCCGCGCTCGATGCCTTCCTCGAACAGGCCGCGCGGCCTCGGCGACAAGCTCGGCGTGCTGCTGATCCAGCTTCCGCCGAGCTTCGCCTTCGATCTGCGCACCGCCAGCACGTTCTTCGCCGCGTTGCGCAAACGCTATACCGGCGGCGTGGCATTCGAGCCGCGCCACGCGAGCTGGTTCACGCCCCGCGCCGAAGCGTTGCTGACCAAACATCACGTCGCCCGGGTCGCGGCTGATCCCGCGGTCGTGCCGCGCTGCAGCCGAGCCGGGCGGCTGGCTCGGGCTCGCCTATTTCCGCCTGCACGGCGCACCGCGCATCTACTGGTCGAGCTACGAGCCGGACCAGCTCACGCGCTATTCCGAGGCATTGCGCGCCGCCGGACCTAAAGCCTGGTGCATCTTCGACAACACGGCGCGCGGCGCCGCGACTGAGAACGCGCTGGCGCTCCAGGCACGAATGCGGCGGAACGCCCCCTGAAAGCGTGGATTTTCCGCAAATTTCGAATGCCTCCCTTGCGCCGGTGCGCAAGCGCCGCGTCCCCGCCTGTGCTACCAATCGTCGAACTCAGGAGCGTTGAGACTTGGCAAGGTCCAGACCCATCGTCGGCGTCATCGCGAACCCGGCCACCGTGGACGGCGGCCGCTACGCCGTGCAGGCGGTCGGCGAGCGCAATTTGCGCGCAGTGGCGGAAGCCGCGGGTGCGCTGCCGCTGATGTTCGCCGCGATCCCGGGCGTCACCGACATCGGCGCGCTGCTCGACACGGTCGACGGCATCCTGCTCACCGGCGCGCGCGCTAATGTGCATCCGACCCATTTCGGGATTGACCCGCATCCCAAGCACGAGCCCTACGACGAAAACCGCGATGCGCTTGCGCTCGCGTTGGTGCGTGCCTGCGTCGAGCGCAGCGTGCCGGTGTTCGGCATCTGCCGCGGCTTCCAGGAGATGAGCGTCGCCTACGGCTGCTCGCTGCATCCGGAGATCCGCGAGCTGCCCGGCCGCATGAACCACCGCATGCCGCGGCTGGAGAACGGCGAGGTCCATCCCGATCCGCTGGTCATCTTCGCGGAACGCCACGACGTCACGCTGGTGCCGGACGGCGCGTTCGCGAAAATCCTCGGCTGCGAGACGATCCGCGTGAATTCGCTGCACGGCCAGGGCATCGACGTGCCGGGCAAGCGCATCGTGGTCGAGGGCGTGGCGGAGGACGGCACCATCGAGGCGATCCGCGTCGCGGACGCGCCCGGCTTCGCGCTCGGCGTCCAGTGGCATGCCGAATACGAGGCGCAGAACAATCCGGTGAACCGCAAGCTCTTTGCGGCGTTTGGACAGGCACTCCAGACGCAGCAACGCAGCTAGGTCACATGCCGCCGCTCGCCGCACAGGACACCGGTCCGGCCCGCTTCGACCTCAACGTCGACGGCCATATCGCATTTGCGACGTATCGTAACACGGCCGGCGTGATCGCGATCACGCACACCGAGGTGCCGGCGGCGTTGCGCGAACGCGGCATCGGCTCCAAGCTCGTGCTGGAGATGCTCGCGCAAATCCGCGCGCAGAACCTCAAAGTGCGCCCGCTCTGCTCGTTCGCGCGTCACGTGATCGCGCAGCACCCGGAGCATCGCGACCTGCTCGCCTAGAGCTAGCGCAGGCTCACCTCCGCTACCTTGTCGCGGTATTCCTTCTTCGGGTCGGCGCCGAACAGCAGCTTGATGCCGGCGACGAGGCTTGAGGCATCCACCCAGATCTCGGCACGCTCGGCGTCGAGGCGCAGCAGCGCGAGCTTGGGATCGTCCTTGCCGCCCTCGAACCAAGCCGCGACGTAACGGTTCCAAAGCCGGTCGATGGTGGCGCGATCGTTGTCGACGCTCACCGCGCCATGAATCGTGGCGAAAATGTCGTGCCCCTTCGACGCGAAGGTGGCGATCGCGCGGCTTCCTTTCGCGCCCTTCTTCACGATCGCGTTGTCTTTCGAGGTGAAGAACCAGATGGGGCCGTGCTCGCCTTCGATCTGCGCAGTCATCGGGCGCGCGTGCCCGTCCTCCACGCCGTCCAGTCCGAGCATCAGCGTCATGTCGGACTTGAGCGCCTTCCAGAACTTCGCTTCGATCTCTTTGTCGTTGGGCATGGCATGTTCCTTCTTGCCATGTCCCAACGGGTGAGGCCGACGCGCGGTTCCGCTCAGGCGGTCTGTTTCAGGAAGTCCAGCAAGAGCCGCGCGACCTCTTCGGGCTGTTCCTGCTGAACCCAGTGTCCCGCGCCCTCGATCAGGTGCGCGCCACGCCATTGCGTGCATACGGCGTCGGTCTGCATGCGCTCGAACGCGCCGGGGAACTGGTACACGCCCCAATCGCTGCGGCCCGCGATGAAGGTGGCCGGCACGTCGATGGTGCGGCCGGAGAAGATCTGCAGTTCGGTATGCTGGCGCGGCAAATCCGTGCAGCGGTACCAGTTTAGCCCGCCCTGGAATCCGATTGCGGCCGAACTCGCCCGCGTAGACCGCGAGTTCCGCCTCGCTCAGCCACCGGCACGCTGCGATTTCGGCGGCCGACGGCATTTCCTTCGCGACCGTCGCCGCCATGTCGTCGGCAAAATCCATGATGTAGTACGTCGGCATCCCGGCAAGCGCGTCCGCCGTGAAACCACCGAGCGGATGCGGCCTGTTCGTTTTCCAGTCCGCGCTCTTGTGGTGGTAATAGCCGCGCAGGAAAGCGTGCACGCCCTGCGGCGCGCGCCACATGTCGTCGTTCGCCCCGCGCGTCTGGTAATAGCGCTGGTAGTGCTTGCGCGGGCGATCGAGCTTCGCCAGCTCGTCGAACACAAGCCCGCGCGAAGGGCTGTTGCGCGGATCGACGAAGGACGAACTGCCCGGAAGCGAAGGCGGTCCGGCGTAGGGCGAACTCATCAGCGCGAGCGAACGGAAAACGTCCGGCCGGATCAGTGCGCTGTTCGCCGCGACCGGCGAGCCGAAGTCATGCCCGACCACGGCTGCGACGGAGCGGAGGCCGAGCGCCGCGACGAGGCCGAGCGTGTCGCGCACGAGATTGAGAATGCGGAATGCGTCGAGGTCGCCGTCGTAGCCGTCGTCCCAGCCGGTCGTGCGCCCGTAACCGCGCTGGTCCGGCGCGATGACGTGATAACCCGCGGCCGCGAGCGGCAGCATCACCTTGCGCCAGCTATAGGCAAGCTCCGGAAAGCCGTGCAGCAGCAGCACGCAAGGTCGACCCGCCTCGCCTGCCGCCAGCACATGCATCGCGAGGCCGTTGATGTTCTCGACGATGCGCGAGCGGATGCCGGCGCCGAGCGTGCCGTTGCCGTAGGGTGGAAGCGATTGGGGTTCGACGCGCGCCACGGAAGGCCTTGCGAATAGCGGGATGGCTCACGACCGCTTAGCGGATGCGCACAGAGGAGTCGAACCGTCCTTCCGCGCTCGCCTGCGGCGCTATAACCTTCGGTGTTCGTCCAGAGGGACCTAACGATGGACATCCGGTCAACATTGGTCGAGCTATGTGCAGCGTTCAACGCGCACGACCTCGATCGCATCATGGCCTGCTTTGCCGACGATTGCGTCCTGGAGATGCCCAACGGAAGCAAGCCGTGGGGTTGAACGGGTGCTGTCTTTTGTAAAGGTCTGCGGGGCAGAATTTTTGAGGCCCGTAATGCGAATGCGTCTCGCACCGATCGTGATGGCAGCAGTGCTTTGGCCGGGCGCGTTGCCGGCGCAGTCCGACGACCCGGCGATCGTTGTATGCGAAGCACGCGAGGGGCCGAAGCCGGAGGACTCGGGCTACCAGCGCGTGGCCGCAAATATTCGTGGCGCTTTGGTCCTGCTCACGTTCAAGGCCAGTGCTGGCGGCGCCAAGCTTCCCAAGGAGGTGCGTCGCACCTGCCGATTCAAGTTGAATGCAGACGGTCGGTGGGAATTGGAAGCGCCACGCGCTGAGCGCGCTGTGGCGGCGTGCTACGCTTTGAGTGATCAAGTCGTTAGCCTGATCCAGGCCGATCGGATGGCCGAAGCGAACTCTGCCGAACAACGCATGCGGGATTGTGTGCCGATACTGAGGGAGGCTCTTGCAAGGGAGACTTTTGCGACGATCGCTGGCAGGCTCGTTTTCACCGGCTTCACATATCCGATCGACGCGGACGCGACCCGGCTGCGGCCGTAGCAGACTGCCGCCCGCCCTCGCGGCGCTACGCGAAGCGACGCCAGCACATCCGCGCGATCCACCAGACAGCCGCCGCGAGGATCACCGCCACGCAGAACGTGCTCAGCGCACTCACCAGCGCGATCTCGCCGACGCCATCGGGGCCGCCCGAAAACGCGCTCGGCAGATAGCGCGACATGTCGCCGGTCGGTCCTGCGGCGACCAGCGGCATCGCGGCAACCGCCAACAGTGCGATCGCGAGATAATCCCAGGCGCGCCGCGCCACCCGCCAGACAGCCAGCGCGGCAAGCACCGCCATCGCTGCGATCAGAGCGATCGTCATGGCTTCGCGCCGAACTCCTTGTCCCTCACCTCGGCACGCTGCGCGGCGGGACGCGCGGCAATCCGCGCCGCGTAGGCCGAGAACTCGGGCCGCTCGGGCACCGTCTTGAACATCATGCCCCAGCGGATATGCGCGCCGAGTACGACGTCGGCGGCGGTGAACTGCTCGCCCATCAGCCACGGCCTTCTCGATCGCGGCGGCCGCGACGTTCATCGTGGTGTCGAAGTCGCCATAGCCGAGCATCGCGCGGCGCGGCTCCTCCTTGCGCGGCGCCACGCGGTCCATCACCGCCGGCTCGAAGCAGCTCGGCGCGAAGAACAGCCATTTGAGATAGACGCCGCGCTTGGGCGAGCCGATCGGCACATTGAGCTTCGCTGCGGGAAATTCGTCCGCCAAGTAGGTGCAGATCGCCGCGACCTCGGTGATGACCGTGTCGCCGTGCCGGATCGCCGGCACCTTCCCCATCGGGTTGACCGTAAGATAACCGGGCTCGCGATTCTCGCCTTTGGAGAGGCTCACCAGCTGCACGTCGTACGGCTGGCCGAGTTCCTCCAGCATCCAAAGCACGATCGACGAGCGCGACGGCGAGGCGTGATAGAGCGTGAGCTTGTCCATCGCGTTATACTCCGTTGGTCCGGGGCGAATCAGCACGGAGCGATGCTGCACTGCAATGGCTAATCCCTCTCGACAGATTCACCGTGTCGTGATTTCAAGAATCTGTTCTGTCATGACGGGTCGAGTTGTTTCGCGATCGCGAAAGAAGGTTGACCCTCAGCGTTCGATAGCGGGCACCTCGCCGGACATCCGGCGCAGGAGGGGCGCATGACAGAACGGATCCTTGTCGTCGACGATGAGCAGGCCGTGTGCGACACGGTCGCGGCGCTCTTGCGCAAGGAAGGCTATCGCGTGGTGGCGGCCCAAGGCGGGCACCAGGCCATCTCGGCGATCGAGGCATTCACCTTCGATCTCCTGATTGTGGACATCTTCATGCCCGGCCTGAACGGGCTTGAGACCATCCGGATCTTTCATCAGGAGGCGCCCGAGGTCCGCATCATCGCGATGTCGGGGTACGCGGCCGGCAGCGGCTTCGTCGATCCGGATTTCTTCCGGACCGCGATGGAGTACGGCGCGACGTGCTGCCTGCGCAAGCCGTTCACGCGCGAGCAATTGCTCGACGCGATCGCCTTCTGCCGCGCCTCACTGGTCGCCTGATTTCACCGCGCGGATTGGTGCGGCGCACGCCCCGCGAGAAAAAGTGAACGGCGCGCGGCGCGAGCAGGAGTATACTAAGTTAAGCACGAAGCAGGTCGCGGAAGCGTGACCGGCAACGGGGGGTGCCCGATCGTTTCGGCGGCCGCTTGGCCAACACAAGCGGCGCAGGAGACGATGCTATGCACTCACATGTGATCGCAGGCGCAAGCCCGACCGACGCCCACCCGCAGGTTCGCACGCTCAACTTCGCCGACTTGAAAGACGCGCTCGCGCGCGGCCTTGACGATTTCCGCGCGATGCCGAGCCATGCGGTGTTCCTCTGCCTGATCTATCCGGTGGTCGGTTTCCTCGTGGCGCGCTGGGTGCTCGGCACCAACGTGCTGCCCCTGCTGTTCCCGCTCGCCGCGGGCTTCGCGCTGATCGGCCCGCTCGCCGCCGTCGGCCTCTACGAGATGAGCCGCCGCCGCGAGCAAGGGCTCGATGTGTCATGGAAGCACGCGCTCGATGTGTTCCGTTCGCCCTCGCTCGGCGCGATCGCGGTGCTCGGGCTGCTGCTGGTCGCGATCTTCCTCACCTGGATCGCGGTCGCGCAGGCAATCTATGTGGCGCACTTCGGCTATGCACCGGCCGCCTCGACGCCGGACTTCATCCATCAGGTGCTCACCACCCCGGCCGGCTGGTCGCTGATCATCATCGGCAACGGCATCGGCTTCCTCTTTGCCGCACTCGTGCTCACGCTCAGCGCGGTCTCGTTCCCGCTGCTGCTCGATCGCGATGCCGGCGCCGCGGTCGCGGTGCTCACCTCGGTGCGCGTGGTGCTGGCGAACCCGCTGGTGATGGCCGGATGGGGCGTCATCGTCGCGGCGCTGCTGGTGCTCGGCTCGATCCCGGCCTTCTTCGGGCTCGCGGTCGTCATGCCGGTGCTCGGTCACGCGACGTGGCACCTCTATCGCAAGGCGGTCCCGCCCGACACTTCCGGCCGCCCGCGCTTCCATGAGCCGGTGCTGCGCGAACATCGCTACGCGGCGGACTTTCCCGCGTCGCTGTTCCCCGGCAGGCGCAAGGGCGACGCGTAGGCACGCGACGCCGTCGCGGCGGCGATGCCGAGGCGGCCAAAATGCGCTAACCTTCGATGCACGAATCCGGAACCCGGATTGGTGCATTGGAGGAATCGATGGCCAGCCCGGCACGGCGTCGCGTCTCGACCGAAACGGCGAGCATCATCCTGACGCTCAGCGTTTCGGTGCTCGCGTTCCTGTTCTTCAAGTACATGCCGAACTACACGCCGGGCGACGCCCAGGCGTGGGTGTGGGGTTTGCCCGGCTGGTTTTCGCTTGGCTACATCACGATGCAGCTCTGGCTGTTGCTGGACACCGCCTTGCGCGTGCGTGCCGCGGGGATCGTCGGCGCGGTGCTGGCGATCGCGCCCGTGATGACCGGCATCATCATCGGCGTGCTCTGGATGATCGCCTATCTGTCGCTGTCGGCGTTCCAGCTCAATGCGCTGGCCATGCTCATCGCGACCGGGATCGTGGAGTTCGTCAGCACCCTATGGGTGCGCCACGTGCTCCTGCAACGGGGCATGACCGTGGTGGATCCCGATCACGTCTGATCGCGCAGCGTCCGGCTCGGCACACACCTCGCGGATTTGCGTCACCTGCTGCGGCAGTTCGAAGTCCGGCACGCTCTCGTAGCCCGCGACGCGCAGGATGCCGCGCGCCGCGCACATCTCGACCGCGATACGCGTGTAGCGGTTGAGCACCGGTGCGCTGACCCAGTCGAAGCTGCCGGTAAACGGCGACTGCCATGACGTCAGCGCGGCATGGCGTCCGCGGCTGTTCATGCCTGCTTCGTCATGGCTGCAAGTCAGGAACACGTCCGCGCCGATGCGGCCTTCCCAGCCGTCGCGCTTCACCAGCCAATCATTCGCGGCGCCGGTGTCCTCGATGCGCGTGTTGAAGCCGTCGATGTCGCGTTCGATCACACAGCGCTCGCCGCTCTCGCATCCGGCGAGTGTGTAGATCACCGGCCGCGCGATCGGCGTCGTCTCGAGTTGCCGCCGCGCGCTCGCGAAGTCCGGCGCGGTCTCGAACACATGACGCAGCAGGTGGTCCGGCGGCATGTGACGCACCGGCCACGTCGCGGCGGCGTTCGCCAGCATGTCGAGCGGCCGCAGCCATGCGCGGCGGGTGCGCCGGTACATCGGCGCCTGGTTGATCGAGGCCGCGAAACGCCCCGGCGCCATGCCGGTCAGCGTGCCGACGAAGCCGGGCCATGTGACGCCGTAGAACTCGCCGCCTGATCCGGCCATGTGTGCGACCTCGACATGACGGCCGAGCCCGGGAAAGGGCCAGTCGAGCGTGCGCACCAGCCATGGCGCATCGTCGTCGCGCGCATAGGCGGTGCAGCCCCATTGATACGAGCCGTTGAGAAACCACACGCTGGAAACGCCGAGCGCGCTGGAGATTGCGGCTGATCTCGCCGATGTAGGGCGAACCCGACCGCATCAGCCAGCGCCGCGTGATCGCATCGAGCGCCGGCAGCGCGCGGCGCACGCCGCCGGGCAGCCACGCAATGCAGTCGGCCCGCAACGCCAGTGCCTGATCGGATGCGTCGATTGCGTGCCGCAGCGCGCCGCCGTCGCGGACGTCTCGGATCGGAATGGCGGGAAGCATGGGCGCTGTCACATCGTCCTCATTCGTCTCGCACGCGCCCCATTTAGTCGATCTTCGTTACCGGCCGGTTCAGGACGGAGGCCGCTCCATGCCGCGCGCCTTGAGCACGCTGTCGGCCTGCGCGCCGGTCGAGCAGCTTGATCAGCGCCTTCGCGGCGTCCGGCTGCTTGGCATCCGTGCCGACCGCGGCAGCGTACGTGGTGTAGTTCTGGATTTCGGCAGGAAGCGGGCCGACCAGCTTCACGCCCTTCACGGGAAGGATCTCGCTGATCTGGTGCAGGCCGAGTTCGGCCTCGCCGCTCGCGATCAGGTCGGCGACGTATCCGCCCTTCTTCAGCTTGGCTTTCGGCTTGATGTCGTTCGCGATGCCGAGCTTCTCGAACAGCGTCGTGAGATAGATGCCGCTTGAGCCGCCCGACGCCGGATCGATGTAGGCGACCGTCTTCGCGGCGAGCAGCGCCTTCTTGAACGCCTCGACGTTGCTGACGTCCGGAAGCGGCGCGCCCTCCTTCACCACGATGCCGACGCCGACGCGCGCGACGGTCACGCGGCTGCCGCCCACCACCTTGCCCTTGGTCGCAAGATCGTTGAGCACGCCCGGCGTGATGACCGCGAGATCGAACGCCTCGCCGCCCTCGATGCGGCGCGCGAGCCCGCCCGCGGTGTCGTTGTCGACCACCGCCTTGTGCCCTGTCTCCTTCTCGAAGGCAGGTACGAGTTCGAGCACGACGGCCTTCATGGCGCCGGCGGTGAGGATCTTCACGTCGGCGGCCTGAACGGCGGTTGCGCAGAGCAGTCCGCATGCCGCTGCGGCCAGTCGGCTGAAATTCAACATGGGGGCGCTCCTTCGGTCGTTGCGCAAATCTAGCCGAACCGGGCGCGCATTCCGACTGCGTCACGTCGACGGTGGTGTGCTTCGCGGTTCGCTGCATTGCGGTAAACAAGCCCCGCGTTTACCGCCGGTCAGGTGCGACATCATGTGGTTTCTTTACAAAACTTGAACTTATTGCACCGCAGTATCGACCAATCATCGAAAGGTCCGGGATGCCCGGCCAACCCATTGAAGGAAGAAGACCATGTTCATCGCCAACCTCCTGCAATCTCTCGCCGCATGGCGGAAGTATCGCAGCGCAATCCGTGACTTAGCCTCTCTCGACGATCGCGCGCTGCGGGACATCGGGATCAACCGCAGCCAGATCGGCCAGATTGCGCGGTACGGACGTTGATCGTCCGCGTCCCGCAGGCCGAATTCCCACACGAAACCATGCTGAAAACGCATAGCTGAGGCACTACCAACGTTGTGCATCGCAGCATAAACGGAACTATATTGGGACCGAGGCCGAGTCACTGGCCGCAACCGAGAAGGAATAGCCTCCATGCTGATTTCCCGCTTTATCCGGCTGGTCCGGTCGTGGTGGCGCTACAATGAGAGCGTGCGTGAACTGGCGCGCCTGAATGACCGTGAGCTTGCCGATATCGGCATTTCCCGGTCGGAAATTCAGACGGTTGCCTGGACGAACGCCCGCGCCGCCTGACGCCCGCGACGATCCAAGACCAAGACGCCCGCCTCGTGCGGGCGTTTTCGTTTTGGGGCCACGAAGGCGTCAGCTTTCGCTGCGCCAGCGCTCCAGCCGCATGATGTCGGGGTATTCGCCGTTATTGTGGGTCCAGCCGTCCACGGCCCATTTCTGGCCGTTTCCGTTTTCCTTCATGACGGCTGTCGTGTGCGGTAGCCCCCCGAGCCCGCCCCGCGACGCGGGCGTGTCGATGGCGTGAAACCGCAGCAATCCCATCTGCGCGACGATCGCGAGCAGGCCGATGGCATTCGTGGTCTTGTCGAGGCAGTCGAACTGCGAGCGGTCCCCTGCGGAGCCTAGCCCGGCCCGCGCCTTCGCCTTGGCGGTGCCGGTTTCGCCGGCGACACGCTTTTCGAACCACGCGTGAAGCGACGCGATGGCGCGCCGCTCGTCCACGGCGTCCTCGATCCGGCTGAAGATTCTCCTGATCTGCGCGACGTCCGCAGGGCGCAACTGGATCGGCGTCTGGAACGCGCAACCGAAGCCGTGGCAGACGATCGGCCGCGCCGGATCCGGCACCGGCAGCGACATGCCTTCCAGCACCTTGGCGATGCCGAAATCGAGCTCTATCGCGTGGGCGGTTCCGCCCAACACGACCAACGCCAGCAGCGCTGCAAACCCCGCCCGCACGGGACCCCTCGTGCCATTCCACGCAACCGCCTGGCCGGCGGCGCGCCCCTCCGTCGGGTTGACAGGGGGTAGGTTTTAAATGACCACCTTGCGAATGCAACCGGTTCACATCGTTGGTGGAGGGCTCGCGGGCAGCGAGGCAGCCTGGCAGATCGCAAGCCGCGGCGTGCCCGTGGTGCTGCACGAAATGCGGCCCGTCCGTGTCACCGCCGCGCACCAGACCGAGGCGCTGGCCGAACTCGTTTGCTCGAACTCGTTCCGTTCCGACGACCGCGAGACCAATGCGGTTGGCCTGCTGCACGAGGAGATGCGGCGGCTCGATTCGCTGATCATGCGCGAGGGCGATGCGCACCAGGTCCCGGCCGGCGGCGCGCTGGCGGTCGACCGCGTGGCATTCGCCGCCGCCGTGACGGCCGCACTCGAAGCGCATCCGCTGATCGAGATCCGCCGCGAGGAAATCGGTGTCCCGCCGCAAGATTGGGATTCGGTGATCGTCGCGACCGGTCCCCTCACCTCGCCGGCGCTCGCCGACGGAATCCGCGCTCTGACCGGTGAATCCGATCTCGCCTTCTTCGATGCGATCGCGCCGATCGTTCATCGCGACTTCGATCGACATGTCGGTCGCGTGGTTCCAGTCGCGCTACGACAAGGCAGGCCCCGGCGGATCGGGCGCGGACTACATCAACTGTCCGCTGACGCGCGAGCAATACGACGCGTTCATCGAAGCGCTGCTCGCGGGCGACAAGATGTCGTTTCACGAGTGGGAAGCGAACACGCCCTATTTCGACGGCTGCCTGCCGATCGAGGTGATGGCCGAGCGCGGCCGCGAAACCGCGCGCCACGGCCCGATGAAACCGTTCGGCTTGACCAATCCGCACGATCCGACGGTCAAAGCCTATGCGATCGTCCAGTTGCGTCAGGACAACAAGCTCGGCTCGCTGTTCAACATGGTCGGCTTCCAGACCAAGCTGAAGCACGCCGAGCAGGTGCGCGTCTTCCGCACCATCCCGGGACTGGAGCACGCCGAGTTCGCGCGCCTCGGCGGCGTCCACCGCAACACCTTCCTCAATTCGCCGAAGCTGCTCGACCAGACGCTGCGGCTCAACGCGGCGCCGCGCCTGCGCTTTGCCGGGCAGATCACCGGCTGCGAGGGTTACGTGGAGTTCGCCGCGATGGGCCTGCTCGCCGGACGCTTCGCTGCCGCCGAGCGGCTCGGCGAGCCGCTTGCACTGCCGCCGCCGACCACGGCGCACGGCGCATTGCTCGGCCACATCACCGGCGGCCACATCGCGACGATCGATGCCGGGCCGCGCTCGTTCCAGCCGATGAACGTCAATTACGGGCTGTTTCCACCGCTCGCACGCATGCCCACGCGCGGGCCCGACGGCGAGCGCCTGCGCGGCCCCGCGAAAACCGTCGCCAAGAAGCGCGCGCTGTCGCAGCGCGCGCTGGCCGACCTCGACCGCTGGGTCTCCGGCGAGGTTCTGGCGGCAGCCGAGTAGCATGACCTCAGGTTCAGCCGACAAGAGCACCGTGCGTGCGCCTGCCGATGCGCTCGCCGATCACGACGACGTCCCGGCCGAACTGAGCGGCCGCTGGCGCCGCAGCGTCGTGCTCAAGCGCGACGTGTTCTCGATCGTGGAACGCGGCATGTACAACGGCCCGGATGGCGATGTCGATGCCGTCGTGCGGCGCATCGACGACGTGCCGTGGTGGACCGCGCTGATCGCGCGCAATTTCCTCACCCGCGAGGCGCGGGCGCTGACGGTGATCGGGCCGCTCGGCATCGCGCCGCTGTTGTATTTCGCCGGCCGCCGCGTGCTGGTGCGCCGCTTCATCGACGGCGTGCCGCTGCATATCGCCCGCCCGCTCGGCGACCGCGCCTACTTCCGCACCGCGCGGGCCGCGCTGCGCAAGCTGCACACCGCCGGGTTCTGCCACAACGATCTCGCCAAGGAGCAGAACTGGCTGCGCGGCGCGGACGGGCGCGCCTACCTCACCGACTTCCAGCTTTCCACGCAGACCCACCGGCGCGGGCGCTTCTTCCGCCTCGCCGCCTACGAGGACCTGCGGCATTACCTCAAGCACAAGCGCAGCTACGTCCCCGACGCGCTGACCGCGACGGAAAAGCGCGTGCTCGCGCGCAAGACCTGGCTGACGCTGCTCTGGATGGCGACCGGCAAGCGCGTCTATCTCTGGGTAACGCGCGGCCTGTTCCGCTTCACCGACCGCGAGGGCGGCGGACCGCGCCTCGTCAACGATGCGCCGCAGATCGCCACCCGGCTCAAAGGCCATCCCGGCGTGCGCGACGTCGCGGTGGTGGCCTTTCCGGACCGCCGCGTCGGCACCGGGCTTTATGCCTTTGTCGAAGGCCAGCCCGAGGGTGGCGAAAAAGCGATCCGCGCGATTGTCGAACGCGGCGGTAGCGTGGCGGCGCCGGAGCGCATGCAACTCGTCCACGCGCTGCCGCGCCATGCCGACGGGTCGGTGCGCACCGAGATCCTTCAGCTGATCGCGATGAACCAGCTCGACCAGCTCGAGACGCTGATCGCCAGTGAGGCCGAGCGCGGCATTGTGGCGCGCATCGTGGCGGACCGGCGTAACCTGCGCGATCGTTTCACATTCTGATTTGAGCCGAATATTGCTATGACCCGGGTGCCGGCCTGCTTCGCGCCGGCGCCTGAGGAGCCTGATGCCGCACTACTCACCGCTCGTCTCGACCATCGTGGTCGGCCTCGTGCTGGCGTTCGCGTTCGGCGCGGTCGCGCACCGCTTCAAGGCCTCACCCATCGTCGGGTACCTGCTGGCCGGCATCGTGATCGGCCCGTTCACGCCGGGCTTCGTCGCCGACCAGAATATCGCCAACGAGCTCGCCGAAATCGGCGTCATCCTGCTGATGTTCGGCGTCGGGCTGCAGTTCTCGCTGCACGAGCTTCTGTCGGTGCGCGCCATCGCGATCCCCGGCGCGATCGTGCAGATCGTGGTCGGGACCCTGCTCGGCATGGCGCTCGCCTGGCTGCTCGGCTGGTCGGTCAGCGCCGGTTTCATCTTCGGGGTTGCGCTGTCGGTTGCCAGTACCGTGGTCGTGCTGCGCACCTTGCAGGAGCGCCGCCTGCTCGACACCGAACGCGGACGCATCGCGGTCGGCTGGCTGGTGGTCGAAGACCTCGCGATGGTGCTGGTGCTGGTGTTCCTGCCGGTGCTTGCGGTCGGCGGGAACCTCTCCGCGGTCACCATTCCGCTGCTCATCACGCTGGGCAAGTTCGCCGCCTTCGTGGTGCTGATGTGGATCGTCGGCCGGCGTGTGATCCCGTGGCTCCTGCATTATGTGGCGCACACCGGCTCGCGCGAACTGTTCCGGCTGGCGGTGCTGGCGATCGCGCTCGGCGTCGCGTACGGCGCGGCGGTGCTGTTCGACGTCTCGTTCGCGCTCGGCGCGTTTTTCGCCGGCATGATCCTGAGCGAGTTCGACGCTGAGCCAGCGCGCCGCGCAGGAAACCCTGCCGCTGCGCGACGCCTTCGCGGTGCTGTTCTTCATCTCGGTCGGCATGCTGTTCAATCCTGGCGTGATCCTGAGCAACCCGTTCTCGTTGCTCGCGACGCTGCTGATCATCACCATCGGCAAGTCGGCGGTCGCGTATTTCCTGATGCGCCTTTTCCGCCATTCGGAGTTGACCGCGCTGATGATCGCGGCGAGCCGCGCGCAGATCGGCGAATTCTCGTTCATTCTCGCAGGGCTTGGCGTGGCGCTAGGACTGCTGCCGCCCGCCGCGCGTGACTTGATTCTCGCCGGCGCGCTGCTCTCGATCCTGCTGACGCCGTTCCTGTTCGCGGCGGCCGACTGGATCTACGCGCATCACGAACCGCGCCGAAGCCCGCGCCTGAAGCCCCGGCGGCGCCGGAACCGCCGCTCGCCGAGACGCCGACGCGCGAGCCGGTCCCCGTCACCCGCCTGACCGGACACGCGGTGCTGGTCGGTTACGGCCGCGTCGGCAGCGTGGTCGGTGAGGTGCTCAAGAACACGATGCCGCTGCTCGTGTTCGAGACCGACGAAGACACCGTCGAGGCGCTGCGCAAGCAGGGCATCAACGCGATCATGGGCAACGCCGCCGACCCCGAGCTCGTGACCGCGGCGAACTACGCGGCGGCGCGCTGCCTGCTGGTCGCCATTCCGGACGGCTTCGAAGGCGGCCAGGTCGTCGAGCAGGCACGCGCGATCAATCCGAAGCTGCCGATCATCGCGCGCTCGCATTCGGACGAGGAAACCGGCCACCTCGAACGCCACGGCGCCAGCAAGGTCATCATGGGCGAGCAACTGATCGCGCATGCGATGATCGACGACGCGCGCGCGGCCGGGCTGGTCCCGAAGAGCGCCGCGCCGGCTGAAACGCCGGCCGATCCGCCGCCGGGTGCGCAAACAGAGCCGGGCGCGATCGGCTAGCCGCGCATCGCTCCGGGCATAGCGCCGCGCAGTGCGCCACAGCACCCATTGGCGCTGCCATTGCGGCCCGTCGACGACGGTGCGGAACGGATCGTAATCGCCGTCCTCCATGCGCGCGAGGTCGCGGCGGGCGAGCGCAAGCGGCAGAAACGCAGGCGCCGCCGCAACCGGGCCCAAAGCTAACGACTCCTCCGCGACGTCGATGTAGCCCAGAGCGCGACGCCGCAGGTCGGCGAGCGCCGCACGCACGGCGGGCGTGGCGTTACCGGAGAAGACATCCTCGACCCGCGCGCCGTGCAGATCGAGAACATCGAGCGGCACGTAGAGCTGACGCCGGCTTGCGTGGCGCGCCACCGAACGCAACAGCGCGACGATGCCGTAGCCCAATCCGCCCGGCAGCGTCGGGTCGATCGCGGATGCGTGCCGCCCCGCAAGCACCTGTGCGGCAAAGCTCATCACCACGCGGGTCGTCCGATGCAGGTAACCTTCCAGCGCGCTCATCGTCGGCATCGGGTCGTCGTACAGATCGAAGCTGTGCGCCTCGATCAGTTCCAGCAACGACGCAGCCGGCAGGTCGAACCGCGCGATCGTCTCAAGCAGCGCCGCCGCGACCGGATTGGCCATCGCCTCGCCGGCCCGTTCGCCGCCGAGTACATCGCGCCACCATTGCAGGCGGATCTCGCCGGGCATCGGTTCGCGCGCCCGTTCGCGCACACCCGCGATCTCGCAATTGAACGCATAGAGCGCGAACAGTGCGTCGCGTCTGTCAGCCGGCGCGAACAGCGTCGCGAGAAACCGGTCCTTGTCGGCCGCGCGGACGATCTGCTCGCAATGGCGATAGGCAGGCTCCATCGCGGAAGCGTAACAGAAACCTAGTCCACCGCGATCAGCGCGGCGCCAACGCGCCGGCTTTCGCCGAACAGGATGTTGTAGGTGCGTACCGCAGCGCCCGTCGGCGTCACCTCGACCCCAATGCGGGCATCGCGGAAGCGCCAGCGCAAGGCCTCCGGCATGAACCAGGGCTGCTTGCCGGTTCCGAGCATGAAAAGCTCCACGCCGGACGAGAACACACGCGCGAGGCTTTCCTCGGTGATCTCTTCGGGCGCTCCGACCGGCCATGCCCAGATGCCGGCCGGCAGGCACAGGATCGAGCCGCGGTGCGACATGTCGGCGAAACGAAAGCCGCCCTTGCCGTAGGCTTCGATCGCGGCCGCCTGCGGCAGATGCGGATCGTCCGCCATTTGCATCAATTTCAAGACGAGAAGCGGATATTCACACTCTTCAATGCTTCGGCCGCTTCTGCCGATTCCTGCCGTCCTTCGCCCACGCCGAGATAGATCAGGATCGGCGCCGCGATGAACACCGACGTGTAGGTGCCGACCAGCACGACCCCGAACATCATGGTGGTGACGAAGCCGTGGATCGCGTGGCCTCCGAAGAAGAACAGCGCGAGCAGCGCAAGCGTAACGGTCAGGTGCGTGATGATCGAACGCGACAGCGTCGAGTTGATCGAGATGTTGAGCATGTCGGTCATCGGCAGCTTCTTGTAGCGCCGCAGCATCTCGCGGATACGATCGTAGATGACAACCGTATCGTTGAGCGAATAACCCAGAATAGTGAGCAGCGCCGCGATCGAGGTCAGGTCGAAGTCGACCTGCATTATCGCCATGAAGCCGAGTGTCAGCACGAGATCGTGCACGTTCGCGATCATGGCGCCGAGCGCGAACTGCCACTCGAAGCGAAACCAGAGGTAGATCAAAATCGCACCGATTGCCGAAATGATGCCGAGCGTTCCGTACGACAGAAGCTCGCTCGATACGCGCGGCCCGACCACCTCGATGCGGCGATACTCGATCTGCCCACCAAGCGCCTGCTTGACCTTGTTCACGGCGACCTGCTGCGCCTGCTCGCCGCCCGGCTGCTGCGCGATACGGATCAGCACGTCGTTCGGCCCGCCGAACGACTGCATCTGGATATCGCCGAGGTTCAGCGCCGTCAGCGTGACCCGCATCTTGGCAAGATCGGCCGGGCCGTCTTTCGTCTGCAGTTCGATCAGCGTGCCGCCGCGGAAGTCGATGCCGAGGTTCAGGCCGGGATGAAAAAACAGGAAGATCGCCACGATCGACAGCAAAGCCGAAATGGGAAAGCTGATGCGCCGGAAGCGCATGAAATCGAACTTGGTATCGTCCGGGACGATCCGCACCAGCGGGAGGCTTGGGTGAAAGCGCACAGGTTCTTCCGTTTATGAAATCGCAAGCCGCTGCGGGCGCTTCCAGCGCACCCACCACGACACGATCAGCCGCGTCAGAGTGAACGCGGTAAACACGGTCGTGATGATGCCGATGCCAAGCGTCACCGCAAAGCCGCGCACCGGCCCCGTTCCGATGAAGAACAGCACCGCCGCGGCGATGAAAGTCGTGATGTTGGAATCGAGAATGGTCGCAAGCGCGCGGGTGAAGCCCGCATCGATCGCAGCGATCGCGGTGCGCCCGCCGCGGATTTCCTCGCGGATGCGCTCATAGATCAGGACGTTGGAATCCACCGCGATGCCGATCGTGAGGACGATGCCGATGATGCCGGGCAGCGTCAGCGTCGCGTTGAGCAGCGACAGCACGCCGAAGATCATCGCGACGTTGATCGCGACCGCGATGTTCGCGATCAGGCCGAATTTGCCGTAGATCAGCAGCATCGAGAGAACCACGAGGATCGCGCCGAAATAGGACGCGCGCGTGCCGTTGACGATCGAATCCTGTCCCAGGCCCGCGCCGACCACGCGCTGCTCGATCACCTGAAGCGGCGCAGGCAGCGCACCCGCGCGCAGCAGGATCGCGAGATCGTTCGCCTGCTGGATGGTGAAGCTGCCGGAAATCTGGCCCGTCCCGCCGAGGATCGGCTCGCGGATCACCGGGGCGGAGATCACCTCGTTGTCGAGCACGATCGCGAACGGGCGCCCGACGTTCTCCTGCGTCACCTGCGCGAACTTGCGCGCGCCGTTGATGTTGAACTTGAAGGTGACGATCGGCTCGCTGGTGCGCTGGTCGAAGCCCGGCTGCGAGTCGGTCAGGTCTTCGCCCGCCACCAGCACGCGCTTTTCGATCACGTAGTTCTGTCCGCCGTCTTTGGCGGTTCCTTTCAGAAGCTCGGACTCCGGCGGCACACGTCCCTGCTGCGCCTGCTCGGCGTTGACCGACATGTCGACAAGACGGAACGTCAGTTTTGCGGTCTTGCCGATGAGTTCGATCAGGCGTTGCGGATCGGAAAGGCCCGGCACCTGCACCAGAATGCGGTCGACACCCTGCCGCTGGATCAGCGGCTCGACGGTGCCCAGTTCGTTGACGCGGCGTTCGACGATCTGGATCGACTGCTCGATCGACTGGCGGATGCGCTCCGTGATGGCCGGCTGCGTGATGGTGAGTTGGATCACACGGTTTCCGGCGTCGACCACGTCGAGCGAGCGTTGCCCGGTGGCGCTCAGCAATCCGCCCAGCGGGGTGGATAGCTCGCGCAGCTTGGTCAGCGCGGCGTTGAGATCGCTTTCCTCGCGAATGCGTACCTCGACCGACAGCCCGCGCACCACAAGACCGGTATAGCCGGCGCGCGCCTCGCGCAGCACGCGGCGCACGTCGTCGCGCAACTGTTCGGCCTTTTCCTTGCGGACGTAATTGGCGTCGACTTCGAGCAGGATGTGCGATCCGCCCTGTAGGTCGAGGCCGAGCACCAGATGGCGCTGCGCCCAGGTGGGCCAGCTCTTCAACCGCGCCTCGCTGAAGAAATTCGGCACGGCAAACAGGCACACGATGGCCGCCGTCAGCAGCGTCGCCAGCGCCTTCCATCGTGAGAAATAGAGCATCGCCGCTCTCCTGCGAACGAAATCAGCTCGCGCTGTTGTCGTCCTTCACCGGCTCGCCCTTGGCGCGCACATCGGTGAGCATCGACCGCATCTGCCGCACCCGCACGCCGTCCGCGACCTCGATCTCGACCTGGTCGTCGTCCACCACCTTCGTGACCTTTCCGACCAGCCCCCCGGAGGTAATCACGGTATCGCCCTTGCGCACGTTCTTGACCATTTCGGCGTGCTGCTTCACCCGCTTCTGCTGCGGGCGCAGGATCAGGAAGTACATGATCACGAAGATCAGGACGAACGGCAGCAGCGACGTCAGCATGTCAGTGCCGCCGCCGAACGGGCTCTGGGCATAGGCCGGCGTAATAAACATTCGTTTGCCTCTGTTGGCGACGGGGTCGGGGGTAGGCCCAAACCTCGGGCCGGCCGTCAGAATCCGGCGCGGACTATAGCGGCGGATGCCCCAATTGCAACGTTGCGGGAAATGAGCCGCAGGGCCCTAACCAAGGCCATTTTCGGTGCCTTGCGGTGGCAAACCCCGGTGCGCTAAGCCTCCCGCCACCTGATCTGGGACCTTTGTCGATGGACGCCAAGACCCCTGCGACGGACGACCTCACCGACACGCTGCGCCGTATCGCCGAGGCGCTCGAACGGCTGAGCCCGCGCGTCCCCGCGCGGCCCGATTTCGGCGCCGCCGATGCCTTCATCTGGCACCCCGACGGCCGCCAGCTCGTGCCGGTCCCCAAGGTCAACCGGGTCGACATGGGCCTGCTGCGGGGAATCGATCGCGTGCGCGACCAGCTGATGGACAACACCGAGCGCTTCGCCAAGGGCCTGCCGGCCAACAATGCGCTGCTCTGGGGCGCGCGCGGCATGGGCAAGTCCTCGCTGGTGAAGGCCTCGCACGCGGCGATCAATGCGGCGCACGGCGCAAAGCCCGGCGCCGGAAACCTCAAGCTGATCGAGATCCACCGCGAGGACATCGAGAGCCTGCCCGACCTGATGACGCTGCTGCGCGGCATGCCGCAGCGCGTGATCATCTTCTGCGACGATCTCTCGTTCGATCAGGACGACACGACCTACAAGTCGCTCAAGGCGGTGCTCGAAGGCGGCATCGAGGGCCGGCCCGACAACGTCATCTTCTACGCGACGTCGAACCGCCGCCACCTGATGCCGCGCGAGATGATGGACAACGAGCGCTCGACCGCGATCAATCCCGGCGAAGCCGTCGAGGAGAAGGTTTCGCTGTCGGACCGCTTCGGCCTCTGGCTCGGCTTCCACCGCTGCAGCCAGGACGAGTTCCTCGAAATGGTGCAGGGCTACGTGAAGCACTACCGCATCCCGGCCGAAGCCGAGACGTTGCGCGCCGAGGCTCTGGAATGGGCGACCACGCGCGGCTCGCGCTCGGGCCGTGTCGCCTGGCAATATGTGCAAGACCTCGCGGGGCGGCTCGGCGTCCCTATCGAGGAACCGACCGCCCCGCGCTGATCAGGCCTTGGAGGTCAAGTCTAAGGGCCGATCGAACTCTTTGTTGGCTCAACCGCCGGTCAGATATTGCGACGGATCGACCGGGGTCGCGCCCTTGCGCACTTCGAAGTGGAGCTGCGGACTGGTGACGTTACCCGTCTGACCGGCCTTGCCGATCACCTGACCGCGCTTGACGGTCTCGCCCTTCTTCACGGCGAGTTCGCTCGCGTGCGCGTAGGCCGTGACGAAGCCGTTCGAGTGGCGCACCAGAACCAGATTGCCGTAGCCTTTCAGTTCGCTGCCCGCGTAGGCCACGACGCCGTCCTCGGCCGCCTTGATCGGCGTGCCGTGCGGCACCGTGATGTTGATGCCGTCGTTCTGTCCGCCGGCGGCCTTGGGGCCGAACGCGTCGCTGATGCGACCTTTCACCGGCCAGCGGAAGCTGACCGCAGAGCTACCCGTCGTACCGGTCGGCGCCGTCTCGGGGAGCGGATCGGCCGCGGGCGTCACCAGATTGGCGCTCGGCGGCGCATTGTTGTGCGCGACCTTCGGGTTGGCAGCCGGCTTTGCGGCCGGCGCGTCGGGCTTCGCAGCGGCGATGCGCTGCGCGGGCTGTTGCTGCTGCGCCACCGGACCAGGCGCGGCGCGGCGGCGGGCGCCGCGAGGCGCGGTGCGCCCGAGGCAAGGCCCGGAATGATGACGCGGTCGCCGATCTTCACGCGATGATCGAGGCGCACGTTGTTCGCCTTCGCGATCGCCATCGGGGTAGATGCGATAGTGCCGGCCGAGCGAATAGATCGTCTCGCCGGGCGCGACGGTGTGGGTGCTGTGGCTGGACGGGATCTGCGCGGGTCCGGCGACGCGGGTCGTGGGCGGCGCCATCTGCGGCGCCTGGCCGATCTGCTGTTGCTGCTGCTGTTGTGCGCGCGGGATCACCAGCCGCTGCCCCGGCCGGAGCTGCGCCGCATGCGTCATGTTATTGGCCTGCAGGATCGCCGAGGCCGGCACGCGATGACGGCGCGCGATGCTGTCGATGGTCTCGCCCTGCGCGACCACGATCGCGGTGCCGCCTTCCCAGCTCCACTGCTGCAGCGGGCGCTTGCGGCTGACGCGGCGGCGGCGCGGACACCGAACCGGTGTATTCGGGACGCTGCGCCTGCGCGGGCGGCTGATAACTGCCGATGCCGGCCGATCCGCCATACGTCGGTGCGGAAGATGGAGCCGGAGCCGGCAGCGCCGAGGTCTCAACCCGGTGGGTCGGCGCGGCGTGCGGCTGGTTCACCGAGCCGGTGACTTCGTTGGAAGCCTGGGGCTGAGCCTCCCAGGGATTCTGACTCTTGACTCATGCGCGTGAAGTCGCTGCTACAGCCAACCAGACCGGTGGCGAGAGCGGCCACGATGGCAAGGCGCGAAACGGCAGGCGAGCGCGACAGCTCGGCGAAGCTGGACATTGGGATTCTCACTCGTACGCGACGGATTGACGAGCGAGTAAACCACCGCCCCAGTAAACAGGGCCTTAAGCCTAATGGCGGCTCAACCTTAATAAGTCGCAGAATCCTACAATTCGCGCGCCCGGCCGGGCAGCAGCGGCACGAACCGGACCCCGATCAGGTCTTCCTGCGCGATACCGTCTTTGCTCCTTGTCAGCTTGACCAGCCGCTGCGCGCCGTCGTGCGGCCCGAGCGGCAGGATCATCACGCCCTCCTCCGCCAGTTCCTCGACCAGTTTCTCGGGGATCGTCTCGGCCGCCGCCGTCACGATGATGCGGTCGTAGGGCGCGTGCTCCGGCACGCCGTCGACGCCGTCGCCGACGATCACCGTCACGTTCTCCGCGTCGATCCCGGCAAGAGCCGAGCGCGCGCCTTCGGCGAGCGTGCGGTAGCGCTCGACCGTGAACACGTGGCCCGCAAGCTGTGACAGGATCGCCGCCTGATAGCCCGAGCCGGTGCCGACCTCGAGCACGCGATGCGCGCGCGTCACCTCGAGTTGCAAGGTCATGTAGGCGACCACATACGGCTGGCTGATTGTCTGCCCGCAGGAAATCGGCATCGCATGATCCGCGTAGGCGGTGTCGGCAAATTCCGGCAGCACGAAGTTCTCGCGCGGCACCGCATCGATCGCCCGCAGCACCGCGGGATCGCTGATGCCGCGCCGGCGCAGCGAAAGCAGAAACTCCATGCGGCCGACACTCTCGTCCGGCTCGTCGCGCTGCAACGTGGGCTCTATCCTTGCTTGTGACGCGTGCGGTTCTGGCGGTTCTTGCGCTACGTACGGCTCTGGCCGCACTTGCGGCTCAGACCGTTCATCCGCCGCCTCGCGGCGCCACGAAAGCATCCGGCGCCAGTCGCGGATCATTTGAACAGAGAAGCAAGCCGCGCCATGAACGGCTCGTCCGTCAGATCGAGGCGCAACGCCGTAACCGAAATCCGTTTCGCGGCGACCGCCGAGAGGTCCGTTCCATCGCGCGGCTTCGGCCGCTCCTTGCGCGCAAAGGTGAGCCAATAATATGGATTGCCGCGTCCGTCGTGGCGCGGATCGATGCGCAGCAGATCCTGGTCGCGCTTGCCCTGCATCGTGATCGCGACGCCCTTCACGCCATCCGGCGGACAGTCGGGGAAATTCACGTTCACCAGCACGCCCTCCGGCACGCCGCCTTCCAGCACCTTGCGGATCACGTCCGGCCCGTGCCGGATCGCCGTGTCCCAGTACGGGCTCTGCCGCGTCTCCAGCCCGTAGGCTTGCGACAGGGCAAACGACGGAACACCGAGCGTCGTTCCCTCCATCGCGCCCGCGATCGTGCCCGAATAGGTCACGTCCTCGGCGACGTTCTGTCCGCGATTGACGCCGGAGAGCAGGAGGTCGGGCGGATTGTCCTTCATGATATGGCGCACGCCCATGATCACGCAGTCGGTCGGCGTGCCCTTCACGGCGAAATGCTTCTCGGCCACTTCGCGCAGGCGCAGCGGATCGTTCAGCGACAGCGAGTGCGACACGCCCGACTGGTCGGTCTCCGGCGCGACGATCCACACATCGTCGGAAAGTTCGCGCGCGATCTGTTCGCAGACATCGAGCCCCGGCGCATGGATGCCGTCGTCGTTGGTGATGAGAATTCTCATGCGGCTTTCTCGATCACCTTCTTGCCGCCCATGTAGCTCTGCAACACGTCCGGCACCGCGATGCTTCCGCCGTCCTGCTGGTAGGTTTCCATCACGGCGACCAGCGCGCGGCCGACCGCGACGCCCGAGCCGTTCAGGGTGTGCACGAAGCGCGGCTTGTTGTCCTTGCCGCGGACGCGCGCGTCCATGCGGCGCGCCTGGAAGTCGCCGCAGTTCGAGCAGGAGGAAATCTCGCGATACATCCCCTGTCCCGGCAGCCACACCTCGATGTCGTAGGTCTTCTGCGAGGCGAAGCCCATGTCGCCGGTGCACAGCGTCACGACGCGATAGTGCAGTCCGAGCCGTCGGAGGACTTCCTCGGCGCAGCTCAACATGCGCTCGTGCTCGTTCTTCGATTCTTCCGGCGTCGTGATCGACACCAGTTCGACCTTGTTGAACTGGTGCTGGCGGATCATGCCGCGCGTGTCGCGTCCCGCCGCGCCCGCTTCGGCGCGGAAGCACGGCGTGTAGGCGGTGAAGCGCATCGGGAAGTTCGGTTTCGTCCACGATGGATTCGCGGACGAGATTGGTCAGCGGGACTTCGGCGGTGGGGATCAGCCAAAGATTCTCCGAATCACATTCTCAAACGCACTTTTGCTTATCGCCTCGACGGATCGTAGGACCGGTCCACGTCTTCGCTTAGTCTTCAAGAAACTCGCCATCTTTCAAAGTAATGCGAAGGCCGATGCTCTCAAGCATCGCGTTTTCGACCGTCATGCGTCTGACGACCGGAAATTGATCATCCTCAAACTTCGGCAATTGCGCCGTTCCGAACATCACCTCGTCGCGCACCAGCAGCGGCGGCGCGATTTCGGTGTAGCCGTGCTCGGTGGTGTGCACGTCGACGAAGAATTGGCCGATCGCGCGCTCCATCCGGGCAAGCCCGCTCTTCAGAACGACGAAACGCGCGCCCGACAGTTTCGCGGCGGTCTCGAAATCCATGAAGCCGAGTTGTTCGCCCAGCTCGAAATGCTGCTTCGGCTCGAACGCATAATTGCGCTTCGCGCCGAAGTGATGGTGCTCGACGTTGCCGGTTTCGTCCGCGCCGTCGGGCACTTCGGCTGACGGCAAGTTCGGGATCGCGGCGAGGATGTCATTGAGTTCTTTCGGATGCGGCTTTCTCCTCGGCCTCCAGCGCCGGCATCGTCGTCTTTCAACTGCGCGACCTCGCGCCATCAGCGCCTGCGCGGCGGCCTCGTCTCTTGTTCTTCTTCGCTGCGCCGATTTCCTTCGAGGCCGCGTTGCGCCGCGCCTGCGCCTGTTCGGCTTTCAGGATCGCCGCCCGGCGCTTTTCATCGAGCGTGATCAGTTCGGCGGATTGCGCCGGCAGCCCGCGCCGCTTGAGCCCGGCGTCGAACGCGTCGGGGTTTTCGCGAATCCATTTGATGTCGTGCATGGCGCTTTCTCGAGGGCCGGTTTATAGCGCTATTGGCCGCCGTTATACGCCCTCGCCGCGCTCGGGCTCCTCGGCGAGCTATGCGTGCCACGCAACTCTGCCCTCTCCTGGGCCATGCGAAGCATGGCGTCTCGAAGGATGGCAACAGGCGCTACTCCGCGGGTGTCGGCGTGCTGGTGCGGCTTCCGCTGCGGCAGCCGCGCCTTCGCGGCGGCTTCCGCCGCGGCCTTCTTCTCGACGATCCGGACCGACCAGATCGAGCCCTCGTAGAGCACCATCAGCGGCAGCGCGAGCGAGAGCTGGCTGATCACGTCGGGCGGCGTAAGGACCGCGGCGATCACGAAGGCGCCGACAATGAAGTAGCGCCGCTTCTCCTTGAGCGTCTGCGACGTGAGGATGCCGACGCGGCCGAGCAGCGTGAGGATGACGGGAAGCTGGAACGCGACGCCGAACGCGAGCACCAGCCACATCATCAGGTCGAGATACTCGCCGACCTTGGGCAGCAGCTTGATCTGCGCTTCGCCTGCTCCGCCAAGCTGCTGCATGCCAAGCGAGAAGCGCACGATCAGCGGCATCACGATGAAATAGACGACCGTCGCGCCGAGCGTGAAGAAGAACGGCGTCGCGATGAGGTACGGCGCAAAAGCACGCCGCTCGTGGCGGTAAAGCCCCGGCGCGACGAACTTGTAGATCTGCGTCGCAATGACGGGGAAGGAGATGAACGCCGCTCCGAACATTGCCAGCTTGAGCTGCGTCCAGAAGTACTCCAGCAGGCCGGTATAGATGAACTGGGTATCTTGCGGCCCGGCGATCCAGACGAACGGCCAGATGAGCACGCTGAAAATCTGCTTCGCGAACGCGAAGCACACGATGAACGTGAGGAAGAACGCTATCAGCGCCTTGATCAGCCGCGAACGCAGCTCGATCAGGTGCTCCATCAGCGGCGCCTTGGTGGCTTCGATCTCCTTCTCGTCTTCCTCGGTCTTCATGCCGCCTTGCCCCCGCTGGCCTCCGAAGCAGGCTTAGCGTCAGGCGCGGATGGCTCTGTCGCGGTCGATGCAGGAGCAGCCGGCGTTGCGGTACCGGCGAAATCCTTCGTCTCGGGCGGCGGCGGCAGGTCGGGCATCGGCACGGAAATGTCGGGCGCAGGCGGCGCGGTATCGGGCACGATTGCGCCGGCTGATGCGGTCGAAGACGTCGCTGGCATCGCCCGGCGTCGCGGTCGTGGAGGCCGCGCCGGAGTCATTCTGCGGATTGAGCGGATCGCCGACCAGCTTCTCGACGTCGGACGTAACCTTGGTCGGGTCGAACGCGGATTGAAGGTCGGAGGTCGTGTCGTCGAACTGCTTCTTCAGGTCCGCCATTTCGGCTTCGCGCATCGCGTCCTGAAACTGGCCCTGGAATTCGGCCGCCATGCGACGGATCTTGCCCATCCACTGCCCGACCGTACGCAGCACGGTCGGCAGCTCCTTCGGGCCGATCACGAGGAGCGCGACTACGCCGATGATGACGAGCTTGCCCCAGGAGACGTCGAACATTGGTCTACCTATTGAGCATGATCGGACCCGAAAACCCGCAACTGCTGTTCGGGACCATGCTCTCTCTAACTCCAAGGGGCGCACAGCCTTGCGGCCCGCGCCCCTTCATGAAGAAAAGCCGCAACGCCGTTCGGTCAGACGGCCGAACCTTCGACACGCTTCTCGGTATCGGCGCGTGCCTTCATCGTCGTTCCGGCGTTGTCGTTGTCGATGGTCTTGATTGTGTCCGGCTTGGCCGGATCGGCCTTGGCGGTGTCGTCTTCAGCCATGCCCTTCTTGAAGGCCTTGATGCCTTCGGCGGCATCGCCCATCAGATCCTTGATCTTGCCGCGGCCGAACAGCAGCAGCACGACGACGAGCACAATCAGCCAATGCCAGATGCTCAGGGAACCCATAACACCCTCCAAGCGGACGCCCCGCTTTTTCGGGGCGCGAACCTAGGCTCGGGGCGCGGCAAAAACAAGCACTTCGGCGGGGTCAATCGCGATCCCGACCTCGGCTTTCGGGACCGCGGGAGCCGGCGCGCGCACCCGCGCGCGTAGCGGTTCCTCGCTGCCATTAACCACCACCTCAACAAGCTCCACTTCGCCGAGGAAACGCCGCGCCTCGACCCGTCCCGCGATTCCGGAACCGGCGGGCAGCAGGCTGATGCCCTGCGGGCGGATTGCGGCCACGCCTTCGCTGCCTTCCGCAAGGGCCGGCGCGGCGAATTGCCCGACCGGCGTATCGAGCCGGCCGCCGCGCACGGTTCCGCGCACTTCGTTCAGCTCGCAGAAGAAGCGCGCCGCCGCGAGATCGGCCGGGGCCGAATAGATCGCGGCCGGTTCGCCCGCCTGAATGAGTTGCCCGGCGCGCATCAGCGCGATGCGGTCCGCGACGCGCATCGCCTCCTCGGAATCGTGCGTCACGATCACGCAGGTGACGCGGCTCTCGCGCAGCACATGCAGCAGATCCGCGCGCACCTGATCGCGCAGGCGCCGGTCGAGACCGGAGAACGGCTCGTCCATCAGCAGCACGCTCGGGCGCGGCGCGATTGCGCGGGCGAGCGCCACGCGCTGCTGCTCGCCGCCGGAGAGCATGTGCGGATAAAGGTGCGCGTAGTTGGCAAGCCCGACGCGCTCCAGCGCAAGACGCGCCTCGCGCTCCGCCTCGGCGTGCGGCAGCGACTTCAGCCCGAACATCACGTTCGCCAGGTTGGACAGATGCGGGAACAGCGCGAAGTCCTGGAACATCAGGCCGACGTTGCGGCTCTCGGGCGGCTCGAACCGCGCGCCCGCGACCTCGCGATCGTTGATCAGGATCGAGCCCGCGCTCGGCCGCTCGACGCCGGCGGCGAGCCGCAGCAACGTCGTCTTGCCGCAACCGGACGGCCCGAGCAGCGAGACGATCTCGCCCGGCGCGATGTCGAGAGAAAAATCCTTCACGGCTTCGACCGCGCCGTAGCGGTGGGTGACGCCCCGATAGGTCAGCCGCGCCGCGATCGAGGCGGGCGTGCGCGCTCGCATCTATTTCTCGGGCGGCTCGGAAGGCTCCGGCCGGGGCGCGAGCGCCAGATCGAGATCGCCGGGCTCGAGCGGGTCCTCGTCCTCGCGCAGCGTGGAGTTGTCGTTCGGCATCGGCACCGAGAAGCCGGCCGGCAGGCGTCCGTCGAGCAGGCCGGTGCCCTTGAGTTCGTCGAGGCCGGGCAGATCGCCGATCGCCTCGAGCCCGAAATGCGCGAGGAACGTTTCGGTCGTGCCGAAGGTGAGCGGGCGGCCGGGCGCCTTGCGGCGGCCGCGCGGGCGGATCCAGCCCGTCTCCATCAGTACGTCGACCGTGCCCTTCGACACCGTCACGCCGCGGATGTCCTCGATCTCGGCGCGCGTCACCGGCTGGTGATACGCGATGATCGCGAGCGTCTCGTTGGCGGCGCGCGAGAGCTTCTTCGGCTCGACCGAGTCGCGCGACAGCAGCCACGCGAGATCGTTCGCGGTACGGAACATCCATTTTCCGGCGATGCGCACGAGGTTCACGCCGCGCGGCGCGTACTCGGTCTGCAGGTGGCGCATCGCGCTCGCGATGTCGACGCCCTCGGGCAGCCGCGCCTTCAGGGTCTTGTCGTCGAGCGGCTCGCCCGCCGCGAACAGCAGCGCCTCGATCAGCCGAAGCTCTTCCGGCCGTGCCACGGGTTCGCCCTGCTCTTCGGCCATCTCGTTGCCGTCAGCCTCGTCGACGAGCTGTTTCGCCAAACCCATTTACTCCCCCTCTACTGCGTCACGGAAGGCGCAGGGCCCTCCGCCTCGCCTGCCCGCTTGCGCAGGAAAATCGGCGCGAACGCCTGATGCTGATGCACCTCGATCACGCCCTCGCGCACCATTTCGAGCACCGAGGCGAAGCTCGACGCCATCACGCTCGAACGCATCGAAGGCTCCGCCAGGTACGAAACGAGAAATTCGTCGAGCCGGCCCCAGTCGTGCGACACGCCGACGAGCCGCTCCAGCGCCTCGCGCGCTTCGGCGAGCGACCACACCTTGCGCGGCGCGAAGCGCACATGCGCGAGCGCGGACTTCTGGCGCTGCGACGCGTAGGCGGTGAGCAGATCGTAGAGCGTCGCGGTCCACTCCGGCCGCTTGATGTCGGCGATCGGCTCGGGCGCGCCGCGTCCGAACACGTCGCGGCCAAGCTGCGGCCGTCCGGTGAGCTGTTCGGCCGCCACGCGGATCGCTTCGAGGCGGCGCAGCCGCAGCGCAAGCGCGGTCGCCATGTCCTCGGCGCTCGGACCCGGCTCGCCCGCCGCTTCGGGAAGCAGCAGCCGCGATTTCAGGTAGGCGAGCCACGCCGCCATCACGAGATAGTCGGCGGCGAGTTCGAGCCGGACGCGCCGCGCCTCCTCGATGAAGACGAGATACTGGTTGGCAAGCGCGAGGATCGAGATCTTCGCGAGATCGACCTTCTGCTGGCGCGCAAGGATGAGCAGCAGGTCGAGCGGACCCTCGAAGCCCTCGACGTCGACGATCAACGCCTTCTCGTCGGAGGCGAGATCGGGCGAGAGCGATGTTTCGAATTCTTCGGCCATCACTGCCGCTCAGATCTATCCGACCATTCGACCTTGCCATCATGCCGGCGAATTCCTCGCGCGCACGCGCGAGGTCGAACGGCGCGGGAGCACGCCATGCCGCCAGCGCCGCATCGGCGCGCCGCTTCGCGTCACCGGCGAGCGGCGGACACGCCTCCGCTGCCGCAAGCCGCTCCTCGAACGTGCCGTTGCAGTGAAGCACGATGTCGCAACCCGCCGCGAGCGAGGCGCGCGCGCGCTCGGCCAGCGTGCCGGACAGGGCATTCATCGAGACGTCGTCGCTCATCAACAGTCCGTCGAATCCAATGTGATCGCGAATCACTTCGCGCACCATTGTGACCGAAGTGGTGGCCGGTGCGACGGGGTCGATCGAACTAAACACAACATGTGCTGTCATCCCCATCGGCAACCCGGCGAGCGGACGGAACGCCGCGAAATCGGTCGCCTCCAGCGTCGCCCGATCGGTCGAGACGACCGGCAGCCGATGATGGCTGTCGGCGGTGGCACGACCGTGGCCCGGCAGATGCTTCAGCACCGGCAGCACGCCGCCCTGCATCAGCCCTTCGGCGACCGCCGCCGCGATTGCGGCGACCTTTTCGGGACGCGTGCCGTAGGCGCGATTGCCGATCACCGGATCGGCCTCGCTCACCGGAACGTCGGCAAGCGGCAGGCAATCGACCGTGATGCCGACATCCGCGAGATCGGCCGCGATCAGCCGCGCGCCGAGGCGCGCCGCATGCAGTCCCGCCTGCGGATCGCGGTCATAGAGTGCGCCGTAATGCGCGCCCGGCGGATAAGCCGGCCAGTGCGGCGGTCCGAGCCGCTGCACGCGCCCGCCCTCCTGATCGACTAGCACCGGCGCATCGGCGCGCCCGACCGCCTCGCGCATGCTCGCGACGAGCGCACGCAGTTGATCCCGGCTCTCAACATTGCGCTTGAAGACGATGAAGCCCCACGGGTCGGCGTCGCGCAGAAACGCCCGCTCCTGCGGCGTCAGTGCGGTCCCTGCGACGTCGGTAATGAGGGCCTTTGCCATCGGCGCGGCTTAACTGCGCCGCCGGTGGGGGTCAAGGAGCCTTCAGTTCCGCTGCACAATGCATTGGCCGCCGGCAGACTTGAGGTTTTCGCAGAACGCGGTCGCTTGCTCTGACGTCGAGAACGCACCGACCTGCACGCGATACCAGGTTCCGCTCGCGCCGAGTTCGGCGCGGCTGATCATCGGCTCACGTCCGCTCAGCACATTCGGATACTTCGCCTGGAGTGCACGGAAGGAAGACTGCGCTTCGGCCTCGGACTTCTGCGCCGAAACCTGCACGACGTATCCCCCGCGCGTCGCCACGGACGGCGGCGTCGGCGCGGGCGTGCGTGTCGCCACCTTGGTGCGCGACTGGGTGTCGGACTGCTGATCGAGCGGCATCGGCGCAGGCGCCGCAGGTCTGCCGGCGGACGCTCGCGCGGGCGCGGACGTCTGCGCGGTATCGAGGCCGCCGCTGTCCGGCCGGATCGGAATCGTCCGTACGCGCTTCGGCTCATTCGCCGCTGTGGACGGCATCGGCGCCACCAGTGGTGTCGCGGACGAGGCGGAGGGCTGCGGAGCGATTGGCGCGGCAGCGCGTTGCGGGGGCGCCAAGGGCAGCGACACAGGCTGCTCCTCGCGCGGCGCCGTGCGCGTGGCGGTATCGCCGCCGGGCGCGCGCTCCTGGAACGGCTTGGACTGTGCATCAGTGGCGGGCGGCGCCGGCGGAACGGTTTTGGCTGGCGTCGTGTCGGCCTTGATGACCGGTGGCGCGGCCGAGGTGCTGGTGCCGGACGTGAAGGCGCGATAGCCGACCGCGCCGGCCGTGCCGACGACGGCAAGTCCGATCACCGCGGCGATCGTCACGATCCCGCCGCGCCGCTTGGTCGCGGCCGGCACGTGGTCGCCCTCCGGCGGCAGGTGGCTGTCGTCATAATAGGATTCAGGCTCGTAGTCGCCCGCCGGCATCGCTACGCGATAGCGCTCGTCGCCCTGGTAGGATTCGGAATACTGGTCGGGCGGCGTGTAGGCCTGCTGCTCGTGCGGTTGATGCGCCATGTGCTGGCCCTGTGGCCGCGTCGCGGGATCGTATTCGGTGGGATCGTAGTGCGGCGGATCGTACTCTTCCGCGCGGTAGGGCGCGGGTGCGTAGTTCGCGCGCTGCGGAAGCGGAGCCTGCCGCGCGTCGGCGGCGTAATCGTCTTCCTGCGAAGCCGGGCGCGCGAGCCATTCCGGCGCAGGTCGGTTGTCGGCACGGAGGGTATCCAGCGGCTTGCGCGGCGCACTGTGCGGCGGCACGTCATGGAACGGGTCGTTCTGTCCGATCAGGCGCGCAAGTTCCGAAAGCGGATCGTTATCAGGACCGCGTGCGGAATCCGTTGGTTGATCGCTGGAGTAGTCTGATCTTCTGCGCGAGTTGTCGGCCATACTCATACTTCCACCGGTCCCCTAATTCATAAACTCGGTGAATTCTGAGCCAACCCGTCACCCCGGTGGTCGGCGTTACATGGCACCGAGCGAGACTACCGCATCTCCTCAGGCGCCCCAACTCCGAGCAAGGAAAGCCCGGAAGCAAGGACGGTGGCGATCCCCTGAACCAAAGCGAGGCGCGCCACGGTCAGTCTTGGATTATTTTGGATAATGAACCGTAAATGTGGCGAGTCTTTGCCGCCAAGGGTCCAGTGGGCGTGAAATTCGCTCGCAAGTTCATAGAGATAAAAGGCAACCCGGTGCGGCTCGTGGGCCCCCGCCGCAGCCTCGATCAGCCGGGGGTACTCCGCAATTTTCTTCATCAACGCGAGTTCGCCTGAGTCGGCGAGCAGGTCGAGCGGCGCTTCGGCGAGGTAGCGGACCCGCGCATCCGGTTCCTCGGGGAAGTCCGGGACCACCTCGCGGGCATTGCGGAAGATCGAGTGCGCCCGGGCGTGGCCGTACTGCACGTAGAACACCGGATTGTCGCGCGACTGCTCGATCACCTTGGCGAGGTCGAAGTCCAAAGGCGCGTCGTTCTTCCGGTACAGCATCATGAAGCGGACGGCGTCCTTGCCCACCTCCTCGACCACTTCGCGCAGGGTGACGAAATCACCCGAGCGCTTGGACATCTTCACCGGCTCGCCTGCGCGCAGCAGGTTCACGAGCTGGACGATCTTGACGTCGAGATCGCCCTGCCCGCCCGTGACGGCTTTTACGGCCGCCTTCATGCGCTTGATGTAGCCGCCGTGATCGGCGCCCCACACGTCGATCATATCGGCGAAGCCGCGATCGAATTTCGATTTGTGATAGGCGATATCGGACGCGAAATAGGTGTAGCTGCCGTCCGACTTCATCAGCGGACGGTCGACGTCGTCCCCGAAGGCAGTCGCGCGGAATAGCGTCTGCTCGCGATCCTCCCAGTCTTCGACCGGCGCGCCCTTGGGCGGCGGCAGGCGGCCTTCGTAGACGTGCCCGCGCTCGCGTAGCCACTCGATCGTCGCGCGCACCTGATCATTGCCATCGACGAGCGAACGCTCGGAGAAGAACACCGCGTGGCTGACGTTGAGTGCCGCGAGGTCCTCGCGGATCGTCTCCATCATCATCGCGATCGCTTTCGCGCGTACGATGGGGAGCCACTTCTCCTCCGGCATCTGGTTGAGCGTGCGGCCATGTTCCGCCGCAAGCGCGACGCCGACGGGCTTGAGATAATCGCCCGGATAGAGTCCATCCGGCATCGGACCGATGTCGTCGCCAAGCGCTTCGCGGTAACGCAGAAAGGCCGAGCGTGCCAGCACGTCGACCTGCGCGCCGGCATCGTTGATGTAGTATTCGCGGGTGACCTTGTTGCCGGCGACATCCAGCAGGTTCGCGAGCGCATCGCCGAACACCGCGCCGCGGCAATGCCCGACGTGCATCGGGCCGGTCGGATTGGCGGAAACATATTCGACGTTCACCGGATGGCCGGCCGCGGCGCCGCGCCCGTAATCCCCGCGCGCGACGATCGCGCTGTGCAGCGTCCGCACCCACACGGCGGGCTTCAGTGCGAGATTGATGAAGCCCGGTCCCGCGACGTCGACTTTCTCGATCAGGTCGTCGGCGCGCAGGCTCTCGGCGATCAGCTCGGCGAGCTCGCGCGGCTTCTTGCCCGCCTCCTTCGCCAGCACCATCGCGGCATTGGTCGCCATGTCGCCGTGCGTAGCGTCACGCGGCGGCTCGACCACGACGCGCGACGCATCGAGGGCCGGAAGTACGCCCGACGCCGTCAGCGCGCTGACGGCCGCATGCACGCGGGCGAGCATGGTCGCGAAGATGTTGGAGAAATCGGTCGCCATGTCGGCTTGGTCGGCTCTCGTGAGCGCGCGTAATCGCAAGAATCCGCAGACAATTCAAGCCTTTGGAAACAGCCGCCCGTGCTCCGCAAGGGCAAAGCCGTCGGTCATCCCGGCGATGAAATCCCCGGCGCGGCGTGCGCGCGCCGGCTGATCCGCCTCGTCGAGCCCCTGCGCCCACTCCTGCGGCATGAAATGCGGCTGCACGAAGTAGCGCGCGAAGAGATCGCGCACGACCTCTTCGGCATTGCTCATGACCGCGGTGACGCGCTCATGGCGGTACATGTGCGTCCAGAGGAACTCCTTGATTGCGCGATCGGTCGCCGCCATCACGGTCGAGAAGCCGACCAGCGCCTTGCCGGCGGCCCGCACTTCGTCGGACGATACCGGCGCCTCGGTGCCGAGCCGACGCCTGCTTTCGTCGATCACGTCGCTGATCAGGCGGCCGATCAGCCGGCGCACCACCTCGTGCGTCAGGCGCGCGGGCTCAATCCCCGGATAGTCGTCGCGCACCTCGCGCAGCAGGCCACCGATCACCGGCACGTTCGCGAGATCGTTGAGCGCAAACAGGTCGGCGCGCAGCCCGTCGTCGAGATCGTGCGCATCATAGGCGATGTCGTCGGCGATCGCGGCGACCTGCGCCTCGGCGCTCGCGTGGCTCCACAGCGCCAGATCCTGCGTCGCCGTGTAGTCCAGGATAACCTGCGGCACGCCGCGTTCCTGATACTTGCCGATCGGCTTGCCCTCGGGGTCCGTCATCGGGCCGTTGTGCTTGACGATCCCTTCGAGCGTTTCCCACGAGAGATTGAGGCCGTCGAAAGACGGATAGCGGCGCTCGATTGCGGTGACGATGCGCAGGGCCTGCGCGTTGTGATCGAAGCCGCCGAAGTCAGCCAGACAAGCGTCAAGCGCGCGCTCCCCGGCATGACCGAACGGCGGATGGCCGAGGTCGTGGCCAAGCGCCAAGGCCTCGGCAAGGTCCTCGTCGAGCCCGAGCGCACGCGCGAGCGCCCGGGCAATCTGGGTCACTTCCAGCGTGTGGGTCAGCCGCGTGCGGTAGTGGTCGCCCTCGTGGAACACGAAGACCTGGGTCTTGTGCTTGAGGCGGCGGAACGCCGTCGAATGGATGATGCGGTCGGCGTCGCGGCGGAATGGGCTGCGCGTCGCGCTCGGCGGCTCGGGGAAATACCGGCCGCGGCTGACGGCAGGGTCGGCCGCATAGGGGGCACGGGGTTGATTTACGAGGCGATCCAGCAATTGACCGGGCGACGGCGCATACCTAACTATCGGGGAACAGGTAACGCAGACTCATGAACAACGTCACCATATCCGAGAGCGCGGCCAGGCGGATCGGGGAAATCCTTAAATCCGAGCCGGAAGGCGCCATGTTGCGCGTTTCCGTCGAGGGCGGCGGCTGCTCGGGCTTCCAGTACAAGTTCGACATCGAGCGCGCCAAGGCCGACGACGACCTGGTGCTGGCGCGCGACGGCGCCGTGGTGCTGATCGACCCGGTGTCAGTGAACTACATGGCGGGGTCTCAGATCGACTTCGTCGACGACCTGATCGGGCAGTCGTTCAAGATCAACAACCCGAAGGCTACCGCCTCCTGCGGCTGCGGAACGAGCTTTTCGCTCTGAGCCGCGTCGTCCGAACGCAAAAAACGGCCGGGCAAGCCCGGCCGTTTTGCATCTGGCATCCCTATTCGGCGGCGACCGCCGTCGGCCGCCCGTGCGGTTCGACTTCCTGCAATTGCGGCTCGAGGCCGCGCTTGAGGATGCGGTCGATGCGGTCGAGATAGAGATAGATGACCGGCGTGATGTAGAGCGTGAGGAGCTGCGACACGCACAGGCCGCCGACGACCGCGATGCCGAGCGGCTGGCGCAGCTCCGCGCCCGCGCCCGTTCCGAGCGCGATCGGCAGCGCGCCGAAGATCGCCGCGAAGGTGGTCATCATGATCGGGCGGAAGCGCAAGAGGCAGGCTTCGCGGATCGCGGCCTCGGCGCCCACGCCGACGCGGCGGCGTTCGAGCGCGAAGTCGATCATCATGATGGCGTTCTTCTTGACGATGCCGACCAGCATCACGATGCCGATCATTGCGATCACCGACAACTCCATCTTGAACAGGATCAGCACCAGCAGCGCGCCGACACCCGCGGACGGAAGTCCCGAGATGATCGTGATCGGATGGATGAAGCTCTCATAGAGGATGCCGAGCACCACGAACGCAGCGAACACTGCGGCCAGAACCAGGATCCCCTGCCCCTTCAGCGACTCCTGGAACACCTGCGCGTTGCCCTGGAAGCCGGTGGTGATCGAGAGCGGCAGGTTGGAGTCGCGCTCGATCTTGTGGATCGCGTCGACCGCAGCACCAAGCGACATGCCCGGATTGAGGTTGAACGAGATCGTCACCGACGGCTGCTGGCCCTGATGATTGACCTGCAGGGGGCCGAGCTTGGGCACCAGCCGCGTGACCGCGCTGAGCGGAATCGACATTCCGTTCGGCGTGCCCGTGCCGAGCACGCCGCCACCGGTCGTCACCGCAGCGCTGGTATTGGCGAGGCTGGTCTTCAGGTAGATCTTCGACAGCCCGGTGGTGTCAGCCTGGAAATCGGGGCGTGTCTCGAGGATGACCTGATAGTCGTTGATCGGCGAGTAGATCGTCGCGACCTGACGGTTGCCGAACGCGTTGTAGAGCTCCTGACGGATCTGATCGACCGAGATGCCGTAGAAAGCGGCCTTCTCGCGGTCGATCTCGATCTCGATCTCCGGATTCTTGATATAGAGATCACTGTTGACGTCACGCAGGCCCGCGATCGTCTTGATGCGATCGAGCATCTCGTCCGAGACCTTGTACAGCGTCTCGGTCTCGCTCGACTGCATCGTGTACTGGAACTCACCCTTGGCGATGCGCCCGCCGAGATTGATGTTCTGGATCTCGCGGAAATAGACCGCCATTCCGACTACTGTGGAGGTCGTGCGGCGCAGCCGCTGCAGCACCGGCCCCGAGGGCCCGCGCTCGCTCTTCGGCTTCAACCCGAGGAACATACGGCCGGTGTTGTTGGTGGCATTCGGCCCGCCGACGCCAACCGTCGAATTGACGTAGGCCACCGCGGGATCTTGCCGGATCAGGTCGGCAATCGCGTTCTGCCGTTCGCGCATGGCACGGAACGAGATATCGGCAGGTCCCTCGACCGTCACCGAAATCATGCCGGTGTCTTCGACCGGGAAGAAGCCCTTCGGGATCACGACGTAGAGGTAAGCAGTACCCGCCATTGTACCGAGCGTCACCATCAAGGTGATGAACTTGTATCTGAGCACCTTGTCGAGCGACCACTCGTAGCCCCTGAGCCAGGCATTGAACATCGCTTCGAAGACGCGCAGCACGACGTTCTGCTTCTCGCCCTCGTGATGCGTGCGGAGCACACGGGCGCACAACATCGGCGTCAGCGTCAGCGAGACGAAACCCGAGATGATGATCGCGACCGAAATCGTGACCGCGAATTCGCGGAACACACGTCCGACCATGCCGCCCATGAGCAGCACCGGGATGAACACGGCGATCAGCGAGACCGTGATCGATATGATGGTGAAGCCGATCTCGCGCGCGCCCTTCAGCGCCGCCTCGAACGGCCGCATGCCGCCCTCGATGTGGCGAACGATGTTCTCCAGCATCACGATCGCGTCGTCCACGACGAAGCCAACCGACAGCGTCAGCGCCAGCAGCGTCATGTTGTTGATCGAGAAATTGAAGGCGTACATCACCGCGCAGGTCGCGATCAGCGAGATCGGCACCGCCAGCGCCGGAATGATTGTCGCCGAAATCGTGCGCAGGAACAGGAAGATCACCAGCACGACCAGTCCGATCGCGATCAGCAGCGTTTCCTGCACGTCGTGCACGGACTCGCGCACGGAAATCGACCGGTCCATCATCACCTGCATGTTGATGGAAGCCGGTATCTGCGAGCGGTAGACCGGGATGCGCTCCTTCACGGAGTTGACGACCGCGACCGTATTCGCATCGGGCTGTCGCTGGATCGCCAGCACGACCGAGCGGTTGCCGTTGAAGAAGCTCGCTATGCGGGTGTTTTCGACGCCGTCGATGACGTTTGCGATCTCGTCGAGCTTGACCGGCGCGCCATTGCGGTAGGCGACGATGACCTTCTTGTAGTCTTCCGCCTTGCTGATCGCCGCGGAGGCCGACAGCGTGATGTTCTGCCTTTCGCCCGTGATCGTGCCGACCGGCGTGTTCGAGTTGGTTTTCGTCAGCGCCGTGCGGATGTCGTCCAACGAAATGTTACGCGCCGCGGCGGCGACCGGGTCGGCCTGCACACGCACGGCAAACTTCTGCCCGCCGTAGACCAGAACCTGCGCGACGCCCGGAAGCTGAGAGATCTGCTGCGCCAGCACGGTCTGGCCGTATTCGTCGACCGTCGACATCGGCAGCGTTGGCGAATTCAGACTGATGAACAGCACCGGGAAGTCGCCCGGGTTCACCTTGCGGAAAAACGGCGGGCTGGTCATTTCGACCGGCAGCCGCCGCGCGGCCACCGTCAACGCCGTCTGCACGTCGAGTGCCGCGCCGTCGATGTTGCGGTTGAGGTCGAATTGAACGGTGATTGTCGTGATGCCGAGCGCCGACGTGGAAGTCAGCGCGCTGATGCCTGCGATAGTCGAAAGCTGCCGCTCGATCGGCGCCGCAACCGAAGCCGCCATCGTGTCGGGGCTCGCGCCCGGCAAGGTCGCCGTGATGGAGATCGTCGGGAAGTCGACCGCGGGAAGCGCCGAAACAGACAGAAGCCGGTAGGCGAAGGCACCGAAGACGATCAGCGACGCCGTGATCAGCGTCGTCATTACGGGGCGACGAATACATGCTTCGGATATGCCCATAGTGACCCCAGCCCTCTCCTCAGCCGTCCGCCTTCGTTCCGCGGATCGCGACCCGCGCCCCATTCGTCAATTGCAGATGGCCGTTGACAACGACCGCGTCGCCATCGGCGACGCCGCTCTCAAGAACCGTCACGCTGCCGAGCGTGCGTGCGACCTTGACGGGATGCAGTTCCGCCACGTCGTTCTTGATGACGTAGACGAAATTGCCGGTCTGGCTGACCTGCACGGCAGCCGAGGGGACCGTCACGGCGTCCTCGTTGCGCAGGTTCAAATAGGTTTGCACCAACGTCCCTGGCCAAAGCACTTCGTCTTCGTTCGGCATCATCGCGCGCACGTTGACCATGCCGGTCGCGGGATCAACCGTGTTTTCGATCATCGCGATACGCCCGACCGGACGCTTGCTGTCACCCGGGACAATCGCTTCGACGCTCGACGCGCCTTCGGCGATCGCGTCGCGCAACGCCGGAAGCTGGATCTGCGGCATCGGGAACGAGACGTACACCGGAGCGGTCTGGATGATCGTGGCGATCGGCAACAGGTCCGCCGACCGCACGAAGTTTCCGACCTTCACCGTGGCCGCGCTGATGCGCCCAGAAATCGGCGCGCGGATCGTGGCATAGCTGAGCTGCACCTGGAGGTTTTTCAGGATCGCTTCATCGGCTTTCAGGTTCGCCGCGTAGACGGCGCTCTGCGTCTTGGCGTTGTCGAGATTGGTGATCGCGGTGGCGCCCTTCGAGACCAGCTCGGTGTAGCGCTTGAGATCGCGCTCGGCGCCTTCGAGCTGCGCCTTGTCGCGCGCAATGTTTCCCTCGGCCTGCAGGATCTGCGCATCGATCGAACGACTGTCGAGCGTGATTAGCAGATCGCCCTGCTTCACGCGCGCGCCGTCGGCGAAATGAACTTCGAGTATCTCGCTGTCGACGCGGCTCTTGATCGCAACACTGGCCAGCGGAGTCACGGTACCCAGCGCCTCGATGCGAACCGGCGTCGACTTCTTCACCGCCTTCGCGACCTCGACGGCGATCAACCGCGGCTGCGCCGGCGCCTGCGCAACGGCGCCCTGTGGACTCCAGAGACTGCGAGTCGCGAATGCTCCGCCGGCCACGGCGGCGAGCGCCACGACACCAAGGAGCCAAGTGCGTCCTCTATTCACGTGCTATGGCTCCGGACCGCATACGCGCCGAAGCTCCTCTGTTTCGAGCCGTCCCCCCAAGGCACAAGGCCTCGGCCCGGGGGACTCGCGCACCCCCAAGCGCGCGTTATCTAGCATACTCCCGTTTATGTACGTAACTGTGTTCACGACGTTTCTGCCATTTGCGTGAACAAGTCCGCTTTGGCGGCCACGCAGCCAAGCCGGCATGGTAAACGCCGCCCAGCCCCGGACAAACGCATGCGAATTGCCACCTGGAACGTGAATTCGATCAGGCAACGGTTGGAAAACCTGACCGCCTGGCTCAAGGAACGCGCGCCAGACCTCGTCTGCCTGCAGGAAACGAAGTGCGTGGACGAGGCGTTTCCGCACGAGCCGATCGAAGCGTTGGGTTACAACGTCGCATTCCACGGCCAGAAGAACTTCAACGGCGTGGCCATCCTGTCGAAACTGCCGTTCGACGAGGTGACACAGCGTCTCCCCGGTGACCCCGAGGACGACCACGCCCGCTTCCTCGAGGCGGTCGTTTCGACCGATGGCGGCGTGGTACGCGTCGCCTCGATCTACCTGCCCAACGGCAACCCCGTCGACACACCGAAATACGACTACAAGATCAAATGGATGAAGCGCCTCTTTGACTACGCGTACGAACGGCTGAAGCTCGAAGAACCGCTGGTCCTCGCCGGCGACTACAACGTCATTCCGGCCGATGCTGACGTACACAATGCCGAGCTGTGGCGCGGCGACGCACTGTTCCTGCCGCAGACGCGCGAGCGCTTCCGCTCGCTCGTCAACCTGGGATTAGTCGATGCCATCCGTGCTACCACCGATGATCCCGGCGTCTACACCTTCTGGGACTATCAGGCCGGCGCTTGGCAGAAGAACAACGGCATCCGCATCGACCACCTGCTGCTCTCGCCGCACGCCGCGGACCGGCTCGTCACGGCTGGGATCGACAAGCACGTGCGCGCCTGGGAGAAGCCGTCGGATCATGTCCCGGCGTGGATCGAGCTCGATCTTGAGAAGCGCGCCTGAAGGCTAGCGCGACGGCGCGTCGCGGCGGGCGTTCGCGTTCATCCAGCGCATCAGGTAGTCGCCGGCAACGGCGCGCTCTTCTTCGGTCGCCTGCTTGAACGCCGATTCGTAAAGCTCCGCGACCCAACCGTCGGCGGGCGCCGCATTGGAGCGCGCAAGCGCGAGCCACATCAGGCCGCGCGCCGCCTGCCGCGGCACCACGCCCGGCTCGCCCTTGAACAGCATGCGGCCGAGTACGGCCTGCGCCTGATACTGGCCCTTGTTCGCCGCGGAATGCAGCCAACGTGCCGCCTGCCGCGGATCGAGGAACGGGCCGTGGTCGTCAAGCATCAGCCGCGCGAGATGATACTGTGCGTCGGCATCGCCGAAGTAGGACGCCGCATAGGCGTACATGTCGCGCGCGCGGCCCATGTCGGCGCGCACATCTGAATCAGGAATGCCGTCGCGATAGTAATGGCCGAGCGCTACGAACGCGCTCGCGATGTAACTCGACTGCGGCGTGCCCGGACTGTCGTCCGCGTGCGCGTCCGCAATGCGGCTGAAATAGCGGAAGGCCCGGATGTCGGACTGATCGACGCCGTCGCCTTCTGCATACATCCGGCCGAGCTTCCATTGCGCGCCGACGAGGCCTTGCTCTGCGGCGTACTCGAGCGAAACGCGGGCGCGGCTTGTGTCGCCATTCTTCAGCGCGCGCGTACCGGAGCGCAGCGCTTCGAACGGCGTGACCGGAATAGCAGAAGGAGCCGCGAATGCGGTCGGCGCCGGCAAACCTCGGCCGATCGGCGCGGCGGGTGCCGCCATCGCCGGCACCGGACCGGTCGGCGCCGGCAGCGCCGCTTTCGGAACCGCGACTGGCATCACGCCGGCCGGCTGCGGAATGGAGCCCGGCGGACGCGGAATGATCTCAGGGCGCGCGGTGCGCGCAACGGGCGCGGCGGCCGTGGGAGCAACCTCAGACGGCGGGCGGACCGTTCCCTCGAACGCGAACGCAGGCGAAAGCGCGGCCACGAGGCCGAGCGCCGTCAGACCTGCGATGCGGTCACGCGTCCGCATAACTCACCTTTTCGGCCTTGCCGCCCGGATGGGTGATCGCGCCGTTCACCGCGGGACCAACCTGCTGGGCGTACTTCCAGAGATAGCCGGAGGTGAAATCGGTCTCGCGCGGCGCCCATGCCTTCTTGCGCTCGGCAAGTTCGGCGTCGGAGAGCGCCACGTCGATCGTGCCGTTGACGGCATCGATCGTGATCATGTCGCCGTCCTTCAGCATTGCGATCGGACCACCGACCGCCGCCTCGGGGCCGAGGTGGCCGACGCAGAAGCCGCGGCTCGCGCCGGAGAAGCGGCCGTCGGTGATGAGCGCGACCTTGCCGCCCGTCCCCTGTCCGTACAGCGCGGCTGTCGTCGAGAGCATCTCGCGCATGCCGGGGCCACCACGCGGACCCTCGTAGCGGATCACGAGCACGTCGCCATCCTTGTACTGGCGGTTCTTCACGACCTCGAAGCAGGCTTCCTCGCCGTCGAAACAGCGCGCCGGGCCGGTGAACTTAAGAACGTCCATGCCGGCGACCTTCACGATCGCACCTTCGGGAGCCAGATTCCCCTTCAGGCCAACGACACCGCCCGTGACGGTGATCGGTTTGTCGGCTGGACGCACCACGTCCTGATTCGGGTTCCACTTCACGGACTTCAGGTTCTCGGCGATGGTGCGGCCCGTGACGGTCATGCACTCGCCGTGCAGGAAGCCGTTGTCGAGCAGCGTCTTCATCAAAAGCGGTATTCCGCCAACCTCGAACATGTCTTTGGCGACATAACGGCCGCCGGGTTTCAAATCGGCGATATACGGTGTCTTTTTGAAGACTTCAGCGACGTCGAACAGCGTGAATTCGATCCCGCATTCATGAGCGATTGCAGGCAGATGCAGCGCAGCATTTGTGGAGCCGCCTGAAGCCGCCACAGTTGCGGCAGCGTTCTCGAGTGCTTTCCGGGTCACAATGTCCCGCGGGCGCAGGTTTATCTTGATCAGATCCATGATCTGCTCGCCCGCCGCCATGCAGAAACGGTCGCGGATCTCGTAGGGCGCCGGCGCGCCGGCCGAATACGGGAGCGCAAGACCGATCGCCTCGGAGACGGTCGCCATCGTGTTGGCGGTGAACTGCGCGCCGCACGCGCCAGCCGACGGGCACGCGACCTGCTCGAGTTCGTCGAGATCCTCGTCCGACATGTCGCCGACCGAGTGCTTGCCGACCGCCTCGAACATGTCCTGCACGGTTACGACCTGGCCGCGGAAATTGCCGGGCAGGATCGAGCCGCCGTAAATGAAGATCGACGGCACATTGAGGCGCACCATCGCCATCATCATGCCGGGGAGAGACTTGTCGCAGCCGGCGAGCCCGACGAGGGCGTCATAGCCGTGGCCGCGCATCGTGAGCTCGACCGTGTCGGCGATCGCTTCGCGCGAGGGCAGCGAGGCACGCATGCCGGCATGGCCCATCGCGATGCCGTCGGTGACCGTGATCGTGCAGAACTCGCGCGGCGTTCCCTGCGCGGACGCGACGCCCTTCTTCACCGCCTGCGCCTGACGCATCAGCGAAATGTTGCAGGGCGCGGCTTCATTCCAGCAGGACGCGACGCCGACGAACGGCTGATGGATCTGCTGCGAGGTCAGACCCATGGCATAGTAATAGGACCGATGCGGAGCCCGCGCGGGCCCCTCGGTCACATGTCGGCTCGGCAGGCGAGCCTTGATATTGGTCTTCGCGTCCATCGACCTTTGGGGCCCCCGGCCCTACTCAGAACTGACCGACACTCGGTCGCGCCTTCCCCGCCGTTGCCCCGGCGCAACACGTTCTTCCGCGCGGCGACCGTTGGCGGCTTTGGCTACGCCTTGTTTTGTGGAGTTCTATGGCCAAATCGCGGCGCTTGACTGCCGCAACGAGCCCCAATTCAAAATCATGTTAATATGTTGCAACCGCGCCACATGAATGTTGCTTGGAAACACGAGGCAAAAAGCAGAAGGCGGGCCGCGATCGGCCCGCCTTCCTCTTTGCGCAGTGCGGAATCCGGAAAGCTGTCGATCACAGCCCGCCGCTTTGGTCGCACGAGCTGTAGCGGCCGTAGCCTTCGTCGCTGACGCAGCTGTTCGGCTGCTGATAGACGGCGCTCGGCACCGGCGACCAGTCAGGATGGGCCGGCAGGCCCACGACATCGGCGGAGGTTGCAGGCTGCGCCGGCGCGGCAGCCCGCTTGTGGTGCGTCGCGGCAGACGCGGGCGCGATCATGCTGGCCGCAACGACGGCAGCAATGCCCAGCGCGGCGATCCGGGTGACGATTGAATGCATGGGGTCAGTCCTTTCAGGTGCTTGTCGCCCATGCGCGCTGTGAAGCGGCGCGCGATCACACGCACCTCAAATACATGTGACAACTTGACGCACTACGGCGCAAGATGCTGTTTCAAATGATGAATTAGACGACGATTCTGCGGGGCACGCCGATCAGCCATGCGCGCCAAGCGCGCGCTCACATATTCAGCACGCGCCCGTAGGCGTCGAGCACCGCTTCCTTCATGGTCTCCGAGATCGTCGGATGCGGGAAGATCGTGTGCATCAGCTCTTCCTCGGTGGTCTCGAGGTTCATCGCGACCACATAGCCCTGGATCAGCTCGGTGACTTCGGCACCGACCATATGGGCGCCGAGCAGCGCACCGGTCTTCTTGTCGAAGATGACCTTGACCATTCCCTGGTCCTCGCCGAGCGCGATCGCCTTGCCGTTGCCGACGAACGGGAATTTGCCCACTCGAACGTCGAGCTTCTTCTCCTTGGCGGCGGCTTCGGTCAGTCCGACCGAGGCGATCTGCGGATGGCAGTAGGTGCAGCCCGGGATCAGGCGCTTGTCCATCGGATGCGGGTGCATGCCCTTGATCGCCTCGACGCAGATGACGCCCTCGTGTTCGGCCTTGTGTGCGAGCATCGGCGGACCGGCGACGTCGCCAATCGCATAGATGCCCGGCACACTGGTCTTGCAGAAGCCGTCGATCGCAATGGTGCCGCGGTCGGTCTTTACGCCGAGCTTTTCGAGCCCGAGATTCTCGATATTGCCGACGACGCCGACCGCCGAGATGACGCGGTCGACCGTGATCTGCTGCGTGCCGCCCTTGCCGTCGTCGACGGTCGCGGTGACGCTGTCCGCCTTCTTGTCGAGCTTGCTCACCTTTGCGCCGGTGATGATCTTGATGCCCTGCTTCTCGAACTGCTTGCGCGCGAAGGCGGCGATCTCGGCGTCCTCGACGGGCAGGATCTGCGGCAGCACCTCGACGATCGTCACTTCCGCGCCCATCGTACGGTAGAACGAGGCGAACTCGACGCCGATCGCGCCCGAGCCGATGACGAGCAGCGACTTCGGCATCTTGTCGGGGTTCATCGCCTCGAAATAGGTCCACACCAGCTTCTTGTCCGGCTCCAGCCCCGGAAAGACCCGCGGACGCGCGCCGGTCGCGATGATGATGTGCTTTGCCTGATACGCGCCCGGTCCGAGCGAGCCTTTCGGGGCTTCGGTCTTCGACGCCTTCACGGTGAGTTTGCTGGGCGCATCGATGAACGCCTCGCCCCAGATCACCGGGATTTTGTTCTTCTTCATCAGGAAGCCGACGCCGTTGTTCATGCGCCCCGCGACGCCGCGCGAGCGCTTGATGACGGCGGCCGCGTCGAAGCCGACATTGTCGGCCTTCAGTCCGTAATCCTTCGCGTGCTGCATGTAGTGGAAGATTTCCGCCGAGCGCAGGAGCGCCTTGGTCGGGATGCAGCCCCAGTTCGAGCAGATGCCGCCGAGGAAATCGCGCTCGACAATCGCGGTCTTGAAGCCGAGCTGTGCGGCGCGGATCGCGGTCACGTAGCCGCCGGGGCCGGCGCCGATGACGATGATGTCGAAGGAGGTGTCGGCCATGTTGGTGCGCATGCCTCGATTATTTCAACGCAACGAGCCCGTCATAAGCCATATGGCTACTCTCACCAAGCCAGGCGATAGCGAGCCTGCTGCCTGCGCGCCTATGACTCACCCCTAAAGCAGTTGGCGTCGTTCGAGACTTCAGGGCGGGACTCGTTCGGGCGTAACTTTTGAAGAAGCTGTTGCAAAGCCTCGATCGAAGTCCGGTCGCGCGAGAGAGTGAAAGGCAGCCGGCGCGCAAGCCCGAAGATGTCGCCTTTTACGCTCTCGATAACGCGCCTCACGGCAACGTGTGCCGGGCTGCACTCCCACCAGCCACCTTGCTGACTGGTCACGGGATTGTAGGTGTTCGTGCCGTACTGGAAGCACAGATCGACACCTTGATGCGGTGCGCCCTTAACCCGCGGCGTTAATCGCCAGTTAGATGTGACAATAGCGGAGTTGGCTGGATACCAAAGGAATTCAGTTCCGTCAGGCCGCATGTAGAAGACTTGCGTTCCATGCCCTTGGTCGAAGCCCATGTGAGTGCGACAGGAGAAAAAGCGCCGCGCCTCCTCCATCGTCATTGGGAAAGCACTTGGCGTCGAAGGGACCGATTGCGCGCGCGTCGTGTCGACCATCACGACGCTCGTCAGCGCCACAAGCAGGAAAAGACTCAATCGATCTTGCCGCCGCACGAGCAACTCCTCATCCAGTTTACGTCGTCACTGCACCACCAGCTTCAGTTCCTCCACCAGCGGCTTCACCACCGCGACCTGATCGCGCAGCACCTTCGCCAATTCGTCCTGCGTCGAGCCCATCACCTCGGCGCCGACTTCGGCGAGGCGACGCTTCACTTCCGCGTCGCGTGCGGCCTTGGCCATCTCGACCTGGATCGCCGCGATCGCGGCGGGCGGCGTCTTCGCCGGCGCGAAGAAGCCGTTCCAACCGAACAGCTCCATGTTCGGGAAGCCCTGTTCGCGCACGGTTGGCAGATCCGGCAGCGCTTCCGTGCGTTTCGGCGAAAGCGTCGCGACCGCACGTAGCGCGCCACCCTTCACATGGGCGAGCGAGGTGGAGATCTGGTCGCCACCGAGGTGGATGCGGCCGGACAGAAGCTCCTGCACCAGCGGCGCGGCGCCGCGGAACGGCACATGGTCCATCTTGATGCCGGTATCGCGCTTCAGCGTTTCGCCGGAAAGATGCATCACGCTGCCCGGCCCGGTCGAGCCGTAGAACACGCCCTTGTCCGCCGTGTTGGATGTCTTCGCGAAGGCGACGAACTCCTTGAGGTCCTTCGCCGGCACGGTCGGATGGCACATCACGATCAGCGGCACGTTGGCGGCAAGCGACACCGGCGCGAAGTCCTCGAAGGTGTGTCGCGCGCGCCCGGTCGCGATCAGCGACGACGTGGTGGTCGAGAACGTCACGTTGTGCAGGAGCAGCGTGTAGCCGTCGGGCGCCGCCTTCGCGACCTTGTCGGCACCGATCGAGCCGCCGCCCCCGCCGACGTTTTCCACCACGACGGATTGACCGAACGCTTCGCCGACCTTCTGCGCGAAGATGCGCGCGAGCAGATCGGTGGTGCCGCCGGCCGGAAACGGCACGACCCATGTCATCGTGCGCGAGGGAAATTTCTCCTGCGCGAAAACCGCGGGCGCAAACAGCGCCGATGCGCCCGCCGCAAGCGCAGCGCGCCGTGTGATCTGCCTCATGGTGTCGCCTCCCCTTTTGTTTTCAAGCGCATTGAATATAGCGCGATTTGGGAATCTACTTTGCGGCAACACGACGCGGGAGGACGACCATGAAATTTCGCATTGTCGCAGCGATTGCAGCCCTCGCTTTTCTTGGGCAAACGGGCTGGGCGGGCGCCGCCGAGCTGAAGGTATTCAGCACCATCGGAATGCGGTCTGTGCTGGAAGAGCTCAAGCCGAAGTTCGAGCAGACGAGCGGTCACAAGCTCGACATCACCTGGGGTCTTGCTTCGGGCCTCACCAAGCGCGTCGCGGACGGCGAGAGTCCGGACGCTCTCGTCGCGATCCGGGGCGGCATCGATGGTCTGGTCACGGGCGGCAGGATTGCCCAACCGTCGGCGGTGACTCTGGCGCTGTCCGGCGTCGGCGTCTCGGTGCGTAGCGGGGCTCCAAAGCCTGACATCTCGACCCCGGAAAAGCTCAAGGAAGCGCTGATCGCTGCCAAGGCCGTCGCCTACAGCGATCCGGCGAAGGGTGGTGCGAGCGGCGTCCACTTCGCCAAGGTCGCCGAACGTCTCGGAATCCTCGATCAAGTGAAGGCGAAGTCGAAGCATCCCGAGGCCGCAGGTCTTCCGGGGAAATTCCTGGTCGATGGAACGGCCGACCTCGCCATTGCGCAGGTGCCGGAATTGCTGGAGGTGGCGGGAACGGATCTCGTCGGCCCGTTGCCGGGCGACTTGCAGAACATCACGGTGTTTGCGGCCGGCGTGGTGAGCGGCACGAAGGAGCCTGACGCCGCCACTCAGTTCCTCAAATTCCTGCAGACGCCAGAGGCCATCGCTACCATCAAGGCGAAGGGCATGGAGCCGCCTCCGCCCGCGGCCAAGGCGTCGTAGAGTCAGCCTTCGACCGCCTGGAACGAGCCGTCGTCGCCGAGCCGTTCGAGAATGCCGGAGCGGATGTCGAAGAAGCAGCCGTGCAGCTTGAGCTTGCCCGCTGCGACCGGGTCGCGCACCCACGGGAACGTCATCAGGTTCTCGAGGCTGAGCCGCACCGACTCGTGCTCGCAGTAGTCCTGGCGTTTCTCCGGCGGGAAGTGCAGCGCGCGCAGCTTGGCGCGCTCGGCCATGTTGACCCACTGGGCGACGAAGTCGCCCGCCTCCTCGGGCGCGCCGTGCAGCAGCGCATGGATGCCGCCGCACATCGCATGCCCCATCACGACGATATGCTCGACCTTGAGCACGCGCACGCCGAATTCGAGCGCCGCGCTAGTGCCGTGATGATGGCTGTCCGGGCCGTAGGGCGGCACCAGGTTTGCGACGTTGCGGGCGACGAACAGCTCGCCGGGATGCGCATCGAACACCATCTGCGGGTCGGCGCGGCTGTCCGAGCAAGCGATCAGCATCGTGCGCGGTGACTGCCCGCTGCTGCTCAGCTCGTCGAAACGCGCGCGCTGGTGCGCCCACGTGCCGGTGCGGAAGCGGCGATAGCCTTTGATGAGGTCGTCCATAGGAACTGGCCTAGCAGCGTAACCGCGATCTGCGAAGCAAGTTCTACACCACCATCATCACCGGGTTCTCGATCAGCGCCTTGAACGCGCCGATCAGTTCCGCGCCGAGCGCGCCGTCGACCGCGCGGTGGTCGCAGGAGAGCGTGACGCTCATCACGGTCGCGGCGACGATCTGGCCCTTGCGCACGATCGGCCGCTCCTCGCCCGCGCCGGCCGCCAGGATGGTGGCGTGCGGCGGGTTGATGACGGCGGTGAAATCCTTGATGCCGTACATGCCGAGGTTCGAAACCGAGCTGGTGCCGCCCTGGTACTCCTGCGGCTTGAGTTTCCGCGCCCGGGCGCGCGCCACCATGTCCTTCAGCTCGTTCGAGATCGCGGAGAGCGATTTCGTCTCGGCATTGCGAACGATCGGCGTGATCAGGCCGCCCGGCAATGCGACCGCAACGCCGATGTCGGAATGCTTGTGCTTGAGCATCCCGGTTTCGGTCCAGCTCACGTTCGCGTTCGGCACCTTCTGCAGCGCGACCGCGAGCGCCTTTACGACGAAGTCGTTGACCGACAGCTTATAGGCGGGCTTGCCTTCCTTGTTCTTCGGTGCGGACGCGTTGATCTCCTCGCGCGCCGCCATCAGTCTGTCGATCACGCAATCGACCGTGAGATAGAAGTGCGGGATGTTTTGCGTCGACGCGGTGAGGCGCTGCGCGATGACGCGGCGCATGTTGTCGTGCGGGATGACTTCGTAGGAGCCGTCCTCGTAAAGGGCGCGGATCTTGTCGTCGGACGGGAAGCGCAAATGTTGCGGCACTCGGCGCAGCACCCGAGCCGGCCGGCGCAGCGACCGGCGCTTTCAGGCCCTTGCCTTCCTTCGCGGCGGCGATGTCGCGCGCGATCACGCGACCATGCGGGCCGGTGCCGGCGATGCGCGCGAGGTCGACGCCGGCCTCCTTGGCGAGCCGGCGCGCGAGCGGCGATGAGAAGACGCGGCCGCCCTGCCCGTTCGTCTTTAATGCAGCAGCCGGAGCCGGTGTGGGTTCCGGAGCGGTCGTGGGAGGAGCTTTCGGCGCCTCCGCTTTCGCGGGCGCGGCCAGAGCAGCCGCAGGCGCGGCAGTCTTCGGCGCTTCGGCGGGTTTCGGTGCGGGCGCGCTGCCTGCTGCGGATGCGGCCGCCTTCGCGTCCTCGCCCTCGCCCGCCAGCACGGCGATCAACTGGTTGACCGGCACGTCGGCGGTGCCTTCCGGCACCACGATCTTCGCCAGCGTGCCCTCGTCGACCGCCTCGACCTCCATCGTGGCCTTGTCGGTTTCGATCTCGGCGATCACGTCGCCGGGCTTCACCTTCTCGCCTTCCTTCTTCAGCCACTTGGCGAGATTGCCCTTCTCCATCGTGGGCGAGAGCGCCGGCATGAGGATGTTGATCGGCATGGCTTAGCTCACCGCGCTGGTGCTGCCGGGATCGGTCGGCGCATCCATCTCGGCATCATAGATCGCGCGGATACGCTCGATGGTTTCTTCCTCGCGGAACTTATCAGCGTAGATCCGCCCGACGTGCCGCGTGATGTCCGCGATCAGCATGCCGAAGGCCTCCGGATCGTCGAAGGCACGGCGCAGCGAGACATGCAGCGCGCCGTCCACGATCACGGCGCGCATCACCTCGACGCCGCCCTGATCGAGCGCCGCAGGCGGCACGTGCAGTGCGTCGAAGATCGCGGCTTGCCTGTCGCTCACGGCGCGTCCTTGATTTCGGTGGTCTCGCTCGAGCCTTCCGGCGGTTCGCGGATCGCTTTCTCGAAGCCGGTGCGGATACGCTCCAGCGCTTCTTCCTCGCTCACGACCTTGTCGTGCGCGTAGGCCCGCGCGACGTGGCGCGCCGCATCGACGAACAGCAGCCCCCACGCGCCCGGATCGTTAAAGCCGCGCCGCAGCGACATGTGCAGTTCGCCGTTGTGGACGGCGATGCGCATTACTTCATTGGCGGGCTTGTCGCGCACCAGCGGCGGCGGATTGAGCGAATTGTAAGCCATCGGTACTCCTCAGCGATAACAGACCGCTTTCGCGGCATCGACGACCTCAGCGACCGACGGCAGCGCAAGCTTTTCGAGATTGGCCGCGTAGGGCATCGGCACGTCCTTGCCGGAGACACGCACGACCGGCGCGTCGAGATAGTCGAACGCCTTGTCCATGATGCGCGCGGCGACTTCCGCAGCCACGCCCGACTGCTGCCAGCCCTCCTCGACCACGACGCACCGGCCGGTCTTCTTGATCGACGCGATCACGGTGTCGGTGTCCATCGGCCGCAGGGTGCGCAGGTCGATCACCTCCGCGTGGATGTGCTTCTTGGCGAGTTCTTCGGCGGCCTTGAGCGCATACGACATGCCGATCGACCACGCGACGATCGTCACCATATCGCCGGGACGCACCACCTTGGCCTTTCCGATCGGCACGATGAAATCGTCGAGCTTCGGCACCGGGCCAGACTGGCCGTAGAGAATTTCGTTCTCGAGGAACACGACCGGATTGCGATCGCGGATCGCGGCCTTGAGCAGACCCTTCGCATCCGCCGCCGAATACGGCGCGACGACTTTCAGCCCCGGAACGCTCGAGTACCAGGCCGAGTAATCCTGCGAATGTTGCGCGCCGACGCGCGCGGCCGCGCCGTTCGGGCCGCGGAACACGATCGAGCAACCCATCTGGCCCCCCGACATGTAGAGCGTTTTCGCCGCCGAATTGATGATCTGGTCGATCGCCTGCATGGCGAAGTTGAACGTCATGAACTCGACGACCGGCTTCAGCCCTGCCAGCGCGGCGCCGACGCCAAGCCCGCCGAACCCATGCTCGGTGATCGGCGTGTCGATCACGCGGTCCGCGCCGAATTCCTGCAACAGCCCCTGTGTGACCTTGTAGGCGCCCTGATATTCGGCGACCTCCTCGCCCATCACGAACACGTCGCCGTCGCGCCGCATCTCCTCGGCCATCGCGTCACGCAGCGCTTCACGCATGGTCATGGTGACCATCTCGGTGCCTTCCGGCACGTCCGGCTCAGGCTGCGCCTCGACAACCGGCGCGGCGGCAGACTTGTGAGCGGTTTCGGGCTTTTCCTGTTTCGCCTCGGCGGGAGCCGCGTCCACCTTCGCCTCGGCCTTGGGTGCGGGCGATCCGCCAGCCTTGATGTCCGAAGCGCTCTCGCCGTCGCTGAGGATCACGGCGATCGGCGTGTTCACCGCAACGTCGGCGGTCCCTTCGGGAATGAGAATTTTTCCGAGCGTGCCCTCGTCGACCGCCTCGACCTCCATCGTGGCCTTGTCGGTCTCGATTTCGGCGATCACGTCGCCGGCCTTCACCTTGTCGCCCTCGGCTTTCACCCACTTGGCGAGATTGCCCTTCTCCATCGTGGGCGAGAGCGCGGGCATCAGGACTTCGACCGGCATAGGGCTACTCTATTTCGCGAAACGATGAAGGTTGGCGGACGCCGAGAAGGCCGCGACACCGATCAGCATGCAGGCAATGAAGGCGACCAGCGCCTTGTTCACCTGCACGGCGGCGTCGCCGCCGGCCGCGCGGATGCGCGCGATGGCGAACGGCCAAGCGATGAACGCGATCCAGCCTGCGCCGGCACGCGCGCAGAACACCGCGCCTGCGATCCAGCTCGCGATCGCTCCGGCGAACGCCAGATACGCAAGGATGGTCGGGAAGTCCCACATCAGCGGTACACGTCGGTCCAGAGCTCGGCGGCATCCGGCTCCGGGTCGTTGGTGGCGAACTCGGCCGCTTCGTTGACGATGTCGCGCACTTCGGCGTCGAATTTCTTCAATTCGTCTTCGCTCGCGAGCTTCTTTTCCAGAATGCGCACGCGCACCTGCTCGATCGGATCGTGCTCGGTGCGCATCTTCTGCACTTCCTCGCGCGTGCGGTACTTCGCCGGGTCCGACATCGAGTGGCCGCGATAGCGGTAGGTGAGCATTTCGAGGATGTAGGGCCCCTTCCCTTCGCGGCACCATGCGACCGCTTTCTCGCCCGCCGCCTTCACGGCGCGTACATCCATGCCGTCGACCTGTTCGCCCGGAATGCCGAACGACAGGCCGCGCTTCGACAGATCTGTCGTCGACGAGGAGCGCGTGATCGCCGTGCCCATGGCGTAGCGGTTGTTCTCGATGATGTAGACCACGGGGAGCTTCCATAGCTCCGCCATGTTGAAGCTCTCGTAGACCTGTCCCTGATTGGCGGCGCCGTCACCGAAGTAAGTGAGGCTCACGTTGTCGGTCTTGCGATAGCGCGCCGCGAACGCGAGGCCGGTTCCGAGCGAGACCTGTGCGCCGACGATGCCGTGGCCGCCGAAGAAGCCCTTCTCGACCGAGAACATGTGCATCGAGCCGCCCTTGCCGTGCGAATAGCCGCCGCGCCGGCCGGTCAGTTCCGCCATCACCCCTTTGGGGTCCATGTTGCAGGCCAGCATGTGGCCGTGGTCGCGATAGCCGGTGATGATCGCGTCGCCCTTCTTCAGGGTCATTTGCATGCCGACGACGACCGCTTCCTGCCCGATGTAGAGGTGGCAGAAGCCGCCGATCAGTCCCATGCCGTACATCTGGCCGGCCTTCTCCTCGAAGCGCCGGATCAGCAGCATCTCGCGGTAGGCGGAAAGCTCCTGCTCCTTGGAGAAAGCCGCGATCACAGGCGCTCTTTCGCTGTGGGCTGCGGGCTTTTCGGCGGATTTCGCCTCTGGATTTCGGTTTGGTCTTGGCGACGGCCATACTTCTCCCCGGCAAAACGGGCTTCTTTCTCACCCCATAGCCGAAATCGTGGGCGTGCGGAAGCGCGCCCGGGACAACGCGCCCGAGCCCACAAGGTTTTGCACCGCTTGAGGATTTTGCGGGTCGCGCGAGCCGATGGCCGGGCGGCCGATCGCCGCGCCCGGGCTACTTCGCGATCAGGATCAGTTCGCGCGGGTGGATATAGTTGAGCATCGCCCGCGCCCGTTCGTCGAGCGTGTCGGGGTCGAGATTATTGCCCCGCAACAGCGAGACGCGGTGTTCCCACGCGATGCGTTCGGCGCGTGCGCGCTCGATGTCGCCGGTCAGCGTCGACTGAGTCTGCGCGAGATCCTGCTTGGCCTTGAGCCCGTGCGCGCCCGTGTAGGCCGACAAGCCGAAATAGCCAATGATCAGCGCCGCGGCGGCGTAGAGGCCGATCGCTGTCAGGACGGCGCGCAGACGCGTACGGGTGACCATGCGCGGAAGCATCGCGGGGCCACGTTAAGAGAGCGTTAAGGACGCCGCCGCGCGGTCAGGCCGCACAAGGCTTCGCGTCGAGGAACAGCTTCATGCCCTCGCCGACTGTCGTCGCGCCGAAGCTGCGCACGCGATCATCGTCCGGGATGCGCTCGTATTTGATGCTGCGGCCAGTCGAGTTGTAGACGTCGTCGAACCTCACCTCGCCGTTGCGCATGACGAGCTCGATCTTGCCGGCGGTGCCTGCGTGCTTCTTGTCGATCTGGCCCGTCAGCACGATGCGCGCGCCCTCGCGCTTGACGCTGTCGATATGAAACAGCGGGAAGTCACGACCGAAGGCATTCACCCGGATCGCACTCTTGCCGAAGGTCACGCCGGCGACGCGGCAAACCTCCTCGTGCGTCGTCGGCGAGGAATCCTTCTTTGTCGAAGTCTGTTGGACCTGCGCTTGACGCTTCTGGCCGACCACCTTGCTGATGCCGGGCGCGCCCCATTTGCCCTTCAGTTCGGGTACAATCGGCTCCTCGATCTTGCTGCAAGCGGCGAGCATCGGACCCAGGATCAGAACTGTCGCAAGGAGTTTGCGCATCGACGCCCCCGTCGGTCGTAGTGCCGATGTACCGCAACTCGTTAAAGAAACCGGCCGCAGGTTGCCGAAAACTTGAACGAGCCGATGGCCGCTGCCCGCCCGACGCTCCGCGATTCCAGCATGGGCGCCCTCGTCCGCTACGCTTGGCCGCCCGAACATTGACCGTCATGATGGCGCGACAGGCGGCGCAAGACCGCGTGACAAGTCCGCGTGAGGAGATGCCCATGACGAGACTGTTCCGCGCGAGTGTAGTGCTGGTCGCCCTCGCCGCGCCGCTTCCGGCCCTCGCGCAACAGAACATCATCGTGTTCGTGGCGGACGGCCTGCGCGCCGCCGCGGTCTCGCCCGAGCGCGCGCCGACCTTCGCGAACGTGCGCGACACGGGCGTCAATTTCGCCAACAGCCATTCGCTCTGGCCGACCATCACGACGGCGAACGCATCCGCGATCGCGAGCGGACATTATCTCGGCGACACCGGCGACTGGGGCAACACGTTCTACACCGGCTTCCCCGTCGTGGCGGCGGCCGGGACCGTCACGCCGTTCATCCAGGACAATCAGGTGCTGGCGGAGCTCAATTCGCACCACGGCGGCAATTTCATCGCGGAGCGCACGCTGATGCAGGCGGCGCGCGAGAAGGGCTATCTCACCGCAGGGCTCGGCAAAGTCGGACCGGTCGGCATCCATGACCTGACCCAGCTCGACGGCAAGACCACGATTTTCTTCGACGACGACACCGGCAAGAAGAACGGCATCGAGTTGCGTCCCGACGTGGTCGAGATGCTCAAGAAAGCCGGCCTGCCGCTCGAGACGCCCGGCCGCGCACAACGCAGCGAAACGCCGGGCAAGACGACCAATATCATCCAGCAGAAATACTACCGCGACATCGTCACCAAGGTGCTGCTGCCGCACTACAAGGAGACCGGCAAACCCTTCATGCTGCTCTACTGGTCGTCCGATCCGGACGGCACGCAGCACTCGCAGCGCGACAGCCTCAACGAGCTTGTGCCGGGCATCAACGGACCGACCTCGCTCGCGGCCATCAAGGTCGCGGACGAAGACCTCGCCGCCATCATGGCGACGCTGAAGGAACTGGGCCTCGACGCGACGACCAACATCTTCGTCACCGCCGATCACGGCTTCAGCACGATCTCGAAGCAGAGCAAGACGAGCCCGTCGGCCAAGCTGAAATACGAGCGCGTACCGGAGGGGCAACTGCCGCCCGGATTCCTCGCGATCGATCTCGCCGAAGCGCTCGGCCTGCCGCTGCACGAGCCTTCGTTTCAGGGACCCGCGGTCGACTACAAGGCCGGCAAGTATCCGCGCCGCGCGAGCGCGATCCTCGGCAACGATCCGGCGAAGCCCGACATCGTGATCGGCGTGAACGGCGGCAACGATCTCATCTATCTCCCGCAAGACAACGCGAAGGAGCTTGCGCCGAAAGTCGTGCAGGCCCTGCTGGCGCAGGACTACACGTCGGGCATTTTCGTGAATGACGATCTTGGATCAATTCCCGGCACGCTGCCGCTCTCGGCGGTCGGCCTCAAAGGCGGCGCGCGTACGCCGACGCCGTCGATCGTCGTGAACTTCCGCTCCGAGACGTCCGGCTGCGATCAGCCGCTGTTCTGCAGCGTCACCGTCACCGACGGCACGCTGATGCAGGGCCAGGGCCATCACGGCAGCTTCAGCCGCTCCGACACCGCGAACTTCATGGCGGCGATCGGCCCGGCGTTCAAGAAGAACCACCTGAACCCCTCGCCCGTCAGCAACGCCGACATCGCGCCGACGCTCGCGCAGATGATCGGCGTCACGCTGGAGCCGGTCGGCAAGCTGCGCGGCCGCGTGATCTCGGAAGCGCTGCTCGACGGCGCGCCGGTGCAGGCCGAGCGCAAGGATATCGTCTCGGCCCCCGGAGATGGCGGACTGCGCACGATCGTGAACCTGCAATATGTCGGCACGACGCCCTACTTCGACGCGGCGGGATTTCCCGGACGCACGGTGGGGCTGACAGTGCCGGCGGAGGCGAAGTAACGGCGGGCGCGGCCTCAGGCCGTGCAGGGCTTCACGTCGAGATAGATGCTCATCGCCTCGCCGACCGTCGTTGCACCGTACTTGCGCAGGCGGTTCTCCTCGTCGAGCCGCTCGTATTTGATGCTGCGCCCACGCGCGTCGTAGATGTCGTCGAAACGCACCTCGCCGTTGCGCACCAACAGCACCAGCTTGCCCGGCCTTTTGCTGTAGCGGTCGATGCCGGTCACGATCACGCGCGCACCCTCGCGCTTCACCTCGGCGACATCGTAGATCGGCGTCCCGTAGCCGTGGAATTTCGTCGAAATATAACCGAGGCCGAACGTGACATGCGTGGCGGCGCACGCGTCCGTTCCGGGCGAGGCCTTCAACGGGCTTTCCTCGTTCGCGTAACGCATCACCTTGACGAGCTGCGGCGAGGTCCAGCGGCCTTTCAGCTCCGGCACCAGCGGCTGCTCCCCCGAGCCGCAACTCGCGAGCAAGGGGCTCACGCTCAGCAAGAGAAGCAGGGCAGCATTGGCTCTGCGCATGTCGCATCCCCTCCCACAGGGCCTGCAGCGATAGCGCAAGGCGTTGAAAATTCCCTCGGACAAACCCGTAAAACTTGAGCGATCGGCTTAACGAAGCGCCTTCAGCGCCGCCCTGCCGGCGTACTTCGCCTGCGCGCCCAGTTCCTGCTCGATCCGCAGAAGCTGATTGTACTTCGCGGTGCGGTCGGAGCGCGCGAGCGATCCCGTCTTGATCTGTCCGCAATTCGTCGCGACCGCGAGGTCCGCGATGGTCGAATCCTCGGTCTCGCCCGAACGATGCGACATCACCGCCGTGTAGGCCGACTTGTGCGCCATCTCGACCGCCGCGAGCGTCTCGGTGAGCGAGCCGATCTGGTTCACCTTGATCAGGATCGAGTTGCCGAGGCCTTTCTTGATGCCGTCCGACAGCCGCGTGACGTTGGTGACGAACAGGTCGTCGCCGACGAGCTGGCACTTGTTGCCGACCAGATCGGTCACCTGCTTCCAGCCGTCGAAATCGTCCTCCGACATGCCGTCCTCGATCGACACGATCGGGTAGCGCGCCGACGAGATCGGCGAGGTACTTCGCCTGCTCGGCGATGGAGCGGGTCTTCCCCTCGCCTTCATACTCATACTTGCCCTTCTTGAAGAACTCGGTCGAGGCACAATCGAGCGCCAGCACCACGTCGTCGCCTGGCTTGTAGCCGGCCGCCTCGATCGACTTCATCACGAAGCCCAACGCGTCCTCGGCGGATTTCAGGTTCGGCGCGAAACCGCCTTCGTCGCCGACATTGGTGTTGTGGCCGGCATCGTGCAGCGCTTTCTTCAGCGTCTGGAAAACCTCCACGCCCATGCGCAGGCCTTCGGCGAAAGTCTCCGCGCCGACCGGCATGATCATGAATTCCTGGAAGTCGATCGGGTTGTCGGCATGCGCGCCGCCGTTGATGATGTTCATCATCGGCACCGGCAACAGCCGCGCCGACGTGCCGCCGACGTAACGATAGAGCGGCTGCCCGCGCGCGGCCGCGGCGGCTTTCGCGACGGCAAGCGAAACACCGAGGATCGCGTTCGCGCCGAGCCGGCCTTTGTTCGGCGTGCCGTCGAGCGCGATCATCGTCTCGTCGATCTTGGCCTGCGCCTCGGCATCCATGCCGCCGACCGCGTCGAAGATCTCGCCGGTCACGGCCGCGACGGCCTTCTGCACGCCCTTGCCGAGATAGCGTTTCTTGTCGCCGTCGCGCAGCTCGACCGCCTCGTGCGCGCCGGTCGAGGCGCCGCTCGGCACCGCGGCGCGGCCCATCGAGCCGTCCTCCAGCACCACATCGACCTCGACGGTCGGGTTGCCGCGGCTGTCGAGGATTTCGCGGCCGATGATGTCGACGATGGCGGTCATGGCGTCCCTGCACGTTTCGTGGGCGCGTCATACACGGCGCACAAGACAATGTGAACGCCGGAGCCTGCCCGCCGGGACCGCCTCCCGGCACTGGATGAGCCCAGTTCCTCTTGCCAACCCGGCCGACAGGCAGGCATTGGTGCGCTCCTGACTTATCCCAACGCACGCTGAGCAATGGCAAGAAAACCAGTCCTTGGCCGTCCGGCCGCCGTCCCCGACTCGCCCGAGCAGGCCGTGCTCGACCGCGTGCCGAACGCGCATCCGGACACGGACTACGTGGCGCGCTTCGCGTTTCCGGAATTCACCTGCATCTGTCCGGTCACCGGACAGCCGGACTTCGCTATCATGATGATCGACTATGTGCCGCGCCGCTGGCTCGTCGAGTCGAAGTCGCTGAAGCTCTATCTCAACAGCTTCCGCAATCACGGCGCGTTCCACGAACAATCGACCGTCGCAATCGGCAAGCGGCTGGTGAAGCTGCTTGGACCGAAGTGGCTACGCATCGGCGGCTATTTCTATCCGCGCGGCGGCATGCCGATCGATGTGTTCTGGCAATACGGCAAATTGCCAAAGGGCGTGTGGGTGCCGGATCAGGGCGTCGCGCCGTACCGGGCGCGGTAAATCCTATTCAGCCGCAACGCGATCGCGCAACATCCGCGCGCACATCAGCCCGATGAGCCCTACGAGCGCCGCCGCGATCGCAATGGTCGCGGGTGCACCCAGCAGGCTGAAGCCCGCGCCGTAGAGCACCGGGCCGCTGGCGTGGCCGACGAAGAAACAGAACGAGTGCATCGACACCGCCGCGCCGCGCGCGACCGTCGAGAGCTCGGTGGTCTGCACCTGGATCGAGGCGTGCAGCGTGTAGAAGCCGAAACCGAGCAGCGTGAACGCCACAAGCTGGATCGGCCACGCGAGTTCGAATGCCGCGAGCCCGAGCGCCAGCGCCGCGATGATGCCGCCGCCGATCATGAGCTGATCGCCGCGCCATTTCCGCACCAGCATCGGCACGGCGAGCGAGTAGACGATACCGCCGATGGAAAATCCCGCGATCACGATGCCGGCGATCGAGGCGCGCGCCTCACCGCCCGCGATCAGCAGCAGCGCGACGAACGGAAACAGGCCGAAAATGAGAATGCCCTCGGCGAACACCGCGCTGAAGCACACTTTCGCCTTCGGGTTTCGCAGCACCGACGCATAGCGGCCGGGAATGCCCGCGATGTCGAAGCGGGCCACATGCGCGTTCGCGGCTTCGCGCAGCGTGAGCACGGCCGTGATGAGCGCGAATGCGCCGCCCGCCGCGAACACGAAGAACACCGTGCGCCATCCCGCGAGGTCGGCGATCATGCCGGCGAGCGACGCGCCGAGCAGATTTCCCGAGATCACCGCCGTGAGCCAGCGCCCGATTGCGACCTGACGCTCCTTGACCGGAATGAGATCGCCGATGACCGCCATGCCGACCGGAAAGATGCCGCCGCTGGCGATGCCGGCGAGGATGCGCGCGCCGAGCAACGTCGGATAGTCGGTCGCCAACGCGCACAGCAGCGTCGCACCGAGCAGCACCGCGAGGCAGACGAGCATCACGCGGATCTTGCCGACCATGTCGGCGACCGGGCCGAGCACCGGCTGCACCAGCGCGAAAGGCAGCGCGAAGGCGGTCGAGAGCAGCGCGACGGAATTCGGATCGACGCCCAGTTCCAGCGCGATCGGCGGCACGATCGGATCGACCGCGCGCGCGACCAGCGCCGTGACGAAGCCGACGAGGCTCAGACGGAACAGAATGCGCCGGCTGCGGCGGCCTTGCTCTTCGGGGGTCAGGGGTTCCGGAACCGGGACACCGGAATCAAACTTGGGCTGGAAATTCATGGGCTCCGCAGACCCATACAGGATTTCCGACGGATGTGTTGTGCAGTGCGGGAATGCCTCACCCGACAATCGCGTGGGGCAGGAATCGCGAGGTATTCTTGGTGATTGGGCTCATATCCTCACGCACCGAGAGCCCGCAGGGCTGCCCTGCGGCGATCCAGGAGCCGATGGCGGCGTAGTTGCCGTCGAAGGCCGGGAGCGTGGCGACGGCCTGACGAACGAAGCCTTCCTCGCCGTACGGACCCTCGTCCTGATCGATCGCCTGTCCCTTGACCATGATCGTCACGTTGGAGCCCTCGCGCGAATAGAGTGGCTTGCGCACGAACGAGTTGCCGAGTTCGGCCGCCTTCGGATCGTCGTCGAAATAGGCCGGCAGCAGATTCGGGTGGCGCGGAAACATCGCCCACAAGAGCGGCAGGATGCCCTTGTTCGACAGGATCGCCTTCCACGGCGGTTCGAGCCAGCGCGTGGCCGAGCCCGCCAGATAGCCGCCGAACTGCTCGCGGAACATCCACTCCCATGGGTAGAGCTTGAACATCAGCGTGATCGGCTTGTCGGCGAGATCGACAAACGCACCCTTTGGCGTGCGTCCGATGGATTCCATCGCCATCACGGTGGTGGCGAGGCCGGCCTGACGCGCGCGTGTCCTCCAGATACGAAATCGTGCCACCGTCTTCGGGGTCTTCGATCGCGCCCGCGAGATGAACGTGCTCGCCTTTGGCGATCTCCTTCCAGCCTTCGATCAACCGCTCATGCAACGAATTGTACTGGTCGGCATCGGCGGGCACGATGTTTCGCGCCTTCGCGTCCTCCAGCCACATCCACTGGAACGCGCCGGTCTCGAACACCGAGGTCGGCGTATCGGCGTTGTACTCGAGCAGCTTCGCGGGACCGTTGCCGTCGTAGGAGAGATCGAAGCGGCCATAGAGGCTCGGGTCGCCACGCTTCCAGCTTGCCGCGATGAAGTTCCAGAACCGCTCGGGGATACGCAGCACGCGCAACATGCGCTCGTCGGCGACCGCGCGCCCGACAAGCTCGCGGCACATACCGTCAAGCTCGGCCGTCGGCGCCTCGATGTCGCGCTCGATCTGTTCGAGCGTAAAGGCGTAATAAGCGCGCTCGTCCCAGTAGCGCTCGCCCGAAATGGTGTGGAAGCGGAAGCCGGCCGCCTCGGCCTTCTCTTTCCAGTCCGGTCGTTCGTCGCAGGCGATTCGTTGCATGCGGCAGAGTTTAGCCGCCCGCGGACACGCGATACGAGCCGCTTCCCGCGGTCGAGCCGAAGCCGCCGCGCGTGGTGTTGCCGCTGCCCGCCGACGTGGACGAGCCGGAGTTGCCCGCGAAGGCCGCCGTCTGTGTGCGCGAACGCGGCTCATACGTCGAGCCTGCTCTGACCGACGAGCCCCAACTCGGAAAGAAGTAGTAGGCGAAACCACGCCGCTGCGGCTGGCAGCTTTGTGTGCCGTCGGAGCGCGTCGTGCAGTTCTGGTCCGCGGCGGTTTGCGCGGGCGCAGCCTGGGTCGGCTTCTGCCACGCCATGTAGGTGATCCCGCCAGCGAACGTCGCGACGAACGCCGCAGCGCCCATCACCACCAGTCCGACGTTTCCCGAACGCTTCATCGCGGCCCCCGTCGCGCGGCGTCACGCGACGCGGCACAGCGGCGGATTAGAACCGAAACTGCGGAAAATCCCGTTAGGGAACGCGATGCAAATGCGCGCGCGCCGGTAAGGCGGCATTCATCATGACGGCCTAGCTGCCACCGCTCGAGCCACGCGACGACATCGAATGGCTGGTCGAGCCGAAGCCGCCGCGCGACGAGGACGACGTCGAGGCCGACGGCGAACTGGTGCCGCGGCTGGCTGCTCCGGAGGATGGGCGCAGCGCGGTCGAGACCGACGTCGGGCCGCGCGTCGATGTCCACGTTCGCGTGCTGCTGGGGCTTGAGCTGTAGCTTCGGTAGGAGCTCGAGCCCCAATTCCAGCTTCCCCAGCGCCGGCGGCGGCAGGGCTCGTCCGCGGCGGCCTGCGCACCGGGCAGAACAGCGGGAGGATTGACGGCGGTCGACGATGCGGCCGGCTGCCGGCATTCCGGGCGCGACGGCAACATGTAGGCGCCGGCCGCCGTCGTGCCGGTCACGCCCATCAGGACGAGAGCGACCTGGGCGGAGCGCTTCATCCCGACGTGCCCATCGATGCGGCGTTGAGCATGCCCGCCGCGACCGACGCGGCGCCAAGCCAGATCGCGGGTGCGGTCTCGCCGTTCGCGATGCGCTGCGAGAGATCCGGCACCGGAATGCGCGCGAGGTAATAAACCGCGACCTGCACGATCGCGGCGATCACGCCCCAGATCGCCATGTCGAGAATGCCGTCGGAGTGCGCGATCGAACTGGTGAGCGGAAGCGCGAAGCCGATCACGCTTAACCCCAGCGCGATCGCGGCGCCCGGCTTGTCCTGGGCGATCAGGTCGAACTCGTTGTGTGCGGTGATCAGCGTGTAGACGTAGACGTAAGCCGCCGACGAGCACGGACGCGCAGACGAAATAGATCAGGAATGCGGGCAGGCCGCTCAACGATTGCAGCACCATGGTCTCCCCCGTCGGCGATGAGCCGTCGCGCCATCATCCCAGATTCGGCGGCAAGTTTGCGGCGGTCAGCGCGCGATGGCTTTGGCGAGCGCGTCGAACTGCCTCAGGGATTGAAGCAATGGCTCTAATTGCTTGATCGGGATCATGTTCGGGCCGTCGGAAGGCGCCTTGTCCGGGTCCTGATGCGTCTCGATGAACACGCCCGCGACGCCCACCGCCACGGCGGCACGCGCCAGCACCGGCACGATATTCGCGCTCGCCGCCCGACGAGGCGCCCTGCCCGCCGGGCTGTTGGACCGAGTGCGTCGCGTCGAAGATCACCGGCGCGCCGGTCTTGGCCAGCACCGGCAGCGCGCGCATGTCGGAGACGAGCGTGTTGTAGCCGAACGACGCGCCGCGCTCGGTGACGAGAACGTTGGCGTTGCCCGCACCCGTGATCTTCGCGACCACGTTCGCCATGTCCCACGGCGCGAGGAACTGGCCTTTCTTCACGTTCACGGCTTTGCCAGTCTCGGCGGCGGCGACGAGCAGATCGGTCTGGCGGCAGAGGAACGCCGGGATTTGAAGCACGTCCACGGCCTGTGCGACGCGTGCGCACTGTGCGGCGTCGTGCACGTCGGTCAGCACCGGCAGTCCGGTCTTCTCGCGGATCTCGGCGAAGATCGGCAGCGCGGCATCGAGGCCGATCCCGCGCGCGGCCTTCGCGCTGGTGCGGTTCGCCTTGTCGAACGAGGTCTTGTAGACGAGCCCAATCCCGGCACGCGCCGCGATCTCCTTCAGGGCGGATGCCATCTCCAGCGCGTGCGCGCGGCTTTCGAGCTGGCATGGCCCCGCGATCAGCGCGAGCGGCAACGCATTGCCGAACCGCACATTGCCGATCGAGACGATTGGGTTGGGTGCCCCCGACATGGGCAGACCTTGCGTGCCCAAAGGCGGGCGGTCAACCGGCGCTCACGATCTGTCAAAACGGATGATGATGCGCCGGCAAGATCCTGCATCAGCATATGAAACGGCCCCGGGCCGTTTGTGGAAGGGGCAACCCGGAGCCGCTCATTTTCATCGGGCGTCAGACGCTCAGCCGACTGCCGGCTCGAACACCAATGTGGCGCCGTGCGCGGTTTGCGGACCCACGACCAGCCGGTTCATGCGTTCGTTGGCGGCGCCTCCGAGCGATGACTTCGCGCTTCCGATATCACGCACCGCGAAGCGTAGCGCCGCGAGCCGCATCCCGCGCGAGATATCCGGCGGCTCCACCGCGTAGTGCAGCCGGAACGCAGACGGATCCATCACCTGGATCTCGCCGCGCGGCGTCTCGATGGTGATGCCGCTCGATGTGGATTTGAGATCGCTCACGCCGGAGAAGGCTTTCAGGAACACGTGATGATCGGCCGGGTTCTCGGCGACGAACACAACGCCGGCAATACCCGTCACGCCGTTCTGATGTTTCTGGAATGCGGGATTCCAGAAATTCTCCGGGTAGTGCTGCTGGCAAGTGAAGAAGCCAGTGTCGGGCGCTTTCGGATCGGCTGCGAACGCGAGCGAGAACGCGACCTTTACGCTCGAACCATCCGGTCGCTTTCCCTCGCGCTCGAAATCGAACACATCGAAATCGCCGATCCCGGCCGTGCGGAAGACCTCGGCATCGGCCGTCGCTCCCTTCCCTTCCAGCACCAGCATCGAGAGGCCTTCGCCGCGTGCAAGGAAGTCGCGCGTGAACGCGCCGAATGAGATCATGCGTGGGCGGTGGCCCGCGATGCGCGACCCGTCGCCTATGGTGAGCAACTCGATGAAGACGCCGGGAAACTGCACGATGCGATTATGCGTGCCCCAAGGATGCTGGTTGCGCGCGCCCACCGTGAAGCCCAACCGCGCGTAAGCCTCGCCCGCCGCGTCGAGGTCACGCACCGCATGAACGATATGATCGAGACCGCGCGCCACGCTCGCCGCTCCTCTGGATTTGCTCTAGCCTTGCGCCAAACAAACAGGAGGACGCGCCATGAAGCAACTGACCGATGTCGACCGGGCGTTGCGCGAGGCGACCGACGCGCGGCAGATCGCAGGCGTGGTGGCGATGGCCGCGAGCGGGAGCGAAGTGATCTATCAGGGCGCGTTCGGCAAGCGCGACCTCGGAAAGCCCCACGCGATGACACCCGACAGCGTGTTCTGGATCGCGTCGATGACCAAGGCGATCACGTCGGCCGCGGCAATGCAGCTCGTCGAACAAGGCAAGCTTTCGCTCGACGACCCGATCGGCAAGGTGCTGCCGGAGATCGCCGACAAGCAGGTGTTCGAGGGCTTCGACGCCAGCGGCAAGCCGAAGCTGCGCGCCGCCAAGCGACCGATCACGCTCAAGCACCTGCTCACCCACACCGCCGGCTATTGTTACAACATCTGGAACGGCGACATGGGCAAGTACATGGAGCACGCGGCCATTCCGGGCGTGACAACCTGCGAGAACAAGGCGCTGAGCCTGCCGCTCGCATCCGATCCGGGTGAGCGCTGGGAATATGGCATCAACATTGACTGGGCCGGCAAGGCGGTCGAAGCGGCCAGCGGCAAGAAGCTCGACTCGTATCTCAAGGATCACATCTTCACGCCGCTTGGCATGAACTCGACCGGCTTCAAGCTGACGGCAGACATGCGCGCGCGCCTTGTCGGGATGCATCAGCGGGGCCCGGACGGATCGCTGATGCCCGTGCCGTTCGAAATGGCGCAGGAACCGGAATTCCACATGGGCGGCGGCGGGCTCTACGGCACTGCTCCCGACTACATTCGCTTCGTGCGCATGCTGCTCAGCGGCGGCGCGCTCGACGGCAGCCGTGTGCTCACGGCCGAGACCGTCAAGACGATGGCGCAGAACCACATCGGCGAACTCAACGTCACCAAGATGACGACCGCGGTCCCCGAAGCATCGAACGACTTCGATCCGTGGCCCGATCAGGACAAGAAATGGGGCCTGAGCTTCATGATCAACACGAAGCGCACGCCGGAAGGCCGCAGTCCCGGCAGCCTCGCCTGGGCGGGACTGGCCAACACGTATTTCTGGATTGATCCCGCGCGCGACGTCGGCGGGGTGATCATGATGCAGCTGCTGCCGTTCGTCGACGCAAAGGCGATCAAGCTCTACGGCGCGCTGGAGCGCGGGGTGTACCGCAGCCTCGATGGGACGAAGGCTGCGGCGTAGCGTTGCCTCATGGCCGGACTGTCCCGGCCATGACGCAAGCGCGTTATTTCACGCTCGAAAAGCTCGTCGGCTTGAGGAACTGGTTGGAGAACGTCTGCACCAGTGGGCCGTTCTTCTCGGTCTCGGCGCGCTTCGCATGCCACTCCGGATCGCTGGAGAACGCGCCCCACTTTTGCTCACGGTCCGCCATCGACTCGTAGGCGCACAGATAAATCAGGTTGTGGTTCGACTCGCCGACCTCCGTGACCCAGAAGCCGGCCTGCTTGATGCCGTGCTTTTCGAACAACTTCAGCGTGATTGTATCGAAGCGCTTGAGCAGGTCCGGCATACGGCCCGGCATCGCCCGATAGCTGCGCATTTCGTAGATCATGTTTCCTCCGCTTGGGATGTTGGCCGCAGACGTGCGCGGCGATGAAGGACCACCATTTGACGCAAAGGCGTGCGCCCGCACAAGGGCATCAATCCGCCGGCAGCGGCTCCATGAAAATCCCGTCGGTTTCAACCGTACGCAGGAATTTCAACGCGCCCTTCTCCAGCACATAGTAGTGATAGCCGACCGGCTGCTTCTCGTTGCGGCCGCCCGCAAAGACAATCAATCGGCTGTTTGGCTTGGTCACCACCGGCTCGAAGGCGTCGTGATATTCGCGCCAGCCGGAGATCGAGAACGGGATCTTGATGACCTTGCCGCTGCGTACGCTGACAATATCCGGCATCACGCAGGTGGAGCCGCAGGGCCGCAGAGCGATGGCGTATTCGCCAGCGAAGGTCGTGCCCGCCTCGACCGCCGAATTGTACGACGAACTGTAATAGAGCTTGGTCTCGCCCGTGAGCTTGGGCTTCGCTGGCTTGCCCTTGTAAATGGTCTTGACCGGATAGTCCTTGAACTGAGGCAGCGACTTGTCCTGCGCAACAGCGCCCGCAGTCGATACGAGCAAAATCATGAGCGCCGCAACCACCCTCATGGCACCGCCGTTGCTTTCGCGGTCTGAGGTACGGTGCTGGGATCGACCTTCGACATGAAGATCGCGGACTCCATGATCAGCCCGACCGCGACGCGCGGATCGATCGTGTCCTTCGACATCAGCAGAAATTGCCGCGCAACGAGCGCCGTGACCAGCGGCCAGTATTCGGGGCGCACGCTGCGGCCCTTGAGCACATCGATGCCCTGCCCATCCGTGCGTTCGAAGATGTATTTCACGTCGGGCCAGAACCGTTCGAGCGCTTCGCGCGGGGTGAAATGCGGGTCGAGCGGCTTTGGCGGATGCAGGATGCCGTATTCCGGCGTGCCGACGGTCTGCGCCGCGCGCTTGAACACCGGAATGGCATCGGGAAGCTCTTCGTACCGCGCACCCATCTCGACGGCGGCTGCGCCGAGAATTCCGAACAGGTGGTAATTCACGGTGGTGGATTGATTCACGAGATAGCCGTTGAGCAGATCACCGAAGTGATACTTCTCGCCCGATTTACCCTGTAGCGCTCACCGCAAGGCCGCGATCGCGCAGGAGCGCGGCAAGTTCGGGGCCTGGCATGCCCGCATAGGCGCCCGGCACGTCGCGTTTGCTGATCCGCTCATTGACCGCGCATTGCGCCGCGAAGCCGGCGATCGCTCCTATCGACACGAGTAAGCGTTTCGACATGAACCCCGCGTTCGGTCGTCAGCCATTTCAGCATCGAGTCGCGCAAGGAGCCGATCGCCAGATTGACGGTGATCTCGTCGTCGGTCCCTTTCCAGGGATACTGGACAGCTGCCGTGCGAGACACACTTGCCGCTTGAGCCATGTTGTCACCGGTCGGCCAGCCGCCCGCCGTCGCACCGACAAGCATCAGCGCGAGGGCCTTGATCCTGCGGGTCAATGACGACGGCATGGCGCAGCGTTAGACGCTGCGGGACGGCCCAAGGTTCAAAGCTAGGAAGTCGGATTACACCAGCCGGCTCTGCTCCACCGCCGCCTCAACGAACGAGGCAAAGAGCGGATGAGGAGCAAAAGGCCGCGACTTCAGCTCGGGGTGATACTGCACGCCGATGAACCACGGGTGGTCGGTGTATTCGATCGTTTCGGGCAGCACGCCGTCGGAGACATGCCGCAGAAACGCATCCCGTGCTGTTCGAGGCGGCCCTTGTAGGCGGTGTTGACCTCGTAGCGATGGCGGTGGCGCTCGGAGATTTCCGTCGCGCCATAAATCTCCGCGATCTTGCTGCCGCGTGACAGCGCCGCCGGATAGGCGCCGAGCCGCATCGTGCCGCCGAGATCACCGTTCGCCTGCCGCTTCTCCAGCGCATTGCCTTTGAGCCACTCGGTCATCAGGCCGACCACCGGCTCCTTCGTTTGGCCGAACTCGGTCGAATTCGCCTCCTCGATACCGGCGAGATTGCGCGCCGCCTCGATCACCGCCATCTGCATGCCGAAGCAGATGCCGAAATACGGCACATCGCGCTCGCGCGCGAACTGCGCGGCCTTGATCTTGCCCTCCGCGCCTCTTTGGCCGAAGCCGCCGGGCACCAGGATGCCGTTCACGTGCTCGAGGAACGGCGCGGCATCCTCCTTCTCGAACACCTCGGACTCGATCCAGTCGAGCTTGACCTTCACCTTGTTGGCAATGCCGCCGTGGCTGAGCGCCTCGATCAGCGATTTGTAGGCGTCCTTCATGCCGGTGTACTTGCCGACGATCGCGATCGTGACATCGCCTTCCGGATTGCGGACGCGCTCGTTGATCGTCCGCCAGCGCGTCATGTCGGGCGCAGCGCCTGCTTCCATGTTGAAGGCCGCCAGCACTTCGGCATCGAGTCCTTCGGCCGAATAGGCTTCCGGCACCGCATAGATGTTGTCGACGTCGCGCGCTTCGATCACCGCGCTCGCCCGCACATTGCAGAACAGCGCGAGCTTGCGGCGCTCTTCTGACGGGATCGGCCGGTCGGTGCGGCAAAGCAGAATGTCGGGCTGGATACCGATCGAGAGCAGTTCCTTCACCGAGTGCTGCGTCGGCTTGGTCTTCAGTTCGCCCGCGCTCGGGATGTACGGCATCAAGGTGAGGTGGATGTAGATCGCGTGATTGCGCGGCAGTTCGTTGCCGAACTGGCGGATCGCTTCGAGGAACGGCAGGCTCTCGATGTCGCCGACTGTGCCGCCGATCTCCATCAGGACGAAGTCGCAGTCCTCGTTGCCGTCGCGGATGAAGTCCTTGATGGCGTTGGTGACGTGCGGGATCACCTGGATGGTCGCGCCGAGGTAGTCGCCGCGCCGCTCCTTGGCGAGGATGTCCTGATAGATGCGCCCGGTCGTGATGTTGTCGCGCTTGCTCGCCGGATTGCCGGTGAAGCGCTCGTAGTGTCCGAGATCGAGGTCGGTCTCCGCGCCGTCGTCGGTGACGAACACCTCGCCGTGCTGATACGGCGACATCGTGCCCGGATCGACGTTGAGATACGGGTCGAGCTTGCGCAGGCGGACCTTGTAGCCGCGCGCCTGCAACAGCGCACCGAGTGCTGCTGAAGCGAGACCCTTGCCGAGGGAGGAGACCACGCCGCCGGTGATGAAAACGTACCGCGCCATGGGAGCCAACCTTTAGTCCACCCGATTCGATTCGACGAGTCTGTCCGAAAGAACGAAGGGCCGGTTTCCCGGCCCTTGCGGCAGTCTTGCTATTATCGCGGCACCTGCGGTTCCGCGGGTGTGCCCTGTTTCAGCCGGTCGAGCAGCCCGCCGGGCGCGAGCGGCGCTGTGCCGCCCGGATTGGCCGGCTGTGAGGCCGGCGCCGTCGGCGAAGAATCCTGCAGGATCGAGCGCGGCTTGCGATCCCAGCCGGCCATGATCGACAGCACCAGACTGGTTGCGAAGAACACCCCCGCAAGGATTGCGGTCGTGCGGGTCAACACGTTGGAGGTGCCGCGGCTGGTCAGGAAGCCGCCGCCACCGCCGCCCATGCCGAGGCCGCCGCCTTCGGATTTCTGCAGCAGGACGAGACCGATCATGGCGGTCACGATCATGAGGTGGATAACGATGATGACGGTCTGCATGTCTTCGTCCGGTCAAAGCGATGGGCGCGGGGTCACCGCACCGATGCCGGCCATATAGGAATTCGCGGGCGTCTCTACACGATCCCCTGCGGCATTTCCACCCTGCCGGAGGTCCATCAGGCGTAGGCCCTCGCTATCCCAAGGAAATCCTCAGCCTTCAGGCTCGCGCCGCCGACCAGCGCACCATCGACATTGGCGACGCCGAGCAGTTCCTTGGCATTCGAGGGCTTTACGCTGCCGCCGTAGAGGATGCGGATGCCGGCGCCGCCTGCACCGAGGCGCTCACGGATGAAGCCGTGGACCTCCGCCACGTCCGCCACGGTCGGCGTCAGGCCCGTCCCGATCGCCCAGACGGGCTCATAGGCGACCACGAGGTTTCCCGCCGTGGCGCCCTCCGGCAGCGAGCCGGCAAGCTGCGTCCCGACAACATCGAGCGTCTTGCCCGCGGTGCGCTGATCTTTCGTCTCTCCGACGCACACGATTGCAAGAAGGCCGGCCCGCCGCGCCGCCAGCGCCTTGGCGCGCACGGCCGCGTCGGTCTCGCCGTGATAGCTGCGCCGTTCCGAGTGGCCAACGATCACCGCGCTCGCGCCGAGCGTCGGCCAGCATCTCGGCCGAGATGTCGCCCGTGAATGCGCCGGAGGCCTCGGCGTGGCAATCCTGCGCGCCGATCATGACCGACGAGCCGCGGGCAGCCTGCGCAAACGCCTGCACCAGTGTCGCAGGCGGGCAAATCAGAAGGTCGACGTTGCGCGAGAGCGCGCCCGCACCCTCGATCATCCTGCCAAGCTCGGCCGCCGAGGCCTTGAGGCCATTCATTTTCCAGTTCCCCGCAACGAGCGGGCGCCGGTTTGTCATGATTTTCCCTCGAACTTCACCCGAGCCGGTAGCAAACGCCTCTAGCTGGCGCCAGAGGGCCGCAGCCCGCCCGTGTTGCAGCGTTTGGTCGCGATCCTTATGATGCGCGCCCTTGCGGGGCCCGGCCAATGCCGGCCGATTCATCCCATACGATGTAGGACTTAAATGCTTCGCGGAATACGCAAGGCTTCCAGCAATTGGCTGGGCAGAGCCGTCATGGGGGTCGTTCTCGGCCTGATCGCGATCAGCTTCGCGATCTGGGGCATCGGAGACATCTTCCGCGGCTTCGGCCGCTCGACGGTGGCCAAGATCGGTTCCACCGAGATCACGGTCGACCAGTTCCGGCAGATCTACAACGACCGCCTGCAGCAGCTTGGCCGCCAGCTCGGCCGCCCGATCACGCCGGACCAGGCGCGCCTGCTCGGCCTTGAGCGCCAGCTCGCCGGACAGCTCATCGCGGAGGCCGCGCTCGACCAGCGCGCGCGCCAGCTGCGCCTCAATGTCTCCGACGCCGAGGTCGCGCGCCAGATCATGGCTGACACGAACTTCCGCGGCGCCGGCGGCCAGTTCGACCGCGCCCGCTTCGAGCAGATGATCCGCTCCGCCGGCTACACCGAGCCGCGTTTCGCCGCCGAGCAGAAGCGCCTGACCTTGCGGCGCGAGATCGCCGAAACGGTCGGCGGCGAGATGACGCTGCCCAAGACCATGACGGACGCGCTCAATCGCTTCGAGAACGAGCAGCGCGCAATCGACTACATCATGCTCGACACCAACAAGGCCGGCGACATTCCCGCGCCGACGCCCGAGCAGATCGCGAAATATTACGACGACCACAAGGCGGGATTCAGCGCGCCCGAGTATCGCGCCATCACCGTGATGTCAGTCTCGCCGGCCGAACTCGCGAAGCCCGACCAGATCAGCGACGCCGACGCCAAGAGTTATTACGAACGAAACCTCGCCCGCTACGGCACACAGGAGCGGCGCCAGGTCGAACAGATCGTGTTTCCGTCAGCCGAGGAGGCGCAGGCCGCATCAGCGCGGCTGGCAAAATCCGAAATCGCATTCGACGCGCTCGCCAAGGAGCGCGGCTTAACCGAGAAGGACGTGGACCTCGGCCTGCTAGCCAAATCCGGCATCATCGATCGAGCCATCGCAGACGCGGCCTTCGCGCTGAAGGAAGGCGAAGTTTCCGCGCCCGTGACCGGCATGTTCGGCACGGCGCTGCTGCGCGTGGTCAAGATCGAACCGGAAGTCGTCAAGCCGTTCGACGAAGTGGCAGCCGAAATCAGGCAAACTGTGGCGACCGACCGGGCGCGCAGCGAACTTGCCTCGCGCCATGACAAGATCGAGGACGAGCGCGCCGGCGGCATGCGCCTTGCGGAAGTCGCGCAGAAGCTCAATCTCACCGCCCGCACCATCGAGGCGGTCGACCGGCAAGGCCGCGATCCGGACGGCAAGGAGGTCACCGGCCTTCCGACCGGCACGGATGTTCTCGCCGCGGCGTTCCGTACCGACATGGGCGTCGAGACCGAGCCGGTGCAGCTTTCGGGCGGTGGCTATGTCTGGTTCGAGGTGACGGGCATTAAGCCCTCGCGCCCGCGCACGATCGATGAGGTCAAGGACCGGGTCGAGGAGCGCTGGAAGCAGGATCAGGTCTCGCAGCGCCTGCAGGCCAAGGCGACCGAGATGGTCGGCAAGGTCAAGTCCGGCACGCCGCTCAACGATGTGGCCTCGGCCGAAGGGCTGACAGTTCAGACCACGTTCGGCCTCAAGCGCGGCCGCGGCGGCAACACGCCCGCGAGCGTGATCGATGCGGTGTTCGAGACCGAGAAAGGCGGAGCCGGAAGCGCCGAGGGCAAGGACCCGGCCGAACGGTTCATCTTTCAGGTGACCGACATCACCGTGCCGACGTTCGAGGCCACCTCGACCGAAGGCAAGCGCATCGAGGACAACACGCGCCGCGCGCTGACCGAAGACGTGATGGCGCAGTACGTTACCCGCCTGCAAAACGAGTTCGGCGCGACCATCAACCAGGATGCGCTGCGCCGCGTTGCAACGGGCAGCAGCGATCAGAACTGATGCAGGTCGAGCCGGCCGCCGACGCATTCGCGGCGCGCTATGCGCGCGGCGAACCGCAGGTGGTGTGGACCACGCTGGTCGCCGACCTTGAAACGCCGGTCTCGGCATTCCTGAAGGTCGCCGGAGGCCGCGCCAACAGCTTCCTGTTCGAGTCGGTCGAGGGCGGCGCGGCGCGCGGCCGCTATTCGATGATCGGGCTTGAGCCCGACCTGATCTGGCGCACGAACGGAACGCGCGCCGAGGTCAACCGTACGGCGCGCACAAAGCCGGATAACTTTGTTGCCTGTCCCGAGGCACCCCTCGACGCGCTACGCGCGCTGATCGCCGAAAGCCGCATCGTGCTGCCCGAAAAGCTGCCGCCGATGGCGGCCGGCCTGTTCGGCTATCTGGGCTACGACATGGTGCGGCTGATGGAGGAGTTGCCCGCACCCAATCCGGACGCGCTCGGCATTCCGGACGCGATCATGCAGCGGCCGACCATCGTGATCGTGTTTGACGCGGTGCTCGATTCCATCACCGTGGTCACTCCGGTGCGGCCAGAGCCCGGCGTGACCGCCACAGCCGCATTCAGCCGTGCATCCGAGCGCCTTTCCGCGATCGTCGATGCGCTCGATCGCCCGCTCGACAAGGAAGCGGTCGGTGCGCCCGCAGGCCCGCTCACCGTGCCGCCGACGTCCAACACGACACCGGACGAATTCAAGACGATGGTCGCGCGCGCCAAGGAATACATTGCGGCGGGTGACATCTTTCAGGTCGTGCTGTCGCAGCGCTTCGAGGCGCCTTTCACGCTCTCGCCGTTCTCGCTCTACCGCGCGCTGCGCCGCGTCAACCCGGCGCCGTTCCTGTTTTTCCTCGACTTCGGCGGGTTCGCGGTCGCGGGATCGAGCCCGGAAATCCTCGTGCGCGTGCGCGACGGCGTCGTGACCGTGCGGCCCATCGCCGGCACGATGCCGCGCGGCGAGACCCCGCACGAGGATAAGGCCTACGAGGACAGACTGCTGGCCGATCCGAAGGAGCGCGCCGAGCACCTGATGCTGCTCGATCTCGGCCGCAACGATGTCGGCCGCGTCGCCGAGATCGGCACCGTGAAGGTCACCGACCAGTTCTTCGTCGAGCGCTATAGCCACGTGATGCACATCGTGTCGAACGTCGAGGGCAAGCTCGCCAGGAAGCATGACTTGGTCGATGCGCTCGCGGCTGGATTTCCGGCGGGCACCGTGTCGGGCGCGCCGAAGGTGCGCGCGATGGAGATCATCGACGAACTGGAGAAGGAAAAGCGCGGCCTCTATGCGGGCTCGGTCGGCTATTTCTCCGCAGCCGGCGAGATGGACACCTGCATCGTGCTGCGCACCGCGCTGGTGAAGGACGGCGTGATCTACGCGCAGGCGGGCGCCGGGATCGTGGCGGACTCAAACCCCGACAGCGAGCAGCAGGAATGCGTCAACAAGGCGAAGGCGCTGTTTCGCGCCGCCGAAGAGGCGCGCCGCTTTGCGAGCGCGGCGAAACGGGGGCAATAAGCGCGCGCCCGTGATGACCCTGGACATTCCGAAAACAAGCTTCTACTTCCTCCGCCACGGCCAGACCGCGTGGAATCTCGAAGGGCGCTTTCAGGGTCATTCGGACATTCCGCTCAACGAGCTTGGTCTTGCGCAGGCGCACGACGCCGCGAAGGTCGTTGCGCACTGTCCGGTCGATTTCATCGTCGCAAGCCCGCTGATCCGCGCGCGCAAGACCGCCGAGATCGTGGCCGAGCACATCGGCAAGCCGCTGATGTTCGACGACGAGCTCAAGGAACGGCACTTCGGCCGCTTCGAAGGCCTTGTCGTCAACGAGGTGAAAGCTCAGCTCGGCGTTCAGCCGCATGAGCGGCTGGTGCGCCAGCTCCCGGCCGACGCCGAGCAATGGCACGAGACCGGCGCGCGCACCGTCCGCGTTCTCGGCAAATGGCTTGGTCAGCACCCGGACGCGACCCTGCTGTTCGTCGCGCACAGCGGGCTGTTCGACGCCCTGCACGAACTGACGTTCGGATCGCGGCTGGAGCCCAAACACGTGCCGTATCTCTGGCGGCACGACGGAAACGGCTGGTCCTGCGCGCCGTGCTAGGCGCTGGCGCCCCTTCTGCTTGACCCCCTCCCCGCCGGACCGTTAAGACCGCTGTTAAACCTTTGGCCGGGCGCATGATTGTCCTGATCGACAATTACGACAGCTTCACCTTCAACCTTGTCCACTACCTGGGCGAGCTGGGGGCTGATGTCGTCGTGCATCGCAATGACAAGGTCTCGCCGCGCGAGGTGATCGACGCCGATCCGGATGCGATCGTGCTCTCCCCCGGCCCCTGCACACCCAACGAAGCCGGCATCTGCCTCGATCTGGTCGAGCAGGCCGCGCCGACCATCCCGCTGTTTGGCGTCTGCCTCGGCCTGCAATCGATCGGGCAGGCGTTCGGCGGCAGCGTGGTGCGCGCGCCGGTGCCGGTGCACGGCAAGCTCTCCGAGATCAAGCATCAGGGGCAAGGCGTTTTCCGCGGCATCAATGCGCCATTCCGGGCGACGCGCTATCATTCGCTGGTGGTCGACCGCGCCACCATGCCGGGCGAACTTGCCGTCACCGCCGAAACCGATGATCGTCTCGTAATGGGCGTCTCGCATGCGACGCTGCCGGTGCACGGCGTGCAGTTTCACCCCGAAAGCATCGCGTCGGAAAACGGCCACGTGATCCTGAAGAACTTTCTCGACCTTGCGGCCGCATGGAATGCGTCATCCGGACGCCGGCCGGCCGCGAAGCCGCACTGAGGACGTCATGGACGATTTCAAGGCGCTGATCGGCAAGGTCGCAACCGGCGCGACGCTCTCGCGCGACGAATCCGCCAAGGCGTTCGACCACATGATGTCGGGCGAGGCGACGCCATCGCAGATGGGCGGCTTCCTGATGGGCCTGCGGCTGCGCGGCGAAACCGTCGACGAGATCACCGGCGCCGTCTCGACCATGCGCGCCAAGATGCAGAAGGTCGCTGCGCCCCCTGACGCGATCGACGTGGTCGGCACCGGCGGCGATGCGTCGGGCTCGTACAACATCTCCACCTGCGCGGCCTTCATCGTGGCGGGCGCCGGCATTCCGGTCGCCAAGCACGGCAACCGCGCACTCTCGTCCAAGTCGGGCGCGGCGGACGTGCTCGGCGCGCTCGGCGTGCGCATCGAGCTGCGGCCGGACGAGATCACGCGCTGCATCTACGAGGCCGGCATCGGCTTCATGTTCGCGCCCGCGCATCACCCCGCCATGAAGCATGTCGGCCCGACACGGGTCGAACTCGGCACGCGCACGATCTTCAATCTGCTCGGGCCGCTCTCCAATCCGGCGAGCGTGAAGCGGCAGATGGTCGGCGTGTTCTCGCGCCAGTGGGTCGAGCCGCTCGCCAACGTGCTCAAGAACCTCGGGAGCGAGCGCGCCTATGTGGTGCACGGCTCGGACGGGCTGGATGAGATCACCACGTCGGGACCGACCGCGGTCGCGGCGCTGGAAAACGGCAAGGTGACGACTTTCGAGATCAAGCCCGAGGACGTCGGGCTCGCGCCCGCGAAACCCGAGCAACTGCGCGGTGGCGATGCCGAGACCAATGCGGCCGCGCTGACCGCCGTGCTCAAGGGCAAGAAAGGCCCGTTCCGCGACGTCGCGATCCTGAATGCCGCCGCCGCGATCGTGGTGGCCGGCAAGGCGAAGGACATGAAGGAAGGCGTCGCGGTCGCGACCAAGTCGCTCGACTCCTCCGAGGCCGAAGGGCGGCTCGATCGGTTAATCGCAGATATCCAACGCCTGACCATCATGGCCGACATCCTCGCAAAGATCGAAAAATACAAGCGCGAGGAAATCGCCGCGGCAAAACGCGCGCGGCCGTTGGCGGAAGTCGATGCCGCGGCGAACGGCGCTTCTGCCCCCCGCGGCTTTACGGCGGCGCTCAAGCACAAGCTCACAGTCGGCGACTATGCGCTGATCGCCGAGATCAAGAAGGCGAGCCCGTCGAAAGGGCTGATCCGCGCCGACTTCGATCCGCCCGCGCTCGCACGCGCCTATGAGACAGGCGGCGCGGCCTGCCTGTCCGTGCTGACTGACGCGCCGTCATTCCAAGGCAAGCCCGAATTCCTCACCGCCGCGCGCAACGCGACCGCCCTGCCCGTTCTGCGCAAGGACTTCATGTTCGAGCCCTACCAGGTGGCGGAGGCGCGGGCGTGGGGCGCGGACTGCATCCTCATCATCCTGGCGTCGGTGGACGACGCGACCGCAAGCGAGCTCGAGCGAGCTGCGTTCGCCTACGGCATGGACGCGCTGATCGAGGTGCACGACGAGGTCGAGCTTGAGCGCGCGCTGAGACTCAAGTCGCCGCTCATCGGCATCAACAATCGCAACCTGAAGACCTTCGAGACGACTCTGGAGACGACGGAGCGCCTCGCGCCGATGATCCCAAAGGATCGCATCGTCGTCGGCGAAAGCGGACTGTTCACCCCTGCCGATCTGGCACGTCTCGAAAAGTCGAGTGTGTCGACCTTCCTGATCGGCGAAAGCCTGATGCGCCAGCAAGATGTTGCTGGCGCCACCAAAGCGCTGCTCGCGCGCAACACCCTGCGACGGATGTCAGCCGCAGAGTAACGAATAACATATGGCGAAGCTCACCCACCTCGGCGCGCGCGGGCAAGCCCGCATGGTCGATGTGTCAGACAAGGCCGCAACCGAACGCGTCGCGATCGCCGAAGGCCGCGTCGTGATGTCGGCCAAGACGCTCGCACTTGTGCTCAAAGGCAACGCGAAAAAGGGCGACGTGCTTGGCGCAGCGCGCGTCGCCGGCATCATGGCGGCGAAGAAGACGCACGAGCTGATCCCGCTCTGCCATCCCCTCGCGTTGACCAAGGTCGAGGTGGACATCGCGCCGGACAGGAAACTGCCCGGTTTCGTCGTGCGCGCGACCTGCAAGCTCAAGGGCCAGACCGGCGTCGAGATGGAGGCGCTGACCGCCGTCTCGGTCGCGTGCCTTACGATCTACGACATGGTGAAGGCGGCCGAGCGCGGCATGCGCATCGAGGGAATTCATCTCGTCGAGAAGCGCGGCGGCAAATCCGGCACCTACCGCGCGAAGGCAAAGTGATGGCGCTGCTCCCCGTCGCGGATGCGCTCGCACGCGTGCTCGAAGGCGCCACGCCGCTGGCTGCGGAGCGCGTGCCGCTCGGCGAAGCCGAGGGCCGCGTGCTCGCCGAGGATCTGGCCGCGCTGCGGACGCAGCCTCCGGAAGACGTGTCCGCGATGGACGGCTATGCGGTACGCGCCGAGGACGTGCGCGACTGCGCCCGCCCGGCTGAAGCTGATCGGCGAAGTCGCGGCCGGGTCGGCCGTTCTCGGGACGCATCAGTGCCGGCGAAGCCGCGCGGATCTTCACCGGCGGCGTGCTGCCGGCGGGCAGCGACACCGTCGTCATTCAGGAGAACACGTCGCGCGAGAGCGACAGCCGTCATCGTCAACACGGCGGCGACGCGCGGGCGCAACGTGCGCGCCGCCGGGCTCGATTTCCGCAAGGGCGATGTGCGCCTCGCCAAAGGCCGCCGCCTCACCGGCCGCGACGTCGCGCTCGCGGCCGCGATGAACCATCCGGCCCTCCCTGTTGCACCGCCGCCCGAAGATCGCCATCGTGGCGACGGGCGACGAACTGGTCGCGCCCGGCACCGAGCCCGGCCCAGGTCAGATCGTCTATTCCAACGTCTTTGCGCTCGCCGCCGTCGCGCGCCACGAGGGCGCCGAGGTGATCGACCTCGGCATCCTGCCGGACCGGCTCGAGGACACGATCGCGGGCGTGCGCCGTGCGCGCGAGCTCGGCGCGGATGTACTGGTGACGGCTGGAGGCGCGTCGGTCGGCGACTACGACCTCGTGCAGCCCGCGCTCGCCGCCGAAGGCCTCGCGCTCTCGTTCTGGAAGATCGCGATGCGACCCGGCAAGCCGATGCTCTCGGGCCGGCTCGGCGCGATGCACGTGCTCGGCCTCCCCGGCAATCCGGTGTCCGCCTACGTGTGTTCGGTCCTGTTCCTGGTCCCCCTGATCCGCCGCCTCTCCGGCCGCTCGGATCTTGAGCCCGTCACCGGCACGGGCGTGCTCGGCCGCGACCTGCCGGCCAACGACGAGCGCGCCGACTATCTGCGGTCCACTCTGACCCGCAGGTCCGACGGAACGCTGGTTGCCACCCCGTTCCCGGTGCAGGACAGTTCCATGCTGGTGCCGCTCGCCGCCGCCGACTGTCTGGTGATGCGTGAACGGCACGCACCGGCCGCTGCGGCCGGTTCCGCGTGCATATTCGTTAAGTTGCAGGCTTAAGCGCCGCCTTTTGCGTTCCCTCGACTTGTTCACGCCAAATTAAATGGTTGCGGAACAAGTATGGAACATATAGTGTCCGTTCATGATTTGTTTCGACTGAGTCCCGGACGGACAAACACTCCGTAAACCGACCAGCGAGGGTCTCGATGCTGACGCGGAAACAATTCGAGCTGCTGCGCTTCATCCACGAGCGCCTGAAGGAATTGGGCATTCCCCCCTCCTTCGACGAGATGAAGGATGCGCTCGATCTGCGGTCCAAGTCCGGCATCCACCGGCTGATTACGGCGCTGGAGGAGCGTGGCTTCATCCGCCGCCTGCCGAACCGGGCCCGCGCCATCGAGGTCATCAAGCTTCCCGAGCCGGTCAGCCAAGGCGTCGGCAACCGGCGCGGGTTTACACCGTCCGTCATCGAAGGCGATCTCGGCCGGGTGCGGGCGAACTCCGAGGATGAAGGCGGCCGGCCGGTCGTCATTCCGGTCATGGGCCGGATCGCGGCAGGCACGCCGATCGAGGCGATCCAGACCCGCAGTCACACCATCCAGGTACCGCCCGATCTGCTCTCCACAGGCGATCACTTCGCGCTCGAAGTGCGCGGTGACTCGATGATTGATGCCGGCATTCTCGAAGGTGACACGGTGCTGATCCGCAAGGGCGACGGCGCCGATACGGGCGACATCGTGGTCGCGCTGATCGACGACGAGGAAGCGACCTTGAAACGCTTCCGCCGCCGCGGCGCCTCGATTGCACTCGAGCCCGCCAACAGCGCCTATGAAGTCCGCATCCTGCCGCCCAACCGCGTGCGCGTGCAGGGCAAGCTGGTCGGCCTTTTCCGCAAATACTGATCAATCGTCTGCCGCGAGATCGTCCGCGCGCGGTGTGGCGTCGCGCGGCGCGGGCCGTGCTGTTGCCGCCACTTCGCCTTCGCCGCGCACCGGCAGAGCGCGCGCCCACGGCCGATCGTAGCCCGGCGGATAAGCGACGAGCGTCTCCCACCCCTTCCCCACGCGATAAAGCGCACTTGCGCCGGAACGTGACCACGCCGTGCGATCAATCGCAGTCGCGGCACACGATGGCGGCGCGGTCCGCTGGCTGATGACGAGTGCCGCCTGCCGGCAGTCTTCCGCGAAGGCTTCCGCCGCGAAAGGCAACGCCACGACGGTGCCATCGGCGAGGCGCGCCACGCAGCCTATTTCGTCGCAGACGACGCCCTCGCGCAGCGTCGGATCGGCGGGGGTGCGCGCGTCGGCATCGGCCGCGAGCCATTCCCGCACCCCGAAGGCATCGCTGCCGCCGGCGGCGCGCATCACCGAAAGCTTGCCGCTCGCACCGCGCACCGCGACCACGTCGCCCCGGTCCGCGACCAGTACATCCGGCAGCGGTGCCCGAGCAGCCCACAACGCCGCCGCCGTCACCACGACCGCGCCGGTCCAGCGCAGCGGCGAGCGAAGCAAGCCGAGCAGGACCAGACCGGCAGTGCACAGGAGCAACGGGCCGGTCCCGAAGGCCGCCATCCGCCCGAGCGCTCCGGGGATGCTCGCGACGAACAGCGCAACCCAGATCATCCAGTCGACGCCGATCCCCATCAGCGACCACAGCGGCGCGTCGAATCCAAACGGCAGTACGAGCAACGCAAGCAACCCGGCCGGCATCACGAAGGCTGACACGATCGGCATCGCCATCAGGTTCGCCAGCACGCCGTACGGCGCGAGGCGATGGAAATGGAACGCCGCGTAGGGCGTGGTCGCGAGGCCGGCGACGAGCGAGGCAAGGATCAACGCGACGATCTCGCGTCCACCCCACAGCGCGACCCGCGCGCCCAGCGACGTGTCCGCGCCAGCCACGCTCCACGGCAACCCGCGCTCGTAGGCGGCGATCAGCGCCAGCGTCGCCGCGAATGACATCTGGAAGCTCGGGTGCACGACGGCTTCGGGCGCGAGCAGCATGACACCGAGCGCCGCGAGCGCGAGGTTGCGCAGGGTGAGCGCCGCGCGGTCCGCCATCACGCCGACGAGGATGATCGCCGTCATGATGAAGGAGCGCTGCGTCGCGACTTCGGCTCCGGAGAGCAGGAGGTAGAAGAAGGCAGCGATCAGCGCGACGAGCGCTGCCCATTTCTTGATCGCATGGCGCATCGCGAGCACAGGCGACAGCGCAAGCAAGCCGCGCACCACGAAGAACACCACGCCTGCGACGACCGCCATGTGATAGCCGGAGATCGACAGCACGTGTGCGAGGCTCGAGACGTACATCGCGTCGTTCACGGGCGCGGAGATCGCGTCACGCTTGCCGGTGATCAGCGCCGACGCGATCGCACCCGCGTCCCCCGGCACCGCGGCGCGGATGCGCCTGTCGATCGCATCGCGGATGCCTTCGATGAAGGTTGCGTAGCGCAACCACGTACCTGGCGGGACCGGCGGCGCGGCAACCTTGATCGCACCCTGCACGAAGCCGGTCGCACCGATGCGCTGGAAATAAAGATCGCGCGAGAAATCATAGCCGCCCGGGCGTAGCGGCCGGAGCGGCGGATTGAGCCGCGCCTTCACCTCGACGAAAGTGCCGACCGGCGGCGCCATGCGCTTCTTGACCGAGAGACGCACGCGCTCCGGAGCATCGCGCAGCCGGCCCTCGTTCTTGTGGATGCGCACCACGATGCGGTCGGCACGCTCGCGCTCCTCGCGCACTTCGACGAAGCCGGAGATAGCGATATTCCAGGCGGTGTGCTGAAGGATCGGATGCGCAATGCGCGCGCTCTTCCAGGTGACCGTCGCGAAGCCGGCAGCCGTCGCGGCGAGCGCGAGCAGGACCGGAAAGGCAATCGGCCGCGCGCGAGAAAGAACAGCGGCCAGCGCAAGAACGCCTGCCAGTCCGAACGCCGCCCACAGCGAAGGCTCGTGATGCGCCGTGAAATAAACGACGACACCCAGGCCGAAGCAGATCGGCAGCCACGGCATGAGCCGCCCGGCCGCGACATCGGTTGCGAACCAGCGGGAGAGGACCTCGCGCGCGCCGCCGAGCGCGGTAGCGCCGGAAGGCCACGAAACGCCGCGCGGCCGCGCGACGTCCCACGTGCGCGTCCGTCCCGTCCCGTTTCGCAACTCCGCCATCGCACGACCCGCACGCAACCGCAGACGGCGGATATGCTACTGCTGGTTGGATACGGGTCGCGCCTGAACAGGGCGAGAACGCCCGGATTTATTGAGCGATCAACCCTTCGCGACTTCCTTGGAGAAGGTATCGCGCAGGCCGACGGTACGGTTGAACACCGGCTTGCCGGGCGCGCTCTCGGCATCGCGCGCGAAATAGCCTTGCCGCTCGAATTGCACCGGCTCGGTTGCGTTGCTGGCCGCGAGCGACGGCTCGACGCGCGCATCGCTCAGCACTTCGAGGGAGTTCGGGTTGAGGTCGTTCGCGAAGTTCGCGACGTCCGGCTCCGGCTTCGCGAACAGCGGATTGTAGAGCCGCACCTCCGCCGGCACGGAGTTCGGCCGCCGACACCCAATGGATCGTCGCCTTCACCTTGCGGCCGTCCGGCGCATTGCCGCCTCTCGTGGCCGGGTCGTAGGTGCAGCGCAGTTCGGTCACGTTGCCCGCCGCATCCTTCACGATCTCGCGGCACGTGATGAAGTACGCGTAGCGCAGCCGCACCTCGGTGCCGGGCGACAGTCGGAAGAACTTCTTCGGCGGGTTCTCCATGAAATCTTCCTGCTCGATGAAGATCTCGCGACCGAACTTGATGCGGCGCGTGCCCGCGGCCGGATCGTCCGGATGGTTGATCGCTTCCAGCTCCTCGCCCGATCCGTCGTAGTTCGTAATCACCACCTTGAGCGGCCTTAACACCGCCATCCGCCGCTGCGCCGACTTGTTCAACACCTCGCGGATCGAAAATTCGAGCAGGCCGAGATCGACGAGGCTGTTCGCTTTGGCGACGCCGATGCGCTTGGCAAAATCGCGCAGCGCCTCGGGCGGCACGCCGCGGCGGCGCATGCCGGCCAGCGTCGGCATGCGCGGATCGTCCCAGCCCGACACATGGCCGCCCTTCACCAGCGCGTTGAGCACGCGCTTCGACAGCACCGTGTAGGTGAGATTGAGCCGCGCGAACTCGTACTGGCGCGGGCGCGAGGGAACCGGAAGGTTCTCGATGAACCAGTCGTACAGCGGCCGGTGATCCTCGAATTCCAGCGTGCAGATCGAATGCGTGATGCCCTCGATCGCGTCGGACTGGCCGTGCGCGTAGTCGTAGCTCGGATAGATCTTCCATTCCGTGCCGGTGCGCGGGTGCGTGGCGTGCAGGATGCGATAGAGCACCGGATCGCGCAGGTTGATGTTACCCGACCCCATGTCGACCTTGGCGCGCAGCACGCGCGCCCCGTTCGGGAACTCGCCCGCGCGCATGCGGCGGAACAGGTCGAGATTTTCCTCAACACCACGCTCGCGGAACGGCGAATTCTTGCCCGGCTCGGTCAGCGTGCCGCGCGCCGCGCGCATCGCGTCCTGCGTCTGGTCGTCGACGTAAGCCTTGCCGGCGCGGATCAAATGCTCGGCCCATTCATAGAGCCGCTCGAAATAATCCGACGCGTGATAGAGGTGCTGACCCCAGTCGAAGCCCAGCCAGCGCACGTCCGCCTCGATCGCGTCGATGTATTCCTGCTCTTCCCGGGTGGGGTTGGTGTCGTCGAAGCGCAGATGGCAGCGCCCGCCGAACTCCTGCGCGATGCCGAAGTTGAGGCAGATCGACTTAGCGTGCCCGATATGCAGGTAGCCGTTCGGCTCGGGCGGGAAGCGCGTCACGACGCTTTTGTGACGGCCCGCGCTAAGATCATCCGCCACGATGTCGCGGATGAAATCGCGCCCGGCTTCCGCTTCGACTTTTTCGGCAACCGACATGAACCGTCCGAAATCCTGCTCTGGGCCGCAGATAGACGTGCCTATGTGGCAAATCCACGTGCACACGCCAAGGCCGCTGTGGTAACAGGCCCGCCATGTCGGATCAGATCGTCACCCGCTTCGCGCCCTCCCCGACCGGCTACCTGCACATCGGCGGGGCGCGCACGGCGCTGTTCAACTGGCTTTATTCGCGCGGGCGCGGCGGAAAGTTCCTGCTGCGCATCGAGGATACCGACCGCGCACGCTCGACCGACGAGGCGATCGCGGCGATCTTCGATGGGCTCAAATGGCTCGAACTCGACTGGGACGGCGAAGCCGTACACCAGTTCGCCCGCGCCGCGCGGCATCGTGAGACCGTCGAGCAGATGCTCGCGGCGGGCACCGCCTACCGGTGCTACGCGACCCCCGACGAGCTGCAGCAGATGCGCGAGCAGGCAAAGCGCGAGGGCAAGTCCAAGCTCTACAATGGCCTCTGGCGCGACCGCGATCCGGGCGAAGCCCCGCCAGGCGTAAAGCCCGCGATCCGGCTGAAGGCGCCGCTCACCGGCGAGACGACGATCGAGGATCAGGTGCAGGGCCGCGTCGCCTGGCAGAACGAGAACCTCGACGACCTCGTGCTGCTGCGCTCGGACGGAAACCCGACCTACATGCTCGCCGTCGTGGTGGACGACCACGACATGGGCGTGACCCACATCATCCGCGGCGACGACCACCTGACCAACGGGGCGCGGCAAAAGCAGATCTACGAGGCGCTCGGGTGGAGCGCGCCGGTGATGGCACACCTTCCGCTGCTGCATGGGGCGGACGGCGCCAAGCTTTCCAAGCGCCATGGCGCACTCGGCGTCGAAGCCTATCGCGCGATGGGCTATCTGCCCGCGGCGATGCGCAACTACCTGCTGCGTCTCGGCTGGGCGCATGGCGATCAGGAGATCTTCTCGGCCGAGGAGATGATCGCGGCGTTCGATCTGCCGGCGATCGGGCGTTCCCCCGCGCGTTTCGACCTCGGCAAGCTCGACAGCCTGAACGGCCACTACATCCGCCAGATGCCCGACGCGGACCTCGTCGCCGAGATCGAGCGCGTGCTGCCGCACATTCCGGCGGGCGCGGAGCTTGCCCGGAAGATGACGCCGGCGCTGCGCGAAAAGCTGATCGCCGCCATGCCCGGACTGAAGGAACGCGCCAAGACGCTGGTCGAGCTGATCGAGAGCGCACGATATCTCTACGCCGACCGGCCGCTCACGCTCGACGAAAAAGCCGCCGCGCAAATGACGCCCGAGGCCCGCGCCGTGCTCGGCGCGCTGGCGCATGAGCTTGCGCCGGTCGATCCGTGGAGCGCGGAAGGTGCCGAAGCCGCGGTGCGCGCCTATGCGGAGCGCGCCGGCGTGAAGCTCGGCGCAGCGGCGCAGCCACTGCGCGCCGCCTTGACCGGGCGCACCACCTCGCCCGGCATTTTCGACGTGCTGGCGGTGCTCGGGAAAGTCGAAAGCCTGGCACGCATTGCCGATCAGGCCGCCGGTCCATCCGCGCCCGCGCGAACCGCCGCAGGCTAGGGGCCGATCAACGATTTCGGACGCCCGGACTCCGCCCGCGACCTTGCGGCGCACCCTTTAATGCGATACCCAGAATACTCAGCTTTGCTGCACCGCACCCCGCCGAAATCCGACGTGATCCGGTGCCTTTGTGGCCTGCCGCAATAGCCGGCGGACCGCCAGTTCGAGGGCCCATTCATGGACGCCAAGACACCTCCCGCCCACGGCGCGAATACCAAATCCGCGCAGTTGACGATCGGCGACAAGAACTACGCATTCCCGGTCTACGAAGGCACGATCGGGCCGGACGTCGTCGACATCTCGAAGCTCTACGGACAGGCGGGCGTGTTCACGTACGACCCCGGCTTCACCTCGACGGGAAGCTGCGAGTCCAAGATCACCTACATCGATGGCGACGAAGGCATCCTGCTCTATCGCGGTTATCCGATCGAGCAGCTCGCCGAGAACGGCGACTTCCTCGAGACCTGCTATCTCCTGCTCTACGGTGAACTGCCCACCAAGGGGCAGAAGCAGGACTTCGATTACCGCATCAACCATCACACGATGGTGCACGAGCAGATGACCCGTTTCTTCCAGGGCTTCCGCCGTGACGCGCATCCGATGGCAATCATGACCGGCTCGGTCGGGGCGCTGTCGGCGTTCTATCACGACTCCACCGACATCTCCGATCCGATGCAGCGCATGATCGCCTCGATGCGCATGATCGCCAAGATGCCGACGCTCGCCGCGATGGCGTACAAGTATTCGGTCGGCCAGCCGTTCGTGTACCCGCAGAACAGCCTCGACTTCGCGACCAATTTCCTGCGCATGTGCTTCGCGGTGCCGGCCGAGGAGTACAAGCCGAACGCGGTGCTGGCGCGCGCGATGGATCGCATCATGATCCTGCACGCCGACCATGAGCAGAACGCCTCGACCTCGACGGTGCGGCTCGCGGGTTCGTCCGGCGCCAACCCGTTCGCCTGTATCGCAGCCGGCATCGCCTGCCTGTGGGGCCCGGCGCACGGCGGCGCGAACGAAGCCGCGCTGAAAATGCTGGCCGAGATCGGCACGGTCGACCGCATTCCCGAATTCATCAAGCGCTCGAAGGACAAGAACGACTCGTTCCGCCTGATGGGCTTCGGCCACCGCGTCTACAAGAACTACGATCCGCGCGCGAAGATCATGCAGAAGACGGCGCATGAGGTCCTCGCCGAAGTCGGCCACAAGGACGATCCGATGCTCGAGGTTGCGATGGAGCTCGAGCGCATCGCGCTGTCCGACGAGTACTTCGTCGAGAAGAAGCTCTATCCGAACGTCGACTTCTATTCGGGCATCACGCTCAAGGCGATGGGCTTCCCGACCACGATGTTCACCGTGCTGTTCGCGGTCGCCCGGACGGTCGGCTGGATCGCGCAATGGAAAGAGATGATCGAGGACCCGAGCCAGAAGATCGGCCGTCCGCGCCAGCTCTACACCGGCGCGACGCGGCGCGAATACGCGCCGATTTCGCGAAGGAAGTAAGCAACCGTCAGTTTGAGCTGCGCTGGGCTGGAGCCTCTTGCGGCGGCCCGGCAGCCGCCACAGCTTCGCCGTCGAAATTGAGCTGCTTCAGCGCGTCAATTACCTTGGTATTGAGCCGCTCCGGCGTCTGGCCGCCCAGGAAGCGTACCCACGTGCGGCGCGAATATTCGTGATTGCGGAAGTTGGGTCCGCGACCCATCGACTGGTCGGTCACGTCGACCGAAGCGATCACCTTGCCGCCTGTCAGCTCCGCGATGCGCGCCGCAATGCTGCCTGACTCAACGTCGCGCCTGCCCGCAACGCCGCAGCCCGCGAACACGATCACCGGATTGCGGGTGAAGCGGATCTCGCCGCGCGCAAGTAGCCCTTCGAAGTCGCTCATGTCGCGCGAGCCGACGAGGCGGAGCTGTTCGTCCTTTTCGTCGTCCTCGCCGGAGACAACGTGCGAGGTCTTCGCAACCTCCATCACCGAGGCATAGAACCCGCGGTCTTCGCGCATGAACAGCGCCTTCGATGCTGCGTGACCGTAGATCACGAGGTTCGAGATCGGACCGCGGCGCGACGCCGCGACCAGCGCGCCGAGGAATTGCTCGCCGGTTTGCACGAACGCGAGTTCGGCGGCATTGCCCCGGCCGGTCTCGTCGATGCGGCGCGACAGAAAGCGCGTGCGGTTGCGGAAATTGGCGTCGTCGGCAAGGCGCGAGCGAACCAGCGACGCGAGCGAGCGGCGGCGTTTCTTGCCGCTCTCGGTGTGAGTGTCGCTGTAGCGTTGCGCGCCGGTTCGGTTCGCGGCGACCAGCAGGTTAACGCTGGAACGGGTCAAAAGCGGTTGTGTAGACGTCTCACCGTTACCGGTGTCGGGCAACTCGCCCCAAAACTCAGCGCGCGGGCCGCCGGCAGACGCCAGTTCCGTAACGACGCCTTCTTCGGCGCGCGCAAGGCCAGGAAAATTGACGGCACAGGCCAACGCTCCCAGCAACGCGAACGCGCACGCGCGCTCGGTCGCCGAATTCAGCGCACGAACCGCCGAAGCGAGCATGTGCCCCCTGCTGCCAGAACCTCAACCGCAGGGAAATTGTCCGAGGAAATCGATGATCCGGCAAGGTCCCGATGCGCGAGAGCCACAGAGGTGTGGCTTATCGCCCACAACCGGTGCTCAATGCCCCGCAGACGCGCCGTCGTAGCCCCATGTCACGTAGGCCCCGGCCCAGGTAAATCCGCCCCCGAACGCCGCCATGAGCAGTCGATCGCCTTCCTTCAGGCGCGACTCGTAGTCCCAGAGGCAGAGCGGGATCGTTGCCGCGGTGGTGTTGCCGTATTTGTGGATGGTCACCATCACGCGGTCCATCGGCAGGCCCATCCGGTCGGCGGTCGCCTCGATGATGCGCTTGTTAGCCTGGTGCGGCACCAGCCAGTCGATCTTGTCGGGATTGAGCTTGTTGCGCAGCATGACTTCCATTGAGATCTCGGCCATGCGGGCGACGGCGAACTTGTAGACCTGCGCGCCCTCCTGATGGACGTAATGCAGGCGCTGCGCGACGGTCTCGGCGCTCGGCGGCATGCGGCTGCCGCCCGCCTTCTGATGCAGATGCGGCATGCCGGCGCCGTCGGAGCGGATCAGCACATCGCGGATGCCGTGACCGTTCTTCGAAGGCTCGATCAGCACCGCGCCTGCACCATCGCCGAACAGCACACAGGTTGCGCGGTCGGTGTAGTCGAGGATCGAGGTCATCTTGTCGGCGCCGACGACGATAACTTTCTTCGCGCTGCCGTTTTCGACGAACTGCTTCGCGATCGTCAGCGCGTAGATGAAGCCCGAGCAGGCGGCCTGCACGTCGAACGACCCGATATTGCGGATGCCGCACATGTCGCAGATCAGGTTCGCGGTCGACGGAAAGACGAAATCCGGCGTCGTCGTGGCGCAGATCAGGAGATCGATCTCCTTCGGCAACGTCCCGGTCTTCTCCAGCAGGCCGCGCACGGCCTCAGCGCCCATGTGCGAGGTGCCGAGCCCCTTCCCTTTCAGGATGTGGCGTTCCTTGATGCCGGTACGCTCGGTGATCCATGCGTCCGAGGTGTCCACCAAGTGGGCCAGTTCGGCGTTGGTCAGAACGTCGGGCGGCACATAGCCTTGCACGGCCGTGATGGCCGCGCGGCGCGATTTACCGGCCGCTTGACCCGTTGATTTTACAGGAGTTTTTGCCATATGCCCGATGACGCCGACGAACCGCAGCGGTTAACACGAAGCCGCGGACGATGGTAGTGCCGAAGCCGCATGGCGAGCGGCCAGGGCCAGAACGGCCTTCGCGGCCCGGACACTCGGCGGCTCGCCCTGCAGGTCCATGACGGTGTCGAGCCGGGCAAAGGCCGAGAGCTGCCTGCGGCGCTCGGGCGTGTCGCCGAGCAGCGGCACAAGGGCCGCGCCGAGCCGGTCCGGCGTGCACTCGCTCTGGAGATATTCGGGCACGGCGCGCTCGCCGAGCACGAGGTTGGCGAGGATCACGGTGTCGATCTGCGCCATCATGCGGAAGATAAAGCCCTCCCACGTCGGGATGCGATACGCCGCGACCGTCGGCACCTGCGCGAAGGCAAGTTCCAGTGTGACAGTGCCGGATGCCGCGAGAGCAGCGCGCGCGGTACGAAATGCGGCCTGCTTCTCCGCCGGATCGAGCACGATGCGCGGCCGGACCGGCCATGTCGCCGTCGCATCGCTCACAGCGTCGGCGATGTGCGGCAGCGTCGGCAGCACCAGTTCGACGGGGCCGGCGCGCGCCACAAGCTGTGCGATCGCCTCGCCGAAGATCGCTGCCAGGCGGCGGATCTCGCTTCTCCGACTGCCGGGCAGAACGAGAAGCAGTGGCGGACCGGCCATGCGCCGACGCGCGTCTTCGGCGTTCGGGCGCAATTCCGCAACCCGCTCGGCGAGCGGGTGGCCCACGTAAGTGCAGTGCGGACCGTCATGCCGCGCGAACGCCGCTGGCTCGAACGGCAGGATCGCCAGCGCTTCGTCGACATAACTGCGCATGGCACGCGCGCGCCCCGGTCGCCAGGCCCACACGGTTGGCGGCGCGTAGTTGATGATCGGAATCTGCGGCGCGGCTCTCCGGACGCGGCGTGCCACACGGTGTGTGAAGTCCGGGCTGTCAATGATGATCACGGCATCGGGCTGTGTGGCGATGATCGCGTCGGATGTTTCGCGGATGCGCCGGAAGATCAACGGCAGCTTCCGCGGAATTGACGACAGCCCGATAATCGAGAGATCGGCGGTATCGAACGGGCTCGACAGCCCTTGCGCCTGCATGGCGCGGCCACCGACCCCGCTGAAAGCCACGGTGCCTGGACGCACGGCGCGCACCGCCGCCATCAGCGCCCCGCCAAGCACGTCACCGGATTCCTCGGCCGCGACCAGAGACAGCTTGAGCGGCGCCATCACGGCGTGGTCCGGCCGAAACCGATTCCGATAACAAAAATCTTCGCCTTGTCGGCCGCCGCCGCAACCGCGTCCGGCTCCGCCACGATGGCGGCGCCCGCCACGACCGCGATACCCGCAAGGCCTGCACGCGCTGCTTCCTCGACCGTGCGAGGACCGATCGCCGGGAGATCGAAACGGCGATCCTGTTGCGGCTTGGGGGCTTTCACGAGAACACCGGTGCCCGACGGCGCGGCAACGCGCCCCCGCGCACGCAGGTCCGCGATGCGTGCAAGCATCGCATCGGTGCCTTCCGCGGCCTCGACGGCGAGCACGTGATTGTTCGCGACGACCGCGCCCTGCCCCATGTCGAAGGGTCCCGTCGCATCAAGCAGCGCCAACGCGCGTGCGATGTCGGATTCATCGCGTGCCGAAGGACGCCTGCTGCCCAGCAGCCCCTCCGGCATCAGAATTTCCGGTGCAGCTTCATGCGGAGCCACGATGCGAAATCCGTAGTCTTCAAAGATGCCAGCGACACTCGAGATCAGGTGATCGTCGCCACCGCGATAGGCCCGTACGATACGCGGAAGCAGCCACAACGTCAGCCAGTCGACGCGCAGCGATCGCAGCGCCGGCCGCGCGGCCGTTCCGACGAACACCACGTCACGGCACCCCTCGGCCCGCGCGCGGCGGCGAAACAGCCCAGCCTTCGCCAGCGGAAGCCAATAGTGCTTGAACTTCCCGATCGCCGCGGGATCAGCCCATCCATGCACCGGAAACAGCACGACACGCCGACCGCGCCGTTCGACAGCATTGGCGACGGTGATCGGGATCGACCCGCCGCCCGCGATCAGCGCGAGCGGGCTTTCGCCATCCGCGCCGCCGGCTTGCGCCATATCAATGGTGCGTGCCTCAGCCATGCGTCAACCGGCATCGTCGCCACGACGGCCACGAACCTTGCTCAGCATGAGAGGCCGCTGGCGCTTCTCGCGAACGAACGCGATGATCTTCGCCACTTCCGGCACGTGGCCGAGTTCGGCCTCGGTCGCGTCAATGCGCGGCGCGAATTCACCATCGCCCTCAAACAGCACTTCGTAGGCCCGCTGCACGGCGCGGATGCCATCCTTGCTGACACCGCGGCGGCGCATCCCGACGACATTGACGCCGCCGAGCCGGGCGATCGGCTCGAGGACGAAGCCGTAGGGAATGACGTCGTCCGCGAATGCCGAAAAACCCGCGACCATGACGCTCTCGCCGATACGGACGTGCTGGTGCACGGCGCAATGCCCGCCAAGAAAGACGTCGTCGCCGAGCTGGCAATGGCCACCGAGCATACTGTTATTCGCCATGATCACGCCGTTGCCGACGTGGCAGTCGTGTCCAACATGCGAGCCAACCATCAGGAAGCAGCCGTCGCCCACGGTCGTGACTCCGCCGCCGCCGACCGTGCCGGTGTTGATCGTGACGCTCTCGCGAAGCTGGCAGTTCGCGCCGACGACAAGCCGCGTCGGCTCTCCTTTATAGTGGACCGACTGCGGCGGCGTACCGAGCGACGCGAAAGGATAGATCGTCGTGCCGGCGCCGATAGTCGTGTGGCCTGTCAGGTGCACCTGCGCGATCAGTTTGCAGTTGTCGCCGAGCACAACGTTCGGCCCTATCACGCAGTAAGGGCCGATTTCCGCGCCAGTTCCGATGACAGCGCCCGGCGCGATGCGCGCGGTGTGATCGATCGCCGACATCACGCCTCGATCAGCATGGCGCCGACTTCAGCTTCGGCGACGAGTTCGCCGCCGACCTTGGCTTCGGCGAAATACCACCACATGTTCTTCCGCCGTGTTTTCTTCTTCATGTGATACTCAATCACGTCGCCCGGCCCGACCGGCCTGCGGAATTTGGCCTTGTCGATGGTCATGAAGAAGACCGCCTTGGCCTTTCCGACGATGCCGGACGTAATGCACAGCACGCCGGCCGTCTGGGCCATGCCTTCGATCATCAGCACACCCGGAAAAACCGGGTTGCCCGGGAAGTGCCCCATGAACTGTGGCTCATTGAATGTCACGTTCTTGATGCCGATCGCGGACTCATCACCATGCAGGGAGACGACGCGATCGATCATCAGGAACGGATAGCGGTGCGGCAGCGCCTCGAGGATTTCCTTGATGCCCGCCGCCTCGACCGTGGTGCCGCTCATTCGTCGTCCCCGCGAGCTGCGCTTCGCCGCGCGAGCCGCCGCAACGCGGCGTTGGCCTTGAGCCATTCGCGCGCCGGCTGCGCGGGTGCGCCGCCCCATTTCTCGCCCGCCGGGATATGCGACATCACTCCGCTGCCGGCCGCGATCATCGCTCCCGCACCGATCGTGACGTTGTCGGTGATCCCGACCCGGCCGCCCATCATGACATAGTCTCCGATCGTGCAGCTCCCGGAGATGCCGGTATGCGCCGCGAGGACGCAGTGCCGGCCGATCTCGACGTTGTGGGCGATCTGGACGAGGTTGTCGATCTTGGTGCCCTCCCCGATCACGGTGTCGCGGATCGCGCCGCGGTCGATCGTGGTATTCGCGCCGACCTCCACGCCATCCTGGATAATGACACGGCCGACCTGCGGCACCTTGCCGTGGCCGCCTGCGCCCGGAATGAAGCCGAAGCCGTCCTGTCCGATCCGCGCGCCGGCATGGACGATCACGCGGTCGCCGATCAACGCGTGCACGATCGTGCAGCTCGCACCGATGACGCAATCGCGCCCGATGCGCACCTCCGGTCCGATCACGGCCGTCGGCCCGATGATCGTGCCCGCGCCGATTTCCGCACGCGGCCCAATCACCGCTGCCGGGTCGATCACAACGCCGGATTCAAGCCGCGCGGTCGGGTGAACGAGAGCGCCCGCCGACACACCGCTCGCCTCGAATAGCGAGGATGGACGCATCGCGCCGGGGTAGAGCTTCTGCGCCACCGCGACGAATGCCCGGTACGGCGCGGGCGTGATCAGCAGCGCCACATTCACCGGAGCCTTGTCGGCAAACTTCTCCGTCGTCAAACAGATGCCGGCGCGCGTGCCGGCGAACTGGTCCGCGAATTTCGGGCTCTGCATGAACGCAAGCTCGCCCGGGCCTGCGCGATCGAGCGGCGCGACGCCGGCGACGCGCCGCTCGGGTGCGGCACCCGCACGCATGACGGCGCCCGTGAGCGCCGCGATCTCTTGCGCGGTCAGCCCCGTGGGGCGTTCGAAGAATAGAGGCTCGGTCATGCCACCCAAACCGTGGCGCCGCTCGACCTTAGAACTTCGTGCCGCCGGAGAAGCGCAGCTCCTGCACGCGGTCGTTCGGATCTTTGGTGAGCGGGAATGCATAGTCGATGCGGATGGGACCGAAAGGCGAATCCCAAATCAGGCCCGCACCAATGGACGTACGGACCGTCATCGAATCCGTGTCCTTGCCGGTAAACGGATCGGTCGTTGTGATCGCAGTACCGGTTATCGGGAAGGCGCGCGGACCGGTGTAGCCCCAAACCGCGCCGGCGTCGGCGAACAGCGCGATCCTCATGCCGAAATCCTTCGGTACGCCGTACACGGGAATCTGCGTCTCGACTGAGGCGCCCCAGTACATCGTGCCGCCGAGCGCATCCTGCGATGTGCCGATCGTGAGATCGCGCGGGCCGATGCCGGCCGTCGCAAAGCCACGCACGAGGTTCGGCCCCATCTGGAAGTGGTCGAGCATGCGCAGCGACTTGTCGCCCCATCCGGTCACGTGTCCGCCCTGCAGATGCAGGACCGAAACGATGTCGGACATGATCTCGTAGTACCAGCGCACGTCGCCGGTGGTGCGGATGAAGTTGACGTCGCCGCCGATGCCCGCGAAATCCTGACGCAGTTCGGCGAGCAGGCCGCGGGTCGGGCTGCGGTTGTTGTCGACCGTGTTGTAGACGAGGCTGTAGCCGACCAGCGAAACGATTGCCGGCCCGGAGTTCGACCTGCTGCTTGACCGCCGCGGACGCTTCGCCGTCGAGATAGCAATTGGTGAGGCCGGTAAAGCCCGGCGGCGGGGTCGTCGCAGGCGTCATGCCGTACGCACCCGCGGTCGGGTAGCTCGAGGGACTGAGCGGGTCGAGCCCGAAGTTCGGGTTGATGTTGTTACAGTTGCGCAGCATCTGATCGAGGTCGATCTGCTGCCGGTAGGCCGAGTAACGCAGCTGCAGTGCGAGGTCCTCGCGCAGCGGGATGCCGAAGCGGAAGCCGGCGCCAATCGTCTCCTGGCGGTAGACGTACGATGACGACGCATCGACCTGCTTGGCGAATACGTCGATGCCGAACGCGAGGCGATAGTCGAGGAAGTACGGCTCGCCGAACGAGAACTCGACGCCGCGCGTACGCTGGCCGTAAGTGACCGATGCGCGCGCGATCTGACCGCGCCCGAGCAGGTTGCGTTCGCCGACCGAGACTTCCGCAATCAGGCCGTCGGCGGTCGAATAGCCGCCTGCGACCGAGAACTCACCGGTCGATTGCTCTTCGACGTCGACGTTGAGGATGATGCGGTCCGATGCCGAGCCCGGCTCGTTGGTGACCTTGACCGACTTGAAATAATTCAGGTTCTTCAGCCGCCGCTCGGCGCGATCGACCAGCACGCGGTTATAGGCGTCGCCTTCGGCGATATCGAACTCGCGGCGGATCACGTAGTCGCGCGTGCGCGTATTGCCGCGCACGTTGATCCGCTCGATGTAGGCGCGCGCGCCTTCCTCCACGGTGAACACGACACTGATCTGACGGGTCTCGAAATTGCGGTCGCCGCGTGGACGGATCTGCGCGAAGGCGTAGCCGCGCTTCGACATCTCGATCGTCATTTCCTCGGTCGATTTCTCGACCGCTTCGGCGTTGTAGGTCTGGCCCGGCGCGAAGCGGAGCTTGCTGCGCAAGAGACCCTGATCCACGTCACGCACGCCGACCTGAATATCGACCGGACCGAAGGCGTAGCGATCGCCCTCTTCGATCGTGAAGGTCAGCACGAAGCCGTTGCGCGAGGGGATGAACTCGGCCACCGCCGACACGATGCGCACGTCCGCGTAACCGTTCTTCAGGTACCAGCGGCGCAGCAGTTCGCGGTCGGATTCGATGCGGTCGGGATCGTAGAGGTCGTTGTTCTTGAGGAAGCTCAGAATGCTCGATTGGCCGGTCTTGATCACGTCGCGCAGACGCCACGTCGAATAGGCGCGATTGCCGACGAAATCGATCTCCTTGACGCTCGTCTTACCGCCTTCGTTGATCTCGAACACGAGATCGACGCGGTTGTTCGGCCGGTCGATGATCTTCGGATCGACACGCACGTCGTAGCGGCCGGTGCGGCGATAAATCTCGACGATACGCTGGACGTCGGCCTGCACGGTCGGCCGTGACAGCGAGCCGCGCGGCTTCGACTGGATTTCCTGCGAGAGCTGCTCGTCCTTGACGCGCTTGTTGCCCTCGAACTGGATGCGGCTGATGACTTGGTTTTCGACGACCGTGACGATGAGGCGGTTGCCGGAGAAGGTCGGACGCACGTCGGCGAACAGACCGGTCGCGATCAGCGCCTTGATGCCTTCGTCCACCTTGAGCGCGTCGAGGCGTTCTCCCGGCTGGACCCGGAAGTACGAACGGATGGTGTCGCTCTCGACCCGGCGGTTACCTTCGACGACGATAGACGTCGCGGTCTGCGCCACGGCACTGCTTGCCGTCGCCAGAGACGCAACGCTCACACCGAAAAACACCCCGCCGAGAACCAAGCCAGCAACGGCCAGTGCCCGGATCCGCACCCATAGTCTCATGCGCTATGCGCCCTACCCTTTAAGTCCCAGTCGCCCTTTGAAGCACAACTTGGCGGAATCTGTGTCCCGAAGGTTTATTTTTTACCTCTATCCGCCGTCCAAGGAAACCAAACTCTTTAACCAAGGGAGCGACGAATCGCCTTTTCGTATCAATGCGTTGCTGATCGGCCACGGTCACAAACTGGCAAGGTGAAGAATGTCGTTGAAGGTCGCGAATATCATTAACAATAAGACAATGGCGAGCCCAATGCGGAACCCGTACTCCTGCGCCCGATCCGACAACGGACGGCCGCGAATGGCCTCGATTGCGTAGAACAAAAGGTGGCCGCCATCGAGAAGCGGGATTGGAAACAGGTTCAGGAGCCCGATCGAGATCGAAAGCACCGCAGCCAGGTGGATCAGCGCGACGAATCCCGCGGTCGCCACCTGCCCGGACACCTGCGCGATCCGGATCGGCCCGCCGAGCTGGTCCGCCGACTCGCGGCCGGTAACGACGCCGCCGAGATAGGACAGCGTCCGCTCGACCACGAACCAGGTTTCTTCGACGCCGAGCTTCACTGCGGTCAGCGGATCGACCGGGACCGGCGGCTCGCGCGCGCCGCTGATCCCGAGCACGCCGATGCGGTGCACGTTGCCGAAGTTGTCCTTCATCTCGGTGAGCTTCGGCGTCGCCTTCAGGCTCTGGCGCACGCCACCGCGCTCGATGTCGACGGTCAAGGCTTCGCCCGCGCTCGCGCTCACGAGGCGCTGCATGTCGGTGAAGGTCTCGATCTTCTTGCCGTTGATCGCGACGATCAGATCACCGGCCTGGAAGCCGGCGGCGAGTGCCGCGCTGTTCGGCTGCACAGTTTCGACGCGCGCCGGCGTCGCCTGCTTGCCGTAGAAGGTGAACACCGCCGCGAAGATCACGATCGCGAGCAGGAAATTCGCGATCGGTCCGGCCGCGACGATCGCGGCGCGCTGACGGACAGGTTTGAAAAAGAAGCTTTCGCGCCGCTCCGTCTCGCTCATCTGCTGGACGGCGTCGGCATCAGGCACGCTCGCGGCGTTCTCGTCGCCGAAGAACTTCACGTAACCGCCGAGCGGAATAGCGGACACCTTCCAGCGCGTGCCGTGGCGGTCGTTGAAACCGAACAGCTCGGGCCCGAACCCGACGGAGAACACCAGCACGCGAACGCCGCACCAGCGCGCGATCAGGAAATGGCCAAGCTCATGGAAGAAGACGACGACGGTCAGGACGAACAGAAACGGGACGACGTAGCCGGTCAGCCATCCGCCCCACGAGCCGATATTGCCAAGCATTTCCATTCGGTCCTCAAGCCCCAACAGCTAAGCTAAGTGAAGTTTGCCCGGAAAAACTGACTAAAATGCCTTTGCGGCGATTTCGGGCAGGAGGTCACGCGCCAACGATCGTGAATCCTGGTCAACCGCGATCGCATCCGCGATCGAACCGGGCTCACGCATCACACCGCGCCGCGACGCCGCATTGAGCGTCGCCTCGACCAGCGCAGGAATACCGGAGAATGTGATTCGGCGGGCGACGAATTCTTCGACCGCGATCTCGTTCGCCGCATTGAGCACGGTGGTCGCGCCGGAACCGGTGCGCAGCGCGTGCCACGCAAGACCGAGCGCCGGAAAGCGGTCGAGGTCGGGCTTCTCGAAGGTCAGGCTTCCGACTTCCGCAAGGTCAAGGCGTTTCACCGGCCCGTCGATGCGTTCCGGCCACGCGAGGCAATGTGCGATCGGGACGCGCATGTCATGCGGACCAAGATGCGCGATCACCGAACCGTCGCGGAACTCGACCATGCCGTGGACGATCGATTGCGGGTGCACCAGCACCTCGATCTCGTCCGGCGTCAGATCGAACAGATGATAGGCTTCAATGACTTCGAGGCCTTTGTTCATCAGGGTCGCGGAATCGATCGTGACCTTCGGGCCCATCGTCCAGTTCGGATGCTTGAGCGCAGCCTCGAGCGTCGCCGCGCGGATCTGCTCCTTCGACCACGTGCGGAACGGACCGCCCGATGCCGTGATGATGACCTTGCTGACGTCCTCGCGCCGCCCGGCGGTCATCGCCTGAAACAGCGCGTTGTGCTCGCTATCGACCGGCAGCACCGTCGCGCCGGTCTGCTTCGCGCGCCGCATCACCAGCGTACCGGCGCAGACCAAGAGACTCCTTGTTGGCGAGCGCGAGCGTCGCGCCCCGCTCGATCGCGGCGAGCGACGGCTCAAGCCCGGCAACGCCTGTGATCGCGCCGATCACCATATCGGCCGGACGGCGTGCCGCCTCGGCGACCGCATCCGGGCCTGAGGCGGCCTCGATCCCGCTCCCCGAAAGCTCGGATTTCAGTTCGCCATAGGCATCGTGATCCGCGACGGCGGCGAAACACGCGCCGAGTTCCCGCGCCAGCCGGGCCAGCGCCACGCCGTTTTTATGCGCGGTCAGCGCCTGAACGGTGAATTTGCCGGTCTGGCGCTTGAGCAGGTCGATCGTGCTCGATCCGATCGAGCCGGTGGCGCCCAGAATCGTGACGCCGCGAACGGCGGCGGCCGACTTCGTCCTGGCGCGAGTTCCATTGGGCATCAAAATCACCAAACGAGGAGCCCGCGGGCGGGCCCTTCGAGGCCCCCGCGAAGCAGACCCACCATGACGGCGGCGGCAGCGGCTGTCAAAAACCCGTCAAGCCGGTCCATCAGCCCGCCGTGGCCCGGAATGAGCTGGCTCGAGTCCTTGGCGCCGAACCGGCGTTTGATCGCCGATTCAAGGAGATCGCCGCCCTGCGAGACGACCGAGAGGCCGAACGCGACGATCACCAGCCCGGACCCGATGGCGACCCCGGCGGCCGTCACCACCGCCAGCCCCGTCGCGATACCGCCGAGCGTTCCGCCGATGGCGCCGGACCAGGTTTTCTTCGGGCTGACCGCCGGCCACAGCTTCGGGCCGCCCAGCGCCCGACCCGCAAAGTAAGCCGCGATATCGGTCGACCAGACGACTGCGCACAGGAACAGGATCGCGACGAACCCGAATTCGGGATCGCGCCGCAGCGCGATCGGCGCGAGCAGCACAACGAGCGCATAGGCCAGGCCCGCAATCATCCAGCCCGCAAATTCCGGAAGTTGCGGACGCGCGCCGTTGACGAGCCTGCTCCATTCCCAAAGCACAATGCATGCGGCGGCGATGCAGAGCAGCACGAACGGCCACCCTCCGATCCACGTAATGAGGATCACGAGCGGCGCGAGGATCGCCGACGAAATGATGCGCAGCGTGAGATTGCTTGGGCCGGTCGCGTGAGCCGCCGGATCGGTCACGAATTCACGACCCGGTCTTCGCCGCGAGACCGCCGAAGCGCCGCTCGCGCCGGCGGTATTCTTCGATCGCGGCTTCCAGCGCGGCGCGGTCGAAATCCGGCCAGTAGACCGGTGTGAACACAAGCTCCGAATAGGCCGCCTGCCAGAGCAGGAAATTCGATAGCCGCTGCTCGCCCGAGGTGCGGATGATGAGGTCCGGGTCGGCGATATCCGGCGCGTCGAGCCGCTGTCCGATCAGCTCTTCGGTGACTGCCTCGGGCTTGAGCACGCCGCTCGCGACATCCTCGGCGATGCGGCGGGCCGCACGGGCGATCTCGTCGCGGGCGCCATAGTTGAAGGCGACGACCAGCAGCATGTTGGTGTTTTCGCGCGTCAGCTCTTCGGCTTCTTCAAGCAGCCGCCGGATATCCGGATCGAGGGTGTCGCGCTCGCCGATGATGCGGACGCGCACGCCGTTCCCATGCAGTTCGGCGAGGTCCTTGCGGATGAACAGCCGCAGCAGGCCCATCAGGTCGCGCACTTCCGACGCCGGCCGCTGCCAGTTCTCCGACGAGAACGAGAAGATCGTCAGAACGCGAATGCCCATGTCGCCCGCGGCGCGCACCGTCTTGCGCAGCGCCTCGACGCCGCGCCGATGCCCCTCGACACGCGGCAGACCGCGCGACGCGGCCCAGCGTCCGTTGCCGTCCATGATGATGGCGACATGGCGCGGAACGTCCGGAGCTGTTTCGGCGAGTTTGGTGGCCTCCGCCATGCGAGATGTAGGCTCCGTTGCGGCTAGCGCACGATCCCCGAGATTGCCCGGTCTGCGAACAGGATCATGCGCCAGACTAGACCGTCATGATCTCTTTTTCTTTGGCGGCAAGCGCACCGTCCACGTCGTGGATCGCCTGATCCGTCGCCTTCTGCACCTGCTCGGCGTCACGCTTGTGATCGTCCTCGCTGATCGTGTGATCCTTTTCCATCTTCTTGAGCACTTCGAGCCCATCGCGCCGCACGTGACGGATCGAGACGCGTGCCGCCTCGGCGTATTTGTGCGCGACCTTGGCGAGTTCCTTGCGCCGTTCCTCGTTCAGCTCCGGGATGCGCAGGCGGATCGTCTGCCCTTCGGTGTTCGGCGTCAGCCCGAGATTGGCGGCGCTGATGGCCTTCTCGACCGCATGAACCTGCGATCGGTCCCATACATTGACGGAGAGCAGCCGCGGCTCCGGGATCGTCACGGTCGCGAGCTGATTGAGCGGCATGTGGCTGCCGTAGGCCTCGACCTGCACGTGATCGACCAGACCTGCCGATGCGCGTCCGGTGCGCAGGCCGCTGAGTTCCTGCTTCAATACCTGGATCGCGCCCTGCATCCGGCGCTTGAGTTCATCCAGATTGTGCGTTGCTGCTGCCATCTGCCTCTCCCGGAAGACGGAAATCCCCGCCTTGCGCGGAGCTGCCGTCGCTTCACCCGACGAATGTGGCGCGTCCCTTGCCGGCCAGCACGGCCGCGATCGCGCCCGGTTCGCGGATCGAGAACACGATGATAGGGATACGGTTTTCCCGGGCAAGCGCGAAGGCGGTGGCGTCCATGACCTTCAGGTCGCGACGGATCGCCTCCTCGTGGCTCAGGCGCTCAAAACGCTGCGCCTTCGGATCGAGGTTCGGATCGGCGCTGTAGATGCCGTCGACGTTGGTTGCCTTGAGCACCGCATCGCAGCCCATCTCGGCCGCGCGCAGCACCGCGGTGGTGTCGGTGGTGAAGAACGGGTTGCCGGTGCCGCCCGCAAACACCACGATCCGGTTGTCTTCCAGATGCCGCAGCGCCCGCTCGCGCTCATAGGTCTCGCACACCTGCGGCATCGAGAGCGCCGACATTGTGCGCGACGTAACACCTGCGCGTTCCAGCGCCGAAACAAGCACCAGTGCATTCATCACGGTGCCCATCATGCCCATCGAGTCGGCGGTCGGGCGCGAGAGCCACGCGTCGGCCGACTCCGCGCCTCGGATGAGATTGCCGCCGCCGACGACCACGCCGATGGTCACGCCGAGCGCACGCGCCGTCACGAGGTCGGCAACGATCGCCTCGATGGTCGGCGCGTGAATGCCGAAATCATTGGGGCCGGAGAACGCCTCGCCCGAGACTTTCACGATCACGCGGCGGTAGGCGGGGCTGGCCATTATGGCTCCGGTGCGAATCGCGGGTGCGCGATTGTCAGGTGGTTCCGCCCGCCGCCGCAACCTCCGACGCGAAGTCGGAGGTGCCTTTTTCGATGCCCTCGCCGAGCGCAAAACGCCGATAGCCGGTGACCTTGATCGGGCCGCCGACCTTGCCTTCGGCTTCCTTCAGCGCCTGAGCGACACTTTTCTTGTCGTCGAAGATGAAAGGCTGCTCGAGCAGGGTCTGCTCCTTGTAGAAGGTCTTCAGACCCGACTCGGTGATCTTGTCGATCATCGCCTCGGGCTTCCCCTGCTGGCGGAATTTGTCGGCCAGAATGTCCTTCTCGCGCTTCACGACGGCAGGATCGACGCCCGCGGCATCGATCGCGATCGGGTTCGCCGACGCAATGTGCATCGCGACCTGACGGCCGATGGCCGCGAGCTCGCCTGCATTCCCGGACGACTCCAGACCCACCAGCACGCCGATCTTGCCAAGGCCGTCGGAAATCTGGTTGTGCACGTAGTTCGCCACCACACCCTGCCCGACTTCGACCACGGCAGCGCGGCGCGGCGTGATGTTCTCGCCGATGGTTGCGATGGCGGACGACACCGCGTCGGCAATCGTCGCCGAGCCGGCCTTCGCGGCCTTGATCGCCTCGATGTCCTCGCCGGCCGAAAGCGCGACGTCAGCGATCATCTTCACCAGACCCTGGAAATGATCGTTGCGCGCCACGAAATCGGTCTCGGAATTGACCTCGACCATCGCGCCCTTCTTCGGGGTGACGAATATGCCGATGAGCCCTTCGGCCGCGACGCGGCCGGCCTTTTTGGCGGCCTTGGACAGACCTTTCTTGCGCAGCCAGTCGACCGCGGCCTCCATGTCGCCCTTGGTTTCGTTGAGCGCGGCCTTGCAATCCATCATGCCCGCGCCGGTCTTCTCGCGCAGCTCCTTCACCATTGCGGCGGTGATGTCAGCCATCTGAAAATTCCCTCAATTCGTCATGTCCGGCACGCTCAGGCCGGCACCAAGTCGCGCGTCCCCAGGCGGGGTGGCCGGAACGAGCCGGCCATGGCGCGCGAAACGATTACTCTGCGACGAACTCTTTCGCCTTGGCGATCCAGCTCTCGACGCGGGTCGGAAGCCCGACCTCCTCGCCGATCTTCTCTGCGTCCGCGCCGGACAATTCGGCGAGCTGCGAGAAGTGGAACACGCCGAGGTCGTTGAGCTTCTTTTCCACCTCCGGCGAAACATGCGGCAGCTTCTTGAGATCGTCCGCCACGCCGCGCGGTCCAGCCAGCGGCTGGAAGCCTGTCGGCGCTACTTCGGCCGGAATCTCCTCGGCGACCGGCGCTTCGGCGGCGCCGGTGTCGACGCCAAGATCGCGCTGCGAACGCGAAATGCCGTCGATCGCCGCCTTTGCGACGAGATCGCAGTACAGCGAGATCGCGCGGCCCGCATCGTCATTGCCGGGCACCACGAAGGTGATGCCGTTCGGATCGCAATTGGTGTCGACGATCGCGGCGATCGGGATGTTGAGGCGACGCGCCTCTTTCAGAGCGATGTCTTCCTTGTTGGTGTCGATCACGAACAACAGGTCGGGCAAGCCGCCCATGTCCTTGATGCCGCCAAGCGCGCGATCGAGCTTTTCCTTCTCGCGCGTGAGCGTCAGGCGCTCCTTCTTGGTGTAGCCGGCCGCCGCTTCCGGCGTACTCAGCATCTCCTCAAGCTGGCGCAGCCGCTTGATCGAAGCCGAGATCGTCTTCCAGTTGGTCAGCGTGCCGCCGAGCCAGCGCGAGTTGACGTAATACTGCGCGCAGCGTTTCGCCGCGTCCGCGATCGCGTCCTGCGCCTGCCGCTTTGTGCCGACGAACAGGATGCGGCCGCCCTTCGCGACCGTATCGCTTACGGCCTGCAAGGCGCGGTGCATCAGCGGCACCGTCTGGGCGAGATCGAGGATGTGGATATTGTTGCGGGCCCCGAAGATGTAATCCGCCATCTTCGGATTCCAGCGGTGGGACTGATGTCCGAAGTGCACGCCCGCTTCCAAAAGCGAGCGCATCGAGTACTCAGGAAGCGCCATATGTCTTCTCCGGTTGTTCCTCCGCGGACCCGTGAGCCCCGAATCGATCAGGATCGACCGGAGCACCGGACGGCGTTGAGCCAAGGTCCGCGTGTGAGATGTGGCGGCTATATAGCGAGGCCGGGGGGTGGACGCAAGGAAAACGGCAGATCGGGGGCTTTCGCCCCCGACCGCCAATATCGAGACGTTCTGAAAGGAAATTCCGGGGCTTAGATGTCCCAGCCTTGGCTCTTCTTGAACACCACCGGCTTCACCATCGCGTCCTGCTGCACGGCGGTCCGGTAGGTCTGCGAAACCAGTTGCGTGGCGTCGTTACGGTGGGAGATGACGTGGCCGAGGCTCGCGCCCATCGTGCCGACCATCACGCTCGCCATCAGCACCGCGCCGATCACGCCCGACCGCGGGAACAGAAGGCACAGACCCGCAAGGATCTCGACCGAGCCGGCGATCATCAGGAAGGTATTGCCGAGGCCGATCATCGCGAAGGGCTCGGCCATGAAGCCCATGCCGGTCAGCTTGGCATAACCCGCCGCCAGAGCAACGAGACCCACCAGCATCTGAAGGCCGTACAGCACGATGGTCTTCATGGTTGAGCCCCTGTCGATCTCGGCGGCGGTGAGTTACGCGTCTGCCGCATTCCTTCGATGAGGGACCCTACGCGCCGTGCGTATTGTTACGATGTCGCCCCGACAACGTATTGGTATCATTTGTATCGCTCCGCCTTGCCTGCCGGCGCGCACGCGACGACGTTAAGGAAGACCCTGAATTTGTTGGTACAAACGCGTGCCGACGATACACATGATACAAAACCGTCATCCCGCGACACATCGACGATACAGGGCATGCTCAGTATGACGCAGGCCGGAGCGTTTGATGCCGATTTCGCCGCCAAAACCATCCCGTTCCCGCAAGTCCACCGCGCCTGATCCGACTCGAATTGAAGAGCGCTACGCGCTCGCGATGCAGTCGATCAATTACGCGGTGTACGACGCCGATCTCGAGGGCGGCGAAGTCTATTTCTCCGACAGTCTGCGCAAAATGCTGGGCATGAAGGCGGACGATGTCGCCTTCACCACCGGCAATATCATCGAGACGATTCATCCCGACGACCGGCCTGCGTACCGCGACGCGATCGTCGCGCACTTCAGGGGCGATAACCCGCGCTTCGAGGTCGATTTCCGTTTCACGGCGCCCGAAGGCGGCTGGCGCTGGTGCCGTCAATATGGCGTTGCCGTCCGTCACCCGGACGGCCGCGCCTATCGCATCGTCGGCGCGATGAGCGACATCACCGAGTTGCGCCAGCGCGACCGGGCGCTTGAAGACGGCGCGGGCCGAGGCTGCGGCGGCTTACCGGCAAGGCGACGGGCCAACCGCCCCCCTCACCTCGACCGAAGAGCGCTACGCGCTCGCGATGGAGTCGATCAATTTCGGTCTCTACGATTGGGATCTCACGACTGACTCGGTCTATTTCTCGTCCAGCGCGCGCATTCAGCTTGGACTCACGTCTGCGGTCATTTCGAAGCCCGGAGCATTGGCGCGAGCGCATGCATCCGAGCGACTGGCCGATGTATCGCCGCAAGCTCGTCGAGCATCTCAAGGGCGAGACGCCGCGGCTGAACTGCGAACTGCGCTATCTCACCGAGGACGGAACGTGGCGCTGGTGCCGCCAGTACGGCATCGCATTCCGCGGTCCGGATGGCCGCGCGATCCGGCTGGTCGGCGCGGCCGGCGACATCACCGAGGTCAAGCAGCGCGAGTCGGAGCTGCTGTCGGCCAAGATCGCGGCGCAGCGCCAGTTGCCGGCGACGGTGGCGAACCTCGACGACGCGGACTCGACGGTACGCACTGGCCATCGAGTCCATCAGCGAGGGCGCCGGCGCCTACGACGCCAATCTCGAGACCGGAATGGTGTATCTCGCACCGTCGCTGGTCGATGTGCTCGGCCTGCCGGAGTACGGACCGATCAGCAAGTTCGCCGAGGTCGTCCATCCCGACGACCGCCCCTATCACACGCGCATGTCGTCCGCGCTGTTCAAGGGCGAGATCCCGCGTCTCGATATCGAATTCCGCTATCGCGGCAGGGACGGAACGTGGCGTTGGGGCCGACAGCACGGTATCGCGGTGCGCGGTCCCGATGGGCGCGCCCGCCGCATGGTCGGCGTCACCGGCGACATCACCGAGATGCGCGCGCGCGAGCGCCAGTTGCATGCCGCGAAGGTGGAAGCAGCCACCGCGTACCGCGACGTCGAGCAGGCGCGCGAGACGATGCAGTTCGTGCTCGACAACATGACCGACGGCGTGACGCTGTGGGACAAGGACTTCCGCTGGCGTTTCTCCAACCGCCGCCACATCGAGCGCTGGGGCTACACGCCCGGCTCGCTATACCCAGGTATCTCGGGTCACGAGATGATCCGTTTTCAGATCCGGCGCGGCGCATATGGCGGCGACATCGGGAACATCGAAGAGAAAGTGGAGGAAATCGCGGGTCGCATCCTCCAGCCGGGCGGCAGCCGCTACATCCGCCAGGTCGAAGACGGCCGGCACGTCGAGTTCAACTTCAAGCGCCTCGACGATGGCAGTCTGCTCGGGGTCTATCGCGACATCACGGAAATGAAAGAGCGCGAGGACGCACTCGCATCCGCCAAGGAAGCGGCCGAAGCCGCGCGCAACGACGCGGAACGCACGCGCGAAGTCATGCAGACCGTGCTCGACAATATGAGCGACGGCGTCTTGTTGTTCGACAAGGAAATGCGTTGGCAGTTCGTGAACCGTCAGGTCATGAATTTCCAACATTTCACGCCCGAGGTCGCAGGCGCTGGCGTCTCGGCTTACAGCATTCTGGCATTTCAGGCGCGCCGCGGTGATTTCGGCCCAATACCGGAATCGCAGATCGAGGCGGAGGTTAAACGGCGCATTGACGTCATGCGGGCGGGCGCCCGCTATGAGCGGCGCACGGCCAGCGGCGACTACGTGGAGTTCACATTCAAGCCGCTCGAAGACGGCAGTTTGCTTGCGCTCTACCGCGACATCACCGAACTGAAGGATCGCGAGGAAGCGCTCGCCGCCGCCAAGGAAGGCGCCGAGCGCGCGCGCATCGAGGCGGAAGCCGCCCGGCGCGACACCGAGCGCGCCGGCACTGTCATGCAGATCGTGCTCGACAACATGAGCGACGGCGTCATGTTGCTGGACCGCGATCTCGCGATGAAGTTCGCCAATCAGCGGCTGATGGAATTCCAGAGCTATCCGGCAGACGTCGCTTCCCCGGGCGTTTCGATCGAGGACGTGCTGCGCTTCCAAGCTACGCGGGGCGATTTCGGGCCGGTCGACGACATCGAGAGGTCGTCGGGCAGCGCCTCGCGATGATCCGCAAGCCGGGGGGCGTGCGCTACGAGCGGTCGGCGGCGAGCGGCAAATATCTCGAAATCACCTTCAACACGCTGGACGACGGCAGCGTGCTGGCGGTCAACCGCGACATCACTGGAACTGAAAGATCGCGAGGACGCGCTTGCCGCCGCCAAAGAGGCCGCGGAAGCCGCGCGCGACGACGTCGAGCGCACACGCCAGATCATGCAGACCGTGCTCGACAACATGATCGGCGGCGTCATGCTGTTCGACAAGGATTTCCGTCTCCAGTTCATCAACCGGCAGATGATGGAAATCCAGTCATATCCGAAGGACGTGGTCGGGCCAGGCACCTCAGGACATGACATTCTGCGCTTCCAGGTGAAGCGCGGCGACTTCGGTCCGGCCTCCGATATGGAGAGCAAGGTGCGCGAACGCGTCGCCTTGATCCGCAAGCCGGGCGGCAACCGTTTCCTGCGGCGCAGTCTCGAAGGCCATTACATCGAGTTCAATTTCCTCCCGCTCACGGACGGCGGGCTGCTCGCGTTCGGTCGCGACGTCACCTCGGTGAAGGAACGCGAGGAAGCGCTCGCATCCGCCAAGGAAGCCGCCGAACGCGCGCGTGACGATGTCGAGCGCACCCGCGAGGTGATGCAGACCGTGCTCGACAACATGAGCGACGGCGTCACGCTGTGGGACGAGAATTTCCACTGGCAATTCTCGAACCGCTTCAGCAACGACATGTGGTCCTACAAGGGTCCGTTCAAACCCGGCATGTCGGGATTCGACATCATCCGCGAGCTTGCGAAACACGGCGAATTCGGATCGACCGACGACATCGAGACGACCGTCACGGAGGTCGCGCGGCGCATCCTGCGTCCCGGCGGTGCGCGCTACGAAGCGCCGATCGCCTCAGGCAAATACATCGAATTCAATTTCCGGCCCTTAAGCGACGGCGGGCTGCTCGGCATCTATCGCGACATCACGATGCTGAAGACCCGCGAGGAAGCGCTTGCCGGCGCCAAGGAGGCCGCCGAACACGCGCGCGATGCCGCCGAGAAGGAACGCGCCGAAGCCGAAGCCGCCAATCAGGCGAAGTCGACCTTCCTCGCCACCATGAGCCACGAGATCCGTACACCGATGAACGGCGTGCTCGGCATGATCGACGTGCTCCAGCGCCAGGGCCTCGACGGGCCGCAGCGGCGAACGGTTTCGACCATCCGGGACTTCGCACAATCGCTGTTGCGTATCATCGACGACGTACTCGACTTCTCCAAGATCGAGGCCGGGCGGCTTGAGCTGGAAGAAACCGCTTTCTCGTTGTCGGGCCTGATCGACGGCGTTGCGAGCACGTTCCGCCAGCAGGCGATCATCAAAGGCCTCGCGCTCGACGTGGAGATCGACGCCGGCTCCGACGATGCGCTGGTCGGAGATCCGACCCGCATGCGGCAGGTGTTGTTCAACCTGCTCGGCAACGCGCTGAAGTTCACCGAGCGCGGGCGCGTGATGCTGCATGCCGGAACCGAGCCGATGGGCCAGGGACTGACGCGCGTGTCGATTTCAGTCAGCGATACCGGCATCGGCTTATCCGAAACGCAGCGCGCACGGCTGTTCCAGCCTTTTGCGCAGGCCGACTCCTCCACCACACGGCGCTTCGGCGGAACCGGCCTCGGACTGTCGATCGTGCGACGGCTCGCGCAGCTGATGAAGGGCGACATCACGGTCGAGAGCGAACAGGGCAAGGGCTCGACCTTCACGGTGCGGCTGGTTCTCCATGCCGCGCCCGCGGATTCCCCGCTGAACACCACGCTGCGCAGCGCCCCTCGCCCCATCAAGGCCGCGAGTACCCGGCGCGGCGAACCGCAGGCCCGCATCCTTGTTGCGGACGATCATCCGGTAAACCGCGAGGTGCTGGTGCGGCAACTGGAGCTGCTCGGCATTGCCTCCGACACGGTGAATGACGGCGTCGAGGCGCTTGAAGCCTGGGCTGCCGCCGAAGGGCGCTATGCTGCCGTGCTCGCCGACATTCACATGCCGCGGATGGACGGCCACGAGTTGACCCGGCAGATCCGCGCAGCCGAAATCACACGCGGCGGCACGGTGCGCACGCCGATCGTCGCGGTCACGGCGAACGCCATGAAGGGCGAGGACGAACGCTGTCTCGCCGCCGGCATGGATGCGTATCTCGCCAAACCCGTAAACATGGATCAGCTACGCACCACGCTGGAGCGCTGGATGACGATCGAGGATACGGCGCGCGAACCGCGCAGCGAGGATGCGCCCAAGCCGCCGTCAGCCATCGACCGCGAGGTGCTCGCCGCCTGGCTCGGCAACGACGATGCGGCGATCAACTCGCTGCTGGCGAAATTCCGCGACACCGCGGTCGCGGCCGAGCGCGAGATCAGCGCCGCCTCGCGCGCGAACGATCTGCCCTCGCTCGCAGCCTCGGCGCACAAACTTAAAGGTGCGGCGCAGACGGTGGGCGCGAACGGCGTCGGCGCGGCTGCGGCTGCGCTGGAGCAGGCCGGCAAGGCGGGCGATCGCACGCGCTGCCGCGAAGGACTCGGGCCGCTTGCCACGGAATTGCGTCGCGCGCTCGCCGACATCGAGCCCGGCACGCCAGCGAGCTAGAAACTCAGTCCTTCGGCGGCACGAACATGTAGCCGACGCCGCGCACGGTGCGGATCGCGTCGGGATGCGACGGGTCGACCTCGATCTTGCGGCGCAGACGCGTGATGCGCAGATCGATCGCACGATCGAAGGCCTCCATCTCGCGATGCGCCGTCACTTCCAGCAGCCAGTCGCGATTGAGCGGCCGGTTCGGATTCTCGGCGAACACCTTCAGAAGATCAAGTTCGCTCGCGGCCAGCGTTTCCTCGTCGCCCGAGACGGGATCGATCAGCACGCGCTTTTCCAGATCGAGCACCCGACGGCCCATGCGCACGCGCGGTCCGGTATTGGCGGTCGCACCCGTGGTCCGGCGCAGCACGCTCTTCACGCGGGCGAGAAGCTCGCGCGGCTCGAAGGGCTTGGCAATGTAGTCGTCCGCGCCGGTTTCGAGGCCGACCACGCGGTCGACCGTATCGGCCGCGGCTGTGACCATGATGATGCCGATGCGGCCCGACCGCTCGCGCAGCCAGCGCGCAAGCACGAAGCCGTCCTCGCCCGGAAGGCCGATATCGAGAAGCACGAGCGCGGGCAGTTCGCGCTCAAGGAGCTTGCGCAGTGCGGTGCCGCCGTCGGCGCTGCTCACGCGGAAGTTCTGCCGGCCGAGGTAATCGACCAGCAGCTGCCGCTGCGCCGCCTCGTCCTCGACCACAACAATGTGGGGGCGATGATCCATGCTGCCGAGTGCCCCGTCCGCTTCCAGCTAACCCGTTAGCTGGCCTGTGCCTTCGACAGTATATACGAAGCACCGAATTGCAATTCCAACGCTGTTTTCACGCTTTCGATTGGCGAAAACGTGTCAAAAGCGCTTCGAATTACAGCAACCGACAGCTTTCACGTTCGGATTGCACGGGAAAAGCCAGCATCCGCAGCCATCGTTCGCCGAAGCGGAGCTGATTTGATTGGTGATCAGTCCGCGGCCCGAACCGATTTCCCGCCCACCTTCGACCACTCGGTGACGGTTCCGGCCTCGTTGTCGAGTAGCATCTGCAGCCCGAAGTAGCGGATCGCCGGCGGCGACCCGGTGCGCTTTTCGACGCCGGCGCGCCATGCCGCGTCATGCGCAGCTTCAGCCGCCTCGCGCGTCGGCCAGATATAGAGCCCGGCACACTCCTGCCCGTCATCGCTCAGGAGGAAGTGCTTGCGCACGAGTTCACGGTTGGCGCGCCACTTCGGCACGACGTGACGCGCGTCGGCGAGGATATCGTCCCAACTCGCCCCCGCCGGCGCCTTGAACGTCACAAGCTCGACGATCATCAGAGCGCCTGCACCTCGATCACGCCCGGCACCGCCTTGATGGCGCCGGCGATCTGCGGCGAGACCTTGTAACGGCCGGGGAGCTTGACCTCGACCTCGGCCGCGCCGGCATCGAGGATCAGGATCATGCTGACCTCGCCGTCCCCTTTCGGCTCGAGGCGTTTCGCCACGCCTTCGATCGTCTGGTTGGAGCTCACGAACACGCGCAAGCCCTTCTGCAGTTTCTCAGCCGCCTGATCGAGACGTTCGACCGACTGGATGCGCGCACGCACATCGTCGCCCTGCGCCTCGGCGGTGAGCATCAGAAGCACCGCCGTGCCCGGTTCGAGCACCTCGCGATATTGCATCAGGCCTTCCTGGAAGATGATCGCCTCGTAGTGACCGGATGGATCAGAGAATTCGAGGATACCCATCTTGTTGCCGGTCTTGGTGCGCCGCTCCGCGCGCGTCACCACCGTGCCGGCGACGCGGCCCGCGCTCGCGCCCTGCTTCACCGAATTCGCGAAGGTCGTCCACGACTGCACGTTCATCCGCTTCAGCGCTCCCGCGTAATCATCAAGCGGATGACCCGACAGGAAGAAGCCGATCGCGTCGAACTCGCGTTGCAGCCGCTCGGCCGGAAGCCACGGCTCGACGTTCGCGCTGCTCGGCTTCTGGACCGTCCGCGTGAACATGTCCCCTTGGCCGGTGGCTACGTCCTGTTGCTGGTTCTGGGCGACTTCGAGGATCGCATCCGCGCGCGTGAACGCAGCCGCCCGGCTTGGCTCCAGCGCATCGAACGCGCCCGCGGCCGCGAGGCTTTCGACAACCCGCTTGTTGAGCGACCGCGGGTCGATCCGGTTGGCGAAATCCGCGAGGTCGCGGAACGGTTTGTCACCACGCGCCGTCACGATCGTCTCGACGGCCTGCCTGCCGACACCTTTCAGCGCCGCAAGGGCGTAGTGAATCGTGTTGCCGTCGGCCTCGAACATCACGCCGGAGCGATTGATCGAGGGCGACTCGACCTTGACGCCGAGCCGCACTGCCTCAGCGCGGAATTCGGCGAGCTTGTCGGTGTTGCCCATGTCGTAAGTCATGGATGCCGCCATGAACTCGACCGGATAGTTCGCCTTCATGTAGGCGGTCTGGTAGGTGAGCAGCGCATACGGCGCTGAGTGCGACTTGTTGAAGCCGTATTCGGCGAACTTCGCGCAGGCCTCGAAGATCACTTCCGCGGTGCCTCGCTCGATGCCCTGCGCAACGGCGCCTGTGACGAAATCGTCACGCTGCGAGGCCATCTCCTTCTTGTCTTTCTTGCCCATCGCGCGGCGCAGGATGTCCGCCTTGCCGAGGCTGTAGCCGGCGAGGTCCTTGGCGATCTGCTGCACCTGCTCCTGGTAAGTGATGATGCCGTAGGTCGCCTCCAGGATCGGCTCCAGCTTCGGGTGCGTGTACTCGATCGGCTCGTGACCGCGCTTGCGCGAGCAGTAAGTCGGGATATTCGCCATCGGGCCCGGCCGGTAGAGCGCGACCAGCGCGATGATGTCCTCGAACCGGTCCGGGCGCATGTCGGTGAGCGCGCGGCGCATCCCCTGCCCTTCCACCTGGAAGATGCCGACGGTCTCGCCGCGCGCCAGCATCTCGTAGCTCTTGGCGTCGTCGAGCGGGATACGCGCGAGCGTGAGATCGACTCCGCGACGCCGCACCAGCTTCTCGGCAAGGTCGAGCACCGAGAGCGTCTTGAGACCGAGAAAGTCGAACTTCACCAGTCCGGCCGGCTCGACCCATTTCATGTTGAACTGGGTCACCGGCATGTCGGTTTTCGGATCGCGATAGAGCGGCACCAGTTCGGCGAGCGGCCGGTCGCCGATCACGATGCCCGCCGCATGCGTCGAGGCGTGACGGTGCAGGCCCTCGAGCTTCATCGCAATGTCGAAAGCACGCCGCACCACCGGCTCGGCGTCACGCGCAGCTTGCAGGCGCGGCTCCTCGGCGATCGCACGCGAGAGCGTCACGGGCGCGGCCGGGTTCATCGGCACGAGCTTGCACAGCTTGTCGACCTGCCCGTACGGCATTTCGAGCACGCGGCCGACGTCGCGCAGCACGCCGCGCGCCTGCAACGTGCCGAAAGTGATGATCTGCGCCACGCGATCATGGCCGTAACGCCCCTGCACGTAGCGGATCACCTCGTCGCGCCGCTCCTGACAGAAGTCGATGTCGAAGTCCGGCATCGACACGCGTTCCGGATTGAGGAAGCGCTCGAACAGGAGGCCGAAACGGATCGGATCGAGATCGGTGATGGTGAGCGAATAGGCGACGAGCGAGCCCGCGCCCGACCCGCGGCCCGGCCCTACCGGAATCCCTTTGGACTTTGCCCACTGGATGAAGTCAGCAACGATCAGGAAGTAGCCCGGATATTTCATCCGCTCGATAACGTTGAGTTCGAAGTCGAGCCGCTCGCGGTAATCGTCGATGGTATGGCCTGACGCGAGCCCGATCGTCTTGATGCGCAGCGTCAACCCTTCTTCCGCCTGACGCCGCAACTCGGCGGCCTCGTCCACAGCGGTGCCGCCCTCCGCCGTGAAGCGCGGCAGGATCGGCTTGCGCGTCAGCGGCCGGAACGCACAGCGTTGCGCGATCTCGACGGTCGAGGCGAGCGCTTCGGGCAGATCGGAGAAAAGCGCCGCCATCTCGGCGCGCGACTTGAAGTAATGCTCGGATGAAAGCTGCCGCCGGTCGGACTCGGCGACGACGCGGCCCTCCGCGATGCAGATCAGCGCGTCGTGCGCCTCGAAATCCTCGCGCTTTGCGTAGTAAGGCTCGTTGGTCGCGACGATCGCCAGCCCCTGCCGGTAGGCGATATCGAGCAGCGCCGGCTCGATCTGCTTCTGCTCCGGCCGCCCGTGACGCTGAAGCTCGACGTAGAGCCGGTCCCCGAATATCGCGGCCAGCCGCTCGCAGCGCGCGGCCGCAAGCTCCGCCTGCCCCGCACCGAGCGCGAGATCGATCGGCCCGCCCGGACCGCCGGTCAGCACGATCAGCCCGCCATTCGCGGCTTCGAGCGTCGCGAGCTTCACATGCGCCAGTTGGTCGGACGGCGTTTCGAGGAAGGCGCGCGAGGTGAGACGCATCAGGTTGCGATAGCCATCCTCGTGCGTGGCGAGCAGCACAAGGCGCGGCATCCGCGCGACCTGGCCTGGATGGCGCGGAGCCTCCTGATCGCCGAAATCGACCGCGAGCGCGCAGCCGACGATCGGCTGGATTCCCGCGCTGCTCAGCTTGTCGGAGAATTCGAGCGCGCCGAACATATTGTCGGTGTCGGTGAGCGCGAGCGCCGGCTGGCGGTCCGCCTTCGCATGCTCCGCGAGCTTGGCGATGGTCAGCGCGCCTTCCAGCAGCGAATAGGACGAGTGCACGATGCAGGTGCACGAAACCGGGGTCGGCCACGCGTGTTCCTCGCGATTCTCTCACGGCGCGAGAGTGAGGATTGCGACCCGCGAAGTCCACGGATTCAGGCCAGTAAGCCCGGCCATCCCCGCTTTCCTCCCTGAAGCCCGCCGCCGCCGCACAACGGTGTCGCGGCCGCGCGGCTCAGACGGGCCGCAGGAATTGCGCGCCTCAAAGGACTGCAATCACCTGCGCCCAGATCGCAATCATGCTGACGAACAGGCCCAGAGAGGTCAGGGCGGCAACTTCTTCCATCGCAGAGCGGAGCATCGTGTCCTCCTCAGAACATAGAAGGAACGATGTTCTATTTTTGTTCTTTCGTCAACGATCGGTACTGGGTCAGTTTGATTTTCAGATTCTGCCGCTCCGCAAACAATGTGCTGATGTGCTTGGGGTTCGGGTTGCCCATCTACTGGACGATGCTTGCGCGCCAAGGCAGTCGACGGCGCTGTAACGCTTCTCACTCTCTGCGTCGTCGGCACCGTAGATTTTCACAAGCTGCGCAAAGTCCACGTCGTGGCCAAACACTGTATCAACGGCCTCGAGGTATGGCCGCTGGCCGTCGCTGGTAACTCTGCACTCGGTTCGCGAGACGCGACCGCAGATCGTTCAATGGACTGCATAGCGAGTATTCGCTGTCGCGACCGACTAACGTGGTGATGACACGAGAGCTTACGTGTCGTCGTCAGATTGCCGTCCACGTCCAAACGTCGCCAGCGTTCTTCAGGCGCGGACTTGTCGCACGCGACGTTGTCGTTTCTTCGCATAAATAAACGCTCCAAATTTCATCGAGCTGCACGCGCTTAGCAAGGCAGATTGCGAAGCTCTTGTCCTGATACTCGGCGCAGGCACGGCCAACGTCGGCTAGCAGGCTGACCACCGTGTTCTTGCTCGCGCCGGTCAATCTGCGTGATCGCCCGGATGCTGACCCCCTCGCACATCAAACTGAGGATGCGGGCGCGCGTCTGCAACGGTCGAGTTTTCTTTCTGCCAAACGGAGCACGGGGTTAACCGATCAATAATGGACTCGGGGTCGCCCTTTGTTCTGGCGAGTTCCCGAGGTACCGGGAAACCGAAACGGCCCCATTACGTTAGGAGAGCATGCCTCAGAACTTATCGAACAGAACGCTCGGCTATCTAGCCGCCGGAACTCATCATCCTGCCGCTCGCTTGGCTGGTCATGCGGAGATGGATCGGCGCGTAGCCAGCACTTAGGCCGCAGCTTTCGCCTTCGTCCGGGCCGGTGCTTCGCACGACCCCTCACGCCACTTCCACAACCCTGCCCTCTTGCAGCGTGACCCGCCGGTCCATCCGGCGGGCAAGCTCCATGTTGTGGGTGGCGACAACTGCGGCGAGGCCCGAGGCGCGCACAAGCTGCGAGAGCGCCTGAAAGACGTGCTGCGCGGTGCGCGGATCGAGATTGCCGGTCGGCTCGTCCGCGAGCAGCACGCGCGGTGCGTTGGCAACCGCGCGCGCGATCGCGACGCGCTGCTGTTCGCCGCCGGAAAGCTGCGACGGGCGATGTTCCAGCCGCTCGTTCAGACCGAGATAGCCGAGCAGCTCGTCGGCGCGCTTGCGCGCTTCCTTGCGCGACAGGCCACGGATCATCTGCGGCAGCATCACGTTCTCCGCCGCGGTGAATTCCGGCAGCAGATGGTGAAACTGGTAGACGAAACCGATCTCGGTGCGGCGGATGCGCGTGCGCTCGGCGTCCGACAGCGTCGACGTCGCCGTGCCGTCGACATAGACCTCGCCCGTGTCGGGATGTTCGAGCAGGCCGGCAACGTGCAGCAGCGTGGACTTGCCGGTGCCTGAAGGCGCGATCAGCGCAACCGACTGGCCGGGCCACACGGCGAGTTCGGCACCTTTCAGGATTTCGAGCGAGGCCGCGCCCTGACTGTAGCGCCGCTCGATCGCATGCAGGAAAATCGCGGGCTCCTTGTCCTTGCGGCCCACGTCACTCATAGCGCAGCGCCTCGACCGGATCGAGCCGCGCCGCACGCCATGACGGATAGAGTGTCGCAAGCAACGACAGCGTGAGCGCCATCACGACCACGGCCGTCGTCTCGCCGACATCCATCTCGGCCGGGAGCCGCGAGAGGAAATAGAGCTCGGGCGAGAACAATTCGGTGCGCGTCATCCACGACAGGAACTGGCGGATCAACTCGACATTCAGGCAGACCACCAGTCCCGAGCAGGAATCCCGCGATCGTGCCGACGATGCCGATCGACGCGCCGGTGATGAGGAAAATGCGCATCACCGAGCCCTGCGTCGCGCCCATTGTGCGCATGATGGCGATGTCGCCGCCCTTGTCCTTCACCAGCATGATCAGGCCGGAGATGATGTTCAGCGCCGCCACCAGGATGATCAGCGTGAGGATCAGGAACATCACGTTGCGCTCGACCTGAAGCGCATTGAAGAACGTCGCGTTGCGCTGCCGCCAGTCGATCATGAAGATCGGCCGGTTCGCGGCGGCGGTGATCAGGCGTCTGAAGTTGTCGATGCGATCCGGATTGTCGGTGTACACCTCCACCGCGGTGACGTCGCCGGAGCGGTTGAAATAGAGCTGCGCCTCCGGCAGCGGCATGAACACGATCGCAGAGTCGTACTCCGACATGCCGATCTCGAATACGGCCGCGACCTTGTAGGTCTTGATGCGCGGCGTCGTGCCCATTGGGGTCACGGCGCCACGGGGAGCAACGAGGGTGATGTTGTCACCCGCCCGCACCGAAAGCTGGTCGGACAACCGCCGCCCGATCGCGAGCCCCTGACCGGCGTCGAAACCCTCGAACGTGCCCTGCTTCAGATTTTTGGCGACCGACGTGAGATTGTTCAGGTCCGCGGCGCGGATGCCGCGCACCAGCACGCCAGCCGAATTGAACGGCGAGGATGCCAATGCCTGACCTTCGACCAGCGGAGCGGCGAGCCGCACGCCGGGCACCTTGGAGATGCGGTCCGCGAGCGCCTCCCAATCGGTCAGCGGCGTCTCGAGTGGCTGCACCAGCAGATGGCCGTTGAGGCCGAGGATCTTGTCGAGCAATTCCTTGCGGAAGCCGTTCATCACCGCCATCACGATGATCAGCGTCGCGACGCCGAGCATGATGCCGAGGAACGAGAACCCCGCGATGACCGAAATGAATCCCTCACGCCGCCGCGAGCGCAGATAGCGCAGCGACAGCATCCACTCGAAGTGGGCAAAAGGCCGGGTCCCGGTAGGATCGCTCATGAAGCTCCGTCCACTTCCGGCATTTCATCCGATTCTGGCGGTTTAAGGCCACCATAGACCGCAGGCAGGATCGCCAGGTGAACAGCTTTATCGCGCGAACCGCGCAACGGCGTCCGCAGGGCTCAGCATGGTCCGGCTGCCGTCGGCACGCCGTTTCAGCTCGACCTGCCCCGAGGCGAGCCCCTTCGGACCGATCAATATCTGCCAGGGAACGCCGATCAGATCGGCGGTCGCGAACTTCGCGCCCGGCCGCTCGTCGGTGTCGTGATAGAGCACGTCGACCCCCTTTGCGCTCAGCTCCTTGTAAAGCTGCTCGCAGGCGCCATCGGTCGCGGCATCGCCCTGCTTGAGGTTGAGGATCATGACATCGAACGGCGCGATGGCCTCGGGCCACTTGATGCCGGCCTCGTCGTGACAGGCCTCGATGATCGCGGCGACGAGACGCGAGGGACCGATACCGTAGGAGCCCCCGTGCACCGGCTTTTCGGAGCCGTCCGGTCCGGCCACGACCGCTTTCATCGGCTCGGAATACTTGGTGCCGAAATAGAAGATGTGGCCGACCTCGATGCCGCGCGCCGCGACCTGCTTGTCGGCAGGCAGCGCGTCATAGGCCGCCTTGTCGTGCATCTCGGAGGTCGCCGCGTAAAGCGATGTCCACTTGTCGACGATCTCCTGCAGGCTCGCGGCGCTGCCGAAGTCGACATCCTCGCCCGGCACTTCGAAATCAAGAACGTCGCGATGGCAGAACACTTCGCTCTCGCCGGTATCGGCAAGGATGATGAACTCGTGTGACAGATCGCCGCCGATCGGCCCGGTATCGGCACGCATCGGTATCGATTTGAGACCGAGCCGCGCGAACGTGCGCAGGTACGCGACGAACATCCGGTTGTAGGCCGTCCGCGCCGAAGCTTCGTCGACGTCGAACGAATAGGCATCCTTCATCAGGAATTCGCGCCCGCGCATCACCCCGAAGCGCGGCCGCACCTCGTCGCGGAATTTCCACTGGATGTGGTAGAGGTTCAGCGGAAGGTCCTTGTATGACTTCACGTAGGCGCGGAAGATCTCGGTGATCATCTCCTCGTTGGTCGGGCCGTAGAGCACGTCGCGCTCGTGGCGGTCCTTGATGCGCAGCATCTCCTTGCCGTAGTCGTCGTAGCGCCCGCTTTCGCGCCACAGGTCCGCCGACTGGATCGTCGGCATCAGCAATTCGATGGCGCCCGAGCGGTTCTGCTCCTCGCGCACGATGCGGCAGATCTTGTCGAGCACCCGCAGGCCGAGTGGCAGGAATGCGTAAATCCCGGCGGCTTCCTGCCGCATCATCCCGGCGCGCAGCATCAGCCGGTGCGAGACGATCTCGGCTTCACGCGGGGCTTCGCGCAGGATCGGCAGGAAATAGCGGGACAGGCGCATTCAGGTGCGACTCGCGGGCTCTGGCGGCGGGCGGAGCGAGTGAAACCGAAACAGGCAGGAAAACACAAGAGCCATCAAAGCCTTCCGCCTCCATCGCGATGCGTCACCGCGACGTCATCGACTCGGTTCAGAGAGACACTCATTCAGTCGCGATGTCCCGCTAACGTGCTGCGTGTAACTTGTGCAAGTGCGCTTTTTGCGTTGCTACGTAAGAATGTTGCGTCTGTTCCGTGATGACAAGCGAATCGTGATCGGTTACGGTGCCGCCGCGCAAGGTAAGGCTAGTCGGCGAAGAACCGGCGGCTTCAACTGAGCGGTCCAAGTCTTGGGAGGGAGAGAGCCCACCGGCGCGAAAATCCGCTGCCGTACCGACAAAAAACAAAACCGTCGGGATAAAGTGGCTCAACACGACAAGTCATCCGAGCAGGGCCTTGGCCCTGCTCATTTTTTTGCCGCGATGCCTGCGGTCGATGCGAGCCAGATGCCGAGCGCGACAGCGGCGAGCCCGATCATCAGATTGAGCCCGATGGGCTCGCCCACCAGAACCGCTGCGAGCAGCGAGGCTGCGATGGGATTGATCGTCATGGTGTTGGCAACACGCGTCGGCGTCGTCATGCGCAGTGCCAGCACCCAGAGGAAGAACGCAGCCGCGCCGCCGAATGCGCCGAGATAGATCACGGCGATCCATTGCGACGTGCCGAACGCGCGCGTGGCCGCGAAGCCACCGCTCAATGCCGCGACGGACACGAGACACACCGCGCCCGCGCTCATCGAGATTGTCACGAAGCCGAGCGGAGACGAGCGCGCGATGAACGGGCGTGACCACACATTGTAGAACGCCATGCACAGCGTCGCGCCCGCCATGATGAGATCGCCCCGCCATGCTCCGTCCGGAGCGGCGGCAAGTCCTGCAAACAGCGCGACCGCAACGCCCCCGACCGCGATCAGGACGCCGAGCGACTTGCGCGCCGTCAGCGGCTCCGCACCGAGCAAAGCCGCGACCACCATCGTCCAGAGCGGCAGCGTCGACAGCGCAAGCGCACCGCGCGCCGCCGTCGTGTAGCCCATAGCGACATTGTAGAAGACAAAGAACACGCCGAAGAACATCACGCCGAGCAGCGCGGAGCTGATCAGGTCGCGGCCGCGTGGCAGGACGCTGCGCAGCATCAACGCGAGCGGCACAAGCAGCATCGCCCCGATCCCAAACCGAAACGCCGCAATCGTGACCGGATCGATCGCTCCCACCATGTAGCGCGTAACCGCTGCCGCCGTTCCGCCGAACGTCGAGGACAGCACCGCGATCAGGACTCCGAGGCGTTCGTTCATCGGCAGGTTTTGGCCGCGCGCACCAACAAAGACAACTATGCCGCGGGTAATCGCGCCCGGCCTAGCCTCGCGTAGGCTCAGGCTTCGCGCTTCACCTCGTACAGCACGCGGTGCAATTCGGGTTCGTAGAACGAGATGAGGCGCTGCGCGAACTGGCGCGGCTCGACGCCCATCGCCTGCGCCCAGCCCTCGATCTTCTCGGTCGGCAAGCGGCTGAACCCGGTCTCCACCTGGGAAATGAACGCGTAGTATTTGAACCCCAGCCGGCTCGCGACGTCCATCTGGGTGAGGCCGGCCTGTTCCCGCAGATCCCTGAGCCAAACGCCCGCGTCCCGGCGCCGCTCTTTCTGACTTGACGGATGTTTCATATTCACTAAACTATCATATCTGAATTTATCACATAACAGTTTGTCTCGGACTGGAGAGATCGAGTGCCGATCAACCTGACAGGACCGCGCATCGGCCCGGCGAATTGGGCGGAGAACCGCAAGGCGTCGCTCGGACCGCGCGTCGGCTTCTTCGCCGCCGTGCTCGCGGGATTCGGTTTGCTGATAGCGGCGCGCTTGGCGCTCACGCCCGACCTCACCATGCCGATCGTCGCATCGCTGTTCCTCGCCAGCGCGGCTGCCATCGGCGCCATCGCGTGGTGGCGCGGACGAGCGGACCAGGGCGACGTCACCTACCGCGACGTCGCGGGCGCGCTGACGCTGATCGGCATCTGCGCCGCCGCCGCGATCGACGCCGACCAGATGATGCGGCTCGTGCAGAGCACGAACGCCGCCGAATGAACGAGACAAGGCTGGTGCAACGCTAGTTCTCGAACACTCCAGGCCGGGCCCCTCTGGCAGCGATCCGCTGCGATGTCGGACTGGAGTGAGCAAAACCGGAGGGACGTGATGCAGCCGACGATCGAATAGCCGCGCGTAGCGCGCTTGACCTACGCCGGGCCCGAGGGCCGACGCGCGATCAGCGCTCGCATCGGGCGATCCATCGAAACAGGAACTACACTCGCAATGGGATCCTATCTTTCCGCCGAAGCCTTCACCGCGCTGCTGCAGGTCATCATGATCGACCTCGTGCTCGCGGGTGACAACGCGATCGTCATCGGCCTTGCGGCTGCGGGCCTGCCGAAAGAACAACGCGCCAAGGTCATCTTCTGGGGCATCGCCGCCGCGACGGTGATGCGCATCGGCTTTGCCGGCATCACGGTCCAGCTCCTGCAGATCATCGGCCTGCTTCTGGCGGGCGGACTGCTCCTGCTCTGGGTGTGCTGGAAGATGTGGCGCGAGTTGCGCGCCCTGCACCCCGCCGAGCAGCTTGTGGACGCCAATACCGGCCGGCCGATCGATATTGGCGGGATCGACGACCGCCGAGGAAGACCGTCGGACAGGCGATCTGGCAGATCGTCATCGCCGACATATCGATGTCGCTCGATAACGTGCTCGCGGTCGCGGGCGCATCGCGTGACTATCCCTACATCCTGATCTTCGGCCTCGTGCTGTCGGTCGGCCTGATGGGTATCGCGGCGAGCTTCATTGCGGGCCTGCTGCAGAAGCACCGCTGGATCGCCTATGTGGGACTCGCGATCATCCTCTATGTGGCGGTCGACATGTGCGTCCGCGGGGGGCGTGAGGTGTTCCCCTATGCCCAGCGTTTCGCCGAGGCGATCTTCTGACGGCCGACGCTCGTCCTCCGCGGACCCAAGAAACGCGCCAGGGCGCATCCCCGGTTGGCGCGTATGCCTTTAACCCTGGAGGTCATTGAAGCCACCCCGCGCGCGGCGGATGATGCGCCGGAATCCCGCCGGAGAAAGCCAATGAACCTCGATCCCCTGCCCTTCGCCAAGCTGATGGGCATCACCGTCGTCAGCGTCACGCCGGACCTCGTGATCGGCGAGCTGAAGGTGCGCGAGGATCTGTGCACGCGCCCCGCCGTGCTGCACGGCGGCGCCTACATGGCCTTCGCCGACACAATCGGGGCAGTCGCGACGGTCGCTAACCTGAAGGAGGGCGAGAGCACGACGACGATCGAGAGCAAGACGAATTTCTTCGCCGCGATCCCGCTCGGCGACACCGCACGCGCCGAATGCACGCCGCTGCACAAGGGCCGCACCACGATGGTCTGGCAAACCAGGATCACGCGCGGCGACGGCCGCCTTGCGGCGCTGGTGACGCAGACCCAGATGGTGCTGAAGGCGCGGAGCTAGCGGCGCGCTATTTCAGCAATCCCCATAGCGTCCCGAGATCGTCGAGCGAGACGAGCCGATAGACGTAGACCACCCAGCAGATTGCAAACACGATGCTGGTGACGATCGTGGTCCAGATCAGCTTGGCCTTGAGTGCCGGGAGAGTCGGTGCGCCCGGATCGTGTCCCGGCTCGACCGTCTCGCCGGCCTCGCTCGGGTTGCGAACGCCGAACGGCAGCACGGCGAACAGCACCACCCACCAGATGATGAAGTAGATCGCGAGGGCGGTGGTCCAGGCCATAGTCTCAGTCCGTCATCGCCCGCGCAGGCGGGCAATCCAGTAAACACCGGGCGACCGTGCAGCTACAATGACGCATCAACTCCCGATCAGCGGTTACTGGATGCCCCGCCTTCGCGGGGCATGACAACAAGGGGTCATGCCTGCTCGATCTCCACCAGCGTGCCGCAGAAATCCTTCGGGTGAAGGAACAGCACCGGCTTGCCGTGCGCGCCGATCTTCGGGTTGCCGTCGCCGAGCACCCGCGCGCCTTCGGATTTCAGCTTGTCGCGCGCTTTGAGGATATCGTCGACCTCGTAGCAGATGTGATGAATGCCGCCGTCCGGATTGCGCTCGAGGAACTTGGCGATCGGCGAGTTCTCGCCGATCGGCTCGAGCAGCTCGATCTTGGTGTTCGGCAGCGTGATGAACACCGTGTTCACGCCGTGATCCGGTTGCGGCACGACCGCCGAGACATCAGCGCCGAGCGTCTCGCGATAAAGCTTGCTTGCCTTGGCGATGTCGCCGACCGCGATGGCGACGTGATTCAAGCGGCCGATCATGATGCCTCCAGTCCCGGCACGGCGATTATACGATCAAGTCGTCAGACGACCAGCACCTGCACCAGGCATATCGGCTTCTTCTGCCAGTGGCTCGCGATCGCGGCGCGCGCGGCGCGCTTGATCGCCTCCTCGACCGCCTGCGGATCGCGGCGGCGCGCTTTCGGCAGCGAGTTCGAAGGTCTCGATCACCGCGTCGTAGGCAATCTCGAACATCGAGGCCTTGTCGGCGTTGTGTTCCGGGATGCCGATCAGCTCGACATCGGGGTCGGCGAGCAGTTCGCCCTTTTCGCTCAGCGCTATCGCGACGATCACGATGCCGGAAAAGCTCAGGCGCCGCCGGTCCGCGACCGTGCGCGCCTCGGCCGGCACCAGCAGCGCGCCGTCCTTGTAGAGCCGCGCCGCCGGCACCTCGTCGATGACACCGGCCGGATCGGGCGCGAGCTTCACCAAGTCTCCGTCGCCGCAGAGAATCACCTCGGGCACGCCTGCCGCCCGCGCGAGCTTGGCGTGCTCGGAAAGATGCAGCGCCTCGCCGTGAACCGGAACGGCGATACGCGGCCTCACCCAGCCGTAAAGCTCCGTCATCTCGGTGCGGCGCGGGTGGCCCGAGACATGCACCAGCGGATGCGTGCGGTCGGTGATCACTTCGATCCCCTGCCGGACCAGCCCGTTGATCAGCTTGCCGACGGCCTTTTCGTTGCCGGGGATCGTCCGCGAGGAGAAGATCACCATATCGCCCCGCGAGAGCGTCACGTTCGGATGCTGGTCTTCGGAAATGCGCGCGACCGCCGCGCGGGGCTCTCCCTGGCTGCCGGTACACAGCGCCACGACCTTGTCGTGCGGCAGATAGCCGTAAGCCTCGACCGAGCGGAAGTCCGCAATTCCGTCGAGATAGCCGGTCTCGCGCGCAACCTGCTCGACACGCGCCATCGCGCGGCCGACCACGACGATTTCGCGGCCTGCTGCTGCTGCTGCTTCTGCTACTGCGCGCATGCGCGCGACGTTCGACGCAAATGTCGTCACGGCCACACGGCCTGTTGCGTTGCCGATCAGTTCACGCAGCGTCTTCGCGACGTCGGCCTCCGAGGGCGAGCGCCCTTCCCGCACCGCATTGGTGGAATCGCCGATCAGCGCGAGGCAACCCTCGTCGCCCAGCGCCTTCAGCTTCGCCACGTCGGTCGGATCGCCGAGGATCGGGGTCGGGTCGAGCTTCCAGTCGCCGGTATGCAGTACGTTGCCGAGCGGCGTGCGGATGATCAGCGCGTTCGATTCCGGGATCGAATGCGCGACCGTCACAAGTTCGATATCGAACGGGCCAACCGGGAAGCGGCTCCCGAGTTGCACCACCTTGATCGGAATCTCCGGCGCGAGCGGTTCGGAAAGGCGCTTCGCCTCGAACAGCGCGGCGGTGAACGGCGTCGCATAGACCGGGCAGCGCAGCTTCGGCCACAGGTCCATCAGCGCGCCGAAGTGGTCCTCGTGCGCGTGCGTGAGCACGAGGCCGCTGAGATTGCGCCGCTGCTCGATGAGGAAGGCGATATCCGGCATGACGAGGTCGACGCCGGGCAAGTCCTCTCCAGCGAACGACACGCCGCAATCGACCACCATCCAGGTGCGCTTGCCGCCGTCGCCGAGGCCATAGAGCGCGAGATTCATCCCGATCTCGCCGACGCCGCCGAGCGGCGCAAAGAGAAGCTCGGCAGCCATCAGGCGGGCACCCGCACGGGGAAAACTTCACCAGCCGTCACCGCCTCAAGACGGCCGCCTGGCAGACGCAGCATCAGGCGGCCCGCAGCGTCGAGGGATTCAAACGTGCCGGTCATCTCGCGATCGGAAAGGCGAACGTGGATTTCGCTGCCGAGGTTCGCAGCAGCAGCCAGCCATTCTGCGCGGATGGATGCGAAGCCCGCACCGCGGTCCCATTGCGTCAGGCGCGTCACCATCGCACCCGACAGCGCGCCGAGCAGCGCGGCCGGCGTCACCGCCACGCCCCGTGCCGCAAGATTCGTCGCCGGATAGCCAGTGCTGGCGGGGTGATGCGCGCAATTCACGCCGATGCCAGCGACAGCGGCGGTGTTGCCGCCGACACTCTCCGCCTCGATCAGGATGCCGACGAGCTTCGCGTCGCCGAGCAGCAAATCGTTCGGCCATTTCAGCCGGAATTGCGCGGCGAGCCCCGGCGCGGCCGTGCGTAGCGCGTCGAGCACGGCGAGCGCGGCCACGAAGCAAAGCTCCGGAAGCTGCGCCGGAGGCGCCGCGTCGGTCAGCAGAAGGCTGGCGTAGAGATTGCCCGGCTCCGAGGTCCAGACATTGCCGCGTCGTCCGCGCCCCGCGGTCTGTCGCTCTGCCGTGACCCAGAGCGGTCCGCGCTCGCCGGAACGCGCACGTGCCATCGCTTCCGCGTTGGTCGAGGCAAGCGTCTCACAGGCGATGAGGCGGGCACCGGCAGCGACCGCGTCGGAATGAAGCTGCATCAGAACAATGACTTCGCGGCCGCGGCGGCCGCCGTCACCAGCGGCGACGGATAAGCAAAGAACAGGATCACGAACACGCCGGTGATCCCGAGCACGACCTTGAGCGCGCGCGGCATCGGGTCGAACGGCGCGACCGGTTCGTCGAAGTACATCACCTTCACGATCTGCAGATAGTAGTAGGCGCCGACCACGCTCGCGAGCACGCCGATGACGGCGAGCGCGTAGAGGCCCGCCTTGATGGCGGCGAGGAACACGAAATATTTTGCGAAGAACCCGGCGAGCGGCGGAATGCCTGCAAGCGAGAACATCATCACGGCAAGAAAGAACGCCATTGCGGGACTGGTGCGGGCAAGGCCCGCAAGGTCAGAGATATTTTCGACCAGCACGCCGTCGCGCCGCATCGAGAGGATCACGGCGAACGCGCCAAGCGTCATCGCGAGATAGATCGCCATGTAGACGATGACGCCCTGCACGCCTTCCGGCGTCGCGGCCGCGAGACCGACCAGCGCGAAGCCCATGTTGCCGATCGACGAGTAGGCCATCAGCCGCTTAATGTTGCGCTGGCCGATGGCCGCAAACGCGCCGAGCACCATCGAGGCGATCGAGACGAAGACCACGATCTGCTGCCACTGCGGCGTGATCTCGGGGAAAGCCATCACGGGCGCGCGTACGAACATCGCGATCGCGGCGATCTTCGGCGCAGCCGAGAAGAATGCCGTGACCGGCGTCGGCGCGCCCTCGTAGACGTCCGGCGTCCACATGTGGAACGGCACGGCCGAGACCTTGAAGCAGAAGCCTGCGAACAGGAACACCAGCCCGAAGGTGAGCCCGATGCCGCCCTGCCCGGCAGCCTTCGCGATGCCGGCGAAGTTCACCGTGCCGGTGAAGCCGTAGATCAACGAAGCGCCATAGAGCAGCATTCCGGACGACAGCGCGCCGAGCACGAAGTATTTGAGGCCGGCTTCGGTCGAGCGCACGCTGTCGCGATTGCTCGCCGCGACGACATAGAGCGCGAGGCTCATCAGCTCGAGCCCGAGATAGAGTGCGATCAGGTCGGCCGCCGATATCAGCATCAGCATGCCGGTGGTCGAAAGCACGATCAGGATCGCGAACTCGAACTTCTCCTGCCTTTCGGCGGCGAGATAATCGCGCGCGAGCACGATGGTCGCGGCGGAACCTGCGAGCGTGAGCAGTTTCATCACACGCGCGAAATCGTCGACAATGAAGCCGCCGCCGAAGGTCACGAGTTTTCCGGCCGGCAGCCACCAGACGATCAGCCCGGCGAGCACCAGCAGCGCGAACGAGGCGACATTGACCGTCTGCGTCGAGCGCTCGCCCGCGAACGCCCCGTAGGCGACGAGCGCCAGCGCGCCGAGCGCGAGCACGATCTCGGGCAGCGCCGGCAGCAGCGCGGGGAATTCGGCGGCCGGGTTCATTTCGGCACCGTCATTTCGGCGGCCTTCTTCGGCGCGACCGCCGCCTGATAGTTCTCAAGCAGCTGCGCGACCGAGGCCGCCGACATGTCGAGCACGGGCTTGGGATAGATGCCGAACAGGATGGTGAGGACGACCAGCGGCGTGAACACCAGGATCTCGCGCGGCCCGATGTCGCGCAGACCGGCAAGCTGCGGCTTCTCGATCACGCCGAAGATCACCTTGCGATAGAGCCAGAGCGCGTAGCAGGCCGAGAGGATCACGCCGATCGTCGCGAGCGTCGCGACCGGAATATTGACCTTGAAGGTGCCGATCAGCGCGAGAAATTCGCCGATGAAGCCGGACGTGCCGGGCAGCCCGACATTGGCGAGCGTGAACAGCAGGAACACCAGCGCATAGAGCGGCATATTGGTCACGAGCCCGCCATAGGCGGAAATCTCGCGTGTGTGCATGCGGTCGTAGACGACGCCGACGCAGAGGAACAGCGCGGCCGAGACGAGACCGTGCGAGATCATCTGGAAGATGCCGCCCGCGATGCCCTGCGTGGTCAGCGCGAAGATGCCCATGGTGACGAAACCCATGTGCGCGACCGACGAATAGGCGATCAGCTTCTTCATGTCCTCCTGCACCAGCGCGACCAGCGAGGTGTAGATGATGGCGATCACCGATAGCGCGAAGATCAGCGGCGCGAGATCCATCGAGGCGTGCGGGAACATCGGCAAGGAGAAGCGCAGGAAGCCGTAGCCGCCCATCTTCAGGAGGATCGCGGCGAGAATGACGGAGCCGGCGGTCGGCGCTTCGACATGCGCGTCCGGCAGCCAGGTGTGCACCGGCCACATCGGCATCTTCACCGCGAAGGACGCGAAGAAGGCGAGCCATAGCCAGGTCTGCATGCCTTGCGGAAATCCGTACTTCATCAGCGAAGGAATGTCGGTCGTGCCCGCCTGCCAGAACATCGCCATGATGGCGAGCAGCATCAGCACCGAGCCGAGCAGCGTGTAGAGGAAGAACTTGAAGCTCGCATAGACGCGGCGCGGCCCGCCCCACACGCCGATGATCAGGAACATCGGGATCAGGCCGCCTTCGAAGAACAGGTAGAAGAGGACGAGGTCGAGCGCCGAGAAGGTGCCGATCATCAGCGTCTCGAGCGCGAGGAAAGCGACCATGTATTCCTTCACGCGCGTCTGGATCACTTCCCAGCTTGCGATGATGCAGAGCGGCATCAGGCCCGTGGTCAGGATCACGAACGGCAGCGAGATGCCGTCCACGCCCATGTGATAGGCGGTGGTGCCGCCGAGCCATGCGCGCTTTTCAACAAACTGGAATTCGGGCGACGCCGGATCGAAGCGCAACACCAGCAGCAGCGAAACCGCGAAGGTGACGAGCGTGGCCCACAGCGCGCACCAGCGCGCATTGCGCTTCACGTACTCGTCGTCGCCGCGCAGGCAGAAGATCCACAGCACGCCGAGGATCGGCAGGAACGTCGTGATCGAGAGGATCGGCCAGCTCGACATCAGTGGCCTCCCCCGGCGAACATGAACCAAGTGATGAGCGCCGCGACGCCGATCAGCATGGCGAAGGCGTAGTGATAGAGATAGCCGGTCTGCAGCCGCACGACGCTGCGCGTCACGTCCATCACGCGCGCCGACACGCCGTCCGGGCCGAGCCCGTCGATAATCGCGCCGTCGCCGCCCTTCCAGAGCACGCGACCGATCCACAGCGCGGGGCGCACGAAGATCAGGTCGTACAGCTCGTCGAAGTACCACTTGTTGAGCAGGAACTTGTAGAGCGGCTCCTGTTGCTGGGCGAGCGCCACCGGCAGGTCGGGCCGGCGGATGTAGAACTGGTACGCGACGAGGAGGCCGATCAGCATCATCACGGTCGGCACGTATGGAATCGTCCAGTGCACATTGTGCATGTCGTGCAGGATGTGGTTCTCGGGGCCGAACTTCAGCGACTCGCGGAAGAATTCCGCGACGTGATGGCCGGCGAACAGCTCCTTGAACGGGAAGCCCGCGATGAACGAGCCCGCCGCGAGGAAGATCAGCGGAATGAGGATGACCCACGGGCTCTCATGCGCGTGCTCGTAGGCGTGCTTGTCCTTCGGCTTGCCGTGGAACGTCATGAACACGAGCCGCCATGAATAGAACGAGGTCAGCAGCGCGGCGACCACTGTCATGACGAAGGCGTATTGCGCGAACGGATTGTGCCCGGCCGCGGCCGCCTCGATGATTGCATCCTTGGAATAGTAGCCGGCCGTGAGCGGGAAGCCGGTGAGCGCCAGCGTGCCGACCAGCATGCACACGTACGTCACGGGCAGCTTGTCGCGCAGCCCGCCCATCTTGCGCATGTCCTGCTCGTGGTGCATCGCGTGGATCACCGAGCCGGAGCCGAGGAACAGCAGCGCCTTGAAGAATGCGTGCGTGAACAGGTGGAACATGCCAACCGAATACGCGCCGACGCCCATCGCGACGAACATGTAGCCGAGCTGCGAGCACGTCGAATATGCAACCACGCGCTTGATGTCGTTCTGCACGAGGCCGACCGTCGCGGCGAAGAAGGCCGTCGTTGCACCGACCAGCGTGACGAACGCCTGCGCGTTCGGCGCGAGCTCGAACAACGGTGAAAGCCGCGCCACCATGAACACGCCGGCCGTCACCATCGTGGCGGCATGGATCAGCGCGGAGACCGGCGTCGGGCCTTCCATCGCGTCGGGCAGCCACGTGTGCAGCAGGAACTGCGCCGACTTGCCCATCGCGCCCATGAACAGCAGCAGGCAGATCAGCGTCATCGCGTCGGCGTGCCAGCCGAAGAAGTTGATGCTCTTGCCGGCGAGCGAGGGCGCCTGCGCGAACACTGTGTCGAAGTCGATCGCGCCGGTCATCATGAACACGGCAAAGATGCCAAGCGCGAAGCCGAAATCGCCCACTCGGTTGACGACGAACGCCTTGATGGCGGCCGCGTTCGCTTCGGGCTTGTGATACCAGAAACCGATCAGCAGATAGCTTGCGAGCCCCACGCCCTCCCAGCCGAAGAAGAGCTGCACGAGGTTGTCGGCCGTCACCAGCATCAGCATCGCGAACGTGAAGAGCGACAAATACGCAAAGAAACGCGGCCGGTGCGGGTCCTCTTCCATGTAGCCGATGGAATAGAGGTGCACGAACGCCGAGACGCTGGTCACCACCACCAGCATCACGGCAGTAAGCGTATCGACGCGGATCGACCAGTCGACCTTCAGGTCGCCCGAATGCATCCAGGCGAACAGCACCTCGCGCGAATCCTGATGCGAGAAGCCGACGCGGTAGAGCGCCATCCACGACAGCACCATCGCGACAAAGAGAAAGAGCGTGGTGACAAGCTCGGCCGCGCGCGATCCCGCGGCCGGCGGCTCGGAATGATGGTGATCGTCGCGACCGCCGTGTGCGGCATCATGCGCCGGTGCGGCGTGCGCCGCGTGAGCATGGTCATGATGATCGTGATCCGACGGGCTGCCGCCCGGATGACGCGCCCGTGCGCCCGCAAGCGAGATCAGCGCCGCGACGATGCAGCCGAGCAACGGGAGGAAGACGATCGCCTGATACATGCGCTATTCGCCTTCGCGCATGATCGGGCCCGAACACCGGTTGCCGCTCGTCGGGATCATGCGCCGTCAGCCCTTCATCAGATTGATGTCTTCAACCGCGATCGAACCGCGGTTGCGGTAGTAGACGACGAGGATCGCAAGCCCGATCGCAGCTTCGGCCGCAGCCACCGTCAGCACCAGCAGCGCGAACACCTGGCCCACGAGATCGCCGAGGAAGGACGAAAACGCCACGAGGTTGATGTTGACCGATAGCAGGATCAGCTCGATCGACATCAGGATGACGATGACGTTCTTGCGGTTGATGAAGATGCCGAGGATCCCGAGCGTGAACAGGATCGCGGCGACCGCGAGGTAGTGGCCAAGCCCGATGATCATATGAGGCCCTGCCCCGGCCGCACCTTCACGACCTCCATCGCCTCCGCCTTCGTGCGACGGACCTGGGCGGCCATGTCCTGCCGCTTGACCGGCACGCGATGGCGCAGCGTGAGCACGATCGCACCGACCATCGCGACCAGCAGGATCATGCCGGACGCCTGGAAGTAATAGACATAGCGCGTGTAGAGCACGAGGCCGAGCGCTTCGGTGTTGGTGACGGTGTCCATCGGCGGGATCGGGGCCGTGATGGCCTTCGGCACGCCGGCGCCGATGACCCAGCCTCCCACCACCAGCAACAGTTCCATCAGCACGACCACGCCGACCAGCGCACCGACCGGCAGATAGCTGAGGAAGCCCTGGCGCAGCTCGGCGAAATCCACGTCGAGCATCATCACGACGAACAGGAACAGCACCGCGACAGCGCCGACGTACACGACGATCAGGATCATCGCGAGGAACTCGGCGCCGAGCAGCACGAACAGTCCCGCCGCGTTGACGAACGCGAGGATCAAAAACAGCACCGAATGCACGGGATTCTTGGCCGCGATGACCATGAAAGCCGACGCGACGCAAACCCCTGCAAACAGGTAGAAAAAGAGGGCGGCGAGAATCATTCCGAAGTCCTGGCGACCGGCAGGCGGGCTGTTCCTAGCGTGCCCAAGAGCGGGCGTCTACCGGGCCAATTCCTTGTTCCGTCGGGACTTGGAAGCCTTTGCCGGGGCGGCGTTTTCGTCCTCCGCTGAAGGTGAAAACGCCTGCCATTTCTCCCGTGTCTCCGCCATCTCGGCGAACAGCCAGTCACGGAAGGCGCGCACCTTCGGCTTCGCCTCGTGTCCCTTGGGGCAGACGAAGTGATAACCGATCGCAAGCGGCAGTTCCGGGCCGAACGGCGTGACCAGCCGCCCGGAATGCACATCGTCCGAGGCGATCAGCTTGAACGAAAGCGAGACCCCTGCCCCGGCGACCGCCGCGTCGAGCGCGTGGTCGGCGACGTTTACGCGCAGGCCGCGCGAGGCGTCGATCCCGTGCATGCCCACCATCCCGAGCCAGTCGGACCATTGCGGCGGCGCACGCATGGACATTGAGATGTCGTGGTGGATTAACGGAAAGCGTGCGAGATCGGCCGCGCTGCGCAACCCCTGCTCGACAAGACGCGGCGAGCACACCGGCAGCATGGAATCGTCGAACAGGTTCTCGACATGAAGGTCCGGGTGTTTGCCGTTGCTCATGCGGATCGCGACGTCGACGCCGTCGGCGGCGAAATCGACGGCCTTCATGGTGGCGGCAACGCGCGCGTCGATCTCCGGATGCGCGTGAAGGAAACGCCACAGCCGCGGCATCAGCCATTTAGCGGTGAGCCCGACGGTGGCGCTGATGACCAGAATGTTCGCGGCGCGCTCGCGATCGAGCCGCGCCATCGCACCCCGCACGCTCTCGAAGCCGGCTTGCAGGCCGGGGTAGAGCGTGCGGCCCGCCTCGGTCAGTTCGATCGACCGCGCGCGGCGGGTGAACAGCGGCAGCCCAAGCTGCTCCTCCAGCCCGCGGATCTGGTGGCTGAGCGCGGCCGGGGTGACGTGCAATTCCTCCGCGGCCCGCGCGAAACTCATGTGGCGGGCAATCGCCTCGAAGGCGCGCAGCGCATTCAGCGGCAGCAGGGGTTGCGGCTTTGCTGAGCTTTCCTCATGCATAAGGCAAGATAATATCGTTTGTCAGCACCGCCTGCCAGCGCGATCTTCCATCCCATAGCGATGAGGATAACTCATCTATGATTCTGATGGAGGCTATTCATGGCCATGATGGATGTCTCGCCGCCCGACGGCTGGCAACTGGCGCTCGCCCCATTCGCGGGCTGGCCGGAAATCGCGGCTCCGCGCCGCCATTTCAGCGCCCTGAGAGACCTCGCAACACGCTTTCTCGCGTGGCGCGCGCGTCGCGAAACTGTGCGCATTCTCAATACGGTCGACAGCGCGACGCTGCGCGACCTCGGCATTACCGACATCGAGTCCGTGGTGTCGAGCGCGCCCGAGGGTCAGAAGCGCAAGTACGATCCGGACTGGTGGCGCGAGCCGCGCTGACCGCGCTCTCTCCGAAATGAAAGAGGCGGGATTGCTCCCGCCTCTTCTCGCATTTTCCTCGGACCCACTACGCGAGCTGATCGCCAATCGGCAGCTTGCGGATGCGTTTTCCCGTCGCCGCAAAGATCGCGTTGCACAGCGCCGGCGCGAACGGCGGGACGCCGGGTTCGCCGACGCCACTCGGGTGCACGTCGATCGAATGCTCGACGATGTGCACGCGCGTCTCCTTCGGTGACTCGTCGATCCGCACGATCGGCGAGTCGTTGAAGTTGCTCTGCTCGACGCGTCCCTTCTTGAAGCTGATCTCGCCGTACTTGGCGAGGGTCAGCCCCATCACGGCCGCGCCCTCGATCTGCGAGCGCACGCGTTCCGGGTTGACGCAGAAGCCGCAATCGACCGCGGTGTCGACGCGCGGCACGCTGATGTTGCCCTTGCCGTCCACCTCCACCTCGACCACGGTCGCGATGTAGCTGACGAACGAGCGATGCGCCGCGATGCCAAGCCCGCGGCCCTTGGGCAATTGCTTGCCCCAGCCTGCCCGCTCGGCCGCAAGCTCGGCGACCTTGCGCAAACGCCCGGTGTCGATCTCGAAGCCGCCCGGAGGCTCACCATAGTTCCACCACTCGGTCGTCACCTGCTTGCGCGGATCCACGATGCGCGGCGGCCCGATCAGCTCGAGCAGGAAGTCCTTCGGGTCTTTGCCGATCTGCGCCGCGATCTCGGCGATGAACGACTGCTCGGACCAGGCGTGCATCACGTTGTTCACGGAACGGAACCAGCCGACGCGGACCTGCGACTGGGCCTCGCCGCTCTCCATGCGGATGTTCGGCACGTCGAACGGCGTGTCGACCCATCCCATGCCGAGCTCGATCGCGCCCGGCTGTTTGTTGTCGGGCATGAAGTTCGCCATGAAGCTCGGGGCGGCGCTGCGATGCCGCCACGCGACCACCTTGTTGCTGGCGTCGAGGCCCGCCTCGAAACGGTCCGCCGTGACCGTGTGATAGAAGTCGTGGCGGATGTCGTCCTCGCGCGTCCACACCACCTTCACGGCCGCGCCGCCCATTTCCTTCGAGACGAGCGCCGCCTCGATCGCGAAGTCGCACTTCGACTTGCGCCCGAAGCCGCCGCCGAGCAGCGTGTTGTGCACCACCATCTCCTCGGGCTTGATACCGAGCGCCTTGGCGATGTCGTCACGTGCGCCGCCGGGCTTTGCAGCGGCGCCCACACCTCCCACTTGCCGTTGGTCATCCGCGCGGTCGCGGCCGGCGGCTCCATCGTGGCGTGCGGCAGGTGCGGTGCGTAGTATTCCGCCGTGATCACCTTCGCGGCGGATTTCAGCGCCGCTTCGGCGTCGCCGAGGTCGCGCTCGACCTTGCCGGCCTTGCGCACGTTCGCCTCGAGCATCGTCTTGTAGGAGGCGGAGTTGTACGACGCGTTCGGCCCATCGTCCCACGTGATTTTCAGCGCATCGCGGCCCTTGAGCGCCGCCCACGTGTTCTTCGCCACCACCGCGACGCCGGCGAGCGGCGCGAACTTCGCGGGCGCGGGCGTGCCGGCGATCTGCACGATCTTCTCGACGCCCGGCACTTTCATCGCTTCGGTCGAGTCGACCGAGACGACCTTGCCGCCGACGACCGGCGAGCGCGCGATGACGGCGTACTTCAGGCCATCGAAGTGCACGTCCTGCCCGTAGGTCGCCTTGCCGGTGGTGATGTCGACCAGATCGACGATGCCGACAGTGCCCTTTCCCATATAGCGGAACTGGGCCTGCTCCTTGAGCTTCACCTTGTCCTGCGCGGGAACCGCCAGCGCAGCGGCATCTGCCGCGAGCGCGCCGTAGCCGAGCTTGCGTCCGGACGGCTTGTGCACCACCTCGTGATGCTCGGCGGTGCATTCGGCTTCGTTGACGCCCCACTTCTTCGCCGCGGCCTGCTCCAGCATCATGCGCATCGAGGCGCCGCACAGGCGCATCGGCTGGATGAAATGCCGGGTCGAGCGCGAGCCGTCGGTGTCCTGGTTGCCGTATTTCACCTCGTCGCCGGGCGACTGCTGGATGCGGACCTTCGACCAGTCGGCCTCCAGTTCGTCGGCGATCATCATCGGCAGCGTTGTGCGCGCGGCGCCGGTGCCCATCTCGGCGCGGGCCGCCACGATCGTCACGATGCCGTCCGGCGCGATCGAGACGAAAATCTTCGGATCACTGACCGTCTTGTTCGGCATCGCCTCGGCACCGGTCGGATAGAACGGCGGGGCCGCAAGCGCTGGAAACTGCGCGGCGAGCACGAGGCCGCCGGTTGCGGCAAGTCCCGGTGAGCATGGCGCGCCGGCTGACATTGGTGATCAGGGGCATCTCGTGGGTGCGATGAATGGTCATGTCACGCTCCCTTCGCGGCGGCGCGAACGGCCGCATGGATGCGCTGGTAGCAGCCGCACCGGCACAGGTTTCCCGACATCGCGTCGAGTGATGTCCTTGTCGGTCGGAGCTGGCTTCGCCTTGAGGAGAGCCGCGGCCGACATGATCTGGCCGCACTGGCAGTAGCCGCACTGCGGGACGCCGAGATTGCGCCAGGCCACTTGCACGGGATGCTCGCCCTTCGGGTCGAGCCCCTCGATGGTGACGACCTGCTTGCCGCCGACGTCCGACATCGGCACGCCGCAGGCGCGCACGGCTTCGCCGTTCATGTGCACCGTGCAGGCGCCGCACAGCGCAACGCCGCAACCGAACTTGGTGCCCGTCAGTCCCAGTTCATCGCGCAGGTACCACATCAGCGGCATTGACGGATCGCCGTCGAATGACCGCTGCTGTCCATTCACACTCAGGTTGACCATGATGCCCTCCCTTGATGATCCCGTGCGCTTGATCCGCGCGCGAAACACCGGGCACAGGACCGTCCTTCGACGGCCGCTGCCTGGACATCTGGTAGCCTTGATGAATTGCGTTCACCGGGGCCCCGCAAAATCCGGTTGTGCCCAGCATTTCTGGGTACCAGTGATCGAACGCCCAGATTGGAATGATTTCAAGGCAAGGCGGCACGTGCCCCGTTCACGAAATCGGGAGGCGGGCAAATCGAAAAGTGGGCACCAGTATTGATCTGCGCGCTTTAGGTGATGGCCGGGTGCATGCCTCTGCGATAACGTCAGCGCTTCCAACTATTCAATGTTCAGGCATCTGCCGGAAAACGCATGCGTTTCGCCGCGATCGGTCTCGATCACCGCCACATCTACGATTTGACCGCCGGCCTGATCGAGGCCGGTCGTCGCCTGCGCGGGCTACTGGCCGCAGACGAGCGACCCGCGCGTGCTGAAGGGCTTTCAGGAGCGCTTTCCTGACGTGCCCGCGGTCGAGGATCGCGACGCGCTGATGCGCGATCCCTCAATCCAGATCGTCGCCTGCGCGGCGATCCCGCGCGATCGCCCCGCCATCGCCATCGAGGCGATGCGCAACGGCAAGGACGTGATGGTCGACAAGCCGGGCGTCATCACGGCCCCTGCCCTCGTCGACATCGAGCGCGCGGTGAAGGAAACCGGCCGCATCTTCTCGGTCTGCTTCTCGGAGCGGCTGATCACGCCGGCGTCGGTCGTCGCCGGCAAGCTGATCGCGGACGGCGCGATCGGGCGCGTAATCCAGACGGTCGGTCTCGGACCGCACCGCTTCAACCGCGCGATCCGGCCGGACTGGTTCTTCGATCCCGCGCAGGCCGGCGGCATCCTGGCGGATGTCGCCTCGCACCAGATCGAGCAGTTCCTGTTCTACACCGGCTCGACCGACGCCGAGATCGTCAGCGCGACCATCGGCAAGTTCGGCACTGAGGAGTTTCCGGCATTCGAGGACTTCGGCGAGATCGTGCTGCGCAGCGCGCGCGGCAGCGGCTACATGCGCGTCGACTGGTTCACGCCGGACGGCCTGCCGACCTGGGGCGACGGCCGCTTCACCATCATGGGCACCGACGGATACATCGAGCTGCGCAAATACGTCGACATCGAGGGCCGCCCCGGCACCGACCACCTGTTCATGGCCGACCAAAAGGGCACGCGCTACATCGACTGCAGCAAGGAGCCGCTGACTTACTTCCGCAACTTCGCCGCCGACGTGCGCGACCGCACCGAGACCGCGATGCCGCAGGCGCATGTGTTCACGGTCAGCCGACTGGCGCTGGAGGCGCAGGCGCGCGCGGCAAGGATCGGCGCCTTCGCGCGCTAGCTCAACGATACGGCGCGTCGAGCGCGATGTTCTTGGCGATCTCGCGTTCCCAGCGGTCGCCGTTCGCGAGCAGGCGCTCCTTGTCGTAGTAGAGTTCCTCGCGCGTCTCGGTCGCGAACTCGAAGTTCGGCCCCTCGACGATGGCATCCACCGGGCAGGCTTCCTGGCACAGCCCGCAATAGATGCACTTCACCATGTCGATGTCGTAGCGCGTGGTGCGGCGCGTGCCGTCGTTGCGGCGCGGGCCCGCCTCGATGGTGATCGCCTGCGCCGGGCAGATCGCCTCGCACAGCTTGCAGGCGATGCAGCGCTCCTCGCCGTTCGGATAGCGGCGCAGCACATGCTCGCCGCGGAAGCGCGGCGAGATCGGGCCCTTCTCGAACGGATAGTTCAGCGTCGGCTTCGGCTTGAAGAAATAGCGCATCGACAGGAAGAACGCCGAGACGAACTCGGAGAGGAACAGCGAACGCGCCGCGTGATCGAGCCTCATGCTGCGCTCCTTATCCGGCGACCGTCTTGCCGAGCCAGTAGCCGCCAAGCCCGAACACCACGATATCCATCGTCAGGATCAACCGCCGCATGACGCCGAGCTTGAACTCGAGGTCCTTGCGCTGCTCCTGCGTTTCCTTCGGACCGATGGCGCGCAGGCGCGTCTCGATCGCACGGACGGTGAGAAAATAGCTCGTGAGCCCGACCAGAGGCCGAGACCCAGGCCGATCAGACCGGCAGTCGAATAGTCGAGCATCGACCCTCATTTCGGCGCGAGCCCGCCGAATTGCAACACGGCCGCGACGATCGCCACCATCGCGAGCGACAGCGGCAGAAACACCTTCCAGCCGAGCCGCATCAGCTGGTCGTAGCGGTAGCGCGGCACGAACGCCTTCACCATCGCGAACATGAAGAACACGAACAGGCATTTCAGCACGAACCAGATGACGCCCGGCACCCAGGTGAACGGCGCGATCGGGAACGGCGGCAGCCAGCCGCCGAGGAACAGGATCGTGGTCATCGCGCACATGGTGGCGATCGCCACGTACTCGCCGAGCATGAACATCATGTACGGCGTCGAGCCGTACTCGACCATGAAGCCGGCGACGAGCTCGGATTCCGCCTCGACCAGATCGAACGGCGGGCGGTTGGTCTCGGCGAGCGCCGAGATGAAGAAGATGATGAACATCGGGAACAGCGGCAGCCAGTACCAGCCGAGCAGGCCCCAGCTCGATGTTCTGCGCTTCCACGATGTCGGCGAGCCGCAGCGAGCCGACGCAGAGCAGCACCGTGATGATGACGAAGCCGATCGAGACTTCGTAAGACACCATCTGCGCGGCGGAGCGGAGCGCGGCGAGGAACGGATACTTCGAGTTCGACGCCCAGCCCGCCATGATCACGCCGTAGACCATCAGCGAGGAGATCGCGAAGATGTAGAGGATGCCGACGTTGATGTCGGCGATCACCCAGCCGATATCGACCGGGATCACCGCCCAGGCGGCGAGCGCGAGCACGCAGGTGACCAGCGGCGCCAGCAGGAACACGCCCTTGTTGGCGGCCGCCGGGATCGTCGGCTCCTTCAGGACGAATTTCAGCAGGTCCGCGAAGGACTGCAGCAGGCCCCACGGGCCGACCACGTTCGGGCCGCGCCGGATCTGCACCGCCGCCCAGATCTTGCGGTCCGCGAGCAGGACGTAGGCGATGCTGACCAGCAAGATGACAAGCAGCAGCACGGACTGCGCCACCATGATGATCAGCGGCCAGAGATAGGTCCACCAGAAATCGGCCATGGCGCTACTCCGCCGCCACGGCGCGTTCGCCGCGCGCCAGCGCCGAACACTCCGCCATGATGGCGGACGCGCGCGCGATCGGATTGGTCAGGTAGAAGTCGGCGACGGGCGAACGGAACGGCGCCTTCTCGGGCGTTCCGCCGCGCGCCGCGAGCTTGCCGATGTCGGCCGCATTGCCGGGCGCGATCTGATCGACCGCGCGCCATGTGCGGATGCGCCTTGAACAGCGCGGCGCGCAGCGCGGAGAGCGAGTCGATAGGGCAGCTTTTGGCCGAGCACGTCGGAGAGCGCGCGGAAGATCGCCCAGTCCTCGCGCGCATCGCCCGGCGGGAACGCGGCGCGCGCCGCCATCTGCACGCGGCCTTCGGTGTTGACGTAGATGCCGGATTTCTCCGTGTAGGCGGCGCCCGGCAGGATCACGTCGGCGCGATGCGCGCCGCGGTCGCCGTGCGTGCCGATGTAGATCGTCGAACGCGCCCGGCGCGATGTCGATCTCGTCGGCGCCGAGCATGGAACAGCGACATCGAGCGCGCCGGCTTTCGCCATGTCGGCCGCCGTCTTGCCGCCCTGCCCCGGCACGAAGCCGATATCGAGCGCGCCGACGCGCGACGCCGCGGTGTGCAGCACCGAGAAGCCGTTCCAGCCGTCCTTGATGGCGCCGGCCGCCTGCGCGGCTTTCGCCACCGCCGCGAGGATCGCGGCACCGTCAGGCCGCGCGAGCGCGCCCTGCCCGATCAGCCACAGCGGCCGTTCGAGCCTTGCCGAGTTCGTCGCCCTTCAGGCCAGCCAGCGTTTCGGCCCCGGCGCCGAGATAATTGTAATCGTAGGTGAGGTCGGCGCGCTCGCCGATCAACGCGATCGGGAATTTCCCCGCGCGCCAGCGCTTGCGGATGCGCGCGTTGAGCACCGGCGCTTCCTTGCGCGGATTGGCGCCGATGATCATCAGCGCATCGGCCTGCTCGATGCCAGCGACGGTCGCGTTGAACAGATAGCTTGCACGGCCGAGTGACGGATCGAGCGCCGCGCCATCCTGCCGGCAATCGATGTTCGTCACGCCGAGCCGGCCCATCAGGTCCTTCAGGGCGAACATCTCCTCGACCGCCGCGAGATCGCCCGCGATGGCGCCGATACGATCGGCCTTCGCACCCTTCACCTTGGCGGCGATCGCGGCGAACGCCTCGCCCACGACGCCGGCACGAGCCGCCCGCCCTGCCGGATATACGGCTGGTCGAGCCGCTGCGTGCGCAGGCCGTCGACCACATGGCGCGTCTTGTCGGAAATCCACTCCTCGTTCACGTCCTCGTTGACGCGCGGCAGGATGCGCATCACCTCGCGGCCGCGCGTATCGACGCGGATCGCCGAGCCGAGCGCATCCATCACGTCGATCGACTCGGTCTTGTTCAATTCCCACGGCCGCGCCGCGAACGCATACGGCTTCGAGGTCAGCGCGCCGACCGGGCAGAGATCGACCACGTTGCCCTGCAGCTCGGAGGTCATCGCGCTTTCGAGGTAGGTCGTGATCTCCATGTCCTCGCCGCGCCCGATCGCGCCGAGCTCCGGCACGCCGGCGACCTCGGTCGCGAAGCGCACGCACCGCGTGCAATGGATGCAGCGGTTCATGATCGTCTTGACCAGCACGCCGATGTACTTGTCTTCGACCGCGCGCTTGTTCTCGTGATAGCGCGTCGTAGTCGACGCCGTAGGCCATCGCCTGATCCTGCAGGTCGCACTCGCCGCCCTGATCGCAGATCGGGCAATCGAGCGGATGGTTGATCAGCAGGAATTCCATCACGCCTTCGCGCGCCTTCTTCACCATCGGCGACTTGGTGAGCAGCACCTTCGGCGAGCCGTCCTTGTTCGGCATCAGGTCGCGCACCGCCATCGCGCAGGAGGCCTGCGGCTTCGGCGGCCCGCCGACCACCTCGATCAGGCACATGCGGCAATTGCCGGCGATCGAGAGCCGCTCGTGGAAGCAGAAGCGCGGAATCTCCGCGCCCGCCGCCTCGCACGCCTGCAACAGCGTGTACTCGGGCGGAACGTCGATCTCGGTGCCGTCGACGATGAGCTTGGTCATGTCACGTCACTCCGCCGCCACGCGCACGGGCTCGGGATGCGGGTTCGCCGAATACTGGTCGATCCGCTTCTCGATCTCGTGACTGAAGTGGCGCAGCAGGCCCTGCACCGGCCAAGCCGCGCCGTCGCCGAACGCGCAGATGGTGTGGCCCTCGATCTGCTTGGTCACGTCCATCAGCATGCCGATCTCGCGCTTGTGCGCGCGGCCTTCCGCCATGCGCATCAGCACGCGCCACATCCAGCCCATGCCCTCGCGGCACGGCGTGCACTGGCCGCAGCTCTCGTGCTTGTAGAAATACGAGATGCGCGCCATCGCGCGGATGATGTCGGTCGACTTGTCCATCACGATCACGGCGGCGGTGCCGAGCGCCGGATTTCTTGTCGCGGCAGCCGTCGAAATCCATCAGCAGCGTATCGGCCTGATCGGCGCCGGCCGGCACCAGCGGCATCGACGAGCCGCCCGGGATCACGGCGAGCAGATTGTCCCAGCCGCCGCGCACGCCGCCCGCATGCTTCTCCAGAAGCTCGCGCAGCGGGATGCCCATCGTCTCTTCGACGTTGCAGGGCTTATTCACGTGGCCGGAGATGCAATAGAGCTTGGTGCCGGTGTTGTTCGCGCGGCCGATCGAGGAGAACCACGCCGCGCCGCGCCGCATGATGTCGGGCGCCTGCGCGATGGTCTCGACGTTGTTCACGGTGGTCGGGCAGCCGTAGAGGCCCATGTTGGCCGGAAACGGCGGCTTGAGGCGCGGCTGGCCCTTCTTGCCTTCGAGGCTTTCGAGCAGCGCGGTCTCCTCGCCGCAGATGTACGCGCCGGCGCCGTGATGCACGTACATGTCGTAGTCGAAGCCGGAGCCGCAGGCGTTCTTGCCGAGCAGCCCGGCCTCATAGGCCTGATCGACCGCGGCCTGCAGCCGCTCGCGCTCGCGGATGAATTCGCCGCGCACATAGACGTAGCAGGCGCTCGCGCCCATCGCGGCGCCGGCGATCAGGCAGCCCTCGACGAGAAGATGCGGATCGTGCCGCATGATCTCGCGGTCCTTGCAGGTGCCGGGCTCGGACTCGTCGGCGTTGATGACGAGATAGCTGCGGCCGCCCGTCCTTGCTCTCCTTCGGCATGAACGACCACTTCAGCCCGGTCGGAAAGCCCGCGCCGCCGCGCCCGCGCTGGCCGGAGGCCTTCATCTCGTTGACCAGCGCCTCGCGCCCGCGCGCGAGGATGTCCTTCGTGCCGTCCCACGCGCCGCGCGCCCGCGCGCCCTTCAGGCCCCAGTCATGGTAGCCGTAGAGGTTCCTGAAGATGCGGTCCTTGTCTTCGAGCATCGCCTCTCAAATCCTCAGGTGGCCGGTTTGCCGGCCGGCGTCTCGCGCACGTTCGCGGGCGCGCCCGGCTTCTTCGCGTTGCTGTCGGTCAGCGCCGGGCCCGTATTGTCGCCGCCGTTCGAACCATAGAGCCCCGGAGCAGCGAGCGTCGTCGCGCCGCCGATCGGCGCGGAGAAATGCCGGTCGATCTGCGGGCCGGGCTTCGCGGGCTTGCCGTTGGTGAAGCCGTCGAGAACTTTCTCGAAGCTCTCGGCGGTCAGGTCCTCGTAGGTGTCGTTCCAGATCAGCACCATCGGGGCATTCACGCAGGCGCCGAGGCACTCGACCTCTTCCCACGAATAGTTGCCGTCGGCCGAGACGTGCAGCGCCTCGGGATGAATCTTGCGCGCGCACACCTCGAACAGCTCATCCGCGCCGCGCAGCATGCACGGCGTCGTGCCGCATACCTGAACGTGCGCCTTCTTGCCGACCGGCGAGAGCAGGAACATCGTGTAGAAGGTCGCGACCTCGAGCACGCGGATGTTCGCCATGCCGAGAATCTCGGCGACGTGCTCGATCGCCTTCTGCGGCAGCCAGCCGTCGTGCTGCTCCTGCGCGCGCCACAACAGCGGGATCACCGCCGAAGCCTGCCGGCCTTCCGGATAGCGCGCGATCACTTTGTCGGCCCACGCGCGGTTCTCCGCCGTGAAGGAGAACTCCTTCGGCTGAAGATGCGGCGTCTGCGAGGCGGCGATTGGCCATTAGCGGTCCACCTCCCCGAACACGATGTCGAGGCTCCCGAGGATCGCCGACACGTCGGCCAGCATGTGGCCGCGGCACATGAAATCCATCGCCTGCAGATGCGCGAAGCCCGGCGCGCGGATCTTGCACTTGTAGGGCTTGTTGGTGCCGTCGGCGACGAGATAGACGCCGAACTCGCCCTTCGGCGCCTCGACGGCGGCGTAAACCTCGCCGGCCGGCACGTGATAGCCCTCGGTGTAGAGCTTGAAGTGATGGATCAGCGCTTCCATCGAGCGCTTCATCTCGCCGCGCTTCGGCGGCACGATCTTGTTGTCGACGACCGAAACCGGCCCCTGCCCGTCCGGCTCGCGCAGCTTCGCGATGCACTGCTTCATGATCCCGATCGACTGGCGCATCTCTTCCATGCGGATGCAGTAGCGGTCGTAGCAGTCGCCGTTCTTGCCGATCGGAATGTCGAAATCCATCTCGGCGTAGCACTCGTAGGGCTGCGACTTGCGCAGGTCCCAGGCGGCGCCCGAGCCGCGCACCATCACGCCGGAGAAGCCCCACTTCCAGGCATCCTCCAGCGAGACCACGCCGATGTCGACGTTGCGCTGCTTGAAGATGCGGTTGCCGGTGAGCAGCGTTTCGAGATCGTCGCAGACCTTCAGGAACGGATCGCAGAACGCCTCGATATCGTCGATCAGCTTCGGCGGCAGGTCCTGATGCACGCCGCCGACGCGGAAATAAGCCGCGTGCATGCGCGAGCCGGAGGCGCGCTCGTAGAACACCATCAGCTTCTCGCGCTCCTCGAAGCCCCACAGCGGCGGGGTGAGCGCGCCGACGTCCATCGCCTGCGTGGTGACGTTGAGGATGTGCGACAGGAGCCGCCCGATCTCGCAATAGAGCACGCGGATGAGTTGCGCGCGGCGCGGCACCGCAAGCCCGAGCAGCTTTTCGGCCGCGAGGCAGAACGCGTGCTCCTGATTCATCGGCGCGACGTAATCGAGCCGGTCGAAATACGGGATCGCCTGCAGGTAGGTCTTCTGCTCGATCAGCTTCTCGGTGCCGCGATGCAGGAGCCCGATGTGCGGATCGACGCGCTCGACGATCTCGCCGTCAAGCTCCAGCACGAGGCGCAGCACGCCGTGCGCAGCCGGATGCTGCGGCCCGAAGTTGATGGTGAAGTTGCGCATCGCGGGAGCGTTCATGGCGACGGCTTCGCCTTCTCGTCGCCCGGCAGCACGTAGTCGGTGCCCTCCCACGGCGAGAGGAAATCGAAATTGCGGAATTCCTGCGCGAGCCGCACCGGCTCGTAGACCACGCGCTTCTGCTCGTCGTCGTAGCGCACCTCGACGAAGCCGGTGAGCGGGAAATCCTTGCGCAGCGGATGGCCCTCGAAGCCGTAGTCGGTGAGCAGCCGGCGCATGTCGGGATGATCGGTGAACATCACGCCGTAGAGGTCCCAGGTCTCGCGCTCGAACCATTCGGCGCCGGGAAACACCGAGATGATCGACGGCACCGGCGTCACCTCGTCGGTCTCGGCCTTCACGCGGATGCGCGTGTTCTGCTTCGGCGAGAGGAAATGATAGACGACGTCGAAGCGCTGCTCGCGCGCCGGCCAGTCGACCGCCGTCACGTCGATGATGTTCAAGAACTGGCAGCGCGGATCGTCGCGCAGGAACGTCACGACCTTCACGATGTCGGCCGCCTGCGCCGTGATGGTCAGTTCGCCATAGGCGACCGCGTGCCCCGTCACCGCGCCGGGCAGCGCCGCGACGATCGCTTCGCCCAATGCGTTGAGTTGTCTCGCTCATACCGTTCGATCGTCCCGGTGCGGCGGATCTTCTTTTGCAGCAGCAGCACGCCGTAGAGCAGCGCCTCGGCGGTCGGCGGACAGCCCGGCACGTAGATGTCGACCGGCACGATGCGGTCGCAGCCGCGCACCACCGAATAGGTGTAGTGATAGTAGCCGCCGCCGTTGGCGCACGAGCCCATCGAGATGACGTAGCGCGGCTCCGGCATCTGGTCGTAGACCTTGCGCAGCGCCGGCGCCATCTTGTTGGTCAGCGTGCCGGCGACGATCATCACGTCGGACTGGCGCGGCGAGGCGCGCGGCGCGAAGCCGAAGCGCTCGACGTCATAGCGCGGCATCGACAGCTGCATCATCTCGACCGCGCAGCACGCGAGCCCGAACGTCATCCACATCAGCGAGCCGGTGCGCGCCCAGGTGATCAGTTCGTCGGTCGCCGTGACGATGAAGCCCTTGTCGGCAAGCTCGTTGTTGAGGCCGACGAAATAGCAGTCGTCCGCGCCGACCGGCTTGCCGGTGCGCGGATCGAGGATGCCGGTCGCGGCGGGAGCGACGAGGCTCATGCGCTCAATCCCATTCGAGCGCCCCCTTCTTCCACTCATATATGAAGCCGATGGTCAGCACGCCAAGGAAGATCATCATCGACCAGAAGCCGAACGCGCCGAGCTGACCGAACGCCACCGCCCACGGGAACAGGAACGACACTTCGAGGTCGAAAATGATGAACAGGATCGCCACCAGATAGAAGCGCACGTCGAACTTCATGCGCGCATCGTCGAAGGCGTTGAAGCCGCACTCGTAGGCCGAGAGCTTCTCGGGGTCCGGGTTCTGGTAGGCGACGATGAACGGCGCGACGAGCAGCGCCAGCCCGATGCCGATCGCAACCGCGATGAAGACGACGAGCGGCAAATAGTCCTGCAACAGCTCGCTCATCGGCGATCCCTTCGCATCCGCCACGCCCGGTCCGGAACTCCCCGCTCCGGCGCCGAAATCGCCCCTGATTCCAGTTCGGATTCGTTCCAGAGACGGGTCCGGGCTGGCTTAGCGCAGCGCACAATGGGTGGCAAGGTGCGCCTGTTTGCATCCCCGCCCGCCCCCGTTTCACCACCCGCGCCGCCGCTGTAGGCTGTGCAGAACAAGAGTTTCGGGAGGGCGGCCGTGCAACGCAAGGTGATGATTTCCTGCGCGGTGACGGGATCGGCGGATACGCCCGGCAAGAACCCGGCCGTGCCGGTCACGCCGGAGCAGATCGCGGCTTCGGCGATCGATGCCGCCAAGGCCGGCGCCGCGATCGTCCATATCCATGTGCGCGACCCGAAGACCGGGCTCGCCCAGCATGGAAGGCGCGCTCTACGCCGAGGTGGTCGACCGCATCCGCTCGAGCGGCACCGACGTCGTCATCAACCTGACCACCGGCCCCGGCGGACGCTTCGCCCCGGATGCCACGCGATCCGATGAAGCCCGGCCCCGGCACGACGCTGCGCACGCCGCGCCAGCGCGTGCAGCACGTGCTCGACCTGCGCCCGGAGATCTGCTCGCTCGACATGGGCAGCATGAACATGGGGCCGAACGTGTTCGTGAACACGCCGCCGATCCTCGAAGCGATGGCGACCGACATCCGCGACGCCGGCGTGACGCCGGAACTCGAGGTGTTCGAGACCGGCCACCTGCTGCTCGCCAAGCGCATGATCGAGACCGGCCACATCAAGCCGCCCGGCATGTTCCAGATCTGCCTCGGCATCGCGTGGGGCCAGCCGGCGACGCCGGAGGCGATGACCTACATGCGCAACCTGCTGCCGCCGGGCTCGCACCTGGTTCGCGTTCGGCATTTCGCTGCACCAGTTCCCGATGGCCGCGCAGGCGGTGCTGCTCGGCGGCCATGTGCGCGTCGGGCTGGAAGACAACCTCTATCTGGAGCGCGGCAAGCTCACGCCGAGCAATGCGGCGCTGGTCGCGAAAGCCGGCAAGATCATCGAGCTCCTCGGCGCGAGCGTCGCGACGCCCGCCGAGGCGCGCGCAGATGCTCGGGCTCGGCGCCCACGCGCCGGCCGCCATCAAGGTCGCGGTGTGACCATGCGTGGCGCGCGCGCTCATCGCAGCCGCGCGCGGCTCGCGCTCGCCGCACCCGCGGCGGCGCAGGACTACCCGAACCGCACCATCCGCCTCATCGTGCCGTTCGGCGCGGGCGGACCGACCGACGTGTTCACCCGCGCGCTCGGCGAGGAGCTGCGCAAGGCGCTCGGCCAGCCGATCGTGATGGAGAACCGCCCCGGCGCGGGCTCGATCATCGGCACCACCGAGGTCGCGAAGTCGCGCGCCCGACGGCTACACGCTGCTGATGATCTCGGCGACGCAGACGACGGTCGAGACGCTCAACCCGAACAAGTCCTACCGGCTGATGCGCGACTTCATGCCGGTCGCCGCGTGATGAATTCGGAACTGGTGCTGGTGGTGCCGCAGCGCTCGCCGGTGAACAGCCTGAAGGAGCTGATCGCGCTCGCCAAGGCCAAGCCCGGCACGCTCAACTACGGCTCCTCCGGCCTCGGCTCGAACTACCACATGGCGGGAGAGCTGATCAAAAACCTCGCCGGCCTCGACATCGTGCATGTGCCCTACAAGGGCTCGACCGGCGCGCGCGCCGACATCGTCTCCGGCCAGATCGACATGATGTTCGACAGCGTGCCGACCATGGCGTCGACGATCGAGGGCGGCCGCGTGAAGGCGCTCGGCACGTCCGGCAAGGTGCGCTCGCCGATCCTGCCGAACGTGCCGACCATCGCGGAAGCCGGCATTCCGGGCTATGACGCGGCGATCTGGATCGGCGTGATGGCGCCGGCGGGCACGCCGAAGGAGATCGTCGACGTTGCTCAACCGCGAGATCAACAAGATCCTGATGCGCCCCGACATCCAGGAGTCGTGGAAGCGTCAGGGCGCGAATACGATGGTCGATGAGCCCGCAGGAATTCGGCGCCTACATCGAGTCCGAGATCGAGCGCTGGGGCAAGCTCATCAAGGCCAACAATATCGGCATCAACTGAGCAAACAGAGAGAGCCATTACCATGAACGTACAGGTCCGCATTCCCGGCACCGAGCACTGGACCAACAAGGGCGAGGTGAAGCTCTTCCTGTGGAACAAGGTGGCGGGCGATCCGGCGAAGACCAAGGGCACGATCCTGTTCGTGCACGGCTCCTCGATGGCCTCGCAGCCGACCTTCGATCTCGACGTGCCGGGACGGCCGGACTCCTCCGCCATGGAGTACTTCGCCAAGCAGGGCTACGACTGCTGGTGCGTCGACATGGAGGGCTACGGCCGCTCCACCAAGGACCGCGACAACAACGCGCCGATCTCGTACGGCGCCGACGACTGCTACGCGGCGGCGCAGTACATCCAGAAACTGCGCGGCAGCACGCGCCCGCTCCTCGTCTACGGCATCTCGTCGGGCGCGCTGCGCGCCGGCCTGTTCGCCGAGCGCCATCCCGAACATGGTCGACCGGCTCGCGCTCGACGCGCATGTGTGGACCGGCGAAGGCTCGCCGACGCTTGCCGAGCGGCGCAAGAAGCTGCCCGAATTCCAGTCGAAGAACCGCCGCCCGATCGACCGCGCCTTCGTGCACTCGATCTTCAACCGCGACCATCCCGGCACGGCCGACGAGAGCGTCATCGACGCGTTCGCGGACGCGATCCTGAAGCTCGACGACAGCGTGCCGACCGGCACCTATGTCGACATGTGCTCGAAGCTGCCGGTCAACAATCCGGAGAACATCAAGGTGCCGACGCTCGTCATGCGCGGCCAGTGGGACGGCATCGCGAGCTTCGACGACCTGATCGAGTTCTTCAAGAAGCTGCCGAACCCGGACAAGCAGTTCACCGTGATGCCGGGCATCTCGCACGCGAGCTTCCAGCAGAAGAACTACATGCTGGTCTATCACATCCTGCTCGGCTTCTTCTCGCAGCCCGCGCCGGTCTATCGCGGATAGCGCGCGCAAGCGACAGCGGTCTCATCACTGCTGGCGGTGATGAGATGGCCTGCATCGCGCGCGAATGCGCGCCCAAATGACAATCATTGGAGAAACCGCCCGGTCCCTTGCCCGCACAGGCAAGGGTGGCGGGAGCGACGGGACTCGAACCCGCGGCCTCCGGCGTGACAGGCCGGCGCTCTAACCAACTGAGCTACGCCCCCTGAAAAGCCTTAATTTTCAGGCTTTCTTTGAGGTGCGCTGAGATACGACCCGTATCCCGCCAAGTCAAGACCGGCTAGAATCGCCCGTCGATTCGCAACAACTCGCACGTCCCGATCCCCGGCTGTTGCATTTCCATTAGTCACGCTTGCGAGAATCGCTTATGGGACGGGCATAACTTGCGTTAGTCAGACTTCAACACAACAGGAGACGGTTACCCATGGCGGCCACCAAAACAACGGCACCCACCGTTACGCTGAAGCACCTCTCGGCAAACGTCGCCGAGGCGCACGAGCTTTCGAAGAAGCAGGCCGAGGCGATCCTCGGCGGCATGGTCGACCTCGTCGTCAAGCATCTGAAGAAGGGCGACCGCATTCGCATCGGCGGCCTCGGCATCCTGCAGGTGCGCAAGCGCGCCGCGCGCATGGGCCGCAATCCTGCGACCGGCGAGCCGATCAAGATCAAGGCGAGCAAGAAGGTCGCGTTCCGCGCCGCGAAGGAACTCAAAGAGGCCGTCTAAGTCGCGCAAGCGATTGCTGGCCTGAAAGGCTGTCCGCTCCCCGGGGGGCGCGGACAGCCTTCAATTTTTTGGGCTGCTTGAAGGACAGCCGCCGTAGCTGCGGACGAGCCCAGCCTTCGCGCTTGCGCTACGGCGGGCAGCCTGCGCTGCTTCGCAGCGGAGGCTGGTGGGCGATGACGGGCTCGAACCGCCGACATCCTGCGTGTAAAGCAGGCGCTCTACCAACTGAGCTAATCGCCCGGCGCTAACGCAATATCGCCGCAGGCCCGTGAGACGCAAGAGCGCAAGCAAAAAGCCCCGGGGTTCTGCCCGGGGCTTTTGCGTTGCAGGACCTGAAAGATCAGTACTTCGCGACGACCGCGTCCGGCGTGATGTGATAGTTGATGCCGATGCGCACGATGTTGTCGCGGACGCGTGAGTTCGCGGTGCCGGCGAACGTCGTATCGATGACCGTCGTGACCGCGATCGTGGGCGTATCCGGCAGGATGACGGTGTTCACGCCACCGAGCCCACCGCTCGCGACGCTGCCGAGATCGACATAGAGATACTCGGCCTTGATCGTCCAGTTGCGCGACAGCATGCCCTCGATGCCGCCGCCGACCGTCCAGCCGAGGCGTGTCGAACTGGTGCTCGTTCCGGCGAGCGGAAGGCCGAAGATGCCGGAGGTATAGTCCGCCTTGACTTGGCCATAGGCCGCGCCGCCCGTCACGTAGAGCAGCACGCTCGGATCGATGAGCCAGCCGGCGCGAGCGCGGAAAGTCCCGAACCAAGTGAGCTTGTAGTCGGCGTTCGCAACGAAACTGCCCACCGGGCATGCCGCCGTCAGACAGAAGCTGGTCGAGCCGCGCTGGCCGGTCCACTGAAGATCGGTCTCGAGGCCGAACACCCAGCGCTCGCTCTGCCAGTTGTGTCCGATCTGTCCGCCCGCAACCGCGCCGTTGATGTTCGCAGTGCCGGAGGCAGCGAAGGCCGGCCCCGCGACGGTCACGTCGCTCAGCAGCGTCGGGTTCACCAAGCCGAACCCGCGGAACGTGCGCGTGCGGACCGATGAGGTGCCGTCGACGTTGTACGGATCGCGGCCGAAGCTGTAGCCCGCGTTGGCGCCGAGATAGAAGCCTGCCCAGTTGTAGACGACCGGCGCCATGACAGGCGCCTTCACCGGCATCGCACGCGGAAGATCCGCCGCCAGCGCCGAAGCCGGTGCGCTCAGAGCGAGCGCCACAAGAGTTCCACGCAGAAATTCATAACCGCTCCCCACAGCAACGCCGCCATTCCGCTGGGAAAGCTATCGGGGTGCGGCAATAGCGCCTAGTGCAGGAAAGACACGGTCACCGGGCGTATGGGATCGATCCGCGCGAAAGCGACATGGCATCAACTTATGGTAAATAGCTGAGCCACCTCACGAAAAAAGAGCGGCACCGAAGTGCCGCTCTTGTCGCTTTCGTTGGGTTTCACGCGATCTAGTGCGCGATGATGGTCGGGCTGTCGTCCTCGACGGTGGGTTCCGGGACGTCCACCGGCTTGGCGGCCGCCTCGTCCCACTCGATCGGCTCCGGCTTGCGCGTAAGCGCCCGCGTCAGAACCTCGTCCATCCGCGAGACCGGCACAATCTCGAGCCCGCCTTTGATCTGGTCGGAAATCTCCACCAGGTCCTTGGCGTTCTCCTCCGGGATGATCACGGTCTTGATCCCGCCGCGGTGCGCGGCGAGCAGCTTCTCTTTCAGGCCGCCGATCGGCAGCACGCGGCCGCGCAGCGTGATCTCGCCGGTCATCGCGACATCGCGGCGAACCGAGATGCCGGTCATCACCGAGACGATCGCCGTCACCATCGCGACGCCGGCCGACGGACCGTCCTTCGGCGTCGCGCCTTCCGGCACGTGCACGTGGATGTCCCTCTTGTCGAAGCTCGGCGGCTCGATGCCGAAGCCCACCGCCCGCGAGCGCACGTAGGACGCGGCCGCCGAAATCGACTCCTTCATCACGTCGCGCAGGTTGCCGGTGACCGTCATGCGGCCCTTGCCCGGCATCTGCGTGGCCTCGATGGTGAGCAACTCGCCCCCCACGTCGGTCCACGCGAGACCCGTGACCACGCCGACCTGATCCGCTTCCTCGATCTCGCCGTAGCGGAATTTCGGCACGCCGAGATAGTCGGAGAGGTTCTCCGCGGTGACCCTCACGGCCTTGATCTTCTTGTTGAGCATCAGCTCCTTCACGGCCTTGCGGGCCAGCGTGGAGAGCTCGCGCTCGAGATTGCGCACGCCCGCCTCGCGGGTGTAGCGCCGGATCAGAAGCTTCAGGCCATCATCGTCGATCGCCCATTCCTTCGAATCGAGTCCGTGCTTGGTGACGGAGTTGGGGATCAGGTGCTTGCGCGCGATCTCCACCTTCTCGTTCTCGGTGTAGCCCGCGATGCGGATGATCTCCATGCGGTCCATCAAGGGCGGCGGGATATTGAGCGTGTTCGCCGTCGTGATGAACATCACGTTGGACAGATCGTAGTCGACCTCCAGGTAATGGTCGCTGAACGTGCTGTTCTGTTCGGGGTCCAACACCTCAAGCAGCGCCGAGGACGGATCGCCGCGGAAGTCGGCGCCCATCTTGTCGACCTCGTCGAGCAGGAACAGCGGATTCGAGGTCTTGGCCTTGCGCATCGACTGGATGACCTTGCCGGGCATCGAGCCGATGTAGGTGCGCCGGTGGCCGCGGATCTCCGCCTCGTCGCGCACGCCGCCGAGCGACACGCGCACGAACTCGCGGCCGGTCGCTTTCGCGATCGACTTGCCGAGCGAGGTCTTGCCGACGCCGGGCGGGCCGACGAGGCACAGGATCGGGCCGGTCAGCTTGTTGGCGCGGTTCTGCACCGCGAGATACTCGACGATGCGGTCCTTGACCTTCTCGAGGCCGTAGTGGTCGTTGTCGAGGATGCTCTGTGCCTGCGGCAGGTCCTTCTTGACCTTCGACTTCTTGTTCCATGGGATCGAGAGCAGCCAGTCGAGATAGTTGCGCACGACCGTCGCCTCGGCCGACATCGGAGACATCTGCCGCAGCTTCTTGAGCTCATGCGTCGCCTTCTCTCGCGCTTCCTTCGAGAGCTTGGTCTTCTTGATCTTGTCCTCAAGCTCCGCGAGCTCGTCGCGACCTTCCTCGTCGCCGAGCTCCTTCTGGATCGCCTTCATCTGCTCATTGAGGTAGTACTCGCGCTGCGTCTTCTCCATCTGACGCTTCACGCGCGTACGAATGCGCTTCTCGACCTGGAGCACGGAGATCTCGCTCTCCATCAGACCGAGCACCTTCTCCAGCCGTTCCGGAACGGACGTCGTTTCCAGGATCGTCTGCTTGTCGGGAATCTTCACGGCGAGATGCGAAGCGACTGTGTCGCCGAGCTTGCCGTAGTCCTCGATCTGCTGGACCACGCCAATGACTTCCGGCGAAACCTTCTTGTTCAGCTTCACATAGCCTTCGAACTCGGTGACGACCGAGCGCGCGAGCGCTTCCGCCTCGACCTTGTCGCCAAGCTCGTCGGCGAGCACGACAGCGTTCGCCTCGTAGTATTCGGCGCGTTCGTTGTATTGCAGGATCTTCGCGCGCTCAGCGCCTTCGACCAGCACCTTCACAGTGCCGTCGGGCAGCTTGAGCAGTTGCAGCACACTCGCGAGCGTGCCGATCTGGAAGATCGCGCCGGTGGCGGGATCGTCGTCGGATGCATTCTTCTGCGTCGCGAGCAGGATGAAGGTGTCGCTCTTCATCACCTCTTCGAGCGCCTTGATCGACTTCTCGCGCCCGACGAAGAGCGGAACGATCATGTGCGGGAAGACCACGATGTCGCGCAGCGGCAGGACCGGATAGGCCCGCGTCTCGCCGGGTGCAGGGGCTGGCCGTGGCTTGGAGGTGGTCATGGTCTGATCCTTATTGTTGTGCCCCTTCGTCGCGACCCACAAATGTGCAGCCGCAATGAAGTGCCGAGGATGATCCAGGCAACGGGAGGGCGGATGTTGCGCGCTGTCCCTGACGCGCGACGGAAGAAGGACGCCCGAGCCGGAATCAAAACGAGATCCGTAACGCCCAATAGGTGGGCGCGGCACCAAGATGTGTCAAGTAAACGCCTGAAACTGGTAAAAATTCGCGGCTGATGTGGCCGCTCCGGCACGATTCGGAGCCGTTTTTCGGGGTCCTGCCCGGCGGCTCGCAACCCGTCAGGCGGACGCCGAGGCGTCCGTCCGGTCCGAGCGGTCCGCGTAGATATAAAGCGGCCGCGCGGTTCCCTCGACGACCTCTTTCGAGATCACGACCTCTTCGACGCCTTCGAGGCTCGGCAGATCGAACATGGTGTCGAGCAGGATGCCCTCCATGATCGAGCGCAGTCCGCGCGCACCGGTCTTGCGGTCGATCGCCTTGCGCGAGATCGCGCCAAGCGCTTCCTCGGCGAGCGTCAGATCGATCAACTCCATCTCGAAAAGCCGCTGGTACTGCTTTACCAAGGCGTTCTTCGGCTCGGTGAGGATTTTCTTCAGCGCCGGCTCGTCGAGATCTTCGAGCGTGGCAACGACCGGAAGGCGTCCGACGAACTCCGGGATCAGGCCGTAGCGGAGCAGATCCTCCGGCTCGACCTCGCGGAAGATTTCGCCCTGCTTGCGATCCTCAGGCGCCACGACTTTCGCGCCGAAGCCGATCGAGGTCGACTTGCCGCGCGCGGAGATAATTTTGTCGAGGCCGGAGAAGGCGCCGCCGCACACGAACAGTATGTTCGTTGTGTCCACCTGCAGGAATTCCTGCTGCGGATGCTTGCGGCCGCCCTGCGGCGGCACGGAGGCGACCGTGCCTTCCATGATCTTGAGCAGCGCCTGCTGCACGCCCTCGCCCGACACGTCGCGCGTGATCGAGGGGTTGTCGGACTTGCGCGAAATCTTGTCGATCTCGTCGATGTAGACGATGCCGCGCTGCGCGCGCTCGACGTTGTAGTCGGCGCTCTGCAGGAGCTTGAGGATGATGTTCTCGACGTCCTCGCCGACGTAGCCGGCTTCGGTCAGCGTCGTCGCGTCCGCCATCGTGAACGGCACATCGAGAATGCGCGCGAGCGTCTGCGCGAGCAGCGTCTTGCCCGAACCGGTCGGGCCGATCAGCAGGATGTTCGACTTCGCAAGCTCGACGTCGTTGTGCTTGGTCTGGTGATTGAGCCGCTTGTAGTGATTGTGGACCGCGACCGAGAGCACCTTCTTGGCGTGATCCTGGCCGATCACGTAGTCGTCGAGAACCTTGCGGATTTCCTTCGGGGTCGGGATGCCGTCGCGCGACTTCACCAGCGAGGACTTGTTCTCCTCACGGATGATGTCCATGCACAGTTCGACGCACTCATCACAGATGAAGACCGTCGGCCCGGCGATGAGCTTGCGCACCTCGTGCTGGCTCTTGCCGCAAAACGAGCAGTAGAGCGTATTCTTTAAATCGCCACCGCCGACCTTGCTCATTCCCGTCTCCGTCTTCGCCCGTCCGTACAGGCGACTACCAACTTGTCATACCAGTCCCGGAACTAACATCCCCTTTCGAACGATCGGACATTTCCTCGTTCGATACTAGCGAAGCATGCTAAAGGCCGGACAATCAAGAATCCATTAACGATAAATTCGCCTGCCGTTCTAGCGACTTCGACGTGTTCCCGGTCTGCAACACGCGAGTTACCACGGGGATTGAGGCGCCGAAAGGGCGCCTCCCGCACCGGATTTGGGCTATCCGTATGGATACTTAGGTTTTCGTGGTCGGGCCGGGAAGTTCCTCGGGGCGCTTCTCGATCACTTTGTCGATGATCCCGAAGTCCTTCGCGCCCTCCGCGGTGAGGAAGGTGTCGCGCTCCAGCGCATCCTCGATCTTCTTCAGCGGCTGCCCGGTGTGATGCACGTAGATTTCGTTCAGCCGCTTCTTCAGGTTCAGGATTTCCTGCGCGTGCAGCATGATGTCGGTCGCCTGACCCTGGAAGCCGCCTGAGGGCTGGTGCACCATGATGCGCGCATTCGGAAGCGCGAAACGTTGATCCTTCGCACCCGCCGCGAGCAGCAGCGAACCCATCGAGGCCGCCTGACCGATGCAGAGCGTCGCGACCGCCGGCCGGATGAACTGCATGGTGTCGTAGATCGCCATGCCCGACGTCACCACGCCGCCCGGCGAGTTGATGTACATCGAGATTTCCTTCTTCGGATTCTCGGCTTCGAGAAACAGAAGCTGCGCGACCACCAGCGTCGCGACGCCGTCGTCGATACCGCCGGTGATGAAAACGATGCGCTCCTTCAGGAGGCGCGAGAAGATGTCGTACGCGCGCTCGCCGCGGTTGGTCTGCTCGACCACCATGGGAACGAGATTCATGTAAGTCGCAACGGGATCGCGCATTGCTCAGACCTGTGCTGTTCGTGGCTGGGTCGCGTTCTGCCCGCCAGCCAGGCTGTCATCTAGTGATGGACGCGCCACAAGAGAAGGGTGCGCCCCCACGGCGCTCCGGTACCCGCTTATTCCACGATTCGTCGGGATACTGCAGGCCCCCTGCCCGGGTCAGCCCGCGGCCTTTTCCCCGGCCTTCTCGTCTTCGTCTTCCTTGTAGAGCTCTTCCCGCGCAACCTTCTTCTCGGTCACCTTGATGAGCTCGAGCAGGAAGTCGACGACCTTCTCCTCGTAGATCGGCGCGCGCAGGCTCGCGATCGCCTGCGGATTGTTGCGGTAGTATTCCCAGACCTGCTGCTCCTGACCCGGAAACTGGCGCGCGCGCTCGACGACCGCGCGCTGCACTTCCTCGTCGGTCACCTTGATCTGGTTCTTGTCGCCGATCTCGGCGATCACGAGCCCGAGGCGCACGCGGCGTTCGGCGATCTTGCGGTATTCCGCCTTCGCCTCCTCCTCGGTGGTGCCTTCGTCCGCGAAGGTGCGGCCCTGCTGCTTCAGGTCACCCTCGACGGTCTGCCAGACGTTCTGGAATTCCTGATCGACCAGCGTCGGCGGCAGGTCGAACTTGTGGCGATCGTCCAGCGCATCGAGAAGCTGGCGCTTGAGCTTGGTGCGGCTCGCGCCCGCATGCTCCTGCGCGATGCGGCTCTTCACGGCGTCGCGCAGCTTTGCGAGCGACTCCATGCCGAGCTGCTTGGCGAACTCCTCATCGACCGCGACCTCGCCGGGCCTGTCGATCGACTTCGCCGTCACCTCGAACGAGGCTTCCTTGCCGGCGAGAGCGGCGTTGAGATAGTTCGGCGGGAACGACGATTTGACGGTGCGCAACTCGCCCGCCTTCATGCCGACGAGCTGCTCCTCGAATCCCGGAATGAACGTGTTCGAGCCGATCACGACGCCGATATCCTCGCCCGTCCCGCCCTCGAACGGCGCGCCGTCGATCGAGCCGGTGAAGCCGACCGTGACCTTGTCGCCTGACTCCGCGGCAGCGCCCTCTTCGCGCGGCAGGAACGGGCGATTCTGCTCCACGATGCGCGCGATCGCTTCGTCGATCTCGGCGTCGGCCACTTCGGTGACGAGACGTTCGACCTTCACGTCCTTGAAATCCGCCAGTTCGATCTTGGGCAGGACTTCCATCGCGACCGAGTAATCGAGATCGGCCTTGCCCTCGACCACGGCGTTGATGGCTGCTTCCCCGGTCGGCAGCGTGACCTGCGGCTCCATCGCGAGGCGCAGATTGTTGTCTGCCACGATCTTGGCGTTGGCGTCGCGCACCGCCGCCTCGATCGTTTCGGCCATGACCGAGCGGCCATAGAGGCGCTTGAGGTGCCCGACCGGCACCTTGCCGGGACGGAAGCCGTTGATGCGCACCTCGTCCTTGAGCTGATCGAGGCGGGTGTTGACCTTGGAATCGAGATCGTTTGCGGGGACAACCACGCGGAATTCGCGCTTCAAGCCGTCCGAGAGTGTTTCCGTCACCTGCATGGTCGAAAGTGCTCGTTGTTCGCGTTGTCCGTAATGCGGGCTTGCGGCCGAAGCGCCGCGTTGGTGCGGGCGGAGGGATTTGAACCCACAAGCCTTGCGGCGCTGGAACCTAAATCCAGTGCGTCTGCCAGTTCCGCCACGCCCGCCAGGGGCCTCGTGCCGGGGTACCCCGGGCGGCGCGGCTTATAACACGCTGATCCGCCTGCGCATCAACAAAATGGGGATGCGGCAGGCCCGCCTGCCGGGCTAGGTACGCCGCGATGCAGCCGATTTTCACCCGCCGACACGTGCTTGGCTGCGGCCTCGCGGCCGCGGCCTGTGTCCCCGCCGCTTTTGGGCAGACGGGGTTCCGGGTGATCCGCGCCCGCGAGGGTGGCTATGACGGCGCGGCTCCGGGTCCGGTGCTGCGCATCCGGCGCGGCGAGGAACTGAAGGTCCGTCTGGTCAACGAGTTGCCTGGCGCCACCGCGATCCACTGGCACGGTGTGCGTGTGCCGAACGCGATGGACGGCACTTCGCTGACGCAGAAGGCGATCGCGCCGGGCGCTAGCTTCGACTACCGCTTCACGCCGCCTGACGCCGGGACATTCTGGTTTCGCCCGCCGGCGCCAATCGCCCAGAGCCGCGCCCTTCACGGCCTCCTGATCGTCGACGAAACGCAGCCGGTCGACGTCGATCGCGATGTCGCGCTGATCCTTGATGCGGTGGATTCAAAATTCACCGCAAACGGTTTGGCGGGACTCGATATTCCGGTCGCCGCGAACGACCGCATCCGGCTGCGGCTGGTCAATGTCGCGCAGCGCTTCGTCGCGCTACGCATCGATGGCCATCCAATGCATGTCGTGGCGATCGACGGCCAGCCGGCCGAGCCCTTCCTGTCGCGCGCGAGCCGCATCACGCTCGCCCCGGGCAATCGCGCCGACCTGTTCGTCGATGCCGTGCTGGCGCCAAACGCCGTCGCGCCGATCGTCGTGCAGGACGAAGGCACGGATGTGCCGCTCGCGCGTCTGGTCTATGAGAAGGCGGCAGCACGCGCCGCGCCTCGCATCGAAGTGAAGCCGCTGCCGCCGAACCCGCTTCCGCAACGGATGGATTTTCGCGGCAGCCTGCGCGCGGAGATTCGCCTCGACGCGGCGGCGGCCGAATTGCCGGCGACGCCGTTGCTTGCCGTTGCGCGCGGCCGCACCGTGATGCTCGCGCTCGCGAACCGCACCGACATTCCGCGCGTCGTGCACATCCACGGCCACCACGTGCGGCTGCTCGATGCGATGGACGACGGCTGGAAACCGTTCTGGCTCGACACCATCCCGTGCATGCCACAGCAGGTCACGCGCGTCGCATTCGTGGCGGACAACCCCGGCAAGTGGCTGCTCGACACACGCGCGGTCGGAAGCGATGCGCGCTCACTTGCGTGGTTCGAGGTCACCTGACCGCGCGAACAGGCGGCGATAGACCGCGGGCAGCGCCTCGGTCAGGTCCTCCGAAATCAGCCCCGCCCCCGCCTCGTTGCCAGCCTCACCGTGAAGCCAGGCACCCGCGCACGCCGCCTCGAATGCCGGCATGTGCTGCGCCAGCAATCCCGCGATCATGCCAGCCAGCACGTCGCCCGATCCCGCTGTCGCAAGCCACGGCGGCGCGTTCTCGCTGATTGCCGCGTGGCCGTCTGGAGCGGCAACAACGGTGTCGGGCCCCTTGAGCAGCACGACGGCGCCCGACGCCCTTGCGGCCGCGCGCGCGGAATCGAGTTTCGATTCATCGCCAACCACTTGCGCGGCATTCTTGAACAACCTTGAAAACTCGCCTTGGTGCGGTGTCAGCACCGCCGGCCTGCCTGGTTGTGCCGCGATTGCGGCGAACAGCGCCGCCTGATTATCCGCAAAGCTCGTCAGCGCGTCGGCATCGAGCACCACGGCACGCTCGCCATCGAGCGCTGCAAGCACGAGGGCGCGCGTGTTCGCCCCAACGCCAAGCCCCGGCCCTAGCACCACGGCGTTCAGCCGGTGGTCGGTGAGAAGATTTCGTAACTCGTCAGCGCCGTCGACCGGCCGCACCATCACGGCGAGGCTCGCGGCCGCGTTGACGGCGAGCGCTGCGCGCGGGCTTGCGAGCGTGACGAGCCCCGCCCCTGCCCGCAACGCCCCGCGCGCCGCGAGCCGCGCAGCGCCGGTGAAAGAAACATCGCCCGAAACCGCGACCGCATGGCCGCGCGAATATTTGTGACCATCCGCGCGCGGGATCGGAAACGCGCGGCCCCACAGCGCAGGATCGTTGACGAAGGTGTTCATGCCGGCGCGCTGCAGAACGCTGTCCGGAATGCCGATGTCGGCAACGCGAACCTTTCCGGCATGAAGCCGGCCCGGCAGCAGTATGTGTCCCGGCTTGCGGCGGAAGAACGTGACGCTCTCGCGCGCCTTCACCGCAACGCCCATCACGGCACCGCTCGCACCGTTGATGCCACTCGGCAGATCGACCGCGACGATCGGCGCATCACTCGCGTTCATCGCTTCGATCAATGCGCGCGCCGGGCCTTCGATCGTGCGATTGAGCCCGGCACCGAACAGCGCATCCACGATGATGCCCGCGCCTTTCACAGCTTCGGGCATGGCCGCCTCGACCGGTCCCTTCCAGAGCTTGGCGGCCTGCGCGGCGTCGCCCTTCAGGGCAGACACGTTGCCCAGCAGCAGGAGGCGCACCGGATAGCCGCGCTCCGCGAGCACGTGTGCCGCAACGAAGCCGTCGCCGCCATTGTTGCCGGGCCCAGCCACGACGACCACCCGCGTGCCAAGCGGACAGCGTGCAACAGCGTCGGCGACCGCGCGCCCGGCCTTCTCCATCAGCGCCATGCCGGCAACGCCGCCGGCAATCGTCAGCCGGTCGCATTCGGCCATCTGGTCGGGTGTCAGCAGTTCGATCATCGCAACGACAACGCTACCCGAGCCGGCCCGAAACCGGCGCGGAAAAACGAAAGGAAAACAGCGCACAACGGCGCTGACTACGAAATAATCAGATTGCCTATAATTTGGACAGCTCCTAGAAATGCCGGAGCGCGCCCGTGCCCTAGGATGTCCCGAACCGCTTGCAGATCAAGCATTTGCGCGCCAACCGTGCGCTTGGCACGGACCCTGCTAACGTTGGCGCGGCTGCGGCATTGGCGCGTTCGAGCCCGGGAGGCAAACAAACGCGATGAAGAAGCTCGAAGCGATCATCAAGCCATTCAAGCTGGATGAGGTGAAGGAGGCGCTGCAGGAAGTCGGCCTGCAGGGTATCACCGTGACCGAGGCCAAGGGCTTCGGCCGTCAGAAGGGCCACACCGAGCTTTATCGCGGCGCCGAGTACGTCGTGGATTTCCTCCCCAAGGTGAAGATCGAAGTTGTCCTCGGCGACGACATGGTCGAGAAAGCCGTGGATGCGATCCGCCGTGCTGCGCAGACCGGCCGGATCGGGGACGGCAAGATTTTCGTCTCGAACATCGAGGAAGCGATCCGCATCAGGACCGGAGAGTCCGGCATTGACGCGATCTAGGCCAAGCGGGTCCTCCTCCGGCACACATCGTATCAGCAAGGGAAGCGCTTATGGCGACCGCTAAAGAAGTCCTGAAAATGATGAAGGACAACGACGTCAAGTACGTCGATCTCCGTTTCACCGATCCGCGCGGCAAGTGGCAGCACGTCACGTTCGACAAGGGCATGGTCGACGAGGAGATGTTCTCGGAAGGCACGATGTTCGACGGCTCCTCGATCGCCGGCTGGAAGGCGATCAACGAGTCCGACATGTGCCTGATGCCGGATCCCGCAACCGCCTGCATCGATCCGTTCTTCGCCGAGACGACGCTGGTGATCACCTGCGACATTCTCGAGCCGACGACCGGCGAGCCCTACAACCGCGATCCGCGCGGCATCGCGAAGAAGGCCGAGGCGATGGTGAAGGCCTCCGGCGTCGGCGATCAGGTGTTCTTCGGCCCCGAGGCCGAGTTCTTCGTGTTCGATGACGTGCGCTTCAAGGCCGACCAGTACAACACCGGCTTCAAGGTCAACTCGATCGAACTGCCGACCAACTACGACACGCAATACGAAGGCGGAAACCTCGGTCACCGCATCGGCACCAAGCTCGGTTATTTCCCGGTGCCGCCGCAGGACTCGGCGCAGGACATGCGCGGCGAAATGCTCGCCGCGATGGCCAAGATGGGCGCGAAGGTCGAGAAGCATCACCACGAGGTGGCCTCGGCCCAGCACGAACTCGGTCTCAAGTTCGGCCCGATGGTGACGATGGCCGATCATCTGCAGGTCTATAAATATTGCATCCACCAGGTCGCGCAGATCTACGGCAAGACTGCCACGTTCATGCCGAAGCCGGTCTACGGCGACAATGGCTCGGGCATGCACTGCCACCAGTCGATCTGGAAGGGCGGCAAGCCGGTGTTCGCCGGCAACAAGTACGCTGACCTGTCCGAGACCTGCCTCCACTACATCGGCGGCATCATCAAGCACGCCAAGGCGATCAACGCCTTCACCAATCCGTCGACCAACTCCTACAAACGCCTGGTCCCGGGCTTCGAGGCGCCGGTGCTGCTCGCCTATTCGGCGCGCAACCGCTCAGCCTCGTGCCGCATCCCTTACACCAGCAATCCGAAAGCCAAGCGCGTTGAGGTTCGCTTCCCCGATCCGCTCGCCAATCCGTATCTCGGCTTCGCCGCGATGCTGATGGCCGGCCTCGACGGCATCAAGAACAAGATGGATCCGGGTCCCGCGATGGACAAGGACCTCTACGATCTGCCGCCGAAGGAGCTCAAGAAGATCCCGACGGTTTGCGGCTCGCTGCGCGAAGCGCTCGTGAACCTCGACAAGGATCGCGACTTCCTCAAGAACGGCGGCGTGTTCGATGACGACTTCATCGACAGCTATATCGAGCTGAAGATGACCGAGGTCATTCGCTTCGAGCACACGCCGCATCCGGTCGAATACGTCATGTACTACTCGGGGTAATTTCTCCCGACAGCATCGCGCGCGCGATGCAAACGCAAACGGGCGCCCCAAAAGGGGCGCCCGTTCTTCGTCCGGCACCGCTAAAACAGATCAGACGACCGGCGCCTGCTTGCGGGCGCGCTGCGCTTCCTCGATCGCTTCGTCGTGATACCAGCCGCTGCCGTACACGACCTTCGGAAGGCGTTCGGCTTCGGTGAATTCATTGAGCGCAACGTTCGCCGCGAAGCGGCCCCGCGCGGGAAACTGGTAGATCGTCGCCGATCTTCCTTGGGTGCTCGTCGTCATTTTCGTCTCCTGGGGCGCGTGCGCGCGAGTCAGTGTGTTGGCGTGAATATAACGCCGATGCTTCTGCTTTGCTCAGCGTGCCTCATGAAAAACCATCATATGACTACAATATCAGCATCCCGGTTTTTGCTTCTTTGGATAGCATTGCTGCGTAGCGGCCTCCCGTTGCTGCACTGCATTTGCCGCATCGATGCGCATGTCGAATCGATAGGCACACGAAACGCTGGAAATTCTTCGACTGTTGACCGCGACATGCGCGGTCGGGTGTCAGGCAACGCAGGCTTCGCTCAAACGCCGCTTCATCAGCTCATGAGAGACACGAATGACAAAATATAAGCTCGAGTACATCTGGCTCGACGGATACGCGCCGACGCCGAACCTGCGCGGCAAGACCCAGATCAAGGAATTCGACGCATTCCCGACGCTCGAACAGCTTCCGCTGTGGGGCTTCGACGGCTCCTCGACCATGCAGGCGGAAGGGCACTCCTCGGATTGCGTGCTCAAGCCGGTCGCGGTCTATCCCGACAGCGCGCGCAAGAACGGCGTCCTCGTCATGTGCGAAGTCATGATGCCGGACGGCAAGACGCCGCACGCGACCAACAAGCGCGCGACCATCCTCGACGATGCAGGCGCATGGTTCGGCTTCGAGCAGGAATATTTCTTCTACAAGGACGGACGCCCGCTCGGCTTTCCGTCATCCGGCTATCCGGCGCCGCAGGGCCCCTACTACACCGGCGTCGGCTACTCCAACGTCGGCGACGTCGCGCGCAAGATCGTCGAGGAGCATCTCGAACTCTGTCTCGCGGCCGGCATCAACCACGAAGGCATCAACGCCGAGGTGGCGAAGGGCCAGTGGGAATTCCAGATCTTCGGCAAGGGCTCCAAAAAGGCCGCTGACGAGATGTGGATGGCCCGCTACCTGATGCTGCGTCTCACCGAGAGCTACGGCATCGACATCGAATTCCACTGCAAGCCGCTCGGCGACACCGACTGGAACGGCTCGGGCATGCACTGCAACTTCTCGACCGAGTACATGCGCACGGTCGGCGGCAAGGACTACTTCGAGGCCATGATGAAGGCCTTCGAGACGAACCTGATGGATCACATCGCCGTCTACGGCCCGGACAACGACAAGCGCCTGACCGGCAAGCACGAGACCGCGCCGTGGAACAAGTTCAGCTACGGCATCGCTGACCGCGGTGCCTCGATCCGCGTGCCGCACTCCTTCGTCAACAACGGCTACAAGGGCTACCTGGAAGACCGCCGCCCGAACTCGATGGGCGACCCCTACCAGATCGCCTCGCAGGTCCTGAAGACGATCTCGGAGGTGCCGACCAGCGCGAAAGTGTCGGCCGCGGCCTGATCTCTCTCGTCTGACCAAGCTATCTGCGGCGCGGATTCCGGTCCGCGCCGCATCGCTTTTCGGCACGCTGGTAAACGTGGATTAACCGAATCACTCAACCGCCGGCGGCAGTCTGGATTTCGCTACGTCAGCCCTCTTTGGAACCTGTTGCATCCGTGTCACACAGCGGCCAATTCATTTGAAAAACAAGGGCTTTCGCCCAATCAGGCAGCAACTGCGAATTCTTTGTGCTCGGCACTTTAAGGGGTCGCGCCGCAGTATTGCGTCACGGTGATTTGGCGCCGTTTCCGGTGCCGGCGGTTGTGTATCGGCCGCAGCGTTTTCGGGGACACTAAAACCGCGGGTGCGGGGGAAGACATGACAACCAAAACCACCATCGCAATTTCCTTGGTCTCGGCCGCACTGATCAGCGCTTCGGCGCTCGCAGCCGACATCGTCACGAAGGCGCCGAAGAAGGCCGAGCCACCAGCACCGCCGTGCGACGTGGCCTTCGGCGGCGGCATCCAGAGCGACTATAACTTCCGCGGCATCTCGCAGACCGACAGAGGCCCCGGCGTTTGGGCCTACGTCGAGCCGCGCTGCAAGATCTCCCCGGCGGTCGAACTCTATGCTGGCCTCTGGGGCTGGAGCACGAAGCTCGCGACCGCGCCGGCCGGCGAGTTCGACGTCTACGGCGGTGTCCGCATCACCGTCGACAAGTTCGTCTTCGACTTCGGCGCGATGTACTACTGGTATCCGAACGAGACGCAGCTGTTCTTCGCCGATCCGCTCCTCGTCACCGTCAGCCCGACCCCCTTCGGTTTCGGCCCGTTCACGCCGGCCAACACCGACATGTGGGAAATCTACGGCAAGCTGACCTGGACGCCGGTCGACTGGCTGACGCTCAATCCGTACGTCTACTACACGCCGAACTGGCTCGGCTCGGGCGCGAAAGCGACCTACGCCGGCGGCCTCGTGAAGGCCACGCTGCCGACCCAATGGTTCCCGACCGACGTCGGCGCCTACGTGTCGGGTGAAGCCGCTCACTACTGGATCGGCAACTTCACCGCATTCGGCGTCCCGTTCGACCTGCCGGACTACACCTACTGGAACGCCGGCTTTGGCTTCACCTACAAGGTCTTCACGCTCGACTTCCGCTATCACGACACCAACCTGTCGCGGAATCAGTGCTTCCTGCTGACGAGCGACCCAAGCGGTGTTGCGACCGGATCGTCGAAGTGGTGCGACGCGACCTTCATCGCGAAGCTCTCGTTCGACATGACGCTGAACACCAACATCAAGTAAGCGCGCGGATCATCCGCAAAAGCAAAAGGGCGCCTGCGGGCGCCCTTTTCATTTGGACCAGGTCAAGCGGCCGGTTCAGACCATCATGAAGACAAATGCGAGAAATACGATCGCGGCCGCCCAGCGCAGCGGATGCCGCGAACGCTGATGCGTCCGGAAAGCGCCCTGCTCGCGCCGCACGCGCACGATTTCCGCTTCGAACTCGTCCGATGAAGAGAACAGGCAGGCAAGCGAAGTGCCGGCGCGCTCGGCGGCGGCACGCAGCGCGACGAGATCGGCTTCCAGAGCGGCGATGCTGCGCGCATGCGACATACCGCGATGGTACGCCGGGCCGGTAAACGGCCCCTTTCCGCGCGCCGGCGGCCACGGACGTTAACGACTCGTGAAAAGCAAAAGGGCGCGCCGCAGCGCGCCCTTCGCAGTTTTCGAATGCAGCGCGATCAGCGCTTGGAGAACTGGAACGAGCGGCGGGCCTTTGCCCTGCCGTACTTCTTGCGCTCGACCACGCGGCTGTCGCGCGTCAGGAAGCCGCCGCGCTTCAAGGCGCCGCGCAGGTCGGGCTCGAAATAGGTGAGCGCCTTCGAGATGCCGTGGCGCACCGCACCCGCCTGCCCCGAGAGCCCGCCACCCGAAACCGTGCAGGTCACGTCGTACTGCCCGGCGCGGTTGGTGGCGACGATCGGCTGCTGGATCAGCATGCGCAGCACCGGACGCGCGAAGTAGGTCTCGATCACGCGCGTATTGATGACGATCTTGCCGGAGCCCGGCTTGATCCAGACGCGCGCGACCGCGTTCTTGCGCTTGCCGGTCGCATAGGCGCGGCCCTGCTTGTCGATCTTCTGAACGTACCTCGGAGCGTCGGGCGTAGCCGGCTTGAGCGTCCCGAGCTGGTCGAGCGATTGCATGGTCTCGGCCATTGTCAGGCCCTCGCGTTCTTGCGGTTCATGGCGGCGATATCGAGCTTCTGCGGGCTGCTGCGCCTCGTGCGGATGATCCGGGCCCTTGTAGACGCGCAGATTACCGAACTGCTTGCGGCCGAGCGGCCCGCGCGGGAGCATCCGCAGCACGGCTTTCTCGACCACGCGCTCCGGGAAGCGGCTTTCCAGGATGTATTTCGCGGTCCGCTCCTTCATGCCGCCGATGTAGCCGGTGTGATGGTGATAGACCTTGTTCTCGCGCTTGCGCCCGGTCAGCACGATCTTTTCGGCGTTCACGATGACGACGTTGTCGCCGTCATCGACGTGGGGCGTGTAGGTGGGCTTGTGCTTGCCGCGCAGGCGCAGCGCGACGATCGTGGCGAGGCGGCCGACGATCAGTCCGTTGGCGTCGATCAGCACCCACTTTTTCTCGATGTCGGCGGCCTTGGCCGAATACGTGCTCATGGCGTTGTCCGTGAACGGGAAAGCGAGCCAAAACTCGCGAGGGCGCGTTCTACACGCCGCACCCGAACCGGTCAACGCGATTGGACGAATAAAAATACATACAGATCAAATGCTTGCAAGATAGGTATTATATAACCATCATTTCCGACCCTCGGGCGGGGGTATCGAATAGGTGGCGGTGGCGTGCGCCACCATCTCGTCCTCGCCGTCGCTGTAGATCTCGACCTCCCCAACCGCGAGCCTTTTCCCGAGCTTGATCAGCCGCACTTCGGCGATCAGGTCGCGCTGCTCAGGCTTGCGCAGGAAGTTGATGTTCAGGCTCGTCGTGACCGCGAGCGGCACCGGGCCGACCGACGCGAGGATCGCGACATACATCGAGAAGTCGGTAAGCCCCATCATGGTCGGGCCCGAAATCGTGCCGCCGGGCCGCAGCGAGCTGTCGCGAAACTTGCGGCGGACGCGGCAGCCGCCATGCCAGGCCTCCTCGATGACATTCGGCGAGTCCCCGCCGGCCATCTGCGAGAACTCGCGCGCCAGCAATTCGCCGACCTGCGCGGCCGACAGGACGCCCGGCCGCCTCCCCGCTCCCGCATCCATGATGCTTCTCCGTGACCGCCCACGGATAAGCCGGAAAGCGGCGCGCGATCAATCCTTGCCCCACGCTTTGCCTGAGCCTGCGCAGCGGTCTAGTTTCCCGCCATGAACGCACCGGTCCGAACCGCTCCCGTGCTGTTGCGCGAGGACGCGGACAACATCGCGGTCCTGACGCTCAATCGCCCGCAGGCGCGCAACAGCCTGTCGGAAGGGCTGATCGCGGCGCTGACCGAAAGCCTCGCGGCGATCGCCGCGGACAAGAGCGTGCGCGTTGTCGTGCTCGCCGCGAACGGCCCGGCGTTCTCCGCCGGCCACGACATGAAGGAGATGACGGCGCGACGCAGCGATGCCGATCGCGGGCGCGCCTATTTCAAGCAGCTGATGGATGCCTGCGCCACGATGATGCAGGCGGTCGTGCATCTGCCGAAGCCGGTGATCGCGTGCGTGCAGGGCCCCGCAAGCGCGGCCGGCTGCCAGCTTGTCGCGAGCTGCGATCTCGCGGTCGCGTCGAGCGCGGCGAAGTTCGCAACGCCCGGCGTCAACATCGGGCTGTTCTGTTCGACCCCGATGGTGGCGCTCTCGCGCAACGTGCCGCGCAAGCACGCGATGGAAATGCTGCTCACCGGCGACCTGATTTCGGCGGAGGACGCGCAGCGCATCGGTCTCGTCAACCGCGTGGTCGCGCCCGGCACCGAACGCGACGCAGCATTGGCGCTGGCGCGGCAAATCGCCTCGAAGTCGGCGTTGACGGTGAAAATCGGCAAGGAGGCGTTCTATCGTCAACTCGAAATGAGTCTCGCGGACGCGTACCGCTACACCGCGGATGTGATGGTGGAGAACATGCTGGCGCGCGATGCCGAGGAAGGGATCGGCGCCTTCATCGAGAAGCGAACCCCCAACTGGGAAGATCGTTGATCCAGGGCCGCGAACCGCGTCACGATCATGACACTTTTGGCGGCTGTCTAGGCCGCACCCCTTAATACCAAGGATGCCGGATGTTTCGTCGCTTGAGCCTGATTGCCGTTTTGGTTTCGGTCCCGCTTGCCTCGGCCTTCGCGCAAGGCACGCCGCAACAGCGCGCCGCGTGCCGTCCCGACGTCGTGAAGTTCTGCAAGGGCAAGGGCGAAGACCCGGGCGTGCTCCTGAGCTGCCTTGAAGAAAACAAGGACAAGATCGCGGAGAAGTGCCGAAAGGTGATCGAGGACAGAAGTAACCTCACGCATTCTTGCGTGGCGCTTGAACGCGCCGCCCCTAAATTCAGCGCGACAGGGGCATGCCATGAGCAACAGCGACATCGTCTTCACACCGGCCGCGCGGCGCGCGCAGGCCGAACGCGGCTCGGCCCGCGCCTACGAGAAGAAGATCGAGGCGGGATTTCCCGACCGCGTCACGCCGGAGCTTGCCGCCTTCATCGCCGAACAGGACACGGCGTTTCTCGGCACCGCGTCCGCCGACGGTGCGCCCTATATCCAGCATCGCGGCGGGCCGAAGGGCTTCATCAAGGTCGTCGACGAGCGCACGCTCGGCTTTGCCGACTATCGCGGCAACCGGCAATACATCACGCTCGGAAACCTGTCCGAGAACGATCGCGCGTATCTCTTCCTGATCGATTTCTCGCGCCGCCAGCGCATCAAGCTGTGGGGCCGCGCACGCGTCGTGGAGAATGACGACGCGCTGGTCGAAAAGCTGTTCGACCACGGCTACAAGGCGCGTCCCGAGCGGGTGATCCTGTTCACCATCGAGGCTTGGGACGTGAACTGCTCGCAGCACATCACGGCGCGGCTCTCGGAGGCCGAACTGGAGCAGATGATGGGTGTCGTGCAGGAGCGGGTCGCGGCGCTCCAGGCCGAGAATGCCCGCCTCACGGCGGCGCTGGCCGAATGCCGGCAGGCGGCCGGGTCCCCGCCGGCCTAGAGGCCAAATCCCACGGTTTGTTAACCCTGGCCCGGGCCGATTGAACCTTTTGGCCCCTTCCGCGTCTAACCCTGCGAAGGGGACACGATGACGCTTGTTTCGGCTCCGGGCGGAGCCAGACGGGCAGACACCGATCCCCACGGGAAAAGGGGACAATCATGAACCGCGTTATTCTCGCAGCCGCGCTGACCGTGCTCTCCACCGCAGCGCTCGCGCAATCCTCCGAAGACCAACAGGCCTGCATGAACGACGCGTTCCGCGTCTGTTCGGCGACGATCCCGGACCGCGCCCGCACGACCGCCTGCATGGTGCAGAACAAGAGCCAGTTGAGCCAAGCCTGCCAGATGGTGATGGACAAGTACGCGCCGGCAACGACCGCGACCGCTTATGCGGCGCCCGCGCCGCAGCAACCGCCCCGGTCCGCGCGACCACCAGCCGCAACGTTTCGATGAAGCCGGTGAAGACCGCGACCAATGCGCAGCGCACCGGCAAGCCGCTCAACATCCTGATGCGCTAAGGCCCCTACCCCGCCTTTCGTCGGACGCCGCGCGGGCTGGACCTCGGCCCGCGTGAGCGCCATATGATGCCGTAACCGGCTCGGCATCATGAACCACGACGACTACGACGACAGCTATATCCGCGGCATCCTCAACACCGTGAAGACCATCGCGATGGTCGGCGCGTCCGCGAAGGACAACCGCCCGAGCTATTTCGCGTTCAAGTACCTCTCCGAACGCGGCTACAACATGATCCCGATCAATCCGGGCCTCGGCGGCAAGGAATTGCTCGGCCGCAAGATCTATTCGAGTCTGTCCGAAGTCCCCGAGCCGATCGACATGGTCGATATCTTTCGTGCGTCGAAATACGCGCTGCCGATCGTGCAGGAAGCGCTCACCCTCAATCCGAAGCCGCGTGTGATCTGGATGCAGCTCACCGTGCGCAACGACGAGGCCGCGGCGCTGGCGGAAGCGAACGGCATGAAGGTCGTGATGAACCGCTGCCCGAAGATCGAGTACGGCCGCCTCTCCTCGGAAATCGGCTGGATCGGCGTCAACTCGCGCACGCTCACCTCGAAGCGCGCGCAGCTTTTCGGCAAGGGCGTGCAGCGCATGTCGCTCAACAGCCCGACGCTCGGCGGCGGCGTGGTGGCACGCACCGTGACCGAAGACAAAAACAGCGGCTGAGCGACCGCGCGGAGCACAGCGTTTCCGCCGTCATGCTTTCGCCAGACGGATCATCCCCAATCGGTCAGTCCGCTTGACCCGCCTGCCCGCTCCGATAAACCGGAACGGACCCACCTCGCGAGGACGCCCATGACCGAACGCACGCCGGGCTTCAATACGCTTGCCATTCATGCCGGCGCGCAGCCGGACCCGACCACGGGCGCGCGCGCAACGCCGATCTACCAGACGACCTCGTTCGTGTTCGACGACGTCGATCACGCGGCCTCGCTGTTCGGCCTTCAGGCGTTCGGCAACATCTATACGCGCATCGGCAACCCGACCAACGCGGTGCTGGAGGAGCGCGTCGCCGCGCTTGAAGGCGGCACCGCGGGGCTTGCGGTCGCTTCCGGCCACGCCGCGCAGGTGCTGGTGATGCAGGCGCTGATGATGCCGGGCGAGGAGTTCGTCGCCTCGAAGAAGCTCTATGGCGGCTCGATCAACCAGTTCAATCACGCCTTCAAGAGCTTCGGCTGGAACGTCGTGTGGGCCGACCCGGACGACATCTCGACCTTCGAGCGCGCCGTCACGGCGAAGACCAAGGCGATCTTCATCGAGTCGATCGCCAATCCCGGCGGCGTCATCACCGACATCGAGGCGGTCGCCAACATCGCGCGCAAGGCCGGCGTGCCGCTGATCGTCGACAACACGCTGGCGACGCCCTACCTGTGCAAGCCGATCGAGCACGGCGCCGACATCGTGGTGCACTCGCTCACCAAATTCCTCGGCGGCCACGGCAATTCGATCGGCGGCATGATCGTCGACGGCGGCACGTTCAACTGGTCGCGCGAGGGCCGCTACCCGATGCTGTCCGACCCGCGGCCGGAATATAACGGCATCGTGCTGCACGAGACGTTCGGCAACTTCGCGTTCGCGATCGCCTGCCGCGTGCTCGGCCTGCGCGACATCGGCCCGGCGCTCTCGCCGTTCAACGCCTTCCTGATCCTCACCGGCATCGAGACGCTCTCGCTGCGCATGCAGCGCCACTGCGACAATGCGCAGACCGTCGCGACATGGCTTTCGACCCAGAAAAGCATCGCGTGGGTCAGCTATCCCGGCCTGCCGAGCGACAAGTATCATTCGCTGGCGAAGAAATACGTGCCGAAGGGCGCAGGCGCGGTGTTCACCATCGGGCTCAAGGGCGGCTACGAGGCGGGCGTCAAGCTCGTGTCGAACGTGAAGCTGTTCTCGCACCTCGCCAACATCGGCGACACGCGCTCGCTCATCATCCATCCGGCTTCGACCACGCACCGCCAGCTCTCCGACGCGCAGAAGGTGCAGGCCGGCGCCGGGCCGGACGTGGTGCGGCTGTCGATCGGGCTGGAAGATTCCGGCCGACATCATCGCGGACCTCGAGCAGGCACTCGCGGCGGCGTAATCAGGCCTCGACAGGAGCGCCGAGCGGCTGCTCGGCGCGCCGTACGCTCAATGCCTGTGCATGGATCGTTGCGAGCGCCAGCACGAGCACTGCGCCGGCCTGATGCGCGAGCGCGAGACCGATCGGCACCTGTTGCAGCAGCGTCAGGATACCGAGCCCGGCCTGAATCGTAACGAGTCCGGCCAGCGTCAGCGCATGAGTGACCGCTGGTCCGCGGCGCAGCGCCCGCAACACATCGATCGCATGCAGCAGCGCGGCCAGCCACAAGGCATACGCGACCATGCGGTGCGTGAACTGCACCGTCAGCGTGTTCTCGAAGAAATTCCGCCACAGCGGCGTGTCGTGGAAGAGCCGCGCCGCATCGGGAATGAGACCGCCGTCGATCAGCGGCCATGTGTTGTAGATCAGCCCGGCGCGCAGTCCTGCGACCAGCGCGCCGAGATAGATCTGCACCAGCGCGAGCGCGAGCAATGCCAGCGCGGTCTTGCGAATGCGCGACGGCGCTTCGATCGCCGCCCGCCCGCCAAGCCGCGCCGCCGTCCACAGGATCGCGGCGAAAATGAAAACCGCCAGGATGAGGTGGGTCGCCAGCCGATACTGCGAGACCTCGACGCGATCCGCGAGACCCGAGGCGACCATCCACCAGCCGACCGCGCCTTGCAGTGCGCCGAGCCCGAAGATCGCCCACAGCCGCCAGCGCAACCCCTGCCCGATCCAGCCCTTCGCGAGAAACCAGAGAAACGGCAGCAGGAACGCCGCACCGATCAGCCGGCCCATCAGCCGGTGCGTCCACTCCCACCAGAAGATCGTCTTGAACTCATGCAGCGTCATGGCGCTGTTGAGATGCTGGAACTGCGGAATGGTCTTGTACTTGTCGAATTCCGCCTGCCATGCGGTTTCGCTCATCGGAGGCAGCGCACCCGTCACCGGCTTCCACTCGACGATCGAGAGGCCGGATTCGGTCAGCCGCGTCGCGCCGCCGACCAGCACCATCGCGAAGATCAGCACCGCGACGGCGTAGAGCCAAAGCCGGATGGCGCGGTGACGATGCTCGGCGGGTTGAAGCGTGCTCATTCGCATGTTGCCGGAAACCGGCGCGGACCATATAGACCGGCGGCAAGCGGTCAAGCGGCGCACGCGCACGAGAAGAAGGTCATGACGATTCGCACGCGCAAGTTCGTTGGAACCATCGCGCTGCTCGTGCTCGTCACGGTGTGGGCGCTGCTCGCGATGGCGTTCGCACAGTTCGCGCTGCGTTCGGCGAACGCATGGGTCGCAGCGCTGTTCTATGTGGTGGCGGGGCTCGGCTGGGTTCTGCCAGCGATGCCGCTCGTCTCGTGGATGGTGCGGCCCGACCGGCGCTAAGCGGCATCCACCCGGCGAAATTTGTTCCACAGCGCGGTGGCGGTGCCGGATACCAGAACCTTGGCGTAACGCCGCTGCTGGTATTCGCCGTTGAGCGAAATCCGCGGCAGCGCGGTCAGGTACGCCGAGTGCTCCGGGAAGAGCACGCCCGGACGCGTGGTCACCGCGGTCTTGAAGCCCAAGCTCAGCAGCGATACGGAATTCGCGCGGCCCTGCCGAGGTGCGGTCGCCGACCGGATAGCTGAAATGAGTGGGCCGCTTGCCGAGCGTGGTTTCGATCACGCTCGCGCTTTGTTGCATTTCCCTGCGGACAGCATCGTCGCCCACCTTCTGCAACATCACGTGGTTGACCGTGTGCGCACCGATGGTTGCGAGCGGATCGGCGGCGATCTCGCCGATCTCCTCCCAGGTCATGCACAGGTCCTTGCACAGTGCTGCGTCATCGACGCCGTAACGCCCCGCAAGGTCGCGCACCACGGCGCGCAGTTCCTCTTCGGTGTCGAGCGAGCGCAGCCACCAGTAGATGTGCTCGTAAAGCTCGTACTTGGCGTCCGTGCCGTCGCAGTCGTAGCGGCGATCCTGACCGTCCATCCGAAGCGCAATGCGGGTGTGACGCGCGATGACCGCTTCGAGGATGAGCCACCACAGTTCGCCCTGGCGATCCGGAAAGCTGGTCGGGATATAGAGCGCGAACGGCGCGTCGTGCGCTTTGAGGATCGGCAACGCATAACGCAGATTGTCGCGATAGCCGTCGTCGAACGTGAGGCAGATGAAGCGGCGGCGGAAGTCGCGCTCGACCAGCCGCCGGTGCATCTCGTCGAGGGTGACGAGATCGACCCGCGCGTGCCGCAGGTCGCGGAGCACGTCGTCGAGGAATTCGGGCGAGACTTCGAGCAGCCGGTTGGGCTGGAAGGCGTCGGGCCGCGGCGGCCGGACATGATGCAGCGTCAGGATCGCGCCGACGCCGCCGAGCAGCGGCCGCAGAAACTGGTAGGCGCCCGAGAAGTAGAGCGCCTCCATACCGGTCCGCAGTACGACCCGTTTCAAGTCAGCCAAGACGCTGCTCCGTGCGCCGTCTCAGGCAGCGACGACTTGTCTCGTCTCCGCATCGTCCTCCGGCGCGACACCGGCAAATACCGCGATGTCGGCAAATCCCGCATGCGCGAGATCGTCGCGGATCGCATCGGATTTCTCCGCCGCCGGTTCACCCGTCACCAGCAATGCGCAGGGCGCAAGCCGGGCGACGCGATCGGCCAGCGCCTGCGGCACCAGACCGGCATCGATGATGACATGATCGTAAGTCCGCGCCAGCGCGTCGACGGCGATCACCAGCCGCTCGGACATGAGGACGTCGACCACATCGGATTCCGTGCGCCCTGCCCCGATCACCTGAACGCGCGAGTCGAGGTCGCGGGTGATGATCTGGCCGAACGAAGCCGCGCCGTGCACGAGATCGGAGATGCCGGGCGCGCGCGGATCGGTCGTCAACTCGGCAAGCTTCGGCCGGTCGAGCGACAGATCGATCAGCACGACCCGCCCCTCCTGCGCGAGAGAGCGCGCAAGCGCGACGGCTGTCGTGGTGGCACCGACGCCGTCCGCCGCGCCGACCACGGCGATCCGCTTGGCCGAGTCGCCGGATTCACGCATCACCTGCGCGATATCGTCGATGCTCACGGCGGCCGATGTGGCTTCCGGCGCCGGAACGGGTTCGGCCATCGTGGGCTCTACCATGACCGGCGCTTCCGCCACGGGTTTTGCCCGGCCGAACGACGGGAACCAGCGCCGTTTCGCGGGAGGCGCCGCGACGGTTGGAGTTTCGGATTCGACCGTCACAACGTCAGCCATCGGTTCGGCGGCAACCGCCACCGGCTCGACAACGACGGACTCGGGCGCGACGGCATCCGCACGATAGACGTTGCCGGCCAGCAGTTCGCCGGTGGTGATGAAGCCCGCCGAGATGAACAGCATCGCGAGCGTTGCGATCAGCACGATCGGCATCTTCTTCGGGAAGAACGGCGTATTCGAGACGATCGCCTTGGAGATGATGCGCGTGTCGCCGGAGGCCGAACCGAGACTGTCGCGCGCGGTCGCCTCGCGATATTTGGCGAGGTAGGATTCGAGCAGATCGCGCTGCGATTTCGCCTCGCGCTCGAGCGCACGCAGTTCAACGTCCTGACCATTGGTCGAGGTGGCCAGCTGCTTGAGCTGGTCGAGACCGGCGCTAAGCCCATCGACGCGGGCGCCCGCCATGCGGGCATCATTCTCCATCGAGCGCGCAAGCTTCGCGGCTTCGTCGCGGATCTGGCGTTCGAGATCGTTGATCTGCGCCTTCAGTTCCTTGATGCGCGGGTGATTGTCGAGCAACGTGGAATACTGCTCGGCAAGCTGCGCGCGCAGCGTCACACGCTGCTCATTGAGCCGACGGATCAGATCCGAGTTTACCATTTCAGAGGATTCGATGACGCCGCCGCGCTTGAGCATGTCGCGAATGTAGCGCGCCTTCAATTCCATATCGGCTTTCTGCGAGCGCGCGGCCGCGAGATCGCGATTGGTTTCGCCGAGCGTCTGGCTCGACAATGTCGTGCCGTTGGTGCCGACGAACAGGTTCGTCTTGCCGCGGAATTCCTCGACTTTCGCTTCCGCGTCGCCCACCTTCTTACGCAGCACATCGATCTCGCCGGCAAGCCAGCGTCCCGCCGCGCGGGTCTGCTCCTGCCGCGCGGTCTGCTGGAAGGAGAGATAATTGTCCGCGACGGTGTTCGCGACGCGCGCCGCCAACTCGGGATCGGCCGACTGGAATTCGATCGAGATGACGCGCGACTTGTCGACCGGGAAAACGGCCAGCCGCTCATAATAGGCTTCGAGCACCCGCTCCTCGGGCGTCATCGTCAGCGGGTCCTTGGCAAGACCAAGGAATCCGAGCGAATAGCGAATCAGCGAAACGCCGCGCAGCGTCGAATCGAATTCGGGAAGCTCCCCGAGCTTCAGCTGCTTGATGACCTGGCGGGCGAGATCGCGCGAGAGCGCGAGCTGCACCTGGCTGGTGACAGCCTCCTGGTCCACCGTACGGTCGCGATCGCCGGCCTTCTCGGCCTCCGGCCGCAGGAAGACGTTCTCGCGCCCCTCGATCAGGATGCGCGCTTCGGACTTGTATTTCGGCGTGATCAGATTGACGCCGACGAACGTCAACGCGGCGACCGCCAGCGCGGGACCGAACACCCACCACTTCTTGCGGACCAGCGCGCGTCCGACCGCGCGCAGATCGAGCTCACCGTCCCGTGCGGTATCGTTCATGGCTGCAACGCGACCTTCGCTCATCGCCAACTCCCAGTGTACGCGACAGGGCTTTCCCTGCCCGGCATCAGAAAGCATTAAGGTTGCTGTCGCGTTAATTGTGGCCGGGAGACAACGGAAAGTGAGGGTTTGTTAACCATGTAAAGCGTTAATCGGCCGCGTAGACGTTCCTCAAGGCGCGGATTCGATCATGCGGGCCAGCCGCTTCATTCTGCCTCTCATTGCCGCTCTTACGCTTGCCGGATGCATGCAGTCGGGCGGCCCCGGGCCGTTCGCCCGCAATGCCCCACCCCTGATCCAGCAAAGCGCGAGTTGGCAGCCGGGCGTGGACTATCCCGCGGCGCAGGCGGCCGAGGCTCCGGCAATGGTCGCTCAGCCAGTCGCAGCGCAGCCGATCGCCTCACAGCCCGTCGCCGCGCGGCCGCTCGCACCGCCGCCGATGATCCCGCAAGTCGTCGCGATGGAGCCGGAAGACACCGCCTATGGGCTCGGCTCGGGCGACAAGCTCCGCGTCGTGGTGTTCGGCCAGGAGGGCCTGAGCGCCTCTTATTCGGTGGACGCTGCCGGCAATATCACCATGCCGCTGATCGGCGCGGTGCGCGCGCGCGGCATGACCACGGCCGGACTGCAGAAGTCCGTAGTCGCCAAACTGCGCAACGGTTACGTGCGCGAGCCGCACGTTGCGGTCGAGGTCGAGGCTTATCGGCCGTTCTTCATCCTCGGCGAAGTCACCCTACCCGGCCAGTATCCCTATGTACCGAACATGACGGCCGAGACCGCGGTCGCGATCGCGGGCGGCTACACGCCGCGCGCCTTCAAGTACAAGATCGAGGTCAGCCGGCCGGTTGACGGGCTCACCGAGCGCCGCGTCGTATCGCCAAGTTATCCGGTCCGTCCGGGCGACACGGTTCATATCGCCGAACGCTGGTTCTAGGCGATATGGGGATTCGTCCCCTCAAGATCCTCCACGTCCTGCGGTCTCCGGTCGGCGGTCTGTTCCGCCACGTGATCGATCTTGCGCGCGCGCAGGCAGCGCGCGGCCATCAGGTCGGCATCGTGGCGGACTCCACCACTGGCGGCGCGCGTGCTGATGCGGCCTTTGCATCGCTCTCCGGCGCGTTGGCCCTCGGGCTCACCCGCGTACCGATGAGCCGCCACATCGGCGCGAGCGATATTTCGGCGCAGCGTCACGTCGCGCGGCGCGCAGCCGAAGCGAGTGCGGATGTGCTGCACGGCCACGGCGCCAAGGGCGGGGCTTACGCACGGCTGTGCGGCGGCGCGCGCAATTCGCGTCTTACACCCCGCACGGCGGCAGTCTTCATTATGGGCGCGGCTCGCCGGTCGGCATGCTGTACCTCACGCTCGAACAGGTACTGATGCGGCGTACCGAACTGTTCCTGTTCGAAAGCCGCTACGGCCGCGACGTCTTCACCACCAAAGTCGGTGCGCCGCAGGCCCTCGTCCGCGTCGTGCACAACGGCGTGACGGCCGACGAGTTCACCGAGATCACGCCGAACGCGGACGCAACCGAAGTGGTCTTCATCGGTGAGTTGCGTCATCTCAAGGGCGTGGACGTGCTGCTCGATGCGCTGGCGGCGCTTGGCCGTGAAGGCCGGCCGGTGAGCGCCACCATCGTCGGGGCTGGCCCCGACGCGGCGCAATTTCACGCGCAGGCCGAACGGCTTGGGCTTTCTTCTTCAACCCGTTTCCATGATCCCATGCCGGCCCGCCAGGCCTTCGCGCTCGGCAAGATCATGGTCGCGCCCTCGCGTGCGGAATCCCTGCCCTATATCGTGCTCGAGTCCGCGGCCGCCGCCGTGCCGCTGATCACCACCAATGTCGGCGGCATCCCGGAAATCTTCGGACCACGATCGCACCGGCTCGTTCCGCCCGGAGACGCGACCGCCCTGGCGCGGGCGATCGGCGAAGCGCTCGCCGACCCCGCCGCACTGCGCAACGAAGCGTTAACACTCCGCGCTCGCGTTCAGGCCGAGTTCTCCGCCGACACGATGGCCGAGCAGGTTCTGGCCGCCTACGGCGAGGCACTGGCGCAGTTCCGCTCGCAATCAAATTGAACAAACGCCTAAGCCTTTCTTGAAACTTTTCGGCTACCCCATAACGGCAAGGCCGCGAAAGCGGTCGCGCATGGTCGTGGGTGCGTAACAGATGATGAATCTCGAAGCCGGCAACATGGCGCACGCCGCGTCCAGCGCGGGCGCCGTCGCGGTCCCGGGCGTCCGTCCTAAGGGAGCTTCGCTCTCCCCGCTCGCGCAACTCGCTGCCGCACAGCCGATCGCGCCCGCATTCTCCCCCATCGTGGTCGCCGGCTTCGTGCGCTTCACCGAGTTCGCGATGATCGCGCTGGTCGGACTCGTGCTTTATTTCGGTTACGTCTATCCGGCCTACGGCGAATTCGACTGGTACTACGTCGGCACGGCGTTTGGCGTCGCGGCGCTTGCGATGCTCGCCTTCCAGGCCGCCGACATCTACCACGTGCAGGCCTTCCGCAATCCCGTGAGCCAGTGCGCACGGCTCACCGTCGCATGGTCGATCGTATTTCTCGTGATCGTCGCGATCGTCTTCTTTGCGCAGCTCGGCGGCATGTATTCGCGCCTCTGGCTGACCAGTTACTTCGGCATTGGGCTGTTCGTGCTCTACGCCGCGCGCCTCTTCGCCTACGGCGTCGTGCGCAGTTGGACTCGCGAAGGCCGCCTTGACCGCCGCACCGTCGTGGTTGGCGGCGGCGACCCTGGCGAAACTCTCGTGACCGCGCTTGAACGCCAGAGTGACTCCGACGTGCGCCTTGTCGGCGTATTCGACGACCGCGGTGACGACCGCGCGCCGACGACATGCGCGGGATTGCACAAGCTCGGCACCGTAGATGACCTTGTGGAATTCGCGCGCCGTACGCGCGTCGATCTGGTGATCTTCTCGCTGCCGATCTCGGCCGAAAGCCGCATCCTCCAGATGCTCAAGAAGCTCTGGGTGCTGCCGGTCGACATCCGTCTCTCGGCACATACCAACAAGCTGCAATTCCGCCCGCGCTCCTATTCCTACATCGGCGCCGTGCCGGTGCTCGACGTCGCCGACCGTCCGATCGCAGACTGGGACGTCGTGATGAAATGGCTGTTCGACAAGGTGGTCGGCAGCCTCGCGCTACTCGCCGCCTTGCCCTTGATGGCGATCGTCGCGATCGCAATCAAGCTCGACAGCCGCGGGCCCGTTCTGTTCAAGCAGAAACGCTACGGCTTCAACAATGAGCTGATCGAGGTGTTCAAGTTCCGGTCGATGTACGTCGAAGCGACGGACGCGACTGCCGCGAAGCTCGTCACCAAGGGCGACACACGCGTCACGCGCGTCGGGCGCTTCATCCGCAAGACCTCGCTCGATGAACTGCCACAGTTCCTCAACGTCGTGTTCAAGGGCAACCTCTCGCTCGTCGGCCCGCGCCCGCATGCGGTTCACGCCAAGGCGGTCGACCGGCTCTATGACGAGGCGGTCGACGGCTATTTCGCCCGCCATCGCGTCAAGCCCGGTATCACCGGCTGGGCGCAGATTAACGGCTGGCGCGGCGAGACCGATAACGACGAGAAGATCCAGCGCCGCGTCGAGCATGACCTCTATTACATCGAGAATTGGTCGGTGCTGTTCGATCTCTACATCCTGGCCATGACGCCGTTCGCGCTCGCCAAGACCGAAAACGCCTACTGATGACGGCCGCCGTCTACGCCAACGAAATTGCGGTACACGCGCCGCGGGTCTCCCGTTCTGCCGAGCGGTTGCGCGGCGCGCTGCTGTGGCTGACCGGCGTTGCCGGCGCCATCGTGTTCATGGAGCCGAGCCCGTACGAGATAACCTCGCTCCTGACCATCATCGTGTTCGCGCTGACCGGCCTTGCGCTGCGCCCGGCGTTGTTTCCGCTCATCGCGCTGCTGCTCGCCTACAACATCGGGTTCTCGCTCGCCGTCATACAGGTGAGCGATCAGTCGAAGCCGCTGATCTGGGTCATGGTCTCGTGGTATCTCTCGGCCACCGCGATCTTCTTTGCCGCAATGCTCGGCACCAACACGGCCGAGAGGCTCTCGCTTCTGATGCGTGGCACCGTGATGGCGGCGGCGCTGTCTTCGGTCCTCGCGATCCTTGCCTACTTCCGCCTGCTCGGACCGCTCTCCGACACGTTCCTGCTTTATGACCGCGCCCGCGCCGCGTTCAACGATCCGAACGTGCTCGGCGCGTTCCTCATCCTGCCCGCCATGCTCGTTCTCCAGCGCGTGCTGAGCGATCGGATCGGCAGCGCGATGCGTGCCTCATTCCTGCTCGCACTCATCACCATCGGGCTGATGCTCACCTTCTCGCGCGCCGCCTGGGGCCAGTTCGCGTTCACCGCCGCGCTGCTGATGTTCTTCACCTTCGTCACCACCCGCTCCGCCAATGAGCGCATGCGCATCGTGCTGATCGCGATTGCGGGCATCGCCGTGCTGGCGCTCGTGATCGCCGCACTGCTGTCGCTGGAGCGCGTTGCGGACTTGTTCAAGGAGCGCGCCTCGCTCGAGCAATCCTATGACGTCGGCCATCTCGGCCGCTTCGGCCGCCACCTGCTCGGCGCACAGATTGCGCTCGACCGGCCATTCGGCATCGGTCCGCTCCAGTTCCACAAGATCTTCCCCGAGGACCCGCACAACACCTACCTCAACGCGTTCCTGTCGGGTGGCTGGCTCTCGGGCGCGATCTACGTCGCGCTTGTGCTGACGACGCTGCTGCTCGGCCTGCGTTATGTGTTCGTCGAGACGCCGTGGCGAAGCATCTATCTCGCGATTTATTGCGCCTTCCTCGGCACCGCGGCCGAGAGCGTGCTGATCGACAGCGACCACTGGCGCCACTGGTTCCTGATGCTCGGCGTGATATGGGGCCTGATGGCGGCGTCGCGGCCCTACATGCGGCGCGGCCGCGTTCCGGCGGCTGCGACGCACCGGTCCGGGACCCTTGCACCCGCGCACGGGGCGGCGTAGTTCTCGCCCCGGCGGAGCGTAGCGCAGCCCGGTTAGCGCACCAGTCTGGGGGACTGGGGGTCCCGAGTTCAAATCTCGGCGCTCCGACCAATCGCTCCAAAATCACAGCGACCGAACCCCGGCCCCAACGCTCCGTCCGCCAGATTCAAGATCGCGGCAACTTCAAAGACCGATTGGTAGCACGCTACAGCCGTGACGAGTTTCATTCCGGCCATCGGTCTTGAATTGTAAACCACGAACGGGGTCGTGCTTTCCGAATGCGGTAAGAAGATAAAATGATCTAGAACTTTTCAATGCAGCATTCTGCATCGCCCGTCATCGTGATCAACGAAAACGTCGGTCCCGAGTTACAGGGCGGTCATGCATATCAGAACATCGCTTTTCAAATTCGTCTGCGCAACGTCGCTCCTGCTCGTGAGCACGGCCGCACTTTCCGCGAGACAACTCGCGTTCGAGCACGTGATGACCATCGGGTCGGAGGGCTTGGGCGAAGGCCAGTTCAAATACGTCGAAGACTTTGCGTTCAGCCGCGACGGACATCTGCTCGCCACCGACGCGTCTCACGCCTGGGTCCAGGTTTTCGACAAGACGTCGGGAAAATTCCTCGGCCGTTTCGGCGGCAAGGGTGACGACGACCATAATCTGGAGAAACCCGAAGGGATCGCCGTCGATCCGAACGGCAACGTCTTCGTCGCGGACTACAGCACCGGCTTCATCAAGAAGTACGACCCCTCCTTCAAATGGATTTTGACGTTCAGCGAGTATGGCTCCGAGAAGGGCCAGACCATGAAGACGGAGTTCATGGATATCCGTGACGGCCACCTGTTCGTTCCGGAGGCCGGCAACCATCGCGTCAGCGTTTTCGACCTGTCCGGCCGCTTCGTCTTCGATTTCGGCGGACCCGGCTCCGACCCCGGACAAATGAAGGGACCGGAGTCCGCGAAGTTCAGCAGCGAAGGCAAGCTCTACCTCGCCGACCTTCTGAACAACCGCATTCAGGTCTTCGATGCAAAGGGCACTCTGCTCGCCGCATGGGGCAAGGCCGGTTCGGCAGCAGGCGAGTTGAGATCGCCCGCCGGCATCGCGTTCGACAAGGACGACAACGTCTACGTGACCGAGATCGGCAACGACCGGGTTCAGGTCTTCGACAAGGCCGGAAAGTTTCTGACCATGTGGGGCACGAAGGGCGCCGAGAAGGGCCAGTTCGGAAACCTGCACGGCATCATCGTCGACAAGGCGTCCGGCTGGGTCTACGTGGCGGACACCGCCAACAACCGCATTCAAGTGTTCAAACCGGCCAATCCCGGCAGCTCGGCCGAGCTTGGCCGATAGCGGACGTTGCGTTTCGGACTGCCGCTGCCGGTGGAGTTCGCATGTACCCTCCAAACCCGATGACCTTGGCGAGACCGCTCATGCTGCGTCAGAAGATGCTTCTTGCGTTTCTCGCGACGTCCCTGATGGCGGGTGTTTGCGGAGCCGTCGGCCTCCTCTACGTCGATCGCATTGCGGGCATTGTGGCGATCTTCTCGAAAGTGACATCGCCGCTTCAGACGGAAAGCATCGAACTCGCCGAAAATGCGCAGCGCATGCGCGCGCAGTTTCTGGCGGCAATCAACGGCACCGAGAGCGACGAAAAGGTCCGGCGCGACCTTGCCGAACTCCACGCGCAGAGCCAGGGACATCTCAGCGCATTGCGTTCGCTCGCCGCTGACGCCGGCATCGACATCGGTCTTCCGGCTGCGGAGCAAAGGGAGCGTGAATTCTCCGACACGCTGAGCAGCACGATGGAGGCTTTCAAACGCCAGCAATCCGCTACCCGGTTGACGAAGGAGCGCACGGGCGAATTCGAGGAAGCCCGCGCCGAGCTGGATCGCCTTCTTCTTGCGGCTTCCGTTCGCGCCGAGGCGAACATGTCCAGGGCCGAAGACCAGATCAAGGTCGATGTGCAGACCGGCGCTTCCTCTGCGGCGGAGATCGGCGCCCTCGCATCGACAACGCTGACCGAGACCTATCCGGTGATCCAGAGCGTCTACAAGCTGATGCGCGACAGCGTCCGCCTTGAAGAGACGGCGAAATGGCACTCGGTACAAGTTGGGCCCGGCAACTTCGATGCGATCGAGCGCGACGCCCAGAACGTGTTCAGAACAGGCAATTTGATCCTGACCAAGCTGGCGGGCCGGCTGCGCGACGCTGAGGGCCGGGCCGACATGACGAAAATACGCCAGGCCACCGAAGCCCTTCGGACACAACTCCTCGGGCCGGAAGGTCTGTTCGCAGCCAACCGCGGCGCCTTGTCGGCGACGCTGACCGTGCAGGCCGGCAAAGAAAAGCTCGATGAAATCGAACGCAGTTACTTCCAGACGCTCGACGATGTGCAATCGGCAGTAAAGACGATCAACGCGACGGCGCAGGAACAGACGGCAAGCGGCATCTCGCAGGCTCTTTCCGTGGTTCTCGCAAGTGTTGTCCTCGTCGTCCTGGCAAGCCTCGTTCTCGGCCTTGTGCTTGCGCATCGCATCAGCAAACCGTTGTCGCAGCTGACGGAGCATGTCTCGCTCATTCGCCAGAAGGGCGCGCTCACACACCTGGCCGACCCCTCGCTCGCCGCGCGCGCAGACGAGATCGGGACACTTTCGCGCGGCTTCAATCTCATGATCGGCGAGTTGGCGGATGCCCGCCGGCAACTGATCGAGTCTGTCCGAAGCCGAAATCCGCGTCCAGTTCGAGCGGCTCGACGCCGCCATCAACAACATGCCCATCGGCCTCTGCATGTTCGATGCCGAACAGAAGCTCATCATCTGCAACAATCGCTATGCCGAGCTCTACGGCATCGGTCCTGAGCTCACGGTTCCGGGTACGCCGCTGCGCACGATCCTGGAGCAGCGGATCGGTACGAACACCTCGCCGCGCGATGACGAGTATTTTGTCGCTGAACGCCTTGCGTCGATCGCGAAGCACAAGCCCTGGTATTCGGTCACGGAGATGCGGAACGGCCATACCATCGCGGTTTCACATCATCCGCTGCCGAACGGCGGATCGATTGCGGTCCACGAAGACATTACCGAGCATCGCAAGGCTGAGGCGAAGATCGCATACTTGGCGCAGCACGACGCACTCACGGACCTGCCGAACCGGGTCCTGTTCCGGGATGAGCTGAGCAAGGCGCTCAGCCGCGTTGCGCGCGGTCAAACGCAGGGCATCCTCTGCATCGATCTCGACTACTTCAAGTCGGTCAACGATACGCTCGGACATCCTGTGGGCGACGCGTTGCTGCGGGAAGTCGCCAGCCGCCTGCGCACCTGCGTGCGGCCAAGCGATGTCATCGCCCGCCTCGGCGGCGACGAATTCGCGGTCGTGCAGGTGGGCGCGGAGCAGCCGGTCGGCGCAACCGCGCTCGCGGCGCGGATCATCAAGACCCTGAGCGAGCCGTACGAGATCGACGGGCATCAAATCGTCATCGGCGCGAGCGTCGGCATCGCCATCGCGCCCAATGACGGGACGGACTCCGATCAGCTCATGAAGAACGCCGACCTAGCGCTCTATCGCGCCAAGGAAGACGGACGCGGGATCCATTGCTTCTTCGAGCCCGAGATGGACGCCCGAATGCAGGCGCGCCGCGCGCTCGAGCTCGATTTGCGCAAGGCGCTGGCGCTGAAGGAATTCGTGGTGTTCTACCAGCCCATCATCAACCTGGAGAGCAATGAACTCACCGGGTTTGAGGCGCTTCTGCGCTGGCGGCATCCGCAACGCGGCCTTGTTGCGCCGAACGACTTCATTCCGCTCACGGAAGAGATCGGGTTGATCGGTCCGATCGGCGCGTGGGTCCTGAAGCAGGCCTGCAAGGACGCCGCGGGCTGGCCCGGCGAGCCCAGCATCGCCGTCAACCTCTCCCCCAATCAGTTCAAGAACGGCACGCTCGTGCTTGATGTCGTCGCAGCGCTGGGAGAATCCGGAACTCTCGCCGCGGCGCCTCGAACTTGAAGTAACCGAAACCATCCTGCTGCAGGATACCGAGGCGACGGTCGCGACCCTCAATCAGCTACGGGATCTCGGCGTGCGCATCTCGATGGATGATTTCGGCACCGGATATTCCAGTCTTGGGTATCTGCGGAAATTCCCGTTCGACAAGATCAAGATCGATCAATCGTTCATCCGCGACCTGCACGACAAGCCGGATTCCGTCGCGATCGTTCGCGCCGTAACGGGCCTCGGGACGAGCCTGGGCATCAAGACGACCGCCGAGGGCGTCGAGACGCCCGAGCAGCTTGCGCAGCTGCGGAGCGAAGGCTGCACCGAAGCGCAGGGCTATCTGTTCGGCAGGCCGCAGGCGATCGAGGATCTCGGCCACCTGTTCGAGCATTACCCTGCTTCGACTGCGGCCTAGGCAGCGGCGACGGCGAAAAACAAAACGGCCGCGCGAGCGCGGCCGTCTCTGTTCGTCACGCACTCAAGCGCGGGTGTTTACTTCGGCGTGAGGTTCGCACCTGCGGTCGCGCCATCGCCGCCCGAGTTGAAGTTGATGAAGTTGTTCAGATAGGACTGCAGCGTTCCGCTCGCTGTGGCGGACATTCCGGTGCTCAGATTGAGCGTAATGGTATTTCCGTTGAGCTGCATGAATGAGTTGTTGCCGTCCGACTGGACGCCGACATTGTTGGCAAACACGCTGTTCTTTTCGAGCGAGACGAAGGTTGCCGCGGTGGAAGCCGTGGCAATGACACCTTCATTCGAGTTGCCGCTGATGACATTGTCCCTCAGGAGCGCGCGCATGCCGCCTGTGCTCCCCGAACCGGCGAACCTGACCCCGACGGAATTATTTTCGATCTGGTTCCGGGCGAGTGTCACCCTCGCAGCACCAACGCCGGTGGGATTGACCACAACGCCGCCCGAGGTCGTGCTGGTCCCATTGGCGGCGATGAAGCTGTCGCTCACATGGAGTTCGGACGTGCCCCCCGGAGCGAAGTTGATTCCAATAGCGTTTGCGGCGCGGAAGCCGTAAATCTTGGAGTTCCTGACGTGCAACGCAGCGCCCGCAATAAAGCGGATCCCATTTTGGGCGGTACCAGCTCCGAAAATATCGAGACCACTCAGTATGACGATGTCGCTCACGCCGGCATTGATGACAATGCCATTGACGCCGGCGCCAGCCACCAGCATGCCTCCTTCGGTGTAATCGCAGACGATGGACATCGACTTGGTGATCGTGACGCCGCCGAAACCACCGGGATCGAGGCAGTTGATTTCGCCGGCCGGAGCGGTCTTCGAGATGGCGCCGGCGAAGGTCTTGCACGGCGCCGTTCGGCTGCACGGATTGGCGTCGTCGCCGACTCCCGAAACCCACGTGCGCGTCGCCTGCGCGTTGGCTGACGTCGCGAAGAGACAAGCGGCGACCACCGCACCCGATATAGCTGCAATTCTGGACATATTCCCGTGCTCCCTGCGGTGGCGATCCACCCTACCGTTACGGTAAGCTAGGAGACACCGGATTGGCTATCATTTTGTGACATTTTGCCCAAGTTCCATCAGCTAGATGCCACGCGCTCGATACCGTCCTTGCACCACCAGATTTGCCGCGAGCGTGAGAACCAGCGTCGCCGTCATCAGAATGAACGCGATCGCGCCGCCGAACGGCCAGTTGTTCTGCTGGATGAACTGGTTGTAGACGAGCGGCCCCATCATCTGGAACCGCGGCCCGCCGAGCAGCACCGGCGTCGCATAGGCGTTCATTGCCAGGATGAACGTGAGGATTGTGCCGGCGAGCACGCCCGGCATCGCAAGCGGAAACAACACGCGCCGCGCCATCTGCACTGGCGTCGCGCCGAGATTGAACGCCGCCTCCTCGACCGAGCGATCAATTCCCTCGATCACGCTCTGCAACGTGAGCACCATGAACGGCAGGTTCACCGCCGCGATGCCGATGATGACCGCGGGCTCGCTGAACATGATTTCGAGCGGTTGCGAGAGCGCGCCGGCGCCCATCAGGCTCGCGTTGATCAACCCCTTGTTGCCGAACGCCACCATCCAGCCGGCGGCGCGCACCGCGTTGCCGACGAACAGCGGCAGCACCACCAGCATGATCAGCAGGTTCTTGTAGCGCACCTGCGTGCGCGCCAGCACGTAGGCGAGCGGAAAGCCCATCAGCAGGCAGACCGCCGTGGTGATCAGCGCGACGCGCACGGTGCGCGCAAGAACCCCGGTGTAGTAGATGTCGGTGAAGAACTTGACGTAGCTCTCGATGGTCAGCGCATCGACCATGAACTTGCCGGGCACGAACTGATTCAGGCTGTAGCGAAACAGGATCGCCAGCGGCACCAGGATCCCGATCCCGACATAGAGCGTCGCGGGGCCGACCAGCCCCGCCGCAGTCAGTCCGTTGCTCCGCCCAGCGGTGGTCAAGCCTTGAAGACCTTGTCCCACCACTCCTTCAGGGCGGCGTCGTTCTTGGCGAGATAGCCATAGTCGAGATCGACGAGGCGCGATTCTTCCTCCTTGGTGAAGCCGATGCGCTGCTTCAGGTCGGGCGCGACCGTCGCGTTGGTGACGGTCGGGTTGTAGCCCATGTCGATCGCGAAGTTTTCCTGCGCGCTCTTTTCCAGCATCGCGTCCATGTAGGCGTAGGCGCCGTCCTTGTTCGGCGCGTTCTTCGGGATCATGAAGCCCGAGACATACATCGGCACGCCCTCGCTCGGCGCGGCGGACTGCACGCTGATGCCGGCGTTCTGCCACTGGATCACGCGCGCCTTCCACATGATGCCGACGCCGATCTCCTCGTTCTTCAGCGCCTGCGCGAAAGCCTCGTTGGTCGGATAGATGCGGACGCCCGCTTTCTTCGCCTCGAGCAGCAGCGCCTTGCCGGGCTCGAAATCGTTCATCTTGCCGCCGGCCGCGAGCGCCGCTGCCGCCATCACGTACTGATACTGGATGTCGATGATCCCCATCTTGTTGCCGTGCTTGGGATCGAACGCGTCCTTGAAGCTCTTCGGCGCATCAGGAATGAGCTTCGGATTGTAGACCGCGACCTTGCCCGAATAGATGTGCCCGACACCGAACGGATATTTCATCGACGGGATGAGGTTCTTCGCATTGGGCAGCTTGGCATAGTCGATCGTCTCGGAGACACCCGCCTCGTTCATTTCGAACATCTGCGCGGCGGACAGGCCCTGAATGTCGGTGGTGCCGCGCGGCAGACGTTTCTCGGCGACAACCTTGGTGCGGCGCGGCGCGTCGCCCGCCTGATCCTGCGCCACCTCGAAGCCCTTCGGCTTGAGGATCGGGTCTTCGACGTTCTTCGAGAGCAGGCGTGCGTAGTCGCCACCCCACGTGCCGACCACGACGCGGCCGGCGGCACGCGCCTCGCGGTGATGAAGCGCAGGCAATGCAACGGCGGCGCCGAGGCCCTTCAGGGCGCCGCGCCGCGTGAGTTTCCAGGTCATGTTCACTCCTCCAGTCAGGTTCGCTGTTCAAACACCATGCCGGCATCGCGCTGCCAGCCGATCTCGACATCTTCGCCCACGGCGGGCGCAGCCTCGCCCCGGTTCGGCAGTTGCACCACCACGCGGTCGGCGGGCGACAGGCGCACGTGCAATTCCAGTACCGCGCCCAGATATGAGACGAATTCCACCCTGCCGGACAGGCGATTGTCCATCCCCGCTGCGCCGCCCAGATGCAACCGCTCCGGGCGCAGCAGCAGCGCGGCCGCGCCCGCCGCACCGTCGCGGCATTTCAGATGCAGGCCGCCAGCGGTCTCGAATTCGCCCGGCGCGGTCACGCGCCCGTCGAGGAAAGTGCTGCGTCCGACGAAGCTCGCGACGAAACGATCGGCCGGGCGCTCGTAGAGATCGCGCTGATTGCCGATCTGGCGGATTTCGCCATCGGCCATCACCACGAGGCGGTCCGCGACCGTGAGCGCCTCCTCCTGGTCGTGCGTCACCATGATGGTGGTGAGCCCGAGCTGACGCTGGAGTTCGCGGATCTCGATGCGCACTTCCTCGCGCAGCTTGGCATCGAGATTGGAGAGCGGCTCGTCGAGCAGAAGCACATCGGGCCGGACCGCAAGCGCGCGGGCCAGCGCGACGCGCTGCTGCTGCCCGCCGGACAGCTGCCGCGGCAGGCGCGCCGCAAAGCCGTCCAGCCGCACCATCCGCAACACTTCGCGCGCGCGCGCTTCGGCTTCCGCCTTGCGCGAGCTTGCGCATCTCAAGCCCGAACGCGACATTCTCGGCGACCGTCATGTGCGGGAACAGCGCATAGCTCTGGAACACCATGCCGGTGTTACGCCGCCACGGCGGGAGATACGTCACGTCCGAACCGCCGATGCGGATCGTGCCGCCACCCGGCTCGACCAGACCCGCGATCATCCGCAACGTCGTGGTCTTGCCGCAGCCCGACGGCCCAAGCAGCACGAGAAATTCGCCGTCCGCGACATCGAGCGTCACGCCCGCGACGGCTGCGTGTTCGCCGTAGCGCTTCGAGAGATCGATGAGCTCCAGTCTGGCCATCAGTATCTTTTCTGACGCATGATCTTCTCCGAAAACCGGTGTCCATTTTCGGGATCATGCGCTAGACCACTTGCGAGATCTTCACGTAGCGGTCGGTCACGATCATCGCGACGCCGATCAGCGCGATCTGCATCACCGAGACGGCCGCGACCGTCGGATCGATCTTCCATTCGAGATATTGCAGGATCGCGATCGGCAGCGTGGTGCGCCCGGCACCCACGAGAAACAAGCTCATTTCGAGATTGCCGAATGAAGTGACGAACCCGAACAGCGCGCCGGCGACGATGCCGGGCCGGATCGCCGGGAGCGTCACGCGGCGGAACGTCGTCCACGGCGTCGCGCCGAGATTCTTCGCCGCCTCCTCGATCGTCGGATCGAAGCCCGCAAGGCTCGCCGTGACAAGCCGCGCGGCCCACGGAATGACGATCAGCACGTGGCCCGCGATCAGCCCGGCGGTCGAACCGAGCAGCGGCAGCCCGGTCGCGATCTCGGTCTCGATCTGGAACACGTAGATCGACGCGCCGAGCACCACGCCCGGCACGATCAGCGGCATCAGCAACAGCGTGCTGATCGCGCCCCTCCCCGCGAATTTCCGCCGCGCGATTGCAAGGCTCGCCGGCACCGCGAGCGCGAGCCCGATCAGCGTTGCCGTCACGCCGACCTGAAAGCTCAGGATGAAGCCGCTGACGAAGCTCTTGTTGTTGAACACCGCGCCGAACCAGTCGAGCGAATAGCCGTCAGGCGGAAACGACGGGATTTCCTGACGGAAGAAGGCAAGCCACGTCACCAGCACGAGCGGCAGCAGGATGAAGCCGAGCGTCAGGCCCGCCACGCCATTGAGCGCGAAGCGGCCGATGGGGAAGCGTCGCGCGCGGCGCGGCGATCGTTCGCTCCTGCGCGAGCGCCGTCATGCTCAGTTCAATCTGTTCTTGTGGAACTTGCCGCCCTTCATGATCGCGCTGAGATGCTTGCCCTGCTCCTGGAACAGCCCGAGGTTCTTCAGCGGGTCGCCGTCGATGACGATGAGGTCCGCATAGGCGCCGGCCTTCAGCGTGCCGATCTTGCCCTCCTGCCGCACGATCTTCGCGCGCCGATCGTGGTCGCCTGCCGGATGATCTCGATCGGCGAGAGCACTTCGGAGCGCAGCAGGAATTCGCGGCTCTCCTCGACCTGCAGCGCGCCCAGCAGATCGGTGCCGTAGCCGACCGGCACGCCCGCGCGCTTGCAGATTTCCAGCGACTTCAAGCCGCCGTCGATGACGAGATCGTTCTTCGCCAGCATGTCGGACGTCATGCCGTATTCGGCGGCGCGCTCGCGCATCGCGTAGTAGGCGACGAGGTTGGCGACCATGAACATGCCCTTCTCGGCCATCAGCTTGGCGGTCTGCTCGTCGATCAGGTTGCCGTGCTCGATGACGCGCACGCCGCCGTTGGCGGCGCGCGTCATCGCTTCGGGCGTATAGGCGTGCGCACAGACATAGCGGCCGAAGGCGGTCGCCTCCTGCACGGCGGCGGCGACCTCGGCCGGCGAGAATTGCAGGCTGTCGAGCGGATCGTAGGGCGACGCAACGCCGCCCGACATCATGATCTTGATGTGGTCGGCGCCCTGACGCATCTGCTCGCGCACGGATTTCAGCACTTCCGGCACGCCGTCCGACTGGCGCATGCCGAAGCGCATGGCGTCGCAGCAATGGCAGCGCACGCCGAAATCGGTGCGCCGGCGCGGATCGCTGTGCCCGCCGGTCGGCCCGATCGCGGCGCCCGCGATGAACAGGCGCGGGCCCGGAATATCGCGCCTGCTCGACCGCGGTCTTGAGGCCCCAGTCGGCGCCGCCGGTGTCGCGCACGCTGGTGAAGCCGCGGTTGAGCATGCCGAGCATCAGCCGCGCGGCGCGCGCCGTCATCAAGGTCAGCGGCACGGCTTCGAGAAAGCGGATGTTCACTTCGCTCAGGGTGACGTGGACGTGGCTGTCGATCAGGCCGGGCATCACCGTGCGCCCGCCGCAGTCGATCACGTCAGCGCCCTGCGCCTTGATCGGCTTGTCGGAAGCTTCCCTGACGGTGTCCCCCTCGACAAGCAATTCACAGCCACCCTGAAGCTCACCGGCTTCGGGCTCGAGCAACTTGAAATTCCGGAACAGAAGCTGCGCCATTGCGGTCTCCTACGAGGCGACCATAGGACAACGCCGCGTGGACCGGCACAAGCCGGTTGGACAGACCTGAAATTTCCGGATCAGCGGTTCGCGCTAGCAGCCGCGACAGATGTCCATCGTGCGCCGCAGACGCGCGTCGGCGGCGTTCTCGCGCGAATGCCATTCAGGGCTGAACGGCTTGATGTCGTCCCGGGCGACGCTTCCCGTCACGATGCTTCCCGTGGCGGTGTAGGACGCGTTGGCTGTACGGTCAGGCACACGCTGCGACGGGGACGGAACGGCACGCCTGACGGTCCGGACCCGCTTGGAAGGTTCCTGCTCCACCTGCTGTTGTTCGCTGCTGCTGGCTCATCGCCCAGTCAGGCAGCGGCTGCGACGGCAAGGTCACGCCCATACAGCCCGCCAACGGCAGGCTCAACAGCGAAATAACGAGAAGTCGCATCCGATCGCCACCCCAAGCCGACGCGAACGCAATAATGCACCTAACTGACGATTTCCGCAAGGGAAATTGACTTGTGCCGCTTATTGCGCCGCGAGCGTGTCCTCGATTTCGGCGAGCGCACGGCGCAATTCGACTGCGAGCGGTCCGAGCCCGTCACGGCATCGCCCGCGGTCGCCCGCGCGGCCGGCCTGCTCCAGCGTCACGGCGGCGCTGCCGACGCCGGCCGCGCCGACGGCCTGCGCCGCGCCCTTGAGCTTGTGCGACGCCGCCGCGACGGCTGCGAGATCGCCGAGCCGCGACGCAACAGTGATCTCGCGCTCGGCGTCGATCGCGGTGTCGCGGAATTTCTCCAGCAGCGAGGCAATCGCCGCGCGGTCGTCGCCAAGCCAGCTCTGCAGCACGCTGCGGTCGATCGCGCCCCCGGTGGCCTCGCCATTGCCGCTCGGGTGATCGGTCTCCTCATCAATGGAAAGCCAGCGCACCAGTGTGGCACGCAGCCAGTCGATGTTCACCGGCTTCACCAGATAGGCGTCCATGCCGGCTCCGAGGCAGCGCTCCTCCTCGCCCTTCATCGCATTGGCCGTTACGGCCACCACCGGCGTGCGCGCATGCTCACCCGCACGCGTGCCTTCCATCTCGCGCAACCGGCGCGTCATCTCGTATCCGTCCATGCGCGGCATGTGGATGTCGGCAAGCACCACCGCATAAGTCCGGGCGTTGAGTTTTTCGAGCGCCTCGACACCGTCCACGGCCGTGTCGGACGCGATCCCGAGCAGTTCGAGCTGACGCACCAGCACTTCCTGATTTACCGGATGATCGTCGACCACGAGGACGGTGGGACGCTGGCCGGTGCGCGGCATCGTGAGCGTGAGCGACTTGTGCTCGGTTGAGGAACGTTGCGCGGCGACGAACAACGCTTCGCGTGGCGCGGTATCGAACACCAGCCGCACGAAAAAGCTCGAACCCTTCCCCGGCGTGCTCTCCGCCACGATGTCGCCACCCATGAGCTGCGCAAGCCGGCGCACAATCGAGAGGCCAAGCCCGGTTCCGCCGAACCGGCGCGTGGTGGAGGAGTCCGCTTGCGCGAACGGCTGGAACAGCCGCTTGCGCTGTTCCTCGCCGATGCCGATGCCGGTGTCCTCGACGGCAAGCGTGACCTGCGTGCGCCCCCCGCCCAGCGGATCGGTTTTCGCACGCACCGTCACGCGCCCGCGCTCGGTGAACTTGAGCGCGTTGCCGAGCAGGTTGAACAGGATCTGGCGCACGCGCGTCGGATCGCCGATCAGCGTGTCGTCCGATCCCGGTTCGACGGCGCCGCTCAACATCAGCCCCTTGCCGGCGGCCTGCGCCTGGAAGGTGCTGAGCACCCCGTCGATCAGTCCGGAGAGCGAGAACGGCGTGGCTTCAAGTTCGAGCCGCCCCGCCTCGATCTTCGAGAAGTCGAGCACGTCGTCGATGATGCGCAGCAACGCCTGCGCTGAATTGCGCATGGTCGAAACCGTGCGGCGCTGGTTGGCGTCGAGCCCCTGCCGGTCGAGCACTTCCATCATACCGAGCACGCCATTCATCGGCGTGCGGATCTCATGGCTCATGGTGGCAAGGAAGGTCGATTTGGACTGGTTCGCGGCTTCGGCTTCGGCGCGCTCGCGCTCGGCTTCTGCGAGGGCCACTTCGGCCGCGTCCTTGGCATCGGCCTGCGCCTGCTCGCGCTGCTTCAGTTCCGTGATGTCGCGGAACACACCGAGGAGGCTGCCGTCCGCGAGTGGCTTGTGGCTGAATTCGATGAAGCGGCCGCTCGGCGTTCGACGCTCGTAGCGCGAGCCACCTGGCGTGCGCATCAGGTCGGCGCGGCTCTGTATCATTTTCTCGATGTCATCAACCGGGCCGAAGTCGCCGCGCTCGGCTTGATAACGGATCACGTCGTAGCAGGACGTTCCCGGCCGCGTTATCTCGGGCGGCACACCGAGAAACCTGCTGAATTGGTCGTTTTCGAATCTCCAGTTGAAGTCCTTGTCGACAAGCGCAATGCCATCGTTCATGTTTTCCAGAACGGTGCGCATGATCTCGCGCGTCGCCTCGATCTCGACGCGCGCCGCCGCAAGCTCCTGCTCGCGCAACTTCATTTCCGTGATGTCGGCAGTCGCGCCGATCATGCGGAAAGCCTGGCCGTTCGCGTCGCGCTGCGCGATGCCGCTCTGACGTGCCCAGCGCCAGCTCTCGTCAAGCGCGAGATACCGGTACTCGATGAACATCAGCGGCGTATTGCCCTTGAGATGATCGACGATCGCCTGGCGATAGCGCTCGACGTCGTCGGGGTGAACGCGCGCGCCGGATTCTTCGGGCGTCAGGTTCTGGTCGTCCTCGAGGCCGAAGATCGTGCGGAGCAGCGGCGAGTAGTAGACCGTGTTGTGGACGATATCCCAGTCGTAGACGCCGTGATTGATGGACTCCAGCGCGAGCGCGAGGCGCTCGGCGTCTCCCGCCGAGGCATGCGTCGACACAACACGCGCCGTGTTGCGCGTGCTGCCGCCTTTCTGCCCAGTCGATGCTGCCCTACCCCGCCGCGGGTCCAATTTACTGGAATCTGCCATTCACGCTGCCCGCTCTCATTGTGGGGCCTCGCTGTATCGTCGGCGTATCGCGAGCGGAGGGATTTGTATCGTTTGTATCGTCAGCGCCGGCGCAAGCCGGCGTTGCGGTGCGAGGAAACGATCAGCGGGGATTGGGTCGGTCGTTGGAATTACGGATTGGCGACCAGCGACGTATCCAGCAGGCTCCGGCACGCCTGAAGTTCGCGCAGCGTATCCTGCAGCTTGCGCAGCCCGTCAGCCGGCAGCGCAGCTGCGACTCCCGGGGGTTCCGCAAGCGGAACGAAGGGTAGCGGCGATATCGAAGGTTCGGTGTCGGCACTGCGGCTCTTGGCAAGCCGCTCCTCGTCGAGGCCCGTGCTTAGGAACGACGGCAGCAGGCCGAACAAGCGGCGGTGCGCCGAATCCGCGTCCCCGCGCCGGCCGCCGTGCGGCAGCGGACGCGCGGGCGGCGCCTCGGCGATTTCCGGATCGATGGCCTGCGACCCCCGCGTAGGCTGCGGTGCACCCGCCTTCCAGACGGACTGCACGAACTTCACGCCGTGGTCCTTCAGGATGCGCTGGGCGCCGCGGATCGTGTAGCCCTCGCCATAAAGCAGATGGCGGATGCCGCGCAGGAGATCGATGTCGTCCGGCCGGTAGTAGCGTCGGCCGCCGCCGCGCTTCATCGGCTTGATCTGCTGAAAACGTGTTTCCCAGAAACGCAGCACATGCTGCGGCAGGTCGAGGTCGTCGGCGACTTCGCTGATCGTGCGGAACGCGTCGGGCGCCTTGTCCACCACCGTTTTATCCCTCGATTACGCGGATGAAGGCTGGCTCCCGTCCTCGCCGGCATTGATGCGCTGCTTGAGGATCGCCGAAGGCTTGAACACCATGACGCGGCGCGGGGAGATGGGTACCTCCTTGCCGGTCTTTGGATTTCGGCCGATGCGCTGGCCCTTCTTGCGCACCACGAACGAGCCGAACGAAGAAAGCTTCACGGTCTCGCCCCGTTCGAGGCAATCCGTGATCTCCTTCAATACCATTTCTACGAGAGTCGCCGATTCAGTTCGCGACAGCCCGACCTTTTGGTATACGGCCTCACAAAGGTCCGCCCGCGTCACCGTCTTGCCCGCCATCGCCTGAACCCCGCTTTCGGCGACCAACCTTATCAACTTGAATAATCAACGATATTCACATCCCGGGCCAAGGGTCAACGGTCCTTGGAGGTATTTCCAGCAAGCGTCTCACCAGCGCACCAGTGCGGCGCCCCAGGTGAACCCCCCGCCCATCGCCTCCAGGAGGACCAGATCGCCCGGTTTGATCCGTCCGTCCTTCACCGCAACGTCCAGCGCAAGCGGGATCGAAGCCGCGGACGTGTTGCCGTGGCGATCAACCGTGGTGACGACCTTCTCGGGTGCGATTCCGAGCTTGTGCGCCGAGCCGTCGATGATGCGTTTGTTGGCCTGATGCGGCACGAACCAGTCGATATCTTCGGCCGAATAGCCGGTGTCCTTGAATACGTCCTTGATCACGTCGGTGATCGCGCCGACCGCAAACCGGAAGACCTCTTTGCCCTCCATCCGCAGATGGCCGACGGTCTGCGTAGATGACGGGCCACCGTCGACGAACAGCTTCTTCTTGTGCCGCCCGTCGGAGCGCAGATGCGCGGTGAGGATGCCGCGGTCCTCGCGCTCGCCCGATTGCTGCTGCGCGTCGAGCACGACCGCGCCCGCACCGTCGCCGAACAGCACGCAGGTGCCACGGTCGGTCCAGTCGAGGATGCGCGAGAACGTCTCCGCACCGATCACCAGCGCGCGTTTGTGCACGCCCGTGCGCAACAGCCCGTTGGCGGTCGCGAGCGCGAAGACAAATCCGGAGCAAACCGCTTGCAGATCGAACGCCGCGCCTTGCGTGATGCCGAGCCCCGCCTGCACCGAGACCGCGCTCGCCGGAAACGTGTTGTCCGGCGTCGAGGTCGCAACGATGATCAGATCGATCGAGTCCGCGTCGACCTTCGCGGATGCGAGCGCGGCACGCGCCGCTGCGATTCCGAGATCGGAGGTGAACTCGCCGTCGGCCGCGATGTGACGCGCCTCGATGCCGGTGCGCTGCACGATCCATTCGTCCGACGTGTCGACGATCTTGGTCAGGTCCTCATTGCTGACGCGGCGCTGCGGAAGATAGCTGCCGCAGCCGAGGACGACAGAACGAGTCACAGTCACGAAGCCGCTCCGACTTTGCCCAGCGCGGCTTCCTCTCGGGCATGGCGCAGCAGGGTATCGCTGATTTTGTTCAACAGTCCGTGGCGCACCATGTCGTAGCCGACATCGACCGCGGCGGCAAAGCCTTCCGCGTCGGTTCCGCCGTGGCTTTTGATGACGATCCCATTGAGCCCGAGGAACACGCCGCCATTCGCCTTGCGCGTATCGAGCTTGTCGCGCAGCGTACGGAATGCCTCGCGCGCGAGCAGGTAGCCGAGCTTCGCGCGCCATGTCCGGCTCATCGCCGAGCGCAACAGATCAGTGATCTGCCGCACGGTTCCCTCCGCGGTCTTGAGCGCGATGTTGCCCGAGAACCCTTCCGTCACCACAACATCGGCAACGCCTTGTCCGATCATGTCGGCTTCGACGAAGCCAACGTAGTCGAGGAACCGGAGATTCGCTTCCCGCAAGACCTTACCCGCCTCGCGCACCGACTCCAGCCCCTTCACTTCCTCGACGCCGATGTTGAGCAACCCGACGGTCGGCCGCTCCAGATCGAACAGCACGCGCGCCATCGCGCTGCCCATCACCGCAAGATCGACCAGATGATCGGCGTCGGCCCCGATCGAGGCTCCCATGTCGAGCACGACTGAGTCGCCCTTCAGTGTCGGCCAGATGCCGGCGATCGCCGGCCGTTCGATCCCCGCCATGGTGCGCAGGTTGAACTTCGCCATCGCCATCAGGGCGCCGGTGTTGCCGGCCGAAACCGCGGCGTCCGCCTCGCCCTTCTTCACCGCGTCGATTGCGAGCCACATCGAGGACTTCCAGCGGCCGTGTCGCAGCGCTTGGCTCGGCTTGTCGTCCATCTTCACGGCGACGTCGGTGTGCAGGATGCGCGACGCGGCCTTCAGGCGCGGCCGGGACGCGATCAGCGGGTTGATGAGCGTCTCGTCGCCGTAGATCAGAAACTCGGTGTCGGGGTGCCGCGCGAGCGCGATATCGGCGCCCGGTATGGCGACCGTCGGCCCGAAATCGCCCCCCATGGCGTCGAGCGCAATTCGGACCTTTTGGGCCATGATCGTCCTGGGCAACCGTCTGCGTGCAACGGCGGTCCGCCGCGCAATGACCATACCGTTTCGGCGGCCGGACCACAAAGGCCCCGCTGCGCCAGTTATTTCTTGACTGTGTCGTTTTTCTTCCAGCCGGCGAGCGCCGCAAAAGGGTTCGCCACGGGGTCAGCCGCGGCTTGCGGCACCTCGAACGCCACCCCAGGCTTCCGGGGTATGGGTCGACCGCGAGGATCAGGAATTCGGTCGCCAGAAGCCCAAGATCGACCGCCCCGTCGACCAGCGGTTCCGCCTCGTCGGTCTCACGGAGAAGATGCGTCTCATCCGGCTGGAGGTTCGGCGGAGCGATGTCCCGTGCGGGCGCAAAATCCATATCGATCGCCTCGTCGATGGCGCTGACCATCGGCTCAAGCGTCACCACGCAGGTCTGGCGCACAGCGGCGCGAACGCGGCCGCGCACATGCAGTCCATCGCGACCCCGGCGCGACACATCGAAGGTGGCCGAGAGCCGCTCGACGGCCTCGACCCCGACCGGCGCGGCAAGCGCCGCCCGGACCTCGTCGCTGGCCTCAAGTTCGACGTGCCGCCCCGTTTCCGGGACGTCGTCCAGCCGGGTCACGGCGCTCCAGGGGCGTTCTGCGGTAGCCATGACGCTGACCTAAGGGGTCTTCGGCCTGCCCGCAACGCCACGTTCACGCCATAGAAGGGCGCGATAACCCGCGGCTGAGCCGGGACAGGGGCTTGATCTTGCAGGTTAATAACGATCGACGGCATCCGGGCGGGCCCGGATTGCAATTCGATGGACCGCGCGGTACCTCAGGCCGCAACCGGGCACAGGGGCGCCCAAAGGTTCGCCGCATGGGATTTGCTTCGGGGACACGTCCATTCGCCATCGCCGCCGCGCTCGCGCTCGGCCTGATGCTGGGCGGCTGCTTCACCCAGACCTATCAGCGCGGCTACGTGCTCGCGGAGGGTGCGCTTGAGCAGATCCCGCTCGGTGCGCCGCAGGAACAGGTCCTGATCTCGCTCGGCACGCCCTCCACGGTCGCGACCGTGAACGGCGAGGTTTTCTATTACATTTCGGCACGCACCGAGCAGACCTCCTTCCTGCCGGAGAAGGTGATCGATCAGCGGGTGGTCGCGGTCTATTTCGACAAGGGCCGTCGCGTGGCGCGCCTTGCGAATTACGGCCTGCAGGACGGCCAGGTGTTCGACTACATCAGTCGCACCACGCCGACGAGCGGACAGGAACTGTCCTACCTCACCTACGTCTTCAAGATTTTCGGCGGCAAATAGCCGCCACGGCGGCCGCGCGCCGGTTGCGCGCAGGCACCGCCTTGCGAGCCGTTTCCGATGCCGCGATGATGCCCCCCAAGAAAATTTCGAGGGGACACCAAGACATCATGACGCATCTTTCAAGGCGTGCGCTTCTGTCCGGCACCGCCGGCCTCGCCGCAGCGGCCGCCCTTCCCGCTCCTGCCCGCTCCGACTGGAAGCCGAGCGAGACCGTCCGCGTCATCGTTCCGGCGGCGCCCGGCGGGACGACGGACGTGATGGGCCGGCTCGTCGCGCAACACCTTCAGGTCGCGTGGGGCCAATCGACCGTGGTCGAAAACAAGTCCGGCGGCGGCGGCACGATCGCGATGACGGAGTACGCGCGCACGAAGCCCGACGGCCACACCATCATGATCGGCAATCCCGGGCCGAACGCGATCGCCTACAACATCTTCCGCAACATCGCCTACAAACCCGACCAGCTTCAGCCGGTCAGCAACCTGATCCGCACGACCAACATCATCTCGGCGCATCCGAGCGTGCCGGTGAAATCAATCCCTGAACTGATCGCGTACCTGAAGGCCAATCCGGACTCGGTGAGCTACGCGACGTCGGGCACCGGACAGAGTCCGCATCTCACCGCGGCGTGGTTCCTGCAGCTCACCGGCTTGAAGATGACGCATGTGCCGTTCCGCGGCGCTGGCCCCGCGCTCACGGCCGCACTCGGCGGACAAGTACAGATCCTGTTCGACAACCTGTTTCCTTCACTGCCGCAGGTCAAAGCCGGCAACCTGACCGGGCTCGCCACCACGATGCCGGAGCGCAACCGTCTCGCGCCCGATCTTCCCACCATGCGCGAGAGCGCGCCCGAGCTTGCGAAGTTCGACGTCTCGTCGTGGTTCGGCGTCTTCCTGCCGCGCGGCGTGCCGCAGCCGGTGCTCGATGCGCTCAACGCCGAGCTCAAGGTTTTCCTCGAGCGGGCAGACATCAAGGCGCGCATCGACGACATCGGCGCCGTCGCCGACTACACGACGCCGGCTCAGTACACCGCGTTTGTGCAGAACGAGATCGCGAAATTCGGCGAGATCATCGCGAAAGAAAAACTGCAGATGGACGTCAACTGACATCCGTCTGCTTCTGGCCGCAGCTGGCCCTATGCGCTTTGCGCGCGTGCCGCCATGAACCAGCACACGACGGTCGCGACGAGCAGACCGAGCCCGACCCAGAGCATCGGTCCGCCATGCGCGGCGTCGCGATAGAGCGCGGCGAACAGCGCCACGAGACCGCAACAGAACAGCACGGCAGCAATTCCGGTAAGCGTCGAGGATTTCATCCGGCCCTCCGCGATTCGGAACTCATTCCGATCATCGCGCTTGGAGGCGGCGAATGCAAAACCCCGCGGCTCGCGCCGCGGGGCTCCGATAACGTTAGGTCAGGTCCGGCGTCAGTGCGCCAAAATCGCCAGCAGCAGCAGGGCCACAATGTTGGTGATCTTGATGGCCGGATTCACGGCGGGACCGGCCGTGTCCTTGTAGGGGTCGCCGACGGTGTCGCCGGTGACGGAGGCCTTATGGGCGTCGCTGCCCTTCTGGTGAACCACGCCGTCCTTGTCGGTGAAGCCGTCCTCGAACGACTTCTTGGCGTTATCCCAAGCTCCGCCGCCGGAGGTCATCGAGATCGCGACAAACAGGCCGTTGACGATCACGCCGAGCAGCGAAGCGCCGAGCGCCGCAAACGCATTGGCCTTCGAGCCGGAGATCCACAGCACGCCGAAATACACGACGATCGGCGCGAGCACCGGCAGCAGCGAAGGGATGATCATCTCCTTGATCGCCGCCTTGGTGAGCAGATCGACCGCGCGCGCATAATCCGGGCCGCGAGGTGCCCTTCATGATGCCCGGGTTTTCGCGGAACTGGCGGCGCACTTCCTCGACCACCGAGCCAGCCGCGCGGCCGACCGCGGTCATCGCGATGCCGCCGAACAGATACGGGATCAGGCCGCCGAAGATCAGGCCCGCGACCACATAGGGGTTCGACAGGTCGAACGAGACCGTGCCGACATCCTTGAAGTACGGCGCGCCCGACTTGATGAAGGCGTTGATGTCGTTCGTATAGGCGGCGAACAGCACCAGCGCGCCCAGGCCCGCCGAGCCGATCGCATAGCCCTTGGTCACCGCCTTGGTGGTGTTGCCGACCGCGTCGAGCGCGTCGGTGTTGTGGCGCACTTCCTTCGGCAGGCCCGCCATTTCGGCGATGCCGCCGGCGTTGTCGGTGACCGGACCGAAAGCGTCGAGCGCGACGATCATGCCGGCGATACCCAGCATGGTCGTCACCGCGATCGCGGTGCCGAACAGGCCGGCAAGCTGGTAGGTGACGATGATGCCCGCCACGATCACGATCGCGGGCAGCGCGGTGGACTCGAGCGAGACCGCGAGGCCCTGGATCACGTTGGTGCCGTGGCCGGTGACCGAGGCTTGCGCGATGGACACCACCGGGCGCTTGCCGGTGCCGGTGTAGTATTCGGTGATCCACACGATCAGGCCGGTGATGACGAGGCCGAGTACGCCGCAGATGAACAGGTTCTTGCCGGTGATGGCGACGCCGTTCGCGGTGCCGATTACGTCCCAGCCGATGAGATAGTGCGTTGCGATGGCCAGGCCGCCGATCGACAGCACACCGCCGGCGATCAGCCCCTTGTACAACGCGCCCATGATCGAGCCGTTGGCGCCGAGCTTGACGAAGAACGTGCCGACGATCGAGGTCACGATGCAGGCGCCGCAGATGCCGAGCGGATAGAGCATCGCCGACGCCAGCACCGGCTGGCCGACGAAAAAGATCGCGGCAAGCACCATGGTGGCGACGACCGTCACCGCGTAGGTCTCGAACAGGTCGGCCGCCATGCCGGCGCAATCACCGACGTTGTCGCCCACGTTGTCCGCGATGGTCGCGGGATTGCGAGGATCGTCTTCCGGAATACCCGCCTCGACCTTGCCGACGAGGTCGGCGCCGACGTCAGCGCCCTTGGTGAAGATGCCGCCGCCGAGACGGGCGAAGATGGAGATCAGCGAGGCGCCGAACGACAGCGCGACCAGCGCGTCGATCACGGTGCGGCTCTCCGGCGCAAGACCGCGCGGGCCGATCAGGAACCAGTAGTAGAGCGCGACGCCGAGCAGCGCGAGACCCGCCACCAGCATGCCGGTGATGGCGCCCGCCTTGAACGAAATGTCGAGCCCTTCGCTGAGCGACTTGGTCGCCGCCTGCGCGGTGCGGACGTTCGCGCGAACCGAGACGTTCATGCCGATGAAGCCGGCCGCGCCCGAGAGCACCGCGCCGATCAGGAAGCCGATCGCGACGAGCGCGCCGAGCAGGAACCAGATGCCGACGAACACGACGGCGCCCACGATGGCGATCGTCATGTACTGGCGCTTGAGATAGGCCTGCGCGCCTTCGGCGACCGCGGCGGCGATCTCCTGCATGCGCTGCGAGCCCGCATCCGCTGACATCACGGACTGGGTCGCCCAGATTCCGTACACGATCGAAAGCGCGCCACAGCCGATGATGGCCCAAAGAGCAGTCATGGATCAGACCTCGTTTTGCTGAGAACCCGGCAGCGGCCCCTTATCCGCAGCGGGCGCGCCGGATCATGGGGCGACTCGTTGCCCCGGCCCGGCGGAAAGTGGCGCGGATATAGCCAAAAAGCGCCGCGTCATGCAACGGCGCAAATCGCCCGAAATATCAGTCCTTTGGACAACGCCGCTCGCCCGATCAGGCCGGTCCGCGCGCGGTCCCGCCACGTCAGCCAGAGCAGCATCGCGCCCGCCACCGCAACCACCGGGAACATCACGATATTCACCAGATACCAGCCGAAATGCGCGAGCATCGACCCGGAAACGAACGATCCGATCGCCATGCTGCCGAAAATCAGGAAATCGTTGAACGCCTGGACCTTGTTGCGCTCCTCCGGCCGGTGACAGTCGGTCACCATCGTGGTCGCCGCGACGAACGCGAAATTCCACCCCACACCGAGCAGGATCAGCGCAGTCCAGAAATGCGCGACCGTGATGCCGGCAAGACCGGTCACGGCGGACAGCGCGAGCATGATCAGTCCCGCGATCGCCACCTTCGGGACGCCGAAGCGCTGGATGAGCGAGCCGGTGAAAAAGCTCGGGCCATACATCGCCAGCACATGCCACTGGATGCCGAGCGCCGCATCCGAAACCGAATGCCCGCAGTCGAACATCGCGAGCGGCGCCGAGGTCATCATCAGGTTCATCAGCGCGTAGCTCGCAACGCCGCACACGACCGCGACGACGAATTTCGGCTGGCGCGCGATCTCGCGGATCGGCCGCCCGGGTTTCGCACTGGCAAAGTGCGCAAGACCGGGCGCGCGGAAGAATGTCAGGATGACGACTCCTGCGGCCACGGCGAAGGCCGCCTGCCCGAGGTAACTCGCCGCGAACATGTACGGCGGCATCAGGTCCTTGGTGTAGATGATGAGCTGGGGCCCGAGGATCGCCGCGACGAGGCCGCCCGCCATCACCCAGGCGATCGCCTTCGGTTTGAAATCCGGGCTCGCGGTATCGGCAGCGCCGAAGCGGTAGGACATGTGCGACGACGCATAGAGCCCGCCGAAGAACGCCGAGACGAGATAGAGCCAGAACGAACCTTGCAGCATCGCAGCATAGCCGATGAGGCCCGCGAGCGCGCCCGGAATCGTAGCGCTCGCATAGGCGGCACGGCGGCCGAAGCGCTTCGCCAGAAATCCCATCGGCAAGGTGCCGGCCCACATGCCGCACACCATGAAGCTGATCGGCAGCGTCGCGAGGCTCTTGTCCGGCGCGAACATTGCGCCGACGATGCTACCCGTCGTCACGATCACGGTGTTGTTCGCGCCCGCCAACGCCTGCCCCGTTGCCAGCACCAGCGCGTTGCGCTTGGCGAGCCGGTCACCGGCCGCGGCATCGAAAGGCGCTTCGGCGATCGCCGACATTTTCTTCTCCGGCAGGGGATTCGCGCAGGATGGGGGCGCCGTTCTAGCCCGCTTGGGAGAACGACGCTACTGCGCGGACCGCAGGCCTGAATTGCTCAGAAGTGGCTGTATCCGGGGCGGATGAAGGCCAAAGGCTGCCCCTCCGGATTGAGAAAGCGCGGCGGCGCGTCTCCGGTGGTGATCCGGCCGATTTCGGCGAGGGGAACGCCGGCCTTGGCGCAAGCAGCCTGAAACGCGGCGGCCCGATCCGGGGGCGCCGTACAGAGGATTTCGTAATCCTCGCCACCGGTCAGGATCGGCTCGATCAGATTGCAGTCGCTCGCGAGCGCCGCGTCCGCCGCCGCCGAGCGCGGCACGCGCGCGACCTCGATGTTGGCCGAAACATTCGAGGCTCGGCAGAGCTTGGCGAGATCGCCCGCAAGCCCGTCCGAGACATCCATCGCAGCCGAGGCATGTGTGCGCACCGCATCGGCAAGCGCATTGCGTGGCTGCGGCAGACGATAGCGCGACACGAGATGCTCCTTCATCGCCGCATCCAGCTTCCACGACGTCGCTTCGTCCTTGCGGACGCACAGTCCGAGCGCCGCATCGCCGATCGTGCCGCTGACGAACACGCGGTCGCCCGCCTTCGCGCCGCTGCGCCGGACCATCGTGCCGGACGGCAGCGTGCCGAACGCCGCAATCGAGATGCTGATCGGACCGGGCGTCGAGTCCGTGTCGCCACCGAGCAGTGGACACTGATAGGCATCGGCATCCTCGCCAAGGCCGCGTGCGAACGCCGCTAGCCAAGTCTCGTCGAAACCTTTCGGCAGCGCGATCGCGAGCAGGAAGCCAAGCGGCTTCGCGCCCTTCGCGGCGAGATCAGAGAGATTGACGCGCAGCGCCTTGCGCGCGACGCCATCCGCCGGATCGTCGGGAAAGAAATGCACACCCGCGATCAGCCCGTCGGTCTTGAGTACGAGATCATGCCCCGCAGGTGGTGTGATCGCGGCGGCATCATCGTTGAAGCCGAACGCGCCCGGATGCTTCGCGAGCGGCTTGAAGTAGCGCGCGATCAGGCGGTCCTCGGCGGAGCCCGGCGCGTCACCCACGGCACCCTACCCTGCGGCCTTGCCGAACTCGCCGGCGCGCAGTTGCCGTGCAAGCTGGTCCAGCACCGCGTTCACCATGCCGGTTTCGTCCTTGTCGAGAAAAGCATTCGCCACATCGACATATTCGGCGACCACCACGCGCGCCGGCACGTCGGTGCGCGAGGAAAGCTCGAACGCACCCGCGCGCAACACGGCGCGCAACAGCGCCTCGATACGCTTGAGCGGCCAGCCGTCGTTGAGCGCCTTGTCGATCATCGGATCGAGCTTACGCTGATCGTCCAGCACGCCGCGCACCACGCTCTGGAAGAACGCGGCTTCGGCGGGAAGATATTGCGAACCCTCGACCTCGCGGCCGATCCAATGGCTTTCGAACTCGGCAAGGATATCGTTCAGCGGCGTCCCGGCGATGTCCATCTGGTAGAGCGCCTGCACGGCGGCAAGACGCGCAGCGCCGCGGCGGTTCGCCTTGCGATCTTCGCGCGGCGCGGTCGCGGTCATCGCGCGCCCCGCGCGAGCTTGCGTTTCAGCCGCACCAGAGTCAGCGCAGCACGGGCCGCGCCGCCACCTTTGTCCTCGCCGCCCGCACGGGCGCGCGCCTTCGCCTGCGCATCGGTGTCGACTGTGAGGATGCCGTTCCCCATCGGCATGTCGAGCGCGATCGAAATGTCCATGATGGCCCGCGCGGACTCGCCTGCCACGATGTCGTAATGGCTGGTTTCGCCGCGGATCACGCAGCCGAGTGCGACCACGCCGTCATAAGGTTGCTCGCGCGCGGTCGCGGCGTGCAGCGCGATCATGATCGCGCCGGGAATCTCCAGCGCGCCCGGCACCGTGACGAGGTCGAGATCCGCCTGCGCGTCGCGCAGCACGCGCTTGGCGCCGCGCAGCAGAAGATCGGCGATGTCCTCGTAGTAGCGCGCCTCGACCACGAGGATGCGCGCACCCTTGACGCCGGTTTCCTTGCGCTGAGCCTGCCTGCGCGCGCGCGCCATCTACGGTCTCCGTCTACAGACGGTGTCAGTAGCAAGACGCTTGCGCGGTGTCACCCTCGGGCTTCCATCAGCCGCGCGGCGTAACGCGCCATCACGTCCACTTCGAGATTGACCGTGATCGCCGGTCTTGAGCGCGCCAAGCGTCGTGACGCTCAGCGTATGCGGGATGATCAGCACCGAAAACGTGTCGGCCGTGACCTCATTCACGGTGAGCGAGACGCCGTCGAGCGCGACCGAACCCTTTTGCGCGATGAAACGCGCAAGTGCCTTCGGCACCCGCAGCGTGAGCCGCGCCATCTCGGTCATGTCCTCGCGCTCGACCAGGTCGGCAAGGCCATCGACGTGGCCGCTGACCAAATGGCCGCCGAGTTCGTCGCCCATCTTGAGCGAGCGCTCCAGATTGACCCGCGTTCCCCTCTGCCAGCGGCCGACCGTCGTGAGCCGCAGCGTCTCCGCGGCGGCATCGACCGAGAAGGTGCCGCGGCCACCCTGCGTGCCGGTCACTGTTGCCGTCATGCAGACGCCCCCGCAGGAGATCGAGGCGCCGATCGCGATCGACGCCGGATCGTAGGCGCACGCAATGGTCAGCCGGCGCAGGCCTTCGCCGCGCTCCTCGATCGCGCTTACGTTGCCAACGTCGGTGACAATACCGGTGAACATCACTTCCGCTCGAACATCTGCAGCGTATCGGCGCCAACCTGCTCCTCGCCCACCAGCCGCAGTTTCGGTGACAGCGTCAAGGCGCTGAGCGGCATACCTTCGAGCGCGTCGATGCCTTCCCCGAGGGTCTTCGGCGCGCGGAACAGCGCCACCTCGTCGACCAGATCGCCCGCCACGAATGCGGCCGACAGGATCGGGCCCGCTTCGATCATGACACGCGTGATGCCGCGACTACCAAGACTGCGCAGCACGGCCGAAAGATCGAGCCGCCCCTTCGTGCCGGGCACGCGCAGCACCTCGACGCCGAGATCGGTCAACGCGCGTTCCTTTTCCTGCGGCACGGCCTCGCTCGTGAACGCCCAGTCGAGCGTACGCGCCGCGCTCGCGGCGATGCGCGATTTCGCCGGCAACCGCAATTCGCTGTCGAGCACCACGCGCACCGGAGAGGCGTGCCCCATTCCGGGCAAGCGGCAATTGAGCTGCGGATCGTCGGCCAGCACCGTACCGATGCCGGTAAGGATCGCGTCGTTCATCGCACGCATGCGCTGCACGCGCTCGCGCGCTGCTTCATCCGTGATCGCCGCGGGTTTGCGGCCCGGCAGCCCGGCCTTGCCGTCCGCCGAAACCGCGAGCTTGAGGGTCACATGCGGGCGTCCCTCGCGCACGCGGCGGATATGGCCGGCGTGCGCACGGCGCGCTTCCTCGGCGCACACGCCCGACTCGACCGCGACACCGCCCGCGCGCAGACGTGCGTGACCCTCCCCGGCGATCTCCGGGTTGGGGTCCTCCAGCGCCGAGACCACGCGCGTGACGCCCGCCGCCATGATGGCGTCGACACAGGGCGGCGTCTTGCCGTGATGCGAGCAGGGTTCGAGCGTCGCGTAGAGCGTGGCGCCGCGCGCCTGCTGCCCGGCGCGCCTAAGCGCCTCGACTTCGGCGTGTGGCCGTCCGCCCGGCTGGGTCCAGCCGCGCCCGACGACGATGCCGTCCTTCACGACAACCGCGCCCACGGCCGGGTTCGGCCACGCATTGCCGAGCCCGCGCCGGCCAAGCGTCAGCGCGAGGGACATGAAGCGTGTGTCGGGGTTCGCCATCGGCGGCAACAAACCGCGTCGCCGCAGCGAGTGCAAGCGGCCGTATTCTGCTGGACGAAACTACTTGCGCGCGATCGCCGCCTTCGGCGCGTCTTCCTCGCTCGCCAGTTCGGCGAGCGCCGTCTCGAAATCCTTCGCCTCACGGAAGTTGCGGTACACCGAGGCGAACCGCACGTAGGCCACATCGTCGAGTTCGCGCAGATGGGTCATCACCGCCTCACCGATGGTTTCGGAAGTGACTTCGCTCTCACCGAGGCTTTCCAGCTCCTGCACGATCTTGGAGACGGTCTGCTCGATGCGCTCCGGCTCGACATTGCGCTTGCGTAGCGCGATTTCCACCGAACGCGCGAGCTTGTCGCGGTCGAACGGCAGCCGCCGCCCGTTGCGCTTGATGACGGTCAGCTCGCGCAACTGCACGCGCTCGAAGGTCGTGAAACGGAAGTTGCACGAGAGGCAGACGCGGCGGCGCCGGATCGCGGCGGAATCCTCGGTCGGCCGCGAATCCTTCACCTGCGTATCGAGGCTCTGGCACTTCGGACAGCGCATCGCCCCCGCCCCTTCTCAGTTCTGGTAGATCGGGAAGCGCTTCACCAGCGTCTTCACCTTCTCGCGCACCGCCGCCTCGACCATCGAGTCCTCGTCGGCGCCCTTCTGCGACAGCACGTCGAGCACCTCGACGATCATGTCGCCGATCTGGCGGAATTCCGCGACGCCGAAGCCCCGCGTGGTGCCGGCTGGCGTGCCGAGCCGCACGCCCGACGTGATCATCGGCTTCTGCGGGTCGAACGGAATGCCGTTCTTGTTGCAGGTGATGTGAGCGCGGCCGAGCGCGATCTCGGCGACCTTGCCGGTCAGCCGCTTCGGTCGCAGATCGACCAGCATCAGGTGGTTGTCGGTGCCGCCGGAGACGATATCGAGCCCCTTGGACTTCAGGTTCTCGGCGAGCGCCTTCGCGTTCGCCACCACGTCCTTGGCGTAAGCCCGGAAATCCGGCCGCAGCGCCTCGCCGAACGCGACCGCCTTCGCGGCGATCACGTGCATCAGCGGCCCGCCCTGCATACCGGGGAACACCGCGGAGTCCACTTTCTTGGCGATCGCCTCGTCGTTGGTCAGCACCAGCCCGCCGCGCGGGCCGCGCAGCGATTTGTGCGTGGTGGTGGTCACGACATGCGCGTGCGGCACGGGCGACGGATGCGCCCCGCCCGCCACAAGCCCCGCAAAGTGCGCCATGTCGACCATCAGGTACGCGCCGACCTCGTCGGCGATCTGGCGGAAGCGTGCAAAATCCCAGAAGCGCGAATAGGCGCTGCCGCCCGCGATGATGATCTTCGGCTTCGCCTCACGCGCGATGCGCGCGACCTCATCCATGTCGATGATCTGGTCCTCGCGCCGCACCGTGTAGTGCACCGCCTTGAACCACTTGCCCGAGACATTCACCGGCGATCCGTGCGTCAGGTGACCACCCGCCGCGAGATCGAGGCCCATGAAAGTGTCGCCCGGCTGCAGCAGCGCGAGGAACACCGCCTGGTTCATCTGGCTGCCGGAGTTCGGCTGCACGTTGGCGAAGTTCGCGCCAAACAGTTTCTTCGCGCGTTCGATCGCAAGCGTCTCGGCGACATCCACGAACTGGCAGCCGCCGTAATACCGCCGGCCCGGATATCCCTCGGCGTACTTATTGGTCAGAACCGAGCCCTGCGCTTCGAGCACGGCGCGGCTCACGATGTTTTCCGAGGCGATCAGCTCGATTTCATCGCGCTGACGGCCGAGTTCGTTGCGGACCACCTCGGCGATCTGCGGATCGGCCTCGGCCAGCGAGGCGGAAAAGAATGCGTTTTCTTTCGCGGCAACAGCTCCGGTCGCGGACATCCGAAATTCCCTGAATTCTTAAGGTTGGGCGCGCCACCGCCGCGCCGCTCGTCGCGATAACATATCGGCCGATAGGCGCCAAGTATGGGCTGTGAGTCCAGGAACGCCCGCTATATCTGGGGTTTAGGCGCCTTCGCGCGCAAGCCGCGCCTTGAGTTTGGCGAGTGCCAGCCGCTCCAGATCGACCTGCGCGGCACTGGCGGGCCCGATGACCGAAACTTCCGTTCCGGTCGCGGCATCGATTGCCACGACCTTAACCGCCGCGCCGATCACGATGAACTCGAAATAGACTTCGCGAGGCTCAGCGCTCAAGCCTCGACCACCACGTACGCGTTCTCGACGCTTACCGGAAACGTCTCTGCTTTATACGGCCCCTCGACCAGCTTCGCGCCCGGCTCGACCGACACTGCATACTTGCGCGTGCGCAGGCGCTTCGGATCGCACCACGACTGCCCGGTGCGGATGTCGAATTCCCACGAATGCCATGGGCAGCGGATGATCTCGCCCTTGCGTGTGTACTGGTAATCGCCCGGCTCGGATGACTGCACCAGCCCGGTCGTCACGCCGTGGCAGAGGCTTCCACCGCGATGCGGACAGCGATTGTTCAGCGCGAAGAACTCGCCGTCGAGATTGAATACCACGACGGCGCGCCCGTTCACCTCGACCAGCTTGCGTCCACCCGGCGGAATCTCCTCGACCGGGGCAACGACGTGACGCGCCATCCTGATTGCTCTCAAAGACGGGGTAAGCGCCCCTACCCTAGCCCGTAGAGCTTCTTCGCGTTGCCGGCGTAAATCATCTGCCGCTGCGCCTCCGTCAGGCTTGGCGGCAGTGCCAGCACCGGATCGTCGAAGTCCCAGTGCGGATAGTCGCTCGCGAACAGGATGCGGTCGAAGCCGATCCACTTCATCGCGTCGATCACGTGTTCGGGGTCCTCGGCCTCTTCCATCGGCTGGGTCGAGACCCAGAAATGCTCGCGGATGTATTCCGACGGCGGGCGCTTCACATGCGGGACTTCATCGCGCATGCGCTCCCAATGCTTGTCGAGCCGCCAGCCCAAAGCGGGGAGCCAGCCGAAGCCGGATTCGATCAGTACGATCTTCAGATCGCGGAATTGCTCGAACAGGCCCTCGAAGATCATGCTCGCGACGACCGCCTGCTGGCCGGTCGCGTGCTCGGTCATCTCCTCGATATAGAACGAGGGCCAACCCGAATTGGTCATCGCCCAGCCCGAATAGCCGAATACGTGGATGCCGACCGGCAGGCCCGCTTCCACCGCCGCCTTGTAGATCGGCCAGTAGCGCCGCCGTCCATGCGCCTCCGACGTGCGGCTGAGCATGAATACCTGCGCGAAATCCTTGTTGCCCGCGCGGCGCCGCACTTCGGCGACCGAGGCCTCGGGATCCTCATACGGCACGACCACCGACGCCTTGAGGCGCTTCTCGCGCTTCACCCAGCTTTCGAGCTGCACTTCATTCGCGGCGAATGCCATCGCGGCCGAGAACTCTGCGTTCTGGTCACCCTGCCCGGTCGGCGCGAGCGGATTCAGGATGCCGTAGTCCATGTCGTAAAGATCAAGCAGTTGCTGGCGCATGAAGCCGAGATCGCTGCCGGGGAGTCCGCCGGTCGGCGGCCACGCATCGCGCCGCGCCGCCTGCGGCGTGATCTTCGGCATCGGATAGGCCTTGGTGAAGCCGTGGCGCGGACGGATGCCATAGGTCTGCAGGTGCGCCGCCCATTGATTGGACAGATGCGGGCGCATCTCGTCGATCTGCAGCTTGGGATGAATGTCGCAATCGACGATGCCGTAGCGCGTCTTCTGCGCGCCGGCCGGCTGGCGGACTTCGATGTTCATTGGCGACTTCTCCGGGGCGGGAGATGTGTTGAGCCGATCATACGTCGCGAGCGGATTCTCCACCAGTATCTTGCGGCGCAACCCCTCCGGGATGCCGCGCGGCACGGTTTCGTCGCCGTCGAACTGCCAGTGCGGAAAATCCGAGGAAAACAGCAGCATTTCGTCCGAACGCAGGTGCTCGATGATGCGTTCCACGTCGTTCCGATCGGACGGGCCGTCGAACGGCTGGATCGTCAGGCGGAAATTGTCGCGCACGATTTCCGAAGGCGAGCGGTCGACCCAGGGGACTTCGGTGCGCGCGCCGCGCCAGAACTTCGAGAAGCGCCACAGGAACGCCGGCAGCCAGGTTACGCCGGACTCGATCAGCACGACCTTGAGCTTCGGATACTTGGCGAACACGCCTTCGGTGATCAGGCTGGTGACCTGCCCCTGAAAGCCCTGGCTTTGGCTGGTGTAGTCCTCGACATAGTGCGACGGCCAACCCAACGAAGTGACCGGATTGCGGTAGTTCGATCCCGCATGGATGCCGATCGGCAGACCATGCCGCTCGGCTGCGGCAAAGATCGGCCAGTTGTGACGGCGCCCGAGCGGCGTCTCCTGCATCGCCAGCACGAGGATCTGCACAAAGCGCCGGTCCTTTGCGCAGCGCTCGATCTCGTCGACCGCATATTCGACATTCTGCATCGGAATGACGATCGAAGCGCGCAGACGCGGATCGCGGTCGAGCCATTCCTTCGCGATCCAGTCGTTCAGCGCGCTGGCAAACGCGCGCGCCATGTCCTCGTTGAAGATGAGCTGCACGCCGTAGAGGCAATTGAGGATCGCAGTGCCCGCGCCCCACCGGTCGCACACCTGTGCGGTGACCTGCGCCACGTCGGTCGCCGCATAGCCGTCGGGCCCGCGAAAATCAGGGCGAGCCGTGATCGGCGCGTTCGGCGGATAGCTCGCGGATTCGAGCGAGCCCATGCCGCGCTCCTGCACGGAGTCGCGCCAGTAGGTTTCCAGATACGGCAACAGCACCTTGTTGTCCGTCACGGTCGGATGCACATCGCAGTCGATGGCCTTGGCGCTCATGTCATTCCGCCTTCAGGTTCGCGGCTTTCGCGATCTCGGCCCACTTCGCGGTTTCGCTCGCGAACCAGGCATCAAGCTCTTTCGGCGTCGTGCCCCAGATGTTGATGCCGAGCGCCCTTGTTCGCTCGGCGAACACCGGTGACGTGATGATCGCGCGCACGTCAGCCGAAATCTTCTCAAGGATCGGCGCGGGCACACCGGCAGGCGCGATCACCGCATTGAAGGCCACGACGGCAAATCCCGGATAGGCGGCAGCGATGACCGGGACACTCTCCGCGCCGGGCAACGGATCGGGCCCCGCACCTGCGATCAATTTCAGGTCGCCCGAGTCCACGTACCGCCGCGCCGAGTGCCAGATGTCGAACATCAGTGGCACGCGCCCCGCAATCACATCGGTCAGCGCCGGCGCGCTGCCGTTGTAATTGATGTGGGTCATGCGGATGCCGGCCTTCTGCTGCAACAGTTCGCCGGCGAGATGCCCGACGCCGCGCGGTCCGGGCGAGGTGTAGTTGAGCGGCTCGGCCGCCTTCCTCGCCAATTCAACGACTTCCGCCAACGTATTGGCAGGAAATGCCTTGTTGGCGACGAGCGCCACCGGCTGGGTCGCCACCATGCTGACCCCGACGATCTCCCGGAACGTATCGTACGGCAGCTTCACGCCGATCGCCGGATTAATCAGCAGCGAGTTGGTAGCAAGCATCAGGGTCAACCCGTCCGGCGGCGCTTTGGCGACCGCGGCGGTCGCCATGATGGTGCCCGCGCCCGGCCGGTTCTCGACCACGACCGGCTTGCCACCCCACCGCGCCGAGAACTGATCCGCCAGAATGCGTGCGACCACATCGGTCGGCCCGCCGGCCGCGAAAGGCACGAGAATCTTCACCGCACTCGCCGGATAGTCGGCGACTGATTGACCGCGCGCAGACGTCCGCGCCAAGCGCGACAATCAGCACACAGCACCATGCGAGAACCGGCCGCATCGCCACTCCCTACCCTCGCGCCGCGCACCAGACGCCGGCAACGATCAGCGCAAAGCCCACCACATGATAGCCCATCAACGGCTCGCCGAGCAGCGCGCCGGTGAGCAGCGCGCTGAAAATCGGAATGAGGTGGAGGAATATGCCGGCGCGGTTCGGCCCGATCAGCTCGACGCCTCGCGTCCACGAGGCGAAGGCCACGATGGTCGAGAAAATCGTCACGAACGCGATAGCGCTGAAGGTCAGAATCGTCGGCTTCAGTACAAAGCCGGTCGAACTCTCCCACACCATCAGCGGGATCATCGCGATGCCGGAAATCAGGCAGAACATGAACATGAAGCTAACGGGATGGATCTTAGGCCGCCAGCGCAGCGAGGCCGAATAGACCGCCCACAGCACCATGTTGATGAGGATCAGGATGTCGCCGGTATTGAACGCGAAGTGCGTCAGCACATTCGGATCGAGCTTGGTGATGATCGCCAGCACGCCGAGGAGCGAGATCGCGATCCCCGCAAACTGGCCGGTGGTCAGCCGGTCGCCAAACATCACGGCGCTCGCCATCGCGATGGTGACCGGGCCGAGCGAGTTCATCACCGACACATTGAGCGCAGTCGTGAGCTGCAGCCCGACGAACTGCAGCGCACCGAAAATGCCGCCGCCGATCAGCGCGAGATAGGTCAGCACGCCGAGATGCCGGCGGATCAGCGGCCAGTCCTGCCGAAGCTGTCCATGGATGAATGGAAACAGGATTGCGGCCGCGAGCAGCCAGCGCAGCGTCGTGATCGCGAGCGGCGGCACATGGCCGGCGATCGCGCGGCCCATCAGGTGATTGCCTGACCAGCAAAGGCTCGCGAGCGCGAGCACCAGATACGCATTGCCCCATAGGCCGGACGCGCGCGTGGCCTTTTCAGGCGCTGGTTCGACTGCCATGGGGCGGCGCTATCCGCGCGAGGCGGCGGCAGGCAGGCTCAGCCCATCGCGGTTGTAGATGTCGTCGCGGAACTGCACCACGCCGTCGGCCGTGGCCCACGCCGTCACGTAGACCCAGTGCAGCGGCACCTGCGGCTTCAGTTTCGCGTCCTTGCGCTCGCCCGACTTGATCACCTCGTCGATCTCGATGCGCGACCAGCCGGACGTCTCGGACAGAAGCCACACACCAGATCGCGCACGTTCTGGATCCGCATGCAGCCCGAGGAGTCGAAGCGCACATCGTCGCCGAACAGGTTCTTGTACGGCGTGTCGTGCATGTAGACGCCGTGCGCGCTCGGAAAATTGATGCGGATCGTGCCGAGTGAATTGCGCTCACCCGGATCCTGCTTGAACTTGTAGTTCACCGCCTCTTCGGAGAACCAGTTCACCTGCGCGGGCGTCAGCTCGTTGTTCTTCTGATCGATGATGCGGATCCCGTAGCGCGTCAGGTAATCGGGCTCGGCCTGCATCTTCGGGATCAGGTCCTTGCGGACGATCGAGACCGGCACGGTCCAGAACGGATTGAAATTGACCTCGATGATCCTGCTGTTCAGTTCGGGCGACGGACGGTCCGGCTTGCCCGCGACGGCGATATGCCGCGAAAACACGGTACCGTTCTCGATCGCCTCGAGTTGCGCAGCCGGAATGTTGCAGACCACGAAGCGTGACGCGCCTTTGGTGTCAAACGAGCGCAGACGCGCAAGATTGACCTTGAGCTGGCTGAGCCGCTGCTCCGCGGGGATGTTCAGCGCCTTGAGGGTCAGCGCGCCCGGCCGCCCATCGGCTGAGATCCCATGTCGCGCCTGGAAGCGCTTTACCGCCGCCTCGACGTAGGAATCGTAGACGTCGTTCTCGACTGCGCTCGGATCAAGATCACCGGCAAGCTTCAGCCGCTGGCGCAGCGGCGGTACGGCGGGATTGCGCACGCCAGTGCGCAACCGGTCGGCCTGCGGCACCTGCGGCCAGCCGCCCGCGGCCACGATCTGCTCGTAGCGCGCAATCGCGACTTCGGTCGTCGGAACGTTGGCTGGCGACAGCGTCGGCAGCGATGCTTTCGGCATCTTGATAGTGCGCGAGGAAGAATCGAAGCTCTCGCCGAGCTCGCCGCGCTGGTTCTGCTGGATCAGCTGCTGCAGCGGGTCTTCGGATTGCGCGAGGGCCTGCGACGCGGCGGCGCTCGCCGCGAGGCCAGCCAGCACGCTGCGGCGACTGACGTGCGTTTTGCGGGCGTTGCGCGGAATCGACGTCATGCGGCCCGCGATTTACCACGGCGCACCGCCTGCCTCAACGCGGCGGGAACCGCATGGCCCAAACAAAAAACCCCGGCGCGAAGGCCGGGGTTTTCGTATCCGTTGGTTTGTTCGCTTACAGCCGATACAGGATCTGATCGGTCCAGAAGCGCTCGAGGCGATGCAGCGCCTTGTTGAGGCCCGCGAACTCCTCGGCATTGATGCCGCCGACCTGCTCGACCGTACGCACGTGCTTCTCGTAGAGCGCGCGCACCGTCTCGCGGACGTCGGCGCCCTTCTCGGTCAGCTTGATGCGAACCGAGCGGCGGTCGACGCGCGAGCGCTGGTGATCGAGGAAGCCCATCTCGACGAGCTTCTTCAGATTGTACGAGACGTTCGAGCCGAGGTAATAGCCGCGCGTGCGCAGCTCGCCCGCGGTCAGCTCCTTGTCGCCGATGTTGAACAACAGGAGCGCCTGCACCGCGTTGATGTCGGCGCGACCCTTGCGGTCGAACTCGTCCTTGATGACGTCGAGCAACCGGCGATGCAGCCGCTCGATCAAGGTCAAGGCTTCGAGGTAGTGCGGCTGGATGTGATCGAACTTTGCCTGACGTTCGGCCGGCTCGATCGCCTTCGCGACGGTCTTCATCATGACGCCCCTGTTTGACTTCTATATTTTTGTTGGTAGCGAGGCCCTGTTTCCCCGCTCCGTGTGACCGCAAACTAGGCGCGATGATCTAAGATCAGCTTAAATTGCAGGATAAACATAGAGTTTATTTGGGACGGTGAACGATTGATTGAGCATCGAATGCAACACGCATTCGTTACGACGCATTCACCCTGAATCGCCCGCTTTGCGGCAAATTTGTCCCGACACGAAACATCAATTGCGCGCAAGCCGCACCGGCATGCGAAACGCAACCGGACAGGTCGAGAACGGATTGCGGCCGGCTGTTTATCGTCCGCTGCGGATGAAGTTCACGATTCCGGAAAAATCGCGGCCTGCCTCCCCGCTCTGGGCGTAGCGATCGTAAAGGGCCGCCGCTTCCGCGCCCATCTGCGTCTTTGCGCCCGCGGATTTCGCGGCATCCTGCGCAAGCTTCAGGTCCTTCAGCATCATCGCGGCGGTGAAGCCCGCCTGATAGTCGCGGTTCGCGGGCGATGTCGGCACCGGTCCCGGCACCGGACAATAGTTGACCATCGACCAGCACGAGCCCGACGACTTCGACGCGATGTCGAACAGTTTCTGCTTGTCGAGGCCGAGCTTCTCGGCAAGCACGAAGGCTTCCGACACCGCGATCATCGACACGCCGAGGATCATGTTGTTGCAGATCTTCGCCGCCTGCCCGTTGCCCGCGCCGCCCGCGTGCACGATCGTCTTGCCCATTTGCTGCAAGATCGACTCCGCGCGCACGAACGCGCGCTCGCTGCCCCCCACCATGAAAGTGAGCGTGCCCGCTGTCGCACCGCCGACGCCACCGGACACCGGCGCGTCGAGCATCATGAGGCCCTTCGCTTCGGCAGCCGCCGCGACCGCGCGCGCGCTTTCGACGTCGATGGTGGAGCAATCGATCAGCAGCGTTCCGGCATTCGCATTCTCGATGATACCGCCCGATCCGAGATACACATCGCGCACATGCTGGCCCGCCGGCAGCATGGTGATGACAACGTCGGCGCGCGCAGCGGCGCTCTTCGCCGTTTCGATGACCACCCCGCCCGCGGCTTTGAGCTTGCCGGTCGCCGCCTCGCTGAGGTCGACGCCCTCGACCTGATGACCAGCCTTGAGCAGGTTCTGCGCCATCGGCAGGCCCATGTTGCCGAGCCCGATAAATCCGATCCGTGCCATGCGCGGCCTCCCCTTCATTACTTCGGCGTCAGTCGAAGCATTCCCGCACGCGACAGGTCAAGGTGCCTGCATCAGGAGGCGCACATGACCATCACGGTATTCATCCGCTACCAGATCGATCCCTTCAAGCGCGGCGCTTTCGAGACATACGTGAAACGCTGGATCGAGATCATTCCGAAGTGCGGCGGCGATCTCGTCGGCTACTGGATGCCGCACGAGGGCACCAACAACATCGCCTACGGGCTGATTTCGTTCGAAAGCCTCGCCGCTTACGAGGCGTACCGGGCGCGCTTGCGCGCCGACGAGGACGGCGTCGCGAACTTCCGGTTTGCCGACGATGAGCGCTTCATCCTCGCCGAGGAGCGGACATTCCTGCGACGGTTCGAATAGTCAGTCCGTTCGCTCGCGTCCTGCCATCAGCGCGAGGCCGATGTAGCAGAAGATCGTGAGGAATTCCGGGATCGCGATCCAGACGCGTCCGCCGTAGACCTGCGGAAAGAACAGTTCGATCGCCGCCATCGATATCGCTGCGGTGAGCCACACCACGCCGCCCCACGCGGCCGCGAGCCAAAGCCCCACCGCCGCGACGAGGTCGATTACCGCAAAGAAGATCGTCGCGGCCTGCCACGCCATCGAGGCAACTTCGAACGTCGAGCCGGGCCCGTCACCGATGCCGATCACCACCGCCCAGTGGTACATGCCCTTGAACATCGAGACGAGCGCCATGATGCGCAGGAAAAGCACCAGACGCCGCGTCCACGGGGTATCGCGCTTGTTCTGCTTCGGCGCATCGAGCGCCGTCATCTGGTCGGTCATGACAGTCTCAACTCGTCCGCGCCGAGCGGCGCGAAGTAGCGCTCGACCTCCGCGTCGCTGACCTCGGCGAGCGTATCCGGCTTCCAGCGCGGCGTATTGTCCTTGTCGACGATCACCGCCCGCACGCCCTCGTAGAACTCATGCCCTTTCACGATGCGCGACACGATACGGAATTCGCAGCGCATGCAATCCTCGAATGACCAGTCGCGGCCGCGCCGCACCTGAGCGAGCGCGATCTTGAGGCTGGTCGGCGACTTTGCGCGGATCGTCGTGGCGGTCGCGGCCGCCCACTCGCTCCCCTCGCCGTCGAGCCGCCCGAGAATATCCTCCACGCTGCCTCCGGCGAACAGGCGGTCGATCGCGGGCCTTTGCGTGTTCACCGTCCCCTCCCCCGGCTGCTCGGCAAACGCCGCGATCGTCGCATCGACCGAGACGTTGCCGCAAAGCGCGTCGAGCAGATCCGGAAAACGCGCAGACCGCACGTGATGCGTCGCGACGCCCGCCGCGACCGCATCAGCCGTCTTGAGCCGGTCTCCGGTGAGGCCGCACCACATGCCAAGCTCGCCCGGCATGTGCGGCAGGAACCACGTCGCGCCGACATCCGGGAAGAAGCCGATGCCGACCTCGGGCATGGCGAACTGGAAGCGGTCGCCAGCGACGCGGTGCGAGCCGTGGATCGAAACGCCGACGCCCCCACCCATCACGATCCCGTCGATCAGCGCCACGTACGGCTTTGGATAGCGCTTGATCGCGACGTTGAGCGGATACTCGTCGCGCCAGAACGTCAGCATCTCGTCGTGGCGGCCCGCGCGGCCAAGCTCATAAAGCGCGCGGATGTCGCCGCCCGCGGAAAAAGCCCGCTCGCCCGCCGCCGTGATGACGACGCGCGTGACGGCCCCGTCGTTGGCCCACGCATCGAGCTGGCGCGCGAGCGTGCGCACCATGTCGTGCGTGACGGCGTTGAGCGCCTTCGGCCGGTTGAGCGTCACGATGCCGGCCGCACCGCGCCGCTCGAACAGGATGTCGGAGGAATCCATCCGCGCTGGCTAGAGGATCGCCCACAGATAGACAAGCGTCGCCGCGACACCAAACGCGCTGCGGCCAGCATGCAGCGTGCCCCATTTTTCGATCAGCGCACGGGTCTGCGCATTCGCGGCTTCGGGCGGCGTCGCCTCCAGCACCTTGTTCACCGGCATGATGACAAACAGCGTCCACGGCCAGGGTGCGAGGATCAGGGCGGCACCAATCAACCAACTCCACTCGCTCGTCAGATACGCCGCCAGCAGTCCGAGTACGGTCGAAACCAGTGCAAGGCTTGCCTGCATGACCTTGCCGCGCGCGTAGCTCGGCTTCCATTCCGCGAGCAGCGCCCTGTCGTCCAGCGCGAGCCGGGCGGGCTGCTCGGCGACGTTGACATAGATCGCGGCGCCCGCGAACACAGCGGCCGTCGTGAGCGCAAGCGCGCAGGCAAGCTGAGCCATCGCGATCTCCTCGTCCGCGGCCGCTCCCATTTCACGGCGAATCGACGAACCCAGGCAAGCCACGCCGAGACTGAACTTTTGGAACTTTCCGGCGTTATTGCTGCGGCACGGGCAAAAGTACCCCGTTTTTCAGGGATTTACGTCAATGTCGAAGCGTCCGCGAAAGGCCGACCAGAACAAGCACCTGGTCCGGCGCTTTTGGCGCACGGGACGCGGCTTCTGGTCGGCGGAGCGCAGCTGGAAGGTCGCGTGGCTGATGACGGCCACCCTCGTCCTGCTCGTCGTCGGCCAGCTCGTTTTCCAGTATCAGCTTAACGTCTGGAACAAGACGATCTTTGACGCGCTGGAAAAGAAGGACGGCGCGACCGTCCTCCGGCAGGCGATGATCTTTGTGCCGCTCGCGCTCGGCAGCATCGCGGTCGCGGTCACAGTCGTCTACGCGCGCATGCGCATGCAGCGCCGCTGGCGCGCCTGGTTCACCGAGCACACCATTACGCGCTGGCTCGCGAAGGGCCGCTACTACCAGCTCAACGTCATCGAGGGCGACCACAAGAACCCCGAAGCGCGCATTGCCGACGATATCCGGATCGCGACCGAGCAGCCGGTGGATTTTGCCGTCGGTATTCTGAGCGCGGCGCTCACGTCCGCCACCTTCATGGGCGTGCTGTGGAGCGTCGGCGGCAACCTCACGATCAATATCGGCGGTTCGGAATTCTTCATTCCCGGCTATCTGGTGCTCGCGGTGCTGCTCTACTGCGCCATCATCAGCGGGTTGATGATGCTGATCGCACGCAGCTTCGTGCCGACCGCCGAGCGCAAGAACCAGGTCGAAGCGGAATTCCGGGCGTCGCTGACGCGCGTGCGCGAATATGGCGAGAGCATCGCGATCCTCGGCGGCGAAAAGGAAGAGCGCTCTGGCCTCGACGCGTTGCTGAAAAATGTGATTGTCGCTTGGGCCAAGATGGCCGGGCAGTACATGCGCACGATGTTCGTGTCGCACGGCAATTTCATCATCGCGTCGGTAATTCCGGTGATCCTGTGCGCGCCGAAATACCTCGCCGGCGAAATGACGCTCGGCACCGTGATGCAGGCGGCGGCGGCCTTCATTCAGGTGCAGTACGCGTTCAACTGGATCGTGGACAACTATCCGCGTCTTGCCGAATGGACGGCATCCGCCCGGCGCACCTCCAATCTGCTGGTTTCGCTCGACGGCCTGCAGCGCGTCGAGGAGAGCCAGAAAGGCGCCATCGCCCGCAAGGAAGATGAAGACGGCGAGGAAGAAGAGGCAATCCGGTTGAAGGACGTCTCGGTGGCCCTGAGCGACGGCACCGTCGTGGTCGACGACGCCGATGTCACAGTGAAATTCGGCGAAAAGGTGCTGGTGCAAGGCGAATCCGGCACCGGGAAGAGCACGCTCGTACGCGCGATCGCGGGCCTCTGGCCATGGGGCGAAGGCGAGATCGTCCTCCGTCACGGCGCCAAGCTTTTCCTGATGCCGCAGAAACCCTACATCCCGCTCGGCTCGTTGCGGCGCGCGGTCAGCTATCCGAATGCGCCAGACGAGTTCGATGAAAAGGAGATCGAGGAGACACTCGAACTGGTGGGTCTCGAACACCTCACCAAGAAGCTCGACGACGAAGACGGGTGGGACCGCATTCTGTCCGGTGGCGAGCAGCAGCGCCTCGCCTTCGCGCGGCTCTTCCTCCACAAGCCCGACATCGTCGTGATGGACGAGGCGACCTCCGCGCTCGATCCGGAGAGCCAGGCGATGCTGATGTCGAAGCTTGGCGAACAGTTGCCGAAAACCGCGATCATCAGCGTTGGCCACCGGCCGGAGCTCGAAGCCTTCCACGAGCGCAAGGTGAACCTCGTGCGCCGCGAAGGCGGCGCAAAACTGATCACCGGCGACATGGTCGCGCCGCCCGTCAGTATTCTGACGACACTCGTGACGCGCTGGCGCGGCCCGCCGGCGCCACCGCCTTCGGATCCTCCACCGCCGAAGAAGGAAAAGAAGGACACGACGCGCGCGTCGAAGAAGGAGCCAAAGAAGCCCGCGCGGGCTAAGTCGGCGGCCTAGCGCGACACCGGGCCGCTCGCCTGCTTCAACGAGGTGCGCCAGATCGGCGCGATCGAGCGGCCGAGCCGCAAGGCCTTCGCCTCACCGCGCGGCGCAATCTGAATGATCTCGACACCCTCGGCCGAACGCTGCACCACGAAATCATGCCCCTCGAGCAAGCGGACCACGACGCGATGCAAGCTCCCGGCAATCGTGCCGCTCAGGTGCCGGTCTGAATCGATCGGGCGATACCGCAGGCGAAACTTTGCCTTCAGGGCGGCGAGTATCTCGGTGACCGGCTCCTGCGAGGCGACGATGCGCAGCGCCGTCTCGTCGCCCTCGATCCGCAACTCGGCGCGGGCCGGACCCGCGAGCGCGCACAGCAGGCCGAGCGCCACAAAGGCGCGGCCAACGTCTGCCATTTGTCCCCAACACAACATGCGCACCCGCAACCCGATAACCGGGTCATCGGCGCGCCTGAATGCCATCAAGGTCAAGGCTCTAGCACCACCGGAGTGGCAAGGCCGCCCAACTATCCCCGCTGTTCACAGACATTCGTGCGCGGTGGTCAGTTTCCGAGGATTTCCCGGCTCACGATCAGCCGCATCACCTCGTTGGTGCCTTCGAGGATCTGGTGCACGCGCACATCGCGTAGCACACGCTCGATCGGGTGGTCGCGCAGGTAGCCATAGCCGCCGTGCAGTTGCAGGCAGCCGTTCACCGCGTCGAAACCCACATCGGTCGCAAAGCGCTTCGCTTGCGCGGCAAGCCGAGTTGCGCCCGGCGCCTTGTTCGTCACCGCGCTCGCCGCGTGATGGACCATCAGCCGCGCGGCTTGCAAATCGGTCGCATAATCGGCCACGCGGAACGCCAGCGCCTGAAAGTCGGCAAGCCGGGTGCCGAACTGCTTGCGCTCGCGCATGTACTCGACCGTGCGGTCGAGGCAGAACTGCGCCCCGCCGATCGAACAGGCCGCAATGTTGAGGCGTCCGCCGTCGAGCCCCGCCATCGCGATCTTGAACCCTTGCCCCTCGCTGCCGATCAGATTTGCGACCGGCACGCGGCAGTTCTCGAAGTTCACCATCGCGGTCGGCTGCGATTTCCAGCCGAGCTTCTTCTCCTGCGCACCGTATGAGAGCCCGGGCGTCCCCTTCTCGACCACGATGCACGAGATGCCGCGCGGACCACCGTCGCCGGTGCGAACCATGCAGACATAAATGTCGGAAACGCCACCGCCCGAGATGAAGGCTTTCGCGCCATTGAGCACATAGTGCTCGCCATCACGCACTGCCCGCGTCTTCAGGCTCGCGGCATCCGAACCCAGAGTCCGGCTCGGTCAGGCAGTAGCTTCGCGAAATGCTCCATCGTGCAGAGCTTCGGCAGGAAGCGCTTGCGCTGCGCCTCGCCGCCGAACGCGTCGATCATCCAAGCGGCCATGTTGTGGATCGAGATGTACGCCGCGGTCGAGGTGCAGCCCTGCGCCAGTTCCTCGAAGATGATCGTCGCATCGAGCCGCGTGAGCGCCGAGCCGCCGACGTCGTCCTTCACGTAGATGCCGCCGAAGCCGAGCGCCGCCGCCTTGCGCAGCGTTTCAACCGGAAAGGTCGAGTTCTCGTCCCAGTCGCGCGCGTGCGGCATCATTTCGGCGCGCGCGAAGTCGCGTGCCGTGTCCTGAATCGCACGCTGCTCTTCGGAAAGCTCAAAATCCATGTTCACCACCCCGGTAAATCCCGGAGGCCCACCACCCAAATCCCGTGGTATGATGGAGTGCCGGGCCGCCCCCGGCAATGCAAGCCAGGGAATGAATGCGATGGCCATCAAATACGGCCGCCCGATCGAAGCCTCCGCACGCCTGCGCCCGGTCGAGGCGCCGGCGAAAAGCGAACCGCTCGAACTCACCACCCGCATGCGGCGCAACCGCAAGTCCGAGTGGGCGCGGCGCATGGTGCGCGAGAACGTGCTGACCACGGACGACCTGATCTGGCCGCTGTTCGTCGTCGAAGGCACGAACGCGCGCGTGCCGGTGGCGTCGATGCCGGGCGTGGAGCGCCTCTCGGTCGATCAGGCGGTGCGCGAAGCCGAACGCGCCGCGAAACTCGACATCCCCTGCCTTGCGCTGTTTCCCTACACCGACCCGATGCTGCGCGACGACGACGGCAACGAAGCGCTCAATCCGGACAATCTCGTCTGCCAAGGCGATCCGCGCGATCAAGAAGGAAGTGCCGGACATCGGCATCCTGTGCGACGTCGCGCTCGATCCCTACACGAGCCACGGCCATGACGGCCTTCTGCGCGACGGCGAAATCATCAATGACGAGACCGTCGCGGTGCTGGTGAAGCAGGCGCTGGTGGAAGCCGAGGCCGGCTGCGACATCATCGCGCCGTCCGACATGATGGACGGGCGCGTCGGCGCGATCCGCGCAGGCGCTCGATGCCGCCGGCCACACCGACGTGCAGATCATGGCTTACGCGGCGAAATATGCGTCCGCGTTTTACGGGCCGTTCCGCGATGCGGTCGGCTCATCCAAGACGCTGACCGGCGACAAGCGCACCTATCAGATGGACCCGGGCAATTCCGACGAGGCGCTGCGCGAGGTGGAACTCGATCTCGCCGAGGGTGCCGACATGGTGATGGTGAAGCCCGGTCTGCCCTATCTCGACATTGTGCGCCGCGTGAAGGAGACGTTCGGCGTGCCGACCTTCGCGTACCAGGTGTCCGGAGAGTACGCGATGGTCATGGCGGCGGCGCAGAACGGCTGGCTCGATGGGGAGCGCGCGATGCTGGAAAGCCTGATCGCATTCAAGCGCGCGGGCGCGGACGGGGTGCTGACCTATTTGCCCCGATGGTCGCCGAGAAGATCAAAAACCGGCGCTAAGCCGCTCATCGCTCTCCGGAACTGGCTGTTCCGATACGAATCCATCTATCGCAACGCACAGGCTTGCCTTATGATCGCGTGCGGGTGGGTCATCGGGTGTAATGTGTTGCGATGACGTTTGAGGACGAAACTGAAGTCCAGCGGACCTCCGTTGGCGCCAAGGTGCTGGTATTTGCCTGCGCGATCTTGGCAGTGCTCGGATCCTTCTGGACCATAGTCTGGTTCATTCGGTCGTACGTGGAAGCTCCCCGCGTTGCAAGTCCGGCGCCCATGGCGATTGCGCGCGAGTCCGCGCCCGTCGTGCCGCCAACCGCGACCGTCGCACCGGCTCCGATCGGTACAAAGGCAGCCGTTTCCGCCCAACCAGCGCCAGCCCCGCAGGTCGCCGCCCCGCAAGTCGTCGTGCCACCGCCCGCGCCGGCCCAGGCGACGTCACAACCCGCGCAGACTTCGGCACGCCGGAGCCAACCCGCCGAAGCCGCCAACGGCAAAACCGTGCGCGAGGACCCGCCGGCAGCAGGCTGGCGCCGTCGCGGAGCGCTGGGTCTGCGGTCCCGCCTGCCGCCGCCGGCACCCGCGCCGGCTCCTAGGACCGCTCCGCAAGTCGAGACAGCGCCGGCAGCTCTCGCCGTCACGCCTCCGGACAACGATTCAGCCGCCGACGAAGTCGAAGAGAGTTCGGTTCCGGCCATCCGCGGGACTGCGCCGCTGCCGCGCCGCAAGCCGTCGCTCGCCAGCGCCGCGAAGCGGAACGGTGAGCCTCCGCTCCCGCGGCCACGTCCCGAGGGCTCGGCGCCGGAAAGCGTCTGGACCCCCGTTCCTCCGTCCGACGACCGCTTCCCGCAACAGTAGCGCGTCATTCCAGCGCGGCACCCGCGTCGATCCGCTGCGGCAGGTAATCGTCCGCCGCGAGCGCGCGCTCGATCTCGCCGGCATGCGCGCCATCGCGCGTCTCGATCGTGACATCGAGCTTGGCGCCCTTGGCGGGCACGTCGAGGAACAGCCGGCGGTGATCGACCTCCAGGATGTTCGCGCCGAGTTCACCGAGCCGCGTCGCGATCACGCCGAGCACGCCCGGCCGGTCCGGGATGGTGAGGCGGAACGACACGATCCGGTTTTCGCGCTCCAGCTCGCGCACCATGATCGACGCGAGAATGCGTGGATCGATGTTGCCGCCGCACAGGATCAGCCCAACCTGGCGCCCGGCAAATCGCGCCGGGTTCGCGAGCAGCGCAGCGAGACCCGGCAGCGCCCGCTCCTTCCGCCATCGTCTTCTGAAAGGTCAGAAACGCGTTCACGGCGCGTTCGAGATACGCCTCCTCGACCAGCAGGATGTCGGAGACCAGCGCCTCGACAATCGGCCTGGTCAGCTTGCCGACATTCTTCACCGCGATGCCTTCGGCCAGCGTCGGCCCGCCGATCGGCCGGTTCTCGCCCTTCAGCGCATTGCGCATCGCGGGATAGAGCGCACACTCGACCCCGACAATCTCGATCGACGGCTTGACGCCGCGCGCCGCGATGGCATTGCCGCCGATCAGCCCGCCGCCGCCGATCGGGATCACCAGCACGTCGAGGTCCGGCGCCTCCTCCAGCATTTCGAGCGCGATGGTGCCCTGCCCGGCGATCACATGCGGATCGTCATAAGGGTGCACCCAGACAAGCGAGCGCTCCTGCGCAATCGCTTCCGCGCGCGCCTGCGCGTCTGAGACCGCCTCGCCTTCGAGAACGACCGTCGCGCCATAATCCTCGGTCGCCGCGACCTTCACGAACGGCGTGGTGACCGGCATCACGATGGTCGCCGGAATGCCGAGCCGGCGCGCGTGGTAGGCGACCGCCTGCGCGTGGTTGCCGGCCGACATCGCGATCACGCCGCGCTTGCGCTCGGACGCGTTCAGCGCCGCGAGCTTGTTGACCGCGCCGCGCTCCTTGAACGAGTTGGTGACCTGCAGGTTCTCGTATTTCACCCACACCTGCGCGCCGGTGAGTTCCGACAGTTTCGGCGCGGGCAGCATCGGCGTGCGCAGCACCTGCGTGCCGATGGTGCGCCGCGCAGCCTCGATATCGGCAAGCGTGACGGTCACGCGTCTTCCCTCAAACATCGCGCGGCTTTGGGCCGGCGAAACCGAGCAGGCCGCCGGGACGCAGCACGAACACCACGATCAGCAGCGAGAACACCACGATATCGCGTGCCGAGATATCGAAATAGGCCGACCATCCGGCTTCGACCAGCGCGACGCAGATGCCGCCGAGAAAAGCGCCCGGCACCGAACCGATGCCGCCGATCACCGCCGCGACGAGCGCCTTCAATCCGAGGATCGCGCCCATCGAGAAGCTGACGTTGCCGTAGTAGGCCGCGACGATCCAGCCTGCGAGCCCGGCAAGCAGCCCCGCGAGCAGGAACGTCAGCGCGAGAAGGCGCTGTCCGTCGATGCCGAACAACGCGGCGGTCGGCGGATCATCCGCGAAGGCGCGCCAGGCCCGCCCGAAGCGCGTGCGCGCAAGCAGCCACAGCACGGCACCTGCCGCCACCAGCCCCGCGAACGCGACCACGATCTGCATTGGCGTCACGGTGACGACGAAATCGTCTGCACGCGCAAGCGCGATCGGCTGGTTGAACACCGGCGGCGTCCAGCGTTCGCGCGATCCTTGCGTGACGCGCAGGAACTCCTGCACGGAGAGCGCAACAGCCGCAGTCGCGATCAGGATCGGCTGACCGAGGCGATGGCGCGCGTGCAGCGGCGCGATGACGGCGCGGCCGATCAGCATGCTCCAGCCTCCCGAGATCGCGGCCGCGAGCACGAACGCCAACACGAGGCCGAAGATCGCGTCGCCCATGCCGAGCGCAACAGCAGCAGCAACACCACCAATCGCCCCGTAGGAGCCGAGCACGGCAATTTCGCCGAACGCCAGATTGATCCGGCCGACCAAGCCGTAGATCAGCGAGTAGGCCGTCGCGAGCAGCGCATAGACTGCGGCAAGCGCGACCGCATTCACCAGTTGCTGGATCGCGTAGGCAGCCGCCCGCGGAATTTCGAGAAGCCCTTGAAGCGATGCCGGCGGGGGAGCTCTCTCGCTCGGCATCCGGCAGATAGAAGCGCTTCAGGTAGAGGAGCCGCGCCTCGCCGAGAGGCCGATCGTCCGCGGTCACTGCCGTCAGATCCAGCCGGTCGCGCTCGAATGTGGTGCCGCCGAAGCCGCACGTCGCCGCGTGAGCCCCGCTTGCGCCGCCCGGCTCGCGGGCCGTGTACTGGATGCGGATTCCCGAGCGCGCCATCGCATGAGGCAGCACGCGCAACTCGCGGATCTCGGTCCCGGCGGCATGAAGCGCTGGCAGAACAAGCCGGCAAATCCGCAGCTGCTCGGAATCGGTCGCCTGGCCGCAGCCCGCCACAAGCAGCAGCATCAGCAGACCGAGAAATCGAACCCGGCGCATGCCGCCACGATAGACGAACGGGCCTGGCGCGTCCCCCAACGGCCCCCTATCCCCTTGCGGGCGACGCCCGATGCCCTCATTTTTCCTTCTATTCTGGCGCATGATGGCGGCGGGCGATCGGCTCTTCGCCTTGGGCGTTCAAGAGGCATGACCATGCCGGACAGCGAGTCGAAACCGATCGGCCTCAACGTCGAGGTCAAGCCGCACGCTATGATCCCGGCGGTACACCCGGAGCTGTTCGAGGGCGTGCTATCGCGGCGCGTCGTGGCGTTCCTGATCGACCTCATCGTGATCTCGGTCCCGCTCATCTTCCTCGCGATCTTCATCGACATGTTCGGCCTCGTCACGCTCGGCCTCGGCTGGTTTCTGTTCTTCCTGTACGGACCGATCTCGGTGATCTGGGCCCTCGTCTATTACGGCTGGACGCTCGGCAGCCCGGCTTCAGCCACCATCGGCATGCGCATGGTCGATCTCGAGATGCGGACCTGGTACGGGCCGCCGGCCTATTTCGTGCTCGGCGCCGTGCACGCCATCGCCTTCTGGCTGACGGTGTCGTTCCTGACCCCGTTCATCCTGCTGGTCCCCTTGTTCAACGACCGCAACGGCTCGCGCACGACATGCTGGTCGGCACGATCGTGATCAACAACGCGGCGCGGGCGAATGCATTACGCAGCGCCATGCGGCCCCTTTGACGGTGCCGGTTGAGCGCGCAATGCTAGCGGGCACAAAAAGCCGCCGGATTCGGCCTCGCACCGTGACACACCACTCGCGCGATACGCCGCAGTTCTACCTGACCGCGCCGTCGCCCTGCCCGTATTTGCCGGGCAAGGAGGAGCGCAAGGTCTTCACGCATCTGGTCGGCGAGCGCGCAGGCGACTTGAACGACCTGCTCACGCATGGCGGCTTCCGCCGCAGCCAGTCGATCGCCTATCGGCCGGCCTGCGAGGCCTGCCGCGCCTGCATCTCGGTGCGCGTCATCGTCGACGATTTCCGCCCGACGCGCAGCATGCGCCGCATCCGCGACGGCAATGCCGACATCATCGGCGAGATGCGCGTACCGGTGCCGACCTCGGAGCAGTATTCGGTTTTCCGCGTCCTATCTCGACGACCGCCACTTCGATGGCGGCATGGCGGATATGACGGTGCTCGACTACGCCATGATGGTCGAGGACAGCCATGTCGAGACCAAGCTCGTGGAGTACCGCGCACCGGGC
>CAWHEX010000002.1:0-704917 GCA_963828625.1 uncultured Alphaproteobacteria bacterium | reverse complement strand
GTCGCGCTCGGCTGCGTGATCCGCGGCGAGACCAGCCACTACGACATCGTCGCAGGCGAAAGTCCGCGCGCGCCCTCATGGACATCTCGATCGCGCTGACATGCCGGTCGGCAACGGCATCCTCACCGTCGATACCGACGCGCAGGCGAAGGCGCGGGCGCGCCAGACCGGCGAGGACAAGGGCGGCGGCGCGGCGCGCGCGGCGCTCGCGCTGGTCCGGCTCAAGCGCAACCTCGGCTGGAGCGCAGCGATGAGCGCCGAGCCGCGCGAGGACCGCAAGGCGAACCGCCGCGGCGCGGCGCGGCTCGCGGCCGTGCAGGCGCTCTACCAGATGGATATCGCGGCGACGCCGCTGAACGACATTCTGGCCGAATTCGAGAGCCACTGGATCGGCCGCGAGGTCGACGGCTCGCAGTATCTCCCAGCCGAGGCCGCGTTCTTCCGCAGCGTGGTGAGCGGCGTGCTCGACGACCAGCGCAAGCTCGATCCGATGATCGACAAGGCGCTGCAGGACGGCTGGCCGCTGAAGCGCGTCGAGGCGCTGCTGCGCGCGGTGCTGCGTGCCGGCGCGTTCGAGCTGTCGGGCCGCGCCGACGTGCCGGCGCGGGTCGTCGTCACCGAATATGTCGATGTCGCGAACGCCTTCCTCGACAAGGACGAGACCGGCATGGTCAACGCGGTGCTCGATCAGCTGGCGCGGCAATTGCGCGCCGGCGAGTTCGGCCGGGCCGGGTAGGGCATCGTGGCGCGAGACTCCGATGGCTCGGCCGAAGACCGCCTGATCGCGCGCTACTTCAAGCCGCTCGCCAAACATCCCGGCACGTTCGGCTTTACCGACGACGCCTCCGCGATCACGCCGCCCGCCGGCCACGACCTCGTGCTCAAGACCGACGGGCTGATCGCGGGCGTGCATTTCTTTCCCGACGATCCGGCCGACGGCGTCGCGCGCAAGGCGCTGCGCGTGAACCTGTCGGATCTGGCCGCGAAGGGCGCGGCGCCGCTCGGCTTCCTGCTGGCGATCGCGCTGCCGAAGGGCTTCGACGAGAGCTGGCTCGCGGATTTCGCGCGCGGGCTCGGCGAGGATGCCGACGCCTACGAATGCCCGCTGCTCGGCGGCGACACGGATTCGACGCCGGGGCCGACCGGCATTTCGATCGCGGCGTTCGGCACGCTTGCCGACGGGCACGATGGTGCGGCGCGCGGGCGCGAAGGCGGGCGACCATGTGTTCGTCAGCGGCACGATCGGCGATGCGGCGCTCGGGCTGCTGGTGCGGAGAGGCGAGGCGGATCCTGGAAGCTCGATGCCGCGACGAGCGAGCATCTCGTCGCGCGCTATCGCCTGCCGCAGCCGCGCAATGCGCTGGCCGAGGCAGTGCGGACGCATGCCAGCGCCGCGATGGATGTGTCCGACGGACTCGCGGCCGATCTCGCCAAGCTCTGCCGCATCTCGGATGTCTCGGCCGACATCGAGGTCGCGCGCGTGCCGCTGTCGGCCGCGGCGCGCGCAGGCGTTGCGCGCCGACGCCGCGCTGATCGAGCCGATCCTGACCGGCGGCGAGGACTACGAGATCCTATGCGCGGTGTCGCCCGCAAAGGCGGCGCGCTTTCACCGAGCCGGCCGCGCCGCGAACGTCCCGGTCACCGACATCGGCCGAATCGTCGCCGGCGATGCGCCGCCGCGCTTTCTCGACGCGAAAGGCGAGCCGCTGCGCTTTACGCGTCCCGGCTACAGTCATTTCTGAGCGTTTTCGGCGCAAGCCAGCCCCGCGACTCCCCGCAGTAGCGCCATCCTCCGCCCTGCGCTAGAACGCCGCGTCTGTTCTGCCGAAATCCCCGGCCGGAGAAGAAATATGTCGGCGATTGCCGAGACGCCGCTCGATTCTGCCGCCGGCGACCGGCTCGCCAAGCGCAATGCGCTGGTGCTGGCGATGGGGCAGGCGCTCGCGGGCGCGAACAACACGGTGATCGTCGCGACCGGCAGCATCCTCGGCTCGATGATGGCGCCGGACAAAAGCCTCGCGACGTTGCCGATCAGCGTCATGGTGTGCGGCATCTGGGCCGGCACCTTGCCGCTCGGCTATCTGGCCAAGCGCTTCGGCCGCCGCACCGCGTACGCGAGCGGCGCGGTCGCCGGCACGCTCGCGGGCCTGATCGGCTACACGGCGATCCTGCAGGCGAACTTCTGGCTCTATCTGGTCGCGACGTTCTGCGGCGGGCTCTATGCGGCCTCGCACATGTCCTACCGCTTCGGCGCCGCCGACACCGCGAGCCCGGCGTTCAAGCCGAAGGCCGTGGCCTGGGTGATGGCGGGCGGGCTGTTCGCCGCGATCCTCGGGCCGCAGCTCGTGATCTTCACCAAGGACCTGATGCCGCCGCATCTGTTCGCCTGGAGCTATATCGGGCAGGCCGCGTTCGCGCTCATCGCCGGCATCATCATCGTGATGTTCTTCCGCGCGCCGGGCCTTGCGCATTTCGCCAGCACCAGGCCCGGCCGCCCGATCCGCGAAATCTGCCGCCAGCCGAAATTCCTCGTCGCGGTGGTGTGCGGCGTCGCCAGCTACGCGCTGATGAACCTGATGATGACCTCGGCGCCGCTCGCGATGTTCGACTGCGGCCACTCGGTCGCCGACGCCACGCTCGGCATCCAGTGGCACGTGCTGGCGATGTACGGTCCGAGCTTCTTCACCGGCTCGCTGATCCTGCGCTTCGGCGTGCCGCGCGTGACCGCGGTCGGACTTGTTCCTGCTGGCGCTCTCGGCGGTGGTCGGGCTCGTCGGGCTGACGGTCGCGCATTTCTGGATCGCGCTGATCCTGCTCGGGGTCGGGTGGAACTTCGCCTTCGTCGGCGCCACCACGATGGTGACCGACTGCCATCGCCCGGAGGAGCGCAACAAGGTCCAGGCGTTCAACGACTTCCTGATTTTCGGCAGCATGGCGATCGGCTCGTTCATCTCCGGCTCGATGCTGGCGCATTACGGCTGGTACCTGGTGAACATCGTCATGTTCCCGGTGGTGGCGGTCGCGGGCGCGATGCTGCTCTGGCACACGCTGCGGGAGCGGGCGCGGCCGGCCTGAAACCGGCGCCGGGCGCCGCCAATCGCCGTTGAAAAACCAGCCGATTTGCGCCGTTGCATGACCGGCCGCTTTTTGGCTATATCCGCGCCACTTTCTGCCGGGTCGGGGCGGCTTCGAGTTGCCCGATGATCCGGCGTGCCTGGATAGCGGAAGGGGCCGCGGCCGGGTTTCCAGCAAAACGAGGTTTTCTTCATGACTGCTCTTTGGGCCATCATCGGCTGTGGCGCGCTTTCGATCGTGTACGGGATCTGGGCGATCCAGTCCGTGATGTCGGCGGATGCCGGCACGGCGCGCATGCAGGAGATCGCCGCCGCCATCGCCGAAGGCGCGCAGGCCTATCTCAAGCGCCAGTACATGACGATCGCGATGGTCGGCGTCGTCGTCTTCATCGGATTGTGGATCCTGCTCGGAAGCTGGGTCGCGATCGGGTTCCTGGTCGGCGCGGTGCTCTCGGGCGCGGCCGGCTTCATCGGCATGAACGTCTCGGTGCGGGCCAACGTGCGCACCGCGCAGGCCGCCACCAAGTCGCTCGCCGAAGGCCTCGACATCTCGTTCAAGGCCGGCGCCGTCACCGGCATGCTGGTCGCCGGCCTCGCGCTGCTCGGCGTCGCGCTCTACTACTGGTTCCTCACCGGCCCGAAGGGGCTCGCGCCCGACAACCGCACCGTGATCGACGCGCTGGTCGCGCTCTCGTTCGGCGCCTCGCTGATCTCGATCTTCGCCCGTCTCGGCGGCGGCATCTTCACCAAGGGCGCCGACGTCGGCGCCGACCTCGTCGGCAAGGTCGAGGCCGGTATCCCGGAAGACGATCCGCGCAACCCGGCCACGATCGCCGACAACGTCGGCGATAACGTCGGCGACTGCGCCGGCATGGCGGCCGACCTGTTCGAGACCTACGCGGTGACCGTCGTCGCCACCATGGTGCTCGCCGCGATCTTCTTCGCCGGCCAGCCGATCCTCTCCTCGGCGATGCTCTATCCGCTCGGCATCTGCGGCGCCTGCATCGTGACCTCGATCGTCGGCACCTTCTTCGTCAAGCTCGGCGCCAACGGCTCGATCATGGGCGCGCTCTACAAGGGCCTGATCGTCGGCGGCGTGCTCTCGATCGGCGGCCTCGCCATCGCGACGCACTACCTGATCGGCTGGGGCGAGATCGGCAAGGTCGCCGGCATGTCCATCACCGGCAAGAACCTGTTCCTCTGCGGCATCCTCGGCCTGGTCGTCACCGGGCTGATCGTGTGGATCACCGAGTACTACACCGGCACCGGCAAGCGCCCGGTGGTGTCGATCGCGCAGGCGTCGGTCACCGGCCACGGCACCAACGTGATCCAGGGCCTCGCGGTGTCGCTCGAGTCGACCGCGCTGCCCGCGCTGGTGATCGTCGCCGGCATCATCATCACCTACCAGCTCGCCGGCCTGTTCGGGACGGCGATCGCGGTGACCACCATGCTCGGCCTTGCCGGCATGATCGTCGCGCTCGACGCGTTCGGTCCGGTGACGGACAACGCCGGCGGCATTGCCGAAATGTCCGGCCTGCCGAAGGAAGTCCGCCACAACACCGACGCGCTCGACGCGGTCGGCAACACCACCAAGGCGGTCACCAAGGGCTACGCCATCGGCTCGGCGGGCCTCGGCGCGCTGGTGCTGTTCGCCGCCTACACCAACGACATCGAGACCTTCATCAAGAAGGGCGCGCCGTACTTCAAGGACATCGGCACGGTCTCGTTCGACCTGTCGAACCCCTACGTCGTGGCGGGTCTCATCTTCGGCGGCCTGATCCCGTATCTGTTCGGCGGCATCGCGATGACCGCGGTCGGCCGCGCGGCCGGCTCGGTGGTCGAGGAAGTGCGCCGCCAGTTCCGCGAGAATCCGGGCATCATGGCGGGCACCGCGCGCCCCGACTATGCGCGCGCGGTCGACCTGCTCACCAAGGCGGCGATCAAGGAGATGATCATCCCGTCGCTGCTGCCGGTGCTGGCGCCGATCGTCGTCTACTTCGGCGTGCTGTGGATCTCCGGCTCGAAGGCGAATGCCTTCGCGGCGCTCGGCGCTTCGCTGCTCGGCGTGATCGTCAACGGCCTGTTCGTCGCGATCTCGATGACCTCGGGCGGCGGCGCGTGGGACAACGCCAAGAAGTCGTTCGAGGACGGCTTCACCGACAAGGACGGCGTGGTCCACCAGAAGGGCAGCGAGGCGCACAAGGCCTCGGTCACCGGCGACACCGTCGGCGATCCCTACAAGGACACGGCGGGTCCCGCCGTGAACCCGGCGATCAAGATCACCAACATCGTGGCGCTGCTGCTGCTCGCGATCCTGGCGCATTGATCGCGATCAACGCCTGATACGACAAAGCCCCGCGGTGCGAGCCGCGGGGCTTTTGTCTTGTCGTCCCGGAACCCGCGGGCAGTCTTGCCGCGCTTTCCGAGCTGCTATGCACCGTGCCGACGCCCGGAGAACCTCATGCGCACCATCGCGGCCTTGTTCATCGCAGCCTGTCTCGTCGCAGCCCGCCTGCGCGCAAAACTGGCCGCAGCGGCCGGTCACCTTCATCGTCTCGCAATCGGCGGGCGCCAGCCCGGACGTGATGGCGCGCATGATCGCGACCAAGCTCTCCGTGACGCTGGGCCAAACCGTGATCGTCGAGAACAAGCCGGGCGCCGGCAATGTCATCGGCGCGCAGGCGGCCGCGCGGTCGGCGCCGGACGGCTACACCTTCTTCTTCGCGACGTCCGCGGCGCTCGTCACCAATCCCTACATGGTGAAGAACCTGAGCTACGATCCGGTGAAGGATTTCGTCCCCGTGGCGCTGGTGACGCGCAGCCATCAGGTGATCGTGGTGCATCCCGACGTCGCGGCGAAGACGCTTCCCGAGCTGATCGCGCTCGACAAAGCGGCACCGGGAAAGATTTCGCTGTCGGTCGACGGCAACCGCAATCTCGCCGGCGTCACCGCGCAGGCGCTCAACAAGCGCGCCGGCACGCAATTCGTGCTGATCCCGTCGGTCAACATCAACAACGGCCTGCAGGACACGATCACCGGGCGGACGCAGGCCGGCGTGTTCTCGGCCTCGATCGTGGAGGCGCATGTGAAAAGCGGCGCGCTGCGTGCGCTCGCCACCGCCTCGACGCGCCGGCTGGTGGCGGCGCCCGACGTTCCGGCCGCGGCCGAGACCCTGCCGGGCTTCGACTTCTCCGGCTGGTTCATGGTGATGGCGCCGACCGGCACGCCCGCCGACATCGTCAGGAAGCTCAACGCGGCGATCGACGAGGCGACGCGCGACGCGCAGGTGCGCGATCTTGCGCCGAAGCTCGGCTTCGAGCTCGATCCGAAGGGCGCCGGCACGCCGGAAGCCGCGGAAGCATTCCTGAAGGAGCAGCTCGCGCTCTGGGCCAAGACGACCCAGGAACTCGGCATCGAGCCGCAATAGGTTTCGCGTCATGACGGTGTGCGTGACCGGGATCCGCAGCGTCGCGGTCGATGTCTGCGCGCTCGATGAGGCGGCGGCGTTCTACGACGACGTGTGGCGGCTCTCAGCCGTCGGCGAGGCCGGCGATGACGCGCGCTATTTCCGCGGCACCGCGGCCTACCACCATATCCTGAGCCTGCATCGCGCCGACCGGCCTGCGATCCGCCGCCTTGTGTTTGCGGCGGCCGATCGCGACGCGGTCGCGGCGCTGCATGCCAAGGTGAAGGCGAGCGGCGTCGTGACCGAGGCGCCGCACGAGCTCGACGCGCCCGGCGGCGGCTACGGCTTCGGCTTCAAGGACCCGGAGGGACGCAATCTCGCCGTCGCATGCGGCGGCGCGCAGCACGCGGCGGCGCCGGCCGCGGACCGGCCGCACAAGATCACGCACGTCAATCTCAACGCGGGCGAGTACGACGCGACCACGCGCTTCATGACCGAGGTGCTCGGGTTTCGGCTGATCGACGAGACCGTGCGCGCGCGCTTCCTGCATGCCGCATGCCCGGATCATTTCTCGCTGGCGCTGGTGAAGCACAGCAACGCGACGCTCAATCACATCGCGTTCGACATGATCGATCTCGACTCGGTGATGCGCGGGGCAGGGCGCATGCGCGACGCCGGCTATCCGATCGAGTGGGGCGTGGGGCGGCACGGTCCGGGCAACAACGTGTTCGCCTATTTCGCCGGCCCCGAGGAGATCCCGCTCGAATACACCAGCGAGGTGCTGCAGATCGACGACGCTTACGTGCCGCGCGGGCCGGATCACTGGAAATTTCCGCCCGGACGCAGCGATCAATGGGGCGTGACCAATCCGCAGACCGCGCGGCTCGCGCGCATCCAGCAGCTGTTTGCCTTCAGCGACGACGGCTTCCGCACATGAGCGGTGCGGAGACGGATTACGAGGTCGCGATCGTCGGATGCGGCCCGGTCGGCGCGCTCGCGGCGAATCTGTTCGGCCGGGCCGGGGTGCGCACCTTGGTGATCGAGCGCGAGGCCGAGCCCTATCCGCTGCCGCGCGCGGTGCACATCGACCACGAGATGATGCGCCTGTTCCAGTCGGTCGGGCTGGCCGACGCGGTGCGGCCGCTGATGCGCGAGGCGCACGGGCACATCCACATCGGCGCCGACGGCGGCGTGATCCGCTATCTCGGCTCCGCCGGCCTGCCGCAAGCGCTTTGGCTGGGCCAACGACTATTTCTTTTTCCAGCCCGAGCTGGAACGCGCGCTGCAGGCGGGCATGGCCCGCTTTCCGCACGTGACCTTGCGGCGCGGCGCGAGCGCTTATCGGCGCTGGAGCAGACAGACCGACGGCGTGACACTCGACTGTGCAAGGCGCGAACGGCGCAGAGCGCGTGACCGCGCACTATGTCGTCGCCTGCGACGGCGCCAACAGCTTCGTGCGCAAGGCGCTCGGCATCCCGCTCGACGACATGCAGTTCCATGAGCCGTGGCTGGTGGTCGACGCCGAGGTCGACGGTCCGATCTCGTTTCCGGATTTCGCCGGCGTCCCGGCGGGCGCGGACCTGCAGCATCTCTCGGTGATGCTGTGCGATCCGGCGCGGCCCGGCGACGCTCGTGCCCGGGCGCCGCAATCATCGCCGCTGGGAGTTCATGCTGCTTCCGGGCGAGGACGAGACCGCGATGATGCAGGGCGAGCGCGTGAAGCGCTGCTCGCGCCTTATGTGAAGGGCGTGCCGCACCGGATCGTCCGCGCCGCGACCTATCGCTTTCACGGCCTGGTCGCGACGCGCTGGCAGCACGGCCGCATCTTTCTCGCCGGCGATGCCGCGCACCAGACGCCGCCGTTCTTCGGGCAGGGGATGTGCCACGGGATGCGCGATGTCGGAAACCTCGCCTGGAAATTTTCCGCGGTGCTGCGCGGCGGGTTGGCGCCCGCTTGCTCGACACCTATCAGGCCGAACGCGAGCCGCATGTGCGCGCCGTCATCTCGGCCGCGATCGCGGCCGGGCGCTACATTTGCGAACGCGACCCGGCCGCGGCGCGCAAGCGCGACGAGACCTTGCGTGCCGCGATGGGCAAGCCCGCGCCGGCGAGCGCGAGCGACCTGATCCCGCCGATCCGCGCCGGCATCGTCGATCCGGATGGCGCGGCGCGTCCGGGACCGGCGCGCGCTTCATCCAGCCGTTTGTCGCGGTCGCGGGCCGGCGCATGCTGCTGGACGATGCGACCGGCGGGGGTTTTGTCCTGCTCGCGTCGCCTCGGCGCGATCTGGTCGGAGCCTCACGCGTGCGCAACGCGCGTCCTTCGGGCGCATCGGCGGGCAGATCTTCGTCATCGGCGATGACATCGGCGACGCGGACGGCGATCTCTCCGCCTGGCTTGCCGCGCACGGCGCGGTCGCGGTGCTGCTGCGGCCGGATTTCTACGTCTACGGCATCGCGCGCGATGCCGCGGATCTGGCCCAGACTGGTGACGGCTCTTCGGCAATGCTCTGGGAACAGCGTGAATGCCCGCCGGACAGGATTGATTAAAGTTGCATCTGCGGCGATCATGCGCGCACCTGAATCGCGGAGGCGAGCCGCATGAATTCCTCGACCCTGACCGGCCTTGCGGCCGTGCTGTTCGGCTGCCGGCATCATCGCGCTGTTCGCCGCGCTCTATCGCGACGCCGCGCATGGCGGGCCGCTGATGTGGATCGGGCTGGCGCTGCTCGCCGCGACGTTCGTGTGCTGGTTCATGGCGGCGCGCAGCGAGAGCGCGAGCGACTAGATTTGAATAAAATTTTCCGCATTCCTTTCGGTCGAATGCCGCCGAAAGGCTTCAAGCGAATTTAGAAAACTTGTCCTACACATTGCGCATTCGAATGACCCATTGGTTTGCAGACCCCGCTTTGGCGGGGTTTTGCTTTTGTGGCTCGGATGCCGCGAAAGCCTGCGAGCGAATTCATAACACTGTCGCTGCCATGCAATGCGAGATTTGTCGGTTGCGATTCCGGCTTCGCTGCGCTCGGCCGGAATGACCGCAGCTCCGCGTACAACCGCCGCGCCCTTTCCAAGCCGAAGCCGGAAATGCCAAACTCCGCCGACGATTGCATCGGGCGCGGCCCGAATGGGGGACACATGAACCGGATTCTTCTCGGCGCCGCGCTGGCGCTGCTATCGACCGCGGCGCTGGCGCAGGAGCTCCCCGCGGGCCCGCCGGTCGCGATCCAGATGGTGACGCAGCTCTCGCCCACCATCCCGCAATACACCCGCGTCGATATCCCGATGCTGCGCGAGGAACTGCCCAAGCGCTCGGGCGGCCGCATCTCGGTGACGCTGGCGAGCTGGCCGGAGCGCAATCTCAACGGACCGGAACTGCTGCGCGTGCTGCGCGCCGGGCAGATCGATCTCGGCGGCATCGCGCTGCCGACGGTCGCGGGCGACGCGCCGCTGCTCGACATCATCGATCTCGCCGGGCTGCTGTCCTCGCACGAGATGGGCCGCAAGGTCGCCGAGGCCGTGATGCCCGAGCTCAACAAGGAGCTCGAGCGCTTCAACGTGCGCATCATCGCGACCTATCCGTTCCCCGCGCAGGTGTTCTTCTGCCGCGAGCCGATCACGTCGCTGGCCGACGTGAAGGGCCGCCGCGTGCGCACGCCGGGCGGCTCGCAGAACGATTTCATCCAGTCGATCGGCGGCCAGCCGGTCGCGATCGGATTCCCGGAAGTCTATTCGTCGCTCGAGCGCGGCGTGGTCGATTGCGCCGTCACCGGCACGGCGACCGGCAACGGCGCGCGCTGGTACGAAGTCACCAAGCACATGTACGTGCTCCCCGTGCAGTGGGGCGTCGCCGCCTACGGCGTGAACCTCGGCTGGTGGAACAAGCTCGATCCCGCGGTGCGCGACTTCCTGCAGAAGGTGATGAACGAGGTGCAGGAGAAGCAATGGGCGCTCGGCCTCGAGCTGACCGAGGACGGCGTCGCCTGCAATGCCGGGCAGAAGGACGGCTGCAAGATCGGCCGCAACGTCGACGACAAGCCGATGACCATCACGCGCGCGACCGACGCCGACCGCGCGACCTTGCGCAACGCGCTCACCGCCGTGGTGCTGCCGGCCTGGGTGAAGCGCTGCGGCGAGCGCTGCGGCGAGACCTACAACCGCATCGTCGCGCCGATCACGGGCGTCAAATACGAGAAGTGACGGCGATGCCGTGTCCGGCCTGATCGCCGCGGCGTCGCTCTGCCGCCGCGGCGTCGCGTCGGTCGGCACGCTGATGGGCTACGTGGCGGGGTGGGGGTTCATCCTCTGCGCCGCCTTCATCACGTTTGACGTTATTGCCCGGCGCTTCTTCGGCTTCTCGTCGCAGGCGACCACCGAGATCACCGGCTACGCGCTCGCCTTCGGCATCTCGTGGGCGCTCGCGCATGCGCTGACCACGCGCGCGCATATCCGCATCGACGTGCTGATCAATCATCTGCCCGCGCGCGCTGCGCTATCCGATGCATCTGCTGAGCCTGGCGGCGCTGCTGGTGTTCATGGGCTTCATCGCCAAGGGCGCCTACGACCTGGTCGATGAATCGATCCTGTTCAACGCGACCGACATCAGCCTGCTGCGCACGCCGCTGTGGATCCCGCAAGGGCTGTGGGCGTTCGGCATCGCGGTGTTCGTCGCTGCTGATCGCGCTGCTGCTGATCGAGAGCCTGCTGCTGGTGATCGCGGGGAGGGGACGCGAGGCCGAGGCGCTCGTTCACATGCGCACCTATCAGGAGGAGGTCGCCGAAGCGCTCGAAGCGACCGGCGTCGCCGACGGCAAGGACGGCAAGCCGTGATCGCGATCCTGTTCCTGCTGGTGCTGGTCGGCCTCACCATTGCGATGAGCTTCACCGGCGCGGGGCCCGGCAACGTGCTGATCTGGGAAAGCCTGCTGCTGGTCGGGCTGTTCTGCCTGTTCTTCGGCGCCGGCATTTACGTCGCGGCGGCGCTCGGCGTGCTCGGGCTGATCGTCGGCTTTGCGTTCTCCGACCGGCCGTTCTGGAATTTCCTCGGCCAGACCGTGTGGACGCCGTCGTCGAGCTTCGTGCTGGTCGCGGTGCCGCTGTTTCTGCTGATGGGCGAGATCCTGCTGCGCGCCGGACTGTCGGAGCGGCTTGTACCGCGCGCTCAACGTCTGGCTCGACCGGCTGCCCGGCGGGCTGCTGCACACCAACATCGCGGCCTGCGGCGTGTTCTCGGCGATCTCCGGCTCGTCGGTCGCCACCGCCGCCACCATGGGCTCGGTCGCGCTGCCGTTCTTCCACGGCACGCGCTACGACAACCGCATGGTGCTCGGCTCGCTCGCGGCCGGCGGCGCGCTCGGCAACCTCATTCCGCCCGGCATCACCTTCATCATCTATGCGCTGATCACCGAAACATCGGTGAGCGCGCTCTATCTCGCGGCGGTCGGGCCGAGCCTGCTGGTGGTCGCGCTGTTCATCCTGGTGATCCTGCTCAAGGCGCGCACCGCCGCGCCGGTCGACGCAGACGCGCCCGCGCATTCCGTTCCGCGACAAGCTCAAGACCGTCGTCGATCTCGCGCCGACCGCGATCCTCATCCTCGTGGTGCTCGGCACGATCTATGGCGGGCTTGCGACCGCCACCGAAAGCGCCGCGCTCGGCGTGGTCGGCGCGATCGTGTTCGCGGCGATCGAGGGCAAGCTCTCGTTCCGGATGCTCAACGCGTCGGCCGAGGCGACCGCGCGCAACACCGCGATGATCGGCGCCATTCTGTTCGGCGCCTATGTGCTCAACTACGTGTTCGTCGGGCTCGGCGTGCCGCAGCAGCTCGCCAAGCTCGTCGCCGCGATGCCGCTGCCGCCGTGGGGCGTGATGCTGCTGATCATCGGCTTCTATCTGGCGCTCGGCACCTTCATGGAGGGCTTCTCCATGGTGATCACCACCCTGCCGGTGGTGTATCCGGTGATGCTCAGCCTCGGCTACGACCCGATCTGGTTCGGCGTGATCGTCACCATGCTGGTCGAGATCGCGCTGATCTCGCCGCCCGACGGCACCGTGCTCTACGTGCTGCAGGGCATGCGCAAGGACGACGGGCCGATCACCGACATCTTCTCCGGCGTGATGCCGTTCATGGCGGTGTACATCCTGGCGCTGCTGATCCTGATGTGGCTGCCGGATATCGCGCTGTGGCTGCCGCGGGTGATGAGGTGAGGCTGTAGCCCGGAACCCGAATGCACCGGCAGCGTTGTACGGCCGATGCCGATCGTCGAAGACGCCAAGAAACTGGTCGAGACCCTCACCGGGCTCGCTCGCCCGAAAGCGCGTGAGCTCGCCGCACTGGTGCGCGAGCGCAAGCCGGTCACCTATCGCTTCAAGGATGACGGTTCGGTGCCGAACCATCCGCGCTGGCCGCTGGTGCATTTTCGCGGCGCGGTCGATCTGTCCGCCGGCTTGATCCGGCCGCGGTGTTCGAGGATTTGTTCGCGCGCAACGGCTGGGGCGATTCATGGCGCAACGGCGTCTATCGACTATCTGCACTATCACTCGCGCATCCATGAGGTGATGGGCGTCGCGCGCGGCACCGCCGTCGTGCGCTTCGGCGGCCGGCGCGGACGCAAGCTGCGCGTCAAGGCCGGCGACGTGGTGGTGCTGCCGGCCGGCACCGGCCACCAGTGTCTGTCGGCCAGCAAGGACTTTCTCGTCGTCGGCGCCTATCCGGCGACCGGCACCTATGACGTGTGCCGCACCTCGCCCGCCGAGCACGCGCGCGCGCTCAAGACCGTCCCGAGGTCGTGCCGCCGCGCCGCGATCCGCTCTACGGGAAGGACGGCAGGCTGGTGAAGCTGTGGAAGAGGGCGGCGGAGCCGGCCGAGAATTACCGCCGCCCGCTGCACACCCAGTAGCGGCCGTAGCCCTCGTCGGTCCAGCACTGGTTGGGACCGGCCCAGATCGGCCCGACCTGCGGCGTGCGCACGGCATGCGCATAGGCCGGATGAGGCATGATAGCCGCGATGCTTGTGCCGGCTGCCGGCGTCGGCCGTGCCGATCATGACGGTGGCAAACGCCGCGGCGATGACGATGCGGTACATTGTCGGTCCTCGTTCTTGTTCTCGCTGTCGCCTTCTGCTGCCGGCGACAACATATGGCCCGGTCGCCAACGCGCCAAATCACCTTTCGTTCATGGCCGTGGTCCCGCCAATGCGCGAGAAGCCGCAGCGCCCAGCGGGTTCCGCCCGCCCTATCGCCGCCGCCAACTAACGCGATAACCTCGCTGATTCGGTGGAAGGCGGGCCTCGCATGCTGAAGGCACACGAGCAATCGATCCGTTTGCTGCAGGGCGTGCTGGTCGCATCGGCCGCGCTGCCGGCGCTGCTGTTCGCCTATGCGTCGTGGCAGGGCTACAACACCACGCGAAATCCGTCGCCGACCGCCAGATCGCGCAATCGCGCGACGTGCTCAACGAGCACGCGCTGAAGGTGTTCGAGGCGGTCAGCCGCAGCGTCGCGGAGATCAACGAGATCATCCGCGACATGAGCGATGCGCAGATCGCCGAGAACGCCGAGCGGCTGCATCACCGCTTGAAGCGCCTCGCGGAGGAATCCTCGCAGGTCAAGTCGCTGTGGATCTTCGACGCGTACGGGCACTCGCTGGTGAACAGCCTGGAGTATCCGGCGCCGTACCAGCAGTTCGCCGACCGCGACTACTTCAAGGCGCATGTCGAGCGCGACATCGGCACCTATGTGGGCCAGGTGCTGCGCCCGCGCCCGCCCTATGGCGGCGCGCCGTTCTTCGGCGTCAGCCGCCGGCGCGTCTCGCCCGACGGCAGCTTCAACGGCGTGATCCAGGCCTCGGTGCTGCCGGAATATTTCGAGGGCTTCTACGCCAAGATCGGGCGCGCCGGCAGCTATTATTCGCTGGTGCGCGAGGACGGCCTGCTGCTCGCGCGCTATCCCGGGCTCGGCCGCGACGCGCGGCTCGCGCCGCAGGGCGAGCTGATCAAGGCGATGCGCGCGCGCCCGGACGAGGGCATTCTCACGCTGGTGTCGCAGATCGACGGGCAGGAGCGCACGGTCAGCTATCTCAAGCTGCCGAAGCTGCCGGTGTACGTGATCGCCGGCAAGGACGCCGCGGCGGTGCGCGCCGAATGGCTCGCGCAGGTCGGCGGCCATCTGGTCGTCGGGCTGCCGAGCACCGCCGCGCTGCTGATCGCGATCGCGCTCGCGCTGCGCCGCACGCGCCGGCTCTACGAGGAGGAGCGGCGCCGCCAGACCGCCGAGGACGCGCTGAAGCAGGCGCAGCGCCTCGAAGCGCTCGGCCAGCTCACCGGCGGCGTCGCGCATGATTTCAACAATCTGCTGATGGTCATCGGCGGGTCGGCGAAGAAGCTCAAGCGCGCGCAGCCCGAGGCGAAGGAGCTGCGCTCGCTGGAGATGATCGAGCTCGCGGTGCAGAAGGGCGAGAGCCTGACGCGCAAGCTGCTCTCGTTCTCGCGCCGCCGCACGCTGTCGCCGCAGGTGATCGACCTGGCCGCGCTGCATCCAGTCGCTGCGCGGCGTGCTGGCGCAATCGGTGCAAGGCGACATCGAGTTCGAGTTCAGCATGCCGCGCGAGCCGATCGCGGTGAAGCTCGACCCGAGCGAGCTGGAGATCGCGCTGCTCAACCTCACGCTCAACGCGCGCGACGCCATGCCGGACGGCGGCAGGATCACGATCGCGCTTGACCGCGTGCGCTCGCCCGGCGCCGGCCTGCCGGCCAATCTGGCCGGCGATTTCGCCGCCGTGACCGTCACCGACAGCGGCGCCGGCATTCCGGCGGAGATCCGCGAGCGCATCTTCGAGCCGTTCTTCACCACCAAGCCGGTCGACAAGGGGACGGGCCTCGGGCTCTCCCAGGTGTTCGGCTTCGTCAACCAGTCGCAGGGCGCGGTCACGGTGCAGTCCGAGGTCGGCCGCGGCGCGCGCTTCACGCTGTTCCTGCCGGTGAGCGACGAGGCGCCGCCCGAGATCGCGGCCGACGCGCGGCCGCCCGCCGCGAGCCTGGAACAGGCGCGCGTGCTGCTGGTCGAGGACAATCCCGACGTCGCCACCGTCGCGGCGGATTATCTCGAGCAGTGCGGCTGCCGGGTGGTCAAGGCGAGCAGCGCCGAGGCCGCGGTCGAGACGCTGAACCGGCGCAAGGATATCGATCTGGTGTTCTCCGACATCGTGATGCCGGGCATGAGCGGCCTCGAGCTCGGGCGGCTGGTGCGCGACCATCATCCGGAAATCCCGGTGGTGCTCGCCTCGGGCTACAGCGACAAGGCGGCGCGCGCCGTCGAGGACGGCTTCGTGCTGCTGGAGAAGCCGTATTCGCTCGAGACGCTGCGGCGCAGTCTCGCGGTGTCGATCGGGAAGGGGCGCATGCACGGCTGACATGCGACGTCATGCGGAAAAGGCCCCGGCGCTTGACCGGGGCCTTTTCGTTTGCGGGGATACCCGCGCCTGCTTCGCGGCCCAGCATGAGCCTGATTTGGAAAACCCGGCGTCACTTCGGGATCATGCTCAGCGCCAGATAGCGTCGTCAGCGCCAGATAGCGCGTTAGCGCCAGAACAGCGCGAGAAGGATGATGATCGGCAGCGGAATGCCGAGCAGCCAGAGCAGTGCACCTTTTCCAAAGCCCATTTCGGTCTCCTGTGTTTCGTTGGACATAAGACGCCGAAACCGGGATGTGGTTCCGTGGCCGCCGGAAGCGTCGGTCCGCATATTTACGCGGAACGAAAACCCGGCGAGCGCGTCTTACGAGACAAGTGACCTGTCGGGCGGATGTACCCCGCGGGCAAGAGACCCCGCGCGCAAGCCGGGGTCTTTTTTTTGGAGCACGCCCGAACAAAGGTGCCGCATGACGAAAGAGAAGGACAAGGAGCAGACGCTTCCCGGGACGCAGGGCGAAAAGGAAAAGCCGGAAAAGCCCGGCAAGGGCAGCAAGGCGCAGAACAAGGCGGATCGGCCGTGAGGGAGCGGTGAACCCCTTGAGCACCGGCATCGAAGCACGATCCGCTCATTCCCGCGCAAGCGGGAAATCCAGGGGCCAAGAACTGGGTCCCCGCTTTCGCGGGGACGAGCGGAGGAGAGTGGTTCACCCTGGTCGTATCAAGCTTCTAAGCCGCGTCCGCCGCCTCGCTCACGCCGAGCAGGTGCTTGATCCGCGCAAGCACCGCCGTGGCGTTGGCCTCGGCTTGCCGGAACAGCAATATCTTGTCTGCTTGCGGAGGATTGCCGACGTTCAACGCCTTGCAGACCGTCCCGCACGCGGTCTTGTATTCGGCGCAAAGCCGGTGGAGCTCGGCGTTCTCGTCGGCGGTCAGCGGGCGGTCGTCCGTCATCCGAGCAAGATTCCTTCGGGCTTAAACGACAGCACGGTGAACGGTAATCGCTGCCGCGGCCGGAGGTTCCGGTGCCGGACGCTTATCGCGGACGGCTCGGCGATCCATGACGCCGCGAGGCACCGCGGCCCGCGGGAACCGGCTGCGCGCCCAGGCATTGTGCAGGCACGGGAGGTTGCGTCATGAGCGTTCACGCATTGCACAAGGGAATTCAGTACGCGCTTGAAGAAGTCTCCAGCGGCGAGTGGCTGTGGAGTTTTGCGCCGCCGAAGGGACCGCCGCGATCGGGCCGCGTGCGCGGGCAATATCAGTTCGCGCTGACGGTGGTGCGGCGCGGCATCGACGTTTGGCACCTGATGAACCGCGACGCGCAATCGAAGGCAGCCTGAGAGCATGATCCCGAAAAGTGGGCACCGTTTGAGAAGATATGCTATCAATAGGAAAGGATCGGAACCATGGCGGTCAACAAGCCGGTCGGCGATAACGCGCGCAAGGGCGCGGTGAAGAAACGCACGCAACTCAAGGGCAAGCTGACGGGCAAGACCGCCTGGATCAAGCGCAGCAAGGAGAGCGGTCAGTTCATGGACGTGAAGAAGAGCAAGAAGAAGTTCAAGGGCGTCCGGCGCGAGAAGGCCGCGTAGGAGAGGCGCGTTTCCGGTTCGGGTTGCCGAGCGCGATCCGCCGGATCCGTCGACCGATGGGTGCGCTCCCGCTCAGCGCATCTCGCTGTCGCGCGCCCCGCGGAAGAGAACGATTCCGGGACTCGAATTTGCAATCCTGCCGCGCCGTCACCGCGGCGAAAGCGCATGTCCCCCCATCCCGGCGGACTCGGGCGCGCAGGTCAGCTTCGGGGCGCGCAGGTCAGCGGCCCGATCGACAGCCAGGGGGCAACCTGATGCGACCGGACCGCCTGCCAGTGGCATGATACGCAACCAAAGGCCTCTCAAGCCTCGCGATGCTTTGTGGCGGCGGTGGTCAAAATCGGTGACCGCGCCAAGGCGTTGAAGGCGGCTTGCTATGTCAAATGACGTGCGCGGCGATTATCGACCGGCGACGTATCGATAAGACGACGCGCTCACTTTGCCGGCTCGACCCGCGGAGCCCGGGTCCCGTCGCCGGGGAAGAATTTGCCGGCAATGAACGGTCCGCCGGCGACAAGCACGACGATCGCGAGCAAAACCACCGCGCCGACGATGAACCGGTTTGTCCGCGCGCGATTCTCCGTGTCACGGCCCGGGTCCATGAGCTTGCCCTGTCGCGTTGCACGGGTCGCTAATTGCGCGTGCCGACGATGGTTCCGCATACCGGCATTGCGCAGCGGAATGCGTGACATAATGCGGCTTCGGATGGGTGTTTTTCTATCCTATTAATGGCGAGACGCGGAAGCGCGAACTCGAATTACGTAAATCTTGCCGGATGTCGCCGGCGCTCACTGCGGGGCGACGCTTGCGGCAGATCCAGGTGAAGTCATCGCGCAACTGCAGCGGATTTCGCCGGCGGCTCACGGCCGCTTGATGCAGCTGTCAGTATCGATCACGACCTCGCCGACCTTGAGGGGAATATCCGCGTTTCCCTTGATCGGAAGGAAGCGCCACCGGTAGCGGTCCGCATAAAGTTCGATGCGCAACACGCCGAACGACGTATGGCTATAAATGTCGCGCACGGTGTCTTCCCAGCGGAAATCGCGCTCCCCCTGATAAAGCGAACCGCCGCCGGTCCCCACGACGAACGATCGCACGCCTTTCTCCGGATCCAGTTTGGCATTAGCGTCCAGCCGTTTGAATTGCTCGAAGTGATGATCGTGGCCGGCGAGAACGACCGAAGCGCCTTCGCGGTGCAGCCGTTCGTAGGCGGGCTTCATCTTTTTCATTTCCTTGCAGAATGGTGCGTCCTCGTCGGGGCGACAAAGCGGAGCGTTCTTTCGCTCGCATTTCTTGTCCGGATCGTTATGGCAGTCGCCGTGGCCGTGCGAACCCGAGCTGAACAGTGGCTTGTGCCAGAATGCCAATACGCAAGCGGATTTCTCGCCATTGAGCGCCGCCGCCTTCAACTGGCCGTCGAGCCAGGCCATTTGCGCCTCCATCATGGCGCCCCTCAGTTCGCTGTTGAGGCCGAAAAGCTGCCAGGGTCCTTTGTCAGGATCGGGAAGCTTCAGGACGTAATATCCCTTGTTATTGGACGTTTGTTTTTTCTTGTTCTGCTCCTGCTGAAATACCCAAGGGGTCTTCGTTGCCTCGAAATAGTTGTAGTAGGGCATTGCGCCGGTTTGCATGTATTCGTGATTTCCCGGAACCGGCAGCATCAGCCGCTTCACGTCGGTGTTTGCGAGCTTCAACTTCAACAGGGTGCCCCAGCTTTTGTCGAAGCAACCGAACTCCGGCGCCGAGCCGGTATCGTAGGCGAGATCGCCCAGCGCCAGGACGTGCACCGGGATATTGTTCTTGTCGGCCTCGACAACTTCCTTGGCGATGACTGCCGCTACCGCTTTGGCCCGCTTCGCCTTGACCGGGCTGCACTTTGAGATGTCGCCCGCGGCCAGCAGAATGCCGATCGGCGCCTGCGCGTTCGCTTCGACCCAGCCATGTGCAAGCAGGATGCATCCGACGGCGATTGTGCGCCAAACATGCATTTCGATCTCCCCTCTACGCGAAAACCCGTCTCGTCATGTTGGGCCCAGTGAGAGGTTGAACACGGAAGAGGTTTCGCCTATGGTTTGCAACCATCGAGGAGCTTACGCTTGGTGACCGGTTCGCAACTCGCCGCGTGCGGGCTGTTCGCCGCGCTCGCTCTCTGTGCGCGGCCGCTTCCGATTCAGGCTCAGATCTCCGCGGCCGATCCCGATGTTGCCTATGCGGAGGGAAAGTTCGCGCCGTGGAAGAGCGCGCGCTGCGGTTCGACTACCCCCGATGGAACGGCTTTCCGGTGACGCTCTGCGACTACACGGATATCGGCGTGACGGTGCGTACCTTCATGCTGAACGCCGACCGCAACCGGCAAGCGCGCTGGACGGTCGCCGCCTGCCGCGACGCAGAGGCGAGCAACGTCCGCACCTGCATCGACTATATCGTGAAGGTGGTGCGGCAGGCTTCGAGCGGCGGCGTGTTTCCGGTTGCCGGGTACATCCCGGAGCCGCAGGACGGCGGCCGATGTTATGTTTTCCGCGACGGCGTCACGGTTTGGACGACGCTGCGCCCGATGTGGCAATCTCCGAAGAAAAAATCCTGCGGCGACGTCGATGAAACCGGGCAGCCGCTTCACACTGCGTTCAAGTACGCGCGGATTGCCTCGACAACGCGGCCTGAATACATCGCGGCAGGAGGCACGCAACCGGTCGCGAACCTCGCATGGGTCGATGTCGTGCGCGATCTTTATCAAAAAGCCTGGCACAGCGACCGCAACGAATTGATGTCGGCGACGGCGAAACAGGCACGCCGCGATCACAAGTTTTGAGCGCGGCTGACGGCCCGACTGGAGCGCCGGTTTGAAACTCCCTAATTCACATCCATCTGCAGCTTCTCCTTCGCGATGATCTCGCCGAACTTCGCGGTCTCGGCCTGCACGAACGAAGCGTACTGCTCCGGCGTCGTATAGTCGGCGATCGCGCCGAGGTCGGCGATGCGCGCCTTCATGTCGGGCTTGTCGAGCAGCACCTTGATCTCGGCGTTGAGCGCATCGAGCACCGGCCGCGGCACGCCGCGCGGCAGGAACACGCCGAACCAGGACGAGACGTCGAACTTGGCCAATTTCAGGCGCGCTCTCGCGCATGGTCGGGATGTCCATCGTCAGGCTGGTGCGCTCCGGCATCGTGGTGGCGAGCGCGGTCAGCTTGCCGCCGCGCACCTGCGGCAAGGTGGGAAACAGGTTGTCGAACAAGATCGGCACCTGTCCGCCGAGCGCTGCGGTGATCGCGGGGCCGGCGCCGCGGAACGGCACATGCGTCATCTTCAGCCCGGTGAGCTGCAGGAACCAGGCGGCGGTGAGATGCGGGCTCTGCCCGGTGCCGGAGGTCGCGTAGCTCACCGAGTCCGGGTTCGCCTTCAGGTGGGCGATCAGCTCGCCGATCGTCTTCACCGGCAGCGAGGGATGCACCGAGATGATGTTGGAGGTGCGGATCATGTTGCTGACCGGCTGCAACTGGTCGGGCTTGTAGGTGAGGTTGCGGAAGATCGAATAGGCGATCGCGTTCGGCCCCGGATTGCCGACCATGATGGTGTGGCCGTCCGGCTTCTGCCGCACGTAGTCGGTCATCGCGATGGTGCCGCCGCCGCCGGACTTGTTCTCCACCACGGTGGAGACGCCCCACGCGGTCGCCAGATGCGCGGCGAGCAGGCGGCCCATCACGTCGGTGGTGCCGCCGGGCGCGGCCGGAATGATGAGGCGGACGGTTTCGGTCGGCTTCCAGTCGGAGAGGGCGGGGCCGGGCAGGGCGGTTGCGGCGAGGCCTGCGACGACGGCGCGGCGCGAGACGAGATCGGTCATGAGGCGTTTCCCGAGATCTTGTTTGTGTCCGGACACGATCATCGCGGGGCAGGGCTGCATGTGCAAGGGCGGGGCGCCCGCGCAAGAGCGGAAGCTGCACGGCGGTCCAGGCGGCTCCCGAAGCCGGCCTGCGCTGCGTGAGTGTACCGGATCCATGCTCCCTTCTCATCGCCTCCTGCACCGCGGGCCGCGCGCCGATGCGTTTTCGAAGGGCCAGTATTTTCGGATACGGGGACAGATCGAGATTCACCGGCCGGGCCCAATTCGACACGACGAAGAGATAGACATCGGCGATCGAGACGCCGTTGCCCAGCAAATATGTGTTCTCGCCAAGATGGCGTTCCACGTGAGCGAGGCGGCTGTCGAGTGGCGGCGAAAGATTGTTTTCACGGCGGGGGGAATCTCGCGATCGAAGAGCGGACAGAAGCAGCCGAGATGCATCTCGGCCGAGATGAAGTTCAGCCACGATTGCAGCTTCGCCCGGTCGAGCGTGCCGTTCGGCGGAGCGAGCTTCTTTGCGGGCACTTGGTCACATGCGTACTGCGCGATCGCGGCAGCCTCCGTCAGCACGGTCCCGTCGCCGAGTTGCAGGGCGGGAACGGAGCCCAAAGGATTCACACTCCGGTAGTCCCCGCCGCCGTCCATGATTTTCGTGTGCTCATCGACCCTGACGGCGTCGAAGGGCAACCCCGCTTCAACCAGGACGATGTGGGGAAAAAGCGAGCTCGCATTGGGCAGGTAGTAGAGCCGCATCCGCTTTTCTGCGTGCGCCTGTGCCATGGCCTGCTCCTCGTTTTGGTCCGCAAGGTCGATGCGCGGACGACGTTACGAGAGACGGTGCAGGCCGCGCTTCGGGGAAACACCCCATGCGCCCGGTGACGGCGTGGGTGGTTTTCCGCCTAACGCAAAGCCGCGACGAGCGCTTCCACGATCCTGAGCGAGGCCACGGTTCCGTGTTCCTCGCCTTTCTCGAAATCATCGCCGCCCTGCGCCATCGTGTTGGTCACATGCGCGAGGCAAAGAACCCGCGTGCCACGCGCGCGCGCAAAGGCATAGAGCGCGGCAGCTTCCATCTCCACTGCGAGCACACCCTTCGACCGGGCGGCCTCGATCGCCTCCGCGGTTTCGCGAAACGGCGCATCTGTCGTCCAGCTTGATCCGACGATGACCGGCGGGTTGCCGTTCGCGAGCGCTTGCCTGGCGGCTGCAACAAGTGACGGGTCCGCCTCGCCGGCGTCCGAGGCCGGCGTGTAATGATAGCTGGTGCCTTCATCGCGCAGCGCGCGGTCGATGATGACGAAGTAGGGTGTCGGACCCGCGGGCACGATCTGCCCGGCCGAAGTCAGGCTCAGCAGCAGGCGGCATCCGCTGGCAAAAAGCTCTTCGGCGACCAGAACCGCGAAAGGCGCGCCGACCGCGCAGCCGACGATGCCCACCGTTTGGCCGGCGAGCCGAACGTGTCGAGCTGCGTGTGATAGCACGGCCACTCGGTGAAGGCCGCGCCTGGCCGCCCGCGCGCAAGCGGCGGACGAGATCGCCGTCCGGATCGAGGATGCAGACCTCGGGCACGTCCACCGTCGCCAGGCCCTTTTGCCGCCGCGCCTCGCGCAACAGCGCGCCCGGAAGGAAGACCGACGCGGCGGACGTGTCCTTGGTGTCGCGAATGGAGGGCATCGAGCCTCTCAGGCGTATGGATGTGCGAAGACAGCGGCGTAATGACAGGCGCGGCGCGCAGACCTCTCATAACGCGCGGCCAAAAACTTTCCCAGCGATCCGGTCATGCGGCGTGCGATTTGCGGGGCGCCTTCGCCCACGTAGCGGTGCGCCTATGGCACATGATTTTCGGCGTTGAGCGCGTGGGGCACGATACACCGTGCGGCAGTAACACGCCGAACCACGCGCCGCTCTGTGCGCGCGCCGAAGACCTTGAACACCGGGGAGGCTGAAGGGGGAGGGCGAGCGTCAGCGGCTCTTTTTCTTCTTCGGCGCCTTCTTGCCCTTCTTGCGCGCCTTGGAGAGGCCGATGGCGATGGCCTGCTTGCGGCTCTTCACCTTGCCGCCCTTGCCGCCCTTGCCGCTTTTGGCGGTGCCCTTCTTGTAGCGGCGCATTTCGTTTTTGACTTCCTTGCTCGCACCCTTCGAGTATTTGCGCTTCTTCTTCGCCATGAGTTGCTCCTTTGTGAGCGTCGCCTCGACAAGCCTTTGCCGGGGACAGGCGTTCCTCTGCCATCCGGAGGTGCCAATCAGGATCTCGGCCATGCGTGCCGCTAACCGCGCTGGTTTCTGCGGGTTCCCGTGAACTCCTCGGCAAAGTTCTGCGTTGCCTTGTCACGCGGGAGATTCAGCCAATGACAAATGATTCCAAACCGGTTCGTGCGGATGATTACAGGTCCGGAACCCCGATGCGCGGTTCAGGCATTCGAAAGGGATTTATTTATGGGCCTGGTCGCGGTTGCTGTCGTGATCGGACTGATTTTCTACAATGCCGGACGAGAGCGCACGACGACGGCGAGCAACGAGCGGCCGGCGGCGACGCAGCCCGGTCCGGCGGGATCGCAGGCGCCGGCGCGCGCACCGACGACGACACCGGCTCCCGTTCCGAAACAGTAATCCACAGGACGCGCTCTGTCCGATACCGTACGCAGGAACGCTTTGCGGTCACTGGCGGTTTATCTGGCGTCGATTGAAGCCGGTCAGGGCGCTCGCCGATACCCTGGGTGCTGTCATGGAATCCTCCGAAACCAACACGGCCGATGGCTCCGTCGCTCTGGAGTACGGGGATCCATGGAATGACGAACGTTATCGTGCTGCTTGCGGCGGGCGCCGGTTGAGGGTTTCGCAGGGGTCGCTGAGGTTCTGGGCGTTGTCATGGAAACGGAAGCATTGATTTTAAGGGCTCGCGCCGAACAAGCGAAGCTGGCGGCCGAGTACGCAACAAATGATACCGAGCGGCAGCATTACGCCGGCAGGGCACGCGCATACGAAGCTCAGGCCAGACAGCTTGAAGATACCCTGACCGGGTGGAACTCCTCCTGACCTCTTCTCCGCAACTCTCCCCAGGTTCCGTTTCATAATCTCAAAGAAATGTCCGCTAGCGGACAGACACTCTCCACCGGTTTCGGTTTGATGCTTAACCGGACGGTAGGCACGTTGCTTGCGGTGGCGTCATGGTTACACCCCGAGAGATGCGAGAGTTCGCGTTGGAATGCTTGCGCTGGTCGGACGAAACCGAAAACGCGAGCCAGCGCGAGATCATGATTCAGCTCGCCAAAACCTGGATGAGAACCGCCTCGCAGATCGACCGCCGGATCATGGCGGGTGACGACCTCGCCCTGCCTGACCTGCGAAACAAACTCGACTGAGACCAAGTTCGTGCGGGCGTGGCGTGCACGATTGTGCGGTAACCTTTCAACCGTCCGTCGCCGATGATCGGCATGATTTCGCCGGTGATGTAGCTGGAGTAGCTCGGGGCGCGGCACTGCCGTAGCAAGTAGCCCGGATTGAGCGAAGCGCCTGCCATATGACGGACAGCCTCGTGCTGGATGCTGGAACCAAGTAGTCCGGGTTGAGTGAGCGAAATCCACGTCAGGTCGATCGCGCAGTTTCCTCGATTTCGCGCGCGCTAATCCGGCACATTATCTGAGGGAGCCCCGGAACCCGTTGACAAAAAGAAGTCGAGGTTCCTGGCGAACGTCGGAGGTTGGATCGTCTTTCTCATCGCATTCGTGATTGCTGGTACGATCGGAAAGGAGTTTAACCGGGAAGGATATCAATGGCTAAGTCGTCCATCGCAACCCAATACAGATGCCAGAACGCGGGCGCCGCGGTAGCGTGTGCTACTTCCCGCCGAAAATCTTGAACACGTAGGTGAGGTAATTCAGCTCTTGTCCGCCGGTCGGCGTGGTGCGGCTCACATAGTCGAAGATCTTGCCGTCCTCGACGCCGTAATTGGCGAGGCGCTGCACGCGGCGGTTCTTGTCGAAATAGACCGCGACCACGCGCTGGTCGAGCGTCGTCTCGGGGAGGAACGAGGTCTGCTCGGTGCGGCGCGAGATGTAATAGAACACCTCGCCCGACACCGTCGCGACCGTGGAGGGCGTGCCGAGCGTGATCAGCACCTGCTCCTGCGGGGCGCCGAGCGGGATCTGCTCGAGCGCGCCCTCGGCCAGGACGTAGCCGCGCTGGTAGTTCTGCGTGAAGCAGCCGCCGAGCAGCAGGCCGAGCGCGAGCGCGGCTGCGGGGAGCAATCGATGCGGGAGAGCGGACATGCGTGCCTTCAGGCGCCCTTGCGCCGTCTCGACGCGTGACGTACCTCGCAGCGTGCCTGCGACTACTTGCCGCCGGCACGGGGCGCAGAACTGCATCCGCTCTTGAGCTTAATGGCGATTTGGAGGAGGCTGACAACGTACCCCTTTGGTCCCGATGCGTACCCATTGCCGGGGCCATTTTTCCAAGTGTGCAGGTTTCGTCTCCCGAGGATATCCTTTCCATGGTTGCGGTTGCGGACGCAGTTCAAGACCTGTTTCGGTGGGTTGTTACCCTCGAACCACCCTTTGCGTTTCTTCTGGCCCTTCCGTTTCTCGTGGGCCTCGCAGGGCTTTTATCTGAAGGGTTGAGACAGAAATTTCGCGCGGACGCATCCAGGCACGTTCAACCATACTGACGGTTGATTAGCTCTGTTCGTTCAGCGCAGCAGCGAACGCAGCCCGCGCTTTTGCCGCCGTAGCAGGAACGGCCCCACGGTCACGGCGAGAAGTGGAACAGCGATCAGAAAATTAACGAGCGCGAACGCCAACCGGCTCCCTAGTTCAATACCGGACATCCCGTATCGGGTGACGCTCGCGACGATGACCAGTCCGAAAAGAATGCCTGCCCACTCGATCAGGTCCAGCGGCGTCTCCGAAGCCTTCTTCAACAGGCGCGCCCGGTCGCTGCGACTGTAGGCACGCAATTCCGGATAGACGAGGTTCTCGAACGTCTCCACGACCTTCTGGAATATCGCGTCCATCATCAAAGATACGACAGGACGAGGTATGCAGCCAGCATGACCGCCGTCCAGAACGCCATCGCACCGGTGGGCAGTGTCCGGGCGAGGATGCCATCCGGACCGTGGTGGCGCTCAATAGTCATCCTTGCTTCACGCGCGCCGCGTGCTGCGGACGCGGCGACAAACAGCCACGCACGCTGCGCCATGTGGCCGGCCGCAAGCGCACCTTGGCGCGCCGGCCGCCGATAGAACCAGTCGAAGTCCAGATTTGTGGAGCGGAGTTCCGGCGGATAGATACCCGTCCGCATCAGCAGCGTGAATGCAAGGGCGGACAGGAACAGCAACTGTACCTGGCCTACGACGTGATCGAGGCTGTACGGACGGAACTCGGTCTGGAACGGCAAGATGGAATAGAACAGCGTCGGCAAACTCCCGATGCCGATGCAAAACACGGCTGCGATGGCCATAGCGGCCAGCATGTGGCGAGGCGCCTCTTCGCAGCGCTTGCCTGAATCGTGCGCGAAGAACGCGAAATACGGAATTTTGATTCCGGCGTGGTGGAATACACCGGCGCTGGCGAACAAGAGAATGATCCAGGTCCAGAAATAGCCTTGGTCCATCGCGGCCGTGATGACCATCGACTTGGTCACGAAGCCGCTGAACAGCGGGAATGCCGAAATCGACGCCGCGCCGACGAGGCAGAAGCCCGCAGTCCAGGGCATTGACTTGTAGAGACCGCCAAGCTCGGAGCCCTTCGCGGTGCCGGTGCGGAACAGCACGGCTCCCATCGACATGAACAGCAGGGCCTTGAACAGGATGTCGGCGAAAGCGTGAGCGACCGCGCCGTTGATCGCGAGTTCCGTCCCGAGTCCGATTCCCACGACCATGAAGCCGAGCTGGTTGTTGAGACTATACGCAAGCACACGCCGCAGGTCGTTCTCGATGACCGCGTAGAAGATCGGAAACGCCGTCATCGCGGCACCGATCGGCACGAGTATTTCGGTGCCGGCAAACCCCCGCGCCAGGGCATACACCGCCACCTTGGTCGTGAACGACGAGAGCAGCACCGTGCCGGACACCGTCGCTTCCGGATAGGCGTCCTGCAGCCAGTTGTGCAGCAGCGGAAATGCGCACTTGATTCCAAAGGCGAGCAGGATCAACCCCGATCCGGGGGACGAGAGCCCGATCGCGCCGAAGCTGATCGAACCGGTCTGCCGGTAGTGAATCAGAATGCCGGCAAGCAGCAGGACGCCGGAGCCGACCTGGACCACGAGATAGCGCATGCCGGCGCGATAGGCGCGCTCGTTGCGCGCTGCCCAGATCAAGAACACCGAGGCGACGGCAATGCATTCCCAGAAAATGAAGAGCGTTACGAGATCGCCGGCAAAGACAGCGCCGAGTGCGCCGCCCGCGTAGATGAGACCGGACGCTTGCTGGACCGTGTCACGAACGTGAAGTGCGTAGAGCCCGCCGAGAAACGCGGCCAACAGAAAGACATAGCCGAACAGCAGGCTCAGCTTGTCCACGCGCAGCGTGACGAGCGACAGGCGCAGCAATTGCACTTGTCCGAATTCGCCATGCGGCAAGGTGAGCAGATGCGCGAAGGCGACGAGCGGCAGCACGATCATCACATGCGGCCGAAGGCGCGCCGGCAAGAAGCGGCACCAACAGGCCGCCAGCGATCAGAATGAGACCGGGGGAAATCTCAGCGATCATAGTAGTCCTCGGGGCGCATGAGAACGCGGCGCAGCTGCTTCGCAATCAGCACCAGTGCGACGCATGCGACAAAGCCAAAGATGCCGTAGAACCCGAAGACATGCTCGACGGCAAAAGGCCCATGCTTTGGAACGAAGATGTCGATGGCAAGCAAGAGGCCGCAGACGACATAGAAGCCGTGCACAAGACGATCCACGTTGCGCGGATTGTCCAGCCAATAGGCTCGTTCGCGGGGATCGGATTTGTCGTTTGCCATGATTACGCTTCCTAGAGTCCTGTCAGCAGCGCTTCGATCTGCCCCGCCAAAAAGAACAGGACGACGCAAAGCATTGCCGTGGATGACAGAGCGATCAGACAGGCGAGCGGCGCCTCCTCGACGGTGACTTCGCCGTCCGCCGGCGTTCCCGGCGGCAGAAAGAACCCGCGCGCCACGATCGGTAACAGATACCCGACGCTCAACAGCGAGCTGAGCATGAGCACGCCGACAACGACAACATGGCCCGCATCGAGCGCGCCCAGCGCGAGCGTCCACTTGCTCCAGGTGCCGCCCAGCGGCGGCAGTCCGATGATGCTGAGCGATGCGATCAGAAAAGCCAGCATCGTGATCGGCATCTTCCGCCCGATGCCGGTCATTTGACTGACCTCCGTGAGATGGTGGGCGGTGTAGATGGCGCCCGCGCAGAAGAACAGAGTGATCTTTCCGGCGGCATGCATCGCGATCTGAAGGCCGCTGCCGACGATGCTGGTCGATGTCGCGAGCGCCGCGCCCAGAACGACATAGGAAAGCTGGCTGACTGTCGAATACGCGAGCCGTGCTTTCAGGTTGTCGCGGGACAATGCGATGAAGGACGCGGTGAGCAGGCTCGCCGATGCGACGAAAATGAGCCATTCGTTGGCGCCGGTTTTCGCAAGCGTGTCGAGCCCGAAGACGTACACGACGACCTTGAGCACCACGAACACGCCAGCCTTCACCACCGCAACCGCGTGCAGCAGCGCGCTGACAGGCGTCGGCGCAACCATCGCGGCAGGCAGCCAGAAGTGCAGCGGCATCACTGCGGCTTTGCCGATCCCGAACACGTAGAGCGCGAGCAGCAGGGCAAGCACGCCCGCGCCGGCCTTGCCGCCGAGGATGCCGCCGGGCGTGAAATCGAGCGTGCCCGCGAGCGCGTAAGTGCCGATGATCGCCGGCAGGAACAGCACCAGCGACGTGCCGAGCAAGAGCACGAGATAAAGACGGCCGGCGCGAACCGCTTCCTCGTTCCCCTTGTGCGTGACCAGCGGATAGGTCGAGATCGTCAACAGCTCGTAGAACAGGAACAGCGTGAACAGGTTCTTGGCGAACGCGACGCCGATTGTGCTGCCGAGCGCCACCGCAAAGCAGATGTAGAAAGTGGTCTGGCGCGGCTCCTCGTTCGCCCGCATGTAGCCGATCGAATAGATCGAGTTCACGATCCAGAGCGAGGAGGCGACGAGCGCGAACAGCATGCCCAGCGGCTCGACCTTGAAGGCGAGCGCGAGGCCGGGCGCGACATCGATGATGTGCGCTTCCGGACGCGCGCCGCCGAGCACCGGCCCGAACAACGCGAAGACCGCGACGCACAGCGCGCCGGCCGTCACCATCGTTACGGTTTCGCGCAGGTTCGGCTGCCTGTGAAACAGCGGAATGACAGCCGCGCCGATGAACGGCACGAGCATCGACAGAAGGACCAGCTTCTCGGGAGACGGAACCGCCATCATCGCAGCCCTCCGAGCAGCGCCTTGGCGGCCGTGCCCGCAATCGCCCGCCGTCCATTCGGTGTCGATGCCGAAGTAGATCGTGGCGGCGGCAAGCACGAGGAGCGGCAGCAGCATCGAGAGCGGCGGATCGCTGGCGTGCGCGATCTCGCGGTGATGGCTCGCGCAGCCAGGCGACTTCAAGGACGCGGCCGACATAGACCAGCGCGAGCAGCGAGCTTCCCATGATCAGGAAGACGAGTATCCACCAGCCTTTGTCGAGCGCGCCGACTGCCAGGTACCATTTCGAGATGAAGCCGGAGGTGCCCGGCGTGCCGATGAGGCCGAACCCGGCGATCGTGAAAGCCGCCATGGTGAGCGGCATCTTCCGGCCGATGCCCGCAAGGTCGGTCAGACTTACCGGGCAGGCGCGAAAGAAGATCGCGCCGACCGCAAGAAACAGCGCCGCCTTCATCAGCGCATGATTGACGATGTGGACGAGCCCGCCGGTCAATCCGGCCTGATTGGCGAGCCCGATGCCGAGCGTGATGTAGCCGATCTGCGCCACCGACGAATAGGCGAGCATCCGTTTCAGATTGGTCTCGAACACCGCGATGAGCGACGCGATGAACATCGCGGCAAGCGAGAGCGCGATGATGATTTCGCCGACCGGCAGCGCGCGGATGTCGATCGAAACGCCGAAGATCGAAAAATAGAACCGGATCAGAAGATAGATCGCGACCTTCGTGGCCGTCGCGGACAGAAACGCGGTTGCCCAGGACGGCGCGTAGGCGTAGGCGTTCGGCAGCCAGGCATGGAGCGGGAACAGCGCGAGCTTCAGGCTTACGCCGACCGTTACGAATGCAAGCGCCGCCACGACGGTCTGCGACTGGCCCGGCCAAGCGTCGCGCGAGCCGCGCCGCCATATCCACCATGTTGAGCGTGCCGGTGAGGAGATAGAGCAGGCCGACGCCGATCACGTAGAAGGTCGCGCCGATCGTCCCCATGATCAGATACTGAAACGCCGCGATCAGGGCGCGGCGGTCCGAACCGAGCGCGATCAGCACATAGGTCGAGAGCGAGGAAATCTCGAGAAACACGAACGCGTTGAAGGCATCGCCCGTGATCGCGATGCCGAGCAATCCGGTCAGGCAGAGCAGATACATGCAGTAGAACCACGCCTCCCGCCAATCGTCGATCTCGAACGCGATTGAGCGGCGCGCAAACGGCATGATCACGGCGCCGACCACGGATACCAGGACGAGCACGAACCCGTTCAATGCATCGACGCGATACTCGATGCCCCATGGCGGCTCCCAGCCGCCGAGGTGATACGAGATCGGCCCGGAGGACAGCACCTGCCACAGCATCGCAATCGGCGATGAACGGCATGATCCAGCTCACCAGCAGCGCGAGTGCAAAAGCGATCCTTCCGCTGCGCAGAAAGCCCGCGAGCAGCGCGCCGATCAGCGGAATGACGACCTGAAGCGCCGGAAGATGCGGCCAGACCGCGCTCATGCGTCGCGGTCCCTTTCGAAAATCTCCTCCTCCTCGATCGTGCCGTAGGCCTCGTTGATGCGCACGACCAGCGCCAGCCCAAGCGCGAGCGTGGCGACGCCGACCACGATGGCGGTGAGGATCAGGACGTGAGGCAGGGGATTCGAATAGACCGTGAAGGCCGGATCGATGATCGGCGCGGTGCCGCCGATGATCTTTCCGGGCTCGATGTAGAGAAGGTAGACCGAGGTCTGAAAGATGGAGAGACCGATCAGCTTCTTCACCATGTTGCCGCGGGCAATCACGATATAGAGCCCGGCCATCATCAGGAAGATGGTGACAACGTAGTTGTAGTGTTGCGCGAGGTTGGTCAGCGTCGCCATCAGCGGCCCCGCTCGACGAATGCGTAGAAGACCGCCGTCATGGTGCCGGACACCGTGACCAGCACGCCTGCCTCGACGAGAAAAATTCCGAGCTCGTGCCCGTGCGCGGAGTCGCGGGCCAGGACCGAATAGTCGAGAAAATTCTTGCCGAGCAGCAAGCCGGCGATCCCGGTACCCGCATAGATCAGCACGCCGAGCGGGATCATGCGCTCGACCAGCGCCTGCGGCGCGATCCGCTGTGCGGCTTCGAGGCCGAACGTGATCGCGAGCAGGATCACCATTGCGGCGGTGATGACACCGGCCTGAAAGCCGCCGCCCGGGCCGTAGTCGCCATGAAACTGCACATAGAGGGCGAACAGCAGGATGAACGGCAGGATAAGCTTGGTGCCGATGCGGAGGATCAGGTCGAGGCTCATTGCGGCTCGCCCTCGTTATCCCTTCGCCCGCGCCGGCGCGCGCCGCGCAGCAGCAGCATCACGCCGATCCCGGCGGTGAAGATCACCGTCGTCTCGCCGAGCGTGTCGTAACCGCGATAGTCGGCCAGGACGGAGGTCACGACGTTCGGAACGTTGGTCTCCTTGATCGTGTCGCGCGAGATAGCGCGGGACGACATGCTTGTTGATGACCATGTCGGCGGTGCCGAAGGGCGGCAGCGCGAGCGTGCCCCAGACCAGAACGGCCCCGGTCCCAACCGCGAGCAACAGCGCGGGCAGATGGGTCCGCGCGGAACGCATCTCCGTGGTCTTGATCAGGTGCAGCGTCGCAAGCAGGATCACCGTCGAGATGCCCGCGCCGACCGAGGCTTCCGTCATCGCGACATCGACCGCGTCGAGCACGATCAACACGCTCGCCATCAGGAAGCTGTAGATCGTCGTCAGGACGACGACGCCGAACAGGCTGCGCTGAAACACGATAGCGACGGTCACGACGGCAAGCAGCGTCAGAAGCGCCGCATTGATGATGGTTTCTATGGCTGCCTCCCGTCCGCCTCGCTTGCGCGCTTGGGACCGGTCGCGGCCCCGGCGATCCTCGCTCAGCAACGGCCGGATATTTTCATGCAGGCACGCCTGCGCCAGCGCGTGGGTGATGACGGGGCCGGTAAAGAAGAAAAGCGCGAGCAGGAATACGAGCTTCAGGGTGACCAGGCTCAGCCCCGCTTGCAGGCCCATGCCCAGGATGAGAAAGCCGACCCCAAGCGTGTCGGTGACGCTCGCCGCGTGCATGCGGGTGAAGACTTCCGGCATGCGCACCAGCCCGAACGCTCCGACGATCGTGAAGAACGAGCCGAGCAGGATGCACGCCCAGCTCAGGAGATCGAGCGCCATTGTCACGGCTGGCGCTCCGTGTCGGCATCATGGGCGAGGTCGCCATGCCGGAAGAACTTCAACACCGCGAGCGTGCCGATGAGATTGAGCAGCCCGTAGGTCAGGCCGATGTCGAGAAACTCAGGGCGCCCAGTCATGAAGCCGAACACGGCGAGCAGCATGATGGCGAGCGTGCCGACGGTGTTACCGGCAAGCACGCGATCGAACACCGTCGGCCCCTTGATGGCGCGCGTGATTGCCAGCGCAAGTGCGACAAGGATGGCGGCGGCAGCAACGGCGAACATCAGGCCGTGCCCTCGAATTGGCTGACGCGGCGGTCCATGCCGCCACCTTCGAGGTCGAGCGCACCGTCATTGACCAGCGCGTGAACCGTGAGTTGGTTTCCGTCTACACCGACGGTGATGGTGCCCGGCGTGAGCGTGATCGAGTTCGCATAGGATGCCACTCCCACCGATGTGCGTTGGCTCGCCGCGACCACCGTCATGGTCGGGGAAATCGGCAGGCGCGGGTGCAGGATGACCTTGGTAACGGCCCAACCCGACTTTGCAATCTCGACCGATGAGCCAGGGAAAATAGGTGACGGCGCGCCCGAAGAACTCAAGCGGATGGCCTTCGGCATCGGCAGCGCGCATCCGGATCGCGGCGAGCACACACAGATGATGGCGCTCGCCACGCCTGCGGTAACGAGCATCGGCGTGTAGTGCCCGGACAGAATGAGCCAGAAGGCGAGCAAGAACGCCGCCAGACTTAGGTATCGCATCCCTCATCCCCGTTCTGGACGCGCCTCGATGCTCTTCTTACCGCGCCTCTCCGAGGACAGCCAATACGAAAAAATGGCGATGGGCTCGGGATCACGGCCCAGACGCTCTGTTGTGCGTCGGCGGTGTGTCTCAGTTTGAATATTGTGCGGGCCGACACCCATCGATCACGCAGAACCATGCTTCCGGACCGCGTTGCCGTGCATCGGAGGGGGCTTCTCGCCTTTGAGGCGTCGGGGCATCACTGACTACTTAAGGATAGGGTCTTGCCACCACGCGTGACGATGATGCCCTTGCGCATGTCTAGACCGGGATCGGTTTGTTGACAGTCAACCAATCTCTTGTCGAGCCATGGGGCCTGTAGTGAGGGCATCCCGGGCCGAACGGTGGTGACACTCAAGGTGATGCGGCTGACATCGTCGCGAGCGTCCGCTTCCGTGTCGGCCAAGACCCAGCATCCCTCTTTGAGGGTGGTGGCCTCCCAACGGGGGTCCCCTGTCGCGTCGTCTCGGGGCTCAAGGAAGAAAATCGGCATGCGGCCAACCGTACCATGCCAGTGTACACTCGACCACGGCCCCGAATTCAAACTGAGACACTACCGCGTCGGCCGGTCGCTGGACAGATTGCCGCAATCCGGGCCATGCTGGCGCAAACAGCAATCGCACCAATTGTCGCGAGCGCGGATCGCAAGTCCGCCTCGGGTGGAATGCGATCTTGAGCATGAGGAGGAGACGATGCTCCATCGGAGGCTGAGGATATTCGCGCTTGCGTCGATCTTCGCGACCGCGCTGTTTGCGGGAGAGCCAGCGCGAGCGCTCGTCGATGGGCCGAAGGTTGACTGGAACCTATCGGTATGGGGACCGCCGCGTGCCTTCACAGCCGGCATCGAAACGATTGCAGCCTACGTCAACGAGCAAACCGGCGGCAAATTCACAATCAAGATTCACTATGGTGATGCCCTATCCAAGGGCCCCGACAATCTCGACAACATCAAGCTTGGCGCCTTCGAGATGGCGCAGATCTGCACCGGTTATCACCCGGGCAAGCACCTCGGCATCAACGTGCTGGATCTGCCGGGCCTGCCGCTGGCCGATCCAGACGTGCACGGCATCGTGCACGACATCGTTTACAAGCATCCGTACATCGAGGCTGAGTTCAAACGCTGGAACGCCAAGGTCTTGCTCTCGGTGCTGCAGCCGCAATCGGAGTTGATGGGCGTCGGCGAGCCGCCTGTCACCATGGCGGGTTTCAAGGGAATGCGCGTGAGAGCGCTTGGAGGCACGGGCGCGGCGCTCCGTAATCTCGGTGCGGTGCCGACATCGGTTCCCGCGCCCGAAGTCTACAATTCGCTGGAGCGCGGCGTTTTCCAGGCGGCGGCGTTCCCGTTCACCTACGCGTTCGCGGCCTACAAGATTCCCGAGATCGCCAAATGGTACACGAAGAACCTGGCGCCGGGCGCCAACAACTGCCCGACCATCGTCGGACTTGAACCGTACGGCAAGTTGCCGCCGCAATATCGCGAGCTTTTGGACAAGGCGAAGCCGCTCGCCTACGAAGCTCTCAAGAAGGCGCAAGTCGATACCGACAAGAAGAATTTCGAAGAGTGGCACAAGCGCGGCCTGCGGGAGATCATGTATCCCGCCGCTGAGCTAAAGACATTCAGTGAGGTCGGCGCGGCGCCGGTCTGGCTGGCCTGGGTCAAGGAAAACGCCGCGAAGGGCGTGCCCGCGCAGGAACTGCTCGACCTCATCCTCAAGGAGGCAGACAAGGCCAAGGCCAAGCTCGGCAAGGCCAGTTGAGCCATGCATCGGGGAACATCGGCCCGGCCATAAGCACGCTCTTCTCGCGAGCGCGCGCTATCGAGGGGTGGGGGACGGATGAGCAGCCATTCGCGCGCGGCCATGGGCGGGCCGGCCCTCGATCGGCTGGATCGCAGCCTGCAGGTCGCGGAATATGCGACCGCGATCGTTGCCGGCATTGTCATCTTCGGCGTGATGTGGATCGGCGTCGCCGAAATCCTGCTGCGCAAGGCGTTCAATAACCCGCTCTATGGGCAGCTCGATCTCATCGAACAGACGATGAGCCTCTACACGCTGCTGCCGATTTCCTACTGCTACCGCAAGGCCGGCCATATCCGCGTCGATATCGTGGTTCGCTGGTTTCATGGCCGCGCGCACTGGATGGCCGAGTTTGCAGCGTCGCTGACCGCATTCGGGCTGATCGTCGTCTTGCTTCCCGGCATCCTGCACTTCTTTGAGAACGCGTACTTCATCGGCGACTCCACGATCAACACGCAATGGCCGACATGGCCATCGAAACTGGTCCCGTTGATCGGATTCGGCATTCTGACATTGCGGATCGCACTGGAGCTGTGGGCTTACGCGCGCCTCATCGTCGATCCAGCCGCCGAACCAATCGCGGTTCCCGTCTCCGACCGCATCATCGACGACATCTAAAGCCGCCAACCGGGTCCATCCAGGAAATCGCGCATGGAGCCGCTTCAGATTGGCATCGTCGGCATCATCGCGCTCAGCCTGCTCATCGTTGCCGGCATCCGAATTTTCGTGGCAGCCGCCGTCGTTGGCTTCTGCGGCCTGTGGGCGCTGCGCGGATTTGACAAGGCGGTCGGCATTGCCGGGCACATTCCCTACTCGGACACGACGAACTATGCGCTATCGGTGCTGCCGCTTTTCATTCTCATCGGTCATCTGGCGCATCATGCCGGGATCGTGCAGGGCGCGTACCGCTGTGCGCGCGCCTGGCTCGGATGGCTCCCCGGCGGGCTCGCGGTCGCGACGATTTTCGCGGCGGCAGGCTTTGCCGCTGTCTCCGGGGCGAGCACCGCCACCGCCGCCGTGTTCGCGCGCATCTCGATCCCCGAACTGTTGCGCTTCAAGTATCAGCCGGGCATCGCCGCGGCGGTGGTCGCGGCCGGCGGCACCCTCGCTTCGCTCATTCCGCCCTCCGCCATCATGGTGGTGTACGGCATCATCACCGAGACCTCGATCGGCGGGCTGCTGCTGGCGGGGTTCATCCCCGGCGTGATTTCCGCAATCGCCTATGCGTCCATCATCCTGTTGCGCTTCAAGATCGATCCTTCGCTTGGCGAATCCGTCCACGGGATTTCGTGGCGCGAGCGCTTCGTCACGATGCCGGATGCGCTGCCGATCTTCTTCGTCATCGCTGCCGTCATCGGCGGCATGTACACGGGCTGGGCTACCCCAACCGAAGTCGGCGCCCTTGGCGCGTTCATCATCTTCTGCATGGCGATGATCAAGCGCTCGCTGTCGCTCTCGCGGCTTGCGCGACTTCGCTGCTCGATACCGTGAAACTCACCGTGATGATCTTCTCGATCATCTGGGGCGTCCTCATCTTCGTGCGGTTCCTCGCCTTCGCCGGCATATCGTCCACCTTTTCCGACTGGGTGGTGGCGATCGGCGTTTCGCCGTACCTCATGCTGCTGTTCGTGATCGCGCTCTACACCGTCCTCGGCATGTTCATGGACGGCATCGGCATGCTGCTGCTTACGCTGCCGGTGCTGTTTCCCGTGATGGTGAAGCTGGGTTTCGATCCGATCTGGTTCGGCATCATCGTGGTCAAAATGGTCGAGATCGGCTTGCTGACACCGCCGGTCGGTCTCAACTGCTACGTCGTGAACGGCGTGCGTCCGGACATTCCGCTGCAGGACATCTTCCGCAATGTGTGGCCGTTCGTGCTCATGGACTTCTTCTGTATCGGGCTGTTCACGCTGTTTCCCGGCATCGTTACGTTTCTGCCGCGGATGGTGATGAGCAACTGAAGGCGCAGGTGAGTTTACGCCGCCGCCTCGGAGGCGCCAGATAGCCGCTCAACCTTATCGAGCATGAGCTTCATCTCACGGGCCGAGCGTTCATAGGTCACCGCGAGCGCGTTGTAGAAATCCCGCATAGGCAGGTGGTTCTGAGCTTCGCCGCGATACATCTCGGCCGATGCGACCGCGTCCAGGTAGCGAGCGCGAAGGTGGGCGATAGCGACAGGGTCCATGGCTTTCCCGATGTTGAAGCTTTCGCACATCGCTCTCGGAGGGGACGTTCCGGCAAAACCCAGATAACGCCGACGCGACAATCGCAGGACTACGCGCCGACCCGCATGATGACCTTGGATGGCAAGCCGAGGTTTCTGAAGAAGGGCTAGAGCCGCCACGCAGCGACGGGACCACGGCCAGCCCAAAGCCGAGCGTCGTAGAGCGCCTTCATGCATTTCTCCCCCTGGCCCGAGTTGTTGTTCTTATTCGTCGGGTCTGGTCACGCTATCACCGTTCGGCTGGTTTGCTTCCTTACAATTCGTCCATGTAACCTTGGGGAGTCAATGAGAGTTGACTTGGTCAGCCGCGTCTGCCGGGACGATTCTTCTGAATGATCGCCGCGATGATCAGAGCGAATGTCAAAAGGCGAGCGACGTAGAATAGAGGTTCTGCCTCCTGCGACAGATGCATGAGGCCGAGCAGGAAACGCGTTGCGGCGTCGACACCAAAGGCAAGCGCGAATAGCAAGAAGAAGCTGTCATGCGTTTGACGCCAGAACCGCAGGAAGAACAGCATGGCGACGAACGATGCCATGGCAACGGCGCCCATCAGGACGGCGTTAAGATTGTTGCTCATTCGGCATCCCAGATCAGACCATAGAGCAGCGTGCACATCGCGAGGAGCGCGACGGATGTTCGCCAAACGGACAGATCGACGAGCGGAAACACGATCTTGTCCAGCACCAGTAGCAAATTGTTGATTGTCAGGCCCGCAAAGCAGAGGCCACTCCAGAGCAGCAGGCGATACGCGCTGCGTCGATACGCCTGTAACAGCAGGACGGTGCAGATCAATGCAGTCAGCGCACACAATCCATATATGATGGCTGCCACGTCATCGATCCTTTCTGAGCCTGAAGGCGTCGGCAAACTGCCGAATGCGGCGCGGCTTTGCGTGGATCATGTTCGTCACCGGAATGAGCTGGCGGGAGTAGATATCGGCAAGGCGGTCAACGAGGCTTCGCTCCTCAGGCGTTGCGCAGTCGTAGCGGTAGATGCCGTTGTTCACGCTCAGCAGCCCGTCAGCGCAGAGCAGTGCCAGAACCTCTGCTACCTCCTGCTCGGTCGTGTAGAGTCGCCGCGCCGTCCTTGACAGGTCCCACGTTTCCCCGGGATTGCCGCGTAGCAGCAGCAACGCCTCAAGCTGCGTGACCGAGTCGACATGCCGAACGATGAAATCCTGGATGTCGGCCGGGATCGGCTCACGCGTCATCCTTACCTCTTCGCTGGCACATCCGATTCTATGATGCGTTGTCCGGCTTTGGCGAGGACTTTCAGTCACTCCGCTGGCACACATCGTGCGCGGAGTACCGCGACGATCTTGCAACCGAAGCCCTTTAGCTTTGCCAGTGAGCCGAGTCGCCGGTTCTATTCAGCGGGCCACCCGATCAAATGTAGGGCTTCTCCTCTGAAAACATGTGAACCTCACTCTCTTCGTGAAGTGATGGAACTAGCGGGCACATTCACAGACTGCCGCTGCGGGTCAGTTTGATGGCTTCTCCGCAGGACCATCGGTTGGCGGATCGAACAGGTCGAAAAGAGAAGAGGGTGCTTGGGCTGGAGCCGAAATCCTGCTTCGGCTTGCCGGCGTGAACCCGAACTCCGACGCGATGCGCATCATGATCTCGGCCTGCCGGTTGGCGATAGCGAGGTAGGGCGACTGGATCGGAAACCCGGTTGGCGACTTGATCATGGCGCCGTATTTCTCGATCTGCACTGTCGCTTCGGCCCAGAGCGCGTAGGCGCCGCAATAGGCGGCAAGCGCGGCGCGATCGAGATTGGTGAGCAGGCGCAGCGCTGCGAGTTCGCCGACGAGCCGGTCCCATTCGGCCCGCGCCGTCGGACCAAGCTCCGGCGGACACTCCGGGATGTTTTCGTCGGGCCTCGGCTCGTCGCCGTTCAGCGGGCGCTTGCCCGGATTGCCGGTCAGCATCTTGAGCCTCGTGGGTATCGGTCTGCGGCCGCGCATCGCGGTTCTCCTGGTTGAGGCTCGCCAGATCGCTGGCGCGGACGCGGACAACTCGGAATTCATGGGCGTGACGCCGGCGGGCCATCGGGCGCGGGCGGCTCGGTCGGGACGCACATCGTCGACGTCACGTCTGGTGCGCTCAGCCGTTCCGCCGCGACCGCCTCGAAGGTGCGGCCACCGGCGAGCAGCGTGGCCTGTTCGCCGGTGAACGCCTGCCAGCGCTTGATCGCGACGTCGACGTAGAGCGGGTCGAGCTCGATCGCGAAGCAGACACGGCCCGAGGTCTGCGCGGCGATCAGCGTGGTGCCGCTGCCGAGGAACGGCTCGTAGACGGCCTGGCCCGGGCTGGAGTTGTTCAGCATCGGCCGGCGCATGCACTCGACCGGCTTCTGCGTGCCGTGGATGGTCTCGGTGTCCTGGCCGCCGCTCGGGATGGTCCAAGCGTCGTCTGCTTGCGGTCGCCGGTCCAATTGCCCTTGGTGCGCACCGCGTACCAGCACGGCTCATGCTGCCAGTGGTAGTCGCCGCGGCCGATCACCAGGCGCTCCTTGGCCCAGATGATCTGCGCCCGGATGGTGAAGCCTTCCTCGACCAGGCTTTCGGCGACCGGGATCGAGCGCAAGCGCGCCGTGCCACACGTACGCGATGTTGCCGGGAAAGAGCGCCCAAGCCTCCGCCCAGTCGGCGCGCTCGTCGTTGCGGACCTTGCCGGTGCGCGACGGAATTGCTGATCGCCGCGCTGATTGCGCCATTCGGGGTCGTACTCCACGCCATAGGGCGGGTCGGTCACCATCAGCCCGGGGACCACGTCGCCGAGCAGCGCCTTGACGGTGCCGGCATCGGTGCTGTCGCCGCAGATGACGCGGTGCGCCCCCAGGCACCAGATGTCGCCCGCGACCGTCACCGCGGTTTCGGCGACCTCCGGAACTTCGTCCTCGTCGGTGAGACCTTCGTCGCCCTGATTGAGCGCGGCGGCCAGCTCCTGCGCGGTGAAGCCGAGCGCCTCCAGGTCGGCGCCCATGACCGACAGCTCCTTGAGTTCGAGATTGAGCATCTCGAGGTCCCAGCCGGCGTTCAGCGCGATGCGGTTGTCGGCGAGGACCAGTTGGCGCCGCTGCGTCTCCGTGAGCCCGCTGAGCGGGATCACCGGCACCTCGGTCAAACCCAGCGACCGCGCGGCGGCAAGCCGCCCGTGACCCGCGATGACATCGCCATCGTCGCCGGCCAAGATCGGATTTGTGAATCCGAAGGCCCGGATGCTGCCGGCGATCTCGGCGACCTGCGCGGCGCTGTGGGTGCGCGCGTTGCGCGGCGAGGGGACCAGCCGGTCGAGCGGCCAGTACTCCAGCCGGGGCCGGGCAGGGGGCTCGCCGTCTGGCGCAATGGAATCTGCTGCTTCGGTCATCTCATCCGGCTCCTACCCACCCCCCCACCCTGAATTTCGCGGCAATTTTTCGCGCGACCGCCGAGCACGGCGTACCGAGCGCAGACGCTGAGTCTGCTGGCCGGCGAACGCGAGGGCGCCTCGCGAAAAAAAATCTTCCGGAATTTCGCGGAAAAATGTGCGTTGCGGCCCCACCGGTCCCGCGATCGAAAGGTCGTAGAGATTTGACCCGCCCCCGGGGGCCGATCCTGCTCGCAGAAAATAAATAGAGCAGTCGCGCTTGTTGCCTCGCCGTCCGCTGGCAGACGCGCCGGCCAAGTCCTTGTGATCGTTGACGCTGCCGCCTCGAGCGCGCGGTCGCGTGCGTTTGAATGTTTGATTTCGAGAAAAGTATTCAAATGTTTTGCTCCAGCAAAAAAAATCTGCGCGTGAGACCCACGCGGTTACGCGACCCCGAAGGCCCCAGAGATTTGATGCCCCCCGCCCCCTCGGAAATTCCTGGCGGAGAAAAGGCCGGAAAATCTCTGGGTGAGCCCGATGCGGTAACGACCCCAGGAGCCTCCAAGGATTTGATGCCCCCCGGTACTGCCGGCGTTGCGATCTGATGACGAGGTGTGCCTGCGCGCCGCGCCTCGAGACGGAAGCAGAAGCGTTCGAAGCGATTCCAAACGATTCCATTTCGTCGCAATGCTGCCACCGTTGCCGGCAGGCTCGGGTGGGTTGCCAAACTTCTTCTCAAACGAGTCACGGAGAATCATTTTGGACACCATGCCGTCGCAATTGCTGCGGCCCGGCGCGCCACGACACGCGAACGCATCGCGCAATGGGCTTTTGTATTTGATTTCGACAAGTTGGCTGCGAAGGCCCAATGCGGTCCCGCGACCCGATGCTGCCAGAGATTGGATGCCCCCCATGTCATGGTCCCTCACGGCCGCGAGGGTCGGGCCCAAGCTTGAGGCGTCGCAGGATGTACGCGAAGCCTGCGCCACGCTGCTTCAGCTCTGCGGACGTTGCGGCGATCTGGATCTCAGACGTGATGGCGGCGACGATGTCACCGTAGGAAAACGGCTTGGAAGCGAAGGACTCGTGCAACGCGCGGGTCCAGCGTCGCTCGGCTTCCGCTTCGGCAGCGTCGCGCGATCTGGGGGTGATCGCGATCATCGCACGAGTCGAAGGTCGAGCCTTTCCCCCTGCTTCGTTCGGCCGACTCCCCGAGAAGAGTTGCATTGTTTTTAGGTTTATTGGGTAGGTTTGGGTGACAGCCTTGTCACCCTGAAGGTGACAGGCTTGCCCGGTAGAAGGTGACAATTCCGGGCGCGCAGAAGACCGCCGCGAGCGCAAGCGACCACGCCACTCCGATTCGAGTTCGCGGAACCGCTGCCAATTTGGCTCGTACTGGTTCCGATTGCTGTTGCCGCCATGGCGCAACTTGCGGAGCAGGCCGACGGTCTCAAGCTGCCGTACGGATCGCATCACGGTGCGAACATTGACGCCGACGTGGGTCGCAATGCTTTCCAGTCCGGGATCGCATTGACCGGTTTTCCGATTGTACCGGTCGATCAGAAGCGCACCGACGGCGCGGGCGTTCGCCGTCAACCCAGCAGCGTAGCTCAGCACTTTGAGTGCGAGCAGCGTGTCGATCGGCTTTACCCGCATGACGGTTCCTCCGAGGTGCCGTCAATGACGCGAATGCCGGGTCTGAACCGCAAGACGCATTTCGCGCGGTTCGCATATGGCCGCAGAGGAACGTAGCTGATCGTGCAAATGTCGTGTTGATAACGGTTCGGGCCTGGGTCACGTGACCAGCTAGCGCGCATCGGGTTTGCGCTCCGAGGAGTCGCGACCGGTGCGAATCGTGTTGGTCTCGATCCAGGCGAGGAGATCACGGCGCCGGTATCGGATTGCTCGACCGGCGCGAACGAATGCCGGCCCGCGGTTCGTCGAGCGCCATGCCTGGAGCGTTCGGGTCGAGAGCCCAAGCAGCTCGGCCGCGTGGATCTCGACTAGTAGGGCGTCGGTGTCCTTTGACGATCTCAGGTCGTGCATCGCACGGGCTCGCATCGCATACGATGCCGCTGCATACCGTGCTTAAGTTCAAAGACGCATCAGACAATTGGGGTCAGATGCGGACAAAGGAGGTCATTACGCGCTCAGTGAAAGCGATCCGAGGTGACGCTGAATTGATTTTGAACTGGCAACCGTGAGTCCGTGTTCACGCTGCCATTCCATGATCCTTTGGTCGCGTACCTTCACTTGGAGGCCGTCGGGAATCCCATCTGGCCACAGCGACGCTGCGGCTTGGAGAATGCTCGCGCGCGCAGGGGTCGCCCGCTTTGGGGTATCTGCGTGAGGCGCGGCGCGGTCTCGTCGTACGTCATCGTATGCTGTGGAGTTCACGTGAAACGCGTCGCGATTTTGTTCCTGCGATGCGCGGAGCGGCGCTTCGAGTGCGAGACCGGTCCACTGGACGACCATCTTGTTGTCGACTTCCCGGAGGAAGTCGCCGCTCTGGACGTTAATCGCGATCCCTCGTCGTGCCCATTGCAGCCGATGAATGGGGTCGAACGTACCGGTCTTTTCATAGGTACCGTAAGCGACCAGGTCTCCGGCTATCAGCCATTCCCGAAGGGCCTTCATCTTTCTAACGATCAGCGCCGAAACGTTGAGCGCTTCGCTCGATGGCTCAGGTAACGGCGGACCAGGAGCATAGAAAACGACAGGACGTACAAAGTTGAACGCTAAGTCTTCTGGAGTGACGTCAAATGGCCACCGATGGTCGACATACCAACCCGGGTATTGGCCGTGTCGAAAGACGTCCCTGTGACGCTCGTCTCGGCGACTCAGAGTTTCACCGAGCGTTATGATTTCCGCGTCCTCGAACACGAGCTTCCTGAAAGCCTCCACGAGGCCTAGGCCGCCAAAGCGGGTAGCAGTTGAGGCGCCTGCCGACATGATGCTTGGGCTCACGAAAGGTCCGACCTACGCGAAGGACAGGCCGAATCACGCACAATCCTATCGCCCATAACCGCGCCGCAGCGAATGTCGGGATTACAAATGTGCACAAGCAGCATCTTCGTTTGTCGCGCGCCGTCTACGACTGAACACCTCGGGTTTCGAGGTTGGTAACAAACAACTGGATTCTCGCGCTCTTCGCGGTCAGCCTGGTTGAAATCACGCTAGGCCGGCGCGCACAGATGCACTCAACCGCGTTCTCCTCCCGATCTCGGCCGGCCAGCCAAAATGGCGCGCACCCGACATCGATGAGTACCCATGAACGTCTCTCCGAAATCGCCCAGATCCTCGCGGCCGGCCTAAGTCGGCTCCGCGCCCGACAGTCAAGCGCTTTACCTGCCGACTTCGGAGAAAGTTCGCTGGACTGTGCCGCCGCCCAGAGCGGTCCTGCCAACGTCCTCACGGATGGAGGCGAGAGTTGACCGATACCGTTCTGACCCGCGTGGCGGCCCTGAAAACGCTGCCGATCCCGGCGCTGAAGCAGCAATGGCGCGATCTCTTCGAGACCGAGCCGCCGCCCTACAACCGGCGCTTCCTCGAACACCGGCTGGCCTATCGCATTCAGGAACTGGCCTATGGCGGGCTGAAGCCCGAGACGCTCAAGCGCCTGCGGGAGATCGCCGAGGAACTGGACGGCGGCGATCCATCGCCGGCGGCGGCGCCACCATCAGGACCGGCCGATGCCGGGCACGCGGCTGATCCGCGAATGGCAGGGCGTCGAGCACTGCGTCACGGTGCGCGACGAGGACTTCGAGTATCAGGGCCGGCCCTACAAGTCGCTCTCGGCGGTCGCGCGCGCCATCACCGGCACGCGCTGGAACGGCTGGTGTTCTTCGGGCTCAAGAACCGGAAGGGCGGCGCATGAAGAAGCCGGTCGTCCGCAAACTGCGCTGCGCGGTCTACACCCGCAAATCGACCGAGGAGGGGCTGGAGCAGGAGTTCAACTCGCCTCGATGCCCAGCGCGAGGCCTGCGAGGCCTACATCGCCAGCCAGACGGCCGAGGGCTGGGTGCTGGTCCCCGACCGCTATGACGATGGCGGCGTCTCCGGCGGCACCCTGGAGCGCCCCGCGCTGAAGCGGCTGCTCGCCGACATCGAGGCGCACCGGGTCGATGTGGTGGTGGTCTACAAGATCGACCGGCTCAGCCGCTCGCTGATGGACTTCGCCAAGCTGGTCGAGGTGTTCGACCGCAACCAGGTCACCTTCGTCTGCGTCACCCAGTCGTTCAACACCACCACCTCGATGGGGCGGCTGACGCTGAACATCCTGCTCTCCTTCGCCCAGTTCGAGCGCGAGGTGATCGGCGAGCGCATCCGCGACAAGATCGCCGCCTCCCGCCGCAAGGGCATGTGGATGGGCGGCTTCGTGCCGCTCGGCTACGACGTCAAGGACCGCAAGCTGGTCATCAACGAGGCCGAGGCCGAAGACCGTCCGGACGATCTTCGAGCGGTTCGTCGAAGACCGGCTCGGTCACCATGCTGGTCCGCGCAGCTCAGGGAGGAGGGCGTCCGCAAGCAAGCTCGGGAAGCTGGTCGACAAGGGCTACCTCTACACAGCTGCTCAGCAACCGGGTCTATCTCGGCGAGGCGGTCCACAAGGGCACCGCGTATCCGGGCGAGCACGAGGCGATCGTCCCGCGCGCGCTCTGGGACAAGGTGCACGCCATCCTGCGCGAGCAACTCCGCGCAAGCGCGCCGCCAACACCCGCGCACAGACGCCGGCGCTGCTGAAGGGCCTGATCTTCGGACCGACCGGCTGCGCCATGACGCCGACGCACACCCGCAAGGGCGGGCGGCTCTACCGCTACTACGTCGCCACCGATCTGCTGAAGCACGACGCCGCCGCCTGCACGGTCCGCCGCGTGCCGGCCGCCGAGATCGAGGCCGCGGTCGTCGACCAGGTCCGCGGCCTGCTGCGCGCCCCCGAGATCATCGTCCGCACGTGGCGCGCCGGGAAGCGCCTCATCGCCGGGCTCACCGAGGCCGAGGTGCGCGAGGCGCTGCAGCGGCTCGACCCGGTCTGGAACGAGCTGTTCCCGGCCGAGCAGGCGCGCATCATCCAGCTGCTCGTCGAGCGCGTCGATGTCAGCCCGGACGGCGTCGACATCCGGCTGCGGACCGAAGGGCTGTCCAACCTGACGGCAGAGCTGGACGCGGTCAGGCCCGAGCGAAAGGCAGCGTGATGGCAAAGCCGAAGATCAAGAGCGACGGCCGCACCATCACGGTGCGGGTGCCGATTTCGATACGGAAGCGCGGAGGGAGGAAGGTCGTGCTGGCGCCGGACGGCACAGTTGGCGAGACGTGCGCGTCTGTTCTGCCAGCAGGTCGACAATGCGATGGTCAAGGCTATCGCGAGAGCATTTCGATGGCGAGACATGCTAGAGAACGGCACGCATGCCACCATCAAGGAGATCGCCAGCGCTGAGAGTATTAATGAGTCTTACATGGCTAGGATGTTGCGGCTTACGTTGCTAGCGCCGGATATTGTGGACTCGATCTTTGAAGGGAGCCATCCAGCAGAGCTTACATTGGCCGCGCTGATGCAGCGGCTCCCATGTGCATGGAAAGAACAGCTCGCGATCTTCCCCCAGCGAAGACTCAGGTAAGCATGCTCTCATTCACATCATAGCATTTGAGAAAGACGATTCCTGATGAATTCGTGGTTCTGGTCTCCGATACCCAAGAGAATCAGCATTAGCTTGTCTAGAATTACCTGACATTTCTCGGCATCCTCGGCCAGATGTGACCGCTGCGAGCGTACAATTAGACCGCGCTGCTGTTCCTCTCGTTCGATAAAGCGAACGATGGCGACGATTGCCTGTACCAGAACTGCCCAGCCTCCCTCCCTTTTAGCGAGGTTGACACATTCTGCTTCGACGTCCGCAAGATGCCTCGTCTCAAGTAGCCTCTTGATATCTTTAGTTAGCTTGGCCTCTGCCCCTTCAGCCTGAGGACTGAAGGACGGGCAGGGGATGTTCGTAAGCTGATAATGGCTGACCGCCGCGTTTGTGCTGCCGAGACGAAAATACCAGTCCGCGAAGCTACTGTTCAAAATGAAGAGTATCAACTCGAGTGGCAATTTGGCGTGCTTGCTGGTCGTGTAATTTATTTTGTGATTACAGAACTTACCGCTTGGAATTCGACAGGCAATGATTCTGCGGAAATTATTCTGTGGGCTGCTCTCCTGCAATCCAACGCGCTCGAAGGTATGGTGGAAGGCCTTTGTCTCCCGTGACTTCCCTTCCAAGAAGGCTGCTACATCAAGATAGATGTCCTCCCCCTGGGAAGCCTCGCGGAGTTGGTACATGGAGATGTTCGCGCCCCGTGTCACGAGCGGGCCGCGACCGCTCTCCGTGAGCAAGCCCCGCGAGGTCGCGACGGTCTGGTTCACCTCGCCCTGAAAGAATGTTACAAAATCGCCAAGTCGAGCGACCGGCTGTTCTGCAAGCGATGTAACCAGATCCCAGTCGGCTTGGCTGCAGCTAACGATGGTTAGGTTTTCTGGATCGTAGACCTTGATGCTGTTGCTGTTGAGGATCAGTAATGATGAGGCGGATTTCGATGAACTGAGCAGGATGCGTTTGAGATTGGAGTTGGCCATCCGTTCGTTCATTCGGTGCAAGCTTTTGGTACACAAAGAGAGCAGTTGAAAGCTTTGCATCCCTGAAGACTCGTCGCGTCGGATTGTCTTTCTGAGGAAAGGCATGAATTTCCTTGAACTCACCCGCTCCGACAAGCATACGACGAATACCACTTGCCTGCTCATCGCCGAGCAACGCCATTGGAACGATGAAACTGAGATATCCGCCATCTGCGAGCAATTCGACTGATCGTGCAACGAATGTCTTGTACAGATTATTCTTTCCAACTCTAGATGACTGTAGTGTTGGGTCCAGTTCGATGAATTGTTTTAAGTGATCAAGATTCCGACCGCTCTCCCGTTCTGAGAGAACGTCGTAAGGTGGATTGCCTAAAATGACGTCAAAGCCGCCGCTTCCGTTTCCTTTGGTGAGGAAGACGTGCGGGTAAGCAAGCTCCCAATGGAATGGCGTGACTTCCTTTTCTTGCAAGAACGCTAGCGCGTTCTTCGCCCAGTCCGCCCCAACAACTTCATCGAACTTACGGGGTGTACCGAGCGAGGCCAAGGCTTGAGCGTATAGCTCGGGCCGGATCATGGCTGACTTCATCGCTTCTGCGGACCATAGGTCTCCAACGGTTGCAAATCTCTTCAAAGCAGGAAGGAACTTGCGACGGTATATCTGATCCTTCTGCTTAACGTGCTCAGCAGTGTCAGATGAAATCGTCGCGATGTCGGCGAGGGGCTCCAGTAGGTTGGGAAGGGCGGCGGCTACTTCGCGGGTAAATTGCCCAGCGAGGAGACCTTCATCGCCAGAGAGACTGTCCAGCCGCAGCATTCTCGCTCCGACTATGCTATCGCCCCAGCGTAAGTGATGATCGAGGAAGGTTAGTGGCGCATCAGCTGCGACGGTCTCCAACCACAACGCCAGCTTCGCGAGTTCAACCGCCATCGGATTGAGATCAACACCATGTAGGCAGCTTTCTGCCACGCGGCGTTTCCAATAAGTGATTGTAGACTCCTCGCCCTTAAGCTCATCGGCGCCGCGGTCGTTTGTGTAAGGATTTGTAGCAATTTCTTCAGCTAGATATTGGCAAGCGCGGATCAGAAAATGGCCAGAGCCCATGGCTGGATCTAGTATCTTCAACCGGAGAACCCGATCGTCGAAGGCACCTTGCAGCTTCTCAAGTTCTGTTTGCAGTGCTGCGCGTTTGCCATTCGGCGCGGACTTAAGAACTTCCTGCGTCGCCGCAATCTCGCTTTGAAGTTCGCTATAGATTTCAGAGCATCTTGCGCCCAAGGCCTTCTGAACGATGTGATCAACAATATGATCAGGAGTGTAGTAGCTGCCAGAGCGACGGCGCTCTCCTTTGTCAGTAGCAAGATAGATCGAGCCGGCGGCATACGTGATCTCTGTGGACGCATAGCCTTGGGGAGGTAGGTCCGCCGCATAAACCACAAGCTCTTCGTGGAATCCTGTGGCTGTTGCCCGCACCACCTGCATGGGTTGCTCGGCATGTCTGGGGCGGAGTTCAAGCAGCCCTTCGTAGACGCTACCGAGTTGCTGAATAGCGAGATCTCGGTAGTCAACTCGGAAAAGTCCAAGTTCTCGGCTGTTTGGATGCGGAGCACGTCCAAGCTGATCGAGCACGCGGGCCAAATACCAGTCTGGCAATGCCTTCTGCGAGAGAAACGTGTCCGCTTCCAGGTCGAATAGGCCGCCGTTGTACGCTTGAACGCCGTAACGCCGGTGCCCGCGGTCGATGAGGTCAAACAGGTCTCGAAGGTCATTCCAAAGATCGATTGATTCGTGGGAGTAGTCGGTTGACTTTAGTCCACGCTCCACCTGACTAAGCCGCGCCGCCACTTCATCACGGTGGCGAGCCAGGGATCGGTTATTCGTGTAAGTTTGATTTAATCGATACGGTAGTAATCCTCGATCTTCGGCGTACAAAATAAACAGGAGTTGGTAAAGGAAGATCAGACTGTGCTCTTCGCACTCGCGAAGATCGTGAGCGGGATCAAGCTTGTTGGGTGTGTGCTTGACGAAGCCCTCTACGCAAAGACGGAGTGCTTCGAAAACACGATCCTTCAGCTCTTCGCCTACTCCAATGGAAAATTCGGAGCTTCCCTCGACCGCTCTTGCGAGCAGCGGTTTCCGCCCGTGGATCGAACGCAAACCTACTGGGCTGAAAAGTAAATAGAACCGGAGGAAGTCATTCATCTCCGTTCCACCCGGCCCGAGTTCCAACTGGTCCCCTGCGGGCGTAAGACTCTCGAGCAAAGCGGGCAAATCGACTTCAAGGAAGGTCTGGAACCGAGGCTTAGCCGGCCCCAACACTCGCGGCACAAGCCGCCAGAGTCGACCGTTTGTTAGGATTCCATAGTCGCGCAGACTATGATTTAAGTACCATTCGATTTGCTCTGGTGGATATTCTCGATAACCTGCTTCGCGCGTCGGGCGATCAAGGCTTACATGCCACGCTTTGGCGTCGGCCACGACAGCGGCATGATCCCAAAAATTCGAACTAGTTCGACCTGCATTTAGCGCCGCGTGCAAATCGTTGTCACTCAAGAACAGCGCATAGTCTGGTTCTCGTCGATTTAAGTAGGCCTGATACTTCAGATGCCATCCGAGAATTTCGAAGGCTGGTTGGATGAACTTCTCTTCAAGGCCTGCCTCGTCCCCGTACAAGGCCACGCGGGTGCGCTGGACTTGCCAAAGGGCTAGGAGGCGCTTCAACACCTCCTTAGCCGCCTCAATGTGCTCTATCCATTCCGGCTCAAGCGGCAACCGGTGTTCTAGCCAATGGTTCGAGAGAAAATCACGGTTGCGCACCGGAGAGAGCGGCAGAATCATCTGTCGCTCGTCAGGAACTGGCGCTCTGGTGCTCGGAGGCATGAACTCTAGCTGCCCTCCCTCATACGCCGCGTGAGAAGTGGGCGTCGTTCGCCTTCGCGCTTGGTGCTGCTCACCAAGCTATCGCATTTCAGCATCCGGTTGATATCGCAGCCGGCCATCCGAGTGAACCTTCGAAAGGCGCAGAGCTCTCCATTGTCAAAATGCATTGTAGTTCAGCCGCTTACGGATTCCGTACTGAATCCGAGAAGTACTGAGCTTTGGAGAAAAGAGGCCGGAGAGAGCGAATCCCGAACCCTGACCTATCGACTGCAGTCCTTAGGTTTACACGTGAAAGCCCGCCGTTGTTGGGCTTCTATGCACGTCCACGAGCTACCAGAGAGCGTTGTTCGCGGGGCGACTGGCGGAGCGAGTGGTCCTGAAATCCAACGGTCTCTGAATTTGTAACTGGAATCTCGCTAGGCAAGAACGGCTGGAATCCAACCTCATGCTTGAAAATACACGCGAATCGGCTTTTGGCGGTTCGACGCTAGCTGCCAGCTCAGGCCCGGCTTGCGCCGGGCCCAGGCATTGAAAGTCGGACCCGGCGATCAGAGGACCAGGATGAAGTTCGCGTTGGTCAGCATGCCGGTATGGTTCTGCAGTTCGATCGCCATCTCATACCCGACATAGTTGCCGCCGACATTGTCGCCCCCGCCGTCGATGTCGACAAGAACGATATCCGCCTCGGCGAAGGTGATTTCCGTCCACGAGAAGTTCGCCGGATCCAGCCCCGCAATGTGGTCAAACACAAACGCATCGGCCCCCGCGTCGAAGTCGGTGATGACATCGCGGAAGCCCCCGCCAGGAACGTCGAACGACGAGTCCCCCGTCGCATTGAACCGGAAGTGATCCGCGTCGCCGCTCGCCCACATCTGGTCCGGTCCGAGGCCGGCCGTTACGGTGGTGATCCCGTTTGTATTGCCGCCAATGTGGATCTGGTCCGGATTGCTCAGGGACCCGAACACGTTCTCAATGTTGTACGTGGTGAAGACGGCGACGCCGATCGAGTTGCCGAAGTGCAGTTCGTCGGCATTCCCGGCGCCGAAGTCGAAGACCGTGCCGGCCGCATTGTTGAGCACGTTCAGATTGTCATTGATCGCGCCGGCGTGGCCGTTGACCTGATTGATGCCGAAGAGCATCAGGCTGTAGCTCGTCGAACTACCGGCGAGGTTCAGCGTGTTGGTGCCGCCGCCGAGGTTGATCGATTGATTCACCGAGCCGTCGTTCAGCACGAACGTGACCGTGTCGTTGCCGGCCCCGCCGTTGATCGTCTCGATCGAGGTCGCCGTGACGACGTTGTTCACGGCGCTGTTCATATTCAGTGTGTCGCTGCCGAATCCGCCGTCGAAATGGTTGTTGCCGCTCGCGACAAACGTATCGTTGAAACCGCTCCCGATGGCGCTTTCGATTGTCACTGCGCCGGTATTGTCGCGCAGCACGTCGTTGCCGCCGCCGCCGGAGGCATTGCCGGTCTGCAGATTCACGGTGACCGGCCCACCGGCGCTCGCGTAGCTGACGGTGTCGAAGCCGCCCTGCCCATCGAACGTATTGTTGGTGACACCGGCATTGATGAACACGTCGTCGAATTGGCTGCCACGAACGGAGAACACGCTGGAGAAGGTATCCGAGCCGACTGATGTATTGCCGGTGACGCTGCCAGAGCTTCCGGTCGCAAACGTGACGGTCACGCCGGCGGTTGCGTTGGTGTATTCGATGCGAGTGTTGTTGTTGCCGACGATCTGATCGTTTCCGCCAAGCCCTTCGAAGCCGTTGAGGTTGTTGCCCTTCGCTGCTCGCGTTCGTGCTGCCGGTACCGAAGCCCGCGGCATTGTAGACATCGTCGAACGCCGTGCCGCGCGTGAACTCGATGCTGCGCAGCGTGTCGATCACGGCGCCAATGGTTGCCGTGCCGGCGGCGAGCTGAATGTTCACTGCTGCGCCCGCGTTGGTGTAGATCGCGCGGTCGAAACCGGTGCCGCCGTCGAGATAGTCCGCGCCCATCCCGCCGCTCAATCCATCGTCACCCCCGAGCCCGAGGATCGCGTCGGGGTCGCTGGTTCCGATGAGATTGTCGGCAAGGGGGGTGCCGACGATCGTGCCGTCGGCAATCGATGCGTTCGCTGTCGCGTTCGGCGTGTCGACCTGATACCCGGCACCGGCGCCAACCACGACCGAGAAGAACTCGGTGTTCTCGACTACGGCATCATGGATCGCATCGAAGCTGAGCACGGCCGTGGCGCTGCCCGCCGCAAACGTGATCGTGCCGGTCTGCGCCGGGAAGTCGGCGCCTGGAGTCGCACCATCGGCCGGGGTCGGGACGATCGAGTAGTTCACCGTCAGCGTGTTCGTGGTGCTGCCGGTGCGGCTGAACGTGAAGGTGAAGTCGGTGCCATCGACCGTCTCCGTCCCGAGGCCATCGGTCGCAACGATGGAAACCAGCGGGAGCGCGACCACGTCGTTGTCATGGATGATGGCGGTGGAGCCATTGTTGACCGGATCAACCGTGTAATCGACGCCGCCCGCGAGCAGCACCGGGAAGCTTTCGTCGGTCTCGACAGTGGCGTCGTCGTTGGTCTGCACCGTGATGCTGACGCTGGTCTGACCAGCCGCGAAGGTGATCTGCTGCATGCCGGACGGATAAGAGAAGTCGCCGTCGGCGCGGGTCGCGCCGCCCGCGGGCGGGCCGTCGTTGACGACGTAGTTGATGGTGAGCGGTGCCGCGAGGTTGCCGCCGCTGCGGGTGAACGTGAAGGTCAACCCGCTGCCCTCGATCGTTTCGACCGTCGGGGGCGTGAGCGACACAACCGCGGGCGGGGTCGCCACATCGTTGTCGACGATGATAGCGCCGGCGGTGGCGTTCGGTATATCCACCTCGTAACCGGGGCCGACGCCGACCACGACCGAGAACAGTTCAGTGTTCTCGATCAGCGCGTCATCAAATGCGTCGAAGCTCAGTACCGCCGTGGCACTGCCGGCTGTGAACGTGATGGTCCCGCTCTGCGCTGGGAAATCGACACCCGGCTGCGCGCCATCGGTCGGCGCCGGAAAGATCGAGTAGTTTACCGTCAGCGCCTGCGACGTATCTCCGGTGCGCGCGAAGGTGAACGTGAAATCAGGCGAATCGCCGGAGGCTTCGGTGCCGACACCATCCGTCGCAACCACCGAAATCAGCGGCGCCACGTCGTTGTCATGGATGATCGCGGTGGAGCTATTGTTGACCGGATCAACTGTGTAATCGACACCGCCCGCAAGGAGCACGGGGAAGCTCTCGTCGGTCTCGACATTGGGGTCGTCGTTCGTCTGCACCGTAATGCTGATGCTGCTTTGGCCGGCCGCGAAGGTGATCTGCTGCATGCCGGGCGGATAAGAGAAGTCGCCGTCGGCGCGGGTCGCGCCGCCCGCGGGCGGGCCGTCATTGACGACGTAGTTGATGGTGAGAGGCGCGCCGAGGTTGCCGCCGCTGCGTGTAAACGTGAACGTCAACGCGCCGCCTTCGGTCGTCTCGACCGTTGCCGGAGTTAGAGACACGATCGCCGGCGGGAAAACGTCGTTGTCGTGGATGATGGCGGTCGAGCCATTGTTGACCGGATCAACCGTGTAATCGACGCCGCCCGCGAGCAGCACCGGGAAGCTTTCGTCGGTCTCGACAGTGGCGTCGTCGATGGTCTGCACCGTGATGCTGACGCTGGTCTGGCCGGCCGCGAAGGTGATCTGCTGCATGCCGGAGGGATAGGAGAAGTCGCCGTCGGCGCGGGTCGCGCCGCCAGCGGGCGGGCCGTCATTGACGACGTAGTTGATAGTGAGCGGCGCGGCGAGATTGCCGCCGGTGCGGGTGAACGTGAAGGTCAACGCGCCACCTTCGGTCGTCTCGACCGTCGCGGGCGTGAGCGACACAACCGCGGGCGTGAAGTCGTTGTCAACAATCTGCCCGCCGGCCGTCGCGTTCGGGAAATCGACCTGATAGCCGGTGCCGACGCCGACCACGACCGAGAACAACTCGGTATTCTCGATAATCGCGTCGTCGATCGCGCTGAACTGTAGCACGGCGGTGCTGCTGCCGGCCGCGAACGTGATCGTGCCGGTCTGCGCCGGGAAGTCCGCACCCGCTGTAGCGCCGTCGACCGGAGCAGGGAAGATCGAGTAGTTGACGGTCAGCGCGCTCGACGTGTCGCCGGTGCGGCTGAACGTGAAGGTGAAGTCGGTGCCGTCGATCGTCTCCGTGCCAGCACCATCGGTCGCCGCGACCGAGATCAGCGGGGCGGGATCGTTGTCGTGGATCACGCCGGTCGAGCCGCTGTTAGCTGGGTCGATCGTGTAGTCCACACCCCCGGCGAGCAGCACGGGGAAGCTCTCGTCGCCCTCGAACCTGGTATCCTCGTTGGTCTGCACCGTGATGCTGACGCTAGTCTGCCCCGCCGCGAAGGTGATCTGCTGCATGCCGCCGGCATAAAAGAAGTCCCCGTCGGCGCGCGTGGCGCCGCCGAGCGGCGGCCCGTCATTGACCACGTAGTTGACGGTGAGAGGCGCGGCGAGGTTGCCGCCGGTGCGCGTGAAAGTGAAGGTCAAGGCGCCGCCCTCGGTCGTTTCGACCGTCGCGGGCGTCAGCGACACCATGGCGGGCGGGAAAGTCGTTGTCGTGGATGATGGCGGTCGAGCCGCTGTGGGCTGGATCGACTGTGTAGTCGACACCCCCGGCGAGCAGGACCGGGAAGCTTTCGTCGGTCTCGACGTTGGCATCGTCGTTGGTCGGTACCGTGATGCTGACGCTCGTCTGACCGGCGGCAAAGGTGATCTGCTGCAAGCCGGAGGGATAGGAGAAGTCGCCATCGGCACGCGTCGCGCCGCCAGCGGGCGGGCCGTCATTGACGATGTAATTGATCGTGAGCGGAGCGGCGAGATTGCCGCCCGTGCGGGTGAACGTGAAGGTGAGCGCGCCGCCTTCGGTCGTCTCGACCGTCGCGGGATTGATCGACACGACCGCGGGTGGCAACGTGTCATTGTCGATGATCTGGCCCGCCGCCGTCGCGTTCGGGAAATCGACCTGATAGCCCGCGCCCACACCAACCACGACCGAGAACAGTTCGGTGTTCTCGATGATTGCGTCGTCGATCGCGCTGAACTGCAGCACGGCGGTGCTGCTTCCGGCCGCGAACGTGATCGTGCCGGTCTGCGCCGGGAAGTCCGCACCCGGTGTGGCGCCGTCGACTGGGGCAGGGAAGATCGAGTAGTTGATCGTCAGCGCCTGCGAGAGATCTCCGGTGCGTTTGAATGTGTAGGTGAAGTCGTTGCCGTCGATTGTCTCGGTACCGACGCCATCGGTGGCGACAACGGACACGAGCGGTTGCGCCGAAGGCTGGTTCGGCGTGAAACTCTGGGTCGCGACGTTGTAGGTCCCGTTGTCGAACTTGAGATATTCGACATCGAGCACCAAATCGTTGCCGTCCTGGCCGCTGATCAAGACGAGACCGAAAATGTTCAGGATGTCATACGACGAATAGGTTCCGGCGAAGATCGCGGTGTCCGTACCCGCCCCGCCATAGATCAAGTCGTTGCCCTTCCCGCCGGTGAGGGTGTCGTCGCCGCTGCCGCCGCTGATCAGATCGTTTCCGAGGCCGCCTTTCAGGACGTCGTTGCCCTCGTTTCCGTCCACTAGGTCGTCGCCATTGCCACCGTCGATCGTGTCGTTGCCGGCATCGCCATGCAACTCATCATTGCCGTTCTCGCCATTGATCGTGTCGTTGCCGGTTCCGCCATAAACCTCGTCGTTGCCGTTTCCGGCGTTGACCGTGTCATTGCCCGAGCCGGCGTCGATGTAATCGTTTCCATTGCCGCCGTTGACGGTGTCGTTTCCGCCCTTGGCGTAGACGATGTCGCCCTTCGACGTTCCGTTGATGGTGTCATTGCCGTTCGTGCCGTTGATGGTCTGAGTCACTGACTGCCCCGTCGATTCTGGAAATGGTTGGTCTCTTGGCGCCGGCGGGCGAGTTCGCACCCACTGATCACCGGTTCGTCTCGGAACCGCGGACCGCAGTGCTGTGGAATCCCCCGTCGCGCGTGCGGACTTCAGACGAGTGGCGTCAACGGGGTGTCAAAGGGTCGTCAAAAGGGGTGCCCGCTCGCGGCAAATTTTTACTGCGGCGACGCGAAAGTTCCGATTCGGAACCCAGACCATATGCGCGAAGTTGCGCGCCGGAAATGGAACCGCGATGGAGCGGTCCACAGGGTCAACCATTTGATTCAAATTATCTTGTGGTCGCGGTGCGCCTGATTAGAATGACTTTAGGGAAGGGGCCCAGCGAGTACCGCGGCCAATAATGTTGGAAATGACTGCGCCTGCGCGTATCCGGTTGCGTGTTGTCGGTCGGCCAATCCTTTCACGTGGCGATGACCCGGCTTCGATCCGGCTCTCGACCCGAAAGGTAACCGCCCTTGTCGCCTATCTGGCGATGAGCCCGGACCAGACCGCCAGCCGGGAAGAGCTTGCGACGCTTCTTTGGGGAAGTTGCTCCGACCAGCAGGCGCGCCAAAGCCTTCGTCAGGCGCTCGCCTTCCTGCGCAAGGACCTTGGCTCTACTGACTACTTGACGGCCGATGGCAGCGTTGTGCGTCTGCCGCGCAGCCTTTGGTCGGTGGATGCGTTGGAGTTCGAAGATCTCTCCAAATCCTCCAATCCCGCTGATCTCGACAGGGCAGCGACCCTCTTTTGTGGCGATTTCGTTGCGGGATTGAATATCGAGGAGGACGGCTTCGCCGAATGGGTGCGGGCACAACGCGCGCGCACGCAACTCTCGGCCGCGCGACTGTGCGAGACACTCGCGGCGCGCCCTGAACTGGTGTCGGACGGCGAGCACGCCGTCGCGGCGGCCGAGCGGCTGTTGGCACTAGACCCGCTGCGTGAGGACTGGCAGCGACTCGCGCTTACCTTGTACGCGCGATACCGCGGAAAAAGCGAAGCACTGGCCCAGTACGAAGCATTTTCGTCGCTGCTGCGACGCGACCTCGACGTTGAACCGGAACGGGAAACCCAGATCCTTGTCGCACGTATCCGTAACGACGAGATCGCGTTGCTGCGCCCGCTAGAGCCGGGAGCGATCCCGCTCGCGCCGGCCCCCTCCGGAGCGCAGGAGCGCCCGATCACACCTTCGGCGGCGCGCTCGTTGAGACTCGCGGTCGCGGCGGCAATCGCGGCCGCACTCGTGGGCGTGAGTGCCATCGGCGTCATCAAATACCGCGCGACCCCGGAGCAGCCCGCTCCAGCGTCGAGTTTACCCGCATCATCGCTGGCCGACGCATGGCAATCGCCGCCCCTGTCGTTGCGACGTGAGGACGGTGCGGGTTCGAGGGGAGGTCGCGTAGGCGCCCTACCGTTCGGGGTCATTCCGATTGTGATCCTGCCGTTCACGGGCGAAGCTGCCGATCCGTTACTGGCCGACATGATCACGGAAGACTTGGGACACACGCTTTCGAGCGTAGCGGGCCTGCGCGTGATCTCGCGGCAGACCTCACGGACCTATGCGGCGAATGCCGATCCGGCTGCGGTCGGCACCGAGCTTGGCGTGCGCTACGTTCTGCGCGGACATGTGGATGCGAAGGCGGATATCCGGATCGCCGTCGAGTTGATCGACACGAAATCCGGCGCGAAAGTCTGGTCGCAGGCTTTCCAGCGAGTTGGCCACGACCACGTCGCCCTCCAGGACGAGATCATCAATGGACTTGGACGCGAGCTGTCCGTGGAGGTGATGCGCGCCGAGAGTAATGCATCCTCGGGCGAAATTCAGGCCCTGATCTTTAAGGGGTGGTCGGCGATCCATGACGCGGCCGCGTCCGGCTTTCCCGCGTTGACGAAAGCCGAGGAGTTTTTTTCCCGCGCCCTGAAACATGAGCCGCAGAATACGCGTGCCCTTACTGGCCTTGCCGCATTCCACGTCCTCGTGGCTGTGCAGTTGTTCGCGCCCGATCCGGCCCCCCATATTGATAAGGCGGAAAGCATTCTGGCGCCTCTGGTCGCCGGCAAGTCCGCCGCTGGTGAGATTTACGCTTACAAGGGCTTGCTTGAGCTTGCGCGCCGTCGTTCACCCGACGCGGCGCAATGGTTCGAGCGGGCGATCGAACAAAGTCCGAGCTTGGCGCCGGCTTACGCTCAACTCGGTCGGTTGCTCGTCGGTCAGGGACGCGCCGCCGAAGGCCTAGAGCATATCTCATATGCGATGCGCCTCAGCCCACGCGATCCCGCGATGTCATACTGGCTTGGCTTCGCCGGTACCGCGCAGCTCGAACTCGGCGACGATGCCAAGGCAATCGCTTATCTCGATCGCGCGGTCGCGCTCCACCCGACGCAGCCACGCACGCTGCTTGTGCTCGCCGCCGCACATGCCATGGCTGACGATATGCCTAAGGCGCGATACACTCTGACACTCGTTCAAAAAAAGCTGCCGCATCTGACGGGCGACAAACTGATCGATCGTTTCTTTGGTGCCTCGCCGTCGGGCTGGCCGCGGCTGCGCGAAGGCTTACGACGCGTGCTCACGCCGGATGCGGACGTGTGGCGGTCGCCGCCATTGCCCTCTGGGCGGCGATTCAGGCGCCGACAAACTCGCACGGACGGTCACGGCGATTGCCGTGATGCCATTCAAAACGTTCGGCGAACGCCGCCGCCTCAATTTCCGACGCGATGACCGATGACTTGACCAACATTCTGTCCCGCGTTCCGGCGTTGCGCGTCATCTCGCGCCAAACAATGAAGCATTATGCCGAGAAGGATTATGACGCCGCGAAGCTGAGCGCCGAACTCGGTGTGCATTACGTGTTGGAAGGCAGCATCCGCCAGCACGGCGGCAAGTTGCGTGTCAACGTCGCGCTGATTGATCCTGCGAACCGGCTGACCGCCTGGACCGCGCGCATCGAGCGCCAAAATGGCGAACAGCACGATATCCAGGACGAGATCGTCGCGCGGATCGCCCGCGAACTGCATTTCGAGATGCTCAAGGCCGACAGCGCGCGCGGGAACACGAATCCTGATCTTTTCGATTTGTCGCGGCGGGGTTGGAAGGCGATCTTCGAGCACGGGATCGAGGGCCTGCCGGCGTTGGAACGCGCGAAGGCGGCGTTCTCCGAGATGCTGGCGCGCGAGCCGGACCATTGGGGTGCGCGCGCGGGACTTGGCGCCTACCATACGCTGGTCGGCTCGCTGCGCTACGGCGCGGATTGGGCGGAGCATCTCGACAAGGGCGAAGAGCTTCTCAATCAGGCGCTCCGCGACCGGCCGGACGAACCGGGTTCACACTTCTATCTGTCAATCGTCCAGCGGATGCGTGGACAGTTCGCCGAGGCGGTCACGTCGCTCGAGCGCTGTATCGCGATCATGCCGAGCGCGGCTAACTGCTACGCTGGGCTTCGGCCACGCCCTGCTGCAGCAGGGCCGCGCCGCCGAGGGTATCGAGCATATCACTTACGCGATGCGGCTGAGCCCGCAGGACGTTACGCGCTCGCATTGGCAGCGCTTCGCGGGCGAGGCCCAGATTGAGCTTGGGCATTTCGACGAGGCCGTCGCTCTGCTGCGCCAGTCGCTACGCCGCCAACCCGCGCCAGCCGATCACGCTGCGCTCGCTCGCCGCCGCCTATGCGCTGTCGGGCAATATCGTCGACGCGCAGAGGACGCTCGTCGAGCTCAAGGCGGTCGCGCCGCATCTGCCAGTTGTCAATCGGCCGCCGCCGTTCAATACGATCCAGCCGGAGCTCAACCGCGGGCTGCGCATGGTGGCCGAGCCACGGACCTAGCGTGACGACCCTGTTGCGGCTCGCCGGCGTGACGGCCTTCAGACGAGCGGTCGCCTTCTTCGAGACGTAGCCGCCGAGTTGGGAAGCTGGTCTTCGAAGTAAGCCCGTTGCGCGTTCACCGCCAAGGTATTTTGAAGGTCTCCGATGTGAGCCCGAAGCTGGCGATATCCATTGTCGCTACGGACTTGCCGATCGACTTCTTACGCTGATGGATACTCTTCACAATGTGCTGCGCTCGATCAGTGAGACAAAGTCGAAGTCGGATTCACCTCAGCGTGTTCCGTGAATTCCTGAACCATCTCGACCGCGCCGCCAAACGCGCGAAGCGCGCGCCGCTGCGCAAGGGCAAGCCCGCGAAGCGGCGTGTGAAGGGCTGAGTGGCCTTAGACTAGTGCGGAATGGCGAAGAGCGGCGCCGCCGTCTCGCCGACGAGATGCAGGTGATAGCGCTGCTTCGCAGTCGCGCTGCGCGCGCTGACACCGTGCAGCGCGTGCGGTACGCCGAGTGGTAGGATCAGCAGGTTGTGGCGATACGGATAGCGCCGCACCAGCTCGACGTTTTCGAGGCTGGTGTTGTTGCGATTGTCGAACGTCACGCCGCTGCGCCGTGGCGCGTAAAGCTCGAGCTCGCCGCCGGTCGAGTCATCGTCGGATGCGCGCAGATAGAGCAGGGCTGAAATCAGCTTGTCCGGCATGTCGAGATGCGGCCCGCGCACGGACGTGCCGGCGGAGAGCGCCGGCGTGTTGATGACCATCTGGGCGTCGCAGCCGATCTCATGCGGCTTGCGGTCTTTCTGCACGCGCGGAATGGCGCGCAACTGATCGAGCGGAGCAAACCGCGAGGGGAAATCGGGGAACGCGCGCAGCAGGTGGTCGCGCATGCGATCCAGAACGTGCGCGAGCAGATTGCCCATGCTGGCGTCGCATTCCGCGATTGCTGCCCTCCAGGCGGCGGATGGCCGCGGATCGGCGAGCGCAATGTGCGAGGGCAACGGGAAGCGCTTGTTGCTCTCGGGCGGCGCGTCGCGCGTGAACACCTCGACGGGCGGCATCTCGTTCAGCAGGACCATGGCGAGATCCGCCGGCAGCGCATCCTCGATCACCAAGTGAGGGTAGGGCGTCTCGATCAGCACGCCCCGCTGCACCGATGCGAACACGTCGCGCCGAGCGTGCCCGGTGATCGAATGGATATCGGTCAGCGTCTGCAAGTTCCGCGTCCTCGTGGAGGGCCGCAACGATGCCAAGCATCGCGCGGGATGTCTACCCGTGCCGGTGGCCGCGCAAACGCGCGCGCTGCGCGGCATTCTGACGAGCCAACGCGTCTCACAACTTTCTCCGTCGCACGTCGCTCCCGCACGGGGGCGCGAAGGATCACCCATGCCCGGAGGCCGATAGACCTCCGGACAAACTTCCGGACCTCAATGTTGATGACTCGAAAAGGCGTTGGTTTTCGTTCAATACATGCGCGGTTGCCACGGCGGCGATGGGGGAGACTGACGTAGCGCTGGCGATAAGCCGAACGTGAGCCGGGGGGCACTGTTTACGCATATTGACTTGCGCAAAGCGGGAAGGAAGCCTTTGCCGCCAGCGTTACAGGACGTTCCTGATGTTCCCGCCGCAGTGCTATCTGCTCCCAGTTCCTTTGCAAAAACGATCTTCCGCTTTCGCCGGCGCGGCCACCGACGACAAGTTCCACGACATCGGCACGACGACGACCGATCGCGGCCGTGGACGCGAACTGAAGAACGACGAAGACATGCAATTCGCCTTCAAGACGCCGACGCTGCGTTCGGTCGCGACGCATCCGCCCTACATGCACAACGCGTCCTCAGCCGATCTCTATCACTCGGTCAAGCACTACGAGAAGGCCGGCATCGATCGCCCGAGCCGCTCTCCGCTGTTAGTACCAATCCACCTGAGCGAGCAGGAACGGCTCGATCTCGTCGCCTTCATGGAGACGCTCACGGGAGCGCCGGAGGGCGAGCCGGAGCCTACCTGACGGCGATGAATTAATCCGATAGCAACGACGCCGGCGAGCTGAAGCACGTTACTCTCTTCTGATGCTGCTTTGCTCACACAGCCCGCGTCCTATGCTCTGAAACGCAAGCGCGACGTGAACCTCCCGTGCCGTGCGACTGTCACTTCCGCGTTCCAAAAGCAAACCTCAAATTGCCACCGTTACACCGACGGGATAAATGATGAGCCGCGATGGCGCGCCGCACGGATCGCGCAGGAGCACGGCTGGGCAGGGCATGAAAAGAGTGACTGGATAATCGCTATCCTTCAAGGAACGGGGCGATTAAGATAATCAGGGGACACCTAGACTAGCGGCCTAAGGGTCGTCCCAGAAGCGGATTACTGCCCACCGCGACGGGACGATGAGGCCAGTCTGAATGATAGGAGGAACGCGGCGACAATGCTTGGTGTATCGTGACTGTCTCATTTTTCGTTGGTAACCCTTCCTGGCGGGTCATACCTGCACGCTATCCCACCAGAATATTTCAACAACCAGCTTCTCTCCGGGTTCATCTTCACCGCCGCGCCGAGCGCCGCGTGGCCGAGCCTCAGGTTCGCGTTGGCGGACACGTGCGAAACGTCTCGCCGTAGTAGCCCGGCCCCAACTCAACAACGCGGAATCGTACCTTGTCGTCGAGGTCGTGCAGGTTCGGATTGTAGGACCTGCTGCAAGAGCCGATGGAGGTCCGCGGCGTCTACCTCAGAAAAGGTGGCGGACCGCAAACGGCGTCCCGGCGCTATGCGCCGTCAAGAGGCCGCTCTGTAAAGGACTGGCTTCGAACCTGGGGACTGTCTGAACGCGGCCGATTTCGCTTGCCAGTAGGACCAGTTCGGGGCTTGAACGTTACTACTCGTCCCGAACTGTCGGCTTCCCAATCACGGCACCAATACACCGCCGGCCTTCTCCCGAGGTCGGCGGTTTTGCGAGGGCCTGATGAGAAAGGTTTCGTTATGTCCGGTAGCAGACAGACAGCTTCCGGCGTTTACATTTTAGTCGAACTTGGACGGCAGGCACGTTGCTCCCGGTGGCGTGATGGTTGCACCGACAGAAATGCGAGAATTCGCATTGGAATGCTTGCGCTGGTCTGACGAAACCGACAATGCGAGCCACCGCGAGATCATGATCGGTCTCGCCAGAACCTGGATGAGAACGGCGTCGCAAATTGACCGACGCCTCTTGGCGGGCGACGAGCTGGCGCTTCCCGACTTAGAAGCAAACTCGACTGACTGCGGAACCTTTCTGGCGGACCCCTATTGCCACGACGCGAGGTGCTTATCTGGCCCTCCCTCTGTGGTGACGAACAACCTCGGCGGCTTCGCCTTCCTCCCCCGCGTGGCCGTTGGGGTTGTTTCACGAGGTGCCATTATGATTCAACGGCAGACAATTGTTCACAATGTCGGTGATGAGCCGATCATCGTTGAGCAAACGGACGGCTCGCACATCATTGTCCCGGCGCGCGGCCAGAGGTCGGCCAAACTGGCGAGCGAGGCCGATGCTGTCTCGACGCCGTACGATCGAACGGAAAGCGGCCCCGGCCTTCCTAACTAGCCTCAACAACTATGGGTTTCCAGTTGATGGCGCTCTCCCACGGTGCCGGAAGAACTCGTCGGCCAGTGTCCGTTCACGTCGTGCCGCCGTGCTGCGCCGCGACGACCGAGGCCTTTCGAACTGTTCCTACTGACGCGGTGCTTAGCAACGCTCGGGCGTGGTCCCTCAGGCCGGAGCCGGAAGCCTCGCGAGCTGTTGAACGGGAACCGCTCGGTGCCTGGTGCGTTGATTGCCCTTATCCCTTGTTTGGTCGGCACGCTATGTTGCGGATTGGACTGGTCAAAGGGTACGATCGACCGATAACGCTACCATCCCGCTGGCGCCGATCCGGAGACAGGCATGCCGCTCTATCCGCGGTACACGACAACGGTGATCGGGGCCCATAGCGTACCCCGGTGGTATGAGGCACTGGACCGGCTTGTCGCCTTGGGACAACTCGCCGAGGGCGATTTGGCGGATGCCCAGCTACGCGCCAGTCAAGCCGCCATTCTGGAGCAGGAAGCCGCCGGCATCGATGTAATCACCGGCGGTGAGATGCATCGCCGGCGGCACAATCGGCATGCGCCGCCGAACGCGATGCTGAATCATTTCTGGCAGAAGATTCCCTGCTTCCAGGGAGAGACGCGACCCAAGCCGATCACCAGCTATGATCCGAATGTCTTTCACCCCGCCGCCGTATGCCGTGGACCCATTGCTGATACGGTCGATCTTGGGCTCGTCGATGAGTTCAAGACAGTCTCCTCTTTTGCAAACAAGCCGGTGAAGGTGACGATGACGGGGCCGCATCTGCTTGCTGCCGTTGCCTACGATGAATACTATAACGACGTGTCGCGGATGATCGGCGACTTTGGCAAGCTGTTGCACCAAAACTTCAGACGCCTGGCGGAAGCAGGTTGCAAGCATATCCAGATCGATGAACCCTACTTCACGCCGGTCAGCGACGGCGAAGTTCTGGCGGCGGTTGACGCAATCAACCTCTCCGATCGAAGACCTCCCTGACGACGTGCACGTGATGGTGCACATCTGCCAAGGCAACTACGCCGTCGGGGCTGACTACGACGGCCAGATCGGCCATCGCTATTTCGATCAGGGACGCTACAAGGCGGACCTCGTCTGCAAGATCGAATGCGATGGTTACCTGATCGAGCACGACATGACGCCGCACTACGAGAGGTGCCTTGGCAACAAGCAGCTCGGGGTCGGGGCGATCGACGTCCAGTCACCGAACGTCGAGACCGGCGAACAGGTGGTCGAGCGCATCAAGGTCCACACATGGCTCGCACCTGAGCAGACCGTGATCACCAGCTCCTGCGGGTTCAATCACCTGCCGAGACACATCGCGCTCGGAAAGCTTCGCGCGATGACCGAAGCCAAGGCAATCTTGATCGGAGACCGTGAACGCTCAAGGCCTTCATGACCGACAAAAAGACAGACGCCCGCCCAAAGAAACCAAAGACCCGCTCGAATGAACGCTTTCGCGCAGCCGAAGCCGCCAGCGGAATTGCGGCGTTCGAATATGATCTCGAACTCCAAAAAATGGGACTGGGCGCCGCCTGTCGCGGTGCTGTTCGGCTTAAGCCCGGACAACGCGCCTCAAGCCTTTGAGGAATGGCAGCGCCTTATCTTCGTGGATGACGTTCCAAAGCTGCGCATGGCGATGGAGGCTGCCAGAGAGCGCGGCTTCTATGTCGAATTCCGGGTGAAGCGCGATGGCGCCTTCCATTGGCTGGCCGGCAAGGGGCAGGCCGATGGCAGCGTTCTGCGCGGCACGTTCTACGATATTGGCGACCGCAAACAGCTCGAAGCTCGCCTGCTTTCGGTCAACGAGTCGCTTGAAGCACGCGTCAGGGAATTGCGCGAAGAAGCGCGCGCGCTCGAAGTGCTCAACCGCACCGGCGTTGCCGTCGGGGCCGAGCTGGACCTCGAACGCCTCGTTCAGATCGTCACCGACGCCGGCGTGGAGCTGAGTGGCGCGGAATTCGGGGCGTTCTTTTACAATGTGATCCGGCAGGATGGTGAAGCCTACACCCTCTACACTCTGTCGGGCGCGCCGCGCGAGGCGTTCGCCAAGTTCCCCATGCCGCGCAATACCGCAATCTTTGAACCGACCTTTCGCGGCACGGGCGTCGTTCGTTCGCCGGATATCCTTGCCGACCCGCGCTACGGCAAAAGCGAACCGCACCACGGGATGCCGCCGGGCCATCTGCCGGTCCGCAGTTATCTCGCGGTGCCCGTCCTATCGCGAGCCGGCGAAGTGCTCGGGGGCCTCTTCTTCGGTCATCATCAACCGGCAATATTTTCCGAGCGCGCCGAGCGGCTGCTCCTGGGCCTTGCAGCCCAAGCCGCGGTCGCCATCGACAATGCGCGCCTCTACCAGACGAGCCAACTGGAGGTGACGGCGCGTGCGGACGCGGAAGATAAGTTGCAGGAACTCAACCGCACGCTTGAGGCGCGCGCCGAACAAAGGGCGCGGGAGCTTGCGTTGAGCGTTTCCCAGCTTGAGGACACGGAGCGGCGCTTCCGCATCCTGGTGGAAGGCGTCACTGACTACGCCATCTTCATGCTCGATCCATCCGGCAAGATCATCAACTGGAATCCGGGTGCACAACGCATCAAGGGCTACGCGCCACACGAAATCATCGGCCAGCACTTCTCGCGGTTCTACACCGAGAAGGATCAACTCAGCCGCGTTCCGTACAAGGCGCTGGAGACAGCCGCCGAAACCGGGAAATACGAAGCAGAAGGATGGCGCGTTCGCAAGGACGGCACGCAGTTCTGGGCAAATGTCGTAATCAATGCAATTCGGGACAGCAAGCGAGAGCTCGTCGGTTTCGCCAAAGTCACGCGGGACCTTAGTGAACGCCGGGCCGCAGCAGAACGACTCCAACAGTCGCAGAAAATGGAAGGGATCGGCCAGCTGACAGGCGGCGTGGCGCATGACTTCAACAATCTGCTGACAATCATCATCGGCAATCTTGAAGCGTTACAGCGCCATCTTCACGACGACGGACATGATATCGACCGCCTCAAACGATCGGCAGACAATGCAATGCGCGGCGCGCGCCGTGCCGAATCCCTGACGCAGCGGCTGTTGGCATTCTCGCGCCAACAGCCCCTTGAGCCCAAATCCATCGACGTGGGCCGGCTCGTGAGCGGAATGTCGGACCTTCTGCGCCGCACCCTGGGAGAGCAGGTTTCTGTCGAGACGGTCCTGGCCGGGGGCCTCTGGCGGGCGATGGCGGACCCGAACCAGCTGGAAATTGCGGTTCTCAATCTCGCGGTGAACGCGCGGGACGCCATGCCCAAGGGCGGCAAGCTGACGATCGAGACGGCAAATGCACACCTCGATGACCGCTACGCTGCGGCACAGGTCGAGGTGCTGCCCGGGCAATACGTGATGCTGGCTGTGACTGACAACGGCGTGGGCATGCCGCCCGACGTTAGGATGAAGGCTTTCGATCCCTTCTTCACGACGAAGGACGTGGGCCACGGAACGGGCCTCGGGCTTTCTCAAATTTATGGCTTCGTGAAACAGTCGCGCGGGCACGTCAAAATCTACAGCGAAGTAGGCGAAGGCACGACTGTCAAAATTTACCTGCCCCGCTTCACGGCAACGGCTGAGGAGGCTGAAGAAGAATTGGTTCGGCCTCTGGCGCGCGGGAAGAGCCGGGAAACAGTACTCGTGGTGGAGGACGACGACGATGTCCGCTCCTACTCGGCAGACAGCTTGCGCGATCTCGGCTATTCCGTCATCGAAGCCTCGAGCGGGCGCATGGCGCTGCAAATGCTTGAAAGTCACCCTGAAATCGCGGTCTTGTTCACCGATGTTGGGTTGCCCGGCGGAATGAATGGGCGGCAGCTGGCAGAAGAGGCCAAGAGGCGGCGTCAGGATCTGAAGGTGCTGTTCACCACCGGATACGCGCGAAACGCCATCGTGCACGACGGCCGTCTGGACGCGGGCGTGGAATTGCTGCCCAAACCTTTCAGTCAAGCGGCCTTAAGTGAAAAACTCCGCGACATCTTGGATGCAAAATCAAGTCCGGCGCGCGTGCTCCTGGTTGAGGACGAGGTGATGATCCAGATGCTCGCGGTCGATTATCTGGAGGAAGCCGGCATCAAGGTGGACACCGCCACCAGTGCCACTGACGCGCTCAATAAACTGCGCCTCATTCCAGGCGGGGTTGACGCCGTGATCATCGACCTCGGCTTGCCCGACCGGCCAGGCGACACTTTGGTGCGTGAGATCAGGTCTTTGTATCCGGATTTGCCGATTGTGATTGCAAGCGGCCGCGACAGCGAGGATGTGAAAAACGTTCTTTCCGATGCGTCCCCGATTGCATTTGCACGCAAACCATACAGTTCAGACGACCTCCGTGCTGCGCTCCGCGGCCTGGGCATCTCCTGCTGAACACAATCGCGTTGCCGACCCTGACAAGGTGGATGTCCGCACTGGCTTTAAGGGTGAGCTTGTCCGCGCTGTCTCCATGGCACCTGGAAGGCTCCGTGTTCGACCGTCGGCGTTAACGATCTTTCAAGCACCATTTGGGTTCCAGAAGACCGATTAACATTCGATTTCTGACGAACCGGCATAATTCCTGGCAGCCAGCAGGTGAGCCAGCTCATGTTCGTTAAGCAATTCATTCAAAACGACCGCGCGAGCGTTGTCCCCATGTTCGCGCTCTGCATCGGCGCGATCTTCGCCGCCGTCGGCGCCGCCGTCGATTACTCCCGCGCCGCCTCGGTGCGCACGCAAATGCAATCCGCGGTCGATGCCGCGGCGATCATGCTGGCGAAGGAAGCGGCCGGTCTCACCACGGCGCAACTCAACGAGAAAGCGCAGATATACTTCCAGACCAACTTCAAGGACCCGCAGGGCAAGAAGATGATCGTTACCCCGTCGTTCACCGACGAGGGCGGCAACAACAAGATCAAGCTGGTGGCCAGCGGCTCGCTCGATACCTCGATCTTCCGGTTGTTCGGCGTGACCCAGTTGGACCTGCGCACCGACACCGAGGTGGTGTGGGGGATGCGCCGGCTGGAGCTCGCGCTGGCGCTCGACAATACCGGCTCGATGCTTCAAAGCGGCAAGCTCGCAGCTCTGCAATCGGCCGCGCACAGCCTGATCGATACGCTGAAGAAGACATCGAAGAAGAAGGACGACATCCGCGTCGCGATTGTGCCGTTCACGACCTTCGTCAACGTCGATCCGAAGAAGAACAAGAAGGCCAACTGGATCGACTTTTCCGACTGGACTGCGTTCGACAGCATCGGCTTGGAAGCCGGTCTGTCCACCGACTGGGTGAACAAAAAAACCGGGCAAGAAGTGGAACGGCTGCGTCACCGACCGCAATCAGCCCTACGACGTGCAGGACACCGCGCCGACGGGCGCCGATCAGAGCTATCCGGCGGTCGAGTGCGTCAATCCCGCGCCGCTGCTGGCGCTCACCAGTAAGTGGAAGGATCTGCACGACAAGATCGACGAGATGAAAGCCGACGGCACGACCAACGTCACCATCGGGCTTGCCTGGGCATGGCATGCGCTCTCGACCGGCGCAGCCACTCAAGGGCGGCTCGGCGCCAGCCAAGGACCTCGACAAGGTTGTGATCCTGCTGACCGACGGCGAGAACACTGAGAACCGCTGGGGCGCGAATTCGGCGGCGATCGACAAGCGCACCGAAGCCGCGTGCGCCAACATCAAGAAGGACGGCATCAAGGTCTATACGGTGCGGGTGATCGAGGGCAATCAATCGCTGCTGCGCAGTTGCGCGACCGCATCGAACATGTATTTCGAAGTCTCGCAGGCTTCGCAGCTCAACGCCGTGTTCAAGAGCATCGCGGATAGTCTGGCGACGCTGCATATTTCGAAATAAATTGACGGTCACTGTTTCAACCACGCGCCGCGGTTGGGTCTCTTGCAGCTAGCGGAAGCGGCAGCCTAACGATCCAGTAAGCTTATCTACATTCATCCGCTATTCGTAACGCCGCTTTGAGCTTGTTAACCGAGCAGTTGGCACATGCCGCTACGTTAGCGTGAGTTTCAACAAGAAGCTGGACATCGAAATCAAATCGGCCCTGGCGACAGCACGGCCGCTCGCGGTGCTGTGCCTTGATCTCGATCGTTTCAAGGAGGTCAACGATCTGTTTGGTCACGGCGCAGGCGATACTGTGTTGCAGACGGTAGCCACAAAGCTGGTCAGCCTGCTTGACGACACGCAGATGATCGCGCGGCTTGGCGGTGACGAGTTTGCTATCATCGCGCCGGGTCTGCCAGAGCCAGCGGCGGCTGGTGTCCTCTCTGGTTATGAGACAGCCCAACTTGCGCAGTTGAGATACGTTCCAGATTTGTTTTTGAACTAATCAGTCGAGCGTGCCTTCGTCGCGTTCCGAGCTATCGCGCCTCCGTTCGCAACGTCGCCAGCTGACCTAAGAGGCGCCTGAGATCTGCCGCGCGTTCGCAATGCGCCAGATCACAAGAACGATAATGGCGCCGTCCATAGGATGGCTTTAAGAGATTTGTTCCGGAAACAGGAGCAGGCCCGGCGGCTACTCCGAGCCTGCGACCGGAAACCTCTCAACGAGACTTTTTGTAAAGCTTCGCCGCGATTTCGTACATTTCTTCCGGAGCATAATCCGGCGTGAAAGCAGAGGGCGTGCCTTCCAACTCCGGTATCTTGCCGCCGTCCGGCATTCCCTCGACGACTTCGAGCTCCCCCGGTGGATCGTTGGGAAGGGCCATCTCGCCATTGCCCCAGATACCCGCCATTTCAGCGAAGCTTGTCCGATGGTTTCCCTGACGCTCGAGGAGTGTCTCAGCAACGAACTCGTCGAGCGCTTGCGCAACGAGCGAATGGACGTGGCGTTCATCCGAACGTCTCTTGTGGGCGTTGAAGGGCTTGTGGTTCACCCGTTGCTTGAGGAGCCGATGGTGGCGGCGTTGCCGAGCACGCACCCGCTGGCTCGGGGCAAACCCGGCACGCCGATCTCCTTGAAACGGCTGGCCTCCGAGACATTCATTCTCTACGGCCCGCCGGGCACCGGCATGTACGACGCGATCATCGCAGCATGCCTCGCGGCAGGGTTCAATCCGAACGTCGGCAATCTCGGGGCATCGACCCAGCAGGCGCCACGCATCACCTCGACGTTAAGTCTGGTCGCGGCGGGACTGGGCGTCACGTTTGTCCCTTCGTCGCTGCAACGCATGAACATGGATGGTATCGTATATCGGCCCCTGAAGGACGCAGGTCAGCCAACCGCCTCACTCAGCCTTGCCTCTCGACGTGGCGATGCGTCGGCCGTCGTGAGCCAGTTTTCGAATCTGGTCAGGAAGGTAGCCAGAGATTTTGCTCGAACTTGAATGCCGCTTCGCGCGATGCGGCGAATCAAATCTAGGCGGGCTTTGACTTGATTGTGTTTGAAACGCATCGATTTAGGTGGGGCGGCGGAGGGAGTGCGACTGGGATCCAAAAGCCTCTGAATTTGTCGCAATAATATTGCTCAGGCGAGTGGGACTGGGATCCAACCACGCACCCGGCTGCCCGCTCACCCCTCAAATGAGACCGTAAAACATGCGCCCTTTCCGTTGGGGTTCGCAGTGGCCGTTACGCCACCTTTGAGCTGCCTAGCCAAGGCGTGAACAACGCGCATTCCTAATCCGGCGGTGTTCGTGGCAGGGTTGAAGCCGGGCGGGAAGCCGGGTCCTTGGTCGCAAACTGTCAACTGGCGCATCGGGTTCGATCTGTAAGTAACCGTAATGTTGCCGGCACCATGCTTGGCGGCATTCGTGACCAGTTCATTAACGATCAAACCCAACGGCTGGATAGCAGTAGTTGGGAGGAACCCATCGTCGCCGTGAACGGTGACAGGCACGCCCAAAATTCCCGCGAGGTCCTCGCAGAGACGGCCAATATAGGTCCGCGCATTCGCCTGCGCCGTGTCGTCTTCCAGGTGGAAGTGGCGGTGAACGCGAGCGACTGCGGCAACCCGATTCGCCGCCATCTCGAACTGGGCGGCTGCGCTCGGCTCCTGGGTCTTCCCCTGCATTCGCAAAAGGCCAGAGACAAAGTGAAGGCTGTTCATCACGCGGTGATCAATCTCGCGGGCCAGTAATTTGGTCTGCTCAAGAGATTTCTCTGCTTGCGCCAGCGATCGGATCGCTGAAAGTCGGAACTCAAGCTGGTCCATCACCAGCGAGGCCATGTCCTTTAGGTCTTCGATTTGGTCCTCGTCGATCGGCCGAGGTTCTTTGCCGATCACGCAGAGGGTGCCGAGATTGTGTCCGTCCGTCGTTCGAAGCGGGACACCGGCATAGAAACGCAATCCAAAGTCGCCCGCGACGAGAGGGTTTGCGAGGGACCGGATGTCCTTGCTGGCGTCCGGAAGAATGTGAGGATCAGGGCGCAATATCGCGGAAGCGCAAAGGCCCGGATCGCGTCCGATTTGCTCGACGTTAACCCCGTAGCGCGATTTGAACCAAATTCGATCATGATCGACGATGGAAATGATCGATATCGGGACGCGGAAGCGGCGTGCCGCCATAGCGGTCACGCGATCGAAAGATCCGTCGGCGGGTGTGTCGAGGATCTCATACCGCGTCACCGCCGCCATTCGCTGCGGTTCATCGACAGGGATGATGGACGTTGGGACTGCGGAATTCATAGAACCCTTTGCTTGACCCGACCATGAGTCTTCGGTCCACAGCTTCGATGCCGCAGGATTCATAGTCTCTACATCTCTACCCGCATCTCTACATCTCTAGGAATACGAATCTTTTAGACGGGGAGTACATATTGCCGCAGCGGTGGAACAATCGGTTCCTAAGCGCGTTTTGAGTTTCGCTGCCGTCTGCCGGTTTGAGGGGACGGGGGAAATACAAATGCGTCCTGCGTCCGACGTCCTGATCAGTGCGGAGGGGCTTGGGGATGTCCAATATTGAAGAATTTCCATCGGCGGCTCGTCGACCGACCGAATACGAAGCCTTGGCGGCCGGTGCACCTGGCGCGCTGGATGCGATCCCGGGAGCCGTCTACCTGTGTGATCACGACGGCCGGGTCACGCACTACAACAATGAGGCTGCGGAGCTATGGGGTAGGCTGCCCGGCCGCGATGAGCGGTTTTGTGGCTCCCACCGCTTGTTCAGGCTGGACGGAACGTCAATCCGCCACGACGAGTGTCCTATGGCGCAAGCCGTAAAACAGGCGAGCCGGCCAGGAACAAAGAAATCGTGATCGAACGGCCCGACGGTTCGAGGATCACGGCTTTGGTAAACATCCGGCCCCTCCGCGATCACCGCGGCAGAATTCAAGGGGCAATCAATTGCTTTCAAGATGGACAGCCTGTGTTCCCGGTGGCTCGAGCACTTCGCGAGCGGAACATCCCCTTCATATTTAGTACGGGCTATGGCGCAGCCGGTCTCCCAGCGGAGTTCTGCGGCGCCCCGGTCGTCGGTAAGCCGTTCGATCTTAATTCGTTAAGGGATGCGATTTCGGTGGGGCTGATAAATCACAAAGCCCCAAAGACGTTTACAGGGTGAGAGATACAAATTCTTGTTCTCGGCGTCTTTGACCGCATCTTTCGTTGGCCATCCCCATTCTCTTCGCATCCTCTCTCCATATCGAGCTTGGCGTTGCCAATAGCTTCTCTGGCTCCTTGCTTGACGTCACCAGCCGCCGGGTGGAAGACTCGGAAGCGTGGCGTCTCCTGGAACATTTCTGTATGATCTGAGTTACTCGCCACCTAGTCGGTGCCATTGGCGTGTGGATTATGATGGGGAAAGCGTCGCTGGCGATAAAGCCATCAGGTTTTGGCGGGGTAATCGTTGGTGCCCTCTGGAACCGGAATGGCGATCTTTGGCTATTGCCCGGGCACCAGCGTTGCCGCGTGCGGCAAATCCGGCGCGATGTCATGGTCGGCGTAGTCGGCATCTGGGCGGTGCGCTGGTCTACGTCGCTGCATTCCCGGCGCTTCAGGGTCTTGTGAACGGGCTTGGCAATCTCGGCGAAGTGACCTTGCCTGCGTGACAGGTCTGTCGCCGTGGATATTTCGTCGGCGCTCTCGCCACCGCTGCGTTTCTTTAGCCGTCCTCGTTCAGAGACGCGCGGTGACAGCACTAAAGGACTGACTAAAGGACTGATGTCATGCCACTGGTTTTCGAACGCATCCTGACCGAAGGCATCGCGGAGCTTTCTTACCTGATGGGCGATGATGGACAGGGTGTAGCCGCGGTGGTCGATCCAACGCCTGACGTTGATAAATACATCGAGCTCGCGCGCTCCAAGAGCCTGTCGATCACCCACATCTTCGAAACGCATATTCACGCCGATCTGGTCAGCGGTGCGCGCGAGTTGTGCGATCGCGTCGGATCGGCCAAAATTTATGCCAGTTATGAGGGCGGCGCGCGCTACGGGTTCGAGCCCGAAAAGCTCAAGGACGGCGATCAGTTTACTTTTGGCCAGACGGTCCTCACCGTCAAGCACACGCCGGGGCACACACCAGAGCATATCTCCTACCTCATCGCCGAAAAGAAACATGCCGACACTCCCTGGGGAGTGCTGACCGGCAGATTCCCTGTTCGTCAATTCGGCAGGGCGTCCCGACCTTCTCGGTTCAAGCGAAACCAATAAGCTAGCCGAAAAGCAGTTCCACACGCTTCGCGACTTCTATCTAAAGCTTCCCGATAGCGTCATCATCTACCCGGCTCACGGCCACGGGTCTCCGTGCGGCGCCGACATCGGCGATCGCCTGGAAAGCACCATTGGCTACGAACGACGATTCAATCCGTTCCTGCAATTTCAGGACGTGAAGTCGTTCACCGACTATGCCCTCAGCACGGCGCCGCCGGTCCCGAAGTACTATCCGCTGATGAAGAAGATCAATGCGAAGGGGCCGGAGGTGCTCGGCAATCTACCGCGCGTGCCGGGTCTGCCACCCAAGACATTCAAGCAGGCAATCGAGGAGGAGGCCGGGGTCCTGATCGATACGCGGACCATGCTGGGCTTTGGTGGGGGCCACATCGCCGGCGCCCTCAACATTGGCGGAACGCCTATGCTCTCGATCTGGGCGGGCTGGCTCCTCGACCCTGACAAACCGCTCCTTCTCGTTCTCGACAGCGACGCCGATCTTGAGAAGGTCGTGAAGTTGTTTATCCGCACCGGCTACACGAAATTCGCCGGCTATCTCGCGGGCGGCATGAAGAGCTGGGACAACGCTGGCTTTGAACTCGCGGATATCGATCAAAAAACCGTTCACGAGGTGCACAAGGCTAACGGCGCGCTGCGGATCATCGATGTGCGGACGCCAAGCGAATGGAAATCGGGGCATGTGCCGGGCGCGCGGCACATCTTTCTTCCTGAGTTGCGAGAAAAGGTGGATAAGCTCGATCGGGAAGGCCCGATTGCCGCCTATTGCGATAGCGGCTACCGGGCCAGCATCGCCACCAGCATCCTGAAACAAGAAGGATTCTCCGACGTCAGCAATGTGCCGGGAAGCTGGCAGGCCTGGAAGAAAGCCGGCCTGCCGATCGACGGGAAGATCGAATGAGCAGGCGGATTCTTCGGCTTTTCGCCCTAACAATCGCAGCCAGCGCCGCCTGCACCGAAGCAGCATTGGCGATCGAGCCGGCTCTCGACGCCCGCAATTATCCCGGTGCGGCTTGGTCTCCTTATCTGGTTGGCGCCGGCATTGGCGTTTTGTCCTGGCTCACATTCTACTTTTCCGACAAACCGATCGGCGCCTCTTCATTCTATGCCACCGTCGCAGGCATGCTCGGCAAGGCAGTTGCGCCAAAGCACACGGAGAAGCTCGACTACTTCCAGATCAATCCGCCCAAGTTGAATTGGGAATTCGCCTTCGTACTGGCCGCGGTTGCCGGCGCTGCCGTCGCGGCTTTGACTGGCGGTGGGTTCGTCAACGAATGGGTGCCGGAGATGTGGCGCGCGCGTTTTGGGGACAGTTTGGCGCTGCGGGGGACATTTGCATTTGGTGGCGGAGTGTTGATGGCATTCGGGGCGCGGCTCGCCGGAGGATGCACCAGCGGGCACGGTATCAGCGGCACCTTGCAGCTGAACGTCGCCTCCTGGATCGCCGTGATTTGCTTCTTCATCGGCGGCGCCATCGTCGCCAACCTGATGTTTCGGATTTAATCGATGCTCGATCCTGGCAAAGCGGTAAAAAAATCCAAGATCGATAAGCCCACATTGACGGCACCCGCCAAGATGATCGTCGGCGGTATCGTATTCGGGTTCCTGTTTGGATTCCTGCTACAAAAGGGCGGCGTCGGCACCTACCACATTCTCATCGGCCAGCTCCTGTTCCAGGACTGGACCGTTGTGAAGATCATGCTGACCGCCATCGTCGTGGGTATGATCGGTATATTCACGTTGCATCACTTCGCGAAGGTCAACCTCCACACCAAGCCAACGAAACTTGCTCCGAACATCATCGGAGGTTTGCTCTTCGGAGTTGGATTCGCGCTTATCGGTTATTGTCCCGGCACAGCCGCTGCTGCCGTTGGCCAGGGAAGTTGGGACGCTCTTTTCGGCATGGCCGGTCTTGTGGCTGGCTCTTGGCTGTATGCCGAGATGTCCGGCACCCTGAAACAGACAGTCGAAAAATGGGGCAATCTCGGGAAGCTGACCTTCTATAATCTGCTGCCTGTTCCCAAAGGTGTGGTAGTTGTTTCCGCCGCAGGTTTATTGACCGGCTTTTTGGTCATTCTTCAGGCCTTCAGCGTCCGCTGAAATAGTGCCGGTACGAACGACCGGGCCAACGAAGGGCGGATGGTGCTAGCGAACAGTTTTTATCTTGTCTTGTACGTAGCGGCGATCGTGCTGGTTGTTGCCACGCTTCTACCACTTTGGCGCACAACACGGTGGTGGGTCAGAGTTCTGGACTTTCCGCGTTTCCAGATTGCCGTGCTGGCGACGGGCTTCAGTATCTTACTTGCGGCGTGATTTGGCCACCTAGAGGGCTCGAATCCGCTCTTCTGGTGTCTGTCGTGCTCTCGGCTACTTGGCAGCTGTCCTGGGTTTGGCGTTACGTCCGAGGCGCCCCTGTCGAAGTGCCTAACGCTGGATCAGGAGCCGTCACACCAACCTGCATCAGTTTTCTGACCACCAATGTCTATCAACCTTGCCGCGACTCCGGGGGATTGCTCTCCATCATCACGGAAGCTGCCCCGGATGTGATCTTGACCGTAGAAACGGACGAGTGGTGGTGCGCCCAACTGGCTGACGCTCTGCGGGCGCGCTATCCGCATCACCTGAGCTATCCTCTGTCGAACGGATATGGGATGGCACTCTTTTCTCGCTTCGAGCTTATCGATCCAATCGTCCGTTTCGTTGTCGACGAAGCAATTCCCTCGATAAAAACCGGCATCCTGCTGCCTTCAGGCGCCGTCATCGATCTTTACGGAATGCATCCACAGCCGCCCGCGCCACAACAGAGTTCTGCGGAGCGTGATTTAGAGTTGATCGTTGTTGGCCACGAGATCAGACGCTCCCATCGTCCAGCCGTTGTCGTGGGGGATCTCAACGATGTGGCATGGTCCAGGACCACTTCAAATTTCAAGGCCGCTGGGAACCTGCGCGATCCGCGGCGAGGGCGCGGCTTCTTTAATACATATCCTGCGGGCATGCCGGGCTTGCGCTATCCCCTGGATTACATCTTTCACACGAGTCATTTCACCGTGAAGGAGATGCGTGTTCTCCCGCGCTTCCAGTCAGACCATCTGCCGCTGATTGCCGCTCTATGCCTGACCAATGTTTCCGCTGATCAGTCGATAGATGAGAAATCAGCATGGCATGAGCGCGGCGCTAGTCCACGAACGTGAGCCGACATTGTTGCGGCCGTAGGGATGGGGAATAGTTCGCATTGCCGCCGCGCTCGTGCGCGAGCAGCTGCTGCAGCGCATGTTATGGTAAAATATTTAACCGGTTTTAAATTCTGCAATTGCGTGTGCCAGATCGGCGTGCCGATCGGGCTTAGTGAGGCGCAGAAGATCTGGCGCGATCCCTTCTGCTTCCGCGAAACCGGAAATAACTAGGACGGGATGTCAAGGCCAGCGCTCCCGGATCTTGCGAGCTAGGTCCGTTCCCGTCATACTTGGCATCAGGTGGTCCGTAAGCAACAGATCGAAGTGAGTACCGCTTTCGACCAAGGCCAGAGCCTCTGTAGCGGAGGCCGCTTCGATGACTTGATATCCGAGTTCGACGAGCATGTCGGCCGTGCTGGCGCGGACGATTTTCTCATCGTCGACTAGCAGAGCGACGCCCGCGCGCGGCGCGTGGGTGGTGTCGTTCGCAGCCCTACCGACCGGTTCCGCCGGCTCGATGCTCACGGGCAACCACAACTCGACCGTTGTACCGTAGCCCGGCCGCCTGGCGATCGTCATGGAGCCATTGAGTTGCGACGCCCGGCCGTGAACCATGGACAACCCTATAGCAATAATATTGCTCGGGCGAGTGCGACTGGGGTTCAACCGCTGGATTGAAAACACCGGCGAATTCGTTTCGGCGTTCGCGCCGAAGGAGTTGCTAGGCGAGTGCGACCGGCGTCGAACCTCTGGTGCGGCACCTAGTCGTGGACCAGCACAAGTTTGCCATCTTCCAAGCCGGCAATAAGCGCGATCCGCCCCTTGTGTGTCGTCGAGCCAAAATTTGTCGCCACGCGAGCGGGAAGCGGCACGCGAGCGATATCTCGCACGTGCGGTTTGAAGGCGATGACCCGCAGCGTCTTTCGATCAAGACTTGGCACCGCAAGATCGGGATAGCCGTCGCCGTCAAAATCAGCTGTCCAACTCATCCCTAATGCGCGCGAACCGATGAAGTGATTGGAAACGTCTGGGACCTCGGCCATCTTGCGAAGTTGACCGTTCTGCCACGACCACAGCTCCAGGCGACCCAGCACGTGAGGCTGGCGCACGAAGGCGATATCGATCGTGCCATTCCCGTCGTAATCGGCAATGCCGGCAGGGCTTAGCCAAGCATGAGGACGACCGACCGGAGGCGTTTCCGCGATGATTGACATCGAACCGGGATCGATGACGGCGATCGCCGAGCCTCGATCAAGATACGACTTGACGACAACTATCCGCTCGAGACCGTCGAGTAGTGCGATACGCGGCCAGAGGTCCTCGAAGACCGCGTCGGTACCCAGCGTAATGACGCCTTGCCGGCCATCGTGACGCTGGATTGCTAATCCACCGGCTTCAATCGAATCACCCAGGACACCGTGGCGATAGCGCGTGGTCGGGGCGGAGAGCCAGGAGCGCGCAATTGTGGTGCGGCCGGCTGCGACGCGCCCGTCAGAAAGGGCATCAGCGGGTACGGCAGGTCGATTGGGTGCGTCTGCACGCACCAAGCTCCTAGCATCCGCCGAAATTCGATACCAATACGACCCGACTGCGACGCGGACCTCCGTCCCGTCGACCTCGATAGCGGAGACTGGGCCAGGTGTTGGAATGACATCGGCTCGCCATTCGGCCGCCGCAGGGCCTGTGAGAGCGAGACACGAAGCAATCGCTAAAGTCCGCAATCGCATTGCCTCAGAACCGCGTTGTGAGTTCAGTGAGCCATGCGGGTGAGGCATCAACGAGTACAGCTTCGATGCGCTTGTCGAAGCCAGACAGGATCATTAGACCGACGGCGATCAGTAGCGTACCCATGATTGCCTTGCCACCGCGGCCGGCAGAAAGCATCCGGTCGCGCCAACGCAAGAGCGCCTCGCGGGACATCGTTCCGATGACAAGCAGAGGGATAGCAGCTCCCAATCCGAACGCTACCATCGTGAGCGCGACAGCCAGAAGATTTTCGGAGCGCGCGGCCAGCACCGAAGCCGCGCCAAGCGTCGGCCCTACGCAGGGACTCCATACTGCACCCAGCAGGACGCCCACGCCGAATTGGCCCCAAAGTCCAGCTGTTGAGAGCCCTCCAGCGCGCTCTTGCGCCCAGTTTCCGATGGGGCCCGCAGCGGTGGCCAACTGCTCTTGAACACGCGGTAGTAGCAGCGCGATGCCAATGACGATCATCAGCACAGCCGCGACATTGCGGAACAAGTCCTGATCGAGCCCCGCCGCAAAACCGATTGTCGCGATGAAAAGGCCGATCGCCACGAATGACAGCGCCAGCCCCGCCGCAAGCGCAACTGGCCCGAACCGATGTTCACCAATCGCCGCACCCACGACGATCGGAATAAGAGGAAGTACGCAAGGCGACAGCGTCGAGAGGAGCCCCGCGATCAGCGCTAGTCCGACACTGCTCACGTGCGTCTAGATGGATTTGCCAAGCAGCTGCTCGATCGAGCCGGCATTGGTATCGCCGGTCGAGCGGCCGGTTTCCTGCTTGCCCTTGAACACGATCAATGTGCTCTGCTTCTGCACATTGAATTTCTTAAGGAGGTCCTTCTGCGAGTCGAAGTCGATGTTGAAGCTCGCCAAGTTCTTGAAGCGCGCTTCACCTTTGAGCTTGGACAGAATGGGAGCCTGGGCCTTGCAAGTTGGGCACCACGGCGCCGTGACTTCGATCAGGATCGGCTTGCCGGCCGCCTGTGCGGCGTCAAAGGCCTTTTGGTCGAACTTCTGATCTATTGCCAGGGCGGCCGTCGCGAGCGACAGAGTTGCGGACAGCGCGATGGCGCCGAGCAGATGACGACGGTTCATGGTAGTTTTCCCTATATAAGGACGGTCTCATAGCAGTCGTGCGCACCGGTCGAGTTCACAAAACGGACAGCATCGATCACGAACGCGTCGGCCTCTGCAAATCACGACCTGATGTGTTTGCCTGCGTCCCATCCCTGCGCCGCCAGATGCTCTTCGCCGAACTTCAGCGGCTCGTCTTCGAGCGGCGTGGCGAAGGTGTCGTTCCACCTGTTGAGGAAGCCGAACATAGCGATGACACCGACAATCTCGACGATCTGCTCTTCGCTCCAGTGCTTGCGCAGTTCTAAGAACATCTCGTCGGTGACGGCATTGGGCACGCATCCCGCACCGACCGCTACATCCAGTGCTGCGCGTTCTGCGGCGCTATAGAGCGTGCTCGTTTGGTAATTCCATACGGCGTCGATCTTCGCCTGCTCCACGCCAAGGCGCGCCGCACCGTCCGCCGTATGTGCCATGCAATATTGACATCCCGCCGAGCGGCTCGCGACATGCGATAGCAGTCGTTTGAACTTCAAATCGACGCTACCACTCGGATCCCAGATCGCGGCGCCCATGGCGACAAAGGCGCGCACCAGTTTGGGACTGCGTTGCATGATGAGCACGCTGTTGGGAATGAAGCCCATGCGCTTGGCCATCGCGTCGAACTGTTCGTGCAGCTCCGGCGTCGTCTCCGGTGCGAGTGGCGACAGGCGCGGCGCCGGCATTGTCCTTTGGTCCATCGGTTCCTCAATGCTTGTCGTTGCGGCGGGGCCGCGACTTCATGCTTCGCCGCGAGCCGGCATTTTTCGCTCGGTCGCAACATCGATGCCGCGCAGCATCTGGTCCAGCGGTGGACGCCCCCATGGGGCGCTCGCCTGCGCGGCATAGAACAGTGAGCCATCGGGCTTGACGAGGAACAAGCCGGGCTCGGCAAACTGCGGCGGCTCGCCATCCCGGATTGCCGTGGAGATATAGAGGTCCCATTCCCGTGCAGTGGCGATCGGCAACCCGTACCCGAGTTTGAGTTTGTTCAGACCCCATTCGGACTGTGCCTGCGCGGCGCGCTCGCGGCTATCCGTGCTCAGTGCAACGACCTCGACCCCGCGCTTCTCAAATTCGGGCAACTTGGCTTCTAGCTCCCCGAGATAGCTCTTGCAGATCGGGCAATGCAGACCGCGATACACGACGATCATCGTGAACGCCGCCGGCTTAGCGTCGGCCAACCGCCAAGCTCCCCCTTCGACCAGGTTGGCTTCGAGCGGCGGCGCCGTCTGGCGCGTCTTCGTCGTCATCGATCGTTCTCCGTTTTGGTTTCATTGAGGGCACCGCGGACGCATCCAGACATCTCAGCATCGTGGCGGCGATATCCTCCAGCACGGCACGATGCGGGTTTGACTTCCCGACCAACCGCAAGCCCTGGAACCCAGCCACGAAAAATCGCGCAAGCGCATCGACATCGGCATCCAATAGCAATTCGCCTCGATCCCGACTTCGCACCAAGGCGGCCCGGAAAGTCGCTTCGTTTTGCTCAAGGCCACGGCGCACACGCGCGTGCGCGGCACGGTCATTGCGCGGTAGTTCAGCGGCGCAATTACCAAGGAAGCAGCCTTTGCGGCCGGCGCCCGATACGATCTGGTCGATGAAGTCTGCCAGTAACCCCGCAAAGGCCGCGCGGACCGGCAGCGGCTTAGCGAGCGCCTCTGCAAGACGCGGTGTACGCAAATCGACATAGCGGTCGATCGCCTTCAGCAGAATCTCTCGCTTGCTACGAAAGGTCGCGTAGAAGCTCGACCGGCTCAGCCCTGTGACAGCGCAAAGTTCGTCGAGCGAAGTAGCCTCATATCCTTGGCTCCAAAAGGCCTCCATCGCGCGGTCCAGCGCAACGTCAGCATCAAATTCACGCGGGCGCGCCATCCAGACTCGCTGACCTCCACCTCTTGTATTCCGGACTGTACGGTCCACAATGGCGTTGCGCAATGCACATCTAGTTGATCTATCATCGCGCATTCTTAACCCCGTTACTCCACCGGGCGCCCAAATGCTTTTGTATCCACGGTCCAAGGATCGACCGTTCCATCTCGGTCCGTTTCCGCTTGAGACGCTGCCCGGCGATGAAAGTGTCGTCGCCGTCGAGGCGAATCGCCCGGCGGTCTTGGCAATCCGGAGCACAAGCCCAGAGCCTCAGGGCTTACTGACGCGCGCGATCGATCACTATCGGCAGTTATTCTCGACATTCGCTGAGGGAACGCCTGCCAGTGCCAAGGCTCCGGTACCAGACAACTTGGAACGACGTTCCGTTGACATCAAAGGCGCCGCGTATTTCATGGATGCCAGTTGCGTGGGGATCTGTCGCATTCCTGACACTGCTTGGGTCAACCGTATCGAGCGACCGCAGCACGCTTTTGCCATTGTCATCATGGTGGAGCATCCGCGCCTGCCCGAGCCGGACAACCTTGCACACGAATGGACCCGAGCCGCGATGGAGCCTGCCGCCCACCTGCGGGCGTGTGAGATTGCTTGTTGTCTTGCCGAATACATTCGGCACATGGGGTTTGGTGCACGCGCGCAATTATCCGGTAACGAGCTACTCGATGTGGAGCGGCTCGCTGTGCTTGCGGGCCTCGCGGTACGCCAGGGCGGCGCTGCCGAAAGTCCGTTTCTGGGGAAGAATTATGCGATTGCGGTTGTGTCGACGGACTATGCACTGGCTGTGGACACGCCGCTTCGCTCGGATGCGCTGCGCGCGAAGGGCCTCTCCTATTGGTGGGGGATAAACGGGGCGCAGTCCGGCCGGGAGCGCAATCGGCGGGCGCGACGCCCGACCCACCTGAGCTCCTATCCCATGGAGACAGTAAAGCGGATTGATCGCCCGACAACCTTGATCCTCGATGAAGAGGTGCCGCGGGTCCCGAAGCGTGCGGCCTTCTTTCAACGCGCCTTGCACGGCGATCTTGGAGAGAAGACAAAGAAGGAGCGGACTCGGTTTGCGTTCAAGACGCCGCTCTCGTTCGCGTTGCTTCAACTCATTCGGGCTATGGTCAAGTTCCAGGATGGAGATGTCGCTGCTCCGGACAACGGCATGCAGGATCCAGCCGCAAACGCGCGCGCCATCAAGTCTCTTTCATATTTCCTCGGGTCGGATCTAACCGGCATCTGCGAGATTCCCCGCTACGCCTGGTTTTCGCATAAGGAAGACGGCTCTCCGATCGAACCATACCATCGATACGCTGTCGTCATGCTGATCGACCAGGGCTACGACACGATGGAAGGCGCAAGCGGCGATGACTGGATTTCAGGCGCTCAGTCGATGCGCGGATACCTTCGTGGTGCCGAGATTGCCGGCGTCATGGGTGAATTTCTGCGCGCCAAGGGGCACGCCTCACGGGCGCAGACGAATGCCGATAGTGATGTTCTCCATATTCCGTTGATTCTTTGGGCGGGGCTCGGAGAATTGAGCCGGATTGGCGAACTTGTGCTCAATCCTTTTGTCGGCCCACGATTCAAATCCGTTGTCTTGACAACCGATCTTCCGCTGGAAGTCGACAAGCCAATAGATTTTGGACTTCAAACCTTTTGCGGGAACTGCCTGAAATGCGCGCGTGAGTGTCCGTGCGATGCAATTCCGTTTGGCGACAAGGTCATGTTCAACGGCTACGAAATCTGGAAGCCGGACGTGGAGCGCTGCACGCGGTACCGCGTGACCAATCCCAAGGGGTCTGCCTGTGGCCGTTGCATGAAGACATGTCCGCTCAACAAGGTTGTCGATGCCGATGGCTCGGTGATGACGCGGGTCGCGAGCTGGCTCGGTGTCAATGCCATGTGGCTCAAGCCGCTGATGGTACCGATTGCCACCTACCTCGATGATTGGCTGCAGAACGGAAAGCGCAATCCCGCGAAGAAATGGTGGCTAGACCATGAGCTTGTGAATGGCATCGCGGTGGCGCCGAAGGGCACTAATGAGCGCGAAATCGACCCAACCCGAAAGGTTGATCCGGGGCAACAAAAGATGGCGGTCTACCACGCCAACATGATGCCGGCGCCCGACGAATCTGGCGCCGTTTCGGTCGAACGGAAAGCCGCGATGGCAGCAGTCGGTTTGCTCGAGACCCCCAGCGGCGCTCGAGAGCGGACTGCCACAGGTGGTGCTGCGCCCCTGCATTACGTCCCGACTCCACCGCTGAGCGTTGAACTCAAACAGGACATCGCTGTTTCAAATCCATACAAGTGAGACGCTGGGCACGTGGCCATAGATCGACGGCCTTCAATGAGGCAGGCTGCCGCTGAACTCTGGCGACTTGCTACATCGCAAATGGCGCAGCTTGGACCAATTGAATTCCACGCCAATGCCGGGAACGTCGGGCGCGACGGCGAGAGGAGAGCGTACCCTCAATGGATGCATCGTGTATTCGTCGATAGGAAATGAGTGAACCTCGAGCCAGCCCGCGGTCGATTGGCCGGCAAGCAAGCTGACGTTCAATTCCTGCATTCCGTGGCTGCAAACGGGTAGGCCGTGTCGGCGCGACAGTTCAGTTCAACCATCGACGCATCCGATTTCCCACTCCGGCCGCGTTCACCCCTCAAATGAGACCGTGAAGCACGCGCCCTTTCCGTTGGGGTTCGCAGCGGCCGTTACGCCTCCTTTGAGCTGCCTAGCCAAGGCGTGAACAACGCGCATTCCTAATCCGGCGGTGCTCGTGGCAGGGTTGAAGCCGGGCGGGATGCCGGGCCCCTGGTCGCAAACTATCAGCTGGCGTATCGGGCTCGATTTGTAAGTAACCGTAATATTGCCGGCACCATGCTTGGCGGCATTCGTGACCAGTTCATTAACGATCAAACCCACGGGCTGGATAGCAGTAGTGGGGAGGAACCCATCGTCGCCGTCAACGGTGACAGGGACGCCCAAAATACCCGCGAGGTCCTCGCAAAGACGACCAATGTAGGTCCGCGCATTCGCATGCGCCGTGTCGTCTTCCAGGTGGAAGTGGCGGTGAACGCGAGCGACTGCGGCAACGCGATTAGCCGCCATCTCGAACTGGGCGGCTGCGCTCGGCTCCTGGGTCTTTCCCTGCATTCGCAAAAGGCCAGAGACGAAGTGAAGGCTGTTCATCACGCGGTGATCAATCTCGCGTGCCAGCAATTGGGTCTGTTCGAGAGATTTCTCGATTTGCGCCAGCGATTGGATTGCCGAAAGTCGAAACTCAAGCTGATCCATCACCAGCGAGGCCATATCCTTCAGATCTTCGATTTGTTCTTTATCAATCGGGCGCGGTTCCTTGTCGATCACGCAGAGGGTACCAAGATTGTAGCCGTCTGTGGTGCGAAGCGGCACACCGGCATAGAAACGCAATCCAAAGTCCCCTGCGACAAGCGGGTTCGCGAGAGACCTGATGTCCTTGCTAGCGTCGGTGAGGATATGGGGATCGGGGCGCAGTATGGCGGAAGCGCAAAGACCGGGATCACGTCCGATTTGTTCGACGTTCACGCCGTAGCGTGACTTGAACCAAATTCGATCGTGATCGACGATGGAGATGATCGAGATTGGGACCCCGAAGCGGCGTGCCGCCATGGCTGTAACGCGGTCGAAAGATCCGTCGGCGGGTGTATCGAGGATGTCATACCGCTTCACCGCCGCAATTCGCTGCGGTTCATCGACTGGGATAATGGAAGGTGGAACTGCGGAACTCATGGAACCCTTCGCTATGACCCGACCGTGAGTCCTCGGTCCACAGCTTCGATGCCGCAGGATTTCAGAATTACCCACTCCCTGCTTGGAATACGAGTCTTTTGGACTGGGAGTACAGATTGCCGCAGCGGGAGACGTGAGGGTCGATTCGGTATCGAGCTTGGGGCGCGGCGGGTCCAACAAAGGGCTCCTGTTTGCGTTAACTGTCGCAAGGTGCCTTCGTGCCTTGTGGAACAATTGCTCACCATGCGCGTTTGCGAGTTTCGCCGCCGTCTGACGGTTTGAGACGGGGGGAGTACAAAGGCGTCCTGCGTCCGACGTCCTGATCAGTGCGGAGGGCTTGGGGATGTCCAATATTGAAGAATTTCCATCGGAGGCTCGTCGACCCACCGAATACGAAGCCTTGGCGGCCGGTGCACCTGGCGCGCTGGATGCGATCCCGGGAGCCGTCTACCTTTGTGATCACGACGGCCGGGTCACGCACTACAACAATGAGGCTGCGGAGCTATGGGGTAGGCTGCCCGGCCGCGATGAGCGGTTTTGTGGCTCCCACCGTTTGTTCAGGCTGAACGGAACGTCAATCCGCCACGACGAGTGTCCTATGGCGCAAGCCGTAAAATCCGGCGAGCCGGCCAGGAACAAGGAAATCGTGATCGAACGGCCCGACGGTTCGAGGATCACGGCTTTGGTAAACATCCGGCCCCTCCGTGATCACCGCGGCAGAATTCAAGGGGCAATCAATTGCTTTCAGGACATTTCTGCGCGCCAGAGGATTGAGGATGAGGTTCGGCTTAAGAACCAGGATCTGGAAGACTTCTTTGAAAACAGCGCGATCGGCCTGCATATCGTTAGCAGCGCAGGCATCATCACTCGCGCAAACAAAGCGGAGCTCGATTTGCTCGGCTATGGAGCTGACGAATATTTTGGCCGCCATGTTGCGGAGTTTCATGCCGATGCTCCTGTCATCGGCGAAATCTTGCAACGCCTCTCTCGTGGAGAAAAGCTCGACCGTTTTCCCGCCCGCCTTCGTGCGAAGGATGGCTCTATCAAGCATGTTCTGATTACGTCAAATTCACGATTTGTCGACGGCAAATTCAGTAATACGCGCTGCTTTACAACCGATGTAACAGGACTGCGAGAAGCAGAGTATGCGCGCCGCGACAGTGAGGGTCGTTTAGCGGCGACTTACGAGGCGGCGACGATTGCAATCGCGGAAGCAGACGGATCCGGTCGATTGTGCCGGGTCAATGACGCGTTGTGCCAACTTCTAGGCCGCACGCGAGAGCAACTCCTGACGATGACCTTCTTCGACTATACCAATCCAGAGGACAGAGCCGAAGACGAGGCACTATATGCGCGACAAGTAGAAGGCGATCTTCCCACGTATTCTATTCGCAAACGAGCAATCAAGTCCGACGGGACACCAATTTATCTGGATGTGTTCAGCTCATCGGTAAGTGATGACGCAGGTCAGTTTAGATACGGCGTACGGGTGATTCAGGACGTAACAGATGCCAAGCGTCTAGAAGACACTATCCGTCAGAGCGAGCGCAATCTGCGTGAAATACTCGAGGCGCTTCCTGCCGCGGTTTATACGACAGACGCCAAAGGTCGGATCACGTTTTTCAATAAGGCCGCTGTCGAAATGGCGGGTCGTGTCCCGCAGCCTGGCGATGAATGGTGCGTTACCTGGCGGCTGTATGCGCCAGACGGCTCTCCGCTCCCGCATGATGAGTGCCCTATGGCCATTGCCTTAAAGGAAAATAGGACAGTGCGTGGAGCCGAGGCGATCGCCGAGAGACCGGACGGCACACGTGTACCTTTCATCCCCTATCCGACACCCCTACGTGATGCGAATGGCGGATTGATCGGCGCGATCAACATGCTGGTTGACATCACCGAACGAAAGGAAGCGGAGAACCGCCAAAAGGTGCTGATTGACGAACTGAATCATCGCGTAAAAAACACCTTGGCAACCGTGCAGTCGCTCGCGGGCCAAACCGCGCGGCATGCGGGCAGCCTGAAGGACTTCGTTCCCGCCTTTGAAACGCGACTGATCGCGATGGCTCGTGCTCACGACCTATTGACGAAACGGCACTGGCAGGATGCTCCGTTGGAGACGTTGGCTCGCGAGATCGTAGCGCCAATGGCCGATGTTGATGATTCACGGATACAGATCGAGGGGCCCGCCCTGCGGCTTAATACTCGCGCCGCTCTCAGCGTGGCTATGGTACTGAGCGAGCTCACGACCAATGCAATTAAATACGGCGCACTTTCGTCAGACGGCGGGCTTTTGTCGATATGCTGGACACTCCGTGAAGATGCCGGCGAAGGCCTTCTTGATCTCGAGTGGAAGGAGCGGGGCGGTCCCAAGGTCACAGCGCCGGAGCGCCGCGGGTTTGGCACGCGACTGATCGAGCGCTGTGTTGAGAGAGATCTTGGCGGCGAGCTCGATCTGGTCTTTGAACCTGGCGGCGTCAGTTGCCGCCTCGTGGTAGCGATCCCCCGTCTTGGAAGCAGGGCGTGAGCGATCTTCGAGGAGTGAAGGTTTTAGTCGTCGAGGATGAAGGCGGCATCGCCCTTCTGATCGAGGACATGCTCATGGAATTGGGATGCGACGTGTACGATTCGGTAGCTCACCTGGGAAAGGCATTGGAAATAGCCGGCGCGGCAGTCTTCGATCTCGCCATCTTAGATGTGAACCTTGATGGACAGCCTGTTTTCCCCGTGGCTCGGGCGCTTCGCGGGCGCAACATCCCCTTCATATTTAGTACAGGCTATGGCGCAACCGGTCTTCCGGAGGAGTTCTGCGATGCACCGGTCGTCGGTAAACCCTTCGATCTCAACTCGTTAAGGGACGCGATTTCGGTGGGGCTGATGAATCACAGAGGCCCAAAGACGTTTACAAGGTGAGAGATACAGATTCTTGTTCTCGGCGTCTTTGACCGCATCTTTCGTTGGCCATCCCCTTCTGCACCATTCTCTTCGCATTCTGCCCTCCATACCGAGCTTGGCGGTGCCAATAACTTCTCTGGCTCCTTGCTTGACGTCACGGGCCGCCGTTGGCAGACCCGGAAAGGTCATGCCTCCTGGAACATTTCTGAATGAACCTGAGTTACTCGCCACCTAGTCGGCGCCATTGGTGTGTGGAGTATGATGGGGATAGCGTGGCTGACGGTAGAGCCCGCGGCTTTTGGCGGGGTGATCGTCGGTGCCCTCCTATTTGGAACCGGATTGGTGGCATTCGGCTATTGCCCGGGCACCAGCGTTGCCGCGTGCGGCGAAGGCCGGCGAGATGCCATGGTCGACGTAGTCGGCATGCTGGGTGGCGCGCTGGTCTATGTCGCTGCGTTCCCGGCGCTTCAGGGCTTTGTGAACGGTCTTGGCAATCTCGGCGAAGTGACCTCGCCTGCTGTGACAGGTCTGTCGCCGTGGATATTCGTCGGCGTTCTTGCCGTCGCTGCGTTTCTTGTAGCCGCACTCGTCCAGAGACGTGCGGAACAGCACTAAAGGACTGATGTCATGCCGCTGGTTTTCGAACGCATCCTGACAGAAGGAATCGCGGAGCTCTCGTACCTGTTGGGCGACGACGGCCAAGGCGTGGCCGCGGTGATTGATCCAACTCCGGACGTCGACAAATACATCGAGCTCGCCCGCTCCAAGAGCTTATCCATCACTCACATCTTCGAGACACACATCCACGCCGATCTGGTCAGCGGAGCACGCGAGCTGTGCGATCGTGTCGGGTCGGCCAAGATCTACACCAGCTACGAGGGCGGCGCGCGCTACGGGTTCGAGCCCGAGAAGCTAAAGGATGGCGATCAGTTTACCTTTGGCGAAACCGTGATGACGGTGAAACACACACCGGGACATACGCCCGAGCACGTCTCTTATCTGATCGCTGAAAAGAAGCATGCCGACACGCCCTGGGGAGTGCTGACCGGGGATTCCCTGTTCGTCAATTCGGCGGGGCGTCCGGATCTTCTAGGTTCAAGCGAGACCAAGAAGCTGGCCGAACAGCAATTTCACACCCTTCGAGACTTCTATCTGAAGCTTCCCGATAGTGTCATCATCTACCCGGCCCACGGTCACGGGTCTCCGTGCGGCGCCGACATCGGCGATCGTCTCGAGAGCACCATTGGCTACGAACGACGATTCAATCCATTCCTGCAATTTCAGGACGTGAAGTCGTTCACGGACTATGCCCTCAGCACGGCGCCGCCGGTGCCGAAGTACTATCCGCTGATGAAGAAGATCAATGCGAAGGGGCCGGAGGTGCTCGGCAATCTACCGCGCGTGCCGGGTCTGCCGCCCAAGACATTCAAGCAGGCCATCGAGGAGGAGGTCGGGGTCCTGATCGATACGCGGACCATGCTGGGCTTTGGTGGGGGCCACATTGCCGGAGCCCTCAACATCGGCGGAACGCCTATGCTGTCGATCTGGGCAGGCTGGCTGCTCGACCCTGAAAAGCCGCTTCTGCTCGTGTTGGATAGCGACGCCGACCTGGAGAAGGTCGTGAAGTTGTTTATCCGCACCGGCTACACGAATTTTGCCGGCTATCTCGCGGGCGGCATGAAGAGCTGGGACAATGCCGGCTTTGAATTGGCGGATATCGATCAGAAGACTGTTCACGAGGTGCATAAGGCTAACGGCGCACTGCAGATCATCGATGTGCGGGCGCCGAGCGAATGGAAATCGGGACACGTGCCGGGCGCACGGCACATCTTTCTTCCTGAGTTGCGAGAAAAGGTGGATGAGCTCGATCGGGACGGCCCGATTGCCGCCTATTGCGATAGCGGCTACCGGGCCAGCATCGCCACCAGCATCCTGAAGCAAGAAGGATTCTCCGACGTCAGCAATGTGCCGGGAAGCTGGCAGGCCTGGAAGAAAGCCGGACTGCCAATCGACGGGAAGATCGAATGAGCAAGCGGATTCTTCGGCTTTTCGCCTTAACAATCGCAGCCAGCGCCGCCTCCTCCGAAGCAGCATTGGCGATCGAGCCGGCTCTCGACGCCCGCAATTACCCCGATGCGGCTTGGTCTCCTTATCTGGTTGGCGCCGGCATTGGCGTTTTGTCCTGGCTCACATTCTACTTTTCCGACAAGCCGATTGGCGCCTCTTCATTCTATGCCACCGTCTCAGGCATGCTCGGCAAGACAGTGGCGCCCAAGCACACTGAACAGCTCGATTACTTCAAGAACAATCCGCCCAAACTGAATTGGGAATTCGCCTTCGTCCTCGCCGCAATTGCCGGCGCCGCTGTTGCGGCCCTGACAGGAGGTGGCTTCGTGAACGAATGGGTGCCGGAGATGTGGCGCGCGCGCTTTGGCGACAGTTTGGCGCTGCGAGGGGCATTTGCGTTTGGTGGCGGAGTGGTGATGGCGTTCGGCGCCCGTCTCGCCGGAGGATGTACAAGCGGACATGGTATCAGCGGCACGCTGCAGCTGAATGTCGCCTCCTGGATCGCGGTGATCTGCTTTTTTATCGGCGGCGCCGTCGTCGCCAACCTGATGTTTCGGATCTAGGCGATGCTCGATCCTGGCAAAGCGGTAAAAAAATCCAAGGTCGACAAGCCCGCGTCGACGGCGCCCGCGACGATGATCATCGGCGGTATTGCATTTGGGTTCCTATTTGGATTCCTGCTGCAAAAGGGCGGCGTCGGCACCTATCACATTCTCATCGGCCAGCTCCTGTTCCAGGACTGGACCGTCGTGAAGATCATGCTGACCGCTATCGTGGTAGGCATGATCGGCATTTTCACGCTGCATCACTTTGCGAAAGTGAACCTTCACATCAAGCCAACGAAGCTTGCTCCCAACATCGTCGGAGGTTTGCTCTTTGGAGTTGGATTCGCGCTAATCGGCTATTGTCCCGGCACAGCCGCTGCTGCCGTTGGCCAGGGAAGCTGGGACGCTCTTTTGGGCATGGCGGGTCTCGTGGCTGGATCATGGTTGTATGCCGAGATGTCCGGCACTCTCAAACAGACAGTCGAAAAATGGGGCAACCTCGGGAAGCTGACCTTCTATAATCTGCTGCCCGTTCCCAAAGGTGTGGTAGTCGTTTCCGCCGCAGGTTTATTGACCGGCTTTTTGGTCGTTCTTCAGGCCTTCAGCGTCCGCTGAAATAGCGCCGGTACAAAAACGACCGGGCCACGAAGGGCGGATCGTGCTAGCGAACATTTTTTATCTTGTCGTTTACGTAGCGGGGATCGTGCTTGTCGTTGCCACGCTTCTACCGCTGTGGCGTACAACGCGTTGGTGGGTCAGAGTTCTAGACTTTCCGCGTTTCCAGATTGCCGTTCTGGCGACCGGCATAGCCATCTTGCTTGTGGCGTTGACGTGGCCCCCGCAAGGGCCCGACGCCGCACTTCTGATGTCTGTTGTGCTTTCGGCTGGTTGGCAGCTGTCTTGGGTGTGGCGTTACGTCCGTGGTGCACCGGTGGAAGTCCCGAATGCTAAACGAGGCGCCCTCCCTTTGAACTGCGTCAGCTTCCTGACCACCAATGTTTATCAACCGTGCCGCGACTCTGGTGGCCTGCTCTCTATCATCGCCGAGGCCGCACCGGACGTAATTCTGACTGTAGAGACGGACGAGTGGTGGTGCACGCAACTGGGCGATGCGCTGCGCGGGCGCTATCCACATCACCTGAGCTATCCGCTGTCGAACGGATATGGGATGGCGCTTTTTTCTCGCTTCGAACTTATCGATCCAATCGTCCGCTTCGTTGTCGATGAAGCAATCCCTTCAATCAAAGCCGGCATCCTGCTGCCCTCAGGCGTCGTCATCGATGTCTATGGAATGCATCCACAGCCACCCGCGCCGCATCAGAGCTCGAAGGAGCGCGATACTGAGCTGATCATTGTCGGTCGTGAAATCAAACGGTTCGATCGTCCCGCCATTGTTCTGGGAGATCTCAACGATGTTGCCTGGTCCAGCACGACCTCAGAATTCAAAACCGCCGGCGAGTTGCGCGATCCCCGGAGAGGACGCGGTTTCTTCAACACTTATCCCGCGGGCATGCCGGGCCTGCGCTATCCTCTCGACTACATCTTTCACACGCGCCATTTTGCCGTGAGAGAGATGCGTGTTCTCCCGCGCTTTCAGTCAGACCACCTGCCGCTGGTCGCCGCTCTATGTCTGACCAATTCTTCTGCTACCGTGGAGCCTGCGTCCCCGCCGCGCGCTCATGCCTCGTGAGATGCCTCGGCAAGGATAGCATAGGAGGCATCGGTGCGATCCAAATTTCGCTTCCTTTATAAGCGCCTCGGTGAGAAGCTTTGGATTCGACCACTGACGTTCTGTTTGCTGGCTGTGCTTGCGGCGTTCGCTGCGTCGATGGCGGACCGCCTCGACATCCACGATGTCTTTCCAAAAATGGAGCACGACACAGTCGAGAAGCTCCTCTCGATCATTGCCGCGAGCATGCTTGGAGTGGCGACCTTTGCGGTTGGCTCGATGGTCTCCGCCTACGCTTCGGTCAGCAACAGCGCGACACCACGCGCGTTTACGCTGGTCATTTCCGACGACGTCTCCAAGACCGCACTTTCAACGTTCATTGCGGCGTTCATTTTCAGCGTGATCGCGCTGATCGCGATCAAAACCGGCATCTACGGCAGGACCGGTCTGTTCATCGTGTTTGCGATGACGATCTTTGTGTTGGGCTGGGTTGTGGTCACGTTCATCCGATGGGTTGACCAGATTGCCCGTCTAGGCCGGCTCGGAACGACGATCGACACGGTTGAGAAGGCAGCAGAAGCGGCCATTGCGCGCCGACATTCGGCTCCTCACCTTGGCGCAATGCCGGTCGTTCACACCGACGATCACGGCGAACCCATATTCACCGATCAAATCGGCTATGTTCAGCACATCAATGTCGAAGCCCTGCAGTCTTGTGCCAAGAAGTACGACTGCGTGCTGACGGTGGCTGCAATGCCCGGCGCATTCATGGCGCCGGGCCGCGCGGTCGCATTCGCCAAGATGAAGGCCAAAACGACCCAAATTGACCGCCCCGCTGTCGTCGAGGCGTTCACGATCGGGCATGATCGTATCTACGAAGAGGATCCAAGATTCGGACTGATCGCGCTGTCAGAGATCGCGGGACGGGCCTTGTCACCGGCAGTCAACGATCCTGGCACCGCCATCGACATCATCGGCACTTTCGTCCGCCTTTTTGCGCTTTGGATTTCTCCAATCGAGGGGGAACCGCCTGCTGCACAATGTGATCGTGTCCAGGTGCCGGCCTTAACGCTCGATGAAATGTTCGATGATGCGTTTACTGCGATCGCACGAGACGGCGCGGGGTCGATAGAGGTGGGAGTTAGACTGCAAAAGGCGTTCCTCTCGCTATCAGCCACTGGGCATCCCGACCTCACCAAGGCTGCCCGCTATCACTCCAGGCTCGCATTGGCGCGCGCCGAGCAGTCGCTCAAATTGCCGGAAGAACTGGAGCGCTTGAAGGCGCTGTCACAGAAGGTCCAAGCCGTCACCTGACAAAATGCCTCAAAATCCGGAACGACCCTCATGGCGGCGTCCAGCTCTCGTAAAGTGGTTTTCGCTGCGCTCGCCGGGAATGGACTGATCGCGCTTACCAAGCTTGCGGCGGCTTCATACACCGGCAGTTCCGCAATGCTCAGTGAAGCCATTCATTCGTAGACACCGGAAACCAAGGATTGCTGCTCTACGGCATAAAGCGAGCCGACAGGCCCGCGGACAAGTTTCATCCATTCGGATACGGGATCGAGCTCTATTTTTGGGCTTTGTGGTCGCCATTCTTATTTTCGGACTGGGCGCTGGCGTTTCAATCTACGAGGGCCTCGACAAGTTGCAGCACCCCCATCCCATCAGCAGCCCAGATGTCAATTACATAGTGTTGGGGATCGCCATATTGTTCGAATCCGTTGCCTAGTGGATGGCGTTTCAGGAACTCCGCAAGGTTAAAGGCAAGCACGGATACTTCGAAGCTGTTCGCCTCAGCAAGGATCCAATTCTTTTCACGGTTCTATTTGAAGACACTGCCGCGATGTTAGGGCTGATCGTTGCCTTCGCGGGCATTCTCCTCAGCCAGTGGCTCGATCTCCCGACCTTGGATGCTATTGCTTCTCTTGTCATTGGCGGGATACTCGCCATCACCGCCGCATTCCTGGCCTACGAATGCAAAGGGCTATTAACCGGCGAGAGTGCTAGGCCGTGTACTCATAAATCGGGTGGGCTGATCGATGTCCGCTTCTCCCCCAACAGCGGCGCTAAAGCGGACATCGTGGCACTTCGCCTTCGGGCCAGGAGCAGACACCGATCCCGTCACTGGGCACTGCCGATCCTGCGCGCAGCTGCAGGCAACGGTAACTCGGCATCCTCAGGTCTTTTTCCGTGCTGCGCCGGCTATGATGTCGGCGACACGCTGTTGGACGTTCCAAAGAACGGATCATCCAGGTCGTGAGGGCGCGAGGCAGAGGGATCGTGAAGGAGGACGTCGGGCCGAGGTCGTGACGTGAACCTCGCGATGAAGGCGCCCCAGAGCTGACGCACAATCCGCGACTCTGACGGGAAAGGATTTTGCATCGTCCGGGCTCCTTCGTTCAGTGGAGGCCTGGCCCCGGTCGCGAGGTCCCATCCTCTTTGCATCACGCCTTTACGGTCAGGGCGCTGAGCGGCACATCCAGCGTATAGACGAAACCGCTCGGCCGATATTCCAGCTCGACCTTGCCGTTGAGCTGCTGCCCAAGCGAATCCATCATGCGCGTCCCGAAGCTGCGCCGGGTCGGCGCCTCCACGACAGGACCGCCGCTTTCTGTCCACGTCAGTCTCAGGCGCTGCGTCGCGGCATCGATCGTCCAGGCGATCTCGACCCGGCCGGCGGGTGACGACAAAGCGCCGAATTTTGTCGTGTTGGTGCACAGCTCATTCATGGTCATCGCGAGCGCGATCACGGCTCCCGATGTGATGCTGACATCGGGCCCATCGATTGAAACGCGTCCTGCGCCTTGACTGTCGTACGGCTCGATCGCTCCTCTGATGGTGGCCGTCAGACTGGTGTTTGCCCAGCTGACCTGCATCAGGAGGTCGTGCGCACGCCCAAGGGCCGCCAGCCGTCCTTCGATTGCGTGCTGACCGTGTTTGATGCTCGTCGCGGTTCGCAAGCTCTGCGTTGCGATGGCGCCGACCGTTGCGAGGGTGTTCTTGATGCGGTGATGAAGCTCATCGAGAATGAGCTTCTGCAGCTTGTCAGCCGCTTCCCGCTCCTTGGCGTCAATTCCGGCCTGCGCGAGCAAGGCATTGGCATCGATTGTCGCCTGTTCGAGCAACAGACGAAGACTGTCGTTTTCCGCTGTGAGAACCTCCTGAGCTGCAGAACGGAGGTGCTGGGTCGCAGGTGCCATCCCGAGCGATTGAACAACATGCGGTATCACGGCCTCGGGGATGATCTTCAAAGCGCCGGCACCGACCATCTCCTGCAGCTCGGTGATCATCTGCTTCATTTCGAGCGGCTTGCCGAAAAACCGACTATCGGCTGGCTTGTCGGTATCGGACAATTTCACCTGGCCCGAGACAAGGATGATCTTGATGGATGGCCAGCGGTCATGAACCGCATGGGCAAGCTTCAAGCCGTCCATGCTGCCGGGCATCTGGATGTCGGAAAACAGCAGTGAGATGTCCGAGCGCGATTCGAGAATGGCGAGCGCTTCGTCGGCGTTCACCGCTTGGACAGCGGTGAAACCTGCATCCTCAACGATATCGACCGCGCGCATCCGCAACACCATCTCGTCTTCAACGACGAGAACGTTCGTCGCGGACCCAGTGGGCGTGGAAGACGTGATTGACCCTGCGGACATGGCTTGGGGGACTTTCTTTCCAGATGGGATGAGCGGTGCCACCTGCTCGTGTCGCTACAGCGGAACCGACACTGTCACGCTTACCCGCCGCTTCCTATTGCTGCGGGATCACTGTTTGATTGGGGCGACGAGGAGCCTCACGGTCGTCCCATGTTCACGATCCGAACGACGGGTACGTCATCGGCTGAACGCCGCAGATCGAACTGACAAGCTTGGTCATAATTCGGCCAGGACGCCGAAGAGCATGCGCGGCCGGTGATGAGGCGTGGGAGACGGTCTCCTTTGACGTGGACACCGGTCTGGGCTGCTTTAGTTTGGGTTTCCGCTCTGGCGGGGGGAGCAACCGGGGTCAAAAAGGCTGCGAGGCAGCCAACGAGCGCGGCCGCAGCCAGCGTTGAGATCGATTGAACCGAAAGAACCTTGAACATGTGAGCCTCCCCTGCCGTACGGGGACAAGCTTTCCCATGAGGTACTGGTTCCAGTCGCATTCGAGTATTTCTCAAATATTTTCTCTACAGCCCAAAATTAAGGCAGGAGTCCTGTTCAATGAATACTTCGATTTGGCTCGATTCCACCGAAGTTCTCAAAATAATTGTGGCATAAATACCGCCCGTCTGGAACTTTTGTCTTTCGAGATACTTTCCCTTGCAACGGTAGGGGGAACAATGAACATCCACATGGTTGCCAGGTCGGTTGGGGCGCTTCTTGCAGCCCTTTGTGTCGGCACGGCAGGCGCCGCTCCTCTCGCGCCGTCATTCACCGAGAGTCCAACGTTCGCTGCACTCGCGCTTGGACACTCTCCCGGACAGATCGAGCCCGAAACTGCTGTGAATGCACGGCTGCGGCGGCAGGTTGTCAGCTACCAGACCCAAGCTGCGGCAGGCACCATCGTCATCGATACTGCGCAGACCTTCCTCTACTATGTGTTGGGCGATGGCACTGCCATCCGTTACGGCATCGGTGTCGGACGTGACGGCTTTGCCTGGGCAGGCACCGAGGTTGTTACGCGAAAAGCCGAATGGCCGGATTGGACGCCGCCGCAAGAGATGATCGCGCGCCAGCCCTACCTCCCACGCTGGATGGCAGGCGGCGAAGGCAATCCGCTGGGCGCCCGCGCCATTTACCTCGGCAGCACAGTCTATCGCATTCACGGCACCAACATGCCGGAAACGATTGGTCACAAAGTGTCGAGCGGATGCATCCGCATGCTCAATGCTGACGTGATCGATCTTTACAGCCGCGTCAACGTGGGGACGAACATCGTGGTGCTCCCGAGTCATGGAAACCTGGCAGCGGATATCAGGCGCTGACGCCTGATATCTCTGCGAAATGGCGACACAAACCTAAGACAACAACGAGGGACGACGTTGTGAACTCACATACATCTCGGTTCGCTTGTGCAATTCTGCTGACGATTGGTTTCGGCGCGAGTGGCGCGCAAGCATTCGTCGCCAATCCCATCTCGACCATCCAGACAGGCTTATCTTCAGTCACCCCCGTCGCCATGTGCGGCCGGTCGTGCCGGAACGGCGGCCGATACATTCAGGGGCCGCCTTCGGTTTGCGAGCAGTATGACCTCAACTACTGCGGACCTTCCGGCCGTGGACCTGAGCCGGGAGTCGGAATCGTTGTCCCTGGAACTGGCATTGGGATCGGTGTTGGTCCGGGCGGCCCTGGTGTCTATGTGGGGCCAAGCAGCAATTGCCGGACTGTCACCGTCGAGCGCGACGACGGCAGTGTGCGCCGCATTCGGCGTTGCGACTAACGCAGGCCGCATATTGACCGATGATATCGGGCGGAGTGCGCATCGGCGTGCGCGCCCTCATCGTTCAATTTGCGGCCAGCTTTAGCCGGGCCGGTTCTGAACTACAGCTTACACATCAACATCGGGAGAGCCGTAGAATGCGTCTCACAGCTGAAGGCCTAATTATCATTCTGCTGATCGGCGCGGTCGCCGGTTGGCTCGCGGGCTTGATTGTGCAGGGGACCGGCTTCGGGCTGATCGGCGATATCGTGATCGGAATTGTGGGTGCTCTGCTCGCCGGCCTTTTATTCCCCGCACTCGGAATTCATCTCGGTGCGGGCATCATTGCTCAGATAATCGCTGCCACGGTGGGCGCCGTGATCCTCTTGATCGTCGCCAGGTTGGTCAAAAGAGGAGGCCGCTGGTAGGCCGATGGGTGTAACGTCGACCGGCGCACCGCTTACCGAACTCGCCGGGGGCTAAGTCAACGTGAACGCACAGAGCGCTCAGCCGCCTAGTCCCCCCGCATTGTCCGAAAGAAGCAGATCTCCATGAGCGGCGCGAAGAGTCGCGAAGTGGACGCGCACGCCGATCACGTCGTTCGCCGCGAGAGGCGTGAGGACCGTGAGGTTGTAAGTGGTGACGTCGTCGACCGGCGCGACGGAGACTGCGCGATCACGCGGATGACCGAACGACGGGCGTCTCCAAGGCGGCGCTCGAATATTTCCCGTCTAATAAAGGGCTGGGTGCCGCATTGCTTCGAGCTTCTGCGTACGGGCTAGAAGATTGGCGACCGTGGAGACGTGCCACTGCGCGCTACGCAGGGTCGGAATCTTCCGCTCGTTGAAAGCGGTCGTGATTGCGGCGAGTGTTATGGCGCCCTCTCTTCTGACGCATCGGAGCAACGGCAAGAGGCTGCGCGCATGATCGTCGGCCAAGGCCGCCGCCGTTGCGCGCCCTAGATCACCAGCCGCCCGGATATTGGTTGGATTGCCGAGCTTGCTCCCGTTCGCCTTCCTGATCGCTAGGGCGGCCTTAGTGCGCTCAGAGATCAGCCGGCGCTCTTTCTCGGCCAACGCGGCATAGAGGTGCAGCATGAACGGATCGGCATCACGGCCCAGTTCGGCCACGATGAAGGGCACGCGCTGGGCCATCAGGCCAGCGACGAAGGCGACGTCGCGGGATAGGCGATCCAGTTTCGAGACCAGGACGCAGCATTTCGCAGTCTTGGCGGCCACTAGCGCGGCGGCGAGCTGAGGCCGCCTGTCGAGCGCGTCCGCGCCCTTTCCGGTTTCAGCCTCGACGTACTCGGCGATGATGGTGATGTTCTCGGCTTCGGCGAAGCGGGCGATCGTCGCGCGTTGCGCCTCGATCCCAAGTCCAGAGCGCTGCTGTTGCCGAGTAGAGACACGAAGGTAGGCAACAGCGCGGTCCATACAAAGGGCATACCACCGTTTGCCCTTTGTATGAATCGCTCTATCTGAGCAATGTCATTGCTGTTTTCATTGTTGCACAGCGACATCGACCGAAGCCAGCGCGCGTACTTTAGCGAAAAATGCCCACGATCGAATCTACGCGGGCGACGGTGCGTTTTAGCGCGTGTGTGGTGTCCAATACCGGAAAGTTCAGCTGCTGCGCCGTGTGCGCGGCTGTGCGCGGCCTGAGGGCCGTTACGAGTCCCGGAGCCGGCCGTAGCGCTCCATCCACTCATCCGTGCTGCACTTGTGCGGCATGATGACGATCGGCGTGCGCTGCAGGCGCACCGCGAGCAGCTGCAGGCGCTCGGAAGGGGTAGGGGGCTTGCTGAGCCGGATCACATATGGGGGTCGGTCCGCCGTACCGTTCACGCGTCGGATAATTTCTGCGGCAATGTCGCGCGGCGGCAGTGGTTTGTCTCGCCTTGTGCTCAAATCTGCTTCCTGCGTGTTTTGTCCATTCTTTCGGACTTGATGCGTTGTCGACGCATCCGAGGACTTCGTGTTGGTTTCTTCGTCAGATCTATTGGCGCCCGCTCCTGGCTGCCATCGGAGAACGTCCGGACGATGGTTCTGCCGCCATCGGGCTCCTCAGCAATTTCGATGCTGACAGGCTTCCGCGCCATTGAGGCTTCCAAGCGTTTGCACTGCGACGACGTTCGGTCGATGTGAACGCGCAGCCCCGAATGCAGTTGCCTGCGGCGCCATGTTCCATCAAAAATCAGCGGACCGGAGACGCCAGCCGAGGTGTGGTCATGGCGGGTGCCGGATGACCGTCGTCCGGCGTGATTGTCTTCATCGGCACCAGGCCGAGTTCGGCCGCGCCCTCGCGGATCATCGCCATCAGTTCCTCGTCGGTATATTCGCAGAGGTCCTTCCTGCCGCCGATCGACCCCGAGTGCTTCAGCTCGGTCGGGGTTTCGCGCCAGCGAGCGCGGGTCTTCAGCCAGAAGATCTGCGCGGTGACGTTGCCGGTGCGCGCCGAGTTGAACAGGAAGCCACGCGTGACGTTGGCAGCGCTGATGCGTCGGTTGCCAATCGCGTGGGAAGAGCAACGATCGACGATCTGTATGTGCAGCTTGTGAGGCAGGGTCGCTTAAGCGGTGGTGGCTATAGCGGATCGCGCTTCACTCATCATCGTCCTGGGCGACTCCATCTCCTGAAGACGAACCGCTGTGGATGGCCGCGACGATGGCTCGATTTTTAGACAAAACAGCGTCGACCAGCGTCTTCAGGTGCTGCGTGGTTTCGGCATGCGCCCCGATATAGCCGGACCGGAGCAAATCGAGAAACGCGCCTTGTCGCATGTAGCGGCCGGCGAGCCCGTCGTAACTTATCCGCAATCCACCCCTCGGTCCTTTGCAGGCAGGATCGATCCGAAGTTGCTCGAAATGGTCAATCGGCGTGATGATGCCACCGCCCCGGATCGCGCCGTCTCGCTTAACGAACTTGAGATAAAATACGGTCGGGTTGAGCCGATACTCGTGTGGACGCGGTGGATGAGTTACTGCGAACTTGCGCATACGCCGTATCTCGACATCGAGTTTCTTATCGGGCCGGTATATCCAATCGGTATCGCCTTCGTCCGATACGGGCTCCAGCATCTTGTATTGGAGCATGACGACGTTCTGACGAGTGGCATTCAGATAGATGAGATCTACTCCGAACACATGCTCGAGGTCGCGCCGGTTGGCGGTATAGATTTCGAGGCGCTCATCGTTCTTGATAAATACCGCGCGCCCAGTAAGGTGGCTTTCGATTAGATCATAGCCAGGCACACGCCTCGCATCGTGCTCGATCGCTGAGTCTTCCATAATGCTGATCCTGCCGAGCGCGGTTTCGCGCCCCTCAACGAGCTCTAATGACTCGGCCTGATCGTCGGGGGATAAGCCAAAGGCTCGAAGCGCTGTGTGGATCGCGTCCTGCTGTAGTGCGGCAGCATTTCGATACTGCTTCGGTGATGACAGCACCTCTGAAACCGCACGCATCGCGCCGTGATTGTTCGATATCGATGCGAGGCACTCAATCAGATGGCTTCCAAGCTTCGGTGATAGCTCAACGACGGAAGACTTTGACCGCAGTCGGTGTGCGAGGTTCGTCGCGTGAGACTTGGCAGTAACTAGCTTGCTTAGGCCGGTTTCGGAATCCGGCTGAATGCGCATGCAGCGACGAATCTTGATTCGCGATTCCCAGTGTGGTAACAGCGCTGCGCGAGCTGATCATGCCGAAGTGCAATGATTTTGACGCTGTCTTCTCACCGAATTCGTCCCAGGCATCGACCCCGACGACAATGCATGGCGCAGGCGTTCCCAAACCTTCGAACAGGTCGTGTGCGCGCGCTATCGTGAATTCGTGGACGCCGCGGCGAGAATCGTTAAGGCTCTGCCATTCGTCTTGGTCAAAGCGGATCAGGACCAACCGCTTCTGTTCGGCCAGTCTTTTTAATCGCCTAAGCCACGCAGAATTGTTCGCCATCATCTCCGTCACTGTCACCGATCGAGGTGGACGCGTAGCCGTCGCGCTCGCTCGCGGAACGCAGCCTCACCGCCCTCCAGAATGTCGCAGACGGCCTTGCGAATTGCGGCATTTTCTAAACCGCCCGCTACATAATTGATCGGCGGAAGACCACCGGCCGGATGCGGGCCTGCTTCAGCTACGATGATTTGATCGGCATCCGTGTTGATAACGAGATTGGCGTTATGCGTAACGATGATGACTTGGCGCTTGGCCTTTGCCGCGATGAAGAGCGCCGCCAGCTCGTCAAAGACGGACTTTGGGTCAAGGTTTTCCTCTGGTTGGTCGATGATCAGCGGCCGGTCGTCCGTATCATCGAGAGCGAGGTAGAGCAGCAAAAGTACGATGCCCCGCGTGCCGGGGGAGAGCTTCCGGATGTCCACACCGTCATAGGAAATCTCGTAGCGGACCGTGATGTGATCGGTGCCATAGAGCCAATGTGCGAACTGCTTAGACCAAGCGCGAAATTCAGCCTGTTGGTTGGCGGCAAATGGAGCGTGCGAAAGTAGATCCTTGAGATACGTCGCCATGAAGGCAGCCATTGCTGCTTTAACTTGAGCCGCCGATCCGGACTCCCAAGCTGGCTTGAGCGCCTGCGTGGCGGCCGCGATCAGTGAACGCCGGCCGTAGAATGGCCCGGCTTTGCGACGGTCAAGCAGTTTCTCCTCGGCGAAGGAGCCCCATTCTTCGACATTGGCGATCCGTCGAACAGAGAAAGCGAGCTTCTTGAGCGTTCCCGATGACGCCGCGAAACGCGCCATCAATGATGCATAGAGTGCAGCGAGTTCGTCCTGTTCGCCGATGATCGCGTCAAAGACCCGCCCGTAGGTGCCATCGCGCTCGGACTGGAGAGCTTTTCGACGATCCGCAGCGCCCTGCACGTCAATTAGTCGCTTTTCAAGAGTCTGTAGGGCTGAAATTTCCTGTGCGATACGCCGGGTCAGCGCCGAATATTGATCGCGAACCAGCTTGTCAGCGCTGAATACTGTTTCAAGCCGCGCCATTTCCGCTGCGATTGGCGCAAGGGGAAGAGCCGCGATATCAGCATTGTCCGCGATGAGTGGAACGCCCGGGTCTCCCGCCGGCAGCGGCAGGCCGTTAAGTTTTGCGACCTCCTGATCCGCCCATCCGATATACCCGGTCAGACTCTGATCAACGTTACCCTTATAAATCAGGAGGAATTCCTCCCATTGCGTGGCACTCATACTACTGCCAGCATGACGCGCCTGGTCGAAGTTGACTTTGAACTGCGTCGCTCCATGCGCCAGCGCGGCACCGTCATCGGTAATAGACGGATCAGCACGCTTTCCCAATCTGATCAGCTCGTCGCGCGTGCAGTCGAAGCGATCTCCGTGGGCGTGAAACTGGAGGCGGGTCAGGATGCGCTTCAACTCGGCTAGGTGATTGGAATCTTCCGGACTCACGAGGAGGTGAACGTTCACGAAGCCCGACTTCGCAGCAACATCAAGTCGAACCTCGATATTCGGGAAGAGCAGTTTGACGTCGGGGAGTCGGCCAACAGTTTTGTATTTGAGAAATTCTTCGTAGGTATCTGTGACATAGTAGTCGGTGACGGCGATCGCCTCGATCTTTGGCGTTAGGCCTTCTAGGGCCTTGAGATAAGCCACCCAAGGGTCGGTAGCGCCGAACTGGTTGTTGAGGATAGTGCCGGGTGCATGGATATGCGGCTCCCATCGATGCCATTCCGAACCGCGACTGATCACCGTCCGCCCTCTCGCAGATTGTCCCTGAACCAGTTTGGTTCTATCGAGCGCGGGATGCAACTGCCGGTGGATGATCGCAACTTGAGGGAGCGCCTCAACTATCTCCCAGTTGGCCCTGCCGACAGGCCTGCAGACAAACAACCCGCAGTCCGTCGATCGGGCTCGCTCCTTCACCGCAATGCTGATGTAGCCGGGTGAAATTTGTTTGATGATGGTTTGCGATCGCTTCGATGAGAAATCGACGCAGCCCGCTTTCCAGCAGCACCTCGCCGGCTGGCAAGATCGCTGAGGCTCCCAGCTTGAAGCTTATGACTTAGTCCTCCGCGTGACCCTTCCAACAGTCATCCCGTGCGACTGCAAGACACTCCGAATTTTCAAACGGCTACGAAATCCGTACTAAATCGCCGGAGTCATGAGGTTTGGAGAAAAAGCCCCCAGAGAGCAGACCTGCGGCTCTCTGGTGCGCTAGTCAGTCAACAGGTTTGTGAGAAAATGCTCGCCGATGGCGGGCATTGGCACCGCCTGCGGCACCGGAGAATGTCGGGCGATAGGTGACTGGCGGAGGGAGTGCGACTGGGATCCAACGTTCTCTGAATTTGTAGCAAGAATCTTGCTCGGGCGAGTGCGACCGGGGTCCAACTGCGACACTGACAATACAGCGGAATCAGTGCAGCGTAGCTCCCGCCTAGGGAGCACGACTGAAATCCAACTTTCGGCGGCCTGTGGATGCGACCCCAATGTTCCCGCGTTGGGCAAGAAGCTGAAGTCGAGGGTATCTCATGCTAGACGAATCGACGCGCCTTGATTGCGTTCGCGCATGCGAAATATTTCACGCCGCCGCCGGGCAACTGTTGCAGCTCTGATCGAAGCACTGCCCGCAGATCGTCCCGATCCTTTGGCGCCATTGCAGCGATCAACTTTGTGAGCGGCCGGGCCGAGCAGGTAGCGAGCAGTGGACAAAGGCTGACAAGGCGAAGGCTGGTGAGTCGAATGGACTAAGACCAGCTGCAGAAGCAACCAATTCACGTCGACTGCCAAAGCAAGCAAGGGATTCATCGCTGCAGCGGTATCCGTAAAGTAAAACACGTAAGCTCCGGCGTCGAAGTCACAGCGATTGAGCCGCCGTGTGCCTTGGCGATCTCTGACGCGATATAGAGACCAAGACCCAAGCCCTGCTGGCTCGGCCGCACCTCGCCGCGCGAGAATGGATAGAACAGCCGCTGCATCGCGGCCTCAGAAATTGGATTGCCGGTGTTGCAAACGGCAAGCTCGAACTGATCTTCAGTTTTTGCGCTTACGGTCACAGGCTCGCCCGGTGCCCCGTAGGTCAACGCATTGCCCAGCAGGTTGGAGAACAGCTGCCCGATGCGTACCGGATCGGCCGTCACGGGCTTGGTCAAAGCGAAGTTCGTCTTGATGATCGATTCCGGATGGGTGCTCTGCAACTCGTCGACTACCTGCTGCAGCGCGGGCTCGAGCGGTTGGGATGACGGCGTCAGCATGATTCCACCGCCCAGCCGGCCACGCGCGAAATCAAGCACATTGTCTATCAGGCCGGCCATCCGCATGACGCTCTTCTGCATCATCATGAGGATCGTCTCTCCCCGTTCGTCCAGCTTTGACTTCTGGATCAGCCTCGTCCCGGCCATGATCGAGGCGAGAGGATTGCGCAGGTCGTGCCCCAGCACTGCGATGAACTGTTCGCGAAGCTCAGCCTCCGCGCGCTGTGACGTAAGCGCGGTGTCAGTTCGCAATTGGTCCGCCACGACGTCCGCGACGCGCTTTTCAAGCCCAGCAGCCAGCGCCTTGAGTTCGTCGCGCGCTTTAAGAAGATCACGCTCATACCGGCGCCGGTCCGTTGCGTTGAACACCGTCAGTCGGATGAACAGCGGCTTTCCGCCGGCGTCGTTTCGCTCTGCCGCATTTACGAGCACCGGAAAAGGCTCGCCGTCCTTCCGGATGAGATCGAGCGCGACCTCATTGAAGAACCCTTGCATGCGCAGCAGCGGCGCGAAGTGCGTTTCGTAAAAGATGCGGCCTGCGATGTTAAGGAAGTCGTGCAGCCGCTTGCCGGTCAGGTCGGTCGGCGCGTAGCCGGTCCAGCGGCAAAAGGTGCGGTTGGCTTTGACAATGCGTCCATCTGGCCGCAGCGAGAGGTAGCCACAGGGCGCGTTCTCGTAGAGGTCTTCAAGATCCTCTTCGATATGGTCGGGTTCAGACAAAGCCGCGCATCGCCGTAATGACTTCCTCAGGCGCGCTGAGGTTCGGGCAATGGCCCGTTGCTTTCAGGATAACAAGTTTGCTGTTTGGGATTTGCTTGTGCACGTACTCGCCGACCGCGAGCGGGGCGATAACATCCTCACTGCATTGCAGGATGAGCGTCGGGATTGTGACCTTGGCCAAATCGGCGCGATTGTCGGAATTGAATGTGACGCGCGCGAACTCCTTCGCGATGTCGGGGTCGGTGCGGCAGAAGCTGTTAGTGAGTTCTTCGCCTAGTTCCGGCCGGTCGGCATTGCCCATGATTACAGGCGCCATCGCGGTGGACCAACCCATATGATTGTCGGCGAGGAAGTCCAGCAGCTCGGTGATCTGTCGCTCCTTGAAGCCGCCGACATAGCCTTCATCGTCAATGTAGCGGGGTGACGGCCCGACCATGACAAGGCTCTTGAACATGCCCGGCGCCTTCAACGACGCGAGGAGGCCGATCATCGCGCTGACGGAATGCCCGACGAAGACGGCGTCCTTCAGACCAAGTTCGTTGCCGATTTCGATGACGTCATCGGCATAACCCGCAAGGCTGGAGTATTTTCCGGGATCGTAAGCCTTCAAATCCGAGCCGCCCGCGCCGACGTGGTCGAAAAGGATTGTCTGGAATCGATCCTCGAAGGCTGGCGCTACGTGTCGCCACATATTCTGGTCGCAGCCAAACCCGTGGGCGAACAACATTGCTGTCGGGCCGGTGCCGGTGACATGAACATTGTTGCGAACAAGAACTGACACTTGACACCTAATCTGTCCCGCGACCTTAGGTACACTACGTGCAGCCCCGTTCGCTGTCACGGCGCACATACCTTGAAAGTTCCCCACGTTGCCCAACTTATCGGTTGCGCAACACAGCGCGGTAAACCGAGTTGGCCAATGAAACCGCACGACTATCTCTCTGACTCCAAGACCCCAGCGAGCCTGCGCACGTTCCTTGAAGCGGCGCTGGCTGATCTGCCGCCATCGTCCCTCCCTGAACTCTACGCCACGACGAAACGCGCTTTTGCCGGCCGCGGCGCCGGCGGCACGGTGGTCGGCATCGCGGAAGGCGCGCGTGTGCGTGTGATCGAATTGGGAAAGTTCGGCGACATCGGGATCACGTCGATCCTGGATGAGACGAAGCGCGATCAGGCGCGCGCAGCGCTCGCGGAACTCACGAATTTTTCGGCGCGTCCTTAGGACGACCAGGGAGCGGCTTGTCGCTTGGCAGCCCCGACAGCTCATACGTCGTCACCACGATCACCGGCCGCCCTTCGTACAGTTCGCCCTCGGCGAAACCGCGTCCCGTCGGGTCATCGAACATGCGGCTGGCGGCAAGCTCCACCTTGGCACGGTGAGCGTCGAAGGTTTCGAGCGCCGCGTTGACATCGCGCAACGCCGAAGGATCGAGCGTCCACACCGCTTCGATCGTGATGAACACGCGCACGGCGTTCACCGGCCCGATCGTGCCGGGCTCGCGCATCCAAACACCGATCATGCGGCGGGCTTCGTCGTATGTCGGCGTGCTCGGCGTCCCGGTAAGCGGCATGGCCTAGTCTAGCATCTCCGCCGCGCCCCAAAGTCTAGCGGCTTGTCCGCGCACCGAGTCCGCGCCTACCGTTCGGTTCATGCCGAAGCGCCCACCGCCGAAGGAAAAGAGCAACCTCGGCTCTACGTTATCCGTCATGACCGTCGCGGGCTTGCTGCGCGCGCTCCGCCATGTGCGCCCCACGCCGGGCAGCCCACGAGTGCGTTTCAATGAACCGGCAGAGAGCGCCGGCACCAGCCCGACGCGCTACTACTCGCCGGAGGAAATGGAAGCGCTCGCGCAACGTCTGGAAGCCCTCGCCGCCAAGGGTACAAAAACTCGCGTACAGGTCACCCCGGAAACCGCGAACCTGTGGGCGCGAGCGATACGCGCCTACGCCGCGCGCCCGGACTACGACGAAGTCCTTGAGGCCATCTGCGCTCGCAAGGACTGCGCGATCCGATCGAGCTGCTACGCATGCCGCGGCAAGGCGAACCTGATCGTTCAGATTTTTGAGGGCCAAGCTGACTTCAGCCGATCGCTGAAACGTCAGCGCTGAAAGCGTTGTCACGAATCTTTGCGAACGCTTCGCTCGGCCGGTCGCGGATAATTCGGCAGAAGATCGCAGCTGAGCCTCATGCGATCAGAAATGTAGCGACCTCCCGCGTCGCACAACACGGAACTTCAAATCAGGCATCAGCGTTCTTATGGCGAGACGATGGAGCCAATGATGTCCTTCTTGCTGCGCATTGTGATGCTGTGCGCCGTCGTCGTGATCGCAACGCGCAAAGCGCGCGCCTGATAGAGGAGTTGTCCAATGCCGTTTCTGTTCTGGGCGACGCTGCCGTTCGCGCTGATGGATATGTGGTGCAGCGAATACGAAAGAGCGCGCGACACCAATTGACGGTGGCTGCTTCTGCCCTTCTCCCGCGTTAGCCTCCGCAGTCGCCTCGATGAAAGGCCCGTCCTTGCAGTGGCGGGCCTTTCTCGTTTCAGGTCACGTTCAAGCGGCGAACTGACTGACTGAGGCTGCGCTTATTCTCGTAATGGCGCAGGCCGCTCTGCGGCTTTCTCTTCGGCACGCTTGAGCAATTCTGCCGGCGGCGTCTGGAACTGTTGAAGCAGCAGGGCCACGAAGATGCGGAACCGTTCCGAGACGGTCTTTCGGATCAGCAATCCTTTTTTGTCCCGTGGCATTGACGCTGCTCGGCGAAAAAAATGACCGTTCGATACGGAGACGCAGGAACGGCAATGTTCGTTCCGCATTTTAAAGACAATCGCCGGTGACTGCTTCTGCGCTTACCTGTTGGCGCTCCGTAGTTGCCGTCGAAGCGGAAGGTCCGTCCCGGACAGGGTGGCGGGCCTTTCGCGCGTCAGAGGGAGAGCCTGCCTTCGTCGATGACGCGCTTCGCGAGCGCGTCGGCGTCAAGGACGCCGGAGCGCGCCAGGTCGATGATGCGCGCGGCGATAATCTGCCGCCCGGCCAGGTCAGCGGCGAAGACCTTCAGCTCCGCGCACGCCTTCTCGAGAGCGCGGCTCATTGCGGCGACCGCCCCGTCATCAAAGACTGCGTCGTTCCAAGATAGGATCGTATTGGCATGACCCGGCTCCCGGTCACAGGGTCGCCCCGCCCGCTAGAGTTCCCGAATATGGAACTCGTGTCCAGAACCCCGAGGTTGCCGGGTCAATTACCGCTTGTTGCTGTCGCTACTTGGCCGCAGGCGCACTGAAAGGTGAGCAGCTCTGCTGCGGGATTTCCCGGCACGCTCTCACGCCCGACGAGCCGCATCGGCTGCTTGCAGCCGGGACACTGGTAACTCGCGAGCGATTGTTGCTGCTGCTGTTCGGGCTGGCGTTTGAATTTCGACATGGCGTCCCGTCCTTGGAAGGCGGGAGCACTATGTGTCTCTCAGCCACGGGCGCCTGCGAAAACTCGCTGCCTGTGATGAGGACCAACATACGGCCAAGGCGAACGTTCCGATAGGAGCCGCGTCCGTATAGGCGCTTGGATCTGACGAGCCTGTGGCGAGCGCTGAAGCGGGCGCTGTTTCGAGTGCCATAAAACGAAAGTATGACTCCATTGTACCACGCTCACATGCAGCGTCCGAAATAAATATGAGATATCAATCCCTTGCAATTTAATGTGCGGCCATGGAACCCAGCGTTCCATACCGCGTTTTTCGGGCAATATGGGCGTGGAACAGGAGGGTGCCATGTCAGCCGCGGGAGATGAGGCCTCAAAGCAAATCGCGGATCAGGAAATGCTGGTCGAACGGCAGCGCGGGGTCGCCGCAAAGTTAGACGCTGTCGGCCAAACGCGCATTGCCGGCGAGGCGCACGGATTGCTCGGAGAGATGCAGGACGAGCTGACTAGATTGAAAGAGCAAAGAGAAACGGATGCGTCGCTCGATAACGTGACCCGCGACTGCCCGCTCTGATATTCAGTGAAATGAAAAACGCCGCCCTTGCGGGCGGCGCTCTTCGGTCGAAGTGGATTACATCTTCCTGTTTTTCTTCTTCTTCATCGTCACCTTCTTCTTACCCTTCATCGGCTTTGCAGCCGGATCATCGGGACGCTTCATGGCGCCGCTCGACGTTCCGGTCTGGGTCGGCGGGGTGGCGGCTGCGCCGCCGGCACCCGAGCCGCCACCGGAGCCCTGAGCGGACGCGATCGCGAAACTGGCAACTACCAGCGCCGCGGCTAAGGCAATCTTTTTCATACGGATATCCGCAAGCATAGGCACGCTCTAGCAGCGCCCCTATGCGATTCATCCCTGCCTGCGCACAGGGCAAGATTCCGATGGCCCGAACGCGGAGCGCGCCGCATCCAGCGATTGCGCGCGCGGCCCTCCAAACGTTCAAGGCCTCATCGGCACTCGGTACCGCTACGCTTCTTTCGGCAGCAAATCCGTCATCGTTGCGAACACCGACCCCGCAGGAGTGCAATCGCTCGGCATCTTCGCGCAGACCATCAGCACGCGGCTGCAGACCGACGAGGCGACGTCGCGGCTGAACTGCCGGTTCGACCCCGGCCCTGTGGTCGCGCGCTACTAGCTCTGGTCGGCTTCAATGCAGCAGCGCTAGGGCGGGGGAGATAGCCGCAACGCGCTGGCGACCGCAGCACGCTCGCGGTAATGCCTTAGTACGTACAGCCTGATCGCGGAGGAAAGGTTCGCATCGTCACGTTCGGCATTGATCCGCTCGATGAGGCCTTGCAAGGCTTGGCGCTCGGCTGCTGCGATCTCTTTGATCGCCGACCAAAATTGGTCCTCCAAACTAACACTCGTTGTTCGGCCGTTCAGAACAACCGAGCGCTTTTGAATTATCCGTTTCATTGCTCGCAGTAGGTTGAAAGATATCGGTGGGATTTGACAACTCCGCGCGACCAGTCGTTAGTCTGGTCGCGCGCGCTCGGCATCTGCAAGCACAAAGTAAGTCGGCGGGCGGGCAGCATTAACGCAGAAAACACTAGGCGACGCAGGCCGCGTTTGGCGCGAAGGGGGTACTACGCGCGATGGCGCGAGTGCTTTGCCAGCCAACACCACCTGGAACTTGCCGCGTCCGACGTCGGACGCGAACGGTTGCCCGCTAGCCTACCGGGGTACAAAATCATGCGGAATAGCGCGAAAATTGCTTCTGTTGCGATGTCAATTGAACCAATTCGCATTTTTCTGAGTGCAAGGGAGCAAACGGACGAAATGGACTCGAACACGCGTAGCGCCAAGCCGGGCAACCGGGCGCCAGCTGCCGAAAAAGCCGATGCGCAATTTTCAATGACGGCCTCGCGCCATTTTGCGCAGTGGCTGGCGGAGACACGCGCAAGTCTTGCGTTGTCGACTTATCAAAGCGGCAAAGTGATCCTCATCGGCAGCGATCCCGAAACGAAACGACTGTCCATCTCTGGGCGTGCGGTTCCGCAGCCGATGGGCATGGCCTTCGATGGGCGCAGGCTTGCCGTTGCGTCGAAGGTTCAGATCACCGTCTTTGTCGATGCCGCCCAGGATGGCGCTAGACCGGACGGCTATGACGCCGTGTATGTTCCGCAGCTCGCCTACTACACGGCGGATCTCGATGTTCACGACGTCGCGTTCAATGCGCGCGGCGAGATCGTGTTTCTGAATACTCTGTTCTCTTGCCTGTGCGCCACAAGCCCAACGCATAGCTTCCGGCCGTTGTGGCGGCCCCCATTTGTCTCGCGACTTGCCGCCGAAGACCGTTGCCACCTCAACGGTCTAGCGCTTCGCGACGGCGAGCCAGCATTTGTCACCGCAGTCGGCGAGACTGACGTTGCCGAGGGATGGCGCGACAATCGGCGGGCCGGTGGAGTCGTGGTCGACATCCAGACAGACGAGGTCGTTTGCAGCGGTCTGTCGATGCCGCATTCGCCGCGCTGGCACGACGGGTCGCTTTTTTTGCTCAATTCAGGGACTGGCGAGTTCGGCAAGATCGATCTAAGCGCAAAGCGCTTTGAACCGATCGCATTTTGCCCTGGATATCTGCGGGGCCTAACGTTCATCGGGAAGTTTGCAGTCGTGGGTCTATCGGCGCCTCGCGAGGACAAGACCTTTGCGGGATTACCGCTGCAGGAACGCCTCGCCACCGAGAAGGTCGAGCCCCGCTGTGGGATCTGCGTGATCGATACGACCACCGGCGAGATCGTCCACTGGCTGCATATTGAGGGCGTGGTCCGCGAGCTCTACGATGTCGTTGCGCTTCCCCAAATCGCGCGACCTTCAATGATCGGATTCCTAAGTGACGAAATCCGACGCGCCGTCTCCATCGAAGGAGCAATTTAACGCCGCGTGGGAAAAACTCAGCGGTAGTGGCCCGCGGCCGAGGGCGCCTTCTATCCGTCGTGCGACGGCAGCACCGCGCCCGATGTAGGCGTCGCAGTCGTACAGGGCTCCGCCTTTGGCCTTGGTCCCGCATTCCGTATTTCCTCGGCAGCGAAGACCGAAAATCTCGAAGAGGCCTGCTTCCAGCGCGTGCGCGCAAATTTGAAGTAGTAATTTAAAATTCACATCATCTCGTAGTTTAAATTCTCCGCAAAGTTCCATCTAATGCGAGGTAAATCACTGGAGAGTTTGCGATAATTCTGGACTCTCCATTTGTGCTCCCGTTAAGCTTTGGTTGACCCTGGGTTATCGAAAGCGTTCGCGCGAACACGCGCGCAAGCCTCGATGAGCCGACAGGGCTCGGACTGAAACGACCCATCGGGGAGCATCAAAATGGCAGACGAAGGCCCAATCAGCGTTGCCGTCGGCGGTTCGTTGTCCGGCAATATCGATTTCACCGGCGACACTGACGACATCAGGGTTTTCCTGGTCGCCGGCCAGACCTATCTGATCTCGCTGCGCGGCACCGGCGCCACCCCGATCAAGAACAGTTTCCTCGAAGTCTACGACCCCAGCGCGGCGCTCGTGAACTTCGACGACGACGGCGGCCTCGGCACCTACTCGTTGATGACCGTCACCGCGACGACCACCGGCAACTACACGATCCGCGCCTCGAGCATGTCCAATCCGAGCGACCCGGGAACCGGCCAGTGGACGGTCGACGTGCGCGTGCAGGGCGTCGATGCCGTCGGCGACACCAACGCTACCGCCGTCGTGATGAGCCCCGGCACGACCTTAGGCTTCCGCGAGACGGCCACTGTTTCAGGCGGAGCCGACCTCGACCGTTACGAGGTCCAGCTCGAAGCGGGACATTTCTACACGTTCAACCTGGCCGCCGGTGCCGACTACGCCACCGACTACACCGCCGTTCCAGCCGGCGAGATCGACACGATCCTGCGTCTGAGAAACGCAGCTGGCACCCTCGTCGCCCAGAACGACGACAACAGCTTTCCGAGCGACATCAGCTCGGGCTTCGGCTTCCTCGTCCAAACCACCGGCACCTATTATCTCGACGTCACCGGCTATGCCGGCCAGACCGGCGGCTATATCGCCGACATGCAGGATATCGACTACCACAACAGGGATCCGCTCCAGGCGATCAACTGGGACAGCGCTGCCAATATCGACACCGTCACCGTCGCCGGCACGCCAACCGCCTACGTCTATTTCGGTACCGCGGGCGAGACCTTCGGCGAGGCCATCACCACCTTCGGCTGGAACGACAAGGAGAAAGCGGCGGTGATGAGCGCGCTTGCCGAAATCTCCAAGATTACCGGCATCACCTATCTTGAGACCACCGACGTCAACCAGGCGGAGTTCCGTCTGAACACCGTGAGCACGGGCAATTTCGGCGCTTATTTCAATCCGCAGGATCCGGCCTATGGCACGCAGCAGGGAATTGGCATCTTCAATGTCAACTCCGGCGGCTGGGACAAGCCAGGCGTCTCGACCCAGGATATTCCCGGCGACCAAGTGAGCCTGGACAAAGGCGGCTTCGCCTATGCGACGCTCCTGCGCTATTTCGCCCAAGCTCACGGTCTCGCAATTCCGCACACCAACGAGGGCGGCTCCGAGGTCATGCTCGGCGTCACTTCTCCGACAAACTCATACGGCCTGTACAATCTCAACCAGGGCGTATTCACGATCATGTCCTTCAACGATGCGTGGGACTTCCACCCGGACGGTCCCTCGCCCTTCACGATCGCCGGTATCGGCAACGGCTGGTCGGGCACGCTTGGGGCGTTCGACATCGCCGTCCTCCAGCAGCGCTACGGCGTCCACGCCAATGCCGCAGGCGACACGGTCTATTCGATACCAGCAGTCCAGCAGTCCGGCGTCTATTACCAGACGATCTGGGATACCGGCGGCACCGACATCATCATCTATGACGGCACCGGCCGTGCCACGATCGACCTGACCGCGGCGACGCTGGACTATTCGCCGACCGGCGGCGGCGTCGTGTCGTTCGTTGATCAGATCCCCGGTACGGCTGGCGTGGACGGCATCTTTGGCGGCTTTACCATCGCCAACGGCGTGGTGATCGAAAACGCCACCGGCGGCAGCGGCAACGACATGCTGCTCGGCAATAGCGCAAATAACCGCCTCGACGGCCGTGGCGGCGACGACCGCCTCACCGGCCGCGGCGGCAACGACACATTCGTCTTCGCGCCAGGCTACGACGCGGACATCCTCATGGATTTCGTCGAAGGTGCCAGCGCTGAGGACAAGGTCGATTTGCGCGCGTTCGCGAACATCCGTTCGCTCGCCGACGTGCTGGCGATTTCGACCCAGCAAGGTGCGAATACGGTCATCGACTTCGGCGGCGGCGATACGCTGACGCTGAACGATGTCGTGCGCACGGATCTGCGCCGGGGCGATTTCCTGTTGCAGGGCCAGGACACGCGGTTCGACTTCAACGGCGACGGCTATGCCGACATCCTGTTCCAGAACAGCGACGGCACACCGGCGGTGTGGCTGATCGATGGTGTCAACGTCACGACGATGGGCGGTCCGCTTTCCAATCCGGGTCCGTCGTGGAAGTCGAAAGCCACCGGTGACTTCGACGGCGATGGCAAGGCCGACATCCTCTGGCAGAACGATAATGGGACGGTCGGCGTCTGGCTGATGGATGGCGTCAACGTGAAGCAGACCGGCGGCGCGCTGCCGAACTCCGATCCTGCCTGGAAGGCGAAGGAGGCCGGCGACTTCGACGGTGACGGCAAGGCCGACATTCTGTGGCAGAACGACAGTGGCGCTGCCGCGGTGTGGCTGATGGATGGCGTGAACGTGAAGCAGACCGGCGGCGCCCTCGACAATCCGGGAGCGAGCTGGAAGACGAAAGCCGCTGCCGATTTCAACGGCGACGGCAAGGCCGACATCCTCTGGCAGAATGACGATGGAACGCCGGCGGTGTGGCTGATGGACGGCGTCAACGTGCTCTCGAAGGGACCGCGCGCTCTCCAATCCGGGACCGAGCTGGCATGTCGAGGCGGCGGGCGACTTCAACGGCGACGGCATGGCCGACATTCTGTGGCAGAACGCCGACGGCACGCCGGCGGTATGGCTGATGAACGGCGTCGACGTGCTCGCAACCGGGCCCGCGCTCTCCAACCCGGGCGCGAGCTGGCACGTGAAGGAAGCCGCCGACGCCAATGGCGACGGCATGGCCGACATCGTCTGGCAGAACGACAACGGCACGCCGGGCATCTGGCTGATGAACGGTGTCGACGTCGCGGTGACGGGCGGCGCGCTGAACAATCCAGGGAGCGCCTGGCACATCGTGTAGCGGGTCACGCTTTCTTTGCGGGATACTTCGCGAATCGAGCGTCACAAACTCGATTCGTGGATGCATCGAAACTGGAAGGCTGATGCTGCGCAAAATCCTCGTGATGGGACTTCCGGGCGCCGGCAAGACGACGCTGTCGAAAATTCTCGCACCACGGCTCAATGCGGTCCACTTCAACGCCGACGAAGTGCGCGCGCACGTCAACAAGGATCTCGGCTTCTCGGAAGCAGACCGCATCGAGCACGCGCAGCGCATGGGCTGGCTATGCGATCAGGTTGTGCGTGTCGGCGGTTATGCGATCGCGGACTTCATCTGTCCGACTCCGGCCGCCCGCGCGGCCTTTATGGCCGGCGGCGAAGCCTTCGTCATCTGGATCGACCGCATCAAGGAAGGACGCTTCGACGACACCAACCGGATGTTCGTGCCGCCAGAGCGCTTCCATCTTCGAGTCCTGCCGGAAGGCTCGCCCGAATATTGGACCGAGACCGCGTTCGGCAAGTTGCGGCCAGTGTTCGATCAGAAGAAACCGACCGCGCTGTTCGTTGGCCGCTATCAGCCGTTCCACGATGGCCACAAGGCGCTCATCGTCGAAGGCATTAAACGGGTCGGGCAGGCCTGTATTGCGGTGCGCAACACGCAGGGGACCGACGAGAAGAACCCGTTCGAGTTTGAATATGTGCGCGCGCAGATCGAAAGCGGCCTGCGCGATCAGGAGGGGCGCTTTGTTGTCGTCCAGCTTCCCAATATCACATCCATTCTTTACGGCCGCGACGTCGGCTACGCGATCGAGCGTATCGATCTCGACAGCGCGCTGACTAACATTTCGGCAACTGAGACGCGCCGACGAATGGCCCAGCAGAGCTAGCTCTATATTCGGCTCCGTCCTTTAGATCGCCTCCCGCGTCGCTCGCGCCCCAACGCCAGAGCGGCGCGCGAGTACCACCTGTTGCATCCCGTCCGCCTGGCAACGCGTGAATGGGAATAACTTGGTGCGCTCAGCCAACGCTCATGTCGGCATATCGAGCGCGGTCAGGCGCTGCCGCGGGTCAGGAGGCCGCTCGGGGGGCGAAACCTGAGGAAGCATGAGAGGCCACGCGTGTCGCCGAGTGGTAGCAGCTCGGGCGATTTATTGCGCTTTCTGTTCGGAGCGCTTCGCCCGTAGACGTGCTGCGTAGGCTCGGATTTTTGCCTCGCTTTGCGCTTTCGATGCGTCTTGATCTTGAGCGAGCCTTTGCTGCGCGGCCATTGCGGCCGCTTGAGCCCTTAGCTTCGCGGCCAAGACCTTCTCCGCCCATTCCCGGCGGTCGGCGTTTAGCTCCTGGCCATGAGCCGGAGGGAAGGCACCAAGAAGGGCGATGACAAGTACAATCTGGCGCATTGATGCTTGTAACACGCCGAATACCCAATGGGATCGTTCGTCTTCGAGAGAGACCACGACCCCACGAAACACATGATATCTTTCCGACCCTGCGCGCTCCGCGAAGCGCGCTGGGCGATCCGCGCCACCGTGCTTTTCTCGGCTGCGGCGCTGGCGCCTTCGCCGTCTCTGTTGGAAACTGAAATGGTCCCTTTTTGTAATCGGATGTCGGCTGAGCTGGTGGCGCTGGCACCAAATTGCGGAAGCGAGCGTCTCACCGAACGCTTCGCAATGGACGTTTGACTTTTCTTACTGGCGTGGTCAACGCGCGCTTGATGGTCCAGCCCATCCTGATGCGCCGCCGAAGTGTTGTCCGGCCGGTACCGATCATTCGCGCCCACTGCATCAAAGGCCGTGTCTTGCCCTTGTAGGTGATCAACATCGCCGGAGCGCCGCGAGTATGCCGGCCCGGCTGCAACGCCTGCTTCGGGGACATTCCGCGTCGTACCCGTGCATAGATCGTCCCCGCAGGTATTCGCAGCTCCCGCGCCCAATCAGCGATACTCCGCGTCTTTCCCTTATGCTTTATGGTTCGCGTCTTCGGCATCCCGGCTCAGTAGGTTAGTAAACGAGAGGTTTCTTGATGGCGCCGTAGGGTGTCCACCACCAACGATGGCGTTGTTCCGAACTCTGGACCGATTGATTGCCCTAAACGCACGCAGCCTCACCCTAGTCACCACAGTAACAAGGCCGTTCTCAGTCGCCGAAACTAGCGCCTCTTGCCGAGATGACCCGAGCCGCGTAGCGCCGCTCTTAACGGCGCAGTCCAACGTGAGACACGAGCTGAGTACTCCATGAGACCCCCTTGGGATGGCCTGAGACACGACTGAGACTCCTGAGACACTCGTCTGAGACTCCGTGTGAGACACTCGACGAGACGCCGTGAGACGCTCGAGGCGTCTCAGTGAGATACCCTCCTTGAGACAAACAAATCACCTTTGGCAGAACGAACCCATTTTTTGCTTTTCAGCGTGGCGTGAACCTCGTTCCGCCTCAGGCCGACTAACAGGATCGGCGTGGTGTGAAGGGGGAGTTCCGCATGAAAGCGTTCGCATTCGCGGTGCTCGCCCTTGCGGTCATGGTCGCGCCGGCGGCGAGCCAGACCATCGAGAGCGTCTACACCAAGTTCGACGCGAAGACGTGCAAGCACACGAAAGGTACCGAGGTCGAGGACTACGGCTCGTGGCGTTGCCCGGGCTACGAGCGGCTGCCGGTGCGGCTCAGCGCCGGCGACCAGCGCATGTACGTCACCTACGGCAACTGGAAGGACGAGATCGCGTCGTCGGAAACGTTTCCCGGCTTCAACAGCGTCTATGAGGGCACGGTCGAGTGGCGCATCGAGAAGCGCGCCGACGGCAAGACGCGGCCGTTCGCCACCATCCTGCGCTGGAATCTCGTCACCGCCGAGGATCAGGAAAAGGCGACCGGGCCGATCAAGTCGACCGGCCGCGTGCTCGTGGTGACGCGGCTCGGACCCGGCGGCGTGTGCCATGTCGGCTATGTGGATGCCCGCGCGCCGGACGCCAACGCGCACGCGCGCAAGATCGCCGACGAGATGGCGCGGACATTCAGGTGTGGAAAAGATAAGGCGGAGTACGCGGGCTAGAGGCGCAACTTTTTCTACGCGTGACCTTGATCCGAAAACCGGTGCCCACTTTTCGGGGCCACGCGCGGCCTAGTTCTGCCAGCCGAACGCGACCTTATCGAGGCTCTTGGCCCCGAAGCGTTCGGACGAGCGCGCGATCGCGCGGCCGCCCAGCGCCTTGTAGAACGACACTGCGGGATCGTTGTCGGAGAGCGCCCAGACCACGAGGCTCTTCAGCCCGCTCTGCGCGAGGTCGCGCCGCGCCGCCGTGAACAGCCGCCGCCCGAAGCCGAGGCCCTGGAATTCCGGGCAGAGGTAAAGCTCGTAGATCTCGCCGTCGTAGAACAGGCTGCGCGCGCGGTTGCGCCCGTAGTTGGCATAGCCCGCGATGCGATCGCCGAAACCGAGCAGCGCAACGCGGCTGCCTTTGGTGATCGCGTTCTCCCACCAGCCCGGCCCGCGCCGGCTGATCAGCTTCTCAAGCTCGGGGCCTGGAATGATTCCACGATAAGCCGTCCGCCACGCTGCATCGTGCGTCGCGGCGACCAGATCCGCGTCGGCGGGCTTGGCGCGGCGAATCTCGATGACGACGGTGCTCATGGTCGAATTGAACAAAGAGCCCGGCGGGATTTCAAGTGTTTCGTTAACCGACAGTTAACGAATTCGCGAGCGTGGCCCCCCTGCACCACAGCGCCGCACGGACACTGCGGACTCTTGACAGGAGGGGGGAAATACGCCGCGAGCCGTGCCAATCCGGCACAGCGCCTAGACCGTTTCGGCTTCCTTCGCGCGCTCGGCGCGCTTGCGGTCGTTTGGATCGAGCAGCTTCTTGCGCAGCCGGATCGATTTCGGCGTCACCTCGACCAGCTCGTCCTCGCCGATATAGGCGAGCGCCTTTTCCAGCGACATGCGGATCGGCGGGGTGAGGCGCACGGCCTCATCCTTCGAGGTGGTGCGGATGTTGGTGAGCTGCTTGCCCTTGAGCACGTTGATCTCGAGATCGTTGTCGCGCGTATGCTCGCCGACGATCATGCCGCGATAGACCTTCCAGCCCGGCTCGATCATCATCGGGCCGCGGTCTTCCAGCTTCCACATCGCGTAGGCGACCGCATCGCCCTGCTCGTTGGAAATCAGCACGCCGTTGCGGCGTCCCGCGACATCGCCCTTGAAGGCGGCATAGCCGTGGAACAGCCGGTTCATGATCGCGGTGCCGCGCGTGTCGGTGAGCATTTCGCCCTGATAGCCGATCAGGCCCGCGCGTCGGCGCGAAGAACACGAGCCGCGTGCGATGGCCGCCGGAGGGGCGCATCTCGACGAGATCCGCCTTGCGTTCCGACATCTTCTGCACGACGACGCCGGAGTGCTCCTCGTCGACGTCGATCACGACCTCCTCGATCGGCTCCTGCAGGTCGCCGCCGGCGTCGCGCTGCAGCAGCACCTTCGGGCGCGACACCGAGAGCTCGAAGCCCTCGCGCCGCATCGTCTCGATCAGGATGCCGAGCTGCAATTCGCCGCGTCCCGCGACCTCCATCGCGTCGTTTTCCTCCGACGGCGACACGCGCAGCGCAACGTTGCCTTCCGCCTCGCGCAGCAGCCGGTCGCGGATCATGCGGCCGGTCACCTTGGTGCCTTCGGTGCCGGCGAGCGGCGAATCGTTGACGCGGAACGTCATCGCGAGCGTCGGCGGATCGATCGGCTGCGCCGGCAGCGGCACCTCGACTTCGGGCGCGCAGATGGTGTGCGCGACGGTTGCCTCGGGAAAGCCCGCGATCGACACGATATCGCCCGCGAACGCCTCGTCGAGCGCCTGCCGTTCCAGTCCGCGGAACGCCAGCACCTTCGAGACGCGGCCCTGCTCGACCAGCTTGCCGTCGCGGTCGAGCACCTTGGCGGCCTGGTTCGGCTTCACGCTGCCGGAGAAGATGCGGCCGGTGACGACGCGGCCGAGATAGGGGTTGGCTTCGAGGATCGTGCCGAGCAGACGGAACGGGCCCTCCTCCACGGTCGGCGGCGGCACGTGACGCAACACCAGTTCGAACAGCGGCTGCATGCCCTTGTCCTTCGGACCGTCCGGGCTGTCGGCCATCCAGCCCTGCTTGGCGGAGCCGTAGAGCAGCGGAAAGTCGAGCTGTTCCTCGGTCGCGTCGAGCGCGGCGAACAGGTCGAACACTTCGCTGGCGACTTCGTTGGGACGCGCATCGGGGCGATCGACCTTGTTGATCACCACGATCGGCCGCAGCCCAAGCTTGAGCGCCTTGGAGACCACGAACTTGGTTTGCGGCAGCGGCCCCTCGGCGGCATCCACCAGCACCAGCGCGCCGTCGACCATGCCGAGGATGCGCTCCACCTCACCGCCGAAATCCGCGTGGCCCGGCGTGTCGACGATGTTGATGCGGGTCTCGCCCCACAGGATCGAGGTCGCCTTGGCGAGGATCGTGATGCCGCGCTCGCGCTCCAGATCGTTGGAATCCATCGCGCGCTCGGCCACCCGCTGATTCTCGCGGAACGAGCCGGATTGCTGCAGCAGGCGGTCGACCAGGGTCGTCTTGCCATGGTCGACGTGGGCGATGATCGCCACGTTCCTCAATGCCATAAGGGATTCCGTTCAGGGTCGCGGGCTTGGCCTCGGGACCCGGTCATATCTGATTTGCGCGCAATATAGGCGGGGCGCGCTGCACCGCAACAGACAAATTGACCGCATGGTTTAGCTGCAAGCACCCCGCGCGCCGGAACTCACACGTGGCGCGTAAGCTATTGAATCAACACGGGGCTTGTAAGATGATCCGCCGGCTCGTCCAAGACTGGAGAATCCGGAAATGCGCTGTCAGGTGCCCGTCGCGAACCAGCGCCGCGTGCTTTGCGTGTTTCCGACCTATACGCCCTCTTTCGGGACGTTCCAGCACGCCTACAAGCTGATGTACCGGGTGACGGCGTTCATGCCGCCGCAGGGGCTGCTGCTGATCGCCTCCTACATGCCGGAAGGCTGGGAGGTCCGCTTCGTCGACGAGAACGTCGAGCCCGCGAGCGACGCCGATCTCGCCTGGGCCGACATCGTGTTTGCGACCGGCATGCATATCCAGGCCGAGCAGATCCACGACATTTGCGCCCGCGCGCACGCGGCCGGCAAGGTGACGGTGCTGGGCGGTCCGTCCGTCTCGGCTTCGCCCGAGATGTATCCGGACTACGACTACCTGCACATCGGCGAGATGGGCGATGCGACCGACGCGATCGTCCGCGCGCTCGACGCGAGCGTGGCGCGCCCGGCCGCCCAGGTGGTGATGAACACCAAGCAGCGTCTGCCGCTCACGGACTTTCCGATCCCCGCCTATGAGAGCCTGCAGTTCGGCCGCTACCTGCTCGGCACCGTGCAGTTCTCCTCCGGCTGTCCCTATACGTGCGAGTTCTGCGACATCCCGGGCCTCTACGGCCGCCAGCCGCGCATGAAGACGCCGGAGCAGATCGTCGCCGAGCTCGACTTCATCTTCGCGCAGCCCAATCCGCCCGCGACGCTCTACTTCGTGGATGACAATTTCATCGGCAATCGCAAGGCCGCCAAAGAGATGCTGCCGCACCTCGTCGCGTGGCAGAAGCGCAACCACTACCCGGTGATGTTCGCCTGCGAGGCGACGCTCAACATCGCCAAGCAGAAAGACATCCTCGAGCTGATGAAGGAGGCGAACTTCGTCGGCATGTTCGTCGGCATCGAGACGCCGGAGGCCGATGCGCTGGCGGCGATCCGCAAGGGGCACAACAACGCCGTGCCGATGATGGAATCGATCAAGGTGCTCAACGACTACGGCATCGAGATCACGTCCGGGATCATCCTCGGCCTCGACACCGAGACGCCCGACACCGAACAGCGGCTGAAGGACTTCATCGACATCTCCAACATCCCGATGCTGACGATCAACCTGCTGCAGGCGCTGCCGAAGACGCCGCTGTGGGATCGCCTCAAGCGCGACGGGCGGCTGCGCGAGGATGACGGCGGCGAGAGCAACGTCGTGTTCCTGCGGCCGCACGAGGACGTCGTCGCGACGTGGCGCCGCTCGATCGCCTACGCCAACGATCCCGAGAAGCTGTTCGAACGCTTCCGCCATCAGGTCGAGGCGACCTACGTGAACCGCAAGGTCACGCCTGCGAAAGGCAAGCTCACCTGGCCGAACCTGCGCGGCGGCGCCGTGCTGGCGTGGCGCGTGCTGCTCCACATCCTCATCCGCTCGGATTTCAGGAAGCCGTTCTGGCGCACCGCGAAGCACGCGCTCAAGCACGGGCAGATCGACGGCCTGCTCGGCGCAGCGTTCATGGGCTATCACCTGATCCACTTCACGCGCGAAGCGCTGCGTGGCGACCAGAACGCCTCGCACTACTCGGCGAAAGCGCGCGCCGTTCCGATGGCGGCCGCAAAGCCGCCGGCCTCGCGCGAACAGGTCGCGGCCTGAGGCTTCCTACGATTTGGAATCGAGCACGCCGCGCACGGCCTGCGCGAGCTTCGGCGTGCGATAGGGCTTGCTGACCAGCGGCACGCCGGAATCGCCGCTGCCGCGGCTTTCCAGGAAGTGCTCCGAGTAACCCGACGTGAACAGCGCCTTCAGGCCGGGGCGCAGCGCGCGCGCGCGGCGCAACAACTCCTGCCCGTCCATCCCGTTCGGCATGATGAGGTCGGTGAACAGCAGGTCGAAATGATCCGGCTGCTGCAGGATCGCGAGCGCGCTCGGGCCGTCCTCGGCCTCGCGCACCTCGTAGCCAAGCCCGCGCAGCATGCTCACCGCAACCTTGCGCACGGTCTCGCTGTCCTCGACGACGAGGATCTTCTCGCGTCCGGTCGGATGCGCGGTTTGGGCCGGCCCGGCGGCCTCTTCCTGCCCGGCGTGCATCGCGCGCGGCAGATAGAGCGTGATGCGCGTGCCGTGCCCGACCTCGCTGTAGATCTTCACGTGGCCGCGCGACTGCTTCACGAAGCCGTAGACCATGCTCAGCCCGAGGCCGGTTCCGCGCCCGACCTCCTTGGTGGTGAAGAACGGCTCGAACACGCGCTCCACCACGTCGGGCGGCATGCCGACGCCTGAGTCCGTGACCGAGATCGACACATAGTCGCCGGCGACGACCTCGACGTTGTGCGCCGCATAGTCCTCGTCGAGATGCGCGTTCGCTGTCTCGATCATCAGCCGCCCGCCGCTCGGCATCGCGTCGCGGGCATTGACCGCGAGATTGAGGATCGCGTCCTCGACCTGCGAGGGGTCGGCGAGCGCGGGCCACAGATCGTTCGCGTACATCGGCTTCACCGCGATGTCCTCGCCGAGCGTGCGCTGGAGCATCACGACGCTGCGCGAGACGACCTCGTTGAGGTTGATCGTCTGCGCCTGCAGCGGCTGCTTGCGCGCGAAGGCGAGCATGCGCTGCGTGAGCTGCGCGCCGCGCGTTGCGGCTTCATCCACCGCCTCGACGATCGGCCGCAGTTGCGGGTTCGATCCCGACCGCGTCCGACAGAAGCTCGGTCATCCCGATGATGACGGTGAGGAGATTGTTGAAGTCATGCGCGACGCCGCCGGTGAGCTGGCCGATCGCCTCCATCTTCTGCGCCTGCAGGAGCTGGTTCTGCAGCGTGATCCGCTCGGTCATGTCGCGGCCGATGAAGAAGTATTGCCCGTCGGGATCGGACCAGATGCCGGTCCACGAGATCGGCACCGGGCGGCCGTCCTTGTGCATGTAACGGCATTCGAAGTTGCGCTTGAGCGATCCGCGGCGGGCGAGCCGCATGTTCTCGCGCGTGCCCTCGAGATCGTCGGGGTGGACGAAGTCCTTCGCGCTGCGGCCCATCATCTCGTCGGGCGCATAGCCGAGGATCGCGCGCGAGCTCGGGCTGACGCGCAGAAAATCGCCGCGCCGGTCGACCACCAGGATGAGATCGAGCGAGGTATCGAAGATGCGCTGGTTGATCGAGCGGGTCGCTTCGCGCTCGCGCTCGCGCTCGTTGATGCGCCCGCTCGGCTGGTCCTTGGCGCCGATGCTGAACAGGATGGTGTAGCCGTCGGGGTGCGGATAGCCGCGCGCATCGATCGAGGTGCCGTAGACCTCCGAAAAGCCCGCATAGGCGATCGGTTCGCCGCTTTCCTTCGATTTGAAATAGGCGAGCATGAACGGGTTGTCGGGCGCGAGCTGCAGCGATTCGTGCAGCGTCCGGCCGATCAGCTTGGAGAAATCGCGGCCCCAGATGCGCGTGGCGGCCGGGTTCGAATAGACGAGCCGCCAGTCGTTATCGAGAACGATGACGGCGTCGGAAATGCCGCTGAGAATCGCTTCGTGTGACGGGATCACCGGCGGGCGCGCGCCGGCGGCGGAACGCTGCGCATGATCGTGACGGAGCGGTGCCGCGGGCGCTGCTTGTCCGGTCGGCTGGTCGTTCATCGGTTGATCCGCTCCGGTCAACGATGCTTGTTACGCCCACCCATCCCCACTTGTTCCAGAATTGCCGCCTCGCAGCGGCAGCGTCAAGTCCGCCTCGTCACTTCTGTGCGTGACGATGCGTCACGCGACGGCTCACGAAGCCTGCTTTTGCAGCGAACGCTGGCGCAGCAGATTGATGAAACTCTCCTTCGGCATCGGTCGCGCGAGGAAATATCCCTGCCCCATGTCGCAACCCATGCGATGGACGGCCTGCAGGTCTGCGGCGGTCTCGATGCCCTCCGCGACCGCGACGGCGCCGAAGTGGTGCGCGAGGTTGATGATCGCCGCGCAGATGCCGGCGTTCTGGCTGTCGGCTCCGCTGCCATGCACGAAGCTGCGGTCGAGCTTGAGTTCGGCGAACGGCAAGTCGCGCAGCCGCGCAAACGACGAAAAGCCCTCGCCGAAGTCATCGATCGCGAACGTGATGCCGTAGATGCGCAGCTGCGTCGAGATCTCGTGCATCACGCGCCACGTCCTTGATCACCTCGCTCTCGGTCACTTCGAGGATGAGGCCCGGCCAGTTGACGTTGGTCGGCCGATGCTCGCGGATCAGCGCGGGAAGCTGGAGATTGGCGAGCGCACCGATCGAGGTGTTCACCGCGGCGTGCAGATGCACGCCGGTCTCGGCTATCTCGTTCCAGTCGGTCAGCACGCGCGCGATCACCAGCTCGGTCAGGCTCGAATGGCTGCGTTCGGTCGCGCCCGGCAGAAAGGCCGCGGGCGGAAGCACGCCGTGAACCGGATGACGGCAACGGACCAGCCCTTCGGCACCGGCGAGCCGGTTCTTCCGCAGGTCGACCTTGGGCTGATACCAGAGCTCGAGCCAGCCATTGGCCATCGCCTCGTCGAGGTTGACGGTGACATGGCTGTTGTCGGGGAGGTGCGCCGCGTTGCGCTGCGCCGGGGCGATGTTCGCCGCCGTGATGATCTGCCGGATCGTCTCGGTGCGGAACGGCTTCGACATCGGCGGCCGCATGTTGAGCCCGTGGCGCGCGCCGACGCGCCGCACGTCCTCCAGCAGATCGACGTTGCTGCCGCTCATCAGTTGCACGATGCCGGCATAGCTGCGCTCGCCGAGGCCGCGAATGACGTCGACCGCATCCGAGCGATCGAGCGCGACGTCGAGAAAGATGATGGCGGGCAGACGCCGCTCCAGCGCCGCGACCGCATCCGGCGCGCTGTGGAATTTCTCCGCCTCGACGCCCATCGTGGCGAGCGTCATGGTGATCAGCTTGCAGATGCCGTCCTCGTCATCGACCACGAAGGCGATCGGTGAACGGTATCCCACTGCGGCATCGGGCGGAGGTGCGAGCGTGATGTCCTCACCCAAATCCACTTCTTCCGATGGCCGAAACCAGTTGCGGATGTCCTCGAGGAAGCTGTTGGGCATGGGTGGTTCTGCTCACAACAAAGACGCAGGCCGCACTCAACTACATCGCCGGTTGAGATTTCCTTCCCGGCTATACGCGTTAAGACGCAATTCGCATGCAGCGTCAGCGCTGCGCTAAGCGGTCAATGAGAAGTCTCCGCAAAACAAATTAAAATTTTCGCAATCGCGCGCGTCAGGCGCGGATGCGGGCCGCAAGCCGCGCGGCGGCGTCGTAAAGCGGTAAAGTGATACGCCCGATCGCGCGCTCGATCTGTTCGTCGGTCAGGCGCGTGCGCCAGCGGTAGATCAATCCGTGCACCGCCCAGATGACGAGGAACGTGAACACGCCGGAGAACACCACGTCGGAGAAGAAATGCGCCCCGCCGGAAAGTCTTAACAAGCCGGCGGCCGAACCGAACAACAGTGCCGTTGCGTAAGCTATCGGCCGCCACAACGGCGGCGCGAGCGCAGCGGGCGCGATGGTCCAGAATCCGCCCGCGCCTTCGCCTGCGACGAACGAGCAATTCCGGTCGCAGGTGCCGCGCGGGTCCCACCAGGGGACGAACTGCTCGGGACCATAGAACTCCGTCACGGTCGGCGGACGCGGCCTGCTCCAGTTGTCCTTCAGGATCACGTTCGTCACCAGCCCCGGCCCGAGCGCGAGCGTCGCGACCAGAAACACGGCGGCGCGCGCCGCGATGAGCATGCGGCGGCGCGGCAGGATCAGCTTGAGCGCAAGCGCAATGAATGCCGGCGCCGCGAGCGCCGCGACGACATAGATGAACATGTCGCGCAGGTAGCGCGCGACGAGACTGTATTGAACCGGGAAGACGCGATACGTCTCGTTGAAGAACAGCCGCGAGATCGCGATGTCGAGTTGCGGCCACAGGCCGAACACCACGCCGGCGACCACGCCGATCGCGAGCGCGATCACAAGACCCGTACAATTCATGGCGAGCGGTCTAGCGGACAGGCGCGCGAAGGGAAAGAGCGGGCCTGCGCGCCATGCGCGAACGCGTTAGAGTGACGCATGGCTCTCGATTTCTTCTACGAATTCGCCTCCACCTACTCGTACGTGACGGCCATGCGCATCGCGCCGCTGGCGCAGGCCGCAGGCGTCACGGTGCGCTGGCGGCCGTTCCTGCTCGGGCCGATCTTCAAGGCGCAGGGCTGGGACAGTTCGCCGTTCAACCTCTATCCCGCCAAGGGCCGCTACATGGTGCGCGACTGCGAGCGCCAGTGTGCCGCGCTCGGGATCGCGTTCCGGTTGCCCGATCCGTTTCCGCAATCGCCGCTGATGGCGGCGCGCGTTGCCCTGGTGGCGCTCGACGAAGGCTGGGGTGAGGATTTCTCGCGCGCCGTCTATCGCGCGGAATTTGCCGAGGGACGCAACATCGGCGATCAGGCAGACCATCGCGGCGATCATCGACGGCCTCGGTCATGACAGCACAGCCGCATTCGCGCGCGCGCAATCCGACGCGATCAAAAGCAAATTGCGCGCCGAGACCGAGGAGGCGCAGCGGCTCGGCATCTTCGGCGCGCCGAGCTTCATCGCGCGCGGCGAACTGTTCTGGGGCAACGACCGGCTCGAGCAGGCGCTCGACCATGCGAGGCAGCCGTGACCTTTCTTCCTGAACTGCACATCCTGCTCGCCTACACGGCGGCGGCCGCGATCCTCATTCTCACGCCCGGCCCCGACATGACGCTCTTCCTCGGCCAGACGTTGACCGGCGGACGCACGCGCGGCATCGCGGCCTTTCTCGGCGCCTCGGCCGGGCTCGTCGTCCACACCATGCTGGCGGCGTTCGGGCTCTCGGCGCTGCTCGCGCATTCGGCGACCGCGTTCGGCGTACTCAAGATCGCGGGTGTCGCGTACCTGCTGTGGCTCGCGATCCATGCGCTGCGGCGCGGCTCTGTGCTCACGCTCGCGCCGGGCGCGCAAGCCGCGCAGCCGCTCGGTCAGGTGTTCCTGATGGGGGTCGGGATCAACTTGCTCAATCCGAAGATCATCATGTTCTTCCTGACCTTCCTGCCGCAATTCGTCTCGGCGAGCGATCCGCATGCGGGCGGGAAGCTGATGTTCCTCGGGCTTTATTTCATCGCGCTCGGCATTCCGATCTGCGTCGCGCTGATCTTCGCAGCGGAGCGCTTCACCAATGCGATCCGCCGCGCGCCGCGTGTAATGCGCGCGATCGACTATCTGTTCGCCTCGCTGATGGGCGCGTTCGCCGTCAGGCTTCTGTTCGCGCGGGCGGATTGAACGGGCTGCTCTCCGGCGCGCGCGCCACGCGCCGTCTGAACACCGGCTTCCAGAAGCCCGCGCTCCAGCCCGCGACCGCCCAATACGCGAAGCCGCCCGCCAGGCCCGCGCCGAACACGAACTGCGTTTCGTTGAGCGGGCCGGACTGGTCGAAGTTCGCGAACATCTGCCAGCCGATCCACGCCGAGACCGCGCCGTTGAGCGCGTGGAAAATCCACGAGCGGATCGCGAATGCCTCCGAGATCAGGATGCCGATCGCGCCCGGCAGCCACATCACCGAGAACAGCAGGATGAACAGCATCGGGCCGCCGATGACGAAGCCGAACAGACCGTACGCGAACGCGTCCGGGTTCTTGCTCACGATGACTTCGGCAAGGCGCCACGAGCCGAACAGGATCACGCACGACCCGACGATCACCGCCGCCAGATAGCCGAGCGGGACGAGGAAGAAGCGCAGGATAAGACGCAGCAGCGCGTCCATGCTCAATCCGTCATCGCCATCGCGCGCAGCGCCATGCGCTCGCGCGCCGAAAGCTTCTCGGTCGCGCTCTTGAGCTGGCCGCAGGCCGCCAGGATGTCGCGTCCGCGCGGCGTGCGCACCGGCGACGAATAGCCGGCGTTGAAGATGTATTCGGAGAATTTCTCGATTCTCTCCCAGTCGGAGCACTCGTATTTCGTGCCGGGCCAGGGATTGAACGGGATGAGGTTGATCTTGGCCGGAATGCCCTTGAGCAGCTTCACCAGTGCCTTCGCGTCGTCGAGCAAGTCGTTCACGTCCTTGAGCATCACGTACTCAAAGGTGATGCGCTTTGCGTTAGAGACGCCCGGATAGTTGCGGCAGGCATCGAGCAATTCCGCGATCGGGTATTTGCGATTGAGCGGCACCAGATCGTCGCGCAGATCGTCGCGCACCGCATGCAGCGAGATTGCCAGCATGGTGCCGATCTCCGCGCCCGCGCGCGCGATGTTCGGCACGACGCCCGACGTGGAGAGCGTGATGCGGCGCTTGGAGATGCCGAGCCCGTCGCCGTCCTGCACGACGAGCAGCGCGTCGCGCACCGCCTCGAAATTGTAGAGCGGCTCGCCCATGCCCATCATGACGATGTTGGTGACGAACCGGCCGCCATCCGTCGGCACGATCGCGCCTTCGGGCGGCGTGCCGCCCGGCCAGTCGCCGAGCCGGTCGCGCGCGACCATCACCTGTCCGACGATCTCACCGGGCGTGAGATTGCGCACGAGCCGCTGCGTGCCGGTATGGCAGAACGAGCAGGTGAGCGTGCAGCCGACCTGGCTCGAGACGCACAGCGTCGCGCGGCCGAACTCGGGGATATAGACGCACTCGACCTCGTGCGGCCGCTCGCCGACGTGCTCGCCCGGAAGACGCAGCAGCCACTTGCGCGTGCCGTCGGCCGAAACCTGCTCGGCCACCACCTCCGGGCGCTCCAGCGTAAAGTGCGCCTCCAGCGCGGTGCGTAAATCCTTCGACACGCTGGTCATCGTCTCGAAGCGCGTGACGCCGCGCACGTAGAGCCAGTTCCAGAGCTGCTGCACGCGCATCTTGCGCTGCTTCTCGGGGACCCCGATCGTGCCGAGCGCATCGGCGAGCGCCGTGCGCGACAGCCCGACGAGCGAGGGCTTCGCCGGCGGCACGTAGCGCTCCAGCGCGGTCTTCTCGACGAAGCCGCGCGGCTCAGCGGTTTGCACAACGGTGGTCATCGGCTCGCATGTGGGGCGCCCGCGCCCCGAAAACCAGCGACAAAAATCAGCGGCACTCCTGCGCGACGCGGTCGAGCGCCTGGCTCAACCCCTTCAGCGCATAGCGGTCGGTCGACTTGGTGCCGCGCCCGGATTCGCCGGCGACGACCATGTCGGCGCCCTTGCGCATCGCGTCGATCATGCGCGCCTCTTCGGCGGCATTCTTGATCCACGCGCCGTCGGCCTGCGTGTACATCGCGTACTTCGCCGAGCCGATGTCCGCGGTCGCCTCGGAGCCCGGCTTGAACGGGTAGCCGATCACGATCGAGATCTCGTTGCGCACGTTCTCGGCCGGACGGGTCGAGACGAACACATAGGCCGGGTCGCGCGGCCGGTTCGGCGGCTCGGTCGCCTGCGAGGAGGGCTTTGCGAGCGCGTAGCAAACCTTTCGGCCGCTGCCGGTCGCCGTATAGGCGCCCCAGTCGCCGAACTGGCCGAGCAGCGATGGCTGCCCGCCGCCGGGTGCGGGCGGCACGTCGGCAGGCGTATTGCCCTTCTTGGACGGCGTGCTCGACTTCGTGGGCTTTGCATCCTTGGCGGGCGTGTTCTGTTGGGCCGAAGCCGCCGCCAGCAGGCCGAATACCCCCGCCAGCGCGAGCGGAATCGTCAATCGATGCGCGCAAAACCTGATCATCGCCTCGGCCTCACCCAGCTCCCCCGGAAGTCATAGAAATACCGGGGGAAATCGACAATGTGAAGGCATGAACGCACCTTCGCGGCCCCTTCTGGCCGGATGACGGGGCGAGCGGCCCCCCGTAAGCTGCGCCCGTCCCTCACCCGCGGTTCCGTTCCATGAAAGCCATCCTGTGCACCCGCTTCGGCGGCCCCGACGACCTTGAATACGGCGATCTGCCCGACCCGCAGCCGGGGGCCGGCGAGGTGGTGGTCGCGATTCATGCGGCGGCGCTCAATTTCTTCGACACGCTGATCATCGCCGGGAAATACCAGTTCAAGCCGCCCTTCCCGTTCTCCCCGGCCTCCGAGTTCGCCGGCGTGGTGGAGAGCATCGGCGCGGGCGTGACCGGCTTCAAGCCGGGCGACCGCGTGCTCGGCTACGGCGGCCACGGCGCGGCGCGCGAGAAGATTTCGCTCAGCGCGCAGCGCGTCGTGAAGATCCCGGACAATCTCGACTTCGACCGCGCCGCCGGCATCACGGTGATCTACGGCACCACGCTGCACGCGCTGAAGGATCGCGCGAGGCTTCAGCCCGGCGAGACGCTCGCGGTGCTCGGCGCATCGGGCGGCACGGGGCTCGCCGCGATCGAGCTCGGCAAGCTGATGGGCGCGCGCGTGATCGCCTGCGCGTCGTCGGACGACAAGCTCGCGTTCTGCCGCGAGCGCGGCGCCGACGAGGTGATCAACTACGCGAAGGAAGACGTGAAGGAAGGACTGCGCCGCGTCACCGGCGGCAAAGGCGTCGACGTGATCTACGACCCGGTCGGCGGGCCTTACGCCGAACCCGCGCTGCGCTCGATCGCGTGGCAGGGCCGCTTTCTGGTCATCGGTTTCGCGGCGGGCGAGATTCCGAAAATTCCGCTCAATCTCGCGCTCTTAAAAGGCTGCGACATCGTCGGCGTGTTCTGGGGTGCGTTCATCGAGCGCAACCCGAAAGGCCAGCAGGACAACATGGCGGACCTCGTGCGCTGGACCGCCGAGGGCAAGCTCTCGGCGCACGTGCACGCGGTCTATCCGCTGAAGGAAACGCCCGCGGCGCTCAAGGCGATCGCCGACCGCAAGGTGATGGGCAAGGTGATCCTGCGGCCCTGATTTGCTTTCCCTCTCCGTTCAATCGGGCAACGACGCAGAGGTGGAATTTCAGCTTGCCGAAGCTATTATGACGTCCGGAATTTGGCTGGCAGTCGTGCGTGGTCGTTGCGATAGGCGACGTGCGATCCAGGAAGAGGTAATCTCGTGAAGCGGGCCATCCTGGCAGGCGGCGGTGTCGCACTGATTGGAAGCTTCATTGCTTCCATGTGGATTTTTTCGCTTGGACCGGCCGGAAGAACCAGCGGTCAGCTGACAATCAATGAAGTCTTTGCGCTTGGCTTCGTCTCGCTGCTTGGCGGGATCGCCAGCCTGTACTTTGGTCGTCGAATTCCCGCCCGCTTCATCCTGGATCATGACGATTGTCGGATGGATTGTGGGTTTCTTCGCGTTCCCCCTGCTGATGGACGTGGCGCTACCGATCGTCCTCGCAGTTTTGAGGTGAGACGCGACCCGCCTGCCTGATGCCTACAATACCTGCGGCGCTGGCGTGCGGCGCCGATCACCAGCGTTGTTTGTTCTGGCGCTGCTGATACGGGTCGGCGACCCAATCCGAATTGCCCCAGCCGCGCTGTTGCGGAGCGGGTTGCGGGCTCCCGCGCTGAGCCCGGTTCGGGAATCGCCGCTGCGCTGCGAACCGGTTCGCGGATCTCGCTGCGGTTCTTGCTGCCAACCCCATCCCCAACTGCGCTGGGAATTGCCGGACTGCGAGCCCCAGCCGCCGCGCTGGAAAAAGAAGCCGTCGTCGGCATTCGGATCGATCACCGCAACCTCGGTACGCGGGCGCGTGATGAAGCCGCCCTGCGGCTGGTTGCTCAGCACCGCGACGAACTCGGTGCGGTAGTTGGTCTCGGCGCTCAACGGCTCGTCCGAGATGATGATCGAGGATCGCGGCGCCGCGGTCGGCGCGATGCGGTCGAGCACATCCTTCGGGATGGTGATGCGGTCGAGCGCGTTCTTCGCCTCGTCGCCGTTGTCGATCGTCACCGCGGACCAGCGCAGGCCGGCGTCGCCGCGCGCCATCGCGGTGAACACATGCGTGCCGATCCGCTTGCCGGGATCGCGGATCGTGATCGGAACCTCGATCGATGAATCGAACATCACGCCGGCGTCCGGCAGCGGCTTGTGCGTGTTGCGCCGGACGTAAAGCTTCTGCGTCGCGCGGCTGATGTAGATCGAGACCGGCTCGAGCGCGAGCTTCGCCTCGCTCGCCGCCTTGGCGGCGGCGGCCTTGTTCGTGTCGGCAACCTTGGCGGCGGCCTTCACGGCGGCGGGGTCGGGCTTCGACGCCGCGTCGGCCTTGGCGGTTTCGAGCTGCGTAGCAGCTTCCGCGGCGGCGGCGGTTGCCTTCTGCTTGCCCTCCTCGGCTTTCGCCTTGGCGTCGTCCGTCTTTGCGGCGGCAAGCGCCTTCTCGGCGCGCGCGAGATCGGCATCGGCGCGGGCCTTGGCCTGTTCCAGCTTGCGCAGCGACGCCGTGCGCGCTGCCGCCTCGCGCGTTGACGCCGCGACGGCTTTCTTCGCCTCGTCGGCCGCGCTGGCAGCCTCGGTCGCGGCGCGGGCGAGCGTCTCGGCGCGTGCCGGCGCAGCGGCGAGCGCCTCCGCATTCGGCGAAAACAGCGTGGGATGAGAGAAGTCGACCGGCGCCGCGTCGTTCGGCGCGATGATCACCCGCATCCCGACCCGCGTCTTGTCGAAAATCCTTTCGGCGAATCCGAACGGCATCCGCACGCAGCCGTGCGAGGCCGCATAGCCGGGCAGCGGCCCGCCATGCAGCGCAATGCCGTTCCAGGTGATGCGCTGCATGTGCGGCATGTGCGCATCGTCGTACATGTTCGAGCGGTGGTCCTCTTTCTTCTCGACCACCGCGAAGATGCCGGCCGGCGTCTCGCGTTCCTTGACGCCGGTCGACACCGGCGCGCGCAGGATCCAGCCCTCGGCGTCGTAGAGCGTGACCTGCTGGGTCTTGATCGACACGATCGCCATGATCGGCTCGCCGGCAGGACGCGGCGCCGTCGCCTCTTTCGGTGGCGGCGCGGCCTTCGTTTGCCGCGCGGCCGCGTGATCGGCCAGAACCGTCAGCGCGGCCATCGTGGCGAGCGTCATCACGATGCTGGATGACGCCGTCGCAAATCGAATTGACATTCTGTGCCCGTGAAAGAGACCGGCCGCGCGCCCGTGGATCAGAAACCACAGCCGACATAAGAGGTCCGGCCGGATTCGCCAAGCGACGGAAACGTGAACGCATGTCGCGGCGCCCTACTCCACCTTGATGCCCGCGAACTTGATCACCTTCGACCATTTTTCGACCGCATCCGAGAGGATCGTCCCGAACTCCGCCGGCGAGCCCCCGACGGCGGCGCCGCCCAGATCGGCGATGCGTGATTTGATCTTGGCATCGGCGACGCCGGCATTCAGTTCCTTGTTCAGCAGGTTGATGATCTCGGCCGGCGTGCCCCTCGGCGCGCCGATGCCCGCAAGACCGCTCGCCTCATAACCGGGCACGAAGTCTCCCACCGTCGGAACGTCCGGCAACACCTCCAGCCGCGCCCGCAGTCGTCACCGCCAGCGCACGCAGCTTGCCGCTCTTGATGTGCTCGAGACATTCCGACACCGGGCAGAAGATCACCTGCAGGTGGCCGCCGACCAGATCGGTCGTCGCAGGCGCGCCGCCGCGATACGGGACGTGCACCAGGTTCACGCCCGCCATCATCTTGAAGAGTTCGCAGGCAATGTTTTGCGGCGTGCCGGGGCCGGCCGACCCGTAATTGACCTTGCCGGGGTTGGCCTTGGCATACGCGATGAACTCGGGGAGCGTCGCTGCCGGCACCGAGGGATGCACCACGACCACGTAGGCCAGCCGCGCGACGTAAATGACCGGCGTGATGTCCCGGATGAAATCGAAACTCAGATTGGTGTAGAGCGCCGCATTGATCGGATGCGGCGTCACGATCTGGAGCAGCGTGTAGCCGTCGGCAGGCGCCTTCGCGACCGCCTCGGTGCCGATATTGCCGCTGGCGCCGGCGCGGTTCTCGATGACGAATTGCTGGCCGAGGCGCTCCGACAGCCATTGCCCCATCAGCCGCGCCTGGATGTCGGTCGCCCCGCCGGCCGGAAAGCCGACGATGATGCGCACCGGCCGTGACGGATAGGCTTGCGCCCGCGCAATGCGGGACACGGCCGGCAACGCAGCCGCGCCTGCGGCCATGGCCAAAAACGTGCGGCGGCGAAACGTCATGATGCTCCCCCCACAGGTCTGCGCTCTCTCGCGGACATGCGATCCCACGGGGCGCAGTGGGCACAGACTACGCCGGTTTTACGCGGGCGGGGAAGCGGTCGCCGGCGTGTTCCGGGCGATCCTTGAGTTTGGCCGGCACGAAGCCGGCCAGACTCGCAGGACCGCTACTGCATCGCGCTGACCAACTGGTAGGCGCCGCGCTCGAACGTATCGTAGACCGCCAGCGCCTTGGCGTCGGCGAACGGCAGGTACTGCATCATGATGACGCCGGCGATGCCGCGGGCCGGGTCGATCCAGAAGAACGTGTTGTTGATGCCGCCCCAGCTCAGACTCCCGGGCGAGCGCTTGCCGGCCACCTGATTGACGGTGATCAGGAAGCCGAGACCCCACTTGTCCTTGCCATCGTCGATGAAGGTGAAGTCGGCGCTGCGCGGCAGCGCGGACTTGAGCGCCGGCACGGAGACCGCGCCGATATGGTTCTGGCTCATCAGCGCGACCGTCTCGGCCTTCAGCACGCGCGCGCCGTCGAGCTCGCCGCTGTTGAGGAACATGCGCACGAAGCGCCCGTAGTCGCTCGCCGTCGAGGCGAGACCGCCGCCGCCGATCGGCGCCGCGATGGTGAGCCCGGGCTGCGGCGATTGCAGCACGATCGCACCGTCCATCTTGTCGCCGGCGCGCTGCTGCTGCGCGACGAGGCGCGGCCCCTTGGACTCCGGCACGTTGTAGGAGGTGTCGTCCATCTTGAGCGGCGCGAAGATGTGCTGGCGGAAATAGTCCTCGAGCTTCTGCCCCGAGATGACCTCGACCAGCCGCCCGACCACGTCGGTGCTGGTCGAGTAGTGCCAGCGCTCGCCGGGCTCGAACAGCAGCGGGCCGCCGAACGGATAGGTCTCGCCCGCCTTCGGCTTGAGATCGCGCCAGGCCGCGCTGGTGAACCCGTAGGCGAGGCCGGACGAGTGCGTCAGGAAGTGGCGCACGGTGGGCTTCTTCGCCGCCGGCCGGACCGCATAGTCGCCGCTTGCCGGATCGAACTTTTCCAGCACCTTCAGCGCTGGCGAGCTCCGGCAGGTATTTTTCCGCCGGATCGTCGAGCGAGACGCGCCCCTGTTCGACGAGCTGCATCAAGGCTGCCGACGTGACCGCCTTGGTCATCGACGCGATGCGGAACAGCGCATCGGTCGCGAGCGGGCGTCCGGTCGACACATCGGCCACGCCGAACGCGCTCTGATAGATGACGCCCTTGCGGTCCGTGACCAGCGCGACCACGCCAGGCACTTCCTTGCGCTCGACGGCACCGCGCAAGCTTGCGTCGAGCGCCGCAGTCCCTGTTGAATTTTGCGCGCTTGCGGTTCCGGCAAATGCCGCAACCAAAACGCCTGTCGCAAAGACAATTCCGATTTTTCTATTCATCGTCGCCTCCCTGTTGCGTAACCCCGGGTATCGCCCGCGCACTCTCCCGGGACCGAAGCTTTGTTCGGCTCAGCGCGATGGCGGCAACAAAGACGCGGCGCCGCATCGGCCCGTCGCGTCGTGACGATAACACTCACTTTTGATTGAGTCCCGAATCCACACCGTCATGTGATGATGCACACGCGTGAAGTGGGCGCGGCCCGCGAAAAAGTTGGGCAGCCCACATGGCGGTTCGGCGCGTCGCGATCCGCAAGACGATCAGGCCGACGTAGCCGGTCTGGTGCGCGGGACGTCAATGACCTGCGTTGTTTCGCGGGCCTGTGATCCGGCTGATTTTTCAGACTTAAGGCTTGTCCTCTCCAAAGCGAAGACGCATCGTTGGGTGTCCGCCTGACGAACTCCGGAGAACAGCTGTGGTCGGTCGTGCTCTTTGCCTGACGCTGCTTTCGGCTGTGCTGCTTCAAACAATCGGTACGGCAGCGGCGCAAACCTTCCCGACGAAAGCCGTTCGAATCGTCGTGCCCTTTGCCGCGGGAGGCGCGCTCGATGTCGTCACGCGGGTCGTTGCTGAGCAGCTGCAGGCGCGATGGCGCCAGCCGGTAGTCGTCGAGAACCGCGCAGGAGCATCCGGAAACCTGGGCGCCGAGTTGGTGGCGCGCGCAGAAGCAGACGGGCACACTCTTCTCGCGAGCCCTCCGCCGCCACTCGCAGTGAATCAGTTCCTCTTCAAGTCGATGGCATACAAGCCGTCTGATTTTGCAATTGTCGCGATCCTGGCCAGCGCACCCAACGTGTTGATCGCCCGCTCCGGGATCCCGGCCTCATCCGTTCGCGAACTGATCGCGCTCGCCAAGGGATCAGCCCGCAAACTGAGCTATGCGTCGACCGGCCGTGGAGGCACGCCACACTTGACGATGGAATGGTTCAAGCTGGCTGCAGGAGTTGACTTTGAACATGTGCCCTATCCAAGAGGATTTCCGCCGGCGTTAACCGACCTCATGGGCGGGCATGTCGACCTGATCTTCGCGAATTTGTCCGAGGCCACGAATCTCACCAAGGATGGTCAGGTAAAGGCGATTGGCGTCGCGAGTGAGGGCGCTATCGACGATCTTAAGGGCGTGCCCCCGATATCGAGCGATCTTCCGGGCTTTGTGTCGACGACATGGTTTGCCCTTGCAGCGCCGCGCGGCACGCCACCATCCGTCGTTGCGCAGATAGGGTCGGACGTTGCCGCCACGCTGGCGACGCCGGCTGTCGTCAGCCGCCTGCGCTCGCTCTCCCTGACCGGTGTCGCGAAAAGCCCAGCTCAAGCAGAAGCATTTGTGCTGCAAGAAGCAAACCAGTGGCAGCAGGTGATCCAACGCATCGGACTTCAACCCGAATAGTCATACCGAGCAATGCCCAAAAGTTCGGACCCTTCCGAGTACGTGATTTCAAGAGCCGCCCCCGCAGACCTCCCCGAGCTCGTGGAGCTGCAAAGGGAAAATCTGGTCTCTGCGGGAGGCTCGCTCTCCGTGGAGTTTTCGTCCGACTGGTTCGCACGCACAATGGCAGAGATGCCGATCATGATTGCCAGGCGCGATGACCGGCTCGTGGGATACCTGGTCTCAAGCACGAGAGATGCCACGCGACACCTCGCACTGTCCGAGGCAAAGTACCGTGCATATGCGGCACCGCCTGACGCATATAACTCCGGACCGCTTTGCGTCGCCGCCAGCGAGCGCGGGCGAGGACTCGCCTCACTTCTGTTCCAGGCTCTGAGACCTCTGCTACTGGGCCGGGAAGCAGTAGGATTCGTTCGGCGGGACAATTCCGCTTCGCGAGCGCTTCATCGGAAACTCGACTTTCGCGAAGCCGCCGACTTTGACCACGCGGGTATCGGGTACGTCGTCGTCGTTCATTAGGAAGAGCCGAACGTCACGTCGGCTTCTGAGCGAGAGCAAGCCTCTCACTCCCGCTCCAGCATCCGCGCGTGACGCCGCGCCTCCTTGAGATACTTGGGAGTCGTCTGGCCGCGTGAACGCGGCGGCTTGTCCTCCTCGCGCGGCTTCGCGCGGTTTTCGAGGAAGTCATCACGCGCCGCGCGCGGCACGCGAGAAAGGTCGACGCCCGCCGCGCACAACTCGGCGATCGGGCGCATCGGCTCGCCCCATGTCACCGCTTCCGCCCGGCGCGGCGTGCGGCGCATCGCGGCAAGCTTCGCCATCTGCGAGAGCGCCAGCGCCTCGGCGAGCTTGTCGAGATCGACGCCCGGCGTCTCTTCCAGCTCGCGCACATAGCGATCGGCGAGCACGGCGAGACGGCGGCCGAGCATGCGGTGCCTGTTGTAGTCGGTCGCGCGCGGGGTCGGCACAGTGAGCATGGAGCGCGGCGCGAACAGCGGGCGCTTCCATCCGCCGGCCTGCATCCAGCGGCTGATGCTGGCGGGTGAGGCGCCGGTACGCTTCGCGATCTGATGATAGGTGAGCGTGGTCCCTTCGATCAGCGCCCGCACCTCGTTGACCGCGCCCTCGGAGTACGGCCGGCCCTTGCCGTACTGCTGCGCGCGTCCGTTGAGGCGAAGGATGGCGGGGGCAAAGCTGGGAGGCCACATAATTAGGAATATACAGACATTTATAGGATTTTTCAACCCTTATGCTTGAGGGCGGGCCACGCCGCCCATCGCCGGTGGAGAACAGCGATCGGGTTACCTATGTTGAAAGAACGAGATGCGGACATCAGGCGCACTTCAAAAAGCGAAAGGAAACGCGATGTCAAAGAACACGATTTGCGTCTGGTACGACAAGGATGCCGAGGCCGCGGCTCGCTTTTATGCTGCGACCTTTCCCGACAGTGCGGTCGGCACCATCTGGCGTGCGCCCGCCGACTTCCCGTCCGGCAAGAAGGGCGACGTGCTGGTCGTCGAATTCACCGTTGCCGGTGTCTCTTGCATGGGCCTCAACGGCGGTCCCCAGTTCAAGCACAACGAAGCCTTCTCGTTCGTGATCGCCACCGACGATCAAGCCGAGACCGACCGCTACTGGAACGCCATCGTCGGCAATGGCGGGCAGGAGAGCGCGTGCGGCTGGTGCAAGGACAAGTGGGGCGTGTCGTGGCAGATCACGCCGCGCGTGCTGACCGAGGCCATGGTGGCCGGCGGCGATGAAGCCAAGCGCGCGTTTGAGGCGATGATGACCATGAAGAAGATCGACGTCGCCGCTATCAAGGCGGCCCGGCGCGGCTGAGCCCCAACCAAGCTAGAGCTCGGAGCGCTGTGCGGCCTCGTCAGCCTGCGCGACGCTGCGGGTTGCCGTCACCACTGAGCCAGGCAGAAATCCGCGTCATATTGACCAGCACGGCAATCACCGACGGCAGCACGATCTTGAAAGTTTGAAAGTCGCGTTGCTCGAGTGCTGCCGCGATGTGTTCCTTCATCGCGATGATGTACATGTTGCGGATGACCCGGTTCCCGGCGATGGGCTTCCCGGCCGGTCCCGTGACATCGACCGTCACGCGCGTCGCGCCGGCACCCTCGCCGGCCAAAGTCACCACATAGCGCAGCATCTCATCGTTATCGTACTCGGTGATCGACCACACGATCGCCCCCGACGACGGCGTCAGCACCGTGACCTTTTTCGGCACCGAACCGAATACGTGCGGCGGCAGGCCCAATCCCAGAAGGGTGCCACGCACTTCGGCCGCAGGCCGGCCGAATACCTGCCCGTACTCGGGCCAGAAAGTGAAAGCGAGCAGTCCGGCGACGACCGCCAGAAGCCCGCCCAAAGTCTTGACAAGATTGCCGAGCATTCCGCCCGCTCCATTTCGACGCCGGGCGGGTTTAGCAAGAATTGATTAAGAGCTGCTGAGTCGCCCGTGGAAGAGCAGGCGCCGTGCTTACGCGTGCACGCCCTCGTCCAGCCCGCGCGCCATCGCGCGGCGCGCCGCCTCGCGATGCTCCGGCCGCATGTGGCTCGCGACAAGGCGCAGCGCGGTGGCGAGCACCGCCGCATCGTCCGCGAAACCGAGGAACGGCATCACGTCCGGCATCAGGTCGAACGGCAGCACGAAATAGGCGAGCGCGCCGACCAGCGCGGCCTTCACCTGCAGCGGCGTGTCGCGATCGAACGCGCAATAATACGCGGCGAGCAGATCCTCGGCGAAGGGCAGCCGCGCGGCGACCTGCTTCGCCTTCGGCCAGAAGCCCTGCCGCACGGTCTCTTCGTCCTGCGCCATGCGCTCGGCGTCGGCATCGTCCCAGGCTGCGGCGCGCGCGGATTTCATCGGCGTTCTCCTCGGCGCTTAAATGGAAGCCGAAAACGGCAGCCGCAAGGCAACAGGCTCGTCATGGCCGGGCATAGCCTGTCGAAGACGGGCGTCCCCTTGCGATTCGGTATCATCTGCCACCGAAGGCTTCGCGAAGCACGGCATGATCAATCGCTGCTGTCTGTAAACGCCCTTGTGATCCGGCAATCCATCTGAAAAATTTCGCGAAGCAAGGATGATGCATGGTTGGTGTCTAATCGCCTTATGATCCCGCAATCCATCTGAAATTTCGCGCAGCGGGATGATTGCGCTGGTTAGTGAATTGAAGACTTCGCAGATGATCGACGCACGCCGCTTCTCGACGGTGAGCGGCCCTTACAAGACACGCGAGGTCATCTCATGATGCGGGCTATCCTTGCAGGCGGCGGTGTCGCACTGATCGGATGTTTCTTTGGCGGCTTGTGGTTCTTGTCGCAGGGAGGACCAACGTCCTCCGGTCAAATGACAAGCGACCAAGCCCTGACGATCAGCATCTTCGCGCTACTTGGCGGGATCGGCAGCTTGTATTTTGCTTTCAATCGATTGGCGCCCGCTTCATCCTGGATCGCAACGATTGTCGGATGGATTTTGGGTTTCCACCTGGCTCCTGCCGCGCTGATGGCGGTGGCGCTACCGATCCTCGCAATTTTCGAAGTGAGACACGGCCGATGCGCGGGTCTGCCCGGCGCATGCCGAACAAGGCTCAATCGCCCGCCAGTTTGTCCATCGCACCAGCCAGCTTCACGTCGAGTTCCGTCACGCCGCCCGCGTCGTGCGTCGAGAGTGTCACCTCGACGGTCTTGTAGACGTTGAACCACTCGGGATGGTGATCCATCTTCTCCGCGACCAGCGCGGCGCGCGTCATGAAGCCGAACGCCTCGTTGAAATCCCTGAACACGAATTTCTTCGTGATCGCGTCGCGCCCCGCGACCTCGCCCCAGCCGGAGAGCTTGCCGAGCGCGCTCTTGCGCGCATCGCCGGTGAGTTTTTCAGGGCTTGCCATGACGTGCTCCTTCTGTAGCGTTTTCAAGCGAAGTGGATACCGGTTCGCGTCAAGAAAACGCGTCAACGCAAACTAGGCCGCCAGCGGATAATCCGCTTCGACCACATAAGGTCCGCCGCCGACCGACGCACGCGACGAGAACAGCACGAACCGCGAGACCTTGAACGACGAGCTGAAGATCGGCCCGCGCGTCGAAAGATACTCCGCGACGTCGCGGCTCGACACATCGCGCAGCCGCGCGAGCGTCACGTGCGGCGTGAACTTGCGTCCCTCCGGTTCGAGGCCGAGACGCTGCATCAGCCGTTCGAGCTCGGAATGGAGTTCCAGCAGCGGCTGGATCGGCTCGACGCCGACCACGATGGCGCGCGGCTTGCGCCCGCCGAACACCGTCAGGCCGCCGAAGCGCACCGCGAAGCTGCGCCGCCGCACGCCGTCGAGCAGCAGCGCGATCTCGTGCGCCATGCGGTCGTCGATGTCGCCGATGAAGCGCAGCGTGATGTGATAATTCTCCGGATCGATCCAGCGCGCGCCCGGCAGGCCGCCGCGCAGAAGCGAGAGCGACTGGGCAACCTCTTTCGGGATTTCCAGACCGGTGAAGAGGCGCGGCATTTCAGAAACTCCAAGACGGTCCGGGCCCGGCGATCCCGAATCTTCCCCGAATCATGGCCGCATTTGGCCCGTCCGATCAACACAGAGATATGACGTGCGGACAGGTTTCAGGAGCCCTTCCCGGCCCTGACCCGGGCGATGAGTTCCTCGGCCTTCGGCAGCAGCCCCTTGACGATGACGTCGACGCCGGCCGCCGTCGGATGGAGGCCGTCCGACAAATTGAGTCCCGCGATGCCGGCCACGCCTTCGAGGATGAACGGATAGAGAATGAGATCGTGCGCGGCGGCGAGCTCCGGATAAATCGGATCGAACGCCTTGGCGTAATCCGGCCCGAGATTGCGCGGCGCGTACATTCCGGCGAGCAGCACCGCGATTTTGCGCTCCTTCAGCTTGCGGACGATTGTCTCAAGCGACGCGCGCGTCGCCTTCGGATCGATGCCGCGCAGCGCATCGTTCGCGCCGAGTTCGACGATCACCGCGTCGGTCCCGTCCGGCACCGACCAGTCGAGCCGTGCGAGTCCGCCCGTCGCGGTATCGCCCGACACGCCCGCATTCTCGACCGCGGCCGCGATGCCTTTCGCGCGCAGCGCCTTCTCGAGTTTGGCGGGAAGCGCCTCGTTCGCCGCAAGGCCGTATCCGGCGCTGAGCGAATCCCCGAGCACCACGATGCGCACCGGGCGCTCCGCCGCATGGCCGGGCACCGCCAGCATGGCGGCAAATGCCAATGCCGTGACCGCACGCCGCAACCGCTGGACCGCACGCCCCGGCATCCCATATGACCCACGGGCCAAACCGGACGGGCGCAGACAAGACCGCATGAACGAAACCTCGTTTTCCACGCCGGCGATCCGGCTGTCCGGCGTGAACCTGTCGCTCGGCCGCGGCGCCGCCCGCGTGCATATCCTCAAGGACATCGACCTGAATATAGGCACCGGCGAGGCGATCGGCCTTGTCGGCCCGTCCGGGTCGGGCAAATCGACGCTGCTGATGGTCGCGGCCGGGCTGGAGCGGCCCGACGCCGGGGCCGTGCAGGTCGCCGGGCAGGACCTCGCGCTCGCTCGACGAGGACGCCCTCGCCCGCTTCCGCGGAAAAAATATCGGAATCGTTTTTCAAAGTTTCCATCTCATCCCGACCATGACGGCGCTGGAGAATGTCGCGGTGCCGCTCGAACTCGCGGGCGCGACGGATGCCTTCGAGCGCGCCGCCGCCGAGCTGGCTTCGGTCGGCCTCGCCGAGCGCGTGGACCATTATCCAGCGGAGCTGTCCGGCGGCGAGCAGCAGCGTGTCGCGCTTGCGCGTGCGCTCGCGCCGCATCCCGCGATCCTCGTCGCCGACGAGCCGACCGGAAATCTCGACGAGGCGACCGGACGCGAGATCGTCGAGCTGCTGTTCGCCGGCCATGAGAAACGCGGCACCACGCTGGTGCTCGTCACGCACGACGCCACGCTCGCGCGGCGCTGCGACCGCGTGGTGCGGCTGCGTTCCGGGCGGGTCGAAGCGCCGGAGCAAGTCACTTGAGCACGGCTGCGGACGCTGCACGCGGTACGCCTGCGGGACTCACCTGGCGCTTCGCGCTGCGCGACATGCGCGGCGGCCTGCGCGGCTTCACGGTATTCATCGCCTGCATCGCGCTCGGCGTCGCGGCGATTGCCGGCGTCGGCTCGTTCGCGCGCAGCCTCGGCGACGGGCTTGCGCGCGAAGGCCGCGTGATCCTCGGCGGCGACGTGTCGTTCGCCCTGATGGCGCGCGAGACGAACGCCGCCGAGCGCAAATTCCTTGAAGACAATGGCAAGCTTTCGGTCGCCGCCACCCTGCGCGCGATGGCGCGCGCCGCGGACGGACAGACCGCGCTGGTCGAGATCAAGGCGGTCGACAACGCCTATCCGCTGGTCGGCGCGGTGACGCTGGAGCCCGCGGGCGACCTTGCGGCGGCGCTCGCCGAACGCGACGGCGCGTTCGGCGCGGCGGTCGACCCGGCGCTGCTCGCGCGGCTCGACATCGAACGCGGCGCGCGCGTCACAGTCGGCACGGCGCAGATCGAGCTGCGCGCGGTCCTCAAATCCGAACCCGACAAGCTCGCGGGCGGCATCGGCTTCGGCCCGCGCCTGCTTGTCAGCGACGCGGCGCTGCGCGCGACCGGGCTCGTGCAGCCCGGCAGCCTGATCCGCTGGCACTACCGCGTGAGCCTTGCCGGCGCCGACGCCAACGACCGCATCGCGAATGCGCTCGTCACGGCGTCCGAAAAACAACTGCCCGACGCCGGCTGGGAAGTGCGCACGCGCGCCAATGCCTCGCCCGCGCTCGGCCGCAACATCGAGCGCTTCACGCAGTACCTCACGCTGGTCGGCCTTACCGCGCTGCTGGTCGGCGGTGTCGGCGTTGCGAACGCCGTGAAGCATTATCTCGACCGCCGCCGCGAGGTGATCGCGACGCTCAAATCGCTCGGCGCGACCGGCGGCCGCGTGTTCGCGATCTATCTCACCGAGGTCATGCTGCTCGCCGCCATCGGCACCGCGATCGGCCTCGTGCTCGGCGCGCTGCTGCCGTTCGGGGTGTCCGCCGCCTTCGCCGGCGTGATCCCGCTGCCGATCGAACCAGCGCTGCACGCGCGCGAATTGTCCTTTGCGGTGCTCTACGGATTTCTGACGGCGCTCGCCTTCGCGCTCTGGCCGCTCGGCCGCGCGCACGACGTTCCGGTCTCGGCGCTCTATCGCGACGCGGTCGCGCCGGAGCGGCGCATGCCGCGCGCACGCTACGTCGTGCTCACCGTGGCGGTCATCGCGACGCTCGCAACTCTCGCGGTGCTGCTCGCCTACGACCGCAAGATCGCCGCGATCTTCGTCGGCGCGGCGGCGGCGGTGTTCCTCACGCTCCAGCTCGTCGCGCTGCTCATCATGGCGGTCGCGCGCCGCGTGCCGCGTCCGCGCTTTGCCTTGCTGCGGCTCGTGCTCGCCAATATCCACCGGCCGGGCGCGCTGACGCCGAGCGTCGTGCTCTCGCTCGGCCTCGGGCTCGCGCTGCTGGTCACGCTGCTGGAGATCGACGGCAACCTGCGCCGCCAGTTCGTCGCGGCGCTGCCCGACAAGGCGCCGTCGGTCTTCTTCGTCGACATCCAGGACGCGGACGTCGCGCGCTTCGACGCCTTCGCGAAGCAAGACGCGCCGACCGCGCGCTACGAACGCGTGCCGATGCTGCGCGGCCGCATCGTCAGCGCCAACGGCGTGCGCGCCGAGGACCTGAAAGCTCCGCCGAGTGCCGCCTGGGTGCTCCAGAGCGACCGCGGCATCACCTACGCGGGCGAAATCCCCGGCGGCTCCCGTGTCGTCGCGGGCGACTGGTGGGGACCGAACTACCAGGGTCCGCCGCTCGTCTCGTTCGAGGCGAAGATCGCCGACGGGCTCGGCCTGAAGATCGGCGATCCGGTCGTCGTCAACGTGCTCGGCCGCAACATCACGGCGACGCTCGCCAACACGCGCGCGGTCGACTGGCAATCGCTCGGCATCAATTTCGTGCTGGTCTATTCGCCGGGCGCATTCCGCGGCGCGCCGCACACCCACATCGCGACGTTCACCTATCCGGGCGGCTCGACGCTCGAAGACGAGATCGGGCTCCTGAAAGCCGCCGGCACCGAATTCCCGACCGTCACCGCCGTGCGCGTGCGCGAGGCGCTCGAAGCGGTCGCCAAGGTGGTGTTCGACCTCACCCTCGCGATCCGCGGCGCGAGCGGCATCACGCTGATCGCCGCCGTGCTGGTGCTGGCGGGCGCGCTCGCCACCGGCCACCGCCATCGGGTCTACGATGCGGTGGTGCTCAAGATGCTCGGCGCGACGCGGGGTCGGCTGCTCGCCGCCTATGTGCTGGAATACCTGCTGGTGGGGTTCGCGACCGCGATCGTCGGCGTGGCGGCGGGATCGCTCGCCGCCATGCTGGTGATGACCGAGGTGATGAACCTGTCGTTTGTCTGGCTGTTCTGGCCTGCGTTCGGCGCAACGCTTGGAGCGACGGCGTTAACCATCGCGTTCGGTCTGATCGGCACGTTTTCGGCGCTTGGGCAGAAACCGGCGCCGGTCCTGCGTCACCTGTAAGCCGCGGATTCCCCTGAACTCCCTCATTCTGCGCGACAATCCGCCGCGCGACCTAACCGGCACGCGCAAACCCCTGCGTCGGTACGGCACCTTGTTCGGCCTTCCGTTTTGTCCATATTGAGCGCGCCGGGACGCTGGTATCGCCTGCGTCTCGCAAAGGGGCGAACACACGAGGTTTCGACAATGTCGGACTTTGATCGGAATGCCGCCGTCCAGTACGGCCGGCCGCTCACGCGGGCCGAAGCGGCAGTCGTGGATGAAGGCCTGCGGGCCTACATGCTGCGCATCTACAATTACATGGTGGTGGGTCTCGCCATCACGGGTCTCGCCGCCCTCGGCATCTACATGCTCTCGGTGACGACCGATCCGGCGCTTGCCGTCGCGAAGGTGCGCAACATCATGCTCACCAACGTCGGCTACGTGCTCTTCGTCAGCCCGGTGAAGTGGGCCGTGATTCTGGCGCCGCTCGCGCTGGTTTTCTTCCTGTCGTTCCGCATCCAGAACATGCGCCCCGCGACGGCGCAGATCACCTTCTGGATCTACGCGGCGCTGGTCGGCGTGTCGCTCGGCTCGATCTTCCTCATCTACACGCACACCTCGATCGTGCGCGTGTTCTTCATCACGGCCGCCTCGTTCGGCGCACTTTCGCTGTGGGGCTACACCACGCAGCGCGACCTGTCGGGCTGGGGATCGTTCCTGATCATGGGCCTGTTCGGCATCATCATCGCGTCGCTGGTGAACATCTTCCTTGTCTCATCGATGATGCAGTGGATCATCTCGGTCGTCGGCGTCCTGGTGTTCGCGGGCCTCACCGCCTACGACACGCAGCGCCTGAAGAACGAGTACGTCTACGGTGCGATGGACGGCGAGGTGATGGAGCGTTCCGCCATCATGGGCGCGCTCACGCTCTACCTCGACTTCCTCAACCTCTTCACGATGCTGCTGAGCCTGCTCGGCAACCGCGAAGAATAAGCGGCACGCAACAGTCTTCGGAAAAGCCCCGGCAGCGTCCGGGGCTTTTTTGTGCCTGCCGGTACAACTCTTGCATCGATTTTTGATGCGCCACGTGGCCATCAAGATTTGCAGGAGTTTCCATGCCGTTCTCGCGTTTTTCGCTCGATCGACGCCATTTCCTCCAGACGGCGGGCGCGGCCGCCCTCGCCCTGAACAGCGGCGGCGCGGCTTTTGCCCAAGGACGCGGCGAGACGCTGCTGGTGGTGCAGGAACTCGGGCCTAACAGCCTCGACATGCAGGGCGTCGGCTCGAACCAGACCGTCAACGGGCTGGCGTGGAACTGCTACGACCGGCTGATGTCGTACGGGGTCAAGACGCTGCCCGACGGCACGCCGTCCTACGACCGGGACGCGTTGACGCCTGAGCTTGCCGAGAGCTGGCAGGTCGCCTCGGACGGCATGTCCTGCACCTTCAAGCTGCGCAAGGACGCGACCTTCCACGACGGCACCCCGGTGACCGCGAAGGACGTCAAATGGTCGTTCGATCGTTCGGTCTCGGTCGGCGGCTTCCCGACCTTCCAGATGTCCGCCGGCAGTCTGGAGAAGCGCGAGCAGTTCGTCGCGGTCGACGATCACACGTTCCGGGTGGACTTCGTCCGCAAGGACAAGTTGCTGATGTTCAACCTCGCGGTCGTCGTCCCCTTCATCATCAATTCGGAGCTTGCCAAGAAGAACGCCACCGAGACCGACCCGTGGGCGCTCGCATGGCTCAAGCTCAACGAAGCCGGCGGCGGCGCCTACAAGGTGGAGAGCTGGAAGGCCGGCAGCGAGACGATCCTGACGCGCTTCGACAACTGGAAGAGCGGCCCGCTGCCGAAGATCCGCCGCATCATCGCGCGCGACGTGCCGTCCGCCGGAACGCGCCGCGCCATGCTCGAGCGCGCCGACGCCGATCTGTCGACCGGCTTCCCGCCGAAGGACTTCGACCAGATGATCAAGGAGGGCAAGGTCAAGGTCTCCGGCGTGCCGATCCCGAATGCGCTCTGGTATCTGGCGCTCAACACCTCGAAGCCGCCGTTCGACAACATGAAGCTGCGGCAGGCGATTGCGTGGGCCGTGCCTTACGAGGAGATCCAGAGCACCGCGTTCTTCGGCCGCGCGAAGCCGATGTATGGCGGGCCTGCGGCGGCCGAACAGCCGGTATGGCCGCAGCCGTTTCCCTACAGGACAGACCTCGCCAAGGCGAAGGCGCTGATGCAGGAGGCGGGCTTCGCGAACGGCCTCGACACGACGCTGTCGCTCGATGTCGGCACCACGACGGTGGGCGAGCCGACCGTCATCCTGATCCAGGAAAATCTCGCCAAGATCGGCATCCGCGCGACGATCGACAAGATTCCGGGCGCCAACTGGCGCACCACGCTGAACAAGAAGGAGCTGCCGCTCGTTCTCAATCGTTTCAGCGGATGGCTCGACTATCCCGGAGTACTACTTCTTCTGGAATCTCCACGGCAACAATTCGATCTTCAACATCTCGGCCTACAAGAATCCCGAGATGGACAAACTGATCGACAAGGCGCGCTTCACCGACGACAAGGCCGAGTACGACAAGACCGTCATCGCCTTCATCACGATGTGCATGAACGAGGTGCCGATCATCCCGCTCAACCAGCCGATCCACGACGTTGCCATGCAGAAGGCCGTCGGCGGCTATCAGTTCTGGTTTCACCGCGAGCCGGACTTCCGCCAGTTTACCAAAGCGTAATCTCGGAAGGCCTCGCGGCCTCTGGCGGCAACCCCCTCGGATCTCTAGATTCCATGAGGAACCCGGCCGCATGTGCCGGGCTCCGCATGGAGGATGGAATGTCCCAGTATGACCGGAATGTCGCGGCTTTCCCGGGCGCCGCCCGGACGGCTGCGGTCGATGCGGGCCTGCGCGCCCACATGATCCAGGTCTACAACTACATGGCCGGCGGCGTCGCGCTGACCGGCGTGGTCGCCTACTTCACCAACCAGCTCGTCGGCCCGCAGCTCTACGCGAGCCCGCTGATGTACGTGCTGATCTTCGCGCCGCTCGCGCTGGTGTTCTTTTTGAGCTGGCGCATCAACAGCCTCGCGGCCTCGACGGCGCGGCTGTTGTTCTTCGTCTACGCGGCCCTGCTCGGCGCCTCGCTCTCGGTGATCTTCGCGGTCTACACCGACGCCTCGATCACGCGCGTGTTCTTCATCTCGGCGGCGGCCTTCGGCGGCCTGAGCCTGTGGGGATACACCACGCAGCGCGATCTCACCGGCATGGGCTCGTTCATGATGATGGGCCTGATCGGCCTGATCGTCGCGAGCCTCGTGAACATCTTCCTGAAGTCGAGCGGGCTCGACTGGATCATCTCGATGATCGGCGTGGTCGTGTTCGCGGGCCTCACCGCCTGGGACACGCAGAAGATCAAGGAAATGTATGACGTCAACGACGACGGCACCGTCTCGGGCCGCAAGGCCGTGATGGGCGCGCTGTCGCTCTACCTCGACTTCATCAACCTGTTCATGATGCTGCTGCGCCTGGCCGGCGAACGCCGCTGACCGCAGCAATCGAGTTAGTACGAAGCGCCCCGGGTTCATCCGCCGGGGCGCTTTTGTTTTATGCATCGGGCTATGACCGCCCCATCCATCCGTCCCGCCACGCCCGCCGACATTCCCGCCATCACGCGCATCTACGCGCACGCCGTGCGCCACGGCACGGCGTCGTTCGAGCTTGAGCCGCCGGACGAGGCCGAGATGACGCGGCGCCAGCGCGCGCTGTTCGATGGCGGCTATCCGTACCTCGTCGCGGAGAGCGACGGCACTGTGCTGGGCTATGCGTACGCGGGCCCCTACCGCGCGCGCCCCGCCTATCGCTTCAGCGTGGAGAACTCGATCTACGTCGCGCCGGAAGCGCATCGCCGCGGCATCGGCCGCGTGCTGCTCGATGCGCTGATCGCCGAATGCGAGGCGCGCAACTATCGCCTGATGATCGCGGTGATCGGAGATTCGGCGCAGAAGCCGTCGATCGAGTTGCACCGCGCCGCGGGCTTCACGATGGTCGGCGCACTCGAGGGCGTCGGCTACAAGTTCGAGCGCTGGCTCGACACCGTCCTGATGCAGCGCCCGCTCGGCAAAGGCCGCGCCACGCCGCCGTAGCGCAACGGAAGAACTACGTCGTCACCAGCCTGAGCGACTTGTCGACCGCGCGCAGCACGCCGTCGAGCTCGTGTCCGCGCTTGACGATCAGCCCCGTCGCCGAGATCACGCTGTAGGCGCCCTGCTTGCGCGCGAGCTTCGGGTTTTTTTCGATGCGGTAGAGCGGGACTTCGGAGGCGCGGCGGAAAACCGAAAACACCGCGCGGTCTCTGAGGAAATCGATTGCGTAATCTCGCCACTCGCCGGCGGCGACCATCCGCCCGTAGAGACCGAGAATGCGGTCGAGTTCGCGCCGGCTGAAAGTCACCTTGCCGGGGACGAGAGCCTGGAAGTGGCTGTCGCCCCCGCGCTGCTCGCTCGGATCGGTTTCGCCGAAAGCCATGCGGCGCCTCCTTGTGTCTGTCGTCCGAAATGATCGCCCCGTCCCGGCGTCGCCGCAAGAGGGATGCGAGACGATGGAATTGCCGAAAATCGACGCGGTTCTCGGAAAACTATTCCACGGAAGCGGTCGTTACCCCACGTTTTCACGAGAAAATTTCACAATAGTGCCTTGTTTCGAACAATCGCGTGCCCTGCTGGGCTGCGAGAAAGCGGACAGTTGAATTAGGGCCCGGTGCCTGTTTCGAGCACCGGATTCCTCAGCCCCCCAGCCCCCCGGGGCTTGGACATGCCGGGCCCTAGTTCTGCGTACGGTTCAATCCCCCAACGCTTCAGGGCCGGCTCACGCCGGCCCTTTTTTCGTCTCAACGCATTGCGGAAAAATTCGTCAGTGCACCGAGGCGACGGTCGCGCCCAGCATTCCGGCCGGCGCTTCCTTGCTGCCCTGCTGGACGATCACCGCGACCGCATCGCCGCCGGCGTCGGTCACGTCGCGCTTCGGCAGCGTGAAGGTGCGCGCGACGCCGGTCCAGTCGCCGAGCTTCACCCAGCGCCGAACAACGTTGTGATACGTGATCGTCTTGCCGGTGTTCTCGCCGCGCCCGATTTCGACCGGAACGTTCTTGGTGATCGGGCAGAGCCACACTTCGCCTTTGGCCGCGCCGCCCTTGGCCGCCGGCAGCGTGACGGAGATCTGATCGCCCGAAACCGTAAGCGTAACCGGAAGAGCCAGCGTGGCGGGTTGCTGGCGCGTCTTCGCGATCGCGCTTTCGATCGCACCCTTGTCGCTGCCGATCACGTGCGCGACGCCGTTCACCACGACTTGCGGCGTGTAGACCTCGCGATCGCCGCGCGCTTTCGAATAGGCGCGCTGGCGGCCGGTGTGGCCGGCTACCGCGAGCGTGTCCTTCCAGCCGAGATAATCCCAGTAATCGACCGAGAGGCTCATCACGACCAGCGAAGGATCATTCGCGAGCTCCCCGGCGAGCTTGTCGGCCGCGGGACACGACGAGCAACCCTGGCTCGTGAACAACTCGATGACGGCGCGCGGCTCTGCGATGGCGGATGTCACCATGACGGACGCAAGAGCGGCAAGCGACAACGCGGCGCGTTTCATGCCCATACACATAGAGACAGAGCCAATCACCGGCCACTCAATTCGCGGTGACTGGCTCGTGCCGGTTCACGGGCTGAAATGCCGGATACTCGATGCAAATCCTTACGCCGCGAGGTGGCGCAGGACGTATTGCAGGATGCCGCCGTTCTTGAAGTAGTCGAGCTCGTCGAGCGTATCGATGCGGCAGATCAGCGGAATGCGCTTGAGCGCGCCGTCCGCCGCCACGATCTCGGCGATAAGCCGCTGGCGCGGTTTCAGATCGCCGTGCAGGCCACGAATCGTGACGGTTTCGTTGCCTTTGAGGCCGAGCGTCTGCCAGGACGTGCCCTCCTCGAACACGAGTGGGATGACGCCCATACCGATCAGGTTGGAGCGGTGAATGCGCTCAAACGATTGCGTGATCACGGCGCGAATGCCGAGCAGCGTCGAGCCCTTCGCGGCCCAGTCGCGCGACGAGCCGGTACCATATTCCTTGTTGGCGAACACGACGAGCGGCACGCCCTCCTGTTTGTAGCGCATCGCGGCGTCGTACATCGTCATCCGCTGCTTCGACGGATAGTGGATCGTGATGCCGCCTTCGACGCCCGGCACCATCTGGTTCTTGATGCGGATGTTGGCGAACGTGCCGCGCATCATCACTTCATGATTGCCGCGGCGCGTGCCGTACTGGTTGAAGTCCTTCGGACGCACCTGGCGGTCGCGCAGATAATGCCCCGCGGGACTTTCCTCCTTGATCGATCCGGCCGGCGAGATGTGGTCGGTCGTGATCGAGTTCGAGGAACAGGCCGATGACGCGCGCGTCGACGATGTCCTCGATCGCAGTCGGGCGCTTCTGCATGCCCTCGAAGTAAGGCGGGTTCTGCACGTAGGTCGAGCGGTCGCTCCACCCGAACGTCATCCCGCCCTTCACGGCGATCTTGCGCCAGTTCGCCTCGCCCTTGAACACGTCGGCGTATTTGCGCGCGAACACGTTCTTGTTGATCGTCTTGCGGATGACGGCCGCGATCTCGCGGCTGGTCGGCCAGATGTCGCGCAGATAGACCTTCTTGCCCTTGCTGTCGGTGCCGATCGGCGAGCGCGCAAGATCGATATTCATGTTGCCGGCGAGCGCGTAGGCAACGACCAGCGGCGGCGAGGCGAGATAGTTCGCGCGCACGTCCGCGTTCACGCGGCCCTCGAAGTTGCGGTTGCCCGAGAGCACCGCGGCGGCGACGACATCGTTCTTGCTGATCGATTCCGAAATCTCTTCGGCGAGCGGCCCGGAGTTTCCGATGCAGCTCGTGCAGCCGAAGCCGACGAGGTTGAAGCCGAGCTTGTCGAGATCCTTCTGCAGGCCGGACTTCTCGAAGTATTCCGCGACCACCTGCGAGCCGGGCGCGAGCGAGGTCTTCACCCACGGCTTCGGCGTCAGGCCCCGGGCGACCGCCTTCCGGGCGAGCAGTCCCGCCGCCACCATCACGTTCGGGTTCGACGTGTTGGTGCAGGAGGTGATCGCCGCGATCACGACGTCGCCGTGGCCGATGTCGTGCTTGCGGCCCTCGACCGGGAAGCGCTTCGCCTGCTCGGCACCCTTGTTGAATTCCTTGTCCATCGCGCCCGCGAAGCCGTTCTTCACGTCCTTCAGCAGCACGCGATCCTGCGGGCGCTTCGGGCCGGCGAGCGAGGGCTCGACCGAGCCGAGCTCGAGCTTCATCACGTCGGTGAACACCGGGTCCTGCGTGGTCTTGGTGCGGTACATGCCCTGCGCCTTGGCGTAGGCCTTCACCAGCGCAACGCGGTCCGGCTTGCGTGCGGTCTTGGTCAGATAGTCGATGGTGTCGTCATCGACCGGGAAGAAGCCGCAGGTCGCGCCGTATTCGGGCGCCATGTTGCCGATGGTGGCGCGATCCTCGATCGTCAGGTTGTCGAGGCCGGGACCGAAGAACTCGACGAACTTGCCGACCACGCCGCGCTTGCGCAGCGTCTGCGTGACGGTGAGCACGAGGTCGGTCGCGGTCACGCCTTCCTTGAGCTTGCCGTTGAGACGGAAACCGATCACCTCCGGCAGCACCATCGAATAAGCCTGGCCGAGCATCGCGGCTTCCGCCTCGATGCCGCCGACGCCCCAGCCGAGCACCGACAGTCCGTTCACCATCGTGGTGTGCGAGTTGGTGCCGACCAGCGTGTCGGGATACGCGATCTCCGCGGTCACCACCTTGCCGTCGACCTTCACCTTTTCCTTCTCCGCGCTCAGCCACACGGTCTGCGACAGATATTCGAGATTGACCTGATGGCAGATGCCGGTGCCGGGCGGCACCACGCGGAAATTCTTGAACGCCTTCTGCGCCCATTTGAGGAACGTGTAGCGTTCCTGGTTCTGCGCATATTCTTCGGCGACGTTCTTCTTGAACGCGGTCGGTGTGCCGGCGAAATTCACGATCACCGAGTGATCGATCACGAGATCGACCGGCACCAGCGGATTGATCTTCGGCGGGATCGCCACCGAGCTGTCTTCATCGCGTCGCGCATCGCCGCGAGATCGACGACCGCTGGAACGCCGGTGAAGTCCTGCATCAGCACGCGCGCCGGACGGAACGCGATGTCGCGCTCAAGCGACTTGGTCTTGAGCCATTGCGCGAAGCCCTGGATGTCTTCCTTGGTGACGGTGCGGCCGTCTTCGTTGCGCAGCAGATTTTCCAGCAGCACCTTCATCGAGAACGGAAGGCGGGAAATTCCGCGCAACCCGTGCTTCTCGGCTTCGGGTAGGCTGTAATAGACGTAGGTTTTGCTGCCGACCGTGAGGGTCTTGGCGCACTTGAAACTGTCGAGCGATGTCATGGCGGCCTTTTCCATCCAATCGGAGCAGCGAGCGGCGCTGAGCGCGCCGCCAAAAGGCTGTTCCGTCCAGCAATGGGCCGGCCACGTCAGGGATTGCGCCGCCCCACGCAACGTACCGGCTTATAAGGGCTTTTCGGCTAGCATGCTACTGATTGAAGCGCGTCTAAGGCATGCGTTTTGCACATTTTACCGCCCTGCCTCCGCCTTGGGCGCGGCCGGCACCGAGAAGACCTGAAAATGCTGCGGCTTTCGGCATCCGGCCTCGGCTGCGTTCGCGGATTCCGCACGGTATTCACCGACATCAACCTGGAGTTAGTCCTCCGGCGAGGCCCTCGCGCTCACCGGGCCGAACGGCTCGGGGAAATCCTCGCTGTTGCGGCTCATTGCCGGCCTGCTTCGGCCATCGGAGGGCCAAATCGCGCTGAAAGGCGGCACCGACGAGCGTTCGATCCCGGAATGCGCGCATTATCTCGGTCATCTCGACGCCTTCAAGCCGGCGCTGACGGTATCGGAGAACCTCAGCTTCTGGCGCAGCTACCTGGGCGGACCGCCGGGCGATGCGGGGCCCGTCCTCGAAGCCGTCGGCCTTGGCGGGCTTTCGGACCTCCCCGCCGCCTACCTCTCGGCCGGGCAGCGGCGGCGCCTCTCGCTCGCCCGTCTGCTCGCGGCGCCGCGGCCGATCTGGCTGCTCGACGAGCCGACCTCGGCGCTCGATTCGGCCGGGCAGGACCGGCTCGACCGCGCTGATGCGCGAGCATCTCGCCGGCGGCGGGATGATCATGGCGGCGACGCACGGGCCGCTCGGCCTCGACATGCGGGAACTGCGGCTCGGAGCAACCGCGTGAGCCCCCTCTCCGCCCTGATGCTGCGCGACATGCGCCTCGCGGTGCGCATCGGCGGCGGCGCGCTGATGGGCGTGCTCTTTTTCCTCATCGTCGTGATCCTGATTCCGTTCGCGGTCGGGCCTGATCTCGCGCAACTGCGCCGCATCGGCCCGGCGATCCTCTGGCTCGGCGCGCTGCTCGCTTCGCTGCTGGCGCTCGACCGCCTGTTCGCCGCCGATGCGCGAGGATGGCTCGCTCGACCTGCTGCTGATGGGCGCGACGCCGCTCGAACTCACCGTGCTGGCGAAAGCCGCCGCGCACTGGATCACGACCGGCCTGCCGCTGGTGATCGCAACGCCGGTGCTCGGCCTGTTCCTCAATCTCGAACCGGCGGCGATCGGCGCGGTCGCGCTCACGCTGCTTGCCGGCACGCCGGCGCTGACCTGCATCGGCCTCGTCGGCGCGGCGCTGTCCGTTGCGCTGCGGCGCGGCGGACTGCTGCTGCCGGTGCTGGTGCTGCCGCTCACCGTTCCGGTGCTGATCTTCGGCGTCGCCGCCGCGAATGCCGCGATCGTCGGGCCGGTGCCGTTCGGCGCGCCGTTCATGATCCTGTGCGCGCTGACGCTCGGCAGCCTCGTGCTCGGACCGTTCGCTGCGGCGGCGGCGCTGCGCCACGGGCTCGAGTAGATGATGTGCACCCGCTCGCACAATGTTGAACGGCCGCGCGGCACGCCGCATTGCGGACGCCGCGGAGCCTCACTAAGAAAGCCGCGATGGCTCTGATCGATCTCGCCAATCCGACACGCTTCCTGGCGCTAACCGCGCGCGCGCTGCCGTGGCTCGTGGCGGCGACCGCGTTCACGTTCGCCGCCGGCCTCTATCTCGTCTGGGCCGTCGCGCCGGACGACTACCAGATGGGCGCGGTGGTGAAGATCATGTTCATCCACGTTCCCAACGCCTGGCTCGCGATGGGCGCGTGGGCGCTGATGAGCATCGCGGCAATCGGCACGCTGGTGTGGCGTCATCCGCTCGCCGACGTCGCCGCGAAGGCCGCGGCCCCGCTCGGCGCCGCGTTCACGTTCCTTGCGCTGTTCACCGGCTCGCTCTGGGGCCGCCCGATGTGGGGCACATATTGGGTGTGGGACGCGCGGCTGACGTCGGTGCTGGTGCTGTTCCTGATGTATCTCGGCATCATCGCGCTGTGGCGCACCGTGGACGATCCGGCGCGCGCGGGACGCGCGGCTGCGATCCTCACGCTCGTCGGCGCCGTCAATCTGCCGATCATCAAGTTCTCGGTCGACTGGTGGAACACGCTGCATCAGCCCGCATCCGTGCTGCGGCTCGGCGGGCCTGCGATCCATCCCGCGATCCTGACGCCGCTGCTCGTGATGGCGCTCGCGTTCCTGTTGCTGTTCGTCACGCTGCATTTCGCCGCCATGCGCAATGAGATCCTGCGGCGGCGTGTGCGCGCCATGTGGCTGATGCAGGCGCACGCGATGCAGCGGGCCTGACGTGGATCTCGGACCGCACGCGGCCTTCATCATCGCGGCCTACGCGATGGCGGCGCTCGTGGTCGTCGGTATGATCGCCTGGGTGCTGGCCGACCATGCGGCGCAACGCAAGTTGCTTGCCGATCTCGAAGCGCGCGGCGTGACGCGCCGCTCGGACAGGCCGGAGGCCGCATGAGCACGGCCGCCTCCGGGACGAAGCCTGCGCGCCGCCGCTGGCTTGTGTTCTTGCCGCTCGCGATCTTCCTCGCGCTCGCCGCGCTGTTCCTGTTCCGGCTCGGGTCGGGCGATCCTTCGCGCATTCCTTCCGCCTTGATCGGCCGGCCGGCGCCGGAAACCAACCTTGCTGCGGTCCCCGGCCTGCTCGCGCGCGACGGCACGCAACTGCCCGGCATCGCACCGGCCGACTTCAAGGACACGGTGACGCTGGTCAATGTCTGGGCGTCATGGTGCGTGCCCTGTCACGACGAAGCGCCGCTGCTGCACACGCTCGCCGAGGACAAGCGCATCCGCGTTGTCGGCATCAACTACAAGGACCAGCCCGACAACGCGCGCCGCTTCCTCGGCCGCTACGGCAACCCGTTCGTCGCGGCCGGCGCCGACGGGAATGGCCGGGTCTCGATGGACTGGGGCGTCTACGGCGTGCCGGAGACATTCGTCGTCGGCCGCGACGGAAAGATCGCCTACAAGCTGATCGGGCCGATCACGCCCGCCAATCTCGACCGCGTGCTCAAGCCGGAAATCGAGAAGGCGCTGGCCGCGCGCTGAAGCGGTCGCCACGAACCTACCGCAATGTCGCGTGTATGTTCCCGAACCGGCCGCTTCGGCCGCACAGGAGGCAAACATGCGTAAAGTTGTTCGCGCCGCATTGCTCGCGTTCGGACTCGTGCTCACCGTTCCGGCGATCGCCACGCTGGCGGCACCCGCATGGGCACAGGCAACGCTGATCGACATCAACAGCGCGCCGAAGGATCAGCTTGATGCGCTGCCGGGTATCGGTGCGGCGCGCGCCGACGCGATCATCAAGGGCCGCCCCTACAAGGGCAAAGACGATCTCGTGAACAAGAAGGTGATTCCGCAGAACGTCTACGACGGCATCAAGGACAAGATCATCGCGAAGCAGAAGTCTTAAAATCAGCTACGCGATTGCTCCGGCCGCCGCGCGCCCAGCGATGCGGCCGGAGAAGATGCAGCCGCCGAGGAACGTGCCTTCGAGCGCGCGATAGCCGTGCACGCCGCCGCCGCCGAAGCCCGCGGCTTCGCCCGCCGCATAGACGCCCGACAGCGGCTCGCCGCCCGGCTGCAGCACACGCGACGACAGATCGGTCTCCAGTCCGCCGAGCGTCTTGCGCGTGAGAACCGATAGCTTGACGGCGATCAGCGGCCCGGCGGCCGGGTCGAGAATCTTGTGCGGCTTCGCCACGCGAATGAGCTTGTCGCCGAGGTAGCTGCGCGCCGCGCGGATCGCCATCACCTGCGCGTCCTTGCCGAACTTGCTGTCGATCTCGCGGTCGCGCGCAACGATCTCGCGTTCCAGCGCGGCGGCATCGATCAGGTTGCCGCCGATCTGGTTCATGCCGGCGACGAGTTCGGGCAATGTCTTGCGGATCACGAAGTCGGCGCCGCGCTCCATGAAGCGCTGCACCGGTTCGGGCGCGCCCTTGCCGATGCGGCCGAGCACGAGCCTGATGCTGCGCCCGGTGAGGTCGGGATTCTGCTCCGAGCCCGACAGCGCGAACTCGCGCCCGATGATGCGCTCGTTGAGCACGAACCACGAGTGGTCGTTGCCCTCGCGCGTGATCTGCTCCAGCGCGCCGAGCGAGTCGAAGCCCGGAAACAGCGGCGCGGGCAGACGCTTGCCTTTTGCGTCGAGCCACAGCGGCGAAGGGCCGCTCAGGATGCGGATGCCGTGACGTTTCCAGATCGGCGCGTAATTGTGGATGCCTTCCGGGTAATGCCACATGCGGTCGGAGTTGATGAGCCGCCCGCCGCTCGCCCTGACGACATCGAGCATCAGCCCGTCGACGTGCTCCGGCACGCCCGAGATCATGTGGCGCGGCGGAAGGCCGAGCCGCTTCGGCCAATAGCGGCGGACGAGATCGTGATTGCCGCCGATGCCGCCCGACGTGACGACGATCGCCTGCGCGCGCAGTCCGAACGAACCGACGATCCGCCGCGAGCTTGCGGCGCCGCGTTCGGCATCCCACGGTTCGAGCACATCGCCCTGCACGCCGTCGACCGCGCCGCCGGTTGTCGACAGTCCGGTCACGCGATGACGGAAGCGGAAGCTGACAAGTCCGCGGCTTTCCGCGTCGCGCACGCGGCGCACGAACGGCTCGAGCACGCCCGGCCCGGTGCCCCACGTCACATGGAAGCGCGGCACCGTATTGCCGTGCCCGGTCGCCAGATAACCGCCGCGCTCGGCCCAGCCGACGATCGGGAAAATCCGCAGGCCCTGCGCGCGCAGCCACGCGCGCTTTTCGCCGGCGGCGAAATCCACATAGGCCTCGGCCCAGCGGCGCGGCCAGTGATCTTCCTCGCGATCGAATGCTGCCGAGCCGAACCAGTCCTGCAACGCAAGCTCGCGCGAGTCGCGGATGCGCATGCGCCGCTGCTCGGGCGAATCGACGAAGAACAATCCGCCGAACGACCAGAACGCCTGACCGCCGAGCGAAGCCTCGGGTTCCTGATCGAGGATAATGACGCGCTTTCCGGCGTCGGCGAGTTCGGCGGCCGCAACAAGACCCGCAAGGCCCGCGCCCACCACGATGGCGTCTGCGTCCACGCGCATCCCCCGATGGTTATCGGGGGAATGTTATGCGGTTCGGCGAAGAACAGGAAAGAAAAGGAATACGGCGTACGTGGAAAATCAGATCGCGTTGCCGATCTTGTCCCACCAGACCGTCTTGAGCGTCGAGCCCATGTTGTAGACGGTGGCCGCGATGGTGGCGCCAACGCCGGCGGCAATCAGGGCATATTCGATCGCTGTCGTGCCGCGCTCGTCGGCGCGAAAGCGCCGCAGGAGCCGGATCGCCGAATTCACCACCTGTCCGCTCATGGCTACCTCTCGTTACGCAGGCCTTCGGAGATTCAAAGCAGCGTCGTCAGGTGCGCCACCAGCGGCACGTCCGCGGGCGGCATCGGATACTCACGCAACCGGTTCGGCCTGGCCCAGGTGAGCTTCTGGCCTTCCCGCGCGGTCACCGTTCCATCCCAGCGCCGGCACACATAGAGCGGCATCACGAGATGGAAATCCGGATAGGTGTGACTCGCGAAGGTAAGCGGTGCGAGGCAAGCCTCCTTGACGACGATGCCCAGTTCCTCCTCGAGCTCGCGGATCAGAGTCTCTTCCGGCCGCTCGCCCGTTTCCACCTTGCCGCCGGGAAACTCCCACAAGCCGGACATCGGCTTGCCCTCGGGCCGCTGTGCGAGCAGCACGCGGCCGTCGGCGTCGACAAGGGCACAGGCAGCGACAAGAACGACCTTCACCGCGCGCACCCTCGGGGCCAGACTAGGCCGTGCCGGGTTAAGGACCGCTCAACGCGTTCACAGAAACCCGGCCGGAAATCCATCGAATTGTAACGATTTGGGGCCAAGGATCAGGAGCGGTAATCGCCGTTGATCGCCACATATTCCTTGGTGAGGTCGCAGGTGAGCACCCGGTCCCGCCCCTTGCCGAGCCCGATCCCCACCCGCAGGCTGATCTCGGGCCGTTTCATGTAGTTTGAGACGGCGGCCTCGTTGTAGGCCGGGTCGCGTGCGCCCTTGTGCGCCACGCGGGTGTCGCCGAACCAGATTGACAATTTGTCGCGGTCGGCCGGCTCGCCGGCCTTGCCGACCGCCATCACGACGCGGCCCCAGTTGGCGTCCTCGCCGGCGATCGCGGTCTTCACCAGCGGCGAGTTCGCGATCGACATCGCGATGCGCCGCGCCGACTGCTTCGACTTCGCGCCCTCGACCACGATCTCGACCAGCTTGCGCGCGCCTTCGCCGTCGCGCGCGATCTGCTCGGAAAGGTCAGCGAGCACCTGCCCGAACGCGACGCGAAACGCCGTCAGCCGCCGGTCGCTGGCGCGCGAGATCTTCGGCGCGCCGCGCGCCGCGCCGGTCGCGAACACCAGCAGCGTGTCCGACGTCGAGGTGTCGCCGTCGATCGTCACGGCGTTGAACGTATCGGTCACGGCATCGGAGAGGATCGCGCGCAGCGCGGGCGCGGCGATCGGCGCGTCGGTGAACACGAACGACAGCATCGTCGCCATGTCGGGCGCGATCATGCCGGCGCCCTTGGCGATGCCGTTGATCCTGACCGTCGCGTCGCCGAGCCGTACGGTCGCAGTCGCGACCTTGGGAAACGTGTCGGTCGTCATGATCGCCTTCGCGGCGTCGAGGAAGCGCCCCGGTGCTGCCTGCGCGGCGAGCTTGTCGAGCACGCCGTCGAAACGATGCGCCGGCAGCGGCTCGCCGATCACGCCGGTCGAGGCAAGGAAGATGTCGGCCGGTTTGCAGCCCACGGCCTTCGCCGCGAGGTTCGCGGTGAAGGCGGTCGCCGCGCGCCCGGTCTTGCCGGTGAACGCGTTGGCGTTGCCCGAATTGACCACCAGCGCGCGCGCCTTACCGCCCTTGAGTTTCGCGCGGCACCACTCGACCGGCGCCGACGGACACTTCGAGCGCGTCAGCACGCCCGCGACGGTCGTGCCCTTGTCGAACAATGCGAGCAGCACGTCGGTGCGGCCCTGATACTTGATGCCGGCCGCTCCGGTCGCGAGGCGGACGCCCGCGACCTCGGGCATGTCGGGAACGCTGGTGGGAGCGAGAGGCGAAACGGCTGATGACATGGCGCGGTTCCGGCTGCGTCAGATGCGAAAATGCCCGGCGCGGCGGCCGGGCATCGTCGTGACACTACACCGCGTCTTTTGGCGGATCAATTCTACTTCTTCTGCCCGGCAGGCGGCGCTGCCGGAGCGGGCGCAGGAGCCGCGGCGGCCGGCGGGGTGAGCTTCTCGATCTTGGCCTCGGCGCGCAGCTTGGTGATCAGGTCGACCTGCGAGCGGCGCACCACGAAGCTCTCGAGCTGCTCCTTCACCTTGTCGAATTCCGGCGGCTTGCGATCGCGCTTATCCTCGACCTTGATGACATGCCAGCCGAACTGCGACTTCACCGGATCGGACAGCGCGCCCTTGTCGAGCTTGAACGCGACCTCGGAGAATTCCGGCACCATCTGGTCCTTGGTGAAATAGCCGAGATCGCCGCCGTCGGCCGAACCCGGGTCCTTCGACTTGGACTTGGCGAGCTCAGCGAAATCAGTGCCCTTCTTCAGTTCGGCGACGACCGCCTTCGCCTCATCCTCGGTCTCGACCAGGATATGGCGCGCCCGCACCTCGGGCTCCTGCTTCATCTGGCCGATCGCCTCGTCATAGACCTTGCGCATCGCAGCTTCGGTCACGGCGGTCTTGGCTTCGGCCTGAAGGTATTGCTCCATCAGGAGCTTGGTGCGCATCAGCACAAGGCGGCGCTTGAAGTCCGCGCCCTCGTGGACCTTTTTCGCTTCGGCGGCCTGTCCCACCAGGATCATGTCGGACAGCAGGCTCACGAGGTAGTCGCGCTTGGCCTCCGCATCCATCTGGGCGGCCTGATTGCCGATATCCTCCTCGGCGATCGCAAGATCGCTCTGGCGGATCTCGACGCCGTTGACGCGCGCGAGGACCGGATCGTCCTGTGCACGCGCGAGCGGCGCGCCGAGCACGAACGCCGCGACCAGGCAGGAGACAAACAGCCCGCGCGACGCCGGGCGGGCACAGAGAAACGACGGATTCATGGAGAGGTCCTTGGGCTACGGGTCAATGCCCCCGCGCAATCAGCGGCGGACACTCGCGCAATCGGTTTCAGTTGGCAACGACGGATTGCCGCGGGGAATCTAACAACAGCGTGAGCGACACAGGTTTGATGCCGAAAAACGGCCATTTTACGCCGATTGACAAGGCTTTGACCCCCTCCTATCTCTCGGTTTGGTTCCTCGCAGGCCCGTCCGGCGGGGCTCTTGATGTTACCCCCATGCAAGCCCGAAAAGCGCCATTCTGGCGGCGCATCGGAGCGGTTGCGGGCCGCATGTTTCAGCGCGGAACCGGAAAAGGATTTGCCTCTCCATGTTTGCCGCTGTCGCCCGCAAATTCTTCGGCTCTGCGAACGAGCGCCGGATCAAGAACTACCGCCCGCGTGTTGATGCGATCAACGCGCTGGAGGGTGAGCTCGTCGGCGCTGACGGACGACGCGCTGCGGGCGCGCACGGAGGAGTTCCGGCAGCAGCTGGCGGCCGGCAAGACGCTCGACGACATCCTGGTGCCGGCGTTTGCGACCTGCCGGGAGGCGGCCAAGCGCGCGCTCGGCCAGCGCCACTTCGACGTGCAGATGATCGGCGGCATGATCCTGCACGAGGGCGCCATCTCGGAGATGAAGACCGGCGAAGGCAAGACGCTGGTGGCGACGCTGCCGGTCTACCTCAACGCGCTCGCCGGCAAGGGCGTGCATGTGGTGACGGTGAACGACTACCTCGCCAAGCGCGACGCCGAGTGGATGGGCCAGATCTACGGCTTCCTCGGGCTCACGGTCGGCACCATCGTGCACGGGCTCGACGACGAGGAGCGCAAGAAGCAGTACGCCTGCGACGTCACCTACGCGACCAACAACGAGCTCGGCTTCGACTACCTGCGCGACAACATGAAGTACCGGCTCGAGGACATGGTGCAGCGCGGCCATGTGTTCGCGATCGTCGACGAGGTCGACTCGATCCTGATCGACGAGGCGCGCACGCCGCTGATCATCTCCGGCCCGCTCGACGACCGCTCGGACTTCTACAACACCATCGACGCCTATATCCCGAAGCTCGAGAAGGCCGACTTCGAGATCGACGAGAAGCAGCGCACCGTGAACCTCTCCGAGGCCGGCATGAGCCGGATGGAGCAGTGGCTGCGCGACGCCAAGATCCTCAAGTCCGACTCGCTCTACGACGTCGAGAACGTCTCGGTGGTGCACCACGTCAACCAGGGCCTGCGCGCCCACAAGCTGTTTGCGCGCGACAAGGACTACATCGTGCGCAACGGCGAGGTGGTCATCATCGACGAGTTCACCGGCCGCATGATGCCGGGACGGCGCTACTCGGAGGGGCTGCACCAGGCGCTCGAGGCCAAGGAACACCAGCCGATCCAGCCCGAGAACCAGACGCTCGCCTCGATCACGTTCCAGAACTACTTCCGCATGTACGCCAAGCTCGCCGGCATGACCGGCACGGCGCTCACCGAGGCCGACGAGTTCCTCGACATCTACAATCTCGAGGTCCTCGAGGTCCCGACCAACATGCCGCTCGCGCGGCTCGACGAGGACGACGAGGTCTACCGCACCACCACCGAGAAGTACCGCTCGATCATCACGCTGCTGGAGGAGTGCAAGCTTAAAGGCCAGCCGGTGCTGGTCGGCACCACCTCGATCGAGAAGTCCGAGCAACTGGCCGAGATGCTGGTGAAGGAGGGCTGGGAGCAGCACGACTTCTCCGACCCGAACGCCTTTGCGGCGCTCTACACCGGCGACGAGGGCGCCAAGAAGACCAAGGTGTTCGCGGTGCTCAACGCGCGCTACCACGAGCAGGAGGCGTTCATCGTGGCGCAGGCGGGCGTGCCGGGCGCGATCACGATCGCCACCAACATGGCGGGCCGCGGCACCGACATCCAGCTCGGCGGCAACGCCGACATGCGCATCCGCCAGGAGCTTGCCGACGTCGAGGACTACCAGACGCGCATGAAGGACCCGCGCGCCGACGCGATCCGGACGCAAGTGGCGCGGCTGAAGGAGACGGCGCTCGCCGCCGGCGGGCTGTTCGTGCTCGGCACCGAGCGCCACGAGAGCCGCCGCATCGACAACCAGTTGCGCGGCCGCTCCGGCCGCCAGGGCGATCCGGGCCGCTCCAAGTTCTTCCTCTCGCTGGAAGACGACCTGATGCGCATCTTCGGGTCCGACAAGCTCGACGGCATGCTGCAGAAGCTCGGCCTGAAGGAGAACGAGGCGATCGTTCACCCCTGGATCAACAAGGCGCTCGAGAAGGCCCAGCAGAAGGTCGAGGCCCGCAACTTCGACATCCGCAAGAACATCCTCAAGTTCGACAACGTCATGAACGATCAGCGCAAGAACATCTTCGATCACCGGATCGAGTTGATGCGCGACGAGAACGTTGCCGAGACCGTCGCCGACATGCGCCACGCCGTGATCGACGATCTGGTGGCCAAGCACGTGCCGGAGAACGCCTATCCGGAGCAGTGGGATACGCCGGGCCTGAAGACCGAGCTTGAGCGCGTGCTCGGGCTCGACATTCCGGTGGACGCCTGGGCCAAGGAAGAAGGCATCGCCGACGAGGAGATCATCGCGCGCATCGAGAAGCGCTCCGACGAGCACATGGCCGGCAAGGTCGCCCAGTGGGGACCGGACGTGATCCGCTACGTCGAGAAGTCGATCCTGTTGCAGACGCTCGATCACCTCTGGCGCGAGCATCTGTTGATGCTCGAACACCTGCGGCAGGTGGTCGGCCTGCGCGGCTATGGCCAGCGCGATCCGCTCAACGAGTACAAGGCGGAATCCTTCAGCCTGTTCGAGGCGATGATCGCCAAGATGCGCGAAGCGGTGACCGCGCAGTTGATGCGCGTCGAGATCGTGCAGCAGGCGCCGGAAGAGACGCAGCAGAACCTGCCCTACATGGAAGCGCACCACCTCGATCCGACCACCGGCGAGGACGAGTTCGGGAATGCGTCGCTCGCGCCTGCCTTCGCGGGAAACGGCAATGGCCCCGCGCGCAACGTCAATCCGAACGATCCGACGACGTGGGGCAAGGTCGGCCGCAACGATGAGTGCCCGTGCGGCTCAGGCAAGAAGTACAAGCATTGCCACGGGCGGTTCGGCTAAGCCGTGTGCTCATAAAATCGGCATGTCCGCTCCGCCACCAATAGCGGCGTGAAAGTGGACATGGCGGCAGGCCCGAGAAGGGCCACCATCGAATAGAACCACTCGAAATTGCGCCCGAACGACGCCGCTCCGTCACGCTGAGCGGTGCCATTTAGAAAGAGCGACCGCCAGAGTCGTCACTCGACCGAGGGGCTCCATGCCTTTCGCCTTGATGACTGCGGCAGCCTCTGGTGTCGCAAGATACTTGATCAGGGCCTTGGCGGCGTCCGGTTGCTTGGCAGCGGCGCTGACGCCTGCCGTGTTCACGAACCAGCTTTGCAGCTCGCCCGGGAGCAGACCGACAACCTGCACACCCTTGGCGGACAGAAATGTAGGGATACCTGCAATTGCGAGTTCGACTTCTCCCGCGGCGACGACCTCCGGAACGCGAGCGAGAGCATTTGGTTTGGTCTTGGCCTTCATCTGCTCGGCGATGCCAAGGCGATCGAACACCTTGGGCAGATGTCTACCGGTCGAAGCTTGTGGCGCATACGTGATTGATTTCACACTGAGCAGTGTGTTCCTGAAAGCGTCGACCGAACTGATGTCGGGCTTGGGCGCACCTTCGCGTACAGCCACGCCTATGCCGGCTCGGACGATGTCCATACGCGTATCGCCAGCAATCTTGCCTTGCTTGATAAGATCATCCACTTCGTCCGAATCGATAATGACGAGGTCGAACGCCTCACCGGCCTCGATCTGCTTTCTTGAAGTTTCCGCCCGCCCCGTACTGGATTACGATCTTGTGTCCCGTGGCGCGCTCAAATTGAGGGACAAGCTCCCCGAAGGCTCCCCTCATCCCGGCACCGGCCATGACCTTGACTTCAGCAGCCGTCGCCGCGACGCCTTGCGCTAGCAGGGCGATGAATCCGAATATTGCCGAGCCGGCGCGTGAACCTGTTCTCACGTGTCCTCCCTTGGGGACGGTTGTCACCCAACCCTATCGCGTGGATGCAGGAAATCGACGAGATGCCACGTCAGGGACATAACGTGCCCGTCATCCGCGTCTTCGATCTCTGAGAAAAAGTAAATCGTGGATGCCCGGCACAAGGCCGGGCATGACGCGTCAGCGGATCGCGCCCCAGCGCGAGTTGAAGCTGCCGGTCGGAACGGTCGGCGTCGCGCCGCTCATCAGGCTCGAGCCGCTCGCTGCCGATTGACGCGGGGGTGCCGGAGCGGGCGCAGCAGGCGCCGCCTGAACGTTCTGCTCGGGCTCGGGGGCCTGCGCGACAGGCTTCGGCGGAGCAATCGCCGCGGACGGACGCGCCGCAGGCTTCGGCGTCGGGACAGGCGCGGCGGTCCTCGCGGCTCTGGCCGGCGGTGAAGGCGGCGTGTCGTCGCTGCCGAACCAGCGTCCCGCCGATGCGATGAGGCCGGAGAACATGCCGCCGGACTCGTTCGATGCGGGCGAAGGCGCGGGTTTCGATTCCGCCGCTGCCGTCATATAGGTGCCGGACTTCTGCTGCTGCTTCGGCGCGGCGCGCTGCGCCGGCTGCTTGGCGGCCGCCGGGGCGGCTTCGTCGGTCGGATAGGTCTCGAACGGCGGATTGACGTAGCTGCCGAGTTGCTTCGCGGCGCCGCTGTCGACCATGTAGCGCACGGTGCCGTCGGCCTCGCGCACTTCCTGCGGCTTGAGCTTCGCGAGGAACATCGGATGCATGCCGCCGTCACGGCCGGTCTTGATCGGCGCCGCGATGGTGCGGCTCGACAGCGACGCGATCTGCAGGTCGTCGTTGCGCTGCCGCGTCTTCACCTCGGCGAGCACGTCGGACGGAATTTCATACGCCGGGCACTTGGCCGTGGGATTGAACTTGAGCGAAGCTTGCTGCGGCTGCGCATCGCGGAAGCCGCCCCATGGCGTGCCGACCTTGATGCCGTTGCTGGCCGGCGTGAAATTCTGCGGCGGCTGCGGATTGAACACGTAGCGCTTCTCGCACACCTCGACGACCGGCTCCTGGTGCGTGACCTCGAAGTGGTCGTTGCCTTCCTTGAGCGTCCGCCAGAACGGGATGTTCGGATTGTTGCGATGCTTGGCGAAGTTCGCCGCCGTCATGCGGAACGGATAGGCCTGTACCTGGAAGGCGCGCTGTCCGCCGAAGAAGCTCTCGCGCGCGAGCGCATAGATCTCGCCGATCTGGTCGTCGGTCATCGCGTAGCAGCCGCGCGACGAGCAGTCGCCGTGCACCATCAGGTGTGCGCCAGTGCGTCCGTGCGCTTTATCGAACGCATTCGGATAGCCCATGTTGAACGAAAGATAGAACTGCGAGTTCGGATTCATCTGCGCCGGGGTGATCGTGTAGAAGCCCTCGGGCGCCTGACGATCGCCTTCGCGGATCTTCGGACCGAGTTCACCCGACCAGCGGCAGATCGGATAGGTCTTGAGCAGTTCGAACCGGCCGCCCGCGTCCTGCTTCCAGACTTCGAGCTCGGCTTCCTGCTTGAACAGCCGCACCAGCAGCGGCGATTCCACCGGCATGTTCTTCTGCTGGAGGTCGGCGCGCATCTCGGGCGAGATCTCGCGCATGGCGCGGCCCGAGTTCAGGCTGTCCGTCTCGCAGCCGGCGAGCGCGACGACGGCGGCGAGCGCCGCGGACGTCATCAAGCCCCGGAGGTAACGCGAAAAATTCAACCCCATACTCCCCGACCAGTGCCGGTCCCCTCTGCCCCACCCGCACTAGGTATCCGTTATCCCTAAAGATGCGGCAATCACAAGGCAGGCGGAACCGGCTTTTCGGGTTTCCCGCGCAGATATGGTGAACGAAAGGTAAATTCCGGTCAAAGCGCCCGAAAAGCTCAGGAAATGCGGCCGATATTGAGGAACTTCTCCCGCCGATGGCGGCGAACGGCCTCCCGGTCGAGCCCGGAAAGGTCCGCCAGCGCCTTGGCGATGGCGGCTCCGGTCGCCTCGATGGCGGCCGCCGGATCGCGGTGTGCGCCCCCGACCGGCTCGGGGACGATCCCGTCGATCACCCCGAAGCGGATCAGGTCGGGAGCCGTGATCTTCATGTTGGTGGCGGCGTCCTGCGCCTTGGTCGAGTCGTGCCAAAGGATCGACGCGGCGCCTTCCGGCGAGATCACGCTGTAGATTGCGTGCTCCAGCATCAGCACGCGGTTCGCGGTCGCGATCGCGATCGCGCCGCCCGAGCCGCCTTCGCCGAGAACCACCGCGACATTCGGCACACCGAGCATCAGGCACGCATCGGTCGAACGCGCGATCGCCTCGGCCTGCCCGCGCTCTTCCGCGCCGATGCCGGGATACGCACCCGCCGTATCGACGAGCGCGATCACCGGAATGCCGAAGCGGTCGGCCATGTCCATCAGCCGCACGGCTTTGCGGTAGCCCTCCGGCCGCGCCATGCCGAAGTTGTGCTTGAGCCGGCTTTCGGTGGTCGAGCCCTTTTCCTGCCCGATGACGCAGACACTTTCGCCCTTGAAGCGGCCGAAACCGCCGACGATCGCCTCGTCGTCGCCGAACTTGCGGTCGCCGGCGAGCGGCGTGAAATCCTCGATCAGTCCGGCGACGAAATCGAGACAGTGCGGACGCGTTGGCCAGCGCGCGACCTGCGTCTTCTGCCACGGCGTGAGGTTGCCGTAGAGCTCTGTGAGGGTCTGCGTGGCTTTCGCCTCGAGCCGCTCGATCTCGTCGGTCACCGAGACGTCGCCGCTCGCCTGCATGGCGCGCAGTTCCTCGATCTTCTGTTCGAGTTCGCCGACCGGTTTTTCGAAATCGAGGTAGGAGCGCATCGCGCCTCAAATATAGGAACGGAATCGGGCGATCGCCGCGGGCGGCAAAAACTGGCCGCTGGCGTCGCTTAAGTCAAGGAAAGCACTGGTATATCAGCGGCGGCCTCAGGATTCGCCCAAGGGATGCAGGTCGCGCACCAGGCTTTTCAACCGTTCCTCCAGCACATGCGTGTAGATCTGCGTGGTCGAGATATCGGCGTGGCCAAGCAGCGTTTGCACCGAGCGCAGGTCCGCGCCGTTCTGCAACAGGTGGCTCGCGAACGCATGGCGCAGCACGTGCGGGCTCACCTGCTTCGGCTTCAGCCCGGTCGCGGCCGCGAGCGCCTTGAGGTCACGCGCGAAATGCTGGCGCGTGAGATGCCCGCTCTCGCCGGACGACGGGAACAACCACTTCGCGGTTTTCACCGCGCCCTTCTTGGCGGGCTTGGTGGCGGCCTCCTCGCGCAGCGCCAGATAATCGCGCATCGCCTGCCGGGCGGATTCGTTGAGCGGCACGAGCCGCTCCTTGTTGCCCTTGCCGCGCACGATCAGCATGCGCTGATCGCGTTGCGCAGCCGACGCCGGCAGCGTGACCAACTCCGAGACGCGCAGCCCCGTCGCGTAGAGCACTTCGAGCAGGCAGGCGAGCCGCGCGGCGCGCAACCGTTCGAGGACAGGACGCGCCGCGTCGTCCATCCCCTTGCGTGCGGTCGTGAGCAGTTGATCGACGTGGCTGATCGACAGCACCTTGGGCAACGGGCGGCCGCGCTTCGGGCCCTCGATGGCCGCGGCCGGATCGTCCTTGCGGTTCCCTTCCGCATAGAGGAACCGGTAGAGCTGGCGGATCGCCGAGAGCCGCCGCGCCACCGACGATGCCGAGAAGCCGCGCTCGTCGAGACGGCCGAGATACTCGCGGATCGCCTCGCCGCCGGCGCCCGCGATGGTGCCGCGGTGCGCGCGCAGGTCGGCTGAAAAATCCTCAAGATCGCGGCGGTAGGCTTCAAGCGTGTTCGCGGCTGCGCCGCGCTCGGCCGCGAGCATGTCGAGATAGAGGTCGATCAGCCGTTCGTCCGACAGCTTCATGCGAATCGTTCCGCATGAAGGTCTAGCGCGCCGGGCACGTCCGGGGGAGGTCAGTTCGGCTTGGTCAGCCGCTGCTGCGGGATCGTGATGCTCATTTCGCGCTGCTTCGGCTCGACGAAATTCGCCAGCGCGAACATCGCCCCGTAGGCAGCCCCGCCCAGCAACCCGAGAACCATGAGGAGACGGATCAGGCTCGGCATCTGACGAACTCTACGGGCGCATACGCCGTACAATGAGCGGATGCCCACTAACCAACACGTTCCACCGGAACTGGCAAGGGCGGCGTGGTCGCGGTATATGGCTCGCGAGAAAAGAAACGGTGAATGGCGCACGTCTGCCGCCCGCCGGGGAATTTTGAGACGATGAACGAGGTTGCTGCGCAGAATGCGGCGACAGGACCGCAGGACGCCGCGTTGCTCGCGGCGCTCGGGCGGCGTTCGATCGTGCTCGTCGGCATGATGGGCGCGGGCAAGTCCTCGATCGGGCGGCGGCTGGCGCAACGGCTCGGCATCGGCTTCGTCGATGCGGACGCCGAGATCGAGGCCGCCGCCGGCATGACCATCCCGGAAATCTTCGCGAACTTTGGCGAGCCGGATTTTCGCTCCGGCGAAGCGCGCGTGATCGCCCGCCTGCTCGACCAAAGCCAGCCAAGTGCTGGCGACCGGCGGCGGCGCGTTCATGAACGCCGAAACCCGCGCCGGCGTTCGCGAGAAAGGTATCTCGGTCTGGCTCAAGGCCGAGTTCGACGTGCTGATGAAGCGCGTGAAGCGCCGCGCGACCGCCGACCGCCCGATGCTGCAGGGCGATCCGGCGCAGCGCATCCGCCACCTGATGGCCGAGCGCTATCCGGTCTACGCCGAGGCCGACATCACGGTCGTGTCGCGCGAGGTGTCGCACGAGACAATCGTGAACGAGATCGTCACCGCGCTCGCCGGCGTGCTCGGCGTGACGGCGCCGGCAGCGAATGTCGCGGAGGCCGCACGATGACTGCTCCGCTGCGCACCGGCGAACCCGTCACCGTCAATGTCGCGCTCGGCACGCGCGCCTACGACATCGCGATCGGCCGCGGACTGGTCGGCGAACTCGGGACACGCATCGCGGCGCTCAAGCCCGGCGCATCCGCCGCGATCGTCAGCGACGAGACCGTGGCGGCGCGTCATCTCAAGACCGCCGAGGCGCGCGCTCGCCGCCGCCGGCATCCGCGCCGTGCCGATCGTCGTTGCGCCCGGCGAGGCGTCGAAAAGCTGGCACGTGCTGGAAGGTGTTTGCGACCGGCTGCTCGACGCGAAGATCGAGCGCAATGACGTGGTGGTCGCGCTCGGCGGCGGCGTGATCGGCGACCTGAGCGGTTTCGCGGCCTCGATCCTGCGCCGCGGGCTCGACGTCGTGCAGGTGCCGACGACGCTGCTCGCGCAGGTCGACTCCTCCGTGGGCGGCAAGACCGGCATCAACTCCAAGCACGGCAAGAATCTCGTCGGCGCATTCCATCAGCCGATCCTCGTCATCGCCGACACGGCGCTGCTCGACACGCTGCCCGCGCGCGACTTCCGCGCGGGCTATGCGGAGGTGGCGAAATTCGGACTGCTCGGCGATGCAGGCTTCTTCGGCTGGCTGGAGACGAACTGGCAGGACGTGTTCGCCGGCGGTCCCGCGCGCGAGCATGCGATCGCGATCGCGTGCCGCGGCAAGGCCGGCGTCGTTGCACGCGACGAACGCGAGACCGGCGAGCGCGCGCTCCTGAATCTCGGCCACACGTTCGGCCACGCCTTCGAGGCGGCGGCGGGATTTTCCGACCGGCTGCTGCATGGCGAAGCGGTCGCGCTCGGCATCACCTGCGCGTTCGAATTCTCCGCGAAACTCGGACTGCTGCCGCAGGCGGAGGCTGAGCGTGCCGTGCGTCACCTTGCGGCGGTCGGCCTGCCGACCCACATCCGCCAGGTGTCCAACATGCATGTCACGCCGGATGTCCTGATGGACCTGATCGCGCAGGACAAGAAAGTGCGGCGCGGCAAGCTGACCTTCATTCTGGCGCGCGGCATCGGCGCGAGCTTCATCGCGAACGATGTCGATCCGGCGCAAGTGCGCTCCTTCCTTGAGCATAAACTGGCCACCTGAACGCAGGACTTCCCTGTCACCCACAATGTCGTCCACGATCGTCAATCTGCTGCTTGCCCTGTTCCTGCTCGCCGCGAACGCGTTTTTCGTCGCGGCCGAATTCGCGCTGGTGAAAAGCCGCGGCTTCCGCATCAACGCGATGGCGGAAGAAGAACGCTTCGGCGCGCGGCTGGTGCAGAAGATTCTCGGGCACATCGAGTCTTATCTCGCCTGCTGCCAACTCGGCATCACGATGGCTTCGCTCGGCTTGGGCTGGGTCGGCGAGCCGACCGTCGCGGCGTTGCTGCACCCGGTGCTGACGCCGCTTGGCATGCCGGACACGGCGCTGCATCTCACGTCGTTCATCGTCGGGTTCCTGGTGTTCTCGTCGCTCCACATCGTGGTCGGCGAACAGGTGCCGAAGACCTTGGCGATCCGCGAGCCGGAGCCGGTATCACTGTGGATCGCGTATCCGCTGCACGTGACCTACATCCTTCTCTACCCGCTGAACTGGCTGCTCAACGGCGCGTCGCGCGCGATCCTCCAGATGCTCGGGATCAAGGAATCCTCACCACACGAGATCCTGACCGATGCCGAGATCGAGGGGCTGGTCGAGGTCTCCGCCGAGCATGGCAAGATGGCGGTCGGCGAGGCCGAATACATCCACAACGTCTTCCGCTTCGGCGACCTCGAAGTGTCCGACGTGATGGTTCATCGCACCGAGATGGTGACGGTGAACGCCGATCTGCCGGCGGACGAGATCGTCAAATCGGTGCTCGGCGCGCAATACACGCGCATCCCGCTATGGAGGGACGCGCCCGAGAACATCATCGGCATCCTTCACGCCAAGGATCTGCTGCGCGCGATCCAGAGCGCCGGGGGCGATGTCGCCAAGGTCAACATCGGCTTGATCATGCGCCCGCCCTGGTTCGTGCCGGACATCCGGCCGCTCTCGGAGCAGCTCAAGGCTTTCCGCCGCCGCAAGACCCACTTCGCGCTCGTGGTCGACGAGTATGGCGAGGTAAAGGGACTGGTGACGCTGGAAGATCTTCTCGAGGAGATCGTCGGCGATATCTCCGACGAGCATGACCTCGCGGTCAGCGGCGCGAAGCCGCAGACCGACGGCTCGGTGATGGTGGACGGCGCGGTGCCGATCCGCGATCTCAACCGGCTGATGGACTGGAGTCTGCCGGATCAGGAAGCGACCACGATCGCGGGCCTTGTGATTCACGAGGCACGCGCGATCCCCGAGGCCGGGCAGAGCTTCACGTTCCACGGCTTCCGCTTCCGCGTCCTGAAGAAGGAACGCAACCGCATCACCGCGCTGCATGTCACGCCGCTCACCCGCAAGGGCGCGACGGCGAAAGTCGCTTGAGGAGAAAACGATGACCAGCGAAACCGCCGCGATCGAAAAGACGCTCTGGACCTATCTCGACGGCTTGCACGAAGGCGACGCCGACAAGATCGCGCAGGCGTTCCATCCCGTCTCGCACCTCTACTCCGAGGCAAACGGCGAGGTGGTCGACGTTCCGCGCGAGAAGTGGCTGGAGATGGTGCGCAGCCGCCCGTCGGCGAAATCGCAGGGCCTCACGCGCCACGACCGCATCGTGACGATCGACCAATCGGGCCCGATGTCGGCGTTCGCCAAGGTCGAATGCGCGCTGCCGCCGCGCTTCTTCGTCGACTACCTGACGCTGCTCAAGACCAAGGACGGCTGGCGCGTCGTCGCCAAGGCATTCAAGACCGAGACGCGCTAACTCTCCCGCTCATGCCCGCGAAAGCGGGCATCCGATTTTAGGCAAAGCACTGGGTCCCCGCTTTCGCGGGGACGAGCGGACAAGGCACGCCCTCACGGCTTGTAGAGAATATCGAACAGGCCGGCGATCTCCTGCTCGGTCTTGGCGCGCCGGAATGTATTTGTAGTCGAGCGCGTCCTTGAGCGTGAGATCGAGCCCCTTGATCTCGCCGATCTGCAAGCCCGCCTTCGGATAGAACTCGTCCACCGCCTTGCGGGCGATCGGCATCGCGAGCTTCATGTTCGTCGCGAACATCTCGACCGCGCGCGGGTCCTGATAGGCCCAGTCGATCGCGCGCGCATAGACGCGCATGAATTTCTCGATCGCGGCGCGCTTGGTCTTGAGCGACTCGGTGTTCGCGATGTTGACGCGGATCGTCTGGTTGGCGAGCTGCGGCACATCGCCGGTGCGCGCGATCACGACGATCTGCTTGTCGAGGACATTCGGCAGGCCGAACGGCGCCGCCGCCCAGCCCACATCGATCTGTCCGGTCATCACTTGCGTGAGCGTCGCGGGCGCGCCGCCGGTCGCGATGGTCTTGGCGCTGGTGCCCGACTGGCGCAGCAGCGCGAGCAGGATCAGGTTCGAGGACGAACCCGGCGACGAGAACGCCACGGTCTTCCCGGCCGCGTCCTTCAGATTTTTGATGCCGCTGTCCGGCTTGGCGTACCAGTAGAGTTCGCCCGCGCCGGTCATCTGCGCCGAGATCACCCGTACCGGCGCGCCCTTCACGTAGGCGCCGATCACGCCGAGCAGCCCATTCGACAGGCCGATGTCGGCGCTGCCCGACAGCACCGTGGTCAAGGTTGCGGCGCCGCCATCGGTGTAGAACGGCTCGACCTCCAGCCCCACTTCCTTGAAGAAGCCCGCGGCTTCGGCGAACTCGACGAAGGAAGAGTCCCAGAATCCGCGCTGCGAGATCGCGACCTTGAGGGGTTCGGCGTGGGCTAGCGAACTGATCGCCGCCACAACGGCCACGCATAGCGCGGCAAGCACCTTGGACATTCGCTCCTCCCTCTCCGTCGTGTCCCTTTCAGGGATCAGTGTACAGAGGCGATACCGTACTTCGCAAACCGGCCGCGCTACCGGCGGGACAGCGTGTCCTTCCCAGCCTGCTCACATTCGGACGATGTGCCCCGCGACAACCGGATGGTTGATTGCTCTTCAAATCTGTTTCCGGATCTGTAGCCCGTGATGTAGGTCTTGAAGCCCGGCTTTTGAACGCACCATTCCCAACGATAATATCTGGCGCCGTGCTGCGTGAACGATTCTTGCTGCCATTCGCTGCGCCCTTCGAATTCCGCAATGCCGCGCTGGTCGGTCATCTTGATTTCCCGCGTTTCGTCACCGGCCGGTGCAAAGCTGGTTCGCAATATGACCTTTGCCGCCTCGATCGGCACGTTGCCCTCTTCGAGCACGATGACCTGCGATGCTGGTTGGACCGTCTTGTACACGGGATAGGGCATGCAACCGTGCAGCACGGAAGCAAACGACAATATCAATGCGCCACGAACTGGTTTCAGCGGAGATCACCCTAGTGGCGTGCTGCGCCAGGCCCGGTCAGAACATCACGCGACCTTCGCCAGCTTGCTTCCCAGTTCCAGCCCGAACAACCGCGCGGCGTTGCCGCCCAGAATGTTGCGCTTCGCCGTCTCGGAGAGGAACGGCAGGTCGTAGATCGTGCTCGGCAGGTCGAAGTCCCAGTGCGGATAATCCGACGAATAGAGAAGCTGCGTCTCCGCCTTGATCATGCGGAACGTCGTCTCCAGCGCCCCCATGTCGGTCAATTCCATCGGCTGCGAGGTGAAATACATGTCGCGGATGTAGTCGCCCGGCAGCTTCTTCAGCGCGGGCGCCTCCGACGAGCGCATCATGTATTCGTTGTCGAGCCGCTGGATCATGAACGGGAGCCACGCGAGCCCGCTCTCGATCCAGATCACCTTCAGCTTCGGAAAGCGCTCCGGCAGGCCGTTGATGATCCAGTTGGTCATGTGGACCATGTTGTAGAACACGAAGCCGAGCGCGTGGACCGAGATGAAGCGGTTCATCATCGCCATCGCCTGGTCGTTCCAGTTGTAGGCGGCGTGGAACGCGAGCGGCAGGCCGTGCTCTTCGAGCAGCGCGTAGGTGCGCATGTAGTCGTTGTGGTGCACCGGCCGGTAGCGCGCCGCCGTCACCATGAAGCCGACCACGCCCGGCTTGCCGGCGAACTCCTGCACCATGCGGTAGGACGCCGCCGGATCGTTGAATGGCAGGTACAGCATCGAGCGGATGCGCGGCTCGCCCGAGAGCACACGCTCGACCAGCCAGCGGTTATAGGCGCGCGCGAACGCGACCTCCATCTCGACCTGCGGATGGAGCCCGAGCTGGAGCATCGGCGAGGGAAAGATCACCGCGATGTCGGTGCCCATCGCATCCATCCAGCGCCGCGTCAGCTGGACGTCGCGATGCTCGTCGCCTGAAACCTTTTCGAGCTTGCGCACCGAATAGCGCAGCACACGCCCGCCGATGTCCTGATAGCCGACGCCGCCCGGAAGTACGCCGGTGCCCTTCGAGCCGCCGCTCTGCGAGGCGCTGCGCGCAAGCTGCTGCAGCACCGGGTCATCCATGTATTCGAGAATCTGGTCGAGCGATTCCAGCTCGTAGTGATGCGAGTTGACGTCGACGATCGGAAACTTGTCGTAGCCGCGCTCGCTGGCCTGTTGCGCCGCGTGCTTGAGCAGCTTGGTGGTGTCGAATTCCTCGATCGCCATCTTGCGGAAGTCTGAGAGCGGGATGTCGACCATGATTTTTCCAGTCCGATTACCGGCCCGACCACGCCTGCCACATGCCCAGCTCAAAGAGCTGCACGTTCACGGCCTTGAGGATCGCGGTCGTCGTCACCACCGCGTCGGTCGCGGTGATCTGCGCTTCCGGCGGAAACGCCGCGAGCGGCACATCGCTCGCCGCGACGCGTTCCGCGTACACCTTCACGGCGCGCGCGAGCAGCGCCTGGATTTCGTCGTCGCTCAAGGCGTCAGGCGACGACATAGATGTCCTCCCCGCGCCGCACGACCGGATAGGTCTTGAGCCGCAGCCGCCGGTCGGCCGCGCACTCGCCGGTCTTCAGGTCGTATTCGTAGCCGTGCCACGGGCAGACGAAATGCACCTCGCCGGAGAACTTCTGCCCGTGCCAGGTGCGGTCGGGACCGAGCACGTCCTCGACCTTGTGCATGATGACGCCCTCGCAGGCGGGGCCGCCCTGATGCACGCAGAGATTCTGGTAGGCGTAGAACGCGCCCTCCCAGTGGAACACGCCGATCTCCTCGCCCGCATGCTCGACGATGCGGCGCTCGCCGTCGGGCAGTTCCGAGACCTTGGCGACGAAGACTTCCGGCATGGCGCCAGTCTAGCTTGAAACCGGCTGCGGCGGCGAGGCCGCCCGTGCGCGCGTTTTCCTCTTCTCGCGCCATTCCAGCAGCGTGCCGAGGATGCCCTTGGGCATGTAGATGATGAACAGGATCAGCAGGAGGCCGTAGATCATCGTGTCGAGCGCGAGCACCGCGGAGCCGAAGATCTTCTGCAACGCCGCCGAGCTCTGGATCGACACGCGCAGCACCTCGGAGAGCACCTGCGTGAACACCGCGCCGACCGTCGGCCCGAGCATCACCCACATGCCGCCCGCGATCACAGCGAACACGATGTTCAGCGAGACGCCCACGCCCGCGATCGTGTCCGGCGCGACATACATCTGATATTGCGCGTAAATCGCCCCGCCGACCGCGCACATTGCGGCCGAAATGGCCGTGATCTTCAGCTTCTCCCGCGTCACGTCGATGCCGACCGAGGCGGCCGCATCCTCGTCCTGGCTTGCGGCATCGAGCGCGTAGCGGTCCATGCCGCGGTCCACCCGCCACCAGACGTAAAGGCCGGCGGCCCAGAGCGCGAGCGCGACGTAGTAGGAGAGCACGCGATCCGGCTCGAACTGCATTGCGTAGAGCGAGATGCCATTGCCGTAGCGCGCCGGCTGTGTGCCGAGCGAGCCGCCGGTGTAGTCGCGCAGAGCCGACGATGCAGAGCCGCACGAACTCGGTCAGCGCGAGCGTGAGCAGCGCGAAGTAATGCCCGATGATGCGCAGATGGAAGCACGGATAGCCCACCAGCAGGGCCACGATGACCGACACGACCACCGCGACCGGGATGCCGATCCACGGCGTGATACCGCCGTAGTTCCACAGCAGCACCATCACGTAGGCGCCGATACCCGTGAAGGCGCTGTGCCCGAGCGAGGTCAGGCCGAAGCGGCCCATCAGCGACCAGCCGGTGTAGATGAACGACCAGATCAGAATCTGGATCAGCAGATGCAGATAGTATTTCTCGGCGGCGGGGAACACGAAGCGCACCGCGAGCGGCAGCAACAGCAGCAGCGGCACGCCGATCAGCGCCGTGCGGGAGATGCGCATCACGATTTGCCCCCGAACAGGCCCTGCGGCCGGATGAAGATCACCACCATGAAGAACAGGAAGGCGATCGCGTAGCCCCACTCGGTCGCGAAGCACGACGATCCGACCGCGATGAACTGCGAGATGATGAAGGCCGCGACGAACCCGCCGATCATGTTGCCGAGCCCGCCGAGCACGCAGATCATGAAGATGAGCGGGCCGAACTGCAGACCGATCTGCGGATAGATGTCGAACTGCAGCACCATCAGCGCGGCCGCGAGGCCCGCAAGACCGCCGCCGATCGCCGAAGTCACCAGATAGATCTTGCGCTGATCGACGCCCATCAGTGGCATGATCTGCCGGTCCTGCGAGATCGCGCGGATCGCGATGCCGATATAGGTCCGCTGGAGAAACAGCCAGAGCAGCAGCATCGCGGCAATCGCGACGGCGAACGTCACGATGCGCGCGTAGGAAAACGACATGTCGAAGGCGTTGTAGGAGCCAAGCCGGACGCCGAGGTTCTTGAAGTCGATGCCGAACGCCATCGTGGCGCCGGCTTGCAGGATGAACAGGACGCCGCCGGTGACCAGCAACTGGTTGATCGGCGCGGAATCGAGCACCGGGCGGATGACGAGGTAATGCATGATCACGCCGGCGAGCGCGATCAGCAGGATGCCGAACAGCGCGGCGGCGAGGAACGGCGCTCCGCCCTTGTAGGCGAAGTGAATGCCGTACATGCCGACCATCATCAGCTCGGCGTAGCAGATCCACACCACGTCGATGACGCCGAAGATCAGGTTCAGCCCGAGCGCCAGCAGCGCCAGCAGGCCGGCGAGCAGAATCCCGTTGAGGATCGCCTCGAGGAAGAAGATGTCGAGCTGACAGTCCATCAGATCCCCATGTACGCCTTGCGGATCTCGTCGCTCGCGGCGAGCTCGGCCGACGAGCCGCTCGCCTTGATGCGCCCGACTTCGAGCAGATACGCGCGGTCCGCGATCTTCAGCACCTGGCGCACGTTCTGTTCGACGATCAGCACGGTGTAGCCTTCGCCGCGCAGCTTGCGCACGAGGTCAAACACCTGCGCGACGATCACGGGCGCGAGCCCCATCGAGGGCTCATCGAGCAGCACCAGCTTGGGTCCGCTCATCAGCGCGCGCGCGATCGCGCACATTTGTTGCTCGCCACCCGAGAGCGTACCGGCAAGCTGAGCCCGCCGCTCCTTCAGGCGCGGAAACAGGCCGTATACCTGCGCAAGCCGCTCCTCGAACTTCGCGCGCGCGGCCGGAATGTAGGCGCCGATCTTGAGATTGTTCTCGACCGAAAGGCGCGGAAACAGCCGCCGCCCCTCCGGAACATGCGCGATGCCGGTTTCGATGATCTTGTGCGGCGGCGTTTCGCGCAGCGGCGTGCCCTCCATCGTCATCGCGCCCGACGATGCCGGCAGCAATCCGGAGATCACGCGCAACAGCGTCGTCTTGCCGGCACCGTTCGAGCCGATCACCGCCACGGCCTCGCCGGCCTTCACCGACATCGAGATGCCGAACAGCGCCTGGAAGCCGCCGTAGCCTGCGTCGACGTTGGAGAGCTCAAGCATGCGCTTCAGCCCCGAGATAGACTTCCACCACCTTCGCGTTCCCCTGCGCGTCCTTCGGGGCGCCCTGGAAAATCACCTCGCCGTGGTCGAGCACGACGACGCGGTCCACCACCCGCATCAGCACGCCCATGATGTGCTCGACCCACACGATGGTGATGCCCTTCTCGCGCCGGATGCGCTGGAGCATGTCGGCGGCCTGCTCCATTTCGGAATGATCGAGGCCGTTGAGGCTCTCGTCCGCGAGCAGAACGCGCGGCTGCGTTGCGAGCGCCCGCGCAAGCTCCAGCTTCTTCAGCGCGGCGGCGCCAAGCCCGTCGGTCGTGATGCGCGGATCGTTCGGCAAGCCGACCAGCGCGAGCGCCTCTTCGGCGAACTCCCACGCCTTGCCCTGCGTGACCGCGCGGTCGCGCCCGAAGAACGCCGACAGCGCAACGTTTTCCAGGAGCGTCAAATTGCGAAAGGGCCGCGGGATCTGGAACGTGCGGCCGATCCCCTTATGGCAGATGCGGTTCGGCGGCAGGCCCGTGATGTCTTCGTTCTCGAACCGGATCGTGCCGCCGGTCGGCGGATAGAGGCCTGCGATGCAGTTGAACGTCGTGCTCTTGCCCGACCCGTTCGGCCCGATCAGCCCGAGGATCTCGCCCTGCTCGACCGCGAACGAGACGTCATTGACCGCCCGCAATGCGCCGAACCGCTTCGTGAGGCCGGAGACGTTGAGCACGGGCATGAGCGGGAAACGTCCTGTCTGCGCTTTATCTCTTCCCCCGAAAGGAGAAGTCCGGCGAGCGAAGCGCGCCGGGTGGGATGTTCGGGCGCCCCACCCGGCCGCCTTGCGTCGGCGACCCTCCCCGCGATGCGGGAAGGGATAAGCTTACTTCGCGTAGGCGTGTCCCTTCGGGAACGGGAACACCGGCTCCGCGCTCTTGATCTGCGGCGGCCACACGACATTGGTCTTGCCGTTCACGAACTGCATCACGACCGCGATCGAGCGCTCGTTCTGCCCCGCCATCGGCGTGCCTGGGCCCGCAAACTTCACGCCATACCCCTGCATCGTGCCGCCGATCGGGATATCCGTGTCGAGCGCGGCCTTGCGCAGCGCTTCCGCATCCCAGCCGCCGTACTTCTTGATCGCGCGTGGCAGGACGTCGGTCAGCAGAATCCAATGGTTGTTGAAGCCCATCGAGGTGTGCGGCGGCACTTCGGTCGCGCCGCTCTCGGCCTTGTAGCGCTTGATCATCTCGGCGATGAGATCGCCGAGGCCAGGAGCGAGCGTCTTCGGATCGAGTACCTGGGCGGGCGCCGGATCGACGTCGAGCAGGTAATTCACGTCGTCCTTGAAGGTCTCGTACAGCTTGTCGATCTGGCTGTAGCCCGCGCCGTGACCGATCAGCGCCGAGAACTTGAGACCTGCTTCCTTCGCCTGACGCAGGAACAGCGTGATGTCCGGGTTGTAGCCGGTGTGCAGCAGCACATCGGGCTGCGCGCGGCGCAGCTTGGAGACCATCGCCGAGAGATCGCTCGTCGTCGCCGAGTAGCCTTCCTTGTGCACGATCTGCATGCCGAGCTCTTTGCAGCGCTGCTCGTTCGCGGTCGCGACGCCGACCCCGTAGGGGCCGTCCTCGTGAATGATTCCGACCTTGATGTCCTTCACGTCCTTGCCGAGCTGCTTGGCGTTCTCGGCGATAAAGGAGCAGGAGGCGTCGCCGTACTGGTCCGAGTGGATGGTGGGGCGGAACACGTATTGCAGGTTCTTGCCCTTCAGCACCGCGGAGGACACACAGACCGGCATCCAGAGGAATTTCTTCGCGGCGTCGACCTTCGCGGCGAGCGGCACGCATTGCGCGCTCGAATAGACGCCGGTGATGAGATCGACCTTCTGCTCGTTGAGCAGCCGCTCGGCCTCATTGATCGCCACGTCGGTCTTCGACTGCGCGTCCGCGAAGATCGGGACGATCTTGTGTCCCTCGACGCCGCCTTTTTCGTTGATGATGTCGATCAGGATCTTGGTGCCCAGTGCGGCGGCCTTCGAGCCGCCGCCGGCGAACGGACCGGTCTGATCGAAGATCGCGCCGATCCTGATATCCTGCGCGAATGCGGACGCGCTCAGCAGCGCGGTGCCGAACACAAGCCCGATTGCAGCGATTGTACGCTTCATTCCACGCTCTCCCTGCGGCCTCAGTCGCCCGTTCATTTTTTCAAGTGTGCGAAGCGCCGGGCGGCATTGTCAATGGCGAGACGATGCTGCGGCGTACGTCAGTTATACGGGCGGTCGCTCGCTTGCGCGCCGCCCGTCTGGTCCCTTGCGCCGCCAGCCCCGCCACCGCGAGGAACGGAACATTATCGCGCGTATGCGTGGCCCTTCGGCAGCGGCAGCACCGGGTCCGTGGTCTTGATCGAGGCGGGCCACGCCACCTTGGTCTCGCCCTTCACGAACTGCATCACGACCGGGGACGAGCGCTCGTTCTGTCCCGACATCTCGCTGTCGGGCGGGAAGAACTTCACGCCGTAGCCCTGCGTGGTGCCGCCCTCCGGAATGTCAGTCTCGAGCGCGGCCTTGCGCAGCGCCTCCGGATCGTAGCCGCCGTGCTTCTTGATCGCGCGCGGCAACACGTCGGTGAGGAAGATCCACGCATTGTTGAAGCCCATCGACACGTGCGGGGGAACGTCGTTGGCGCCGGTCTCGGCCTTGTAGCGCTTCACCATCTCGACGGTGAGCTCGGCAACGCCGGGCTTCAGCGACTTTGGATCGAGGAGCTGTGCCGCCACCGGATCGACGTTGTAGAACAGGTTGATGTCGTCACCGAACGTTTCGACCAGCTTGTCGAGTTGGCTGTAACCCGCGCCGTGCCCGATCAGCGTTGCGAACTTCAGCCCCGCTTCCTTCGACTGGCGCAGGAACAACGTGATGTCCGGATTGTAGCCGGTGTGCAGGATCACGTCGGGCTGCGCGCGGCGCAGCTTGGTGACGAGCGCGGAGAGATCGGTCGCGGTCGCCGAATAGGCTTCCTTGTGCACGATCTGCATGCCGAGCGACTTGCACTTGGCCTCGTTGCCCATCGCGACGCCGACACCGTAGGGGCCGTCCTCGTTGATGATCGCAACCTTGACGTCCTTCACCTCCTTGCCGAGCTTCGACTTGGCGTTCTCGGCAAGGAACTGGCAGGAGGCTTCGCCGAACTGGTCGGAGTGGACCTGCGGGCGGAATACGTATTGCAGCTTGCGACCCTTCAGCACCGCCGAGGCGACGCAGGTGTTGATCCAGAAGAACTTCTTCGCGGCATCGACCTTGGCGGCGAGCGGGACGCAATGCGCGCTCGAGAACACGCCCATGATCAGGTCGACCTTCTGCTCATTGAGCAGGCGCTCGGCCTCGTTGATCGCGACATCGGTCTTCGACTGCGCGTCCGCGTAGATGCCGACGATCTTGTTGCCCTCGACGCCGCCGCGCTCGTTGACGAGATCGATCGCGATCTTGTTGCCGATCGCCGCCGCCTTCGATCCACCGCCCGCGAACGGGCCGGTATAGTCGTAGATAGCGCCGATCTTGATATCGGCGGCCTGCGCGGCGCCGAGGCCCGCGAATGCCGCGAGCGTTCCAAAAGCAAGTGCGGTGACAGCACGCTTCATCGTGTCCTCCCTGCGGATGATAGATATTATTGTTTATCCGCGGAGTGTGCGGAGCGCGGCGCGGGCTTGTCAATGGTACGGGCTTGCCGCAGCTTGCCTCGATTCATGCAAGGCGTTCGCCCGGAAGGTACGGCCCATGACGACTGCGACATTCGCGCCCGGCGGGTATCGATTCATCCCCGCGGTCTTTCAGTATTCGGGCGGCGTCGCGGCGGAAGCCGGCCACGCGATCGTGCGCGTCCGGTTCGCAAAACCCGTGCCTCTCGCCGAAGGTTTCCGGGCGGCCGAAAGCCTGATCGGCGCGGCGAACCGCCCGCTGACCGCGTTCTGCGCCTGCGAATTGCGCTCGCCCGCCCCGTTCACCGAAGACGGCTTCCGCGCCTTCAATGAAATCTACGCCGGGACGCTGCGCCGCTGGGGCGTGATGCAGGGCGACACGAACCCGGTCGCGCGCAGCAACGTGTGCCCGGAGATCGATCCGCCGGCCGAGCCGTCGTTCCACGCCTTCTGCTACACGGTGACGGCAAGCGGGCGATTGCCCACGTTCGCGGTCGCAGGCAGCGGCGAAGCGACCGAAGGCAAGGGCAATTATCGCGACAACACCGTGCGCTTCGGCGAGACCTCAGCCGATGCGATCGCCGAGAAGGCGCGCTTCGTGCTCGGCGAGATGGAGCGGCGGCTTGGCCTGCTCGGCTTCACATGGGCGGACACGACCGCGACCCAAGTCTACACCGTGCACGACCTGCATCCGTTTCTTGGCCGCGAGATCGTGCGCCGCGGCGCGGCACGCAACGGCCTTACCTGGCACTACGCGCGGCCGCCGGTGCGCGACCTCGAGTACGAGATGGATTGCCGCGCGATTGCGGACGAGCGCGTCGTCTAATCACATCCGCTCGTCCCCGCGAAAGCGGGGACCCAGCGCTTCGGCCAAGAACTAGATGCCCGCTTGCGCGGGCATGAGCGGAAAAATCAGGCGGCCTTTCCGCTCTTCGCCGCCTGGATCGCCTCCCACACGCGGCCCGGCGTCGCCGGCATGTCGATGCGGTCGATGCCGAGCGGCGAGAGCGCGTCGATCACCGCATTGATGACGACCGGCGGCGCGCCGATCGTGCCGGACTCGCCGATGCCCTTCACGCCGATCGGGTTGGTGAGGCACGGCACTTCTTCCAGCGCGATCTCGAAGTTCGGCAGCATGTCGGCACGCGGCATCACGTAGTCCATGAATGACCCGGTCACGAGCTGCGCGGAATCGCGGTCATAGACCGCGTGCTCGAACAGCGCCTGCCCGATGCCCTGCGCGACGCCGCCGTGCTGCTGGCCGTTCACGATCATCGGATTCAGCACCTGGCCGAGATCGTCGACCATCACGTAGCTGACGACTTCGACAATTCCGGTTTCCGGATCGATCTCGACCTCGACCGCATGCGCGCCGTTCGGATGGCTCGGCGGTTCGGGCGAATGCGAGCCCGAGCCTTCAAGGCCGATGCCGAACTTGGTCATCGGTCCCATCGGGGCGAACGAAGCCTTCGCGACTTCGACGAGCGGGATCGCCTTGTCGGTGCCGGCGACTTTCAGCATCCCGTCCTTGAACTCGATGTCGCCCGCGTCCGCCTCCAGCATGGCGGCCGCCATCGGCTTTGCCTTGTCGATGATCACGTCCGCGGCGCGCTTGAGCGCGCTGCCGCCGACGACCGCCGAGCGCGCGCCGTAGGTGCCGCGCCCGAACTGCACCTGCGCGGTGTCGCCCTGCACGTAGCGGATTTGCTCGAACGGCACGCCGAGGAATTCGTGCACGAGCTGCGCGAAGACGGTTGCGTGCCCCTGCCCGTGCGAATGCGTTCCGCCGAACACCGTGACGTTGCCGCCCGGATCGAAGCGGATATCCATGCGGTCGTTGAAGATGCCGCCGAACTCGATGTAGTAGCAGACCGAGCGGCCGCGCAGCTTGCCCGCCTTCTCCGAGGCCTTGCGGCGCTTCTCGTAGCCCTTCCAGTCGGCCATGTCGCAGCACTTGTCGAGCAGCCGCACGAACTCGCCGGAGTCGTAAATGTAGTGCGTCGGCGTGTTGTACGGGAATTTGCCCGCCGGAATGAGATTGCGGCGGCGGATTTCGGCGACGTCCATGCCGATCTGCTTCGCCGCATGCTCGACCATGCGCTCGGTGAAGTACGCCGCCTCCGGCCGCCCCGCGCCGCGATAGGGCCCGGCCTGCGGCGTGTTGGTGAACATGCCCTTGCACATGATGTGGATCGTCTGCACGTCGTAGGCTTCCGGCATGAAGCGCAGCGAGAACGCGCCCGTCACCATGCCGGGCCCGACGAAGTACGCGCCGACCTGGAACAGCGACTGCTGGCGGATCGCGAGGATTTTTCCGTTCTCGTCGAGCGCGATCTCGCCCGCGTGCACGTGATCGCGGCCGGTGTGGTCGGTCATCATGCTCTCGGAGCGCGACGCAACCCATTTCACCGGACGGCGCAGCTTCTTCGACGCCCACAGCACCAGCGCATCGTCCGGGAACGCGCCACCCTTCAGGCCGAAGCCGCCGCCCACGTCAGGCGCGACCACGCGCACCTGATTCTCCGCGACGTGAAGAATGTGCGCGATCTCGAAGCGCGCGCCGTGCGGGTTCTGCGACGAGGTATAGAGCGTGTAGAAATCTTCCGCCGCATTGTAGTCGCCGATCGCGGTGCGCGGCTCCATCGACACCGGCGTGAGGCGGTTGTTGGTCATGTCGAGCTTCACGACGTGCTTAGCCTTGGCGAAAGCCTCGTTGGTCGCTTTCTCGTCGCCGAACATCAGCATGAAGGCGACGTTGCCGTTCGGATTGTCGTCCCACACCTTCGGCGCGCCATCCTTCGCGGCATCTCCGATCAGCGCCACGGCGGGGAGCGGCTCGTAGTCGACCTCGATCATGTCGGCGGCGTCGCGCGCCTGCGCCTGCGTCTCGGCCACCACGAAGGCAATGCGGTCGCCGACGAAACGCACCTTCTCGGCCTGCAGCACCTGCTGGAAAATGCGATGGCCCTTGGGCGCGCCGACGTCTTCCGGCATCAGGCCGGCCGTGAACGCACCGAGATGATCGGCAGCGCAGTCCGCGCCGGTCAGCACCAGCACGACGCCGGGCGCGGCCTTCGCCTTCGACACGTCGATCTTCCTGATGCGCGCATGCGCGTGCGGGGAGAGCAGGTTCACGCCGTGGCACATGCCGGGAAGCACGATGTCGTCCACGTAACGTCCCGCGCCGGTGAGGAAACGCGCATCCTCGACGCGCCGCACCGCCTGCCCGATTCCGAATTTGGCCATATGCCGAATGTCCCTGGTTTGCCCTCGCGAGCGGGACGATATGGCGGCCTTGGCGCGAGAGCAATCGCCGCAACGTCGCGTGCTTACTCTTCGGGTTCGATCCGGTGCACGATGCACGGCCCACCCTGCGCCCTGACTCGGTCGCACATCTCGTTCGCGCCCGCGAGATCGCCGAACGGGCCGACCACCGCGCGATAGATCACGCTGACGCCGGCTTGCGTCCGCAGGATGACCGGCTCGCGGTTCGCCAGCGCCGTGTACCGCTTCTGGATTTCGTCGAAGCGATCCTGCGCCTCCTGAGCGCTGCGCTGGGTGGTGAGCTGCGCGTAATAGCGGCGGCGCGGCACGGGCTCCGGCGAGGAGTCGGGCCGGATCGTAATGGTCCGCACGCGCTTCCTGGTCTCGTCCAATCCCGACACCGGCGGCGACAGGGTCGAAGGCTGCTGTTGATGCAGCACCGAAGGGCCCCACTTACTCAGCGGGTCCGGTCGGTTCTGCGCGTGCGCGTGAGTGATGACAGCCGCAAGCGCCGCAGCACCGAATACGGCTGCTCTATTCAGCAGCGGGCGCGGATACATGACCGTAGATTTCGCGCGCTGTGTCCGCCGAGACAAGCTCGTCCGCGAGGTCGCGCGCGACGCGCTCGGATTTGCGTTCGCCCGGCGCGCCGATACCGCCGCCGCCCGGCGTCAGCACCACAAGCCGGTCGCCCGACGGCACTTCCTGAAAGCCCTTGCCGCGGAATGTCTGCCCCGACTTGAGACCCACGTATCCCGCCGCGCCGTTCTGCCCACCGTCGCGTCCCCGCGCCGGATGCGCGATGCGGTCGAACGCCGCCAGAATGTCCCACGGCCGGCCGACGCCGCTCTCCATCTCGATGATCTGCCCGTGACCGCCCTGCGTGCGGCCCGCACCGCCCGAGCCGGAACGCAGCTCTTTCTTCCAGAAGATCAGCGGCGTCTGGCTCTCGGCGATCTCGACCGGCGTTCCGCGCACGCCGCTCGGATAGGCCGTCGCCGAAAGCCCGTCCTTGTCGGGCCGCGCGCCCGTGCCGCCGTTCTGGTGATCGCCATCGAGAACCCGTAATTGCCGCCCGCGCCCGACTGCGTCTCGCCGCGCACGATCAGATTCCACAGGCACGAGGTGCCCTCGGCGGGCACACGATCCGGAATGATCTGCCGCAGGCAGCCGAATACGACATCGGGCAGCATCTGCCCGGTGACGTGGCGGATCGCGACCGGCGCGGGCTTCGGCGCGTTGAGGATGCAGCCCGCCGGCGCCGACACCGTCAGCGGCCCAAGCGAGCCCGCATTGTTCGGGATCGCGTTCGCCACCACGCAACCAAGCCCGAACACCGTGTAGGCCGTCGTGTAGGCGAGCGGCACGTTGATGCCGCGCGGTGATTGCGGCGAGGTGCCGGTGAAATCCACATGGATGCCGGTGTCCGACACCGTCAGCGCCGCCGCGAGCGTGACCGGCACATCGTAGCCGTCCACGATCATCTCGTTGCGCCATGTGCCGCGCGGCAGCTTCGCAATCTCCGCCATCACGGCTTCGCGCGAGCGCGCGCAGATGTGCTCGGCCAGCGCATCGAGATTGTCGATGCCGAACTCGTCCATCATTTCGGTGAGCCGTTTCGCGCCGACGTCGTTGCAGGCGGCGAGCGAGTACGTGTCCCCCTCGGTGTCGACCGGCAGCCGCGTGTTGGCGCGGATCATCGCCATCAGGGTTTCGTTCACGTTGCCCTGATCGATCAGCTTGAGCATCGGAATGTAGAGGCCTTCCATGAATACGTCCGTCGCGTCCGGCCCGAAGCCGATGCCGCCGATGTCCATCAGGTGGCTGGTGCAGGAGAACAGCGCGACGAGCTGTCCCTTCGAGTTGAACGCCGGCGTCGTGATGACGAAGTCGTTCAGATGCCCGGTGCCCATCCACGGATCGTTGGTGATGTAGGCGTCGCCCGGCTTCATGGTGTCGAGCGGGAAATGGCGAATGAAGTGCTTCACCGACTCCGCCATCGAGTTGACGTGGCCGGGCGTGCCGGTGACGGCCTGTGCCAGCATCCTTCCCTGGCGGTCGAACACGCCGGCGGAGAGGTCCCCGCACTCGCGCACGATCGGCGAGAATGCGGTACGCATCAGCACCTGCGCCTGTTCCTCGACCACGGCGATCAGCCGGTTCCACATGATCTGGAGGTCGATCAGCCGGGTGGCGTCGGTCATGAGGCTCTCCGCTCCATCACGATACACCCCGCGGCATCGATGTGCGCGTCGAAGCTCGCGGTGATGAATGTCGAGGTCTCGTCTTCGGCGATGATCGCGGGACCGGGTACGCGCGCGCCGGCCTCCAGCCGTTCGCGCCGATAGGTCGGCACGTCGATGGCGCGCTCGGCGCGACCATCGAAGAAGGCGCGGCTCCCGTCCGGCGAAGGCGCACGCTTTGACGCAACGGCCGCCATCGCGGCAGGGCGTTTTGCTTCGGTCGAAATCAGCACCGACCAGCTCAGCACCTCGATCGCGGCGCCCGGGATCGGGCGGCGGAACAGCACCGAATATTCGCGCTCGAATTCATCGCGCAGCGCCGTCGCGTCATCGGCAGTGAGCGTGCGCACCGGCACCGGCACCGTGATCTCGTGCCCCTGCCCGACATAGCGCATGTAGGCGAGCCGCCGCTCCGCGGTCGGCGCGCCGCGCGCGCCGGGCTCGACCAGCGCACGCGCATCATTCGCCATTCCGGCGAGCAGCGCGGACGCGCCCGCGAAATCGAAATTGTCGAGCCGCATGTGGCGGCTTTTCACGAGCTCGTACGAGATCGGCGCGGCGAGAAACCCGACCGCCGAACCGACGCCCGCGTTCGGCGGCACCACGACGCGCGCCACCGCGAGTTTCTCCGCGACACGCGCCGCATGCAGCGGCGCGGCCCCGCCGAATGCGATCAGCGTGTGATCGTTCACCACCTCGCCGCGCTCGACTGCGTGTACGCGCGCGGCGCTCGCCATGTTCTCGCAAACCATCTCGTGCACCGCGTAGGCGGCGATCTCGGGCGACATGCCGAGTGGATCGCCGACGGCCGCGGCGAGCGCTTTGCGCGACAGTGCGGGATCGAGCGCGATCGTGCCGCCCGCGAACGCCGCCGGATCGATCATGCCGAGCGCAACGTCCGCGTCGGTGACGGTCGGCCGCATGCCGCCGCGCCGGTAGCACGCCGGCCCCGGCTCCGAGCCCGCGCTTTCCGGCCCGACAGTCACGCGCTTGAGTGCATCGACCTTGGCGATCGAGCCGCCACCCGCGCCGATCTCCACCATCTCGATCACCGGGATGCGCAGCGGCAGCCCCGACCCTTTCAGGAAGCGCGCCGCGCGGTCGACCTCGTAGACGCGCGCCGAATTCGGCTCGAAGTCCTCGATCAGGCAGATCTTCGCCGTGGTGCCGCCCATGTCGAACGACAGCACCTTCTTCTCGCCCGCCCGCGCCGCGACCTGCGCGGCAAAGATCGCGCCGCCCGCCGGGCCCGACTCGACGAGCCGCACCGGAAACTTGCGCGCCGTATCGATCGAGGTCAGTCCGCCGCCGGACGTCACCAGATAGATCGCGCCGCGGAACTGCTCGACGCGCAATGCCTCATCCATGCGCGCGAGATAGCCGTCCATCAGCGGCTGCACGTAGGCGTTCGCCACCGCCGTCGAGGTCCGTTCGTATTCGCGGATTTCCGGGCACACTTCGGACGAGAGCGTGATGCTCAGGCCCGGCATCGCCTTCTTCAGGATTTCGGCCGTGCGTTCTTCGTGCGCGGGATTGACGTACGAATGCATGAAGCAGATCGCGACGGCCTCGATGCCGTTGTCCTTCAGCCGCGCGACGCTGCGCCGCGACTGCCGCTTCGTCGAGCGCAAGCCGCACCTTGCCGTGAATGTCGACGCGCTCCGGCACCGTGAAGCGCAACGAGCGCGGCACCAGCGGCTGCGGCTTCTCGATGGTGAGATCGTACTGGTCGTAGCGGCTCTCGTTCGCGATATCGAGCACGTCGCGAAAGCCCTCGGTGGCGATCAGCGCGGTGCGCGCGCCGCGCCGCTCGATGATCGAATTGGTGGCCAACGTCGTCCCGTGCACGAACACGTCGATGTCGGAGAAGTGCAGCCCGGCGTCGCCGAGCACGAGGCGCGCGCCGTCCAGCACGCCCTCCTCGGGGCGCTGCGCGGTGGTGAGCACCTTGCGGGTGAGGCGTTCCTCGCCGCGGTCGAGAACGATGTCGGTGAACGTGCCGCCGATGTCGACCGCCATGCGGACGTCAGGACGCATGTTCGTTCCGTTCCAGGCGCGCGATCAGGAACTCGATCTCGGCGATGGCTTCCTTCGAAAGCTTGATACCCGGCTTGCGCTGCGCGTCGCTGGCGATCGCGCCGCGACGCTTGAGGATGTACTTGCGCACCGCGAGTCCGAGCATCCCGGGCTGCTGCTCGTAGCGCAGCAGCGGCAGATGCCGGTCGAACAGATCGTGCGCCTCGGCGCGCTTGCCCGTCTTGATGAGCTTCACCAGTTGCACCAGCATTTCGGGATACGCGTAGCCGGTGTTCGCGCCGTCCGCGCCGCGCTCCAGCTCATGCGGCAGGAACACACCGCCGTTGCCGCACAGGATCGCGACCTGGCGCATGCCGTTGGTCATGAACTGTTTCAGCGTGGTGAGTTTTTCCAACCCCGGCCATTCCTCGTGCTTCACCATCTTGCATGACGGATTGTCCTGCACGATACGCTTGATCACTGGCGGCGCCATGTAGACGCCGGAAGCATACGGGTAATCCTGCAACACGAACGGCACGTCGGACCCGATCGCCTCCACGGCGTTGGCGTAATACGCCACGATCTGGTCGTCGGTCTTGAGCGTGAACGGCGGCGCGATCATCACGCCGCCCGCGCCTGCGTCCATCACATCCTTCGTCAGCGCCGCCATCTGCGCGAAGCCGGGCGCCGAGACCCCGACCACCACCGGCAGGCCGTTCACGCGTCGCACCACCTGACGTGTCAGCGCGACCGATTCCGCGTGGGTGAGCTTCGGCGCCTCGCCCATGATGCCGAGCACGGTCACGCCGGTGATGCCGCAGCCGACGTAGAAATCCATCAGCCGGTCGAGGCTCGCGGTATCGACCGCGCCATCGTCGGTGAACGGCGTCGCCGCGATGATGTAGACGCCGCTTGCACTGGTATCGAGCATCGCCGGCATGTTTCCGCCTCACCCTTCAGCTTGTGGCCGCTCGCCCGCCTGCGATAGGCTTGCCTGACGCCGGACAACGTCTCACGGGGGACTTCGATGAAGCAATATGCCTTTGTGCTCGCAGGTCTGCTCTGCGCCTCTCCGGCCTTTGCGCAACAGCCGCTGAAAACCGTGGTGGACGGCACTTTCGCGCCGCATGCGATGCCGAAGCTCGGCGGCGGCTACGAGGGCTTCAACATCGATCTGGCGAACGAGATCGCCAAGCGCCTCAAGCGACCGTCGGTGATCGACGCGACGCAATTCTCCGGCATCGTGCCGGCGCTGCAGGCCGGCACCTACGACTATGTCGCGGCGCCGACCACGGTGACGAAAGAGCGCGCCGACAACATGCTGTTCACCGAAGGCTACCTGAACACGGACTTCCAGTTCCTGATCAAGAAGGGCGCGCCGAAGGTCGAGAAGCTCGAAGACCTGAAAGGCAAGATCGTCTCGGTGAACAAGGGCTCGGCCTATGACTCATGGGCGCGCGATCTCGAAGCCAAGATCGGCTGGAAGGTGGAGAGTTTCGGCACGCAGACCGACGCCGTGCAGGCGGTGCTCGCCGGCCGCGCCGACGCGAACGTCGCGGGCAACACCGTCATCGCCTGGGCGGTGAAGAACAATCCGCAGCTCGAACTGTCTTACCTGCACTCGACCGGCCTCGTGTGGGGCGCGCCGCTGCGCAAGGACTCGGCCGAACTGCGGAAAGTCATCGAGAACGCCATCGAGTGCATGAAGCTCGACGGCACGATAGCGGCGATGCACGAGAAGTGGTTCGGCATCAAGCCGGCGCCCGGCTCCGCCGCCGTGACGGTGTTCCCCGGCTACGGCGTGCCGGACATGGCGGGATACGATCCGACCCCCCATACGCCGCAGTGCAATTGACGCACGATGGCGTCTGAGCGGCCGCCGATCCTTCAGGTTCGCGGCCTGCGCAAGAGCTTCGGCCACGCAGAAGTTCTGCGCGGCATCGACCTTTCGGTCGCGCCGCAGGAACTCGTCTTCATCATCGGGCCGTCCGGCTCGGGCAAGAGCACGCTCTTGCGCTGCTGTAACCGGCTGGAGGAGCCGACCGCCGGCGCGATCATGGTCGACGGCGTCGACCTGATGGCGCGCGGCACCGACATCAACGCCATGCGGCGCAAGATCGGCATGGTGTTCCAGTCGTTCAATCTCTACCCGCACATGACCGCGCTCGGGAACGTGACGCTCGCGCTGCGCAAGGTCGTGGGCAAATCCCGCGCCGACGCGGACGCCGCCGGGCTGGCGGCGCTGGAGCGTGTGGGCTTGGCCGCAAAGGCAAAGGCCTATCCGGGCGAACTTTCCGGCGGCCAGCAGCAGCGCGTCGCGATCGCCCGCGCGCTTGCACTCGAACCGACCGTGATGCTGTTCGACGAGCCGACCTCCGCGCTCGATCCCGAACTCGTCGGCAGCGTGCTCGCCGTGATGCGCGAACTCAAGTCGGCCGGCATGACCATGCTGGTGGTGAGCCACGAGATGCGCTTCGCGCGCGATGCCGCCGACCGTGTGATCTTCATGGATCACGGGCTGATCGTCGAGGAAGGCCGCCCCGAACAGATTTTCGGTGCCCCGCAGGAGACGCGGACCAAGGCTTTCATCGCGGAGCTGACGCGGTGAACGCCTTTCTCGAAACCTTCTTCAAGCCGAACCTGATCGCGCAATACCTGCCTTCGATCCTCAAGGGCGTCGTCACGACGATCGAGATCGCGTTCGCGGTCGTCGTCACCGGCCTCGCGCTCGGCCTCTTGCTCGCGGTGATCCGCTCGTTCCAGCTCAAGCCCATCAACGCGCTCATCGTCATCTTCGTCGACATGTTCCGCGCGCTGCCGCCGCTCGTCATCGTGCTGCTGGTCTATTTCGGCCTGCCCAATGTGGGCATCAGCATTCCGTCGTTCGCGGTGCTGTGGCTGGTCCTGTCGCTCGTGCTCGCGGCCTTCGCGGAGGAAATCTTCTGGGCCGGCATTCTTTCGGTGCCGAAGGGCCAGTGGGAGGCGGCGCGGTCGACCGGGCTGACCTTCCTCGGCACGCTCACCTGGATCGTGCTGCCGCAGGCGGTGCGCCTCACCGTGCCGCCGATCACCAACCGCACCGTCGCCATCACCAAGAACACCGCGCTCGGCATGGTCATCGGCGTGCCGGAGATTCTCAACCAGGCGACCAGTGCGCAGTCCTTCTCCGGCAACGCGACGCCGCTGATGATGGGCGCGATCGCCTACATCATCCTGTTCATCCCGGTGGTGGCGCTCGGCCGCTTCCTCGAAACGCGCTTTGCGTGGCGGAGAAGCTGAATGGACGCGCTCATCTTCCAGTTCTTCAATCTCGACATCATGGGCCGCGCGCTCCCGCTGGTGCTGCAGGGCCTGCAGCAGACCGTGCTGCTCTGTCTCATCGTGATCCCGCTCGGCCTGATCGGCGGGCTCGCCTTCGCGCTCGTCTCGCTCGCGCCCTCGCGCGCGGCGCGCTGGGCCATGATCGTCGCAATCGATTTCTTCCGCGCGGTGCCGCCGCTGGTGCTGCTGATCTTCGTCTATTCGGGGCTGCCGTTTGCCGGCATCCGCCTCTCGCCGCTCGCCGCTGTCGCGATCGCGTTCTTCCTCAACACGTCGAGCTACTACGGCGAGATCTACCGCGCCGGGCTCGAAAGTGTCGGGCGCGGCCAGTGGGATGCTGCACGCTCGACCGGCCTCGGCGTGTTCGACACGCTCGCTTTCGTGGTGTTGCCGCAGGCGATCCGCAATGTGCTGCCCGATCTTGTCTCCAACACTGTCGAGGTGGTGAAGCTCACCTCGATCGCCAGCGTGGTGGCGCTGCCCGAGCTTCTCTATTCGGCCGACATGGCGCGCTCGATCACATTCAACGCCTCGCCGATCGTGCTTGCGGCGGCGATCTATCTCGTCATGCTATGGCCGGTGGTCCGGCTGATCAGCCGGCTCGAACGAAGAATGGCATCCTGATGTCCCGCCCCCTCCGCGTCGCCGCCGCCCAGTCGGGTCCGATCCAGAAAGCCGAGTCGCGCCAGGCCGTGGTGAAGCGGCTGTGCGACCTGCTCGATCAGGCGCACGCGCAGGGCGTGAACTTCGTCGTGTTCACCGAGCTTGCGCTTACGACCTTCTTCCCGCGCTGGTACATGACCGACCAGGCCGAGGTCGATGCGTGGTTCGAGCGCGAGATGCCGAACGCCGCGACGCGCCCGCTGTTCGAGAAGGCCGCCGCCTACAGGATCGGCTTCTATCTCGGTTACGCGGAGCTGACCGCCGACGGCCATCACTTCAATGCCGCCGTATTGGTCGACCGCGACGGAAAAATCGTCGGCAAGTACCGCAAGGTGCACCTGCCGGGCCATTCCGAGTTCGACAACGCGCGCGCGTTCCAGCATCTGGAGAAGCGCTACTTCGAGCCCGGCAATCTCGGCTTTCCGGTGTGGCGCGCGATGGATGGCATTGTCGGCATGTGCATCTGCAACGACCGCCGCTGGCCGGAAACCTATCGCGTCATGGGCCTGCAAGGCGTCGAGCTGGTCGTGCTCGGCTACAACACGCCGTCGGTCAATTCGCAGAAGGCCGACGAAGGCCCCGCGAAACGCCTGTTCCACCATAACCTTTCGGTGCAGGCCGGGCGCCTACCAGAATTCGGCCTTCGTGATCGCGACCGCGAAATGCGGCGTCGAGGACGGCCACCCGCTGTTCGGCGGAAGCTGCATCGTCAACCCGGACGGCGAGATCATCGCGTCGGCGAAGACCGAGGACGACGAGCTTATCGTCGCCGACATCGATCTCGACGACACGAAATTCAACAAGGAAACGATCTTCGACTTCGAGCGCCACCGCCGCATCGAGCACTATGGCCGCATCACCGGCCAGACCGGCGTGACGTTGCCGGATTGATTCACTCCGTCGTGCCCGGCCTTGTGCCGGGCACCCCGCTTAGGAGGGCACGCGGCCTGCCCTCTCTATCGGGATGGCCGGGACAAGCCCGGCCATGATGAACATAGAGAGCCACGTATGCCTGACTCCCTTTCCTACGACCTCGCCGCGCTGACGCCGCATGACCGCTACAAACTTCTCATCAGCCTCGTGATCCCGCGACCCATCGCATTGGTGACAACATTGGGGCCGACCGGCGTCGTGAACGCCGCACCGTTCTCGTTCTTCAACGTCTTCAGCGAAGACCCGCCGCTTGTCGTCCTCGGACTGCAGGCGAAGCCCGGCGGCGGACTGAAAGACACTTCGGCTCACATCCGCGATCGCGGTGAATTCGTCGTCAATCTGGTCGACGAGGCGATCGGTGAGAGATGAACCAGTGCGCGGTCGACTTTCCGCCGGATGTCAGCGAGATCGACGTCGCGAAGTTCTCCACGCTGCCGAGCGCCAAGATCAAGACGCCGCGCATCGCCGAGGCGCCGGCCGCGCTCGAATGCCGGCATTTCACCACGCTGGAGGTGAGTTCGCTGCGCCGCCTCGCGATCGGCGAGGTGCTGCATGTGCATGTCCGCAAGGACTTGTGGGACAACGACAAGATGCGGGTCGACATGACACAGTATCGCCCGCTCGCGCGCCTGTTCGGCAATTTCTACGCCTCGCTCGGCGAGCCGTTCGTGCACGTGCGGCAGTCTTACGAGGAATGGGCGGCGGGGCGGGAGAAATAACCCTCCCCGCTCATGCCCGCGCAAGCGGGGACCCAGTGCATTGGCCAAGAACTGGATGCCGCTTCCGCGGGCGTGAGCGGAGGTCGGCTTAGCGCGCCAGCTGCACCGCACCGAGCGCCATCGTCACCGCCGCCTGCGTCGGGTCGATCACCGGAATACCGAGCGCGTCTTCCAGCGGCCTGCGGTGGCGTGCCATGCCGGCGCAACCCATCACGATCGCGTTCGCGCCGTCCTCGTCCTTGAGCGCGCGCCCAACCTCGATCATGCGCGGCAAGGTCTTCTCGCTTGCGGATTCGGCCACCGACAGTTCCAGCGGCCGCTCGCCCGCAAGCCGGTCCATCAAGCCCATCTGCCGCAGGTAGCGCATATGGCGCGGGATCGAGCGCGACAGGATCGCGATCACGCCGAAACGCTCGGCGCGCGCCAATGCGGTGAGCACGCCGCATTCCGCGATACCGAACACCGGCCGGTCGGTGCCCTCGCGGCAGACATGCAGGCCCGGATCGCTGTAGCAGGCGATCACGAAGGCATCGCTCGCGTTGTCGGATTCGACCAGCCGCCGCAGCGGCAGCGCGACGCTCTCCACATGCTGTTGTGTCTCGATCCCGAACGGGCCTTCGGCCAGCGTCGAGCACACGATCTCCGGCCCGTCCGCGAAGCGCAGCGGCGCCACCGCGTCGTCGATGCCGCGCGTCACGGCTTCGTTCGAGTTCGGATTGACGATGCGGATGCGCGGGCGGGCCATGAGTTCAACTCCGTCGTGGCCGGGCTTGTCCCGGCCACCCACGACTTTGATGGTGGATAATACAGTAAAGACGTGGATGCCCGGCCGAAAGGGCGTTCACGCCCGTCTTAAACGGGCTATGGCCGGGCATGACAGGTGTGGCTGATTACGGAGACTGCCCATGCAACCCTTCGATCTGGTGATCCGCGGCGGCACGGTGGCGACAGCGACCGACACGTTCAAGGCGGATATCGGCATCCGCGGCGACAAGGTCGTGGCCATTGCCGAGGGGCTCGACAAGGGAAAGAAGGAAATCGACGCGCGCGGCAAATACGTTTTGCCCGGCGGCGTCGACGCGCATGGCCATATCGAGCAGCTCTCCGCGTCGGGCAAGATGAATGCCGACACGTTCGAGAGCGCGACGACCGCGGCGGCGCATGGCGGCACCACGACCGTAATCTCGTTCGCCGCACAACACGTCGGCATGAGCCTGAAGACAGTCGTGGACGAGTATCACGAGCTCGCCGAGCGCGGCGCCGTGATCGACTACGCGTTCCACATGATCCTCGCCGACCCACGCGAGGAGGTGCTCGCCAAGGAAGTCCCGCCGCTGGTGAAGGCCGGGCATTCCTCGCTCAAGGTTTTCATGACCTACGACCGCCTCAAGGTCGACGACGAGCAACTGCTCAACGTGCTGCAGGCCGCGCGCGACAACAAGGCGATGGTGTGCGTGCACGCCGAGAACCACGGCATGATCTCGTGGCTCGGCAAGCGCCTGCTCAAGCACGGCTACACGGCGCCGAAATTCCACGGCATCGCGCATCCGCGCCTGTGCGAGCCCGAGGCGTTCCATCGCCTCATCGCGTGCGCCGCGCTGGTCGACCAGCCGATCATGATCTTCCACGTCTCGACCGCCGAAGGCGCGCAGGTGATCCGCAAGTATCGCGGCGAGGGCCTGAAGGTCTTCGCCGAGACCTGCCCGCAGTACCTGTTTCTCACCAAGGAAGATCTCGACAAGCCCGGCGTCGAAGGCCGCAAGTGGATGTTCTCGCCGCCCGCGCGCAACGCCTCGGACCAGGACGCGCTGTGGCAGGCGCTCGCGCTCGGCGACCTGCAGCTCATCTCGTCCGACCACGCGCCCTATGCGTTCAACGAGACCGGCAAGCTGATGGGCGGCAAGAACGCCACCTTCAAGCAAGTGCCGAACGGCATGCCCGGCTACGAAGGCCGCCTGCCGATGGTGTTCAACGAAATGGTGTCGAACGGCCGCTTCGACCTGACGAAGTTCGTCGAATGGACCTCGACCAACCCGGCGAAGATCTACGGCCTCTACCCGAAGAAAGGCACGATCGCGATCGGCTCGGACGCCGACATCGCGATCTGGGACCCGAAGAAGAGCGTCACGTTCTCCGACAGGATGGTGAAGGACAAATCCGGCTACACGCCGTGGAAGGGCCGCACCGTGAAGGGCTGGCCGACCACCGTGCTGCTGCGCGGCGAGGTGCTGGTCGCGGACGGAAAGCTGAAGGCGAAGGCCGGCTCGGGACAGTTCCTGCCGCGCAAGGCGGGCGCCGCCGCCGAGCCGCTCGGCCGCGCCACGCAGGAGTTCGACCCGAAGCGGAATTTCGGCGCGAAGCTGCGGTAGGCCGTGCTCCTGCCCGCTCGTCCCCGCGGAAGCGGGGACCCAGCGCTTGGCCAAGAACTGGATGCCCGCTTTCGCGGGCATGAGCGGACCATAAAGTCCGTTCCGTGTGAGGGTACGGAATGGACGTCCGTCTCGAGGGGATCACCAAGACGTGGGGTGCGGTCGCGGCCGTCGAGAACATCACGTTCTCGGCGCCAGCCGGACATCTCGTCGCGCTGCTGGGGCCGTCGGGCTGCGGCAAGTCGACCACCTTGCGCATGATCGCCGGGCTCGAGACTGCCGATGCGGGAACGATCCATATCGCGGAGCGCGACGTCACGAGGCTGCCGCCCGCAAAGCGCGGCGTCTCGATGGTGTTCCAGAACTACGCGCTGTTTCCGCATCTCTCCGTCGGCGAGAACATCCTGTTCGGCCTGAAAGTGCGCGATGTGCCGCGCGCGGAGCGCGATGCGCGGATCAAGCGCGCCGCCGCAATCCTGGGGCTGGAGCAACTGCTCGACCGCAAGCCGTCGCAGCTCTCCGGCGGACAGCAGCAGCGCGTCGCTCTCGGCCGCGCGATCGTGGCCGAGACGCGCGTCTGCCTGATGGATGAGCCGCTATCGAACCTCGACGCGCAGTTGCGCGTGGAGATGCGGCGCGAGATCCGCGCATTGCAGCGTCGCCTCGGCATGACCATGCTGTACGTCACGCACGATCAGGTCGAGGCGATGACGATGGCGGATCAGGTGGTGCTGCTGCGCAACGGCCGCATCGAGCAGGATGCCGCGCCGGCCGTGCTCTACGAAAAGCCCGCGACGCTGTTCGCGGCACGCTTCGTCGGCACGCCGCCGATGAACGTGATCCCGGCCGCACTCATTCCCGCCGACGCGCAATGGGCGCACGCGGGCGCACCGGCCGGACATGCAATCGATTCACTTGTGGCCGGCGTTCGCCCCGAATCCGCGCGCATCGCGTCGGATGGCATTCCGGCGACGATCGCGACAATCGAATATCTCGGCGCCGATACGCTGATCGAGACGCGGCTTGCCGATCAATCCTTCATCGTGCGGATGCCGGGACGCGCGCCTGCTACAGTCGGCGACAAGGTCGGCATCCGCTGGGAGCCATCGGCCGCGCACTGGTTCGATCAGTCATCACAGCGTCGTATCGATCAATAAGACAAACACCATCCAACGGGAGGACATCATGGACCGCAGGAAATTTCTCGCAGGCACCGCCGCGCTCGCGAGCGCCACACATCGCCACGCCCGCGCTGGCGCAGGGCGTGACCGAAGTCTCGTTCTTCTATCCGATCGCGGTCGGCGGCCCGATCACCAAGATCATCGACGGCTATGCGGCGGATTTCGAGAAGGCCAATCCGTCGATCAAGGTGAAGCCGATCTATTCCGGCACCTATCAGGAGAGCATCACCAAGGCGCTCACCGCGCACAAGAGCGGCACGCCGCCGGTGACCTCCGTGCTGCTCTCGACCGACATGTTCACGCTGATCGACGAGGACGCGATCGTTCCGATCGACGGCTTCATCAAGACCGACGACGACAAGAAGTGGCTCGCGAGCTTCTTCCCGGCGTTCATGGAAAACAGCCAGACCGGCGGCAAGACGTGGGGCGTGCCGTTCCAGCGCTCGACCATCGTGCTCTACTGGAACAAGGAGCTGTTCAAGGAGGCCGGGCCTCGATCCCGAGAAGGCGCCCACCACCTGGGCCGAGCAGGCCGCGTTCGCCGAGAAGCTCACCAAGCGCGATGCGTCCGGCAACACGACGCAGTGGGGCGTGCAGATTCCGTCCTCGGGCTTTCCGTACTGGCTGTTCCAGGGACTGACGACGCCGGCCGGCGCGATCCTGATGAACCCGGAGGGCAACCGCACCTTCTACGACAAGCCGGAAGTGATCGAGGCGCTGCAATACTGGACCGATCTTTCGCGCAAGCAGAAGGTCCATCCGCCCGGCATCGTCGAGTGGGGCACCACGCCGAAGGATTTCTTCGAGCGCAAGGTCGCCATGATGTGGACCACGACCGGCAACCTCACCAACGTGAAGGCGAACGCGAAATTCCCGTTCGGCGTCGGGATGCTTCCGGCGCACAAGCGGAGCGGCTCGCCGACCGGCGGCGGCAATTTCTATATCTCGAAGAAAGCGAGCGCCGCCGAGCAGGCCGCGGCGTTCCAGTTCATCAAGTGGATCACGACGCCGGAGCGCGCCGCGCAGTGGAGCATCGACACCGGTTACGTCGCGGTGCGGCCCGACTCGTATGACACCGACGTGATGAAGAAATACGTCACGGAGTTTCCGCCCGCCGCGGTCGCGCGCGACCAGCTCAAGGTTTCGGTCGCGGAGCTGTCCACGCACGAGAACCAGCGCGTCACCAAGGCGCTCAACGACGGCCTGCAGGCAGCGCTCACCGGCACCAAGTCGCCCGAGCAGGCGATGAAGGACGCGCAGGCCGAGGCGGAGCGGATCTTGCGGTCGTATCGGTAAGGAGCATTCGTTGATGCATGCTACAGCCCTCATCCTGAGGAGCGAGCGCAGCGAGCGTCTCGAAGGATGGCGGCAAACTCCGCGTACGCGGCCATCCTTCGAGACGCGCTCCCTCCGGTCGCGCTCCTCAGGATGAGGCCTGGCATGCATCGCCTTACCGCAACCATCCACGGCTGGCTGCTGCTGCTGCCCGCGATGGCGCTGCTTGCGCTGTTCACGCACTGGCCGGCGGTCGCGACCTTCATCGACTGCGTTCTATTCGACGCCGCGGCCGCGCCGGCCCGCGCGTTTCATCGGGCTCGACAACTACGCAACCATCGTCGCCGACCCGGTGTTCTGGCGCTCGCTCTGGAACAACATGTGGTTCGCGCTCGGCACCATTCCGGTCTCGATCGCGCTCGCGATCCTGATGGCGGTGTGGGTCAACGATCGTATCGCCGGGCGCACGCTCATCCGCATGGCCTACTTCACGCCGACCATCCTGCCGATGATCGCGGTCGCCAACATCTGGCTGTTCTTCTACACGCCGCAATACGGCCTGCTCGAACAGGTCGCGGGCGCGCTTGGCTTTGCCTCGCACAACTGGCTCGGCTCGCCCGAGACCGCGCTCGCCGCCGTCACCGTCGTGGCGGTGTGGAAGGAAGCCGGCTTCTTCATGATCTTCTATCTGGCCGCGCTGCAGTCGATCTCGCCGTCGCTCGCCGAAGCCGCCGCGCTCGAAGGCGCTTCGCGCTGGACGTTCTTCCGCCGCGTGCAGTTTCCGCTGCTGATGCCGACGACGCTGTTCGTGCTGATCAACGCGGTGATCAACGCGTTCCGCACGGTGGACCACATCATCGTGATGACGCGCGGCGGGCCGGATAACGCCACCACGCTGCTGCTCTATTACATCTATCAGGTCGGCTTCAATTTCTGGGACACGACCTATGCGGCATCGCTCACCACGATCCTGCTCGCGATGCTCGCGCTCGCGGCGTTCCTGCAATACGGCCTGCTCGAACGGCGGATCCACTACCGATGAGCACGCTCGCCCGCCCCGATCCCTATGCGCCGAGCGGCATCTGGCGCACGCTTGAAAGCACCGCGGCCGGGTTGCTCGCGATCCTGTGGGTGCTGCCGCTCGTCTACGCTGTCTGGGCGGCGTTTCATCCGGCTGAGTTCACCACGCGCTTCTCGCTGCTCGCGCCGCTGACGTTGGAGAATTTCGAGCGCGCCTGGGCCGCCGCGCCGTTCGCGCGCTACTTCTTCAACACCTTCGTGCTGGTGACGCTGACACTCGGCTGCCAGCTCGTGCTGTGCACGCTCGCGGCTTACGCCTTCGCGCGTTACGACTTCGTCGGCAGCAACGTGGCGTTCGCGCTGGTGCTGGCGCAGCTCATGATCATGCCGGACGTGCTGATCGTGGAGAATTACCGCACGATGAGCCACATCGGCATCATCGACACGATTCCGGCCATCGCGCTGCCCTATGTGGCCTCCGCGTTCGGCATTTTCCTGCTGCGCCAGACCTTCAAGACCGTTCCGAAGGAACTGGACGACGCCGCGCGCGTCGAAGGCGCGAGCCCGCTACAGGTGCTGCTCAAGGTCTATGTGCCGCTCGCGCGCCCGGTCTACGTCGCCTACGGGCTCGTGTCGGTGAGCTATCACTGGAACAATTTTCTCTGGCCGCTGATCGTCACCAACTCGGTGGAGGCGCGCCCGCTCACCGTCGGGCTTGCAGGTGTTCGCGTCAGGCGATCAGGGCATCGACTGGGCGATCATCTGCGCCGCGACGCTGATGACTTCCGCGCCGCTGCTGGTCGGCTTCCTGCTGTTCCAGCGCCAGTTCGTGCAGAGCTTCATGCGCGCGGGGATTCGCTAGCCTGCAAATCTTGGCAGCTTCTTCTCCACGATCCCGGCGTACGCCGCCGCACCGAGCGGCAGGATCTCGTCGTTGAAGTCGTAGCCCGGATTGTGCACCGGCGTTGAGCCTTTGGTCTCGCCGTTGCCGATGTTGATGTAGGCGCCCGGGCATTTCTCCAGCATGAAGGAGAAATCCTCCGACGCCATGATGAGCTTGCGCATCCGGTCGACATTGCCGTCGCCGACGAGCTCGACCGCCACGTCGGCGAAATCCGCCGTCGCCTGCCCGTCGTTGACCAGTGGCGCGAACAGCCGGCGGAAATCGACGCGCGCGGTCGCGCCAAGCCCCGCCGCCACGCCCTGCGCGGTGCGCTTCATGTTCTCTTCGATGAGCTGCATCGTTTCGTTGCGGAACGTGCGCACCGTGCCGCCGATCGCCGCCGTCTGTGGGATCACGTTATAGGCGTCGCCGCTCTTGATGAAGGTCGTGCTCAACACGGCGGTATCGATCGGGTCGACGTTGCGCGCCACGATCACCTGCAGCGCCGTCACGATGTGGCTCGCGACCAGCACCGGATCGATGCTCATTTCCGGGTGCGCGCCGTGCGAGCCGCGCCCCTCGATGAAGATGTCGAAGAACGCGCCCCCCGCCATCATGGTGCCGGGCCGGATCGCGAACTTGCCGACAGCAAGCCCCGGATGATTGTGCATCCCGAACACCGTGTCGCACGGGAAGCGCGCGAACAGCTCGTCCTTGAGCATCGCGAGCGCGCCGCCAATTCCCTCCTCGGCCGGTTGAAAGATGAAGTTGACCGTGCCGTTGAAGTTGCGCGTCTCGGCCAGATAGCGCGCCGCGCCGAGCAGCATCGTGGTGTGGCCGTCATGGCCGCAGGCGTGCATCACGCCTGGCTTGGTCGATTTGTAAGCCACGTCGGTCGCTTCGAGGATCGGCAGCGCATCCATGTCGGCGCGCAACCCGATCGACACCGGCCCGTTGCCTTCGCGCAGCACGCCGACCACGCCGGTGCCGCCGACGCCGCGATGTACCTCGATGCCGAGCGCCTCAAGCTGCTTCGCCACGATGTCGGAGGTGCGGTGTTCGTCGAACCCAAGCTCGGGATGCGCGTGGATGTCCTGCCGGGTCGCCGTCAATTCGGCGTGGTAAGGCGTTGATGCGGTCGATTGGCTTCATGGAGCGGCGTCCGGCTGTTTCCGCGAGATTGCTCGCGAAACGCGCCTCGCCGCAAGAGGGCGCGGACTAACTCACGCGCGTCACGCAGAACCGCGATATCCGGTTGGTGCGCGGCGTCAGCCTATCGGTCGACGGAGGCGACGGCACGGCCGCGCTTCTGCTGGCCCCCGCCGAACAGGCTCTTGAGAAAGCCCTCGACGCGCGCGCCGATACCCTGGTCGCTGCCGGCTTGCGCGACCGCAACCCGGCGCGGGCGCTCGGCACGCGGCTGTTCGGCGCGCCGTTCCACGCGACGCGCAGGCGGCTCGGCGACGCTCGCCTGACGCTCGACAAAATCGACCTTCTTGCGATCGACCGGGCGATCGGTGCCGCGAAGGACCGGCGTCTCGACAGCGGCAGACTCCACGCGATTGCCCTGCGGCACGCGATCCTGCCGCTTCTCACCGGGTTGCAGCGACGCCACCTGAACGGGCGCCGGCGCCGCGATCGGTGCCGCGACCTGCTCACGCTGTTCGACGAGCGCGGGACGGCTCTTGCCGTCATCGGCGAGCGCATACACCGGGGCCGCGTCACGCGGCATCGGTCCCTGAATGCGCGCGATGCTGACGCGCGCCAACCCCTTGAAGCCGAGTGTCCGCGCCGCGGTGGGCGTGAGATCGACGATGCGCCCGCGCACGAAAGGACCGCGGTCGGTCACCTCGCAGATGATCGATTTCGAGTTGAGCGTCACGCGCAGCATCGTGCCGAACGGATAGCGCTTGTGCGCGCACGTCATGGCGCTGGGATCGAACCTTTCGCCGCTCGCCGTCTTGCGTCCCTTGAACTTATGGGAATACAGCGACGCGACCCCCTGCTCCGCAAGGGCATCGGTTGCGACGAATGCGAACGCAATAGCGATCGCCGAGAACACACGAAATAGAGACACGACGGAACCCCTTCCCACGGCATCAGGATGCCGGGGGGAATCCAGCCATTTCATGGTTAATGAGGTGGTTACCGCGTGGCAGCGACTTTGGGCGGCGCAGGGGCCGGTTGTGATTTTGCGGGGCAGAATGGTGCCGCGGAAGGGACTCGAACCCCCGACCCCCTCATTACGAATGAGGTGCTCTACCAGCTGAGCTACCGCGGCATCGGAGCATTTTCGGACGAAGTCTCAAGCAGTTCGCCGTCGAAAATGCGTCAAAATTCAATTCTGCGCCGCTCTGATACCGATACAGGGCAAAAATCGCAAGAACATGACGGCCGGCCCCAATCCCTGGATACGCGGGGAACGCCTTGGGGCCGACCGGCCCGTTGCCGGACAGTCCAGCATCACCGGAAAAGCTGACGAATCCGTTGCCAGGCATCCGGACCGCACGGTCTCGATCTCCACGTCGTCCACCCGGTCGGGCTCGGGGCCCGGATCATCGGGCACCTGCGCGAGCGGGATGATCGGCGGAATGCGCGGTGCCGGACGCGACGCCGCGCGCTCCGGAGGCGCAGCGCTCTCCCGCGCGACATTCAGCGGCGGCGACACGACGGCCGGCGGCAACTCCAGCGGTTCGTCCTGATCCGGCCGCAGCGCAGGCCGGGCGTCTTCGATCACCACCGGCGCGCGCTCGGCCAGCTCGGCCACCGGCAGCTTCCACTGGAACGCATCGATCCGGCCGGTGACCGGCGAGACCGGCAGCCAGCGGTCGGAAACAAATCCATCCGCCGTCCAGGCCGGATCGCGCGCCGCATTGAGCGCACGCCCCATCCATTCGCGCGCGCGGCCCTCGTCGCCTTCAAGCTCCTCAAGCTCGGCCATCAGCATGGCGGTGCGCTGTGTCGGCTCCTTGGCGAGCGGCGCAAGCGCCTCGCGTGCGGCAGCGAGTTCGCGTGCATCGAGCGCGGCGCGCGCGACCGCGAGCGCGCTCTCGACATGGCCCGGCGCCATGCGCGCCAGCACCTGCACGCGGCTCAGCCGATCGCGTGCCGAATCCGACAGGCGCAGATGCGCGAAGGTGTCGGCAAGATCGGGATGCGGATTAGCCTTCCACGCGGTTTCGAGAATCTTGCCGGCCTTGCGCCGTTCACCCGACTCCGAGAGCAGCCGTCCGGCGAGCGCCGCGGCCGGAACGAGATCGGGCGCGAGCTTCACCGCCTCGACGGCAAGCGAGCGCGCTGTGTCGCGGTTCTCGTCTTCGGCGGCCTGCGCGCGCGCGGTAAGCAGCACGGCGCGCTGGCGCCGCCATGCCGCGCGATCAAGCACGCCGCTCTTGCGATTGCCTTCGAGGATCGCGAGCGCGCCTTCCCAGTCGCCCGCCGCGCAGCGGAATTCGAGCACCGCCTGACCGGCCCACGCGGTGCCCGGCGCATCGCTCGCGGCCTGCTCGGCGAACAGCCGCGCCGCGACCGAATCGTTGCGCCGCTGCGCCTCGACGTAGAGACCGCGCAGGCCGAGAAGCCGCGTGTCGGTGCGCCCCGCCATCGCGCGGAACGCATCCTCGGCGCCGGCGCGGTCGCCGTGAAGCTGCGCGGTCTGTGCGCGCAGCAGCAGCGCCAGCGGATCGCCCGGCAGGCTCTTGTCGGCGCTCGCCGCGAAGCGTTGCGCCGCGCGCCCGTCGCCCGCACCGATCGCGATCAGCCCGCGCGAGACCGCCTCGTAACCCCTGCGCCGCTTGCGTTCCCGCATTGCCAGCGAAAACAGTTTCGGCGAGCGCAGCATGAAACGCACGAGCGACCAGACGATCACGGCAAACACCGCGACCGCGACCAGCGCGCCCGCCGCCACCATCACGGAGAGGTCGGCGCGGTAGCCGAGCCACGTAATCGCGACTTGCCCGGGCCGGTCCGCGAGCCAGACCACACCGAGCGCGAGCGCACTCGCGGCGAGAAGAAAGACGACGACCCGGATCATGCGCGCGCTGCCCTCATGGTGCAGCCTTCAGCGCATCGACGGCGCTCGTCGCAAATTGCTGCGCGGCGGAAAGAGCGGCGATCTGCAACTGCGCTTTGCGGATCCACGCCACTATCCCGGCGCGCGCTGCGTCAGGCAGCCGCGTTACTTCGGCGAGCGCGCCCGCGACGTCTCCCTGCGCCGCCTTCGCTTCGGCGCGCGACACGATCCCGGACACATCGCCGGCCGGAGCCTCGTTGACCGGGCGGATGCGCACCAGACGCCCGGCATTCTGCTGGAGGCGGCCGACGAGGCTGGCATCGCCGAAGACTTCCGTCGCCGCCACCAGTTGCGGCGCGGCTTCTTTCAGTTCACGCGCAAGCGAGGCCGCGGTCGGCACGCCGGTCGCGGCGAAAGTCTCCAGCGGCGCGAGCACCGCGGCGTCAGGCGCAAGCGCCTTGGAGGCAGCGAGTTCCTTTGCGAACGGCTCGCCACGCTCGACCGCGGTGCGCAGCGCCGATGCGATGAACGCAAGCCGTGCGGCACGATCCGCGCCCGCCGTCGCGGTGATCTTGTCCTGCAAGACCTTCGCGGATTGCTCCAGCGCGGCGAGACGCGCCGTGAGAGCTTCGATCTCGCCGTGCGACGCGGCCTGGGCTTGCGGCGTGGAATTCTTCTCCGCGACCGCGAAGGCCGCGTCGGCGCGCTGTTTGGCATCGCGCGCCGCACTGCGCGCGGCATCGACGCGTTGCGCCAGCTCGTCGAGCGTGCGCGTGGCGTTCTCGACCGCAGTCACGCGGTTCGCGAGAGCTTGGTCGGTCTGCGGCGCGGTGCGCGGGGCGGACGCCGCCGCTTCGGTCTTTGCGAGCCGTGCATCGATTTCGTTGAGCCGGCCCAGCGCCTGCTCGGCAGCGCCGACGCGCGCGGCGAGATCCGCGAACGCGCGCTGGTCGAGGCCGGCGGGCTGCGGGCGCATCGCGAGATCGCGCACCTGCAATTCGGCGATCGCGAGCCGCGCCGCGAGCGTAACGGTGAGATCGTCGCGCACCCCGATCGTGCCGGCGAACCAGAGTGCCGCAACGAGCGCCAGCATGACGGCCGCACCGGCGATCCCGGCGGCGATAAGCCGCATGCTGAACAGTTCCGCCGCACGGACGCGCCAGGCCGAGAGCCGATTCGTCATGGCTTCGCGATGCAGCCATTCAGTCCCCCGTCGGCGCGGCGGCGCGCTATCCCCGGCAGGCGGCACTTGCGGCTCGGCCTTGGGCGCTTCCGGCGCGGTCGATGCACCAGACGGGGCTTCCTCGCGCGGCGTTTCGCGAGACGGATCAACGGGTTCGGTTGGATTCACGGGGTCGGACGCAATCTCGGTCGCCTTCAGGTCGATGGTCGGCGCCGGACGGCGGCGCTTGCCGCCGGCCGTCGAGGGATCGCGCTCTTCGTCCGCCATAACGCGTCTCCCGCCCCCGGGTACCCCTGCAATACTGCGGGGCCGCAGCCCGGGCAACTTGGCCGTCAGATGAGGCCGAACAATGCCGTTTCGTCCGGATGCGGCGCGAGCAAAATCCGTGTCGCGCCCGCCTCGCGCAGCGGCGCCGCCACCGCATCCGACAGGCAGTAATGCGCAAGCTTGAGCAGCGGGCCAAGCGCGCCCGCCGCATCGGCGAGGCTGACAAGCGTCGCGGCGCTGCGCGGCGAATAATGAAGCGCGCCGTCCAGCTGCCCGCCCGCGAGCGCGTGCGAAAGTTCCGCGGGAAGCGTCCCGGCGGGAACGACGCGATAGATCACGACGGTGTCGGTCTTCAATCCGTGAGCCGCAAGGTCGCCGCCGAGATCGCCGCTGCGGTCTTCTCCCGCGAGATAAAGCAGCGGTCCGGGACTCTTGCTCACGCGCGTCGCGATCAGTTGCACCAGATCCGGCAACGCGCCGCCTGCGGACTCGACGTGCGCAAATCCGCTCGCGCGTGCGGCCTCGGCGGTACGGTCGCCTACGGCGAAGACCGGAAGCCCGACGCAAGCGCGCCGAAGCGCGGACCCGCGGCGCGCGCCGCATTCGCGCTGGTCATCAGCACGGCCGCATACGATCCGTGAATATCCGCATCGATCGATTGCAGCGTCAGCAGCGGCGCGACCAGCACGTCGTGGCCGCGCGCGCGCAGGAGATTCGCGCTGCGCGTCGCGTCGGGCTCCGCCCGTGTGATCAGCAGGCGCACGTCAGACCGCGAAGAAATCGGGCGGCGCGCGGCGCTTCAGCTCCGCGCCTGCATCCGCGCCGAGCGACACGGCATCGCGCCGCTTGCCCGCGCGGCTTGTCTCGAAGACTTCGCTGCCGTCGGGACGCAGGATCATCCCGCGAAACGAGATCGCGTCGCCGTCGAGCGTCGCGTATCCGGCGATCGGCGTGCGGCAGGAGCCATCGAGCACGGCGAGAAACGCACGCTCGCAGGCGAGCGCCGTGCTCGTATCCGCGTGATCGATCTTCGCGAGCAGGTCGCGCGTGCGCGTGTCGTCCGTGCGTGTCTCTATGGTGATCGCGCCCTGCCCGACCGCGGGCAGAAACTCGGCCACATCGAGCAGCGCGGTCGCCGCGCTGGCGAGCCCGAGCCGCTTCAGCCCCGCGAGCGCCAGCAAGGTCGCGTCGACCTCGCCGGCTTCGAGCTTCCGCAGCCGCGTCTCCACATTGCCGCGCAGCACGACGGTCGAAACATCGGGACGCAATCGCTTCACCAGCGCCTGCCGCCGCAGCGATGCCGTGCCGACGACCGCGCCGTGCGGCAGTTCGCGCAGGCTCGCGGCCTTGCGGCTGATGAACGCATCGCGCACGTCCTCGCGCGGCAGGCACGCGGCGAGCATCAGCCCATCCGGCAACACCGTCGGCATGTCCTTGGCGGAATGCACCGCGAGATCGATCGTGCCCGCCAGCAGCGCTTCCTCGATCTCCTTGGTGAACAGACCCTTGCCGCCCGCCTCGGAGAGCGGACGATCCTGGATGCGGTCGCCCGAGGTGCGGATCGCCACGATCTCGATTCCGTCCCCGCCCGCCTGCGCCGCAAGCGCGTCACGCACCATGCGCGCCTGCGCCAGCGCCAGCGGGCTGCCGCGCGTGCCGATGCGGATGGATTGCGCCACGGGACCTCACAGTGTTAGGCGAGCACACATATATCGTCATTCCGGGGCGCGAGCGAAGCGCGGAGAAAGAATGCTCGTTCTGGGGATCGAGACGACCTGCGACGAAACCGCCGCCGCGGTCGTGCGCCGCCACGATGACGGGCGCGGCGAAATCCTCTCCGACATCGTGCTGTCGCAGGTGACCGAGCACGCGCCCTACGGGGGCGTGGTGCCGGAGATCGCCGCGCGCGCGCATGTCGAGGTGCTCGATCTCGCGATCGCCAAGGCGATGGCGGAGGCGAATGCGACCTTCGCCGATCTCGACGGCGTCGCAGCCGCGGCCGGGCCCGGCCTGATCGGCGGCGTGATCGTCGGCCTGACCACCGCCAAGGCGATCGCCCTCGTCTCCGAGAAGCCGCTCGTCGCGGTCAATCATCTCGAGGCGCATGCGCTGACCGCGCGGCTCACCGACGGCACGGCGTTTCCCTATTGCCTGTTCCTCGCCTCGGGCGGGCATACGCAAATTCTTGCGGTGCTCGACGTCGGCAAGTACGCGCGGCTCGGCACCACCGTGGACGACGCGATCGGCGAGGCATTCGACAAGACCGCGAAGCTGCTCGGCCTTGCCTATCCGGGCGGGCCGGAGGTGGAGCGCGAGGCGCAGCGCGGCGATCCGAACCGGTTCATCCTGCCGCGCCCGATGATCGGCCGCGCGCAGCCGGATTTCTCGCTCTCCGGGCTGAAGACCGCGCTGCGCGTCGAAGCCGAAAAAATTGCGCCGCTGAGCGATCAGGACGTGGCCGATCTGTGCGCATCGTTCCAGCAGGCCGTGGTCGATGTCGTGAACGACCGCCTGCTCGCGGGCCTGCGGGCATTCCGCGAGCAGTTCGGCGGGCCGAACGCACTGGTCGTTGCGGGCGGCGTCGCCGCCAACCAGTCGATCCGCCGCGCGCTCAATCGCGTCGCCATCGGCGAAGGCACCGTGCTGGTCGCGCCGCCGCCACGGCTGTGCACCGACAACGGCGCGATGATCGCGTGGACCGGCTGCGAGCGCCTCGCGCGCGGCATGACCGACACGCTCGATGTTTCGCCCCGCGCGCGCTGGCCGCTCGACGGCGACGAGGGGCCGAGGCGGCAGGCGGTTCGCTGATGGCGCTCCAGCGCATCGCGGTGATCGGCGCGGGCGCGTGGGGCACGGCGCTGGCGAATGCCGCCGCGCGCGCCGGACGCGATGTGACGCTCTGGGCGCGCGATGCCGCCGTTGTCGCGATGCTGACGAGCCGGCGCGAAAGCCCGCGTCTTCCCGGAGTCGAGATCGACCGGCGCGTCGCCGCGACCGGCGCAATCGCCGACGTCGCGCAGGCCGATGCCGTGCTGCTCGCCGTGCCGGCGCAGGACCTGCGCGCCGCCGCGGCGGCGCTTGGCGCCCATGTGAAAGCGGTGCCGGTCGTCGCCTGCGCCAAGGGGATCGAGCGCGGCACGCACCGCTTCATGACCGAGGTGATCGCCGAGACCTTGCCCCGCGCAACGCCCGCGATCCTGTCGGGCCCGAGCTTCGCCGACGACGTCGCGCGCGGCATGCCGACCGCCGTCACGCTCGCTTGCGCCGACGAAGAAACCGCCGCTGCGCTCGCGCAGGCGCTCGGCTCGCCGACCTTCCGCCCCTATCACACCACCGACGTGCGCGGCGTCGAGATCGGCGGCGCCGCGAAGAACGTGCTCGCGATCGCGGCCGGTATCGTGCAGGGGCGCAAGCTCGGCGCGAGCGCGACCGCCGCACTGGTGACGCGCGGCTTCGCGGAGCTTGCGCGCTTCGGCCGCACGCTCGGCGCGCAGCGCCGAGACGCTCACCGGCCTTTCGGGTCTGGGCGACGTGATCCTCAGTTGCTCGACCCCGCAGTCGCGCAACTTTTCCTACGGTCTTGCGCTCGCCGAAGGCCGCACGAACGAAGGCAAGCTTGCCGAGGGCGCGTTCACGGCGCGCGCGCTGGTCGAACTTGCAAACGAGAAGAACGTCGAGATGCCGATCGCAGCCGCCGTCGCGGCGGTGATCGACGGCAAGCTCACCGTCGATCAGGCGATCGGGTCGCTGCTGACGCGGCCGTTCAGGGCGGAATAATCACCACATCCCGCTCGTCCCCGCGCAAGCGGGGACCCAGTGTTGGCCAAGAACTGGATGCCCGCTTTCGCGGGCATGAGCGGAGTACGCTACTGCTGCTTCAGCCCCAGATCCTCCACGAGCTGCTTCTGCTCGCTGATCTGCTGCATCGCGTAGGCCTGGTAGTCGGCCGTGCTGAGGTAGAAATCCTCCTGGTCGAGCTTCGCCATCGCGTCCTTGTAGATCTGCTCTTCCATGCCCTTCTTGAAGGCATCGTGCAGGATCTTCACCACGGCCGGGTCCATGCCCTTCGGCCCGCCGATTCCGAACGGCGAATTCGACACCATGTCGATGCCGGTTTCCTTCAGGGTCGGAGCGGTCGGCCAGTTCTTCGTTCGCGCCGAACCCCAGGTCACCAGCAGCCGCAAGTGCCCGGAGTTGACCGCGCCGGCCCAGCCGGTCGAATCCGCCTGCACGTCGATGTGCCCGCCGAGCAGCGCGTTCATGCTCTCGGCCTGGCCCTTGAACGGCACCTGCGTCCACTTGATGCCCTTCTGCTTGGCGATCTGCTCCATCGTGATGTGCAGGCTGGTGCCCGCGCCGGGCGTTCCGTAGTTGATCTTGCCCGGATTGGCCTTGGCGTAGTCGAGCAGCTCGCCGAACGTCTTCCACGGCGCGTCGGCCTTCACCACCACGCCGAACGTGTAGCCGGTGAGATGGACGATGTAGGTGAAGTCCTTCGCGGGATCGAAGCTGGTCTTCTGGATGAACGGCATCCGGAACACCGTGATCGGAAGCTGCGCGATGGTGTAGCCGTCGGGCTTCGCGTTCGCCGCCATGTTGGCCGGGCCGATCGTGCCGCCCGCGCCGGGCCGGTTCTCGATCACGATCGACTGCCCAAGGTGCTTCTCGGTCGCGAGCGCGAGCGCGCGCATGCCGATGTCGGTTCCGCCGCCCGCCGGCCACGGCACGATCAGGGTCACCGGCCTTGTGGGAAACTGCTGCGCCTGCGCGCTTCCGGCGAGCGCCATGAAGGCCACGGCCAGCAGAATGAGTCTCTTCACGAAATCCTCCCTCATTTCGCACACCGGAATTTTCCGGCTATTCTTGTTGCCCACCTTGCCCAATCGTGGGTCGCACCGCAACGGAGAGACGTGTGGCGTATTGGCTGATGAAGTCGGAGCCCGACGTTTTCTCCTGGGACGATCTTGTGAAAAAGGGCGCGAAGGGCGAGCCGTGGAGCGGCGTGCGCAATCACACCGCCAAGCTCAACCTGATGAAGATGAAGAAGGGCGAGCGGTTCTTTTTCTATCATTCGAACATCGGCAAGGAGGTCGTCGGCATCGGCGAGATTGTGCGCGAGCACTATCCGGATGCGACCGCCGACAAGGGCTCTCCCTGGGTCGTGACCGATGTGATTGCGAAGACGCCGTTCAAGACGCCGGTGACGCTCGAAGCCGTAAAGGGCATCGCGGCGCTGAAGGAGATGGCGCTGCTGAAATACTCGCGCCTCTCGGTTCAGCCGGTGACGGCGGCGGAATGGAAGACCGTGTGCCGGATGGGCGGCGTGAGCGTAGCGTGATTCACAAGGAGGCAAGGCCGTGGCGTATTGGCTGTTGAAGACCGAACCGGAGGAATTTTCCTGGGACGATCAGGTCAAGCGCGGCACCAAAGGCGAGGCGTGGACCGGCGTGCGCAATTTCAAGGCGCGCGGGAACCTGAAGGCCATGAAGAAGGGCGAGCGCGCCTTCTTCTATCACACCGGCGACGAGAAGCAGATCGTCGGCATCGTCGAGATCGCGCGCGAGGCCTACAAGGACCCGACCGACGAGAAGGGCGTGTTCTATTGCGTCGACACGCGCGCGGTCGAGCCGTTCAAGACGCCGGTGACACTCGCGACCGTCAAGGCCGACGCGAAGCTCAAGAGCATGGTGCTGGCGCGCGAGCCGCGCCTTTCGGTGCAGACGGTCACTGACGAAGAGTGGAAGCAGATCTGCAAGATGGGCGGCGTGAAGGGCGCTAGGCCGCCGCCAGCCTCCGGCAGACGCACTCTGCGCCAGCAACTGCTCGCGATGCGCGGGCGAGCGGCGGCCCTTGAGCTGCTCGGAGAACTTCGCGAGCTTGCCGTTCTCGAACGCCGCTACGACGGTCTGGTGCACGTAGCTCTTGCGGCAGATCGTCGGCGTATTGGCGAGCTGTTCCGACACCGCCGTGACGGCTTCCTTCACCTGACGCGCGCGCCCGCGCTCGCTCGACGCCGGCTCGACGTGCGCGAGTGCTTCGAGCGCCGCGCCTGACGCCACCAGCGTGCGAAAATCCTTCAGCGAAATCTTCACGCCCGCGATTTCGCGCAGGAATGCATTGACCTCCGCGGCCGTGACGAAACGCACGCCATCCTCGGCGCGATACTGGAACATGCGCCGGCCCGGCAGGTCGCGCAGCACGCCGATCGCTGCCGCGACGCGTGGGCAGTTGAAGTCCTTGTCGATGTCCTTGCCACCCTTGGCGCGGAACTTCAGCGACACGGTGTTGCCGCTCACCGCGATGTTTGACTTCAGCAGAGTCGCGGCGCCGCGCGTGCGGTTCGATTTCACGTAACTCTCGCCGCCGGCGCGGATCGCGCTGCAAGCCACAAGCTCGATCACGGCGGAGAGCGCGAAGTCGCGCGAAGGCTCGGCGGTCGCGAGATGCTTGTTCACGGCGCGGCGAATGCGCGGCAGCGCCTCGACCAGACGCCGCAAACGGCGCGCCTTTCGCTGCTCGCGCACTTTTTCCCAGTCGGCGTGATAGCGGTACTGCAAGCGACCGGCCGCATCGCGTCCGATTGCCTGAATGTGCGCGCGCGGGTCACGCGCATAGAGCACCTCGTCGTAGGCAGGCGGGACGGCGAGGCGTTTCAGTCTCGCGCGCGTGAGTTCGTCCTTGATCGTGCGGCCGCGCGCCGACACGAACGTGAAGCCTTCGCCGACGCGCTTGCGCCGGATGGTCAGTTCGTCCGTCGAGATGTAGCGCAGGCCGAGGCGCCGCATCGTGATCGCGGCGAGGCGCGAGCTGAGCTTTCGCGCCGCCTGTTCGCCATTGACCTCGGCCATCGCAAAGTTCCTTGTCCGACGGACTAGGAAAGTCGGCTGGGCCGCAAATGGTTCCAAAAGCTAGCTTTTCAGGGCTTCCGCGATGCCGTCGGCGAAAACCTGGGCGCCCAGCACCAGGTCCGCGTCCGCGGTGTTCTCGCTCCAGTGATGGCTGATGCCGTTGATCGACGGCACGAACATCATCGCGGCCGGCAGCTTGCGGGCGAGCCATTGCGCGTCATGACCGGCCCCGCTCGGCAGGCGCATGTGCTTGCCCGGCGCGTGGCGTTCGGCCGCCGTATCGAGCGCCGCCATCAGCCGCTCGTCCATCTTGGCGGGCGTCGACTGCGAGATCACATTCACCTCGAGCTTGCACCGGCCGTCCCTGTTCGCCGCCTCCACCAGCGCGAACAACTCCGCTTGCAAGCGGTCGAGCACCGCGGGGTCCGCGTCGCGCAACTGGAACAGCGAGTCGGCGCGGCCCGGAATGATGCTGTGGCTGCCGGGATCGAGCGTGATGCGTCCGGTGGTCCACACCGTGCGCGGCCCGCAGAGTTGCGGAAAGCGCTGGTCGATCGCCGACAACAGCCGCACCAGCGCAAGGCCCGCATCGCGCCGCCGCGTCATCGACGTGGTGCCGGCGTGGTTCTGCTCGCCCGTCACCGTGATGCCGTACTGCCAGATCGCCACGATCGCGGTGACGACGCCGATGCGCAGCTTCTCGTCCTCGAGCGTGGCGCCCTGCTCGATATGCGCTTCGAAGAACGCCTTGTAGCGCTCCGGCTCGATCACGACGCGCGGACGCCCCGCGTAGCCCGCCGCCTTGAGCGCCTCGCGCATCGGCGTGCCGTCGTTCTTGTTCTTTGCCTTGTCGATGTCCTCGTCCTTGAGCAGCCCGGTGAACGACCGCGAGCCGAGGAACGAGCCGAAATGTCCTTCCTCGTCGCAGAACACCACGACATCGACGCCGGTGTCGCCGCCCGCCTCATTGAATCGCGCGCGCGGCTTCGAGCGCGTAGACGCAGCCGAGCGCACCGTCGAGCCAGCCCGCGTGGTTCTGCGATTCCAGATGCGAACCCGACAGCGCCTTCGCGCCGCCCGCCTTCGACTTGCCGAGAATGTTGCCGATGCCGTCGATGGTGGTGTCGAGCCCTGCCGCCGTACATTGATCGGCGAACCATTGCCGCGCCGCGATATCGTCAGCCGACAGTGTCGGGCGGTGTACGCCGCTCTTGTAGGCGCCGAACTTGCGCAACTGATAGAGATCGCCGAGGAGACGCTCGGGCTTGATGGCGGGCATACGCAACGCTCTCCTGTTCCGGTATCACAATGCCAGCATGATCTCGGACCGAAAAGCCTTCATCCGCGCCAATACGCGCCTCAAGCCGGTGCCGCATGTGCCGGAACTCTCGCTCCACGTCGCGGAAGAATCCGTCCCGATCTGGCAGAAGACCGAGGAAGAGCTGAACCACATGGGCCTGCCGCCGCCCTACTGGGCTTTCGCATGGGCCGGCGGACAGGCGCTCGCGCGTTACGTGCTCGACAATCCGGAAAGCGTCGCGGGCAAGCGCGTGCTCGATCTTGCGGCCGGCTCGGGACTGGTCGGCATCGCGGCCGCGCGTGCCGGCGCATCGCCCGTCACCGCCGCCGACATCGACGCGTTCACCGAAGCCGCGATCGGGCTCAACGCGGAGGCGAACGACACGTATGTCGACGTCATCGTGCTGGACATGCTCGATCATCCCGCGCCCGCGGTTGCGCGCTATGACGTGATCCTGGTCGGCGACCTGTTCTACGAGCGCGACACCGCGGCGCGTGCGCTCGCCTTCCTCGACCGCCATCAAGCGATCGGCACGCGCGTGCTGATCGGCGATCCCGGCCGCACCTATCTGCCGAAGGCGCGCCTCACGCGGCTTGCCGAATATTCCGTGCCGGTGACGCGCGAACTTGAGGACATGGAGATCAAGCGCACGAGCGTGTGGGAGCTGATGTAACTTCGGCCGTCATCCTGAGGTGACGGCCGACATGGAGAAGCCGATGACTTTCGCCGGGATCAATATCCTCGCCATTCTCGTCGCCGCGATCGCTGGCTGGATCACCGGTGCGGTTTACTACGGCGCGCTCGCAAACCCTTGGGCCGCCGCGCACGGCAAGACGATGGAGGCGTTCAAGGCCGAGCAGGCCGCGCGGAAGGGGACGGTGCATTCGTGGCTGCCATTCGCGCTCGCCTTCCTCGCCGAGTTGGCGATGGCCTGGGTGCTCGCCGGCATGGTCGGCCATCTTGGCATGGTCACGATCCGCGGCGCGGTGATTTCCGGTCTGTTCGTCTGGGCCGGGTTTGTCGTCACCACCATGCTGGTCAACAACGCCTTCGGCGGCCGCCGCTATGTCCTCACCCTGATCGACGCAGGCCACTGGCTTGCCGTCATCGTGGTGATGGGCGTGGTGATCGGCTGGCTCGGCGTCTGAGTTATCCCTATCCTTGGCCGTCGGCTCTCCGCGGCCGCACGTCTGGGGGCGACATGCTTTTCGACTTTTCCAAAATTGCGCCGATGCGGCGCTACGAGTTGCTGCTCGGCACAGTCGTGCCGCGTCCTATCGCGCTGGTGACAACGCTGTCGCGCGACGGCCTGGTCAATGCCGCCCCGTACACTCTTCAACGTGATGTCACACGATCCTCCGATCGTCGCCTTCAGTGTCCTGCCTTCCCCAACCGGTCAGATGAAAGACACCGGCCAGAATATCCTGGCGAACGGCGAATTCGTCGTGAATTTGGTTTCGGAGGACCTCGCCGAGGCGATGAACCTCACCTGCATCGATGCTCCGGCGGATGTCAGCGAAGCTCAACTCGCGGGCCTTGCGACAATTGTCTCCACGGCCGTAGCACCGCCTCGCCTCGCAGCAAGCCCGGTCGCACTCGAATGCCACTTCGTCACCTCGCTGACGTTTGGCCCGAATCAGACAATCATCTTCGGCCGTGTGCTCCGCGCGCACGTCCCCGATGATCTCGTGCTGGATGCGGAGAACTGCATCATCGATACGCCGAAGCTCAGGCTTATCGGCGCCATGCATGCAGCGAAGTATTACTCGAAGCCCGGCGACATGCTGGAAATGATCCGCCCGACCTGGGCGAGCTGGTCAAAGGGCCGTACGGGATCGCCGTAGGCCGCGCCATGAGCCCGACCAAAGTGTGACAACGCTTGCCTTGTTCAGGGTCGAAGCGGCGGCGCATAATAGGGATGAGAAAACAAACCCGTAGGGGCCGGCCGAATGGCCGCCCGCGTGCTGCCGGAGGATGAGATGTCCGAGAAGCTTTACGACGTGCCGGCCGAGTGGAAGAGCCGCGCCTATATCGACGACGCGAAGTACCAGGAGATGTACGCGCGCTCGATCAAGGACCCGGATGGCTTCTGGGCCGAGCAGGCCAAGCGCCTCGACTGGTACAAGGCGCCGAGCGAAGATCAAGAACACCTCCTACGCGCCGGACAACGTCTCGATCAAATGGTTCGAGGACGGCGTCCTCAACGTCTCGTACAACTGCGTCGACCGGCATTTGCCCAAGCGCGCGAACCAGACCGCGATCATCTGGGAAGGCGACGATCCGAAGGACGACAAGCGCGTCACCTATCAGGAGCTGCACGACGAGGTGTGCCGGATGGCGAACATCCTGCGCAACCGCAACGTCGCGAAGGGCGACCGCGTCACCATCTACATGCCGATGATCCCGGAAGCCGCGTACGCGATGCTCGCCTGCGCGCGCATCGGCGCGATCCATTCGGTGGTGTTCGGCGGCTTCTCGCCGGACTCGCTCGCCGGCCGCATCGAGGACTGCAAGTCGAACGTCGTCATCACGGCGGACGAAGGTTTGCGCGGCGGCCGCAAGGTGCCGCTCAAGGCGAACGTCGATGCGGCGATCGCCAAGGTCGCAAAAAATGGATTCTCGGTCGACCATGTAATCGTGGTGAAGCGCACCGGCGGCAAGATCGACATGGATCCGGTGCGCGACGTCTACTACCACGAAGCGGCGGCGGTCGTGACGGCGGAGTGCCCGTGCGAGCACATGAACGCCGAAGACCCGCTGTTCATCCTCTACACGTCGGGCTCGACCGGAAAACCGAAGGGCGTGCTGCACACCACCGCGGGCTACAATCTGTTCGTCGCGATGACGCACCAGCTCGTGTTCGACTACCACGACGGCGATATCTACTGGTGCACGGCGGACGTCGGCTGGGTCACGGGCCACAGCTACATTCTCTATGGCCCGCTCACGAACGGCGCGACCACGCTGATGTTCGAAGGCGTGCCGAACTATCCGTCGATGTCGCGCTTCTGGGAGGTGATCGACAAGCACAAGGTCAACATCTTCTACACCGCGCCGACCGCGATCCGCGCACTGATGCAGGCGGGCGAAGAGCCGGTGAAGAAGACCTCGCGCAAGTCGCTGCGCCTGCTCGGCAGCGTCGGCGAGCCGATCAATCCGGAAGCGTGGGAGTGGTACTACCGCGTGGTCGGCGACAACCGCTGCCCGATCGTCGATACCTGGTGGCAGACCGAAACCGGCGGCATCCTGATCACGCCGCTGCCCGGCGCGACGAAGCTCAAGCCCGGCTCGGCGACGCGGCCGTTCTTCGGCATCGTGCCGCAGCTCGTCGATGCCGAAGGCAAGGTGCTGGAAGGCGCCGGGGCCGGCAACCTGTGCATCGCGGACTCATGGCCGGGGCAGATGCGCAGCGTCTACGGCGATCACCAGCGCTTCGTGGAGACGTATTTCTCCGCCTACAAGGGCAAGTACTTCACCGGCGACGGCTGCCGCCGCGACGCGGACGGCTACTACTGGATCACCGGCCGCGTCGACGACGTGATCAACGTGTCGGGCCATCGCATGGGCACGGCGGAAGTCGAGAGCGCGCTGGTCGCGCACGCCAAGGTCTCGGAGGCTGCGGTCGTCGGTTACCCGCACGACATCAAGGGCCAGGGCATCTACGCTTACGTCACTCTGATGACCGGCGAGCAGCCGAGCGAGGATCTGCGCAAGGAACTGGTCGGCTGGGTGCGCAAGGAGATCGGCCCGATCGCCGCGCCCGACAAGATCCAGTTCGCGCCGGGCCTGCCGAAGACGCGCTCCGGCAAGATCATGCGGCGCATCCTGCGCAAGATCGCCGAGGACGAGTTCGGGAACCTGGGCGACACGTCGACGCTCGCCGATCCAGCGGTCGTGGATGATCTCGTCAACAACCGGCAGAACAAGAAACAGCAGCACGCCTGACGTTCGCAACCCGGTTGCATTTTCGCAGCAATATCGACTCTTTCTTTACGCGAAACGGCTAGAAGGCTCCCCTCGCGGGAGCCTTCGCCATGTTGCGGTTGAGCCTGATCGACTGCCGCTGCTCTGTCTTGCGCAACGTCAATCGCGCAATTTGCCGGGCAGGCTGAATGACGATAGCGTTCCGCGAACACCCCGTTGGGCCAGCCCACTTGCCAACGCCCGATCCAAAAGTCCTCATTGCCGCCAAGGTCGCCGCGCTCCGCACCGAAGCGGGCCTTGCCACGATTCTCGACGGCATCGGCGAGGGCTTCTACGCGGTCGACGCGGACTGGCGCATCATCCTGTTCAACGAACAGGCCGCGCAGCATTTCCGCTGCAAGCCGCAGGACGTGCTCGGCTGCATCCTCTGGGACGCGTTTCCGAATACCCGCGACACCGGTCTTGGCCAGATGTTCCGGCAGGTGATGGCGCGCCGCGAGGCGATCCGCTCAGAAACCGAGTCGGTCGTGTTCAAGGGCCGCTGGATGGCGTACCGGCTGTTTCCGCTCGGGGACGGGCTCGGCGCGGTGTTCCGCGACACCACCGACCGCAAGCGCGCCGAGGAGCAGCGCGATCTCCTGATCAACGAGATGGAGCATCGCGTCAAGAATACGCTCACCACCGTGCAGTCGATCGCATCGCAGAGTTTTCGCGCAGCCGGAATCCAGCCTGAGGCCTTGCGCGCCTTCGACGCGCGTCTGATCGCGCTCGGCAACGTGCATTCCGTTCTCACCCGGCAAAGCTGGGACGCCGCGAACCTGGACGACGTGGTGCGCTCTGCGTTGCGCCCGCACAATCCACCCGGCCGCGAGCGGTTCTCGATCGAAGGACCGGCGCTTGAGGTCGGCCCGAAATGCGCGGTCGCGTTCTCGATGGCGGTGCACGAGCTTGCCACCAACGCGATCAAGTACGGCGCGCTGTCGTCGGATGCCGGGCATGTGCACATCACCTGGAGCGCGGTGGACGACCGCTTCCGCTGGGAGTGGCGCGAGAGCGGCGGCCCGCCGGTCGTCGTGCCGAGCCAAACCGGCTTCGGCTCGCGCATGATCGAGCGCGCACTCGCGCTGCAACTCTCGGGCAAGGTCGCGATCGACTATCGGCCTTCGGGACTGATCTGCACCATCGACGCACCGCTCGCCGCGATCCACGACACGCTGGTGTGAGCCGCTTGAGGCGCGAGAATCCGCGCTAGGCGCGGCGTTGCGGCAACACTGGCCGGAAAAGCGCGGCACGAGCGCGACTTATCCACCCTGCCGGATGGACGCCGGGGCGAAATCTTGATTGTTTTTTCACCGTGATCGCAGGTCACCGCTGAGCAACGGCGGGGCGTGCGCTATCATGAGGCGTCGGGATCGGTGCCGCACGTTCTGCGGGCCGGGACCAGGCAGGGGGATTTCCATGCGCGTTGTTGGTCTTGCGGCGGCTGCCGCCGTGATTGCTGCGGCGTTGAACGCGGCGCCCGTGCAGGCGCGCGAGGTCGTGCATTTCCGCGGCGATGCGCCCGTCGGCAGCATCGTGGTGCGCACCGGCGAACGGCGTCTCTATTACGTGATGGGTGACGGCCGCGCGATCCGCTATCCGGTCGGCGTCGGCAAGGCGAGCAAGCAGTGGACCGGAACGACGCGCATCGACGGCAAATATGTGCGGCCCGCCTGGTCGCCGCCGAAGGAAGTCAAGCGCGACAAGCCTTCGCTGCCGGACGTGATCGAAGGCGGCTCGCCGCGAAATCCGATGGGTGCTGCCGCGATGACCCTCGCGGGCGGCGAATACGCGATCCACGGCACCAACGTGCCGAGCTCGGTCGGCGGCTTCGTCTCCTACGGCTGCATCCGCATGTACAATCAGGATGTGGTCGATCTCTTCAGCCGCGTCAGCGTCGGCACGACCGTCGTCGTCACGCGCTGATCGTCGCGTTCGCGCGCGCGTGAAGATCGCGGCGTGAAATAAGTTATCCCCGCGCGAAAAAGCCCCCTTACACTTCCTGCATCCGTGCTGGTTTGCGGGTCGCTGTCATGGCGCGATCCGAAATCCGGCGGTGCGCGCCGCCAATAACGCGGCACGCGGTGGAGCGCCGGGAGGCGCAGCGTCCGGGTGGCGGGCCTCGCAAACGCGCCGTCGCGGGACGCGCGCGCCTCGGGGCAGGTTTCGCAAACCTGCTCATGACGGCGCGTACACGCTCCGATCGCAAGGAGCGTGCAAGGGCGCCGTAGCGCAGCGCCCTGGCGCCTCCCGGCGCTCCATTGCCTTCTTCGCAAGGCGAGAAATCGGGAAAGGGCAACCCGCGCCCTCGACAAAACGGGGGGCGGAGCGTTGGCTCCGCCATCCTAGAAATCGCTCGCGATGCCGTTCTTTTCCCAGTCGCCGTAGCGCGTCGGTTCCGGGCCTTTCGGTCCGCCGGATTCCGCGGGTTTTTCCTGCGCGGCCTTGTCGTGCGCCGCGCGGCGCGCGGCCGCTTCGGCGAGCGCGCGCTCAGCCTCCGGCGTCAGCTTTTTCGGCGGTTCGGCCATGCGGCAAAGAGCCCGATAAACCGAAGTGGCGTCAAGGCGTTGTCGGGATGCTGCATCCGGTCGCAGCCGCTTGCAGCACTGGCGGACCGTTCCCATCTTTCGGCCATAGGAATTGATGCCGCAGACGTTTCGTTGCGGCCTTGGAGGAGACAGATGAACCACCTTCGCACGGCCATCCTGCTCGCAGGGCTGACCGCGCTGTTCATGGGCGTCGGTTACCTGATCGGCGGTTCCGGCGGCGCGATGATCGCGCTCGTCGTCGCAGCGGCCATGAACCTGTTCACCTACTGGAATTCCGACCGCATGGTGCTGTCGATGTACGGCGCGCAGGAGGTCGACGCGCGCACATCGCCCGATCTCTATCGCCTCGTGCAGGAACTCAGCCAGCGCGCCGCCCTGCCGATGCCGCGCGTCTACATGATCGACAATCCGCAGCCGAACGCGTTCGCGACGGGCCGCAATCCCGAGCATGCCGCGGTCGCGGTGAACACCGGCCTGCTGCAGATGCTGTCGCGTGAGGAAGCGGCCGGCGTGATCGCGCACGAGCTCGCGCACATCAAGAACCGCGACACGCTCACCATGACGATCACCGCCACCATCGCGGGCGCGATCTCGATGCTGGCGCAGTTCGGCATGTTCTTCGGCGGCAATCGCGAAAACAACAACGGCATGGGCATTATCGGCACGCTCGCGATGGTGATCCTTGCGCCGATCGCCGCCATGCTGGTGCAGATGGCGATCAGCCGCTCGCGCGAATACGCAGCCGATCGCATGGGCGCCGAGATCGTCGGCGAGCCGCGCTATCTCGCCTCCGCGCTTGCCAAGCTCGACGACGCCGCGCACGCGATCCCGAACGAGCAGGCCGAGCGCAACCCGGCGACCGCGCACATGTTCATCATCAACCCGCTGTCGGGCCAGCGCATGGACAACCTGTTCTCGACGCACCCGGCGACCGAGAACCGGATCGCCGCGCTGGAGCAGCTTGCGGCGCACATGGGCCGTGGCGGCGTCGCCCCGCGACCCGAGCCGCGCCACACGGTTCCGGCGCAGGGCCCGTGGGGCGGTGCGCGCCGTGGTCCGTGGGGCTAATCTCCACCGTCATGCCTCCGCTCCGTTAGTATGGCTAAAGTGATTCGGCTGCCGTTCGGGGCGAGCGGCCGCTGAGCGGCGGCTAATCGGACCATCATGACACCGGCCAGACGTGCAGCGCCCGCCGAAGTTCCCGGCCTGACCGCCCGTCGCATCGCTGCCGATATCCTCGACAATGTGCTGCGCCGCCGCCGGCCGCTCGACGCGGAGCTTGACGGCGCAGACCAGCATCCGGGGCTTGCCGCCCTGCCGGATCGCGATCGCGCGCTGGTCCGCAAGCTGGTCGCGACCGTCCTGCGCCGCGTCGGCACTTTGCGCCATCTGCTGGCAGGGTTCCTCGATTCAGGGTTCCCCAAGGACGCGCCGCGCGTCGAGACCGCGCTGATGATCGGCGCGGCGCAGATCCTGTTCCTCGACGTGCCGGACCACGCAGCGGTCGATCTTTCCGTGCGCCTCGTGCAGGCCGACCGCCGCGCCGCGAAATATCCGGGCCTCATCAACGCGGTGCTGCGCCGCGTCGCGCGCGAAGGCGCCGAGCTCATCGCGACGCTCGACGCCGTGCCGCTCGACACGCCGGCCTGGCTGTTCGAGCGCTGGCGCAAGACCTACGGCGAGGACACCGCGCGCGCGATCGCGACCGCGCACGGCCATGAGCCGCCGCTCGATCTCACCGTGAAGCAGGATGCCGAAAGCTGGGCGCAACGCCTGCGCGGCCGCGTCATGCCGACGGGAAGCGTGCGCACCGACACCGGCGGCCTCATTTCGCTGCTGCCCGGCTTCCATGAAGGCGCGTGGTGGGTACAGGACGCAGCCGCGGCACTTCCGGCGCGGCTGTTCGGCGATGTCGCCGGCAAGGCGGTTGCCGACCTTTGCGCCGCGCCCGGCGGCAAGACCGCGCAGCTTGCACAGGCGGGCGCGCGCGTGACCGCGCTCGACCGCTCGGCCAACCGGCTGGTGCGCGTGCGCGACAATCTCGGCAGGCTCGGCCTGCACGCCGACATGATCGCGACCGACGTCACCGAATGGCAGGGCGGGCCGTTCGATGCCGTGCTGGTGGACGCGCCCTGCTCGTCCACCGGCACGATCCGCCGTCATCCCGACGTTGGCTGGCTCAAGAGCGAGACGGATATCGCACAGCTGATGGAGCTGCAGCGTCGCCTGCTCGACCGCGCGGCCGCGCTCACCAAACCGGGCGGCACCGTCGTTTACTGTGTTTGTTCACTCGAGCCGGAAGAAGGCGAGCAGCAGATCGAGGCGCTGCTCGCCAGGGAGGCAGGCATCCGCCGCAAGCCCATTACGGCGGGCGAAATCCCCGGAATCGACGAATTCCTCAATCCGAATGGCGATTTGCGTACGCTACCGTGCCATTGGCCCGATTCGGAGCCCCGGATGAGCGGCCTCGACGGGTTCTTCGCGGCCCGTCTGGAGCGGATTTAACAACGTTTCTTCAGCGCAGTTGGCCCACCCCCGCGCGGACGCTATCTTGCCGAATCCACGCGGGAATCGCTCCCGCTCGGTGCCGGCCTCGTGGAGGCCGGAACCCGTGTTGCGTCCGGTGTGCGCTGACTTATGAGTGTTTCGGGAGGGCTGAGCGCGTCAATGTCCCGCGGCTCCATCGCGGATCGCACGAGATTGGCCGCATTCGCGGTGCGCCGCGCGTTGCGCTCCAGCCTCGGCCGATTCAACGCGCACCCGCTCGTGCGCTGGCGTTTCACGCCCGCGATCACCGACCGGCTGCTCATCGCGCCGCAGGACCTGCGCACGGCCGACCCGACGCGTGCGAGCGAGATCTATTCCGGCCGCTTCGCCTTCGCGGGCAAGATCGTCATCTGCGACGGCCGTTCGCCGTTCGAGATCGAGCCGCCCTCGGAGGAATGGTCCGAACAGCTTCTCGGCTTCGGCTGGCTGCGCCATCTGCGCGCCGCCGATTCGGCGATCACGCGCGCCAATGCGCGCGCATTGGTCGATGAATGGATCGCGCTGCAGGGCGCATTCGACACCACCGATGCCTGGCGGCCCGATCTCGTGGCGCGCCGCGTCATCTCGTGGCTCAGTCAGGCGCCGCTGGTGCTGCACGAAGCCGACATGCGCTTCTATCGCCGCTTCCTGCGCAACCTCACGCGCCAGGTGCGCTACCTTCGCCGTGCCGTGAGCGCAACGCGCGACGGCGTGCCGCGCATCCAGTCGATCATCGCACTGACTTACGCGTCGCTCTGCATGCAGGCGCAGGCGCGCTCGCTCAAGAGCGTGACGCGCATGCTTACCGACGAACTCGCTCGGCAGGCTCTGCCCGATGGCGGGCACGCAAGCCGCAATCCGGGCGCGCTGGTGGAGTTGCTGCTCGATCTGCTGCCGCTGCGCCAGGCTTTCGCGGCGCGCAACGTGCCGCCACCGGCCGCGCTCAACAACGCGATCGACCGCATGATGCCGATGTTGCGCTTCTTCCGGCACGGCGACGGCAATTTCGCGCTGTTCAACGGGATGGGGCCGACGCGCACCGAACTTGTTTCCACCGTGCTCGCCTACGACGACGCGCGCGGCATGCCGGTCGCGAACGCGCCGCATTCCGGTTATCAGCGCGTACAAGTGGGCGAGACGCTGCTGCTGGTCGAGGCCGGCACGCCGCCGCCGCTTTCGATGAGCTACGAGGCGCACGCCGGCTGCCTTTCGTTCGAGCTGTCGTCGAAGCTTCAGCGCATCGTGGTCAACTGCGGCCTGCCCGGCACGAGCCGGGAAACCTGGCGGCACGTGGCGCGCGCCTCCGCGGCGCACTCGACCGTCGTGTTCAACGACACGTCGTCGTGCCGCTTCCTCACTTCGGAATCGCTGAAGCCGCTGCTCGGCGTTCCGATCCTGTCGGGCCCCTCGGACGTGCAGGTCGCGCGCGAGGAGCGCGAGGACGGCACGACCCTCAATCTTTCGCACGACGGTTACGCGGCGCGCTTCGGCGTGATCCATCACCGCACGCTGCGCTTGACCGCGAACGGCCGGCGCCTCGAGGGCGAGGATATCTTCACGCCCTCGCACGGCGATCAGCTTCCGGCGCGGCGCGGCGACGTGTTCGCGGTGCGTTTCCACTTGCATCCGATGATCAAGGTGAGCCGCCGCAGCGACGGCCACGGCGCCATGCTGGTGTTGCCGAATCGCGAAGTGTGGACCTTCGACGCCTTCCACGAGCGCGTGGAGCTTGAGGAAAGCGTGTTCCTCGCCGGGCCCGACGGGCCGCGCCGCGCCATCCAGATCGTCATCTACGGCCACGCGCGCGACGTGCCGCGTGTGGACTGGGCCTTCGCCCATCAGGACGCGCAGGAACCGGTCCGCCGCACCGAGCGCGAGGAGCCGCAGCTACCGCTATAATGTTGTGGACGGCTGCTCCGCCCCCGTTTGCCGAATGCCCCGCCTGCGCGGGCCATGACAAAAGAGCGCATGACAGACCTTCGCCGCATCACGCGCGCCCTGATTTCGGTCTCCGACAAGACCGGACTGATCGATTTTGCGCGTGCGCTCAGCGAGCACGGCATCGAACTGGTCTCGACCGGCGGCACCGCCAAGGCGATCGCGGACGCGGGCCTGAAGGTCCGCGACGTCTCGGATCTCACCGGCTTTCCCGAGATGATGGACGGGCGCGTGAAGACGCTGCATCCGAAAGTGCACGGCGGCCTGCTGGCGATCCGCGACGACAAGGAACACGCCGCTTCGATGAAGGCGCACGGCATCGCGCCGATCGACCTGCTGGTGGTCAACCTCTATCCGTTCGAGGCGACGGTCGCGAAGGGCGCTGCCTACGACGACTGCATCGAGAACATCGACATCGGCGGCCCTGCGATGATTCGCGCCGCCGCGAAGAACCATAACGACGTCGCGGTCGTGGTCGATGCGGACGACTACGCCCGCGTGCTCGACGCGCTGAAGGACGGCGGCACGACGCTCGCGCTGCGCAAGGCGCTTGCCCAGAAGGCCTACGCGCGCACCGCCGCCTACGACGCGGCGATCTCCAACTGGTTCGCCAACGAACTCGGCGAAACCGCGCCGTCCTATCGCGCTTTCGGCGGCAAGCTCGCCGAAGCGCTGCGCTATGGCGAGAACCCGCACCAGAACGCGGCGTTCTACCGCGCACCCGAGCAGCGTTACGGCGTCGCGACCGCGCGGCAGGTGCAGGGCAAGCAGCTCTCGTACAACAACATCAACGACACCGACGCCGCCTACGAGTGCGTTGCCGAGTTCGATCCCAGGCGCGGGCCTGCCTGCGTCATCGTCAAGCACGCCAACCCGTGCGGCGTCGCCGAAGGTGCTTCGCTCGCCGAGGCCTACCGCAAGGCGCTCGCCTGCGACTCGACATCCGCGTTCGGCGGCATCGTAGCGCTCAACGGCAGGCTCGACGCGGACGCCGCGCGCGCCATCACGGAGATCTTCACCGAGGTCATCATCGCGCCGGATGCGAGCGAAGAAGCAATCGCGATCGTCGGCGCGAAGAAGAACCTGCGGCTGTTGCTCGTGGGCGGCCTGCCAGATCCACGCGCCGCAGGTCTCACGGTCAAATCTGTCGCGGGCGGCCTGCTCGTGCAGTCGCGCGACAACGCCGTGGTGGACGAGATGCAGCTCAAGGCCGTCACGAAACGCGCGCCGACCGAGGCCGAGCTAGCCGATCTGCGCTTCGCGTTCCGCGTCGCCAAGCACGTCAAGTCGAACACCATCGTCTACGCGAAAGACCGCGCGACCGTCGGCATCGGCGCCGGGCAGATGAGCCGTGTTGACGCCGCGCGCATCGCGGCGCGCAAGGCCTTCGATGCGGCGAAGGAATTGAAGCTTGCGGCACCGCCGACGAAAGGCTCGGTCGTCGCGTCCGACGCCTTCTTCCCGTTCGCCGACGGATTGCTGGTTGCGATCGAGGCCGGCGCCACGGCGGTCATTCAGCCGGGCGGCTCGATGCGCGACGACGAAGTCATCAAGGCAGCCGACGCGCACAACGTCGCGATGGTGTTCACCGGGACGCGACACTTCCGGCATTGACCCGGCTCAAGATCAGCGCACCCACCGCGAAAAATAGAACAAGCACCGCGAGGCCGGCTTTCTGGCTCGCGAACGCCGCCGTTACGATGGCGACGCACAGCGGGCCCATGAACGACGTCACCTTTCCCGAGAGCGCGAGCAGGCCGAAGAACTGCGTGATGCGGCCCTCCGGCGCGAGCCGCACCACCAGCGTGCGCGAGGCCGCCTGCGCTGGCCCGACCACGAGGCCGATCACCAGACCGATCGTCACATAGAGTTTTTCGCCTGCGCCTGAGAACATCGGCGCGCCGGGCACCGGCGGATCGGCGGGAACGACGAACAGCACATAGTCGCGGCCGATCGACAGGAAGCCGATCACCGATACGATCAGCACCGCGAGGCTGACGAGAATGACGCGCTTCGAGCCGAAACGGTCGTCAAGCTTGCCGCCGAGGTAGGCTCCGATCATCGCCGTGATGTTGAGCAGCACGCCGAATACCCCGATCTGGATCGTGCCCCAGCCGAACGTGCCCGCCGCATAGATGCCGCCGAACGCGAACAGCGCGATCATGCCGTCGGTGTAGATCATGTTGGCGATCAGAAACGTCGCCATCGCGCGGTTGCGCGGCAACGCGCGCAGCGTCTGTCCGAGCGTGGCGACGCCTTCGCGCACCGCGGCACGCAGCGGCATGCCGGTCACGTCCGGCGTAAACAAAAGCAACGGCACGACAAGTACCGCGAACCAGATCGCCGTGAGCGGGCCGACCGCGCGGTCGCCTTCGCGCAAGACGGGATCGAGCCCGAACAGCGGTGTCACCCCGAGCAGCGTCTTGCCGGTCTGCGGATTGCCGGCGAGGAAGCCGAGCACGAGCAGCAGCGTCAGAAGCCCGCCGATGTACCCGACCGCCCAGCCGGTGCCAGATAGGCGTCCGAGGCGCTCGCGCGGCACGAGCGTCGGCATCATGGCGTTGTTGAAGACGCCCGCGAACTCGATGCCGATCACGCCGATCGCGTAAGCGGCGAGCACCAGCGGAATGGTGAATGCGTCGCCCGGCTTGCCGAACCACAAGAGCGAAGCGCCGATCACGACGAGAACGCCGAAGCCCGCGATCCACGGCTTGCGTCGGCCAGACGCATCGGCAATCGCGCCAAGGATCGGCGAGAACAGCGCCACCACGAGCGCGGCGCCCGCGGTCGCGTAGCCCCACAGCGCCTGCCCCTCGACCGGGTTTGCGGCGATCGCGGAGACGAAATACGGCGCGTAGACGAACGTGATGATCAGCGTGAAGAACGGCTGCGCCGCCGGATCGAACAGCAGCCAGCCGACGATCGCGCGGCGCGGGGCGTAGCGCGCGACCTCCGCCGTCAATGCTTCACCAGGTCACCCAGCAGGCTCGCGGCGACCGAGAGCTTCGACAGCGTGAGCCCCGAACTGGCGATGCCGTGCACGGCGGTGCGGATGCGCTCCACGTCGTCGGCGCGCGCGCCGACCCACGCCTCCACCGCCTTCGGGCCGGTCGCACCATTGCCGACCATCTCGGCGGTGAGGCGGCGCTCGGCCTCGCCGATCGAGTCGAGCGCGCGGTCGAGCGCGAGCCGGTCGAAATAGTCGGTGACCTGGATGCCGCGCGCCGCATTCGCGATGCGATCGAGCTGGAAGAAAGAGCCGGCCGCAAAGTAAGTGGCGGCGACATCGGCGACGTCCTTGCCGGTGCGGTCCGCGACCGAGACGATATCGGGCGCGGCGGCGAGCGCCCGAAGCTGCGCGAGCTTGCGCGCGGCGTCCTCAGGCACGCCGGCTCGTACGAGTTCCTCGGTGCGCGCCACGAGCGCGCTTGCGGCATCCGGCGGCAGCACGTCGCCGAGCGCCGCCGCGACAGTCTCGATGCCGGCGCGGTAATGCTCGACGATCGCCTCCAGCCCCTTCGAGATGTCGACGTTGCGCACGAACCACACGATGCGGTCGAGCAGCAGGTCCTCGATCGAGGCGTAGAGTTCGAGCTGGAGCTTGCCCGGAATCTTGTTGTCGAGCCCATCGATCGCCGTGTTGAGCGCGATCATGTCGTAGCTGTTGCGCACCACGAAGAACGCCGCCGCGATGGCGGCGGCCGGCGCGCCGGTCTGGTCGCCGATGCGCACCGCAAACGACGGCCCGCCGCGGTTGATCATCGAGTTGGTGAGTTGCGTGGCGATGATCTCGCGGCGCAGCCGGTGCTGATCGAGCGCGTCGGGATACTGCTCGACGAGGTGGCTCGGGAAATAGCGCTTCAGCTCGCGCCCGAGATACGGGTCGTCCGGCACCTGCGAGTTGAGCAGGTCGCTGTAGAGCGTCAGCTTCGCGTAGGCGAGCAGCACGGCAAGCTCCGGCCGCGTCAGCCCCTGCCCGCGCTTGCGCCGCTCGCCGATCTCCATGTCGTCGGGCAGGTATTCGACCGCGCGGTCGAGCAGGCCGCGGCTCTCCAGCGTCTGCATCAGGCGCTGCTGGAAGCCGAGATCCTCCAGCCCGCGCCGCTGCGCAAGCGAGAGCGCGAGCGTCTGCTGGTAATTGTTGCGCAGCACGAGCCGCGCGACCTCGTCGGTCATCTCGGCAAGGAATGCGTTGCGGGTCTCGAGGTTCAGCCGCCCGTCGCGCACCGGCAGCGTGAGCGCGATCTTGATGTTGACCTCGACGTCAGAGGTGTTCACGCCCGCCGAATTGTCGATCGCGTCGGTGTTGAGGCGCACGCCGCGCATTGCAGCCTCGATCCGGCCCTTCTGCGTGACGCCGAGATTGGCGCCCTCGCCCACCACCTTGCAGCGCAGCGCCGAGCCGGTGATGCGGATCGGGTCGTTCACGCGGTCGCCGACCTGATCGTCGGTTTCGGCCGTGGCGCGAATATAGGTCCCGATGCCGCCGAACCAGAGGAGATCGGTGTTGAGCTTGAGGATCGCGGTCATCACCTGCTGCGGCGTGAACTTCTCGCCGCTCAGTCCGAGCAGCGCGACCGCCTCGGGGCTGAGCGTGATTTCCTTCGCCTTGCGCGAATAGATGCCGCCGCCTTCCGACAGATAGTCCTTGTTGTAGTCCTGCCAGCTCGAGCGCGAGAGCTCGAACAGGCGTTCCCGCTCGGCAAAGCTGCGCTCGGCATCGGGATTCGGATCGATGAAGATGTCGCGATGGTCGAACGCCGCGACGAGCTTGATGGTCTGCTCGCGCAGCATGCCGTTGCCGAACACATCGCCCGACATGTCGCCGACACCCGCCACCGTGAACGGCGTCACGGTGATATCAACGTCCATCTCGCGGAAATGACGCCGAACCGCTTCCCACGCACCCCGCGCCGTAATGCCCATTTTCTTGTGGTCGTAGCCGGCCGAGCCGCCGGACGCGAAGGCATCGCCGAGCCAGAAGCCATGCTCGAGCGAAATGCCGTTCGCGGTGTCGGAGAACGTGGCAGTGCCCTTGTCGGCGGCGACCACGAGATATGGATCGTCTGCATCGTACCGGAGCACGCTCTCGGGCGGGATCACGCCGTCGGGCCCGAGATTGTCGGAGATGTCGAGCAGGCTGGAGATGAACACCGTGTAGGCCGCCGTGCCCTCCGCCTGCACCGCGTCACGCGGTCCGGACGGCAACTGCTTCGGCACGAAGCCGCCCTTCGCACCGACAGGCACGATGACGGCGTTCTTCACCTGCTGTGCCTTCACAAGCCCGAGCACCTCGGTGCGGAAGTCCTGCGGCCGGTCCGACCAGCGGATGCCGCCGCGCGCGACCTTGCCGAAGCGCAGATGCACGCCTTCGACGCGCGGCGAATAGACGAAGATCTCGTAGAGCGGCTTCGGCAGCGGCATTCCCTCGATCTTGCGGCTGTCGAACTTGATCGAGATCGTGCTCTTGGACTGCCCGCCGGGATCGAGCTGATAGAAATTGGTGCGCAGCCCCGACGTCACGGCGTTGACGAAGTGGCGCAGGATGCGGTCCTCGTCCAGGCTCTCGACCGCGCCGAGCGCCGTCTCGATTTCGGCGAGGATTGCGGTCTGCTTCTCGGCGCGCTGGTCGGCCGGCATTTCAAGCCGCGGATCGAAGCGCGTGTGGAAAAGCGTCACGACCTGCGCGGCGATGCCGTGGTGGCGGCGCAAGGTCGCCCACATGTAATCCTGCGAGTACGGCACGCGCACCTGCCGCAGATAGCGCGAGATCGTGCGCACCAGCGCGACGTCGCGCCACTGCGCGCCCGCCATCAGTACCAGCGCGTTGTAGCCGTCGTTCTCGGCGCGGCCGCGCATCACCGCCATGAAGCAGGCTTCGAGCCGCTGCTTGAGCGCTTCGAGATCGAACGTCTCGGCGTCGGCGCGCTCCAGCATCATGTCGTGCAGCCACACCTCGGCGGTGCCGTTGTCGCCCGGCTCGATGCGGTAGGTGCGCTCGTCCACGACGGTGAAGCCCATGTTCTCCAGCACGGGCACGCGTTCCGACAGCGGGATCGGCTTCTCGCGGCTCCAGACCTTCAGGCCCGCGCAGGCGCGGTCGCCCTCGCGCCGGCTGTAGAAGTCCGCGCCGAGCGGACGGATCGGCGAGAGTGTCTCGATCAACCGGATGTCGGCGACCGCCGCGGGTGGCACATACGCTTCGCGGTACGCGATCGGGAACGCCTCACGATAGCGCCGCGTAAGCTGCTGCGCCTTGATCGGCTCGTGCACCAGCGTGAGCGCTTCGGCGAGCCCGTCGGTCCAGGTGCGCACAAGCGTCTCGACCGCCTGCTCCATCGTGGCGCGGTCGGGATTGGGCGTGTCGCCCTGATGGCGCGCGATGATGAAGTGCACGCGCACCAGCGGACCTTCGGGGAAGTACGGGTAGAAGGCCGAAACGCGCCCCTTGTAGACGCCGGCAAGATAAGTGCCGATCTGGAAACGCGCCTTGGAGTCGTAGCGTTCGCGCGGCACGAACACCATCACCGACACGAACCGGTCGAACCGGTCGCGCCGCGCCAGCACGCGCACGCGCGGCCGCTCGTCGAGATGCATTATGGCGAGCACGAACTGGTAGAGCGTCTCCTCGTCGATCTGGAACAGCTCGTCGCGCGAGTAATTCTCCAGCACTGCCGCGAACGCCTTGCCCGAGTGGGTGTCCGGGTCGAAGCCGGACCGGCGCATCATGTTGTCGACCTTGCGCCGCAGATACGGGATCGAGCGCGTGGAGCGCGTGTAGACCGTCGAAGTGAACAGGCCGACGATACGGAATTCACCGATCAGGTTGCCGTCTTCGTCGAAGCGCTTGACCCCGATGTAATCCATGTGCACGCGGCGATGCACGCGCGAGCGTACGTTCGCCTTGGTGATGATGAGCTGCTTCGGCTCCTTCAGGAATTCCATGATCTCGGGCGTGAGCGAGACCAGTTCCTGGCCGCGGCGCAGCACGTGCACGTCGGCCAGCCGCAGGATGCCGAGCCCGCTGTCGGGCACGACCTCATAGCCCTGCTCGTCGCCGGTGAGCGCGTATTCGCGCACGCCGAGGAACGTGAAGTTGCTTGCGACCAGCCATTCGAGAAACTGCGTCGCCTCCGCGATCTCCTCCACCGGTAACGGCGGCGGGCTGTTCTTGATCTCGGCGATCACCTCGCCGACGCGCGCGAGCATCGGCCGCCAGTCCTGCACGCACAGCCGCACGTCCTCCAGCACGCTGCGGAGCGCGCGGATGATTTCAGCCTGGCGCGCCTCGTCCTCGATGCGCTCGACATGAATCTGGATGAAGCTCTCGCGCACCGCGGAGCCGACCGCCGGGCCGTCGCCACGGAATGCGACAAGCTTCCTCGCCGGATCGCGCTGGATGGTGAAGATCGGATGCAGCACGAAGCGGACGTCGACGCCTTGCTCGGCAAGCTCGCCCATCACCGAATCGAGCAGGAACGGCATGTCATTGTTGATCATCTCGATGATCGAGACCGATCTGATGCGCTCCGCGCCCATTGGGCCGGGCCGCGACTCGAACCGGATTTTCGGTGTGCTGGGTCCATGCTCGTTCAGGAACAGCCAGGCCTGTTCGGCGAGGTCCGCGAGTTCGCGCGCCTCGTAATGCACGAGATCTTCGGGCGACGCGCCCGCGAACAGGAGCGCCGGGAAGCTCTCCGGCATGTCGCCGCGCAGGCCTTTCAGGATCGTGCCGGCCTGCTCGATCAGCCGGCGCGCCGCGCGTTCATCGTCGCTGCCGAATTGCGGCTGGACGTTCATGGCTCTCTCCCGGCCGAGGCAAGATTCGCCGACTTTTTGTGAGTCTCACCGATCCCCGTGGCGGCGTCGAGAAAAAACCACGCCGCGCGGGCGCCTCCCCCTCGTTTCGCAGCGCGCATAAACGCGCTACGCTCCGCCACAACGGCAGGCCGCAACGGGAGCGCAAACGTGGCGAGAAAACCGAATAAATCCAATGTACTAGCCTACACGCCCCGAAAAGCCGCGCGCTCCGCGAAAGAGACAGCGCCTCCCGGCTCAGGCGTGCCACGTCAGGATGACGCCCGCGTGATGGCGCTCGACCTGCCGAAGGGCACGCTCTCGCCCGCGATGCAGGCCTACTTCCAGAAATGTCAGGACAAGCTCGGCTTCGTGCCTAACGTGCTGCTCGCCTATGCGTTCGACAACGCCAAGCTCGAAGCGTTCGCGGCCTTCTACAACGACCTGATGCTCGGGCCCTCGGGCCTCTCCAAGCTCGAACGCGAGATGATCGCGGTCGCGGTGTCGTCGCAGAACCGCTGCTACTACTGCCTCACGGCGCACGGCGCGGCGGTGCGCGTCTATTCGGGCGATCCGGCGCTCGGCGAACTGATGGCCATGAACTATCGCGCCGCGAAGCTCACGAAGAAACAGCGCGCGATGCTTGATTTCTCGGTGAAGATCACGAACGCATCGCACGCGATCGAGGAGGAGGACCGCGAGGCATTGCGCCGCGCCGGCTTCTCCGATCGCGACATCTGGGACATCGCGGCAGTCGCGGGCTTCTTCAACATGTCGAACCGCGTCGCGAGCGCGACCGACATGCGCCCGAACGCGATCTACCATGGGCAGGGGCGATAGCGTCGCCCACCGGATGCAGGTGGGACAGATCACCTTCGCGCGAGCGCATGGCTGACGCACGGACTCGCTCTCTGGTTTCTTGTTAGCCTCACCGCGAGACCGCCTCGCATGCGGTCCTCGAAAAATTTGGGAGGCGACATATGAAAGCGCTAGTCGGCGGTATCATCGCCGCCATGATCGCGACCTCGGCGTCCGCACAGACCCAGCTCGTCAGCGAAGACATAATGGTGAAATCCCCGGATGCGGGGATCGAGATTTTTGTTCGCAACAAGCGCCCGGCGAACATGGCATCCTTCCGCCCTGAGCGCACCGTTATCTATGTCCACGGCGCGACCTATCCAGCCTCGACCGCCTTCGATCTCAGGCTCGGCGGATTGTCGTGGATGGAATACATCGCGTCGCGTGGCTACGACGTCTATCTGCTCGACCTGCGCGGCTACGGAAAGTCGACCCGTCCGAAGGAGATGAGCGAGGAAGCGGCGAAAAATCCGCCGCTGGTGCGCAACGACATCGCCATCAAGGACATTTCGACCGTCGTCGACTTCGTCCTCGCGCGCCGCAGCATCCCGCGCGTGAATCTGCTTGGCTGGTCGTGGGGCACCGCGCTGATGGCGGGTTACACCGCGCAGAACAACGCCAAGGTCGAACGCCTCGTACTCTATGCGCCGGCCTGGATCCGCCAGACCGCATCGCTGGTGCAGACCGGGCCCGGCCCGACACCCGCCTATCGCGCAGTCTCGCGCGACGCCGCGATGGGCCGCTGGCTCACCGGCGTGCCGGAGGACAAGAAGGCGGCGCTCATTCCGGCCGGCTGGTTCGACGCTTGGGCCGACGCCACCTGGGCGACCGACGCGGACGGCGCCAAGATGACGCCGCCGGTGCTGCGCGCGCCGAACGGCGTGGTGCAGGACGGGCTGGATTTCTGGGCCGCCGGCAAATCCACCTACGATCCGGCGAACATCACGGTGCCGACGCTGCTGATCCATGCGGAGTGGGACCGCGACACGCCGCCCTACATGGCGCAGACGCTGTTCCCGCTGCTCGTGAACGCGCCCGGCAAGCGTTACGTCGCGCTCGCCGAAGGCACGCATACGATCATCATGGAAAAGAACCGCATGAAACTGTTCGAGGCGGTGCAGAGCTTCCTCGACGAGGCGGGCGGGTCGTAAGCACGCATTCGACCGGCTAGACTGCGGCCCATGCTGCGGTTTCTGAAGTCGACGCTGATCGCGGCGGCCGCATTGTCGGCCGCCGTTTCGCTTGGCGCGCAGGCGCAAACCGCGCCGCCCGCGCCTGTGCCGATCATCACCAATGCGGCGCGCTTTCTCCCCGTCGTCGCCAAGAACGGCATGGTGGCGAGCCAGGAGAAGCTTGCGACCCGCGTCGGCCTCGACGTCCTCAAGGCGGGCGGCAATGCAGTCGATGCCGCGGTTGCGGTTGGCTTCGCGCTCGCCGTGACGCATCCGCAGGCCGGCAACATCGGCGGCGGCGGCTTCATGCTGGTGCATCTCGCGGGCCGCAACGAAACGGTCGCGATCGACTATCGCGAGACCGCACCCGCCGCGATGACGCGCGATGTCTTCCTCGACGAGAAGGGCGAAGCCGATCCAAAGAAATCACGCGATAGCGCGCTCGGTATCGGCGTTCCCGGCACGGTCGCGGGCCTTGCACTGGCGCACGAGAAATACGGCTCGGGCAAGTTCACGCTCGCGCAATTGATCGCGCCCGCCATCAAGCTCGCGCGCGAAGGCTTTGTGGTCGAGGATGATCTCGCGGACTCGCTGCCGCGCGTCGCGCCGCGACTCGCGCGCTGGCCGGCTTCGGCTAAAATCTTTCTCAAGGCGGATGGCACACCGCTCGGGCGCGGCGACCGGCTGGTGCAGGGCGATCTTGCGGCATCGCTCGAAACGATTGCCACGCAAGGCCCGCGCGCATTCTACGAGGGCCCGCTCGCGGACAAGATCGTCGCAGGCCTGAAAAAGAACGGCGGCATCATCACGGCCGACGACCTGAAGAATTATCAAGCGATCGTGCGGCCCGCCGTGCAAGGCACCTATCGCGGCTACGACATCGCCTCGATGCCGCCGCCCTCCTCCGGCGGCGTGCATCTCGTGCAGATCCTCAACATCCTCGAAGGATTCCCTCTGCGCGAAAGCGGCGCGGGCGCCGCCGCGACGCTGCATCTGATGATCGAGGCGATGAAGCCTGCCTACGCGGACCGCGCGGAATTTCTCGGCGATCCCGCCTTCGTGAAGGTGCCGGTCGCGGGACTGACCTCGAAACGCTACGCCGCGGAACTACGCAAGGCGATCGACCCCGAGCGCGCACGGCCTGCGCAATCGATCCGCGCAGGCAATCCGGCCGCGCATGAGGGCGACAACACCACGCACTATTCGGTTGTCGACGCGGAAGGCAACGCGGTCGCCAACACCTACACGCTCAACTTCAGCTACGGCCTCGGCCTCGTCGCGGACGGCACCGGCATCCTGCTCAACAACGAGCTCGACGATTTCGCCGCCAAGGCCGGCGCGCCGAATGCGTATGGCCTCGTCGGCGGCGACGCCAACGCGCCGGGTCCGGGCAAGCGTCCGCTCTCATCGATGTCGCCGACGATCGTGATGCGCGACGGGCGCGTGCTGCTCGTCACCGGCACGCCCGGCGGCAGCCGCATCATCACGACCGTGCTGCAGGTGATCCTCAACGTGATCGATCACGGCATGAACATCGCCGAGGCGGTCGCGGCGCCGCGCATCCATCATCAGTGGCTGCCGGATCAGGTGTTCGCCGAGCGCGGACTTTCGCCGGATACGCTGCGCCTGCTCGAAGCAAAGGGGCACCGCATCGTCAACACGGCGACCATTGGTTCGGCCAACTCGATCCTGGTGACGCCCGGCGGGCTCACCGGCGGCGCCGATCCGCGCCAGCGCGGCACGCTGGCGGACGGATACTAAGTCACTGATATTGTGAGAGAACTGGAGCGGGCGAAGGGATTCGAACCCTCGACCCCGACCTTGGCAAGGTCGTGCTCTACCCCTGAGCTACACCCGCATCCGAGAAGACCGGCGAATGGGTTGCCGCCGGGCGCGCCACCTATGCCAAAAGGCGTCCCTGAATGCAACGGGCGGCCCGGCAAGGAACCTGGTGCCGGGCCGCCCGTGGAGCCGTGTGGATGGATCGCTATGAGCCGGAGCATACTTGCCGTGAATTGCAGAAGCGCTAATCCAATTCGCGACAATTGTTCGAAATTATACACGTAGTTCCATCGGCGGTTTGACGATGCCCGCGACACCTGACGACCTGTTCGCCTATCTCGACAGCCTTGGAATCCCGCACAAAACCGTGAGTCATGCGCCGCTGTTCACCGTCGAGCAGAGCCAGGCGCTGCGTGGCACGATTCCCGGCGGGCACACCAAGAACCTGTTCCTGAAAGACAAGAAGGACGCGGTTTTCGTCGTGGTCGCACCCGAGGATGCGCGCGTCGAACTGAAGACGTTGCATCACCGGCTCGGCGCGGGACGTTTCTCGTTCGGCTCGTCGGCGCTGCTGGAGGAACTGCTCGGCGTGTCACCGGGCGCCGTGACGGCATTCGGCGTCATCAACGACACGCGCCATCGGGTGAATGTGGTGATCGACGCCGGCCTGATGGAAAACGCCGTTATCAATTGCCATCCGCTGGTCAACACGATGACCACGTCGATCGGCCGCGACGATCTGGTGAAATTTCTCGAGGCAACCGGCCATCCGCCCCGGATCGCGCGGGTTACGGGCGAGGCCCCGGAGGGTTCCACGGAGCGATTGCAATCGGACGCGCCCTGACCCATGTAGTTGGTGCAATTCAAGGTTCGGCGCCCGGCGCCATCAGGAAACGCAACATGACGCTGCAGGATATCGCGGGGACGACGCCGGGCGGGGATGGCTTCGTCAAGGACACGACCACGCAAGGGTTCGTGAAGGACGTGATCGAGGAATCGAAGCGCCAGCCGGTGCTGGTCGATTTCTGGGCCGAGTGGTGCGGGCCGTGCAAGCAGCTCACCCCGGTGCTCGAAAAGGCCGTGAAGGCCGCCAAGGGAAAGATCAAGCTGGTCAAGATGGACATCGACAAGCATCCGGCCATTCCGGGCCAGATGGGCATCCAGTCGATCCCGGCCGTGATCGCCTTCGTCAACGGCCAGCCGGCCGACGGCTTTCTCGGCGCGCTGCCGGAGGGCCAGGTCAACGACTTCATCGCGCGCATCACCAAGGACAAGCTCGGCGGCGAGGCGCAGGATCTCCTGAAGACCGCCGAGGAGGCGCTCGCATCCGGCAACGCCGCGGAAGCAATCGAGCTTTATGCCGAAGTGCTGAACGAAGAGCCGGGCAGCGTGCCGGCGCTGGCCGGTCTCGCGCGCGGCTATGTGGAAACGGGCGCGCTTGAGCAGGCGAAGCAGACGCTCGCACTGGTGCCGGAGGCAAAGCGCAATGATGCCGCGGTGGCGGCGGCGCGCTCCGCGCTCGAAGTCGCCGAGCAGGCGCAGTCGGTCGGTCCGGTCGGCGAGCTTGAGCAGAAGGTCGCCGCGAACCCGCTCGACCATCAGGCGCGCTTCGATCTCGCGGTCGCGCTCAACGCGGCGGGCAAGCGGCAGGAAGCGGCGGATCATCTGATCGAGATCGTCAAGCGTGACCGCAAATGGAACGAGGACGGCGCGCGCAAGCAGCTCGTCCAGTTCTTCGAGGCGTGGGGCCCGGCCGACGAGGCGTCCGTCGCAGGACGGCGCAAGCTGAGCTCGATTCTGTTCGCCTGACACAGGCTGTTCGTCCGTCCATCCGGAGAGCCCGCCGGGGAGAACGACAATGCCGATGAACGCAAGCTATCGGGGCCCGAGCGAACTGCCGCCGGTCATTCCGGTGTTTCCGCTGGCCGGCGCGCTGCTGCTGCCGCGCGGACAGATGCCGCTCAACATTTTCGAGCCGCGCTATCTCGCGATGATCGACGACGCGATGGCCGACCGTCATCGCCTCATCGGCATGATCCAGCCCGACACCGCGCATCCGGGCCCCGACGACAGACCCAACCTCTACAAGATCGGCTGCGTCGGCCGCATCACGCAGCTCGCCGAAACCGGCGACGGCCGCTACGTTCTCGAACTCACCGGCGTCGCGCGGTTTCGGATCGAGGACGAACCCTCAGTGCTCACGCCGTATCGGCAGTGCCGCGTCGACTATCAGCCTTTCGCCGACGATTTCGTCGCGCGCAAGGGCGAGGAGGCGGTCGATCGTGACGCGCTGCTGAAGGCGCTCGCCGGCTTCCTCAAGGCGAACAAGCTCAACGCCGACTGGGACGGCATCGAGAAGGCGCCGAACGAGGCGCTGGTTAACGCGCTCGCCATGATGTCTCCCTACGGCTCGGCCGAGAAGCAGGCGATGCTCGAAGCGCCCGACCTCAAGACGCGCGCCGAGATCCTGGTTGCGTTAACCGAGATGGAGCTTGCCAAGAGCGAGAACGAGGGCGAGACCAAGCTGCAATAGTTGACCGCCGCGAGGACATGCTATCGTCCGCGCAGACCACAGTTGGAAAATCGTGACCATGACCGATCGTCCCGCCGGCACCGTCGATCCGAAGCTGCTCGAAATTCTCGTCTGCCCGCTCACCAAGGGCACGCTCGAATACGACCGCGACAAGCAGGAGCTGATCTCGCGCTCCGCCAAGCTCGCCTATCCGATCCGCGACGGCATTCCGATCATGCTGCCCGAAGAGGCGCGCAAGCTGGATTGAGACTCTCATTCGTCATGCGCCGGGCTTGTCCCGGCATCCACGTCTTGTACCCTCGCATGAAAGGCGTGGATGACCGTAGACGTTAGCCCGGCCTTGACGGGCTATGGCCGGGCATGACGAAATTCGGGAGAACGCAATGCTCAAGATGTGGGGCCGCAATACCTCGTCCAACGTGCAGAAGGCGATGTGGGCGGTCGGCGAACTAAGCTGCCGTGCGAGCGCATCGACGTCGGCGGCGCGTTCGGCAAAACCAAAGAGCCGTTCTATCTCGCGATGAACCCGAACTCGCTGGTGCCGACCTTGGAGGAAGAGGACGGCTTCACGCTGTGGGAATCGAATTCGGTCGTACGCTATCTCGCCGCGAAGCACGGGGCTCTCGAGCCGCAGGACGCAAAGGTGCGCGCCAAGGCACATCAGTGGATGGATTGGCAGCTTTCCGTCATGGGCCCGGCGATCACGCCGGTGTTCTGGGGCCTGATCCGCACGCCGGCCGACAAGCGCGATCCCGCCGCGATCGCGGCCGGCAAGGAGAAGACGACCGCCGCCGCGCATATCATGGACGAGCAGCTCGGCAAGACGCGCTTCATGGCGGGTGACGCGTTCTCGCTACGGCGACATTCCGGTCGGCGTGATGATCCGCCGCTACATGGAGCTGGTGCCGGAGCGGCCCAAGCTGGCGAACCTCGAACGCTGGTTCGGCGAGATCTCCAGCGCGCGCGCCGTTCCAGGAGCACTGCGGCGGCATTCCGCTGACGTGATGTCATGATGCCGGCAACGGAAGGCCGCGTTCCTCGGCTTGATCGGCGGGCTCGGGCCGGGCGCGACCGTCTACTATTACAACGGCCTGCATCGCCGCGCATGAGGCGCAGGGCCGCGTCGCGCGCATGCTGATCGCGCATGCCGATGTCGATCACGGCCGTCCGCTCGCCGAGGCCGGCAAGCTCGACGAGCTCGCGCGCTATCTCAACGGCTTCATCGACGCACTGCCGGCGGGCGGCGCCGAGATGGCGGCGATCGTCGCGGTCACGCCGCACATCTGCTCGGCGCAGCTTGCTGCCGCTGCTGCGCATCCCGCTGATCGACATGGTGCCGACCGTCGCGGACGCGATCCGTGCACGCGGGCTCAAGCGCGTCGCGCTGTTCGGCACGCGCTCGACGGTCGAGATCGAACATGTTCGGCCGCCTTGGCGTCGATGTCGTGATGCCGCAGCCGGACGAGATCGACGTTCATCCACGACAGCTATCTCGATGTCGTCTACGACCGCTCGACGCCCGCCGGGATCGACCGACTGCGCGAGCTTGCGCACACCCTGATCAAGCGCGACGGCGCCGAGGCCGTGCTGCTCGCCGGCACCGACTTGTCGATGGTGATGAACGAGGAGAACGCCGGCTTTCCGACGCTCGACTGTGCCGGCGTGCACGTCGCGGAAATCACGCAGCGACTGCTTTGTATCATCTGTACCGCTCGTCCCCGCGAAAGCGGGACCCGACTTGGCCAAGACTCGAGCCCACGTTCGCGGGCATGAGCGAATGTCGGCCGCTACAGCGCCTCGCCGCGCAGCAGCTTCGGCACCTCGCCGGTGACGCCCGCCGCCTCGCGGATGAAGAACGACTTCACCGCCGGCATGCGGTCGACCAGCCCGAGCCCGACATCGCGCATCAGGCGCAGCACGTCGAACTCGTTGGAGAACAGCCGATTGAGCCCGTCGGTCGCGATCGCCCATCGCCATCGTGTCGAAGCGCCGCCAGCGCTGATAGCGCTCCAGCACGTCCGCGCCGCCGATATCGAGCCCGAGCCGCGCCGCATCGACGATCGCCTCGGCGAGCGCCGCGACATCGCGCAGGCCCATGTTGAGCCCCTGCCCCGCGATCGGATGGATGACATGCGCGGCATCGCCGACCAGCGCGATGCGCTCGGCAACGAACGCGCGCGCGATGAACAGCCCGAGCGGATAGGCGCGCCGTGCGCCGACCACACCGATGTCGCCGAGATGCAGCCCGAAGCGCCGCTCCAGCTCCACGTGAAACTCATCGTCGGGAAGCGCGACGATGCGCGCGGCCTCGGCGTCGGTCTCGGTCCACACCAGCGAGGAGCGCCGGCCCTTGAGCGGCAGGATCGCGAACGGGCCGGCGGGCAGGAAATGCTCCTCGGCGCGGCCGTTGTGCTCGCGCTCGTGCGCCACGGTCGTGACGATCGCCGGACTGCCCGTAGGCCCAGCCATGACTGGCGATGCCGGCCTGCTCGCGCACGCGCGAGCGCGCGCCGTCCGCGGCGACGAGCAGCGACGCCGACACCGTCACCATCGCCGAGCGACACCGCGATGCGATTGCCCTCATGCGCGAAGCGCGTCACCGCGGTGGCGCGCAGCTCGATTCCCTGCGCGCGCGCCTTGGCGGCGAGCGCGGCATTGAGCGGCGCGTTCTCGATCATGTGGGCGAACGGCTCGCCCTCCTCCACTTCGCCCGCGAAGGTGAGGAACACCGGCCGCACGGCGTCCTTCAGCTTGGAGTCGGTCACAACCATGTCGAGAATCGGTTGTGCATCCGCGGCGACCGCGTCCCACACGCCGAGCGTTTCGAACATGCGCCGCGCCGCGGCCGCGATCGCGGAGGCGCGCAGGTCCGCCTTCGCATCCGCCGCGAAGGCCGGATCGGCGACGACGATCCTGAACGCGTCGCCGAGTCCCTGGCGCAGCGCGAGCGCAAGCGAGAGGCCGGCGAATCCGCCGCCGGCGATCACCACATCGGCGCGTGCGATTTCTGGTTGGTGCGACATTTTCCTCGCGGCAGCGGAAACATCTTGCTCCTACAGTAATTCATGTAAGCTTCCGATGGGGGCATTCAAAACCGCCTGCGCCGTTCGACAAAGAAGATCGGATGCCGGGCCGAAGGGGAGGGACGCCGTGCGAATTCATCTGACAATCATCACGTTGGCGGCGGCGCTGGCGCTTGCGGCGTGCTCGAAAGGCCCCGAAGGGCCGCAGGGTCCGCAAGGCGTGGCGGGACCGCAGGGCGCCAAGGGCGAGGTCGGCCCGAAGGGCGATACCGGTCCGGCTGGCCCCGCAGGCCCGGCCGGCGCAGCCGGCCCGCAAGGCGTTGCCGGCGCAAAGGGCGAAACGGGTCCCGCCGGTCCGCAAGGCGCGCAGGGCGAGCGCGGCCCGCAGGGTGTCGCAGGCGCAAAGGGCGATACCGGGCCGCAGGGGCCAACCGGCCCGCAGGGCAACCGCGGCGACAAGGGCGAGCTCCGCGTTCACGTCTCGAACGACAACGCGGCTGAATGCGGCGGCGACGAGATCATGATCAGCGCGCTTTGCGTCGGCGGCGCGATGGTGGCGACCGCAAGCGAGAACGGCGCGTCATGCGGCACCGACGCCAATGCGCCGGTCAAGGCTCGCCTCGTCTGCGCCAAGAAATAGCGCTATCCGAAATTCGTCAGGGACCGGCCCCACGCGGGGCCGGTTTCGTTTTGCGCTCGCCTTGACTTTCCGGGCCTGCGGCGTGTCTCTCAGGTTCCGTCACGCGCCGAGAGCCCCCATGTCCGCTGCCGTCCAGACCATGCTCGATGTGCTCAACATCGAGCAGCTCGAAGTGAACCTCTTCCGCGGGCGCTCGCCGCAGGATCGCTGGCAGCGCGTGTTCGGCGGACAGGTGATCGGGCAGGCGCTGGTCGCGGCCTCGCGCACCGTCGAGGGCCGCCAGCCGCATTCGCTGCACGCCTACTTCCTGATCGGCGGCGACCCGAAGGTGCCGATCATCTACGAAGTGGACCGCATCCGTGACGGCAAGAGCTTCACCACGCGGCGCGTCGTCGCGATCCAGCACGGCCATGCGATCTTCACCCTGATGGTGTCGTTCCACAACGACGAGGAAGGCCTCGCCCATCAGGTCGACGATGCCCGAGGTGCCGCCGCCGGAAAAGCTCGCCGAGCGAAGCCGACATCAAGAAGAAGTTCTCTGCCGACGATGCCCGAGGCCGTGCAGCGCTATTACAAGAGCGAGCGGCCGATCGAGCTGCGCCCGGTCGAATACGAGCCGCTATCTCGGCCAGAAGATGCGAGACCGGCAACTTCAACGTCTGGATCCGCGCGACCGGCAAGCTGCCGGACGATCCCGCGATCCACCAATGCGTGCTCGCCTACGCGTCCGACATGACGCTGCTCGACACCGCGCTGGTGCGCCACGGCCGCACGCTGTTCGAGAAGGACTTCATGGGCGCGAGCCTCGATCATGCGCTCTGGTTTCACCGCCCGTTCCGCGCCGACGACTGGCTGCTCTATGCGCAGGACAGCCCGAACCTGCTCGGCTCGCGCGGGCTGTCGCGCGGACTGATCTTCACGCGCGACGGCGCGCTGGTCGCAACCGTCGCGCAGGAGGGGCTGGTGCGGCTGCGGCGGGCGGAAAGCTAGTCCAGGATCTTGTCGAGCGTGATCGGCAGATCGCGCACGCGCTTTCCGGTCGCATGATAGATCGCGTTGGCGATCGCCGCCGCGGTGCCGACGACGCCGATCTCGCCCACGCCCTTGATGCCGAGCGGATTGATGATCTCGTCCGGTTCGTCGACGAAGATCACCTCGATGTCGTGCACGTCCGCGTGCGCCGGAATGTGATATTCGGCGATATTGGCGTTCATGAAGCGGCCGAAGCGATGGTCGAGCAGCGTCTCCTCGTGCAGCGCCATCCCCATGCCGAACACCACGCCGCCGATGATCTGGCTGCGCGCCGTCTTCGGATTGAGGATGCGGCCCGCCGCGACTGCATCGACGATGCGGGTGACGCGGACGATGCCGAGCTGCTCGTCGATCTTCACTTCGGCGAACACCGCCGCATGCGCATAGCGCGCGTGCTTACCGTCGTCGTTCGATCCGGCGGACGCCTCCTGCTCGATGCGATCCTTCTTGCCGTGCCGCATGATGTCGGCGACAGGCACGGCGCGGGACGCATCGCTCTTTGACACGAGCCTGCCGTCGCTGAGCGTCACCTCGTCGAGCTTCGCATCCGCCAGCGGCGAGCCGCGGCATCTTCTTCGCAAGCCGCAGAAGGTCCTTGCGCACCTTGTCGGCCGCCGCGCCGATCGCGCCCGCGATCGAGGCCGCCATCCATGAGCCGCCTTCGACCGGCGACGGCGGCAGCGTCGAGTCGCCGAGCTTCGCGGTGACATTCTCCAGCGGCAGGCCGAGCATGTCGGCGGCAAGCTGCGTCATGATCGTGTAGGTGCCGGTGCCGATGTCGGCGGTCGCGCTCGACACCTCGGCGTGCCCGTTCGCCGTCAGCACGATGCGCGCCGCGGTCTTCATCTGCATGGCTTCCCAGATGCCGGTCGCCATCCCCCAGCCGACCAGTTCGCTGCCGTCGCGCATCGAGCGCGGCTCCGGCGTCCGCTTTTCCCAGCCGAAAGCGTCCGCGCCCTGTCGGTAGCACTCGCGCAGCTTCTTGCTGGTGTAAGGCGTGCCGGCATTCTGGTCGCGGTCCGAGTAACAGCGCAAGCCGCAGCTCGATCGGGTCCAGCTTCAGCTTCACCGCCAGCTCGTCCATCGCGCATTCGAGCGCGTAGACGCCGGTCGCGCCGCCCGGCGCACGCATATCGGTCGGCGTCGGCACGTCGAGCTTGGCAAGGGCGTGCGCGTAGCTGGCGTTCGGCGCCTTGTAGAGCGCGCCGGACCAACCGACGTCGTTGCGCGCGAAGTCCTCGTATTGCGAGGTCATCGAGATCGCCTCGTGCGTCGTCACGTCGAGCGTTCCGTTCGCATTTGCGCCGAGCTTGAGCTTCTCGATGATGCCCGGACGGTAGCCAAGCGCGAACATCTGCTGGCGCGTCAGCGTGACGCGCACGGAACGTTCCAGCGCACGCGCCGCCAGCACCGCGAGCGCCGTCTGGTGCGCGGGGCGCAGCCCCGACCCGTACGCGCCACCGACGAACGGCGACACGACGCGCAGGTCATCCTGCTTCATGTTGAACACGGCGCACAGGTAGCGCTGCACGTTCTGCACGCCCTGCGTCTTGTCGTAGACCGTCAGCTTGCCGTCGCCCTCCCACACCGCCGTGGTGGCGAATAGCTCCATCGCATTGTGATGCTCGACCGGCACGAAATACTCGCGCTTCGTGCTGCACCTCGGCTGCGTCGTAAGGCCTTATCGGCCTTGCCGCGCGGCTTCGCCTCGACCTTGGTGGGCTTTGCGTTGTCGCGTTCGAGATGCAGGTCGGTCGCGTGCGCCTGCTGCTGGTACTCGACGCGCACCAGCGTCGCCGCGTAGCGCGCGATCTCCCACTCCTCCGCCACCACAAGCGCGACCGGCTGGCCGCTGAACAGGATCTTGTCGTCATAGAGCGGCCGGTAAGGCGAACCGCCCGGCGCGACATCGTCCTGATAGGCGCGCGTGGTGCCGGCCATGCGCGGACGATGTTCGTGCGTCAGCACGTCAATGACGCCGGCGATGCGCAACGCCTCGCTCGTATCGATGCGCGCAATCCGTCCCTTCGCAATGTCGGATGTGACGACATAGCCGTAGGCAAGATCGCTTGCCGTGAACTCACCCGCGTATTTCGCCGCGCCGGTCACCTTGGCGCGGCCATCGACGCGGGACGTCGGCGTACCGATGTGAGACTGCATGGCCGCTACCTGATCTTCTTGTCGGACTGGGACTGCGGCGTGCCGCGCGCGGCCTGCGTCAGCGCCGCGGACGATCGCCTTGCGGGCGAGTGGAATCTTGAAATCGTTGTGACCGTGGCCCTGCGCGTCGCGCAGCAGCATGTCGGCAGCCTCGGCGAAATTTTCTTCCGTTCCGGCCTGCCCGCGCAGCAGCGCCTCCGCAGACGCATCGCGCCACGGCTTGTGCGCCACGCCGCCGAGCGCAAACCGCGCCTCCGTGATGGTGTCGCCGTCCATCTCAAGTGCGGCCGCGACCGATACCAGCGCGAACGCATAGGACAGCCGGTCGCGCAGCTTCAGATAGGTGTAGTGCTTCGCGAAGCCCTGCGCTGGCAGTTCGATCGACGTGATGATCTCGCCTGGATCGAGGTTCGTGTCGACGCTGCGGCGTGTTGCCCGGCAGACGATGGAAATCCGTGAACGCGATCGTGCGTTCGCCCGATGGACCCTGCACATGCACCGCCGCGTCGAGCGCCGCGAGCGCGACGCACATGTCCGACGGATGCGTCGCGATGCAGGCTTCGCTCGTGCCGAGGATCGCGTGCTGGCGGTTGAGGCCCTCGATCGCCGAGCAGCCGCTGCCGGGCGCGCGCTTGTTGCACGGCGTCGCCGTGTCATAGAAATAATAGCAGCGCGTCCGTTGCAGCAGATTGCCGCCGGTCGAGGCCATGTTGCGCAACTGCTGCGAGGCGCCCGCGAGGATCGCGCTTGCGAGCAGCGGATAGCGCTGCTCGACAATCGGGTGGTACGCGAGGTCGCTGTTCGGCACGAGCGCGCCGATCTTCAGCCCGCCGTCGGGCGTTTCCTCGACCGCCTTGAGCGGCAGGTGCGTGATGTCGATCAGCCTTGTGGGCTTCTCGACGTTCTCCTTCATCAGGTCGATCAGGTTGGTGCCGCCCGCGATGAATTTGGCGTTCGGGTCGGCGGCGGCCTGACGCAGCGCGTCGGAGATCGCGCTCGCGCGAGTGTATTCGAAATTGATCACGGCCGCGCTCCGTTCATCACCTGGAGGATCGCCGCCACGATGTTGGGGTAGGCGCCGCAGCGGCAGAGGTTGCCGCTCATCAATTCGCGTACTTCGTCCTTCGTTTTCGCCTTGCCTTCGGCGAGCAATCCGGCCGCCGAACAGATTTGTCCCGGCGTGCAATAGCCGCATTGGAAGGCGTCATGCGCGATGAAGGCTTCTTGCAGCGCGTCCAGTGCGCCGTCGGTCGCAAGACCCTCGATGGTGGTGACCTGCGCGCCGTCTTTCATCACGGCGAGCGTCAGGCACGAATTGATGCGCCGCCCGTCGACCAGCACCGTGCAGGCGCCGCACTGACCGTGATCGCAGCCCTTCTTGGTTCCGGTGAGATCGAGATGCTCGCGCAACGCGTCGAGCAGGCTGACCCAGGGCGCGAGCGCAAGCTCGTGCGCGACCCCGTTTACGGTCAGGCGGACGGTCAGCTTTGCGGGGGCGGCGACCAGGTCGGCTTTTCGCTGCGCCGCCGCAGGGGTTCGGGCCATGAGCTCCTCCGATCGACGCCAACGGGGGCGCTTTACGATCGTTCCAAGGACCCAAAATGAATGTTGCGGCGCGGACTTGCCCACAGGTTAGGCGGCCGCGCATCGGCGCGCCGCTTAAACTTTGAGGGGATTGCCGATATCGTAAGCAGGTAGCGCCGGTCGGGGCCGGCGCAGGCGGAAATCGCCTGTCAGGCGTTCTGGGTTCGCGGAAGCCGGTCGGCTTCAAGGGGGCGAACGGGGAAGCGCGAGCCGGAGGAGTTCCATGAAGCTGGTCACCGCCATCATCAAGCCGTTCAAGCTCGAGGACGTGCGCGACGCGCTCACCAAACTCGGCGTCGCAGGCCTCACCGTCGCGGAGGTCAAGGGCTTCGGCCGCCAGAAGGGCCACACCGAGATTTATCGCGGTGCCGAATACACCGTGAACTTCCTGCCCAAGATCAAGATCGAGGTCGTGGTGCCGGACGAGCGCGCCGACAAGGTCGTCGAGGCGATCTCCGTCGCCGCCAAGACCGGCCAGATCGGCGACGGCAAGATTTTCGTCATCGAGGTCGAGCACGCGTTGCGCATCCGCACCGGCGAAACCGATTCCGACGCGCTCTGACAAGCAGCGCGGCCGGTGAGGGCCGCGACGGCAACAACATTCGGCTTCCGGGGGGACCGACCATGAAGACCATCTTGCGCTTCGCGCCGTTGCTGGCCGCAACGTTTGCCACGCCCGCATTCGCCGAAATGGCCGCGCCTGCCGCATCGAAGATCGATGCCGGCGACACCGCCTGGATGATCGCCGCGACTTGCCTTGTGCTGATGATGACCATTCCGGGCCTCGCGCTGTTCTACGCCGGCATGGTGCGCAAGAAGAACGTGCTCGCCACCATGATGCAGTGCCTTGCGGCGGTCGGCATCGCGTCGGTGCTGTGGGCGATGATCGGTTACTCGCTCGCCTTCTCGGGCGATGCGCCCGCGCTCGGCAATCTCGATCGCATTTTCCTGCGCGGCATCGGCATGGATTCGACGCATGCGGCCGCGAAGACGATCCCCGAAATCCTGTTCATGATGTACCAGATGACGTTCGCGATCATCACGGTCGCGCTCGTCGCCGGCGCGGTCGCGGACCGCATGCGCTTCTCGGCCTTCGTGCTGTTCTCGGTGCTGTGGCTGATGATCGTCTATGTGCCGCTCGCGCACTGGGTCTGGGGCGGCGGCTTCCTGCAGACCTACGGCGTGCTCGATTTCGCCGGCGGCACCGTGGTGCACATCAACGCAGGCGTCGCGGGACTCGTCGCCGCGCTCGTGCTCGGCAAGCGGCGCGGCTACGGCACGGAAAATCTCGCGCCTTACGATCTCTCGATGGCGGTCATCGGCACCGGCCTCCTCTGGGTCGGCTGGTTCGGCTTCAACGGCGGCTCGGCGCTCGGCTCCGGATCGCGCGCCTCGATGGCGATCGTCGCGACGCATCTCGCGGCGAGCGCGGGCGCGCTCACCTGGATGGCGCTCGAATGGTCGGCGCGCGGCAAGCCCTCGGTGCTCGGCTTCATCTCCGGCGCGGTCGCGGGGCTCGGCACCATCACGCCCGCCTCCGGTTTCGTGCTGCCGTGGCACGGCCTCGTCATCGGCATCGTGGCGGGCGGCGCCTGCTACTGGGCCTGCACCAAGCTGAAGCTCTGGCTCAACTACGACGACTTGCTCGACGTGTTCGGCGTGCACGGCGTCGGCGGGATCATCGGGGTCACGCTGACCGGTGTGTTCGCCACCGCCGCAATTTCGATCGATGCCGCGACGCCGGAGGGCTTCTCCGGCCTGATCGACGGAAATCCGCGCCAGCTCCTGATCCAGATCGTCGGCGTGTTGACGACCATCGCGTGGTCCGGGCTCGGCACCTTCGCGATCCTCAAGGTCGTAGGCTTCGTCACCGAGCTGCGCGTCACGCCGGAGGCCGAACAGATGGGCCTCGACGTCACCCAGCACGGCGAGTTGATCCACAGCTGATTACCGCCCGGAGTCGTTCGGATGCCCTGTGCGTCAGGCATCCATTTTGGCTGCCTAAGATTCATGCAGCGTTGACTTGCGATTGTGCGGCGCACGCGGCCGGCGCTTTCGCCATGCCGCGACCGTCTGCGAAATTGAATAAATATCAATGCGTTAGCGGCCTTCCCCCGGCTTGGCACGAGGCTTGATTAGTCCGTGCCTGCGACCGCTCGGCGCAATGCCGCGCGGCTTCATGTCATCGAGCCCGGTTCAGTCAGTACGCAGCCGGGCCGCAGGGGAAAGAACCCATGAAAATCGTCATGGCGGTGATCAAGCCGTTCAAGCTGGACGAGGTGCGCGATGCGCTGACCGCGGTCGGCGTGCACGGACTGACCGTCACGGAGGTCAAGGGATACGGGCGCCAGAAGGGCCACACCGAGATCTACCGTGGCACGGAATACGCGGTGAACTTCCTGCCGAAGGTCAAGATCGAGGTCGCGGTCGATTCCGCCCAGGTCGACAAAGTCGTCGAGGCGATCACCTCCGCGGCCAAGACCGGCCAGATCGGTGACGGCAAGATTTTCGTCATCCCGCTCGACCACGCCGTGCGCATCCGCACCGGCGAGGCCGACGGCGCCGCACTCTAGTTCATCGATCACGCACAGGAGTTTTCCACCATGACGTCCATGATGCCGGCCCGCATAAAGCCTGCGGTGCTTCTGCTGGGGGTATTGTTCGCCATATGCCTCACCTTCATCGCGCTCGACGTGGCGCTCGCCGAGATGGCGGCACCCGCAGCGCCGGCCGCTCCCGCGGCGGCGGCCGAGCCGACGGTCAACAAGGGCGACGTCGCCTGGATGCTCACCGCCACCGTGCTGGTGTTGCTGATGACCATCCCGGGCCTCGCGCTCTTCTACGGCGGCCTCGTGCGCACCAAGAACGCACTCTCGGTTCTGATGTGGGTGTTCTACGCGGTGTGCGTCGTCACCGTCATCTGGGTGCTGTTCGGCTACTCGATGACCTTCACGGGCGGACCGACGTCATTCGTCGGCGGCTTCTCGAAGGCCTTCCTGTCGGGCATCACGGTCGACTCGAAGGCCGCGACCTTCTCGGTCGGCGCCGCCATTCCGGAAATGCTCTACATGTGCTTCCAGATGACCTTCGCGGCGATCACGCCCGCGCTGATCGTCGGCGCACTGGTGGAGCGCATGAAGTTCTCCGCGATGGCGCTGTTCCTGCCGCTGTGGGTGATCATCGTCTACTTCCCGATCGCCCACATGGTCTGGTACTGGGCCGGCCCCGACGCGATCGACGCGGCCGCCAAGGCACTCGCCGCCGCGGCTGACGGCGCAGCAAAGACTGCAGCGCAGGCGAAACTCGACGAAGTCAACGCAGACTCCGGCCTCATCTTCCAGTGGGGCGCGATCGACTTCGCAGGTGGCACCGTGGTGCACATCAACGCGGGCATCGCGGGTCTCGTCGGCGCGATCCTGCTCGGCAAGCGGATCGGCTTCGGCAAGGAGCTGATGCCTCCGCACTCGCTGGTCATGAATATGATCGGCGGCGCGCTGCTCTGGGTCGGCTGGTTCGGCTTCAACGCCGGCTCCAACCTCGAAGCCTCCGGCGGCGCCGTGCTGGCGATGGCCAACTCGTTCGTCGCAACCGCCGCGGCGGCGCTCGCCTGGATGTTCGTCGAGTGGATGGCGAAGGGCAAACCCTCGCTGCTCGGTGCCGTCACCGGCGCGGTCGCGGGCCTCGTCGCGGTCACGCCGGCTTCCGGCTTCGCGGGACCGATCGGCGCGCTCGTGCTCGGCGTCATCGCCGGCATCGTCTGCTACGTGTTCTGCTCGGCGATCAAGAACGCGCTCGGCTACGACGACGCACTCGACGTGTTCGGCGTCCACTGCGTCGGCGGCATCGTCGGCGCGATCCTGACCGGCGTCCTGGTCAACCCCGCGCTCGGCGGCACCGGCATCATGAACTACGAAACCGGCAAGATCGCCGAATACGTGTTCTCCACGCAGGTGATCGCGCAGTGCAAGGCCGTCGGCCTCACGCTGCTGTGGTCCGGCATCGGAACGCTGGTCATCCTCAAGGTGATCGACGTGCTGATCGGACTGCGCGCCATGACCGACAGCGAGCGCGAAGGCCTCGACCTCACCGATCACGGCGAGCGCGCCTACAACATGTGACCCATTCCCTCTCCCGCACGCGGGAGAGGAACAGAGCCACGGTTGGGGTGGAGACCCGGCACCGCCCCCTCCGTCGAGAGGCCTCGGCTCACCCCGAGGCCTCTCACTTTTTTGGAGGACGGATTCAGTCCGGCGCGCGCGGGGTGTACAGTCCAATTCGAGAGGTCCAAGGCGCATCGCGCAGCCGGTCGCGGTCACAGGTCCACGGACATGATCAAATGGGGCGATGTCGAACTGCCCGGGCTTGATCGGCCGTTGCGTCCCGTTGGACAAAAGCGCCGCAGAATTTTCGCGGCGTTTCTCGAAGGGCTGATCGGCGAAGTCTCGCCGCCGCGCCGCAAGACCGCCGAAAAACTGAAACCCATTCCGGAATCGACGGCGTACATCGACGCCTGCAAGGCGTGCCGCGGCTTTTGCTGCAGCAAGGGCGGCAACGACGCTTACCTCGACGAAACCGCGATCCGCCTCGCCTGGGCGCGGTATCCGCGCCTGAGCGGCCGCGGCCTGATGCGGCGCTATCTCGATGCGATCCCGGACAAGGCCTTCAAGGACTCCTGCATCTTCCACGCAAAGAATGGATGCAGCCTGCCCTCGTCCCTGCGCGCCCCGATTTGCGACCTCTATCTCTGCGGTCCGCTGGCGCGGCTCGCGAAAGACGTACCTCACGCGGCGGACAGCGACGGAATGTCCCGCTGACGGAGACGCCTTGCGCCCTCCTCGCCCTCCTCGCCCTCGCGGCCGGAACCCGGAAAGCCTTGGCGCGCCACAAAAAACCGCCATGAGCGGCCCGTCCGGCGACCGATGGTTAATCGCGCCTTAACCTGCCGCCTCCTATGGTGACGAAACGCCAGTCCGGCGGGGCGTTCCCGCCGCCAAAAACGCTGTCCATGAACGCCACCGAACGCGCGACATCATCCGCTCGGACGCCCGACGCACGCTCGCCGTTCATGCGGCTGACGGACCTGTTGGGCGACGCAAAGCCCGGCATGCCGCCGATCAACATCTCGGTCGGCGAGCCGCAGCATCCGGTACCGCCGTTCGTCGCGCCGGTGCTTGCCAAACACACCGCGGATTTCGGCCGCTATCCGGGCAATGCCGGCACGGACCGTTTTCGCCAGACCGTCGCGGGCTGGCTCAATCGCCGCTACAAGCTCGCGCGCCCGATCGAGGCGTTGAGCGAAGTTCTCGTGCTCGGCGGTTCGCGCGAGGGCCTGTTCCTCGCCGCGATCGCGGCGAAGCGCCTCGCGGGCGAGCGTCCCGGCAAGCCCGCAATCCTGGTGCCGAACCCGTTCTACGCGCCCTACTCGGCCGGCGCCGTCGCTGCCGAATGCGAGCCGGTCTATCTCGACGCGACCGCCGCGAACGGCTTCCTGCCCGATCTCGATGCGCTCTCGAACGACCTGCTCGCCCGCACGGTCGCGTTCTATCTCGCCTCGCCGGCCAATCCCCAAGGCTCGGTCGCGAGCCGCGATTATCTCGCGCGCGCCGTTTCGCTCGCGCAGAAGCACGGCTTCATGCTGTTCGCCGACGAGTGCTACTCGGAGATCTACTGGAAGGAACCGCCGGTCGGCGCGCTCGAAGTCGCCGGCAAGGACTTCGCCAACGTCGTGGCGTTCAACTCGCTCTCCAAGCGCTCGAGCCTGCCCGGCCTGCGCGTCGGGTTCGTGGCGGGCGACAAGCGCTTCCTGAAATCCTTCCTCGATCTGCGCGCGGTCTCGGCGCCGCAGGTGCCGGTGCCGGCGCAGGAAGTCGCGATCGCGGCCTATACCGACGAGGCGCATGTCGAGGAAAACCGCGCGCTCTATCGCGCCAAGTTCGATCTCGCCGATCAGATCCTCGGCAATCGCTACGGCTACAAGCGCCCGGCGGGCGGCTTTTTCCTCTGGCTCGACGTGTCGGCGCACGGCGGCAGCGAAGCCGCGACGCTGAAGCTCTGGAAGGAAGCAGGCTTGCGCGTGGTGCCGGGCAACTACGCCGCGCGCCCGCAGGCCAACGGTTTCAACGCGGGCGAAGGCTACATCCGCGTCGCGATGGTGCAGGACCGCGAGACAACCGCCGAGGCGCTGCATCGCATGGTCAAGGTGTTGGGTTAGCGCATGATCCCGATTTGAACTGGTCGTAGGATAAGGCGCGTTCGACCATGCCGGCCGTTGCGCGCTATACGCAATTCACCACCGACTTCATGCCGGAGGACATGCGCACGGCGCTGCGCCGCCGCATGTACGAGATCATCGGCATCGCGCTCCTGGCGATCGCCGGAACGATCGCCGTCGCGCTCGCCACCTGGTCGGTGCAGGACCCCTCGTTCAGCAACGCCACCAACGCGCCGGTGCGCAACATGCTCGGCCTGCCGGGCGCGATCGGCGCCGACCTGATGATGCAGCTTCTCGGCATCGCGACGATCGCGCTGCTGCTGCCGATCGCCGCATGGGGCTGGCGCCTGCTCACGCACCGCTCGCTCGACCGCGAGCGCGCGCGGCTCGCGATGTGGATCGTCGGCGCGCTCGTCTTCGCGGGCTTTGCGTCGTGCCTGCCGGCGAGCAAGGGATGGCCGCTGCCGACCGGACTCGGCGGCGTGGTCGGCGATGCAATTCTGCGCGTGCCCGCGTGGATTTTCGGTGCGCCGCTCTCCGGCGTCACGCGCTTCATCATCGCGATCATCATCGGCGTCGCGGCCTTCATGGCGCTCGCCTTTGCGGCCGGTTTCAACTTGCGCCGCAACGTAGACAACGAGGATGTCGCGGAAGCGCCCGCCAAACGCGGCGCGAAAAAGCGCGTGGCGGACGAAGACGAGGACGACGAAGACGCCGAGCCGCGCGGCTTCGTGTCGCTCGGCCGCGTCTATCATTTCCTCTACAGCGTGAAGGCGCGCGTGGCGCTGCTGCCGGCCATGCTGCTCGAAGTCATGCCTTGGCGAAGCCGCGCGCGCGTGGTGCCGCTGCGCCACGATCCGTCGGCCGTGAAGCTGGTCGATCCCGACTCCGAGCCCTACTCCAACCCGGCCGACGATCAGGCCGAGGACGTGGAGGACGAAGACGAGGATGCCGAAGTCGAGGTTGCGCCGCGCAAGCGCGTCAAGCAGATGACCCGTCCCGCCACCAAGCGCGGCAAGGACGGCTACGAACTCCCCTCGCTCGCGCTGCTCACCGCGCCGAAGGCGAGCGACCGCGCGATGCTTTCCGACGACGCCATTCAGGAAAACGCCAAGGCGCTCGAAAGCGTGCTCAGCGATTTCGGCGTGCGCGGCGAGATCATCAATGCGCATCCGGGACCTGTGGTCACCCTCTACGAACTCGAGCCCGCACCCGGCATCAAGTCCTCGCGCGTGATCGGCCTCTCCGACGACATCGCGCGCTCGATGAGCAAGGTCTCGGCGCGCGTCGCCGTCGTGCAGGGCCGCAACGCGATCGGCATCGAGCTGCCCAATCCGAAGCGCGAGAAGGTGTTGCTTCGCGAGATGCTCGCCGCCGAAGAATACAATGACTCGCAGGCGCGCCTGCCGCTCTGCCTCGGCAAGACCATCGGCGGCGATCCGGTCATCGTCGATCTCGCTCGCATGCCGCATCTGCTGATCGCCGGCACCACCGGCTCGGGCAAGTCGGTCGCGATCAACACCATGATCCTGAGCCTGATGTACCGGCTGCGCCCGGACAACTGCCGGCTCATCATGATCGATCCGAAGATGCTGGAGCTTTCCGTCTATGACGGCATCCCGCATCTGCTCACGCCCGTCGTCACCGACCCGAAGAAGGCGGTGGTCGCGCTGAAATGGGCGGTGCGCGAGATGGAAGAGCGCTACCGCAAGATGTCCAAGCTCGGCGTGCGCAACATCGACGGCTACAACGGGCGCGTCGCCGAAGCGAAGCAGAAGGGCGAGAAGCTTAGCCGCACGGTGCACACCGGCTACAACAAGGAAAGCGGCGACGCGATCTACGAGAAGGAAGAGCTCGATCTCGAGCTCATCCCCTACATCGTGGTGATCGTCGACGAGATGGCCGACCTGATGATGGTCGCCGGCAAGGACATCGAAGGCGCGGTGCAGCGTCTCGCCCAGATGGCGCGCGCCGCCGGCATCCACGTGATCCTTGCGACGCAGCGTCCGTCGGTGGACGTCATCACCGGCACCATCAAGGCGAATTTCCCGACCCGCATCTCGTTCCAGGTCACCTCCAAGATCGACAGCCGCACGATCCTCGGCGAGCAGGGCGCCGAGCAGCTGCTCGGCCAGGGCGACATGCTCTACATGGCGGGCGGCGGACGCATCAGCCGCGTGCACGGACCGTTCTGCTCCGACGAGGAAGTCGAGAAGATCGTGCGTCACCTCAAGGCGCAGGGTACGCCGCAGTATCTCGAGGCGGTCACGGTCAGCGAAGAGCCGGAAGAAGGCGAGGACGGCTCGGTGTTCGACAATTCCGCGATGGGCCAGACCAACGACCTCTATTCGCAGGCCGTCGCGCTCGTCATGCGCGACCGCAAGGCCTCCACCAGCTACATCCAGCGCCGGCTGCAGATCGGCTACAATCGCGCCGCTTCGCTGATGGAGAAGATGGAGCTGGAAGGTATCGTCGGGCAGGCCAATCATGCCGGAAAGCGCGAGATTCTCGTAGGCGAGCCGGAACACGCGTCGTATTGAGTATCAACGGACCCACGGGTCGTGAAATCGCCACAGCGAGGCGATTAATCGGCCCTGCGGAGGAGTGGAATGCGGACATCGACCGTGGCGATCATCGGCGCGTGCCTGTTCGGGCTCGCCGCCACGGCTGTGGCTGCCCAGCCGGTTCCGATACCGCGGCCGAAGTCCGGTATCGCGCCGCCCCCGACGCCGCTCGATCAGCAGCGCACCGAGTCGCAATCCGGGTTCCCGTTCCGCCTGCCCGGCTTTTCCAAGCCCGGCACCACGACGGCCTTCGACGCCAACCAGCGCGCGCTGATCGAGCGCGTGAATATCTACCTGATGAGCGTGCAGACGATGGTCGGCGATTTCGTGCAGGTCGGACCGGACGGCCGCCGCGCCGAGGGCAAGATCTACCTGCAGAAGCCCGGCCGCGTGAAATTCGAATACAACCCGCCGAGCCCGATCGAGCTTGTCTCCGACGGCTCCTCGCTCGTGGTGCGCGACCGCAAGCTCGAGACGCAGGACCTCTACCCGCTCTCGCAGACCCCGCTGCGCTTCCTGCTCGCCGACCGCATCGACCTGTTGCGCGAAACCAACGTGGTGTCGGCCTCGGCCGACGAGACGTTCGTCAGCGTGATGATCGAGGAGAAACAGACGCTCGGCGGCACGCACAAGGTGCTGCTGATGTTCTCGCCGAAGGACATGCAGCTCAAGCAGTGGACCATCACCGACCCGCAGGGCTTCGACACCACGGTCGCGCTCTATAACCTCGACTACGCGCAGAAGCTGGATTCGGCGATGTTCCGGATCAATTACGAGCGCAAAGAGATCATTCAGTAGAACAGGCGCTTTGTTCCGCACTGCGGACGCGCTTGCGCGGCAAACCAAAACGCGATTGATGTTGGCCTGAAGCGTCTCAGAACGCCGTCAGGGAGCGACATCATGAAATCCGCCATCCGTCTGTTCGCCGCGCTCGGTTTCACCGCCGCGTTATGCGGCAGCGCGTTCGCGCAGGCCTGGCCGAGCAAGCCGATCCGCATGATCGTGCCGTATACGCCCGGCGGCTACACCGACCTGATGGCGCGCACCGTCGGACAGAAGGTCGCCGACGCCCTCGGTGTCAGCATCGTGTTCGAGAACAAGCCCGGCGCGAACGCGATCATCGGCACCGACATCGTCGCGAAGGCCGCGCCCGACGGCTACACCTTCGGCACCGTGATTGCCGCGCACTCGGTCAATCCCACGCTCAATCCGAAAGTCCCCTACGACACGATGAAGGACTTCACCTACGTGTCGCTGATGAGCGTCGCGCCGCTCATCATCATCGCGAACAAGACCCTGCCGGCGAACAACATTCAGGAACTGATCGCGCTCGCCAAGCAGAAGCCCGGCACGCTCAACTTCGCCTCCTCGGGCGTCGGCGCCGCCGCGCATCTCACGATGGAGATGTTCAAGGCGCGCATGGGCCTCGACATGGTGCATGTCCCCTACAAGGGGACCGCGGGCGCGCTGCAGGACACGGTCGCGGGCAACATCAACGTGATGTTCGACATCGTCGGCCCGCTGATGCCGCAGGTGACGGCCGGCAACGTGAAGGCGCTCGGCCTCGCCGCCAAGGAACAGATCCCGGCGGCGCCGGGCGTGAAGACCATCATCGAGCAGGGCGTGCCGGACTTCGTCTCCGGCACCTGGGCGGGCATCATCGCGCCCGCCGGTACGCCGAAGGAGATCGTCGATCGCGTCGCCGCCGAGGCCAAGAAGGCGCTCTCCGATCCGACGACGAAGCAGCGGCTGGCCGATCAGGGCATCGTCGCGGTCGGCAATACGCCGGACGAATTCCGCGCCTTCGTGACCGAGGAAGTCGCGCGCTGGGCCAAGGTGATCAAGGACGCGAACATCAAGATGACGGAGTAGCGCGTTCGCGGGGGATAGCGTGACATGCGGGCTTGTCCCGGCCGTCCACGTCTTTATCTATCGGCAACATGCCGCTGACCGTCACCACCTGGAACATCAACTCCGTTCGCCTGCGCATCGACCTGATCGCCCGCTTCATCAAGGCGGCGCGGCCCGACGTGATCTGCCTGCAGGAGACGAAAAGCCCGGACGATGCCTTCCCGCTGAAGCGCTTCAACCGGCTCGGCTACGTGCACGCGGCGCTGAACGGACAGAAGGGCTATCACGGCGTCGCGGTGCTCTCGCGGCTGCCGTTCGAGAGCGTCACGATCGATAATTACTGCGGCAAGGAAGACTGCCGCCACATCGCGGTGACGCTCGGCGAGCGCGCCGGCCTGCGCGATCCCGTCACGGTGCATAATTTCTATGTGCCGGCCGGCGGCGACGAGCCGGACCCCGAGATCAATCCGAAGTTCGCCCACAAGCTCTCGTTCCTCGACGAGCTGCACGCGATGGAAAAGCTGCGCCCGAAGAACGGCGAGCGCGCGATATTGGTGGGCGACCTCAATGTCGCGCCGCTCGAACACGACGTCTGGAGCCACAAGCAGATGCTCAGGGTGGTCTCGCACACGCCGGTCGAGACCGAGAAACTGACCGCGTTCCGGAACGCCGGAAGCTGGGTCGATTCGATGCGCCAGCTCACGCCCGAGCCCGAGAAGCTCTACACATGGTGGAGCTATCGCGCGATGGACAACTGGAAGGCCGCGGACCGCGGCCGCCGCCTCGATCACATCTGGGTCTCGTCGCAGCTTGGCGACCGTGTCTCGCGCATCGACATCGCCAAGCACGCGCGCGGCTGGGAACGGCCTTCGGACCACGTGCCGGTGACGGCGGCGGTCGAGGTGAGCTAGTTCGCCACCTTCGGCAGCCAGAGCGCGATCTGCGGGAACGCGATCAAGAGCGCGACCATCACCATCAGCGTAACAACGAACGGCGACGAGCCTATGATCACGTCATAGATCTGCCCGCGCGGCCGCACGCCCTGCACGACGAACAGGTTGAACCCGACCGGCGGCGTGATCAGCGCGGTTTCGAGCAACAGCATCATCATGATGCCGAACCACACCGGATCGAAGCCGAGCGCCAGCACCACCGGCGTGATGATCGGCACGGTCGCGACCAGCATGGAGAGCGACTCCATGAACATGCCGAGCACGAGATAGAACAGCACGATCACGATCATGGTGCCGGTCGGCGTCAACCCGAGCGAAGTGACCAGAGCCGTCACCTTCGAGGCAAGCCCGATCGACGTGATGATGAAGTTGACGATGTAGGCGGCGATCAGGATCGCCATGATCATGGCGGTCGTCTTCATCGTGCCTTCGAACGTGTCGGCAAGCATCCGCCAGCTGATGCGCCGCCGCACGGCGGCGAGCACGAAGGCCGCCAGCACGCCAAGGCCCGCGGATTCGGTCGGCGTCGCGATCCCGGCGTAGATCGAGCCGATAATCACGCCGAAGATGATCAGCGGCGGCAGCAAGTCCGGCAGCGAACGCCGCCGCGCCGCCCAGTCGGTCGGGATCGGACGCCCACCCCAGGCCGGCCTTGACAGGCACGCGATGATGACCGTGACCATGAACATGCGCCGCCAGCACCAGGCCGGGCATGATGCCGGCGAGATAGAGCTGCGGGATCGAGGTGTCGGTCAGCGCGCCGTAGACGATCATCGGGATCGAGGGCGGAATGAGAATTCCGAGGGTACCGCCCGCCGCGATCGTGCCCAGATAGAGCCGCTCGTTGTAGCCGTGCTTCTCGATCTGATCGACCGCGACCGTACCGATGGTCGCGGCGGTCGCGACGCTGGAGCCGGACACCGCAGCGAACAGCGTGCAGGTGGCGATGTTGGAGTGCATCAGCCCGCCGGGCAGCCACGAGATCCACTGCGTCATGGCGTTGTACATGCGATCGGCGATGCCGGAGCGCAGCAGGATTTCGCCGAGCAACACGAACAGCGGAATCGCGAACAGGATGAAGTTGGTGGAGACCGACCACGCGGTCTCGCCCATCGCGAGCCGGAGCGGCAGGAACGAATAAGTGTAGTCCAGCACGAGCGCGAGCAGCGTGAGGCCCGCCGCCACCGGAATGCTCGATGCCAGAATGACGAGCAGAACGACAATTGCGACCCAGACCACGGCTATTCCCTATGCGTCCTTGTAGCGTTCATGTTCCTGGATCGCTTCTTCCAGTTCCTGCAGCGCGGTGCGCGAGCCGAGCAGGCGCTGCACGTCGCCGATGCGCCCGGTCGCGAACGCCGCGACGGCGCGAATGAGCAGCAGCACCATGACGAGGAAGAAGAACGCAAAGCCGGTCAGCCAGAGGAACTGCGGAAGCGCCATCGGCGTCTCGAGCGGCGTGAGCGAGCGCGAGCCAAGCTCGAACGATTGGTCGAACATCACCCAGCCCTGCCAGGTGAGGATGCCGGCGAAGATCATGAACGAAAGCAGCGCCACGATATCGAGCAGCGCGCAGAGCCGCGCCGGCAGCAGCACGTAGAGCGAGTCGATGCGCACATGCGCGCGATCGAGCAGCGCGAGGGCGAGCGCCCAGGTGGTGCTCACCGCCAGCACGTAGCCGGAGATCTCGCTCGCGCCGCCGAGCGTGGTGCCGAGAATTTTGCGGATCAGCACATCGACCGAGATCATCAGCGCGGCGGCGGCGACCAGCGCGCCTCCGGCCCACGCCCCGGCGCGCGAGAGTGTCCGCGCAATGGAAAGCAGTCGATCCATCGGATATCGATTGGTTGAGGACGGGGGGCGCGGACGCAGGATCTGCGTCCGCGCGATTGTCAGCAAACGGTCAGAGCTTTTCCATCGGGATCTTCAGCCCTACGACTTTGCCGACCGTGTCGTTCCACTTCTCGGCGCAGGGCTTGCCGCAACGCTTACCCCAGCGCACCAGCACGATGTCCTCCACCAGCTTCTTGCGCAGCGCGTTGTCGGCGTCGGAGATATTGACCAGTTCCATCGTGCCTTTCTTGCCGAGCGTGCAAGGGTCCTTGCCGATGTTGCAGGCAACGCCCTCGTCGGCCGCCTTCTTGCCGATCGCCCACATGTCGTCTTCGAGCCGGGCGAACTCCTTGGTGAAGAACTCCTGCACCGATGGGGCGAATTTCTGCCAGCTCGCCGCGTTCGCGCCCTCGTAGGAGATCGACCAGCCGACGTTGAGCGGCAGCAGGAACTTGGTCACCTCGGGCCAGCCCGCGAGATTGCCGGAGAGCGAGCCGGTCAGCGCGCAGTCGACCACGCCGCGCTGCAGCGCCGGCACGACTTCGGGAAACGGCATCGTGATCGTCTCGGCGCCGAGCGCGGAGACGAAGTCCGCCTGCGTCTTGTTGAAGATGCGGACCTTCTTCCCCTTCAGGTCGCTGATAGTCGCGAACTTCTCGCGGCACCAGAACATGATCGGCGGATTGGGCGCGAGCGACATCAGCCGGGTGCGGAATTTCTTCTGCATCAACTCGCCCATCGCGGACTTCCACACGTCGCAGGCCTTGCGCGCGGTGTCGATGTCGTTGGTGATGCCGGCGAGGTCGCAACCCTCGAACACCGGGTCGTCGCCTGCCATCTTGGATATGTCGGTGGTGGCGAAGTCCGTGACGCCAAGCTGCGTCATGTGCAGGATCTGGTAGTCGTTGACGCCCATCACGTCGAGATTGTTGTAGTCGACCGTGATCGCGCCGTTGGAATTCTTGGTGATCTGCTCGGTCCAGAACGGTTTCTCGACCAGCTTGGTCTGCGCCAAATTGCTGAAATAGCCGATGACCTTGACGTTGGTTTTCGGCAGCTCGGCGGCGCTGGCCTGCGTGGCGAGCGCGGCGGCAAGCGCCAGTGGCGCGAGCGCAAGACGACTTGCGAGGTTTCGCATTCGGTATCCTCCCGGGTCCGGCGGCTTTGTGCCGCACTGAAGTTTGCTGGCGTTATGATTGTCTGGACTTCGCCCCGCGCCATTGGAAGCCGAAGCGCACGTTGCGTCAACCGCAAATCCGCTCGCGGACGCGCAGCCTTCGGGACAGGCACGACGGATGGATGCGGTTCTTGAAGTGGGCCGCGTCAGGTGGGCCGGAAGTTCTTCACGGCCTTCCAGATCAGCCACACGAAGATCGCGAGCACGATCGCCTGCGCGATCAGGAACGGCGGCTCAGGATTGTCCGGCGCGTTTGGCGCAAGCGCGTGCAGCGCCGGCACCTTGAGAAAGAGCTGCGTCACCAGCACGAAGAAATTGAGATAGATCGCCAGCCCCATCGTGACCGCGTAGAGCGCGCGCCACACGCCGCGGAAGTGGAAGGCGTAATGCGCCGCGAGCGCGACCGCGATCAGCGCGAGCGAGAGGATGCCGGTGATGTGCGAGGGCAGGAGCTTCGGCGCCGGAAGGAGAAAGCCCGTCACGTCGGTCGCGACCATCGTGATGAGAAAGCCGAGCGTGCTCCAACCCGGCCCCTTGCCCTTCGCGAGCGCGAGGATGACGCAGCCGCCTGTCCCAATCGCGATCAGGCTCAGGATCGTGTGAAACGTAATCGCTGACGTCGCGAACATCATGTCCCCATCCGGTATGGAACCAGTCTAGTTCAAGTTCCACCGCGACGTTAGGCGCAAAGCGCAGGACTGCCGTGCAATCAATCATCGTCGTCGCCAAGCGGCCGGCGCACGCCCCATTCGGCAAGCTTTTCGGACATCGCGTCGGCGACGAAGTGCCGGGCGCTGTCGCGGTCGTAGCCTTGCGCCAGCAGGTCGTCATAGTCGGTGAACACGTGCCGGACATACGCGACAAGTGACAGCCAAGCCGCGGTGTCGGGCGCAGCGCCGCGCAGGCCGGTGCTGTCGAGCGCGTGATCGATGACGGCGCCGAATTCGTGCGGCGGGATTTTCGGAGCGAGACGGCGCAGCGCGGCTTCGAGCGCCGTCCGCCTCACGGACGCATCAGCCGCGCCTGCACGCGCTCCAGCTCGTTGGTGGTCCGGTTCAGGCGCGCGATGATCGACTCGCGCATGCGCAGCGCGGCTTCCGGATAGCCCTCGAGCATCTTCAGGAAAAGCTGGCGCGTGATGCGCAGCACGGTCGAGATCTCGCGCGCGACCGCCGTGACCGGCCGCTTGCCGTCGCTGATCAGCGCAAGCTCGCCGATCAGCGCGCCGGGTCCGGCGACGACCGGCGCCACCGAACTCGTCCCCGACACAAGATCGAACAGGCCGTCCTGCACGACGAAAGCGCAGTCGGCATCCTCGCCCTCGGAGAACAGCCGGCCGCCCTCGCGGATGGTGCGGCTCTCCGAGCCGATCGCCAGGATGCGCAGCGCCTCGCGCCCGAGCAGCCGCAGCCCCGGCGCGCGCTCCAGAAAGGCGATGTCGTCTTCGATGGTCATGCGCGGCGTGATATCACAAACGAGTGGTTAACGCCCGTCTGCACGCCGTTAAGGTTCACGGCATCAGCTTGTAGCCGCCGCCCTCGGTGACCAGGATCGCGGGCGCGGAGGCGTCCTTTTCGACCTTCTGGCGCAGACGGTAGATATGCGTCTCCAGCGTGTGCGTGGTGACGCCGGAGTTGTAGCCCCACACTTCCTGCAGCAGCACCTCGCGCGACACCGGCCGCTGCCCGGCGCGGTAGAGATAGCGCAGGATCGCGGTTTCCTTCTCGGTCAGCCGGACCTTGTTGCCCTTCGGGTTCATCAGGAGCTTGGACGACGGGCGGAACGTGTACGGCCCGATAGTGAACACCGCGTCCTCGCTCGCCTCGTGCTGGCGCAACTGCGCGCGGATGCGCGCGAGCAGCACGGCGAAACGGAAGGGTTTGGTGATGTAGTCGTTCGCGCCGGATTCGAGCCCGAGGATGGTGTCCGAATCGGTGTCGTGGCCGGTCAGCATGATGATCGGCGCCTTGAAGCCGTTCTTGCGCAGGATGCGCACGGCCTCGCGCCCGTCCACGTCGGGCAGGCCGACGTCCATGATCACGAGATCCACGTGTCCGTTACGGGCCGCGTGCACGCCCTTGGTTCCGGTATCGACCGACTCGGCCTCGAACTCCTCGTGCAGCGCCAGCTGCTCGACCAGCGCCTCGCGCAGTTCGGTATCGTCGTCGACGATCAGGATCTTGCGAACGTTCGACATGGCGGCGACTCGCGACAGCGGGGTTCCAGAAGTTGCGCGAAGTAGAGCATTCGGGCGAGAAAGCGCAAGCGCCAGCGGCTATTGATTCCATTCGCAAAAGGCATCGATTTGGTGGTTCGGTCGACATTGAGAACGCTGCGTGTCCGCACCGCGCCGGGGATACGCACGCGCGGCTGGCTGATCGCCGGGCCGCTCGCCTTTCCGGTCGCGCTCGGGCGCGGCGGCATTCTGGCGAACAAGCGCGAGGGCGACGGCGGGACGCCGCGCGGCGTGTATCGCCTGCGGCGGCTGTGGTGGCGCGCCGACCGCGATCCGCGCCCGGTGACCCGGCTGCCGGTGCGTGCCATCGCGCCGGACGATGCCTGGAACGAGGACCCGGCGGACCGGCGGTATAATCGTGCGGTCAAGCTGACGCCCGGCAGCACGGCCGACCGGCTCCGGCGCGACGATCAACTCTATGATCTGATTATCGAAATCGATCACAACACGCGTCCCCGCACCGCCGGGCGCGGCAGCGCGGTCTTCATCCACGTCGCCAGGCCGGGCGCTCGCCCCGACGGCCGGCTGCGTCGCGATGCCCAAGCCCCGGTTGCGGCGGCTCCTGGAAAAATTGGGGCCCGATACGCGGATCGAGATCGCGTAAGGGCCTTTTCGCAAGTAATTTCAATACGATCCGCCCGCGGCGAAAAATCTCAAGATTTTTTCACCCTAGCTGGAACGGACCTGCGCGTGAGGCGTTGGGGATCAAGTTCGTCTGTACGTCGGCCGAGGAGGTCACGTGCTGACAAAAAGCCCCGACGCTCTCAGCCCCCCAGCCCCGCGTCGGGGCTTTTTCTTTGGGCGATCGCCTGAGGCGCCGGCCGCGTCCCGAAAATCGCCGTCCCGACCCGCACATGGGTCGCGCCGAACGCGATCGCGGTCGCGAAATCCGCGCTCATCCCCATCGACAGCAGCTTCAGCCCGTTGCGCGCCGCGATCTTGGCGGTGAGCGCGAAATGCGGCGCGGGCGCCTCCTCGAACGGCGGGATGCACATCAGGCCCGAAATCGTCAGGCCATAGGCCTCGCGGCACGTCTTGATGAACGCGTCGGCCTCGGCCGGCATGACGCCGCCTTTCTGCGCCTCTTCGCCCGTGTTGATCTCGACGAAAAGCTGCGGCTGGCGGCCCTGCTTCTCGCTCTCCTTCGCCAGCGCTTCGGCAAGACTCGCGCGGTCGACCGCATGAATCGCGTCGAACAGCGCGACCGCATCCTTCGCCTTGTTGGATTGCAGCGTGCCGATCAGGTGCAGTTCGAGGCCCGGATGCGCGGCGCGCAGCGCCGGCCACTTCCCCTTTGCCTCCTGCACGCGGTTCTCGCCGAACACGCGCTGGCCCGCGGCGATCACCGGCACGATCGAATCCGCCGGAAACGTCTTCGACACCGCGATCAGCGTCACCGACGCGGGATCGCGCTTCACCTCGCCGCACGCTTTCGCGATCTCGGCCTGCACGCGCGCGAGCGCGTCCGTGGAGTGATTTGTTTCAGCCAAGGCATCCATCACGGAAGTTCATACCACCTATCGGCAAGTTCACGTTCCCCGTCCTCTCCCCAGATGCTACCAACGCGGGCCGAATTCAACGCCCGGGACCTTGCCGTGACGCCTGCCCAGCTTGCCGGCCGCGCCAGCTTCGACGCGGTCGACTCCCCATACGCGTGGATGCGCCTGTTGGTCGCGCTGGTGCTCGGTACCATCGGCAGCGTCGGCATGTGGTCATACGTCGTCGCGCTTCCGCCCGTGCAAGCCGATTTCGGCATCGATCGCGGCGCGGCTTCGATGCCCTACACCTTCGCGATGATCGGCTTCGCGTTCGGCGGCGTCGCGATGGGTCAGCTTGCCGACCGGGTCGGCATCGTGCTGCCGGCAATCATCGGCACAATTCTGCTTGGGGTTGGTTACATCGCGGCCGGCTATGCGCCGAACATCTGGATCCTCAACGCGGTGTTCGCCGTGATCGGCGCCGGCGCATCGGGCACGTTCGGTCCCATCATCTCGGACATGTCGCACTGGTTTCGCAAGCGGCGCGGCATCGCGATCGCGATCGCCTCATGCGGCAACTATTTCTCCGGCGTCGTCTGGCCGCCGCTGTTACAGCATTTCATCGAAAGCAGTGGCTGGCGCATGACGCATATCGGCGTCGGCATCTTCTGCCTCGTCTCGATGATCCCACTGGCGCTGATGCTGCGCCGCCCCTCGCCGATCGAACACGTCGAGGCAGGCACGGGCGCTGGGCAAGGGACGCTCGGCCTTAAGCCCAATACGCTGCAGGCACTGCTCGCAATCGGCGGCATCGCGTGCTGCGTCGCGATGGCGATGCCGCAGGTTCACATCGTCGCGTATTGCGCCGACCTCGGTTACGGCCCCGCGCGTGGCGCCGAAATGCTCTCGCTGATGCTCGGGCTCGGCCTCATCGCGCGAATCGCGGCAGGCACCATCGCCGACAAGCTCGGTGGCCTCACCGCGCTGATGATCGGCTCGGCGCTGCAAGCCTTCGCGCTGCTGCTCTACCTCGGCTTCAACGGACTGACCTCGCTCTACATCGTGTCCGGACTGTTCGGGCTGTTCCAGGGCGGCATCATCCCGATGTATGCCGTGATCGTGCGCGAGTATTTCCCGCCGAAGGATGCCGGCGTGCGCACCGGCGTCGCGCTGATGTTCGCGCTGTTCGGCATGGCGCTCGGCGGCTGGATGTCGGGTGCGATCTTCGACCTCACCGGCTCATATCAGGCGGCCTTCGCGAACGGCTTCCTGTGGAATCTGCTCAACCTCGCGATCATCGGGTGGCTGCTGATCCGCAGCCGCACCTGGATGAGCGGCCGCCTCGCGACGGCGTGAGCGGCAACCTGCCGCGTGCAGCTCAGAGCGATTGGCCGCTGTTCGCTTCGGCAAGCACCCGGGCGCGCAGCTTGACGGGGTCGCGCTCGCCGCGCCGCGCCAGATCGATGATGCGCATGGCAAAAACTTCCCGCGCGCTGGCATCGCCGCTCGGTGCGAGTTTCTTGCACACGTCGTCGAGTACGCCGGACATCGCCTCGATCTCCTGAGGCTCGAATACTGCGCTTTCCCTGAGAAATTCCGCGATCATGGCGTTATCCAATCTGCGCCGCGCATCCGGCCCGGATCGAATGGCGGCCGTCACAACACCGGCACACCTGGGGGGCGCGAAGCCTCTTAATCTTATTCTTCGGAATAGCGGGGGGGGGGAATTTTCGGTACGAGACCGTACTATCGCATCAGGCGGCGATATTCGGCTTCCGGCGTACCGTAGTAGTGGCTCGCGATCTTCTCGATCCCTTTGCGATCCACAATCGTGATCATGCGTCGTCCGCAGGTGATCAGGTTACGCTTTTCGAACTCGCGCAGCGCTTCCGTCACGCCCGCGCGCCGCACCGCCATCATGAGCGAAAGGAATTCGTGGGTGAGGTCGAGCGCGTTGCCCGCCACGCGGTCGTGCGCCATCAGGAGCCAGCGCGCGAGGCGCTCGATCAGCGTAGCCCGCGCATTCGCGATGGCGCTGTGCGCGGTCTGCACCATGAAGGCCTGCACGTACTTCAGCAGCACCGCGTGCAGCGATTGGCTCTGCTCCATCGCGTTGCGCAGCGCCGCCACCGGCATCTGCTGCCCGGCGCCGACCACCTGAATGTATGTCGAATGCGGCGAGCGGTCGTTTCCCAGAACGACCGCGGTGCCGGTCATGCCCTCGCAACCGATCAGGCCGATCTCGATACGGCGCCCATTGGGATGCTCGGCCACGACCGACGCAATTCCGGTATCGGGAAAGAGGACGGTTTCGATTTTCTTGTTCGGCCGCTCGAACGAGTGGCGCAGCTCATACGCGATCGGCACCAGGTCGGGCGCGAGCAAAGCGCGGTCGCTGGGCGACAGCGCGTGGAGAAGCCGGTTGCCTGCGGTGGGACGAGCAGCCATGCGAGCCGCATTAGCGGCTCGCAAATTGCGAATCTAACGAGAACCGACGCCATTGGTACGAAATGGTACAGAGTTTTTTGCCGTACACGGCGCTCAAGCGCGCCGCCGCAACACGCTAGCGGCCGGACGTGTTCATCAGGCGGCGATATTCGGTTTCGGGAATGCCGTAGAAATTCCCCGCGATGGACTCGATCGCCCTGCGGTTGACGACCGTGATGATGCCGCGCCGCGCGCGGATCAGTTTGCGCTGGGTGAAATCCTTCAGCGCGTCCGTCACGCCCGCGCGGCGCACGCCCATCATCAGCGCGAGAAATTCGTGCGTCAGCGGCAGATCGTTGCCGGGCACGCGGTCGTGCGCCATCAGCAGCCAGCGCGCGAGACGCTGGGAGATTTTGGCGCGCGCGTTCGCGACCGCCGTGTGCGCGGTCTGCACCATGAAGGCCTGCACGAAGCGCAGCATCATGGCATTCAGGGAACGGCTCGCATCCGCCGCCTTGCGCAACGCCGCCACCGGAATGGTGTGACCGGCCCCGGCAACCTGCATGTAGGTCTCATGCGGCGAGCGCTCGCCACCGAGCAGCACCGCCAAGCCGGTCATGCCTTCGCAACCGATGATTCCGATCTCGACGCGATTGCCGTTCGGATGCAGCGCGACCACCGATGCGATGCCGGTGTCGGGAAAATAGATGTCGTCGATGCGCTTGTTCGGCTTCTCCAGGTCCTTGCGCAGACGCAGGACCGACGGCCGCAGACCCGGCCGCAACAGCGCGAAATCCGAAGCCGACAGCCCGTCGAGAAGCTGGTTGCCTTTGGCGAAGGTGGAAACTGTGGCCATGCTCTTCCCCATAGGGGGCAAGAGCACTGCAGTGTCTCCCAAACGCCTGCGCCCGGTTGCCGAGCAGACGGTACGATACCGTACGCCCGCGTAATCGACATTCCTAGCGGATACGCCTACGAATTGTACGGAACCGTACAGAGCGCCGACCGTTGGGATAGCGGCGCGCCGTCCATCAGGCGCCTCTTGCGAAAAGATGTCTCGTTGCGTCAAGCGCTGGAGCTTGGCCGATCGGTCGTGTGTTGAACAAATTCGCCGAAACCGCTTTGCGAAAGGCATCCGACCGCTGCGACTGTTGCGGGGCCGAGCTTCGGGAGTTTCGTGTGATCGGCGGGACCGGCAAGGCGCCGATCAACTTCTGCTCGATGGTTTGCTACGACAAATCGAAGAGCGCGGCTGAACCGCTCCCGTAGCTCAGCTCCCCGACAGCCCGTGCGCTTCGGGCATGAACAGAGCGGCGTTGGCTCAGGCGAAAGCCAGTGTCTGCTTCCGACCCAAACGAGATACTTGATTGATCCGCGCGCGCCGTCAGCGACTTCTGATCTCCGACGGAGTGGCGCCGTAGAAGCGCTTGAAGGCCCGGTTGAAATACGACAAGTCTCCGAACCCAACCTCGAAGGCAAGCGAAGCGATGCTTTGGTTGACCCGGCGTGGATCCATAAGCAAGCGATGGACGCGGACGAGGCGGCGTTTAAGCACGAATTCCGAGAATGAAGTTTGCTCACCCTCGAACAGCTTGCGGATGTAACTGTCCGACACGTTCTGCCGCCGAGCGATGGACGCGGCGGAGATATCTCCAAGAGCCAGATTGGCTTCGATGTCGGTCTTGATCGCGCGTAGGCGGGCCGCGCGGATGCCGCGACCCTCGGCGACGGCGGCCGCATCCCTGGTTGCGCCCATGGTGACAGCGACGAGATCGCAAAGTTGGGTCACCAGCAATTGCCGCACATCTGGCGCGCTGAGCACCGGATCATCGAACAATGCGTCCGCGTAACCTTTCAACAGGTTCAACATGCCCGTGCCGCGTGGAATTGGGCGCAGAACGGCATCATCGATGTCGTGCACCAGCGGGCGCAGCGACGCACGGGGTAGTCGGATGACGCGATGGTCAACAAGCGCCGGCCTGCTGATCGTCCGGCCGGCCGAATAGCGCAGCAGCATGGCGTCGCCATCTCGCAGGGTCGTCTCCCCGCGGCGGCTCACCACCGTGCTGAGCCCGCTTACGTTCAGATGAAGGCTGAAATCGTCGTTCCCATCACCGCTATCGCGATGCGCATGCACGTGTCGCACACCCCGCACGGTTCCGGATAGCAGGCCAAGCTCGGGCAGTTGGCGAATGCCGAAGTCGATATCGCAGACAAGGTCCGGAATTGGATCGAACCCTACCCAGGTCAAGCCTTGGTCCTGGAGGGTTCGCACGGCATCGCCATGTGCTTTTACACGCAGGGCATTTACGGCAGGTTGGGCCATGTCGTGTTGCGTCGTCCCGCTCTCCCATCGCCGATCTTCAGCGGAGGCACTTCGCGGAGGGTAACAATCAGTACGGAGTCCCGTCCAGTCCGGGTCCATTCCCGTGGGGTCCAAGCCCGGTGGATGCCGCCATGATAGCATTTATGAGCCATGGGAGATGTCGAATGCGCCGCTACAGGATGCGGATCGTTCTGGCCGCTATCCTCATCGCCTGCGGGACCGCTCGCGCCGAGGACTGGCCCGCACGGCCGATAACGCTGGTCGTGCCATACGGGGCCGGAGGTCCGACCGATGTCGTCGGACGCCTGTTCGCGCAGCAGATGAGCGAACGCCTCGGCCGCCAGATCATCGTCGAGAACGTTGCGGGCGCAGGCGGCATGACCGGCGCGAACCGTGTGGCGAACGCACCGCCCGATGGCTATCAGGTCCTCTTCGGAGGCAGCGGCAATCTGGTCTTCAACCAGATCCTCTACAAGAAGCCGCTCTTCAATTCGGTCACCGACTTCACGCCGGTCGCATTGCTGACCGAGCAATCTCTGGTGCTGATGGCGCGCAAGGACCTGCCGGGCGATGGCCTGCAGGATTTCATGCGGCATGTGAAGGCGAGCAAGACCGCGAGCTTCGGCTCCTCGGGTGCAGGCTCCTCGACGCACCTCGGATGCGTGATGCTCAACCTTGCCATCGGGGCGGAGGCCACGCACGTGCCTTACCGCGGCAACGGACCGGCGATGCAGGACCTGATGGGCGGCCGCATCGACTACTTCTGCGACATCATCGTGACAGCGGTGCCGCATGTTCAGGCGGGGAACGTGAAGGCGATCGCGATCCTCTCGCCTTCGCGTTCGCCGATGCTTCCCGATGTCCGCACCGCCGACGAGCAGGGCCTCGCCAATCTCGACACAGCCAACTGGTATGGGCTCTTTCTCCCGAAAGGCACACCGTCATCGATCGTGCAGAAGCTCCACGACACGGCGCTCGCGGCGCTGGATACGCCATCGTTTCGCGACCGGCTGCGCGCCCTCGGTATCGACGTCGTCGCTCCGGAGCGGCGCAGCCCGGATTATCTCGCCCGCTTTCTCAAAGACGACATCGCGAAATGGACCGTTCCGATCAAGGCGAGCGGCATCACGGTGGATTGAGTCCGGCGGCGGCACCCGGAGGGTAACAGTCCCGTCCAGTCCCAGTGGTATTCCCGCCCAGTCCAAGCCGGCCAGACGTGAAAAACGCTATGCCGCAGGCTTGCATGTGGAGGAGACCATGAACAACCTCGTCAGCCATCTCTCAGGACAAGAGCACGGCCCCGGCAAGCGCTCTCGACGAAAATTCCTGCATCTGCTCGCGGCAAAATTCGCCTTCTCGCGCTGTTAGCGCAAGGCGTCGCGGCGAACGCTGCCGACGTCAAAGTCATGTCCGGCGCCGCGATGAGGGGTGCCTTCGGGGAGCTTCTCCCTCAATTTGAACGCGCCACGGGACACAAGATCGTCATCGAGTACGGGGCAGGCACAACCTTTAGAAAGCAGATCGAGGCCGGTGAAGCGTTCGACCTTGTCATCATCGATGCGTCCGAAGTGGATGAACTTATCAAGCAAGGCAAGATTGCTGGCGATACGCGTGCGGACATCGTCCGCGCCGCCATAGGCGTGGGGGTGCGCGAAGGTGCGCCCAAGCCAGACATCAGTTCGGTTGACGCCTTCAAGAAGACGCTGCTCAGCGTAAACTCATTCACCTATACGCCAGACGCTTTGTACGGCAGGCATTTTTCCCAGGCGCTCGAGCGCCTTGGCATCGCCGAGCAGGTGAAGAGCAAGCTCAAGCCGAATCCTCTCGCGCGCGTTGCGCCGGCCCTCGCCGCGGGAGAAGTCGAGCTCGCAATTGCTGGCATCCCCACACTCCTGTCCACCAAGGGCGTGCAGATTGTCGGTCCCCTGCCCGGAGAGTTGGAGAACTGGCTCGTGAACACGGGAGGCGTCAGCGCCGCTGCCAAGGAACCTGACGCTGCCAAGGCCCTGATCAAGTATCTTGCGACACCAGAGGCCACCGCCATCATCAGGGCGAAGGGCATGGAAGTGCCCCCCCGTCGGTGATGACTCTGGGCGTCGCTCCTCCTAGGCGGCCCCGCTCCGCGTGACGGAGCGGGGCGTTCGGCCGCGGGTGGTTCTGTCCGATAGTGGCCCAAAGCTGACATGCGGATTGCCGCACGAGATGTCAGCTTTTTGCGAAAGGACAGACGGCGCGCCCATGTAGGCGCCCTGGCTCCCCGACAGCCCGTGCACCTCGGGCATGAACAGATCGCACCAGTCGGCCGGCACTTTCTTCACCGTGCCGACCTTGCGGCGCCGTTCAATGACGGACGTCAGTCACTTTTTCCGGGCGATAATTTCAACCGGAGCGATCCGGCCGGCTGTGATGTTGTCGGTCATGTTGCGGACGAGCTCTGGCCGGCGCGTGCCCATCAAAGTGTGAACGCCGAGCGGCGGTGGCCCGCCTGCCGCCGACATCTGGGCGCGCTGCCGCCCGAAGTAGGCGACGGCGACATCGCGGCATTCGCGCTCCGACAGAATCTCGAATCCAGCGTCAGCGAGCGCGTCCCGATAGTGTTGAGGCCGTGCGATCGCGTTCGCGTCCGCATTGGCAGCCCAAGGCAGCGGATAGGTGAACTCACCATCGCCTGTGCGCATCACATCGTAGACGCCGAAACGTGCGCCAGCGCGCAGCACGCGCGCGACGCCCGCGAACAGAGTTTTCTTGTCCGCGATGTTCATGCCGACGTGCAGCATATAGGCGGCGGTGAACGATCCGTCTGCGAAAGGGAGCGCCAGCGCGTTACCCTGCTGCAGCCTCACGCGGTCGCTGAGGCTCAGCCAGCCGGAAAGCACGTTGCCCGCTTCGACGTAGTCCTGCGTGAGATCGATGCCGGTCACCCGGCAGCCATACTGGCCCGCGATCTGGCGCGCGGCCCCTCCGAGGCCGCACCCCACGTCCAGCACGTGGTCCTCCGCGGTTAGTTCAAGTTGCCGCGCGAGATCCGAAGTCGACGCTCGCCCGCCGATATGAAACTCGTCGACCGGCGCCAGATCCTCGGCCGTGACCGTGCTCTCGGTCTTGCCCAGACGGGTGAGGCCGTCGCGGATCGCCGCAACGAGGCTGCTGTTCGCGTAGTGATCGGCGACGTTCGCCTGTGCCGTGCCTTCCACGCGTCATTGAACCTTGATCCCGGCCTCGCGGATGACTTTCGCCCAGCGTGTGGCTTCGGTCGCGATGTGCTTCGCGCATTCGTCGGGCGTATTTCCTACCGGCTGATAGCCCAAGCGCCGCCATGCGCTCCCTGACGTCCGGCCGGGCAATGATCTTGGCGATCTCGCGCTGGAGCAGCGCCGCAATCTCCTTCGGGGTGCCGGCCGGCACAAGCACGGCGGTCCAGATGTCGGCCGCGATATCAGGATAGCCGGCCTGCGCGATCGTCGGCACTCCGGCCAGCGCATCCGCGGCTGCCGCGGAGGTGATCGCAAGTGCACGCAGCTTGCCCTCCTTCACGTGCTGCACGGCGGGCGGCAGCGCACCGAACGAGATTGGCGTATGACCCGCAAGCGTCGATCCGATCGCCTGGCCGCCGCTGCTGAACGGCACATGCACCATGTCGAGCTGCAGCGACAGGCGGAACAGCTCGCCAAGGAGATGCGGCGGCGTTCCGGCACCGGGCGACGCATAGCTGTACTTGCCCGGCGTCGCCTTGATGGCGGCGATCAGCTCGGCGACGCTGTTCGCCGGAACGGATGGATGCACGGTGAGCACCGTCGGAGCAGTCGCCGCGACGGTCACGGCATCGAAGCTCTTCACCGGATCGTACGGCACGCTGCCGAATAGCGCGGGATTGGCGGCATAGCTCGGCGCGACCGTGATGATCGTGTAGCCGTCCGGTGCGGCACGCGCCGCCTGACCCGTGCCGACATTGCCACCGGCCCCGCCGATGTTCTCGACATAGAACTGCTTGCCGAGGCTCTCGGAAAGGCCTTGTGCGATGATGCGGGCGACCAGGTCGTTCGGGCCGCCGGCCGCGAAGGGAACGACAACCCGGACAGGCTTTGCCGGATAGACCTCCGCGCTTGCCAGCTTTGGCGCCGCAAGGGCGGCGACGCCGGCGCACGATGCGGTCAGCAAATGTCGGCGGGTCAGTGTCATTTGGCACCCCAATCTGTCTTCTGTCTCCCCAGCCATAGCGTTTCGCGAACCAGCGAGCCATAATATGAGACAGGCAAAATCCATACTTTCTGGATATGGCAATGGAATTGCGGCACCTGCGCTACTTCATCGCCGTGGCTGAAGAGGGCCACATCACCCGCGCTGCTGAACGGCTCGGCATGCAGCAGCCGCCGCTTAGCCAGCAGATCAAGGCGATCGAACGCGAACTCGACGTCCAGCTCTTCCACCGCAAGGCGCGTGGCGTGGAGCTGACGGACGCGGGCGCCGCCTTCCTTGACGATGCGCGCGCGACCCTCGCGCAACTCGATCGTGCCGTCGACGCGACGCGCCGTACGGCGCGTGGCGAGCAGGGGCGAATGTGCGTCGGGGTCACATCGACCTCATCAATGCATCCGCTCGTGCCGCGCGCGATCCGAGCGTTCAGCGTGGCGTGTCCCAAGGTCTCGCTGACGCTGGAGGAATGCCTTAGCAACGAATTGCTCGAGCGCCTGCGAAACGGGCAGACCGACGTCGCGTTCATCCGTACAGCGCCAGCCGACCCCGAAGGTCTCGCGATCGTGCCGCTGCTCGACGAGCCTATGGTGGTGGCGCTGCCGAGCGGACACCCGCTGGCCAAAGGCGGACGGGACGCGGCGATTCCGATCAAACGGCTCGCCGCCGAGAGCTTCATTCTTTACGGCCCGCCAGGTACTGGCATGTACGACACGATCATCGCGACCTGTCACGCGGCCGGGTTCAATCCCAATGTCGGAAATCTCGGGGCGTCGTCGCAGCAGGCGCCGCGTATCGGCTCAACGCTCAGCCTGGTCGCGGCGGGGCTTGGCGTGACTTTTGTGCCGGCCTCGCTCCAGCGCATGAATGTCGAGGGCGTCACGTATCGGCGCGTCAGGGCGGCTGCACCACCAACCGCGCGACTTAGCCTGGCGTCGCGCCGCGGCGACCCCTCAGCGATCGTGAAGCAATTCGTCAAGATTGTAAGAAGCGCCGCGGTGGATTGATGGCGTCCGCACGGGAGATCCGAGTGCCTCTCGTTGACAGCTTCTCGCCCAAGCAAACACGCACAGCCTAACTTCGAAACTCCTTGCAAAATGCACGGCTCGCGTCCTGAAACAATTTAACGGCGCCGCTGCTCCGCCGGTTCTTGATCGTAATTGCGGCGATCGGGCCGCTGCTGTCACCAAGATCGACCCGGATTTCGCGCAGCCACGCCTTGTTCGACCGATTCCGGAGTAGCGTCGTAGGCAGGATGCTTAGAAACCGGCCGCTCGCCATGAGATTGAGGCGCATGAAGATCGACGTGGTGGTGACGGTGTTTCGCGGCAGCGGCAGCTTTCGGCGCTCGAACAGATCTGCAACGACGCGCCCGAGAAACGTATCCGGCGGGGAGAGCGTCCACTGTTCTTGCATGAGGTCCGCGAGTGCGAGGCGTCGTCTCGCCGCCAGCGGATGATCCTTGTCGGCCATGACGGCGAGTATTGAACGGTAGAGAGTCTCCGCCGTCAGGTCGTCGGCCTGCGTGAGCGCGTTCCAGCGCGTGAGCACGACATCGAGTGCGCGCTCGCGCAACTTGCGCACCAGCATGTCCGTGTCCCCGACGGTGACCTGGAAGCTGATCCGCGGATAGCGCGACGTTATCCGACAGATGATTTCCGACAGAACGGCGCCGACCGGCTCGATGGTGCCGATCCGCACTTCGCCCTGGGTCGGATCGGACAGATGCTCGATCTCCTTTATGCCCTGCTTCACCTCGTCGAAGACGACCCGCGTGCGCGCGACCAGAACGCGGCCGTGTTCGGTCAGCGTGACCCCCTGCGCCGACCGGTCGAGCAGCGGCGCGCCGAGTGTGTGCTCCATGTCGGAGATGGCTTTCGAGATCGCGGGCTGCGACAAGGCGAGATGCTGCGATGCCTTGGCCATGCTGCCGGCTTCCGCCACCATCTGCAGGGTGTGCAGATCCTTCAGCCGCAGCCGCCGTCCGATGCGATCGTCCCAATTCATGGCCATCACCTACCGTTATAGCCAGATAACGAAATACGAATTCTCATTATAGCCGGTTTGTCGGACAGTGGCTGAGTCAAATCCGGGAGAACAGCCATGATGATCTCACGCCGTGCAGTCCTTGCTGGTGTAAGCGCGTTGATCGCATTCCCGGCGACGGGCGGCGCGCAGGAGCAACCTCTCAAGATCGTCTATGCGTTTCCCGCTGGCGGCGCGGCCGACGCGGTCGCACGGCTCATCGCGGATCGCCTGCAACGCGATCTGCGCCGCTCGGTCATCGTCGAAAATAAATCCGGCGCCGCCGGGCGTATCGGCGCACGCGCCGTGAAGGATGCGCCGGCCGACGGCTCGGTCGTGCTGTTTGCCGTATCCTCGCAGCTGACGATCCAGCCGCATCTGGCGACAGACGTCGGCTATGATCCATTCGCCGACTTCGCACCGATCTCCCAAGTCGTTGCGTTCGATCAGGCGGTGGCTGTCGCGGCGAACTCTCCGGTCCGCTCGCTGCGCGAGCTGGTCGACTGGTACAAGGCGAACCCCGAGCAGGCGATATACGGCTCGCCCGGGGTCGGGACGGGGCCTCATCTCGTCGCATTGGAATTCGCGCGTGCGCTGGGCCTTGACCTGCGGCACGCCGCCTACCGCGGCACCGCCACCGCGCTGCCCGACCTGTTTACCGGACGCATTCCGGCGCACTTCGCGGCGAGCGCGGAGCTGATCGAGCATCACGCGAGCGGAAAAATCCGCATCCTTGCGACCGGCGGCACCCAAAGATCACCGGCTCTGCCCGGTGTCCCGACGTTCCAGGAAAGCGGCGCCGATATCGACGCAACGGGCTGGTACGCGCTGTACGCGCCCGCGCGAACGCCGCTCGACGCGATCAGGAAACTCGAAGCGCAGATCATCGCGATCACCCACGATCCCGATCTGCGAACAAGAATCCTGGCAACCGGCTTTCGCCCGACCGGAACAACGGCCGACGCACTTCGACAGATCCAGCGCACCGAGTTCGAGCACTGGGCACGCGTCGTTGCCGCATCGGACCTCAAGGGCGCGCAATAACGCGCCGCCGAAGCAGAGACGTTTGCCATGAGCCCGAATCCGCTTCGTGTGGTCATCGTCGGCGGCGGGATCGGCGGTCTGGCGACGGCCAATGCCTTGCTTCAGCGCGGCATCGCAGTGCGCGTGTACGAACAGGCGGCGGCACTCACCGAAGTCGGCGCCGGCGTCGCGCTGCAGCCGAACGGCATCCGCATGCTGGGCCGACTCGGCTTCGGCGACGAGGTGACCCGGCTGGGCGCGCGATGGCTCGATCCGCAGTTTCTCCACGCAGACGGCTCCTATGCGGCATCGATGTGGCCCGCCGACCTCGCGGACCGGATCGAGTTCTATGGAATTCACCGCGCAGATCTTCTTGGGATGCTCGCCGCAAGACTACCGGGCGACATCGTCAAGATCGGCCACAGGTGCATTGGGTTCGAGCAGGACGAGCGCGGGGCGGTCATCGTCTTCGCAAACGGCGTGCGCGTGGAGGCTGATGTCGTCGTCGCGGCGGACGGCATCCATTCAAAACTGCAACAGTATGTCGTGGCGCCGTCCGCTCCGGTGTTCTCGGGATCGGTCGCGTACCGCGGCACCGTACCGGCGCGCGCCGTTGCATGGTCCGCAGGCGCCATGCGTAACTGGCTCGGCGCGGGCCGGCATTTTCTGGCCTATCCGGTGCGCGCGGGTGAACTTGTCAACTGCGTCGGCGTGGTGCCGACCGACGAGCAGATGAAGGAGTCATGGTCGGCGCCCGGCGATCCGCGCACGTTCGCCCGCGAATTTTCCGGCTTCGACCCGAAGGTCGAAACCATCATTTCGCAGATCGCGAGTACTTTTCGCTGGGGCCTCTACGATCGCGAGCCGCTCCCGGTCTGGACCGCCGGACGCCTGACGCTGCTCGGTGATGCGGCGCATCCGATGCTGCCGCACAGCGGCCAAGGGGCAAATCAGGCGATCGAGGATGCGGTCACGCTCGCCGCTGTATTAAGCTGCGCCGCGCCGTCGGCCGCCCCCGACGCGTTGAAAGCCTATGAAGTCTTGCGGCGCGAGCGATGTGCACGCGTCCAGCGCAGCTCGCGCGTCAATGGCGCACGCTATGACGCGTCGGGGCACGATTTGGAAGAGAGGAACCGGCAGCTCTCCATTCAGGCTCAGGAGCGCGCCTGGGTCTGGGACTACGACGCCGAGCGAGAGGCTCTGAACGCCGCGGCGTCGATCTAGAAGACAAGGTTTTGCGAAAGACCGACGGCGCGCCTATGCCACGCGCCCTAGCTCCCCGACAGCCCATGCACCTCCGGCATGAACAGATCGCGCCAGTCGGCCGGCACTTTCTTCACCGTGCCGACCTTGTTCATGAACTCGACATAGCGCATCGCGTTGAGCGGCTTGGTCGCCCACACGTTGTCCGGATTTGAGATCATCTTCTCCATCGCCTCGGGACCCGAGCGTTTCTCGTTGGTCATGCGGATGTAGATCTCGCCGCTCTGCCGCGGCTCCTTCCTGATGAACTCGGAGACCTCCTCGAACGCCGCGTAGACCGCGCTCGTCACCTTCGGATTGGCGTCGCGGAATTTCTTCGCCATGAAGACGACGCCGTTGGTCGTCGGCCCGCCGAGCGTGTCGTAGGACTTCACCACCACGTGCGTGCCCGGCGCGGCCACCTCGTAATCCTGAAACGGCGAGACGCCGTAGTGCCCGGCAAGCTCGGTCGATTTCGAGATGATCGCGATCGCGGCGTCCGGATGCGGCAGCGTAATCGTGAGCGGATCGAGCTGCGCGTAGTTCGCCTGCCCCCATTCCTTTGCGGCCGCCATCTGCAGGCAGATCGCCTGATTCGAGTTCTTGATGCCCGGCACCGCGATCTTGTGACCTTCCTTGAAATCCTTGATCGACTTGATCTCGGGCCGGTTGGTGACGAGCAGGAACGGCATCGCCTGCGCGGCGCAAAGCCCCCGCACTTCATTCGCGGTGCCTACGGTCTTGTCCCAGAGCGTCGCCAGACCCGGCACGCCCGCGATACCGAAATGCATCTGGCCGGCGATCAGCCCGTCGATGATCGATTGCGTGCCGCCGAGCGTGCGGTAGTCGGTCTTGAGATTCGCGATGCCGAGCCTGGCGGCGTGCTTCTCGACCAGCTTGAATTCCTCCATCACCATCATCGGCAGATACGGCAGCCCATGCTGCTTGATCAGCGTGATGCTGGAGACCTCCTGGGCGAACGCCGAGCGCGCGAGCGCCGGCATGGCGACAAGCCCAAGGCAGAAATCGCGGCGGCGCATGCATCCCTCCCATGTTTGGCGGGAGCCTAGCCCGGATGGAGCGCGAGCGAAATCCGGGTTAGGTTCGGCGCAGGAGAGGAAAGCGATGAACCACACGACCGACTTCAAATCCGTCCGTGGCGCGGTGAGCGCGGCCGAATGGCAGACGCGGGTCGATCTCGCCGCCTGCTACCGCCTGATGGACTGCTACGCGATGACCGACCTGATCTACAACCACATCACGGCGCGCATCCCCGGCACCGATCACCTGCTGATCAACCTCTACGGGCTGCTCTACAAGGAGATCACCGCGTCGAGCCTGGTGAAGATCGACGTCGAGGGAAACATCCTCGCCAAGCCGGATACGGACTACTCGATCAACAAGTCCGGCTACGTGATCCACGGCGCGATCCACAAGGCGCGGCCGGACGTTTCCTGCATCATCCACACGCATACGCGCGCCGGCATGGCGGTCGCGGCGATGAAATGCGGCCTCCTGCCGCTGTCGCAGACCTCGATCCGCTTCGAGGGGCACATCGGCTATCACGACTACGAGGGCCCGGCGGTCGACCTCGACGAACGCGTGCGGCTGGTGGCGGATCTGGGCGCGCACGACGCGATGATCCTGCGCAACCACGGCCTGCTCACCTGCGGGGCGACCATCCAGCAGGCGTTCAACACGATGTACCAGCTCGAAATGTCCTGCCGCGGCCAGGTCGACGCGATGGCGGCGCGCACCGAGCTGACCATGCCGGGCGAGAATGTGCTCGCACACACCGCGCACCTCTATCAGCCCGGCACCCGTCGGCCTTACGGCGTGCTGGAATGGCCCGCGATGCTGCGGCTGCTGGAGGCCGAGGGGAAGAATTCGGCCTATCCGGCCTACTGGAATTGACCGCCGGCTTTACCCGGAACTCATAATCCTCTATAGTGGACATGTGTCCACTTTACTGGATGACGTTACTCTGAAGATCGCCGCGCGTATCCGCGGCGAACGCACCGCACGGCGCTGGTCGCTCGACGACCTCGCGGAAAAATCCAACGTCTCCAAGGCGATGATCTCGAAGATCGAGCGCGCCGAGTCGAGCCCGACCGCCGCGCTGCTCGGCCGCCTTTCGGGCGCCTACGGCATCACCCTTTCGGCGCTGCTGGCGGAAGGCGAAGCGCCGAAGCGCGGCCCGGTCCGCCGCGGCGACCAACCCGTGTGGCGCGATCCCGCGAGCGGCTACATCCGCCGCCAGGTCTCGGCATCGGCGAAGACGCCGGTCGAGTTGACCCAGGTCGATCTGCCACCCGGCGCCGCGGTATCGTTTCCGGCCGCCTCCTACGCGTTCATCTCGCAGGTGATCTGGGTGCTCGGCGGGCGGCTCACGTTCGTCGAGGGCGAAACCACGCACCAGCTTTCGCCCGGCGACTCGCTGGAGCTTGGAGCCCCGACGGACTGCACGTTCCGCAACGACGGCACGACGGCGTGCAGCTATCTCGTCGTGGTGCTGCGCAAATAGCCGCCATGAGCGATCCGGCACGCAGCCACAACAACGGCCCGCCCCTCGACGACGAGCAAGGCCCCGAGTGGGGCGACGGCGATCCTTACGTCTATTTCAACTGGAAGGGCGCGCACCGCGCGGCGTGGAAACCGAAATCGCGCGATCACGCGCTGTTTCGTCTGGCGCGCGCCGAAGCCGTCGGCCTCACCTACGAGGAATACACGCTCGAGCTCCTCGAGCGCGGACGCTATCTCTCCTCCGCCGACGCCGATCGCATCGCGCGGATCAAGGACAAGCGGCCGCTGTGATCCGGCGGGCGAAAGCGCCCCGCAAACCCGGCGAATATGGTTAATAGCTGATTTACCAATTCGGCTTACGAAGGGCCTGCCGACGTAGCGGAGGCCCGACGATGAAGACCGCACTGGCCGCACTTGTTGCGGTTGCCCTCCTGTCGCTGGCGGCGAGCGCCGCCGACATGAAGATGCCTGCCACAGCCGGGGAGCAGCCGGCCGCGCAGCCGCCGGCCAAGAAGCCTGCGCCGACCGCCAAGGAAAAGCTGTTCCGCGATTTCCTGCGCTATCAGAAGAAGAAATAAGTTCGCCGCCGGCGCGTCGCGTTCCCCCGCCGCTTGTGTAAAGTGGCGCAAATTTCCGGGGAGCCACGATGTCCGGCCGCACGATCAAGGTCCGCTCGCGCGAAGGCGGCGCGTTCGACTGCTATCTCAACGCACCCGACAGCGCGACGGCAGCGCCCGCGATCGTGCTCGCATCCGCGATCCACGGCCCCGATGCCGACGTGCGCGCGATCGCAGATGAGTTCGCCGCGAGCGGCTTCATCGCGGCCGCGCCCGACCTGTTCTGGCGCACTGTTCCGGGACCGTTGCCGCGCGAGGACAAGCGCGCGGCCGAGCGCGCGCAGCCGCGGCTTCCGCGCATCAAGGCGGGCGAAGCCGACATGGCGGACGTGCTCGCCGCTCTGCGAGAACTCAAGAGCTTCAACGGCAAGGCCGCCGCGATGGGCTTCTGCTACGGCGGGCCTTACGCGATCCTCGGGCCGAAGCGTCTCGGCTACGCGGCCGGCATCGCGTGCCACGCCACGCAGATGCTCGACTACATCGGCGAGCTCGACGGCGTGACGCAGTCGGTGTGCCTTGTGTGGGGCGACAAGGATCACGTCGCGCCGCAGCCCGTGCTCGACGCCTATCGCGACGCCGCGTCGCGCATGAAGAACGTCGAACTGAAAATCTTCCCCGGCGTGCTGCACGGCTTCATGATGCCGAGCCACCGCGAAGCCTTCGACCAGACCGCGCGCGATTTCTCGATGAGTCGCGCGACGGCGATTCTGGAAGGGTTGAGGTAGCGGCGATCAGCAAAATTGTCCGGCGCGGTATTTCACCACCGGCTGATCGGGAATATTTGGCGATTTTCCTGACGTCGGGCACCGGCAGCGCAATCGCCACCGCCGCTGCCGGTCGTCATGGCCTGCCCGCCGCATGAAACCGGAGAGATAGTTTCCGTTGCAGAAACTCCAGTGATTGTGCACAATGAGGTTGTATTTTAGCTCCTAGGTGATCAAGGGCGCGCTCAATGAGTGATCTATCCAGTGGCATGTCCGCGGGAAATCAGACCGATCCCGCAATGGTCATCTCGGTGAACGGCGGTGATCAGCGTGCGGTAACCGGCAACCCTCAAGCCGGCGCCAGCAACGGTGAAGCGAAACAGCCCGACACCGAAAGCTCGAAAAAGTGGACCTCGGATCACGTCATTGAAGCGCCGCCCAAGATCGGCGCCATCGATCCGAACGGCTGCGAGATAACGACAATCTTTGCGTCCACGCGCCAGTTCTTCATTTACGAGGCCGGCAGCCAAATTCGTTTCATGCTGCCGAACGATTATGAAACCGCAAAAAAACTGAGACAAAAAATTGCCGACCTCGGCGGTTTGCGCGCGAGTATCGAGGACTTGAGAAATCATCCGTCGCTCGCCGATTCAAACGAACCCGTCAGAGCAAGCCGTGAACTCTCATGGGCATTGACCCAAGCCTTCGAAGATGAATCCAGCCCGCCGTCGGAGCGGCCCAAGGAAATTCTGACACGTGTCGACGCGCGGCTGCGCAGTCTTGTGAAAAGCCAGTATCGCAAAAAGTATGTCAGTGCGAACCTCATGGCGTTCGCGACGATCGAGATTGTTCTCCTGATGATCGCGTTCGGTTTTGGTCAAGCCGAGCTGACCGGGAATATGACCGCACTGCCCCGCTACGCGCTTTATGCGGCATTCGGAGGACTGGGCGCATTCCTGTCGGTCATCACCGGAATCCGGAGCGTGGACCTGGACATTAATCTCACGACCTGGGAGCACGTCTTCGCAGGCGCCACCCGTATCCTGATTGGAGTCGTCGGCGCCGTCGTCGTCGCTCTTGCGCTCGACTCCGCACTGATCGATCCGACGTTTGGCAATTCGCAAGGATCGGCCGATCCCAAAGCCGGCGGCAGCATCAGCGGCCTCGACCGCAAACTAGCGCTCAGCTTCATCCTCGCTTTCATCGGTGGTTTCAGCGAGAGTCTGGTGCCGAACTTGCTTCGTCGCGGCGAACAGGCAGCTGGTGCTTCCGATAAGGGAAACACCTCATCCGATCCGATCGTGAAGGATATGAAGCCTTAGCCGCTTGCTGGGTCGCGGCACCCCGCGCCTTACCCCCGCTTCGGGATCTGCAAGCCGCGCTGCACCGCCGGCCGCCAGAGTTTCGGTCGTAGCAACGGCTTCACGCGTGCCCCGTTGACCTCCCTGCCCCTCCATGGTCCTACTCCGGCGCCATTTTGACGCGCCGGATCAGCTGAATCGCCATGAACGACCGCTACAACGCCCGCGAGGCCGAGCCGCGCTGGCAGAAGGTGTGGGACCAGCGGGACATCTACAAAACCCGCAACGACGATCCGCGCCCGAAATATTACGTGCTGGAGATGTTCCCCTATCCGTCGGGGCGCATCCACATGGGGCACGTGCGCAACTACACGATGGGCGACGTGCTGGCGCGCTTCATGCGCGCGCGCGGCCACAACGTGCTGCACCCGATGGGCTGGGACGCATTCGGGTTGCCGGCCGAGAACGCCGCGATGGAGCGCAAGATCCCGCCGCGCGCCTGGACCTACCAGAACATCGCCGCCATGAAGGCGCAGCTGCAGTCGATGGGCCTCTCGCTCGACTGGAGCAGAGAGTTCGCGACCTGCGATCCCTCTTATTACAAGCATCAGCAGAAGATGTTTCTCGACTTCATGAAGGTCGGGCTCGCCGAGCGCGAGAAGCGCAAGGTGAACTGGGACCCGGTCGACATGACCGTGCTGGCGAACGAGCAGGTGATCGACGGGCGCGGCTGGAGAAGCGGCGCCGTCGTCGAGCAGCGCGAGATGAGCCAGTGGGTCTTCAAGATCACGAAGTATTCGCAGGAGCTGCTCGACGCGCTCGATACGCTCGACCGCTGGCCCGACAAGGTGCGGCTGATGCAGCGCAACTGGATCGGCCGCAGCGAAGGCCTGCTGGTGCGCTTCGCGCTCGATCCCGCGACGACGCCGCAAAATCTTGAAGGCAAAGCCGAGACCGAGCTGAAGATCTTCACCACGCGGCACGACACGTTGTTCGGTGCGAAGTTCGGCGCGATCGCGCCAGATCATCCGCTCGCGCAGGCGGCGGCCGCGAAAAATCCGAAGCTCGCGGCGTTCATCGCAGAGTGCAAGCGCCACGGCACCGCGCAGGCGATCATCGACACGCAGGAGAAGCTCGGCTTCGACACCGGCATCAAGGCGGTGCATCCGTTCGATCCGAACTGGAAGCTGCCGGTTTACGTCGCGAACTTCGTGCTGATGGAATACGGCACCGGCGCGATCTTCGGCTGCCCGGCGCACGACCAGCGCGACCTCGACTTCGTCAACAAATACGGGCTCGGCAACACGCCGGTCGTGTGTCCGCCGGATGTCGATCCGAAATCATTCGTCATCACCGATGTGGCGTATGACGGCGACGGCCGCATGATCAACTCGCGCTTCCTCGATGGCATGACCATCGAGCAGGCGAAGGAAGAGGTCGCGCGGCGGCTGGAGAGCGAGAAGCGCGGCGGCGCAGCCGCTAGCCGAGCGCCAGGTGAACTTCCGCCTGCGCGACTGGGGCATCTCGCGCCAGCGCTACTGGGGCTGCCCGATCCCGGTGATCCATTGCGACAAGTGCGGCGTCGTGCCGGTGCCGGACAAGGACCTTCCCGTCGCGCTCCCCGAGGATGCGACGTTCGACAAGCCCGGCAACGCGCTCGACCATCATCCGACCTGGAAGCACGTCGCGTGTCCGTCGTGCGGCGGCAAAGCGCAGCGCGAAACCGACACGATGGATACGTTCGTCGACTCCTCGTGGTACTTCGCGCGCTTCACCGATCCGTGGAACGAGGTGGCGCCGACGACGCGCCCGGTCGTCGACCGCATGCTGCCCGTCGATCAATACATCGGCGGCGTCGAGCACGCGATTTTGCATCTGCTTTATTCGCGCTTCTTCACCCGCGCCATGAAGCTCACCGGCCACATCGGCATCGAGGAGCCGTTCGCCGGCATGTTCACGCAGGGCATGGTGGTGCACGAGACGTATCAAACCAGGGACGGCGGCTTCGTTACGCCGGCCGAGGTTAAGATCGAGTCCGGCGCCAGCGGCCGCCGCGCGACGCTCATCACCACCGGCGAGGACGTCGAGATCGGCTCGATCGAGAAGATGTCGAAGAGCAAGCGCAACACCGTCGATCCCGACGACATCATCGGCGAGTACGGTGCGGACGTGGCGCGCTGGTTCATGCTGTCCGAACTCGCCGCCGGACCGCGACGTGATCTGGACCGAGGAGGGCGTGCAGGGATCCTGGCGATTCGTGCAGAAGCTCTGGCGGCTGGTCCGCGAGGCAGCCGAAATCGGCGCCAGCGCGGCCGGCCCCGCCGCTTCGACCGACGTGGCGGTGGTGTCGCTGCGCAAGGCCGCCCACGGGGCGCTCGCCAAGGTGTCCGAGGATATCCCGCGGCTGCGGTTCAACCGCTGCGTGGCCCATGTCTATGAGCTCTCGAACGCGCTGCAGGCCTCGCTCGCGGCCGCAAAACACGGCGGCGTCAGCCCGGCCTATGCGGCGGCTGTGCGGGAAGCCATTGAAATCATGGTGTTATTGTTCTCGCCGATGATGCCGCATCTGGCCGAGGAATGCTGGGCGGCGCTCGGCCAGAAGACCCTGATTGCCGAGGCGGCGTGGCCGAAAGTCGAGGAATCCCTGCTGGTTGAGGACACCGTCACCCTCCCGGTCCAGATCAACGGCAAGAAGCGCGCGGATGTGACGGTTCCGCGCGACGCCGTTAATGCGGACGTAGAACGCGCCGTGCTAGAATTGGAGGCGGTGCAACGGGCGCTCGAAGGCAGAGCCCCCAAAAAAGTCATCGTCGTCCCGCAGAGGATCGTGAATGTGGTGGCGTAATCCTTTCCGCATTCTGGCCGTGATCGCGCTCGGCGCCCTCAACGCCGCGTGCTTCCAGCCGCTTTATGCCTCGCGCACCGTGAGCGGCACGCCGCTCGGCACCCAGCTTGCCCAGATCCAGATCGAGCACATCGACGCCTCGAACGGCACGCCCGAGGCGCGCATCGCGGTCGAACTGCAGAACCAGCTCGATTTCGAGATGAACGGCGGCGGCGGAATGATCTCGCCGAGCCATCGTCTCAAGGTGCGCATGAGCGTCGGACGCTCGTCGATCATCACCGACCAGACCAGCGGCCGCGTGCTCGCCGAGATCACCGGCATCGATGTGTCGTTCACCCTGACCGAGCTCGCGACCGGCAAGGCCGTGATGCAGGGCCGCACCTTCTCCCGTGTCTCCTCGGACTATCCCGGACAGCAGCAGCGCTTCGCCCGCGTGCGCGCGCGGCTCGACGCCGAGGACCGCGCCGCCAAGGTGATCGCCGAGGCCGTGCGCACGCGCGTCGCCTCGTTCTTCATCGCCGGCTCCTGACTTTCGAATCTTTTCTTTCGTGATGGCCGGCCATAGACCGTCGAAGACAGGCGTGAACGCCCTAGTGCCCGGCCATCCACGTCTTTAGTCTGCCTGAATGGTTGCGCTGAAATCTTCCGACATCGAATCGTTCGTCGCGCGCCCGGATCCGGCGCGCGCGATCGTGCTGGTGTTCGGGCCCGACGCCGGGCTCGTCAGCGAGCGCGTCGAAGCGATCATCCGCGCCTCGGTCGACGACACCAACGATCCTTTTGCGCTGGTGCGGCTCGACGGCGATACGCTCGCGTCCGATCCGGCGCGGCTGATCGACGAGGCGACGACGGTGCCGCTCTTTGGAGGCCGCAGGGCAATAAGAGTGCGCGTCGGCAGCCGCAACATCGTGCCGGCGATCGAGGGCATTCTCACCGCGCGCCTGAGCGACTGCCGCGTCGTGATCGAGGCGGGCGATCTCAAGCGCAGCGCCGCGCTGCGCACCGTGTGCGAACGCGCCAAGACCGCGGTGGCGATCCCCTGTTACGCCGACGCCGAACGCGATCTCGGCCGCCTGATCGACGAGGAGCTGCGCGCCGCGAATCTTTCGATCGCGTCCGATGCGCGCGCCGCGCTCGTGCCGCTGCTCGGCGGCGACCGCCGCGCCTCGCGCGCCGAGTTGCGCAAGCTCACGCTCTATGCGCACGGCCGCGAGCGCATCGAGATCGATGACGTGATGGCGGTGGTGGCGGATGCATCCGCGCTCGTGCTCGATTCGCTGGTCGATGCGGCATTCGCGGGCCGGCTCGCCGATGTCGAGAAGGAATTCGCCAAGACCGCGATTGCCGGCACCAATCCGACCGCGATCGTCGGCGCCGCGCTGCGCCAAGCCGAGCGGCTGCATCTGTTGCGTCTCGGCGTCGACGGCGGCGCATCGGCGAGTTCGACCGTCGAGCAGGCGCAGCCGCAGATTCATTTCCGCCGCAAGCCGCTGGTCGAATCCGCGCTGAAGACCTGGACCACCGACCGGCTTGCGCGCGCGATGACGATGCTCGCCGAAGCCTCGCTCGACGCCCGCGTTCAGTCCGCGCTGGCCGAGACGATCGCGCACCGCGCGCTGATGTTGATTGCAAGAGGGGGGCGAGAGCCTAGAGCTCGAATAGGGCGTGCAGCGTGCAACGCCGCGCTGTTCGCTCTCTCATCCGTCATGGCCGGCCTTGTCCCGGCCATCCCGCTTAGTCATGCTCCGCGGGTGCGGCAATTCTATCTGTATATTCTTGCAAGTAGACCCGGCGGCGCGATCTATGTCGGCGTCACCAGCGATCTTGTTCGCCGCGTTTATGAACATCGCAATGACTTCGTCGCAGGGCACACGAAGCGCTACCACATTCATCAGCTTGTCTATTTCGAGGTGTTCTCATCGGCTCGTGATGCAATCCAGCGCGAGAAAAACATGAAGCACTGGCCACGCGCGTGAAGACGCGGCTCGTTACCGAAGCAATCCGACGTGGCGAGATTTGTACGATGAGATCGCGTCGTAGCTCTGTGCTCGCCTAAGCGGGATGGCCGGGACAAGCCCGGCCATGACGGAGATAAAGCTCGCGGCAAAAAAATTACGGCTAAACGCTGCGAATCCGTGGCCCTTGCTCGCCTCTTCGCGTGCGCGCTCTTCGGCTTCCTCGCGGCGCGCTTCCAATTGCAGCGGGCTCGGCTTGCCGGTCCCGACGACCTGCTGTCCGGTTTCGAGCCGCCGCGTGATGTCGTCGAGCTGTTCGAGCGTGCGGTAGCGGATCGAGAGCACGCCTTCGCCGTCGACCCGATGCATGATGCGCACGGTGAGGCCGAGCGCATCGGTGAGGCGCTTCTCCAGCGCGGCCGCGTCGGGATCGGGACCGATGCGGCCGGTCTTGCGCAGCTCGCGCACTTGTTTCTTGCCGTCGCGGCGCGCCATCTGCTCGACCTGACGGACGTTGAGTCCTTGCGACACGATCTGCTGCGCGAACTCCTCGGCGTTCGGTTGGCCGACGAGCAGACGCGCATGGCCGGCGCTGAGCTGGCCCGAGCTGACATAGGCCTTCACGGGTTCGGATAGTTTCAGCAGGCGCAGTGTGTTCGCCACATGCGAGCGGCTCTTGCCGACGATCTTCGCGACGTCGTCCTGCGTGTGATCGAACTCGGCCATCAGCGACTGATAACCCATCGCCTCTTCGAGCGCGTTGAGATCGGAGCGCTGCACGTTCTCGATGATCGCGATCTCGAGCGCCTCGCGATCGTTCACCTCGAGCACGATGACCGGCACGTCATGCACGGATGCGCGTTGCGCCGCGCGCCAGCGCCGCTCGCCCGCGACGATCTCGTAGTTGTCCATCGCGCCGCGAACGCTGCGCACCAGAATCGGCTGAATGATGCCGCGCTCGCGGATCGACGCCGCAAGCTCGTCGAGCTCGGCGTCGGCGAACGTGCGGCGCGGATTGCGCGGATTCGCCTTGATGAATTCGATCGGCACGCGGCGCTGGTTGCTGTGACGCTCGATCACCGCGGCTTCATCGCCGACGTCGCCGATCAGCGCGGCGAGCCCACGGCCCAGTCGCGATCGTTCGTCGTGTGCCATTGCCGCCTCCTTCATATCCCGCTCCGTTTCTTCTTCGGTTTTATCTTGCGCGGCGCATTACGCGGCGCGCAGCGTACGTTCGCGCTGAATGATTTCGGACGCGAGGCGCAGATACGCCTGGCTGCCGACGCACTTGAGATCGTAGAGCAGCACCGGCTTGCCGTACGACGGCGCTTCCGAGACGCGCACGTTGCGCGGGATCATCGTCTGATAAACTTTTTCGCCCATGAAGCTGCGCACGTCGGCGACGACCTGGCCGGCGAGATTGTTGCGCGCGTCGTACATCGTCAGCACGATGCCGTGGATCGTCAGCCCCGGATTGAGCGAGGTCTTCACCTGCTCGACCGTCTTCAGCAATTGCGACAGACCTTCGAGCGCGAAGAACTCGCATTGCAGCGGCACGAGGATCGCGTTCGCGGCCGCCATCGCGTTGACGGTGACGAGATTGAGTGACGGCGGGCAATCCACCAGCACGTAGGTGTACTGCTCGCCCTCCGACGTGTTGAGCGTGGCGAGCGCATCGCGCAGCCGGAACGCGCGATCGCGCTCCTGCGCGATTTCCAGTTCGAAGCCCGAGAGATCCATCGTCGACGGCACGATGTGCAGCCGCGGCACCGCGGTTTCCTGAATCGATTCGCGCAGGTTCGCTTCGCGCGTGAGCACATCGTAGGTCGAGCGGCGCCGGCTCTTGCGATCGATGCCAAGCCCGGTCGAGGCGTTGCCCTGCGGATCGAGGTCGACGATCAGCACGTTCTCGCCGATCGCCGCGAGCGCGGTGCCGAGGTTGATCGCCGTGGTGGTCTTGCCGACGCCGCCCTTCTGGTTCGCGAGGGCGAGCACGCGCGGGCGAACAGGGACGGTCGAGGCGCGGGCCAGGATCGGGCCGGTGTCGGCGGCGGCCTCGATCTCCGGGGCGGGCTCGATCGCCGGCGTCGCCTCGGGCTCTTGCGGCGACCGTCGATTTCCGTCTCTTCGGCAGCCACAAATTCCGCGATGACGTCGCCTGCTGGCGGCGCCTCAACCTGCTGGGGTGCCTCGATTTCCTTGGTCGCCTCGGCCTCTTGGACGGCCTCGGTTTCCAGGGTGGCGTTCGGGATATCGGTCATTGTGGCCTCATGGCCTATTATACGAGCAAATACAATCATTTACCGCATCGCAACATGGCGGATCAGGACAATCCGGCCGTGCGGGTCGGTTTTGCTCGGGATCAGATCGGCGTCGATCTTCCAAGATTTAGAGGCTTGGGTCAATTCAGCCTCTACATCTTGTCCCTTTGGAAACAGACCCACCACACCGGTTTTCAACAACGGAATTGCGTAGCCGATGAGGCGGTCGAGTGGCGCCAGCGCGCGGGCCGTGACGACGTCCACCGGCTTTTGCGTGCTCCGCCGCAAAGTCCTCGATTCGCCGGGCGTGCACAATGGCCGGCAGCGAAAGGGTGCGCACGGCCTCGCGCAGGAAGCTCGCCTTCTTCTGGTTGCTCTCGACCAAGTGAACCTCCGCGTCCGGGGTTTCCGCGAGCGCACACGCGATCACAAGCCCCGGAAATCCGGCACCGGCCCCGAGGTCCACCCAGGTCTTGGCCTTCGGGGCGAGGGGCAGGAGCTGGAGCGAATCGGCGATGTGCCGCGTCCAGAGGTGAGGGAGGGTCGAGGCGGCGACGAGGTTCGTCGAGGCCTGCCACCTCAGGAGCAGCTCGGCGAATTGCTCGAGCCGCGCCCATGTTTCACGTGAAACATTTTCGGCGAGCGCCGCAGCCCTCGCGCGGTCCCGCGCCAGCGCGCCGCTAAGCTGTTTTGGATCTGGCGAGGCCATGCCGCGATTTCCGCCGGACATGCGCGGCCAGAAGCGTGAGCGCCGCCGGTGTCATGCCGTCGATCCGCCCCGCTTGGCCAATGGTTCGGGGCCGAATTGATTGCAGCTTCTGGCGCACCTCGTTCGACAGCGCCGTCATCGCCGCGTAGTCGAAAGAGTCAGGCAGTTCAAGGCTTTCGTCGCGCCGGAACGCCGCCACGTCGGCGGCCTGACGGTCGAGATAGACCGCATACTTGGCGTCGATTTCGATCTGCTGCGCGATCGCCGGCGCGACCGCGGCGAGCTGCGGCCAGATGCGGATCGCGTCGGCCATGCCGAGATTCGGATACGACAGGATGTCCATCGCGCTGCGCCGCTGGCCGTCCTTTTTCAGCGCGAGCCCGTGCCGGTCCGCTTCGGTCGGCGTGACCGACAGCGATTGCGTCAGGTGCCGCGCGGCGTTCAGCGCGGTCATCTTCTCGCGGAACGCCCCTGCCCTTTGCGCGCCCACGCAGCCGATCGTGATGCCCTTTTCGGTGAGCCGCTGGTCCGCGTTGTCGGCGCGCAGCGTGAGCCGGTATTCGGCGCGCGAGGTGAACATGCGGTACGGCTCGGTGACACCGCGCGTCACGAGATCGTCGATCATCACGCCGATGTATCCCTCGGCGCGGTCGAGCACGATCTCGTCGCCACCCCCTGCCCGCGCGGCCGCGTTGAGACCCGCCAGAAGTCCCTTGCGCCGCAGCCTCTTCGTAGCCGGTGGTGCCGTTGATCTGCCCGGCCAGGAACAGCCCGGCGCAGCGCTTCGTCTCGAGCGTCGCGGTGAGCTCGCGCGGATCGACGTGATCGTATTCGATCGCGTATCCGGGACGCACGAGACGCGCGTTCTCCAGTCCGGGAATCGTCGCGACGAGTGCGCGCTGTACGTCTTCGGGCAGCGAGGTCGAGATTCCGTTCGGATAGACCGTGGTGTCGTCGAGCCCTTCCGGCTCGAGGAAAATCTGGTGCCCGTCGCGCTCGCCGAAGCGCACGATCTTGTCCTCGATCGAGGGGCAATAGCGCGGGCCGCGGCTCGCGATCTGGCCGGAGTACATCGGCGAACGGTGGACGTTCGCCCGGATGATGTCGTGCGTCACGGCCGTGGTGCGGGTGATGCCGCACTGGATCTGCGGCGTCGTGATTCGGTCCGTCAGCGCCGAGAACGGCTCGGGCGGCTCGTCACCGGGCTGCATTTCGACCGCCGCCCAGTCGATCGTGGCGCCGTCGAGCCGCGGCGGCGTCCCGGTCTTGAGCCGGCCGAGCGCAAAGCCAAGCCGTTCCAGAGTCAGGGAAAGTCCGACCGCCGGCGCCTCCCCGACCCGGCCGGCCGGCGTCTGCGTTTCGCCGATATGGATCAATCCGCGCAGGAACGTGCCGGTTGTCAGCACGGCGGCGCCGCATGTGATTTCGCGGCCATCGGCGAGGCGGACGCCCCTCACCGCCCCGTCCACGATCAGCAGATCGTCGACTTCGGCCTCCAGCACGGTGAGATTCGCCGTCTCGCGAATCGCGCGCTGCATCGCCTGCGCGTAAAGCTTGCGGTCGGCCTGCGCGCGCGGACCGCGCACCGCCGGACCCTTGCGGCGGTTCAGGACCCGGAACTGGATGCCGCCCTGGTCGGCCGCGCGGCCCATCAGGCCGTCCAACGCGTCGATTTCGCGGACCAGATGGCCCTTCCCGAGCCCGCCGATCGCCGGATTGCAGGACATCGCCCCGATGGTGGCGAACCGATGCGTCACGAGCGCCGTCCTGGCGCCCATCCGCGCAGCCGCGGCCGCGGCTTCGCAGCCGGCGTGGCCGCCGCCGATCACGATGACATCGAAGGAAATTTCGCTCACGGGCGCAGCTTTTACTCCAGCGGCGTGTCCCAACAAGCGCCGGCTGAACGCCCTGATCGTCACGGCGGCGAATCGGAATGTTTCACGTGAAACATTTCGGTCCCGCGCGACTCCGGGCCCAAAGTTCCGCCGGCCGTCTTATTTCCCGATACAAAAATCGCGGAAAATGACGTCCAGAATGTCCTCGACGTCGACCCGGCCGGTGAGCCGGCCCAATCCCCGCGCCGCCAGCCGAAGCTCCTCGGCGATCAGCTCTTCCTGGCCCGAAGCTCCGACGGCGATCGCACGGCCAAGCGCGTCCAGGGTTTCCTGCAACGCCGCGCGGTGGCGCTCGCGGGTCACCAGCGCGGGTTCCCCGGCCCCCAAGGCGTCACGGGCGAAATCCGACAAATCGGTCACCAGCCGATCGACCCCCTGCCCGGTTAACGCAGAGATTTCATAAATATGCGGCCGAATCGCAGGTTGTTTCGCGCCCGAAGCTCAGATCGACCTTGTTATGAATCATCCACTCGTTCTTTAGTTCATCTCTTTGAACGCCCCTACCCTCGCCCGCCTCGACCACCCACAGCACCAGATCGGCCGCCTCCGCCCTCGCCTTCGCGCGCCGCACGCCCTCCTGCTCCACCGGGTCGTCGCTTTCGCGCACGCCGGCGGTATCGAGCAGCGTCACCGGATAGCCGCCGAGATCGAGGTGCACCTCGATGACGTCGCGCGTCGTTCCTGCATAGGGCGACACGATCGCGGCCTCGCGCCGCGCCAGGCGATTCAGGAGGCTCGACTTCCCGGCGTTCGGCGGCCCCGCGATCGCAACAACCAGCCCCTCCCGCAGCCGCTCGCCGCGATGCGCGTCCGAGAGGGTTTTCTGAATATCCTCAAAGACTTCCCGCGCAACATGAAGCGCCGGCCCGGTGAGGTCCCCGGGCACGTCCTGGTCGGAAAAATCGATGCGCGCCTCGATCAGCGCCAGCGCCTCGATCAGCCGTGTGCGCCAGCCATCCGCCCTGCCCCCGAGCGCGCCGGAGAACTGCCGCATCGCCTGCGCGCGCTGTGCCTCGGTCTCGGCAAACACCAGATCCGCCAGCCCCTCGACGCGCGGTCAGATCGATCCGCCCGTTCTCGAATGCGCGCCGCGTGAACTCCCCGGCCTCGGCGGGCCGCAGGCCGGGCACGCGGCCAAGCGCCGCCAGCACGGCGGCGACCACCGCCCTGCCCCCGTGCAGATGCAGCTCGGCCATATCCTCGCCGGTCTCGGTGTTCGGCCCGGGAAACCAGAGCGCCAGCGCCTCGTCGAGCAGCGCGCCGCTCGCCGGATCGCGCACGCGGCGCAACGCGGCACGGCGCGGCTCCGGCATCTTGCACAGCGCCGCAAGCGCGGTTCCGGCGGCGGGCCCACTGACGCGCACGACCGCGATCGCGGCCGGCGGCCGGCCGGACGAGAGAGCGAAGATGGTGTCGCGCACAGGATCGGACATCGCGGCCCAAGCAATCGTCAGGATGCGGCCGGGTCAAGTGCGCATGGCCTTGAACGCGAACGAAACGTCTGTTCGGATCGGCGCGGGGCCAGCGACAAGGCAGTACACATGGCCGAAACAAAAATCGTCTTCGACGCAGCCGATGACTACGAGCGCTTCATGGGGCGCTGGAGCCGCGCGATTGGCGAGAAATTTCTTGGCTGGCTCGCGCCGCCGAAGGATGCGCGCTGGCTCGATGTCGGATGCGGCACCGGCGCGTTCAGCGAATTGATCCTGCGCCATTGCGCGCCGCAGTCGCTCACCGGCATCGATCCGTCGCCCGCGCAGATCGACTATGTGCGCAAGCTGCTGCCCGGACGAACGTTCGAAGTTGCGGACTCGATGGCGCTGCCGTTCGACGGCGACGCGTTCGATGTCGTGGCGTCGGCGCTTGTCTTCCATTTCATTCCGGATCGCGCGAAGGCCTTCGCCGAAATGCATCGCGTGTTAAGTCCCGGCGGATTGGTCGGCGGCTACACCTGGAAGCGCGACGCCAGCCAGGACTTCGCGCCATACATGCCGATGCTGCGCGGCGCCGAGTCGGTCGGAGGCGAGGCGCTGCGCTCGCCGGTCGTTCCCGAAGGTTCGCGCGAGGGGCTGACGGCCTCGCTTACGGCCGCGGGATTTGTCGACGTCGAGGCAATCGAAATCGAAGTGACGCAAAGCTTCCGCGACTTCGACGAATATTGGGAGATTCAAACGCTGGCGTTCTCGCCGCCGGGCAAGACTGTCGCGAAGCTCAGCGACGACCAGCGTGCGCGGCTGCGCGATCACATGCGCAAGACTTTGCCGACCGCCGCGGACGGCAGCATCAGCTATGCCGCTACCGCGATGGCGGGGAGGGGACGCAAGCCGTAACCGGCGCGCCGCCCACTCGCAATGACCGACCTGCTTCTCCTCTTTCTGCTCAAGCTCCCGCTCGCGCTCGCGGTCTTTCTCGTCATCGCGTATGCGGGCACGGTCAGCCGGCGCATCGCGGGCGTGCTGCTCACGTTTCCGATTCTCAACGGCATCGCCATCATCGCGAGCCCGCAGCCAGTCGTGGTGGCGGATGCGATCTATCCGCTGGTGATCTTCAACTGCGTGCTGTTCGCGCTGGTGATCTCGTTTCCCGGCGCGCTGCCGCCCGTGAGCGCGCTACCGCGCACCGCGCGACTGTTCACCCGTGTGATCGTGTGGTCGATCGCGTGGTTCGCAGGCGCGTATCTCGTCACGGATTTTCGCGCAGCGATTCCGGGCGCGGGTGTCTTGCTCGCAGTCGGGGCGGCGTTCGCGATCCTGTTCGTGTTTCTCTGCTGGACCAGGAACGCGGCGGCGGAGCGGGCAGGGGCGTCGTCTTCGTTGTGGCGCGGCTTTACGGCATTCTGGGGCAACCGCATCGGCGCCGGGCGGATCGCGTTTTTCATTCTCGCCTATGCGTGCCTGTTCTTTGCCGCGCGCGGCGCGCTCGACGAGAAATGGGTCGGCATGGCGAGCGCGCTGCCGCTTCCGGGATTCTTCGCGGTCGCGACACTGATGGACGACGCCGAGCACACCGGCGCGTCGCACACGCTGCTGGCGATCCGCGACACCGTGTTCGTCGGGCCCGCGCTGGTGATCCCGTTCAACTGGGCGTTCTCGCACGCGATGCTGACATTGCCGCCGGCCGCGCTCGTCTCGCGCTATCTCGTGCTGTTCGCGATGTGGCTCGTCGCGGCGCTCGCCGTCGTGTTGCTGGTTCCACGCATCGCCGCGTATTTCGACCGGCGCTGATCGCTCAGGCGGACTTCAGCACCGCCACGCAATCGATCTCGACGTCGAACGGCCCGGGCCAGGACGGCACGTGCATGAAAATCCGCGACGGATTTTCGCTCGTGAAGTAGCGGTCGTAAACCGCGTTGAATTTCGCGAAGTGCGACGGATCGGGCGTGCAATAGACATTGCACTTGAGGACGTGGCGGAGCGACGAACCGGCCGCCTCCAGGCAGAGCTTCATCTGATCCAGCACAAGCTCGGCTTGCCGCTCGAACGGCGCGCGCGCGACTTCGCCGGTCTGCGGATCGAACGGCGGCAGGCCCGAGAGGTAGACGAACCCGTTCGCGACCGTCACGGGAAACGCCTGCGCCTTTCGGTAACGCTCCAGATAGCTCGAGATCGGTTCGACGCGGATTCGATTGATCATGGTCGCCTCGCGTGCTGTGCAGCCAGTACGCTAGCGCGGAACACGGCATGTATGCTTCGGCACGCGCCGAATGGTCGCGATATGCTACGGTCCCGCAATGTCCGCACCGAACACATCACACACCAATCGTCTCGCGCGCGAGACCTCGCCCTATCTGCTCCAGCACCAGCACAATCCGGTCGACTGGTGGGCGTGGGGCCCGGAGGCGCTCGCGCACGCGAAGGAGAGCAACAAGCCGATCCTGCTCTCGGTCGGCTATGCGGCGTGCCACTGGTGCCACGTGATGGCGCACGAGAGTTTCGAGGACGAGCCGACCGCGCGCGTGATGAACGACCTGTTCGTCAACATCAAGGTCGATCGCGAGGAGCGGCCCGACATCGACCAGATCTACATGAACGCGCTGCACATGCTGGGCGAGCAGGGCGGCTGGCCGCTCACGATGTTTCTCAACTCGGCGGGCGAGCCGGTGTGGGGCGGCACGTATTTTCCCAAGGAGTCGCGCTTCGGCCGCGCGGCTTTCGTGGATGTGCTGAACGAAGTCGCGCGGATGTTCCGCGAGGAGCCCGAGCGCATCGGCAAGAACCGCGACGCCCTGATGGCGCGGCTCTCCGAGAAGGCGCGGCCGGCCGGCAAGGTCACGGTCGGGCTGCGCGACCTCGACCAGGTGGCGAACGGCGTCGCGCGCGCGATCGACACCACGCATGGCGGCCTGCGCGGCGCGCCGAAGTTTCCGCAATGCGCGCTGTTCGAGCTGCTGTGGCGCGCGGGCGAGCGCGCACCGCGCGAGGAGAGCGAGTCGCGCACCGCGGCGCCGGCGTTTTTCTCGCGCGTGCTGCTGACGCTCGAGCGCATCAGCGAGGGCGGGATCTACGATCACCTCGGCGGCGGCTTTGCGCGCTACTCGGTCGACGAGCGCTGGCTCGTGCCGCACTTCGAGAAGATGCTCTACGACAACGCGCAGCTCCTGGAACTGCTCGCGATGGCGCACGCGATGACCGGCGTGCCGCTGTTCCGCGAGCGCGCCGCCGAGACGGTCGCGTGGCTTTCCCGCGAGATGACCACCGCGGAGGGCGCGTTCTCGGCGTCGCTCGACGCCGATTCGGAGGGCGAGGAGGGGAAGTTCTACGTCTGGTCGCTCGCCGAGGTCGAAAACGTGCTCGGCGCCGAGGATGCGGCGTTCTTTGCTGCGCAATACGACGTGACCGCCGGGGGAAACTTCGAGGGTCATAACATCCTGAATCGACTCAAGGACTTACCGCGCAACATGGAGAGTCATGCTGCGATGCAGCAGAACGCGGCCCGGCTATCCATGTTGCGCGGTAAGTTATTGAAAGAACGTGAGAAACGCATAAGGCCCGGATCTGGACGACAAGGCACTGGCCGACTGGAACGGGCTGATGATCGCGGCGCTCGCCAATGCGGGCGCGCTGCTCGGGGAGGGCGCCTGGATCGACATGGCCCGCCGGGCCTTCGGCTTCATTTCCGCGCAAATGACCCGCGGCGACCGGCTCGGCCATTCGTGGCGGGCAGGGCGGCTGCTGTTCCCCGGCCTTGCCTCGGATTTCGCCTGCATGATCCGGGCGGCGCTGGCGCTGCACGAGGCGACCGGCGAGCGCGGCTACCTCGCGCAGGCGCTCGCCTGGCAGGGCGCCCTCGACCGCCATTACGCCAATCCCGACAACGGGGGCTACTTCTTCACCGCGGACGATGCCGAGGGCCTCGTGGTGCGTCCTGGCGCGACCTACGACGACGCGGTTCCCAATCCCAACGGCGTCGCGGCGCAGAACCTGGTGCGGCTCGCGGTGCTGGCCGGCGACGATGCGTGGCGCGCAAAGGCCGACCGGCTGATCGAGGGCGTGCTCGGCGCGGCGGGCGAGCACCTCGTCGGCCACGCCTCCGTGCTCAATGCGCTCGACCTGCGTTTGCGCGGCGCCGAGATTGTCATCACCGGTTCGGGCGAACGCGCCGATGCGCTGGCGGCCGCGGCGCTGCGGCTTCCGTTCCTGTCGCGCATCGTGCTGCGCGCGCCGGACGCCGACGCGCTACCGGCCGCGCATCCGGCGCGCGAGAAGATCGCGGCGGCGCCCGATGGCGCGGCGTTCGTGTGCGTGGGCGAGCGATGCTCGCTGCCGGTGATCGAGCCGGGCGCGCTCGCCGAGGCGGTACGCCAGATGGGTGGCGCGAGTTCGTAGTCATTCAAAACTAGAGGCGTTGTGCGCTCCGCCGTGATCGCGGAAACTGACCGAAACGGGAGGAACACCATGCGCCTTCGGCTTGCTGCCCTGATTGCCCTGTCGCTCGCCACGCCCGCGCTCGCGCAGGAGGCCGTGCAGGTCGAGCTCAACGCGCTTGAGAATTCCGAGAACCGTTGCCGCATGACCTTCGTGATCGAGAACAAGGGCAAGGCCACGGTCGAGAGCCTCAAGCTCGACCTCGCGCTGTTCAACGGCGAGGGCGCGGTCTACCGGCGCATCGTCGTCGACATGGCGCCCGTGCGCGCCGCCAAGACCGTCGTGAAGGCTTTCGTCACCGAGGGCGACTGCGCGCAGCTCGGCAAGGTGCTGGTCAACGAGGTGACCGCGTGTGCGCCGGGCGATCCCGCGACATGCCAGGACCAGCTCGCGCTGTCGTCGCGCGTGAAGAACGTCCGGCTCTACAAGTAGCTTTTGCGTTGATCCTTGCCGAAAACCGCTTCACACTTTTCGGGGATCATCCGTCGTTCAGCTCCAGCGCCATGTACATCACGCCGGGCAGCGGATTGTCGTAGTAGGGCGCGACCGGCGCGAAGCCCAGATCGCGATAGAGCGCGCGGGCGGAATTCATCGAGGCGAGCGTGTCGAGCAGCATCGTGCGATAGCCGCGTTCGCGCGCATCCTCGATCAGCTCGTTGGCAAGCTCGCGGCCGAGGTCGCGCCCGCGAAACGCAGGGCGCACGTAGAGGCGCTTCATCTCGCAGACGCCGGGCTCGACCATGCGGTATGCGACCGCGCCGGCGGCTTTATCGCCGTCCCATGCGATCAGCACGACGCCGGCAGGCCGCGCGTATTTGCCCGGCAGGCCGCCAAGTTCGTCGTCGACGTTCTGGAAGCTGATGTCTTCGGCGAGCGATGAAACGTACTCGCGGAACAGCGCCTCGACAGTGGCGCGATCCTGCGGCCAGCGGGCTTCAGCAATGCGGATGGTGCCCAAGGCTGTCACCCAACACGATTACTTCGCGCTTCCGGCAGTGCACTGCTCGACCGCCTTCACGGCCGCCTGAACACCGCGCAGTTTCCATTCCATCGTTTTCTTTCCGCCGATGCTCACGCCGATCGTCTCAGGCTCATCGCCCGGCGCACCATAGTATGGTGGATTCGAAACGACCCACCAGGCGCGCTTGCCATCGGCCCTCAAGGTGAAATGCTCGGTACCCACGAAAGCGCGGACCTTGCCGCGCTGTCCGCCGGCCGGAACCGAGATGGTCCAGTCGCGATGACTGATCCTCGCAATCCGCAAGTCGCCGGCGGGGCCCGCGGTCTGCGCGACGCATCGCGCAAAGCGCCCGCCGTTCGCGCTTTCAACGATGCGCCAGCCCGGCGGGCTCGCGTCGTTGGCTTGCGCGATGGCGGGCCATGCGGCGAGCGTGAGGATCGCTGCGAAACGTCGGTTCAACACGGGCTGTAGTCATTTCATCCGCATACCGCTTTCGCGGGGACGAACGGGAATCCCGGCTGCGCCCTTAAGCGTTCATCGAGTCGAAGAACTCGCCGTTGGTCTTCGTGCTGCGCAGCTTGTCGAGCAGGAAGTCGATCGCATCCATCGTGCCCATCGGATTGAGGATGCGGCGCAGGATGTACATCTTCTTGAGCTGCTGCGCATCGGTGAGCAGTTCTTCCTTGCGCGTGCCGGAGCGCGTGATGTCGATCGCCGGGAAGGTGCGCTTGTCGGCCACCTTGCGGTCGAGGATGAGTTCGGAGTTGCCGGTGCCCTTGAACTCTTCGAAAATCACTTCGTCCATGCGCGAGCCGGTATCGATCAGCGCGGTCGCGATGATGGTGAGCGAGCCGCCTTCCTCGATGTTGCGCGCCGCGCCGAAGAAGCGCTTCGGGCGTTGCAGTGCGTTCGCGTCGACACCGCCGGTCAGCACCTTGCCGGATGACGGCACCACGGTGTTGTAGGCGCGGCCGAGGCGCGTGATCGAGTTCGAGCAGGATCACGACGTCGCGGCCGTGTTCGACCAGGCGCTTCGCCTTCTCGATCACCATCTCGGCGACCTGAACGTGGCGCGAGGCCGGCTCGTCGAAGGTCGAGGAGATGACCTCGCCCTTCACGGAGCGCTGCATGTCGGTGACTTCCTCGGGCCGCTCGTCGATCAGCAGCACGATCAGGAAGCATTCCGGGTGATTGGCGGTGATCGAGTGTGCGATGTTTTGCAGCAGCACGGTCTTGCCGGTGCGCGGCGGCGAGACGATCAACGCGCGCTGGCCTTTGCCGATCGGCGCCACGATGTCGATGACGCGCGCCGAGAGGTCCTTCTTGGTCGGGTCCTCGTATTCCATCCGGATACGCTCATCCGGATAGAGCGGCGTCAGGTTGTCGAAGTTGACCTTGTGGCGCGCCTTCTCGGGGTCCTCGAAATTGATCGTGTTGACCTTGAGCAGCGCGAAGTAGCGCTCGCCTTCCTTCGGCGAGCGGATTTCGCCTTCGACGGTGTCGCCGGTGCGCAGGCCGAAGCGGCGGATCTGCGAAGGCGAGACGTAGATGTCGTCGGGTCCCGGCAGGTAATTCGCTTCCGGCGCGCGCAGGAAGCCGAAGCCATCGGGCAGCACTTCGACCACGCCTTCGCCGATGATGTCGACTTCTTTCGCCGCGAGCTGCTTGAGGATCGCGAACATCTGTTCCTGCTTGCGCATGGTCGAGGCGTTCTCGACCGCGTGCTCCTCGGCAAAGGCCAGCAGTTCGGTGGGGGTTTTGGACTTGAGGTCCTGGAGTTTCATTTCCCGCATGCGGGGTAATCCTAAGAGTCGTCCGGCGGGCTGTTTGAAAAAAGGCAACGCCGGGAGAGGGGAGGGAGGGAAGCCGCAGGTCTCGGGGAGGAAGAGTCCTCTGGCCTGATGCGGTGTCCGGTTTTTGAAAAACCGGAAACTCGACTGCATCCGCCTGCGTTTCAGGAGAGTGCTCGGAAAATATGAAAACACTGCGACGAACGCAAGAGCGGTCTCGTTTTGACCGTGCGGCATGAACAATGGATCGTTTTATCTTAATTCTGAAGCAATCAGAATGGCTTAACGACTACAAGGATCACAATCCCGATCATCAGCACGGCCGGAATCTCATTGACGATCCGATAAAACTTCTGCGAGCGGGTGTTCCGGTCCTCGGCGAACTCGCGGGTCCAGCGGGTCATCTGCCCATGCAGGGCGGACATGGCGATCACCAGCGCCAGCTTTCCGTGCAGCCAGCCGGATTTGAAGAATCCGCCCTCCCAGGCGAGCCAGAGGCCGAGCACCCAGGTCGCCACCATCGCGGGGTTGATGATCGCGCGCAGGAGCCTCCGCTCCATCGTCTTGAAGGTCTCGGACTGCTTCGAGCCGACTTCCGCGTCGCAGTGATAGACGAACAGCCGCGGCAGATAGAGCATGCCGGCCATCCAGGCGATCACCGCGATGATGTGCATCGCCTTGAGCCACAGATGGAGCCCGGACGGATTCCACAGCAGCAGCACGACCCAGCAGCGCCAAGGTGATGCCGATCGCCATCTCGGCCCGAAACCAGCGCTGGATGAATGTGCCGACGCTCATCGTTCAGGCCCGATCCATCGGAACAATCGAACTCGGAAAATGTTGAACTACGGACATCCGGCTGGCTTCTCGCGCGTGTCTGCACAGGCCTTACGTCATCCCATGCCTTCCAAACCTAATCCAAGAATCTGATTCTTGTTTGAGTCTGTTTGACCGTTGATTAGACTCATAAGTCGAGGTCGCCCTCTATTCAGAGTCGGCGTCCTCATCCAGTTCCGATCCCCGTTGTTCGGCGCGCATCAATTCGACGCGGCAGGAATTTGATTCCACTCACGGTTTCCGGAATTGCCCACCGGGTTATCCACTCCCTGTAACGCCGTACAGCCTGTCCACCGCGCACCCCACTCACACGTCGGTATTTGGTGGCGGTGTGGACGACCGGCCGACTTGTCCCGTCGCCCTCGGGTTGGTGCGCTTGCACTCACCTGTCAGGCATGGCCTTCTCCCCAACGGTCCACAGTCTATCGGGCAATGCCACACCGCGTCGGCAACTTCTTTCATCTCCATCTCGTTTCGGATGCGACCGGCGAGACTCTGATCACGGTTGCGCGCGCCGCGGCCGCGCAATACGCGAATGTTGCGCCGATCGAGCACATCTATCCGCTGGTGCGCACCGAAAAGCAGCTCGACCGTGTGATCGCCGAGATCGAGGCGGCGCCCGGCATCGTGCTCTATACGCTGCTTGAAAGCACACTGACCCAGCGGCTGGAGACGAAGTGCCGCGAATTCAGCCTGCCATGCCTGTCGATCCTCGATCCGGTGCTGGCGATGTTCCAGTCTTATCTCGGCGCGGAATCGAACAAGCGTGCCGGCGCCCAGCACGTGCTCAACGCCGAATATTTCAAGCGCATCGACGCGCTCAATTTCACCATGCTGCATGATGACGGACAGCACACCGAGGATCTCGAACACGCCGACGTGGTGCTGACCGGCGTTTCGCGCACCTCGAAGACGCCGACCTCGATCTATCTGGCAAATCGCGGCGTCAAGACCGCGAACGTTCCGCTGGTGCCGAACATGCCGGTGCCGTCGAATCTCGAGCGACTCACGACGCCGCTGGTCGTGGGCCTGACCGCGAGCCCCGAGCGCATTGTGCAGATCCGGCAGAATCGCCTGCTCGGCCTCAACGCGCATCGCGACGACGATCTCTACGTGGATCGCCAGGCGGTCGCGGAAGAAATCGCGTTCTCGCGCAAGCTCTGCGCCAAGCACAACTGGCCGGTCATCGACGTGACGCGCCGCTCGATCGAGGAAACCGCCGCTGCCGTGATGGCACTGCTGGCGGATCGGCGGCGGCAGGCCGCGTCCTGAAACGTCACATGATGATTGTGCAGCGTCCTTTCTTTCCGTTCGTCCCCACGAAAGCGGGGACCCAGTTCTTTCCAGAGTTCGTGGTTCTGGATTCCCGCTTGCGCGGGAATGAGCGGAGTTTGTTGCGCTCGCGGACCAAACTCTGATGCCTCTCTGGCTACCGAAAGAACCCCTGATCCTTGCTTCGCAGAGCAAGGTGCGCCGTGCGCTGCTCGAAGCCGCCGGCATTCCGGTGGAAGCGCGCCCCGCGCATCTCGATGAACGCGCGATCGAACAGCAGGTCGCATCGGGTCATCCGCGCGATGTCGCGCTGACGCTCGCACGCGAAAAGGCCCGCACCGTCGCGGCGATGTCGGAAAGCGGCATCGTGGTTGGCTGCGACCAGACTTTGGCGCTCGGCGAGCGGCGCTTTTCCAAGCCGGCTGACCGCAAGGCCGCGCGCGAGCAGCTCATGGTGCTGCGTGGTGCGACACATGAGTTGCATTCCGCCGTGGCGGTGTGCCGGAACGGCGCTGTCACGTTCGCCGAAGCGACCGTTGCGCGGCTCACCATGCGGCGGTTTTCCGAGGCCTTTCTCGATGCTTATCTCGATGCCGCCGGCGCCAACGTGACGGCCAGCGTTGGCGCGTACCAGCTTGAAGGAGCGGGCATTCACCTGTTCGAGAAAATCGAGGGCGACCACTTCACGATCCTCGGCCTGCCGTTGCTGCCCTTGCTCGAACACCTGCGCCGTGAGGGAGTGCTCGCCGCATGAAACGCCGCGCCTGCGTCATGGGTCACCCGGTTGCGCATTCGCGCTCGCCGATGCTGCACGGCTACTGGCTGCGCACGCTTGGCCTTGAAGGGTCATACGAGTACGCGGACAAGACGCCGGAGGAATTCGAAACCTTCTTCCCCAACCTGAAGGCCAACGGCTTCGTCGGTGGCAACATCACCAAGCCGCACAAGGAAGCCGCGTTCCGCCTGGCCGGCCGTCGCGAGCCGGCGGCTGAGAAAATCGGCGCGGTGAACACCGTCTATTACGATGGCGACACGCTGGTCGGCGGCAACACCGACTGGCTCGGCCTCGTGCTCAGCCTCGACGCGATCCATCCAGGCTGGGATTCATCGCCCGGCAAGGTCGTGGTGATGGGGGCGGGCGGCTCGGCACGCGCCTCGGTCTATGCATTTCTCGAACGCGGCTATTCGGTCTTGATTGCGAACCGGACGATCGCGCGTGCGCGCCAGCTTGCGAGCGAGTTCGGCCCGCGCGTTTCCGCGCACGAATTCGACACGCTGCCGAAGCTGCTCGCCGAGGCTGATGTCCTGATCAACAACACCTCGCTCGGCATGACCGGCAACCCGCCGCATTTTGTCGACCTCGGTCCGCTGAAAAAATCCGCGATCGTCTATGACGTCGTCTATGTGCCGCTCGAAACCGAGTTGCTGAAACGCGCGAAGGCCGCGGGCCATCGCGTCGTCGACGGACTGAGCATGCTGCTCTATCAGGCGGTGCCGGGCTTCACGCACTGGTTCGGCGTCAAGCCGACCGTGATGCCGGAGCAGCGCAAGATTCTCGAAGACGACATCCGGGCGAAGACCTGATGTTCATTCTCGGCCTCACCGGCTCGATCGGCATGGGCAAGTCGACCGCGGCCGGATTCTTCCGCGAGGCCGGCGTGGCGGTGCATGATTCCGACGCCGTGGTGCATCGCCTCTACGAAGGCGAGGCGGTCGGACCGATCGAGGCGGCGTTTCCCGGCGTCACGGTCGACGGCCGGATCGATCGCTCCCGGCTCACCGACAAGCTTGTCGGCAAGCCCGACGCGATCAAGCAGCTCGAAGCGATCGTGCATCCATTGGTGCGTGCCGTGTCGGAGCGCTTCATCGCCGCGCAGCAGGCGCGTGGCGCGCGCGCGATCGTGCTCGACATTCCGCTGCTGTTCGAGACCGGCGGCGAAAAACGCGTCGATGCGGTGGTGGTGGTGTCGGCGCCCGCCGACGTTCAGCGCGCGCGTGTGCTCGCGCGCCCCGGAATGACCGCCGAAAGACTCGATGCGCTGCTCGCGCGCCAGATGTCGGACGCCGAAAAGCGTGCACGGGCACATTTCGTCGTGGATAGCGCGCGCTCGTTCGATTCCGCGCGCGCCCAGATTCATGGCATTCTGCGCGCAGTCTCGGCCTTGCCGGGCCGGCGAATCAGTTAAAGAGCGCTATGCGCGAAATCGTGTTCGACACCGAGACGACAGGCCTCGATCCCTATCAGGGCGATCGGCTGGTGGAGATCGGCTGCGTCGAGCTCGTCAACGGCTTTCCGACCGGCAACAGTTTCCACCGCTACCTCAATCCGCAGCGCGACGTGCCGGAGGCGGCTTTCAACGTTCACGGCCTCTCGGTGGAATTCCTCAAGGACAAGCCGCTGTTCGCCGACATCTGCGAGGAGCTGATCGAGTTCCTCGCCGATGCGCCGCTCATCGCGCACAACGCGATGTTCGATCTCGGCTTCCTCAATTCCGAACTCGAGCGCTGCAAGAAGCTGCTGCTCCAGCGCGATCGCCTGGTCGATACGCTGATGCTGGCGCGGCGGCGCTATCCGGCCGGGCCGAACAGCCTCGATCATCTGTGCGCGCGCTTTTCCATCGACACGTCGCGCCGCACCAAGCATGGCGCGCTGCTCGACGCCGAACTGCTCGCCGAGGTCTATGTCGAGCTGACCGGTAAGCGTCAGGCGCGCCTGAGCCTCGTCGACGAAGCCACCACGATGATCCAGGGCATCGCCACCGCGCTGATGCGCGTGCGGCCGGCGCCGCTCGGGTTCCGTGTCCCGGCGGCCGAGCGCGACGCACACCGTGCGTTCATTGCGACGCTCGGCGAAAAAGCGATCTGGAACGATTATCTCGCCGGCGAGGCCGCGGCCTCCTGACACGGCTTACGGGCGCATCATCTTGCCCGAAAACCGGTACCCACTTTTCGGGATGATGCGTCACGCGCCGGGCGGCGCGGTCTGCGGTGCAAGCTCCGCCATGCGCTGGCGATAGAGCGCGGCGAAATCCACCGGATCGAGGATCAGCGGCGGGAAGCCGCCGTTGCGCACCGAGGTCGCGATGATCTCGCGCGCGAACGGGAACAGCAGGCGCGGGCATTCGATCATCACGACAAGCTGGACGCTTTCGGCCGGGACGTTCTGGATGCGGAACAGGCCGGCGAACAACAGGTCGAAGCTGAACAGGAACAGGTTGGGCATCTCGGCGCGCCCTTCGAGCTTCAGCTCGACCTCGAAATCGTTCTCCGCGACCGGCTTGGCGTTGACGTTGATCTGGATGTTGATCTTCGGAGGCTGCTGCTGCGGCTGGAGCGAACGCGGCGCGTTCGGATTCTCGAACGAGAAGTCCTTGATGTACTGCGTCAGGGTTTGAAGCTGCGGCACCTGCTGCTGCGCGTTCGGCTGCTCCGGCGCGGGGCCCCCGTTCGTCGTTGCCATCAAGCGATCCTCCGGCTTTTCGGGCGCGGGAGGGTCCCGGCGCGAGCGGCGGTTGGGCTAACACAGGCCATCCGGCCTCACAAGGACGCGGATTTCCTCAGTCCTTCCCGGCAGATGGCTTGTGGCTGATGCGCTCGTCGGCGACCCGCTGCCACTGGTCCGGCGGCAGATCGACCACCCCGGGCGGAGCCGCCGCCCCCTCGGCGCGGGCGACAGCGCGGCGCAACGCCGCACCAAGCAGATGGCGGGTGACGGGAAGCAGCAGCAGCGCCCCGATCGCGTCCGTGATGAATCCCGGCACGACCAGCAGGAAGCCGCCGAGCACCCTCAGGAAGCCTTGGGTGTCCAGTTCCACCCGGCTCACCGTGCGCTGCCCGAAGGCCGTGCGTACGCGCTCCACATCGTGGCGGCCGGCATAACGGATCACCGCCATGCCGGCGAACGAGGTGAGGAACGTGAGCGCCAGCGCCGTCAGAACGCCGAGCTTGAGGGCGACCGCGACGAATACGGCGATTTCCAGAAAGGGCAGCATCAGCAGCCCGAAAATCGCCCATTTCACCAATGACATCGGGATACCACGCGGGGGCCGGGGTTGTTGGCGCGCGACCGCGGATCGTCTAACATGCAAGGCAGATGCGCGGTGTCGATGCGAGGCATCCGTAACCCTTTAACGTCTCCTGTCGTGTGGTTAGATAAGTCGCGGCGAAACGGGCATCCAGTGCCGGGATGCGGCGCCGGGCCACGCTCGCCGTGACGACAGCCTGAAAGCCAGCGCGATGCCGTTCGACATTTACACCATCATATTCCTCGCGCTCGCAGTTTTCATTTTCCTGCGGCTGCGCAGCGTGCTCGGTCAGCGTACCGGACGCGAGCGCCCGCCCTACGATCCGTATTCGGCGCGCGACGCCGTGCGCACCTCGACCAACGACAACGTCGTGACGCTGCCGCCGCGCAGCGCGGATGTGACGCCGCCGCCGGCCGCCGATGCGGTGCCGGGCGAGCGCTGGAAGGGAATCGCCGAAGCCGGCTCCGCTGCGGCGGTCGGGCTCGACGCCGTCGCCGCGCAGGATCCGACCTTCGACGCCGCGCATTTCATTACCGGCGGGCGCGCCGCCTACGAGATGATCGTCACGGCGTATGCGCAGGGCAACCGGCGCGACCTGAAGAATCTGCTCTCGAAGGAAGTCTATGACGGCTTCGAGGCGGCGATCCGCGAGCGCGAGACGCGCGGCGAAAAGGCCGAGACGCGTTTCGTCTCGATCGACAAGGCGGACATCACCCACGCCGACGTGAAGGGCAGCACCGCGCAGGTCACCGTGCGCTTCGTGTCGCAGCTCGTCTCGGTGACGCGCGACAAGGACGGCAACGTGATCGACGGCAGTCCCGACAAGGTCACCGACGTGACCGACGTGTGGACGTTCGCGCGCGATCTCTCCTCGCGCGATCCCAACTGGAAGCTGGTCGCCACCGAAGCGGGGCAGTAACGCGGGATGGCGCCGTTCCGGCACGCCCGACAATTCGGACGCGCCGCGGTTCTTGTGCTGTGTTGCCTGCTTGCCGCCGATCAGGATGCCGAGGCGCGCCGCGCGCATCACCGCGCGAAGCCGAAGGCCCCGCCGCCGCTCGCGGCCGAATTCACCGGCAAGCCGAACCCGCCCGGACCGATCCGCTTTCCCGACACGCGCTTCGAGCCGGTGGCGTGGAGCGAGATCGACGGCTGGGCCGCCGACGATCATGCGGCGGCGTTCACGACGTTCCTCGCAAGCTGCCGCGCAGTGGTCGGCAGCGCGAAGGGCTCGCGCGATACGCGCCCGGTCTACCCGGCGCTGGTCGACACCTGCCGCAAGGCGCGCGCCGCCGGTGCGCTCAATGCCGAAGGTGCACGCAAGTTCTTCGAGGAGCACTTCAGTCCGGTCCGCGTCGGCAAAGTCGACGATCCGAACGGCTTTCTCACCGGCTACTACGAGCCGGTGGTCGAGGGCTCGCGCACGCTCACCGACGACTTCAAGGTGGCGGTCTACGGCCGGCCGCGCGACCTCGTGCATATGGGACGCAAGCGCAAGGCGGAGAGCTTCCCCAATACGGGTCGCGTCGTGCGGCGCATCGCGCGCGGCAAGTACGTGCCGTATTTCGACCGCGCGCAGATCGAGGACGGCGCGCTCGCGACGCAGCAAGCTCGAGATCGCTTATCTGAAGGACGCGAACGATCTCCTGTTCATCCAGATCCAGGGCTCGGCGCGCATCCGCCTCACCGACGGCTCGCTGCTGCGCGTCAATTACGATTCGCACAACGGGCATCCGTACACGCCGGTCGGCCGCATCCTGATCGAGCGCGGCATCATCACGCGCGAAGACATGTCGATGGACCGCATCCGCAAATGGATGGCGGAAAATCCCGGACGGCGGCCGCGAGCTGCGCCGCCAGAACAAGTCGTTCGTGTTCTTCCGCACCGTGAACCTGCCCGAGAACGAGGAGGCGCGCGGCGCGCAGGGCGTGCCGCTCACCGCGTCGCGCTCGATCGCGGTCGACCGCGTGCTGCATGTCTACGGCACGCCGTTCTTCATCGGCGCCGAGCTGCCGATCGAAAGCGACACCTCGCAGACGAAATTCCGCAAGCTGATGATCGCGCAGGACACCGGCTCGGCGATCGTCGGACCGGCGCGCGCCGATATCTATTTCGGCTCGGGCGAGGAAGCAGGCCGCATCGCGGGCCGCATCAAGACGCCCGGCCGCTTCGTGATGCTGATGCCGCGCGCGCTCGATCCGCTCACGGCCGGCAAGGCGATGCCGCTGCCCGCGCCGCGCCCGGCATCCGCGCCGAAATCCGCCGAGCCCGCGCGCCGCCGATGCGTCGCTGCCGTCAGCGCCGCCGTCGCCGGGCCTGTGCCGTTGCCGCGGCCTCGGCCCAAATCCTGATGGTCAGGACATGACGCGCCGGCGCTCGCTCTCCGACGACGAGCGTGCACTGTGGGACACCGTCACGCGCGCCATCAAGCCGCTGCGGGTGCGCAAGGCGGCGAAGCCCAAGGAGGCGGCGGAGGCGAAAACGTCCGCCGCGCCAGTGACTGCCGCGAAACCGGCGCGTAGCGCCACCAAGGCCGCACCACCACTACCGGCGGCACCGAAAGACGCATCCCGCGCCGCCACCGCTCGCGCCGCTCGGACGGCGCACGAAGCGGAAGCTCGGCCGTGGTTCGGAATCGATCGACGCCCGCATCGACCTGCACGGCATGACGCAGGCCGACGCGCATGCGGCGCTCGGGCATTTCCTGCGCCGCGCGCAACACGACGGCGTACGCGTGGCGCTGGTCATCACCGGCAAGGGCGCGCGGCCGGGTGGCGATGGTTATGCGGAACGCGGGGTGCTCAAGCGCCAGGTACCGCTCTGGCTCGAGAGCGCCGAGCTACGCGCGTTCGTCGTCGGCTTCGAAAGCGCGGGCATAGGCCACGGCGGGGCCGGCGCGCTGTATGTGCGGGTGAGACGAGGGCGATAGAGGCGTTGGGCTACAAGATAAACCGGCTCAAATCCGCGTTCTTCGCCAGATCCCCGATGTGCTCGCGCACGTAGGCCGCGTCGATCTTGACGCGTTTCGCCGGAGCGGTCGGGCGCGGCGAATGAGATCTCGTCGAGCACGCGCTCCATCACGGTCTGCAGCCGCCGCGCGCCGATGTTCTCGACATTGGAATTCACCTCCACGGCGATGTCGGCGATCGCGTCGATCGCATCGGGGGTGAAGTCGAGCGTGACGCCCTCGGTCGCCATCAGCGCGACGGTCTGCTTGATCAGCGAGGCCTCGGGCTCGGTGAGGATGCGGCGGAAGTCGTCGCGCGTGAGCGGTTGCAGCTCGACGCGGATCGGCAGGCGGCCTTGCAGCTCGGGCAGCAGGTCCGATGGCTTCGAGACATGGAACGCGCCCGACGCGATGAACAGGATGTGGTCGGTCTTCACCGCGCCGTGCTTGGTCGAGACGGTGGTGCCCTCGATCAGCGGCAGCAGATCGCGCTGCACGCCCTCGCGCGACACGTCGGCGCCGCTGCGGCCCTCGCGGCCCGCGATCTTGTCGAGCTCGTCGAGGAACACGATGCCGTTCTGCTCCACGGCCCTGAGCGCCTCCTGCACGAGCGCGTCCTGATCGAGCAGCTTGTCGGACTCCTCGCTGATCAGCGGCTCGTAGGCCTCCTTCACGGTGAGCCGGCGCGTCTTGGCGCGCCCGCCGCCGAGCTTTCCCATGATGTCGCCGATCGAGATCGCGCCCATCTGCGCGCCCGGCATGCCGGGGATTTCGAACATCGGAAATCCGCTGCCGGTCTGCTGCACCTCGATCTCGATTTCCTTGTCGTCGAGCTCGTCGTTGCGCAGCTTGCGGCGGAAGGATTCCTTGGTGGCCGCGCTTGCGCCCGCACCGGTGAGCGCATCGACCACGCGGTCCTCGGCGGCGAGCCGCGCCTTCGCCTCGACGTCCTTGCGCTTCTTCTCGCGGACTTGCGCGATCGCGATCTCGACGAGGTCGCGCACGATCTGCTCGACGTCGCGGCCGACATAGCCGACTTCGGTGAACTTGGTCGCCTCGACCTTGAGGAAGGGCGCGCCCGCAAGCCGCGCCAGCCGGCGCGAAATCTCGGTCTTGCCGACGCCCGTCGGGCCGATCATCAGGATGTTCTTCGGCAGCACTTCCTCGCGCAGCCGCTCGTCGAGCTGCATGCGCCGCCAGCGGTTGCGCAGCGCGATCGCGACCGCGCGCTTGGCGTCGCCCTGGCCGATGATGAAACGGTCGAGCTCGGAAACGATCTCGCGCGGGGAAAAGTCGGTCATGCGTCACGTACCATCAGAAGCGAAATGCCATCGGGCGTATCGACCAGCCGATCCCGCGCGAACCCGGCTTTCTCGTAGGCGCGGATCGCCCGCGCATTGGTGGGATCGGGATCGACCACGACACGCGGCGCGCCGCCAGCCAGCAGATCCTCGATGAAGGCGCGGATGAAGCCGGAGCCGTGGCCGCGTCCGATCATGTCGGGCACGCCGATCATCTGATCGATGCCGCGCGTGTTCTCGGGCTGCGGACCGAAGCAGATGTTCCAGTCGGTCAGCCGATAGCACTGCAGGTAACCGAGCGGCGCATCGTCGTGCAACACGATGTACTGATCCATCGCGGGCTCGCTCATGTCGCCGCTGACGAGGCCGAATTGCTCGTCCGGATCGCCCCACCATTCGCGCACATGCGGCAGCGCGAGCCAGTCCTTCACCAATGGGAGGTCCTCGGCCGACATTGGGCGAAACTGATACGACGCCATACTCAGGCCTTCAGCGTCTCAACCGTGACGCTGCGGTTGGTGTAGACGCAAATGTCGGCCGCGATGTCGAGCGAGCGGCGCACGATCGCTTCGGCGTCGAGCGCACCGTCCACGAGCGCGCGGGCGGCCGCGAGCGCGTAGTTGCCGCCCGAGCCGATGCCCATCACGCCGGCTTCCGGCTCCAGCACGTCGCCGGTGCCGGTGAGCACCAGCGATACGTCCTTGTCGGCAACGATCATCATGGCCTCGAGCCGGCGCAGGTAACGGTCGGTGCGCCAGTCCTTGGCGAGTTCGACGGCGGCGCGCATCAGCTGGCCGGGGTATTGCTCGAGCTTGGCCTCAAGCCGCTCGAACAGCGTGAAGGCATCCGCGGTCGCGCCCGCGAAGCCGCCGATGACGTCACCCTTCGCCAGCCGCCGGACCTTCTTGGCGTTGGATTTCACGATGGTCTGGCCGATCGAGACCTGCCCGTCGCCGCCGATCGCGACCGTGCCGCCCTTGCGGACGGTGAGGATGGTGGTGCCGTGCCAGAGGTCGGGGGAGGAGTTCATCGGAGCAGGATGTAGGAGCCGAACGGGGCGGATGCAAATGGGGTTCGGTACGCCAGCCTCCGCTCATGCCCGCGAAAGCGGGCATCCAGTATTTTGGCCTGCACTGGGTCCCCGCTTCCGCGGGGACGAGCGGCTTCAAAAGCGATACGTCAGAACGCCCGCGCCGCCGCACCCTCGACGTAGCGCTTCATGTACTGGCCGATGAAGTCGTGGTTGACGAAGCGCTGGTAGGCGTCGGCGATGCGCCGCGTCATCGGGCCCCAGACCTGCCCGTCGGGGCCGATCGCGACGCCGTTCACTTTCGTCACCGGGCAGATGCACAGCGACGTGGACGTGAGGAAGATTTCGTCCGCGTTGTAGGCATCGTAGAGATCGATATCGGCTTCGCGCAGCGTGAGGCCTTCCTCGCGCGCAAGGTCGATCGCGGTCTGGCGGCTGACGCCCGGCAGCACGAATTTCTCCCGTGGCGTGAGGATTTCCTCGCCGCGCACGATGAAGATATTGGAGCCGAGCCCCTCGCAGAGATTGCCGTTGACGTCGAGCAGCACCGCCCACGCCTCGGGGTCGATGCTCTGCACTTCCTGGTCGGCAACGATCAGGTTGAGATAGTTGTGCGTCTTGGCGCGCGGCGTGAGCGAATCCGGCGGCGTGCGGCGGTGCGACGGGATCATCACCTTGATGCCGTCCTTGAACAGCTTGGCGCGCTTGGCGAACGGCAGTGGATTGCATTCGAGCACGACGTTCGGGCCGTGATAGTCGATGTTGTCGCCCGGCGCTTCCTTCGTGCCGCGGCTGATGCGCTGGCCGACCCAGTAATCGTCGTCCGGCCCGAGCAGATGGCGGTTGCGCTCGAACAACTCCTCGGTCAGGTCGCACATCTTCTGCGGACCGAAGCCCGGATCGATGCGCAGGTATTTCAGCGAACGGTAGAGCCGGTCGACGTGCTCCTTCACCTTGAACAGCCTGTGGCCGAAGGTGCGGGTCATGTCGAAACAGCCGTCGCCATAGACCCAGCTCGAATCGCGGAACGGAATGCGCACCTCGCGCTCCGGCATGAACGCGCCGTTGAACCAGGCCACGCGCTCGTTGGTTAATGCGGACATCCCGGTCTCCGCGCTGAAAAACCCAGCAAAGACTAGACGACCGAAAGCCGCCCGCGCCAGTCCTGAGTGGCGAATGCCGCGAACCCCTGATAAAAGGCGCGCGAATTGAAGAGGATTCCATGCGCAAGGCCACCGTGAAGCGCAAGACCAAGGAAACCGACGTGGAGGTCGAAGTCGACCTCGACGGCAAGGGCGTGTCGCAGGTCGCGACCGGCATCGGCTTCTTCGACCACATGCTCGACCTGCTGGCGCGCCACTCGCGCATCGACATCACCGTCAAGGCCAAGGGCGACCTGCACATCGACCATCACCACACGACGGAAGACGTCGGCATCGCGCTCGGGCAGGCCGTGAAGCAGGCGCTCGGCGACATGAAGGGCATCACGCGCTACGCGAGCGTGCACATGCCGATGGACGAGGCGCTCACGCGCGTCGCGATCGACATTTCGGGACGGCCGTTTCTCGTCTTCAAGGCGGAGTTCGGCCGCGACAAGGTCGGCGCGTTCGACACCGAACTGGTGCAGGAGTGGTTCCAGGCGTTCGCCATGAACGCCGGCGTCACGCTGCACGTCGAGACGCTCTACGGCACCAACGACCACCATATCGCGGAGTCGTGCTTCAAGGGACTGGCGCGTGCGCTGCGCGCGGCGGTCTCGATTGATCCACGCGCCGCGGGCGAAGTGCCGTCCACGAAGGGCACGCTCGGGGGCTGACGCGAGAAGTCGCCCTCGTCTCATCACCCGCACTCGACGCGCAGACCGCTCCGGCCAGACGCTCCACGCGCAAGTTGCGATTTATCTATTGGTGGTTGCTCACGGAGTGTATCACCGATTATACTACTGATAATACTGCATTTATTTTGATGCAACCCAATTCCCTGATTTTGAGGTCGGTACAATTGCGGGTTAGTTGAGCATTCTCAACCGGTGGTATTTAAGTACAAATTAATCAATCAAACCGGGGAGCACGATGAAAGCGCAGGAAGACCCAAAATTCGAAGGTATCCCCACCCAGTTCTTTCGCGAGGCATTGAGCCTGGCTCTGGAAGCGGTCGCCGCACGAGGCACGGGTCGAGCCGTCCAGGAGGCCACGTGGCGAAATTCGGCACATCGGGCGGATCGCGCAGAACAATCGGCCGACGAAAGACCTCAGCGTTGATCCTGCTGGTTCTCGCGCCATCGTAATATCCGCGCACGCCGACGGGTCGGCCTCGGACTCGCCCGATGAGACGCTCCCTTCGGGCAATCCAGTAAACGCCGGAATCCTCTGGCGTGCTGGATTGGCCGGCCTTATGTCCAAGGTCTGCTGGATGCCTGCCTGCGCGGGCACGACGGAGCAAGGAATGTCTGTCTACACGGTCCATGAGCCGCCGCGCCGCGACAAGGACGATGCGCTGGGGCACACTGCGCGCTTCCAGTTTGTGCGCGACGGCTTCCATTTCTGGGCGTTTCTGCTCGCGCCTTTGTGGATGCTGCGCCACCGCATGTGGCTTGAATTCATCTTCTATGCGCTGGTCGTCGGCGCGATCACGTTCGCGATGCGGCGCCTCGGCGTCGTCGGCATGGCGGGCGGCTGGGTCGCGCTGCTGATCGCGGTGCTCGTCGGCATCGAGGCGTCGAGCCTGCGGCGCTGGAAGCTCTCGCGCCGCGGCTTCGATAATCTCGGTGTCGTGGTCGGCGACAATCTGGAAGACGCCGAGCGGCGTTTCTTCGACGGCTGGGTCGCAGCGCCGGAGCGCCCCGCCGCCCCGCCGCCTGCGTCTTCGCCGTCCCCGTTCGAGCGCCCGACTGCGGCGCCGTCGACCGATATCGTCGGGCTGTTCCCACAGCCGCAGGCGCGGTCATGACCGTTGCGATCGTCGATTACGGCTCGGGCAATCTGCACTCGGCCGCGAAAGCCTTCGAGCGCGCGGCGCGCGAGTCCGGCCACGATCAGCCGATTCTGGTGACGAACGATCCCGACAAGGTGCGCGCCGCCGACCGCGTCGTGCTGCCCGGCGTCGGTGCGTTCGCGGATTGCCGGCGCGGGCTCGACGCGGTGTCCGGCATGGTCGATGCGCTGAACGAGACGGTGCGCCAGAAGGGTCGGCCGTTCCTCGGCATCTGCGTCGGCATGCAGCTGATGGCCGAGCGCGGACGCGAATACGAGGTGGTCGAGGGGCTCGGCTGGATTCCCGGCGAGGTCGACCGCATCGCGTCAGCCGATGCGAACCTGAAGATCCCGCACATGGGCTGGAACACGCTCAACGAGCGCCGCCCTCATGCGGTGCTCGACGGCATTCCGCTCGGAGTCGAAGGGCTGCACGGCTATTTCGTGCACTCGTATCACCTCAAGACCGACAAGGCCTCGCTCGTCGCGGACGCCGACTACGGCGGTCCGGTCACCGCGATCGTGGCGCGCGACACGACGGTCGGCACGCAATTCCATCCGGAGAAAAGCCAGCGGCTCGGCCTCGCGCTGATCGCGAACTTTCTGAAATGGAAGCCGTGAAGATTATTTGTTGGTCATCCCGGGCGGTGCGCGCTACGCGCTAGCCGGAACGGCAGGACTTGTACGCGTGATCCTCTTCCCCGCCATCGACCTGAAAGACGGCCTCGCGGTGCGCCTGCAGCAGGGCGACATGGCGCGCGCGACCGTGTTCAACCGCGATCCGGCCGCGCAGGCGCATGCGTTCGAGACGCAGGGCTTCCGCCATCTGCATGTGGTCGATCTCGACGGCGCGTTCGCCGGCAAGCCGATGAATGTCGCGGCGGTCGAGCGCATTCTCGAAGACGGTCGGCCTGTGCGTGCAGCTTGGCGGCGGCATCCGCGACATGCGCACGATCGACGGCTGGCTCGAGAAGGGCGTCAACCGCGTCATCATCGGCACCGCGGCGGTGCGCGATCCCGCGCTGGTGAAGGAAGCCGCGAAGAAATATCCCAAGCGCGTCGCGGTCGGGCTCGATGCGCGCGACGGCAAGGTCGCGGTCGAGGGCTGGGCCGAGCAATCGGAACTGACCGTGCTCGATATCGCGCGGCGCTTCGAGGACGCGGGCGTTTCCGCGATCGTTTACACCGATGTGGCGCGCGACGGCATGCTGCAGGGGATCAATTGGGACGCGACGATTGCGCTCTCCGATGCGATCTCGATTCCGGTGATCGCTTCCGGCGGACTTGCGTCGATCGACGACATCAAGCGCATGACGCGGCCCGACGCGAAGAAGCTCGAGGGCGCGATCGCGGGCCGCGCGCTCTATGACGGACGGCTCGACGCGAAGGAAGCCATCGCGATGCTCAAGGCGGCGCGTGCGGCCTGAGAGGCTCGCTCACCAGCAAGCGTCGTTTATTGCGTGCGCTCGATGCCGGACGTGCAACAGGGATTCGCGACCTGATACGGGATGCGGTTCTTGAGCCAGCAGCGCCCGGTTTTCAAATTGCCGAATGGTTGGTCGAACGTCCATGCGAGACATTGTTTTTCGTCGCGGCACGCGGCCTGACAGAGCTTGGCGTCCGCCTGCGCCGGTTCGAAGTTGCGGAAATCCTGCCCCGACAGACTGATCCCCGCCATGATCTGCCCCTTGGGTTCACGCGGCGGCCAAGGCGCCACGGATTGCGTACGCTCGATTCCCGATGTGCAGCATGTGCTGGATGCTTGCTTGGGAATCTTGTTCTTGAGCCAGCATCGCGCCTGCGGGCCCTGAACATTCGGCGCAACATGGGTCCATGAGGCGCAACGGTCGTCGGACCGGCACGCTGCCTGGCAGAGCAGAGGGTCGTCCTTCGGCAACTCCATGGTCAGGTAATCCTCGCCGCCGAGATCAACGTTGCGCATGAAGCGCTGATCGGTCGCCGGTGATGTCGTGGGCGCGGACGCCATCTGCTTGCGCTTGGCGTTGACCACGGCAGCGGCAGCGAGAATGAGCTCGTCGCTGAGTTCGTCGTAATACGCGGGGCGCTGTTCGTGTCCGATGCTCGCCGCCATGCGCTCGACCTCGGCGCGTATCGCACGCGCGGCGGCCACGAGATCCGTGTCGGCCTGCGCCAGATGCTTGAGCAGCGTGCGCGTGTAGACTGACGTGGGCTCCTTGTCGTCGGGCCCGAGTCCGTCCAGCGCGAGCTGGCCGTCGGAGGCCGAATACATGATGAGCGTTCCCTTCGGCGCCGGTATCAGCGCGAGACCGCCGCGCGTCCCAAGATTTCGGACACCCTTGGTGGCGAAGGGATTCTCGCGGCAGGCGTCGATGACGATGACACGCGCTTGCGCCTGCGCGACCTTGAACGAGTCGATCAGCTCGGACAGCCGGATGGCTTCGCGCTTGACGAACTCGCGGTCGCCGGCGCGCGGTAGCTCCATGTCGGCCGGGATCAGGTAGCTGTCGCCATCGATCGAAACGCCGTGGCCGGAGAAATGGAAATAGACGATGGCGCCGGGTTTGATCTTGTTGAGGAAGGCCGACAGGGTGCGGTTGAAGGTCCGGCGATCCGCGTCACGCAGCACATCCACACTGAATCCGAGCTTGCTCAACGCGGCGCCAACCGCGACGGCGTCGTTGCCTGCCTTGTTCAGCGGCTCGAGCTTTTCGTATTTGTCGATCCCGACGACCAGCGCGAGACGGTCCTGCGCATGGCCGGTGGAGGCGGCCGCCATCAGGCACAGCGCGCCCAGCGCGGCAACAAGTTTTCTCATCGATCGCCCCCGAGATTGCCTCGACCGGACGCCATTCTAGCGGGCTTTTCTGAGCCACCGCACGTCGAAAATCGGAGCGCCGGCCCTCGTCGGCGTCGCAGGGCCGTGGTTTCGGCCTTGCTGCGCGCCCGTGTTTCGGCCAAGAGACGCCCGGAGTTAACTCATGTTCAAAGTCCGCGTCATTCCCTGCCTCGACGTGAAGGACGGCCGCGTCGTCAAGGGCGTCAACTTCGTCAACCTGCGCGATGCGGGCGATCCGGTCGAGGCCGCGATCGCCTACGACGCGGCGGGCGCGGACGAGTTGACCTTTCTCGACATCACGGCAAGCCACGAGAACCGCGAAACGATCTTCGACGTGGTGACGCGCACGGCGGAAGCCTGCTTCATGCCGCTCACGGTCGGCGGCGGCGTGCGCACCGTGGAAGACATCCGCAAGCTGCTCATCTGCGGCGCCGACAAAGTCTCGATCAACACTGCGGCGGTGACCAACCGCTCTTTCGTGAAGGAAGCGGCGGAGAAATTCGGCGACCAGTGCATCGTGGTGGCGATCGACGCCAAGAAGGTCTCAAAGCCCGGCGAACTGGATCGCTGGGAAATCTTCACCCACGGCGGCCGCAACCCGACCGGGTTGGAGGCGATCGCCTATGCGCGCGAGGTCGTGGCGCTCGGCGCCGGTGAAATCCTGCTCACCTCGATGGACCGCGACGGAACCAAGTCCGGATTCGACATTCCGCTCACCCGCGCCATCGCGGACGCCGTCACGGTTCCGGTGATCGCGTCGGGCGGTGTCGGCAACCTCGACCATCTGGTCGAAGGCATCCGCGACGGCCACGCCACGGCAGTGTTGGCGGCATCCATCTTCCACTTCGGCGAATACACGGTGCGCCAGGCCAAGGACCATATGGCGAAGGCGGGCCTGCCGATGCGGCTCGATCCGTGATATTGAGCGCGCATGAGCACGTTCACCCTGCACGACCTTGAAGCCCGTGTGCACCAGCGCGCCGCGGCGGCGCCGGGCGAGTCCTATACGCGCAAGCTGATCGACAAGGGCGTGGCGCATTGCGCCAAGAAGCTCGGCGAGGAGGCGGTGGAAACCGCGCTCGCGGCGGTCGGCGAAGACCGCGAGCACCTGATCGCCGAGACCGCGGACCTGCTCTACCATCTGTTCGTTGTGCTCGAAGTGCGGGGCGTGAAGCTCGCCGAGGTCGAGGCGGCTCTTGCCGCCCGCACTGCGCAATCGGGGCTCGACGAAAAGGCCTCGCGCAAGGGCGGCTAGCGCGTGCGCCGGAAAAATTAGCATGGAACAGCGTATCGACGACGGTGTCTCGCCCTACAGCATCTTCTCGCGCGACCAATGGGCGGCGCTGCGCAGCGACACGCCGATGACGCTCGCGACCGAAGAGGTGACGCGGGTGCGCTCGCTGCACGACCGCCTCGACATGAAGGAGGTCGAGGAAATCTACCTGCCGATCTCGCGCCTGCTTTCGCTTTACGTGGCGGCGACGCAGCGGCTGTTCATCGTGCAGCAGCACTTCCTCGGCACGGCCGAGGCGAAAGTGCCCTACATCATCGGCGTCGCGGGCTCGGTCGCGGTCGGCAAGTCGACCACCGCGCGCGTGCTTCAGGCGCTGCTCGCGCGCTGGCCGAATGTGCCGAAGGTCGATCTCGTCACCACCGACGGCTTTCTGCTGCCGAACGCCGTGCTCGAACGCGAAGGCCTGATGGAGAAGAAGGGCTTTCCGGAGAGCTACGACCTGCCGGCGCTGCTGCGTTTTCTCGCCGACGTGAAGGCCGGTCGCCGCCCGGTGCGCGCGCCGATTTATTCGCATCTGGTCTATGACGTGATGCCGAACCAGTGGGTCGAGGTCGACCGCCCGGACATCCTGATCGTCGAAGGCCTCAATGTGCTGCAGACCGGCCAGTTGCCGAAGGACGGCAAGGCCATCCCGTACGTGTCGGACTTCTTCGACTTCTCGGTCTACATCGACGCCGAGGAAGAAGTGCTGCGGCGCTGGTACGTCGACCGCTTCCTGACATTGCGCGAGACCGCGTTCCGCGACCCCAAATCCTACTTTCACCGCTATTCGAAACTCGACGACAGCCAGGCGGCCGCGACCGCGACCTCGATCTGGGAGCGGATCAACCTGATCAACCTGAACGAAAATATCCTGCCGACGCGCCGCCGCGCGCATCTCATTCTGAGCAAGGCCGCGAACCATCTCGTTCAGGAAGTGGCGCTGCGCAAGCTTTAGGCGCTTCGCTCAAGCGCGGGCATGACGAGGCGTCGCAGCCGCAAAGGATTCGTCCAATGGCCAAGCCGCGCCCTTCGAAAACACGCATCGGCAATCACGTGCTGAGGCCCGAGACGTTGATGCTCGGCTACGGCTACGACCCGATGCTGTCCGAAGGGGCGGTGAAGCCGCCGGTCTTTCTCACCTCGACGTTCGTCTTCGGCACTGCCGAGGAAGGCAAGGACTTCTTCGACTACGTGTCGGGGCGGCGTACGCCGCCGGCCGGCGAAGGCGCGGGCCTCGTCTACTCGCGCTTCAACCATCCCAACAGCGAGATCGTCGAGGATCGGCTGGCGGTCTACGAGGGGACCGAGGCCGCGATCCTGTTCTCGTCCGGCATGTCGGCCATCACGACGAGCGTGCTCGCCAATGCGCGGCCAGGCGATGTCATCGTGCATTCGCAGCCGCTCTATGGCGGCACCGAGACACTTCTGACCGGGACGCTGGCGCGCTTCGGCATTTCGTCCGTGCCGTTCAGCGACGGTGTCAGCGAGAACGCGATCCGCGAAGCGCTCGGCGCCGGCCGCCGGATCGGCCGCGTCGCGATCGTGCTGATCGAAACACCGTCCAATCCGACCAACACGCTGGTCGATATCGCGCTGGTGCGCCGGCTCGCGGACGAGATCGGCAAGGAGCAGGACCATCGGCCCGTCGTCATCTGCGACAACACGTTGCTGGGTCCGGTGTTTCAGCATCCGCTGAAGCATGGCGCGGATCTTTCGGTTTATTCGCTGACCAAATATGTCGGCGGGCATTCCGACCTGATCGCAGGCGCGGCGCTCGGCTCGAAATCCGCGATCACGCCCGTGAAAGCCTTGCGCAGCGGCATCGGCACGCAGCTCGATCCGCATTCGTGCTGGATGCTCGGCCGCTCGCTCGAAACGCTGAGCCTGCGCATGGAGCGATCGAACCAGAATGCCGCCGTGGTGGCGGAGTTTCTGCGCGACCATCCGAAGGTCGCCAAGGTGCACTACCTGCCGTTTCTGCCGGCGGGTCCGGAGCGCGAGACCTACGCGCGGCAATGCTCGGGCGCGGGGTCGACCTTCTCGTTCGACATCGTCGGCGGGCAGGCCCAGGCGTTCCGGTTTCTCAATGCGCTGCAGGTGTTCAAGCTCGCGGTCAGCCTCGGCGGCACGGAGTTGCTCGCGAGCCATCCCGCCGCGATGACGCATTCCGGCGTGCCGGCGGACGTGCGCGCGCGCATCGGCGTGCTGGAAACAACCATCCGGCTGTCGGTCGGCATCGAGCATGCCGACGATCTGGTCGCCGATCTGGCTCAAGCGCTGGCGGCGACGGAGTAGTCACGCCGCCAGACTGGACGCCCGTCGGCCGCCTGCGAGGACCTCAGCAAGCCGTTCGCGATCGAGCGGCTTCACCAGAAAATCGTCCATGCCGGCCGCAAGGCATGCGTCGCGATCCTCGCCGAACGCATTGGCGGTGAGCGCGACGATGCGCGTGCGCGGCAGGCCGAGCGTCGTCTCGATGCCGCGGATGCGGCGCGTCGCATCCAGGCCGTCGAGCTCGGGCATGTGCACGTCCATGAACACAAGATCGTAAGGCGTGCTGGCGAGCGCCGCATCGCGGAAACGCTCCGCCGCGGCCGCGCCGTTCGGAACGATGACGGGCCGGTGGCCGAGCCGTTCGAGCAGCGCGCGCGCGAGCAGCGCGTTGATGTCGTTGTCCTCGGCGACCAGGATCGAGAGGCCTTTGACGGGCGCTTTTGCTTCGGCGTGCGCCGGCTGATCGTCCATGCCGCCGTCGGCGCCTGCGCTGCCGAACCGCGCCGCGAGCGACGCTGCGCGTACCGGCTTCACCAGATAGCCGGTGAAGCCCGCGGCCTTGAGTTCGGGAAGCTCGCGCCGTTCGGCCGGCGTGAGAAGCACGAGGCGCTGCGGCGCGATCGATCCGCGCGCAAGCGCGCTCGCGGCGTCGAGCCCGAACGCACGGTCGATGACGATCGTGTCCCAGTTCCGGTCGAGCAGCGCGGCGCGCGCGACCGCAAGCTCATCGGCGACACGGGTCGTCGCGCCCCACGCACGCAGCCGTGCCGCCAGCAGTGGCGCCTCGATCGGTCCGGGCGCAACGATCAGGATCGCGCGGCCCGACAGGGCAGGCGCGCTCGTCTCGATGTCGTCGCCTGCGATGCGCGGCAGCGCGACCGTGAAACGGAAGACGGATCCCTTGGCCGGCGTGCTCTCCAGCGTGAGACTGCCGCCCATGCGCTCGACAATGCGGCGCGAGATCGCAAGCCCAAGTCCCGTGCCGCCGAACTTGCGCGTCATGCCGCCGTCGGCCTGCTCGAATTCCTCGAACACGCGCGCCTGTGCGTCGGGCGAAATGCCGATGCCGGTGTCGCGCACCGCAAAGCTGATCTCGTCGGGCGCCGCGCCCGGCACGACCGTGACCTCGACGCCACCGGTCTCGGTGAACTTCACCGCGTTGCCGGCGAGATTGAGCAGCACCTGGCGCAGACGCGCGGCGTCGCCGCTCACGCGGCGCTGCAAGCGCGGATCGATCGCGCATGCGATCTCCAGTCCCTTCGCCTGCGCGCGGGGCCCGAGCAGCTCGATCGTCTCCTCGACCAGCGTGGCGAGTGCGAACGGCTTGACGTCGAGATCGAGCCGGCCCGCCTCGATCTTGGAGAAGTCGAGGATCTCCTCGATCAGCGAGAGCAGCGCATCGCCGGACGTCTTCACCGCCTTGGCGTAGGTCGCCTGCTCGGGCTGCAGCGGCGTATCGAGCAGCAGGTCCGTCATGCCGAGGATGCCGTTGAGCGGCGTGCGGATCTCGTGGCTGATCATCGCGAGGAAGCGGCTCTTGGCGCGGTTCGACGCCTCGGCTTCCTTGAGCTCCCAGTTGCGGTCGCTGAGTTCTTCGACGCGCTCCTCGGCGCGCGCGAGGCTCGCGGCGAGCATGCGGGTGCGGCGCGCAAGCAGCGCCAGCGCACCGCAGGCGGCGAACAAGGCCGCGCCCGCGATCGTGGCGGCAACGTCCGGATCGAAGCCGGCGGACGCCAGCTCTTCCATCGCGTACGGAATGGTGAGGTAGAGCGCGAGCAGCACGACGGAGATGCGCGCCGCAAGCGCCCACGCGCGGTGGCCGGCTGCGGCCTGCGCGCGCACCTCTGCGCTGTCGGCTGGAGTCATCGACGCCCGTCCCTGTCTCGCGCCGAATTTGGCCTAGGGACGCTTGCGATTCCCTTCAGGAATCCGCGCGCGGACGAACAGTCCGCAACAAGGCTAACGGCGCGCTAACGGGATCGGATCAATTCGAGCGATCCGCGCGGCTTGCGACCTTGCGGGGCGCATGGGCCGCGGCGATCAGCGCCGCCGCGGTCTGCGATGTCAGCCAGCGCGAGCGGACGTAGATGCGGTAGTCGGCGGCCGCGGTGATCTGCGTGAAGCCCGCAACCAGATCCGCCCCGCTTGTAGCGATCTTCACGGTCCGGATCGCGCCGCGCGGGCAGGGCGGCGCGTCGCCGTCATCGACGAAAACGAAATCCGCCTTCTCGGGACTGTCGACGATCTTGATCCGGATGGCGGCTGCGCCCGGCGTCATGTCCAGCCGCACGGTGGTGTCGGCGCGCTCGGAGGCCGGCACGGCGCGGTACGCGGCGTTGCCAACCGAAAGGCAGCCGGACGCCGGGGCACTGAGCGAGAAATCGAAGGTGTGAGCCGTCGCCGGGATTGCGATCGCAACCAGCAGCAGCGCGCCAATCCTGACAGGTCCCACCGGTCGCCTCGCCCGGCCCGATGCGCCGGGCCCTCAACCTGCCGGAGGGTAAGCGGACGTGGTTACCAAACGCTAAAGCGGCGCGGGGTCCTTCGGCGGTGCGATGCTCTCGACGAGGTCCACGACCGCGCGCTGCACGCCGGTTTCGGTGATGCGCGAGAATGCACGCAGCAGGCGCAGCGAGTACGACGTGTCGAGAAAGCCGAGGATCGCCTTGGTGTCCTCGGTGCCGTTGTCGGTCGCGCCGAAGAAGAACGACACCGGCACGTCGAGCGCCTCGCCGACGCGAACGAGCCGCCCGGCGCCGACCCGGTTCACGCCCTTCTCGTATTTCTGCACCTGCTGGAACGTTACACCCAGCAGGTTGCCGAGTTCGGTCTGCGACATCCCCTTTGCCATGCGGCGCGCGCGGATGCGCTGCCCGACCTCGACGTCGTGCGAATTGGTGCTCTTGGTCTTGGATTTCATCGGCATCGCTGCGCACGCTCCCCATACCGGCCCGAATTCGGACGATCTGCCGAAGTCTCGGGCGCGGAAACGCGCCTTGGCCATCGTGATTTGGGGTTTGCGCACACCGCTGGTTGCGCCGCGGCGGGGCGGGGATTGGCACGGGAAGGTATTGGATTGGGCGCTATCGGCCGCGGCGCCCGGCGCGCCGGCCGCTCAGCCTTGGGCCGCGCGCCGGACGTGCTTGACCATCTCGAGATTGAGCAGCGACTCGGTGAATTTCGGAACGTGTGACTGCGCGAGTTCGTGCGGATGGATGAATTCGTCGCCGAACCACGGATAGCGCTTGGGGTCGAACAGCGTGCGCAACCAGTCGATGAAGAAGGACACGCGGCGAATGCTGCGTGCATCAGGGTGGTAGGTCATCCAGATATCGACCGGGTATCGCAGCCCGACATCGATCGGAACGAGCTCCGAGCCAATGGCCATGATGTAAGTCGGCAGCGGGCCGATCCCGATGCCGAACTCGATCGCGCAGGCAAGCGCGGTACTTGCATTGGTACGCAGCGCAACGATCCCTTCGAGGTCATCGAGGCCAAGAACCTTGGTCCAGTCCTGGTCGTCGATCTGCGGCGCTTTTTGATGGATCAGCCGGTGGTGCTTCAGATCGCCCAGCGACTTGGGCAAGCCGTAAAGCTCGATGTATCGCTTCGAGGCGAACGGATAGATATGCAGCCGGCCGAGCCGCATGGACTTCACGTCGGGCCGATCCGGCTTGTTCAACTGGATCGCGACATCCGCTTCCATGCGCAGCACGTCGGCGACTTCCATCGAGCAGCGCAGATCGACGACCGTCGTCGGATGCGTGCGGGAAAATTGCGCCAGATGCGGAAGGATCCACATCGTGCCGAGGCCTTCGGTGACCGCGCAGCGCACCATCCCGCGGGTGGTGAGGTCCTGATCGAGGTGCGCGCGTAGCGACAGGCTGGCGCGCTCCATCTCAAGCGCGCTGCGGTAAACGGCCTGCCCTTCCGCGGTGAGCACGAGCCCGTCGGGGATTCGGTCGAATAGCCTGAATCCAAATCCTTGTTCGAGGCGGTCCATCTTGCGCATGACGGTCGTCGAGGTGTTGCGCAGCGCGGTGGCGGCCTTGCGGAAACTCAGGCTGCGCGCGACGACCATGAAGATGCGCAGATCGTCCCACGAGATGCGCTCAAGCAACGCCGGCCCGATAGGCTGTCTAATTTTTGCAGCACCCCGTTGCGTAAATTTTGCCACCGGACCGCGCACCCCCTCGCTATGCTACTTTTACGGATGCCAATTCTCTCCGAGAATCAAGAGATATGCACATGATTTCGGACCACGAAATTGCCTTCCGGTTGTGGCGTTTTGCACCGCAGCAATAGCACGCGGAGGGGGCAAGATTGATCGGGTCGAGAGAGGCCGGAAGCCGCAAGCGGCGCGCCGGCGCGGAGGATGTCGAGATCGGGCGAAAGATCCGTGCGCTGCGCCTGCAGCGCGGCCTGTCGCAGTCGAGCCTGGCGGACGGTATTGGACTGACGTTTCAGCAGGTGCAGAAATACGAAAAGGGCACCAACCGGGTTTCGGCTGGCCGGCTGCAGAAGATTGCCGACATGCTCAACATTCCGGTGACGTTCTTCTACGGCGGCATGGGTGTGCAGGCGAAACAGCGCCGCGAGACGTCGAGTCCGGCGCTCGCCTTCCTTCAGACCAAGGGCGCGGTGCGGCTCGTAAAGGCCTATTCGGAAATATCGTCGCGCACCACGAAGTACGCGCTGGTGATGCTGGCCGAGGCGCTGAGGAATAACAGCAAGAATTAGCGTCGCGACGACGACGCGCGATTACTTGTTCGCGACTTTCGCGATCCGGTCATGGCTAGCGCCGAAGAATCCCTCGAACAGATTCACGACAGGCGCACCGCCGTATTCCTTCGGCAGATCATTCGGATGAATGAACTCGTCGCGGAACCAAGGGAATTTCCTGGAGTCGAATGAATCGATGATCCAGTCGATCATCCGGCGAACGCGCGGTATCCGCGCGGCGTCGGGATGATAGGTCAGCCAGATGTCGAACTGGAAATGAAGATCAAGCTCGAGCGGCACCATCCGTCCGCCGATTGCATGCACGTAAGTGGGAGCCCAGCCGATACCCGCACCTTTCGAAATCGCCCAGATATGCGCGCTGCTGACGTTGTTGCGCATGGCGACGAAGCCGACCTGCGGTACGCCGGGGGCCAGGCGCTCGTAAATTTCCTTCATCGCCGTCTGCTCGGCGACCTGCAGCACAACGCGATGCTTGAACAGCTCTTCCATCGTCTTCGGCACGCCGTAGGTCTCGATATACGAAGGCGCCGCGAACGGCATTGAATGCAGCCGCCCGAGCTTGACGATCTTCACATCAGGATTTTGCGGTTTGGTTAGCTGGACCGCGGCATCGGCCTGCAGGCGCAACACGTCGGCGGACTGCATCGCGCAGTTGAGGTCCACGAGAAGCTTGGGATGCGCGCGCTGAAATTCGATCAGCCGCGGCGCGAGCCAGAACGTGCCGAGGCCCTCGGTGACCGCGAGCTTCAATTCGCCGGCCATCGCCGGGGCAGACCGGTCGCGGGCCCGTATCAGCCCGTAGGACGCGACCTCCATCTTGCGCGCCGCATCGAGGATTTCGTCGCCTTCGGCCGTCGTGCGCACGCCGTCGACATGACGGGTCAGCAACGTCACGCCAAGTTCATGCTCAAGATCACCGATGCGCCGGCGCAACGCATTAATAGACAAACGGAGATGGTCCGCTGCCGAGCGGAAGCTTCCGCGGCGCGCAACCTCTAGAAATACATGAACCGCTTCCCAATCCGGAGTAGTTAACTTCCGGGGGCCGTCGGTACGTTCCGGAATCGGAACACCCCTGTGCTGCAACGGCTGCATACTCCTTCCCCCACCTCTGCGTAAGCTTTGCAAAGTATTCCAGAGGGGACAACCTAAAAATGACAGCCCACGACCCTAGGGTGACCCGTACGGCCGCAAAAATGCTCCGGACGAGGGGTGAGGCCCGCCACCCGCTAGATTCGCTCAACACCCAGCAGCTCAGCGGACGATGCGTCCTCTTTACGCCAAATGGAATTCAGGTCGATGCCCTGATGAATGAAGCGCGCCGTGTAATCGGGCGGCTCGCCGCAAATGAGGTTATTCATCGGGTTATCTCTCACAACCCCGACTGTTTTTGGGCTATCGCCCGCCGCGGACGTTACAAATCATCCCTTCCGCAAGGCGAGGGTTTGGTTGCCTATCTGATGCTCAATCATGCGGGCCTGAAGGGGCTGCTCGATGGATCGCTAAATCGAAGTGATCCGGATCTCGCGATGATCGCGAAACAGAACGAAAAACCAGCCGGGATTTATGTGTGGTGCGTTCATGCACCCGGGGTCATCGCTGGCGGAATGCCTCTCGCGGTCGAGAAGATTTCGACCAAGCTCTATCGCGACGTCGACATCTATGCACGCGCCGCGACGGTGCACGGCCTGCAACTGATGCGGACGATGGCCTTCGAACCGGACGCCGAATACGCCGGGGCTTCCAACCCGGAGATATTCGTATACCGCCGCTTTGGGCCGAAGCCAGAGACACTTCCGGTCTACGACAATTATCGTGGCGAGAATTCCCCGGGCAAGTTTGCCGTCACGGTGGCGCGCTCGCTTGAAGATGTCATGCGCGTGATTTCGATCCGAAGCGCCGTCTATGTCGCGGAGCAGGAATGTCCTCACGACGAGGAATTCGACGGCAATGATTTTTCCGCTACGCATCTGTTGGGTTACGTGGGCAACGAACCGGCGGGCTGCGTACGGCTTCGCTATTTTGCCGACTTTGTAAAAATCGAAAGGCTCGCGGTACGCCGCGAGTTTCGTCACGCGGGACTCGGCGCACATATCGTGCGCGCCGCGATCGAGCTGTGCCGGGTCAAGGGATACCGGTTAATCTACGCCCATTCACAAAAACGGCTTCTGGATTTCTGGTCGCAGTTTGCCTTCCGCCCGCTTGAGGGCGGCCAGGAGTTCGTCTTCTCGGATTTCGACTACGTGGAGATCGTGCTCGACACCGCGCCTCACCCGCAGGCGATCGCGCTCGGGATCGATCCGTACATCACGATACGGCCCGAAGGGAGATGGCATGTTCCCGGGATTCTGGAGCGCTCCGCGATACGCCCGGTAACACGACCTTCGGTCGACAAAATCCGCGCCTGATTTGGCTTGCACGGGCCGCAATCAGAGAGAGAGTATCGTAGATAGCTAAACCACAGACAGGGCGTTCCGTTTTCGGAACACCCCTGTATTGTAACGGCTGCACGCGGTTTGGCCGTACTCCGTCTAGGATTTGAAACGCCAACGAGAAGGCCTCGCGCATGAGCTCCGTCATCGACCTGCGTGCCTACGTCAATCCGTCGGTCATCCAGACCCTGGTTCTGGTCGACATGCAGCAGGAATACGTGGCGCGTCCGCGCGTCCTGGCGCTCAAGGAATCCAAGAGTGCGCTCGCGAATTGCCGCGCGGCGCTGACGCATGCGCGCGCGATGGGCATGCCGGTCGCGTTCGCCCGCTGGATCGACCGCACGCCGCTGTTCAACAAGGCGACGCCGTTTTCGCGCTGGATCGAGGGCTTCGAGCCGCACGGCGTCGACATGATCTTCGAGCGCAACAAGCCGTCCTGCTACGCGAGCAATGATTTTGCCGAGGTGATGAATGCGGGCGGCGGCAACTTCGTGCTGGCGGGTTTTGCCGGCGAGGCGGCGTGCCTCGCGACCGCGATCGACGCGTTTCATCGTGGTCACGCCGTCACCTATCTGGCGGATGCGTCGGCGAGCCATGCGCTCGACGACGTTTCCGAAAAGGACGTCCACCGCGTCGTCTCGCGCGTGGCCGGACTCTACGGCGAAGTACTGACGACCGGGGCTTGGATTGCGCGTACGTCGCGCAGGACGAATTGGAGAGGGCTGGGTGATGCAACCGAACATGGACGAATCGGCTTGAGAAGGCGATTGCGCTGCTGAACGGGCTGATCGAAGTCACGAAGGCGCACGGCCTCGACAATTCCGCCCTGTTTCTCGACATGGCGAAACTGCAGCTGCAGCTCGACCTTTACGGCATCACGGACGAGGAGTTCGGCGCGTTTTGCGACGCGCTGGAGAACGGCACGCTTGCCCCGCAGGCAGTGCCGCCGGCGCGCGGCGGTCATGCGCGTCCGCGCCGCGATGGCGAGCTGCGCGCGATGCGCCGCGCCTGGCAGTGCCCCGAGGAGATCGCGGTGCCGCGCCGCGGCCGCGCCAAGCAGTAACCAGTCCCGGCCTTTCGCATTGACGGGAGATTTTTCCGGCGGCTAGCTCCCCGCGGGTGAGGGGACATGCTCCGCCGGGCGTTCAAGATCATCGCGTTTCCGCTCGCAGTGCTCGCGCTGTTCGGCGTGCTTTACGCGATCTGGCGCGTGCTCGATCTGCCGCCCGAAGAGACGATGGCGGCCATCGCGAAGGATTACCTCGACCGCTACGGCATCGCGATCGTGCTGCTCGCCGCATACGTCGAGGGCCTTCTGCTCATCGGCTGGTACTTCCCGGGCAACCTCGTGATCATCCTCGCGCTGATCTTCGCGGCGCCCGATCCCGTTCGGATCGCGCAGATCGCGGCCATCGCGGCGCTGGGTCTCGTTCGCCGCCTACGTGACGAACTTCTTCGCCGGCAAATACGGATGGTATCGCCTGCTGCTCGCTTTCGGGCTGCGCGAGCCGCTCGACAATGCGCAACGCCGGCTCACCAAATACGGCCTGAGCGCAATCTTCACGACCTACTGGCAGGCCAATGTCGCCTCGTGCATTTCGACCGCTGCCGGCATCCTGCAGTTTCCGGTCGCGCGGTTCGTTGCGTATTCGGTTCTCGCCGAAGCCATGTGGGCGTCGCTTTGGGCGACGCTGATCTACCTGCTCGGGCGCGCCGCGTTGACGCTCGCGGGCTTCCGCATGGTGCTGGTGCTGATCCTGATCTGGATCGCGGTGCGGCTGATCTATCGCTGGAAGTTCGAGAGCAAGCGCGCGCCGTAACTGCTCACGCAGCGCGGCGCACCTCGTCGGCGAGCGCGCGATACGACAGCGCCTCCGCGAGATGCACGCGGCCGATCGTCTCCGCGCCGTCGAGATCGGCGAGCGTGCGCGCGACGCGCAGCACGCGGTGATAGCCGCGCGCCGAAAGCCGCATCGCGTCGGCGGCGTCGCGGATCAGCGTGAGCCCGGCGCTGTCGAGCTTCGCGACCTCTTCAAGCGCAGGACCGCTCGCCTGCGCATTGGTGCGGATGCCTTCCGCTCCGAGCGCCGCGTAGCGGGCCGCCTGGATCTCGCGCGCGCGTGCGACGCGCGCCCCGATCTCGCGGCTGCCTTCCGCGGGCGGCGGCAAGATCAGATCCGCGGCGGTGACGGCCGGCACCTCGATGTGCAGATCGATGCGGTCGATCAGCGGACCAGAGAGCCGCCCCTGATACTCGGCGGCGCAGCGCGTGTTCTGCCCGCGCCGGCACGAGAAGCCCGGCTCGCTCGCCTTGCCGCAGCGGCACGGGTTCATCGCGGCGACGAGCATGAAGCGCGCCGGATAGGTCGCGCGGTAATTCGCCCGCACGATCGTGACGTCGCCGCTCTCCAACGGCTGGCGCAGCGAGTCGAGCACAGCCGGCTGGAATTCGGGAAACTCGTCGAGGAACAGCACGCCGTGATGCGCGAGCGAAATCTCGCCGGGCTTGGCGCGCAGGCCGCCGCCGACCAGCGCCGGCATGCTGGCGGAATGATGCGGCGCGCGGAACGGCCGCGCGCTGGTGAGCGCGCCTTCCTCGATCTCGCCCGCCACCGAGGCGATCATCGAAACTTCGAGCAGTTCCGGCGGGCGAGAGCGGCGGCAGGATCGAGGGCAGCCGCGCCGCCAGCATCGACTTGCCGGCGCCCGGCGGCCCGACCATCAACAGGTTATGTCCGCCCGCGGCCGCGATCTCCAATGCGCGCTTCGCGCTTTCCTGTCCCTTGATGTCCTTCAGGTCGAGCGCCGTACCGCGGACGTCGCGCACCTTCGGCTTCGGGCGCAGCAGCACCTGTGTGCCCTTCATGTGGTTGGCGAGCTGGATGAGCGACCCGGCCGCGATGATCTCCATCTCGGGGCTCGCCCACGCGGCCTCGGGTCCGCATGCGTACGGACAGATCAGACCTTCGCCGCGTGCGTTCGCGCCGATCGCTGCCGGCAGTACGCCCGCAACGGGCGAGATCGAGCCGTCGAGCCCGAGTTCGCCCAGCACCGTGAATCCCGAAACGGCGTCGTGCGGGATGGCGCCGATCGCCGCCATCAGGCCGAGCGCAATCGGCAGGTCGAAATGGCTGCCTTCCTTCGGCAGGTCGGCCGGCGCCATGTTGACGGTGATGCGGCGTGCGGGGAGCGCGAGTCCCGACGCGAGCAGCGCGGCGCGCACCCGCTCGCGTGCCTCGGACACCGCCTTGTCGGGCAGCCCGACCACGTTGAATGCGGGGAGCCCCGGCGCGACCTGCACCTGCACGTCGACGGCGCGCGCCTCGATGCCCTCGAACGCCACGGTGGATACGCGCTGGACCATTGCGACCCCTGCCTGCCCAGAGCGTAGCAAAGGTTGCATCGCAGGTGCAAGAACATTTGCAGAACAAACGGAACCGGGGTAGGCTTCCGGGATTTCGAGATTCAAGGAGGCCCGCCATGATCGATTTCACAGAGATACAGGCCGAGTTGAGTCATGCCCGCGCGGCGCGCGCCGCCGTCGAGGCATCGGAAAGCGAGCTCGAGGCGCTGGTGCTCGACATGCAGAGCCACGACTGGGTGCGCGTCGCGCTGGTCGATGCCCTGCTGGACGACACTTACGATCCGCACCTGTTCAAGCCGCGCACGCACTGAACTCCCAAACGCGCCCGCGCGAGGATAGACTTTTCGCCGCAATGATCGCGCGCGAACATTCCTGGCCCGCGCTCGCCTATGCGGACTGGGCCGACACCTGCAACACGCTGCACCTGTGGACGCAGGTCGCCGGCAAGGTGAAGCTGGCGCTCGCGCCGCTCTCCAATCACTGGTGGGGCGTCACGCTGTTCGTCACCGCGCGCGGGCTCACCACCGGCGCGATGCCCTACGCGAACCGCGCGCTGCAGATCGATTTCGATTTCTGCGCCCATGAACTGATCCTGCACACCAGCGACTCGCGCGAGCAGCGCATCGCGCTTGAGCCGATGGCGACCGCCGACTTCTACGCCGCCGTGATGGCGGCCTTGCGCGCGCTCGGCGTCGAGGTGCGCATCTGGACCATGCCGGTGGAGATCGAGGGCGCGATCCCGTTCGAGCAGGATCGCATCGCACGCAAGCTACGATGCAGCCGCCGCGCAGGCGTTCTGGCGCCAGCTCGTGCAGGCCGACCGCGTGTTCGATATTTTCCGTGCGCGCTTCCTCGGCAAGACGAGCCCCTCGCATTTCTTCTGGGGCTCGTTCGATCTTGCGGTGACGCGTTTCTCCGGCCGCGCCGCGCCGCCGCTGAAATCGAACAACACGCCGAACGTCGCCGACTGGGTGATGAACGAAGCCTACAGCCACGAATGCGCGAGCGTCGGCTTCTGGCCCGGCAACGGCGGCTACGGCAAGGCGGCGTTCTACGCCTATGCGTATCCGGAGCCCGAGGGCTTTGGCGCGCAGCCCGTGCGGCCGCAAGGCGCCGCGTACAATTCGGACGTCGGGCAATTTCTGCTGGACTACGACGCCGTGCGCACCGCGGCATCGCCCGACGATGCGCTGCTCGACTTCATGCAGAGCACCTATGAGGCGGCGGCGAATCGCGGCAATTGGGATCGCAAGACGCTGGAGCGGCCGTGACGATCATAACCGGACTGTCGGGCAACGAGATCTTCTGCCTTCAGCTCAAGGAATTGAGCCCGGGCGAGATCGTCATCGGCAACAGCGTGCATTCCATCGGCTTCCTCGGCGGCATCGGCGCTGGCCTCGGCTCGCTCTTCGGCGGCGAGGTGACCGACCTCACCGAGGTCATCAGCGAAGGGCGCTTCACCTCGCAGGCGCGACTCGTCGAGGAAGCGCGCCGTCATGGCGCGTACGGCATCACGGGCGTGACGAGCGAGTTGCGCCAGATGCAGGGAAGCGTCGAGTTTCTCTCGGTCGGGTCATGCGTTCATGGCAGCGGCCCCGGCGGCTCGCGTGAACCGTTTTCCACAAGTGGAAACGGCCAGGAACTCTACTGTCTGCTCGATGCCGGCTACCGGCCCAGGCAGTTCGTCATCGGCAATGTCGCTTATTCGATCGGACTCGACGGGCGGATTGTTCGGCAGCCTCAAGGCGCTCGGGCGCGGGGAGATCCGGGAATACAGCGACATCTTCAACGTCACGCGCCATCTTGCGCTGCGGCGCATCGTGTCCGAAGCGCAGGCCGCGGGCGCCAACGCGGTCGTCGGCATCGAGACGCGGATCATGCCGTTCCGCGGCGCGCACGAGATGCTGATGATCGGAACGGCGGCGCATCATTCCGCGCTCGGGGACCACGCCGAGCCGGTGACGAGCGACCTGACGTGCGAGGAAATGTGGAACCTTGCCGCGCTCGGCTACATGCCGCTGAAGCTCGTTCTCGGCACCGGCGTCTATTCGCTCGGGTTCGCCGGAAGCCTGAAGGCGCTGTTCAAAAGCATTGTGCGCGGCGAACTGACGGACCTCACGTCGCTCATCTACGAGGCGCGCGAGCACGCGATCGGCTTGGTCCGGGACGAGGCGGCCGCGATCCGCGCCGACGATGTGGTCGGCGTGAAGACCTATATCCACGACATCGGCGGCCTGATCGAATTCATGGCGATCGGCACCGCGGTGAAACGTGTCGCGGACGCGGCCCCGGCGAGCGAGACGTTGCCGGTTCAGGCGATCATCAAGGACAAGGATACCTGGATTGCGGGCGTGGACATCTTCGCCACCGCGCTCAAGTCCGGCGCCGGCGCGCGCAATACTTGAGCGTCTTATCCTTTCGTGCGCTTCGCCTCGATCTTGTCCCAGACCAGCTTCGCGATATCCGGTCCGCCGACATTGCGCACCGCGCGGATGCCGGTCGGCGAGGTCACGTTGATCTCGGTGAGCCAATCGCCGATCACGTCGATGCCGACGAGCAGCAGCCCGCGCTCGCGCAGATGCGGTCCGAGCCGCTGGCAGATCTCGCGCTCGCGCGGGGTGAGTTCGGTTTCCTTCGGCGAGCCGCCGCGCACCATGTTGGAGCGCAGATCGTCCGCGGCCGGCACGCGGTTCACCGCGCCGGCGTATTCACCGTCGACCAGGATGATGCGCTTGTCGCCGTCCTTCACGGCCGGCAGCCACGCCTGCACCACCCATTGCTCGCGGAACGTCACCGCGAACATATCGTAGAGCGAACCGAAATTGAGATCGTCGCGCGTCACGCGGAACACCGCGCCGCCGCCGTGGCCGTAGAGCGGCTTCATCACGATGTCGCCCTGCTCGGCGCGGAACGCCTTGATCTCGGCGAGGTCGCGCGTGATCAGCGTCGGCGGCATCAGGTCGGGGAAATCGAGAACGAATACCTTCTCGGGCGCGTTGCGCACATGCGCGGGATCGTTGACCACCAGCGTCTTCGGATGCACGCGCTCCAGCATGTGCGTTGAGGTGATGTAGGCGAGGTCGAAGGGCGGGTCCTGCCGCAGCAGGATCACGTCCAATCCGGTCAGCTCGGTGCGCTTCGCCTCGCCCAGCGTAAAGTGATTGCCGGGCTCGTCGCGCACGCTGAGCGGCTGCATGGCGGCAAAGACATGGCCGCCCGTCTGCGCCAGCCGGTCGGGGGTGTAATAGCTGATCGCTATGCCCGCGCGCCTGCGCCTCGAGCAGCAGCGCAAACGTCGAATCGCCGCGGATATTGATCCGCTCGATCGGGTCCATCTGCACGGCGATTTTCAACGCCATCGGGTCACCTTCGAAAACGGGTCGCGCCGGCCATAAACGACAACCGATGGTTAACGGATTGCAGGCAATTTAACGGACTTGCCCGGTAAAACCGGTTGCGGGGGATCATGCTCGGACTGCCCAGACTGTCGATCGCGGCCAAGCTCTATATCATTTTCACCCTGCTTGCAGTCGCCACCATCGCGCTGGCCGGAATCGCGGTGGTCAACGCCCGCTATCAGGCCGAGATGACCGGTGCCTACGAGACCTCGCTCTCCGGGACGCAGAACGTCGAGCGCGTGAACGGCCTGATCTACGCCGTCGTGATGGAGTCGCGCGGCATCTACATGTCGCCGGACATTCCGACCGCGAAACGCTATGGCGACCTGCTGCTCAAGTTCAACGACCGCATCGCCAGGGTGGTGGAGGACTGGCGCAGCAAGGTACACCCGGACGACGTCGCGCAGTTCGAAGCGTTTTCCCGGCGCGTCACGCAGTTCATCGAATTTCGCCGCGAGCTGGTGCGCCTCGGCGTCGAGGTCAGCCCTGCGAAGGGCCGCGAGTGGGGCGACAACGAAGCCAATCGCAGTGTGCGCACGGCGCTCAATCAGGATCTCGAAAAGCTCGCCGCGATCTATGACGCGCGCACCAGGAAAATCTACGCTGCGCTGGAAGGGCGCCTGCAATGGACGACCGCGCTGCTCACCGCGCTTGCGCTGGCGGCGCTCGCGCTCGCTGCGGTCGGCGTGATCGTCATCTGGCGCGCGGTCACGCGGCCGCTCGCCGAGATCACCCGCGTCACCGAAGCGGTCGCGGGCGGCGCGGACGTCACCGTGCCGCATGCCGGCCGTCATGATGAGGTCGGCGCGCTCGCGCGCTCGATCGGCGTGTTCCAGGAGGCGATGCGGCGCAACGCGGAGCTCAACCGCACCATCGCCGACGAGGTGAAGGCGCGCGAGGCGCGCAACCGGCACATCGAGAACGCCGTCGAGACATTCCGCGTCTCGGTCGAGCAATCGCTCGGCGCAGTCGGACAGAACGCCGAGATGATGCGCACCACCGCGCAAACGCTGACCGGTCTCGCCTCCAATGCGGCGCACCAGACCGGCTCGGCCGCGTCCGCGTCCGACGACACCGCCAGCAACGTGAACACCGTCGCGGCGGCCTCGGAAGAACTCACCGCATCGATCCAGGAGATCGCGCGCCATGTCGTGCACGCCACCGACGTGGTGCGTCAGGCCGGCGCGACGACGGAATCCTCCGCGGCCGAGATCGAAGGTCTCGCCGCCGCCGGCCAGCGCATCGGTGCGGTGATCGATCTCATTCAGGCGATCGCGGCGCAGACCAACCTGCTGGCGCTCAACGCGACGATCGAGGCGGCGCGCGCGGGCGACGCCGGCCGCGGCTTTGCGGTCGTGGCGCAGGAGGTCAAATCGCTCGCCGCCCAGACCGCCAAGGCAACCGAGGAGATCGCCCTGCAGGTGGCCGGCATCCAGACCTCCACCAAGAGCGCGGTCGAGGCGGTGCGCAACGTCGCTGCCTCGATGAACGAGATCGAGCAGGTCACGACGGCGATTGCGAGCGCCGTGGAAGAGCAGGGCGCGGCCACGCAGGAGATCTCGCGCAACGCCAATCTGGCTGCGCTCGGCACCAAGACGCTCGCCGACAACATCTCCACTGTTAATGGCGCGATCGGCGAGACCACGCGCTCGGCCGGCGCGGTGCTCGACGCGTCGATGTCGCTGTCGGGCGAGGCTGACCGGCTGACGCAAGAGGTGCAGAGTTTCTTCGTGGCGCTGCGCTCGGGTGCGCTCGATCGCCGCCAGAGCGACGACAGCGACTATCGCGGTCCGGAGCGGCGCGAACGCCGCGAGGCGAAGAGCGCGGCGTAAGGTTCTTTCCGGCGCGTGATCTTTTCCGAAAACCGGTACCCACTTTTCGGGATCACGCTCAATTGCTCGCGTCGAACGCCGCCATGATGTGACGCGGCAGGCTTTTCGGCGCGACCAGCATCACGTCAAAGCGAATGTCGCCGTTGACGTCGTCGGGATGGCTCGCGAGCCAGGCTTCGGCCGCCGCGATGATGCGGCGCTGCTGGCGCACGATCACCGCCTCGGCGGCATCGTCGAGCCGCGCACGCGCCTTCACCTCGACGAACACGAGCGTGCGGCGGCGTCGCGCCACGATGTCGATCTCGCCGACCGGACTGCGCCAGCGCCGCGCGACGATGCGATAACCCTTCGCAATCAGGAACGCCGCCGCGCGGCTTTCCGCCGAGAGGCCGAGCGCGAACGCGACCTGCCGCTCGGGGCGCGGCGCTATCGGCGCGGGTGAGTCAATTCCCTTGCGGCGCATCGTTCTTCGCAAGCTCCAGCGCGCGGCTGTAAACGGCGCGGCGCGCTTCTCCGGTGACGGCCGCGACTTCCGCGACCGCATCCTTCAGAGATGTGCGCGCGAGTGCGGCGCGCAGCAGCGCGTCGATGTCGGCCGCGCTCGGCTGGTCGGCGGCGGCAGGCGGCGCGATCGCGATCACGAACTCGCCGCGCGTCTCGGCACCAGCCGCGTAGTCGCGCGCCAGCGTCTCGAGATCGGAGCGGCGCACTTCCTCATGCAGCTTGGTGAGCTCGCGGCAGACCGCGGCCTCGCGCGCGCCCAGTCCCGCGGCGAGATCGGCGAGCGACGCCGCGATGCGCGGTCCGCTCTCGAACAGCACCAGCGTCGCCGGAATGCGCGCGAGTTCGCCGATGCGTGTTTGCCGCGCGGCGGATTTTTCCGGCAGAAAGCCCTCAAAGAAAAAACGATCGGTCGGCAGTCCCGCGACGGTGAGCGCCATCAGCACCGCGGATGCACCGGGCGCGGCCGAGACCGCATGTCCGGCCGCGGCCGCGGCGCGCACCAGCCGGTAGCCCGGATCGGAGATCAGCGGCGTGCCGGCATCCGACACCAGCGCGACCGTGCCGCCGGCGGCGAGCCGGTCGAGGATTTTCGGCCGCGCCGTCTCGGCATTGTGGTCGTGATAGGCGATCAGCGGCGCGGCGAGGCCGTAATGGTCGAACAGCTTGCGGGTGACGCGCGTGTCCTCGCAGGCGACGAGATCGGCAGCCGCGAGAATCTCAAGCGCCCGCAACGTGATGTCGCGCAGGTTCCCGATCGGCGTCGCCACCACGTAGAGGCCGCCCGCCAGCGGCGGCGCCTCGATCGCCTGCCCGGCGAGCGTATAGCGCCGCGCGAGCCCGCTTTCGCCGCGCCTTCGTGGGTCGCCACTTTGCATGTGGACAGAATAGCCACACCTCGGGCATTCGTCGCGCCTTTCCCGCCCAAGCTTTTGACTCAATTGACCTTCGCGCCCAATATGGCCCCCGGATTTGCACGGAGGGGTGGCTTGCCCCGCAATTGGGCAGAGAAGCTTGCCGGCCGGGCGCGCGTCGCGATTGTCGCGGCGCTGTCGCTGCTCGCGGCTGCGTGCGCCGGAATTCCGGGCGCGGACCTGTTCAGTTCGGCGCCGCCGCCCCCGCCCGCACAGCCGGCCGCGGTGGGCGCCGGGCAGGTAAAGGTCGCGGTGCTGCTGCCGCTCTCCGCGCAGGGCAATGCCGCCGCCGTCGCGCAATCGATGCGCAATGCCGCCGAAATGGCGCTCGCTGAATTCTCCAATCCCGACATCCAGCTCCTGGTGAAGGACGACGGCGGCACCGCGGGCGGCGCGCAGGCTGCGGCGCAACAGGCGCTCGCCGAGGGCGCCGAGATCATGCTCGGGCCGTTGTTCGCCGTGTCGGTGCAGGCGGCGGGACAAGTCGCGCGGTCGCGCGGCGTGCCGGTGATCGCGTTCTCGACCGACGCCAGCGTCGCGGCGCCGGGTGTCTTTCTGTTGAGCTTCCTGCCCGAGACCGACGTCGATCGTGTGATCGGTTACGCGATCCAGCAGGGCAAGCGCTCGTTCGCGGCGCTGATCCCGGACAATGCCTACGGCACGGTGGTGCAGGCCGCATTCCAGCAGGCGGTCGCGCGCGGCGGCGGCCGCGTCGTCGCGATGGAGCGCTATCCGCTCGATCGCGCGCAGATGCAGGGCCCGGTGCAGCGCGTCGCGCAGGCCGCGCGCTCCGCCGACACGATCTTCATTCCGGACGGCGCCGACGCCGTCACCGCCGCGATCCAGATGCTTGCCGCGGCCGGCGTCAACACGCGCCGCATCCAGCTCATCGGCACGGGACTGTGGGACGATCCGCGCATCTTTGCCGAGGCGGGCGCGCAGGGCGGCTGGTTCGCGGCGCCCGATCCCGGCGGTTATCGCGCCTTCACGGGCCGCTACCGCCAGCGCTACGGGCAGGACCCGATGCGTCCCGCGACGCTTGCCTACGACGCGGTGTCGCTCGTTGCGGCGTTGGTGAAGACGCAAGGACCCGCGCGCTTCTCCGACGAAACGCTGACCAATCAATCCGGCTTCGCCGGTATCGACGGTGTTTTCCGTTTCCGCCCCGATGGCTCCAATCAGCGCGGCCTTGCGGTGATGCGCGTGAACACGGCAGGTCCGCAGGTCATCAGCCCGGCGCCGAAGTCGTTCAGCGGCAGCGGGACTTGAGCCGCAGGGAAACTAAGCGGCGAGATCGGCCACCACGGCATCGAGTATCGGGAAACCCGCGCGCGTGACGCGCAGGCGGCCGTCGACTGTTTCGATCAATCCTTCGTGGTCGAGCGTGGCGATGCGCGCGGGATCGAGCGGATGGCCCGCGAACGCCGCGTAACGTTCGGGGTCGATGCCTTCCGCGAGCCGCAGCCCCATCATCAGATATTCGTCGGCCTGTTCGGTGTGCGTCAGCGTCTCGTCGGTGACGACACCGTGGCCGCTCGCCTCGACGCGCATCAGCCAGGACTCGGGGCGTCGCTCGGTCGCGGTCGCGTGGCGCGCGCCGTCGACAATCAGCCGCCCATGCGCGCCCGGCCCGACGCCGGCATATTCGTGGTAGCGCCAGTAGACGAGATTGTGCCGGCACTCCGCGCCCGCCCGCGCATGATTGGAAATCTCGTATGCGGGCAGTCCGCGCGCGGCCGAGATTTCCTGCGTGACGTCGTAGAGCGCGCGCGCATTGTCGTCGTCGGGAATCTTCAGCTTGCCGCTCGCATGCAGCGCCGCAAACGGCGTGTCCGGCTCGATCGTGAGTTGATAGAGCGAGAGATGCTCGGCGGCTTCGTCGATCGCGCGGAGAAGCTCGGCGCGCCACGCATCGGGCGTCTGGCCGGGCCGCGCGTAGATCAGGTCGAACGAATAACGCTCGAACGCCGCGCGCGCGATTTTCACGGCGTCGAGCGCTTCCTGCGCGGTGTGCAATCGTCCGAGTTCTTTCAGCGAAACATCGTCGAGCGCCTGCACGCCAAGCGAGACGCGATTGACGCCCGCCGCGCGATAGCCCGCAAAACGCGTCGCCTCCACGCTGGTTGGATTGGCTTCGAGCGTCACCTCGGCGTCGGGCGCGACGGTCCAGTGCTTGCCGATGGTGTCGAGGATGGCACCGACTGTCGCCGGCTTCATCAATGACGGCGTGCCGCCGCCCATGAAGATCGTCGTGACGGTCCGCCCGGGCGCCCGCGCCGCGGTCGTGGCGATCTCGGCCGCGAAGGCGCGCACGTAGCGCTCTTCGTCGATGCCGGTGTGCCGCACATGGCTGTTGAAGTCGCAATACGGGCACTTCGACAGGCAGAACGGCCAGTGTACGTAGACGCCAAAACCCTCCCGCTCGGTCGTGCTATCGGGCAAGGCACGCCTCCGCGAGCTTGAGGAAAGCGCGGGCGCGATGCGAGAGGCCCTGTCCCTTCGGCGGCAGTCCGTGCTTCTGCTCGGCGCTCATCTCGCCGAATGTAAGGTCGAAGCCGTCGGGGAGAAACATCGGATCGTAGCCGAAGCCTTTCTCGCCGCGCGGTGGCCAGACCAGCGTGCCGTCGACCTTCCCCTCGAATTCCTCGACATGCCCGTCGGGCCACGCGACCGCCAACACCGAGATGAAGTAAGCCTTGCGTTGCTGCGGCGTGAAGGCGTCGCGCTCGCGCAGGCCGGCCTCGACCCGCTCCATCGCGTGCTTGAAGTCTTTCTTCTCGCCCGCCCAGCGCGCCGAATAGATGCCGGGCGCGCCATCGAGCGCATCGACCACCAGCCCGGAGTCATCGGCGAATGCCGGAAGCCCGGATGCCTGCGCGGCGGCCTCGGCCTTCAGCCGCGCATTCGCCGAAAACGTCGTACCGGTTTCTTCCGGCTCGGGCAGTTTCGAGTTCGCCGGCGGAGACTGCTTCGATGCCGTAGCGCGCGAGCAGATCGCGCATTTCGACGAGCTTGCCCGGATTGTGCGTCGCGATAACGAGGCGGCCGGTAATCTTGCGGTGCATCCCGCTCACATCACGGCAAGCTTCTGGAGATCGACGAGCTTCGTGATGCCCTTGCGGGCGAGCGCGAGCAGCGCCATGAGCTGCTCCTCGCTGAATGCGACCTTCTCGGCGGTCGCCTGCACCTCGACGATATTGCCCGCACCGGTCATCACGAAGTTCGCGTCGGTGTCGGCTTCGGAGTCTTCCGCATAGTCGAGATCGAGCACCGCGACGCCCTTGTGCACACCGCACGAGACAGCCGCTACGTGGTCGCGCAGCGGATTGCCGCGCAGCATCTCGCGCGCCTTCATCCAGTTGAGGCAATCGGAGAGCGCGACCCATGCGCCGGTAATCGCCGCGGTGCGCGTGCCGCCGTCCGCCTGGATCACGTCGCAGTCGACCGTGATCTGCCGCTCGCCCAGAACCTGCAAGTCGACGATGGTGCGCAACGAACGCCCGATCAGCCGCTGGATCTCCAGCGTACGCCCGCCTTGCTTTCCAGCAGAGGCCTCGCGGCGGGTGCGCTCATTGGTGGCGCGCGGCAGCATGCCGTACTCGGCCGTCACCCAGCCGCGGCCCTGTCCCTTGAGCCAGGGCGGCAGGCGATCCTCCAGCGTGGCGGTGACGAGCACGTGCGTGTCGCCGAACTTCACGAAGCAGGAGCCTTCGGCGTACTTCACCACCCCGCGGTCGAGCGACACGGCGCGCAGCTCGTCGGACTGTCGGCGGCTCGGCCTCATTCAGGTTCCTTAAGCTCTGGTTGTTGCGAATTGGCGCTGCTTTTAGGTGGCCCGCCGCAAGATCACAAGGCCCGGCTTGAATTGGGCTATCCTCATGGACAATTGTGCGAGTCCGAACGGAGCCACCGGTGTCCCAAGACGTTCCGAGCAGCGCCCCGCAGGCTGGCCTCGCGCAACTGAACGAGCGCTCGCGCGAGATTTTCCGCCAGATCGTCGAGAGCTATCTGGCGACCGGCGAGCCGGTCGGCTCGCGCAATCTCGCGCGGCTGATCCCGATGACGCTCTCGCCAGCCTCCGTACGCAACGTCATGGCGGACCTCGAACAGGCCGGCCTCGTGTACGCGCCACATACCTCGGCGGGGCGGCTGCCGACCGAGCGCGGCCTGCGCTTCTTCGTTGATGCGCTGATGCAGGTCGGCGACCTGACCGAGCGCGACCGTCAGGCGATCGAGGCGCAGGTGGCGGCGGCCGGCACGGCGAAGTCTGTCGATGCGGTGTTGAACGAAGCCTCCGGGCTTCTGTCCGGGTTGACGCGCGCCGCCGGCGTCGTGCTGGCGGTGAAGTCGAACACGCGGCTCAAGCACATTGAATTCGTGCGGCTCGAACCGGAGCGTGCGCTGGTCGTGCTGGTCGCCGAAGACGGACAGGTGGAGAACCGCGTCGTCACGCTGCCGGCCGGGCTGCCGACCTCCTCGCTCATCGAGGCGACGAATTTCCTCAATGCACGCATCCGTGGGCGCACCATCGCGGAGGCGCGCACCGAGCTCGACCGCGCGCTCGAAGCCGGCAAGGCGGAACTCGATCAGCTCACCCAGCGCATTGTCGCGGCGGGCTTCGCGAGCTGGTCGGGCGGTGAAAGTGAAGAGCGCAAGCTGATCGTGCGCGGGCAGGCGAACCTGCTCGAAGACCTGCATGCGCTCGAAGACCTCGAACGCGTGCGCCTCCTGTTCGACGATCTCGAAACCAAGCGCGGCGTCGCCGATCTGCTCGGCCGCGCCGAAACCGCCGACGGCATGCGCATCTTCATCGGCTCGGAGAACAAGCTGTTCTCGCTCTCGGGCTCGTCGACGATCGTGTCGCCCTATCGCGACGGGCAGGGCCGCATCGTCGGCGTGCTCGGCGTGATCGGCCCGACGCGGCTGAATTACGCGCGCATCATCCCGATGGTCGATTACACCGCCAAGGTGGTGAGCAAGGTGCTGGCGGGCCAATAATCACAAAGGCTTGATTTTTGCGCTCCGAGTCCTGATATCCCGGACGAATTCGGCAACCGGATCAAACAGCGATGACGGACCCTACCGCCGGCGCCGACGAGGCTGCGCCGGGCACGCCCGAGACGCCCGCGCAGGCTGCGCCCGCCGAGGCCGCAGCCGTTGACCCCGTGGCGCTGCTCGCCAAGGAAGTCGCGGACCTGAAGGACCGGCATCTGCGCACGCTCGCCGAGATGGAGAACATGCGCCGCCGCACCGAGCGCGAGGTCATCGACGCGCGCACCTTCGGCATCGCGAATTTCGCGCGCGATATCCTCGCCGTCGCCGACAACATGGACCGCGCCATGCAGGCGCTCGATGCCGAGATCCGCGAGAAGGCGGAGCCCGGCGTGAAGGCGCTGCTCGACGGCGTGGAACTGACCGAGCGCGAACTGATCAAGGTGATGGAGAAGCACGGCATCACCAAGCTCGAGCCGAAGGGGCAGAAGTTCGATCCGAACCTGCATCAGGCGATGTTCGAGGTCCCGGACCCGAGCGTTCCGGCCGGCACGGTCGTGCAGGTGGTTCAGCCCGGCTATACGATTTCGGCGCGTGTGCTGCGTCCCGCGCTGGTCGGTATCGCCAAGGGCGGGCCGAAAGCGCAGGCGGCCGAGCCGCCCGCGAACGACAACACCGACAACGATTAGGTTTAGCGCGGCTCGATCGAGTCGCGGATCTGGCGCAACCGCGGGAAGACGCTCGCCCACGCGGTCTTCCGTACGATCGCGAACATCTGCAGATAACCGGACTGACCGAAGCGTACCCACTGCACGGTGGTGACGTCGGTGCCGGACGTCGCGTCCTTGGCGTCGGCGACGATCTCGTAGCCCTGTGCCTGACCCATGCGCAGCGGCTCGGAGCGGGAAATTTTTATGTCCTTGATGCCGGGCGCGGTGCCGAGCAGACGGCGCGCGAACGCATCGCGCTCCTCCGGCTTGGGCGTGGCGCCGGGCGCGACGGCGATCAAAAGGAACGGCTGTTCGACCGCGGTGACCTCGTCGTTCGGCCCGTCGGTCAGGATCGCGACGCCCTCGCGGGCGGAGCGCACGACGCGGAATTTCGCCAGATCGCCGATCTTATAGGGCAGCACGGAAAGCCGCTCGCTCTCGGGCACCTGTGTGCGGGTCGCGATCGTCTCGAGCGCGGCGCGTATGGTCTTTGCGTCGAGCGTGGCGCGCGTCGCCTCGATCATCTGCACCGAGACGACCGCGGTCATTCCGGACACACTGGCCACCATCAGGGTGTCGTGCCGCCTCGCATCCGCCGCGCCGGCGGGACCGGCGACGAGGAAGCCGCGGCCGTCCTTCAGCGTGATCGGCTCGCGCACCTCCACCGTCATGCCGCGCGACTTCAGCGCCTCGTCGGTGAAGCTTTTTTCGATGTCCGCATAGGCCTGCGCGGGAAGCTCGGCCACGAGGATCGCGGCGCTCGCCTGCGTATTCTCGAAACCGTTAAATTGCGCGCTCGGCGTAAATCCCGCGGGCGGGACAAGCCCGATGCGCGAATTGACCGGGAAAACCGGATCGGCCGCATAGGCCGGGAGCACAAACAGAAGAAGACCTGCGAGCGCGGCGAAAAGGGTGTGTCGTGCGTGCTTCATGGCGGCGACATACATCGCCGGAACATGGGCGACAATGCGGCCACGGCAAATGCCGATCCCGCATGCTAGTCTTGTGGGAAAGTCGAGGGAGGAAGCGCGGATGTGGGCGAACGGCAGCTTCTACTGGAACGAACTGATGACGCGCGACGCGGAGGCCGCGAAGCGCTTTTACGGGCCGACGCTCGGCTGGACCTTCGAGGCGATGGAACAGGGCGAAGGTGCGGCCTACTGGCTCGCCAAGGTGGGCGATGAATCGGTCGCCGGCATCTACCAGATCGAGGCCGGCGATCAGGAAACCGGTGAGGGCTGGTTCGCCTATGTGGCGGTGAAGGACCTCTCGACGGCGCTCGCGCGTGCGACCAGCGAAGGCGGGCAGGTCGTGCGCGAGCCCTGGGAGGTTCCGGGTGTCGGGCGCATCGCGATCATCAACGACAGTGCCGGCAACACGATGGGATGGATGACGCCGAGCGAGTGATCCCGAAAAGTGGGAACCGGTTTTCGGACAAGATCATTCGCGAAAGAAAAAGTGCGGTAGTTCACGTGGGCTTCGTCACCCGCCGCAGCGTCAGATTGATCCGCCCGCCTTCCGGCAAGAGGGTCGAGGTCGCGGGAAGAATGCGGTCGACGCCGTGGAAGGCGAGCCGCCCCTCACCACCGAGCACCACGGCATCGCCCGAGGCAAGCCGCAGCGACACCGTCGGATCGCTGCGTTTCAATCCGCCGACGCGAAACAGTCCCGTGTCGCCGAGCGAGAGCGACACCACCGGCGCGGCGAAATCCTGCTCGTCCTTGTCTTGGTGCAGGCCCATGCGGGCATCGGGCGCGTAGTAGTTCACGAGACACGCCTCGGGCGGATGCGGGTAACCGCCAAGGTCCCGCCACGCCTTCATGATGATGCCGGGAATCGGCGGCCACGGCGCGCCGGTTTCCGGATGCGTCGCCTGATAGCGATAGCCGCGCTCCGCGTCGGTGACCCAGCCGAGCGCGCCGCAATTCGTCATGCGTACCGACATCGGTTTGCCGGTGCGCGGCATGCGCGGCACGTACAACGGCGCGGCCGCGACGACGGCACGCACCGCGGCGAGCATTTCGTCCTGTGCGGCACGGTCGAGATAGCCTGCAGTCAGCGTGACGCCGGAGGCGATCGTGGTCATGCCGGATGAAATAGGTCATCGCACGCCGGCCCGCGACCCGATTTACGCGACGTGGCGCGTGCTTTCCATCTCCACGGCGGCGCGGATGTCGAGCACTGTGCGGCGCAGCCAGGTCTTGATCGTGTTCACCGGCGCGCCGAAGCGCTCCGCCAATTCCTCGCGGCTTTCGCCGTGAATGTAGGCGGCGACGACGAGCCGGCGCTTCATCGGGTCGAGCGACCGGAGCACGGCGTTGAGGCGGCGCTGATCGTCGTTCGCCTCGATCTCGTCGAGCGGGCTGCGTCCGTTGAACGGGATCACGGTGAGCGCCTCGGCGTCGGTCGCTTCCGCGGCGGGCGAGCGTTTCACGTCGATCGCGAGATTGCGCACGATGGTCGCCATCCAGGTGATGGCGGTACCGCGCGCCGGATCGAACCGCCCCGCATGACGCCAGATGCGCAGGAAGGCTTCCTGCACGACGTCCTCGGCGAGGTCGCGCCGGTGCAGCACGGTGAGCGCGATGCCGAACAGCTTGCGCTTGGTAAGATCATAGAGTTCGGCGAAAGCGGTCTGGTCCTGCGCGGCGGTCGCAGCGATCAGCCGGACAAGCCGGTCGGGACACAGCTCAGTGCGGATCAAGGGGCGCGTCATGGCGGTTCCTCCGGATGTCCCCGGGCCTGTTTCGGCTCCTCGGGAGGATTTGACCATTTGAGAGCAGTTACGTACGCTTGATGTCAGTTAATACTGACATCAGTCTGGTAGAACTGTCAATAAGTTCCAGCGGGAGAGAAATCACGAGTCGGTGAGCGTCCGGATGGCCGTCAGGCGGCAGTCTTCGCGCGTGCCTTGGTGGCCTCGACGATCAGCGCGATCGCCTGCGCGGCGATCCTGCCGCCCTCGGCTGCCGTCCACGCCGCAGTAGTCGCGCAGGTGAGACCACACGGATGCGCTGGAGAGCGCGTGGGTCGCGAGCAGAACGATTTTTGCGTCGGCCTCCGGCACGCCGGCAAGCAGCTTGCCGTAAGCCTTGCGCAGCATGTCGAGGCGGATTTCCGCCGGCCGCTTGCGCACTTCCACGCCCTCCGGCGCCGAGATGATCGCGCGCACGATGCCCTCGTTGGCGTCGAAGTTCTCATACGCGGCGCGGGTCAGGTCGAGAATCTGCTCGAGCGTCTCGACCTGCTGGGTCTGCCCGCGGATGAAGGCGCGCAGCGCCCGGCGCCAGGAGGCGTTGAGCAGATCCTCGCGCGTCGGGAAGTGACGATAGATCGTCCGCTCGGTGATCTCGGCTTCGCGCGCGACCGCCGCGATCGTCACGTCGGACACCGGCGCGCGGCGCAGGATCGCATCGACCGCATTCAGGATGAGGTCGCGCGTCTGCTCCTTCTGCCGGCTGCGCAGCGGCGAGTGGTAGCGGGGTTTGGAGACGTGATCATTCATGTCATGAAATATGACATGAATGGCGGTCGATGTCAGCAGGCAGGCGCTGGAAAGAGTGACGCGGGAAGGAGAGCCGCTCAGGCGGCCGCGGTTTCGGCGGACTTGTCGGCGGGCTTTGCCTTCTGCGGCACCAGACGCTCGGAGCCGAGCGCTTCCTTCACGCCCGAGCCGCCGGCCTCGTGGTACTCGGCGTCCTCGTTGACGTTCCAGATGTCGTAGACGCGGGCGCCGGCCACAATGTTTTTTGCGGTCAGCATCGCGGTCATCATGGCGTGGTCCTGGTTGTTGTATTTGTGCATGCCGTTGCGGCCGACCATGTGCAGCGTCGGGTACAGTCCTTCGAGGTCCTGCCGGATCGTCGCGACATTCTCGCGATAGTCCTCGTCGTAGACCGGATAGGCCTTCGGCTGGCGCACCACGCAAGCGTCGGTGACATCCGACTCCGCGATCAGCCCGATCTTGGCGATCTCTTTCTTCGCAAGCGCGATCAGCTCAGCGTCGGGCGCATTCCACAGACCGTCGCCCTCGAAGCAGAAATATTCGAGCCCGAGGCAGCTCATGCCGGGCTGCACCATCTCGGGCGACCACGAGCGGAAGTTCTGCACCCGGCCAACCTTCACCGACGGATCGTGGATGTAGATCCAGTTGTCGGGGAACAGATCGGGCTTCTTCACCATCAGGGCGACGGTGAGGAAGTCGCGATAGCGCAGCTCGCGCGCGGACGAGACAGAAACCGGAACCGGCGTGATCTTCTCGACCAGCTCGCGCACCGGCGCGGAAGAGATCACGTGGTTCGCCGTGTAGCTCTCGGTGCCCCCATCGATGCAGGAAACCTCGATGTGCCAGAGCTTGCCGGCATGATCGTAGGAGAGCTTCCGCAGATCGCGGCCCCTGAGCACCTTGCCGCCACGCTTCTGGATCTTGCGCGAGGCCGCTTCCCACATCATGCCCGGACCGAGGCGCGGATACTGGAAGCTTTCGATCAAAGTCTTGACCACAGGTCCGCCAGCCTTCGCGCGCTTCAATCCACTCATCAGGGCAACACCGAGGTCGAGCCCCTTGATGCGTTGCGCCGCCCAGTCGGCAGAGATCTCGTCGCACGACATGCCCCACACCTTCTCGGTGTAGGTCTTGAAGAAGATCGAGAACAGCTTCTCGCCGAACTGGTTGCGGACCCACTGATGGAAACTCATCGCATTCCTGATCGGAAACGCTTTCGCGTACGCGAACGACAGCATGCATGCCGCGCTGGTGAACAGGCCGAGATTCGCGAGTGCTTCAAAAGGGCTCAGCGGATACGAATAATATTTGCCGCCGTAATAGATGCGCGATACGCGCGGCCGTTCGATGAAATCGTCGGGCAGGATCTCCTTCCAGAGATCGACCACTTCCTTCGATTTGGAGAAGAAACGGTGTCCGCCGATGTCGAACATGAATCCGTTGTATTCGACCGTGCGGCTGATGCCGCCCACGTACACCGGATCCTTCTCGATCACGATGACCGACGGGTTTTCCTTGGTCAGGCAATAGGCGGCGGTGAGACCGGCCGGGCCCGCGCCGACGACGAAGATGTCCGCATGCGTGCTCATCGGGCATCTCGTGCCGTGAGTATCGACGCACGGTCAACTGTGATCAGAACGGCGGCGCCGATCACCGGGAGAACGAGGAGCCGGGCCATGAAATAGGGGTGCACGACAGCATGCTGAAAAAACACCATGCACCAGACGGTCAGGACGGCGATGCCGAGCCAGCAAGCGATCAAAACGGGCCTGTCGAAGGACCATAGCGCCTTTCCGCGACGCCAGGTTGCTACGGCAAACAGCCCAAACGCGGCGACGACCAGACCGGTGCCGATGTTGGCCGAGCCGAGCGCGATCAGAGCGCTCCAGCGGCGATAACTTGCAAACAGATAGCCCAATGACAGTTCCACGCCGGTCCATGCCGGCACTTCCCCATACATCCGATAGAACAGCATTGCGAAGAGCGATTCCCGATCGCCGAGGAATGCGATCGCAGCGCCTTTCTTGATGGCGAAGGACGTGACCACCGCGACACAGAAGCATCCCCAGAGAAGAGCGAGCCTGAAGAAGTAGTCGCGAGCGCCCCCCTGAAATCCCAAGGCAAATAACAAGGGCAACATCGCAAGCGCGAACGGGATGCCACCGGCGAGCGATTCGAAGATCGCGATCAGACTTCCGTAGCTGGCAGCGTAGAGCGCAAGCGTCGTGGGCCGCATGAATGCGAGGGGCGCAAACAGGCTGATCAAGATGAAAACGAAATGCGTATAATCCAATGGCGCGAACATCAGCATCGTATCGAAGAAGTGCACGCCGTAGAGCACACTAAGACAACCGGCGATTACCAAATATCCGGCGGCCAGTCGCGTTTCGGATTTTGATTTAACGCCGCGCAATTTCCAGAGAGCGAGGCCGCCGATCGCGCCGAGCAAAACGAAGGCGACGGCGCGCATCACGCGCGCGGCCTGATCGAACGGCATCATGGAGAGCATTGCGCGCCCAAGGACGCGGATGCCCATGATGTAGCGGTCGGCCGGAACGAACTGGACATCGCCGTAGCCGGAGCCCAGCTCGGAAAGCGCGCGCACCAAGGCTTGGCAATCGTATGCTTCAGGAACACGCATATCGAGCCACGACGGATTGAGCGCGACGGAGCGATTGCTCACTGCGTCGATGAGTTGGCCGGCCGGGGGCGCCAGCATCATGTTGACGGGCAGACAATCGAGAGCGTGACGGGGCAACGGGATGCCCCAAAAAGGTCCATAGCTCACCCGCTCATTGAGCGTTCCGCTGGTGATGGCTTCGACGATATGGCGCCGGATCGTCTGCTGGTCCTGCGGCAGCCACAGCGCGGCGGTCACAAAGGCTGCGAAAAAACAGACCGCGACCGCGCCGCTGATGAACGCAGCGCCGATGAGGTCTCTCGCTACGCGTATCACGTCAGGCTCATGGGCCTTGTCCCCAATTGGATCGGACTAAAGCCATGAGACGACAGGTTGTCTAGCGGGCCGCGTTTGTGGCCGGAGCCGCAGCAGGCAGGCGCTGGAAGAGTGACGCGGGAAGGGAGCGGCTCAGGCGGCCGCGGTTTCGGCGGACTTGTCGCTTGCGGGCTTCGGCTTCTGCGGCACCAGACGCTCGGAGCCGAGCGCTTCCTTCACGCCCGAACTGCCGGCCTCGTGATACTCGGGCGTCCTCGTTGACGTTCCAGATGTCGTAGACGCGCGCGCCGGCCACAATGTTCTTTGCGGTCAGCATCGCGGTCATCGCCCGGCTCGGCCTTCTCAACGCACATACGCAAAACCCTGCGGCCTTAACGCGTTCCCCCAGCGGCAGACTTGGTAGGAATTCGCTAATTTCGGCCTTGTCGGGTGGCGAAACAGCGCATTTTGCCTGGTCTATTAAGCGAAACTCAATGCTGTTGGCCGAAACAGGGGCGATGTCCTCCACGCGCCAGCCAAGCTTTGCGCTCCTGCTCGGGCTCGCGTGGCTGTTGATTGTGCTGCAACTGCTCGTGCAGTCCTGGAGCGGGACCGCGCACGCCTTCGCCGATAGCGACGATGCGATGCGTCTTGTGCAGCTGCGCGACTGGATTTCCGGACAGGGCTGGTTCGATCTCAGCCAACCGCGGATCGCTGGCGGCTACGAAACGCATTGGTCGCGCCTGATCGATGCCGGGCTTGCCGGCACGCTCTGGTTTTTCGGTCTGTTCGCGGCGCCTGCGCTGGCGGAGCGGCTGATGATGACCGCATGGCCGCTTCTCTGGCTGCTTCCCGCAATGGCAGCAACCGCAGCGGTCGCGTGGCGCATCGCTGGCCGCGAGGCCGCGCTGGTCGCGCTGCTGATGGCGGTCGTCGGCCTGCCGGCGCTGCATCAATTCCGGCCGGGTCGCATCGATCATCATAACGTGCAGATGGCGCTGTGCTTCGCGGTGCTCGCCGCGACCGTGTGGTCGGACCGCGTGCGCTGGGCGGCGGCGCTCGCCGGCGCGATCACAGGCTTGGCGCTCGGCATCGGGCTCGAGAGCCTTCCCTATCTGATGCTGTGCGGCGTCGCATTCGCGGCGCGTTACGTGCTCGATCCGCAGGCTGCGCCGGCGGCAGGCCGCTACGGGGTGGCGCTCGCCGCAAGTTCGCTCGCGACATTTCTCGCCACCGTCGGCCCGGATCACTGGACCCGCGTGCTGTGCGACTCCTTCGCGATCAATTGGCTTGCGCTTGCTGTCGTCGGCGGGCTTGGCCTCGCGCTCGCGGCGCGCTTCGCCGGTGAAAGCCTGCCGAAACGATTGGCCTTCACATCCGTGGCCGGCATTGCGGCCGCCGGACTGGCGCTTTCGTTCGACCCGCGCTGCGCTGGCGGCCCCTACATGGTGATCGATCCTGCGGCGTGGCCGATCTGGCTAGCCCATGTGCGCGAGAACAAACCGCTGCTGCAGTTGCTCGCCGAAAGCCCGGTGACGACGCTCGCAATCGTCGCGTTCCCGGTGCTCGTCTGTCTCGCTGCCGCCATCCTCTTCCGCACGGCCTTGCGCCGCGACTTCGGCTTCGTCGCCACGGCCGCAGCCTTTGCGATCGCCGCCGTCATGACGGTCGCGGCGATCCGATCGGCCACGTACGCGACCTGGCTCGGCATGCCGCTGGTCGCAGTATTCGCCGTGCACCTGTTTTCGGCATTAGGGCTGCAGCGCCTGGTCCCGCGCGCCGCCATCGGCGTTCTGCTGACGCCGGCAATGATGTCGCTCAGCGCGGTCACGATTGCCAATGCCGCCGGCATCGGGCGGGATGACCAATTCCATCGCGACACGACGGAAGCCTGCTTCGACAACGCGAGCTACGCGCCGCTGGCGCGGCTTCCGGCCGGCGTGGTCGCGGCCGACATCAACTACGGCCCGTTTCTGCTGGCACTGACGCCGCACAAAATTCTGGCCGCGCCCTATCACCGGCTCGCGACCGACATCGTGACGGTGCATCGGGCGCTTGGCGCACCGCCCGATGAGGCGCGCGCGGTGCTGGCGCGTTTGCATGCCGATTACGTCATGACATGCGGCGGTGGCGCGCCCGACGGCCTCACGCAGGCCGAGCGCGAGGCAAGTCTCTGGGGCCGCCTGCAGGCGGGCGGCGTGCCCGAATGGCTGGAACTGTTGCCGGTTACCCAAGCACAACCATTCTTGGTTTATCGAGTCAGGCGGACCGAATTGGACGACAGGGCGAACGCTGGATCATGACCGACATTAGTCGAACGTCATGGACGCCGGCATTTGGCGTCGATCTCTACATCAAGCTCGCCTTGGCATCAGGCCTCTTCGTCGCGGGGCTGATGATCCCTTATCTCTGGGCATCCTCGCTGCCGTTCGATGCGTCCGGCCACGTGATCGGCCGCGACTTCCTGAATACGTGGATGGGCGCGCTCGCCGCCCTTGCTGGCGATCCGAGCCGATGGTTTCCCGACGAGGCCTACAACGCAGCAATCCAGGTTCTCTTCGGCGCCAATTATCCCGAGCACTACTGGAGCTATCCACCCCACCTTCTTTTGTTCACCTGGCCGCTTGGCCTTCTGCCGTATTTTCTCGCCTATGCGGTTTGGTGCGCGATCGGACTTGTCCTTTACATGGCCGCCGCGGCCAATGGCGAGCGTCGTCTGGACAGGCTTGCCTTGCTGGCCCTCGCGCCGGCCGTCACCGTGAACATCGTGGTCGGGCAAAACGGGTTCTTCACAGCGGCACTGCTCATCGCCGGCCTGCTCAATCTCGATCGGCGCCCGATCCTGTCCGGAATTTTTTTCGGCCTTCTGACGATCAAGCCGCAACTCGGATTTCTGTTGCCGCTGATGCTTCTGCTCACCGGCCGATGGCGCGTGATCTTCGCCGCCGCCGCGACGGTCGTGGTTCTCGTGACGCTCACCGCGCTCGTGTTCGGCTGGCAGGTATGGGGCGCATACCTCGAGGTTTCGATGCCGATCCAGGCGCGGAACATGATGTACAGCACCGGCTTGGGTCCAGCCATGATGCCGACCGCATTCTTGAACATGCGCCTTGCCGGTTTCCCGCTCGGCACGGCCTTTGCGGTGCATGCGGTCGTTGCAGTGCCGGCGATTGCTGCCGTGATCTGGGCGTTCTGGCGCCGCCGCGATCCGGTTCTGTCTCTGGCGTTTCTTGTCACGGCGACCTTTGTGGCCTCGCCCTACGTGCTCAACTACGACATGGTCGTTTTTGGTTGGGTGCTCGCGACGCTCATCGGTCGGAGCGACAACGACGGTTGGGACTACGTATTGATGCTGGCGGTCTGGACTTTGCCGTTCACGACGGTGGCGCTGGGCCTCAACGGCATCACGATCTCGTCGCTCGCTCTCATCGCGTTCGCAGCGCGCCTTGTTTGGAAGCTTTGGCAATCGGATCCGGCCCGAGAGGGCTATGCATCGCGTGGCTTGGTCCCGGCGGGCCCGGCCGCTGCCTAGCCGCCTCCGCGGGGAGCCGGATTTCCTCCGGGCCGCTGCCAGCGGGTGCGGGTTAAGACTCTCCGGCCAAAGCGCAATTTCCTTACCGCCAGCCTTGCAGCCGTATCTGCCTCTCCTATATGAGCCAGTGAACGCCGCCGGGGGGCGGCGCAGTCACGTTATTGGGGATCGGACCGGGGGCGGTCCTGCGGGTTTGATACCCGTTTGACCTCTCCCTTCGGGCGCTAAATCTAGGCCCGGCCGATCTGCCGGAAAGAGAGGACACACATGGCTAAGGTCATTGGTATCGACCTCGGCACCACCAACTCCTGCGTCGCCGTCATGGAAGGCGCGACGCCCAAAGTCATCGAGAACGCCGAGGGTGCGCGCACCACCCCGTCCATCGTCGCCTTCACGGACGACGAGGAACGTCTGGTCGGCCAGCCGGCGAAACGCCAGGCGGTCACCAATCCGGAAAAGACCATCTTCGCGGTCAAGCGCCTCGTCGGACGGCGCTACGACGACCCGATGGTCGAGAAGGACAAGAAGCTCGTCCCCTACAAGATCGCCAAGGCGTCGAACGGCGATGCCTGGGTCGAGGCGGACGGCAAAACCTATTCGCCCTCGCAGATCTCCGCCTTCACGCTGCAGAAGATGAAGGAGACCGCGGAGGCCTATCTCGGGCAGAAGGTCGAGCAGGCCGTCATCACGGTCCCGGCCTACTTCAACGACGCCCAGCGTCAGGCCACCAAGGACGCCGGCAAGATCGCCGGCCTTGAAGTGCTGCGCATCATCAACGAGCCGACCGCCGCCGCGCTCGCCTACGGTCTCGACAAGCAGAAGACCGGCACCATCGCGGTCTACGATCTTGGCGGCGGCACGTTCGACATCTCGATTCTCGAGATCGGCGACGGCGTGTTCGAGGTGAAGTCGACGAACGGCGACACGTTCCTCGGCGGCGAAGACTTCGACATGCGGCTGGTCAGCTATCTGGCCGACGAATTCCAGAAGGAGCAGGGCATCAACCTGCGCAACGACAAGCTCGCGCTCCAGCGGCTGAAGGAAGCCGCCGAGAAGGCGAAGATCGAGCTCTCGTCCACCACGCAGACCGAAATCAACCTGCCGTTCATCACGGCGGATGCCTCCGGTCCGAAGCATCTCACCCTGAAGCTCACGCGCGCCAAGTTCGAGGCGCTGGTCGACGATCTCATTCAGAAGACCGTCGAGCCGTGCCGCAAGGCGCTCAAGGACGCGGGCCTTTCGGCCGGCGAGATCAACGAGGTCGTTCTGGTCGGCGGCATGACGCGCATGCCGAAGGTGCAGGATGTCGTGAAGCAGTTCTTCGGCAAGGAGCCCCACAAGGGCGTCAACCCGGACGAGGTCGTCGCCATCGGCGCCGCGATCCAGGCCGGCGTGCTGCAGGGCGACGTGAAGGACGTGCTGCTGCTCGACGTGACCCCGCTCTCGCTCGGCATCGAAACGCTGGGCGGCGTGTTCACGCGGCTGATCGACCGCAACACCACGATCCCGACCAAGAAGATCTCAGGTCTTCTCGACCGCCGAGGACAACCAGACCGCGGTCACGATCCGCGTGTTCCAGGGCGAACGCGAGATGGCGGCCGACAACAAGCTGCTCGCGCAGTTCGATCTGGTCGGTCTGCCGCCGGCGCCGCGCGGCGTGCCGCAGGTCGAGGTCACGTTCGACATCGACGCGAACGGCATCGTCAATGTGTCGGCGAGGGACAAGGGCACCGGCAAGGAGCAGCAGATCCGCATCCAGGCGTCCGGTGGTCTGTCCGACAACGACATCGAGAAGATGGTGAAGGACGCCGAGGCGCACGCCGAGGAAGACAAGAAGCGCAAGGCGCAGGTCGAGGCGAAGAACCACGCCGAGGCGCTGGTGCACTCGACCGAGAAGTCGCTCGCCGAGCATGGCGCGAAGGTCGGCGAGCCCGAGCGGCGTGCGATCGAGGATGCGCTCGCGGCGCTGAAAGAGTCGCTCAAGGGCGACGACGCCGAGGACATCAAGACCAAGACCAATGCGCTTGCGCAGGCGTCGATGAAGCTCGGTGAAGCGATGTACGCCGACGTGCAGAAGAACGCCGGCGATCCGGGTACGCCCGGCGCTGATGGCGGCGCTTCGGCGGGTGGCGCTCCGAAGGACGATGTCGTCGACGCGGAATTCACCGAGGTCGACGACGACAAGAAGAACAAGAAGTCTGCCTGAGCCGGCTCGATAGGCGGCGCATGGCAGCAGCAGAAGCAGCAACAACGCACCCCCGGGTCTCTTCCGGGGGTGTATTCTTGTCTTTCTCCCGAGCGGCGGTGTGATGGCCAAGCGCGACTACTACGAAATCCTCGAAGTCGCGCGCACCGCGAACGATGCGGAGATGAAGGCGTCCTATCGCAAGCTCGCGATGAAGTGGCATCCCGACCGCAATCCCGGCGACAAAGCCTGCGAGGCGCACTTCAAGGAAATCAACGAAGCCTATGACGTCCTGAAGGACGACCAGAAGCGCGCCGCCTACGACCGCTTCGGCCACGCGGCGTTCGAGCAGGGTGGCGGTGGCGGGGCGCACGGCTTCGGCGCGGATTTCGCATCGAGCTTCTCCGACATTTTCGAAGACCTGTTCAGCGGCGGCCGGCGGAGCGGGCGCGGCGGCGGGCGCGAGCGCGGCGCGGACCTGCGCTACAACATGGAGATCACGCTCGAGGAGGCGTTCGCCGGCAAGACCGCGCAGATCCGCATCCCGACGTCGGTCACCTGCGAGGCGTGCTCCGGCAACGGCGCGAAGGCGGGCTCCAAGCCGAAGACCTGCCCGACCTGCGGCGGGCAAGGCAAGGTTCGCCACCAGCAGGGCTTCTTCACGCTGGAGCGCACCTGCGTCTCATGTCAGGGGCGCGGCCAGGTGATCGACAATCCGTGCCCGAACTGCGCGGGCTCGGGCCGCGTCACGCGCGAGCGCACGCTCTCGGTCAATGTACCGCCCGGCGTCGAGGACGGCACGCGCATCCGTCTCGCGGGCGAAGGCGAGGCCGGCCTGCGCGGCGGCGGGCAGGGCGACCTCTACATTTTCCTCTCGCTCAGCCCGCACCAGTTCTTCCAGCGCGACGGCGCCGACCTGCATTGCCGCGTGCCGATCTCGATGGTGACGGCGTCGCTCGGCGGCGGCTTCGACGTGCCGACCATCGACGGCGGCAAGACGCGCGTGAAGGTGCCCGAGGGCACGCAGTCCGGCCGGCGCTTCCGTCTCGGCGCGAAAGGCATGCCTGTGCTGCGCACGCGCGAGAGCGGCGACATGTACGTTCAAGTTTTAGTCGAAACGCCGCAGAAGCTCACAAAGCGCCAAAAAGAGTTACTGCAAGAATTCGATCAGCAATCGTCCAACGAAACGCAGCCCGAAGCCGCCGGATTCTTCACGAAGGTCAAGGATTTCCTTGACGGGCTCGGGAACCGGCAAGGTTCAGCATAAGTTGCCGTTTCGAAGTCATGTAACTTGCAAGTCTTGACCATGACGGCCGCGGCCGTTACCCCTGTTGTCGCAAAACCGCAATAATCTGGTCGCGTTCCCGATGCCCATGCAGGCGCTCGAACAGTTCGAAAAGCGCATCAAGCGCTTCGAACAGATCATTGAAAGCAACATCGAGAAGCGCGTTCGCCTGTTCGAGGAACACTTCGAGCAGAAGGTCGAGCAGCCGTTCCGGCGCATCGAACGCAAGATCGGCGAGAACATCGAGAAGCGCGTTCGCCTCATCGAAGAGCACTTCGAGCGCAAGGTGGAGCAGCCGTTCCGCCGCACCGGCGAGAAGATCGGCCGCAACATCGAGACGCACCTGCGCCGCTTCGAACGCAAGAACGGCATTCGTCTCGACGACGAAGTCCGTTTCATCGGCTCGTGGATCAAGAAGCCGCTCGCGGTCGGCTCGGTCACGCCGTCCGGCAAGGTGCTGGCGCGCAACATGGCGCGCTATGTCGATCCGGATTCCGACGGACCGGTGATCGAGCTCGGTCCCGGCACCGGCCCGGTGACCGAGGCGCTGGTCGAACACGGCGTCGACCCGTCGCGCCTCGTGCTGCTCGAATTCAATCCGGCGTTCTGCCAGCTCCTGCGCCAGCGTTTTCCCGAGGCGACCGTCATCCAGGGCGACGCCTACCGGCTGCGCGAGGCGCTGTCCGACTATGCGCGCCATCATGTGTCGGCGGTCGTCTCCGGCCTGCCGCTGATGACCAAGCCACTGCGCACCCGCATGCGGCTCCTGCGCGAGGCGCTCGCGCTGCTGCAGCCGAACGCGCCGTTCGTGCAATTTACCTACGCGGTGGTGCCGCCGATTCCACAACTCTCCGGCGTCAAGGTCGAGGCGTCCGAGCGCATCTGGCGCAATGTGCCCCCCGCGCGGGTGTGGGTGTACCGGCAAGGTTGACGAACCCCTCCCGTTACGGCATCGGGTTCCCCCGCATGCCGACACAACCCCGCGACCGCCTCATCGTAGCCCTCGACGTTCCGGCCATCGGTGACGCCGAGGCGATGGTCGAACGGCTCGGCGACAGCGTCTCCTTCTACAAGGTCGGGTACCAGCTCGCGTTCGCGGGCGGGCTTGCCTTCGCAGGCACGCTGGCCCGCGCCGGCAAGCGCGTCTTCCTCGACATGAAGCTGCATGACATCGAGAACTCGGTGTCGAAGGGCGTCGAAAGCGTCGCGCGGCTCGGCGTCGAATTTCTCACCGTGCACGCCTATCCGCAGACCATGAAAGCCGCCGTCACGGCGCGGCAGGGCTCCGGCTTGAAGGTTCTCGCCGTCACGGTGCTCACCTCCTACGACGACATCGACCTCGCCGAGTCCGGCTACGGGATGAGCGTCGATACGCTGGTGGCGCGCCGCGCGCAGCAGGCGCACGATCTCGGCGTGGACGGTCTTGTGTGTTCGCCCGAGGAAGCCTCGCCGCTGCGTCTCGTCGTCGGGTCCGAGATGGTGTTCGTCACGCCCGGCATCCGCCCCGCCGGTACGGCGCGCGGCGACCAGAAGCGCGTGATGACGCCGGGCCAGGCGATCGCATCGGGCGCGGATTATCTGGTGGTCGGCCGGCCGATCACGGGCGCGGCCGATCCCAAGAAGGCGGCCGATGCGGTGGTCGCCGAGATCGTAGCCGCGGGCAAATAGCTCTGCCGCCGCGGCGGCCCGGTGAAGTCGAAGGAGTACGGCATGGCCAAGGGTTACTGGGTTGGACGCGTCGATGTGAACAACGCGGAGGGCTATCAGCCCTACGCGAACAACAACGCGGCGATCTTCAAGAAATTCGGCGGGCGCTTCGTGGTGCGCGGCGGCAAGTTCGAGGCGCCGGAAGGCACCCCGCGCTCGCGCAATGTCGTGATCGAGTTTCCCGATTACGCGACCGCGCTCGCCTGCTACCGCTCGCCCGAGTATCAGGCGAACATCAAGGTGCGCGCGCCGCATTCCGTCGCCGATATCGTGATCATCGAGGGCTATGACGGCCCGCAGCCGGCCGATAGCTGACAAGTCGGCTTTGCGTCGTTATATCGACGCCTGAAGCCGGAGAAACTTCATGCCAGACATGCGGTTGATCGTGGCCGGCGCCGGCGGGCGCATGGGCCGCACGCTGATCAAGGCGATCGCCGATACGCCGGGTCTCGTGCTCGCGGGGGCCACAGAAGGCGAGGGCTCTCCGTTTCTCGGCCAGGACTCCGGGGTGCTCGCCGGACTGCCGCCGAACCGCGTGAATGTGATCAGCGAAGTGCGCCCCGGGACGCTTGCGGCCGACGGCATCATCGATTTCACCGTTCCGGCCGCGACCGTGAAGCTCGCGGCGCTCGCCGCCGAAACCGGACTCGTCCACGTCGTCGGCACGACTGGCATGTCCGCCGCGGACGACGCGAAGATCGCCGAGGCCGCGAAGAAGACCGTCATCATGAAGTCCGGCAACATGAGCCTCGGCGTCAATCTGCTTGCCGTGCTGACGCGACAGGTCGCGGCGGCGCTCGGCGAGGAGTTCGACATCGAGATCGTCGAGATGCATCACAACAAGAAGATCGACGCGCCGTCCGGCACCGCGCTGCTGTTCGGCGAGGCGGCGGCGCAGGGCCGCAAGATCGATCTCGAAGACGCACTCCGAGCGCGGCCGCGACGGTCATACCGGCGCGCGCAAGAGCGGCACGATCGGCTTCGCGTAGCTTGCGCGGCGGCAATGTCGCGGGCGAGCACAGCGTGATTTTCGCCGGCGCCGATGAGCGCATCGAGCTGACCCACAAGGCGACCGACCGCATGATCTTCGCGCGCGGCGCGCTCAAGGCCGCAACGTGGTGCCACGGCCGCGCGCCGGGGCTTTACGACATGCTGGATGTGCTGGGGCTGAAGGACTGAACGATGAGCGACCGCCTTCTCGTGCTCGTGCGTCACGGCCAGAGCGAATGGAATCTGAAGAACCTGTTCACCGGCTGGAAGGACGTGGACCTGACCGAAGCCGGCGTCGCCGAGGCGCGCGCGGCCGGGCGCAAGCTCAAGGCGCAAGGGCTCGTCTTCGACCTCGCCTACACGTCGGTGCTCAAGCGCGCGAACCGCACGCTCGATTTGATGCTTGAGGAGATGGGCCAGAAAATTCCGATCGTGCGCGACGAGGCGCTCAACGAGCGCGACTACGGCGATCTCGTCGGCATGAACAAGGACGACGCGCGCAAGAAATGGGGCGAGGAGCAGGTGCTGATCTGGCGCCGCTCCTACGACGTGCCGCCGCCGGGCGGCGAGAGCCTGAAGGATACGGTCGCGCGCGCGCTGCCGTATTTCGTGCAGGAGATCCTGCCGCGCGTGCTGCGCGGCGAGCGCACGCTCATCTCGGCGCACGGCAATTCGCTGCGCGCGCTCATCATGGTGCTGGAGCGGCTCACGCCGGAAAAGATCCTGAAGCGCGAACTCGGCACCGGCGTGCCGATCATCTATCACCTCAATGCGGATTCGACCGTCGCCTCGCAGCTCGATCTGGCGGCGTGAGCGGACAAGTCGAAATCCTCGTCCTCGATGCGGCGGCAGCGAAAGCCGCGCTCGGCGAGCTTGCCGATGTGCTCGCCGATTGCGTCGAAGGCGGCGCGAGCGTCAGCTTCATGCTGCCGTTCGGCCGCGGCGATGCGGCGAAGTTCTTCGAGAAGGTGATCGCCTCAGTCGCGCGGGACGAGACCGTGCTGGTCGCGGCGAAGCTCGACGGCCGCATCGTCGGCACCGTGCAGCTCGGCATCGACATGCCGCCGAACCAGCCGCATCGCGGCGACATCAAGAAGCTGCTGGTGCACCGTTCCGCGCGCAACCTCGGCCTCGGCGCGAAGCTGATGGAGCGCGCCGAGCAGGAGGCGAAAGCGCGCGGCCGCACGCTGCTGGTGCTGGACACCGCGGGTTCGGCGAGGCCGAACGGCTTTATGTGCGCACCGGCTGGCAGCGCGCCGGCGTCGTGCCGGATTACGCGATGTGGCCGGCCGGCGGCTTCTGCGACACGACGTTTTTCTGGAAGAAGCTTTAGGCCGCCGCGACCCGGCCGGCTTCCCAGCCGAGCATCGCGCGCTTGCGCGTCAGGCCCCAGTGATAGCCCGTGATATCGCCGGAGCGGCCGAGCACGCGATGGCACGGCACCACGAACGACATCGGGTTCTTGCCGACCGCGGCGCCGACCGCGCGCGAAGCCTTCGGGTTGCCGATCTTGTTGGCGATGTCCGAATAGGTCGAGCACTTGCCCATCGGAATGCCGAGCAAGGTCTCCCACACGCGCACCTCGAAATCGGTGCCGATCATCACGATGCGCAGCGGCCGGTCCGGACGCCACAGGCGGTTGTCGAAGATGCGCGCGGCAAGCGGCGAGGTGATCGACTTGTCTTCCACGTAGCCGGCCTTCCGCCAGCGGCCGCGCATGTCCTCGAGCATCGCTTTCTCTTCGCCCGGATCGCCGAACGCGAGACCCGCGAGCCCGCGCGGCGTCGCCATCACGAGCGCGATGCCGAACGGCGAGGGATGGAAGCCGTAGGAGATCGTCAGCCCTTCGCCGCCGGACTTCCATTCGCCGGGCGACATCGCCTCGTGGGTGACGAACAGGTCGTGCAGCCGGCCGGGGCCGGAGAGGCCGACCTCGTAGGTCGCGTCGAGCACGCTCGCCGAGTCGCGCAACAGCTTGCGCGCATTGTCGAGCGTGATCGCCTGCAGGAACGCCTTCGGCGTCAGCCCGGCCCAGCGGCGGAACAGGTGATGCAATTCGTCCGGCGTGACGCCGACCGAGTGGGCGATCTGCTCGATCTCGGGCTGGGCCTTCCAGCGCTCCGAGATGTAGGCGATCGCGCGGCGCACGACGGCGTAGTCGTCATTGGCAGCCGCGAGCGGCGCCAGATCGGGCAGGCGGTCGGGGGACAACATGGCGGTCTCCGGTGTCTTGATCATGTTGCCTGCTACTTAGGTCTGTACGGTACGGCGAACCACCCGATTTCCGGCCTAGATCGTCCGCGTCGGGCCGCGTTTTGCCTCGCCGATGGCCGCGGAAAGCGCCTTCGCGAAGCTTTCCCGCTCGTCCGGGCCGAGAAAACTCCCCACGCTGAGCGTCCGGCCGCGCGATACCAGCGACAGGCGCAGCAGGCCGAATTCCTCGTGCGTATCGTGGTCGAGCCGCGTCCACAGCGGATTGAGCGACCATTCGGACACCTTGCCCTTGTGGGTCACTTTCTTCACGCGCAGCTCCGAGGGCGTGACCGTCACCTCCTCGTAGGCCGCCGCGGCGCGGTAGTTCACCCGGAACGCCCACCAGATCAGCAGCACGTCGAGGCCGAAGAAGCCGCCGACCGGCCAGGCGCCCACGAGAAAGAACACGACCCCGCCGGCGAAGCTCACGACCGCGATCACCGCCATCAGCACGAAGAAGCCGATGTGGCTCAGCGAGCGGTGCGGCGTCAGCAGCGCGGAGAAGAGTGTGGGCTCGGCCGCCTGATCGGCCGGCAGGGCGTTGCTCTCGGTCATGCGTCGATTATACCGGCTTCATGGCGCGCAAGACGACCCCCGTGAAGGCGAAGGTTCCGGCGAAGAAAGCCCGCAAGTCCGGCAAGCCGAAGCCGTGGACGCCGGAGGAAGTCGAGGAAGCGTTCCGCCGTTTCAAGAAGCAAAGCCCCGCGCCGCAGACCGAGCTGCAATACCAAAGCCCGTTCCAGTTGCTCGTTTCGGTCGCGCTTTCGGCTCAGGCGACGGACGCAAGCGTCAACAAGGCGACACCCGCGCTGTTCGCCGCCGCCGACACGCCGGAGAAGATGGCGGCGCTGAGCGAAGAACGCGTGCGCGACTTTATCAAGACGATCGGGCTCTACCGCAACAAGGCGAAGAACGTCGTCGAGCTTTCGCGCCGGCTGGTCGCCGAGCATGGCGGGCAGGTGCCGCGCGACCGCGAGGCGCTCGAGGCGCTGCCCGGCGTCGGGCGCAAGACCGCGAACGTCGTGCTCAACGTGGCGTTCGGCGAGCCGACCATCGCGGTCGACACGCACATCTTCCGCGTCGGCAACCGCACCAACATGGCGCCGGGGCATGACGCCGTTCGAGGTGGAGCTGAATCTCAACAAGGTCGTGCCGGACAAATACAAGCTGCACGCGCACCATTGGCTCATCCTGCACGGCCGCTACACCTGCATTGCGCGCAAGCCGTTGTGCGAGAAGTGCATCATCAACGATCTGTGCCGCTGGCCGGAGAAGACGGTGGCCTAGAGCCGCGCCGCCTGACGGGCTAAGACTCTCCCGGGAGAGAAACGCATGCAGATTGCCACCGACGCCGTCGCGTCATGGGCGCGGAACGCGGCCCGCAGGTCAGCGGGCACTTCGAGCGCGATGCCGACGCGCATTCGGCGTTCTGGCGCACGGGCTACGATCTGCTCGCCGCGCTGCCCGAGAAGCCGAAGCGCACCGCCGAACAGGCGCGCGCCGCCGAGACGGTCCTGCGCGCCGGGCGCGAGAGCCGCGAGGCGTTCATGCTGCGCCACGCGCAGCGCGGTCTATGCGGCGCTGACCAAGGATCAAACGAATTTCGTGCGGGCCGATGTTCTCGCCTATGAGGCGGCCGCGCTCGTGCCCGGCCTCACGCCGACGCGCCAGCAGGTCTATGCGCAGGGCGACAGGATGCAGAGCCAGAAGGACGGCATCGAGGTCGATCAGGGCATTTTCTTCGCGCACATTCTGGCGCGCCCCGACACCGGCACGCACTTCTGCCACGCGATGCTGCTGCCGCGGGTCGAGTCGCTTGCGCGCCTCGACGAATTCGCAGGCGCGCGGCGCGGTCGATCTCGGCACCGCGGCGGTGATGCGGCAGGGCAAGGCCGCGACCGTGCTGATGCGCAACCCGCGCTACCTCAATGCCGAGGACGAGACGACGTTGCAGCAGACCGAGATCGCGGTCGACCTCGCGCTCCTCGACAGCAAGAGCGAGCTTTGCGTGCTGCGCGGCGACACCGTCGACAATCCGAAATACGCCGGCAAGCATGTGTTTTCGACCGGCATCAACCTCACCCACATCTACAACGGGCGGATTTCGTATCTCTGGTATGTCACGCGCGAGATGGGCTTCGTGAACAAGATGTTCCGCGGCCTCGCGCGCCCGGACATGAGTCCCGACGAGGTCTACGGCGCCACCCTCGAAAAGCCGTGGGTCGCCGGTGTCGAAGCCTTCGCGATCGGTGGCGGCTGCCAGTATCTGCTCACGATGGATTACGTCGTGGCGGCGAGCGACGCCTACATGACGCTGCCCGCCCGCAAGGAGGGCATCATTCCGGGCGCCGCCAACATGCGCATGTGGCGCTTCACCGGCGACAAGATCGCCCGGCAGGCGATCATGTCGGGGCGGCGGCTCGATTGCGACACGCCGGAAGGGCGCACGATCTGCGACGAGATCGTGCCGCCCGGCGAGATGGACGCGGCGCTTGACCGGGTCATCGCGAGCTTCACCGACTCCGGCGTCGTCAGCGCGGCCGGCAACCGGCGCGCGTTTCGCGTCGCCGAGGAGCCGCTCGATCAGTTCCGCCGCTACATGGCGGTCTACGCGCGCGAGCAGGCCTATTGCCATTTCAGTCCGGCGCTGATCGCCAATCTCGAAAAGCACTGGAACGCGCAGCAGACGGAAGATGTAGCCGCGTGATCCCGAAAAGTGGGTACCGGTTTTCGGATCAAGATCACGCGCAAGGGAACAACCGACGATGAGTAAGCGCGCGGCCGATTTCTCGCCGAACAAGAAAGACCTCAACCCGATCGAGATCGCGTCACGCGACGAGATCGCGGCGCTGCAGTTGCGGCGCATGAAGTGGTCGCTGCGGCACGCCTACGACAACGTGGCGCATTACAAGAAGTCCTTCGATGCGGCCGGCGTGCATCCGGACGATCTCAACGAACTCGCCGACCTGCGGAAATTTCCGTTCACCGCCAAGGACGACCTGCGCGCCAATTATCCCTACGGCATGTTCGCGGTGCCGATGGACAAGATCGTGCGCGTTCATGCCTCGTCGGGCACGACCGGTACGCCGACCGTCGTCGGCTACACCAAGCTCGACATCCGCACCTGGGCGGACGTCTGCGCGCGCTCGATCTACGCGAGCGGCGGCCGGGCCGGCATGAAGATCCACAATGCCTACGGCTACGGCCTGTTCACCGGCGGGCTCGGCGTCCACTACGGCGCCGAGAAGCTCGGCTGCGTGACCATCCCGGTGTCCGGCGGCATGACCGAGCGCCAGGTGAAGCTGATCGTCGATTTCGCGCCCGATCTCATCACCGTGACGCCGAGCTACATGCTGGCGATCCTCGACGAATTCCGCCGGCAGGGCGTCGATCCGCGCAAATGCTCGCTGAAAGTCGGCATCTTCGGCGCCGAGCCGTGGACCAATGCGATGCGCACCGAGATCGAGGACGCCTTCGACATGCACGCGGTCGATATCTACGGGCTTTCCGAGGTGATGGGGCCGGGCGTCGCGAACGAGTGCGTCGAGACGAAGGATGGCCTGCACATCTGGGAGGATCATTTCTATCCGGAGGTGATCGACCCGGAGACCGGCGCGGTGCTGCCCGAGGGCGAGCAGGGCGAACTGGTGTTCACCTCGCTCACCAAGGAGGCGATGCCGGTCGTGCGCTACCGCACGCGCGACCTGACGCGGCTGATGCCCGGCACGGCGCGCTCGATGCGCCGCATGGAGAAGATCACCGGGCGCTCGGACGACATGATGATCGTGCGCGGCGTCAACGTTTTCCCGACCCAGATCGAGGAGCTGATCCTGCGCGACGAACGGCTTGCGCCGCATTTCGTCATCGAGTTGCGCCGCGAGGACCGGCTCGACACCATGACGGTGCGGGTCGAGGCGCGGCCGGGCGCGGATGACGCAAGCCGCACGGCCTGCAATCGCGACCTGTCCGACCACATCAAGTCGCTGATCGGCGTGACCGCAACGGTGGAAACGGTTGCGCCCGGCGCGATCGAGCGCTCGGCCGGCAAGGCGAAGCGGATCGTTGATTTGCGGCCGAAGAGCGCATGATCCCGAAAAGTGGAAACCGGTTCTTTCGGACAAGATCATGCGCAAGATCTAGGTGTGCGTGATCAGTTCGCGGCGCTGTCCCGCCAGCCGCTTGTGCACGTGCACCATGAACGCCGTGCCGAACAGCGGCGTCGCGAGATTCAGGATCGGGATCGACACGAACGCCGCGATGAAACAGCCGGCGAACATGATCGTGCCGTGGTGCTGCTTGCGCAGGCGCTTGGCCTCTTCCACCGAATGGAAGCGCATCGCGGCGAGCAGGAAATATTCACGCCCGAGCAGGAACGCGTTCGCGACGAAGAAGATCAGAAATCCAAGCCCGGCGAACAGCAGGAACGGCACGGCGCAGAGATAGACGAGGAGCGCCAGCAGCGCGGTTTTCAGGCCCTCGATCTCGGCGGTCCAGTGCGGCAAGGGCGCACCCGGCGGATCGGCCGGGTAGTGCGTGTGCTCGACTTCGGCAGCGATCTCGTCGGAGAAGAAGCTTGCAACGAAGGCCGAGACCGCGGGCATCACGAAGATGGCACCCGCCACGAGCCCGAAGCCGGCGATGATCGCGAGCACCCATAGCAGCGCATGCAGCGGCCCTTGCAGGCCCGGCCCGCTCACGCCTTCAAGGTAGCCGGCGCCCTGTCCGGCGAGCCAGGCGAACAGCCGGTGCAGGCCGATGCCGAGCAGGATCAGGACAAGGATGGCGAGCCCGACCGACTTGAGCAGCACCGCGCGGAACGGCGGTGTGAACATCTGGGCCAGCGCCTTGAAGGCGGCGTTGAACATGGCGCCAGAAGTAGTGAGCCCCGGCTACCAGCACAAGCACTAACGCGAAACGGGAAGGTCAGGACCACGCGATCGCGGTACGCCGCCGGCGCCGTGCCGGCTGGGGGACGAGCGTCGCATCGCCGGCCTCGACCGAGGGCGGCTCGTCTTCCATCGGCGGAAGCGGCAGGTCGGCCCAGTGCAGCCGCTTGTACTCGAAGCCGTTCTCGATGGTCGGCTTCACCACCGCGAAATACGGCGAGATGTCGAAATCGCGCGGCGTGTAGAGCGACGAGTGACGGATCTCGAGAAGCTCGCGCCGCGCCATGCGGCTCTCGGTGCGCGTGACCTTGGGCAGGATCGGATAACGCACGGACTCGAAGGCCTGCGCGATCAGCGCCGAGCAGATGATGCGCGTCGAGTCGCTCGATCCGAGCGCAAGCGCACGGCGGCGCCAGCGCTGCGGCACCGGCAGCGGCATCAGGTAGCGCATCAGGTCGGTGATGTTCTTCAGGTCGTAGGCAAGCCCGATGCGCTCGGTCGCATAGGCGCAGACCTGACGGCAATCGTCCTCGGTGAGGCCGATCGGCCGGCACACGCGCGTATGGAAGCGCGAATATTTCGAGAGCGGCGCGGAATCGACGCCGATGCCGAGTTCCGCCTCGATCAGGGTGTGCGGCTCGCCGCCGTCGCTCGCGCGGCCGCCGAGCGGGCCCACGTAAAGCGCCGCATGCGACCAGGTCGACTGCGTGAGGTACTTGATGACGCCGGAAATGTGATTGTTGCCTTCGACCAGCAGCACGTCGCCGGGGCGCAGCGAGGTCGACAGGGAATGGGGATCGCTCGGAGTGAACGGCTCGTATCCCGAGACCGGTTTCTCCAGGTAGCGGGCAATCAGTTGCCCGACGCTTTCGAGCACGCGACCCATGCGTTTCCCCAGCAACGCGCGCGAGGTTTGCCCCCGTCTGGTTGCCGCCAGAATAGGCCGCAGCCGTTGCGTTTCGGTTCATGGTTGCGGTGAACGAATATGCAATGCCGCGAAGGGCGCGTTTGCGCCACGCGGTTCCATCAGGCAAAATCGCCGCGCGGCAACAATCTGGAAACCATGTCGGTCGATCGGCGCAGTTTCATCGCGGGGTCAGCCGCGCTCGTCTCAGCGCCGGCGCTCGGCGCGGTCGCGGCGTCGGGCGATACCGACGTGGCGATTATCGGCGCGGGCGCGGCGGGAATTGCTGCGGCGCGAAAAGTCGCGGCCTCCGGGCGGCGCTTCGCCCTGATCGAGGCGAGCGACCACGCGGGCGGCCGCTGCATCACCGACAACCGCCTGTTCGGCGTGCCGTTCGATCGCGGCGCGCACTGGCTGCACATGCCCGACATCAACCCGGTGGCGAAGCTCGCCGCGCGCACCGGGCTCGACATCTATCCGGCGCCGCCGGGGCAGAAGCTGCGCATCGCGCGGCGCAACGCGCGCGAAGGCGAGATGGAGGATTATCTCGCCGCCATCGTGCGCGCGAACCGCGCCATTCAGGACGCGTCGCGCGGCAAGGCGGACGTGAGCTGCATGTCCGCGCTGCCGAAGGATCTCGGCGACTGGCGCGCCGCGGTCGAGTTCGTGCTCGGGCCGTTCGGCTGCGCGAAGAATCTCGACGAGGTGTCGGCGGTGGACTATTCGCGCTCGCTGGAGCGCGATGTCGACGCATTCTGCCGCCAGGGCCTCGGCGCGCTGCTGGCGAAGCTTGCGATCGACCTGCCGGTACAGTTCGGCGCGCCGGTGCAGCGCATGCAGTCGACGCGCACGTCGGTCGAGATCGAGACCACGCGCGGCCGCATCTCGGCGCGCGCCGCGATCGTCACGGTGTCGAACGGCATTCTGGCGGCGGACAAGATCAAGTTCATTCCCGAACTGCCGAAGCGCCAGATCGACGCGATCGCGAAGCTTTCGCTCGGCTCCTACGATCATGTGGCGCTTGAGCTGAAAGGCAATCCGCTGGGATTGCAGAACGACGATCTGGTGTTCGAGAAGGCGACCGGCACGCGCACCGCCGCGATGCTGGCGAATATTTCCGGCACGCCGCTGTGCATGGTCGAGATCGCCGGCAAGCTCGGCCGCGAGCTGGATCAGGCCGGCGAGGCCGCGATGGTGGATTTCGCGACCGGCTGGCTCGCCGACCTCTACGGCGCCGATATCAAGAAGGCGATCGGCAAGACGCATGCGACGCGCTGGAACCGCGAGCCGTGGGCGCTCGGTGCGTTTTCGGCGGCGGCGGTCGGCGCGCAGGGCGGACGCAAGGTGCTGATGGAGCCGGTGCGCGACCGGCTGTTCTTCGCGGGCGAAGCCGTGCACGAGACGCTGTGGGGCACGGTCGGCGGCGCCTGGGAGTCGGGCGAGCGCGCGGCCGACGCGGCGCTGCGGCTGTGGGGCCGCAAGTAGTGGCGAGGCCGAAGGCGCTGATCGCGTGGTCGAGCGGCAAGGACTCCGCGTGGGCGCTGCACGAGGTGCGCCGCGCGGGCGACTACGAGATCGTCGGCGCGCTCACGACCGTCACCGAAACATTCCAGCGCGTCAGCATGCATGGCGTGCGCGAGGATATCCTGCGCGCGCAGCACGCAGCGCTCGGGCTGCCCTCGGTGATCGTGCCGATCCCGTATCCGTGCCCGAACGAGATCTACGAGGCCCGCATGGCGGCGGCGCTCGACGCGGCGAAGCGTCAGGGCGTCACGCATGTGATCTTCGGCGACCTGTTTCTCGAGGACGTGCGCGCCTATCGCGAGCAGAAGCTCGCCGGGACCGGCATCGCGCCGCTGTTTCCGCTTGTGGGGCCGCCCGACCGATGCGCTCGCGCGCGAGATGATCGCGGCGGGTGTCGAGACGTATCTTGTCTGTGTCGATCTCAAGCAGTTGCCGAAATCGTTCGCCGGCCGGCGCTTCGACCATGCGCTGCTGGCGGAGTTGCCGGCGAGCGCCGACCCCTGCGGCGAGAAGGGCGAGTTTCACTCGTGCGTGGTTGCGGGGCCGATGTTCGACCGGCGCATCGATATCACGGTCGGCGAGACGATCGAGCGCGACGGATTTGCCTACACGGACCTAACCGCGCAGCACGCCGCCGGTCCGCTTTGAAACCTCCGCGACGATCTTCGCCGCCACGGCATCGATCTCCTCGTCGGTCATGGTCTTCTCGCGCGGCTGAAGCGTGACGGCGATCGCGAGCGACTTCTTGCCCGGATCGATGCCCTTGCCCTCGTAGAGGTCGAACACCGTGACGCCCGCGATCAGCTTGCGGTCGACGTTCTGCGCGGCGCGCACGAGGTCGCCCGCCTTCACCTTCGCGTCCACCACGAACGCAAAGTCGCGCGTCACCGGCTGGAACGCCGACAGCTCCAGCACCGGCTTGGCGCGCGTCGGCTTCGCCTTCGCGTCGGGGATGCGTTCGAGGATCACCTCGAACGCCATCAGCGGGCCTTCGGCATCGAGCGCTTCGAGCGCACGGGGATGCAGTTCGCCGAAATAGCCGAGCACGTTCTGCGGACCGATCTGGATCGTGCCCGAGCGGCCGGGATGCAGCCAGTTCGGCCCGCCCGGCACGACCTGCAGCGCCTGCGGCGGCGCGCCCGCGGCGACGAGCACGCCAAGCGCATCCGCCTTCACGTCGAACACGTCGGCCTCGCCGCTGCCCTGCCACTGGCGGCCGGCGCCGTTCGCCTTCGCGAGCGCGCGGCGCACGCCCGACGCAGCGGTGAACTGATCCTCGGGCTTGTCGCCCTTGAAGATCTGCCCGACCTCGAACAGCGCGACATCCGGGAATCCGCGGTCGGCATTCTTCTGCGCGCTTGTCACCAGTCCCGGAATGAGGCTCGGCCGCATGTCGGAAAGCTCGGCGGCGATCGGATTGGCGAGCACCAGCTCCGGCTGTCCGCCGCCGAACAGCTCGGCCTGCGCCTTGCCGATGAACGACCACGTCACGGCCTCGGCCATGCCGCGCGCCGCGAGCGCGCGCTTCGCCCGGCGCGTGCGCAGCTGCAGCGGCGTAAGGATCGGCTTGCGCGCATCGTCGCCGCGCTCGAACGGCGTGAGCGGCACCTTGTCGACGCCGACGAGGCGCACGACCTCCTCGACGATGTCGGCCTTGCCCTCGATGTCGGGCCGCCATGACGGGATCGCGATCTTCACGGTCTCGCCCGCGCCCGCGACGAAGAAGCCGAGGTGGTTCAGCACGCGCTTCATTTCCACGAGCGGCACGTCGAGGCCGGCGAGGCGCTTCACCTCGGAAACCGGAAATTCGAGGATGCGGTCCTCGGCATGCGCCGATCCCGCGACCGTGATCTCCGAGGCCGCGCCGCCGCAGAAATCGAGCACCATCTGCGTCGCCTGTTCGAGGCCCGGCACCATGAAGTTCGGATCGACGCCGCGCTCGAAGCGGTAGCGCGCATCCGTGTTGATGCCGAGCTTGCGCCCGGTCTGCGCGATGTTGAGCGGCGCCCACAGCGCCGACTCGATCAGCACGTCGGTCGTCTCCGCCGAGCAGCCGGTCTCCTCGCCGCCCATGATGCCGGCGAGCGACTCTACCGCCTTGCCGTCGGCGATCACGCACATCGTCTCGTCGAGCTGATAGGTGCGCCCGTCGAGCGCGAGCAGGCTCTCGCCCGGCTTGGCGCGGCGGACCGTGAGATTGCCGTGAACCTTCGCGGCGTCGAACACATGCAAGCGGCCGCCCGCGGTCGAACGTCATGAAGTTGGTGATGTCGACCAGCGCGTTGATCGGGCGCAGTCCGATCGCGATCAGCCGCTTCTGCATCCATTCGGGCGACGGACCGTTCTTCACGCCGCGCACGAGGCGCAGCGCGAAGCCCGGACACAGCTCCGGCGCTTCGATCTTCACCGACACCGGGCAGGGGAACGTGCCCTTCACGGGCTTCGGCGCGGGATCGATCAGTTTGCCCATGCCGGCGGCCGCGAGATCGCGCGCGATGCCGTGCACGCCGGTGCAGTCCGGCCGGTTGGGCGTCAGGTTGATCTCGACCACGGCATCGTCGAGCCCGGCCCACTTGGCGTAGCTCTCGCCGACCGGCGCATCGTCGGGCAGGTCGATGATGCCCTCGTGGTCGTCGGACAATTCCATCTCGGCTTCCGACACCAGCATGCCGCGGCTCTCGACGCCGCGGATGGTGCCGACGCCGAGCGTGATCTTCTTGCCCGGAATGTAGGTGCCGGGCGGCGAGAACACGCCCTTCATGCCGGTGCGCGCGTTCGGCGCGCCGCACACGACCTGAACCGGCTCGCCCGCGCCGGTATCGACCATGCAGACGCGCAGCCGGTCGGCGTTCGGATGCTGTTTCGCCTCGATCACGCGCGCGATCGTGAAGGCGTTCAGCGCCTTCGCCTTGTCCTCGATGTTCTCGACCTCGAGCCCGATCATCGTGAGCGTGTCGGCGAGCGCGTCGAGCGGCTCGCCGGTGTCGAGATGCTCCTTGAGCCAGGAGAGGGTGAACTTCATAGCTGCGCTCCGCGCCCATCCAGCACGTCAAGCAAGCGAAACCGCTCGCACACGAGCATCATTTCGTCTTGAAACTTGCCTTGGCGCCCGAAATAGGCGCGGTGTGCGTCGCGCCAATAGGCGAGGCTGCGGTCGCCTTCCCCTTCGTCGTACGCGAACTGCGCGTCTACTTGGTCGTATCGTCGGCTGGTGATCTCGACCGTTTCGATCACGCAGCGTGCCACGCCGCCGCCCGTCGAGCACGATCCAGCGCTCTCCGGGCCGCGACATGTTCGGGTCGTCCGGGGTCGTGCAGGTGGCGGTCTTGTGACCAGCCAGCACCAATGCGAGCAGTTCGTCGGCGAGCGTCGGATTGTCGCCAAACGAAAACCGCGGCAGACCTCGATAGTGCGCAGGGATTTCGACTGCGTTCATGTGCTCAGCCCTCCCGCCGAGCGTCGGGAAGTCGAGCGGGCGGAAGCCGTAATGCGAAATCCAGCGCACGTCGGCCTCGAACAGCTGGCGCAGGTCCGAGATGCCGTATTTGAGCATCGCGATGCGGTCGATCCCCATACCCCACGCAAAGCCCTGGTACTCGTCGGGATCGAGCCCGCAATTGCGCAGCACGTTCGGGTGCACCATTCCGCAGCCGAGAATCTCCATCCAGTCCTCGCCCTCGCCGAAACGCACTTCGTCCTTGGTGCGGCGGCACTGGATGTCGACTTCGAGCGACGGCTCGGTGAACGGGAAGAACGACGGACGGAAGCGCATCTTCACGTCGTCGACCTCGAAGAACGCCTTGCAGAACTCGCGCAGGATCCACTTCAGGTGTCCAAGGTGCGAACCCTTGTCGATCACCAGCCCTTCGACCTGATGGAACATCGGCGTGTGCGTCTGGTCCCAGTCCGAGCGATAGGTGCGGCCCGGAATGATCACGCGGATCGGCGGCTTCTGCCCCAGCATCGTGCGGATCTGCACCGGCGAGGTGTGCGTGCGCAGCACCATGCGCGAGCCGTCGGGCTTGGGGTTGAGATAGAACGTGTCCTGCATTTCGCGCGCCGGATGGCCGGGCGGAAAATTCAGCTTGGTGAAGTTGAAATCGTCGGTCTCGATGTCGGGACCTTCGGCGACCGCGAAGCCCATGTCGGCGAAGATCGCGGTGAGCTCTTCGAGGACCTGGCTCACCGGATGGATGCGCCCCGCTTCGGCCGGCGACTCGCGCACCGGCAAGGTCACGTCCACGGTCTCGGTGTTGAGCCGCGCGTCGAGCGCCGCGCCTTTCAGCGCCTCGCGCCGCGCCGCGATCGCCGCGGTGACGCGATCCTTCAGCCCATTGATGAGCGGGCCTTGTTCTTTGCGTTGCTCCGGCGTCATGCCGCCGAGTGTCTTCAGCAGCGCCGACACCGAGCCGCTCTTGCCGAGCGCGCCGATGCGCGCTGTTTCGAGTCCGGCTTCGTCTGATGCCGCCGCGATCGCGCCGGAGATTTCCTGTTCGAGCTTTTCGATCTCGCTCATCGCGTCACTCCGGCAGCGCGGGAAGGTCGGTGCTGTGCGGCTTCGCGCCCGCCTGCGTCAGCATGCAGTGCACCTGCCCGCGATGGTGGGTCTGGTGATTGAACAGGTGCGTGACGACCTGCCAGCGCGGCTTCACCATGTCGCGCTTCATCGCACCCGAGTAATAGGAAAGATCGCCCGCGAGCCAGTTGGCGTCGAGCTTGTCCGCCCACGCGATCATGGTCTCGTCGAACGCCGCGCGCTCGCGCTTCAGCCCTTCCCATTCGGGATAGAGCGTGACCGACTCCGGAATGCCGGCCTGCAGCCGCTCCCCGCCCGTGAACCGGCTCATCCAGGTGCGGTCGGCCCAGAGCAGGTGGCTCAGCGTCTTGTGGATCGAGCCAAAGAACGCGCCGGTCTCGCGCCGCCGCGCTTCGTCCGACAGCGTGTCGGCCGCGCTGTACAGATTCTGGTTCTGCCAGCGATTGTAGCGCGACATGCGCTGCGCATAGGCCGGGTCGATCATCGCGCCCCTCGTGGAGAGGAGGACCGCCTCGAACGAAACGATGTGCCGGAGCGGTCCGGAGAAATTACGCCGCCGCCGCGGTTTCCTTGGGCAGCGCGGCCTTCGCCTGCTCGACGATGGCCTGGAATGCCGCCGGCTCGTGGATCGCGAGATCGGACAGCACCTTGCGGTCGACCATGACGCCGGCCTTGGCGAGGCCGTCGATAAACCGGCTGTAGGTGAGGCCGAAGGGACGCACCGCTGCATTGAGCCGCTGGATCCACAGCGCGCGGAAGGTGCGCTTGCGGCGCTTGCGGTCGCGGTAGGCGTATTGATTGGCTTTCTCGACGGCCTGCTTGGCGATGCGGATCGTGTTCTTGCGCCGGCCGTAAAAGCCTTTGGCGGCCTTGAAGACTTTCTTGTGCTTGGCGTGGGACGTGACGCCCCGTTTGACGCGGGCCATGGCTGATCTCCGTATTCAGTGTTGGAAAGTTGCGGAACTTAAGCGTTGGGCAGCCAGTATTTCCGGATGCGCTCACCGTCGGTCTTGAACAGCACGTCGGTGCCGCGCAACTGGCGGATCTGCTTTTTGGTCCGCTTGATCATGCCGTGACGTTTGCCCGCATGGGCCGCCAGCACCTTGCCGGTGCCGGTCACCTTGAAGCGCTTTTTCGCGCCCGATTTGGTCTTCAGCTTGGGCATTTGGCTCTCCTTTTGGGCCGGAAACGCGAGCCAACGGCCCGGTCAACCGGCATAAGCTCGAAATCGAGCGTGTGCATGAGGCACAAATCGCCGCCACGGCAGCCCTTTAGCCGGGCGGCGAAGGGCGGGTTTATAGAAGAACAAATGCCGGAAAACAACAGCCGGAATGCCCGGATCGGGGCCGGGGGCGGCTCTCCCTGCCGGCCCGGCCAGGCCTGGTGCAAGGATTCGTTAACCTCGCGGGAGGACCCTGACGCTTGGCAGCCCGCATGCCCGGCCCGGAACCGGCCCAGCATCAACGGGGTTAAGCGGCGGCAGAGCAGCCGGACTGCCACGGAGCGTCAGGACGAGGTGGGCGGCCGCCAGAGGAGGCGAGCATGTCCATGTCACGTGCCAGTCGGGCGCTTCTGCTGTCGGCAGCGCTTCTCCCTTTGGCCACCGCACCCGGCGCCGCGACCGTCCATGTGGCGACCGCCACGGTCACGACCGTTCCGGTCCCCAAGGCGTGCAGCGGCGCATTCCGCTTCGCGGCCCGCGTCGGCAACACCGACATCGTCGAGGTGAGCCCGGTGCAGGCCTTCGCGCGCGAGCGGCGGCTGACGCGCATCCGCTACACGGCGCGCGGCATGTATGCGGACGCGAGCCCCTCGCCCTTCATCACCACGATGTGCGGCGCGCGCTAGAGCTCCCACAACCTCATTGCCCCTGTTGCGGGTGTCCTTCATCGTAGTGATGGAAACGCCGGCAAGGGGATTTGCGTGAAGGTCACATCGATTGAAACGCTCGCCTGCGATGCGGGCTGGCGCAACTACCATTTCGTCAAGCTCACGACGTCGGACGGAATCGTCGGCTGGAGCGAGTTCTCCGAGGACTTCGGCTCGCCCGGCATCAGCGCAGTGATCGCCAAGCTCGCCGCAAAGGTGGTCGGGCAGAACGCGAGCGACCACGAGCGCATCTATGCGGAGCTTTACGCCGCGACGCGGCCCGCCGCCGGTGGCGTCGTCGCGCAGGCGATTGCCGCGATCGAGAACGCATTGCTCGATGCCAAAGCGAAAGCGCTCGGCGTGCCGTGTTACGCGCTGCTTGGCGGCAAGTTGCGCGACCGCATTCCGCTCTACTGGTCGCATTGCGCGACGTGGCGCATCAATCATTCCACGTACTACAAGCCCGCGATCACCGACCTCGATGGCGTGAAGGCGATCGGCCGCGAAGTGCGCGAGAAGGGCTTCCTCGCCGCCAAGACGAACATCTTCATCTACGGCGCGGACGGCAAGCCGCAGGGTTATCGTCCCGGCTTCGGCTCGCCGTACTATCCGGAGCTGAACATCGACGCGACGGTGCTGCGCAATCTGCACATGCACCTCGAAGCGCTGCGCGACGGGCTCGGGCCGGAACTGGGTCTGCTGCTCGATCTCAACTTCAACGCCAAGACCGAAGGCTATCTGAAGATCCTGCGGCACATCGCCGACATCGACATGTTCTGGGTCGAGATCGACAGCTACTCGCCGGAAGCGCTCGCCTACATTCGCCGGCAAAGCCCGCATCCGATCTCGTCATGCGAGACGCTGCTGGGGCTGCGCGAGTTTCTCCCGTACTTCAAGGAACAGGCGATGGACGTGGCGATCGTCGACACGCCGTGGAACGGCGTGTGGCAGTCGATGAAGATCGCTGCGTCCGCCGAAGCGCACGAGGTCAACGTCGCGCCGCATAATTTCTACGGCCACCTCTGCACCATGATGAACGCGCACTTCGCCGCCGCGGTGCCGAACCTGCGCATCATGGAGATCGACATCGACCGCCTGCCCTGGGACGACGAGCTGTTCGACACGCCGCCGAAGATCGAGAAGGGTCATCTGGTGATGCCCGATACGCCCGGCTGGGGCATCAACCCCAACGAGGAAGCGCTCAAGGCGCATCCGCCGAAGGATCGGGCGGGGCTGGATTACGGGAAGAAGCCGGGATGATCGTCTTTGGAATGAGAAGAGCGCGAGGGCGCGTGCCCGGCCTCTTGTTTAGCAGAGGGTCATGAACGCGGAGACCTGAAGTGAACCTTGGAGAATGGAAAGACGTCGTAACGATTGTAGTGCTCGTCGGAGGTGCAATCGGCGCCGCCTGGAAGTGGGGCTTTTCAGAATATCTGAGGCGTCGCAACGAAGCCCCCACGATGGATGGTGATTTCAGGACACGTGTTGAGCCCATCAATGAGGAAACCGCAGCCGTAGAGTTCTGCGCGACGTGGCGCAACAAGGGCTCGGTTCCAATTTTCGTCGACACGGAGCTTTCGTCGATCAGGATATTCGACGCGGAGGCACAGCGCGAACTGGAGACTATTTTTTCGCAAGAAGAAGAGGATCCCTTAAAGGAAGTGACGCCTCTAAGCGACTACGCTTTCTATTTCCTGGAACCCGCAACAGACAGCGAAATTCAAACCGTCGTCAGGTTGCCATCCGGGCGAACGTTCGTTGCCCAGTTCATGCTGGTCGTTCCCGTCCCACGTAACGGGCGAAGAAAATTTGCCGCATACATGCGACGCTTCTTCAGCGTCGAAGAACCGGCCGAAAATCTCGCGTGGGTTCGCACGCATCTGTTTTCCACCAAGACGGCGACGCACGCCGAATAATGCGCGGCTCATAAAATAAGTTATCCCCGCCCCAGAATCCGCCCTTACACTACGTACATCCTTGCCGACTCAGTGGTCGCTGTCATGACGCGATCGCAAGAGCCGGGAAGGAGCGGCGCCCCTCATATCGGGCGACGCGGTGGAGCGCCGGGAGGCGCAGCGTCCGGATGGTGGGCTTCGCAACCCCGCCATCACAGGGCGCGCGCGCCTCGGGGCAGGTCTCGCAACCTGCTCATGACGGCGCGCGGCTTCCCGATCGCAAGGGAAGCCAAAGGGCGCCGTAGCGCAGCGCCCTGGCGCCTCCCGGCGCTCCATTCCCTTCCTTCTGAGAGGGTGAGGAAAACGGGACAGGGCAACCCGCGCCCTCTCCGAAACGGGGAGCGGGGCGTTGGCTACTCTTCCGACGCACCCGGCAACAGCGGCAAGCCTGAGGCTTCCGACGGCGCGATCAGGCCGGTCTTCACATAGGTCATCAGCTTGTCGCGCGTGTCCTGGATGTCGAGATTGCGCATCGTGAGTTGCCCGATGCGGTCTTCGGCGGTGAAGAACTCCTCGCCCTTCTCCATCGTCAGCCGCTCGGGCTTGTAGGTCAGGTTCGCGCTCACGGTGTCGACGATCGAATAGTCGTTGCCGCGCCGCAGCTCGAGCGTCACCTCGCCGGTGATCGCGCGCGCGACCCAGCGCTGCGCGGTCTCGCGCAGCATCAGCGCCTGCGAGTCGAACCAGCGCCCCTGATAGAGCAGCCGGCCGAGCCGCCGGCCGTTGGTGCGGTACTGCTCGATGGTGTCCTCGTTGTGGATGCCGGTCACGAGCCGCTCGTAGCCGATGAACAAGAGCGCCATGCCCGGCGCCTCGTAGATGCCGCGGCTCTTCGCCTCGATGATGCGGTTCTCGATCTGGTCGCTCATGCCGAGCCCGTGGCGTCCGCCGATCGCGTTCGCCTCGGTGAGCAGCGCGACCTCATCCGGATAGGTCTTGCCGTTGAGCGTGACCGGGCGGCCTTCGTCGAAACCGATCGTCACCCGCTCGGCGTCGACCTTCACGTCCGCGCGCCAGAACGCCACGCCCATGATCGGCGCAACGATCGCGATTCCCTTGTTGAGGAATTCGAGATCCTTCGCCTCGTGCGTGGCGCCGAGCAGATTCGAGTCGGTCGAGTAGGCTTTCTCGGCGCTCATCTTGTAGGCGAAGCCCGCGCGCGTGAGAAACTCCGACATCTCCTTGCGGCCGCCGAGCTCGTCGATGAACTGCTGATCGAGCCACGGCTTGTAGATTTGCAGTTCCGGATTGGCGAGCAGGCCGTAACGATAGAACCGCTCGATGTCGTTTCCCTTGTAGGTGCTGCCGTCGCCCCAGATGTTGACGTCGTCGTTCTTCATCGCGGCGACCAGCATCGTGCCGGTCACGGCGCGTCCGAGCGGCGTCGTGTTGAAGTAGGTGATGCCGCCGGTCGAGACGTGAAACGCGCCGGACTGGATCGCCGCGATCCCTTCGGCCACCAGCTCCTTGCGGCAGTCGACGAGCCGCGCCGCGGCCGCGCCGTACTCCAGCGCCTTGCGCGGGATCGCGTCGTAGTCGGTCTCGTCGGGCTGCCCGAGGTTGGCCGTGTAGGCGTGCGGGATCGCGCCCTTCTGGCGCATCCAGTGCACGGCCGCGCTGGTGTCGAGGCCGCCCGAGAATGCGATGCCGACCTTCCGGCCGACGGGGAGCTTGCGAAGAATGGTTTCCATGACTGCACCGGTGGCGTTCGCCGGTCGGCACGAAGCACAGCCCAAAGATGGGAGCAAGGGCTGCGCGCCGGATGGGTGAACGCGCCGTGCCCAAACGAGAAACGCCCGCGACGGCGGGCGTTTCGGTAGCGCTGCGGAAGCGTCGTTAGCGCGGCGCCAGGATCATGATCATCTGCCGGCCTTCGAAGCGCGGCTCCATCTCGACCTTGGCCATCTTGGAAGCGTCTTCCTTGACGCGATTGAGAAGCTGCGTGCCGAGCTCCTGATGCGCCATCTCGCGGCCGCGGAAGCGCAGGGTGATCTTCACCTTGTCACCTTCCTCGAAGAAGCGGGCCATCGCGCGCATTTTCACGTCGTAATCGTGATCGTCGATCATGGGCCGGTACTTCAGCTCCTTGACCTCGACGACCTTCTGCTTCTTGCGCGCCTCGGCGGCTTTCTTCTGTTCCTGATATTTGTATTTGCCGAAGTCGAGAATCTTGACGATCGGCGGCGCCGCGTTGGGTGAAATCTCGACCAGGTCGAGGCCGGCTTCCTGTGCGGCCTGCAGGGCTTCCGCGATCGGAACAGTGCCCCGGTTGGCACCGTCTTGCATGATCAAATGGACTTCGCGGACGCGGATCTCGTCGTTGATGCGCGGTCCGTCTTTCTGGGCCGGCGCTTGGGCTCTCATCGGGCGTCGAATGGCAGCGAACTCCTCTGTTGTTGCAACGATCCGGCGGGCGACCGAAACAGCCCCATCGGGCTTGTGCGGCAATCATGCGCCGGAGCCCGAAAAATCGGGATAAACCGCACCAAAGTCAACGCCGAAAGCGGTAACGGACGTGCGATTGCGGCAATTGGTTGCAATTCGGTCAAAGCGAAGGCCGCGCGCGCGTCACATCCGCGTACAGCGCCAGCGTGGCGCGCGCGATGCTCGCCCCGTCGAAGTGGTCCGCGACCCAGGCACGGCCGCGTGCGCCGATCGCGGCGCGGGCCGCATCGCTCAATGAAAACAAGCGGATGAGCGCGGTCGCGAGCGCCGCCTCGTCGCCCGCCGGAACACGCAGGCCCGTCATCCGGTCTTCGGCGACCGCCGGCGGCGCCAGCACGACGTCCGCGCCGGCCGCGAGGTCCGACACGACGACCGGGCGTGCCATCGCCTGCGCTTCGAGCATCGCGCGCTGCAGACCTTCCATCTGGATCGAGGCGGAGACCACCACGGTCGCGGCCGCATAGGCGGCCGGCATGTCGTCGACCACGCCCGCGAGGCGCACCACGTCGTTCGTGTCGGTGTTGCTGACGAGATCCCACAATTCGCCGGTGTAGCGCGTGCGGCCCTGATCCTCGCCGGCGAACACGCAGACGAAATCCTTCAGGCCGCGTTCCTTCAGCCGGTGCACGGCCTTCACCGCCACATGATGGCCCTTGCGGCGCAACATGCGCCCGACCACGAGAATGACCTTGGTGTCGGCTTTCACGCCCCATGCGCGGCGGATCGCGTCGACTCGTTCGGCCGAAACCGCCGCCGGATCGAAGCGCGCCATGTCGATGCTCACCGGCACGACCGCGATGCGCTCGGGCGCAACGCGATACCGCTCGGCGATCAGTTCGGCTATCTGGTCCGACACCGCGATCACGCGCGCGCCGCGCACCATCGCGCTGTTGTACATGCGCTTGAACACGTACTGCTCGCGATAGCCCTTGTACCAGGTGGTGAGCAGCGTCGCGCCGGTCATGCGCGACACGATGTAGCCGGCCCATGCGGCGGCGCGTCCGTGCGCATGAATGATATCGCAGCGCCGCTCGCGCGCGATGCGCGTCAGCGCGAAGGCGGCGCGCAGGATGTAGATCGGATTGAAGTCGGCGACGTCGAAGCGGATGAACTCCGCGCCCGCGCCGGTCACATCGCCTTCGAGACGGCCGCCGTTCGACACCACGGTGACGCGATGGCCGCTGGCCGTGAGGATACGGACGAGATCGATCGCGCCTGCATCCGCGGCGCCCGCGTGCAGCGTCGGCGCGACGACAAGCACCGTGAGCGGGCGCGAAAACGCCACGACTTCACCTGCCGGTTTTGCGGATAGTTCGGGAGCGTCCGCCTCGGGGTCGAGCGGACGGCGCGCCATGGCTCGCGAATTCACTCGATCGGCCTCACTCACTTGACGCCTGCCGCCTTCACCCCGAACTCGGTCGGCGCCGTGATCGCAACGAAAATGTCCCCGATGCGCACTGATAATGCGCTTCGCGCACAAGCGCAATCGCTCATCCACGGCCTTCGAACAGCCGCGCGTAGAGTCCGAGCGCGGATGCTGCAGTGCGGGCGGGCGTGAAGAACTGATTGGCGAGACGCCGCGCGCGCGTGCCGATCACGTCGTAGGCCGTGGCTTCGGCCGAAACCGCCGCCGCGATCGCGCGCGAGAAGCTCACCGGATCGTCCGGCTCCGCGAGCCAGCCGGTGCGCATCGGTTCGAGGACGTGCGGCGGAATCTGCACGACCTCGGGCAACGCGCCGACACTGGTGGCGATCACCGGCCGCGCCATCGCCATCGCTTCGGCGGCGGCGAGCGGAAACGCCGGCGGTTCGATCTGCGGTATCGCGACGAAATCGGACGCCAGATACGCGCCCGCCATGTCGGAGCACAGGCCGACCTGACGGATCAGATGCGCGACGCCGTGCGCTTCCGCCTGCGCGGCGATCTTCTTCGCGTAGTCGAAGTGCTCGCGATTGTCGCCGGCGAGCACGAAGACGACGCCGCGCAATCCGCCGTTGGTGAGGATGCGCGCGGCCTCGACCAGCGTGTCCTGGCCCTTCGCGGGATCGATGCGGCCCGGCACCAGAATGACGCGCTGGCCGCGGCCGATCTTCCATCCGCGGCGCAGCACGAGCGCGCGCTCCGGGCTGATCGCGGCCGGATCGAAACGCGCGCCGTCGATGCGGCGCGAGATGACGGCGAGCTTGTCGTGCGGAACCTCGTGCCGTGCCGCGACCTGTCCGGCGATGTACTGCGACGGCACGATGACGCAGTCGCCGGACACGAGCGCGCGCGAATAGGCGCGGTCGCGCGCGGGGCGCTTGAGTTCGGCCGTCACGTAGCTGTGCACCAGCCACACGCCGGCGCGCTTCTTCAGCGAGGAGGCGGCGCGTGACGCGCCGATGCCGACCGCATGAACCAGATCGACGCGCTCGGTCGAAACCAGGTTGGCAACCGTGCGGGCATTGCGCGTCACGCTCAGCGGATTGGTGGTGTCGGAGACGAGCCGGACCCATTCGCCGCCGAGGCCCTGCAGTTCGCCGTTGAGCGGTCCGTCCTCCGACGCCACGATCACGCGCGCGCCGGAGCGCAACAGCGCGACCGCCACGTCGACGGCGGCACGCGCCGCCGGCGTCTCGGTGAGAGACGGAAGGATGTGCAGAACCGTCGCGCCCGGCAGGCCACGCACCGCCTTGGGCATTTCGAGGTCGGTCATCGCCATGACGATCAGGCCCGCAACGGAGGCCCTTGCGCCGTGCGCCGGCTTGCGGCGAAACAGGAACGCTGCGCGTAGTGCGACGCGGAACGGCACGGTGTGCTCCCCCAGCGCCCGCCGCACGCGCCTGCTCTCAATGACCGGGCGCTTGCCCCGCACGACGGACCCTTATGAGCAATACTTGCCCGATTTTCCTCAAAGTAGGAACACCTCCCAGCGAACGGTCGATCGCGGTGCGGCGTGACGCGGGAACTGGTCCCGGTCTGTTCTGGCTCGGCGGCTTCAAATCGGACATGAAGGGCACCAAGGCCGAAGCCTTGAGCCAATGGGCGCGCGAAAACGGCCGATCATGCGTTCGGTTCGATTATTCGGGCCACGGGGAGTCGGGCGGCGATTTCCGCGAGGGCACGATCGGCCGCTGGCTGGAAGAAAGCCTCGCGGTGTTCGAAACGCAGGCGGAAGGCCCGCAGGTCGTCATCGGTTCATCGATGGGCGGCTGGATCGCACTGCTGCTGCTGCGTGCGCTTCGTCAAAGAGCCGCGAAGGGCAAGGTGGCCGGGCTGGTGCTGATCGCACCCGCGGTCGATTTCACCGAGGTGCTGATGTGGCAGCGCTTCCCCGCGACCGTGAAGCGCGAGATCGAGGAGAAGGGCGTCTGGTATCGCCCGTCCGAATACGGCGAGCCGTATCCGATCACGCGCGGCCTGATCGAGGACGGGCGCAATCATCTGCTGCTCGGCGCGATGATCGAGACGGGATGTCCGGTGCGTGTCCTGCAAGGCGTGCAGGATCCGGACGTGCCGTGGAATCATGCCGTCGAACTCACCTCGCGCCTCGCGCAGGACGACGTGGTGCTCACGCTCGTAAAGGACGGCGACCACCGCCTCTCGCGCCCCGAGGATCTGGAGCGGCTGACCAAGGCGGTGGGCGAGTTTTGATCGGGCCTGATATTGGGGCTCGGAGCGCCTCCGACTTTAGTTTCATGGCTCCACGCGATTGCATGGGACGGCGGTCGTGCCATGCGCACGTCCATGTTGAGTGATGTAAATCCGCGCGCTAGAAGGTCGGCACCTCCGCACGAACACGCGCCAAGAACACTTCTCAACACGGCATGGGTGTGATGGATCAGGCAACGACCGAAGTCGTCGATGCAACCATGATGGCGCGCTGCATCGCGCTGTCGAAGACCGCCTCGCAGGAGGGTGAATTCCCCTTCGCCTGCGTGATCGCCAAGGACGGAAAGGTCGTGGTCGAAACCCTTAACCGGGTGAAGCGCGACGGCGACGTGACGCGGCATGCCGAGATCGTCGCGGTGTCGATGGCGCAGAAGGCGCTCGGTACCAAGGACCTGTCGGGCTGCACGCTCTACACCAACGTCGAGCCTTGCGCGATGTGCTCGTTCCCGATCCGCGAGACGCACATCAGCCGCGTCGTCTACGCGATCGGCTCACGCCTGATGGGCGGCGATTCCAAATGGGATGTGCTCGGCGATGCCGAGCTGTCCCGTGTGATGCCCGAGGCCTTCAGCGAGGCGCCCGAGGTGAAGCGCGGCTACATGCGGCGCGATGCCGAGAAGGCGTGGCGCAACTGGAACCCGCTGATCTGGGGGGTGATCCGCTACCGCGGCTGCTTCGGCGAGCCACCCAAGGCGGAACCCGTGACGCCCGCCGTGCCGCGGCGGCGCAGCCTTTTGCAGAAACTCTTCGCCCCGCACGGCTGAGGGGCTTCGCCGCGGAACTGCGGCGACTTTGACGCGTTCTCCCGGCGCGACGCAATCGCGTCCCGAGGGAACCGTCATGGCTTTCGCAACACTTCCAGCGGCTGCGATCCTGGCAGGCCTCGTTGCCGGAACCGGCGTCGTCGCAACCTATGTTTCGACCGCCACCGAAGCTCAGCCGATCCAGACCGTGGTGGCCAGCACCGAGAAGCCCGAGACGGCCAAGGTAGAGGCGGTCAAGATCGAGACGCCGAAGAGCTGCGATACGCAGACTTGGCCTTACATCGAGCAGCGCTGTCTCGCGGGCAAAACCGGCACCGACAAGCCGGTTCGGTTTGTCAGTGCCTCTACGGGCGAGACGATTCCGCAGGCCAACACCACGCCGGTGGCGAAGTCGGTGCCCGCGCCGAATGCCGGCCAGCTTGTCTCGCGCGACACCGTGCTGCGCGCGCCGAACTACTACAATTCTGTTCCGGCCGTGCCCGGCAATCTGGCTTCCGAGCAACGCCAGACGCGCAAACAGATGCGCCGCGAGGCGCGCAAGCAGCGCAACGACCAACGCTGGTCCGCGCAATCGTATCAGGTGCCGGCGGCCGCGCGGTATGGCGACCGTGCGGTGATCGTGGTCCGTCCGCTACGGCGCGAGGCTTTCCGCTAGCAGCGGTTCGCGCCGGCAAGCACCGCGCGCCATTCTTCCTGCACCGACTCGTCAGTCTCGCGGTCCCGATACGGGGCCGCGATTGCGTTCAGCCGCTCGTGCATCGAGCCGGCCGAGCGCCCACACGGCAGCGCCGCGCACCAGCGGCGAGGCATCGCCGAGCAGTCGCTCGGCTTCCGCCGCGAGCGTTGCGTCGCCTGAGTTGCCGATCGCGATCGTCACATTGCGCACGAAGCGGTCGCGTCCGGTGCGCTTGACCGGCGACTTGGAAAACAGCGCGCGGAACGCCGCATCGTCGAGCCGCGCCAACTCGCTGAGCGAAGGCGCGCGCAACGCGTCGCGCGCCGCAAGCTTCGCCTCGCGCCCCGCAGCCGCGAACTTGTTCCAGGGACACACCGCGAGACAATCGTCGCAGCCGTAGATGCGATTGCCCATCGCGCCGCGCAGCTCGCGCGGAATCGGACCCTTGTGCTCGATCGTCAGGTACGAAATGCATCGCCGCGCATCGAGCCGATAGGGCGCCGGAAACGCGTTGGTCGGGCAGATATCGAGACACGCCTGGCACGTACCGCAGTGATCGACTTCCGCCTCGTCCGGCTCAAGCGCGAGCGTCGTGAAGATCGCGCCGAGAAACAGCCACGAGCCATGCTGGCGCGAGACGAGATTGGTGTGCTTGCCCTGCCAGCCAAGGCCGGCGTTGGCGGCCAGCGGCTTCTCCATCACGGCCGCGGTATCGACGAACACCTTCACGTCGCCGCCCGCGTTCGCGACGAGCCAGCGCGCGATCGCCTTCAGCTTCGCCTTGATGAGCTCGTGATAGTCGTCGCCCTGCGCATAGACCGAGATCGCGCCAAGCGCGCGGCGTTGCAGGATTGCGAGCGGGTCGCGCTCCGGCCCGTAGTTGAGGCCCAGCATGATGACGGCGCGCGCGTCCGGCCACAGCGCATGCGGATCGGTGCGCCGCGCCGCCGTGCCGGCGAGCCAGTCCATGTCGCCGTGCTGGCCCTCGGCGATGAACCGCTCGAAATGGCGTTTCGCCTCGCCGAGCGCATCCGGCCGCGTCACGCCGATCGCGTCGAAGCCCTGCGCGCGCGCCTGCTCGATCAGTGCCGGCTTGATGTCGCCGTTCAGAAGTCGAGGTCGGCGTAGCTCGCCGCCGCCGGAATGCCCGGCACCGTCTCGGACAGCAGCGGACGGAACGACGGGCGCGACTTCACCCGCGCGTACCAGGTCTTTGCTGCCTCGTCCTCGTTCCACGGCACATCGCCCAGATAATCCGCGACCGACAGGTGCGTCGCCGCCGCGAGGTCCGCATAGCTCAACCGCTCGCCGGCAAGCCACGTCCGCTGGCGCGCGAGCCAGCCCACATAGGCGAGATGATAGCGGATATTGTGACGCGCCGCGCGGATCGCCGCGGTGTCGGGCGGCCCGCCGCCCTGCTCGGTGCGCATCGTCTGCTTGTAGATGCGCTCCAGCACGAGGAACTTCGACACCTCGTTGAAGAACTTGTCGTGGAACCAGTGCGTGAGCCGGCGCACTTCGACGCGTGCGGACGGATCGCCCGGCAGCAGCCTGCGGTCGGCGGCTTCCTCGCCGCGCGTCTCGTCGAGATATTCGGCGATGATCGCGGCACCCGGCACGGCCGGATCGCCTTCCTCGAGAAGCACCGGCGTCGTGGCGGCAGGATTGATCGCGAGGAATTCCTCGCGCCGTTCCCACACGCGCTCCTCCACGAAGCGCGGCGTGATGCCGAGCTCGCCGAGCACGAGGCGCACGAAGCGCGAATGCGGACACCACGGGTGATGAAACAGGGTGATCATTTGAGGAGTGATTCGCCCTTCAGATTCCGCTTGATAACACACCGGTTGGCGGGTGCGACCTTTTCGGTTGCCCCTTGACCGGCCGTGCGCGAAAAGCGTCACCGACGAATCGCGCCCGGAGCCCCGCATGCTGTTCGATCTGCTGAAAGCCTTCGTTCTCGGGGTGGTCGAGGGCCTGACGGAATTTCTCCCCGTTTCCTCCACCGGGCACCTGCTGCTGCTGGAGCATTTCTTCGGCTTCGACGACGACGCTTTTGGCAAGACCTTCGTGGTGCTGATCCAGCTCGGCGCGATTCTGGCGATCCTGTCGATCTATTTCCAGCGGCTGTGGGCGATCTTTACCGGGGCGTTTACGCAGGAAGCGCCGCGCCGCTTCATCCTCGGCGTGCTCATCGCGTTCCTGCCTGCCGCGATCATCGGGGCGCTCGCGCACTCCTTCATCAAGGGCGTGCTGTTCAACGTCTGGATCGTCTGCATCATGCTGATCGTCGGCGGCGCCGTGCTGCTGTGGGTCGACCGGCTCAAGCTGACGCCGCGCTACGACAGCGCGACCGCGTTTCCGCTCGGCACCTACCTCATCATCGGGCTCTGCCAGTGCCTCGCGATGGTCCCCGGCGTGTCGCGCTCGGGCGCCACCATCGTGTCGGCGATGCTGCTCGGCGCCGACAAGCGCTCGGCCGCGGAGTTCTCGTTCTATCTCGCGATGCCCACGATGGCGGGCGCGTTCGCCTATGATCTCTACAAGAATTTCGGCCAGCTCGGCGGCAGCAACTGGGTGATCGTCGCGGTCGGCTTCCTCACCTCGTTCGTCGCCGCGTTCATCGTGGTGAAGTCGTTCCTCGACTACGTAACGAGCCACGGCTTCGGCCTGTTCGCCTGGTGGCGCATCATCATCGGCGCGCTCGGCCTGGTGGGGCTCGGGCTATTCAACTAGAGCTTCGATCCTCATTCGTTTGGCCGACCTCCAAGCGTTGCAAATCGCGGCCGACGATCTCATCATACCGGGATGGCGATGACGCAGAAGCGGTCCGGTCCGGCCATTGTCGAAGAGTTGCGCGAAGGCGCCCAGGCGTTGAGCAGGGGGCGGATTGCGGAGGCGCAAGAGGCCGCCCGGAGCGTGCTATCGCGGCATCCGCGCAATCCCGATGCCTTGGGACTCTTCGGCGCGACGTTGCTTGCGCAAAACAAAGCTTCCGAAGCCGTCGAACCGTTGCGAGAAGCGGCCCGGATACGACCCGGCGCTATCGTGGAAACCCAACTGGGCCAAGCACTCCGAAGAACCGGACGGATCGAGGAAGCGATCGCAATTCTGCAGCAAGCGAGCGAGAAGCAACCGCCGTTATCAGCTGCTTTCTTTGAGTTGGGGACGCTGCTCCATGAGAAGCGTCGTGTTGCAGAGGCAGAAGCCGTTCTTAATCGCGGGATCGCAATTGCCCCGGCGGGGCAATTGTCTTTCGCCTTAGGCACGATCCTTCTTGAGCGCGGAGATTTCGACGAGGCGTCGATTTGCTTCGCGCGCGCCCTTGCGTCAAATCCGGGACATCCGTCTGCGCTGTGCGGCCTTGGCCGGGCAAGAATGGCGCGCGGAGAACTTGAGCGCGCGCTCGAGAAATTTCGGGAAGCGATGGCGAACAGTCCGTCAGAAGGTCGCGCGCGCTTCCTGACGGCCCAATGTCTGTTTGAACTGGGCAGACCGGCCGAGGCGATGGAATGCCTTCAGGCCCTTATTGCGTGGGCGCCACAATCATTCGGCGGTGCGCTCAAGAGTTGTGTGGACGCCGGAAAAGGACGTTTCTGGCTTAAACCCAGCGTGGCCGCCAATGCCTTGGGTCTCAAACGCGCCTAGCGCTTCGGCGCACGGAAGTGATGTCTGTAGACGTCGTCGGCACCTTTCATCAATAGCTGCATATCCGTCATTCGGACGGCCGCCTCCGGACAAATTTCCTCGAAGCGCGTGGTCCACTCTTCGCGTTTGATCGGGATACACTGAACCACGGGGGTACCCTTTGGAACTACGCCGTTGAAATCAGGATCGCACCAGCGAGCGGGAAAATTGATGTAGTTGTCGCGGTAATGGTCCGCATCAACGAGCCCGGTGAAACTGACGAACGGTAAATCTGGCCGGTTGACCGGATGCGTGACGAATAGCGAATAGCCGGGCGGCAATTCGATCGTCCAAAAGCAATTGAACTTCAAGACAAAGCGGTCCTCCTCGAAGAACGGCGACCCCTTCACCTGATTGTTGTCGTGAAAGTCCAGCGGCGAGCAATTCGTTCTCACCTTTGCGCACGGGATCTCGCTGTCCCACGTGAGGACGCCATCCTCGACGTGAAGGTCGGTGGCTAGCGGAATAAGAAAACCTTTGGTCATCGCATCGATGAATGGCGGACATCGCTTGACCGTCATTTGCTCCAGCTGGAGCGTGTCGCTGAAGGCGCGGTGCGGCATGGCCTTGAACCAGTCCGGCAAACCCTGCACGGCCGGAATTGGGGGCGGCACCACACCTCGGTGTTCCGGAGCGCAGCGGAAAACAATTGAGAGACTCTCGGTCTGTTGACTCACTCGTCGCTCATCCGAATTCCGCAGAATCCCAAGCTTCGCGTGTCCCACGGAATGAAGGTAACAGAGAGAGGAAGTTAATCTAGAGATTACCATCGCGTTGGCGAGCGTCTAATCGCCGCGTCGATATCGGAGATAAGTATTTCTTGAGCGTTCGCTATGTCGGTACGTATAAGCGCAAAACTGGCGGTCGCATTTATTTGTGTAAACACTATTTGCGCGTTTATTAGTATAACCAGGAACCGCACTTATCGCGATCGCGGAATAGGCAGGTAGGCCGTTCTTCTTGATTGTGGTCCGCTACGCGACGCGCCCGCGGAACTGCCCGGTCTTGCGGAAGCGCCACAGATAGCTAGGCACGACCGCATCGATCGCGGTGGGCTCGATGCCGAGCGCCTCGATGGTGCGGCCTTCCGCCTGTGCGGCCGCGCTCACCACATTGTCGACGCGCAAGAGCTCGACCTGATCGGGCGTGAGCAGCGGCGTCGGCAGAAGCTGGAGGAAATAGGCCTTCAGCCGCGCGAGTCCGAACGGCAGCGGCACGAGCAATCGACGCCGCTCCGTGACGGCGAGCACATACTCCATCAGCTCGCGGAAGGTTCTCACCTCCGGCCCGCCGAGTTCGTAGATCGTGCCGCCCTTTGCGCCGCCGCCGGCTGCGCGGAGGATCGCACGCGCCACGTCGCCGACGAACACCGGCTGAAATTTCGTCGCGCCGCCGCCGATCAGCGGTAGCGCGGGCGACATGCGCGCGAGCGACGCGAAGCGGTTGAAGAAATCATCCTCCGGGCCGAACAGGATCGAGGGGCGGAAAATCGTTGCGTCCGGCACGGCGCCGAGCACGGCGGCTTCGCCCGCCGCCTTGGTGCGCCCATAGAGCGCGGGCGAATCCGGGTCCGCGCCGAGCGCCGACACATGGATCAGCCGCGCGCCGTGCGCCGCCGCGGCGCGCGCGACCGCGTGCGCGCCTTCCGCCTGCACCGCCTCGAAGCCCTGCTTGCCGCGCTCGAACAGCACGCCCACGAGGTTGATCACCACGTCGGCGCCGCGCACCGCCGCATCGACCGAATCCGGATAGCGCAGGTTCGCCTGCACGGCATGGATCTGCCCGACGCGGCCGAGCGGCTGGAGATGGCCGGCGAGATCGGGCCGCCGCACCGCGGGCCGCACGCGGTAGCCCTCGCGCGCCAGCGCCCGCACCACGTGGCGGCCGAGGAAGCCCGAGCCGCCGAACACGGTGACGAGGGTTTCTGCCGGGATTTCGGTCATCGGATGAGCCTTGGGCGGGCGAAGCGGTTGCGCCTCTATAGCGCCTCGCGCCGCGCCGTCTCAAGCGCATGATCCCGAAAAGTGGGTACTGGTTTTCGGGCGAGGGTCATGCGCCGCCAAGATTGACAAGGCGAAACGCGCCCACCTTATGTCTCGCCCGCTCCGATGCCTGTGCCCAGGTGGCGGAATTGGTAGACGCACTAGTTTCAGGTACTAGCGGTGAGAGCCGTGGAGGTTCGAGTCCTCTCCTGGGCACCACACTCCAATCGACTATGCGTTAGACGAACGCCGCCACCTGCGGCGCGAAACGCACCAGCAATTCCTCGCCCTCTTCGATGATCGGTTCGAGCCGCTCCTCGATCGTCAGCCGGAGCGTAACCCAGCCGACCATCGCGCGCGCGACGAACGAGCGCCCGCCGCGGATCGCTGCGCGTGCAGCTTCCACCGCGAAGCGATCCAGCGAAGCGGTCTCGCCGATCAGCCGTCCGGCGCCGTCCTGCAGCACGTAGCCCTGCGCGAGGCGCGAGACGCACAGTACACAGTCGTGGTCGGGCGCCGGCCCGAGCACATAGAACTGCGGCTCGCCGCGTTCGGTCGTGCCGGTGTCCCAATCGAAATTCGCCGCGTCGGCGACCGCGACAAGCTGCTGCAGCTCGTCCGGGCGCCAGTCGCCGATGCGGCTGGGGAATTCGAGAACCGTCATGCCTTCACCTCGAACAGCAGCTTGTGGAGTTCCGGATCGTAGGAGGCGAGCAGCTCGCGCGCGAATTCCGCCGGCGCGATCCCGAGCGCGCGCGCCCAGGCTTCCATGCTGTCGCTCGGCACGCGGCCGAAGCCATTTTCGACCTGCGAGATGAACGTGTAGTATTTGAGCCCGAGCCGCTGCGCGAGTTCGATCTGCGACAGCCCGGCCGCCTTGCGCTTGCCCTGCAGCCACGCGCCCGCGCGCTTGCGCAGCGCCATGCTCTTGGGAGCCGCTTTTTCCGCCTGCCGTGAACGAACCATGTGCCGCCCCTCGCGGTCCGGGTGTTTCAATATAACTAAACTACAAGTGCCTGCATGTACATACGCGCGATTAGCATTGCGTCAATATGCCGATCCTCAATGCGATCGCCAGCGAGGCCGTGCGGGACGTCCTGTTCGCGCGGGTCGCGACGCCGACGCTCGCCAAGCGCCGCCGATTGAAGCACGCGGGCGCGGATGCTACGGAGCACGCATGACCATCCGCCTGCATCGCGGCGATCTGCCGGACCTTGCGCGCTACACCGGCGCGGTCGCTGTCGACACCGAGGCGATGGGGCTCAACCCGCATCGCGACCGGCTGTGCGTGGTGCAGCTTTCGCCCGGCGACGGCTCGGCCGATGTGGTGCAGCTCGGCCGCGAGATCGGTCCCGCGCCGAACCTGCGGCAACTGCTCGCCGATCCGGCCCGGCTGAAGATTTTCCACTTCGCGCGCTTCGACCTTGCGATGCTTTACCACTGGCTCGGCGTGATGCCGCAGCCGGTCTATTGCACCAAGATCGCCTCGCGGTTGACCCGTACCTACACCGACAAGCACGGCCTGAAGGACCTCACCAAGGAGGTGCTCGGCAAGGACATCTCCAAGCAGCAGCAGTCGACCGACTGGGGCGCCGAGACGCTGACCGAGGCGCAGGTCGCCTACGCGGCCGAGGACGTGCTCAATCTCCATGCCCTGAAGGACAGGCTCGACGCGACGCTGGCGCGCGAGGGGCGCGAGGACCTGGCGCAGGCGTGCTTCGAGTTCCTTCCGTTCCGCGCCCTGCTCGACCTCTCGGGCTGGGCCGAAGAGGACATTTTCGCGCATTCCTGACCGGGCTGCGGCGAAAGGTCTAAGCCCCGCAGCGGGTTAGGTAATTCCCGCCGCGACGAGGCCACATTCGCAGGCGATTTTATAAAGCAATCGCCGTAATATCGGCGTTGGGGCCGATTCTCGTTTGAGTGGCTGGATGAGCCGTCCGATCACCGCGGATGCGATGCAACACGGGACGCGTGGCTGGACCGCCTCGCGCCGCGTCGATGTCGATCGCGCGGTGCGCCGGGCCGGCCGCCACAGCATCGTGGTGCGCCTGGTGCGCATCGGACTGCCGGTTGCGGTCGTGGCCAGTCTCACGGTCCTCGTGCTGTTCACCTATTTCCGTCCGATGCAGATATTCGACAAGCTGCCGAGCGTCTCCGGCAAGCTCGCCGTGCAGGGCAGCAAGATCACCATGGAGCTGCCGCGCATCGCGGGCTTCACGCGCAACTCGCGCGCCTACGAACTCAACGCCGAGACTGCCGTGCAGGACATCCTCTCGCCCGACGTGGTCGAGCTGCAGAACCTGCGCGCCAAGATGGAATTGCAGGACAAGGACGTGGTCCTGATGACGGCGAATAGCGGCACCTACAACACCAAGGCCGACAAGATCATCCTGCGCGACCGCATCGTCATCACGTCGCAGCAGGGCTACAAGGCGAACCTGCGCGAAGCCGCGGTGGAGATGAAGAAGGGCAGCGTGGTTTCCGAGTTGCCGGTCGAGATCACCTTGCCGAACGGGCTGCTCAAGGCGAACCGGCTTGAGATCATCGACTCCGGCGACGTGATCCGGTTCGAGAACGGTGTCGTGCTCGACCTCGACGGCGAGAAGAAGGAAGCGGCGCGATGAGCATGTCCTCGCGCGTCCTCGTGAGCGCGATCGCGCTCTCGCTCGCCGCAGCGATCGCGAACGCGCAGCCCGCGCCGCAGTCCGGCGGCGCGATGCAGGGCTTCCAGATGAACCGCGACCAGCCGGTGCGCATCGAGGCGAGTGCGCTCGAGGTGCGCGACAAGAGCCAGCAGGCGACGTTCAGCGGCAAGGTCAAGCTCACGCAGGGCGAAACGATTCTCCAGTGCGACACGCTGGTGATCTTCTACGACGGCAACTCGTCGGCGCCTGCCACCCCCGCCACCGCGGCGAAGAAAGGCGCGCCCGCGCCGGCTGCGCAAAAGGCCGGCGGCGGTCCGGGCGGCCAGCAGATCAAGCGCGCCGAGGCCAAGGGCAACGTGCTGGTGACGCAGAAGGACCAGACCGCGAAGGGCGACAGCGGCGTGTTCGACGTCAAGTCGAACAGCATCGTGCTCACCGGCAATGTCGTGGTCACGCAGGGCCAGAACGTGCTGCGCGGCGACCGCATGATGGTCGATCTCAACACCGGCGTGTCGCGCGTCGAATCGAACAAGACGCAGCGCGTCGAGGGTTTGTTCAATCCCTCCGCGCCGCCGCAGTCGGCCGCCCCACCGGCGCCGCAGAAGGATGCAAAGCCTGCCCCGCCGGCCGCGAAGTCCATGCCCGGCGCGCCGACGCGGCTCAACTAGGCTCCTTTGGGCCGGTATCCCATGAAGGGGAATACGTGCGTAGGTTCAACATTTCGCCAGATCGCCGCGCGTCGGCGCAGCTAAGCCGCCGGACCAGCCGGGAGCGGCGGTGAACGGCGTGCTGAATTTTCTCAAGCCGATCCGCGACTGGGCGCGCCGCGTCAGCCCTCCGCCGCCCGATCTGTGGCGCATCGATCTCGGCCCGGTCGCCGAGCCGATGACGAACGGCGAGGTCGAGCGGATCTATCTCTCGACGAGCGAACGCATCGCGCTGCGCAAGACGCCGCGCCGCGCGCCGGCGCCGCCGATCGGCCGCAGCACCAAGCGCGACTTCGACTGGCAGTCGGTGACTCCGCCCGACCTGTCGCGCGATCCCGCCGCCGGTGAGGCGCGCGTCAACGGAAAAGGATTCACCCCGACGTCGCCCGCCGAGCTTCTCGACCGTACGCCGCCCGCGCCCGATCGCACGCCTCCGGTGCCCGACCGCGCGCCGGAACTGCGGCGCGTACGCGGCGCAGGAGAGATCGGCGTCGTCACCGCGGAGGCCGGCACGTTGACGGTGCACGGCGTCGAGAAAAGCTTCGGCAATCGCAAGGTGGTGAAAGGCGTGAGTCTGTCGCTCCGCCGCGGCGAGGCGGTCGGATTGCTCGGCCCGAACGGCGCTGGCAAGACCACGGTGTTCTACATGATCACCGGACTGATCAAGGCCGACAAAGGACAGATTCAGTTCGACGGCCACAACATCACGCACCTGCCGATGTATCAGCGCGCGCGCCTCGGCATCGGCTATCTGCCGCAGGAAGCCTCGATCTTCCGCGGGCTCAATGTCGAGGACAACATCCGCGCCGTGCTCGAGGTGGTCGAGCCGAACAGGAAGAAGCGCGAGGCCGAGCTCGACAAGCTGCTCGAGGAATTCAACATCGAGGGGCTGCGCAAGACGCCCTCGATCGCGCTCTCCGGCGGCGAGCGCCGCCGCACCGAGATCGCGCGCGCACTGGCGACGCGCCCGGCCTACATGCTGCTCGACGAGCCGTTTGCCGGCATCGACCCGATCGCGGTCGGCGACATCCAGCAGCTGGTGCGTCACCTGACCGAGCGCGGCATCGGCGTGCTGATCACCGACCACAATGTGCGCGAGACGCTGGGCCTAACCGACCGCGCCTACATCATCTATTCGGGCGAAGTGCTGCGAGAGGGCCGGGCGGAAGACATCATCAACGACCCGGAAGTCCGGCGACTTTACCTCGGCCAGGAATTCAAGATGTAGTTGCGCGGGCTTGCGATTCGCCTTGTTAACAGCGTCGCCAGCATTTGCCGCTAGCCGGTATACAGCGGGTCGCGAAAGCGATAAGCAAGAACCGGACCAATATTGCAACGCAACATGGCGCTAACGCAGAGACTCGAATTCCGGCAGAGCCAGGCGCTCGTTATGACGCCGCAGCTGATGCAAGCCATCAAGCTGCTGCAGCTCTCCAATCTCGACCTCGTGGCCTATGTGGAGGGGGAGCTTGAGCGTAACCCGCTGCTGGAGCGCACCAGCGAGGGGCCGGGTGAGGGCGGGCAGGGTGCCGAGGGATCGGCGCCATCCGGCGGAGAAACCCCGGGCGAGGCTGCCGAGGGCGAATGGGCGAAGCCCGACGTGAACGGCTCCGCCGCCATCGAGGACTCCTTCGACACCCCGATCGAGAACGTCTTTCCCGACAGCGACGCGCCCGCACGGCCCGCGCAAAGCGAGCCCGCCGCCTATTCGGAATGGGCCGGCGTCGGCTCGGGTGGCCGCGAGGACGGCGACTACAATCTCGAAGCCTTCGTGTCTGCGGAGACGACGCTCACCGATCATCTCGGCGAACAGCTCTCGCTCGCGATTCCCGATCCGGTGCGGCGCATGATCGGCCGGCACCTGATCGATCTGGTCGATGAAGCCGGCTACCTCACGGGTGATCTCGACGCGGTTGCGGATCGGCTCGGCGCGCCGATGAACGAGATCGAGACGGTGCTTGCTGTTTTGCAGACCTTCGATCCGCCCGGCGTGTGTGCACGCAATCTCGCCGAATGCCTGACGATCCAGTTGAAGGAGCGCAATCGCTTCGATCCTGCGATGCAGGCACTTGTCGCGCATCTCGATCTGGTGGCGCGGCGCGATATGCCGGCGCTGCGCCGCGTCTGCGGCGTGGATGATGCGGACCTTGCCGACATGATCGCCGAAATTCGCCGGCTCAATCCCAAGCCCGGCCTCGCGTTCGGCTCCGCGGTGGTGCAGCCCATCGTGCCCGACGTGTTCGTGCGTCCGCGCGCGGACGGGGCGTGGCAGATCGAACTCAATTCCGACACGCTGCCGAAGGTGCTGGTCAACCAGTCCTACTATTCGACCGTGTCGAAGACCACGAAGAACGATGGCGAGAAATCCTACCTCGCCGATTGCCTGCAAACCGCGACGTGGCTGATCCGTGCGCTCGACCAGCGCGCCAAGACGATCCTGAAAGTCTCGACCGAGATCGTGCGCCAGCAGGACGCTTTCTTCGCGCACGGTGTGCAGTTTCTGCGGCCGCTCAATCTCAAGACGGTCGCTGATGCGATCAGCATGCACGAGTCGACGGTGTCGCGCGTCACCGCGAACAAATACATGGCGACCAGCCGCGGTATCTTCGAATTGAAATACTTCTTCACGTCCTCGATCGCGGCCTCGGACGGCGGCGAAGCGCACTCAGCCGAGGCGGTGCGGCACCGCATCAGGCAGCTGATCGATGCCGAAAGCCCGCAGGACGTGCTCTCCGACGACACCATCGTGGATCGGCTGCGCGAGTCCGGCATCGACATCGCGCGGCGAACTGTCGCAAAATACCGGGAAGCGATGCGGATTCCCTCGTCGGTACAGCGCCGGCGCGAAAAACAGGCCGCCGGCTTCGCGTGATGGGACCATTGCGGTGTTTGTCGCGTTGACTCCGCGGTGGGCCGTTCCTAGGTGAATGACAGGGCCCGGTGGACAACAGCGGAGCCAAAACATGCCGTTTCGCGTCTCGGGTAAGAACCTCGACATCGGTGAAGCACTGCGCGCCCGCGTCAACGGCCGCATCGTCGAGGCGCTGAGCAAGTACTTCGACGGCGGCTATTCGGGTCATGTGACGGTCGAGAAGGAGGGCTTCGGATTCCGCACCCAATGCGCGGTCCATCTCGATTCCGGCATCACACTGCACACCGAGGCGAACGCCGCCGACGCCTATGCGAGCGCCGACCAGGCGGCGTTGCGCATCGAGAAGCGGCTGCGCCGCTACAAGCGCCGGCTGAAGGACCACCACGCGGCGCCCGCCAACGGAACGACCGGGATGGACGGTGCCGGCATTGATGCGCCGAGCTATGTGATCGAGGCGCCCTCGCACGAAACCGACGACGAGGTGACCGAGTTCAACCCGGTCATCATCGCGGAATCGACCACGCTCCTGAAGCAGTTTTCGGTAAGCGAAGCCGTGATGGAGCTGGACCTGACCGGCGCGCCGGTCGTGGTATTCCGGCATGCCAGCAACGGCCGGGTGAACGTCGTCTACCGCCGTCCCGACGGCAACGTCGGGTGGGTCGATCCACCGTCCGCCGCCCATTGACGCGGGTGGGCGGTGCCGCTAAACCGCCGCCTTCCCATCAACAACCCACATCTTTTCATCCCGGACCGGTTGCAATGCCGCTCACCGACCTTGTCGCGCCGAACGCGATCGTTCCGGCGCTCAAAGTGAACGGCAAGAAGCAGGCGATCCAGGAGCTTGCCGGGCGCGCCGCGAAGCTCACCGGGCAAAACGAGCGGCTGATCTTCGAGACGCTGGTGCAGCGCGAGAAGCTCGGCAGCACCGGTGTCGGCAACGGCATCGCGATTCCGCACGGCAAATTGCCGAAGCTCGAAAAACTCGTCGGCCTGTTCGCGCGCCTCGACCGCGCGATCGATTTCGAGTCGCTCGACGGCCAGCCGGTGGATCTCATTTTCCTGCTGCTCGCGCCGGAAGGCGCGGGTGCGGATCATCTCAAGGCGCTCGCGCGTGTCGCGCGCCTGTTGCGCGATCCCGAGACCGTGACGCGCCTGCGTGAATCGCGCGATGCCGACGCGCTGCATGCCGTGCTGGCGATGCCGCCGTCCGAGGCGGCCTGACGCTGGACTCCCGGCCGCGCGTTGGGCCAAAGTCCTGCGACGCGACAAGAAAATATTTCGGGAGGTTTGGGATGCGCCGCTTCGCAACGCTTGCGCTTTTTGCGCTCGGATTGGCGCTTGGGCAATTCACGCCCGCGCAGGCGCAATACCCAAATCGTCCGGTGACGATCGTCGTGCCGCTCGCCGCAGGCAGCGGCATGGACGTGCTGGTGCGGCTCTATGCGGACAAGCTCTCGCAAAGCCTCGGCAAGCCGGTCGTGGTGGAAAATCGTCCCGGCGCGTCGCTGATGCTCGCGGCGAATTTCGTCGCGCAATCGCCGCCCGATGGCTACACGCTGCTGGTGTCGACCTCGTCCGCGATGGCGATCAATCTCGCGCTGTTCAAGCAGGTCACCTACGATCCCGACCGCGACTTCATCCCGGTTTCGCTTTACGTGAAGTCGCCGTTCATTCTCGTGGTCAATCCCGACGTGCCCGCGAAGTCGATTCCCGAGCTGATCAAGTATCTCAAGGACAATCAGGGCAAGCTCAGCTACTCGTCGCCCGGCGCCGGCGTCGCGCAGCATCTCTCGATGGAGTACATGAAGAACCAGTTCGGCCTGGAGATCACCCATGTGCCGTATCGCTCGACGCCGCAATCCATTCAGGACATCGCGGCCGGACACATCCCGCTCGGCTGGGCCGAGGCGGGCGCGTCGCTCCCGCTGATCAAGGATGGCAAGCTGCGCGCGCTTGCGGTGTCGTCCACTACGCGGCTGCCGCTGCTGCCCGATGTGCCGCCGCTCGCCGAAGCCGCCCCCGCGCCGGGCTTCGAGGCCGTCTCGTGGCACATGCTGCTCGCGCCGGCGAAAACGCCGCGCGAGATCGTCGACAGACTGCATGACGAGATGAAGCGCATCATGGCCGACCCCGACCTGCGCAAGAAGATCGAGACGATCGGCCTGATCCCGATCGACACGCCCTCGATCGATGACACACGCGCCTATCGCCGCGCCGAACAGGAAAAGTGGGGTGCGCTGGTGAAGAAGCTGGGGCTGGAAGGATCGCAGTAAATCAAGCGCTGCCGCCCGCTTTTCGCGGGCGGCGCGTTTGCAAAGCGTCAGTGCACGCTCAGCGTTTCGAGTTCCTGACTCCACGCATTCGCGATCGCCGCCTCGCGGCTGTCGGTCAGCATGATCGGCGTGCCGTCCGCGCCGTGCAGCGCGTAGAGCACTGTCCCGGGCTCGAGCTCGGGCGCCTGCGGGAAATGCTTCTGCACATCCTCGGAGCGGATCGTTTTCACATAGGCGAGCTTGCCGCCGCCGAGCCCTGCCAGGGCTTCGGGTGAAATCTCGTGAATCGTTTCATTCGCACGGTTCATATTCATGGCCCTCGACTCCTTTCCGTCGATGCCTTGTTGCCGTCACTCTTCGCTCCGTATGGCGACCGACTTGATGACGCGCTCCGCTTCCGGGCGTGCCAGATCGATCGACAACAGACCGTTCTTCAGGTCCGCTCCCATCACCTCAATGCCGTCAGCCAGCACAAAGGTCCGCTGGAACTGACGCGCCGCGATGCCGCGGTGGAGGTATTCCCGGGTTTTGTCATCCTGCTGCCGGCCGCGGATCACCAACTGGTTCTCCTCAGTCGACACGTCGAGCTGCTCGCGCGTGAAGCCGGCAACCGCCAGCGTGATGCGCAGCCGCTCCGGATCGCGCTCGTCACGCGGCAACCGCTCAATGTTGTAGGGCGGATAGCCGTCGGCCGCTTTCGTGACGCGGTCGAGGACGCGCTCGATCTCATCGAACCCGAGCAGGAACGGACTAGAGAGCGACGGAACTCGGGACATAGTTTCAAAGTCCTCCTTCGAGCGACTTTGAGAGGCCCGTTAGGCGCCTCTGTCGGCGCGGTCTCGGCACACTGCCGATTCCGGTCCGGCACCAGCAAATATGGGGCTTGCCGGTTAAGGGTTCAAGAACGGGAAAACGGCCGGAAAATCAGCCGTTTGGGCTACAGCCGCCGCTGCCCGTCGGCGCTGAAAACGTGCAGTTTTGCACGGTTTGCGACCGCGACGGCCCGCTCGCCGGGCGCGGGTGCATGAGTTCCCGGCGTCCGCACGATGATGCTGTCGCCCCGGTCGAGGGTCCCATAGACGAAACTCTCCGGACCGACGCGCTCGACCGCGGTGACGGTCATCGGCATCGCGATCGCGCCCTCCGGCTTGGTGCCGTCCGCCGTCAGTTCGAGATCTTCCGGGCGGATGCCGACGATCGCCCCCTCGGAGGTGAAATTCGCGGTCCCGAGCAGCAAAGCCGGCTCGGCGCCCGACATGGTGAGCAGGTTCATCGCGGGCGCGCCGATGAAGGTCGCGACGAACGTCGTCGCCGGCTTCTCGTAGACGGCGAGCGGCGGGCCGATCTGCTCCACCTTGCCGCCATTCATCACCACCAGCATGTCGGCGAGCGTCATCGCCTCGAGCTGGTCGTGCGTGACGTAGACCGACGTGGTGCCGAAGGTCTTCTGCAGCTTCCTGATTTCGACGCGCATTGACACCCGCAGCTTGGCGTCGAGGTTCGAGAGCGGCTCGTCGAACAGGAACGCCTTCGGCGAGCGCACGATTGCGCGGCCCATCGCGACGCGCTGGCGCTGGCCGCCGGAGAGCTGGCGCGGCTTGCGGTCGAGCAGCTGCTCGATCTCCAGGATGCGCGCGGCGTCGCGCACGCGCTTGTCGATCTCGTCCTTCGGCATTTTGCGATTGCGCAGGCCGTAGGCCATGTTGTCGTAGACGCGCATGTGCGGGTAGAGCGCGTAGTTCTGGAACACCATCGCGATATCGCGCTCGGACGGCTCGATGTCGTTGACGACGCGATCGCCGATGCGGATCTCGCCCGACGAGATCGTCTCCACGCCCGCGATCATGCGCAGCAACGTCGACTTGCCACAGCCCGACGGCCCGACCAGCACGCAGAAGTGCCCGTCCGGCACGTCGAAGGTCACGCCCTTCACGGCCTCGACGCCGCCGAGATAGACCTTCTTGACGTCCTTCAGCGTAACTTCAGCCATCGCGTCCCAATCTCTCGTCCGTCATGCCCGGCCTTGTGCCGGGCATCCACGTTACTTCTCCGTCTCCACCAGTCCGCGCACGAACAGCTTCTGCATCGCGATCACGACGAACACCGGCGGCAGCATCGCGAGCATCGCCGTCGCCATCACGATCTGCCATTCGGTCAGCGCGTCGGACGTCACGATCATCTTCTTGATGCCGATCACGATGGTCTGCATGTCGTCGCGCGTGGTGATCAGCAGCGGCCAGAGATACTGGTTCCAGCCGTAGATGAACAGGATCACGAACAGCGCCGCCATGTTGGTGCGCGAGAGCGGCAGCAGCGTATCGAAGAAGAACCGGAACGGGCCGGCGCCGTCGATGCGCGAGGCCTCAACCAGCTCGTCCGGCACCGTCATGAAGAACTGGCGAAACAAAAGCGTCGCGGTCGCCGACGCGACCAGCGGCAGCGTCAGCCCCGCGTAGGTGTCGAGCATGTTGAGGTCGGCGGCGATCTTGTAGGTCGGATAGATGCGCACCTCGACGGGCAGCATCAGCGTGATGAAGATGATCCAGAACGCGCTCATGCGCAGCGGAAACTTGAAGTACACGATCGCGTAGGCCGACAGGATCGAGATGAAGATCTTGCCGCACGCGATCACCAGCGCCATCACCAGCGAGTTGAGCAGCATGGTGTAGACCGGCTCGCGCGTGGTGCCGCTCGTGCCGACGAAGATCGTGCGATAGTAGTTTTCGATGAACTGCGACCCGGGCCAGATCGGCATCTGCCCGTTGGAAATGATGGTCGGCTCGTGCGTCGAGCCGACGAACGCGAGATAGACCGGAAACGCCACGATCGCGATCCCGATCCACAGGATCAGGTGCGGCAGGATGTTTCCGAAGGGGCGGTTCTCGACCATCAGGCCCACATCTCTTTGTTCTTCAGCGTCGCGGCGAGCCCCTCGACGCAGACCTTGAGCAGCTTCTCGCCCTTGCCGGCATTCGCGCGGCGCGCGTCGCCCACGACGCCGGTCGGGGTCAGCTCCTTGAACGAGTCGTAGCGGTTTGCCGGAAAAGCCTTGCGCGGATCGCCGTTGAGCATCCCGAAAGCCTCGGGCAGGCGATCGTGCTTCACGGTGCCGGGCGCCACCACCATCATCATGGAGGACTCCACCTCGCACGCATGATGCACCTGCGTCTGGTCTTCGAGGAATTGCCCCAAGGTCGTTCTTCGACATTTCGAAGTAGGTCGTGGCGTAAAGCTTCAGGCCGGTCTCGCGCGTGAAATCGGGGAGGAACGCGTTGAGCGCCGCGATATTCCCGCCGTGGCCGTTGACGATGAACACGCGTTTGAAGCCGTGGCGCTTGATGCTGGCGAGAAACGCCCGCAGCACCGCCATATAGGTCGGGATATCGAACGTGAACGTGCCGCCGAACGCCATGTGGTGCTCGGCCATGCCGCACCACAGCGTCGGCGCGACCACGACCGGCTGATCCTTCACGGCAAGCTCGGCGCCGCCCTTGCACACGGCCTCGCACAGGAACGTGTCGACGCCGACCGGCAGATGCGGGCCGTGCTGCTCCATCGAGGCGACGGGCAACACCACGATCGCGTTCTCGGCGGCCTTGGCGCGCAGGTCCTCGGCGGTCAGCTCTTTCCACATCACGGACGGCATCAGTACGTCACTTTCTTCTCGACATAGCGGAACTGGATTGCGGTCAGCGCGATCACGATGATCATCAGGATGACGGATTGCGCCGCCGAACCGCCGAGATCGCCGCCGAGGCGGCCGTCGGCATAGACCTTGTAGACCAGCGTCTCGGTCGCCTTCGCGGGGCCGCCGCCGGTCATCGCGTCGATGATGCCGAACGTGTCGAAGAACGCGTAGACGATGTTGACCACCAGCAGGAAGAACGTGGTCGGCGACAGCAGCGGAAAGATGATGGTCCAGAAGCGCCGCGCCGGCCGCGCGCCGTCGATCGCGGCCGCCTCGATGACGCTGCGCGGGATCGCCGCGAGGCCCGCGAGGAAGAACAGGAAATTGTACGAGATCTGTTTCCAGGTGGCGGCGAGCACCACCATGGTCATCGCGTGGTTTTCATTCAGCAGCGGATTCCAGTCGACCCCGAACGTGTCGCGCAGCATCCGCGCGATCACGCCGAACGAGGGCTGGAACATGAAGGCCCACAATACGCCGGCGATCGCGGGGGCGACCGCGTAGGGCCAGATCAGCAGCGTGCGGTAAATGCCCGCGCCCTTGAGCTGCTTGTCGGCCTGCGTGGCGAGCAGGAGCGCGCAGGAGAGCGACATCACCGCGACGAGGCTTGAGAACACGAGTGTGGTCGCGATCGTACGGTAGTAGGAGGCGTCGTGGAACAGCTCGCGATAGTTCTCCATCCACACGAACTTGGTGGAGAGCCCGAACGCGTCCTGCAGCAGGAACGACTGCCACACCGCCTGGCTCGCCGGCCAGTAGAAGAACATCACCGTGATGATGATCTGCGGCAACAGCAGCGCATACGGCAGGAAGCGGTGGGAGAAGATCGCGCGCTTTTCCATGCAGTCTTACGTTCTCTTCGTCATGGCCGGGCCAGGTCCGACCATGACGATAGGGCGAGGCACGATGCCTCTTGAGCGAGATGCCCGGGTCAACCCGGGCATGACGCCGTCAGAGAGCTTTTACCGCGTGACCGATCGCTCGAACTGCCGCAGCATCGTGTTGCCCCGGCTCACCGCCGTGTCGAGCGCTTCCTTGGCGCTCTTCTTGCCGGCAAGCGCGGCCTCGATCTCCTCGGACCACACGTCGCGCAGCTGCACCATGTTGCCGAGGCGCAGCCCGCGCGAGTTCTCGGTCGGCTCCTTGTTGGTCAGCTCCAGCAGCGGCGTCTCGAGATAAGGGTTGTCCTTGTAGTAGCCGGACTCCTTGGTCTTGGCGTAGGCCGCCTTGGTGATCGGCAGGTAGCCCGAGGACTTGTGTACCTCGACCTGACGGTCGGTGTCGGAGAGGAAGGTGAAGAACTTCGCCACGCCCTTGTATTCCTCGGGCTTCTTGCCGCCCATCACCCACAGCGAGGCGCCGCCGATGATCGAGTTCTGCGGCGCGCCCTTCTGGTCCGGGTAATAGGGCATCGGCGCGTTGGTCCAGTCGAACTTGGCGTTGGCCTTCACGTTGCCGAAGAAGCCCGACGAGGTGAGGAAGATCGGGCACTCGCCCGATGTGAAGCGGCCTTCGCCCGTGTTGGTGCGCCCGGAGTAATCGTAGGTCTTGTCCTTCTGCAGCTCGATCAGGTTCTGCAGGTGCTTGACCTGAAGGTCATGGTTGAACTGGAGGACGGTGTCGAAGCCGTCGAGCCCGTTCGCCTTGGTGGAGAGCGGCTGGTTGTGCCAGGCGGAGAGCTGCTCCAGGTTCACCCAGGTGACCCACGCGTTCGAGAACCCGCAGGTCGGATGGCCGGCAGCCTTCAGCTTCTTGGCGGCGTCGAACACCTCCGGCCAGGTCTTCGGGATCGCGGCGATGTTGGCTTTCTTCAGCGCGTCGCGGTTGATCCACATCACCGTGGAGGAAGAGTTGAACGGGAGCGACAGCATCTCGCCCTTGGCGGTCGAGTAATAGCCGGTGATGCCCGAGAGATAGTTGTTGGAGTCGAACTTCTCGCCGGCTTCCTTCATCAGCACGTGCACGGGCTTCACGGCGCCGGTCGCCGCCATCATGGTGGCGGTGCCGACTTCGAACACCTGCATGATGTGCGGCGCGTTACCGGCGCGGAATGCCGCGATGCCGGCATTCATGGTGTCCGGATAGCTGCCCTTGTAGGAGGGGACGACCTTGTATTCGCTTTGCGAGGCGTTGAAGTCGTTGGCGAGCTTGACGACGACCTCGTTGTTGCCGCCGGTCATCGCGTGCCACCACTGGAGCTCGATAACGGCGTAGGCGGGCGTTGCCGCCGTGAGCGCGACCGCTGTCGCTGCTCCCAGCATGAAGCCACGTACCGGCATGGTATTCTCCTTGTTGGTCTGTCTCCCCCGCGGGCATCCCACGGATCGCCCCGCCTAGCAATCGGCAGTGACGGACCGGTGACGCGCCTTGGCGTGCATTCTAGAGGGTAGACGATCCCGGACGGAAGAGGCGCATTCAGCGCGGATTTGCCGCGTTCGCGACGGTCCGGCCGGGCCTCTGTTCGGGCGTGCCGTCATCCTCTAAGGATGCGCCCCGAACGGAACAGTCGATGCAAACGGCGTCCCCTCCCGCCGCGTCCACGCGGGTCCCCGACATTCTGATCTGGTCGCTCGCGGGGCTCGCGGCGCTGTTCCTCGTGTGGCCGGTGTGGCGCGCCTTCTTCCCCATGGAGATCTGGGGGAACGAAGGCTGGAACGCCTATCATGCCGATGCGGCGATGCGCGGGACCCAGCTCTATCCGCCGAACGACGGGCTCGTCGCCAACAACTATCCGCCGCTCTCGTATTTCCTGATCGGCTGGCTCGGGCGGCTGTTCGGCGATCCGCTCTATGTCGGCCGCGCGCTCTCGCTGCTCGCGACGCTCGGCATTGGGGCGGCGGCCGCCGCCGTGGTGCGGCAACTGGGCGGAACGCGCGCCGCCTCGCTGGTGGCGGGCTTCTGGTTCGTCGCCACGATGGCGCGGTTCTTCGAGTTTTACGTCGGCATGAACGAGCCGCAGCTTCTCGGGCTTGCGGTGATGTCGGCCGGGCTCGTGTGGTTCCTGAAGCGCCACGCGGAGGGCCGCGCCGTCGAGCCCGCCATATTGCTGATGGTCCTCGCCGGCTTCATCAAGCACAACTTCATCACGATACCGCTCGTGGCGCTGCTCTGGCTCACGCTCGACAACCGGCGGCTCGGCCTGCGCGCCGCGCTCACCGGCGCCGCCGCCGCGGCGCTCGGCCTTGCGATCTGCGCGTGGCTCTTCGCGCCTTACTTCATCGCCGACATGCTGATGCCGCGCACCTACAATCTCGCGCGCGGCCTCTCCACCATCGGGCGGCTGCAGTTCATCCTGCCCGCGATGGTGCTGTGGGCGGTCTGGGCGTGGTCGGAGCGGCGCAGCAAGACGGCGCGCTTCACCGCGCTGATGATCGGCATCGCGCTGCCGCTGTGCCTGATCCAGAAGTCCGGCGCGGGCGTCGACGAGAACGCGCAGTTCGAACTGGTCTTTGCGACCGCGCTCGGCATTGGGCTCGCCTATGACGGCCTGCAGCGCGATCCATGGCGCTCGGGGTGGTCGGCACAAACGATCCGCGTGCTGGTGCTCGGCGTGCTGATCGTCCGGCTGCTGATCTCAACCCGGCTCGAATTCGCCTACGTGCTGTTCAGCCCGCAGTATCGCGCGCTCGCCGCCGAACATGCCGCGATCACGCGCGCCGAGGCTGCCCGCACCGCCGCGATCCCCGGCCCGGTCGCCTGCCAGAACCTCGTGGTTTGCCGCATGGCCGGCAAGCCGTTCGTCTATGATCACTTCTGGATGACGCAGCTCATCGAGACCGGCCGCATGACGTGGCGGGAGGTCGAGACGCTGACGCGCCGCAAGGGCATCGTGAGGGACGAGACCGATCCGCGCGCGAATGTTACATCGCTGTGGCGCCGCATGCGCTCGGACTAGAAAACGAAACGGACGGAGGCTGATTTGAAAATCGCGATCATGGGCTCGGGCGGCATCGGCGGCTATTACGGCGCCATGCTGCAAAACGGCGGCGCGGATGTGACCTTCATCGCGCGTGGCGCGCAGCTCGAAGCGTTGCGGCAGAACGGCATCGCGATCGAGGGCGTGAAGCCGCTGCAACTGCCGAAGGTCAAGGCGACCGACGATCCCAAGACCATCGGCATGGTCGACATCGTGATCTTCTCGGTGAAGTTGCGCGACACCGAAAGCGCCGGGCGCCAGATCCTGCCGCTGATCGGGCCGGATACGGCCGTCATCTCGCTGCAGAACGGCGTGCAGAAGGACGATATGCTGGCGCCGATCGTCGGGCGCGAGCACCTGCTGGGCGGCGCCGCCTATATCGGCGTGTCGGTCGTGCAGCCCGGCGTGATCCGCAAGGCCGGCGCGATGGAGCGGCTGGTGTTCGGCGAATTCGACCACAAGGTCTCGCCACGTGCGCAGGCGTTCCTCGATGCCTGCAAGGCCGGCAACGTCGTTGCCGAGATCAGCACCGACATCGAGCTAGCGCTGTGGGAGAAGTTCGTGACGCTGGTCACGATGTCCAGTGTGACCGCCGCGATGCGCTCGACCATCGGCCCGATCCGCTCCAATCCGCTGACGCTCCAGTTCGCGCACGACGTCATGAAGGAAGTCGTCGCGGTCGGACGCGCGCAGGGCATCGGCCTGCCGGAGGACTTTGCCGACCAACGCATCAAGGGGGTGAGCGGCATGGCGCCCGAGATGCAGGCCTCGATGGCGCTCGACCTTCAGCTCGGCAGACCGCTGGAATTGCCGTGGCTCGCCGGCGCCGTGGTCGACATGGGCGCCCAGAAGGGCGTGCCGACGCCGTGCTGCCGCGCGGTGCGCGACATTCTGATCCTGCATGTGGACGGGAAGCCGGCGTAGCGGCGCGCTTCAGCGCGTCAGTATCAGCACCGCGGCGAGCGCCGCGATCCCGAGCGCACGCGCGACCGCGATCTCGTCGCCGTTCCACTCCGCCTGCGGCCTGCTGATATTGAGCGTGCCGATGCAGCGCGTCTCGCTCACCAGCGGGACATTCACGCATGAGTGCAGGCCGAGGCCGGTGATCGTCGCGTGATCGACGTAGTGCTCCTTCAGCGCGTCGTCGCCCGCGCTGACCAGCACACGATGCTCGACCAGCACGTGCCGGCTCCAGTTGCTCTCGCGCTTGAGCTTGCGCCCGCCGACCGGGTAGGCGGCCGGGACCGAGGAATAGAGCCGCTCCACCATCTGCTGCGGCTCGTCGTAGCGCATCGCGGTCACGAGCCCGGCGTCGAGACGCCGCCGCGCAGCCTGATGGATCGCCTCGAACAGCGCGGCCGGCGATTGCGCCGCGCCCTGCGCAAGGGACTCGATATCGTCCGCCGTCAACGTCATCATGCCGAACCATAGCGGAGACCGGGGCAATGCCAAACAATCTGACCGTGCGCGCGGTACGCGGCGTCGGCGTCGAGGTGCCGACGACCTACGTGCTGGGCACCAGCCGCGGGGCGTTCTCGAAAGCCTGCCTCGTGCTGGTCGACGTGGAGACCGAGGCCGGGATCACCGGCCGCTCCTACATCTTCGGCCACTCGCTCGAGATATCGCGCGCCATCGTGGCGATGCTGGCCGCGGTCGATCGCATCACCAAGGGCGACCCGGTCGCGCCGCTCGATCTTTACGCCAAGCTGCACGAGCGCTTCGCGCTGGTCGGCGTGCAGGGCGTCATCCGCATGGCGCTCGCGGGCTTCGACATCGCCGCCTGGGACGCGCTGGCGATTTCGCAGAACCTTCCGCTGGCGCGCCTGCTCGGCGCGGCGCCGCGCCCGATCCCGGCCTACAACAGTTGCGGGCTCGGCCTGATGGAGCCCGAGAAGGTTGCGGACGAGGCCGAGAAATTGCTCGGCGGCAATTTCCGCGCCGTGAAACTGCGTCTCGGCAATCCGACGCTGAAGCAGGACATCGCGGCGGTGCGCGCCGTGAAGAAGCGCATCGGCGATGCCACGCTGATGTCCGACTACAATCAGGCGCTCAGCCTGAGCGCCGCGCTGGAGCGCGGCCGCGCGCTCGACGGTGAAGGGCTCTACTGGCTCGAGGAGCCGATCCGCCACGACGACTACGCCGGCTACGCGACGCTGCGGCGCGAACTGAAAGTGCCGATCCAGATCGGCGAGAATTTCTCGCTCCCCGAAGGCATGCAGGCCGCGCTCGACGCGGGCGCGTCCGACTGGGTGATGCCCGACCTCGAACGCATCGGCGGCGTCACCGGCTTCGTGCGCGCCGCGGCACTCGCGCAGGCGCGCCACGTCGAGATGTCCTCGCATCTCTTTCCCGAGGTGAGCGCGCATCTGCTCGCCGCGACGCCGACCGCGCACTGGCTCGAATACGTCGATTGGGCCGACAAGCTGGTGCAGGAGCCGCTGCGGATCGTCGATGGCTGCGCGGTGGTGTCCGGGAAGCCCGGCAACGGCCTGGTGTGGGACGCGAAGGCGGTAGAGAAATATCGGATCGTGTAGCGTCCGCTAGCCGGCCTTCTGCACCCAGAAGCGATACATGCTGGCAAACGTGTAGGGGTTGTCCTGCTCGAAGGCATCCCAGCGGTCGAGATCGACCATCGCGGGATCGTCGGGGAAGCGCGCCGCGTAGCGTTGCGCCGTGCGCGGGTCGAGCGAGAAACCGAGGAACGTAAGGCCGTTCGCGTCGAGGAATGCATTTGATCTGCCGGCAGTGTCATGCGGTGCTCCTGGACGTGGAACAGGAGGTCGCGGCATTCGCTGGTGGTGAAGAAGTCGTTGAACAGCGCGACGTTCCGCAGCGGCGTATTTTCGCCGTGCGTCATCAACTCCTGCCGGCAGGCGCGGATCTCGGCGGCGGTCGACCCGTAACCACGCTGCGCGATGAAATCGCGCGCCGCCACCACGTCGCGCCGCGCAAGCTCGCTGTAGAGCCCGACGAACATCACGCCGCCGGGACGCAGCAGCGAGAGCAGCACGCGCCAGCCTTCCCACGGGTCGCGCGAGGTGATGCAGCACGCCGGCCGCCTGGATCATGTCGAAGCTGCGGCCGATCGATCCGAGCCGCAGGATGTCGGCCTGCATGTGCGTCACGTTCGTGAGCCCGAGTGCGCGCGCCCGCGTGGCCGCGTAGGCGAGGCTCGCGCTGCTGAGATCGATCGCCGTCACGGCCGCGCGCGGGAACTGGCGCGCCACCTCGATCGAATGCCGTCCGGTGCCGCAGCCCGCGACCAGCACGTCGAGGTCGCTCTTGCCGATGTGCCGGAACGGCGCGCGCGGGAACTCGCGCTGCATCAGCGCGTCGACGGACGCGTATGGCGTTGGCCCGCCCGCCGCGATCCAGCGCGGGTAGGGGTTCTCCTCGTACATCGCCTGCACGGCGCGCGAGACGTCGTCGTCGATCGGCGTGAGGCGGGGAATTTTTGCGCGCTCGGCGGCTTCGGCGCGCGGCTCGCGCACCTGCTGGGTGAGCAGGGCGTCCACCGGCGCCGGCCAGGCTTTCTCCAGCAGCGCCTCCGCATCGGGCAGCGCGTGCAGCGGCTCGTACGCGGCGATCACCGCGAGCCGCAGCGGCGTCCGCGCGGCTTCACGCAGCCGCGCGACGCGGTCGAGTTCGTCGTCGCGAGACCGCATAGACATACTCGGTGGTGAAACACTGGCGCGCGAGCGCGCAGGCAAAGCGCAGCTCGTCGTCGGTGACGCTCTGCGCGGCTTCGGCAACGCCGAGCAGCGCCGTGCGCGTCGCCGTCAGGAATTGTTCGAGCACGAGATCGCAGATCACGCTCGATTCCAGAAGCCAGCACAGCAGCGCATCGCGCGCGGCCGCTGGCCACGCGGCTTCGCCGCGCGCGATCGGTGCTGCGAGCGGCCCGTGCCGGACCAGCGTTGCGGCGACGTTCGCAAGGTCGCGCGCCTGCCCCCAGCCCTCCGTCGCGGCGCGCAGGATCAACGCGCGGAGCGCCGGATCGTCGCCGACTGCCTCGAGCGTGCCGACCACGCGCGCGAACAGCGCGGTGTTGTCCGGCGTCTCCCGGATGGCGAGGCTGCGGCGCACGCAGGCGAGCGCCTGATCGGTACGCCCTGCGCGGGCGAATTCGAGCGTGAGATTGAGATACGGCTCGATGAACTCCGGGTGCATCTCGATCGCGCGCTGGTAATGCATGGCAGCCTGCGGGTCGCCGCGGACGGCGAGCGCGAGGCCGAGACTGTTGTGCGCGAACGGCGAGGGCTGCAGTTGCAGTGCCTGACGCAGATGGCTCAATGCCTCGTCGAGGCGGCCGTCCTCGCGCAGCGCATTGCCGAGATTCATGTGCGCCTGCGCGAAGTTCTTATTGAGCGCGACCGCGCGTCGCCAATGCTCGGTCGCCTCGGCGCGGCGGTTCAGCGCCCATTTGGCAAGGCCGATGTTGTAGTGAAAGTCCGGCTGCTCGGCGATCGCGATCGCGCGGCCGAACCGCTCGACCGCGTCCTCGTTGCGCCCCGCCATGTGGGCGAGCGCGCCGCTCAGCACCAGCGCCTGCAGATGGCCGGGCTCTGCGGCAAGCACCTGCGCGTACAGGCGCTCGGCGTCGGCGAACTGCCCCGCCTGATGATGGCGTGTTGCGGCTGCGAAGGCTTCGGCGGGCGTCATGCGGGGCGCACCGAAGCGCAGACGGCCCGGCAAATCAATCGGTTTCGATTTCCATTTCCAGCAATGCGGCGCTGAGCGACTTTCCGTGCGCGTCGACGGCGAGCGAGGTGGTGACGCCGCTGCCGAGCGCCTCCTCGCCGATGAACTGCAAGGCGCCGAGCTGCGGCAGCTCGTGGCGCGTGACCTTGCCCTTGATGATGCCGGCGAAATGCCGCTTCACGGCGTCCGGCGTGACGCGAGCGCGCAGCAGCGGGAAGTCCTCGGGCCTGTAGGCGATCAGCGACAGGATCGTGGTGTTGCCCTTGTCGCCGGCGCGCGCGTGCGCGAGATCGTAAAGCCGGCGCTTCATGACTCGAACACCGTCACCTGCGGCTTCACCCGGTCGCGCGCGATGAGGCACGACACGATGCCGATCTGCTCCTGCGTGGACTTGCGCGCGCCGCCTCCGCCCGCCGGGCCGTTGGTCCAGAGCGACTCGACTTCCTCGCCGATCCGCGCCGCCACGTCCCGGTCGGCCGAACGGCCCGCGACGCGCAGGCGGACTTCGTATGGGCTGTGGTCGCCGCCCGACATCGGCCGCGTGTGCAGCGACGACAGGCCCATGATATCGACGCGTAATTCCTGGAACTGGCCGCGCAGCCGTTCAGCGACGATCTCGCCCCCGAGTTTCGCGCGCGCGACGCAGTTCTCGCCCGCATAGGAAATCTCGCCTTCGCCGATGTAGCCCGCGTGATAGCCGACGCTGACCTTCAGGGTGTCGGGGCGCTTCCGTCCGCGCGCGCCTTTCACCGCGATCGTGTCGGGCGCGGTCTCGGCGATCTCGACTTGCGAAAAATCCGCCGTCACGTCGGGCGTGAGATAGGCGTTCGGATCGGTCACCTCGTAGAGCAATTGCTCGATCGCGGTCATGCGGCTGACGATGCCGCCGGTGCCCTGAACCTTCGAGAGCGATGCATTTCCTTCGGCATCCACATCGGCGAACGGAAAGCCGAGCGTCGCCATGCCGGGCACGTCCTTCCGGCCCGGATCCGCGTAGTAGCCGCCGGTGAGCTGACCCGCGCATTCGAGCAGGTGCCCGACCACAGTGCCGCGTGCCATCCGCTCCTCGTCGTCCAGCGTCCAGCCGAAATGATGCGCGAGCGGCGCAAGCGCGAGCGACGGGTCCGCGACGCGGCCGGTGAGCACGATGTCGGCGCCGCTGTCCATCGCGGGAAGCATCTCCTCGACGCCGAGATAGGCGTTCGCCGAAAACAGTGAGCCGGAATTCGCCAGCGGCTCGCCGGTCTCCATCGCGGTCTGCTGCGGATCGAGCGTGGCGAACACGTCGTCGCCGGTCAGCGCCGCGACGCGCACCTTCAGGCCGAGCTTCTTCGCAAGCGCGACGATCTTCTCCGCGCCCGCGAGCGGGTTCGCGGCGCCCATGTTGGTGACGACGCGCACGCCGTTCCGCTTGATCAGCGGCAACAGCCCGGTCATGCGCCGCTCCAGCAGCAGATCGTAGCCGCCCGCCGGGTCGTGCAGCTTGCGCAACTGCGCGAGCGCGATCGTGCGCTCGGCGAGGCATTCGAGCATCAGGTAGTCGAGCTTGGCGCGCTCGGCGAGAACGAGCGCGGGTTCCAGACGGTCGCCCTGGAAGCCCGCGCCGCAGCCGATGCGAAGGGTGTCGGTCATGAATCCTGGCGGAGCATCTAGTCTCCCGGCAGGTCGTGAATGTCCGGGAAGAACAGGTCCTGCCACTTCGCGGGCGGGTCTTTCAGGGTACCGACCTTGCCCATGAACACCGCGGTCTTGAACACCTTCTCGGGCAAAAGCGTGAAGGCGTAGTCCTTGTCGTTGATCACCGCGAAGATGTCGTCGACCGAATTCTTCGTGTCCTTCATGATCTCGACATAGGCTTTCGCGGCTGCCTTCTTGTCCTTGTTGATCGTGTCGATCGCTTCCTTCTCGGCGGCGAGGAAGGCCTTGTAGACCTTCGGGTTGGCGTCGTGGAATTTGCTCGTCGTGACGACGACCAGCGCGGAGGCGCGTCCGCCGAGGATGTCATAGCTGGTTGTCAGCACGCGCGCGTTCGGAAGCTTCATCTCCTGCTCGTAGAACGGCGAAGTCGCGAAGTGCGCGTTCACGCCGCTGGTGTTGTTCATCAGTGCGATCATCGCGTCGGGATGCGAGAGCGAGACGGTCAGCTCGTCGAACTTCTGATAGTTCGGCTGCCCGAACAAATCTGCCGCCGCCATCTGCAGCATGATCGCCTGCGTGGAGATCTTCACCGAGGGCACCGCGATCTTGTCCTTCTGCGACAGGTCTTTCAGCGATTTGAGGTCCGGATTGCGCGTCACGAAATAGAGCGGGTACGACGTCATCGCCGCCACGCCCTTCACGCCCACATTCGTCTTGGTCCGCGACCACAAGGTCGCAAGCGAGGGCGCGCCGACCGCGCCAAAATGCACGTTGCCGGAGAGAAGCCCGTCATTGATGACGCTCGGACCCGCGACCTTCTGCCAGTTGGTCTTGACCTCGATGCCGGCGGCCTTCGCGTGCTTCTCGATCAGATTGTCGCGCTCCATCAGCATCAGCGGCAGGAACGCCACGCCGAACTGCTGCGCGATGGTGATCTCGGATATTTCCGCGCGCGCGGTAGTGGCGGATGCCGCCACGAGCAATGCCGTGGCGATCGTTGTCAGTCTCATCTTGTTTCCTCCGCGTTTTTTCTATTTCGCCAGTTTGAACAGCTTCAACGCATTGTCGCGTCCGATTTTCTGCCGGTCCGCCTCGCTGATCGGCGCAGCGTCGAACCAGACGGTGGCATCGCCCACGTCCTCGAACGGATAGTCCGCCGACCATAGCACGCGCTCAACCCCGATCTCCGCGACCGCTTGGACCATCGCGGAGGTGGAGAAATTGCCCGAGGTGGTGAGCACGAAATTGCTGCGGAAATAGTCCCTGACCCATTTCTTGGCCGCGTAGCGGTGGCGCGCCTTCATCCATTCGTTGCGGTGGTCGATGCGCCACAGGTAGGCCGGGATGCCTTCGCCGAGATGTCCGAGGATGATCTGCAGGCTCGGATGTTCGTCGAACAGCCCCGAGCCGATCAGCCGCAGCGCATGCACGGCGGTTTCGGCATGAAACGCCCAGTTCGGTCCGAGCAGCCAGTTGTGGCCCTCGTATCCGGGGATCGATCCCGGCAGCGGATTGCGCGGGTGCAGGTAGAACGGCACGTCGAGGTCCGCGATCGTTTTCCAGAACGGGCGATATTGCGGCAGGTCGTAATAGAGCGCGGTGTTCGCTTCACCGGCCTGCGAGAAGCCGTTCACCAGCGCGCCGACGAAGCCCAGCTCCTTCACGCAGCGTGTCAGTTCGCGCGCGGCCTCGTCCGGCTCCTGCATCGGCAGCGCGGCAAATCCCGCAAGCCGGTCCGGGCGTTTCGCGATCTCGGCGGCCAACGTGTCGTTCGCTTCGCGCGCCACCGCGATTGCGCGCTTGACGTCCCAGATCGCCTGCACGGCCGGCGCGTTGAGCGAGAGGATCATCATTGCGACGCCGTTCTCGTCCATCGTCGCGAGACGTTTGGCCGGATCGGTCAGCCGCGGCCCGAGCTCGCCCCACACATGCGCGCCGAACACCTGGCTGTCGGCGAGCGTCGCCGGAATGGCGAAGTGTTCCTCCAGCGCGATCTTGCCCTGCATGCGTTACCTCTCCGGTCCGCAATGAATGCACGTTTGCCAAAAGCAAGAAAGCCGCCCCGGAGGGCGGCTTTCTGTCGGAGCCAAGCGGGATCGAACCGCTAGGATCGTGTAAAGTTGGATGTCTGGAGGCAGCGGGCCGACGTAGGTGTCGGCTCTGCGTTCAACAGCGGCAGACATGTCGAAGCGTGCGTGAAATTGTCAGCTTTGGGCCAAAAGGAACATGGGACGTCAGCAGTCAGTTCACTCGCACAGCGTTGCGAAGAACCTCTCGCGGTATACTTAGTCCAAGGCGATGCGCGGCTCGCATGTCGATTACCAATTCAGGCGATGACACTGTTTCAACGGGTATGTCGGCCGGAGCTACGCCGCCGAGCACCCGGCTCACTTGGCGTGCTATGGCGTGCGCAGCTCCGGCTAAACTGGTTCCATAGCTGAACAATCCTCCGGACCCAGCCTGATCGCGCGCAAAGACGCTTGGGATGTTCAGCGCGAGTGCGCGCTCCGCAATCTTGCGCGCGCTGGCACCGATCGCCGGCTGCTCAAGCGCGACAACCGCCTGAGCGTGCTCCTGCCGGAGCTTCGCGAACGCGCCCTCCAGATCCGGATCAGGCCCGATGACGCGCAGTAGCGTTGCGTGCAAGCCGAAGTCCCCCGCAGCGCGAAGATTGGCGTTGGCCAGACAATCGGAGACGGCAGCGTCGCCCAGGTAGGCGATCGTGGTGAAATCCGGCTTGATCGATCGGAGCAGGCTCAGTTGGACTTGCGCTTGCCCGGCATCGAAGGTCGTAATCCCGGTCATGTTCGGGAGGGGGCGTGCCGATGCCGTTGAAAGTCCATCGCTGACTGGATCGACAACTACCGCGTAAACGATCGGGATCACGGATGTTGCGGACAGAGCCGCGCGAGCGGTCACTGCACCCACCACCGCGATAAGATCGACGGCTTGATCAACGAGATCCTTCGCGAAGTCAGCCAATTTTCCTGAGTCTCCGCGGAACAGACGCGTTTCGAAGTCGATATTCCGTCCTTCGACGAATTTGTACTCCAGCATCCCGGCCTTGAACCGCTCGACGGGACCTTCGTTGGAAGCGATGATGCCCACCGTCGTCACTCGACGGCGCATCAGCTTCGACTGGTGTTCCAAGTCAATTTGCTTTGATGCCGGCTTCGCGGATCACCTTCGACCATTTCGCGCTTTCGGTCCGGAACAGGTCGGCGGCTTGCTCTGGCGTCGTGTCAACCGTCTGGAATCCGAGCGCCTCCATCTTTTCCTGAACGTCAGATAGCTTCATGGCCTTCACGATCTCGCGGTGGAGCAGATCGATCACGTCCTTCGGCGTTCCGGCCAGCACGATGAATGCGAACCATCCTTCGCCCTCGATCTCCGAATATCCGGCTTCCGCCATGGTGGGGACATCCGGAAGAGCCGGTGATCGTGTCGGGCTTGTCACGGCCAATGCCCGCAACTTGCCTTCCTTGATCTGAGGAACGGCGGGCGGCAACGACGCGAATACGATCGGCGTATGGCCCGCCAGCGTCGCGGTCACTGCCGGGCCCGCGCTGTTGAACGGCACATGGACCAGGTCGAGGCCAAGAGATAGGCGGAAGAGCTCGCCGATGAGATGCGGCGGGGTGGCGGTGCCGGGCGACGCGAACGTGTACTTCGATCCCCCTGCCTTAATGAGCGCCACAAGCTCCCTGACGCTCCCGGCTGGCACCGACGGGTGGACTGCGAGGACGATCGGGGACCTGACAGCGACCGTGACCGGCACGAAGTCCTTCTGCTCGTACGGCACCTTCTCGTACATGACCGGATTGACGACGATATTCGGCGGCACGACCACCACCGTATAGCCGTCGGCCGATCCTCTTGCAGCTTGGCCCAATCCGACGTTGCCACCCGCTCCACCGACATTCTCGACATAGAACGGCTTGCCGAGCTGCTCGGAGAGTTTCTGCGCCGCCAGCCGCGCCAGGATGTCCGTGGGGCCGCTCGGCGCGTATGGCACCATCAGACGAACCGGACGCGCCGGATAACCGTCTGCGAGGGCCGCGGTTGGCGAACACGCCAGCGAGGCCCCGGCCAGCATCAGGAATTCGCGTCGCAACAGCGTCATGTGAAATCTCCTTGCGGAGATACCCCCGATAGCATCTGGCGCTGTCAGCCGGTATTATATGGATTCAGCAAAAATCATACTGAACAGGATATGTCATGGAGCTGCGCCATCTTCGTCAGTTCGTTGTCGTCGCCGAGGAGGGTCACATTACGAGGGCCGCAGAGCGCCTCGGCCTGCAACAGCCGCCGTTGAGTCAACGGATCAAGGCCATTGAGGACGAGCTCAACGTACAGCTCTTTCGGCGCAAGCCGCGCGGGGTCGAGCTGACTGAAGCCGGACGCGTTTTTCTCGAGCGAGCGCGTGCAACGCTTGCGAACTACGATGGCGCCTTCGAAGCAACGCGCAGTGCAGCGCGCGGCGAGCAGGGACGCCTCTGTATCGGCATTCAGCCCACAACGCTCTTTCATCCCTTCGTACCGTCTGTCATCCGCGCGTTCCGGACAGCCTATCCCAACGTGTCACTCATGCTGGACGAATGTCTGCGCGCGGAGCAAATCGAGCGCCTGCGCAATCACCAGCTCGATATCGGTTTCCTCCGCAGCCCGCTTGATGGTCATGAAGACTTCCTCGTCTATCCGCTGCTCAACGAGGCGATGGTGGCGGCATTGCCAAGCGACCACCTGCTTGCGCGGAGCGACCGCCGCGCTGCGTCGCTTTCTCTGAAGGACTTGGCCGACGAACAATTCATCATTTATGCGCGTCAGCACGGGCCTGCGTTCTACGAGGCGACGATGGCAGCATGCCTCAAGGCGGGATTTACACCCCGTCTTGGTCAAGAAGCTCCGCGCATCACGTCGGCTCTCAGTCTGGTTGCCGTGGGGCTTGGTGTAGCACTCGTGCCAGCCTGCTTGCAGAACATGACAATGAATGGTGTCGTTTATCGCAGCCTCAAAGGCATCCAGCCAAAGGCCGTATTGATGCTCGGACTAAGACGAGGCGATGGCTCCCCAGTTGTCCGAAATTTCGTGAAACTCGTTCGGAAGACAGCGGACACGTTTCGTCCCGGAGACGACGCGTCGGCATAGTCCTGATGTCCGCTCCGGGTCAGAAGCAGACACTTGCTTTCGCCTAACCAATGTCCGCGTTGGGCCGGTAGCAGACTGTTGCGGCTGCCTGGAAGCCCGGTTCAGCGAATTGAACGAAAACGGAGGTCTCTTTCGAATCACTTGCCTGTCGAATGACAGGCGGCCACAGCAGCGCCCACTGCTCGTTTCCCCTGTGCGTGTTGCAGAATTACGACTGTTCTACCACTCGCGTGGTATAAGCTTTGCGCTCGCTGTCGCCGTAGATGCACGCTTTGGGGGGACGTTATGAAGAAACTCACAATTGCCGGGGTCGCGCTCGGCGCCATTGTTGCGGCCGGTCCGGTCATCGCCGCTGACATTTCTTACAAGGCCGTGCCGGCTGCCGCTCCCATGTATAGCTGGACAGGATTCTACGTTGGCCTCAACGCGGGCTACGCTTGGGGCCGCTCGAATACGGCATCGTCATTTACCTGCCCGGCGACCCTGCCCGCCGTTTGCACCTACAACGCTCCCGAGAACCTCGCCGCCATCGGCGCGGCCGGCACCGGGACGCTTTCACCCAGAGGATTCACCGGCGGCGGCCAGGCCGGGTACAATTGGCAGACCGGTAGCATCGTATTCGGTATCGAGGCGGACGTGGAGGCGCTCGCTCTGCGAGCCGGGCGCACCGCCGTCGCGCCGATACCCTCGGCGCCGTTCCTCAATTTTGCAGTCAGCACCAACGTCAAAACCGACTGGCTGGCGACGTTCAGAGGACGGCTCGGATTTACGGTCGCGCCCACCGTGCTGCTTTACGCCACGGGCGGATTGGCGGTAACGAACCCGCAGGTGACAAACGGCTTCGCGGACACGCTCGGAACGTTCCTCGGTCCGCCCTTCGTCAACACGGCCGCCGCGTCGACCGCGACGCAAACGAAGGCTGGGTGGGTCGCCGGCGGCGGCCTCGAGTGGGCGCTCGGCGGGAACTGGACCGTGAAAGGCGAATATCTCTACATGAACTTCGGCTCTGTCACGACGACCGCCAACGTCATCAACACGGTGTTCCAGCCCGGCGCGGTTGTGAACCCGCTCACGACTTCGGCTAGCCTCGCTGCGCACGTCGCTCGCGTCGGAGTGAATTTCCGCTTCTGAGGTACCGCTCGTATTCGGGCGGTGATGGATGATCTTCGCTCGAAAGCGGCCTGCGGGATGATTAAGCGCCCCGATCGCCCGCGAGCACGCGCGGACGCATGGCCAGAAAGATCAATAGCGACGCGAGCATGACTGCCGCGATCAGCCCGAAGGCAGCGGACCACGCGGAAGCATTGCCACCGCCCGCGTCTAAAACGAAGCCGACCGCAAGCGGCCCGATGAAGCCGCCCGCATAGCCTAGGGACGAATGAACCGCGAGCGTTGCACCGCGCCGGGATGGTTCGGCGGTGCCAGCCGTCCCGGCGGTGAGCGATGCCGAATCCAGCCAGATCACCGCGCCGTAGGCGAGCATGAGCGACCACCGCCAGCGGATAGGACTGCACACCGAACATCGCCAGCAACACCGCCAGCGCCACAGAGCCGCCAATGGCAGCGGATATGAGCGTGCGCCGTCCGAAGTAAATTGCGGCTTCATTGCCTGCGAGGCTCGCGAGCGTGCCAAGCAGCGCCAGCGCCGTCAGCGTGACGGTCGGTGAAATCAGCGTGTTCGCCGCACCGCTGCTTGCAGCCACGTAGGCCAAGAAAGCCACGCCCCAACCGCGCAGCGCGGCCATCTCCAACGTGTGAAGGCCGTAGGCAATCGCATAGGCCATTGCCGATCGGTTTCGCAAAACAGGCCGAAAATCGAACAGGCCCGTTCCGGTCGGTGCGGCTTCATGCTTGTGCTCGCTGCGCGGCACCGCGAGCAGTACGATCAGCCACGCGACCACGGCGCTTGCAGAGGCGGCAGCGAACGCGAAACGCCATCCGCCCGCAGCCGCGAGCAAGTCGGCGCACACGTAGGACAGCGCCCCGGAAATGCCGATGCTCGCGGCGTGCGCTGCCGCTGCGCGAGACAGGGTTTTTGCGTCCACCTTGTCGGCAAGCAGCTTGAGGCCGGTCATGTACGTTCCGGCCCAACCGATGCCGGTCAAGGCGCGCGCCGCGAACGCGGACCAAAAGCCGTCCGCGAGCGCGGCGAAAAGGGCATGCCCGAGGATCATCGCGGCAACGCCACCGAGATAGACGCGTTTCGCGTCAATCCGATCGGTGAGCGTGACTAGGACGGGCACCGCCAGCATGTACGCGCCATAGAATGCGGCGGTGATCCAGCCTGCCTCGCTATTGCTGAGCCGCCATCGCGCAATCATTTCGGGTAGGAGCGCAGGCCAAAAGAACGCGCCAATTTGCACGAGCACTTGCGCCGCGCAGAGCATCGCGATCAGGCGAACGGGCGACAGCCGCTAGGCTCTCCGCGCGACCAGCACGCGCAGCGTCACTGCGAGCGCAACGTTAGTCAGTCCAAGTGCCATGAGAATTGCGAATGTCCAATCCGCACCGCCGCGCTGGAATGCGAGGCCACCGAGATAGGGCGAAACCGCCATCGCGATCAGGATCGGCAGCGCGAGCCTTCCCATGAGTACGGGGTAACGGTCGGCACCGAACACCGCGAGCGGCAGCGCGCCGCGCGCAACTGTGCCGATGCCGTTCCCCGCTCCGTAGAGCACGATCGCGAGCGCGACGATCGGAAAGCCGGTGAACAGCATGACGGCTGCGATAGCCAAGAGGGTCGCGGATGCGATCATGGTCCACGATGGATGATAGTGGCGGCCAGCGAGCATTTCGACCACGCGCGCGCCGACTTGCGCCGGACCAACGAGCACGCCGAAGCTGACGGCAAGGGCCAGGTCGAGGCCGCGCGCCTGCAATAGCGGCAGCAAATGCGTCCCGATGATCGCGAGGAATGCCGCCCCGATCGTCACCACGATCGAGAGCACCGCGAAAATGCCCCGCTCGCCCGCCTGCAAGTGAACCGCCGGTTTTGCCGCGCCATCCTGCGGGGTGGCGGTGTGGCGTCCGCGCGGTAGCGCGAGCAGATGAAGCGGCAGCGAAATCGCAATCTGGATTGCGGCGTACACAAAGCACGTTTCACGCCATCCCAAATGCTCCACGAGATAGGCGCTAAGCGGCCAGCAAACCGTGCTCGCGAACCCGCCGAACAGCGTCACCGCCGTAATGGAGGGCCGCGCGTTCGCGCCATAGATATTCCCTAGTGTGGAAAAAGCCGCGTCGTAGAGGCTCGCACCCATGCCCGCGCCGATGACGGCCCACGCGGCGAGATAGAGCGAAAAGCTATTCGCCGCGCCCAATGCACCGAGGCCCGCCGCGAGCAACAATGCGCCGATCGCCAGCACCGGCCGCCCGCCGTGAGTTGAGATGAAGCGGCCGACGCGCGGGGACACGATGCCCGCGACGAACAGGCCAACCGAGGCACCGGCCACAACGCGGTCATAGGTCCAGCCGGTGTCGCGCGCGATGTAGGGCGCCAGCACCGCGAGCAGATAGAACGTCGAACCCCACGCCAGAATTTGCGTCACACCGAGCGCAGTCACGACAACGCGACGGTCGGGTAGGTGCTCGCTCTCGTTCACGCGGTTGCCTGTTGATGGGCCAGAGCCACAGCGCGAGCACTGTTGCGGCGAACGCACCGGCAAATTGCGCCACGATGAAGGCCGGGACGCCGCCCGGTGAGATGCCGGCGAACGTATCGGATAAAGATCGCGCGATCGTCACCGCCGGATTTGCGAAGGACGTTGACGCGGTGAACCAATAGGCGGCGGTGATGTAGAGGCCGACCGCATAGGGAATCGCAGCGCGCACGCCCGCGAGGCATCCGAAGATCGTCAGCAACAGCCCGAACGTCGCGACAGCTTCGGCAATCCATTGGCCAAGGCCCGACGCGCGCCGTGGCGGAAATCTGGATCACGGGAAGCTCAAACATCAAATGCGCGAGCCATGCGCCGATGATCGCGCCAGCAACTTGCGCCACGAGATAGACCGCAACGGCGGTGGATGGCATCTCACGGCGAAAGGCAAACGCGAGCGTCACCGCCGGATTGAAATGCGCACCGGACACCGGCCCGAAAATCAGGATCAGCACCACGAGAATCGCGCCAGTCGGCAGCGTATTGCAAAGCAGGGCGAGCGCGCCGTTACCGCCTGCAAGCTTCGCGGCCATGATGCCCGAGCCGACGACAGCCGCGAGCAGGAACGCGCTTCCGAGAAATTCAGCGGCAGCACGGCGCGGCAGATCAGCGGTCACGCGTCGGCTTTCGCGGTGGCTCCCGCCATGCGGCCGATGTCGCGAAGCTTGTTTCTTAGCGTCATGGAATCGAGCGCCTTGATCGGCAGCGCGGCGAAAGCTTCGATCCGCCGTTGCAGCATCCGGTAGGCATCGGAGAACGCGATTGCGATTTCGGCATCCGTCCCGGTGGCGGCTGCGGGATCAGGAATGCCCCAATGCGCAGTCATCGGCTGGCCCGGCCACACCGGACAAGTCTCGCCCGCCGCGTCATCGCAAACGGTGAAAACGAAATCCAAGACCGGTGCGCCCGGCTGCGCAAATTCACTCCACGATTTTGAACGAAACGGCGCGGTGTCGTAGCCAAGCCTTTCCAGCAGCCGGAGCGTGTTCGGGTTCACTTGGCCTTTGGGCTGCGATCCGGCGCTATAGGCCCGGAATTTCCCGGCACCGATTTTGTTCAAAATCGCTTCCGCGAGCACAGAGCGCGCAGAATTGCCGGTACAGAGGAATAGAACGTTGAAGGCGCTATCAGGCATTGGCCTTGCTCCCGCAGCATGATTGCACGGCCACCGGCTTTGCTTCCGTCACCGCGCAGCCGCAACCGTCCGCGCCGCTCGCTTTGGCGGTTGCATCGTCGGCGCAACAGGCGTCCGTATTTGCCGGTGCGGGTCCACCGCAGCAACCCTCGCTTGCCGCGATCGAGGGCGCGAGATTGGTGGAGCACACACCGGTTTCCGGCAGCACGAGCCGCACGTCACTTGCAGCCGCTTCATCGCCGGCGAGATGCGCCGCGATCGACCGCACTTGCTCGTAGCCGGTGGCCATGAGGAATGTGGGCGCACGGCCATAGCTCTTGATGCCAACCGCAAAATATCCCGGTTCGGGATGCGCCAGTTGCTTGTAGCCGTGCGGCGGCACCGAACCGCAAGAATGCAAATTGGGATCGATCATCGGCCCGAGTGTCCGCGCGCTTTCCAGCCACGGGTCCAGGTCCAGCCGCAACTCGCGCGTCATCGCAAGATCGGGACGTTGCCCGGTGCAAACCACGATCCGGTCAATCGGGCCAAGCGTGCGGGCGTCCGAGGCCGCGCGTTCCGTCACCGCGAGCGCGTCGGCCTTGCGTTCAATCTTTTCGACAGCGAAGCGCAACGCGAGTTGCAGCCGCCCGCTTTCAACGAGTTTCCGTAGATCGTCGCCAAGCTTGCCGCGTGCTTCGAGTTTGTCGGCTTCACCGCCACCGAAAACGCGATCGAGATTGGCAGCGCGCACGGCCCAAATGATTTGCAGCCGGTGGTCGGTTTCCGCGAGCCGCGCCAGATCAAGCAGCACGTTCGCAGCCGAATGCCCACCGCCGATCACGAGCACGCGGCGGCCCGCATATGCGTCCCGATCGCGCCCAAGCATATCCGGCACGCCGTAGGCGATCCGGTCCGCGAATGTGATTTCCCCGATTGCAGGGGTTCCAGACGCGGATGCGGGATTTTGGTTCGTCCACGTTCCCGACGCGTCGATGACGGCGCGCGCAAGATCGATGCGCGAAGCGCCGTTGGCTTCATCGATCGCCACAGCGAACGGGTAATCACCACGCCCGCGACTCGCCACCTTGTCGATGCCATCGCGCGCCACGTTGCGGACGCGCGCACCGGTCTCGATCACCGAGCGGAGCGCGGGCGTTTCGGCCAGTGGCTGGAGATACGCCGCGTAAAGATCATGGCCGGTCGGCAGCGCATTGGCGGGGGGAGCCTGCCAGCCATGCCCGCGCAAGATCGCGGTGGATGCGGCGTCGGTGTTGAACCGCCACGGCGAGAACAGCCGGACGTGTCCCCAATCGCGGACGTGCGCCGCGACGGTTTCGCCTGCCTCATACAGTTTCACCGGCACGCCGCGCGTCACGAGATGCGCAGCCGCCGCGAGGCCAACCGGCCCGCCACCGATGACGGCAACGGGTAGCGCGGAACGATCGGCACTCATGCGGACACCTTGGCCTTGCTGGATTTGCGAGCGGAGGATTTCGGAGCACAGGCGGCAGGCGCGCATTCGGTGACGCCACCGCAGCAATTCTCGGTGAGATAGGCGAGCACGCCATTCATCGTTTCGTAGCGCGCCGCGTAGATCAGCGAACGGCCTTCGCGCTTCACGCTGATGAGGCCCGCCGTGCGCAGCCGATCGAGATGAAAGGAAAGTGTGTTTGGTGCGAGCGAAAGCTTTTCCGCCACCGCACCGGCCGCGAGGCCGTCAGGCCCGGCCTGCACAAGCAGGCGAAATGCGTCGAGGCGGTTTTCCTGCGCGAGCGCGGCCAGAGCCGCAATGGTGTCTGTCTTTTCCATATTTCAACAAATATGGAAATGATCGGAGAATGTCAAGTAGAGCACTGCAGGTAGATGGAGATCGCCAGCGACGCACTGACGGTGAAGGTGGAGTGATTGAGGTCGCGCGATGACCTCAACTAGCCAAGCAAAGCTAGAATCGCACCCTTCACCGCAAAGACGCCTATGACAAAAAGACCAATTGAAACGCGTCGTTCCAATTAGGGCACTTGGACATCCAAGAACGCTTGGTCCTCCAAGACGCGAGAGTGGTGCGAACTAAAAAGCGACGCCGTGGGCATCCGCAGCACCGATCAGGAAAATCGTTGCTGATGCATTTGCTCGCGCGGGTCTGCCTTACTCCAACCCGCATGCGTTCCGGCAAACGGTCGTAGCTTTTGGCCGTGAGAATTGCGTCGGCTTCGCAGAAATGCAGGCAGGGCCCAAAATATCGGGCACGACAGCCTGACAACCATGTTCGGCAGCTATGGGAAGGTATCCGCGAGCGAGCAAGGCAAGCTTGTGCGCGGCGTTAAGGCGCGCGCTGCGTAGGCGTCAAGCGAACACCCATTAACGTGCAGGAAATGTCCGCTGCATCGCCTTCTGACCGAAGCGGACATAAAGGAGCGCTATCCCGCGAGGGCGTGAGGGAAAGAATTTGAAGCGCCACATCACGGGGCATTAAAGTTGGCGCTCATGGCGCTCGACAACGCCGGCGTGTCAATGAGTCAATAACAAGCGCATCGGTCGATCTTGTCAGCGCCTCCGATATTGGCTGATTTCCATCACTTGTCGCCATCTGTGGCAGCGGCAAGAGACTTTGCATGATTTCGCTACGCGGATGCCCGCCCAGCTGCGCTCAGCCGGGTGCCGCACCCTGCGTGGCGGTGTAGACGGCATACAGTGACTGGCTTGCCGCCATGAACAGGCGGTTGCGCTTGGGGCCGCCGAAACAGATGTTGCCGCACACCTCGGGCAGGCGGATACGGCCCAGCAGCTTGCCTTCGGGCGACCAGACCGTCACGCCGCTGTAGCCGACGGCGCGGCCGGCATTGCTCGAGAGCCAGACATTGCCGTTGACGTCGCAGCGCACGCCGTCCGGCCCGCATTTCACGCCGTCGACCATGCAGTCGGTGAACACCTTGTGGTTCGATAGCTTGTTGTCGGAGCCGACATCGAACACATGGACGTCGCCTTTGCCGCCCGGACCGGTATCGCCCGGACCCTTCGCCGGTCGAGGCGACGTAGAGCTTCTTGTAGTCGTGCGAGAACGCGAGCCCGTTCGGGTCAGGCACCTGGTCCTCGGTGACGACGAGGTCGACGCGGCCGGTCGGATCGACGCGATAGCAGTTGGTCGGCAGCTCGCGGCGGCCGGGCACGAAGCCGGCAGGCTGACCGATGCGCGGATTGAGCCGGCCGGCGGCGTTGCTCGGGCCGCCCGCGACATCCGGCTCGCCTTCGTAAAGCTGGCCGCCGTAGGGCGGATCGGTGAACCAGTAGCTGCCGTCAGGATGCGGCACGACATCGTTCGGCGAGTTGAGCTTCTTGCCCTGATACGCGTCGGCGATCACGACCGACGTGCCGTCGTGTTCGTGGCGCACCACGCGGCGCGTGAGATGCTCGCAGGAGAGCTGCCGGCCCTGGAAATCGAAGGTGTTGCCGTTGCTGTTGTTCGAGGGCGTGCGGAACACGCTGACGCGGCCGTCATCCTCCGACCATCGCATCTGCCGATTGTTCGGAATGTCGCTCCACACCAGGTAGCGCCCCTGCGCGCTCCACGCCGGTCCTTCGGCCCAGAGCACTCCGGTATGCAGCCGCTGGATTGCCGCGTTGGGTTGCGCGAGGCCGTTGAAACTCGGATCGACCGCGATGATGTCGGGATCCCAGAAATAAGTGGTCGGCGCACCCCTCGGTGAGAAGTCGCGCGGCGGATTGGTGATGGTGCTCGGCGGCGTGGCAGGTGCGGGTTGTGCCGCCGCGGTGCCTGTTCCGGCGACCATTGCGCCGGCGCCAGCCGCCAGCGCCTGGACCAGCGATCGCCGCGATAATGTCGTGTCGTGATTTCAGCTCCGCCCGGTCTGCCATGTGGACCTCCCGTTGAATTTGACGGCCGGTTAATCCGGCACTGGCACGAACTCTTGCGCCATTCCGACTCTCTGGCAAGACGCCTCCGCCACCGCCTGAGAGCGGACTACTCGGCGGCGACCGCAAGTGGCCTTGCGCCGGCGATCCAGGCGTTCGAACTTGTCCAACTGTGCGTCTTGCCGCAGGCGGGACACTGAAGCGGAATAGGCACGCGCGGCAGTGTCGAAAACTCGACCCAATCCGAGTTCACCCCCGTTGAGATGGACGCGCCGGTTTGCGGGCACTTCGTCAGGATGATCGGCTTGTCGGATTATGACTTCTGATGGATCGTAGCGCGGCGCGCAGGACGCGCCGATGTCAGCGTGCGGTCACGCCGCCGAATGAAGACGAACCACGACGTCGGGTTCGACCTTTTGCGCAACGAGATTCAGATGCGCTCGCCTTCGGCATCGCCGAGCGTTTGCAGTTCCACAATTCCAGTACCGGACGATCTTGATCGCGTCGGCGCCGTAACGCGCCTTGCAAAAACGCGCGTAGATTTCCGCCGCCTGTTCGTTCGTGATCATCCACATGTCACAGTTCCACCTACACGCCCACGGCGCACTCTAGGCACACGCCGCGACGTGAGGGCAGTCAATTTCGATTCGCGATGTGGAAATGTGATGTGTGACAGCACAATGCCACATATTGCTGAAAATACGGTCGAGCTTTGTGCGGCGAAAAATTTCCTGCGTGCATGTTTCTCCTGCGCGCAGGTACTTCGGCGTCCCGTCTTCATATCAATTGCGGCGACTGGGTGGAAAGCTGCACGGCGGTGGTTGAGCAGTTCGATGGCAGGGTTCACATCGTGGAGTGGGACGAGGTTCAGGCCGCCACCAGCCCCGGACTGACGCCGGCGCTTCCGCAAGCCAAGGCGACGGCCTCGGCACCGCAGGCCTCTGTGCCGGCCTGAAAGCCGCTGTTGATCGCGTCACCCCGCTGTCATAGAGCCGCGATAAGCCCGGTAATCAAAGCACAAAGAGAGGTCCTGCCATGAACCGGTTGGCCGCGGTTACGCTCGTTCTCGCGCTCGCGCCTGCGAGCGCCTTCGGGCAGACGATCTACCCCCTCAATCGCGCCGAGATTCTCGCGGGAGCGCGCTTCGACCTGAAGGTCGAGTTTCCCGGCGCGCCTGCCGGGAGCGCCGCGAAGGTAACGATCAACGGCACGGACGCCGCAACGGCGACGGGCAAGGCCGCGACATTCGTCGAAAAGGAAGACGGCTCCGATCACTCGGCCTACTGGATCCGCGATGCGGTGCTTCCTCCCGGCAAGTACACGGTCGAGGCCGCCGCAGGCGACCAGACCGCGCGTGTGAACTGGGAGGTGTTTGAGACCGGGGCGCCGAAGGCGAAGAACGTCATCCTGTTCATCGGCGACGGCCTCTCGGTGGCGCACCGCACTGCCGCGCGCGTTCTGTCCAAGGGCATCAAGGAAGGCGTCTACGGCGGCGAACTGGCCATCGACGACATGCCGCACATGGCGCTGGTCTCGACCTCCGGGACGGACTCGCTGGTCACCGACTCGGCGAACAGCGCCTCGGCCTACACGACCGGCCACAAGTCCTGCGTCAACGCGCTCGGCGTCTACTGCTCGCGAGCCAAGAGCAACCTCGGCCACCCGCGGGTCGAGACGATCTCGGAGATCGTGAAGCGCATGCGCGGCATGTCGATCGGCGTCGTCACCAACACCGAAATCGAGGATGCGACGCCCGCCGCGATGGTGGCGCACAACCGCCTGCGCGCGGACTACAACAACATCGTGAAGGACTTCTTCGCCGTGCAGCCCGACGTGATCATGGGTGGCGGCACGCCGAACTTCCTGCCGAAAGGCGAAGGCTCCAAGCGCATCGACGACGACGATTACATCGCGAAATTCAAGGGCGCCGGCTACACCTATGTGACCACGAACACCGAGCTGAAGGCCGCGCAAGGCGCGAACAAGCTGCTCGGCCTGTTCAACCCGGTAAACATCGACGGCGCGCTCGACCGCTTCTTCCTCAAGAAGGGATCGGTCGGCGAAGTTTCCTGATCAGCCGGACCTGACCGATCAGGTGCGCGCCGCGCTCGACGTACTGTCGAAGAACGACAAGGGCTTCGTGCTGATGGTGGAGTCCGGCCGTATCGACAAGTATTCGCACTCGCTCGACTGGGAGCGCGCGGTCTACGACACCATCATGCTCGACAATGCCGTGAAGGTCGCGAAGGAGTTCGCCGCCGCGCGCAACAATGACACGATGATTGTTGTCGTCCCGGATCACGCGCACGGCGTTGCGATCGTCGGCACTTACGACGACAACAAGCCGGGCGAGTTGCGCTCGCGGCTTGGTGTCTACAATCTCTCGCAGTTTCCGAACTATCCCGCGCCGAATGCCGACGGCTATCCTGAGACCGTCGACGTCTCGCGCCGCCTCGCCTTCGTGTTCTCGGCCTATCCAGACACGTGCGACAACACCAAGCCGTATCTCGACGGCGAAAACGTGCCGGCGGTCGAAGGCGAGCAGAAGGGCCGCTTCGTCGCGAACGAGAAGAACTGCGCCCTGCCGGGTGCGGTGCGCCGCCCGGGCAACCTGCCGTTCAACATGAACAGCGGCGTTCATGCAGCCGACGACGTGATCCTGACCGCGATGGGGCCGGGCGCCGAGGCATTCCGCGGCCGGATCGAGAACACGCGGGTTTTCCGCGCCATGGCGATGGCGCTCGGGCTGCGCAGCGGCGAATAGTTGGCGGGTCAAGCGAGCCGGGTGTCGTGCCGGACCCATTCTACGCGATCTCGTACACGCCGCCGCCGTTTTCGCCGCTCGCGAAATTCGGCGCCCGGATTCTCGGTTACGATTGCTTTGAGGCTATCGATGTTCCGCAACTCGCGGTTCCGGGCCTCGATCCTCCGATCCTGTCGTTGTTGACCGTGGAGCCGCGGCGCCTGGGGTTTCAGGCGTGCCTCGTGCCGCCATTTCGCCTGCAGGATAATAGCGAGAGCGATCTCTGCGCGGCCATCGAGTCGCTGGCGAGACATCATTACCCGATCCCGCTCGGCCCGCTTGTGCTCGCTCACACCGGATCCTTCATCGTGCTTCGCGCGGAACGGCAGTCCCTCCAGCTTCAGGAATTTGTGGCGGAATGCCATGCGGCGTTCGATGCGCAAGGCATCGATGGTCACGAGATGAATGCCGTGAACGCCGCGCCGACTTCGGCCGGCTTCCGGTTCCAGATGACGCTCGCCGGACCCACTGATGCGCCCGACGATGCGATGAACCATCTCGCAAAGGCTTTCGAGAGGCTGAGCGGCGACGAGGTCGAGCTTGGCGCGATCTCTTTGATGCGCCAGGACGATGGTGCCGGCCGGTTTCGCGTGCTCCTGCGCACTCCGCTGACCGGCCGCTAGCGATATCCACAGTCACCGCGGTGTCGCGAAACGGTCGACAGAGTGTCACGCTCTCATAACAGTCTGCCCGCGTTTGTATTACCCCACCTAGCGTAATGCTTCCCCAAGACTCGCGCGGGCCTCCCCCGGCCCGCGCGATTTTTTCGTCACAGCATCGTCGTCGCGCTGTTGATCCCCCGTCAAACGAATCGCGCATCCGTACCGTGGAAACGGCGGCGGAGGCCACATGGCGGTCACGGTGCGGCACGGCGCGATTGTTTCGCGCCGGCGGTTGCTTGCGTCCGTAACGGCGGCAGGCGCGGCCACATTCCTCGGCGGCATCGCCAAGCCATATCTGAGCCGCGCTGCCGACCGGCCACAGATCACCCATGGCATTCAGTCCGGCGATGTCTCGATCGACTCCGGCGTCATGTGGTCGCGCGCTGACCGGCCGGCGCGGATGCGGATCGAGGCCGCGACGACCGAAAGCTTTCGGGACATCATCCAGACCGTGACGTGCGACGCATCCGCGGACAGCGATTTCACCGCAAAGGCGTTGTTGGAAAATCTTCCGGCCGGACAGGACATCTTCTATCGCGTCGCATTCGAAAATCTCGATTCACCGACGATCATGGGCGAGCCACAGGTCGGGCGCTTCCGCACAGCGCCGGACACGCGGCGTCCGGTCTCGTTCGTGTGGTCGGGCGATACGTGCGGCGGCTGGGGCATCGACGAGGCGCGCGGCGGCATGCGTACCTACGCGACCATGCTGCGCAACCGGCCGGACTTCTTCATCCATTGCGGCGACAACATCTACGCCGAGTGCCCACTCGGCCCGGAGCACAAGCTCCCGAACGGCGAGGTCTGGCGTAACGTCGTGACGGAAGAAAAATCGCGCGTCGCCGAGACGCTCGCCGACTATCGCGGCAACTACAAATACAATCTGCTCGATCGCAATTTGCGCGCCTTCAATGCCGAGGTGCCGACCTTCGCGCAGTGGGACGACCACGAGGTCACCAACGACTGGTGGCCCGGTATGCCGCTGCGCGTCGGCGACGCCGACATTACGGCGCTCGCGGCGCGCGGCTGCCGCGCCTTCCACGAATTCATGCCGACGCGGCAGACCGCCGCCGAGCGGGGGCGCATCTACCGCAAGATCGCTTACGGCCCGCTGCTCGACGTGTTCATGCTCGACATGCGCAGCTATCGCGGGCCGAATGGCGACCGACGCCAGGACGCCTACACCGAAGCGGCGCATTTCCTCGGACCGGTGCAACTCGCGTGGCTCAAGCGGGAGCTTGCGGCGTCGCGAGCGACCTGGAAGGTCATCGCTGCCGATCTGCCGATCGGCGTGATGAACTACGATGCCGCCGCGCAGGGCGACGGCCCGCCGCTCGGCCGCGAACTGGAGATTGCCGACCTCCTGAGCTTCATGAAGCGCGCGGGCGTGCGCAACGCCGTGTGGATCACGGCGGACATGCATTACACCGCCGCGCACCAGTACGATCCCAATCGCGCGGTCTTCCAGGACTTCGAGCCGTTCTGGGAGTTCATGTCCGGCCCGATCCACGCCGGCACCGGCGGCCCCGGCGTGCTCGACAACACGTTCGGGCCACGCACGATCTATCAGAACGCGTGCAGCAAGGAGCAAGGCGACGACCTTGCGCCGTGCTTCGGCCTGCAGTTCTTCGGCCATGTGGCGATCGATGGCGCCACGCAGGTAATGACCGTCACGCTGAAGGATGTCGGAGACCGCGCGCTCTGGTCGATCGATCTCGCGCCGCAGCCGTCACGTTCGCTGCATCAGTCTGCGCGCATGGGATGAGTCGCGGCCTCGGGGAGCCCGATCTCGCGCTTCGGCCGGCAAAGCACCGGACCGTGCTGCCCCGGTGCTGCCTTGGCCGATATACTAGATCGCTTCAGAAAACCGCGCAGATTTTCTTTTTCAAAATCAATTAGTTAGAGTGGTGGAGCCAAGCGGGATCGAACCGCTGACCTCCTGCATGCCATGCAGGCGCTCTCCCAGCTGAGCTATGGCCCCATCTCAGGCGGCGCGGTCTCGGGATGTCCGCGCCGTGAAAATCATGCAGCGGCCTTCGTGAGATCACGAAGGCGCAGGCCGCTCAAGTGTCCTCCTCGTCCTCGCGCTCGCCGCCGATGATGTCGGTGACGTCGTCGCCGCCTTCGTCCTCGTCGGTTTCGAGGAAGGTGTTGTCGTCGGCGCCGTCATCGGCGACCTCGACATCCTCGTCGCCCTCGACGGCCGCTTCCTTCTTGCCGCCCTCGGCCTCGGCATCAGCTTCTTCGAGCGACACGAGCTCGACTTCCGCGGCCTCCGGCACCTCGGCGACTTCGGGCACCAGCGGAGCGGCGGCCGCGCGCGCAGCTTCGGCGCGCGAGGAGCGAGTCATGACGACGGGATGGAACACGGTCTCGCACTTCGGACAAACAATCGGGTCCTTGCCCAGATCGTAAAACTTCGCGCCGCAACCGGCGCAAAGGCGCTTGGTGCCGAGTTCGGATTTAGCCACCGGAATCCTCAAGGATATTGGAAAACGGCGCTTGACTTGGCCTCTCGCTGCCGCCGTGTCAATAGCGTCCAAAAGCCTGATTTTGGCTTCCGGGGCGGCCGCCGATGACGGTTCGCGGCGGCCCGTGGTAGGACGGCCGGGCCAATCCAGGGGCCATACGTGGATCAAAGCGTTTCACCACTCGCCGCGCGCCGTTCCGGGCCGCTCAAGGGCCGCGTCCGGGTCCCCGGCGACAAGTCGATGTCCCACCGCGCCCTGATCCTCGGGGCGAATGACGGTGGGCGAGACCGCGATCTCGGGCCTGCTCGAAGGCGAGGACGTCATCAACACCAGCCGCGTCATGCGCGCGCTCGGCGCCACCGTGGAGCAGACCGGGAAGGGCGCCTGGCGCATCCACGGCGTCGGCGTCTCGGGGTTCGCGGAGCCCGCGGCCCCGCTCGATTTCGGCAATTCCGGAACCGGCTGCCGCCTGATGATCGGCGCGGTGGCGGGATGCCCGATCACCGCCACCTTCGACGGCGACGCCTCGCTGCGCACACGCCCGATGAAGCGCGTGCTCGATCCGCTCGAACGGATGGGCGCGCGGACCTTGAACGTCGCCGAGGGCGGCCGCCTGCCGCTGCGGCTCGCGGGCGCGCGCGACCCGATCCCGATCGTCTACGAGCCGCCCGCGGCTTCGGCGCAGCTCAAGTCCGCGGTGCTGCTCGCGGGACTGTCGGCGCCGGGCGAGACGGTCGTGATCGAGAACGAAGCGACGCGCGATCACACCGAACGCATGCTGCGCCACTTCGGCGCCGAGGTGCGTGTCGAAAACGAAGGCGCGCATGGCCGCCGCGTGACGCTCAAGGGCCAGCCCGAGCTTGTCCCGGCGCCGATCGCGGTGCCGGCCGATCCATCGAGCGCCGCATTCCCGATGGTCGCCGCGCTGATCGTGCCGGGCTCGGAGCTGATCCTCGAAGGCGTGATGACCAACGTCACGCGCACCGGGCTGTTCAAGACGCTGCGCGAGATGGGCGCCGGCATCGAGGAGCTCGACGCCCGCATCGAAGGCGGTGAGGACATCGCGGACCTGCGCGTGCGAGCTTCGGCGCTCAAGGGCGTGGATGTGCCGGCCGACCGCGCGCCGTTCATGATCGACGAGTATCTCGTGCTCGGCGTCGCGGCGGCGTTTGCCGAAGGCACGACGCGCATGCGCGGCCTGAAGGAGTTGCGCGTCAAGGAGAGCGACCGCCTCGCCGCGACCGCCGCGATGCTGCGCGTCAACGGCGTCGACGTGGAGATCGAAGGTGACGACCTGATCGTGCACGGCAAGGGCCGCGCGACGGGTGGCGGGCTCGTCGCAACGCACATGGATCACCGCATCGCGATGTCGGCGCTGGTGATGGGGCTTGCGAGCGAGAAGCCCGTGAAGGTCGACGACACTGCGTTCATCCAGACGAGCTTCCCGGGCTTCGTCGACATGATGCGCGGCCTCGGCGGCGCGTATTCATGATCATCGCGATCGACGGACCGGCCGCTTCCGGCAAGGGCACGCTCGGCAAGCGGCTCGCGGCGCATTTCGGGTTGCGCCATCTCGATACCGGGCTGCTCTACCGGGCGGTCGCCAAGGCGCTCATGGACCACGGCCACCCGCTCGACGACCGCGACCGCGCGGTTAGCGGCCGCGCGGGGGCTCGATCCGGCGCAATTCGACGAAAAGACGCTCAAAGGCCACGCGATCGGCGAATCCGCCTCGATCGTCTCCGCGATACCGGAGGTCCGGGCCGCTCTCCTTGAGTTCCAGCGTGATTTCGCGGCGGCGCCCCCGGGCGCCGTGCTCGACGGGCGCGACATCGGCACGGTGATCTGCCCGGACGCGGACGTGAAGATCTTCGTCGAGGCTGCCGCCGCGGAGCGCGCCCGCCGCCGCGCCGCCGAGCTCGCGGGCGCCGGCCAGCCGGCCGACGAGGCCGCGATCCTTGCCGACATCCTGCGCCGCGACGAGCGCGACCGCACCCGCGCGGTGGCGCCCCTGAAGCCCGCAAAAGACGCGCACTTGCTCGATACGACCCATTTGGATATAGACGCCGCAGTCCAGGCCGCCGTCGACATTGTCGAGGCCGCCCGGGCGGGCCGGAGGGGCGGTTGACCGCACCTTCGTTATTGGAGGAAGCGCCCGCTCGGTCCGTCTCTTTTCGCCGCTAGCCGGACTCCTCATCGCTTCGATCGTTCGGGATCGTGCCGGCCCGCCGTTTGGCGGCCTCGGACGTTGGAGCGCCCTTAATCTCAGCAACGGCACGCCGGGCATGATCCAGGGTCATGCTCATCGGAAAGGATCACAGACTTCATGGCAACCGCCACCGCTACCGCTAATCCCACGCGTGAAGACTTCGCCGCGATGCTCGATGAGGCATTCGGCCAAGGGCATCTGAATGAAGGCACCGTCGTCAAAGGCAAGGTCGTCGCAATCGAAAAGGACATGGCCGTCATCGACGTCGGCGCGAAGACGGAAGGCCGCGTTGCGGTCCGCGAGTTCTCCGGCCCCGGCCGCGGCGGCGAGATCAAGGTCGGCGACGAGGTCGAGGTCTACCTGGAGCGCATCGAGAACGCGCTCGGTGAGGCCGTGCTCTCGCGCGACAAGGCGCGCCGCGAGGAAAGCTGGGGCAAGCTCGAGAAGGCCTTCAACGCGAACGAGAAGGTCCAGGGCGTCATCTTCAATCAGGTCAAGGGCGGCTTCACGGTCGATCTCGACGGCGCGGTCGCATTCCTGCCGCGCTCGCAGGTCGACATCCGGCCGATCCGCGACGTCACGCCGCTGATGAACGTCAACCAGCCGTTCCAGATCCTCAAGATGGATCGCCGCCGCGGCAACATCGTGGTCTCTCGTCGTACGGTTCTCGAAGAGACCCGCGCGGAGCAGCGTCAGGAACTGGTGCAGAACCTCGAAGAGGGCCAGGTCATCGACGGCGTGGTGAAGAACATCACCGACTACGGCGCGTTCGTGGACCTCGGCGGCATCGACGGCCTGCTGCACGTCACCGACATCGCGTGGCGGCGCGTCAATCACCCGACCGAGGTGCTCAACATCGGTCAGCAGGTGAAGGTCAAGATCATCAAGATCAACCACGAGACCCACCGCATCTCGCTCGGCATGAAGCAGCTGCTCGACGATCCGTGGCAGGGCATCGAGTCGCGCTTCCCGATCGGCGCCAAGCTCAAGGGCCGCGTCACCAACATCACCGACTACGGCGCGTTCGTCGAACTGGAGCCCGGCATCGAGGGCCTGATCCACGTCTCCGAAATGTCGTGGACCAAGAAGAACGTTCACCCCGGCAAGATCGTCTCCACCTCGCAGGAAGTCGAAGTGCAGGTGCTGGAAGTCGATCCGGTCAAGCGGCGCATCTCGCTCGGCCTCAAGCAGACCATGCGCAATCCGTGGGAGCTGTTTGTCGAGAAGTATCCGCCCGGCACCAACGTCGAAGGCGAGGTCAAGAACAAGACCGAGTTCGGCCTGTTCCTCGGCCTCGACGGCGACGTGGACGGCATGGTCCACCTCTCTGATCTCGACTGGAAGCGTCCGGGCGAGCAGGTGATCGAAGAGTACAAGAAGGGCGACAAGGTGAAGGCGATCGTGCTCGACGTCGATGTCGAGAAGGAGCGCATTTCCCTTGGCGTGAAGCAGCTCGAAGGCGATCCCTTCGCCGAGCCGGGCGATCTCAAGCGCGGCGCCGTGGTCACCACGGAAGTCACCGAGGTGAAGGAAGGCGGCATCGACGTGAAGATCGTCGGTACCGAGTTCACCGCCTTCATCAAGCGCAACGAGCTGGCGCGCGACCGCTCCGAGCAGCGGCCCGAGCGTTTCGCGGTCGGCCAGAAGGTCGATGCCCGCGTGACGCAGTTCGACAAGAAGGCGCACAAGATCGGCGTTTCGATCAAGGCGCTGGAAGTCGCCGAGGAGAAGGAGGCGATCGCCCAGTTCGGCTCGTCCGACTCCGGCGCGACGCTTGGCGACATCCTCGGCACGGCGCTCAAGCAGCGCGACAAGAAGGACTAAGGTTTAGGCCTTCCGGCGCCGCCACCCCGCAACGGGTGGCGGCGTTTCCTTTTCATTCGCCACAATTGCGGCGCCTTCCTGCACGCCATTGACCGCGCGCGACGCGGGCGCGATGGTCGCGCCGAATCGCGCGGAGACCCTGCCATGTCGCTCGATGCCGACCTGATCGTCGATCGCCGCCGCATGCGGCGCAAACTCACCTTCTGGCGCGTTGTCGCCGTTCTCGTCGCCATCGTGGGGATCGTCGCGCTTGCGGCGACGGCGCGGCGTGCCAACGTGATGACCGCGGGCGGCGATTACATCGCGCGCATCAAGATCACCGGCCTGATCCGCAACGATCAGGAGCGGGTGGACTCGCTCGAGAAGCTCGAGAAGTCGAGCGCCAAGGCGGTCATCGTGCATATCGATAGCCCCGGCGGCACCACGGCGGGTTCCGAGCAACTCCACGAGGCGCTGCGCCGCGTCGCCGCCGCGAAGCCGATGGTCGTGGTGGTCGATGGCCTTGCGGCCTCGGGCGGCTACATCGCGGCCATGAGCGCGGACTACATCGTGGCGCAGGGCACCTCGCTGGTCGGTTCGGTCGGCGTGATCCTGCAATACCCGAACGTGGCCGAACTGCTGAAGACGGTCGGCGTGAAGATCGAGGAGGTGAAATCCTCGCCGCTCAAGGCCGCGCCCAACGGCTACGAGCCGACCAGCCCGGAGGCGCGCGCCGCGCTCGAGGCGCTGGTGAAGGACTCATACGACTGGTTCCGCAACATGGTGCGCGACCGCCGCAAGCTCGACGACGCGACATTGCAGCGCGTCGCCGACGGGCGCGTGTTCACCGGCCGTCAGGGGCTCGAACTCAAGCTCGTCGACCAGCTCGGCAACGAGAAGACCGCGATCGACTGGCTCGCGAAGGAAAAGGGCCTGAAATCCGACACGCCGGTGCGTGACTGGCAGCTCAAGCCGCGTTTCGGCGACCTCACGATGCTGCATCTGGCGGGCGCGGTCATGCTGGACGCGGTGGGCCTGGGATCGCTCGCGCGGCGCTTCGAGGCATGGGGCACGATCCAGGCGGTCGAGCGTCTCAATCTTGACGGTCTGTTGGCCCTTTGGCACCCTCAGATTTCCGATTGAACGGGCCGGTGCCCGGGGCAGCATGAGGAACACAGTATGAGTGTCGCGGACACGGTTGCGGGCAAGCAGGGGCGGCGGGCTCGATGATCAAATCCGAGCTTGTTCAGCGTATTGCCGGGCAGAACCCGCACCTCTACCAGCGCGACATCGAGAACATCGTGAACGCAGTGCTCGGCGAGATCACCGCCGCCCTCGCCCGCGGCGACCGCGTGGAATTGCGCGGCTTCGGCGCGTTCTCGGTCAAGCATCGTCCGGCACGCACGGGACGCAATCCGCGCACCGGCGCGCATGTGTCGGTCGACCAGAAATCGGTGCCGTTCTTCAAGACCGGCAAGGAAATGCGCGAGCGGCTAAACAAGGGCTAGATCGCGCTGCGCCGTCATCGTCCGGCTTGACCGGGCGATCCAGTCGTCATCAGAATCGTCGTGTCGACTTCGTGCCGGGCCGCAGGCTCGGCGGATACTGGATGCCCGCTTTCACGGGCATGACGATTGAGGCCAGCTATGCTCCGCAAGATCGTCACAGCGCTCATCCTCATCCCGATCGCGCTTGTCATCATGGTGTTCGCGGTCGCAAACCGCGCGCCGGTCACGATCTCGCTCGATCCCTTCATGAACGAGCCGCCGATGTTCTCGGTCGCGCTGCCGCTGTTTCTGCTGCTGCTGCTGGTGCTGATCGCGGGCGTGATTGTCGGCGGCATCGCGGCGTGGATGCGGCAGAGCCGCTGGCGCAGGCGCGCGCGGCGCCTGTCGGCGGAGCTGAAAGCCGCGCGTGCCGAAACCGAGACCTTGCGCCGCCAGCTCGAAGCGGCGACGCCCGCGCCGCAGCCGACATCGATCGCTTCCATCGCCTACCGCCACCCGACGGCGGCCTAGCGCATGATCCCGAAAAGTGGATACCGGTTTTCGGGCAAGACCATGCGCAAGAAAACCTGATGCGCGTCGTCACCGGCGAAGAGATCGAGCGCGTTCTGACCTATCCGGCGCTGGTCGAGGCGTTGCGCGAGGCGTTCCGCCAAGAGATCACCGTGCCGCTGCGCCATCATCATCCGATCCCGCAGCCCGGCGCGGAAGCGATGCTGCTGCTGATGCCGGCATGGAACAGCGGGGAGGGGCCTTCCTCGGCTGCAAGGTCGTGACGGTGTTTCCCGACAACGGCAAGATCGCCACAGCCTGCGGTGCTCGGCAGCTACCTGCTGATGTCCGGCAACACCGGCGAGCCGCTCGCCGCGATGGATGGGACCGTGCTGACCCGCTGGCGCACCGCCTGCGCCTCCGCGCTCGCGGCTTCGTATCTGGCGCGCGAGGATGCCACGCATCTCGTCATGGTCGGGGCGGGAGCGCTCGCGCCGTATCTGGTGCGCGCGCACGCAAGCGTTCGGCCGATCGAGCGCATCACGATATGGAACCGCACGCATGGCAATGCCGTGAAGACGGCCTTCGCACTGTCGGTTGCGGGCTTCGAGGCTGAGATCGCGGACGACCTGGAGGCGGCGGTAAGCGACGGCGGACATCGTGTCGTGCGCGACCTTGTCGACGACGCCGCTGGTGCGCGGCAAATGGCTGAAGCCGGGTTGCCACGTCGATCTCGTCGGCGGCTTCACGCCGAAGATGCGCGAGGCCGACAACGATGCGATCAAGCGTTCGCGCGTCTATGTCGATACGCGCGCGGGCGCCACGAAGGAAGCGGGCGACATCGTGCAGCCGCTGCGCAAGGGCGTGCTGAAGAAGACCGGCGTGCGCGGCGACCTGTTCGAGTTGTGCGGCGGGAAGGCCAAGGGCCGCACCAAGGCGAGCGAGATCACGCTGTTCAAGTCGGTCGGAACGGCGCTGGAGGACCTGGCCGCCGCGATGCTGGTCTATCGGTCGCTCGGCTGATTTTGACGGACCGCGAAAGCGCGCTAGAACCCCGCCCGTCATGCCTTTGCTGGTCAAAATCTGCGGGCTTTCCACGCCCGAAACCCTCGATGTCGCGCTCGACGCGGGCGCCGACATGGTGGGCTTCATGTTTTTCCCGCCAAGCCCGCGCAACGTGTCGCTCGAGACTGCGCGCGTGCTCGGCGAGCCGCGTGGAGGGCAGGGCGCGCAAGGTCGCGCTCACGGTCGACGCCGACGACACGGTGCTTGCCGGCATCGTCGCGGCGCTGGAGCCCGACATGCTCCAGCTTCACGGGCATGAAACGCCGCAGCGCGTCGCAGCGGTGCGCGAGAGCTTCGGCATCTCCAGTCATGAAGGTGCTGCCGATCGAGGCGAAATCCGATCTTGCGGCGATCGACCCTTATACGAGCGTCGCCGACCGCCTGCTGTTCGACGCACGGCCGCCGCGCGACGCGACGCGTCCCGGCGGCCTCGGCATACCGTTCGACTGGCATCTGCTGGAAAATCTGAACCTGGCAATTCCGTTCATGCTTTCCGGCGGACTGCATGCCGGAAACCTCGCGGAGGCGCTGCGCATCACGCGCGCGGGCGGCGTCGATGTGTCGTCCGGCGTCGAAAGCGCGCCCGGCGTGAAGGACCCGGAGAAAATCCGCGCCTTCATCCGCGCGGCGCGCGCTTCGCATGCCGCCGGAATGCCGGTAGGATGAGCGCATGAACGTTCCACAGCAGCCCAATTCCTTCCGCACCGGCCCCGACGAGCGCGGGCATTTCGGCCTCTATGGCGGCCGCTTCGTCGCCGAGACGCTGATGCCGCTGATCCACGATCTGGAGAAGGCGTACAACGACGCGAAGAAGGACCCCGCCTTCAAGAAGGAGATGGACGGCCATCTGCGCGACTACGTCGGCCGCCCGTCGGCGCTCTATTTCGCCGAGCGCCTCACCACGCATTTCGGCGGCGCGAAGATTTACCTCAAGCGCGAGGACTGCAACCACACCGGCGCGCACAAGGTGAACAACGTGCTCGGCCAGATCATGCTGGCCAAGCGCATGGGCAAGCCGCGCGTCATCGCGGAAACCGGCGCGGGGATGCATGGCGTCGCGACCGCCACGCTGTGCGCGAAGTTCGGGCTCGAATGCGTCGTGCACATGGGCGCGGTCGACATCGACCGCCAGCGCCCGAACGTGATGCGCATGAAGGCGCTCGGCGCCGAGGTTAAGCCCGTCATGTCCGGCTCGCGCACGCTGAAAGACGCGATGAACGAGGCGCTGCGCGACTGGGTGACGAACGTCTCGAACACGTTCTACTGCATCGGCACGATCGCGGGGCCGCACCCGTATCCCGCGATGGTGCGCGACTTCCAGTGCGTCATCGGCAACGAAGTGCGCACGCAGTTGCAGGAGCATGAGGGCCGCCTGCCGGACTCGCTCATCGCCTGCATCGGCGGCGGCTCGAACGCGATGGGACTGTTCCATCCCTTCCTCGATGACCGCAGCGTTGAAATCTACGGCGTCGAGGCGGCGGGCCACGGGCTCGACAAGCTGCATGCGGCCTCTGTCGCGGGCGGACGCCCCGGCGTGCTGCACGGCAACCGCACGTATCTCTTGATGGATGCCGACGGGCAGATCCAGGAGGCGCATTCGATCTCGGCCGGCCTCGACTATCCGGGCATCGGCCCGGAGCACGCCTGGCTCGCCGACATGGGCCGCGTGAAGTTCCTGTCGGCCACCGACGCGCGACGCGCTCGAAGCCTTCAAGCTGTGCTCGCGGCTCGAAGGCATCATCCCGGCGCTCGAATCCGCGCACGCGCTCGCCCGCATGGGCGACATCGCTTCGAAGAAGCCGAAGGATCATCTGATGGTGGTCAATCTCTCCGGCCGCGGCGACAAGGACCTCGACAGCGTCGCGCACCATCTCGGGGACAAGTGGTGAGGTTCCTCGATCACCGTCAGAAGCGCACCGGCTGGCTGCTGATCGCGATCTCGGCCGGCTATCTCGTCTGGTTCCTCAAGGTGCGCCTGTTCACCGCCGGCCTGCCGGTCGAGCGCAAGGAATGGATTTATTTTTGCCTGATGCTCGTTTGCCTGATGCTCGGCACCATCAATGTCCGGATGGCGTTGATGCGCGACCGGCGCCAGGTTGAACAGTCGAACAGCAAGTCCGCATGACCACCCGCATCGACAAACGCTTCGCCGCACTCAAGGCGGAAGGCCGCGCCGCGCTCGTGACGTTCGTCACCGCGGGCGATCCCGACGCCGATACCTCGCTTGCGCTCGTGAAGGCGCTGCCGGCTGCCGGCGCGGACGTGATCGAGCTCGGCATGCCGTTTACCGACCCGATGGCGGACGGGCCCTCCGTGCAGGCGGCGGGCCTGCGCGCACTCCTCGCCGGCCAGACGATGGCGAAGACGCTCAAGCTCGTGCGCGATTTCCGCGGGGGCGACGACGCGACGCCGATCATCCTGATGGGTTACTACAATCCGATCTACATCTACGGCGTCGACAGGTTCCTCGCCGATGCGAAGGCCGCGGGTGTCGACGGCTTCATCATCGTCGATCTGCCGGCCGAGGAAGACGACGAGATGTGCATCCCGGCGCTCAAGGCCGGCTTCAACTTCATCCGACTCGCGACGCCGACCAGCGACGACAAGCGGCTGCCGGTGATCCTCAAGAACACGTCGGGCTTCGTCTATTACGTCTCCATCACCGGGATCACGGGCGCCGCAACGGCCGATCCCGCAAAGGTGAGCGAGGCCGTCGTGCGTATCAAGCGCCACACGCAGTTGCCCGTCGCGGTCGGATTCGGCGTGAAGACTGCCGAGCACGCGCGCGCCATCGCGGAAGGTGCTGACGGCGTGGTGGTCGGTTCGGTGCTGGTCGACGCCGTGAAGGACAGTCTCGACGCCAGCGGCAAGGCGACGCCGCGCACCGTGAAGGCGGTCACGGATCTGGTAGCGCAGCTTTCCGCGGGTGTGTGCGCAGCGAAGAAGAAATAGCTATCGCGCCGGAATCTGGATCAGCTCCGCGAGCTGTTCCTTGGTAAGCGGCTGCGCGGTGAACTTCAGCTCCACGGCATCGTTCACGATGGTATCGAGCCCAACGATCGTATCCGGCTCGATCGCGGGCGGCGCGAAGTAGTCGTCCCGCGTGCGCTTCGCCTTCTCGATGCTGATGTTCAGCCACTCGGCGTAAATCTTGAGGCCTTCGTCCTTGTACATTATCGCGATCGTCTCGCGGTACGCCTTCATGTAGCGGTTCACGACGTCCTTCTTCGCGGCGAGGAAATTCGCGTTGGCGATGTTGAGCCGCACGGTCTGGCCCTTGAAGGCGGCCGCGTCGTTGCCGGTCGCGATGCGGCGGATGTCGCCCTTGTCGAGCTGGTCGAGGCCGAACGGCGGCGCCGCCCAGCCGACATCGACCTGACCCGACATCACGGCGGTGAGGTTCGCGGCCGGTCCGCCCATCGCGGTCGGCTTCGCCTTGAGCTGATATTGCTTCATGAACGCGGTCACGACGCCGTGCGTCGAGGAACCGTTGGTCGAGTAGGCGAGCATCTTGCCGTCGGTGTCCTTCAGCGTCTTGATCGGCGAGTCGCTCTTCACATACCAGTAGAGATCGCCCGCGCCGGTCGTCTCAGCGCTGATCACGCGCACCGGTGCGCCCTTCGAGAACGCGCTCATCACGCCCATCACGCCCGCCGCGATGCCGATATCGACACTGCCTGAGATCACCGCCTGCTGCGTCTCGCCCGCGCCCTGCGTGTAGACAATGTCGAGCGCGAGATTATGCTTCTTGAAGATGCCGGCACGCTGGCCAACCTCGGACACCGAGGTGTCCCAGTTGCCGCGCTGGCCGATCGCCATCTTGATGGTGTCCTGCGCAGACGCCGCATTGGCGGACAGGGCCGCGGCGAGCGCGGCGGCGAAAATGGTCTTCATCAAATCCTCCCGGATATTCTTCGTCAGGCCACGCGTTCGCGCGGCGCCTCGCTCCCGCCGCCGAGCGTACGCCAGTTCATCGTCTTGGGTACCACACCTTCGTAGGAACTGATCGTCGCATGCGGAACGCGCGGGCTGGTCGTGCCGATCGCGGGCCCGCCGTTCTGCACGGCACGCGCGGCCTCGACCATCAGGCGGCGGAATGCCGCAACCGCGACGTCGCTCGCGCCGAGCCGCTCGGCCGAGCGGTCGCTGATCTGCCCCATGCCTTCCCACATCGCGATGTCCTGATTGGGGATGCCCTGGATGCCGGTGAAGTTGCCGTCCGCCATCGCGGCACGGTCTTGGCCGTAGTGGTTCCCGCGCGTGCGGATGCCGTCGAAGTTCGCATCCACGTCCACGCCCCATTCGAGCACGTTGAACTTGCGCCACGTCTTCGCATCGACGCCCGGCTTGTCCGTGCCGTTCCACGCGATGAAATAGAACATCGTGGTGTGATCGTCCTCGGGCGTCAGCAAGGTCGCGACGTTGTGCACGTTGTTCGGCGGGATCAGCGCGGTGAACGGCGCGATGTAGACGGTGGTGCGGATGTAGTCGTGCGTCGCCTCGTTCTGAATCGGGCGGCGGATCGCCGCGTAGCGGAAGCCGTAGGTCGTGCGCTCGATCTGGAAGCGCGGCGCCTTGTCGGTCGAGGGCCGCAGCCAGTTCGTGTCGGTCGCCTTCGCGCCTTCGACTTGCGCCGGCACCATGTCGGAAGAGTGCAGGCTCGATGAATGCGCAGAATCGATCTGCCCTTCGAGGATCTGCGCCCAGTTGCAGCGCACGCGCACCTTCGTTGCGCTCACGCGCGCGTCGGGCGTCGGGGCGAACGCCGGCGGCTCGAATGCCGGCATCTCGTCGGCCGGGCCCATGTAGCACCACACGAAGCCGCCGGCCTCGCGCGCCGGATAGGCCTTCTGCTTGATCCGCTCCGGGATCGTGCTGCCGGGCGGCTCGGAGGCCATCTCGACCACGTTGCCCTCGTAGTCGAATTTCCATCCGTGATAGAGGCAGCGCAGCCCGCATTCCTCGTTGCGCGCATAGACGAGCGAGGCGCGCCGGTGCGCGCAGAATTCGTCGAGCACACCGAGCCGGCCCTTCGAGTCGCGGAACACCACCAGATTCTCGCCGAGCAGGCGCACACGCAGCGGCGCGCCATCGGGAGCGGCCACCTCCTCGGAGAGGCACGCCGCGATCCAGTGGCGGCGCATGATCTGCCCCATCGGCGCATCGCTTTCGACGCGGCAGAGCAGGTCGTTTTCCTCAGGCGTCATGCGGGCATCTCCGTGCGCATTCTTGAGATAAGTGCGCTTTCATCCTCGATGGCGAGTTAGTCTAATGAGAAGCATCGAGGCCGTCGAGTTGGAGGGCGCGTGAGCGGGGGGAACCGGAAGTTGCGCATCGGCGTCGCGGGGCTCGGCCGCGCGTTCGCCGTGATGCTGCCGACATTCGCGGCCGACCCGCGTGTTACGCTGGTTGGCGCGGCTGATCCGCGATCCGAAGCGCGGCGGCGCTTCGCGAAGGATTTTTCCGCCAGGGCCTACGACTCGGTCGAGGAGCTTTGCGCCGATCCTGATGTCGAGGTCGTCTACGTTGCGACGCCGCATCAGCTTCACGCCGCGCATGCGATCCTTGCGGCGCGCAATGGCAAGCACGTGCTGGTCGAAAAGCCGATGGCGGTTGCGCTCGACGATTGCGCCAGGATGATCGCGGCCGCACGTGCGGCGGGTGTCCATCTCATTGTCGGGCACAGCCATTCGTTCGATGCGCCCGATCCTTCGGACGCGCGAACTGATCGCGAGCGGCGAATACGGCGCAGTCCGCATGGTCACGGCGCTCAACTACACGGACTATCTCTACCGCCCGCGCCGGCCCGAGGAGCTTGATACAGCGCAAGGCGGCGGCGCGATCTTCAATCAAGCGGCGCATCAGGTCGATATCGTGCGGCTGCTTGGGGGAGGGCTGGTGAAGTCCGTTCGCGCGCAGACCGGCGCATGGGACAAGGCGCGTCCAACCGAAGGCGCTTACGCGGCGCTGCTTACATTCGAGGCCGGCGCGTTCGCTTCGCTCACTTACGGCGGCCACGGACATTTTGACTCCGACGAATTCCAGAACTGGATCGGCGAGATGGGGCAAACGAAGGAGCCCTATGCGCGCAAGCCGCAGCGCTTCGCCGGCGGCGCGGACGAAACCGCATTCAAGAACGCGCGCAACTACGGCGGCGCCTCATACCAGCCGTCTGCAGCGCCGGCGACGCATCAGCATTTCGGCACGCTGATCGTGAGCTGCGAGCGCGCCGACCTGCGCCCGCTGCACGACGGCGTGATGGTCTATCGCGACGGCACTGCGTCGCGCGAATCACTTGCGCCGCCAAGCGTGCCGCGCGGCGAGGTGATCGACGAACTTTACGCGGCGGTCGCGGAAGGCAAGCCGCCGCTGCACGACGGCGGGTGGGCGATGGCGACGCTCGAGGTCTGCCTCGCGATGCTGCAATCGTCGCGCGAAGGCCGCGATATCGCGCTTTCCCATCAGATTGCGCGCTAGGGTCCGCGCGCTCCGGAGTCGCGTCTTTTGCCGGGTCACTGCTTGCGCGGTGGACGAGGCGCTGGACGCGGGCAGGCGCGCCTAGATTTGTCCCCGGTTCGGGATTACATCAGACCCATGAACTGGCTCACCAGCGTGGTCCGGCCGAAGATTCGCTCGCTGCTGCGGCGCGAGGTGCCGGAGAACTCGTGGATCAAGTGCCCCGAAACGGGGCAACTCGTGTTTTACAAGGACGTCGAGGCGAACCAGTTCGTCATCCCGTCGTCGAACTACCACATGCGCATGGGCGCGAATGCGCGCCTCAGATCGATGTTCGACGGCGAGACCTGGTTCGACATCGGCGTTCCCGACGTGCAGGTCGATCCGCTCAAGTTCCGTGACGAGCGCCGCTACTCGGACCGCATCAAGGACGCTCGCACCAAGACCGGACTGAACGACGCGATCAAGCTCGGGTTCGGCAAGCTCGACGGCGTGCCGGTCGTCGTCGGCGTGCAGGATTTCGACTTCATGGGCGGCTCGCTCGGCATGGCGGCCGGCGAGGCCGTGATCAAGGGTCTGGAAACGGCGGCGCAGAAGGGCACGCCCTTCATCATGTTCGCGGCCTCCGGCGGCGCGCGCATGCAGGAAGGCATCCTCGCGCTGATGCAGCTCCCACGCACCACGGTCGCGGTCGAGATGCTGCGCGAGGCGCGCAAGCCCTACATCGTGGTGCTGACCAATCCGACGACCGGCGGCGTCACGGCGTCCTATGCGATGCTCGGCGACGTCCACATCGCCGAGCCCGGCGCGCTTGTCGGCTTCGCGGGGCCGCGCGTCATCGAGCAGACCATCCGCGAGAAACTGCCCGAGGGCTTCCAGCGCTCCGAGTATCTCAAGGAACACGGCATGGTCGACCTGGTGGTGCACCGCCATGAATTGCGCGCCACGCTGGCGCGGCTGTGTCGTGTGCTCTGCAAGGTACCGGCCGCCGTGCCCGTGCCTGTGGCGGAGATCGAGGCGTTGCCGCCGACGGCCGCCGCGGCGGAGTGACGCCGCGCTCCATGACTCCCTTCGATTTAATATGACTCCCGTCGATTCAATTCTGACGCGGCTGCTTGCGCTGCATCCCAAGCGCATCGACCTGTCGCTCGGCCGCATGCAGCGTGTGCTGGAGCTGCTCGGCAATCCGGAAAAGCGCGTACCGCCGGTCATCCATGTGGCCGGCACCAACGGCAAGGGCTCCACCATCGCGTTCCTGCGCGCGATGCTCGAAGCCGCGGGCAAGAGCGTGCATGTCTACACCTCGCCCAATCTGGTGCGCGTCAACGAGCGCTTCCGGCTCGGCGGCCCGAACGGTGGCGTGCTGGTGTCCGACGAGGATCTTGCCGAAGCGCTTGCCGAATGCGAACGCGCCAATGGCGATGCGCCGATCACGCTGTTCGAGATTGAAACCGCGGCGGCGTTCGTGCTGTTCGCGCGCAAGCCCGCCGACTATCTGCTGCTCGAAGTGGGTCTCGGCGGACGGCTCGACGCCACCAACGTGATCGAGCGCCCGCTTGCCAGCATCGTCACGCCGGTCTCGATGGATCATGTCGAATTTCTCGGCGACACGCTGGAGAAGATCGCGGCCGAAAAGGCCGGCATCTTCCGCGCAGGCGTGCCTGCCGTGATCGCCCCGCAGCAGGATCTTGTCTCGGCGGTGCTGGAGCGCCACGCCGAACGCACGCGCGCGCCGATCCATGCCGCCGGCCAGCAATGGACTGCGAGCGTGGAGAACGGCCGCCTCGTCTATCAGGACGACAAGGGCCTGTTCGACCTGCCGCCGCCGAAGCTGTTCGGCCGCCATCAGTTCGACAATGCCGGCACTGCGATCGCGGCGTTGCGCGCGGCCGGTGTGCGCCTGCCCGTGAAATCAGTGGAACTGGGGCTGATGCGGGCCGAATGGCCGGCGCGGCTGCAGCGCATCACCTCCGGCAAGCTCGTCGCGATCGCGCCCGCGGGCGCGGAACTCTGGCTCGACGGCGGCCACAACGCGGATGGCGGGCGCGCCATCGCGGCGGCGCTCGGCGATCTGGAGGAGCGTGTGTCGCGCCCGCTGGTGCTCGTGGTCGGCATGCTGAGCACGAAGGATCGCTCGGCGTTCCTGAGCAACTTCACCGGGCTGGTGCGCCGCATCTACGGCGTGCCGATCCATCAGGACAAAGGCGTGCCGGTGGACGAGATTGCCGCCTCGGCGCGCGCCGCCGGCATGCCGGCGCAGACGGCGGCGAGCATCGAGGAAGCGCTCGCGGCCGTCGGCGAACTCGGTTTCGATCCGCCGCCGCGCATCCTGATCACCGGCTCGCTCTATCTCGCCGGCGAGGTGCTGGCGGCGAACGGGACGGAACTGGTCTAGCCCCAAACGCAAAACGGCCGGCGCTTGGCCGGCCGTTCGCAACTCAAATCGTCGATAAAGCGTTATGCCGCCGTGGACGTCGTGATCCACTGCTCCAGCTTCTGCTTCGGCGCGGCGCCAACCTGGCGCGAGGCGAGCTCGCCGTTCTTGAACAGCATCAGCGTCGGGATCGACATGATGCCGTATTTCGCGGCGGTCTGCGGATTCTCGTCCACGTTCAGCTTCACGATCTTGACCTTGCCGTTCATCGTGCCGGCGATCTCTTCCAGCGCGGGCGCGATCATGCGGCAGGGGCCGCACCACTCCGCCCAGAAATCCACGACCACGGGCTGGTCGCTCTTGAGCACCTCAGCCTCGAAATCCTTGTCGGACACCTTTGAAACGCCCATGGCGCACCTCGGTTGTTTTTCGGTTTGTGGGGCGCCTTGCCCCTCAGGATGGCCGGAAAGTATGGACGCCGATCCGGGGCGTCAAGGAGCGTTCACGGCTAGGTGTTTGTACGTGCGGTTACGCTTGACAATGCGTTGTCGAGGGCGCCTGCGGGCAGCTCCGTGAGGGCCGGGCCCGCGGTCCAGACCAGCGCCGCCCGCACCTCGTGATTTGGGTAGAGCCGTTGCAGCACCGCACGATAAAGCGCCAATTGCCGCACATAGGATGGCGGGATGTCCTCGGTCCGCTGTGGCACCGTGCGGTCGGACTTGTAGTCGGCGATCAGTACGGCTGCGTCCGTGATCGCGAGCCGATCGGTCTGGCCGGACACACGCTCGCCGGACGAAAGCACGCCGACGATCGGCACTTCGGCACGGGAGTTCTCGGCGAACAACGATGCAAACTGTGCATCGTCGATCACCGCCATGACCTCGCGCGCGATGGCCTCACGCTCGGCATCGGTCAACTCCTTCACGCGGGCGAGATGCTGTTGTGTGGCGGCCGCGCGCCGTTCGGCCGGTATGGCGGGCAGGGCCTGCAGCAGGCGATGCACCACGCGCCCGCGCAGCAACGCGCGCGGATCGGAGAACTTCGGCGCCAGCGACGCGGAAGGCGCGATGGCGCGCGTCGCGAACGCGGCTGGCGCGTTACGGCGCAGCCAGTCGGGCAGTTCGGCTCCCGGCGCGGCGGCCTTATGTGCCGCGCTGTCCGGTGCGATCTCGTGCGGCGCGGATTTGCGCCAACGCCACACAATGCCATCGCCATCGTCGGCTGGCTCCTCGATCGCTTCCGGCTTGAGCGCTCTCTCGACAAGCTCGTACCAGCAACCCGGCGGAATCCGGTTTACGCCGCGCGAGCCCGCCACCACCAGCCGGTCGGCGGCGCGCGTCATCGCCACATAGAGCAGACGCCGGTATTCTTCTTCGGCGAGGCTCACCGCTTTCGCGCGTGCGTCGGCCACGCGGCGGAACGTCGTCCGCCTTGCGCCCCGCCCACACGACGCGATCCGGCGTGTCCGGCGCGGCGTTTGCGACGGGCAGCTTGAGCAGGCGCGGCTCCTTCGGTCCCTTCGGCGGGGTCGTGGTGTCCGCAAGAACCACGATCGGCGCTTCGAGGCCCTTCGCGCCGTGCACGGTCATCACGCGCACCTCGTTGCGTGCGATGTCCATGTCGCGCTTCACTAGCGTCGAACCCGCGCGCAGCCATGCCAGAAACCCTGCAGGGTCGGCGGCTGCTGGCGCTCGTAGGTCAGCGCCATGTTCGAGGAATTCATCGAGCGCGTCGGCCGCCTCGGGTCCAAGCCGCCGGTAGAAGTGCGTGCGTCCGCGCTCTGAGCCAAGGATGCGCGCGTAGAACGAGAACGGCGCATCGTGCCGCGCCCATTCGGCATAGCGGTCGAGCCGCGCATTCGGCGTCGGCGAAACTCCATTTCGTCCGCGCGCGCCCGCAACGTTGCGCGCAGCGAGCACTTGCGATTCCACGCGAGCGTGAAGATCTGCTCTTCGTTCAGGCCGAACAGTGGGCTCTTCAGCACGCTCGCAAGCGCGAGATCGTCGTCGGGCAGCAGCAGCGCGTCCGCGAGCGCCATCAGGTCCATCACGGCGATGTGCTCGGTCAGCATCAGCCGGTCCGCGCCCGCAACCGCGATGCCTTCGCGCTTCAGCTCATAGATGATCGCGTCGAACAGCGCGCCGCGCTGGCGCACCAGCACGAGAATGTCGCCCGCGGTCGCGCGGCGTGGCGCATGCTCGCCGTCGCCGACGAGATCGCCGCGCGTGATCCATGTTTTGACCGGCCTTGCGCGATCTTGCGCGCGAGCCGCACGCGTGGGCTCGTCTCTTGCGCCTCGTCGAACGGCTGCATCCCAGCCTTCGAGTCGATCTTCGCGTCGGGCTCGATCATCGGCCACAGCTCGACCAGCCCCGGCGCATTGGCGCGTACCGCCGCATGCGCGGTGTCGGCCTGTACCTCGGTCAGGCCGGCGTGAGCGGCCTCCGGCGGAACACTTCGTCGACCGCTTCCAGCACCAGCGGCGCCGAGCGGAACGAGTATTTGAATTCCACATCCTCGAATTCGCAGCGCAGCCTTCCGAATTTCCCCGCGTAGTGCCGCCGGTTCTGGTCGAACTGCGCCGGGATCGCGCCCTGGAACGAGAAGATCGACTGCTTCTCGTCACCGACCGCGAAGATCGAGCGCGTGACTTCGCGCGCACCGTGGCCGGCGAAGAACTCGGCGGTGAGCAGCCGCACGACGTCCCATTGCTTGGGGCTCGTGTCCTGCGCCTCGTCGATCAGCACATGGTCTATGCCGAGGTCCAGTTTGTAGTGCACCCACTGGGCGTGCGGCTCGGTCATGAGACGCAGCGTCTTGTCGATCAGGTCGTCGTAGTCGAGCAGTCCGCGCCGCTCCTTCTCGGTGCGATAGCGTGTGATCATCTCCATCACGATGGTCACGAGCGCGGCGGTGCGCTCGCGCGTCTCGACCGCGCGGCGGCGTGCGATCAGTCCGCAAACGCGCTCCTGTTCGGACATCAGCCGCTGAAACAGCGAGGGGTTCTTTTCGCGAATGCCCTTGCTGACGATATTCTTGCGCGGCTCAAGCTCGGCCGTACAGAAGATCGACTGATAGGCCTTGATGCGCTCGCTGCCGTCGAGCAGCCGCAGCGTATCGAAGCGCGCGGCATGCTCCTTGTCGCCTTTCAGGCCTTGCTCCAATACCGCGATGACGGTGGGATACTCGCTCTCGGCGATCAGCGAGCCGACGAAGAACTCCGCCGCGATGCTTTCACTCGTCTCGTTCGCATCGATGCCGAACGATCGCGCCAGCCCCTCGATCGCTGCCGCGATACCGCCGGCGTTCGTTACCCACGCGGTCAGTTCGTCGCGCCGCCCGATCGCCTCGACGATCATCTCGTTGAACGTCATGTCGGCGGCGGCGGTGATCGCAATCGCGAGGGCGCGACCGAGATCGCTCTCGGGCTTCGCGGCGGCCTCCATCAGCACCGTCATGCGCAGCCGGTCGATCAACTCGGACTGCGTGCGCTCCTCCAGCACCTCGAAGCGCGCCGCCACATCCGCCTCGAACGGAAACTGATGCAGCAGCCGGGTGCAGAACGCGTGGATGGTCAGCACCTTCAGTCCGCCCGGCGTGTCGAGCGCCTGCGCGAACAGCCGCCGCGCGCGCAGGCGGCGCATCGCATTCGGCCTGCCGCCCTCGATCCTGGCAATTTCCGCGTCGAGCTCGTCGTCGCTAAGCGGCGTCCACCGGGCGAGCGTCTCGAACACACGGTTCGCCATGTTGGCGGCGGCGGCCTTCGTGTAGGTCAGGCAGAGGATCTTCTCGGGCGCGGTGCCGCGCAGCAGCAGCCGGATCACGCGCTGCGCCAGCACGTGCGTCTTGCCCGAGCCCGCATTGGCGGCGACCCAGGCGGACGCCGCCGGGTCGGACGCGGCGCGCTGAACGTCGAGGACGTCGGCGGGGATACTCATTCTCGCCGTCCTCGTCCTCGCCGCCAGCGGACCACTCGGCGATGCGCGCCAGATGATCGTAGTCGCCGTAGCGCGTCTTCCACATCGGGCTCACCAGCGAGCGATACGGGGTGTTCACATCGGCGAAGCGTTCGACCACGTCACGCAGCCGTGCCAGCGCCTTGTCCGCCTGCTCGTCCGGCGTGCCTTCCTTGAACGCGATCGGCTTCTCCTCGCCCGCGGGATCGCGTCCACGCACCGACACATAGGCGAACGCGCTGAGCGATCCGGGTGTCACGCCCTTGAATCCGCCATCGCGCAGGATCGCGCCTTCGAGCGTCAGCTGCGGCGACAGTCCGGTGCGGACCTGCGGCTCGGTCGGCGTCGCGCCGGTCTTGTAGTCGAGGATCGCGTAGGAGCCGTCGGCGAGCTGTTCGATGCGGTCGGCCTGCGTGGTGAGCTTGAAAATCCATTTGTCGATCTGGATCTTCAAGTCGCCCTTGATCTCGGCATGCAGCGCGGTCGCGTTCGCGCGCCGCTGTGCGTCCCATGAGACGAACCAGCGCGCGATGCGCAGGAAGCGCGGCCACCAGAACGCGCGCGCCTCCGGATAGTCCTGCAGCGGCGCGAACTTCTCCTCGCCAAGCTTGATCAATGCGTCGAGCGGATCGGCAGGGAGCGCCGCGGCATATTTCTCGGTGAAGTCGCCGATCGCGCCGTGGATCACGGTGCCGCGGTCGCGCGCGCCGGGCGGCGTGTCGACGGCGTCGAGCGGGCGCAGGTCGAGGATGTGCTTGGCGTAGATGGTGTACGGGTCGCGCAGCCAATGCTCGATCTCGGTGACGCTGAGCTGCTTCGGCCGCGCATCGAGCGTCGGACGCGGACGTGGCCGGGCGACCGGCTTCACGATCTCGGCGCGGTCGAGGTCGCGAGCCCACTGCACATAGCGCGCGCCGCGTTTCGTCGCGGCGTCCCATTTCTCCTTGCCGGCAACCGCCGCGAGCCGCTGCACGAAGCGCGAGACGACCGTTGGCGCACCGCCGAGCTTTGCGGCGCGTGTGAGGATCACCTCGGGTGCGCCGAGCAGTTGCGCGAAGTCATGCGCCGAGAGGCCGACGCGCCGCTCCGGCAGGTCGAGGCCGAGATCGAGCCGCATCGGGCGCGAGAGCCAAGGATCGCTGCGGGTCTCGGGCGGCCATACGGTCTCGACCAATCCGCCGAGCACCACGCGGTCGGCGTGAACGAGTCGCGCTTCGATCGTGCCGAGAATGCGCACGCGCGCGCCCGGCCGTCCTGCGCGGCGGCACACGCGATCCGCGATGGCGGTTTCGAACAGCTCCGCGATAGTCGGCGGCTCGACGCGCAGGTCGCCGCCCTGCGCGGCGATGTCCTCGAAGGCTAGCGCGAGCTTGGCCGCCGTCGTCGCCCGCGAAGGCGGCCGCGTTTCCCGTCGTCGTCTGTCGACAGCGCGCGCAGCACCTCGGCGTGCACGCGCCGCGATCGTGGTGAAGGGTCTGCGACGCCCATGACCGTTCGAGCGGCGCGAGCGCCGCGGCGAGCCGCTCGGCCAGCGCCTGCGCGGTGTCGAGATCGGCATCGCTGAGCTTCGCGGCGCGGATCGGAGCGGTACAGCGCGTCAGTCCTTGCGTGCGCGCGTGTCCAACTCCGTTCGCGAGCCCCAAGCGTCGTCGCGAGCCCTTGCGATCCGGCGCGCGGCCGCGGCCCGCGCAGCACCGCCATTTCCAGGGCCGCGATCGCGCGGACGTGCGCGCCCGCCGCCGCGCCGAGACGGAAGCGCGCGTGCTTGCAGAGCGCGAGCAGCTTGACCGGCGGCAGTCCTTCGAGCGCGGCTTCGGCGGCGAGCCGTGCGAACACGCCGGCCTCGGTATCGGGCAGCGCATCGCCGCCCGAGTTGTCGGCCGCGATGTTCCAGCGTTCGAGGTTGGCGGCGACGCGGCGCGCCAGCGCGCGGTCGGGCGTCACCAGCGCGGCCGTCTTTCCCTCGTGCACCGCCTCGCGCAGCGCGACCGCGACGGCAAGCGCCTCGTCCTCGGCATTCGCGGCCTCGATCATCGCGACAGGTCCGAGCGCCGCATCGCGCGTCGCCGTAGTCGATGCGCTGCCGCCCAACGCTCGGTCGCGGCGGCGGGACGCATCGCCTCGGATGTCAGCTGCTCGCGCGCGCCGCTCGCGCCGAGCGTCGTCACATCGTCGCGCGCAATGCCGATCAGGCGCAGCAGCGCATGCATGGCGAACTGCGGATGGCCGGACGCGGGCGCCGGATCGTGCCGCTCGCCATCCTTGATCCCGCCGATCAGTTTCCACGACGGCCTCGTCGAGATCGGTGTCGAGGCCCGGCAGCACGACCGCGCCGTGCGGCAGCTTCGCGATCGTGTCGAGCAGTTTCGCGGTCGCCGGCATCGAGCCGGTCGAGCCCGCGGCGATCACCGGGCCGTCGTGTGTCGGCAAGCCGCTTGCGCTCGGCCTCGATCAGCCGGTCGCGCCGCGCCGCCGGGTCGATCCGGTCTGCGGCGGCAAGTTCGGCCGGCCAGTACTCGCGCGCGATGCGCAGGAACGCGAGCGTCTTCTGCCAGTATTCGTCGAGTTCGCGCGGCACCAGTTTGTCGAGCTTGGCCCAATCGACCTGCCGCGTCGTCATGTCGTCGATCAGGCGCGCGAGCGCATCGGCGAGCGCCAGCGCGGAGGCCGGCGTGTTGGCGACCAGCGGCTGGCCGCTGCCGGTGCGCATGCCGGGCGTCGCGATCCAGCGAAGGATCAGGTCGGCGAGCCGCATACGCCGCTCGAGCCCGCCGAGTTCTTCCGGAACTTCGAGCATCGGTTCGCCGCTTGCGACGCTCGCAAACGCAAGCTCGTCCTCGTCGATGTCGCCGAGCGGCACGATGCGCGGCAGCACCGCGGCAGCATACGCTTCCACGCCGATCCCATCCAGAAAGGCGTCCCGCGCGAGCGCGCAGGCGCGCCGCGTCGGCAGGAACAGCGTGGCGTTCGCGAGCGCGAGCGGGTCGCTGCTTGCGGGAAAGCCCTCGACCAGTTTGCCGTTCTTCAGCGCATGGACCAGCGTCGGCAGGAAGGGCGCCGATGCCGGAATGGTGAAGACGCGCGGGCGAGGGGCATACCGCCGTTATAGGCATGGCATGCACGGGGATGAAGGGATTTAGACCACGCTCGCCAATATTGCCGTCTCGGCGGCCTGGATGGCGACCGGCGTGCCGACGTGCATCCAGGTGCCTTCGAGCCGCAGGCCGAACAGGCGGCCTGACTCGATGGCGCGGTCGAACATCCGGTTGAGCGAGAAAGCCCCTTTCGGCGCATCTTTGAACATCGCGGGCGAAAGGATCGCGGCGCCCGCATAGACGAACGGCACGACCTCACGTTCGGCACGCCGCCGCAGGCGGCCGTCCGGCCCCATCGCGAAGTCGCCGCGCCCTTCGTAGCCGATGCTGGTCGCGGTCGCGGCAAGCAGCACGACGGCATCCATCTGCGCGGGATCGAACATCGCGGCGAGCCGTCCGAGGTTCGGCGTCACGCCCTCGATCCAGATCGTGTCGGAGTTGACGTGGAAGAACGGCGCGTTGCCGAGCAGCTTCAGCGCCTTGACGACGCCGCCGCCGGTGTCGAGCAGTTCGCCGCGCTCGTCCGAAATGACGATCTTCGGCCGCTTGCGGCTTTTGAGATGCGCTTCGATCGCGTCGGCCTTGTGGTGCACGTTGACCACCGCCTGCGTCACGCCCGCGTCCGCGAGGCGGTCGAGCACGTGATCGATCAGCGCCTTGCCGGCGACCGGCACCAGCGGCTTCGGGAGCAAATCGGTAAGCGGCCGCATGCGCGTGCCGAGCCCGGCCGCGAGCACCATGGCGCGATCGATCGTCATCGCGTCTCTCTATTGCGGTGAAGGCACATGCCCGTCGTACCAGTTCTTCAAGTCGCCCATCGCCGGATGAATCAATGCACGGCGCAGATAGCGCCATATGCGCGGGATGTGACGCAGATATTGCGGCTTGCCGTCGCGCCGGTCGAGGCGGGCGAAAATGCCGAGAATCTTGGTCGCGCGCTGCGCGCCGAGCTTGACGTAAAGCTCCACGAAGGAGGTCGTCGTGAAGGTCGGATCGGCGCCGAGCCTCGCCTTCACGTAACGGCCGAGCAGCGCGATCTCCATCGCGTCGGGCACGTCGACGCGGGCGTCCTGCAGCAGCGACACGAGATCGTACGGTGCGGGACCCAGCAAGGCGTCCTGGAAGTCGAGCAGGCCGACGCGCGCAAGGCCCTCGCGTTCGGGAAGCCAGAGCAGGTTCGGCGAATGATAATCACGCAGCACCCAGGTCGGCGGCGCCTGATAAGCGGTGCTCAGCGCCTCGCGCCACAGCGCGGTGAATTCGGCGCGCGCCGCGCCGGAAAGCGATGCGCCGCGGTACGGCAGGTACCAGTCGAGCAGCAGTTCGGCCTCGATCAGAAATGCGTCGATGTCGTAAGGCGGCATCCGGTACACGACGCCCGGCGTCACCGGCAGGACCTCGCTGGCGGGTTCGCGGTGGATTTCCACCAGCACGTCCACGGCCGCCGCATAGCGTTCTTCGACCGGCGTCGGTGGATCGCCCGTCACGACCGCCTCGGACCCGAGGTCCTCGAGCAGCAATAGGCCTTCGTCCAGGTTGGCCGCGAAGACATGCGGTGCCGCAAGGCCGCGCTCGCGCAAGGCGCGCGCCATCGCGACGAAGGGCTTCACGTCCTCGGCAAGATGCGCGATTTGGCTGTAGGGAAGCCCGCCGCGCACCGGTGGCCCATCCGGACGGCGCGGCGAATTCATCAGGACGAGTTTGCCGTCCTCGTGCGCCAGGCGCTCGTAGGAGCGCGTCGAGGCATCGCCCTGCATGTGGAAGCGCGGCGCATCGTCCACGCCTTCGCGTTCGAGGAAATGGCGGATCGCGACCAGCCGCTCGATGCGCGCCGCAAACGTGCCGTGGCCGGTGATCTCGGCGGTGCGATGGCTGAGCCCGAGATGCGCGGCGAGCGCGAACGCGATATCGAGCCGATCGACCGGAAGCGCTTCGGCGGCGCGGTCTGGCCATTCGAGCAGCACCACGGCGTCTTCGGACGACTCCTCGAGGCCAAGCTCGGCGAGCTCGTTCGTGCTCTCGACCCGGTAGAGGTCGGCGTGCACCACGCCGAACCGCGGCAGCGCATAGGTCTGCACCAGCGTGAAGGTCGGGCTCGGCACGTCGAGCGTCTCATCCTCGGCGAGATGCCGGATCAGCGCGCGCGCGAATGCGGTCTTGCCCGCGCCGAGATCGCCCGAGAGCGTGACAATATCGCCTGCCTTGAGGATCGACGCGACATCGACGGCGAGTCGGCGCGTCGCAAGCTCGTTCGCTAGCGCGATGGAGATGCTGGAAGCGGCGGGTGAAACGGCGAGCATCGCTATCTTTTCTTGCGCACGATCTTACCCGAAGACCGGGTTTCGCGTTTCGGGATCATGCGCGCTACTCCGCCGCAGCCTCCTGCCGCGCCTGCTGCAGCGGGAAGATGCAGGTGACGGTGGTTCCGCGGCCCACGGCCGAATCGAGCCTGACCGTACCACCATGCAGCTCGACGAAGGAGCGCACGATCGAAAGGCCGAGGCCCGCGCCGCGATGTTCCGAGCCGAGCGCGTGGCTCTCGAAGCGGTCGAAGACGCGTTCGCCGAGCGCTTCCGGGATGCCGGGGCCGCGATCCGTTACGCTGAAGATCACCGCGCCCTCGCGCCGCTCGACAAGGACGCGCACGACCTCGTCCGCCGGCGAGAAGCTGATCGCGTTGGACAGCAGGTTGAACAGCACCTGCCGCACGCGCCGTTCGTCGGCCACGAAGGTGCCGATGTCGTCCGCGGCGCGCACGTCGAGCAGGATCGCCTTCTCGGCAATCCGGTCCTGCAAGCCGAGCGTCGCGGCATCGACCGATGAGCGGATATCCACTTCCTTGAGGTCGAGCGACATCGCGCCAGCGTCTATCGTAGTGAGGTCGAGGATATCGTTGATGATCGCCAGCAATGCGCTCGACGACTTGTCGATCGAGTCGAGATAGTCGCGCTGCTTCTCGGTGATCGGCCCGATGGTCGGCCCGATCGAGGGATCGAGCAGCAGGTTCGTGAAGCCGATGATGTTGGTGAGCGGCGTGCGCAGCTCGTACGAGACGTGCTGCACGAATGCGCTCTTGATGCGGTCGGCATCCTGCAGCGCGTCGGCGCGCTCGATCAGCGCGCGCTCGACGTTGACCGAGTCCGTCACGTCCTGGAACGTCACGAGTGTCGCGCCGTCGGGCAGCGGCGCGGTCACGCAATCGAGCACGCTGCCGTCGGTGCGCTCCAGCCGATGCGAAACCGGCTCGCGGCTTTCCAGCGTCGTCACCGCGCCACGCAGGCGCGTCCAGAACGGGTCGTTGCCGTAGAGCGGACGACACCAGCCGATCACCATCTCGATATGCGGCTGCGCGCCATTGCCGTTGAGCGCCTCGGGCTTGAGCTTCCACAACCGCGCGAGCGCGGGATTGTGCAGGTCGAGCCGCCCGTCGCTGCCGAACACCGCGACGCCCTCGGCGAGTGCTTCGAGCGTTTCGCCCTGCACTCCGATCAGCGCCTCGTAGCGGCGCACCAGCTTGAGCCGCTCGGTCACGTCGTCGAACAGATAAGTGACGCCGCCCTCCGGGTTCGGCGTGGTGACGACGCGCAGCGTGCGACCGTCGGGCAGGTACCACTCGACCGCGCGGGGCTCCAGCGCACGGTAGGCCTCGTGCAGATCGGCCTTCCAGTTGCGGAAGTCGGCCTGCTCGGGAAGCTTTCGCGCAGTGCGCAGGCGATCCAGCACGGCAGAATCCGACGGCGCGGAATCGAGAAACGCCGGATCGAGGTCCCACAGCGTGCGGAATGCCGTGTTGTAGAACGCAAGGCGGTGGTCGGCCGAGTAGATCGCAACCCCGGTCGAGAGCTGGTCCAGCGTGCGGCGATGCGCCTCGGTCATGCGGTCGAGTTCGGCGCGCATCGCCTCGACCTCGGTGACGTCGATGCCGATGCCGGCGCTGCCGCCCGGCGATGGGCGGTCGATGACATGAAGGAAGCGGCGCGTGCCCGCCATGATGACCGGCAAGCGCGCCTCGTAGAATTTACCGGATGCACGCCGGCCTTCCGCGCCGCCGCGCGCCGCCGCATCGAGCAGTTCGAGATTGCGCGCGATCGCATCCGAGCCGTCGCGCGCTTCGACGGCGTGCGCGTAGGCGGCATTGACCCAGGTGAGCCGGCCGGTGGCGTCGCGCGACCAGACCGGCGCGGGGAGCGTTTCGAGCAGGCGGCCGACCGTCTCGATATCGCGCAGCACGCGCTGGTGATCTGCGGTGAGCGCGGCGAGTTCGCTCCTGGTGCCGGTCAGGTCCTTGATGCGCAGCACCGCGCGGCCGCCGATCGCACGCCCTTCGACCGCGACATGGCGCTGCTGCAGCGTCGCGAGCGAAAGCGAAAAAGCCTTGCCCTCCTCGCGCAGCACATCGACCGCGTCCTCCATCGCGTGCGCGTCGTCCGGCGCGAGCCAGCTTCCAAACGCGAGCACCCGTCGTGGCAGGGCCGTGCGCATGATGAACGATACGTCGCCGGTGATCTCGGGCGCGTCCGCGCCGGCCGGCCACACCACGATCACCTGCGGCTCGGAGAGCAGCAGCGCGTTCGCGCGGTCACGTTCCTCGCGCAGTTCGTTGATCTCGGATTGCCGGGCGTTGAGCTTCTCGGCGGCGCTCTTGCGCGCGCGCAGCAGCGCGATAGCCGTCGCGACGGCGAACAGGATGACGCCGAGCGTGAGCGTCAGCGCGGCGAACTCATGTCCTTCGAGCGACGTGATCGCGTCGAGATAGACCGCAACGGTGGGGAGTGTCGGATGCGGCTCGCCCTGCGCGTGCGCTACCTGCGGCAGCAGGGTGAGCATCGCGATCGCGCCGGTGGTTGCGAATCCCTCGCGCAACGGATGCGTTTTTTGACCGCACCGTTTCCGGATCGTGTCCGGCATTCCGTGCCCCTGCGCGGCAGCAATCCCGGCCGGGACACGGCACGGGCATTTCGACGAATCGCAAGCGCCGTCCGCCACGGCGTCCGCGAATCGAATGACTTTACCCCCAAGGGGAGTCAGGCCGTAAGAGTCCAGACCGTGAACGTGCGGCGGTGCGCCGCGCCGCGGAGCGCGAAATTCCTCAAGACGGGGAATCGCTTGGGGCCGCCGCTACGGTGGGGTTTCCCCGCTGTCCACAGCCGTGAACTTTTGCTTAGCCGCGCTCGCGCAGCGATTCCGCGCGTTTGGTCATGTCTTCGAGGTTGAGCCGCCCGAGCGCTGCCGAAAAGGCCTTCTCGGCGTCCGCGATCGTCGGGAGCACGACCTCGTCCAGCACGCGCGAGCGCGGCATGTCGTCCTCGCCGTCCTCGACGGTGCCGGCCGCCCGCAGGATGTCGGCGACAGTGATGCGCTTGCGGTCGCGCGCAAGCTCGTAGCCGCCGCGCGGCCCGCGTACACCGTGGAAGATGCCCTCGTGCACCAGCGCCTGCAGCACCGGCTCGAGATGGCGCGGCGGCAGGTTGTGGCGTGCGGCAAGCTTGCGCGACGAAACCGGCCGCTCGCGCCCGTTGAGCGCGACGTCCACGACGGCGGCGATGGCAAGCAAACCCTTGCGGGGCAGGAGAGACATTGGCGGGAAAACCAGGTCGGTAAAATGATACTAAACAAGTTAAGTGTCTTGCCGCAAGTCAAGCCTTGCTCAATCCCGTCGAGCCAAATCCACCAACTCCGCGTTGTGTTGTGTCGAGCGTGGCGACTTCGGTGAGTCGCGCGCGCGCGACCGTAGCAACAACCAGTTGCGCAATGCGCATGCCACGCGTGACGGCGAACGGCACGCTGCCGTGGTTGATCAGCAGCACCTGGATTTCGCCGCGATAGTCCGCGTCGACCGTGCCGGGCGAATTCAGCACCGTGACGCCGTGGCTGCGCGCCAACCCGGATCGCGGCCGCACCTGCGCTTCAGTGCCGGCGGGGAGCGCGATGGCGATGCCGGTCGGCACCGCGGCATAGCTTCCCGGCGCGATCGTGAGCGGCGCGTCGGCCGGAACCGCGGCGAGAAGATCGAGCTCCTGCGGCGGCCTCGCTCTGATACGACGGCAGCGGCAGGTCTGCGCCATGCGGCAGTCGCATCACGTTGATCGCGACGTCGCTCATGTGATCTCCGGTGCGTAGGCGATGCGCGCGACGAGTTGTCTGGCGACGCCGTCCTTCGATTGCGAGGGCCACGACTCGACGCCCGATGCCGTGATGAGATGCACCGCGTTGTCGTCGCCGCCCATCGCGCCGCCTTCGGCCGACACGTCGTTCGCCACGATCCAGTCGCAGCCCTTGCGCGCAAGCTTGGCCCTGGCGTGGTCGATGACCTTCTCGGTCTCGGCCGCGAAGCCGATCACGAGCTTCGGCCGCTGGGTCTTGAGCTTCGAGACTGTCGCCAGGATGTCCGGGTTCTCGATCAGCGCGAGTTTCGGCGGGCCGCCCGCATCCTTCTTCAGTTTCTGCACGACCTCGCCCGCCGTGCGCCAGTCCGCGACGGCCGCGGCGAAGATCCCGACGTCGGCCGGCAGCGCCGCCATCGACGGCAGCCTCCATCTCGCGCGCGCTCTCCACGCGCACGGTCTTCACGCCATCCGGATCGGGCAGGCTCACCGGGCCCGATACGAGCGTAACGCTGGCGCCAGCGGCGGCAGCTGCGCGCGCAATCGCGTAGCCCTGTTTGCCCGACGAGCGGTTCGCGATGTAGCGCACCGGATCGATCGGCTCGTGCGTCGGGCCGGCCGTGATGACGACGCGTTTGCCCGCAAGCGCGCGGTCTTCGGTGCTTGCGCCGCGCGGTCCGCCAGCAGATTCTCGATCGCCGCGACGATCTCCATCGGCTCGGCCATGCGGCCGGTGCCGGACTCGCCGCTCTCCGCCATCTCGCCCGCGTTCGGGCCGACGGTCGCGACGCCGTCGGCGATGAGTGCTTTGAGATTTCGCTGCGTTGCCTTGTTCGTCCACATGCGCGGGTTCATGGCAGGCGCGATCAGGATTTTCCGGTCGGTTGCCAGCAGCACGGCGGTCGCGAGATCGTCGGCGTGGCCGTTCGCCATTTTCGCCATGAGGTCTGCGGTCGCGGGCGCGACTACGATGAGGTCGGCATCGCGCGCCAGCCGAATATGGCCGACGTCGAACTCACTCGGATCGAACAGCCCGGTGAACGGCTGTTCGCCGGCGATCGCACCGACCGAGAGCGGCGTGACGAATTCCTGCGCGGCCTTGGTCATCACGACGCGCACCGCGATGCCCGCGCTCGCGCAGGCGGCGGATCAGGTCGAGCGACTTGTAGGCCGCGATGCCGCCGGAGATGACGAGCAGCACGCGCCGTGCTCCGGCATCGGTACGCGCGGATCGCGCGGGAGCCCTCGCGGGTCTCGCTCCGCCCGCCGGCGCGCCAGCGAGGCGCATCGGACGCGCCCTCTGCCAGCAGGAGGCGAACCTCCTCCTCCATCGAGCGGCCATTGGCGGCAGCGCGCAGGCGCAGCCGCTTCTTCACGTCCTCGGAGAGGTTGCGGACCGTCAGGGAGCCCATGCGGGCACCCTAGCTCATGATTGCATTGCAATCAACGCAATCAAACCATCTTCCAGATCACCACCGCCAGCAGCCCGGCGATCACCCAGAGCGCCACGCTGGTCCATCGGCTGCGTCGCGCCTCCGCCTCGCCGATGGCCGCGACGGTTTCGGGCGCCAGCACCAGGCCGTCGCGCGTCGCCGCGTCGATCTGGTCCGCAAGCGTCGCGGCGCGGCCGAGCAGCGACGGCACGCCGCCGAGGAATTTTCCGACCTCGCCCGCGCCCTGCGCGACATCCTCAAGCCGCCCCGCGGGCCCGAGATGGCGCTCGACCCATTCGCGCACCACGGGTTCGGCGGTCGCCCACATGTCGAGGTTTGGATCGAACGAGCGCGCCACGCCCTCGACCACCACCATGGTCTTCTGCAGCATCAGCAGTTCGGGCCGCGTCTTCATGTCGAACAGGCCGGTCACCTCGAACAGCAGCGTGAGCAGCTTCGCCATCGAGATTTCGGATGCGGACTTGTTGTGGATCGGCTCGCCGATCGCGCGGATCGCCTGCGCGAAGCTTTCGACCGAATGGTGCGGCGGCACGTAGCCGGCCTCGAAATGCACCTCCGCGGTGCGGTGATAGTTGCGCGTGATGAAGCCGTAGAGGATCTCGGCGAGGAAGCGGCGTTCCTTGGGCGACAGGCGGCCCATGATGCCGAAGTCGACCGCGACGATGCGGCCCTCGCTGTCGAGGAACAGGTTTCCCGGATGCATGTCGGCGTGGAAGAAGCCGTCGCGCAGCGCGTGGCGCAGGAACGCCTGCATCAGCGCGCGCCCGAGCGCCGGCAGGTCGAGCCCGCGCGCGTCCAGCGCCGCGCGATTGGTCAAGGCCGTGCCGTCGATCCATTCGAGCGTGAGCACGCCGCGCGCCGTGCGCTCCCAGTCGACCGCCGGCACGCGGAAATCCGGATCGTCCTTCACGTTGTCGCGCATCTCCGCGATGGCGGCGGCCTCCAGCCGCAGATCCATCTCGATCGTCATGGAGCGCGCGAGCGTGTCGACCACCTCGATCATGCGCAGCCGCCGCGCTTCGGCCGAATGGCGCTCGGCGGTGCGCGCCGCGAAGTAGAGCGTGTCGAGATCGGACCTGAAGCGCCGTTCGATGCCGGGCCGCAGCACCTTCACGGCGACGGGACCTTCGGCGACTTCGGCACGATGCACCTGCGCGATCGACGCGGCCGCGACGGCGGGGCCGAACGACTTGAAGGCATCGCGCAGCGGCTTGCCGAGCGCGGCCGCGACCGCGGCTTCGGCCTCGCCTTGCGGGAACGGCGCCATGCGGTCCTGCAGCGACTCGAGATCGCGCGCGAGCGCCGGTCCGACGACATCCGGGCGCGTCGCGAGGAACTGGCCGAGCTTCACGTAGGTCGGCCCGAGCCGCGTCAGCGCCGCCGAAAGCCTGACCGACGCACCTTCGGCGGTCGGCCGCTCGATCAGCCGCGCGATGCGCAATCCAAGCCGCGCAGGCGCGGGCAGTTGCGCCGGATCGGCAAGGCCGAGCACGCCCTCGCGCGCGAACACGAAGCCCCCGCGCGCGAGACGGAACAGATGGCCGATCGCAGAGATCACAAGCGCCAGCCGGAATGCAGCGCCACGATGCCGCCGCTCATCAGCCGGTGCGACACGCGCGCGAAACCCGCCGCGCGCATCATGTCGGCGAAGGCATTCGGGCGCGGAAAGCGGCGGATCGACTCGACGAGATAGCGATAGGGCTCGGCATCGCCCACGACCGCGCGGCCGATCGCCGGCACGAGGTTGAACGAATAGAGCTCGTAGAGCGCGTCGAGCCCCGGCACGTCGACGTTGGAGAATTCAAGACACAGGAAGCGCCCGCCGAGCCGCAGCGCGCGATGCATCTCGGACAGCGCCACATCGATGCGCGGCACGTTGCGGATGCCGAACGCGATCGACACCGCGTCGAAGCTCTTGTCGGGAAACGGCAGGCTTTCGGCATTGGCATCGACGAACGTCACGGCGTCGTCGAGGCCTTGCGCGTAGGCGCGCTCGCGCCCGACCGCGAGCATCTCGGCGTTGATGTCGGCGACCGTCGCGCGCGTTCCCGCGCCGCCCGCCCGGATCGTGCGGAACGACACGTCGCCGGTGCCGCCGGCGACATCGAGCAGCGCGAAACCGAGGTCCGATTTGGGCGGATTGATCGCCGTGACCAGCGCGTCCTTCCAGGCGCGATGCAGCCCGGCGGACATCAGGTCGTTCATCAGGTCGTAGCGGCGCGCGACCTTGTGGAACACGTCGTCGACCAGCGCCTGCTTGTCGCCAAGCGGCACCTGCCGGTAGCCGAAGTGGGTTTCGTCGCGCATGCGACATACATAGCGCGTGGGCCGTGGCGACGCTACAAAGGCCGCCGCGCCGGGGTCATGGGGTAGGCAAGTGGTTAAGGAGGTTCGCCGTGGCGATTGAATTCCAGCGCGCCATCCCGGTTTTCCGCATCTTCTCGCTGGAGAAGGCGCGCGAGTTCTATCTCGATTTTCTCGGCTTCAAGGTCGAGTGGGAGCATCGCTTCGATCCGGACGCCCCGGTCTTCATGCAGGTTTCGCGCGGCAATCTGGCGATCAATCTGAGCGAACATCACGGCGACGGCACGCCCGGTTCGGTCGCCTATGTGTACACGACCGGCGTGAAGGCCTTGCATCGCGAACTGAACGACAAGAAATACCGTCACAACCGCCCCGGCCTGCAGGAGCAGGAGTGGGGCATGACCGAGCTGACCGTGACCGACCCCTTCAACAATCGCATCACTTTTGGAGAGCGGACCGCAGACGCGGCCGCGTGAGCGGATGCCCGAACTTCCCGAAGTCGAAACCGTCCGCCGCGGCCTGCAGCCCGTGATGGAGGGCGCGCGCTTCGTGCGCGTCGAGCAGCGCCGGCCGGATCTGCGCTTTCCGTTCCCGCAGAATTTCAACAAGCGGCTCGAAGGCGCGAGCGTCGAGGGGCTTGGGCCGGCGCGCGAAGTATCTGCTGGCGGACCTGTCGTCGGGCGAGGTGCTGATGATGCACCTCGGCATGTCGGGCTCGTTCCGCGTGCTGCACGGCAGCGACGAGCGGGGTCCGGGAAAATTCCATCACGCGCGCGGCAAGCTTTCGGCGCACGACCATGTGGTGTTCCACATGTCGAACGGCGCGATCGTGACGTTCAACGATCCGCGCCGCTTCGGCTACATGAAGCTGATCGCGCGCGAGGAGCTGAACCAGCATCCGATGATGGAGGCGCTTGGCCCCGAGCCGCTCGGCAATGCGTTCGACGGCGCGATGCTGGCGGAGGCCTGTGCGGGCAAGAAGACCTCGCTGAAGGCGGCGCTGTCCGATCAGAAGGTCGTGGCGGGCCTCGGCAACATCTATGTGTGCGAGGCGCTGCACCGCGCGCACCTTTCGCCCAAGCGCCAGGCCTCGACCATCGCGACGCGCGGCGGCGGCACCACGCCGCGCGCGGACGCGCTCGTGGACGCCATCAAGGCGGTGCTGAACGATGCGATCCGCGCCGGCGGCTCGTCGCTGCGCGATCACCGCCAGACCGACGGCGATCTCGGCAATTTCCAGCACGCGTTCCGCGTCTACGACCGCGCCGGAACGAAATGCACCGACGCCGCGGTGCAAGGGCACCATCAAGCGCATCGTGCAGGGCACGCGCTCGACGTTCTTCTGTCCGGTGTGTCAGAAATAGCGCCGCGCGCTCACGCTTTGACGTAGACCGCCTGCTGCGTCACGACGAAATCCACCCGCCCGTCGCTCAGCGCCTGCAGGCATTCCTCCGGCCGGTTGACGATCGGCTCCTCGTGCACGTTGAAGCTCGTGTTGATGAGCACCGGCAGGCCGGACTGGTCGCGGAAGCGGCGCAGGATCGCGGCGAACAGCGGATTGTCTTGATCGCGCACGATCTGCGGGCGCGCCGTGCCGTCGACATGCACCACGGCCGGGATACGCGCGCGCCATTCGGGGCGCACGCCGCACGTGATGGTCATGAAGCGCGCCGCGTAGCGGTTCACGTCGGTGATCTCGAACACGCGCGCGGCGTCTTCCTCCAGCACGAAGGGCGCGAACGGCATGAACTCGGAGCGGTCGAGCCGCTTGTTGAGCAGGTCGTTGATCGCGTGATCGTGCGGGCTTGCGATGATCGAGCGGGCGCCGAGCGCGCGCGGGCCGAACTCCATGCGCCCGGTATAGATCGCGCCCGCCTTGCCGCCGCGGATGAGATCGACCGCGGTCTCGGCGGGCCGCCCGGCGATGCGGCGCATGCCGGCGGCGGCGAGCGTGTCGTCGATGCGGCCGTCGAAGTCCTGCCCGAGATACATGGTGTCGAGCCGGCGGCGGTGGCGCAGCCAGGTCGCGGTGCCGTCGCGCGCATGCAGGAACGTCAGCGCCGCGCCGACCGAGAGGCCCTCGTCGCCCATCGCGGGAAACACGAACACCTCGTCGAGCGGCAGCGACTCGGCGAGCAGCCGGTTGAGCCGCACGTTCGCGAACAGGCCGCCCGCCAGCGCAAGCCGGCGCGCGCCGGTGCGCCCGAGCCACCACTTGACCGATTGCAGCGTGAAATCTTCGGCGACCTTCTGGATCGAGGCCGCGATGGTCTCGCGGTCGTGCCCCTTGCAGATCGCGAGAAATTTCTCGCGCATCGCGGACCAGTTCGCGAAATCCGTCTCGATCAGGCCGCTGTCGTTGTCGAAGCGGAACTGCGCCGCCATCTCGCCCGCGAGCTTCGGCTCGCCGTAGGCGGCAAGCCCGGTGAGCTTGCCCTCATGGCGCAGCATGCGGAAACCGCACGCGACCGTCGCGTAGCCGTAGGCGCTCGCGAGGCCGGTCTCCTTCAGCGTCTTGGTCAGCCAGCGGTCGTCGCCGTAATGGCATTCGAGCGTGCCGTTCCGCAGGCCCCGCATCGAGTAGCTGACATTGTCGCCGATGCCGTCGGACGTATAGACGAGCGCGTCGTCCCAGTCGGTATAGAACAGTGCGGCGAGCGCGTGGCTCGCGTGATGGTTCGCGAAATAGATCTGCGTGTCCGGCCGGAACGAATTGTCCTTCAGGAAACGATCGGCGCGGAAAAGCTGGTGCGTGTCGGTGACGCCGAACCGGTGACTCAGCACCGCAAGCTCGCGGTGCGTTCGCTCGCGTCCTCGCCAGCGCTGCGCCGTGTACCAAAGCTCGCGCGGCAGCGAGAATTTGTAGTCGTGCGTCGGAAACCAGCCGCGCGTCGTCGCGATCGCATCGACATCGTTGCGCCGCCAGCCCGCGATGCGCAGCACCTCGTCGACCGAGAGCCACGGCACCGACTCGCCCGAGCCCTTCACGCGCGTCATGCGCTCTTCGGACACCGCCGCGACCATCTCGTAGTCGTCGAACGCGGCGGCAGACGAGTCGTGCATGCCGGCATGGATCGCCAAGATACGCAAAGCGGGCACCTGTCTCCGGGATGAATTGTCAGGCTGGCGCGAGTGCCGATAACACCAAACAAATCAGCGGGCTACCCCCGCGCGCGAACGCCTCCTGCCCAGCGGAGCGCGCGCCGCTACTTCTTCTCCGCCCGGATCGAGCGCGGATCGCGCTTTCCCCAGCGGCCCGCATCGACCAGCGCGAGGAAATCCCCGAGCGTCTGGTTGAACAGCGCCGGCTCCTCGATGTTCACCGTGTGACCGCTCTTCGGGAACACCGCGAGGCCGGACGCCGGGATGTTCTTCTTGAGATAGATGCTCGGCTCGATGCACGGATCGTCCTCGTCGCCGGTGACGATCAGCGTCGGCAGCGCGATCTTCCGGATGTCAGCCTCGAAGTCGTAGATCGATGGCCGGTTGATCTGATAGCCGCGCAGCGTGTTGGCGGCGCCCTTCGCCGAGTGGCTCGCGAACTGGTCGTAGAACTCCTTGTAGCCGCGCGGGTCCTTCACCTCGAACGGAACGCGCGCCGGGCCCATGCCGTAGGTCTTCGCGACGCCGTCCGATCCGACCGTGTCGTATTCCTTCGCGGTCGCCTCGGCGGCCTTGCGGAATTCGTCGGTCAGCCAGCGCTCCGAGCCCGAGCCGGTTCCGCACAGCGCAAGCGAGAGTGCGCGCTGCGGATACTTGATGCCGACGGCGAGTGTCGCATAGCCGCCCATCGAGAGGCCGCAGATGTGCGCCTTCTCGATCTTGAGATGATCCAGCACCGCGATCGCGTCATCGCGGAAACGCTCGTAGCCGTATGACGACGGATCGGGCGGCACGTCGGAGGGGTGATAGCCGCGGAACGAGAACGTGATGCAGCGATAGCGCCGCGAGAAATAGCGCATTTGCGGCTCCCACGCGCGCCAGTCGCCGGCGAACTCGTGCACGAACAACAGGGGAATGCCGCTGCCCGCCTCCTCGTAGTGCAGGCGCACATTGTCGCGGCTGGTGGCGAAGGGCATGAGCGTTTCTCCGGATTTTTCTTCGAGCGGGACGCGCAGCGTCGCGAATTCAGGAGAGCGAGGCAAGATGCTGCGCGCAGGAATCCGATCAGCGCGGCGTTCACCTCGTCGGGGCGCTCCTGCTGGATCCAGTGGCCCGCGCCGTCGATCAGCACCGTGCGCTTGAGGTTCGGCACGACGTTCTCCAGCTCGTCGAGCGCACGCTGCCCCATCGCGCCGGTGATTACCGCGTCGTGCGTGCCGGCAATGAACAGCGCGGGCTGCGCGATCACGGCGTCCTGCCACGGCGCGGTGAGCGCCCAGTTGCGGTCAATGTTGCGATACCAGTTGAGCCCGCCGCGAAATCCGGTGCGGGCGTATTCGGCGGCGAACACGTCGATGTCGGCTTCGGTCAGCCACGGCGGCAGTGGCACTGGATCGCGCCGCTCTCCGAGGAAGCCCTTCTGGCGATCGACGTAGAGGCTCATCCGCTCGGCGCGCGGCGTCTCGCCGAACCCGATGTGAAACAAGCGCCGCAGCGTGAACGCCGCATCGCGGGCGAATTCCTCCTCGGCGGCCTGCTCGTGGAAATAGAGCCAGTAGTAATCGCCCTTGCCGGCTTTGCGCAGCATGTCGAGCGGCGGCGCGGGGCCGCGCCTGCGATGCGGCACGCTCATCGCCGCGACGACAGGAAAGAGATCTGGGCGCAGCAGCGCCGCGTGCCAGGCGACCGGCGCGCCCCAGTCATGGCCGACGATGGCGGCGCGCTTTTCTCCGAGCGCGGCCACGAGCGCGACCATGTCGCCGACGTTGTGGAAGATCGTGTAGGCGGCGACATCGTCCGGCGTGGAGGTGCGCCCGAAGCCGCGCATGTCGGGCGCGACTGCACGGAAACCCGCGCTGGCTAGCGCTTTCATTTGGTGCCGCCACGAATACCAGAGCTCCGGCCAGCCGTGGCACAGCAGCACCGGCGGGCCCGCGCCGCATTCCGCCACATGCATCTCGATCCCGTTCGCCGCGATCTGGCGATGCGAGATGTCGGGCATCAGCGCATGAACCCGAAGTGGGAATCGGTTTTCGGAAAAGTTCATGCGCCGCTCAAAAGGCGCGTCCGGGCAAAACGAGGAGTTTCGGCTTCGCCGGCAGGGTGTGCTTCGAGACGACGACCGAGGGCACGTCGGCGCGCTCGACGTCCCAGTCCTTGCTGATGCGCTCGGTGAAGCGGGCGAGCGTGTAGGTGGAGAAGAAGTGCATCGGGATCATCAGCGGCGCCCTGAGCGCGGTGAGCACCTCGATCATGCCCTCGAGGTCGAGCGTCGCGCCGCCGTCGATCGGCACCAGCACCACGTCGACGCGGCCGATCTCGTTCAACTGCTGCTGGTTCAGCGTGTGATGCAGGTGGCCGAGATGCGCGATGCACAGGTTCGCGACCTCGAAGATGAAGATCGAATTGCCGTGCCGCGACGGCCCGCTGCCGCCGTAGTAATCGCGGATGTTGGTCGCGACCGAGCGCACGCGCACGTCCTGGAAATTGACGTCGTGATCGGTCGGCTTGCCATCCTCGCGCCAGCCGCGCAGCACGAACTTGATGCCGGGCTCGGGCCGGTCGGTGTAATGCGTCGAGTGCGCCCGGTTCATCGTCACGATGTCGGGCAGCATCGGCGGCTTGACGTAGTCGTTGTAGTCGGTCGCGATGCGCACGAGCTTCGGGCTCTCGATCAGGAAGGTGGAGTGGCCGATGTAGTTGATGCGCACCTCGCCTTCCTTCAGCGCGGCGAGGCGCATCGCGGCGCGCATGAACGGCGGGCGGTCCTGCGCGACGAGGCCGGGGCAGGACTCCATCATTTCGGGTTTTGTCGGCGCGGCGCCTTGCGCCAGCGCGCTCAGAGGCACAAGGCCAAACGCAAGCGACAGCAGCAACGAGGCAAGGCGCATCGGCGGCTCCCGAAAAAATCAGCCGGCAGCCTCATGCATAGAACAAAAAGCCCTCGCCGCACAGGCGAGGGCCAGAACGTCGCAGCTGGGGAAAGAACGCTATTTCTTCATCCAGTTGAGGCTGAGGAATTCGCCCGTTGCTGGCCGATCGGAGTGAAGTCGATCAGCGGCTTCGGCTCCCGGAAAGGCGCGTCCTCCTGCGTCATGCGATCCGAACGCTTGGCAGCCACGCGAACGATCCTTTTCTTCGGCTTGCTGTGGACCTTGCGCGCCACCCGCCGGGTGACCGGCTCGGCCGATACCCGCGCCACATTAGTCGGCCGTCCGACCGTTGCCTCGATGCGGTCGAGCCGCTGGGTGATCGCCGCGACCGCGCCGCCGTGAGCGGCCGTAAGGTCGGTGAGCGAGGCGCGCATTTCCTTGATCTCGGTGCTCGCGCCCCTGGCCTGAGCGGCACCGGCGCGGCCGGCCTGCGCGTCGAAGCGTTCCTTGAGCGCCGCGATCTCTGCACTCACTTGCTTGCGATGCTCCAGATTCGCCTGCTCGGCCTGCTGCATCGACACGCGGACGCGTTCCGAGACGACATCGATGTCGCGGCTGATCGTACCGACGCTCTGTTCGAGCGACGCAATGCGCGCCTGGTCTGGGAGGGCTGCGGCCGCCGGCTTGCTGTTACGGTCCAGGATCCCGGCGCCGAGCGGGCTCAGCAAGGTCCATGCCCCGATGGCGAGCGCGGCGACGAGCGCCAGCCGGAGCGGCAACTTCAGCAGCAGCCACCAGCTATCGGTTTTTCTGATGCGGAGGATCATGGTCAGCGCCCGACCACAAGACCGCGCGCCGTCAGCACGACCCAGCGGCCGTCCTGGCGCTTGATGGCTTCGATGCGTCCGAGCCCCGGCGCGACATCGCCCGGCTCGACCTCGATGATGCCGTCGCGGCTTTCGATCAGCGCGGCGCCGTCCAGGACGCGGCGCAGCACCCAGCCCTGCAGGATGGAGTCCTTCACCGCCGCATTCGGCTGCTGCGCCGGTGCGGGCTTCGCGATTGAACCGGTGATGTCAGCGGCCGCATGCGCGTTCGTGTTCGCGGCGGCGGCCGTCTTGCGCTGCTCCGATTGGCCCTTCTCGACGCGTTCGAGCGTCTCGGCGATCTTGCCGATCTGCACATTCTGCGTGGTGTTCGAGGTGGTCACGCTTGTCTTGAGCGAAGCGAGATTCTCGCTGAGCGTGCGGGTCGCGGTGCGCAGCTGCGTCACCGTGTCCTTCAACGCCTTCATTTCCTCGGCGACGTTTTCCTTCGGCGGGTGTGCGGCGATCACCGGCGCGGGCGGCGGCGCGAGCATCGGACCGAATTTGGCGACGCCGAGCGAGCCGCCGATTGCGCCGAGGCTCGCCGCAATCGCGACGCTTGCGGCCAGCAGCGCGAAGCGCGTGTTGCGCCCCTGCGGTGCCGCGGCCGGCTCGGCCTTCGGCTCCTGCTTCGCCTCGGGCCGGCGAAACGGAACGATGGCGGTGGATTCGGGCAGCCGGCCAGCCGGCGGCAAGGTCGCCGCCTCGAGGGCCGGTTCGATCTTCTCCGCGCCGGCCGTGGCTTCGATCTTCGGCGCGGCCGCAGCCTCGGCGTCCAGGGGCTGATCGCCGGCGGCAATCGACGGCGCGTCCGTCAGGATCGGGATCTGGTCGGACTTCGGGGTCTCGTCAGCCATGATGGGCTCCGATGGAAATTCACCCATCGGTAACCATCATTTGGTTATTAACTGGTTACTGGCGCGGCATTTTCCGCCGTTATTGCAGGTAACCGTTGCCCTGGCGCTCACGTCCGATCGTCGTGGCCGGACCGTGGCCGGGCAGCACCGTCATGTCGTCGCCGAGCGGCAGCAGCTTGCCCTTGATGCCGGCGATGAGCAGGTCGGGATCGCCGTAGGCGAAGTCCGTGCGTCCGACCGAGTTCTGGAACAGCGTGTCGCCGACCAGCGCGAAACGCGACGGCATGTTCACGAATACCAGATGGCCGGGCGTATGGCCGGGCACATGCAGCACGTTGAACGTGAGGTCGCCGACGCTGACCGTTTCGCCCTCGATCAGCCAGCGGTCCGGCTTGACGTTGCGCGCATCCGTGATGCCGAAGCGCGCGCCGCTGGTTTCAAGATTGGAGAGCAGGAAGGCGTCGCGCTCATCCGGTCCTTCGATCGGGATCGCGAGCACCTCGGCAAGCTCGGCCGCGCCGCCCGCATGATCGAAGTGTCCGTGCGTCAGCCATATCCGCTCGGGCGTCACCCGCATCTCGTCGATCGCCTTGCGGATGTTCGCGATGTCGCCGCCCGGATCGACGATCACGGCGCGATTGGTGGCCGTGCACGCGACGATCGAGCAATTCTGCTGGATCGGCGTGACCGGCACGACGGTGACTTTCAGCGGCTGCATCGGGAGCTTTCGTTACGCGAGGGGGCAAGCCCTCATATGGTGAGCCCGTTGTCCTGCGCGAGAGCCTTGAGCGAGGTCTCGGGCCGCGCGCCGAGATGCTGGATCACCTCCGCGGCCGCGAGCGCGCCGAGCCGCGCGGCGGTCCGGTGATCCTGTCCGCGCGCAAGCCCGACCATGAATCCCGCCGCGAACAGGTCGCCCGCGCCGGTCGCATCGACGAACTTGCCGATCGGCGCCGCCGCGACCGCCTCGTTGCTCTCGCGCGATACAATGATGCAGCCCTTCTCGCTGCGCGTCACGGCGGCGAGCTTCACGTCGTTGCGCAGCGCCGTGACCGCGCTGTCGAAATCCGAGGTCTGGTAGAGGCTTTTCAGTTCGCCTTCGTTCGCGAAGATCAGGTCGACCGCGCCGGTGCGCATCAGGTTGAGAAACTCGTCGCGATAACGGTCGACGCAGAAGGCGTCCGACAATGTCAGCGCGACGACGCGCTCGGCGCGGTGCGCGATCTCGGCGGCTTTGCGGAATGCATCCTTCGCGCGCGGCGGGTCCCACAGATAACCTTCCAGATAGATGATGCCGGCGGATGCGATCTGCGCTTCGTTGAGATCGGCGGACGAAAGGTTCTGCGCGGCGCCGAGATAGGTATTCATCGTGCGCTCGCCGTCCGGCGTCACCAGCACGTAGCAGCGCGCGGTCGATGGACCGTCCTTGGCGAGCGGTGTGTCGAAGCCGACGCCGGTCGCGCGGATGTCGTGCGCGAACGCCTTGCCGAGCGTGTCGTCCTTCACCTTGCCGACGAACGCGCCGCGCGCGCCGAAGCTTGCGACGCCCGCGATGGTGTTCGCCGCCGAGCCGCCGGAAATCTGCGTCGAGGGCCCCATCGAGGCGTAGATCGCCTCGGCGCGCGGCTCGTCGATCAGCGCCATGCTGCCCTTGTTCATCCCGTGCTTGATCAGGAAATCGTCCTCGGCGCGCGCGATCACGTCGACGATGGCGTTGCCGATGCCAAGGACATCGTATTGCGTGGCTGGCATTCAAATCATTCCTGAAAGGTGAGGGGGAGGCGGCGGCGCGCACTATAGCGGCCGATCCCTGCCGGGCAACCGGAACGCGCTGCCCACCGCTACTCTTGCACCCTGCGGCCCCGGCGTGGCATGGGACGCGCCGCAAAGAGAGAGCACCCCATGGCGTTCCAACAGCGCGTGTTTTCCGGGATGCAGCCGACCGGAAAAGCGCACCTCGGCAACTATCTCGGCGCGATCAAGAAATTCGTCGCGCTGCAGGAGCAGTTCGACTGCATCTATTGCGTCGTCGATCTGCACGCCATCACGGTGCCGGTCGACGTGTGGGGCGGTCCGGATGTGCTGCGCGAAAGCGTCCGCCAGGTGGCGGCCGCGTTCATCGCGTCCGGCATCGATCCGAAGAAGCACATCGTCTTCAATCAGAGCCAGGTGCATGCGCACGCCGAGCTTGCCTGGGTGTTCAATTGCGTCGCCCGCATGGGCTGGCTCGGACGCATGACGCAGTTCAAGGAGAAGGCCGGCAAGGATCGCGAGAACGCTTCGGTCGGGCTGTTCGCCTATCCGGCGCTGATGGCTGCCGACATTCTGGTCTATCGCGCGACCCACGTGCCGGTCGGCGAGGACCAGAAGCAGCATCTCGAGCTGTGCCGCGACATCGCGCAGAAGTTCAACAACGACTTCGGCAAGTGGATTGCGGCGCGCGGCTTCGGTGACGCGTTCTTCCCGCTGACCGAGCCGGTGATCCAGGGACCGGCGACGCGCGTGATGAGCCTGCGCGACGGCACCAAGAAGATGTCGAAGTCGGATGCCTCCGACAATTCGCGCATCAACATGACCGATGATGCCGACACGATCGCGCAGAAGATCCGCCGCGCGAAGACCGATCCTGAGCCGTTGCCGAGCGAGGAGGCGGGGCTCGACCCACGTCCCGAGGCGGACAATCTCGTCGGCATCTACGCGGGGCTCGCCGACACATCGAAGGGCGAGGTGTTGAAGCAGTTCGGCGGCGGGCAGTTCTCGACGTTCAAGACCGCGCTTGCGGACCTGGCGGTCGCGAAGCTTTTGCCGGTCGCCGCCGAGATGAAACGGCTGGTGCAGGACCCGGCCTATATCGATTCCGTGCTTGCCGATGGGGCAGGGCGGGCCGAGGCCATCGCCGACGAAACCATGAACGCCGTCAAGGACATCGTAGGGTTCGTGCGGCGCTGATCCGGTGGCCCATGCCATCAAATCGGGCACGGGCGCGCTTGTCGCTCCCCGGCCGGTCATGCCAGCATTGGGCCATGCGACGACCGGAGTCGGGCGGAACCCGGAGGGCTTATGAGCCTTAAGCGCCGCAGCTACGAGGCTGGGCACAAGCCCAAGTTCCTCATTGTCATCGATGAATCGCCGGAGTGCGATCGCGCGGTCTATTACGCGAGCCGGCGCGCGGCGCGCACCGGTGCGAGCGTCATGATGCTGCTCGTGATCGAGCCGCATGACCGCCACCAGCAGTGGCTCGGCGTCGCCGACATCATGAAGGCCGAGGCGCACGAAGCCGCGAACCAGAAGCTCGACGAGTTCGCGGCGCGCGCCAACGGCGTCGCCGGGATCACGCCCGAGCGCGTCGTCCGCGACGGCGACACCTCCGAGCAGATCCTCAAGCTGATCGACGAGGACGAGGACATCGCGATCCTGGTGCTGGCGGCGGGCACCGGCAAGGACGGGCCCGGACCGCTGGTGGCGAGCCTCGGCAAGGTCGCCGGCAGCTACCCGATACCGGTGGCGATTGTGCCCGCCCATCTGGGCGACGAGGACCTCGACGCCCTGTCGTGACGCGCCCGCCACATTGACGTTGTGGCCGCAAAGGCCCATCTATTCCGTGATTTGACGGGAAGCGCCCGCAACCGGGCGCCCGGAGAAACCCATGTTCATCCAGACCGAAGCCACCCCCAATCCCGCGACCCTGAAGTTCCTGCCCGGCCGCACCGTGCTGGGCGACGGGACGCTGGAAATGCTCGACCGGGACGAGGCCGTGAAGTCCCCGCTCGCCGAAAAGCTGTTCGACATCCAGGGCGTCGGCGGCGTGTTCTTCGGCTCGGACTTCATCACCGTGACCAAGTCGACCGGCGACTGGCCGCAGCTCAAGCCCGCGATCCTCGGCGCCATCATGGAGCACTTCATGTCCGGCGCGCCGATCGTGGCGGCCGGAGGCGGCGAGGCGGTGGAAGCGGAGGAGTTCTTCGAGGCCGGCGACGCCGATACCGTCGCGACCATCAAGGAACTGATCGAGACGCGCGTGCGTCCGGCGGTCGCCAACGACGGCGGCGACATCACGTTCCGCGGCTACAAGGACGGCATCGTCTATCTCGCCATGAAGGGCTCGTGCTCGGGATGCCCGTCCTCGACCGCGACGCTCAAGCACGGCATCCAGAACCTGCTGCGTCACTTCGTGCCCGACGTCACCGAGGTCCGGCCGATCTAAGTCTTCGCGGCGCATGATCTGATCGTGCGCCCGAGAGAAGTGACCGCGGCGGGGGGACCGTGATCCGTCATGCGCGTTCTTGCCATCGACACCGCGCTCGGCGCCTGCGCGGCGGCCATTCTCGATTCCGACGCAGGGGCGATTCTCGCGAGCGAATCCGTCCCGATGGCGCGCGGTCACGCCGAAGCCGTGATGCCGCTGATCGCGCGCGTGATGGACGCGGCGCACTGCGAATTCGCCCAGCTCGATCGCATCGCCGTCACGGTCGGGCCGGGAAGCTTCACCGGTTTGCGCGTCGGCATCTCGGCCGCGCGCGGCATCGCGCTCGCCGCCGGCAAGCCCGCGGTCGGCCTCTCGACGCTCTCGGCTTTCGCGGCGCCGCACGTCGCGGCGCGGTCCGACTACGCGATCATCTCGGCCATCGATGCGCGCAACGAGCAGGTCTACTTCCATGTGTTCGCGCCGAGCGGCGCAACGCTCGCGGCGCCGCGGCTCGATCGCGTGCGCGCGGCGGTGCGCGCCGTTCCGTTCGGCGCAGCCGTGATCGTCGGCTCCGCGGCGGCGCTTGTCGCCGCGCACTGGCCGAGCGGCGCGGAGCCGCCGCAGGTCGACACTCGGGCCGCGCCCGATATCGGCTGGATCGCGCGGCTCGGTGCGGCCGCGCAGGATCAGGGCACGCCGCCGAAACCGCTTTATCTGCGCCGCCCGGACGCGCGCCCGCAGGAAAGCGGGCGCCTGCCGCGGAAATGATCGCCTGGCTGACCCGTCTGTTCGCACGGCCCGAGCCGTTGCTCTCGACCGCGAGCCCGCGCGATGCGGTTTCGCTGGCCACGCTGCATGCCGCGTCCTTCAATCGCGGCTGGAGCGAGCACGAATTCGAGCAGCTTCTCACCGACCGCAGCGTGATCGCGGACCGCGCGACAAGCGGACGCACCAATGTTGGCTTCATCCTGTCGCGCCGTGCCGCCGACGAGGCGGAGATTCTCTCCGTGGCGGTCGCGCGGTCCTGGCAGGGGCGCGGGCTCGCGCGCCGGATGCTCGACCTGCATCTGCGGCGGCTCGCAGGGCTCGGCTTGCGCGCGGTGTTTCTCGAAGTGGACGCGCGACAACCAGCCGGCCCGCCGCCTCTATGCGCGCGCGGGCTTCCGCGAAGTCGGCCGCCGTCCCGGCTATTATGCGCAGCCGGGCCGGCCCGCGACCGGTGCGATGGTGCTGCGGCGTGACATCGCCTGAGCCAGCGGTTATTGGACGCGCGTCCCCGCCGCACCTATGATGACCGGCGCCGGACGATCGACGGAAAAAGGTCGTGACCGAGGGCAAGCCGAATTTCATCGAAGCGCAATGCGTCGCGAAGGGCATGCGCATGACCGAGCAGCGGCGCGTCATCGCGCGCGTGCTGGCGGATTCGGCCGACCATCCCGACGTTGAGGAGCTCTATCGCCGCAGCTCCAAGATCGACGAGCACATCTCGATCTCGACGGTGTACCGCACCGTCAAGCTGTTCGAGGATTCCGGCATCATCACGCGGCACGATTTCCGTGAAGGCCGCGCGCGCTACGAGCAGATTCCCGACGCGCATCACGATCACCTGATCAATCTGCGCAGCGGCGAGGTGATCGAATTCCAGTCCGAGGAGATCGAGCGCCTCCAGCGCGAGGTCGCGCGCAAGCTCGGCTACCGGCTCGTCGACCACCGGCTCGAGCTTTACGCGGTGCCGCTCGACGACGAGAAATCCAAACGCTGATGCTGCGCCTGATCGCCGTCGTCGTGGTGTTCGCTCTCGTCACGCTGCCGCTGATGCCGCTGCAGTGGCTCGCGATCGCGCTCAAGCGGCCGCGGCGGCTTCCGTTGCTCTACCATCGCTTCATCTGCCGGCTCCTCGGCGTGCGCGTGCGCTGCATCGGTGCGCCGGTCGATGCGCGTCCGCTGCTGATCGTCGCCAACCATGCGTCGTGGCTCGACATCTCGATCATCGCGGCTTGCACGCCGGTCGTGTTCGTCGCCAAGAGCGAAATCGCGCGCTGGCCGTTCTTCGGGCGGCTCGCCAAGCTGCAGCGCACCGTGTTCGTCGAGCGCGACCGCCGGGCGAAGACCGGCGAGGTCAATGCCACGATCGCGCAGCGGCTCGCCGAGGGCGATCCGGTGGTGCTGTTCGGCGAAGGCACCGCGGGCGACGGCAACCGCGTGATGCCGTTTCGCACGGCGCTGATCGGCGCCGCGCGCGACGCGATCGCGTCGGCCGGGCACGTGTCGCAGGTCTGGATCCAGCCGCTGTCGATTGCCTACGTCAGCCAGCAGGGCATTCCGCTCGGGCGTCACCTGCGGCCGCGCGCCGCCTGGTACGGCAAGATGAAGCTGACCGAGCACATCGGGCAGGTGGTGCGTTCGGGGGCGGTCGACGTCTCGATCACCTGGGGCGAGCCGATCGCCTATGACGGCGCGACCGACCGCAAGGCCTTGGCAAGACAGCTGGAATCCGCGGTGCGGAACGCCACGGTTGCGGCCCTGCGCGGCAGTCCGGCGGCCGCCTGAGGCTTTGCCGGCCGTTCCCATCGGCGGCAAAAGGCGCTAAGACTGAAAACAGCGCGCCGGCACGTCCGGCCTGATAAAAATTTGCCAAGCGATAGAATGGGTTAGGGGACGCTCCCCGCCAAGCCGAATGAGCGGACGAAAGCTCTACGTCAAATCCTACGGCTGCCAGATGAACGTCTACGATTCGCATCGTATGGCGGACCTGCTGGCGCCCGAGGGCTACGCCGAGACGGCCCAGCCCGAGGATGCCGACCTGATCATCCTCAATACCTGCAACATCCGCGAGAAGGCGGCCGAGAAGGTCTATTCGGAGCTTGGCCGGATGCGGCTCCTGAAGGGCGAGGCCGCGCAGGCGGGCCGCCGCGTGACCGTGGCGGTCGCGGGCTGCGTCGCGCAGGCCGAAGGCGCCGAGATCGTGCGCCGCGCGCCGGTCGTCGATCTGGTCGTCGGGCCGCAGAGTTATCACCGCCTGCCGGATTTGCTCGCGCGCGCGGGGCGGCAAGAAACCGGAATCGTCGAGACCGAGTTTCCGGTCGAGGACAAGTTCTCGTTCCTTCCCGCGCCGAGCAAGGCCGCGATCCGCGCGCGCGGCGTGAGCGCTTTCGTCACCGTGCAGGAAGGCTGCGACAAGTTCTGCACGTTCTGCGTTGTGCCCTATACGCGCGGCGCGGAGGTTTCGCGCCCGGTGGAGAAGGTCATCGCCGAAGTGGCGAACCTCGCGCGCGCCGGCGTGCGCGAGGTCACGCTGATCGGGCAGAACGTCAACGCGTATCACGGCGCGGATCGCGACGGCCGCGCCTGCACGCTTGGCGGCCTGCTGCGCCGCGTCGCGGATATCCCCGGCGTCGCGCGCATGCGCTACACGACGAGCCATCCGTGCGACGTCAACGACGACCTGATCGCGGCGCATCGCGATCTGCCGCAGCTCGCGCCGCAGCTTCATCTGCCGGTGCAGTCCGGCTCGGATCGCATTCTCGAAGCGATGAACCGCAAGCACACCCGTGCGGACTATCTGCGCACGCTCGACCGGCTGCGCGCCGCGCGGCCCGATCTCGCGCTCACGTCCGATTTCATCGTCGGCTTCCCGGGCGAGACCGAGCAGGATTTCGCCGACACGCTGCGCCTCGTCGACGAGGTCGGCTATTCGGATTCCTTCTCGTTCAAATATTCGCAGCGCCCCGGCACGCCCGGCGCCACGATGGGCGATCAGGTGCCCGAAGAGGTGAAATCCGAGCGGCTTGCAGCGCCTGCAAGCCGCGGTCATCCGCAATCAGAGGGATTTCCTGGCGCGTTGCGTCGGCAGAACCTTCGACGTGCTGTTCGAAAAGCCCGGCCGCCTGCCGGGCCAGCTCACTGGCCGCTCGCCTTATCTTCAGGCCGTGAACGTGATGGCGCCGCAAAGCCTGATCGGCGAAATGGTCGCCGTCACAATCGTGGAACTTGGAACGAATACCCTTCACGGCGTGCTCGCGAACACGCCGCGAATTGATGCAGAATCTTCCCTCGCAGCATCCTCTTTCGCAACCCTGGGAGCCTGAAAGCGTTGCGCAACCTGCCGACTGACAATGCATTGGCCCCCGCCGCCAGCGAGGCGAACGATCCCGCGATCACGCAGACGGTGCTCACCTTCGACGACAATCGCCGCGCCTCGACGCTGTTCGGCCAGTACGGGCAGAACCTCGCGCTGATCGAGCGCCGCCTCGGCGTGGTGGCGGACTTGCGCGGCAATCAGGTGACCATCGAAGGCTCGCGCGACGCCTGCGAGCGCGCCAAGCGCGTGCTCGAAGGGCTCTACGAGCAGATCAAGCGCGGCCACGATCTGTCACAGGGCGACGTGGAAGGCGCGATCCGGCTCGCGATCGCGCAGGGCTCGCTGTTCGACTTCGATCCCGCGACCTCGCGCGCCGCTTTCGAGGAGATCAACCTGCGCAAGCGCCCGGTGCGGGCGCGCACCTCGGGACAGGACGCGTACCTGCGCGCGCTCAAGCGCCATGAACTCGTGTTCGGCGTCGGGCCCGGCCGGCACCGGCAAGACCTGGCTCGCGGTCGCGCACGCGGTCGCGCTGTTCGAGCGCAAGGAAGTGGACCGCATCGTTGTGTCGCGCCCCGCCGTCGAAGCCGGCGAGCGGCTCGGCTTCCTGCCCGGCGACATGCGCGAGAAGATCGACCCGTATCTGCGGCCCGTCTACGACGCGCTGTTCGACCTGATGGATGCGCGCATCGTGGAACGCGCGATGCAATCGGGCGAGATCGAGATCGCGCCGCTCGCCTTCATGCGCGGCCGCACGCTCGCGAACGCCGTGGTCATCCTCGACGAGGCGCAGAACACGACCTCGATGCAGATGAAGATGTTTCTCACGCGACTCGGCGAGAACAGCCGCATGATCGTGAACGGCGATCCAAGCCAGACCGATCTGCCGTCCGGACAGACCTCGGGACTTTCCGAGGCGATCCGCCTGCTCGCCAACGTCGAAGGCGTCGGCCATGTGAAGTTCACCAAAGAGGACGTGGTGCGCCACGAACTCGTCGCGCGCATCGTCGAGGCTTACGACAACGCGGCGGCGGCGAAGCGCGAGCCTGGCCGATGAGCACGATCGAGCCTGTGCCGCTGGTCGACGTGATCGTCGAATCGGCGCTGTGGGAGAAGGCGGCGGGAGCCGACGCGGCGGTGCGGCGCGCGCTCGCCGAAGCCGCGATCGCGACCGGCGCGGATTTCAAGGATCGCACCCTTGCGGTGCTGCTCGCCGACGACGACACGGTGCGCCGTCTCAACGCGCAATGGCGCGGGATCGACAAGCCGACCAACGTGCTGTCGTTTCCGCCTGCGGCGAATCCGGGGCTCGATGGCGTGAAATCGCTCGGCGATATCGCGATCGCGTATGAGACGACCGCGCGCGAGGCCGACGAAGAAGGCAAGCCGTTTGCCGATCACGTGTCGCATCTCGCGGTGCATGGATTTCTGCATCTGCTCGGCCACGATCACGACACGGACGCGGCCGCCGAAACGATGGAACAGCTCGAACGCGTCATCCTCGCGCGGCTCGGCGTGCCCGACCCGTACCTGACGCACGAGACGCCCGCGACGGATCATCTCGCTCACGCGGTTCGGGGCTAGCCGCCATGCCGGACTCCGACGCGTCAGGCCGCAACGATTCGGTGAGCGCCCCGCCGCCGCGCATCAATCTGCCCGCCGTCGTGCCGCTGCCGCCTCCGCCCGAGCCGGACAACAGCGAGGGCTGGCTCGTTCGCGCGCTGCGCACACTGTTCAACTGGAAAACCAACACCGCGCGCGCGGACCTGCAGACCGTGCTGGCGAGCGGTGCGCTCGGCGAAACCGGGTTTTCGCCGCAAGAGCGCGTGATGCTCACCAACATCCTGGCGCTGCGCGGGCGCCGGGTGGACGACGTGATGGTGCCGCGCGCCGACATCATCCCGGTGCAGCGCGACATCGCGCTCGGCGACCTGATCAAAGTGTTCGAGGGCGCGGCCCATTCGCGTCTTGTCGTCTACACCGAGACGCTCGATGACCCGGTCGGGATGGTCCACATCCGCGACGTGATCGGCTACATGGTGCGCCGCGCGCAGCAGGGCGCCGCGAAGAGCAAGCGCAAGAAGCCCTTTCCGGCCGGGCTCGATTTGAAGGCGATCGATCTCTCGGTGTCGCTTGCCGACGCGAAGATCATCCGCGAGATCCTGTTCGTGCCGCCGTCGATGCCGGCGATCGACCTGCTCGCCAAGATGCAGGCGACGCGCATTCATCTCGCGCTGGTGATCGACGAATACGGCGGCACCGACGGCATCGTTTCGATGGAAGATGTGGTGGAGCAGATCGTCGGCGACATCGAGGACGAGCACGACGAGGACGCGAAACCGACCGTGGTGCGTCAGCCCGACGGCTCGTTCCTTGCCGATGCGCGCGCGCAGCTCGAGGACGTGGTGGCGACCGTCGGGCCGGAGTTCGAGATCGGCGACGTCGCGGACGAAGTTGACACACTGGCCGGTTACGTCATGACCCGCGTCGGCCGCCTTCCTTCGCGGGGGGAGGTCGTCGCTGGGCCGGGCGACTTCGAGATCGAGGTGCTGGACTCCGATCCGCGCCGGCTCAAGCGCGTGCGCATCACGCGCCACAAGGGCCACCCTGCGCGGCGTGAGCGGGCTGCGCGATCGCGTGATGGTTCGACGCCCATCGTGTCTGCGCCGCCGTCGCAGCCTGAAATCCTGCCGCCCGACAAGGCCTCATCGTGAGCGTGATCGCGGCGCGGCTCACGCGCTTATCGCACGAGGTCGTGCTCGCGTGGGGGTGGCGCCGCGCCGCCATCGCGTTTGCGGCCGGCGCGGTTTCGGTGCTGGCGCTCGCGCCGTTCAACGCATGGCCGGTGCTGTTCGTCACGTTCCCGGTCGCGGTGTGGCTGATCGACGGGTCGTCCGCCGGGCGCCTCGGGAGCGTGATGACGGCGTCGCTCGCCGGCTGGTGGTTTGGCTTCGGCTATTTCGTCGCGGGCCTCTACTGGCTCGGCTTCGCGTTCCTGGTCGATGCGAAAACCTTCGCGTGGCTGTTGCCGTTCGCGGTCCTCGGACTGCCGGCGGTGCTGGCATTGTTCATGGCGGCGGCGTTCGGCCTCGCGCGCGCGTTATGGATGCGCGGACCGGTGCGCATTCTTGCGCTCGCCATCGCGTTGACCGCGGCCGAATGGCTGCGCGGCCATGTGCTCACGGGCTTTCCGTGGAACACGATCGGCTACGCGCTCACCGGGCCGCTTGTGCTCGCGCAGGCGTCCGCGCTGATCGGACTATGGGGCCTGACGCTGTTTGCGGCTGTTCTTGTTCGCAAGCCCCGCGGTGCTCATCGACGAGCGCAGCGACACGCCGCGGCCGTGGCTTGTCGTGCTGACGCCGCTCGTGATCCTAGGCGCACTCGCGGTCTACGGCGCGGTGCGCCTCGCCCAGACGCCGACGCAATTCGTCGCGGGCGTGAAGCTGCGCATCATGCAGCCCAATCTGGCGCAGGACGAGAAGTTCAATTACGGCGCCAAGACATCGGTGATGAGCCGCTATCTCGCGCTGTCCGACCGCTCCGCAGGTCCGGGCGCGACCGGCGTGCGCGATGTGACGCATCTCATCTGGCCGGAGTCCGCGTTTCCGTTTTTCCTCGCGCGCGAGCAGGACGCGATCGTGCAGATCGCCAACCTGTTGCCGGCCAACACCGTGCTGATCGCCGGCGCCGCGCGGCCCTCTTCGTTCGTACCGACGCCGGGCGCGATCCGCGCCTACAATTCGATCTACGTGATCGATCGCAACGGCAGCTTCCTGTCGACCTACGACAAGATGCACCTCGTTCCGTTCGGCGAGTATTTGCCGTTTCAGGACTTCCTCGAACGGCTCGGCCTGATGCAGCTCACCAAGGTGCGCGGCGGCTACGTTCCTGGAACGGAGCGAAAGCCGATCGCGCTGCCGCGCGCGCCCGCGTTCCTGCCGCTCGTCTGCTACGAGATCATCTTCCCCGGCGAAGCGGTGCCGCGCGGCGAACGCCCGGGCTGGCTCGTCAACCTCACCAACGACGGCTGGTTCGGAAACAGCACCGGTCCTTACCAGCATCTCCAGCAGGCGCGCGTGCGCGCGATCGAGGAAGGTCTGCCGCTCGTCCGCGCGGCCAATACCGGGCGTCTCGGCCGTGATCGATCCGGTCGGACGGATCATCCGGTCGCTGCCGCTCGGCATGGAGGGGGTGCTCGATTCACCGTTGCCGCAAGCCGGCGCGCCGACCGTCTATGCGCGCTTCGGCGACGGACCGGCCGGTCTCGCCGCAATGGCCGGCCTCATCGTCATCCTGTGGCGTCGGCGCAAAGGCGTAGTTGTCCAAGGCGCGGAGTTTCGGCATGGAAAATATATTCTGGTGACATATTACCGCCCATTCCCCTAAGATGTGTGTTGGGAACTCGGTTCGGCGTTTTGCGGGACTCCCTATTGCCTGTCATCTTGCGCCGTTTCGCGCCCCGCGAGCAGCGCGGTTGCGGGCTGTACGATTCCTTGAGGAGAGCGGCATGGCCAAGAAGGCGCCCAACCCGATCGACAAGCATGTCGGGAGCCGCGTCAGGATGCGACGCATGATGCTGAGCATGAGTTCAGGAGAAGCTCGGCGATGCGCTCGGCCTCACGTTCCAGCAGGTGCAGAAATACGAGAAGGGCACCAACCGCATCGGCGCAAGCCGCCTGCAGCAGATCTCGCTGATCCTTCAGGTGCCGATCTCGTTCTTCTTCGAAGGCGCCCCCGCGCCACCCGACATGCAAGGCGGGTTCGCCGAGAGTTCATCACCCGAATACGTGCAGGCAACGCTTTCGACCTCGGACGGCCTCGCCCTGATAAAAGCCTTCTCCAAAATCGGAAATGCGAAGCTGCGGCGCCGCGTCGTCGATCTCGTCGAGGAAATGGTCGGCGAAACGGAAAGCTGAGGCACGCCGCCCACGGCTACCGCCCACCTAGCCCACATCTTGACCGGACGTTCCGGCGCTGCAAGAAACGCGGGCTTTTCGTCTGGCCGCCGTGCCGGCCCTCTCAGGAGTTCATTCCAGTGTCACGCAAGAGCTATCTGTTCACCAGCGAGTCCGTGTCCGAGGGTCACCCCGACAAGGTGTGCGACCAGATTTCAGATGCGATCCTCGATGCGTTCCTGGCGAACGACATCAAGCTTGGCATCGAGGACGATAGCCAGATCAACACGCGCCTCGGCTGCGAGACGCTGACCACGACCAACAAGATCGTCATTGCCGGCGAATGCCGCGGCCAGGAGCCGCTGCTGAAGAAGTTCAACGGCCAGACCGTGATGAACCGCGAACTGCTCACCGAAATCGCTCGCGGCGTCGTCAAGGACATCGGCTACGACCAGGATGGCTTCTCGTGGCATGGCGCCGACGTGGAAGTGCTCCTGCACGGCCAGTCGCCCGACATCGCGATGGGCGTCAACGCCAAGAAGAAAAAGGGCGGCGAGGAAGAAGGCGCAGGCGATCAGGGCATGATGTTCGGTTTCGCCTGCACCGAGAGCGAAGTGTACGAGAAGGGCTCGTACATGCCGGCGCCGATCTTCTTCGCGCACAAAATCCTGCGCACGCTTTCCGAACAGCGCCGCTCCGGCAAGCTGTTCGACCTCCAGCCCGACGCGAAGAGCCAGGTCACGGTGCAATACGTCGACGGCAAGGCGGTCGGCTGCACCAAGGTCGTCGTCTCGACGCAGCACAACGAGAAGAGCCGTAACGGCAAGAAGTACACGCCCGGCATGGTCAAGGACCTGATCGGGGCGGCGGTCGAGTCCTCGCTGCCGAAAGGCTGGATGCCGAAGAAGCCTTCCGACTTCCTCGTCAACCCGACCGGCAACTTCGTCGTCGGCGGTCCGGACGGCGACTGCGGCCTCACCGGCCGCAAGATCATCGTCGACACCTACGGCGGTTATGCGCCGCATGGCGGCGGCGCGTTCTCCGGCAAGGACCCGACCAAGGTCGACCGTTCGGCCGCTTATGCGACACGCTATCTGGCGAAGAACGTCGTGGCGGCGGGACTCGCCGACAAGTGCACGATCCAGGTCGCCTACGCGATCGGCGTTGCCGACCCGATGTCGGTGCTGGTCGACCTGCACGGCACCGGCAAGGTCGACGAGCGCAAGCTCGAAAAGGTCCTGCCCGAGATGTTCAGGCTGACGCCGACGAACATCCGCCGGACGCTCAAGCTCAACCGGCCGATCTACCAGCGCACGGCTGCCTACGGTCACTTCGGCCGCGCGCCGGAGAAGGACGGCGGCTTCTCGTGGGAGAAGACCGATCTCGCGGCCAGCCTGCGCAAGGCGTTCTGAGCCGACTGGAATTTCCGAGCGGATGGCCGGGCCTCAAGCCCGGCCATTTGCTTTTTGGCAGCGCCTTGTGTTTGTCGGCGCGCAATGGAAGGCGAGCAGCATCGTCACGGCGCGTTCTACGGCCGGCGCAAGGGTCATCCGTTGCGCGCGCGGCAGGCCGAGTTGTTCGAGACGCTGTTGCCGCGGCTTGCGATCGACCTGAGCGCACCAGCGCCGGCAAATCTCGCATCGCTGTTTCCGCTGCTGGTCGATGACGTCCGGCTCGAAATCGGATTTGGCGGCGCCGAGCACATGATCGCGCAGGCGCGGGACAGTACGGGCACCGGCTTCATCGGCTGCGAGCCGTTCGTCAACGGGATGGCGAAGGCGCTCGTTGCGATCGATGACGGCGGACTCGCCAATATCCGTCTGCATCACGCGGATGCCGTGGATTTGCTCGACTGGTTGCCGGCGGGCTCGATTGCGCGGGTCGACCTGCTCTATCCCGACCCCTGGCCGAAGCGCCGCCACTGGAAACGGCGGTTCGTGTCGGAAGCAAATATCGCGAAGCTTGCGCGCGTGCTGCGGCCTGGTGGCGAGTTCCGCTTCGCGACCGATTGGGCGAACTACGCCGAATGGACGCTACAGCGCCTCTCACGCGCGCACGATTTTCGCTGGACCGCCGAACGTGCGGACGACTGGCGCAAGCCGTGGCCGGGCTTTGCCGGCACGCGTTATGAGGCGAAGGCGAAGCGCGAGGGTCGCGCGCCTTGCTATCTGGTGTTTCGCAGGAACTGACGCCTAGCGCGGGAAACGCGGGGAGGGCGGCGCGCCGAGTGGGCTGCCTTCGATCGGCTTCTTCAAGAGGCGGAAGCGGTCCGGATCGAGCGTCCGTGGCGCCGATGTTGCTGCTGCCGGTTGCGCAACGGGTGGAGGGGGCGGTGCGACCGACGGCGCCTGCGGGGCGAGCGAGAGCGAAGAAAATTCGTCGCGCGCCATCGACTCGAAATCCGAGCCGCCGTCCTGACCGGCCTGTTTGTGGCTCATCGTCGCGCCGCGCCAGCGGTCGATGATGGTGTCGATGAAGTCCTCGCTCGCGCCGCTCCCCGAATCCGTCGTCACATTGATGACGGCCTGGCTCTGCGGGATGAGGTTTGCGGGAAGCTGCTTGAACTTGAGCCGTGTCGGCAGCGCGACGCCTTCGCCGAACGCCAGCACCTCGCGGGTACCGAGCGACGGCACGAACGCGAGCAGGTTCGCGGCCGCGTCCGACACCGCGGAGCGCACGATCGCCTGGTCGCGCTCGTTCGCCATGCGCATCGCAAACAGCGTCGAGCACTGCGAGATGATAGTCGAATCGAGTTCGGCCGGGCGCTGCGTCACGAGGCCGAGGAACACGCCGTACTTGCGGCCTTCCTTTGCGATGCGCGAGAGCGCCTTGCGGGTCGGTCCGAAACCGATCGAACGGTCGGCGGATGCGTAGCGGTGCGCCTCTTCGCAGACGAACAACAGCGGGAACGCGCCGTCGCTCCACATGCCGAAGTCGAACGCCATGCGGCACAACACCGACACGACCGAGTTCGACGACTTCGGCCGGGAAGCCCGCGAGCTGCATGATGGTCATCGGCTTGCCGTCCGGCGGCAGGCGGAAGAGCTGGCGCAGCGTCTCGCCCATCGTGTCGCCGCCGACGTTCGCGTTGTCGAACATGAAGGCGTAGCGCGGATCGATGCGCACCGTTTCGATGCGCTGCATCAGCTTGTGATAGACCATGCGCGAGGAACGGTTCTCGAGTTTGCCCATGCGCTCGTCGATCAGTGCGATGAGGTCGGCGAGCCGATAGGGCACCGGCGTATCGCCCGTGTAACCCGTGGTCTTGGGGTCGTTGCGCTTGAGCATCGGGCGGTCGCCCGAGCGGTACTGCTGCGTGTAGTTGCTCTTCGCCAGCGGGATCAGTTCGGCGAGGACCGCGATCTCTTCGTCCACGCCGGGGCGGCCGGAGAAGAAGACGTCGATCGTCTCTTCGAAATTGAACAGCCAGAACGGCAGTTTCAGGTTGCGCGGATTGAGCACCAGCGCGCGATCGCCGAAGCAGCGCGCATACTCGTTGTGGCCGTCGAGCAGGAACAGGCGCAGGTTCGGCCGCGCATCGAGGATCTGGCGCAGGATCAGCGCAACGCCGCTCGACTTGCCGACGCCGGTGGTGCCGAGGATCGCGAAATGCTTGCTCAGCATGTCGTCCACGTTCACGTACGCGCCGATGGTGGTGTCCTGCTGGAGGTAGCCGATGTCGATCGTGTCGGAACCGGAGATATCGTAGATCAGCCGCAGTTCGTCGCGCGTGATCAGGGCGGCGGGATCTCCGATTGCCGGATAGTCCGTGACGCCGCGCTGGAAGTACTGCGCGCCGTCGTCGCGCTGTCTGATCTCGCCCATCATGTCGAGACGCGCCGCGGCGCCGTAACCTCGCTCGCGAGCGGCTGCGCTGATGTCCTGCGAGACCTCCGTCACCATGCCGATGAGCATCGACTTCGAGCGCTGGATGCGCAGGAACTTGCCGACCGTGATCGAGGCCTCGCTCTCGCGTACGGGGTCGATGCTGCTGGGCGGAAGCCCGACGGTCGCCTGCGATCCGCTCACCGTCAGGATGTGTCCGCAGGTGCGATCGGCGTCCGAGCCGGATCCGGAAATTGTCATTTTTTCAGCGCCCACCGTCGCCTCCGTGTTTTTGAACATGCGACAGGCGGCCCCCCATCAGCGGCCTGCGCGCGAACGAATGGAAGTTCCTACCAACCGGCGCTCTAGATTCGATTAACCGAACGGCTTGGCAGCCGCGCACCCGGCCTTTTTTTGTAATCATTAACAAGGGTTTAACCCTGACGGCCGGGCGACCCCGCGGGCGGCGCAAGACGGCCCCAAGTGGTTGTTGGGCATTGCATTTCGTGCCCGAACCGCTATATCTCGCTCGTCCTGATAAAGGACGTCTCATAACGGTCGGATGATCCGATCGGTTTTTGAGAGTGGGCCCCGCCCGGGACCCGCTCTTTTTTATTACCAAAATCCGGGCGCCGAACATGACCGACACGATCGAGAAACAGGATATCGCCGAGCCCCGGCTCATCGTCGAGCAGGGCATGGCCGCGCGCGTCGCCGCGATCGCGAGTCCGGTGCTCAGTGGCCTGGGCTTTCGGCTGGTGCGCGTGCGCGTCTCCGGTACCTCGAGCTGCACCGTGCAGATCATGGCGGAGCGGCCGGACGGCACGATGGCGATCGAGGACTGCGAGGCCGCGTCGCGCGCGCTCTCGCCGGTGTTCGATGTGGAAGACCCGATCGACCGGGAATACCGGCTGGAGGTTTCCTCGCCCGGCATCGACCGGCCGCTGGTGCGCTGCTCGGACTTCGAGCGCGGCGCTGGCCACGAGGCGAAGATCGAGATGACGATTGGGATCGGGCTCGACGGACGCAAACGCTTCCGCGGCATCCTGCTCGGCGTCGCGGGCGAGGCTGCGAAGCTGCGCCGCAAGGATGCGGCCGAAGGCGAGCCTGCCGAAGTGCTGCTGCCGATCGCCGACATGGCGGAGGCGCGGCTGGTGCTTACGGACGAACTGGTTCGCGAGTCGCTGCGCCGGGGAAAATCGCAGGCGCGCGAGCAGGAACGCGAAGCGGATACGACGGGCGCCGACGCGCGCCATGCAGACAACGACAACCGCATGCCGGGCAAAGCCGCGCATGCGAACCGACACGAGGGAGAATAATCGATGGCCGTCAGTGCAAATCGGCTTGAGCTGCTTCAGATCGCCGACGCGGTCGCGCGCGAGAAATCGATCGACCGCCGCATCGTGATCACCGCCATGGAAGACGCGATCGCGAAGGCGGCGCGCTCGCGCTACGGCAGCGAAACCGAAGTCCATGCCGAGATCGACGGCAAGACTGGTGAGCTTCGCCTCGCGCGCCACATGCTGGTGGCCGAGATGGTGGAAAATCCGTCGAACCAGATCAGCCTCGAGGATGCGCGCAAGCGCCATCCGGCCGCGCAGATCGGCGACACCATCGCCGACACGCTGCCGCCGCTCGAATACGGCCGCATCGCGGCGCAATCGGCCAAGCAAGTGATCGTGCAGAAGGTCCGCGAGGCCGAGCGCGACCGGCAATACGAGGAATACAAGGATCGCATCGGCGATATCGTCAACGGCATCGTCAAGCGCGTCGAGTACGGCAACGTCGTCGTCGATCTCGGCCGCGGCGAAGCGATCGTGCGGCGCGACGAGATGCTGCCGCGCGAGACCATGCGCAACGGCGACCGCATCCGCGCCTTCATCTACGACGTGCGCCGCGAGGCACGCGGTCCGCAGATATTCCTGTCCCGTACTCACCCTCAATTCATGGCGAAGCTGTTCGCGCAGGAAGTGCCGGAAATCTATGACGGCATCGTCGAGGTGAAGGCGGTCGCGCGCGATCCCGGCTCGCGCGCCAAGATCGCGGTCATTTCGCGCGATTCCTCGGTCGATCCGGTCGGTGCCTGCGTCGGCATGCGCGGCTCGCGCGTGCAGGCGGTGGTGAACGAACTGCAGGGCGAGAAGATCGACATCATTCCGTGGTCGCAGGACACCGCGACGTTTGTGGTCAACGCGCTCGCGCCCGCCGAAGTCGCCAAGGTGGTGCTCGACGAAGATCGCCAGCGCATCGAGGTCGTGGTGCCGGATCAGCAGCTTTCGCTCGCGATCGGACGGCGCGGCCAGAACGTGCGCCTCGCCTCGCAGCTCACCGACTGGGACATCGACATTCTGACCGAGCAGGAAGAGTCCGAGCGCCGCCAGGCCGAGTTCGAGAAGCGCACCAAGGTCTTCATGGAATCGCTCAACGTCGACGAGGTGGTCGGCCAGTTGCTGGCATCCGAAGGCTTCACGTCGGTCGAGGAGCTGGCCTTTGTCGAGGTGAAGGAAATCGCCTCGATCGAAGGATTCGACGAAGACACCGCTGCCGAGTTGCAAACGCGCGCGCAGGACTATCTCGCGCAGATCGAGGGCGAACTCGACGCGAAACGCACGGAACTGGGTGTCGAGGATGTGCTCAAGGACATTCCCGGCATGACCACCGCGCTGCTCGTCAAGCTTGGCGAGAACGGCGTGAAGTCGATGGAGGATCTTGCTGGTTGCGCGACCGATGATCTCGCCGGCTACACCGAACGCAAGGAAGGCGGCGAGAGCAAGCATGAGCCAGGCTATTTCGACGGCTTCGAGATCAGCCGCGAGGAATGCGAGGCGATGATCATGCAGGCGCGCCTCAAGGCGGGCTGGATCACCGAAGCCGATCTCGCGCCTGCCGCGACCGAAGAAGAAGCGCCGGCCGAAGCCGACGCTCCGGCACAGTGATCAGAGAAGGACGATACGGCCGGAATGCTGGCGCTCGCCGACAGACAGGACACCGATCAAGGACCGCGCGAAGGCAGGCGCGGCACTGAGCGATCCTGCGCGCTCACCCGCGCGGTACGGCCGATCGATGAGTTGATCAGGTTCGTGGCCGGCCCTGATGACGCGATTGTCCCTGATCTCAAGCGCAAGCTTCCAGGGCGCGGCGTGTGGGTGACGGCGACGCGCGACAGCATCGATCAGGCGGCCAAGCGCAACGTGTTCGCGCGCAGCCTTAAGCGAGAGGTCCGCGCCGCCAAGGACCTTGGTGCCGAGGTTGAGCTTCAACTCGAAGGCGCCGTGCTCGATGCGCTGTCCATGGTTCACAAGGCCGGGCGGGTTGCGATCGGTTTCGGCCGTACCGAGAAGGCGCTCGATGCGGAACCCGTGGCCGCGGTCCTGTCCGCCTCGGATGGCTCTGCCGATGGGCTACGCAAGATCGCAGGCGCGGCTGCGCGGCGTCAAACTGCGGAAAATCCGGGAGAAATCCCGATAATTGCCGCCTTTACGACGGCGCAATTGGATTTGGCATTGGGGCGGTCAAATGTGGTACATGCTGCCCTGCTGGCCGGCCCAGCGAGCAACGGGTTTCTTGCGCGCTACCGCAGCCTCGAACGCTTCCGGATACTTGCTCCGGACGGACGCGGCACGGAATAGCGCGCGACTTTATGAACGATGTGATCTGTCAGGTTCAGGATTGGATGTGAATGGCGACTGATACCAAAGCTCCCGGCGACAAGACGCTGAGCGTCAGCCCGACGAAGACGCTGACGCTGAAGCCGCGCTCGGAAACGGGCGTCGTGCGGCAGAGCTTCAGCCATGGCCGCTCGAAGGCTGTGGTGGTGGAGAAGGTCAGGACGCGCGCCCGCACCGGCGAGGCAAAGGCGCCCGAGGCCCCACCGGCCGCGCCCGAGCGGACCGGAACGCCGCGCCGTGTCGGCGCTGTTTCGCGTAGCGCAACGCCTGCGCCGGTCGCGACGCCGCCGGCGGCACCACCCGCGGCGGTGCCGGGCGCCCCCGCGCCGAAAGCTTCCGGCGTCGTTCTGCGCACGTTGACCAAGGAAGAGCAGGACCGGCGCGCGCATGCGCTTGGCGACGCGAAAGTCCGCGAGGCCGAGGAACGCAAGATCGCCGAGGAAGATGCGAAGATCCGTCAGCAGCGCGATGCCATCGAGCGCACCGAGCGCGAGGCGGCCGAGGCGCGCAAGCGCACCGAGGAAGATCGCCGGCGCCACGACGAAGAAACGAAGCGCAAGGCTGACGAGGTTGCCAAGAAGCGTTTTGGCGGCGAGGAAGAAAAGGCGAAGGGCGGCCTTGGTGTCGTCGCCCGCAAGCTGACCCCCGAGGCCGAGGAGGACGACCGCCGTCCGGCCCGCCGCGGCGTCGGCGGCGCTCCGGTCCGTCCGGCTGCTGCTCCGAAAGCGCCCCGCGCGGGTGCGCCGAAGCAGCGCGGCCGTCTCACACTGGTCACGGCGTTGACCGCCGACGAAATTCGCGAGCGCTCTGTCGCCTCGTTCCGCCGCCGCACTCAGCGCATGACCGGTCATCGCGACAGCGAGAACAAGGAGAAGCTTGCGCGCGAAGTGATTATCCCGGAAACGATCACGATCCAGGAACTCGCGAACCGCATGTCGGAGCGCGGTGTCGACGTGATCAAGATCCTGATGAAGCAAGGTCACATGGCGAAGATGACCGATACGATCGACGCCGATACCGCGCAGCTGATCGCCGAGGAACTCGGCCACACGGTGCGCCGCGTCGCCGAGTCGGACGTTGAGGAAGGTCTGTTCGATGCCGCCGACGATGCCGCGACGCTTGTGTCGCGCTCGCCGGTCGTGACCATCATGGGCCACGTCGACCACGGCAAGACCTCGTTGCTCGATGCGATCCGTGAAACCAACGTGGTGAGCGGCGAAGCCGGCGGCATCACGCAGCACATCGGCGCCTATCAGGTGAACTCGCCCAAGGGCGGCAAGATCACCTTCATCGATACACCCGGCCACGCCGCCTTCACGGCGATGCGTGCGCGTGGCGCCAAGGTGACCGATCTCGTGGTTCTGGTGGTCGCGGCGGACGACGGCGTGATGCCGCAGACCGTCGAAGCCATCAATCATGCCAAGGCGGCGAAAGTGCCGATGATCGTGGCGATCAACAAGATCGACAAGACCGACGCGAAGGCCGAGCGCGTTCGCACCGAGCTGCTGCAATACGAAGTGCAGGTCGAGTCGCTCGGCGGCGATGTGCTCGACGTCGAGGTGTCGGCGACCAAGAAGCTCAATCTCGACAAGCTGCTCGAGACGATAGCACTGCAGGCCGAAATCCTCGACCTGAAGGCCAATCCGGATCGCGCCGCCGAAGGCACGGTGATCGAGGCGAAGCTCGACCGCGGCCGCGGCCCGGTCGCGACCGTGCTGGTGCAGCGCGGCACGCTGCGCGGCGGCGATATCGTGGTGGCGGGCGCCGAATGGGGCCGCGTGCGCGCGCTCGTGTCGGATGTCGGCACCGCGGTGACGCAGGCCGGGCCGTCGACTCCGGTCGAAGTGCTCGGCTTTACCGGAACGCCGGATGCGGGCGACCGCCTCGCGGTGGTCGAGAGCGACGCGCGTGCGCGTGAAGTCACCGACTATCGTGCGCGCCAGAAGCGCGAGAAGGCCGCAGCGCGCCAGACCGGCATGCGCGGCTCGCTCGAGCAGATGATGGCGCAGGTGAAGACCGCGGGCCGCAAGGAATTCCCGCTCATCATCAAGGGCGACGTGCAGGGCTCGATCGAGGCGGTGGCGGGCACGCTGGAAAAGCTCGGCACCGACGAGGTCGCGGCGCGCATCATCCATGCAGGCGCCGGCGGCATCACCGAGTCCGACGTAACGCTCGCCGAGTCTTCCGGTGCGGCGATCATCGGCTTCAACGTGCGCGCCCACAAGGAAGCGCGCGAAGCGGCCGAGCGCGCCGGGATCGAGATCCGCTACTACAATATCATCTACAATCTCGTGGACGACGTGAAAGCCGCGATGTCGGGCCTGCTCACGCCGGAGCGGCGCGAGACCATGCTTGGCAACGCGCAGATCCTGGAAATCTTCGCGGTGTCCAAGGTCGGCAAGATCGCGGGCTGCCGCGTCACCGACGGCAAGGTCGAGCGCGGCGCGAACGTGCGTCTGATCCGCGACAACGTGGTGATCCACGAAGGCAAGCTCTCACAGCTCAAGCGCTTCAAGGACGACGCGCGCGAGGTGATGGCAGGCCAGGAATGCGGCATGGCTTTCGAAGGCTATCAGGACATGCGCGCGGGCGACGTGATCGAGTGCTATCGCGTGGAGACGGTGCAGCGGTCGCTCTGAGTCCAATTCTCAGACGAAGCGCCAGTGCCGTCATGCCCGCGAAAGCGGGCATCCCGTAACTGCTGAAAAAATTGGGGACCGTGATTATTGCATCATTCGCCTTTGCGGATGATGCCATCGAGTAGATTGTCATGCCGCGCCATCATCAACGCGATAACGCTTCGTCGGGCCCCTCGCAGCGCCAGCTTCGCGTCGGCGAAGTAATCCGCCACGCGGTTGCCGAGATGCTTGCGCGCGGCGACATTCATGATCCGACCATCGAGAGCCACATGATCACGGTGCCGGAGGTCGCGATGGCGCCCGACCTGCGGCTCGCAACGATCTACGTGATGCCGCTCGGCGGTCGCGACGCAAAGCCGGTGATCGAAGCGCTCGAGCGCAACAAGAAGTTCCTGCGCGGCGAGATCGCGCGCCGCGTTAACCTGAAATTTGCTCCTGACATTCGATTCCGCGTCGACGAACGATTCGACGAAGCGGAACGGATCGAGAAGATACTGCGAACACCGCAGGTCCAGCGCGATCTCGAACCGAAAACGGACAGCGACGAACAATGAGCGCGCCGGATCAGGCCGTCGCTCCCGCGCAAGCGGGAGAAGGAAAGACGCAGCGTAAGCGCGAGAAGCGTGACGTGCACGGCTGGGTCATCCTCGACAAGCCGGTCGGCATGACGTCGACGCATGCGGTTTCGATCGTGCGGCGCCTGTTCACGGCGAAACGCGCCGGCCATGCCGGCACGCTCGATCCGCTGGCTTCAGGTCTGTTGCCGCTCGCGCTCGGCGAGGCGACCAAGACGGTTCCGTTCGTGATGGATGGCCGCAAGCGTTACCGCTTCACGGTGCGCTGGGGCGAGGAGCGCGACACCGACGACGCCGAGGGCAAGGCCGTGGCCACGAGCGACGCGCGCCCCACCGCGGACGCGATCCGCGCCGCCCTGCCGACCTTCACCGGGACCATCGCGCAGGTGCCGCCCAAATTCTCGGCGATCAAGATCGAGGGCGAGCGCGCCTACGATCTTGCCCGCGACGGGCAGGAGGTCGTGCTCGAGGCGCGCCCGGTCGATATCCACGGTCTGGCGCTGGTCGAGACGCCCGACGCCGACACGGCGGTTTTCGAGGCCGAATGCGGCAAGGGAACGTATGTGCGGGCGCTTGCGCGCGATATCGGGCGCGTTCTCGGCTGCCTCGGCCACGTCAGCGCGTTGCGCCGGACGCAAGTCGGCCCGTTCGATGAAAAAGACATGATTTCGCTGGCGGAACTGGAGGGTTTGTGCCAGAAAGCCGCCGCCGGTGAGGGCAACCTCGCCGACGCGCTACTGCCCGTTGAGACCGCGCTGGACGACATCCCGGCGCTGGCCGTCAGCGGAGCAGATGCGGCAAGGCTCCAAAGGGGCCAAGCCGTTTTGTTGCGCGGCCGGGATGCCCCCATTTTCCGCGGCACGGTTCATGTAACGGCTTCGGGTGAGCTTGTTGCTCTTGCCGAAGTGGACCGTGGCGAAATCATCCCCAAGCGCGTGTTCAACCTCGCCGGCCTGAAGGGCAGCGCCGGCAAACGACAAGGTCATTGACGATGTCGCTAACGACCGGCCGCAAGGCCGAAATCATCAAGTCCTATGCCACCAAGAAGGGCGATACGGGTTCGCCCGAGGTTCAGGTCGCAATCCTGTCCGAACGGATCACGACGCTGACCGACCACTTCAAGACCCATGTAAAAGACAACCATTCCCGGCGCGGCCTGCTCAAGATGGTCTCGCAGCGCCGGCAGCTGCTCGATTACCTCAAGCGCACCGACGAGGCGCGCTACAAGAGCATCATCGAAAAGCTCGGCATTCGCCGCTGATCGTTTTCGCGCGCGGCATGTTCGCGCGCGCTGTAGGCGAGCAGAAGCTCGCCGTTGCGTGGCGGCCCGGTCTTTCTGAAGACAGCCGCCGAGTAAGCCGGACGGAGTGTCCGTCCGTGCCAACCGAAAGGAAGATCGACAAGCCATGGCAGGATCGCCGGACGCTGCCTCGTTTCGCGCACGCTCGCGCGACAGCATCTCGCCGTCTTGCTCATGGCTTTCCGACTTCCGGAAAACCGATGAGAGAAAACCGAAATGTTCGATATTCACCGTGTTGAGCTCGACTGGGGCGGGCGTACGCTCACCCTCGAGACCGGCAAAGTAGCCCGCCAGGCTGACGGCGCCGTCCTCGCCACCTACGGCGAGACGAAAGTTCTGGCGACCGTGGTCGCCGCCAAGACGCCGCGCGAGGGCGTGGACTTCCTCCCCCTCACCGTCGACTACCAGGAGAAATATTACGCCGCGGGCCGGATTCCGGGCGGCTACTTCAAGCGTGAAGGCCGTCCGACCGAGAAGGAAACGCTGGTCTCGCGCCTGATCGATCGTCCGATCCGTCCGCTGTTCGCTGATGGCTGGCGTAACGAGACGCAGGTGATTGTGACGACGCTGTCGCACGATCTCGAGAACGATCCCGATATCCTCGCGCTTGTTGCCTCTTCCGCGGCACTCACGCTTTCGGGCGCGCCGTTCAAGGGACCGATCGGCGCTGCGCGGGTCGGCTTCTCCAACAACGAATACATCCTCAATCCGACGCTCGAGGAGATGACCGAGAGCCAGCTCGACCTCGTGGTGGCCGGCACCTCCGACGCCGTGCTGATGGTGGAGTCGGAGGCGAAGGAGCTCCCCGAGGAAGTGATGCTCGGCGCCGTGATGTTTGGCCACCGCCACTTCCAGCCGGTCATCCAGGCGATCATTCAGCTCGCCGAAAAGGCCGCCAAGGAGCCACGCGAACTCACCGAGATCGACAATACGGCGCTGGAGGCAAAAATCCTCGGCCTCGCCGAGAAGGACCTGCGCGCTGCCTATTCAATTCCGCAGAAGATGGAGCGCCAGAACGCCGTTGCGGCGGTCAAGAAAACCGTAATGGCTCACATGTTCCCCGAGGGTGCGGAGCCTGAGTTCGACAAGCTTCGCGTCGCCGGCGTGTTCAAGGAGCTTGAAGCCAAGATCGTGCGCTGGAACGTGCTCGACACCAAGAAGCGTATCGACGGCCGCGATCTCGTGACCGTCCGTCCGATCATCGCAGAAGCCGGCATCCTGCCGCGCGCCCACGGCTCGGCGCTATTCACCCGCGGTGAGACGCAGGCGCTGGTGGTGACCACGCTCGGCACCGGCGAGGACGAGCAGTGGATCGACGCGTTGCAGGGGACCTACAAGGAGTCCTTCCTGCTGCACTACAACTTCCCGCCCTACTCGGTCGGCGAGACCGGCCGCATGGGCGGCACCAAGCGCCGCGAGATCGGCCACGGCAAGCTCGCCTGGCGTGCGATCCATCCGGTGCTGCCGGAGAAGCACGAGTTCCCCTACACGATCCGCATTGTCTCGGAGATCACCGAGTTCGAACGGCTCGTCCTCGATGGCCAGTGTGTGCGGTGCGTCGCTTGCGCTGATGGATGCGGGCGTGCCGCTCAAGCGCCCGACCGCCGGCATCGCGATGGGCCTCATCCTTGAGGACAAGCGCTACGCCGTGCTCTCCGACATCCTCGGCGACGAGGATCATCTCGGCGACATGGACTTCAAGGTGGCGGGCACCGAGAAGGGCATCACCTCGCTGCAGATGGACATCAAGATCGCCGGCATCACCGAAGAGATCATGAAGGTCGCGCTCGGCCAGGCGAAGGACGGACGCATCCACATCCTCGGCGAGATGGCGAAGGCGCTCACCCAGGCGCGCGCCGAACTCGGCGAGCACGCACCGCGCATCGAGGTGTTCCAGATCCCGACCGACAAGATCCGTGAAGTGATCGGCACCGGCGGCAAGGTGATCCGCGAGATCGTCGAGAAGACCGGCGCGAAGATCAACGTCGAGGACGACGGTACCGTGAAGGTGGCGTCCGCCAAGGCGGAGTCGATCAAGGCGGCGATCAACTGGATCAAGTCGATCGCGAGCGAGCCGGAAGTCGGCACCATCTACGAGGGCACGGTCGTCAAGGTGATGGACTTCGGCGCCTTCGTGAACTTCTTTGGCGCCAAGGACGGCCTCGTTCACATCTCGCAGCTTGCGTCGCGCCGCGTGAACAAGGTCAACGAGGTCGTCAAGGAAGGCGATAAGGTGAGGGTCAAGCTGCTCGGCTTCGACGATCGCGGCAAGACGCGCCTGTCCATGAAGGTCGTCGATCAGGCGACCGGCGAGGACCTCGAGGCCAAACAGAAGGCCGAAGGCGACGCGCAGCCGCAGGCGGCCGCGGGGGAATAATCCTCTCGCACACAATGTGAAATCGGAAAGGCCGGGCAATGACCCGGCCTTTTCTTTTGTCGAGAGGAGCGCCGCAAGGCTGATCCGCGCAAAAGGCCCTCGTGCAGCGGCGCTGCCTTTGCAACAATCCTCCGGCAAAATCGGGAGGAGCGCATGTCGGCCGTTCTGGGTACGGGCAACCATCGTTATCGCGTCGTCGAGAACTGGGCGAAGTTGCCCGACGGTTGGAACCTGACCGACGTCGCGGCGGTCGCGGTCGACAGCAAGGACCGCGTCTATGTGTTCAATCGCGGGGAGCACCCGATGGTAGTGCTCAATCGCGACGGCTCGTTTATCAAGAGCTGGGGCGAGGGCCTGTTCCGGCGCGCCCACGGGCTGCATATCGATTCCGACGACAATCTCTATTGCACGGATGACGGCGACCACACGGTGCGCAAGTGCTCGACCGACGGCAAGGTGCTGCTCACCATCGGGCTTCCGAACAAGCCCGCGCCGTACATGAGCGGCGAGCCGTTCAACCGCTGCACGCACACGGCGCTGTCGCCGAAGGGCGAGATCTATGTGTCGGACGGCTACGGCAATGCCTGCGTGCACAAGTACACGCCGGACGGCAAGCTGATGAAGACGTGGGGTTCGCCCGGCACCGATCCGGGCCAGTTCAACATCGTGCATAACATCGCGACCGACGAGGACGGCTGGGTCTATGTGGCGGACCGCGAGAACCATCGTGTGCAGGTGTTCAACGGTAACGGCAAGTACGAGACACAGTGGAATAACCTGCACCGGCCGTGCGCACTGTGTTGCACGGGCGGCAAGAAGCCGAAGTTCATCATAGGCGAGCTTGGGCCCGGCATGCCGGTCAACCTGCACTCGCCGAACATGGGCCCGCGCCTCACGATCGTGAACGGCGAGGGCAAGCGCCTCGCGCGGCTTGGCGGCGAGGATGGGCCGGGGCTTGAGAGTGGAAAATTTCTGGCGCCGCACGGCCTCGCGATGGACTCGAAAGGCTCGATCTATCTCGGCGAGGTAGGCGTCACCAACTGGAAGACCAGTTTCCCCGATACGCCGATGCCCAAGATCGTGCGCTGTCTGCAAAAGCTGGAGAAGGTGAAGTAAGCTCCGTGTCCGCTCGTCCCCGCGAAAGCGGGGACCCAGAGCAGCAATTCAGGATGGAGATTTGGGCGCTGGATTCCCGCTTTCGCGGGAATGAGCGGAGTTTGTCGCGAGCCATTCCAATACACCGCGTCCGGCGGCGGCGCCGATCGCGAAACAGGCTTGCAGCAGATAGCCGCCGGTCGGCGCTTCCCAGTCGAGCATCTCGCCCGCCACGAACACGCCGGGCATACGGCACAGCATGAAGCTTTGCGTCGAGTTCGCCGAACGCGATGCCGCCCGCGGTCGAGATCGCGCGCGCGATCGGTGCGACGCCCGTGAGGCGGATCGGCACGGCGTTGATCAGCGCAGCGACTTCGGCGGGCGCAAGCGCCGCGAGCTTTCCGCCAGTTGATTCCTGCAGCAGTGCGATCTCGACCGGCGATAGGCTGAACATCTTGCGCAGGAAGTTCGAAAGCGACTGCTTGCCGCGCGGGATCGCCGATTTGCGCTCGATCTCCTTGACCCAGAGATCGGGCCGCAATGCGATATGCAGCGTCGCTTCTCCGCGTTGCTCAATCGCGTCACGCAACGCGGGTGCCAGCGCATAGATCGCCCCGCCTTCAAGCCCCGTCTCGGTGACGATCGCCTCGCCGCGCGTCGTGTGCTCGCCGAACGACAGCGCGATGCGCTTCAGCGGCTGTCCGGCGAAGCGCTTCAGATGCTCCGACCAGGCAACGAGAAAACCGCAGTTGGCTGGCTTTAGCGATGACACCCCAATGCCGGTGCGCGTCAGCACACCAGCCCATCCGCCGTCCGAACCAAGGCGCGGCCAGCTTGCGCCGCCAAGCGCCAGCACGGCGGCGTCGGCCTCGGCGGTGGCTGGGCCACCAGCCGCGTTGAACGTCAGCCGCTTCGCGTCATCCCATCCGGTCCAATCGTGTCGCAGCGCGAGCTTCACCCCGCGCGCATCGAGCCGCCGCAGCCACGCGCGCAGCAGCGGCGACGCCTTCATGGCGACCGGAAACACGCGCCCGCTCGATCCGACGTAGGTGGACTGGCCAAGCTCTGCGCTCCACGCGCGCAGTGTCTCCGGCGGAAACGCCTCGATGGCGGCGCGCAAGTTCTCCGTCGCGGCGCCATAGCGCGCCAGAAAATCGGGCAGCGCCTCACTGTGGGTGAGATTGAGCCCGCCACGCCCGGCCATCAGGAACTTGCGGCCCGCCGACGGCATGCGGTCGTAGACCGTCACGTCGGCGCCGCCGTTGCGCAGCACTTCGGCGGCCATCAGGCCGGCCGGTCCCGCACCGATGACGGCTGCGATCATGTCTGGATCATTTCGGTCACGATCTGTCCGAGCGCAATGAAGTCCGCCTTGCGCGGCGAGGTGCGGCGCCACGCGAGTCCGATCGCGCGTGCTGGCTCAGGATCGCGGAAGCGCAGCACGTTGACGCGCTCGTCGCGCAGCTCGACGCCGAGCGCGATGCGCGGCACCAGTGTCACGCCGTAGCCGTTCGCCACCATCTGCATCACGGTCGAAAGCGAAGTCGCGCCGAGCCCGGCCGGCGCGTCCGGCCCGCCGAGCGCGCAGAAGGCAAGCGCCTGATCGCGCAGGCAGTGTCCTTCTTCGAGCAGGATCAGCCGCCGCGGATCGATGTCCGCCGCGGTGACGCGTCGCCCGCGGGCGCGCGGATCGTTGCGCGGCACTGCGAGCAGGAACGGATCGTCGAGCAGGTGCAGGGTCTCGATGTCGCGTTCGTTCACCGGCAGCGCGAGCAGCACCGCGTCGAGCGCGCCGCGCATCAGCTCGTCCATGAGTACGCGCGTCTGCGTTTCGCGCAGCTCGACGCGAAGCTCCGTGTGGCGCTGCTGCAGAACAGGCAGCACCTGCGGCAGCACGTAAGGTGCGAGTGTCGGGATCACGCCGAGTCGCAGCCGGCCGGTGAGCGGACGGCCGCTGTGGCGCGCGAAGTCCGTCAAATCGCGCGCGGCCGCCAGCACTTGCTCGGCGCGCCTCGCGACTTCGATGCCGGTTTCGGTGAGCATCACATCGCCCGGCCGCCGCTCGACGAGGTCGGCGCCCAGGTCCTTTTCCAGATCGCGGATTTGCATCGAGAGCGCCGGCTGCGTCACCGCGCAGGCCTCCGCAGCCCTGCCGAAGTGCCTGTGGGCGGACAGCGCCGACAAATAACGTAACTGTTTCAAGGTGATCACGTCGATAAGATAAGCTGATCGAGGGGCGCAGGCAATACGATTAGACCTGATCCAAAGAAAGCCTATGGTCCATCCAAATTCAAAGAACCCGAGCGCAAGGAGGCTCTCATGGACGCAAAAACAGATGACAAAAGCGCGGGCAAATGCCCGTTCACCGGTGGCCGCGGGCACGCGAACCGCGACTGGTGGCCCGATGCCCTGAGCATCGAGATGCTCCATCGGAATTCCAACCTGTCCGATCCGATGGGAAAGGCGTTCGACTACGCCAAGGAGTTCAAGAACTCTCGACCTCAACGCGCTGGTCAAGGACCTGCGCGCCCTGATGACGAATTCGCAGGAGTGGTGGCCGGCCGACTTCGGTCACTACGGCGGATTGTTCATCCGCCTCGCGTGGCACGCGGCGGGCACCTACCGCATCACTGACGGCCGTGGCGGCGCAGGCCAAGGCCAGCAGCGTTTCGCGCCGCTGAACTCGTGGCCCGACAATGCGAACCTCGACAAGGCGCGCCGGTTGCTGTGGCCGATCAAGCAGAAGTACGGCCGAAAAATTTCCTGGGCCGATCTGATGGTCCTCGTCGGCAACGTTGCGCTCGAGTCGATGAACTTCAAGACGTTCGGCTTCGCCGGCGGCCGCGCCGACGTCTGGGAGCCGGAAGAGCTCTTCTGGGGTCCTGAAGGCACGTGGCTCGGCGATGAGCGCTACAGCGGCGAACGCCAGTTGGACGAACGGCTCGGCGCCGTGCAGATGGGCTTGATCTACGTGAACCCGGAAGGGCCGGGCGGCAATCCCGACCCTGTCGCTGCCGCGAAGGACATCCGCGAGACGTTCTTCCGCATGGCGATGAACGACGAGGAGACCGTCGCGCTGATCGCCGGCGGCCACTCGTTCGGCAAGACCCACGGCGCGGGCGATCCATCGCTGGTCGGACCGGACCCGGAAAGCGGCGCGCTGGAGGATCAGGGCCTCGGCTGGAAGAGCAAGCATGAAACCGGCATCGGCGCACACGCCATCACCGGCGGCCCGGAAGTGACCTGGACGCAGACGCCGACCAAATTCAGCAATCTCTTTTTCAAGAACCTGTTCGAGAACGAATGGGAGCTGACGAAAAGCCCGGCCGGCGCAAAGCAATGGGTGGCGAAGAACGCCGAAGCTTCGATCCCTGATGCCTTCGACCCGTCGAAGAAGCATCGGCCGATGATGCTGACGACAGACCTCTCGCTGCGCTTCGATCCGGCCTACGAGAAAATCTCGCGACGCTTCCTTGAGAATCCGGCTCAGTTCGCGGATGCGTTCGCGCGTGCGTGGTTCAAGCTCACGCATCGCGACATGGGTCCGCGCGTGCGCTACCTCGGCCCGCTCGTGCCGAATGAAGTCCTGATCTGGCAGGACCCGATCCCGGCCGTCGATCACAAGCCGATCAATGACAACGACATCGCGACGCTTAAGGACAAGCTCCTCGCGAGCCTGTCGGTGCCGCAACTGGTCTCGACCGCCTGGGCGTCGGCCTCGACCTTCCGCGGCTCCGACAAGCGCGGCGGCGCGAACGGCGCGCGCATTCGCCTCAGCCCGCAGAAGGATTGGGATGCGAATAATCCACCGGAGCTGGCGAAGGTGCTGAACAAGCTGGAGGCGATCCAGAAGGACTTCAACGGCTCCGCGAAGGGCGGCAAGAAGGTTTCGCTCGCCGACCTGATCGTTCTCGGCGGCAGCGCGGCGGTCGAAAAGGCCGCAGCGGCGGCAGGCGTCACCGTGAAGGTCCCGTTCTCGCCGGGGCGCATGGACGCGTCGCAAGAGCAGACCGATGTCGACAGCTTCGCGCCGCTCGAGCCGCGTGCCGACGGCTTCCGCAACTACATCAACGCCAGGAAGACGCAGTTCATGCAGCCCGAGGAAGCGCTGGTGGACCGCGCGGCTTTGCTGCGGCTGACGGGGCCGGAGATGACCGTGCTCGTTGGCGGCCTGCGCGTTCTCGGTGCAAACGCCGACGGGTCCAAGCATGGCGTCCTCACCAGAAAGATCGGGACGCTGACGAACGACTTCTTCGTCAACCTGCTCGACATGCGCACGCAGTGGCAGGCACCGAACGCCGATGGCGTGTACGAGGGACGCGACCGCAAGACCAATGCGGTGAAGTGGACCGGCACGAGCGTGGACCTGATCTTCGGCTCGCACTCGCAGCTCCGCGCCTTCGCGGAGGTCTATGCATGCACGGACTCGAAGGAGAAGTTCGTGAAGGACTTCGTGGCGGCGTGGACCAAGGTGATGAACGCTGACCGCTTCGACCTCGCTGGCAAGAAGCTGGCTGCGTAAAGCCGCGATTCGCCGAGACAGCAAGCGAAACGGCCGGGCAAGCCCCGGCCGTTTCTTTTATTCGGTGGGCTTGGCCGCGTCGTTTCGCAGCGCGTCGGGATGCGGCATCGTGATCGCGTTGTAGCCGCTGTCGACGAAATGGATTTCGCCGGTCACGCCGGTCGAGAGGTCGGACAGGAGATAAAGTCCTGCTCCGCCCAGCTCTTCGAGCGTGATGCCACGTCCGAGCGGTGAATGCCGCTGCTGGAACGCAAACATCGCGCGCGCGTCGCCGATGCCGGCGCCCGCGAGCGTGCGGATCGGGCCCGCCGAGATGGCGTTCACGCGAATCTTGTCGCGGCCGAAATCAACCGCCAGATAACGCACCGAGGACTCAAGCGCCGCCTTGGCGAGGCCCATCGCGTTGTAGTTCGGCATTGCCCGATCGCCGCCATTGTAGGTCAGCGTCAGCATCGCGCCGCCGTTCGGCATCAGCCGCGCGGCGCGCTTTGCCGACTCGGCGAAGGAGAAGCACGAGATCACCATCGTGCGGATGAAGTTTTCCCGCGTCGTGTCGGCGAACCGACCCTTCAGCTCGTTCTTGTCGGAGAAGCCGATGGCATGGACGTAGAAGTCCATCGTCCCCCACTGCTTCTCGATCTCGCCAAACACCGCATCGACCGACGCAATGTCCTCGACGTCGCAGGGCAGGATGAAATTCGAGCCGATCGACTCGGCGAGCGGCTTCACGCGCTTGCCGAGCGCGTCGCCCTGATAGGTGAAGGCGAGCGTGGCGCCCTGCGCCGCCAGCGTCTTCGCGATGCCCCAGGCGATCGAGTGGTCGTTCGCGACCCCCATGATCAGCCCGCGCTTGCCCTGCATCAAGCCGGTCATTCCATTTCCAATCACAGACGGGACTGCACGAGTTCACGCGTCTCGGCAGACGGCACGACCGGGACGATCTCGCACTGCATGAGATCGCTCCAGTTCAGCAGCCAGTCCTGTAGCAGACGCGCGTCGTCGCATTCCATCAGTTGAAAACAGCGGTCGAAGTTCGCCTCGATCCAGCTTCCGACGTAGGTGAGGCCGTCCGGCATCATGCGGCCCTGATCGCGAAAGCGGCGATACACCGCCTTCGCGTCCCGGTCGCGAAACCGTTCGATCACCATGAAGAGCATTCACGCATCCAGCCGCTTGAACACCACCGATGCGTTGGTTCCGCCGAAGCCGAACGAGTTCGACAGCACGCAGCCGAGCTGCACGTTGTCGCGGCGCTCGCGCACGATCGGGATATCGGCGAAGGCCGGATCGAGATTTTCGATGTTGGCGCTTTCGCAGATGAAGCCGTTGTTCATCATCAGGAGGGAATAGATCGCCTCCTGCACGCCGGCAGCGCCGAGCGAATGGCCGGTAAGCGACTTGGTGGCGGAGATCGCCGGAATCTTGTCGCCGAACACCTCGCGCACTGCCTCGATCTCCTTGAGGTCACCGATCGGCGTCGCGGTTGCGTGCGGATTGATGTAGTCGATCGGCGCTTCACGGTCGCGAGCGCCTGGCGCATGCAGCGCGCCGCGCCTTCGCCGGACGGCGCCACCATGTCGTGCCCGTCGGAGGTCGCACCGTAGCCGGCGACTTCGGCGTAGATCTTCGCGCCGCGCGCCTTCGCGTGCTCAAGCTCTTCCAGCACCAGCACGCCGGCGCCGCCCGCGATGACGAAGCCGTCGCGATCCTTGTCGTAGGCGCGTGAAGCCTTGTCGGGCGTCTGGTTATAGCCGGACGACATCGCGCCCATGGCGTCGAACAGCACCGACATGGTCCAGTCGAGCTCCTCGCAGCCGCCCGCGAAGATCAGGTCCTGCTTGCCCCACTGGATCAGTTCGGCCGCATTGCCGATGCAATGGTTCGAGGTCGCACAGGCGGACGAGATCGAATAGTTCACGCCCTTGATCTTGAACCAGGTGGCGAGTGTCGCGGAGGCAGTCGAGGACATTGCCTTCGGCACGGCGAACGGCCCGACGCGTTTCGGTCCTTTGGAGCGCGTGGTGTCGGCCGCCTCGACGACCGTGCGGGTCGAGGGCCCGCCCGATCCCATGATGATGCCGGCGCGCTCGTTGGAGATTTCCTTTTCTTCAAGGCCGGCATCGCGGATTGCCTGCTCCATCGCGACGTGGTTCCAGGCCGCACCGCCGCCGAGGAATCGCATTGCGCGGCGATCGATGACTTCGGCGGGATCGAGCGAGGGAGCGCCGTGCACCTGCGAACGGAAACCAAGCTCGGCGTATTTGTCGGCGCGCGAAATGCCGGACTTCGCTTCGCGCAGGCTTGCGGTCACTTCCTGCGTGTTGTTGCCGATCGATGAGACGATGCCCATCCCGGTAACGACCACCCGTCTCATGATTGCCTCGTCCGCATGTCCTGCGCGAGCGCCGCGCGTCGCGATAATGTGGGGCTTCGGCCGCCGCTTGTCAGGCCCCGGCCGGCTGTTCCTTGAACAAGGCGACCTTCAGGTCGGATGCCTGATAGACCAGCTCGCCGTCCGCCTTGAGCCAGCCGTCCGCGATGCCGAGCACGAGCTTAGACCGCATCACGCGCTTGATATCGATGCCGTAGATCACTTCCTTCATGTCGGGACGGATCTGGCCGGCAAGCTTCACCTCGCCGACGCCGATCGCCCGGCCGTTCCCCGAGGAGCCGAGCCAGCCGAGGAAAAATCCGACCATCTGCCAGAGCGCGTCGAGCCCGAGACAGCCGGGCATCACAGGGTCGCCCTTGAAGTGGCAGGGGAAGAACCAGAGGTCCGGCTTCACGTTGAGCACCGCCTGGATGACCCCTTTGCCGTACTTGCCGCCGGTTTCGCTGATCTCCGAGATGCGGTCGAACATCAGCATCGGGGGCAGGGGAAGCTGCGGCCCTTCCGGGAAAAGTTCCTTGCGCCCGCAGGCCAGAAGGTCCTCGTATTCAAAGCTCGAACGGCGAGTTTCCATCGCGATCCCTTCGCGCCGGTTGGGTGGGGGCAAGGCCGCGATTAACTATCATACGGGGTGGTCCGGGCAAAGGCCGCGAGCGTGCGGTGATACGCCTCAAAACGGGAAAACTGGTGGCGGCACGGCGGTTTGCGCATGGCCACATTGTTGCGAGAGAGTTGCATCTGTTGCCGCTGTTGCCTATGATCCCACTCGCAACAATCGCGTTTCCGGTAATCTTGGCCCCGAGCTGCAAGCCAGGGGCAAGGACGAGCGTTCATGACTCCAGTTCGAACCACGGTCTATTCCGAGCCCGCACTCGGCGTTGGCGACATTCACAGCCGCGCGCGGGCGGATCTCAACGGCTGCCCGTGGCATGACGTGAAGGCGATGCTGCGTGAGGTGGGCCTGCGCCCGACGCGTCAACGCATGGCGCTCGGCTGGATCCTGTTCGCCAAGGGCGACCGCCACCTGACCGCCGAAATGCTTTACGAGGAAGCCACCAAGGCGAAGGTGCCGGTGTCGCTCGCGACCGTCTACAACGCGCTGCACCAGTTCACCGATGTGGGCCTGCTGCGGCAGGTCGCGGTCGACGGGTCGAAGACCTACTTCGACACCAACGTGTCCGACCACCATCACTTCTTTGTCGAGGGCGAGAACGCGCTCGTCGATATTCCGAACGCCGAAGTGATGCTCGACAAGCTGCCGACCGCGCCCGAACGGCTACGAGGTCGCGCGTGTCGATGTGGTGGTGCGGCTGCGCAAGACCTGAGCGAAGCGCCAGCGACCGTTACGATGCCCCGCTTCGGCGGGGCATTTGTTTTTATTCGACCTTCTCGTTTGGATAGACGCCCCACAGGCGCACCTGCTCGATCCAGCCGTCGAATCCATCGCCCGCGAGGCGGCACCAGCCGCCCTTGCAGCGCTTCACGGTCGCCAGCACGCCGTGCTGGAGCCGCGCGCTGACGGCGCTCGCGGCGTCCGGCTTGTCGCGCAGGTCGAGCAGGTCCTTGCCCTTGCTCTGCGGCGAGACGATCGCGGTGCGCTTGCCCGAGAGGAGCGAGTGATAGACCCAGCCTTCGGAGCCTTCCCAGTCGCGGATGCGCCGCCAGTTCTCGAACTCGGCCGTCACCTCGACCGGGAGCGCCGAGCGGTTATAGACCCAAGCGACATCGTGGTCCTTGGTGGGGCCGGCGCGCACGTTGACCTTGTCGGACTTGAGGCTGACGAAGCGCGGCACCGGGAGCCCGCTCGCGGTTCCGGCGGCGGGCTGCTCGGCCGCCATCGCGGTGCCGGCGCCCAGCGCCAGCATCATCCCGAAAAGAATACGCATTCGTCGCTTCGCAAACATCACTTCTGTGACCTCAAACGCCTGCAATTGCAGCAGTTCCCGGGCGCTTGTCTTAAGTGTGCCGTCTGCTAGAGAGGGGCCGGGTATTGCGCTCGCCGGAGTTTGCTTCGGCGCGGTTAATGAGGCCTCAACGCGCGGCAGTTGCCGCCCTTCCGAGGCGAGGAAATGGCAAAAGGCAAAAAGCCCCTTGTCGTCGTGACGCGCAAGCTGCCGGACACGGTGGAAACGCGGATGCGCGAGCTGTTCGACGCGCGGCTCAACCTCGACGACAAGCCGATGAGCCAGGCCGAGCTTGCCGAGGCCGTGAAGGTCGCCGATGTGCTGGTGCCGACCGTCACCGACCGGATCGACGCAGGCGTGCTGAGCCAGTCGGGCGACAAGCTCCGCCTGATCGCGAATTTCGGCAACGGTGTCGACAACATCGACGTGGCGACCGCGCTTCAGCGCGGGATCACGGTGACGAACACGCCGGGCGTGCTCACCGAGGACACCGCAGACATGACGATGGCGCTGATCCTCGCGGTGCCGCGGCGGCTGGCCGAAGGCTCCGTGGTGCTGACTGGTGATGCCGAATGGACCGGCTGGCACCCGACCTGGATGCTCGGCCACCGCATCTGGGGCAAGCGGCTCGGCATCATCGGCATGGGCCGGATCGGGCAGGCGGTCGCGCGCCGCGCGCGCGCCTTCGGCCTGCAGATCCACTATCACAATCGCAAGAAGGTCGCGCCGCAAACCGAAGAAGAACTCGAAGCGACCTACTGGGAGAGCCTCGACCAGATGCTCGCCCGCATGGACATTATCTCGGTCAATTGTCCGCACACGCCGGCGACTTATCATCTGCTCTCGGCGCGGCGCCTCAAGCTGATCCGCCCCGATGCCTTCATCGTCAACACCGCGCGTGGTGAGGTGATCGACGAGAACGCGCTCACGCGCATGATCGAGGCGAGCGAGATCGCGGGCGCGGGGCTCGACGTGTTCGAACACGAACCGGCGGTCAACCCGAAGCTGGTCAAGCTCGCGCGCAGCGGCAAGGTCGTGTTGCTGCCGCACATGGGCTCGGCCACGATCGAGGGCCGGATCGACATGGGCGACAAGGTGATCATCAACATCAGGACCTTCATGGACGGCCATAGACCGCCGGACCGGGTTCTTCCCTCGATGCTCTGACTGGAGTTGATCTCTCCCATGCATGCGGCACGCTTCGGCTTCTTCGCTTCCGCCATCGCGGCATTGACGGCGTTCGGCGCGCCCGCGTCAGCGCAATCGATGACGGTCGATGAATTCCGCCGCGAACTGGTGGGGGTGCCGCTGTGCGGGACGCCGGATGCAGGCCAGTTCACCGGCAAGATGTTGTGCACCGTGCACCTGCCGGACGGTACCGCGATCCTCGCGGGCGCGGGGCTGGTGGTTTACGGGCTGTGGGAGGCGAGCGGCGGGCAGATCTGTCGGCGCAACGCCCACGACGCCCCGGACAAGCGCCGCTGCGTGACTTACGAACGGGTGGACCGCAGCCACTATCGCAACAGCGACGGCGTCGGCTTCTGCCTCGGGCCGTGCGAGAGCGACAAGTAGCCGCGTCGTTTACCGCGCCACTGCTCCGTTTCTTCAAGTTGTCGTATGATCCTGCCGGGAATCACCTGGGAGGCTTTCATGCGTGCAGCTTTCGCGAGTGTCGCGGCTGCGGCTCTTGTCGTATCCGGCGCCGCGCTGGCGGCAACCAAGCTGGCGCCGAAGGAAATCCAGACCGAGTTCTTCGACGGCAAGACCTTCACGGCCGCGACCACCTCGGGCACCAAGTTCAAGATGACGTTCACCGCCGACGGCAAGGTCACGCGCGAGCCGCAAGACAAGGCCGGCGCGAAAGGCGAGGGGACGTGGAAGCTCTCCAAGGAGGGCTTCTGCACCACCTGGAAGGGCAGCCCGGCGAACTGCTACACGCTGGTCAATGTCGAGAAGAACAAGTGGTCGGTGGTGAAGGGCGCCACGACCGTCGCGGTGTGGAGCAAATAGCTCACACGTGCGCTGACAAATCCCTGATCGTCGGCGTCTCACCGGACAACGGATTGCTCGGGTCCCACGCGTAGTTCAGCGTTTCGAAGCGCATGTCGCGCGCGTCGAACATGACGTATCGTCCGACGAGCCCCGTGCCGAAGCCGACAGTTTCGCGGATCACTTCCAGCGCCATCATCGAGCCGAGCACGCCGGTCAGTGCGCCGAGAATTCCCGCTTCCGCGCAGGCCGGGATCGATCCGGGCGGCGGCGCGACCGGAAACAGGCAGCGGTAGGTCGGGTTTGGCTTGCCGTCCTTCGACTCGTGAGCTCGGATCGTCGTGAGCGTGCCGTCGAACACGCCGAGCGTCGCGGTCACCAGCGGCTTCTTCGCGAGGAAGCACGCATCCGACACCAGATAACGCGTCGCGAAATTGTCCGAGCCGTCGGCGACGAGATCGTAGCGCCCCACGATATCGAGTGCGTTCGCGGCCGTGAGCCGCATCGCGTGCGTCTCGATTATCACATGCGGGTTGAGCCGCGCGATCGCGGCGGCCGCGCTCGCGACTTTCGGCGCGCCGACATCGTCCGTTGCGTGGATGATCTGGCGCTGCAAATTCGATAGCGACACGGCGTCGTCATCGATCACGCCGAGGGTGCCGACGCCCGCTGCCGCCAGATACATCAGGACTGGTGCTCCAAGCCCGCCCGCCCCGATCACCAGCACACGCGCGCGCTTGAGCGCCGCCTGCCCCGGCCCGCCGACCTCGCGCAGCACGATGTGGCGCGCGTAGCGTTCCAGCTCCTCCGGGGTCAGCACGGTTGCACCATTCGTTCGTTCGGCTAGGCTTGCCTTCATACCACGAGGTTTGCAATGCGGCTCGCCGGCGTCGTTCTGTCGTCTCTTGTGGCTACGAGCCTCGCGCTTGCGCAGCCCGCCAAGCAGGCTGAGCCCAAGCCTGCTGAGCCCAAGAAAGCCGAACCCGTAGCGCAGGCCAAATCGAAGAACGCCGCCGCCCCGAAGGCCGACAAGAAAGCCGCGACGGACGCAATCACCGCCTCCTACAACGCCATTCCGCTCGCCGACCGCCTCGCGATTCAGAACGATCTCGTCTGGACCGGCGACTACAACGGCCTCGTCAACGGCGAATTCAGCGAGCGCGCCATCGCGGCCGTCAAGGCCTTCCAGAAACGTCAGGGCGGCAAGGAAACCGGCGTGCTCAATCTGACCGAACGCGCGGCGCTCGGCACTGCCGCCAAGCCGAAGCAGGATGCGGTCGGGTGGCGCATCGTGGACGACAGCGCGACCGGCGCACGCATCGGCATGCCGGGCAAGCTCGTGCCGCAGATGGTACAGGCGATCGGCGGCACGCGCTGGGCATCCTCGCGCGGCGAATACGCGGTCGAGACCTTCCGCATCACGCAGCCGGGCACGACGCTGCCCGCCGTGTTCGAGAAAATGAAAAAGGAGCCGGCAGGGCGCAAGCCGGACTACAGCGTGCTGCGGCCGGATTTCTTCGTCATCTCGGGGCTGCAGAACCTGAAGAAGTTTTATGTGCGCGCGCAATTGCGCGGCGAGGAGGTACGCGGCTTCACCGTGCAATACGACCAGGCGATGGCCGGCATCATGGACCCGGTGGTGGTCGCGATGTCGAGCGCTTACGCAGCATTTCCGGGCGGCACCACCGCGCCGCCGCCGCGCCGCAAGGTCGAGTATGCGAGCGGAGTCGCCGTCGGCCCCGGCCACATCCTGACCAGTCGCGAGGTGCTGGACGGTTGCTTCGTGGTGACCGTCGCGGGCGTTGGCGGCGCGGATCGCGCCGGCGAGGACAAGGCAAGCGGGCTTGCGCTGCTGCGCGTGCACGGCGCGAACCTGAAGCCGCTCGCGCTCGCGGGCGAGAACCCGAAAGGCGATGTGACGCTTGCCGGCGTTGCCGATCCGGCCGCACAGGGTGGCGGAGCCGCGGTGAGCACCGCGAGGGCGCGCGTCTCCGATGCGTTTGCGGTGGAGCCCGCGCCCGCGCTTGGATTCGACGGCGCGGCCGCGCTCGATGCACAGGGCCGTCTTGCCGGGATCGCGACGCTCAAGGTCCCGGTTGTCGCCGGCACGGCGCCAAATCCCGGTGCGACGCTGACGCCGGCTGAGGCGATCCGCGGCTTCCTGAGCGCGCAGAACGTGCCGGCGGCCACCGGCGCGGCCGGTATCGAAGCCGCGAAGGCCTCGGTGGTGCGCGTGATCTGCGTGCGGAAATAGGCCCGCGAGCTACCGGTTCTCGAATTTCGGCGCACGTTTCTCGATAAACGCCGCCATGCCTTCCTTCTGATCGTGCGTGGCGAACAGCGCCTGGAACGTGCGCCGCTCGAAGCGGATGCCTTCGGCAAGCGTCGTCTCGAATGAACGATTGACCGCCTCCTTCGCGGTCATCACGGCGATCAGCGACATGCCGGCGATCGTCTCGGCCGCCTTCATCGCCTCGTCCATCAAGTTCGCCGCCGGCACCACACGCGCCACAAGCCCCGAGCGTTCGGCTTCCGCGGCGTCCATCATGCGGCCGGTGAGGTTGAGGTCCATCGCCTTCGCCTTGCCGATAGCGCGCGTGAGGCGCTGCGTCCCGCCGATCCCCGGAATGACGCCGAGCTTGATCTCCGGCTGGCCGAACTTCGCCGTGTCCGCCGCGATGATGATGTCGCACATCATCGCCAGCTCGCACCCACCGCCGAGCGCGAAACCCGCGACCGCCGCGATCACCGGCTTACGCATGCGCGCGACGCGATCCCAGCTTGCCGCGAAGTCTTCCTTGTAGACGTCCATGTGGCTCTTGCCGGACATCTCTTTGATGTCGGCACCGGCCGCGAACGCCTTCTCGGAGCCGGTGAGGATCACGCAGCCGATGTTTTCGTCCGCCTCATACGTGTCGAGCGCAGCGGCCATCTCCTCGTTGAGCTTGGCGTTGAGCGCGTTAAGCGCCTGCGGCCGGTTGAGGCGGATGATGCCGACCTTGCCCCTGGTTTCGACGATGATGGTTTCGTAAGCCATGGTCGCTCCCGGCGCTTCCGTTGCTCAGGTCCGTCCGAGGAAATCGCGCTTGCCGATCTCGACGCCGGCATGGCGCAGGATGTCGTAGGCGGTCGTCGCGTGGAAGAAGAAATTAGGCAGCGCGAAGCTGACGAGATAATCGGCGCCTTTCAGCGTCATGGTCTGCTGCGGTCCGATCGGGAACGTCACGTCCTTGCCTTCCGCGCCGTCGAGCGTCGCGGGCGCAAAACCCTTCACGTAATCGAGGGTCTTGGTGATCCGCGCCTTCAGCTCATCGAAGCTCTTCTCTTCGTCGGGAAATTTCGGCGCCTCGCCGGTCAGCCGCCCGGCTGTATTCTTGGCGAAGTCGCAGGCAATCTGCACCTGCTTCACGAACGGAAGCATGTCCGGCGCAAGGCGCATCTGCATGATGACTGCCGGGTCGATTTTCTTTGCCGCGCAATGCGCCGCGGCCTTGTCGAGGATTTTCGAGAGCGCACTAAGCGTGGTGACGAAAGAGGAAACGCCGACGCTGGAAATCGAGAGAGGCATGGGAATCCTTTGATCGCGTTGGACCTGGGCGGGAGTGGCCTAGCGGCCACCGAGCGTGTCCGCAGACCATCACATCGTCGCTGTCTTGGCGAGGGTCAAGGGCGTGCGCGCCGGGACCTGCGGCGCGCCAATCACAATTGCAGGAGGTTCGGCGAAGGGCCTAGACGTCCACGCTCGCCGCGAGCGCGTTTTCCTGAATGAAATCGCGGCGCGGCTCGACGATATCGCCCATCAGCTTGGTGAAGATGTCGTCGGCCTCGTCGGTCTCCTTCACCTTCACCTGCAGCAGTGAGCGCACGTTGGTGTCGAGCGTGGTCTCCCACAATTGCTGCGGGTTCATCTCGCCAAGGCCTTTGTAGCGCTGCAGCGAGATGCCCTTGCGGCCCGCGGCGGTAATTGCTTCGAACAACCCGACTGGACCGTAAATCGGAGTGTCCTCACCCTTGCGGCGAAGCAAACCAGGGCGTTCATAAACCTCCTGAAGCGTTGCGGCGTGTTCGTCGAGCTTGCGCGCATCGGCCGAGCCGAGCAACGCATGGTCGACCGCCGCCACCTCCTTCACGCCGCGTACCGTACGCTCGAAATGGAAACCCTCACCTTCGACAAAGGCGCCTTCCCAGCCGCGTTCCGTTTCTTCGCTCAACACATCGAGCCGCCGCGCGATATAGGGAGCCGCCGCATTTGCGGTCGCAGGGTCACCGAAAATTTTCTGATTGAGAACGCCAAGAATCGCCGCCTGCTCGACGATTTGCCGGTTATAGCGAGAGTGCAATCCTTGAAGGATGCCACGGATCGTGCGGGCCTCCTCGATCACGAGCTTTAGATCTGCTCCCGCTCGCTCGTCACCAGCATAGGTTCGGAAGACCGCGTCCTCGAGCCCCGAGTCGGTGAGGAAATCTTCCAGCGCGTGGTCGTTCTTGAGGTACTGCTCGGACTTGCCGCGCGAAACTTTATAGAGCGGCGCCTGCGCGATGTAGATGTAACCGCGCTCGATCAGCTCGCGCATCTGGCGATAGAAGAACGTCAGCAGCAGCGTGCGGATGTGCGAGCCGTCGACGTCGGCGTCGGTCATGATGATGATCTTGTGGTAGCGCGCCTTCTCGACGTCGAATTCCTCTGACCCGATGCCGGTACCGAGCGCCATGATCAGCGTGCCGATCTGCTCGGACGACAGCATCTTGTCGAAGCGCACGCGCTCCACGTTCAGAATCTTGCCGCGGAGCGGCAAGACCGCCTGGAAGGCGCGGTCGCGGCCCATCTTGGCGGAGCCGCCGGCCGAGTCGCCCTCGACGATCAGAAGTTCCGCCTTGGCGGGATCGCGCTCCTGACAGTCGGCGAGCTTGCCGGGCAGCGAAGTTATGTCGTTGCCCTTGCGGCGCGTGAGTTCGCGCGCCTTGCGGGCGGCTTCGCGCGCGGCTGCGGCCTCCACCACCTTGCCGACGATCACCTTGGCCTCGCCCGGATGCTCCTCGAGCCACGCATTGAGCGAATTGTTGACGATGCCCTCGACGACAGGGCGAACCTCGGAGGACACGAGCTTGTCCTTGGTCTGCGAGGAGAACTTCGGGTCGGCCACCTTCACGGACAGCACCGCGGTCAGGCCCTCGCGGCAATCGTCGCCGGTGAGATCGACCTTCTCCTTGCGCCCGCTCGGGCTCTTTTCCGCGTAGCCCGTAATCTGGCGCGTCAGCGCGCCGCGAAAGCCCGCGAGATGCGTGCCGCCGTCGCGCTGCGGAATGTTGTTGGTGAAGCAGAGCACGCTCTCGTGGTAGCCGTCATTCCACCACAGCGCACACTCGACGCCCACGCCGGAGCGATCCGTCTTGATGACGATCGGCTTCGGCACGAGCGGAGTCCTGTTCCGGTCGAGATACTTGACGAATTCCTCGACGCCGCCCTCGTAGCGCATCTCCTCGCGCTTCTCGACCGCGTGGCGCATGTCGGACAACACGACGGTGACGCCCGAGTTGAGGAACGCGAGCTCGCGCAGGCGATGCTCAAGCGTGGAGAAATCAAACTCGACCATCGTGAAGGTTTCGGTCGAAGGCAGGAACGTCACCTCGGTGCCGCGCTTGTCGCCCGCCTCGCCGACGACCTTGAGCGGCGCCACGGCGTCGCCGTGCGCGAACTCCATCGCGTATTCCTTGCCGTCGCGCCAGATCGTGAGCTTGAGCGACTTCGACAGCGCATTGACGACGGAGACGCCGACGCCGTGCAGACCGCCCGACACCTTGTAGGAATTCTGGTCGAATTTTCCGCCAGCATGGAGCTGCGTCATGATCACTTCGGCGGCCGACACACCCTCTTCCTTGTGGATGTCGACCGGGATGCCGCGGCCATCGTCCCGCACCGTGCAGGAGCCGTCCGGGTTGAGCGTGACGGTCACTGCGGTCGCATGACCTGCAAGCGCTTCGTCGATCGCGTTGTCGACGACCTCGTAGACCATGTGATGCAGGCCGGAGCCATCGTCGGTGTCGCCGATGTACATGCCAGGACGCTTGCGCACCGCATCGAGGCCCTTGAGGACCTTGATCGACTCGGCGTCGTAGGCAGCGGAATCGGGCGTGGATCGGCGGGCCGGCTCGGCCATGCGGAGACCTTCGAATCAGTGTCTGAAAACGCGGGAAACGCGCTCAATGATGTGACACGAAATGTGGGTATCGCATAGGGCAAAGTGAAGGGTCTTAGAGCTTTGATTTTTAAGGTATTTTAACCCCTTCGGGAACGTCTTTTTGGGGTGCGTTCGCGGCCGCTCCGGGAGGCCCAGCCACACCGCCTGCGGGACCTCCAAATCTGCCCTCGCGGGGCCGCGATTTTTAGGGCAAACGGAACAGGCGCGACCGCCTTGGTGTTAGTTTTCACGCATGGGGCAGCGGCCCCGACCGGGAGAAGCAAAATGCGGACGTTGGCAATTCTCGCCGTCATCGCGGCGGCCCTCTGCTCGGGCCCGCGCGAAGCGCAGGCGCAGGGCAAGTACTGGCCGTGGTGCGCGCGCTACGACGGCTGGACCGTCGTCTGCGGCTTCGCGACGTTCCAGCAATGCCTCGCGACGATCAGCGGCGTCGGCGGCTTTTGCCAGCGCAATGTCATGAGCCCGCCGTTCGCCGCCGAAGGGCCGCGCTACAAGCGCACGCGCCACGCGCGCCGCAATCGCTGATCCGGAACTTCCGGGGATTTGCGCCGGGGCTTTCGCCCGCTCGGCAGGGCGGGAGGCAAAAAAAGAGTCCCGGTCCAGCCCCTCAGCCCGACCGGGACTCCCTACCCCCCATAGAAGGAAACGAACCCGGCGTTCTTGTACGCGGGCGTTCGATTCATCGCTATTCGGACAAATGCGTAGCTTTGCGCACCACGTAATTTAGGTAGGCGCACCAGTCCCCTCGCGTGGCGCAACGCGCCCGGGGCTGACCGCGAACATCTGCGCGCGCGCCATTACGTCTGCGAACGGCGCGGGATCGGCGCCCGTCATCCAGACCTGGGCAGACAGTGCCGCGAGTGCATCGAACAGCGCCGCGCGCCGCAGCGGATCGAGATGCGCGACGACCTCGTCGAGCAGCAGCAACGGCGCGTAGCGCGTCATCTCGGCGACCAGCGCGGCATGCGCCAGCACAAGGCCGATCAGCAGCGCCTTCTGTTCGCCGGTCGAGGCCTGCGCGGCAGCGATTCCCTTCGGGCCATGCAGCACGTCGAGATCGGTGAGGTGCGGCCCATCCGTGGTGCGGCCCGCCGCGGCGTCGCGCGTGCGGTTCTCGCGCAGCACGACGCGATAGCGATCTTCGACCTCGGTTGCGGGCTGCGCCATCAGGGCGTCCTCGATCCATCCGTCAAGCGCGATCGCGGCCCAAGGAAACGGAGAAGCCGCATTGCGGTCGCGCTGCAGCACGGCGGCAAGGCGGCGCACCGTTTCGGCGCGCGCGGCCGCGACCGCGATCGCGACCTCGGCGGTCTCGTGCTCGACCGCATCGAGCCAGTGCGCATCGGGACTGCCCTGTTCGAGCAGGCGGTTGCGCGAACGCAACGAGCGCTCCAGCGCGTTGACGCGCGCCGAGTGCGTGCCGTCCACCGCGAGCACCAGCCGGTCGAGGAAGCGTCGCCGCTCCGAGGCGGGCCCCGCAAACAGCCCGTCCATCGCGGGCGTCATCCACACCACGCTCAAGTGATCGGTGAATACCGCAGCCGAGGTCACAGGCTCGCCGTCGATACGGCACTTGCGCGCGAGCGTCCTTTCTTCCAAAGCGGGCGGCTCGATGCCGGTGCCGAGCGTCGCAAGGCCGAGCGCGCCCTCAAGCTGGGCTGCGACCGCCCACGATCCGTCGCCTTCGCTGAACGCGGCCTCATCCAATGTCGCGCGGCGCAGGCCGCGGCCGGGCGCGAGAAACGAGATCGCCTCGATCAGGTTCGTCTTGCCCGCGCCGTTCGGGCCGACCAGCACGGTGAGCTGCGCGTCGAGCGAGAGGCTGGCGGCGCGATAGCTGCGGAAGTTCGTCAGCGTCAGCCGGCGGATGCGGGCTGCGCTCATCGGGTTCCCGCAAAGGCCGTATCAGCCATCTCGGAAGTTCCGTAAATCATTGGATAAATGTGCAAATTCGCGCATGCCCCGCCGGGCAGAATTCTGGAACGAATGTGGCAACAAGCGATTGCACTCATGAGGCGGAAGCAGAAGGGGTTACCGCAGGTTGGAGGAAGCAGATGCCGAACACCCTGCAGGAAAATTTAGCACGTCAGCTGTGCGATTCGGTCGAGCGGTTGCAGCAACAGGCGCAGAAGGTCGAATTCTGGGCCTCGGCCGTCGCAGGCCTTAGCCAGCCGGTTCCTGACTACGATCCGGAATCGAGCAAGATCGACCGCTATGTGAAGCCCGGCAGGCCTGCGCGCAAACGCCAGCGCCGCGCGTCGCGGCGGAACTCCGCTAAACCCGCATCGGCATGAGCACGTAGAGCGCGTTCCCCGCGTCCTTGTCCTGGATCAGCGTCGGGGAGCCGGGGTCGGCGAGCTTCAACACTGCAACATCGCCCTCGATCTGCGCCGCGATGTCGAGCAGGTAACGTGAATTGAAACCAACATCGAGCGGTTCGGAATCGTACTCGACTTCCAGTTCCTCGGTGGCGCTTCCAGAATCCGGATTGGTGACGGTGAGCACCAGCTTGCCGGCGGAGAGCGCGAGCTTCACGGCGCGGCCGCGTTCGCTCGACACGGTGGAGACGCGATCGACCGCCGCTTCGAATTCGGGTTTGTCGACGATCAGCGTCTTGTCGTTGCCCGCCGGGATGACGCGTCCGTAGTCCGGGAAGGTGCCGTCGATGAGCTTCGAGGTGAGCACCACATCGCCGATCGTGAAGCGGATCTTGGTCTGCGAGAGCTCGACCGCGATCTCGGCGTCGAGGTCCTCGATCAGGCGCTGCACCTCGCCGACGGTCTTGCGCGGCACGATGATGCCCGGCATGCCCTCGGCGCCCTTGGGCGCGTCGAGCTCGATCTGCGCCAGACGATGGCCGTCGGTCGCCACCGCGCGCAGCTTCTGCGCTTTGCCGCTGCCCGCGACGTGCAGATAGATGCCGTTGAGGTAGTAGCGCGTTTCCTCGGTCGAGATCGCGAACTGAGTCTTGTCGATCAGCCGCTTCAGGTCCTTGGCGGGGAGCGAGAATTTATGCGTCATCTCGCCCGCGGCCAGATCGGGAAAATCGCTCTCCGGGAGTGTCTGGAGCGAGAAGCGCGACTTGCCGGCGCGAATGGTCAGCGAGGCGCGGTCGCCCGACGCGTCGAGCACGATCTGCGAACCTTCGGGAAGCTTGCGCACGATGTCGTAGATCATGTGCGCGGGCACGGTGGTGGAGCCGGCCGGCGACACTTCCGCCGGGATGGTTTCGATCACTTCGAGGTCGAGATCGGTCGCCTTGAGCGACAGCTTGCCCTTCTCGGCGCGGATCAGCACGTTGGCAAGGATCGGAATCGTGTTGCGCCGCTCGACGACGCGGTGCACGTGGCCGATTGACTTGAGGAGCGCGGCGCGCTCGACGGTCACCTTCATGTCCGACCCCACTCGGGCGTAAATAACGTCCGGCCAAGGGACTTGCGCCGGGTCCTGAAAGTGGCGCGGGCAGGGGCTTTCGGCAAGGGCTTGAGCGTCGCCGGGCCCCGACTTGTGCCGGGCATCCACGTCTTTCTTGCATATTCCGGCATGTCCAAGACGATCATGGCCGGGATCGAGCCCGGCCATGACCAGTTGGAATGCGTCAGGTCCGCCTTATTCCTGCAACAGCCGCTTCAGGATATCGATCTCTTCGGCCAGCACGTTGTCGTTGCCGACCAGGTTCTCGATCTTGCGCACTGCGTGCAGCACCGTGGTGTGATCGCGTCCGCCAAAGCGGCGGCCGATCTCGGGCAGCGAGCGCAGGGTCAAGGTCTTCGCGAGATACATCGCGATCTGGCGCGGGCGCACCACGTTGGCGGTGCGGCGCGACGAGAGGAGGTCGGAGCGGCTGACATTGTACTGCCGCGCGACCACGCGCTGGATGTCCTCGATCTTGACCCGCTTGGGCTCCTGCGGGCGGATCAGATCGCGCACCGCGCGCTCCGCCATGTCCATGGTGACGGGAAGGCCGGTGAGTTTGTTGTTCGCGAGCAGGCGGTTGAGCGCGCCATCGAGATCGCGGCCGTTATGGGTGACCTGCTTGGCGACGAAGGCCAGCACCTGCATCGGCACGTCGAAGCCCGAATGATGTGCACGGGCTGCGGCGACGCGGGCCTTGAGGATTTCGAGCCGAAGTTCCTCCTCGAGCGACCCCATCTCGACCACCAGCCCGCCGGCGAGCCGCGAGCGCACGCGGTCGTCGAGGCTTTCGAGGTCGGACGGCGGACGGTCGGCCGCGATCACGACTTGGCGTCCCGCGTCGATCAGCGCGTTGAGCGTGTGGCAGAACTCGACCTGCGTGGATTTGCCCTGCAGGAACTGGAGGTCGTCGATCACCAGCACGTCGATCCCGCGCAGCGCTTCCTTGAAGGCGAGCGCGGTCTGCGATTTCAGCGCGGCGACGAAGCCGTACATGAACTTCTCGGCCGTGAGGTAAAGCACCTTGCGGTCCGGGATGCCGTTGCCCGCCCAGGCGATCGACTGCAGCAGGTGCGTCTTGCCGAGGCCCACGCCCGCGTGGACGTAGAGCGGATTGAACATCACCGGCTCGCCGCGCCGCGCGAGCGCGACCTGTTTGGCCGCCGCATGCGCGAGCGTATTCGAGCGTCCGACCACGAAGGTGTCGAAGGCAAGTCGCGGGTCGAGCGGCGAGCCGCCGAGCGCTTCGTGTGCCGCTTGCGCCGGAAGCTGCGCCGCGCGCAATTCGCCGCGCTCGGGTGCGCCGTTCTTGATCTCGCGTGCGACCTCGACCGTTTCGCTCGTCTTTGTCTTCAGCGTTGCGTTGCGCAACACGGCCGAGCGGACCACGAGGTCGATCCTGACGACCGGCGGGTGCTCCGCCTTCCAGCACGCCAGCAGTTTCTCGGCATAGTGCGACTGCACCCAGCTTTTCAGGAAGCGGGTCGGCACCGAGAGGCGCACCGTCTCGCCGTCGATCCCGTCGTGCTCCATGGCGACGAACCAGCTCTTGAAAACTTCCTCGCCGACCTGGGTCTGCAGGCGCTGCTTCACGCGCAGCCAGCGTTCCTGATCCGGCATGCTCACGACACGGCGCTCTTCAGGATCACTCGACCGCGACGAGCCTGCGGACGGCGAGGGAATGGCGCGAGAGGGATCGTGCGCGAGGGCAGGTGAATGGGGCATTGGGATTCCGGAATGTGCTGCGAAGCTGGGACGCCCGTCACGACGGGCAGGTGAGACGCAGATACGCGGTCTTCAAGCGCCGGGCGGCGCGTCTCCCAAGCATCCGGCGGGCAATGCCGATGCCTCATGTCCAAAGGCACGAAAAGGATAGGTAGAAAAGGCCGTTTGCGCGCGCGTCGCCGGCGCGCGCAATGCCGCCGCGACTGCGTCACGCGCAGAATTCTGTCTTGTCACTTTCATAGAAGCCCCCTGCTGTGTCATCGCGCCGCCGCTGCGATGTCTCAATCCGCTATCGTTGTTTCTTCCCTTCGGAGCTGGGTGACACGCACGACTACAAAAACGACACTCGGCGAACTCTGCCCTTCGATCGTTGCCTCACGACCGAAATCGCCGCCGCGATTTTCCCGCGCAACATCCTCCGGACACCCCACCTAAGCGGGCCGCTCCCTCATCTCGTCGATGAGGTGTGTTCGAAGCGAGGAGTTTGTTTGCCGCGAGTTAACTGCGTGCGAGAAAGAATAGGCATAGCGAAATCGCAGGCGCAAGCATTTCGATTTGCGCTTCATGATGGCGGCATGACGGCGAAGGTGTGCCGATGACAATTGTATGAAACACGCGTGCGGTGGCGAACTTCAAGCGATTGAATCAACGTCGCATTTTGGATCGGCACGGCGTCATATGCGCTTGCGCGCCGCGGGCTGCGGCGCGCGAAGCCGGCTTTTCGGCGAGTGCGCGCGGAATCGCGGAATCAAAGTCCCTCGCATCGCATTGGGGTTAAGCGTCTGTGGAAATGTCGGTTTTCTTGCTCAGTGGACACAGGTAGCCCGCGCCAGAAATCATTGAGCCAAGCGGCTAACTGCGGCGCGTCGGCATATTCGTTTTTTAGTGTTGCAAGACTGACACAGCGGATCGAGGTGCAAAATTTTCATGCACGTAAACGCGCACCGCGCCGTCGCGCGCGCCGACGCATGAATGCGATCGATTTCGACCCGGAAGAGCTTCCGAAAAGCAAAACGCCGGCGTGAGCCGGCGCTGCGTTCGCGAAACTGGCTGAGGTTCGACTATTTGCCGAGCTTGGCAACGCCGTGCGCGAGCCGCGAAACCTTCCGATTGGCAGCGTTGCGATGAACGACGCCGTTCTGCGCGGCGCGCATGATCTCGGGTTCGGCGGCCTTGAGGGCTGCGAGCGCCGCGGTCTTGTCGCCGGAGGCGATCGCCTCTTCGACCTTGCGCACGGAGCTGCGCATGCGCGAGCGCCGTGCGGTGTTGATGTCGGTGCGCCGCGCGATCACGCGGGCGGCCTTGCGGGCGGAAGACGTATTGGCCATCGATCTCTTGTCCGTGGGCGGCGCGCTCGTCTGGAGCGGCAGCCGGTTTCCAGTGATGAAAAATTAGAAGGCGGCGAAAAGTCTCGCCGCCGGTTGGCAGGCTTATAAAGGGGCGGGAAAGGGGCGTCAAACGCCTTCTAGGCCACTCTTTTGGCCCGCGCGGCATCGTAGCCGGTATTCGCGAACGCCTTGTCGGCGGCCGGGAAGGCGGCCAGCGGCGGGGCCATCCGGGCCCAGCCGGTGTCATTATGAATATGGGCGAGCGTCGACTTGATGCCCGAGACCAGCGCCCTGCCATTGAACAGGTTGCGGATGGTGACGGCGGTGTCTTGGGCCGCCGCATCGCCTTGCCAGGCCTGCTGGCACAGATCTGCGTTCAGGTTAGCGGTCGCCGAGATGCAGCCCGCGAAAACTCCGGTGCGCGCCTCGGTCAGGCAGGCCTCGGTCGAAGGGAACACGTCGAAGCTCTTGGAGACGTCCGCCGCCTCGCGCGCGTAAGCCATGTCGCCGGAGGAATCTTTCAGGCCCACGATGCGATCGGTATGCGCTTCGAGCAGGCGTGCGATCAGCTTGACGTGCCAGTGCAGGCCGGACTGTGCCGGGAAGTGATAGAGATAGATCGGAAGGCGCTTGTCCGCCGTCGCCTTGACGATCGTGTCGATATAGGCGGCGAGGCCATCGTCCGGCACGCCCTTGTAATAGAACGGCGGCAGGATCAGCGCGGCCGCGAACCCAAGCTCCGCCGCGTGCTTGGTCAGTGCCACCGCGTCGGCGGTCGCCGCCGCGCCGGTGCCGACCATCAGGCGGTCGAGCGGCAGGCCCGCGGCCTTGTAGGCGCTCATCACCGCCTTGCGCTGCTCAAGCGAGAACGAGGTCGCCTCGCCGGTGGTGCCGAGCACGTTGAGCCCGTCGCAGCCGGTATCGAGCAGGAAGCGCGCGAGCTTGGTGGAGCGGGCTGCGTCCGGAGCGCCGGTCTCGTCGACGGCAGTGGCGACGGCTGCGATGACGCCGGTAAGTCTTTTCGTCATGTGAGATTATCCGCTGACATTGAACGCCGCGAGCGCGGCCATGTTCACCACATCGGTGTCCTTCGAGGACAAATTCACGATCTGGACCGAATTGTCGAGCCCGACGAGCAGGGGACCGATCACGGTCGCGCCGCCCAGCTCCTGGAGCATCTTGGTCGAGATCGCCGCAGAGTGGAACGCCGGCATCACCAGCACGTTCGCCGGGCCGGAGAGGCGGCAGAACGGATAGGCCGCCATCAGGTCCGGATTGAGCGCGACGTCCGCCGCCATCTCGCCGTCGTACTCGAAGTCGACGCGCTCCTGATCGAGGATGCGCACCGCATCCTGCACCTTGGCGGCGCGTTCGCCCGGCGGATGCCCGAAGGTCGAGAACGAGAGCAGCGCAACACGCGGCTCGTAGCCGAGCTTGCGCGCAACGAGCGCGGCCTCCTTGGCGATCTCGGCGATGTCCTTGCCGTCGGGCATTTCGGTGACGGCCGTGTCGGCGACCAGCACGGTGCGCCCGCGCGCCAGCACCAGCGAGACGCCGATCACGCGGTGCCCGGGCTTGGGATCGATCACGCGCCGCACCTCGGAGAGTGCGACCGAGAAATTGCGCGTGACGCCGGTGACCATGGCGTCCGCATCGTTCATCGCCACCATGCAGGCTGCGAAGGTGTTGCGGTCCTGGTTCACCATGCGCTGGCAGTCGCGGATCAGGTAGCCCTGCCGCTGCAGCCGTTCGTAGAGATAGGCGGCGTACTCGGCATTGCGGCGCGACAGCCGCGCATTCACGACCGAAATGCCGTCCTCCAGCTCGAGGCCGGCATTCTCCGCCGTCTCCTTTACGCGGTCCTCGCGGCCGACGAGCAGCGCGGTGCCGAGCCCCTGCTCGACGAACGCGGCCGCCGCGCGGATCACCTGCTCTTCCTCGCCCTCGGCGAACACCACACGCTTCGGCGAGCGCTTCAGTCGGTCGAACACGCGCGAGAGCACGCCAGCGACCGGATCGCGCCGGCTGCGCAGTTGCTGCCGGTAGGCGTCCATGTCGACGATCGGCTTGCGCGCAACGCCAGTGTCCATCGCCGCCTGGGCGACCGCAGGCGGGATTGCCGAGATGAGCCGCGGGTCGAACGGCACCGGGATGATGTAGTCGGGCCCGAACTTCGGCCGCGTACCGTAGGCCGCCGCGACCTCGTCCGGCACGTCCTCGCGCGCGAGATCGGCGAGCGCCTGCGCGGCCGCAACCTTCATCTCCATGTTGATGGTCGAAGCGCGCACGTCGAGCGCGCCGCGGAAGATATAAGGAAAGCCCAGAACGTTGTTCACCTGGTTCGGATAGTCCGACCGCCCGGTCGCCATGATGGCGTCGGAACGCACCTGCGCGACCTCTTCAACTGTGATTTCCGGGTCGGGGTTGGCCATCGCGAAGATGATCGGCTTCGCCGCCATCGACTTCACCATGTCGATCGTGAACGAGCCCTTCTGCGAAAGGCCGAACGCCACGTCCGCGCCTTCGAACGCCTGCGCCAGCGTGCGCGCCTTGGTCTCTACCGCGTGCGCCGACTTCCACTGGTTCATGCCCTCGGTGCGGCCTTGATAGATAACGCCTTTGGTGTCGCAGAGGATGACATTGTTCGGATGCAGTCCGAGTCCTTTAAGCAGCTCCGTGCAGGCGATGCCGCTCGCGCCCGCGCCGTTGACGACGAGCTTGGTCTCCTTGATGTCGCGCCCGGTCAGATGCAGCGCATTGATCAGGCCCGCCGCCGCGATGATCGCGGTGCCGTGCTGATCGTCATGAAACACCGGAATGTCGAGCAGTTCGCGCAGCCGCTGCTCGATGATGAAGCACTCGGGCGCCTTGATGTCTTCGAGGTTGATGCCGCCCCAGCCTTTGCCGAGGAATTTCACGCAGTTGATGAACTCGTCCGGGTCTTCGGTGTCCACGCCGATGTCGATCGAGTCGATGTCGGCGAAGCGCTTGAACAGGACGGCCTTGCCTTCCATCACGGGCTTCGCCGCAAGCGCGCCGCGATTGCCGAGCCCGAGGATGGCGGTGCCGTTGGTGATGACGGCGACGAAATTGCCCTTGGTGGTGTAGTCGTAGGCCTTGCTCTCATCCTCCGCGATGGCGAGCACCGGCACCGCGACGCCGGGCGAATAGGCGAGCGAGAGATCGCGCTGCGTCGCCATCGGCTTGGTGGCGACCACTTCGAGCTTGCCCGGCCTTCCCTGACTGTGGAACAGCAGTGCTTCCTGGTCGGTGAACGTCGGGCGCGACTGGCGACCGGGCTTTTTGTCGGACATTTCAACCCCTTAAACGGCGGGCAAAGACACGCCGGAACGCACAAGCTTAGCGGAGCGGATGGGTATGCCTCAAGGTCGCCCGCCGCGCCCCGGCCGCGATAGTGCGCGCGCGGAGTTGAGGGTAGCATGGCGATTGCGTCCGGGATTCGACAACGCCTGTGAGGGGAAGCTGTCATGCGGCACGCTCGCCAAGCTGCGCCACGCGCGCCAGTAATAGAGTGGGTGTTGCTGATCGCGCTGCTTGTGCTTGGCGCCGCCCCCGCACGCGCGGCCTCGCTCGAAGAGCTTGTTTCGGCGGTCGTGCGGATCAAGACCTTCATCAATCCGGACGGCCAGACCGTGCAGAGTCTCGGGCGCGAGCGCGAGGGCTCGGGCGTGGTCATCGACGAGGACGGCCTTGTGCTCACCATCGGCTACCTGATGGTCGAGGCGCACGCCGCGGCGGTGACCACCAATGCGGGCCGCACCATTCCGGCAACGATCGTCGGCTACGATCACGTGACCGGTTTCGGCGTACTCAAGACCATCGAACCGCTCAAGGCAAAGCCGCTCGCGTTCGGCCGTTCCGCCGACGTGAAGGAGCGCGATCCGGTGCTGGTCGCAAGCTTCGGCGGAACCGACATGGTTTCGCCCGCCTACGTGGCGGCGAAGCGCGAGTTCGCCGGCAGCTGGGAATACCTGCTCGACGAGGCGATCTTCACGACGCCGCCGCATCCGGCGTGGAGCGGTGCTGCGTTGATCTCGCGCGAAGGCAAGCTCCTCGGCATCGGCTCGCTGATCGTCGGCGACACGGCGGGCAACGGCAGCGGACTGCCGGGCAACATGTTCGTGCCGATCGAGCGGCTGCCGCCGATCCTCGGCGACCTGATCGCAGAAGGCCGCGTGTCCGGTCCGGCCTATCCGTGGCTCGGCGTCGCGGCCGACGAATTGCGCGGGCGTCTGATGGTGTCACGCGTGACGCCGGGCGGGCCGGCCGAAGCGGCAGGCATCCGCAAAGGCGACGAGATCGTCGGCGTCGGCGGTGAGGCGCCACGCAACCTTGCGGATTTCTATCGCAAGATCTGGGCGACCGGCGTCGCGGGCGCAACCGTGCCGCTCGACGTGCAGCAGGGCAGCGAAAAGCGCCGCATCGACGTGAAGTCGATCAACCGGCTCGATAACTCTGAAGCTGAAATCGACGCTGTAACCTGTGCGTTGCGCGCCATGCGCGCATGAATCCACCTGCGGTATCTGCTAGATGTCGCAGCATATGAACATCTCCGAGCGCAACATCGTGCCCGAGCAGGCCGCTTCCTCCGAGGGAAGCGCCGTCACGCCGATGATGCGGCAGTATCAGGAGATCAAGGCGGCCAATCCGGACTCGCTGTTGTTTTACCGGATGGGCGATTTCTACGAGCTGTTCTTCCAGGACGCCGAGATCGCCTCGCGGGCGCTCGGCATCGTGCTGACCAGGCGCGGCAAGCATCAGGGCGCGGACATTCCGATGTGCGGCGTGCCGGTGGTGCGCTCGGACGAGTATCTGCACAAGTTGATCGCGGCCGGATTCCGTGTCGCGGTGTGCGAGCAGACCGAGGACCCGGCGGAGGCGAAGAAGCGCGGCGCAAAAAGCGTCGTGGCGCGCGGCGTGACGCGGCTGATCACCGCCGGCACGCTCACCGAGGATTCGCTGCTCGACGCGCAAGCGCAACAATTATCTCGCGGCAATCGTGCGCTCGCGCGCGTCGTCGTCCGACGACGCGGCGCTGTTCGCGCTCGCGTTCCTCGATATCTCGATCGGCGAATTCCGGGTGATGGAATGCGAGCGCCTCGCGCTCGCCGCCGAGATCGCGCGGCTTGAGCCGGGCGAAATCATCGTGTCCGACGCGCTGTATGGCGATCCCGAGTTGGCGCCCTGGCTGCGCACCCTACCTGTCGTGACGCCCCTCACGCGCGACGTGTTCGACGGCGCCACGGCCGAGCGGCGGCTTGCATCCTATTTTGCGGTCGCCACCACCGAAGCCTTCGGCACGTTCTCGCGCCTCGAACTGACCGCGGCCGCCGCGTGCATCACCTATGTGGAGCGCACGCAACTTGGGTCTCGTCCGCCGCTGTCGCCGCCCTCGCGTGAAGCCGCCGGCGCGACGCTGACGATCGATGCGGCAACGCGCGCCAACCTCGAACTGATGCGCACGCTATCGGGCGAGCGGCGTGGCTCGCTCAGCGATGCGATCGATCGCACCGTGACGGTCGCGGGCGCGCGGCTGCTCGGGACGCGGCTTGCCGCACCGTTGACCGATCCTGCTCAGATCGCGCGGCGGCTCGACGCGGTTGCGTTGTTCGCGGCCGACACGGCGGTGCGGGCAGACGTGCGCCAGCAGCTCGCCGCAGCTCCGGATCTTGCGCGCTCGCTTGCGCGCCTCGTGCTCGAACGCGGCGGGCCGCGCGACCTTGCGGCGATCCGCGATGGATTGGTGGCCGCCGCCGAACTGGCGCAGCGGCTCGCGGCGATCACGACCTTGCCGGAGGAAGTATCGGCGGCCGCGAAAGCGCTCGCCGCTCCCGACAAGGCGATCATCGCGGCGCTCTCCGCCGCGCTGTCTGACGAATTGCCCTACATGAAGCGCGACGGTGGCTTCGTGCGCACGGGTTACGACGCACCGCTCGACGAGACGCGCGCGCTGCGCGATGAGTCGCGCCGCGTGGTCGCTGCCTTGCAGGCGCGCTACGCGGACGAGACCGGCGTGCGCATGCTGAAGGTGCGCCACAACAATGTGCTCGGCTATTTCGTCGAAGTCAGCGCGCAGCACGGCGAGAAGCTGCTCGCGCCGCCACTCGACGCGACCTTCATCCATCGCCAGACGCTCGCCGGACAGGTGCGTTTCACCACCACCGAGCTCGCCGCGCTGGAGGCAAAGATCGCGAGCGCCGCCGACCGCGCGCTCGCGATGGAGCTGGAGATCTTCGAGCGCCTCGCCGCGCAGGTGACGGCCGCCGCCGAGCCGATCAAACGCGCGGCGGAAGCGCTCGCCGTTCTCGACGTCTCGGCCGCGCTCGCGCATCTCGCGGTCGAGCGCGACTACGTGCGCCCGGAGGTCGACCGCTCGCTCGAATTCATCATCGAGGGCGGACGTCATCCGGTGGTCGAGCAGGCGCTGGTGCGTGACGGCGGGCCGTTTGTGGCGAACGATTGCGATCTTTCCCCACCTGCGGGCGCGCCGGCCGGGCGCATCTACGTGGTGACCGGCCCGAACATGGCTGGCAAGTCGACCTTCCTGCGCCAGAACGCGCTGATCGCGGTGCTGGCGCAGATGGGCAGCTTCGTGCCGGCAAAGCGCGCACACATCGGCGTGGTCGACCGGTTGTTCTCGCGTGTCGGTGCCGCGGACGATCTGGCGCGCGGGCGCTCCACCTTCATGGTCGAGATGGTCGAGACCGCCGCGATCCTCAATCAGGCGGGCGAACGCGCGCTGGTGATCCTCGACGAGATCGGGCGCGGCACGGCGACCTTCGACGGACTCTCGATCGCGTGGGCCGCAATCGAGCACCTGCACGAGACGAACAGATGCCGCGCGCTGTTCGCGACGCATTTCCACGAGCTGACGGCGCTCACCGAGAAGCTTGCGCGGCTGCACAACGCCACCATGCGGGTGAAGGAGTGGCAGGGCGACGTCGTGTTCCTGCACGAGGTGGTGGCCGGTGCGGCCGACCGCAGTTACGGCATCCAGGTCGCGAAGCTCGCAGGGCTCCCGAGTGCCGTCATCGAGCGCGCGAAGATCGTGCTGGCGCAGCTCGAATCGCAGGACCGCACGTCGGGGCGCAAGCTGATCGACGACCTGCCGCTGTTCGCCGCGAGTGCGCGAACGCCTGTGGCGAAGTCCGAAGCGGACGGGTTGGCCGAAGCGCTCGCGGCGCTCAATCCCGACGAGATGTCGCCGCGCGAGGCGCTTGAAGCGCTCTATGCGCTCAAGTCGAAGGCGAAGAAGCCTTGATACGGCGGCCGTAGAAGTACAGCCCCAGATTCCAGGTGATGCATGTCGCCAACGCGAGACTGAGCGCCGTCGCGCGCCCGAGCGGCAACGCGGTGAGATGCAGCACCACGATCGCCATGCCGAAGCCGATCAGGCCCCACTGGCCGTTCGCCAGTACGGCTGCGGTCGCGCGCCCCCCGATGCGCGGCATCAAAATGAGGATGAGGCTTGAGAACACCGCAGGGAACAGCGCAATCACGCCGGAAATGCGCGGACCGACGATGTTCGACAGCGTGACGACGATCGCAACAAGCGTCGCGACGAGGGCAGCGCGCAGCGGGATGTCGTACCAGCGGGGCGTGATCAGCGGCATCTTGGCCTGACGGAAGCGTTGCACCAGCGGCAGGCAGACGCCGAGCGCGACGACATTGATCAGGATGCCGGCGGTGAGCGTCCAGTCGAACGCGCGCACCAGCGCGGCGAACACGAACCAGACCGCGATGCCGGCCGCGAGACTGAGCGAGAGGCCGCGCGTCTGCGCGAGCGGCACGAACACGAGACACATCAGGATGGTGGCGGCGTTCATCGGCAGGCTCGCGAGCGCGCTCTGTGCGATGAAGGCGTCGTCGTGGTCGATCGCGAGGAAGACGTACGACGGTCCCGCCGAGACGGGGAGCGTCGCGACCAGCGCGCCGATCGCCGGGCCGGAACGCTCGGTGATGAACGAGGCGCCGACGACGAATGCCGCCGCGAACGCCATGCGCAGCGCGAGGGAGAGCAGGAAGGCGAGTTCGGGGGACATTCTAAGTCTTCGTCATGCCCGGCCTTGTGCCGGGCATCCACGTCTTTGCCTTAAGGACCGAATGCAAAGTCGTGGATGGCCAGGACAAGCCCGGCCATGACGGCTGTCAACTCCGCTTCAGCTTCACCTCAACCGGCGGGCCGCTCTTGATGGTCTGATACACCACGCAGTAGCGCTCGGTGAGCTTGAGCAATTGATCGAGCTTTTCCTGCGGCGCGTCGGTGTCGACGTCGAAGGTGAGGCGGACCTGCGCAAATCCGACCGGCGCGTCCTTCGCAACGCCGAGCGTGCCGCGGAAATCGAGATCGCCTTCCGCCGACACCGTGCCCGACTTGAGCGGGATGTCGAGCGCGGTCGAGACGGCTTTCAGCGTCACGCCCGCGCAGGCAACGAGCGCTTCGAGCAGCATGTCGCCCGAGCAAAGTTCGAGCCCCGAGCCGCCGGTGGCCGGATGCAGGCCCGCGACGGCAAGCGCGCGTCCGGTCTCGACCTTGCAGGCGATGTTCTGGTCGTCGAGCGTGCCCTTGGCTTTCAGCGTGATCATCGCCGCGCCGGGATCGCCCTTGTACTTCTCCTTGATCGGCGCCTGCATCGCGCGCAGTGCGGTCGCATCCATGGTGTTCTCCTTACGCCGCGGGCGTCAGCACGACGCGGCCGACGATCTTGCCGGCACGCAGGTCGTTGAGCGTCGCGTTCACTTCCTCGAGCGGGCGCGTCTTGATCGGCACCGGCGGCATGCCGGTGCGCTTCACGAGATCGATCAGCTCCGCCATGTCGGACTGGCTGCCCACGTAAGAGCCGCGCAGCGTCATGGCGCGCAGCGGCAGATACGGCGTCGGCACCGTGACGTCGCCGCCGTAGAGGCCGACCACCACGATCGTGCCGCCCTTGGTGATCGAATTCACTGCGAGATTGACCGTCGCGCCCGAGCCGACGAAATCGACCACCGCCCACGCGCCGCCGGCGGTCGCCTTCTGGATCTGCGCCACCGCGTCCGCCGCGCCGCCGTCGACTGCCGCGGTTGCGCCCGCCTTCATGGCGGCGTCGCGCTTGGCAGCATCGATGTCAACGATGATCACCTCTTTCGCGCCCATCTTCCGCGCGAGCGTCACGCCCATCAGGCCGACGCCGCCCGCGCCGATGATCACCACGGGTTCTTCCTTCAGCGTCGGAACCTTCTTCAGCGCGCTGAACGCCGTCACGCCGGAGCAGGCGAGCGGCGCGGCGTCCGTCGGCGAAAGGCCGCTGATGTCGAACAAATGGCGATGGCTCGGCACCAGCATGTGGGTCGCGTAACCGCCCTGCGCGAAGACGCCGACATTCTGCGGCTTGAGACAAAGGTTCTCGTCGCCCCGCTTGCACACCTTGCATTCGCCGCAGCCCATCCACGGATTGACGAGGCGCACGTCGCCAACCTTCACGTCCTTCGCGTCGGGGCCGACGGCGACCACCTCGCCGACGTTCTCGTGGCCCATGGTGAGCGGCAGCTTGATGCCGCGGTCCGCCAGCATCAACTTCTTGCCGCCGCCGATCTCGTAATAGCCGTCCCAGATGTGCAGGTCGGAGTGGCACACGCCGGCGGCGAGCATCTTCAGCAGCACCTGCGTGCCGGCCGGCTTCGGCGCCTCGGCGTCGTTCGCCTGCAACGGCGCGCCGCACTGGCAGACCTGAAAACTGCGCATTTTCATTGTTGTTTCCTCCCGGAGCCATCCTTGCTGGGAGATACCTATAGGGACGTGGATGCCCGGCACAATAGGGCGTTCACGCCCGTCTTCGGCGGACACACCAGACCGTCGCGCGGACGTTCACCACCACATCGCGGCGCCGTGCTCGGACTGCGTCTCGCGATCGTCGATCGTGATCTTCTTGTCGAGCGAGCGGTCGAGCGCCGCCATCACGCGGCGCTTGGCGAAATCGTAGGCCGCCGACTGCCGATCGCGCGGCCGCGCGAGATCGATCGCAATCTCGGCGAACACGCGGCCCGGCTGCGGGCGCATCACCACCACGCGTTCTGCAAGCACGATCGCCTCGTCCACATCGTGCGTGACGACGACCAGCGTCGGCTTGGTGTCGGCCCAAAGGTCGAGCAGATGGTCCTGCAGGTCGACGCGGGTAAATGCATCGAGTGCCGAGAACGGCTCGTCGAGCAGCAGTACCTCCGGCCGCATCACCAGTGCGCGCGCGAGCGCGACACGCTGCGCCTGCCCGCCAGACAATTCGCGCGGCCAAACATTCGCTTTGTCGGTAAGGCCGACGCGATCGAGCTGGCGCATGACGCGTTCGTTGCGCTCGTTGCGCGGCCGGTCCGCAAGGCCGAAGCCGACATTGCCGGCGACCGTGAGCCACGGCAGGAGCCGCGGCTCCTGGAACACGATGCCGATCTTCTCGTGCGGTGATGCGATGTTGTCGCCATCGAGTGCGACGTTCCCCTGCGTCGGGTTGTCGAGGCCGGAGACAAGCCGCAGCAGCGTGGACTTGCCGCAGCCCGAACCGCCGACGACGGCGACGATCTCGCCCGGCTCGACGTTGAGCGAGATGCCATCGAGCGCGCGCACCGCGTTGTCATAGGTCTTTCCGACGTGGGCGATGTTCAAGGTCATGTGCGGGCGAACCGGTCTTCCCAGCGCAGGAACGGCGCAGCCGCCGCGCTGAGGATCCAGTCGGTGGTCTTGCCGATCACGGCGAACACCACGATGGCGGCGACGATCTGGGCGGGCTTGCCAAGCTGCTGGCCGTCGACCAGCAGATAGCCGAGCCCTTCGGATGCGCCGAGCAGTTCGGCGGCGACGACGAACATCCAGCCGAGCCCAAGTCCCGAGCGCAATGCGATCACGTAAGCCGGGAGCACGGCGGGCAACAGGATGCGCCGCACCATCTGCGCGCCCGACAGACGGAAGATGCGCCCGACCTCGACGATCTTGCGATCGACCGATAGCACCGCGCCCATCACGCCGAGATAGACCGGGAAGAACACGCCGACCGCGATCAGCGTGACCTTGGAGGATTCGAAGATGCCGAGCCACAGGATGAACAGCGGCACCCACGCGATCGACGGGATCGAGCGCAGCGCCTGCAAGGTCGGGTCGAGCATGCGGCGCGTCAGCGCCGAGTAGCCCGTGATCGCGCCGAGCACCGTGCCGGCGGCGACGCCGAACACAAAGCCTGCCGCGACACGCGAGACCGTCACCAGAACGTGCCGCTGCAGTTCACCCGCGGCGGCGAGTTCAACCAGCGTCGCCCAGATGAGCGAGGGCGGCGGCACCAGGCGGCCATTGGAGATGCCCAAGCGTACCGCGATTTCCCAGAGGATCGCGAGCCCGACCGGCAGCGCGAGGCCGAGCGCAGGCCCGAGGTAGCGCGCAAGCGGGTGCCGCTCGCGACGCGCGAGGGCGGGTTCGGCGATGCTCATGGAGAAAAGAGACATGGGGTACGCACGGATTGCAACAAGCCGTTCGTCTGCTCGCCCGCGAAAGCGGAGACCCAGAGACCAAAGATTGGCTTCGAGGCTCCTGGATTCCGCTTGCGCGGGAATGAGCGGCGTATTTGCGGCCCGCTAGTTCGTCACCGCGACCCAGCGGTCGTCGATCAGATCATCGACGGTCTTCTTCACGTCGACGTCCGCCTTGATCACGCCCGCCTGCTGCAGCGCGATGCCGGCGGCGAGGATCGACTCCTTCTGCGGCGCGCCGATGCGCGAGTGCGTCAGCTCGGTGCGCTCCTTGAGCTGCTTGTCGACCACCGCCTCCGGCAGCTTGGTCGCCGCGATGAACACGCGCTTCACGTCGGCATAGTTCGCGAGCGAATGCTTGCGCGCCGCCTCGTAGACGCCGAGCACGCGCCGCACCAGTTCGGGGTGATCCTTCAGGAATTCCTCGCGCACATTGAGGATGCCCCAGGTGTTCGCCTCGGGCTTGCGGAAGAACAGCTTCGCGCCGTCCTCCACTTCGGCCTGCGCCATCATGGGATCGAGGCCGGCCCAGGCATCGACGTCGCCGCGGATCAATGCGGTCTTGCCGTCCGGATGCTGCAGCAGAACCGGCGTGATGTCCTTCTCGGTCAGGCCGTTGTCGAGCAGCGCGCGCACGAGGAAGATGTGCGGGTCGGTGCCGCGCGTGACCGCGACGCGCTTGCCCTTCAGTTCGGAGACCTTGGTGATGGTCGAATCCTTGCGCGTCACCAGCGCGGTCCATTCGGGGCGCGAATAGACGTAGATCGACTTGATCGGATTGCCGTTGATCTTCGAGACGAGCGCGGCGGAGCCGGCGGTCGAGCCGAAGTCGATCGAGCCGGCGCTCAGGAATTCCAGCGCCTTGTTCGAGCCGAGCGTCTGCACCCAGCGGATGCCGATGCCGTCCTTGGCGAATTCCTTCTCGAGGAGGCCTTGCTCCTTGAGCACCATCGAAACCGGATTGTAGGTCGCCCAGTCGAGCCGGATTTCTTTCGGCTTGTCTGCGGCGAGCAGCGATGTCGGCAACAGCCCGACGAACAGCGCCGAGCAAAGAAGGGAGCGTCGAGAGAAGATGGACATATGTGTCCTCCATTTTGCGGCGTGTGACGGCCGCGGGTTGATGGAGGCGGGAAGTGCCCGCCCGTTCAGCTTTCGCCAGGGCGAGGCCCCGCTTTAGCTGCATTTGTTAAGCGCCCGCAAGCTGATCGCTCAAATCGGCGCTATAAATATTCTATGAGAGGTCACTGGAAGGCGTCAACGAGAATGAATTTGCTTTCTGCGGCGCTATCATAGAAGAAATTACCCAGATTGGGTAATACCGAGCCGGGCTCGTCTTGTCGGCGCCTTGCGTGACAGCACGCCGACGCTCGGCTATCGGGACATCCATGCTTTCTCCCGCCGATCAACCGCCGCAAAGCAGCGCGCTCATCGATACGGACGCGCTCGCCGCAGAGCTTGCGCACCTTGCCGATGAACATGCGGGCCGCGAGCGCGAACTGCGCTCCGCTGTGGCGCAGCGGCTGAAAGGCGTGCTCGCGGAAGGCCGCCGCGCCGCCGAGCAGCAGCTTCTGCGCGATCGCCACGGGCGCACCTGCGCCGAACAGATCTGCGCGATGCAGGATGAGATCATCCGGCTGCTGCACGACCTGACGGTGCGGCTCTATAGCTCCACCGTCCCGTCGGATTCCGAGCGCATGGCGGTGGTCGCGACCGGCGGCTACGGGCGCGGCCTGCTCGCACCCGGCTCCGACATCGATCTCCTTTTCCTGCTTCCCTACAAGCAGACCGCGTGGGGCGAGTCCGTCGCCGAAGGCATTCTCTATTGCCTTTGGGACATGGGGCTGAAGGTCGGCCACGCGACACGCTCGGTCGACGAGTGCGTGCGTCAGGCCAAAGCCGACATGACGATCCGCACCGCGCTGCTCGAAGCGCGCTATCTGCTCGGCGACCGCGCGCTCTATGACGAATTCATCGCGCGCTTCGACAAGGACATCGTGCGCAACTCGGCGCCGCAGTTCGTCGCCGCCAAGCTCGCCGAGCGCGAGGAACGGCTGCGCCGCGCCGGTCAGTCACGCTATCTGGTCGAGCCGAACGTGAAGGACGGCAAGGGCGGTCTGCGCGACCTGCATACGCTGTTCTGGATCGCGAAGTATGTCTACCGCGTGCGCGAAGCCGAAGAGTTGATCGAGCGTGGTGTGTTCGACCGCGACGATTACAAGGAATTCCGCCGCGCCGAGGATTTCCTCTGGGCGGTGCGCTGCCACATGCATTTCGTCACCGGCCGCGCCGAAGAACGGCTTTCGTTCGACATCCAGCGCGAGATCGCGGTGCGGCTTGGCTACACGGCGCATCCCGGCATGAAGGATGTCGAGCGCTTCATGAAGCACTACTTCCTGGTCGCCAAGGACGTCGGCGACCTGACCGCGATTCTCTGCGCGCGGCTGGAAGAACGTGAAGCGAAGCCCGTGCCGGTGCTCGACCGCGTGATGGCGCGCTTCAAGCCGCGTCCGCGGCGCGTCGTGCTCGAGTCGGATGACTTTGTCGTCGACAACAATCGCATCAACATCGCGGACGCGGACGCCTTCCGGCGCGACCCGGTCAACCTGATCCGCATCTTCCGGCTGGGGCAGAAGCACAATCTGCCGTTCCATCCCGGGCGCGATGCACTCTGCGACCCGCTCGCTCAAGCTGATCGATCAGAAGCTGCGCGAGGACAAGGTCGCGAACGGCCTGTTCTTCGAGATCCTCACCTCCGAGGGCGCCGAGGTGGTGCTGCGCCGCATGAACGAGGCGGGCGTGCTCGGCCGCTTCGTGCGCGTGTTCGGCCGCGTCGTCGCGATGATGCAGTTCAACATGTACCACCACTACACGGTGGACGAGCACCTGCTGCGCTGCATCGGCATCCTCGCCGACATCGAGGCCGGCGGCTCCGACGAGTTCGCATTCGCCAGCGACTTGATGAAGACGATCCAGAAGCCGCACCGCAATCTGCTTTACGTCGCGCTGTTCCTGCACGACATCGCCAAGGGGCGCGTCGAGGATCACTCGATTGCGGGCGCACGCATCGCGAGGCGCTTCTGCCCGCGGCTTGGATTGTCGCCCGCCGAAACCGACACCGTCGCGTGGCTGGTCGAGCAGCATCTCGTGATGTCGACCATCGCGCAGTCGCGCGATCTCTCCGACCGCCGGACGATCGAGAATTTCGCCGCGGTCGTGCAGTCGCTCGAACGCATGAAGCTGCTGCTGCTCCTCACCACCGCGGATATCCGCGCGGTCGGGCCCGGCGTGTGGAATTCATGGAAGGCGCAGCTTCTGCGCACGCTCTATTACGAGACCGAGCCGGTGCTCACCGGCGGCTTCTCCGAGGTCAACCGCCAGAAGCGGGTCGAGATGGCGCAGGCGGAATTCCGCGCCGAGATGAAGGACTGGAGCACCGAAGAACTCGATCAGTACATCGCGCGGCAATACCCGCCGTACTGGCTCAAGGTCGATCTGCCGCACAAGAGTTCCCACGCGCGCTTCCTGAAGTCCGCGCACGAGGCGAAGAAGTCGGTCGCGACCGGTGTCGACTTCGACGCGTCGCGCGGCGTCACCGAGCTGACCGTGATGGCGCCGGACCATCCGCGCCTTCTTTCGGTGATCGCGGGCGCCTGCGCGGCCGCCGGCGCCAACATCGTCGACGCGCAGATCTTCACCACCACGGACGGGCTTGCGCTCGACACCATCGCGGTATCACGCGAGTTCGATCACAACGAGGACGAGGCGCGCCGCGCACTGCGTATCGCGGATTCGATCGAGCGGGCGCTGCGTGGCGAACTGCGGCTGCCGGATGTCGTCGCGAAGCGCGCTGCCCGCAAGGCGCGGCTTAAGGCCTTCGCGATCGAACCGGAAGTGCAGATCAACAATCAGTGGTCAAACCGCTACACGGTCATCGAGGTGACCGGCCTCGACCGGCCCGGTCTGCTCTACGAGCTGACCGCGACGATCTCAAAGCTCTCGCTCAATATCGCGTCGGCGCATGTCGCAACGTTCGGTGAGCGCGTCGTCGACGTGTTTTACGTCACTGATTTGCTGGGCGCGCAGATCACCTCGCCCTCGCGTCAGGCTGCGATCAGGCGTGCGCTGCTGCCGCTGTTCGTCGAGGAAGAGCGCAAGAAGGCGAGTTGAGCTTAGCGCCGTCCGCCGAGCGTCACTTCCAGCGGAACGATGATCTGACGCAAGGCGTCCCCGACGAAGCTCTTGGGCTCGACCTGGACAGCCGCGACCCGGTGCTTGTGGCGCTTCATTTTCTTGGCCGACGCGACCGACGGAATTGAAGCGACGAACGCCGCGCTGAGCAGCAAAATAAAAGTCTTACGCATGACTGAGCCCTCGTTACGGCCGGAGCGTCCGACCGCCGCCTACTAAACAGGGAAAGTTCCGCGCTGTCACGATCGGTTAACCACGATCGCGATCGTTGTGGCGAATAGGCAACGCCTGCCGCTGCGGCCTTCTTGGGCAGCCGAATACTTAACCACGCATTAAATCGCAGCCCTTAGCGTCGCCATTGGGCTCTCCGCGTCACGAAGAGGGCCAGGGGCGCGTATGGCGGCGAACAGTAAGAGTGAGGAGCGTCGCGAGCCCACGATGACGCCTGCGCGCGGGATGCCCGGCAAGTCCCGCAAGAAGAAGCGCAAGGCCCCGAAACGCTCGTTCGTCGGCCGCGCCGCGTACTGGTCGCTGGTGCTCGGCCTGTGGTGCTTCATCGGCGGTATCGGCGTCATCGCCTGGGTCGCCGCGCACCTGCCGCCGATCCAGTCGCTCGAAGTGCCGAAGCGTCCGCCTTCGATCCAGATCGTCGGACAGAACGGCCGCGTCCTCGCGACGCGCGGCGAGATGGGCGGCTCCGCGGTGCCGCTGCGCGAACTGCCGCCGTTCCTGCCGAAGGCCTTCCTCGCGATCGAGGACCGGCGCTTCTATTCGCACTACGGCATCGATCCGTTCGGCGTCGCGCGCGCGGTCGGCGCCAACGTTCTGCATCGCGGCGTGTCGCAGGGCGGCTCGACGCTGACGCAGCAGCTCGCCAAGAACCTGTTCCTGACGCAGGAGCGCACCATGCAGCGCAAGCTGCAGGAGGTGATCCTCGCGGTCTGGCTTGAGCGAAAATTCACCAAGGACGAGATCTTCGACCTCTATCTCAACCGCGTCTATTTCGGGAACGGCGCCTATGGCGTCGAAGCCGCGGCGCAGCGCTATTTCGGCAAGTCCGCGCGCAACGTGACGCTCTCGGAAGCCGCGCTGCTGGCGGGCCTCGTGAAGTCGCCCTCGAAACTTGCGCCGACGCGCAACTACGATGGAGCCGAGAAGCGCGGGCAGGTCGTGCTCGCCGCCATGCAGGACGCGGGCTACGTCTCGGCCGACGCCGTCAAGGTCGCGGTCGCGAGCGCGCCGAAGATCGTCAAGCAGAGCGCGGGCGGCTCGATCAACTACGTCGCCGACTGGGTCATGGACGTGCTCAACGATGTGATCGGGCGCGTCGAGCAGGACATCGTGGTCGAGACGACGATCGATCCCACGCTCCAGGCGGCGGCCGAGAAGGCGCTGCTCGACGAGCTTCTGCCCAAGGGCGCGAAGCTCGATGTCGAGCAGGGCGCGTTCGTCGCGATGACGCCGCAGGGCGCGGTGCGTGCGCTCGTCGGCGGCAAGAATTACGCCGAGAGCCAGTTCAACCGCGCAGTGGCGGCGAAGCGCCAGCCGGGATCGGCGTTCAAGCCGTTCGTCTATCTGGCGGCACTGGAGCGCGGGCTCACGCCCGAGACGATCCGCGAGGACAAGCCGATCGACGTGAAGGGCTGGAAGCCCGAGAACTACAGCCGCGAATATTTCGGGCCTGTGTCGCTCACCAAGGCGCTCGCACATTCGCTCAACACCGTCTCGGTGCGCCTCACACTGGAAGTCGGCCCGCAGGCCGTCGTGCGCACCGCGCACCGTCTCGGCATCGGGTCGAAGCTCGAGCCGAACGCCTCGATCGCGCTCGGCACCTCGGAAGTCTCCGTGATGGAGTTGGTGTCGTCCTACGTGCCGTTCGCGAACGGCGGCATTGCGGTCGCGCCGCACGTGATCGACAAGGTGCGCACCGCTGGCGGCAAGCTGATCTATCGCGCGCGCAATCCGGGCCTCGGCCGCGTGATCGACGAGCGCACCGCCGCGGCGATGAACCAGATGATGCAAGAGACGCTCACCGTCGGCACCGCGCGCAAGGCCGAGGCCGGCGGCTTCCCGGCGGCTGGCAAGACCGGCACCTCACAGGAATTCCGCGACGCCTGGTTCGTCGGCTACACCGGCCATCTGGTCGCGGGCGTATGGCTCGGCAATGACGACAATTCGCCGACCAAGAAGCTGACCGGCGGCGGCATGCCGGTCGACATCTGGAGCCGCTTCATGAAGACGGCGCACCAGGGCCTGCCGATGGTCGACCTGCCGGGCCTCGCGGGCCGCAGCATCGAGCCTGCGCAGCAACCGGCGCCCGCCGCGCCGGTCGCCGCGCCATCATCGCCGATGACCTCGATGCTTTCGCCGACACCGGCTGCGCCCTTGCGCCGCGACGACGACATGCGTCCACTGACGCCGCTCGCGCCCGCGAAGGCCGCCGGCCGTCGCGGTTGCGCCGATCCCGCAGGCGCCAGCGCGCCTTGCCGTGCCGCGTCCGCCGCAGCACATCGCGCCGGTGAAGCAGGCGGCATCGCCGCCGCGCACCCTGCAGCCGGCGCCGCGCGTCGCGGCTGCACCATCGTCCTATGCGTCGCCCGCGCAACAGCCGCAGTACGCACAGCAGCCACATTATACGCCGCCGCCGCAGCGCATCGCCGCGGTGCCGGTATCGACGTCGGGCATTCCGCGTCCGCCGGGTTCGATCGGCGGCGGTGGCGGCATGCCGGCGCCGCAACAGAACGCCGGCGGCGGCAACCTGTTCGACAATCTGTTCGGACGGCGCTGATCGCGCCGTTCAGTGATCGTGCGCCGCGATTTCGCGCGCGCGTACGCCGCGCGAGACTGCCCACACGAGTAGCGTCAGGCATCCGGCAATCGCGAGCGGGATCGCGACCGGCCATGCGCTTGTCCCGAGCAGATGTCCGACGATCATGCCGCTGATCGCCGCGCAGGTCATCTGCGAGACGCCGACCAGCGAGGACGCCGTCCCGGCGCGCTGCGGGAAGGGCATCATCGCGCCCGCGATGGTCTGCGGCTGCACCAGCCCCATGCCGACCGCGTAGAGCGCCATCGCGGCGATCAGCAGAACGGGTGACGCACCGCCGAGCGGGATCGCCGCGACCGCGCCGAGGCCGCCGAGTGCCAGTGCCACCGTGCCGATACCGATGGTGCGATCGAGCCCGAGCCGGACCACGATGCGGGTCGCGAGCGCGGTACCGACAAGATAGCCGGCGCTCGCCGCCGCAAAGGCCAGTCCAAATGCGAGCGCGGAGAGGCCGTAGATTTCCTGCAGCACGAAGGACGAGCCGGAGATCCATGCGAACACGCCCGCGAAGCTCAGCGCCAGCATACCCACATAGGCGAGCACCGCGCGGTTGCGCATGATCTCCGCGTAGCCGGCAAGGATCGCGCGCAGCGAGAACGGGCCGGGCGCGCTTGCCCGCAAGGTCTCGGGCAGCTTGCGCCACACGAAATACGCCGCGATCAGGCCGCACGCGATCTGCAATACGAAATGCGAGCGCCAGCCGAATGCGCTCTGCAACACGCCGCCCGCCATCGGCGCGCCGACCGGCGCGAGCGCCATGATGGCGCCCATCAGCGAGAGTTCGCGGCCCGCGCGTGCGCCGGAATAAAGGTCGCGCACGATCGCGCGGGCGAGCACGATCGCGCCTGACGAGCCGAGCGCCTGCACCGCGCGCGCCGTGAGCAGCAGCTCGATGTTCGGCGCGAGCGCGCAGGCCGCCGACGCCACGCAGTAGACCGCGAGCGCAAAGCGCAGCACCGGAATGCGCCCGTAGCGGTCCGACAGCGGCCCGTAGATCACCTGTCCGATCGCGTAAGACGACGAGGTAGAGCGAGAGTGTGAGCTGTACCGTCGCGGGCGATGCGCCGAGCACCCGCCCGATCTCGGGAAACGACGGCAGATACATGTCGACCGCGACCGGGCCGAGCGCGGTCAGCAGCGAAAGCAGCGCGGTCAGCGCGAAGGTGTCGGGGCGGAGCATGTCGGGAGATCCTGGCGCCGCCGTCTATCGGTTTTGCGCCGCACTGTCGAGGAAAGCGCCGCGCTGGTGAAGCGCGCATGGCTGCATTACCATTGCGGTATGCGCAGGTTGCTTCTCGGGGGGCTGGTCGTTGCGGTCGCTTTCGGCGGCGCGCTGCTCGCGATGAATTTCCTGTGGCCGTCCGCGCCCGAGAAACGCCCGGCGCTCGCCGACAATCCGCCGCTGCAGCCGACGACGCGCACATCCGTCGTGATCGCGCCGGCCGCGGTCGCATTGACGGCGATCCGCGACGCCATGGAGGCGAAGGCGCCGCGCGATCTTTCCGGCAAGCGCGATAACCCGGTCGGGCAGTTGCTGCAGAACGCCGAACTCGGCTGGACCATGACGCGCGGCCCGCTCGCCGTGACCGGCCGGCCTGAAGGATTGAGCGTCGTCGCGCCGCTTAACGGCGCGTTCCGCCTTACCGGCCAGATTGGCGCGCAGGTTGGCAATGTGGTCGGCGGCATCACCGGTGCGCTCGGCGGCGTCGTCAATGAACAGCTCGGCAAGCAGGTCGGCGGCCTTACCGGGCGCATGCTCGATCAGCGCGCCGACATGCGCGGCAACGTCACGCTCACCGCGCGCCCCGCCATCCTGCCGAACTGGCGGCTCGAACCCAATCTCACCGGCCAGGCGAACATCGGCGACGCCAACCTCTCGGTCGCGGGCGCGCGCATCAATCTCGGGCGCGAGGTCAAGCCGCTGCTCGACCGCGCGGTCGGCGAACAGGTCGGCACGCTGCAGGCGCGCCTGCGCGGCGACCCGTTCCTCGAGCAGATTGCGCGGCGCGAATGGGCGAAGCTCTGCCGCTCGATCCCGCTCGGCAAGGTCGCGGCCGGCGTGCCGGATCTGTGGCTTGAAGTGCGCCCGGTGCGCGCGGTCGCCGCGCAGCCGAAGATCGACGCAGCCGCCGTCACGCTGACGCTCGGCGTGCAGGCCGAGACGCGCATCACGCCGGCGCAAAGCAAGCCTGATTGCCCTTTCCCCGGAACGGTGGAGCTTGTGCCGCCGCTGGAGCAGGGGCGGGTTTCGATCGGTGTTCCGATCGACGTGCCGTTCACCGAAGTGAACAAGCTGATCGAGGCGCAGCTGAAGGGAAAGACGTTTCCCGCTGACGGCAGCGGGCCGGCAGATGTGACTGTCCAGCGTGCTTCTGTCGCGGCGTCGGGCGACCGGCTGCTGATCACGCTGCGCGCCAAGGCCAAGGAAAAGAAGAGCTGGTTCGGGCTTGGCGCGGAGGCGACCGTCCACGTCTGGGGCAAGCCGGTGCTCGATCGCACCGCGCAGGTGCTGCGCCTTACCGACATCACGCTCGACGTCGAATCCGAAGCCGCGTTCGGGCTGCTCGGCGCCGCGGCGCGCGCGGCGGTGCCGTATATCAAGGACGCGCTGGCCGAGAACGCGCGCATCGACCTCAAGCCGTTCGCCGCGAATGCGCGCAAGAGCATCGAGGCCGCGATCGCGGATTTCCGCCAGAGCGGGCAGGGCGTACAGGTCGACGCGGCAGTTACCGACTTGAGGCTTGCCGGCATCGAGTACGATGCAAAGACCTTGCGCGTGATCGCCGAAGCCGACGGCAACGTGAAGGTCGCGATCAGCGCGCTCCCGCAGTGATCAATAGTCGGCCGAAGGCGCGGCGCCGCCGTCCTCGCCGTAGCGATGCAGCGCGGTGCCGTGCGCATTGAGCCAGCCTTTCGCGCGCTCCCATTCCGGGCAGACGCGATCGAGCAGCGCCCAGAAGCGCGGCGAGTGATTCATCTCGACCAGATGCGCCACTTCATGCGCCGCCAGATAGTCGAGCACGTACGGCGGCGCGAGGACCAACCGCCACGAATACGAGAGCACGCCGGCCGCCGTGCATGAACCCCAGCGGCTCGTCTGGTCGCGTATCGCGATGCGCTTGATCGAAACGCCCAGCAGCGCGGCGTAGCGGCGGCTTGCCGCTTCGAGGTCGCGCTTCGCCTCGCGCTTGAGGAAATCGCGAACACGCCGCGCAAGATGCTCGGGTTTACCGGCAGCGCACAGCATTGGCTGCTCGCCTGCCTCCACCCACACGGTGCCGCGCGCGGTCGTGCGGTGCACGATGCGATGCGGCACGCCGCGCAGCGGCAATTCCAATCCGTCCGCGAACGGGATCGCCTGCGGCAGGCGCTTCAGCCGCGCCGCGATCCATGCGCCGCTGCGTTCCGCGAAGGCGCGCGCATCGCGCACGCTGCCCCGCATCGGCATGGTGAGCACGACGGCGCGGTTCGCCGCCTGCACGCGCAGCGTATAGCGGCGCGCCTGGCGGTGGCGGCGCAGCTCGACCGGATAGATCGCGCCATCGAACGCGATCTCGATCAATTGCGGATCGGGCGGACGGCGGAACAGAAGCGCGCGCAGTGACATCGGCGGCACCGGATCAAGAATCGGCGCCGACTATAACGCGGTTCGCGACGGAGAGCTTAAGCCTCGACGAGCGCCATGCGCCGGGCGCCCTTGCCGCGGCCGTTGTGCGACAGGACGAAGTCGGAGATGCGCGGCGCGATCTCGGAGCGGAAGCGCGAGCCGTTGAACACGCCGTAGTGTCCGACGCCGAGCTGCAGATAATGCGCCTTCTTGTCGTCCGGAATGTTCGGGCAGAGATCGTGCGCGGCCTGCGTCTGCCCGACGCCGGAAATATCGTCGTGCTCGCCCTCCACGGTCAACAGCGCGACGCGGCGGATTTTCTTGAGATCCACCGGTTTGCCGCGATGCGTCATGCGGTTGTTCGGCAGATCGTGCCGGATGAACACGGTCTCGACGGTTTGGAGATAGAACTCGGCCGAGAGGTCCATGACGGCGAGATACTCGTCGTAGAACTCGCGATGCTTGGCGGCGCCGTCACCATCGCCGGTGACGAGATGCTGGAACAGGTTGCGGTGCGCCTCGATATGGCGGTCGAGGTTCATGGTCATGAAGCCGTTGAGCTGCAGGAAGCCCGGATAGACGTCGCGCATGAAGCCCGGGTGCGGGAACGGCACCTTGGTGATGACGCTGCGGCGGAACCAGTCGATGCCGCGCTCCTGCGCGAGCGAATTGACCACGGTCGGATTCTTGCGCGTGTCGATCGGGCCGCCCATCAGCGTCATCGAGAGCGGCACGTACGGGTCGTCCTTCGCCTCCATGACGGCGACCGCAGCAAGCACCGGCACCGACGGCTGGCACACGCCGACGATGTGCGTCTCGCCACCGAGCGCATGCAGCATCGAGATGACGTAGTCGATGTAGTCGTCGAGATCGAAGCCGCCGTCCGTGAGCGGCACCATGCGCGCGTCGACCCACTCGGTGATGTAGACCTCGTGATTGGGCAGGAACGCCTCGACCGTGCCGCGCAGCAGCGTGGCGTAGTGGCCCGACATCGGCGCGACGATCAGCAGCTTCGGCTGTGGCCGCTTCGGCGCGTGCTTAAGCGCGCGCTCGAAATGCAGGAGGCGGCAGAACGGGCGCTCCCACACCGGCACGATATGCACCGGCACGCGCTCGCCGCCGACCATGGTGGAGTCGATGCCCCATTCGGGCTGGCTGTAGCGCCGCGTGGTGCGCTCGAACAATTCGAACGCTGCGGCCGCGGCTTTGCCGGCGGCGGTATGCGCGAACGGGTTGACGGGGTTCTTGAAGAAGAAGCGGCCGGCGTCGGCGAAGGCGCGCGACGGCGTCAGCGCGGCATGGCCCATCTCGTAAAACCAATACATCGGCGCCGACAGAAATGGACTGCCGTCGCTGGGCAGCGCTGCTGCCCCGCCGAATTCACCAATTGGCATATGGTCTGGCCCCGGGCCGACTTTTTGCACTGCAGCAAATTGTCGTTTTTTGGTCATGGCGTCAACATCGGAACCTGTTGTCCTGTGCAAGGCTGCCGGAAAAGCATGAATTATTCGCCAGACTGCATCAGGGAGCCGTGGCGCCGCGCGGCCGCGAGCAGCGCCAGATAGGCGAAAACCGCGAGTGAAAACAGCACGATATTCAGTGCGAGGGCCTGGATCATCAGGTCGGCGCGGAAGGTGTGGTCGATCAGCAACGCGCGCATACCTTCGAACACATAGGTCGGCGGGAGCATCCACGCGATGGTTTGGAGCCAGACCGGCAGTACGGAAACCGGGTAATAGACGCAGGTGAGGGGCAGGAGCAGGAACATGATGCTCCAGGCAAACGTCTCTGCGCCGAGCCCGTTCCTTAAGACCAGTCCCGAGACGAAGATCCCGACCGCCCAGCTCGTGAGCATCAAGTTCACGAAGAAGGCCGCGAGCGCGATCCCGAGCCCCCACAGATTGAAATCGAAGAACGCGATCGCGAGAAACGTGACCGGTATGACGCCGATCGCGAGGCGCACGATGCTCATGATCATCAGCGCGGCAACGAACTCGGACGCGCGCAGCGGGGAGATCATCAGGTTGCCGAGGTTGCGCGCATACATCTCTTCGAGAAACGAGATGGAAAACCCGAGCTGTCCGCGAAACAGGATGTCCCACAGCAGCACCGCGCCGATGAACACACCGCCCGCGCGCGCGAACACGCTCGCCTGCTCGCTCAGATACGTCTGCAGGAAGCCCCACATCAGCATCTGCACGGCAGGCCAGTAGATCAGTTCGACGAGCCGCGCCCACGACGAGCGCAACAGATACCAGTAGCGCAGCACCATCGCGGCGACGCGGCGCGGCGAGAACACCTGCGTGGCCTCGCTCATCGCGCGCCCTCGCGCTCGCGTCCACGCGCGACGTCGAGAAACACTTCCTCAAGCGTGTCACGCCCGTAGCGCTCCAGCAGCCGCGCCGGCGTGTCGTCGTCCTCGATCTTGCCGCGCTTCATGAAGATGACGCGCTCGCACATGCGCTCCACCTCCGCCATGTTGTGTGAGGCGATCAGCATCGTGACGCCGCGGTCGCGGTATTGTTCGAGCCGCGAGCGCACCCAGTCGGCGGTGTCGGGATCGAGCGAGGCGGTCGGCTCGTCGAGCAGCAGCAGCTCGGGCGAATTGATCAGCGCCTTGGCGAGCGACACGCGCGTCTTCTGTCCGGCGGACAGCTTGCCGGTCGGCCGGTCGAGCAGGTCGGTCAGTTCAAGATCGCGCGCGATCTCGGCGATGCGGCCGGTGAGATTCGCGACGCCGTACAACATTCCGAACACTGTCAGGTTCTGGCGGATGGTGAGCCGCATCGGCATCTCGACATACGGGCTTTCGAAATTCATCCGGTGCAGCACTTTGTAGCGTTCGCGCGGCATTTCTGCGCCGAGCACGCGCGCCGAGCCCGAGGTCGGTGTCACCAGCCCCATCAACATTGCGATCGTTGTGGTCTTCCCCGCGCCATTTCCTCCAAGCAGCCCGGTGATGGAGCCACGCGGAAGCGCGAACGAGATGCCGTCGACCGCCGTCGCGGTCTTGTAGACCTTCACGAGACGGTCGACGCGAACGGCGGGTTCTGAAGTGGGCGCATTCATGCGGCCGGATACTTGGCGCGCGCGCGCCAGCGGCGCAAGGGCCTACGGAATGATCCGCCGCGCGCGGAAATCTGCCATCACCTCGGTCATCATGACCTGCGTGTCGATCATCTCGGTGAAGCCGAAGCGATTGGCCTTCACCATGCTGATCATGTTGTCCCAGCCGCGCGCGAACACGGTGTCCGCATAAGTCCACGGCGCCAGCTTGAAGAGATCGGTCGTCTTCAGGTTGGCGCGGCGCACGATGTCGTCCCAGACCGGTCCCTTGTCCTTCATGAACTCGACGAGCGACATGGTCTTCATCGGGCCGGGTTCGAGGCCGAACAGCGATGCGACGTGCGGCCAGACATGTTTCCAGCGAAATGAGTCGCCGTTGCCGATATTGAACGCCTGGTTGGCGGCGCGCGGGTCGGTCGAGGCCCACAGCATCGCGCGATTGAGGATGCGCACGTCGGATGCGAACGTGATCGCGTTCCACGTCTTGTCGTCGCCGGGAAAATAGAGCGGCAAGTTGAGCGCTTTCATCATGGTGCCGTAGGCGGCGAGCACCGTCATCAGGTTGATGCGCGCGCCGTAGCCGTATCCGCACACCGCGCCGGGCCGCGTCGTCGACCAGTTCCATGGCCGGCCCTGCTGCCATTGCCGCACCAGTGCGTGCTGCGCCTCGTAGAAGTAAGCCGGCACGCAGGGCGGGTCATCCTCGCGCGCGGGCGTGCGGTATTCGCCGAGGTGATAGCCGTATTGCTTGACGCCCTCGAGTACATGCACGTGTTCGAGCCGCGGCGTCTGCGGGATTGTGGCGTCGAGGAAGTTGCGCATCATCGTGGTGTTGAGCGCGTTCTCCTCATCGAAATTCTTTCCCATCAGCAGCGCGGTCCAGAAGATGTGTGTGACGTCGCCGACGCTGGTGAGGTTCTGTTTCGTGCTGGCGGCGTCGAGCAGGTCGGCCGCGACGTGGCGCACATAGGGCGCATCCTCAGGCTTGCCGCGCGAGATGCCGATCACGTCCCAGTCCCCGGTCTCGTGCAGCATGCGCGCCATGTTGCCGCCGCACATGCCGCCGACGCCCGCGATGAGCGCAACCTTCCTGGCCATTGTCCGTCCCTGTGTCGTTTGCTGCCGATTCCGGGAACCTAGCGCGGATCGATCGGCCGCGCCGCATGCTTGCCGCGACACCCCGCCCCCTGCGCTTCCCGCCCATCTCCGCTATATCCTCCCTTATGCCCTCGCTCTCGCCCGAGTTCGCCGAAACGCCCCGCGCGGTGCGCCTCAAGACGCTGATCGCGCTGCGCTGGTTCGCGGTGTTCGGGCAGGCGATCGCCGTTCTGGTGGTGCACTACTGGCTCGAGTTCGATCTGCCGCTCGCCACATGTCTGACGGTGATCGCGGTCTCGGCGTGGCTCAACGTCGCGATGAGCATGCACTTCAAGAACGTGCAGCGCCTCGCACCTGCACCCGCCGCCTGGCTGCTCGCGTACGATACGGCGCAGCTCACGTTCCTCAGCATGCTCACCGGCGGGATCGAGAACCCGTTCTCGTTCCTGATCCTCGCGCCGGTGCTGATCGCCGCGATCTCGCTGCCGTTGCGCTACACGCTGCCGCTCGGTGCGTTCGCGGTCGCATGCTCGACGTTGATCGCTTTCTTTTTCTGGCCGCTGCCGTGGACCGCCGACAATGCGCTGGTACTGCCGCCGCTTTACATCCTGGCGATCTGGATCGCCAATCTGGTGGCGATCGTGTTTATCGGCGCCTATGCGTGGCAGGTCGCCGAGGAAGGCCGGCTGATGGCCGATGCGCTCACCGCGACGGAGCTGGTGCTCGCGCGCGAGCAGCATCTCTCGCAGCTTGATGGACTTGCTGCTGCTGCTGCTCATGAACTCGGCACGCCGCTTTCCACCATCGCGGTGGTGGCGAAGGAGTTGCAGCACGCGCTCGGGCCAAACTCGCCGCACGCCGATGACATGAAGCTGTTGCGCGAGCAGGCACAGCGCTGCCGCGACATTCTCGGCAAACTGTCGGCGCTGCCCTCCGGCTGGGCGCCGTTCGAGCGAATCAAGCTGTCCGGCCTGATCGACGAGGTCGTCGCGCCGCATCGCAATTTCGGGATCGCGATCGACATTGTGCTGCCGGAAGAGCGTGGAAACGAGCCGATCGTCGCGCGCTCGCCTTCGGTTCTCTACGGGCTAGGCAACCTGGTCGAGAACGCGGTCGATTTCGCCGAGGAGCGCGTCGAGATTGCGGTGCGCTGGAGCGAGCAGGATGTCGCGGTCACGATCTCGGACGACGGGCCGGGGTTCAAGCCGGAAATCCTCGCGCGTATCGGTGAACCTTACGTCACGAGCCGGCGCCGTCCGGCTGGCGAGAGCGAAGAAAGTGGGCTCGGCCTCGGTTTTTTCATCGCCAAGACCCTGCTGGAGCGCTCCGGCGCGAGCCTCGCGTTCCTGAACCGGCCGGCGCCGGACCGGGGGGCGGTGGTCCGGGTGCGCTGGGCGCGCGGGGATTTCGAGGCCCCGGCCGAGGAAACGGTGCCCTTGAGTGATCAAACGCCGCCGCATACCTATGCGTAGCCTGAAGGAGCACGAACGATGACCATGACCGATGTCGCGCCGGCCCCGATCCCGGGGGAGCGCACGCTGCTGATCGTCGAGGACGACAAGTCGTTCCTCGTGCGGCTCGCGCGCGCGATGGAGCAGCGCGGCTTTGCGGTCACGACTGCCGAGACGGTGGCGGACGGGCTGCTGCAGGTCGAGAAGGCGCCACCGTTCTACGCCGTGGTCGATATGCGGCTCGGCGACGGCAACGGGCTCGACGTGATCTCGGCGCTGAAGAAGCGCCGTCCCGAGGCGCACGGCGTGGTGCTCACCGGCTACGGCAACATCGCGACCGCGGTGAACGCCGTGAAGCTCGGTGCGATTGATTACCTCGCCAAGCCCGCCGACGCCGACGACGTGGTCAACGCGCTGCTCGCGATCGAGGGACGTGCCGCCGAGCCGCCGGAAAATCCGATGTCGGCGGACCGCGTGCGGTGGGAGCACATCCAGCGGGTTTACGAGTTGTGTAACCGCAATGTTTCCGAGACCGCGCGGCGGCTCAACATGCACCGGCGTACATTGCAGCGCATTCTGGCGAAGCGCGCGCCGAAGTAACTACTGCTGCCGGATATTCGGCAGGATATCGTTGCCGGCCTGTTCGATCTTCTCGCCGAACGTACGCGCGCGGGCGAACCAGTTCGACGGCTTGAGCGTGTTCACGATCATGCCGATCGGTCCTTCGCGCGGCGCGGGCGGCTCGGCCTGCGCTTCAGCCTCGAGCGGCCGCATGCCGGGCTTATCCGGAACGGTCACCATCGACGGCGTGGCCGTGATCACCGGCGGCGGTTCCTGCGCGATTGGCGCGGTGGCTGGCGGTCCCACGGGTGCCGCGACGATCACCGGAGGCGCTGCGATCACCGGCGCGGGCGCCGGCTGCAAATGTTCGACAGAGGCGACGTGGCGCGGCTCGGGTCGTGGCGCAGGAAGAGCGGTGCGTTCCAGCGCCGCAGCGGCGCGCTGCAGCACCGGCTCGGGCGTCGGATGGCGCGGGGGCGCGGGATCGGCCGCCATCTTGATCGCCGCCTGATCTTTACCGGCTTCCTGTCCGGCGTCCTTCTCGGCGAGCCGTTCGGGGGCGTCCATGTATTCGTAGATCGTGATGACTTCGGTCACCGGCCCGCTGGCCTTCGCGGCAGTCGGCACAGCCACCGGAACGACAGGCGTTCCGGGCGCTGCGACATTCGCCTCGGCGGCATGCAGGGCGCTCATGCGCGGCTGCGTCAGGTGCCCCGAAAAGGTTTTGTTGTAACCCGCGATCAGAACGGCCGCGACGAGCGTGGCGATGACCGGCGGAACGATCTGACGGAGGAATTTGACGGTGGCAGGCAGAAGTCGCGCGGCAATAAGCATTTCTGGGCCCCGTTCGCGGGAAAACGAATTGGCCCGATGGGACGGCTGCTTTGCGGCCAGAAGTTGATCAAAGCGGCGCGATCTTGAGGAATTTCAGCGAACGATCGTGATGTTGTTAACTTTTTCGCACCATCACGCCGGCGGCTCCGCCAAGCTTGAGCGCCATGCAGAACAGCAGCGCGGCGGCATAATCGCCGGTCGCGGCGCGGATCAATCCGATCAGGCCAGGGCCGAGCGCGCCCGCGAAAGTGCCGATGGCCGTTGACAGGCCGAGCACCAGCGCGAAGGAGGGGCCGGGAAATTCGCGCTGCACGATCAGCGACGGCAGCGTGATGATGTTCCCGACCGAGAAGCCGTAGGCCGCGCAGCAAACGAGCAGCAGCGTCGTATCGGTGGTCTGCGTCATGCCGAACAAGGCCGCCGCCTGGCTCAGCATCGAGGCGGCGGAGATGTGCCGGGGATCCAGCCGGTCGACGATCGCGCCGAGCGTCAGGCGGCCGATCACGGCAAAAATCGTCATCAGCGAAACCGAGAGCGCGGCGGTCGCACTGCCGACGATCGGTTCCATGAAGGCGATCTGGTGCACGATGAACGCGACCTGCGCGATCAGCGCGAGCGCGAACGGGCCGGACACGGTCCAGAACGGGAGGCTGCGCAGCGCTTCGCGGCGGGTCCAGGACGGCTCGGCTTCGGCGGCAGCGACGACAGGCGCGGCGTGGCGCGGGACCCACAATAGAACCGCCGGAACGAGAATGACGACCATCACGGCGGCGGCAATCAGCATCGCGCGCGTGAACCCGGTGACGCCGATCAGCAGCACGAGCAATGGTGCGACCACGACGCCGCCGAAACTCGCGCCGTTGAGCGCGAGCGAAATCGCAAGCCCGCGCTTGCGTGTGAACCACTGGCTGATCAGCGTCGGGATGGTGACGAGGCCAAGGCCGAGCCAGCCGAACGACATCATCAGATACGCCGCGTAGACGTGCCAGGGCTCGCGCGCCAATGCGAGCAACGTGATGGCGGCTGCCAGTGCGGCGACGCCGGACAGCACGAAGCGCCTTGCGCCGAAGCGGGCAAGCGCATTCGACGTGAAGATCACCAGCACGCCGTTGAGCAGGTAGGTTGCCGTGCTGGCGCCCGCGATCAGCGACGGCGGCCAGCCGTGCAGCCGCTGCAATTCGGCGAGATAGACGGCGTGGCCGTAGAGCCCGAAGCCCCAGCAGGCGAGCGCCATCAGGAAGCACGCGGCAACCACGCGCCAGCCGAAGTAGCGCGGCGAGGATTCGTCCGGAGCGAGGGAAGTCGTAGTCACGCGGCGATGTTACATGGCCGCACGAGGAAGCAGCAGGGCGAAATGCTTCGGCTTGGACCGAACCGCACGCGTCATGCGCCGGCATGTATCGCGGCGTAGTGAAACACGATCGCAAAAGCCGTCATGCCGGCGGCGGCGGCCGCGATCGGCAGCGCAATTTCAATCGCGGCGTTGCGCCCCTTCACGCGGTCCTGCCAGGTCTCGAACTGGCCGGACATCCAGTCGCTGAACGAGGCGCGATTCTCCGTCCGATCCGGTGCGCGGTTTGCCCGCGCGACGCGCCACAGGATGAACGGAAGTCCGACCGCGATCAGGAGAAACAATGTGACGACGGCGAGCGAAAGGTCCGCGTAACCGGGGCCGGCGAAGCCCCATGCGGCGAGCGCCATCCACGCAACGAGGCCGACGAGCGCTGCGTAGACGGGCAGGGGCAGCCTGTCCGTGCTGTTTCTTTTCGGATCGGATTTCATGACGCCCTCTGGGCGGGCGTCGCCTCCAGGACGGAAACACGCCTGCCGGCCGCCGCGTTCCTTGCATTACGCAGGTTTAAGAATTTCGCGCGGGTGTGGCGCGCTCAAAATTCCGCCGCGAACGGCCCTTGCGGATCGGCGAGCGCCTGCAGCCGCAACGCGGCGCAGCGCGCGAAGGCGAGCATCATGCTCTTGCGTGTCGAAGCGTGCAGCCGATGCTCCGGCGCTTCGCACTTGATCTGTGCGCCGAATGCGTCGGCGACGATCAGCCCGGTGTCCTCCGGAAAAATCTCGCAAGGCACATTGAGTGTCGTGGCGAAGAACAGGCGGTCACAGTGTGCGCGGTACTCCATCCATTTCTGGTCGGCGCGGAAATCCTCGATGGAGGACTTGATCTCGACGATCCAGATCTCGCCTCCGGGATTGAGCGCCACCAGGTCTGCGCGCCGCCCCGACGGCAGCGGCAACTCGCTGACCGCCGAGAAACCGAACTGGTGCAGCAGCCGCATGGTGCCCCGGGCGACCGAAAGCGCGGTCGCGGACTGGCGGCGGTCGGGCGGAATCAGCGAGGCGAGGGCGTTCGCGAGCATTGGGAGACGATGCCACGCCCCGCGAACAAATCAAGTACGAATTAGTTGGTGTCGGCCTTCAGCCCGAGCTGCCGGATGATCTTTCCCCACTTCTCGGCTTCGTGCGCGATGTCGGCCGCGTACTCCTCGGGCGAACTTGGCGTGGTGTCGGCTCCATCTGTCGCGATGCGCGCCTTCACGTCGTCCGCTGCAAGCGCCTCGCGCAACGCGGCGTTCAGCCTCATCACGATCTCGCGCGGCGTGCTCGCCGGCGCGATGATCCCGTAGCGCTGCGTCGACTCGTAGCCGGGAAGGGTCTCGGACGCTGTCGGAACGTCCGGCAAAAGCGCGGAGCGCTTCGCACTGGCGATTGCGATCGGACGCACCTTACCGTCGCGTACCAGCCCGATCGCGGGCGGCAGACTCGAATACGTCATGCTGACGTGTCCGCCGAGCAGATCGGCGATTGCCGGTCCCGTGCCCTTGTACGGCACATGCGTCAGCTTGATGCCCGCGATGCTGGCGAGCAATTCAGGACCAAGATGTGCGGGACTTCCGGCGCCGCCGGACGCGAAGGTGTATTTGCCGGGTTCTGCTTTCGCGAGCGCGATGAACTCGGCCAGCGTCTTCGCCGGAATGAAGTTGTTGATCAGGATGATGTGCGGGCTCGCCGCGATCATGCCGACGGGCACGAAATCTTTCACCGGGTCGTAGCCGACGTTCGGCAGCATCGCGGGCGCGATCGCGAGCGTCGCCGGGTTGCCGATGCCGATGGTGTAGCCGTCCGGTTCGCTGCGTGCGACATGCCGCGCCGCGAGTGAGCCGCCCGCGCCGGGGCGGTTCTCGATAACGATCTGCTGGCCAAGAATGCGGCTCATCTTCTCGGCGACAACGCGCGAGACCGTGTCGTTGCCGCCGCCTGCCGCCGCCGGGACAAGCAACGTGATCGGGCGCGACGGATAGGTTTGTGCGTGCGCCTGCGCGCCAATGCCTAGCCCGAGCAGGACCGTCAGGATCAGTCGTGCTTTCATGAACGGCACTCTATCAGTGCCCGGCGCGCTCCGGGAACGCCCGTGCGAGCCCTTCGCGGCTCGCCGCGATAACGCCGCGCTCGGTGATCAGGCCGGTGACGAGTCGCGCCGGGGTCACGTCGAAGCCGTAGTTAGCGACGTTCGAGCCGTCCGGCACGACGCGCACGCTTTCGATGCGCCCATCGGCAGTGCTTGCCGGTCATTGTGGTGACTTCGTCGGCTGAACGCTGCTCGATCGGGATTTCCGCGATGCCATCACTGACGGAAAAATCGATGGTCGGCGAGGGAAGCGCCACATAGAACGGCACGCCGTTGTCCTTGGCGGCGAGCGCCTTGAGATATGTGCCGATCTTGTTCGCCACGTCGCCCCGCGCGGTCACGCGGTCGGTACCGACAATCGCGATGTCCACTTGCGCATGCTGCATCAGGTGCCCGCCGGTGTTGTCCGGGATCACGGTGTGCGGAACGCCGTGGTGGCCGAGTTCCCACGCAGTGAGCGAAGCGCCCTGATTGCGCGGGCGTGTCTCATCGACCCACACGTGGATCGGCAGACCTTTGTCGTACGCCTGATAGATCGGCGAGGTCGCGGTGCCCCAGTCGACGGTCGCGAGCCAGCCCGCGTTGCAATGGGTAAGCACGTTGACCGGCTTGCCCGGCTTCTTCGCTGCGATCTCCTCGATTAGCTTCAGTCCGTGCAGCCCGATCGCACGGTTGATCGCAACGTCCTCGTCAGCGATTTCCGCGGCGCGCTTGTAGGCAGCAGCGACACGCTCGTCGCGCGCGCGGTTACGCACCGCGGCAAGCATCTCGTCGAGTGCCCATTTCAGATTGATCGCGGTCGGCCGCGTCGCGAGCAACGCCGCATGAGCGCGCTCCAGCGCTGCGTCGGATGCATCCTGACGTAACGCGAGCGCGATGCCATAGGCGGCGGTCGCGCCGATCAGCGGCGCGCCGCGCACCTGCATCGACTTGATGGCGAGCGCCGCATCCTCGACGGTTTGCAGGCGGATCGTCGCATAACGATGCGGCAGCAGCGTCTGGTCGATCGTGCCGACACTGTCGTCCGGCTCGACCCAGATTGTGCGCGTGTGCTTGCCGTCGACTTTCATGAAACTCTCGCGTGCGCCCTCTTAGCGTGCTTTGCGCGGTGCAGAAAGCCGGTAATGGGTGGCGTTATTGCTTGCGGCGCATACGCGCTTCCTTCACTCTCGCATCCGCAGGGGGCGGGGAGGCGGAATGATCGACTACGATGTTGAGTACAACAACCGCGCGCGCGTACCCGAGCACTCCGAGATTTTCGCCCGCTGGCAGCGCGATGCCGCAGCCTACCGCGAGCGGATGAAGGCGGAAGAGAACGCCGAGATCGGCCTCGCCTACGGCACCAGTCCACGCCAGACCGTCGACCTGTTTTTCCCCGAAACGACCGGCCACACGCCGCTGGCGCTGTTCATTCACGGCGGCTACTGGCGCTCGCTCGATCCGTCGACCTTCAGCCACATGTCGGCGGGATTGAACGCGCGCGGCGCGGCGGTCGCGGTCGCGGGCTACGATCTCGCTCCGCAGGTGACGATCGCACAGATCATCGATCAGATGCGCACCGCATGCCTGTTCCTGTGGCGCCGCTTCGGCCAGCGCCTGATGGTCTACGGCCACTCGGCGGGCGGGCATCTCGCGGCCTGCATGGTGGCGACCGACTGGAAATCGCTCGACCCGAAAGCGCCGGCCGATCTCGTGCCGGCCGCCTATTCGGTGTCGGGACTGTTCGATCTCAAGCCGCTGGTCGCGACCGCGATGAATGCCGATTTCAAACTCAACGAGCCCTCGGCCTCGCAAGTTTCGCCGCTGTGGTGGCCGGTGCCGCGCGGGCGCGTGTTCGATGCGGTGGTCGGGGGTGCGGAATCGGCGGAGTTCCTGCGCCAGAGCCGCATCGTCACGGACGACTGGCGCCAGCGCGGCGTCGAGACGCGCTACGAGGCGGTGCCGGGCGCGAACCACTTCACCGTGATCGATCCGTTGAGCGATCCGGCCAGCGCGATGTCGGAGCGTGTCGCGGCGCTCGCGGCCAGATGCGCCAAGGTGGATAAGTAGACCGGCCGGTTTGTCGCACGCGTGCGTGCGCGCTATACGCTGCGCAAATCGGAGAACCGTGATGCAGCCGATGCGCCGTGAAACGGGCCGTCCCAATTACCGTGACGAATTGTTCGAGCTGATCCGCGCGCGCTCGTTCGGGCGCGGCAAGATCATGCTCGCGTCGGGCCGCGAGAGCGACTTCTACTTCGACCTGCGCCCGACTACGATCCATCCTGCCGGCGCGACATGCGTCGGCGAATTGATGTGCGATGTGCTCGAGCGCACCAACGCAGAATTCGTCGGCGGACTTGAGGCCGGTGCAATCCCGATCGCGACGTCGGTTGCGATTGCGAGCCACCGGCGGGGTGGCAACCTCCAGGCTTTCTTCGTGCGCAAGAAGACTGAAGGATCACGGCGCCAAGAAGATGATCGAAGGCTTGCCGAAAGGTGAAAGCCTCAAGGGAAAGAACGTTGTCGTGGTCGAGGACGTGACGACAACCGGCGGATCCTCGATTCAGGCCGTGCAGGCGCTGCGCGACGAGGGCGCCAACATCGTGTGCGTGCTGACGATCGTCGATCGCCTCGAAGGCGCGAAGGAAAACTTCGCAGCCGAAGGCCTGGAGCTGCGCGCGCTGTTCACCGCGGACGAGTTTCTGAAAAGCTGAGCGCCTAGAAAAACGCTTGGATGCCGGTCTGCGCGCGGCCGAGGATCAGCGCGTGGATGTCGTGCGTGCCCTCGTAGGTGTTCACCGTTTCGAGATTATTAAGCACGCGCATCACGTGGAATTCGTCCGAGATGCCGTTGCCGCCATGCATGTCGCGCGCCGTGCGCGCGATATCGAGCGCCTTGCCGCAATTGTTGCGCTTCATCAGCGAAATCGCCGGCGGCGCCGCGGTATGCGCCTCCATCATGCGGCCGAGACGGAGCGCGCCGTGCAGTCCGAGCGTGATCTCGGTCTGCATATCGGCGAGCTTCTTCTGGATCAGCTGATTGGCGGCGAGCGGCCGGTTGAACTGCTTGCGGTCGAGCACGTATTGCCGTGCGCGGAGCCAGCAGAACTCCGCCGCGCCCATTGCGCCCCACGCAATGCCATAGCGCGCCATGTTGAGGCAGCCGAAGGGGCCGGCGAGTCCTTTCACGTTCGGCAGCAGGTTCTCTTCCGGCACCAAGCAACGTTCCAGCACGATCTCGCCGGTGACCGAAGCGCGCAGCGAAAGCTTGCCCTCGATCTTTGGCGTGGAGAAACCCGACATGCCGCGTTCCACGATGAAACCGCGAATGACACCGTCGAGCTTCGCCCATACCACCGCTATGTCGGCGATCGGCGAATTGGTGATCCACATCTTTGCGCCGGTCAGCGCAAATCCGCCGGACACGCGCTCGGCGCGCGTCACCATCGAGCCGGGGTCGGAGCCGTAGTCCGGTTCGGTCAGGCCGAAGCATCCGACGATCTCGCCGCTCGCAAGCTTCGGCAGATAGCGCCGCCGCTGCGCCTCCGAGCCGTAAGAGTAGATCGGATGCATCACCAGCGAGGACTGCACCGACATCGCCGAGCGATAGCCTGAGTCGACCGCCTCGATCTCGCGCGCGATCAGCCCGTAGCAGACGTAGCCCAGCCCCGCGCCGCCGTATTCTTCCGGCACCGTCGCGCCGATCAGCCCGAGCGCGCCCATCTCGCGCATGATCTCGCGGTCGAAGCTCTCCTCGCGATAGGCTTTCAGCACGCGCGGAAACAGCTTCTCGGTCGCATAGCCGCGCGCGGTGTCGCGCACCATGCGCTCTTCTTCCGAAAGCTCGCTTTCGAGGTCGAGCGGGTCTTCCCAGTTGAAGTCCGCATCCTTCAGCGAGATGGCGGGCTTGCCGACGTGCTGCTCGGCGACCGACATGGAAAACTCCTCATTCGACATGCCCGGCCTTGTGCCGGGCATCCACGTCTTCAGTTACGTGGGTATAAAGACGTGGATGGCCGGGACAAGCCCGGCCATGACGGAAATTACCCCCGCAGCCACACCGCGTCCGCGCCAAGCTCGGGCCAGCCGATCGCGCGGCCGGCTTTCTTCGCGGCCTCCGCGGGCGGCAGCTTCGCGTCCCAGTTCGCTGCGATGATGCGGTTGCCGGTGTACCCGGCCGCCTCGTCCGAGATCATCCAGCACGCGGGCGGCCCCATGATCGCGGGGCTCAGCATCTTGGCGCGGTCCCAGCCGGTATCGTCCGAGATGAACGCCGTGTCGGTCGGCCCGCCCGGGATCAGCACGTTCACGGTGATGCGGTCCGCTTTCAGTTCCTCCGCCCACACCGCCGAGATCGCTTCCAGCGCGGCCTTCAGCGGGCCGTACGGGTTGACGCGCAGCATCGAGCGGAAGCTCGTCGTGTTGTTGATGATGCGCCCCGCGCCCGCCTTGCGCAGATGCGGCAGCGCCGCCTGCGTCACCAACATATGGCCGCGGATGTTGGTCGCGTAGAATTTGTCCCAGATTTCCGCGGTGAGTTCTTCGATTCCCGGGACTTTCACCTCGGCGTCGCCGCGGATCGCGCTCATGCCCATCCCGGCATTGTTGATGACGGCGTCGAGCCGTCCGAAGCGCGCGACCGCGGACGCGACGGCCTCGCGGCAGGCGGCCTCCGTCGAGAGATCCGCCATGATCGGCTGGATGCGCTCCGACGCTGGCAGCCGCGCGAGCGTTGTCACGTCGCGATCGACCGCCGCCACGCTGTGGCCTGCCGCCGCGAGCGCCTTCACGATCGCCGATCCGATTCCGCCGGAAGCGCCGGTCACCAGTACGACCTTGTTTGTCATTTAGAACCTTTCGTTGCGTGATCTTTTTTGGAAACCCGTACCCACCCGCATCAAGGTGGGGCAGGCTTCGGGATCATGCGCTATTCCACCTTGATTCCCGCCGCCTTGATCACCGGACCCCAGCGGTCCATCTCGCCTTTCAGATGCGCCGCAAGCGCGGCCGATGTCGAGCCGACCACGGTCGCGCCAAGTTGCGCATAGCGCGCCTTCACGGCCGGCGTATTGAGCGCCGCGATCGCATCGGCATGCAGCCTCGCGAGGATGTCTGGCGGCGTCTTCGCGGCAACAAACAACGCGAACCATGACGACACGTCATAGCCGGGCACGAACTCCGCGATGGCTGGAAGATCCGGCACCTCAGGCTGGCGTTGCGCCGTCGTGACGCCAAGCCCGCGCAATTGGCCCTGCTGCACATAGGGCAAGGTCGACGGGAAATTCGCGAAGATCGCATCGACGCGGCCGGGAATGAGATCGTTCAGCGCGGGCCCCGCGCCTCGATAGGGGATGTGCGTGAGGTCGACGCCCGCCATGCGCTTGAACAATTCGCCCGCGAGATGCAGCGAAGTGCCGATGCCGGACGACGCATAGGTGACCTTGCCGGGATCGGCTTTTGCGCGCGCGATGAACTCCGGCACCGAGCGGTCCGGCGATGAATTCGGCACCGCGAGGATGTTCGGATAGACGCACATCAGCGTCACCGGCGCGAAGTCAGCCACCGGATCGTAGCCGAGCGACTTGTAGATGAACTGGTTGATCGCGTGACCGATCGAGCAGATGTAAACGGTATAGCCGTCGGCATCCGCCTGGAGCACGGCCTGCGCCGCGATGTTGCCGCCAGCGCCGCCCTTGTTTTCGATCACCATCTGCTGGCCCCACATCTCGCCGAGGCGGCCGGCGATGATGCGGGCGGCGTTGTCGACCGCGCCGCCGGGTGGAAACGGCACGATCAGCCGCACGAACCGCGACGGATAGCCCTGCGCGTGCGCCGCCCGCGCGAAAGCCGGCGCCGCAAGCGCGGCGCTGCCGAGCGCGATGAAGCGGCGGCGACGCATGGGCGTTTCCCTTTGCGCGAAGCTTAGGTGTGCGCCCTAAGGGCGGCAAGGCAGCGCGGCCTATCGACCCGAGCGGGTCGCTGCGATAGAAAACGGCTGCTGTGGATCGGCACACGATGTTCAGGAAAGGGCGCACCATGCGACGTCATCTCATCGCAATGGTTCTTGCGGCTGGTTCGGCGGGCGTTGTCCCGACTGGCGCGTCCGCGATGTCTCTCAATTTTTCCTGGGCGGGCGTTCGGCACTGCTCGCACCAGAACCCCGCATTCACGGTCTCGGGCGTGCCCGCGGGAACGGCCCGCCTCGCGTTCCGGCTGATCGATCTGGACTTCCGGCCGTTCCCGCACGGCGGCGGAATGGTGCCGTATCAAGGCGGCAATGTTCCGGCCGGCAGCTTTTCCTACATTGGCCCTTGCCCGCCGCCCGGTCATCAACACCGGTACCAATGGACCGTGCGCGCGCTGGATGGCGGCGGACGAACGCTCGCGACCGCGTCCTCCATGCGGCCGTTCCGCTCGCCCTGATTTTGTTCGGGTAATTGCCGCCGCCACGAGGCCGTGCCAACGTCGCGGCCCCGCGAGATTTGTCATGACGATCACCACCCGCATCACCGCGCTGCTCGGCATCGAACATCCTGTTCTGCTGGCGCCGATGGATGTGGTCGCGGACGGGAAACTTGCCGCGGCGGTGAGCCGGGCCGGCGGCCTTGGCCTGATGGGCGGCGGCTATGGCGACGGCGAATGGCTGGAGCGCGAGTTCGTGGCGGCGGGCAATGCGCGCGTCGGCTGCGGCTTCATTACCTGGAGCCTCGCGAAACATCCCGCGCTGCTCGATCGCGCGCTCGACCATGCGCCGGCCGCGATCATGCTGTCGTTCGGCGATGTTCGTCCCTTCGCGGGCAAGGTCCACGCGGCGGGCTCAAAATTGATCTGTCAGGTGCAGACGCTGCGGCAGGCGCGCGAAGCGGCGGATGCGGGCGCCGACATTATCGTGGCGCAGGGAACCGAAGCGGGCGGTCACGGCATGGCGCGAGGAACGATGACGCTTGTGCCGGAGATCGTCGATGCGTTGCCTCGTGTGCCGGTAGTCGCCGCGGGCGGCATCGCGGACGGTCGCGGGCTCGCGGCGGCGCTGATGCTCGGCGCCGAAGGCGTGCTGATGGGCACGCGCTTTTACGCCTCGCAGGAGGCGGCCGGTCATGCGGAAGCCAAGCGCCGCATTCTCGCTGGCACAGGCGACGACACGCTGCGCAGCATCGTGTTCGATATCTCGCGCCAGAACATCTGGCCCGACGGATACAATGGCCGCGTGATGCGCAATGCGCATCTTGATCGCTGGTTCGGGCGCGAAGCGGAGCTAAAGCAGGACGTCGAGGCCGAAGGGCCACGTTACGCGGCCGCGCGCGCCGCGGGAGATTTCGATACCGCGGGCGTGATCGCCGGTGAGTCGCTTGGCTTGGTCCATGATTTGCCCGAAGCTGGTGAGATCGTCAGCCGGGTGGTCGCGCAGGCGGAACGTTTGCTGCAAAAAGGCGTCAGCCAGTCACGATAAGGAGAGTTACATGGCCAAGTTCGACAGCATTCTCGGCACCGTGGGCAATACGCCCGTCGTGCGCATCAATCGCCTCGCACCCGCGCATGTGAATCTTTACGTCAAGATCGAGGCGTTTAATCCGCTCGGCTCGGTCAAGGATCGCCTCGCGCTCGGCGTGATCGAGGCGGCGGAGAAATCCGGCGAACTGAAGCCCGGCCAAACCGTGATCGAGGCGACCTCCGGCAACACCGGCATTGGGCTTGCGATGGTGTGCGCCGCGAAGGGCTATCCGCTGGTCGTCACGATGGCGGAAACCTTCAGCGTGGAGCGGCGGCGCCTGATGCGCTTCCTCGGCGCCAAGGTGGTGCTCACGCCGGCGTCGGGCCGTGGCTTCGGCATGGTGAGCAAGGCCGAGGAGCTTGCGAAGAAGAACGGGTGGTTCATGACCCGCCAGTTCGAGAACGAGGCGAACGCCGACATGCATTCGCGTACCACCGCGCGCGAGATCATCAACGACTTCAAGGGCAGCCAAGCTCGACTACTGGGTGACGGGTTTCGGCACCGGCGGCACGCTGAAAGGCGTCTCGCGCGTGCTGTCGAAGGAAATGCCGGACACCAAGATCGTGCTGTGCGAACCGGCCGACGCACCGATGCTCTCGTCGGGCTCGAAGCAGGAGCGCAAGCCCGATGGATCGCCTGCTGCGCCGAACGCCGCGTTCAAGCCGCATCCGATGCAGGGCTGGAGCCCCGATTTCATCCCGAAACTCACCGCCGACGCGGTCGAGATGAAGGTGATCGAGCGCATCCTCACCGTTGCGGGTCCGGACGCGATGAAATGCGCGAAGGATCTGGCGCAGAAGGAAGGCATCTTCGTCGGCATCACGGCGGGCGCGACGTTCGCGGGCGCGTTGCAGGTGGCGAAGGACGCGCCAAAGGGCGCGACCATCCTCGCGATGCTGCCGGATACCGGCGAGCGCTATCTCTCGACCCCGCTGTTCGCCGACATTCCGGCCGACATGACGGCGGAGGAGCAGGAGATTTCCCGGTCGACGCCCGGATTCCACATGGCGCCGGCGGCCGCCTGACGGCGCGGTCGGCAGCACGGGTTCAACGCTCGGCGCTCATACCCAGCGACGCGACCCGTCGGAGGCGGCGTTGCCGCCCCGGCGCGCTTGCGTTATGGGAAGCGCCACGCGCCCGTAGCTCAGCTGGATAGAGCGCTGCCCTCCGAAGGCAGAGGTCAGGGGTTCGAATCCCTTCGGGCGCGCCATTTTGTTTCAGATTATCGCACGAGCGCGCTTGCATTCCCGATACGCAAGACATTTGCGCCGTCGCCATTCCCAAATCGCTGTCGGTCTGCTTGAAGAGAGCCGCAATGGCGGATCTGACCAGGAAATACGACGTGCTGGTCGCCGGCGGCGGCAATGCGGCGCTGTGCGCGGCGATTGCGGCGCGCCGCGCGGGCGCAAGCGTGCTCGTGCTGGAAATGGCGTCGAAGTTCTATCGCGGCGGCAACACGCGCCACACGCGCAACATCCGCTGCGCGCACGATGCCGCGACCGAAACGCTGAGCGGGCCCTATCCGGAAGAGGAATTCTTCAAGGACCTGTTGCAGGTCACGCAGGGCGCGACCGACGAGCCGCTCGCGCGCCACATGATCGCCGAGTCCAAGCTCGTGCTCGACTGGCTGCCGCAGCAGGGCGTGCGCTATCAGCCCTCGCTCGGCGGTACGCTCAGCCTCGGGCGCACCAACTCGTTCTTCCTCGGCGGCGGGCGCTCGATGCTCAATTCACTTTATCTCACGGCTGAAAGCCTCGGCATCGAGATCGCGTACGACGCCGAGGTGGTCGACCTCGACATCGACGACGGCATGTTCCTGTCCGCGACCGCGCAGCACGGCGGCGCGCGCCACACGGTGCGTGCCGCGACGTTCGTCGCAGCCTGCGGCGGGTTTGAGGCCAACATCGAGTGGCTCAAGCAATACTGGGGCCCGGCCGCCGACAATTTCCTCATCCGCGGCACGCCGCACAATCGCGGCACCGTGTTGAAACTGCTGCTCGACCGCGGCGTCGGCGAGACGGGCGATCCGACCCAATGCCACGCGGTCGCGATCGACGCGCGCGCGCCGAAATTCGATGGCGGCATCATCACGCGCCACGACAGCGTGATCTTCGGCATCGTGGTGAACAAGCACGCGCAACGCTTCTACGACGAGGGCGAGGATATCTGGCCGAAACGCTATGCGATCTGGGGACGCCTCGTCGCCGCGCAGCCGGACCAGATCGCCTACATCGTCTTCGATTCATCGGTCGTGACGATGTTCATGCCGACGCTCTATCCGCCGATCGGCGCGCCGACGCTGCGCGAGCTCGCCGCGAAGCTGACGCTCGACCCGGATGCGTTCGAGGCGACGGTGAAAAACTTCAACGCCGCGGTGCAGCCCGGCACCTTCAACGACACGATCCTCGACGATTGCCGCACGCAGGGCCTCAAGCCCGAAAAGACCCATTGGGCGCGGCGCATCGAGACCGCACCTTATTATGCCTACCCGGTGCGGCCCGGCATCACGTTCACGTATCTGGCGACGCGCGTGAACAAGGAAACCCGCATGCTGATGCGCGACGGCAGGCCGTCGGCGAACATGTTCGCGGCGGGCGAGATCATGGCCGGCAACGTGCTCGGGCGCGGCTATGCGGCCGGCATGGGCATGACCATCGGCAGCGTGTTCGGCCGCATCGCGGGCGGGGAGGCGGCGAAAAATGCCCGCAACTGAGAAGGCGGGCGCGCGGCCGGGCAATCACGCGAGTGCGCTGCTGGCGGAAGCCGACCGGCTGATGACGGTGTGCAACTCCTGCCGTTATTGCGAGGGGCTTTGCGCGGTGTTTCCCGCAATGGAAATGCGCCGCGGGTTTCCCGACGGCGACCTGAACTACCTGGCCAATCTCTGCCATTCGTGCGGCGCTTGCTACGTGGACTGCCAGTTCTCGCCGCCGCACGAATTCGACGTGAACGTGCCGCGCGTGCTCGCGCAGCTGCGCGCGGAATCCTATGCCACCTACGCGTGGCCGCGCGCGCTCGCGCCCGCGTTCAAGCGCAACGGGCTCGTGGTGAGCATCGTTGCGGCGCTTTCGGTCGCGGCTTTCATTCTCGGGTTCGCGGCCTGGCACGATCCGCGCGTGCTGTTCGGTACGCATGTGGGGCCGGGCGCGTTCTACAAGCTGATGCCGCACAACGCGATGGCGCTGCTGTTCGGGCTGGCGTTCCTCTATTCGATCGTCGCGCTCGCGATGGGGTTGCGCGCGTTCTGGCGCAGCATCGGCGATCCGGTGCCCATCGCGCCCGGCGCATGGTGGCAGGCGATGCGCGATGCCGGAAAGCTGCGCTATCTCGATGGCGGCGGGCATCGGTTGCTACAATCACGACGACCGGCCGAACGATCGCCGCGCGTTCTATCATCACCTGACGTTCTACGGCTTCGGGCTCTGCTTCGCCTCGACCTGCGTGGCGACGCTCTATCATTACCTGCTGGCGCGCGAGGCGCCGTATCCGTGGTGGGATCTGCCGGTGGTGCTCGGCACGCTCGGCGGCATCGGGTTGATTTTCGGGCCGCTCGGTCTGTTCATCGCGAAGCTGCGGCGCGATCCGGTGATGATGGATGAGCAGAGCCGTGGCATGGAGACCGCATTCATCGTCATGCTGTTCTTCACCAGCCTGACCGGGCTGTTGCTGCTCGTTCTGCGCGCGACGCCCGCGATGCCGCTCTTGCTCGCGCTGCATCTCGGCGTGGTGTTCGCGCTGTTCATCACCATGCCGTACGGAAAGTTCGTGCACGGCCTCTATCGTTTCGCCGCGCTGGTGCGCTATGCCGCGGAGCACAAGGCTTTCGTCGGAAAATAAGGAGGCATTGGTGCCTTCCACCGTTCTCGACAGCGACATCTTCAAGGACATGTTCGGCACGCCCGAGATGCGGGCGGTGTTCTCCGACGATAATCTGCTCAGGTGCTACGTCGATGCCGAAGTCGCGCTTGCGGTCGCGCAGGGGAAGCTCGGCGTCATCCCGCAGGACGCCGCGGAAGCCATCGCGAAGCTTTCGCCTGCGGTCACGCTGGATCGCGCCGCGCTCAAGCAGGAGACCGAGAACGTCGGATATCCGATCCTCGGACTGGTGCGCCAGCTCTCGGCGAAGCTCGGCGACGCCGGGCGCTATGTGCATTGGGGCGCGACCACGCAAGACATCATGGACACCGCGACGGTGCTCCAGATCCGCGCCGCGCTGGCGATCGTCGAACGCGACCTCGTGGCAGTCTCGATGGCGCTGGCAAATCTCGCGGAAAAGCACCGCGACACCGCGATGGCCGGGCGCACGCACCTGCAGCAGGCCCTGCCGGTCACGTTCGGCTACAAGTGCGCGATCTGGCTCGACGCGATGGAGCGCCACGCCGCGCGCCTGCGCGAACTCAAGCCGCGCGTGCTGGTCGCGCAGTTCGGCGGCGCGGCCGGCACGCTCGCCTCGCTCGGCAACAAGGGCCTCGACGTGCGGCGCGAATATGCGCGCACGCTGTAGCTCGGCGACCCGCCGATCACTTGGCATGTGGCTCGCGACGCCGTCGTGGAGACGATCAATTTCCTCGCACTTGTCACCGGCTCGCTCGGCAAGATCGGCTTTGACATCATGCTGCTGATGATGACGGAGCTGGGCGAGGCGTTCGAGCCGTTCGCCTCGCATCGCGGCGCGTCGAGCACCATGCCGCAGAAGCGCAATCCGATTTCGTCCGAAGTTCTCGTCGCCAACGCCAAGGCGGTGCGCCAGCACGCCGGCCTGATGCTCGATGCGATGATCCAGGATTTCGAGCGCGCCACCGGCCCCTGGCATGTCGAATGGATGGCGGTGCCCGAGAGCTTCATCCTCACCGCCGGTTCGCTCGCGCAGGCAAAGTTCATGCTCGAAGGCCTGGTGGTGGACGAAGCCCGCATGCGCAAGAACCTCGACATGACGCAGGGCCTGATCGTGGCCGAGGCCGTGATGATGGGTCTGGCGCCCCATCTTGGCCGCCAGCAGGCACATGATCTCGTCTACGAGGCGTGCCGCGAGGCGCTCAGGCAGGGGCGTTCGCTACTCGATGTCCTCCAGGCGAATGCGGCCATTTCCGCTGTGCTTCCGGTCGAGCGTCTCGCCGCGCTGTGCGATCCCGCCAATTATCTCGGGTCCGCGCCGGCGATGGTGGATGCGATTGTGCGGCAGCCACGCGGAAACTAGAGTGCGCGCGACTATTTGAAAGAATGAGCTCATGAGCGATCTGGTCGGCATCCCCACGATTTTCATGCGCGGGGGCACCTCGCGTGGGCCCTACTTCAAGGCAAGCGATCTGCCGCAGGACGTGGCGACGCGCGACCGCGTGCTGCTCGCCGCAATGGGTTCGCCGGATGTGCGCCAGATCGACGGGCTCGGCGGCGCCGATACGCTGACCAGCAAGGTCGCGATCGTGTCGCGGTCGAGCCGGCCCGGCGTCGACGTCGACTATCTCTTTGCGCAGGTAGATATCGGCAAGCCTCTCGTCGATACCAACCCGTCGTGCGGCAACATGCTGGCCGGCGTCGCGCCGTTCGCGATCGAAACCGGATTGTTCCCGGCGCAGGACGGCGAGACGCGCGTGATGATCTACAACGTCAACACCGAGGCGCGCATCGAGGCGATCGTGAAGACGCCCGGCCGCACGGTGCAGTACACCGGCGACGCGCGCATCGATGGCGTGCCGGGGACCGCATCGCCGATCGTGCTCAATTTCATGGACGTGGTCGGCTCGGTGTCCGGCAAGCTGCTGGCGACCGGAAACGTGCGCGATGTGATCGACGGCATCGAAGTCACCTGCATCGATGTCGCGATGCCGATGATCATGATGCGCGCGAAGGATTTCGGGCTGACCGGGTACGAGGGCAGGGCGGAGATCAATCCGAACAAGGAATTGTTCGCCCGCATCGAGCCGATCCGCCGGGAGGCCGGCAAGCGCATGGGCTTCGGCGACGTGTCCGACAAGGTGATCCCGAAGGTCGGGCTTCTGTCGCCTCCGAAGGACGGCGGCACGATCGCATCGCGTTACCTGACGCCGCATGCGCTGCACGCCGCGCACGCCGTCACCGGCGCGGTGTGCGTGGCCTCGGCCTGCGCGGTCGAAGGCTCGATTGCGCAGGAGCTTGCCAAGCCCGAGGACGCAAATCCACGCACGATCTGGATCGAGCATCCGTCCGGTCAGGTCGACGTGCGGCTCGAGACCAAGGGCAAGGGCGCCGACATGGATGTCATCGCCGGCACACTGCGCACGGCGCGCCCCATCATGAAGGGTGAAGTGCTGGTGCCGCGGAAAGTGCTGCAGGGCTAAGGTTTCGCGCCGATCTTCTCCAGGAGCGCCGCCGTCGGATGCCCGTCCGGCGTCATCCCGAGCTTCGCCTGCTCGATCCTGACCGCGTCGCGCAGATCGAAATCGATGCGTCCTTCGAGATCGTTAACGGTGTGGCCGAGCGCCTTCAATTTGCTCTGCAACGCGATGCGCTGGCCGCGCGAAAGTTGCGGGTCGTCCGTGGGCCACGCCGCGCGGAGCGGCGCCGCACCGACCGCGCGATCCGCAAGGTGCCCGACCGCGAGCGCGAACACGTCGGAATTGTTGTAGCGCTTGATCACCTCGAAATTCTCGCCCGCGAGAAACGCAGGACCCGCTGCGCCGCTCGGAAAAAGCAGGATCGCCTTGCCGTCATCCGGAAGCCGCTCGCCGTCCGCACGCGCGACGCCGAGTGCGTCCCACTCGGCGTATGTGGCGCGGCTACGCCGATAGTCGAAGCCCTTCGGGATCACGACCTCATGTCCCCAGCCGCCGCCGGCCTTCCAGCCCCAGTGCTTGAGGAAATTCGCAATCGAGGCGAGCACGTCCGGCACGCTGGTCCAGATATTCTTGCGCCCGTCGCCGTCGAAGTCGGCCGCGAGCGTGGCAAAATTCGACGGCATGAACTGCGGCTGGCCCATCGCGCCGGCCCATGAGCCGGTCATCCTGGCGCGCGCTATGTGGCCTTCCTGAAGGATCTTCAGCGCGGCGAGCAATTCGTCACGGAAAAATTCCGGCCGGTAGCGGGACAGCGAAAGCGAGGCAAGCGAGCGGATCACGTCGAAGCCGCCGGTGTTCGTGCCGTACGAGGTTTCGATGCCCCACAGCGCGACGATGATCCAGCGATCGACGCCGTATTCTTTCTCGATCGCGCCAAGCGTGTTCTTCCATTCGGCGCCCTTGCGCACCGCGCCGTCGATGCGCGTGGCCGACGCCATGCGATTGACGTACGCCCCGACGGCCGAATTGTATTCGGGCTGGCGCGTGGTGGTGGCGATGACGCGCTGGTCGAGTGTGAAGCCGGAGAGGGCCGCATCGAATGTCTTGCGGGTGATGCCGCGGGCCGCCGCATCCGGCCAGAGCGCATCGAGGAACAGCTTGACCTCGATCGATCTGTCCTGCGCCGGGGCGAACGTTGGGAACATTGTGGCCAGCCCGATCAGGCCGGCACAAATTGTTACCCGAATCCCGGAAGGCATCATCAATTGACCTCTAGTCCGCGCCGGGACCGTGGGTCAAATGCGCTGGCGCCACAGCGCCGGATTGGCGCGCATCCATTCCGCATACGCCGCGACGGCGGCGTCGAGCGAATGCGCTGGCCGGTATCCGGTGTCGGCGCGAAATCTGTCGCCCACCAGCGGGCCGCGCAGCGCCGTGTACTTCGTCCATGGCTCCGTGCCGGATGACAGCTCGATGATCGCGCCCGGCACCGCCTTCTGCACGGCTGCGGCGGCTTGCCCGGCGGTGAAGTTCACGCCGTGTCCCAGGTGATAGACCGGATGCCGCAACTCCTTGGCCATCGCGGCTTCCAGCAGGCCTTCGGCGACGTCCGCCACATAGGTGAAGCTCGCGGCGAAATCCGCGCCACCTTCGCGGATCGGCTCGCCGCGCAGCGCACGCAGCAGATAGGACGGGATCGGCCCGCGCTGCGGCTGATCGCTGATGACCGGCGGGCCGAACACCCAGGAAATCCGCACCGCCGCAGCCGAAAGGCCGTACTCGCTACGGTACATCCGCGTCAGCTGTTCGGCGGCAAATTTCGTGGTCGAATAAACGTTGGCAGGTTCGGGTGTCTGGTCCTCGTCGATCGGGTTGACGATGTCGCGGCGCAACTGGAACACTGAGCCCGTGCTCACCAGTACGAAGCGCCGCCATGACCCGTGCCGTGCGGCGTCGAGCAGGCTCGCGGTGCCGCCGACATTGGTCGCGACGGCATCGAGCGGATTCGGCCGCGCGTAGGCTTCGTTCGAGATCGCCGCGCAATGGATGCAGGCGTCGATCTGATGCTGGCTTGCAAGATCGCACACTGCATTTGTGTCCGCGAGATTGCACGAAACCCACGTAACGCCGTTCATTTCCGGCGCACGAAATTCGCCGCGAAAGGTCGCGACGACCTGCACGCCGCGCATTGCCGCCAGCTTCACGATCTCAAGACCGATGTGGCCGGACGCGCCGGTGACCAGCAATGCCATCGTTTGCTCTCAGCGCGTCAGCATGTCGGCGACGCGCACCTGTGCGCCGCTCTTGCGCCGCGCGTGTGATGGCAAGCGTGGTCGCGAGCGTCATCGTGCCGCCGCGCCCGTCGAGCACGGGCTTTTCGGTGCCGCGGATGACGTTGGCGAAATTGCGCATCTGCTCGTGATAGGCGTCAGCCGGCGTGATCTTGAGGCGCACCTGCGTCAGCGGATTGTCCCAGCTTTCCTGTCCGGGCTCATGCCAGCGGTGCTGCAGATGCGGCACCGTGATCGATCCTTTGGTGCCGGCGATGATGTAGGCGTTTTCGATATCGTGCGGCCGGTTCGCATTCTCCCGCGAGCCCATTTCCCAGTTCCACGAGGCCGACACCGTGTCGGACACGAGCAGCGTGCCGATCGCGCCGCTCTTGAAATGCAGCACCGCGCCCGCCGTGTCTTCGACCGGAAAGCCGCGCGTCGCGCTCGACGACACCGCGCTTACCGTCTCGATGTCGCCGCACAGCATGCGTAGGCAGTCGATGTCGTGGATCGCATTGATCAGCACCGGGCCGCCGCCGGCCTCGCGGCGCCAGGTAATGTCGAAATAGTCCTTCGGCTTGTGGCTCAGCCACAGCCCGTTCGCCGCGACCACGCGGCCGATGCCGCCGTTCGCGATGATCTCGGCCGCCTTGCGCATGATCGGATTGTGGCGACGGTGATGGCCGGTGAGGATCGGCACGCCCGCGCGCTCGCCGGTCTCGACCAGCTCAAGCGCTTCGGCGACCGAGTCCGCGACCGGCTTCTCCACGATGATCGGGATCTTGCGCGCAATGCAGGCGAGCCCGGCCTTCACATGCAGTTGGTTCGGCACCGCGACGATCGCGCCGTCCGGCTTCACCTTGTCGAGCATTTCGTCGATCGACGCATAGACCGGATAGCCGAGCGCCTTTCCTTCCTGTGCCGCCGCAGACGAAGGGTCGGCGACGGCCGCGAGCGTGTAGTCTGGGTTGCCGGCGCGCAGCACGCCGATGTGCGTGCGGCCGATCAGACCCGCTCCGATGACCGCAATACGTACCGGTGCCATGCCTTACTCCGCTCAGGCGTTGAAGTGTGATGCCGCCATGACGGCGGGCTCGCGCTCGACCAGTGGCGCGAACTGCATGCGTTCGAGCACGTCGCGGCGCACATCGATGCCGGGCGCGACTTCAGTAAGCGTCAGGCCTTTCGGCGTGAGGCGGAACACCGCGCGCTCGGTGACGTAGACAACTTCCTGTCCGCGTTTGATCGCCTCGCCGCCCGAATACGTGATCTGCTCGACGTCGTTGACGAGCTTCGTCACCTCGCCGTGCTTCCCGATGCGCAGCTTTCCGCTGCCGATGTCGAGTTCTGTGCCCTTGGCGTCGAACGTGCCGCAGAACACGACCTTGCGGGCATTCTGCGCGATGTCGATGAAGCCGCCGGGGCCGACCGTAACGCCGCCAAGCTTCGAGACGTTCACATGGCCGTGCCGGTCGATTTCGCCGAAGCCGAGAAACGCGATGTCGAGCCCACCGCCCGAATAGAAGTCGAACTGCGACGGCCCGTCGATCATCGCGCTCGCGTTGCGTGCATAGCCGAACAGCGTGCCCTCAAGCAGTTCGCCGCCATAAGTGCCATGCTCGATCGTCTGGTAGTAGCGGTCGAGCTCGCCGCGCTCGGCGATCAGTTTGGCGACGCCGTCCGGAATACCGAAGCCGTAGTTGAGCACCGCGCCTTCGCGCAGCTCTTCGGCGGCGCGGCGCGCGATCAGCTGCCGCACCGTGAACGGCTGCGGCATGGCGGGTTTCGGCGGCCCCTTGATCTCGCCCGACATGGTCGGGTCGTGCACCACGTCGTAGCCCATGCGTTGCTCGGAATCGACCACGACCGCGTCGACGATCGCGCCGGGCACGCGCACCGAGCGCGCCGGCAATGCGCCGACCTCGACCGCAGTGCGCACCTGCGCGATCACCTTGCCACCGGAATTGTGCGCGGCGAGCGCCGCCGCATAGATGTCGACGTTCGCGGGCTCCTGATCGAGGCTGATGTTGCCGTGCGCGTCGGCGAACGAGCCCTTGATCACCGCGACGTTCACCGGAAACGACTTGTAGCGTAGTAGTTCCCGTTCATCGATCGTGACCACCTCGATCAGGTCGTCCTTCGCGGACTTGTTCATCCGCCCGCCCTCGACGCGCGGATCGACGAAGGTGCCGAGACCCACATGGGTGAACAGGCCGGGCCGCCCGGCGCCGATCTCGCGGAAAAGCTGCATCGCGACGCCGCCAGGAAACACGTAGGCCTCGATCTTCTCGTCCTTCGCAAGCTGCTGCATGCGCGGCGACCACACCCAGTGGCCGCCGATCACGCGCTTCACCATGCCCTCGTGGGCGAAGCGGTTCATGCCGCGCGACTTGCGGTCGCCGATGCCGAGCGAGTGGATCACGGTGAGTCGTTGCGGGTGGGAGGTTTCGAGAAAGCGCTTCTCGATCGCTTCGTGCAGGCAGGTTGCCTCGCACAGGCCGCCGCCGCCGCCGATCAGCGCAACGGTGTCGCCGTCTTGTATCAGCGCCGCCGCGGCGTCGGCCGTCACGAATTTGTTGATGCTCATGCGCCTCACTCAGATGACGTCGGCGAACCGGGCGGCGCCGTGCTTGAGCATCGAACGCGCGATCACCGTACGGTGGATTTCCGACGTGCCGTCGAAGATGCGGAAGATGCGCGCGTCGCGATAGAAGCGCTCGATCGGCAGATCCTTGCAGAAGCCCATGCCGCCGAACACCTGCACGGCGCGGTCCGCGATGCGCCCGAGCATTTCGGCGGCGTAGACCTTCACCATCGAGATGCGCTCGCGCGCGTCACGGCCCTGATCGATCTCGTGCGCGGCCCACAGCACCATCAGCCGCGCCGCGTTGATTTCGATCGCGGAATCCGCAAGCAATTGCTGGATCAACTGCTGCTCGCCGATCGGCTTGCCGAACTGGCGGCGTTCGCGCGCGTACTCGGTAGTCAGTTCGAGGATGCGGGTCGCCTTACCCACGGCACGCGCGCCGATCTGCGCGAGGCGAATGCGTCCGAGTGTCTCGAAGGCGTGATTGAGCCCGCGGCCCTCCTGCCCGAGCAGGTGCTCCGGCCCGAGCCGCACGTTGTCGAAGAACATCTCGATGTGGCTCGTCCCGGCGAGGCCCATCATCGGCTGGTCGCGCCCGAGCGTGAAACCCGGCATGCCCTTGTCGACGATGAACAGCGAGATGCCTTTCGCTCCCTTCGCGGGATCGGTGACCGCCGACACGACGAAGAAGTCCGAGAATGCGCCGTCGCTGATGAAGATCTTCTGTCCTGTGAGGAGCCAGCCGTCGCCATCGCGCGTCGCACGCGTTTTGATGCCCGCGGCGTCGGAACCCGCTTCGGGCTCCGTGAAACACACCGAAAAGACGCGCTCGCCGCGCACCGAGGGCTCGAGCCAGCGCTTGCGCTGGAGATCGTTCGCCAGCAGCAGCACCTCGTAGACATTGCCGAACGCGCGGCGAATGAGGATGTCGGTGGTGTGGCCGAATTGTTCCTCGGCGAGGCACGTGTCGACCGCCGAGAGCCCGCCGCCGCCATATTCGGCTGGAATGTTGACCGCGTAGAGGCCGAGCGCCCTCGATTTCTCGAAGATATCGCGCGCCTTCGCGGGATCGAGCGCGCGTTTCTCCTCCAGCTCCTTTTCGAGCGGCATCAGCTCGGTGCGCACGAAGCGCCGCACCGTCTCGACCAGAAGCCTTTGCTGTTCGCTCAGTGCGAAATCCATCGTTCTCTCACTGCGGCGGCAGGTAGACGGACTGCACGCCCTTCACCATCGCCACCATGGCGTCGATCGTCGGCGTCGCGACCTTGTGCTGGCGCGCGAGCCGCGCGACCGCGCCGTGAATGGTGTCGATCTCGGTGCGGCGCTTGCGGATGATGTCCTCGCGCATGGAGGACTTTGACGCGCCGGTGCCGCCGCCGGACGTGTCGACCAGCGTCATCAGCACCGAGCGTGCCTCCGCGACATCGAGCGCGACGCCCTCGGCTTTCGCGACCGCCGCGGCCTCGTCGACGGCGCGGAACACGATTTCCTGAAGCTCGGGGATGCGCATGATCTCGAACGAGCGCAGGTCGGTGACCGCCGAGATCGCGCCCAGCGCCACGTTGCCGAGCAGCTTCTTCCATTTCTCGCGCTTGATCTCGGGCGTCGCTTTCACGGCCAGCCCGTGCGTGGTGAAGGCCTTGGCGATTGCGACCGCGCGGTCCGACTGACCGCCCGCCATTTCGCCGATATACGTCGGCAGGTCGCCGAAATTGCGCACCACTCCCGCGGCTTCCGCGAGTTCCGCTTGGGCAGTCAGCCCGCCGATGACGTTCTTCTCGCCCAGGATTCCGGCGAGCACCTGCTCGTTGCCGAGCCCATTCTGGAAAGTGATCGCGACGGTCTCGCCGCCGAACAGGTGCTGCGCGCTTTTCGCCGCCGCCTCGTTGGCGAACGCCTTGCATTGGAACAGCACGACGTCAGCGCTTTTCACCTCACCGGCGTCGATCGCCGCTTTCACCTTGATGTCGCGGTCGCCGCCCACGCCGACGATGCGGATGCCCTTGTCCTTGATCCGTGCGATATGCTCCGGCCAGGCATCGATCAGCGTGACGTCGAGCCCGCCTTCGGCGAGCAGCCCGCCGAACAAGCCTCCCATCGCGCCCGCGCCAACCACAACGACTTTCGGATTCTCAAACGACATGCGCTATCCTTCAATACGTCGCACGGCCGCCAGTGATGTCGAACACGAAGCCGGTCGTGAAGCTGCAGGCCGGGCTCGCGATCCAGGCGGCAAGCTCACCGATTTCGTCGACGTGCACGAAGCGACCCATCGGGATTTTCGCCTTCATGGTCTTGATGAACTCGTCGGTCATGCCGTCGAGCAGCGGCGTCTCGGTCATCGCGGGGGCGATGCAGTTCACCGTCACGCCGGCATCGCACAACTCTTTCGCTAGTGCCTTGGAAAATCCGATCACGCCCGCTTTCGCTGCAGAATAGGCGCAAATATTGGCGACGCCTTCCTTGCCGGCGATGGAGGCGACCTGCACGATGCGTCCGTATTTCTTCCCGCGCATGTGCATTGCGGCGACGCGGCTCGCGTAGAACACCGAGGTCATGTCAATCGCGACCACGCGGTCCCAGTCCTCCAGCGGATACTCCCAGGTGGGTGCGATCGGCCCGTTGATGCCGGCATTGTTGACGATGATGTGCACCTGCCCGAACTTCTCGACCGCCGCGTTGAAGGCGCGCTCGACCGATTTGTAGTCTGCGACGTCGACGGCCTCGGACATTGCGGGCTTGAACCCGCCGGCGTCCTTCAATGGCGCGAGATCGCGATCCCACACCACCACCTTCGCGCCGCGCTCCGCCATCAGCTTCGCGATGGCGAGCCCGATGCCGCGCGCAGCGCCGGTGACGATCGCAACCTGTCCGTCCAGACTCGTTTTCGTCATGATATCCCTCAGGCGTTCTTGACCCATTTGAGAATGTGCGTGCCGACCGCAACCAGCGTGCCGTCCTGCTTGGTGATCTTGATGTCGCCGGTTGCGCGCCGCCGTTCGGGATCGATCGCGCTGATACGGTAATCGACGGTGACGGTGTCGCCGAAATAGACGGGCGCGAGAAAGCGGATGCGGTCGTAGCCGAGCGAGACCGCCGTTTCGTCGCCCTGATCGCGCGTGTGCGCGATCGCGAGTGTCGAGGCGGTCGACATGTAGCCGACCATCAGCGCGCCGTGCGCCTGGAGTTGGCCGTAGCTGGACTTCTCCATGTAGGACTTGTTGACGTGGTTCGGCGAGAAGTCGCCGGTGATGCCGGCGAAGCCGTACACGTCGTACTCGCCGACCGTCTTGTTGAAGGTCGAACCGTCACCAACCTTGACGTAGAAATCCGTCACCCTGCGTCTCCCTATCTGCCCTGCCAGCGGGCTTTCCGCTTTTCGATGAACGCGCGCTGGCCTTCGATTGCGTCTTCGCTCGCGAGCATGCGCTCGGCCGCCGGAAAATGCGCGCGCAGCGCGGTCTGCAGGTCCGGCATCGCGAGGCTTTGCAGCATCACCTGCTTGGAGGCTTCGACCGCGAGCGGCGCGCCCTCGATGATCCGCTCCGCCATCGCGCGCACGTGCGCTTTCAACTCGGTGCGCGGCGCCACGTCGTTGATCAGGCCGATACGCTTTGCTTCCTCGGCGCCGAAACGGCGTCCGGTGAGCACCAGCTCCATCGCGTGCTTCAACGGCAGATGGCGCGCGAGCCGCTGCAGGCCGCCGCCGCCGAGCGCCGCAAGGCCCACTTTCGGCTCGGGCAGGCCGAACTCCGCATGGCCTGCCGCGATCGCGAGATCGCAGGACGCCACGATCTCGAGGCCGCCGCCGAGCGCAAGACCGTTCACGGCTGCAATCACGGGCTTGGCGAGGTCGAAGCGGTGCGAGATGCCGCCGAAGCCGGTCGGCGGATGATCGTCGGCGTTGCGGATCGAGCGCGATTTCAGATCGCTGCCGACGCAGAATGCACGCTCGCCCGTGCCGCCGATGACCGCGACGCGCAGCGCTGGATCGGCTGCATACTGATCGAGCGCCGCCGAAAGCTCGCGGTGCGCCTGCGGATTGAGCGAATTGAGTGCGGCGGGGCGATTGATCGTGATCCAGAGGATCGCGCCGTCCCGCTCGGTCAGTATGTGCTCGAACGCGGTCATGACTTTGGTGCCGCGGCCGTCGCTTCCAGCAGGTCCGCCATCGCGTCGACGGCGAGCGGATAGCCGGCAACACCGACGCCGCAGATCATCGCGGTCGCCGCGAGCGTGACGTAGGAGTGATGGCGGAAAGCCTCGCGCTTGTGCGGGTTCGAAATGTGCAGCTCGATGATCGGCGCCGCGACCATCTTCAGCGCGTCGAGGATCGCGACCGACGTATGTGTGAACGCCGCCGGATTGATGATGATGCCGTCCGCGCCGTTGATGCCGCCGTGAATCCAGTCGATGATCTGTGCCTCGCTGTTCGACTGATGGAACGAGATCGTGAGCCCGCGCTTTTGCGCGCGCGCCTTGCACATCTCCTCCACCTGTTTGAGCGTGGTCGAGCCGTAGATGTGTGGCTCGCGCGTGCCGAGCAGGTTCAGGTTCGGGCCGTTCAGGATCAGGATCGGTTTGCTCATGAGGCTCTCTTTCGCAGGTAATCGCGGGTGGCTTTGACCAGCAGCGCAAGCCGCGCGCCGGGATCGAGGTCGGGACGCTGGCTCGCGAGCGGCACTTCGACGCCGTAGGCGAGGCCGTCGGGAAGCGCATCGAGGAGCGATCCGAGATCGAGTTCGCCGTCGCCCGGCAGCAGGCGGCGTGTGCGCGCCTCAGCCACGAGGTCGTCGGGCGCTTTCGCAGGTCCATCGCAAAGCTGGACTAGCCCGAGCAATTTCGGATCGATGCTCTTGAACAGCGCGATGTCGCTCTTCGAGCGAAACACGTGCAGCACATCGATCAGGATGTGTGCGTTCGGATGATTGGCGCGCTTCAACACCGCCAGCGCGTCGCTGAGTGACTTCACCGGCCGGAACGGCATGAATTCAAGATCGACGGCAAGGCCGTAGGACCGCGCCTGCTCCGCCATCGCGCCGAGTTTTTCCGCGATAATCGAAACATCGTCGGTGTCGCCACCCCCGACAGTCAGGCGCGCTGCGCCGATCGCCGCGCCTGCCTCCATCATCGGCTTGTAGTCGGCGACGCGCAGCGCGGCGGTCAGCGGTACCATCTCGACTTCCAGCACCGACACGCCGTTATCCGAGAGCCGCTGGCGCATCTCGGCCTGCTCGGATGTCCTGCGCAGCGGATAGACCACGCCGCCCGAAGAAGCCGGCGACGTACGCAGCCCGATCGACGCAAAGCCCGCACGCGCCGCAAGCTCGACAAGTTCGAGCGGCGGCACGTCGAGCTCGCTCAGGTGCGCGAGCGACAGCGGGATGTTTGCGGCGGGTTTGGCCATGCGCCGGTCAGGTCAGAGTGAAGGAAATAGGCGGCAGGCCGGTGAACGTCGCCGTCACGATCTGCCCCTTGCGTACCGGCGTCGGCAGCGAAAGCGAGCCGGTCAGCACGCAGGTGCCAGCCGGAAGATCGACGCCCCGCGCGCGCAAGTCCGAGAAGGTCTCGGCAACGATCGCGACCGGGTCGCGCCGGTAGGCGCCGGTGTAGATTTGGATCGGCGGGCTGTCGTCGATGCGCGCATCGATCTCCATCGTGTCGAACGGCAACGCCTGCCAGCTCGCGACTGCTGGCCCGAGCACGGCTGCGCCGCCTGAGCCGTTGTCGGCGATGCCGTCGAACGTTGTGCCCGCGCGGTTGCCCGTCCCGGGCGCGTAGCGGCTGCCCGCAAGCTCGAAGGCCGGATGAAAGGTGAGCGACCAGGCGATTTCGTCGCGGCGTCACCGGCCCTTCGCCCTTCGGCAGGCCGCGCGTCAGGCGGAACGCGAACTCGCATTCGACCTTCACGCCCCTGAACAGCTTCGCGGGAATTTTCGCCGCCGCTGTCGAACAGGCGATCCGCGAACACGCGGCCGGGCAGGGGGCCGTCGTGGCCCTCGAACACCTGCACGGCGCGTACCGTCGCGCCGACCTTCCAGCCCGCGACCGTGCCGCCGATCAGTTCGGCCATGCGGTCCTGGATCGCGTAAGCGTCAGCGCGCGTCGCGGGACCCTGTGCGGGAAGCGGAATCGTGCCGCCGCTGCGCCACGCTTCGGCGAGATCGCGTGCAAGCTGTTCGAACTGCTGTGCCATGCCGTTCCGTTCCTCGTGACGCTAGCGGTACATCGTGTTTTCGCGCGTGATGATCTCGATCGGAATCCGCGCGACGCTTGCCGAGAGCTTGCGCGCCGACAGGCACGCGAGCGCGTCGCCTGCGACCCGGCCCATGTCCTGATGGACGAGCGCGTGGATCGTCCCGGACAGCAGATACGGCCGGGTTTCGGAATTGTAGTTGTGCCCGATCATCACGATGCGCGGCGCAAGCCCCGCTTCCTCGATCGCATCGGCCGCACCCGCGATGGCGCCGCCGACGCAATAGACCCCGACGAGATCGGGATGCGCCGCGAGGGCCTCGCGCACGCGGTCGCGCGTGGTGTCCGGGTTGTCGTTGCCGGTGATCAGTTCGACACTTTGCAGGTCGGGGCGTTCCGTGCGCAGCACGCTGCGGAAGCCGCTCTCGCGCTCCTCGTGCGAGCGATAGAGCTGCCCGCCCCACACGACGGCGAGCTTGCCGGCGTCGCGGCAGAAACCGCGCCATCAGGAATCCGGCGGTGCGGCCGGCCGCGCGATTGTCGAGCCCGAAATAGCCGAGATGATCGACGCCTGAAATATCGGTCAGCACGGTGACGGCCGGAATGTCCGCGCGCGCAAGCTCGGCCACCGCCTCGCGCACCAGCGCGTGATCGAGCACCTGCACGGCGACGCCCGAGCTTCCGCGCCTCGCGCAAATGCGCAGGCGCTCGGCAAGCGCCGCCGGGTTCATCGTCTCCACAAAGGAAATCTCGACATGCGCGCCGGTTTCCTGCGCGACGCGCGCGAACGCATCGGCAAGCGCCTTGGTGCCGCCGCCGCGCTCGCCGGAGAGAACCGCGTCGAACCTCAGCGACGGATCGATCGATGGCGAAGCAGCGCGCGTTGAACCGACAATCTCGCGGATCGCCTGCTCGACACGCGTGATCGTCTTCTGATGCACACCGCCGCGTCCATTGATGACGCGATCGACCGTCGCCGTGCTGACACCCGCACGGGCGGCGACCGTCGCGACTTTGGGCCTGCGTTCGAGCACGGGGTTGGAGATTCTTGAGATCTGGGGGCACTTAAGCCGCAAAACGTGCCCGATGGGTTCTGATGGAAAGACATCAGAAATATCATGCAGCAGCATACTGCAACAAAGAGAGCGCCGCACGCAACATCAGAATATGCCAGTTTACAATCATTTTTTGTTGACAGTGTTGGGGACTTCTCAGCAGATGCCTTGGCGAAACCGGCGTGCCCAATCTTGGTGCCGCCGCCAAGGAACGCTGGCATAGTGGGCGACATTGGCTCGTCAAAAGAGCCGCCGCGGCAGCGAATGCAGCGCGGACCACGTTCAACAGGGAGGATGATCCACAATGGCAATCCGCTTGAGAAACGCACTGCTGGCGCTGGCGCCCTTGAGCGCACTGTCGCTCGGCGCAGCCGCGCCCGCGCAGGCGCAAGACGGTGTGATCCGCATCGGCATCACGCTGCGCATGATCGTGGAGAACGGTCTCAAGTACGGCCAGATGGCGAAGGACGAGCTCGAAGCCGTCAACGCCAGCGGTGGCATCAACGGCAAGAAGATCGAAGTCATCCTGCTCGACGACGAATGCAAGCCCGACAAGGGCATCGCAAACGTCAACCGCTTCATCCACCAGAACAAGGTTCACCTGGTGATGGGCTCGACCTGCTCGTCGGTTTCGCTGCCGATGGTCGACATCACCGCCAAGGAAGAAGTGCCGCAGATCGTGCCGCACTCGACCAACACCAACATCACCAAGAAGAACAGCGCGTGGGTGTTCCGCACCTCCGTGTCGGAGCGCTTCTACGCGTCGGTGCACGCCAAGTATCTCGCCGAGAACGCCGGCAAGAAGGTCGCCTATCTGTTTACCAACGACGGCGCCGCGATCGGCTTCGCCAACGACTACAAGGCCTTCATGAAGAAGACCTACAACGTCGACCCGGTCTATGAAGCGCAGATGCAGGAGACGGATCTCGATTTCCGCGCCCACCTGCTCAAGATCAAGTCGCTCGGCGCCGACGTGCTCGCGATCGGCGGCCAGATCGACGCGATCGCGCGCATTTCGCAGCAGTCGATCGAAGTCGGCATCCCGTCGCGTGTGCGCCGTGTTGCGGCCTCCGCCGCCTCCAACGCGCCGGTGCCGGAACTCGCCGGCGACGCGGTGGTCGGCCTGATCTACGCCGCCGCGTTCAACTGCAAGGACGAGCGCCAGGTGGCGAAGGACTTCGTCAAGCTGGTGAACGAGAAGTACAAGGTCCGCTGCCCGGACCATGACTTCAGCCAGGCTTACGAGACTGCGCAGATCGTGAAGCTCGCGCTCAAGAACGCGAAGCTGACGCTGACCGACGCCTCGCTCAAGGCCGACCGCGCTGCGATCCGCGATGCGCTCGCCAACATCAAGAACTTCACCGGGCTGGCTTCCGGACCGATCAACTTCTGCGCCGATCCGACGCCGCAATGCCGCGACGGCAACAAGACCGGCATCCTGGTCGAGTACACCAAGGGCGGAAAGGACTTCGACACCCGCGTGCTCGCACGCGTGTCGTTCGAGCCTGAATTCGGCCTCTAAGCCGCGCCTGTTGTTGCTTGCTCCGCTGTCTGCCGAACGGGTAGGCGGCGGAGCCGGCACATCTGCCGCACTCAAGCGCCCGAGGGGAACCGAGCGCCGTGTCGGACATCACCAAGGAAGTTCTGCCGCCAGCAGCCGCGCCGCGCTTCTGGTTCTCGGGCGTGCACCCGATCGTGCCGTGGCTGATCGTGTGCGCGGTGCTCGTGCCGCTTCCCCTGATGGTGAACAACGCCTACACGCAGTTCGTCATCAACGTGATGATGATCAACATCATCCTCGCGGTAGGCCTGAATATCGTGAAGGGCTTTGCCGGGCAGGTCACCGTCGGCCACGTTGCCCTGATGGCGATCGGCGCCTATGCGTCCGCGGTCGTCTCGGTGAAGTTCGGGTTTCCGTTCTGGATCGCGCTGCCCAGCGCCATGGCGATCACCGCCGTGGCGGGTGCGCTCGTCGGCATTCCCTCGCTGCGGCTTGAAGGCGCGTATCTCGCGCTCGCAACGCTTGGGCTCGCCGAATCCGTCCGCATCTTTATTTCCGGAACCGAGTATCTGGGCGCTGCGGTCGGGTTCGAGAACATTCCGCCGCCCTATATCGGGAGTTACGCGCTCAGCGGGCACCAAGCCTACTATTACGTCGTGATGCCCGTTGCGCTGCTCGGTCTCTACTTCTCGTTCAGCATCCTTTCGTCCGACATCGGCCGCGCATTCAAGTCGATCCGCGAAGATCCGCTGGCGGCTGCGGCGAGCGGCGTCAACGTGCCGAAGTACAAGGTCATCGCCTTCGTCATCAGCGCGCTCTATGCCGGATGCGCCGGCAGCCTGATGGCGCACATGTCGCCCGGCTTCCTGCATCCGAACAACTACACCATCGAAGCCATGGTGACGCTGCTGCTCATGGTGGTGGCCGGCGGCATCGGCCATATCTGGGGCGGCGTGATCGGCGCGATCGTCGTGACGATCGTCGACGACTTCTCGCGCGAGTTCTACACGACCCGCATGCTGATCTTCGGCATGACCATTATTCTCGTCGTGATCTTCATGCCGCGTGGCATCGGCGGCATCATCGACGATTTCCTGGTGCGGCGCCGCTTCAAGGCGATCCGCGAGGGGAAAAAGACGTCAGCGCAGAAGGCCAACGCCGATGCTGCTTGAAGTCAAGAACCTGACCAAGCGGTTCGGCGGGTTCACCGCGGTCTCGAAGGTCGACCTCGCTGTGGCGCAGGGCGAGGTGCGCGGCATCATCGGGCCGAACGGCTCGGGCAAGAGCACGCTCTTCAACCTGATCTCCGGCGTCTACAAGCCCGAGCCCGGCGCCAGCGTCGTGTTCGACGGGCACGACATCACCGGCATGGAATCGCACGAGATCGCGCGGCTCGGCATCGCGCGTACGTTCCAGATGCTGCGCATCTTCCAGGGCATGAGCGTGATCGAGAACATGCTGGTCGGGCATCACGCGATGGTCCGCTACGGCACGGCATCGGCGGTGATCGGCTCGCGCGCGGTGTGGCATGAGGAACAAGCGCGCGCGCGCCGAGATGATGGAGCTGCTCGCCTTCATCGGCCTTGCCGACTACGCCGAGATGCCGGCCGGTGAATTGTCCGGCGGGCAGCGCCGCCTGCTCGCACTCGGCCGCGCGATGGCGGCGAAGCCGAAGCTGCTGATGCTCGACGAGCCGGGCGCCGGGCTGTCGCCGGCCAATGTCGATATTCTGCTCGATACCGTGCACGCGCTGCAGAAGCGCTTCGGGCTGACCGTCATCATCATCGAGCACATCCTCAAGCTCGTGATGGACACCTGCCAGATCGTCAGCGTGCTCGAACACGGCGAGAAGATCGCCGAAGGTCCGCCCGCCGCCATCAAGGACAATCATCGCGTCATCGAGGCCTACCTCGGCAAGGAAATGAAGGACGAGGAAGTCCGCGCCTACATGAGGTCGGCGTGATGAGCGAACCCATGCTCGACATCAAGGAGCTCGCCGGCGGTTACGGCAATGTGCAGATCCTCAATGGCGCGAGCCTCAAGGTCGATCGCGGGCAGATCGTGGCCCTGCTCGGCGGCAACGGCACCGGAAAATCGACGCTGCTCAAGGCCGTGTCCGGCCTGATCAAGCCGTGGAGCGGTTCGATCACCTTCGACGGGCAGCGCATCGAGGGCATGCGGCCCGACGTGATCGTGCGGCGCGGCCTCGTGCAGGTCACGCAGGGCAAGGAAGCGTTCCCGAGCATGACGGTCGAGGAGAACCTTCGGCTCGGCGCCTATGTGGTCGGCAACCGTGCCAAGACGGCCGCTGCGCTCGAGCGCGTCTATGCGTATTTCCCGATCCTGAAGGAAAAGCGCCACCAGCTCTCCGGCATGCTCTCGGGCGGCCAGCTCCAGATGGTGTGCATCGGGCGCGGTCTGATGTCGTCCCCGAAGATGATCATGCTCGACGAGCCGAGCGCGGCGCTCGCCCCGCAGATCGTGATGGACATCTTCCGCATCATCCACCGCATCACACGCGACGGCATGACGGTGCTGATGGTCGAGCAGAACGTGCGCATGGCGCTGCTGCTTGCGACCTACGGCTACGTCATCAAGGACGGCGTCATCCACATCGAGGGGCCGGCCGAGAAGATGATCTACGACGACAACGTGCGCCTGTCCTATCTGGGCGGCACGGTGGCGAACCGCGAAGCGCAGCTCTGAGAACGGGAGGGCGAGGTGGATTTCTTCATCGATCTCGTGATCATCGGCCTCTCGGTCGGCATGGTCTATGCACTCGTCGCGCTCGGCATTTCGCTGATCTTCTCCGGCCTCGACATCATTCATTTCGCGCACGGCGAGATCTACATGCTGGGCGCCTTCATCGGCCTCATGCTGTTTCAGAAACTCTCCATCCCCTATGTGCCGACGCTGCTGCTTGCCGTGATCATCACCGGGCTGGTCGGCGTCGTGATCGAACGCGTGTTCTACCGCCGGCTCACCAGTGCGGGCGGCGGCTATACGGTTGCCGGCATGGGCATGGTGATCGTCGGTTTCGGCATGTCGATTGTGTTGCAGAACGTCGCGTTCCTGATCTGGGGCCCGAAGCCGCTTCCGTTCCCGGTGCCGTTCGGCCGGCCGCTCGAAGTCGGCAACGTCACGCTGCCGATGTCCTATGTGTGGATCGTCGTCACCGCGCTCACGTTGATGTTCGTGCTCAACCTCGTCCTGCGCAAGACGATGATCGGCCTTGCGATCCGCGCGGTCGCGCACAACAAGGACATCGCGTACCTCTCCGGCGTGAACGTGCCGCTGATGATCTCGATGATCTTCGGCATCGCCTGCGCGCTCGGCGCGGCCGCCGGCGTGCTGATCGCGCCGATCAATTACGTCCAGGTGCAGATGGGGATCGGCATCCTGATCAAGGCATTCGCCGCGGCCGTGGTCGGCGGCTTCGGCAGCCTGCCCGGCGCGGTGCTCGGCGGCCTGCTGGTCGGCGTGGTCGAGAGCCTTGGCGCCGGGTTCGTCTCAGGAACCTACAAGGACATCTACGCTTTCATTCTCCTGATCTTTGTGTTGATGGTGAAGCCGTCCGGCATCCTCGGCGTGGCCGCGAAGGTCAAGGCGTGACAATTTAAGAAAATGAAGACGGCAATCGCAACGGTCTGTCTGTCCGGCACGCTCGACGAGAAGCTCGAGGCGATCGCGGCGGCTGGCTTCAAGTCGGTCGAATTTTTCGAGAACGATCTCCTGTCGTTCGCCGGAACCACCATCGACGCACGCAACATGTGCGCCGACCTCGGGCTCGACATCATTACTTTCCAGCCGTTCCGCGATTTCGAAGGTTTGCCGGAGCCGCAGCGCGCCCGCGCCTTTGCGCGCGCGGAACGCAAGTTCGACGTGATGGGCGAGCTTGGCTGCGATCTCCTGCTGGTGTGCTCCAACGTGTCGCCGCAGGCGCTCGGCGGCATCGATCGCGCCGCTGCGGATCTGCGTGAGCTTGGCGAGCGCGCCGCCAAGCGCGGGCTGCGCGTCGCCTACGAGGCGCTCGCGTGGGGCAAGCACGTCAACGATTATCGCGACTCGTGGGAGATCGTGCGGCGCGCGGATCATCCGGCTGTCGGACTTGTGCTCGATACCTTCCACATCTTCGCCCGCAACACCGACCTGAAACAGATCGGCTCGATCCCGCGCGACCGCATCTTCCTCGTCCAGGTCGCCGATGCGCCGAAGCTGGACATGGATATCCTCCAGTGGAGCCGCCATTTCCGCAACCTGCCGGGGCAGGGCGATCTTCCGCTGCTCGATTTCATGACCGCGTTGCAGACGACCGGCTTCGACGGCCTGCTCTCGCTTGAAATCTTCAACGACCAGTTCCGCGCGGGCTCCGCGCGCGCGGTCGCGGTCGACGGGCATCGCTCGCTCATCTATCTGCTCGATCAGTTGCAGCGGCAGACCGGCGTCTCCAGCGGGCTACCGGCGCTTCCCGACCGCGCCGAATGCAGCGGCGTCGAGTTCATCGAGTTCGCCATCGACGAGGCGACCGCGCCGTCGTTCGTGCGCCTGCTCGGCGGACTTGGCTTCCACCACACCGGACAGCACAAGTCGAAGTCGGTCGCGCGCTGGCAGCAGGGCGACATCAACCTGGTGGTCAACACCGAGACCGAAGGCTTTGCGCATTCCTTCAACATCACGCACGGCACGGCTGTCTGCGCGATGGCGCTGCGCGTCAACGACGCGCCCGCGACGCTCGACCGCGCGCAGCAACTGCTCGACCGTCCGTTCCGTCAGGCTGTCGGGCCCGGCGAGCTCGATATCCCCGCCGTGCGCGGCCTTGGCGGCAGCCTCGTCTATTTCGTCGATCACGTGTCGGCGTTGGGCAAGCTCTGGCAGATCGATTTCGATCCGGTTCCGGCGGGCGCGAACGTCAACGCGAGCCTGACTGCCGTCGATCACATCTCGCAGTCGATGCGCTACGAGGAAATGCTGAGCTGGCTGTTGTTCTACACCTCGCTGCTCGACCTGAAGAAGATCCCCGAGCAGGACGTCATCGATCCGGGCGGCGTGGTCCGCAGTCAGGTGATCGAGACGGACGACGGCAGCCTGCGCATCATTCTCAACGGCTCGCAGTCGACGCGGACGCAATCCTCGAAATTCCTTTCCGAGTTCTTCGGCGCCGGCGTGCAGCATATCGCGTTTGCGAGCCGCGACATTTTCGCGACCGCCGCCGCGCTCAAGTCTGCGGGCGTCGAACTGCTTTCGATCCCGGAGAACTACTACGACGACATCGAGGCCAAGTGGGACCTCGCGCCCGAGCTGAGTGACCGGCTGCGCCAGCACAACATTCTCTACGATCGCGAGGGCGACGCCGAATACCTCCAGCTCTACACGCCGAGTTTCGAGGATCGCTTCTTCTTCGAGATCGTCGAGCGGCGCGGCTATCGCGGCTTCGGCGCAGCGAACGCGTCGATCCGCCTTGCGTCGCAGACGCGTCTCTCGCGCCAGCTCGAGACGGACTGACGCGCCCTTGTTGCCGCCCGGCGGCGGGATATGATTTCGGCCTTGGAGTTTTCGGGGGAGCAGCCGAATGGACACCGACGTTCAGATTGATCACCGCCTGCTTCAGGCCGACAAGCGCTCCGTCGATACCCCGGCACTGCTGGTCGATCTCGATGCGCTCGATCAGAACATTGCGCGCATTGCAGGCACCTGCCGGCAGCACGGCATCAACTGGCGCCCGCACACCAAGGGCATCAAGGTGCCCGAGATCGCGCAGCGCCTGATCGACTGCCGGCGCGATCGGCATCACCTGCGCCAAACTCGGCGAAGCCGAAGTGATGGCGGCGGGCGGCATCAAGGACATCCTGATCGCCAACCAGATCGTCGGGCCGCAGAAGATCGCGCGCCTCGTCGCGCTGCGGCCGCGCTGCGACGTGATCGTTGCGGTCGACAGCCGGGACAACGTCGCGGCGCTGTCCGAAGGCGCGAGCGCAGCCGGCGTGATGCTGCGCGTCGTGATCGAAGTCGACATGGGCATGAAGCGCGCGGGCGTCGAGCCGGGCGAGCCGGTCGTTGCGCTGGCGAAGTTCATCGCCGGCAAGCCCGGCCTGAAATTCGCCGGCCTGATGGGCTGGGAAGGCCACGCCGCGCCGATGGACGCAGAGAAGAAGACAATCGCTGTGTCTGCGGCGGTCGCTTCCATCGTGCAGAGCGCCGAGATGTGCCGCGCCGCCGGCCTGCCGGTCACGATCGTGAGCTGCGGCGGCACCGGCACCTATTGGGTCAGCGCCGCGCAGCCGGGTGTCACGGAGATTCAGGCCGGCGGCGGCGTCTTTTCCGACGTGCACTACCGCAAGGATTTCAGCGTCGATCATCCTTATGCGCTCACCGTCATGACGAGCGTGACCAGCCGTCCGACGCCGACGCGCATCATCTGCGACGCCGGCAGGAAAACGATGAGCACCGAAGCCTCGATGCCGGAGCCGATCGGGCTAAGCGAGGTACGCTCGGTGCGGCTCTCGGCCGAACACGCGACCATCGAACTCGACGCGCCGAACACGGATCTGCGCGTCGGCGACAAGCTGGAATGGGTTGTAGGCTATTCGGATACGACCGTGCATCTGCACGACGACATCTGCGGCGTCCGGAACGGTCGTATCGAGGCGGTTTGGCCGATCGTCGGCCGCGGAAAGCTGCGATAGCGAGCGCGCGGCGTCGCTTTTCCGCTGCTGCCTCCTGCGGCAGCGTCTTGCCGAAAGAACCGGCGCAAGGCGCACGTGCGCCTGCGTTGCCAACCCCTCCGCATTGGTGACAGACTTGGGCTCAACGGCGAGGGCGCCTCGCCGGCGTTGGGCACGAGGGGAGACCACACATGCTGGGCCGTTTGCTCACCGGAATGGCATTCGCTGGCGCGTTCGCATCGGGCGTCGCCGCGCAGGATTTGCCGAAGAACCAGTTCAAGGTGATCGGCCTCAACGGCCCGACACCGGCGTCGATCCAGGACGAAGTACCGTTCTGGCGCAAGACCATCGTCGAGGCGTCGAAAGGCGCAATCACCGCCGACATCACGCCGCTCGATCAGATGGGCGTCGATGACAAGACGATGCTGCGGCTGCTGAAGCTCGGCGTGATGGATTTCGCCGGCATGGATATCTCCAAGATGGCGGGCGACGATCCGCGCTTCGAAGCGTGCGATCTTGCTGGGCTGACGCTCGATCCCGACAAAGCGCGCGTGGCGTGCAACGCCTATCGCGACGTGATCGACCGGCAGATGCAGAAGAACTGGGGCGCAAAGCTCCTCGCCTTCGGCGGCAACACGCCGCAGGTGTTCTGGTGTCGCGACGTGGTCTCCGGACTCGACGGCTTCAAGGGCAAGAAGGTCCGCGTGTTCAACAACACGATGCGCGACTTCCTCTCCGGCGTTGGCGCGACCGCGGTCAGCATGGCGTTCGCCGAGGTGGTGCCCGCTCTCAACAACGGGGTCGTCGACTGTGGCGTGACCGGTTCGCTTTCCGGCAACACCGCCGGCTGGAACGAAGTGACCAAGTCGATTTACCCAATGTCGCTCGGATGGAGCATTAATATCGTCGCCGTCAATCTGGCGACCTGGAACCGCCTCGATCCGAAGACGCAAGCCTTCCTCACCGAGCAGTTCAAGGCCTACGAGGACAAGATGTGGGCCACCATCAAGACCACGACCGGCGAGGCCGATAACTGCAACACCGGCAAGCAGCCCTGCACGATGGGCAAGCTCGCCAAGTCCACCATCGTGGCGGTGAAGCCCGAGGAAGCCGAGACGCACAAGAAGCTGGTCGAAGGCGCGGTCCTCGCCGGCTGGGCCAAGCGCTGCGGCGCCGAATGCGCCAAGGAGTGGAACGACACGGTCGGCAAGGCGCTCGGCCTCAAAGCGCCGACACCCTGATCGCCGCGAAGGGCAACGGTATCGGCGCGCATCATGGACCAGGTGATGCACGGTGTGCGCCGCTTCACCCAATGGGGACTGTGGTTCGGCGGCGCGCTGATCCTGCTCGCCGCCGCGCTGATCGGCATCGATGTGCTGATGCGCAAGTTTCTCGCGCGCTCGATCGGCGGCGCGGATGAGCTTGCGGGCTATGCGCTCGCGATCGGCACCGCGTGGGGGCTTGGCGCCGCGCTGATCGACCGCGCGCACATCCGCATCGACTCGCTCTACGTGTTGTTTCCGCGCAAGCTGCGTCTGCTGCTCGATCTTGCGGCGCTTGTCCTGTTCGTCGCGTTCTTCGCGCTGATGACGTGGCACGGGCTCGGCGTGATGTCGCAGTCATGGACGTCGGGCTCGCGCAGCCAGTCCGCGATCGAGACGCCGACCGTGATTCCGCAGGCGCTGTGGATCGTCGGGTTGCTCGGCTTCGTCGTCGTCGGCATTCTGCTGCTGCTCCATGCCGTGACCATGATCGTGCGCGGCGATCTCGCGGGCGCGGCGCGTGCCATTGCCACCCGCTCGGCCGAAGAGGAGATCGAGGCCGAAATCCGCGACCTGAAGGAACGCGCTGAACGCGAGGGCCGCGGCTGATGCTCGGCGTCACCCTCGCACTCCTGATTGGCCTTCTGGCGCTGGCGATCCCGGTCGCTGCGGGGCTCGGCATCCTCGGTCTCGTGCTGTCTTCGATCTACTCGAAGCTGCCGCTCTCGCTCGCGATGGGCGAGATCGCGTGGGGCACCTCGAACAACTTCCTGCTCGTCGCGATCCCGTTCTTCGTCCTGCTCGGCGAAATCCTGCTGCGCTCCGGCATGGCGGAGCGCATGTACAACGCGCTGGTGCTGTGGGTGCCGTGGCTGCCCGGCGGTCTGATGCATTCCAATATTGCGGCCTGCGCGATGTTCGCCGCGACCTCCGGGTCGAGCGTCGCGACCGCGGCCACGATCGGCACTGTGGCGCTCGGCGAGGTGGAGAAACGCGGCTACTCGGAGCGGCTCTTTCTCGGCACCATCGCGGCCGGAGGCACGCTCGGCATTCTGATTCCGCCGTCGATCAACATGATCGTTTACGGCGTGCTCACCGAGACCTCGATCCCGAAGCTCTATCTCGCGGGTTTCATTCCTGGCGTCATTCTGGCGAGCCTGTTCAGCCTCACGGTGCTGGTGATTTGCCTGATCAAGCCGCAGTACGGCGGCAAACCGACCTCGGCGACCTGGAGCGAACGCTTCGCGGCGCTGCCGGACCTGCTGCCGCCGCTCATCATCTTCCTCGCGGTGATCGGCTCGATCTATGCCGGGTGGGCGACCGCGACCGAGTCCGCGGCGCTCGGCGTACTCGCCGCGCTCGGCATCGCGGCGTGGAACCGGACGTCTCACCATGCGGTGCATTGCTGCATGCCTTCGAAGGCACGATGCGCACGACCGCCATGATCATGGCGATCCTGCTCGCCGCCTATTTCCTCAATTTCGTCATCACGTCGATCGGACTGACCGGACAGGTGAACCGCTTCATCACCAGCCTCGGGCTGACGCCGCTGCAGCTCCTGATCGTCGTGGTGATCTTCTATTTCATCCTCGGCATGTTCATGGAGACGCTCTCCATGATGGTCGCGACCGTGCCGATCATCGCGCCGATCATGTTCAAGGCCGGCTACGATCCGGTCTGGTTCGGCATCATCGTCATCATTCTGATGGAGCTGGCGATGATCACGCCGCCGGTCGGCATCAACCTCTATGTGGTGCAGGGCCTGCGCAAGCGCGGCAAGATCGACGACGTGATCATCGGTGCGTCGCCGTTCGTCATCACGATGATGCTGATGCTCGTGATCCTGTCCGTGTGGCCGCAGATCGCGCTGTGGCTGCCGCAGATGGCGGCGAACTAACCGAGCGTGATCACGATATTTCCCGCGGCATCCAGCTCGGCGCGCGCGCCGGGCGGAACCACGCAGGTGGCGTCGTATTCCTCGACGATCAGCGGGCCGGTTCGGCCGCCTGCGAGATCGCCGCGCGAGAGTACCGGCGTTTCCAGCCAGCCATGCTCGGGCCCGAAGTAGGCGCGGCGAGGGGCCTTCGCGGACGTCTCGGCTTTCCCGGTGATGACCTCCGGCAGACCGCCTTCGCGCAGGCCCGACCCGACAAGCTGGATCGCGACCAGCTCGACCGGCTCCTCCGGTCCGGCGCGGTGGCCGTAGGTGCGCTCATGCTCGGCGCCGAATGCCTCTTCCAGATGCGCCACCATGCGGGCATCGATCGGCCCGTCCGGCACCGGCACGGTCAACTCGTAGCTCTGGCCCTTGTAATGCAGCGCCGCCGAGCGCTTCAGCCGTGCGCGTGCGCCCGCGAAACCTTCCACGGCAAGCTGCGCGGTCGCCTGTCCGGCAAGCGCGTTCCACGCCGCGTCGATTTCGCCGAGGTCGGCCTGCCGCAGCAGCCGACGGAACGTGCGCGCGTAGTGATGCTCGACGTCGGCGTAAAGCAGCCCAAAGGACGAGAACAGTCCTGCCGACGGCGGCACCACGATGCGCGTCATGCCGAGGGCCGCCGCCATTCCGGCGGCGAACAGCGGGCCGTTGCCGCCGAAGGCGAACAGTGTGAACTCGCGCGGGTCGCGCCCGCGCTCGGTCGACACGGCCTTGATGGCGCGGATCATGTTCGACGCCGCGATCAGGTGCGCGCCATAGGCGGCGCGTTCGAGCGGCATGCCCAGCGGTTTCGCGATCTTCTGCTCGAATGCGGTGCGCGCCTTGCCGGCATTGAGCTTGAGCGCGCCGCCGACGAGATGCGACGGATTGATGTAGCCGAGCAGCACGTTGGCATCGGTAATGGTCGGCGTCTCGCCGCCCATGTCGTAGCAGACAGGGCCGGGTGAAGCGCCCGCGCTCTGCGGTCCCGCCTGCAGCGCGCCGCCGGCGTCGATCCACACATGCGAACCGCCGCCCGCGCCGACTTCGGCGAGGTCGATCGCGGGGACTTTCAGCGTGTAGCCCGCGCCGGTAAGCAGCCGCGAGCCGATCATGATGCCCGCGCCGACCGCATACTCATGCGCACGCGCGATCTCGCCATCCTCCACCATCGAGGCCTTGGCGGTGGTGCCGCCCATGTCGAAGGTGATGATCTTCTTCAGTTCCTTCGTGCGTGCGAGCGCCTGTGCGCCGACCACGCCGCCTGCGGGCCCTGACTCGATGATGTTCATCGGCCGCTCGGCGGCCGCGGTGTCGGTCGTGAGCCCGCCGTTCGATTGCATCAGCAGCAGGCGCGCCGGAATGCCGGCTCGCGTCGAGCCCCTTGCGCAGCGCGCGCAAGTAGGTCGCGACGATCGGCATCACATAGGCGTTGATGACCGTCGTGGACGTGCGCTCGTATTCCTTGATCTCCGGCAGCACCTCGAACGAGATGCTCAAGGGGAGGCGCGGCGCCTTGCGCTGGACGATCTCCTTCAGCATCTGCTCGTGCGCCGGATTGGTGAACGAGTTGATCAGGCAGACGGCGATCGTCTCGACCCTCTCGGCAAGCAGCGCATCGACCGCGCGCTCGGCATCGGCCGGATCGAGCGCGCGCTCGACCTGACCGCGATGGTCGATACGCTCGTCCACCACCTGGCGCAGATAGCGCTCGACCAGCGGCGCGGGCTTGGTCCAGGCGAGGTCGTAAAGTTTCGGCATCCGCAGAGTGCGGATTTCCAGCACGTCGCGGAAGCCCTTGGTGGTGATCAGCCCGACGCGCGCGCCCTTGTGTTCCAGGATCGCGTTTGACGCGACCGTGGTGCCGTGGCGGATTTCCTCGATTGCGTTGCCGGTCAATCCTGTTTCACGTGAAACTTCGTTCAACCCATCGACGATGGCTTGAGCATAGTTATCCACGCTTGAGGATATCTTCTTGGTGTGGATGCTGCCGTCGGAGCCGAGCAACACGATGTCGGTAAAGGTGCCGCCGATGTCGACACCGACGCGATAGGTTGTTGCCATGTCGCGCTATTCCGCCGCGCGCGCGAGCGGCGCCGGATCGTGCCACTGCACCTTGGGGATCGCGGTCCCACGCACGCGCTTTGCGGATTTCATCGCGCCGCTTTTGCGTCGCTGCCTGATCGACCGTCCAGTCGCGGACGTTGACGATCACGCCGTAGTCGGCCGCGGCCTTTTCCGGTGACAGCAATTCGTTGCGTATATCGCGCAGCACCGCGGCTGCATCGCGCTCCAGCGGATCGCCCCAGCCGCCCGCGCCCGCGAGCACATGGCGGAAGACGTCGCCGCGCTTGACGTTCATCGTGAGCTTCGAGGTCAGCACGCGGTTCTCGGTATCGGGATTGAGATAATTCTCCGACGGTGCGCCAGGACTGCCGCCATAGAGCCCGAACGGCCGGTGATCGCGCCGGTCGGAGCGCACCTGCAGCACGCCCTCGTGTTCGAGGAAGCGATAGTCGCGCCGGAACGGAACGCCGCCGCGATATTTTCCGGCACCCGCCTTGTCGGGCACGAACTCGTACGCGGTGAGCTGGATCGGATGCTCGGCCTCGGTTACTTCGATCGAGTGCGACGCCATGTTGGCGAACATGTGCGAATTGCCGTCGAGTCCGTCGGCCCACGGTCGCGCGCCCCACGCGCCGCAGGTGAAGTCCACATAGACGAACGGCTTGCGATCCTCGTAATAGCCGCCGATCGAGATGCCGGTGTTGCCGCCGTCGCCCGCCGCCTTCACGCGGTCGGGCAACATCATGGCGAGCGCACCGAACATGCAGTCGACCATGCGAAAGCCGGTGAGGCCGCGCGCCGCGCATGCCGCCGGCAGCACGCCATTGCCGACCGTGCCGGGTGGGCAGATCACTTCGATCGCACGAAACACACCTTCGTTGTTCGGGATGTTCGGCGGCAGGACGGAGCGCACGCCCGTATAGGCTGCCGCTTTCGTGTAGGAGAGTGTGTTGTTGATCGCGCCCTTCACCTGCGGATTGGTGCCGGTCCAGTCGACCACCATGTGGTCGCCGGTCTTGCGGATGGTGACGAACAGCCGGATCGGCTTGCCGTAATCGACGCCATCGTCGTCGATCCAGTCCTCGAAGCTCCACTCACCATCGGGAAGCTCCTTCAGCGCCGCGCGCGTCAGCCGCTCGGCGTAATCGATGATCTCAGCGAGATAGACTTTGGTCTGTTTCGGCCCGTAGCGCGCGACAAGTTCGGCGAACTGCTTCTCAGCGATGTGGCAGGCGGCAAGCTGCGCGCGCAGGTCGCCGAAGACCTGCACCGGCAGACGGACGTTCTTTTCGATGAACGTCATGATGGTCTGGTTCAACTTGCCGGCTTCGTAGAGCTTCATCGGCGCGATGCGCAGGCCCTCGGCATAGATTTCGGTCGAGTCCGACGCGTTCGATCCCGCAACGCGCCCGCCGACATCGGTGTGGTGGCAGACCGTACAGCCGAATGCGAGCCGTTCACCCTCGTGATAGAGCGGCTTGAAGATGAAAATGTCCGGGAGGTGCATGCCGCCGTCGAACGGATCGTTCATGATGAAGACGTCGCCCGGCGCCATGTCGTCGCGGAAATGGCGCATGATCGATTCCATCGCGGTCGGCACCGATCCGAGATGGCCCGGCAACGTCAGGCCCTGCGCGGCGAGCTTGCCTTCCGCGTCCGCGAAGCCGGTCGAATAGTCCATGTTGTCCTTCAGCACGCCCGAATAGGTCGTGCGAAAGACGGTCAGCGCCATCTCGTCCGCGATCGAAAAAATCGCGTTCTTGAACAGTTCGAGCGCGATCGGATCGTGAGTCTCGGCCACTTGGGAAATTCCTCTTAGGCAGGACGGCGCGGCGATAGCCAGCGCAGTGTCACAACGGCCTTGGAGGTTGGCAAGCCTGCGCCTTCAATGCCCCGCTATGCGCACATCGGCGATGACCGGCAGATGATCGGAAATATGCCGCGCTTCGGGGTCGGTGAAGGCGTTGGTCAACGCGCCGACGGGGCGGCAATAGATGCCGTCGAGGCGCAGCAGCGGAAGCCGCGACGGGTAGGTGCGGAAACGCGTGTGGTCCGGCAGCGCATGGCCGAGCGCGGTGCGGACCGATCCGGCCCAGAACCAGTCGTTGAAATCGCCCGCCACCACGATCAAGCCGAGCTTGCGGCCGGCGATATCGAGCAGTTTGTCCACCTGCGCGCGCCGCTCGTGCAGGCTCAGGCCCAGATGCGTGGCGACGAACTGCAACGCGCCGAACTCGGTCGCGATCGTGCTTTCGATCGCGCGGCGCGGCTCGCGCTCCTGAAACGAGAGGTCGTGGATCACGGTCTCGGTCAGCGGCCAGCGGCTGATGAGCATCTGCCCGTAGTCGCCGTCGTCGGTCGTGATCGACTTCGCGCCGATGCCGTGTTCGCCCAGTTTCTGCTGGAGAAACTCGAACGGATTGATGCCGGACTCCTTGTCGCGCCGCGAGTTGACTTCCTGCAGCGCGACGATGTGCGGATCCCAGCGGTCGATCAGCGCGACCACGCGCGCAAGGTCGAAGCGCGGGTTGCGCCCGAGCGCCCCGTGGATGTTCCAGGTGAGAATGCGGACCGTTCCGGCCGAACCGTTCAAGCGCTTCTTCCAAATCTTGTGACGAGCAATTGCACGCCGCCCGCGAAGGCGAGCCACACGAGAATGAATGCCGCCAGCAGCGCAAAGTGGAGGGGCTTCGGCTCGCTCAGCACGCGCATGAACTGGTGTCCGAGCGCCGACATGACGAGCAGGCCCGGCGCCATGCCGATCAGCGTTCCCGCCACATAGGCGCCGAGCCGGATATCGCTCGCGCCCGCGACGAGATTGACCACCGTGAACGGCGCAAGCGGCACCATGCGGATCGCCGCGATGGCGAGCACGCCGCCCTTGACGATGCGCCGCTGCACGCGCCGCAGCCGCGGCCCGATCACGCCGCGCAGCGTATCGCGGCCGAGCAGCGCGCCGACCGCATAGGTGACGACCGCGCTCGCGAGCGCGCCGATGGTAGCGTACAGCAATCCGGCGACGGGCCCAAAGGCCGCGGCCGTCGCGGCGATCAGCACCAGCACCGGGAAGGCGATCAGCCCGCCGACCAGATAGATGCCGATGATCAGGATCGGCGCCCATGGCTCGGCGGCGAGCGATTGCAGCATCGGTCCGATGCTGTCGGGCTTCGCGATCTGCGAGAGCGGCGGATAGTGCCACGCGACCGCGAGGCCTCCGAACAGCGCGACGACACCTGCAAGTTTGGCGAACATCGGCCACTTGCGCCGGGGCAGGGGCCCGATATCGAGCGGCGGGATCAGGTCGGCGCTCTGCACCGGGCGCGCCGGATCGGCGATGGCCTCGATGTATCCGGCAAGCTCGCCTTCGTCCGGTGTGCCGTCGTCGATCGCGCGCAGGCGGTGGCCGCGCGCGGAAAGCATTTCGGCAGCGCGCAGAAGTCCGTGCGCCGCAATCGCCTCTGCGGCGCCCTGTTCGGTCGCGCCGCAATGGTCGGCGAGCAGGCGTGCGCGGATCGCCCGGATGGCGCCGCGCTGGCCGTCGTCTGCCGCTTCGAGCGCGAGATCGCACTCGCTGTCGGTGCCCATCGAGCGGTTGTTGAGATTGGCCGACCCGATGCGCAGCCACCGGTCGTCGATGATCATCACCTTGGAATGCACCATCGTGTCGGTCATCTGCTCGCCGGCACAAACCTCGGGATAGAGCAGCCGCACGCGGTCGATCACGCCGGCATCGCGCAGGATATTGGCGAAGCGGATGCGGCCGTTGCGCATCGTGTGGCTTTCGACCCATGAGTTGTAAGAGCGCGGCGCGACGATCACAGCCTCGATGTCCGGATGCTTGCGCATGTGCTTCGCGAGCGACTCGGCGAAAGCCGCGCAGGTGACGAACTGGTTCTCGATGTAGATCGATTGCTCGGCCTGCGCGATCATGTCGTGGAACAGAACCTCGGCCTCGCGGACTTCTTCTTGCTCCAGATATTCCGGCAGCGTGCGCGCAATCGCGATCTCGGTCGCCCGTATGTCCGGCGTAACGGACTGCGGCCACGGCGAACCCACAGGCGCGACCGGAATTTGCTCGGCCGTCGCGCGCGCCCAGCGCTCGCGTGCGAGCTCGGCGAGCGCGAGCGCGGCATCGCCGTCGACCATCATCTGCACGTCGTGGAACGGGCGATAGGGCTGTCCGGCCGGATCGCATCGCTGCGGATGATTGGCCTCGTGCTGGCACGTGTCCCAGCGGCGGATGGTCAGGTCGAGGCCGCCGGAGAACGCGAGCGCATCATCCACGACGATGATTTTCTGATGATGCGAGGAGCCGACCGGCACCGCATTGTCGAGGCGGAAGCGCACGCGGTCGGGCGTATTCCAGCCGAGCTTGAGCGAGGGAAACGTCTCGCGCTCCAGCGCATAGAGGACGGCGTAATCCCAGGCGAGCAAATGGACGGTCAGTTCGGGGCGCTCGTTCACGAGCCTGGTGAGAAACTCGCGCAGCGTGACCGGCCAGCCGTCATGCGCCTCGCAGTCCTCGCCGACCAGCCGCGTGCGGCTGTCGAGATCCCAGCCGATGATGAAGACATTGCGCTGCGCCTGCAGCAACGCTTCGCGCACGGCGCCGAAGAACGCGCCGGCGTCGATCAGCACCGACGCGCGCTCCGCGCGTTCGATGCGCCAAACATTCCGTCCTGGCTGAAAAACGCCCATGAGCCCGAAAACCCGAAAACAAAGATCCGTCGGTTCCCAACGCCTCACGGGCCGGGCAGTTCAATGCAGGAATGCAAATAATGCTGCATCCGGCAGCGGCATTCGTTGCATTCGCGCCGCGTAAACGCCTACAAATCCCGGATTTTCGCGCCGTTCAGCTCCGCGATAAGTCCCGGCAGCACCGGAAGAAACCGGTCGCCGTGGCCGCGCGTGTTGAACAACTGCAGCGTCTGGTTCACCGCCTGCGCGATGAAGGCGGCGGCCGGGGCCTGCTCGGCAAGCTTGGTATAGAAGCGCAGGTCCTTGCCGGCGATGCGCAGCGGCCCTTTCAGGTGGCTGTCGTCTCCCTCCAGCACCCACGGCATCACCATCTGGAACATCTTGCTGTTGGCGCCGCCCGCCGAGATCACCTCGTAGAATTTGCGCATGTCGACGCCGACCTTCGCGGCGGTCGCGGCGGCTTCGGAGATGATCGCGCAAGTGCCGATCGAGATGAAATTGTTGATGAGCTTGAGCGTGTGGCCCATGCCGAGCGGGCCGACCTCGACGATTGTGTCGGCGTAGCACTCGAACACCCGCCTCACGGCTTTCACCGTGTCGGGATCGCCGCCCACATAGGTCGAAAGCTTGCCTTCCTCCGCCTCCTTCGGCGTGCGACCGAGCGGCGCGTCCAGCATGCGCGCGCCTTTCTTCTTCAGGTCTTCGGCGATGCGGCGCGTGGAGTTTGGATCGGCGGTCGTGGAATCGACCACGATCAGTCCCGCATGCGCGCCTTCGAGCACGCCGCCCGCGCCATACACCGTCGCTTCGACCTCGACCGAGGAGGGGAGGCAGAGAAAAAGAATGTCGCTGCCGCGCGCGACCTCGGCCGCGCTCTTTCCTTCCTTCGCGCCCCGCCTGAGCAGATCGTCGACCGGCACGCGGTTGCGATGGCCCATGATCGTCAGCGGATGACCATTATCCAGAATGTTCTTCGCGGCGCCGTGACCCATCAGCCCAACGCCGATGTAGCCGATCTTTTGCTTGCTCATCTGTTTCTCCTTATTTGCGGCGGCCGATTGCGTTTTCGACACGCAACCGCTTTTCAAGATGCTGCGACCAGACCGACAGCGGCCAGCACAGCGCGAAGTAAAGTCCCGCGACGATCGGATAGACGATCATCGGCTGGAACGTCGCATTGGTCATGAGTTGTCCGGCGCGCGTCAGCTCGACGAAGCCGATGATCGACGCAACCGCGGTCGCCTTCACGAGCTGCACGAGGAAGCCGACCGTCGGCGGGATCGCGATGCGCACCGCCTGGGGCATGATCACCAGCAGCAGCTGGTGGGGATAGCTGAAGCGCGAGCGCGCGCGAGGCTTCCCACTGCTCCTTCGGGATCGCCTGGATGCAGCCGCGCCAGATGTCGCCGAGGAATGCCGCCGCATAGACCGTGTAGGCGATGGTGACGGCGGTCCACGCGTCGAGCCGCAGTCCGAACAGGCTCAGGCCGTAGTAAATGAGGAATAGCTGCATCAGCAGCGGCGTTCCCTGAAAGAGCTGCACATAGCCCGCCGCCGCGAGCCGCAGCGGGGCGAAGCGTGAGATGCGCAGGATTGCGATGACGGCGCCGAGCAACCCGCCGAGCGCGAACGAAAGCAGCGACAGCACTACGGTCCAGCGTGTTGCCATCAGGATGAACCAGAAATCGTTGAGCGAGAACGCGCGCATCTATCGCCCTCGTCCACGCACGAACACGAACCAGTAGACGCTCGCGAAAAATCCGCGGAACGCGAGCGCGATCGCGAGGTACATCAGCGTCACCACGATGTAGACCTCGAAGGCGCGGAAGGTCGTCGATTGCAGCGTGTTGGCGATGGCGGTCAGCTCATTGGCGGAGATCGCCGAGACGACCGACGAGCCGAGCAGCAGCAGGATGAACTGGCTCGCGAGCGCGGGAAACACCGCCTTGATGGCGGGAAACAGCACGATGAACCGATAAATCTGCAGGCGCTTGAGGCCGAGCGCGAGGCCGACTTCGATCTGCCCGACAGGCACGGACTGTATGCCGGCGCGCACGATTTCGGTCGCGTAAGCGCCGAGGCTGATGACCATCGCGACCAGCGCGGCCTCGTTCGCTTCGAGGCGGATGCCGGTCGCGGGAAGCGAGAAATAGATGATGTAGAGCTGCACCAGGAACGGCGTGTTGCGGATGCCCTCCACGTAGGCGGCGACCAACGCGCGCACCGGCTTCGGCCCCGACGTGCGGAGGTAAGCACAGATCACCGCCACGATGAGGCCGAGCAGCATCGCCATCGCGGCGAGCCGTATGGTGAGCCACGCGCCTTCGAGCAGCGACGGGAATTTGTCGAAGACGATGCCGAACTGAAAGACGTAGGTCACGCGACGCCCCACCCCAACCCTCCCCTTTCAGGGGGAGGGCGACCCAGCAGAGTTCGCGATTTACAGCGGCGGCAGTTCGACCAGATCGACGCCGGTGTGCTCCTTGTAGATCTTCGCCAGCACGCCGTTCTGCTTGTTCACGAACACCCAGGTGTTCACCCATTGCAGCAGGTCGACATTGCCGGGCTTCACGGCGATGCCGTAGAACGCCGTCGTCACGGTGAACTTGCTCTCGATGCCCTTGTCGGGATTGCGCTGGGCAAGTGCGTTGATCAGGAACGCCGCGCCGCCGATCGCATCGACCTGACCGGAGAGCAGCGCCTGCTGCGTGGCGGCGTGCTCGTCGAAGAACACGATGTTGGTGCCCGGAGGCGCGACCTTCGGAACGACCTGTTCTTCGAGCGTCGCGCGCGTCATGCCGATCCGCTTGCCGGCGAGGTCGGCCGCGCTCTTGATGTTCACGTTCTTGCCGGCGCCGATGACGATCGACAGCGCGCCGTGCGGGCTGGAGAACCACACCGACTTCGCGCGGTCGGTGGTGATCGAGAGCGACGAGATCGCGAGATCAGCGCGGTCCGACAAGAGCGCCGGGATGCGCTGCGGGCCGGTCACCTGCACGAGCTCAAGCTCGACGCCGAGGTCCTTCGCGAGCTGGCGCGCGGTCTCGATTTCGGAGCCGGTCGGCTTGTTGTCCTTGTCGAGAATGCCGAACGGCGGCGAGGTCACTTCCGCCGTGATGCGGATCTTCTTGTCCTTCAGGATGCGGTCGAGCGCCTGTGCGTCAGCGGTGTGCGAGCCGATGGCGCAGGCAAGCAATGCGGCGCACGCGGCCGCGAACAGTCGGACTGTCATGGTCTCCTCCCGATGTTGTTGGCTTGATCCTAGTCCGCCTTGCGAGCCGGCGGCAGCGTTCTTCTGGTTGTGCCTTCAGCTTTTGCGTCCGCGCATGCCGTCGATGCCGGCCTTGAGCGCACTCTGCAGCAGGACGCTGTCCACACCGTAGGCGAGCGCGCGGAAACCCCAGTCGAGATATTGTTTCCCGGTCTTCACGTCGCCGGCGAGGAACCCCGCGGCCTTCTTGTTCTTCTCGCACGCGCGCACCAGCGCCTTGGCGGATGCCTTGTAGCGCGGATGGTCGAACTGCCCGTCGATGCCGAGCGCGTTGGTGAGGTCGAAGTGGCCGAGCCAGCCGATGTCGATGCCGGGCGTCGCCATGATGGCTTCGACGTTCTCGATGCCGGCCTTCGTCTCGATCAGCGCGATCACAAGCGTGCGCTCGTTCGCCTCCTTCATTGCCTTGATGTGGTCGCCGCCCTTGTAGTCGTCATGCGCCATGCCGAACGCAAGCCCGCGCTCCCCTTGCGGGCGATATCGGCACCATTTCGCGATATCGGCCGCCTGCTTGGCGCTCTCGACCATCGGCACCATGATGCCCATGACGCCCGCATCGAGCATCGGCGCGATCAGGTGATAGTGCGAGCCCGGCACGCGCGCCAAAGGCACGAGGCCGGTGCCGCGCGCGAACGCCGCCTGCTGCTTGATCGTCTCGATGCCGACGCCCGAGTGCTCGGTGTCGAAGATGCAGAACTCGCAGCCGGCGTTCGCCATGATCTGGCAGATGCCCGGCGTGAAGAACTCGAACGCCATGTGGCCGAACGCAACGCCGCCCTTGCGCAGCTTTGCGCGAACCGGATTCCCCCGCATCGAACGTCCGCCCCTTTGCTCTTGTTTGTAACGCCCGAACGGTCCCACCAAACCGCCGCCATGCGCAAGGGGCGGGGGTTTCCCGCGTGCCTGCCATGCGGCCCCCGGTTGTTAATCGGGAAGCACCCGCTACGATCCAGGAGCCGCGAAACCGGGGACCGGGCCTCATGACCGATGTGACCAGCGACCGCTATGTGAAAACGGGCGTCTTTCTCGCGCCGTTTCATCCCGTCAACGAGAACCCGCTGCTCGCACTCGAACGCGACATGGACCTGCTGGTCCACCTCGACAAGCTGAACTACCACGAGGCCTGGATCGGCGAGCACCATTCGGCCGGCTTCGAGATCATCGCCTGCCCGGAGATGTTCATCGCGCAGGCGGTGGAGCGCACGCGCCACATCCGGCTCGGCACCGGCGTCGTTTCGCTGCCCTATCACAATCCCTTCACGCTCGCGGGCCGCATGACGCAACTCGACTACCAGGCGCGCGGGCGCGCGATGTTCGGCGTCGGCCCCGGCTCGCTCGTCTACGATGCCGACAAGATGGGCCTTGCGGCGGCGGACCAGCGGCGCAAGCTCGACGAGGCGCTCGACGTCATCGTGGAGTTGATGCAGGGCCGCACGGTGACAAAGAAGACCGACTGGTTCGACCTGCGCGAGGCGCGGCTTCAGCTCAAGAGCTACTCGCAGCCCACGATGGAGATGGCGGTCGCCTCCGCGCGTTCGCCGACCGGCGCGCTGCAGGCCGGCAAGCACGGCATCGGCATGCTCTCGCTCGGCGGCACCTCGGACGATGCGCTCAAGGCGCATGCCAGCAACTGGGGCGTCTACGAGGAGGCCGCGCGCAAGAACGGCAAGACGGCGGACCGCCGCAAGTGGCGCATCGTGACGTTCGCGCATGTGGCCGAGACGCGCGAGCAGGCGCGCGAGGAGGTGAAGTTCGGGCTGAAGGACTTCAATCGCTATTTCAGCGAGGTCGCGACCTTCCCGATCATTCCGCCCGGCATCGACAGCGATCCGGCCGACTATCTCACCACGTCGGGCCTCGCCTGCATCGGCACGCCGGAAGACTGCGTCCGCCATTTCGAGCGGCTGTGGAAAGGCTCGAACGGCGGCCTCGGCGGCATCCTGCTGCTCGCGCACAACTGGGCCGACTGGGCGGCGACCAAGCGCTCCTACGAACTGATGGCGCGCTATGTTCACCCGCACTTCCAGCAGAACGCCAACGAGTTGCGCACCATCAGCTACGACGACGCCAAGGGCAAACACGCAACCGCCGGCGTGGAGATGCAGAAGGCCGTGCAGGCCGCGATCGACAAGCATCAGGCGAGCAAGGCGTAGGCGGCCGTGCGCCTTCTGGTGACAGGCGGCGCAAGCGGGCTCGGCCGCGCGGTCGCGCTCGGGGCCGCGCAGCGCGGCGCGAAGGTTGTCGTCGCCGATATCGATCGAGCCGGAGCTGAAGCCGTCGCGAAGGCCTGCGCCGGGCACGCGCTCGCGGTCGATCTGATCGCGAACGCCGAACAGGCGGTCGTGGATGGTGCAAGGCTTCTGGGCGGGCTCGACGTGCTCGTGAACAATGCGGGTTTTGGCGCGGGCGAGGCCTTCCTCGAGATGAAGGCCGAAACCTGGGACCGCACGCTCGGGCTCAACGTCAAGGCGCTGGCGCTCGCGACCGCTGCGGCAGGCCGCATCATGAAGGAGCAGAAGGCGGGCCGCATCATCAACATCACCTCGCCCGCCTCGCGCATGGCGCTGCCGAATTACACCGCCTACGCGGCCTCGAAGGCCGCGGTCGATGCGATCACGCGCGCGGCCGCCGTGGCGCTCGCGCCGCACGGCATCCGCGTCAATTCGCTTGCGCCCGGCATGATGGACACGCCGATGCAGCGTGTGAGCGAGGAACAGCTTGCCCGCATCGAAGGACGCAACGACATCGAGAATTTTCTCGCCGAGCGCACCGCGCGCATCCCGGTCGGCCGGCGGATCGAGCCGGAGGAAGTCGCCGAGACCGTGCTGTGGCTTGCGTTCGACGCGCCGGACTACATCACGGCCGAACGCCTCAACGTGTCCGGTGGACTGGACAAGGACTGATGACGAGCCGCGACACACGCGCCTGCCGCGTCACGAAGGTCACGACCTACGTGCCGGACGCGTTCCTGCCGCTGTTTACGGATCGTTGGTCGGCGCGGTTCTGAGCAAAAAGCGTCTATTTTCATCTGCTTAGACACACAGATCCCGGATTTGCTGCGGCGCACAATATCGGTTAGCGTGACCCCGCACGCGACCGCGCCAGAATGCAGACCCCACTCAAAATCGTCATCGTCGATGAGAACCCGATCCGCGCGGCGATCCTCGAGGATGGGTTGCGCGAGGCGAACTATTTCAATGTCGAGCGCATCGCCGACACCCACAATCTGCTCGCGCGCATCTACGCCATCGATCCCGACGTCATCCTGATCGATCTGGAAAACCCGAGCCGCGACGTGCTGGAGCAGATGTTCCAGATGAGCCGCGCCGTGAAGCGGCCGATCGCGATGTTCGTCGACCAGAGCGACACCGCCTCGATCCAGGCTTCGGTCGATGCCGGCGTGTCGGCCTACATCGTCGGCAACCTGCAGAAGGATCGCATCAAGACGATCCTCGATCTGTGCATCTCGCGCTTCAACGCCTTCTCGAAGCTGCAGGACGAGCTCGATCGTACCAAGAGTCAGCTTGAAGACCGCAAGGTGATCGATCGCGCCAAGGGCATCCTGATGAAGGCGAAGAACCTCACCGAGGAGCAGGCCTACGCGCTGCTGCGCAAGACCGCGATGAACGAGAACAAGAAGATCGCCGAGGTCGCGCAGTCGGTGATCACGGCGGCGGAGCTGTTCAAATGACCAGACTGCGGATCGGCTTCATCCCGCTGGCCGACGCGACCGCATTGCTGATCGCGGTGGACAAGGGTTTTTGCGCCGCGGAGGGACTCGATGTCGAACTGGTGCGCGAGGTGTCGTGGTCGAACATCCGTGACAAGCTCAACATCGGGCTGTTCGACGCCGCGCACCTGATCGCGCCAGTCGCGATCGCATCGAGCCTTGGGCTGGGCCACGTCAAGGTGCCGATCATCGCCCCGTTCGGGCTTGGCGTGAACGGCAACGCCATCACGGTGTCGCCGCCGCTCCATGCGGCGCTGGTTGCGGCCGCCGAAGGCGACATCCTCGATCCGATGGTGTCGGCGCGGGCGCTCGCCCGCGTCGTCGCGCAGCGCAAAGCTAGCGGCGAAGAGCCGCTCACCTTCGGCATGACGTTTCCGTTCTCGACGCACAACTATCATCTGCGCTTCTGGATGGCGGCGGGCGGCGTCGATCCGGACGAGGACGTGCGTCTCGTGGTGCTGCCGCCGCCCTACATGGTCGAGAGCCTGCAGAACGGGCATGTGGACGGCTTCTGTGTCGGCGCACCGTGGAATTCCGTCGCGGTCGATCTCGGCGTTGGGTACATCCTGCATTTCGTTTCGGAGATTCTCACGCGCGCCGCCGAAAAGGTGCTGGGCGTTCGGCAGCGGTGGGCCGACGAAAATCCCGACGTTCTGATGCGGCTCCTGCGCGCGCATCAGCGCGCCGCCGACTTCGTCGAGAACCCGGGCAATCGTGAAGAGGTCGCGGGCCTGCTCGCTGCGGCGAACCGCATCGGCGTCGAGGCGGAGGTGATCCGCCGCACGCTCGACGGGCGGCTGAAGGTGTCGCAGGACGGCGCCTACCGCAGTGACCCGCGCTATCTCCTCGTCGGGCGCGAAGCCGCGGCGCGGCCCGATCCCGCGCAGGCCGCCTGGCTCTATGCCCAGATGGTGCGCTGGGGTCAGGCGCCGCTGTCGGCCGAGATGCTCGTCGACCGCGAAAGCTGTGTGGCGTCCTGACCTTTACGACGCCGCGCGCGGAAGAAGTGAGACTGCACCAGCGGAACCTGCCGATCGTATCGGTGCGTTCGCCGGGCCGCCCTTCGATCCGGACGACATCACGTCGCACCTTGCGGCGTGGAAGATCAGCCACGCCTTCTGATCCGCCGTTGCCGGAACCGGCAACTTCCCTGAGAATGCGCGAAATTCAGGGAGGTTCGTATGGATGGCCAGCGCCGCGCTCTTGGTCTCGTCCTTCTCACCGCAGCTTTCGGCTTCACCGCGCCGAACTCTGCGAACGCGCAGGACTGGCCGAACCGCAACATCACCGCGATCGTGCCGCTCGGTGCGGGAAGCGCCAGCGACATCGTCGCGCGCGTCGTGATGGAGCAGGTCGGCAAGCAGCTTGGGCAGGCTGTGGTTGTCGAGAACCGCCCCGGCGCCGGCGGTACCATCGGCGCGAACATGGTCGCGAAGGCCGCGCCCGATGGCTACACGATGCTGGTCTATGGAGCGCTGGCGAGCGCGCACGCGCTGCACGCGAAGCTGCCGTATGACTCGGTGAACGATCTCATTCCGGTCGCTTCGCTCGGACAGCAGATCCTGGTCGTCATCGCCGCGCCCGGCAAAGGCTACAAGACGCTCGGCGATCTGGTGTCCGCCGCGAAGGCGAAGCCGGGAACGCTGAACTATTCGAGCGCCGGCGTCGGGTCGTCCTCGCACATCGGCGCGGAGCGTTTGCGCACCAGCGCCAATTTCGAGGCGCAGCACATTCCCTTCAAGGGCGCAGCCGAAGCCGTAACCGATGTGGTGGCGGAGCGCGTGGACTTCTCCGTGCAGCTTCCGGCGACGACCTTGCCGCTTCTCAGGGATGGCAAGATCGCGGCGCTTGCCGTCAGCGCGAACAAGCGCGCCAGCATGTTCCCCGATGTGCCGACGACGATCGAGGCCGGGCTCCCGGCGAACTCGGTCTATCCCTTCTATACGGGCGTGTACCTGCCGGCGAAGACGCCGCCCGAGATCGTCGCGAGACTGCATGCCGAGATCGCCAAGGCGCTGCAAACCGACGCCGTGAAGGCGCGGCTCGCAACCGTCGGCGTCGAGCCGATGCCGATGACGCAGGCAGAGTTTGCCAAATTCCAGAAGGACGACATCGAGGCAAACGTCGCGCTCGTGAAGACGGCGAAAATTCCGACGCAATGAGCCGCCGGACGGCTGATTCGCCTGAAAAATCAGCGGCTGCCTAATTTTTCGCACTGCACAATGAATTTGCAGGTTGGTGCCGTGAATGCGCCAAACCTCGGCAGGCTGCGCTGCCGCGCATTTCGGCAATTAACGTTTTCGCATTGATCCCAAAGGGTTTTTTCCGCGCCAGTCACTTGGCACGCCGCTTGTAAAGGAGAGACCGATCGGCGCCGCGCGTTTGCGGCGCCAACGGTCCAACGACGGGCCGACAGGCAACGCCGCCGCTCTGACGAAGCGCTTCACCGCGCGTCTCAGGCTGCGGCTTTTTTGTTGGCTCAAACGGGACCGTCGGTTCCGCCGGAAGGACCGCGGATCTCAAAAGAACAGAGGGAACACACCGCCATGAGCAAGAAGACCACGACACGCGGCATGAACCGGCGCGCGCTTCTTAAAGCCACCGGCGCGAGCGCCTTGATGGCCGCGGTCGGCGAAGCATTTCCGTTCGGCGTTCACATCGCGCAGGCTGCCGGCCCCGAGACGAAAGTCGCCAAGCTCGGCTTCATCGCGCTGACCGATGCGGCGCCGCTGTTCGTCGCCAAGGAGAAAGGCATCTTCGCGAAATACGGCATGCCCGACGTCGAAGTGCAGAAGCAGGCTTCGTGGGGCACGACGCGCGACAACCTCGTGCTCGGCTCCGAGGGCAACGGCATCGACGGCGCGCACATCCTGACGCCGATGCCGTACCTCATCTCCGCCGGCAAGGTGACGCAGAACAACGTGCCGACGCCGATGTACATCCTGGCGCGGCTCAATCTGAACGGCCAGTGCATCTCGGTCGCGAAGGAATATTCCGAGATCACGATCGGCGTCGACACCAAGCCGTTCAAGGCCGGCGCTGGAGAAGAAGAAAGCCTCCGGCAAATCGATCAAGGCCGCGATGACCTTCCCGGGCGGCACGCACGATCTCTGGATCCGCTACTGGCTCGCGGCCGGCGGCATCGACCCCGACAAGGACATCGAGACCATCGTGGTGCCGCCCGCGCAGATGGTGGCGAACATGAAGGTCGGCACCATGGACTGCTTCTGCGTGTGCGAGCCGTGGAACCTGCAGCTCATCCACCAGAGCATCGGCTACACGGCGATCACCACTGGCGAGCTCTGGGACAAGCATCCGGAAAAATCCTTCGGCATGCGCGCCGCCTACGTCGACAAGTATCCGAACGCCGCGAAGGCGATGCTGATGGCCGACGATGGAAGCGCAGCAGTGGTGCGAGAAGCCGGAGAACCAGGCCGAGACCGCGGCGATCTGCGCCAAGCGCCAGTGGATCAACTGCCCGGTCGAAGACGTCACCGACCGCTTGAAGGGCAAGTTCGACTACGGCATTCCCGGCAAGGTGGTCGAGAACATCCCGCACATCATGCGCTACTGGACTGACTACGCGTCCTATCCGTTCCAGAGCCACGATCTCTGGTTCATGACCGAGGACATCCGCTGGGGCAAGTTCGAGGCCGAACTACGACGCCAAGGCGCTCATCAAGAAAGTCAATCGCGAGGACCTCTGGCGCGAGGCCGCGAAGGAGCTTGAACGTTCCGGCCGCCATATCCCGGCCTCGACATCGCGCGGCAAGGAAACCTTCTTCGACGGCAAGGTCTTCGATCCGGAAAACCCGACCGCCTACCTCAAGAGCCTCAGCCGATCAAGCGCGCAGAGGTCTGAGCCGAGGAATCTCGCAATGAACATGCCCCTGAAGAAATCCGAGACCGTCGCTCGCGCTGGCGCCTCCGGCGGCGCGAGCGCGAAGGTGCTCACGCTCGGCAAGCCGAAGCGCCCGCCGCTGCTCGGAACGCATGCTTGCGCACGCATCCGTCGTCGCCGCGACGTCATCCCGCCGATCATCGTCATCGCGCTGGCGCTGCTCGTCTGGGAGCTGCTGTGCAACAGGCCCGGCGCGACGCTGCCGCCGCCCTCGCGCGTTCTCTCCGACACCTGGGAGCTGATCGTCGATCCGTTCTTCGATCGCGGCGGCATCGACAAGGGCCTGTTCTGGCATCTCTCGGCGAGCCTGCAGCGCGTCGCACTCGGCTATGCGCTCGCGGTCGATCGCCGGCGTCGCGCTCGGCACGCTGGTCGGGCAGTCCACCTGGGCGATGCGCGGGCTCGATCCGATCTTTCAGGTTCTGCGCACCGTGCCGCCGCTCGCGTGGCTGCCGCTCTCGCTCGCGGCGTTCCGCGACGGCCAGCCGAGCGCGATCTTCGTGATCTTCATCACGGCGATCTGGCCGGTGATCATCAACACGGCGGTCGGCATCCGCAACATTCCGCAGGACTACCGCAACGTCGCGGCGGTGCTGCGGCTCAACCACTTCGAGTTCTTCTACAAGATCATGGTGCCGGCGGCCGCGCCCTACATCTTCACCGGCCTGCGCATCGGCATCGGCCTCTCCTGGCTGGCGATCGTTGCGGCCGAAATGCTGATCGGCGGCGTCGGCATCGGCTTCTTCATCTGGGACGCGTGGAATTCCTCGCACATCAGCGAGATCATCCTCGCGCTCATCTACGTCGGCATCATCGGCTTCGTGCTCGACCGCATCGTCGCGGCCGTCGCCAACATCATCACGCGCGGCACCGCGGCGAACTGAGGCGCACATGAGCAGCTATCTGAAGATCGACCATCTCTCCAAATCCTTCACCCGCGGCTCGCAGGAGTCCGAGGTGCTGCACGACATCACGCTGACGATCGAGCAGGGCGAATACGTCTCGATCATCGGCCACTCGGGTTGCGGAAAGTCCACGCTGCTCAACATCGTGGCGGGGCTGTTGCGCTCCACCACCGGCGGCGTGCTGCTGGAAAACCGCGAGGTGAACGATCCGGGTCCGGATCGCGCGGTCGTGTTCCAGAACCACTCGCTGCTGCCGTGGCTCACCGTCTACGACAACGTGTCGATCGCGGTGAACAAGGTATTCGGCGGCATCAAGTCGCGCTCCGAGCGCCATGCGTGGATCATGCACAATCTCGATCTCGTGCAGATGGGCCACGCCAAGGACAAGCGCCCGGCGGAAATCTCCGGCGGCATGAAGCAGCGTGTCGGCATCGCGCGCGCGCTCGCGATGGAGCCGAAGGTGCTCCTGCTCGACGAGCCGTTCGGCGCGCTCGATGCGCTCACGCGCGCGCACCTGCAGGACAGCGTGATGGCGATCCACGCCAAGCTGCGCAACACCGTGCTGATGATCACGCACGACGTCGACGAGGCCGTGCTGCTTTCCGACCGCATCGTGATGATGACCAACGGCCCGTCGGCGCAGATCGGCGAGGTGCTCGACGTGCCGCTCGCGCGCCCGCGCAAGCGGCTCGAGCTCGCGGCGAGCCCGGCCTACCTCAAGTGCCGCCAGCGCGTACTCGAATTCCTCTACGAGCGGCATCGCTTCGTGGAGGCCGCGTAGTTTTTTCTTCGCCGCAACGATGCGGCGTCCGTGGACCGCAGCGACGCGGTGATAAGTCTGGTGGTCCAACGGAGTTGGAATGAGCGAACCTCTCGTGGTGATCGGCAACGGCATGGCGGCGGCGCGGTTCGCCGACGAACTGTCGAGCCGCGCGCTCGGGCGCTACGCGGTCGCGGTCGTCGGCGAGGAGCCGCGGCTTGCCTATAACCGCGTGCTGCTCTCGTCCGTGCTGGCCGGCGAAGTCGCCTCGTCCGACATCGAGCTGAAGCCGGGAGCCTGGTGGCGCGACCGCGGCATCACGCTGCGCTACGGCTGCCGCGCGACCGCGATCGACGCGGCGGCGCGCACGGTCGCGCTGGCGGACGGCGAGACGCTCGCGTTTTCGAAACTCGTGTTCGCGACCGGCTCGCAGCCGATCCGGCCCGCGATCCCCGGCATGGCGCTGCCCGGCGTCATCACGTTCCGCGACATCAGCGACATCTGGACCATCTGGCATCGCGCCGGCGCGGGCGACCGCGTCGTCGTCATCGGCGGCGGACTGCTCGGCCTCGAAGCGGCCTACGGACTCGCCAAAGCGGGTGCGCGCGTCACCGTGCTGCACCTGATGGACCGGCTGATGGAGCGCCAGCTCGATCCGCACGCCGCGCGCATGCTCCAGCGCACCCTGGAGCAAAAAGGCATCGAGGTCGTGCTCAACGCCGACACCGCCGAGATCGCGGGAACGTCGCGCGTCGAGGGCGTGACGCTGAAGGACGGCCGCAGCATCGAGGCCGACGCCGTTGTCGTCGCAATCGGGATCAGGCCGAGCGCCGATCTCGCGCGCGACGCAGGGATCGCGGTGAAGCGCGGCGTCGTGGTCGATGACGCGCTCGAAACGAACGTCTCCGGCATCCACGCGATCGGCGAATGCGCCGAGCATCGCGGCATCTGCTACGGGCTGGTCGAGCCGGCGCACGAGCAGGCAAGCGTGCTCGCCGACCGGCTCGCCGGACGCGACGCGCACTATTCCGGCAGCGTCCTTGCCACCAACCTGAAGGTTTCCGGCGTCAACGTGTTTTCGGCCGGCGACTTTCTCGGCGGCGAGGGCACGCAGGAGATCGTGCTGACCGATCCCGGCATCGGCCTCTACAAGAAATTCGTCGTCCGGGATGGCCGTCTCGCCGGTGCGGTGCTGTGCGGCGATACCGCGGACGGGCTCTGGTATCTCGACCTGATCCGCTCCGGCGCGAGCATCGAGAACATCCGCGACGATCTCGCCTTCGGCCGCGCGCTGGCCGAGGCCGCCGCGCCTGCGCGGATGGCGGCGTAGCATGTCCGGCGACTTCTCACCCGAGCAGAAGCGCTACCTCGAAGGCTTCGTGTCGGGCCTCAACGCGGCGCGCGCGACGCGCGGTGCCGTGCCGGGCGGGAAGGGCGAGCCGGTTGGGCCGGACGCGATCCACTTCAAGGCGCAGGACAGGGTCACGGCGGCAGGCGGCAAGCTCGCCGAGCAGGAAAAATTCAAGCGCGAGCAGCACCCGTTCGACGCTTACGACCGGCTGAAGGAGCAGGCGGAGACGAACACGCCGCCGAAGCCCGCGGATAATTTCCGCTGGCGGTATTACGGGCTGTTCTACGTTGCGCCCGCGCAGAGACTCCTACATGTGCCGGCTGCGCATCCCGAACGGCATCCTGAAGCACTGGCAGTTCTCGGGGATCGCGGATCTCACGGAACGCTGCGGCGGCCCGTATTCGCATGTCACCACGCGGGCGAACTTGCAGATCCGCGAAATCCTGCCGAAGCATGCCGTCGAGGTCGTGGAGGGCATCGAGAGCCTCGGCCTGTGGTCGCGCGGCTCGGGCGCCGACAACATCCGCAACGTCACCGGCACGCCGACCGCGGGGATCGACCGCCAGGAACTGATCGACACGCGCCCCTATGCACGCGAGTGGCACTTCCACATCCTGAACGACCGCGCGCTCTATGGCCTGCCGCGCAAGTTCAACGTCGGCTTCGACGGCGGCGGCATCATCCCGGTGCTGGAGGATACCAACGACATCGGCTTTCAGGCCGTCGAGGTGATCGACGGGCACGGCATCGAGCCGGGCGTCTGGTTCCGCCTCGCGCTCGGCGGCATCACCGGCCATCGCGATTTCGCGCGCGATACCGGTGTCATCGTGATGCCGAAAGACGCCACGAAAGTTGCCGACGCGGTCGTGCGCGTGTTCATCGAACACGGCGACCGCACCAACCGCAACAAGGCGCGGCTGAAATACGTGCTCGATGCTTGGGGCTTCGACAAATTTCTCGCCGCCGTCGAGGAGAAGCTTGGCCGGAAGCTTACGCGCGCGCCGGCCGACGCCGTGAAGCCGCGCCCGGCCTTCGATCGCGCGGCGCACATCGGCGTGCGCGCACAGAAGCAAACCGGGCTGTACTGGATCGGCGTCGTGTTTCCGGTCGGCAAGATCACGGTCATGCAGATGCGCGGGCTGGCGAAGATCGCCGCCGACCTGGGCGATGGCGATATCCGCCTCACGGTCTGGCAGAACCTGCTGATCTCGGGCGTGCCGGACGAGAAGGTCGCGCTGGCCGAAGCCGCGGTCGCAACGCTCGGTCTGACCACGCAGGCGACTGCGATCCGCGCCGGGCTGGTTTCGTGCACCGGCTCGACCGGCTGCCGTTTCGCTGCCGCGCACACCAAGGAGAACGCCGAGGAAATCGCCGCGTGGTGCGAGCCGCGCGTCACGCTCGACAAGCCCGTGAACATCCATCTCACCGGCTGCCATCACTCCTGTGCGCAGCACTACATCGGCGACATCGGCCTGATCGCGGCGCGCGTTTCGATCAACGAGGAGGGCGATACGGTCGACGGCTATCACGTGCTGGTCGGCGGCGGTTTTGGCCCGGACGCCACGCTCGCGCGCGATATCTACAAGGACGTGAAGGCCGAGGACGCGCCGCGCACCGTCGAGCGCATCCTGAAGGGCTATCTGGCGCGTCGCGAAGGCGACGAGACGTTCCTCGCGTTCAGCAAGCGGCATGACGAGGCAGCACTGAAAACCATCTTCGACGCGGAGGCGGCGGAATGAGCCAGTCGGTCCCGCCGCCGATCGTCTCGCTCGTTCCCGAGACCGCGCCGTTCTCGCCTGAACAGCGCGCGTGGCTGAACGGTTTCTTCGCGGGTCTCGTCTCGCTCGACGGCGCCGGTGTCACCGCGCTTTCGCCGGAGCAGAGCGCCGCCTTGATGCCGGGCGCGACGAACGAGTTCGGCGACGCCGACAACGGCGAGGCGCCGTGGCACGACCAGACCATCGTGCTTCCCGAACGCATGAAGCTCGCCGAAGGCAAGCCGGTGCGGCGCAAGATGATGGCTGCGATGGCGCAGCAGGACTGCGGCCAGTGCGGCTACAATTGCGAGGATTACTCCAACCTGATCGCGACGAAGAAGGAAGAGCGGCTGAACCTTTGCGTGCCGGGCGGCAAGGAAACCGCCCGCATGCTGAAGTCGCTGTACGAGGAACTTGGCAAAGCACCCGCGACGCTGGCCACCAAGGCGGCCGTTACGGCTGCGGTCGAATCCGCCGCCGCAGCGCTCGCGCCCGCCGATGTGCCTTCGCGCGACAATCCGGCGGCCGGGAAACTCCTCTCGCGCACGCGACTCAACCGGCAAGGCTCGGAGAAGACCACCTGGCACATCGAGATCGATCTCGCCGGCACCGGCATCGACTACACGGTCGGCGACTCGTTCGGCATCTTCCCCACCAATGAGCCCGCGCTGGTCGATAGCGTGATCGCGGCGCTCGGTGCGCCGCCTGATTTCCCGATCGGAGGCCGGACGCTGCGCGAGGTGCTGACCGACGGCGTGTCGCTTTCGCCCGCGCCCGACATGCTGTTCCAGCTCTATTCGTATCTCACCGGCGGCGCGCGGCGGCAGAAGGCGAAGGCGCTGAGCACCGGAGAAGATCCCGACGGCGACGCCGCGACGCTCGACGTGCTCGCCGCGATCGAAAAGTTTCCCGGCGTGCGGCCCGACCCCGAGGCCTTCGTCGAGGCGCTCGATCCGCTGCAGCCGCGGCTCTACTCGATCTCATCGTCGCCGAAGACGAATCCCGGCCGCGTCGCGCTCACGGTGGACACCGTGCGCTACAAGGTGAATGCGCGTGCGCGCCTCGGCGTCGCCTCGACGTTCCTCGCCGAGCGTGCGCGCCCGAACGCGGCGTTGAAGGTCTACGTACAGAAAGCCCACGCGTTCGGGCTTCCTGCCGATCCCGCGACGCCGATCATCATGGTCGGCCCCGGCACCGGCGTCGCGCCGTTCCGCGCCTTCCTGCACGAACGCATGGCGACCAAGGCGAAAGGCCGCAACTGGCTGTTCTTCGGCCATCAGCGCTCCGCCACCGACTTCTTCTACGAGGACGAGTTCGCCGGTATGAAAGCGAAGGGCGTGCTGACGCGCCTCTCGCTCGCCTGGTCGCGCGACGGCGCGGAAAAATTCTACGTGCAGGATCGCATGCGCGAGGTGGGCCGTGATCTGTGGTCGTGGCTTACGGACGGCGCCCACGTTTACGTCTGCGGAGATGCCAAGCGCATGGCGAAGGACGTCGAATTGGCGCTTGTCGACATCGTGGCGCAGCACGGCGCGCGCACGACGGATCAGGCGATCGCGTTCGTGGCGGACCTGAAGAAACAGGGTCGCTACCAGCAGGACGTCTATTGATGAACGCGCACGTCGATCCGCCGGCCGTGCGCACGACGTGTCCCTACTGCGGCGTCGGCTGCGGCATCCTTGCGACGCCGGACGGGCAGGGCGGCGCGGCGATCGCGGGCGATCCGGATCATCCGGCGAATTTCGGGCGGCTGTGCTCCAAGGGTGCGGCGCTTGGTGAAACGCTTGGACTCGAGACGCGGCTGTTGCATCCGATGCTGCGCCAGAATGGCGCTTTCTTGCGCACCGATTGGAGCGGGGCACTCGACAAAGTCGCAGACGGATTTCGGCGCATCGTCGAGCGCGACGGGCCGGACGCGGTCGCGTTCTATCTCTCGGGCCAGTTGCTCACCGAGGACTACTACGTCGCCAACAAGCTGATGAAGGGCTTCATCGGCTCGGCGAACGTCGACACCAATTCGCGCCTCTGCATGGCGTCTTCCGTCGCAGGGCACAAGCGTGCGTTCGGCGCCGACACAGTGCCTGGCCTCTACGAGGACCTCGATCAGGCCGATCTGATCGTGCTGGTCGGCTCGAACGCCGCGTGGTGCCACCCGGTGCTGTTCCAGCGCATGCAGGAGAACCGGCGCAAACGCGGCGCGAAGCTCGTCGTGATCGAGCCACGCCGCACAGCGACGGCCGACGAGGCCGATCTCTTCCTCCCGATCAAGCCCGGCATGGACACGGTGCTGTTCAGCGGGCTGCTGGTAAGGCTCGCGGATCGCGACACGTTCGATCGCGCCTATGTGTCCGAGCATACGGCCGGGTTCGAGGCGGCGCTGCAACGTGCGGCCGAAATCGCGCCTGATCTTGCCACCGTCGCGCAACGTACAGGTCTGCTCGAAGCCGACGTTCGCGGCTTCTACGAACTGTTCGCCGCAACGCCGCGCGTCGTCACCGCCTGGTCGCAGGGCGTCAACCAGTCCGCGCAAGGCACGGACAAGGTCGGCGCCATCATCAACTGTCATCTGGCGACGGGACGCATCGGCAAGCCCGGTACGGGCCCGTTTTCGCTCACCGGCCAGCCCAACGCGATGGGCGGCCGCGAGGTTGGCGGCCTTGCCAATCAGCTGGCGGCGCACATGAATTTCTCGCCGCCCGAGATCGACCGGGTGCGCCGTTTCTGGCGCGCGCCGAACATCGCCACGCACGAAGGCCTCAAGGCGGTGCAGATGTTCGACGCGATCGAGCGCGGCAAGATCAAGGCGCTGTGGGTGATGGCGACCAATCCGGCGGTCTCGCTGCCGCGCGCCGGCGCGGTGCGCGATGCCCTGAACAAGCTCGAGCTTTTCGTTGTTTCGGAAAACGTCGCCTCGAATGACACGGTGAACAGCGGCGCTCACATTCTTCTTCCCGCCGCCGCGTGGGGTGAGAAGGACGGCACTGTCACGAATTCGGAGCGCCGCATCTCGCGCCAGCGCCGGTTTCTTCCGTTACCCGGCGAGGCGAAGCCGGACTGGTGGATCGTCAGCGAAGTCGCGCGCCGCATGGGTTATGGCGATGACTTTGCGTATCAGTCAGCTGCCGACATTTTCCGCGAGCATGCCGCGCTGTCGGCGTTCGAGAATAACGGCACGCGCGACTTCGATCTCGATGCGGTGAGCGACCTCGCCGACGAGGCCTTCGACGCGCTTGATCCGTTCGTCTGGCCGATGAGCAAGCGCGAGGCTGCGCCGAGTCTACGCTTCTTCGCGGAGGGCGGCTTCTTTACGCCGGATCGCAAGGCACGCTTCATCGCGCCGGAAATCCCCGCGCTGCGCGCCAGCGTCTCGAACGAATTTCCGTTCGTGCTCAATACCGGCCGCGTGCGCGATCAATGGCACACGATGACGCGCACCGGCTTGAGTCCGCGGCTCGGTCAGCACAGTCCCGAGCCATTCGTGGAAATCCACCCCGATGATGCGCAATCGCTCGGCCTGTCCGAATTTGCCCGCGTCACGACGGCGCACGGCACAGGGACGTTCCGTGTGCGGCTGACCGAAAGCCAGCAGCGCGGCACCTTGTTCGTGCCAATCCATTGGAACGGCGAGACCGCGTCGGCGTCGCGCGCCTGCGATCTCGTCGCGCCGAACACCGATCCGTTCTCGGGCCAGCCAGAAGCGAAGGCGACACCGGCCTCGATCGCGCCGGTGACATTCGTGTATCGCGGTTTCGCGCTGACGCGCGATCCGCTTGCGCTGCCGGAAGGCACGTGGTGGGTGCGCGTCGCGCTTGGCGGTGGCACCGGCACGGTGATCGCCACCAATGAGACGCCGGGCGAATGGCGCGAGCACGCACGCGCCCTGATGGGCGATGTTGCCGAATTCGCGGACGGCTCGCGCGGTCTTTATCGCGCCGCTTCGTTCCGCGACGGCCGTCTCGACGCCGCCTTGTTCCTCGGTCCGGAGGACTCGGCACCGGCGTGGGATGCCATCAAGGCGCTGTTTGAGCGTGAGGGCATCACGGATATCGAGCGCCGCGTTGTGCTCTCAGGCCGCGCCGCCGACGGATTCGCCGAGACCGGCCCGATCATCTGCGCCTGCTTCGGCGTCGGCCTCAGCGTCATCCGCGAAGCGATCGCGTCGAAGCGTGCCGCCGATGTCGAGGCGATCGGCAAGGCACTGCGCGCGGGCACCAATTGCGGCTCGTGTCTCCCCGAATTGAAGAGGATCGTCCATGAACACGCGCAGGCCAGTTGAGGCGCGACCGCCGCGCATGGAGCCGCTGTCGCGCCTGCCGGTGTTCTTTGCGTTGAACGGCAAACGCGCGGTCGTTGCGGCGAGCGGTCCCGGCGCGGCATGGAAGGCCGAGCTGCTCGCGGCCGCCGGCGCGGCGGTCGAGGCTTATGCCCCCGATCCAGACGCCGACCTGCTGGAGATCGCCGGGGAGGCGGGGATAACCATTCATCACCGCGCGATCGGAGCCTTGGATTTCGCGGACGCTGCGATCGCAGTCGGCGCATTCGAGGACGAGCGCGACGCGGCCGCGTTCGCGGCACTCGCGCGTCAGGCTGGTGTGCCGGTCAATGTCGTCGACAAGCCGGCGCTGTGCGATTTTTCGTTCGGCTCGATCGTGAACCGCTCGCCGCTCGTCATCGGGATCTCGACGGATGGCGCCGCGCCGGTGTTCGCGCGGGCGATCAGGGCGAAACTCGAAGCCATGATCCCGCGCGGCTTTGCGCGCTGGGCGGCGGCAGCCAAGGCATGGCGTCCGCGAGTGCAGGCGCTGGTCGCGTCGTTCGCGACCCGCAAACGTTTCTGGGAACGGTTCACCGAGCTTGCGATCACCGAGCCGGAACGCATACCCGACGAAAGCAATTTCCAAACGCTGACGAGCGGCTTGCCCGAGGTCAGCACAGGCTCCGTCACGCTGGTCGGCGCCGGGCCGGGTGATCCCGAGCTGTTGACGCTGCGAGCCGTTCGCGCGCTGCAATCCGCCGACGTGATCCTGATCGACGATCTCGTGTCGCCGCAGGTGCTCGATTTCGCGCGGCGCGAAGCGAAGAAGATGATGGTAGGCAAGACCGGGCACGGCCCGGCGTGCAAGCAGAGCGAGATCAACGAATTGATGATCAAGCTCGCGAGAGCGGGCAAGCGCGTTGTGCGCCTCAAGGGCGGCGATCCGATGATCTTCGGCCGTGCCGGCGAAGAAATCGCGGCATGCCGCGCGGCAAGCATTGCGGTCGACGTCGTTCCGGGGATATCGGCAGCGCAAGGCGCGGCGGCGCGCCTGAAGGTCTCGCTCACCCATCGTGCCGACGCGCGGCGCGTTCAGTTCGTCACCGGACATGACCGCGACGGGAAGCTGCCCGACGACATCGATCTCGACAGCATCGCCGATCCGGCGGCGACGACCGTTGTCTACATGCCGAAGAAGACGTTGCGCGCGTTAAGCAAACGCGCGATCGCGCGGGGGCTCGACCCGCTGACCCCCGCGGTCGCGGTGACAAACGCGACACGCCACGACGAAATCGTCGTCGCTTCGACCATCTCCAGCATCTGCGACATGACGGACGCCGAGCCGGGCAACGGTCCGATGCTGGTCCTGATCGGCCGCGCGTTGGCGCAGACGGCAGGCAGTACGCATGAAAATAACGTTCCGGTTCTCGGCGCAGCTGCCATTTGATTCCGGCACGCGCCCGCACAGGTTGCGTTTCTGCCCCCTGTTTTCTTTCGGGCGACTGATCCCACCTTTGCCCACCTGCCGCGTGTCCTTCGCGTTGGGCTGATCCACCGCATCGGGTATGGAGGTGCAAACCAGGCGCGAGGCCGCTAGCCGGGTTGGGAACCCGGCGGTATAGTTTCCCCAAGGACCGGATGAAATTTCGGCCGACCTTGGGAGGAGACCAGATGTCGATCACTCGCCGTCAAGCGTTGAAGTCCGCTGGCGCCGCTGTCGCCGCGGTTGGAATTGCCAAGCCCGCTATCGCGCAGAAGTCGCCGATCCAGATCGGCTACCTGCCGGCACTCACCGGCCCCTCGTCGTCTACTGGCGTCGGCATCAACCGCGGCGTTCAGTTAGCCGTGGACGAGATCAACAAGGCCGGCGGCGTCGATGGCCGTCAGCTCGAGTTGATCAGCCGCGACACGCAGAGCGACCCGACCAAAGCCGTGAACGGCGCGGCGGAGCTTACGCGCGGCCACAAGGTCAGCGTGGTCTTCGGTCCGGTCAATTCCGGCGAGGCGCTCGCTGTGGTGCCGCTGCTCGCGCGCGCCAATGTCCCGCAGCTACATCCTTGCTGGGTCGACTCGCTCGCCGACGCCAAGAAATATCCGATGTGCTTCCGCAATGGGCCCACCAACCAGCAGATCGGCGGCGCGGCGAACCGTTACGTCGTGGAAGTACTGAAGAAGAAAAAGGTCGCGTTGATCAGCGACACGACCGGCTACGGCACGGCGTCGGTCGTCGCCTACGCCCCGATGCTCAAGCAAGTCGGCGCGGACATCGTGTACCAGGCGCACGTCGATGCCGCCAATCCGGACCTCAAGCCCGAGATCCTGCGCATGCAGGCGGCAGGCGCCGAGGCGATCATGCCGTGGAGCGTGAATGCAGGCTTCCTTTCGCGCATCATCAACACGCGCGGACAACTGAACTGGGACGTGCCGATCTGTGGCCAGACCACGCTCGGCTCCGGCCAGACCAAGGCGCTGCTCGATAAGCCGGAATACTGGGGCAAGGTTTATCCAAACAACTTCCGCCCGGTCTGCTACGGCGCCGACGGCAAGCTCCCCGCGCGCACGGTCGCGTTCGTCGAGAAGATCCGCGCCGCGAAGATCGACATGAGCGATACGCTGCTGTGGTGGATCGCGGTCGGCTACGACACTCCGTACCTGATCGCGCAAGCGATCAAGGCGAATGGCCCCGAGCCGGAGAAGATCGTCGCCTACTGGAACCAGCTGAAGGACTATCCGGGCGTCTACGGAGAGTACAGCTTCACGCCGGACGAGCATAACGGCTATCCGGACCGGCAGGTCGTGATGGTCGAAGCCAACTCGCTGAAAGAGGGCGCGTTCAACCTCGCCCCGGGCTACGGCGCTTCCTGAGCCGATGGTCCAATCGATTGTTCTGTCTGGTCTGGCGATCGGCTGCATCTACGCACTGATCGGCATCGCCTATAACGTGATGTTCAGCGCTTCGAGGGTGTTCAGCTTCACGGCTGGCACCCTCGGAATGGTCGGGGGCATACTCGGTTCGCTCTTCATCCTGCGCATGGGGATGCCGATCTGGGTTGGGTTTCTTCTGGCGCTTGCCGGCGGTGCGCTGCTCGGTGTCATCACCGAGTTCGTCGCCGTGCGGCCGGTGCTGAAAGCCATCGACCAGCACCTCTATGTCCTCTCGACACTCGCGCTTGCGCTCATGGTGCAGCAATTCGCTGCCATCATGTGGAGTACCGAGCCGCAGCCCTTCCCGCGCATCTTCGATCTGCCGCGCATCGACTTCGATCAGCAGTTTTGGCTTCCGATGATCGCGTGCGTGGTGGTCGTCGTCGGGCTTGAGCTGCTCTACCGCTACACGCTTGTCGGTCACGCCTTTCTGGCGATCGCCGAGGACAACTACGCGGCGCGTGCGCTGGGCTTGCCAGACAGCAACCTGCGCATCGCGAGCTTCGCGCTTGCCGGCGCGATCGGCGCACTCGCGGGTTTCGCGGGAGGCCAGTTGCTGCTCGCCTTCTTTGCCAATGCACCGATGCTGACGTTCTACGGTTTCGTGCCGGTCGCGCTCGGCGGCATGGGCAATATCCGCGGCTCGGTCGCTGCGGGGCTGATCCTCGGCTTGTTTCAGCAGGCCGCCAACTTCCTCGTCGGCGGCATTTTCGCGTCCGTTGCGGTGTTTGCCGTGTTCATCATCGTGCTGCTGCTCCGGCCTGAAGGGCTTGCAGGTACAGCGCTCGGGCGGCGCGTATGACGGAGATATCCGCCGGGCAATCGCGGGCGGGCCGCGAGTCCCTGTTCAACTCGCGGGCATTTGCAACGGCGCTCCCTTTTCTGGTGCTGCTCGTCATCGGTCTCGCGCTGCCGTGGCTTGCCAGTGGTTACTGGGGGATCATTGCGATCCGCGCCTGCATCTACTGGGTCCTGGCTGCGGGGCTCAATCTCATGGTGGGCTTCGCCGGTCAGCTTGCCATCGGCTGGGTCGCGATCCTAACGCTCGGCGCTTACGTCGCCGCGGTGCTTTCAGCGGGCAACGTAGGACCCGCTTGGCACCCCTACCTGGCGCTCCTGGCCGGCGGCGGCGTTGGAGCCATCTTCGGAGCTGATCGTCGGACTGCCCGCGCTTCGGCTGCGCACGTTCTATTTCGCGATCACGACGCTCGGCTTTGCGACGATCGTGACGCAGATCGCGCTCGCGTGGCAGAGCGTCACCGGCGGCGGCATCGGCGTGCCGGGGCCGCAGTTTCCGGCGCCGTTCGATAGTCAGTGGGGCTTCTACTATTTCTGCTTCGCCATCGCGGTGGTCTGCACCTGGATGACGATCAACATAGGGAGCAGCCGGTTCGGCCGCGCGCTGACCGCGATCCGCGATGCCGAAGTCGCCGCCGAGGCCTGCGGCATTTCCAAGCCGGCGCTGCTGGTCATGGTCTTCCTGTTCGCCGGCGCGACCGCCGGCATCGCGGGCGGACTGTTCGCGTCGTTGCAGTCGTACATCACGCCAGATGCATTCACGGTGGAGCTCTCGGTTCTTTTCTTCATCGGAGTTCTGATCGGAGGGCGTGGCTCGGTGCTGGGACCGCTGCTCGGCACCATCCTGCTCACCGTTCTGCCGGAGTTCTCCGCGCCGCTGGTCGCGTGGTCGACCTTCCTTTATGCGGTGCTGCTCCTCGCCATCGTGTTGCTGATCCCGGGCGGCATTGCCGAGTTGCTCGACTTCAAGAATCGCCGTCCGCTGCAGAGCGGCCGCGCGATCGTGCCGCGTCCGGAGCTGCTCAAGCGCCTGCTCGCCCAAAGCGGCGATCCGGGCACGATGGAGCTCAAGAACGTACAGCTCAGCTTTGGCGGCGTGCGCGCCATCGACGGCCTCGACCTCGCCATCCGCCCCGCCGAAATCCACGGCCTGATCGGTCCGAACGGCAGCGGCAAGACCACGACGCTCAACGTGATCTCGGGCTATTACATGCCCCAGCACGGCACCGCCACGCTCAAAGGCGTGGAGCTGACGGCGGTCGCCCATCACGTCCGCGCGCACATGCGCATTGCGCGCACGTTCCAGACACCGCGGATCGTCGGCGAAGCCTCGGCGATCGAGAATGTGATGATCGGCGGCACGATCGACGGCACCGGAACGTTCCTTGAGTTCATGTTCGCCCTGCCGCGTCACTGGCAGGACGAGAAGAAGCTGCGCGAAGCCGCGATGCTCGCTCTTTCGGCGGTCGGGCTCGAACAGCTTGCGGACGTCCGCGCGGATCGCCTGCAGCACAGCGAGTTGCGCTTCGTCGAGATCGCGCGCGCCCTCATGCTGCGCCCCGCGTTCATCCTCCTCGACGAGCCAGCGGCGGGGCTTTCGCCCGAGGAGATCAGGCGGCTCGGCGCGCTTGTGGTCGAGATCGCTAAGAACGGCACTGGTGTGCTACTGGTGGAGCATCACGCCGACCTGATTTTCGACATCTGTCATCACGTCACCGTGCTCAATCTCGGCAAGGTATTGGCGGCGGGCACGCCCGCCGAGATCCGCTCGCATCGGGAGGTGGTCAATGCCTACCTCGGCGGGTGAGCCATTGCTGCGCATCGCCGGGCTCTCGACCGGCTACGGCAAGATCGGCGTGCTGCGAGGCATCGACCTGACCATCGGCGCGGGCGAGGTCGTCACGCTGCTCGGTCCGAACGGGGCGGGCAAGACCACGCTGTTGCGCGCGGTATCCGGCCTGCTGCCGTGGTCCGGCACGATGAGCTTCGACGGCCGCGACCTTGCCGGCGCGGGGCCACGTGAGACCGCCAAGATGGGCCTCGTGCACGTGATCGAGGGCCACCGCGTATTCACGCAGCAGACCGTGTACGACAATCTGCTGCTGGGGGCTTACGATCTGCCCCGTGGCGAGCGCTCTGCGCGGGTCGAGGAGGCACTCGCCTATTTCCCGGAGATTGCCGAGAAGCGCCAGGAACGCGCCAACCAGCTTTCGGGCGGCCAGCAGCAGATGCTGGCGGTGGCGCAGGGACTGGTGCGCAGGCCCCGCCTCCTGATGCTGGACGAGCCTTCGGCCGGCCTCTCGCCTGTGCTGGTGGATCGCGTGTTCGTCGTAGTGCGCAAGCTGCGCGAAACCGGCACGGCCGTCCTGCTGGTCGAGCAACTGATCGAGAAGGCGCTGGCGCTCGCAGACCGCGTCTATGCGCTGGCGCGCGGCTCCATCGTGCTGGAAGCGAAGACCGGCGAAGCGGATCTGCCGCACCGGCTGGAGCAGGCCTATTTCGCATCCGCTCCCGCTTCCGCCGGGCAGTGACGAAACGCTGCGCCGCTACAGGAACCCGATCGACAGCCAGGGAAACGCCGCCACGATGATCGTGCCGGCGAGCAGTGCGCCGAGATAAGGCCACACCCGCGATACGGCCTCGTCGGGATCGACATTCCCGATCGCGCAGGCGGTGAAGAAACCCACCCCGAAGGGCGGCGCGAACAGGCCGATCCCCATCGCCAGGATCACGACCATCGAATAATGCACCTCGTGGATGCCGAGTTGGCGCGCGATCGGGAACAGCAGCGGCGCGAGCAGCACGAGCGCGGGCACGCCTTCGAGCACGCTGCCGAGAATGACGAAAACCACGATACTGAGCGCCATGAAGCCGGCCGCGCCGCCCGGCATCTTGGCCATCATCACGGCAAGCTCGCGCGAGAAGCCGGATTGTGTCAGCGCCCACGCCATCGCGGTCGCGGTGCCGACGATGAACAGGATGGAGCCGGAGAGCGATGCGGTGTCGACCAGCATCGGCCACACGCGTTTCCAGTCGAATTGGCGGTAGATGAAGAGGCCGGCGACGATCGTGTAGGCGATGCCGATGGTCGAGACTTCGACCGCCGTCGCCACGCCTTCGACCACGGCGGCGCGGATCAGGATGGGCAGGATCAACGCCGGGATCGCGATCACGAAGGCTTTGCCGATTTCGCCGCCGGTCGCGCGCGTTGCGCTTGACGAGGTTGTCGTCCGCCGAGCGGAACCAGGCGACGGCCGCGAGCGCGAGTGCGAGCACCAGCGCCGGCAACAGACCGCCGGTGAACAGCGCCGCGATCGACACGCTCGCCACCGAGCCGATGACGATCAGCACGACGCTCGGCGGAATCGTCTCCGCCATCGCGCCCGAGGCGGCGAGCAACGAGACCAACTCGCCGGGCTTCATGCCGCGCGCCTTCATCTCGGGAAACAGCACGGGCGCGACCGCCGCCATGTCGGCGGCCTTGGCGCCGGATATGCCGGAGACGAGGTACATCGCGCCGAGCAGCACGTAGGACAATCCGCCGCGCACGTGACCAAGCAGGGAGGCGAGGAACGCCACCATGGCGCGCGCCATGCCGGTCATGTCGATCAGGATGCCGAGAAACACGAACAGCGGAATCGACAGCAGCAGAATGTGCGACATCCCTTCGTCCATGCGGCTCACCACCACGGTGAGGGGCGCACGGGTGGTGAGCGCCACATAGCCGACCGTCGCAATGCCGAACGCGAAAGCGATCGGCACGCCACTCGCCACCAGTACGGCAACGCCGAGAACAAAGAAGATCGCGAGGTTCCAGTTGCCGAGGCCCACGAAAAAGGGACGCGCGAGCCAGAACGCAACGCCCAACAGGACGGCAATCACGGCGCTCGCGACGAGGAATTGAACGCTCGGCGCGGTCGCCACAAGGCGCAGCAGCGAGAAAACCGCAATCAGGATCGCGCCAGCCGCTACGGCGGATGCGCGCCACGAGTTGCTGATACCGAGGCCGGGGGTGCGGACGATCGCCTCGTCTATCGCGTACTCGATCGCCGGATGGATGATGAGCAACACGAAAGCCGCTACCACCAGCAGAATCGCGATCTCGATGCGCTGCCGCGATTCCGAGCTGATGCGGCTGATGAAGGTCGTCAGCCGCATGTGCGCGTTGCGGCGCATCGCCAGCACTGCGCCGAGTACCGACAGCCACACGAACAGCGTCGAGGCGAGTTCGTCAGCCCAGATCAGCGGACGGTGGAAGAAATAGCGCGCGATCACGCCGACGAATAGCAGCGCGACCTCGAACAACAGGATTGTCGCGGCAGCAACCGCGACGCCGATCCCGAGCGACTGCTCGATCCTTCCGATCGCGTGCGCGGTCCGCGTCGATATCGCGGGAGAGGGGGCTGCTTCGGTCGCGTGCGGCACGAAGCTGCGTTCGCGTCAGGACAGCGCGCCGCTGTACCGCTCCAGCGTCTTCCAGGCGTCTTCGCCGAATTTGCCGCGCCACTCGGCGTAGAAGCCCGCGGCTTTCAGCGTCTCCTGGAAAGGCTTCTTGTTCACGGTATTGAAGGTCAGGCCTTTTTCCTTCAGCTGCGTCTCGAGCGTGGCATTGAGCTTCGCCATGTCCTCGCGCTGCTTCACGGCGCCTTCGTTCAGCAGCTTCGCGGCGGTTGTGCGCAGGTCCTGCGGCAGTTGCTCCCAGTTGCGCTTGTTCGCCACCATCCAGAAGCCTTCCCACATGTGGCCGGTGAGCGAGCAGTACTTCTGCACTTCGTAGAATTTCGCCGCGTCGATCAGCGCAAGCGGATTTTCCTGTCCGTCGACCACCTTGGTCTGCAGCGAGGTGTAGACCTCGTTGAAATTGATCGCGGTCGGCGCGGTGCCGAGTGCGCGGAACATCGAGGTGAACAGCGGACTCACCGGCACGCGAAGCTTCATGCCCTTGAGATCCTCGGGCGTATTGATCGGCTTGGTGCTGGTGGTGATCTGGCGGAAGCCGTTGTCCCACATCTTGTCGAACGCCACCAAGCCGATGGTCGCGACCTGCTGGCGGATATGCGCGCCGAGATCGCCGTCGACTGCGGCCCACACGCCGTCGAAATTCGGAAACGCGAACGCGATGCTCGGGATCGCCGAGACCGGAATGAGGTTCGCGAGCGGCGATCCGACAGTGAAGATGTCCAGCGCGCCCGAGCGCACCTGGCTCAGCATGTCGGTCGAGCCGCCGAGCTGGCTGTTCGGAAAGATCTGGATGTCGACGCGGCCGTTCGTTGCGGCGCGGATCGCGTCGCACGCCTCGGTGGCGCGCTTGTTGATCGGATGCGCGGCCGGAAGGTCGTTGCCGTATTTCAGTTTGAATTCGCCGGCCTGCGCTCGTGCGCGGCGGCTGACGATGCTCGTTCCGGCGATTGCGCCCGCGCCAGCCAGAATTGCACGCCTGGAGATTTTCCCCATGACATTCCTCCCCGATCCATTCGCATTTTCTGCTTTGCCGGGACGTTAGTTGGCTTGCATCGCTGCGGCAAGCTTCTCGGCGATCATCAGCGTGGGCAGGTTGGTGTTGCCGCGCGGCACGGTGGGCATCACGGACGCATCCGCGACGCGCAGGCCTGCGACACCGTGTACACGGCCTTCGGGGTCGACCACGGCATCCGGATCGTCGGCCGCTCCCATCCGGCACGTGCCGCACACATGGAACGTGCCCGCAACATTGGAGCGGACGTGCTCGGTGAGCAGATCGTCGTCCGACACGACCGTGCTGAGCGAATGCGCGCCGCCGGTGAGCAGGCGCAGCGCGCGGTCGCTGAACTGCGGCCACTGGTCGAGCAGCCACGCCACAACCGAGGCGTTCCGGGCGTTCGCGCGCGTTTTCTGGTTGAGCCTGCGCAGTCGATCCGTGAAGCGCACCGGAAACGGCTCGCCGCACAGCGCGCGCATGCCGGCCGAGGAGAGGAGTTCGGCGGTCCAGCGGAAGCCTTGCTTGAGGCGCTCGAGATCGCGCGCGTCGGACACGAAATTGAATTCGACCAGCGGATGATGGTTGCCGCCGCCGAGCGACACGCGCCCGCGCGAGAATGGCTTCCACAGCACCGGACCGAAATTCGCGATCTGCTCGCCCAGCGCATTCCATGACGACTTGCTTTGCAGGTGGATGAACAGATCGGTCGGCGGACAGTCGCGCAAACGCGAGGAAAGCCGGAAGCATGAGACCTGCAGCGTGCGCAGGCTTTCCTGCTGCCGCGCGGCGGGGCGCAGATGCGCACCGATGAACAGCACCGGATGGTTTTGCAGATTCTGCCCAACGCCGCGCAGGTCCGCGACCACATCCATTCCGTGCTCGCGCAGATCGCGCGCGGAGCCAATCCCGTTGCGCATCAGCATTGCGGGAGTTTGCAACGCGCCCGCGCACAGGACGATCTCGTTCCCGCGGAATTCGCGCTCTTGTCCTTCGACCGTCGCGACGACGCCGACCGACGCGGCGGCCGTCCAGCAGCAGCTTCGAGACCGTGGCCTTCGTCACGATCGTCAAATTCGGCCGCGCCCGCACGGTTTCGTCGAGATAGCAGATCGCGGCCGACGCGCGCCTCTCCGTTGTGTTGCTCATCGGCAGCGCGCAATAGCCGTCGCGGAAATCGCCGTTCATGTCGGAAACGAACGGTATCTGCCGGTCAACCGCGAACATGTACGCCTCACGCGCGACCGGCGTCCATTGCTCGCGCGCCACGCGGCGCACGGGGATCGGCCCATCAGCGCCGTGCAGTTCACCGCCGAAATCGAGATCGCGTTCGAGCTTGCGGAAGTGCGGCAGCACGCCGTCCCAGCCCCATCCGGCGGCACCGAGCCGTTCCCATTCGTCGTAATCGTCCGGCGTGCCGCGCAGCGCCACCATGCCCATCACGCTCGATCCGCCGCCGATGATGCGCGCCTGATCGAAGCCGGTAGCGGGCGAATTGTGCCGCTCGCGCCAGTGCACCTTGAGCGCCGGCCACATGTACGACTTGTTGTAGTAGGACGAGGGATAGATATCGAGAATGTCGGTGGGCTCTTGCCCCGGCGGCGCATCGTCGCCCGCCTCAAGCAGCAGAACCGATGTCCCGGAGCGCGCCGACAGCCGGTTGGCGAGCACGCATCCGGCTGAGCCCGCGCCGACGATAATGAAGTCGAAGACCTGATCGGACATTTGCGCTCATCTGCCGGGACTGGCACGCTCTCGATAGCAGAAAAAGCCGGGACGGGAACATGCAGTGCAGCGAACAGCGAATCCTGACGACACATGCCGGGAGCCTGCCGCGCCCGGCCGAACTCACTAGCCTGTTTGCGCGGCGATCCGTCGGCGAAGCCGTCGATGAAGGCGAAATCGAGCGGCAGGGCCGGGCAGCAGTCCAAGACATCGTGCGCCGCCAGATCGAGAACGGGCTCGACGTGATCGACGATGGCGAGCAATCGCGCGAGTTGTTCGTGCTCTACATGCGGCGCCGTTTGACCGGTATGGGCGGCTCCGGCTCGCGGCTGATGCACTCCGACCTCGACGCTTATCCGCAATACAAGGCTTCGTTCCAGCAGCGCGTCACGTCCGGCGATCGCGTGTCGAATCGCGCCAACCTGCCGAAAGCAATCAGCGCGATCAGCTACGCTGACCCGTCGCTGATCGAAGCCGAGTGCGCAGACTTCCGCGCCGCGCTGAAGGACCAAAGCGGCTTCACCGAGGCGTTTCTCACCGCGCCGTCGCCCGGCATCATAGCTTCGATCGTGCAGAACGAGCACTACGACTCGTTCGAGCGCTATCTCGATGCGCTCGCGGATGCCCTCCAGGTCGAATACGAGGCGATCGTGCGCAACGGCTTTCTGTTGCAACTCGATTGCCCCGATCTCGCGCTTGAGCGCCACACATCGTTCCGCGACCGCCCGCTCGCCGACTTCGTCAAGTTTGTCGAAAAGGTCGTCGCGGCGATCAACAAGGCCGTCGCGAAACATCCCGCGCGAGAAGATCAGGCTGCATGTGTGCTGGGGCAACTATGAAGGCCCGCACGATCACGACGTCGCGTTGCGCGATATCCTGCCGGCGATCCTCAAGGCCAAGGCCGGCGCGATCTTTCTTCCGTTCGCCAATCCGCGCCACGCGCACGAGTTTCGCGTGCTGAAGGACATTCCGCTCGCGCCGATCAAGTCCTCATCGCGGGCGTGATCGATACGCTGACGAACTTCGTCGAGCATCCGGAAGTCGTTGCCGACCGCATCGAGCGCATGGCCGAAGCCGTCGGCGACCCGCGCCGTGTCATCGCCGGAACGGACTGCGGTTTCGATACGTCGGCCGGGATGGGGCGCGTCACAGAGGATGTCGTGTGGGCAAAGCTGCGTGCTTTGCGCGACGGCGCAAAGATCGCATCGGGGCGGCTATTCTGACGGCGCCGCCCGGCTCACCGCGTTCTAGATTTCCCGGAATGCCCGGCTGGCCTGATCGACCAGCGGCTTGAGGATGTACGAGAGCATCGAACGCTCGGTCGTCCGAATAAATGCTTCCACCGGCATACCGGGGACGAGTCGCCGCGAGCCGAGCCGTTCGATCTGGCCGGGATCGAGCGCGATGCGCACGAGATAATAGGGCGTGCTCTTGTCTTCCCTGGTGGTGTCCGCCGCGACGCGCGAGACAGTACCGAACACCTCCGGCGTGGTTCGGGCGTTGAAGCTCGTGAATCGCAGGGTTGCCTGCTGTCCGAGCTCGACCTTGTCGATGTCGGTCGGGCTCAACCTCACTTCGACGATCAGTGCATCCGCTTCCGGCACGATCAGCATGATCTGCTCGCCCGCCGCGAGAACCGCGCCGTTGGCGTGGACTGAAAGCTGTTGCACGACCCCCGCCTGCGGCGCGCGGATGTCGATGCGCCGCAGCTGTTCGGCCGTGGTGATTTTCTTCTCGGAAAGTTCCGCCATCTTGGCGCGGATATCGGCAAGCTCCTTGGCGACTTCGCTGCGCACATTCTGGTCGAGCTGGATGATCTGCAATTCGATCTCGGAAATCTTCCCACGCGTTTGTGCGCCTGTGGCACCCAGGAGTCCGCGTTCGCCCGTCAGGCGCGCGGCATCACGCTCCAGCGCGGTGAGGCGGCTGATCGGAACGAGGCTCTTGTCGTAGAGCTCGCGCACGCCGCCGAGCTCCTTGTTCACCAGCACGATCTCCTGCGCCTTCGCGCCGGCCTGTTCGGTCAGGCCCGATACTTCCTCCTTGAGCTGAGAGATCCGCTCGCGCAGTTGCGCCTTCTGTCCGCCTTGCGCTTTCCGACGCAACTCGAACAGTTTCTGCTCACCGGTCACGATGCGCGCGACCTCCGGATTGCGCTCGGCTTCTTGCAGAAGGTCCTGGGGAAACATGATGCCGTCCGCGCCGTCGCGCTCAGCTTCGAGCCGCGCCCTTCGTGCGGTCAGCTCCGAGAGCGCTTTCGAGACCGCGTCGTAGTTGGCTTGCGCTTCGGTCGGATCGAGCCGCAGCAATAGATCGCCGCCTGCGACGCGTGTGCCGTCCCGGACGGTGAGCTCGCCGACGACGCCGCCGGTCGGATGCTGCACGCGCTTGACGCTCGATTCCACCACGAGCGAGCCCATCGCGATGACGGCGCCAGCAACATTGGTCACGGCGCCGAGCACGCCGATGCTGAGGAACAGAAAAACCGCGATGGTCCCCACAATAATGACGTGAAGGCGGATCGAGCGCTGCGTGTCGCGGGACATCGCAACCGCGGGGACGGGCGTTATGTCCGGTGCGATTCGTGCTTCGAGCGCCGCGCGCATCGCGGCGGCCTGAGAGCGGAGCATGGCGGCGTGTGGCGCGGCGCGGTCGCGCAATCCGCGCCACCACGCGATCAAGGCGTCGCGGTTCATGGGTTCGCCCCCCGGCGGCGGTTGCGCGTGCTGTGCGTTCCGGCGTGGCGCGGCTGCGACGGCTCTTCGGCGGCGGCCGGCTTCGGCTGCTGGTCTCCCAGAATCTTGTCACGCGCGCCGAAGGCCTGAACGCGGCCTTCGTTCAGGATCATGACGTGATCGACCGCGCGCACCGCGCTCGGGCGATGCGCGATCACGATGGCGATCCCGCCGCGCGCCCGCACCGAGGCGATGGCGTGGGTCAGCGCCTGCTCGCCGCGCGCGTCGAGATTGGAATTCGGCTCGTCGAGAATGACGAGGAACGGATCGCCATAAAGCGCGCGCGCGAGCGCGACGCGCTGGCGCTGGCCGCCCGACAGACGGGAGCCGGCGTCACCGACGTCGGTCTCGTAGCCGCTCGGGAGACGCAGGATGAGTTCGTGCACACCGGCCGTCTTCGCGGCGGCGATCAGCCGGGCCGCGTCCGGCTGCGGCTCAAAGCGCGCGATATTCTGCGCCACGGTGCCGGCGAAAAGTTCGACCTCCTGCGGCAGGTAACCGATATGCCGTCCGAGCGCGTCGGAGGGCCATTGATCCGGCGTCGCGCCATCGAGCCGGATCACGCCGCGCACCGGTTTCCAGATGCCGACCAGCGCACGTGCGAGCGAGGACTTGCCCGAGCCGCTCGGCCCGATCAGCCCGAGCGCCGTGCCGGCCGTGAGCGTGAAAGTCAGGTCATGCAAGGCCGGCGTTGCGCTGCCCGGCGCGGCGACGCTCAGTGACGTCACGCGCAGCACATGCCGCGGCGGCGGCAAAGGCGTCCGCTCGGGCTCGACCGGCGCATTCGCGAGCGCGTCGGACAGCGAGCGCCAGGCCTGCCGCGCCGAGACGATGCTGCGCCAGTTCGCGATCGCAAGCTCGATGGGCGCAAGCGCGCGCGAGGTAAGGATCGTCGCCGCGATGATGACGCCGGCGCTCGCCTCCTGCAGCACGACGAGATAAGCGCCGAGCGCGAGCACGCCCGGACTGGAGCAGGAGCCGCATGATGCGCGATGCACTGCCGAAGCCGGAGGAGAGATCAGTGATCGCCTGCTGGCGTTGCAGATAGCCGCTGTTCTCGGCAGCCCAGCGCCGCGCCATGCGCTCGCGCATGCCGAGCGCTTGCAACAGCCCGCCGTTGCGGCGCGCGGATTCGGCAAGCTGGAGCCGGGCGCTCGCGAGCGTGACCAGCTGCTGGGTCGGCGCGCGGGTCACGCTTTCGGTGAGCAGCGTGATCACGCACAGGATGAGCGCGCCCGCCGAGCACCGCGCAGCCGAGCAGGGGATGAAACAGGAAGCAGATGCCGACGTAGAGCGGCATCCAGGGAAGATCGAACAACGCCGAGAGCGCGAAGCTGGAGAAGAAGCCGCGCACGGTATCGAGATCGCGCAGCGTCTGGATTCCGTCGGCAGGCGCACCGTGGCGCGTCGTCGAGCCGATCACGGCGCCGAACGACGCGTGAGGAGAGCTGTGCGTCGAGGGAGAGGCCGATGCGCAGAAGAAGCCGCGCGCGCAACGCCTCCAGTACGCCCTGAAAGATGTAGAGGATGAGCGCGAATGCCATCAGGCCGACCAGCGTCGGGATGCTGCGGCTTGGCAGCACGCGGTCGTAGACCTGCAGCATGAAAAGCGGGCCGGTGAGCATCAGCAGATTGATGAGCCCGCTCGCCGCCGCTGCGCTGAGCAGCGCGCCCCGGTTTGCCCGGATTGCGTCACGCAGTTCCTGCCGCCCTGCGACATCCATCGCCGTCACCCGTGCTTGCCCGATTGCCAGTCAGGCAATGCGGCTGCGGCGGATGCGGTTCGCTTTCCATTGCGGCAGGGTGAACAAAGGATTGATGCGCGACGCAAAACGGCGGGGCCGAGGCCCCGCCGTGATGCCGATGGTGGTAGGCGTCTCAGACCGCGCCGAGCAGCTGCCCGCTGAGGGTGCCGTGCAGCGGATCCTGCGTGTCGGTCTGCGCGCCGCCCGTCAGGTTGACGTCGACGAGAGGGTCGGTCCCGATGTCGATGCCCGGCGCCGAATCCGGCACGAGGCTCGCGACCGTGACGCCTTCCGTGCCGAGGACACCCGCGAGCGAATCGGTGCCCGCGCCGTCCAGCACCGGGAAGCTGAACTGGTCCGGTGAGGTGAGCACGTCCGCGTTCGCGAGCGATTGGCCCGTGGTGCCGATCAGGTTGGCGTCGGCGAGCGGATTGGAGCCGTCGGAGCTGCCGCCGAACGCATTGGCGATGATGTCCGAACCCGATCCGCTGGTGCCGCCATTCTCGCCGGCGCCGAGATCGATCAGGTTGCCGGACGATGCGCTGTCGTCACCGAACGCCTGGGCATTTACCACCGCGCCGTTGTCGCCCGCGCCATTTCCGGCGGTGGCACTGACGGCCGGATCGCCATTGGCGTCATTCGCGCCGCTGACTTCCGCAACCCGCCCGATCCCGAGATCTGACAGGACTCCGGTATCGGCGTTGCCGAGCGCATTGCTGAGCGCCGGGCTGCCGTTTTCGACGATGCCGAGGTCGACCAGCGGGCCGTCGCCCGTCGAAGACCCGAGGATGCCGTCAGTGGCACCGCCGGTCGCATCGCTCAGCGTATTGACGATCGCACCATTGCCGTCCAGCACGCTGCCGGTCAGCGCCGGGCCATCGCCCGTGATGTTACCGAGATTGAGTCCATCGCCGAGAATTCCGTTGCCGAGATCGCCGGTCACACCGTCAAGCAGGCCGCCGGTCAGAACGTCGGTCATGCCGGTGATGGTGCCGGCCGTATTCGCGATGAAATTATCGCCGATCAGATCGCCGAGTCCGAGGTTGTCGGCAGCGTTACCGACCAACTGCTCGGTGCCGTTCACGACATCGGTGATGAGGTTGTTGCCGCTGCCTTGCGCATCGGTCAGCACATCGCTGCCGAGCGACTGAGTATCGGCCACGGCGTCATGGACGAGCCCGTCGCCAAGGCCGCCACCAAGCCCGCCAACAGATCCGATGCCGCCCAGGATCGGCAGGCCAAACCCGCTGTCATCGCCTGAGCCATCACCCGTTCCGTTTCCATCGCCGCCGGCCGAAGTGTCGGTACCGTCGCCGTTGCCGGAGGCACCATTGTCGCCACCAGCAGTGGCACCGCCGCTGTTGCCGTTCGGCCCGCCTGTTGCGCCGCCGTTTGCGCTCTCACCGCCGTTGCTCTGTCCGGATGCATCGGTCTGATCACCGCGATAGTTTACGGTGCCCGGCTCAGCCCGGTTGGTCGGTCCGGCCGTCGGGAACTGCGAGTCCGGATCTCCCCGCTGCGATGAAGCAGAGTTGGCCGGAGCGCCGCCGCCCGAGTCCTGATTGTCCTCGAAAGAACTTGCTGTCGTCCCGGAGAAGTTGCGCGTTCCGCGCGTGTCCTGTTCGGTTGCCATTTTAGCCTCCTTTGCGTGCCCCGTTGCGTCATCAACGGGCGAGAGGAGGCAGGGTTGAGCACGAAAAAAGTAGAACCCGCGATATCGCTAACGCCGGGTGGACAGGCGCGCGCGAATTAAGAACGAAATTTTCAGAAGATCTTCGCGATGCTCTGCGGGCGCTGCCGCCAGCTCATTTTGCCCGCATCTCGGCGGCGGTGTCGAGAACCGCGCGAACGATCTTGTCATAGCCGGTGCAGCGGCACAGGTTCCCGGCGAGCCAATAGCGCACCTCGGTCTCGCTCGGATCGGGATTGCGCTCCAGTAGCGACTTCGAGGCGACCAGCACGCCCGGTGTGCAGAAGCCGCATTGCAGCGCCGCATGCTCGAGGAACTTGCGCTGCAGCGGATGCAGATCGTTGCCGTGCGCGATGCCCTCGACCGTCTGGATCGACTTGCCCTCGGCCTCGACGGCGAGCACCAGGCAGGAGCAGACCAGCCGGTCGTCGATGGTCACGCTGCACGCGCCGCAGTCGCCCGAGCTGCATCCTTCCTTGCTGCCGGTGAGACGAAGCTCGTCACGCAGCACATCGAGCAGCGTGAGCTGCGGCTCGCACAGAAATTCGGTCTCGACGCCGTTGATCGTGGTGGTGACGTGATGCTTGCTCATGAACGCTCTCCGGCGCGCGCGTAGGCGATTGCGGCCGCGCGGCGTGCCATCACGCCTGCGACCTTGATGCGGTATGCGATCGTGCCGCGCTTGTCGTCGATCGGCTTGCAGGCCTTGCGCGCCGCCTCGTCGAGTCCCGCGAGCGCTGTATCGTCGAGCTTGCGCCCGATCAGCGCCTTGGTGTCCACCAGAACGGCGGTGGGCGCAACCGCGCCCAGTACGACGCGGGCGTCCGTGCAGGTGCCGGACGCATCCAGCGTCACGTTGATCGCCGCGCCGACCACCGCGATGTCCATCTCGGTGCGGGGGATGAAGCGCAGGTACGCGTCGGACGAGCGGGGCGCACGTTTCGGCAAATGGAACGCGATGATGAACTCGTCCCGCTTGAGCGAGGTGCGTCCCGGGCCCGTGACGATGCTCTCCACCGGCGCCTCGCGCTGCCCACTCGCGCCCACGATCACGCAGGTCGCGCGCGCCGCGATCAGGGCCGGAACGCTGTCGGCGGCCGGGGACGCATTGCACAGATTGCCCGCAAGCGAGGCGCGTCCCTGCACCTGCGTCGAGCCGATCAGGTTTGCGGCCTCGACCACGCCCGGCCAGGCCTTCCGAAGCGCTTCGTTCTCGCCGAGCACCGCGCCGGGCGTTGCCGCGCCGATGACGAACCCGCCGTTTCGCTCGCTGATGCCGGAGATGCCGGGGATCTTCTTGGTATCGACGATCACGTCCGGCTTCACCCGGCCGGAGCGAAGCTGAACCAGCAGATCGGTCCCACCGGAGAGGACTTTCGCGACGCCCGACGCGCCGGCGAGTATGCGAACGGCATCCTCGACCGTGGACGGAGCCGTGTACGACAACGATGGCATGGCGTCTCCCCAGTGACCTTTCCGGAACGCTAGTCCAGCATCGCGCGCCGGTCTAGGGCGATATCCGGCAGGGCAGATCAGCGCCGCGCACCGTCTTGCAATTCGGTTTCTCCCGCGCGACCCTTGCGCCTTGGCGCAACGCGGCGACGAGGCGAGGGTGCTGTGAACGAGATCAGTCAGAAGCCGTTCAAGTGGGTTGGCACGCGGCCGGTTCGTCCCGATGGCGTGCCTAAGGTCACCGGCACCGCGCAATACGGCTCCGACATGGCGATGCCGGGCATGCTGGTCGGCCGCATCCTGCGCTCGCCACATCCGCATGCGCGCATCCGCTCGATCGACACCTCGAAGGCGGAGAAGCTTCCGGGCGTAAAGGCGGTCGTGACCTCGAAGGACTTTCCGAAGGCGAAGGACGAGTACTTCGGACCGGAGCGCGCCGCGCAGAACTACTGGCACATGTCGCAAAACGTCATGGCGCGCGACAAGGTGCTTTATGAGGGCCATGCGCTCGCGGCGGTGGCGGCGGCCAGCAAGACGATTGCCGACGAGGCGCTCGCGCTGATCGAGGTCGACTACGAGATCTTGCCGCACGTCATCGACGTCGACGAGGCGATGAAGCCGGACGCGCCGCTGCTGTTCGAGAACCTGATCACGCGCGGCGTCGAGCCGCCGCCGAAGCCGTCGAATATCGCGAAACGCAACATCTTCACGCTCGGCGACATCGAGGCGGGGTTCAAGGCCGCCGACGAGATCGTCGAGATGTCGTTCAAGACAGCGCCGGTGCACCAGGCCTATATCGAGCCGCAGGGTTGCGTCGCGCGCTTCGATTCAGACGGCCAGTGCGAGCTCTGGAGCGCGAGCCAGGGCCACTTCGTCGTTCGTAACTACACGGCGAACGTCGTCGGCATGAAGATCGGCGACCTGCGCGTCTATCCGGCCGAGATCGGCGGCGCGTTCGGCGGCAAGACCGTGGTTTACATCGAGCCGGTCTGCGTGATGCTGGCGAAGAAGTCCGGCCATCCGGTGAAGGTCGTGATCAGCCGCGAGGATGTGTTCCGCGCGACGGGGCCGACCTCCGGTTCGTCGATGACCGTGAAGATCGGCGTCAAGCGCGACGGCACGATCACGGCCGTGGACGGCGTGTTCAAGCTGCAGGCCGGAGCGTTCCCGGGCTCGCCCTTCATGGGCGCAGCCATGTGCGCGTTTGCGCCCTACGACATCGCGAATGGGCGCGCGGTCGCCTACGACGTCGTGAGCAACCGCCCGAAGGTCGCGGCCTATCGCGCGCCGGGCTCGCCGATCGGTGCGTTCGCGGTCGAGAGCGTGCTTGACGTGTTGGCGCAGAAGATCGGCATGGACCCGCTGCAAATGCGGCTGAAGAACGCCGCCAAGAAGGGCACCAAGATGCTGGCCGGCACGACGCTCGGCCACGACGGCTACGCCGAGACCATCAAGGCGCTGATCGATCATCCGGGCTACAAGGTGCCGCTCGGCAAAAATCAGGGACGGGGCGTTGCCTCCGGCTACTGGTTCAACGGCGGCGGCGAGTTGAGCGCGACCGTTCAGGTCAACGACGATGGCACCGTTTTGGTGGCGACGGGCAGCCCCGATGTCGGTGGCTCGCGCGCCTCGATGGCGATCATGGCGGCCGAGACGCTCGGCGTCGATTACAATCAGGTGCGTGCGATCGTGGCCGACACCGGGTCGGTCGGTTACACGCACGTGACCGGCGGCTCACGCGTGACGTTCGCGACCGGCATGGCGGTGGTCGAGGCCACCAAGACCGTCATCTCGGACATGTGCAAACGCGCCGCCAAGACCTGGGGTGTCGATCCGGAAGGCGTGACGTGGGAGAACGGCCACGCAAAGCCGGCGAGCAGCAACGTCGGTGACTTCCCGCCGATGTCGATCAAGGAAATCGCCGCGAAGCGCGCCGGCACCGGTGGTCCCATCACGTCCGCCGCAGGCGTAGCTCCTGCCGCCGCTGCGCCGGGCTATGCGACGCAATTCTGTGATGTCGAGGTCGATCCGGAAACCGGCAAGGTGAAGATCCTGCGCTTCGTCGCCGCGCAGGACGTCGGCCGCGCGATCCATCCGAGCTACGTCGAGGGTCAGATCCAGGGCGGCGTCGTGCAAGGCATCGGGTGGGCGCTCAACGAAGAGTACATCTACGGCGCCGACGGAAAGCTGCAGAACCCGGGCTTCCTCGATTATCGGATTCCGGTTGCTTCCGACCTGCCGATGATCGAGCCGGTGATGGTCGAGGTTCCGAACCCTCTTCATCCCTTACGGCGCGAAGGGCGTCGCCGAGGTGAACATCTGCCCGCCGATGGCGGCGATCGCCAACGCGATCGAGCGCGCGACGGGCAAGCGGCTCACCGAACTGCCGATGTCGCCGCCGCAAGCGTGCTCGCCGCGATCGACGGCGAGGAGTAGGCACCGGCATCTGCTGCTCGGCGTCGCCCGGCTGCGAGGGGGCCATGGCCGAACTGGCGTTTCTGTCGCTCACCAGCCTATCGCGCCTGATCGATGCCGGTGACGTCGATCCGCAAGATCTGACGCGACTCTTTCTGGCGCGCGCCGAAGGCGTCGGGCGTCCGCTCAACTGCTACATCACGCTCTGCAAAGAGTCGGCGCTCGCCGAGGCGGCAGCAGGCGACCGCGCGCGCACTCGCGAAACAGCGGCGCGGCCCGCTCGACGGCATTCCGGTGGCCATCAAGGACAACATCGACGTCGCCGGCGTGCCGACAAGCAACGGATTTGGCGGACCTCCGTATCGCATACCCGACACGGACTCGGAGGTCGTGCGCCGGCTGCGCGCGGCTGGCGCGATCATCCTCGGCAAACTCAACATGCACGAGGGTGCGCTGGGGTCGACGAGCGACAATCCGCATTTCGGGCGCGTGATCAATCCGCACCGCGACGGCTATTCGCCGGGAGGCTCCAGTGGCGGATCGGGTGCTGCGGTCGCGGCCGGGCTCTGCTGCGCGGCGCTCGGCACCGATACCGGCGGCTCGGTGCGCATTCCGGCAGCCTGGTGCGGGATCGTCGGGCTGAAGCCGAGCTACGGCCTCGTCAGCATGCGCGGCGTGGTGCCGCTGAGCTATCGCCTCGACCACGTCGGACCTTTGACGCGAACAGTCGAAGACGCTGCGGTCATGCTGAATGCGCTCGCGGGCGATGCCGAGTAGCGTGTATTCCGAAGCCAGACCGGCTCGATGGCGTGAAGCTCGGTGTGCTCGAGAATTTCTCCGTCGTGCCGCAGGACGCGAAAGTTGCCGCCGTGTTTCGCGTGGCGCTCGACCATTTGGTGCGGCTCGGTGCGGAGGTTCGCTCAATCGCGATGCCGGGCTATGACGCCGTACAGGCGCGCAGAGCCGGGTTCGTTCGCGTCGAAGTGGAGGCGGCCTTCGTTCACGGCGATCTCTACAACCGGGAACCTCAACGCTTCTCTCCCGAGATGAGGTCCTATCTCGACTACGGCGCACGAGTGTCGGCAGACGCACTCGCGCGCGCGGATCACCGCATCGAGGCGGCCGCCTTCGAGTTGGCGCGCTGCTTTGAACAGGTCGATGCGATCGTGTCGCCGACGACACCGCAGGCGGCGCCCGCGTTTAGCGACAAGGCGCCGGACGATGCCGGCACCTTCTGCATTCCGGCGAACTTTCGCCGGCGCTCCGGCGATCAGCGTGCCGATGGGCCGCAATGCGCTCGGCCTTCCGCTCGGGCTTCAGGTGATCGGCCCACCGCATCAGGACGCTCGCGTCCTGGCGATTGCGTCCGCGTTCGAGGCGGCTCTCGGTCTCCAACTTTACCCGCCGCCGCCCCTTGGTCCGGCCGCGGGCTCTCCCTAGACTTCACTCCTCGCTCAGCCCTGCCGGAAACCGCGCCATGTCAAACCTGCCTCTCGCGCACCTCACCGTCCTCGACCTGACCCTGCATCGCGCCGGCCCGACGTGCGCGCGGCAACTGGCCGACTGGGGCGCACAGGTCATCAAGATCGAGGTGCCGGGCGGCGCCAAGGGCGATGCCGTCGGGAGCAGCCGTCACGCTCCTGACTATCAAAACCTGCACCGCAACAAGCGCGCCATGACGCTCAATCTCAAGAGCGACGAAGGGCGCGCGATCTTTCTCGATCTCGCCCGGAAGGCCGATGTGGTGCTGGAAAACTTCCGTTCCGATGTGAAGCATCGGCTCGGCATCGATTATGAGGCGGTATCGAAAATCAATCCGCGCATCGTCTATGGGAGCATTTCGGGCTTCGGTCAGGACGGGCCTGATGCGACGCGACCCGGTGTCGATCAGATCGCGCAGGGCATGGGCGGGCTGATGTCCATCACGGGCGAGCCCGGCCGCGGTCCGATGCGTGTCGGAATTCCAATCGCTGACTTGACCGCGGGTCTGTTCCTCTTTCAGGCGGTGCTGCTGGCGCTCATGGAGCGCGAGAAAACCGGCGCCGGGCAATGGGTGCACACCTCGCTGCTGGAGGCCGAGATCTTCATGCTGGATTTCCAGGCGGCGCGCTGGCTGATCGCCGGCGACGTTGCAAAACAGGCGGGGAACGATCATCCGACGGCCATTCCGACCGGTGTGTTCGCGACCGCGGACGGCCACATCAACATCGCGGCGTCGGGCGGTGCGATGTGGACGCGTTTTTGCGAGACAATCGGCGCCACCGACCTGCTGGCCGACCCCAATCACGCCACCGGCGAACTGCGTTCGCAGCATCGCGAGACGCTGAACGAGGGTATCGCGCGTATCACCAGGACGAAGCCCAGCGCGCACTGGGTGAAGCTGCTGAACGACGCGGGTGTGCCGTGCGGACCGATCAACACGATCGACCAGACCTTCGCGGAGCCACAGGTGCGGCATCTCGGCATCGCCAAGCCGGTGCGGCATCCCAAGCTCGGCGACATCAAGGTGGTGGGCCAGCCGATCAACCTCACCAAGGCGCCGCAGCCCGCGGAATACCGGCCGACGCCGGAACTCGGTCAGGATACCGACGATATCCTCGCGAGCCTCGGCCGTGACGCGAAGACAATCGCCGACTTGCGCGCGCGTGGCGTGATCTAGGCCGCGCGCCGCTGGAGCAATCGAATGTCTTCGAGCACAACGCTGGTCACCGGGTCGAGCGGGTTCGTCGGCCGCACGATCATGTCCCGCCTCGCCGCGGCGGGCATAAGTGCGATCGGCCTCGATCCCCGGCCATCTCCGACTACGCAAGCCACGGACGATCTCTCCGACCGCGCGCGCCTGCGCGACCTCATCGCGCGCGAGAAGATCACGCACATTATCCACGCGGGCGGCGTATCCGGTCCGATGGTGATGGCGGACGATCCGGTCGGCGTCATTGCGATCAACGTCACCGGCAGCATGAATCTGCTGAACGAGGCGATCGCGGGTGGCGTGAAGACCTTCGTCTACTGCTCGTCGGTCGCCGCAATCGGAAACTTCTACGAGCCGGAGCCGATCGGCGAGGATTACCCGATGCGGCCCACGTCGACCTATGGCTGCTCCAAGGCCGCGATGGATTACGTGTTGCGCGGGCTGTGGAAGAAGGTGCCGCTGGATATCTGCTCGCTGCGCCTCACCGCGGTCTACGGGCCGGGACGGCAAACCGAGTTCAATGTCGACACCATCGTGCGCGCTGCGCTTGCCGGCAAGGCCGGCGCGGCTCGACCCGCTGACGGACTGGCCCTACGTCTATGTCGACGACGCGGCCGACGCGGCGATTGCGGCGTGCTTCTCGGCCGGGCGCGCGCAGCTTGCCTATTTCGTCGCGCATCCCGAACGCGTCACACCGGAGGACATCGCGGCCGCCTGCGGCGCTGCGGGCCGCCCGGTGCGCCTCGAAATCGATACCGCGAAGCCGGTCGCAGCGCGCGGACCCGTCGATACCGAGGCAGCGGCGCGCGACTTCGGCTTTCGCGCACAGGTCGGCCATCGCGAAGGCATTCGCCGCATGATCGCGGCGGCGTCCTGACATGCCGCAACCCTGTTGCTGCGGGCCGAGCCCGCCGCCATAGTTTGCCTCCTCCGCTCGCCTCCAAGGGGACTTCATGGACCTGAAAATCGCCGGCAAGACCGCCCTGATCACGGGCGGCTCGAAAGGCATTGGCCGCGCGACCGCCGAGATTTTCGCCGCGGAGGGCTGCAACGTGATCATCGTGGCGCGCAGCGCCGACCTGCTGGCGAACGTGAAGTCGTCGATCGCGCAGAAGGCCAATGTGCGCGTCGATACGGTCGCGGCCGACCTGTCCGACAGCAAGAACGTCGACCAGCTCGCCAAAGATTTCCCCGACATCGACATTCTGATCAACAACGCCGGCGCGATCCCGGGCGGCACGCTGCTCGATGTGAGCGAGGAAACCTGGCGCAAGGCGTGGGACCTGAAGGTCTTCGGCTACGTCAACATGTGCCGCCGCTTCTACGCGCTGATGAAGGCGCGCAAGACCGGCGTCATCGTCAACGTCGTCGGCAATGCGGCCGACACGCATGATCCCGAATATATCTGCGGCGTCGCGGGAAATGCGGCGCTGACCGCGTTCAGCCAGTCGCTCGGTTGCGTCAGCGCGAAGGACGGCATCCGGGTGGTGGCGCTCAGTCCCGGCCCGGTCGAGACCGACCGCATCGTCACGCTGATGAAGAAGAAGGCGAAGGATCGCACCGGCGACGAGAGCAACTGGCAGGACCTGCGCAAGCCGCTGCCGTTCCAGCGGTGCGCGACGCCGGAGGAGATCGGCGCCATGGCGGCTTTCCTGGCGTCACCGCAATCCGGCTACACCTCAGGCTCCGTCGTCACCATCGACGCGGGGCTCTCCGCGCGCGCCACCGCATTCTGAACCGGGGATATCCAATGCCGCATCTGACGACCGACGACGGCGTGAAGCTTTATTACGAGGAGACCGGCAAGGGCGTCCCGATCGTGTTCATTCACGAGTTCGCCGGCGATTATCGCTCGTGGGAAGCGCAAGTGCGCTATTTCGCGCGCTACTATCGCTGCATCGCGGTGAACGCGCGCGGCTATCCGCCTTCCGACGTGCCGGAGGATGGCGCTAAATATTCGCAGGACCGTGCGCGCGACGACATTCGCGCGGTGCTCGACGCGCTCAAGATCGACAAAGGCGCACATCGTCGGTCTGTCGATGGGCGGCTTCGCGACGCTGCATTTCGGTTTCACCTATCCGCAGCGCGCCCGCTCGCTGGTGATCGCCGGTTGCGGCTATGGCGCCGAGCCTGACAAGCGCGCGCAGTTCGCGGCGGAAGCCGAAGCCTCTGCGAAACGCTTCGAGGACCTCACGATGGCCAAGGCCGCCGAGGCCTACGCGCTCGGGCCTACGCGCGTGCAGCACCAGAATCGCGATCCGCGTGGCTGGCGCGAGTTCGCCGACCAGTTCGCCGAGCATTCGACCGAAGGCGCGGCGCGTACCATGCGCGGCGTGCAGGCCAAGCGCCCCTCATTGTTCGAACTGGTCGACAAGATGAAGACGATCAAGACGCCGACGCTGATCATGACGGGCGATGAGGATTGGCCGTGCATCGAGCCCGGCGTGCTGATGAAGAAGAACATCGCGACCGCGGCGCTGGTCGTGATGCCGAACGCCGGCCACAACATCAATCTGGAAGATCCGGCGGCGTTCAACGCGCATCTGGCCGAGCTGTTCGCGGCGGCCGACGCGGGCACCTGGCCGGTGCGCGATCCGCGCGCGATGGCGGGCTCGATTCTCGGAAAGTGACCGCGCCTAGATGGCGTTGTAGCCGCCGTCGACCAGCATGTCGGCGCCGGTCATGAAGCTCGACGCGTCGCTTGCGAGAAACACCGCCGCGGCGGCGATCTCGTCCGGCTGGCCGAGCCGCCCGAGCAGATGCTTCGGTCCGGACACGCGGCGGGCGGTTTCCATGTCGCCGAAGCGCTTCACCAGCCGGTCGGTTTCGACCGCGCCGGGCGAGAGCGTGTTGACGCGAATATTCTGCGCCGCGTGGTCCGTCGCCATCGCCTTGGCGAGCTGGATCAGCGCGCCCTTGCTGGTGCAATAGACCGCGCGGGCGGGCGCCGCGACGCTGCCGAGCTGCGAAGCGATATGGATGATGCTCCCGCCGCCGCCCGCGATCATCGCGGGGAGGAGCGCGCGGCTCATCAGGAAGGCGCCGCCGACGTTGACCGCCATCACGCGGTTCCAGTCCGTCAGCGAAAGGTCGAGCACGGTGCCGTTCGGATCATGGCCGGCAGCGCCGTTGAGCAATATGTGCACGGTCTTGAAGGCTTCGAGCACCTTGGCGGCAGCGGATTTGACGTCCTCCTCGCGTCCGACGTCGCAAGCGACCGCGATCGCGCGCTGGCCGCTCTTTTCGGCCTCACGGCGGGTCGCTTCGGCGGCGCTGCCGTCAAGATCGAGGCAGGCGACGTTCGCGCCGGCACGGGCAAACGCCAGCGCGACCGCGCGCCCGATGCCGGCTCCGGCGCCGGTCACGACCGCGTTCTTGCCTCGCAGCGAATAAGGATCGCCTGCCGCCATCTCACGCCTCCGCGCGCGATGCCGCGCGGCCGAGATACGCCTCGCGCACGCGCGCATCCCTGGCGAGCTCGGCGCACGATCCGCTGATCATGATGCTGCCGGTTTGCAGCACGTAGCCACGGCTCGCGGTCTCGAACGCATGGCGGGCATTCTGCTCGACCAGAAGAACGCTGGTACCGCTCTCGTTGATGGTGCGGATGGTGCGGAAGATGTCGCGCACCACGATCGGCGCGAGGCCGAGCGAGGGCTCGTCGAGGCACAGCAGCTTCGGCTCGGACATCATGGCGCGCCCGAGCACGAGCATCTGCTGCTCGCCGCCGGAAAGCGTCCCGGCGTTCTGGCCGGTGCGTTCACGCAAACGCGGAAACATCTCGAAGATCTTCTCGATCAAGGCGCGGACCTTGGCGCCGTCCTTGCGATACTTGAAGCCGCCGAGCTCCAGATTCTCCCGCACCGTGAGAAACGGAAAGACATGCCGCCCTTCCGGCACCAAGCGCGATGCCGAGCAGCGTGCGTTCGTGCGCCGGAAGCCGCGTGATGTCGTTGCCGCCGAACCTGATCGAGCCAGCGCGCGGCGTCAGCAGGCCCGCGATGGCCCGCAGGGTCGTCGACTTGCCGGCACCGTTCGCGCCGATCAGCGCGACGATCTCGCCTGCGTTCACCTCGATGGAAATGCCGCGGCAGACCGCCAGCTCGCCGTAGGCGAGTTCGAGGTTGTCGGCGGCGAGAAGCGCGCTCACATCAGCTCTCCGCCGAGATAGGCCGAGACGACGGCTGGATTCTTCTGCACGTCCGCGGGTACGCCCTCGAACAGATGCTGGCCGTAGTCCATCACGAGGACGCGGTCCGCGACGTTCATCACCAGTTCCATGTTGTGCTCGACAATCACCACCGTAACGCCCTTGCGGCGCATGGTCAGGATGCGGTCGAGCAGGCTGTCGACTTCGGATGCATTCAGGCCGGCGGCCGGCTCGTCGATCAGCAGCAGTCGGGGCCTTGTCGCCAAGGCGCGCGCGAATTCCAACAAACGCTGCTCGCCGTAGGGCAGCGAGCCCGCGAGGGTGTCGCGCCGCGCCGCGAGCCCGACGAAGCCAAGCAACTCCATCGCCTCGGCGCGGCAGCGCGCGTGATCGCGCCGGAACGCCGCGCCATGAAAGAGATACTGCCAGGACGGAATGTCGTGATGGATGTGGAAGCCCGCGACGACGTTGTCGAGCACGGAGAGCTGCTTGAACAAGCGGATCTTCTGGAACGTGCGCGCGATACCGAGCCGGACCCGCCGATGGGCGGGCAGGCCGGACATATCCGCACCGGCAAACGTCAGCGCGCCTGAATTGGGCTGATAGACGCCGCTCATCAGATTGAGCAGCGTGGACTTTCCGGCGCCGTTCGGCCCGATGATCGCGAATACCGCGCCGTCCGGAATCTCGAAGGAAATGTCGCGCACGGCGCGCACGCCGCCGAAGCTCTTGTGCAGCCCCTTCGCTGTGAGCAGTGTCGCGGTCATCGCGCTGCCGCGCTGCCGGTGAGCTTGGCGCGAATGAGCTGCGCGGCCTGGACGAGTCCGCCGGGCATGAACAGCACCACAAGCGTCAGCGCGACGCCGTAGACGACAAGCCGCAGGTCGCCGATCCCGCGCAGCAGTTCCGGCAGCAGCGTGAGCAGGATCGCGCCCCAGACCGGCCCGATCAGCGTGCCCATGCCGCCGACGATCACCATCGAGAGGATGGTGAAGGACTCGGTGATGAAGAACGCGTCCGGCACCAGCGTGCCGACGAAGGTCGCGTAGAAGCATCCCGCCGCACCACCGACCGCCGCGCCGACGCCGAACGCGAAGACTTTCCATGCGGCCGCGTTGACGCCGAGCGAAGCCGCCGAGATGTCGTCTTCGCGGATCGCGGTGAGCGTCTCGCCGATCGGCGAGCGCACAAGCTGGTCCAGGATGAAGTAGGTCAGCAGCGCGAAGCCCGCGACCAGATAGAAGAGCGCGATCGGATTGCGGAAGTCGATGACCGGCAGGCCCGGGATTGCAATCGCTGGTGGGGGAGGGATCGCATAGATGCCGAGCGGTCCCTGCGTGAGGCTGATCCAGTTGAGCAATATCTGGTGGACGATGACCGCGAAGCCGAGCGAGGCGATCGCGAGATAATGTCCGCGCAGGCGAACCGCGAACAGCGCAAGGATCATTCCGGCGAGGCCCGCGAACGCCACGCCGGCCGCGAACGCGACCCAGAACGGTACGCCGAACCTGGTGATCAGCAGCGTCGAGACGTAGGCGCCGAGGCCGTAGAAGGCCGATTGGCCGAGATTGAGCTGCCCCGCGTAACCGAGAATGAAGTCGAGGCCGAGCGCGAGCAGGATGTTGATCGCGCATACCGTGAGGTTGGTGTGCCAGTAGCTGCCGGTCAGCACGAACGGCAGCACCGCGATGGCGAGCGCGGCGGTCAGGAAGGCGATGCGCCGCGACGATGTCCGGTACGCGATGGCCGACGGCGCCGCGGCGTCAGACATTTTCCTCGCGCCTTTCGGAGATCAGTCCGGTCGGGCGGAACGCCAGCATCAGCAGCAGCAGACCGAACACCACAATGTCGATCAGGCCCGGGTCGAAGTACTGCGTGGTGAAGCTTTCGATCAGGCCGACCAGCAGGCCCGCGAGGATCGTTCCCTCGACATTGCCGAACCCGCCGATGATGACGATCGCGAAGGCCTTCACGATCACGGTCGTGCCGGCGAACGGGGTGAGCACCAGCACCGGCGCCAGCATCGCGCCCGCCATTCCGGCCAGCGCGGAGGAGATCACGATGGTGAGCATGATGAGGGTGCCGGGATTGATCCCCATCAGCCCGGCCGTCTCGCGATCCTGCGCCACGGCGCGCAACGCCTTGCCGAGAAACGTGAACTTCATGAAGGCGTAGAGCAGCGCGATGGTCGCGATCGATACCGCGATGATGATGACGCTTTGCGCGGTGAAGAAGGTGCCGGCGACGCGGAAAACCTGCTGGCTGTAGGGTGTTTCGAACGCATAGGGCACCGGCCCGAACCAGGCCAGCATCGCGTTCTGCATCATCACCGAGACGCCGATCGTCGCGATCAGCGGCAGCAGTTCGCTCCCCTTGTGCCGCAGCGGCGCGAAGATCGTGATGTTGATCGCCCAGCCGAGAACCGCGCCGACGACCAGCGCCGCCGCGATGCTGGCGAGGTAGCTCCCGCCCAGCATGTGCATGAAGAAATAGGCGGCGAACGCGCCGAGCGTCACGAAGTCCGCGTGCGCGAAGTTGATCTGGACCAGCACGCCGTAGATCAGCGTGAGGCCCAGAGCAACCAGCACATACAGGCTTCCGAGGACGATGCCGTTGATTGCCTGCTGCGCGACGATCGTCGCAGTCACGCGGTCAGTTCCACTTCAGGGCATTCCACGACAGGTCCGGCTTGGTCTCCATGTAGTGGATCGTGTCCATCTTGATGTTCTGGTTGTTCTTGTCGAACTCGACGCTACCGGTGACGCCCTTGAAGTCCTTCGTCTGGGCAAGCGTGTCGCGGATCGATTGCGCGTCCTTGGCGCCGCGCTTCACGGCGTCGGCGATCAGCAGGATCTGGTCGTAGGCATGCGCGTTGATGTGCGTCGGGTCGGCGTTGAACTTGGCTTTGAAGCTCGCGACGAAGTTCTTCACCATGTCGCGCTGGTCGGTCGGGTCGAACTGCACGATGCGCACATAACCGAGCGCGGCCTTGCCGGCTTTCTGCTCGAAGCCGAACGGAAGCCAGATGGTGCCGAGCTGGATCGCCGGGCCGTCGCCGCCCTTCACCACGCCGGCTTGCGCCAGCGCCTGCGTGATCTTCAGGCCCTGACCTTCCAGCGTATAGGTCGGGATGACGTCGACCTTGCCGAGGCCCGCGACGCGCGTCGCGATCGAGGTGAAGTCGTTGATGTCGCGCCCGAAGCCGATCTCGGCAACAACCTTGCCGCCGAGCTTCTCGAACGTATCCTTGAACACCTTGGCGTTGCCGATGCCCGCGTTGGTGGTCTCGTTGAGCAGCACGGCGGTGCGCGCGTTGAGCTTGTTGTACGCCTGCGTCGCGATGTCGACGCCCTGCATCACCTCGTTCGGCATGATGCGGAAGGTGTACGGATTGCCCGGATCGGTGATCTTGAGCGCCGAAGAGCCGGCATTGATCATCGGGACTTTCGCCTGCTCGACGATCGGCATGATGGCGAGCGTCGCGTCCGAGCATTCCTCGCCGAGAATGACATCGGGCTTGTATTGATCGATCAGGCGCTTCGCGGCCTGCGAGGCGGGCAGGGGCGAGCAGGCTGAGTCTTCGTATTGGATGGCGAACTTGTAGCCGTTCACCCCGGCCTTGTTCAGTTGCTCCAGCGCGAGCTCGATGCCCTGCTTGTCCTGCGCGCCGAAATAGGCGCCCGGCCCCGACATCGGGAACAGCGCGCCGATCTTGATCGTCTTTTCCGTTAGTTGCGCCGTGCCGATCGAAGTGGACGCGACCAATGCCATCGCCGCCGTGGCGGCCAGTGCGTAACCGGCTTGCTTGCGCATGATGAAATCCCTCCAGCTGATGCCCCAACGGCAAAGCCTATCAACGAACGCGCCAGACGTTCAATGACCGTCCGGTCGCAGGACTTTACCGATAGTTGTGTTCGCGCGGACTGCGGGAGCCGGCGAGACAGGTGCCGCTACAGCTTCGGCAGTCCGAGCCACGCCGCGAATGCCGAAAGGATGGTGTGAACGGCCAGCGCAACGAGGATCATCCCCATCACGCGGCTGATGATGCTGGTGCCGGCGTTTCCGATCAGGCGTGAAATCGGGGCGGCAAGAAGCAGCACGGCCAGCGTGAGGGCAAGCACCACGGCGAGGACGCCCGTGGTCAGCGAAAGCTGCAGCAGATCGAAGCGGTGGTCGTCGGTGAGCAGAACCACCGTCAGCATCGTGCCCGGCCCGGCGATCTTCGGGATCGCCAGCGGATAGATGGCGATCGACGTCGCCTCGTCGGTGCTGCCGCCTGACGGCGCATGACTCCCGCCGCGGACCATGTCGAGCGCGACGAGAAACAGGATGATGCCGCCTGCGATCTGGAAGGACCGGAGCGAGATGCCCATCTTTTCCAGTACGAACCCGCCCCCGATGATGAACAGGAGGAGCACGAAAAACGAAACGAGCACGGCGGTGAGGGCGACCTGACGCTGCTTCGCGGCGTCGAATCCCGCCGTGACGGCGAGAAAGACCGGCAGCGCGGAGATCGGATTGACCACGATGAGGAGCGTGACGAATTCGCTCAGGCGTTCCTGCCACATGCCACCCGCTCCGAATCGCTTCGCCGCATGATCCCGCAGTTTCCGCCGCCGCGCTACGCGGCGGAATGACGAAAGCTCAAAGGTCGAACAGCAGCTCCGGCCGGGGCGTGAGCTCTCCGCGCTCGACGCCGCGAACGATCTCCACGATCCGCTGGTGCGTCGGCGCCGGGCAGCCGGCTTCCTTCGCTTTCTGCACGATGAACCCGTTCAGCTCGCCGATTTCGGTCTTGCGGCCCTTCTGGATGTCCTGCGCCATTGAGGGACGCTGCGTGTTGCTGCGCGCCTGCGAGCTCGTGCCCTTGGTCATGTGGGCCTCGACCTCGGCAAGCGCGGCTGGATCGCCTTCCGATGCCGCAAGCAGGCGGGCGGGCTCGATCCCGGTGATCGGGCCGAGCTGATAGCCGAGCGCATGGCCGGTGCGGATTGCCTCGCCGGCGAGGCGGATCACCACGCGGCGAATCTTGTCGTGCGCGTCGCGTTCGTTTCCGCTCATACCGGTCGCGGCGCTGACGCCGTTGCGCATGCCGTTGACGCAGAGCTTCGACCAGCGCTCGCCCCACAGGTTCGTCGTCACGCCCGCGCCGTCGATCTTCGCCAGCATGCCGCCAAGCTCCTCGACCCGCGGCGTGACCCGGCCATGCGCCTCGCCGACATAGATTGACTTCATCTTGAAATCGCGCGGCATCGTGCGGCGGATACAGCCCGGCTCGTAAAGGTCGACACCGAAATTGTTGCCGACGACGCAGCCGACCGTGCGACCCCAGCCGACCACGCGCGCAATCGTCTCCTCGTTGATCGAGTTCTGCGCCGAGACGATGAAGCCGTCGGCCGAGAGATAGGGCCGGATCAGGGTTGCCGACCATTCGGTGTCGTAGGACTTGCTGGACACGATCGCGATGTCGATCGGGTTTTGTTTCGACAGCGATTGCACTTCGGTGAGGTGCATGGTCGGAAGCTCGACCGTGTAGGACTTCTTCATCGGTCATGCCCGACAGCTTGAGCCCGTTCCGGCGGATCGTCTCGATGTGCTCGGGCCACGGATCGATCAGCGTCACGTCGTTGCCGGTGCGGGCGAGGTGACCGCCAAGATAGCCGCCGACGGCTCCCGCGCCGACGACTGCGATGCGCTTCTTCATCTTGTTTCTCCGATCAGTCGATATAGCGGACGCGGTCCGACTTCAGGATATCGTCGAGCCACGCCGGATATGTCGCGCCCGCCTTCACGACCTGCTCCATTTTGGCTTCCTTGTCGGCGATGGCCTTTAGCTCAGCGCCAACCGCGCGAACATTCGCGCGCGGCACCACCACCACGCCATCGATGTCGCCGACCAGCAGGTCTCCCGCCGTGATCGTCACATCGCCCAGCGAAATGGTGCCGCCGATCTCGCCGGGCCCGTCCTTGAACGGCGAATTGGGGCTGAGGCCCTGCGCAAACGTCGGAATGCCGACCTGGTTGATGCCCTCGATGTCGCGCACCAGCCCGTCGGTAACGCAGGCGATAATGCCGGCGTTCTTCGCCATACCGAGCAGGATGTCGCCGATGATGCTCGTCGTCGTGTCGGCGTCGACCGCGACGACCAGCACGTCACCCGGCTTGGCGAACTTCAGCGCCGCATAGGGCGCGAGATTGTCGACCGGCCGCGTGCGCACCGTGAGCGCGGTGCCGACGAAGCGGCTCTGGCGCGACAGCGGCTTGATCCAGTGCGGCAGCGCGCCGCGCCGGCCCTGCGCATCGACCACCCAGCCGGTCGGCGCGTTGCGAAACGGCGCGATGTCTTCGGCGTCTGGCCGGGGAAAATCCCGGCGGATCGTGAGTTGAGCGGGCTCGGCCATCTGATCGTCTCCGCCATGCTCAGGGAAGCAGGGCATTCCCTTCCGCGTCGAATACATGCGCGGCGGCAAGATCGATCCCGAGTTGCCGTCGTTCCCCCACCTTGACGGGAACGTCGGGACCGACGCGCGCGAAAACCGGCTTCTCGATCTCGGGCATGCGGCAGGCAAAGATCGTCTCGGCGCCGAGTGGCTCGACCTGAACGATCTCGCCCTCGATGCTCGCGCCCGGCTGTGGCGTGCCGGACAGCTTCTCCGGCCGGATGCCGAAGATGACGTTCGTTCCCGGCGGCAGCGGCGGCATGCGCTCGGCCGGAAGCAGCAGCGGCCGCCCGCCGACGCGCAGCGCGCGGCCGCTTGGGTCGTCCGCGACGACTGCCTTCATGAGATTCATCGGAGGATTGCCGAGAAAGCTCGCCACGAACGTATTTGCCGGCCGCCGGTAGACTTCCAGCGGTTCGCCGACCTGCACCACCTTGCCGCCGTTCATGATGCAGATGCGCGACCCCATGGTCATCGCTTCGACCTGATCGTGCGTGACGTAGATCATTGTCGCGCCGAGGCGGCGATGCAGGGTGGCGATCTCGCCGCGTGTCGAGACGCGCAGCGCCGCGTCGAGATTGGAGAGCGGCTCGTCGAACAGGAACACCTTCGGATCGCGCACGATGGCGCGGCCGAGCGCCACGCGCTGCCTTTGACCGCCGGAAAGCGCATGCGGCCGCCGATCCAGCAGCGGAGACAGCCCGAGCGTCGCCGCGACCCCGGCGACGCGGCGCTCGATTTCGTCGCGCGGCACGGCACGTCGCCGCAACCCGAACGCAAGGTTCTCCTTCACGCTCATGTGCGGGTAGAGCGCATAGGACTGGAACACCATCGCGATGTCGCGGTCCTTGGCGGGCACAGAATTGACGACGCGGCTGTCGATCGAGAGCGTTCCGGACGTGATCGACTCCAGCCCCGCGATCATCCGCAGGGTCGTGGTCTTGCCGCAGCCGGACGGGCCAAGCAGTACCATGAACTCGCCGTGACGGATGTCGAGGCTCACCGCGTCGGCCGCGGGTGCATGGCCGCGGTCGTAGATCTTGGTCAGCCGGTCGAGCGTTACGACAGCCATGATGCGCGCCCGTTCATTTGACCGCTCCGGCCGTCATGCCCTGGATCAGCTTTTCCGAGAAGAACGCATAGACGACGATCACCGGCACGATTGCGATCATCAGCCCGGTGGCAATCATCCCGACGTCCTCGAGCTGGTCGCCCATGAAGCGCTGGATGCCGAGCGGCAGCGTGCGGTTGGCGTCGTCGGTGATCAGCACCACGGCATAGAGGAACTCGTTCCACAACAGGATGAAGTTGAGGATCACGGTCGTGGCGATCGCCGGAAGCGCGATCGGGAAACTGACCTTCCAGAAGATCGCCCATTCGGAATAACCGTCCATCCGCGCGGCGTCGAACAGGTCGCCGGGAATGCGGGCAAAGAAGCTCTCCAGAATGTAGATCGTCAGCGGCAACTGGATCGCCACATAGACGAGCGTGAGGCCGGCGCGCGTGTCGTACAGCCCATACTGAACGAGGATCTGGAACAACGAGATGATCGTGATCTGCGGCGGGAAGATGATGGTCGAGAACAGCACGAAGTAGATCACGCGATTGAGCCGGAAGCGGTAGCGCGCGAGACAGTGCGCCGCCATCGCGCCGACGATCGTCAGGATCGCGACCGCGGAAAGCACGATCATCGCGGAGTTCTTGAAATAGACGTTGTAGTTCGAGTTGAACCACGCGATCGGGAATTTCTCCCAGTGCAGGATCGTCGGCAGCGCGAAATGATCCGACATGATCTCGCTGGTGGTGCGCAGCGACATGATCGCGGCCCACACGAACGGCCCGGCGGCGAACGCCGTGTAGCCGGCGAGCAGCATCAGCAGCAAAGCCTGTTTGAGCGGCTTCGTCATGCGCTCAGTATTCCAGCTTGCTGCGCTGGCGCAGCGCGAGGGTGAGCGTGAGCACGATGGCGAGCACGATGACGAACCAGATCGTCGCGATGGTCGAGGGATAGCCGAGGTCGAACGTCGACCACTCGAACGCGCGCTTGTAGACGTAGGTCGAGACGGTTTCGGTCGACCAGAGCGGCCCGCCCTTGGTGGTGATCCACACGAGGTCGAAGATCTTCATCTTGCCGATGAACGACAGCACGATGAGGTTGACGAACGTCGGCCAGATCAGCGGCAGGATGACGTAGACGAGTTTCTGCCCCCATCCGCAATTGTCGAGTTCCGCCGCCTCGATCACCTCACTCGGCAGCGAATGCAGCGCCGCCAGCAGCACCACCATGTTGAAGCCGATCCACATCCAGGTGGTGACGGCGATCAGCGAGGGCAGCGCGGTGTTCGGATTGCCGAGCCACGCCTTGGCGAAGCTCTCGAGTCCGACCGCGCGCAGCGCGGCGTTCACCGGACCCCAGTCGAAATTGTAGATCCACACCCAGAGGATGCCGACGACGATGTAGGACATCAGCACCGGCGTGAACCACGCGATGCGGAAGAAGCGCGCGCCCGGCACCTTGGCGTAAAGCGCGAGCGCGAGGATCAGCGCCACCGAGACTTCGGCGACCGGCGAGATCGACGCCCAGGTGATGGTGTTGCGCACCGAACGCCAGAAGATCTCGTCCTGCATCAGCGCCGTGTAGTTTTCGAGGCCGACGAAGATCTCACGCCGCGGCAGCACCGTGTGCGCGCTGTTCCATAGCGTCCGCACGACCGGATAAGCGGTGAACGCCACATAGATCGTCAGTGCGGGCAGCAGGAACGCGACGATCGCGCCCCAGGGCCGGCGCAGGCCATCATCGCGCGTCGTGGGCGTGCCCGCTGTCATGTGTGCGCTGTCCGGCCCCGCAAGAATGATCCCGCCGTTGCGGGCGGGATCATCGGTTTCGTCCGCTCAGGCGTCGATCAGTAGGCGCCGCCCATCTGCTTCACGACGCCGTCGACATCGATCGTCCCCGCCGGGAACGCCATGTTGATGACCTGCGTGAAGACTTCCTTCGGCTTGCCCTGCATCACCTGGATCGGAATGCCGAAGTAGTACTTCGAGCCCGTGTTGCTCGCTTCGAGCATCTTGAAGTATCCGGCGTTCTGGCCGGTGATCTTCGAGGCGTCGCTCTTGATACCAGTCTGCACCATCACGCGCTCGAGCCACTTGTTGCCCATTTCGGGGGTCGCGAACGTGTTGAGGAAGGCGACCGCCTCCTTGGCGTGCTTCGTCTCGGCGTTGATGACGTAGGAGCCGCCGATCGCGATGCTGCGGCATTCCGGGCAGGCGGCGCCGGGAACGGCCGGGAATTTCATGATCCCGAGCGGGAAGCCGACCGGCTGGCCGCCCTGATCCGGCGCGTTGAAGGCGCGGCTCGTGTACCAGCTTCCGACCAGGAAGGTGAGCGCGCCGGGCTTGGTGTGGAAGTAGATGTGCGACTCGCCGAGCTTCAGCGAGGTGAACGTGTTCGGCAGCAGGCCGGCGTCGACCAGACCGCGAATCCACTTCAATGCGTCGACGACGCGCGGATCGGTCCACGGCAGCTTGCCGGTAAGCAGCTTGCCGTAATCGTCCGTGCCGAGTTTCTGCAGCAGTGCTTCGTGCGTCAGGTGCGCACCGGTGAACGGCCGGTCTCCGGCGCCGAGCGACATCGGCACGATGTTCTTCGCCTTGGCCTTCTTGACCATGTCGAGGAACGCATCGCCGGAGAGTTGAAGATTGTCCGGCACCTTCACGCCGATCTCGTCCATCAGTTTCTTGTTGTAATAGAGCTCGACGGTCCACGCCTCGAGCGGCAGCCCGTAAGGCTTGCCCTTGTAGCTCCACGCCTGCTTCGCCCACGGTTCTACGTTTGCCCAGTTCAGGCCGGAGAGGTCGAGCAGGAACGCGTTCTCGTAATACTCGCTCTGATCGGGCTCGGCGTAGAAGATGTCGGGCGCCTGCCCGGCGCGCAGCGCGGTCTTCAGCGCCGCATAGAGCGCGTTCTTCTCGTACCAGGATGCCTTGATCTTGATGCCGGGATTCTTCTTCTCGAAGTCGGCGATCGCCTCTTCGACATACTGGCGCTTGATCTGCTCGGCCGCCCAATGCGTCCAGAGCGTCAATTCCTTGACCGGCTGCGCCTGAGCCGACCCGAGCGAAACAAGGCCCGCGATAGCCAATGCCATCAAACGTGTGAGCATCACGATCTCTCCCGATGAATGACCTGCGCGCGCCCCTGCTGGGGTCTTTCGCCGGTGATCGCCGACGGCGCCGTTCGAGTGATCACGCTAGGGGCGGTTCGGTTGCGAGGTCAACAGGGAAGGGGGCAAACGAGGGTTGCAACGGCGCGGATTGAGCGTGTGCCGGTCGGGCGCCGCGCGGGCACTGACCGGTCACCCACTCTTCTGTCGCCCTCGATAGGGCTGCCGCAGTGTCTCGGCCACCTTCATGAATGCCGCGATCTTCGCCGAGCCGACACGCTCGCGCAGGCAGACGATCCTGTACTCGGTGCGGATTTCGACATCGGAAATCTCAAGCGCGCGCAAGTTCGGGTGCGCGACGAATTCGAAATCCGCAACGACGCTCACGCCCAATCCCTGCTCGACCGCCTTCCAAACCCCCTCGCGGCTGCCGATCTCGAAGACCGGCTGAGCCGTAAGGCCGCGCCGGGCGAGTGCCCGCTCGAGCGCGCGGCGCGTGGTCGAGCCCTGTTCGCGCAGCACGAGCGGCTGCGAGGCCAGTTCTGAGAGAGTCACATTCCGGCGGCGAAACCAGGGATGCTGCCGGTTCACGAACGCCACAACGCGATGCTCGCGATAACGCGCCGTATGCACGCGCGCGTCTTCGACCGCGTGCGCCAGAATGGCGACGTCGGCTTCGAGGTCGAGCAGGTGCCTCAGCGTCCGTTCGGAGTTGCCGAGGAGAACCGAGACCGAGATGCTCGGATACTCCCGCTTGAAGGCGGCGAGAATCTCCGTCGCGTGGAACGGGCCGACCGCCGCGAGGCGGAGGTGTCCGGTGTGCAGCGAACCGTGGGCGCCGAGAAGTTCATCGGCTTCTTCCCTGAGACTCATCAGCCGTTTGGTGATGGCAAACAGCGCCGATCCCGCATCGGTAAGCTCGACCCGCCGGCCACTGCGCTCGAACAGTTCAACGCCGTAGGCTTCCTCGAACTCCTTGATCTGGGTCGTGACGGTCGGCTGCCCGATCCCGAGCGCATTTGCCGCTGCGGTAAATCCGCGATGCACCGCGACGGCATGGAAGGTGCGCAGCGACGTGAAACTCATTGCCATAACCAATAGTTCGCATGGAATTTTTGAATTTGGCAATGGGGAGGGGGCCGGTACTCTGTCCAGCGGGGAGGGGCAGATGTGGCGGTATAGCAACCCGGTCGCGATTACTTTCGGCGTCGATGCGTTCGCCGAATTACCGAAGCTGATCGCCGGCGCACCCTACGCGCTTGTCACATACCCGGATGCGCCGTTCGCCGCGTTGGCCGAGCGCTTGAGTCATACCGCGGGCGATGCCGTCATTACCGTCAGCGACGTCGCGCCCAATCCCGATACACGGCTGCTGTCACAGCAGAGCGCGCGCTTTGGCGCGGCCGGCACCGCGCCCAAGGTCATTGTCGCGCTCGGCGGCGGCTCGGTCATCGATACGGCGAAAGTTCTGGCGGCAGCGAGCAGGGGCTTCCCGGTGGTTCGCCGCTATCTTGAGACGGGTGCGGGAGCCCAGGAGCTCTCCGCCATCCCGATCATCGCTGTGCCGACCACGGCGGGCACCGGAAGCGAAGTCACATCCTGGGCGACCGTTTGGGACACCGAGTCGGGCACGGAAATATTCGCTGTCGCGCCCGAACCTCTATCCGCAGCATGCACTGGTCGATCCGAAACTGATGGTCGGGAAGCCGCGGCAACTCACTATCAGCACCGGCCTCGATGCGCTGTCCCATGCGCTGGAAAGCGTCTGGAACGTGAACGTGAATCCGGTGTCGGCGCATCATGCGGTCGTGGCGGCGCGTGAAATCCTGTCCGTGCTGCCGCAGCTCGTGAGCGACCTGCAGAATCTGGAGCTGCGCAGCCGCATGGCGTCGGCGGCGCTGTCCGCAGGGCTCGCGTTCTCGAACACGCGCACCGCGATCGCGCACTCGATCTCCTATCCCGTGACCCTTCATCATAATGTCGCGCACGGCATCGCATGTTCGTTCACGCTGCCGATGGTGCTGAGAAGCGTCTCCGAGTGCTGGAGGCCTGACGCGCGAGGCGCTCGTCGCAGATCTTCGGCGCTGATCTTGCGGCCGGCGCCGACCGGCTGGAGCGATTTCTCGATGACCTCGGGGTGTCGACGGACTTCCGCACCTACGGGATCGAGCCGGACAAATGGTCTGCGCTCATCCTGGATGCCTTCGACGGCGAGCGGGGGCAGAATTTCATTGGCGCGCGGGAGTCGATGCTGAAGGCCGCCGGCCTGCAACAACACGCGAACACGAACTAGGGCCCGGACCGGGACGCATGGGCACGCTCGACCGCATCTCCGCCGTGATCGACCAGATCAGCATCTGGTCCGGCAAGATCGTGTCGTGGCTGATCTTCCCGATGTTCCTCGTGCTGTTCTACGAAGTGCTGGTCCGCAAGTTCCGTGCAGCCGACGATCTGGGCGAACGACCTCGCCACGATGTGCTACGGCGCGCACTTCTTCCTCGCCGCCGCCTATACGCTCTATCTGCAGAAGCACATCCGCACGGATTTCATCTCGCAGAAGTGGTCGCTCAAGACGCAGGTGCGCATGGATATCGCGCAATATCTTCTGCTGTTCCTGCCCGGCATGATCATGTTCACGTGGCTGAGCTGGGACTTCGCGGAGGAGTCGTGGGAGCTGCGCGAAGCCCTCATGACCACGTGGCGTCCGCCGGCCTACTGGTACAAGACCGTGATCCCGGTCAGCGCCGCGCTGCTCGTGCTGCAAGGGCTTTCCGAAGTCATCAAGTGCTTCAAGACGCTGCGCACCGGCATCGACTACCGGCTTTCGGCGGCGCCGAGTGAACTGACGTGAACGCAGCGACCGCCCCAGCCAGGCATTGCCATGAGCCACGAAATTCTCGGCCTCGTGCTGCTGGTGCTGCTGTTCATCGTCATCCTGTCGGGCTTTCCGATTTCCTTCACGCTGTTCTTCCTCGGCATGGCCTTCGGCTATCTCGGGCTCGGCGATCGCGTCTTCTATCTGATGACCTACCAGACGTTCAGCACCATGATGGACACGGTGCTGGCGGCGGTCGCGATGTTCACCTTCATGGGCTACGTGCTGGAAAGCGCGGGGCTGATGAAGCGGCTGTTCCATGCGGTGCAACTGCTGTTCGGGCGAGTCCATGGCTCGCTCTATCTCGCGACCATCTTCACCGCGACGCTGTTTGCGGCGGCGACCGGCATCGTCGGCGCCTCGGTGACCATCATCGCGCTTGATGGCGGCGCCGGTGATGCTGAAATCGCGCTACGATACCGCGCTCTGCGCCGGCACGATCTGCGCCGGCGGCACGCTCGGCATCCTGATTCCGCCGAGTGTCATGCTGGTGGTCATGGGGCCGGTGCTTCAGGTTTCAGTCGCGCGCCTTTATGCCGGCGCCCTGCTGCCTGGCATCCTGCTCGCCAGTCTGTACGCGGGCTATACGATCGTGCGCGTCTGGCGCGATCCGAAGCTCGGCCCGCCGCTGTCGGACGAAGAACTCAACGTCAGCAAGATCTATGTGATGCGCGAGTTCTTCTTCGGGCTGATACCGCCGGCCGCGCTCATCGTGGCGACGCTCGGCTCGATCATCACTGGCTGGGCAACGCCGACCGAAGGCGCGGCGATCGGCTGCGTCGGCGCGCTGCTCGTTACCGCGGCGCATGGGCAGCTCACCTGGCCAATGGTCAAGGACGCGACGTTCCGCACCGTGCAGACCTCCAGCATGGTGATGGTGCTGCTGGTGGCTTCGACCTTCATGGGCTCGGTGTTCTCGGCGCTCGGCACACCAACCTTCATCGCGAAGGCGATGCTCGCCTGGGACATCCACCCGGGCCTGCTGATCATTGCGATCCTGCTGCTCTGCTTCGTGCTCGGCTGGCCGCTTGAATGGGTGCCGATCGTCGTCATCATCGTTCCGATTTTCCTGCCGATCCTGATCGCCATGAAGGTCGACATGGTTTGGTTCAGCATCTTGCTCGCGGTCACGCTGCAAACCTGCTGGCTTTCGCCACCCGTGGCGCTCTCCGCCTACTATCTCAAGGGCGTCATGCCGCAGTGGGAGCTCGTCGGAAATCTACAGCGGCATGCTTCCCTTCATGGGGCTGCAATGGATCGCGGTGCTCGTTCTCTATTTCTATCCGCAAATCATTCTGGTTCTGCCGAACATGATGTTCGGAACGCGATAAGCTGAAAACAAAGACCCAAGGAGGACGCCATGAAACGTCGAGAATTCATCAAGGGAGCCGGCATCGCTGCTGCCGCCACCACAGTGGCTTCGGTCGAGGTGAAGGCGCAGGCCCCGCAGTTCCGCTGGAAGATGCAGAGCGCGAACCCGGCGGGCACGCCGCACATGACGCTGCTCAACAATTTCGCGTCGAACGTCAACAAGATGTCGGGCGGGCGCCTGCAGATCGAGATCCTGACCAGCGGCGCAATCGTCAACCCGTTCGAAATCCTCGACGCAGTCAACAAGGGCGTCATCGACTCGGGCCAATGGTGGACGCACTACGCGACCGGCAAGCATCCGGCCGGCGGCCTGTTCAGCGCGCCGCTTGGCGGCTCCGGCAGCGGCCTCGATCAGATGGGGCAGCTCGGCTGGTACATGCGCGGCGGCGGGCGCGAGCTCTATGTCGAGTATTACCAGAAGATGCTGCGCGCCGACGTGATGCCCTTCATGTATGCGCCGGATGGACCGGAATGTTTCGGCTGGTTCAAGAAGCCGATCACGTCGGTGGCGGAGTTCACCAAGCTGCGCTTCCGGATTTCCTCCGGCCTGCCGAGCGACGTGCTGAAGGACATGGGCGGCGTGCCAATGAACCTCGCCGGGCAGGAGCTGATTCCGGCTGCCGAGCGCGGCATCATCGACGGCGTCGAGTGGATCAATCCCGCAAACGACCTGCCGCTCGGCCTGCACGACGTGTTCAAGTTCTACTCGATCCAGGGCTTGCATCAGGCGATCGACATTGCCGACGTGATGTTCAACGGCGCGAAGTGGCGTTCGCTTCCGCCCGACCTGCAGGCGATCGTCGAGACTGCGCTCACCACGTCGCTGTTCGATGCGATGCTCTACTTCGCGCACGAGAACGCCAAGGCGCTGAAGGAGATCAAGGCGAAGGGTGTGACGATCTTCGACGCACCGGCGGACTACGCGCCGGCCTTCATCAAGTCGGCGAAGAAGGTGCTCGCCAACCTTGAGGCGAAGGATCCGTTCTTCAAGAAGGTGCTGGAGTCGCAGCGGACCTACGCCAACGTCGTCGTGCCGTACACGCGCGAGACCTCGAAGCTCTCGACGCTGATCAGCGGCGCGGCCGAGATCAATTGATCTTCAACCTTTTCTCGGGGGCTCAACGGCCTCCGGGTTGTCTGATCGCGTCCCGCTCGGAGCTCACGACGAGCTCTGGCTCACGCGGCATTTCGTGGCTCGAAGTCACGAAGCACGCGCACCAGCCGCGTCACATCGGGTTGGTCGAACACGCCCTCGACGCCCTTCGTATCGAAATCGATGAAGGGGCTCTCGTAGAGCAGCCTCGGATCCATCACGCCGCGCGCGGTCAGATGGTCGATGATGAGATCGAGAAATTCCAATTGATCCGCCGTAGGGATGCGTCCTTCCAGAAATCGGTAAACGCCCGCCCGGCGGCTTCGCGATCGAGCCCGACCAGCGAGCGCACAACGGCGATGCCCCCATCGGCCTGCAACGCGCCAAGTGAAGCATCATCGACGCCGGCTTCCCTGAAGACGCGCTCGAGCTCCGCCAGATCAGTCGGCCGTCAGCGGTTCATTGCGCCGCAGCTTGATGACCGCGATGTGATTCTCATGCGGCTTCAGGAAAAGGCGCGCCTTGCGACGGAAAGCTTCCATGTCGGTACCGACGGCAATACCCGGCAGCGCAATCGAGGATGCCGCGCCGGCACGGTCCTCGAAATCGGAATAGACGAGCGGTCGCTTCTTGTAGTCGATCAGTTTGACGAGCGCGCGCAGCCGTCGGCGGACTGTTTCCAGCATCGGCAGCGTGATGTCCTGCCAGAAATCGTCTCTCTGAACTTCGTGGATCAGCGCCAATTCCGCCGCGACCATCGGCACATTGGCGAGCGCCTTCCAGCAGCGAGGCGATCTCGGTGATCCTGTTGCGTCAGGCCGCGAAAGGCGGGATCCGCGCGCAGAAAGGCCAGCTCTGTCCTGAACACGACAAGGTCGAACTGCTTGGCCGACGAGATCGTCGTCCACGATGGCTGAAGGCAGCCCTGCGACATGCTCGATCAGCTCGTGCTGCGCATCGGCGTCGATACGCGCCCACACCGCGGCGTTGCCGATACTTCTCCACGTAACGGCGGTGCGGCCGGACAAGAAAATTGTCGATGCTCATGCCGGAAACTTCACTTCGCAGGTCGGCCGCCAGCCGATCCCGCGCATCCTTGATCCGCGCGACCCGGTCGGGCTCGGAGCCGGCTTCGCCGACATGGACCGACCGGAGTGGGTGCGGGGACATAGGCCCCCGGGAGGCTCGCGCTCCTTGCCATCGAGTTCGCCGACCAGCTCGACACGGGCGGCAAACAACCGCTTCGCAAGCGAACTCGCCGCCCGCGCCTTCCGTCACCTCCGGGTTCTGATTGAAGAACTCGAAATTCCGGCACCAGTCGAAGATGACAGAAGCATTCCTTGTCGCGGCCCGGCCCGAACAGGTTGGGGCAGAGCCGCGTGCCGCGGCCGATCATCTGCCAGAACTTGGTCTTCGAGCGGACCGGCTTGAAGAAGACGAGATTGACGACCTCGGGAATGTCGATGCCGGTGTCGAGCATGTCGACCGAGATCGCGATATGCGGTGCCTTGTCCGGCGTCCGAAAAGTCGTCGATCAGCGACTGCGCGTAGGTCGTCTGGTAAATCGATCACGCGCGCGAAGTGCGCCGGCGAGATGCGGATAGTTGGCGTCGAAGCGTGACGCGATGAAGGCCGCGTGGTCGTGGTTCTTGGCAAAGATGATCGTCTTGCCGATCCGGTCGCCATCCTCAACCTTCAGGCCGTCGGTCATCAGGTGCTCGCAGCACGCGATCGACCGTATCGGCGTTGAACAGCCACTTGTTCAGCGCAGGCGCGTCGACCGCGCCCGGCACGGTGCCGTCCTCGTCCCATTCCAGCGCATCCCACTTCTCCTTCTCTTCGTCGGTGAGCAGCGTCGTAGCGGATGCCGCGTTCGAGGAAATTCCGTCGTCAGCGACACCGCCCGTGGCGGCACGAGGAAGCCGTCCTTCACGGCCTCATCCAGCCCATAGGCGTCGGTCGGGACGCCGGTCTGCAGATCGAACAGGCGATACGTGTCGCGATCGACCTCGCCCTTCGGCGTCGCGGTCAGGCCCACCAGCAAGCTGTCGAAATATTCGAAGATCGCCTTGTATTTGCGATAGACCGAGCGGTGCGCCTCATCGATCACGATCAGGTCGAAATGCCCGACGCCGAAGCGGCGTTCATCCGTGCCCGCCTCGTTGATCAGTCCCATCATGGTCGGATAGGTCGAGACGTAGACACGGCCCTCCTGATGCTTGTCGGTCAGCAGGTTCACGGTCGCGGCGCCCGGCAGGTGCTTCTTGAAGGCATTCGCCGCCTGCCGCACCAGCGCGGTGCGGTCGGCGAGGAACAGCACGCGCTTTGCCCAGTTCGCGCGCATCAGCAGGTCGGCAAGCGCGATCACGGTGCGGGTCTTGCCCGCGCCGGTCGCCATCACGACCAGCGCCTTGCGCTGCCCGTCGCGCTCGAAGGCTTCCGCCACGCGGCGGATCGCACGATGCTGATAGAAGCGTTCGACGATCTTCGCGATCGACGTCCTCCGGCGCGAGTGCCTTGCGCGTCGCGCGGCGCTGGATCAGCAGCGCGAGTTCGTCCTTCGTGCAGGAATCCCTGGATCGGCCGGGGCGGATGGCGCGTGTCGTCCCAGATCCAGTGATCGTAGCCGTTGGTGTAGAAAATGACCGGCCGCTGGCCGTATTGCGCCTCGAGGCAGTCGGCATAGAGCTTCGCCTGCTGCTGGCCGATACGCGGGTCCTTGCGGGTGCGCTTCGCCTCCACCAGTCGCGAGCGGCTTGCCGTCGTCGCCGCGCAGCACGTAATCGACGAAGCCTTCGCCCGGCGCGTTCGGCATACCGGTGACGCGTACCTCGGCGGTGTCGGGCGATTGCGGATCGAAGCCCGCCTCGCGCAGCAGCGTGTCGATGAAGAGGTCGCGGGTTTCCGCCTCGCGTAGTCGTGCGGGTCGGCGGCGGCCTGGTTCGCCGCCTTGATGGCGGCGATCTCGCCCTGCAGCGCCTTGATCTCGGCTTCGAGCGCGGCGCGGCCGTCCTCGCTCTGCTGCCGCGCGGCTTCGGCGGCCTCGCGCGCCGCGACCGTCTCCTTGAAGCGCCGGCCGATCTCCTGCAATTGCGCCAGCGTCGCCGCCGGCACCTGCGCGAGCCGCGGCAGCGCCGCGACGCTGAAGGCCGCGTCCGGCGCGGGCTTGGCGCCGCGCCCATAGGTGCGCGCAACCCAGTAGGCGACATGGAAGAATTCGCGCAGCGCGGTCGCGGCCTCCATGGTCGAGACGTTCTTGCCGTGCGCCGCCGCGTTGCCGGTGTCCTTCACGAAGCGGCATTTGACGGAAAGTCGTGCGGCCGACCAGCGACTGGAAGCTCGGCTCGGCGAGATGCGCGGCGAGCGTCGGATCGTAGGGGTTCTTCAGCGTGCGATCGTGGCGATACAGCCAGTTGACGGCGGTCTCCAGCGCCAGCCGGCAATAGAACGCGGCGGCGCGCGCGTCGGTGTGTGCGAGGTTCTCGGCTTTCGCCGCATGGCCGAAGATGTCGGGAAATTCGGCTTGCAGGAAGGCGAATTGCGACATCGGCGGGTCCGCTGCGATCAATCGAGCGGCGGTTGTATCACAGCTCGCCCCGGAACGCGCGATGCTGGAGCGAGGCGAACAGCGCGTCGAGCTGTGGCGCGATGGGCGCGGTGCTGGTTGAGCAGGTCGGTCACGGCCAAGAAGCCCTTCCATGAAAATAGAGAGTTCCTTTTTGTCATGGCTGGATTACCGGCAACTCCCAAAGATCCTTCAAGATTGATTCCACGCTGCGCAATCCCGCCTTCACGTCTCGCGTGAGGCGCGCCTGCACGGGTGAGGACCGTAGCAGAGCAATATAGAATTCGTTGAATTCCGGAGAGGTTGTCGGAATAACTGCGTATCTCTCTGGAGACGTTGCCACCAATTAGTTTTTTGGGGACGATCGCGCAGCGCCCGATTGTTCCCCGAATTGAGATCGACGATTTCGCCGTCCGAACGAGCGCGGTGCGCTTGAATTTGGCCGCGATCATCTGGCCTCGTCATCTTTAGATCTCTGCGAACGTCGATTTCGCCCTCAATAACATCTGAGATGCGTATTATCGGGATGCCTTTTTCCTGGTCCTCCCCTCGCTGAACTACGCCGTAACTAATTCCGCCGCTTCTGATCGACTAGCTGCCGAAGCGGCTTTGTTGGGAAACGCCGCGTTCGTTTTCGATTGGGTCCCCGAATACGTCGAGGAGAATTGCGTCGGTCGATGTCGCGGCCCGATCCAACACCTGCTGCGCGCTTGCGACGCAGGTCGTCGGTCTGATCGAGGATCGCCGCGATCCGCCGCTGCTCGTCGAGGGGAGGTAGGGGAACGCCTACTCTGATCGATATTTCCCCGCGTGATCTGCGGCTGAGAACTGCCGGTGACTGACGTCACTCGAAGCCACGTTTCTCAAGCCAGAATTGTCAAATACGCTCCGTTCCACTCGACTTTCGATCGAGGCCATCAATGCGCCATGGCGTTGCCATTTGCGTACGAACGAGGTCGGCTGATGTGCACGGTCCCACACGATCGCTCCCGACGAACCAGATCAAGATAACGGGTTCGTTGATGCAGTGAATATATTCGAAAGAAGCCGATTTCTACCGTTAGCGCTGTAATACGGGATATCACCGTCTTGCAATCAAATAGTCGGAGCCTGAAAGCGTAGGATGCTGACTTGAGCAGATTGTCAGAACTCGCCCAACGGTACGATCGGCCAACTCACCCCACCATCTCCTCAAGCTCGCTTCATCCCCTCCGCGATCTCCGCCTCGATCCGCCGCAGATCGGCGAGGATCGCCGCCGGGCTTTCGTGTGTCGACCTCCTCGTGCTCGACCTCCCGGTAGCGATTGAGCGAGAGGTCGTAGCCCGCCGCCGCAATGTCGGCCTTCGGCACGCAGAAGCTTTGCGCTGTGCGCGGGCGCTCGCGCTCCGCGCCGTCGCGCTCGCGCCAGCGCTTCACCAGATCGGGCAGGTTGTTCTTCGCCGCCTCGGCCTCGCTCAACGCCGCCTCCGGCCGCGGCCCGAGCTTGTCCTCGGCGAGCAGCGGCTGAGCGCTTGTCGTCGAGCGACCAGCCGTCCGCCTGCACGTCATAGAACCACACATGATCCGTGCCGCCGACGCCGGTGCGGGTGAACACCAGGATCGCGGTCGAAACGCCCGCATAGGGCCGGAACACGCCCGACGGCAGCTTGATCACCGCGTCGAGCTTGTTCTCCTCCACCAGCAGGCGGCGCAGATCCTTGTGCGCCTTCGACGAGCCGAACAGCACGCCGTCCGGCACGATCACGGCCGCGCGTCCGCCGATCTTCAGCAGCCGCAGGAACAGCGCGACGAACAGTAAGTTCGGTCTTCTTGGTCTTGACGATGCGCTGCAAATCCTTCGCGGTCGACGTCGGTGTCGAGCGCGCCCGCGAAAGGCGGATTGGCCAGCACCAGCGAATAGCGCCCGGCATCCTCGGCGTGGTCCTCCGCGAGGCTGTCGCGATAGGCGACGTTCGCGCCCTCGATGCCGTGCAGCGCCATGTTCATCGCGCCGATGCGCAGCATCGTCGGGTCGAAGTCGAAGCCGTTGAACAGGCTCTCGTGGAAATGCCGCCGCAGGCGGTCGTCGCGGAACAGACCCGGATGATGCGCGCGCAGATATTCGCTCGCCGCGACCAGGAAGCCGCAGGTGCCGACCGCCGGATCGCAGATCGTCGTCCTCGGGCGTCGGCTGCATCAGTTCGACCATCGCGGCGATGATGTGCCGCGGCGTGCGGAACTGGCCGTTCTGGCCGGCGGAGGCGATCTTGCCGAGCATGTATTCGTAGACGTCGCCCTTGGTGTCGCGGCTGCCCATGTCGAGCTTGTCGAGCTTGTCGACCACCTTGGCGAGGAGGGCGGGGCTCGGCATCTGGAACCGCGCGTCGCGCATGTGGCGCGCATAGGCCGAACCGTCACCGCCCAGCGTGCGCAGGAACGGGAAGACGTGCTCGTCGACGATGCGGAACATCTCGCGCGGCTCGAAATTCTTGAACTTCGACCAGCGCAGGTTCTCGTAGTGCTCGCCGCGCTCGTCCTTGCCTTCGGGGAAGATGCGCCGCTCCATTGGCGTGCCGAGCGTGGTCGCCTTGCGCTCCTCCAGTTCCTGCATCTCGTCGAGGCGCTTGATGAAAATGAGATAGGTGATCTGCTCGATCACCTGCAGCGGGTTTGCGAGCCCGCCCGACCAGAAATCGTTCCAGATGCCGTCGATCTGGTTGCGCAATTCCCCTGTCAGCATGCGATGCGTCCCTGTCGGGCGCGCGCCGGGCGCCCGCACGTCTGTTCTTGCCGCATCGGGCGGGCGGCGGCAAGTGCGGTGTCCACGCCTGCGCCATGACGCTAGCCTGTCTCCGGCGGCCGCACCCCGGCGGCCTCCTGCACCGCCATACGCAAAATGGTGGCGAGATCGTTGAGACGGGCGGCCTGCGCGATGCGCGTAAGCTCGGTGGCGATTTCGGCGATGTAACGGGCGGCGGCAACGCGGTTCATGACGGATCTCCCTGTGCTGGAAATAAGCCGCTGCCATTGGCAAGCGGCGTGCCAGCCGGAAGGCGCGACGTTTGCGGGCGACATGATCCGCCCGAGCGCGGTCGGCACAAGAATTTTTGTCTAACCGCAAAAAATATTGTAGAACGTCACGATGAAGCTGCTGACGTCATGGATCGGCACCGCAGACCTGCTGGCAGCTGAAAAGTCTGATCCGGCCGATGAGGGGCCGGTCGCCGCGGCGCTTGCCAGACGCAAGTTCGACGAGGCGCTCCTGCTCGCGGATCAGAGCCCGGCGCGGGTCGAACGCTTCGCCGCCTGGCTCAGGGCGCGGACGAAGACGGCGATCCGCATCGAAAGGGTGCGGCTGTCGGGGCCGACTGATTTCGGCGATATCCACAAGGCGGCGACCTCGGTGCTCGACCGCTATCTCGAAAGTGCGTCACCGCGTCCGCGAATAACATTCCACCTCAGTCCCGGTACGCCCGCGATGGCGGCGATCTGGATCATCCTCGCGAAGACACGTTACGGCGCGGACTTGATCGAGACCTCGCGCGAGCACGGCCTGCGCAGCGTGACGGTGCCGTTCGATCTCGCCGCCGAACTGATCACCGGTGCTTGGCGCGGCGCCGACTCCCGGCTCGGGGACTTGAGCGAAGGCGCGGCGCCGGAGGCCGCGCGCTTCGGCGATATCATCTATCGCTCGGCCACCATGCATCGTGTCGTTGACCGCGCGCGAAAGGCCGCGTTGCGCTCCGTGCCGGTCCTGATCGAGGGGGAGTCCGGAACCGGCAAGGAATTGCTCGCCCGCGCGATCCATGCGGCTAGCCCGCGAGCGGGCAAGCCGATGCTCGTCATGAACTGCGGTGCAATTCCTTCGGAATTGATCGAGTCCGAGTTATTCGGACACGAAAAAGGAGCGTTCAGCGGCGCCCATCAGGCCAAGGTCGGCTATTTCGAAAGCGCCGATGGCGGCACGCTTTTTCTCGATGAGGTCGGAGAACTGCCGCTGGCCGCGCAGGTCAAACTGCTGCGTGTCCTGCAGGAGCAGGAGATCACGCGCGTCGGAGCGACCCGTTCGCGGAAAATCGACGTACGCATCATTGCGGCGACCAACCGGAATCTCATCGCCGAAGTCGCAAATGGCCGGTTTCGCGAGGATCTGTTCTTCCGGCTTGCCGTCCTTGTCCTCGGCTTGCCGCCGCTCAGGAACCGGAGCGGCGATCTCGGCCCGCTCATCGACGGGCTGCTCGGGCGCATCAACGTGGAAAGCGAATCCGAACCCGAATATGCTAAAAGGCGGTTATCTGTTGCCGCAAGAAATCTGCTGCTGCGACACTCCTGGCCAGGCAATGTTCGCGAACTGCAGAATACCTTGCGGCGTGCGGCTGTGTGGGCTTCCGGACCAACGATTGAAAAGGCCGACATCGAAGAAGCTCTTCTCGTGATCCCCACGGCGTCCCTCGCGTCGGAGGCTGTCATGGGCAGGCCGATAGAAGCGGGTGTCGATATCAAGGGGTTGATCAACCAGGTGGCGCGGCACTATCTCGCGGCAGCGCTGACGGCCGCAAATGGAAACAAGTCGAAAGCCGCCGAACTTGTCGGACTGCCGAACTATCAGACCTTCACGAACTGGATGCACAAGCACGGCGTCAAGTGAACGACTGCCGATCCGCACGCTGTGCGATCGCGCAAATGGATGGGGCTCATGATTCTGCCGCCGCCGCTGGATACGCTCTCCACCGAAGAGCAAAAAATCGTCATAGAGAAGCTTCGGCCAGTTCGCTTCGCGGCCGGCGCGTGCATCTTTCGTGCGGGCGATGCGGGCGACGGCTGCTACATCATCGAGTCAGGTGACGTCCGGCTTGAACTCGAGCGCGAGCGGCATGTCGATACAGAGAGCGTGCTCGGGTTTATCGGTCCGGGCACCATCCTCGGTGAACTGGCGCTGCTGGACGGCTTGCCGCGTTCCGTGACCGCATATGCCGAGACGGAACTGACGGCGGCGCATCTTCCGACCGAATCTATTCTCGGACTCTGCGATCAGCATCCGAAGATCGGCAATAACGTGATCCGGGCGCTGGCGCGCGATGCGGCGCTGAAACTGCGCCAGACGAACGAGCGGCTTGCCGAATTCATCATCGCCGACAAGTCGGATGGGGAGATCGACGAGACGGTTGCGAAAGCCGGCAAGGCGCAGGAAGAGCTGGCGGGCTGGTCCGAACAGCGGATCGACGCGCTTCTTGAATCCGTCGCCAAAGTGATTGCCGCCAACGCCCAACAGCTCGCCGCTGCGACGGTCAGCGAAACGCGGCTTGGCAACGTCCCTGACAAGACCCTCAAGAATGTTCACGCAAGCCTTGGTGTTTTCCGTTCAATTGCCGGGAAGCCCGGCACCGGCATCGTCGATGTCGATGCATCACGACAGGTCACGCAGATCGCGGGGCCGGCCGGCGTTGTTTTCGGCCTCGTCCCGTGACCAATCCGGTGGCGACAATCATCTTCAAGGTGCTGATCGCGATCAAAGCGCGATGCGCGCTCATCCTCAGCTTCAACAGGTCGTGCATGCAGGTCGGCAACTCCGCCTGCGAGCTGATCGTCGAAACGCTCGATAAAGGCGGCGCGCCCGCCGACATCGTTCAATGGGTGCGCAGCCGCTCGAACCGCGGCAAAACAGTGAAATACATGCGCCATCCCGGCGTGTCGCTCATCCTCGCGACCGGTGGCCCCGGAATGGTCCGCGCCGCGTACAGTTCCGGCAAGCCCGCGCTGGGCGCCGGTCCCGGCAACGTGCCGGTCTATATCGCGGCGGATGCCGACGTCGAAAAGGCCGCGGCCAGCATCGTGATGAGCAAGTCCTACGACAACGGACTGATCTGCGGCGCCGAGCACAATCTCGTGGTTCACGAGAGCCTCTATGAGAAGCTCGCCGCCGCGCTCGAACGCAGCGGTGCGGCGGTACTGAGCGTCGAGGAGGTCGCCAAGCTCGAAGCCGCCGTGATCCGGCCGGGCAAGGATCACGTCGATCCGCGCCTTGTCGGGCAGCTCGCCGCAACGATCGCGGCGACGATCGGATTTCAGCGGCCTTATCCGATCAAGCTGATCGTCGCGCCGGCGACGCCTGAACATCTGGAGCGCATGTCGCCGCTCGTCGCCGAAAAGCTTGCGCCGCTCGTCTCGCTGTTACGCGCCCGTGACGACGACGAAGGCTTTGCGATCATGCCTCAAGCTTGCTGAGGCACGAAGGCGCGGGCCACACGGCAATCATCCACACGGCTTCGCGGTCACTCGCCGAGCGCTTCGGAATCGCAATGCCGGCGGGCCGCGTTCTGGTCAATTCGCCGGGCGCGCAGGGAATCAGCGGCGCAACGACCGGGCTCGTCCCGTCGTTCACGCTCGGGTGCGGAACCTACGGCGGCAACTCGACCACCGAAAACGTGTCCTACCACAATCTGCTCAACATCAAGCGGCTGGCGCATTTCGTTGCGCCCACGTGGTCGTAGTCGCGTGCCGCTCAGAACGTCTTGAGGAACGCGATCAGCGCTTCCTTGTCGGTATCGCTCAGGCCCGGCTCTTCGCCGAGTTTGTCGGTGCCGAAATAGTGTCCGCGGTTGACCACGAGGTCGGGGCACTTGTTTTCCGAATAGAGCTTGGACTGGAAGTCGTTCGCGAGCGCCTCGCGCTTCTTCGGCATCGGTTTCCTTGCCGATGTCGCGCAGTGTGCCCGGCAGTCCGATCAGTTTCCATGCGAGACCGAGATCGTGGAGGATCGTCGGGAACACGCCGCCGGTTTCCGGCGCCAATTCGACACCCAGGAACAGCGAGAGCGGGGTGCCGGCCGGAATCGGGCCAACCTTCACGCCGGTGTCGGGAGCATCGGTCGCAAGCGCCGCGCCCGGAGCCGTCGCAGTCGCGGGCTTGTCGATCGTCAGGGTCTTGGTTGCGGCGTCGAACACGACGACGCGCGCGCCGCCCGGAATCCCCGGGCCGGACACCGCGGCTCCCGCGCTGAATGTCGTGAGCAGTGAATCCGTGCTCACGTTCGTGATCGCCGCGCTTCCCTGCGTGGTGGCGCCGGTGAACGCGACGCGTTCGGTGCCGTTCACGAAGATCGCGGGCAGGGCCCACGCCAGCGCGGGAAGCATCGGCTTGAGCGGACCGGGCAAGTGTCCGGCCGGCACGGCGAGATAGGCCGTCTCGGGCAGGCGGTCGATCAGGCCATTCGCGGCTGCGCCGAATTTCGAATCCATCTCGCGCTTCTCGGGCCACAGAAGCTGGCGGATGGAATCGTCGAACGATCGCATGCGCGCATCGACCGACGGTGCGGCTTCGAAATCGGCCGAGCGAATTGTTGAGCAGGTAGGGCGCCGTTGCCCAGAGCGAGACCAGCGATGCGGGCCGCGAGTAGCCACGCCCGCCGGCGGGCATCGCGTATTTCGTCGGCTTGCCGGTGACCGGATCGGTGACGGTCAATTCGCCGACGGTAGGAAGCGCCTTGTAGCTCGCCGAGGAGAATTCATCCCAGATATTGTTGGCGATCGCGTTGGTGGCGAGCGGGCTGCACAGATTCGTCTGCAGCAGGCTCGTCGGCACGCGCATCTCGTTGGAGAGGAAATTGCCCCTGACAAAATCCGGCTTCTGGACGATCGCCGTCATCTTGCTCTTGAAGTCGGGTGTCTTCGTCCAGGCCCAGTACTTGTTCCAGCAATCCAGATAGTTCGACGCCGTGCAGGCATCGGGGTGGCTGCTGGCGGTATCGGCGGATACTTGCTGGAGTGGCAGCGCGCGCATGTCTCGGCGAACACGACCTTGCCGCGGTCGACGATATCGGGCGCGTCGGTGAGGTAGGGCGTGCCGCCGGGCGCGTCCTCGAGACGATGCGGATCGCCGGCTTTCATCAGGAACGCGGCCATCGCCGGCGTCTGGTTCTCGGTCGCTTGCCAGTAGGATGAATTCTTCTGCGCGTCCTTGATCCGTATCGGCGAGATCGGCTTGCCGCCCGCGATCGGATTGAAGTGCAGCAGCCATTCCTCGCTGAACAGGCCGATGTTGAGGTAGACGCGGTTGAGTGCGCCGAGCGCGCCGACCGAATCCGACGCGTCCTTCTGCACGTGCGGCACCCAGGCGGTGCCGTTCTTGAAGTGCGCCGCGAGCGGGCCGTTCGGCGCATAGTCATTGAATTGCTTGTTGTCGAGCTGGCCGTCGGTGAGCTGATGCTTTCCGAGGTCGAGCGCCATCTTCATGCGCGCCGGCACCTCGTAGATCGCATTCATCGTGCGCGGATTGTTGATGTAGTCCGTCGACACCAGCGAGGTGTCGAGTGCGCCCGGCCGCGCAGTGTGGATCAGCTGGAAGACAAAGTTCTTCGGATCAGCCTGATAGTTGAAGATCCGGTCCACCCAAAAATATTGCGCCCCGACAAGCGACGAGAGGTTTTCCCACTTCGGACGCTCCGGATTGGCCGGTGGGTTCAACGGGTTCGGCCCAACGTGGCAGAAACCGCAGGACATGCCGACGCGATAGGGGCGCACCAGGTGCTTGTCGTTGTAGTAGTTTGGGTCGGTGTAGTAGCGCACCGGGTCCCACGCCTTCTTCGCCGCCTCGTCGAACTCCGGATTGGGAAACAGGCGCAGGCCGACGATGCCGGAGGCCGCGCCGTAGTAGGAGCCGGTCGGTACGGTGCTTCCGCGTGCGCCGACCTTCACGCCGGGATACTTTTGCTCGTTTTCGAACGGATCGGGCGCGCAGCCGGTCTCGCGGCGATCGAGCCACAAGCCGAACTTGCCGGCGTCAGGACCGGTGGCCTTGGCGAAGCACGGCTCGTTGATCAGCCCGAAATAATCCCAGCGGTTGTCGCGGCTGTATTTCAGGCCCGGATACGATGAGAGGACTTTCACGAGATCGAAGTTGCCGAAGGTGAACTCGATGAACTTGTCCCAGAACCGGTCGTTGCCGCCGGTCCAGAGAATCCACATGTTGCGCCCCTTCACCTCTTCGTCGGTGAGCGCAATTCCTCCATCCATCTCACGAAAGTAATTTTCGGTCGCCGCAGGAAAGCTTGCGGCGTTGCGGCCCGCCACCCTTGCTTCGTCCAGCACGTGGCCTGCGCGCGGTCCCAAGGCGACCACGAAGCCGATGGCGGCAAGGGCAACAACAATCACGCCAGCAACAATAATGCGGCGTCTTCCGCGTCTGGCCATGTGCGCCGTGCCCTCCAAAGCCAAGACAGAACGAGCGCCATCGGATCGACTTGCCGCTATCGAGGCGCGCGCACTTGGGTGCTGTGAGCGAACCATAACACCGGCCGGTTCGCAACCAACGGGCCGCGCGGCGTATGCGCCGGACTTGCCCTCTATTGCACAACCGTCACAGGAGGGTGCTTCGATACGGCCGGCGAAACTTTTGCACTTGCGTTCCGGCCATGTTCAATCGCCTTATACTGGCTGTAATCGTGCCGGGACGCCGGGCTGAAACCAGCAGGGGTCCGGTTCCGGCGGCCGGTCGTCGCGTGACGGCACCGTCTCTACGCGTGGTCGAGTGATGAGCTTGGGATGAGCAAGAGGCTGAACTTCGATCTCGGGGCGCAAGGGCTCGGCCAAGGCGATCCTGGGGGCATGTGAATGCAGGCGCCTGATTTACTGCGAGAGCATATCGTCGCGACGCTCCGGCGCCTGACGCCCGATCTGGTGAGTGGACCGGAGTTCGCGGAACTTCTCGCGGGCGCTGCCCGGTGGCAGTCGATTCCCGGCGGCAATGTTCTGTTCCGCAAGGGCGACCCGTCCGACACGGTCTTCATCGTCGTGAGCGGATTGCTTGCGGTCGAGATGAAGTCCGCCGATGGCGGCGCCGACCGCATCATCAGCCGGCTCGGCGCGGGCGAGGTGGTCGGCGAAATGGGCTGCATCACAGGCCAGCCGCGCACCGCGAGCGTGCGGGCGCTGCGATCGTCCGAGATCCTGGAGATCCAGTGGAGCGACATCGAGCAGATCGCGGCGCGCGATCCGAGCATCCTGATGTCGATCTGCAAAACCGTTGTCGACCGGATGGCGCGCGCGCAGGACGGCACGCTGCCGACGTTTCAGCCGTCGACGTTCGCCGTGACGTGGCTCGGAGACGAGGTCAACGCACGGCAGTTCGCCGAACGGTTCAGGGACGCGCTTGCGGTTTATGGCAACGCGTACCTGATGACCCATGAGACCGGGCGGGGCATGACCTCGGCCGACCTCAATCAGATCGAGATGGCGCACAAGTACGTCGTCTATCTGACCGACAAGGGCAGCTCGTCATGGACGAATTGCTGCATCCGTCAGGCCGACGCGGTTCTCGTGTGCGCGCGCGGCGGGACGCCGCCGCAGCCGCTGCCGAAGAGGGAACTCGGCATCGGTCCCGACATTCCGATCATCCTGGTCCTCGACTGGCCGGCGGATGTTCGTCAGCCTCACGGCACGGCCGGGTGGATCAGCTCGGCCGGCGCGTCGCGGCATTTCCATGTGCGTGACGCCAAGAACGTCGGGCGCATCGCGCGGCTGCTGACCGGCAACGGCTTCGGTCTGGTTCTGTCCGGCGGCGGGGCCCGGGGAATTGCGCATCTCGGTGTGGCGTACGCCTTGATGGATCACGGAATCGATATCGACGTTGTTTGCGGCACCAGCATCGGCGCCATCATCGGTGCCGGAATCGCGCTTCAGTGGGAACGCGACTACATGCAGGTGCGGATGGAAAAGTTCGTGAAGGTCCACCCGCTGCGAGACCTTACCTTTCCACGGTGGTCGATCCTGAGCGGGCGCCATCTGCGCAGGTCTCTCCTGGACTGGTTCGGCGACGTTCAAATTGAGGATATTCCGACGCCGTACGCTTGCATCTCGACCAATCTCAGCACCGGCTATCAGTTCGTCCACAGGTCGGGCGACCTGAAAACCTGGACGAGGGCGTCAGCAGCGCTGCCGGGAATTTACCCCCCTGTGGAACTCAATGGACACTTCCACGTGGACGGCGGCGTCCTGAACAACATGCCGGCCGACACGATGCGGGAAACGGGTGCGGGATTCGTGCTCGGCGTCGATGTCGGAGCCGATGCGCTGCCCGAAGCGCCCGGGGCCGTGCAGGTGAAACTGAATATTCTCGAACTTCTGGTACGTGTGGGCAGCATCGGTGATGGCGCGCTCGCGAGCGCGCGCAAGAAGCATTGCGACGTTATCATCGTTCCGAACGTCACCAGCGTCGGGCTTCTCGCCTTCAAGGCGTGGCAGCGTGCCGTCGACGCCGGCTTCAAGGCAACGGTGGAGCGAATCGAAGAGATATCGAGCAAGCGGCAGGCTGGCGTGTCGCCGGAACTGATGGCCGCAGCGCGTCTCTGATCGATTTTGAATCAACTTGTGATTTCGACGCTTCTTGCCGCGCAACGTGGCAAGAAGCCCGTGGTGCCGGACGGATTTTTCGTGATATAGGCGATTGACGCTGGGTACGGACGGAGGGTTCCATGTCGCACCTGTGGCTCCGCATTACCTGTGCATTCGCGATCAGTATCTGCATCGGACAGGGCACCGCGCGCGCCGAACAGCGCGCCGCGCTTGTGATCGGCAATTCGGCCTATCAAACCGTACCTGCACTGACGAACCCGACCAACGACGCGCGGGCGGTGGGCGATTTCCTCACGTCCGCGGGCTTCGAGGTGACGACGGTGCGCGACCTCGGCCAGACCGAGTTGCGCAAGGCCATCGCCCAGTTTGCCGATTCAATCGCCGGCAAGGGGCCGGACACGGTGGCGCTCGTCTTCTACGCGGGCCACGGTCTGCAGGTTGACGGCGAAAACTATCTGGTGCCGGTCGACGCCGGCATCGTTCGCGAGGCCGATGTGCCGCTTCAGGCGGTGCGGCTCGCCGACCTGATGAATGCGCTCGCGGCAGTGCCGGCGAAGTCGCGCATCGTCATGCTCGACGCCTGCCGGAACAATCCGTTCTCGGAGATCAACAAGGTCACCGGCAAGGGACTCGCCATCGTCGATGCGCCGCCGGGCACGATCGTGTCCTACGCAACGTCGCCCGGCAGCGAAGCGATGGACGGCGAGGGCAACCACAGCCCGTACACCACCGCATTCCTCGCTCAGACCAAGGAGCCGGGCCTGCCGATCGAGCAGGCATTCAAGCGGATGCGATTCGCCGTCAACGATTCGACCAACCGGCAGCAGCTGCCGTGGGAAAGCTCCTCGCTGACGAGCGACTTCTCGTTTTTCCCGGGCGGGACGACTTTTGCCCTGGCGTCGGCGTCGAGCGACTCCGTGCCGGCGACCAAAGCGTCGGTCACCTCTGGGAGCGGCGGCCCCCTCGCCAATGCGCGCACGCCGGGCCGGTCGGTCGATGCCTGGAAGCGGGACCTGCAGCGGCGGCCGGCGGGCGAAGCCTATGAACTGGTGCTGCGGGAAGACACGGTCGAGGCTTATCAGGCTTTCCTGTCGCTCTTCCCGAGCCAGCCGAACAGCTCGCGCGTGCGTGAGGTTCTTGATCGGCGGCGCGTGATGGTCGCCTGGTACACGGCGGTGATCACCGACACGCCGTCGTCCTATCAGGTCTTCCTCGCCACTTATTCGGACACCGACCTCGCCGCGACCGCGCAGCGCCTGCTCGAACGTGCGCAAAACCGGTCCATTCAGCCGAACGTCGCGAATACGTGTCCGTGCGCGCTGCAGCCGCAGCAACAACAGCAGCAGCAACCGCCGCGCCAGCCCGAGCAGCGCGCGCGGTCGATCGAAAAGAAGCACGCGAAGAAAGAGCCGCCGCCCAAGCGCACCAAGCGCGCCCCGCAGTCCGACGACGACAGCCCGCCGCCGCCGCAACCGGTGCAGCAGGCTTCACCGATGCCGATGGTGCCGTTCGGGATCGGCATCGGCATTGGCGGATTTGGCGGCGGGGGTGGCGGATATGGCGGACGCGGACCGTCGTCCAGCGGTTCCCATTCCAGCGGCGGCGGCTACCGCCGCTACTGACGGCGCGGCGCCGTCACCGCGCGGTGAAATAGAAATCCTCGCGGCCCGGCAGCGAGCCGTACGAATACGGCTGCTGCCGCCGGTTCGTCGTCTCGAGCACCTCGTCGCGCACGAAATCGAACAGGCGGCGCACCTCGACCCCCGGCGTGCGGAGGTTTTTCACCAGCGCCGTCGCGAACGGACTGTTGGTCCCCTCGCCATCGAGCGCGGTCTCGCCATGCTTCGCGGCGTAGACCACCAGCGTTCCGGCTTCCGGCTCGACCGACGCGAGCCCGCGGCCGACCGAGCGTGTCCCGAGCGTCCGCCGCATCTGGCTGGTGAAGGGATTGTCGCGGCAGGCATCGAGCAGCACCAGCCGCAGCTTGCGCGCCCGCTCGACCGCGCCCAGCACCTGATTGAGCGAGACGCCCTCGAGTTCCACGTCGCGATCGCTCCGCAGCCGCGCATCGACCGGGATCAGGTAGTTGATCCCGCCGACCTCGATCCCGTGCCCGGCGAAGTAGACGACGCCCCACTCGGCGTTGTCGGCCTCGCGCGAGAAGGCGATGAGCGCCGCGACCAGCCGCTCGCGGGTGAGATCGTTCGCGACCGTCACCGACTGGAAGCCCACGCCGCGCAGCGCGGCCGCGACCGCGGCGGCATCGCGCTGCGGATTGGTCAGCTTGGCGACGGACTCGTAGGCTGAGTTGCCGACCACCAGCGCGACACGCCGGCCGGCCGGCGCGGCGCCCTGCGGCGCAGGCGCAGGGCTTGCGGGCGTAACGGCGATGACCGGCGTGATCGGCGATGCGGCCGCCGCGGGAGGCGGTGAAGCCGGCGGCTGCGCGTTTGCGCGCTCGTTCGGCGGCAAGGGCGGCAGCGCCGGGGATGCGGGCGGCGCCGGATACACGTACCCCTCGATGCGGCCGGGGTGATACTTGGCGGCGACCGCATGGCTCTCGCCGATGGCAGTCGCGGTGGTGAAATTGTCGCGCCGCTCGTCGCTCCAGAACAGCTTGAGCGGGACCGTGCCGGGCCGCTGCGTTGGGTAGATGTAGCCCTCGTTCCGAACGAAGACATAGTTCGCGGCCCGCGCATGGCTTTCGCCGATGGCCGTCGCGGTCGTGAAATTATCCCCGCGTTCGCGGCTGTAGAAAAGCTTGAGCGGAACCGTGCCGGGGCGAGGGGACGAATAGACGAGTGCTTCGATCCGCGAGAACGCGTAGCCGGAGCCCAGCGCGTCGCGCTCCCCATCGGCGGTGGCCGTCGTGAAATTGTCCTGGCGCGTGCCGTTCCAGAACAGCTTCAGCGGAACGAGGCCGTCCTGCGCCACGGACTGAGTGGGATAGAAGGCCGGCAAAATCGCGAGCGCGAGCAAAAGACATCGAAACAGCCGCACGGCATCCCCCAAGTCACCCAGCGCCAATCTAGCGGAGACTTGTCGGTCTTTTCCAGCGTCGAAGCGCCGCGCGGGATGAATCCGGCTCCGAGGCTCAATCGAGGCAGGAAATTATCGCTGATACTGGTCTTCGGACACCTTTTCCATCCAATCGACGGTCTTGCCGCCGAGTGCCTCCGCGATCGCGATGTGAGTCATTCCCTGGTTCGCCGTGGCGCCATGCCAATGTTTGACGCCGGGAGGAAACCACACCACATCGCCCGGCCGTATCTCTTCCTTCGGCCCGCCTTCGACCTGGACCCAGCCGCAGCCCATCGTGACGATGAGCGTTTGTCCGAGCGGGTGCGTATGCCAGGCCGTGCGTGCTCCGGGCTCGAACGTCACGAAAGCACCGCCAGCGCGCGCAGGCTCGGCAGCCCTGAACGGAGTATCGACGCGGACCGAGCCGGTGAAATTCTCGGCCGGTCCTTTTCGGGACGGTTGCGCGTTGGCCCGGGTGATCCTCATCGTGTCTTTGCTGCCCCCTGCGTCCTGAGCGACCGCGGGTTTGAGGTCTGAGGCGAGCGCGGCAAGGCCGCCACTGGCGGCGAGGATGCGGCGGCGTGAGATCATTGGCGGGGCCTCTCGGGCTTCATTTCTTCGCGAAGACTTCTCTTGCGATTCCCACGGCGGCGACGGCGTTCGGCCAACCGGCGTAGAACGCCAGGTGGGTGATGGCCTCGACCAATTCTTCTTCCTTGAGGCCATTCTGGCGTGCCAGCGCGAGGTGCGAACGCAACTGGTCGGGGCGATTCATGGCGATCAAGGCGCTGACGGTTACCAGGCTGCGGTCCCGCCGCGACAGTTGCGGCCGCGCCCAGACATCGCCGAACAGCACCGTGTCTGTGAGGTCCGCCAGCTTCGGCGCGATGTCGCCCATCAATTGCTGAGCCCGTGAGGGCTGTGCATTCGCCGCGGGTACTGCCGGTGCCGGTGCGGGCGAGCCTTGCGCCAGCGCCGTGGAGGCGCCGACCGTCGCCATCGCGATAGCGGCGAGGCAATGAGCAATGCGCTTGTTCATGTGTTTTCCTTTGTGACGATCAATCGAGATTCTTCTTTTTCAGAAACTCCGACATCAGGTCCGCGATCTGCACATTGTTGAGATCCGAGAACGGAAAGTGCGTGTTGCCGCGGATGCCAAGCTCCGGCAGATGCACCAGTGTCACATCGCCGCCATGACGATTGACGGCATCGCGCCACAGCCGGGCCATCGCCAGCCGCACCCGCCAATTGTCTTCCGTCGGACTTGCGGTGGGCTGCTCGGGGATATTGTCGCCGTAGTAGATGACGATCGGTATCTTCGTGAGTTGCATGAAGTCCGCAAGCGGCACGGCGGCGCCCTCAAGCGGGCCCATCGCGCTCGGCATTGACGCCGGGACCTCGCCCTCGGGAAAGATGAAGCCGCTGCCGGGCTCGTAAGCCACGATCGCCTTCACGTTGCGGTTCTTGATCGCCGTGACCCAGCCGGGCCCGCCGCTCTGCGAATGGGTGACGAGAATTCCTGGTCCGATCTTGTCGAACAACGCCGAGACCGCGCTGGTGATCACCGGGACATCGAACGGCCCGGTATTCGGCGTCATCGACCGGAAGTATTGATTGAGCGCCTCGGGGTCCTTCGAGAACTGAACGCCCGGGAAGTAGTTCGGCCAGAGGCCGATCCGGAACATGCCGAACCACAACTGCTCGTCGGGCGTCGGCGTGATGGTGCTCTGGACCATGCTGCGCCCCGCGTCACCGCGGCGTGGCTGATCGATCACGTAGACGGGAAAGCTGCGGCGCAGAAAGATGTTCTGATAGCCCTCGCGCCCGTCCGCCGTCGTCTCCCATGTCTTCGAGAATTGCCCCGCGCCGTGCCACAGCACGAGCGGAAGCTTCCGCGGATTTTGCGGAATTTGGTAGAACGCGTAGGCGTGATCGCCGCGGTAAGTCTGGCCCGCGGGCGCGGTCGGCTTCATCGGATCGAAAGCGCCGGATGCTTGCGTCATCGTCCCGCCGACCGCGAAGCTCCCCTGTTCCTGGATCACCAGCGGCGCAGGCTTCGCCGGTTCGTTGCCGATCGCGTTTGATGAAACCATGATGCCGGCTGAGACGAGCAGCAACGCGCTCGTCAGTGTCCGGTGCTTGCTTGCCATGCGGCTTCTCCATCGGTGTGATTGAAGGCGCGGTACTGTCGCTACGCCGCGAACGTTGACGCTGCTCAGCCATCGCGAGACTTGCGTGAGCGTGCGCCGCTCCTGATCGGCTTCCATCACGAACGGATTGAGTACGGACGCGCGGGGCGCGTGCTCTCGCACGACCGTCATGCTGCGGCCCACGCCATAGCCGCCGTGCGTGATGAACGGCACGAGCGCTTTTGCGGAAAGATCGTGCTGCGACAGGAAGGATCGGATGACAGGCGGCGCCGTCTCTCCCCAAATGGGAAAGCCGAGGAATACAGCCTCGTAAGCGCGGATCTCCGGTACTTTGGCCTTGAGTGGAGGCCGGTCGCCGCTGTCACGTTCCCGCACCGCCTGGGCTACGGTTTGTTCGTAGTCCTCCGGATATGCGGCGGCGGGCTCGATCTCGAAGAGGTCGGCTTGCAGCGCACGACGAATCTGATGCGCGATCACCCGTGTGTTTCCGGTGCGCGTGAAATACGCGACCAAAAATCGCGAGCCTCTTGATTGCGCCGCGGCACGCGACTGGCTGTCACCTGCCGCAGTGCCGGTGGCGAGCGCCAACGATGCAATCGTTCCAAGCAGCCTGCGCCTGCCGATGGATGGTGCCGATTCTTCCGGTGGAGGTGTCATGGGCTATATCTAGCCCGGCCACATTCTTGCGATTAGCTACTCAATCATGCATGATGTGTTGAATATAATTCACAAATGGCACGAGAAAACCTCAACGACCTGACCGCCTTCGTCGCCGTGGCACGCCAGCGCAGTTTCACGAACGCGGCGGCGAAGCTTGGCGTTTCGGCATCGGCCCTCAGTCACACGATACGCGGCCTCGAAGAGCGGCTGGGTATCCGGCTGCTCACGCGCACGACGCGCAATGTTTCGCCAACCCAGGCGGGCGAACGGCTGCTTCATTCCGTCGGACCCCGGCTTGACGAGATCGATGCCGAACTGGCCGGGTTGAGCGAGCTTCGCGAGAAGCCTGCCGGAAACATTCGCATCACGACCAGCGAGCATGCGGCGGAAGCGATCCTCTGGCCCGCGGTCGCGAAGCTGGTGCGCAAATATCCGGACATCCATGTCGAGATCATCGTCGATTACGGCCTGACCGATATCGTCGCGGAACGCTACGACGCGGGCGTCCGATTGGGCGAGCAAGTGGCGAAGGACATGATCGCGGTGCGCATCGGTCCGGACCTGCGCATGGCTGTCGTCGGTGCACCGTCCTATTTCGCCAAGCATGCGAAGCCAAAGCGGCCGCAGGACCTGACCGACCACGCATGCATCAATATGCGCCTGCCGACGCGCGGCGGCCTTTCGGTATGGAGGTTCGAGAGGCGCGGACGCGAGATCAACGTTCGCGCCGAAGGTCCATTGGTGTTCAACAATATCGGGCTAAGACGCGACGCGGTGCTGGCCGGATTCAGTCTCGCGTATCTGCCGGAGGATCAGGTCCAGCCTTACCTCGACGACGGCAGGCTCATCCGCGTGCTCGACGATTGGTGCCAGCCGTTCTCGGGCTACCACCTTTATTATCCCGAGCCGCCGGCAGGCCACGCCGGCATTCGCCTTGCTGGTGGACGCGTTGCGGTATCGCGGCGAGGATCAGGCCGCCGAGCGGTAGCGCTCGGCCACGACGGTCGCGGCGTGGCGCAGCAGTCCGCTGTCCACCTTGCCGAGGTGCGCGAGTCCTTCGAGGACGCTTTGCTGGTCGAGCGCCTTGCGCCCGGCCTCGAAGGCGGCGCGTCCGGGATCGTCACCGGGCACCAACGCATAGACCGACCGCGATCCCGTGAATCCCTTGAGCTCGACGTCGTCGACGCGAATGAGCGCGCCACCCGCAATGTCTTGAGGCGCGGTGGTCGCGGCCTGTCCCGCCATGATCGACTCGGCGGTCGCCGCCGCCAGAATCAGGCGAAGCCCATAGAGATCGGGAATGCGTTCAAGACGGAACGTCTCGTTCACCGCCGGACCGATGATGGTGAAGTTGCTGCGATGATTGGCACCGAGATCGCCGACATAGACGGTGCCGGTGCACACGACGGCGCGCACACCGAGGCGATGCTCGAAGGAAGCGTTGCTGACCGCCTCGATGATTTCGCTTGCGGCAAGCAACGCCTTCTTGGCGTGCTCCGGCTCATCGGACAATCCGTTCCAGAAGGCGAGCACGGCGTCGCCGAGAAACTTGTCGCTGCATCCGCCATGCCGGTCGATCACGGTCTGCATCAGGCCGAAGTACTGATTGGCCGTGCGGACGACCTCCAGCGCGGTGCGCCCCGGCGTGTTCGAGAATGTCGTGAAGCCGACAAGGTCCACCAGCAGGATCGAGACTTCACGCTCCTGTCCTTCGGCCGGATCGGCGAAGCCTTCGCGTGCGAGCACCACGAGACGCGCGGGCGGCAGATAGCGCCCCGCGATGCGGTAGAGATTCTGGAACAGCGCGCGGTGGCGCACGGTCCGCACGCTGACGATCGCGGCGAACATCACGTTGGTCGCAAGGATCGGATATCCCATCGGCAGCCACAGGTCCGCCGCGACGAATGCGACGACGCTCGCAATGCCGCCGATCAGGGCCGGCCCTGCGAGCCCGACAAAAAACGTGCGCGCCAATTGCGCCGCGATGCCCGACCAGGTCGCGACCGCACGCTCCGCGACGGTCAGGGCGGTTTCATCCTTGAAAGCGCCGATCGCGAATATCAGTGCAAGGAGCATCGCCGCAGTGAAACGCAGCGTTGCGCTCGCAGGGGTCACGGGATTTGCGCTCGCGGCGGACTGGATCGCCGCAATCTGAAGCAGCGCGCCCGGTACGGCCTCGGCCTCGCTGCGCTGAATGAGTGCTTGATGCGGCGCGCAGCGATCGGAGGGAGGAACGCTGGCGGTGCGGCCCATGAACTGGGTTGGCCCGCGATGATCGTCTTCGCCGGGCACCGCGGTGCCGACAACGACGATCCGGCCGGCAAGCGCCTCGCGCACGCGCGCGATGCCGTCGGCCGATCCGAGGCACTCGAGCAATGTCGCGAGGCTGTAGGTCGGCGTATCCGCGAGCGGCGTGTTCGGTGTGATGAAAATGCGCTGAAGCGCGACGGCTTGCCGGACATTCAGCCCGGCGGCGAGCGCCGCGAACCCGACCGCGATCCGCCCGTCCGGCAACCGGGCGAGCGGCGCGGTGCTGCGCGTCTTTCCGTCGGACTCGACTTGCAGGTCGAGAATCCCGACGCGCGAATTGCCGACCGCCGCGACGAAAGGCGGCGCGGGAGGCGTTCCGGGAAAGCGGCCGATGACGACGCGCTGGCGATTCTTCGTCAGGCTGTCGATCAGGCTCTTGTCGTAGTCGGGCAGCGTGTAGGACCCGGCCTGAAAGTCTCCGCCCGCATAGGCGAACACGATGTCGAAGGCGATGCGCTGCGCGCCCGCGTCCAGCGTTCCGTCGATGAGGCGCGCCCACACCGGTTGAAACAGCGCGCGCGGAAGCGCCGCGAGCGGCGGCGTCGCAAGCGAAGCCTCGTCGACCGCGACGAAAACCGCGGGCACGGTCTTGATGTCGCGCCGCCAGGGCTGCGCGAACTTGAGCGTCAGGTCGTAGATGTAGCCGTTCGGGCCGCCGAGCGCCGGAAAGACGCCGGTGAAGTCGGTGAGGATCGCGGTCAGCCCGCAGACGCCGGCGAGCGCCAGCGATATCAGGCCCGGAAGCAAGTTGGGGCGGCGCTTCCTCCAGCCACTGAGGTCCACCCGCACGGTCCTATCGAATTGTCAGGATCAATGGACGTGTGTTGTTCGAGCGGGTTGCCTGAAGCATCATCTTCAGTTCGCTGCCGTCATTCCGGCCGACCACCAGCAGGTAGGACCGGCCATCGTCGAGCGTCGGCCGCGCCGTATTTTTCTCGAACGACGCCACGATCGTGCGCTGCGCACTGTCCCAGAGCGCGATGTTGCGGATGCCGTTCTGCGAACGATCGACGATCTTGATCGCGGGCTGCAACGCGACCTTGGTCGACGGTATGCCCGTCGTGCGCGCGATGATGCCGCCCTGGAAGTTCGACATCACCGGCCTGACGCAGGTCTCGGCCGAGGCGCGCGATGGCGTTGCCTTTTTCGCCCGCGACGCCTGCGTCCGTCACGGATGCGCGCAGCGGCCCGGTCAGCGTGAAGATGCGCTGGGTGCGGTAATGGCAGAGCCGCAACTCGCTGCTCGCCAGCAGATCGATCCGGGTCTTCTCGTCGATCACGTCGAGAGAATCGAGGAGAGTGGGCTTACCCTGGACCATCGCCAGCGCGCGCCCGTTGACCGACTCGACGTAGGCAACTTCGCCAGCGGTGTTCTGTGCCGCGGCGGGCGAAACGTATCCCGGTCCCTGAACGCACAGGACAAACAGGAAGAGTGAGGCCCGCATCAATGCCACGGTCGCCCCCGTTTTCACTCAGTTCGCCATGTTGATGACCTGCACGCGCCGGTTTTCGGCCGCCAGGGGATTGGAAGAATCCTTCAGCTGGCTCTTGCCGTAGCCCACGGTCACCAGGCTGCTCTCGTCGAGCTTGTACTTGTCCATCAGGTAGCGCTTCACCGCATCCGCGCGGCGCTCCGACAGACTCTGATTGTAGGTGTCGTTGCCTTTGCCGTCCGTGTGGCCGGCGACGACGAACGTGCTGCCTTTCAGGTCGGAACTCGAAAGCGCCTGACCGAGCGCGGTGACCTGCGGCATCGCGCTTGAGGCGATCTTGGCCGAGTTGTATTCGAAATTGATCTCCAGATCGATGTTCGGCTTCTTTTGCGAAATCGTCGTGATCTTGTCGCGCTCGTCGGTCGTCAGCGAGCGCGTCTGGCGGCCGCGCAGCGTTTCCATGAATTTCTTTTCGTCGTTGACGCGATTGACCTCCGTGGGCGACGCCGTCAGGCCGCGGGTCTTCGCCGGCGGCTTGAGCGCCCTGATGATCTGATCGGGCGAACGCGCTTCCTGCGCGTTCAGTATTCCGGTGCCGGCGAGCGAAATCGCTCCGGCGGCCAACACGATGCGTGCGAGTGTCGACATTGTGGCTCTCCCAACAAGAAAAATTCCGGCCCTAGCGCAGGCCGTAGGTTGCGAACTCATCGACGATGTCCGGCTGAATGCGTTTGGCGGCGTCGATGTCGGTGTTGCCCCCTTTGGAGTCGCCGGTTCTCATCTTGGCGAGACCGCGGCCATACAGCGAGGAGGCCTGCCGCGCGTTGATCTGAAGCGCCGCGTCGTAGTCCTTGATGGCGTCCCGCGGCTTGCCGAGCTTCAGATTGATGAAGCCGCGGCTGTCGAATGCATCGAGATATTTCGGACGGATTTTCATTGCCTCGTTGCAATCGGACAACGCGGCCTGCAGGTCGCCGACCACCGCCCGTGACCAGCAGCGATTGTTCAGCGCTTCGGCGTCGCGCGGGCTGAGACGGAGCACAACGTCGAAATCCTCGATCGCGCGGCGGAACGATCCGTGCTGCGCGTAGAGCTGGCCGCGCTTGTAGTACGAGACCGCTTCGTTCGGATTCTGCTTTATCTTCCTGTCGAGTTCCTGGATCGCCGGGTCGTCCGATCCCTCAACCATTGGCGCCGGCTGCGGCTGCGTGGACGGCATCGGCGTGGCGGTGACCTGCGGGCGTGGCGGCGGTGCCGGCGCGGGCGTGGACTTTGGCTCCGGCGCGGGTGGCGTCAGCTTCGCGATCCTGTCGCGCGCAGCATCGGAATAGCGGCCCGAAGGATACTTCGCGAGGAAGTCATCCCACGCCCTCCGCGTGTTGACCGTTTCGGCGAATTGATAGTCGCGCCTGACATCGGCCTCCGGATCGGGCGGCGGAGCGGTGATCGCGGGAGGCAGCGCGGTTATCGCGGGAGGCAGCGCGGCGATCACGGGAGGTGGCGCGGGCGCGGCGGCGGGGTGACGACCGGCGGCGGAGGCCGGGCCGTGATCGACGGAGGCGAAGGCCGCGCCGTCTGGACGGGCGGGGGAGGCGGCGGGGCGGATGCGACCGGTGCCGGCGCCGGGCGGGGCTGAACTTGCCCGAACTGATACGATTCGGTGAGCGCGGTCGCGACCCACGGCACCTGTTCGTTGTTGCTGGCCCGCGAGACGGCGATGCGCGTGCGATTGAAGATCTCTTCCGCCTGCCGGCCCGGAGTGCGCATTTCCTTGACGAGTTCGGTGACGAGCGCGCTGGTCGTGCCCTTGCTGTCGGCGGCGAGCTTGCCCGGCGCCGCCGCGTACATCACCAGCGTGCCGGGGGGCGTATCGAGCGGTGCAAGGCCGATCGGGGTTGTGCGGAAGCGCGCCTCGTACGGATTTCGGCGCGCCGCATCGACGATGACGACCTTTACCCTGGCGCCGCGGCGATGGATTTCGGCGAGCGTCGCATCGAGGTTGATCCCCTCGCGCCGCACCGAAGCCTCGGTCGAAATCTGCGCGTTCACGGGGAGAAGAAAAGTCTGCCGGCTCGCCTGAACGCCGTAGCCGCCGAAATAGAAGACCGCGGATGTGCCGCTGCCGATCTTGCCGATGAAGGCGTCGACGGCGCGGCGCATGTCGTCGGCGCTGAGATTTTCCTTGAGATCGACCTCGAAATTCTGGCGGCGGAACTCGTCCGCAAGCGCGCGCGCATCGCCGACCGTGGTTGCCAGCGGGGAACTGGAATCCTGATAAGTTGAATTACCGATCAGCAGCGCGACATTCGCGGACTGCGAAAACGCCGGAGAAATGAGCAGCGCGCTCGCGACAAGCGATCGAGGGAAGATGGAGGACACGCATGGTCATGCCCAGCCCGTTGGTCCTGCGATTTGCCAAACCAGCGCCGACGCTCACGTCGTCTCCCGGCCGCGGTAGCCCCATCTCTTTGTTTACGCCCAAGTTGCGCTTGCGATCAAGCTGGACCCGCGTGTTTGCCATCAGAGCACGCGCGAAGTTGGCCGATGCAACCGCCGTGGTAGAAACGGAGCGGGGAACCGGTGGATTACCGGTCTGCATGTTGGACGCGGGCCGCCGATGATGCAGTATTGCCGCAGGGCAGGGGCCACGCATGGGCAGAACCGTCTTTCTCTTCGTCGCCGGTTTGTTGGTTTTGAGCGCCTGCAAGGAAACCGCGCTGGCGCCCGCGCCGGACCGGCCGGTTCGCACCGCCACGATCCGCAGCCGCGTCGCCGCCGAGCCGATCGTGCTGACCGGCCACATCCGCGCGCGCGACGAGATCAAGCAAAGCTTCCGCGTCGATGGAAAGCTGACCGAGCGCCTTGTGTCGCTCGGCGAAGTGGTCCGGCAGAACCAGTTGCTCGCGCGCCTCGATGCGCAGAACGAGCTCAACGCCCTGCGCGCGAACGAGGCCGAGGTCGCGGCCGCGCAGGCCACGTTGACGCAGGCGAAGAACAACGAAAGCCGGGCCAGGCGAAACAGCGCGCCGACCGAACAGATCGATCAGGCCGTCCAGCAGGTGAAATCCGGCGCAGGCCCAGCTCGATGCCGCGGAAGCGAAGCTTCGGATCGGGCAGGACCGGGTGAGCTACGCCGAGCTGACCTCCGACGCCGCGGGCGTCGTGATCGCCAAGGGCGCGGAGCCGGGCGAGATCGTCCGCGCCGGTCAGCCGATCATCGTGCTGGCGCGCAACAACGCCAAGGATGCGGTGTTCAATGTGCCGCCGCATCTCCTGTACGTCGCCGGCATCTCGCTCGATTCCCCCGTCGAGGTGGCGCTGAGTGAAAACCAGAACATCACCGCCAAGGGTAGGATCTCGGAGGTCTCGCCGCTGGCAGACCCCGCGACGCGGACGATCGCGGTGCGCATTGCGCTCACAGATCCACATCTCGACATGCGCTTCGGCGCCGTCGTCACGGGCCGCGTCACGAGCGCGTCCGCCTCGATCATCGAGGTGCCGGGCGCCGCGCTCACCGAATCGGACGGCCTGCCCGCGATCTGGGTCGTCGATCCGCGGGAACGGACCGTCACGCTGCGGACGGTTCGCGTGGCGCGTTATGAGCCCACGACCGTGATCATCGCGCAGGGCCTCGGCGAGGGCGAGATCGTCGTCACGGCCGGCGTACAGGCGTTGCGGCCGGGCCAGAAAATCCGGCTGCTCAACGATCCCACATGAGTATTCTGACCTTCAATCTTTCCGAGTGGGCAATCACCAACCGCTCGCTCGTCACCTACCTGATGATCGTCACCATCGTGGCGGGCGCGTTCTCGTACATGCGGCTTGGCCGCAACGAGGACCCGAGCTTTACCGTGAAGATCCTGGTCATCGAGGCCTACTGGCCGGGCGCGACGATCGACGAGACCTTGCAGCAGGTCACCGAACGCATCGAAAAGAAGATGCAGGAGGTTCCCTACATCGACTACGTGCGCGGCTACACGGCCGCCGGCAAGTCGACGGTGTTCGTGACCCTGAAGGATCAGACGCCGCCGAAGGACCTTCCCGGCATCTGGTATCAGGTGCGCAAGAAGATCGACGACATCCGCCACACCTTTCCCAAAGGTGTCCTCGGCCCGGGCGTCAACGATGAATTCGGCGACACGTTCGGCATCATCTATGCCTTCACCGCGGACGGCTTCACGCATCGCGAGTTGAGGGACTACGTCGAGCTTGCCCGATCGCGCCTGCTGCGGGTGCCGGATGTCTCCAAGGTCGAGCTTCTCGGCGCGCAGGATGAGCGCATCTACATCGAATTCAATTCGCAACGGCTCGCCGAGCGCGCCCGCGACCGCCCATGAGGGCCCGCGCTTCGGGACCCATGCTGTAGAGGCGGCGCACGGCCTCGGCCAGGGCCGGCGCATCCTCGGCCGGACTGGTCCAGGCCGGCCTGCGCTTCCTCGACGATGCGCGCCCCTTCTCCGTCGAGCGCGGCCAGCACGGGACGGCCGCAGGCCAGGTACGACTGAAGCTTGGTCGGCACGGTGAGGGCAAAGGCCGGATCCCGGCGCAGGCTGACCAGCAGCGCATCGGCCAGGGAGAAGTAGCGCGGCATGGCCTCGACCGGCCGCGGGCCCAGCACGTGCAGTTGCCGCTCCAGTCCGAGGGCGCGGACCCGCTCCTCGAGCCAGGCCCGGCGATGTCCGTCGCCCACCACGACCCAGTGGATCTCCCGGCACTCGTGCAGTCGCGTGGCCGCGTCCACGATCGTCTCGAACGACTGGGCGGAGCCGATGTTCCCGGCGAACAGGATGCAGAAGCCGGCGGGCAGCTCGCGGCGCTCCGGCGCGGACGCCTCCACCTCGACGTAGCGGTAGACGCTCTCCGCCCAGTTCGGAAAGTAGACGACCTTCTCCGCGGGAACGCCGAGGGCCAGCACGCGCGGCACGAAGCCGCGGGACTGTACGAGGATCCGATCGCAGCCGTGATAGATGAAGCGGACCAGCCAGCTCACCGTGCGCAGGAAGCGGTCGGAGTGCACCGCGCCGGTCGCGGCCAGGCTCTCGGGCCAGAGATCCTGCACCCAGAGCAGCACGGGCGCGCGCTTGATCCGGCCCAGCAGGATGCCGGGCAGGGCCACCGTGATCGGCGACGGCTCGTAGACGAAGATCACGTCGTAGCCGCCACGGCAGCGCCACGGCCCAAAGAGGCTGGCGGAGACGGCGAAGGAGCGGAGTTCAGGCCAGGCGCCATCCGCGATGGGGCCCGCGCGCGAGCATCGGCACGCGCCGGACGGGGATCCCTTGGAAATCGTCACGGCTGGGCGAGAACATGCGATAGCCGGGGAAGAATCGCCCCGCGGGGTAGTTCGGCACGCCGGTGAGCACCGTGACCTCGTGGCCGCGCGCCTTCATGGCCAGCGCGAGGTCGTTGATGCGGAACGCCTCGGGCCAGAAGTATTGAGTGACGATCAGGACGCGCAAAGACACCTTTCCGGGGGCGAGCGAAGTGTAATGGGCGCTCCCGGCCAGGACAAGCGTGCCGGCGGTGCAGACGCGTACAGGCGCGTACCAGGCGAGCCGCTTCTCAGGGGCCGCCGCGGGCGTTTTTGAGCACCTCGAGCGCGAGCTCCCCGTAGGACTTCACGACCAGGCGGTTCCAGGTCGATGTCCGCCGGAAGTTCGTGACGTACTCGTCGAGCGCCTGGCGGAGGAGCGGAGCGTCGCTTGCGAACGCCCCAGGCGTGCAACGGCCGACGGACGGCCCCAGGAAGAGTCCGAGCTGGAGCTGCGGGTCCTTGCGTGTCTCGAGGAGCGCTGCCCCGGAGCCCATCACGATGGCGGCGACCCGGCCCGCGCGCAAGCCCTTCACCACGTCAACCGCGGCCGCGAACGAGTCGTCCACGTGCCCGGGAGGCACGCCCGCCGCCGCGATCTCCTCGGCCCGGCTGCTCGCCTTCATCGTCCCCACGCGCACTCGGCGAAGCTCGTCCAGGGTGTCGATCCGTGCGTGAGGCAGCCTCGTCACCACCACGTGTCGGGCGGGAAAGACCTCGGCCGTGAAGTCCACGGCCTTGCGACGCTCGTCCGTGATTCCGAAGCCTCCCGCGATCACGTCTCCCTTGCCGGCCAGGAAGGCGGGTATCCGGTCCACGCCCGCGGGCACCGCCACGAACTCCACCTTCAGCCGCTGCAACGCGCCGAAGCCCTCGATCATCTCCCGCTCGAGTCCCGGCGGGGCGCCCAGCTCGATGGAGACGGCTTCGGGCATCGATTGACGGACAAAGATGACGCGGAGCGTACCGCGAGCCGTGAGGGCGGGGAGATCTTCGGCAGGCCGGGCGGCGGGCGGCGCGCTCGACACCGCGGCCCAGAAAAGAGCCGTGAGCAACATGCCGATTCCCTCCGCGATCGGATTATGGCGAACGCCCCCGGACATCTCAACCGCTTCTTGTTCTCCGCCGCGTCCTCCGTAATACTTCGGACGCGTCCGTAGCGGCACTCCGCCGAGAGGAACGAGGGCCACGTTGAACAAGCGCCACGTCCGCGTCTGGGTGACCGCCGCGATCCTGGCGCTGGCTGCGGGCGAGCGCCGTCCGGTCAGCGCGCAACTGACTCCGCTGCCGTTCGACCAGGGCGGATCGGGCCTGGGCCTGGCCCTTCGCCGTCTTGGCGTGACTGGGCGCGTCCTCTATGTCACGGCTCACCCCGACGACGAGCACAACGGCGTGCTGGTC
>CAWHEX010000001.1:0-181227 GCA_963828625.1 uncultured Alphaproteobacteria bacterium | reverse complement strand
TCGAAGCCCGGCGTGGGCCCCGCTGCAAAACGTGGCGCTGAGCCAGAAGGGCTTGTTTCGCTACGCGGAGGCCGCCGCTACCCTCGAGCAGCTACTGACCCAGCACGGCGCGGAGCTGAGCGAGGGCGAGCGCAAAGCCGTCGACGACGCGCTCACCGAGCTCAAGAGCCTGGTCGCGAGCATCAAGCTGAGCGTCGCGCCCGAGAACGCGCGCGTGCTGCTCGATGGCAACGATCCGTCGCCGCGCGCGGAATGGGCAGGAACGCTCGTGCTCAACGTGGGCGAGCACACGCTCGGCGTAGACGCGCCCGGCTACGCCCCGGAGCGCCGCCTATTGCGTGTAGCCGGTGGCCAGCGCGAGCTACCGTCGACGTCGACGCTCCGCTGCGTGGCCGGCTTCGTTGACGTCACCAGCAACGACCCTACGGCCAACATCGCCATCGATGGGCTGCCCAAGGCCGCCGCGCCTACAAGGGCCCCGTCGAGCCCGACACCGACCACCTGCTGCAGGTCTATCGCGAGGGCGTCGAGCCCTTCGAGCAAACGTTCCAGTAGGCGTGTGCAAGACCATCAACATCAAGGCCCAGCTCGAAGGCCTCGACAGCGCGCCCCCCGCAAATCCGAGCGAAACCCGAGCCTTCGTTGCCCGGTGCCGCCCCGCAGCCGCGCTCCAAAGAGGACTTCTTCGGCCTGGCTGTCGCTCGACCTGCTGGGGTTGTCGAAACAACCGCTCAACGTGACCAAGGCTCAGAGCGGCGGCGGCTTCGGGCGCGGTGGGGCTGCGAGTCGGCTACCGGCTGTCCAACCCCGTGGCGCTAGCCTTACGCCTCGACGCGGGGGCGCTGCAGGCCGCAAGGCGCCTTGCGACTCGGAAAACATGCAGCCACCGCGACTACTCACTTACCTCCATCCACTTCGGCCCCGATCTGAAGCTGATGACGACGGGTCAGAACCTTTGCGCTTCGTAACCACTATCGGCGCCGGCATCGTTCATCACCGCCTGGCCGTCGAGCAAGGCTCCGACCGAAGAAGTGCGCGGCGTCGACCCCTACTTCTGCGCTCGAGCTTAGCGCTGGGCTTCAATTATCGACAATTTCTCGGCGAGCTCGGTCTGATTGCGCTGATCGACGGCAGCACCGCGCTGCAACGCGGCTTCAGCGAGCCCAGTAACCAGGCGCTGACGCGAGACCTGGGTACCACCTTGCCGATGGTCGGCATCGGCCTGCGCGGCGGCTTCTCGCAGTGGCGTCCAGCCCGCTGACGCTAGCGCACGCGGCGGCCAAGGCGCCTCAGCCCGCGTCGGTTTCCGCCGCGCAAGTGGCGCGCGCCTTCACATCGGAGGCTTTTCCAAGGGGTTTCTGCTAGGTATTGGGCATCATGGCGCTCGACTCCTCCTCCATCGAAACGCACGCCGTCGAAACCCGCACCTTCGAGCCCAGCCCGGAGTTCGGGAGCGGTCTCGCTGTAGCGGCGCCAAGTACGCCGACTTGTACAACGAGAGCATCGAGTCACCGGACACGTTCTGGAAGCGCGAGACGCCGACCTGGTCTTTCGCACGCCGTGGAACAAGCTTGCTCGACGTGGGAGCTGCCGCACGCGCAAGTGGTTCGTGGGCGCGACAGCTCAACGTCACCGAGAGCTGCCTCGATCGCCACCTGCGACGCCGCGCGCAACCAAGCCGGCCATCGTCTGGGAGGGCGAGCCGGGCGACGAACGCGCACGCTCACCTACGCCGAGCTGCACCGCGAGGTCGTGCCGCTTCGCCGGCGCCCTGCGCGCGCCTCGGCGTGAGCGCGGCGATCGGGTCGCCATCTACATGGGCATGGTGCCCGAGGCGGCCGTCGCCATGCTGGCCTGCGCGCGCCTCGGCGCGCCCCACACCGTCGTGTTCGGCGGCTTCGCGGCCGACGCGCTGCGCGACCGCATCAACGACTGCCAGGCCAAGGTGCTGCATCACGCAGGACGGCGGCTACGGCGCGGCAACGTCGTCCCGCTCAAGGACATCGTCGACCAGGCGCTGGCAGCCCAGACGCCCAGCATCGAGAAGGTGCGTGGTCTTCCGGCGCCTCGGCGGCAAACAGCGCCGATCGAGATGAAGCGGGCCGCGACGTCTGGTGGCACGAGGCGCTCGCCGCAGCCCGACGCGAGGCTGGCGCAGAGCCCGCGAGTCGTCGACGCCGAGCACCCGCTCTTCATCCTCTACACCTCGGGCTCCACCGGCAAGCCCAAGGGCGTGCTGCACACGACCGCCGGCTACCTGGCCGGCGCGCACCTCACCACCAAGTACGTCTTCGATCTGCGCGACGACGACGTCTACTGGTGCACGGCCGACGTCGGCTGGGTCACCGGCCACAGCTACGTCGTCTACGGCCCGCTCTCCAACGGCGCCACCTGCTTGATGTACGAGGGCGCGCCGAACTTCCCCGACTGGGGCCGCTTCTGGCAGATCATCGAGCAGCACAGGGTCACGATCCTCTACACGGCGCCCACCGCCATCCGCGCCTTCATGCGCGGGGCGACGAGTGGCCCGCAGAAGCACGATCTCTCGAGCCTGCGCCTGCTCGGCACGCGTCGGCGAGCCCATCAACCCCGAGGCCTGGATCTGGTACCACGAGCACATCGGCGGCGGAGCGCTGCCCGATCGTCGACACCTGGTGGCAGACCGAGACCGGCGCGCATCATGATGACCACGCTGCCCGGCGCGTCACTACCAAAGCCGGGCTCGACCGGTCTGCCGTTCTTCGGCGTGGTGCCCGAGGTGGTCGACCGCCGACGGCAAACGCGTGCCCGCCAACGAGGGCGGCTTGCTGGTCATGCAGCAAGCCCTGGCCCTCGATGCTGCGCACGATCTGGGGCGACGACGAGCGCTATCGCAAGCAGTACTGGACGCGACGTCCCGGGCGCGTACTTCACCGGCGACGGCGCGCGCCGCGACGAGGACGGCTACTTCTGGGTCGTGGGGCGCATCGACGACGTGCTCAACGTCGCCGGCCACCGCATCGGCACCGCCGAGATCGAGAGCGCGCTGGTGTCGCACCCCGCGGTCGCCGAGGCCGCCGCGGTCGGGCCAGCCCGACGACCTCAAGGGCCAGGCGCTGGTCGTGTTCGTCACGCTCAAGCCGGGCTTCAGCCGGCGACGACGCGATGAAGAAGGAGCTCGGCGAGCACGTCGCCAAGGAGATCGGCAAGTTCGCCCGGCCCGACGACGATCCGCTTCGCCGACGCGCTGCCCAAGACGCGCAGCGGCAAAATCATGCGCCGCCTGCTCAAGGACATCGCCACGGCCGCGCCGCGCCAAGGCGACACCTCCACCCTCGAAGACCTCAACGTCCTCGCCAAGCTCCGCGGCAACGACGAATAACGTCGCCAGCGGACCCGAGATTCAACAGGGAGTCAGAAGGCGACGGAACTTTGTTTGGCCCGAGACTGACGGGTTTGGCAACCCGAGGCCTTGGAAACGAACCCGTTCGGGCACGCCCAACGAAATCTCTCCATCTCCTTCCGTCTCCCTGTTGAATTCCCCATCCCCAGGCCTTGGGTTACCGTTCGGGGGTGCGACCGGTGATTATTGCGGCTGGTAGAGGCAGCCGGCTGCGGAACGAGACAGACGAGATCCCCAAGACGCTGGTCGAGGTCATGGGGCGGCCCATGCTCGAGTGGATCCTGGAAGCGTTCGAGTCGGCGGGTCTGAAGCGCAAGGACGTGGTGTTCATCTGCGGCTACCGCGCCGACGTCATCAAGGCGCGCTACCCCGACTTTACGTACGTCACCAACCACGACTGGGAGAACAACAACATTCTGCTGAGCTTGTTGATGGCGCGCGAGTACCTGGCGAGACGGCTTCGTCTCGACTTACGGCGACATCGTCTACGACGGCGCGGATCGTGCAAAAGCTCGTCGAGTCGCGCCGCCGACATCACGCTCGGCTGCGACACGGCCTGGCGCAGGCGCTACGTGGGCCGCACGCAGCACCCCGAGACCGACGCCGAGAAGCTGCGCGCCGACGGCGCGCGCGTCGTCGAGCTCAGCCGCACCATCCCGAGCGAGCAAGCCGACGGCGAGTTCATCGGCGTGATGAAGCTGTCCGCGCAGGGCGCTGCGACTTCTTCGCGGCCTTCGAGCGGGCCGAGCGCAGCTACGGCGGCGGCATGTTTCGCGAGGGTCGCAGCTTTCAGAAGGCCTATCTGATCGATCTTATTGTCCGAAATGCTGGAGCAAGGCGCGGCCATGCAGCGCGAAGACACGCGCGGCGGCTACATGGAGATCGACACCGTGCAAGATTTTGTCGATGGCCGAGCAGTGGTGGAAAGACCGCCCGTGATCGCTCGGCCGCAACGGCTCGCCAGCGAGCTTTCAGCGCTGCTTGGCGATACGACCCCACGCGACGTCGTCATGGCCTTCGACGGCGACGGCACGCTGTGGAGCGGCGACGTCGGCGAAGACTTGTTCCGTGCCGCCCTGCGCGAACGAATTTCTGGTCGACGCGGCCCTACCCGCGCTTGCTCGCCGAAGCCGAGCAGCATCAGGTGCCCCTCGAATGGCGCGCGCGAGCGCCAACGCCGTCGCGGCCGTGCTGATTGCGGCGCTACTTCGGCGGGTAAGTACCCGGAGCGCGAGACGTGCGCCATGATGACCTGGTGCTATGCCGGCCGCACGCTAGCGGACGTGCAGGCGCTGGCCGAACCGGTGCTCCAGGAAACCAAGCTCGCTACGCGACTGCACGGGGAGCTGGCGCCGATCCTCGAATGGAGCCGCCAGCGCGGGCGTGCGCAACGTGCTGATTTCCGCTTCGCCGCGCGCCGTCGTGGAACCGGCGGCGCACGCTGTGGGGCTTCGCTCCTGGCGACATCGCCGCAGCCACGCCCGCCGTCTTCGCGGATCGGTCAGGCCCGCATGGCCGCGCCGTGCCGTACGCCGAAGCCAAGTGACCGCCGGACGGGCCTATTCGGCGACGCGCGCTGGCTGGCCGCCTTCGGCGACAACGTCTTCGACATCGACATGCTCACCGCGGCCGAGCTGGGCGTCGCCGTGCGCCCCAAGCCCAAGCTCGCCACCGAGCTGGCAGCGCTCGGCCTGCGCCTCCTGGCGCGCTGTGCCCCTGGCCGCGAGCACGAGGGGGGGGGAGGGCTTTCTCGCGCAGGGCGAGCGGCTGGGATACCGGTCATGGCCACTCGTTTCGGGGTCGTCGAAATGCGGCCTGCCTTGCAGAAGCTCACGTAGCGTCGCGGTGCCTACGCCGTCCGACTGAGCGGAGTCGCAGGAAGGCGGCTGACCATTCATCGCATCCTGCGCCTTGACCGCAGCCCTTCGGGGCCTTTGCCTCGCCCACAGCTCGATGCAAGCAGATCAGGAGGCGCGGCAGCGGCGAGAATTTGTGGGGTTCGAGACTTTCGCGGTTGCACGGAAACTCCGGCAGTGCCGCCACAATGCCCGGCTTCGAAGCCAAAGAAAGTCTCCCAGATCTCCCGATCTCTATGTGGAGAATCTGAATCATCGCAGAGTTTGCCTGGGAGCCGCGCGCCAGGGACTTGCGGGACCGGGATGCCCAGGTTCCTCTAGCGTTTCACATGCTTTTTCGCGTCTCGAAGCTCGCTTGGCTCGCTCTTCCGGCACTCTTGGCTCTCGCTTGCAGCGAGAGCGCGCCTCCCCCCAAGACGGCTGACGACAAGCCCGAGACGAAGGAACCGAATCGTTCGCACCTGACCATGTCGAGCGAGATTGGCGGGCTGGACGAAGACAAGGTCAACTCCGCCTTCGAGTCGAGCCTTTCCGGCCTCGAGCGCTGCCTGCATCAGGGCTCGTCACGCGTCGAGTTCCTGGGCGGCTCGGTCAGCTTCTTCGTGAAGATCGACACCAGCGGCCACGTCGACGGCGCCTACCTCGAGAAGTCGACGCTCGGCGATCGCGACACCGAAAAATGCATGCTCGACACCATGCGCAAGAAGAAATGGCCGAAGCCGGTCGGCGGCGAGCACGGGCTGGCCCGCAAATCGTTCGACTTCGATCCGCCGAACGACGTGCGCGCGCCCGCCGACTACGACGACGCCCACCTGAGCAAGGGCCTGGACAAGATCTCGGGCAAGCTCGCCTCTTGCAAGAGCAGGAAGGGCTCGTACGAGGCCACCATCTACGTCGCGACCGATGGCTCGGTGCTCTCCGCCGGCGTCACACCGCCGGACGAAGACGGCGAAGAGTCGGTCGATTGCCTGGTTTCGACGCTGAAAGGCGCGTCGTTCCCTTCGCCTGGCAGCTGGCCGGCGAAGGTGACGTTCACGTTGTAAGGTCCTAAGCTGCGCGGCATGAGCGAAGGCGCCCCCATCTCGCTGCGCGGCAAGCGCGCGCTCGTAACCGGCGCGGGCCAGCGCGTCGGCCAGGCCATCGCGCTGGCGCTGGGCGCACAAGGCATGCACGTGGCCGTTCACTACCGCGAGAGCCGCGTGGGCGCGGAGCAGACCGCGGAGAGATCCGCAAGAGCGGCGGGCAAGCCGTTCTGATGGCCGCCGATCTCACGAGCCGCGACGAGGCCCGGCTTCTGATCGACGCAGCGTGGCGGAGCTGGGCGGGTCTGGATGTTTTGGTGCCGAGCGCCGCCAACTTCGAGCGCGTGGCGCTGGGGGATGTCGACGACGAGGCTTGGGATCGCAGCCTGGATTTGAACCTCGCGTCGCCGTTCGCGCTGGTCCAGCACGCCGTGCCGGCGCTGCGCGCGGCGCACGGCTCGATGATCTTCATCACCTGCTCGAGCGCCAGCGTGCCCATATCGGTGTAGTCCCAGGCCGAGTTGGTGAGCAGGAACAGCCGCTTGCCCGACGAGCGGAACTTGTGCAGGGTCTCGGCCAGGTGCCGGGTCGCGCTCGATGTATTCGGGCAGGTCGGCGCGCCACGATCGCCTTGATCGATCCGTCGCGGTGGGCCAGGTCGATGCACTCGCGGATGTGCGCCCACAGCTTGGCGTAGGGCGGGCTTGTCGCCGGCCGCAGCGGTCGAAGTAGTCGACCAGGCAGGCGTACAGCACCGCCTCGGGCAGCGCGAACAGCGAATCGATCCAGGCGTAGCGCGGGTGGCCAGGCGCATGCGCTCGCGCTGGTAGAGCTCGGCGATCTCGTCCCGCTCGATCGAGCTGCAGTGCCGTGGCGCGCGCGGCCGGGGAAGCCGTAGCGGTCGGGCTTGAAGATGTTGCCGTTCTTCGGTCGACCACCAGTCCGCGGATGGCCAGGCTCGGATCGTATGCGCAGCCCTGGATCTCGGTGGGTAGCCCTTGTTGGTCACCAGCTTGTGCAGCGGTGGCCGCGCATCGACAGCTCCTCGATGCGCGCCTGATCGTAGAGGGCCAGCGTGTAGTCCATGTCGAAGCCGACCATCTCGATCTGGTCGAGCCGCAGGTTCCGGTTGACGTAGACGCGGCTGGCTGCGCGGGATGTCGAGCGGCTGCGCTGAGCGCTTCGATGAGCGCCAGGCTGCGCACGCTCGTGATATTCGCCTCAGCGCTGACTTCAGGCCGGGGCAACGCGGTCGTCATGGCGTGGTCAGAAAAAATCTTATCACGCGAAGCGACCGCGCCGGTCGGCGCGGCGACAGATCCGCAGGTTACTATCACGCATTGGTAAGCAGCTAGCGTTGTAGCGATCCGTGAAGTCGCGCTGGCGCAGATCAACCCGACCATCGGCGACTTCGACGGCAATCGCGGTCTGATCGTGGAGGCCCCGGCCCGCAGCGGAGGCGGCCGGGGCCGACCTGCTGGTCTTCCCGCGAGCTGGCCCTGTGCCGGTTATCCGCCGCGCGACCTGCTGGAGCGGCCGGCGTTCCTCGGGCTGCGCGCCGCGTCGCTGGCGGCGCTGACCGCGCGCTGGCCGCGCGAGCGCCGCGGCGGTCATCGTTGGTTTTCCCGAGCTGCTGCCCGACGGCGCCGCCGGGCGGCGCGTCGCCAACAGCGCGGCGCTGATCGACGGCGGGCGGGTCGTGTCGCGTGCACCGCAAGTCGCTGCTGCCCACCTACGACGTGTTCGACGAATGGCGCTACTTCGAGCCGGCCACCGGGTCGCGCCGGTCGCCAGTTGCGCGGCCGCCGCCTGGGGATCTCGATCTGCGAGGACATCTGGAACGACGCCGACTTCTGGCCGCACCGCCTCTACCGCGAGGATCCCATCGAGAAGCTGGTGGCGCGGCGGCGCCGAGCTGATCGTCAACCTGTCGGCGTCGCCCTTACACGATGGAGAAGCGCCACCTGCGCCCGCGCATGCTGGCCGGCGACGGCGCGACGTGGCGGCGGCCGCTGGTGTTCGTCAACCAGGTGGGCGGGCAGGACGATCTGGTGTTCGACGGCGCCAGCATGGTGTTCGACGCGCGCGGCGAGGTCATCGCCCGCGCGCGCCGAGCACGAGCCGCGACCTGGTGGTCGCCGATGTCGACGGCCGGCGCCGGCCGCCGCTGCGCCGCCGCTCGAGGCCATCGGACGAGCGCTCGGCGCTGGGCGCGCTGGTGCTGGGCACGCGCGACTACGCGCGCCGCTGCGGATTTACCCAGGCGCTGCTGGGGCTGTCGGGCGGCATCGATTCGGCGCTGGTGGCCTGCATCGCCGCGCGCGCGCTGGGGCCGCGAGAACGTGCTGGGGGTGGCGATGCCCTCGCGGTATTCGTCGCCGGGCTCGGTCACGGACGCCGCGGCAGCTGGCCGCGCACCTGGGCATCGATTTCGACGTGATCCCCATCGAGCCGATGTTCGCGGCGTACCTGGCGACTGGAGCCGCTGGCGCGCCGGCGCGCCCTCGCCGCGGCCGGCGCGCCCGACGTCGACCGAGCGAGAACCTGCAGGCGCGCGTGCGGGGCGCGATCCTGATGGCGCTGTCGAACAGGCACGGGTCGCTGCTGCTGACCACCGGCAACAAGAGCGAGATGGCCACCGGCTACTGCACGCTGTACGGCGACATGGCGGGCGGGCTGGCCGTGATCAGCGACGTGCCCAAGACGCTGGTCTACGCCCTGTCCGCGCGCGGTGAACGCAGCGAGCAGCCGGTCATCCCCGAGTCGACGCTGACCAAGCCGCCCTCGGCCGAGCTGCGCCCGGACCAGACCGACCAGGACTCCCTGCCCCCCTACGACCTGCTCGACGCCATCCTGGACGAGCACCTGGAGCACGGCCTGGACCGCGCGCGCTGGTGGCGCGCGGCTTTCGCCGCCGGCGGTGGTGGAGGACGTGGTGGCCGGTGCTGCGCTGAATACAAGCGCCGGCAGATGCCGCGCCGGCATGAAGATCACCGGCAAGGCGTTCGGCCCCGGGCGCCGCTACCCCATCGCGCACGGCTTCCCGGGGTGAGCGCACGTAGAAGCAGGACGTAGGACGCGTTGTGAGGTGTCAAATACGCTTGACTCTCGAGCGCCGCTTCGCGAGGTTCGTGCGCACTGGTTCAGACGAGATGATCGGATATACGGATAGATGAAAGCGCAAATTGCAGTTCTGCCCGGCGATGGCATCGGCCGGAGGTGACGGCCGAAGCGGTGCGGGTGCTGGAGGCTATCGGCAAGCGGTTCAACCACCAGTTCCAGATGCGACAGGCCCTGCTGGGCGGCGAGCGCTCGGCGCCGAGATCACCGGCGGGGCGGCGGCCTGCAGGATCATCGCGATGTACAGGCCGGGCAGGCGGTCCGCGACGCCCGAGCGCGACCAGCGAGAAGCCCGATCAGCAGCGGCGTGCCGAGCATCATCCAGATGGCGGCGGCCGCGACCAGCTTCGGCCGGCAGAAATGTTTGGCGACTTCGGCCGGATCGACGCGCAGGAACGCAAGGCAAAGGAGTGCGAACAGCGCGTACGCGAAGATCGGCTTCAGCAGCGCCGCGAGCGGCGGCACCATGACGCCGATGAACAACGAGGCCGCGACCGCGCGCGTGCCCTGCCGGCCGAGCCAGGCAAGCGCTGCGGCCAGCGCGGCGAAACGGCATCAGGAACTCCGCATTCCGGCGGCGAAATGCGGCGTCCGGCAGAGAGGTATGCGGCATATCAGCCATGCTTGGCGGCGTCGATAGTCGGGCCGATGCGATATGTAAGTTTTCGCGCACGACACTTCCCCCGCGAGGATCTTCATGGCGCGTACCGATGCAATCGTTCTGGGAGCCGGCATTGTCGGCACGTCGGTCGCGCTGCATCTGGTCAAGCGCGGGCTGTCGGTCGCGCTGGTCGACCGGCGCGGGCCCGGCGAGGAGACGAGCTACGGCAACACCGGCGTCATCGTCGGCGCGAGCGTGTTTCCGACCGCGTTCCCGCGCAGCCTGAAGAAGCTCATCCAGGTCGCGCTCAAGCGCGCGCCCGAGGCGAACTACCATTGGGGCGATCTCTTGAAGGTCGCGCCGTGGCTGATCGCATATTACGGCTGGTCGACGCCGGAGAAGCTGAAGGACAGCGCGGTCAAGCTGCGCCCGCTGATGGCCGCCTCGGTCGCCGAGCACAAGAAGCTGCTCGAAGAGTTGGGCGCGATGAAATACCTGCGCGAGACCGGCTGGATCACGCTCTATCGCAGCGATGCGGCGTTCGAGGCGATGAAGCCGCAGCTCGAGTTCGGCTCGCAGATCGGCGTCGCGGCGCAACCGCTCGATACCGAAGGCACGCTCGCGCTTGAGCCGAGCCTTTTGCCGGTGTTCCGCCATTCGCTGATGTGGCCGGACGTCGCCTCGCTCTCCAATCCGCTGATGGTGACGCGCGCCTATGCGGCGCGCTTCGCGGCGCTCGGCGGCGTGTTCATCAATGGCGATGCGCGCTCGCTGCACCGCGCCGACGGGCACTGGCGCGTCGACACCAACGAGGGGCATCTCGACGCCGAGAATGCGGTGGTCGCGATGGGGCCGTGGTCGCCGCGACGTGCTGGAGCCGCTCGGCATCAAGGTGCCGCTCGGGATCAAGCGCGGCTATCACCGGCATTTCAATCCGAAGGGCAATGCCTCGCTGACGCGGCCGATCATCGACACCGAATACGGCTATGCGCTGACCCCGATGGAGCAGGGCATCCGCCTGACCACGGGCGCGGAGTTCGCAAGCCGCGACGCGCCCGCGACGCCGGTGCAGTTCGACCGGGTGATGCCGCGTGCGAAAGAGCTGTTTCCGCTCGGCGAACCGAACGAGGCGGAGCCGTGGCTCGGCCGCCGCCCGAACATGCCGGACTCACTGCCCGTGCTCGGCCGCGCGCCCGGCCAGAACGGGCTCTGGCTCGCCTTCGGTCACGGGCATTGGGGGCTGACGATGGCGGGCGTCACCGGCCGGCTGATCGGCGAGATGATGACCGGCGCAACGCCGTTCACCGATCCGACGCCGTACCGGGCGGAGCGGTTTTCCTAGCTGGTCGGCGCAGTCGCCGCCGCCCTCGGCTCGATCCGCTCTGCGTTCATTTCTTGCGTTCGCGGTTCCACGCCGCGAAGTCGACGACTTCGCGCGCCGATACCTCACGCGCGGGCGTTTCACGCGCCTCGGCGAACCATTCGCGCGCGAGTTCGGCCAGGCGGCGATCGCGCGGGCGTACTCGTCCGGGCGCGGTTTCGTCGGGTGTTCCCATGCCGGCATCTTGGCACGGCAGGGTTATCGATCCGTTGTGCCGCCTTTAGCCGCCAAAACGGTCCTTCCAGCTCGGCAGCGCGCCGGGGAAGGGCAGGGCGGCGGCCTCATAGACGCCGCGCGCGACGGCGCGGGCGAGCACATTGGCGGCCAGCGCACCGAGCTCTGTGAAAGCGCAGCAGGTCCGGCGCGGCGCGCTTGCAGGTCGCGGCCGCGAACACTTGTCGCCGTCGAGCGGCATGTGAACGGGATAAATTGCGCGCGCGAGACCATCATGCGAGACCATCGCAAGGCGGTGGGCTTGCGCCTTGGTGAGTGTCGCGTCGGTCGCGACCAGCGCGATGGTGGTGTTTTCGCGCACGCCGCCCTTGACGCGGATCGCGAGTGCGTCGGGCGGGAATCGGAGACGGGCAAACCGCGTCCGCCGAATTCGGCCCCGTGCTCGAATGGTGCCGCCCAGAAATGCGGGCCATCTCCGATGGTCACGCTGCCGACCGCGTTGACGGCGACGATCGCGCCGACAGTCGCGCCGTCGCGCGTCGTGGCGGACGCCGAGCCGAGTCCGCCCTTGAGGTTGACGGTCTTGGCGCCGCAGTCCGGCGCCGGCCGTGCCGAGCGCGAAGTCGAGGCCGGCATTCGCGGCCGCCGCGTAGCCCAGATCGCGATAGGGCGGAAAGCGGCCCCAGTCCTTGTCGCCGCCGTTCAGTCAGGTCGAACAGGATCGCGCCCGGCACGATCGGCACGACCACCGGCCCGAGCGCGAAGCCGCGTCCTTGTTCGCGCAGCCACGCCTGCATGCCGCCTGGCGCGTCGAGGCCGAACGCCGAACCGCCCGAGAGCACGACGGCGTCGATGCGCTCAATCGTCTCGTCCGGACGCAACAGGTCAGTTTCGCGCGTGCCGGGCGCGCCGCCGCGCACATCGCCGGACGCGACCGCAGGCTCATCGAACACGATGACCGTGACGCCGGAGGCGAGCTTGGCATCGTCGGCGTTGCCGACTTGCAGGCCGGGGACATCGGTAATCAGGTTGCGCATGGTCACGTCCGATCACATCGGCGAAAGGTGGCGGGCGAGGCGGCTTGCAGGAACCGGTCGCGTCTGCACATTAGGGCGGCATGGCCGCCGACGTCACGATCTTTGCCGCGCTGTTTGCCGGCCTGTTGAGCTTCCTGTCGCCGTGCGTGCTGCCGCTGGTGCCGCCTTATCTCGTCTATCTGGCAGGCACATCGCTTGAGCGCTTCTCCGAGGCGGAGCCCGAGCCGCGGGTGCGCTGGGCGACGGTCGGTGCGGCCTGTCTGTTCGTCGCGGGATTCTCCACGGTGTTCGTCGCGCTGGGTGCGAGCGCGAGCGCGTTCGGCTCGCTGATCCGCGTCTATTCGTTCTATCTGGCCAAGGTTGCGGGCGTCCTGATCATCATCATGGGCCTGCACTTCATCGGGCTCACGCGCATTGCGCTTCTGTTGCGCGAAAAGCGCCTGCCGATGCCGAAGCCTGTCGGGCTATGGGGCGCGTATGTGATGGGGCTCGCGTTTGCGTTCGGCTGGACGCCGTGCATCGGACCGATCCTTGCCGTCATCCTCGCGATCGCCGCGTCGGAGGCGACTGCCACCAAGGGCGCGATGCTGCTGGCGGTTTATTCGCTCGGCCTCGGCATTCCGTTCGTGTGCGCGGCGTTCGCCATCCAGCCCGTCACGGCCTTCCTCGCGCGGTTCCGCGCCTACATGCCGATGATCGAGAAGACCACGGGCGTCCTGCTCGTGCTCACCGGCGCCGCGTTCGTCTTCACGGATTTCTTCAGCACCGCGAGCTACTGGCTGCTTGAGGCTTTCCCGGTGCTCGGACGGATCGGCTGACTTCGCGCCATGAGCGGCTCACATTTTCGGGATCATGCGCCCGGCGGCTGCGGCCAGTTGGTGATCGGCCCGCGCGCGCTTTCCCACGCCTTGGCAAGTTTCAGCACGCCATGATCGTCGAACCGGCGGCCGACGATCTGCAAGCCGATCGGCAGTCCTGATTTCGTGAACGCCGCATTGATCGAGACGGCGGGCTGCTCGGTGAAATTCCACGGCACCGTGAAGCAGATGTGCTCGAACGGATGCTCGCGGATCGTCGCCGGGCGACGCGCGCTCGGCCGCGAAAGCGGGCACCGGCGCTGTCGGCGAAATCAGATAGTCGATCCTGCCGAACAGCAGCGCCGCGAGCCGGCGCAGCTCGAAGGTCTGGTTGAAGCCGCGAACGACGTCACCGCCAGAGAACTTCGCGCCGCCTTCAGCCCATTTGAGCGTGTAGGCGTGGATTTTGTTGCGCTGCTCGGCGGGCCACGATTCCATGTCGGCCCACGAACGCGCGCGGAAGAATGCTGTCGATTCCCTTCAAGGATTGTGCGCGTGATGATGCCTTGCACCGGCTCGACGATCGCGCCTTCGCCGGCGAAGAATTTCGCCGCCGCTTCGACCGCGGCCTTCACCTCGGGATCGACCGGCATCCCGGCGCCCGCATCGAGCAGCAGCCCGATGCGCTTGCCCTTCAGACTGCCGGACAGGTTCATCCAGTCGATGTCCTGCACCGGCAGGCTCATGCCGTCGCGGTGGTCGGGCTTCGACAGGATCGACATCATCAGCGCGGTGTCGTCCACGGTGCGCGTCATTGGGCCGGCGCAGCGCGCGACGAAAGGCGGGTCGATCGGGATGCGGCCGAGGCTCGGCTTGAGGCCAACGAGGCCGCACCATCCGGCGGGCAAGCGCACCGAGCCGCCGATATCGGTGCCGACATGCAGCGGGCCATAGCCGGCCGCGCCCGCCGCGCCCGCGCCAGAGCTCGATCCGCCGGGGTTCTTCGAGAGGTCCCACGGATTGCGCGTGAGTGGATGGAAGCTCGATACGCCTGATGAAGTCATGCCGAGATCCGGCATCGTGGTCTTGGAGAAGATGATTGCGCCGGCCTCTCGCAGGCGGGCAGGCGGCGGCGCGTCCTGCGCGGCGGGGACGAGGTTCGTCGCCGCGGTGCCAAGCGGCACGGGCACGCCTTTGGTCGCGATGTTGTCCTTCACGGTGACAGGCACGCCGTCGAGCGAGCCGCCTGGTGCGCCCTTGGCCCAGCGCTCGGTGGACGCCGCAGCTTCCTTGCGCGCCGCCTCGGGCTCATACGCGTAGAGCGCCTTGATGTGCGGCTCCCAGCGCGCGATGTGCTTCTCGACTGCGGCGAACACCTCGGACGGTGAAAGGCTCTTGGCGCGATAGCGCTGCAGCAATTGCGTCGCGCTGAGATCGTGAATGTCGGTCATCGGAAAAATCCGGATTGAAGCTCAATCGTAGCAAATTTCTCCAGCCGGCACCCTGAAAACAAAACGCCCGCCCCGGAGGGGGCGGGCGTTTCGATAGTCTCTCTGCGATCGGAGATCAGGTACCCTTGTTGTCGAGTTCGACGTAGGTGATCTTGCCGCTCGCGTCCTTCTTCCAGACGTACATGACATAGTCCGGACGCGTGATGTCGCCCTTCTTGTCGAAGGCGAGTTCGCCGATCACGGTCTTGAACTTCTTGCCGGACTTGATCACTTCCGCGACCTTCTTGGGGTCGAGCGACTTCGCCTGCTCGGCCGCCTGCTTCATCACTTCCACCGCCGCGTAGCTGTAGAGCGTGTAGGCTTCCGGCTCGAACTTGTTGGCGCGGAATTTCTCCACGATCGCCTTGGCTTCGGCGCGCTTGCGCGGATCGGGCGAGAACGTCATCAGCGTGCCCTCGACGCCGGGACCGCCGACCGTCGCGAACTCATCCGACGTGATGCCGTCGCCGCCCATCAACGGGGCCTTCACGCCCTGGTCGCGCATCTGGCGCACGATCAGGCCGCCTTCGGTGTGCAGGCCGCCCCAATAGACGAGGTCGGCGCCGGACGCCTTGATCTTCGACACGAGCGCGGAGAAATCCTTTTCGCCGAGGTTCACGCCCTCGTAGAGGACTTCCTTCACGCCGCCCTTGTTGAGACCCTTCTTGGTCTCGTCGGCAAGGCCCTGGCCGTACGTCGTCTTGTCGTGGACGATCGCGACCTTCTTGCCCTTCATGTTCTTGATGATCCAGGCGGACGCAACCGAGCCCTGCTGATCGTCACGGCCGCAGGTGCGGAACGTGTTCCACAAATTGCGCTCGGTGATCTTCGGGTTGGTGGCGGACGGGCTGATCATCAGGAGGCCGCTCTCGGCGTAGACTTCCGATGCCGGCATGGTGACGCCGGAGTTGAAATGGCCGACCACGAACTTGACGCCGTCGCCGACGAACTTGTTGGCGACCGAAACGCCCTGCTTCGGATCGGACACGTCGTCACCGGTCGAGACGGTGATCTTCTGGCCCATGATGCCGCCGGCCGCGTTGATGTCGGCGACCGCCTGCTCCGTGCCGTTCTTGAGCTGCGCGCCGAACGCCGCGTTCGGGCCGGTGATCGGGCCGGCAACGCCCAACTTGATCTGGGCCTGAGCCGTACCGGCGAAGGCAATTGCCACGCCGAGAGCCAGGCCGAGAGTCGTGAGTTTCTTCATACACATCTCCCCTTATGAATTGGGAGGCGATCCGGCATTATGCCGACGCGACTGCCTCTGTTCCGATTGAAGCGCTAAACCACCGAAAAGTCACTTGGATTCCACCCCATTTCCGGGGATTGCGGCCGTGCGCCGCGACCAGCGCAGAAGCCCCGCGCGCGTATTGATCCAGGCGTATTGCGTCGTCATTTGGGCGACGCGGGTCGCGCGGAAGCCGAGAAAGCCGAGAATCATGCAGACGGCGGTATCGACCGCATAGAACTGGAGTGACAGCAGGGTGCCCTCGAACAGCGCGAAATGGATGAATCGCACCGCCGCCCCGAGGATCAGCATGTACAGCGCGACGTGCCACCAAGGCCGCCAGGTCGACGCGATGGCGCGGCCCGCAAGCCACGCGGCGCCCCCGCCCATGACGATCGTCACGAGCGCGAACAGGCCGATGTAGTCCTCTTCGTACAGGATGCCGTTCATGAGGTGGTTTCCACCTCCTGCCGGCCGCCTTCCAGATAGGCGGATTTGACCTCCGGCCGGTCGAGCAATTCCTTGCCGGTGCCGGACAGCGTGATGACGCCGTTGACCATCACATAGCCGCGGTGCGCGAGCTTGAGCGCGTGGAAGGCGTTCTGTTCGACCAGAAACACGGTGAGCTTCTCGCGCGCATTGAGCTGGCGGATCGCGTCGAAGATCTGCCGCACGATCATCGGGGCAAGTCCGAGCGAGGGCTCGTCGAGCAGCAGCAGGCGCGGGCGCGCCATCAGGGCGCGCGCGATCGCGAGCATCTGCTGCTCGCCGCCCGAGAGCGTGCCGCCGCGCTGCGTCAGCCGCTGCTTCAGGCGCGGAAACAGCGTGAAGATCTTTTCCAGATCCTGCTCGAAGTGCGACTCGCCGGTGACGACCGCGCCCATCTGGAGATTTTCCAGCACGGTCATGCGCGAGAAGATGCGGCGGCCTTCCGGCGCCTGCGCGATGCGCAGCCGCGCGATCTCGTGCGTCGGCATGCGCGTGATGTCGCGGCCGTCGAACACGATCGAGCCTTCGCGCGCGCGGGGATTGCCGAAGATCGTCATCATCAGCGTGGACTTGCCGGCGCCGTTCGCGCCGATCATCGTGACGATCTCGCCTTCGGCGACGTCGACATCGACGTTACGCAGCGCCTGGATCTTGCCGTAGTAGGTCGATACGCCGCGCACGGTGAGGAGGGGCGTGGTCATAGGCCCACCTCCGCCTCGACCTTCTCGACTTCCTCATCCTCGACGCCGAGATAGGCCGCGATCACCTTCTGGTCGTTGCGCACGGCCTCGGGCGTGCCGTCGGAAATCTTCACCCCGTAGTCGAGCACCACCACGTGATCGGAAATCTGCATCACGACCGACATGTCGTGCTCGATCAGCAGGATCGAGGTCGCGTGCTCCTGCCGGATCGAGAGAAGGAGATCGTTGAGATCGTGGCTCTCGCGCGGATTGAGGCCGGCGGCGGGCTCATCGAGGCAGAGCAGCACCGGATCGGTGCACATCGCGCGCGCGATCTCGAGCCGGCGCTGCGCCCCGTAGGGCAGGTCGCCGGCCGGGTCGTCGGCGCGCTCGATGAGCCGCGCCTTTTCGAGCCAGTAGCGCGCCTTCTCGACGGCGACCTTTTCGTGGCGTCCGTACATGTGCGGCAGAAACACGCCGACGAAGGTGTAGCCGGACGCGGCCATCAGCAGGTTGTGCTGCGCGACCAGCATGTTCTCGAACACCGTCATGCCGGAGAACAGGCGGATGTTCTGGAACGTGCGCGCAACGCGCGCCTGCTGCGTCACCAGATAGTCGGGCATCCGCTCCAGCAGGAACAGCGCGTCGTCGCCGCGGCGCAGGCTGCGCGTGCCGCGATCGGTTAGCGTGCCGATCTCGTCCCAGATCGCGCCATCGCCGTGGGCGAGCGCGATGCGCCCTTCCGTCGGCTTGTAGAAGCCGGTGATGCAGTTGAACACGGTGGTCTTGCCGGCGCCGTTCGGTCCGATCAGCGCGGTGATGTCGCCGCGTGCGGCCGAGAACGAAAGATCGTCCACCGCCACAAGGCCGCCGAAGCGCATGGAGAGATGCTCCACGCGCAACACCGGTGCGGAGCGCGCCGCGCTCATCCGTGGCCTTCCTTCACGAACGAGCCGAGCACGGTGCGGCGTTCCTTGTAGAAGGCCGACGGCTCGCGCGTGCCGACAAGGCCGCGCGGCTTCCAGATCATGATCAGCACCATCGCGAAGCCGAAGATCAGCATGCGGTACTGCGTCGGATCGAAGTCGTTGCCGAAAATGTATTTCAGGAAGTCGAGCTCGCGCATGATCTCGGTGCCGCCGATCATCGCGACGGCCGCGACCGCGACGCCGATCTGGCTCCCCATGCCGCCGAGCACCACGATGGAGAGGATGGTGGCGGACTCCAGGAACGTGAAGGACTCCGGCGAGATGAAGCCTTGCCGCGCCGCGAAGAACGAGCCCGCGAAGCCCGCGAACATCGCGCCCATCGCGAACGCCGTGAGCTTGGTGTTGGTGGTGTTGATGCCGAGCGAGCGGCACGCGATCTCGTCCTCGCGCAGCGCTTCCCATGCGCGCCCGACGGGAAGCTGGCGCAGGCGGATCGTCACGTAGGCGGTCACCAGCGCGAGCGCGAGGATCAGGTAATAGAGAAACAGCGTACGGTGGACCGGTGAAAATTCGAGACCGAACTTTGCGGCGAACCCGTCATCGTTCGTGTTGAACGGGATGCCGAACAAGGTCGGGCGCGGAATGCCGCTGACGCCGGCGTAGCCGCCGGTGAACGAGACCCAGTTGATCAGGATGAGGCGGATGATCTCGCCGAACGCCAGCGTGACGATGGCGAGATAGTCGCCGCGCAGCCGCAGCACCGGAAAGCCGAGCAGGATGCCCCAGAAGGCCGACAGGAAGCCGGCGAGCGGCAGCAGGATCCAGAAGGAGAGGCCGAATTCCTTCGCGAGCAGCGCGTACGAGTAAGAGCCGACCGCGTAGAACGCGACGTAGCCGAGGTCGAGCAGGCCCGCGAGCCCGACCACGATGTTCAGGCCCCAGCCGAGCATCACGTAGATCAGGATCTGGATGCCGAAATTGTCGATCCATTTCAGCGCGCCGCCCGGCACGAACACCATGATGAGGATCGGATAGACCACCACGAAGCCCATCGCGAACGGCGTGAACCAGGTCGCGAAGGCGGTCTTGAGCGCCGTGACCTGCGGGCTGTCGGGAACCGGGTTTCGTGCGCGGTGCTCGCGCCAGGGCTCGACGACGAGAGAGCCGAACAGCTTCGCGCCGGTGATGATCGCCACGATGATGAGGAGAAGCGGAAAGCGCGTTTCGAGCTCAAGCTCGTTGCGCATGTTCTGCACAGTCTTGAACCCGATGAGGGGCAAGAGCAGTGCGAATGAAATGACCGCGGTGAGCGCCGCATCCTTCAGCGCGCGGGCAACGTCGACGCGCGAGGCAGCGGCCGCCATCGTCACACCTTTTCGACTTCCGGACGGCCGAGCAAGCCTTGCGGCAGGAAGATCAGCGTAATCACCAGAATCGAGAAAGCGGCGACGTCCTTGTAGTCGATCGAGAAATACGCCGACCACAGCGTTTCGATCAGTCCGATGAGCAGGCCGCCAATCACCGCGCCGGGCAGCGAGCCGATGCCGCCGAGCACCGCGGCAGTGAAGGCCTTGATGCCGGGAACGAAGCCGTCAGAGAAATTCACGACGCCGTAGTACATCAGGTACATCGTGCCAGCGACGGCGGCGAGCGCGGCGCCGATCACGAAGGTGATCGAGATGGTGCGGTCGACGTCGACGCCGATGAGTGCCGCCATCTTCTGGTCCTGCTCGCAGGCGCGCTGCGCACGGCCGAGCGAGGTGCGCGAGACCAGATACCAGAAGCCGATCAGCAGCACGGCGGTGACGCCCCAGATGATCAACTGCCGGTAGGAAAGGGTCACGTCGTAGTCGCCCTGGATCAGCACGATGACGTCGCGCAGCAACGGCTCGGTCGCCTTGTTGCGCGGGCCCTGCGTCACCTGCACGAAGTTCGAGAGGAAGATCGACATGCCGATCGCCGAGATCAGCGGCGCGAGGCGGAACGAGCCGCGCAGCGGCCGGTAGGCGGCGCGCTCGATGACCCAGTTGACCACCGAGGTGAACACCATCGCGACGACGAGGACGATCAGCAGCGCGAGCGCCACCGAGCCGATGCCGAGCCAGGTGGTCAGGATCAGCAGCGCGATCAGCGCCACGAACGACGACACCATGAACACGTCGCCGTGGGCGAAGTTCACCATGCCGATGATGCCGAACACCATCGTGTAGCCGATGGCGATGAGCCCGTAGATCGAACCGAGCGTGATGCCGTTGATCAGCTGCTGGATGAAGACTTCCATGTGCCCGCCGCACCCCGGCCGAGGGTTGATGAATTCCCGGCGTTCGCGGCCCCGCAGTGTTGCTGAAGGGCCGCTTGAATCAAAGTCTTAACAGGGGGGCACGGCAGCGGCAACGGCGCGGCAGGGCTCGCGCACAGCGGATTGGTGCGGCGCATTGGCGTTGTCTATCTTGGTCCGATGGACGTGAACGCGGAACTCGCGATCCGGGTCGGCGCAGCGGTCGGCATCTTCGCCGCGCTGGCGCTGTGGGAGGTGCTGGCGCCGCGGCGGGCGATGTCGATCGGGCGCGCGCGGCGCTGGCCCGGCAATCTCGGCATTCTGGTGCTCGACGCGCTGCTGGTGCGGCTGCTCATTCCGGTTGCGGCCGTTGGCATGGCGGTGATCGCCGCGCAGCGCGGCTGGGGCCTGCTCAACATTACGCCGTGGCCAGTCTGGCTCGAAATCCTGCTTGGCTTTCTTGTGCTCGATCTCGCGATATATGCGCAGCACGTGGCGTTTCACAAAGTGCCGGTGCTGTGGCGGCTGCACCGCATGCACCACGCCGATCTCGACATCGATGTTTCCACCGGATTGCGCTTCCATCCGATCGAGATCGTTCTGTCGATGCTGATCAAGATGACCGTGGTGTTGCTGGTTGGTATTCCGGCGGTCGCGGTCGTGGTGTTCGAGGTCGTGCTCAACGCGACCTCGATGTTCAACCATTCCAACGCCGCGATGCCGCTATGGCTCGACCGGATCATTCGGCTGCTGGTCGTGACGCCCGACATGCACCGCGTGCACCACTCGATCCGCCGCCACGAGACCGACAGCAATTTCGGTTTCAATCTGCCGTGGTGGGATCGTGCGTTCGGCACCTATCGGCCCCAGCCCGAAGCCGGGCACGACCGCATGACCCTCGGCTTGCCGATCTTCCGCGACCCGCAGGAGTTGCGGATCGATCGCCTCATCACGCAGCCGTTCCGCAATGATGCGGGAACGCCTGCAGCGCCACCGGTCGAGGGCGAGCGCCGCAGCCCGCCCTAACTGTGCCAGCAAACCCCCAAATCGTGCCTTGGCGCTCGCGCGTCGGGGCGGCATGTTCGACCAAACAGATATGTCTCGGAGGAAACTGATGAGCCGCGCAAAGCCCGAGGACGTGATCGCCGGCAAGGGCCGGCCGTTCACCGGCAAGGAATATATCGAGTCGCTGCGCGACGAACGCGAGGTCTACATCTACGGCGAACGGGTCGCCGACGTGACGACACATCCAGCGTTCCGCAATGCGGTGCGCTCCATCGCGAAGCTTTACGATGCACTGCACGACCCGAAGCAGCAGGAACTGCTGACCAGCCCGACCGACGGGCCGAACGGCGGCTTCACCCATAAATTCTTTCGCGTCGGACGCTCGCGCGAGGACCTGATCGCCCAACGCGAGGCTATCGCCGCCTGGGCGCGCATGTCCTACGGCTGGATGGGGCGCACGCCGGACTACAAGGCGTCGCTGATGAATACGCTCGGCGTGCAGTACGATTTCTACGACAAGTTCGCCGACAATGCGAAGAACTGGTATCGCCGCGCGCAGGACAACGTCCTTTTCATGAACCACGCCATCGTCAACCCGCCGGTCGATCGCAACAAGGCGGCGGATCAGGTGCGCGACGTGTTCATCACGATCCAGAAGGAGACCGACGCGGGCTGCTACGTTTCCGGCGCGAAGGTGGTGGCGACGTCGTCGGCGATCACGCACTACAATTTCGTCGGACAGAACGCCGCGATGCCGGTGAACGATCCCGATCTCGCAATCATGTTCATCGCGCCGATGAACGCGCCCGGCGTGAAGCTGTTCTGCCGCACCTCCTACGAGATGGCGGCGAGCGTGATGGGCACGCCGTACGACTACCCGCTGTCGTCGCGCTTTGACGAGAACGACGCGATCTTCGTGTTCGACAATGTGTTCATCCCCTGGGAGAACATCCTGATCTATCGCGACGTCGAGAAGCTCAAGACGTTCTATCCGCGCTCGGGTTTCGTGAACGGCTTCCAGTTCCAAGGCTGCACGCGGCTTGCCGTGAAGCTCGACTTCATCGCCGGCATCGTGGCGAAGGCGCTGCGCGTCACCGGCGCGGACGAATTCCGCGGCAATCAGGCGATGCTTGGCGAGATCATTGCGTGGCGCAATCTGTTCTGGGCGATATCGGACGCGATGGCGATGAACCCGGTGCCGTGGAGCGGCGGCGCCGTGCTGCCGAATGCGCAGTCGGGCTCAAGCTATCGGGTGTTCGCGGGCGACGCCTACCGCCGCTGCAAGGAGATCGTCGAGAAGATCATCGCGTCGGCGCTGATCTATCTGCCGTCGTCGGCGAAGGACTTCGAGAACCCCGAGATCGACAAGTATCTGGCGAAGTACGTGCGCGGCTCGAACAACATCGGTTACAAAGAGCGCATCAAGATCATGAAACTGCTGTGGGATGCGATCGGCACCGAGTTCGGCGGACGGCACGAGCTCTACGAGATCAACTATGCGGGCAACCACGAAGACATCCGCATCCAGGCGCTGTTCAACTCCAAGAGCACCGGCGCCTACGACCGGATGATCGCGCTCGCCGACCAGTGCATGGCGGACTACGACGAGAAGGGCTGGATCGGCGATACGTGGCTCAATCCGGACGATGTCGCGTATCCGGGCGTGCCCGGGCAGGCCAAAGCCGCGGAGTAGTTACAACCCTCATCCTGGGGAGTGGCCGAAGGCCACGTCTCAAAGGATGGCGGCAAGCTCGGTGTGCACGGCCATCCTTCGAGGCTCGCCATAGCGCGTCGCAGAAGCGCGTAAACGCGCTTAAGGCTCGCACCTCAGGATGAGGACCGGGTTGGCATGACGCGTGCGCGATCCTGCGCTACGCTCGCGTCATGAGCTGGCTCGACCAACGACCCGACGACGCGATGATGGGCTCCTTCGAGGCCGTCGGCCAGGAGCACATCGCGACCGTCGACCAGCATCAGTTCCGCGAGGCGATGAGCCAGCTCGGGGCGGCGGTGCATGTGGTGACGACCGCGGGCCCCGCCGGAACGGCGGGCTTCACCGCAACGGCGGTCTCGTCCGTATCGGATCAGCCCGCGACGCTGCTCGTCTGCATCAACCGGCGCAGCCAGATCGCGCCGATCCTCAACGAGAACCGCGTGCTCTGCGTCAACACGCTGCGCGCGGGCACTGATTCCGTTGCGGACCTGTTTGCCGGCCGCACGAAGGTGCCGATGGCGGAGCGGTTCAACGCCGGATCGTGGACCGAGTTGAGCACCGGCGCGCCGGCCATGACCGACGCAGTCGTTGCGTTCGATTGCCGCGTGATCGAGATCAAGGCGGTCGCGACACACAATGTCGTCTTCGCGGGTGTCGTCGCGGTGAGGCTCGGCAAGCCGGGTCCCGCGCTCGTCTATCACGAGCGTGCCTATAAGCAGGTTTGAGCGCACAAACGAAAGCCGACGCGAGTTCCATCTCACTTTGAGTCGAATTCGTGATTTAGTGAGGGAACTCAAGGCGTTGCGGAACGTTTCCGGCGGTTGCCTGTTGTCGTGTGGGGTGGCGCACCCATGGAGTGAACCCACAATGGCAAACCAGAACCAGAACGACCCGAACAAGCAGGGTCAACAGCAGCAGGGCAATCCGCAACCCGGCCAGCAGGGCGGGCAGGGCAATCCGGGTCAGCAGCGTCCGAACCCGGGCCAGCAGCAACAGCAGGATCCAAACAAGAAGGATCAGCAGGGCGGCGCCCAGCGCTAAGCTGATACTTTGTGACGAGAGACCCCGCCGGAAGGCGGGGTTTTTCGTGTGGGCAAGGTCGCCCCTGCGCGTTCTCTCAGGGTCCGCGCTGCCCTATGCTCGCCTGATGGCTACAGCGCTGCCGCTGTTTCATCTCTACGGCGACCCGCCGGACGATCAGGCGTTCGATTTCATTCACGTCGAAACGATTTCCTCGCGTTCCTCCATTCACGACTGGACGATCCGCGCACATCGCCATCGCAATTTGTTCCAGGTTTTGCTGATCGAGCAGGGCGGCGGCGAGATGACCTATGAGGCCGCGACGCTCCCGTTCGAGGCGCCTGCCGCGATCCTTGTCGCGCCGACCACGGCGCATGGTTTTCGCTTCCGCGCGCAGGCGACCGACGGCTGGGTCGTCAGCTTCACCGAGGATGTCGCCGAGGCGCTGGGCGAACGCTCGGGCGCGGCGCTCGCGCGCCTCAAGGCGCTTGCCGCAATGCCGGTGGTGCCGTTGGCCGATGAAGCCGCCGCGAAGCGGATTTCGGCATTGTGCGCCGAACTGCACGAAGAGCGCTTCCTCGCGCGCGAAGGCTATCGTCTCGCGATGCGCGGGCTTCTCGCGCTCATCGCGATTGCGGTCGCCCGGCTTGCGGCGAGCCGGGCGCGCACCGGCAGCGTGACGCTCGCGCCCGCCGACGGCACCGTCGATGCGCTGCGGCACCTCGTCGAGGAGAACTTCCGCAAGGAGCGGCTGCTCGAATTCTACGCGCAGAAGCTCGCCATGACGGCGGATCGGCTCAACGACCACGTGAAACGCGCAACCGGCGTGACCGCCGGGCACCTGATCCGCCAGCGCGTGCTGACCGAGGCCAAGCGCCAGCTCGTTTTCACCAACCAGCCGATCAACGAGATCGCCTACGATCTGGCCTTCAGCGACCCGAGCCATTTCGCGCGGTTTTTCCGCAAGCAGACGGGCACGACGCCGCACGAATTCCGTGCCGGCCGGGGTTAACCCCTTCGGTTGCCACGGAAAAAGTTCCAATCGCCTGCGGGTTAATCCTTAATTTACCCTGTTGTTGCCCCGCGCTATGGGGCGTGGTTGAGTTCGCCTGCACGGCCAGGTGGAGACGAAATGTCGGGTCTGCTCCGCTACACCTCGCGCTTCGGCGCCTTTGTCATCGTTCTGCTGCTCGCTGCGGTGTGGACGGTGGCCGCGCTTGAATCGCTGACCCGTCCGCTGTTCGACATCGGCCGCCCCGCGGTCGGCGACATGATCATCCGCATCTCCGGTTTCCTCTCGCTCTCTCCGCAATCGACGTTGGTGTTCGCGCTCCTCCTCGTTTGCCTGAAACTGATGGTCGGCGCCGTTCTGCTCGCCGCACTGTTCTGCGCGGCTTACGAATGGGTGCGCCGCCGCGCCTCGGACGACGCGATGCTCGACGTTGCGCTTTTCATCGCGGCAATCGCGAGTGCGGCGTCCGCGCTGCCGGGTCTGACCCACGGCGGCGAAATGCTCAATCAGGTGATCGGCGAACTGATGCTCTGCCTGATCGCGAGCGGGCTCGCGATCTACGGCCGCGGCTATCTGGTCCGCGAAGAACTGCCCGCGCCGGTGCGCATCGAGCCGCCCGGCCTCACGACCCGCTGATCTTCCCGCGTTACCTCTGCTGCAGGAAGCCGAGCACCGCATCGGTGTAGTCGTGCGGCTGCTCGACGTTCGCGATGTGCGCGGTGTCGAACAGCGTCATGCTGGCGCCCGGAATGTTCTTGCGCACGAACTCCGCCATGTCGACCGTGGTGCCCGCATCCTGCTTGCCGGCGATCACCATCGTGGGCGCGGTGATTTTCTTGATGATCTCGCGGTGATCCATGTCGCGCACGGCTTCGCCGCACGCGATGTAGCCTTCCGCCTCGGTGGCGAGGAACATGTCGGTCATCCACTGCATCGTCTTCGGCTCGCGCTCGCGGAAGTCCTTGGTGAACCAGCGCTCCATCGTGCCGCCGACGATCGCCTTCAGTCCTTTCTCCTTCACAACCGCAATGCGGTCGTTCCAGATCTGCTTGTTCTCGAAATAGGCCGAGGTGTTGGAGAGGATCAGCCTGTTCATGCGCTGCGGCGCGTTGGCGCCGAGCCACATGCCGACCATGCCGCCCATCGAGAGGCCGCACCAGTTGGTCCTTTCGATCCGGGCGGCGTCGAGCACCGCGAGCGCGTCGCGGCCGAGCATCTCCATGTTGTAAGGGCCGGCCGGCACGCCGGACTTGCCGTGACCGCGGCGGTCATAGCGCAGCAGGCGGAAGTGTTGGGTGAACGGCGCGACCTGTCCGTCCCACATGTGCAGCGTTGTGCCGAGCGAGTTGCACAGCATCAGCACCGGTTTGTTTTCCGGCCCTTCCATTTCGTAATGGATCGGGCAGCCGTTCGACTGAACTGTGGGCATCGTCTCTCCCCAAATGTGCGCGGATGCTTTAGAGGCTTTGCTATCATCCGCCGGGCAGGCTCGCCAGATGCACCACGACATGCACGGACTGCCGATTTCGACCGCCTCCGCGGTGGCGGCGGGCGCATTCGACCATGTGACAACCGGCTATCTGAAATACCGCGCGGACCTGCCGGCGCGGCTCGCGAACATGTTCGCGGCGGACAACGACTTCGGGCTCGCGCACTGCCTGAAGGGCTATTTCGCCATGCTGTCCTACAAGCAGGCGAACGTTCCGATGGCAATCGAAGCGGCGAATGCCGCGCGCGGGCTCGTCGCGAAGGCGACCCCGCGCGAGCAGGCGCACGTCGCGGCGCTCGACGCATGGATCGCAGGCGATCTCGATCGCGCGCTTGGCGTCTGGGAGCAGATCCTGAGTGAACATCCGCGCGATGTGCTGGCGTTTCGCCTCTCGCACTTCAACAATTTCTGGCTCGGAAGGCCGGGCGAGATGCGCGCCTCGGTCGAACGGGTGCTGCCGAAGTGGAGCCGCGCACTGCCGGGCTACGGCACCGTGCTCTCGTGCCACTGCTTCTCGCATGAGGAATGCGGCGACTACGCGACCGCCGAACCATCAGGACGTGCCGCGATCGAGATCGATCCGGGCGACGTCTGGGGGACGCACGCGGTTGCGCACATCATGGAGATGCAGGGCCGTCACGCCGAAGGCATCGCGTGGCTCGACGAGCTTGAGCGAAACTGGGACGGCGGAAACAATCTGCTGCATCATCTGTGGTGGCACCGCGCGCTGTTTCATCTTGAGCGGCGCGAGTTCGATGCTGTGCTTGATCTGTATGACCGCCGCTTCCGCAATCTCGACAGCGTGCTGACCAAAGCGCAGCCCGACCTTTACATCGACGTGCAGAATGCAGCCTCGATGCTGTTCCGGCTGGAGTTGCTCGGCGTCGATGTGGGCAAACGCTGGGATGAAATCGCCGACAAGGCGGAGGCCCGCACCGGCGATTGCCTCTCGGCCTTCACGCTGCCGCACTGGATGATGGCGCTGGCCGCGGCCGGGCGCGAGGCGTCCGCGCGGCGCATGCTCGATGCGATGCGCGCGCCCGGAGCGGGCGAGGGGGCCGTGCAGCGGATCGTGCGCGAAGTGGCGCTGCCGGTCTGCGAGGCCGTGCTGGCGCACCGGCGCGGCGAGTACGCCCGCGCGCTCGACCTGATGCGGCCCGTTCTCGGTGACATGCACAGGCTCGGCGGCAGTCACGCCCAGCAGGACGTGCTCACCCAGCTTTTCCTCGATGCTGCCGTGAAGGCGGAGCGGGCCAGCGACGTTAGTCTGGCGCTCGCGCACGCGGGCCGGTCAGGCGCCGGCCCCCATCACCGCGTCGGCTACGCGCGAGCTGAAGCGTTCCGACATTGAGCTGCCGGTTCTTCTGGATGAGTGTCGGCATGCGCAGCCGGTGCACGGCATGCAGCATGCGGTCGATGTTCTCGGCGTAGAAGGGCTTGTAGAGAAAGCCGTGCGCGCCCGCGTCGCGCGCCTTGCGCTCCTTCGTCTCGTCGCGGTCGGCCGAGATCATGATGATCTTCAGGTCGGGCTGGAGTGCAAGCAGCCGCTCCAGGGCGGCGAGGCCGTCCATGTTCGGCATGTTCCAGTCGAGCAGCACCGTGTCGAAGGTCTGGTCCCGGCAAAACTGGATCGCGCTCGCCGCGTCCGCGGCCTCGGTCATCTCGCAATTGAACACGCTCTGCTCGATGACCTTGTGCACGACCGTGCGCACGGTCGAAGAGTCGTCGACGATCAGCACTTTCATCGGCGTCGATACGCGCGCATAGGTGCGGATGATCGCGATGATCTCGTCGATGCTGAACGGCTTGACCAGGAACTCGTAGGCCCTGAGCCGTTGCGCGGCCTCGACCACGTTGGGCTGCATCGCGCCCGACATCAGCGTGACGAACGTGCCGACGCCCTGCTTGCGCGCGACCCAGATCGCCTCCATGCCGGACAGCTCCGGCATGTGAATGTCGACGAAGGCGAGATCGATGTTGCCGCCCTTGAGCAGGGTGAGACATTCGCGTCCGTTGTCGGTCGCGGTGATCCGCAGTGGCAGCTGCAACTCGCGCGCGGCCTCGACGAACAGATTCTGGATAAGATGCTCGTCGTCCGCGACGAGCATGCTGATCGTGTGTGGCATTTGCTCCCCGCTAAAACGGCCGGCAATCGGCCAACGGCGCAACGGATGCGCGCGCGGTTAGTTTCCACCGCCTTCCGGTAATGGTTTCCGATGTGTTGATGGCGGTAACGCCATGCGGCAAACGACGGTGGACACCGTGCAATTTGCCCTCATTTGATGCATGTTCGAACGAACGACGCGAATTGGCGCGGTTTTGGGCCCGCCGCGCGGTCACCGAGGAGATCGATCGATGGCGATGACAATGACCGGGGAGGTGCAGCTTGCCGCGCCGCGCCAGACCGTATGGGAGAAGCTCAACGATCCCGAGGTGCTGAAGGCGACCATTCCGGGCTGCGAGTCGCTGGAGAAGACGTCCGACACGTCATTCGCCGCCGTGGCCGTGACCAAGATCGGTCCCGTCAAGGCGAAGTGGAAAGGCAAGGTCAACCTCACCGACCTCGATCCGCCGAACGGCTACAAAATTGTCGGTGAAGGCGAGGGCGGTGTCGCGGGTTTCGCCAAGGGCGCGGCCGACGTGAGGCTCACGGACAAAGACGGCGGCACGCTGCTGACCTACAGCGTCGAGGCGCAGATCGGCGGCAAGCTCGCGCAGCTCGGCCAGCGCCTGATCAACGGCGCGGCCAAGAAGATGGCGGATGACTTCTTCCAGAAGTTCGCCGCGGCGGTCGGGCAGGGCGGCTAACCGCCTGCGTCCTTCCCGTTTTGCGCTTTGGTCGGCCACCTCCCTTGACCTTCCCCGCCCGCCGGGTTCAAGTTGTTCTTGTTCCAATCAGCGATTTCCGGCAAAAACGCCTCGATTTCGCCCGCGATGACGGCCGAGCAGGAGCGTTCGGCCTCAAAATGAGGGCCTTTGGCCCCGCTTTTCGAGGAGGAGGGATATGCCCGCAGTCTCCATGACGGTGAACGGCAAAGCCGTCACCGCCGATGCCGACGCCCGTACCTTGCTGGTGCAATACCTGCGCGAGGGCCTGCGCCTGACCGGCACCCATGTCGGGTGCGACACGTCGCAATGCGGCGCCTGCGTCGTCCACATCAACGGCAAAGCCGTGAAGGCCTGCACGATCTTCGCCTGGCAGGTTGAAGGCACGAACGTCACCACGATCGAGGGCCTCGCGAACGAAGGCACGCTGCATCCGATGCAGGAAGCCTTCCGCGACAATCACGGCCTGCAGTGCGGCTTCTGCACGCCCGGCATGATCATGACCGCGGTCGATATGGTGAACCGCAAGGGCAACAATCTCGACGACAAGACCATCCGGCACGAGCTGGAAGGCAACATCTGCCGCTGCACGGGCTACCACAACATCGTGAAATCCATCGCCGCCGGCGCGAAGGCGATGGCGTAAGCACTGCCCGCAGAGGCAGAGGAGCAACGCATTCGTATCCCGCTGGAGGAAACGCCATGAGCGCGACCGGGATCGGCGCGGCAGTCCGCCGCAAGGAAGACTTCAGGTTCGTCACCGGCAAGGGTCAGTACACCGACGACATCAATCGTCCGGGACAGACCTACATCCACTTCATCCGTTCGCCGCACGCGCACGCGAAGATCAGGAAGATCGACAGCGCCGAGGCGAAGGGCATGCCGGGCGTCGTCGCGGTGCTCACGGGCGCCGACCTCGCGGCCGACAAGATCGGCGATCTGATCTGCGGCTGGGCGATCACGTCGAAAGACGGCACGCCGATGAAGATGTCGTCGCATCCGGCGATCGCGGCGAACAAGGCCAATCATGTCGGCGACGCGGTCGCGGTGGTGATCGGCGAGACGCTGGCGCAGGCGAAGGACGCGGCCGAGAAGGTCACGATCGACTACGAGGTGCTGCCGTCGGTTTCCGATCCCGCGAAGGCGCAGGCGAGCGGCGCGCCGCTGATCCACGACGTTGCGCCGAACAACACGATCTACCAGTGGCATCTCGGCGAGAAGCCCGCGACTGAAGCCGCGTTCAAGGCGGCCAATCACGTCACCAAGCTCGACTTCATCAACAACCGCCTGGTGCCGAACGCGATCGAGCCGCGCGCCGCGCTCGCCGATTACGATACGGGCAACGACGCGCTGACGCTCTGGAACACGTCGCAGAATCCGCACGTGGCGCGTCTCGTCATCGCGGCGTTCGTCGGCATGGCGCCCGAGCACAAGCTGCGCGTGATCGCGCCGGATGTCGGCGGCGGTTTCGGCTCGAAGATCTTCATCTATCCCGAAGAGGTCGTCTGCCTCTGGGCGTCGCGCAAGGTGCGCCGTCCGGTGAAGTGGAATTCCGACCGCTCGGAAGCCTTCCTCACCGACGCGCACGGCCGCGATCACGTCACCCACGCCGAGATGGCGTTCGATGCCGAAGGCAAGATCACCGCGTTGCGCGCGAAGACCATCGCCAATCTCGGCGCCTACATGTCGACGTTCTCGTCGTCGGTGCCGACCTATCTCTACGCGACGCTGTTGTCGGGCCAGTACGGCATCCCGAACATCTATTGCGAGGTCGACGCCGTTTACACCAACACGGTGCCGGTCGATGCGTATCGCGGCGCGGGGCGGCCGGAAGCGACTTACGTGGTCGAGCGGCTGGTCGAGGTCGGCGCGCGCGAGATGGGCGTGGACCCGGCTGACCTGCGCAAGCGCAACTTCATCAAGACGTTCCCGCATCAGACGCCGGTCATCATGGCGTATGACGCGGGCGACTATAACGCCTCGCTGAAGAAGGCGATGGAGCTTGGCGACGTGAAGGGCTTCGGCAAGCGCAAGCGCGATTCAGCGCGCAACGGCAAGCTCCGCGGGCTCGGCTATTCGACCTACATCGAGGCCTGCGGCATCGCACCCTCGCAAGCGGTCGGTTCGCTCGGCGCGGGCGTGGGCCTGTGGGAATCCGCGGAGGTGCGGGTCAATCCCACCGGCTCGGTCGAAGTCCTCACCGGTTCGCACAGCCACGGGCAGGGCCATGAGACCACGTTCGCGCAGCTCGTCGGCGAGCGGCTCGGCATTCCGATCGAGAATGTCTCGATCGTGCACGGCGATACCGACAAGGTGCAGTTCGGCATGGGCACTTACGGCTCGCGCTCCGGCGCGGTCGGCATGTCGGCGATCGTGAAGGCTCTCGACAAGGTCGAGGCGAAAGCCAAGAAGGTCGCGGCCTTCATGCTGGAAGCCGCCGAAGGCGATATCGAGTTCAAGGACGGCAAGTTCACCGTCGCCGGCACCGACAAGGAGGCGGCGTGGGGCGATGTCGCGCTCAATGCCTACATCGCGCACAAGTTCACCGGCGCCGAACTCGAGCCCGGACTGAAGGAAGGCGCGTTCTACGATCCGACCAACTTCACGTTCCCGGCCGGGTGCCACATCTGCGAGGTCGAGATCGATCCCGAGACCGGCAACACCGACGTGGTCGCGTGGACCGCGGTCGACGACTTCGGCGTGATCATCAATCCGATGATCGTCGAAGGTCAGGTGCATGGCGGCATCGCGCAGGGCGTCGGTCAGGCGCTCTACGAGGGCACCGTCTACGACAAGGACGGACAGCTCGTGACCGGCTCGTACATGGACTACGCCATGCCGCGCGCCGACTACCTGCCGTCGTTCAAGGTCGACACCACCGAGACGAAGTGTCCGTCGAATCCGCTCGGCATCAAGGGCTGCGGCGAGGCGGGTGCGATCGCAGCGCCGGCCGCGGTGATGAACGCCATCACGGATGCGCTCGGCACGGAAGACATCGCAATGCCGGCCACGCCCGCGACGGTGTGGGCCGCGATCCAGAAACACCCGACCCGCCAGGCGGCGGAATGAAATAGGAGAGCACCAGATGTATAATTTCACATTCCACCGCCCGTCCGGCCTGCGGCAGGCCTCGAACATGCTCGGCAAGCTGGAGGAGGCGAAGATCCTCGCCGGCGGGCAGACGCTGATCCCGACGATGAAGCTGCGGCTCGCGTCGCCGAACAACATCATCGACCTCAATGCCATCGAGGGCGAGCTGTCCGGCATCGAGTTGCGCGGCCGCTCGATCGTGATCGGCGCGATGACGCGGCATGTCGACGTCGCGAACTCCGATGTGGTGAAGCAGAACCTTCCGGCGCTCGCGTATCTCGCGGGCCTCGTCGGCGATCCGGCGGTGCGTCATCGCGGCACGCTCGGCGGCTCGGTCGCGAACAACGATCCGAACGCCGATTATCCGGCGGCCTGCCTCGGCCTCGGCGCGACGATCCACACCACCAAGGGCAAGCATGAGGCGGACGACTTCTTCAAGGGCCTGTTCGAGACCGCGCTCGCGCCCGACGAGATCATCACCAAGGTGAGCTTCCCGCTCGCCAAGAAGGCGGGCTACGAGAAGTTCCGCAATCAGGCCTCGCGTTTCGCACTCGTCGGCGTGTTCGCGAGCAAGCGCGGCTCCGAGATCCGTGTCGCCGTCACCGGCGCCGGCTCGAACGGCGTGTTCCGCGTGGCTTCGTTCGAGGAGGCGCTGAAGAAGCGCTTCTCGCCGAAATCGCTCGACGGGCTGACCATCCCGGCCGCCGGCATGAACGCCGACATCCACGGCAGCGCCGAATACCGCGCTCATCTGGTTGGCGTGATGGCGCGCCGCGCGGTCGCGCGCGCGAACGAGGGCCCGGAAGGCGGCGACGAGTAACGCTCGCTCGTTGCCCGTCAGCCGCTTCATGCATATCTGCGTCATGCCCGGGCCTTGTGCCGGGCATCCCGTCTTTCAGTGCATAGGACGCAAGACGTGGATGGCCGGGACAAGCCCGGTCATGACGGAGTAGGTTCGTTGTTATGACTGCAAAAGCAATCAAAGCCCCGACCTCGATCGACGCGACGCTCGATCTGCTGGCGTCGGCCGATTATCTGGCCGACCGGTCGCTCGCGACCGTGCTGTTCCTTGCGCTGCGCATGGGCCGGCCGATCTTCCTCGAAGGCGAGGCGGGGGTCGGCAAGACCGAGATCGCCAAGGTGTTGTCGGCGACGCTTGGTCGGCGGCTGATCCGCCTGCAGTGCTATGAGGGGCTCGACGTTTCGGCTGCGGTCTACGAGTGGAATTACGCCGAGCAGATGATCGCCATCCGGTTGGCCGAGGCCGAGGGCAACGTCGACAAGGAACGCCTTTCGCACGATGTGTTTTCCGAACGCTTCCTGATCAAGCGCCCGCTGTTGCAGGCGCTGGAGCCGGACCCGGCCGGCGTGCCGGTGCTGCTGATCGACGAACTCGACCGTACCGACGAGGCGTTCGAGGCATTCCTGCTCGAAGTGCTGGCCGACAATCAGGTGACGATCCCCGAGATGGGCACCGTGAAGGCCGAGCATCCGCCGATCGTCGTGATCACGTCGAACCGCACGCGCGAGATCCATGACGCGCTCAAGCGGCGCTGTCTCTATCACTGGGTCGGCTATCCGACCGCCGAGCGCGAACTGAAGATCGTGCGCGCCAAGGTGCCGGGCATCAGCAAGAAGCTCTCCGCCGAGGTCGTGCAGTTCGTGCAGACGCTGCGTGCGCAGGATCTGTTCAAATCGCCCGGGGTCGCGGAGTTGCTCGACTGGGCGGCGGCGCTGACCGAGCTTGACGTCGTGGCGCTCGATCCCGCGACCGTGTCGGACACGCTCGGCGTGCTGCTCAAGTATCAGGACGACATCGCGCGCATCGAAGGCACCAAGGCGAAGGAATTGCTCGACGCCGTGCATGCGGAGTTGAGAGCGGCGGAGTAGGTCGTGGCTGACACCGCACCGCAAGGAAGACTCGCCCAGAACATCGTGTACTTTGCGCGTGCGCTGCGCGCGGCTGGGCTTCCGGTCGGGCCGGGCGCGGTACTCGATGCGCTGTCCGCCGTGAACGCCGCGGGCGTCGGCACGCGCGAGGATTTCTACTGGACGCTCCACGCCGTGTTCGTGAAGCGGCACGAGCATTCGGTGCTGTACGATCAGGCGTTCCGGCTGTTCTTCCGCAAGCGCGCCTATCTCGACAAGCTGCTCGCGATGCTTTCGCCGCAGGCGCCCGCTGCCGCGCCCGAGCCGCCGCAGGCCGGCGCGCAGCGCGTGCAGGAAGCGCTGTTCTCCGGGATGGACAAGAAGCGGCCGCCGGAAGAGCGCGAGGTCGAGCTCGATGCGCGGTTCACGGTGTCGGACCGCGAGGTGCTGCAGAAGAAGGACTTCGCGCAGATGAGCGCGGCCGAGATCGCGCAGGCCAAGGACGCGATCAAGCGCATGGTGCTGGCGATCGACGAGGTGAAGACGCGCCGTCTCGCGCCCGCACGGCGCGGTCATATCATCGACATGCGCCGTACCCTGCGTGCCAGCATGAAGGCGGGTGGCGCGCTGATCGACCTGAAATACCTCGGCGTGAAGACGCGCCAGCCACCGATCGTCGCGCTGCTCGATATCTCGGGCTCAATGAGCCAGTACACCCGGCTGTTCCTGCATTTCCTCCACGCGGTGACGGATGCACGCAAGCGCGTGCACTCGTTCCTGTTCGGCACGCGGCTCACCAACGTGACGCGCGCCCTGAAATCGCGCGATCCGGATGAAGCGCTATCGCAATGCTCGGCCAGTGTGATGGACTGGTCAGGCGGCACGCGCATCGCGACCTCGCTGCACGACTTCAACAAGCGCTGGGCGCGTCGCGTGCTCACGCAAGGTGCGATCGTGCTTCTGATTACCGACGGGCTGGAGCGCGATCCCGACGACAGGCTCGAATTCGAGATCGACCGGCTGCATCGCTCGGCACGCCGGCTGATCTGGCTCAATCCGCTGCTGCGGTTCGAGGGCTTCGAGGCAAAGGCGCGCGGCATCCGCACGATCCTGCCGCATGTCGATGAATTCCGCCCGATCCACAATCTCGATTCGATCGCGGAGCTGACCCGGGCGCTGTCGGCCCCGGGTAGGCAGGGCAATACGCGGGAGTGGCTCAAGAAGGTGGCGTAACTATATTGGCGTCATGGCCGGGCCAAGCCGGAGGAGAGAAATGGACTCACTTGCACGCGACGAAGACATCCTCAAAGCCGCCGAGGACTGGAAGGCGGCGGGGCGTGGCGTTGCGCTCGCGACCGTGGTCGAGACCTGGGGCTCGGCGCCGCGCCCGGTTGGCTCGAACCTCGTGATCGACGATCAGGGAAATTTCCTCGGCTCCGTCTCCGGCGGCTGCGTTGAAGGCGCGGTCGTGACCGAGGCGCTCGACGTGATCGAAAGCGGCAAGCCGAGGACGCTCGAATTCGGCGTCGCGGACGAGACGGCGTGGAAGGTTGGGCTCTCGTGCGGCGGCACCATCCGGGTGTTCGTCGAAAAGGTGGATTGATTGCGCCTCGACATCCTCAAAGCACTGAATGCCGAACGCGCCGCGCGGCGTGCGGCGGTCGTCGTGACCAATCAGGAGAGCGGCGCGCAGCGGCTCGTCACGCGGGACAAGGTCGCGTCCGATCCACTGAAGGATCTGCTGGAAGCGCACCTGCGCTCGGGCAAGAGCGGTGTGGAGGAGACGGCCGAGGGCAAGGTGTTCCTCACCGTTCATGTGCCGCCGACGCGGCTGGTCATCACGGGCGCGGTGCACATCAGTCAGGCGCTGGCGCCGATCGCCTCGCTGCTTGGCTATGACGTGACCATCGTCGATCCGCGCACCGCATTTGCGAGCGTCGAGCGCTTCCCCGGCGTGAAGGTGATCGCTGAGTGGCCCGACAAGGCTCTGCCGCCGCTCGGTATCGATCGCTACACGGCGTTCGTCGCGCTCACCCATGACCCGAAGATCGACGATCCCGCACTGATGCATGCGATCGAACGCGACTGCTTCTACATCGGGGCGCTCGGCTCGAAGAAGACGCATGGCCGCCGCGTCGAACGGCTAAAAGGGCAGGGCGCGAGCGACGCGCAGCTTGCCCGCATCCATGCACCGATCGGGTTGAATATCGGCGCCATCTCGCCGCCCGAGATCGCGGTCGCTATCATGGGCGAAATCACGAGCCGCCTGCGTCTCACGGCTGAGGGGAAGCGATGAAGTTCGGGGCCGTTCCGCCGCGCGAGGCCGAGGGCGCGATCGCGGTGCATTCGATCCGCAAGAGCGGCGTCGTGCTCAAGAAGGGCACGCTGATCGGCAAGGCCGAGATCGCGGCGCTGGAAGGCGCGCGGGTTTCCGAAATCGTGGTCGCGCGGCTTGAGCCGGGAGACGTCTCCGAGGATGCCGCCGCCGCCGAGATCGCCGCCGCGGTGGCGGGCGAAGGCGTGCACGTCGACCGCGCGTTCACCGGGCGCGCCAACCTGTTCGCCCAGGAGGCGGGCGTGCTGGTCGTCGACAAGGCGGGCGTCGATGCGCTCAACGATGTCGATCCTGCCATCACGTTTGCGACGCTCAACGCCTATGCGCCCGTGGTCGCCGGCAAGATGATCGCGACCGTGAAGATCATCCCGTTCGCGGTCGCCGGAGCGGCACGCGACAAGGCGGTGGCGGCCGCGCGCGCCGTTGCGCCGATGGTGCGGGTCGCTCCGTTCACGGTGCGCAAGGTCGGCATCATCTCGACGGTGCTGCCGGGCCTCGCCGACAAGGTGATCGAGAAGACCCTGAAGGTGACCGAGGAACGCCTCGCGCCAGCCGGCGCGGTCATCATCGCGGAGAAGCGCGTGCCGCACGAGACGCGGGCGCTTGCGAAAGCTCTCGATGAGGTGCTGAAGGCCGGTGCCGAAATGGTCGTGGTATTCGGCGCGTCTGCGATCGCGGATACGCGAGACGTCATTCCGGCGGCGGTGGAGCAGATCGGCGGACGCATCGAGCATTTCGGCATGCCGGTCGATCCCGGCAACCTGATGCTGGTGGCGCAGGCGAACGGGCGCCCGGTGATCGGTGCGCCCGGCTGTGCGCGCTCGCCGAAGGAAAACGGCTTCGACTGGATCCTGATGCGGCTGCTGGCTGGCCTGCCGGTCAAGCGCACCGACATCACCGGGCTTGGGGTCGGCGGGCTGCTGATGGAGATCGTGACGCGGCCGCAGCCGCGCGCGGAGCCCGAACCCGAGAAGGGCCGGCACATCGCGGCCCTCGTGCTCGCCGCCGGGCGCTCGACCCGCATGGGCGGGCCGAACAAGCTGCTGGAAGAGATCAACGGCAAGCCGCTGGTCCGCATCGTGGCCGAACAGGTGCTCGCCTCTCGCGCCAGGCCTGTCATCGTCGTGACCGGTCATCAGAAGGAACGCGTCGAGCGCGCGCTTGCCGGGCTTCCGGTCAAGTTCGTGCACAACCCGGATTTCGCCGAAGGACTTTCGACCTCGCTGAAGACCGGCATCGCGGCCGTGCCGGCAGAAGCCGACGGCGCGATCGTCTGCCTCGGCGACATGCCGCAGGTGAGCGCCAAGCTGATCGACGGGCTGATCGCGGCGTTCGATCCGGAGCGCGGCGTGCTGGTCGTGATCCCGACGCTGGACGGCAAGCGCGGCAATCCCGTGCTGTGGGCGCGCCGCTTCTTCAAGGACCTGATGGCGGTGGATGGCGATGTCGGCGCGCGCCACCTGATCGGCGGCTATGCGGAAGCGGTCGCCGAAGTACCGGTCGAGGACGCCGCGGTGCTCATCGACGTGGACACGCCGGAAGCCCTGCTGGCGGCGCGCACCGCGATGTTTAGCTCCATTTAAGCCTTTCTCCTTAACCTCCCGGCCGGGTCTGGCTGAGGGGGTTTCCATGCGTTTTGCGCGTGTGGCGTGCTTTGCCGCGCTTGCGATTTTCGTTGGCGCGTTTCAGGCGCATGCGGCCGGCGCGCTCGCGACCGGCAAGTGCGGCGCGTTTGGCTATTCGTTTGACGATGTGTCGCCGGACGCCGCGGCGATGCGCGCCCGCGCGCAATGCAAGGGCAAGGACTGCAAGATCATCGCAAGCTTCCGCAAGAACTGCGTGGCGTTCGCGATCGATGCGAAGAATGCCTGCGGGCCGAGCGGCTGGGCGCAGGCGGCCAATCTGGCGCAGGCGCAGAACGTCGCGAGCCAGCAATGCCACCGCTACGGCGGACGCTCATGCGTGATCCGCGCCTGGGTGTGCGACGCGAAGGCTAAGCGCGTCGGCTACGATCGGTCAGCGTTCGACGCACGGCGGGAACTGTCTGTTCATGTCAGAGTTTTCCAGCTCAAGCATTTGATGTGAAAGGTTTTGCTCAAATCAGCTCCCGAATCCTGGATCAACCGGAACACGTGGCCCCGCCTGCGCGTTTTCTAGGGAACCAACCCAGGAGGAAGGCATGTTCCAGGATCCGCGCGACATCAATCGCGAGCTGGGTTATCGCGATCCGGCCCGTGACGAGTATCTGAAGATGGGTGAGGGCTCCGGCTATGCGCTGCCGGTTGTCGCTGTTCGCGATCGTGTTCATCATCGGCGCCCTGATCCTGTTCGCGCCGACGAACAGCCAGCAGACGGCGAGCAATTCGCCGAGCGTCCAGACCACCACGCCGGCACCGGCGCCCGTTGCGCCACCGAAGACCACGGCACCCGCCGCGCCGCAGCAGTAACGCGGCGTCCAAGTCTGGGAAGCGCAACAGCCCCGCCATCCGGTGGGGCTGTTTGTTTGTGTGCGCGGCCCGGAACCCCTCCGCGCATAGGACCTTGCGTGGAACTCATGAGAGGAGTATATGACTGACTGGTCAGTCATATACTCTGAAAGCCTATCCCGTGCCGCGCAACACAGCGAAACGCACCCAATCTGCCGAGAACGCTCCCACAGTTCCCCGCGCAAGCGCGGCGGACAAACGCCGTACGCACCCGCCCGAAGCCCGCCGGGCCGCGATCCTCGCCGCTGCACTCGAGGAGTTCACGGCGCGCGGCTACGAGGGCGCACGGCTCGACGATGTGGCGAAGCGCGCGGAGGTCGCGAAGGGGACGATCTATCTCTACTTCGCCGACAAGGAGGCGCTGTTCCAGGAACTGGTGCGCTCGATGGTGCACCCGGTGCTCGGCATGCTGGAAAAGATGCGCGGGGTCGACATTCCCGCGCGCATGCTGGTCGAGGGATTGCTCGGCACGTTCGTGCGCGAGGTCTACGGCACGCCGCGCAAGGATCTGATCCGGCTGATCCTGAACGAAGGCCCGCGCTTTCCCGCCATCGCCGAGTTCTATTATCACGAGGTGATCGAGCGCGTGCTCGCGATCCTGCGTCCGATCCTCGCGCGCGCAGCCGAGCGCGGCGAACTCCCGAACGACTCGTTGTCGCGTTTTCCGCAACTCATCGTCGCGCCGATGCTGGTCGGCATCATGTGGCACGCGATGTTCGACCGGTTCGAGCGGCTGGACATCGACGCGATGGTGCGCGCGCACATCGGCATCCTGTTTGCCGGGAGGGCGGCATGAGGCTCGCTCGCGCGCTCACGCTCATGGCTGGCACTCGCGCTCACCGCCTGCGGCAACGGCAACACCGGCAAGCTGCAAGGCTGGGTCGAGGGCGACTTCGTGTTCGTCGGGCCGGATGATGCGGGCCGCGTCGAGACGCTCAGCGTGCGCGAGGGCGATACCGTGGCGGCGGGTGCGCCGCTGTTTGCGGTCGATGCCGACCTGCAATCGTCCGATGTAAACACCGCCGACCGCGCAGGTCGCCGAAGCGCGCGCGCGGCTCGAGCGGCTCGAAGCCGCGCAGCAGCGCAAGGAGGAAGTAGCTGTGCTTCAGGCGCAGGAAAAGCGCGCCGAGGCGATGCTGCAGCTGTCCACCGCCGAGCTCGATCGCCAGCAGCAACTCACGTCGCGCGGCGCCGGGACGCAGGCGGCGCTCGACACCGCGAAATCGAACTTCAATCGCGACAAGGCGGCGCTGGATCAAGTCAGCCAGCAAATCACCGTCGCGCGGCTTTCCGCGCGTGAAGAAGACATTGCGGCGGCGCGCCAGGCTCTCGCAGCGGCGGAGGCACGGCGCACGAACGCTGAGACCAAGCTCGCACGACGCAAGCTCGTGTCGCCGGTCAGCGGCCCCGTGCAGCAGATCTATTACCGGCCGGGAGAACTTGTGCCGGCCGGCAGGCCGGTCGTGTCGATCCTGCCGCCCGGCAACATCAAGGTGCGCTTCTTTGTGGGCGAAGCGATGCTGCCGAAGGTCGCGCTCGGCGACGCCGTGCAGGTCACGTGCGATGGCTGCCGCGAACCTGTGCCCGCGAAGGTGAGCTTCATCGCGCGCGCCGCCGAGTACACGCCGCCGGTGATCTACAGCCTCGAAGAGCGCAACAAGCTCGTCTTCATGGTCGAGGCGCGCACCGACAGACCGGACGGCCTGCGCGTCGGCCAGCCGGTGAGCGTCGCGCTGGAGGCGAAGAAATGACCGCCGCGCCCGACATCGCAATCGAGGTCGAAGGCCTGAGCAAATCGTTCGGCGGGCGCGAGGTCGTGCATGACCTCTCGATGCAGGTGAAACGTGGCTCGATCTACGGCTTCCTCGGGCCGAACGGCTCGGGGAAAACGACGACCATTCGCATGCTGTGCGGCCTGCTTACGCCGGACAAAGGGCGCGGCACCTGTCTCGGCTACGACATCCTGACCGAGACCGACAAGATCAAGCTGCAGGTCGGCTACATGACGCAGCGCTTCAGCCTGTATCAGGACCTGTCGGTGCGGGAGAACCTGGAGTTCGTCGCGCGGCTCTACGACATCGCCGATCCGGTGGGCGCGGCGCGCGCCATGGTCGACCGGCTCGGGCTGAAGGGGCGCGAGGAGCAGCTTGCGGGCTCGCTCTCGGGCGGCTGGAAGCAGCGGCTGGCGCTCGGTGCCTGCACGCTGCCGAACCCGAAGCTGCTGCTACTCGACGAGCCCACCGCCGGCGTCGATCCGAAGGCGCGGCGCGAGTTCTGGAATGAGATCCACGCGCTCGCGGGCGAGGGACTGACCGTGCTCGTCTCGACGCACTACATGGACGAGGCCGAGCGCTGTCACGAGATCGCCTATATCGCGTACGGGCATCTTCTCGTGCATGGCACCGTGCCCGAAGTCATCGCGCAGTCGCACCTGACCACCTACGTGGTGAGCGGCGGAGGGATCGGCGAACTCGCCGCGAAACTGGAGAAGACGCCCGGCATCGACATGGTGGCGCCGTTCGGCACCAGCCTGCATGTGTCGGGCCGCAACGAAGCCGCGCTTGAAGCAGCGATCGCGCCCTATCGCGCCGACGCACGCTTTACCTGGGCGCGCTCGGAAGCCTCGCTCGAAGACGTGTTCATCGACCTGATGGGGCGGGCGCGCGACAATTTCCAGGACGCCGCGTAATGGCGCGCGCCGGCACAATGGGATCGCGCGGCTTCTGGCTGCGCACGCGCGCGATGCTGATCAAGGAGTTCATCCAGCTTCGCCGCGACCGCGTGTCGTTCGGCATGATCATCATGCTGCCGCTGATGCAGCTCATTTTGTTCGGTTACGCCATCAACACGACGCCGCGCGACCTGCCGACCGCGGTCCTGCTGCAGGAGAGCAGCGATGTCGGGCGCTCCATCCTCGCGGCGTTGCAGAACACGCGCTATTTCAAGATCACCCATCAGGCGCGCGACGCCGCCGAGTTCGACCGGCTGCTCGCGTCCGGGACGGTCCTGTTCGGGGTCGAGATCCCGGCGAACTTCGAGCGCGCGCTGCGGCGCGGCGAGCGCCCCGCGCTGCTGGTCGCCGCGGATGCGACCGATCCGGTCGCGGCAGGCTCCGCGCTCGGCGCGCTCGGCACGCTCGTGACCACCGCGCTGCGCAACGATCATGCGATCCCGGAATTGACCGCGCCGCCGTTCGAGGTGCGTTCGCACGCGCGCTACAATCCGGCGGGCTCGACCGCGCTCAACATCGTGCCGGGGCTGGTCGGCACCATCCTGACGATGACCATGCTGATCTTCACGGCGCTCTCGGTCACGCGCGAGCTTGAACGCGGCACGATGGAAGCACTGCTCGCGATGCCGATCACGCCGGTCGAGATCATGCTCGGCAAGATCGTGCCGTATGTGATCGTTGGCTTCATACAAGCGACGCTGATCATCGCGGTCGGCGTCGCGCTGTTCGGCGTGCCGATCATCGGCAGCCTCGCGCTGCTCGCGGCGCTGAGCACGCTGTTCATCACGGCGAACCTGTCGATCGGATACACGTTCTCGACGATCGCGCAGAACCAGCTTCAGGCGATGCAGATGTCGATGATGTTCTTTTTGCCGAACATCCTGCTCTCCGGCTTCATGTTTCCGTTCGCCGGCATGCCGCAATGGGCGCAATGGATCGGCGAGGCGCTGCCGCTCACGCACTTCATCCGCATCGTGCGTGCCATCATGCTGAAGGGATCGGGTCTGGGCGATCTCAACTACGATGCCTTGGCGCTGGCAGGACTGACGCTACTCGCGATGACAATCGCAGTGACGCGGTTCAGGCGGACGCTGGACTAGTCGGGGCACGCGACGCAGCGCGTCAGCGGCCCATCGCAAATACGGGGCCGGTCGCTCTCGCACGCCATGCTCAAAACGGCGCGGCTACCTTCTCCTGCTGCCGCGTCCTTGTCGGACGGCCGGTAGATCATACCGAAGCGGCCATACGCGCTGCTGCGCTGATCGCTATCCGTCGCCCAGCCGCCGCCGACGGAAAATTCGTACGACCACAGCCGCAGGCTGGTGACGTGCGCGCCGATGCGGAACTGGCGGTAGTTGTCGTCGCCCATCGCGTGCACTTCGGGGCCGAGCCAAATGCTGTCGAAGAAACGCCATCCCGCGGCGGCGCGGGTCCAGTAGCTCATGCCGATCGTGGATGCCGATACGGAGCCCGTCAGCATCGCGTCGCGGAACGGCTCGTACCAGACATCGAAGCCGCCCCGCGCACCCGCATGGGTTCCGCGCAGCCGGTTGCCGGGGTCGTCCGGCGTGAAGCGGTGATCCTGCACATCGAGCCCGGCGAAAGCCGTGATCTCCAGTCCGTCGCGCCGCCAGCGCCAGCCGGGCAGGGCGGCCACCATCATCTGCCGGCCGGTGATCTCCGAGCCATTTGACTGAAAGCGATAGAGCCCTCCGTTGAGAAGGAGCTTGAAGACCAAGCCATCGCGATCAAGCCCCTGATGGGCCCAGAGGAATCCCCCGTGCGTGAAGCCGCCATTGCGCCAGATGTCGGCGCCGCCGAAGAACAGAAAATGCGCAGCCGTGTCGCCCGGCTCGTCGCTCTCGGCGAACGCCGGCTGCACGCCACAAAAAGCCAGCCCCGCAGCAAAAGCCGCAGCAATCATCCCAACGCAACGCATGAAAACGTCCCGCACCCCGCCGGCGCCGAAAAGGGCCGGAAACGCAACCTAGGGTACGGTCGGGTTGTGAGGCTGTCCAGCCTGCTGTGCAAAATGCGAATGGGAGAAGCCGGACGGTCGCGTTATAGCTGGCCGTCGCCCTTGCGGGCCCTGCCGGAATGACAATGACCTCGACTGCACTGGACGACCGCGCGCGCCGCCGCTCCATCGGCTTCCTGAACTGGGCCCATTTCCTCGATCACTACGTGATCCTGATCTTCCCGACGGTCGTGATCGGGCTCGAAGCCGTGTACGGCCGCTCCTACGGCGATCTGCTGGTGCTCTCGACCGCGGCGTTCACGGCGTTCGGTCTGTTCGCGCTGCCGGCCGGCTGGCTCGCCGACAAATGGAGCCGCCGCAACATGATCGCGGCCTACTTCTTCGGGACCGGCGTGTGTTGCGTTCTGGTCGGGGTGTCGGACAGCTTCGAGACGCTGGCGATCGCGCTGTTCGGGGTCGGACTGTTCGGCGCGATCTATCATCCGGTCGGCACGCCGATGGTGGTCGACGCCGCGGTGGTGCGCGGGCGCACGATGGCGTTCAACGGCATCTGCGGCAACATCGGCGTATCGATCGCGAGCGGATGCACGGCCGTGCTCGTCGCCTATCTCGGCTGGCGCTTCGCCTTCTTCATCCCGGCGGCGGTTTTCATCGTGTCGGGCTTTGCCTATGTGACCCTCATTCCCAACGACGGCGGCAAGCGCGTCGTGCAAGCGCCCGATCAGGACGTGGCGCTGAGCAAGGGGCTCACCATCGCGGTGATCTTCCTGTTCCTCACGCTCGCGTTCTGGGTCGGCCTCGTATTCAACGCCATCACCATCATGCTGCCCAAGCTGGTGCAGCAGCGTGTCGCCTCGGGCATCCCGCTCTCGCAGGTCGGCGTGCTCGCGACGGCGGTATTCCTGTGCGGCGGCCTGGCGCAGTTCTCGATGGGGCGTGCGGTCGAGCGGGTGATCCCGCACCTGATCATGTCGCTGATCGCCGGCTTCCAGGTGATCGCGCTTGTGCTCGCGATCTACACCTCGGGCTGGTGGCTGCTGCCGAGCCTCGCGCTCACGGTGGCGGCGATCTACGGGCAGGTCACGGTCAACGATCTCGTGCTGGCGCGCTATGCGCCGCCCGCGTGGCGCGGCCGCATCTACGCGATCCGGTTCTTCCTGATCTTCACGATGGCGGGGCCGGCGGCGTGGGGTATCGGCAGGCTCTATGAGCAGGGTGGCTTCAACACGGTGCTCGGCGTCGGCGCCCTGATTGCGGTGCTCGGCGCGCTCAACACCTTCGCGATCTCGGCGCTTGTGGCCGGCGCAGAGAACCGGCGGATCGAGGCACAACGCCGTGCCGAAGCGATCCCGCAGCCGGCGGAGTGACTTGCGCTTCGGCGCATGGCTCAATACCCATAGCGTTCTCTCAAGCGATGCGGTGGACGAGATGCGGCGTCTGGTTCTGTTGTGTAGTGCTGTTCTGTTCGTAACCTGCGCGGCGGATGCACAGCCGCGGCTTCAGCGCGGCGATGCGCCGGCCCCGGTCGAGACGGCCAAGCCGCCTGCGGCCGCTGCCAAGCCAGGCCAGAAGGATCAGAAGAAAGAAGCAAGGCCGCAGCCTGCTGCGGCGAACAAGAAAGAGGCCGAGGCCGCAAAGCCTACTCCCGACACGCGTCCGCGCTACAAGCGCGACGATACGCCAGCCCCGGTCGCGGCGCCCGCCGCGCCGCTGGCGAAGCAAATCCGTCGCAGCGCACGCGGGCCTGCCGGCGCAATGCCGCAGGCCGCGGCGGATCAATCCGCCAAGGCGAGCCCGAAGGACGTCGCCGCCTGCGCGCAGGTGAACGCGCCGGACCAGGCCATCGCGGGCTGCACGCGCGTGATCGAGGACCAGCGGCAGAAGCCGCAGCGCCGCGCGGCCGCCCTGTACAATCGCGGCAACGCCTACACGGCGAAGGGCGACACGGATGCGGCGATCGCCGACTATGACGAGGCGCTCAAACTCGATCCGAAGAACGCCGGCGCCCTGAACAATCGCGGCAGCGCGCGCAGCGACAAGGGCGATACCGACGCGGCGATCGCCGATTTCGACGCGGCGATCAAGCTGAGCGGACGTTTCGCGTCGGCCTATTTCAATCGCGCCAACGCGTATGCGGCGAAAGGCGACAGCGCGCGCGCGATCGCGGACTACGACAAGGCGATCGCCTACAACCGGCGCAACGTGAATGCCTATCTGGCGCGCGGCGGGCTGCATCTTGCCGCCGGCGCGGCCGCGAAGGCGCGCGCCGACATGCGCCAGGCGCTCGCGATGGATCGCAAGAACGCCTACGCGGTGCTCTGGCACGAGATCGCGGAACGGCGCGCGAAGCAGAAGGGCACGCTCGCGGACGGCAAGGGACTGAGGAACATCGAGATGAAGGGGTGGCCCGCGCCGGTGTTGCATCTGTTCGTGGGCGAGCTGAAGCCCGAGGGCGTGCTCGTCGCGGCGGACGACGCGAACGCGACGCTGAAGCAGGCGCACACCTGCGAGGCGAACTTCTACAGCGGTCAGTACGTGCTGATCGGTGGCGACAAGGACGCGGCCGCGAAGCTGTTCAAGGCGGCCGCGAAGGAATGCCCGCATGGTTTCATCGAAGGCATCATGGCGGGTGCGGAGTTGCAGGGGCTGGGCGTGAACTGACGCCCGCTTCGTGTCGCGCGATCAGAACAGCGGCGCGGCGAGATGCTCCACTCTGATACCGGTGCGTTCGCACACGAGTTCGGCGATGCGCCGCCGGTGGCAGTGGTTCACGTCGCGCTCGTAGCACAGCAGGCACACCGGCCGGCCTGACTTGACGATCGCAGTCAGTTCGTCGAGCTGCTCGCGCGCCTCGGGCGTCGCGAGGTGGCGCTCGTAGAGATCGAACAGCTTCGCGAGATTGCCGGCGCGCGCGGCGTCGCGGCCTTCCTTCGGCGTGCCGAGCTTTTGCAGGTGCAGATAGCCGATGCCGGCCTCGTCGAGCCCGGCGGCAAGCTGGCGCTTGGAGAAGCCCGGCCGGCGCGAGGCCGCGACCGCGCGTGTATCGACGACAAGGCCGACGCCCGATTGCTTCAACTCGCCGATGACCGCGTCGGATCGCGCCTGCTCGTAGCCGATGGTGAAGAGCTTCGTCTTCATCGCCAGCCGCTCGATCAGCGCCATCGCGGCGGCGGGCGCGCGCACCTTGCCCTCGTGGATGACGTAAGCGAACACGTCGCGCGGCGTCTTCGGCGCGGCGGTCTTGCCGTCCACCACGTCGAGGTCTTTCGGAACGCCGCCCTGCGCGAAGGTCTTCAGCCGATCGGCCCAGGCATCGAGCGCTTTCGGCGGATAACCGGTCGGGATCGTGTCCTTGCCCTTCTGCAGACGCAGATAGACGAAATCCGAGGTGACGTCCGCGATGCCCGGATAGGTCGCGTGCTCGGCGCACACCACCGCGGTGTTGAACTCGCGCAACAGCGCGATGAAGGCCGCGTCGCGGAAGCTTTCGTGGCGCACCTCGACGACGTGGCGCAGCGTCAGGCCGTCCTGCTTCTTCGGCAGCAATTCAAGAAACGAGCGGAAGTCCGGCTCGTCGAATTTCTTGGTCGGGGCGAACTGCCAGAGCAGCGGTCCGAGCCGGCTGCCAAGCTCGGTCACGCCGGAATTGAGGAAGCGCTTCACCGAGTCCGCGCCTTCGGCGAGCACGCGGCGGTTGGTGGAAAAGCGCGAGGCCTTGACCGAGAACTTGAAGCCGTCCGGCGTCGCCGCCGCCCATTTGCGGAAGCTCTCCGGCTTTTGCGAGCCGTAGTAGGTGGAATTGATCTCGATCGCGGTCAGCTTCGAGGCGGCGTATTCGAGTTCCTTCGCCTGCGTGAGCCCGTCGGGATAGAAGACGCCGCGCCAGGGCGGGAAATTCCACCCGCCGACGCCGAGGTAGATGCTGCCGGAACTTTTCATCGCCCTAACCATTGATTAACCACTCTTGGACCTACCATATAGGTTCAGACGGCGGTGTAGAGCCGAAAGGCTCCGTCGCCTGGACGACCACGACAAGCGGGTGACGCCGGATGAACGCGCACCTTCTCGTTCGTGGTCGTTAGCATTTTCAGCCCTTGGTCGCGCCCCTAAGCCGACACGCGGCTGTCATCTCGGCGGGTTAGACAAGCGCATCGGGTGGAGACACCCGGTTTACGGCCACGACCGAAGGCGACGCCGGATGAACGCGCGCCTTTCGTCTGTGGTCGTTTCGTTTTTCAGCCGCCCGGCACGCTGCCTGGCGGCAGGAAATCGACCTCGTGCGCGGCCGAGCGCCGCACGACCTCTTCGGGATCGCCCAGATTGTGCAGCTGGTCGAACAGAGCGCGCAGCCTGCGCGCGGGCGTCACCCAGAACAGCGCACGCGCCTGTTTGTCGCCGCGATTGTAGTAGCCGTGCGGCATGCCGCGCGGCATGCGCACCAGCGCGCCGGGGCCGGCCTTGGTCCACGATCCGTCGAGATAGAGATCGAACGTGCCCTCCAGCATGTAGATGAACTCATCCTGCGTCGGATGAATGTGCGGCGGCACGAATGTCCCGGGCGGGTCGAGCGTTTCGAACGCGAAGCAGTCGTCGCTTTCGGCCTTGAGCCAGTAGGTGTGGCCGAGAATGCTCCAGCGTCACATCCTCCGACGCGTTCGCCTTGCCGGAGCCGGGCAGCGTGATGCCTGCGGGCAGCGTGCTCATGTCGTGCCTCCGTGTGTCCGGCGCATGATGGCATCGGGGCCGCGCGCAGGCGAGGGGAGGCAAAAGCAAAAGGCCCGGGATTTCTCCCGGGCCTTCGCGTTTCTTGGATCGTGAGCTGGACTTAGAAGTCCATCCCGCCGCCCGGGGGCATACCGCCGCCGCCCGCGCTCTTCTTCTGCGGGATCTCGGCGACCATCGCCTCCGTGGTGACGAGCAGGCCGGCGACCGAAGCCGCGCCCTGCAGCGCCTGACGCACGACCTTGGCCGGGTCGATGATGCCCTTCGAGAGCATGTTCACGTACTCGCCCGACTGCGCGTCGAAGCCGTACGCGTACTGGTCCTTCTCGAGGATCTTGCCGACGATGACCGAGCCGTCCTCGCCCGCGTTGAGCGCGATCTGGCGCGCCGGAGCGGAGAGCGCCTTGCGCACGATGTCGACGCCGGTCTTCTGGTCGTCGTTCTGCGTGCGCAGCTTCTTCAGCGAGTTCGATCGCACGGAGCAGGGCGACGCCGCCGCCCGGCAGGATGCCTTCCTCGACCGCGGCGCGGGTCGCATGCATCGCGTCATCAACGCGATCCTTGCGCTCCTTCACCTCGATCTCGGTCGCGCCGCCGACGCGGATCACCGCGACGCCGCCTGCGAGCTTGGCAAGACGCTCCTGCAGCTTCTCGCGGTCGTAGTCCGAGGTGGTCTCCTCGATCTGCGCCTTGATCTGCTGGATGCGGCCCTCGATGTCGGACTTCTTGCCGGCGCCGTTGACGATCGTGGTGTTCTCCTTCTCGATCATCACCTTCTTGGAGCGGCCGAGCATGGCGAGCGTCACGTTCTCGAGCTTGATGCCGAGGTCTTCCGAGATCGCCTGGCCGCCGGTCAGGACCGCGATGTCCTGCAGCATGGCCTTGCGGCGATCGCCGAAGCCCGGAGCCTTCACGGCCGCGACCTTGAGGCCGCCGCGCAGCTTGTTCACCACGAGGGTGGCAAGGGCTTCGCCCTCGATGTCCTCGGCGATGATGACGAGCGGCTTGGAGGTCTGCACCACCGCTTCGAGCAGCGGGAGCAGCTCCTGCAGGCCCGAGAGCTTCTTCTCGCAGATCAGGATGTAGGCGTCGTCGAATTCGACGCGCATCTTGTCGGCGTTGGTGATGAAGTAGGGCGAGATGTAGCCGCGATCGAACTGCATGCCCTCGACGATGTCGAGCTCGGTCTCGAGGCTCTTGGCCTCTTCCACCGTGATGACGCCCTCGTTGCCGACCTTCTGCATCGCCTTCGCGAGGAAGTCGCCGATCTCCTTGTCGCCGTTCGCCGAGATGGTGCCGACCTGGGCGATCTCGTCGTTCGAGGTGACCTTCTTGGAGTTCGCCTTGAGGTGCTCGACCACGGTCTCGACCGCGAGGTCGATGCCGCGCTTGAGGTCCATCGGGTTCATGCCGGCGGCAACCGACTTGGCGCCTTCGCGCACGATCGCCTGCGCGAGCACGGTCGCGGTGGTGGTGCCGTCACCGGCAACGTCGGAGGTCTTGGAAGCGACCTCGCGCACCATCTGCGCGCCCATGTTCTCGAACTTGTCCTCGAGCTCGATTTCCTTCGCGACCGTCACACCGTCCTTGGTGATGCGCGGGGCGCCGAACGACTTGTCGAGCACGACGTTGCGGCCCTTCGGGCCGAGCGTCACCTTCACGGCGTTCGCGAGAATGTCGACGCCGCGCAGCATGCGGTCGCGCGCGTCGACGGAAAATTTGACGTCCTTGGCAGCCATTTACTTTTGCTCCGTTGATTGTCTTTGCGAGAGGCGCGAGTTACGCGGCCTTCTTGCGGGCGGCAGGCGTGTCTTCGAGCACGCCCATGATGTCGCTTTCCTTCATGATCAGGAGATCCTGACCATCGATCTTCACCTCGGTGCCCGACCACTTGCCGAACAGCACGCGCTCGCCGACCTTGAGGTCGATCGGGATCAGCTTGCCGGCCTCGTCGCGGCCGCCCGGACCGACGGCCACGATCTCACCCTGCGAGGGCTTCTCCTTGGCGGTGTCGGGAATGATGATGCCGCCGGAAGTCTTCTCCTCGGCATCGATGCGCTTGACGACGACGCGGTCGTGAAGCGGGCGAAATTTCATGGAAATCCTCCTAAGTGCTTGTTAAACTGGTCTGATTTTGAAGCGGCGGCCGTGTGGAATTGCCCCCTCAGGCCGCTCACCGTGGACATAGTTCACGGCGTTGTGAGCCACAAGGCCTCGGCGGGATTTTTTTAGCACTCGTTAACGCGGACTGCTAGCAGCAGTTGAGGCGACCGGCGTCGCTGTCAGCAGACGGACCGCACTGCTGCTAATGCATTGAAAGTAAACAATTTATTCACCTTTTAGGCTTGCAATGGAACTGTCATGTGCATGAGAGTTTAAGTCTCCGCAACGTGGAGGACCAAATGGCGAGCAGTGACTTCCGGCGTCAGGTGCAGGGCTACGGCCTGACGACCGCTCACATCTTCTACCGGCGCCCGGACCACCCCTGGCTGCTCCAATCCTACGTCTGGCAGGAATACGACCTCTGCCCGAAATTCCCGGAATTGCAGCGATTTCTCGACTTCTGGCGGCAAGTCACTCGACGGAATGCTCCATTCGGTCACGGTTGCGCACTCCGGGCTGATCAAGCCGGCCGAATTGAACACCGTGGACGGCGTTTTCCGGCTCCACTGACGCCCGTCTTAACCTCCTTCTGCTCCCGGCGTTGAAGCCGCCCGGCGGCGCAAGCTATGCTGTACGTCGGCAGCCGGCGCGGGGCGCGCCCGGTCGGGGGTGGAGGAAACGATGGCACCAGCACGCACCAAGACGAGCGCGCGCGCGACGGCCCGCAAGCCGGCGGGCAAGGCCCACGCCAAGCCTTCGCGGCCCGCGCAGCGCAAATCCGTCGCGCAGCTGAAGCCTTCGTCACACATCTTTCGCGTAAGCCACCACAACGAAGAGGATTTCGACGGCGGGCTGCGCCGTTACGCGAAGTATCGCGACCTCGGGATGGCGAAGGCGACCAACGGGATGGTGCAGGCGCACGTGATCCGCTTCGTGCCGCCGTGCCGGCCCGAAGAGGTCTCCAAGCTTCATTATCACGATGTCGAATTCCAGATGATCTATGTGCTCAAGGGCTGGATCAAAACCGAGCTCGAAGGGCAGGGCGCGCACGTGATGCGTCCCGGCAGCGCATGGATCCAGCCGCCGCGCATCAAGCACAAGGTGCTCGACTATTCGGACGACGCCGAAGTGCTTGAAGTCATCCTGCCGGCGGACTTCGACACGACCGAACTGGACTAGCGGTCAGCAAGACCGATGAGCCGCATCCGCTTCGACTTCGGAACGCTCACGCTCGACGCCGAACTCTCCGACACGCCGACCGCGCGAGCGGTGCTCGCCAAACTTCCCTACGACGCCCGCGTGATGACGTGGGGCGAGGAAGTGTACTTCGACGTGCCGGTGGATGCGCCGCGCGAGAAAGATGCGCGCGCCGTCGTGACGCCGGGCGAGGTCGCGTATTGGCCCGACGGTCCCTGCATCGCGCTCGGCTACGGGCGGACGCCCATCTCGCAGGGCGACGAGACGCGCCTCGCGAGCCCCTGCAACATCTTCGGCAAGCTGCTGGGCGACGCGAAGTCCCTCGCCAAAGTGAAGGCCGGCGCCAAGGTTACGGTGACGCGCGCCGATTGATTTGTGCGAGGCGCTCGCACAGTCTCCCCCTCTTTCCCGCGCAGGCGGGAATCCAGAACAACAACCAGCCCCGATTGATGGGGACGAGCGGGAGCGAAGCGCCACATGAAACTCTTCACCTACTGGCGTTCGCAGGCCGCGTTCCGCGTGCGCATCGCGCTGCGCCTCAAGGGCCTCGCGATGGAGAAGGTCACGCTCGACCTGCTCGCGGGCGATCAGTTCGCCGCCGACTACCAGAAGCTCAATCCGGAAGGCGTCGTGCCGACGCTGATCGACGGCGAGGGGCGGCCGCTCGTGCAGTCGCTCGCGATCCTCGAATATCTCGACGAGAAATATCCGCAGCCGCCGCTGCTGCCGCGTGAGCTGCGCGACCGCGCGCACGCGCGCGCGATCGCGCAGATGGTCGCGATGGACGCGCATCCCTTCATCGTGCCGCGCGTGCGCAAGTATCTGGAGGAGGAGCTTCGGCTCGACGAGCCGGCGCGCGCCAAATGGGTGCGGCACTGGCTCGATGCCGGCAGCCGTGCCGTCGAGGAAGTGCTGGCGAACGATCCGCGCTCGGGGAAATTCTGCGTCGGCGATCAGGTGACGATCGCGGACATCTGCCTTGCCGCGCATTTGACCAGCGCCAAGCTGTTCGGCGGGCGCGATCCGAACGACTACCCGACGGCCGGGCGCATCTACGCCAACTGCATGGCGGTCGAGGCGTTCGCCGCGGAGCATCCGCTGCGCCAGCCCGACGCGCCGAAATCATGACGGCTGCTCCGGCCCCTCCCGCCCTGGGGGGAGGGCAGCGCGCGGCGCTCGCGCTCGCGGTCGGCTTCCTGGTGATGCTGATCGGGGGCGGCGCGCGCTTCGCGATCGGGCTCACCTTCAAGCCGATGGTCGACGAGTTCGGCTGGGCGCGCGGCGAACTCGGCCTCGCGGTCGGCCTCTACATGGTGGTCTCGGCGTTCGCGACGTTTTTCGCCGGCCGCATGGCCGACCGGTTCAGCCCGCGCGTGCTGCTTGCCGCCGGCACGGCGATCGGCGGTCTCGGCATCGGGTTGATGTGCCTCGTGTCGCAGCCGTGGCACGCGCTCGCGCTCTACGGCGTCCTCTTCGCGATCGGCAACGGCGCGGCCTCGCTGGTGGTCGTCGGCGTGATCGTGATGCGCGTCTATCCGGGCCGCGCGGGGCTCGCGAACGCGGTCGCGATCTCGGGCATGAGCGTCGGCCAGCTCGTGATGATCGCGGCGCTTGCGCCGGTGCTGGTGGAGATCGGCTGGCGCTGGGTGTTCATCTGGATCGGCGTCGCGCACTTGCTGCTGCTGCCGCTGCTGTTCGCGATCCCCGGACAGGGTGGCGCGCAACAGCAGACGCAGGCGCCGCGCGGCGCGTTGCGCGAAGCGATGCGCACCCGGCGGTTCTGGCTGCTACTTGCGATCTATGCGATCTGCGGGCTCGACGACTTCTTCGTCACCACGCATGTGGCGGCATTTGCGCAGGACCGCGGGCTCTCGCCGCTGGTCGCCGGAAACCTGCTGGCGCTGATGGGACTGACCGGCCTCGCCGGCGTGCTGCTGGCGGGTCTGACGAGCGACCGCACCGGCCCGGCGTGGCCGACAGCGGCATGCTTCGTGGCACGCATCGTGGTGTTCGCCTGGATCTGGCTCGACCAGTCGCCGTTCTCGATCGCGGTGTTCGCGCTCGTCTATGGCGCGACTTTCCTGGTGACGGCGCCGCTGACAGTCATCTTCGTGCGCGAGACCTTCGGCACGCAGAACCTCGGCGCGCTCGCAGGCTTCATCACGATGACGCACCAGATCTTCGGCGGGCTCGGCGCCTATGCGGGCGCGGCGATCTTCGATGCGAGCGGCGGATACGATGCGGCGTTCGTGCTGATGCTCGCCTCGTCGGTCGTCGCGCTGGCGCTCGTGCTGCTGCTGTGGCGGCCGGGCCGCGCCGCGCTCAGTCCGGCTTGACGCCGGTCTCGCGGATGATGCGCTCGTACTTGTCGCTCTCCGCCTTCACGAACGCGGCGAACTGCTCGGTCGTCTGCGGCATCACGTTCGCGCCCGCCTCGATGAGCTTCCGGCGCACCTCGGGGTCGTTGAGGATCTTGTTGATCTCGCCGTTGAGCCGCGCGATCACGTCCGCCGGCGTGCCCTTCGGCGCGAAAAAGCCCTGCCAGAGCGTGAAGTCGAAGTCCGCAAAGCCGGTCGCCTCCGCGACCGTCGGGATTTCCGGCGCGGCGTCGGAGCGCTTGCCGGAAGAAACCGCCAGCACCTTCACGGTGCCGGCCTTCATCATCGGCATCACGGGCGGGAAGCCCGGAAAATACATGTCGACATGGCCGCCGATGATGTCGTTCAGCGCGGGGCCCGCGCCCTTGTAGGGCACATGCACGAGCTTGCCCGGCATCTTGGCGCTGAGATATTCGCCGGCGAAATGCCCCGGCGTGCCGGTGCCGGCGGATGCGAACGAGAACGGCTTTCCGGACGTCTTGATCGCGTTGAACATCTCGCTCATCGACGCGTACGGCGTCTTGGCCGGCACCGTGAGCGCGAGCGGCACCACGGTTGCGAGCGCGACCGGCATCAGGTTCTTCGGATCGTAGGTCAGCCCCTTCATCCAGTATTGATTGACCACGATCTCGCCGGTCTGCCCGACCAGCAGCATGTGGCCGTCGGGCGGCGCATTGACGACGGCGGTCGCGCCGATCGCGCCGCTCGCCCCGGCGCGGTTCTCCACCACGACGTTCTGCCCAAGCGCCGGCCCGAGCTTCTCGGCGATGATGCGCGCCACCACGTCGCCGGTGCCGCCCGGCGCATAGGCGACGATCAGGTGCACCGCCTTGCTGGGATAGGTCTGCGCCGCAGCGGGGAGGGCCGTGAACAGCGCCGCGAAAGCGGCAGCAAGACCAGCGCGCAACATCCGAAATCCCTCCCTGCTTGCGACGCGGACTAGCCGCGGCCGACGAACGGCATTTTCGTCGCCATCACCGTCATGAACAGCACGTTGGCGTCGAGCGGCAGGCTCGCCATGTAGGCGACGGCGGAGCCGACGTGCTCGGCGTCCATGCGCGGCTCGGGCATCATCTCGCCGCTCGGCTGCAGCACGCCCGCCACCATGCGGTCCGTCATCGGCGTCGCCGCATTGCCGATGTCGACCTGCGAGCAGGCCACGTCATAGGCACGCCCGTCGAGTGCGATCGACTTGGTCAGGCCCGTGACTGCGTGCTTGGTCGACGTGTAGGCCGCCGAACGCGGTCGCGGCGTGTGCGCCGAGATCGAGCCGTTGTTGATGATGCGGCCGCCGCGCGGGCTTTGATCCTTCATGATCTTGATCGCTTCCTGCGAGCAGACGAACAGCGCGGTGAGGTTCGTGTCGACGACCTCCTTCCACTTCTCGACCGGAAGCTCCTCGAACGGCACCGGCGGCGCGCCCATGCCGGCATTGTTGAACAGCACGTCGAGGCGGCCGTATTTCTGCTTCACGGTGGCGAACAGCGCGCGGATCGCGTCGATGTCCTTCACGTCGGTCGGCACAGCGATGCCGTTGCCGCCGCCTTCCTTGAGGACGGCTTCGAGCGGCTCCTTGCGCCGGCCCGCGAGGCCGACCGAAAAGCCCGCCTTCATCAGCGCCAACGCTGCCGCGCGGCCGACGCCTGTGCCCGCGCCTGTGACGATCGCAACCTTGGCCATGCCTCACTCCCGAATTTTTGAAAACGCCCCGGTGGGGCGGAATGGATGGGGCCAATTTGCCGCCTTCGCGCGGGCGCCGCAATGGCTTTTGAACCGCGCGCGCCGCGGGCGCGACTACCGTGTGGGCGCAGCCTCGCAGGGGGACTGCGCCCGGTGCGCTATGCCTTTTGGGGATTGCCGTGACTCTCGCGCTGCCCACGATCTTCACCGTGCTCGCCGCGATCGCGTTCTTCACGCTGGAACGCGTGCGGCCGGGGCGCGAATTGCCCAATTCGCACGGCTGGTACGGCCGCGCGGTGCTGGTCAACCTCGCGCAGATCGCCATCACGCTCGGCACCAATACGCTGTGGCTGAAGATGTTCGCGGGCGCCTCGGTGTTTCAGCTTTCGGCGCTCAAGATGCCGGTGCTCGAAGGCTTCATCGGCTGGTTCGTCGGCACGTTCTTCTTCTACTGGTGGCACCGCCTGCGCCATCAGAAGGTCTTCTGGGAAATCTTCCACCAGGTGCATCATTCGCCGGCGCGCATCGAGGCGATCACCTCGTTCTACAAGCACCCGGTCGAGATTCTCGCCGACAGCGCGCTCGCGGCCGCGATCCTCTATTTCCTGCTCGGCTGTTCGCTCGAAGGCGCGCTGTGGTTCAACTGCTTCGCCGCGACGGGCGAGTTCTTCTATCACGCCAACTTCAAGTCGCCGCGCTGGCTCAAATACATCATCCAGACGCCCGAGCTGCACTCGGTGCATCACGAGCTCGACGTGCACCACTACAATTACGGCGACCTGCCGATCTGGGATCGCCTGTTCGGCACCTATAGGGACGCCGACACGTTCGTCGCGCAGTGCGGCTTCCCGCGCCACAACGAGCGCAAGCTCGCGCACATGCTGGCGTTCCGGAACGTGTATAACGATTGACCGCTCCACCCGCCGCGAAAGCGGGAATCCAGTTCTTTCTTTATCTTGCTTTATCTTGGCTCTGGACCCCGCTGCGCGGAGGTGAGCGGAGCGCAAGTCGGCTAGAGCAGCCGCGGCTGCCCGCCGACGAACACGCCTTCGAGCGCAAGCATTTTCTCTTTGGTCTCGGTACGGCCCGGCGCGGAGAAACCGCCGAGCTTGCCGCCGGCCGCGAGCACGCGGTGGCAGGGAATGATCAGCGGCACCGGATTGCGCGCCATCGCGACGCCGACATCCTGCGCGGCCTGCGGCGCATTCACGCCCGCGCGCTTGGCAAGTTCGCCGTAGGTCACGGTCTCGCCGAAGCCGACCTTGCGCAGCGCATCGTAGATCGGCCGGCGCGACGGATCGACGCCTGAGAGGTCAAGGTCGATCGGCGTGAAGTCGATCCGCTCGCCCGCGAAATAGCGCTTCGCCTCGGCGACGATCGCCGCGATGTGCGGCGGCGGCTCCTGCGCTTGCGCCTTCGCGCCGAACTGCTTCTCCACCGCCTCGCGGCTGACGTCGGGCAGGCGGAAGCGCGTCACGCGCTCGCCGTTCCAGGCGATGCCGCAGACGCCGAGCTTGGTTTCAAACACGTGATAGTGCGTCATGGGGCGAAGATAAGGGGTGGCCCGCCGCGGGGCCACCCGATTGCTGCATTATTCGGCGGGCATCGAAGCGTCGGCCTCCAGCTTTTTGCGCATCGCGTCCATGCCCTGCTGCATCATGCCGGCGATGGGCTCGCGCATCGCATCGCGGCAGGATGTCGGCGATCCAGACGACGCGGCAGCCGCTGCCTTCGGGAAGGACCTGGAGCGCGCCGTTGTGGTGGGTCATCTGCGTGCCGACGACCGACCACACCAGCCGCTGCGCCGCGTCGTCGACGGTGACGATCTCCTCGCGGGCGACGCGGCCGTTCGCGAACGTGACGATGCGGGCGCTGCCGTCCATCTCCACGTTGGTGACGAAATCCGGCGCGAGGCGGGTGTGGATCGCGCCGACGTCGCGCACCGCGTCCCAGACCTTCCCGGGCGCGGCGCGCAGCGCCATTTCGAGGCGGATCGACGCCACGTCACACCTTCCCGCAATACGCTTCGAGCCGGTAGCCGTCCGGATCGACCACGAAGGCCGCGTAGTAGTTCGGGCCGTAATCGGGGCGCAGCCCGGCCTTGCCGTTGTCCTTGCCGCCCGCGCCGAGCGCCGCCTTGTGGAACGCCGCGACGCTCTCGCGGCTCGGCGCGTCGAAGCAGAAATGCAGGCCGGACGCCTCGTCCGCCGGCACCGGCTTTTCGCTCGCGCCGATCCAGAGCGCGACCGCGTCCTTGCCGTAACCGAGCGAGGTCTCGCCGTCGCTCAGGCATTTGTAGCCGAGCGGCTTGAGCGCCGCGTCGTAGAAGGCTTTGGTGCGCGCGACATCGCGCACGCCGATCGAGATGTGGTTGAACATGGCTGTCTCCGTCTTGATGGGAGACAGGTAGGGGAAGGGACGAACGGAAAACTTGGAGAAAATTGCGGTTCTTCGGCGAGCACGATCTGATCCGACAACCGGTTCCCACTATTCCGGAATGCCTACGCCGCCACCCGGTACTGCCTTGGGGAAGCGCCGAATTCGGCGTGGAACGTGCGGGTGAAATTCGACAGGTCCTCGAACCCGACATCGAGCGCGATGTCGGTCACCGGCACCTTGGTTGCGGCAAGCTTCCCGGCGGCGTCGCGCAGGCGCGCGCGCAGCAGCCATTGATGCGGCGTGACGCCGGTCACGGCCTTGAAGCTGCGCAGGAAATGATAGGGGCTGAGCTTCGCCATGCCGGCCAGCGCCGTGATCGTGTGCGGCTGCGCGCTGTGCGCCGCCATGTAGCGCAGCACGTCGCTCATGCGGCCGTGATGCGGCGAGGGGACTGATGCGCGCTGCGTGCGCCCCGCCAATTCGATCGCCGCGCCGGCAAGCTCGATCGCGACCTCTTCCATCGTCGCGGGCTGCGCCATCGCCTGGCGCGCGCGGGCGGTGAGCGGCGCGAGCGGCCGCACCGGCGGCAGCCGGTTATGCGCGAACTCTGGCCTGCCGCCGGCGTCGTGCGCGATGCGGTCGAACAGCTCCGGCTCGAACCGGAACGAAAGGCAGCGGTCGCCCTCGCCGTGGCGATGCGAGCAGGCAAAGCAGTGCCCGGCGCTGGCGAGGAAATACGAGCCTTCCGACAGCAACGAAGTGCCATGCCGGTCGCGAACGATGAACGTGCCCGCGAGCACCAGTGCGACGCTGTTCGCGCTGGTCAGTTCCTCGGCGTCGTGGTCGCCGGGCCCGCAGGTGCAGACGATGTCGTGCACGCGCCAGCCCTTGCCGGACGCGATCGTCACATCCGCGATATCGCCGCGCGCGCCATCGCGGCGTTTGCGCGCGAGCGCGGCGGTGAGCGGATCGGGCTGAATTGCGGGACTATTCATCGCCCCGAATATAGGCCCGTTCGCCCTCAGTCTCCAGTTTGTTAGAACATCATCTTGTCCGAAAACCGGTGCCGGTTTTGGGGGATCATGCCTCAGGCGCGATCCACGCGTGCCGCGTAGCAGCCCGGCGCCGCATAATGAACATGCAGGTAGGCGGCGCGCGGCTTGGCAAACAAGCGGTCGATCGCGCCTTCCAGCGCCGCGCCGTCGACGGTTTCCCAGCCGACCATCATGCCGTCATTGTCGAAAGCGCGCGCCGCGAGCGAGCGGGTGCGCAGTTGCTGCGGCACCTCGTCGACCGCGTCGTAGGTTTGCTCGCCGTTACGGACGTAGATCGCGAACCGCATGCGATAGGGTAAGTCCACCGCATGGTGCTCGTAGTTGGTCAGGATGACCTCGTCGCCCGGCGTGGCATCGGTCAGGCTGACGCGGCAGGGCGCGTTGTGTTTCGCGGTGCGGCGCACCGCGCCGAGCGCGGCAAGCTCGGTGTCGTCGAGCGAGAACAGATGCGAGAACTTTTCGGCCGGCAGGCCGGTGATGCGGAAGCTCATGATTTCCTCCATTTCGTTGTCCTCGATATGCGCGTGCGCGGCCCGCAAACCCACCCGATTTCCGATCCCGCTGTGGCTTGCTAGGCTGCGGCAAAACGGGAGGAAGCTGATGCGCAGGCTCGCCGCCACTGCGTTGTTGCTCGCCGGGATCTTCGCGTCTCCGGCGCGCGCCGAATTTCCCGACAAGCCGATCCGGCTGATCGTGCCGCAGGCGGCGGGCAGCGCCACCGATACGGTCGCGCGCATTCTCGGTGCGGAGCTCGGCAAAGAGCTTGGCCAGCAGATCGTGGTCGACAACCGTCCGGGCGGTGCGCTGACCATCGGCCTCGACCTCACCGCGAAGGCCGAGCCCGACGGCTACACGCTCTGCATGGGGCCGATCGGTGCGCTTGCGATCACGCGCCACATGGTGGCGAAGCTTCCCTACGATATCGAACGCGATTTCCAGCCGATCGCGCTGGTCGCGAAGGGCCACATGCTGCTCGCGGCCGCGCCCGATGCGCCGTTCAAGACGGTGGCCGAACTGATCGATTACGCGAAGAAGAACCCCGGCAAGCTGTCGAATGCGTCGTCGAGCAACGGCTCGCCCGGCCATGTCGGTGGTGAAATGTTCAAGCACATGAGCGGCACCGACATCGTGCATATCCCGTATCGTGGCGGCGCGGCGGCGATCAACGACCTGATCGCCGGGCGCGTGCAGCTGATGTTCGAGAGCCTGAACTCGATCGCGCCGCATGCGCGCTCCGGCACGGTGCGGGCGCTGGCGGTGACCGGCGAGCGCCGCTCGCCCGGCTTCCCCGATCTGCCGACGGTCGCGGAAGCTGGTGTGCCCGGCTATGCGGCGCCGACCTGGAGCGGCGTGATCGGTCCCTCCGGCATCCCGCGTCCCGTCGTCAACAAGCTCAATGCGGCGATCAATCGCGCAATCAAGACGCCTGCGTTCATGGAGCGCTTCGCGATGATCGGCGACGAGCCCGCGGGCGGTACGCCGGAGGACTTTGCAGAGACGATTTCGAAGGATTCGGCGAAGTGGAAAGAGGTCGTGCTGCGCTCGGGCGCGAAGTTCGACTGACCAACCAGTTCCGCTCATTCCCGCGCAAGCGGGAATCCAGTTCTTTCTTTCTCCTTAGACTCTGGGTCCCCGCTTTCGCGGGGACGAGCGGACAGTCTTGTCTACAGCCCGCTGAACCAGTTGTAGCCGCGGTCTTCCCAATAGCCGCCGGTGTAGTTGTTGAGCACCGCGAGGCCGATCGACGTGCTTGGGATTCTTGAACCCGAGCTTGGTCGGCATGCGGATGCGCATCGGGAAGCCGAACTTCACCGGCAGGGTCTGACCGTCGAACCGGAATGTCATCTGCGTTTGTGCGTGCAGCGCGGTCGGCATGTCGATCGAGACTCGAATAGCCCTCCGGCGCAGGCGAAATGCACGTACTTGGCGGTGAGGTCCGCGCCGATGCGGCGCAGGAATTCGCTCAGGCGGCGCGCCCGTCCACTTGCCGACCGCGCTCCAGCCCTCGACACACATCAGCCGCGTGATCTGCGTCTCCTGCGGCAGCGCGTAAAGCTGCTCGAGCGTCCACGGCTTCTTGTTCTCGATCAGGCCGTCGACGCATCAGCCGGTAGGTCTCCTCGTCGATGTCGGGCGCTTCGGTTTCGTCGTAGTAGGCGTTGAAGCGGAACGGGCGCGTGATGGCGCTTTCGGGATAGGTCTGCGCCAGGCGGTTGGGATTGAACAGCCGCGCCTGCACCCAGTCGTTGAACTCGGACACCTGCGCAGCGCCTTCTCGGCCGACAGGCCGTCGGCGATGCCGCAGCCGGTCAGCAGCGCCAAGCCGCCGACGCTCGCCGCGTTGCGCAGGAACAGCCGGCGCGACGGATCGGGCAGCAGCTTCGCCGCGTCCCTGACAGGAGGCCGGCATCGACGCCCGACGGTGTTCGCCATCGGCGCATGATCTCAGTATCCGCGGATCATGGCGCGCAGCGACTTCGGCACGAGCAACGCCATGACGACATGCAGCACGAGGAACAGCACGATCGCCGCCATGGCGAGGAAATGCACGAGCCGCGCGCCCTCGAAGCCGCCGAACAGCATCGCCAGTTCGCGCAGCTGCACCGGCTTCCAGATGGCGAGACCGGAAAGCACGATCACCACGCCGGCGAGCAGAATGCCGGCGTAGAGCAACTTCTGCACGGCATTGTAGACGGGCGAGATCGTCGTTCGAGCCGGCCCGTGAGCGCGGCGCCAGCGTCGCGGACGACTCGCCGGGGCGGATCGGCAGCAGCTTGCGGCGGAAGCGCCCGGTCACAACACCGAGCGTCACATAGACGAGCCCGTTCAGCGATCAGCAGCCACATCGCGGCGAAGTGCCAGAGGATGCCGCCCGCGAGCCACCCGCCGAGCGTGACGCTTCGGCGGAAACGTGAACGGGAACAGGGGCGAGGCATTGTAGATCTGCCAGCCCGAGCCGATCATCACCAGCATGGCGAGCGCATTGATCCAATGCGTGATGCGCACGTAAAGCGGATGGATCGACGCCAGCTCGCACTCGATCCCGGCCGGTTGCGTATTCGTGATGTCCGCCATCTCGCCGGAAGGGTATCATCGCCGTCCGGGAAAGACATTCACAAGCGCGCCAACGGGCGACCGCGCAGGCGTTCACTCATCCAAAACCCTGGGGAGGGCGGCATGTCCAACGGATCGGTACGGTTGCTGCGGCACTTGGCCTGTCGCTGGCGCTGGTCGCACGCGGCGCTTGCGCAGAACACGGTTCGCGTCCGCGGCGCGATCGAGCGGGTCGAGGGCGACATGTATGTCGTCAAGGCGCGTGGCGGCGATGAGCACAAGGTCAAGCTGGCGGACAACGCCGTGATCGTGGCGCTGACCAAGGCATCGCTCGCCGACATCAAGCAGGGCTCTTATGTCGGCGTCTCCGGCATGCCGCAGCCGGACGGCAGCCAGAAGGCGCTCGAAGTGCACATTTTTCCCGACGCGATGCGCGGCTCCGGCGAGGGCCATCGTCCGTGGGACCTGCAGCCGTCGAGCACCATGACCAACGGTGCTGTGGAACAGACCGCCGCATCGACCGACGGCCAGGTGCTGACGCTCAAGTACAAGGACGGCGAGAAGAAGATCGTCGTGACGCCGCAGACGCCGATCGTGGTCTACACGCCGGGCGACAGGAGCGAGTTGAAGGCAGGAACGCCGGTCTTCATTTCCGCCGCGACGAAGCAGCCGGACGGCACGCTGTCGACGGTGCGCGTCAATGTCGGCCGGGGCGTCGCGCCGCCGATGTGAGCTAGCCGGCCGCCGCCCGGAGCGGAACGCCGTTCGGCTGGCCGAGGCGCTCGGTGATGTCGCTTGCCGGTGAGGGCTTGCCGAAGCGGAAGCCCTGCATCGAGTGCACGCCGGCGGCGCGCAGGAAAAGCTGCTGCTCCGCGGTCTCGACGCCTTCGGCCGTCACTTTCATGCCGAGGCCGCGGCCGAGGCTGACGATGGCGTGGACGATGGAGGCCGCGTCCGCCGCGGTCTCGATCGAGCGCACGAACGAGCGGTCGATCTTGATGCGGTCGAACGGGAAGCGGCGCAGATAGAGCAGGCTCGAATAGCCGGTGCCGAAATCGTCGAGCGCGAAGCGCACGCCGTTGGCTTTCAGGCGGTGCATCGCCTTCTCGGCGTCGTCGACGTTGCCGAGCAAAGTGGACTCGGTCAGTTCCAGTTCAAGCCGGGCGGGATCGATGCCGGTCTCCGCGATGATGCGTTCGACCACCTCGACGAAATCCTGACGGCGGAATTGCAGCGGCGACACGTTCACCGCCACTGTGAGGCCGCTCCAGGCCCTGGCTTCGAGGCAGGCCTTGCGCAGCACCCATTCGCCGAGCGGGATGATCAACTCGCTGCGCTCCGCGATCGGGATGAAGTCGCTCGGCGGCACGTCGCCGCGCGTCGGATGCTTCCAGCGGCAGAGCGCCTCGACGCCGGCCATCTTCTCGCCGCTCGCGTTCATGATCGGCTGGTAGGCGACGCTCAGGCCGTCCTCGGCGATCGCCGTGCGCAGGTCGTTTTCGAGCTGCTTGCGTTCGCGCAGGTCGGCATCCATGTCGGCGTCGTAGATGCAGGCGCGGCTGCGGCCCTCGTTCTTGGCGCGATAGAGCGCCACGTCCGCGCGGCGCATGATGTCGGCGGCATCGCCCGAGCCGCGATCGATGACCGCAATGCCGATGCTCGCGCCGATCAGCAGCGTATGGCCGTTGATCGAGTAGGGCGCCCGCAGCACGGCGATCAGCCGCTCGGCGAAGCGCTCCAGCGATTCCACGTCGGCGGCTTCGGTGGTGATGACGGCGAATTCGTCGCCGCCAAGCCGCGCCACGAGATCGTTGTGCCGCAGCGCATGCACCAGCCGCTGCGCCACGACGCCGATCAGCCCGTCGCCGATGTGGTGGCCGAGCGTGTCGTTGATGTCCTTGAAGTGATCGAGGTCGATCGCGAGCACCGCCGCGACATTCTCTTTGTCGGTGGTGTCGGCGATCACGGCGGCAAGCCGCTCGCCGAAATACATGCGGTTGGGCAGGCCGGAGAGCGGATCGTGCAGCGCGAGGTGGCGCAGGCGGTCCTCGCCCTCCGCGATCGTGGCGGCGCTGCGGCGGATGTAGCGCAGCGCAAGCCCGGTCAGCAGCGCGAAGCCGCCGAACGCGATCGCCATGAACGGCAGCACGGTCGCCACGATGCTGGCGCCCGGGCGGTTCGGCATCCAGGCGAGCCGCGCGATCGGCGTGTCGGTTGAATCGGCGACGAGAAAGACATGTTCGTCCGGGTTGACGGTTTCGTGCCCGACGACGCGCAGGTTGGGCAGGTCGAAGCGCGTGCTGATCTCGGAGAGGAGCTGGCCGTCGATGTATTTCACGGCGAGCAGAAGGGTCACGGCGTCGCCCGGGACAGCGCCGCCCGGCAGATTGGCGGCGACGCCGGCGACGATCGCGGGGCGGCCCATGAACACCTGCAGCCGCTGCGCCCGGCGCGGGCGGTTGAGGTCGGACATCGCGTCCTCGGATGCCGCGAGCACGACCTCGTCCTCGCGCGGCGTCACGCGGTTGCGCAGCAGGTCGATGATGCGGTCGAGTTCGGGGCGTGCGCCATCGAAGCGCGCGGGCTCGACGCTCTTGGTGCCGAGCATCGCGTAGGTCAGCCGGTCGTTGCGGTCGGCGACGAAGACATGCTCGTGGTCGAAGAACGTGCCGAGGCGCAATCCGACCAGATGATGCACCCAGTCGGGATCGAAATTGTAGTGCAGCTGCAAGACGATATCGTTGGATGCTGCGACGTTTTCGAGTTCGCGCAGAACGCGGCGTCCGCGATCGATGATCGCGTGGGTGAGGAGTTTGCGCTCCTGCATCAGTTCGACGTCGTCGGCGCGACCCGCGGCGGAGAGCACTGCGACCACAACGCACACAATGGCCACGATGACGACGAGCCCGATCGGCGCCGCGCCGATGCTGCGCGTGCGCCTGCCTTCACTCCGACTGCGAAGCTGAGCGGCCTTGCTCAAAGCCCTTCGCCACACGGCGAACCCCCCGGACATTGACGTGTCCGGGACAATAGAAGGCGAAGCTTGTCAAAGCCTTGTCGGAGGTACCGCCGGCCCTCATCGGTGCCTGCCGGATGGGCAAATCGGCCCGCGTCCCTAACGATCGGTTAACCGGAACTCAGTGCGCATTACCGTAAGGCGGCCGCGGAATGTTGATGTGGGCCGCCCGAAGGGCTGCGGACCAGCGTTCTCTCAGGTCGTGAAAATAGGGCTCGCCAGGCTCGATCCGGTAGGAGAGCTCCGCCTCGCAGGTGTCGCGCCGGGCGATCAGGATGTCGATCGGCATCCCCACGCCGAGGTTCGAACGCATGGTCGAATCCATCGAGATCAGGCTGATTTTCAAGGCGTCATAAAGGTCGACGCCATGATTGATCGCACGGTCGAGCACCGGCTTGCCGTACTTGTGCTCGCCGATCTGGAGGTAGGGGGTGTCGACGGTGCACTCGATGAAGTTTCCGGCGCCGTAAACCATGAACAGGCGCATTTTCTCGCCCTTGATCTGTCCGGCGAACAGGAACGACACGTCGAACGTGACGTCAGCGGCTTCCAGTGCCGGCCCTTCCGTCTTCTGGACCTGCCGGATCGCGTGACCGATGCGCTGGGCGGCCTGAAACATGGTCGGCGCATTCAGCAATGTTTCCAGTTCCTTGGTTTCGGGATTTTCGATGCCTTCCGTGAGCGTCGAGACCACCGATTGGCTGAGCGACAAGTTGCCCGAGGTGGCGAGCGCCATGATGCGCTGGCCCGGCACGCCGAAGACGTGGAGTTTGCGGAAGGTGGAAACATTATCGAGACCCGCGTTGGTACGCGTGTCCGCGATCATTACGAGACCGTCGCGCACCAGTATGCCGCAGCAATAAGTCATGACGACTCAATATCCCCGCGCCGCGGGGGATTTATAGCGGCGGGCGGCCACTTGCCGCAATGCAGGGAAGCTCAGCTCTGCACCTGCCGGGCGGCCTGGTCGACCAGCACCTTGACCGCCATCGTCTCCATGCCGCCGCCGCGCCGCGCACCACGCACCGGGGCTGCGCCCAGATAGTCGAGGCCGACCGCGACCCGTACGTGCGCGTCGGTCGCGCAGATGCCGTTGGCCGGGTCGAACGCGATCCAGCCGAGCGAGGGGACATGCGCCTCCGCCCAGGCGTGGCCGGCATCCTGGTCCACCACGCCGTCGGCGCGGTGGAAATAGCCCCCGACGTACCGCGCCGGGATGCCGAGATGGCGCGCCGCCGCGATGAAAATGTGGCTCAGGTCCTGGCAGACGCCGCGCTTGAGCGCGAAGGACTTGCTCGCCGTCGTCGTCGTGTGGGTCGGGTCGGCGTCATAAGTCACCTCGCCGTGCACGCGGCCGAGCAGTGCGTGCAGAAGCGCGAGCGTATCGTCGGACTGTGCGCGCGTCTCGCGCGCGAAATCCGCGATCGGGCCATCGACTTCGGTGAGCGGCGTCGCGCGCAGATAGAGGCTCGGCGGAAAACGCTCGATCGCGCCGCGCACGATACCGCCGGTGTCCTGCACGTCGACCTCGCCCTCGACGTGCACCGCGAGATCGGTGAACGGGCCTTCGGCCGTGAAGGTGTGCGTGATGTTGCCGAAGGCGTCCTCGTGCGCGTCGAGGCGGCAATCCTCGGTCACGTCGATGCGCCAGCGGGTGACGTAGTGGCTGTCATGATTGCGCGGCGTCAGGCGCAGCGTCTGGATCACGCCGTTGATCGGCCTGTCGTAATGGTAGCGGGTCTCATGCGAGATGCGGATGCGCATGGGCCATCATAACAGGGGTCGGCAGCCACGAAAGGCGCTCGTTTCGGGCTTCACATTGCGGCCCGAAGCGCCATATACAGGCGCCGGTTCGTGGATGTCGGGCCGTTCGAATCCCCCATTTGCCATCGTGCATGGCAGCCATACTCGCCGGCGGCAGGGGGCCGCTTTGAGATCGAGATGTCGAGAGAAATCACGCTGAACGTTCCCGATCCCGTGCGTCCCGCGCCCTCCGGCCAATCGACCGAGGCGCCGCGCCGCACGTTCGCGATTATCTCGCATCCCGACGCCGGCAAGACCACGCTGACTGAAAAGCTGCTGCAGTTCGGCGGCGCGATCCAGATGGCCGGACAAGTGCGGGCGCGCGGCAATGCGCGGCGCACGCGCTCGGACTGGCTTGAGATCGAACGCGCGCGCGGCATCTCGGTCACGTCGTCGGTGATGACGTTCGAGCATGACGGGATCGTGTTCAATCTGCTCGATACGCCAGGCCATGCCGACTTTTCCGAGGACACCTACCGCACGCTGAGCGCGGTGGACGCCGCCGTCATGGTGATCGACGCCGCGAAGGGGATCGAGAGCCAGACCCGCAAGCTGTTCGAGGTCTGTCGCCTGCGCGATATCCCGATCATCACGTTCATCAACAAGATCGACCGCGAGGGACACGATCCGCTCGCGCTGCTCGATGAGATCTCGTCCGGGCTGGCGCTCGACCTGACCCTGCTGACATGGCCGGTTGGCATGGGGGTCGATTTCCGCGGCATCCTGGATATTCCGAACGCGAAACTGATGATGCCGACCAAGGAGCGCACCGATTCTTTCGGACGCACCGAGCAACTCGCGGGCCTCGGCAAGATCGAGCATCCGTTCGTCGAGGAGCGCATCGCACAGCCCGCGCTCGAAAGCCTCGAACTGTGCACGGCCGACCTTCCGCCGTTCGACGCGAAGGCGTTCCGGGAAGGCCATCTCTCGCCGGTCGTCTTCGGGAGTGCGCTGAAGGATTTCGGCGTTGCCGAATTGCTAGCGTGTCTCGCCAAATGGGCGCCGGGCGCGCTGCCGCGCAAGACGACGAGCCGCGAGGTGATGCCGCAAGAGGGTGCCGTCAGCGGCTTCGTGTTCAAGGTGCAGGCCAACATGGACCCGAACCACCGCGACCGCATCGCCTTCGTGCGGCTGTGTTCGGGAAAGTTCCGGCGCGGCATGAAGCTGTTCAATGTGCGCGAGAAGAAGGCGATGAATGTCGCGGCGCCGATCTTCTTCTTTGCACAGCAACGCGAGACGATCGACGAAGCCTTCGCGGGCGATATCATCGGCATCCCCAATCACGGCACGCTGCATGTCGGCGACAGCCTCACCGAAGGCGAGGCGCTGCAATTCACCGGCATCCCCAACTTCGCTCCGGAAATCCTGCGGCGCGTAGTGCTTCAGGATGCGATGCGCGCCAAACAACTCAACAAGGCGCTGAACGATCTCGCCGAGGAAGGCGTCATCCAGACTTTCCGTCCGCTTGACGGCTCATGGCCGGTCCTCGGCGCCGTCGGCGCGCTACAGCTCGATGTTCTGTCGTCGCGTCTGCAGCAGGAATACGGCGTCTCGATCCGGCTTGAAACCGCTCCCTACGAGACTGCGCGCTGGATCGCGAGCGACAAGGCAGACGTGCTGCAACGCTTCCGTGATGCCAACCGTTCGAGCATCGCGGAGGACAAGGAGGGCGCGCTGGTGTTTCTCGCGCGCAACGCGTGGGCGTTGAAGCGTGAGGTCGACGACTGGCCGGACATCAGATTCCTGAATGTCCGGGAGCGGCAGTAGGGCGCCTGCGGCGAAAACACGGGTTGCCTTGGGCGACCGAGAATCGTCAGATGCCTTCTGGAGCTGCCGACATCGGCGGCAGCAGGGGTGGCGTAGTCGCGCCAACGGGTGAATGGATCAACGAACGGCAAGCGGCGCTTCGATCGATAGTGTCGAGGTGGAACGCTTCGATGTGTCGCTGGATACCTGGTGGTCCACCTCCGGCGAGGCAGGTTGGCTGCACAAGTACAATCCGGTGCGTGTCGGTTACATCCGCGATGCCGCGTGCCGGCGCTGGCAGCGCGATCCGCAGCGCGCCGATTGCCTGCAAGGCTTGCGCGTCCTCGACATCGGATGCGGCGGGGGCCTTCTGTGCGAACCGGTGGCCGCTCTTGGTGCCACGGTTGTCGGCGCCGATCCGGCTCCCGGCGCGATCGAAGCGGCGAGGCTCCATGCGCGCATGGGCGGCCTGACGATCGACTATCGCTGCACCACCGCGGAAGCGCTGGCAGATGCGGGCGAGAAGTTCGACATCGTGCTCGCGATGGAAGTCATCGAGCATGTGGCGGACCACAACGTATTTCTCGAATGCTGCGCCAGCCTTGTTGCGCCCGGCGGGCTGATGATCCTGTCCACCATCAACCGCACCTACAAGAGCTATGCCTATGCGATCGTGGCCGCCGAATATGTGTTGCGCCTGTTGCCGCGCGGCACCCATCAGTGGGAGCGCTTCCTCAAGCCGGAGGAAATCGGCACTTCGATCGCGCCGCACGGCTTGCGCGTCGGCAATGTCAGCGGCGTGACGATGAACGTCATGTCGCGCAAGATGCAGCTGGCGCGCGACACCAGCGTCAACTTCATCATGGCGGCGGAACGCGCGCTTCGTAGACGTCAGAGCAGATATTGCTCGGTGATCAGCGCGCCGAGGCGGTTGTTGTCGGAAATGAACCCGCCGATGAATTCGTGCAGCCCGCTCTTGAAGATTTCGTCCATCCGGCTGTTTTCCAGCCGTGTGCGGACCTGGCGTGCCTGGCGCTGTGCCGGTCCCTGGCGGCCGTAGGCGCGCGCGATGTTGTCGAGGTGCTCGACGAGGTGCGCGTAGCAGCTCGCGAGCGAGCGCGGCATCTGGTCGTTGAGCATCAGAAGGTCGGCGATCAGCCAGGGCTTCAGGCTCTCGCGATAAACCCAGTGATAGGCCGTGAGTGCCGAGACGGATCGCAGGATCGCGGCCCACTGGAAATAGTCGAGCGGTCCGCCGACATGCTCCTGCGGCGGTAGCAGCAGATGATACTTTACATCGAGAATGCGCGCGGTGTTGTCGGCGCGTTCCATGAACACGCCGAGGCGCGAGAACCAGTAGGAGTTGTTGCGCAACATGGTGCGGTAGGCGGAGCCGTCGAAGCGCAACGAGGACTCCTGCACCCAGCGCAGAAAGCTTGCGAACTGCTCGCGCGATGCCGGACCCGAGCCGAGTTTCTGCAGTTCAAGCCATGTGCCGTTGATCGCGTCCCACATCTCCATCGTGAGCGCAGTGCGCACGGAACGCGCGTTGGAGCGCGCGACCTCGAAGCAGGAGCGGATCGAGGACGGATTGTCGGGCGAGAAGGCGAGGAAGTCGGTGACGGTCTGTTCGTTTGCCTCCTTGTGGGCGGAGAAGAACGCGGCTTCGCAGCCCGCTGTCGAGACGGCCGATTCCCATTCGTTGGTGGTCTGGCCCTCGGAGGTCGGCACGGCGCTCAGGCGCTGCGTCGCTTCGAGAATGCGCGCGAGGTACTCGGCGCGCTCCACGTAGCGCGCAAGCCAGTACATATTGTCGGCGGTGCGGGAGAGCATGTCAGTCGTCCAGCACCCAGGTGTCTTTCGTGCCGCCGCCCTGGCTCGAATTGACGACGAGCGAGCCCGCCTTCAGCGCGACGCGTGTAAGCCCGCCCGGCACGATGCGGATCCTGTCGCGGCCGGTGAGCACGAACGGCCGCAGGTCAACATGGCGCGGCGCAAGCCCTTCCTCCACCAGCGTCGGCACGGTGGAGAGTGCGAGCGTCGGCTGCGCGATAAAGCCGCGCGGATCACGCTTGAGTTTCTCGCGGAACGCCTCGATCGCGAGCTTGTCGGCCTTGGGGCCGATCAGCATGCCGTAGCCACCCGAGCCGTGAACTTCCTTCACGACCAGTTCGGACAGATTGTCGAGCACGTAGGAGAGGTGCTCCGGTTCGCGGCACCGCCACGTCGGCACGTTCTTCAGGATCGGCTCTTCGCCGAGGTAGAATTTCACGATCTCCGGCATGTAGCTGTAGACCGCCTTGTCGTCCGCCACGCCGGTGCCGACCGCGTTCGCGAGCGTCACGTTGCCGGCGGTGTAGGCGGACATTAGACCGGGCACGCCGAGCGCGGAATCCGGGCGGAACGAGAGCGGATCGAGAAAATCGTCGTCGATGCGGCGATAGATCACGTCGACGCGCTTCAACCCTTCGGTCGTGCGCATGTAGACGACTTCGCCTTTGACGATGAGGTCGCGGCCCTCGACCAGATCGATGCCGAGCTTGTCGGCGAGAAACGAGTGCTCGTAATAGGCCGAATTGTAGATGCCGGGCGTGAGCAGCACGACCGTCGGTTCGGCGGCGGCGGTATTCGGCGCGACGGAGCGCAACGTTGCGAGCAGTTCGTCCGGATAGTTCTCGACCGGTGCGACGCGATGGCGCGCGAACAGGTCGGGGAAGAGCCGCAGCATGATCTCGCGGTTCTCCAGCATGTAGGAGACGCCGGAGGGCGTGCGCGCATTGTCTTCCAGCACGTAGAAGGTTTCGGCATCGACCCGCACGATGTCGATGCCGGCGATGAACACATAGATGTCGTGCGGCACGCGCTGATTGTTCATCTCCGGGCGGAAGACCGGATTCTGGAAGACCAGATCCTCCGGCACGATGCCGGCGGCGAGCACCTCGCGCTTGGAGTAGATGTCCTTGATGTAGAGATTGATCGCCTTGGTGCGCTGCTCCAGCCCGCGGCGCACGATGTCCCACTCATTCGCGGCGAGCACGCGCGGGATCACGTCGAACGGGATCAGGCGCTCGGTGGATTCCGCCTCGCCATAGACCGCGAAGGTGATGCCGATACGGCGGAACAGGAGTTCGGCTTCGAGCCGCCGCTGCTGGAGCGCGGCCGGCGGAACCTGCTCCGAGCCATCCGGCCAGCGCCTGATAGGCGGGCCGGGTGAGGCCGTCGGTACCGTGCATTTCGTCGAACGCGGACGCCATTTCGGCCAATTCCCCGGGGAGGTCAGTATCACCAACCCTTTAGCCGGCATGTTAGGTGCAATCTCCACGCCAGCAAAACGGAGGCTCCGGATACCGTAACGGGCCCGCGGGCCAGGCGGTTGCTTACTTTTTGACCTGATCCTGACATCGGCTTGGGCAGAAAGGACCGCTGCCTCGGCGCGACGGGCGTTGGTTCCCGGATCATTTGATCAAATTTGCCGCCATTCCGGCGAGGAATTGTGATGTACGCGGAGCTGCCGGGGCTGGCGGGTGGCCGGTTTTCGGGGTCTGCTGGTGCGTCAGACGCGTGAACCTTCGCGGCGGCCGGGCCTCCGGCCGAAGGGGGTACCCATGGCGACATACCTGCGGAATGCCCCGATCGCGCTGATCGTGGAAGACGATCCGGATTTGCGCGTGCTCGCGGCCGCGCTGCTCGAGGAGAGCGATCTTCGCGTCATCGAATGCGAGGATGCCGAAGAGGCTTTCGCGGAGCTGTGCAAACACCCCGAACAGGTCGCGCTGATCTTTGCGGATGTCCGGTTGCCGGGGTTGCTCGACGGAGTCGATCTCGCGCAGCGCGTCAGCGTGCTCTGGCCGCATGTCTCCATTCTGGTTACCTCGGGCTATCCGGGCGAGCGCGTGCGGGCGCTGCCGGATAACGTGGTCTACATGCCGAAACCCTGGCTCGCGCTCGACGTGCTGATGCAGGCCGAGCACGCCAGCGACCGCGCGCGCGAGCGCAGCGCGGCCTAGCGGATCACAACGACGCCATCGTCAGGCTGCGCGGCGAACAGCCGCGCCACATCGGCCGCGCGCCGCTCCAGCGCGAGGCGCTGGTTGATGTAGCCCTTGTCGGTGATCTCGTTGGCGTCGATCGAGGGCGCATCCGTCAAAAGGATTACGCGCGCGATCCGCTCGGACGAGCCCGGATGCGCGGCATTCCATTTGGCGAGTGCGGCACGGACGTGTTCGCGCACCGCAGGATGGCTTGCGAGTTCAGGCAGGGCGGACGGTGCGCCTTCGCCGATGACCTTCTGGCATCCCGCCGCGTTGAGCCAGCACAGCAATGCGATGGACGCGCGGTCCGCGCCCGCCACGATCGCGTCCTGCAACACCGGAGAGCAGGCGGCGAGCACGCCGATGCGCAAGCCCCCGACATGCACCCAGGTGCCGGTCGTGAGCTTGAAATCCTCGGCGAGCCGTCCGTCGAACATCACGCCTTTGGCAGGGTCATGCTCGTCGGCAAGGCGCACCGCGTCGCCCGGCTTGTAGAAGCCTTCCTCGTCGAATGCCTCCGCCGTGAGATCGGGGCGCTTCCAGTAGCCGGGCGTGATGTTCGGCCCGCGCACGCGGATTTCGAGCTTGCCGCCGCCGGGCACCAGCTTCATCTCGACGCCCGGTGCGGGCACGCCGACATTGCCCGCGCGATCGAGCAGAAAGTGCGCGGCGGTCGCGAGCGGCGCGGTCTCGGTCGTGCCCCATGAGGATGACATCGGCACACGATGGCCGGTCGCGCGAACGGAGACGGCTTCGAGCCGTTCCCACAAATCCTGCGGCAGCGCGGCGCCCGCGTAAAAGATGAGCCGCAACTTTGCGAAGAACGATTTCGCCGAGATTTTCGTCGCGTTCGAGATGTGGCAGCAGGGCCGCATACCCGGCCGGTACGTTGAAATAGATCGTCGGCGGGATTTCGGTGAGGTTGCGCACCGTCTCGCCGACCATCGCGGGCAGCGGCCGGCCGCCGTCGATCACGAGCGTGCCTGCGTGGCGCAGCACCATGTTGAAGTTGTGGTTGCCGCCGAAGGTGTGGTTCCAGGGAAGCCAGTCCACCAGCGTCAGCGGTTGCTCGGCGAGGAATGGCCAGCATTGCAGCGCCTGCTGCTGGTTCGCCGTGAGCATGCCGTGGGTGTTGATGACGCCCTTCGGCAGTCCGGTCGATCCGGAAGTGAACAGGATTTTCGCGATCATGCCGGCGCCGGTCGAGGCGGCGGCCTTCTCGACGACGGTGCCGGCAGACGCGCGCGCGAGATCGTCGAACAGCGTCACGCGTTCGAGATTGGCGCCGTTGCGGCTCGCCACGATTTCGGCGGTGCCGCCGATCGCCGCCAGCGCGTTCGCGAACGGCGCGGTGTCGGCGACGTAAATGAGGCCGGGCTCGAGCAACTCGGCGATGTGCTTCAGCTTCGCAAAGTCCTGGCTTTGCAGCGAGTAGGCGACCGAGATCGGCGCGATCGGAATGCCGGCGGTGTAGCCCGCAAGCATCAGCAGCGCATGGTCGATCGCATTCGCCGACAGGATCATCACCGGGCGCTGCGCCGAAAGTCCGCGCGCGATCAGCGCCGTGGCGAGCGCATCGACCGTCGGCCGCGCCTCCGCGTAGGTCAGCTTGCGCCAGCCGTCGTCCATGCGCTCCTGCAGGAACGTGCGCGCGGGCTGCGCCTCCGCCGCGGCGCGAAACAGCCGCGCCGAGACTCGGCTCGTAGGCGCCGAGCTCGCGCCAGCGAGGTGAGGCGGATCGTGCCGTCGGCAGAATCCGTCGTGCGGCACACGCGGCGGCGCGAAGGCGATCGGACGGTGCGGGGCGGCTCCGCGGAAGCGCGGGCGTCGTTCATCAGGGCGTTTTCCTCCGGCTGTCTGTTGATGCATTATAGCGGGTCACCGCCAAAGGGAACGCCATGACCGCGTCAAGCAGCCTCGTCACCGCCGCCATCCTCGTCATCGGCGACGAGATCCTGTCCGGGCGCACCAAGGACAAGAACATCGGCTACATCGCCGAGTACCTGACCAATATCGGAATCGACCTCAAGGAAGTCCGCGTTGTACCGGACGAGGAAATCGAGATCGTCACCGCGCTGAACGCGCTGCGCAATCGCTACACCTACGTCTTCACCACCGGCGGCATCGGCCCCACGCACGACGACATCACGGCGGACTGCGTCGCCAAGGCCTTTGGCGTGACCATCGACGTCGATCTGCGCGCGCGCGCCATCATGGAGGCGAATTACAAGTCGCGCGGCATCGAGATGAACGAAGCGCGGCTGCGGATGGCGCGCATCCCGGCTGGAGCCGATCTCGTCGAAGCCAACCAGGGCCCGCCCGGATTCTGGATCGGCAACGTGATCGTCATGGCGGGCGTGCCGTCGATCATGCAGGTGATGCTGGACTCCGCGGCGCCCAAGCTGAAGACCGGAGTGAAGATGCTGTCCGAGACGATCAAGGGCAACGTGCGCGAGGGCGACATCGGCACGGAGCTCGGCGAGATCGCCAAGCTGCACCCCGACACATCGATCGGCAGCTACCCGTTCTTCGACGAGAAGAGCGGGCCGAACACCAATCTGGTGGTCCGCTCGCGCGATGCCGGCAAGCTTGCCGCCGCCAAGGCCGACATCGAGACGATGCTCGTGCGCGTGCGCGCCGCCATGAAGCTGAGCGCCTGACCGAACGCGCCGGCCATCGATCACGAACGCCGCTGGCGGCGGTGGATTCCGATACATACGTTCAGACATCAACACGGAGGAATCCATGGCAACAATCAAGCGCAACGCATCGGCCCACTGGAGTGGCACAGGGAAGGAGGGCAAGGGCACGATCATGACGCAGAGCGGGGTTCTGTCGAACACGCCCTACGGTTTTTCCAAACGATTTGGCGACGAAAAGGGAACCAATCCCGAGGAGCTGATCGGCGCCGCGCATGCCGGATGCTTCACGATGGCGCTGGCGTTTCAGCTGACCGGCGCCGGCAAGCCGCCGGAAAGCCTCGACACCAAGGCGGACGTGTCGCTGGAACAGATTGAGGGCGGCTGGAAGATCGCGGCCGTGGCGTTGACGGTGAAGGCCAAGGTGCCGGGCATGTCGAAGGACGAGTTCATGAAGCTCGCCGAAACCGCCAAGGCGAACTGTCCGGTGTCGAAGGTGCTCAACGCCACGATTACGCTGGACGCGAGTCTCTCTTAGGCGAAGGCATAGTCCACCGCATCGCCTCGCCGTGAGGCGCTTGCGGCGGGCTGAATTTCGCCGGGATCGCGAGGCATTCGGTGACGATGACGATACCCACGCCGACGGACAATCCTGGTTGGCGGCGCCGCGATGGCCGCCAACCTGTTCACGCTCGATCGCAGCCTCGCACAGCATAGCCTCGATCCGACTCCGCAGTGCGATGCCGGCTCCGCGCCGACGCTGCGCCAGACGGAGGGGCCGTATTTCACGCCGATGTCGCCGGAGCGCGCGGACTTGATTGAGGCCGGCATGCCGGGTCAGCCGATCGAGCTTGTGGGTTTCGTGCTGACGCGCTCCTGCAAGCCGGTGCCCGAAGCGCTGCTCGATCTGTGGCAGGCCGACAGCAAGGGCGACTACGACAACACGGGATACCGGCTGCGGGGTCACCAGTTTGCGGATGCGGCGGGGCGCTTCCGTTTCCGCACCATCGTTCCGGCGCAGTATCCAGGCCGCACCCCGCACTTTCACATCAAGGTACAGCCGAAAGGCGGGCGTGTGCTGACGACGCAACTCTACTTCCCGGACGAGCCCGCGAACCGGCGCGATCCGATCTTCCGCCGCGAACTGTTGATACGTACTGCAAAGAGCGAAGGATCGCTCGCCGGACGCTTCGATTTCGTGCTCGATTTGGGCTAGAACGCCTCGACGGGTGGGGGGAAGCACGAATGGCCGAAGCGGCGGTTGCACAGGCACAGGCCCAGAAGGCATTTCCGGTTTCGTGGGATCAGTTCCACCGCGATGCGCGTGCGCTCGCATGGCGGCTTTCCGGCGCCGGACCTTTCGAGGCGATCGTTTGCGTGACGCGCGGCGGGCTGGTGCCGGCCGCGATCGTATCGCGCGAACTGGAAATCCGGCTGATCGAAACGGTGTGCGTTGCGAGCTACCACGACTATAAAACGCAGGGCGCAGCGAGTGTGCTCAAGGACGTCGCGGACTCGATCATCAAGATCGGCGGCGGAGCCGGGCAGGGCGTGCTGATCGTCGATGACCTCGTCGATACCGGCAAGACCGCGAAGATCGTGCGCGACATCCTGCCGAAGGCGCATTTCGCCACCGTCTACGCGAAGCCGATGGGCCGCCCGATGGTGGACACCTTCATCACCGAGGTGTCGCAGGACACGTGGATCTACTTCCCGTGGGATCTGGGCCTGAGCTTCCAGCCGCCGATCCGCAACGGCGCGGCGTGAGCGCGATGCAGGTCAAGGCCAACGGCATTTCGATCAACTATCGGGTCGACGGGACGAGCGGTCCCTGGCTCGTGCTGTCGAACTCGCTCGCGACCGATTTGTCGATGTGGGACCAGCAGGCGAAGGATTTCGCGTCGTCTCACCGCGTGCTGCGCTACGACCAGCGTGGCCACGGCAAGACCGAGGCGCCGGCGGGCCGCTACACCTTCGACATGCTGATCGCGGATGCGCTCGGCCTGATGGATGCGCTCAAGATCGACCGCGCCAACTTCTGCGGGCTCTCGATGGGCGGCGCGACCGCGCTCGGCCTCGCACAGCGCCATCCGGACCGCATCGCGCGCGCGATCGTGTGCGACTCCGGCTGCGCCTCGACGCCGCAATCCGCGCAGCAATGGGAGGAGCGCATCGCGGTCGCGCAGAAGGACGGCATGGAGCTGCTGGTCGAGCCGACCGTGACGCGCTGGTTTCCGCCCGACATCGTGGCGAAGAACCCGCCGTATCTCGCGCGCGTGCGCGCGATGGTGCGCAACACGCCGGTCAATGGTTTCATCGGGTGCTCGGCGGCGCTCGCCGATCACGACTTCCGCTCGAATGTCGCGGCGACGAAACCGCCTGTGCTGTTCATCGCGGGCGAGAAGGATGCGGGCGGCGCGGTTCCCACCGCGATGAAGGGCTTGCATCAGGCGCTGTCCGGCTCGCGCTATGTCGAGCTTCCGGGCGCAGGGCACATCTCCAATCTCGACGATCCGGCGGGATTTACGCGCGCGATCCGCGAATTTCTGGCGTAATGACGCGGGCGGCCGCATCCGCTATCATGGCGCAAAGCAACGGAGGATTCCCATGGATGCCGTGACGCCGAAGGACGCCAAGGCCGGCGTGGAAGGCCACTCGCACATCGTGCGCCCGTCCGAGATGGAGTGGCAGAAGACCAGCTTTCCGGGCGCCGAGGCGAAGCCGCTCTACTTCGATCCCAAGACAGGGATCGCGACCTTGCTGATGAAGTTCGCCCCCGGCGCCGAACTGCCCGACCATGAGCATGTGATGGTCGAGCAGACCTACGTGATCTCCGGCAGCCTGGTCGACAAGGAAGGTCCGGCCGAAGGTTTGACCGTCGGCCCCGGCGAGTTCGTCTGGCGCGAGCCCGGCAGCCGTCATTCCGCCTGGACGCCGGAAGGCGGCATCATGATCGCGATGTTCCAGATCCCGAACAAGTTCTTCGACAAGGATGGCCGCGTCGTCGATCAGTACGGTCGCGTTTGGGACGACGTGTGGGGACATATCGGCTTACGCGGCGTCGGATAGCGCGCGCCGCCGAGGCTTTGAGTTTTGAAGCGGGCGGCCTGAAGGCCGCCCGTTTTGTTTTGCGTAAAGGCTTGAGTGCTAGGAATGCCGCGCGCGGGCGTGGCGGAATGGTAGACGCAACGGACTTAAAATCCGTTGGGGGCAACCCCGTGCCGGTTCGAGTCCGGCCGCCCGCACCAGCCAACGGGCGTTGGCGATCCGCACGGCACGGACGCGAAGCGTTCCACTCTTGTCCTGACGCGCATCGTCACCATCTGCGGTTCATGAACCGAACCCGAACCGCCGGCATGTCATTTGACATATCGTCTGGACTTACTCGCGAGCAACGCATCGCGCGTATCGATGCGCTTGCGACTCTGATCGACACCGCGTTCGTCGTGCCCGGAACCCAAATCCGGCTCGGGCTCGACGCGATGATCGGCCTTGTTCCCGGCATCGGCGACGCGATCTCAACCGTGATATCGCTCTTACATCGTCAACGAGGCGCGGGCGCTCGGAGCGCCGTCGTGGCTGATCGCGCGCATGGTTGCGAATGTGGCGATCGATGGCGTCGTCGGCGCGGTTCCGCTGGTGGGCGACATGTTCGACGTGGCGTTCCGCGCTAACCGGCGCAACATGGCGCTGCTGCGCGACCACCTCGACAAGTCCGAAGGCGGCGGCGCGCCGTCTATGCGCGCGGGCGCGGCCTGATGGGAACGCCCGTCACGGTCGCGGTGCCGCACCGGCTCGGCAGGGAAGAGGCGGTTCGGCGGCTCAAGTCCGGCCTCTCGACCATGCGCGGCAATTTGAGTTCGCTCGTCACCATCGAGCGCGAGAACTGGAACGGCGACACGCTGCAGTTCGATATGCGCGGGCTCGGCCAGACCGCCGCCGGAACGATCACGGTTTTCGACGACAACATCCGCATCGAGGTGACGCTGCCGTGGTTGCTCGCCAAGGTCGCCGAGCGGCTTCAGCCCGCGCTGAAGAGGGAAGCGACGCTGCTGCTGGAGAAGAAGTAGGGCGCTACTTCGCTTCCGAGAATTTGCCGACGAAAATCGTGCGCCAGCGTTTTCCCGTCACGTAGAAATTCCCGCTCGCCGCATCGTACGCGATGCCGTTGAGCACGTTCTCCTCGGACGAGACCTGCTTCTTGTCGGCGTCGGTGAACGAGCGCCAGAGCGAACCCATGTTGGCGCTCGCCTCGATGCAGCCGCTCGCGGGATCGATGCGCACGATGGTCTGCGTCATGAACAGGTTGCCGTAGAGCTTGCCGTCGACCAGTTCGAGCTCATTCAGGCCCCGCGTGTCGCCCGGCTTGTCGGTCCTGACTTTCACCTCGCGCGCGATGGCAAAGGTTTGCGGATCGACGAAATAGAACGACGGCCCGCCGTCGCTGAAGAGGAGTTGCTTGCCGTCGTTGGTCAGGCCCCAGCCTTCGCGCGGGTTGCGCATCGTGCGCTTGAGCTTGCCGGCGAGATCGTAGACGAAGACGTCGCGCTCCTGCCAGGTGAGCTGGTAGATCTCGTCGTTCAGGATCGTCAGGCCTTCGCCGAAATAGCGCGTGCCGTCGTCGCGCAGCCGGGTCACGGTCCCATCGGGCGCGATCGTGGCGAGGCCTGATTTTCCGCCGACCGCGCCGGTGCTCTCGAACAGCTTGCCGTCGCGCCACTCCAGCCCCTGCGTGAATCCGACTTCGCTGCGCACGATCTTGGCCGTCACCTCGAAGCGCATTTGCGCCGGGCGCGGGCACTCGGCCGCGTGCGCGGCCGTCGCGAGCCCAAAGGTGAGAACGAACGCGGCGCGCAGGAGCATGGCCGGTTTTACACCGGCCGGTCGCCCTTCGTCACGGTGAGGGTGCGGTTATCGACGCCGGGCAGCATCTTGGCCGGATCGCGCGTCACCACGATGTCGAGCACGGTCGGCGAGGAGGTATTCTCCAGACCCTCGCGCAGCGCGGCCCCGAGCTTGTCCGGGTCCTCGACGCGGATACCCTTGCAGCCCATCGCGCGCGTGATCGCCGCGTAATCCATCTCGACCAGCTCGGACGATTGATAGTTGCCTGCGCCGAACATCGAGTGCTGCAGCGCCTTCACGTAGCCGGAGGCGGCATTGTTGAACACGCACAGCACGAACGGCGTGTTGGCGCGGCGCGCGGTTTCCAGTTCGCCGAGCGTCATGTTGAAGCCGCCGTCGCCGGTCAACCCGACCACGCGGCGCTTCGGCGCGGCGAGTTGCGCGCCCATGGAGCCGGGCAGGCCGTAGCCGATCGACGCGAACCCGCGGTCCGCGATGAAGTGACGGCCGGCCTTCTTGGTGTCGAACAGCAGCCCGCCCCAGTGGCCCGCGAAGCCGCCGTCGGCCACGAGGATCGCGTCGTCCGGCATGATGGCGTTCAGTTCGCCCATCAGGCGGCCGACATTGATCGGCTTCTCGCTCGACTTGAGCCGGTCGGCCGCGCCCGCGGCCCACTTGGCCATCATGGCGGGCACTTCGGCGCAGTAGGGCGCGCGCTTGGCCTTTGCCTTGCCGCCGTCGCTGAGCGCTTGTGCCAGATCCTGCAACGCCAGCCGCGCGTCGGCGACGAGCGCCACATCGGTGCGCGTGGTGCGCCCGATTTCCTCCGCGAGGATGTCGATGTGGATGAGCGGCTTGCCCGGCGGGATCAGCTGGAAGCGCCGTGTCGGGATTTCGCCGAGCTTGCAGCCGACCACGATCAGCGCGTCGGAGCTTGCCGACGAGGTCGTTGGCGATACGCGAATAGCGGCCGAACAGGCCGGCCGAGAGCGGATGCGTGCAGGGGATCGCGCCCTTGCCGGACATCGTATGCGCGACGGGAATGCCGAAGCCTTCGGCGAGCGCCAGCAGCGCGTCGTAGCCCTGCGAGATGTGGATGCCGCCGCCGACCAGCAGCAGCGGGCGCTCGGCCTTGGCGATCAGCTTCGCGGCGCGTTCGAGTTCGTCCGGATCGGGGCGCGTGCGGCGCGCCTGCGCCTGCAAGGTTGCCTCGTCGACCCAGAAATCAGCGGCGTCGAAATCGTGCTCGCCGTGGCAGACGTCCTCCGGCACGTCGAGCACCACGGGACCGGGGCGTCCGGAGGTCGCGACCGCAAACGCCCGGCGCACCAGTTCGGGAATGCGCTTGGTCGACTCGACGCGGATCAACTCCTTGCAGGCGGGCTTGAGGATTTCGACCTGCCGCGCCTCCTGCGTCATGTTCTTCCAGGCGTGATCGCGGTTCGCGTCGCCGACGATCGAGATCATCGGCATGCCGGCATTGAGCGATTCCACGAGCGCGGTGACCAGATTGGTCGCGCCGGGGCCGAGTGTCGCGTCGCATACGCCGGGGCGGTTGGTCACGCGCGCGTAGGCGTCGGAAGCGAACGCGCCGCAGCGCTCGTCGTTGATCAGGAAATGACGCAGCCCGAGCGCGCGCATCGCCTCGTAGAAGGGAAGAAGCTGGAAGCCGCCCATGCCGAACAGCGGACCCACGCCGGACATCTTGAGCATCTCGGCGAGCGCCTGACCGCCATTGAGCTTGCGGGCCGAATTCGAGACAGGTGCGTTCATTTCTTTTCCTTCACGCGCGCTGCGACAAGGCGCGCCACCAGTTCTTTCGCGGAAATGCCGATTTCACCGCCACATTGCGCGGCGCGCTTGTTCACGGCGGTCACGTAGCCATTGCGGTAGGTCGATTGTCCGTCGCCGACGCGGGCGCTCCAAGCGCTGACGCACGCGCCCGCGATCCCGCGCGCGTCGAGTACCGGGAGGCGCCCGGTCCCGGCGTCGTCCATGCCGAAATCCGCATCGTTGTAGAGCGCGGCGAACACCGGAATCTTGATTGCGGTCTCGGGCTTGCCGCCGAGCAGCGCGCCATGCGATCCGGTCGCGACAATGTGGCCTTCGTCCTCGGGCAGCACCAGCCCGGCGGAGTTGATCGCGTGCACGCGCACCCCGCCGGTCTCGGCTTCGTTCAGGCGAAAGCGGCGCTCCTCGCTTTTGGGCGGCTCGGGGCAGGGCGGGAGATTTGCCTTGTCCATCCGCTCGAGCGCGTCGCGCGCGCTCATGCCCGGCGCAACACCGAACGACATCGCGCGGGAGTTGGCGAACGTGATGATCCCGCGCTGTGCGCAGTCCGCGCCATCGCCGATGCGCGCGGAGCGGTGGCCGATTGCCGCAGCGGGGACGCCGAGCTGTTCGAGCCAATCGAGCCCGCCGATGCCGGCCTGCTCGCGCCCAACGCCTGCGTCGCACAGGATGACCGCTTTCACGCCCGCTTTCGCCGCCAGATACGCTGCGTAAACCCCGCCATGCGAGGCCGCAATTGCGGCGCATCCGCGCGCATCGGGCGGAAAGTGCGTGACGCTGTCGAGAACGAGCGGAGCGGGCATGCGGCGTGTCGGCTTGCTGATCTTCCGGCTTTCGCCTAGTGGACGTTCGGTTCAGTCTTCCTGCGGGCGTGTTGAAACATGCCCTCTCCATCCCGCGCAAGCTTCCTCCCACGAGACCCTCATGAGCGATTCAGGCGACAATCTGCGCCGCCTCACCGGCCTTTATCGCACGATGGCGCGCATCCGCGCCTTCGAGGAGACGGCGCTCGAGGCGCACAAAGCCGGCGAAATCCCCGGGCCGCTGCATGTCTCGATCGGGCAGGAGGGGGTCGCTACCGGCATCTGCGCCAATCTGCGCAAGGACGATCGCATCACCTCGAACCATCGCGGGCATGGCCATGCGATCGCCAAGGGCGCCGAGCCGAAGCGGATGATGCTGGAGCTTTTCGGCCGGGCGGGCGGCTATTGCCGCGGCAAGGGCGGCTCTATGCACATCGCGGATTTTTCCGTCGGCATGCTCGGTGCGAACGGCGTGGTCGCAGGCGGCATCCCGATCGCGGTCGGCGCCGCGCAGGGCCTCAAGATGCAGAAGTCCGACGCGATCGTGACCTGCATGTTCGGCGACGGAGCGATCAACCGGGGCCCGTTCCTCGAAGGACTTAACTGGGCGGTGCTGTTCAAGCTGCCGGTGCTGTTCGTGTGCGAGGACAATGGCGTCGCAGCCTTCACGCGCGCCGAGAGCGTCACGGCGGGTCCGGGCGTGGTCGAACGCGCGAAGGCGCTCGGGGTCGCGGCGATCACGATCGACGGCAACAACGCGATGGCGGTCGACGATGCGGCGCAGGTTGCGGTCGCGGCAGTGCGGCGTGGCGACGGGCCGCATCTCCTGCATGTGCGCACTTACCGGATCACCGGCCACACCTCGACCGATGCGGCGGCCTGGCGGCCGGCGGGTGAAGTCGAGGAAGCACGCTCGCGCGATCCGATCGCGCGGCTTGGCGCGGTGCTGGCGGAGCGCGGCATCTCGCCAAGCGAACTCGGCAAGATGATCGAAGACGCGAAGGCCGAGATGGCGGAGGCGCGGCGCGAGGCAAATGCGGCCGCCTGGCCGGAGGCCGCGGTCGCGTTCGAGGACGTACAGGACACGGGGGCGGTTGCGTGGTCGAAGTCACACTGATCGAAGCCGCGCGCCGCGCGGCTTTGCAGGAGATGCGGCGCGACGAGCGCGTGTGGGTGCTCGGCGAGGACGTCGCGCGCGGCGGCCTTTGGGGCCAGTACAAGGATTTTCTCGCCGAGTTCGGCGAAGAGCGCGTGGTCTCCACGCCGATTTCGGAATTGACCATCATGGGCGCAGGCCTCGGTTCGGCGCTGGTCGGCCAGCGGCCGATCATCGAGATGCGCATCTTCGATTTCGTGATGTGCGCGATGGACGAACTGGTCAACCAGATCGCCAAAGTCCGTTACATGTTCGGCGGGCAGGCGAAGCCCGCCGTGGTGGTGCGCATGCCGCACGGCATGTGGCGCAACTCCGCCGCGCAGCATTCGCAGATGCTGGAGGCTTGGTTCGCGCATCTGCCCGGCGTGATCGTGGTGACGCCCGCGACGCCGGCCGACACCGCGGGCCTGCTGGTGCAGGCGATCCGCTCTGATGATCCGGTGCTGTTCTTCGACCCGAAGGACCTGTTCTGGGAGAATGGCGAGATTTCTGAGCCGATCGAGCCGATTCCCTTCGGCGTCGCCCGGAAGGTCAGCGATGGCGATGCCGCGACGGTAGTGACATGGTCGGCCGCCGTTCCGGTCGTCACGAAGGGCTGCGAGATGCTGGCTGCCGAGGGCATCAAAGTCGATCTCCTCGACCTGCGGACGATCTGGCCGTGGGATGAGGCAGCGGTGATCGCTTCGGTGAAGAAGACCGGGCGTCTGCTCGTCGTTCACGAGGCCGTGGAGGTCGCGGGCTTCGGCGCCGAGATCATCGCGCGCGTGGTCGACCGCGTCGGTCCGGCAAACTTGAAGGCCGCGAAGCGCCTCGCGGCGCCGCGCATTCCGATCCCGTTTGCGCCGCCACTGGAAGCGGAAGTGCGGGTGACGCCGGAGAAAGTCGTGGGCGCGGTCAAGCGCCTGATTGCCGTCTAGCACCCGATCCGCAGGGGGCGATCTTGCATCCTGCACCGACAGCAAGTCCGACAACCGCCGGCGAAGGCGTGCTCGATATCCGGGCGTCGAACAGCTACGATTTCGTCCGCTTCTGCGCAGCTTCCGCGGTTCTGTTCAGCCACCATTTCGACCTTTCTGGATTGCCGGAGCCACGAGCGCCGGGCTTCGGTGAAGATTTCGGCGAGGTCGCCGTCGAGGTGTTCTTCTGTCTCAGCGGCTTTCTGATCTGCCGCTCGCTGCAGAAGTCGCCCGGCTGGGGGCGGTTCGCCGCGGCGCGAACGCTGCGCATCTTTCCCAATCTCGCGCTCGTGCTGATCCTGAGTTCAGTGGCGACGTTCTTCTGGTATCTCAACACGCCCAATCTCGGCGCGCACGCTGCCTACGTCACCGACAACCTGGTGATGTTCGTAAAGGGCGTGACGCTCGTCATTCCCGGCGTCTTCGCCGACGCGTTGCGGCCGGACGTGAACAATCCAATCTGGACGCTGGCCTACGAGCTGTGGTGCTACGTCGCGCTCGCGCTGCTATTCGTGCTCGGCGTGCGGCGCAGTGCATCCTTCATCATCATCGCGACGCTCGTTCTCAGCAGCGCGTGGACCGCGGAGCGGTTCATCGCCGATTTCCATCTCGGTCCGCTGGAAAGCATGGAGATCTTCCGGCTCGGGTCGTACTTCATGTCCGGCGCCGTGATCGCCGTCGTCTGGCCGTGGGTCGGCCGGCACGCGATCGCGCTCGGCGCCGCCGGGTTGATTGCTTGCCTTGCGGTCCGCAACCTGCTGGCGATCGATACGGTGCTGAATTCGCTTTCGCTCGCCGCTGCCGTCGTCGGCCTCGGCAGCTCACGCTTGATGGCGTGGTTCTCGAAGGGTGGTGATGCCTCTTACGGCATGTACGTCTTCGCCTGGCCAGTGCAGCAGTTCGTCCTGTTGCTGATCGCGCCATTCTGGCTGTCGCTTGCGGTCGCGTTTTTCATCACGGCCGCGATCGGCTACGCGACCTGGCATGCGTTCGAAAAGCGGGCGATCCGGCTGGCGCGGCATTTCGGGGAAGAGCGCCCGGCTCGGTTGAGCCCCACCTAAGGCGGCCGGTGGCCCTTGCCGGGTCCGCTCCGCTATGGTGAAACCAATCAAAGCCATATCCTGCCGGTCGCCCTGACCGGTGCGCACAATCAGCCCGGAGGACGCTCATGATCAAAACCACCCGCCGTACCCTTCTGCTCGGCGGCGCCACGGCCGGCGCCGCGATCGCGATGCCGTGGGTATCGCGCGCGCAGACGCTCAAATCCGAATACAAGCTCTCCGTGGTCGGCAATCGGCCGATCCCGCTGTCGGAAGGCGCGTTCCAGTGGGCCGACTTGGTCACGCAGCGCACCAACGGTCGCATCACCATGAAGGTCTATCCGGGCTCGCAGCTCGTCGGTGGCGACCAGACGCGCGAACTCGTCGCGATGCGTCAGGGCATCATCGACATGACCGTCTCCTCGACGATCAACCTGTCGCCGCAGATCAAGGAAATGACGCTCTACTCGATGCCGTTCCTGATGCCGAACCACAAGGCCTATGACGCGCTGATCAACGGCGAGGTCGGGCAGGATCTGTTCAAGGTGCTTGCCGCACGCGACGTGGTGCCGCTGGCGTGGGGCGAGAACGGCTTCCGCGAGCTTTCCAACTCGAAGCGCACCGTGCGCAAGCCCGACGATCTCAAGGGCATGAAGATCCGCTATGCGGCCGGACCGATCTTCGCCGACGTGTTCAACGCGCTCGGCGCGAACCCGCTGCAGATGAGCTTTGCGGACTTGCAGCCCGCGCTCTCGACCGGTGCGGTCGACGGACAGGAAAATCCGATCAATCTGTTCCTTGCGTTCAAGATGGACACGCTCGCGCAGAAGCACCTCACGATCTGGAACTACTGCGCCGACGCCGGCATCTTCCACGTCGCGAAATCCGTGTGGGACACCTTCTCGAAGCAGGATCAGGAAATCATCACCGAATCCGCACGCGAGGCGGCCAAGCGGCAGATGGCGGCCGCGCGCAAGGGCATCGGCGTCGATGGCGATATGTCGTCGCTCGAAGAAGTGAAGAAGCGCGGCGTCGAGATCGCGGACCTGACGCGCGAGGAGAAAGCCGCGTTTGCCAAGGCAACGCGTCCGGTGTTCGACAAGTGGGCGCAGACGATCGGCGCCGATCTCGTGAAGAAGGCGGAAGCTGCGATCGCGAAGACGTCGTAGTCTTCCTCGGTCGCGCCCGAGTTGGCGCGGGCAACCACGTCTTCCTTCGTTACGGCGAAGTCGTGGACGGCCGGATGAAGACCGGCCATGACGGCCGTGGGGATCGAAGGGGAGGCGGGGCTTGGCCGAATACGATCCGACGGCGCTGCAAGTAAAGCCGCACACCCGGCTGCCGCTCAAGTTCGAGGAAGTGCTGATCGCGGCCGGGATGGGCGCGATCGCGCTGATCACCGCCGCCAACGTGGTGGTGCGCTATCTCACCAACATCTCGTTTGCCTTCACGGAGGAATATTCGGTCGTCCTGATGGTGCTCGTCACCATCCTCGGTACATCGCTCGCGATGGCGGGCGGGCGGCATATCAAGATCGAATATTTCATGTACTTCCTCAGCGCGCGGGGGCGGCAGATCGCCGAGATCATCGCGATGCTGCTGGTCATCGTCTGCTTCGGCATCATCCTGGTGTACGGCGCCTACCTCACTTGGGATGAGTACCGCTTCGATAGCCTCACCCCCGGCCTCGGGCAGCCGCAATGGCTGCACACAGGTTGGTTGCCGCTGCTCTCGATTTTCGTGATCGGCCGCGCGGCCGGCCGTGCGCTGCGCATGTGGCGGGGAGAGGAAAATTGATCGGTACGTTCCTCTTCATCACCTTCGTGATGATGCTGCTCGGCGCGGTGCCGATCGCGGTTGCGCTCGGGCTCGCCGGCGCGCTGGCGATCTGGTTCGGCGGGCAAAGCATCATGGCGGTGCCGACCAACGTCTACACCGGCATCGCAAAATACCCGCTGATCGCGATCCCGATGTTCGTGCTGGTCGGTTCGGTGTTCGACCGCACCGGTGTGGCGCTGCGGCTGGTGCGCTTCGCGACCGCACTGGTCGGCGCCGGGCGTGGCGCGCTCGCCACGGTCGCCATGATCGTCGCGATGATCATCGGCGGCATTTCGGGCTCCGGACCTGCGACGTCAGCCGCAGTCGGCGGCGTCGTGACGCGCAGCATGGTGAAGGACGGCTATCCGCGGCCGTTCATCGCGAGCGTCGTCGGTGCTGCCGCCGCCACTGACATTCTGATTCCGCCGTCAATTGCGTTCATCATCTACGCCGTGATGACGCCCGGTGTCTCGGTGCCGGCGATCTTCGCGGCCGGCATGTTCCCCGGCATCCTCGCCGGATTGATGATGCTGATCCCGATCATCGCGATTTCGATCATCAAGGATTTCGGCGGCAAGGCGAAGGATGAGGAGCGCCCGCGTATCTGGCAGAGCTTCAAGGAAGCCTTCTGGGGATTGCTGGCGCCGGTCGTTATTCTCGGCGGCATGCGGATCGGGGCTTTCACGCCGACGGAAGCGGCCGTCATGGCGGTGTTCTATGGCCTGTTCATCGGGTTCTTCGTCTACCGCAGCCTGACGCTGCGCGATGTCTACGAAATGCTCGTGGAAGCAGGCGAGCTTTCCGCGCTGATCCTGATCGTCGTGGCGCTCGCCTCCGTTTTCGCGTGGGCGACGGCGACGATCGGCGTGGTGCAGCCGATCGCGACCACCATTGTCGGCCTCGGGCTCGGCGAATACGGGACCATCGCGCTCTTGATGATCGCGCTGATCATCGTCGGCATGTTCCTCGATGGCGTCTCGACCTTCCTGATCCTGCTCCCGGTGCTGCAGCCCATCGCGGCGAGCTACGGGTGGGACATGGTGTGGTTCGGTGTCATCCTCACCATGAAGATCGCGATCGGCCAGTTCACGCCGCCGCTCGCGGTCAACCTGATGGTGTCGTGCAAGATCGCGCAGGTGCCGATGGAATTGACCATCCCCTGGGTGTTCTGGATGATCATCGCGATGTTCTGCGCGCTGGCGCTGGTCGTCGTGATCCCCGACATCGCGCTCTGGCTGCCGCGCGTGCTTGGGTACTAGCGCCAAATTCCGAAAATGGGCCGGAAAGGCTAGCGTGTCCCGGCCGGCGCCACATCGACGCCAACAAGCCCCGCGCGCGCGATTGACCCGGCAGTGAGCCCTGAGGTCCGCGCATCTTCGACGAAACGATTGACGATGGCGAGCCGCGCGGTCTCGCCCTTGCGCACGATGATCGCCTGCTCGATGGCGTAGAAGCTGTCCGCCAAAAGGCGCAGTCCCGGCGTTTTTGCTACCGCCTCGGTCATGCGCTGGCGATTGCCGCCATACACATCGATCTCGCCCGAGGTCAGCATCTTCATGGCAGCATCGCTGCTGCCGCTCGCGTTGCGCTTCAGCTCGGCGTGCTTGAGCGTGCGGGTCAGGAAGAAGTCCCCGGCATCGCGCTCTCCGACGCCCACGCGGGTGCCGGGCTTGTCCACGTCGGCGCTCACGCGGATCGGCGAGGCTTCCGGGACCGCGTAGGCCTGCTGCACCAGCGAATAGGCATGCGCGAAGTCGACCTCGGCGGCGCGCACCGGGTCGAACGCCACGAAACCGATGTCGGCTGTGCCCGACTTGATGCTTTCGATCACCGCTGGGCCGTTGGCGGCGCCGACGAGCTTGAAGGGGACGCCAAGCTTCTCCGCCATCATCCGGGCGATCTCGGCGGCCGGGCCGCGTGCCTCGCCGGTCTTTTCGTCGATGGTCGCCTGCACGGGATTGCGGCCGATGAAGGTGACGCGGAGCGTGCCGGTCGGCGCGAGCTCGCGAGCGAGATCGTTCGCCTGCGCCGGAATGGCGGCCAACAAGGCGAGGGCGACGGCTAACCGGATCATGCAAATCTCCTTTCGGTGCAGTCTAGATCATGTCCGCACGGCCGATGGAACTTTTCGGTTCCACCAGCGTTTCCGTCGGTACGGCCGGGCCATCGGCCAAACGGGGGTCAAGCTATGTCGCTTCTCATCAGCATCCTGATCACATTTCTCGTCGTCGTCCTGATCCTCTATCTCGTCCAGCGACTGCCGATCGACGGCCGCGCCAGGCAGATCATCCAGATCATCGTGATCGTGATCGGTATCCTGTCGCTACTGAAATATATTGCGGTGTTCTAGCGCAGGAACGAAGCGCAAAGACGGAGCGTTGGTCATCCAAAGGATGATCCATGCCCGATCCGTCAAAGCCAGCACCCGAGCAGAATCCGCCGCAGCCGCTCACCGATCCGACGGTCCCGCCGATGCGGGACCCGCCGGATGCGCCGTACCGCGATCCGGTACAGCCGCCGCCGAACGATCCGACGCCCAAACCGATGCGTGATCCCGATCCGCCGCCCTACAAGGACCCACCCGGCAAGCCGCCGGCCGGCTCGAAGGGGCCGGTGACCGGCGATCCGGAATGGCGGCCGGGCGAGGCTTCCCAGAGCCGCGCGGCGTGACCCGCCGGTCTAGAGGGGCACTTTCCGCAACCGCAGCGCATTTCCCACCACGCTCACCGACGACAGTGCCATCGCGGCGGCGGCGATCACCGGCGAGAGCAGGATCCCGAACAGCGGGTAGAGCACACCGGCCGCGACCGGCACGCCCGCCGCGTTGTAGGCAAACGCAAAGAGCAGGTTCTGCCGGATGTTGCGCATCACGGCCTCGCTCAGCCGCCGTGCACGCACGATGCCCGTGAGATCGCCTTTCAGCAGCGTGATGCCGGCGCTCTCCATCGCAACGTCCGTGCCGGTGCCCATCGCGATGCCGACATCTGCCGCCGCAAGGGCAGGGGCGTCGTTGACGCCGTCGCCCGCCATCGCCACCACGCGGCCTGCGCGCCGCAGCTTTTCGACCACGGCACTCTTCTGATCGGGGAGCACTTCGGCCTCGATCTCCGTGATGCCGAGCTTGCGCGCCACCGCCTGCGCGGTGGTGCGGTTGTCGCCCGTGAGCATCACGACGCGGATGCCTTCTTCGGTGAGCGCCTTCAGCGCTGCGGCCGTTGTCGGCTTGATCGGGTCCGCGATCGCGATCACGCCAGCCGCCTTGCCGTCGATCGCAACGAAGATCGCCGTCGCGCCATCAAGGCGCAACTCCTCCGCCTGACCGTTCAGTCCCGCCGTCGCGAGATTAAGTTCGGCGAAGAACGCGGCGTTTCCCAGCGCAACCCGCTTGCGCTCGACCATCCCGATCGCGCCCTTGCCGGTCGGCGAGTTGAAGCCCATCACGCGCGCTAGCTCGATGTTGCGCTCCTTCGCGGCGGCAACGATGGCAGCGGCAAGCGGGTGTTCGCTCGCCTGTTCCACGCTTGCGGCGTAACGCAACACGGTCGCGTCGTCGAAGCCGAGTGCAGGCACAACTGCGGTCACCTTCGGTTTGCCGTCGGTTAGCGTGCCGGTCTTATCGACCACCAGCGTATCGACCTTTTCCATCCGCTCGAGCGCTTCCGCATTCCTGATCAGCACGCCGGCCGCCGCGCCGCGCCCGACGCCGACCATGATCGACATCGGCGTGGCGAGCCCGAGCGCGCAGGGGCAGGCGATGATGAGCACCGTCACGGCTGCGACCAGCCCGTACGCGAAGCGCGGCTCGGGACCGAACATCGCCCACGCGGCGAATGCCGTGACGGCGACCGCGATCACCGCAGGCACGAACCAGCCCGCGACCTGATCGGCGAGGCGCTGGATCGGCGCGCGCGAACGCTGCGCGGCGGCGACCATCTGCACGATCTGCGCAAGCAGCGTCTCGCGGCCGACTTTTTCGGCACGCATCAGGAAACTGCCGGTCGTGTTGAGCGTTCCGGCAATCGCCTTATCGCCCGGGGTCTTGGTGACCGGCATCGACTTGCCGGTGACGAGCGACTCATCAAGCGCCGAGCGGCCTTCGGTCACCGTCCCGTCGACCGGCACCTTGTCGCCGGGCCGGACCCGCAGGATGTCGCCGGCCTCGATCGTGTCGAGCGCGACGTCTTCCTCGCTGCCGTCGCGCACGCGCCGTGCGGTCTTGGGTGCAAGATCGATCAGCGCGCGGATCGCGCCAGAGGTCTGCTCGCGCGCGCGTAGTTCGAGTACCTGTCCAATCAGTACCAGCACGGTGATGACGGCGGACGCCTCGAAATAGACCGCCACCGCGCCGCCGTGGCCGCGGAACGCAGCCGGGAAAACGCCCGGCGCCAACGTCGCGACGACGCTGTACGCATAGGCGACGCCGGTGCCCATCGCGATCAGCGTGAACATGTTGAGATTGCGCGTGACGACCGATTGCCAGCCGCGAACGAAGAACGGCCAGCCGGCCCACAGCACGACGGGTGTGGCGAACGCGAACTGGATCCAGTTCGACAGCGCCTGATCGACAAAGCCGTGGCTGCCGAAGATATGCGCGCCCATGTCGAGTGCGAACACCGGCAACGTCAGCACGAGGCCGATCCAGAAGCGCCGGGTCATGTCGACCAGCTCGGGATTGTGGCCGGTGGCGGCGGTCGCGATCTCGGGCTCAAGCGCCATTCCGCAGATCGGGCAGGAGCCGGGCCCGACCTGCCGCACTTCGGGATGCATCGGGCAGGTGTAGGTCGTGCCTTCAGGCACGGGCTCGGCCTCGCGCTTGTCCTTTTCGAGGTATTTTGCCGGATTCGGCGGCGAATTTCGTGCGGCAGCCGGCCGAGCAGAAATAGTAGGTGTGGCCCTTGTGCTCGTGGCGATGCTTGGCGGTGTGCGGATCGACCGTCATCCCGCAAACGGGATCGATGACGCCCGCGGCGGCGTGGTCATGATCGTGGTGATGCTCCGCCTCGGCCATCGTGCGTCCGCTTGAAACAGATACCCCGTGGGGGTATATAGACGCCATGCGACAGGACGCCAAGGCCGCGACGTTGAAAAGGCTGGGGAGAATTGAGGGGCAGGTGCGCGGGCTCGCGCGCATGGTCGAGGACGACCGCTACTGCATCGACGTCGTGACGCAGATCAGTGCGGTGCGCGCCGCGCTGCGCAAGGCCGAAGAAGAGATTTTGCGCGACCACGTCGGCCATTGCGTCGAGGGCGCGATCGCGTCGGGCAACAAGAGCGATCAGCGGCGCAAGATCGCCGAACTGATGGATGTGCTCGGGCGGGCGGATCGCTGATGGCGAAGAAAACCGCAAAGAAAAAGAAGACCGCGAAGCGGGCGCGAGCCGGCGAAAGCCGCGATCCGGATCAGACGCGCCTATGACGAACCCGGCTCCGGCGACGGCCTGCGCATCCTGATCGATCGGCTATGGCCGCGCGGCGCTCTCGAAGTCGAATCTCAAGCTCGACTGCGTGGATGAAGCATCTCTCGCCCAGCAACGAACTGCGCAAATGGTACCAGCACGATCCGAAGAAGTTCGCCGCGTTCCGCAAGCGTTATGTGGCGGAGCTGAAAGAGCAGCGCGAGGGACTGGCCGAACTGCGCGCCGTCGTGAAAGGCCGGACCGTCACGCTGCTGACGGCGACAAAAGAACTCGATCTGAGCCACGCAACGGTGCTGCGCGAACTGCTCACCAAGTGATCGCTAGTAGTCCTGTCCGCCGCCGCAGATCGCGTACCGGCCATAGCCTTCGTCGGTGTAGCAGTCGTTCGGTCCCGCCCAAGACGGCCCCGGCATACGTGCGGATCTGGCAGGCATCGTGACGGCGGGCGAGCTGGCGCGAACGGTCTTCTTCTTGCCTTTGCTCGCCGCCTCCGCGCCGCTCGGAACCGCGAGCGACAGCGCCATGGTGGCCGCCAGTACGAACTTGAGCATGTCGGCTCCCGAGAGTTGCCGGCTATCTGCGGCCGGCGCTGCACGACCGGTAGCGGCCGTAGCCTTCGTCCGTGAAGCATTCCCACGGCTGGGCCCAGGGCGGTCCCGCCGTCCGCGCGCCGTAGGGCGCGACCGGCACATAGGCGTACGCCGCGCCGTACCGGACGTGCTTGCGTTTGTGCTTGCTGGCTGCATCTGCGGCGCCGATGGCGACGAACGAGAAGGCTGTCACGGCCGCGATCAAGGTCCGGTATTTCATCTGGCTGCTCCGCGATTGGCTCACGATTCTCCGCGATGTTAACACGGATAAACGCGGCTGGTTTCGGTGCCGGCGGCCGCACACGATGATGTGACCTAGCGCTTCAGGCGCTTGGCGACCTCTTCGAGCATAACCTCGGTCGCCCCGCCGCCGATTGTCTGTACGCGTGCGTCGCGCGCCATCCGTTCGATCGTCGACTCGCGCATGAAGCCCATGCCACCGTGGAACTGGAGGCAGGCGTACATCACTTCGTTGACCAGTTCGCCGCAGTAAGCCTTCACCATCGAGACTTCCCGCGTACAGTCGACGCCCTGCGCGTCGAGGAACGCCGCGTGATAGACGAGCTGGCGCCCGGCCTCGACCTTCGCGGCGAGCATTGCGAGGCGCTGGCGGATGCCCTGCTTGTCGTACAACGTTCCGCCGAAGGCCTTGCGGGTCGTCACGTACTCGATGGTGAGATTGAGCGCGGTCTGCGCTTCGCCCATTGCCATCGCGCCGATCACGGTGCGCTCGTTCTGGAAGTTGCTCATGATCGCGTAGAAGCCGCGGCCTTCCTTGCCGAGCAGGTTCTCGGCCGGGATGCGGCAATCCTGGAACGACAGCTCAGCGGTATCGGAGGAAAGCCAACCGTGCTTGTCGAGCGCGCGGCTGACTGTGAAGCCGGGTGTGCCCTTCTCGACCATGAATATCGAGATTTGCTGCGAAGGCCGCGCGTCGGGCGAGGTTTTCGCGGCAACGAAATAAAGGTCGGCGTGCACGCCGTTGGTGATGAACATTTTCGTGCCATTGAGTACGTAGTGATCGCCGTCGCGCCGCGCGGTCGTGCGGATCGCCTTCACGTCGGAGCCGGCGTCGGGTTCGGTCACGGCGACGGCCGTGATCGCGCGGCCCGCGATGATCTCCGGCATCCAGCGGGCCTTTTGTGCGGGCGAACCGCCGTTTGCCATGTGCACCGACGCCATATCGGTGTGCACCAGGATCGTGATCGCCGCCCCCGAGAAGGTCGAGCGGCCGAGCTCCTCGCCGAGCACGACCGAGCCGAGCGTGTCCATCTCGGAGCCGCCGTATTCGGCCGGATAGCGGATGCCGAGAAACCCAAGCTCGCCCATGCGGCGCAGCACCTCGCGCGGCACGTAACCCTGCTCCTCCCATTTCAGCCCGTGCGGCTTGATCTCCTGCTCGACGAAACGCCGGATTTGCGCGCGCAAGGCCTCGTGCTCCTCGCGGAAGTAGGGAGAGGGGAGGGAGGCGGATTCGGAGCGGTTCACGCGCGAGGTCCTTGGGTCTGTCATCAACGGGTTGAGACGGGATCTCCCGGCGATTTTGTCTGTGCGCCTTGCGAGATCAGCGGGATGGTACACATCCTGCGCGTCCGGTCACGCGAACTTTCTTTCCGGAGTCAGGCCGGCTGCGGGCCGCGTTCGCGACTGGTCGCGATCCAGATGATGTGCTTTGAGCCGCCGCGCGATCCGTTGGCGCGCGCCTTGACTTCATCCACATCGAAGCCGGTCTTGCGCAAACGTTGAACGAAGTGGGCGTCCGGCTTTGCCGACCACACCGCGAGCACGCCGCCGTCGCGCAAGGCCGCGCGCGCGGCGCTCAAGCCGCGCAGGTCATACAGCGCGTCGTTGGCGCTCCGGGTCAGTCCATCCGGACCATTGTCGACGTCGAGCAGGATCGCGTCGTATGCCGAGGGACCGGATCGGATCAGTTGGCCGACGTCGGCCTCGCAGACGCGCACGCGCGGGTCCGTCAGGCTGTTGCCGAAAACATCCGCCATCAGGCCCTGTGCCCATTTTATGACGGCGGGCACCAGTTCGGCGACGGTGATACTTGCCTCCGGCCCGAATGAAGCGAGCGCGGCGCGCAGCGTGAAGCCCATGCCCAGTCCGCCGATCAGGATTTGCGGCGCCGCGTGAGACCTGATCCGTTCCCATGTGATCGTGGCCAGCGCCTCCTCGGATCCGCGGAGGCGGCTGTTCATCAGTTCGTTGTGACCGAGTCGGATGGAGAACTCGGGCCCTCGCCGCATGAGGCGCAGTTCGCCTTCTCCGCCGGGTATGCGCGCGGTATCGAGCAGAGACCACGGGATCACGGCTGAGACTCGGTTGTTTGCGCGTCGTTGGAGCGCAACACGCGCGCCAGTTCGGCTTCGCCGAGAATGCGGTATTGCCCGGCGGGCAGGTCGTCGGGTAGCACCAAATCGCCCACGCGGTCGCGATGCAGCGCCGTGACGTGATTGCCGACCGCCGCGAACATGCGGCGCACCTGATGATAGCGGCCTTCGGTCAACGTCACGCGCGCGCGCGTCGGCGATAGCGCCTCCAGAGGCACCGGCAGCAGCGGCTTTTCCTCGCCATCCAGCAGCAGTGTTCCGGACGCGAAGATTTTCTCTTCGCCGCCGCCCAAGGGACGGTCGAGCGTCACGTCATAGCGTTTTGTCACCTGGCTGCGTGGCGAAATGACCTTGTGCAGCAAGGCGCCGTCGTCGGTTAGCAGCAACAGGCCGGAGGTGTCCTTGTCGAGCCGTCCGACGGTCGAGATCGCCGGCTCGCGCCGCCGCCATCGTTCCGGCAGCAGCGCATAGACCAGAGGGCCAATCTCTTTATGCGAGCATGTGACACCCAGGGGTTTGTGCAGCATCAATGACAGACCCGGAGGCGGATCGAGCGGCGCACCGTCGACGGACATGCGGGCGGACAAGTCTGGTGTCACAGCGATGCGCTGGTCTGCCTCTTCCAGAACGGCACCATCCAGCGACACCAAACCTCCCCATACGATCCGCTCCACCTCGCGGCGCGATCCGTAGCCGAGATTTGCGAGGAGGCGATCGAGCCGCAGCGTCGGCGAGCCTTTGCTCATTTCCGCATCTCGTAGATTTTGTAGCCTCCCGCAGCGGCCTTTAATTCAATGTGCTTGAACAGCGGCTTCATTACCGCCTCGTACGGCAAATGGCGGTTGGCGGTAAGCCAGCAAACGCCCCCGTTGCGCAGCACCGCGGCGGCGCACCGTACGAAATCTTGCGGTAGCGTCCTGTCCTCGCTTCCGGCGTCGTGGAACGGCGCGTTCATCAGCACGAAATCGAGCCCGGCCAGTTCGGGGATGGAACGCCGCACATCACTCCACAGGAAGATCACGCGAGGATCGTCGACGTTGCGTTGTGCGCACGCGACGGCTCGCCGGTCGATGTCGATCAGCGTCATGTGCTTGACCTTCGCAGAAGCCAGGGCCGCATGCGCCAATATGCCGATGCCGCAGCCAAAGTCCGCGCCGCGCCCGCCGAGCACCGGCAGGTGCTGCAGCAGAAGCGCGGTGCCGGGATCGATGCGGTCCCAACTGAATACGCCGGGCTGCGACCAAAGACCAAGGTCCGCGATCATACGCGGAGCGCCATCGCGCAGCGCATCCTCTGTACCAGTGAGGTCGGCAGGCCGGATACACGTCACGATACGGTGATGCCGCCGTGCAGTTTCCTCGGCGCTGCACCCGAGCGCCTCCAGTTCCTTTCGCAGCCGTGTTCCGCCCTGATCCTTCGGCGCAAGCGCAACGAACGCGCCGCCCGGCACGACGGCGCGCAACGCTAGCGTCATGGCATAGCGCCGCTCCAGAGTACCCGGAGGCGCCAGCATCGTCATCGCGGCAAGTGTGCCTTCGCCCTGCGACTCCAGGTCGGTGGCGCCCGGCATCAGGGGCGAAAACTGAATTGCATCCATCAGAGCCGGCAGCAACTCCGCCGGCAGAGTGCCATAGACGCCGACGCGATCGGCGTCAGTCTGAAGCCGAGCCGTCAACCGAACTTCCGCCGCGCCAGCTCCGCGCCCTTGCCGAGCGCCGCCAGCTTCGCGTTCGCGATATCGCGCCGCATCGGGGCCATGCCGCAATTGGTGCAGGGGACGATCTTTTCCTTCGCGACGTATTTCATCGCCTCGCCGATCACCGCGGCAACATCCTCCGGCGTTTCGACGTCATCAGAGGCGACATCGATGACGCCGACCAGCACGTCCTTGCCGTCGAGCAGCTTGATCAGGCTCATCGGCACCTTCGCGTTGCGGCATTCGAGCGAGACCTGCCCGATGCGGCTTTTCGCGAGCGCGGGAAACACCTTCTCGTATTGCCGCCACTCGCCGCCGAGTGTCGCTTTCCAGTCGGTATTGGCCTTGATGCCGTAGCCGTAACAGATATGGACTGCGGTCGTGGCCTTCACGCCTTCGATCGCGCGGTGCAGCGCCTCGATGCCCCAGCCGGCCGCTTCGTCCATGTAGACGTTGAACGCCGGCTCATCGAACTGGATCACATCAACGCCGTCAGCCTCCAGCGCGCGGGCCTCCTCGTTCAGCAGCGTGGCGAACGCCATCGCCATTTTCACGCGGTCGCCGTAATGGCGGTCAGCGATGGTGTCGATGATGGTCATCGGCCCCGGCATCGTGACCTTCAGCTTCTTTTTCGTATGCGCGCGTGCAAGCCGCGCCTCGCTCGCGTGCACGCGACCCTTCAGCTTCAGCTCGCCGATCACCTGCGGCACCATCGCCTTGTAGCGGTCAGCGCGGATGCCCATCTCGACCTTGTGCGCAAAGTCGATGCCGTCGACGAATTCGAGAAAGCCGTGCACGAAATGCTGGCGTGACATCTCGCCGTCGGTGACGATGTCGATGCCGGCGTCCTCCTGCTCCTTCAGCGCGAGCAGGGTCGCGTCGATCTTCGCGGCGCCAAGTTCATCGCCTTGAAGTTTCCACTGCGGCCACAGCTTGTTGGTTTCCGCGAGCCATGACGGCTTCGGTAGGCTTCCGGCAATCGTCGTTTCGAACATCAGGCGTCTCCGGCAGGAGGCGCAGTGAACAGCCACGAGGGCGCGCGCGCAAGGCGTGGGCAGGCAAGTGGGAGGTGGGATCAGGGCTTCCAGCCGTAGAGCCAGTCGTAGCCGCGCAGCAGCATGTCGCCGCCCGCCGCGCGCAGCACAAAGTCGCGCGCGAAAGCGAGGATTCCCATGTGGTAATACGATCTGTTGTGCCGTGCCTCGCGTTGCGCGCGCGCGACCCGGCGGCGGCGGGCGTGCTCGTAGGCGCGCAGCGCCTGCTCGATGTCCTCGGTGCGCGCGAGGCATTGTGCCAGCACGGCCGCGTCCTCGATCGCCATCGCGCCGCCCTGCGCGAGAAACGGCAGCATCGGGTGCGCGGCGTCGCCGAGGAGCGTCACCGGGCCGTGGGTGCGGATGCGTCGCGGCGTGCGGTCGAACAGCGCCCATTTCTGCCAGCGTTCCGGCATGGCGATCAGTGTGCGCACGGCGGGCGCGAAATTCGCGAAACGCGGTCCGAGATCGGCGGGCTTGCCCGGCGCGCTCCAGCCTGCCTCATGCCAGTCGTCGCGGACGATCGCCACGATGTTGACCATTGCGCCGGCCTTTACCGGATAGTGCACGAGATGCGCGTCGCGCCCGAGCCACAGACCCGTGACCGGTTCGCGGAATTCCGGCAGGAGCCGCGCGGCCGGCACCACTGCGCGCCAGGCGGTGCGTTGCGCAAAACGCGGCGGTCTTTCGTCGCCCAGCCGCCTGCGCAACGTGGACCACAGCCCATCGGCCCCGATCAGCGCAACGCCCTGTTCGTCGCGCGCTCCTTCCGCGGTGCGCGCCTCGACCGTGATGCCGTGGGGATGGATGGCGTAGTCCTCGACCCGCGTGCCGAGCCGGAGCGTGATGTCGAGCTGTTCCTCGATCGCCGCGACGAGGGCGGCCTGCAAGTCCGCGCGGTGGATCACCCAATAGGGCGCGCCGTAGCGCTGCTCGGCCGTCTCTCCGAGCGGAACGCGCACGATGTCGCGCCCGCTTGCGCCTGACACGATGCGGATCGCCTGCGGCGCGACGATGTGTGGACGCAGCCGCTCGGTCAGGCCAAGCCCCGCGAGCACGCGCATCGCGTTGGGCGAGAGCTGGATGCCGGCACCGGCTTCCTCGAGCCGCGCAGCCTGCTCCAGCACGACCGTGCGGTAACCGGCGCGCGCGATCGTCAGCGCGGCGGTCAGTCCGCCGATACCGGCTCCGGCGATGATGACGGATCGGGAACGGGCCACCGTGTCCCCGATATTGGCTCAGGCGGTCGCGGGCATCCGCCAGGCGCACTCAGCCGGCCGTGCCTCGTCGCCATGCAGGGCCGAATTGTAGCGGTACAGGGTCGAGCAATAGGAGCAGATGAACTCGTTCTCGTCGCCCATGTCACAGAACACGTGCGGATGGTCGAACGGCGGCGTCGCTCCGATGCACATGAATTCCTTCGCACCGATCTCGATGACCGGCACGCCGGGATTGTTGTGAAAATGCGGAACGACGTGGTCGGCCATGCGCGCGCCCTTGGGGAATCCTGACCGGCGCGACCATAGCGATCCGGCCTGCGGATGCCTAGTGCGGCGCACAACCATAAATACGGTGGTAAAGTGAAGGGAGACCGGAGTGATTGGCCGCATGGCGGGCCCCGTTTTCGTCCTCGCTTTCGTGATCCTCTCGGCGTTCCGCGACGTGTTCTTCGCGGGCGCGCTGCGCTCCGCACCGTTCTTCGCGTTCGCGCTGATCGCGTTCGCGACCTGTACGCTGGCGTTCCTGCTGGTCGCGCTCGCGGAGCGGAAACGCACGCTCTCGGTCGTGTTCGCGGACATGCGCGCGTTCCTGCTGATGAACGCATTCACCGCCGTCTCATGGCTCGCGTATTTCCAATCGCTGCGCTTCATCGAGCCGGCGATCGCCAATGTGCTGTTCGCGGGCGTCGGGCCGCTTACCATTTTGGCGATGGCGGCGGTCGGCTGGCGGATCGTCGACGACGTAGTCATGACGCGGTTCGAAGTCGCCTGTCAGGCCGCGATGACCGTGTGCCTCGTGGCGCTGCTTTTCGTGGCGCTTGCTGGATTGTCGGCGGGCGCGGGCGGCATGACCGCGTTGATCGGCTGCGCGTTCTCGGCCGGTGCGGGCATGACGATCACTGTGGCGCAGCTTTATGCCAAGCGCCTGCACGATCAGGGCGCGAGCGCCGCCGCGGTCGTTGCGACGCGCTTCCTCGGCGTGGTCGCCATAGCGGCGATTGCTCTCTCGTTCACGGCGGAAGCGCGCGCGATGGCGCTCTCGTCCTCCGCATGGATCGCGCTTGCGCCCGCGGCTTTCGTGCTGATGGCGGTGCCGATCTATCTCAATCAGGTCGGCGTGAAGCTCGCGAGCCCGCTCACCGTGCGGGTGTTGCTCGCGCTCGGACCCGTGTTCGTCGTCGCACTCCAGACCGCGATCGGCGGGATGGCGCTTTCGGGCTATTCGTTGGCCGGAGTCGCCGCCTATTGCGCCATCGCGATCGTGGCAGCGCTTGCGCGCGCTGTCAGTGCAAGAGCCGGGAAGGCTCCGGCACCATCGTCAGCTCCATTGCGCTGATCGCCTCGGAGCGCGCCTGCTCGGCTTGTACGATGCGCTCCGCGATCTGCTGCGCCGTGGTGGAATTGGAGCCGTAGATCACGACGCCGCCGAGCATCAGGATCGCGGCGCAAATCAGCGACAGCGCATCTGCGCGGATCATGCCGAGCAGGACCGCTGCCAGCAGCACGCCGCCCGCGCCGATCGCGATCTTGGCGGTGACGGCGATCTTGCGGCAGCGCTCGGCGGATTCGCTCAAACGCTCGATCTCGCCTTCGAGGCGCGAGATTTCCTCGTGAGGGTCGTCCATCGGTGCGTTACGCGCGGATCCAAGTCTCCGAGAACGCGAGCATCGCGGTCGAGAACTTGTGCCCGGCCATTTCGCGCGGCGCCGGTTTGCCGGGCCGTGCCTTGCCGTTGATCGTCACGCTTGCGCTCTGGCACGGAACAAACAGGCTGGGCATCGTATGCGCGCCCGTTGCCGACTTGTCGGGCGGCAGCGCGAAGCAGAATGGCTTGCCGAGGCCGCTCCACGTGAGGCGCACTGTCAGGTCTCCGGCTTTCACGGTCTCGTGGTAGGTGCTCGCCGGATCGCCCGATGCCTCGACGCCATCGAGTTGGCGATAGTTGAGGCCGCGCAGGCCCGGCAGGCCTTTCCACGCGCCGAAGTGCGAGACGAAATCGGACACGAGATAGCGCGCAAGCTTCTCATTGTCGTGGAGGCAGACGTTGCCGGCCGCGCCTGCGTCCTGCGGCGACTGCATCAGCACGAGCGCATGACCGCGCCCGTGCGGCGAGAGCACGATGCGGAAGAAGCTCGCAAGCGTGACGAACGGACCGTCCGCGTTCTCTTTCAGGGAAATGCCGGGATTCTCGCCCGACCATTCGACCGTGCCGGGGAAATTGATCGGGTCTGCCATGTGTCGCTCCTTCAGGTTCCATCGAGTGTAGCAACGGTGGGGTGCGAGCCGCCATCCCGCCGCAATCCGCCCATAGATGCTGCGCTCCGGTTGGGGACCCATGCTCGCCCGTCTTGCCATCACGTTTTCGCTCGGCCTTGCGGCCTGCCTCGCGGCCGTGGCGGGCTTCAGCCTGCCCGAAGGCATTCACGCCGCGCGGACCATCGTGGCGCAGGACGATCCGGTGCGGCTGTCTGCTCTGGCGCTCGACCGGAGCTTCGATGCGGGCGTTGCGGCGCGCGAGATCGAGGGCGCGCTTGCCGCCGGGGATACCGATCTGGCGCGCAGTTTTCTCGATCTTGCGGCCGAACGCGGCCTGCGGATCGTGCCGGCGCTGATCGCGAAAGCCGAATCCGCCGAACGGCATGCCGCGCTCCCTTCAAGCAAGATGGCAAGCTTTGCGCGCGGCTTCGTCACCGGCAAGCCGGAGGACGTCGCGAGCGCTGCCGGGATGCTGACCGGCGACCTGTTTGTGTTCGGCGACATCCGCGACGCAGTGCGCGAAAGCTGGCGCGGCCTGCACGGCGAGGAAATGGACACGCTGGTGCTCGGCCTTGCCGGAACCGGTCATCGCGGTGACGGCGGGACTGTACGCGAGCGGTGGCCTTGCGGCGCCCGCGCGCGCCGGGCTCTCGGTCGCGAAGGCGGCGCGCAAGGGCGGGCACATCGGTGCGCCGCTCGTGCGCCTGCTCAAGGTGGAAAAGCGCGAAGGGCTCGTGCATTTCGTCAGCGACCTCGGCCGCGTGCAGTCGCGCACCGGTATGCGCGGCGCGCTCGACAGCCTGAAGATCGCCGAGCGCCCGCAGGATTTCGCGAAGCTCGCCCGCCTCGCCGACGCGAAGGGGAGCAAGACCCGCGCGATCGTGAAGGTGCTCGGGCGCGGCGCGATCGTGCTGACCGGCGCGCTGTTCGACCTCGCGCTCTGGGTCTTCTGGGCGTTGTTCAATCTGCTGGCGTTCTGCGCTGCATGCAAACGCACGGTCGAGCGCATGACCCTGCGCCATTGCGAAAGAAGGCGGCTCCGGCGGTTGCGGGAAGCCCCGGTGGCTGCTTAAACGTCTGCGCTTTTCCTCTCCCGGCGCGGAATCATGCCTTCATTCAAGAACGGAGACGTCGAGATCGCCTATCTCGACGAAGGCGAGGGCGATCCGATCGTCCTGGTGCACGGTTTTGCCTCCAACAAGGAGGTGAACTGGGCCATGCCGGGCTGGACCACGACGCTCCGCCGCGACGGCCGCCGCGTGATCGCGCTCGACAACCGCGGCCACGGGCAATCATCAAAGCTCTACGATCCTGCCGCCTATCACACCGACATGATGGCCGGCGATGTCGCCGCGCTGATCGCGCATCTCGGCCTGCCGCGCGCCGATGTGATGGGCTATTCGCTCGGCGCGCGTATCTGTGCGGTGCTGGGCGCGCGGCATCCGGGCGTCGTGCGCTCGCTGATCCTTGGCGGCGCGGGCATCCGCCTCGTCGATAGCGCGGGCCTGCGCGACGAGATCGCGGACTCGCTGGAAGCGCCGTCGCTCGACGCCGTCACTGATCCGATGGGCAAGCGCTTCCGCGCCTTCGCGGAACAGACCCGCTCGGACCTGCGGGCACTTGCGGCGTGCCTGCGCGGATCGCGCCAGGCCGTGCGCATCGATGACATCAAGAGCATTCGCTGCCCGGCGCTCGTCGTGGTCGGCACCAAGGACGACATCGCGGGCTCGCCGCACGAACTTGCCGCGCTGATGCCGAACGGGCGCGGGCTCGACATACCGGATCGCGATCACATGGTCGCGGTCGGCGACAAGGTGTTCAAGGCCGCCGCGGTCGAATTCCTGCAAGCCCGTCCATGAAGCACCTGCAAGCCGCGACCGCGATGTTCACGGGCGCTGCCGGCAACACGCTGGTGGCCGATGTGTATGGCGAGAAAGGCCAGCCGGTGTTGCTGCTGCATGGCGGCGGACAGACGCGGCATGCCTGGCGGCGGACCGCCGAGCAACTCGCACGCAACGGCGCGACCGCCTACGCGCTCGATCAGCGCGGGCATGGCGACAGCGCATGGGTTCCTGACGGCTCCTACGCGTTCTGGGACTTCGCCGATGACGCGGCCGCTGTCGCGACGACACTTGCGCAACGTGCGGGGCAACTCCCCATCGCGATCGGCGCGTCGCTCGGCGGCATGGCCTCGCTGCTGGCGGAGGGAAATGCGGAGCGGGCCGGCAAGGGGCCGCTTCTCTCGGCGGTCGTGCTGGTCGACATCACGCCGCGCGTCGACCGCAGTGGCGTTGCGAAAATCCACGGCTTCATGCGGGCGCGCGGTCCGGAAGGCTTCGCCACCGTTTCGGAAGCCGCCGATGCGGTCGCCGCCTATCTGCCGCATCGCGCGCGCCCGCGCTCGCACGACGGATTGAAGAAGAACCTGCGCCTGCATCCCGACGGCCGCTGGCGCTGGCACTGGGACCCGAAGATGCTGGAAGGCGAACGCTCCTTTGCGATCGATCATCGCCTTCTTGAAGCGGCGCTGATCGAGGCCGCCAAGGCGATCACCATTCCGGCGCTGCTGGTGCGTGGCGGCTCGTCCGAACTGGTGCAGGAGGCACACGTGCGCGAATTCCTCGAACTGGTGCCGCACGCCGACTATGTCGACGTTGCCGATGCCCGCCACATGGTCGCGGGCGATTCGAACGATCGCTTCTCCTCGGCGGTGCTGGATTTTGTCGGAAAGCTCGGCGCCAGCGCCTGACATCACGGGCTTTGCTGATTCAGATCATTTACTGTGATGACGCCCCCGCCCTTGAGGGACTGCAATCCCGGCCCCACTTGTGGTAAACACGCGCCACCACGGCGGAGGCTCACATGGCCCAGCAGCAGCTCAAGTCCACCCACCGGCTCGACAAGGTCGATCCGGTCTGGTCGCGCATCCGCGACGAGGCCGAGGAGGTGGCGCGGCGCGAGCCCGAGCTTTCGAGCTTCATCTATTCGTCGATCCTGCACCATGACAGCTTCGAGCGCGCGGTCGTGCACCGCATCGCGGAGCGGCTCGATCATCCGGACGTCTCCGGCGAACTGATCCGCCAGGCCTATGCCGACGCGCTCGAGGACGACCCGACGATCGGCGATGCGTTCCGCGCCGACATCGTGGCGACCATCGACCGCGACCCGGCCGCGCACCGTTACATCGATCCGCTGCTGTACTTCAAAGGCTTCCACGCGATCCAGACGCATCGGCTTGCCCACTGGCTGTGGAAGAAGGGCCGCAAGGATTTCGCGCTCTATCTGCAAAGCCGCTCGTCCTCCGTGTTCCAGACCGATATCAATCCGAATGCGCGCATCGGGCGCGGCATCTTCCTCGATCACGCGACCGGCCTCGTCGTCGGCGAGACCGCGACGATCGACGATGACGTGTCGATCCTGCACGGCGTCACGCTCGGCGGAACCGGCAAGGAAAACGAAGACCGCCACCCGAAGATCCGCCGCGGCGTGATGATCGGCGCGGGCGCGAAAATTCTGGGCAATATCGAAGTCGGCCACTGCGCGCGCATCGCGGCGGGCTCGGTCGTGCTCAAGGAAGTCCCGCACAACACCACCGTCGCCGGCGTTCCGGCCAAGGTGGTTGGAACCGCGGGCTGCGCCGAGCCTTCGCGCGCCATGGACCAGATGTTGTACGATCTGGGCCCCTGACCGCACATTCGTCGCCGCCGGGCTTGACCCGGCATTCCATCTGGCTGAAACAGTTGTCGAATCCGATGGTTGCGCGGGTCACGCCCGCGCATGACGCGTGGGGACATTCGTGGACGCCGGCGAGATCAGCAAGCTCGACAGCTACCTCAAGAAGCTCTTCGGCTCGCCGCGCCTGCGTGTCGTGCCGCGGCCGCAGCGCGACGACTATGCGGAAGTGTTCCTCGGCGACGAGTTGTTCGGCCGCATCGTGGTCGACGACGAGGACGACGAGCGCTCCTACAATTTCGAGAAGGCGATCGTGCTGCCGGGGGCCGGGCGCTCGCCCAAGCTCGATACCGAGACGGTGGCGAAGCTCAACGTCTTTCTGAAGCAGCAACTCGGCGACCGGTTCTCGGTGCGCAAGCGCCCCACGAAAACCGATTCGGCCGACTTCCACATCGGCGACGAGTTCGTCGGCGTGGTGTTCACGGACGACACGGGTTTCGCGCTTGAAATGGCGATCCTCGAACAGGATCTCGAACCCTAGTTCACGAAGTCCGCTCTCCCCAGTGCCGCCGCAATCCGCTCCATGATGGGCGGCGGGAGAGGGAGGTGCGGCGTGAAACTCATCCTCGCGATTGCAGTCGCCGCGTCGGCGCTGATGCCCGTGCAGACTTTCGCGCAAGAACGCGCGGGCAATGCCGCGCTCGGCGCGGTCTCCGGTGCCCTCGTGTTCGGACCGGTCGGCCTCGTTGCGGGTGCGGTGATCGGCTATACGGCGGGCCCTGCGATCGCGCGCTCGTGGCGTGGGGAGCGCCACCAGCCGCGTCCCCGGGTTCGCAAGTCAAAGCGTCCGTCGCATGTCGCCGCGCGACAGCGCGCGCCTGCTGCCGGTGTCGTCACGCCGCAGCCGCCTGTGGCGGGTGCGGGCGGACCGCCGGCCCAAGGGTTCGAATAGTCTTCTATGATCCCGGCTTGAGCTTGCCGATCAGCGTGTCGATGCCGGATGCGACGATACGCCATCCGGTCAGCCATTCGCTCGGGAAGCGCACGGTCACGTCGGCGCCGTCGATGCGCCGTTCGTAGAGACACATGCCCGGCGTGCTGGCGCCGGTCGGCCGCGAGCAGCGCGCGAAGAAGCCGGGCTTTCCCTCGGGATCGAAGAACAGATCCTCGCCCTGATAGGGCGTGCCGTCCTTGAACGAGACCACCTTCAGCCCGTCCGGCCCGTCGTGCTGCGTGCCGTCGAGATAGCGCGTGTAGATCGCGCGCACGCGATCGATCGGCGTCATCGCGATGGATTGTGCCGCGATGGTGACGAACAGCCGGTCGATCGGCGGCGCTTCCTCGCCGAGCGAAGCCTTTTGCTCGGGATCGGGTGGCGCGAGCGAGGGCCACAGGAAGGCGAGATCGAGCCGCTCCTGCGCGCCGGGCTGGCGCTGCGCGGAGACGCGGAACGCGGCCGGCGGTACGTTGAACAGCACGCCACCGACGGTGATCGGCAGCGCGGGTGCATCGGGGGCGACCGCAAAGCCCGGCCAGCGCGGCCACATCATGAGCGCGACGAAGGCCGCGGCGGCCGCGAGCAGCACGACCAGCGTCACAAGCGCGAAGGCAAGCCCGGTTGACGCGCCGCGCTGCTTCCTTGCCACCTTGGGCTGATGGTGTGTTGCGAAGTCCGTCATCAGTCGCGGGTCCGAATCATCGCGATTATGCCACGCGGCGAAGGTGCTGGCCGGCAAACAAGATTTCCCGCGTTTACCCTTTATTAAGGATGCGCTGGCGCGCCCGGGTCCGATCTGGAAGGTTGGAACCAACGCATGGCCCGGCGAAGTGGGGTACCGGTTCGCCGGCCAAGTCATGCGCAAAAGTTGGTTGCGTATGTCGCCTGAGTCTTTGCAGTCTCTCATCGTCTTGTTCATCGGCTTTGCGGTCGCAGGATCGCTCGCGAGCGCCTATCAGCTCGTCACCGAGCGGCCCTTGAGCTTCCGCCTGCTCAACGGCGGGGCGCAGCTCGTGACCTTCCTCGCCATTCCGGTGCTCACCTTCGCGGCGCCGTTCGTCATCATGCGCAACCTGATCCGCGGCAGCCGCGTCGAGCGCAGCCGTTTCGCGTTCGTGATGCTGGCGACCGTGCTCGCAGGCTTCTGGAGCCTGATGTCAGGCACCGTTGTGGTGACGGCGTTCAACGCCTTCGCGCAGCTTTTCGCTTAAGCGCGGACGTGCCAACTTGCCGGCTCCGCAAAGGAGCATGGCATGGCGATCTACTCACTCGACGGACAAGCCCCCGAACTTCCGGCCGACGGCCGCTACTGGATCGCCGAAACCGCGGTCGTGATCGGGCGCGTGCGGCTGAAGCAGGACGCGAGCGTGTGGTGGGGCTCGCGTGCTGCGCGGCGACAACGAGTGGATCGAGGTCGGCGAGCGCTCCAACATCCAGGAAAGCTGCACGCTGCATACCGACATGGGTTTTCCGATGACGATCGGGGCGGACTGCACCATCGGGCACAACGTCGTGCTGCATGGCTGCACGATCGCGGAGGGGAGCCTGATCGGCATGGGCGCGGTGGTGCTCAACGGCGCGAAGATCGGCCCGCGTTCGCTGGTCGGCGCCGGCGCGCTCGTCACCGAGGGCAAGGAATTTCCCGAGAATTCGCTGATCGTCGGTTCGCCCGCGCGCGCCATCAAGACGCTCGACGAGAAGGCCGCGAAGTCCGTCGCCTTCGCGGCCGACTGGTACGTGAAGCGCTGGAACCAGTACGTGAAGGGATTGAAGAAGATCGGGTGATGAGTTCAATTACGATCTAGCGTCTGGGCTATTTGATCACATAGGCACCGGGAGGGCACTGTCCCTCTGCGTACGCGCTGACGAGCACATAGTCTTTCCCGATATCCTGGTTGAGTGCTTTGCTAAGCAAAATGCCGAGTGGATCGGGGCGTATGTAGCATAGCGTGTTGGACGCCTTTAGCGCCCTCTGCAACTCGTCGTTTACGCCCAACATGGTGGCGGCGCCACGCGCGTCAAGCTTCGAAGGCCACACATGACGCAGGCCAGTGATTGACGTCGTGAAAATCGCGCAACCGACAAGGGTGAGCTTAAGACCCCACAGGAGGCCCTGCGCCTTCTCGTCTCCATGATCTTGAAGTGCGCGGAGTGTGTATATCGCGCCGATAGCGGCGGTGATCTCAACGAAACTGAAATAACGAAGATCATACGAGCCGGGAAAAAACAGGACCGCCGCCGAAAAGACGGATGCCACCGCCAAGGGAAAGAATTGCTTGGCTCCCAGAACACGATTTCTTTGAAAGGCATAACCGAGGCAGCCAAGGACGACGATCCATATGGGTACGAGCGACCCGCCCATGCGATCGCTTTCCGATCCATTCGGAACATCCCCTTGGGAAAGGGTGTAGCCGCCCGGGCGGTTGCTCAGACCACGGTATTCAAGCTGGGAGAATGCGTATCGGACCCAACCGGGCAGCCTGCGAATATCGTGCGGCCCATGCTGGCCGTACACCTGCGCCGTTTCGGTGCCATTGAGTTTGATCGGACCGAAAGAAGCAGCAATCGGGTAGACCGGATTGGCATATCGGACGGTGTTGTGCAGCGGCGAGAAAAATATGATCGGAAGGGCAAAGAGCATGTAGATGCAGGCGCGGTATTTTGCATAGCCGATGGATGGAATTCTGCTCTGCATGACAAAAACATGCGCCCAAAGGACGGCGAAGCCGATGGAACCCATGACTGCAAACTGCAGCTTCGAATTCGCTACGATTCCCAAGGAAATTAAAGCGATGACGGTGTGACTTGCGCTTGGCCTGTTTCCGTCATGAGATTTGAAGGTCGCGAGCAAGAACAGCGAAAAGAACGCATTGCACCACAGATCGACGTATAGCGATTCCAGGTTCGTATGCAGCGTGGGTATCGCGATAAAGACAAGGAAGGACCAAAGCACGGAAATCCGATAGCAGCAGGCCACATACAACGACAGCGCTGCTATGGCACCGACGTTGAGCAACGCCCCCGCGTTTGGTGTTGCGAATACTCGCCACAGGCCTGCGCGCAGGTACTCAGGAAGCGACGGAAATCCAAGATATCGGTGCTGATTCAGCGGATCGAGTATCAAGAACTCCGATCCGGGGAGATTTCCGCGCAGTATCGTGAAAGGCAAGTGATACGCGAGGGTGTCCCAATTGGTATCGAAATGGCTGAGTAGACGAACGCTCAGCATGGCCATCGCTACAATGGCTACCGCACTTTCGATGACGAAAAGATTCGATCGAGACGCCAAGTAGGCGATGCGGGCGGGTGCTCGCAGGTCTTCTATGAACCGCTGCATCATGTCGTGCTGATGTCACAGTCTTAGAGAGCTTCCGAGGGTGTTGAAGAATGACGAGAAGGAAATTTCCCGCCGCAAGAGCTGGATCATCGCGCGGAACGGCATCGTCAAGCGCCAGGACGTGGAGCTCTTAATCTGGTCAAGTTGTGTCCGGATGTGCTGCAGCTCGGCTAAAGATCTGCCGGACGCTTCTCCGCCGACGCTCGGGAGTGAAAGAAGCTGGGCAAGGCCTGGATCGCTCACGAGTTGGGACACTAACTCCGCCATTGAGGCATTCCATTTTGTGCGATCCGTTTCGGTTACGGTATTGCCCGACTCTCTGATCGATATGGCAGCGTAGAGCCTGTCGACAACAATTGGCACGCTACGGGAGCCGAGAAGGCCAAGAAGCAGCGTCATGTAATCTTCGTAGTACGTAACCTTGGCGCACGCCTCCGAGGTAAGGGACGCAAGTGAGGAGCGGCTGAAAACCGCGCCGCAAAACGGCGTGTGGTTAAATCCGGTGAGCGACTGGAGAAAGCTGCTGGCGGCGAACCGTCGTGCTGGCGTGCAGAAGCCGGGAGTAGCTTCGGACTCGCGCAACGTGCTTTCGCGGAAACACTGTGCATCCACGAAAATAATGGAGTTGGAAGGCGCTAGGTTAACGACGAGCGCAAGCCGCTCGGCTTCGTTTGGAAACAGCCAATCGTCGTCGTCGATGAACCAGTAGTAGTCCGCGTCGATGTTTTGTGCGGCGTGCTGCACAAGCTTGTAGCGGGAGTCCGATCCCTCGGGGACGCTGACACGAAGAACGGGAGGTATAGGCACTGCCAGATCATGATTCTCTTTTTCGAAATCGGTAACGACAAAGCAGCGGAATTCCGTGTGATCTCCGGCTGAAGCGATGAAGGCGTTGACCGTCTCGAGCGTGCGGCGCAGTAGCGGGTCTCGCCTAAGCTGTGTTCTCACCACAATAGCGGTGACCTTCCGGGATCTGCCGCGCGCAGCAACGCGCAAGCTGTCCAAATCGAGATCAACTCTTGTTGCCTCGACTTCGTTCGGTACGTTGGGCGGGACGCGAATTGGCCCATTGATCGTTTGAATGACGCGATTGCGGATGCTCCCGGAAAGAGACTTTCTTACCCACCACAATTGCGATGCTGAGAGATATCCGTTGGGATCGCCGGGACTGCCATGCCAACAGGCGAGCTGAGGTGCGACGAAGATTGCAAGGCCGGCACTCAGTATCGATATGCTCAGCAGCAAGTCGTACATGTGAAATCCCGCGCCCTTCGGGATCGAAACCTTCGCGCGCCGGACCGCGGAGACGTTCACCAGCATGACGTTGCCGTCAACGCTTTGGGCTGGAATGACATATCCCGTGAGGTTGGGTCCTCCGTGAGGATCGCTCACATAGCGAACCAGATTTGACCCTGCGTATCCGACGCGAAAGGAGGCCACGCCGGCGTTGCCGACCAAGCCCCAGTTAGGCCAGTGCTCGTCGAGTTCTTGGACAAGGTTTGCGACACTTGCCCCGAACGACGTGTTGAGTGTGACATCGTCGTGAACGATACAAACGTAAGGTTCGTTGGACCGTGAGATTATTGCATTCAGCGCGTCGAAGTATGATGTGTGCCCAAGTTCGATCCGGATGGCCGCACACAATGCCGGGTGACGCTTTTTGAACGCGTCGGCGTGCTCCTTCGAACGAGCGACAACGTGAATCACGCATGCCTCAATTGATGAAATTGGTTCATGCCGAGGATTTTCACATGGGGATGTATCTTGCCGGCGTACTGATCGCTGATGCGGTGAGCGAGGTTGTTACGGAAGTCGTCGACTGCGAGGCGTGCGATCTCTTGGTCCGGATGCCGGAGCAGCAGATCGAGGGCGTTCTGTTCGCCACGCGGACCAAAGAACTTGCGTGAAATGACGAGGAAATTGCGCAAGCTGTAGTACGATTCATTTTCCACGAGGTCGTCGCGATAGAACTGGTGTCCGGAAAAATGTGCGACGACAGCTTCGGGCTCGTGCAGCACGGTGTAGTCGTGATGCCATGCGCGCCATGACAGATCGACGTCTTCCAGATAGAGGAAATAGATCGGATCCAGTCCGCCGACCTCCTCAAAGAAAGCGGTGTCGATAAGGCAGAACGCGCCGCTTGCCCAAGGTGTGTGGAGTGAGCGCTGGTCGTATTCCTTTGGATGATCATACGGCCACTGCCGCCCTTCGACGATCGCGACCTTTTCGTCGGCACGCGACTTGCGCGAGATGAGGGCATCGATCGCACCAGGCTGAAGGATGCAGTCTGGATTGATGATGACAAACGCGCTGCCCGGCTTCGAACTTTGAAACAGCCCGTTATGCGCCTCAGCAAAGCCGGCCCGTCCCTCGTGCTGAAGACGGACGTTTCTGACTTCTACATTTCGCCCCGCGCGGTGGTCTTCGAGCGCCAGAGAGCTCGTGTTGTCGTAGTTTGCCGCAAGGAAAACGATGTCGAGCGAACTGCTGCGCTGGAGGGACGGAATCAGCACATCACGCACAAGCGGAATGTGCCTCTCGCCGTAAACGCACTGTACTTGGATCGGACCAATCATCAGGCCCGGACTTTCGCGCGGGCGTACTCGACAGCCGTTCCTACGTTCTGTCTCCGGATGGGTTTCCCGGAGCGTGAGAATTCGCGCCTGCCACCTTCAAACGGAGCGCATGCGTTCTTTCCCCGGTCTAACGCGTTGATTGACGCCCCCAAGAGGCGCCGTGTCAGAGAACAAAACGCGACTGGACAAACCACAGCAAATCCATACCGCTGAATAGCTGGCGGTCCAAATAAGGTTGCGCATGTACAGTATCATATCTGAAAAAGAGTATTTTGCAATCATCAGACGGTAATATGTTCCGATTTCTTCTTTTGTAACGAACGGCTTTGAAAAAGTTGCGGCCGGCTGTGGGGGACAGCCGGCCGCGCGCGAACCCGGTCTGGGGACGGGGAGGGGTGGGGACGTGACCGGGGTCGCGAACCAATTCCTTATCGTTTCAGCGCGATGACGCTGTGGAGACTGTCGGGCGCGGATCGCCGAGCGCGACCCAACGGTTGGGATCGGACTGCGATTGCCGCTTCACGTAGCGGTAGCTCGTCTCCGACCAGAGCAGGATGCGCTCTTCCTGGTTGTCCAGGATGAACTCGCCCTTGTCGGTCTTCACCGTCAGCACGGCGTGGCCGTTGCCGTTCTTCTCGCGCACCACGGTCACCAGCAGAGCCGCACGCGGCCAGCCAGCTTCCATCAGCATGCGGCGCTTCAGCAGCACGTAGTCTTCGCAGTCGCCGTAGCCGTCGTCCGGGTAGGACCACTTCTCGACCACACCCCAGTGATCGAGGTCGGTCATCGGCTTGATGTTGTCGTTCACCCACCTGTTGATGCGGACGAGATCGGTCCACGCCTTGTTGCCGAGTACGACGTCGCGCGGCGCGCCTGTGTTTGCCTTGCACTCGGACGAATGCTCGGCGCAGAATTCGACCCAACCGATCGGCGCGCGTGTCGCGTCGCCGGTGGTCACGAAGAGAAGCTCGTTGGCTGATGCGCCCTGAGACACGGCCGCAAAGGCTATCGCCCCCGCAGCAAGTATCCCCCTGTAATTCCAAGTCATCAGTAACCCCCACCGCCGTCTTGGGGCTACTTGTGACAGAAAGCCTTTGGTCCGCCGCTAACTTGCCACAATCAATTCGAAGTAAAACCAAGTCAAATACAGATCGAATACTTGTAAAACTTGAAGAGAATTCGATTCAAATTTTACAAGACTCACTTTGAATAAAATTGTCTGCATTAATACGGAAGGGGCCGCCAATCCGAACGAACAGGCACGCCGAAGCGCCCGCGTTAAGGACGCGGACGTGCGGCGCGCGAGGGCGGATGGACGGAAAACGAGGGGATCAGGAAGCGTGCGCGGTGTCAGGCTGCCGCGCGACTACGCAGCCGCGTTTACGGACCGGTGACGTTCTCTTCGAGAAAGTCCGGATGCTGCATGCGGGTGAACTCGACCGCAAAGCCGTTTTCGATGTGGCGCACCACCCGGCTCGGCGTCTTGCCGAGCGTGATCAGGGTGCCGACTTCGGGAAGCTGCTCGCACGAGATCGCCGCGCCGGAGAGCGACATGTCCATGATCCGGCAGATCACGGCCGTGCCGTCGGGCAGGACCATGGTCGAGCGCGGGTTGCGCGGCACGATACGGTCGTGGCGGCGGTCCTCGGGCAGTCCGAGGATCTGGCGGTTCGCAAGCCAGGTCAGCTGTGCGGCGAGCTTGTCGCGCTTGCGCGGGGTCGCGGCGATCGACATCGCGAAGCCATTCGGCAGAACGCGGACAATCGTGCCCTCAAGCCGGCCGACATGGTCGATGTAGGCGACGACGCGCTCGCCCGCGATGCCGCTCACGGGACCGATGATCGCCATGCCGCCGGGCGACATATCCAGCACCTGACAGGGGAATTCGCGCCGGTCGGCCAGCATGTAGCGGCCGAGCAAGTTGACGCGCACGCGCTGAAAGCGGCGCTTCTCCTCGTTCAGGGGAAGAACGTCGAGTATTTTCTGCAGCACGGCCATGCCGCGGGAGCCTTTTCCGCCAAGAGTTGGGGCAGCATGAAACCGTAAGCCCTGCATAGTTAAGGCTTTGTTATCCGCGTCCCGACAGCGGTCAGCGGCGGCCGCCCTCATGGACGGTGAGCACAGGCCGGCGTTGTTCGGCGGCAACCGCGGCAAGGCGTGAAGTCGACCGGTGCCTGAAGGGCCGCGTCGAGGTGGCGGATGGTCCCCGGCGTCAGCGGGCCGAGGTGAGCGACGCCCAGCCAGAACGGTGCGGTCATCGGCGCGAGCGAGCCGATCAGGCGCGCATGCGTATCGCCGCGATGTGCAAGCGGCAGCAGCAGCAGTTCCAGATCCTGCTCCCAGCCTTCGGCGGTGCGCCCGCTGAGCGACGCGACCAGTCCGTTCGCATCGTCCGCGACTGAATCGACAAGCTGCGTGACGGATGCCCGTGCGTCGGTACCGAACAGATGCAGGAACGACTCGTTCTTCAATTCGCGTCCGAACAGCGCGCACACGCGCGTGCCCGCCAAGCGGAACGGATGTCCGTTGCGCCGGTCGAACTCGAGAACGAACACGTCGCCGAGCGTCCGGCGAATCGCGCTCGGCTCGATCTCGCCGCGTTCCGGCGCGCGCCGCGTTCCACGCCGCGCGGTCCAGTAAGCAAAGAGTTCGCGGCTTGATGCCTGTTTCATTTCGCCCTCCAGGCCGCGTCGTCCCGAATTGCGCCGCTGCGCGTCCCCTTTCAGGACAGCGCGAGCAGTTGGACGTTGCGACGTCTGGGAATGAGCAGGGCTTGTGCCGCCGGAGCGGACAGGCGCGGTTTATTCCGCGCCGTTCGAATTAGGGTTATTTCCGCGATCGCGTTGGCAGGCCGCCGCGCGGCGGCTAGGGTCGCGGCGATCCATACGGCTGCGGTTGGCCCCGCGGCGCAACTTCTCGACGGGAGGCGTGCGGACGAGACCGGCGGTCAACGCCACAACCGACGCTTCGAGGCAAGGGAGGGCGCAAGCCCTCCCTTTTTCTTGGCGGAAGTTGCGGCTTGCCGCACGCAGGCGCGCAGCCTATGTGACGCCCACCCGACGACAGGTGGGATTCTTGCGCGCGCCTTCCGAGCCGATCTTCAACGTTCCCGCGGCGGTGACCGCAACCATCGCGGCGCTCGTGCTGGTGCACGGGGTGCGTCTCTGGGTGCTCACGCCTGAGCAGGACATCGAGTTCCTGCTGCGCTTCTCATTCATCCCGGCGCGCTATGACGCAACCGTGCTGCCGCAGGGCGCGGTTCCGGGCGGGCTCGGTGCGGACATCTGGAGCTTCATCACCTACGCGTTCATCCACGGCGATGCCACGCACCTCGGGCTGAACTGCGTGTGGCTGCTCGCCTTCGGAACTCCGATCGCGCGCCGCTTCGGCGCGATGCGTTTCGCGGGCTTCTTCGCGCTGACGGCGGCAGCGGGCGCAGCCGCGCATCTTGCGACTCACCAGAACGCGTTCGTGCCGATGGTCGGCGCGTCGGCGTCGATCTCCGGCTTCATGGCGGCTGCGATGCGTTTCGCATTCCAGCGTTCCGGGCCGCTCGGTCTGATCGGGCGCAGCGATGACGCCTATCGCGTGCCGGCGCTGCCGCTCGCCGCCGTGCTGCGCGATCCGCGCGTCCTTGCATTCCTCGGCGTCTGGTTTGCGCTCAATCTCATCTTCGGGATCGGCTCGCTGTCGCTTGGCGGCGGCGAGCAGGCGATCGCGTGGCAGGCGCATATCGGCGGGTTTCTCGCAGGGCTTCTGGCGTTCGCGCTGTTCGATCCGGTCAAGGCCGTGCCCTACGGCGACGGCGGTCCCGACCGCGCGACGATTCACTGATCGTTAGATTTCCGGACAATTTGTCACCGGATCCGGCCTTGCGGCCGACGCGATTCAGGATCAGATTCGAAGACAACGGCGCCAAGTTACGGACGCGAGCGTTCGTCGAGGGGCACGTTGGGGGCGACGAACGTTTGGTGAAGTGCTTGAGCGCCTTTCACATGGAGGCGCCCAATGACCGTGAAAGCAATTCTGTCGCGCAAAGGCAGCGCCGTTGCGACGATTGCGCCCACCGCATCTCTGGCTGATGCCGTAAAGCTCCTGGCCGAGCGCCGCATCGGTGCGTTGGTTGTCACCGGCGCGGACAACCGCGTGGCCGGCATTCTCTCCGAGCGCGACATCGTGCGTGTGCTCGCGGCGCGCGGGACGGACGCGCTGCAGGACAATGTCGCGGCGGTGATGACGCGCAAGGTCTCGACCTGCATCGAGTCGGAAACCGTCGCCGTCATCATGGAGCGGATGACGGTCGGAAAATTCCGTCATCTGCCGGTGGTGGAGGAAGGCCGGCTCGCCGGCATCATCTCGATCGGCGACGTGGTGAAGCTGCGCGTCGAGGAGATCGAGGGCGAGAGCAACGCGCTGCGCGAATACATCGCGACGGCGTAGGTCAGGCGAGGGCCGCCACCAGCTCGTCGAGGCCTTCGAGCGCACGCTCGGCGGCTTCGGTGCCGATGGCGATTGCTTCCTCGGCGCGGTGAAAATCAAACAGGCCGATGCGGCCGATGCGCGGGCTGATCAGCACGTCGGGCGGATCGCCCGCGAGCCGCGCGCGCGTGATGCGGTCCTGCATGATGTTGAACGCCTCGACCATCACGGTCGAGAGGCCGGGCCGTCCTGCGCTGCCGAACAGGCGGCGCCGCGCAGTTTTCTCCGAGCCGAAAAGCCCGAACAGGCCGCCGCTTGCGGGCTCTTCCGCGATCGGCTCCTCAGGAGCAGCGCCCTGATCCGGAATCGCCGCGCCGCGGCCGAACATGTCGGTGTTCACGTTCACCGCGATGACAAGCCGCGCGCCGAGCGCGCGTGCGACCGATACCGGCACCGGATTGACCAGCGCGCCGTCCACCAGCCAGCGGTCGCCGATGTGTACGGGCGAGAAAATCCCCGGCAGTGCATATGAAGCGCGGATTGCGTCCGCGAGCCGGCCGCGCGTGATCCAGATTTCGTGGCCGGTGCCGATTTCGGTCGCGATCGCCGCATAGCGGATCGGAAGCTTGGTCGATCGTCAGGTCGCCGAGACCCTCCAGCAGTTTCTCCGCGAGTCTCGCGCCGTTGATCAGGCCCGATCCGCTGAAGCTCACATCGAGATAGCTGAGCAGGCTGCGCCGCGTCAGGGTTTTTCCCCACGCCTCGATCTCGTCGAGCTTTCCGGCCGCGTAGCAGCCCCCGACCACCGCGCCGATCGATGTGCCGGTGATGATGTCGGGCTTGAAGCCTTTGGCGAGCAATGTGCGCAACACGCCGATATGCGCGAAGCCGCGCGCCGCGCCGCCGCCGAGAACGAGCCCGATCGTCGGGCGCTGCCGGGCCGCGTCAGCGGTCATGTCGAGGCCCACCGCCGGATCGCCCGTCTCTCCGCGGCGCAGAAAGTGAAACACGGCCGAATAATCCTTTCGCGCAATGCTGATCGCCATGCGCACCACGCGCAACAGATTCACGCCGGTGTGGTGAAAGACGCGAGGCGACGGACAGGTGGAAGCTAACGGGGAACGGGAACAGGAGTTCCATCGCGCTACCGGTCGGCTTTGGCATCTTCCAGCACCGGGCGCGGGCTTCGTCTCCTCGACGCTCGTGGGCCGCCGCATGGTGAAGCTTTCGGTGAGGACCGAATAGTCGTGATAGCCGCCGCGTGCGATCGGCTTCATGGCGGCGGTGTCGAGCAGGCCGTTGCGAATGTAATGCTCGTCGATGTAGACGCCGACCACCTGACCGAACACGACCCAGCCATCCATCGGCCGTCCGTCCACATCCTTCAGTTCGACCGTCTGAAGCCATTTGCATTCGAGCGCGCACGGCGCTTCGGCGACGCGCGGCGGCTTCACCAGACGCGAGGGCGCGGCCGTGAGGCCCGCGGCTTCGAGTTCATTGGTGCCGCGCGGGTAGGGGGCGGACGTTTGGTTCATCTGATCGCGCAGATCCCAGGTCGCGAGATTGCAGACGAACTCTTTCGTCTCCTCGATGAACTCCAGCGAGTCCTTGCGGCCCTCGCTCGCGAACATCACCATCGGCGGGCGGCTCTTCACGCCGTTGAAAAACGAATAGGGCGCAAGATTGATCGCGCCCGTCGCGCTCATCGAGGTGACCCAGCCGATCGGGCGCGGTGCGATGATCGCCTTGAACGGATCGTGCGGCAGCCCGTGGTCGTTCTTCGCGGTCGAGTAAAACATCGGACCCCCGAACTAGTTTCCAAAACGCGTGACGATGTCCGCGAGCGGCGGACGCGGACGATCCTCCGGCGGCTTTGCCGGCCGGCCGATATGCACGAAGCCCGCCATCTTCTCGTTCGGCGCAAGACCGAGCGCGTCGAGCACGCCGCGGTCATAGGCGTACCATTCGGTGATCCAGTTCGCCGCGTAGCCAAGCGCATGCGCCGCGGTGACGAGGTTCATCGCGGCAGCGCCCGCAGACAGCACCTGCTCCCATTCGGGGATTTTCACGTGCGGGCCTGCGCGGCTGACGACCGCGACAACGAGTGGCGCGCGCGCGAGCCGATTGCGCTCGAACGCGGCCTGGTCCTCGGTTGCTTGCGGGTTGTTCGATTTGAATACCGACTCGATCGCCGCGCCCGCCTTGAGCCGCGCGTCACCGTCGAACACGATGAAGCGCCAGGGCGTGAGCTTGCCGTGGTCCGGCACGCGCGACGCGACGGTCAGCAGCGTCTCAAGTTCGGCCGGCGCAGGAGCGGGGCCGCTGAGTTCGATCGGCTTCACCGAACGGCGGGTTTTGAGCAGATCGAGGGCTTCGGGCATGAGGAATTCTCAGAAGATGGCCGGGAACGCGCCTAACACGCTACCACGCCCATGACAAACCGGTGTCAACGGCTTGAATTTGCCAGATTTTCGGCAGTAAACGGAGTGTGATGACCGACCCGCACGCTGCCTGCGCCGCTGGTCGCCGCCGGATTCCGGCTGCGATCGCGGTCGCGTGCGTGATCGCGCTGTGGCCGTCGCTTGGCGCGGCGCAGATTCTGCCGCCCGGGTTCGAGTCCCGGCCGCCGCGGCCGCCTGGCAACATCGACAATCCCGGCCAGACGCTGGTCCCGCCGGGCGCACCGGCATCGCCCATGCAACTGGGACCGCCGCCCGCACCACAACCCGCTTTGCTGCCGCCGCAGCAACAACCCGCGGCTCCGTCACCGCCGCCCGCCGCTGCCGCGGTGCCGATGGTGCCGGCCGGTCAGGTTGCCTTGATGGTGAGCGCGCGCTTCGGGCGTGAGCCGCCGCCAATCAACGGCGCACTGCATTGGCGCATTTATCCCGACAGGCCCGACGGGACTGGCGTCTTCCGCGTGATGCGCGAGGAGCGCGCAGCCGCGCCGATCTTCGTGCTGCCGCCGGGCGGCTATGTGGTGCATGTCAGCTTCGGATTCGCGACTGCGGCGAAGCGCATTCAGCTCCGATCCGAAACGGTGCGCGAGACATTCGAACTGGCGGCCGGTGGCGCGCGGTTCGAGGGACGCGTCGGCGACAGCCGCATTCCGGCAGGGCAGATCAGTTTCGATGTCTATCGCGGCAGCCAGTTTGAGGGCGGCGACAGGCGTCCGCTCGCCGCGAACGTCGCCACCACCGATCTCGTGCTGCTGCCGGAGGGCACCTATCACGTGGTCTCGAACTACGGCGACAGCAACGCCGTCGTGCGCTCCGATATCCGGGTGCAGACCGGCAAGCTGACCGACGTGATCGTCAATCACCGCGCCGCGGTCATCACGCTCAAGCTCGTCAACGACCGGGGCGGGGAGGCGCTCGCCAACACCCAATGGTCGGTTCTGACCCCCGGCGGTGACGTCGTGAAGGAAGCCACAGGGGCCTTTCCCAAGGTTATCCTGTCCGAAGGGGACTATTCGGTCGTTGCCCGAAATGACGGCAAAACCTTCAATGGCAAATTCAAAGTGGAACCAGGCTTCGACCGGGAAATTGAAGTCATGGCCCGTTAAATCCCCCTAGGGCTCCCGGCGGCGTTGTAAGCTGGCCGTTATCGATCAAAAGTCGAATTTGGAGCACGGTTTGTTCATTGACGCGATCACGATCCCCACCCGGGCCGTATTGCTCGATGTCGACGGGACCATCCTGGATCTGGCCCCCACCCCTCTCGAGGTAGTGGTTCCGCCCGACCTGACCGTTGCGCTTGAGCGGCTATCCAAGCGTGTCGGCGGGGCGCTGGCGTTCGTAAGCGGACGGCCGCTCGCCGAAATCGACCTGTTCTTCCAGCCGCTGAAACTGCCGGCGATCGCGGGCCACGGGGCTGAGCTTCGTCTCGCGGACGGGACCGTGACGCGCGCGACGACGTTTCTTGATCCGCTGCTGAAGGAGAAGCTCGCGACCGTCGCGGACGGCAAGCCGGGCATCGTCATCGAAGACAAGGGCTATTCGCTCGCGCTGCACTACCGGCTTGCGCCGGGATTCGGCGCCGCCGTGCGCGAGGAGGTGACGGCGATCTGTGCGGGCTTCTCGTCGGCCTCGCTGGAGATTCTGCCGGGCAAGTCCGTCGTCGAGGTGAAGCAGCCGCATTTCAACAAGGGCTCGGCGGTCCGCATCCTGATGCAGCACCCGCCGTTCAAGGACCGCCGGCCGATCTTCATCGGCGACGACGTGACCGATGAGGCGGCCTTCGATGTGATGCCGGAGTTCGACGGCATCGGGTTCTCGGTCGGGCGCGAGGTGCAGGGTATTGCAGGCATGTTCGAGGCGCCGCGCGACGTGCGGCGCTGGATCGCCGAGATGGTGCGAACAGGGAAAGAAAAAAAATGAACGTTCACCAGTCGCCCGTCGGTGTCTCCGCCGCACAGCAGGACCTCGATCTTGCCGTCGTGGGCAACGGGCGCACGCTCGCGCTGGTCAATCCGCTCGGGCGTATCGTGTGGTGGTGCTTTCCGCGCTTCGACAGCGATCCAGTGTTCTGCCGTCTGCTGGCGGGCGACGAAGAAAAGGGCTTCACGGACGTCCTGCTCGACGACTTTGCGTCCGCGCATTCCGAATACGTGCGCAACACGGCCGTCGTTACGACGGTGCTGACCGATCGTCACGGAGCTTCCGTTCGCATCACCGACTTTGCGCCGCGCTTCGAGCAGCTCGGGCGCATGTACCATCCGCCGCAACTGATGCGCATCATCGAGCCGATCGCGGGTCTTCCGCGCATCACGATCCGCTTCCGCCCGACATCGGGCTATGGCCAGGTGAACATGCAGCGCGCTTTCGGCTCGAGCCATATTCGCTATACCGGCGGCGAGACGATCCGCCTCACCACGGACGCGCCGCTCTCCTACATCGACCGCGAGTCGCCGTTCGTGCTGACGCGTCCGCTGCACCTTGTGTTCGGCGCCGACACGCCGTTCGACGGCGAATTCGTCGCGACCTGCCGTGACTTCAACGAGCGCACGCGCGGACACTGGCAGGAATGGATTCGGCGGCTCAACATCGCCAATGAATGGCAGGACGCGGTCATTCGCGCCGCGATCACGCTCAAGCTTTCGGCATTCGAGGAAACGGGCGCGATCATCGCCGCACATACGACCTCGATTCCCGAAGCGCCCGGCTCGGGCCGCACCTGGGACTATCGCTTCTGCTGGCTGCGCGACGCCTATTTCGTCGTGCGCGCGCTCAACCGCATGGGCGCATCGCGCACGATGGAAGACTACATTTCCTATATCCTGACCCTTGTGAGTGGCCACACCGGCGACATGCAGCCGGTCTACAGCATCGTCTCGACCGATCCGCTGGAAGAGCGCGTTGTCGCGGATCTGAAAGGCTATCGCGGCGACGGCCCGGTGCGCATGGGCAACGCGGCGGTCGCGCAGAACCAGCACGACACCTATGGCAGCGCGATCCTTGCGGCGACACCGATGTTCTTCGACCGGCGGCTGCCGCGCATGGGCGATGAAAATCTGTTCCGCCGCCTGGAGCCGCTTGGCGAAATGGCGGCAAAGCTCGCGCTCGAACCAGATGCCGGAATCTGGGAATACCGCGAGCGCCGCCGCATCCACACCCACTCGGTCGCGATGTGCTGGGCGGGCTGCCAACGGCTTGAAGCGATCGCGGCGCACCTCGGGCTCGACGATCGCGCCGCCTATTGGGGCAAGCATGCGGCGCGTATCCATACGGCCATGCTGGAGGGCGCCTGGAACGAGAAGCGGGGCGCGTTCACGGCGGCGTTCGGTTCGGACGATCTCGATGCAAGCGTGCTGCTGCTGCCCGAACTCGGCGCGATCGAGGCGAGCGACCCGCGTTTCGTTTCGACCGTCGGCGCGATAGAGCGCGAACTCAAGCGCGATTTCAACGTGATGCGCTATACGGCGGCTGACGATTTCGGGCTTCCCGAGACCGCATTCCTGATTTGCCGCTTCTGGCTGATTGATGCATTGTGGGCGATAGGGCGACGGCAGGATGCACGCGATATGTTCGTCGACGCCCTCAAGCTCCGCAACAGCTATGGCCTGATGTCCGAGGACGTTCATCCCGGAACGAAGGAACTGTGGGGCAACTTCCCGCAGACCTATTCGATGGCGGGCATCATCCTGAGCGCGATCCGGGTGTCGCAAAGCTGGGAGGACCGGTATTGGCGCGGCTCGTCGTAGTCTCAAACCGCGTAGCGGTACCTGACGGAAAAAGCGGCGGCCGGGCCGGCGGGCTCGAGGTCGCCGTGAAGGCGGCACTGCGCCATCGTCAGGGCGTCTGGTTCGGCTGGAGCGGCAAGGTCGCGCGCAAGGGCGACGCGATCGAGACGAAGAAGGTCCACCACGACGACGTCGACTACGTGACCACCAATCTCGGCACCGAGGACTACGAGGAATACTACAACGGCTTCGCCAATCGCGTGCTATGGCCGGTTCTGCACTATCGCTTCGACCTCGCCGAATTCTCGCGCCGCGACCTGTCGGGCTACATGCGGGTCAACGAGCACTTCGCGAGCGAGCTGCACAAGCTGCTGCGGCCCGACGACGTCATCTGGGTTCACGACTACCACCTGATCCCGCTCGCGAAGGCGTTGCGCGCGCGTGGGCACAAGAACCGCATCGGCTACTTCCTGCACATTCCCTGTCCGCCGCCGGAAGTACTCGCCGCGCTGCCGAACCATGAGCGGCTGATCCCGACGCTCACCGAATATGATCTGGTCGGCTTCCAGACCGGAGACGACGCGTTTAACTTCAGCCGCTACCTCACACGCGAATGCGGGCTGCACAGCCGCGACTTCTCTTACGCGGTCGGCAACCGCGAAGTGCTTGTCGACGCGTTTCCTGTCGGGATCGAGACGGAGCATTTCGCCAAGACCGCGCGCCGCGCCATCAAGGCGAGTTTCGTGCAGAACGTGATCGGCAGCCTCGCCGGGCGCGCGATGATCATCGGCGTCGATCGCCTCGACTATTCCAAGGGTCTCAATCTGCGGCTCGACGCGTTCGATCACTTTCTGCGAACCTACAAGGATTGGCACGGCAAGGTGACCTATCTGCAGATCACCCCGAAGACGCGCAGCGAGATCCCCGAATATGTGCAGATGGAGCAGATGGTCAGCCAGGGGGCCGGCCGCATCAACGGCGCCTACGGCGAGGCAGACTGGACGCCGATCCGCTACGTCAATCGCCCCTACAGCCGGACAGCACTTTCCGGTCTCTATCGCGGAGCGCGCGCCGCACTGGTGACCCCGCTGCGCGACGGCATGAACCTCGTCGCGAAGGAATACGTCGCCGCGCAGGACCCCGAGGATCCCGGCGTGCTCGTGCTCTCGCGCTTTGCCGGCGCGGCGCATGAGTGCAAGGAGGCGCTGCTGGTCAATCCGTACGACGCGGAGGCGGTGGCGTTCGCGATCAACCGCGCGCTGCTGATGCCGCTCGAGGAGCGGCGTCAGCGCCATCAGGCGATGTACGAGACGCTCGTGCAGAACGACATCGCGCACTGGGCCGAGCGCTTCATCGCGACGCTGACGGGACCGGCGCGCAATGCCGACTGGGTGTTTCCGGCGGCGACGCGGACAGCGGCCGAGTAGCGTCGTTCTTACGCTGCTTCCTTCATCCGCTTCACGTCGGGCGGCACAGCCTCGTCGGCGAGCGCGGCAAGCGCCGCATCGAGCGGCATCACGGTCTGTTTCTCCGAACCGAGGCGGCGGATCGAGACCTGACGCGTCTCGGCTTCCTTCTTGCCGACGACCAGCAGCACTGGGACTTTCGCGAGCGAGTGTTCGCGGACCTTGTAGTTGATCTTCTCGTTGCGCAGGTCGAGATCGACGCGCAGGCCGGCGCGCTTGCGCGGCCTTCGCGACCTCGCGCGCGTAGTCGTCGCCGTCCTGCGTGATCGTTGCGATCACCGCCTGCTTCGGCGCGAGCCAGAGCGGGAAGTGGCCGGCGAAGTTCTCGATCAGGAGGGCGGTGAACCGTTCGACCGAGCCGCAGATCGCGCGATGCACCATTACGGGCTGCGTCTTCTCGCCATTCGCATCGATGTAGAACGCGCCGAAGCGCTCCGGGAGGTTGAAGTCGACCTGCGTGGTGCCGCACTGCCAGTCGCGGCCGATCGCGTCACGCAGCACGTATTCGAACTTCGGCCCGTAGAACGCGCCTTCGCCCGGATTGATCGCGGTCTTGATCTTGCCGCCGGATTGATCGGCGATCTGCTTCAGCACACGCCCCATCACATCCTCGGCGTGATCCCACGCTGCATCCGAGCCGACGCGTTTCTCTGGCCGCGTCGAGAGCTTGACCACGAGGTCCGCCGTGAAGCCGAAATCCGCGTACACGGACAGGATCAGGTCGTTGATCTTGAGGCACTCCTCCGCCATCTGCTCTTCGGTGCAGAAGATGTGCGCGTCGTCCTGCGTGAAGCCGCGTACGCGCAGCAACCCATGCATCGCGCCCGACGGCTCGTAGCGATGCACGATGCCGAACTCGGCATAGCGCACCGGCAACTCGCGATAGCTTTTCAGCCCGTGCTTGAAGATCTGCACGTGACCGGGACAGTTCATCGGCTTGATGGCGAACCAGCGCTTGTCTTCGGCTTCGTCGCCCGCCGACTGCGCGGCAAACATGTTCTCGCGAAACCAGCCCCAGTGGCCGGAGGTCTCCCACAGCGACTTGTCGAGCAGCTGCGGCGCGTTCACCTCGTCGTAGTCGCCTTCGAGGCGGCGGCGCATGTAGGCGACGATCGACTGAAACAGCGACCAGCCCTTGGCGTGCCAGAACACGACGCCCGGGCCTTCCTCCTGAAAGTGGAAGAGATCGAGCTCGCGCCCGAGCTTGCGATGGTCGCGCTTCTCGGCCTCCTCGAGCTGCTTCAGGTAGGCGTCGAGGTCCTCCTGCTTGGCGAATGCGGTGCCGTAGATGCGGGTGAGCATCGGATTGTTGGAATCGCCGCGCCAGTAGGCGCCGGCGACCTTCATCAGCTTGAAGGCGTTGCCGACCTTGCCGACCGAGGTCATGTGCGGGCCACGGCAAAGATCGAACCAGTCACCCTGCTTGTAGATCTTCAGGGATTGGTCTTCGGGGATCGCGTCAACCAGCTCGACCTTGAAGTTCTCGCCCTTGTCGCGGAACACCTGCTTTGCCTGGTCGCGCGACCACACCTCCTTGGTGAAGGGTTTGTCGCGCGCGACGATCTCGCGCATCTTCTTTTCGATCGCCGGAAAGTCTTCCGGCGTGAACGGCTGGTTGCGGAAGAAGTCATAATAGAAGCCGTTCTCGATCACCGGCCCGATGGTGACCTGTGTGCCGGGCCAAAGGCTCTGCACCGCCTCGGCCAGTACGTGCGCTGCGTCGTGGCGGATCAACTCGAGCGCGCGCGGGTCGTCGCGCGAGACAAACTCGATCTTCGCGTCCTTCTCGATCGGATCGGCGAGATCGGAGAGCTGGCCGTCGAGCGCCATCGCGACCGTGCGCTTGGCGAGCGAGGGCGAGATGCCCTTCGCGATGTCGAGACCGGTGATGTTGTCGGGATATTCGCGGCGCGCGCCGTCGGGAAAGGTCAGGGCGACCATGGCAGGCACTCCTTGTGCTCACTCCCACGAACGGGCGTGGGTAAGCGGGATTCGATGCGACGCTTCTAACGCATGGCACGTCGGACGAAAAGTCCCGGCCTCACTTGGACACGATTTGGCGAGACGCCGATCATCCAGTCTTTTCAGTTCGATCGGTCGCTTGCTGCACGCGGCGACGCGCGTGTTCGCCACGAATCGCACCTGCAATCTAGGCGAAAATGCCTCAGTCAAGCCCTGATGATGCCAAACTAAACCTCAAGCATCACGATCAAGAGAGACCTACAACTCTCAACAGTGCGATGCGGGCAGATCGTGCTGACAGGGGCCGCGGTGAGGGCACACCGCGTCAGATGCGTCAAATCTTTGCGGATTAAGCGTAGCGCGTTTGTGTGTGTTGCGTTGGCGTGAGATCCGCCGAACGGGGACAAGTCATGATTCATCGGCGGAGGCCGCATTCGCGGCCGTGGGAATCTTTTTGCCTTTTTCTCGTCGCGCTTTTCGCGCTCGTGTTTGCCGGTGAGGCGAACGCGCAGCGCAACGGTGCGCCGATGCCGAACAAGCCACAACTCGGCAGCGTCGGCGAGCGCATCAACGCCAATACCATCGCGGTCATCTCGGGCAATCCCAACGCGACGTATATGACCATCGCGTACGACATGTCCGCGGTGCTCGACGATGGCGACGAATTCCGCATCCTGCCGGTAATCGGGAAGGGCGGCGGCCAGAACATCAAGGACGTGCGCTTCCTCAAGGGCGTCGATCTCGGCATCACGCAGTCGAATCTGCTGCCGTATTTCAAGCGCACGAATGAGATCGGTCCGGTCGACGATAAGATCGTCTATATCGCCAAGCTCTTCAATGAAGAGCTGCACCTGATCGTCCGGGCTGAGTTCGGCATCACGTCGATCGAGCAGCTTGCCGGCAAGAAGGTGAACTATTCCGATGCCGGCTCCGGAACGCAGCTCACGGTTCGCGACATCTTCGAACGCCTCGGGGTCAAGGCCGAGGAAGTCAACATGGGCCAGGCCGATGCGTTCGAGAAACTCAAGACCGGCGAGATCGCCGCCACCATCCTGATCGCCGGCAAACCTGCGGGATCAATGGCAAAACTGCGCGCGCAGGATGGCTTCCGCATCCTGCCGATCGCGTATTCCAAGCCGCTGCAGAACGAATACCTGCCGTCCGTGCTCGCGGCCGAGGACTATCCGAACCTGATAGAGCCCGGCCGCAAGCTCGAGACCATCGCGGTCGGCGCGGTGCTGATCGCGTTCAACTGGCCGAAGGGCACGGACCGTTACCGGCGCATCCAGAAGTTCGTTGAAGTGTTCTTCCCGCGGCTCGCGGATTTCCAGAAGCCGCCGCGTCATCCGAAGTGGAAGGAGACAAACCTTGCGTCCGTGCTGCCGGGCTGGACGCGCTTTGCCGGCGCCGAGGAATGGCTGCGCAGCCGCGACAAGATGTCGGCGGATGAGCGAGAGCAGTTCAACAAATTCCTCGCGAACCGGCGTGAGAAGGAAGCTGCGCTTCCGACGGACGAACGCGAGCGCCTGTTCCAGGAATTCCAGCAATGGAGCAAGGCACGGCGCTGAATCAATCCTCCAGGGGGCAAGTGTGGTGTGTGTTAGCCGCTGCGGCGGCGGGAGGAAGTGAGATGAGTGCTCCGATCCGTACCGAAGAGTTGAGTGAGTTTACCAACGCGCCGAGCATGTATGCGCCTCCATGGGCGCGCGACGAGGCACGCGCAGTCAGCGATGCGGGACTTATTGCGGCGGACAAGGCGCTCGCTGCGAGCGAAGAGCTCCGCCGCACGCTGCCGCCCGCGGCACCTCTCGGGAATGCGAAACGCCGGCGCGAGCCAGCCTTCGAGGGTGACATCGCGGTGCGCCACCTGCGCGAGCGGCCGACGCTCGACCCGATGGCGCTTGCGCCGCCGGTGCGCAAGCGCGGCGTGTTCGGAATGCTGGCGCGCACCAGCGGCGCGATCGGACTTGCGGCGCTAGCGGCCATCTTCGTCGTCGGTGCGATCCCGCAGCCGATCGATTCACCGCAGACGGCCATGAGCGACCGGATCGTCGCGCAGGACGAGGCGGTTGCTTTCACGGAGCGCGTTGCGGCGCTGACCGTGTCCACGCCCGTCGAGCAGCCGGCCGTTGCTGTTGCTGTCGCACCCGCGGCGGCGCCCGTACTGCCGGCTCCGCCACCCGCGCCGACACTCCGGGCGCTCGATCGCGAAGAGATCACGATGCTCTACCGGCGCAGCGAGGAGTTGGTCACGCAAGGCGACATCGCGTCCGCGCGGCTGATGCTCTCGCGCGCGGCGGAATCGGGCGATGCGCGCTCCGCGCTCGCGCTCGGCGCGACCTACGATGCCGACGTGCTGCGCAAGCTCGGCGTGATCGGCGTGGCCGCCGATGCCGCGCAGGCGCGCGCTTGGTATGCGAAGGCCGCCGAGTTCGGCTCGGGCGAAGCGACGAAGCGGCTGGAGCAACTCGCTCAGTCGATGCGCTGAAGCATGATCCCGAAAAGTGGGAACCGGTTTTCGGGCAAGATCATGCGCAACTAAGACCAGCGTGCGTAGCGCCAGGGCGCGTACCAGTGCGCGCCCGGCGGCGCCTGCTCCGGCACCCGGTCGATGCCGGACGTGCCCCACGGATGACAGCGCATGATCCGCGCGAAGGTCATCCACGTGCCGGCCCACAGGCCGTAACGATCGAGCGCTTCGTCGGCGTACTCGGAGCAGGTCGGCAGGTGCCGGCAGTGGAAGCCGATCAGCGGCGAGAGGGTGTAGCGATAGACCTTCACCAGCCCGCGGCCGGCGAGGCGAGGGACGTGGAGCAGGTTCACTCCGCCGCCTTCGCGGCAGCTCCGCGCTTCGCCTCGATCTGGTTGATCGCATCGACCACGGCGTCGAACGTCAGCAGCGTAGAGGCGTGGCGCGCCTTGTAGTCGCGCACCGGCTCCAGCACCGCGATATCGGCCCATTTGCCGTTCGCCGGAGGCGCGCCGTTCTCCTTGAGCATTTTGCGCACCGTCTCCCGCAAGCCCTTGAGTTCCTCGGCTTTTGCCCCGATCACGTTGCGCGCCATGATGGACGAGGAAGCCTGTCCCAGCGCACAGGCCTTCACCTCATGGGCGAAGTCCTTGACCGTATCCCCTTCCATTTTCAGGTCGACGGTCACCGTGGAACCGCAGAGCTTGGAATGAGCCGTCGCGGACGCGTCCGGCTGCTCCAGCCGACCAATTCGCGGGATTGTGCCGGCCAATTCGAGGATTTTGCGGTTATAGACGTCGTTGAGCATGGATTTCGGCCCGATTCCGGCTCAACGGCCCGATGCCCATTGATTGCCGCCCGGCTCTCCGCAACTATATAGGAGTTGGACGGTTGGCTGAAATGGGGGCCCACCGTTACGAGTGCGGTCCGCCGTAAGGGTGGACGCGAAACTCCAAGAAGGCGGCGTCCGTACCGGGTTCCAACCGGTACACTCAAGCCGCGGCCACCCCGGTGACACATCCGGCACCCAAGGTGCCGGTCGAACGGAGAGACCGTTATGGACGCTGTCGTTACGAATTTCCCGAAAGCCACTGCGCCTGAAAAGCAGCTTTCCGATCACGTGCGCGCGGCGCCTGCGCCGGCCGTGCCGCGCCCTTCGCGCGAGGAAGCCGAGAAGGCAGTGCGCACCTTGCTCTCCTATGTCGGCGACAATCCGGATCGCGAGGGCCTGGTCGAGACGCCGAAGCGGTTCGTGAACGCCTACGAGGAGCTGTTCGCCGGCTACCAGGAATGCCCGGCCGAGGTGCTCGACCGCACGTTCTCGGAGACCGGCGGCTATGACGATCTCGTGCTGGTGCGCGACATCCCATTCTATTCGCATTGCGAGCATCACGTGATGCCGTTCACCGGCAAGGCGCACATCGCCTACATGCCGGTCGGGCGCGTGGTCGGCCTCTCCAAGATCGCGCGGCTGATCGACGTCTATGCACGGCGCCTGCAGACGCAGGAGCATCTGACCGCGCAGATCGCGACTGCGATCGACGAGATCCTGAAGCCGCGAGGCGCGGCTGTGATGATCGAAGCCGAGCATACCTGCATGTCGATGCGCGGCGTCGCCAAGCCGGGCTCGACGACGCTGACCACCAAGTTCAGCGGCATCTTCGAGGACGCGCAGGAGCAGGCGCGCTTCATCACGATGGTGCGCGGCCGCTGATTTTGGTCGTGCGCGGGCCTCACCCGCGTCCATCGAACTTGAAGACTCGTTGATCTGAATTGATCGTCGCGCATCGGGGCGTTTACGCCGGTCTTTCGACGCGCTATGCCCGGCAATGACGAGGCTGGTGGTGGCACAACCCTACACATTCTCCGAGCGCGGCTCCTCCGAGGCGATCGAGGAGGGCCGCGCGCTTGCGCCCAAATTCGACGCGGATGGCCTCGTGACCTGCGTTGCGACGGACGCGTCGAACGGCGACGTGCTGATGGTGGCGCACATGAATGCCGAGGCGCTCGCACGCACGATCGAGACCGGCGAGGCGTGGTACTTCAGCCGCTCGCGCCGCGCGCTGTGGCGCAAGGGTGAAAGCTCGGGCCACGTGCAGCGCGTGACCGAGATGCGCGTCGACTGCGATCAGGACGCGGTGTGGATCAAGGTCGAGCAGGCGGGGCCGGGCGCGTGCCACACCGGGCGGCGTTCGTGCTTCTATCGCGCCGTGCCGCTCGGCCAGAAGCCCGATGGCGCGCAGGTGCTGGAGTTTCGCGACGCCGACAAGGCGTTCGATCCGGCCGCGGTGTACGGAAAAAAATAGATCGATCGAACGCCGCGGTAATTTTTCGCGCGCTGTTAACTGCATCCATCAAGGTAAATTCGCGGCTTTCGTTGAGCGCGCGCCGCTTCGCGATTATTTTCCCGCTTCGGATCGGCGCGGACGTGTCGCGCGCCGGAGGCCATCTCGAACCAGCGGGTCACATCATGTTTCGCGTTTTCGCCACGCTCTTCACCGCAGCCGTTGCGGCCGCCGCTTTCACCACCGCCGCTGCCGCGGGCTGCTACAACTGCTACAAGCCGCGGCCCTGCGTCACCTGCTACCAGCAGCGTATCCTGCTGCCGAAATTCGAGACCTACAGCGAGACGGTCATGGTTTCGCCCGGCCGCCGCGTCGCGCACCACACACCCGCGCGCTACAAGACCGTCATGGTGCCGAAGACCGTTATGGTCGAGGCGGCTGGCGTCAAATACGAAGATGTTCCGGCGCAGTACGCGGCCGTGCAGCGCAGCCGGCTGGTCGCGCCCGCCCGCACCGTCACGGTGCGTCCGCGCTGCGGCAATTGCGGCGGCTAAGTCTCCGGCCACACGATCTGAGCTGAGCTTTCACCTTCATGCGCGGGCTTCGGCCCGCGCTTCTTTTTATGCGCCGGTCGCGGTGCGCGCGAGCAGGCGCGCGGCGCGCGTGAGATGCGGCCGGTCGTACATCACGCCGCCAATGGCGACGACGCCCGATGAGGGATTGTCGCTGAACGCCTTGACGATCGCCCGCGCGGCCGCGATCGATTCCGCGCTCGGCGTGAACACCTCGTTGATCGGCGCGACCTGCGCCGGATGGATCGCCATCTTGGCGGTGAAGCCGTCGCGCAAGGCTTCCTCAGCTTCCTCGCGCAGGCCGGCCGTGTTGCGGAAATCCGCATAGACCGTATCGATCGCCTGCACGCGCGCGGATGCGGCGGCCATGAGCGAGAGGTTCCGCGCGAGCCAGTACGGCGAGGTGAAGCGGCCGTGTTCGTCGCGGTTGGTTTCGGCGCCGATATCGGCAGACAGGTCCTCGGCGCCCCAGGTGATGCCGGTCAGGCGCGGGCTCGCGTCGCGATAGGTGCCGCAAAGAAACAGCGAAGAGGCGGTCTCGGTCGCGAGCGCGAGAATCTTGATGCCGCCGTCGAGCAAGCCATGCATCGCCTCGCGCGCGGCGAGCTTGGCGTCGAGGTGGGTGACGGCCGGGCCGCCTTCGGCCTTCGGCAACAGGATCGCGTCCGGCCGTCCGGCCACCACGACGTCGAGGTCGGCATCGGTGAGGCCGGTGTCGAGCGCGTTCACCCGTACGACGAGTTGCTGCGTTCGCTCGCCACCGTGGTGCTTGAGATAGGCGAGCGCGGTTTCGCGTGCGCCCGCCTTGCGCTCGGCCGCGACCGAGTCCTCCAAATCGAGGATCAGCGCGTCCGCGCCGCATTCGGTGCCCTTGGCGAGCTTCTTCTCGCTGTCGGCAGGGATGAAGAGGAGAGAGCGCATCAGGGCGATGACTACGACTTCGGCCGCATCAGCATGAAGGCCTGTCGCTTGCACTCGGCGACGAGCTTGTTGTTCTGGTTATAGGCGCAGATGTGCAGGTCGACGATGCCGGCGCCGGGGCGCGACTTCGACTCGCGCTTGCTCAGTACCTCGCTGGTGCAGTGGATGGTGTCGCCCTCGAACAGCGGATGCGGGAATTTCACGTCCGTCATCCCGAGATTGGCGATGGTCGTTCCGACCGTCATGTCACTGACTTGAATCCCGATCATAAGGCCGAGCGTGAACAGCGAGTTCATCAGCGGCTGGCCCCAGTCGGTCTCCTGCTCGCAGAAGTGGCGGTCGATATGCAGCGGCTGCGGATTGAGCGTCATGTTGGAGAACAACATGTTGTCCATCTGCGTGACCGTGCGGCGCAGCGTGTGCTCGTAGAGCTTGCCGACGACGAAATCCTCGAAATACATGCCGCCGCGCGGACTTCGCATCGCCGTCTGCTCCATGCCGTCCTCCATTCCCGGAACCAAAGGCCGCCGGCCAAGTTCCCGATTAACCCGTCATTTACCATAACCGCCCATCCTGCAAGGCGGCGGGGCAGGGTGGCTACCCGGCCGGTCAGAGTGCGCCCATGGGCACCGATGCAGCAATCGATATCGCGGCCCGCGTAAGCGGGGCGACGACCGATATTGCCACACGCGTCACGGGTGCGATCCGCGATGCCGCGCGCGTAACCGGCGCGGGCTTCGAATACCTCCTCAATACAGCGCTGCGCGAATCCAACCTCAATCCGGACGCCAAGGCCAAGTCCTCTTCGGCGACCGGCCTGTTCCAGTTCATCGACCAGACCTGGCTCGGTACGATGAAGCAATCGGGCGCCGCGCACGGCTACGGCAAGTTTGCCGATGCGATCACCAAAACGCCCTCGGGGCGCTACGCGGTGGCCGATCCCGCCATGCGCGAAAAGATCTTTGCGCTGCGCAAGGATCCAACCGCGAATGCCGTGATGGCGGGCGAGTTCGCGAACGCCAACGCGAAGGTGCTGAAGGACCGGCTCGGCCGCAAGCCGACTGACGGCGAACTCTACATGGCGCATTTTCTCGGTGCCTCCGGCGCGGCGCGCTTCATCCGCGCCGCCGAGGCGAACCCCGGGGGCAAAGCCGCGGAGCTGTTTCCGCGCGCCGCGCATGCGAACAGCTCGATCTTCTACGATAAGGCCGGCGCGGCCCGCAGCCTGAAGCAGGTCTATGCCGGACTCGTAACGCGCCACGATGTGATCGGATCTGCGTCGCAGATCGCGTCCGCGCAAACCACCGGCGCCGTCAATCCCGCAATTGCGCTCGCTGCTGCCAGGCCCGCGTCCGTTCCGGCCGGGCCTTCGCTGCTTTCGATCCCCAGCAGGGTCGCGCCGCCTGTGGCGAGCATCAACGTCGCGTCCGTGAAACCGGTCGGTCCGACCATGACGGCGCCGGCGGTCGCGCCCGTACGCGCGTCCGCCGAGGTTGCCAGCGCCGCGCAGTCCAATGCTGCGCCCGCATTCTTCACGGATCGGGTTTCGGCGTTCGCCGCGCCGGAGAAGAAGGCTTCCGACGGACCGCTGTTCGTCTCGCTCTATCATCCCGAACAGCGCGGACCGGTTGCGCCCGTGGTGCGCGAACTGTGGGGACCACGCCACGCGGCGGCGGTCGAGACCACCGACGCCGTCGCGCCGTCCACGGAGATCTCGGCGCAACGCCGCTCCGGTTCGGGCCTTAACGCGCCGCTCGACCTGTTGCAGTTCAGGCGGCCGGTCGCGCGTCGCCCCGCCTAGCGCCACAGCGGCTTCCGGCCTTTAAGAATTCAGCAAGAATTCCAAACGGTTATGGTGAACCGTTTGTTAAGGCGCGCCGCCTAGCATTCATGCGGCCGGCCATTCGCGCCGGCGTCACGTGATGACGTAGGTCCGGTAGCGTCGATGATCGTTCGTCACTTTCTCCAGTGGGTGCGTACCGCGGAGGCCGCGGAGCGAGCCGAGGCAACCTCAGCGCTCGCCCGCGCCTACCTCTATTCCGATTTGTCGCAGGATGACCGCATCGCCGCCGAAGGCGCGATGATCATGCTGCTCGACGATCCGTCGCCGATGGTGCGCCGCGCGCTTGCCGAAGCACTCGGCTCGAGCGCCGACGCGCCGGCAGCCGTCGTGCATGCGCTAATCGACGACCAGCCGGACATCGCGGACATCGTGTTCGAGCATTCGCCGCTGCTGCTGGATTCCGATCTCGTCGATGCGATCGCCGTGGGCGAGATGTGGACGCAGTGCGCGATCGCGCGGCGCTACGCGCTGCCGCGCTCGGTCGCTGCAGCGATCGCCGAAGTCGGATCGGCCGAGGCGTGCCTGACGCTGATCGAAAACTCCTACGCCGACATCGCGGCTATTTCGCTCGACCGGATCGCGCAGCGCTTCGGGCATCTCGCGGCGATCCGTGAATCGCTGCTCGCCTGGCCCGACCTACCGGCCGCGACGCATCACGCGCTGGTGGTCAAGCTGTCCGAGACGCTGACGAGCTTCGTGGTTGCGCGCAACTGGCTGGGGGAGAAGCGGGCGCAACGCATCGCGCGCGAATCCTGCGAAAAGGCGACGGTCATCCTCGCGGCAACCTCGGAAGAAGACGGTGCTTCCTCGCTCGTGAATCACCTGCGCGAAAGCGGCCAGCTCACCGCGGGTCTGGTGCTGCGATCGCTGCTCTCCGGCAACATCGTATTCGTCGAACAGGCGCTGGCTGAGCTTGCCGAGATGCCGGCCTCGCGCGTCAGCGCGCTCATCCACGACAAGCGCGGCGCGGGGTTCAAGCCGCTGTACGACCGCGCCGGTCTGCCCGAGTCGATCTATCCAGCATTCCGTGCCGCGATGGAGGCGATGCACGAAACGAGCCTGCTCGCCGATGGCAGCGGCAACACACGGCTCAAGCGCCGCATGGTCGAACGCGTGCTGACAAGCTGCGCAGGCATGTCAGCGCCCGAGATCGAGCCGCTGATGACGCTGCTGCGCCGTTACGCGACCGAGGCCGCGCGCGAAGAAGCACGCATGTTCTGCGACGAACTGGTCGAGATGGACAATGCCGCGGCGGCGAACGATGCCGGCTGGTCGGTGGCGGCCGCGTAAGGGCGGCTCAGGCAGCGGAATCGCTCGGCGCGAGCGCCGGCGACAGGATCGACTCCAGATAATCCGGCCGGTCGCGGTTTTCGCGCACGAGGAATTCTTCAGTTACCTGACGGAGCTTTTCGGCAAGCCTTGCGGCGAACGCGTTGCTGTCGCCGCGCGAGTTCTTGCTCGTGATGGCTCTTGCGGCATCCACATGCTGGTCGATCAGCGGCATCGGAATCCGCGCCATGTCAGGTGAGTGCTCGATCAGCCGGCACAGGCTGTCGGCGACGGGCGCGACCAGCGGGTAGCCGAAGGTCGCCGCCTGTCCCTTGATGTCGTGCGCGGCGAGAAACAGCGCTTCGCGTGTGCCCGCATTCAGGCCGGATGCCTTCACGGCATTGCGCGCGTCATCGAGCCGCACGCATTCCATCTCCATCCATTTGGAGAAATCTTCCGCAAGCTCGGCGAGCGCAGCCTCGGCGCGCGCCACCGGGTCGAAATCGATCTTAGTGCCGGGCTTGAGCTTCTCGACTGCCTTCTTGAGCCTGTTCGGCGGCATGATCACTTCGTGATCGGCGAAGGTCGAGACCGCCGCGAGGTTGGGCTTCTTGTCTTTCATGTCCCGTTGTCCTGGCTCAGACGGTCGACTTCGCCTTGTCGAGAAGCGGCTGCTGCTTGATCACGTCGGCCTTGCCGCCCTTGCGCCGCTCCGGACCCACATAGTTCGGGTTCGCGTTGCGGCGCCGGTCCGGCCCGAAATAGCTCTTGGTGCGGATGAAGGGGCGGGGGTTCGCGACGACGTTGAGCACGCGCTGGTAAAGCCCCTTCGCGGAGATCGGCTTGGCGAGAAACTCCGTGACGCCGGCATCGCGCGCCGCGACCACGCGCTTCTTTTCCGAATGGCCGGTCAGCATGATGATCGGCACATACGGATTCGTGTTCGCGCCGGGCTGGCGGATCATCTGCGTGAGTTCGAGGCCATCGAAGATGGGCATCGCCCAGTCGGTGATCACAATGTCCGGTGAGTAGTGGGTGAAGCCCTCGAGTCCCGCCGCGCCGTCCTCTGCCTCATAGACTTCGCGCGTGCCGAAGCCGTGCAACAGTGTGCGCAGGATGCGACGCATGTGCGCATTGTCGTCGATGATGATGAAGCGCAACCGGTTGAAATCGATGCGGATCATGGGCGCAGGCCTGCGGACGCACCCGGGCAGTTTCGCCGGCACGTTGCGTCGAAGGTAAGGGAATCGTCGTTAACGAACCGTTTAGGATAAGGCCGGGGGTAACCCAGTAGCCGAACTGCTCGCGCAGGATCCGCTCGTCGAGGCTGTGACCCGGATCGAACAGCAGCGGAATGGAAATCTTGTGATCCATCCCGATCTCGACGCTGCGCACCGCGCGCACCTCGTCATGATCGGCGACCGCGGCGACCGGGCGCTTGTCCGCCTCCAGCACCTCGATGGTGACCTGCGCGCGATCGGGCAGCAGCGCGCCGTGCCAGCGGCGCGGGCGGAACGGGCTGATCGGGGTAAGCGCGAGCAGCGGCGCGTTGATCGGGATGATCGGCCCCTGCGCCGAGAGGTTATAGGCGGTCGAACCTGCGGGGGTCGCCACCATCACGCCGTCGGCGACCAACTCGGCAAGGCGCTCCTTGCCGTCGATCAGGACGCGCAAGTGCGCCGCCTGATGGGTCTGGCGGAAAACCGCCACCTCGTTGATGGCATGGGCCTCGTGGCGCTGGCCCTTGTTGTCGACCGCGCGCATCAGCAGCGGATGGATCAGCGCCGGCTTCGCGTCGGCGAGGCGCTGCACGAGATCGTCCTCGCGGAATTCGTTCATCAGGAAGCCGACGGTGCCGCGGTGCATGCCGTAGATTGGCTTGCCGGAGGTCATGAACCTGTGCAGGGTCTGGAGCATCAGCCCGTCGCCGCCGAGTGCGACGATCACGTCGGCCTGCTCGATTTCCGCGGCGCCGTAGCGCTTGGAGAGCTTTGCCTGCGCCTCCTGCGCCTCGGCCATCGGGCTTGCGACGAAGGCGATCCGCGGTTGCCGGGTACTCATGGGACTTGGAACTCAAGCCGGCGCCGCGCGAAGCCGCCAGGAGGAGATATGACCGAAGACCGCGCGGTGTTCGTCTATACGACCTATCCGTCCCTTGTCGAGGCGGAGCGGATCGGCAAGGCGGTGCTGGAACGCCGGCTCGCGGCCTGCGTGAACATCCTGCCCGGCATGATTTCGCATTACTGGTGGGAGGGCGCGATCGAGCGAGGCGAGGAGGTCGTCATGGTCATCAAGACCCGCGCCTCGCTGGCCGAGGGTGTGCGTGCCGCAGTGAAGGCGCTGCACTCCTACACCACGCCGGCCATTCTGGTGCTGCCGATCGAGGGCGGCGAGCCGGGCTATCTCGATTGGCTGATGGCCGAAACGCACCCCCAGCGCCCGCGTAACTTTCAGGGTAGGGCGGCGGCTAGTAGGTGACGGTGCCTTCCATGCCGCCCTTGAGGTCCTGATATTCCCTGCACGCCTTGTTGCCGCAGATCGCTTCGATCTTCTCGAGGAAGTCGGCGGCCTTGAGCATGTTGCCCTGCTCGACGTGCCACATGCCGTAATACTGCCAGGTGCGGACGTGCTTCGGATCGGCAGCGAGTGCGCGCTCGTACCAGACCTTGGAGAGCTCGTAGTCGCCGAGCTTGCGCGCGGTGTAGCCGAGATAGTTCGCGACATCCGGATGATCGTCCGCGTCGAGATCCTTGAATGCCGTGAACGCCGCCTCGTAGGCGCCGGCCTGCACCAGCGCGTAGGCGAGGCGGTAGCCGTCGCGGAATTCCTGCTCGGATTTCTTGTCGTTCTTCTTTTTCTTCTCGCCGCCCGACTGCTTCGGCCCGGCCGCCGGCTTTTGAGTCTGGGAGGGGCCCGGATTGCGGGCGCCCGGCGGATCCGGCTCACCGGCCGCCAAAACGGCACCGATGCCGAGCGACAGCGCGAACAGGGACGCGGTGGTCAGCGTGGCTACGCGATTGCGACGGGTCATAGGGCTGCCTCCCGGGGCGTGATGCGAATTGACGTATCATAGAACGGGAACACGGCCGTCACCGCCGCATTCCCGCCGGCTAAGTTCAACTCGCCGTGATCGTGGCCATGCTCCGCTCATTCCCGCGCAAGCGGGAATCCAGGGCCTAGAACTGGGTCCCCGCTTTCGCGGGGACGAGCGGAGAACCAAGCGGTCCAGCGCGAAACGCTAGTTCGTCCGTACCTTGATGCCCGCGTAGACGGCGGCACCGGGCGAACGGAACGAGTAGACCTCTTCGTAGCGCTGGTTGAACACGTTCTCGCCGCGCACATAGACGGTCGACCACGGTGTCACGTCATACGAGATCTGCCCGCCGACCAGCGTGTAGGCGTTCAGCGTCGTGGTGGAGGAGGGGAACGTGAAGATCGTGTCCGTCATCTTGCCATTATACATGACGTTGAGCGTGGCCTTGCCGCGGCCCTCGGCGAACAACGCGGTTGCGGAGGCCGACGCCGCGTGCGGCGGACGGCGGATTTCCTGAATGCCCTTGTCGTCGCGGGACTCGGTGTAGGTGTAGGTACCCGAGAGGATCAGCCAGTCGACCGGCCGGAATTTCGCGCTCGTCTCGACGCCCTGGCGCGTCGACGTGCCGTCGAGATTGCGCACGGTCGGAATTCCCATCGCGGTCGACGCGGAAACGATCTCGTGTTCGAGGCGCGAATTGAAGTAGGTCACGTCGACGACGACCCGCCCGTTCCAGAACGTCTGCTCCCAGCCCACGTCCCAGCCGATCGAGCTTTCGGGAACGAGATTGGGATTGGGCGTGAAGAACGTCGAGATGAAGCCGAACTGTTCGAAGAAGCTCGGGTTGGTCACGCCACGGCCGACGCTGGCGTGGAGACGGCCGCCGATCGGGGCAACCTTTTGCGACAGGGTGAAGCGCCAGGTGAACTCGTCCTGGAACGGATCGTTGTAGTCCTGCCGTACGGCGGTCGAGAGCGTGGTGCCCGTTCGCAGCAGGTCGACGAGATACTCCCCGCCGACGCCGGTCGAGGTGCGCTTGTAGCCGTTGCGCGCGGCGTCAAGGTCGGGGCCGAACAGGAAATCCGCGAAGTAGCTGAAATATTCACGCCGGTTTTCCACGAAGCCGGTGATTCGATGCTTCTCACCGCCCATGATCGCGCTATCGAGCAGGAACGTGCTTTTGTAGGAAACCGTCTCACCCGTCCCAAGCGACGATCCGGTCGCCTGGAAATTTTCGAGGTTGCCGGTGTTGGTGCGTGAGCCGGTCCACTTCAGCGATTGAATCCACCGTTCGTCGAACAGCTTCACGGTGCCTTCAACGCGCGCCTGGCTCTGCTCGAAGGGGACGAAATAGCCGGGCGCGTCGAACACCAGCCCGGTGAAGAAATCCTGCGGATCGTAGGCGCTGAGGCGGCGCGTATGACGAAGGAAGCCTTCGATATTCACGTTCGGCGAAAGATCGACGCCGGCCTTGGCGGTGACGACGGTGCGCTTGGCGCTGTCGGTCTCGTTGCCGTCGCGCGCAACGTTGAAGCCGTTGGTGGTCCCGTGGACCGCGGTGATCGAGCCGTAGAACGGTCCGAGCGCGCCACGGAAGGTCGCAGCCGCTTCGGCGGACCGCTGTGTGCCGCCCTCGAAGCGCGCGCTGAATTCCGGCTTGGTCAACCCGCGCCCCGACTTGGTGACGATGGTCAGCACGCCTGAATGCGCGTTCGCGCCATAGATGCCCGACTGCGGACCGCGCAGCAGCTCGACCCGCTCGATGTCGTCCATCGCGATATCGGCGAAATTGAATTCACCGTCGCCGATGGCATTCGCCGGAACGCCGTCGATCATGACGAGCAGGTGGTTGGCTTCGTTGCCGCGCACGCGGAACTGCGTGAGCGAGCCACGGTTGCCGGACTGGCTCACGTGCATGCCGGGAAACGTGCGCATGACGTCGGAGAGCTGCGAGAAACCGCTGGAGCGGATTTCCTCGCCGGTCATCGCGGTGACGGACGAGCCGGTCTTCGAGGCCTCGATCGGGACGAGTCTCGGCGAGATGACCAGCAGCTCGGGCAGGAGCGTGGCCTGTGCGTGGGCTACTCCGCCAAGTGCGGAGAGAAGTGCACCGGCCGAGAGGCCGGATCGAAGAAATGTGAGCGAGATGAGACGGATGAACATGACATGCTCCCAAAAGGGTTGAACATGTCGCGGAAGCGCACGTGTTGCGCGCCTTGAGTTTGGATATGAGAAAAACGCCCCACCCGAATGCCCCGCGACGGTTTCAGCACGTCACCGCTGCGGAAGCCGCCCCGAGTGCACGCCCCGTGCATCGGAAGGGTGACTGGCGCAGGCAGGTCTCCTGGCTCGCGGGTCATTGCCCTCGCTCGGCCTTCCCGGGAAACGTCCCAGTGGCAACATCGAGGAGGGCTCGCCGCTTACAGTTGCGGGGGCAGCTCCGGGGTCGACTCGCCGGAACAAGGCGAATTTCACCGGATTCCCTTTTGGCCGCCCCAACGGGGGACGGCACACCTTCACCATCGGCCAGTGGATGAGCCCGGCGCGCGGAAGTCAACGCGGCGGGCCGCGTGGGCAAACAAATTGTTCCGCCTGTTGCCGAAATGCAAAGGGCCGCCCCGGACGGGCGGCCCCCGCAAAAATCCGCGTCAGGCGATCAGAGCGATGGCTGCCACAGGGCCGGGACAAGGTCGTAGCTGTGGGCCCCTGTCTTGATGATGTGGCCGGAGGCCGGGAAGGGAAAGTGATAGCCCTGCACCATCATCCGGTCGACGGCCGCGCGGTCGAGCATCTTCTTGCGGGTCTCGGCCGCAACGGCGCCGTCGGTGTCGAAGACCGCGTGCCAGTCCGGATTGCGCACGAACAGCAGCGGATTGTTCGTGGTGTCGCCGAGCGCCAGCATCGACTGGTTGCCCGAGGCGATCGCGAACACGGTGTGGCCCGGCGTATGGCCAGGCGCCGCGATCGACGTGATGCCGGGCGCGACTTCCTTCTCGCCCTCGAACTTCACGACCTTGTCCTCGATCCCCTTGAATACGCGGCGCACGTTGAGCCAGGCCGCGCGCGCGCCCTCGGGCGCCTTGCTCATGTTGCCGTCGTCCATCCAGTAGGCCCATTCGGTCGCCGGCACCTTGACCTCGGCATTCGGGAACACGATCGCGCCTTCCTTGTCGCGCAGCCCGTTGATGTGATCCGGATGGAAGTGCGAGATCAGGATCGTGTCGATCTGCTTGGGATCGATACCCGCGGCGGCGAGATTGGGACCGAACGAATTCGCGGTCGGCGCGAGCTGGCCGCCGGTCGCGGTGTCGATCAGGATCAGCTTCGATCCGGTGTTGACCACCAGCGTGGTGAACGGGATTTGCAGCTTGCCTGGCGCCATGCTGGCGTCGCTCATCGCCTTCTGCACGGCAGACCACGGCGCATTGCGCACGAACTTGTCGTCGACGTCGCGTATCCACACGCCGTCATGGATCGCGGTCAGCTCGTAGGAGCCGACCTTGTAGCGGTAGAAGGCGGGCGCTTGCTTGCCGGCGGCGGGCGCCGCGGCCTGCACCGAAAGCGGCAGCGTCGCGCTCGCCGCGGCAAGCGCCGAGCCGGCGAGCAGATCGCGGCGGGTAAGTCCGGTCATGTGATCCTCCCTGATCGCACCGTGGTCGTTACTATCCGGCGATGACGCACCGATGTCATCGCGGCGAATGCCTGTCTCACACCATCGTGAAGCCGCTATCGCGAACTCTCAATTGGTCGTACCGCCCGCCGCCTTGAGGATCGGCAGCCACCGCGCAATCTCGGCCTTCACAAAGCTGTCGAATTTCGCGGGCGTGCGTTCATCCTTGGGCGGGATCGAGCCGCCGAGATCGGTCAGGCGCTTCTGTACCGAGGGATCGTCGAGCGACTTGTCGAGCGCGTCGGCGAGCCGGTCCACGATCTCCTTCGGCACGCCCTTGGGCGCGAAGATGCCGGCCCAGATGTTCATCTGGTAGTCGACGCCGAGCTCCTTCGCGGTCGGAACGTCCGGCAACGTCGCAAGGCGCTGCGGCGAGGACACCGCATAGGCCTTGATCGCGCCCGATGTGATCTGCCCGGTGACGCTCACCGCCTGCTCGCAGAAATAATCCACATGCCCGCCGACCAGATCGTTCATCGCGGGACCGGTGCCGCGGTAGGCGACGAGCGTCGGCTTCACGCCCGCGCTCGACGAGAACAGGATGCAGGCCATGTGCGACGACGAGCCGACGCCGCCATGCGCCTGCTTCACGGCTTCGCCGCCCTGCTTCAGGCTTGCGAGAAATTCCTTCAGGTCCTTCGCGGGGTAATCCTTCTTCGCCACGATCACGGCCGGCGCATTCGCCGTGAAGCCGATCGGCTCGAAGTCGCGCAGCGAGTCGTATTTCACGTTCGGCGTCAGCACCGGCGCGGAGACATGCGAGCCCATGCTGCCGGCGAGCAGCGTGTAGCCGTCGGGCGCGGCGCTTGCGACGCGCGCCGAGCCGATGGTGCCGCCGGCGCCGCCGACATTCTCGATCACCATCGTCTGGCCCAGCACCCTGCCCATGCTCTCGGCGACGATGCGCGCCACCACATCGCTTGGGCCGCCGGCCGGGAACGGCACGACGACCGTGATCGGGCGCGACGGATAGGGTTGCGCGTGCGCGGAAGCGATCGAGAGCAGGGCGGCAAGAACCGCGGCAATCGTCCTCATGTCTTCCTCCGGCGTTGTTGTTCGTCAGAGCGCCAGTTCGGCGCCGATCTTTTTCGATTTCGCGAGCGCCTCGAAACGCAGGTCGTCATGCGTGACGAGGATCGTCAGGTCCGGCTCGGTGTCGTGCAACTGCTTGAGCCAGGCAAGCTGCGCCATGATCGCCGGCACGTCTTCCTTCACCCACGGCGCGGCCTTGGGCTTCTGCTCCACGATGTTGTCGTAGATCCATGCCGAGTCGACGCTGTGCAGGACCTCGCGGCCGGACTGGAGCCGCACGTAAACCATCTGCGAGTTGGGGCTGTGGCCCGGCGCCTTGATCAGCACGATGCCGCGCGCGACCGGAACGCAGCCGCGGTAGTCGTGCACGATGAACTGCGCGGCCTGCTCCGGTGAAAGACGAAGGTGCGGGCGGTGCGGATTGGTGACCATCAGGTCGGCGGTTTCCGTGCTGACAATGGTCTTGTGCGCCAGCGCAGAAAAATTCTCGGCGCAAACGACGCCCGCGACATGATCCGCGTGGTAGTGCGTCAGTACGATCAGCCGCGCCGCATTGAGGGCGCGTTCGAGCTGCGCGAACGCCTCGGGAAAATACGGCTCGGGCTTCTCGGGGCTGAAACTAGTCGTGCGTCGCCTTGTCGAGCCCGCTATCGATCATCACCGAGCAGTCGGGATAGACCACCTGGAACGCCGTACGGGGCATCGTGACCGGCGTTTCATCGCCGCCCTCAATCACGAACTTGCGCGGGCGGATGCTGGCAGCGACACGGATGCCGTTCACGCCGACCGGGAGCCCGCCCGGCAGCACGTTCGCCATCGCGCGGATCGTCGCGAGATCGGGCGCAAATGACGAATCCTGCGGCGCCGCAACGGTATTCGCTGCGGCGCTGTCCACGGCGCTACTCCGCCGCGACCCTTTGGGCCGCGGAGCCGCGCGTCTTCACCACCACCTTGATGGCGTCGTCGATGCGCTCGCGGGCGTACTTGATCGCGGTCGGCAGGTCTTCGAGCGGGAAGGTGTGCGTGTGCACTTTCGTCGCGTCGAAGCGCTTCTGCGACATGAAGGCCTCCGCACGGTGCGTCGCACTCTTTCCCTCACCGCGGATGCCGAAGAGATAAATGTTGTTGCGCACGATGTGCGCGACATCGACCTTCGTCTCCTCGTGCGGGAACGCGGCGAGGCAAACCTTGCCGCCGCGATTGACCATGCGGATCGCCTCGTTGACGGCGTTCGGCGCGCCCGAGCACTCGACCACGTAGTCGACGCCCTTGCCGCCATTCAGCTTGCGCACCGCCTCGACGGCATCCTCCTGCCGCGCGTTGATGACATGATCGGCGCCGAGCTCGAGGCCGATCTTGAGGCGATTGTCGCGCGTGCCGGTGAGGATCACCGGCTGCGCGCCCATCGCCTTCGCCACCGCAACGCCGAGCAAGCCGATGGGGCCGGGACCGGTCACGACCACGCTTTCGCCCGCCACCAGCCCGCCGAGTTCAGTGAGGCCGTACATGGCGGTGCCGGCGGTGACGACGAGCGTTGCTTCCTCGTCGGTCATCGCGTCGGGGATCGCGACCAGCGTGTTGATGTTGTTGACCTGGTATTCGCAAAAGCCGCCGTCGGTGGTGAAGCCGTTGGCGCGGTGGCCCTTGTCGACGTCGCCGTAGTTGAGGCCGTAGTTGTGGCACGAGGTGTACATGCCGGCGCGGCAGCGCTTGCATTGGCCGCAACCCGCGTGGATCTCCACCGTGACGCGCTGGCCGATCCTGTACTCATCGACGCCCGGTCCGAGCGCCGCCACCGTGCCCATGTATTCGTGGCCGGGCGTCCAGTTCTTGTTGAACGGCATGCCGCCCTGAATCGAGGCGGGCGGGCCGTGCCAGATGATCTCCAGATCGGTCGCGCAGATCGCGACCGCGTCGATGCGCACCAGCACCTCGGCGCGCTTGGGCACCGGCACCGGCTTGTCGGTGAGTTTCAGCTCGCCGGGATCGCCGAGCACCCACGCCTTCATGCTGTCGGGGACCGGCATGTCTTTGGCTGTCTTGACGCCGGGCGGTGCGTACATGGTCGTGCTCCTGATCTATTCGGCTGCGGCGGGCGAACGTTGCAATTTCGAACCGGCTTCGCCGAGTTCGGCGGACAGCGCGCGGACGGCCGCGACGACCTCCTCGCGCACCAGTGACAAGATGATCGTCGCTCGCGCGCATGGCCGGCGTCGAGGCGCTGATCGCGCCGACGACCGCGCCGTTATGGTCGCGGATAGCGGCGCCGATGCAGATCACACCCGGCTGATACTCTTCGTCGTCCATCGCGAAGCCGTTGCGGCGCACGTGACGCAGCGCCTCGATCAGGCTCGGCCACTCGACGATGGTCTTCGGCGTGTAGCGGGTGAGCCCCTGCGCGAGCACGCGCCGCATGTCGTCCTCGGGCAGCCACGCCAGCATCGCCTTGCCGGAGGCAGTCGCATGCGGCGCATCGGTCTTGCCGAGCGTGCCGGTATCGACGCGCACAGGATGACGCGACTCGCGTTTGGCGACCTTCATCATGGCGTCGCCCTGAAGCACCGCGAGGTGCACAGTCTCGCCGGTCTTCTCGTTGATCTGCTCGATGAAGGGCGCAGCCCGCGCCGGAAGATCGACCTGTCGCAGGCACGCGTTGCTGAGAAAAAGGATGCGCGCGCCGAGCGCGTAGGAACGCCGGACCGGAACCTTGGCGACGTAGCCACGGTGGACCAGCGTTGAGAGCAGGTGATGGCAGGTCGAAATATTGAGCTGGGTACGGTGGGACAGTTCGGTCAGCGAGCACTCGCCGCCGGCGTCGGCAATGGCCTCGATCAGGGTGATGGCGCGATCGACCGACTGGATACTGTGGCGTTCGGAACGGTCACGGGCCGGCTTGGTCGGTCCCGGGTCCACAACGATCGCGCGGCCACGAAGCGTCCGTTCATCCACCGGCATTTCCCCGCGTTTTGTTAAGCGGCGGAAGGAAATAGGGGCATGCGGGGGGAGTCAAGCGCATTATGAAATGGCGAACTTTGGTTTCGCCATGTTGAAACCTAGGCAGCGCGGGCGGGCGTGGGGCGCATGCCGCGGCTCCGGTCCAGCCGTGCGCTGTAGCGCGAGAGCGCAAAGCAGAGCGACCAGAACACGATCGCGGCGAACAGGTAGCCGGTCGAGCGCACCTGATCGCCGATCAGCCATTCGGGGTCCGCGAAGGCGAATTGCAGCACCGTGAGGAATTCGACCAGGCCAATGATGAGCACCACGGTCGTTTCCTTGATGATCGACACGCAGGTGTTGATCATGCCGGGCATCACGATGCGGATGACCTGCGGCAGCACGACGAAGCCGGTGGTGCGCCAGTAGCCGAGCCCGAGGCTGCGCGCGGCTTCATACTGGCCGAGCGGGATCGCCTGCAGGCCGCCGCGGAACACCTCGGCGAAAATCGCGGCGTTGAACAGCGTGAACGCGATCAGCGCGCGCACCAGCTTGTCGGATTCAAATCCCGCGGGCACGAACAATGGAAACATCACCACGGCGAGAAACAGCACGCCGATCAGCGGCAGGCTGCGCCACAGTTCGATAAAGGCGGCGCAGGCGTAGGAGATCACCGGCAGCTTCGAGCGGCGGCCGAGTGCGAGCAGCAGGCCGAGGGGCAATGCGGTCGCGATCGACCACGCGGCCATCACGAGGTTGAGCATGATGCCGCCCCACTCGACGGTCGGGACGCGCCGCAGACCGAAGACGCCGCCCGCGAGCAGCGGCGCAGCCAGCACGGGGAGCAGGCAGAGCAGCGCGAGCGCGATCAGCCTGCGCGTTCCGGCGCGGCGCACCGGCATCAGCATCAGGCCGATGGAGATCACGGCGAGCAGCGCGACCAGATCGACGCGCCAACGCTCGGACGCCGGGTAGGGGCCATAGAGCAACTGGTCGAAGCGCAGTCGAATGAACACCCAGCAGGCCGCGTCGTGACCTTCGCAGGCTTTGCTCGAATTTCCCGTCCACACGGCGTCGAGCAGCGACCACTTGATGATCTCGGGCAGCAGCCACGCGAGCAGCGCGAGCGTGAGGATCGTGAGCACGGCGTTGAGCGGCGTGCGGACGCAGCTTTTCAGGAACGGCACGAGCTTGCCCATGCTCAGCGCTCCACCAGTTGGACGCGGCGGTTGAGCAGGTTGATCGCCGCCCCGATGATGAGTCCGATCAGCACGTAACTCGCCATCGTGACGAGCATCACCTCGAGCGGCTGGCCGGTCTGGTTCAGCACGGTGCCGGCGAACACCAGCATCAGATCCGGGTAGGCGATGGCGGCGGCCAACGAGGAATTCTTCAGCAGCACGATGTATTGCGTGCCGAGCGGCGGCAGGATCACGCGCAGCGCCTGCGGGATCACGATCATGCGGCTGATCGGGCCGGGCCGCAGCCCGATCGCGCGGCCGGCGTCGATCTGGCCTGCCGGTACCGCGCGGATGCCGGAGCGAACGATCTCGGCGATGTATGCGGCGCCATAGAGCGAGAGCGCGAGCGCCATCGCGACGAATTCAGGGATGACGGCCATGCCGCCGTTGAAATTGAAGCCGGCGAGATGCGGCACATCCCATGAAAGCGGAAAGCCGGTGAGCCACGCCACGATGACGGGCGGTGCGAGCAGCAGCAACGCAATCGCGCGCACGCTGTGCAGCGAGGTGCCGGTGCGCGCGCGATGGCGCGCGTTCATCCAGGCGAGCCCCGTGGCGGCGACGATCATCAGCAGGATCGTGGCGAAGAGCGCGCCAAAGCCGGGCTCGAACACCGGATAGGGCAAATAGAGGCCGCGCTTGTTGATGAACGCGATGTCGAAGAAGTTCACGGACTGGCGCGGATTTGGCAGCGGACGCAGCACCGCGAAGTACCAGTAGAAAAGCTGCAGCAGCAGCGGAATGTTTCGGATGATCTCCACGTAGGCGGTGGCGACACCTGCCACGAGCTGATTGCTGGAAAGCCGCGCGAGCCCGATGACGAAGCCGAGGATCGTGGCAAAGAAGATCGCGACCGCCGTCAGCACGACGGTGTTGATCAGCGCAATCAGAAACACGTCGAAATAGGTTGCCGCGTCACCGAAATTGATGAGCTTCTGCGCGATCTCGAACCCGGCCGGACGCGACAGGAACGAGAAGCCGGTGTTGATGTTCAGCCGCGTGATGTTGGTGACGATGTTCGCGGCGATCCAGACAATGAACGCCACGATCGCAAGGAGCACGACGGCCTGAACGGCGAACGCCTGCCATGCGCGCGATCCCTGCGGCAGCGCGAAGCGCGTGCGGCGCGGGGGCGCTAGCGCCTCGATCGCCATTTCGGAATTGCGAGGCTCAGCGGAACGGTGGCGCGATCAGCAGCCCGCCGTCCTTCCAAAGCGTGTTGAGGCCACGGCTCAGCCCGAGGCGCGTCTTTGGCCCGAGGTGACGGTCGAAGATCTCGCCGTAGTTTCCGACCTGCTTGATCGCCTTGTAGGCCCAATCGGCCGTGAGGCCGTTCTTCTGCCCGAGGTCGTCGCCGACGCCGAGCAGCCGTTTCACTTCGGGCACGTCGCTCTTGAGCATCTCGTCGACGTTCGCTTGCGTGATGCCGAGTTCTTCCGCGGCGATCAGCGCGAAGAAGGTCCAGCGCACGATGTGCGCCCATTGGCTATCATTTTGCCGAACAATAGGCCCGATCGGCTCCTTCGAGATGATCTCCGGCAGAATGACGTGCGCGTCGCGGTTCTTCAGTTGCAGGCCGCGCGCGGCGAGCGCGGAGCGGTCGTTGGTCCAGGCGTCGCAGCGGCCCTGGTCGTAGGCGTTGCGCGCCTCGTCGAGGTCCTGGAACGTGACGATGCGGTAGTCCATTTTCCGCGCGCGGAAATAGTCCGCGATGTTGAGCTCGGTGGTCGAGCCCTGCGCGACGCAGATCGATGCGCCTTTCAGCTCGTTGACGCTTTTGACGTTCATGGCCTTCGGCACCATGAAGCCCTGACCGTCGTAATAGATCGTCATCACGAAATCGAGGCCGCCGCCGTTATCGCGGTTGTAGGTCCAGGTCAGGCGATGGGTGAGCACATCGACGCCGCCGGTGGTCAGCGTGGCGAATCCGTCACGCAGATTGAGCGGGGAGAGCTGCACCTTGTCGGCGTCGCCGAGCACGGCCGCGGCGAGCGCGCGGCAGGTGTCGACATCGAAGCCACGCCGCACGTTCTTGTCGTCCGTGTAGGCGAAGCCCGGCAGGTTCGGCGCGGTGCCGCAATTGACCGTGCCGCGCTGCTTGATGGTGTCGAGCGTCGCGCCGCTCGCGGACGTGCAGACAAGCGCGGCCAGAGCGGCCGCGACGACGAGCTTCTTCATGAGCGCCCTCCCGAGGCGATATGAATTCCGCGGTTATTGCGGCCGCGGACGTTCCTCGTAGTAATTCAGTTTCTGCTGCAACGGCGTGTCGTGCACGCGGATCAGGAACGCGGGCTCCCTGGCGGCTGCGTGCTCGATCAGCGCAAAGCAGGGGGCCGAGAACGTGTCGCCCTGCTTCCAGACGAACGTCTCGCCGTTGATCGTCGACTTGCCCGAGCCTTCGACCACGTGATGCACGGCGCTCGTCGAACGCAGCGGCGGCTTCACGGTCTCGCCCGCGCGCAGCATCATGGCGGTGAAGCCCATCGTCGGCAGGCAGGCATCGCCGGTTTCCGGATTGACGTAATCGAGTTCGACCGGTTCGCCACGCGGCGTGTGCTCGGCAAGCGCGCGCAGGCCCTTCACGGCGTTCGCCCACGGATAGCGCATCATCGGATAGGTCGGGCGGGCGTGGCCGTTGCGCCGCGCCGGCACCATGCCGGGCGTCGCGTATTCGACTTCGGACGCATCCGGGCGGTTCTTCGGTGCCTGCAATTCGCGCTCGACCGAGTAGGCGGCTTCGAGATCGATGAACAGCGGCAGGTCGAGCGCGTCGAGCCAGATCACCGGGCCTTTGCCGTCATGGCCGTGGTCATGCCACGCGCCGCCGGGCGTGAGGATCACGTCGCCGGGCTCCATCATGCACTTTTCGCCGTTCACGATGGTGTAGGCGCCTTCGCCCTCGATCGCGATACGCGCGGCGCTCGGCGTGTGGCGGTGTGCGGGCGCTTTCTCGCCCGGAAGCAAAAGCTGCATGCCGCAGAAGATTGGACCCGCAACGCGCATCGCGCCGGGTCCGCGTCCGGGATCGGAGAGGATCAGCACGCGCCGCTCGGCTTTCTCGACCGGCGTGAGTTCACCGGCGCGAAGCAGCAGAGGGCGGACCGTGTCGTAAGCCCACAGGCAGGCTTTGCTTTGCGGCACCGGCGTGTCATGCGGCAGCGCCTTGCGCATCAGCGGCCACAGCGGCGTCGTGTTCGCGTTCGCGACTGCGTCCCGGTAGTCGGACGGCAGTTCTTCCATGGTGCCGAGGTTGGTGCTCATCGGTTCCTCGCCCTGAATTGTGTTGGGCCATGCGGCCTGTGTTGAGCCGATTCATAAGCCAACCGGTGGGCCGCGGCCAGCGGGTCAGAACCAGAAGGGCCGCATCTGCCAGTCGCGGCGCCAGCCGGTGAGGCGGCCGCGGCGGAACTGGAGCACGATGTGCGTGTCGGCCGGATAGAAGCCCGGCACGGTCGCGGGCCGCTCGACCAGATAGCGCTCGGAGTCGCGTGGGCCCGACAGGTAGATCAGCGGCGCCTGCACGATGTTGGCGACCTGCTCCTTGGTCATGCCGAACACCAGCGGATCGTTATAGAAGCCGAAGTTGCGGCCGCCGTAACCGGCCTGCGCCGGAAGGGCGGCAAGAAGCGCGAAAGCGATCAGCAGGATGCGCATGGCGCGGAGGATGAGCGTGCCCTTGAGTCCCGTCAATCGCTAACCGAGCCTGCCTTGTTGCTTCAGCAGTTCGCGCACCAGCCGCTCCAGCAATTCGGGCGGAAGGTCGAGGCCGGAGACCTTCCAGGTCCAGCCGCTGAGCGCGAGATGAATGCGGAACTGGCGTGGACGCGGCTGATCGAGCGGAATCCAGAGTTGGAATGTTCCGATCCCGTAACTCGCGTTCATGTAGAGCGGCCCGATGCCGCCGAGCGCGTTCCAGTTCAGTCCCTGAAACGAAGGCGGGCGTTCGCCAAGCACTTCGGTCGGCCAGCCTTTCTGCACGAGCTTCGGCCAGCGCGATGCGCGAGACGAACCGCGCAACGATCGGATCGGCAACCGCCGAAGCGATGCCGGCCAGCAGACCGCCGCGGTTGACGGGTGTGCCGGACAACTCGGCATAAGTGCGCACGAGCTGTCCGCTGAGCGAGCGGCCGAGCGCCTCGAAGTCCAGCCGCTGCTCGATGCGCGCGACATCGCCCGACTGCGCGGCACGCGCAAGATCGTGCAGGCCGATCAGCGGCCAGGCGAGCCACGCGATCACAACAAGAAGGAGTGCGACGGCGGCGATGATCGTCTTGCGCATTGTTGCCGCAATGGCTGCAGAATGAGGCGTCTTTGTGAGGAAATTTCACAGCGCCACAGGCACGCCGCGACGGCTACTTGATTCAATTGCTTCGTATTCACCGTGCGCGCGCTTAAAGCGGTGCACGGATACGTACGGACAAACACTCACCTCACTTCGGCATTACGCAGGCGACGGGCAGAATGCGGGAGGTGGACAATGCAAGACTCGCCATCGGGGCTATTCATCTGCGTCGTATGCGATACCGAGATGGAACGCGTGCCGAGCGTGCCGGTGCTGCAATCCCTTGAGGGACATGCAATCCACCATTGCGCGGCCTGCGACCGCATCGTGCTGGTGCAGGAGGACGGCAAGACTGTCGGGAGCACGTACTGGCTCGCCTCGCTCCCCTTGCGCGAAGGCGCGATCACCTGCGCGATGTTCGTGTAGCGGGCGGTTTCACAAGGCGGGGCGGAACACCGGACGCGCGCTAGGTCACTTGGCGTAGCCCTGAGAGCGCAGCCACTCGATCTTGCGGGTTCCGTTGAGCCAGTCGTAGCAGTCTTCCCGGCTCGTAAGCCCCTTGATGAGGCGGTCTTCTAATCCGGGATACTGGGCAACGATCTGCCAGTCACCCTCTTCGATGCGCTTCGGCCTGAATTCGACTTTTGCTTTTGCCATGAGGTCTTCTTATGCAGGCCTTAAGCCGGAAAGCAAAGGCAGCTCTGGACAATTCTTCACGCCAGGTACGCGCCGCCTGACCCAGGAACTGGTGCCGGATGAGGGAATTGAACCCCCGACCAACGGTTTACAAAACCGCTGCTCTACCGCTGAGCTAATCCGGCCAATTGGGCACTTCTTGAACGTCGCAGGCGGAATTGCCACCGGATTGCCACCCGGAGCCGCCTGCGCCGTCAAATATCACTGCGCCCGCACCTTCGCAAACGTCGCTTCCGTGATTTCGGCTGCGCGCCATCGGTGTTGCCGAACAAATGGCCGCAGGTCCGCAGTGTGATCACCGGCGAGCCGTGGCAGAGGCGGGCTGATCGTCATCAAGCCGAATTTCTGCGTGAGCCAGTGGGGCGAGCGTGTCGACCCGTTCCAGCGGGCGAAGACCAGCGAGTCTACAGGTGCGCGCCCGATACCGAGTTTGAGGCTGCGTTCCAATTGCTTCGCCTTCTAGGCGCGCCGCTCGGCCACGATCGACGCGGGAGGGTGATCTGGCGCCGGGATTGATCACGCCCAAGGGGTCCGTTTGGCGTGTTGTTCGCCACGGTCTCAATCGGCGGATAGCTTCGGGGAGTGGCCAGACTTGTTGGCTTCGCGGCGCGGCAGAAATCTACTTAGACGTCACGGCGGCTGCGCGGGCAACCTCCCTCTCGCACGCCTCGCGAGCGCAACGTCGTCGCATGTAAAGGTAGGGCGTGCCCGCAGTCAGAACGACGATTGCTGTCGCGAGCAGTGCCACGATAACGCTCGTTGTCGTGTAAGTGACGACAAGGTAGGCAAGAACGATGCTCAGCATCGCGGCCACCATGATGGTTGCGCCGCTAAATCCCACAGCCGATTTGCTCAGCTTCAAGCCAGCCATACTATCCCTCCGAGCATCCGTAAGTTTTTTTGCGTAACAAGAAGCTCAACGCGCTGTTGCGAACTCGCGCGCCTGCTTTTGCTCGTCCCAATATTCCATGAGGCCAACCATCGCGAAGGGCATCGGCAAGAGATTCATCACGAAATGCCAGCTAACGCGGGTACCGACCGCGAACTCTCGGCTGCCCAAGCCCGAACCGCCGAACAATGTGGAGAGGCCGATCGGCTTCCCGATGAAATACGCCGTCGACGTAAGCATCAGGTGTTCATACAGATGGAAGCCTTCGATATAGAGCCCCCAGCGGACCCATTTGTTGCGCGTGAGGAAATAGAGCAGGCCAAGGGTTGCGAGAAAAATCCCGTTGCCGATGAGGTGCAGTACCTCGAGACCGAGCATCATAATGCGCGGTTGATCAGAGCCGCTCGGCGACACGACCAAGCCGATCTGACGTACCAGTTCGGTGACCCATTCAGACATCCACGGTGTGTTGCGGCCGCAAATCTCTGAAAGGTCGCCAAGACACCAGACCACAAATTGGAAGGCATGCTCGAAGAAGTGACCCACTTGGAAGAGCAGTCCCAGCAACGTGACGGTCCACAAGACCATCATGAGATCGAAGGAATAAGTTGTTGAGCGCTGTTCTACCGCAGCCGTGGACATTCCATCCCCCCGATCCGAACCCAGTGCTTCCTCTTACCCAGCGGTAATATTCCCGCCGTGCTTAGTGCCCGTCAACTGTCCGCCGGGTTGCACCGCTGCGTCATATGCACCGGCCCGCGAGCAAGCCGTCCCAAGAGGGGACGATTCCAATAGCCTGCATGGGAGCGCGCGGGAGCACACCGCACAGGCGAGACGGCCGACATAGAATTACAAAACCGCTTGCTCTACTGCTGAGCTAATCCGGCCCTATGCGTTGCGAAGCGCAATACCAGCGCCGCCTCGCCGCCACAAGATCAGGCGTCCACCCGCTCGCCGACCTCGGTGTTGATCCCGAGGCGGTAGCCGACGCCGAGTTCGGTGAGCAGAATGCGCGGCCGGTTCGGATCGGCCTCGATCTTCTGGCGCAGCTTGCGCACGAAGATGCGCAGATAATGCGTGTCCTGCACGTGCGGCTGGCCCCACACTTCCTTCAGCAGGTACTGGTGCGTCACGACGCTCCCCGCATGCTGCGCGAGGATCTGCAGCAGCCGGTATTCCTTCGGCGTCAGCGTCACGCGCGCGCCGTTGAGCGTCACCATCCGGCGCGCGAAGTCGATCCTCAGCCGCTCGATGTTGACCGTGCTCGCCGTCACGGGCCCGCGCCGGTGGCGGCGCAACGCCGCGCGCGCCCGCGCAAGCAGTTCGGCCATGCCGAACGGCTTTACCATGTAATCATCGGCGCCGAGCTCGAGCAGGCGCACCTTCTCGGCCTCGTCGGCGCGCACCGACAGCACGATCACGGGGATCGCCGACCAAGAGCGCAGCCGCAGCAGCACCTCGGCGCCGTCGCGATCGGGCAGAGCGAGATCGAGGATCATCAGGTCGAGCGGGCGCAGGGTCGCGGCGCGCAAGCCTTCGCCCGCGTTCGCCGCCTCGTTGACGACATACCCCTCCATCTCGAACCCGGCGCGCAGGAAGCGCCGGATCTGCGCCTCGTCGTCGACGATGAGCACGACGGGTGGCTGGTCAGTCATGACCCGTGTCCCCCTCCGGTTGCTGCGCGGGAATCGGAAGGCGGATGTTAAACGTGGAACCCTTGCTGGCGCCATCGCTCGTGACGGTCAGGCTTGCCCCGTTGGCATGTAGGAAGGCCCTGGCGATCCAGACGCCGAAACCCGAACCGTTTGTCGTGGCGGCGGTCCGGCTGCCGCGGAAGAACCGCTCGCCGAGGCGGGGGAGTTCGTCCGGCAGGATGCCGGCGCCGCGGTCGATGACGTTTATCGCCACTGCGCCGTCCGCGGCGCGCGCCGTGACCCGTATCGGCGCCGCCTCCGGCGAATACTTGGCGGCATTGTCGAGCAGCTGTTCGAGCGCCTGTCCGACCATGACCTGGTCGACATAGACGAGCGGCAATTCGCTCGCGAGATCGACCTCCATGCAGCGCCCGGCGAGCCGCGCGCTGCGCCGCTCGAGCGCCGCATTGACGATGTCGGAGACCTCGGCCCATTCGAAACGCGGCCGCAGGCCTTCGCTGCTGATGCGCGTCGCGTCGAGCAGGTTCTGGATGACGTTGTTGAGCCGTTCGGTCTCGGTGCGCACCACGTCGGCGAGTCCCTCCAGTTGGGACTCCGAGCGCACGACGGGCGCGCTGCACAGCACCGTCGTCGCCCCGAGGATCGAGGCGAGCGGCGTGCGCAACTCATGCGACACCGAGCCGATCAATGCCTCGCGCAACTGGTCGGTTTCGGAGCGCCGCCGCGTTTCATTGATCGCGCGTTCCGCGGTTTCGGCGTGCGCCTTCACGCTTTCGGCCAGCCGGCTCGCGATGACCGCGACCACCATGTAGACGACGAGCCGGACCGACTGGTCCCAGTCCTGGAGCTGAAAGCCGAACCCCGGACGCGTGAACACCAGATGGATCAGCGCGTTCGAGACGAGCGCGGTGAACAGGCCCGGCCACAGACCCCAGCGGATCGACACGACCAGCACGGCAATGACGTACACGCCGACGATGCGCTCGACGCGGACGAACGTAATGAGGACGGCGATGACAACCGTTGTCGCTGCAAGCAGCAGCAGGGCGAACAGATAGCCGCGCAGCTTCGTATCGCCGGTCGTCGGCGACAGAGGCCCAAGGACGCGGCTCATGAAATCCGGCATTGCGGTGATCTTAGCGTGCCCGCGCCAAAACAAAACGCCCCGCATGAGCGGGGCGTTCTGGTCTTGGGGGCCGGCGGCAGCGCGCCGCCGGCCTGTCAGGCGTTTACGATCAGATCCGATTGATGTCGCGATCCTTCGTCTCCGGCAGGAAGATCAGCGCCACGATGAAGCTCATCGCCGCGATGATGATCGGGTACCAGAGGCCGGAGTAGATGTTTCCGGTCGCGGCAACGATCGCGAAGACCGTCGCGGGCAGGAAGCCGCCGAACCAGCCGTTGCCGATGTGATAGGGCAGCGACATGCCGGTGTAGCGGATGCGGGTCGGGAACAGTTCGACCAGCCAGGCGGCGATCGGGCCGTACACCATCGTCACGTAGACGACGAGGATGAACAGCAGCAGGACCGTCATCGGATAGTTGATCTGGTTCACGTCCGCCGAGGCCGGATAGCCGTGCTTCGTGATCGCCTCGTTGAGGTTCTTCACGAAATCGGGCGTGCCGGCAGTGAACGTGTCGTTGCCGACCTTCACCACAATCGGAGCGCCCGCTGCCGCGGTCTCGTTGTTGTAGTTCACCGAGCGCGCGACCAGCGCCGACTTCGCGACGTCGCACGGCTTGGTGTACACCTCGGTGCCGGTCAGCTTGAGCTGGAACGAACACTGGTTCGGATCGGCGACAACCGTCACCGGCGATTCAGCGAGCGCCTTCTCGAGTGCCGGGTTGGCGAAGTGCGTGATGCCCTGGAAGAGCGGGAAGTAGGTCACGACCGCGAGCAGGAAGCCCGCCATCATGATCGGCTTGCGGCCGATCTTGTCCGACAGCCAGCCGAAGAAGATGAAGAACGGCGTCGCGAGCGCGAGCGCGATCACGATCATGATCTGCGCGTTGACTGACGGGACCTTGATGGTCTGGGTCAGGAAGAACAGCGCGTAGAACTGTCCGCCGTACCACACCACCGCTTCACCGGCCGTCGCGCCGAGCAGCGCGAGGATCGCGATCTTGCCGTTCTGCCAGTTGCCGAAGGCCTCCTTGAGCGGCGCCTTCGACTGCGCGCCTTCGTCCTTCATCTTCTGGAACGCCGGCGACTCGGCGAGCTGGAGACGGATCCAGATCGAGACGCCGAGCAGGACGACCGAGAGCAGGAACGGAATGCGCCAGCCCCAATCGTTGAACGCGGCTTCGCCCATCACGGTGCGGATGCCGAGGATGATGAGGAGGGCCATGAACAGGCCGAGCGTCGCGGTGGTCTGGATCCACGAGGTGTAGAGACCGCGCTTGCCGTTGGGCGCATGCTCGGCAACGTAGGTTGCCGCGCCGCCGTACTCGCCGCCGAGCGCGAGGCCCTGCACGAGGCGCAGCACGATGAGCAGGATCGGCGCCGCGATGCCGATCGACGCGTAGGTCGGCAGAACGCCGATCAGGAACGTGCCGATGCCCATCAGCGTCATGGTGACGAGGAAGGTGTATTTGCGGCCGACGAGATCGCCGAGCCGGCCGAACACCAGCGCGCCGAACGGGCGCACCGCGAAGCCGGCCGCGAAGGCGAGCAGCGTGAAGATGAAGGCCGAGGTCGGCGCAACACCGGAGAAGAACTTGCTCGCGAGAATCGCGCCGAGCGTGCCGTAGATGTAGAAGTCGTACCACTCGAACACCGTGCCGAGCGACGACGCGAAGATCACCAGCCGGTCGTTCTGTTTTGCTCCAACGACGCGGCCGTCGCTGGCTGTCATGGTCGCCATGAGGTCCCCCCTGAGACTGTTTCGTCGCGCAACGAGCGCGCGGAGAAGCCGCGCGTGGTTGTGCTCAGGCGGGAGTAGCGAAGCCTTGCCTCGGGAGTCTTTGATCCAGTCGTATTAGACGAAAGGTCTAAAGGCGCTAATTTAACTCGCTGAAATTACCCGTATTATTATGCGAACAATTAGCCGCCGGGACGTGCCGCGTGGAGCGGTCGACCGGGGTACAGCAATTGGTCGCATACGAAGGGATAACTTCTCCGGTCAGCCGGATTTTTCCGGCGCCCCGGTCACAGCAGCATCGTGGTCCGGTCGAGCACCGCGATCAGCCATTCGGCGGCTTCGAGAACCGCCGCGCGCTGCACCAGCGAGGCCTTGCGGAAGCTCTGGTTCAACAGCGTGCGCGCCCGGCCGTGCGCGGGGTGCGCGGCCGCCTTCTCGCCGAGCGACGTCAGTCGCTCCATCAGTTGGACGCGGCGCTGCTCCAAGTCGTCGTAGCGGTCACGGAAACTCATCGCGCGCGCCGGGCCTTTGGGTGTCTTGCTGTTCGGCACGGATGCGCGGGTCCTTAGGGAAGCTTGCGATGGCCGAATGCCATGCCAGCCGGATACGGCGCAATTATGCGAAAGGCGGACTTGCGAAAAAGCGCAAGAACAACTGGCGAAAAGCCACAGCGGATTAATGTTACCGGGTAATTCCGGGCCGCTGTTAACCGCTTCCGGTGCGGGTTTTCGTTACACAGGAAGGCGAAATTCCGACCCACAGCGGTTAACACATGCGCGTTCCTCTCCTTGCGTTTCTCGCCGCCCGGCGTTCTCGCCGGTGTCGCGACGACGCATGCGCAGACCGGCCCGGTCATCGTCATTCCGGGAAAGCAGGGCGTGCCCGTGATGATGAACGGCGCGATCGTCGATGGTGCGGTGATCTGGGGCGACTGGGGTCTGGCGCGGCCCGGCCACGGCGAAGTCGTCGTCGAGGGACTCGTGACGCTCGCAGAGCCCTGGGACTCGCGCGGCTATTTCCCGGCGACGGGGCGTGCGCCGCGGTTCGGCCGCCACGAGATCGAGCCGAAGCGCGTGCGGTCGCGGTCGACGAGCTTCCATCGCGAGTGGTCGATCGAATCCAATTTCAATGCGCCGGTGACCGAATATCCGCCATTCGATCCGCCGGCCGTGATCGAAGCGCCGCGGCAGCGGCGCAGACGATAGAGCCGCAATACAGTTCTTCGGTTTGTAACAAGGAGCGTAACAACAATGTCAGGACGTCCCGTCCGTCTTCTCGCGGCCGCCGCAATCGTGGCAGCAGCGAGCCTTCTCTCCGGTCTCTTCTGCGTCTGCCGGCTGCTACAGCGGTTGCGGCTATGCGGCACCGGTCGTGCGTTACGTCGGCGCCGGTCGTGTACCGCCATTCGTGCAGCCCGTGCGGTCACGTGTCGTATCGCCATGTGCACCATCATCGCCGTGTGGCGCCGATGTTCGTGGTGAACCAGGGTCCGGCGTTTTCTGCACCGGTCATTGGCGAGCCTGACGATGTTGTCGAATACGGCTATCGCCGCGCGTATCCTTACGTGGCCGGTGGCCACGGGCGCTGGCATCGCCATCACAGGCATCACCGCTGGGGCCATCATCGCGGCTGGCGTCATCACGCGCACGGCCACCGTCACGGCTGGCGCCATCATCATCCGATGAGCGCCCCTCGCATGTGGCATGGCCCGCGTCACCGCATGGGTGCGCTACCGCCGCGCCACTGGAAGGGCGCGATCGCGCCGAAGCAGTGGAACAACGCGGTGCGCCCCAATCGCGCAGGCGCCAAGCCGATGGAGCCGGGTTCGGTCGATCCGCGCCGCAACGGCAATGGCAACGGCGCGGTCAAGACGCAGCCCTGATCGGCTGACTCTTCCTCGCGAGATTTGCAAACGGCGGGCCTTGTGCCCGCCGTTTTGCGTTTCAGGAGCGCAGCTTCGCGGCGGCGGCGTAAAGCGCCACGGCCGCCGCGTTCGAAACGTTCAGGCTCTTGATCGCACCGGGAAGCGCAAGCCGTGCGTGGATATCGCAGGTCTGCCGCGTGAGCTGGCGCAGGCCCTTACCCTCCGCGCCGAGCACCATCGCGAGTGGTTCGCGCAATGCACTCTGGCTCAACTCGGTTTCACCCTCGCTGTCGAGCCCGACGGTGAGGAAACCGCGCTCCTTCAGTTCGGTCAGCGCGCGCGAAAGATTTTGCACCGTTGCGATCGGTACGAGATCGAGCGCGCCGGAAGCGGACTTCGCAAGCACGCCGGTCGCCTCGGGCGAATGCCGCGCCGTGATGACAATCGCCGTCACCGCGAAGGCCGCGGCCGAGCGCAGGATCGCACCGACGTTATGCGGATCGGTGATCTGGTCGAGCACCAGCACGGTGCCTTCGGCCGGGACGTCTTCCAGATCGAGCGCGGGGAGGGGATCGGCCTCCACCAGCAGTCCCTGATGTACGGCATCCGGTCCGAGCCGCGCCGCGATCGCGTCCGGCCGAACGATCTCGGGTGTGACCGGCAGCGTGAGGCCTTCCTCCGTAATGCGACGCACCGCGTTTTCGGTCGCGAACGCCTTGCGGATCACGCGGCGCGGATTGGCAAGAGCCGCCGCAACCGTATGCCAACCGTAGAGGATCGCGACGCCGTCCGGGATGCCCGGACGCACGGGTTTGGGCTTCGGCGCGAAGCGGCTCTTGTCCTTCTTGTCGCGCGGCGGACCGCTTGGCCGCTTGTGCGTCTGTCGTGGGTTCCAGCTTTTTTCGGGCATGGCGGTGATGTGTCACGGTCTTGGTTCGCTGGCAACGATCGGCGGCAGCAACGCGGAACAAACGGCGGTCTTGTGCGCTTTCCTGCCATCTCACCAATGAGGAACGCCATGGCAGGACGTGCGGCAGCAGACTACGAGGCGGCGCTCGATGACATCACGCGGCGTGGCGTCTCGGCCATCCGCAGCACGCAGAAAAAGGTCGACGCCGCAATCTCGGACGCGGCCGATGTCGGACGTGACGCCCTCGACAGCGCCGAACGGGTCCGCGACAGCGTGAGCGGCACGATCCTGCATTCCATCAAGGTGCGGCCCTACACCACGCTCGCCATCGCGGGGCTGATCGGTTTCGCATACGGCGCGCTGCGGCGCTGAGTATCTCGCCTGCGCGGCCTTCCGCTCAGGCGAAGCGCTTCGCGCCCGCGACGCACAGGACCACCAGCCCGGTCACCGCGATCATCGACCACGCGACCGGTTCGCCGAGCAGCAAGCCCGCGAGCGCCAACCCGAAGAAGGGCTGGAGCAATTGAAGCTGGCCGACTCCGGCGATGCCGCCGAGCGCCAGCCCGCGGTACCAGAAGATGAAGCCGACGAGCATGCTGAAGACCGAGACGTAGGCGAGGCCAAGCCACGCCGGACCGCCGATCCCGGTCCAGACATCCGGCAGTGTCGCGACGCCGAGCGCGGCCATCACCGGCAGCGCAAGGACGAGCGCCCAGGAGATGACCTGCCACCCGCCGAGGCGCCGCGAGAGGTGGGCGCCTTCCGCATAGCCGAGGCCGCATACCAGAACGGCTGCGACCATCAGCAGGTCGCCGGTGAGCGAGCCGGAATCGCTGTTCGCGAGCGCGAAGCCTGCAACCAGCGCGGCGCCAAGGATCGCGAACAGCCAGAAGACTGGCTTTGGCCGCTCGCCACCCCGAATGACACCGAAGATCGCGGTCGCCAGCGGCAGCAGACCGATGAACACGATCGAGCGCGCCGAGTTGATGTGCTGGAGCGCGAGCGCCGTCAGCAGCGGAAAGCCGATCACCACGCCGATTGCCGTCACGGCGAGTGGAACGAGATCGCTCTTCCCGGGACGGGTCTGACGCAGCGCGAGCAGCAATGCCGCACCGAGCAGCGCCGCGATGACGGCGCGCGCCGAGGTCAGGAACAGCGGCGTGAATTCGCCGACCGCGACGCGCGTCGCGGGGAGCGAACCGCTGAAGATGATGACGCCGAGGAGGCCGCTACCCCAACCGTCCGTCGTCCGCGGCGCGATGGTCTCCATCGCGCCGCGATAGCATATGGGCTGTTCCGGCTCAGCTTTTCTTCTGCTGCGCGCGATTGACGAAAGCGCCCATCATGCGGGTCGGCTCATCGGTCGCGTAGGCTTGCCTGAAACTTTCAATTCCGGCCCGAACCGCCTGATCGAGAGTCATATTCTCCCAGTCGCGGATCAGTTTCTTCTGCAGCCGCACTGCCTGCGGGCCGGCGGTCATCAGCGCATCGAGGCGCGCATTCACGGCGGCGTCCAGTCTGGCCGGTTCGACGACGTAATCGACCAGCCCCCAGGCGAGCGCGGTCTGCGCATCGATGTTCTCGCCCCATAGCAGCAGCTCGCGCGTGCGGCTCCAGCCGATCAGGCCGGGCAGGAGCGCGGCCTCGACCACCGAGGGGATTCCCACCTTGACCTCCGGCATGCCGAACACCGCGTTGGATGAGGCGATGCGCAGGTCGCAGGCCGCCGCGACCTCGAGCCCGGCGCCGAGCGCGTAGCCGTTCACCCGCGCGATCACCGGCACGGGACACTCGCGCAACGCATTGCAGGTGCGGTGGACCAGCGTGATGAAGGCTTCGGCGCGCTCCGCGTCGAGCGTCGCCATCTCGACGATGTTCGCGCCGCCGATGAAGGCTTTCTCGCCCCCGCCGGTCAGCACCACGGCGCGCAGGTCCTCGCGTTTCGCCAGCGTCTCCATCTCGGTCACGAAAGCGAGCATCAGCTGGCTGTCGAGGGTATTGAGCTTGGCGGTGTTCTGGATCGTCACGCGCGCGACCGCGCCGAGCGTGCGGTTCTTCCACGCGGACTTCGACGGCGGCTGGTGCGGTCATGGGGCTGCCTTTTGGGGCCGGATCGGCGGCGGAATGCTTGGCGGTTGACACCCCGCCACCCCGTCACCATAACACCGCCCTTGCGGGCGTTCGGCCGTCAAGCCGAATGCTTGCAATTTGCCTGAGATTCCATGAGGTTCGACGGCGAGCGGGGGAATGTCCCGAGCGGCAAAGGGGGCGGACTGTAAATCCGCTGGCTTAGCCTTCGCAGGTTCGAGTCCTGCTTCCCCCACCAGCCTTCGCCCGCTCCACGGGCTGCGGCTGGCCATCCAGACTGGCGTGCTGGCGTTTGCGATCTGATCACACGTTCCGGATTATGATCGCCGGATGCGGGCGTAGCTCAATGGTAGAGCAGAAGCCTTCCAAGCTTATGACGAGGGTTCGATTCCCTTCGCCCGCTCCAAATTCCAACTGCTGATTGCGTTTCTCCTTGCCTCGTGCATCCGGCTTTGTCACAGACAAAGCAGCGGTCATAGGGGAAATGGGGCATGCGCAAAGGGCTGCTTTTTGCGTTGTTGGGGATCGTGCTGGCCGGCTGTGTGACGGTCGCTACGAATACACTTTCGCTCGACGATGTCGCGACGTTTCGGCTTGCCGGCGTCGATGTCGACTTCGCTCCTGATACTCAAATCTGGTGGGGCGACGGTGAACGCGCGTTCGCGGCTTCGAAGGGCCAGCCTGCAACCGAGTCCGATAATCTCGCGAAGACGTCCGAAGCGCAGGCCTACCTTCGCAATACTATCGCGGCGAAAATCAAGACCGCGATGGAGCGAAACCTTTCCAGCGGTATGGCGGGACCGCGGCCGGTCCGTGTGCGAGTGACGGTAAAGGCGGTGGTCCTGGCATCGACGATCCAGCGCGTCCTCGTCGGCGGAAATCACACTATGACGGCCGATGTCACGGTGGTTGATGCCAAGACCGGCGCGGCTTTGCTTCCTTATGCCGCGCAGTCGACGGTCACAGGGGCAGGTCAGGGTATTGGCGGAGTTCTCATCGACGCGGCCTTGCTGGGAGATCCGATGGACCGCGTGGTGGGCAACTATTCGTCTGTGTACGGCAACTGGCTCCTGCGTCGGAATCCAACCGTCGATTTCGCGGCCGGAAGCGGATGACTTCGAAACCGGGCGTTGCCGATGGACTGCCATCGCATGAATAGGTGACGAGGCGGATGCGGCCCGCTATAACGCCGCCGCGTTAGGAGTGTAGCTCAACTGGCTAGAGCACCGGTCTCCAAAACCGGGGGTTGCGGGTTCGAAGTCCCTCCACTCCTGCCAACGCAAACAATCACCTGACGGGAGTGTTCTGGCGAACCGAGCCGGAACACAAAGGTTCTTGGGCCCAAGATGGACCCAATCAACCTCCAGCGCCACGTTCCGCACGGCGGCCGGCTGGCGCCGGCCTCGTCGATCACGTGTGGATGCTTGACACTTGCTGGTCGTGGACTGCGCCGGGCAGCCGCACCGATCTGTCGGGCCCGTGTAGAAGGCCTGATCCGCAGGGGACTCAATGTCGCGACCGGGTAAGGTGGCGATGACGAAGTCGGAATGGTCATCACACCTTGAGCGATCGTCCGGCCGCTTCATTCGATGAAGCGTGGCGAGGTCGGAAGAAGTTGGCCGGATATCAGGCGGCAGTGAAGCTTGGCCTTTAGTTAGGCTGGTTGGGGAGACGCAAAGCCGGCAAGCCGCTGGATAGCGCGCCGTGCCGGATTCTCAATCAACCAATAGGTCGCCGCCGACGCAAGAAACAGTAACGCCAGATAGCCAGCAAGCTCCGCCCATTCCGGCAGGATGCCCTCGTGAGTGATGAAATAAAGCTTCGCGAGGGGAAAATGCAGCAGGTAGATCGAATACGAAATCTCGCCGAGGAACACGAGCGGACCAAGTCGATATTCCTCGCCGAAGATGCAAATCGGCCTAAAGCGAAAGGCGATTGCTTTGCTGATATATCCAGCGCCTTGCGCCATTACGAACAGTAACAGCGCCGCAAACGGTGCAATCGCGACGCGATCGAGCCAGTATCCAAGCGGGGTAGAGGTGCTCTGGATCAGCCACATCTCGGCAACGACAAGCAGGATGGCCGCCGCCTCGATCAAGGTCCAGACCAGTCGGCTTCCTCCGGGGACGTGGCCGATACGCGTGAAGGCGAGGCCCGCGGTCATGCCAAGGACAAACTCGAACAGTCTTGCGGGCGGAAATTCATAGAGCAAGGCGCTATTGTCGGTCAGCCGTTTCTCGTCGCCAATGGAGAAAGGGAAGGCTGTTGCGATCATGATCAGGATGGACGCGGTGATGAGGACTAAGCCGAGGGCGCTCCACCATCTACGGGCAAAATCTGTCACTAAAAACAAGAAGACGATGTAGAACCAAAATTCGACGGCGATGCTCCAGCTTGGGCCGTTGATCGATCCTCTGTATGGGTAAATCGGCAGCCACGTCTGCACCATCGCAACATTGACGAGTATCCATCTCACGGTCTTCAAAGGATCGGTGTGCTGATAATAGGCCCATTCAACGTAGATAGTCAGCGCAATGCCGACGACGTGGGCGGGCCACAGGCGGGCAAAACGCCGAACCAAGAACCTACGTCGCGAGGCCCAATCCGTTAGCGCCGGATAATTATAAAACAGCACGAAACCGGAGAGCACGAAGAAGAACGAGACGCCCTGACCAAGAGCGAGGCCGGTGTCTTTCGGCACGCCGGCATGGCCGCCGATGTGCAGCATCACGATTGCGAACGCCGCAAAGAACCGCAGCGAAGTCAGGGCATCCAATTTCGTTGGTATGGCGGCTCACCTTTGCGAAGAGTAGTTCCGCGATGGCCGCGGTGATCGCAATTTCCGATATTAGGCTCTCGGCTGTTCAACTTTCCAGTCCATCCGACCTGGCGAACCGCGGATTGGAGTTGCACCGCTGACACGATAGCGACGAGATAAGGCTGGTGATCGCGTGTTCGCTACCTATCGAGCGCGCGCAGATCGACGCCGCCCCCAACGCGGCATGCGGGGCAGTGAAGCATAGAACGGGAAGGCCGGCTGTGACGGTTTCGTCGGAATCGAAAACGTGAGTGCGCTGCCGGCCCTCAGGCCATGACGGCGGGCCGCCGCACGGCCGCGTAGGCGGCGCGGATCAGCCACCGGCTCGGCTTCTCGATCAGGAAATAGGTGGCTGTCGACACAAGGAGCGTCCCGCCGATCACCGTCACGAGTTGCCACTCGGGACGAATGAAGGCCTTCCACTGCGAGAAGACGTACTCGATCATCGGCCCGTGCAGCAGATAGATCGAATAGGAGATCTCGCCGAGAAACACGAAAAGCCCGAGCGAGAGCGCGCGGCTCAGCCAGCCGCGGTTGCAGGCCATGACGAGGATGAGCAGCGCCGCCGCCGGCGCGATCGCCGCCATGCCGAGCCACCACGTCGCCGGCGAGTTTCCCGGATAGACATGCACCAGACGCGATGTTGCGAGCACGAGGAGGAGCGCGGCGACTTCGAGCAGCGTCCATAACCACGTGCCGCCGCCGAGCTTGCGCGGCAGATAGCGGAACGCAGAGTCCTGCGCACATTCCGAGCACGAACTCGAACATGCGGGCCGGCGGGAAAAGGTAGAGCAGCGTCGGGCTGTCGGTGATGGCGCCGGGCGAGTACCAGCCGAACCCTGCCAGCGTGGCGGCGGTAATCAGCGTGCAGGCGGTCGCGGCGGCGAGGGCGAGCTTCCACATCCACGTCCGCCTGAAATCCACGATCAGGAACAGGAAGAGGAAGTAGAGGCCGAACTCGGTGGAGATGCTCCAGCTCGGTCCATTGATCGAATACGCGAAGGCCGACAGCGGCACCCACGTCTGCGTCATCGTGAAATTGGTAATGAGTGCGCCGACATAGCCCCAGGATCCAAGCTGCTCCCGCAGATGGATCGAATACGACAGCACGATGAGCGTGCCGACCACATGCGCTGGCCAGATGCGGGCAAACCGCGCGACCAGAAAGTCCCGCCGCGTCCGCCAGTCCGGCAATTCCGGATAGCGGTAGACCAGAATGAAACCCGAGAGCACGAAGAAGAACGCGACACCGTGCGTGAGCGTGAAACCGAAACTCGTCGGGAGGCCGGCGCGTCCGTTGAGATGAAACAGAACGATCGCCGCCGCCGCGAAGAAGCGGAGCGACGTCAAGGCGCGAAGTTCCGGCGAGTTTCCCATCCCTTGCGAAACGGTAACAGGATCGGCCTTGAGCCTCAAAAAGATTTCCTTTGTCGCGGCTCTCATTTCGCGGGCGGCTCGATGATTGGGTGGGGCGTCCGATGCGCTAGGCGCGGGCGCTTGAAAATGTAACCCGTCGCGACAAATGCTGAACCGGACGTTCGAACACCAGGTAGATAAACACGGACGATGCATAGATCGCAGCCAGCAGGACAACGGGCGACAGATACAACGGCACCCAGAACAGCCACGGCGCAAGCCTTACGATAACGGTCGTGTGCGACAGATAGAGCGAATAGGAAGCGTCGCCGAGAAAAGCGATCGCTGCCGGTGCCCTGACGTTCGCCTGTTCAAGCAGCAGCGCGCCGGAGACGAGGGCGGCCGCCGGAATGCCGAAGTAAAAAATCCGGAGTGCGTCGCTGAAGCTGGTCATCTGCCATAGAGCAACCGTGACGGCCCCGAGCACGAAACTGTGCCACCAACGCAAGCGGCCGGACAAGAACGCTTCGCCAATGGCGACACCAAACGCGAACTCAAGCAGAATCCCCTTGGAGAGAAATTTGCCAAGCGTCCCTGTCGTCAGATAGCCAATTCCGAGCAGGGCAAGCAGCGCAATGGAAATCTTGATGGTGACGAACCGGCGCTCGGTGAACATCATGAGGGCGAACACAAGGTAGAACAGCAGCTCGTAGTAGAGCGTCCAGCCTTGCGTCAGCGGCGGAAAAAGTTCTCCGCTTCCAGTTGGTGCCGGGATCAGAAACCACGACGCTACGTAGTAAGAGGTCATCTCCGAATAACCGAGCATGGAGGGCACGATCTCGGGCATCGTGATGAGAAGGCAGAACCACCACAGCGGATAGATACGCAAGGCGCGCGCTGCCAGAAATGCCCCAACGCGGCCCCATCGCTCCGCCGTGATGTAGACCATGATGAAGCCGGAGATGACGAAGAACAGGTCAATCCCGAAAGAGCCGTACCAAAAGATTCTGATGTGCGGAAAATGCTGATAGTAGGCGCTCAGGCCCCCAAGATGCACCAGCACGACGAGAAACGCCGCACCGGCTCTTAGCGCCTGAATGTTCGCCAGCATCCGGGGTTCTCGAAAGAGCGCGACCCTAAGTGAGCCCAGTTTCCTCTGTCAAATCGACGTTGCTGCGAAGCCGCCGCAACGTTGATTTTATGGGCGCTCTACCGTATTGCGCGGCATGGGGTTTATCCGTGTCGCGCTCGCGCTTGCCGTCGTCGTAGCGCACATGCGCGTGCCCGGGTTGAACTGGACTGTTCTTCCTGCAGATGCCGCGGTGCAGGGATTTTTCATCATCTCCGGCTTCTACATCTTCATGATTCTGGATGGGAAATATCGGGACGCATCAACCTTTTACGCCAACCGAGCGCTGCGGCTCTATCCGGCTTATCTGTTCGTCCTGATTTGCGCGATCCTGGCCTCGCTCCTGTTCGGCGCATCGGCGCACTACATGACGGTGGGCGAGTTGTTCGCGCGCTATCGCGCGATGGACCTGTCGGCGGCCACGTTCCTTGTTCTCACGAACCTTACGGTCATTGGCCAAGACTGGGCGATGTTTCTGCACATCGATCGCGGCGCGCTGGCCTGGACGCCAACGTTTTACAACGAGGCGGAGCCGGCCTACCGGATGCTGGTCGTGCCGCAAGCGTGGAGCATCGGGACAGAGATATCGTTCTACCTCTTCGCACCATTGTTGACGCGATTGCGGTCATCACTCCTCGTCGTACTCATAGCTCTGTCATTCGCAGCACGGGTCGCTCTCTACTCGAAGGGCATCCCGTTCTATGGTGACCCGTGGAATTATCGGTACTTTCCGCTGGAGCTTCCGCTATTTCTCGTCGGCGGCCTGATGTATCGAGCATCCAAGCGGATGGAATGGACGGATCCGCGCATTGCATATGCGCTCGTGACGGTTTTGCTCGTCTATGTGTTGTTCTATAGCCTGCTGCCGGACATTCGTTATCGCTGGTTTATCATCAAGTATGACCTGTTCCTGATCCTTCTCGCTGTCAGCCTGCCGTTTCTCCATACAGGACTTCGGTACGGAGGATTGAACAAGGTGCTCGGAGAAATGTCGTATCCGATCTATCTGAACCACTTGCTTGTCTACAATCTGCTTACATTGCCCGGCACGCACTGGGGTCCGGCCGGGTTCATGACGGCTGGCATCATCGCTTCTATAGCGCTCGCCCTTCTGATGACATGGGTCATCGAGGAGCCGATTGACCGTATACGACAGAGGATCGCGCGACAGGGATTGCGCGCGGCTGTCGCGTAGCGGCGCTCCAGCACGATGCGCGGTTCGTCGCTCCAGCCCGTTCAGTGAGGTTCATACGCCGGACGTGCGGCGGATCGCACGCTCTCGGCAGCCTGTCCTTCGTGGGTCTCGCGCGCGCCGAAGCGCGTGCGAAACCGGTCGACGGGGCGGATAACGAACAGCAGCAAAAGTACGCTCAGAATTGCGCAAAGCGCGATGAGCGGCAGATCATGGAAGCCGTTCAGCGCGGGAAAATACAAAGCGATCAGCTAAATCGCGAGCCAGTGGCACAGATAGAGGGGATAGCTGAGTTCGCCGAGAAAATTGTCGGCGCCGATCTTGCGCGATGCATAGAAAAGAAAGGGCGTTGAAACGGTAATGATCAGCAGCACATCGATGTTGTTCAGCATCAGCACCGGGGAGGCCGCATTCAGGAACTGCAGCCTGAAGCTTCCCGACAACACGATGCCCAGCAGAATGCAGAAAAGAATTCCTGCGGGGGCCGCCACCAGGGCAGCCGGGGCGTCCCGAAGCTTGCGCCCGGCAAAGTAGGCAAGTCCGCCGGCCGCAAACAGCATCATCTCGGCAGGAGCGAAGCGATAACCCCACGGATCGAACTCGGGATGCCACGCGCCGATCGCAATGCGCACGGCGAGTCCGAACGCAAACAGCAACGCGACACGGACGACGCTGCGGCACAGGAATGGCGCGATCAGATAAAAGAGCAACTCGACGCCGAGCGACCATGCCTGCGGCACCGGAAGAAATATGTGAAGCGGCGAGGGTTCGAGTTTGAATGAAGCGGTCGCATAGATCGCGCCCCGCGTATCGGCGGCAAGAAAGAGAAATGTGTCTTGAAGAAAAAGAGTGAGATCGGCCAGGCCAACGAAAATGGCGGATGGCCAATTGAGTTTGGCGATGCCTTGAAGGATGCCCGGGTTGATCAACGCCAGGGATAGCAGGGCGGTGATTGCATACGCCGGCCAGAGCCGCAGGTACCGGCTGACGTAGAATTTTACGACGTCCCGATATTGCGCGCGCTCATTCAGCACCATCGTGATCAGGAAACCTGAGACGATGTAGAAGCCCTGCACCGCTGTCGGCGCAGCCAACATGGCGATGCCGGACAGCGTACCCGTGGCTGTGTGGGCGGCCAGAACCGACAAGGCAAGCAACAGCCTGAGCGCGCCCACGAACGACCCCGATGGCTGGGTGGAAAGCGGTGATTTGGCAGTTAGTTAGGATGGGAAACCGATATTTGGTTGAGTGAAGTTAAAATTACACTACACCAATAAAGAGCGAAAATGTAGTGACACAATCAGATGTGCGGCGAGGAATTGCGACGCCGGGCGGTACGCGCGGCTGGGGTCGCTCATGTCAGGCAGGTTGACGCCGAATGTGCGCCGGACTAGGAAGCCCCATCGCCTAGCGGCCCGGTCACGGACTTCCGCGGCGAACCTCTCCCAAAAAGGAACCGGTCGTTCGTCCTTCAAGATTGGGCGGCGTCTACCTATTTGGGAACGGGGTTCGCAAAACAGGCGGCGGGTGCACGACAGACATGGCCAAGTTCAGTCCGTTCAAGTTCTTGCAGGAAGTGCGGCAGGAGACCAACAAGGTCACCTGGCCGTCGCGCCGCGAGACCGCGATCACGACCGCGATGGTGTTCATCTTCGCGGCGGTGGCGGCGGTGTTCTTTCTCGTCGCGGATCAGGTCATCCGCATCGCCGTGACCTTCGTGCTCGGCATCGGCGGCTAGGCATCAAGCCAAAGGGAGCGCTCCAGTGGCGGAAGCTACGATCGAAACCAAGCCCAAGCGCTGGTACATCGTCCACGCCTATTCGAACTTCGAGAACAAGGTCGCGGACTCGATCCGCGAGCAGGCCAAGCAGCGCGGCCTCGCGCACCTGTTCGAAGAAGTCATGGTGCCGAAGGAAAAGGTCGTGGAAGTGCGCCGCGGCCGCAAGGTCGACGCCGAGCGCAAGTTCTTCCCAGGCTACGTGCTGGTGAAGATGGACCTCACCGACGAGGCCTATCACCTGATCAAGAACACCCCGAAGGTCACGGGCTTCCTCGGCGCCGACAAGAAGCCGATGCCGATCTCGGAAAACGAAGCGCAGCGCATTCTCAACCAGGTGCAGGAAGGCATCGAGCGGCCGAAGCCCTCGATCTCCTTCGAAGTGGGTGAGCAGGTGCGCGTGTCGGACGGTCCGTTCGCATCGTTCAACGGAACGGTGGAAGAGGTTGACGAGGGCCGCTCGCGCGTGAAGGTCGCGGTCTCGATCTTCGGCCGTGCGACGCCGGTCGAACTTGAGTTCGGGCAGGTCGAGAAGCTCTAAAGCTTCTCCGTGTGATGGGCGCGATGCTGGCGAGCCGGATCAACGGGCTCTATGCGCGCTCGGTCTATCTTCCGGTATCGATCGCGAGCCGCGGTTTCCGCGAGACGAGCCGCCGCCTGCGCGGCGTCGCGCGCGGGCAGCAAACCCGTTTACCGGGCGCGGACTGGCGCGAGGTCATCGACGCCAGGCCGATCCGTATCGTCGAGGCGCGCAAGAATTCCGGCGACGTGAACTTGGCGGAACTCGCCGTGCTGGCGAGCGCTGCGGCCGCGACCAAGGCCGGTGACGAGATCATCGAGATCGGCACGTTCGATGGCCGCACCACGCTCAACCTTGCCGTCAATGCGCCGGCGCAACACCGTATTTTCACACTGGATTTGCCGCCCGATGCGGCGCCGAAATTCGAGCTGGCGCCGGGCGAGCGTGCCTATGTGGAGAAGCCCCGATCCGGCCGCCGCTTCCTCGACGCACCGCCCGAATGGAGACCTGCCGCGGCGCGGATCACGCAGTTGATGGGGGATTCCGCCGCCTACGACTGGTCGGCGCATACCGGCCGCGCAGGGCTCGTGTTCGTGGACGGATCGCACGCCCATGACTATGTCATCGCGGACTCCGGGACCGCGTTCCGCCTCGTGGCCAACAAAGGGATGGTCATTTGGCACGATTACGGTGTATGGGACGGCGTCACCCGCGCACTCGAGGAGATCGAGGCAAGCCGTCATCTCGGCCTGCGGCATGTCCGCGGAACGAGCCTGGTGGTTTGGCGCAACGGGTGAACATCAGGCGCGAAGCGCCTGATGCGGAACGTGGGAGGTGAGGCGGCCGCCAGCCGTCAAGATCCGTACCACTGAAAGGAAGAGAGATGGCGAAGAAAGTAGCTGGATTCCTGAAACTTCAGGTTCCGGCGGGAGCGGCCAACCCGTCCCCGCCGATCGGACCCGCGCTCGGTCAGCGCGGCCTCAACATCATGGCGTTCTGCAAGGACTTCAACGCGAAGACCTCGCAGATGGAGAAGGGTTCGCCGATCCCGGTGGTCATCACGATCTACCAGGACAAGTCGTTCACCTTCGAGATGAGGACGCCGCCGGTGTCCTACTTCATCAAGAAGGCTGCCAAGCTCGAAAGCGGTTCGAAGGCTCCGGGCCGCGACAAGGCCGGCTCGATCACCAAGGCGCAAGTGAAGGAGATCGCCGAGAAGAAGATGGCCGATCTCAACTGCGGGACGGTGGAAGCCGCGATGCGCATGGTCGAAGGATCGGCGCGTTCGATGGGCATCGAGGTGGGGGCATAGTCATGGCAAAAGGCAAACGCATCACCAAGGCGCGCGAGGGTGTCGATCCCGCGAAGTCCTATTCGCTCGAAGACGCCGTGAAGCTCGTCAAGGAACGCGCGAAGTCGAAGTTCGACGAGACCGTCGAGATCGCGATGAACCTCGGCGTCGATCCGCGCCATGCCGACCAGATGGTACGCGGCGTGGTCAGTCTGCCGAACGGCACGGGACGCTCGCAGCGCGTCGCGGTGTTCGCGCGCGGCGCCAAGGCCGATGAGGCGAAGGCGGCGGGTGCCGACATCGTCGGTGCGGAAGAACTCGTCACCGAAGTGCAGGGCGGCAAGATCGACTTCGACCGCGTGATCGCCACGCCCGACCTGATGCCGCTCGTCGGCCGGCTCGGCAAGGTGCTCGGTCCGCGCGGCATGATGCCGAACCCGAAGGTCGGCACGGTGACGATGGACGTCGCCGCGGCAGTCCGGGGTGCGAAGGGCGGCTCGGTCGAGTTCCGCGTCGAAAAGGCCGGTATCGTGCAGGCCGGCGTCGGCAAGGCCTCGTTCTCCGCCGAGCAATTGGTGGCCAACATCAAGGCCTTCGCGGACGCAGTTCAGAAAGCGAAGCCGCCGGGCTCCAAGGGCCACTACATCAACCGCGTGGCAATCTCGTCCACGATGGGGCCGGGTGTGAAGATCGATGCGTCGACGCTGGGTGCGAGCACCGGGACGGCCTGATCGCCGCACGGCACTTCCCAAGATCAAAACGGGCCCGCCACTCGCGGGCCCGTTTTGCGTTGGGCGATTCACGCCGCCGGCAGGCACCGCCACACGCAGTGCGCGTACAAGGCGGCACTGGAAACTGGTGTGACGTGAGGTGGAAAAGTCACATCGCGTGGCTTTCGCTGACGTAACGACAATTCAAACGACTCCAGCTGCCGTCCAAGCCCTAGGTTTGCGCATCGTGGGGCGACCGATCGTCGAGTTGTGTGACTCGCGTTCATGCACGGTCCATTCCCGCAAAGAGGAATGGCGCGGCACGGTTCTGACGGACGGCAGGGGGCGTTGCATGTCTGAGCGCGGTAACGGCAAACCGCTGATCGCGAAATTGCTGTCGAGCACGATGCTCGGCGGTCTCGCAGCAATAGTCGCGCCGGCATCGCCAGCGCTCGCAGTGTGCTCCGGCTCACCGACTGTGACGTGCAGCGGCGCGACGGCCAGCTTCGGCAACGGCACGCAGGACAACCTCACGATCAACGTGCAGTCGGGCGCCACGATCACGAACGGAGCCGGCGACGCGGTCAATGTGCGCGACGGCAACATTCTCAACATTCTGGCCGCCGGCAGCAGCGTGGTGTCGACCAACAACACCGCGATCACGATGCAGAACGGCGCGAGCCAGATCAACAACAACAACGGCGGCACGATTTCGGGCGGCAGCGCCCAGGCGATCTTGTGGCAGACGAGCGGAACGGGGGCGACGCTCTCGATCAACAACACCGGCACAATCTCGGGCACCAGCCTCAACAGTTCCAACGCGATCAGCGGCGGCGGCGGCGCCAATGTGCTCACGATCACCAACAGCGGCACGATCTCGGGCGCCGGCGCAAATACCTACGGCATCTTTATGCCGAATTCGAATGTGGTGCTGACCAGCAACACCGGAACCATCACGGGTGGTCAGGAAGGCATCCTCGCCAACGCGCTGAGCGGCACGAACGGCGTAGGAGGCGTGATTGGCGGCGCGACGACGCTGATCGGCGCCGTCTCGCAGTCGAACAGCGGCCTCAACTTCACCAACCTTGGCACGATCCAGGGCAGCAACATGGGTATCGGCGCCGCCAGCGGAGCGCAGAACTCGACGTTGATCAACGCGGGGACGATCACCTCGTCCGTCGGCGCCGCCGTCATTTTCGATGGCAACAACAACAAGCTCGAACTGCGTGCCGGCTCCAGCATCACCGGCAATGTGATCGGCGGTGGGTTCGGTGGTTCGAACAACGTGCTCGAACTGGGCGGCAGCGCCAATGCCAGCTTCAATACGAGCAACATCGATACCGGAGGCTCGCAGCAGTATCAGAGAATTCACGACCTTCAACAAATCCGGCACCAGCAACTGGACGCTCACCGGCTTCGGCGCGCAGAACTGGGCTGTCAGCGGCGGCACGCTGACCGGCACGGCCGCCATCGGCACCGGCAGCATCCAGGGCAACATCGCGCTCAGCAACGCGGCGACACTCGAATTCAATCAGGCCGGTGCCGGCACCTATCTGGGGTCGATCACCGGCACGGGCGGGCTCTCGAAGGACGGCGTCGGGTCGGTCAGGCTCGCGGTCGGTCAAACCTACAACGGCCCGACCACCATCAAGGGCGGCACGCTTCAGGCCGGTCTCGCTGTGGTGAATACGCTTCCGGTCACGACCGCGCTGACGGTTGGTACCGGTGCGTCCGCCGCCGTGCTCGACATGGCCGGTCTGGCGCAGACAGTGGCTTCGCTTTCCGGCAATGCGTCGGGATCGATCCTGATGAGCAACGGGACCCTGACGGCGGGCGACGCGACCAGCACGACCTATGCCGGCACGTTCACCAGCCTGGCCAGCGGCGGATTGACCAAGGTCGGCGCCGGCACGCTCACGCTGACGGGCAACAGCGCCGCGACCTATCTGGGCACAACCAACATCAACGCCGGCACCCTTGTGGTGAACGGTTCGATCGGCGGCAGCACGGTCAACGCCAATTCGGGCGCCACCCTGATGGGCACCGGCACGATCGGTGGCCTTGGCCTGAACGGCGGCGCCACGGTCGCGCCCGGTAACTCGATCGGCACGCTCAACGTCAGCGGCAACGTGACGATCGCGGCGAACTCGACCTTCCAGGTCGAGGCGAATGCGGCCGGCCAGTCCGACAAGATCGCCGCGACCGGCACCGCGACGATCAACGGCGGCACCGTGCAGGTGCTTGCCGTCAACGGCAGCTACAACCCGTCCACCGTCTACCCGATCCTCACGGCGGTCGGCGGCGTGACCGGCACGTTTGCAGGTGTGACCAGCAATCTCGCCTTCCTGACGGCGAGCCTCCAGTACCAGGCGAACGAGGTCGATCTCGTTCTGACCGTGAACACGCCGGCGCCGGGACCCGGGCCTGGCCCCGGACCCGGACCGGGGCCGGCACTGTTCTCGTCGGTGGCGCAGACCTTCAACCAGCGCGCAGTCGCGGGCGCGCTCGACGGCGCGTCGCTGTCCAATCCGATCGCGCTCGCGCTGCTCGTGCAGACCGTGCCGGGCGCGTTGCAGGCCTTCGACGCCCTCTCGGGCGAAGCGCACGCGTCCGTGCAAGGCGTGCTTGTTGACGAAGGCCTTTATGCGCGCTCGGCCATTCTCGGGCGGCTACGTCAGGCCTCGTATGGCGGCAACACGCAGATGGCCTCGCTCACGGCGGGCGGCCCGCAGGCGTTCGCCGCCGATGGAAGCGACGCGATCGAAACCGCGCTCGCCTATGGCAAGTCGCCGATCGTCACCAAGGCGCCGCCGATGCAGCCCCGGCTATGACGTCGTCTACTGGGCGCAGGGTTTTGGCGCACGCGGCCGCTTCAATGGCGACGGCAACGCCACCAACGTGCGGCGCGACCTTGCGGGCTTCTTCTCAGGGTTGGACACGCGCGTCGGCGCCGATGGCCGCATCGGCATCGCGGCGGGCTACACCGGTTCGCGCAACAATCTCGATGGACGCGGCAGCGCGAACGTCGAGACCGGCCACGTCGCGGGTTACGGCGGCTGGAGCTTCGGCGCGCTCAACCTGCGTGCCGGCGGCGACTTCGCGTGGCATTCGATCGAGACCAGCCGCAACATCGTGTTCCCGGGCTTCGCCGACAATGCGACGGCGAGCTACAACGGGCGCACCGCGCAGGTGTTCGGCGAAGCCGGCTATGGCTTCGCGCTCGGCAACATGGCGGTCGAGCCGTTCGCGGGTGGCGCATGGGTGAACCTGCGCACCGACGGGTTCACCGAGCGCGCACTGGTCGCCGGACTTAATGGCGCGGCCAACTCCTTCGAGGTCGGCTACTCGAACCTCGGTGTGCGCGCCGCCTCGATGATCCCGGTCGGCAACGACATGATGCTGGTGCCGCGCGGCTCGGTGTCATGGCAGCATGCGTTCAACGACGTCACGCCGGACGGGCGGCTCGCCTTCATCGCGGCGCCGGTGCCGTTCGTCGTGGCCGGTGCGCCGATCGCGCGTGACGCCATCCTGGGTGAAGCGGGCCTCGACCTCGCCATCGGCCGCAGCGCGACCATCGGCGTCTCCTACGTCGGCCAGCTCGCCCGCAACGTCCAGGACCACGCCGGCAAGGGCAAGTTCAGCTGGAAGTTCTAAACTCGGGGCTGAGCAGGGGATCAGGACCCCTTAAGTTCCAAAAGACCGGGCAGGGCCGTTGACAAGCCCCCTTGGCAACGCTCGGCAAAAGGTCTAGACAGCGCCCGTCGGGGCGTGCCGGTCCAATTGGCGGCACGCCTTTGTGCGCTTCACCAAAAGCAGGGTGGTCAGGACCTCATTCCTTTTCGGCATCCTCGCGGATTCAGAAACGGAAGAGGGAAGACTGCCGGTTTTTTGCGAAGCGTCCTGTCCGAGACTGCAGGCGCCGGCTGCCGGCTTAAACGACCGGCCTGCATAGACGGGTGAAGACGGATTATTCGGCCCCTCGGGCCGGCTGATCGGTTCGAACCTTTGCACTGGCGTGCGAGCGAGGCTGCTCAATCGTCCGGCGGACAGGCTTTCGTCGTCGTCCCGCCGGATCGGTGCGTGCACCGAAGCCATCTGGACGGCTGGTGCAACCCGGCGGCCCGGTTTCCGCAAGGAAGTCTTGCCGCCAACCGAAGAGAGTCCCGACGTGGATCGAGCGGAAAAGAAAGCGGCCATCGAGACGTTGAACGGGGTCTTCAAGGCCACGAACGTCGTCGTTGTCGCTCACTATTCCGGTCTTACGGTCGCCCAGATGCAGGCACTGCGCAAGCAGATGCGGGCCGCTGGTGCCTCCGTGAAGGTCGCGAAAAACCGTCTCGCCAGGATCGCTCTCGAGGGCACGGACGTCGCATCCATCGGACCCTTGCTCAAGGGCCCGACGGTCATCGCTTATTCGAGCGATGTGATCGCGGCGCCCAAGGTCGCCACCGACTTCGCCAAGGGACACGAGAAGTTCGTGATTCTCGGCGGCGCGATGGGCAAGACCGCCCTGGATCCGAACGGCGTCAAGGCGCTCGCCTCGCTGCCGTCGCTCGACGAACTGCGCGCCAAGCTCATCGGCTTGCTGGTGGCTCCGGCCACCAAGATCGCGCAGCTCACGAACGCGCCGGCTGGAAAGCTTGCGCGTGTGATCCAGGCCTATGCCTCGAAGAGCGAAGCCGCGTGAGGCTTCCCGCATAAACTATTGGTTCGAACCGAATATAAGGAACTTGAGACATGGCTGACCTGAGCAAGATCGTAGACGAGCTTTCAAAACTCACCGTGCTGGAAGCCGCAGACCTCGCAAAGATGCTGGAAGAGAAGTGGGGCGTGTCCGCCGCTGCCGCCGTCGCGGTCGCCGGTCCTGCTGCTGCTGCTGCTGTTGTTGAAGAGAAGACGGAGTTCACCGTCGTCCTCGCCGCCGCCGGCGAGAAGAAGATCGAGGTCATCAAGGAGGTCCGTGCGCTCACCGGCCTCGGGCTGAAGGAAGCCAAGGACCTGGTCGAAGGCGCGCCGAAGCCCGTCAAGGAAGGCGTGAACAAGGAAGAGGCGGAGAAGGTCAAGGCCCAGCTCGAAAAAGCTGGCGCGAAGGTTGAGTTGAAGTAGCCCAAGGTTACTCAAGGAAATCCCCGGGCGAGCGCCGAAAGCGCGAGACCCGGGGATCTCGACAGGCGGATGGCCGGGCCGAGCCCGGTCATGACGAGAAGCGAAATTCCCGCCGGGACGTGGCGGGATGAGGATTGTGTGGGAGAATCGGGTACTTATATCCCGGTTTCACCACATTGGATGCCAAGCGGCGGGACACGCCGCGCGATTCGGAAAGGCGAGAGCCGGATCGCGATTTGAATATGGCGCCTGACGCCTGTCCGGACGGTCGCGATTGGATGGCGACCATCCGGAGAGTCGTCCGCGCTAAAAGCCGGTTCGACGGAGAAAAGACCTCATGGCTACTGCGCAGACTTTTATTGGTCGCAAGCGCGTTCGTAAGTTTTTCGGAAAAATTCAGGAAGTCGCAGAGATGCCGAACCTCATCGAGGTTCAGAAGGCGTCCTATGACCAATTCCTGCAGATCTACGAGCCCCCGGGCGGCCGGCCCGACGAGGGCCTGCAGACCGTGTTCAAGTCCGTGTTCCCGATTTCGGACTTCTCGTCGACCTCGATGCTCGAATTCGTCAAGTACGAGTTCGAGCCGCCGAAGTATGACGTCGATGAGTGCCGCCAGCGCGGCATGACGTATGCGGCGCCGCTCAAGGTGACGCTGCGCCTCATCGTGTTCGATATCGACGAAGAGACCGGCGCGAAGTCGGTCAAGGACATCAAGGAACAAGACGTCTACATGGGCGACATTCCGCTCATGACGAACAACGGCACGTTCATCGTGAACGGCACTGAGCGCGTCATCGTCTCGCAGATGCATCGCTCGCCCGGCGTGTTCTTCGATCACGACAAGGGCAAGACGCACTCCTCAGGCAAACTCCTGTTTGCCGCCCGCATCATTCCGTACCGCGGCTCGTGGCTGGATATCGAGTTCGACGCGAAGGACATCGTCCACGCCCGCATCGACCGCCGCCGCAAGATTCCGGTGACGTCGCTTCTGTTCGCGCTCGGCATGGACGGCGAGGAGGTGCTGCGCACTTTCTATCGTCAGGTTGTCTACAAGCGCGCGAAGGAAGGCTGGCGCGTGCCGTTCGATGCAACGCGCATGCGCGGTTACAAGGCGGTCAACGATCTGGTCGACGCCGACAGCGGCAAGGTAGTGGTCGAGGCCGGCAAGAAGCTCACCGTTCGCCAGGCGCGCCAACTCGCCGAGAAGGGCCTCAAGGCGCTGCGCGTCACCGATGAGGAACTGATCGGCCACTACATCGGCGAGGACCTCGTCAACCCGAAGACCGGCGAGATCCATGTCGAGGCCGGCGAGGAGATCACCGAGAAGAATCTCAAGGTCCTCAACGAGGCGGGCTACAAGGAACTGCCGCTGCTCGACATCGATCACGTCAATGTCGGCGCGTACATCCGTAACACGCTGGC